>NZ_CAXUSS020000001.1:0-4481996 GCF_964254175.1 Terrabacter sp. LjRoot27
CCGGCGCGGCCTACCCGACGGTCGCGTACCGCCTCTACACGATGACGGTGCGGCTCGACCCGGCCAAGGAGGTGGCGGCGGTGACGCTGCCGGCCAACTCGGCGGTGCACGTCTTCGCGATGACCGTGGGCACGGAGGAGGTCGTGCCGCCGCCGATCGCCGACGGGCAGTACTCGCTCGGCAACGTCGGGTCGGGGCTGGCCCTCGAGGCGCCGGGGTCGGACTCCTCCCAGCTCGGGACGGCGGCGGTGTCGTCGTCGGCCTCGCAGAAGTGGGTCGTGACGCTGCAGGAATCGGGTGTCTACCAGGTGAAGAACGCCCAGAGCGGGCAGTGCATGGACGTCTTCTCCAGCTCGCAGACGTCGGGCGCGCTCGTCGGGCAGTACACGTGCACCGGCACGACGAACCAGCAGTGGACGATCACCCGGTCGGGCACGCAGCTGAAGCTGACGGCCAAGCACAGCGGGCTGTCGCTCGCGGTCGACGGCTCCGGCAAGGTCGTCCAGGTGACCGACACCGGCGCGGCGACCCAGCGCTGGACGGCGACGGCGAACTAGCCGGCGCCGGTTGGGGCCGGGTCGGGCCCGGTTCGAGGTGTTGCGCGCGTGGAGACGCGCACGCGAACACCTCGAACCGGGCCCTCGCTCTGTCAGCGCCGCACGTATCCCTGCACGTCGGCGACCAGCTGCGTCCCGGCACCCGTGTGGAGACTGACCCGGCCGTCCGTGCCGACCTTGACCAGGACACTGTTGGAGACCGTCTGGCCGGCAACGAAGTTCAGCGTCGAGGTCGGTGGACGGCTCGACCCGCTCGGGTAGGCCGTCACCACCCCGGGCGCCCCGGGGGCCGTGACGGTGACGTTGAGCAGCACGGCGGTCACCCCGGTGGCGGGGACGCCCCCACGACCCGTGACCTGGAGCCCCACCACCTGACCTGCAGTCAGTGCCCTCTTGGGCGCCCCGAGCCCGGTCCGGGTGTCGAGCACTCGGGCCGGGGTCAGGGCCGTGAGGTCAGAGGACGACGGGAGCCAACCGGCCACGTCCACGACGACGTCCGAGGCCGAGTGCGAGTAGATGCGGACCTTCCCACCGTCCCCGAGCTTCGCCACCGTCATGCCCGACACGACCGCGCCCTTGGGGACGTTGACGTTCGAGGCGTCCGGCCGGGCCACGCCCGTGGGGTAGACCGTCAGGAAGCCGGGAGCCGACGGGCTCACCGCGGTCACGTTGAGCACGGCCGAGGCGGCACCGGACGGCACCCCGCCGCGACCGGTCACCTGCACGTCGACGCTGCCACCCGCGGGCACACGCACCTTCGTGGCGCGCGTGTCCAGCAGTCGTGCCGGAGGGAGGGCTGCGTAGTTGGGACCGGTTGGGTAGTAGCCCGCGACGTCGACGACGGCGTTGCTGTCGGCGTGCGAGTAGATGCGCGCCTTCCCGTCGCTGCCGAGCGTGGCCACGACCTGGTTGGCGATCGTCTGGGACTTGGCGTAGTTGAGGGTCGAGGCTGCGGAGCGTGTCGTCCCGGACGGGTACACGCTCATGAATCCGGGTCCCGCCGGGGTCACAGCCGTCACGTTGAGGACGACGGCCGACGCGTTCGCCGGCACCCCGCCCCGTCCGGCCACCTGGAGCGCGAGCTCGTGCCCACCTGTGATCGGGGCCTTGACGCTGCCGAGTCCCGTGCGGGTGTCGAGGATCCGGGCGGGCTGGAGCGGGACGTAGGAGTCGGCGAGGACCGAGACGACACCGGTGATGGTAGGACTCCCCGTGACGTCGAGGGCGCGACCGCCGGCTCCCTCCGCCGCCAGCGTCCACGTGTAGGCGCCCGCCGGGACGATCTTGCCGACCGCGTCTCGTCCGTCCCAGTCGACCACGGCTTCGCCCAGCGCGGCGTATGCCGGGGCGCACGGCTTGGTGATCACGCTCGCCCCGGCGCTGGTGCTGATCGTGAGCGAGCAGCTGGTCAGCGGCTCCGTGAAGACCCACTCACCGCGCCATGGCGACGGGCTCGAGCGGTAGCGAGTGCTCGGGGTGATCGGGTTGCCCTCGTGTCTGGGGGCACGGGGAGCGCGCGGCAACGCCACTGCCTTACCCTCGCCGGTGACGTCGTCGGTCCAGTAGATGCCGGAGCTACCGATGTGCATGGAGTCCCACCCGGGTACGGCCAGCACCGAGGACCCGCTCGATGTGTCCCAGACCGTCCGGGCCGGCCCGTTGTCGGTCAGGGCCGTGGTGACGACGAACTCGTCGAACGTCGACTGTGAACCGGGGCGAGAGACGCCCGGGATCACTCCGTGCACCCCTGTGCGCCACGCGTACCACCCGACCTGCTGCGTCCCGCTCGAGGCGCCCCCGTCACCGAACGCGTAGACAAGCAGCTCGGATCCGACTGCCAACGGCGTGATCGACCAGCCGGACGGCAGTCCCACCATCGCCGGGGTCAGCCAGGTCGAGATCTTTCCCGTCCCGAGGTCGACGCGACGGATGCTGCCGGCTCCTGAGTCGGCGGCCGCATACGGTCCCCAGAAGGTGCGCGCACCGACGATGCCGTAGTCGCGCCACGTTCCGGTCACCACGTCGTAGAAGCGGTTCGGGCCAGCGCCGGGACTCGCATCCAGGATTCGGTGCCCCGACATGCCCACGGGCCAGTAGCTGGGCCCCGTTGATCGCGTGACCACGCCGTCGTCCACTGCGATCCTCCCGGTCGTCTTGTCCTGGAAGGCCGTTCGCCGGCCGTCAGCCACGACGTTCGGGTAGGTGGACGCGGCAAGCCTGTCGGGCGGCCCGATCCCCAGTGGCGAGCGTTCGAGCACGGATGCCGAGCGCACGGACCAACCGCCGTCGAGGTTGTCGCTCCACAGGACACGCCCCGGCGGGAGGCTCGCCTCGTAGGCCCAGATCCTGGACGCCGGGGCCTGCCAGACACGCGTCGCCGTGGTGCCGTCCAGCCGGTAGACGCCGCCAGCAGCCCCGGCGGGGACTGCGGCGAGCACGACGTCACCTGTCTGCCGCACCGACGTCGCGTCGCGCAGCCCCGGGAGCTCAGTTGGACCTCCCCCGAGGGGGATCGAGAGGAACTGGTAGCCCGTCTCTCCCCGGACGCTGAGGTAGGTACGAGACGGTGTCATCAGGGCCGATCGGACCGAACGCGCAGGCACCAGGGCCGTCTCCGTGCCGGCGCCGTCCCGCCGGTAGACGGTGCCCCGGTAGACCCCGTCGTCGTCGCGTGTGGTGCGCAGGTAGACGAGGGCGTGCCCGTCCCGAGCCACGACACCGAACCTGTCCAGCGAGCTGACGGGCGAGGACATGAGCTGCTCGAGCGAGCCGCCGTCGCCGGTCAGCCGGAAGACGTGCACCTGCGTGAGGTGACGTCCGATCACCGTCCATCCGTCGGCTTGGCAGGTCGCCGTGACGGTCAGGGCCTGGGCAGGGTCCTCGGGGTCGACGACGGAGGCGACGAGCGCGTCGTCGCCGGTGCGCGCGTCGATCCTGTGCAGCTCGACCGTCCGCTGGCCGTTCGTGGCGACCACGTCCTGCGACTCCAGCCATCCCGCCGGAGCCCCGCTGAGGAGGGTCCTGCCCGGCGCGAGACGGCGACTGCCCTGCTCATCCGTGAGGTCGTCGTGCCAGCGGACAGCGCCGAACTTGTCGTCCAGGCCGGACGCCATGGAGCCGCAGCCGTTCAAGGCTGCTCGAGCCGGCAGGGCCAGGGTCTCGGCCGTGCCGTCGGGACGGACGAGGAACTGCTCCTGGTCACCGCGCAGGTGCAGCCCCACGTCCGTGGCCCCCGTGGGCACGGGCGTCGAAGGGATCGACACCGATCTACCGGTCGCGATGGTCTGGGTACCGATGGGGTCGCCGCCCGCCGATGGAGCGGCCGTCGCGCCGGGCACGGCGAGGGTGGCTGCGAGGACTGAGGTCGTCACGGCGATGGCCGTGGCAACCCAAGATGGTCGTGTGAGCACGTCTTCCCCTGTCACCTGCAGCGATGTCCGACGAAGTATGCCGCGCGCTGGCGCGAATCGGTGACGTTCCTCGCAGATCAGCCACACCGCAGGGAATCGTGACCAACCGTCCTCAACAGGGAGGGTGCTACGTCCCAATGGTGTCGGTCTGCGCTGCTACCTTCTGCTCGCGCCGGTAGCCGCCGGAGCACAGGGGACTCACAGAAGGCACCTCACACATGCGTTCAGCACTGCAGCGCGTGGGAGCGGCACTGGCAGGGGCGTTGATCGCCACCTCGGTCGTCGCGGCTCCCGCATCCGCCGAGCCCGCCACCCTCTCGGGGACGGTCGTCGACGACGCCACGGGCGCCGCCGTCCCGGCCTGCGTCACCGTCTACGACACGTCCTACTCCTACGTCGACCAGGCCTGCACCGACGACCTCGGCGCGTGGAGCGTCACCACGACCGAGTCGGGTGTCGCCTACAAGCTCGAGATCCAGCCCAACGACGGCATCCACCTGGCCGAGTGGGCCTCGGACGCGGATGGATTCGACACGGCCACCGAGATCGTGGCTCCCGCGACCGTCCCGTCGCAGGTGACCGAGGGCGCCGTCATCACGGGGCACCTCACCCGGTCCGACGGCTCTCCCGCGGACGACACCACGGTGTCGCTGTGGCCCGAGAACGCTGCTGCCGCAACCGGATCCGCCTACGTCTGGGAGGGCACCTGGCGCGCGCTCGTCGCTCCGGGGAGCTACCAGGTCGAGTTCAGCAACCAGCCGTTCCACCAGTGGGCCACCGGTGCCGCCGACCGTGGCGCGGCCGCGGTCTTCACCGCGACGGCCGGTGAGGAGACGACCGTCGACGACGTCCTGACCGTCGAGGAGGCGGTGTCGCTCCAGGGGACCATCACCGATGCCAAGACCGGAGCGCCGCTCGACGGCTGCGTGACGGCCTACGCGGCGGAGACCTACGACTACGCCTCGTCGGCGTGCACCGGATGGGAAGACGGCACGACCGGCCAGTGGAAGATCTACGGACTGCCCGTCGGGGCCGGCTACAAGATCGAGGCCACCAGGTACGACGGGATCCACCTCGGCGAGTGGGCCCAGGACGCGTCCGACTTCGGCACGGCCGACGAGTACGTCACTCCGGCGACCGTCGACGTCGCCCTCGGCACCGGCAGTGCTCTGACCGGCACCCTGCGCGGCACCGACGGTCAGCCCGTCGAGGGCGGCTACGTCTACATCGAGCCCGACGACGGCTCACCAAGTCTCTACGCGTCGATCGAGATGGACGGGACGTGGCGGTCCGTCGTCGCTCCCGGCGCCTACCGCGTCGAGCTCTCCTCCGGGGGCGCGGACCAGTGGGCCGTCGGCGCCTCGACCCGCGACGAGGCGACGGTCTTCACCGTCGCCGAGGGCGAGACCGTCGACGCCTCCGACCAGCTGCTCCCCGGAGCGCAGGTCACCGGCGCCGTCACGACCACGACGGGCACCCCCGTCGAGGGCGCGTGCGTCGACATCATCCGGATGCCCGTCGTCGACTGGCCCGAGACGGCCGGTCAGGCCTGCACCGACGCCGCGGGCCACTACGAGGCCGACCTCTGGAACGGTGGCGGCACCTTCACGGCGCGCATCTCCGACCCCGAGGGCCGCTTCGTCGGGGAGTACTACGACGACAAGGCAACCCTCGACGCCGCCGACACGTTCACCGTCGTCCGTGGCCGGCCCGCGGTTGTCGACGCTGCTCTCGCGAAGGGCGCGACGATCACCGGTCTCTCGGTCGACGCCAAGCTCGGCACGCCGCTCGAGGGCGCGTGCCCCAGGGCGTACGTCGGTCACGACGGCGACCGCGTCGACGGGCAGGTCGCGACGTGCAGCGACGCGTCCGGTCGATGGACGATCGCTGGCCTGCCGGCAGGGTCGTATGCCGTCCACCTCGGGATGGGGGAGGGCCCCTACCCGTCGGGTGACGTCTGGGCGTTCAAGGCGACCTCGCAGGCGACGGCCGACCTGATCACGGTCAAGGCCGGCGCGACGAAGACGATCCGCAACGTCAAGATCGACCCGCCGGTGACGCTCTCGGGCCGGATCACCGACCCGTTCGGCAACCAGGTCGAAGGGGCAACGGTCAACCCGCGCGGACAGCTGCCCGACCGCAGCGGTGAGTGCTTCGACTGCGCCACCACCGACGCGGACGGGCGCTACACGCTCGGCCCGATCGCCTCGGGGACCTACCGTCCCGTGGTCTACACGGGCTACTTCAGCTCGGGGACGTGGGCGCCGGAGTGGTCGGGCAGCTCGACGACGTACGAGGGCGCGACGCCGATCACCATCAAGGCGGGGCGGTCCGCCACCTTCTCGGCACAGCTCGCGCCCGCCAGCACGATCGCCGGCGAGCTCGTCAACGCCGACGGCTCGCCCGCCGGCGAGGGATGGATCGGCTTCGTCGAGAGCTCGACCGGTCGACACATGGGTGACTTCGACGTGTTCGGCGGCAACACCTTCCGACCCGTCACCCTGCCGGCCGGCGACTTCCGCATCCACCTGCGGAACGCCTACACGGGCGAGGAGGCCTGGTACGACTCGTCGTCGACCGAGTCCGGAGCCACCGTCGTCACCCTCCGTGAGGGCGAGGACCGCTACCTGACGATCCATCTGCCGGCGTCGGCCGGCTGAGTCGACCGCCGGGTCGGGCCCGGTTCGAGGTATTCCACGCGTGGAAACACGCACGCGAACACCTCGAACCGGGCTTTCTGCACGTCGGCGTCAGGTCGACACGTCCGGCAACGCGGTTCACACACGGTAAATCGCCGGTAGGTTTCAGCCGTGGAACAGGGGCTTTATGAGTCGATCGTGACGGAGGCGCTTCTCCGGCGGCTGCAGGCCTTGCCTGACGACCTCGCGGACCGCCGGCCCCTCCATCGGGCGGAGGCCGCCGACCGCATCGCGATCCACATCGGCCGTGAGGTCGAACGAGCACTGTCAGCCGTTTCTGACGAAAAGCGCGTTGAAGTGGGAGTCCGCGTCGCACGGGCAATCTTCGATCAGCTCGGCCAACTTTCCACTGCCGACGTCGACGAGAGCCCTGTCTCCGGTGGCGAGGTACTGCGTGGCGTTCTGACCCGTCTACCCGATGGGCGACCGCAGCCGGTCGACGAGCCGCTGACCCCGCTGCTTGACACTGCGCTTCTCACGAATGCACCGGGTGAACCGAATCTGTGGAAGCAGATCCAATCCGAGATCGCCTCAGCGGACTCGATCGACGTCGTCATGGCGTTCGTGCGCCGAAGCGGCATCAACCCACTACTCGAAGCACTGCGGCGCCATTGTGAGGCGGGCAAGGAGTTGCGGCTGCTCACGACGATCTACACGGGATCGACGGAGGGGTCCGCACTGGATCGGCTCATCGATCTCGGTGCCCAAGTGCGTGTCTCGTACGACACGACAACGACGCGTCTCCATGCCAAAGCCTGGGTGTTTCATCGCCGTACGGGTTTCTCGACCGCCCTGGTCGGCTCGTCCAACCTCACCCACTCCGCGCAAGCCACAGGTCTTGAGTGGAACGTTCGCGTGTCCGCGGCCAGGAACCGACCCGTCATCGACAAGTTCGCCGGCACCTTCGATGCCTACTGGTCGAGCGGCGAATTCGTGGACTACGAGCCCGACCAATTCGAGGAACAGGTTCGGACAGCCACGTATAACCCTGCGGGACCGAAGGTCATCCTGAGCTCCATCGAGGTAACGCCGCGGCCCTTCCAGGAGCGGCTCCTGGAGTTGTTGACTGTCGCGCGGCTGCACGATCGTCACCGCAATCTGCTAGTAGCAGCGACGGGCACGGGGAAGACGGTGATCGCCGCTGTCGACTATGCGCGTCTGCGTCCAACGCTCACCCGCTCACGTCTCCTCTTTGTCGCGCACCGCGAGGAGATCCTCGACCAGAGCATGGCGACATTCCGGCACGTCCTGAGAGACGCCTCCTTCGGCGAGAAGTGGGTGAGCGGGTCCCGACCACGGGAGTTCCAGCACGTCTTCGCTTCGATCCAGAGCCTGAATGCCACCGGAATCGACAACCTCGCACCGGACCACTTCGACATCGTCATAGTTGATGAGTTTCACCATGCGGCGGCTACCAGTTACGCGCGGCTCCTTGAGCGCCTGCGTCCGGTCGAGCTGCTGGGACTGACCGCCACGCCTGAGCGCTCTGACGGCCTGCCGATCCTTCATTGGTTCGACGACCGGATCGCCGCTGAACTGCGCCTCTGGGATGCCATCGAACAACAGCATCTGGTGCCGTTTCAGTACTTCGGGATCCACGACGGGATAGACCTGCGAGACGTCCCCTGGCGGCGGGGCGCCGGTTATGACGTAGGCGCCTTGAGCGACGTCTACACCGGCAACGACGCCTGGGCTCGCCAAGTCATCCAGCAGGTCCAACGCTTTACTGATCCCGGCCAGATGCGCTGTCTGGGCTTCTGCGTCAACATTGAGCACGCCCGGTTCATGGCCCGAAAGTTCGAAGAGCACGGGATCCCGGCGGTTGCCGTGTGGGCAGACACACCCGGCACGGCTCGCGAGCAAGCCCTGCGGGATCTCGCGTCAGGATCAGTACGGGCGGTCTTCTCCGTCGATCTGTTCAACGAGGGCGTCGACGTGCCCACCGTCGACACCGTGCTCATGCTGCGGCCCACTGAGAGCCCGGTGCTCTTCTTGCAGCAATTGGGCCGCGGACTGCGTAAAGCGCCGGGCAAGAGTGTCTGTTCGGTGCTCGACTTCGTCGGGACCCATCGCAAAGAGTTCCGCTTCGACCGTCGCTACCGCGCTTTGCTCAACGTGACGCGCCGTGAGCTGGAGTCGGCCGTCGTCCAACAATTCCCTTATCTGCCGGCAGGCTGCAATATGCAGCTCGATCGCGTTGCCTCAGACATCATCATTCGGAGCCTTCGCGAGGCGATCCCGTCCCGATGGCCGGCGAAGGTGGAAGAGTTCCGCTCCCTGCGTCACCGGGTGCCCGATCTCGGCTTGGCCCGGTTCCTTGACGAGTCGGGTCTTGATCTCGACGACATCTATGGTGGCAATCGCAGCTGGTCCGATCTCGTTCAAGCGGGTGGAGGCTCGACGAAGCAGCCTGGACCGCGTGAAGAGTCCTTGCGCCGGGCGGTGGGTCGAACGCTTCACGTGTCAGACCCTGTGCGCTTGAACGCCTATCGCTCACTCGTCTCTCACTCGAGGTCGCCGCTCGTCGCCACCATGGCAACGGCCGAGAGACGCCTTGTGCACATGCTGGTGGCCTCACTTGCCGATCAGCACATAAAGGCGGAGTCATTGCAGGCCGCAGTCGATCTGGTGTGGCAGCACCCGCAGGTCCTATCCGAGCTCAGCGAGCTGTACCCCATTCTTGACGGTAGATCAGATCACGTTTATGCGCCCTGGAGTGACCGTGAAGACGTCCCTCTTCAGGTTCACGCCCGATATACGCGCTCAGAAATCCTTGGCGCTTTTGCAGGAGGGCCAAACGCAGTGCTGCCTCCTTGGCGAGAGGGTGTGCGTCACCAGTCGGATGCCCAGTGTGATCTGCTCGCCTTCACGCTGGACAAGACCAACGGCACATTCTCCCCCACCACGCGATATCGCGACTATGCCATCAGCCCAACGCTCATCCACTGGGAGAGCCAGTCCGGCACGCGCGAAAGCAGTCCGACGGGTCAGCGCTACATCAACCACGAGTCGATGAACCACTCGATCCTGCTCTTCGCTCGTATGCGCCAAGACGATCGCGCGTTCTGGTTCCTCGGCCCCGGGCGTTACCGCGGCCACACGTCCGAACGCCCGATGGCCGTCACCTGGGAGTTGGACCACCCGCTGTCCGGGGACTTGTTCGCAGCCTTCGCCGCCGCCGTAGCCTGACGCTGCCAGGCGCCGGCTAAAGGGCATTCCCGGTCTGGCGCGCTCGGGCCCAAAGTTCGGGACGTCGCCCTGTACGCGAAACGTCGCACCTAACCGGGCTTGCTTGTCGCGCTGGACGTCCACCGCGTGGCGATGACGACGGCGCCCGTCGTTGCTGGCCTTCCGGGGTACGGGCGTGAAAGAGCCCCTCCCCGGATATCGGAGAGGGGCTCTGACGTGTGGTGGAGCCAAGGGGACTCGAACCCCTAACCCCCTGCTTGCAAAGCAGGTGCGCTACCAATTGCGCCATGGCCCCGAGTGGGGGAGAGCGGCCTCAGGACGAGGTGTTGGCCTCGTCGGTCGCCGTCGGAGCGGTGGCCGGTGCGACGGGCGCCTGCACGTCGTCGGTGGCCTGGGTCCACAGGTCCTGCTCGGCCTGCTGCTGCTTCGCCTTCTTGCGAAGGAAGACGACGCCGGCGACGGCTGCACCGACGAGGGCGAGACGCTTCAGCATGCGAGGGATCCTCTCCGTGGTGGCGGTGATGGTGGGCCTAGGAGGACTTGAACCTCCGACCTCTTCCTTATCAGGGAAGCGCTCTAACCGTCTGAGCTATAGGCCCATCGTCACCTTCGCGCGGCCGATCCACCTCGTCAGAGATGACGACCGGACGCGAGGGGAAACGTTACCCGATGCACCTCGCCTCATACAAAACGGCCCCCGCCCGCGAGGGTGGGGGCCGCCTGCGTATGCCGTGTGGCCGCGTCCGAGACGCCGGCCGAGGACCCGCCGGGGCGGGTCTCAGTCGTCGGTGAGCGTCAGCTGCACGCCGCCGACGAGCGCCGAGCAGATGTTGTAGAGGAAGGCCATGACGGTCGCGATCGCCGTCATGAGGATGACGTCGATGACGCCGATGACGATCGAGAGCGACACGACGCGGCCGAAGCCGACGTAGTCCTTGATCGAGAACGGGTCGGACGTCGTGGTCTGGAGCGACTGGAGCACGCCCTCGATGTCGGTGAAGACGTTCATCGTCGACAGGATCATCCACAGGACGGCCGTGAGGATGACGCCGGCGATGCCGAGCGCGACGGAGAGCAGGAAGCTCATCTTCATGACCGACCACGGGTCGACGCGCGCGACGGCGAGGCGGACGCGGCGCGGGCCCTTGGGCTTGCGGTGGGCGGTCGTGGTGCGCGCACCTGCAGCGGCCGTCGTCGACGCCGCTGCACCGGACTGGCCGGAGCCGACCCGCTGCGTCGGGGCGGTGCGGTTGGTGACCGCCCCCCGCGAGAGCGACGTGGCCTGGTCGGTGCCCGAGGCGCCCGACGTGCTGCCGGACGACCCGCTCGAGCCGCTCGAGGCGTAGTAGGAGCCGTTCTGGCCCTGGTCGTCGGTGAAGCCGGAGCCGCTGCCCGTCCGAGTCGACGTGCCGGGGCCGCTCACGGAGCCCTCAGGGCTGGTCGCGCTCATTCGTCACCTCCGTTGTCGGTGTCCGACGAGCTCGCCTCGTCACCCGACGTCTGGTCCGACGGTACGCCATCGGCGCCGGGAACCGTAGCGGGCGCTCCCGGAGCGGACGACGCGTCGCCGGCCGGAGCGACGCTCTCACCGTCGGCGCCCTCGCCGTCCTCGACCTCACCGACGACGATCGCGGACTCGGCGTTGCGGGCCACGGCCACGATCGAGTCGCCCTTGTCGGGCGTCGCGAACTTGACGCCCTGCGACGAGCGGCCGGTGTGGCGCACCTCGTCGACGCGCGAGCGCACGATCTTGCCCTTCTCCATGACGACCATGACCTCGTCGGTGTCGATGACGGTCAGGGCTCCGACGAGGTCGCCGCCCTTCTCGGAGAGCTTGGCGACCTTGATGCCGAGACCGCCGCGGCCCTGGAGGCGGTACTCCGAGACCGGCGTGCGCTTGGCGAGGCCGTTCTCGAAGACGACGAAGACGTCGGGGCTCTCGCCCTCCTCGACGACCGACATGGCGAGCAGGTCGTCGCCGTCGCGGAACTTCATGCCCGTGACACCGGAGGTCGAGCGGCCCATCGGACGCAGCGCCTCGTCGGTCGCCGTGAAGCGCACCGACTGGCCCTTGCGCGAGACGAGGAGCAGGTCGTCGCGGTTGGAGGCGAGGCCGGCACCGACGAGCTCGTCGCCCTCGCGGAGGTTGACGGCGATGAGGCCGCCGGAGCGGTTGGAGTCGTAGTCGGCCAGGCGGGTCTTCTTGACGAGGCCCGCCCGGGTGGCGAGGACGAGGTAGTCGGCCTTGGCGTAGTCGCGGACCGCGAGCACCTGGGCGATCTGCTCACCGGGCTGGAAGGCGAGCAGGTTGGCCACGTGCTGGCCCTTGCTGTCGCGCGAGCCCTCGGGCAGCTCGTACGCCTTGGCGCGGTAGACGCGACCGAGGTTGGTGAAGAAGAGCAGCCAGTGGTGGGTCGTCGTCGTGAAGAAGTGCTCGACGACGTCCTCACCGCGCAGCGAGGCTCCACGCACGCCCTTGCCGCCACGCTTCTGCGAGCGGTACTGGTCGACGCGGGTGCGCTTGGCGTAGCCGCCACGGGTGATCGTGACGACGACGTCCTCCTCGGGGATGAGGTCCTCCATCGACATGTCGCCGTCGAAGGGCACGATCGTCGTGCGCCGCTCGTCGCCGTAGCGCTCGACGATCTCGGCGAGCTCCTCGCTGATGATCTCGCGCTGGCGCACGGGCGAGGCGAGGATCGCGGTGTACTCGTCGATGAGGGCCTGCAGCTCGTCGTGGGCCTCGATGAGCTTCTCGCGCTCGAGGGCCGCGAGGCGACGCAGCTGCATGTTGAGGATCGCGTTGGCCTGGATCTCGTCGATCTCGAGCAGCTCGATGAGGCCGTCACGGGCGACGTCGACGGTGCGCGACCCGCGGATGAGGGCGATGACCTCGTCGAGCCGGTCGAGCGCCTTGAGCAGGCCGCGCAGGATGTGGATGTCGGCCTCGGCCTTGCGCAGGCGGAACGTCGTGCGCCGGACGATGACCTCGACCTGGTGGTCGACCCAGTGCCGGATGAAGCCGTCGAGCGGCAGCGTGCGCGGCACCTCGTCGACGAGGGCGAGCATGTTGGCGCCGAACGTCGTCTGCAGCTGGGTGTGCTTGTAGAGGTTGTTGAGCACGACCTTGGCGACGGCGTCGCGCTTGAGCACGATGACGAGGCGCTGGCCGGTGCGGCCCGAGGTCTCGTCACGGATGTCGGCGATGCCCGAGATCTTGCCGTCCTTGACGAGGTCGGCGATCTTGAGCGCGAGCATGTCCGGGTTGACCTGGTAGGGCAGCTCGGTGACGACGAGGCACTGGCGGTTCTGGATCTCCTCGACCTCGACGACCGCCCGCATGATGATCGAACCGCGGCCCGTGCGGTAGGCCTCCTCGATGCCCTTGTGCCCCATGATCAGCGCGCCGGTCGGGAAGTCCGGGCCCTTGATGATGCCGAGCAGCGCCTCGAGGAGGTCCTCGCGCGAGATGTCCGGGTGGTCGAGGTAGTACTGCGCGCCGGCTGCGACCTCGCGCAGGTTGTGCGCGGGGATCTGCGTGGCCATGCCGACGGCGATGCCGGCGGAGCCGTTGACGAGCAGGTTGGGGAAGCGGCTCGGCAGGACGGCCGGCTGCATCGTCTTGCCGTCGTAGTTCGGGACGAAGTCGACGGTGTCCTGCTCGATGTCGCGGACCATCTCCATCGCGATCGAGGCCATCCGGCACTCGGTGTATCGCGGGGCGGCGGCGCCGTCGTTGCCACGGGAGCCGAAGTTGCCCTGGCCGTCGACGAGCGGGTAGCGCAGCGACCAGTCCTGCACGAGGCGCACGAGGGCGTCGTAGATCGCCGAGTCGCCGTGCGGGTGGTAGTGACCCATGACGTCGCCGACGACGCGCGCGCACTTGTTGTAGCCGCGGTCGGGGCGGTAGCCGCCGTCGTACATCGCGTAGACGATGCGCCGGTGCACGGGCTTGAGGCCATCACGCACGTCGGGCAGGGCGCGACTGACGATGACCGACATGGCGTACTCGATGTAGCTGCGCTGCATCTCGGTGTTGAGGTCGATCGGCTCGACCCGGTCGTGCTGGCCGATGTCGGCCGGCACGACGACCGCGCTGGCGTTCGGGTCGCCCTCGTCGTCGTCCGCGTCGGTGGCGTCCGGGTCGGGCCCGAGGATGTCCTCGATGCTCTGGTCGGGCGTCTCGTCACCGGACGTCTCAGTGTCGGGCGTCTCGTTGACGTCGTCTCCGTCGTTGGGAGGCAGGTCGTCGCTCACGTCAGATCCCTTTGTCTCTCAGTCACATTCGTACAGTTCGTGGGGCGCCGGTGATGGCGTATGCCGTCTCGCCCGTTTCACGTGGAACGTCACGTCCCAGCGGGGCGGGCCTGCCGGCATACGCCCTCGGTCGGCTAGATGTCGAGGAACTTCACGTCGCGGGCGTTCTTCTGGATGAAGGAACGACGGGACTCGACGTCCTCACCCATGAGGACGGCGAAGACCTCGTCGGCCTTGGCGGCGTCGTCGAGCGTGACCTGGAGCAGCGTGCGGGTGCTCTGGTCCATCGTCGTCTCGCCGAGCTCCTGGTAGTTCATCTCGCCGAGGCCCTTGTAGCGCTGGATCGGGTTGTCCTTCGGCAGGCGCCAGCCCTTGCCCTCGCCGAGCAGGCGCAGGCCGTCCCGCTCGCGGTCGCTGTAGGCGAACTGGTGCTCGGCGTTGCTCCACCGCAGGCGGAAGAGCGGCGGCTGGGCGAGGTAGACGTAGCCGGCCTCGATGAGCGGGCGCATGAAGCGGAAGAGCAGCGTCAGCAGGAGCGTGCGGATGTGCATGCCGTCGACGTCGGCATCGGCCATGAGCACGATCTTGTGGTAGCGCGCCTTCTCGATGTCGAAGTCCTCGCCGATGCCGGTGCCGAAGGCGGAGATGAGCGCCTGGACCTCGTTGTTGGCGAGGATCTTGTCGATGCGCGCCTTCTCGACGTTGAGGATCTTGCCGCGGATCGGCAGGATCCCCTGGGTGTGCGGGTCGCGGGCCTGGGTGGCCGAGCCGCCGGCGCTGTCGCCCTCGACGATGAAGACCTCGGAGATGCTCGGGTCCTTGCTCTGGCAGTCCTTGAGCTTGCCCGGCAGGCCGCCCGACTCGAGCAGGCCCTTGCGGCGGGTCGCCTCACGGGCCTTGCGGGCCGCCATGCGCGCGGCCGCGGCCTGCACCGACTTGCGGACGATGTCCTTGCCCTCGGAGGGGTGCGCCTCGAGCCAGTGGCCGAACTCGTCGGTCATGGCGCGCTGGACGAAGCCCTTGACCTCGGAGTTGCCGAGCTTGGTCTTGGTCTGGCCCTCGAACTGCGGCTCGGCGAGCTTGACCGAGATGACGGCCGTCAGGCCCTCGCGCACGTCGTCGCCGGTGAGGTTCTCGTCCTTCTCCTTGAGGAGGTTCTGGCGGCGCGCGAAGTCGTTGACGAGCTTGGTCATCGCCGCACGGAAGCCTTCCTCGTGGGTGCCGCCCTCGTGGGTGTTGATCGCGTTGGCGTAGGTGTGCACCGACTCGCTGTAGGCGTTGGTCCACTGCATCGCGAGCTCGAGGCTCAGCGACCGGGCCTCGTCCTCGACCTCGATCGAGATGACCTCGGGGTGGACCGGCTCGCTGCGCTTGCTGCCGTTGATGTGGTTGACGTAGTCGACGAGGCCGTTGTCGTAGCGGTAGCTGACCCGCTTGGCCGTGAGCGTCTTCTTCTCGCCGGAGCCGGAGTCGGCGCCCGCGTCGTGGGGCTCGTCGTCCTCGGTCGACTCCTCGACGACCTCGAGGTCCTCGTCGAGGTCGTCGAGGTCGACGTCGCGCTCGCCCGCAGGCTGCTCGATGCGCTCGTCGACGAGGTTGATCGTCAGGCCCTTGTTGAGGAAGGCCATCTGCTGCATCCGGGCCCGGATGGTCTCGAAGTCGTAGTCGACGGTCTCGAAGATGTCGGCGTTGGCCCAGAAGGTGATCGTCGTGCCGGTCTCGTCGGTGGCCTCCTGCTTCTCCAGGGGCCCGTCAGGCACGCCGTCGGTGAAGCTCATCCGGAAGACGTGGCCCTTCTGGCGGACCGCGGCCTTGAGCCGGGTCGAGAGGGCGTTGACGACGGAGCTGCCGACGCCGTGCAGGCCGCCGGAGACCTTGTAGCCGCCGCCACCGAACTTGCCGCCGGCGTGCAGCTGGGTGAGGACGAGCTCGACGGCGCTGATCTTCTCGACCGGGTGGATGTCGGTCGGGATGCCGCGGCCGTTGTCCTTGACGCGGACGCCGCCGTCGGCGAGGAGCGTGACGTCGATGGTGTCGGCGTAGCCGGCGAGCGACTCGTCCACGGCGTTGTCGACGATCTCGTAGACGAGGTGGTGCAGACCGCGGGGACCGGTCGACCCGATGTACATGCCGGGCCGCTTGCGCACGGCCTCGAGACCCTCGAGGACGGTGATCGCGCTCGCGTCGTAGTCGACGCCGTTGGGCCGGACGTCGGCCGGGACCGCGGGTGCCACGGGTGCCGCAGGAGGCGTGGTGTCGGAAGTCGCTGTGTCGGGTGCTGCCACGGAGTCGGATCCGGTGGAACTGGGGGTGGTGCTGGTGGTGATCGGCTCGTCAGCGTCGGACACGGCTCTCCTCGGTGGTCAGACCTCATGCGGGCGGCTCGACGTGGACGTCGAGCCGCAACCTCATCAGTCTAACGGTCCGGCGCCGGAAACCGTGCCCTCAGACGCGCGAAACGGCCACTTTCCGGCCCGAGAACCCGTGGATCCGAGGGGAGGATCACGCCCGGGGGCTCCAGCGCCCCTCAGGCACCCTCACCCGCCGCATCGCCGTCGGGCGCCTCGCGGCTGCCGCCGCCACCCATTCTCCTCCGTCCGGCGCGCGCTGACACCCGTCGTCCACAGGTCGTCCCGGCCTCGCCGGAACCTCGCCGGAACCTCGCCGGAACCTCGCCGGAACCTCGCACGAACCGCGCAAGAGGCCCGTGACGCGCGTATGCCGGGAGGCCGGGTCCCAGCGGAACCCGACCTCCCGGCATACGGCCTCGGTGGGGTGGACCCCCGGCGATCAGAGGATGCCGCGAGCCTGGAAGGCCGCGCGGACGGTGGCGGCGTCGGTCGAGCCGTAGAGGGCCGTCGCGGCGTCGACGGTCTTCTGCGCTGCCGCGGCCCACGTCGTCGACGGGGCGTAGGAGAACTGGGCCTCGAGGATGATCCGGGTCGCCTTGTCGCGGCCGAGGGCCTTGTTGACGTCCCAGAGCGCGTGGCTCCAGATCTCGCCGTCGTCGTGCACCTCGCCCGTGCGGTTGGCCACGGTCTTGGTCGTGTCGAGCCGACGGATGCAGTGCGGGGTCGTCGACGTGTAGGACGTCGAGTCCCAGTCCATGACGCAGGCCCACGGGGTCGTCGCCGTGTCGGCCGAGTTGGCCTGCGACATCGTCGCCGCGAGGTAGTCACCGAAGCCCTCGCCGATGGCGCCGGCGTCCGAGCTGCTGCCGAAGCCGGGCACCTGGTCGTCCTGGACCGCGTGGCCGTACTCGTGCCACACGACCTCCTGGTCCTCACCGTCGTCGACGCCGCCCGTGCCGATGGTGATGGTGTCCTGGCTCGGGGTGTACCAGGAGTTGTCCTGCGTCGTCGTGTTGACGCTGAGGTCCTGGGCCTCGTGGTTGACGTCGGCGAAGCCGAGCGACTGGATGTAGGTCTGCACCCGGTCGACCGCGTAGTAGCTGTTGACCTGCTCGAAGCGCGTGTCGCTGCGCGTGTAGGGGAAGGACAGCGTCGACGAGAAGGCGGCGGCGTTCTTGCCCTTCTTGCTGTTCGTGACGGTGGCCCAGCTGCCCTTGAGGTAGCCCGAGCCGTCGAGGTTGGCGAGCGTCACCGTCTTGTAGGCCGACGCCGGGACGGCCGAGTCGGCGTTGTTCGCGTCCTTGAGCGACTCGTTCTGCAGGGCGACGACCGGGTTGGGGTCGAAGACCTTGCCGGAGCCGCTCGCGAGGACGCGCTCGTCGGTGACCTTCGTGACCCGGCCGCTGCGCGCGTCGACGAGCACCTGCTTGTCCCGGTCGGTCGTGACCTGCCAGGCCAGGGTGGCCGGGGCTCCGGCGGCACCGGGCACGACGACGAGCCGGCTGGCGCGGGCGTTGCCGTGGCCCTTCGCGGCGGTCGCTGCGGACGCCCGCGCGACGCCCGGCGAGACCGAGGTGAGGCCGGTGACGGCGCGACGACCGTCGTCGGTCGAGGCGGAGGCACCCGTCGTGTGGACGGCGAACCAGCCGCCGAGCACCGGGACGCCGCGGTAGGTCTGGGCATACCAGCTGTGCGACCCGAGCAGGCTCTGGCGCACCTGGACGAGGGTGAGGTCCGCGGGCACGGAGGCGCCGGCGGCGGCGGGCAGGGGCGCTGCGACGGAGCCGGTGGCCGCCGTCGACAGGAGGGCTGCCACCGCGGCGACGACCGAGGCGGTGGCGATGAGAGGCGTACGACGCATGTCGAACCTTTCGAGGAGTGGGGCCAACGACACAGGCAACCACGCGCGGGAGGTCCGCGTCCGGAAAGGATTCGTAAAGACTTCCCCTCGTTTCGGCAGGGCCGACCCCCGGGTCGGGACGAGCCGGGCACATCGCTCGGATCGTGACCTCCGACAGCGCCCGGCGCAGGGCTCCGCGGCGGCGGCGGCGTCCCCGGGTCGGGCTGGTCCCGGACGGGACGTTCTGCTGCGGGGCGAGGTGTGGCGGTGGCTCAGTCGTGGGCGAGGGTGCGCTCGAAGAGGGAGTGGATCGCCTCGGGCAGGTGCGGCTCCTGGAGCGTCACGTCGCACCCGGCCTCGTCGCAGACGACGGAGTAGATGTAGGCGTCGGGATGGGTGCGCTCGGTCGAGGCGGCGATGCGCTGGAGCGTCGGCGCCTCGAGCAGGTGCTGCCAGTCCTTCGCGTCCCGCTCGGACAGGTCGCCCAGGGCCAGCCGCCGCTCGCGCACCTGGCCGGCGAACCCGCCGGTGCGCCGGAGAAGCACCTGGGCGTCGGCGCCCGGCGCCTGCCCGGGGGTCCCACCCCCGGCCGGTCCCGGCGCGGGGACCGCACCTCCGGCGCCGTCCGCCCCACCGGCCGGCGCACCCGCGTCTGCGGTGAGCACGCCGACCTGCTCCCACGCCGAGCGGACGGCCGTCTGCTCGGCGGACCCCTCGCCGTGAGCGCTCCCCGCGGCGGCCACCGTGAGGCCGGCGAAGGTCGCGAAGTCGCAGTCCGCCTTGATCCCGTCACCCGACACGACGGCGTACCAGATGGCGCCCGGGCCCTCCCACGCGTTGCCACCGATCGCGTCGGCCGCGAGCACGAACGCGCGGTTGGGGATGCCGGAGTTGATGTGGACGCCGCCGTTGTCGTCCTGCGTCTCGACGTAGTGGTCCATGTGGGCCGGCTGCGGGTCCGTGCCGAGCCGTGGGTCGTCGTAGGCCGTGCCGGGGTTGCGCATGTCGCGCAGCGCTCGGCCCTTGACGGAGGCGTTGAGCAGGTCGGCGCCGACGAGCCAGTCGGCCTGCGCCGCGCTCTGCCCGAGGGCCTTCTGCTTGACGAGGACCCCGAAGACGTCGGAGATCGACTCGTTGAGTGCGCCCGACTGGCCCTGGTAGAGCAGGCCGGCGGTGTGCTCGGTGACGCCGTGCGCCAGCTCGTGCCCGATGACGTCGAGGCTCTGGGTGAACCGCTCGAAGACGACGCCGTCCCCGTCGCCGAACACCATCTGCGAGCCGTCCCAGAAGGCGTTGTCGTAGTTGCGGCCGTAGTGGACGGTCGCGAGCAGCGGCATCCCCTTGCCGTCGAGCGAGTCCCGGTCGTAGGCCGTCGACCACAGCTCCCAGGTCGCGCCGAGCCCGTCGTAGGCCTCGTCGACGGCGACGTCGCCGGTCGAGGCCGCGCCCTCGGTGCGCACCGTCGTGCCCGGTGTCGTCTGGGTGCCCTGGGCGTCGGCGATCGTGCGGTGCGGTCCCGTGCCGTGGGCCGTGGGCGCGCCGACGTCCTCGCGACGCGGTGCCCGGCGCGTGGTCGGGCGGGCCGTGGGCGTGCGGCGCGAGGAGCGCAGGTCCTCGTCGTGACGCAGGGCCTCGCGCGCGTGGGCGGCGAGGGCCGGCTCGTCGCTGGCCGCCATGGCCTCGAGCATGTAGGGCGGGACGATCGTGCAGTGCGGCGTCCTGGTCTGCGTCGATGGCTGCGTCGATGGCTGCGTCGATGGCTGCGTCGAAGGCTGCGTCGAAGGCTGCGTCGAGGTCATGACGACAGTCTGCGTCGGAACACCGACACCCGCCCTCCGAGCCGTCCTACAGTTCGCAGCGTGATCAGGATCAACGTCGGGGGCCACGAGTACGACTCGTGGGACGCGCTGCCCGAGGAGGTCCGGGCCCAGCTGCTCGCCGCGGGCATCGACCCGGGACCCGACGGGCGGCTCGACTCCCTCGACCTGTCGCGGGCGAGCCGCACGGGCGGTCCGGTCACGCGGCGCACCGTCGTCACCGGACCGGACGGGGCGCCGCTGCCGCCCGTCGTGTCCCAGGTGCTGACCTCGATCGCCGACGCCCTCGGCTCCGCCCTCCGCGGCGAGCCCGCGGCCGGCGTCCGGACACGGCCGGAGGGGAGCACCCCACCGCCCGTGGCTGCGCCCGTGCCCCCGGACGCCACGACGGACACCGATCGCGAGCCGGCCCGCCACGGCGACCGGCGGCACGACGACCTCGAGACCGGGCCTGACGTCGGGATCGTGGACCCGGCACGGTCCCGCCGGGTGCCGCTCGCGCTGGGGTGGATCATCATCGCCGGCACCGTGCTGCTCGTCGCCACCGTGGTCGTCATCGGACTCTCCGGGGTCTGAGCGCGGCCGACCCTCGACGCCGACCTGCCGAACGGCCGGTCAGCCGGACAGACCGGTCAGCCGTAGGTGTCGCGCGGTCCCCGCGAGTCGGGGGAGCGGCGGGCGCCGCGGTTCCACGACGGCGCGCTCGGACCGACGACCCTGAGCTCGCTGACGGCGCCGGCCCCGATCTCCTCGTCGATCCGGGCGAGCAGCGACGACGCGAGCAGGCGCATCTGCGTGGCCCAGGCCGTCGAGTCGGCGCGCACCGTGAGGATCCCGTCGACGAAGGTGAGCGGCTCGACGTGCCCGGCGATGTCGGGGCCCACGATCTCGGGCCAGCGGCCCATGACCGAGCCGACCGCGACGTCGACCTTCCAGCCACGGTCGAGCAGCAGCCGGTCGAGCTGGTCACCGAGCAGGGCCGGGTCGCGGCCGTCGCGTGCCGAGCCCGACAGCACCGGCGCGTTGCCGATCGGGCGGCGGCGCTTCTTCGGCCGCATCCCGGGGCGCAGCCCCTTCTCGGCCGCGCCCGCCCGCGCCCGCGCCAGCGCGGACGCCGCGGCGTCGGCGATGCGGGTGTCCTCGTCGGTGGGCTCCGGGGCGTCCTCAGAGGCGCTCGCCGCCTCGGTCCCCTCGGCCCCGGGCGTCTCGTCACTCATCGTCGTCCTCCCCACCGGACTCCTCGCCGTCGGCATCGTCCACGACATCGTCCCCGACATCCTCCCCGGCATCCTCCAGGGAGGTCGGGGCGGACCCGGCGGACTGCACCTGACCGAGCACGACGGCATACGTGGTGCCGTTCTCGCGGAGCACGTCGGGCACGTCGGCCCCGACCGCGGCCGTGATGAGCACCTGCTCGCAGTCGGCGACGAGCGCCGCGAGCCGCTCGCGCCGCCCGGAGTCGAGCTCGGCGAAGACGTCGTCGAGCACGAGCACCGGGTCGTCGCCGAGGTCTCGCCGCAGGAGGCGGTATGCCGCGAGCTTGAGTCCCAGGGCAAAGCTCCACGACTCGCCGTGGCTGGCGTAGCCCTTGGCGGGCAGCTCGCCGAGCGAGAGGACGAGGTCGTCACGGTGCGGCCCGACGAGGGAGATGCCGCGCTCGATCTCGCTGGACCGCACGTGCTCGAGGGTCTCGAGCATCCCGGTGCGCAGCTCGTCGATCTCGGGCACCTCCCCCGCCGCGAGCCGCTTGGCGAGGTCCTCGTGGAGCGAGCTCTTGTAGGTGGCGCGGGCGTTCGACGAGGCAGCACTCACCGCGTCGTAGCACTCGGAGAGGTCGGGGACGAGGTCGCGCAGCAGCCGCAGCCGCGCGTAGAGCAGCTGGGCACCGACCGAGGCCAGGTGGTCGTTCCACACGTCGAGCGTGTGCAGGGCCGCCTCGCGGGCCTCGTCGAGCGGCTGCTCGCCGTCGCGCGGCGGGCGGGGCGGTCGCCTGGACCCCTTGCGGAGCACCGGCGCCGCGGACTTGAGCAGGGCGTTGCGCTGCTTGAGGATCTTGTCGTAGTCCGACCGCACGCCCGACCACCGCGGCTGGCGCTGGACGAGCAGCTCATCGAGGAAGCGCCTCCGCTCCGACGGGTCGCCCTTGACGAGGGCGAGGTCCTCGGGCGCGAAGAGCACCGTGCGCACCGTCCCGAGCACGTCGCGCGGTCGCGAGACGGGGGAGCGCCCGAGCCGGGCCCGGTTGGCGCGCCCCGGCGTGATCTCGAGCTCGACCATCGTCTCGCGGTCGTCGCGGACGATGGCCCCACGCACGATCGCCTGCGCCGCGCCGAACCGCACGAGCGGCTGGTCGGTCGCGACCCGGTGCGACCCGAGCGTGGCGAGGTAGCCGACCGCCTCGACGAGGTTCGTCTTGCCCTGACCGTTGAGGCCCACGAGCGTGGTGACGCCCGGCGTCAGCGCGAGCTCGGCGCTCGGGTAGCTGCGGAAGTCCTTGAGGGTCAGGTGACGGACGTGCAAGGAGGGTGCGGCGCTCTGCTCAGGCCTTCTTGGCGGTCTTCTTCGCCGCGCGCTTCTGGCCGCGCGCGGAGTCGGCCATGTCGGTGGCCTGCGTGGACGACGCCCGTCCCGAGGAGGCCGCCTTCTTCGCGGCACCGACGTTGGCCTTGGACGCCGTCGACGCCGCCTTGGCGCTGGCCTTCTTCGCCGATCCGCGCTTGGCGGCCTGCTTCGTGGGTGACTCCTTGCGGGCGGACCGCTTGGCCGTCGCCGGCACGTCGCCCTGGCGCAGCTTCTCGCCCTCGGCGATCGTCATGACCTGGTGCCCGCCGAACTGGCCGCGCAGCGCCGCGACGGCCTGCATCGTGGGCGAGCTCGACTGGCGCGAGGCGAACCGCGCGAAGAGCGAGGCCGAGATGACCGGCATCGGCACCGAGAGGGCGATGGCCTCCTCGACGGTCCAGCGACCCTCGCCGGAGTCGTTGGTGTAGTCGGACACGTCGTCGAGGTGCGGGTTCTCCTCGAGCGCGTCGACCATGAGGTCGAGCAGCCAGGACCGCACGACGGTGCCGCGGCTCCACGCCTTGAAGGCGCCGGGGACGTCGGTGACGATGTCCTTCTTCTCGAGCAGCTCGTAGCCCTCGGCGTACGCGGCCATGAGGCCGTACTCGATGCCGTTGTGGACCATCTTCGTGTAGTGCCCGGCGCCGACCTTGCCGGCGTGGACGAAGCCCTCCTCGCGCGGACCCTCGGGCCGGAGCGCGTCGAAGATCGGCATCGCCTTGGTGACCCACTTCTTGTCACCGCCGCACATGAGGCCGTAGCCGTTCTCGAGGCCCCAGATGCCGCCGCTCACGCCGCAGTCGACGTAGCCGATCTTCTTCTCGCCGAGCAGCTTGGCGTTCTCGAAGTCGTCGGTGAAGCGGGAGTTGCCGCCGTCGATGACGAGGTCGCCCGGCTCGAGCAGGTCGGCGAGCTTGGCCACGGTCTCACGGGTCGGGTCGCCGGCCGGCACCATGACCCACACGACGCGGGGGGCGTCCAGGGCCTTGACGAGGGCGGGCAGGGTGCGCACGTCGGCGACGTCGGGGTTGCGGTCGAAGCCGACCACCTCGTGACCCGCGCGACGCAACCGCTCGCGCATGTTGCCGCCCATCTTGCCGAGACCGATGAGACCGAGCTGCATGTCGCGAGCCTTTCTGCGGGGGAGTCTGCGTGAAGCGTGCGGGGCGGATCAGGTGGCGCGGTTCGAGGCTACGCCAGCCCGGCGGCATACGGCACCGGGTCCCGGGAGGCGCGTGAGCTCGGTGCGGGGAGGGTCGTCAGCTGGCGAAGCGGACCGGCATGAGGACGTAGCGGTAGCTCGTGTCGGGCTCGGAGTCGGCCTCGGCCTGGCCGGTCAGGACGGCCGGGCGGCTCGGCTGGGTGAAGGACAGCCTGCTCCACGCGGTGCCGACGGCGTGCAGGCCGTCGAGGAGGAACTGGGGGTTGAAGGCGATCTGGATCTCGGGCCCGTTGAGCGTCGCCTCGACGGCCTCGGAGGCCTGCGCGTCGTCGCCGGTGCCGGCCTCGATGGCGACCTGGCCGTCGGTGAACTTCAGCAGCACCGGGGTGTTGCGCTCGGCGACGAGTGCGACGCGCTTGACCGCCTCCTCGAGCGCGGCGGTCTCGACGACCGCCTCGGTGTCGACGGAGGTCGGGAAGATCGAGGTGACCTTGGGGTACTCACCGTCGAGCAGGCGCGTCGTCGCGCGACGCTGGCCGGCCTCGAAGCCGATGAGGCCGTCGCCGCCCTGGCCGAGCGCGAGCTCGACCGAGCCGGACGCCCCGAGGGCGCGCGCCGTGTCGGAGAGCTGACGGGCCGGGATGAGCGCCACGTGGCTCGCGTCGGTGGCCGACGGGCTCCAGGAGAGCTCGCGCATCGCGAGGCGGTAGCGGTCGGTCGCGAGGAGCGTCACCTTGTCGCCGTCGATCTCCATGCGCACACCGGTGAGGATCGGCAGGGTGTCGCCCTTGTCGGCGGCGATCGAGACCTGGGCGACCGCCTGGGTGAAGACGTCACCGGCGATGGTGCCGCTCGTCTCGGGCGAGAGCGGCAGCGTGGGGTAGTCGGCCACGGGCATCTCGCGGAGCGCGAAGCGCGACGAGCCACAGGCGACGTTGACCTTGCTCCCGTCGGTGCTCACGTCGATCGGCTTGTTGGGCAGGTTGCGCGAGATGTCGGCGAGCAGGCGCCCGAGGACGAGGACCTGGCCGGCCTCGGCGACGTCGGCCGGCACGGTGATGCGCGCGGACACCTCGTAGTCGAAGGCGGACAGCGTCAGCGTGCCGTCCTCGTTCGCGTCGACGAGCACGCCCGCGAGCACCGGAACCGGCGGGCGCGCCGGGAGCCCACGGGCCACCCAGGTCACGGCCTCGGCCAGGACGTCTCGCTCAACCCGAAACTTCACGGTGCACTCACTTCGACAGGGAACGACATTGGGGCTCAGACACTAGTGCCTGCCGGTGACTGGCACCACAGACACTCCCCGAATCGGCTACGTGGCGAAATCACGTGATTCCCCGTCAGGTCCTTCGACCCTCAGAGGCCGGGCCGGGGCGCGAGGACAGACCCTCGTTGTCGGGGCTCCCCTCTATGACTGGGATCTCGTCATAGTCATAGGTGCTGTGGATGCTGTGGACAACCCGCGTCGGTGCTGGTCAGCCCGTCGATGGGGGTGTGCACGGCGTGTGGGGCCAGGTCGGACGCGGCGGCTCCGCCCTGTGGACGGATTTCGCCCGTGCACATCGTCCTCACAGGTGGCCCGGGGGTTGTCCGCAGCTTTGCGGCCGTCGTCCACACGTTTCCACAGAGGCGTGTGGAAGACCGGTCTGCATATGTCCGATTTGAATGGATTGCTGACTAGTCACCTGTGCACGGCGACGGCCCTTGCTTCCACAGAGTTGTCCACAGGCGGTGGACAACTCTGGCATTCCCCCATCCCGTCGCGTCTGTGCGCCCCGGGTCACGGGGAGGTCACGCTGTGCACACAGGTGTGGACAAACCTGTGGACAGATGTGGACGCATGCCGTGTGCCCGGCGAGGTGCGGCCGTCCCCGAACGAGGCGACTAGTCACCAACGGGCGCGATGACGCAGCGACGGGAGACGGCGAGGAGGGACTCGAAGAGGGCCTGACCGTCCGGAACTGGCCCGAGCTGGGCGAAGATCTCGCTCGTCACGGCGCCGAGCAGGAGCGTCCAGGCCGCCAGTCCCTGAGCCAGGGTGACGGCGTCGAGCCCGGTCGCCTCGAACATCGGCGAATCGAGCATGTCCCCGACGCCGGCCTCGGCGCGCGGCCGCTCGAGGCCGAGACGGTCCGGGTCGGCGAGCCGCCCGGCGAGCCGGACGTCCTCGAGCAGGGCGACGAGGAGCACGAGGACGGCGGTGCCCGGCTCCTGGGTGCGCTCGGCGGGAGCCTCGTAGTCCGGGACCGGGGAGCCGTAGATGAGGGCGAAGTCATGGGGTCGGTCGACCGCCCACGCCCGCAGGGCACCTCCGATGGCGTCCCACCGTGCCTCGAGGTCGTCACCGGGGACGGCGTCGTGGGCGCTGCGGACGGCCGTGGCGAGCGACCAGTACGAGTCGACGATGAGGCGGGTGAGCAGCTCGTCGCGGCTCTCGACGTAGCGGTAGATCCCGGACGACACCATGCCGAGGTCGCGGGCGACCGCGCGCAGGCTGAGGGCGGCTGCGCCGTCGGTCGCCAGGTGCTCGCGGGCGACCCGCAGGATGTCGGCCTCGACGGCGAGGCGGTTGCGGGCGCGCTTGCCCAGCGGCGCGGCAGGGGCGTCAGGACGAGTCTCGGCAGGAGTCTCGGCAGGAGCGTGGCCATGAGGGCCGGTGGGCATGACGTCGAGCGGGTCCATGGGCCGAGCCTGCCACAGGTCGGGAGAAAATGTGAGCAGTGCTCTTGCTTTTGTGGTCTCGCGGTGTCACGATTGAAATGTGAGCGGTGCTCACACCTTGACCGAAGGAGCAGACCATGACCCACCACCTCGTCCTCGGCGCCGGAGGCGTCGGCCGCTCGACGACCGCCGCCCTCGTGGAGGTCGGCCACACGGTGACGCTCGCGTCACGCTCGGGCCGGGTCAGCGAGCGGCCGTGGCACGACTCCCACCCCGACGCCGTCGAGGTCGTGGCCGTCGACGCCGGCGACGCAGCCGCCCTGACCGCCCTGGCGCGTGGCGCCGCGAGCATCGTCAACGCCGTCAACCCGCCGAGCTACATGTCGTGGGACACCGACTGGCCACCCGTCGCGGCCGCCACGCTCGCCGCCGCCGAGTCCTCCGGCGCCGGACTCGTCATCATCGGCAACCTCTACGGCTACGGCGAGGTCGAGGCACCCATGCACGAGGACGACCCGATGCGCCCGACCGGACACAAGGGTCGGATCCGCGCCGACATGTGGACCGAGGCCCTGGTCCGCCACGAGGCCGGTCGCCTGCGCGTCACCGAGCTGCGCTCGAGCGACTACTTCGGTCCGGGCACGACGCCACGCACGAGCTACCTGAACGACGTCGTCATCGACGCGCTGCTCGCGGGCCGACCGCCCGTCGTGCCCGCCGGCCGCGCCGACGCGCCGCACTCCTGGACCTACGTCCCCGACGTCGGCCGCCTCGCAGCCCGGGTCGCCTCCGGTGACGACGGCTGGGGTCGCGCCTGGCACGTCCCCACCGCTCCCGCCCGCACCTTCGACGAGGCCGCCGCCGACGTCGCGCGCCTCGCCGGCGTGACACACCGCCGGGTACGCGTGCTGCCCCGGCCGCTCGGCACCGCGGCCGGTCTCGTCGTCCCCTTCATGCGCGAGCTGCGCGAGACCCGGCACCAGTTCGAGCGGCCCTTCGTGCTCGACTCGGACCTCACCCAGCGCACCTTCGACCTCGCCCCGACCCCCTGGGACGAGGCGCTGGCGACGACGATCGCCGCACGGCGGTCTGCGAAGACTGCCCCCGCGGGAGCCGCGGCCTGACGCGGACGCGGCCCGACGGCATACGCCATCGGGCCGCGTCAGCGGGCGTCAGTGGGCGTCAGTGGGGCTGGGTGGAGCTCAGTGCGACTGCTGGCGGATCCGGTTGGTCAGCTCGGTGACCTGGTTGTAGATGGCGCGGCGCTCACCCATGAGCTCACGGATCTTGCGGTCGGCGTGCATGACCGTCGTGTGGTCACGGCCGCCGAAGTGCTGCCCGATCTTCGGCAGGCTCAGGTCGGTCATCTCGCGGCAGAGGTACATCGCGATCTGACGGGCCGTCACGAGCTGGCGCGAGCGGCTCGAACCGCAGAGGTCCTCGAGCGTCACCGCGTAGTAGGCCGCGGTCACCGCCATGATCGTCGCCGCCGTCACCTGGTTGGGCGTCTCGTTGGGCAGCACGTCCTTGAGCACGATGACCGCGAGCGGCAGGTCGACCGCCTGGCGGTTGAGGTTGCTGAAGGCCGTGACGCGGATGAGGGCGCCCTCGAGCTCGCGGATGTTCGTGCTGAAGTTCGTCGCGATGTACTCGAGGACGTCGTCCGGGACCTTCATCCGGTCCTGGATCGCCTTCTTGCGCAGGATCGCGATGCGGGTCTCGAGGTCGGGCGGCTGGACGTCGGTCAGCAGCCCCGACTCGAAGCGCGTGCGCATCCGGTCCTCGAAGCCCGACAGCTCACGCGGCGGCAGGTCACTGGTGATGACGATCTGCTTGTTCGCGTTGTGCAGCGTGTTGAAGGTGTGGAAGAACTCCTCCTGCGTCTGCAGCTTGCCCTGGAGGAACTGGATGTCGTCGATGAGCAGCACGTCGACACTGCGGTAGCGGTTCTGGAACGCGCTCGCCTTGTCGTCACGGATGCTGTTGATGAAGTCGTTGGTGAACTCCTCGGAGTTCACGTAGCGCACGCGGACGTTGGGGAACATCGTGCGGGCGTAGTGCCCGATCGCGTGGAGCAGGTGGGTCTTGCCCAGCCCGGACTCGCCGTAGACGAAGAGCGGGTTGTACGCCTTGGCCGGGGCCTCGGCGACCGCGACGGCCGCCGCGTGGGCGAAGCGGTTGCTCGCGCCGATGACGAAGGTGTCGAAGGTGTACTTCGGGTTGAGCCGGGTGTCGCCGGGCGAGCTGGGCTCGGGGCGCTGCTGCAGGCGCAGCGGCCCGCTCTCGCCACCGCTCAGCGGGTCGGGACCGAGCTCCATCCGCGTCTGCACGTCGTATGCCGGCTGGCGCGGCTCGTCGAGGTCGGCGCCGTTGAGCGCGGGCGCGCTCTCGGCGAGGTCGCGCAGCGGGTTGGCCGTCTGCCCGTAGCCGCCACCGTTGTGGTGGCCACCGATGACGCCGGAGCCGTTGCCGGCGGCCGACGTGCCGCCGCCAGGACCGGCACCCTGACCGCCCGCCTGACCGCCGGTCTGGCCGCGCGAGCCGTCGTGGACCTGACCGCTCGGCTCGTCGGTGATGACGCCGAGATCGGGCTCGAGGCTCTCGTCGACGGACACGGCGAGCTGCACCGGGTGGCCGAGCTGGCTGGCGAGGGCCTCGTGGATCTGCTCACGGACCCGCTGCTCGAGGAAGTCCTTGGTGAACGTGTTGGGCGCGCGCACGAGCGCCGTCTGGTCGAGCACGCCGACGAGGCGGCACAGCCGGACGAAGGCGCGCTCCTGGTTCGACAGGCCCACCGAGTCGAGGGTGCCGAGCGTCTGCTGCCAGATCTGCGCGTAATCGACGCCTGTCTCGGCCACCTGATCCCACCTGCCCCTGAGTCAATTCCGTTGCACCTGTTGCGTTCCCGGCTCGGTTCGGCGCGAGCGCGGGGCTCGAGCCTGCCGGGTCGGACCTACGGGGTCCGTCCGTGTCCTGGTGAACGATGCCCTGTTGTCCACACGTTTGTCCACAGCCTGTGCATGGGGTGGCGAGGATCGTGAGAGTCGAAAACCTACAGCCGCAGGCTCGCTGGTGACAATCGAGTCCACCACAGATCTTCGGCTTCACGGCGTGTCGCCTTGCAATCGCCGCGGGACCTTCGAGGATCGTGGGTTTTGGCGTCCTCGCCCGCGCGGCTCCGTCGGTTTGACCCTCTCTCGGCGGCTCCCGTATCGTTGACCGAGCGTGTCTGCGACCTCTTTCGCATGCCCATGGCCCCGAGCCCGGCCCAGCCGGACCATCTCGGCCCTCCACGGGCTTGCCGATTGCGGTCGCAACGGCCACCACTAGCCCCACAACGGGAGCCGGGCTGGCGTCGTCATGACGTCGGACGGGCCCCTGCAACCTACGGAGAACCTCGTGAGCAAGCGCACCTTCCAGCCGAACAACCGTCGCCGCGCCAAGACGCACGGCTTCCGCCTGCGCATGCGCACCCGCGCCGGCCGCGCCATCCTCGCCCGCCGCCGCAGCAAGGGCCGCGCCGAGCTCTCGGCCTGAGCAGCCGGAGGCCGCGGCGTGCTGCCGGCACGTCACCGACTGCGTGAGCGGACGGACTTCACGACGGCAGTACGCGGGCCCGGCGCCAGCAGAGCAGGCGGGCGACTCATCGTCGTGCATGCCAACCGGACCGATGCGCGTGCGGAACTTCCGCCGCGCGTCGGTTTTGTTGTGTCCAAGGCGGTCGGCAACGCCGTCGTGCGCAACCGGACCAAGCGCCGGCTGCGCGCCAGCGTCGCGACCCGGCTGACCGGCATACCTGCTGGTCTCGACCTCGTCGTGCGGGCCAACCCTGCCGCGGCCGACGCGACCTGGGACGAGCTCGACCTCGCGGTCGGACGCCAGCTCGAGAAGGCGTGCCGGTCATGAGCGCTCGCCTCAACCACGTGCTCGCAGCACCTCTGGTGATCGCGGTCAAGCTCTACCAGCGCTTCATCTCCCCCCTCTCGGGCCCCAGCTGCCGCTTCTACCCGAGCTGTTCGGCGTATGCCGTCACCGCGCTCACCCGGTTCGGCCCGGTTCGTGGTGGTTGGCTCGCGATCCGCCGGCTCGGCCGCTGCAACCCGTGGAACCCGGGCGGGGTCGACCCCGTTCCGATGACGTGGGCCACGCGCAACGACGTGCGGCCCGAGGACTTCCGCCCGGCTGGACCTGCCGATGGACCTGCCGAGGACGAGCACGACCACCAGCACGACGCGCACGCAGTCCCGCACCGGGAACCCACGACCTGACCAACCGGCATATGGTTGCCGATCAGTGGTGAGTGGCCCAGACACCTCGAGCCCGAGCTGAACCGGCCGACCCACCAGACCACAGAGGAAACACGTGATCGACTTCTTCAACACCCTGCTCTATCCGATCAAGCTCGGTGAAGCCTGGGTCATGTACGGCTGGCACTGGCTCTTCGACAAGATCGGCCTGAACGGCGACCTGGCCGGCTGGGCCTGGGCCATGTCGATCGTCGGCCTCACCGTCGTCGTCCGGATCCTGCTCATCCCGCTCTTCGTGCGGCAGATCCACTCCTCGCGGCGGATGCAGCTCATCCAGCCCGAGATGCAGAAGATCCAGAAGAAGTACAAGGGCAAGCGCGACCCGGAGTCCCAGAAGGCGCAGCAGGCGGAGATCATGGATCTCTACCGCCGCACCGGGACCAACCCGTTCAGCAGCTGTCTGCCGATCCTCATCCAGAGCCCCTTCTTCTTCGCGCTCTTCCAGCTGCTCAACAACCTCAAGGCCCAGGCCGAGGGCGTGCCCGGTCACGACGCGATCGGCCCGATCACCCGCGAGGTGGCGGCCCAGATCGAGAGCTCGACGATCTTCGGAGCCAAGCTGTCGGACTCGTTCCTGACGCCCGGCGCCAGCCTCAACGTCAAGATCCTCACGGCCGTCCTCATCATCCTCATGTCGGCCACCACCTTCACGACCCAGTACCAGCTGATGCGCAAGAACATGCCTGCAGCTGCCTTGGACAACCCGTTCGCCAAGCAGCAGAAGGTGCTGCTCTACCTGATGCCGATCTTCTTCGCGATCTCCGGCATCAACTTCCCCATCGGTGTCCTGATGTACTGGCTCACGACGAACCTGTGGACCATGGGCCAGCAGTTCTACGTCATCCGCAACATGCCGGCTCCCGGCTCCGAGGCCGAGCGCGCTCGCCGCGAGCGGATGAAGCGCAAGGGCAAGGACATGCAGGAGCTGACCGTGCCGGGCCTCGAGTCGACCGAGACGGTCCCCGACGACGCGCCCAAGTCCGGCCAGCGCCAGCAGCCCAAGGGCAAGAAGCGCACCCGAACGCAGCCGACCAAGAACCGCCGCTGAGCTTCATCCACACACTTGTCCACACTGCCTTGGGGCCTCTGACCTGCGGAAACGTGAGTTGTCCACAGATCTGCCCCCGGTGACCGAAGGAGTTTCCATGAGCGACACGCAAGCCACGGACGTCGAGACGCCCGCCGACGCATCGGCTGAGACCACGCCCCCGCAGACCGAGCAGACCGAGCAGACCGAGCAGCACGAGCCCACCCAGGTGCCCGACACCGCGGCGGCGGAGGCCGCCGGTCAGGCGCAGACCTCGCAGGACTCCGGCGACGCGGAGCCGGTCGAGACCGGTGAGACGGCCGACGAGTCCGACGAGTCCAGCCACTCCGACAAGCCCGAGACGGGCGACAAGAAGACGCGCGTCCGTCAGCTCGAGCGTGAGGGCGAGGTGGCGGCCGACTTCCTCGAGACGCTCCTCGACATCGCCGACCTCGACGGGGACATCGACGTGGACGTCGACGGCGACCGCGCCGCCATCGCCATCGTCGACTCGGACGAGGGTCGCGTGCCGCGACGGCTCGTCGGCACCGACGGCAAGGTCCTCGAGGCGCTCCAGGAGCTGACCCGACTGGCCGTGCAGGTCGAGACCGGTGAGCGCAGCCGCCTCATGCTCGACATCGCGGGCCACCGCGCGCAGCGCCGCACCGCTCTCGTCGAGCTGGCCAAGGTCGCCATCGCCGAGGTGCAGGAGTCGGGGACGAAGCGCTCGCTCGAGCCGATGACGGCGTTCGAGCGCAAGGTCGTCCACGACGAGGTCGCCGCTGCTGGTCTCGTCTCGGAGTCCGAGGGCGTCGACCCGCACCGCCACATCGTCATCCTGCCTGCCTGACCACCCTCCCGTTTCACGTGAAACGGGACTCGACCCGCTGCATCCGAGACGGTATCCACGAGGAGTGAGAGCGCGTGACCCACGATGCTCTCGACCCGGCGGAGCTGCCCGCCACACCGGCAGCCGCGTCCGCCGTCTTCGGTGACCGGCTCGACCTGGCCGAGTACTTCGTGGCGATCCTGGCCGACACCGGGATCAGCCACGGCCTCATCGGTCCCCGTGAGACGCCTCGGCTCTGGGACCGCCACGTGCTCAACTGCGGTGTGGTCCACGAGGCGATCCCACGCACGGGGGAGACCCAGCAGGTCATCGACGTGGGGTCGGGTGCCGGCCTCCCCGGCCTGGCTCTGGCCATCGCCCGTCCCGACCTGGACCTGCACCTCGTCGAGCCGCTCGCCCGCCGCACCGGGTGGCTCTCGGGCACCGTCGCCCAGCTCGGCCTGACGAACGTCACGGTGCACACGGCGCGGGCCGAGACCATGTGGGACCGGCTCCATGCCCCGTGGGTCACGGCCAGGGCGGTGTCGCGCATCGTCCAGCTGGCCGAGTGGACCCTGCCGTTGCTCGAGGCGGGCGGCAGCCTGCTCGCTCTCAAGGGGAGCCGTGCCGCGGAGGAGCTGGCCGAGGGTCGCACGGCCCTGACCCGTCTCGGCGTCGTCGAGGCCGAGGTGCACGAGTACGGCGGCGACCTGCTCGGTGAACCCACCATCGTGCTCCGAGCCACCGTCGGTGAGGTCGTGGACCGCCGGCGGTTCCGCTCTCGCCAGCCCTCCAGCGCCGGATCGGCCCGACGACGGGCTGATCGCCCTCGCGGTTCGCGACGCTCCGGCCCGGAAGCGGGCGGGCGTCCGCGCCATCAGCCATGATCGTGTCCAGACCATTTCGATGGACGCCCCACGCAGATCTCGTCGCGGGCCGTCCCTCAACCCCGGAGGTGCACTCCCTGTGACGATGTCGACCAACCTGGGCTGGCCGAGCGAACCCGAGCCGGGACCGGAGCACCGACGTCTCGGGTGGCTGGCGCGCATGTTGGGCGTTTCACGTGAAACGAACGACGCGACTCAGGCGGAGGCAGGTCACGAGACCCCGCAGGCGACCACGGACGAGAGAGCAGTTGCGCTGGAACAGCCGACCACCTCCGGCACCGTCGAGGAGGAGTCCCCGGTGGACACCACGACGGAACGGGACGACGAGGAGACGCCGGCCGCTGACGACGTCGTCCACGCCGAGGACGGCCCCGAGGCCACCGCTGACGGCGGAGCTGCCTCGGCAAGCCTCGAGTCTTCCGTCGAGCCGGCCGAGCCGGCGGGCGACGGGACGGTCTCGGACACCGAGGCGCCCGGCGTGCAGCCCGACCCCGTCGAGTCTGCCCATGACCCGGTTCCGGCGGACGACGCTCCGCCCCCGGCCGAGATGGTGACGGCGGTCGACAGCTCGGACCCGGCTCCGACCGACGAGGCGGACTCCGACGCGGGATCCTCGCGTGAGGCCCTGCCGTCCGACGAGGCCGGTGGCGCGACGCCCGAGGCCCACCTGCCGGAGGTCGGTGACGCGCAGTATGCGGCTTCCGCACCTGTGGACAACGCGGTGGACGACTCCTCGGGAAATGCCCCTGTTGAACGGGAAACCACTGCGAACGAGGCTGGGGACAACGTTGTGGACGAAGCCAGGCGCGCCTCCGAGCTCACGGCAGATCATGCGGATCGTGAGGCCCTCGCCGCAGCCATCCCGACTGCGGGTCAGGACACGCCCCTGGCGATGGAGCTCGCCGAGAACGCCCGTCGGCGCATCCAGCTCACGGGCCGTCCGTTCCCGAAGCCGGTAGGCCCTCGGGTGCTCACCGTGGCCAACCAGAAGGGCGGTGTCGGCAAGACGACCACGACGGTCAACGTGGCCGCAGCGCTGGCGCAGTCGGGACTCAAGGCACTCGTCATCGACCTCGACCCCCAGGGCAACGCCAGCACCGCCCTCGGGATCGACCACCACGCCGAGGTGCCGTCCATCTACGACGTGCTCGTCGACGGGACCCCTCTGCTCGACGTGGTGCAGCGGTGCACGACGGTCGAGAACCTCTACTGCGCGCCGGCCACGATCGACCTCGCCGGCGCCGAGATCGAGCTCGTGTCGCTCGTGGCGCGCGAGTCGCGTCTGCAGAAGGCGATCGCGGCAGCCGCGGAGTCGGGGCACGAGTTCGACTACATCCTCATCGACTGCCCGCCCAGTCTCGGGCTGCTCACCGTCAACGCGATGGTGGCGGCCAGCGAGGTCTTCATCCCGATCCAGTGCGAGTACTACGCCCTCGAGGGCCTGTCCCAGCTGCTCAAGAACATCGACCTCGTCAGGCTCCACCTCAACCCGGCGCTCCACGTCTCCACGATCCTGCTGACGATGTACGACGGCCGCACTCGCCTTTCGGCTCAGGTCGCCGACGAGGTGCGCGAGCACTTCCCCACGGAGGTCCTGCGCACCTCGGTGCCGCGCTCGGTCCGGGTGTCGGAGGCGCCGAGCTTCGGTGAGACCGTCATGACCTACGACCCGGCGAGCAGCGGCGCTCTCGCCTACCTCGAGGCGGCGGGGGAGATCGCTGACCGTGGCGCGGCGGGTCGCACCTGACGGACCGGACACCATCGTCTCGCGGGGCCGTCACCATCGGGTGGCGGCCCCGTTTCACGTGAAACGCACGGATCGCCTCAAGGGGGTCCAGCCCTGTCCACATGCAGAGAGCGGCGCGATTCGTCCAGACTGTTTCACGTGAAACGAGGACGTGACGTGGTGGCCACAGCGCACCGGCCAGGAGCGCCGATCGACTGTACGGGTCGTTTCACGTGACGCTCAATCGAGCGTCGGTGACGGCCGGGGTCCGAAGATCGGCCGGCGGCTGACGTCGCACCCAGAGGGCTCGAGGGGACCCACAGGGCCGCGACGAGACCGAATGTTCCACGTGAAACGTCGTGTCCATACCGCCACCGGCAGCGTTCCACGTGAAACGGGAGCCGCTGACTCCCGACGACGCGGCGAGACATGGCGCCGGGTGCGCAGGCTCGCCGCTCGCCAGCACCTAGACTGACCGACGGACGCGATGGCCGCGTCGGAGATGACGAGGGGTTGTCGAATGGCGGAGAAGCGTCGAGCACTGGGTCGAGGCCTCGGGGCACTCATCCCGAGCGCGCCGAGCGGAGGCGCGGGTCGACCCGTTGACGTCTTCTTCACCGAGCAGAAGCAGGCAGAGCCCGCCGTGGCCGGCACCGCGGACGGTAGCGGCCCGACCGCCCCGGCCACACCGTCCGCTCCCACGGACCATGGCGGCGCGAGCACGCCTGAGGCTGCCGTCGACTCGGTCCGCTCGGTCGACTCGGCTGGCTCGGTCGAGCCCGCTGCCGCGACGACGAGCAGCGGACTGGCCGTCGTCCCGGGCGCCGAGTTCGCCGAGCTCGACATCGAGTCGATCCGTCCGAACCCGAAGCAGCCGCGCACGGTCTTCGACGAGGACCACATGGCCGAGCTCGTCCACTCGATCCGTGAGATCGGCGTGCTGCAGCCCATCGTCGTGCGGCGTATCCCCGCCGACCAGCTCGACGAGGCCGAGGGCAAGACCTTCGAGCTCATCATGGGCGAGCGTCGCTGGCGAGCGTCGCAGGCGGCGGACCTCGGTGTCATCCCGGCCATCATCAAGGACACGAGCGACGACGACCTGCTGCGCGACGCGCTCCTGGAGAACCTCCACCGCAGCCAGCTCAACCCGCTCGAGGAGGCTGCGGCATACCAGCAGCTGCTCGACGACTTCGGGTGCTCGCACGAGCAGCTCGCCACGCGCATCGGTCGCTCGCGACCCCAGATCTCCAACACCCTGCGCCTGCTGAAGCTCCCACCGCTCGTCCAGCGCCGCCTCGCAGCCGGAGTGCTGAGCGCTGGACACGCACGTGCCCTGCTGGGCATGGCTGACGGCGCCGCGATGGAGCGGATGGCTCAGCGCATCGTGGCCGAGGGCCTGTCGGTGCGCAACGTCGAGGAGCTCGTCGCCCTCGGTGAGGGCAACGATGCCCCCAAGCCCCGCCGCCCGCGTGCGGGAAGCCGCCACCCGCAGCTCGACGACTTCACGTCCGGGCTCTCGGACCACCTCGAGACCCGGGTCGCCATCGCCCTGGGCCAGCGCAAGGGCAAGATCACCGTCGAGTTCGCCTCGATGGAGGACCTGCGCCGCATCCTCGGCCTCATGGGCATGTCGTCCCCGTCGCGGGACTGACGAGCCCGCTCGCCGCGGGCCGCCGTCAGAGCCAGGCCGGCGGCCGCGGGATGCGCACGACCGTGAGGCCGTCGACGCGCAGGACGTCGGCGTGGGGATCCTGCTGCACCGCCCGGGCGATCGCCGCGCACTCGGCCGGAGCGCACCACCGCGGGTAGAGGCCCTGCTGGTCGTAGAGCATCGACCGGACCGTGACCGCCGTCATCGTCCCCTGGGCCGTTGCCTTCCAGCGAGGCTCCATCCACATGACCACCGCGTCGTCCGGGTGCTGACCCACCACGGCTGCCGTGTCGCTGACGATGACGTCGTACTGGTCTCGTGTCGCTCGGTGCTCGCCGAGGTCGGTGCGCCAGGAGAGCACGCCGACGACGGCGATGATCGCCAGAGCCACAACGCCCGCGATCCGTGACGGCCGAATTCCCTTGAGCAGCAATGCTGCCGGCAGGCAGACCGCGGGCCACGCCCAGAGCGATGCCCTCGTCCCCGTGACGACGCCGGAGTAGATCGTGAGGCCGGCCTCGAGTCCGACGACGAGGAGGACGGCGCCGAGCACGACCACGGCCGCCCGCCGCGTCGAGGCGTCGACGAGCGCCCAGACGAGGCAGACGACCGCGACCACGGCCGCCCACCCGAGGAGTCCCATGAGGGAGGCGAACTGGGTGCCGTAGCGCGCGAGGTTGGTCACGAGGTCGTCGAGACTCTCGAGGGGGTTCGGTCGACGCCAGGCCGAGATGGTCAGGCCGAACGTGCCGAACGCGAGCCAGTTGAAGGCGTAGACCGTCAGGATGCCGACGCCGTACGCCGCGACGAAACCGGCCGCACCGACGAGGAGGCGTCGCACCGACCGGTCGAGCTCCGTCACGACGAACGTCAGGAAGACGAGTGCCGCCACGGGAGGGTAGGAGAGGACCGCCAGGACGACGGAGAGCAGCATCCAGACGGCGAGCGTCCAGCGGCGCCTCCGGGCCCAGGGGAGCGTCCACACCGCTGTGGCGGCGACGATCATCGAGGCCGAGAGGGTCCCGGGCCAGTAGACGAGGCGGACCCAGATCGCCGACACGAAGACGGCGAACGTCAGGACGAACGTCGAGAGCCGGTTCGGCGGGGCCAGGGCGCGCACGAAGCCCCACACGAAGGCTGAGTAGGCCACGACGAAGACGGTGGAGGCCACGACGATCGAGGTCCGCTGCCCGATGACGTACCAGTAGACCGTGTTGAGCCAGCGCCCCTCGTAGAGGTTGCGGCTGAACTGCGCCGCCGACCCCGGCTCACGCCTGGCCAAGGTGAACGGCCAGTCGTCGTGGCGGATGAACGGGTGGGCCACCTGCAGCACGGCCCCGGTCACGACGAGCGCGAGCCCCAGAGCCGCCAGGACCACGAGCCACTCCGGCACGGCGCGGCGAGTGACCCACGGCGGCCGTCTGCGCACGGCGGACTCCACCTCGACGTGCGCGGTGTCGGTCATGCGGCTCCCCGGGTCCGTTCGAGTCGGCCAGGCGGTCGCAGCCCCTGACTGTGCTCCGCCCCCACCGTAACCCCGGGACCTGCGCGGTCTCTGGCACGTCGGTGCGAGGACCCGGTGCGTCGCGGATCGGGTACGTCCTGCAGGATCGAGGCACAGGGTGCACAGAGAGGACGAGGATGCCCGAGGGTCACACCATCCACGCGCTCGCCGATCGCCTCGACCGAGCCTTCCGGGGCCATGCGGTCGAGGCCACGAGCCCCCAGGGCCGGTTCGCGGCCGACGCAGAGCGTCTGGACGGACGCGTCTTCGAGCGGGCCCAGGCGTGGGGCAAGCACCTCTTCGTCGACATCGGAGACGCCACGCTGCACGTCCACCTCGGCCTGATCGGGATGTTTCCCGTGAAACATCTCGACGGCGCCGTGCCGCCGGCGCCCGTGGGAGCTGTTCGGCTGCGCCTCGTGGGCCCCGAGCACTGGGCCGACCTCCGCGGGCCGATGATCTGCACCCTGGTCGACGACGCACGCCAGCGTGAGATCGTCGCGACGCTCGGGCCGGACCCCTTGCGGCGCGGACAGCGACTGGAGCCGGGGTGGGAGCGGGTCCACCGGAGCAGGCGCACGGTGGCGGAGCTGCTCATGGACCAGTCCGTCGTGGCGGGCGTCGGAAACGTCTACCGCTGCGAGGTCCTCCATCGCCTCGCCGTGGACCCCCTCACCCGCGGCGTCGACGTGTCGGAGCAGGTCTGGCGCGAGATCTGGGACGACCTCGTGCTTCTCATGCCCCTCGGTCGTGCGTTCTCGCAGATCATCACCATGCCGGACCAGGTGGAGGCCGCCGCCCGGGCCAGGCGCTCGGGACGGGCACGAACGATCAGCCGACGTCTGACCGGAGAGCGGCTCGGGGACACCTTCGAGCGGCGGTTCCTCGTCTACAAGCGCACTGGTGAACCCTGCCCGAGATGCTCGAATCCCTTGCAGGAGAAGGAGATTGCTGGAAGACGACTCTACTGGTGCCCGGCGTGCCAGGTGCGGCACTGAGCTCCGCGGCACGGCGGCGACTCACCAGCCGGTGAACGGCTCACGGGCCACCACGGGGATCTCGACGTAGTCGTGGCAGCCGAGGACAGGCAGCATCAGCCGTGGTGGCTGCGGCATCCGGGAGTGGCCCTCGTCCTCCGTGAGGTCGACCGGTGCACCCAGGGTCAGGACCTCGTGGCGCACCCGCATCCGTCCGCCACGAGCGGCTCGCAGGTTGGCGAGCCAGTCGACCCCTCGTCCGTAGGTCAGGGCGATCGTCACGACGTCGCCCCGGTCGAAGGCCATCATCGGCACCCGGAAGGTGCGTCCGGAGCGGCGCCCGACGTGCTCGAGCTCGACGAACCAGCCATGGCCGGCGAGATGGACGAGAGCCTTGTTGAGGTATCTCTTGTTCAGCTGCGTGACGGCACGGGGAATCGGCATCGGGACCTCCGCCTCCAGCCTCGCACCGCAGACGCGCGCCGGCACCCCGGAACGCCACGACCCCCCGAGGCTCCTCAACCGGGTGACCCGGCCGGCTCACGTCCCCGCCTAGGCTGGCGCCATGGCCCTCACCGGATCACGGCCCGCGCCGACCCACGTGCTCGCCCACCTGTCCGACCCGCACCTCATCGCCGGCGCCGGCCTGCTCGCCGGGCACATCGACACGGAGGCGCAGCTGCGCAGGGCCCTGGCGCGCGTCGAGTCGTCGGGCGAGCGGATCGACGCGCTCGTCATCTCGGGTGACCTCGCCGACAGCGGCGACCCCGCGGCGTACGACCTGCTGCGCGCTGTCGTCGACCCCGTCGTCGAGCGTCTCGGCTGCGCGCTCGTCCTGACCGGCGGCAACCACGACGAGCGCCGGCCGATGGCCCGTACGCTCTACGGCATCGACACCGACGCGCCGCAGGACACCGTCACCGACTGCCACGGACTGCGCATCATCGCGATCGACTCCGCGGTGCCGGGCTATCACCACGGCGGCTTCTCCGACGACCAGTATGACTGGCTGGCAAGGGAACTCGCCGCACCAGCCGAGCACGGCACGATTCTCGTCATCCACCACGCGCCCATCACCTACCGCTCCCCGGTCATGCAGCTGCTCGACTTCGACGACGTGGACCGACTGCGCGGGGTCGTCGAGGGCAGCGACGTCCGTGCGGTCCTCAGTGGCCACCTCCACGTGACGAGCTTCGGCACGCTCGGCTCGGTCCCGGTCCTCGTCGCCGGCGGCGTCAGCTACGTCGACGACGTGGGAGCCCCGCGTGAGCTGCTCATGGGTGTCGACGGCCCCCAGTCGTGGAACCTCGTCGAGGTGCACGCCGACCAGGTCGTCGCCACCGTCGTGCCCGTCGAGCAGCACACGACGTGGCCCGCGCTGTCGGAGGCGGTCACGGAGTTCATGGAGACGGTGCCGGAGAGCGACCGGCGTGAGGTCTTCTCCCGGAAGCGCACGTGACCCGGGCAGACACTTCGACAATCGAAGTGTCGAGTCGGGGGCTCCCCGATCGACATGGGGGTGAGGGCCCGACAGGCGGGCCGCGCACACCAAGGAGTCACCCATGAGCCAGCTCGAGAAGGCCACATCGGCCGACGGCACCACCATCGCCTACGAGGCCTACGGCACGGGACCGGTCGCGGTCGTCGTCGGCGGCGCGTTCTGTGACCGGGGGGCGTTCCGCGACGTCGCCCAGGCGCTCGGCGAGCTGGGGATGACGGGCGTGACGTACGACCGTCGGGGCCGTGGCGACAGCGGCGACACCCAGCCCGGAGCCGGCGCTCAGCGCCGGGACGTCGTCGCCCGCGAGATCGAGGACCTCACGGCCGTCATCGCCGCGACAGGTGAGTCCGACTCTCCTGCCTACGCGTTCGGTGCATCCTCCGGTGGCGCCCTCGTCATCGAGGCCATCGCAGCCGGGACGCCCATCGCGAAGGGGGCGGCCATCGAGGTGCCCTACCGCAGCGACGCGTGGCCGGCTCCGGACGACTACATCGGCACCCTCGAGCGCTTCGAGGAGGCGGGTGACCGCGAGGGCATCCTGCGCTACTTCAACAACATCGTCGTCGGCATGCCCGACGAGATGGTCGAGGGCATGAAGGGCACGCCGATGTGGGAGCCGATGCTGGCGATGACCTACACGGTCAAGTACGACGGCTACTGCCTCGGTGGCGACGACCAGAGCCTGCCCACCGAGACCCTGCGCCGCGTGACGGTGCCCTTCCTGTCGATCTGCAGCAGCGGGACGATGATGCCGGCGCTGCACGACTCGGCAGCCGTCCTCGCCGACGCGCTGCCCGATGGCCGCGCGGTCGAGCTCCCCGGCGACTTCCACCAGGTGCACGCGGACGTGCTCGCTCCGGTCCTCGTGGAGTTCTACCGCGCCTGAAGCACGTATGCCGGTGGGTCGCCTTGCGTGACAAGGCAACCCACCGGCATACGGCACGTAGCGGCTGGTCAGCCGGCCAGCATCGCGAGCACGGGGTTGTGCTCCGGCGGCACCACCTCGCGGGGCGGTCCCGGCGGCGTGCCGTCGCCGAACGGCGACCCGCCCAGCTCCTCGCGTCCGTGCGGCGTCGCCCAGTTCTCGAGCGCGGGACCGAGGGGCACGACGCCCGTCGGGTTCACGTCGGTGTGCACGACGTAGTAGTGCCGCTTGATGTGCGCGAAGTCGACGGTGTCGCCGAAGCCCGGCGTCTGGAAGAGGTCGCGCGCGTAGCCCCACAGCGCCGGCATCTCGATGAGCTTGCTCCGGTTGCACTTGAAGTGGCCGTGGTAGACGGGGTCGAAGCGCACGAGCGTCGTGAAGAGGCGCACGTCGGCCTCGGTGATGTGGTCGCCGACGAGGTAGCGACGGGTCGACAGGCGCTCCTCGAGCAGGTCGAGGTTCTCCCACAGCCGGCGGTAGGCCTTGTCGTAGGCATCCTGGGTGCCGGCGAAGCCGCAGCGGTAGACACCGTTGTTGACGTAGCGGTAGATCGGCTCGCTGACCGACTCGATCTCGTCGGCGAGGGCAGCGGGGTAGAGGTCCGGCGCGCCCTCGCGGTGGAGGTCGCGCCACTCGGTCTCGAGGTCGACGGTGATCTGCTTGAAGTCGTTCGTCACGACAGCACCGGTGGGCACGTCCACGATCGCGGGCACCGTGATGCCACGGGGGTATTCGGGGTCGCGCTTGAAGTAGGCGTCCTGGATGCGGGGGATCTGCAGCACCGGGTCGAGGCCGCCGGGATCGAGGTCGAAGGTCCAGCTGCGCCGGTCGTGCGTCGGGCCGCAGATCCCCATCGACAGTGCGTCCTCGAGCCCGAGCAGCCGGCGCACGATGATCGCGCGGTTGGCCCACGGGCACGCCCGGGCGACGACGAGACGGTAGCGCCCCGCCTCGACGGGGAAGCCGTCGCGTCCGTCCGCGGTGATGCGGGTGGTGATGTAGTTCGTGTCGCGCTTGAAGCTCTTCTCGACATAGGTGCCCGGCTCGCTCATGCTCCCCACCCTAATTCGGTATGCCGTCCGGCCCGGGGAGCGCCCGCCGCCGCCCCGCGCCCCTCGACACCGCCCAGACACGGTCGCGACACGGCCTCGATACGGCCTCGACACGGCGGTTCCCGTGGTCCTGGTGCCGTCCGGCGGGCGGCGGGTCAGAATGGGGGCATGAGGGCTGCCCGGAGACACGATGCGTGAGCTCCGGCCCCTCACGCCCGACCTCGTCCCCGACCTCGTCGGCGCGTGCGCGCCGTGCACGTTCTGGCAGACGGTGCCGCACAACGGCCACGGCGACCCGGACGACCCGCACGACCTGCTGACCGACTGGATCGAGACGGTGACGGCCGACTGGGGTCCGCCGGGCCGCGTCGCCTACGTCGACGGCACGCCGGCGGGGCACGTCGTCGTCGCACCGGCGAGACACGTCGCACGGCTCGCGGCCTTCCCGACCTCACCGTCCGACCCGTCGACGCTCATGCTCGTCACCGCGATCACGACACCCGAGTGCGCGGGCAGTGGACTGCGCAAGGCCCTGGTGCAGTCGGCCGCCAAGGACGCCCTGCGCCACCGCATGCGCTCCCTCGAGGCGGTGGCCGCGCGCCCGCTCGCGGTCTCGAGGCACACCTGCGTGCTCGACGTCGGCTTCCTCGAGAAGGTCGGCTTCCGGGTCGAGCGCGACCACCCGGCATACCCCCGCCTGCGGATCGACCTGCGCACGGTCGTCACGCTGCGCGACGAGGCGGCGGCAGCCATCGCCCGGGTGCTGGACCGGGTGCCGGGGGTCCGGCCGGTGCCCGAGACGCACCCCAACGGCTCGAGCCACGCGCACGTGACCGACCGCGGCTGAGCCCCGCAGGGGCACGCACCGAGGGGTCAGCCGACGGTGCGCTCGGCCCCGACCTGCTGCGCGCGCATCGTCTCGAGGTGGCGGCGGAGGTCGTCGAGGCGCAGGACGCCGGTGCGTGACGTGTCGGCCTCGCCGAGGTAGACGCGCTGGAGGGCGACGACGACGGCCTCGGCGACGTGGTCGAGCGTCTGGGCGTTGGCCAGGGCCGCGGCGTCGCCGTCGTGGTTGAGGTAGCCGAAGTCGAGGCGGACCGCCGGCATCCGGGTGCGGCGCAGCAGCGGCCACGTGCGCGCATGCGCGCGGCAGTCGGTCAGTCCGGTGCGGGCCACGACCTCGCGCAGCAGCAGGTCGGCGAAGCTCTCGCCGATGACCGACCAGTCTGCGTGGGCGGCGTTGTCGGGGTGGCCGTAGAAGTACGTCGCCGCCCCGTGGGCCGAGCCGGTGACCGAGTGGTCGGTGTGGAGGGAGAGCACGAGGTCGGCCTCGCAGGAGTTGGCGAAGGCCGCCCGCTCCTCGTCGGTGCCGCCGTCGGTGGCCTCGGTGCGGGTGAAGACGACGCTGACACCGTGGGCGGACAGGCGCCCCTCGATGCGACGCGCGAGGTCGAGCGCGAGACGGCCCTCGACGAGACCGCGAAGGCCGTGGGCTCCGGAGTCGCCGCCGCCGTGTCCGGGGTCGAGCACGATGGTGCGCCCGCTGAGGCTGTAGCCACTGCGCCGGATCTGCTCGCGCTCGCGCAGGGCGTTGGCCGACCCACCGCTGACCGAGCGCCGCAGGCCGGCGAAGGCCCGCATCGTCTCGGGTCCGACGGTGCCGTCGGGGACGAGCCCGACGGCGGCCTGGAAGGCACGCAGCGCGGAGTCGGTGCTCGGGCCGTGGAGGCCGTCGACCTTGCCGGGCGTGAAGCCGAGCTCGACGAGGCGGGCCTGCAGGGCCACGACGTCGTCGCCCTCGACGAAGTGCTCGGGGACGTAGCGCAGCACACGGTCACCGAGCGCCCAGCGCGCACCGTCGAGGACGGCATACGTGGAGCGGCCGACGATGCCGTCGACGATGAGGCCCCGCCGCTGCTGGAAGGACTTCACGGCCTGCTCGACGTGCTCGTCGTAGACGGGGTCACCGAAGCGGTCGCTGTGCCCGGAGCCTCCGGGGAGGTCGCCCGAGAGGACGAGCCGCTCGCACACGGCGGCCACGGCCGGGCCGGAGTCGCCGCGCCGGAGCACGACTGACTGCTGTGGGGTCATCTCGGCTCCTTTCCTTGGAGGGCTCCGGAGGGGTCGCGGGTGGCTGTGCGTCAGTCCGGAGCGGTCGGGCGCCGTCAGCAGCGTAGTACGCGAAAGGGGTGGCACCGTGACGGTGGACCACCCCTTCGACGTTTGCCGGTCAGGCGATGAACTCCTCGAGCTCACGGAGCAGCTTCGGCTTCGGGTGCGCGCCGACGATCGTCTTGACGACCTCGCCCTTGACGTAGACGTTGAGCGTGGGGATCGAGACGACGCCGTAGCGGGCGGCGGTGTCGACGTTGGCGTCGGTGTCGAGCTTGACGACCTCGATCTTGTCGCCGTACTGCTCGTTGATCTCCTCGAGGATCGGGGCGACCTTGCGGCACGGGCCGCACCACGTCGCCCAGAAGTCGACCAGCACGGGCTTGTCGCTCATGAGGACGTCGTCGGCGAAGGTGGCGTCGGTCGTGTTCTTCAGTGCCATGGAGATTCCTTCTCGTGTTGGCTCGGGTTGCCAGGGGCGGCGGGGCTGGGTCGTGCGTTCGGGTGTCGGGACCGACGTTAGGCGTCGGCGCCGACGGTGACGCGCGGGTCGGGGATCTCGCCCGAGTCCGTCTCGTCGATGACCGCGGCCTCGGCGGCGGCCTGGGCGGGGGAGGCGGTGTCCTCGAGGGCGGCGAGGTAGTGCTCGGCGTCGAGCGCGGCGGCGCAGCCGGAGCCGGCGGCGGTGATGGCCTGGCGGTAGGTGTGGTCGACGAGGTCGCCGCAGGCGAAGACGCCGGGCACGTTGGTGCGGGTGGAGCGGCCGTCGACGAGGACGTAGCCGGCGTCGTCGAGCGCGACGGACTCGCCGTCGGTGCCGTGGGTGTCGTCGGTGTCGTGGGTGGGGACGAGGAGCTCGTTGCGGGGGTCGTGGCCGATGGCGACGAAGAGCCCGGTGACGGCGAGGTCGCGGGTCTCGCCGGTGACGGTGTCGCGCAGTGTGATGCCGGAGAGCTTGTCCTCGCCGTGGAGCTGGGCGACCTCGGAGTTCCAGGCGAAGCGGATCTTGTCGTTGGCGAAGGCGCGGTCGGCCATGATCTTGCTGGCGCGCAGCTCTTCGCGGCGGTGGATGATCGTGACGGTGCGGGCGAACTTCGTCAGGAAGGTGGCCTCCTCGATGGCGGAGTCGCCGCCGCCGACGACGGCGATGTCCTGGTCGCGGAAGAAGAAGCCGTCGCAGGTGGCGCACCAGGAGACGCCGTGGCCGGAGAGCTCCTTCTCGCGGGGCAGGCCGAGCTCGCGGTAGGCCGAGCCCATCGCGAGGATGACCGAGCGGGCGCGGTGGAGGTTGCCCTCGCCGTCGGTGACGGTCTTGACCTCGCCGGTCAGGTCGACGGCGGTGACGTCGTCGGTGACGAGCTCGGCGCCGAAGCGTTCGGCCTGGGCGCGCATGCCGTCCATGAGGTCGGGGCCCATGATGCCGTCCTTGAAGCCGGGGAAGTTCTCGACCTCGGTCGTGTTCATCAGTGCGCCACCGGCGGTGACGGCGCCCTCGAAGACGAGGGGCGCGAGGTTCGCGCGGGCGGCGTAGACGGCGGCGGTGTACCCCGCAGGGCCCGAACCGATGATGATGACGTTGCGGACGTCGGACATGTGGGCTGCTCCTCGTGAAACTCGTGTCGTGGCCGCTCGTCCCCACCCCGAGACCGGCGCGAACCGGTACGGCGGGAGGCCGCGAGCCGCATAGGCCTCAACCGATCCTAGGCGGTTGTTGTTCCCGCGCCCGTCAGCCCGCAGGGCAGCGCCCGTGTGGCGGGACCACGCGTGGTTCCAGCGCCCTCGTGGGGCTCACGGGACGGGCGTGGCGCCCTTGAGCAGCCCGGGGGCGCCGGTCGTGCAGCTGCGCTCGACGGCCCAGGCGGTGCTGGCCCCGGCCCGGGTGACGACGACGACGACGGCAGGTCGCCCGTCGAACGTCGCCAGGTCCGCGGAGACTCCTTCGGGGGCCGGGTCGGTCGCACCGATCGCGCCGATCTCCTCGAGGCAGGCCTCGAGGCCGATGGGCGTGGCGATGGGCCCGATGGCGGGTGACTCCGCCGCGAGGTCGCGGAGCGGCTGGCCGGGGTCGTCGAGCAGGGCCCGGGCCTGCGTGGCGAGCGTGCCGGCGGTGTATGCCGTCGTGCTGAGCTGGATGTGCAGCCCGGCGGGGCTGGACGGCTGGCCCGACGGCTGGCCCGACGGCTGGCTGGACGGGGAGGTGGCGGCGCCCGAGCCGTACGTGTCGCCGACGACCGCGGCGCCGTTGGGTCGCTTGGTCACGTGCAGGGCCGAGGCGCCCACGGCGACGACGGCCGCCGCGGCGGCGACGGCGGCGACGAGGTAGATCGGCTTGGGACGGTCGCGCCGCGCGGGCATCGCGAGGACGGTGCCGTCTGCGGCAGCGCCCCCACCTCCCGTGGCGGCCATGTCCGGGCCGGAGGCGGAGGCGGACAGCGGCCCGGGGTCGACGCGCAGCCGCGCCGCGTCGAGCAGGGCGCCCGAGATGCGTTCGGAGACCTCGTCAGGCATCGGTCCCGGGTCGGCCGCGCTGACGAGCAGGGACCGCACCCGCTGCTCGACGTCCGCATCGAGCTGGGGCAGGGGGCCGTCGTCCTCGATCTCGTGATCGGGGTCGACGGCCGGGTGGACGGCCGGGATGACCGGTGTCGGCTCGCTCGCCGCACGCCCGTCGGGGTCGCGGACGCGAGGGTCGTGCTCAGGGGTGTTCGCGGACTCGTCCACGGATGTGGTCCTTCGGGCAGAGCGTGCGGTGGTCGTACGGGCAGGCAGGGGTATGCCGGTCGCCGTGGTTTCGACGGCCCCCTGTGGCCGTCGGGTTCCACCGGATTCAACCATTCTTCGGCCGGTGCCCGGGTGGCGACCCGGCGAGCGCTCGGCTCGACCGGTCCCCAGCCTCCCGTACCCCGTGGGGTCGGGCGCGGACCGTGGTCAGTCCTGCTCGACCGGCCGGACGCCCGGCGTCAGCCCCAGATGCTGGGCCAGGGCAGCGCGGCCGCGCGCGCAGCGCGACTTGATGGTCCCCTCGGCCACGCCGAGGATGACGGCCGCCTCCGCCACGGGGACCGCATGCATGTCGACGAGCACGAGCGCCGCCCGCTGCCCTTCGGGAAGCTTGGCGAGGGCCTCCTGGATGTCGAGGCGCACCTCGGTGGAGGCGTGGTGGTCGTGCCGGTCGGCGAGCTCGTACTCGGGCAGCTCGGCGGTCGGCTTGCGCCGGCGCAGCCGGTCGAGGCAGGCGTTGACGATGATGCGGTGCAGCCAGGTGGTGACGGCCGCCTCGCCGCGGTAGGACTCGGCCCGGCGGAAGGCTGCGATGAAGCCGTCCTGGACGGCGTCGGCAGCGAGCTCGGGGTCGCGGACCGTGCGCAGCGCGACGGCCCACATCCGGTCCTTGTGGCGTCGGAACAGCTCGGCGAAGGCATGGTCGTCGCCGTCGACGTGCAGTGCCAGCAGCTCCCGGTCGCTCAGATCGGCGATCGGGGCGGCAACCCCCGGGCTCACGGTCAGCGCACCGTCACTTCGCTGATCTGCGCGCGGTAGTGGTTCGCGGCCTCGGCGGGCGCCGCCTTCGTGACGAGGACGAGGAGCTTGCTGGCGGGCTGGAGGTCCCCGCTCGCCTTGATGACGACGGTGCCGTTGGCGTTCTTGGCCGAGCCGACCTTCTGGGCACCGTCGAGCGAGTCGGTCGAGCCGGAGTCGGTGAGGTAGACGGTGACGTTCTGCTCGGCGGGAAGGACGAGCTCGACCTCCTTGACGGCGGTCGGCGCGCTGAGGTCGAGCAGGACCCCGACGCCGTCCTTGTCGCCGTTGAAGGACGCCGTGCCGTACCAGCGCGACTCCCAGCCCGTGCCCGGGTCGCCGTCGGCGACGTTCTTGACGTTGCGGTCCGACTCGGTGCCGTCCTGCGGGTCGAAACCCGTGCCGCCGACGATGCTGACCGGCGCAGCCGGCGGCGCCTGGGTCGTCGTCGGGGGTGCCTGGGTGGACGTGGCCGGAGGCTGGGTGGCGCTCGGCGTGCGCGTCTTGGTGACGGTGACGGCGGTCGCCGGACCGTCGTGCTGGCCGATCTTCATGACGTTGCTGATGCCGATGACGAGGGCGACGAGCACGAGCACCCCGACGATCGCGAGGGCGATGCGGGACTGGGCGCCGCTCGGGGCCTCCGGGGCCTCGCGACCGAAGACCGGCAGCGGCGGCTCGAGACGGGTCGTGGGGGCCTCGTCGAGCGCGTCGACGAGGCCGATGTCCTCGCCGTCGAAGTCGTCGTCGTGGGCGGAGCGGCGCTCGGCGGCCCGGGCTGCGGCCTTGTCGGCGGCGGCCCGGGCGAACGAGCCGACCTTGTCGCCGATGGCACCGGCCACCCCGGCCGCAGCGGCTCCGGCCGCGGCGATGCCGCCGTGGGTCCGCTCGGTGGTGGTGTCGCGAGAGGTCGGGGTCTCCCCGAGCTGCGCCTCGGAGACGCTGTCGAAGAAGATCGTGCTGGACTGGCTCGGGTTGCCGGCGCCCGCGACCGACGTCGTCCCGGCCGCCCCGGCACCAGCCGCGGCAGCCCCGGCGGCGCCGACCGCGGCAGCCCCTGCGGCCCCGGCGCGCACCGACGGCATGACGCGCGTCGGCTCGAGGGACTCGCGGTCGTCCCGGCTGCGCAGGCCGATCCCGGTGGCCCCGTCGGACGTCGCCTGCTCGCTCGACCACGGCGCGATCTGGAGGGCGAGGTCGCCCGGCGACACGGGTCCGCGCCGGCCGCTGCCGAGGGTCATCCGGCAGATGAGGTCGAGGTCGTTGGGCACGCCCACGGCGATCTCGGAGGGGGCCGCCACGCCGCCGACGATGGTCGGGGCCGCCTCGAGGCCCACCGGACCGCCCGCGGGAATCAGCCCGTCGTCGACGGACACCATGGGCCAGCGACCGGTGAGGCCGGCATACGCGATCTTGACGAGCCCGACGGCGTCGGCGCGGGACGCGCGCTCGTCGGAGAGCCGGTCGGCGTCGGTCAGGGCGGCCTCGGTGGCGAGGCCGCGCACCTTGACGGCGCCGTCGGACATGCGCAGCACCGAGCTCGGCGTCAGGGCGAGGTGGTGCAGGCCGCGGTGGGTGGCCTTGTCGAGGGCCGTGGCGGCCTCGCCGGTCAGGCGGCGCACCTCGTCGGGTGACAGGCCACCGCTCTGCAGCAGGTGCGAGAGCGGGACGGCGCCGGTCAGGGGCTCCTCGACGATGAAGCCGACGCCCTGGTCGGTGCCCACGTCGAGGACCCGCACGAGACGGGAGTCCTCGATGCCGGCGGCACGGCGGGCGGCATCGAGAGCGGCGGCGGCGACCGACGAGCCGGCCGGGAAGCAGACGAGCACGACCTCGCGCTCGAGGGTGTGGTCGTTGGCCCGCCAGCGTTCGTGGTGGACGCCCTCGGAGGTGCGCAGCGTGACCGCGTAGCGGCCGCCCAGGACGGATCCGGGTCCGACTCCCTGCACGTGCGTCACCCTCCCTCGTCATGTCGTGCGCGGATGCGTGGCTCGCCACCCATCCTAGGCGGACTCAGGTGCGATCCCCGTCGTCCGCATCGCCGAGCGCCTCGTGTGCCGCGGTCACGGCCTCGATGTCGGCGATCTCGTCGACGCGCGAGGTGCCCTTGACGACCGCGCGGATGACGCCGGCCAGCAGGACGAGCCCGACGAGGATGCCGCCGACCCAGTAGATGGCGCCGTCGAGCGGGTTGGCGGCCACCGGGATGGTGGCGGGCGAGCCGATCTGGGTGCCGTCGGCGGTCGTGAGGAAGGCCCGGATCTCGGCGCGGCCGGCGGCCACGGCGGCGACCTCGACGGGCACGTTGGTGCGCGACGACGGTCCGATGGTCACGGGGGCGGGCTGCTCGACGATCCGGATGCGCGGGTTGTCCGGGACGAGCCGCAGGCGGATGTCCTCGACGGTGTAGTCGAGGCCGTTCTCGACGGTGATGCGCAGCGTGCCGTTCTCGGCGAGCAGGTTGATCGTGCTCGTGCGGGGCACGACGCGGATGGCGCTCGTCGCGGCCTTGATGTCGGCGTCGACGGAGTTGGCCAGGGTGACCCACCCGGCAGGGTTCCAGCGCCACCGCGCGCTCGCGAGCTCGTCGAGCACCTCGCGGTAGGTGCGCTCGAACTCCTCCCCGTCGCGCAGCACCGACGAGACGCTGAGGAGCGTGTCGCGCTGCTCGGCCATCCGCGCGAGGCGGCGAGCGTTCAGCACGGGCCTCGGCGCGGCCGAGGCGACGGGGACGACCGGCTTCGTCTGTGGCACGGCCTTGTCGTTGCCGCTGTCGGTGAGCAGTGACGCGGCATCGACGGTCTGGAGCCACGGCGCGCTCGAGGTGGCGGAGAGGAACGTCGCGAGGCCCGCGGCGTCGGGGTCGTAGGTACGCGGAGCCGTGACGAGCACGGAGCGCGGCGTGCCGGCGCGCTCGCCGAGCAGCACGAGCGTCTCGGCGAGGTAGCGCTGCACCGACAGGACGGGGCTGGCGTCGGTGCGCTTGGGCAATAGGGCGGACAGGCGCGTGTCGTACGCGAGCAGCCGGGTCCCGCTCGCCGTGACCCGCCGCGCGGTCGGGGTGTATGCCGTTGCCTTCGTCACCGCGGGCGCGCTGACGACGATCCCGGCGGGCTTCTTGACCGTCGTGCCGGACAGGAGCGTCTTGATGCCCTGCTCGCGCCCGGCCGGCATCAGCCCGTCGACGGGCCAGACGATGTCGGCCCGCGCCGGCTGTCCCAGGCGGGCCGCGAGGGTGGAGGCCCGGCTGACGAGGTCGCGCACGAGGGAGTTCGCCGGGTCGATGCCGACGGTGGCGGCGATGTCGGCATCGGCGTACGGCAGGGCCCAGACGCTGCGGCCGCTCAGCTGCGCGACGACCGCGTCGCCCAGGCGCGCGATGGCGAGCGTGGCCTCCGACGGGGTGCCGCCGGGTGGAGCAGACGTGGTGGTGGACGGAGTGGCCGCCGGGGTGGGTGTCGTGCCGCCGGGGGCCGGGGCGCTCGTGGCGGACCCCGGCGCGGGGGTGCCCGTGGCGCCCGGGGTGCCGGTCGTGGACGGGGAGGGGGTGCCGGAGGTGGCCGACGGCGACGTGGTCGTGCCGGTGCCGCCGGGTGTGGACGTCCCGGTCGGCGTGGGGCCGGTCGTGCCGGAGTCGGCGACGAGGTCGGGACCGAGCACGGACGGGTCGACGGCGAGGTCGACCGGCGTGCCGCGAGTGCCCTCGAGGATGCGGGACACGCGCGAGTCGGGACCGATGGCCTGCTCCCAGGCCGACTGCCGCACCGCGTCGTCACGCGAGGCGAGGTCGACGTCGGGGTCGAGCGTCACGGGCACGACGGTCGCGACCTTGAGCGGGACGTACTCCTTGCGGCCGTTCCAGGCGATGAAGGTCCGCGTCATCCCGGTGGGCTCGCTCGCACCCTCCTGGACGACCTCGACGGAGATCGGCAGCGCCGCGAACGCGTCGTCGGACCTCAGCCGCTCCCACGGGACCGTCGCGGTGAAAGGCCGCGTCTGGCCTGCGGCCACCGTGGCCAGGGACGTCGTGTCGACGGTGCGCCCGGAGGTGTCCGTGCGGCCGCTGGCCCAGTCGTCGAGGGCGCTGCGCTGGTTGACCGTCACGTCGCCGCGCACGACCCGGACCTCCGGACCCGAGAGCGGTCCGGTCAGCGGCGCCGTCACCGTGCCGGTGATCGTGACGTCCTTGCCCGGGCCGACCACGGCGGGCGTCAGCGTCTCGAGCACGATGACGGCGACGTCCTTGGCGGGCACCACGGCGGGTCGGTGGGCGGTGGACGAGCCGGGCCCGGCGGCATACGTGCTCGGCACGGCGGCGGACGGCGCGGCGCTCGCCAGGGCACCGCCGGCCGTCATCCCCAGCGCCACCAGGGTGGTCGCCGTGGCGGTCAGGCGGCGCACGAGGCGGGTCCCGCGGCGCCCGCTCGTGTCCGGACGCCGCGACCCTCGAAGGATCACGCCGTCCCCGCCAGCCGGTTCCACGCCGCCTGCGCGATGCGGCGCTCGTTGGGGAAGGTGAGCCTGCGGTGCACCTCGTCGAGCCGCATCCACGCGACGTCGATGGCCTCGTGGTCGGGGTCGTTCTCGATGGAGAGCTCACCGCCCGTGGCCTCGAGAAGGTAGTGGTGCACGAACTTGTGGACGCGCTTGTCGGTCGTCGCGAACCAGTAGTCGATGGTGCCGAGCTCGACGAGCACGCGGCCGACGATCCCGGTCTCCTCGGCCACCTCGCGGGCGGCCGTCTCGACGAGCGTCTCGCCCGGCTCGACGTGCCCCTTGGGCAGGCACCACTCGACGCGCCCCGCACGGTTGCGCCGGGCGATGATCGCGATGAGGGCCAGACCCTCCTGGACGTCCACGACGATGCCGCCCGCAGAGCGCTCCTCGACGGCGGGCAGACGCCTCCCCGGCACGGGGCTGGGGACGGGCTGCGCGCTCACATCGCCACCATAACGGGCGGGGCCCGGACCGCTCTCGTCGTCGCGGAGACCCGCACGCGAGCGGTGCCGACCGGCGGTCCGGGTCGGGTGCCGGTCGTCTCCCTCGCGCGTGGGTGCGCGCGCCCACCCCTGCGCATGCGGGCGGTCAGGACCCGGGCGAACGCTCACTAGGCTGGTCGCGTGCCAGACCGACCCGACACGCCTCCCGCCGACGGCCACGAGCCGGCCGACGCCGGACTCCCGCTTCTGCGGGCCGCCGTCGCCCGGCTCGCACCCGTCCTGCCGATGCTCACCGAGCTGGGGGAGCGGTTCGCCGCCGCCGGGCACGAGCTGGCGCTCGTCGGCGGGCCGGTCCGAGACGCCTTCCTCGGGCGCGTCTCGCCCGACCTCGACCTCACCTCGGACGCCCGCCCCGACGACATCCTGGCGATCGTCGTCGGCTGGGCCGACGCCCACTGGGACATCGGTCGCGAGTTCGGCACCATCGGGCTGCGCAAGGGCTCGCACGTCATCGAGATCACGACCTACCGCGCCGACACCTACGACCGCACGTCGCGCAAGCCCGAGGTGATGTTCGGCGACAGCCTCGAGGGCGACCTCGTCCGGCGCGACTTCACCGTCAACGCCATGGCGATCCGGCTGCCGAGCCTCGAGTTCGTCGACGTCCACGGCGGCCTGTCCGACCTCGTCCGGCAGCGGCTCATGACACCTGCCGCGCCCGAGGAGTCCTTCGCCGACGACCCGCTGCGGATGATGCGGGCCGCGCGCTTCGCCTCCCAGCTCGGCTTCGACGTCGCGCCCGAGGTGCGGGCCGCCATGGTCGAGCGCGCCGGGACCCTCTCGATCATCTCGGCGGAGCGGGTCCGCGACGAGTTCGTCAAGCTGCTCCTGTCGCCCCGGCCGCGGCTCGGCCTGACGCTCCTCGTCGACACCGGCCTCGCCGACGTCTTCCTGCCCGAGCTGCCCGCGCTGCGTCTCGAGCTCGACGAGCACCACCGCCACAAGGACGTCTACGACCACTCGCTCATCGTCCTCGAGCAGGCGATGGACCTCGAGGGCCCCGCCGACGGCCCGCCGGAGTCGGTGCCGGGCCCCGACCTCGTCCTGCGTCTCGCCGCGCTGCTCCACGACATCGGCAAGCCCGCCACCCGGCGCTTCGAGGACGGCGGCGGGGTCTCCTTCCACCACCACGAGCTCGTCGGCGCCAAGCTCGCGAGCAGGCGGATGAAGGCGATGCGCTTCGACAAGGACACGACCAAGCAGGTCGCCCGCCTCGTCGAGCTGCACCTGCGCTTCCACGGCTACGGCGACGGACAGTGGACCGACTCGGCTGTCCGGCGCTACGTCAACGACGCCGGACCCCTGCTGACGCGGCTGCACCGGTTGACGCGCTCGGACTGCACGACGCGCAACGCCCGCAAGGCCCAGCGGCTGTCGCGGGCCTACGACGACCTCGAGAAGCGCATCGAGCGCCTCGCCGCCGAGGAGGAGCTGGCGAGCGTCCGCCCCGAGCTCAACGGCAACGAGATCGCCGAGACGCTGGCGATCCGTCCCGGGCCGGTGCTGGGCGAGGCCTACGACTTCCTCCTGTCGGTCCGCCTCGACGACGGACCGATCGGCAAGGACGCCGCCCGCGAGAAGCTGCTCGCCTGGTGGTCCGCGCGCGAGTCGGTGGACTGACGGTCGGGTCGGTCGACCACAGCGGCACGGCCGCACGGCCGCCGTGGGGAGTTCTCCCCATCGCGACGCCCGGCGACGCCGTCGTACGCTCGACGGGACCTCGTTCCCGCGAGCCATCGCCGCCGGGACGGGTGCGTCGCCCGATCTGACACGGCACCTCGTGAATGATTGACTGACCGCGCCGTCCCCGACCCCTGCGGGAACGACCGAAAGGAACGAGCCCATGAGCACCCTCGCCTACCCGAGCGCCGACTTCCCGGGCCAGCCGTCGGTGGCCCTCGAGGTGCCGGAGGGATGGGAGCCCGCGCACGCACCGGGCACCACGATGGCGGCCCGGCTCCCGCGCGAGGGTGCGTTCGCGCCCAACGTCGTCGTCACCATCGAGCAGTGCGGGCCGTCCTTCCGCATCGAGGACTCCCTCGAGCAGATCGCCTCCCTCGCCACCTCGCGGGGCGGCGCCGTCTCCGAGCCGTATGCCGCCGACCTCGGTGGCGCCCAGTTCGTCGGGTGCGACGCGACCTGGCCCGACGACGACGTCGAGACCGTCCTGCAGGCCAACCTCTTCCATCTCGTGACGTGCGGTGCCTCGGGGCCGTCCGACGCCCCCGCGCACCTCGTCCAGCTGACCGGTGCCGTCGGCGGCGCCGATGCCGTGGCCGACTACGAGCTCATCCGCCAGGTGCTGACGACCGTGCGCGTCACGCCGTGGGGCGCTGCTGTCGATGCCGGCGCCGACGCCGGGACGGACGCCGACGCATGAGCACGACCCTCCCGGCCATCGCGGCGGGCCTGGCGACCGACGTGGGTCGCGTCCGAGCGCACAACGAGGACTCGGCCTGCACCCGGGGCACCGTCTACGTCGTCGCCGACGGCATGGGTGGCCACGCTGCCGGTGAGGTCGCGAGCCGCATCGCCGCCGAGACCGTCGCCGAGCTCGCCGACCGACCCGTCGTCCAGGTGCGCGACATCGTCGCCCAGGTCGGCGAGGCCAACCGCCGCATCCTCGCGTCCGCGGCCCGGCACCCGGAGCAGACCGGCATGGGCACCACCGTCGCCGGCCTCGCCCTCGTGTCCGTCGGCGGCTCCCGCCACTGGGCGGTCTTCAACATCGGCGACTCCCGGGTCTACCGCTGCCTGGACGGCCGGCTCTCCCAGGTGACCGTCGACCACTCGGAGGTCTGGGAGCTCGTCGAGCGTGGCCTCATCACGCCCGAGCAGGCGCACCGGCACCCGGGACGCAACGTCGTCACGCGGTCGCTCGGGCGCGACCCGATGGGCGTCGTCGACACGTGGGTCTTCCCGCCCTACCCGGGCGAGGTCTTCGTCATCTGCTCCGACGGCCTGTCCAACGAGCTGACCCGCGAGGAGATCGAGGCCGTCCTCGCCGAGCACCCCGACGCCGCCGCCGCCGCGAACGAGCTCGTGCGCCGTGGTGTCGAAGCCGGTGGACGCGACAACGTCACTGCTATCGTCGTCGCGGTGCAGGGCGAGGACTCCGACTCCGACGTCGACGAGGACACGACCCCGCGCGAGAACGTGAACGGCTCATCAGGGGAGAGCAGGTCGTAGACGTGAGTGGCCCGTCCGTTGTGGTCGACCGGGCCCCCGAAGGCTGGACGCACATCGGGGGCCCCGGCATGCACCTGCTCATCGGCCTCGACGAGGACGACGAGCGCACCATCGCCGCGAGCGACGCGGCCGACGGCGGTGACATCGACGACGTCGTCGAGGTGCTGACGGCCGGTGGGATGCGCAAGGCGCACCACTTCGTCGGCGTCCACTGGCAGCCCCGCACCCGCATCGTCGCCTTCGGCCCGGTGTCGGCCGTCGTGACGCTCGCCGACGGCAGCGAGCACGACGTGCGCGCCACGAGCAGCAAGGTCTGGACCGACCTCGAGCTGCCCGACCACCCGGACCGGGTCGTGCTGCGGGTGCTCGAGGAGTCCGAGCGCGCCCAGCCCGTACCGCCCCAGGGCCTGACGGCCGGACCGCCCTCCGCGCGTGCCGGAGCAGTGGCAGGTGCCGGCGACGAGGCGGCGCCGGTCGCGGTGCCCGACGAGCCCACCGAGCGCACCGAGCCCACCGAGCGCACCGAGCCCACCGAGCGCACCGAGCCCACCGAGCCCACCGAGCCCACCGAGGCGACCCCGGCCACCGAGACCACTCCGCAGTCCGCCCCGACCACGAGCGCCCTGGACGCACCGGTGACGGAGGCCCACTCGGAGGCCCGGTCGGAGGCCCGGTCGGAGGCCCGGCCCGAAGCGGCCGCCGCGTCCGACTCGGTGCCCGTGCCTGACGGCGCCACCCCGTCCGGCGGCATCCCGACCTTCGCCGCATCCATGGCCGACGGCGGTACGTCGACGGATCGCCCGGACGCGCAGGACGGCCCGAGCCGGTCGCCGTGGGGACGCAGCTGGGTCCGGGACGACTCCGCGTCCACGACCTCCGACGATGGTGCGCGTGGAATCGAGTCCAGCTCTGCCACAACGAGGTCCGATGGCACCGACGCGAAGGCGCTTGTGGCACAGGCAGATTCGGACGTGCAGCCCGAACAGCCGCGGGCGGCCGAGTCCGTGGCACCCGAGCCTCCTGCCGCTCCGGTGCCTGCGCTCCGCCCGTGGACGTCGGTCACCCCTGCCGTGCCCGTGCGTGCCACGCCGCAGACCAGTGGAGGCGTGAGCGGCGAGGCCGACGCGTCCGGCGGGGCGCCGCCGCCGGCCCCCGTCCGCGACGAGGCCGCACCGGAGCCGGGGCGCGCGGAGCCCTCGGCTCCCGCGTCGCCGGAGCCCACGGCTGCGGTGCCGGCGTCACCAGAGCCCGCGGTCCAGGCGCCCCCGGCGTCACCCGCGCCGACGCCGGCAGCAGCCGCGGCACCGGCCGCAGCAGCCGCACCGACGGCACCGACGGCACCCGCGGCACCCGCGGCACCCGTGGCCGACGACCTGCCCGTCGCGGCACCCCGTGACGTCGACTCGACGTGGTCGGCCCGCCCGGTGCTCGACGCGGACCCCGCGTCCCCGCCGTCCCCGGCACCATCGGCGCCGGCCGCGTCCGGCCAAGGCCGTCCGCCGGTCCCCTCGGCCGACCCCGCCGGGACCGACGACGCGGACGACGCGGACGACGACCAGCCCGCCGCACCGCCGAGCTACGACTACCTCTTCGGGCACACCACGGCCGCCGACGAGCACCGCAAGGTGCTCGCGTCGCTGACCCGGCCCGACGACGACGAGACCGGGCACGACGAGGACGACCACCTGCCGGGCCCGTCCGTCCCCGCCGTCGCCGACGCGTCCGACGTCGCGGTCACGAACGAGGCCCCCGCGCCCGAGGTGCCGGCGCGACCGATCCCCTCGGCCCCCGTCGTGCCCGAGGGCGGTCTCATCTCCTCGGTGCCGTGGGCCCGTTCGACCCCGGCCGCAGAGGTCCCCAAGCCCGAGCCGGAGCCACAGGTCCCGACGTTCTCGGGTCGGCACACGCCGCCGCCCGCCCCGAGCCTGCTGCCTCCCATGAACACCCCGCCGCCCGGCGTCCGTGCGCCCGAGGCGACTCCGCTCATCTCGACCGGACCACCACCGGCGACCACCGGCCCCGCGCCGACTCCGGCACCCACCTCGGTGCCCGCGAGCCCCCCACGCCCGCCTGCCACGCCCTCGACGCCGACGGCATACTCCGGCACGGCCCAGCCGCCCGCGGAGCCGACCTTCGACGTGCCCATCTCGCTCCCCGGCGCCGTATCCCCGGCCGCACCGGTCGCCCCGGCGACCCCGGTCGCGGAACCGATCACGCCCACGTCCGCTCCCACCCTCGACGTCGGCGCCGTGACCGACGAGGACGAGACGGAGCTGACCGTGGACCGAAGCGCCCTGCTCGAGGCCCGCAACGCCGCGCAGAACCAGACCTTCTCCGGCCCCAGCGTCCTGGCCGTCCTCTGCTCCACCGGTCACCCGACGCCGCCCCACAGCGACCGCTGCCGGGTGTGCGGCTCGAGCATCCCGCCCCAGGAGCCGTTCACCATGCCGCGCCCACCGCTGGGCGTGCTGCGCCTCTCGACGGGCGACGTCGTGACCCTCGACCGCAGCGTGCTGCTCGGCCGGGCGCCCAAGCTCGGCGACGGCCTGGCCGTCCACGACCGACCGCACGTCGTCAAGGTGCCGAGCCCCGAGCGCGACGTCTCGCGCAACCACGTCGAGGTCATCCTCGAGGGCTGGCACGTGCTCATCCGTGACCTCGGCACGACGAACGGCACGACGGTGACGCTGCCGGGCGAGAGCCCGCTCCGCCTGCGCGCCAACGACCAGCAGGTGCTCGAGCCCGGGTCGCTCGTGTCCATGGCCGACGAGGTCTCCTTCACCTTCGAGGCGGCGTCGTGACGCGCACGCCCGACCACCTGCCGGCCGCGGACGGGGGTGTCTCGTGAAGAAGGGCGCGCCCCCGAAGATCCCGGGCCTCGTCTTCGTCCAGCCGCTCGGCTCGGGCGGGTACGCCGACGTCTTCCTCTACGAGCAGCAGAGCCCCCGCATGCCGGTCGCGGTCAAGGTGCTCAAGTCCGAGGGCCTGACCGACGCGCTGCGCCAGCAGTTCGTCGAGGAGGCCGACACCATGGCCGCCCTCGGCGACCACCCGTACATCGTGCAGGTCTTCCGTTCCGGTGCCTCCGACGACGGCCGTCCCTACCTCGTCATGAAGTACTACCCGCCGCCCAACCTGGCGATGCGGGCCCGCGCCGAGCGCTTCTCGGTCGAGGACGTCCTGCGCACCGGCATCCAGCTCGCGAGTGCCGTCGAGACGGCGCACCGCGCCCGCATCACGCACCGTGACATCAAGCCGGCCAACGTCCTCATCAGCGCCTACGGCGCCCCTGGCCTGACCGACTTCGGCATCGCCGGTCGCGGCGCCCGCGAGGGTGACGTCGAGGCCGAGACCACCGACGACGTCGGCGTCTCGGTGCCGTGGGCTCCGCCGGAGGTGCTCTACGGCCAGAGCAACGGCGACGAGCGCTCCGACGTCTACTCGCTCGCCGCGACGCTCTGGCAGCTGCTCGTGGGCCGTTCGCCCTTCGAGATCCCGGGCGGCGACAACTCGGCGTACGCGTTGATGCCGCGGATCCGCAGCACGGCGCCGCCCGCGACGGGTCGCCAGGACGTGCCGGCCGGCCTCGAGCGCCTGCTGGCCCAGGCGATGGCCAAGGACCCCGCGCACCGACCGGCCTCGGCCCTGGAGTTCGCCCGGGCGCTGCAGGCGGTCGAGCAGCAGCAGCGTCTCAACCGCACGCCCATCGTCGTCCTCGACGAGCAGGGCCACACGACCCTCGTCAGCCAGACCCAGGGCTCACCGACCGGCCGGGGCGGTGACGACGACGACCGGACGCGCATCAAGGCGCCGCAGACCGTGGTCGCGCAGCCCGTCGGTCCGTCGCCGACGATGCTCGACGACGAGACGCGACGCCGCTCGGAGGCCGGGGCGCAGCGCTGGTCGCCGGCCCCGATGCCGAGCCCGAGCCGCCCGGCCGCGGCCGCTCCGGTCCGCCCGGCCGCCGTGACCGATCCGGTCAGGAGCCAGACCGCGCCGCTCGGGGCGGACTCGGCCGAGGAGGCGACGGTCCGCCGCGCCGCGAGCGCGCCCGGGACACAGGCCCTTCCGGCTGCCGCGCCGGCATCGACGTCTCCGCTCGCGAAGCCGGCAGTGCTCTGGGGCCTGGCCGCCGGTGTCGTCGTCCTCGTCGGTCTCGTCGTCTTCCTCCTGCTCCGATCGGGGTCCGGCGACCCGACCCCGGCGACGCCCACACCGAGCGCCACCGTCTCGATGCCGGGTGACGACAGTGCCATCGGCGACGGTGTCTTCGAGAAGCCGACCATCTCGGCGAGGTCCGGTCAGGGCAGCGTCAGCTTCACGTGGAGCTACCCGCAGCCCTCGAAGAAGGACACCTTCCGGGTGTCCTACGGACCGACGCCGTCCGACGCCGGGAACCCGGAGCGGGCCAAGCTCGTCTCCGTCACGGCCAGGACCTACACGGTCAAGGCCCCGAAGGGGACCAAGGTGTGCGCCACGGTCGTCGTGGCCCGCTCCGGCCAGGCCTCTCCGGGGTCCGACGTGCAGTGCGAGACCGCGCAGTGAGGGCGGGCGGTGTCAGCTGCCTGAGTATGCCGGCGGGTGGACACGAAACGGTCGGAACGGCAACCTCGACACAGACACCAGCAAACCACCACAGACGTCCGTAACGCGCAGCGACTGGACATCGTTAGCCGCAGCGCCCGCGCGAGAGCGTGTCGACAGGGATTAGGGGACCTGATCGTGATCCACAGCAAGGTGACCGTCGTGTTCTGCGGCGAGGAGTACTCCGTGTCACCCGACACCGGACTGACCATCGGTCGGACCGGCGACGTCGAGGTGGATGACAACCCCTACCTGCACCGCACCTTCCTCGTCGTGTCGTTCGAGAACGGCTTCTGGTGGCTGAGCAACACCGGCTCGACCCTGACGGCCACGGTCGCCGACGAGCAGGGCCTCTTCCAGGCGTGGCTCAACCCGGGAGCGAAGATCCCGCTCGCGATGAAGCAGCTCATCGTCTGGTTCACCGCCGGCCCGACGACCTACGACTTCGAGATCCACGTGGCGAGCCCGGCCTTCAAGTCGGTGACGGCCGACCCTCCGGCCGAGTCCGACGACGACGAGGTCGGCGCGGCCACGGTCGGGCGGGTGTCGTTCACCCCCGACCAGAAGCTGCTCATCGTCGCGCTCTGCGAGCCGTTCCTGCGCCGCCGTGAGGCGGGTACGAGCCAGATACCCTCCTCGGCGGCCGCCGCCGACCGGCTCGGCTGGACCATCACCCGTTTCAACCGCAAGCTCGACAACGTCTGCCAGAAGCTCGCCGACGCCGGCACGCGCGGCCTGCACGGCGGCGTCGGCAAGCTCGCGACCAACCGCAAGGCACGGCTCGTCGAGCACGCGCTCTCGACCAAGCTCGTCACCGAGGACGACCTCGCCCTCCTCGACGACCCGGTCACCACCGTCACCACGCCAGATGAAGAGAACCGGCCCGACGACCGCATGGCCGTCGCCGAACAGGGGAACGCATGAGCACCGCCGCCACCAAGCGACGGGTCGGAGTCATCTCCACCGTCGTCGTCGCCCTCGTCGCGAGCCTGCTCGTGTGGCTCGCCACCCGCAGTGACGGTGAGATCGTCCGCAAGGCCGACCTCAACGACGGCGGCATCTGGGTCACGAACTCCGAGCAGGCGCGCTACGGCCGCATCAACAAGCCGGCCGGCCAGCTCGACGCCGGTGTCCTGTCCGACGGCTCGACCGGGTCGGGTCTCGACATCTTCCAGGACGGCGCGGCGATCGTCGGCTACTCCAAGGCGAGCAACCAGATCGTCCCGATCAACCCGGCCGAGGGCACCCTCGCCCCCGAGCAGTCGATCGTCGTGCCGAAGCCGAGCACGGCGACCGGCAACCGCGTGTTCACCGCTCCTCTCGTCGACGTGCGGGGCGGCACCATCGCGATGATCGACCCGGCCAAGGGCGAGCTGCGGGCGCAGCGCGTCGACGACCGGAGCGGCATCACCGGCCTCGACGCCCTGCAGACGCAGGCCAAGCCGCTCGCCAAGGTGGGCGGCAACTCCGCCGTCGCCGTCGGCGTCGACGGCACGGTGTATGCCGTGTCCGCCGAGGTCGGCACGGTCACCGTGCTGAGGCCCGAGGGCAACGCGTTCGCGAAGCCGGTCACGACGAAGCTCGGGTTCACGTCGAAGTCGGCGCAGGTGACGGCCGTCGGCAGCCACTGGGCCGTCTGGGACTCCGCCACCGGCAAGCTCTACTCCGACGCCCTCGCCGAGCCCGAGCAGCTGTCGGTCGGCAACGCCGAGCCCGGCAACCCCGCCTTCGCGGCGCTCCAGCAGCCAGGCCCCGACGCGGCCTCCGTCCTCATCCAGGACGAGACGCAGCTGACACAGGTCTCCCTGACCGGCGACAGTCCGACCACCGGTGGCGTGAAGCTGAGCCAGGGCGCTCCGGGGCAGCGGCTCTTCCTCTCCGCGCCCGTGCGCCTGGCGAGCTGCATCCACGCAGCGTGGGCCGGGGCGTCCAACGTCTACTACGGCCGCAACTGCGGCGCCCCCACCGACGCCGACACGGTCGACCTCGGCGCGATGAAGAAGGGCGTGCGCACCGACGGCGTCAAGCTGCGCGTCAACCGCGGACTCATCGTCCTCAACGACCTCGACTCCGGTGACGTGTGGGACATCGACCGCAACCGCGTCAAGATCGACAACTGGAACTCCGTCATCCCGCCGCCGCAGACCGACGACAAGAACAAGAAGAAGGACGAGAACCTCGTCGACGACGAGGTGAGCCGCACGCCGCCCAAGGCGCAGCCGGACAACCTGCAGGTGCGCCCGGGGCGCACCTCGACCCTGCACGTCCTCGACAACGACTCCGACTCGCAGGGCTCGATCCTCGCGATCTCGCCCGGTGACGTCAGCCAGCCGGGGGCCACCGGCATCTCGACGAGCGCCTCGGCCGACGGCCAGACCGTCCAGGTCACCGTGCCCGAGGAGGCCAGCGGCTCGTTCTCCTTCGACTACACCGTCAACAACGGCACGACGGCCAAGAACGGCCGCGCCACCGCGAAGGTGAACGTCCGCATCGTCGGCGCCGACGTCAACACCGCGCCCAAGCTGCGCTCGGGCCAGGCGAAGCTCGCGCAGGCGAAGTACCCCGTCGTGGCCAGCGGCTCGGTCCGCGTCGGCGTCATCGCCGACTGGCGCGACGCCGAGAACGACCCGATCCAGGTCTCGGCGCTCGACCCGGCGACGACCGGCGTCGACGGCTCGGGTGCACTCACCGTCAAGGCGCAGGGCGACAAGGGCGACCAGGTCGTCGACTACCAGGTCGACGACGGCCGCGGTGGCACGCAGAAGGCGTCGGTCACGCTCGACGTCCTGAGCGAGCAGGACAGCAAGGCGGTGCCGCCCAAGACCCAGCCCGACGTGCTGCGCGCCGTCGTCGGCAAGCCGGTGCAGCTCCAGCCGCTCGGCAACGACATCGCCGGTGCCGACCCGACCGACCCGCAGGCCCGCATGCGCCTCGCGCAGGCCGTCAAGGGTCCGGGCCAGCTGACGCTCGACACCAACCTCGACACCAACGTCCTCACGGTGACGGGCCAGACGCCCGGCACCTCGACGGTGACGTATGCCGCCCAGGTGGGTTCCGGTGTCAGCGTCGGTCGCATCCGCGTCGACATCATGCCGAACCCCTCGGTCGACCTGCCGCCCGTCGCGACCCCCGACGCGGCAGTGCTGCGTGGGCAGACGCCGGTCATCGCCGACGTGCTCTCCAACGACTACAGCCCGCGCAGCGACGTCCTCGTCGTCCAGCGCGTCGTCACCGGTGACGCGTGGCTGCGCGTCTCCGTCGTGCAGGGCCGGTGGATCCGGGCTGAGGCCACGGCCCCGCTCGACGGCGACACCCCGCGACGCGGCACCGTCAGCTACACGATCAGCGACGGCACGAAGACCGCCGTCGGCCAGCTGTCCGTCGTGCAGAAGCCGGAGCCCAAGGACAAGGTGCTGCCGACGGTCGTCGACGACGTCGCGACGGTCCGTGTCGGTGACGCCGTGACCATCCCGGCTCTCGACAACGACTCCATGAGCGAGGGCATCCCGCTCAAGCTCGACCCCGCCAGCGTCAAGGTGCTGTCGGGCGGCGGGCAGGCGTTCGCCTCCGGCACCGTCGTGCGCTACGTGCCCGACCAGGAGACCCTCAAGGGTCCGAAGTCGGCGATCCTCGAGTACGCGACCTACCCCGAGGGCCTCCGAGCGCGGGCGGTGACCGGTCGCATCAACGTGACGATCAACCCGCTGCCCGACGCCGTGAAGTACCCCAACCAGCCGCCGTCGGCGCGCAGCTTCTCGGCCAGCGTCACGGCCGGCGACACCCTGGCGATCACGGTGCCGACGAGCGGGGTCGACCCGGACGGTGACCTCACCTTCGTCAGCGGCATCGTCGGCGAGGACGGCAAGGCCGTCGACCTCAAGCTCGGTCGCGTCCTCGGCTTCGGGGCGGCGACGATCCGCTACGAGGCCTACCCGCGCAGCGCCGGCACCGAGGTCATCCGCTACCAGCTGCGCGATCGCTTCGGCCTGACGAGCGAGGGTTTCGTGCGCGTCGGCGTCGTCCAGCCGGGCGACCCGCAGCCGCCCGTGGCCGTCGAGGACGACATCGTCGCCGCCCCCGGTCGCACCGTGCGCGCCGACGTCCTGTCCAACGACCTCATCGCGGCCGGTGACTCGGTCTCGTTCGTCGACCTGTCGACGCTCAACGACGCCGACGTGCTCAAGGACTTCCAGAAGCAGAAGGACGACACCTTCAAGGTCGTCGCGCCCGACGACGGGCCGGCCAAGGTGCTGACCTACGGCATCACCGACGGGCTCTTCGACCCGTCGAAGTCGACGCTCACCGTTCGCGGGCAGAAGGACTTCAACAACCCGCCGATCGCCGTCGACGACACCGGCCTGGCCAAGCAGGGCGAGACCTCCATCCTCGTCGACGCGCTCGCCAACGACCGCGACCTCGACGGGGAGCAGGCCAGCCTCAAGATCACGAAGTTCATCGGCGACGGCGTCGTCCGCGAGGGCCGCAAGCTGCGCATCCAGCTGCGACCGCAGGCGCGCGTCGTGCCCTACGTCATCGAGGACGCCGACGGCGCCTCGGCCATGGCGCTCATCTACGTGCCGGCCGGCACCAACGGTGCGCCCTACGTCGTCGACGGCAAGACCATCAAGATGGGCGCCGACTCCACGGTCGATGTCAGCCTCGCCGACTACGTCGTCGACCCCCGCGGCGGCAAGATCGCCCTCACCTCGCCCGACACGGTGTCGACGTCCCCCGACGAGGACCTCCAGTCGGCCGTGTCCTCCGGCACCGAGCTCAAGCTGACCTCGACCAACGGCTACGTCGGTCCGGCCGCGCTCATGCTCGAGGTGACGAACGCGACGGGTCCGGCCGACAAGGCGGCCCAGACGACGTACGTGACGATCCCGGTCCAGATCGGCCCCGACGTGCCCGTCCTGCGCTGCCCCGACCACGAGGTCAGGCTCGTTGCCGACGGCCCGGCCCGCACCTTCGACATCCCACGGCTCTGCCACGCCTGGCTGCCCACCGGGATGGACGCGAACAACGCCCAGTACGAAGCCACGTGGGACCCGGCCATCGACCGCGTCGACCTGAACCAGGCCGGCGCCGGTGGGCGCCAGGTCGTCCTCCGGGCCCAGCCTGCCGCCCAGGAGGGCTCCACCGGTGCGGTCACGGTCAAGGCCAAGGGCGGCGCGGAGTCCTACAAGATCAAGGTCCGGGTCGTCAGCGCCCCGCCCGCCGCGACCCTGCGTCCCGTGCGGATCGAGGGCCTCATCGCCGGGACGAGCCGCACCGTCAACCTGTCGCAGTACCTCGACAGTCCGCTCACGGCCCCCAAGTGCCAGGTGCAGTCGGCCCGGGTGATCTCGGGCACGGGAGTCAGCGTCACGCAGAACGGCTGCCAGATCACGGTGTCGGCGTCCGACAAGGGCCGCGGCGACGCGCGCATCACGGTGCAGGCCGTCGACGCACCCGGTCGACCCGCGGCGCTCGGCCAGGTCTCCGTCAGCGTCCGCAGCAAGCCCGACCCGATGGCCGCCCCGACCGCGGTCGCCGACCGCATCCTCGGCAGCAGCGCGCGGGTCGACTTCCGCCCGCCCGCCTACGACGGCGGCCTGCCGATCCAGGGCTTCGAGGTCACCGCGATCGGACCGGGCGGCGGCACGAAGGCGTGCTCGTCCTCCCCGTGCACGATCACCGGGTTGACGAACGGTCAGGACTACTCGTTCACCGTCCGCAGCCGCAACCCCGTGGGCTGGTCCGACCAGAGCCCGCGGAGCAACACGGTGCGCCCGGACACCAAGCCCAAGGCGACGTCGATCACCGACATCACGCCGGGCGACCGCAAGCTGACGGTGCGCTGGAGCGAGCCGCCGAACGAGGGCAGCAAGGTGCTCAAGTACCGCGTCCAGTGGGTCAACATCGGCGGCAGCGCCGGCGCGACCGGCCAGGCGGAGGTGCCCGCGCCGGGCCTCACCAAGGTCATCAGCGGCCTCATCAACAACGACGCCTACAACGTCCGCGTCCAGGCCAACAACGAGGCCGGCTGGGGCCCCTTCGGCGCCCAGGTCAAGGCCCAGTCCTTCGGCAAGCCGGCTGCGGTGCCCGCTCCGACGTTGAGCCCGCGGGAGCCCGTGCCCGGCGAGACCAACGCCCAGGTCTCCATCGCCTGGGCGGCGACGGACCCGAACGGCCCACCCATCACGAAGTACGACGTGTTCCGCCGCACCGGCGGCGGCGCCTGGAACCTCATCGCGACCCGCTCCGGCGGTGACTCGCGCGTCGCGAGCGACACCATCCCCTACGAGGGCCAGACGGTCCAGTACGTCGTGACCGCCACCAACGGCGGGCCGGCAACCTCCGACAAGGCCAACTTCTCGAGCTACACGGCCAACGGCTACCCGGACACTCCGACCCTCCTCACGGCAACGACCCCACGTGAGGACAAGACGATCGACATCACCTACCGGATCGGGAGCCCGCACGCCGCTGGGTACGACCGGATCCACTGGACGACCGACGGAGTCACCGGCTCGTTCCCGTGCTCGGGCACCAGCTGCCCGACGGCAGGGACGACGCGGCCCCTCGACACGACGTCGAGGACCATCGCCATCCGGGCCTGCAACTCCGCCGGCTACTGCTCGCCGATGTCCAACGCGATCCGGGTGCACCCGTACGGGCCGACCAACGCCATCCGCAACCCCGGCGAGAACCACGACAACAACAGCATCACGTTCACGTGGAACGCCCCGGTCAACAACGGTCGCCCGATCACGCAGTACCAGGTGACCGGCGACAAGAGCGAGACCTTCGGCGCCAGCCGTGAGTCGACGACGATCGGTGGCCTCGGCTACAGCGACACGCGCACCATCCGGGTGCGTGCCTTCGCCACCGACTCGGGCTGGGGTCCGTACACCTCGATCACCGGCACGACGAACGCCGCGCCCAAGCCCAAGGTCAACTCGGTCTACAAGGGGAGCGGCTGCGGGGCGACGGGCTGCCTCAAGCCGGACGGCACCCAGTGCGGCAGCAACTGCAACCACATCGGCTACAACCTGTCGAACTACAACGGCGCCATCAGCTGCTCGGTCGACAGCTCCGACGGCGGCTGGTCCAACCCCGACAACGGGACGGGCGGCTCGCACGAGCCCAGCAACGGCGGCAACGACTCCAACAAGTTCTTCGGGTTCCCCAACGGCTGGGTCCGCGTGACCTGCTCGTCGTCGAACGGGTCCGACTCAGCGATACGCAATCCCTGGGGGTGACGGCCCGCTCCCGCGAGGGAGCCGGCCGCGCCCCGACCCAGCCACACGGCATACCCCACGATCGATGAAACACATGACAGGAGAACGACACCCATGACGGCCACGCCCACCACAGGTCGCATCACGCAGGAGCAGGTCACCTGGTTCGCGCACACCTTCGACCAGCTCGTCGGCAACATCGAGAAGGCCGTCCTCGGCAAGCAGCACGTCACGCGCCTCGCCCTGACCTGCCTGCTCTCCGAGGGCCACATGCTCCTCGAGGACTTCCCGGGCACCGGCAAGACCCAGCTCGCCCGCGCCCTCTCGGCGACGGTCCAGGGCACGCACAGCCGCATCCAGTTCACGCCCGACCTGCTCCCGAGCGACGTCACCGGCGTGACGATCTACGAGCCGACGAAGCAGACCTTCGAGTTCCACCCCGGCCCGATCTTCGCGACCATCGTCCTCGCCGACGAGATCAACCGCGCCTCGCCGAAGACCCAGTCGGCGCTGCTCGAGGTCATGGAGGAGGGGCGCGTCACCATCGACGGCAAGCCGCACTCCGTCGGTGAGCCCTTCATGGTCATCGCGACGCAGAACCCCATCGAGCAGGCCGGCACCTACCGCCTCCCCGAAGCGCAGCTCGACCGCTTCCTCATGAAGGCGAGCGTCGGCTACCCCGACCACGAGGCGACGATCGCCGTCCTCGCCGACGCCAAGACGCGTGACCGCGCCAAGACGCTGAGCCCGCTCATCGCGAGCAACGTCATCGTCGAGATGTCCAAGCTCGCCGACGAGGTGCACGTCGACCCGGCGATCCTCGGCTACGTCAGCCGCATCGCCGAGGAGTCGCGTCGTCACCCGTCGCTCAAGCTCGGCCTGTCGGTCCGTGGCTGCCTCGCCTACGTGCGCTGCGCCAAGACGTGGGCCGCGAGCCAGGGCCGCACCTACGTCGTGCCCGACGACATCAAGCTGCTCGCCGAGCCGATCCTCAGCCACCGCCTGCTCCTCAACGCCGAGGCGCAGTTCGCCGGGACGACCGTCGAGCAGTGCGTCGACCAGATCCTCGGCGACATCGCGCCGCCGGCCGAGCGCGCCTCGGCCTGACCGCGTCCGCAGAAGCAACCAAGGGGACCGCATGACCCAGCAGGACCAGGGGGCCACGTCGTCGCGTCGCGGCGGCCGCTTCCGTATGCCGTCACGCAAGGGAGCGCCGGCCGGTGCCGGCGCGCCCGTGGCGGCGTCCGCGTCGGCGGCAGGCCCGTCGGCCGGCTCGTCCGCAGCCACGACCGGCGGACGCGCGCGGGCCGTCACGGGCACGACGAGCCGTGGCATCCGCCAGATCACCGCGCCGATCACGCGCTCCATCGAGCAGGTCGCGGGTCAGACCGAGGGCATGTGGCGCCCGCTCGCCGGCGTCCTCCGGTGGGTCTCGCCGCTCGGGTGGACGATCCTCGCGCTCGGTCTCGTCTGCTGGTTCGTCGGGGCCCGCTGGGGCTGGACCGAGCTGCTCATGGTCGCCGCGGCGGCCCTGCTCCTCTTCGCGATCTGCTTCGTCCTGGCCCTCGGTCGCACCAAGGTCCGCATCCTCGCCGAGGTCGACCCGCGCCGGGTCGTCGTCGGCGACCCCGCGACCGGTCGCATCCTCGTCACCAACGAGGCCCGCACCCCGATGCTGCCGATCCTCGTCGAGCTGCCCGTGGGGCTGTCGGCCGCGCGCTTCGTGCTGCCGGCCCTGACCCCGGGCAACGCCCACGAGGAGCTCTTCGTCGTGCCGACCTCGCGCCGCGGCGTCATCCAGGTCGGCCCGGCCACGACGGTCCAGGGCGACCCGCTCGGCCTCATGCGCCGCACGCTGACGTGGACCGAGCGCACCGAGCTCTTCGTCCACCCGCGCACCGTCGCGCTGGAGTCCCTCGGCGCCGGCCTGCTGCGCGACCTCGAGGGCAGCACCACCGAGGACGTCTCGATGAGCGACCTCGCCTTCCACGCGCTGCGCGAGTACCAGCCCGGCGACGACCGCCGCTACATCCACTGGCGCAGCTCGGCCAAGGCGGGCAAGCTGCTCGTGCGCCAGTTCCTCGACACGCGCCGGTCGCACGTGACGATCCTCGTCGACCCCGACCCGGAGCAGTACCGCTCGGGTCACGGCAAGACGGGCCGGGCCGACCGCGACGTCGAGCGCGACGTCATGGCGGCGAACGCCCCGACGGCGATCCAGGCCGACGTCGAGACGGCCATCTCGGTCGGCTCCTCGATCATGGTCCGCGTCATGCTCGACGAGCAGGACTGCACCATCGTCTGCGGCCCGCAGAAGGTCACGAAGTCCGTCCCGCAGATCGGTCTCGACGCCATGTCGCGCGTCGAGCCCGGTCCCGTCGACCTCTTCACGACCTCGCTCGACGCCGCCGAGCTGGCCCCCGACACGAGCACCTGCTTCATCGTCACCGGTCCGCACCGTCCGTTCATCGAGCTGCAGCGCGCGGCCGGGCAGTTCCCGCCCGAGGTGACGCGCGTCATCGTCGTCATCGACCCGCAGGCCGACCACGGCATCCGTCGTGGTGGCGGCCTCGTCATCCTCACGCTCGCCGCGCTCGAGGACCTCCGCACGCTTCTCGTCTCAGGGGTGGCCCGATGAGCTCTCCGATGTCCGCCGGCGCCGCCGGGTCGATCCCGGCCCCGCCCCCGTCCGCACTCGTCACGCCCCCGACCGCGGGTGAGCGCGTCCGCACGCAGCTGGCCCGCCTGCGGCCCAGCACCGCCCACCTCGTCGACGCCGGCTTTACCGTCGTGCTCGTGGGCCTGGCCCTCGTCGGCTTCCGCACGACGTTCTTCGGCCTCGGCTGGCTCTGGGTCGGCCTCGCCGGTCTCGTCATCGGACTGCTCGTCGCGCACGTGACGGCGACCTTCCGGGCACCCGGGGTGCTCACGCTGCTCGCGGTCGCGGCGGCATACCTCCTCCTCGGCGGGCCGCTCGCCGTCCGCGAGGACCTCATCGCGGGGTTCATCCCGTCGGGCGAGACGTTCGCGACCCTCGTGCACATGGCCGTGCCCGGCTGGAAGGAGCTGCTGACCGCGCTCCCGCCCGTCGACTCGGAGGGCCCCTACATGGCCCTGCCGTTCCTCTTCGGGCTCGTCGGGGCGTCGCTGACCTACGGCGTCGCGCGCCGGTGGACCGGCGCCGTCACGGCTCTCGTCGCCCCGGTGCTGCTCCTCGTCGCGTCGATCGTGCTCGGCACGCTGACGCCCGCGGCCGTGCTGCTCCAGGGCGCCGTCTTCGCGCTCGTCGCCATCGGCTGGACGGCGCTGCGCAGCAACCGCAACCGGCCCGCCCTGCAGAACGGCGCCGGGCGCACGACCCGCGCCGTCACGACGGCGGCGCTCCTCGCCGTCGCCACCGTGGGTGGCTTCTTCGTCGGCCCGATGCTGCCCGGCGCCGCCGGCGCGGAGCGCACCGTCTTCCGTGCCTCGCTCGTGCCGCCCTTCGACGTCACCCAGTACGCCTCCCCGCTCGCCGGCTTCCGCCAGTACACCGAGCCCAACGGGTCCGAGCTCTTCGACAAGACGCTGCTCACCGTCAAGGGGCTGCCGGCCGGGGTGCCCGTGCGCATCGCGGCGCTCGACTCCTACGACGACTTCGTCTGGGGCGCCGGCAACGTCGCCAACCTCGGCACGGGCGACGACCCGGAGGGGACGAGCTTCCGCAAGGTCGGCAGCCACATCGCCGCCGAGGGTGTGGGCGACCCGGTCACCGCGACCGTCGGCGTGCCGGCCGGCGGCTACAGCGACGTCTGGCTGCCGACCTTCGGCACCGTCACGGGCCTCGACTTCGGCGGCTCGCGCGGGGACCAGCTCGCCGACGACCTGCGCTTCAACGTCGACAGCAACACCGGTGTCCTGCCCGAGAAGCTCCAGGCCGGCGACACCTACACCGTCAGCGCGCTGGCCCAGAAGGTCGACGCCGAGCTGCCCAAGAACGTCGACGTGGCCGACGGCACCGTCGTCGACAGCCAGAACCTCACCTTCGTCGACGACAAGATCTCGCCGTGGACCGAGCGCGTCGACGGCCAGTGGCAGAAGGTCGTCGCCGTCGCCAAGGCGATGCAGGACGGTGCCTACACCGACGGCGGCGCCCCGGGCGACTACCAGAACGTCTTCCTCCCCGGCCACAGCCTCCGGCGCATGACCCAGTTCATGAAGGCCACCCAGCTGGCCGGCAACGACGAGCAGTACGCCTCCGCCCTGGCCCTGGCCGCCAACCGCCTCGGCGTGCCGGCCCGCGTCGTCCTCGGCGCCGAGCCCGACGCCACCGGCGCCATCAAGGGCAAGGACGTCCACGCCTGGGTCGAGGTCGCCAGGGCCGACGGATCGTGGCAGCCGATCTACTGGAAGCAGTTCATCCCGGACCGCAACAAGAAGCCGCAGCAGCTGATCCAGAAGTCCGAGGAGAAGAAGACCGGCGCCCAGGTGCCGCCGCCCGCGGCCAACAACCCGCCGAGCGTCCTCCAGGGCCCCGACCAGGCGCAGAACGCGACGCAGCTGAAGAACCCGCCCAAGGACGACGAGAACCCGCTCAACCCCGACAACTGGCCGGACTGGCTGCGCTGGCTCATCTTCTTCGTCGTGGTGCCGCTGCTCGTCCTGCTCGTCGTCTACGGCGCGATCCGGCTCGCCAAGTGGCTGCGGCGTCGTCGCCGGCGCACGATCGGCGAGACGGCGAGCCGCGTCAGCGGCGGGTGGCGCGAGGTCGTCGACACCGCCCGGGACATGCGGATGCCGCTGCCGGTCAAGGGCACCCGTCTCGAGCAGGCGCGCGCCCTCGAGGAGCACGTCTTCGGGCCGCCGCCGCAGAAGCCGAGTCCCGTCGTCGACGGTGCCCTCATGGGCGCCCCCGTCCGTGCGACGTCGTCGGTCTCCGAGCTGACCGACCCGGGCCGCACCGAGCCGCTCCGCCCGGGCGAGGCCCCGCAGACCCAGGCGGTGCCCACGGCGGCCCCGAGCCTGGCGCTCGTGCCGCTGGCGGCTGCGGCCAACGGGCACGTCTTCGACATCGCGCAGCCGACCCCGGAGGAGGTCGACGCCTTCTGGGCCGACGTCGAGACGGCGCGCAAGCGGATCCGCAGCGAGCAGTCCTTCTGGCAGAAGCTGCGCGGCGACGTGTCCCTGCGCACCTTCCGCGACCACCTGCCCACCGGCGCCGGTCTCGGCCCCGCCCTCGCACGGACCTCGCGCCGGCAGGATCGGCCGCAGCAGCCCACCCGTCGGGGCAAGGCCACCAAGGCCGGGATCGGCACGACCGCACCGAGCACCGGTGACGCAGGACGCCGCGGCGGCAGCCGTCGCGGACCGGGCTCGACCTCGAACGCCTCGAAGAGCACGAAGGGTGACGCGTGAAGCTGAAGTTCGTCCTCCGGTCGGGAGACCGTGAGACCGACCTCGTCGCGACGACGGACTCCGCCACGACGGTCGGGGACCTCGCCGCCTACCTCGCGGCGGCCGACCCGCACCGCTCGACCGTGCTGGGTGTCGACGCGGCGATGACACTCGCACTCGTCGACCAGGACATGCGCGGCCTCGACCCCCGTGCGACCGTCGCCGAGAGCGGACTCCAGTCCGGCATGCGCGTCACGACGACCCGTGCCGGGGAGGGTTTCGTCGACCGCGGCCGTCCCGCGGCCGTCGCCTCCATCCGGTCGGGCCCCGACGCGGGGCGCGAGTTCCCGCTCGCCCGCGGGACGGCATACATCGGCCGCGGACGCGGCTGTGAGGTGCAGCTGTCCGACGAGTCCGTCTCGCGCAAGCACGCCAAGCTCGTCATCCAGGAGGTCGTCGAGGTCGTCGACCTCGGCTCGGCCAACGGCATCACCGCGGGCGGGCAGCAGGTCACCCGTGCCCACCTCAAGAGCGGCGACGTCGTGCGCGTCGGCGACACCGAGCTCGAGGTGCACCTGCAGGGCGACGGCGTCGTCAGCCGCCCCGGCAGCGGCGTGCTGTCGGGCGACGCCGGCACGGTGGCGTTCTCGCGGTCACCCCGCGTCGCGCCCCTCTTCGCCGGCCAGGAGTGGCAGGTCCCCGACCTGCCCGAGCGCGGCAAGCTCCAGCCGATGCCGCTCGTCGCGATGATCGTGCCGCTGCTCATGGGCATCGTCATGTACCTCATCACCCGCAGCGCCTTCTCGATCATCTTCATGCTGATGATGCCGATGATGATGGCGGGCACGTACTACGAGTCCCGCCGCCAGCAGAAGAAGGACTTCAAGCAGGCGATGGAGGACTTCAAGGAGGACCTCGCCCTGCTCTCGCAGCGCATCCGCGGCTCCCTCGAGGTCGAGGGCCACACCCGTCGCGGGGAGCACCCCAGCGGCGTCGACTGCCTGACGGCCGTGCGCGACCGCAGCGCCCTGCTCTGGACCCGCCGTCGTGACGGCAACGGCTACGCCGAGCTGCGGCTCGGGCTCGGCACCCGCCCGTCCCGCTCGGCCATCAAGATGCCGGCCGTCGGCCGCTCCAAGGCCGAGGCGTGGCTCGAGGTCTCCGAGCAGCTGCGCGGCCTCGAGGTCGTGCACGACGTGCCGATCGTCGCGACCCCGCTCGCCGACGGCGCCATCGGTGTCGCGGGCCAGCGCGCCAACGCCCTCGGTGCCGCGCGCTCGGTCGTGCTCCAGACCGCGGCGCTGCACTCGCCCGCCGAGCTCGTCGTCTGCTCGTTCGCCTCCGGCAGCTCGGCCCGCGACTGGGACTTCCTCAAGTGGCTGCCGCACACGACCTCGCCCCACAGCCCGATCGGCACCGACCACCTGGCTGCCAGCGCTCCGGCCTGCTCGGCGCTCGCCGACGCCCTCGAGGACATCATCGAGGCCAAGGGCACCGCGAAGGAGCGGGAGCAGGCCAGCGCCGAACGCCCGACCGTCCTCGTGCTCGTCGAGAGCGACGCACCGATCGACCGCAGCCGCCTCGTCGCCATCGCCGAGCGCGGCCACCACCAGGGCATCGTCGTGCTCTGGGTCGCCGAGACCCAGCAGCTGCTGCCGGCCGCCTGCCACACCTTCCTCGTCGTCAGCGACGACCAGAGCTCGCTGGCCGGCTACGTCCACGCCGGCGAGGAGGTGCAGCCCGTCGCCGTCGACCGCATCGGCTACGACGAGGCGATGGCCTGTGCCCGCCAGCTCGCCCCCGTCGTCGACGCCGGCGTCCCCGTCGACGACGCGAGCGACCTGCCACGCGCCGTCTCGCTCCTCACCCTCGCCGGCACCGACCTCGCGAGCTCCGAGGAGGCCGTCATCGAGAAGTGGGGCGAGTCGCGCTCGATCCTCACCGGCCCCTACGCGCCCGCCGTCCTGCCCCGCAAGCCCGGCAACCTGCGCGCCATCGTCGGACAGTCGAGCCAGGGCACCTTCTCCGTCGACATCCGGTCCGACGGCCCGCACGCACTCGTCGGCGGCACGACCGGTGCCGGCAAGTCCGAGCTGCTCCAGGCCTGGATCCTCGGCATGGCCGCGGCCCACTCGCCGCAGCGCGTCACCTTCCTCCTCGTCGACTACAAGGGCGGCTCGGCCTTTCGCGACTGCGTCAAGCTGCCGCACACCGTCGGTCTCGTCACCGACCTCTCGCCGCACCTCGTGCGCCGTGCGCTGGCCTCCCTCGCGGCCGAGCTGCACTACCGCGAGCACCTGCTCGCGCGGCACAAGGCCAAGGACCTCGTCGAGCTCGAGCGCCGCGGCGAGGTCGACGCCCCGCCGTCGCTCATCATCGTCGTCGACGAGTTCGCGGCCCTCGTCCAGGAGGTGCCGGAGTTCGTCGACGGCGTCGTCAACGTCGCGCAGCGAGGCCGGTCGCTCGGCCTGCACCTCATCCTCGCGACGCAGCGACCCGCGGGCGTCATCAAGGACAACCTCCGGGCCAACACCAACCTCCGCATGGCGCTGCGCATGGCCGACGAGAACGACTCCGACGACGTGCTCGGCTCCAAGGAGGCCGCCTTCTTCGACCCCGCGCTGCCCGGCCGCGCCGTGTCCAAGACCGGCCCGGGGCGGCTCGTCCCCTTCCAGACGGGGTATGCCGGTGGGTGGACCTCCGACGTCCCGCCGCCGCCCGACATGAAGGTCGAGACGCTCACCTTCGGCCGAGGCGTCGAGTGGGAGCCGCCGCGCGTCGAGGGCGCCGACGAGGCCGCCGACCTCGGGCCCACCGACATCCAGCGGCTCGTCAGCACGCTCGGCCGCGCCGCCCGCGTGGCCGAGCTGCCCAAGCCCCGCAAGCCGTGGCTGCCCGACATGCGCTCGGTCTACGACCTCGCGACCCTGCCGACGCAGCGCCGCGACGACGAGCTCGTCTTCGGCGTCGCCGACGACCCCGACAACCAGGCCCAGCCCGAGATCGCGTTCCGCCCCGACAAGGAGGGCAACATCGCGATCTACGGCACGTCGGGCTCCGGCAAGTCCGTCTTCCTCAGGTCGATGGCGATCGCGGCCGGCTACACGGTGCGCGGGGGGCCCTGCCACGTCTACGGCCTCGACTTCGGCAACCGCGGCCTCGCGATGCTCGAGTCCCTGCCGCACGTCGGCTCGATCATCCCCGGCGGCGACCACGAGCGCGTCATCCGCCTCATCCGGACGCTCCGGGCCACCATCGACGAGCGCGCCTCGCGCTACTCGGCCGTCAGCGCCGCGACGATCACCGACTACCGGCGCCTCGCCGGCCGTCCCGACGAGCCGCGCGTCATCGTCCTCATCGACAACATGACGGCCTTCCGCCAGGCCTACGAGGTCGGCGGCCGCTTCCAGTGGCTCGACATGCTCGCCGGTCTCGCGGCCGACGGCCGACCCGTCGGCGTGCACTTCATCATCGCGTCCGACCAGCGCACCGGACTGCCGACGAACCTCGCCGCAGCCGTGCAGGGCCGGATCATCCTGCGCATGAGCAACGTCGACGACTACTCCGTCTTCGGCGTGCCCGGTGACGTCCTGACGATGGCCTCGCCCCCCGGCCGCGGTCTCATGTCCGGCTCCGAGGTCCAGGTCGCGGTGCTCGGCGGCTCGTCCGACGTCACCGTGCAGGCCGCCGCGATCGAGGCCTTCGCCGACGCGACCCGCAAGGCCGGCGTCAGCCAGGCCCCGCCGATCGAGAGCCTCGCCGAGGTCATCCCGCTCGGAGACCTCCCGTCGGAGTTCGGCGGGCGTCCGGTCGTCGGGGTCGCGTCCTCGACGCTCGAGCCGATCGGCTTCGACCCCAAGGGCACGTTCATCATCACCGGCCCGTCCGGCTCGGGACGCACCACGGCCGTGGCCACGACCGCAGCCGGCCTCTTCCGGTTCAGCTCGGGATCGGCGCTCTACCTCATGACGCCGCGTCGCACGTCCGAGCTGCTCGACCTCGGCATCTGGGCCGAGACCGCCGTCGGTGGCGAGGCCACGTCGGCCCTCGCGGGCCGGCTCGCTGCCGAGATCGAGGAGGGGCGCGTCACGAGGCCGATCGCCGTCTTCGTCGAACGCATCGACGACCTCGCGCCGTCGGGTGCCGAGAACGCGCTGACGACCCTGGCCAAGGCCTGCGTCGACAACGACCAACTCGTCGTCGCCGAGGGCGAAGCCGCCTTCTTCAGCAGCAACTTCGGCCTCCAGGCCCTGCTCAAGACGTCGCGCTCGGGCCTCGCCCTGCACCCCGACGGCAACGAGGGCCTGTCCGTCTTCAAGGCCAACCTCCCCGCCCTCAACCGGGCAGAGCTCCCCCCGGGCCGTGGTTTCATCATCGAGAAGGGCAAGTTCGAGCTCCTCCAGGTGGCCCGCCCGTGAGTGTGAAGACCACGCCGAAAGCGTTGGCGCACAAGGGAATCGGACGACGCACACGGCATACGCCATCGGTGTCCGACGCGCCCCTCGAATCATGGGGAGTGCTCCCCATCGACACCCCCCGAGGGCTGACATAGGTTTCTGCATGTCGACGAAAGCCGCCCATCGGGACGAACTGCCCGGAGGCGCAGCGGACGTCGAGGAGTTGGCACAGCGCGGGCCTGCACGGTTGGTCCGGAAGAGAACTTCCCGAATCAGTCGGGGGAACACAGGCAAAGGAGAAGGTCATGGCTTGGCTCGGAATGAACGACGATGAGGTCAACGCCCAGGGCAACGTCCTGCAGCAGCAGGCGGAGGCCATCCAGAAGCTCATCACGAAGGTCGACCAGGAGGTCGAGTCCCTGAAGCAGAACTGGCAGGGTGACGACTCCAAGCAGTTCGAGCAGGAGTGGACCGGCACGCACCGTCCCGAGCTCCAGAAGGCCCAGAAGCTGCTCACCGAGATGAAGTCGACGATCGACCACGAGGTCCAGCAGCAGCGCAGCACCTCGTCGCAGTACTGATCCACCTCATCTCCAGACCAACCCACACACGCAGACTTCTGAAGGGGAACTGACATGGCTGTTTACAAGAAGGGTATGAACGCCGACGCGGTGTCCGCGTCCGGTGACAAGCTCGTCGGCTACAAGGGCGAGCTCGAGGGCATCGTCGAGGCCGTCAACGGCGCCGTCTCCACGATCAAGAGCAACTGGGGCGGCACGGACGCCGACCGCTTCCAGAGTGACTGGCACGGCCAGCGCCAGGTCGTCTCGGCTGCCGGCGACAAGCTCGACGCCATGGGCAAGAAGTGCAAGACGAACGCCGAGACGCAGAAGCAGACGTCGTCGAAGTGAGCCCGGCTGCCGCGTGAGCCACGAGCTCCGCAGCACCCGTCGCGAAGGGTGGTCGCTCCCGTACAGGGGAGGAGCGGCCACCCTTTCGCATGCCCCGGCCCACCACGTGTCGACCTCGACGTATCAATTCGCTTGACAGCCGCGTCTGCCCGGTGTGAGACCTAGACTGAGCACCCAGAGGAGGGGCGACGCATGGGCGAACCTGGTGAACTCACCGAGCTGGTCGCCCGCGCCTCCCACGGAGACGCCACCGCGTGGAACACCATCGTCGAGCGCTTCTCGTCGTTGCTCTGGGGAGTCGCGCGCGGCCACCGGCTCCGACAGGAGGACGCCGCCGACGTCGTGCAGAACACGTGGCTCAAGCTCCTCGACCACCTCGACTCGATCAAGCAGCCCGAGGCCCTGGCGGGGTGGCTGTCGACGACGGCCCAGCACGAGGCCCTCGCCGTCCTGCGCAAGGGCAAGCGTGAGCACCTCGTGCGCGACGACGACCTCGCGACGGACGTTCCCGACGAGCAGGCTCTCGCTCTCGACGCGGCGCTGCTCGACGACGAGCGCGACGGTGAGCTCTGGTCGTGCTTCCGCCACCTGCCGGAGCGCTGCCAGGTCCTCCTCCGGGCGCTCATGGCGAGCGACCGACCCAACTACAAGCTCATCTCGGAGGCGCTCGGGATGCCGGTGGGCTCGATCGGGCCGACGCGGATGCGCTGCCTCGAGGCACTCAGGACGATCGTCCGGGAGTCCGGCTCCGACCTCGACACGGAAAGGAGGGCGTGATGAGTGACCACGACCTGCACGTCGACGACGAGCAGCTCCTCGCGCGACTGCGGCGCGTCGCCGACGCCGTCGACCCGGTCCCCGACGACGTCGTCGAGCTGGGCCGAGCCGCCTTCGCGCTGCGGCACGCCGACACCGCCCTCATGGCACTGGTGACCGAGGCCCTCTCCGAGGTGGCCGTGCGCGAGGCGGACGGGTCGGGGACGGCCTCTCACCTCATCGTCTTCGAGCACGAGGGCACCTCGATCGAGATCGAGGTGAGCCGCCGTGGTGACTTCACGCGCGTCATCGGCGTGGTCATGGACGGCACCGAGCCGTATGCCGCCGGGTCGGAGGTCGTGCTGGAGACCTCCGCGTCCCAGACGCGAGTCGTCCTCGACGAGGGCCGGTTCACCTTCGAGCGGGTGCCCCTGGGGCTCGCGCGCGTGGTGCTCGAGCGCGCCGGGCACAGGGTCATGTCGACGCGGTGGTTCGAGGCGCGCTGAGCCAGCAGGCCGGCATACCTCCTCAGCTGCCCCACACGGTGAACGACGCCGCCGTGGCCGCGAGCATCGGGTCGCCGCCTGCGGCGGACCGAGCCGCGCGCAGACCGTCCGCGAGTGAGCCACCGGCGGCGACGGCGGTGTGCACGACGGCCATGAGCCGCACGGTGGCGGCGTCGTTGACGGGGTTGACGCTGGCGACGACCGAATGGGTGCCCATGGCGAGCAGGCTCGACACGAGACCGAGGGCCTCGTCGGCGCCGATCGGGTGGACGCCCCCGGAGTCGCAGGCCGACAGCACGACCGAGCGGGGCGGACGGGACAGGCGATCGAGGTCGTGGACCATGAGCGGTCCGTCGGCGAGCATGAGGGAGGAGAAGAGCGGAGCGTCGCCCCGGAAGGTGCCGTGGGCGGCGATGTGGGCCAGGCGGGCGCCCTCGAGCACCTCCAGCGTGCGGTCGACGGTCGCCGCGCCGCCGCCGAGCACGACGGCGTCGGCGTGGAGGCGCCGCAGGTCTGCGACCTCTCGCTGCTCGGTGCTGAGCCCCGGCCCCGTCACGAGGGCGACGTGGCCGCCGTGGCCTCGGCCCGCCCGGACGTCCTGCGCGCGGTTCCACAGGGCGATGGACGGCGACACCGTCAGGGCGGAGTCACGCATCGCGGGCATCATCCCGAACGGCACGGTGAGCAAGGACGCGGCGGGCACGACGAGGACCGATGCCCGCGACCAGGCGGGGTCCGGGTCGCCCAGGATCCCGGCCTGGAGACGCTGTCCGACGGCCGTCACGTCGACGACCCGGCCGTAGGCGGCCCGGCGCAGGGCGAAGCGCGCATGGGCCGCCTCGCGCTCGGCGGTCACGGCATCTCCGAGACGTCGGAGCCGCGCCCGGCCGTCGGCCACGGTGACGGTGAAGAGGCTCCCGCGCACGATGGCGACGTAGAGCAGCGTCGTGCCGCCGAGCCGTTCGGTCAGGCGGGTCAGGTCCGGCCCGGGCGCGTCGGAGCTCTCGGCGCGAAGGCGGCGGTAGCGACTGCGCACCGCCGTCTCGAGGCGGTTCCGCTCTCGGACGAGGTGCCCCTCCTCGCCCCGGAGCGTGAGCCGGCGGGTCACGTCCCGCAGGGCGGAGACCTGGCTGGCCAGCTCGGGGTCGTCCGGCGGACGCGCGGCCGGGCCGGTCAGCGCCGTCGCCCGCCAGCGGTCGGTCCACCACAGCACGGCCCGCGCGTCCCCGGCCCGCTCGGCGTCCTCGACGGCGAGCGAGACGAGCTCGAGCCCGTAGCCGCTCGCGAGGGCGCGCAGCTCGAGGTCGCCGATGAGCGACCGGTGCTCGTCGACGGCATCCAGGCCGCGGCGGCAGGCGTGGCGCAGGGAGCGACGGTCGCCCACCTGCTCGGCGAGCATCGCCTGTGCGAGCCACGCCGCTGCCCGCGGAAGCGGCGCCCCGTCATGCCGTCGCGCCGCTGCGTCGTCGAGCGCCTGCGACCGGACCCGCACGTGACCGGTGTCCCCGGCCACCTGCGCGAGGAGCAGGAGCGCCTCGGGCAGAGCCGGGTCCTCGAGGCGGCGCAGGACGCGTACGAGCGCGCGGACGCGCTGGAGCAGCTCGGGAAGGGAGGGCCGGGGCCGGGCGCTGATGCCGTCCGTGGACCTGCGAGCCTCCTGCTCCGCGGCGTAGGCCGCCTCGAGGCCGAGCAGGGTCGAACGGGCAGCCCAGCGGGGTCGGCGGTGGGCGCGGAACGTCTCCTCCGCCTCGTTCGCGCGGGACGCGGCTGTCTCCCACTGCTCCTGGAGCAGAGCGGCGCGTGACGAGGCCAGCAGGAGGTCGGCGCGCCAGACGGCGGCGAGGTCGGGCCGGGAGAGTGCGGTCTCGAGCATGGCCTGCGCCTCGGCGGCGAGGCGTGCCGTGAGCAGGGCGTCGGCGTGGTCGACGAGCTGCTCGACCTGGTCGACCCCCGCCGCGCGGTAGCGCTCCTCGGCCTGCTCCATGAGAGTCAGGGCCGCGACGACGTCACCGCGCTGGAGAGCCACGAGCGCCCGGTTGCGGGCCGAGAGCGTCGCCTCGAGGACCGCGCCGATCTCGAGGTGCGCGGCCTCGGCCGCGGCGTAGTCGGCGCTCGAGCCGGCCGTGTCGCCGAGGGCCCGCCGGGCGTCCCCACGCGACCCGAGCGCCCGTCCCTCCCAGAGCTTGTCGTGGGCGCGCCGGCTCAGCTCGACGGCGCGGGTGAGGTCACGGACCGCCTCGTCGTAGCGCCCGAGGAGCCAGAAGGTGCAGCCGCGCAGGTGCAGCACGCGGTGCCGGGCCGGCCCGGTGCTGAGACGCAGGGCGCGCTCGAGCTGCAGCAGTCCCTTCGTGGTCTGTCCGGCGAAGACGAGCGTCGTCCCGAACGTCGCACGCACCTCCGCCTCCCGGTCGGGGCCGGCGCGACGCGCATACCGCAAGGCCTCTCGGCACTGCGCCAGCGCCGGCTCCGTGCGGCCGCGATCTCGCTCGACGATCGCGATCGCATGGTGCGCCAGCGAACGCTCGCGGGGCGCGGCTGCCTGGGCGAGCATCTCCAAAGCCGTGGTGGTGGCGAGTGCCGGCTGGGATATTGCCAGAGGTAGGAGGTCCTCGGCGAGCGGCCTCGGGGGAGGTGTATCAGGCGCGGCGACCGCCTCGTCTGCTGCATGTCTGGCGCTCATGTCGGACCTGTTTCATGTCCCCGCCCCGGAGGTACTGATGACTACTAGTGATGATGGCACCACCGATGCCCCGCTGCCCCAAGGATTTCCCGAGCCCGCGCCGGACGAGCTGTGGTGGGGTCCGCCGCCGAACGACCCGCTCAAGGTCCGCCGCTCCATCGTGCAGGCCCGGCTCATCCAGCAGGCCTGGCAGGCCCAGGGCGTCGACCTCGTCGTGGCCCGTGATGCCCAACGGACCGCGGTGTCGATGTATGCGCCCCGGCGGGTCCTGGTGCGCACCGCCGCCGTCGATGCCGTGTGCGGACAGCTCGGCATCGAGCCACCGGGCCAGCGGACGTCGAGGCTGGAGGGCCTGACGGTCCTCGGGATCCCCGACGACCCGCGCCCCCTCGAGGTCATCCTGCGCGAGCTCGACGAGAGCGTCGGCGAGGGCGTCGCCACCCCGGACCACCTCCTGCACGTCTGCAAGACCTGGTGTGCCCCGGCCGAACCCGTGCCCGGCACGGGTAGCGTGCCGACCGGCTTCAACCTCGACGTGGAGCTGGACGGTCATGACCGCCGCGTCGCCGTCGTCGACACGGGGCTCTTCGAGGACGTCGTCGCCGAGCACTCGTGGCTCGCGGGCGTGACGGGCGAACCGGAGCCCGCGGGCGTCGGCCACTACCGCGGTCACGGCACCTTCATCGCCGGTGTCGTGCGGTCGTACGCGCCGGCGGCGGCAGTGAACGTCGAGGCGGTCCTGACCGTCGGTGGCACCGTCTTCGAGAGCGACATGGTCGACGGGCTGTGCGACTCGATGGACCTCTCGCTCGTGGAGTCGCGTCCCGAGGTCATCAGCTTCTCGGGTGGCACCTGCACGCGCCTCGACCGTCCGCTGCTGTCGTTCGAGGTCTTCTGGGAGGAGGTCCTCCAGGGCACCGAGGGGGAGACCGTTCTCGTGGCCGCGGCCGGCAACGACGGCGACGAGGGGCCGTTCTGGCCGGCTGCCTTCGAGTGGGCCTACGGCATCGGGGCGCTCGACGGGCCGGGCGACGCCCGGGCGGGTTTCTCGAACTTCGGGCCGTGGGTCGACGCCTATGCCCTCGGGACCGACATCCTCAACGCCTACCCGACCGGCCCGTACGAGTACCTCGAGCCGCCGCGGACGGGGCAGGTCGAGGACTTCCCGGACGGCCTCGCAGTCTGGAGCGGCACGTCCTTCGCGACCCCGATGGTCGCCGGCCTCATCGCCGCGCGGGTCACCCTCCGGGGCGGCAGCGCCCGGGACTCGGCGGACGCGCTCGTGGCGTACGCGGCCGCCAACCCGGGCTCGGACGGCTCCCCTGCCCTGACGAGCGCCGAGGCCGCGCGCCTGTCGTGACGGGGCGGGTCGCACGACGTCGGAGCGGTCACTCCTCGGGGAGGGTGACCGCTCCGTCGTGTCGTCCGGCGCTCAGGCGGGGGCGGTGGTGAAGCGCAGGTAGGGCTTGACCTCGTCGACGGCGTCGGCACCGAAGCGCTCGCGGGCGTCGGCGGTCGAGACGGTCGGGGCGACGATGACCTTCTGGCCCTCACGCCAGTCGGCCGGCGTCGAGAAGGGGCCGCTGTCGGTCAGCTGGAGCGCGTCGACGGCGCGGAGGATCTCGTCGAAGTTGCGGCCGACGCTCTTGGGGTAGGTCAGCGACAGGCGGACCTTGTGGTTCGGGTCGATGATGAAGACCGAGCGCACGCCCGAGGTGTCGCCCTCGCCGGGGTGGATCATGTCGTAGAGCTCGGAGACCTGACGGGAGTCGTCGGCGATGATCGGGTAGCCGACGGTCGCGCCGCTGACCTCCTCGATGTCGCCCTTCCACTCCTCGTGCTGCTCGATCGGGTCGACCGACACGGCGAGCACCTTGACGCCGCGCCTGGTCCACTCGTCGTCGAGGGCGGCGACGCGGCCGAGCTCGGTGGTGCAGACCGGCGTGAAGTCGGCCGGGTGGCTGAAGAGGACGGCCCAGCTGGCGTCCTTCCAGTCGTGGAAGCGGATCGGGCCCTCGGTCGTCGTGGCCTCGAAGTCGGGGGCGATCTCGCCCAGTCGCGGTGTTGCCATCGGCTCGTCCTCTCGCGGTCGGGCGCACGGCGCGCCCCGGTCTGCGACTCATTGTCGCCACAGAACCATGCATCGCGTTATGGGTGTCCAAATGTTGTGATGCACATCCAGCGGGCGCCCAGCCGACTCGCCGAGACTGCGCGTGGAACCTGTCGCCGTCCCGAGGAGCCCGACGTGAGCGCCCTGCTCGACACCATCACGAACCAGGTGCTCCACGCCCCGGTCTGGCTCGTGCTCCTCGTCGTCGGGGGCGTCGTCTTCGTCGAGGACGCGCTCTTCGTCGGCTTCGTCGTGCCCGGCGAGACCGTCGCCGTCCTCGGCGGCGTCGCGGCCTCGCTCGGGCACGTGCCGCTCGCCGCGGTGCTCGTCGTCGTCGTCGCGGCCGCGATCGTCGGCGACACCGTCGGCTTCGAGGTCGGCCGCCACCTCGGCGGCCGGGTCGTCGCGCTCCGCGCCTTCGACCGGCACCGCGAGCGCATCGACCAGGCGCAGGGCTTCCTCGGCCGGCGCGGCGGCGCCGCTGTCTTCCTCGGCCGCTGGACCGCGTTCCTGCGCGCCGTCATGCCGGCGCTGGCCGGGATGTCGAAGATGCACTACCCGACCTTCCTCGTGTGGAACGCCGCCGGCGGGATCGCCTGGGGGAGCGCCGTCGTCACGGCCGGCTACCTCGCGGGCCGCTCCTACGCCCGGGTCGAGACGTGGCTCGGCCGCGGCGCCGCCGTCGCGGTGGGCGTCGTCGTGGTCGTCGCGCTCGTCGTCTGGCAGGTGCGCCGGCACCGTGACGAGGGCGCCGGGGGTGCCGAGGCGGAGCGCGCTGAGAACCCCTCGCGTATGCCGTCAGCCGGCTGAGCGGGAAGCCTTCCCGCCCGCTCGCGTGGGCGCGGTTCGCCGCGCCGGACGCGGTGCTCGTCACGATCCGGTCGCGGACGTCCCCTTTCGTCCCGAGTCGCGCAGTGACCTGCGATGCTCCCCGTCGTGACCGCCGAACTGCCGCCGCCGAGCGGCCCGCCACAGCCGAACCCGGACGCCGACGCGCCACCCGTGCAGACCGCCGACGCTCCGAGCCCAACCGGCTACCCGGCACCGCCGCCGATGATGCCGCCCGGCGCCCCGGCGCCGTGGACGGTTCCGGCCGGGATCGGGCTGCCGCCCACGGGAGCGATGCCCTCGTCGGGTTCCCTGTCGTTCGAGCCGGTGCCGACACCGGGCACCAACGGGCTCGCGATCGCGGCTCTCTGCTGCGGCCTCGTCGGCATCTTCCCGATCGCGGCCATCGTCGCGATCGTCCTCGGTGCCGTCGCCCTGAACCAGCTGCACAGCCGGATCCAGCGGGGCCGCGGCATGGCCGTCACGGGCATCGTGCTCGGCGTGCTGTGGCTGCTCGGCTGGGTCGTGCTCTTCGTCGCCGCCGTGGTCACGAGCGGCCCCGAACGCACCGCATCAGGTGCGGTCACGCAGACGACCGATGCCTACGTCGAGGACCTCGAGGCCGGCGACTGCTTCTCCGGCGCCGGCCGCGACGAGGTCGACAGCGTCACGATCCTGCCGTGCACGTCGGCCCATGAGAGCCAGGTCGTCACGATCTTCGCCATGCCCGCCGGCCGGTGGCCCGGCGAGGACAAGGTCGTGCAGGCGGCCGAGAAGGGCTGCTCGGAGAAGGCCGACCCTCTCATCACCGACCGGGCCTACGACGACCTCAGCCCGTCCTTCATCTACCCGACGGACGAGTACTCCTGGCGCGGCAGCCGCGAGATCATCTGCGTCGTCGACGCACCCAGGGGCACGACGACCGGCACGGCCCTCAGGTAGTCGCTCCGCACGTCACGCGGCGCGCGTGAGGCCCCCTTCCGGACGGAAGGGGGCCTCACGGCATACCGGATCGTGCGGTCGTGACCGGAGGGTCAGCGCTCCTCGGTGCCTGCGATGAAGGCCTCGAGCTTGGCGCGACCGAGGTCGTCCGGGCGCTGCTCCGGCGGGGACTTCATGAGGTAGGACGAGGCGGACAGCAGGGCGCCGCCGATGCCACGGTCCTTGGCGATCTTCGCTGCACGGATGGCGTCGATGATGATGCCGGCCGAGTTGGGGGAGTCCCACACCTCGAGCTTGTACTCGAGGTTCAGCGGCACGTCACCGAAGGCGCGACCCTCGAGGCGCACGTAGGCCCACTTGCGGTCGTCGAGCCACGCGACGTAGTCGGACGGGCCGATGTGGACGTTCTTGCTGTCGACGAGACCCGAGAGCGGGCCGGTCAGGTTGCTCGTGACGGCCTGCGTCTTGGAGACCTTCTTGGACTCGAGGCGCTCGCGCTCGAGCATGTTCTTGAAGTCCATGTTGCCGCCGACGTTGAGCTGGTACGTCCGGTCGAGCACGACACCGCGGTCCTCGAAGAGCTTGGCCATGACGCGGTGCGTGATCGTCGCGCCGACCTGGCTCTTGATGTCGTCGCCGATGATCGGTACGCCGGCGGCCTCGAACTTCGCGGCCCACTCGGGGTCGGAGGCGATGAAGACCGGCAGGGCGTTGACGAAGGCGACCTTCGCGTCGATGGCGCACTGGGCGTAGAACTTGTCGGCCTGCTCGGAGCCCACCGGGAGGTAGGAGACGAGGACGTCGACCTTGCGGTCCTTGAGGACCTGCACGACGTCGACCGGCTCGGCACCCGACTCGTCGATCGTCTGGCGGTAGTACTTGCCGAGACCGTCGAGCGTGTGGCCGCGCTGGACCTCGACGCCCGTCGTGGGGACGTCGGCGATCTTGATGGTGTTGTTCTCCGAGGCGTTGATGGCCTCGGACAGGTCCTTGCCGACCTTCTTGTCGTCGACGTCGAACGCGGCGACGAACTCGACGTCAGAGACGTGGTACTCGCCGAACTTGACGTGCATGAGGCCGGGGACACCGGTGGTCGGGTCGGCGTCCTTGTAGTACTCGACGCCCTGCACGAGCGAGCTCGCGCAGTTGCCGACGCCGACGATGGCGACGCGTACGGATCCCATGGATCACTCCTTGTTGTTGGTGGTCGTGCTCTGGGGGGTGGTGGTGTCTGTGGTGGCCGGTGCCGCGGGCTCGTCGTATGCCGCCGGGCCCGGGTCGAGGGCGGCGCGGCGTTCGGCGACGATGAGCTCCTCGAGCCAGCGCACCTCGCGCTCGGCGCGCTCCTCGCCGTGCTGCTGGAGGGCGAGGGTGTAGCTGTCCATCCGCTCGCGGCGGGCCTGCGAGGCGTCGCGGATGTTGGCGAGGCGCTCCTCGAGCCGGGAGCGCCGGCCCTCGAGGATGCGGAGGCGGACCTGCGCCTCGGTGCGGGAGAAGAAGGCGAAGCGGACGTCGAAGTCGTCGTCGTCCCAGGCGTCGGGGCCGCTGGCCGCGACGAGGTCCTGGAAGTGCTCCTTGCCGTCGGCCGTCAGCTCGTAGGTGATGCGGGGGCGCTTGCTGCTGCCGGTCGCGGCCTCCGTGGTCTCGTGGATCCAGCCGGAGTCGACGAGGTGGCGCAGCGCCGGGTAGAGCGAGCCGTAGGACAGCGCGCGGAAGATGCCGAGCGCGGTGGTGAGGCGCTTGCGCAGCTCGTAGCCGTGCAGCGGGCCGTCGTGGAGCAGGCCGAGGACCGCGAACTCGAGCAGCGCGGCGCGGCGGCTCTGGGGGCGTTCGGACTTCGGCACGCCTTCACCATACACGCAGATATATCGCTGCGATACATCAGGCCGACGCATCGGGGGCCTTAGTAGCCCCCCGCCGGGTCAACCAACAGGCTCGAACCCCGGGTTCCGGCGTCTGCGCGCCGTCTCGGTGGGTGGAGCCTGTTGGTTGACCCCGCGCCCGGGGTGGGTCAGGGCTCGGGGGTGTAGATGGCGATGTAGCCCGTGCCGCCCGGCGGCGCCGACCCTTCGGCGACCTCGAGTCGGAGCGGGCGACCGTCTCCCGAGCGTTGGGCCGTGGTCTCCGAGCCGCCTTCCTGCGTCTGTGTCTGCTCACCGACAAGACCCTCGAGCTGGAAGTAGGCCGGTTCGCGGCGGGGGGAGCCAGTGGCGGCGGTGCCGTAGGTGACGAGGAACGGCCCGCTCGCCGGGGCCGCTGTCTCCTGGGGCGCACCGGCGACATCGAGTGGCCCGGCCACCGATGCCGTCAGGCGGTACCTGTAGCCGGCGTGCTCGCGCACCTCGGGGATGGCTGCCACGGGCTTGCCGGACAGGTCCTTCATCGTCGCCTGGGGACCGAGCTCGTAGATGGCGCCGGTCAGCTGGGCACCGTCGACCGCGGCCGGCTTGTTCGTCGTCGCGTCGACGAGCTGGATGCGGACGGAGGCGGCGCGGCCCACCGTGAGCTCGGACCAGCCCTGGCCCGGCTCGCCGGGGACGGTCCCCCCGGCGGGCAGGTCGCGCAGCTGCGGTCGGCCACCTGTGCACGAGCTGCCGAAGAACCCCGGGGTCCCCCGGAGACTGACGCTGACCATGTATGCCGAGGCCTTCTCGGCGGTCAGGCCCGGCAGCCAGCACTCCGCGCCCACGGACACGTGCGTCGTCGTGGGCTCCCAGAGCAGCGAGAACTGCCCCTGGCCACGGTCACCGATGAAGCCGGCGACGAGGGTGTCGTCCGCGACCTCGGCCCGGTAGCGCAGGCCGTCCTTGACGACGTCGCCGGGAGCGTCGGGGACGGAGCGGAACGGCATGCCGTCGGCCCCGATCATCGGGGCGGCGCTCGACGGCGACCCGGCGGGGACGGTCGGCGCCGGTCGGCCGAGCGAGGTCACGACCCCGACGGTGAGGGCCGCGACGGTGAGAGCCGCGACCGAGCCGGCCGCCACGGCGCGGCGGCGCCTGGTCGTGCGCACCCGGCCGGCGACACCGGCCGAGAAGTCGGGGGCGGTGCCGAGGTCGTCGGCGTGCGTGGTCAGCTCGTCGCGCAGGTCGGTGAGGTTCATCGGACACGCTCCTCGTCGGAGGTCGGGCTCAGGGTGGGGTCGATGCGGAGCTTGGCGAGCGCGCGGCTCGCCTGGCTCTTCACGGTGCCGACCGAGCACTGCAGGATCTCGGCGGTCTCGATCTCGGACAGGTCCTCGTAGAAGCGCAGCACGACGACCGCCCGCTGGCGCCTCGGCAGCCGCGCGAGGGCCCGCCACAGGTCGGTGCGGTCGTCCACGCGTCCGTCCTCGGTGGGACGGTGCCCCGCGCCCGCGGCGCGCTCGGGCAGCTCCTCCGTCGCCACCTCGCCGTTCCAGCGGCGCCGCCACCAGCTCGAGTACGTGTTGACCATGACCCGACGGACGTACGCGTCGGGCTGGCCCTCGATGCGACCCCACGCGAACCACGCCTTGGCGAGCGAGGTCTGCACGAGGTCCTCCGCGAGGGCGCGGTCGTGCGTGAGGAGGTATGCCGTCCGCAGCAGTCGGGTGGACCGCGTCGCCACGAAGTCGTCGAAGGACCCCTGGTCCACGGCGCGTCCCCCTGTCAGCAGCCCGGTCGGGGGGCTGCTCGCCCCCGCGTCGGTGCCCGTCACTGTCGTCACATCCTGCAGGACCGGCTGACCCCGCAGAAAGGTTGCACGCCGGTGTCGGGCCGGGCCGCCTACGTGACGACGAGGGTCAGCACGACGCTGTGGGTGCGTCCGCCGGAGGTGCCGGTGACGGTGATGGCGTAGGTGCCACGGCGGGTGGTGCTGCCGGGCTTGACCTTGAGAGTGGTGCTGCCGGGCACGATGACCGGGTTGGAGGTCCACGTCGACGTGGCGCCGGCCGGCAGGAACGACCGCGCCATCGTGACCGTGCCGGAGAACCCACCGGTCGCGGCGAGCGTGAGCAGGTAGCTCGCGGTCTGGCCGCGCTTCACGGTGCGGCTCGTCGGTGACGCCACGAGCGTGAAGTCGGGGGCTGCGGTGACCGTCAGGGTGCCGGGGACCGAGCGCGTCAGGCCACCCGGGTCGCTCTGGGCGGCCGTCACGGTGAAGGGGTAGCTGCCGGGAGCCAGCGACGTCGTGGTGGTGACGGTGAGGCTCGACGACCAGGCCCCCGCGCCGAGCGTGGCGGGACTGAACGACGCGGACGCGCCGACGGGGAGCCCGGACACCGACAGCGAGGTCGTGGAGGCGTACCCGTTGGCCGGGGTGACCGTGACGCCGTAGGTCGCCGTGCCACCGGCCGGGGCCGACGCGGTCGACGGGTTCAGGGCCAGCGCGAAGTCCGGTGTCGCCGGCGGTGGCGGCGGTGGGGTGTCGGAGATGGCGGCGCTCGCGGCGGGCACGTCGACGCGTCCCCAGCCGAAGCGCCCGTCGGGGCCGGCGGTCCCGAGGTCGTGGGCGGTGGAGCGCAGGGCATCCTCGAGGGTGGCCACGGGTGCGCCGCGGTGCGCGCCGAGCAGCAACGCCAGGGCACCCGCGACGTGCGGGGCCGCGATGGACGTCCCGCTGGCGTACGCGTACCCGTCGTAGCGGTCGGCGACGAGGACGTTGGCGCCGGGTGCGACGACGTCGGGAAAGACACGGGTGCGCCCACCGCACGTCGACGGGCCGTTGCTCGACGCCGACCAGATGCTGTCCGTCGCCGTGATGGCCCCTACCGAGAAGGCCTCGGGGTAGTTGGCCGGGCTGGCGCTGGTGGACGCCGACGGGCCGAAGTTGCCCGCAGCGAACACCGGGACGATGCCGGCGGCGGCCAGCGCGGCGACGTCGGCCTGGAACGAGGTGTCACAGCCAGGGCCGCTGCCGAGCACCCAGGATCCGTTGACGACCTGCGGGGCGTCTGCGGTGGCGGGGTCGTGGTCAGGGTCGAGGACCCACTGGAACGCCTGGTGGATCGCCGTGGCGCTCGCGGCGCCGCTGTCGTCGAAGATGCGCGCGGCGATGAAGGAGGCGCCGGGGGCCATGCCGTAGCTCGAGCCGGCGTCCTGGTCGCCGACGACGACACCGGTGGTCATGGTGCCGTGTCCGCTGAGGTCAGTGGGTGTCGAGTGCTGTCCGTACGGGTCGAACCAGCTGTTCGTGCCACCACGCCAGCGGGCCGCGAGGTCCGGGTTGCTGGTGTCGACGCCGGTGTCGAGCATCGCGACGACCGCACCCTGTCCGGTCTGCCCTGCGGCCCACATGCCGGGGGCGCCGAGCGCGGTGATGTTCGGCTCCACCGGCACGGAGGTCGGCGTGACGGTGATGGCGTCCGGGGTGACGCTCAGGACGTCGGGACGGGCGGAGAGCTCGCGCACGGCCCTGGCCGATGCGGTCACGGTGACCGCGTTGGTCACCCACAGCGGCGTCTCGCCCGACACCTCCCCGGCCGCGGCCAGCGTGCGCAGCCGTGCCCTGAGCGGTGCCTGCTTCGTGGCGGTGTCGGACTTCAGCCCCGCGATGACGCGTGAGAGCAGCTGCCCGCGAGTCTGGCCCCGAGTCAGGTTCGGGATGGCGGAGAGGTCGGTGCCGTCGCGCAACGTCACGACGACTCGGGCGCGGCCCGTGCTCGCCGACGGGCCGGGGTCGTGGGTGCCGAGCGGTGCCGCCACGCCCGTCGAGGCCGGTGCGACGAGCGCGCCGGCCGCGAGCCCGACGAGCACCGCGGCAGTCCCGGCTGATCGTAGGGCCCGAGCCGGGCCGCGGCGTGGCTGGGTCGTGTGCGAGCGGGTCGTCATCGGGTGCTCACTTCCTCGAGCGTCGGTCTGGGGTGCTCCCGCTCCTCGCGGTCCTCGCGAGGGGCGTCGCCGCCATCCGCACCACCGGCTCTGTCGGGGGAGGAGGGGGAGCCGGTGGTGCGGCGTCGTCGCACGATGACGACGACGGTCGCGAGCCCCAGGCACATCGCGACGGCGATACCGCTCGCGGCGAGCTCGAGGGGGGTGGCGGTGTCGGCCGAGCGAGAGGACCACGGCACGAGGACGGCCGAGTCGGGCCGGCCCGTGCGGTGCACGACGACCTCGGCGGTCCAGTCGGCGGCGGTCGGCTCGGCGGTGCTGCCTTCCCACCGACCTGCCTCGACCGTCGTGAGGACGACGCGCTGCCCGTCGGTGGTCGTCAACATCGACGAGGTGCCCTCGGCGATGCCGACCTCGACGCCCGTGGGCGGCGCGGGCTGCGGACGCACGACCGACCCGACTCGCACGGTCAGTCGCACGTCGGCGCCGAGGGGGACCGCTTCGAAGGTGACGAAGAGCCCGTCGATGGTCGCGCTGTGCGGGGCGGTGACGGCCTGGGCGGCGCGCACCTCCCGCGCTGTCGGCACCGAGGTCATGAGCGCAGCCACGGCCACCGCGACGGCGAGCACGAGCGACTCGACGGCCACCGTGTCGGCCAGCCGGCGCCGGCGTGGCCGCCAGTGGGACCCGAGGCGCAGGGCGCGGCCGACGCGCGAGGCGATGCCCGGGTTGACCAGCACCGTGTTGTAGCCGGCGAGCGCGAGGGCGACCGCGACGAGGAGCAGCTTGGCGACGACAGCCGTGCCGTAGACCGTGCGGGTCACGTCACCGACGGTCTCGACGTGGCGGCCGGTCTCGTACAGGCCGGTGGCGACGAGCACGACGGTCGAGATCGCGGCCATCGGGCTGAACGCGCGCCACGCGGCCGGCGTGACCGACCGTCGGGTCGCCGGGTCCGTCCGCATGAGCGGCACCACGGTGAGCACGAGCACGAGCAGCGCCCCGGCCCAGATGCCCGCGGCGAGCACGTGCAGCGTCGCGGCGACGGCTGTGACCGTCGAGCGCATCGGCACGGTCGACGCGTGCCCGGCCCAGCCGTCGAGCCCGGCCGCCACGACGAGCGCACCTCCGGCCACGACGGCAGGCCGCAGCTGCGTGAGCCACGAGAGGCGTCGGCCGGGGCCCGCGTCGGAGGAGGGTGCCGGCGACCGGAGCGCCAGGAGGAAGCCGACGAGTGCCACCGCCAGCATGAGCAGCCGCCCGATCCACAGCAGTCCCCACGAGCTCCCCAGGAGCGCGTCGCGCACCGCCGCCAGCCACTGCGACACCGAGGCGTCCGCGCTTCCGGCCTGGGTGCGTGCCGTCAGCATGGCCGTCCCGGCGGCGGCGGCGAGTGCCACCGCGGCACCGACGGCCCCGATGGCGAGGACCCGGCGCCGCAGCCCTGCGGCGATCGGGCCGAGGGCGCCGACCACCTGACCGGTGACGGCCAGGGCCCCGATCGCGACGAGGGTGCCGGCGAGGTCCGCGAACCGCAGGGCGACCTGTCCCGCGTCCGGTGCGGCCGAGTCGGCTGCAGGGACCCCGTCGGGCCGGAACCCGACCCCGAAGACGATGGTGCCCCGCGTCGGGTGCCCGTCCTCGGCGACGACCGCCCAGGTGATGGTGTACGTCCCGTTCGCCAGCGTCGGGGTCCTCAGGTGCACGACGGTGTGGTCGGCGTCGATGGTCGACGTCGTGGCGACGGGTGGAGCCGACAGGTCGTCCCCCCGCACCGAGAACGAGCTGGTGGCCATCGTGATCGGCTCCCCGAACCACAGCGTCAGCGTCGTGCGGCTGCTCGCCACCATGCCGCCGTTCGGCGGGTCGGAGCGCTCCAGGGTGCTGTGCGCCGATGCGCCCCCCGCCGCACCGACGATCCCGAGCAGGACGAGCAGGAGCAGCCCGAGAGAGCGGGCCAGCGCCGGACGACTGACGGTGACACGGGGGGCAGGGCTCCCGGCCCGCCGGCGAGCGGGGGTGGCTGAACGGCGGGCCGGGGAGTTCATGCGCGGGCGACCACGTGCTCGAGCCGGACGCCGCCGACGATGACCGTGACCTTGGTGCCGTCGTGGATGGCGTTCCGCGTGTTCGCCATCATGAAGAAGTAGGTGCCTCCGGCCTTGAGGTCGGCCTTGTGGTTGTGCGGTCGCGAGAGCATCGCCAGCGTGACGCCGGAGTCCTCGGCGACGAGGATCGGGCGCCGGTCGTCCTGGTGCAGGAGCAGGCTCGCCTTGTCGGGATCGACCACCTGGTAGCGGAACTCGATCATGCCGCCCTCGGCCGTGACGCCGAGGAGCGTCAGGTTGACGCCGGTGTACGCCGCGAACTGCTGCGTGTCGACGAGGTCGGTGCCCGAGCGGACGTCGGCGGCAGAGTTCACGGTGGCCCGCACCGCGAGCCCGATCGCGACGGTGAGCACGAGGACGATGACCGCCCAGGCACGCCACCGCCGGGGGCGGGAACGACGGTCGCCGTCACGGGGGGCCGCTGCGGTGATGGGCTGGGCGGTCATCGCCTCGCTCCTTTCGAGGGGGCGCCGGCCTCGAGGGCCGGCGCCCGTCTCGGGTCAGGGGATGTCGAACGCGTCGACGTCCAGGTTGGTGGAGGTGTTGAGTCCGTGCACCGAGCCGTCGAAGTACGTCGACCACGCCGTTCCGGTGCGGTGGATGACGTCCTCGTCGGCGGCGGTGCCGAGACCGGTGACGGACGCGTCCGAGCTGAACGACAGGTAGTAGTCGCTCGAGCCGACGTACTTGACGCCGTCGACGTTCGCCGCGGCCGGGATGCCGACGGTCGAGGCGTCGACGACCCGGGTGTACGTGCTGCCGCTGGTCCAGCGGTAGATGTCGGCGTCGTCGCCCGCCCCACCCGCTCCGGGCGGCGTGGTGTTCGTCGCGAGGGAGAGGTAGAGGACGCGCGAGGCGCCGGATCCGACGACGCTGACGCCGTCGACGTTGGCCGTGAGGTTGTGCGTCGAGCCGTCGAAGAACAGCTGCCACGAGGTGCCGTTGCGGAAGATGACGTCCTCGTCCTGGACGGTCCCGAACCCACTCACGTTCGTGGTCCCGCTGAACGAGACGTAGAAGTGCGTGTCATCCACACGGCTGTAGCCGTCGACGTTCGCGCTCGTCGGCACACCCAGACCGCTCATGTCGACGAGCCGGGAGTGTGCCGTGCCGTTGAACCGGTAGATGTCCGCGTCGTCGGCCGTACCGCCCACGCCGGGCGGGTTCGAGCTGCCCGCCGTGGAGTAGTACAGCTGGCGGCCCGACACGGTGAGTGTCCGGGTGACGACGGCGCCCCAGTTGCCCGCGGCGTCCTTGGCGCGGAACGACAGCGTGGTCGCACCCTCGTTGAAGGTGTTCGCGTCGATCGTCCCGCTGATCGCGCCCGCCGGCGAGACGGTGAGGGGCGTCCCGTTGCCGACACCGGGGTCGGTGCCACGGAAGTACTCGACGGCAGCGAGTGCCGACAGGGTGTCTGTCGCCGTGCCGGTCACCATCACGGAGGCCGCGCCGCCGGTCGGGTTCGGCGAGAGCGTCAGCGATGCCACCACCGGGCCCGTCTTGTCGACGTGGAGGTCGACGAAGTTCGCCGCGCCCCAGTTGCCGGCCGCGTCCTTGCCGCGGACGTAGAGGTGGTGCGCGCCCTCGGTCATCTGCCGCACGGTGGCGAGCGGGATGTCGAGGTAGACGTTCTCGGTCGTCGACGACCAGGCGCCGTCCGACGCCTCCATCGGGATGCCCGCTCCGAGCGGGCCGAGCGTGTCGACGAAGGCCTCCGCCTTGACGACGGGGCTCTGGGCGCCCCCGGCCGTGTCCTCCACGGTCGCCGACAGGCGGACCGACGGAGTCGACTGGTTGAGCGGGACGAGCCCGTTGTTCGGGTCAGGGGTGACCGAGACACCGGACGCGGCGGGACCCGTCTTGTCGACGACGAACGTCGCCGTCGCCGGGGCGCCCCAGTTGTTGGATGCATCGCGCGAGCGCACCGAGACGGTGTGCGTGCCCTCGGACAGCGGCGCGACGATCGTGGCCGGGATGGTGCCCTCGAGGCTGGCCACCGTGCCCTGCGTCGCGAGCGTCATCGCCGTGGCGCCGCCGCCGTCGAGGGTGAACTCGGCTCCGGCGATCGGGGTGCCGCCCGAGGCGGTGTCGTTGGCCGTCGCGGTGACGCTGACGTCGACCGCTCCGTTCGTCGTGGCCGGCGCGAGTGCGACGGCGCTCGTCGTCGGGCCGGTCGCGTCGCCGGCGCTGACGAGCACCGAGCTCCACTGACCCCAGTTGCCGGCCGCGTCCTGGCCCCGCACGTACACGACGTGCTGACCGGACGCGATGCCCACCGGTCCGCTGACCGTTGCGGTCGGCGAGCCGAAGGCACCGGTGAGTGTCACGGGTGCCCCGCCGACGGAGTCGAGTCGCGCCTCGGCGGCGGCGACGGTGCCACCGCCCGTCGTGGCGTCGCTGACGGTCGCGGTGACGGTGCCACCGGCCCAGGCCACGCCCGAGGTGACCGGGCCGGACGTGTCCGGACCGGACGCCGCGCCCGTGACGACGACGGAGGTGAGCATGCCCCCGAGGCCCGGCGCGCTCGAGTTGTGCAGGGCGAGGCTCGCGTCGTACACGGGGAGCCGGCCGTTCGTGACCGGTGCCGTGACGACGGCGTCGGCCGTCTGCCCGGGCCCGAACGTCTCCGCCACGTAGCTGCGCGAGATGTCGGTGGTGCCGTTCTTGAGGCGACTGCCGTCGACCCCGACGAGGTGCTGCGAGGCACCGAGCACGCCCATCGAGCGGTAGTCGACGCCCGCGTTGACGTAGCGCAGCAGCACCTTCTGGCCCGCGGTCGCGGGGATGGGGGCCGTCTGCGGGTGCACCTTGCCGTTGACGAGGGAGTACCTCGGCTTGAAGGTGCGCATGTCGAACGTGGCCGGGCTCGCGCTCATGGCCGGGTCGAACTGGCTGAGCACGAGGACCGCGTCGGTGTCGTACGCCGAGGCGGCGTCGCCGTACGCCTGCGGCTGCGAGGTGGTCGCGTCCGGGGCGCCACGGACGACGAGCGCGCCGTAGAGGCCCATGGCCACCTGGTGCTCGTTGTTCGCGGTGAGGCCCGCCTCGTAGAGGTAGGTCCCCGGCCGGGTCGCCTTGAAGGTGTAGTCCTTCGGCGTGCCGGCGGCGGCACCGGTGGTGTCGGGCACCATCTGCTGGCCGCCGACGTAGAGCGACGTGCGCTCGGCGAGCTGGTTGTGCAGGTGGATCGTGACGTCGTCGCCGACGTCGACCGTCAGCACCGGCCCACCGGGGGCGGTGACGGCGGCTCCGGTCGGGGAGTAGCCCCAGACGCCCACCGAGGCGCCGTTGAACGAGGTGGTCCCGGTCGTCGCGTACAGGTCGAACGACCGGTCCGCAGCGTGTGCCGCCGACGTCGGGCCCAGGAGGAGCCACGCTGCGGTGAGGGCGCCCCCGGCCAGCAGGGACCGGACAGCGACTCGGCTGCCACGGGTTCGTGTAGTCATCTCAGTCACCTCTTCTCAGCCGCAGTTCGTGGCGTTGGGCGGTTCGATCCGCATGTACGTGATGGGACCGGTCATCGTCACGCCCCACGAGGTGATCTGGTACAGCGCGTGGTTGTGGCTGATGATGTAGTACTCGCCGCACTGGTTGAGCGTCTGCACGCCCGGCGGGAGTGCCTGCGACTCGCCCAGGTAGGGGCTGCCGGAGTAGAACGTGCCGACGACCTGGTTGGCGAGGTCGGGGACGGTGATGTCCACGGGGTTGCTCGAGCTGTAGCCCTCGGCGTCGTACCACTTGAAGAGCACGTCCCACGTCTGCCCCGGGCCGATGTTGATGGCGAACTTCTCCATGGACAGGTCGTTGCCGGCGTTGGCCAGCTCGTGCCCGTCACGCCCGACGACGAGGCCGTTGTTGCCGTGCGGGTGGAACGGGTAGTCCTCGCTGCCGACGCTGAGGTAGCGCGCGAGGCCGCCCAGCGGGTGGTATCCCGGCTTGGTCGGGTCGGGCTGGTACGGCTTGACCGACGCGAGCGACCCGTACGGCTGGTTGGGCAGCCACGACGCGCCGTTGTCGGCGATGCTGTCGGGGTACCCGCGGCCGTTGATGAGCCAGTACCGCGGCTTGTAGTTGTTGAGGTTGAAGTTCTTGCCCGCCTCGGCCGCCTGGTGCTGGTAGGGGTCGATCTCCGAGAGGAGCACCATGAACTCCTCCGACGCGGTGAAGCGGTCGCTCGCGTTGTCGTACGCGTAGTCGTCGCCCGTCGACGGCCGCACGATGAGTGCTCCGAAGAGTCCCATCCGCACCTGCTTCTCCGGGTTGGTTCCCGACTCGTAGAGGTAGGTGCCGGCCCGGCTCGCGGTGAAGGTGTAGCTGATCGTGCTCGGCGGGTTGCCGGCTGAGACGCCGGCCGCACCGGGTGCGAGGCTCGTCATGAGGCCGGCGCTGGTGGGCGGCTGGGACGGGACGCCGTTCGCGAGGACACCGTCCATGCCGGGGAAGACGATCGACGTCTCCTCGGTGAACGTGTTGTGCAGGACCACGGTGACGACCTCGCCCGCGTGGGCGCACAGCACCGGACCGGGGTGCTGGAACGGGTCGAAGCCGCTCGAGTAGCCCCACATGAAGGCGGTGTTGCCGTCCGGCAGGTCGATGTAGCCGGTGCGCGTCGTCAGGTCGAAGACACGCTGGGTCACGGTGGTCGTGCCGCTCGTCGTCGTCGACGTCGTGCCAGGGGTGCAGACGATGCCGTTGCGCGGAGGCGGGTCGGCGGTTGCCGGCGCTCCCTGGACGACGGCTGCGCCGGCCGCCCCGAGGACGGCGACCGTGGCCACCGACAGGACGCGACGCAGGGCCTGCCCGCGACGCCGGAGTGATGTGGCGTTCATGGCTCAGTTCCCCCAGTCGTTCGGGTAGCTCTGGCTGCCGACGCCGCTCGCGTAGACGCGGATCTCGGTGGTCTGTCCACCGAAGCCGCCGGGTGCGAGGTTGTTCGACCGCGCGAAGGAGCGGTTGTAGAGGTAGTACGTGTCGTAGGCCCCCGACCCGGTCTTCGTCGGAGCGGTGAAGAGCACGTCGTAGCTCTCACCCGGCCCGATGTTGAGGGTGTCGGTCTCGTACGACGAGTCGGTGCCGTCACGGCCCTTCATCGGGGTGGCGTCTCGGCCGACGACCCGCATCCGGATCCCCGTGATCGTCATGGCCGACTCGCGGAACCCGAGGTTGGAGAACCGGAGCGCGACGCGCTCACCCTGGTTGCAGCGGACGAGCGACGAGATCGGCTGGTACTGGAGGTCCGACCGGCCGGCGGGCGGGATGAGGTCGCCGTCGGCCGTGAAGGTCTCGCCCGACACGGTGTGGAAGGCATCGACCGACGGGCCGTTGGCCTCGACCGTGTCGGGGTAGACGCGGCCGTTGAGGAGGGCGAAGTCGGCGTGGTAGTCGCTCCACTCCGGCAGCTGGATGTGTGCGTCGGCCCAGTGGGCCTCGGCCCACACCTCCGACAGGAACATCGCGAACTCGCGGTCGTATGCCGTCGACGCCGGGCTCGACGTCGCGACCCCGTCGTTGTAGAGGTAGCCCATGGGGGCGCCGGTGGCGCCACCGTTGACCCGGGCCACCGGTGCGCCGGCGGCGTTGCCGGTGCGGTTCTGCGACGGGCGGACGAAGACGAGACCGGTCATGCCCATGTGCACGTGCTCGACGTCCTCGACGTGGCAGTGGAACATGTAGGTCCCCGCCTCCCGCGGCCGGTACACGTACGTGAACTCGCGTCCTGCCGGCACCGACACCGAGCCCGACGGCTCCCCGTCGAAGAACGGGATGACGTTGCGGAAGCCGTGCCAGTGCAGCGTGTGCGCGTCGAAGAGGTCCGGCCTCAGGGCGAGCCCGAGGTTCGTCAGCTGGACGCGGAACTCGTTGTGCGCGGCCGGGTCGTACTGGTCGACCCAGAACATCGGCGCGGAGTGCTGTGCCTTGTTCTTCTGGTTGAGCCGCTGCGTCGTCGTCATGCCGGTGACGTTGCGGAAACCGAAGATGTACGTCGTCAGGCCCGGCGGCGCGAGGTTGTCCGGGTGGAACGGCGCGATCGCGGGCGTCGGCGGCAGGTGGATCCAGCCGTCGGTACCGGCGAGGTACAGGTTCGGTGGACCATCGGCGGCGGCGGCGACCTGCTCGGGCGCGAGGACGCGTCCGGTCCAGGTGCCGACCCCGGCGACGAGGGCCGCGCCGCCGGCCAGGCCGAGGAACCGGCGACGGCTGACGCCGCCGAGGCTCCGCCCGGGCGCCGGAGCGTCCGGGGTGTGCGGGTCGTGGGTGTCCATGACGTCCCCTTGTCGAGTGGTCGTGAGCGAGGTGTGGGTGGGCTCGGGGCCCGTCGGCCCGGTCATCGGACCGGCCGTCCCGGTCCCGGGATCGACACCGCGGTCCCGGTGACGGTCGCCGCCGACGCGGTGGCCGGCGACGCCGCGTTGCCCGGGATCGAGAAGGCGTCGATGTCGAGGTTGTTCGACGTCAGGCCGTGAGCCGTGCCGTTGAACCAGACCTTCCACGTGCCGGTCGTCGTCGCCGTCCCGGTCCACTCCACGACGTCCTCGTCCTGGACCGGGCCCACGCCGGGCAGCGTGGTGTCGGCGCTGAACGACACCCACCCGTGGCCTGCGGTGTCGACCGCGAAGCCGTCCACGCGTGCCGTCGTCGGCACGCCGTGGGCCGAGGCGTCCCAGACCCGGGCGTAGCTCGTGCCGTTCCAGCTGTACACGTCCGAGTCGTCGGCCGTGCCTGAGACGCCGGGCGGGTTGTGCGTGCCGAAGGTCGAGAAGTAGAGGACCCCGGACCTGACGGTGATGGCGTCGACGTCGAGCGAGCTGCTCGTCAGGCCGTGCGCCGTGCCGTCGAACCAGAGCGACCAGGCGCTCCCGTTCCAGTAGACGACGTCCTCGTCCTGCACCGCGCCGAGGCCGGGCAGTGTGGTGTCGTTGGCGAACGTCGCGTAGAAGCGGGTGCCGTCCACCCGGGCGTACCCGTCGAGGTTGGCGCTGGCCGGCACTCCGTACGGCGCGGCCGACAGGTCGAGCGTGCGGGTGTATCCCGTGCCGGTCCAGCCGTAGATGTCGGACGTGTCCGCCGTGCCGCCGACTCCCGGCGGGTTGCTGGCGCCGGCCGTCGAGAACCAGAGCTGCGGGTCCGTCGCCGGCGGGGTCGCGGTGCCGGGCACCTCGTCGGCGCCGGCCTCGTAGCCGCCGCTCGACGGGCGGGTGTCGCCGTCGATGTCGGTCGTGGCCATCGTGACCCCGCTCACCGTGGCCACGCCGAGGTTGCAGGCGGGCGACGCCGAGCCGGTGGCGCACGACTTCAGGTGGTAGTCGCCCATGAGGTCCGGCGGCTGCTCGACCGTGACGACGTTGGCGTCGACGAAGGCCGGGTTCTGCCGCCAGGTCGCGAACGACACGGACACGTTGTACTGCTCGACGACCTGCGGGTCGGTCGTGCGGTTCGTCCCGCTCGTCACGTACTGGTGCGCGGCGTCCTGCTGGATGACCGAGCTGGTGGGCGCGAGCAGTCCGGTGTTGTCGGCGTTTCCGACGGCCCACTCGTCCACCGGCGAGGCGTCACCGGCGAGGCCGATGCCGGTCACCGTGGTGCCGGCGCGGGTGCCGGCCCGGTTGTCCCACAGGATGTTGTCGAACATGAGGGGGTTGCTGTACAACGAGGCTCCCGCGGCCCGGAGCTGGTCGCTGTTGGTCGACGTCGAGACGCCGGCCGGTGCGGGCAGCCCGTTGGACGTCACGGCGGTGGCCGTCGTGATGTTGCCCATGATCGTGTTGCCGTAGATCCGGACGTTGGGGGCGTCGTTGATGGCGATGCCGCCGCCCTCGTGGGTCGAGACGTTGTTCGCGATGACGTTGTCGTGCACGTTCATCGGGAAGTTGCCCGACATGAGGAACCGGATGCCGCCACCGTCGTCGTTGGCCAGGTTGCCCTTGATCTCGTTGGCGACGATGTTGACCGAGCCGGATCCCGGCGAGAGCGTGTTCGGGTCGGCCGGCAGCTGCCCGGCGATCATGATGCCCGCGCCCTCGTCGTTCGAGTTGTTGAGCGTGATCCGGTTGTGGTCGATCGAGCCGTTCGGGCTCAGGCCGTACACGCTGACGCCGGCGCCGTACTCGAGCGAGAAGTTGCCGCAGATGTCGTTCCCGGAGACCGTGTAGCCGTCGGAGCCGGCGAAGAGGCCGATCGCCCCGGCGAGGTTCGTGCCGGCGTTCTGCACGATCCGGTTGCCCGCGATCCGGACACCCTCGTTGTGCTGGTTGGTGTCGGGCGCCGCGAGGTCCGGGGTGCCGATGCGGATCGTGCCGTAGCCGCCACCGTTGTTCTCGACCACGTTGTTCGTGACCTGGAGCTGGCGGACGTAGGCGTTGGCGAAGACCGCGCCACCCTGGGTGATGATGTTCGGCGGGAGGTTGGTCAGCTGCCCGGTGAGGTCGTTGATGTTGCCCGGGAAGCCCTGCTGGTCGCCGCCGCGGATGTCGAAGCCGTCGATGCTCGGCTTGAACGTGGCGTTGCTCGGGAAGGCGCTCTGCTGGGCGAGCAGGTAGATGACCGCGCCGTCGCTGACGGTCTGGTTGCCGTCCCACGTCAGGCCGTCCACCTTGGTGAACCAGTCGGTCGCGAGGTCGGTGTCGCCACCGAAGGCGCCACCGTCGAGGATCGTGCCCTGGATGTACGGGCTGTTGGCGTTCGGGCCCTGGAACCCGCCGCCGCCCACGCCCTGGAGCTTGACGCGCTTGGTCACGATGAGGTTCTCGTAGTACGCGCCGCGCGGGTTCGTCACCGCCACTGCGGTGTTCGGGTAGACGACGACGAGGGCGTTGCCGGCCGTCGCGTCGTCGATGGCGTTCTGGATCGCGTGGCTGACCCCGGCGGTGCCGGACTGGCTCTGTGTCGTGCCCGGCCGGTAGCGGAGGTTGGACACGGCCGGCCCGACCTCGTACACGGTCGGGTTGTAGGCATTGGTGCCCGACCCGCCGAGCACGTGGAAGGTGATGCCGTTGACCGTCTTCTTGCCGTTGCTCCCGGTGATGACGAGGTTGTGCGCGCCCTGCGTGACGCCGGAACCGACGGCGGGGATGGCGAGCTGGATCGTCGTGTCGTTCCAGGACTGGTAGGCCGTGAGCGGCAGTGCGACGCCGTCGAGGGTCACGGTCCCGGTGCCACGCGTGGCCCCGAAGCCGAGGCCGTTGATGGTGACGTTGCGGCTCGTCCCCGTGTCGCTGCTGCGGACGAACGGCTTCGACACCGAGAACAGCTGTGGCTGCACCGGGTTGACGGGGCACGACACCGTCGACGGACTCGTGCCCGGCGTGCCGACGCTGACACCCACCTGGGTCGGTGCGAGGTCGGTCGGGATGGTGACGCCCGGCATCGCCTCGAACTCGGTCGCGATGGTGCGGAACCGCGGGTTGTAGTCGGCGTTGAGCGCGCCCGGAACTCCGGGGTCGTTGCCGACGAACCGGTACACGTTCGTGCACACGCCGGACGGCGTCGGGCACGAGATGTGGTCGGTGGACGGCATCAGCACGTCGTAGAACCCGTTGAAGTCGGACTGGGCGGTGTAGACGAGGCGGTTGCTGAAGTCGTAGATGCCCACCGGTGCGTAGGGGACGCCGGCCTTGTCGCCGTAGAGCGTCGTGCGCTTGTCGACGGAGAAGTTCAGGTCGTCGACGATGAGGCCGCGCAGGCGCGACGGGATCGGCACGTCGGTGAAGATGTTGAACATCGGGACGATCGACTTGCCGTTGTTCAGCTCGACGAGCTTGGTGTCGCAGCGAGCCTTGGCCGTGCCCTCGTAGGGCGAGCCGCCCATGTCGGCGAAGACGCCGTTGTCGACGGGTGAGGACGCCGGGACCTTGACACCGGCCGGGAGGCCGTTGCTGCCGGTGCCGATCTTGGCCGGGTAGCCGTCGCCGGAGTACCCGGGGTCGCCGGGCTTGCGGCCGGCCGCGTCGATGCCCGCGACGTCGACCTGGTGCAGGACGCCGGCGCACGCGGGCGGCGGGACCTGCGGCACGACGGTGTCACCGCGGGCGATGTTGATGTCCTCCTCAGAGGTCACCGAGTACATCGGGTGGCCGCTCTGGTCGTTCGGGATGTCGACCTGCACCAGGTAGGCGTGTGCACCGGGCAGGGGCTCGAAGGCGTCGCTGCCGTCAGGGGCCGTGCACGTCGGGTTGGCCGGGTCGGATGCGTTGAGCGTGCCGGTGAAGCAGCCGTCGCCGAAGCCGTAGTTGCCGTCGACCGCAGCGCCGAAGTTGGCGTCCGCCGTGCCCTGGCCGGTGGCGTACGAGCCGACCTGGACGCCGTTGACGAGCGCGGACAGGCACTCGCCGTCGGTCCCCTGGTCGGGCACGAGGACGTCCTCGCCCGCGGGGTGCGGGATCGGGTTGCCGTCGACGTCACGGGCGGTGCACCCGGTCGGACGGCCCCACGTCTCCGAGACGTAGGTGTTGAGCGGCCTGCCCTTCATGTAGGAACCGTCCTCGGCGAGCGCGTACGTCTCCGAGGGGTCGCACGGCGTGACGCCGTCGAGCGGGCAGTCCACGGTGTCGTAGAGCGTCACCGGGATGTTCGGCACGCCGGGCTGCCAGTCCTCGGACGCCGCGTACTGCGGGTCGAGCTCGTTGCGGGTCGTGTCGTAGGACACGGAGCCGACGATGCCGCCGTTGCGCGGGCCACCCTTGGTGCCGGCCGCGTCGTACTTCTGCACGCCCCAGTCGACGGTGCCCGAGAGCCCGATGATCGGCAGGATGCTGACGTCGTCGCCCGCTCCCTTGATCGTCGTCGGTGTGGGCTGGTTGTCGGCCTGGTAGGTGATGCCGGTCGTGTAGAAGCTGTCCGAGTAGGCCTCGAGGATGAGCCACTCGGCGAGCGGGTAGCCGGCCTCGAAGTCGTAGAAGCCGGTGCTGTCGGTGCCCACGGCGTTCGAGCCGCGGTCCATGAGCGAGTTGTCCTTCTTGCGCAGCGTGAGCGGGAACTGGGCGACGCCCTGCTCACCGGTATCACGCTTGCCGTTCTTGTTGTCGTCGAGGAAGACGTGGCCGCTGATCTCGGTCCACCAGCCGTTCATCGGCAGCTGCTTCAGGTCGACGGTCTCGCCGCCGGCGACGGTGACGTTGACGAGCTGGAGGATGTAGTTCTGCGGCTCGTCCCACCACGTCAGCTGGTACGTCCCGTCGGGGACGTTCGGGATGGTGAAGGAGCCGTCCGTGCCTCCACGGCCGACCCACACGGCCCGGTCGCCGTTGTCGAGGTCGTTGAGCGACAGGATGGGGTTCTCGATCGGCTTGTCGAGCCTGCTGCCCGTCATGCCGTTGTAGATGGTGAAGCTGCCACCTGTCGGCGGGTAGTACTGCTTGGCCGCGACGACGACGCCCTTGATGGTGCCGGCGCCGGCCGCCATGGAGTTCTTCGGTCGGATGAAGCCGAACTGCGGCGTGGGCACGGGCTCACCGGCGACGGTGAACTCGGTGTCGTAGCCGGTCGCGCCCTCCATGAGCCAGGTGTCCCAGTCGTGGTTGCCCTCGAGGGTCGTCGTCTGCAGGTAGCCGCTGCCGTCGGGCGGGGTGACCGTCGTCGTGTACCGGTTCGTGCCGACGTGCGGGATGGCGATCATGCCGGTGGCGTCGCTGAAGCACTTGCCGCCGATCGTGTCGACGACGGGGAGCCCCTCGGCGTCGCGCGACGTCGAGTTCCACGGGATCATGTGCGTGTCCGGGTCCTCGCCGACGTAGGTCGTGCAGAGGGGGTTGCCGTAGACGTCGGTCGTGACCTCGCCGAGGGTGTCGTTGATGTGGCCCTGGAAGCGGGTGTCGACCAGCTCGGTGCGATCGGTCTCACCGTTGTCGATGGCGCCGTTCGTCGACGCGTCGTCGATGAAGACCTGCGCGCGCAGCGTCGCGTCGGGCAGCGGGTCCGGCTGGACGCCGATGTCGAGGACGGCGGGGCCACCCGTCGTCGGCTGGGTCATCGGGACGGTGAAGTGGGCGCCGTCGATCTTGTAGCCGTCGGAGAGCACGGTGATGAGGTAGTCACCGTCCGGGAGGGTCAGGCCGGCGCTGCCGAAGTCGGCGTCGGTGCCCTGCCGGTAGATCGGCGCGGCGCCCGGGTCCTCGAGGATCGAGGCCCACGAGCACGACGCCGGGTAGCCGGGGTCGTCGGCGGAGCAGCCGGACCCTGCCTGCGGACCGCCGGCGGGGTCGCTCTTGCCGCTGTTGTCGACGTTGATCATGTAGCGGAAGCCACCCGTCACGGCGGCGCCCTTCGTGACGGGCGGTGTCGCGTGCGCCTCGGACCGGGCCGCGTGCAGCGTCACGGTGACGGCGTTGGTCTCGGCCGCCTGCGCGGGCGATGCGGTGAGCAGGGGGATCGACACGAACGTGCCGGCGGTCAGCGCGAACGCGCCGATCGCCGACACGATGCGGCGTCCGAGCCCACCCCGACCTCGAGGTCGCAGTCGTCGTCGGGGGGCGTGTCGCACGGCGGAGGCGGCGGCCTGCGGCCGACGCGGCACGGCGGCGGGCACGTCCGTCCCCGGTGCTCCGATGGTGTGAACCTGGTCGTGTCCGTCCATGCCACTCACCCTCTGTTCCGTCCGGGCACCCGCCCCGGGTGCCCGCCTAGAGGCAATGGCACCGGGCGCCGGCGAGGGCGACATGCCGAACGCCGCAACCTCTCAGCGAGCCCTCAGCGCGAGGTCAGGACGGCGTCAGTGGCGCGTCAGCCGGCCGACAGGAGCCCGTCATGATCGCGTCATCCGGGAGCTCCGCACGGGTGACGCGAGCCTGTGAAGAGCGTGTGACGGTCGTGTGAGCCCCCTCCTTCGTTTCGTCGTCACGGCGCCGGTCAGGTCATACTGAGTGGCGGCCCGGGACGGTTTCTCGGGCCTGATCAGTGAATGGAGCAGGTTGTGACGCAGAGCAGGCGCGACATCCGCGCTGCCCAGCTGGCGGCCGACAAGGGCCGGCCCCAGCGCGCAGGCAATGGCAAGGGCAACGGCCGGTCCGCGGGAGGCGCAGCCTTCCAGGACGGGGACGGCGAGGGCCGTACCGGCTGGAAGAAGTGGGTGCTCGGCACGCTCAAGTGGGGCTCGATCGCCGCTGCCGTGCTGCTCGTCCTCGGCGTCGTCGGCGTCGTCATCGCCTACAACCAGACCGCCATCCCGCAGCCGAACCAGCTCGCCAACAAGCAGGTCTCGATCGTCTACTACAGCGACGGCAAGACCGAGCTCGACCGCATCGCCGTCCAGGACGGCAACCGCGAGTCGGTCAAGCTCGACCGGGTCCCGAAGTTCGTCCAGGACGCGCACATCGCCGCCGAGGACCGCACGTTCTACCAGAACAACGGCATCTCGGTCGGCGGCATCCTGCGCGCCGTCAAGACGAGCGTCACCGGTGAGTCCCAGGTCGGTGGCTCCACGATCACCCAGCAGTACGTCAAGAACTACTTCCTGACCCAGGACCGCACGATCTCCCGCAAGGCCAAGGAGATCCTCATCGCCGTCAAGATCGACGGCCAGCTCTCCAAGTCCGAGATCCTCGAGAAGTACCTCAACACGATCTACTACGGCCGCGGCGCGTACGGCATCCAGAGCGCCGCCAAGGCGTACTTCGGCAAGGACGTCTCCAAGCTCACCGTCGGCGAGGGCGCCGTCCTCGCGTCGGTCATCAACGCTCCCTCCCTCTACGACCCGGCCAACGGCGACTCGGCCGAGGCCAACCTCACCAAGCGCTACGCATACGTCCTCGACGGCATGGTGCAGGAGGGCTGGCTCAGCGCGGCCGAGCGGGCCAAGTACACCGAGCTGCCGAAGATCCAGGCCTACAAGGGCAACAAGTTCTCGTCGGGCCCCAACGGCTACATCACCGCCCAGGTCAAGCGCGAGCTCGTCTCGACCGGTCTCTCGGAGCAGGACATCGACAACGGCGGTCTGCGCATCGTCACGACGATCGACAAGAAGGCCCAGACCGCGGCGATCGCCGCGATGAAGGACAACCTGCCCAAGAAGGTGCAGGGCGGCCTCGTGGCGGTCAAGCCCGGCGACGGTGCGGTCGTCGCGATGTACGGCGGCGCCGACTACGCCAAGTCGCAGTTCAACACCTCGACCCAGGCGATCATGCAGGGCGCCTCGAACTTCAAGCCCTTCGCCGTCCTCGCGGCCGTCCGCGACGGGATCTCGACGAAGACGAAGTTCGACGGTGACCAGCCCCAGGAGATCGACGGCACGAAGATCACGAACTTCGGTGAGCGCTCCTACGGCATGGTCGACATGCGCCGCATGATCGGTCGCTCGATCAACACGGCCTTCGTCAACCTCAACAACACGATCACGCCGGCGCTGACCCGGCAGGCGGCCATCGACGCCGGCATCCCGGAGCGGACCCCCGGTCTCGACGAGACGCTCACCAACGTCCTCGGCACCGCCTCGCCGCACGTCATCGACATGGCCACGGCCTACTCGACCATCGCGTCGCAGGGCGTGCGGGCCAAGCCGTACTTCGTCAAGAAGGTCACCTCGACGACCGGTGACTTCACCTACGAGGCGAAGCCGCAGACGAAGCGCGCCTTCGACAAGGACGTGACCGCCGACGTCACCGACGCCATGACCTACACCGTCAAGGACGGCGGCACCGCGACGAAGCTCCAGCGGCTCGACCGGCCGGTCGCCGGCAAGACGGGCACGTCGTCCTACGCCAAGTCGATCTGGTTCTCCGGCTTCATCCCGCAGCTGGCCGTGTCGATCGGCATGTACAAGCCCGACGCCGACGGCAACCCGCAGACGCTGACGAACGCCGAGGACACCAACCTCACGGGTGGCACGATCCCGGCCGACGTCTTCTACGACTTCATGAAGGTCGTGACGGAGAACATGGAGGTCCAGGACTTCCCGGACCGCGTCGGTGTCGGCGACGACAAGATCCCGACCCCGACGACGACGTTCACGCCGCCGCCGCAGACGACGACCCAGGCGCCGACCACGACGACGCAGGAGCCGACGACCACGGCCCCGACGACGACGCAGGTGCCGACGAAGACGAACGGCACGGGCAAGCCGCAGCCGACGACGACGACGGCGGAGCCCACGATCACGATCCCCCTGCCCGGACCGTCACCGACCTCGACGAAACCCGGCAACGGTCCATGACGCGGGCGCGAGCATCGAGTGGCGGGGTGACGGGGTGACCGCCCGGTGACCGAGAAGGTCGACGACCCCGTCGTGCGGGCGGCCTCCGAGGTCATCGGAGGCCCCCGCGGACGGTATGCCGCAGCCCGTGAGCTCCCGTGGGTGCTCACGGCCGCGCTGCTGTCCGCCCTGACGGCGGTCACCGCCGGTCTCGCGATCCTGCTGCGCGCGCCCTGCCTGCGCACCGGCTTCACGGGCGACACCCAGTTCTGGAGCGCCTGCTACGCCGACCTGCCCACCGCGTACCGCGACTCGAAGGTCAAGGCCGGCCTCGCGGCATACCTCCAGGGTGGCGACGGGGCGCCGCTCACGGGGCAGCCGCCCCTGACCGGGCTGGTGCTCACCGCCGTCGCGAGCCTCGGGCCCGACGACGGCTCGCTCAAGACGCGCGCCGCGTGGTACTTCGCGCTGTGGTCGGTGCTGCTGACCCTCCTGCTGCTCGCCATCGTGTGGCTCGTCGCGTCGTCGGCCGCGCGCCCCTTCTCGGCCGCGCACGTCGCGCTGTCGCCGGTCGTCGTCCTCGCCGGTTTCATCTCGGCCGACCTGCTCGGGGTGGCGCTCGCCAGCGCCGGCATGTGGGCGTGGTCGCGGCGCAACCCGACGCTCGCGGGCGTCCTGCTCGGACTCGCGATCGGGGCGCGGTCCTATCCCGTGCTCATCCTCGTGGCCATCGCCCTGCTCTGCGTGCGGTCCGGGCGGCTGCGCGAGATGGGTCGCGTCGTCGGCTACGCGCTGCTGACCTTCGGCGCCCTGCTGTCGGCGCTCTGGCTGCTCAACCGCGAGGCGGCGGCGTCGTCCTACCAGAGCTGGGCGTCGGCCGGGGCCGGCTACGGCTCGCCGTGGCTGCTGCCGCAGCTCGCCGGGCACCCGCTGCCCCCCGGGGCCGTCACGGCGCTCGCCGTCGTCGGCTGGCTCGTCGCCCTCGTGGCCGGTGCGGTGCTCGCGCTGTCGTCGGCCCGGCGCCCGACGATCGCCGAGGTGTCGCTCGTCATGGTCGGCCTCGTGCTCGTGACCGGCAAGTCGTTCACCGTGCAGAGCTCGCTCTGGCTGCTGCCGCTCGTCGCGTGGTGCGCCCTCCAGTGGCGTGACCACCTCCTCTGGGCGGGCGCCGAGGCGCTCAACTTCGTCGCCGTGTGGCTGACGATCGCGGCGACGACCGTGCCCGACCGGGGACTGCCGGCGCCGTGGTACGCCTTCTTCTCGATGCTGCGCGTCGTGGCCGTGCTGTGGCTCGTGGCGGTCGTGTGGCTGCGGGCGCGCGACCGGTGGAGCCGGTCGAAGGGGGAGCCCGACGACCTCGCCGGCCCCATGAGCGGCGCCGAGGACCGGCTCATCGTCCGCTTCTCCTGAGCGGAGGCGGCGCGGAGGCGGCCCGGAGGTGTTGCGGAGGCCCTCCGAATTCGGCGTATGCCGTCCGGCCCGGTAGTCTTGCCCAGTTCGCCGTGTGCCCGGTGGCCTGTGGATGGAACCGACCGATGTCGGTGAGGTCTGCGAGGCTGAACCCGGCTGGAAGATCAGGCCGGGCCCCAGGCTCGCGGCGGGACGAATGCAACCCTCCTGTCACGAGAGAGACTCGTGACCGCCAAGACCAGAGGAGGTGGGTTAGAAGCATGCGTCAGTACGAACTCATGGTCATCCTCGACCCGGAGACCGAAGAGCGCACCGTCGACAAGACGATGGACAAGTTCCTCACCGTCGTGAAGAACGACGGGGGCACCGTCGAGAACGTCGACATCTGGGGCCGCCGCCGTCTCGCCTACGACATCAAGAAGAAGTCCGAGGGCATCTACGTCGTCGTCAACATGACGACCGAGCCGGCCACCGCGCAGGAGCTCGACCGCCAGCTGAACCTCAGCGAGTCGGTCATGCGCACCAAGCTGCTGCGCCCCGGCGCCTGATTCAGCGACAGTCACTGAACCCGCTCGATCACCCGACGAAGGACTGAACGGAGCCCACGCATGGCAGGCGACACCGTCATCACGATCATCGGCAACCTGACCGCCGACCCCGAGCTGCGTTTCACGCCGTCCGGAGCCGCGGTCGCGAACTTCACCGTGGCCTCGACGCCGCGGCAGTTCGACCGCCAGAGCAATGAGTGGAAGGACGGCGAGACGCTGTTCATGCGCTGCTCGGTGTGGCGCGACGCGGCGGAGAACGTCGCCGAGTCGTGCCAGCGGGGCATGCGCGTGATCGTGTCCGGCCGGCTGAAGTCTCGTTCCTACGAGACCAAGGAAGGCGAGAAGCGCACCGTCGTGGAGATGGACGTCGACGAGATCGGCCCGTCCCTGCGCAGCGCCACCGCCAAGGTCAACAAGACCCAGCGCGGCGCGGGCGGTGGCGGCGGCTTCGGCGGCGGCCAGGGTCAGGGCGGCGGCTGGAGCGGTGGCTCCGGTGGCGGCCAGGCCGAGGACCCGTGGGCGACCGGCGGCTCCGCCGGTGGCCAGGCGGCCCCGGCTGCGGGCGCCCAGCAGGGCGGCGGCTGGAGCGGTGGCTCCGGTGGCGGCCAGCCGGCTGCCGGTGGCCAGCAGGGTGGTGGTTGGGGCGCAGCCCCCAGCTACGACGAGCCCCCCTTCTGATCGAGCAGGTCAGCACCGTCGTCCGGTGACCCAGCCGGACGGCATACCCCAGTAGTTCTTTAAACCCATCCCGGGGCACGAAACCCCGGGCTCTCATCAAGAAGGAGAGCACCACGATGGCAAAGCCCGTTGTGCGCAAGCCCAAGAAGAAGGCCAACCCGCTGAAGGCGGCGAAGGTCGAGAACATCGACTACAAGGACACCGCGCTCCTGCGCAAGTTCATCTCCGACCGCGGCAAGATCCGCGCGCGTCGCGTGACCGGTGTGTCCGTCCAGGAGCAGCGCCTCATCGCCACGGCCGTCAAGAACGCCCGTGAGATGGCCCTGCTGCCCTACTCGAGCTCGGCTCGCTGAGCTAAGTTCGGGAACGAGGAGAACACCATGAAGCTCATTCTCACGCACGAGGTCACCGGCCTCGGTGCTGCTGGTGACATCGTCGAGGTCAAGGACGGCTACGGCCGTAACTTCCTCATGCCGCGCGGTCTCGCGACCCCGTGGACCAAGGGTGGCCAGAAGCAGGTCGACGCCCTGACCAAGGGCCGCGAGGTCCGCGAGATCAAGGACCTCGACACCGCCAAGGGTGTCAAGGGCCAGCTCGAGGCCACGTCGGTCAAGGTCCCGGCCAAGTCCGGCCAGTCCGGTCGCCTCTTCGGCGCCGTCAGCAACGGCGACATCGCTGCGGCCGTCAAGGCTGCCGGTGGCCCGGAGCTCGACAAGCGCAAGATCGAGGTCAAGCAGGCGATCAAGACGCTCGGCTCCTACGAGGCGACCGTCCGTCTGCACCCCGAGGTCGCGGCGACCCTCAAGTTCGAGGTCGTCCCCGCCTGAGGCACGCCTCTCGCACGGTCGAAGGGCCGGGACCCGCATCGCGGGTCCCGGCCCTTCGCCATGCCCCGCCGGACCTGCCCGACCCGCAGCGAACCGCCCCCTGCCCGTGCCGAGCCACGCCGACGGCACGAAGCCACGGGCGTGCCGGTGGCTCGGGCCCGCGAGGGTGGCTCGGTGCCCGCCAGGTGGCGTCACGTGACGACGTCACCGGGCGGGGTCAGGTGGAGTCGCGGACGATGAGCTGGGTGTCGAGGGTCGTGACGCGGGGCGGTGACTCGCCGGCGAGCAGGCGCAGCAGCGTGTCGGCCATGACGACGCCCATCTCCTGGGCGGGCTGGGCCACGGTGGTCAGCCCGACCTTGCCGCGCGTGGCGTACTTGCTGTTGTCGAAGCCGACGATGGCCACGTCGTCGGGCACCCGCAGCCCACGTTCGTCGAGCGCGAGCAGCGCCCCGCTCGCCATCAGGTCGCTCGCGACGAAGAGCGCGTCGATGTCGGGGTACTCGTCGACGAGGGCGAGCGCGGCGCGGATGCCCCCGGCCTCGGTGAAGTCGCCGCGGGCCAGCCGGTGGTCGGACAGCCCGGCCTCGGCGAGGGCGTCGCGCCAGCCCTGCTCGCGGTCGACCGAGGCCGGCATGTCGGCCGGGCCGGTGATCGTCGCGATCGCCCGGCGTCCACGTTCGATGAGGTGCTGGGTGCCCCGGACGCCGCCGAGCCGGTTGTCGACGTCGATGTAGTAGTCGCTGTCCTTGGCCTCGCCGATCGGGCGTCCGCCGAAGACGACAGGCAGCGACCGGCTGAGGGTCGTGAGGAAGTGGTCGCCGGAGTGGTGCGAGACGACGATGGCGCCGTCGACGTTGCCGCCGAGCAGGTAGCGCTTCGTCTTCTCCGACGGCGAGCTCGGGTGCGTCAGCTGGAGGTTGAGCACGTAGTCGCTGTCGTCGAGCCGGTCGCTGATGCCCTGGACGACGTCGGCGAAGTACGGGTCGCCGAAGAAGCGGTGCGTGTCCTCGGGCACGACGAGGGCGATCGACATCGTCGCGCGCGCGACGAGGGAGCGGGCGGCCCGGTTGGGCACGTAGTCGAGCTCGGCGATGGCCTTCTCGACGACGGCGAGCACGTCCGGGCTGACGCGGGGCGAGCCGTTGATGACGCGCGAGACCGTGGCACGGGACACGCCGGCCACCCGGGCGACCTCCTCGAGGGTGGGTCGCCCGACGGGGTGGGCCAGTGTCCCGTCGCTCATGGTGTCGATTCTCCTGCGGGTTCGTCGCCGCCTCCGTCCGCGTCCAGATCGGCCCACGGAGCGGGCAGCCGGCGCGTCGAGATGGTGCGGGCGTAGTCGAGGGCGCTCGCCTTGGGAGTGCGCACCTGGGTGTCGTAGTCGACTCGGACGATACCGAAGCGCTTGGCGTAGCCCCACGCCCATTCGAAGTTGTCGAGCAGCGACCAGTAGAAGTAGCCGCGCACGGGGACCCCCGCGTCGACGGCGTCGAGGATCGCGCCGAGGTGCGCGCGGACGTATGCCGTCCGGCCGCGGTCGTCGACGAAGCCGTCCTCGTCGGGGGCGTCGTCGAAGGCGGCGCCGTTCTCCGTCACGTGCAGGGCGACCCCGGCCGGGCCGGCATACTCCTCGTGGAGGCGGACGAGCAGCCGGGTCAGTCCCTCGGGCTGGATCTCCCAGTCCATCGCGGTGACGGGCAGGCCGCGCGGGTGGCGGTGGGCGTCGTCGGCGGCGGGGAACGGCGACCGGGTGAACCGGCCTCCGTTGACGCTGTCGGCGAGCGCGGCGGGGGGCGCCTCGTGCCCGATGGCCTCGCCGTTGTAGTAGTTGACGCCGAGCACGTCGATGGGCGTGGAGATCACGTCGAGGTCGCCGTCCATGACGTGGTCGGTCAGTCCCAGGTGACGGACGTCCTCGAGCAGGTCGGCCGGGTACTCGCCGCGGAAGATCGGGTCGAGGAAGACGCGGTTCATCTGGGCGTCCACGCGTCGTGCGGCGTCGACGTCGCGCGGGTCGGACGGGTCGAGCGGGTCGGCGACGGTGAAGTTGAGCGTCAGCCCGAGCTCGAGCGCGGCGTCGCGGGCGCGCAGCTCCTGCACGACCCGGCCGTGGCCGAGCATGAGGTGGTGCGCGGCGGCGAGGCCGTCGGCGGGCGAGGTGCGGCCCGGCGCGTGCATGCCGGCGGTGTAGCCGAGGAAGGCCGAGCAGAACGGCTCGTTGAGGGTCGTCCACGTGCGCACGCGGTCACCGAGCCGGTCGTGGACGGCGAGGGCGTAGTCGACGAAGCGGTCGACGGTCTCGCGCGACGTCCACCCGCCGCGGTCCTCGAGGGCCTGCGGCAGGTCCCAGTGGTAGAGCGTCAGCCACGGCGCGATGCCCGACCCGAGGAGCGAGTCGACGAGCCGCTCGTAGAAGTCGAGCCCCTTGGCGTTCACCGGACCGCCGTCGGGGCAGACCCGTCCCCACGACGTCGAGAACCGGTAGGACTGCAGGCCGAGGGAGGCCATGAGGGCCACGTCGTCGGCGTACCGGTGGTAGTGCTCGCAGGCGACGTCACCGGTGTCACCGTCGACGACGGCACCCGGCGTGTGCGAGAAGGTGTCCCAGATCGAGTCGGTGCGGCCGTCCTCGTGACGGGCGCCCTCGATCTGGTAGGCCGCGGTGGCAGCGCCGAGGATGAAGTCCTGGGGCACCGGGCGCCCTTGCGCGACAACGAGACCCGTGGTCGGGGTCGGGATCGGGAGTGGCTGGTGGGTGCGCGTCTGGGCGGTCATCCCTTGACTGCTCCTTGCATGATGCCGGAGACGAGCTGCCTCCCGGCGAAGACGAACAGGACGATGAGCGGCAGTGCCATGAGCACGACGCCGTTGAGCACGAGCGAGTAGTCGACGAAGTAGGCGGCCTGCAGCTGCTGCAGGGCGACGGGCAGCGTCGGGTTGCCGGGGTCGAGGATGATGAACGGCCAGAAGAAGTTCGTCCACGTCGCGATGAAGGTGAAGAGGCCGAGCATCGCCGCCCCCGGGCGGGCGGCGGGCAGTGCGATGGACCAGAAGGTGCGCAGCGTCGAGGCGCCGTCGACGCGCGAGGCCTCGATGAGCTCGTCGGGCAGCGCCTCCTGGAGGTACTGGGTCATCCAGAAGACGCCGAACGCGCTGACGGCGCTGGGCAGGATGACGGCCCACAGGCTGCCGATCCACCCGAGCTTGCTCATGACGATGAAGAGCGGCACGATCCCGAGCTGCGTCGGCACGGCCATCGTCGCGATGACGAAGACGAGCAGCCCGTTGCGCCCGCGGAAGCGCAGCTTGGCGAAGGCGAAGCCGGCCATCGCCGAGAAGAGCACGACGAGCACGGCCACCGTCGAGCTGACGAGGATGCTGTTGCCGAGGGCCTTCCAGAAGGGGATCGTCGTGACGACGGTGCTGGCGTTCTGGAGGAAGTGCCCGCCGGGGACGAAGGAGAACGGGTCCTGCACGATGGCGGCGGAGTCCTTGCTGCCGATGACGTAGGACCACCAGAGCGGGAACGCCGAGCCGACGAGGACGATCGCGAGGAAGACGTATGCCGTCGGGCTGGCCTGGGTGCGGCGCACGAGGCGGGTGCCACGGCGCGGCTTGACCGCGGGTCCGGGGGTCAGGGTCGGGGCGGTCATCGCTGTCCCTTCGAGGCGATCCGGCGCGTGACGAGGAAGTTGACGACCGCGAAGACGATGACGATGAGGAAGAGCATCCACGCCACGGCGGCCGCGCGGCCGAAGTTCTTCTGCGTCCAGCCGAGCTGGTAGAGGTAGAGGGTCAGCGTCTGCCACTGCCGGTCGGCGCCGCCGAGGCCGTACTGGTCGTACATCCGCGGCTCGTCGAAGATCTGCAGGCCGCCGATCGTCGAGGTGATGACGACGAAGATGATCGTCGCGCGCAGCTGCGGGATGGTGATCGAGAAGAAGGTGCGGACGCGGCCGGCGCCGTCGATCATCGCGGCCTCGTAGTAGTCGCGGGGGACGGCCTGCATGGCGGCGAGGAAGATCAGGGCGTTGTAGCCGGTCCACCGGAAGTTGACCATCGTCGCGATGGCGACGTGGCTCGGCAGGACCTCCTTGTGCCACTGGATCGGGTCGATGCCGACGAGGCCGAGCAGGTGGTTGACGAGCCCGAACTTGTCGCCGAAGAGGTCGCTGAAGATGAGGGCGACGGCGACGGGGGCGACGACGTAGGGCAGCAGCACCCCCATCCGCCAGAAGGTGCGGGCGCGCAGCCCGCTGTCGAGGGCGGCCGCGATGAGCAGCGCCGCGATGACCTGCGGCACGCTCGAGAGCAGGAAGATGCTGACGGTGTTCTTCAGCGCGTTCCAGAAGTAGGGCTGCGCGAGGACGTCGGCGTAGTTCTTGAGGCCGACGAAGTCGCCCTGGCCACCGATGAGGCTCCACTTGTGGAGCGAGACCCACGCCGTGTAGAGCAGCGGGAAGAGCCCGACGACGCCGAAGAGGATGAAGAACGGCGAGACGTACGCGTAGGGCGCGCCCTTCTCGTCGAGCCTCGTCAGGCGGCGGCGCCACCCCGACCGGGGCTGCAGCGGCGAGCGGCTCACGAAGCCGGGTGCATCGCCGGGGGCGGGCCCGGTCGCCCGGGCAGGGGTCTGGACGGTCATGGTCTTCCGATCGTCGGGTGGACGGCCCGGTGCGGGGAGGGGAGGTGCTCCGGGCCGTCCACGGCCGGCTGGTGGGTCAGGTCAGCCGAGGGCCTTGACGTCGCCGACCCACTTGTCCCAGGACTCCTGCGGGGAGGTGCCCTGCTCGACGCGGGTCAGAGCCTGCTGCATCGCGTCGTTGATCGCGAAGTAGTGGGTGCCCTTGTACGGCGTGATGGTGACGGCCTTGGCGCGGTCGGCGAAGATCTGGCCGGTCGGCGCGTTGTTGAACGAGGCGACCGTGAACGAGAGCAGGTCCTGGCTCTCGAGGGCCTGCTTCTGGCTCGGGAAGGCGCCGACCTTCTTGAAGGCCTTGATCTGCTGCTCGGGCGCGGTCAGCCACGCGGCGAGCTCCTGGGCCTCCTTCGGGTGGGCGCTCTGCTTCGGCACGGTCAGGTACGAACCGCCCCAGTTGCCGCCGCCACCGGGGAAGGTGTTGGCGACGTCCCAGCCCTTGACGCCCTTGGCGTTGCCCTCGATGACGCCGACCATCCAGCCGGGGCAGAGCATCGTGGCGAAGCCGTTTTTCTGGTAGCTCGCGGTCCAGTCGTCGCCCCACTGCTGGAGCTTGGCCGAGAGCCCGTCGGTGATGCCGGCCTGGATGACCTGGTCGTAGATCTTCTTGACGGCGGCGTTGTCGGTCGCGGTGATCGCGTCGTCGCTCGGGTTCTCGTAGGCGGCCTCGAGCTGGTTGACCATGCCCTGGTACGTGGCACCGATGCTGTCGAAGTAGGGGACCTTCGACTTGGCCTTGAACTGCTTGCCGGCGGCGAAGTAGCTCTCCCACGTGTTGCCGAAGAGCTTGGCGACCGACTCGCGGTCGCTCGGCAGGCCGGCGGCCTTGAAGAGGTCGCTGCGGTAGCAGATGGCCTCGGGACCGGAGTCCGTGCCGTAGCCGATGAGGTGACCGTCGGCGTCGGTGGCGGCCTTGGCCTTCCAGTCGAGCCAGCGGCCCTGGACGTCCGCGGAGTTGAGGTCGTTGAACTTGTCGGAGTACTGGAGCATCTCCGGGAGCCAGTCGACCTCGACGGCCTCGACGTCGGCCATGCCGCTGCCGGCCGAGAGGCGGGTGAAGAAGTTGTCGCGGGCCTCGTTGGACGTCGCGGCCTTCTTGTGGGTGACCTTGATGTTCGGGTGCGACTTCTCGAACTCGGGGATGAGCTCCTCGTAGCCGAACTGGTTGAAGGTGGCGAGCGTCAGGGTGACCGGTCCGCCACCTCCGGTGCTGCCGGCCTGCGTGGAGGGGCTGTCGCCACCCGAAGCCGAGCTGCAGGCCGAGAGGGCCAGCAGTCCGACGGTGAGGGTGGCGAGTACGGCGTGGCGAGAGCGCACGGAGGGCGCGCCGATCCGGGTGGAACGGGATGTCATGGAGAGCTCCTTTGGTCTCATCCCCAGTGTGGGTGTGGGAGCGCTCTCCGTGCGTGAGACGTGGCCGTGAGAGCGCTCTCACGAGGAGAATGGGGGTGCCGGCACCCATCGGTCAAGGGCCGTGACCATTCCGTGACCTGATCGCCGCTAGCGTGGAGGTCCAGACGCCGGCGTGGGCCCGGCTCCGGTGGGAGGCTCCCGTGACCGTCTACGACCTCGTCGCGATCGGTCGCGTGGGCGTCGACCTCTACCCCCTCCAGCACGGCGTCACGCTCGACGAGGTGCGCACCTTCGAGAAGTTCCTCGGGGGCAGTGCGGCCAACGTCACGGTCGCCGCGGCTCGCCACGGCCGGCGCGCGGCGCTCGTCAGCGCCACGGCCGACGACGCCTTCGGACGCTTCGTCCACCGCGAGCTGCTCCAGCTCGGCGTCGACGACGCGTACGTCCAGACCATCACCGGTGGGCCGCCCACCCCGGTCACCTTCTGCGAGGTGTTCCCGCCGGACCACTTCCCGATCTGGTTCTATCGCTACCCGATCGCGCCGGACCTGCTCATCACCGCGGAATCGCTTCCCCTGCAAGCGATCCGGGAGGCCCGGGTCTACTGGTCAACCGTGACCGGACTGAGTCAGGAGCCGAGCCGCGCGGCGCACCGCGCCGCCTGGGAGGAGCGAGGCCGGGCGCCGCTCACCGTCCTCGACCTCGACTACCGGCCCGTCTTCTGGAGCGACCCGCACGAGGCCCGCAGGCAGGTGCGCGACGCCGTCGGTCACGCGACGGTCGCCGTCGGCAACCTCGAGGAGTGTGAGATCGCCACGGGGGAGACCGACCCCGAGCGTGCCGCCCGGGCGCTGCTCGCGGCGGGCGTCGAGCTCGCCGTCGTCAAGCAGGGTCCGCGTGGCGTGCTCGCCATGACGCCGTCCGAGCAGGTGAGCGTCGGGGCCTTCCCCGTCCGGGTCGTCAACGGCCTCGGCGCGGGGGACGCGTTCGGCGGCGCGCTCGTGCACGGCCTGCTCGAGGGGTGGGACCTCGAGCGGACCCTCCACTTCGCCAACGTCGCGGGCGCCCTCGTCGCCGGCCGGCTCGGCTGCTCGACGGCGATGCCGACGACGGCCGAGGTGCAGGCCCTGCTGTCGGATGTCGAGGTCGCCGACGGGGCGATGTGAGGCGACGCGCGGGTGCCCGGATACGAGAAAACCCGCCCCCGCTGGTCACGTCGCCGAACTCGACCAGCAGGGGCGGGTGCCCTTGACCCGGTGATCCGACAGGGGGAGGAGATCACCGAGTCGCACAGGAGCAACTCACGAGATCGACTATGGACGCCGGACCTTAAAGAACGCTGGGAAACCCGTAGCAGTTCGCCCTGACTGCGCCCACGTGTCGGTCAGGGACGTGCGGGAGCGGGCGGGACGGCATACGACATCCGTCGTGGTGGGTCAGCCGGGGACGGGGCTCGACGCGCCCGGCCGGCCCGGCGCCGAGCGGAACGCCCGTGGCGAGGTCCCGTGCTCGCGCTTGAAGGCGGCGCTGAAGGCGAACGCGTTCGCGTAGCCGACGGCGTGCGCGACCTGCTCGACGCTGAGGCTGCCCGTGCGGAGCAGGTCGGCGGCACGGGCCAGCCGCCAGTGCGTGAGGTAGGCCATCGGCGACTGGCCGACGAGCTCGGTGAACCGGCGCGAGAGGGTCGCCCGCGAGACGTGGACGTGGGCGGCGAGGGCGTCGAGGGTCCAGGCGTGGCCGGGTTCGTCCTGCATCGCGCCGAGCGCACGGCCGACGAGCGGGTCGGAGCCCGCGCTCCACCACGACGGAGCCGAGCTCTCGTCGCGCGAGAACCACTGGCGGACGGCGCCGATGAGCACGAGGTCGACGAGGCGGTCGAGCACGACGTCCTGGCCCGGGAGGTCGCGCTGCACCTCGCGCGCGAGCAGTCCCGAGAGCGTCGGGTCGCCCTCGTCGGCCGGGACGACCGCCACGTCGGGCAGGGCGTCGAGCAGCCGGCCCGTGACCTGGCTCGCGAGCTCCCACGACGCCGTGAGGAAGGTCGTGTCTCCCGGCCCGTCACCCGCGTTGCCCCACGTGCGCGTCCCGAGGCCGAGCGACACGGCGAGGTGCTCGCCCGTCAGGGACCGGCAGACGTTGCCGGGTTCGATGACGACGGTGGGCTCGGTCGCGGCGTCGTCGGCGAACACCCACGGGTGGGTGCCCTTGACGAGGGCGAGGTCGCCGGCGTCGAGCCGGATCGGACTGCCGTGGGTCGGGACGAGCCGGGCGCTGCCGGAGACCATGACGACGAGCCCCAGCGCGGCCTCGTCCTCGACGCGCAGGGACCACGGCGCCCGCATCTCGCACCGGAGCAGCGAGGCGCCGCGAGCCCGGTGGCCGTCCATGACGGTGCTCAGGGTGTCCATCGCCCCACGGTACGCCGGTGAGACGATCACAGAGGTTGATGAGCCGGAAACGCATTCACCTGCTCACGTGGGCGCGGTCTCATGGAGACATGGACACCACCCTGATGCGCACCGTCACCCTCGCGACCGCCCTCGGCACCGGCGTGCTCGGAGGCGTCTTCGTCGGCTTCTCGACCTTCGTCATGCCGGCTCTCGACCGGCTGGCGGCCGGTGACGCCGTGCGCGCCATGCAGGCCGTCAACGTCACCGCCCCGCGCGGGCTCGCCGTGCCTCTCGTCGTCTCGGGTCTCGGGTCGCTCGCCGTCGGCGGCTGGGCGCTCGCCCGCTCGAGCGGCAGTGCCCGGGCCCTGCTCGTCGCCGGGGCGCTCACCGGGGTCGTCGCCCTCGGGGTCACCGCCGCCTACCACGTGCCACGCAACGACGCGCTCGATCGCGTCGACGCCGGCTCGTCCGCGGCGGCCGCGGCGTGGCAGGGGTATGCGCCCGGCTGGGTCGCGATGAACCACGTGCGGGCGGCGCTGTCGCTCGCGTCCGCCGGCCTCCTCGTCGCCGGCGCCGTCCGGGGCGGCTGAGGGTCAGCGGGCGCCGACGACCATCCAGTCGTCGCGCCGGGCCCGCCAGCCCAGGCCGATGCCACGGATCACCATGAACCCCGTGAACGCGGCCCAGAGCACGACGACGTCGCGGGTCGGGGAGCCGCTGGGTCCCGCGGAGCGCACCGCGAGGATGAGCGGGAGGTAGGCGACGAACGTGACGACCATGCCCCAGGCGAGCCACCGGCCGTCGCCCGCGCCGATGAGCACGCCGTCGAGGACGAAGACGTAGCCGGCCACCGCCTGACCGAGCCCGACGACGACGAGGGCCGCACCGAGCGCCTCCTGCACGGCGGGGTCGGGGGTGAAGAGCGGCGGCACGACCGAGTGGAGCCCGGCGATGACGAGCCCGAGGGCCAGCCCACCCCACACCCCCCAGCGGATCATCGTGCCCATGGCGTCGCGAACCGCCGTCCGGTCGCCGGCGCCCAGAGCGCGACCGGTGATGGCCTGGGCCGCGATCGCCAGGGCGTCGAGCGCGAAGGCGAGGAACGACCAGACCGTCATCGCGACCTGGTGGGCCGCGAGGGTCACGTCGCCGAGCGAGGCCGCGACCCACGTCGTGACGATGAGGATCGCGCGCAGGGCGACGGTGCGCACGAGCAGGGGTATGCCGGTGCGTGCGGCCGCGAGGACGCGCGCCGGGTGCGGGCGGAGCCGGGCCTGACGGGCCCGTGCCTTGACGAGCAGCACGGTGACGAGGGCGACACCCATGCCGGTCTGCGCGATGACGGTGCCCCACGCGGACCCGGCGATGCCCCAGTGCAACCCGTAGACGAAGACGAGGTTGAGCACGATGTTGGCGCCGAAGCCGACGACCGAGGCGACGAGGGGGGTCGTCGTGTCCTGGAGGCCGCGGAGCACGCCGGTCACGGCGAGGATGACGAGCATCGCGGGGATGCCGAGGGCGGAGATGCGCAGGTAGGTCGTCGCCTGCTCGAGGACGGCGGGGGAGGCGCCGAAGGCGGCGCTGATCGGACCGGCCCAGACCGCGACGCAGGCCGCCGTGACGGCGCCGAGACCGAGGGCCAGCCAGAACCCGTCGATGCCGGCGCTGACCGCGGAGCGCTCGTCGCCGGCGCCGAGGTGACGCGCGACGACGCTCGTCGTGCCGTAGGCGAGGAAGACGAAGATCCCGGCCGCCGTCACGAGAGAGGCGCTCGCGACCCCGAGCCCGGCGAGCTCGGCGGTGCCGAGGTGGCCGATGATCGCCGAGTCGGCGAGGAGGAAGAGCGGCTCGGCGATGAGCGCGAGGAAGGCCGGGACCGCCAGGCGGACGATCTCGCGGCGGTGGTTCGTGGGCAGCGGGGTGGTGGGGCTCACGGGTGGCTCACGTCAGCGGCCCGAGGTGCTTGAGGGCCTCGCGTCGCGAGAGGCCGGACAGGTCCGGGTGGGCGGCGACGAACGAGCGCACCCACTGCGGGTCGACGCGGGCATGGTCACGCAGCGCCCAGCCGATCGCCTTGCGGCTGAAGAAGTCCGGGTCGTCGACGTTGGGCTCGATGACGTCGGTGAGCAGCGACTGGTCGAGGCGGTCACGTGCGCCGATCTGGCAGATGATCGCCGAACGGCGCACCCACAGCGAGTCCGACCCGGCCCAGTCGCGCATCCGCAGGCCCTCGACCGCCGGGTGCGCGAGCACCGTGTCGCGGACGAGGTGCGTCGCGATGTCGTCGACGACGTCCCACCATGCTCCGGCGCGGATCAGGCTCTCCCACAGCGGCATCGCGTCGCTGTCGACCCACGCGCGGTAGGCGCGGTGTCGCGCGAGGGCGATGGCGGCATACCACTGCTCCCGGTGGGTGGCGCCGTCCCAGAGGGCCCGGATCGTCGCCTCCCACTGCTCGCGCGACTCCATGGCGAGGCCGGGATCGCGGAGCAGGGGAGCGAGGGTGGCCTTGAGCTGGGGTGACGTGAGGCCGAGGTACGGCATCGCCGACTTCATGTAGCGCTGCTGGCCGGCTGCCCGCTCCGGGTCGGCCCGGGCGACGAGAGCGGCCCGCACCTCCGACACGAGGTCGGGGTGCGGGCCGATCGTCATGCGCCAACCGTAGTCGGCGCCGCCGACGGGGCCGTCAGCGCTCGAGCACCGAGACGTCGAGAGCGGGGTCGACGACGGGGTGTGCGGGACGGTTGGGTCGCGCTCGCCGTCAGGCCGGCCGGACGGCCCGCCCGAGGTAGCCGAAGACCCACGGCCGCATCAGCTTCGGCATCGGAGCGTAGGCGCGGTCGATGTCCTCGATGACGAGACCCGACTGCTCGACGAGCCGGTCGATCGGACGGGTCAGGTGGCACCCGTCGAAGACCCGCTTCTGCACCGGTTCGATGACGCGCTGCCAGCGCTGGACGCCCTCCTCCGGCGCGATGCCGTGCTCGAGGAAGTGGAGTGCGGCGCCGGGTCGCAGGACGCGCCGGACCTCGGCGAGGGCGCGGTGGACGTCGGGGATCGTGCACAGCGTGAACGTCGACAGGACCGCGTCGGCGCTCGCGTCCGGCAGGCTGAGCCACTGTCCGTCGAGGTCGCCGCGGTCGATGGGGATCGGGCTGCCCGCGCGGCGCTGCGCGCCCAGCTCCCACGCGACGTCGGACGGCTCGACGGCGACGATGCGCGTCACGGCAGCGGGGTACAGCCCGATGTTGAGCCCGCTGCCGAAGCCGAGCTCGACGACCTCCCCGTGGAGCCCCTCGCAGGCCCGGGCCCGGAGGGCGCGGACCTTCTCGTCCTCGCCGCCGCCGGCGGCGACGAGGCGCGGCGTGACCTGGGTCGCCCAGATTCCCATGCGGCCAGCCTAGGGCGGGACTCAGCCGGCGCGCAGGGTGATGACCGGGATCTCCGGCGGCGCGAGGACGCGAACGGGTGGACCCCAGGCGCCGGCGCCACGGCTCGTCAGGACCGGCACGTCGCCGACCGCCCCGAGACCGTCGATGACCGGCTGCTGGAGCAGGACGGCATACCGGAACGGCCACAGCTGGCCGCCGTGGGTGTGCCCGGAGAGCTGGAGGTCGACGGCCTTGCCCCGGGCCGACTCGGCGGCCTTGGGCTGGTGCGCGGCGAGCATCGTGAACGTCGAGGCGGGGACGCCCGAGAGGGCCCGGTCGATGTTGGGTGCGTCGGGGCCCCGGCCGGTCTCGTCGTGGATGCCGGCCATCCGGATGGTCGCGGAGCCCTGTGTCAGCGTGACGTTCTCGTTGCGCAGGACGTCGATGCCGAGGGTCTCCCAGTGGTCCATCCACGCGTCGGCCTCCTGCGAGATGAACTCGTGGTTGCCGCTCACGGCGAAGACCCCGAGCGGGGCCTCGAGGTCGGCGAGCGGGGCGAGCGCGTCGGACACCTGGCTCACCTTGCCGTCGATGAGGTCGCCCCCGAGCACGACGACGTCGGGACGCTGCGCGTTGACCTGGTCGACGACGCGGCGGGTGAAGGAGGCGTCACGGATCGGGCCGACGTGGAGGTCGGTGACGAGCGCGACGCGCAGGCCGTCGAACTCGGCCGGGAGCTCGGCGTCGGTGACCGTGACCGGGGTGACCGTCGGTTCGGACGCCTCGTGGAGGCCGTATGCCGTCGTGCCGAGTGCCAGGGCGACGACGAGCGGGGTGCCCACCCGCAGCACCGAGCGCCGGGCCTGTGGGCGACGCGCGAGTCTCGTTGCGAGAGCGAGGATCCCGAGCACGACGACGCCGAGCAGGAGGTACCACGCCAGCGCGAGCCACGTCATGCCGGCCCAGGCGAGCCATCGGGTGCCGCGCGGGTCGATGACGCCGCTCTGGACGGCGAAGGCGCACAGGGTCGCGGCCCAGCCGAGCGTGAGCACGGCGGCGACGGCGCGCCGGGCCCCCGTGGGCCAGCCGGGCGCCACGGCGAGGCGACGGTGGAGGACGAAGGTGAGCAGCGCGAGGAGCGCCGCGACGACGGCGACGAAGAACGACAAGGAGGTCAGCCGGCGCGGTTCAGGCGGGGGTGCCGAAACGGACCGCGTTGCGCTCGCGCGCCTTCTGGCGCTCGATCTCGCGATCCTTGGGCGGAGCGGTCGTCGTCAGGTGCTCGAGCAGGTGGGCCGTCGCGTGGGCCACCGCCTCGACCGCCTCGTCGAACGCCTCCTGGTTGGCCTGGCTGGGCTTGGTGCTCCCGCTGACCTTGCGGACGTACTGCAGCGCGGCGGCACGGACCTCGTCGCTCGTCGCGGGCGGCTCGAAGTTGTGGAGCTGTCGGATGTTGCGGCACATACCTCGACTGTAGGCCGACGCGGCACCGGCCGGGTTGCAGCAACCTGCAGACGCCGCGCGCCTCGCGGTCGTCGGCCGTTCGATGGAGGCACGGGACACCTCCCGAGCGTCGCCCGTCGCCGGGAGGCGCACGACACGGGGCTCCGGCCGACCGGTCGTGGCCCGCCGACTCACAACCCAGGAGTACTCATGCGCAACGCACGCCGCTACATGATCGGTCTCGCTGTCGCCGCCTTCGCCGTCGTCGGCCTCGTCGGTGCCCCCGGGGCCCAGGCGGTCGACGGCCCGCAGCAGATGTGCGCCGGCAAGTCCTTCTGCTGACGCGCTGACGCGCTGACGCGCTGACGCGCTGACGCGCTGACGCGCTGACGCGCTGACGCGCTGACGCGCTGACGCGCTGACGCGCTGACGCGCTGACGCGCTGACGCGCTGACGCGCTGACGCGCTGACGCGCTGACGCGCTGACGCGCTGACGCGCTGACGCGCTGACGCGCTGACGCGCTGACGCGCTGACGCGCTGACGCGCTGACGCGCTGACGCGCTGACGCGCTGACGCGCTGACGCGCTGACGCGCTGACGCGCTGACGCGCTGACGCGCTGACGCGCTGACGCGCTGACGCGCTGACGCGCTGACGCGCTGACGCGCTGACGCGCTGACGCGCTGACGCGCTGACGCGCTGACGCGCTGACGCGCTGACGCGCTGATGCGCCGTCGCTGACGCGTGGGCCTCGGGCCCCGCGGTCCACGACGGCCGGCCCCGGGAACCGCTGGTTCCCGGGGCCGCTCGCTGCCGCCGCCGACCCGGCAGACCGCGCGCCGGGGCCGAGGTGATCGGTAGGCCCACGGCGGTGCCGGGATCACCTCGGAGCGACGTCGGTGGCGCACGGACGTGAACATTTCCCGACGAGGGGGTTGCCAAGTGAGAGTTAGTAAACTTTACTAACTCTCGTGACCACCGCACTGCCGCGAGCCCGCCGCGTCTCCCCCCGCACTGCCGTGCTGCCTGCCCACGGCCGGCGGCACAACCTCTCGCTCGTGCTCCAGATGCTCTACTCCGTCGGCGCGATGAGCCGCGCCGACCTCGCCCGTCGCCTCGGGATGAGCAAGGTGACCGTCTCCGACCTCGTCTCCGAGCTCATGGACAGCGGCCACGCCGTCGAGCTCGGACCCTCCGAGGTCGTGCGCCCCGGCAAGCCCGGCACCCTCGTCGACGTCAACCGCACCGGGCTGCAGGCCATCGGCGTCGACCTCGCCGCCCACGAGGTGCTCCGCGCCGCGGTGCTCGACCTCGACGGCAACATCCTCGTCCGCGCCGAGCGCCCGATCGGCGACGACTCCGGCCAGGCCGTCGTCGACACCGTGCTCGACCTCGTCCACGAGGTCATCGGTGCCGCCACCGCGCCGCTGCTCGGGATCGGCGTCGGCACGCCCGGCATCGTCGGGCCCGGCGGCGTCGTCGACACGGCCCCCAACCTCGGCTGGAACGACGTGCCGCTGCGCGACATCGTCGCCGACGCGACCGGCCTGCCCGTCTTCGTCGTCAACGACGCCGACGCCGCCGTCCACGCCGACTACACGCTCGGCGACGGCGGCGACGACCTCGTCCTCGTCAAGATCGGCCGCGGTGTCGGTGGCGGCCTCATCGTCGGCGGCCAGCGCGTGCGCGGTGCACACTTCGCCTCGGGCGAGATCGGCCACGTCACCGTCGGCACCGACGGCGGTGCCACGTGTCGCTGCGGCAAGGTCGGCTGCCTCGAGACGTGGATCTCGGCCCCCAACCTCGAGCGGGCGCTCGCCTCGGCACCCGCCGACGACCCGCAGGAGCCGCTCCGCGAGGCCGGCGAGCGTCTCGGCATCGCCCTCGCCCCCGTCGTCGCGGCCCTCGACCTCTCGGAGGTCGTCCTCAGCGGACCCGAGCACCTCCTCGGCGGGGTCCTGCGCGACGCCGTCGAGGAGACCCTCCGGGCCCGCCTCCTCGCTCGCACCACGACCGACCTCACGGTGCGCCTCGCGCACCGCTCCGACGACATCGTCCTGCGCGGCGCCGCCGTCCTCGTCCTCTGGGACCAGCTCGGGGTCGCCTGACCCCGCCGTCCACCCCGACCCGGCCGGACGGCATACGCCCTCGGTCCACGACAGCGCACCACCCCCTCGAACTCCCCTCCACAGGGACACCCCTCCACTCGCGTCCAGCGAACAACCGGTCCGCACCGCGGCCCTTCGAAAGGAAGACAAGGAATGAAGAAGACCCTGGGTCTGGCCGTGGCCACGACCACCGCGGCGCTCGTCCTCACCGCGTGCGGTGGGGGTGCCACCGGCTCGACGACCGACCCGTCCGCGGGAGCGTCGGGCAACGCCGGCAAGACGATCACCCTCTGGCTGGCGGGCACCGACACCCCGAAGGAGCTGCGCACCTACCTGCAGGACACCTTCAAGACGAAGACCGGTGCCACCCTCAAGATCGAGGAGCAGAGCTGGGGCGACCTCGTCACCAAGCTGACGACGTCGCTGCCCGACCCGAAGAACACGCCCGACGTCACCGAGATCGGCAACACGCAGAGCCCGACCTTCACCAACGTCGGCGCCTTCAGCGACGTGTCGGACCTGTACCAGGAGCTCGGCGGCAGCAAGCTGCTCCAGTCGTTCGTCGACGTCGGCTCGGTCGACGGCAAGCAGTACGCCCTGCCCTACTACTTCGGCTCGCGCTACATGTTCGCGCGCAAGGACCTCTGGCAGGAGGCCGGTGTCGCCGCGCCGAAGACCCTCGACGAGTTCAACGCCGCGGTCACGACGATCACGACGAAGAACCCCCGCAACATCAAGAACTTCTCGGGCTTCTTCCTCGGTGGCCAGGACTGGCGCAACGGCATCTCGTGGATCTTCGCCAACGGGGGCGAGCTCGCGAAGCAGGAGAACGGCCAGTGGGTCTCGACCCTCGCCGACCCCAACACGGTCAAGGGCCTGACCCAGCTGCAGGACCTCTACAAGAACGCGTCGAAGGCCCCGGCCGACGCCAAGGACCAGACCCCCTGGCTCTACGTCAACGACGCCGACGAGATCCTCGACGAGTCCGGCAACGTCACCGGCAAGACGTCCCTCGCCGCCGCGACGATCATGGCGCCGGGCTGGGCGCACTGGTCCATCGGCGACCTCGTCGAGAAGGACGGCAAGAAGGTCCGCGAGTGGAACGACAAGAAGTTCAGCGCCTTCGTCCTGCCCGGCAACGACGGCAAGCCCGCCCCGGTCTTCGCCGGCGGCTCGAACATCGCCATCTCCAAGGCCAGCCAGAACCAGGCCCTGTCCAAGGAGCTGCTCAGGATCATCTTCTCCGCCGACTACCAGAAGAAGCTCGGCGGCGCCGGCCTCGGCCCGGCCAACACCGACTACGTCAGCTCGCTCGGCGACGACCAGTTCGCCAAGGCGCTCATCGACTCCGCGACGAACTCCAAGCTGACGCCGGCCGCCCCGGGCTGGGCCACCGTCGAGTCGAAGATGGTCATGGAGGAGTTCTTCTCCAAGATCCGGGACGCCTCGGACCTCACGGCCCTGGCCACGGAGTACGACGCGAAGATCACGCCGCTGCTCAACCTCAAGTGACCTGACCCTCGCGTGAACCACGTCCGGCGGTCGGGTGCCCACCCACCCGACCGCCGGCCGTCACGTTCGAAAGGCCCGCCCATGACCTCCACGGCGACCGCTCCCCCCGAGACCGCCCCCGCGCCCGAGCCCACGGCTCCCGCCCGCCCGGCCCGACGGCATACGCCCGCCTGGCTCGTGCTCCCCTCGCTCGTCCTGCTCGTCGCCGCGCTCGGCTACCCCGTCGGGTGGCAGGTCGTCACGAGCTTCCAGCACTTCGGGATGATGCAGCAGTTCGGCCAGCCGCCCGAGTGGGTGGGCCTCGCGAACTACGCGTCGCTCGTGACCGACCCCGAGCTGTGGGTCATCGTCGGGCGCTCCCTCGCCTTCTGCCTCGTGTGCGCCCTGTCGACGGTGGCGATCGGCCTCGGCCTCGCCCTGCTCATGGGCGCGGTCAGCCGCGCTGGCCGCCTCGTGCTCCAGGTCGCGCTCCTGCTCGCCTGGGCCATGCCCGTCGTCGCCTCGATGACGGTGTGGACGTGGATCGTCAACTGGCGCAACGGCCTGCTCAACTGGGCGCTCGAGCGCCTCGGCGTCGACGCCCAGGGCCACAACTGGCTCGTCGAGCCGCTCTCGTTCCTCGTCGTCGCGGCCGTCATCGTCGTGTGGATGAGCGTGCCCTTCGTCGCCCTGTCGATCTACGCCGGCCTGACCCAGCTCTCCCCGGAGGTGCTCGAGGCGGCCGAGATCGACGGAGCCGGAGGCTGGAAACGCCTGCGCCACATCATCCTTCCCCTCGTCGCGCCGGTCATCTCGATCGTCCTGCTGCTCCAGCTCATCTGGGACCTGCGGGTCTTCACGCAGATCAAGCTGCTCCAGGACGCCGGCGGCGTGGCCAACGAGACCCACCTGCTCGGCACGTACATCTACCAGCTCGGCACGGGCGCAGGCGACTTCGGGATGGCCAGCGCCGTCTCGATCCTCATGCTCCTGCTCACCGTCGCCGTCAGCTGGTACTACGTCCGCTCGCTCATGAAGGAGGAGTCGTGAGCCGCATCCTCGGCCCCGCCAGCTCCCGTCGCTCGACCCGGCGCGCGGTCCTCACCGTCGTCGCCGTCCTCCTCGCCCTCGTCTGGGCGTTCCCCGTCTACTGGATGATCAACTCGGCCTTCCTCGACAAGGTGACCCTCCAGTCGAGCACCCCGACCTTCCTGCCCTTCGGCGGCTCGTTCGACAACTTCGCGACCGTGTTCGGCGACGCGGGCTTCATTCGAGCACTGGGGATCTCGCTCGCCGTCACCCTCGTCACCGTGGCAGCAGCGATCGTCATCGCCTTCCTCGGGGCGCTCGCGATCAGCCGCTTCCGCTTCCGCGGCCGGCGCTCGTTCATCCTCGCCCTGCTCCTCATCCAGATGCTGCCGGCCGAGGGCCTCTTCATCGCGCAGTACAAGATGATGAGCTCGGTCGGGCTGCTCAACAACGTGCTCGGTCTCGCGCTGCTCTACACCGCGGCCGTCGTGCCGTTCACCGTGTGGATGCTGCGCGGCTTCGTGGCCGGCGTGCCGGTCGAGCTCGAGGAGGCCGCCATGGTCGACGGCCTCTCGCGCACCAAGGCGTTCCTGCGGATCACGTTCCCGCTGCTGGCTCCCGGGCTCGTCGCGTCGGGCGTCTACGCGTTCCTCCAGGCGTGGAACGAGTTCACCGTCGCGCTGGTCGTCATGACGGAGGAGCAGTCACGCACCCTGCCGCTGTGGCTGCGCGGCTTCGTCCAGGCGAGTGCGACCCGCGAGACCGACTGGGGCCAGGTCATGGCCGCCTCGACCGTCGTCGCCGTGCCCGTCATCATCTTCTTCCTCGTCGTCCAGGGACGCATGAGCAACGGCCTCGTCGGCGGGGCGGTGAAGGGCTGACATGAACACCTCACGAGAGGCGCTGCGGCGCCTCGCTGTCGGCACGCTCATGCCCGGTTTCGTCGGCACCTCCGTCCCTGCCTGGGTCGAGCGGGAGTATGCCGCCGGGCTGGCCTCCGTCTGCCTCTACGGCGCGAACGTCGTCGACCCCGACCAGCTGGCGCGGCTGTGCGCGTCGCTGCGGTCGGTGGCTCCGGACCTCCTCGTCGCCGTCGACGAGGAGGGCGGTGACGTGACGCGGCTGCACTACCCGACCGGGTCGACGCAGCCCGGGAACGCGCTGCTGGGTCGCCTCGACGACACCGCTCTGACGCGGGCCTCGGCCGCGGCCATCGGGCGCGAGCTCGCGGCACACGGCATCAACCTCGACCTGGCGCCCGTCGTCGACGTCAACTCGGCCGACGAGAACCCCGTCATCGGGGTGCGCAGCTTCGGGGCCGACGCCGCGCACGTGGCCCGGCACTCCGCGGCCTACGTCGGCGGCGTGCAGTCGGTCGGGGTCGCGGCCTGCGCCAAGCACTTCCCGGGGCACGGTGACACCGTGACCGACTCGCACCACGCACTGCCGCGGGTGCACGTCGAGGCTCACGTGCTCGACGCCCGCGAGCTCGAGCCGTTCCGCGCAGCGATCGAGGCGGGGGTCGCGTGCATCATGACCTCCCACGTCGTCGTCAGCGCCATCGACGCCGAGCGCCCCGCGACGTTCTCGCCGACCGTGCTCGGTGACGTGGTGCGCGGGCGGCTCGGCTTCGAGGGGGTCATCGTCTCCGACGCCCTCGACATGGCCGGGGCGTCGGCGGAGAGCGGCATCCCCGAGGCGGCCGTGCGCGCTCTCGTCGCCGGGTGCGACCTGCTCTGCGTCGGCTCCGAGACCACGGAGGAGTGCTACCTCGCGGTCGTCGAGGCCGTCGTCGAGGCGGCTGCGGCCGGGCGACTGCCGCTCGAGCGTCTGGAGGATGCCGCGGCGCGGGTCGCGCTGCTGTCCAGCCGATTCGGCGTCGGAAAGGTGGGCGCGGAGCGTGAGGACGGCGACGCGGTCGTGCCCGCCTGGGCCAACGGCGCGCTCGTCCGGGGCTTCGCCGTCGGCGACGCCGTGCGCGCGTGGCTCGACGCTCCCGGTGACCCCGTCATCGTCCAGGTCGCGTCCGACCCCAACCTCGCCGTCGGGCGGGTGGCCTGGGGGCCGGATGCCGCCGGGCTGACGACGCCGGAGGGCGACGTGCCCGACGGGGCCCGGGTGGCCGTGGCCGGCCGAGGACTCGCTGCGGGCCATCCGCTCTGGGAGGTCGCCGATCGCCTTCGCGCGCAAGGCCACCCGACGATCGTCGTCGACTGCGGCTGGCCGCGCGGCGGCGCCGACCTCGTGACCTTCGGCGGCTCGGTCGTCGTGGCCCAGGCCCTCGGCCGCTACCTCGGGGTGCCGGCGCGATGACGGCCGGGCCACGGCTCGGCATCGACATCGGCGGGACCAAGACGGCTGTGGCCCTCGTGGTCGACAGCACCGTGCTGGCGCTGCGGTCGGCACCGTCCGGCCGGGGCTCGGCCGGCGTCGTCGACGTCGCGGTGCGGCTGGCGCAGGAGGTCCTCGCCACGGAAGCGGGGGGAGCCGTCGTGCCGGTCGGGGCGTGCATGCCCGGGCTCGTCGACCCCGTGAGGGGGCGGGTCCGGCACGCGGTCAACCTCGAGGTCGAGTCCCTCGACCTCGCGGGCGAGCTCTCCGAGCGCCTCGGCGTCCGGGTCGCGGTCGAGAACGACGTCAAGGCGGCGGCCCTCGGTGCCTGGCGCCTGCGTGTGCCGTCGGGCGTCGGGTCGAGGTCGGCCGCCGCACCCGTGACCGCCGGCGCGGGCACCGGGGGCGACCCTGGGCTGGACCGTGCGTCGGACCGTGCTTCGGGCCCTGCATCCGACGCGGCGCTGGCCTACCTCAACCTCGGGACGGGGCTCGCCTCGGCCGTCGTGCGCGACGGAGTCGTGGTCCGCGGGATCGACGGTGCGGCGGGCGAGATCGGGCACCTGCCCGTCGGTGGGGACGCGCCGTGCACCTGTGGCCAGGTCGGCTGCCTCGAGACGGTGGCCTCGGGCTCGGCCCTCGCTCGTCTCTGGCCCGCACCGAGCCGCCGGACGACGGACCCCTTTGCGGCGGCGGCCGCCGGCGACCCGCTCGCGGCCGCGGCCGTCGACGTGCTGTGCACCGGGGTGGGGCTGGCGGTCCAGGTGCTCGCCCTTGCCTCCGGTGCCGAACGCGTCGTCGTGGGTGGTGGCCTGGCCGGGCTCGGCGCCCCGCTGCTCGACGGGATCCGTGCGGACCTCGAGCGGCGCGCCCGCAGCTCGAGGATGATCGCCGCCCTGGGCCTGCCCGACCGCGTCGAGCTGCTGCCGGCCGACGTGCCCGTGGCGGCGCTCGGAGCGGCGTGGCTCGCCCTCCCTGACGCCCCGCGCCTCGCAGCGGTCGGGGCTGCGGTCGGGTCTGCGGTCGGGGCTGCGGTCGGGGCTGGGGTCGGGGCTGGGGTCGGGGCAACGACCGGGTCAACGGTCGCGACCGCGGACGCGCTCCCCGGTGCCACCGTGCCCGGTGAGAAGGTGGGCTGATGGAGGTCCTCGTCCTGCCCACGCCCGCCGACGTCGCCCGCCGGGCTGCCGAGGTCGTCATCGACGGCCTGTCCGCCGCCCGCCGCGCCGATCCGGTCATCGGGCTCGCGACCGGGTCATCACCCCTCGGCCTTTACGCCGAGCTCTCGCAGGCCGTGGCGAGCGGTCGGCTCGACCTGCGCGGCGCCAGCGGGTTCGCGCTCGACGAGTACGTCGGGCTGCCGGCCGGGCACCCGCAGTCGTACCGCGAGGTGCTGCTCCGGGAGGTGTGCGGGCCGCTCGGACTGGCTCCGGACCGGCTGCACGTACCCGACGGCTCCGGCCGCGACGAGGACGAGCTCGTCTCCGGCGCAACGGAGTACGAGCGCATGATCCGGGAGGCGGGCGGGGTCGACGTGCAGATCCTCGGCATCGGCGCCAACGGTCACCTCGGCTTCAACGAGCCCGGCTCGGCGCTGTCGTCCCGGACGAGGGTCAAGCGGCTGTCGGACCGGACGCGGCACGACAACGCGCGCTTCTTCGCCGGCATCGACGACGTGCCGACCCACTGCGTGACCCAGGGCCTCGGGACCGTCCTCGACGCGCGACGCCTCGTGCTCGTCGCGTCCGGACCGGGCAAGGCGGAGGCCGTGGCGGCCGCCCTCGAGGGCCCGCTGTCGGCCTCGTGCCCGGCCTCGGTGCTCCAGTGGCACGCCGACGCGACCGCCGTGCTCGACGAGGCCGCCGCCTCGGGACTGCGCAACCGGGACTACTACGACGCCTCGGCAGCCGGGCTCTGAGCGTGTCCGCGCGCCCCAGCCGGACGGCATACCCCACGGTCGGGCGTGTCGCGACCGGTTGTGGACAACGCACAGGGGTGAGGAACTTGTTCTCCACACCCCGTGGACAGGTGTTTGCGCAGGTCACCGAGCACGGCGTCCTGTGACCGGCGCCACATCCCCACAGTTGTGCACACATGTTGTCCACACCTGTTGACGGCGTGTCGGGGGTGTCCGTCCACCGGTTGTCCACAGGGGGACGGACGCGGGGGGCCGTTGAGGTTGTTGTCGGTGGAGCCCCGCACCTACGGTGGGGCGGGTGCTCCTCGGGGAGGTGCGCGACGGGCTGGGTAGGTCTCGTCGGCGCCCTCCTGCCAGGCGCTGTCAGCGCCACGTTGTCTACTGGTGTGGACCGGGTTGCACCGATGTCATTCATCACTCAGGGGAAGGGGAGCACGTGTCGCTCGCTGAGCTGAGCACGAGCGCGTTCGCGTCGTCGTCGACCCGTGACGGGGGGCCACCCGACGACCGCCTCCCGCCCCAGGACGTCGGGGCTGAGCAGTCGGTCCTCGGCGGCATGCTCCTGTCCAAGGACGCCATCGCCGACTGTGTCGAGCAGCTCAAGGGCACCGACTTCTACCGGCCCGCGCACGAGCTCATCTACGACGCCGTCCTCGACCTCTACGGCCGCGGCGAGCCCGCCGACGCCATCACCGTCAGCGACGAGCTGACCAAGCGCGGCGACCTCGGACGCGTCGGGGGGCAGGCCTACCTCCACCAGCTCATCGCGTCGGTCCCCACCGCGGCCAACGCCGGCTACTACGCCCAGATCGTCGCCGAGCGCGCCGTGCTGCGCCGCCTCGTCGAGGCCGGCACCCGCATCGTCCAGCTCGGCTACGCGCAGGGCGGAGGCGACGTCGAGGACATCGTCAACGCGGCCCAGGCCGAGGTCTACGCCGTCGCCGACAAGCGCGGCGGCGAGGACTACCACGCCATCGGCGACATCATCGAGGCCACGGTCGACGAGATCGAGGTCGCGTCGGGCCGCTCGGGCGAGATGACCGGTGTGCCAACGGGATTCACCGACTTCGACGCCCTCACCAACGGCCTGCACCCCGGCCAGATGATCGTCATCGCCGCCAGGCCGGCGATGGGAAAATCGACAATTGGTCTGGACATCGTGCGGTCGGCTGCGATCAAGCACAAGATGGCCGCCGTCGTCTTCTCGCTCGAGATGAGCCGCACCGAGATCACCATGCGTCTGCTCTCGGCCGAGGCCGGCATCCAGCTGCAGCACATGCGCAAGGGCACGATGCGCGAGGAGGACTGGACCCGCCTCGCCTCCACCATGGGCCGTGTCTCCGATGCGCCGCTCTTCATCGACGACTCGCCCAACATGTCGCTCATGGAGATCCGCGCCAAGTGCCGCCGGCTCAAGCAGCGCGAGAACCTCAAGCTCGTCGTCATCGACTACCTCCAGCTCATGAGCTCGGGCAAGCGCGTCGAGTCGCGCCAGCAGGAGGTCTCGGAGTTCTCCCGTGCCCTCAAGCTGCTCGCCAAGGAGCTCGAGGTGCCGGTCATCGCGATCTCGCAGCTGAACCGTGGTCCCGAGCAGCGCACCGACAAGAAGCCCGCGATGAGCGACCTCCGTGAGTCGGGTTGCCTCACCGCCGAGACGCGGGTCATGAGGGCCGACACCGGTGCTGAGGTCTCGCTCGGCCAGCTGTATGCCGACGGTGCGACGGACGTGCCGGTCTGGGCCCTGGACGAGAAGCTCCACTACGTGACGCGGCACCTGACGCACGTCTTTCCCACCGGCACGAAGCCGGTGTTCAAGCTGACCCTTGCCTCCGGCAAGACCGTCCGGGCGACGGAGAACCATCCCTTCCTGGCCTACGACGGTTGGACTGCGCTGGGCGACCTGCGCACCGGCTCAAGGATCGCTGTGCCCCGCCATGTGCCTGCGCCTGAGCGGCATGAGCCGTGGGAGGACTCGCGGATCATCCTGCTCGCCCACATGCTCGGCGACGGGTCGATGGTGGCGCGGCAGCCGATCCGCTACGCGAGCATCGACGAGGCGAACCTCGAGGCCGTCACCAAGGCAGCGCTCACTTTCGGTGTCGCTGCTCAGCGCGACGACTACCCCGCATCCCGCGTCAGCACGCTCCGGCTGCGCGCGCCGTTTCGGCTGACGCACGGCAAGCGCAACCCCATCGCCGAATGGCTCGATGGGCTGGGTCTGTTCGACAAGCGCAGCCACGAGAAGTTCGTGCCGGAGCCGGTCTTCCACGTCTCCAAGCGGCAGATCGCCCTCTTCCTTCGCCACATCTGGTCGACCGACGGTTCGGTCACCGTCAACAAGAACGGACGCGGAGGCCGCGTCTACTACGCCTCCACCTCACGACGCCTCGTCGACGACCTGTCCCGACTGCTCCTCCGCTTCGGCATCTCCACGCGGGTGCGCACGGTCCGGAAGGCCGGCTATCGACCGGGCTACACCCTCGACGTCTCCGGCAGTGACAGCCAGCGTCGCTTCCTCCAGGAGATCGGTGTCCACGGGGACCGGGGCGTCCAGGCCGAACGACTGCTCGAGATCGTCCGGGAGACGAAGTCGAACACGAATGTCGACACCGTGCCGGTGGGCATCTGGGACACGGTGCGCGAGGTCATGTCCGAGCAGGGCATGACGACGCGGGCCTTCCAAGCTGCCATGGGCGTCCAGTACAACGGGTCCGCGATCTACCGGCACAGCCCGTCGCGGGAGCGGCTCGCGCAGGTCGCCGCCGTCCTCGACAGCGCCGAGCTCGAGCTCTACGCCGTCAACGACGTCCTCTGGGACAGCGTCGTCTCGGTGGAGCCGGACGGTGTCGAGGAGGTCTTCGACGCGACGGTGCTCGGCACGCACAACTTCATTGCCAATGGCATCGCCGTGCACAACTCGATCGAGCAGGACGCCGACATGGTGATCCTGCTCCACCGAGAGGCCGCCTACGAGAAGGACTCGCCTCGAGAGGGCGAGGCCGACCTCATCGTGGCCAAGCACCGAAACGGCCCCACCGACACGATCGTCGTCGCGTTCCAGGGCCACTTCAGTCGCTTCACCAACATGGCCAACAACTTCTGACCCGGATCCCTTGGCAGCAGAGGCCGCTCGAGCCCGCGGAGATCTGGCGTGGTCGCCTCCGGGGCTGCGCCCTAGGCTGGGCGCATGGCGACGGTGAGGCAGGTCCAGGTCACGTTCGACTGCGCAGATCCCGAGCGCGTGGCTCGCTTCTGGTGCGAGGTGCTCGGCTACGAGGTGCCGCCGCCGCCCGAGGGTTTCGCCTCGTGGGACGAGTTCGACCGGTCGCTGCCGCCCGACCGGCAGGGCTCGGCCTTCGCGTGCTCGGACCCGACGGGCGCGGGTCCGCGCCTGTTCTTCCAGCGCGTCCCCGAGGGCAAGGTCGTCAAGAACCGGGTCCACCTCGACGTCCGGGTCGGCACCGGGCTCGTCGGTGACGAGCGCCTGGCGGCCCTCGAGTCCGAATGCGCCCGGCTCGTTGCGCTCGGCGCCACCCGGGGGACGCTGCTGCGGGCCGACGGCTTCAACGAGTCGTGCCAGGTGATGCAGGACGTCGAGGGCAACGAGTTCTGTCTCGACTGACCGCGGGGCTGGCCCGGCCACCCTCCACCAGCTGCACGAGCGGCGGGTGACCGGACCGACGGCGGGTCTCAGTCGTCGGCGAGGGCCGCGAAGGTCTGCTTGGCCTCGGTGTACCAGGCCATCGACTTCTTCGGGTGCCGCCACCGGCTCTTCATCGCCTCACGAGCCTCCTGGTGGGTGGTGTCGCCGGCCTTCTCCGCCTCCTTGAGGTGGCGGTCCTGGGCCTTGATGATCTCGTCGGCGGTGTCCGCCTGGTGCGCGAGGTCGCAGGGTCCGCCGAGGGCTCGGCAGGTCATGGTCTTCATGGTGTCTCCTTCTCGTGTGGTGTCCCGCTCTACTGACGATCGGGACGCGGCACATGTGACACGGCCTCTCGCAGGCCGACCGCGGGTCGTGCGAGCGCTCACACCGCGGGCTCGAGGCGCCGGATGTCGGTCCACCCCGTCCAGCCCCGCTCCTCGAGCAGCTCGAGCAGCCGCCCCGCACACGCGAAGGACTCGATGAACGCCGCGTCGAGCAGCGCGATGAGGTCGTCGCTCACGGGGTGCACGTCCTCGATGCCCTCGGCCTCGGCGGAGGCAGCCTCGATGAAGGCGGCCACCCGGTCCGCGAGCGCGGGCAGCCGGGGGTCGTCGGGGGCACAGTCGACGAGGTCGCCGATGTCGAGGTAGAGCCGGCGCAGCACCTCGTGCTCGATCTGGGTCTGCTTGATCTCCATGAAGGCCGCGACCTCGTCGGGCATCTGCGCCGCGATGAGGATCCAGCTGTCGCGCTCGACCTCGATGACCCGCTCCGGGAAGCCGAGCTCGCGCATCCGGTCGATGTAGGCGACCGCCTCGGGAGGCAGGGCCAGGCTGTCGCCGGCCGCGAGCTTGGCGATGCGCTCCCGGTGCCGTTGGAGCTCGCGGATCTCGGCCCGCAGGCGGCGGTCGATCTGCTCGACCGCCGCCGCGAACTCCGTGTCGTCCGCCTCGAGCAGCTCGTGCACGCGGGACAGGGGCACGCCCGCATCGGCCAGGGTGCGGATCCGGACCAGCTGGACGACGGCGGCCGCGTCGTAGCGCCGGTAGCCCGAGTGGTCGCGCTCGGGCTCGGGCAGCAGCCCCTTGGCGTGGTAGTGCCGGACGGTGCGCACGGTGACGCCGGCGTACGCCGCGAGCTGGCTGATGGTCAGCATGGCCCTATTCTGCGACCTGCGCGGCGACCGCGCGGTTCAGCGCGGACCGCCACGTGTCGGCATACGTCGTGACGCCGCGCAGGCGGCCGTCGCAGAAGGCGGCGACGTCGCGGCCGGTGACGTCGAGGACGCGGCGGCCCTCGGCCGCGCTGGCCTCGAAGAGCTCGAGGACGTCCTTCAGGACCGCGACGACGTCCATGCCGTCGCCCGAGGTGAAGCGCCACATGTAGGACTTCATCTCGCCGTAGACGACCCGGTAGTCGCGGGGCAGCGCGCGCGCCCTCGCCTCCATGGCCTTCCACTCCTTCTTGTCGCCGATGATCGTGCTCAGCAGGTTGTTCATGTCGGTCTCCTTGACGAGTCGGGTCGGGGGCGTATGCGGTGTCAGGCGAGCTTCTTGCGGTAGGTCCGCATCGCGAGCGCGTAGGCGACGACGAGGAGCCCGACGCACCAGGCCAGGGCCACCCAGCCGTCGCTGCCGACGGGCTGCTGCTCGAAGAGGCTGCGGATGGTGTTGACGATCGAGGTGACCGGCTGGTGCTCGGCGAACCACTGGACCGGTCCGGGCATGCTGTCGGTCGGCACGAACGCCGAGCTGACGAACGGCAGGAAGATCAGTGGGTACGAGAACCCGCTCACGCCGTCGACCGTCTTCGCGGTGAGACCCGGGATGACGGCGAGCCAGGTGAGCGCCAGCGTGAAGAGCAGCATGATGCCGAGGACCGCCAGCCAGGCGAGCACGCCGGCGCCCGTGCGGAAGCCCATCGACAGGGCGACGAGGACGACGAGGACGAGCGAGGTCAGGTTGGCCACGACCGACGTCAGCACGTGCCCCCACAGGAAGGCCGAGCGGGTGATCGGCATCGACTGGAAGCGCTCGAAGATGCCGCCCGAGACGTCGGTGAAGAGCCGGAAGGCGGTGTAGGCGATGCCGGACGCGACGGTGATGAGCAGGATGCCGGGCAGCAGGTAGTTGACGTACGAGGCGCCCCCGACGTCGATGGCGCCGCCGAAGACGTAGACGAAGAGCAGCAGCATGGCGATCGGCGTGACGGCGGTCGTGATGATGGTGTCCGGGCTGCGCAGGATGTGGCGCAGGGACCGCCTGAGCAGGACGTCGGTGTCGTGGAGGACGTAGGTGGTCATCGCTGGGCTCCTTCGTGGGTGGCGCCGCCGTGTCCGACGATCGCGAGGAAGATCTCTTCGAGGGACGGCTGCTTCTCGACGTACTCGACCGTGGCGGGCGGCAGGAGCGCCTTGAGCTCCGCGAGTGTGCCGTCGGCGATGATGCGGCCGTCGTGGAGCACCGCGATCCGGTCGGCGAGATGCTCGGCCTCGTCGAGGTACTGCGTCGTGAGCAGGACGGTCGTGCCCTGGCCGGCGAGCTCCTGCACGGTCTTCCACACCTCGATCCGCGACTGCGGGTCGAGTCCCGTCGTCGGCTCGTCGAGGAAGAGCACGGGCGGGTTGCCGATGAGGCTCATGGCGATGTCGAGACGTCGGCGCATGCCCCCGGAGTAGGTGGCGACCCGCTGCCCTGCGGCGTCGGTCAGCCCGAACTGCGACAGCAGGGCGTCGGCGATCGCACCGGGACCCTCGAGCCGTCGCAGCTGGGCGACGAGGACGAGGTTCTCGCGCCCGGTGAGGACCTCGTCGACGGCGGCGAACTGCCCCGTGAGGCTGATCGACTCGCGGACCTTCCCGGGCTCGGTGGCGACGTCGTGGCCGGCCACGGACGCGGTCCCGCCGTCGGCCTTGAGCAGTGTCGACAGGATCTTCACTGCTGTGGTCTTGCCGGCGCCGTTCGAGCCGAGCAAGGCGAAGATGGTGCCCGCGGGGACGCTCAGGTCGACACCCTTGAGCACTGCGTGGTCGCCGTAGGACTTGGTGAGCCCGGCGATCTCGATGGCTGGTTTCGTGGTCATGACTACAGCGTGCAACCCTGACGCAGCGTCAAGGTCAAGCCGTATTGCGGACCGATTTCCCGGCAGGCCGCGGAACCGTCACCGGGCCTCGGCGAGGATGCGCTGACGCACGCTCAGCAGCCGGGTCCTGGCGCTCGCGTCGGACCGCTCCGGGTCGGTGAGCCAGCCCACCAGAGCCCGGTCGTCGCGCGTCACCCCGGCGCGCTCGTCCGCGACCGCGGCAGCCATGAGGGCACCCGCGCGCGGCACCGGCAGGGCGTCGCCGAGCGCCTCGTCGGCCCAGCTGTCCGCTGAGCGGAGGAGGTCGTCGTCGACGTGGCGCCGACGGGCCCGACCCAACGCGTCCGCCGCCACCGGCAGCGAGCCCTCCGCACCGGCGCCCGCGGCCGAACGCACTTCCGACACCAGCGCGTCGAGGTGGATCTCGAGCAGCCAGGACGGCATGCCCCGAGCGGCGAGGACCCGCGCCAGCCACTCGACCTGGTGCACCGCGCGGTCCTCGGCCAGGGTCGCGAGCGAGACGAGCCACGCCGAGTCGGTCGTGGCGAAGCGCGAACCCCGCTCCCCGTAGCGGAGGCCGTAGTAGGGCATCGCGTCGATCGACCCCTGCGCAGCGCGGACGGCGGCGCGCAGCAGCGTCGCGTCGGTCGTGATCTCGTAGCCGCCGGAGGCCGGGTTGACGACGCCCGCGTCCACGGCCTGCCCCGTGGAGCGGCGGAGGAGCCCGGCCACGACGTGGCCCCTCGCCTCGGCGACGAGGGCAGCGACACGGTCGGGGTCCGCGCCCGCGACGACGCCACCGGTGAGCGCTGCGCGCAGCACCTGCTCGTCCGTGGATCCCGTTGCGACGACGAGGCGCTCGACCCCGACGACGGCGGCGAGGATCGCGGGGTCCACAAGCGGACCGGTCACCTGACGGTTCGCGTGGTCGAGCAGGATCCGGCGCGCGTGGTCGGCGTCGACGGGCTGTGTCACGCGTCAATCCTTGTGCATGCAGCCGCGGCGGATGACCGGAACCCGCGACTTCGGAGCGACGGGAATGCCCGACCGGGCGCACGCGTTGACCCCACCGGACGGCATACCCATGGGGGGTATGCCGGGTGGCGGGCCCAGCGGATCCCGTGACCACCGGACCGGAAGGACGACCATGAACGACGCAGCGACCTCAGCGCCCACGCACCACGACGCCCACGGTGCGCACCAGGCCCACGGTGCCCGCCATGCCCACGGCGCCCACCATGCCCACGGCGAGGACGACGGCCACGGCGGGGGCCTCGCCTCCATGGCGGCCAGTGCCACCCTGCACTGCCTCACCGGCTGTGCGATCGGCGAGATCCTCGGCCTCATGATCGGCACCGCCGTCGGGCTCGCCGCCGGGGCGACCATCGCGCTCTCCGTGGCCCTCGCGTTCCTCTTCGGCTACGCCCTCTCGAGCCTGCCCCTGCTGCGCGGCGGGCTGTCCCTCGGTGCGGCCCTCAAGCTCGTCCTGGCGGCCGACACCGTCTCGATCCTCACGATGGAGGTCGTCGACAACCTCGTCATGGCCGTGATCCCCGGCGCCATGGACGCCGGTCTCGTCAACGCCGTCTTCTGGGTCGGCATGGCGATCTCCCTCGTCGCGGCGTTCCTCGCGGCCTACCCGGTCAACCGCTACCTGCTGGCGCGCGGCCGGGGTCACGCCCTGACCCACGATCACCACGGGACGAACGGCCCGGTCACCGGTGCGCGGCGGTTCATCCCCGACCTCCCGGCGCCGGCGCTCGCGGCGACCATCGCCGCCTTCATGCTGGGCGGGCTCGTCGTCGCCGTCGCCGACGGCCTCGGGTGACGCGCCTCTCGTCGGGATCCGGGCCGCCGCTAGGCGCGCCCATGATAAAAGTTGGGCATGCCGAACTTCGCGACCAGGCGCCTCGTCACGGGGACCCTCACGACGGTCCTCTTCGTCGGTTGCTTCGTGCTGCTGGCCTGGCTGCTCACGTAGTCTCTGGCGGTGGCCAAGACCGAGAACCGCACCGCCGTCGAGGACTACCTCAAGGTCATCTTCTCCCTCGGTGAGTGGCAGGAGGAGACGGTGAGCAACGCCGCCGTCGCCGCTCGGCTCGGGGTCTCGACGTCGTCGGTCTCGGAGATGGCGCGCAAGCTCGCCGACAGCGGGCTCGTCGCCCACAAGCGCTACGGCGGGATGCGGCTCACCGAGGAGGGTCTCCGGCAGGCCCTGCGGATGGTCCGCCGCCACCGCCTCGTCGAGACCTTCCTCGTCCGGTCCCTCGGCTACTCCTGGGACGAGGTGCACGACGATGCCGAGGTGCTCGAGCACGCCGTCTCGGAGCTCATGGTCGACCGCATGGACGACCAGCTCGGGCACCCCTGGCGCGACCCGCACGGCGACCCGATCCCCACGCCCGACAGCGTGCTCCACCAGCCGACCGCCGAGCCGCTCGCGGCGAGCCCCGTCGGGGAGCGCCGGTTCGTCGCCCGCATCGACGACGACGACCCGGCCCTGCTGCGCTGGTTCGCCGAGACCGGCATCGCCGTCGACGCCGAGGTCGTCGTCCGCGAGCGCAAACCCTTCGGAGGGGCCACCCGGCTCGAGCTCAGCCCTCCGGCCACGCCGAGGGGGACGCCGCACGTCGCCGAGCTCGGCGACCAGGCCGTCGCCGCTCTCCTCGTGAGCGGCGAGCCGGCATCGCCGGATCCGTTGAACGACAAGGGCTGTCACTACGCCGAATGTCGGCACATCGGCACCCCAAGGGTTTCCGAGAAGAATCGCTAGGCACACCGAGACGTTGCACGACCCGCTGCGCGACGCCTACGGTCGGGGCATCGAAAGGGAGTAGTCCCCAACGACCGCATCGACACACTGGCTCCGGCCCGGTGCGGCCGGCCCTGATCGCGACGCCGACACGGCAGGCGCGGACCCGCGGCGGACGAGACTTTCGACCTCGTGCCGACCCACCGACGGGCGCGCCAGGTCGAGGCTCCCTGCGGTGCCTCGTGGCTGCGCCGAGGAGACCGATCCGATGTCCGCCTTCCTGCTCAGTGCAGCAGTCATCTTCGTCGCCGAGCTCGGCGACAAGAGCCAGCTCATGGCGATGACCTTCGCCACCCGCTTCAAGATGCTCCACGTCCTCGCCGGCATCACGATCGCGACGGCCGTGGTCCACCTCGGCTCCGTCGCCATCGGGGCCGCGATCGGCGACAACCTCCCGCGCGACGCCATCTCGGTCACCGCCGGCGTCGCCTTCCTCTTCTTCGCCGCCTGGACGCTCCGCGGCGACTCCCTCTCCGACGAGGAGGCTGCCGTCGCGCGCACGACGCGGCGCACGGCGATCATCGCCGTCACCATCGCCTTCTTCCTCGCCGAGCTCGGCGACAAGACGATGCTCGCGACGATCACGCTCGCGACGCAGCACGGCTGGTTCGGCACGTGGCTCGGCAGCACCGTCGGCATGGTCGCCGCGGACGCGCTCGCCATCGTCGTCGGGGCGGCCCTCGGCAAGCGCCTGCCCGAGCGCGTCATCACGTGCGGCGCGGCCGCGGCGTTCGTCGTCTTCGGGGTCCTGCTCATCGTCGAAGGTGTGCGCTGACCGGACGCCGAACGTCCGGGATCGCCCCTAGGCTGCCCCTAGGCTGCCCCTAGGCGCCCCGAGCAGTGCACGCCGTCGACGCCACCAGGGGCGACGGCGCCTCGGGGAGAAGGGGACTGCGATGACCGACGCGAGGTATGACGACCAGGCGGGGACCCGCTTCGAGCGGGTGCGGCTGACCGGTGCCACCTTCGAGGACGTCTACCTCGACGGGGCGCAGCTGCACGACGTCGACCTGCGGGGCGCCTCCCTGCGCATGGTGGACCTGCGCGGGCTGCGAGCCCGTGACGTCTGGCTCGAGGACGTCGACATCACCGGCGACGTGGAGAACCTCGTCATCAACGGCGTCGACGTCGCGCCCCTCATCGAGGCCGAGCTCGACCGACGCGACCCCGACCGGGCCAGGATGCGACCGACGGATGCCGACGGCTACCGCGAGGCGTGGGACGTCGTCGAGCGGCGGTGGGGCCAGACGGTCGAGCGCGCCCGCACCTTCACGCCGGAGCAGCTCCACGCGAGCGTCGACGGGGAGTGGTCGTTCATCGAGACCCAGCGCCACCTCGTCTTCGCCACCGATGCCTGGGTGTGCCGTGCCCTCCTCGGGGACCCCGAGCCGTGGGACGCCCTCGACCTCCCGCACGACGACATGCCCGACAGCCCGCCCGTGCCCCGCGACCGCGACGCGCGCCCGTCGCTCGACGAGGTGCTCGCCCTCCGCGCCGACCGGATGGCCACGGTGCGCCGGGTCGTCGACGGGCTCGCCGACGACGACCTCACCGGCACGACCGAGCCCGTCACCGCCGCCGGCTACCCCGAGCCCGAGTCGTATGCCGTGACCCGGATCCTGCGCACCATCCTCAACGAGGAGTGGCAGCACCGCCTCTACGCCGAGCGGGACCTCGACGCGATCGCCGCGATCTCCGCCGGCGCGGGTGACCCCGACCCGGCCGCGGGCTGACCACGACGCTCGGCGACCTCACAGCGGGCTCCCGGCCGTCTCCCACCCGCGGCTCCTACCGTGCCCCATCACCATCATCATCACCGGGCGCGCGCGGGCGGCGGGAGTCCCCGACCGCGCCGACCCGCCGACCCGCCGACCCGCCGACCCGCCGACACCAGGAGGTTCCCGTGGCAGATCTCGGGTGGCCGGAGCTGAGCATCATCGCCCTCGCCGTCGTGCTCCTCTTCGGCTGGAAGCGGATGCCCGACATGGCCCGCAGCCTCGGGAGGTCGGCGCGCATCTTCAAGTCGGAGGTCGACCAGATGCGGTCCGCGCCTGGAGCCCGTGACGACATCGACAGCCCGGCCGATCCGGCCGATCCCGCCGGTCCCGCCGATCCGGCCGGTCCCGCCGGTCCCGCGACGAGCGCCCTCGCCGAGGCGGACGGCCGCGTGGCGGCTGCCGACGCCGAGGTCGCCCGGCTGCGGGCCGAGCTCGAGACCCGCACGCTGGAGACCGGGAAGCACACGAGCGGCTCGCACTAGCCTGCGGGTGTGACGACCGACCCCTCCGCCCTCCCCGAGACCACCGCCCCACCCGCGACCGAGCCCGCACCCGAGCCCGCGTCCGAGCCCGAGCCCGAGCCCGAACCCGCCGCTGTCGCGCTCCTCGTCGGCGACGTGCGCACCGAGCCCCTGGACGAGCAGGTCGCCGCCGGGGTGGACGTCCTCGACGGGTCTCCGACGGCCGCCGTCACGACGCTGGCCGAGGTCGCGGGTGCCGAGGTCGGGGTGTGGGAGATGAGCCCGGGCACGGTCACCGACGTCGAGGCCGACGAGGTCTTCGTCGTGCTGTCCGGCCGGGCCACGCTCACCGTCGAGGGCGGTGCGACGCTCGAGCTCGGCCCCGGCTCCGTCGTGCGGTTGCCCGAGGGCGCTCGCACGACGTGGACGGTCACCGAGACGCTCCGCAAGGTCTACGTCACGCCCCGCGCCTGACGGCATACGCCATCGGGCGCCGTCAGGCGACGGTGTGGATCGGGTCGCTCGGCAGCTTGCGCACCTTGGCGCGGCGGCGGCGGCGCTCCGGGATCATCGAGCGCATCTCCTCGAGGCGGCCGAAGCACAGCAGCCGGTCCTCGGCCTCGAGCACGACGCGGCGGCGCGGGTTGGGGATGACGCTCGTGCCGCGGTGCAGGGTGAGCACCTGGAGGTCGCGCTCCTCGAGCCCGGAGTCGCCGATCGTCTTGCCGATGATGTCGGCGCCGGCGTGGACGACGAGCTCGGCGACGCCGTAGCCCGTCGAGACCGTGAGGCGCTGGCGCACGTCGATCTCGGGGAAGGCGACCTGGCCGGCGATGTGGTCGATGATCGCGCCGGCGACGTCGAGGTTCGTCGCGGTCTCGATGCCCTCGAGGCCGGGGGAGGAGTTGACCTCCATGACGAGCGGCCCGTCGTTGCCCTCGAGCATGTCGACCCCGGCGACGCGCAGACCCATGATCTGCGCCGAGCGCACGGCGGCCTGCTCGTACTCCGGCGTCAGCTCGACCGCCTCGACGGTGCCGCCGCGGTGGACGTTGGAGCGGAACTCGTCGCCACTGGCGCGCCGCCGCATCGCCGCCACGACGCGGTCGCCGACGACGAGGGCGCGGATGTCGCGTCCCCGGCTCTCGGTGACGAAGCTCTGGATGAGGACGTTCTGCTTCGTGCTGTGCAGCGTCTCGATGATCGCCTCGGCGATCTTGATGTCGGGCGCGAGGATGACGCCGATGCCCTGGGTGCCCTCGAGCAGCTTGATGACGACGGGAGCCCCGCCGACGCGCTCGATGGCCGGCATGACGTCGGCGCGGTTGCGCACGAACGTCGTTGCAGGCATGCCGATCTGGTGGCGCGAGAGGATCTGCGCGGCGCGGAGCTTGTCGCGGGCGTTGGAGATGCCGTTGGCCGTGTTGGGCGTGTAGACGTCCATCTGCTCGAACTGCCGCACGACGGCCGTGCCGAAGTACGTGATCGAGTTGCCGATGCGTGGCAGCACCGCGTCGTAGTCGGAGATCGGGCGCCCGCGGAACTGCAGGTCCGGCTCCGGGCCCGACAGGTCGATGGCGAAACGGAGCGTGTTGAGCACCCGCACCTGGTGCCCGCGGTCGAGCGCGGCGGTGCGCAGGCGCTGCGTCGAGTAGGCACGCGGCGCGCGGGAGAGGATCGCGAGTTTCATGCAGGGTCCTGCCAAGATGGGCGGGTGTCTGGGCCGGCCTATTCAAGCACTCCCGTCGGGTGGAGGGAGTGGGTCGGTATGCCCGGAATCGGCCTGCCGTGGCTCAAGGCCAAGATCGACACCGGCGCCCGCACGTCGTCGCTGCACGCGGCCGACGTCGAGGAGTTCGACCGCGACGGTCAGCCGTGGGTGCGCTTCACCGTCCACCCGTGGCAGGACTCGGACGACGACGCCCGTGTGCTCGAGTGCCCGGTCCACGACCGCCGCAGCGTGCGCAGCTCGTCGGGCCACGTGACCAAGCGCTACGTCGTGCGTCTCGACCTCTCGCTCGCCGGCCGCACGGTGCCCGCCGAGGTGACGCTGAGCAAGCGCGACCGGATGGGTTTCCGGATGCTCGTCGGGCGTGAGGCGCTGCGCCAGGGCTACGTCGTCGACCCGTCGCGGTCGTATGCCGGGGGCAAGCCGCCCAAGGACGTCCGCCGCCGCAACCGCGGCCGCTGACCCACCTCACGAGGCCGCCGGCCGGGCCGCCGACCGGGCCGACCGTGGCGGCCGACCCGGGCGGCCGACCCGGGCGTCGTGACCTACGACTGCGCGCGGGCCCTGGCCTTCGACCGGCCGCGGTCGAGCAGGCGGCTGCCCGCACGGAGGCCGCGGCTGAAGGTGTTCGGGCCGTTGCGCCTCTCGAGCGCGGTCCCGAGCCGGCCGAGAACGAGGCTGGCCACGGGGGCGACGAGCACGGTGATGAGCCACAGTCGGGCGCGGCGGGAGAAGAAAGCCCACATGGGGAAGGTCCTTTCGACGGGGCGAGTCGTCTGACGTCGCCCAGCCCTCATGCCCGATGGGCCGGCATCCCTGACACGCGGGCGACCTCCGGCCCCGATGGCGTATGCCGTCCGGCGCGGGCCCGCGGTCCCGCGGGCTCGCCGGGTCAGTGACCGGCTGAGAGGTGGCCGGCCAGACGGTCGTGGCGTTGCCGGCTCGACGGGTCGAGGCCGGTCACGGTCACCGTCTTGCCGCGGGCGGCGTACTTCTGGGTGATGGCGTCGAGGGTGGCCACGGTGGAGGCGTCCCAGACGTGCGAGCGCGACAGGTCGATGACGACGTTGGCGGGGTCGCCGACGTAGTCGAACTGGGTCACGAGGTCGTTGCTCGAGGCGAAGAAGAGCTCGCCCTCGACGGCGTACACCCGCGTGTCGGCGTCGGGGTGGGCCACGTCGACGACGCGCGTCAGGTGGGCGACGCGTCGGGCGAAGAGCACCATCGCGACGAGGACGCCGACGATGACGCCGATCGCGAGGTTGTGGGTGGCGACGACGACCGCGACGGTGACGACCATGACGAGCGTCTCGCTGCGCGGCATCCGGCGCAGCGTGGCGGGCCGGATGCTGTGCCAGTCCATCGTGCCGACCGACACCATGACCATGACGGCGACGAGCGCGGCCATCGGGATGATCGCCACGACGTCGCCGAGGCCGACGACGAGGACGAGGAGGAAGACGCCGGCGAGGAACGTCGAGATGCGGGTGCGCGCACCGGACGCCTTGACGTTGATCATCGTCTGGCCGATCATCGCGCAGCCCCCCATGCCGCCGAAGAAGCCCGTGACGACGTTGGCGACGCCCTGGCCCCAGGCCTCACGGGTCTTGGACGAGTGGGTGTCGGTGACGTCGTCGACGAGCTTGGCCGTCATGAGCGACTCCATGAGCCCCACGAGCGCCATGGCCAGGGCGTAGGGAGCGATCGTCGTCAGCGTGTCGAGGGTGAAGGGGACGTTCGGCACGAGCAGGCTCGGGAGGCTCTCGGGCAGCCTCCCCTCGTCGCCGACCGTCGGCACCCCGACGGAGGCCGCGACGGTGAAGAGGGTGAGCGCGACGATCGCGACGAGCGGCGCGGGCACCATGGTGGTGACACGCGGCAGCAGCACGACGATCGCGATGCCGACCGCGACGAGCGGGTAGACGACCCACGGCACGCCGACGAGGTGCGGCACCTGGGCGAGGAAGATGAGGATCGCGAGGGCGTTGACGAAGCCGACCATGACCGAGCGCGGGACGAAGCGCATGAGCCGCGCCACGCCGAGCACGCCGAGGACGATCTGGAGCACGCCGGCGAGGATGACCGTCGCGATGAGGTGGTCGAGACCGTGCTCGCGCACGACGGGGGCGACGACGAGCGCGACGGCACCGGTCGCGGCCGAGATCATCGCGGGCCGGCCGCCGACGAACGCGATCGTCACCGCCATGGTGAACGAGGCGAAGAGACCGACGCGCGGGTCGACGCCGGCGATGATCGAGAAGGAGATCGCCTCGGGGATGAGCGCGAGGGCGACGACGAGGCCGCCGAGCACCTCGACGCGCAGTCGCCTCGGGGAGCGCAGGGCGGCGCGCACCGACGTCACGTCGCGCTCGTGCGCGAAGGGCGGCGCGACGGCTCTCGCGTCGGCGGGCGCAGGGGTGGTGGGGGTGGTCACGGTCGGCTCCTCGGTGCAGGGGGTCGGCACGGCATACGCCCTCGGTGGCTCTCGCCGGGAGGGGGCCGCTGGGCGTCCGGGACGACGGTGTCCGGGTAGGGCTGGTGGGGGTGGGTCGCCTTGCGGCTCAGACGGTCTCGTCGCCGAGCTGGCGGGCGAACGCCTCGGCGCTCTCGACCCGCTCGCGCAGGCGACCGAGCTGGTGCTCGACGAGCGCGTGGTAGGTGCGCAGGCGCTCGGTCAGCTCGGCGCGGCGTCCGCCGGGGAGGCGCGGTCGCGCGAGCTCGTCGCGGATCTCGATGAGGTCGCGCATCTGCTCGAGCGTGAAGTCGAGCGGTTTCATCCGCTTGATGAGCAGGAGGCGCTCGACGGCCTCCGGCGAGTAGAGGCGGAAGCCGCCGGGGCTGCGCTGCGGCTCGGGCAGCAGCCCGACCTCCTCGTAGTGGCGGATCGTGCGCAGGCTCAGGCCGGTCCGGTCGGCGACGTCGCCGATCTGCAGCAGGTCGGACGCCGCTCGAGCCTCGGGCACGTCGCTCCTCGGGTGTCGTCGGGTGCGGTGGTCGAAGCGACCCTACCCTTACGTGAGGGTAGGGTCCAGCCGGCGTGCGGTGCCGACGCCGCGGACGACGGCCGTCGCGAGCAGCGCCGCGGCCGCGATCCCGAAAGGCGCGCCGGGGCCGTATGCCGTCCCGAGCGTCGTGAGGACGAGCGGCGCGACCGACGTGGCGAGTCCCCACGTCAGGCCCAGCAGCGCGAGGTAGGTGCCGCGGGACCCGTCGGGTGCGAGGGTGCCGGCGCGGGCCATCGTCGTCGCGATGACGAGGAGGCTGCCGACGTCGAACGCCACGAGCCCGACGGCCAGCCCCGCCGCCTGGCTCGACAGGGCGATGGTGCCGAGGCCGGCCGCGGCCGTCACCTCCCCGATGAGGAGGACGCCGGTGTCGTCCGTCCGGCGGCGCAGGACGGCGGCCAGCCAGGCGCCGGGCACGCTGGCCGCGGCACCGGCGGCGAGCACCCACCCCGTGACGGCCGGCGTGAGCCCGCGCTGCTCCACGAGGAGCGGCACGCCGAAGACGACGACCATGGTCACGGTCGCCACGACCGTGCCGAAGCCGACGACCGGGTGCAGCCGCCGGTCCCGGAGCGCGGCGGCCCACCGTCCGCGCGCGTCGGGTGTGTGCGGTCGGTCGGGCGAGCCGCCGGGGCCCTCGATGCGGTCGGCGCGGTCGGCGCGGTCGGCGCGGTCGGCGACGGGTGCGGCGACGGGTGCGGTGGCGGGTGTGGGGACGCGCAGGCGCGCGGCGACGAGGGCGGCGCAGGCCAGGCACGTCGCGGCGTCGACGACGAAGAGCCATCGCAGCCCGAGGCCGGAGACGGCGGCGGCGATCAGGCCCGCGAGGACGCCGGCGACCGCGAGGGAGGCGTTGAGCGTGGAGTAGCCCAAGGCGCGGGCGTCCTCGGGCATGAGGTCCGAGACGAGGGCCTGGGTCGGCGGCTCGACGACCTCGTAGGCGAGGCCGAGCAGCACGGCGCCGACGAGTGCCCACGACAGGTCCGGCGCGACGGCGACGACGAGCTGGGCCAAGGCGCAGCCGACGAGTCCGAGCAGCATCGTCGGCTTGTGCCCCCAGGCGTCGGCGAGGTGACCGCCGAGGACGCGCGACGGGATGGTCGCGACGCCGAAGCAGGTGAGGACGAGCGCCGTCTCGGCCGCCCCCGCGCCCAGCTCCCGGACGAGGAGCACGCCGAGGAAGGCCATCGAGAAGCCGCCGAGCCGGTTGACGCACCGGGCCAGGACGAGGAGGCGCAGCTCCGGCGGCAGCATGGTCGTCGCGCTCGTGGTCCGCACCCGGGCTCCTGACTGTCGAAGTAGTCTTTGACGGTCATGAACCTAATCGCGGACGGAGTGACTGGTCAAATGCGTTTCGACGGTCACATCGAGCGACTGCTCGACACGACGGTGCTCCTCGTCAACCTCGCGTCCCCCGGGGACGCGCACGGGACGGCATACGCCCCTCCGGTCGGCGACGACCTCGTGCGCGGCGTGGCCGACGCGACGTCGTCGGCGGACCGGCGCTCCCGGCCGGCGGCGGCCGAGGCGGTGGCGCTGCTCGGTGTGGTGCCGCGAGCCCGGGCCGTCTTCGAGGCGGCCGACCGCGGCGACCTGGCCGCGGCGGCCGGCGTCGTCAACGACCTCCTCGACGTGACGGCGGCACGGCCGAGGCTCGACCCCGACGACGAGGGCCGCTACCAGCTGCACTTCCACGGGCCCGACGACGGCTACGTCCGCGGCTGGCAGGCCGGGATCGCGTCGGGGCTCGCCGTCGCGCTCGGCAGCGACCTCGGCGGTCGGCTCGGGGTCTGCGAGGCCCCCGCGTGCGACCGCGTCTACGTCGACGGGTCCAAGAACGGCACTCGCCGTTACTGCTCGCCGCGCTGCCAGAGCCGGGTCAAGGCTGCCGCCCATCGCGCCCGCGCCCGCTGACGCCCACCCACCCGCCGGCTCCCCTCACTCGAGTGGCCCCGTCGTCACACGCCCACCCCACTCCAGACCGTCGAGTGGCCCCGTCGTCACACCCTCCCGGCTGTGACGACGAGGCCACTCGACGGTGAACCAGCGCTCAGGGTGGGGCCGGTGGGGCGGCGGGGCCACTCGACGGTGAACGAGGGCCCATGGGTGGGGCTGGTGGGGCGGCGGGGCCACTCGACGGGGGTGGGATCGCTCAGGTGGTGGGGGTGTGGGCTGCGTGGGCGGCCCAGAGGCGGGCCTCGGCGTCGGCGTCCATGGGACCTCCGCCACGGTTCGTCGGTCGTTCGGGCAGGCCCTCGCGCTGGAGCCAGGTCCACGTGTCGGCGACGGTCTCGGGCATCGGCCGGCACCGCAGCCCCGCCGTCCGGGCCGCCGAGACGTCGAGGGCGTGCAGGCCGGCGAGCTCGCCCGTCGGCGGGACCCAGATCGGGAGCTCGGTCCAGGGCTCGACGCCGGCTGCCTCGATCGTCTCCGGGTCGAGCCAGACGAGCTCGGCATCGCTCCCCGTCACGACGCGCACCTCGTCGAGCAGGGCCCCGATCGTCGTGTGGCCGGGCTCGCTCACCATGTTGAAGGTGCCGACCGGCCGTGACCCGAGCACCCAGTCCGCGATGTCCCGGCAGTCGACGTACTGCAGCGGTCGGTCCCGGGGCCCCGGCGCCGGCACGCGCCCACCCGCAGCGATCCGTCTGAGCCAGAACGGCATCCGGCCGACCATCTCGTACGGTCCGAGGATGAGGCCGGCCCGCGCGATCGCCACGTCACCGTCGAACTCGGCCAGGGCCGCGAGCTCGCCGCCGCGCTTGGCCGCGGCGTAGTCGGAGCCGTCCGCCGAGGCCGGGTCGCCGTCCACGACGGGTGCGCTCTCCTCGGAGCCGACGGCGATGGGCCACGTGTAGACCGAGCACGACGAGATGTAGGTGTAGTGCGGAGCCCGGCCACGCAGCAGCCGTGCCGACGTCTGCACGGCGACCGGAGCAGCCGACCACGTGTCGACGACGGCGTCCCACTCGTCGTCCCCGAGTGCCGCGCGCAGGGCGTCGGGGTCGAGGCGATCGGCGTGACGGGCCTCGGCGCCGTCGACGGGGGTGCCGCTGACCCCGCGGGTCACCGTGGTGACCTCGTCGCCTCGGGCGAGCGCGGCCTCGACGAACGCGCGGCCGACGTGGTGGGTGCCTCCGAGCACGAGAAGTCTCATGGGCTCGATCCTCGCCCGCGCGGGCCGCCGCGCCAAGGCCCCTTCGCTGACGACGTAACAGCAGCGAACCTGCGGCGTCGACGTCGGCGCCTACTCCCAGTCGGCGATGCGCGCCGTCGCGGCCCGCCCCTCGGTCAGGTCGGCAACGTGCTGCGAGAAGCGCGGGCAGGCGACGATGTCGTGCGCCCGGCAGCGCAGCGCGTGCTCGGTCATCTCGCGTGACCGCTCGATGGACCGCGCCCGCTCGTCGAGGTCGCGCAGGTGGGCCTCGAGCACCTCGTGGCGACCGGCTGCCTCGCTGTCGAGCAGCACGCCGATCTGCTCGAGCGTCATCCCGGCCGCCTTGTTGCGCAGGATGACCGCGACCCGGACGAGGTCGGCGCGCCCGTAGCGCCGGTAGCCGGACCCGTCGCGCTCCGGCGTCAGCAGCCCGAGCGTCTCCCAGTGGCGCAGGACGTTGGTCGGCAGCTCGAAACGTGCCGCCAGCCCGCCGACGGTCCACGTCTCGTCACGCTGTCTTGCCTTCATGTCGACATGAAGGTACACGCTGGATCGCAGCAGGCACAGAGCCGCCCGAGCACTCGTGACCACATCACCACAACCAGACGACAACCAGACCCTCCAAGGAGCCACCATGACCGCCAGCGCACACACCGACGTCGCCGTCATCGGCGGAGGCCCCGCCGGTCTCCAGGCCGCCCTCACCCTCGGCCGCATCCACCGCGACGCCGTCCTCTTCGACGACGGCACCTACCGCAACGCCACCGTCAGCCACATGCACAACGTCGTCGCCCACGACGGCACCCCGCCGGCGGAGTTCCGCGCCGACGCGCGGAGGCAGCTCACGGCATACGACACCGTCACGGTGCGGGAGGAGCGCGTCGAGACCGTCGAGGAGCTCGACGGCGCCTTCCACCTGACGGTGGCCGACGGCACGACGCTCACCGCGTCCGCCGTCATCCTGGCCACCGGTGTCCGGGACACCCTGCCGCCCGTGCCCGGGGTCGACGCGCTGTGGGGCGACCTCGTCGCGCACTGCCCCTTCTGCCACGGCCACGAGCTGAGCGGCCGGCGCGTCGGCATCCTCGGCGCCGCGAACGCGCCCCACCTGTCGGCGCTGCTCGGGCGCATCGCGTCCGAGCTCGTCGTGCTCGCCGACGGCGCGGACGCGCCGGACGGCCTTCCGAAGGGGGCAACCGTGCGCGCCGAGCGGGTCGTCGCGCTCGAACGGCACGACGGGGGCGTACGCGTGGTGCTCGAGGGCGTCGACGGTGAGCAGGTGCACGAGCAGGTCGCAGGCCTCTTCGTGAGGCCGGAGCTCCACCAGTCGGCACCCTTCGCCGAGCAGCTCGGCCTCGAGCTCAACCCGTCCGGGGCGGTCCGGGTCGACGAGTTCGGCCGGTCGAGCCGCGAGCGCGTCTACTGCGCCGGTGACATGGCACACCTGCCGGCCTACCCGATGCCGATGTCCTCGGTCGTGTCGGCCATGGCTGCCGGGCAGCTCGCGGCCTCGGCGGCGATCATGGCGTTGCTGTCGCGCTGAGGTCTGGCAAGGTGGGGCTGTGGGAGCGACGCACAGCTGGAGCAGCCCGGTCGACACCGACCATCTCGACGAGATCCGGCGCAACGCAGGCGAGTTCACGTCGGCGGGCCCGTTGCGACTCGTCCTGGAGGTGCTTGCCTACCCGGTCGACGAGGCCGTCGACGGGTCGACGACCCGGATCCGGGTCGTGCTCCACGCGGACGGCTCCGTGTCCGTCGCGGACGACGGGCGCGGCACCGAGACGCGCGTCGACGACGACGGTGTCGCGCGCGTCAAGCCGATCATGGCGACGAAGGACCTGCGCTTCTACGGCCGTGACGACGCGCCCCTGCTGCCCGACGGCTCGCCGCGGGCCGGCATCTCGGTCGTGGCAGCGTTGAGCGAGTGGGTCGTCCACACGAACCGGCGTGCAGAGGGTGGGTGGAGCCAGCGTTTCGAGCGCGGCCTGCCGCAGGGCGTCCTGGAGGACCTGCCCGGTCAGGCGTCGACGGGCACGGTCGTCCACTTCCGCCCTGACCCGGCCCTCGTCCCCGGCTCCCTCGCTGCCGACGAGGTCCGGGCTGCCGCGCAGGCGTATGCCGGCGTCGTCCCGATCGAGGTCGTCGCCGAGAGCGTGTGACCGACCCGACCCGACCCGGCCCGACCCGTGTGGCGGGGCGCTCACTCGACGCGGGGCGCCCAATGGAGTGAGGTGGGGCCGGGTGGGCTCAGGCGTGCGGCATACGATGCTGGGATCCCGAGAAGCTCGAAGGAGTGGCCCATGCCGCGCGACCTCGCCCCCGACCTCGTCGAGCGCCTCACGAAGGCGTTCGAGGCCGACCCCACCGCCCGCATGCTGCAGAACGCCGTCACGACGACGTCCGTCGACGACATCGCGCTCGACCGCAGGGTGGTGACGGGCATCGACCACTCGGTGTCGAACCTCCTCGACGACTGGAGCGCGACGTCGCAGGAGAAGAGCGGCCGCTGCTGGCTCTTCGCCGGCACCAACCTGCTGCGCGCGAGCGCGCGCGAGAAGCTCAAGGTCAAGGACTTCGAGTTCTCGCAGAACCACCTGCTCTTCTGGGACAAGTTCGAGAAGGCCAACCACTGGCTCGAGTCGGTCATCGCGACGGCCGACCGCGACGTCGACGACCGCACCGTCGCGCACCTGCTCGCCACGCCGGCCGAGGACGGCGGCCAGTGGAACATGTTCGTCGCGCTCGTCGTCAAGCACGGCCTCGTGCCCAAGGTGGCGATGCCCGAGACGAAGAGCTCGAGCAACACCGGCCAGATGAACCGTGACCTCAGCACGATCCTGCGCCAGGCCGCGCGCGACCTGCGCGCCCGGGCCGCCGACGGCGCCGACGCCGACGACCTCCAGGACGCCAAGGAGCAGGTGCTCGCGACGGTCCACCGTCTGCTCTGCATCCACCTCGGCACCCCGCCCGAGTCGTTCGTGTGGCAGTGGAAGGACACCGACGGCGGCTTCCACCGCGACGGGACCATGACGCCGCTCGAGTTCGCCGAGCGCTACGTCACCGTGCCGCTCGAGGACTACGTGTGCCTCGTCAACGACCCCCGCGCGAGCAGCCCCTACGGGCACACCTTCACCGTCGAGCACCTCGGCAACGTCGTCGGCGCCCCGCCCGTCACGTACCTCAACGTCGAGCCCGACCTCATGAAGTCCCTTGCGGCGCAGGCGATCGTCGGCGGCGAGCCGGTGTGGTTCGGCTGCGACACCGGGCAGATGTCCAACGCCACCCTCGGGCTCTGGGACGCCGGCCTCTTCGACCGGGCCGCGATCTACGGCACCGAGCCGAGCCTCGGCAAGGCCGACCGCCTGCTGCACCACGAGTCGCTCATGACGCACGCCATGCTCTTCACCGGCGTCGACCTGCTCGACGACGTCCCGCGGCGCTGGCGCGTCGAGAACAGCTGGGGCACCGAGAAGGGCGACAAGGGCTTCATGACGATGAACGACTCGTGGTTCGCCGAGTTCGTCTTCGAGGTGGCCGTCCGCCGCGACGCGCTGCCCGCCGAGCTGCAGGAGGCGCTGACCCGCGACCCGATCGTCCTGCCCGCATGGGACCCGATGGGCGCCCTCGCCGGCTGAGTCCTTGCCTCGCTCCACGTCGAGCGCGCCGCTGCCCGTCGGGCGGCGGCGCGCTCGTACGTCAGGAGGACTGCGCCGCCGCCGGCGAGCCAGAGACCCCGGCCCTCCTCCGTCCTGAGCCGGCGGACCGCCCTGTCGTCGCTCGGGCGAACCGCGCTGTCGTCGCTCGGGCGAACCACCCTGCCGCACCGGCCGTTCCGCGTGATGGACTGGGTTGCACCATGACCCCGACCCCGAATCCGACCCCGATTCCGACCCCGATTCCGCGCGACCCACGTCGTGACGGCCAGGACCGAGCAGCAGCACTGTCGGCCCAGCTGGCCGCCGTGCACGACGACCTGCGGGCGCGGGTGCGCGTCATCCGCGACGGTCTCGCCGGAGGCGATGCACCCACGGACGGCTCGGACCCGCAGGTCGCCGGGCTCCTCGAGCACTGCCTCGGCTTCTGCCGCGCGCTCCAGGCGCACCACACCGGCGAGGACGACGGGCTCTTCGCCGCGCTGCGCGACGAGCGTCCCGACCTCGGCCCGATGCTCGACAAGCTCGCCGAGGACCACCACCTCGTGGCGGGCATCCTCGCCCGGGTGGGCGACCTCGCCGTGCAGGCCTCGGCGGCGCCGAAGGCTCGCCGGACCCGCCTCGTGGGTGAGCTCGACGGCCTCATGGCGATCATGGACTCCCACTTCGCCTTCGAGGAGCGCAGCATCGGCGCCGCACTCGACGGGCTCGACGGGCTCGACGACCGCTCGTGGGTCGGCGACGTCCTGACGGTGCGTGGCACGTGAGCACCCGACCGGGCCGGCGGGGTGGTCTGACCTACGCTGCGAGACGATGACGACCTCTGACGCGCCCCGCACGACACCGGGCCCGGCGACGGACGCCGACGTGCCGGCATACGTCCGCTCCCTCGGGCTGCCGGGCCTCGCCGACGTGCACGTGCACTTCCTCCCCGAGGCCATGCAGCGCAAGGTGTGGGCCTACTTCGACGAGGCCGAGAGCCACTACGGCGCGCCGTGGCCGATCACCTACCGCGACGACGAGCAGACGCGCCTCGCGACGCTGCGCGCCATGGGACTGCGCGCGATCCCGGCCCTCGTCTATCCGCACAAGCCCGGCATGGCGACCTGGCTCAACGAGTGGTGCGCCGACTTCGCCCGCCGGGTGCCCGATGCGGTGCACTGCGCCACCTTCTACCCCGAGCCGGGCGTGGGCGACACGGTCGCGGCAGCGCTCGACGACGGTGCCCGCCTCTTCAAGATGCACGTGCAGGTCGGGGACTTCACGCCGGACGACGACCGGCTCGACCCGGCGTGGGCGCGGCTCGAGGCTGCCCGCGTGCCTGTCGTCATCCATGCCGGGTCGGCGCCGATCCGCGGCACCCACACCGGCCCGGGCGCCGTGCGTGAGGTGCTGCGCCGGCACCCGGACCTCGTCCTCGTCATCGCGCACCTCGGCATGCCGGAGTACCACGAGTTCGCTGACCTCGCAAAGGAGTTCGCGGGCGTCCACCTCGACACGACGATGAGCGGCACCGACTTCACGAACCGCTTCGCCCCGTTTCCCGACGGCTACGTCGAGCGGCTCGGCGCCCTGCGTGACCGCGTCGTGCTCGGCTCGGACTTCCCGAGCATCCCCTACCCCTACGCCCACCAGCTCGACGCCTTGGCCCGCCTCGGTCTCGGCGACGACTGGATGCGAGCCGTGCTGTGGCACAAAGGCGCCCGCCTGCTCGGCGTGCCACGGGCAGGCGAGACCGAGCGGCCGGCGCCGGAGTGACGCCGGCCGGTCGGGTCGCTGGTCTCAGCGGGTCCGGCCCTTGAGCTGGACGGTCTGCTCGTCGACGTACTCGCCGCACGCCAGGGCGCTGCACGCGAACGCGGAGGTCACGCTGGCGGCCTTGCCTCCCTTGAAGATGCCGTTGTCGCCGACGACGAGGACCGTCCAGGACTCGGCCTCTCCGGTGCAGGCCACGTCGGTCGAGCCGGAACCGCTGATGAGCAGGCGACCGACCCGCTGCGTCAGGCCGACATTGACGAAGGCCGACTCGGCGTCGGCCGGGCACGTGACGGTGCCCGACACGTAGGCGCTCCCGGTCTTGCGGTCGAACCGGGCCGTGTGGTCGACGGTGGCGACGAGGTCCAGGGTCGGGGCGGCATTGACCGTGAGGGCGAGGCTTCCCCCGTTGCCGCCCCCGTCGGTCTGGTCGTCGAAGGCGAGGATCGTGTAGGTCTCCCCGGCGACGGCGGTCCACCCGGTGCCCTGGGCGCCGCAGGAGACGACCGTGGCCGAGCCTCCGGTGCCCTGTGCCACGATGACACCGGCGGTGAAGTCGGAGCCGGACACGTCGGCGAACAGGTCGCCGTCCTTCGTCGGCGTGACGGTGAACCAGACGCTGGCGTCGGTCGCGGGTGCCCCGCACTGTCCGTTGAGTGCGGCGTCGTCCGCGTCGGTCGTGGCCTCGCTCGTGTCGATGGTCGTCGTGAAGGGCAGAGTGCCGATGGCGACCGGGCTGCTGCTGACGTCGTTCGTCGGTGCGGCGGCCAGCGCCGACCCTGCCGACATGATGACTCCGGTGACGGCTGCGAGCGCTGCCGCGCTCCACCGCTGTGTGCGTCTCATCTTTTTCCCCTTGCCTTGGCGTGCTCGCCGCGGCCCCCGCACCGGGCCGAGCCCGGATCGTCCTGCAGAAGGTGCAGGACATCCTTCGATGGTGGCCTGCCGACTGGCGACGCCGTGCCCGTTCCGAGAGGTCGAGAGGCCCTCCGGATACGTCGCCGCGATGCTCGTCGCCCGCCGGTCAGCCCAGGTGGTCGGCGAGGAAGGCCTCGGTGCGCCGGATCGAGGTGTCCCACTGCGGCGACGTCAGCGTGTGCCGGCCGCCCGGGTAGACGCGCAGCTCGACGTCCTTGCCTTTGGCCTTCAGCGCCGCGACCGACTCGCGCGACCACGACAGCGGACAGTCCTCGTCGGCGGTGCCGTGGTGGATGAGGAGCGGCTCGGTGACGCGGCCGAAGTAGGTGCGTGGGCTCGTCGCCGCCCACGCGGCCGGCTGCGCCTCGGGTGTGCCGAGCCGACCGATGACCGCGCGGGCAGCGCCCGACCGGGAGGCGTCGCGCCGCACCCACTTGTCGAAGTTGTCGACGCTGTCGGAGCTCACCGGCGCGTAGGCCACGGCCGCGCGGAAGAGCCCCGGGCGGACGACCAGGGCGTTGTAGACGACCCCGCCACCCATCGAGCGGCCGATGAGCGCGACGCGGTCGGGGTCGACGACCTGCGCCTTCTTCAGCGCCAGTCCGGCGTTGATGGCGTCGGCCGTGTAGCCCGCGCGGAGGTTGGCGTCGTTGCGCGGGTCCCGGTCGGACTGCGCGTGGTTGCGGTAGTCGATGTGCAGCGTGACGTAGCCCTGCCGGGCGAGGTAGTCGCGCTCGCGGAGCATCGTCTCGCCGTTCGTGTAGACGGCGGGGTCGACGTAGCCGTGCGCGAGGACGACGGCGGGAAAGGGCCCCGTGCCGCGCGGGATGTTGATCCGCCCCGAGATCGTCAGCCCGTTGCTCTCGTAGGTCGCGAAGTACTGCCGGTAGGCGTCCGTGCTGCCGCGCTCGCGACCGAGCTTGAGGTTGCCGCCGTCGTACTGCGTGGCGATGAGCGCCGCGATCGACGCCGGGTCGGGCGCGGGCTTCGGCCGGCTTGACGTGCTCGGCGTGGGAGTCGGCTGAGTCGCCGTCGTGGAGGGCGCCGTCGTGGAGGGCGCCGTCGTGGGCGGGCCTGACGTGGCTGCGTATGCCGTCGGGCCGCCCCCCGTGGTGCCGCCCGCCCGGTCGTCGGTGGGCCCCGCCGTCGAGCAGGCGCCGAGCAGCAGCCCGGCGGTGAGGCCGGCGGCGAGGGCTGGTGGGGTGCGCACGTCTCGAGTCTCACCCGGGAGCGGCGCGATTCCCAGCCCGCTCCCAGCCTTCGTGCCCGATCCGAGACCTTCGCCGACCGACGACCGTTGGTCGACCCCGCCCGCCGACTCGCCGCACGACGCGCCGCGAACGGCCGACACGGCATACCAACGGTCGTCCGTCGGCCGCGCCCGACCGGGGTCAGGTGAGGGTGGCTGCGGCCTCGAGAACGGTCCAGGCCTGCAGCTGCGGCGACAGCTCGAGCGGCGGGGTGGGCGCGGGCCCGCCCGGCTCGACGGGGAAGACCGTGGGGTCGCGGCGACCCGGGACCGGCAGGCTGCCCTGACCGCGCCACAGGGCCTCGGCCGTGTCGGCGACGAGCCGCCGCGCGGTCTCCCGTGTCGCCTCGTCGAGCGCCGGAGCGTTCGCCGCGGATGCGAGATGGCGCACGAGGATGCCGGTGAAGAGGCCGCCGTCACCGCCACCGTGCGTCCGCAGGACGCGCGCGCCGCCGACCTCGGTCGTCAGCCGGGCGTCCACCGCGGTGACGAGCGCGGCTGCCCGCTCGAGGCTCTGCTCGTCCCCGAGCGCCACGAGCGCGCCGAGCACCGTGCCCTGGTTGTAGGACCAGACGTCCGGGACGAGCACCTCCTCGCCGCCGCGGAGCCGTATGCCGTCCAGCACGAGTCCGCTCTCCGCCGACCACAGGCGCGCGTAGAGCCAGTCGACGAGCCGGCGGGCCTCGTCCGTGTCGCCGAGCCGGGCCAGGTGCAGGGCGGCCGGCCCGGTCGCGGGACTGTTCTTGAAGTCGCGGTCGCGGCTCCAGAAGAGGCCGCCACCGAGGTCGTCCGTGTGCGCCGACCGCAGCTGCGCCGTGAGGTGTCGGCCGGCCGAACGGAGGCGTCGGCTCCGCGCGGTGCGCCCGATCTCCTCGTGCAGGTCCTGCAGCCGTCCCGAGGCGAGGGCGAGCCAGGCCATGTCGTCGTAGAAGTCGTTGACCCAGCGCACCCGGTTGCGCAGCCGGATCGTCGAGAGCAGCCGGTCCCCCTGTCGGGCATGGGCGTCCGCGCCTGCCGGGTCACCGGTGCGGAGGCACCGGAGGCCGGCGTCGACGACCGCGTCGAGGTAGTGCGCCTGCCACCAGTAGTGCCACGTCCCGCGGAGCCCGCCGAACGTGCGTGACCCGGCCGGCGCGGGGTGCACGATGCGCGCGAGGTGTGTCAGCGGCACACGCCCGAGCCGGCCGGCGAAGAGGGCCGTGACGGACCGCTCGGCCTCGGCGGCGCGGTCGTCGAGGGCCGTCGGGGGAGTGGTCGGGCGGCTGGCGGCGGACACGCTGCGACGCTACCGCGACGCCCGCCGCACCGGTCTGTGGAAGGGTCGGGGGCGCGGTGTCGAGATCGCGGCCCCGGCTCCGACGTCCCTGACGAGTGAGGAACCGGTCGCCGTGACGGCGCCAGGACGAAGGAGTCGACGTGAAGTACCTGCTCATGATCTGGAGCAACCCGCAGACGTGGGGGCACCCGATCTTCCTCCGCACGCCCGAGGCCGCGGCCATGACCGACGACGAGCGTGCTGGTCTGCTGCGCGACTTCGAGGAGCTGATGGGCGAGATCAGCGACTCGGGCGAGCTCGTGACCGCCCAGGCGCTCGCGGACCCGTTGACCGCCCGGAGCGTGCGGGTGCGCGACGGCGAGAGCCTCGTGACCGACGGGCCCTTCGTGGAGTCGAAGGAGCAGATGGCCGGCTACTTCATCGTCGACTGCGCGACGCCCGAGCGGGCCGAGGAGATCGCGGGGCGCTTCCCCGACGCCCGCTTCGCCGCCGTCGAGGTGCGCCCGCTCATGGGCGGCTCCGCCGAGGACCTCTGAGAAGGCTTGTGACATGGGCGGATCCGTGGTGACCGACGAGCTGTGGCGCAGCGTGACGCCGCAGGTCATCGGGGCGCTCGTGCGCCGCTACCGCGACTTCGACCGCGCCGAGGAGGCCGCCCAGGAGGCGTTGCTCGCCGCGGCCGCGCAGTGGCCCGAGGAGGGCGTGCCGGACGATCCCAAGGCGTGGCTCATCCGGGTCGGCTCCCGTCGCCTCATCGACGGCCTGCGCAGCGACGAGGCGCGGGCACGTCGTGAGCTCGCCGACGCGAGCCGCGCGCCGGATGACGAGCTCACCGCTCCGCCTGCGTATGCCGCTGGGCCGGCTGACCACGACGACACCCTGACGCTCCTCCTCCTCTGCTGCCACCCCGCGCTCGCCCCGGCCGCGCGGATCGCCCTGACCCTCAGGGCGGTCGGTGGTCTGACGACGGCGCAGATCGCCCACGCGTTCCTCGTGCCGGAGGCGACGATGGCGCAGCGGATCAGCCGCGCCAAGCAGCGCATCCGTGAGTCGGGCGCCGAGTTCCGGATGCCGCCGCCCGACGACGTGCCCGAGCGGCTCCGCGAGGTGCTCCACGTCCTCTACCTCGTCTTCACCGAGGGTCACACGGCGAGCAGCGGTGACTCCCTGCACCGGATCGACCTGACCGCAGAGGCGATCCGCCTCGCGCGCCAGGTGCACACGCTGCTGCCGGACGACGGCGAGGTCGCCGGGCTGCTCGCCCTCATGCTGCTCACCGAGGCGAGACGACCGGCCCGCACGAACGAGGCGGGTGAGCTCGTGCCGCTCGCCGAGCAGGACCGCTCACGGTGGGACACGGCATACGTCCGGGAGGGTGTCGCCCTCGTGACCGACGCCCTGACGCGGACCCGGCTCGGGCCCTACCAGGTGCAGGCGGCCATCGCGGCCGTGCACGACGAGGCCCCGAGCGCGGCCGAGACGGACTGGGAGCAGGTGCTCGCGCTCTACGGGCTGCTCGAGCAGCTCGCTCCCGGACCGGTCGTGACGCTCAACCGCGCCGTCGCCCTCGCCATGGTCGAGGGGCCCGCGGCAGGGCTGGCCGTGCTCGACGACCTCGAGCAGGACAAGCGGCTCGCCCGGCACCACCGCCTCCACGCCGTGCGTGCGCACCTGCTCGAGATGTCCGGCGACAGCGACGGGGCTCGTGACAGCTACCTGCTCGCGTCCCGCCTCACGACGAGCATCCCCGAGCAGGACCATCTCCGACGGAAGGCCGAAGCCCTGTGAGTGACTCCCCAGCCACCCCGAATGTCGCCACCGAGAGCGTCGTCACCGAGAGCGTCGTCACCGAGAGCGACGTCGACCTCGGCGACGGGCACGTGCTGCACGTCTACGACACCGGCGACCTCGGGGCCCGCGCGGTCGCCGACGTCGAGCCGCTCGTCGTCGTGTGGCACCACGGCACGCCCAACATCGGTGCCCCGCCACGACCGCTCTTCGACGCCGCGGCGCGGCTCGGCATCCGCTGGGTGTCCTACGACCGGCCGGGCTACGGCGGGTCGACGCCACGGCCGGGCCGCGACGTCGCGTCGGCCGCCCGGGACGTGGCTGCCGTGGCCGACCACCTCGGCGTGGGGTCCTTCGCGGTCATGGGCCACTCGGGCGGGGGCACGCACGCCCTCGCGTCGGGCGCGCTGCTCGGCGACCGGGTACGTGCCGTCGTCAGCGTCTCCGCGGTCGCACCGTTCGGTGCACCCGGCCTCGACTGGTTCGCCGGCATGGCTCCCGGAGGTGGGGCCTCGCTGCGTGCCGCCGCTGCCGGCCGCGAGGCCAAGGAGGCCCACGAGGTCGCTGCGGCACAGGTGCCCGCGGGCGGGGTCGACGTCGGCTTCGTCGAGGCGGACGAGGCGGCCTTCGCCGGACCGTGGGGCTGGTTCGGCTCCGTCGTCGGGCCCGCTCTCGCCGCTGGGCCTGCGGCGCTCATCGACGACGACCTCGCCTACGTCTCCGACTGGGGCTTCGAGCCGGGCGCCGTGTCGGCCCCCACCCTCGTCGTTCACGGCGGGGCCGACCGGATCGTGCCGGCCTCGCACGGCCAGTGGCTCGCCGGCGCCGTGCCCGACGCCGACCTCTGGCTCCAGCCCGGCGACGGCCACATCTCGGTGCTGCGCACCGCCGAGGACGCGCTCACCTGGCTGGCCCGGACCGCCCGACGCTCCTGAGCGCGCACGGCTCTGCCGGTTCGAGGTGATCGCGGGGTCCACGCGGGTGTCGACAACATCTCGAACCGGCACGGATCCGGGGTCGGTCCCGCTGGCGTCGGTGCCCGACGTCGCTGGGCGTCAGTCGACCTCTGGCTCGATCCGGTTGACGAGCTCGTCGAGTGCGTGCACGCCGCTCTTGTCGAGATCGAGCCAGGCCGCGAACCGGTCATAGATCTCGTCACCGGCGACGCAGTCGACGTGGACGGTCACCGGCCAGACGGCCCGGATCCAGTCGACGGCGTCGATGACGTCGACGCCGTCCTTGAGATGGATCACGACCCAGGTGCCCGTGCGCCCGGACGTCATGTCCATGACGTCGCGGATCGGCGACTCGCGGATCACTTCCACCGACGGCGGCTCACCCGGGACCCGGAAGTCCTCGCGCATGGCTTCGAGTTCGGCTCGGCTCGGGCCGGGGTGGAGGTTGGCGACGATGGTGTCCAGGGGGACGAGGTACGGCGGTGAGGTGATGACGAGTTCACTGTGGTCTCGGCCGGTGCGGATCGTGGCGCCCAGCTGGTAGCGCTGCATCCAGCGGCCTTCCCTGCGCTCGATCCCGGCGGGGTCACGCGTGATCGTGCCCGTCGGGGTGCGCGGAAGGCCCCCGCTGCCGGCACCGATGAGCACGGCGCGGATGGTGGTGGCCGGGTCGAGTGGCGCCATCTCGCCGCCGCGGTAGAGGGAGCCCTCGATGAGGTCGAGCGGGAGAGGGCCTACCTCACCACACTCCGAGGCGAGGGCGAGCGCCCCCACCTCGGAGAGGCGAACCTCGGTGTAGCGCGCCTCGGCGCCGTCGTCACCCGACATCGAGCCGAAGTTGCCTTGCCCATCGACGAGGGGCAGGTGACGGACCCAGTCCGCCACGAGGTCGGCCAGGATCCGCTCCGAATAGCGGCGGCCCACCCCGGTCTCGGCGTCGACGCGCTCGAGCACCTCGAGGGTGCCCACGTGGGGACCGTTCGCCACGGCGCCGCGGTCCTCGATGGCGCGCAGGACGCTGATCTCGAAGGGCGTCAGGCCGCTCGCCGTCGGCCGCCCCGGTCCGCTCACGACGCCACCACCGGCAGTCGCCACGACCGCCCGGCCCGATCGCACGCCAATTCCTGAGCCGTGACACCGTCGTCGACGAAGACGTCGAGCGGACCCCAGGCCGTGTCGACGTGCGACTGTCCGGCTCGGCCCAGGCGCTCGACCGACGTCGAGACACCCAGCCCGGCGAGGGCGACGGCGAGTGCTGGGAGGTCGTCACGGCATACGGCCACGTCAAGGTCACGTGGGGTGCCGTCGCCGGTGGTGAGCCATCGGGCCGTGCTTCCCACGACGACGAAGCGCGCTCCGTGCCGGAGTAGCTCGGTCGCGAGCCGGGCGGGTCGGCTGCTGAGGTCGGTCATGGCGTCACCCTAGGGACCCGAACCGGCGGATGGCGGATGATCCGGCTTGCGTTGGAGCGCACTCGAAGTCATAGCGTCGAGCGCATGACGAAAACGTGGTTCATCACCGGAACGTCCCGTGGGTTCGGTCGCGAGTGGGCGATCGCCGCACTCGAGCGAGGCGACAACGTCGCCGCGACCGCCCGCGACACCGGGGCCCTCGACGACCTCGTCCAGACCTACGGCGACCGCGTGCTGCCGATCGCCCTCGACGTCACCGACCGCGACGCGGACTTCGCGGCGGTCGCGCAGGCGCACGAGCGCTTCGGCCGACTCGACGTCGTCGTCAACAACGCCGGCTACGGCCACTTCGGCTTCGTCGAGGAGCTGAGCGAGGCCGACGTGCGCGACCAGCTCGAGACGAACTTCTTCGGCGCCCTCTGGGTCACCCAGGCGGCGCTGCCGATCATGCGCGAGCAGGGCTCGGGCCACATCATCCAGGTCAGCTCGATCGGTGGCATCTCGGCGTTCCCGATCGTCGGCGCCTACCACGCGTCGAAGTGGGCGCTCGAGGGCTTGAGCCAGTCGCTGGCCCAGGAGGTCGCGCCGTTCGGCATCACGGTCACCCTCATCGAGCCGGGCGGGTTCTCGACCGACTGGGCCGGCCCGTCGGCCAAGCACTCGGAGCCGTCGTCGACCTACGACGACATCCGCGAGCGCACGCACCGCGAGCGCGCCGCCCGCAACACCTCCGGCCCCGGCGACCCCAAGGCGTCCGCGGCAGCCCTGCTCACGGTCGTCGACGCGGACGAGCCGCCGCTGCGCGTCTTCTTCGGCGCGGCCCCGCTCTCGATCGCCAAGGCGGACTACGCCTCGCGGATCGAGACGTGGGAGAAGTGGGACGACGTGTCCCAGCTCGCCCAGGGCTGACGCCCGCCACGACCTGAGGAGGTATGCCGTCACGCCCGTTCGTGACGGCATACCTCCTCTGCAGGTGGGTGAGGGCCACGGCACCCGCGTGACCTCGGCCGGAGCGGCGTCGTTCTCCTCCGAGACCGACACCGGACGAAGGAGTCCCGCCGTGCCCCGTTCCTCCCGCACCACCCGCCGAGCCCGACCTGCCGCAGCCCTCGTCGCGGCGCTCGCCACGGCAGCGGCCCTCACGACCGGTGCCGTCACCGCTCCGTCCGCCACGGCGACCGGTGCGCCGCACGTCGTCCAGCTCGGCGACTCCTACTCCGCCGGCAACGGCACGGGCAGCTACGAGGAGCGCAGCTGCTACCGCTCCCCGGACAACTACGGCTCCCAGGTCGCGGCCTCGATCGGCGCGACCTTCACCGATGTGGCGTGCAGCGGCGGCGTCGTCGCCGACATGCTCGAGCCGCGCGAGCTCGGTGACGCGTCCACCAGGACCGCCACGTACACGATCGACCCGGCGCGCCACCCCGACCAGAAGGCCGAGTGGCAGAGGCGCGCGCAGACGGCGCGCCTCTGTGGTGTCCCCGCCCAGCCCGACTTCTCCTACACGTACACGTTCGTCGCGGGCGTCGGCGTGGGCAGCCTCTACACGGGCACGGTCTCGTGCCAGCTCGTGACCCGGCCGCAGGTCGACGCGGTGACCCCCGACACCGACTACGTCTTCCTCACCATCGGCGGCAACGACATCGGCTTCTCCACCATCGTCGTCAACTGCCTGACGCTGCGCGACCCGTCGAGCTGCCGCCAGTCGCTCGAGGCGGCGTCTGTGAAGGCGCCCGAGATGGTCGACCGCACCAAGGAGGCCCTGCGGGCCGTCGTCGCGCGCTCGGGCGGTCACGCGCAGGTCTACCTGCTCAGCTACCCCTTCCTCATCGACACCGAGAGCTACGCCATCCCCGAGGTCGCTCCCGTCTACGACGCCGGCGCGGCCCTCAACGACCTCCAGCGCCTCGGCGACGACCTGCAGGCGCGCGGCATCGCCGAGCTCAACGCCGAGGACGCGACGACGCAGTACCACTTCGTCGACACCGTCAAGGCGGCCTGGGGTGGCCGCGTCCACGGCCTCGACCCCCACCTCGTCGCCGACAGCTCCAGGGCGTGGCTCGTGCCCGTCGGCACGCCGGGCCGTGACGTCGCCGAGTTCGTCCACCCGACCCAGCCCGGCTGGGACGCGACCGCCGGAGCCCTCCGGGTCGCCGTCACCGGCTGAGGTGCGCGGGGGTCCGGGACGCCGGCCCCGCTGGGACGAGGTATGCCGTCGCGCCCGGTCGCGACGGCATGCCTCGATCGCGTCGTGGCACCGTGCGCGCACGTGGTGCGCTGACCCGTGAGGGGCACGTGGCGGCGGGTCAGAGCGGCAGCGTCATGAAGGTGCTGTGCGGGTCGGGGCGGTAGGTGCCGAAGGGCTCGCACTCGGCGAAGCCGTGCGCGGCGTAGAGCGCCCGCGCCGGCGCGAAGAAGTCGGCTGACCCCGTCTCGAGGCTGAGCCGTGAGAGGCCCCGGCGTCGGGCCTCGGCGAGGATCTCGGCCAGGACGGCCCTGGCGACACCGCGGCGCTGGGCGGTTGGCGCCGTGCGCATCGACTTGACCTCACCGTGACCGGGAGCGATCTCGGTCAGCGCACCGCAGCCGAGCACCTCGTCGCCGTCGCGGGCCACCCAGAAGGTGACGTCGGGTGCCCGCAGCCCGTCGAGGTCGAGGGCGTGCGAGCTCTCGGGCGGCGAGATCGACCGCAGCTGCGCCACGTGCCCGTCGAGGAGCGCGATGACGGCCGGGTCGGTGAGGTCGTCGAGCGTGATCCGCATGCGCCCATCCTCCGGCACCCTTGGGGGCGTGTGACCCTCAGGCCCAGATCGCGGCCGGGATGCCGTCGGAGAAGACCTCCGGCGGGTCGGGCAGGGGGCGGGCCAGGCCTGCCGCGTGACGCGCCGCCGACCACGCGACCGCGCAGGCGTCGAGGACGTCGTCGGCGGCATACCCCTGGCCCTGGAGCACGGACGGGCGGGCGATGCCGGCGGCTGCGAGGGCTGCGAGCCGCTGGTCCCGGCCGTCGTCCGTCTTCTTGCTCGCGGTGATGGGTGCGCCCGCCATCGTCGCGAAGGACACCTCGGGGTGCACCTCGAGGACGGTGACGGTGGGGCGACTGCGGAGCCACGCGTCGACCTCGACGATCTTGTCGCGGAGGGCGAACGCCTGCGCGCCGACTCCCTGGCCGACGAGGCCGCGGTTGACGGCGTCGGCCTCGAGGCGCGTGGCCGCGGCATAGGCGGGACGGGTCAGCGTCGTGAAGATCGACGACGCCTTGCCGGGCAGCGCCTGGCGCGCGAGGACGTCCGCCTGGCGGATCGTGCTGTCGGGCAAGCCGATCGGGATGTCGATACCCACGACACGGATGCCGGTCGACTCGCGCACCATGGCGACGAGATCGGCGATCGTCGGCGCGACGACGATCCGCGGACGTGGGGCTCCCGGCTCGAGGAGAGCGCCGACCCAGCCGGCCGTGCACCCGTCGACCCCGAGGACGGGCGAGACGACCTCGACCGGAGCGAGCCGTGCCTGACCGCCGGTTGCAGGCTGCCGCTCGAGCACGTCGGCGAGCCGGCGCAGGGACGCGACGGCCTCCGCAGCCGCGTCGTCGACCTCGTCGCTCACCCCGCCGACCCTGCCGACGTCGCCGACTCCGCCGACGTCGGTGGACGGCGCGCCCGACAACCCGGCCTCCAGCCCGTCGGCGAGCTCGCGGATCCGTTGCGCGTCCGTCTGCATGGCACCACTCAACCCCATCGGTGACCGGCGGGAGGGACCGGTGGGTGGACGGCGCGGAATGGACCGGTCGCGCCGGAGGTTGCCGCCTGCATGGAGACACGCGCAACGATCGGCGTCACCGGCCTCGCGACGATGGGCCGCAACCTCGCCCGCAACATCGCCCGGCACGGCCACACGGTGGCGGTCCACAACCGCACGACCGCCCGGATGACGAGCCTCGTCGAGCAGTTCGGCGACGAGGGCGACTTCGTCGGCGCCGAGACGGTGGAGGACTTCGTCGCGGCGATCCAGAAGCCGCGGGCCATCATCGTCATGGTCAAGGCCGGCGACCCGACCGACGCCGTCATCGACGAGCTCGTGCCGCTGCTCGACGAGGGCGACATCGTCGTCGACGCCGGCAACGCGCACTTCGCGGACACCCTCCGCCGCGAGAAGGCCCTCTCCGACAAGGGGATCCACTTCGTCGGCATGGGTGTCTCGGGCGGCGAGGAGGGAGCCCTCAACGGCCCCTCGATCATGGTCGGCGGCTCGGACCACGCCTACGAGCGGCTCGCCCCGGTCGTCGAGTCGATCGCCGCGCAGGTCGACGGCACTCCCTGCGCCGCGCACCTCGGCCCCGACGCCGCCGGCCACTTCGTCAAGATGGTCCACAACGGCATCGAGTACGCCGACATGCAGCTCATCGCCGAGTCCTTCGACCTGCTCCGCAGCGTCCTCGGGCTCGAGCCGTCCGAGATCGCCGACGTCTTCCGTGAGTGGAACGAGGGCGACCTCGAGTCGTTCCTCATCGAGATGACGGCCGACGTGCTCGCCCACACCGACGCCTCGAGCGGCAAGCCGTTCGTCGACGTCGTCGGCGACGCGGCCGAGCAGAAGGGCACCGGCCGCTGGACGGTCCAGAGCGCCCTCGACCTCGGCATCCCCGTCACGGGCATCGCCGAGGCGACCTTCGCCCGCAGCCTGTCGGGCCACACGAGCCAGCGCGCCGCGGTGCGCGAGACCTTCGCCGACCTCGCCGACCTCGACCCCTCGACGCAGCGCGAGGTCGACCGGGACGCCTTCGTCGACGACGTCCGCGCCGCGCTCTACGCCTCGAAGATCGTCGCCTACGCCCAGGGCTTCGACCAGCTCGCCGCCGGGTCGAAGGAGCACCGCTGGGACCTCGACCTCGGTGAGGTCGCGACGATCTGGCGCGGTGGCTGCATCATCCGCGCCCGCTTCCTCGACCGCATCAAGGAGGCGTATGCCGCCGAGCCCGGTCTCGAGACGCTGCTGACCGCGCCGTGGTTCGCCGACGCGATCGGCAACGGCGTGCAGGCCTGGCGCCGCGTCGTCGCCGTGTCGGCCGAGCGCGGTGTGCCTGCGCCCGCCTTCGCGTCCTCGCTCGCCTACTTCGACGGCCTGCGCCGCGACCGGCTGCCGGCCGCGCTCATCCAGGCCCTCCGCGACAACTTCGGCGCGCACACCTACACGCGCACCGACCGCGAGGGCACCTTCCACACCGACTGGGCCGGCGACCGCGCGGAGTCCTCGACCGTCTGAGCCGACCGGCACGTCGGGGCCGCGTCGTCAGCCCCTCCGTGCGGGAGTGACTCGGCCGTGGGAGCCGCCCGTGGGCGGTTTCGCGTTGCGGTACTCGCGGAGCGCTGTGACGCTGTGCGTGTCCGCACCACCGCGGACACCGAGTCAGGGGAGCTCCACCATGAAGAAGTACGTCTCGTCATCGCTCGCGGCCGGCGCCATGATGGCTGCGGTCATCGCCACCGCAGCGCCCGCCCACGCGGCCTGGGTCAGCCAGTCGTGCACCGGCACCAAGGTCAACAGCAAGTACCTGACCCACACGTTCTCCAACGGAGTCGTGTCCCGAGACGCGATCCTCGACTCCTGGTACAACGACAGCACCAACGTCGCCTGCGCCAAGGTCTGGGTGCTCTATCCGGAGCAGGGTCCCTACACGGCGGCGAACATCTACCGGATCAACGCCGACGGCAGCAAGACCCGCATCGCCCGCGACGCCGGCTACTTCGAGGTCCACGCCGGTGCCGTCAACGTCACGGTCAGCTCGGGCGTCAAGCTCCAGTTCGAGGGCACCTCCAAGCTGCCCGACGGCACCCTCTTCACCGCGCGCTACACCTTCACGTCCCACTGACGCGACCCGGCCGCCCGCGACCCGCACCGCCTGGGCCGTGGGCGGCCCGGCACTCCCGGCGCTTGGTGCGACGCTTGGTGCGGGGCCCGGCACGGACGACCCTTCGACAGGGTCGGGAGTCGGACGTAGCGTGAAGCAATGACCCACCCCGACACCGGTCGTGCCACCACCCTCGGCCAGCTGCGCGCCTCCGGCCACGTCCACCGCAGCGTCAAGAGCGAGATCCGCGAGAACCTCCTGGCCCGGCTGCGTGCCGGCGAGGACGCGTTCCCCGGGATGGTCGGCTTCGAGGAGACCGTCCTGCCCGAGCTCGAGACGGCCCTGCTCGCGGGCCACGACCTCGTGCTGCTCGGCGAGCGCGGCCAGGGCAAGACCCGTCTCATGCGCACCCTGTCCGGGCTGCTCGACGAGTGGAGCCCCGTCGTCGAGGGCTGCGAGATCGGCGACGACCCGCACGCACCGTCGTGCACGCGCTGCCGTCGCCTCGCCGCTGAGCTCGGCGACGACCTGCCCGTCGCGTGGCGCCACCGCAGCGAGCGCTACACCGAGAAGCTCGCGACGCCCGACACGAGCGTCGGCGACCTCGTCGGCGACGTCGACCCCGTCAAGGTCGCGCAGGGCCGCACGCTCGGCGACCCCGAGACGGTGCACTACGGCCTCGTCCCGCGCAGCAACCGCGGCATCTTCGGCCTCAACGAGCTGCCCGACCTCGCCGAGCGCATCCAGGTCGCCCTCTTCAACGTGCTCGAGGAGCGCGACATCCAGATCCGCGGCTACTCGCTGCGCCTGCCGCTCGACATCCTGCTCGTCGCGACGGCCAACCCTGAGGACTACACGAACCGCGGCCGCATCATCACGCCGCTCAAGGACCGCTTCGGTGCCGAGATCCGCACGCACTACCCGACCGAGGTCAGCGACGAGGTCGCCCTCATCGCTCAGGAGTCCGCGCTCGTCGCCGACGTGCCCGAGCACCTCCTCGAGGTCGTGGCGCGCTTCACGCGCGGGCTGCGTGAGTCGTCGGCCGTCGACCAGCGCTCGGGTGTGTCCGCGCGGTTCGCCATCGCGGGGGCCGAGGGCGTGGCCGGCTCCGCGCTCCGCCGGGCCGCCCGCTCCGGGGAGGCGTATGCCGTCGCGCGGGTCTGCGACGTCCCCACCGTCGTGCCCACCCTCCTCGGCAAGGTCGAGTTCGAGATGGGCGAGGAGGGTCGCGAGCGCGACGTGCTGACGCACCTGCTGCGCCTCGCCGTCGCCGAGACGTACCGCTCGCGCCTGTCGGGCCTCGACCTCACCGGCTTCACGAACCTCTTCGCCGAGGGCGCCGTCGTCGAGACCGGCGAGCTCGTGCCGGGGGCCGACCTGCTCGCCCAGGTGGGTCCGGTGCCGGGCCTGTCCAAGGTGCTCGACCGGCTCGGGCACGGCGACGATGCGACGCCCGGGCAGGTCGCTGCCGCAGTGGAGTTCGTGCTGGAGGGTCTGCACCTGACGCGTCGCATCGACAAGGACTCCGTCGCCGGCCGCACCGTCTACGGGGCCTAGGTCGTGCCGATGACGCCACGCGACGGGGGTGAGCAGCACGGGCGGTTCCGCTACGCGCCGTGGTCGGGTGGGCCCGACCCGCTCGCGCCGCCCTTCGACGTGCGCTCGGTCCTCGACGAGGTCGGGCAGGACGTCCTGTCCGGCGGGTCGCTGCGGGAGACGCTGCGGGAGCTGATGCGCCGCGGGATGGACGGGCGTCGCGGGCTCGACGACCTCGCCGAGCGCGTCCGCCGCCTGCGGGAGGCCGCGCGTCGCCGGGGTGACCTCGGCGGCACCCTCGACCAGGTGCGCGCCATGCTCGACCAGGCGCTCGCCGAGGAGCGCGACGCCCTCGCCGGCGAGGACGGCGACGACGCCCGGCTCGCCGAGATGGACCTCGCGACGATCCCCGACGACGTGGCCGGGGCGGTGCGGGCGCTCGGCGACTACGCGTGGCACTCGCCGAAGGCGCGCGAGACGTACGAGCAGATCCAGCAGATGCTCCAGCGCGAGGTCGTCGGGGCGCAGTTCGAGGGCCTCAAGCAGGCGCTCTCGGGCAACGACCCGCAGGCCCAGCAGGCGATGCAGGCCGTCAAGGACATGCTCGCCGACCTCAACCGGCTGCTCGCCGCCCACGCTCGCGGCGAGGACACCGAGGACCAGTTCCGCGACTTCATGGACAAGCACGGCGACCTCTTCCCGGAGCACCCCGAGAACGTCGACGAGCTCATCGACGCCCTCGCCCGGCGCCAGGCCGCGGCCGACCGGCTCATGGCGTCGCTGACCCCCGAGCAGCGCGAGCAGCTCGGTCAGCTCATGTCCGACGCCCTCGGCGACCCGGACCTCGCGTCGCAGATGGCGCAGCTCTCCGACAACCTCCGTGCCCTCCGGCCCGGGCTCGACCGGCACAGCCCGGTGCAGCCGGGTCAGGGTGGCGAGCCGATGGGCTACGGCGACGCCGTCGGGGCGGTCGCGGAGCTCGCCGACCTCGAGCAGCTCGGCGAGCAGCTCGGTCAGGGCTACTTCGGCGCGACTCTCGACGACGTCGACGTCGAACGGCTCGAGCAGTACCTCGGCGCCGACGCCGCCCGCGACATGGAGGCGCTGCGCCGGCTCGAGCGTGAGCTCGAACGCCAGGGCTACGTCTCGCGCGGCGACGACGGGCTGCGCCTCACCCCACGCGCCGTCCGGCGCCTCGGCGAGACTGCGCTCAAGCGGGTCTTCGAGCGGGTCGAGGCCGCGGGTCGCGGTGACCACGACGACCGCGCAGCCGGCCAGGCGGACGAGCCGACCGGGCTGACCCGGCAGTGGGAGTTCGGCGACGAGCTGCCCATAGACACGGTCCGGACCGTCTCGAACGCCTTGCAGCGCAACGCGGCCCAGCGGAGTACAGCGTCGGGCGGCGGGGTCGAGCTGCTCGTCGAGGACTTCGAGGTGGCCGAGACGGAGCGGCGCTCGGTGGCGGCGGTCGCGCTGTGCGTCGACATGTCCTTCTCGATGATGCAGGAGGGCCGGTGGGGGCCGATGAAGCAGACGGCGCTCGCGCTCTCGCACCTCGTGCAGACCCGCTTCCGGCACGACGCGCTGCAGATCATCGGCTTCAACCTCGCCGCCCGCACGCTGACCCCGACCGAGCTCACCGAGGCCGAGCCCGAGTGGGTGCAGGGCACGAACCTTCAGCACGCGCTCATGCTCGCGTCGCGGCACCTGCGCCGGCACCCGGACGCCGAGCCGGTCGTCCTCGTCGTCACCGACGGTGAGCCGACCGCGCACATCGAGGTCGACGGGCGGCCCACCTTCCACTGGCCGGCGACGCAGGAGACGGTGCGCGCGACGGTGGCGCAGGTCGACGAGCTGCGCCGGTCGGGCGCGCAGCTCAACATCTTCATGCTCGGCGACGACTCGGGCCTGGCTCGCTTCGTCGACGCCGTGGCGCGGCGGGCCGGTGGGCGCGTCTTCACGCCCGACATCGCGCGGCTCGGTGAGTACGTCGTCGCCGACTACCTGCGCACCCGACGAGGCCGCCGCTGAGCACCGGAATGGACTGACGGACAAGGACGTCCGAGAGGGAGGGCACCATGGGCAGGGTCGTGTCATCGGCATCGATGTCGCTGGACGGGTTCGTCGCCGGACCGAACGACGAGGTCGGACCGCTCTTCGACTGGTACGAGGCGGGGGACGTGCCGTGGGAGTCGGCGGACGGTGAGATGACCTTCCAGCTGACGCAGTCCGACGCCGACTACCGGCGTGCCTGGGTCGGCAGGCTCGGGGCGCTCGTCGTCGGCCGCCGCCTCTTCGACATCACCGACGGGTGGAAGGGCACACACCCGCTCGGCGTCCCGGTCGTCGTGCTGACCCACGAGCCCCCGGACGGGTGGGGCTACCCCGGAGGCACCGTCGAGTTCGTGACGGGCGGCGTCCACGACGCGGTCGCCCGGGCACGGGAGCTGGCCGGCGACGCTGACGTGGGTGTCGCCGCCGGCGAGATCGCGAGCCAGTGCCTGGCCGAGGGGCTGCTCGACGAGGTGGCGGTCGACCTCGTGCCGTGCTTCCTCGGGGTGGGGCGGCCGTACTTCACCGAAGCCGCCGGCCAGGTCGTGCTCGGCGACCCGACGACCGTCGTCGAGGGCGATCGCGTGACGCACCTCGTCTACCCCGTGGAGCGCCGCTGACGCCGTAAACCGGTCGCTCGCCCGTGCCGCCGACTGTCATGGTGGCGCCATGGGGCGAGCACACGACACGCGGCTGGACCGCATCGAGGCGTACTACGACTGCGTCCCGCGCGCCGTCGCGAGCGTCGAGCAGGTCGGGCCCTTCACGCTCTTCGTCGCCGAGGAGGGCACAGGGTGGCAGTTCTACGCGCGGCCCCGGCTGGGTGGGCGGGGCGTCTTCACCGCCGATGACGTATGCCGTGTGCTCGAGTCCCAGCGCGAGCTCGACGTGCCGCGAGCGGTCGAGTGGGTCGACGAGGTGACGCCGTCGCTGCTGCCCGCCGTGCGTGAGGCCGGCTACGAGCCGCACCGCTACCCGCTGCTCGTCATGCCGTCGGACGTCGCGGTGTCTCCCGATCCGCGGGCGCGGACCCTGCACCCCGCCGAGCCGCACCTGTCGTTGGCCATGGGCGCGGTGTCGGCGGGTTTCGCGGGGCGCGACGAGGTGGAGCCGAAGGACCCGGGCAAGCGTCCCGAGCTCATGGAGCGCGGCGACCTCCTCGTCGTCGCCTCGTTCGAGGGCAACCGTCTCTGCGGCGCCGGGTCGGCCGCGCCGCGCGGCGACGTCGCCGAGCTCATGGGCATCGCCGTGCCCCCGGGCCACCGGGGTCGCGGTCACGGCACGGCGATCACGAGCACCCTGGTCGCCGCGTGCCGCGAACAGGGCGTCGAGGTCGTCTTCCTGTCGGCCGGGTCCGATGCGGCCGCCGACATCTACCGCCGCATCGGCTTCGTCGACGTCGGGACCGCCTGCATCCTCGAGCTCGACGACTGAAGCACGAAACCGACACCGGGAAAGCCCTGCGTCAGTGCCCCGCTGGGTGGGGCAGTGACGGAGCGGGCGTCGTGAGGTCGGTTGGAGCCCTATGTCAGTGCCCCGCTGGGTGGGGCAGTGACGGAGCGGGCGTCGTGAGGTCGGTTGGAGCTCTATGTCAGTGCCCCGCTGGGTGGGGCAGTGACGGAGCGGGCGTCGTGAGGTCGGTTGGAGCTCTATGTCAGTGCCCCGCTGGGTGGGGCAGTGACGGAGCGGGCGTCGTGAGGTCGGTTGGAGCTCTATGTCAGTGCCCCGCTGGGTGGGGCAGTGACGGAGCGGGCGTCGTGAGGTCGGTTGGAGCTCTATGTCAGTGCCCCGCTGGGTGGGGCAGTGACGGAGCGGGCGTCGTGAGGTCGGTTGGAGCCCTATGTCAGTGCCCCGCTGGGTGGGGCAGTGACGTAGGGCGCGTCGTGAGGTCGGTTGGAGCCCTACGTCAGTGCCCCGCTGGGTGGGGCAGTGACGGAGCGCGCGTCGTGAGGTCGGGCGGAGGCGTACGTCACTTCTCCCTTGAGTGGACCATCGGGCGAGCATGTGGAGTGGGACGAGATGGCTGACGTCGACAAGCGCGGGAGGACGTCAGACCTTGGCGGGGCGGAAGCCGGCGGCCTCGGCGTCGCCCATCGTCGCGAAGCACTGCTCCGGCTTCGTCACGTTGTAGTACCGGTCGTCCGGCTCGTGGGCGATCATCGAGTCCTCGTTGCCCTTGACCGGACGCGCCTGCGGGCAGGGGTACCGGTCACCCGCCTGCGGCCACGAGCTGGTGAACCCGCTGCCACCCGTGCCGCCGGACGTGCCGGCACCGGGGTCGGCGCACGCGGCCCTGGGGCTCGCGGCGTCGGCCCGGACGTAGGCCGCCTCACGGGTGTGGGAGCCGTAGCCGTCGCGCGAGTCGTAGCGGGCGACGGCATACCCCTGCTTGATGAGGCGCAGGCCGGCGTCGACACCGTTCACGTCGACGTAGCGCAGCGCCCGGCCGTAGCGGTCGACGTCGTCCCGGGCGCCGGCGGTCAGCGTGACGCGCTGGCCGCCGATGATGCCCCGCAGCGCGTTGCGGGCCTCGGTGAAGCCGCACTGACCCGTCTCGGGGGTGTCGATGCCGATGAAGCGGACCTTGCGGGAGACCCCCGCGCGCGAGACCCAGATCGTGTCGCCGTCGACGACCTTCGTGACGGTCCACAGGGCAGCCGCGGCCTTGGCCTTCGCGTCGGTCGCAGCCTTCGCCCGCGCGGCCTTCTCGGCCGCGGCCTTCGCCGCCGCAGCCCTCGCGGCGGCGACCTTGGCGTCGGCAGCCTGCTTCGCGGCAGCTGCCTGGTCGGCGGCGGCCTTGGCAGCCACGGCCTTCGCCTCTGCCGCCCGACGAGTGGCGTCGGCGTCGGTCGTCTCGACGACGGGCTCCGCGGTGCGCGTCACGGACACGACGGGTGCGGTCCCCGCGCGGACGAGCGCGGTCTCGTCCGAGCCCCGTGCAGCGTTGCCGCCGACCGCGGCGAGCGCGACGAGGGCGGCGAGCGTGACGAGTCCCTTGGTCCTGCGGCTGCGCATCGTGCTCCCTGATCCCCTGGTGATCGGCTCACCGTAGGTGATCGCCACCGCCCTGTCCGGCGAATGGGCCATGGTCGCGCAGGCCGCCGTGGGTCACACTGGCAAGGAACGGCGCACCAGCCACGAAACGCCACGAGGGGGACCGATGAGCGAGCCGGAGACCACGCCCGACGCTAAGGCCACGAGCGCACCGACGACCGTGGACGCATACGTCCAGGGGTTCCCCGACGGGCCCCGGCAGGTGCTCGAGCAGGTGGCCGCGGCGCTGCGCCGGGCGGTGCCCGGCGGCGAGGAGAAGATCCGCTACGGCATGCCGGCGATCATGTTCGCCGACCGCTACGGCATCCACTTCGCGGGATGGAAGAAGCACGTCGGGCTCTACCCGATCGGCGAGCTCGAGCCCGACCTCGAGGCGGAGGTGGCGCCGCACCGGGCCAAGAAGGACACGGTGCAGTTCTTCTACAAGGACCCCGTGCCCTACGACCTCATCGAGCGGGTCGCACGGGCGCTCGCGGCACGACACTCGGGGTGAGCCGCGAGCGCCGACCTCAGTCGGTCACGGTGACGCCGCGCCAGAAGGCGACGCGGTCCCGGATCTGCGCGGCCGCGCTCTTGGGCGTCGGGTAGAACCACGCCGCGTCGCTGTTGGTGTCGCCGTCGACGGCGAGCGAGAAGTACGACGCCTCGCCCTTCCACGGGCACGTCGTGTGCGTGCTGCTGTCGACGAGCACGCTGTCGTCGACGGCCTCGCGGGGGAAGTAGTGGTTGCCCTCGACGACGACGGTGTCGTCGCTCTCGGCGATGACCTTGCCGTTCCAGATCGCACGCACGCTGTGCTCCTCATCGTTCGGGTCCCGGGGTGGGGACGTCCTCACCGACAACTCCCGAGCGGGTCGAATCCTTCCGAACGTTGGACAGCCTCAGGTGCGGCGGGCCAGGAGGAAGGCCTGCGGCGTCTTCTCGTAGTCCTGCGGGACCCGCTCCGTGCGGACCGTGACGCGGAAGCCGGCGTCGGCCAGCTGCGCGGTGACGGCGTCCGGGTCGTGCCGGTGCGCCTCGAAGGTGACCTCGTGGCCGTAGGCCTGCTCGTGCCGCACCGTGAAGCCGCCCGCCTGGAAGGCGAGCAGCAGCAGCCCGTTCGGCCGGATGACGCGGTGCAGCTCGGCGAAGACCTCGGGCAGCAGCGTGGCAGGTGTGTGGATGATCGAGTACCACGCCACGACGCCGGTGACCGAGGCGTCGGCGAGGTCGAGCGCGGCGAGCGACCCGACCGTGAAGTCGAGGTGCGTATGCCGTCTGCGCGCCTCCGCGACCATGCCCGGTGAGAGGTCGACGCCGCTGACGTCGAGCCCCAGCGTCGCGAGGTGGCCGGTGATGCGGCCCGGCCCGCAGCCGACGTCGACGACCGAGCCGCCGCCGTCCAGGCCGACGAGCTCGGCGAAGTGCCCGAGCAGCGCCCGGTCGAGCGGGCTGCGCGCGAGCTCCCCCTCGAGGAGGCTCGCGTAGTCGGCCGCGACCGTGTCGTAGGCCGCCCGCGTCTGCGTGACATGGACGGGCTCGGTGACATGGACGGGCTCGGTGACATGGACGGGCTCGGTGACATGGACGGGCTCGGTGACATGGACGGGCTCGGTGACATGGACGGGCTCGGTGACATGGACGGGCTCGGTGACATGGACGGGCTCGGTCGCACCGGGGTCGGTCGCCCTCACGCCTCTGCCTCGAGGAGACCGAGGGTGTGGGCGACGACAGCGTTCGCGTGGCCGTGCCCGAGGCCGTGCTCGGTCTTGAGCCACGTGACGAGCTCGAGGTGCCTGACCGTGCCGGCGGCGTGCTGCTCGCGGACGAGGCCGATCCAGTGGTCGATCGGCTGTCCGTAGTTCTTCTCGATCGACGGGAAGTAGGACGCCGGGCCCTTGACCGGGACTGCGGCGCCGGTGGCGGGGCTGGTGGGCTGCGTGGTCATGGCTCCTCCTGAGGTGGTCGTCATGCCACCACGTCGAACGGCGCGACCGGGTCTCGACACTCCGGTGGCAGTCGACCCCCAGGGACGGCTACGCGGTACGGGCCGAGGCGAGGTCGGCGACGGCGGCCTCACCGGGTGCCGCGACCGGCACGCTGCGGCCGTGCGCCGCGTGTCGGGCGAAGTCGGCCACGACCTGGGCCGCCTTGCGCCGCGACGGCATGAACCGGAGGAAGAAGGTCAGTCGCAGCACCCACGCGACCCAGCCGGTGAAGGGGATGCCGTAGAGCTCGGAGATCGAGCGACCGACGCCGAAGGAGGCCGCCTGGCCGAGCCCGCGGTACGCGAACGGCCGGGCCGGGCGACCGCGCAGCGACCGCGCCACGGTGCGGCCGACGTGCTCGCCGCCCTTGATCGCCCACAGCGCGTTGGCGGGGACGGGCTCGCCGCTCGTCGGGTGGACGACGCACGCGGCGTCGCCGGCCGCCCAGACGCCGTCGACGACGGAGAGGTCGGGTCGGGTCACGAGCCGACCGCGCGGGTCGCGGTGCGCGTCGAGTCCGGGGACGTGCACCGGCCGCTGGCCGATGGTCGCGATGACGGTTCTCGCCGGGAGGCTCGTCCCGTCGGAGAGGTATGCGTGGTCCTCGGTCACCGACGCGAGGCGCACTCCCAGCCGGACCCGGACCCCGAGCCGACGCAGCTCCTGCTCGGCGTGCCGGGCCAGGCGCGGCTGGTCGTCGCGCAGCTCGGGCAGGATCGCGTCGCCGGAGTGGACGAGCTCGACGCGGATGCGCGCACCACCGAGGTCGGCGACGGCCGCGGCCATCTCGACCCCGGCCATCCCGCCTCCGGCGACGACGACCGTGTGGCGTCGGAGGCCGCGGTGCGCCGCTGCCTCGCGCACGCGGTCGGTGAGGACGGCGATGTCACCGGGCGCTCGCAGCGTGAAGCCGTGCTCGGCGAGGCCCGGCACGGTGGCCGCGGGCTCGCGGCCGCCCGTGCCGACGACCAGGGCGTCGTAGTCGAGGACGCGTTCGTGGTGTGTGTCCGAGAGCGAACCAGGCCGGGGATCGAACTCGTCGTCGGCGAGCACGTAGCGCACGACCCGGCGCTCGGCGTCGACGGCGGTGGCGCGGCCGAGGACGACGTGGGCGTGCGGCATCGCCTCGGCGAGCGGCGTGCGGGTGCGGTCGTAGGAGAGCAAGCCGGCCAGCACCTCGCCGGTGAAGCCGTGGAAGCTGTGTGCGTCGTCGGTGCTGATGACGACGACCTGGACGTCGCCACGGCGGACCGCGCGGCCGGCGTGGCGCATGAGGCCGGCATACGCGTGGAGGGTGACGTAGCCGCCGCCGAGGAGGACGACGCGGTGCTGGGCGCGGTGGCCGCCGCGGACGAGCGTCGTCATGACGCCATCCCCAGGGCTCCGGTGCTCCCGGCGCGGCCGACGGCGCGGCTGACGGCGACGGCGCGGCCGACGGTGACGGGGCGGCCGAAGCTCGTCGGCTCCGCGGCCCGGAAGCCGAGGTGGGCGAGGTCGGCGGCCATGCCCCGGGTCCGGTCGACGAGCTCGAGCGTCGGGACGCCGATCGAGAAGTGGCCCCGGTGGCCGGTGAGGGCGAGCAGGGCGGTCTCGGCGAAGCACGCGTAGGAGCGGCCGTCGGGCAGGCCGATGTTGCCGCCGACGAGGCGCAGGCTCGGGATGTCGACGACCCCGCCGTCGACGACGAGCACGTCGGGCCTCTCGTCGACGAGCGTCGGCGAGGTGTTGCGCGGCTGGGTCGCGTCGAGCACGACCGCGCCGGGCGCGAGGTGCCGAGCCTCGAGGAGCGCGTCGGCGGACGCGGTGAGCAGGATGACGAGGTCGGCGGTCGCGATGGCGTCCATCGTCGTGGCGGTCGTCGTCGGGACCTGGTGGCCGACCTCAGCGGCGAGTGCGTCGAGGCGACCGGTCGACCGGGCGACGAGGGTGAGTCGGGCGGCGGCACGGTCGCGGGCGAGCAGCCGCGTGACGGCGGCACCGACGCTGCCCGTGGCCCCGACGATCGCGACGTGCGGGTCGGACGCGTGGTCGACGGCGTCGCGCAGGAGGCGGCGCGCCTGGTCGTCGACGATCGCGGCGGTGAAGGCGTTGCCGTTCGTCACCCCGATGTCGGTGCGGGTGCGGAGCGAGACCCCGCCCGCGGTCACCGTGGCGGTCAGGGCGCCGAGCCCCACGACGTCGCAGCCGAGGGTCCGGGCCTTGTCGACCGCACGGTGAACGCGGGCCCGGCCTTCGCTGGGGGAGGTGAGCAGGTGGCGTGCCCCGAAGGGCACGAGCACGACGTGGCCGACCGGCGCACCGCCGATGTGGATGCCGGCCATGGAGATCGGGCGCAGCGGGAGGCGGCGCAGGGCGGTGTCGTAGACCGGGTCCGGCACGCGGCCGAGCGGCGACCAGACGCGGGCGAGGTCCTCGCCGAGGCGGGCCCGCGGGTGGACGGTGAAGGCGAACGTGCTGCTCACGAGGTGCTCCTGAGGGGTCTGCGTATGCGGTGTGGCGGGGCTGCCGCCGTCACGAGTAGCGGGCCGGCGCGGTTGCAGGAGAGGAGGAGCGGGCGGAGGGGGTGATACGTCGGGGAGCGCGCTGGACGGCATACGCCCTCGGATCTGGGTACGCGTACCCAGGGGCTCGTGCACCGCTGCCCGGCGGGGCGATAATCGAGGATGCTCCGCATCGCGGCGGCCCTTGCCGTCTGCGCGTTCTCGGTGGCCGCCTGCTCGGACGGTTCCGGGTCCCCCACGGGTGGCAACCCGGCGTCGGTGCTCGAGGTCGTCGCGGTCTACCGGCCGGTGTGTGGTCCCGAGCCGCGACCGACCGCTGGGGCGTCGGCGAGCCCGACTGCGCCCGCGTGCCCCGAGCAGCCCCTCGTCGGCATCGAGGTCGTCGTGACTCGCGCCGACGGCTCGCTCGCCGGTCGCGACACCACCTCGGCGGCCGGTCGGGTCGTGATGAGCCTCGACCCCGGCACCTACACGATCACCGCCGAAGCCGCGCCCCCGCCGCGGATCACCCCTCGCCCGACGACGGTGACCGTCGGCACCGAGCCGATGCCGACGGTCACCCTGGTCTACGAGTCGTCCATGCAGTAGCGGCGACTCGCCGTTCGCGCTGCTACTTGCCCGTGCCTCCCTTCATGACGATCGACGCCGCGTTGGTGTTGTTGCCGAGCGTCGGGTCGGACGTCGAGCTCGTCACGGAGGCGGTGTTGAGGATCGTGCCGACGCTGCCGGACACCTGCGACTCGATGACGAAGGTCACCGAGGCGCCGGCCGGGACGTTGGCGGAGGTGCACCGGACCGTGTGGGTGGCCTTGGTGTAGGTGCACTGCGGCGAGACGTACTGCACGACGAGCTTCTTGTTCGTCAGCGGGAGCGCGTCCGTGACGACGATGTCGCGGGCGTCGGACGGGCCGCCGGTGCCGCACGTCGGGGTCTGCGTCGACTGGGCGTCGGTCTCGCACCCGGCGTCGTTGTGCACGACGAGGGTGTAGACCAGCGTCGGCGACGGGTTGCCGGACCGCTTGCTCGCCTGCTTGTCGAGCCAGACGTCGGCCCTCGTGCTGACGGTCGTGCCGGCCGTGGCGGTGTTGTTGCCCGCCACGGGGTCGGGCGTCGCCGAGCTCACCGTGACGCTGTTGGTGAGGACCGTGCCCGGGTCGAGCGACGCGGAGACCCGCACCGTGAGCTGGACCGTCGCCGACTGGGCCGGCTGCAGGGTGCCGACGGCACACTCGACGCTCGCGGTCTGCACGAGCGTGCACACCGTCTGCCCGTTGTTGTCGACGCCGGACACGAAGGTGACTCCGGCCGGCAGGGTGTCGGTCAGCAGGACCGAGGTCGCCGTCGACGGACCGCCGTTCGTGGCCGTGATGGTCCACGTCAGGAGGTTGCCGGCGATGACCGGGTCGGGGGAGTCGGTCTTCGTGACCCGCAGGTCGGCCGAGGCCGTGACGCCCGTCGGGACGCTGACCCGGTTGTTGGAGTTGTCCGGGTCGGCCGTGGTGCTCGACACGACGGCCTCGTTGACGAGGACCGTGCCGGGCGTGACGTCCGGTGCGACCGTGCCGTTGACGGTGACGACGGCGCTCGCCGCGGCGGCGAGGTTGCCGAGGTTGCACGTCAGGTCGTGCCCGGTGGGCTGGCCGTAGGTGCACGTGCCGACGGTCGTCGTCACCGACACGAAGCTCACCCCGGCGGGCAGGCGGTCGGTCACGACGGTGCCGACGGCCCTCGACGGACCGTTGTTCGTCACCGTGACGACGTACTGGATCGGCGTGCCGGCGACGACCGAGGCGGGCCCGGTCTTCGTCACCCGGAGGTCGGCCGAGCCCGTGAAGACGACCTTGCCGGTGGCCTGGTTGTTACCCGTGACCGGGTCGGGCGTCGGGCTCGACACGGTCGCGACGTCGTTGACCTCGGCGACGTCCGCGGCGGTGACGAGGACGCGGATCGTCGTGCGTCCGCCGGCGGGCTCGGTGCCGAGGCTGCACGTGATCGTGACGGTGGTCGCAGGCCCTGCTGTCGTCGGGGCGCACGTCCCGGACGGCGTCGCGGTGACACCGGTGACCGAGAAGGGCGTGCTCGACGTCAGCACGTCGCTCAGCGACACGTCGACGGCGTCGGAGGGTCCGAGGTTGTCGACATGGATGTCGCAGTAGGCCTCCGTGCCCGCGGGTGCGGTGGAGTCCGGCTTGCAGACCTTCGTGACGGAGAGGTCCGACTGGGCCTGGACCGTGGTCGTGGCCGTCGCCGTGTTGTTGCCCGGCGTCGGGTCGGTCTGGTTGGCCGCCGCGACCGAGGCCGTGTTGGTGATGAGGCCCGTGGCGTTCGTGCCGAGGAAGCCCGCCGGCACGTGCACCTGGATCCCGATGACGACCGACTGGGCCGGCAGGAGCGACCCGATGGCGCACGTCAGCGTGCCCGCGGCGTTGGTGCACCCGGGTGCGCTGACGAGGCTCACGCCGGCCGGCAGCACGTCGGTGACGGTGACGGCCTGTGCCGTCGCCGGTCCGTCGTTGGTCGCGGTCAGCGTGTAGGTGAGGTCCTGCCCGGCGACGACCGGGTCAGGCGAGTCGGACTTCGTGATCCGCAGGTCGCTCTGGAGGCACGACGGCATCCGGAACGACCCGATGGTCGTCAGCCCGTTGTCGTGCATGCCGGTGAGCCAGTACGTGCAGTCGTCGACCGGGTCGACGTTGAGGCCCGCGTAGTCGCCCCAGCGGTTCGACCCCGTCTGCGAGACCGTGCCCGCGGTCATCGTCTGCTCACCCTGCGGCAGCGACCCGAGCGGGTCGTTGACGCTGCGGGCGGTGTAGGCCAGCGACGGGAACGTCGCCGTGCCGTCGGACGCGGTGTAGCCGATGGCGATGTCGCCCCGGCCGTCCATCGCGGCGGCCGCCATCCAGCGGTGCACGCCGTCGACCGGCGCGTACGTCCCCTGCTGGAAGATCGACCAGCCGGCGCCCGTGTTGCGCAGCTCGTACCACCGCACCCCGGCGCGGTTGGCGCCGTCGGCGTCGACGGTCTGGTTGATGACCATCGCCTGGTGGTCGGCGAAGTTTCGGTACTGCAGCCGCGCCATGAGGCGGTTGGCGAGGGCGTCGACCTTCTGCGTGGTCCCGGGCTGCGGGATGCAGTCGCGCAACGTCGGCGTGCAGCTGAGGTCGGTGTCGAAGGCCGCCGTGTTGATCGTGTCCGTCAACGTAAACGTCGTGTTGGCCGGAGTGGCCCAGTCGACGTGGAACGACCGGATCTCGATGCGGTCGTTGCCGCCGTCGAAGGCGCCGTCGAAGGACATCGCGAAGGGGTTCGGCGCGCCGGCCGGTGGCCGGTTCGACCCGTCCCAGTCGGCCGGGACGATGCGGCGCTCGCGTCCGTTGACGCCGCCGCCGACGGCGACGCTGAAGGACTGGAAGGTCGCGGGCGAGCCCGAGAGCATCTGCCCGCGGTCGAAGGCGTAGGCGCCCACGGCGCCGCCCTCGTACGTCGACATGTAGAGGCCGTCGGGCCAGATGCCGTACTTCATGTAGTCGTGCGACCGCGGCAGGTTGAACTGGTAGAGGAACCAGCCCTGCGTCGGGTCGGGCGTCTGCGAGTAGGCGATGCACATCGGGAACGTGCTGCCGGGTCCGGTCGCCGAGTTCGGGTTGGTGAACTGGCTGATCATGAACCGGTCGGCCTCCTGGTCGTAGAGGACGATCGGGTCGCCGGCGTTCTGCGTGCGGCACTGGTCGAAGCCGGTGCCGGCCGTCGTGCCGTTGACCCAGAGGGTGTTGATGTTGACCGGACCGGCGAGGGAGGTGCCCTGCTTGTTCCAGATCTGGATCTGGGAGTTGACCATCTGGACGTAGTGGTTGGGCCCCACGTCACCGTTCGGGTCAGGCGGGGTGAAGGGACTCGTCTGCCCGGCGAACGACACGAGAGGTGCCGTGAGCTCCTGGCCGGCCTCGAACGTGGGGGCCGCCTTGGTCGTCGCGGAGGCGAGGGTCTTGCTCGTCTGGAGGACGGGGTCCTTGGCGCCCCGAGCCTTGGTCGTGCTCGCGTGACCGCGCCCGAGGCCCTCACCGGGGTCGACGCGTGTCGCGCTGGGCCGGTGGGGCAGGGCCTTCAGGGGCGTCGTGGTGCGCCCGGCCGCGAAGGGTTGGCTGACGTAGGGGCCCGGATCTCTGCCGCTCTGCATCACCGTCCCCTGGCTCGAAGTGGTGGCCAGTGCCGAGGTCATCGGCAGCGACGCCGCCATGAGAGTGACCGCCAGCACGCGCGAGATGAGATGCGCTGTCATGTCCGTTCCTTCCCCGTGGTTGGACTGAGCGACCTTTCAGTGTTGCGCCGGCGTCCGAGGGGTCGCAGCGGTATCACCGAAGTGCACGAAACCCTTGCGCGCCAATAGAATTCGTTATGAAACACCTGAGGTGAGAGTTGTGGAGGTGGCCGGGTGTGACGGCGTCGCAGTGGGGATGCCGGTGAGTGAGTTGCGTATGCCTGGGGCCAGACCGCAGCGAAGTGCACTTTGCCCGGTGGCCGGGGCGGACGGCATACGCCCTCGGTCAGGCGGGAGGCACCTAGGCTGGGCTCATGCCAGAGGTGCCGGAAGCGCGCAGGGGGACGTGGTCGATCGCGTCGCGGGACTCGTTCCTGTCGATCGGGTCGACGGGGTCGGTGCTCTCCATCGGGAGCGTCGGGTCGGTGCTGTCGGTCGGCAGCGTCGGCTCGTTCGCGTCGTTCCTGTCGATCGGGTCGTCGATGAGCGCGCTGTCGCTGCTGTCGAACATGTCACGGCTGTCGGTGCTCTCGCACCAGAGCGACGGGTCGGTCCTGTCGGCGCAGTCGAAGCGGGCCGTGCGCGGCTACCGGGTCAACGGCTCGCTGGGGCGGCGGCGTCCGTAGGGCGGTAGACGAGCCAGAGGGCTCCGCTCGGCGTCGGGGTCGCGCTGACGAGGGTGAGGCGCTGGAGGTCGGTGGCGCGCTCGAAGAGGCGACGGCCCTCCGGGTCGACGACCGGCGCGACGGCGAGGTGAAGCTCGTCGACGAGACCCTCGGCGATGAGTGACTGGGCGAGCTCGATGCTGCCGTGGACGCCGATGTCCTTGCCGGGCAGGGCCTTGAGGTCACGGACGATGTCGGCGAGCGGACCCGAGACGGGTTCGGCATCGCCCCACTGCGTCGTGAGCGGGGTGGAGGTCACGACGTGCTTGGTGACGCCGTTGATGAAGTCGGCGAAGGGCTGGACGTCGGACGTCGGCCAGTAGCGCGACCACTCGTCGTACATGTGGCGGCCGAGGAGCACGGCGTCCTGCTGCGCGATGAGTGCGCTCTCGCGGTCGACGAGCTCGTCGTCGAAGGTCGGCGGCTGCGGCAGGTCGGGATCGACGTCGGGCGGGAAGAGCCGGGTCGGGTCGTCGACGGAGCCGTCGAGCGAGGTGATGGTGTAGACGACGATCCGGCGCACGGCGGTCTCCTGGTGGTCGGGTCTAGGGAGCGGCCGGGCCGCTGAGGGTGAGGCCGAGCCACGCGGCGAGGTCGGCGACCTCGCGGTCGACGGCGGTCCGGATGGCCTTGGTGAACCGGACGTCCTCGTGGATCGCGTTGACGACGAGCGTGCCGGACTTGCGGTCGGCCTGGGCGTCGAGCTTCCCGACGAGCCGGTCGTGGTGGAGGATCGGCAGCGCGAAGTAGCCCCAGCGGCGTTGGTCCTTCGGCTTGTACATCTCGAGGATGTACTCGAAGCCCCAGAGCTGCTCGGCGCGGACGCGGTCGTGGACGAGCCGGTCGAACGGGCTGAGAAACGCCGTGCGCCCCGTGAAGGTCTCCGGGACGTCGAGGTATGCCGGGTCGACGCGCCACGTGCCGGGCACCCCCTCGACCTCGGCGGGCTCACCGGCGTCGCCGACGTAGTTGCCCTCGCCGGGCATGACGGTGCCCGTGGCGCGGGCGATGCCGAGGGAGGCGAGACGACGCTCGTTGCGGTGGGCGATGGCCTCGTCGAGGCTGAGCGCGGGCAGGTCGGGCGGGTAGACGCGCTCGGGGAGGTCGAAGTAGCGCTGGCGGCCCTTGCGGCCGGCGATGGCGACCTCGCCCCGGAGGGCGAGGACCTCGAGCATCTTGGTGATGTTGCGGTTGTTGGTCCAGCCGGTCGAGGGCCACGGGACGACGCTCGTGTCGGGGATGTCGCGCGACAGCAGCGGGCCGTCGGCCTCGAGCGTGGCGAGGATGTCGCGGCGGAAGGAGTCGTTGGCCTCGAGCCAGGTGGCCATGAAGGGGTAGGGCTCGGCCTCGCGCACCTCCGCGATCACGGCCGGGATGTCCGTGGGGCTGCGGACGTAGGCGACGGTCTCGACGAGGGTGCGGTCGTGCTCGATGGCCCTCGTCAGGTCGGCGGGGTCGTAGCTGCGGCCGAGCCGGCTCCACAGGACGAGGTCGGCGCTCGGGGCGATGGCCGCCGTGGGGTCGATCTGCAGGAAGGTCAGGCGCTCGACGGTCCGGACGAGGTCGGTCGGGCGCGGCGTGTCGAGCAGCTGCGCGTGCACCGCGATGCGACGTGCCTGGTCGACTGTGAGCTGGTGGACCGCCATGCCGCAGACGCTAGCCGAGCGCGGGGACACGGCGGCCGAAGCGCGGCCAGGCATTGCGGGCAGCGCTGGTGCTCACGTGGTGGGTGAGCTCGCCGACCAGCCGGTGAGGTCGACGACCCGCAGGACGAGGACGCGCTCGAAGGGCCGGTCGCGGTCGCGGTACTGCGGGTAGCGGTCCACGAGCAGCGCGGCGAGCCCGGCCTCGCGCTCGGGCAGCGGCTCAGCCACCCACTCGAGGGAGGCCCGAACCCACCAGAGCCTCGACCAGTCGTCTCGGTCCCACTGCTCGACGAGCAGCGTTGCGCGCGAGTCGGACTCGAGGTTGTGCTGCCGCTGCAGACGCGACGACGACTTCGGCTTGACGCGGTCGACGGGCATCCCGACGAAGCCGTCATCATCGACCGCGAAGACGCACGGCACCGCGTCGACCCCGCGCGTCGCGTGGACGGTGCAGAGGACGCCGTGGTCGCGGGCGACGAGCCGGCGCAGCGCCTCGTCGCGGGCGAGTCTCATCGAGCACCTCCAGCCGTCCACCGAGGAGTCGGGGTCGTGGCCACCCAGCGTAGGTGGCCAGAGGCGACGCGGACGTCGCTCACGGCATACGCCGTCGCCGGGGACCGGCTGCGGAGGCCACTACTGTGGCGGCATGGCTGGTCAGGTGCAGGCGCCCTTCTGGGCCAAGGTCATCGCGACGTTCACCGGGTGCGCGTCGATCGGGGCGCTCGCCGGTCTCATGGGCGGCGCGCTCACGAACGACGTCGGCCGCGGGCTCGTCGTCGGCATCGTCGCCGGCCTGCTCGTCGCGCTGGCGCTCGTCGTGCTCAAGCCCGACCGCATCCGCGGCGAGTAGCGCCCGGCGGTCGGCTCGCCTCAGTCGGGCAGGCTCAGGCCGTCGCGCTCGTCGTCCCACGCGGCGGCGCTGATGCGCCACCCGTCGGCCGTGCGGACGAGCTGGATCGTCTTCATCCCGCGCCCGGTGAACGCCTCGCCCTCCTGCGTGCCCGCCTTGGCGTAGCTGCCGAACCAGTGGGCGATGTCGCCGAAGACCTCGACGCGTCCCGCGACCGGCCACTCGCGGAAGTCGGTGAGCGAGCCGTCGGTGAGCAACGCCTCGCGCGGCGCGATGAACTCCTCGACGCCCATGACCGCCGGCTCCAGGCCGCACGTCCGCACGATGAGCGCCTGGGGGAGCAGCAGCCCGCGCAGCAGGTCCATCCGCTCGGCGCAGCCCGGCCCCGACACGAACGCCCCGAAGAACGCGTCGACCATCCCCTCGATGGTGGCCCGGTCGGTCTCGTCCGTCGCGTCGGTCGTCACGGCCCACACGCTAGCCGCGGCACCCCGACCGATGGCGTATGCCGTGTGCCCGGGTCCGCGTGGAACGTGACCTCACGAGGCCTTGCGCGTGAAGGTGAAGTGGGTGACGCCGGTGGGGGAGGCGACGGTCTCGACGTCGAACGCGTCCTCGACGCCCTCGAGCCCGTCCCAGAGGCGGACCCCGCGGCCGAGCACGATGGGGACCTGGACGAGGTGCATGTGGTCGACGAGCCCGGCGGCGAGGAAGTCGCGCACGACGGTGGCGCCGCCGCCGATCCGCACGTCCTGACCGTCGGCCGCCGCCTGGGCCTTCTCGAGGGCCTCGAGCGGGGAGGCCTCGAGGAAGTGGAAGACGTTGCCGCCCTCCATCTCGATGGACGGGCGCGTGTGGTGGGTGAGGACGAAGACCGGGGTGTGGAAGGGCGGGTTGGGTCCCCACCAGCCCTTCCAGTCCGGGTCGTCGTGCCAGCCGGGCGGGCCGAACTTGTTGGCGCCCATGATCTCGGCGCCGATGCCGGGACCGTGCCGCTCGGCGTAGGCGTGGTCGACCCCGTCGGTGCCGTTCGGGTCCCAGTACTGGGTGCGCATCATCCACCGGTGCAGCTTCTGGCCCGCGTGGCCGAAGGGGGCCTCGAGCGACTGCGGCTCGCCCGTGGCGAAACCGTCGAGGGAGATCGAGAAGTTGTGGATCCGGGTGCGTGACATCGGTGTCCTCCGTGGTGGTCCGGGGCGCCCGCCGGTCGTCGCCGACGAGGTGCTCGGCGGACCGTGCCGACTCTAGTGCCGGGCGATGACACCGTCGGCGAGGAGGGAGCGGCATCCTCTCCATGGGCCTGCGAAGAATTCTCGAGATGCGTGTCGAGGACCTGTCCGGCCGGTCGACGTACGAGTACGAAGGACACCACAGCAACCAGGAGGAGAGATCGACATGCCGCGTTTCATGGGATTCGTCAGGATGGCCGAGGGGATCGGCACGCCGCCCCAGGCGCTGTTCGACGCGATGGACGTCCACATCGGCGAGCGGGCCGCCGCAGGAGTGTTCCTCGACGGCGGGGGCCTCTACGGGACGGAGGACGCCGTCAACTTCGTCGTCAGCCAGGGCGAGATCACCCAGCACGACGGACCGTACGCCGAGTCCAAGGAGGTCATCGGCGGGTGGTCGATCATGCAGTACGACACCGTCGAGGAGGCCGTGGCCGACCAGCGGAAGTTCGCCGAGCTGCACGCCGAGCACTGGCCCGAGGTCACGGTGATCTCGACCTTGCGCCAGATCTCCGACGGTCCGGACGCGCCCGGCGACTGACGCCGAGCCGCACGTCGTCGCCACGACGTGGCAGGTCGGTCCGGCCTGCCACGTCGTGCGTCAGTCGAGTCGCGCGCTCGCCGCGCGAGGGGCGCAGGCCTGCGGCGCGTCAGTCGAAGGCCGGGCGCAGCTCCTCGCGGAGCTCCATGACGTTGCGCGGGGTCACCTTCCAACGCGCCTCGTCGGTCTCCTCGAAGGTGATGTCGTACTTGCGGTTCGTCCGGTCGAACTGCACGAGGACCTTGCGCGGCAGCACCTCGCCGGGCTGGTAGTAGCTGTCGGTGTAGGCCTTCACGGCCGGCCGGACGGCCCAGGGGTCCGACGCCACGGCCGTTATCACGCCGTCGGGCGAATAGAGGTAGCCGTGCGCTCCGTTGAACTCGCCGTCGGGGAACTCCAGGATCATCGCCAGTGACTCCCAGCCGCCATCGATGCTGGGGCCCTCCAGCGTGTCGATGAGTGCGCGGATGAGATCGGCTGTGACGTTGCCTGCCATGAGGTTCCTCCCGAGTCTGGTGACCGCGCCCTCGTCCGTGCCGGGGTCGATCTGGCCACCAGTGTGCCAGCAGCACCATTTCGTGCCGACGGCCGCGCATCCACCTTGGGCAGCCCGTCCGGCCGCGGGCCTTGGGAGCGGGTCGAGTCAGCCCGTTGGCCTGGTCCTCCTGGGTCCGGGCCACCTCGTCGTGGCAGCACAGCCATCGTCGTATGCCGTGGGGCCGTCACTTCACCGCCGCAACGAGGCGATCTGGCGGGCTCGACCCGCCGTCCGGCTGTCCGGACCTGCGGACCGCAAGCGTGATCACTGAACTGCGTGCTTCTGCTGATGTGCACAGCGCCGGATCCAGTTTCTCCCACTCCCCACCAGTTTGCGTACGGGCGCCTACCCTGAAATATCGGGCCCTGCCCTCAGCGCGGGTCACCCCGATGTTCTTGCCCGTGTGCTGAAGCCGCGGGCGTGAGGGGAATGGTGGCCAGCGAGATCGAGCTCGAGATCTCTCCCGGAGATGACCAAGGGGAGTTTGCCGTCCGCGTGTTGCGAGCGGCTTCTGGCGGTGAGCCCCGAGAGGTGATGCGCCTGGATGTAGGCCACCTGCTCGCAGGAAGGGACGCGCTGGAGAACGCGGTTCTTCTGTCGACCGTCTCAGCCCGCAGATTGGTGCCGGTAGAGGAGGAGCAGCTCCGGGACGTGGGTCAACGACTGTTTGATGCGTTGTTCCAAGGCACCATCAACGGCGCCTACCGGGCCAGCATGATGGTGGCCCAGCGCAATGGAGAACGTCTGCGGATCGTGTTGCGTCTCAATGCGCCCGGGCTCGCCGCGCTGCCCTGGGAGGCGATGTGGGACCCCGAGGTCGAGTCGTACACGTGCATGCGCGAGCCGCTGGTGCGGCACGTGCCCGCGCCGTACACGTTGGACCCTCTCGAGGTCGTCGCCCCTTTACGCATCCTCGGGCTGACGGCGTCCCCGCGCGGTCTGCCCGAGCTCGATGTCGAAGCGGAGCAGGAGCACCTCTCAACCGCGCTCGCCAGACCCATCGAGGACGGCCTCATTGAGATCCAGTGGCTCCGGCAGGCCACGTGGGACCGGGTTCACGATCTGCTCCTGTCCGGGCAGTGGCACGTCGTGCACTTCGTCGGGCACGGAGACTACGACGTCGAAGCCGAACAGGGAGTCATCGCCCTCGTAGGGCCCGACGGGCGCAAGGATCTTGTGGATGCGGAGCGCCTGGCCACCCTGCTCGGCGAAGCCGAGCCGACCCCGAGACTGGTCGTGCTCAACTCGTGCTCGTCAGGCGAGGCCGGAAGCCAGGACCTGTTCTCAGGTACAGCTGCGGCTTTGGTTCGCAGCGGAATCAGCGCCGTCGCTGCGATGCAGTTCACCATCAGCGACGACGCTGCGCTCAGGTTCGCCAGGGGCTTCTACACGGCCTTGGCGCACGGCCGCGATATCGCGTCTGCGATACGAGCGGGTCGGATCGAGATCCTGGGTGCGCCGCGGAGCCTGGAGTGGGTGACTCCCGTGTTGTACCTCCGCGGAGACAACGCACGGCTCTTCGATCTTCGCCGTCCGGCGAATCACCCGTTGTCCGGGTCTACGTTGGCGCCCCCATCGGCGGGGCGCCCCGAGGCCATTGCACGCGCGGCCTCGGCGATCCCAGCAGCGCAGCTGCACGCGATCTACCTTTCGGCTCGTGCCGAACTTCGAGCACAACACTTCTCGAACGCGGTGTCACTCTTTGACGAGGTGCTCACCCTCGAGTCGGGCTACAGAAATGCCGCCGACCTGAGGGCTGACGCCGCCAGGCACCTCGCGCTGGAGGAGGCATACCAGCGCGCGGCTGAAGCGGAGAGGGCCATGGACTGGCTTGCTGCGGCCCAAGGCTATGGCGAGGTCATCGCTTCCGAGCCCGGCTATCGCGACGCCGCGATCCGGGCGGCGGCGTGCCAGAAGGCCCAGGAGGTCAACGACCTCAGGGATGAACTCCGCTACCACTCGGAGGCCGGCAACTGGCAGGCCGTGATCGAGGTCGACGATGAGCTCGCGGTCCTGGACCCGGGGGCCGTGGACCCCGACGGCCTGACATCTCGCGCACGACGCGAAATGGCAGACGTGAGCCTGCACACGGACCCGCAGGCGGTACGTCGTGGTCCAAGCCTCGACGCGGAGTCCACGCAAGTCAACGCCCTGCGCGCACGCCTGCTGGGGGACCTGCTGATCCTCGAAGCGCGACGAACGCTCGACGAGTCCGCTGGTGTGCACGTCACCCCACCACCCACATCGGGCACCGTGCGCGAGGGCGTGGCACGGGCGGCGGGGACCGGAGGCAGCACAGGCGCCGCCCCCGCTGTCGACGCTGAGGTGGCTCCCGCTCAACCCACAGGGATCGCCTACGCGCTCGTGAACGTTCACGCCTTCGGCTGGAGCCCCGACGGGGCAACGATCGCAATCGCCAGTGACGCGTCGAAGCTTCACGTCTACGACCGTGACCTGAAGTGGGTCTCTTCCTTCAGGGCGGGGGGCTGGACGAGATCGGTGTACTCCTGCGCCTTCAGCCCGGATGGGACGCAGGTCGCTGCCGGAAGCAATCTCCCCTCGGTGCGGGTCTGGGGCGTGGCGGACGGGACGCTGCGGCAGGAGTTCGAGGCCCAGGCCCCGGTCCTCGGGGTCTGCTTCAGCCGCGGCGGGGACTTCGTGGCTTCGGTGGCCCAAGACGGGGTCGTCAGGGTCTGGGCCCTGGCTTCCGGCGAGCAGGTTCTCGAGATGGACCACACGGGTCCCGTGTCGTGCGCCTCGTTCAGCCGTGACATGACGCTGCTGGCGACCGGCAGCGCGAGGGGCCTCGTTCGGATCTGGGACGTCGGGACGGGAGAGCCTGTCGCGGCACCTCATCGTGATCTGGCAAACGCCTACGCCGTCAGGCCCATCACCTCGGTCGCCCTCTCCGGGGGTGTGAGCGCCTTCAGCCGAACCGCGTTCAGCCTCGCCGTCGCCGACACGTCGAACGTTGTCCACGTGTGGGATGTCCGCAGCGGGGAACGACTGCTGTCCGTCCACCAGTCGGAGCCGATCTGCTCGGTGGCGTTGAGTCACGACGGACAGCTGCTCGCCACGGGCGGGGCACATGGCCAGATCGGACTCTGGAACGTCCCCAGCGGAACCGCTCACATGAGGTGCACCAGTGATGGCGGAGACGTGATGGCCTTGGCGTTCGACCCACATGACATGGTGCTCGCCACGGGCGCCGGTCTGTTCACCCGGCTCTGGCGCACTCTGCGATGACGAGTAGCGCGATGACGAGTACTGCGAGCGCGTGCACACCGGTCTCTACGTCAAGGAGCAGGGAATGGGCCAGCTAGTGGAATTTGCGGCTGCCGATGGCGAGGTCGTCCTGGTCGAGGTCAGCTCGGACCTCACCCGGCGGCCGGTCACGAGGGGGCTGGGTGGTGGCGTCGACGTCGTCGAACGGGCCAACGTGTCCTTCGAGGAAGCGGTGGGACGTGTCCAGCCCGCCGTCGAAGGCGTCGTCGCCCGGTTGCGTGCGTTGCCAGAGGCTCCGGATGAAGTGCATGTCGAGTTCGGGCTGAACCTGCATGCCGAGGCTGGAGCCTTCATCGCCTCGGCGAGCACCACCGCCAACTTCACCGTGGCCTTGACGTGGCGACTCACTCAGAAGCCGAAGGAAGCGCATCACGCAGACAGCCCCGAATGATGTCGACTCCGCCCTCAACCACCAGATCTCGATGGCCGGGACCCCGCGGGGCCCGGTGGACAGGCGCGGGACGGCAACGGGCGCTCACTCGCGGGCCTTGGGGTACGCAATGAGTCGCGGACCAAAGGAGTCCGGATGAGCGGTGGTGGCGCTCCTAGTTCGTGGTGCGGCGACGACCGACTGCCAGGCCTCCCAAGAGCAGGGCTGCGGCGAGGAGGCCGGCGGCGGCGCTGAGGTCGACGTCCTGCTCGCTGACCGTCACGTGCTTGGGCAGGTCGGCCAGCACCTTGGTCAGACCGTCGGCGTCGGTCGCGGCGAAGTACTCGCCGCCCGTCGTCTGCGCGACACCCTTCAACGCCGCCTCGTCGACGACGAGGAAGTTCCGTCCGCCCAGCGACCCGCCGCCTGCACCACCGAAGTCCCGCGTCCGAGGTTGGAAGCCGCCGTACTGGTCGCGCGTGCACGCCATCTGCGTCGGGTTCGTCGTGCCGAAGCCGATCGGATAGACCCGCACCCCGCGTGCTGCCGCCTGCTCCGCGGCCTGGGCCGGGGTCACACCGCGCGTGTTCGCCCCGTCCGTCAGCAGCACGATGATCTCCGGGGCGACGTCCACGGCCGCCCCGCCGCCGGCTCCACCCGGGCCGCCACCGACTCCGCCCGACCCACCCGAAGGCGTCGGCGCGGGAGTCGGGTCGGCCAGACCCGGCCCGTCCGTCGACGGCTCGTCGACCGCGTCCGCCGGCGCCACGTTCGGGTCCAGCTCGGCGATCCCGTCGATCGACCGCAGGATCGCCGCACCGATCGCCGTCCCGCGCCCCGTCGTCACCGCGTCGATGGACGACAGCAGCTCGTCCCGGTCAGCCGTGGGCGCCACCGCCAGCTGGGCGAACCCGGAGAAGACGACGAGCCCGACCTTCGTCTCGTCGTCCTGCCCCTCGACGAACGTCCGCACCGCCGCCTGCGCCGCGCTCAGCCGGTTGGGAGCCACGTCCGTTGCGCACATCGACCCCGACACGTCCAGGGCCAGGATGATGGTCGAGCTCGACGTCGGCACCTCGGCCCGCACCGTCGGGCGGGCACTCGCGAGCCCCAGCAGCCCGAGTGCGCCGAGCACCAACGCGATGGGCACGTGCCGCTTCCACGATGCCGAGCCGGCCCCGGCAGCCCGCAGCAGCGCCACGTTCGAGTAGCGCACCGCCTGCCGCCGCCGACGCCGCAGCTGCCAGACGTAGACCCCGAGCAGCACCGGCACGAAGAGCAGCGTCACGAGCAGCAGCGGCACCCCGAACGACACGTCAGATCACCCGCCCGTGGCGCAGCACCGACACCGTCGCCCCACCGAGCAGCAGCAGCCCGGCGAAGGCCGCGACCCACGACGTCACCTCGTGCGGCACCGTCCGCGTCGTCCACTGCAGCTCGATGGCGTCATACACGGCAGCCAACGTCGCGGCGTCGGACGCCCGTCGGTACGTCCCGCCCGTCGTCTCCGCCACGGCCTGCAGCGACGACTCGTCGAGCGCCGTCGCGATGCTGAAACCGTCGACCGTGATCGTCGTCCCCGTCGGCGTCCCGAGCCCGATCGGCTCGATCCGCACCCCCGCCGCGGACGCGAGCTCGGCCGCGCCGGAAGGCCCGTCGTCCGTCGTGTCCTCGCCGTCGGTGAGCAGCACGATCGCCGTCCCGCCGTGGTAGCCGATCGGCGTCTCCTCGTCCGTCCCCTTCTCCGCGTCGCCGGGCGCCTTGACCGGCTTGCCGACGATCGCGCTCAGCCCGCCGAGGATCCCGTCGCTCAGCGAGGTGTCGCCGGCCGGCTTGAGCCGCGCCACCGCCGCGAGCACCGCGGTCCGGTCCAGGGTCGGGCGCTGCGTCACGAGTCCCGTCCCGCCGAACGCCACGACCGCGATCCGCACCGACGCCGGCTGCTTCTCGACGAACGTCCGTGCCGCCGCCTTCGCCGCCTCGAGCCGCGAGGGCTTCACGTCCGTCGCGGCCATGCTGTTCGACACGTCGAACGCGAGCACGACGGTGCCCTCCCGGTGCGGCTCCGCCACCGACGCCACCGGCCGCGTCAGCGACAGCACCATGACCGACAGCGCCGCGATGAGCAGCGCCGGCCCCAGGTGCCGCCACCGCGACCGCGTCGGCGCGGGCATGACGAGCCCGTCCGCCGCCAGCGCCGCCCGCCGCTCCTCCTGCGCCCGCAGCACCCGCCGGTAGCCGGCCACGAGCAGCGGCACAACGAGCAGCCCCGCCAGCGCCCACGGCCACGTCAGCGACAGCTCGCTCATCGCCGCCACCTCATCGCAGCCACCTCATCGCCGTCGCCTCCGCCGCAGCTCGGAGATCCGCAGCAGCGACCGCACGAGGTCGTCGTCCGTCCGCACCGGGTAGAGGTCGACGCCGGCCTTGCGAGCCCGCGCCTCGAGGTCCGCCTGACGCGACTCCGCCGCCGCCGCGAGCCGGGCCCGGAACGCGACGTCGCTCGTGTCGACGAAGATCTGCTCGCCCGTCTCCACGTCCTCGACGTAGACCCCGCCCGCGTCGGGCAGCTCGCTCTCGCGTGGGTCGACGACCTGGATCGCGACGACCTCGTGCCGTCGCGCGAGCCGCGACAGCGGCGCCTCCCACCCGTCCGCCGAGATGAAGTCCGACACGACGAGCAGCAGCGAGCGCCTCCGCGCGATGCCGTATGCCGCCGCGAGCAGCACCCCGAGGTCCGTGACCGTCCCCGAGGGGGCTGGGACTCCGGCCCGTGTCCGACGACCCAGCGCACGGCGTACCCCAGGAAGGAGGCGCGACGTGCCTCGCTCCCGGTTTGTGGCCTCTCGACGGTTGAGGTCCTCGAGGGTGCGGGCCTCGCGGCGGTCGAGGAGGGTCTTGGCGATCCGCAGCACCTGGTTGCGGCCCGACGCCGGCGGGATGACGAGGTCGACCCCGGTGTCCATGACGACCGCCCCGACCCGGCTCCCGCCACGGGTCAGCACGTGCGCGAGCGTCGTCGCCACCTCGGCGAGCACGAGGTCCTTCTGCCGGTCGACCGGCCCGAAGCCCATCGACGCCGAGTGGTCGAGCAGCAGCCACGCCGTCAGCTCGCGGTCCTCGACGAACTCGCGCACGTAGGGCTCGTCGAGCCGCGCCGTGACGTTCCACTCGATGTGGCGCAGGTCGTCGCCCGGCACGTACTCGCGCAGGTCGGTGAAGTCGAGCCCGGCACCGCGGAAGAGGGTCCGGTAGTCGCCCTGGAGTCGCCCGTCGAGCCGCCGCACCACCCTCCACTCGAGGCGCCGCAGCAGGCTCTCGGCGCTCAGCGTGGTGGTCGCGCCCATGTCGCGTCACCGCCACCGGCGAAGCCCGGCCCGCCGGCCCCGCCATCGTCACCGGCAGGGTCCGCCCCGAAAGCGCCTGCCACAGAGGCCGATCCGCCCGCTCGCTCGCGAAGCGGCGCCGTCGGCACCGGCACCGCCGCGAGGATCGGCGTCAGCAGGTCGTCGGGCGAGAGGTCCTCGGCCAGCGCCTCGTAGGACAGCACGATCCGATGCCGCAGCACGTCCCGCGCGAGGTCGCGCACGTCATCGGGCAGGGCGTGGTCCCGGCCCCGGAGGAACGCCAGCGCCCGTGCCGCCAGGACGAGGTTGATCGAGGCCCGCGGGCTCGCGCCGTACGTCAGCAAGCGCGCCAGGTCGTCCCGGCCCACGCCCGCCGGCTCGCGGGTCGCGGTGGCCAGCCGGACGGCATACTCGATGACCGCGGGGTCGACGTAGACGGCGTCCGCCTCGCGCTGGAAGCCCCGCAGCATGTCCGGGTCGAGCACCCTGACGGTCGCCACCGCCGCCGAGATCTGACGCTCGACGACGACGAACTCCTCGGCGGCAGAGGGATATCCGATGAGGACCTTGAGCATGAAGCGGTCGACCTGCGCCTCGGGCAGCGCGTACGTCCCCTCCGACTCGATGGGGTTCTGCGTCGCCATGACGAGGAAGGGGTCCGGCGCCGGGTAGGTCTCGCGCCCGATCGTCACCTGCCGCTCCTGCATGACCTCGAGCAGCGCGCTCTGCACCTTCGCCGGCGCCCGGTTGATCTCGTCGGCGAGCACGAGGTTGGCGAAGACCGGCCCGAGCGAGACCTGGAACTCGCCGTCCTTCTGGTTGTAGATCCGCGTCCCGACGAGGTCGGCCGGCACGAGGTCGGGCGTGAACTGGATGCGCTGGAAGTCGCCGCCGATGGCCTGCGCGAGCGTCTTGATCGCCATCGTCTTGGCCAGCCCCGGCACGCCCTCGACGAGCAGGTGGCCCCGCGCGAGGAGCGCGACGAGCATCCGCTCGACGAGCACGTCCTGCCCGACGATCGTCCGCTTCACCTCGTAGAGCGCCTGCTCGAGCGCGTGCCGAGCGTGCTGACCGGTGGGTCCCTGTCCGTCCATGCCGTCCTCCTGCTCGTTCACGCCTGCTCGTTCACGCCTGCTCGTTCACGCCTGCTGTCTCACGCCTGCTCGTTCACGCCTGCTGTTTCACGACTGCTGGTTCACGCTGCCGGGCCACGCTCGTCGACGGCGTATGCCGTGTGCTCGCCTCCGCGCGGGGGGCCCCGTCTCAGCGGGGCGGGCTGCCCGCGGCCCCTCCCGCCGTCGCGATCGGCACCGCGAAGCCGATGCCGACGAAGAGGCTCTGGTCGGTCGGGTTGGCCAGCCCCGTGACGATGCCGACGACCTGCCCGGCCTTGTTGAGCAGCGGCCCACCCGAGTTGCCCGGGTTGACCGCCGCGTCGATCTGGATGAGGTGCTCGAGCTTGCGGTCGCCCTCGACGCGGACCGTCCGGTCGAGCGCCGACACGACGCCTGCCGACAGCGAGTCGGTGAGGCCGAGCGGGTGGCCGACGGCGAAGACCGGTGCCCCGACCGCCACGCCTCCGCCGAGCACGGCCGGCACGACGGTCTCGGGGAGCGTCGACGGGGTGAGCGTCGCGATGTCGCTCTCCGGCTTCTCGCTCGCGATCTTGGCCGGAGAGGTCGTGCCGTCGGCGAAGGTGACGGTGATGTCGGTCGACCCGTCGACGACGTGCAGTGCCGTCAGCACCGTGCCGTCCTCGTTGACGACGACCCCCGCGCCACTGCCCTCCTGCTGCTGCCCCGCCACGGTGTCGCGGGTCTGGATGAGCACGAGGGACGGGGCGATCGCCGCGTGCGCGACCGACCCGTCGGCGGGCGCGGCAGCGTCCGCCTCGGCCTGCTTCTCGATGCCGCGCTGGACGCTCGTGTCGACGTCGCGCTGGGTGAGGACGGGCGGGCCGGGCGGGCGCGTCACGGCATACGCGATGACGAGCGCGACGATGACGACGAGGGCGACGAGGCCCCACCACGCGCGGCGCGGCACCCGGCCCAGCCGGTCGCGGAGCCGCTGCCACCGGCTCGGTGGGGGAGGCTCGGGCTCCGGGTCGGGCGCACCGAGGAGCAGCCTGGCGCCTGGGGCGACGGCGGTGTCGATCGCGGGAGGAGCGGTGACCCGTGCCACCTTTTCGACTGTACGTTTCCTGAGACCGGAGCGGCAGGGGCTGTCGAGTCTTCACAGGATCGCCGGAACCGAGGACGGCCGCGTCCACGGCGGGTATAGAGAGGTATGCCGTCCGCCGCGTCCCTGCTGAGCGAGCACCTCCGCGAGCAGCGGGAGGCCCTCGCGACCGCCGAGGCCGCCGTGCGCGCGGGCGAGCCCGAGGGGGTCCACGACCTCCGCGTCGCGATGCGCAGGATCCGGAGCGCCCTCGCGAGCTTCCACGCGCTCGTCGACCCGGCCGTCACCGAGCCGCTCCGCGACGAGCTGCGCTGGGCGGCCGGTCGCCTCGGGGAGGCCCGCGACGCCGAGGTCGTCCAGGACCTCGTCGACACGCTCCTGGACGACATCGGCCCCGCAGGACTCACGGGGCTCGACGAGGCCGTGATCGGACTGCGCGCCCGGCTGCACCTCGACGCCACCGCCGCGAGCGAGGTCATCGACGAGACCCTGGGGTCGACCCGGTATGCCGCTGCGATCGGGTTGCTCGACAGCGTCGTGGCGCACCCGCCCTTCACCGAGGACGCCGAGCAGGGCGCGAAGAAGCTCGTGCGCGCCGTGCTGCGCAAGGAGGGCAAGCGGGTGCGCGAGCGGGCTGACCTCGCCGACGACGCCCTCGCCACGGGCGACCCGGAGCTGCGGTCCGCCTGCCTCCACGACGTGCGCAAGGCCGCCAAGCGGCTGCGCTACGCCGCCGAGGCCGTCGCGCCGGTGACCGGATCGAAGGTCCGCCGGGTGGCCGAGCGCGCCGCCGACGTGCAGGGACTCCTCGGCGACCACCACGACGCCGTCGTCACGCGGGCGACCCTGCGGCACCTGGCCATCGACGAGGACGCAGGAGTGGCGGCCGCCTTCCTGCTCGGCCACCTCGACGCCGACGAGCAGCGCGCCGCCGACCGTCTCGAACGCCGCGGCGGCAAGGCCCTGCGCCGCCTCGACCGCGCCATCGACGAAGCCATCGCCTGAGCCGTCACCTAGGACACGCCTAGGACACCCCTAGGACACCCCTAGGGCTCCCCGCCGGCCTCGGTGACCAGACGGGGCACGGGCTGGTCGGGGTGCGGCTCGTCGCCGACCGCTCTCTGGGCCAGCCACATCCGGGCCTCCAGCTCGTCGCGCACCGCCGCGTAGGCGGGGTCGTCGGCCACGTTGACGAGCTCCTCGGGGTCGGCCTCGAGGTCGTAGAGCTCCCACTCCTGGGCGTAGCGGCGGTCCGAGCAGCCCGGCAGCCCGAGGCCGTCGTTGTAGAAGAAGATCAGCGTGTAGCGGTGCGTGCGGTAGCCGTAGTGCGCGCCGACCTGGTGGCTGCGGTCGTCGTGCATCCAGTAGCGGTAGTAGAAGCCCTCGGTCTCGCGCTCCCGGTCACGCTGCGCCGCAGCCGGATCCGTCAGGTCGCCCCAGAACGACCGCCCCTGCATCCGCTCCGGCACGTCGACCCCGGCCGCGTCGAGGAGGGTCGCCGCGATGTCGACGTTCGTGACGATCCGGTCGAGCGCCTGGCCGGCCGCGACGGCGCGCGGGTAGGACAGGACGAACGGCATCCGGATCGACTCCTCGTACATGAAGCGCTTGTCGAACCAGCCGTGGTCGCCGAGGAAGAAGCCCTGGTCGGAGGAGTAGATGACGATCGTGTCGTCGAGCTCGCCCCGGTCGGCGAGCCACGACGTCAGCCGTCCGACGTTGTCGTCGACGGACGCGACGCACGCGAGGTAGTCCTCCATGTAGCGCTGGTACTTCCACAGCGCCTCCTCGTCGGCCGAGAGCCCCGGCGGCACCGGCTGCTTGAGGTCCTCCTCGGTGAGGTGGTCGGCGATCCGCATCGCCGCCCGGCGCGCCGTGTCGGACCGGCCGGCGAGGTCGTCGGTGAACGTCGCCGGCACCGGGATCGGCGTGCCCCCGGCGAGCCCGCCCTCCGCATACATCCCCGCGTGCGCGGCGTCGGGCTCCCACGGCCGGTGCGGCGCCTTGTGCCACACGAGCACGCACCAGGGGTCATCACCACCGGAGTGGTCGAGCGACTCGACCCAGTCGATGGCGAGGTCGGTGATGAGGTCGGTCGCGTAGCCCGGCTCGACGCGCAGCCCGTCGGGGGAGAGGAAGCGTGGGTCGTGGTACTCGCCCTGGTCGATGAGGGCGTCCCACCGGTCGAAGCCCTGGGGGTCGTGGACGACGCCGCCGGTCGATCCCTGCCCCATGTGCCACTTGCCGACGAACGCCGTGCGGTAGCCGGCCTCGCGCAGCGCCGTGACGAAGGTCGGCTGCGACGCGTCGACGAACGTGTCGAGCGTCGTGACGCCGTTGACGTGGCTGTAGGTGCCGGTGAGGATCGAGGCCCCGCTCGGCGCGCACAGCGAGTTCGTCGCGAAGAGGTTGTCCAGGCGTACGCCGGCGGCCGCGACGGCGTCGATGTGCGGCGTGCGGTTGACGACCGAGCCGTAGGTGCCGATGGCGTGCGCGGCGTGGTCGTCGCTCAGCAGGAAGACGATGTTGGGCCGGCGCTCACTCACGATCCCTCCCTGTCGCCCGCTCCCTCGCCGGCTCCCGCGTCGGTGGGCACCGAGCGGTGCGCGTCGGCCGCGGCCTGGATACCCGCGACGTAGCCGGTCCACCAGGCGTCGTCGCCCATGTGGTCGTGGTCGCGACCGCCGCGTCCGTCGATCGACTCGCGCAGGATGTCGGCGTGCCCGGCGTGCTGCGACACCTCCGCCACGCACCGGACGAGCAGCGACCCGAGCGTCGTCGCGCGCCGCTCCTCCGGCCACCACGCGACGCTCGCCGGCGCATCGAGCCCGAGCTCGCGCACGACGGCGTCGCAGTGCGTCGCCGCCCGCTCGTAGAGTCCGACGAGACCGGCGCGGGACTCCTCGGCCGTCGCCCACATGTCGGCCGAGTCCCAGATCGAGCCGTCCTCGACCCACGGCAGGCGCTCGCCCGCGGGCCGCCCGACGGAGTCGCCGAGGTAGGCGAGCTGCACGCCGGCCACGTGCTTGACGAGCCCGAGCAGGTTGGTGCCGCTCGGCGTCAGCGGCCGCCGCACGTCGTAGTCGTCGAGCCCGTCGAGCGCGCGCAGCAGCCCGTCGCGTCCCTCCTGCAGGTAGCGCAGGAGGTCGTCGACGAGGTGCGGCCCGCCCACCCGCGTCGACTCGCTCGTCCCACTCACGTGGCTGGTCCCGCTCGGCGTGGCGCTCACGCCGACCACGCAAGACGCCACCCCCGACCGCGGCGAGGCATGAAGCCTCCGCCACCGAGGACGTATGCCGCGTCGTCCCGTCGTCAGGAGGCCGCGCCCTCCAGCACCGCCGCGTCACGCCGCCTCGCCGCCGGCGAGCCGGGCGTCGGGGCGAAGCGCCAGATGATCCCCTGCTGCGCGAAGGTCCACGCGTTGTTGAGGAACCAGTAGGCGATGAGCCCCGCGGGCACGAAGACCGCCGCCGCGAGCACGCCGACCGCCCCGAGCCACGGCAGGAGCCGCTGCACCGTCGCCATCCCCTCGGGAAGGTCGGTCAGGTCGGTCATGGGCAGCACGAACCAGCGCTGGGCGAGGAGGCTGAGCAGGGCGGCCCCGAGCGCGACCGCGACGAGGACGATCCCGGCCGCCGGGTTCGACCCCAGCGTCGTGCCGAGGTGGCTCGTCAGGTGCAGCCCGGCGAGCGAGGCCGCCGACGCCGAGGCGACGAGGCCGGCGTCGAGCGCGCCGACCGAGTGCCCGGCCGTGAGGTCGGAGACGACGCGGTAGAGCGCGTAGAAGAGCGGTAGCTGGAGCAGCGCCGGCGCGAGGCTCCACCCCGAGACGCCGTGCTCGGTGTGGATCGCCTTCTGCTCGGCGCGCATCGCGGTCAGCTGCTCGAGGTCACGGCTGCCGGCATACCTCTGGCGGAGCTCGCGCAGCTGGGGCGCGGCGTGGGCGCGGGCGTGCGACGAGCGCACCCCGTGGATCGTCACCGGCAGCAGCACCGTGCGGACGGCGACGACGAGCAGCAGGACGGCGAGCAGCCACGCGCCCGCGGACCCGGGGCTGAGGCCGAGTGCGCCGGCGACGTCGTGGGTGGCCGCGAGCACCGCGGCGACGGCATGGGTGAAGGGGGACAGCAGGTCAGGCACGGTTGAGCTCCTCGGCTCGGGCCCGCGGAGGGGCCGGGATGGGTGGGCAGTGGCCCGGACGTCGCAGGTGCGACGAACGGGGTCAGTGCCGACCCGGAGCCCGAGGACGCTGGGGGCAGCGCGGTGCGTCGAGGGCGCACCAGTACGCCGTCGACGCGGGTACGGCACCCGGCACCCCGGAGGGGTGGATGGGCACCGGCACCGGCCGTGCCGGGCGCACGGCGGTCGTCGCGAGCACGACCGTGAGGACGCCGACGGTGGCTGCGGTGAGGAGCACCTGTCCGGCGCCGACACCCGTGACGGTGCCGAGGAGGACGACGACCGTCGCGGCGAGGCTCGCGACGAGGGCGGCGAGGGCGGGGAGGGCGGCCGCGTCGGTGGACGCGCGGTGGCGCAGGACGCTCATGCCGTCTCCTCTCGTGACCGGGCTGCTCGGCAGCCCCGGGTCGTCGACCCACCTCGAGCGTACGTCACCCTGCTGGCGGGTCCCGCTCCCACCGGGAGGCGACGGCCCTCGCCTGCCCGTCGCGGTCGAGGGCGCTCACGTCGAGCTCGTGGTCTGCCGCCGGCGCGGAGAGGGCGTCGGCCTCGTGCAGCGCGACGAACTCGTCGTCCGTCAGCCACACCGGCCGCGTCGACGCGCGCCGCCATGCCTCCTCGAGCGGCACGGTCAGGCGCACGACGACGCAGCCCGGCAGCAGCTCACGGTAGAGCGCGAGGGTGTCCGGCGTGAGCACGTCGGCGACGACGACGTCGATGCCGGCCGCGACGAACTGTCCGGCCAGCGAGCAGGCGTTGCGCACCCCGAGCCGCTGCTGCCGCCGGCCCTCCTCGCCGTCCCACGGCGCGACCCCGCCCGAGACGACGAGCTGACGCACGTCGTCGACGTCGACCACCGCACACCGGTCGAGCGCCTCCGCGACCGCGCGCGCCGTCGTGGACTTGCCCACCGCGGGAGGTCCGGTGAGCACGAGGACGGGACGCGGCGGCATACGACCCATGCTGGCGCATGCCGGCCGGCGAGGGTCGTCCCGTTGCCAGAGTGGTTCGACACGTCCGCGATGACGCCCGAGGAGACCGCCGAGCAGGTGCTCGCCCACGCGTACGCCCTCGGTCGGCGTGGTCTCCGACGACCTGCGGGCGCGGGCGGCCCCGCCGCCCTATCCTCGGGTTGCGGGGAGCATGTCCCCGCGACCCTCGAGGAGGGCGGCATGGCCGAGACCAGCAGCGGGCACGAGGGTGGCGCGGGTGCGTCGCCGACGCCCGTGCGGTCGAGTCGCGAGGCCCGCCAGGCTCGCCGGGAGCGGCTCATCCGCGCCCCGCTGCTCGACCGCTTCGGGCTCGTCCTCGTCCTCGTGCTCATCACGATCGCCGTGCAGGGCCTCATCGACGTGCGCGGCTCGCTCCTCGCGCAGCTCTTCGCGCACGCCATCAGCGGGCTCGCCCTCATCGCGGCGGTCCGTGCCTCGGGAAGCCGGCGTCGCTGGCGCCGCGCGGTCGACGTCCTCGTCGTCGTCGTCGTCCTCATCAGTCTCGCGGCCCTGTGGTGGCGTCGCGCCGACGGGTCGTCCGCCGTGCCGCCCGAGACGACGTGGCTGCTCGCCGCGGCCCTGACGCCGGTGCTCATCGCCCGCCGGGTCCTGCAGCACACCGTCGTGACGATCCAGACGATCATGGGCTCGGTCGCGGCCTACCTGCAGCTGGCCGTGGCCTATGCGTTCCTCTTCCAGACCATCGACGCCTACACCCCGACCCCCTTCTTCGGCGAGGACGTGTCGACGACGACGTACATGTACTTCAGCCTCGTCACCATCTCGACGGTCGGCTTCGGGGACGTCGCGGCCGTGGCCGACCTCGGCCGGATGGCCGCGGCGAGCGAGGCCGTCGTCGGGCAGGTCTACCTCGTCACCTTCGTCGCGCTCATCGTGTCCCGCTTCGCGGCGGGTATGCCGCGTGCCTCGGCGGGCGCCCCGGTGACCTCGCGGTCGGGACCTGTCCCACGGACGCTCTTCGAGGCGCTCGACTCGTCCCGGTCGCACCAGCCGCCGCCGGACCCCGACCCGGACGAGGACGAGGACGAGGACGAGGAGGACGGGGCGCCCGACCGGGCCTGAGCGTCAGCTCGTGGTGCCGAGGTCGATGCTCTCCCCGACCGACCGCTCCAGCACGACGGGAATGCCGGTCGGCAGGCTGCCGCTCAGCTCGCGCATGAGCGTCGCGGTCGGGGGGAGGGCGTCGGGCGCCTTGACCTGGATGACGAGGCTGAAGCCCTGGTTGGTGACGTCGAGGATCTCGGCCCCGGGTGTCGACGCGAGCCACGTCCGGGTGCTCGCGCGACCGATCTCGACGAGCTGCGTGACGGCGATGCCGATGACGGTGTTGAGGACGACCGGCACGAGCACGAGCAGGACGAGCACCCCGAAGGTGACGCGCACCTTCCGACGCGGGCCACCGCCTGCCTCGCGGATCGACGCCGTGTAGCCGAGCGTCGTGAAGACGAGGCTGCCGGCGAAGACGAGGGCCAGGAAGTTGGAGAGGAAGAGCACGAGCGCGCCGAACGCGAGGCTCGGGTTGCCCTCGGCGAGACAGATGCCCACGACGCAGAGCGGCGGCACGAGCGAGATCGAGATGGCGACGCCGGGCAGGATCGCGGCGACGTCACGACGGGCCAGGGCGATGGCGCCGGCGAACCCGGTCGCGAGCGCCCCGAGCAGGTCGACGAGGCGCGGGCTCGTGCGCCCGGCCACCTGCGAGTTGGAGAGCAGGTCGTAGGGGCTCGGCAGCATGAGGGAGAAGAGTGCGCCGACCGCGACGACCATGACCCCGCCGAGCACGACGAACTTCACGCCGCCGGTGCGCTCGCGCTTCACGAGGGCGAGCGCCGTCCCCATGATCGGCGTCGAGAGCGGGGCGATGATCATGGCGCCGATGACGGTCGCCGTCGAGTCGGCGATGACCCCGGCGCTCGCGATGCACGCCGCGAGGAAAAGCATCGTCCAGAAGGCCGACCGCTTGGAGAGGGTGTCGCCCTCGTTCAGGTCGAGGTCCGAGGTGAGCTCCTCGAAGGTCCGGCGCTGGTTCTCGGGGAGGACACGGGCCCGGATCGCAGTCAGCATGGCGCCAGTGTGGCCGAGCGGTGGCGGGCCGGGGAGCGGTTCACGCGGCCGACACACCGGCGCCCTAGCATCGCGGCATGTCCGACCTGCGCGAACCGCTCGAACCGCCCACCCCGACTCGCGTGCGTGACGCCGGGCCCGACGACGCAGCCGCGTGCGCCGCGATCTACGCGCCCTACGTCACCGGGACGACGGTCACCTTCGAGACCGAGCCGCCCGACGTCGCCGAGATGGAGCGCCGGATCGCCAAGGCGCAGGCGCGGCACGCGTTCCTCGTGCTCGAGGAGGCGGGCGAGGTCGTCGGCTACGCGTATGCCGGTCCGTTCAAGGAGCGCGCGGCGTACCGGTGGTCGTGCGAGGTGTCGGTCTACCTCGCGGCCGGCCGCCGCGGTCGCGGCGGCGGGCGCCGGCTCTACGAGGCGCTGCTCGAGCGGCTCACGGCCCGCGGCTACCGGATGGCCGCCGCGGGGATGACCCAGCCCAACGAGGCGAGCGGCCGGCTGCACGCGGCGATGGGCTTCGAGCCGGTCGGCACGTACCGCGACATCGGCTGGAAGTTCGGCTCCTCGCACGACGTCACGTGGGTCCAGCGCCCCCTCGGCGACCCGCTCCCGTCGGCGCAGGAGGGTCAGGACCCACCCGACCCCACCTGACCTCGCGCAACCCCACGTCGAGTGGTCGTTTCGGTGCGTGCGGGAGTGACCACTCGAGGGGGTGTGGTGCTCGAGTGGTCACTCCCGTACGGGGATCCTCAGGGGAGGGCGGGGTAGTCCGTGTAGCCCTCGGCGCCGCCACCGTAGAAGGTGTCGGAGTTCGGCTCGTTGAGCTCGGCACCCTCGCGCCAGCGGCGGACGAGGTCGGGGTTCGCGAGGAACTCGCGCCCGACGGCCACGAGGTCGCCGAGGTCGCGCTCGAGGATGTCCTCGACGTCGGCCAGCTCGGTCACCTTGCCGAAGCCGGTGTTGAGGATGACCGGGCCGTCGAAGCGCTTGCGCAGGTCGCGGACGAGGTCGGACTCCGGGTCGCCGAGGATGCTGAGGTAGGCGAGCCCGAGCGGGGCGATGCCCTCGACGAGCGACTCGTAGGTCGCGGCGGTCTCGGCCTCGTCCTTCTCGAGGACGCCCTGGATGTTGTGCGAGGGCGAGATGCGGATGCCGACGCGGTCGGCGCCGATCGCCTCGGCGACGGCCTTGGTGATCTCGACCGTGAGGCGGGCGCGGTTCTCGGGCGAGCCGCCGTAGGCGTCGGTGCGCTCGTTGCTCGACGGGGCGAGGAACTGGTGCGGCAGGTAGCCGTTCGCGGCGTGGACCTCGACACCGTCGAGCCCGGCCGCGACGGCCTGGCGCGCGGCGTGGGCGAACTCCGCCACGAGCGCGGGGATCTCCTCGGTCGTCAGGGCCCGCGGGACGGCATACGCCTGCTGACCCTTCGGGGTCACGATCTCGCCGGGCGCGGCGATGGCGCTCGGTGCCACGCTCTCGAGCCCGCCCTTGTTGTCGGGGTGGGCGATGCGGCCGGCATGCATGAGCTGGACGACGACGTGGCCGCCACCCGCGTGGACGGCGTCGGCGACGAGGCGCCAGCCGGCGACCTGCTCGTCCGAGTGGATGCCGGGGGTGTCCAGGTAGCCCTGGCCGACGGCGCTCGGCTGGGTGCCCTCGGTGATGATGAGGCCGGCGCTCGCGCGCTGGCCGTAGTACTCGGCGTTGAGCTCGGTCGGCGCCTGGCCCTCGCCCGCGCGGTTGCGCGTCAGCGGTGCCATGACGAAGCGCTGGGGGAGGTCCCAGCGGCCGATGCGGATGCTCTCGAAGGCCGTCGACACAGGCCTGCTCCTCACGTCTAGGGGACTGTCGGTGGGTTGGTGGCGTCCACCGACGATCGGTGGAGCCTTCAACTACCTAGGCGACAAGGAGGTCGGGCGGTCGATCATTCCCGGGTGTCCAGGGTTGGGGGTGTGGCCGATCCCACGCGGGCGTCGGGTGCCCGGCCGGGCCGGTGCGGGTATGCCGCGTCGTCCCGGGCATGCCGAAGGGGAGGATGCACAGGCATCCTCCCCTTCGTACGCGCTCAGGTCGCGGAGAACTCCGCGGTGTTCGTCGTGACGACGACCCGGTGGGTCACGGCGCGTAGATGTACTTCATGCCGGGACCGTCGGTCAGCGTGCGCGTGTTGTAGTTGTACGCACCGGCGAGGGCGTTCATCTCGATGATCGTCACCTCGTTGCCGTTGACCGCGGTCACCCAGGCGACGTGGCCGACGCTCGAGGAGCCGTGGACGCCGGGCTCCATGACGAGGATGGAGCGCGTGCGCGGCGTGCCGCTCACGGTGTAGCCCGCGTTGGCGGCGCCGGTGTCCCAGACCATCGCGTTGCCGGTCCAGCCGCCGGGGTAGTAGCCCTCGGACTGGTACCACTTGTTGAGGGCGCCCCACGTGCACTGGCCGTCGGTGGCCCAGTTGGACGAGGCGCGCATGCCGGACGAGGCGCTCGGGACGGAGCCGTTGCTGCTCGACTTCGACGAGGAGGTGCTCGTGGTCAGCGTCTTGCGGGTCAGGTCACGCGAGGCGCGCTGGGCAGCGGCCTTGCGCTCGGCGGCGGCCTTGGCGGCAGCGCGCTCGGTCTTGACCTTGACGTCCTCGATGACCTGCGGCTTGGCCGGCTTGGCCGTGCGCTGGGCGACGGCCTTCTGCACGGCCGGCGCGTAGCCGATCTTCGAGAGCGCGGTCGACGCGACCGGGGCGGCAGCCGTGGACGGGCCGACAGCGGCCGGGGCCGCGGCGTCGACGCCGGCAGCAGCCGCGACCTCACCCTGGGCGGGCGAGAGGGTGTCAGCGCTGGCCGGGTTGGCGAAGGTGGCGACGAGCCCACCGGTGGCGGCGACGACGGCGCCCGCCTTCATGGCCGGCTGGGCCGACTCGCGGGCGAGGAGCTTGAGCTCGTTGAGGGGGTTGTGGCGGCCTGGCGCACGATGGCGGCCGCGGATGTTCTCAGTGTTCACGCGTGTTACCTCTCCGCGCCTACGAAGTTAGCTGTCGGGTTCGGGCGGAAAGGTGCCCGGGCCACCCCCGCTTCGTGACGAGGTCACGGGCGGTTCGGTCTTCACCCCAAGGACGTCCGAAGTCGTTGCGCCGGACGCCCGGAGAAACGTGTGGTTCCTCCGCTCCTGTCACAAGGTTTGATCTCTCTCGTCAGGCAGTGACAGGACTAGGCGGTCCACCTCACGAGAGTCCGACCAGGTGGCCGGACTCCCGGAAGACTAGACGAGGCGACTGGCAAATGTCACGCCACGGTAACGACGACGCGCGGCGATCGCCCTTGAATGTCCGGTGTGTCCGTCTATACCAACGCTTTACCTTCCGCTGGATGAGACGTGGATCACACCGCAACGCGGTGCCCGACAAGCCCCCCACGGGTATGCCGCGGGGTCCCTCGGTGGGGACCCCGCGGCATACCTCGGGTCGGTGCTGGTGGAGCCGCGCGGCGGCTCAGGTGGTGCCCGACAGGTGGCCGAAGACGACGACGTTGTCGCGGTACTCGTTGCGGCTGTCGGTGGGACCGCCGCACGTCACGAGGCGGATCTCGGCCTTGGTGAAGTCGCCCTTGTAGACGAGCTCGGTCGGGAACTGCGACTTCTTGTAGGCCGCGACCGTGTCGACGGTGAAGGTCAGGTGCGAGCCGTCCCGGCGCGAGACCTTGACGACGTCGCCGGCCTTGACCTTGCCGAGCTCGTAGAAGATGCCCGGCACGCCCGACGGGGTGTCGACGTGCGCGGCGAGGACCGACGGACCGAGCTGGCCCGGCGTGGGGCCGTCGTCGTAGATCCCGACCTCCTGAGCCGTGCCCGGCACGGAGATCGTCCCGTCGCGCTGGATGCGCAGCGGCACGAAGTGCGACGACCGCACCCCGATCGAGGGGATCTCGATCGACGTCGGCTCGGACGCCTCGAGGAACTCACCGATGCCGCTGCCCTTCGCGTCGCCGCCGGCCGTCCTGCCGGATGTCGGTGTCCCGCCCTGACCGGGGGACGCCGACGGACTCGACCTGGGACTCGACGTGGGGCTCGACGTGGGACTGCCGGACGGGCGCGCCGGCGCTGAGGCCGAGGCAGCCCCGCCCGCCGCGGGAGGCGGCGGACCGGGCGTCCCCGGGTTGCCCCGGAGGCCCATGACGAGCGCCACGATCCCGACGACGACCAGGACGGCCGTGACCGCCAGGGCCGCCGCCACACCCGCGCCGAAGCGACGGGTGGGGCGGTCAGCGCCGGGGAGCCGGGTGCGCTCGGTCATGGGGGTGGTCCCGTCGATCAGGCGCGCGACCGGGCGCGGCGGGCGGCGAAGGCCCCGGTTCCGGCTGCGGCGAGCAGGGCGCCGCCGCCGACGAGCATGAGGGCCTCGTTCTGGCCGCCGCTCTTGAGGCTGTCGGCGGCCAGGCCACCACCGGTGTGCATGCCGCCGGCCGGGGCGACGCGCAGCGCGCCACAGAGGGCCGGGTCGGTGGCCTCGGTCGGGAGCGACTTGTCGAGGTCGCTCTTCGTGTCGCCGGAGTACTTGCCGTCCTCGTTGTAGTCGACGCCGTGGATGACGACGACGGACTCGCCGGCCGAGATCGCCTTGGCGACGTCGCTGGAGACCTTGATGCTGCCGCGCTGGTAGGTCAGCTTGCCGCCGGGCGCGGTGTCGAAGCGGTCGATGGCGAGGCCCGACTTCGGGCTCGTGTCACCGGTCTTCGTCAGCGAGACGACGATGTCGCCGTAGGCCGGGCCACCCTCGGTCGTGTTGAGGTGGCCGTCGCCGTTCTTGTCGTCGGACAGGATCGGGCACTCGTGGCGGGCCTCGGCGCCGAAGTGGATGTGCGCGGCGTGCGGGTTGTCGGGGAGCAGGCCGTTGGCGGCCATCGTCACGGTGATCTTGTTGCCGGTGACCTCGACCATGGCGGTGCCGCTGCCGTCGACACCGTTGCCGGCGACGGGCTTGAGGTTGGCGCTGACCCAGGCGTCCGCGGCGAAGGCCGGGCCGATGCTGAGGGCCATGGCGGCGGCTGCAGCGAGGCTGGCGCCGGCGATCCGAGTGGTGGTGGTGCGCATCTGTGTTCCTCCTTGACGAGGAGACAAACCGTCCATCCTTCTCTGCTTCAGACGGGGGGTCGTCGTCGACCGTCTCCGGGCGGGGGTTCGCCGCCGAGGGCCGGCTGGATTGGGGTTCCACCGAATTTTCTTCGGCCGGCGCGGCCCGTGGCGGGCCCGACGGGTCTTCACTGGAGGGGTCGGGCGCGCACCGCGCCCGCGCACAGGCCATGGAAGGACCCACCGTGCTCCAGGACTCCCACGCCTTCAGCGGCTTCTCCGTCGACGACATCCCCGCGGCCCGGGCGTTCTACGCCGACGCCCTCGGCCTGCGCGTCACCGAGGAGAACGGCATGCTGACGCTCCACCTCGCGGGCGAGGGTGGCGACCGCCCGACCCTCGTCTATCCGAAGCCGAACCACGAGCCGGCGTCGTTCACGATCCTCAACTTCCCCGTGGACGACATCGAGGCCGCGGTCGACGACCTCACGGCCAAGGGGATCGTCTTCGAGCGGTATGCCGGTACCCCGATGGAGACCGACCCCAAGGGGATCTTCCGCGGGGGCGGGCCGCTCATCGCGTGGTTCACCGACCCGGCCGGCAACGTGCTCTCCGTCATGGAGGCGCCCGGCCCCGGCTGATCGGTCCGAGGGCGCCTCAGGCGTCGTGGCCCTCGGTGACGGCGGCGCGGCGCTTGAGGCACAGCTCGGTGATCTCGGAGACGAGCTCGAGCGGGACCGGCCGGCTGATCGGGAAACGCACGGTGTCCTTGGCGCGCCGGTAGGGGCTGATCGCCTCCTCGAACTTCGCGTCGCCCGTCGGGACGGGGTAGAGGCCGACGTGGTTCTTCCACCCGGCGTAGTAGATGAGCGGCTTGCCGTCGACGGTGAACGTCGCCATGCCGTAGCTGATCTTCTCGCCGGCGTGCGGGGCTACCTCGCGGATCGTGCGGCGGACCCCCGCAAGCTGAGTTCGCGTCTCCTCGGGGTAGGAGGCGATGTAGTCATCGACTGACGCAAATCTCGGGGCCAATCCTGGTCCTCACTTAGTTCCGGACCGGTCGTTGGAGGGGGTGCCTCGACTGTATTCGGCAAAGGGGACGACTGCAAAGTAAGCACGCATTTGGTGACCAAATGGTCATAAACCTACAAAACGTGGGTTGTGCGGTGGCTTCCGCAGCAAGACGTGCGGGAGACGGCGCGCGGACGTCTGGGGCTCAGACGTCCGGGCCTCAGACGTCGACCCACGCCTCGCCGGCCAGGACCCGACCGACGACGCCCTCGGGCCGACGGCCGAGGAGGGTGGCGGCGGCGAAGTCGGCTGCCAGGCCGTCGAAGACCTCGTGGCGGCGCAGCATCGCGTGCTTGCCGCCCTCGACGGTGACGTAGCCGACCTCCGCGGTGCGGGCGAGGTCGCGGGCCACGGACGCCGAGCTCGTCGGTCGGGCGACCCGGTCGTCGTCGCCGTGGACGACGAGGATGCGGCGCCCGCTCAGGTCGAGGTGCCCCTCGGTGGGGTAGACCCACGGGTTGAGCGCGACGGCGCTGACGACGGGATCCTCACCGGCGGCGAGCAGCGCCGCGCGTCCGCCGAGCGAGTGCCCGACGAGGCAGACCGGAAGGTCGGGGCCGAAGCGGTCGGCGACCCGACCCAGGGCCCAGCGCACGTCGTCGACCGGCGTGTGGTGGGCGTCCCAGCCGCGCGTCGAGTTGAGCAGGCGCAGCACGGCGAGCTCGCCCTTGGCGGCACGTGCGATGCGGCTCGCGATCGGCACCATCCGCAGCACCGACAGCTGGGTGGGGCTGACCCGCATCGGCTTGCGCCGGGCCGCGCCGCCGTGGAGCACGAGGACGATGCCGCGGGGCGCGCTCGGAGCCGCCGTGTCGATGAGCCGGGCGTGCGTCACGTCTCGCTCCTCTGTCGAAGCCGGGTATGCCGTCTGCTCGGGTTCGCGGGTCACGAGCGGTCTTCGGAGCGCGAGCGTCAACGGCTTGGTGCCCTCACGGCATACCCGATCGGTGCGGCCGGGAGGCCGCTGTCCAGGGTTGGTCAGGGTCGCTCAGTGTCGCTCAGGGTCGTTCAGGGGCGCAGGAGGACCTTGATGGCGCGGCGCTCGTCCATGGCGCGGTAGCCCTCGGCGACGTCGTCGAGGGGGAGCGTCAGGTCGAAGACCTTGCCGGGGTCGATGCGGCCGTCGAGGACGCGGTCCAGCAGGTCGGGCAGGTAGGTGCGCACGGGAGCCATGCCACCAGCGAGGCCGACGTTGCGGACGAACATCTGCCGGACGGGCAGCTCGACGCCGTGCGGGGCGCCGACGAAGCCGACCGTCGAGCCGGGGCGGCCGATGCGGAAGGCGGTCTTCATCGACTGGTCGGTGCCGACGCACTCGAGCACGGAGTCGGCGCCGATGCCGTCGGTCAGCTCGAGGACGGCCTCGACGCCGGCGTCGTCGCGCTCAGCGATGACGTGGGTCGCGCCGAACTCGCGGGCGAGGGCCTGACGCGGCTCGTGACGCGACATCGCGACGATGCGCTCGGCGCCGAGCTCCTTGGCGGCGATGACGCCGCAGAGGCCGACGGCGCCGTCACCGATGACGACGGCCGTGCCCCCGGGCTGCACGCGCGAGGACACGGCAGCGTGCCAGCCGGTCGCCATGACGTCGGCGAGGGTGAGGAGCGAGGGGAGCATCGCGTCGTCGGGCATCCCGTCGGTCGCGACGAGGCTGCCGTCGGCCTGGTTGACGCGGACGAGCTCGGCCTGGCCGCTCTCGGTCCAGCCCTGGTGGTCGCACACCGAGGTCATGCCGGCGAGGCAGTGCGGGCACGTGTTGTCGCAGTGGACGAAGGGGATGACGACGAAGTCACCCTTCTTGATGTTGCGCACGTCGCCGCCGACCTCCTCGACGACACCGACGGCCTCGTGGCCGATCGTCGAGCCGGGCGTGATCGGGTTGGCGCCGCGGTAGGGCCAGAGGTCCGAGCCGCAGATGCAGCCGGCCACGACGCGGACGATGGCGTCGGTCGGGGCCTCGATCGTCGGGTCGGGGACGTCGGTCAGGCGAATGTCACCGGGGGCATGGATCGTCGTCGCGCGCATGCGCCCATCCTTCTCCTGACGGCGGCCCGACCTCAAACCCTGTACACGAGTGACCACTCGAGTGGTCGTCTCGATGCTCGTCAGCCGCGGGACCGGAGGCGCAGGTGGGGCAGGCCGGGCGCGGGGAGGGTGTGGTCCCAGGCGTCCGGGAAGGTGCCGTAGCGCGCGTCGGGCGCCGCGGCGGCATACGACCCCTCCTCGCGCGGGGAGCGCTCGCGCTGCCAGTCCTCGCGGAAGGCGACCACCTCGTCGTGGCTGCGGCCGATGAAGTTCCACCACATGACGATCTGCTCGCCGAAGGGTGCGCCTCCGAGGACGAGGAAGCGCGCGGGCCCGTCGGGGCCCGCCTCGACCGTGATGCGCCCGGCGCCCGTGGCGTGGAAGGCGATCTCGCCGGGCTTGGCGGTGGCGTCACCGACCGTGAGCAGGCCCGTGTCGCAGAGCAGCCCGTGCTCATGAGTGGGGTCGACCTCGATGTCGAGGGAGGCGCCGGCGGCGAGCGTCACCTCGGCGCCGACGAGGTCGGAGAACATCGTCACCGGCGAGGTCTGGCCGAAGAGGGTGCCGAGGAAGACGAGGACCCGCGCGCCGTCGACCTCGGTCACCGGTGGGGCGTAGTGCTCGAAGCCCGGCTGCGTGTCACGGTCGGCGTCGGGGAGCGCGACCCACAGCTGCGCGCCGTGGAGGACGGTCGTGTCGGGGGTGGAGTACTCCGAGTGGGCGATGCCTGAGCCCGCGGTCATGATGTTGAGCTCGCCGGGGCGGACGAACGCGTGCGCGCCGGTGGTGTCGCGGTGCTCGACCTCGCCCGTGAAGAGCCACGACACCGTCTGCAGGCCGGTGTGCGGGTGGCCGGGCACGACCATGCCGCCCGTCTGCGAGACGTCGTCGGGGCCGTAGTGGTCGACGAAGCACCACGCGCCGATGAGCGAGCGCTCGCGCTGCGGGAGGCTGCGGCGCACCGGCATCGCGCGCGGGCCGCCGAGCGGCACCTCCCGGTAGGGCAGGACGACGGCGGTCGAGGGGGTCGGGTCGTCGCCGCAGACGACCTCGGTGGGGTGGCGGTCCGGGTTGCTCACCCGTTCAGGCTAGGCCCGTGGGCAGGTCTGGTCGCAGGTCTCGTCGCAGTTCCGGTCGCAGGTGTGGTTGCTAGGTTGCCCCGCATGACCGACCCGGCTGCCAGCGCTCCCACCGCCGGGGCCGGCTCCGGATCCGACCGTGGCCGCTGGTCGGCGTGGCGGGTCGTGTGGTGGTTCGGCTTCGTCAGCCTCGCCGCCGACATGGTCTACGAGGGCGCGCGGTCGATGTACGGCCCGCTCCTCGCCTCGCTCGGCGCGACGGCGCTCGTCGTCGGGCTCGTCACCGGTGCCGGCGAGGCGATGGCGCTCGTGCTGCGCCTCGTCTTCGGGCCGCTCGCCGACCGGACCGGCCGCTACTGGGGGCTGACGATCGTCGGCTACGGCCTCACCGCCGTCTGCGTGCCGCTCCTCGCCGTGACGCCCTTCGTCGGCGGCGCCGGGCTCGCGCTCGCAGCCGTCCTCATCCTCCTCGAGCGCTCCGGCAAGGCGGTCCGGAGCCCGTCGAAGTCCGCGCTGCTCGCGCACGTCGCGTCGGCGGTCGGCCGAGGGCGGGGCTTCGGCGTCCACAAGGCGCTCGACCAGGTCGGGGCGTTCGCCGGGCCGCTCCTCGTCGCGGGCGTCGTCGCAGCGACCGGCGCGATCTGGCCGAGCATGGCGGTCCTCGCGATCCCCGGTGCGGCCGCGATGCTGCTCCTCGCCGTCATCCGCTACCGGGTGCCCGACCCATCGGTCTACGACGTTGAGACGGTGGGCAGCCCTGCAGCAGAGGCGGTTCCGGGTGGCGACGGTTCCCTTCGCGGGCTGCGCGGGTGGTTCGCCGACGCCATCGGGTCGGGACTGCCGCGGGAGTTCTTCGGCTACGCCCTCGCCGCCGGCCTCATGACCGGGGGCCTCGTGACGTTCGGGATCATCGGCTACCACCTCACCGTCGAGGGGCTCGTCCCCGTCGCCACCGTCCCGGTCGTGTATGCCGGCGCCATGGGCGTCGAGGCGCTCGCCGCCCTCGGGGTGGGGCTCGTCTACGACCGGCGCGGCGGCGCCGTGCTGTATGCCGTGCCGGTGCTCGTCGCGCTCGTCCCCCCGCTCGCGCTGTCGGGCTCCGTCGTCCTCTCCCTCGTCGGGGTCGCCGTCTGGGGCCTGGCCTACGGCGTGCAGGACTCGACGGTCAAGGCGCTCGTCGCGGAGGTCGTGGAGGCGCCTCGCCGCGCGACGGCATACGGCGTCTTCGCGGGGGTGCAGGGGGCGTTCGCGATCGTCGGTGGGCTCGTGGCCGGGTGGCTCTACGACCGGTCGCTGCCCGTGCTGGTCGGCGTCGTCGCGGTGAGCCAGCTCGTCGCGCTCGTCCTGCTCGCCCGCACCGTCCGCTCGCTCCACACTCGACCCGTGTGACGACGGGGCCACTCGAGTAGGGGGGAGGCCCCCTTTCACCGTCGAGTGGCCCCGTCGTCACATGCCGTGACACCCCTCCACCGTCGAGTGGCCCCGTCGTCACGGGACGACGGGGCCACTCGACGGTGAACTGGGGCGCGGGGTGGGTCAGCTGACGGCGTCGAGCGCGTCGACGACACCCTCACCGAAGAAGCTGTTGTCCTCGACCGGGCCGACGCACGTCGGGCCGGCGGTGGTCGTGCCGCACGCCTTGTCGTCGGCCTGTGCGCGCAGCCTGTCGATCATCTGCGCGGGCGTCCACGTCGGGTGGACCGACTTCATGAGGGCGAGCACGCCGGCGACGTGCGGGGACGCCATCGACGTGCCGCTCTTCGTGCCGTAGCCGTTGTTGGCGACGACCGTCGAGAGGATCGACGAGCCGGGGGCGGCGACGTCGATCTTGCCGAGGCCCCGGTTGCTGAACGACGACAGGCGGCTGTCCATCGTGCCGGTCGGGAAGCGCTGCATCGAGCTCACCGTCACGACGCCGTCCAGCTCGGTCGGGATGTCCTCGCACCCGCTGTTGAGCGTGCGGCTGACGAAGCCCGACGCGGGCTGGTCGTCCGGGCTCGTCGTGTCCTTGAACGACGACTTGTCCGACAGGTCACGGGCCGAGTTGCCAGCTGCGGCGGCGTGCACGACACCCTGGTCCGTCGACCACGTCACCGCGCGACGCACGGCCTCCTTGGCGGCGTACTGGTCGGGCTGGTCCTCGCAGTAGAACTCGAACGGGTCGACGTAGTAGCTGTTGTTCGTCACGTCCATGTGCTTGAGGCCCGCCCAGATGAAGCCGCACACGGCGTACTCCGGGTAGATGAAGCCGGCGTCGTTGACGACCTTGACCGCGGCCATCCGGACGTTCGGGGCGACGCCGACGATGCCAACGCCGTTGCGGGCCGCGGCGATCGTGCCGGCCACGTGGGTCCCGTGGTCGCTCGTCGTCGGGTACCAGCCGGTCGCCGACAGGTCGGGCCGACCGGCGTCGGTGCAGTTGACCGAGTCGGCGACGTCGATGTTGGCGGCGAGGTCGGGGTGGTCGGGGTCGATGCCGCTGTCGAGGACGCCGACGAGGACGTCGCGGGAGCCGTCGGTGATCGCGTGGGCCTGGTCGGCCTTGATCATCCGCAGGTCCCACTGCTCGGTCTCGCGCGGGTCGGTGGCCTCGGCGGGCGTCGCGTCGGACTCGAGGTCACCGTTGACGGCCTTCGTCGCACCCTGCTTGTAGCCGGACGCGCCGCGGCCCCAGGACGCCCCCGCGACCTCGGGCGTGCCCTCGGAGACGGCGACGGTGCGGGTCGCGCCGACCGAGTCGACGGCGTTGCCACCCTTCGCGACGACGTCGGCGCGGAAGGTCGACACCTTCGAGTGCGCGATGACGACGCCGATCTGCGGCCACGACTGGACGACGACGCCGCCCGCGGCCCTGACCGCGGTCTCGACGAGACGCGTCTGGCCGGGGTTGGCGATGCGGGCGTTGACGACGTAGCTCATGAGCCGGCCGTCCGGGGTGCTGATGGTGACGGGCGTCGAGACGGGCTCGGCGGTGGTCGCGTCGGTCGAGGCGACGGCGACGCCACCGATCGCTGCGGTCGAGGCGAGGGCGAGCGACGCGACGGCGACGACGCCGCGTCTGGTCAGGCTGGGGTGTCGCATGTGGTGAGCTCCCGTGGTGTGAGGGACGGTGCCGGCGCCCGGATCGGGCGCGTCCCCACATCCTCGGACCGAACTCACGGGTACGCGCGCTGAGACTGGCACGCGCGCGGCGGTGCCGGCTTCAGCTCGTCTCGGCAGGCCGGGTGAGCGGGGCGAGCGCGATGAGGAGCACGAGCGAGGCGAGCGGGCCCAGGCCCCAGGGCAGGAGCATGACCGCGACGGAGACGGCCGCGAGCGCGAGCGAACCGACGGGCAGGTGCCCTTCGACGGCGAGGGCCACGAGCACCACCGCCAGGACGACAGCGGTGAGCACGCCGCCGCCCGACGACAGTGCCGCGGGGACGGCGTCGCCGAGCAGGCCCGTGACGTGACCGAGCCAGACGGTGGCCGTCGCGCCGGCACCGAACGCCGCGAGCAGCGCCGTGGGCACCGCGAGCGGGAGGTGGCGCAGGCGGGCGCCGAGGCTCACCGTCAGCCACGCGAAGCCGGCGACCGACAGGACGAGGAGCACACCGGCGGCCACCGACAGGGCGCCCTGGTCGCGGGCGGCGGCGACCCCGCCGAGCCCCCCGAGACCGCGGAGCCCGTCGAGGGAGTCGAGTCCGTCGACCCAGTCGACGATGCCGTGGGTGAAGAGCAGGAGCGGCGCGACCAGCGCCAGCAGGGGCACCCGGTCCGTCGACTCACGGCTGCCCGGAAGGGGGGTCGTACGCGTGCGCACCCACTCGGGCGCCGGCGCAGCCGGCGCGGTGGCGGGCGTGGGACGCGCGGTGCGCGTCGTCGGGGGCGTGACGGCATACGCGGCCGGTGCGGTGTGGGCCCTCGGGGAGCCGGCGGCGCGGGCCGGGGAGAGCGTGCTCGTCGTCATGGCTCCAGCGTGGCCGTCGGCGGTGACGGTGCCCATCGGGGTCGACCCCGACCCGCCCCCGAACGGCCCCTGAGAGAGCGGGGTGGACGGGTGGGGCATTTTGCCCATTTCGGAGACTTTGACCCTCTTTGGGTCGTACCGTGCGGATGTGGGGCCGAGGTCAGGGTCGGCCCCGTCAAGGCTCTGGTCAAAGGGGTAGACATGTCGGTGCGCTTCAACGCTCCTCCGGGATGGCCGGTTCCGTCGTCGTCGTGGGCTCCCGGTGACGAGTGGATGCCGGACCCCAGCTGGCCGACGCCGCCGCGCGGCTGGACCTTCTGGGTCGTCGAGCAGCGGGCGGCGGGTGACGTGCGGGAGGCCGGCACGCCGCGCTTCGGCACGCCGCCCCGCACGACCGCCGCCACCTACGGCACCGACCGCGGGAGCTGGCTCGCCGGGCTGCGCGCCCGCGCCTCGACCGACGCCCTCGAGGTGGCCACGTCGCCCGGCCGCGCCGTCGAGCCGGTCGCGACGCGCGCCGGTGCCGACAGTGCGTGGGAGCTCGATGGTCTCCTGACGTCTGCAGGCCGGCTGGACATCTGAGGTGGACCTCCTGCTCAGGGTCGCACCGGAGGTGCGGCTCAGCTCGTCGACGTCCGGACTGCGCGCGCTCCTCGACGAGACCGCGGGCACCCGCGTCGGCACCGGCGTCGGCGTGCGCACCGATGCCTCGGCCGTCTCCGACCGCGGCGGCGACGAGACCCCGAGCCTCGCCGAGCTCGAGGTGCGGTCACGTCAGGCCCAGGAGTCCGGCGACCTCAACGCGTTGCGGTCGATCGAGGAGGCGCTCGTCGCGCTGCACCTCGAGAACCATCCGCCGCGCCGCCGGCCCGAGCCGCCCGAGGCCGCCGCGATCCCCGCCAAGGAGCGGAGCCTGCTCGAGCGCAAGGCCTTCCACGCCGCGCTGCCGCAGGTGTCGGTCTTCAAGCGCGCCGCCCGAGCCAAGGCCAAGGCGATCGCCGAGACCGAGGCGGATGGCTTCAGCCGCACCCTCGACCTCGCCCACGTCGTCATCGCCCAGCACCGCGCCGCCGCCCTCGACGACCAGTGGAACGACCTCGCCGGGCACGAGCGCTGCGCGGTCATCGCCGAGCTCGACGCCGACTTCGCCGCGGCCGAGTGCGGCTGCACGTGCGTCGACGCCGGCTGGGACGCCGAGACCTCGCGCGGCTACGTCACGATCGTGGCCCGCTACCCCTCGCTCGACATCGTCGCCGAGCGCGGACCCGGGGTCTCGTCGAGCGGCCGTCGGATGCTGCGCCGCCGCACCCGCTCCGAGCGCAACGCGCTCTACCTCGGTGGGCTCGCCTCGTTCGCGCTGGCCGCTGCCCGCCGGGCGATCAGCATCGCCGTCGCGGCCGACGACATCCACCTCGTCATCGTGCGACCGACCGAGGACGGCGACGGGCTCGAGCCCATCTACGTCGGCAGCCTGAGCCGCGAGGCCGTCACGCTGCGCCCGGCTCTCGCCGACCCGCTGCCGCTGCTGCTCGGTTCGGCGGCCCGGCCGATGCAGTTCGACGGGCCGGCGCACGACCTCGTGGCCGTGGCTCCCGACGCCGACGTCATGGACATCGTGCGCGTGTGCGTGGACGCGCTCGGCGACGAGCAGCTCGACGACCTCCTGGAGACCGGCCACGCCTGACGCCGGCCTCGTCGGCCCGGCACCACGTCGAGGGGCAGCAGGTCGTGGCCTCTCGACGGGTGAGAGGCGCCTTGGCCTCTCGACGGGTGGGGTCAGGCGGGGAGGGTGCAGGCGGCCGACTGGCCCTTGGGGGCCACGGCCAGGTAGCCGGGCAGGGTCGCCAGACCCTTCTGCCACAGCGCCCGCCACGCGGCCTCGGCCGCGGCCGGGGTCATCCCGCCGGCCTTGAAGTGCGACTGGTCCTTGAGGTGGGTCTCCCACGGGGCGACGGCGACGCGGGCCTGCGCCAGCACGCCGTCCACGGTCTTCATCGAGGCCGCGCAGCTGCGGACCGCCTCGGCCTGCGCACCTGTGGCCCCGGCTTCGACGGCACACGCGTCCTTCGAGGCGGCCAGGGCCTTGTCGGCGGCGCGGAAGGCGACGATGTTGTCGGCGGCCTTCTCCGTCGTCGCGGGCCATGCCGCCTTCGCCTGGGCCAGTGTCAGCTTCCCGGCCTGGAGGTCGTTCATGATCTTGAGGTGGCGGTCCCACTGGGAGAGCGAGCGGTAGGCGTCGGCGCGCGCGGCTGACTGCAGACCCCACTTGGCGCGGCACGACGCGACGGCCTGGACCATCGGGTCGGGCTCCGGCGTCTCGGTCGCCGTCCCCGTCGCGGTCTCCGAGGGTGTGGGCGTCGAGGTGGGTGTCGAGGTGGCGGATGTCGTCGGGTCCGGTGTCGTCGTCAGCGGTGCCGCGACGCCCGGGATCGCGCTCGGGGAGCCGCTCGGCTCGGCCGAGGTGAACAGTCCCTTCCCGAACCACACGGCCGCGCCCAGCACGGCGACGGCGACCACCCTGATGAGGACGGGCAGGATCCCCCGTCGACCCCGCTCCTGCTCCTTCATCTGCCGTCGTGTCTGCGGCTGCTGCCCCATCCCATCCCCCACTCGCCAGCCGGTCGCGCGGATGCCCCGGCCCCCACCGGCACTTGCGACCTCGGTTGCACGATAACCCGCTACCCGTGCGTACCTGACCCGAAACCCCTTGTCATCTGGTCGAATAGGGCGGAATGGGTCGTTGTCCGGCGTCACCGGAGGCCTGCCCGACTGGTGGCCACGGGGTGATGCTGCATCCCTGATCAGCGCTATCCTCCGAGCGAATCCTGTTGTGTCATGGGTCATCCGGTGCTTCTCGGGGGAGTGGAGCGGGGGTGGTGGTCGTGACCGAGCTTCCGCCCGGCAAGGGTCCGGATGCACCCGGTCAGAGTGTCCAGAGTTCGAAACGTCACTACGACAGTGGATTTCGGGCATATGCCGTCGAACGGGCCAAAGCGCCCGACGCGCGGCTCTCCGTCGTGTCGGCAGAGCTCGGGGTCAGCGCCAGCAGCCTCCGACGATGGGTCAAGGCGTACGACAGCGCGTCGGCCCTCGCCGCGGACGCGCCGCCGGTGCCGGACCCCGCGCCGGCGCTGGCGCAAGCCCGGGCTCCAGCCGTCTCGACCCCCGTGCCGGTCGAGGCCGGGTGGTCCGGGCCCGCTCGACACGAGGACTCGCACGTCATCGCCATGATCGACGCGATCCTCGAGATGTTCCCCGGCCCGGGCGCGCTGCCCGCGGACCACGAGCTCGACGTCGCGGGCCCAGGCGAGCAGCGTGCTGCCGCGGCTCCGGGCGACCGCATCCCGCTGCACCCGGGCGACGACATCTTCCCGGCGCTGTCCAAGCTGCTGCCCGTCTACCGCTTCCCGATCATCCTGGCCGCCCTGCTCGGCGCGATCGTCGTGTCGAGGTTCGTGCCCACCGACTACGCCCTGCGGCCCACGGTCGTGGCCGTCCACGTGCTGGCGCTCGTCGTCTCCTTCGGCGCCGTCCTCGTCATCGACTGGCACGGACTGCTCTGGCTCGCCGGACGTCGCCGCCTCACCGAGTCGACCCGGCTCGCGGCCGGCGCGGGCCCGCTCATCTGGGGCGGGCTGGCGGGGCTCATCGCGTCCGGGGCGCTGCTCCACCCCGACCTCGGCTCGCCGCTGACGGTCACCAAGCTCGTCCTCGTGCTCGCCGTCGCCTGGAACGGCGCCGCCATGTCTGCCCTCCGTCGGCGCATGGCGCAGCTGCCGGCATACGTCACGCCCGGCAACCTGCCCCGCCGCGACTGGCGCCTCATGATGACGGCCACCGTCGTGTCCCAGATCGGGTGGTGGGGCGCCATCCTCATCGGCTTCGTCAACTCGTCGACATGAACGGGCACTCCAGCAGGCAGGGGAAGACATGAGATCGAGCGGGCGGACATGAGCAGCCCGGTGCGACCCGACGCGTCGCGAGCCGCGTCGAGGGCTGCCGCGGACGACCTCCGGCCGGTGCCGCGGCAGCCTGCCGTGCGGCGCTCCGTGCCCCCGGGCCTCGCTCCGGTGGTGGCCGTGGTCGCCGGTCTGGTCGCGTGCGTCGTGGCGGCGAGCTCGACGGGGGCCATGGACCCGCTCGTCTTCGTCGAGGACGCGGGTCCTCTCGTCCGGTGGTCGGTGCCGCTCGTCCGGGTCGTGCACGACGTCGCGGCGGCCGTCACGGTCGCCTCCCTCGTGTTCGCCGCCTCGCTCGTGCCCGCGCCCGCCCGGTCGGGGCCGAGGATCCGGGCCGTCGCGGCGCCCGCACCCATGCGCCTCGCCGTCGGTGCCGGCTTCGTCTGGGTCGTCACCGCGCTGGCCGGGGTGGTGCTCACCTTCGCGGACGCCGCCGGCCTGCCGCTGTCGAGCCCGGCCCTGGTGCAGCAGCTCGGAGCGCTGGTGTGGCAGATCGACGCGACGAGGATCGGGCTCATCAGCGGCGCGTGCGCCTTCGTCGTCGCGACCGGGGCGGCGGTGGCACGTAGCCGGGTCGCGGCCGTCTGGCTCGGGACCCTCGCCGCGGTCGGCATCCTGGTGCTCGGACTCGCGAGCCACACGGGCGCCTCCGACGACCACGAGACGTCGGTCAACGCCATGGGCCTGCACCTGCTCGGGGCGACGACCTGGGTCGGTGGGCTCGTCGTGCTCGTCATGCTCCACCGCTGGCTCGGGGAGGCGCTGGGGGTGACGGCCCGGCGCTACTCGACGGTGGCGCTCGCCGCCTTCGTCGCCGTCGGGCTCTCCGGGGTGCTCGCGGCGACGACGCGCCTCGCTGCGTGGTCCGAGCTCGGCACGCCCTACGGACTGCTCCTCGTCGTGAAGTCCGTCGCCTTCGTCGCGCTGGGCGTGGCCGGCTGGTGGCACCGCCGGACGACGCTCGCCGACCTCGACGCAGGGGTCGGGCACCGGGCGTTCCTGCGGCTCGCACTCGGGGAGGTGGCGGTCATGGGTGCGACCTTCGGCGTCGCCGCGGCACTCTCGCGCAGCGCGCCGCCGGTGCCCGAGGAGCTGCCCGACCCGACGCCCGCGCTCGCCGTGACCGGCTTCCCGGCGCCGCCCGACCCCGCCGCCGTGGCGTGGTGGGCGACCTGGCGCACCGACTGGCTCTGGCTCGCGGTGGCCGTCGTCGTCCTGGGGTTGTATGCCGTCGGCATCGTCGCCGCGCGCGTGGCCTCCGCGCGTGCTCTCGTCGAGTCGCACAGCGACGACAGTCGCGCGGGAGTGCGCGACGACAGTCGCGCGGAAGTGCGGGATGTCAGCCGGGCGGCACTGCGGGACAGTCGCGCGGGGCGTCGTCGCGCGCAGGCCGTGCTGGGTTGGTCGCGCTGGCGCACCGCCGCGTGGGTGCTCGGGTGCCTCCTGCTCGTGTGGACGACGAGTGGCCCGCTCGGGACCTACGGCCGCGTCTCGTTCTCATGGCACACGGCGCTCCTGCTCACGCTCGCGCTCGTCGTCCCGCTGCCGCTCGTGGCCGGGTCACCGCTGACGCTCGCCGAGCGGGCGCTCTCGCCGCGCGACGACGGCACCCTCGGGCCGCGCGAGGTCGTCGTCGGCGTCGGGCGGTCCCGTGCCGTCACGGTGCTGACGCGTCCGGTCGTGGCGACGGTCGTGCTCGTCGCCGGCCTCGTCGTGCTGCACACGGCCCGCCCGCTCGAGCTCGTGCTCACCACCCATCCTGGACACCTCGTGATGGTGGGGTCGGCGCTCACCGTCGGGGTCCTCTGGGCAGCGGCGATGACGGCAGGGACGGTGCGGACGCCGGACACGGAGAGGACGGCAGGCACGGTCCCGCCCGACCGGCAGCCGGACGCCCGGGGTGGCAGCCCGTCACGCACGGTCCTCGGGTGCCTCGGCGCGCTCGTGCTGGGCGCGTTCGCCGCGGCGGCCTGGCTGGCCCGAAGCCCGTCCGTCCTCGCCGCCGAGCAGCTCGGCGGCCTCGAGCTGCCGTGGCTGCGTGACCTCGCCGCCGACCAGGTGCGTGCCGGTGCCGTCGTGCTCTTCGTCGTCGTGCCGGTGTGCGTCCTCCTTGCCGTCGTCGGCATGTCGAGGTCGCAGCCGAGGTCGCAGCCGAGGTCGCAGCCGAGGTCGCAGCGGAGGCCGGACGGGAGGGGGCGCTGAGAGCGGGTGGGGGCGGACGGCATACGCCCTCGTCGCGAGCCGACCACGGCAGGGATTCCGGCGCTACGCTGCGACGACGGGTGCGCGGACTTCTGGACCATCCCTCCACCGCGGGCCCGTCGATGCGCGATGATGCCCGGCGGGGAGGGCCATGAGGGGTGGCCGAGGGGTGGCCGAGGGGGGCCGTGCTGTGACCATTTGCTTCAACCCGCCGCCGGGGTGGCCGACGCCGCCTGCGACGTGGGTGCCGCCTGACGAGTGGCTGCCCGACCCCGAATGGCCCGAGCCTCCGGCCGACTGGAGCTTCTGGTCGGTGACCGCGCAGCCGCCCCGGTCGGAGAGGTCCCGGCGTGCCGGGCGCGGGCGCCTGAGCAAGGTGTCCTTCCCCATCGCCACCGTGGCCGCGCAGTCGACGGTGTCCCTCGCCGCCCTCTTCCCCGAGCGGGGTCGACAGGCTTCCGCGACCTATGGGGGCTACGGCAGCTCGTCGGGCGGCGCCGCGGCTCCAGCGATGAAGGCTGGGCGGGAGTACTACGAACCACGAGGCTGGGGCGGCTCGGCGTCCGGTGGCGTCGCTGACCCGGTCAACGGGTCGGTGCTCAACGGCTCCGCGTCGGCCGTGCCCGGACGCCTTCTCGTGCAGGCCGACCCGGCCACCGACGCCGCCGAGGCCGGCCCTGGCGACGAGCCCGAGGTGACGCCGGGCATCCGGCTGTCACCGATCCTGCGGCTCGTGGCGCACCCGTCCGGTCTGCGCGTGCAGTTCCGGGTCGGCGGTCCGGTGGCCGCGGCGCTCGCCGACGTCATGACGCCGGCGATCGAGGCCGCCACCCCGGGCCTCGGCTCACCACAAGGGGGCTCGTCCGGGCGTTCGGCTCAGGCCTCCGGCCGAGAGGGGCGGGGAGGGCGGCAGGGCCGGCTCAGCCTGCTGCGGCGCGGTCGGCGCGACGCCGGTGGCCTGCCGGTCGATGGGTCGGCAGGCCGAGCGCCGGGAGGTCACGGCGCGCTCTCGATCCGCGAGCTCGCCGGCCGGGCCCTCACGGCCCGCCGCGAGGCCGACCGTGACGAGGCCCTCGCCGTCGACCGCGACCTGTGCTCCCTGCACCGTCAGCCGTTCAGCGCGATCCGCCCGCCGGCGGTGACGCCGCTCGTCCCCGTGACCGCCTCCGAGGTGGCGGCCATCCGGCAGCAGGCCCTCGCCGCGACCGGCGCCACGGCCAAGGGCCTCTCGCGCGCCGAGAGCACGGAGCTCAAGGCGCTCGCCACCGAGCGGGCAGCCGCGTTCGTCAGCGCCAGCAACGTCGCGCGTCGGGTGCTGCACGATCGGCAGGAGGCGCTCGCATCGGGTGCGTGGCAGCTCCTCGAGTCGCACGACCCGGCTGCCGTCGTCGCCGTCGTCGACGAGGCGCTGCGGCTGTCAGGCAGCGACGTCACGTGCCTCGACGCCGGTCTCGACCCGGTGACGCAGCGGGCCTACGTCACCGTCCTCGTGCGCTTCGCGACCATCGGCATCGTCGCCGAGGAGGGCCGCGAGGTCACCGCGTCGGGCCGCACGTCGTGGCGTGCGCGCACGGCCTGGGAGCGCAACGGGGTGTATGCCGCCGGGCTGGCTGCCGTCGTCCTCGCCGCCGCGAAGCAGGTCGACAGCATCGCCCCGGCGACTGACGACGTCAACGTCGTCGTCGTCCGCCCGACCCGCAACGGCCGTGGCGTCGAGCCGGTCTACGTCGGGCGGCTCGACCGGGAGGACGCGTCGCTGCGCCATCCCGAGGCCGACCCGCTGCCGCTCGTCATCAGCTCCGCCGTGCCACACGGCATACGGATCCACGGTCCGGAGCGCGAGGTCACCGCGCTCGAGCACGCGGCCGACGTCGACGGAGCGCTGCGCGAGATCGTCGACGCGTGCCGCGCCGCGGACGCGCAGGCCGCCCGGCTCCGGCACGGGGGTCGGGTGCAGGCCGGCGGGTCCGTCCCTCCCGCAGGCTAGATCGCGCCGGCTAGAGGTCGCGCCGGACGAGGCGCCGCAGCGCGAGGGCCGCGACGGGTCGGTAGCCGACGACGGCGAAGGCCGGCCCGTCGATGACGAGCTCGGTCGTGCAGCCGCCAGGCGCCGGCCGGACGACGTGGTCGAGGGTGGCGTGCACGGGGCCGAGGCGCACGTGCCAGCTCCACTCCATCGCCTCCGCGTCGACCGACAGCACCTCGAAGGGAACGCGCACCCCGAGCGGGCCGACGACGAGCCCGTTGAGCCCGGGCGCGATGCGCGGCGTCGCGGCGATGACCTCCTGGATCTGGGGCGACCAGCTCGACCAGAGGTCGAGGTGCTCGTAGCGGGCCCAGGCGACGGCCGGGTCGGCGCCACCGCTCGCCGTGATCGTCGCGCGCACCGCTCAGCTCCCTTGTCGCTCAAGCACGGTCGATCACGCGCTGTCTGCGGTCGGGGCCGGCGCGGGCCCGTCGACGTTGACCGTCGGCGTGCCGGAGCCGCAGCGCACGATGACGGCCCGCGACGTGCCGTCGCCCGGGTTGGACTCGCGGTGCACGGCTCCGGCCGGCACGCGGAGGAAGTCGCCGGGGCCGGCCTCGACGACGACCTCGCCGCCCGGACCGGACTCGAGCCGCATCCGGCCCGAGACGACGTAGAGCGTCGTGTCGTGCTCGCCGTGGTGGTGCCACCCGGACACGGCGCCGGCCTCGGTGTCGACGGTGCCCGACCACATCGACTCGGTGTGCAGGGCGACCTGCCGGCTCATCCCCGGCGTCGGGTCGGCCGGGCTGAGGGCGTCACCCGCGACGTGGCTGCACGGCTCGGCGGCGGCGGTCGGAAGGTCGGTGTGCTCCGTCATGCCCCCATCAAACCCCCACGGCTCTAGCCTTGTCGTGTCCTTGTTCGTGTCGTGGTTCGTGTCCCGTTCGTGTCGTCGGCGAGGTGAGGTGGCGCGTGGCAGCCGGTCGTGCTGGTCAGGTCGTCGTCGTGGGCGGCAGCATGGCGGGACTGTTCGCGGCCCGGGCGCTCGCCGAGCACGCCGAGTCGGTCGTCGTGCTCGAGCGGGAGCACCTGCCCGAGGCCGTCGGGCCGCGCGGCCGCGTGCCCCAGGGACGGCACCTGCACCTGCTGCTCTCGGCAGGCCTCGACCTGCTGCGTGACTGGTTCCCCGGGATCGAGGACGAGCTGGAGAGCCACGGGGCCGTACGCGTCGACGGCACCGGGGCGTGGGTGCACCAGGGCGGTGCCTACCGCGCCCGCGGCGACTGGGGCCGGCCGGCCGTCTCGCAGACGAGGCCCCTGCTCGAGCACGTCGTGCGCTCACGGGTCGCTGCGCTGCCCGGGGTGAGCGTCGAGGACGGCGTGACCGTCGAGGGCGTCGTCCGGTCCGGGCGTCGCGTGACGGGGGTCGTCGTGGACGGGCAGGAGCGGCCGGTCGACCTCCTCGTCGACTGCTCCGGGCGCAGCTCGCGCCTCGCGCACGACCTGGCGGCATCGCACGTGCTCGACCCGCCCGTGACCCGCGTCGGCATCGACATCGGCTACGCGTCCTTCACGATGCGCCGGTCGCCCGACGACTTCGAGGGCCACTTCGTCGTGTGCATCGAGAACCCGGGTTCCTTCCGTGGAGGTGCGGTGCTGCCCGTCGAGGGGGACCGGTGGCAGGTGACGCTCGCGGGCGTCCACGGTGACGCGCCGCCGGCGACCGACGAGGGCATCGCGGCGTTCGCGGCGAGCCTCCCGACCCCGGCCGTCGCCCAGCTCATCGGCCGGTGCGAGCGGCTCTCCGAGGTGTCGACCTACCGCTTCCCGTCGAGCCAGCGCCGGCACTACGAGAAGGTGCGTGACCTCCTCCCCGGGCTCGTCGTGCTCGGTGACGCGGCGAGCAGCTTCGACCCGATCTACGGCCAGGGCATGACCTCCTCGGCGCTCCAGGCGGCGGCGCTGGGTGAGGTCGCGTCGCGGGTCGGTGTCGCGGCCGATGATCTGCCAAAACGGTTCCATCGCAAGGCCGCTCGCATCATCGACGCGCCGTGGCGCATCGCGGTCGGCGGCGACTTCGGCCACCCTGCGACCGAGGGTCCGCGGCCGCTCGGCACGGCCGAGCTCAACGGCTACCTCCAGCGCGTCGTCCGCGCCTCGCACGCCTCGGTCCCCGTCGCGCGGGCCTTCAACCGGGTGCTCCAGCTCGCCGAGCCACCGACGTCCCTCGTCCACCCGGCGCTCGTCGCGCGTGTGCTGCGCGAGTCGGGCCGCTCACCCGTCGCGACCGGCGCGGCGATCCGCCACCCCCGGGTCGGCCCCGCGCAGACCGGCTGACCGTGCGGGAGTGACCACTCGACGGCGCGGGGGTCGTGAGCGGGGGTGGTGAGCGGGGGTCGTGAGCGGGAGCGGGAGCGCGCGGGGCCCGTGCGGGAGTGACCACTCGACGGGGTGCCCGTCGGGTGGTCATGTCGGTTCGGGTCAGGCTCTTGACGACCCGCATCGACAGGTCTATGTTTCGACCTAAATTAAGTCCTGAACTTAGTCCCCGACCGAGCCAGGACACCCCCTCAGAAGGTGAGTCGATGACGACCAACGGACACGCAGCCGGGCGCGGCGACCTCGTGCGCGCCAGCGTGCTCGGCCTCCTCGGCACCCGGGGCCCGTCGTCCCGCGCCGACATCGCCCGCATCCTCGGCGTCAGCCCCGCGACGGTCACCCAGACGACGAAGGAGCTGCTCGCCCGCCGCCTCGTCACCGAGCTCGAGTCGGTCCCGAGCGCGGGCGGTCGCCCGGCTCGCCTGCTCGGCCTCGACCGCGCGGCCGGCTACGCCATCGGCGCCAAGGTGACGGCCGACCACATCGCCATCGTCGGCGTCGACCTCGACGGCACGGTGCGCTCGTCGGAGTCGGTCCCCTTCGACCCGGCGCCCCGCGACGCCCTCGACGTGCTCTGCTCCGCCCTCGCCGACGCGGTCGCCCGCCAGGAGGGCAACCTCCTCGGGGTCGGCGTCGGCATCCCCGGTGCCGTCGACTCCCAGGCCTCGGGGATCGTCGACGCCCCGACCATCGGCTGGCAGCGTGCAGCCGTCGGCCAGCGCCTGCGCGACCGGCTCGGCGTCCCCGTCCTCGTCGACAACGACGTCAACACCCTCGCCGCCGCCGAGAGCGTCTACGGCATCGGCCGCCGGCACGACTCCTACATCGTCGTCACCATCGGTCGCGGGGTCGGCTGCGGCATCGTCCAGCACGGTCTCGTCGTCCGGGGCGCGCACGGCGGAGCCGGCGAGATCGGCCACGTCCCCGTCACCGAGGACGGCCCGACGTGCGGCTGCGGCAACGTCGGCTGCCTCGAGGCCTACGTCGGCGAACCGGGCCTGGTCGACGAGGCGCGCCGCTGCGGGGCCATCGCCGCCGACGGCTCGCTCGCCGACCTCTCCCGTGCCGCGGCCGACGGCGACGAGCAGGCCCTCGCCGTCTACGAGCAGGCGGGCCGGCTCCTCGGCCGCGCCCTCGCCGGCGTCGTGCACACCCTCGACCCCGAGTGCGTCGTCCTCATGGGCGAGGGCATGGGCGACTGGCAGCACTGGGAGGCCGGCTTCGAGTCCTCCTTCCGCCGCCACCTCATGCCGACCCGCCGTGACGTCCGCTGCGTCAGCGAGCCCTGGACCGAGGACCAGTGGGCCGTCGGGGCCGCCTCGCTCGTGCTCGCGACGCCCTTCGACGCCGTTGCCGGCGGCGAGCAGGGCGAGCTCGTCCGGGCCCGTCTCCAGTCCGCGAACGAGGTCGTCTCGTGACCGCCACGACCGGGTCGGCGACGCCACCGTCCACCCACCCGACGCCGCAGACGGCCGGCAGCACACGGCATACGCCCGCTCCCGGGCTGCGGGCCCGCGCGTGGCGCAACCGCGGCTGGGTCCTCTTCTTCCTCGCGCCGAGCGCGGTCCCGCTCATCCTCTTCACGGCCGTCCCGATGATCAGCTCGATCTGGGTGAGCCTGCACGAGTGGAACCTCATCTCGGCCATGAGGTGGGTCGGGCTCGACAACTACACCGACCTGCTCAGCGACGAGCAGACGCGCGAGGTCTTCACCCACACCCTCATCTACTGCGCGGGCTACCTGCCGCTCGTCTACGTCGGCGGTCTCGGCCTCGCGCTCGCCCTCAACCAGCGGATGCCGGCGCGGTCCTTCTTCCGCGCCGCCTACTTCCTCCCCGTCGTGACGAGCTGGGTCGTCGTGGCCCTCGTGTGGAAGTGGCTGCTCAACCCGAGCAACGGCCTCGTCAACACGATCCTCGGCGCGGTCGGCCTGCCCGAGCCGGGCTGGTGGACCGACCCGAACTGGGCCCTGCCCGCCGTCATCCTCAGCTCGGCGTGGAAGGACCTCGGCTTCGTCATGGTCATCATGCTGGCCGGGCTCCAGGCGATCCCGGGCGACGTCATCGAGGCCGCGACGGTCGACGGCGCCGGTCCGTGGCAGCGCTTCTGGCGGATCACCCTGCCGCTGCTGTCGCCCTCGACGTTCTTCGTCGTCGTCATCTCGCTCATCAACGGCTTCCAGGTCTTCGACCAGGTCTACGTCATGACGGGTGGGGGGCCGCAGGGCTCGAGCCAGGTCGTCGTCGGCCAGGTCTACGACCTCACCTTCCGCTACGGCCGGGCCGGCGAGGCCAGCGCGCTCTCGTGGATCCTCTTCGCCGTCATCCTCCTCATCACGGCCGTGCAGATCCGCGGCCAGAAGCGCTGGGTGCACCATGCCTGACCAGCTGACCCTCCAGCCGCCGACGTCGTCGGGCTCGTCGGGCTCGTCGGGGGCACCGAGCTCGCCGAGCACGTATGCCGCCGGGCCCCCGCCGGTCTCGCCCGCCCGGCGCCGCTTCGGCTGGCTCACGGCCCTGCGGTATGCCGCCGTGCTCGCCGGCGCGGTCGTCATGCTCTTCCCGTTCCTCTGGACCGTCGTCACCAGCATCACGCCGGAGGGGTCGCTCGCCGACGGGCCGAAGCTCTGGGTCGACGACCCCACGACCGCCGCCTACGACACGCTCCTCGCGACGCTGCCGATGTGGCGGATCCTGCTCAACTCGTTCTGGATCGCCGTCGTGTCGACCCTGCTCCAGCTCGTCACCGGCACCATGGCGGCCTACGGCTTCGCGCGCCTCGGCTTCAAGGGCAAGAACGTCGTCTTCGCGCTCTACCTCGCGACGCTCATGGTGCCGATGCAGGTGCTCGTCGTGCCGCTCTTCATCGAGATGAAGGCGCTGGGCCTCCAGGACACCTACATGGCGCTGCTCGCGCCGTCGATCGCGTCGGCGTTCGGGGTGTTCCTGCTCAAGCAGGCCGTCGAGGGCGTCCCCCGCGAGCTCGACGAGGCCGCCACCATCGACGGCGCCGGCCACCTGCGCATCTTCGCGACGATCATCGTGCCGCTCATCCGGCCCGCCCTCGCGACCGTCGCCGTCTTTGCGTTCATGGGCAGCTGGAACAGCTTCCTCTGGCCGCTCGTCGTCATCCGCTCGCCCGAGTTCATGACCCTGCCGCTCGGACTGTCCACGCTCCACGGCCAGTTCACGACCGAGTGGGACGTCGTCATGGCCGGGTCGGTCTTCTCGATCGTGCCCATCGCGATCGTCTACCTGCTGGCCCAGCGCCACATCATCGCCGGCGTCGCGCACTCCGGCCTCAAGTGACCCGCACCACGCTTCTCCATCAACCCGGCATCCGAAAGGCACACCCATGAAGATCACCGCCAGGCGCAGCGCCGCGCCTGTCATCGCCGGCCTCGTGCTGGCGCTCGGCGCCTGCGCCCAGGGCTCCGCGACGACCGGGACGGCGCCGGCCACGGCCGGCGGCCCGGTGACGGTCCGCTACATGAACTTCTCGGCCAACGGCGGCCACGAGAAGGACCTCGACACGATCAAGGCCGCCTTCGAGAAGGCGAACCCGACGATCAAGGTCCAGATCGAGACGACGCCCTACGACGCGTACTTCACCAAGCTGCAGACCGCGGTCGCGGGCGGCACGGCCGGTGACTCCTTCGAGCTGAACTACGAGAACTTCGTGACGTACACGAAGAGCGGCGCCCTCGCCGAGCTGACCGGTGTCGACGGCGCGGCCTACAAGCCGTCGCTGCTCGAGGCGTTCCAGAGCGACGGCAAGCAGTACGGCCTGCCCGAGTCGTTCAGCAACGTCGTCCTCTTCTTCAACAAGGACCTCTTCAAGGCCAAGGGCGTCGCCGAGCCGACCGCCGACTGGACGTGGACCGACGAGCAGGCCGCCGCGGCCAAGCTCACCGACAAGGCCAAGGGCGTCTGGGGCGACTACCAGCCGATCAGCTTCTTCGAGTTCTACAAGACGCTGGCCCAGTCCGGCGGCGAGTTCCTCAACGCCGACAAGACGGCGTCGACGTTCAACTCCGACGCCGGCAAGCAGGCCGCGACCTTCCTCGTCGCCAAGGCCGGCAAGACGATGCCGACCGAGGCCGACGGTGCGGGCACGCCCGACTTCGACTCCAAGCTCTTCAAGAGCGGCAAGCTCGCCATGTGGCACACCGGCATCTGGATGTTCTCCGGCAACGCCGACGCTCCCTTCGCGTGGGACGTCGCCGTCGAGCCGGGCAACACGGCCAAGGCGTCGGCGATGTTCACCAACGGTGCTGTCGTCTCGGCGACGAGCAAGAACAAGGAGGCGGCCCAGAAGTGGGTCAGCTACCTCACGAGCTCGGACGTCATGACCGATCTGCGCCTCAAGACGAGCTGGGAGCTGCCGCCCGTCGCCGACGAGGCCAAGCTCGCGACCTACCTCGAGGCGGGCAAGCCGGAGAACCGTCAGGCCGTCTTCGACTCGCTCGACGCCACGGTCCTGCCACCCGTCATCGAGCGCCAGCAGGAGCTCCAGGACGCCGTCACGAAGGAGCTGACCGCGGCCGCGGCCGGCCGCAAGACGGTCGACCAGGCCCTCGCCGACGCGCAGAAGGCCGTCGACGCGCTCCTCACGTAGGACCCGTCCGACAGCGACGCGGTCACTCGAGCTGTGAGCCCCACACCCTCGAGTGGCCGCGTCGCCGCACCCGTACCCACCTCCACCCGAGAGACCCATGAGCACCCTCATCACGCACCGTCCGCACGGCATCGAGCACCCGTATGCCGTCTCGCCCGACCAGCGCGTCCCCGTCCGGCCGCACGTGGGCCGGACCACGACCCTCGGGGTGCAGTGCGCGCCCGACGTGACCTCGGTGGTCTGCGAGTGGCGCGCCCGCGACGCCGGGGAGGCTGGTGAGGCCGACGTCGTCCGGCTCGAGCTGTCGCCGGTGACGGCCAGCGCGGCCGACGCCGCGGCCCTCGCCGGGGGAGAGGGCCACCTCGCCGAGGCGCAGGCCGCGTCGATCGGCGGCGAGGGGGCGTGGGCCGTCGAGTCGCCCGCGCTGGACTCGGAGGACGGGTACGCCTACCGCTTCGTCGCCACGACTGATGAGGGTCAGGTGGAGGAGACGGACTGGTTCGAGGTCGCCCCGGTGCGCTGGGTCGCCGAGCTGCCCGGGGGCTTCGACGGGTCGGTCGCCGTGGAGGGCGACCGGCTCGTCGAGGGGTCCGTCGAGTGGCTCGTGTCGGTCGACGGCATCCACCGCGCGCGGCTCGCGCTGCGGCTGAACGAGGGCGACCACGTCGTCGGCTTCGGTGAGCGCTTCGACCACCTCGACCAGTCCGGGCGCCGGCTCGACGCCGTCGTCTTCGAGCAGTACAAGTCGCAGGGCGTGCACGGGCGCACCTACCTGCCGATGCCCTTCGCCCACGTCGTCGGGGGCGACGGCGACGCTCCCGGTTGGGGCTTCCACGTGCGCACGTCGCGGCGGACCTGGTTCGACTGCGGCGTCACGGCGCCCGACCGGCTGGTCGTCGAGGTCGCGCTCGGCGGCACGACGTCGGAGTCCGTCGACGTCGCCGTCACCGAGGGCACCCCGACCGAGGTGCTGCGCGCCTTCCTCGACGAGGTCGGTCGCGCCGAGGAGCTGCCGTCGTGGGTCTTCCGGCTCTGGGCCTCGGGCAACGAGTGGAACACCCAGGCCCTCGTCACCGAGCGGATGGACAGCCACCGCGAGCTCGACATCCCCGTCGGCGTCATCGTCATCGAGGCGTGGAGCGACGAGGAGGGCATCATGCTCTTCCGTGACGCAACCTACGACCCGCGCCCGGACGGGTCGCCCTTCGCCCTCTCCGACTTCACCTTCCCGGCCGACGGCGCGTGGCCCGACCCCAAGGCGATGGTCGACGACCTGCACGCCCGCGGCATCAAGGTCATCCTCTGGCAGATCCCACTCCTCAAGACGGCGCTCTCGGAGGATGGACTGCACGAGCAGGTCCTCGCGGAGGGCGAGGCCATGGTCCGCGAGGGTCACGCGGTCCGCGAGGCCGACGGGACGGCATACCTCAACCGCGGCTGGTGGTTCCCGAAGTCGCTCATGCCCGACCTGTCGACCCAGCGCACCCGCGACTGGTGGACCGCGAAGCGGGACTACCTCGTGCGCGACCTCGGCATCGACGGCTTCAAGACCGACGGCGGTGAGCACGCGTGGGGCCACGACCTCGGCTACGCCGACGGCCGCGCCGGCGACGAGGGCAACAACCTCTACCCGGTGCACTACGCCCGGGCCTTCGGTGACCTGCTGCGCAAGCACGGCAAGCCACCGATCACATTCTCCCGCAGTGGTTTCAGCGGCTCGCAGGCGCACGGCGTCTTCTGGGCCGGCGACGAGGACTCGACGTGGGAGGCCTTCCGGCACTCCGTGACCGCGGGTCTGACGGCCGCGTCGTGCGGCATCGTCTACTGGGGGTGGGACCTCGCCGGCTTCTCCGGTCCGGTGCCCGACGCCGAGCTCTACCTCCGGGCGGCGGGCGCGTCGGCGTTCATGCCGGTCATGCAGTACCACTCGGAGTTCAACCACCACCAGCTCCCGCTGCGTGACCGCACGCCGTGGCACGTCGCCGAGCAGACCGGCGACGACCGGGTCGTTCCCGTCTTCCGCGAGCTCGCCTGGCTGCGTGAGCGACTCGTCGACTACCTCGCCGCGTCGGCCGCCACGACGGTCGCGACGGACGTGCCACTCATGCGCCCGCTCTTCTTCGACCACCCCGGCTCCGCGGAGGTCTGGGAGCACCCGCAGCAGTGGATGCTCGGGGCCGACCTGCTCGTCAGTCCGGTGACGGAGCCCGGCGTGACGACGTGGCCGGTGTGGCTGCCGGAGGGCGAGTGGGTCGACGTCTGGACCGGCGATCCCGTCGCGGGCGGACAGGTCGTGGAGCGCGACGTCCCGATCGACGTCGTGCCGGTGTGGTGCCGTGCGGAGGCCTGGCCGTCGCTGGCGGCTGTGTTCGACAAGAGCTTCGATGACAGGGTGGATGCATGAGGACCGACCACTTCATCCGATTCGAGCGCGTCGACTCCGTCGAGGAGACGTCCCGCGGGCTGCTCGCGCGACTGCACGGGGAGGCGCTGCGCATCGACGCGGTGCGACCCGACGTCGTGCGCGTCCAGCTGAGCCGCGGCGGCGTCTTCGACGAGAAGCCGACGTATGCCGTGTGCGTCGACCCGCTGGAGGGTGACGTCACGTGGCGGGCGGAGCAGACGGAGTCGGAGGCGGGCTCCGCGTGGCGGCTCGTCACCGACGACCTCGTCGTGACGCTCTGGCTCGACCCGTTCCGCGTCGACGTGCACCGCACCGACGGGTCGGTCGTCATCGAGTCCACGCCGGACTCGGAGGGCCGCTACTGGACCTACGCCACGCTCAACGACGCGTGGACGACGCGCCGCCGGATCGGGCGCGACGACGCGATCTACGGTCTCGGCGAGAAGGGCGGCCACCACAACCGGCGCGGCCGCGACTTCACGATGTGGAACACCGACGTCCTCAACGAGCACGCGACGGCCGAGTTCCGGGCGGGCCTGTCCGCGGACGACCCGCGCGCCGACATGACGAGCGCCGAGTTCGACCCGTATTACGTGACGATCCCGTTCTTCTACCAGCGCGACGCCGCCTCCGGTGCCGTGGCCGGCTCGTTCGTCGACAACGGCTACCGCGGTGAGTACGAGTTCAGTCGCGAGGACGAGTACCGCGTCACCTTCCACGGCGGTCAGTGGACGGAGTACGTCTTCGCCGGACCGTCGATGGCGAGCATCCTCGAGCGCTACACGTGGCTCACCGGCCGTGCGTCGCTGCCTCCGATCTGGGCGCTCGGCTACCACCACTGCCGCTGGCACGCGTACAAGCAGCAGGACGTCGAGGTCATCGCCAGGCGCTACCGCGACGACGAGTTCCCTTGTGACGGCATCTGGCTCGACATCGACTACATGGACGGCTACCGCGTCTTCACGTGGGACTCGGAGCGCTTCCCGGACCCGGCGGGGATGCTCAAGGGCCTGGCCAACCAGGGCTACCGGGCCATCACCATCGTCGACCCGGGCGTCAAGCACGACCCCGGCTACGCCGTCTACGACGACGGGCTCGAGCAGGACGTCTTCTGCCGCACCGAGGGTGGCGACACCTACATCGGCCAGGTCTGGCCGGGCAACACGGTCTTCCCGGACTTCGCGACCCCGGAGGCCCGGTCGTGGTGGGGCGCGCTTAACGCCAGGCACGTCGAGTCGGGGCTGGCGGGGATCTGGAACGACATGAACGAGCCCGCGACGGGCGAGATCGCCCCGCAGGCGATGCTCTTCGACAAGGGGCGCGCCAAGCACGAGCGCTTCCACAACCAGTACGCGCTGCTCATGGCGATGGGCACGATCGAGGGCCTGCGGGCCGCTCAGCCGGACGCGCGTACCTTCATCCTGTCGCGCGCCGGCTTCGCGGGCATCCAGCGCTACGCCGCGAACTGGATGGGTGACAACCAGGCCCGCTGGGACCACCTGTGGGTGAGCATGCCGATGGCGTGCGGCTTCGGCCTCTCGGGACAGCCCTTCGTCGGCGCCGACATCGGCGGCTTCCAGGGCGACACGAACCCCGAGCTCTTCCTGCGCTGGATGCAGATGGGCGCGCTGACTCCCTTCTGCCGCAACCACTCCGAGACGAACAACATCGACCAGTACCCGTGGTCGTTCGGTCCCGAGATCCACGACCTCGCCCGCGAGGCCGTCCGGTTGCGCTATCGGCTCATGCCCTACATCTACTCGGCGTTCGTGCGGGCGACGGAGACGGGTGAGCCGGTGCAGCGCCCGCTCGTCCTCGACCACCAGTACGATCCGAACGTCGTCGACCTCGACGACCAGTACCTCTTCGGCCGCGACCTGCTCGTCGCGCCGGTGACGGAGCAGGGCCAGACGTCGCGCACCGTCTACCTCCCCGAGGGCGACTGGTACGACTGGCACACCGGCGAGCTGCACCCCGGCGGCCAGCGGATCACCGTCGAGACGCCGCTCGAGCGCCTGCCGCTCTACGCCCGCGCCGGGGCCGCGATCCCCATGTGGGCCGAGGCGCCCGTGTCGACCGACGGCTACCGGCCCGAGTCGGTCGAGCTGCACGTCTTCGACCCGGTCGTCGACGGGCGCTGGGAGTCGGTGCTCGTCGAGGACGACGGCCTCACGGTGGCCGACGGCGAGGCCGAGCGCCTCACGACGACCGTCGTCGTCGAGCGGGCCGCGGGCGAGGTGACCGTCGCGCACGAGACGTCGGGCCCCGGGTATGCCGGTCACGCGCGCACTCGCTTCGACGTCGTGCGCCACAGCTGAGCCGAGCGGGGCGGTGCCGTTCGCCGGGATCGAGGCGAACGGCATACGCCCCCACCGGGTATGCCGCGGGGGACCCGAGCGCCCACAGAGCGCCCACGGAGCGCCCAGCTGGGCGCCCCTTGAGCGGGTGACCCCCGAGCGGAAGACTGGCGAGCATGGCTGACACGGCGGAGCGCGAGCAGGGCCAGAAGAGCGAGAGCCTGCTCACCGTCATCATCGCGCTGGCGATGAACGCCCTGATCGCCGTGGCGAAGTCGGTCGTCGCGATCATCACCGGGTCGGCGTCGATGGTGGCGGAGGCCGCGCACTCGTGGGCCGACGCGGGCAACGAGATCTTCCTGCTCATCGCGGAGCGGCGGGCGGGGCAGCCGCGGGACTCGACGCACCCCTTCGGCTACGGGCGCGAGGCGTACGTCTGGTCGATGTTCGCGGCGTTCGGGCTCTTCGGCGCCGGCGCCGTCGTGTCGGTGTGGCACGGCATCTCGGTGCTCGGCCACGAGGAGCCGGAGACGTCGTACACGTGGGCGTATGCCGTGCTCGCCATCGCCTTCGTGCTCGAGAGCGTCTCGTTCGTCCAGGCGACGCGGCAGACCCGGTCGGAGGCGCGGGCCCGCGGACTGCGGCCGCTCAAGTTCATCGCCAACACGTCGAACCCGACGCTGCGCGCGGTCTTCGCCGAGGACGCAGCGGCTCTCATCGGCCTCGTCATCGCGGGGCTCGGCATCTTCCTGCACCAGGTCACCGGCAACGCCGTCTGGGATGCGATCGGCTCGATCCTCGTCGGGCTGCTGCTCGGCGTCGTCGCGATCTTCCTCATCGGGCGCAACCGCGACTACCTCGTCGGGCAGGCCGTGCGGCCGGAGCTGTGGGAGCGCGCGTTCGACGCGCTGAGCGGCAGCCCCGGGGTCGAGCGCGTGACCTTCCTGCACCTCGAGTTTATCGGTCCGGGGCGCGTCTTCCTCGTCGCGGCCGTCGACCTCACCGGCAACGACACGGAGTCGGAGGTGGCCGACCGGCTCGCGGCGCTCGGGCACGAGGTCGAGAAGCACGACCTCGTCGAGCTCGCGATGATCACGCTGTCGCGCACGGACGCACCGAGCCTCGAGCGGCCGACGGTCTCCTGACGTCGGCAGTGCAGGAGTCGCGGCCGGGTGACGGTGTCGTGACTGCGGGTGCAAGGGGCTTGTCGCCACGGCGTACCCCTAGGTAGAGTACGACTATGCCTCCGCGCATGACCATCGCCACTCGGTTGGTCCTCGGCGTCCTGATGAGCGACCTCGGGGCGGAGTGGTACGGCTCGCAGATCGGCAAGGTCGCGGGCCTGCCGAGCGGGACGGTCCACCCGATCCTGGCGCGCCTCGAGCGCGTGGGTTGGCTGGAGTCCTCCTGGGAGGACATCGATCCCAGCAGGGAGGGACGGCCGGCGCGCAGGTACTACCGCCTGACGGAGTCCGGCGGCAGGCAGGCGCAGCAGGCCCTGACGGCTGCGCGTCGACCGCAGTCCGGTTTTGCCGTGATGCCCAAGGAGGGGTTGTCATGAGAAGGAAGCAGCAGCGGGGATCGATCCGGTTTGCCGTGGCGGCGATGGAACGCGCGACCAACGGCCTCCCCTCCGAGGCGCGCAACCGCTACCACGACGAGCTCGTCGCCGAGATGCACGACCTCGGACGCATCGCCGCGTGGCGCTACGCGGTCGGGGTCGCCGCCTCGGCGTCGTCGATGCACGCGGCCCTCACCGACGGCGGCCCGCAGCCTGAGCCTGCGCCCCGCCGCGTGCTGGGGTGCCGCACCAACACGCACCACGTGTGGAGGACGACCCACACCACGGACGGCCAGCTCTACCGTGCCTGCGCTCGCTGCGGCAAGGAGTACGTGAACACCGGCACCGCTGGCGTCATCGGCGGCGGCGGCGCCTGAGCCTTCGGAGCGCTGCGGACGTGCCGGCGACCCCGCCACGGTCGGCGGGGTGTGGGGCGCGGCCGTCAGGTGTGCCAGGTGACGCCGGTGGCGGTGACCGTCGCCGTGAGGTCGCGCTCGTGGACCTCGGTGTGGTGCCGCTGGCAGAGCAGGGCGGCGTTGCTGACGCACGTGCGGCCGCCGTGTCGCCAGTGGACGACGTGGTGGGCGTCGCACCAGGTCGCGGGGACCGTGCACCCGTCGAAGCTGCAGCCCTGGTCGCGCGCGATGAGGGCGAGGCGCTGACCGCGGGTGAAGAGGCGTTGACTGCGCCCCACGTCGAGCGGCTCGCTCTCGCGACCGAGCACCATGGGGATGATCTCGGCGTCGCAGGCCATCCGGCGCACCACACCCGGCGACAGCACGTCGCCCGTCAGGGTCGTGCCGCAACGGGACGAGCTGCGGCGGCGGAACGACTCGGGGACGTCCGGCTCGAGGTCGGACACGAGGCTCTCGAGGTCGATGAGGACGACGACCTTGGCCTTGTCTGTGGTCGGGACGCCGTCGGCCGAGGCGACCCCGCGCTGCACCATCGTCAGCAGGCCGTCCATCCGGCGTCGCGCGGGAGTGCGGTCGTCGGGGGTGACCGTGTGGCCGTGCTCGTCCTTCTCGGGGCAGGGGATCGAGAGCGGGTCGATCGCAGACCTGAGGACGGCGGCGCCCTCCGGGTCGAGCACGCCACGCAGACCGACCATGCCCGTCGCGTTGGGCGGGGTGAACCAGAGCCCACGCGCCTCGCGCCGCCCCCGGTCGAGGCGGTCCTCGTCGCGCGGCGGGCGGACCTGCTCGGAGTGGTGCCGGACGAGTCGGGCGAGCTCCTCGGGTCGCAGCTGGGGCGCCTGGTCGGTGAGGTCGGCCAGTGCGGTCGTGAGGTCGTCGGGGTCGGCCACGGGGCTCGTGCGCTGGTCGAAGTCGACGATCTGCGCGGCGTTGCCGACCGTGACCTGCTGGGTGGCCACGAGCAGACGCAGTCGCGCCCACCGTGCCTCGGCCAGGGCGGTGCCGACGGTGACGAACGCCCTGGCCTGACCGGCAGTCAGGCTCGGGTCGTGGCTGCGCAGCCAGTCGGTGCGCGACAAGCCATCGGGTGCCTCGATGCCGCGCGACACGAGCTCGGAGACGATGGTGACGAGGGTGACCTCGTGCGTGCGCCGCTGACGTGCAACTCGCTCGGCCGCGGCGGTGAGCTCGGCCTCGGCATGGCGGGTCAGCCCCAGCCCGGCCGCGGCCTCGACGACGATGGCCTCGTCGACGCCCGCCGAGGCGACACCCCCCGCGTCGACGCCCGCCGAGGCGCCCGCGCGAGCCGAGGTCGCCTCGACCCACGCGGGGTCGTCGACCATCTGCTCGTAGTCGCCTGCGTCGAGCCACCTCGGGTGCCGCAGGTCCAGCTGCTCGAGTGAGTCCCCGTCGGCTGCCGCCAGGCCCGACCACGGGCCGGCCGCTCGGCGCTCAGGACGAGCAGCAGGTGCCACGCGTCGCGCTCGACGCCCGGCCCGCGCAGACCGCGCGTCGGGCTCGGACGGAGGAGACGGCATACGCCCCGCGAAGCGCTCCCAGAACCCGCCCTCGGCTGCGCCGCCCGTGGCGCGCTGTCGCGCCTCGAGGTCGGTGAGCCGGCTCCTCAGGAGCTCGAGCATCGTGGGTTCGCCTGCCATGAAACGACTCTAGACGCGACCACCGACAGTGCCGCGACCCTCGCTGTCGCGCTCGTGGCGTGTGCCGGGGGCCGCGTTTCCGTCCCACGCCACGGTTCGTCGGTGAATCGTCCCGTGCAGGGCGCGCCTGCCCCTATCCTGAGCCCGCCGCACCACGGTGGGCGGCTCGACACAGGGGATCCAACGCATGCCCACTCTGCGCGCCGTCGCGGCTGCCTTCGCGGCGTCCTTGACGCTGACCACCATCGTCGCCTCGCCCTCGTCGGCGATGACGTATGCCGTCCCGAACGCGGGCGCGCCCGCTCGCGCGGCGACGGCGTCCTCGACGGCACCTGCCTCGGGAGACGTGTCCCAGGTCCGTCGCGAGCGCGCCGGCTCGGTGGATCGCACGACGGCGACCCGTGCGGCGGCCCTGACCGGCTCGACCGCCACCGCGCCGCAGCGCACCCCGCGAACGACGTCCTCGGACTCGACGTCCGCTGACGACGCCACGGCTGCCCCGGCACCGACCGAGGGAGCCCGCACGGCCACGGCCACCGGCGCGGTCTCGGCGGCATCGCTCCCCGGCGGCATGCACGCGCTGCCGGCGCACCGCCTCCTCGACACCCGCACCGGCCTCGGCGCCACCAAGGCAGCGGTGGCCGCGGGGACGAGCGTCTCGTTCCAGGTGAACGGACGCGAGGGCGTCCCCGCGACCGGGGTCGGCGCCGTGGCGCTGACGCTCACGGTCGTGTCCCCGACCGGCCCGGGGTTCGTGACGGCATACGCCGCTGGTTCGCCGGTGCCGACGGCGTCCTCGCTCAACTACGCGACGGGTGACCTCGCGACCAACCTCGTCGTCACCCGGCTGTCCGCCGACGGTCGCGCGGAGCTGCGCGTCGGCGGCTCCGGGTCGGCGCAGCTGCTCGCTGAGGTCGTCGGCTGGGTCGAGGCCGGCGACGCGACCGAGCCGGGCGCATACTCCCCGCTCGCACCGAAGCGGCTCCTCGACACCCGCGACGGGACGGGCGCCGCCAAGGGCATCCTGACGGGCGGCACCACGGTGACGCTGCCCGTGGCCGGCCGTGGTGGCGTGCCCTCCGCCGGTGCCGGCGCCGTGGTCCTCAACGTCACCGCGGTCGGGGGCACGGCCTCCGGCTTCCTCACGGTCGGGCCGACGCTGAGCGGCACGGTGACGACGTCGAGCCTCAACTACGCCACGGGCCAGGTGCGCGCCAACCTCGTGCTCGTGCCCCTCTCGGACACCGGCTCGGTCGACCTGCGGGTCACGAGCAACGGGTCGGTCCACGCCATCGCCGACGTCGTCGGCTGGGTGCGTGCGGGCACTCCCGCGACCGACGGCGCCATGTCCGCGGTCGCCCCGGCTCGCCTGCTCGACACGCGGACGGACGGCGGCGGCCCCGTCGGGAACGAAGGGTGGGCCGAGATCCAGGTCACCGGCTACGCCGGGGTGCCGTATGCCGGTGTGCACGCAGTCCTGCTCAACGTCACCGCGACGCGGGCCACGGCGCAGGGGCGCGTCAGCGTGCTCCCGGGGGCGAGCAACCTGCCGACCGGATCGCAGATGCAGTTCACCAAGAGCCGCAACGACGCCAACCTCGTGCTCGCTCCGGTGTCGCCCGACGGCTGGGTCGACCTCCTCGTGCAGTCCTCGGGCACGGTCGACCTCGTCGCCGACGTCGTCGGCTACGTGACCGGTCAGCCCGTCGACACGATGGAGCCGTCGTCCGTCACGTCGCTCGTCACGACCAAGCCGACGAAGAACTCGGTGACGCTGACCTGGCAGAACCCGACGGACGCCGACCTCACCGGCGTCACGATCCGTCGCGTCGTCGACGGCGCGACGACGGGCGACCCGTTCGAGGGCACCGTCGTCGCCGAGACCACCGGCACGACGTTCACGGACCAGAACCTGACGCCCGGCACGACCTACGGCTACTCCGTCTGGGCGCACGACTCCTTCCCGAACATCTCCGCCCCGGTCGAGATCACGGCCACCACCACGCCCCTCGTGTGGTCGGCGCCCGTGCGTGTGGCGCCCTACCTCGGCGCCCCTCGGACGGTTGCGTGCGTGACGACCACATGGTGCATGGCCGGCGACAGCTCCGGTCAGGTCCTCACGTGGAACGGCACCGCCTGGAGCGCCCCGAAGCGGGTCGTCACGCCCGCTGACACCGACACGGACGGCGGCATCTCGTCGCTGTCATGCGTGTCGTCGTCGTTCTGCATGGCGGTCGCGGACCACGGCGGGGTCGTCACCTACCGCAGCGGCGTGTGGAGCGCCCTCACCCGGATCAAGAGCTCGACCGGTGCTGAGCTCGTCGCTGCCTCGGTCGACTGCACGTCCGCCACCTTCTGCATGGCCGTGGGCATGGACGAGAGCTGGAAGAGCTGGACGGCACGCTACAACGGCACGTCCTGGACGACCGCCACCACGATCACGGCCTCCGTCGGCCAGGTCGACTGCGTCTCGACGAGCTTCTGCATGGCCGTCGGGCAGGACATGTATGCCGCCGGGTGGGCGGCGCGCTGGAACGGCAGCACGTGGACGTCGACGAAGATCCAGCCGAGCGGCGCGTCGACGTACGACGTGTCGTGCACGAGCGCCACCTTCTGCATGGCCACCTCGAGCGGCGGCCTGTCGGTCCGCTGGGACGGGTCGTCGTGGAAGGTCCTGCCGACCTTCGACTCCACCAATGGTTTCCAGGGCTACGACGTCTCGTGCACCTCGACGGCGTTCTGCATCACCGCCGACTATCAGCGCGGCTACTCGCGGTGGAACGGCACGACCTGGAGCAGGGTCACCGCCTTCGGCTCGCCCCGAGGATTCTCGCTGTCCTGCGTCTCCACGACGTGCATCGGCGTGGAGTCCCAAGGGCGCTACACCCGCTTCAACGGCTCGTCGTGGTCGGCTCTGGCCAGCTTCGACGCGACCCGTGGGGGCATCGTCGACCTCGCGTGCGGCGCGGCGACGAGCTGCCTCGCCACGGACGAGCGCGGCAAGGCCTACCGCTGGAACGGCACGGCGTGGGCGGCGCCGGTCACCATCTCGTACGTCGCCTCGAGCGCGAGCTGCGCCAGCTCGACGTGGTGCCTCACGAACGTCTCCTCGGCGCGCACGTGGCGCACCCTGAGCGGGTCCACCTGGTCGGCCAACGGGACCGCTCCTGCCGATCTCGGCGACCCCGACTGCCTGGTGGCGGGGTGGTGCGTCGCGTTCGACCCGTTCGGCCACGTCAGCACCTTCAACGGCACCTCGTGGAGCGCCTACAAGACGGTCTTCACCTTCAACGGCGGGGCGCCGACCGCGGTCGACTGCCTGAGCAAGACCTTCTGCATCGCCGTCCACGGCGGCAACGGCTACTGGTCGCGGTGGAACGGGTCGACGTGGTCGGCGCCGAAGGATCTGGCGAGCGGCACCGAGCGCAGCGCCGTCGTGTCGTGCGCGTCGACGACGATGTGCCTCGCCGTCGACGAGGGTGGCACGAGCCTGCGGTTCGACGGGACGACGTGGCGCCGCCTCGCCGCCCCCACGGACTTCCAGCTGGAGGGCACCTACGACGTGGCCTGCCCGGCGACGAGCTTCTGCTCGGCACTGCTCACCGGCGGCTCGGTCGCGACGTTCAACGGGACGGCGTGGAACGCGGCCACCCAGGAGACGGGCCTCTACGACGTCTGGGACAAGCCCGCCGACCGTGTCTACGAGCTCGAGTGCCCGTCGACGTACGCGTGCGTCGTGGCCGGCCGCGTCAAGGTCGTGACCTCGCACTGACGCCGGCGGGGCGTCAGGTGAGGTTGCGGATCGAGCCGCGCACCTGGACGGGCATCTCGACGAGGTGCTCCCCACCCGGCTCGTCGGGGCCGAGGACGAGCTCCATCGCCTTGCGGCCCATCTCCTCGTAGGGCAGCTTCGCGGTCGTCAGCGCGGGCCGGAGGTAGGAGGCGATCTCGTCGTCGTCGAAGGAGGCGATCGACACGTCGTCGGGGACGCGCAGGCCGTGCTCGCCCAACGCCTGGTAGGCGCCGAACGCCACGCGGTCGTTGAGGCAGAGCAGCGCGGTCACCGGGGCGCCCGACTCGAGCACCTGCTTGGTCCCGGAGTAGCCGTTCCACGGCTCCCAGGAGCCGACGTCGACGACGGCGACAGGTGTCGCGCCCGCCTCGGCCAGCGCCTCGTCGATGCCGGCGAAGCGCGCGCCGATGGTCACCGAGGAGCGTCTGTCGGCCGGGGCGCTCGGGGCGCTGCCGATGATGCCGATGCCCTCGCCGTGCCCCTGCTCGAGGAGCAGGCGCATCATGGCCCGACCGGCCTCGTGCTCGGCGGGCAGCACGGAGGCGTAGGTGTCGTCGCCGGCGCTGGTCGCGCTGTTGGCCGTGACGACGCGCATCGACTCGGGCAGCGGTGGCAGGTCGAGGAGGCGAGCGGCCATCGACCCGAACACGATGCCGTCGACCTGGCGGTCGACCATGAACTCGAGGGCCTTGGCCAGCTGCTTGGGGTGGTTGCCGGTCTCGGCGATGAGGACGGCGTGGTCACGCTCGTCGGCGACGTCGAGCAGGCCCCGGATCATCGCGGAGGCGAAGCGGGTGATCGTCACCTCGTCGGAGATGAAGCCGATGGTGCCGGTCGTGCCAAGGCGCAGGGAGCGGGCGGCCGGGTTGGGCCGGTAGTTCAGCTCGCGCGCCGCCTCGTGGATGCGGGCCACCGCGTCGGCCGACAGGCGTGAGCCGGGCCGGTCGTTGAGCACGAGGCTGACGGCCGTCTTGGACATCCCGGCCAGAGCGGCGACGTCGGCGAGCGTCGGTCGCTTGGTCACCTGCCACCCCTGTCGGTTCGTCGCATCGTCACATGGTCACATCGTCCGCCGGATCGCGTATGCCGGGTGCTCCCTCCCAGGGCACCCGCGGACAGCGTACCCCACGGTAGGGGCGCCGAGACGGCATACCTGCTGGTGAAAAGGTTTTAGCAACCTCTTGTGGAAGGTTGGACACAGCCGCTACCTTCGGGGCTGAAAGGTTTTAGCACTGACGCTGACCTTCCCACCACGGAGGAACCGATGAAGCTCACCCCCACCACCAAGCGCGTCGCCGTCGGCCTGCTCGCCGCGGCGCTGCCCCTCTCCATGGCCGCCTGCACCAAGGGCGGCAGCTCCAGCACCGGCGGCGCCGGGGGCGAGCTGACGATGTGGACGCACAACGCCGGCAACAAGGCCGAGCTCGCGGCCATCACGGCGATCGTCAACGACTACAACGCGAGCCAGAGCAAGTACAAGGTCAAGATCCAGGCCTTCCCGCAGGACAGCTACAACCAGTCCGTCGTCGCGGCAGCCGCCTCCAAGAAGCTCCCGTGCATCCTCGACATCGACGGCCCCAACGTGCCGAACTGGGCGTGGGCCGGCTACCTCGCCCCGCTCGAGGGCCTCGACGACACGCTCTCGAAGTACCTGCCGACCGTGCTCGGGAAGTACGACAACAAGACGTACTCCTACGGCTACTACGACGTCGCGCTCGTCATGGTCACGCGCAAGACGATCCTCGACAAGTACGGCATCCGCGTCCCGACCACCGACTCCCCGTGGACGAAGGACGAGTTCAGCGCGGCGCTCAAGAAGATCAAGGCGTCCGGCGACTTCCAGAGCCCGCTCGACATCGCGACGAGCTTCACCGGCGAGTGGTGGCCCTACGCGTACTCCCCGATGCTCCAGAGCTTCGGCGGGGACCTCATCAACCGCGACGGCTACAAGACCGCCGAGGGAGCGCTCAACGGCCCCAAGGCCGTCGAGTGGGCGACGTGGTTCCGCAGCCTCGTCACCGAGGGGCTCGTGCCGCTCAAGTCCGGCGCCGACCCGGCCAAGGACTTCATCAACGGCAAGTCCGCGCTCCTCTACAACGGCACGTGGACGGCCGTCGACACCCGCAAGGCCTTCGGCAAGGACACCCTCTTCCTCCCGCCGCCGGACCTCGGCACCGGCCCGAAGATCGGTGGCGGCTCGTGGCAGTGGGGCGTCTCGACGAACTGCTCCGACCAGGCCGGCGCGCTCGACTACATGAAGTTCGCGGCGCAGGACAAGTACGTGGCTTCGGTGGCTCGGGACACGAACAACATCCCGGCGACGGACGCCGCGGCGGCCCAGGTCAAGGGCTACGAGAAGGGCGGGGAGAACGAGATCTTCCTCGACTACGCGAAGAAGTTCGCCGTGCTGCGTCCCGTGACCCCGGGCTACCCCTTCATCGCGACGGAGTTCACGAAGACCGCGCAGGACATCCTCAACGGCGCCGACCCCAAGCAGGCGCTCGACCAGGCCGTCAAGAACATCGACGCCAACCAGAAGTCCAACGGCTACTTCCAGTGAGTGACTGACATGTCCACCATCACCGCTGCCGAGAACGCGTCGGCGACCACGCTTCGGGAGCGCAAGCCGGCCAAGGGCTCTCGCTCATCGACCACGACGGCACTGCTCATGCTGCTGCCGGCGGCGGTCCTGCTCATCACCTTCCTGCTCATCCCGATCGGGCTGACGTTCGGGCTGGCGTTCACCAACGCCCGGCTCATCTCGCCCCGGCCGGCCGAGTTCATCGGCACCGACAACTTCGTCCGCCTCTTCCAGGACGAGACGTTCTGGAAGTCGCTGCGCAACACGATCGTCTTCGCCGTGGTCATCGTGCCGCTGCAGTCGGCGTGCGCGCTCGGGCTGGCGCTGCTCGTCAACGTCAAGATGCGCGGGGTCAACTTCTTCCGGACCGTCTACTTCCTGCCGGTCGTCACCTCGATGGTCGTCGTGTCGATGCTGTGGCTGTTCATGTACCAGAAGAACGGGCTCATCAACGAGGTGCTGCTCAAGTTCGGGATCGTCGGGCCGGACTGGCTCGGCGACCCGAAGACGGCGCTGCTCGCGATCATCCTCATGTCGGCGTGGCAGGCGATGGGCTTCCACATGGTCATCTGGCTCTCCGGGCTGCAGACCATACCCGCCGACCTCTACGAGGCGGCCGACCTCGACGGGGCCGACACGTGGCAGAAGTTCCGCTACGTCACGTGGCCGGGGCTGCGCGCGACCCGCACGTTCATCCTCATCACGATCACGATCTCGGCGTTCGCGCTCTTCACCCAGGTCAACATCATGACCCAGGGCGGACCGCTCGACTCGACGTCGACGCTCGTGCTCATGGCGGTGCGCACCGGCTTCCAGCAGCAGCAGACCGGCTACGCGTCGGCCATCTCGCTCGCCTTCTTCGTGCTCGTGCTCGCCGTCACGCTGCTCAACCGCTACGTCACCCGAGACAAGGACGTCGTCCGATGAGCGCCACCGTCACCACCGGCAGCGAGGGCCTGGCCCACGTCGCCGAGACCGCCGTCCCCGAGCATCACCGCGGTGGCGACCGGCCGCACCCGGCCCGGCACGCCCTCGGCCTCCTGCTGCGGATCGTGCTGTGCCTCGTCTTCGGTCTGCCGCTGGTCTTCATGGTCGTGTCGAGCTTCAAGCCCGACCTGCAGATCTTCGACGACCTCGGCAGCTTCAAGGCCTTCCTGCCGACCGGGGACATCTCGACGGAGAACTACACCGGCGTCTTCGGGCGAGTGCCCTTCGCGCAGTTCATGATGAACTCGGTCGTCATCACGGTCGTCACCGTGGTGCTCGGGATCGTCGTCAACTCGATGGCGGCCTTCGCCCTCTCGCGCATCGGCTTCCGTGGAGCGGGAGCGGTGCTCGGGATCATCCTCGCGACACTCATCGTGCCCTTCGAGACGCTCGCGCTGCCGCTGCTGTGGTGGTCGAACCAGCTGCCCTTCCTCGGGCCCGACGGCATCTCGCAGGGTTGGCTCGACACCTACCAGGTGCAGATCATCCCGTTCATCGCGAACGCCTTCTCGATCTTCCTCTTCTACCAGTACTTCGACAGCATCCCGAAGGAGCTGGACGAGGCGGCGAAGGTCGACGGCGCCGGGTGGTTCCGCATCTACCGGAGCATCGTCATGCCGCTGTCGGGGCCGGCGATCGCGACGGTCGCGATCCTCACCTTCCTGCCGATGTGGAACCAGTACCTCTGGCCGCTCATGGCGGTGCAGACCGAGGAGCTGCGGCCGGTCATGGTCGGCATCGACTACTTCAAGCAGCTCAACACCTCGTGGGGTCAGATCATGGCGTACGCCACGATGATCACCGCGCCGGTGCTCGTCCTGTTCGTGGCTTTCCAGCGCTCGTTCATCAACTCCATCGCCTCATCCGGCGTGAAAGGCTGAATCGTGTTTCGTCTCCCCGAGGCGTGGGTGTGGGACTTCTGGCTCGTCGACGACGGCTCGGACTATCACCTGTTCTTCCTCTACGCGTCGCGTGCGCTGCGCGACCCGCACGCCCGCCACTACCGGGCATCGATCGGGCACGCGGTGTCGTCTGATCTCGTGCACTGGGAGCGCGTGGTCGATGCGCTCGTGCGGTCGGACGCGCCTGCCTTCGACGAGCTCGCGACGTGGACCGGGTCGGTCGTGCGGCACCCGGACGGGCGGTGGTTCATGTTCTACACCGGGGCTCGGCTCAACGAGCACGGCGCGAACGTGCAGTCGATCGGGTATGCCGTGTCGTCCGACCTCTACACCTGGGACAAGGCGCCGGGGCCGGTGCTCGAGGCGGACGGTCGCTGGTACGAGAAGTACGCGCCCCCGCCCGAGGGGAACTGGCACGACGAGGCGTTCCGCGACCCGTGGGTGGTGGCTGACCCGGACGGTGATGGCTGGCACATGCTGATCACGGCTCGCTCGGCGGTCGGGCCTGCTCACGATCCCTCGGACCGAGTGGACCGCGGGGTCGTGGGGCACGCGTGGTCGGCGGATCTGGAGAGCTGGGAGCTGCGGGAGCCGCTGTCTTCGCCGGGGGCCGGGTTCGGGCAGCTCGAGGTCTTTCAGACGCACGTCGTGGATGGTCGACAGGTGCTGCTGTTCAACTGCGCGGTCGGAGACATGCCCGAGGCGGCGCGCGCGGCCGGCATCACGGGTGGAGTCTGGATCGCGTCGGCCGAGTCGGTGCTGGGGCCGTATGACCTGGCCGGCGCTCAGGAGATCGACGACCCGACCCTCTACGTCGGCAAGTTCATCGACGACCGCGAGACGGGCGAGACCAAGTTCCTGGCTTTCCGTAATGAGACCGGAGGCCAGTTCATCGGCGAGATCACGGACCCGCATGTCGTCACGTGGGACGGCGACCGACTGTGCCTGAACCCCTCTGCAGAGGCGTCAATGGTGCACGCCTGATCGCTTCTCGGCTCGGGACCTCGTGATCCTCGGGTCCCGGCATCGACTGGCTAGGCTGCCCGTGTCTTCCAACTGAAGCACCAGGCTCGCGAAGGCTTGGTTGAGAGCGGATCGGGGCCTCAGGTCCCCCTCCATTGGCGCTAGAGGGGTTGTCCATGCCTGGAAACGAAGTGCTAGCGGAACTCCGTGAGTTCGTGGCCGACCGCGACTGGGGACAGTTCCACACCCCAGACAACCTCGCGAAGAGCATCTCGATCGAGGCCGGCGAGCTTCTGGAGTGTTTCCAGTGGGAGAGCGTTGCTGACACGAGTCGAGTGGTCGAGGAACTCGCGGACGTTCTGACCTACTGCTACCTGCTGGCAGACGTTTTAGGGGTCGACCCCGACGACATCGTAGGCAGAAGCTCAAGATCAGCCGGGCCAAGTACCCCATTGATAGCTCCCGTGGCACGTCAGTGAACCGGAGAGCCCGGCCCACTAGCCAGTAGCGCTGTCCCTAAGCTGTAGATCGCCCAATGGGGAATGCATCTTTAGTACCGATCTCTGCTTGATCAGGTGCGCCTGATTGGTTTGTGCCGTCTTGGAATCCACGTAGACGCAAGACCCGCCACCCATGCTGACCTACGCAGACACCGTCTCGACCGCCCGACTGCCTATGAGACCGGCGCGGCGCAAAGGTGTCGCCGTCGTCTGCTGTCCCCAGCGTGGTCTAAGCTTTCCGCATGAGTTCCCACGCGTTTCGGTTCGTCGACCTCTTCGCCGGTGTGGGCGGCTTCCATGCCGCCCTTTCCGCCTACGGTGGCGAGTGCGTCTACGCCGTCGAGATCGACAAGGCTGCCGCCGCGGTCTACAAGCGCAACTGGGGCCTCGATCCCTACGGCGACATCACGGAAGACGCGAACGACGATGTGATGAACGTTCCGCCTCACGACGTACTGGTCGCCGGCTTCCCGTGCCAGCCCTTCTCCAAGTCTGGCGCTCAGAAGGGGATGGACGAGGCGCGCGGCACGCTCTACTGGCACATCTTGAAGATCATTGAGGAGCGCAAGCCGAAGATCGTCCTGCTGGAGAACGTCCGCAATCTCGCCGGCCCTCGGCACATGCACGAGTGGCAGGTCATCATCGAGACACTGCGCGAGCAGGGTTACCGCGTGTCCGAGACTCCCGCCATCTTCTCGCCTCACCTCCTGTCCCCTAAGCGCGGAGGTCGTCCTCAGGTCCGAGAGCGCGTGTTCATCACGGCGACCCACAATCCGTCAGGGCTGGGCGACGGACTGCCCGTGCCCCCTGTTGCGCTGCCGAGCGACCGCATCGACGGCTGGGAGCCCAAGGAGGAGTGGCACCTAGAGGATCTGCTGGACGACTCGCACAACATCCCCGGCTGCGAACTAAGCGCCAGTGAGCGGCTCTGGATCACGGCATGGAATGAGTGGGTCGAGACGTGGTACGAGCAGACCGACAGGAGGCGACCGCCGGGCGTCCCGATCTGGGCGGACTCCTGGACCGACTTTGACCACGTCGTTTCCCACTTCGGCCTCGTCCCGGACTATAAGGATCTACTTGAGTGGGACCCTTCTCTTCCCCAGTGGAAGGCCGGTCACCTCGCCAAGAACTATGCCCTCTATGCAGTTAACCGGGACTGGATCGACGACTGGACGGCGAAGTACGGGGTGTACACCGACGCCTTCCCAGCTTCGCGGCGAAAGTTGGAGTGGCAGGCCCAGGACACGCCCCGGCTGTGGGACACCGTGATGCACTTCCGGCCATCGGGGATTCGGGCGAAGGCGCCAACGTACCTGCCCGCGCTTGTGGCGATTACGCAAACCAGCATCGTTGGGCCGCGTGAGCGGAGGCTGTCGCCGAGGGAGACGGCACGCCTGCAGGGACTTCCCGACTGGTACGACTTCGGCGATCAGCGCCCGGCTGCGACCTACAAGCAGATGGGCAACGGCGTGAACGTCGCTGCCGTGTGGCACATCCTGCGCGAGCACGTCAAGCGCGACGAAGACGTCCTGAAGCGGACGGCTGCTGGTCGGCGCATTGCTGAGGCGGTGCTGGCTGCTCCCCTGTCGCCAGACGAGACTCTGGCGAACATGAAGCCGCGAGAGGACCGTCCGGCTAGTCGTAGTTGAGGTGCGGCCACATCTCTTTCGACTCCGGCACATGCCACTCGTAGTCAATAGGCACGAGCTCGGTATCTTCGGGGTCCCAGTAGTAGACCTCTTTGTTGCCGCTGACCGGGTCTATGTCGCCATTTGAGTCAAAGACCATTCCGGACCAGATTCCGATGTAGCAAAGGCCTAGGTGCGTCCTGGCCCAAGCGACTTCGTTTCTCGTGACGAGGACTGTCGCGCCCTGCCCGGTCGTGCCCTTAGCTTCGAGGTAGAGCACAGCTCCGTGCTTCTCTGCAACGGCATCGAACGGGTTGCCAATGCGCGTGTCGGTCACATGGAAGCCTTGGTCGCGATAGTGGTCCATAAGCCAGTCCTGGGCAGCGTCCTCGATCTTCTTGCGTCGCTCCGGATCGATCACACGACCCTGGCCCGTCTCTTTCGGTTCTCCTTTCCTCGGAGTCGCGGCCGAGTCCTCGGAGGCAGCAGACGGCAACAGGATGCGCAGCGCCTCGACCAGCGCGGCCATTCCGGCGCGAGCAACTGTGGAGCCGCCCCCTGACGCCGAGGCCCGCGAGTCGTAGGAGGTGTACCAGGGCAGGCCAGCCTTCCTGATGACCTTTTCGGTCATGACAGGCATGGGGTCGTGCGCTGAAGGCGTGTGTGCGACGCGGCTTGACCGAAGACCTCGACGGGCAGACTCGACCCCACGTATATGCGCTTGCGTGGGAGGCCAAGCAGGTCAGTGATTTCGTTGAGGTAATCCTGCTTCTTCTTGGCGGCCACCCCGTCACCACGGGTGACGGGGGTCGTAGTCGACTTCAAGTTCCGGCCGACGAATCTCCCAGCCAAAGACAATGCCGTTTCCGCCGGTTGGACTACGGAAAGCCTCAAAGCGAGCCTCCGCCCTGGGGCCGCGGGTGTAGCCGCGCAGCCCGAGGATTGCGTCGGTGAACTCAACCAGCGGGCGAGCGTGCTGGGATCCGCCGTTTTGGCGGATCGCCGACTCGGTCTCAGCAATCACGCCGAGATGCTCGGGATGCAGCGCCTTTAACCGAGCGATGGAGTCCTTATCGTAGTTGAAGGCGTAGCCGATCGCGGCCACGCGGCGGGTGAATCCGTAGGCGCGGAGTCGCGCGGCGTCATGCAGCAGACCCCTATCCTTCAGGTACGGAGAGAGCATCTTTCCCGCGCCGAAGTCGTTCCTCTTGCCGTTGTTGCCGAAGAACTCGATCTTCTTGACCTCGATGCCCCACTCCTCCTGGGGGTCAATCAAGGTGTCAGTTGAGAAGACGTGATCGCACTTTGCAAACTTCACCTTGGGATACTTCACGCCGATCCTTGAGGTAGGCGGTGTGAGCAGTTCGTCCGGGTGCAGTTGTGACCACATCGCGTCTATCGCATCCACCGCTTTCGTCTCGGGGAGCGTCTTGAAGGACGTGTGGTAGACCTCCCCGGTCCTTGGATTGGCGCGGACGACATCGGTTTCGAGGTCGATGTACTCCATCGCCTCGGCGTACCGCTCGACAATCTGCTGCAACTCCACGGCAGGACCCTAGTGGCGCGAGTGCCCATGCGGGTGGATAGGCGACTGCCACCCGCGTGGCTAGCCCTGTGCCTTGGGCGCGTTAGCCCCTCCGAGCACCCGCATCGCAGCCCCGTGGGGATGCTCCCGAATCTCACACTCCCACAGGCGCACCACCAGCCACCCAGCCTCCTCTGCCAGAGCAGTGGATTTAGCGTCGCGCTCCCTCACCGCCTCGAACTTAGTTAGCCACAGCGCCGCGTTAGGGCCAGATGGGGAGCGGTTGGGAAAGTGGACAGGGCAGCCGTGCCAGTAGTCACCATCGACGAACACCGCGACCTGTCGGCTCGGAAGTACCAGGTCGGGCGTGCACCCCTTCGCTATGCGCCGGTGCAGGCGGAAGCGTGCACCCGCAGCGTGAAGGGCGCGACGCAGGATGAGCTCCGGCTCGGTGTCCTTCGACTTGCGCCCGCGCAGGTGGCTCCCCGTGGGGGTGGAAACCCAGCCGGCGCTGCTCACGCGTCAAGTCTGCACGCAGATCGCAATCGGGGCACGTGAAGGACGTGCTCAATCTGCCGCTGCGCCCACGAATCGCGGACTAGCCAGACTCGCTCCGGTCGGCGCTCCCGCCCCGGCTAGCGGCCTAGATGGGCCGGAGTCCATCGAGCCGTTGGACGCTCCGTGAACCACTCCGGCTGACCTTGCGAACAGGAGCGCCACAACCAGACCGCCCGTCAGGTGGCCTCACGAACTGTGCGGCGCCTGAGTGGCCCGCAAAGCCTCTGTGGCGGGCGCCTTCCCGACGCGTCAGTCTGCGAAGCCTCCACGCCCGTCAAGGGTCCGCTACACCGTTCCGCGCCCCATGACTGCCTCCCTCCGGCACGTGACGGCCGCCTCTATGGGACGACGCCCACCGCTGCACGACACCGATCGAGTTGTGTTGCTACCCCAAGTCGAGCTTTCTGGTGTGACGACCAGTGGGCGTTTCAAGCGGGATCTAGAACATCCGATAGCGCATCCAGAACCACCGACACCTGGTCAAAGTACTGTCTGACCGTCGCCATCGTGATGCCCACGTCAGTGCCGTGCGAGACGCCGTTACGCACGGTCGCTACGCTGTCAAAAGCTGCCAACTCATCGGCGTAATCTCTCAGCAGATCATCCCACCACTTGGGGTCGAACGACTGAAGTAGTTGGCGAAGCTTCTCCTGATCGATGTTGCGAACGCGCTTAAGTTGCGCCCCCACATATCTTTGGATGCGCGCCTGAGATTTGGTTCGAGAGTAGTGCGCAATCAGTTCCTTGACTGACTGCTCAGCGTAACCGCTCACAAGAACGCAAAGATATCTCGCGAAATGAGAAGTTAACTCCGGGCCGATGGCGGCACCATTCAGAGAATCGAAAACCGCTCGCAGCCGCTGCCTGCGCCTTGCGACCTCATTTCGGCCTGAATGATTGGCCATCAAGTCACATCGGCAAATGCCTCGGTCGCCAACCGCAGCCGGACAGCAACTGCGTCCTCGGCCGCCGTCGAACTTGTCGTTGCGGCCTGAAAGTCCTTGTTCCCGATCAATTCTTCATATGCTCCCCGCATTTCGTCATCATCATCAACGCTGCCATGCTCATCCAACCTGCGCATGGTGCCCACCATCACAGCGTCTAGCACAGCGGCATTCAAAGACCGAACCGGACGGAAGGCCCGTTCACCTATAGAGTCGTTGATGACTGCAGTCGTGTCCGTAAAGAGGTCGCTCAATGCCTCGACATCAGTTCGGTCTTGGTTGGCTTGCAGGTAGTGATTTAGATAGGACTTCACGGGCCGGCCGTAGTCCTCAGGCTTCTCGAAGAGGGCCAAGACTCGCAAGATGAGTTCGTGGTCCTTGAAGCGCGAAGACGGCGGTCCATACAATGCGCGCCAGTCGACGTCGTCGTTCAGTTCGGCGATCGTCCTCAGGAATGGCCCATTGAAAAGTGCAACCCGGATTTCTTGCGGTTGAAGAGGGCTCCCCCCAGTGTTTAGTCGCTCGAAAATGGAGTAAACGGCATCCTGCGAGCCGGCAGGGTGATCCTGCCGCAGCACCGTTGCGTGAATGATGCTGTCGTCCAGGCGTCGCCGATCCTCGTCGTCGAGTTCAGCATAGGTCTTATCGTAAAACTGCTCTTGAACTTGCTTCAGCCTATACTCGCGTCCGGCATGAACCCCTCTATAGAAGGACTGAAGCGTCCTCAGTCGCTGCTGCCCGTCCAAAACGAGTAGCCTATTCGTCTTTTCTCGAACCAAGAAGACGCCGGGAACTGGCAGACCAAGGAGAAGCGACTCCACAAACTTGTCCATCTGCGGCCGGGTCCAGACAAAGCGCCGCTGAAATCCCTGGACTTCCTCACTGTCATCAAAGACGGGGTCGAACGATGGAATGACAACATCCTTTTGGTCGAGACGCTTAACCAGTCCGTCAACTGGATAGTCGGCCCCGTACGAGGTTATGTCATAGGTCGCGCTGATCACTTCTTTATCTGGGTCCACGTCGAACACGTCCTCGTCGGTCGTGATCTCTTGCGCAGGCTCATCTAGCCACGAGGCGTCTGCTTCCATGTTCGCTCCCTCTCTGGGTCGGCAAGGGCATCTTGCCACCAAGGCCGCCCCGCGGGCGGCTACCATCCCAGGTCGGCGTCCGGGACCGCACGGGAGCGGTTGACGATTAGCGGTTGCGTGCCTCGGTGCTGCCGCTTGCGACGAAAAAACGTTGAGCAGCCGGCCCCCCGCGATCTCGGGGAAGGTCGCCGCCTGAGGTGTCATCGTCCCGAGCCGGACCAGGTCGTCGAGATGGTTCGGCTTGACGACGAACGGCGGATCTCGACCTGCCTGTGGGCTCGGCTGTGTCCGGGATGACGCCGTGGAGGCGAGATCGGTCTGCCAGAGTCGCGTACAGGTAGAGACGGCTAAGGTCGACGCGCCGGCCGCTGCTCTGCAGCGTAGTCTCGACATGGTCGCGCGAGTCCGCGGCCGTGCGTACTGCGGGGCGTAGTTCGGCGATGCCGCTGCGAGCCATGACGACCCGAGAGGGGACGGTACGAGAGGGGAGGGCCCGAGAGCGGAAGCCCCGGAGGGCCCGGGGATCCAGATCTCCCCGGTCCAAAGGTCGCGCACCCGGGATGGAGCACCACCACAGCCAACGTCATAGCGGGCGGGACGGGCGCTCGCACGTCCTCACGTGTACGGTTGCCAGTCTTCGGCTGGTTGTCGCCAGCCTAGGCCAGTCGACTCGGCCCACCGTCCTCTTCCGACATGGCTGAAGGGTCGGCGCTAAGCACCCTGAGCTCGCTCACGTGCGGCCGCTCGACCTGCAAGTTCCAGAGCAGAATGGCTTGTCAGTCGCAGTTGGGGCAGGGGCCGGAGACGGGCATCTCCATGAAGCAGGTCGGGCAGACCGCGCCGCGTCGGGCCTCCGTCGCCGCCGTCGCGCGCGGCGTGCTGGCGCGGACGACCCGGGCCTTGGCGGTCAGCGTGGGCACCGCGTCGGCGGGCACGTCGGCTCCCCAGTGTCGGTAGCACTCGAGCCGTGCGGCGGCCGCGCTGTTCTCGCGCTCGAGCGGGTCCGTGATCGGAGCCTCGCCAGCAACCCGCAGCGCCTCGTCGTAGCCGGCGCCGACCTGACCGTCGTCCTTGCGGACGACCAGTGACGCGAGCGGAGGCTCGTTGCGCACGTGGTTGACCTTCACCAGGTCGGCGAGCAGGGCGCCGATCCAGTTGCGCATCTGCGACTTGGTCCGCAGCGACGAGCGGCGCTGGACCTCCTCGGCGAGCTCGGAGTAGGTGATGACGGCGTTGTAGCGACCCGCCGTCTCCACGAGCACCTCGTAGGCGTGCTTGGCCCAGTACTGCTGGGCGAACTTGGGAGTCACGAACGTCTCGTGGTCGGTCATGTCAGCCATTCGGTGAGCCCTCGTGTTTCGTCGTCGAGACTCCAGTCTCCACCCTTCGCGACCCCGACCCCGACCTGGTCTCGCGGGAAAGCCGGCCAACCTCACGCCGTGGGCCGGCGCAGACGTCACATGTCCGGGTCCGGCGTGGTCTCCGCCGCGATCACGTGCATGACCGCGTTGATGAGCGCCAGGTGGGTGAACGCCTGCGGGAAGTTCCCGAGGTGACGCCCCGTGTGGGTGTCGATCTCCTCGGCATACAGCTCGAGCGGCCCTGCGAACGACAGCAGCTTTGCGCACAGCTCGTGGGCCCGCTTGTGCTCGCCGATCTCCGACAGCGCCGACACGAGCCAGAACGAGCAGATCGTGAAGGTCCCCTCCTCGCCGGAGAAGCCGTCGTCCGTCTCGTCGACGCGATAGCGCAGCACGAGCCCGTCGACGGTCAGCTCGTCCGCGATCGCGAGCACCGTCGCCCGGATGACCGGGTGGTCCGGAGGCAGGAAGCGCACGAGCGGCGCCAGCAGCAGCGACGCGTCGAGCGCCGACGACCCGTAGTACTGCGTCAGCACCCCGCGCTCGTCGACCCCGTGCTCGAGGATGTCGGCCATGATCTCCTCGGCCGCCAGCTCCCACTCCGCGGCCTGCGAGTCCTCGCCGATCATGGACGCGAGCTTGGCGCCGCGGTCGACCGCGACCCAGCACATGATCTTCGACGACGTGAAGTGCTTGAGCTCGCCGCGGACCTCCCAGATGCCGGCGTCGGGCTCGCGCCAGTGCTTGAGCGCCGTCCGCACCTGCTTGCCGAGGATCGGCCAGATGCGTCCATCGAGGTGGTCGGCGACCTTCGAGTGGAGATAGACCGAGTCGAGCAGCGCGCCCCAGACGTCGTGCTGCACCTGCGAGTGCGCGGCGTTGCCGATGCGCACGGGGCGCGACGCGGCATACCCCGGCAGGTGGTCCAGCTCGAACTCCGGCAGCTCACGCTCCCCGCCGATGCCGTACATGATCTGCAGGTCCTCGTCGCGCTCGGCCATGTCGGCGATGAACGAGAAGAAGTCCACGGCCTCCCAGTCGAACCCGAGCGAGTACATCCCCCACAGGGCGAACGTCGCGTCACGGATCCACGTGTAGCGGTAGTCGTAGTTCCGCTCCCCACCGATGGTCTCCGGCAGCGAGGTCGTCGACGCGGCGGCGATCGCACCCGTCGGCGCATACGTCAGTCCCTTGAGCGTCAGGGCACTCCGCTGGAGGTAGCTGCGCCACGGGTGGTCGGGGAAGCGGCCGCGGGCGAGCCAGTGCTGCCAGTGGTGGGCCGTCCACACGAGCCGCTGGTACGCCTGCCCGAAGTCGGTCGGCGGCGGCTTGTCACCCCACGAGAGCGCGATGTAGCGGACGTCGCCCTCCCTGAGCAGCGTTCTCGCAGCAGCCTGCCCGCCCTCGAAGCCGAGCCGCAGGTCCGTCGTGAGCGTCAGCACCACGTCCGACCCCTCGGCAGTGGCGCGGCCCTGGTGGTAGCCGAGGTCGGTGTAGTCCCACGTCACGGGCTTGCGCCCGTAGTCGAGCACCGGCTCGCACTCGATCACCGTCTGCACCTCGCCCGACACGCAGCGGATCGTCCGCAGGAGCGTGTGCTCCGCGTCGTAGTCCATCGGCGTGCGCCGGTGCTTGGGTGACACGTCCTCGTCGTGGCGCCACGGCCCGATGAGCAGCACGTCGCGCACGATGATCCAGCCCGTCGGCGTGCCCCAGCTCGTCTCGAGCACCATCGTGCCCGGCAGATAGCGCCGCGCCGTCGGCACGCTGACGTCGGACGGCCCGAGCCGGAAGCGCCCCGAGTGCCGCCCGAGCACCGCGCCGAAGACGCTCGGCGAGTCCAGGCGCGGCAGGCACATCCAGTCGACGTCGCCGCCCGGCGCCACGAGGGCCGTCACCTCACCGTCGGACAGGAACCCGTAGTCCGCGATGGGGACGGCCCTGGCATGCGCGATGGGAGGAGCCGGTGCCGCGACGTCGCCTGATCCGTCCATGTCCTCAGACTGCTCGCGGTCCCCGGCGCGCACAAGGGCGGCCCCTCCGAGCACGTATGCCGTCCGGCGCGGTCGGGAGACCGTGCCGCGGCGCGCGTCCGCTTCCGCAAGAGCCCGACAAGAGTCCCGCAAGGTCTCTCGAATTCGGACATTTCGTCACGCGTGCGGGTCTCCACTGGAGGGAGTCGTCCACCGACGACACAGACTTTGGCGGTTGGCCCGTTGTGGTACGTGAACCGTCACGGGGCCCGAGCTCGCATCGCGAGGCGGGCCCCATCGTCATCCCGGCCGCGCCCGCGACCGTGGTGCGCCCCGTGCAGCAGTGACGCAGGGCGCCGCCGCCCAGGAGCGACCGAGCCCCGTCAGGCGACGGCGATGTCGACGAGCAGCTCGGTGGCCAGTCGCTCCAGGTCGGCCCGCAGCGCCGCGGCGTCGGACCCGCCCGGCACCCGCACGACGACGTGCGCCTCGAAGAGCAGCCCGCCGGCCATCGGCGCCTCGCGGGTCCCGGTCGTCATCGTCTCGATCGACAGCTCGTGCCGGCTCAGCACCGACGACACCTCGCGCACGATGCCCGGGCTGTCGTTGCCGAGCAGGTCGATCGTCAGCCGCTTCGCGTCGGCGTCGTCAGCGACCACCGCGGGGTCGGCACCCGGATGGGCTGCCACCTCGAGCAGCCCGTCGAGCTCGCCCAGCGCCGCGGTCAGCTCGTCCACCCGACCAGCGGGCACCCCGACGACGACGATGCCGGCGAACTTGCCGGCCAGCTCGGCGAGCTGGCTGTCCTCCCAGTTGCCGTCGTGCGCGGTGACGACGTCCGCGAGGGCACTGACGAGGCCGGCGCGGTCGTCGCCGATGACGGTGAGCACGAGTCTGGGCACATCCGCAGCCTACTGACCGGGGCCCGCTCGCGCGGCAGCCCGCGCGAGGTGGGGAGACCCGATGACGCAGCCCACGGCATACGCCATCGGGGTGGACGTCAGCGAGCCGTCGCCATGGGGATAGGCGCCGGGCCGGGTGCACCCGCTTCTTGAGTGCAACCCGGCCCGGTCAAAGGTGGCCGCTCAGCTGGCGGCCTGGGCCCCGACGAGTTCATCCGGCTCGTCGGGGGTCTGGGGGGAGCCCGACGGGGTGTCGGGAGGGGTGTCGGACGGGCGTCGCTCGGCGAGCCCGGCCATGCCCCAGCGCACCGCCGCCGTGCCGAGGTGCCCGAGCGGCCGCGCCACGAGCGTCGAGACGACGCCGGGCAGCGGGATGCCGAGCATCTCGCGCGCCCACCCGGGCAGCAGGGACACGCCGCCGGAGGCGAGGGTCCCGTAGCCCGGACGGGCGTAGAAGGGCAGGGGCGGGTCGAGCAGGAGGAAGCGCGCGGCCTCGCGGGCGGCGGGCGACGTCTCGAGCTCGGGACGGTAGGAGGCGAGGACGGCCCGCAGCTCGGCGACCGAGGTCGGCGGGTCGATGACGCCGAGGCGCCCGGCCGGGATGCCGGCCTGCGCGACGTAGACGTCGGCCTCGTCGTCGGTCAGGGGCGTGTCGCCGAAGGTCTGGTAGCCGCGCAGGAACGAGTCGATCTCGGCCGCGTGCACCCACATGAGCAGGTGCGGGTCGTCGGCGCGGTAGGGGCGGCCGAGGTGGTCCTTGCCGCGCACCCGCTCGTGGATCGAGCGGACCATCGCGATCGCCTCCTCGGCGTGCTCGATCGTGCCGAAGGTCGTCGTCGCGAGGTAGTGGCTCGTGCGCTGGAGGCGGCCCCACGGGTCGCTCTTGTAGCCGCTGTGGCCCGCGACCCCGGCCATTGCCATCGGGTGGAGCATCTGCAGGAGCAGCGACGTGACGCCTGCCGGGAACATCGAGGCGTCCGCGTGCACCCGCCACACCGGGTCCTCGGGCGTGAACCACCGCTCGCCCTGGGCACCCCAGATCCGCTGCGCGCGGTCCGGCGCGTCGTCGCCGGCGACCTTGCTGCGCAGCATGACTCCCAGCTGGCGCTGGACCAGCCGGGCTCCTGCGGTGGGACTCATGCTCGACAACATAACCGCAGGTCAGCGGCGCGCGGAAACGGTCTGTACAGGGTTTGGGACGGCTCGGTCGAACGTGTGTCCACCCCGACCGTGCAGGCGCGTCAGGACGCGTGCGGTTGCCTGCTGTTGTCTGGCGTCCTCACCGTGGCGCAGACCACAGCCGTCGTGCGCGTGGCGGGGCTCAGTCGAGCGTGATGCGGATGCCGGCGCGCGGGCCACGCGGCCGCACCCTGTCGGTGACAGCGGCCAGAGCGTCACCGAGCCGGGCCATGACGTACTTGCGGCCCATGGCGCGCTTGACCGCGGCGACGCCCTCCGCGCTGCGGTCGACGACGGCCGTGCCGGCATACGTCGGCGCCCCCTCGGGCACCCGCCCGCGCATGTCGCACGGGCGCAGCTCGACGCGGGAGGTGTGCGCGAGCCGCTTGAGCTTGCCGCTCGGGTCGACGGTGATGACGACGAGCTCGCCCCCGTCGCGCGCGACCCACACGGGCGAGCTCACCGGGACCCCCGTCCGGCGGAACGTCGTCAGCGACACGTAGCGGTTGGCGTTGACGACGTCGAGGTCGTCGGGCATGGGGCTCACGGGCCCAGCGTAGGCGGCACGCTCGTGCGCACAATGGGCCATGGCGCTCGCGCTCTGCCTCCTGCTCGACCGCACGTCCGACCGTCTCGTCCGCGAGCTGTGGCAGCGGCTCGAGGAGGCCGGCGTGCCGACGCTGCTCACCCACACCCACGGCCACCACGTGCCCCACCTGTCGTATGCCGTCCTGCTGGCCTGGGAGCAGGAGGCGGCCCGTGCCGCCGTGGCCGGGCTGGGCGACGGCGGGCCTGCCGAGGTGTCGGTGCAGGGCACGGTGGTCTTCCCACGCGGACGCGTCGCGCTCGCCGGGTCGGCCTCGGTCGCTCTGGCCACGCGTCAGGCGCGGGCGGTCGAGGCCCTGCGGGCGACCGGTGCGACGATCCACCGCCACTACGAGCCCGGCCACTGGATGCCGCACGTGTCGGCCACGACCGGGGTGCCGGGGTCGCGCCTGCAGACCGTCGTCGACGCGGTGTCCGACCGGCTGCCGCTGACGCTGCGGTGCGACCGGGCCGCGCTCATCGACACGACCGACGGGACCACGTGGGACCTGCCGGTCGTGCCGTGAGCGGTGGGTGCCGGCGGCGCCGGTCAGGGAGTCGAGCAGACGACGCCGACGCACTGGGCGAGGTCGCCGTTGCCGACCGCCTTGTTGCCGCCGCCGTCGGTCACGTCGTCGGTGGCGCGGATGCCCAGCTGTGCGTTCCAGGTCGCGAGGTTCTGCGCCAGGGTGCTCGTCCCCGCCGCGTCGATGCCGTCGCCGCCGTTGAGCGTCACGGTGTTCTGGCTGACCTGCGTGCCCGTGGTGTCCGCGGCCACGTTGATGCCGTCGGCCCGACCGCTGCTCACCGTGTTCTGGCTGAGCGTGATCCCCGTCGTGCCGCTGAAGACGGCGAGGCCGGCGTTCTCGGTGCCCGTGACGACGTTGCGCGTGACACTGACGGTGCCCGCGAAGTCGGCGACGTAGATGCCGAAGACGTTGTCGGTGGCGACGTTCTGGCTGATGAGGCTGTCGTCCGAGCCGCCGACGCGGATGGCATCGCCCCCGTTGGCCCACAGCGTGTTCCGCATGACGAGCAGGTGGTCCCCGTTGGCCACCTCGACGCCACGGACGTTGTGGTGGGCCGAGATCTTGGACACCGTCGTGTAGTGCGTGGTGTCGACCACGACTCCGTGCTCGAAGCCCGACACCGTTCCGTTGGTGATGGTCACGCCGGTGCGCTCGGCCGCCCGGACCCCTGCGCCGGTGCTCGGCCCCGCGCCGGGTCCGGTGATGCTGTGGCCCTTGAGGTCGAGCACGACGTTGTCGGCCCCGATGACGAGCGCGTCACCCGTGCCGGCGCAGACGAGGTCGGTGGTCAGTGCCGTGCTGGCCGTGATGACGGAGCCGCAGGTGACCGGTGGCGCGGCCTGCGCGGCCCCGGTCGCGAGCGTCGCTCCGAGCCCGGCGACGGCCGCGACCCCGAGTGCGCGGCGAAAGGTGGACGTGGACATGGCTGTTCCTCCCCGCGGGCCACGGCCTGAGACCAGTCCCCAGCGGCAACCGCGTCCGCCCACCGAGTCTGCTCGCGACGCGCCCGACCTCGCTGGGGTTCGCCGTTTCCGGGCATCCGCAGAGGGTGTTCTGAGTACGAATGCCCAGTATCGACCGGGCCGCCCGCGTCTCTTCTCCCCGACCAACCAACCTTCGGGGAAAGACACACGACCATGCGCATCAGCTTCACGCCCGCCGAGAACGGCTTCGCCTTCAGCAACGGGTTCACCAACCACGTCATCAGGATCCCGGCCGTCGGGGTCGACATCACGACCCGCGGCCGCTGCGGCGGCATGGCCGCCGCGGCCATGGACCACTGGCACGCCGGCCTCGCCATGTCGACGAACGGCACCCTGCCGCAGGACGGCTCGCTCGTCGGCGACTACATCTACTCCCGCCTCATGGACACCTTCGTCGACAACGGCCTGAAGTTCGTCCAGTACGCGACGAGCCTCGACCACCCGACGTGGCTGCGCGGCAAGGGCGTCGCCCGGATGACCCGCGAGGACGAGCTGCCCAGGCTCAAGGCGCGGCTCGACTCCGGCCAGCCGGTCCTCCTCGGCCTGACCCAGGCCCGTTCCCTGACCGAGCTCGGCAACGACCACCAGGTCGTCGCGTACGGCTGGGAGCAGGACAGCCGCTACACCTACGTCCTCGTCTACGACAACAACAACCCGGGCCGTGAGGTCCGGCTCCGGCTCACGACCGTCGACGACCCGGCCGAGCGCGCCATCACCGGCAGCAACGGCAAGACGTGGCGCGGGCTCTTCGTCGAGAGCTACACCCGCAAGGTGCCGAGCTACCTCGCCGACGGCCGCGTCATCCACGACTCGACCGACCCGCGCATCATGGTGATCCGCGGCGGCGGCCAGTTCTGGGTGCCGTCGCCCGCGGAGTTCGACGCGTGCGGCCTGCGGTGGGACTCGGTCGTCTCGGCGAAGCCCGGGTCGATGGCGCACGTCGCGACCCACCCCGGCAACGGCACGCTCGTCCGCGAGCGCGGCACCGACCCGATCCACGTCGTCTACGGCGGCAGGGCCTTCTGGATCCCGTCGCCCGAGGTCTTCGAGGGTCTCGGCCTCGACTGGGGGAAGGTCCGCGAGATCCCGCAGGGGTCGCTCGCCGGCCTGCGCCAGATGCCGCTGGACCGGACCCTGCTGCGCGAGCGGTCGGCCGACCCGGTGTGGCTCGTCGACGGCGGACGCCTCCGTCACGTCACGAGCCAGGCCGTCATGGACCGGCTCGGCCTCGAGTGGGGATGCGTCCGCGTCGTCCCCGACGGTGCGCTCGCCGGCCTCGCGACGGGGTCGCCGATCACCTGAGAACGGTGACACGGCGGCACTGTGGACTAGTCACTTCTGGTCCGTTTGTGCCATCTTGCGTCATTTCCACGAACTGCGCCGGCACCGGCGTGTCACTCTGTCGCGGTCGCCCTGGGGCGGGACACTCGTTCCCAGGAAGACCAAGACTTCGACGGTTGGCCCGTTGTGGTACGTGAACCGTCACTGGTAGCCCGGACTCGCGAACGCGAGCCGGGCTCCAACACTTTCCGGGCCGTCTCGCGTCGTCGACAGTCTCGGCGGATGTCTCGGTCGCTGCCTCGATGGTGACGCGGATCTCGCCGCCCGCCAACGGATTCCGGACTACCGTGAAGAGCATGAGGCGCCTTGTCGCACCCGTGGTCGTCGGCGCCGCGGTCCTGTCCGTGGTGACGCTGCGATGGTCGGCGCTGCACTGGGGTGCGACGACCGAGGAGACGCGCGAGCACCTCCCGGGCGACGAGATCCTCCCGGTCGCCGGGCTCGTCGCCACCCGTGCCATCACCATCGAGGCCCCACCCGAGGCCGTCTGGCCGTGGGTCGTGCAGCTCGGCGCCGACCGGGGTGGCTTCTACAGCTACGACCGTCTCGAGAACCTCGCCGGCTGCCGGTTGCGCAGTGCCGACACCGTCGTCGACGAGTGGCAGCACCTTGCCGTCGGTGACCTCGTGCGCCTCCACCCGCAGGTCGCGCTCGCCGTCGCCTCGGTCGACGCCGGACGCTCGCTCGTGCTGCACGCCGCGCCCGCGATGCCGGGTGACCCGGAGGGCGCGCCGTACGACTTCACGTGGTCGTTCGTCCTGCGCCGGCACCCGCACCGGGCGACGCGCCTCATCAGCCGAGAACGCTTCGCGAACACGCACCGCTGGTCACCGCTCCTCGTCGAGCCGGTCTCGGCAGCGAGCTCGCTCATGAGCCAGAAGATGCTCCGCGGCATCCGCGACCGCGCCGAGCGCGCGACCGTGACGTAGGCCGCGCGCCCGACGCAGGACGACGGCGGGGCTCAGGTCCCCGTGCCGGTGCGCACGTTCCACGTCGCCGAGATGGTCTCGTCCGCCCCGCCGGTCGCGCTCTGGAGGTAGATCGAGTAGCGGATGCTCCCGTAGGCGAGAGCGAACTCGTCGACGGTCGAACCGTCCTCGCCGGCCTTGACGTCGTAGGAGGCGACCGCCACGTCGCGCAGCTCGACCTCGAGGTAGGTCCTCGGGCTGTCGCCGCGTGACACGCCCTGGAGCAGGGCGCCGGCGCTGCGTCGGCCGTTCACGGTGCGCAGGAACAGTCGCGGGCTCTGCGACCCGCCCTCCGCGGAGAGGGACACCGTGTCGACCCTGGGCTTGCTCGAGGACCAGCCGGACGAGGTCAGCATGGCGCCGTTGGTGGCACCCGTCGACCAGTCGTTCACCGGGATCCATCCCGGGTGGTCTGCGTCGACGCTGTCCCCCGGGATGCCGTCGAGCCTGAGGAAGAAGGCGCCCGAGGTCACGCCCGCCAGGGCGGCGATCGTGTCCATCGTGGGCAGGGTCGCTGCGGAGGCTGCCTCGCTGCTGCCGAGCGCGATGGCGCCGGTCAGACCGCCGAGGCCCAGGGCCCCGGTCTTGAGGGCACCCCGGCGGGTGGTGGTGAATGCATCGTTGCCGTCGACCATGACTACCTCGCACTGATCAGGTGGCCCGGGACGGCCACGGGATTCGATCGTGGCGCGAAATGCACTGCCCCGCAGACGAACTCGACAACATGTCGAGGGTTGCCGGCGGGGATGTCATGGCATGTCGACTGATGTCAGGACAGCGCCTCCGCGGCGACCACCCGCCGTCCCCGGGTGAAGTAGGCGATCGGGCCCACGAAGTTGATGGCGATGATCGCCGCCCACTTCCCCTTGCTCCCCACGATCTCGCTCGCCGGTCGCCGGGCCAGGTCGGCCCACGCCGTCGCGGCCAGCGACAGCTGCACGCAGCCCGCGACGAGGATCGCCCGCTGCTGCCCGCTCGTCAGGTCAGACCACTTCTTCCGTGCCATGACGCCTCCTCAGGTCTCGAGGGCATTCGCCCTCCCTCCGGCCTAGCAGGTCCCCACGCGCCTGACTACGTGATGTGACGGACGAGACGCCTTGTGGCACAGCCGGTCCGCTGCATCGGTGTCACGCTGGAAGCGGCAGGGGGGAATCGGTTGGGAGTCACCATGAAACGCGCCTTCGTCGCCGCAGCCGTCCTGGCCGCGCCGCTCGTCCTCGGACCGCTCACCACCGGGTCCGCCGGGGCCGCACAGCCCCGGATCTACCACACCATCGGCTCCACCTCGGCGTCCGCGGTCATCGCCTCGACGCAGGGCTGCGAGCTGACCGAGGTCTTCGTCTCCTCGAGCACGGCCATGTATGCCGCCCAGCCCGGTCCCGTGGGCAAGCAGGGTCTGACGTCGGTCTTCGTCCGCGTCACCGACACCTGCACGAGTGGCACCGGGACCGGCACCGGCGGGGTCACGGCGGCCGCCGGAGGTGGTGGCGGCACCGTCATCTTCGAGGCGGACGCGCAGAACGGGGCGCCGCTCGTCGTCGACCCGCGCCTCACCCGTGCCTCCGTCACGACGAGCCTCGCCGGCACCGACGGTGACGGCGTCCCCGTCACGGTCCGTCTCGCCGCGACGTGGACCGGCACCGGCCCGCTCGAGCACACGACGGTCTCGAACCACGACCACTTCGGTGACGGCAACGTCAACGCGACCGACAACAACCTCCGGCGCGACGCCTCGGCGCGTGTCTCCGTCCAGGTGGCCGGGCGCTCTGCCACGGGCACGGCGACCGACGCGGTCATCGAGCAGTCGCGCTCGCGCTGCATCGAGGTGCCGCGCCCCGGCGTCGAGGGCTTCTACCCCTGCTTCGGCTTCCCCGGCTGAGCCGGGCCGGCCAGACCGGCAGGTCACGAGCGACGCGCGGGCGGGGACGGCATACGGCCCCCCGCCCGCGTGCACCGTGCCCCCCGTGCCGCTCGGTGCCGCTCGGTGCCGCTCGGTGCCGCTCGGTGCCGCTTCGCTCAGCGCAGGATGGCGCGGAAGGCGTCGAGGAGGATCTCGAGCTCCATCTCGCCGATGACGAGCGGGGGAGCGATGCGCACCGTCGAGCCGTGCGTGTCCTTGACGAGGACGCCGTGCTCGAGCAGGCGGTGCGACGCCTCGCGCCCGGTCATGAGGCTCGGGTCGATGTCGACGCCGGCCCAGAGGCCGCGACAGCGCACCGCGTCGACGCCGTGCCCGAGCAGCTCGCGCAGCCCGTCGTCGAGGAGCGCACCGAGCTGCCGAGCCCGCTGCTGGAACTCGCCGGTCGCGAGCAGCCCGACGACCGCCTGCCCGACGGCCGCACCGAGCGGGTTGCCGCCGAACGTCGAGCCGTGGCTGCCGGGCGTGAAGACGCCGAGCACGTCACGGTCCGCGACGACCGCCGACACGGGGACGATGCCGCCGCCGAGGGCCTTGCCGAGCACGTAGATGTCGGGCACGACGCCCTCGACGTCGCACGCGAAGGTCGTGCCCGTGCGGCCGAGCCCCGACTGGATCTCGTCGGCCACCATGAGCACGTTCCGCTCCCGCGTCAGCCGGCGCACGTCGCGCAGCCACCCCTCGGGCGGGAGGATGACGCCGCCCTCGCCCTGGATCGGCTCGAGGAGCACGGCCACGGTCTCGTCGGTCACCGCGGCTTCGAGCGCCTCGAGGTCGCCGAAGGGCACCAGGTCGAAGCCGGGCGTGTACGGGCCGTAGTGGTCGTGCGCGAGCGGGTCGTCGGAGAAGCTGATGATCGTCGTCGTGCGGCCGTGGAAGTTGCCGGCCATGACGACGATCCGGGCCCGGCCGTCCGGCACGCCCTTGACCTCGTAGCCCCACCGTCGCGCCGTCTTGATCGCCGTCTCGACGGCCTCGGCGCCGGTGTTCATCGGCAGCACGAGCTCCTTGCCGGCGAGCGTCGCGAGGTCCCGGCAGAAGGGCCCGAGCCGGTCGCTGTGGAAGGCGCGGCTCGTCAGCGTCAGTCGGTCGAGCTGTGACCGCGCCGCGGCCACGAGCGTCGGGTGCAGGTGCCCGAAGTTGAGGGCCGAGTAGCCGGCCAGCGCGTCGAGGTAGCGGCGACCGTCGACGTCGGTCACCCACGCGCCCTCGGCGGAGGCGAGGACGACGGGCAACGGGCTGTAGTTGTTGGCGATCCAGCTCTGCGCCAGGGAGACGTGCTCGTGTGTTGCCTCGGTTCGTGCCGCCGTGTCGCTCACCCCTCGATCGTGGCACCGGGCTGCGTCGGCGGCACCCGAATGTGACTCGAAACCGGGGTGATCCCGCTCTCGGACCGTCGCCGCCCCGACACCCCGGTGGGACACTCGAAGAGGCGGGTCCCGCAGCCAGGACTACCCGCGGTGGGGTGTGTCGGTCACGTCGGTGACCCAGCCGTGGAGATGGCCATGAGCACCCCCAGCACCGACACTTCCCGTGCCTCCCGGACCCGCGTCGTCATCCTCGGCGCCGCCGGTCGCGACTTCCACGACTTCAACGTCGTCTTCCGCGACGACCCGGCCTACGAGGTCGTCGCCTTCACCGCGACGCAGATCCCCGACATCGACGGACGGCGCTACCCGCCCGAGCTCGCGGGACCCTTCTATCCGCAAGGCATTCCGATCGTGGCCGAGTCCGAGCTGACCGACCTCGTCGAGCGGGAGCACGTCGACGTCGTCGTCTTCGCCTACTCCGACGTGCGGCACGAGCAGGTCATGCACCTCGCCTCGCGCTGCATCGCGGCGGGCGCCGACTTCCGCCTCCACAGCGCGCGGCGCACGATGCTGCGCAGCACGAAGCCCGTCGTCGCCGTGACCGCCGTGCGCACGGGCGTCGGCAAGAGCCAGACGACGCGCTACCTCGCGCGGATGCTCATCGACCTCGGCCTCCGCGTCGTCGCGGTCCGCCACCCGATGCCCTACGGCGACCTGGCCGCCCAGGCCTGCCAGCGCTTCGCGACCTATGCCGACCTCGACCGCCACGACTGCACCATCGAGGAGCGGGAGGAGTACGAGCCGCACCTCGACGCGGGTGTCGTCGTCTATGCGGGCGTCGACTACGAGCGGATCCTCCGCGAGGCCGAGCAGGAGGCGGACGTCATCCTCTGGGACGGCGGCAACAACGACCTGCCGTTCTACGTCCCGGACCTCCACGTCGTGCTCGCCGACCCGCTGCGCCCGGGCGACGAGGCGGCCTACCACCCGGGCGAGGCGAACGTCCGGATGGCCGACGTCGTCGTCATCGCCAAGTGCGACTCGGCGCGGACGGCCGACATTGAGGCCGTCGAGGCGTCGGTGCGCTCGCTCAACCCGAGGGCCACGGTGCTGCGCGCCGACAGCCCGGTCACCGTCGACGACCCGGCCGCCGTGCACGGACGCCGCGTCATCGTCGTCGAGGACGGCCCGACCCTGACGCACGGGTCGATGACCTACGGCGCCGGGGTCGTGGGCGCCCGCGCGGCCGGTGCGGCCCTGCTCGTCGACCCGATGCCGTATGCCGTGGGCTCGATCGCCGAGACCTACGCGAGGTACCCGAACGCGCGGGGTGTCCTGCCGGCCATGGGCTACGGGGCCGAGCAGGTGCGCGACCTCGAGGCGACGATCCGGGCGGCGGTCGACGCGGGGGAGTGCGAGGCGGTCGTCAGCGGCACGCCGATCGACCTCACGCGCGTGCTGTCGGTCCCGGCGCCCCTCGTCCGGGCGCGCTACGAGCTGCGCGAGGTCGTGCCCGGTGGCCTGGCCGCCGCGGTGCGGGCCACCCTCCCGCTCGACGTCCTTGCCGTCCTCGGCACCCATGTGGGTGCCTCGTTCACCGGGAGCGCGTCATGAGCACGCCGACCGAACACCTGCCCTCCGACTCGCGCGACCACCACACGGGCCACCAGCTCGACCCGAGTGACCCCGCACCGGTGCGGGGTCGCCGCGCGGCCTACGCCGGCTCGCTCCTCACCAGCCTCGTCATGCTCCTGCTCATCAACGTCTGGCCGGGCTGGGAGGTCGTGCCGTTCCTCACCCCCCGCACGGTCCTCGTCCTCGGCGCCGTCAACGCCTCGATCGTCGCCCGGGCGATCGCCGACCTCGTCAACGTCGTCGTCGACCTGCCACGCCCGCGGGCCTTCGGCGACATCATCTCCATCGGCTTCGGGCTCATCGCCATCACCCAGGTCTGGCGGGTCTTCCCACTCGATGTCATCGGCACCGGCTGGGAGGTCGTCGCCCGTGTGCTGCTCGTCATCGGCTTCGTCGGCAGCCTCATCGGGATCGTCGAGGCCATCGTCAGACTCGTCACCGGCCGCTTCCCCAGGATGTGATCACCATGACCGCCACCACGCCCATGCTCCCCGACCCCCGCACTCCGCCGCCGGGCCGGACGGATGGGTACCACCCGGCCGGGCGGCACATCGCCGCCCTGGTCATCGGGTGCCTGCTCCTCCTGCCCGGGCTCGGCCTGCTCCTCGGCGGAGCCGGCCTCGGCATCACGTATGCCGTCGGGCGGGACGACGCCGGCTACCTCTCCCTGACGCTGCCCGCCCTCTCGAGCCCGACGCCGGCCATCACGGCCGAGGACGTCGTCGTCGAGACCGGGCCCGACGTGCCCTCCTGGGTGCTCGACCGTCTCGACCTCGACCTTCGGCTCACCGCACGTCCGCTCGCCTCCGGGCCGGACGTCTTCCTCGGCGTCGCGCCCGCGAGCAGCCTCACGGCATACCTCGAGGGTGTCTCCCACGACCAGGTCGTCGGCATCACGAGCGCGCGCGACGGGACCCTGCGGGCCGCCGTCCTGCGCTCGACCCCGGGCGCGGCGACCGTGGCCGCCCCGACGGCGCAGACCTTCTGGACCACGTCGGCCACCGGCGCCGGCCAGCAGGAGCTGGCCTGGCGCGTGACCGGCGGGCAGTGGGCCGTCGTCATCATGAACGCCGACGGCAGCGCCGGCGTCGCCGTGAGCTCGACGATCGGCGTCCGGGCGGGCTTCCTCCTGCCCCTCGCCCTCGTCATGCTCGGCATCGGTCTCGTCATGACCGGGATCGCCATCGCGCTCATCATCCGCGGCGCGAGCGGCACCCGCCCGCCGACCCCGGCGACCCAGCCTCCCGCCCCGTGCCGGTGGCGCCCGTGGGGGGCGACGTGGCGACCGCTGGACCCGGGGCGGCCACGGCCCCCGCCTCGTGGCCGAGCCACCCTCGGGCCGTCAGTCCTGTCGCCCTTGACGCGCGTCTCGACGAGCCGCTGTCCCGCTGGCTCTGGCTGGTCAAGTGGTTCCTCGCGATCCCGCACTTCATCGTGCTCGGCTTCCTGTGGCTCGCGTTCTCCGTCGTCAGCGTCATCGCGTTCTTCGCGATCCTCTTCACGGGGCGCTACCCGCGCGGGCTCTTCGAGTTCAACGTCGGGGTGCTGCGCTGGTCGTGGCGCGTCTCGTACTACGCCAGCAGCGGCGGCCTCGGCACCGACCGCTACCCGCCGTTCAGCCTCGAGCTCGAGCCGGACTACCCGGCGCGGCTCGACATCGCCTACCCGGAGCGGCTCTCGCGCGGCCTCGTCCTCGTCAAGTGGTGGCTGCTCGCGATCCCGCACTACCTCATCGTCGGTCTGCTCGTCGGTGGCGGCACGTGGGCGTGGAGCTGGGCCAGGGACGTCAACGGCAACGTGCGCCTCGACATCCTCAGCGGAGGCCTGCTCGGCCTGCTCGTCCTCGTCGCCGGTCTCTCGCTCCTCTTCGCCGGCCACTACCCGCGGGCCCTCTTCGACCTCGTCATCGGGCTCAACCGCTGGGTCTACCGCGTCATCGCCTACGCCGCGCTCATGACCGACGTCTACCCGCCCTTCCAGCTCGACGAGGGTGGTGCGGAGGTGCCGCCGGGACCGCCGCCCCCGCCGACGCTCCCCCCGCCGACGGTCCCGCCACCGGCTGATGACGTCGTGCCGACCGACGACGTCGTCCCGGCCGACCAGTCGGACCCCCGTCAGCCGACCGCCTGAGCTGGTCGCCGGGCTCGCGCCGTCCGGTCAGGGTCGGCGGCGCGGCCGCGACAGCGCCAGCCCGAGACCCGCGACGGCGACGATCGGCCCGATGACCGCCCACAGCGTGTTGCCCGACATCGCGCTCCCGCCGACGTAGCCGAGGCCCTGCAGCGTCCACAGCGCCCCGACGAGCAGCACGAGGACGCCGATGACGACACGGACGGGGCGGGTCATGACCGGACTCGCAGGCAGGTGCTCATGCCCCCGACGCTACGTCCCCGGGCCCTCCCCGTCACCCTGCGTCAACCCGCGCTCGCCGGGACCCCCGAGGCCGTATGCCGTCTACCGCGCCCTGCGTCACTGCTCCGCCACACGGAGCACTGACGTAGCGGGCAGGCCATCCGCCCCTCGCCCCCTATGTCACTGCTCCGCCACACGGAGCACTGACGTAGCGCGCAGGCCATCCGCCCCTCGTCCCCTACGTCACTGCTCCGCCAGACGGAGCACTGACGTAGGAGAGGCCGCGACCACCATCGGTCACGCGGTCGCCCGATGCCGGTCGACGCGTACGCCCCTGTCGGTCACCGGGCGGGCATAGCCTCCGGACCATGACAACGCCGTCCCTCGACCGGCGCACCCTCCTCAAGGGTGTGGCCGCGGCCACCGCCGCCCTCGCCGTCCCCCGCGTCTTCGACCCCGCCGCCGCTGCGGCGCCCGCGAGCCGGGGCATCTTCGGCTACGGGGTCGCCAGCGGCGACCCCACCGCCGACTCCGTCATCATCTGGACCCGCGCCACGCCACCGGCCCGGCCGGGCGAGCCCACCGCCACTCCGGGCAGCGGTCTCGGCCGCCCGATCCCCGTGCGCTGGCAGGTCTCCCGTGACCAGCGCTTCACCCGCGTCGCCGCGCACGGCACCGTCATGACCTCGCCCGACAGCGACCACACGGTCAAGGTCGACGTGACGGGCCTCGACCCCTACACGCGCTACTACTACCGCTTCCAGTCGCTCGGCGAGTTCAGCGACGTCGGTCGCACCCAGACCGCCGGCGACATCGCGGGCGAGACCCACGCGCTGCGGATGGCGCTCGTCAGCTGCAGCAACTACACGGGCGGCTTCTTCACCGCCTACCGCGCCATCGCCGCCCGCGACGACCTCGACTTCGTGCTCCACGTCGGCGACTACATCTACGAGTACGGCAACGGCGACGACCGCTACGGCCCCGCCGCGCTCGTCGGCGTCCGCGACAGCCAGCCGCCCACCGAGACCATCGACCTCACCGGCTACCGGCTGCGCCACGCGCTGCACAAGGCCGACCCCGACGCGCAGGCCGCCCACCAGAAGCTCCCGTGGATCACGATCTTCGACGACCACGAGGTCGCCAACAACGCGTGGGCCGGCGGCGCCCAGAACCACCAGGCCGACGAGGGCGCCTACCTCGAGCGTCGTGCCCAGGCCATGCAGGCCTACCTCGAGTGGATGCCGTTCCGGATGCCCGACCAGTCCGTGCCGCACCGGGGCACGCGCTTCTTCAAGCGGTTCACGTTCGGCGCCCTCGGCGACCTGTCGATCCTCGAGACCCGGCAGAACCGCAGCGCCCAGGTGACCGTGCCCGGAGTGCCCTTCGACGGCTTCGTCCCGATCGGCAACCCCGCGATCGACGGCGCCCTCGCCTCGCCGGCGCGTCACCTGCCCGAGCCGGAGCAGCTGACGTGGCTCAAGGACGGCCTCGCCGAGCAGGGCCGCCAGTGGCACCTGCTCGGCAACCAGGTCATGGTCGCGCCGGTGCTCTACCCCGGCGCCGCGCTCGGCGCCCCGGGCTACACCTTCGTCAACGCCGACCAGTGGGACGGCTACACCGCCGACCGCACGAGCCTGCTCACCCACCTCGCGGCGCAGCCTGCATCCGCCGGCGACGCGGTCGTGCTCACCGGCGACATCCACGCGTCGTTCTCGTGCGACCTGCCCGTCACGTCGTCACCCGGCCAGACGGCATACGCCTCCGCCGGGGTCGAGTTCGTCTGCCCGTCGGTGACGAGCGACGGCTTCTTCGAGGTGCTCGGCGGTACGCCGCAGCTCGCCGGCCAGCCGCCCGAGGTCGTCGTCGCCGTGACGCGGCAGGCCATCGGCGCGGCGCAGCAGCTCAACCCGTGGCTGCGCTACATCGACGGCGTCAGCCACGGCTACGTCGTCATCGACGTGACGCCCGAGCGGGTGCAGGCCGACTACCACCACACCCCGGTGCCGACGAGCGCCCAGCCCGACCCGCGCGTCGTGCCGACGATCGTGCCGACCTACACGCGCAGCCTCCAGACGCTCGCGGGCACGCGCCGCCTCTCCTCCGCGAGCGGGCCGGTCGGCCCGCGCTCGGACCTGCCGCGCGGCGCCTGACGCCTGCCGATCGGGTCCCCCCCGACGTACAGAAGTGCCCACTCGACGTTCGTGGTCGAGTGGGCACTTCCGTGTCCGGCGGTGGGGTCAGCCCTGCGCGGGCAGGTGCGCGTCGATCCACTCGACGATCTCGACCTCGACCTCGTCGCGGTTCGTCTCGTTGAGGATCTCGTGGCGGGCCTGGGGCCACAGCGTCACCGTGACGTCCTGGACGCCGAGGCGGCGCAGCTGGTCGGCGACCTTCTGCACGCCCTTGCCGTTCGCGCCGACCGGGTCCTGGTCGCCCGAGGCGAGGTGGACCGGCAGGTCCTTGGGGATGCGTGAGGCCACGCGGTCGGTGTTGACCGCCTCGAGCCCACGCAGCAGGTCGGCGAATCCGCCTGCGCTGAAGACGAACCCGCAGTCGGGGTCGTTGATGTACTTGTCGACCTCGGCCGGGTCGCGCGAGAGCCAGTCGAAGTCGGTGCGCGTCGGCTTGAAGGCCGAGTTGTACTGACCGAAGCTCAGCGTGTTCATGAGGCCGCTCACGTGCTCGTGCCCGCGGAGCCGGGCCTGGGTCGAGGCGAGGAAGACGCCGACCTTGCCGATGGCGCCGGCGCCCCCGGCGGTGCCCGAGAGCACGAGGCCGGCGAGCTCGGGACCGTACTGCGCGGCATACCCCCGCGAGATGAACGAGCCCATGCTGTGGCCGACGAGGACGACGGGCAGGCCCGGCTGCTCCTCGCGGGCCTTGTCGGTCACGGCGTGCAGGTCGTCGATGACCGTCTGCCACCCGTCGCGCTCGGCGAAGGAGCCACGCGGGCTCGACGTCTTGCCGTGGCCCCGGTGGTCCGAGCCGTAGACGGCATACCCGTGGTCGGTGAGGCGCTGCGCGAAACGGGCGTAGCGGCTCGAGTGCTCGGCGAGGCCGTGCGCGATCTGGACGATCGCCCTCGGGTCACCGTCGGGAAGCCACCGGTTGACGAAGACGTCGGTGCCGTCGGGCGTGGTCAGCGTGAACGTGCTGCTCTGCATGGATCGTCCTCGATCTGCTCGGTGACTGGCCGTCGAGCGGCAGCGTATGCCGTCCGCCGCGTCGCGGGGGAGCGCCTGCTCACGGGATGGCTCGGAAGCGGCTCGGTGGTCTCCCCACGGAGGCTCGGGCGTCGGGTCTGCTGTCCCGGTATGCCCGTTTCGTCGGCGCTGTGCCATCAAAACCACAGAAACGGGTGCCCGAATCTATTTACTTCACGCCGGACCGGTGGTTTCCTTGGGGGACGAGCCCCAGAGGGCACGATAGGAACCACACAGGACGAGGGAGTCCGATGTACGCAGCGGAGCGGCAGCAGCGGATCATCGCCGAGGCACGTCGTGCCGGCCGGGTCGAGGTCACCGCACTCGCCGACACCCTCGGTGTCGCCGCCGAGACCGTGCGCCGCGACCTCACCGCCCTCGAGCGCCGTGGCTCCCTGCGCCGGGTCCACGGAGGCGCCATCCCGGTCGAGCGCCTCGAGGTCGAGCCGACGCTCGCCACCCGCTCCGGCCGCCTCGCCGACGTCAAGCGCCGCATCGCGGCCCGCGCCCTCGACGAGCTCCCCAGCGGCGGCAGCATCATCCTCGACGGCGGGTCGACGACCCTGGCCGTCGCCGAGATGCTCCCGCCCGACCTCGACCTCACCGTCCTCACGAACAGCCTCGCCGCCGCCACGGTCCTCTCGACCCACCCCGGCATCACGCTCTACCTCCTCGGCGGCCGCGTCCGCGGCACGACCGGCGCCGCCGTCGGCGACTGGGCCACCGGGGCCCTGACCGACGTCGTCGTCGACGTCGCCATCATCGGCACCAACGGCCTGTCCGTCGCCCGTGGCCTCACGACGCCCGACCAGTCCGAGTCGCTCGTCAAGCGCGCCATGGTCGGCGCCGCCCGCAAGTGCGTGGTCCTCACCGACTCGAGCAAGGCCGGCGACGACCACCTGCACCGATTCGCCCAGCTCGCCGACGTCGACGTCGTCATCACCGACACCGACCTCGACGACGACGTCGCCGCCGAGATCCGCGCGGCCGGACCGGAAGTGGTGACCGCATGATCGTCACGCTCACGCCCAACCCGAGCATCGACCGGGCCGTCCTCATCGACGCGCTCCGCCGGGGCGAGGTGCACCGCGCCACGAGCAGCCGCATCGACCCGGGCGGCAAGGGTGTCAACGTCTCCCGCGCCCTGGCCGCGCAGGGCGGCCCCACCGTCGCGGTCCTGCCGAGCGGAGGCCCCGAGGGCCACCTCCTCGAGGAGCTGCTCGACGCCGCCGGTGTCGGCTACGCGTCCGTGCCGGTCCGCGGGTCGGTCCGGATGAACATCAGCGTCCTCGAGCCCGACGGCACGACGACCAAGCTCAACGAGCCCGGACCCGACCTCTCGGCCGAGGAGGTCGAGTCGCTGCTCGCGACGACCCTCGAGCGCGCCGACGGCGCCCAGTGGGTCGTCGGCTGCGGCAGCCTCCCGCCCGGAGCGCCCACCGACCTGTATGCCGGCCTCGTCGCCCGGGTGCGCGAGCGCGGACTGCGGGTCGCCATCGACTCCTCCGGCGCCCCGTTCGCCGCCGCCGTCGCCGCGAAGCCGCACCTCATCAAGCCCAACCACGAGGAGCTCGCCGAGCTCGTCGACCACGACCTGCCCACCCTGGGCCACGTCCGCGACGCAGCCCGCGAGCTCGTCGCCGGTGGCATCGACGTCGTGGCCGTCAGCCTCGGCGGCGACGGCGCCCTGCTCGTGACCGCCGACGAGTGTGCGCACGCCCGCGCGACGATCACGGCCCCCCTGTCCACCGTGGGCGCCGGCGACTGCATGCTCGCCGGCCTGCTCCACGGACTGTCCACCGGGCTCACCCCGGCGGACGCCCTCATGACGGGGGTGACGTGGGGCGCCGCGGCGGTCACCCTCCCCGGAAGCCGCGTGCCCTCACCCGACGACCTCGACGGCATACGCGCCGAGCTGACCCGCGAGCCCGACTTCGACCGTGTCCTGAGTGTCCTGTCCTGACACGCCCCAGACGCCGAACACCTGATCGTCCCGATCCTCCGAAAGGAAATCCCATGTCCCTGATCACCGAAGACCAGGTCGTCCTCGACCTCACCGGTGCCGATCGCCACGAGGCGACCCGGAGGCTCGGCGAGCGCCTCGTCGCCTCCGGTCGGTGCACCGACCTCGACGCCTTCCTCGGCGACGTGCGCAAGCGCGAAGAGACGATGGCGACCGGGCTGCCCGGCGGCATCGGCATCCCGCACGCCCGCAGCGCCGCCATCACCGAGCCCTCGCTCGTCTTCGGGCGCTCCGGCGACGGCATCGACTGGGGTGCCAAGGACGGCCCGGCCACCCTCGTGTTCCTCATCGCGGCCCCCGAGGCCGGCGGCGACGCGCACATGCAGATGCTGCCCAAGCTCGCCCGCGCCCTCATGAAGAAGGACTTCAAGGCCGCCCTCGCCGCCGCGACGACGGAGGCCGAGGTCGTCCGGATCGTCAGCGCCGAGGTCGAGCTCGACCAGCCGGTCATGGCAGCCGCAGCCGCCGGCACCGCTGGGGCCGGAGCCGGTGCCGCCGGCACGGACACGACGGGCGCGGCTGCGCCCCCGGCCGCCAAGCGCGTGCTCAACCTCGTCGGAGTCACCTCGTGCCCCACCGGCATCGCCCACACCTACATGGCGGCCGAGGGTCTCGAGAACGCCGCGAAGGCCGCGGGCCACACGATGAAGGTCGAGACCCAGGGCTCGGCAGGCTCGACGCCGCTCAGCGCGGCCGAGATCGCGGCCGCCGACGCGGTCATCTTCGCCCACGACCTGCCCGTCAAGGACGCCGGCCGCTTCGCCGGCAAGCCCCTCGTCGACGTCGGCGTCAAGAAGGGCATCTCCGACGGCCCGGCGCTCGTCTCCCAGGCCGAGCAGCTCGTCACCGAGTGGGACGCCGACCCGAGCAAGCGCGAGGCCGCCGTCGCGGCCGCCGCTGCCGGTGGCTCCTCCGGCGGTCTGACCTCGAAGGTCGAGAGCGGCGCGAGCACCGGCACGAAGATCCGCCAGTGGCTCATGACCGGTGTCTCCTACATGATCCCGTTCGTCGCGGCCGGCGGCATCCTCATCGCCCTGTCGTTCATGCTCGCCCAGGTCGCCCTCGGCGAGCAGGGGGCCATCGAGATCGTCAAGTACGGCCTCACGGCCGAGGGCAAGTACAACATCACCCAGAGCTTCAGCGCCCTCAGCCTCGAGTCGTGGGCCGGTCTGCTCTTCGTCATCGGCGGCGCCTCCTTCGGCTTCCTCGTGCCGATCCTCTCCGGCTTCATCGCCTTCGCGATCGCCGACCGTCCCGGCCTCGTGCCCGGCATCGTCGGCGGGTCCATCGCCGCGACGATGGGCGCCGGCTTCCTCGGCGGCCTCGCCACCGGCTTCCTCGCCGGCTTCGTCGCTCGCTGGATCGCGCACTGGAAGGTCGCCAAGGGGGTCCGCGGCGTCATGCCGGTCGTCGTCATCCCGCTCCTGTCGACCCTCATCACCGCGGGACTGTTCATCACCGTCCTCGGCCGCCCGATCAAGGCCCTGAGCGACGCGCTGACGAGCGGCCTCAACGACATGAGCGGCTCGAGCGCGCTGCTCCTCGGCATCGTCCTCGGCGCCATGATGGGCTTCGACCTCGGTGGCCCGGTCAACAAGGCGGCCTACTTCTTCGCGACCGCGGGCCTGGCCACGGCCGGCACGGTGGCCGACGCTCCCCAGCTGAAGATCATGGCCGCCGTCATGGCGGCCGGCATGGTCGCGCCGCTCGCCATGGCCCTCGCCACGACGGTCCGCCCGCACCTCTTCTCCGAGCCCGAGCGCGAGAACGGCAAGGCCGCCTGGCTGCTCGGTGCGTCGTTCATCTCCGAGGGAGCCATCCCGTTCGCGGCGGCCGACCCGGTCCGCATCATCACCTCCTCCGTCGTCGGCTCCGCCGTCACCGGTGGCCTCGTGATGATGTTCGGCGCGACGCTCCGCGCCCCGCACGGCGGCATCTGGGTGCTGCCGCTCATCGGCAACTTCCTCCTCTTCCTGCTCGCTCTCGTCATCGGCGTCCTCGTCATGACCGCGATCGTCGTCGCCCTGAAGTCCCGCGACACGCACCTTGCAGAGGTCGACGCGAGCGCTACGGTCTGATCAGGGCGTGAGCTCGATCGCCGTCTGATCCACATCGACAGCACGACCACTCTGAATCCATAGAAGGAGCACGTCCATGGCAACCCGCACCGTCACCATCGCCTCCTCGGTGGGGCTCCACGCCCGCCCGGCCGCCCTCTTCGTCGAGGCCGCGAGCGCGTCCGGGCTCGACGTCGAGATCGCCAAGCCCGGCGAGGACCCCGTCGACGCGACGAGCATCCTCGGCGTCATGGCCCTCGGGGCCAGGCACGGCGAGGAGGTCGTCCTGACGGCCGAGGGCGACGGCGCCGACGAGACGCTCGACTCGCTCGTCGCGCTCCTCTCGCGCGACCTCGACGCGGAGTAACGAGCATGGCCGAGTCGGTGAGCTCCTCCGAGACCAGGCACGGCATCGGTGTCAGCCCGGGCACGGCGTACGGGCCGGTGGTGCAGGTCGCACCGCCGGTCCGGCCTCCGGCCGACGAGAAGGCCGTCGACGACCAGGAGGCGGCGCTCGCCGACGTGCGGGCGGCCTTCGAGTCGGTCGCCGTCTCGCTCGAGGAGCGGGCGACCCGGGTCGACGACACGGCCCAGCAGATCCTCAAGGCGACGGCCCTCATCGCCCGCGACAAGGGCCTCGTCAAGGCCGCGGCCAAGGAGCTCGCGGCCGGGCACGGCCGGGCGCACTCCATCGCCAACGCGGTGGAGACGTATGCCGCGCAGTTCGAGGCGCTCGGCGGCTACTTCGCCGAGCGGGTCGCCGACCTGCGCGACGTCGGGTCACGCGCCGTCGCAGCGGTGCTCGGGGTCCCGGCCCCCGGCGTACCCTCCTTCACCGAGCCCAGCGTCATCGTCGCCGAGGACCTCGCGCCCGCCGAGACGGCGACGCTCGACCGGCGCCTCGTCGTCGGCATCGTCACCGAGGCCGGCGGCCGCACGAGCCACACGGCGATCCTCGCCGCGCAGATGGGGATCCCCGCCGTCGTCCAGCTCGCCGGGGCCACCGAGATCGCCGCGGGCACCCCCGTCGCGCTCGACGGCGACACCGGTGAGGTGACGATCGACCCCGACATGGAGCTCGTGACCGCCCAGCGGGAGCGGGCCGCGCGCCGCGCCGAGGCGCTGTCGCACCTCTCCGGTCCGGGTCGCACGTCCGACGGCGCCGACGTCGCGTTGCTCGCCAACATCGGCGGCGTCGAGGACGCCGTCGCCGCCGGAGCCCTGGACCTCGAGGGCGTCGGGCTCTTCCGCACCGAGTTCGTCTACCTCTCGGCGACCAAGGCCCCGACGGTCGAGGAGCAGACCGAGATCTACCGCGGCGTCTTCGCGCCCTTCGAGGGACGACGCGTCGTCGTGCGCACCCTCGACGCCGGCGCCGACAAGCCGCTGAAGTTCGCCGACCTCGGGCCCGAGGAGAACCCGGCCCTCGGGCGTCGCGGCCTCCGGCTCTCGGCCGAGCGGCCCGACCTGCTCGACGCCCAGCTCGAGGCGCTCGCCGTCGCCGCCCGCGAGACCGGCGCCGACGTGCGCGTCATGGCTCCGATGGTCGCCACGGCCGAGGAGGCGGCGTGGTTCGCGCGGCGCGTCCGCGAGAACGGGCTGCCCAAGGCCGGTGTCATGATCGAGGTGCCGGGGGCTGCGCTGCGGGCCCACGATGTGCTCGGAGAGGTCGACTTCGGCTCGCTCGGCACCAACGACCTCGCGCAGTACACGATGGCCGCCGACCGCATGCAGGGCGCGCTGTCCGACCTGCTCGACCCGTGGCAGCCGGGCGTCCTCGACGTCGTCGGGCTCGCGTGCGAGGGGGCCGCCCGAGCCGGCCGTCCCATCGGGGTCTGTGGCGAGTCCGCCGGCGACCCGCTGCTCGCCCTCGTCCTCGTCGGCCTCGGGGCCTCGTCGCTGTCCATGGCGCCGAGCAAGGTGCCGGTCGTGCGGCTGGCACTCTCGCTCCACTCGGTCGCCGAGTGCCAGGCCCTCGCCGCCGCGGCCCGTGGTGCGCGCACCGCCGTCGACGCCCTCACGGCCGTGCGGGAGGCGGCCCGGACCGAGCTCACCGACCTGCTCTGAGCCCTGCCTCTGCCGGGTCGCGTCTGCTACCGCGGCTGCGACTCGGCGAAGGTCTTGAACGCCTCCATCATCGACAGGCTCTGCTTCGGGAAGCTCTTGGCCATCAGCACGCCCACGACCTTCATGGCGCCCTGGAACTGGAACTCGTTGTGGGTCACCCAGCGCGTGGCGTCGGGACCGGCCTCGTGGAACTCGTTGCGCGTGGTCGAGTGCACGCCCTTGGCGTCGTAGGTGCCATCGAACGCATACGGCAGGTCACGGCGCGTCACCGTCTCGACCATCTCGAGGGTGCCGCGCCCACGGCGGTAGGTCAGGCGGGACTGGGCGCCCGGGTGACCGGGCTCGCCGTGCATCGGCTCGAAGGAGATCAGCCCCTCCTGCCACTTCGGCAGGTTGGCCGGGTCGTCGAACAGCTCGATGAACCGCTCCCGCGGCACCTGGACGACGATCTCCTGGGTGAACTGCATGCTCGCACGCTACTGCCGATGCGCGGCGCCCGTCTGCGGCCCGCGGCGGGTGACCACCCTCATAGGCCTGAAACGGTTGCACGCCAAGGCGCCTCGATAGACTCGAGGTGGACGTCGACACCGGCGCCCACGCGGCAAAGGAGCTCGGCATGAGCACGTCTAGCCTCTACATGGATCGGGTCCGTCTCGAGGACGGCTACCACGCGGACGACCTTCCCTTCATCGAGCACGCGCTGACCCAGCTGTTCACCCAGCTGGAGCGCTTCGACCCGTCGATGGTCCACATCGGGCTCCGGGTCAAGGACCGCGGGCAGCCGGGCATGCACACCTCCGTCGAGGTCTGCATCAGCGGGCTGCCGACCGTCATCGGGGTCTCCGACCTGACCGACACCAAGGCCGCGCTCAAGGACGCCGAGACCAAGGTCGTCTCCCAGCTGCGCGAGGCGGCCGACCGCCACCACGACCGTCGCCCCCGCCAGCCCCGCCACTGACGGGTCGAGACGCCCTGTCGGTCAGTCGGACCCGGCGGAGAGGACGTCGGCGAGGTCGTAGCTGACGGGCTCGTCGAGCTGGTCGAAGGTGCACGACTCGGGCGTGCGGTCCTCGCGCCACCGGACGAACTGCGCCGTGTGTCGGAAGCGGGTGCCCTCCATGTGGTCGTAGCGCACCTCGACGACGCGCTCTGGACGCAGGGGCACGAACGAGAGGTCCTTCTGGTTGTTCCAGCGGGAGTACTCCGACGAGCGCGGAGTGCGGACGCCGCCGGCGTCCTCCGCTGGAGCAGCCCAGTTCCAGGGGTGCTCGTCCCACTCGGCGACGAGGGGCTGGAGCTCCTCGAAGAGCTCCTTGCGGCGAGCCATGGGGAAGGCGCCGATGACGCCGACCGAGGCGAGCTGCCCGTCCTCGCCGTAGAGCCCGAGCAGGAGCGAGCCGATGGCGTCGGGCCCGCTCTTGTGCACCCGGTAGCCGGCGACGACGCAGTCGGCCGTGCGCTCGTGCTTGATCTTGAACATGAGGCGCTTGTCGGGCTCGTAGGCGATGTCGACCGGCTTGGCGATGACGCCGTCGAGGCCCGCGCCCTCGAACTGGGTGAACCAGCCCTTCGCGACGTCGCGGTCGGCTGTCGCCGCGGTCAGGTGGACGGGCGCCTCGGCCGTGGCGAGTGCCTTCTCGAGCGCCGCGCGCCGCTCGGCGAACGGCTTGTCGAGGTAGGACTCTTCGCCGAGCGCGAGCAGGTCGAAGGCGACGAACGATGCCGGCGTCTCGGCCGCGAGCTTCTTGACGCGCGAGGCCGCCGGGTGGATGCGCTGCTGGAGCAGGTCGAAGTCGAGCCGGTCTCCCGACTCCGGCGACACGAGGACGATCTCGCCGTCGATGACGCATTTGTCGGGGAAGTTGGCGAGAACGGCCTCGACGACGTCGGGAAAGTAGCGCGTCATGGGCTTCTCGTTGCGGGACCCGATCTCGACGAGGTCGCCGGACCGGAAGATGATCGACCGGAAGCCGTCCCACTTCGGCTCGTAGAGCACGTCGACCTTGACGGCCGAGAAGTCCTTGACCGGCTTGGCGAGCATCGGCGAGACGGGAGGGACGACCGGCATGCCCCACGTCGTGCGCAGGTCGGCGTCGCGCTCGGCCTTGGGAGCCATGTACTCGGTGTCGGCCTTGTCGGAGCGCCGCTTGCTCGGCTGAACGCGCGGCGGCTCGCCCGGCATCTTGGGGTAGTCGGGCGGGAAGTTCAGCTCCCCGAGCCCCCGCTCGTTGACGTCCTTGTCCCACAGGGCGATCGCGGCCGCGACGTCACCGACCTCGTCGTCGATGCCGGCCCACGCGTCGCCACGGTCGGCGACGAGCTGCGGCACGGTGCGCACCGTCAGCTCCTTGGGGTCGACGGACGCGAGCTCGTCCCAGGTCACCGGCGTCGACACCGGCGCACCGGGGAGCGGCCGGGGGGAGTAGGCCGACGCGATGGTGCGGTCGCGGCAGGCCTGGTTGAAGTCGACGAAGATCTTCTCGCCGCGCTCCTCCTTCCACCACGAGGTCGTCACGAGGTCGGGGAGGCGTCGCTCGAGCTCGCGGGCGATGCCGATGACGCCGTGCCGCACGTCGAGGAACTCGTGCGTCGGCGCGACCCGCGCATAGACGTGGACCCCCCGGTTGCCGGAGGTCTTGGCCCACGCGGTGAGGCCGATCTCGGCCATCACCTCGCGCAGGGCGAGCGCGGCCTCGACGGCGTCCGTGAAACCGCGCCCCGGCTGGGGGTCGAGGTCGATGCGCAGCTCGTCGGGCCGGTCGATGTCGGCCGTGCGGACCGGCCACGGGTGGAAGGTGATGGTGTTCATCTGCGCCGCCCACACGGCATCGGCGATCTCGTCGATGACGAGCTGCGGGTGCTTGCGGCCCGACGGATAGGTGCACATGACCGTGCGCGTCCCCTCGGGCACGCCCTTGGGTGGGTTCTTGGAGAAGAACTCCTCGCCCTCGATGCCCTCCGGGAAGCGCTGGAGCGTCACCGGTCGGTCGCCGAGCGCCCGAAGCATCGGGTCGGCAACCGCGACGAGGTAGTGCGCCATGTCGAGCTTCGTCACCGGCTGCCCGTCGGCCATGCCGGCGGCCGGCCACAGCACCCGGTCGGGACTCGAGACGCGCACCTCCCGCACCCCGGACGGGCTCGACGGACTGGGCGCTTCGACGACGACGGGCTTGGCGCTCACCCGCCGATCGTAGCCACGAGGTGCGACGACGGGACGGACCGCGCGCTGTGCATCGGGTCAGGAGGTGACTTTGCCTCGCGGCAACCGGACGAACCGCGTCCGTGGGTCAGGGGGTGACCCAATGCACAGGGTGCCGGCGGGGCGTCCCTGCAGGCGGCGCCGGCGGACCGGGTACGTCTGGCCCATGACCCAGGCGCCCACGCTCCACAACCTCGGCGGCGAACGTTTCGTGCTGCTGACGACCTACCGCCGCAACGGCGAGCCGGTCCCGACCCCCGTGTGGGTGCTGCCCGACGCCGGGGCCGCGATCGTCAGCACGCCCGACGGTGCCGGCAAGCTCAAGCGCCTGCGCCACGACCCGCGCGTCACGATCCAGCCGTGCGACCGCCGCGGCAACGTGGAGCCCGACGCCCCGGTCGTCGAGGGCCGCGCCGAGATCATCCGCGACTCCGCCGCCTCCGAGGCGGTCAACCGTCGGCTCGCGCGCAAGTACGGCGTCGAGTTCCGCATCTTCATGGCCATCGAGTGGGTCGTGCGCCGCGGCAACAGCACCCGCGTCGTCGTCCGGATCACGCCGACCGACTGAGCTCAGCTGCGCACGACGAGGCTGACGACGTTCGCGAGGGCGATGAGCACCGCCGCCACGAACGGCAGGCGCCCGCGCCCCACGACGGCCACGACCGCGAGAGCCACGCTCGCCGCGAGCAGTCCCAGCCCGACGGCGTCCGGACCGGGGCCGTATGCCGCCACGACCGACCCCGCGAGCAGCACCGCGGGCGCCAGCCACCGCACGACCCGCTCCCCGAGCCGGTGCGGCAGACCGCGCACCCCGGTCGCCTCGTCGTCGGCGAGGTCGGGCAGGGCGTTGAGCAGGTGCGCGCCGACCCCGAGCAGTGCGCCGGTCAGGAGCACCCACGCGGGCGGCCAGACGGGGTGGGGGAGGGCGAGCGTGACGACGGCCGGCAGCGCGGCGAACGCGACGGCATACGGCAGCGGGGAGAGCGCGGTGCGCTTGAACCACAGGTTGTACGCCCAGCCCGAGGCGACGCCGAGGAAGAGGTGGACGAGTCCCGAGGCCCATCCGCACGCGAGCGACAGCACGACGCACGCGACGAGCGCGGCCCCGCAGGCGGCGCGGACGACCGGCTCGGTCACGGCGCCGGCGGCCAAGGGCTTGTCGGTGCGCCCGACGGCGCGGTCGCGACGTGCGTCGAGGAGGTCGTTCGACCAGCCGATCGACAGCTGGCCTGTGAGCACGGCCGCGGTCACGAGCAGCCCGCGCGCGAGCGTGTGGCCCGCCGACCAGGCGAGCAGGGCCGTGAGCACCGTGACGGCCACGGTCGGGCCCGGATGGCAGGCGAGCGCCAGACCCCGCACCGTCCGCCGCACCGCCACGGGCCGAGCCTAGGGCTCCCGCCGCCACCCTCCCGGGACCGCTGGGGACGCAACGCTCTGCCGAAGGCCCTGTCCAGCCTCGCGACACACCGGCGCCCGGGGCGCCTACTCTGAGGCGGTGAGCCACCTAGCGGCCGTCCGCGGCGTCCTGCCCGAGCACAGCTACGCGCAGGCCGAGGTCACGGCGGCCTTCGCCGACGTGCTCGGCTCGACCGGGTCGGACCGGGCGCTCCTCGAGCGCTTCCACGCCAACGCCGGGGTGAGCCAGCGCCACCTGGCCCTGCCGCTCGAGCGCTACTGGCAGCTCGCGGACTTCGGCGCGGCCAACGACGAGTTCATCCGGGTCGCGACCGAGCTCGGCTCGCATGCGGTCACCAAGGCGCTCGCCGCCTGTGGTCTCACCCCGCGGGACGTCGATCTCATCGTGTCGACGACGATCACCGGTCTCGCCGTCCCGTCGATCGAGGCCCGCGTCGCCGCCGAGATCGGGCTGCGTGACGACGTGAAGCGGGTCCCGCTCGTCGGGCTCGGCTGCGTCGCGGGCGCCGCCGGTGTGGCCCGCGTCCACGACTACCTCCTCGGCCACCCCGACGACGTCGCGGTGCTCCTCTCCGTCGAGCTGTGCAGCCTCACCGTCCAGCGCGACGACCGGTCGACCGCGAACCTCGTCGCCAGCGGCCTCTTCGGCGACGGCGCCGCCGCCGTCGTCATGGTCGGTGCCCACCGCGCGGCCGACCTCGCGTCGGCCCAGCCACGCGTCGTCGCCACCCGCAGCCGGCTCTACTCCGGCACCGAGCGCGCCATGGGCTGGGACGTCGGCGCGACGGGGCTGCGCATCGTCCTCGGCGCCGAGGTCCCCGACCTCGTGCGCGAGAACGTCCGCGACGACGTCGACCGCTTCCTCGCCGGCCAGGGCCTGACCCGCGCCGACATCGGCTGGTGGGTCGCGCACCCCGGGGGGCCGAAGGTCCTCGAGGCGATGCAGGAGGCGCTCGAGGTGGACCGGGAGGCGCTCGGCGTCACCTGGCGCTCGCTCGACCGCATCGGCAACCTCAGCTCCGCGTCCGTGCTCCACGTGCTTGCCGACACCCTCGCCGACCACACCCCCGAGCCCGGCTCGTGGGGCGTCCTCATGGCGATGGGCCCCGGCTTCTGCCTCGAGCTCGTCCTGCTCCGCGCGGCCGACTGACAGGAGTGGCGATGACCTCCCAGTGGCTCTTCACCGGCCTCGTCCTGCTCGTCGGGGTCGAGCGTCTCGCCGAGCTCATCGTGTCGAAACGCCATGCCGCGTGGGCGTTCTCGCGCGGCGGTGTCGAGCGGGGGCAGTCGCACTACCCCGTCATGGTCGTGCTCCACACGGGCCTGCTCGTCGGTGCCGTCGCGGAGGTGTGGCTCGCCGACCGCCCGTTCGTCCCGGCCCTCGGCTGGGTCATGCTCGCGCTCGTCGTGGCCAGCCAGGCCCTGCGCTGGTGGTGCATCACGACCCTCGGCAACCAGTGGAACACCCGCGTCATCGTCGTCCCCGGCCTCCCGCTCGTGCGCCGCGGCCCCTACGGCGTCATCCCGCACCCGAACTACGTCGCCGTCGTCGTCGAGGGCCTCGCCCTGCCGCTCGTGCACACCGCCTGGGTGACGGCCCTCGTCTTCACCGTCGCCAACGCGGCGCTGCTCACCGTCCGCATCCGCGTCGAGAACGATGCCTTGCGCGAGATCGCCTCTCCCGCAGGTGCCCCCACTGGGGCCACCCCGTGAGCGTCGACGTCATCGTCATCGGCGGCGGCCCTGTCGGCCTCGCCACGGCGTTGTATGCCGTCCGCTCGGGTCTGTCTCCCGTCGTCCTCGAGCCGCGGGCGGGCTCGATCGACAAGGCCTGCGGCGAGGGCCTGATGCCCGGTGGCCTCCAGGCCCTCGCCGGCCTCGGGGTCGACCCGGCCGGACACGACCTCCGCGGCATCCGCTACATCGCCCGGGGCCGCGTCGCCGAGGCCGACTTCACGGCCGGTCCGGGACGCGGCATCCGGCGCACCACCCTGCACGCCGCCCTGACCGAGGCCGTGGTCGCCGCCGGCGTCGAGGTGCTCCCGTTCGGCGCGACCGAGGTGACGCAGGACGACACGGGCGTGACCGTGCGCACCGACGACGCGGGCAGCGACGGGCCGACACTCACCGCGCCCTGGGTCATCGCCGCCGACGGGCTGCACTCGCCGACGCGCCGCTCCCTCGGTCTCGACCGCGACCACCCGACCGGCCGCCGCCTCTCCACCGGGAGCCGAGGCGTCGCTCGAACGGCCGACACGCGCCCGCTCCGCCGCTACGGGCTCCGCCAGCACTACGGCATACGCCCGTGGGGAGACCACGTCGAGGTGCACTGGGGCGCCCACGGAGAGGCGTACGTGACGCCCGTCGCCGACGACCTCGTCGGGGTCGCCGTGCTCAGCAAGCAGCGAAACCCCTTGTCCGAGAGTCTTGCCGAGTTCCCCGAGCTGCGCGAGCGCCTCGACGGGGCGCCGGTCGTGACGTCGGTGCGCGGTGCCGGGCCGCTGCGCCAGCGCACGACGCACCGCGTCGCGGGTCGGGTCCTGCTCGCCGGCGACGCGAGCGGCTACGTCGACGCCCTGACGGGAGAAGGCATCTCGCTCGGCCTCGCCCACGCGCGGGCCGCGGTCGCGGCGGTCGCCGGCGACGACCCGCAGTCCTACGAGCGGTCGTGGCGGGCGGCCACCCGGCGCTACACGCTGCTGACGCACGCGCTCGTCCACGTCACCCGCCCTGCGTGGACCCGGTGGCTGCTCGTGCCGGCCGCCGCGACCCTGCCCCCGGTCTTCCGTGGCGCGGTCAACGAGCTGGCGAGGCCCGGCCGATGACCGCCGTGACCCCGACCGGCGAGGAGGAGCTCGTCGTGCTCGTCTCCCCGGACGGCGAGGCCATCGGCACGGCGCCCAAGGCGACGGTCCACCACGCCGACACCCCGCTCCACCTCGCCTTCTCCGTCTACCTCCTCGACGACACCGGCTCGCTCCTCGTGACGCAGCGCGCCCTCGCCAAGGCCACCTTCCCGGGCGTCTGGACCAACTCCGCCTGCGGTCACCCGGCCCCGGGTGAGCCCGTCGAGGACGCCGTCGCCCGCCGCGCGCGGGACGAGCTCGGCCTGGACGCGCACGAACTGCGCCTCGTGCTGCCCCGCTTCTCCTACCGCGCCGAGATGGACGGCGTCGTCGAGTGGGAGCTGTGCCCGGTGCTCGTCGGTCGCGTCAGCGGGGTCGCGCCTGCGCCCGGCCCCGACCCCGCCGAGGTCGAGGCGGCGGAGTGGGTGCCGTGGCGCCAGTTCTCCGCGGACGTCCTGTCCGGCCGACGTGCGGTCTCGACGTGGTGTCGTGAGCAGGTGACCGAACTGGCCGCCCTCGGTCCCGACCCGGCGGCCTGGCCGTCCGCCGACACCGCCGACCTCCCGCCCGCGATGTCCTCCCGTCCGAGACGACCCCCACTCGAGTGAGCGCCCCGCCCCGGTCGAGTGAGCGCCCCGCCCCAGGACGGCGCAGTCGCCTCCGGCTGGGTAGGTGGACCTCGTGACCGCCACCTCTCTCCCGCGACCCGCACCGCCGCGTATGCCCACCCCTCCCGAGCGCGCTGCCGGCGTCGTGCTCGCCGCGGGACTCGGGCTCGTCGCGTGGGCCTCCGGACGCAAGCCGCTCCATGCCGTCGGGAGGACCTGGGACGCCGAGCTGCGCATCGACGCGCCGGCCGCGCACCTCGGGGTCCCGCTGCTCGTCGACCGCGGCGTGCACCCGTGCACCGTCCGCGTCTCCCGCGCCATGAGCACCAGGCCCGGCTGGTGGGACGTCGGCGGCCTCGCCGTGCGTCTGCCGGCCGCCGGCACGTCCGGCGGCCCCGCCGACCTGCTCCTCGCCACGACGGGGACGGGACGGGTCACCCGCTACGTCCTGCGTCCGGTCCGGTGGGCCACGAGCCGACCCCTGACGACGCTGCTGCCGACCAGGGCAGGGGAGCACTCGCTCGCCCTGCTCGCGAGACCCAGCGGCGACGACGCCGTGCCGCGTGAGTACGAGCTGGCGGCATCGCTCGACGGTGGCGCCTGGCGCGCGATAGGGCTCCTGCAGCTGCACCTCGAGCAGGCTGACGCCCCCACGCGGTTCGACCCGGTCGTCAACGAGCTCGCCGGCACCTCACCGCCGGCCTGGGTCGTCGCCGTGCGCGAGCCCGCCTACCGGTGGGCGCGGCGGCTCGGCAGCAGACGCCTCAGAGACGGTCAGGCGCAGCCGCGCTGATGTCGGCGAGCACCGAGCCGTGATCCTGCTCGATCGCCAGGTCGCCGAGTGACACGACTCCCACCGGCGTGCCGCCCTCCACGACGGGGACGCGCCGCACGGCACTGTCGCGCATGAGGCGCACGACGTCGCCGACGAGGTCGTCCGGTGCGGCCACCACGTCGGCCGGGGTGCTGATGCTCGAGAGCATGGCCGAACCGGGCGCCACGTTCTCGGCGATGACCCGCAGCACGATGTCCCGGTCCGTCACGATGCCGACCAGCTCGTCGCCGTCCACCACGAGGACGCTGCCGATGTTGACGTCGCGCATGGCGCGGGCCGCGTCGACGGCCGTCGCCTCGGGCCCGAGCACGACGGGACCCTCTGTCATGATCTCGCGGACGGTCTTCACGATGTCGCCCTTCTCTCGCGGTCGCTCACGGTCCCCCTACCCAGTGGCAGCCTGCGTGGACAGCCGAGGACCTCAGGGAGTGGACCCGTGGGGCCGAAGCGTCAGAGGACCTCGTCGGCGATGGCCACGAGCGCAGCGGTCTCGCACCCGGCGGCGAGCGCCTCGTGCGTGGCGTGCCGGGCCGCCACGAGCGCGTCGGGCTTGAGGGCCGCGATGACCGCGGCGACGGCGCGCGCCTCGACGCACTCGTCGTGCTGGCGGAGCTCGTCGAGGTTGCACGTGCTGGGGTGGGTGCCGAGGTTGGCTTCGCAGGCGGAGTCGAGGTCGCGCTCGAGGTCCCAGAGCGCGACGAGGTCGTCGATCTCGGGATAGTGCTCGAGACCGCTCCGGGCGACCTCGAGGGCGTTGCGGTCGTGCACACCGGCGACGGCGCACGCGAGGCGTGCGACGCGGAAGGCGAAACGTCGCGCGTCCCCTCGCTCGGCGCCCGCGATGCGCGCGGCGAGGCCGGGAGCCACGGCCTCGACCAGGTGCAGCTTCACGGGTACTCCTCGACGGTCTGGGGCGGGGCGGCAACAGCAGCCCACCCGGCCATACCCGCTCGGGCACCTGCCCACCCGGTCGGCGGCGGCTGGTCCGGTAGGTGGCCGTCCGGACCGCCACGAACACCCGCAAACGGCCCCAGCGGCACGGTGCCGGGGCCGTCCGCGACGGTTGGGTGCGAGGTCACTCGTCCTGCAGGGCCCGCACCTCGACGGGACCGTGACACGCCGCCGAGCCCTCCCGGGCCAGGGCCAGGGCGGCGTCGAGGTCGGCGGCCTCGACGATCCAGAAGCCGCCGAGCCACTCACGGGCCTCGCTGAACGGGCCGTCGGTGACCGACCCGGCGCCGGCCGACGCGTCGACGACCTTGGCCTGGCTCACGTCGGTGAGCCCGCCGGCGTGGACCCACGCCCCGGTCTCCTGCAGCTTCCGGTTGAAGGCGTCGACGGCGGCGTACATGTGCTGGATCTCGTCCTCGGAGGGCATGGCGTCGCCCTCGCGGTGGTGGACGGAGAGGAGGAACTGCGTCATGGGAGGTGCTCCTGGGTCGGTGGTGTGGCTGGGTCCGGCTCGTTCCGTCGGCAGGGGGGAGACGCTCAGCCGACGGGCAGCCGCTCGCGGAGGAACTCGGTCGTCGTCGCCCACGCGAGCGCCGAGGACGCCGGGTCGTGCCACGGCATGTCGTCGTTGTCGAAGGCGTGGTCGGCGCCGGCATACGTCTCGAAGACGGTCGCGGGCTGCTCGGTCACGGAGGCCTCGATGCGGCGCACCGTCTCGGTGTCGATGAAGGAGTCGGCGAGCCCGAAGTGGTGCAGGCTCGGGGCCGTCACCGTCATGACGTCGTGGAGGCCGGGGAGCGCCGAGCCGTAGTAGCTGACGAGCGCGTCGAGCGGCGCGGAGCCGTCGGACTCGAGGTGTGCGGCCACGTTGAAGCCGAGGCCCCCGCCGAAGCAGAAGCCGACGGCGCCGACACCGGCGGTGACCTCGTCGCGGTCGCGCAGCCACTCGACCGTCGCCGCGGCGTCGGTGACGGCGGCCTGCCAGTCGAGGCGCTGCACGAGGCCCATGCCCTGCTGGAGCGCGTCGTCGCCCTCGACGGGCGAGGTGACGCCGAGGCGCCAGAAGATCTCGGGTGCCACGACGACGTAGCCCTGCTCGGCGAGCTGGGCGCCGCGGCGCTGGATGTAGTCGCTGACGCCGAAGATCTCCTGCAGCACGACGATCCCCGGCCCGTGCCCGGTCGGAGGGAGCCAGAGGTGCGCGGGCATCTCGCCGGCGTCGGTCGTGATGGTCACGTGTTCGGTCATGCCGTCAGTATGTCGAGACGGCCGGGACCGTGGCCGTGTGGCGCCAGCGTGTCCCGGCCGTCGTGATGGCGTATGCCGTGTGCTCTCGCGGGTGCCCGAGGCGGGCTCGTCGGGAGGTCAGCGTCGCGGACGCAGCTCGAGCAGGCGCGCGTCGTACATCCGCACCCGCTCGGCGAGGACGTCGTGCTCGCGCTCGTGGCTGCGCAGCACCGCGACGAGCACCACGATGACGACGACGAGGAGGCCACCGAGGGCCACGAGGGTCAGGACGCCAGCGCGCGTGTCCGCGCGACCGGTGGCGAGCAGGGCGAGGACGGCGACGAAGAGCAGCGCGACGACGCCTCCGAGGCCGCCGATGCGACGCGACGCGGACCGGTCGGTCGCGTCGAGCGCCTCCTGGGCGATGGCGCGCTCCTCACGGGCGACGCTGCGGCACAGGTAGGTCGCGGCCGGGAAGCGGTGGCTGTCGCGGCGGCGACCGCGCCCGTGCAGCCGGTAGTCCATGGGGACGTCGACGAGGTGCGGGCGGGGTGCGCCGTGGCCCGGCGCGGGGATCGTGGTCAGCGCGGTCATCTGCGGGCTCCTTCTCTCTGCCGCTGGGTGCGCCCCATCACCATCAGGGTGCACCCAGCGGCGGCTGGGTGATGCGGTTTCGTCAGTCGTCCGAGCCGGCGTGCAGCCGGGCCCCGAGGGCGTAGGCGGCGACGACGAGGGCCGAGGCGGCCAGGACGATGTCCTTGAGGACGTACTGGCCCATCAGCGTCGGGCCGTGCGGGAAGAGCTCGGCCGTGAAGAGGGCCAGCGGCGACATGATCCCGATGAGCGCTCCACCGAGGACGACGATGCCGAGCCGCAGGAACCTGCCGGTGACGAGGGTCAGGCCGATGACCGTCTCGGTGACGGCGGTGAGCAGCACCGCGGTGTGGCCCGAGACGAGGCCGAAGGTCAGCCGGTCGATCGTCGCCGAGGCGATGGCCTCGGCCGGGCTGAGACCCGGGACGAACTTGATGACGCCGAAGCCGAGGAAGACCAGCCCGAGGCTGATCCGCAGGGCCTGGAGGCTGTAGGCCACGAGGAACGCCTGGAGGCGGTCGACGGCGGTGGTGGCGACGCCCGTCACGGTGCCGCGGAGGGTGCCGAGGCGGGTGGACGGGGTGGATCGGTGGGTCCCGGGCTTGCCGGGACCGTCGAGGACGTACTGCGACATGGTGGTTGCTCCTTGTGAGGTCGAACTGTCGAGACCTCAGATGGAGCAGGACCGCCGGAAGATACGCCTGACGCTCGGGTTGAGTCGACCTACCTAGACCAAACACGGCCCGACGCGGGCAAATCGGACGCCGTCGGTGGCCCTCGCAATTCGCTTGACACGCAAGCGCATTCGCGCAGGTACTGCGTGGTCACCAGTTGACGAGCAGCCGCTCCTGCTTGTCGCGGAAGCTCCCGACGAGGATGAGGATGAGATCGACGAGCGCCCAGACCCCGAGCCCGCCGAAGGTGACGAGCTGCAGGATGCCGGTGCCGACCTTGCCGACGTAGAAGCGGTGCACGCCGAGGACCCCGACGAAGAAGCAGAGCAGCGCCGCCGCGAGCCTCGAGCGGTCGCTCACGGGCTGCCCCTCGGCGTCGAGGGCCACCGGCACGAAGGCCGCCGCGAGGGAGGGCGCGGCCTGGACGGGCGTCGGCGCGGGTGGGAGGAGCGGGCCGAGCTGGTCGGTCCACGAGTCGCCGTCCCAGTAGCGCGACTGGGGCTTGCCCTCCGGGTCGGGATACCAACCCGCGGGGATCTCGCGCGGTGCCGGGGGGACCGGCTGGTCGGGCTGCTGCGTCATGGGGGCCTCCGAGTGGTGGACGGTCGTCGGGCTGACCGGGGCTCCCTCCCAGCATGGTGGACACCGCCTCCCGGCGGCAGCCCCTTCGGCACCGGACCGCCCTGTACTTTTCTCCACCCCCGGCCGGTCACCCACGTCATGGTCCGGCGTGCCCACGGACCCCTACCGTGGTCGCGTGACCACGATCCCCGCCCGCGTCGAGCAGCGCCTCGCACCCCGCCACACGGCATACGTCGTGCTCGGCGGGGTCGTCGGTGCGCTGGCGGCGCCGGTGGTGTGGACGCTCGCGAGCCTCGCGACGGGACTGCTCGTCGTCGTCGTCGGTGTCGCGTTCGTCGGGCTGCTCCTGCTCGTGTCGGAGGGGCTGAGCCGCTGGCACCGCGCCCGGGCCGCAGCACTGCTCGGCGTCGTCGTCGGCGCGCCGGCCGCACCGGTCGAGCCGGGATGGCGCGGCTGGCTGGCGCGGCTGGGCCGGGCGACGACGTGGCGGCAGCTGGCGTACCACGCGTTCGTCGGCCCCACCCTGCTCGCGGCGTCGGCCGCGGTCGTCGCGTCCTGCTGGGGTGGCGGCCTCGTGCTCGTCACCTCGCCGCTCTGGTCGCGGATCAGCCCCGAGGTGCTCGCCCTGCCCGGCGGTCTCCTCCAGGGGGTCGGACGGATCTGGGTGTCGACCGCCGTCGGCTTCGGCCTCCTCGTCCTCGCCCCGCGGGTGGCCCGCTGGCTCGCCGCCCTCGACCTCGTGGTCCTGCGCCCGATGCTCGGCGAGACGCGCGGCGAGCAGCTCTCCCCGCGGGTCACGGCGCTCGAGCAGACCCGCGCCGGCGTCATCGACGCCGCCGACGCCGAGCGTCGCCGCATCGAGCGCGACCTCCACGACGGCGCCCAGCAGCGCCTCACCTCGCTCGCGCTCAACCTCGGGATGGCCCGCTCGGCGCTGGCACCCGATGCGCCACCCGAGACGCGCCGGGCCATCGAGGAGGCGCACGACGAGGCGAAGCAGGCGCTCGCCGAGCTGCGCGGCTTCGTCCGCGGCCTCCACCCCGCGGTGCTCGACGAGCGGGGGCTCGACGCGGCCCTGTCGGGCATCGTCGCCCGGGCGCCCGTGCCGACGAGCCTGCACGTGCTCCTCGCCCGGCGTCCCCCGCGGACGCTCGAGGCCGTCGCCTACTTCGTCGTGTCGGAGGCCCTGACCAACGTCGCGAAGCACTCCGGAGCCACCCGCGCCGCCGTCCGCGTCACCTCGGACGCCGACCACCTCGTCGTCGAGGTCAGCGACGACGGCCAGGGCGGCGCCGCGACGGGCGCCGGATCGGGGCTCACCGGGCTGACCAACCGGGTGGCGTCCGTCGACGGCACCCTCACCGTGACCAGTCCGGTCGGCGGTCCCACCGTGCTCAGGGCGGAGATGCCATGCGGGTCGTGATCGCCGAGGACTCGATCCTCCTGCGGGACGGGCTGATCCGTCTGCTCGCCGCCAACGGCATCGAGGTCGTCGAGGCCGTGGGCGACGCCGAGGCAGCACTCGTGGCCGTCGAGCGGCACCGGCCCGACCTCGCCCTGCTCGACGTGCGGATGCCGCCGAGCCACACCGACGAGGGGCTGCGCGCCGCGCTCGTCATCCGCGCCCAGTGGCCCGAGGTCGCGCTGCTCATCCTCAGCCAGTACGTCGAGGAGCGGTATGCCGCCGACCTCCTCGCGAGCACCACCTCCGCCGTCGGCTACCTCCTCAAGGACCGCGTCGCCGACGTCGACGAGTTCGTCGACTCGCTGCGCCGCGTCGCGGGCGGGGGCACGGCGCTCGACCCCGAGGTCGTCGCCCAGCTGTTGCTGCGGCGCGACAAGAGCCCCCTGCAGCGCCTCACCGACCGCGAGCGCGAGACGCTCTCGCTCATGGCCGAGGGTCGCTCCAACACCGGCATCGCCCGCGCCCTGCACGTGAGCGAGAGCGCGATCGCCAAGCACGTCAACGCCATCTTCACCAAGCTCGACATGCCGACCACGGCGGGCGACCACCGCCGCGTCCTGGCCGTGCTCCAGTACCTCTCGGAATAGGGGACCCACCATGTCCGTGCACGACCCGACGAACCCCCAGACGACCCAGCCGTCGTCCGTCCCCGACGACCGCGTCCACGGCGACTCGCTGCCCGGCGCCGAGCCCTACGGCGACTCCTGGCTCCGGCCGACCCTGACGGCCGAGCCGGCCGTCGGCGCGCCCGCCGGCTCGCCCGGCGGCCCGAACGGCGCCGGTGGTGGACCGGCCACCCCGTCAGCACGTCCGTGGTGGCTCCTCGCCGGACTCGGGGCGACCCTCGTCCTCGCGGGTGCCGCCGGCGTCACGACGTGGGGCGCGGCAACCGGTGGTCTCTGGCGGAGCGTCGACCAGCACCAGACCTACGAGCAGCCTGTCGGTGCCCTGACGATCAGGGGTGGGGCGAGCGACATCGAGGTCCGCGGCGGCGGCGCGGCGGGCACGGTCCAGGTCAGCCGACACCTGTCGTGGGGTCCGGGATCGAGCGAGCCGACGCCGCGAGAGCAGTGGACCGGCACGACGCTCACCGTCGACGCGGAGTGCCGCGGCCTCGTTGCCTGGTGCTCGGTGGACTACGTCGTCGTCGTCCCTGACGCGGCCGACGTCACGGTCGACACCGGGTCCGGCGACATCACGCTGACCGGCTCCCTCGGCGGCGTCACGCTCAAGGCGGGCTCCGGGGACATCGAGACGGCAGATCTCGGGGCCGAGCAGGTCACGGCCGAGGCGGGCAGCGGGGACATCGACGTCGAGCTCGCGAGTGCGGTCTCGCCCGTGTCGCTCAGGACGGGGTCGGGCGAGGTCTCGGTGCGCCTGCCACAGGACGCCGTGTATGCCGTGGACACCGAGACGGGGTCCGGCGACACGGAGGTCAGCGTCCCGACCAACCCGGGCAGCACCACGACGCTGCGGATCCGGACCGGGTCCGGCGACATCGCCGTCGACGCCCGCTGACGCGGCCGACGCACCCCGCACACGACGAAGCCGTATGCCGCCGAGGGGGTCTCGGCGGCATACGGCCCTGGGAGGTGCCGGCTCAGGTGGGGTTGCCGGCGGGGGTGTCCTCGTCGAAGGCGCTGTGCTTGTCGTCGGGCACGGCAGAGGCGGCCGGGGTGGGAGGAGCCGCCTGGTCGTGATGCTCGACGAGCTTGTCGATGCCCTTGTCGACCGAGGCACGGACCTTGGTCACGGTGTCGGCGTGCTTGCCGCCGGTCTTCTCGTCGATCTTGGCCTCGGCCTTGTCGAGGGCCCCGTCGACCTTGCCCCGGTTGTCGTGGGCGTAGCCCGCGGCAACCGACATCGCGGCCTTGGCCATCTCGACGACCGCGTCGCCGAAGTCCTTGGCCTTCTCCTGCAGGTGGACCTCGTCCGCCTTGCTCTTCAGCTGCTCACCGAATGACACGGTGTCTCCTCGTCTCGCACTGGTCCGACCCTCGTCGGCTCACTGCATCCACAGTCATACCCGGCACCCCTCGCCCGCAACCGGGGTCGACCCCGAAATCGACCCCGATCGACCCTGATTCGCCGGCCTTGCGGCCCGTCTGCCCGACATGTCCGCGAACGTCACGGAACGTCCCGCCGGCCACTGTCTCGTCGGTCACGTCGGCCGATCTGTGACGCGGGGAACTGCGCTCCGGCCGCGACCGGCAGAGACTGGAGAGGCAGGCGGAGCGCCTGCCCCACAACTGAACTGGAGTGATCACCATGAAGCGACTCGACGGACGCGTGGCGCTGGTGACGGGCGCGGCGAGCGGCATCGGCAAGGCGACGGCGGGGCGACTCGCCGACGAGGGCGCAGCGGTCCTGCTGACCGACGTCAACGAGACCCTCGGGGCCACGACGACCGAGGAGCTCAAGGCCTCCGGAGCGCGCGTCGAGTTCCTCCGGCACGACGTCACGAGCGAGGCCGACTGGGAGGCCGCCGTCGCCAGGGCGGTCGAGGCGTTCGGGTCGCTCGACATCCTCGTCAACAACGCCGGGATGGGTGACCTGGCCCCCATCGAGGACACGAGCCTCGCCGACTGGGAGCGCACCATCGCCATCGACCAGACCGGTGTCTTCCTCGGCATGAGGACCGCCGCCGACCAGCTCAAGGCCTCGGGCCACGGAACCGTCGTCAACATCAGCTCGATCTTCGGCACGAGCGGCGGCTTCGGCACCTCGCCCGCCTACCACGCCGCCAAGGGCGCGGTCCGGACGCTGACGAAGAACGTCGCCCTGCACTGGGCCACCGAGGGCGTGCGCGTCAACTCGGTCCACCCCGGCTTCATCGACACCCCGATCCTCGACGCCGCGCGCGGCACCCCGTTCGAGCAGGCGATGATCGACCTGACCCCGATGGGCCGGCTCGGCCGGCCCGAGGAGATCGCGGCCGGTGTGGCCTACCTCGTGAGCGACGACGCGGCCTTCGTCACCGGTCTCGAGCTCTACATCGACGGGGGCTACATCGCCCGCTAGCGTCCGCGGGCGGTCGACCACGCCCAGTCGAGGACCGACCGGTGCCGGGACCACGACGGGTCGCCCGCCGACGGCGCCTGGGGGTCGCCGTCGAGCGAGGCCCCGTCGGGGGCCCCGTCGCCGGCCCGTGTCGTCGCGAGCGACCGGGTCACCGCGTCGGAGACACCGAGCCGCCCGCCCGGTGGCTCACCGAGCACGTCGGCCGCGTCGCGGTCGCCGACCATGTCGTGCCCGAGGCTCGGGATGAGCGACTCCACCGTGCCGCTCGGCACGTCGACGAGGGCGCCGGCCACGCGGGCGACGGTCTCGACGGGGGCCAGCCACACGGGCACCTGCACCCGCAGCAGCCGGGCGCGGGCGGCATACGTCCGCAGCAGGGAGACGTAGCTGAGCCGGTCGGGGCCGACGACGTCGAGGTGTCCCGTCACGTCGGGCCGCTCGAGCGCCTCGGCGAGGAACCACACGGCGTCCGCCACGGCCACCGGCTGGATGACCGAGCTGCCCATCCAGGCCGGCACGGTCTGCACGACCCCGAGCCGGGTCGACATCTGCCGCATCACCTCGAAGCTCGTCGACCCGGCGCCGACGACCATCGAGGCCCGGAGGGTCAGCACCGAGCAGTCAGCCGTCGCGAGGATCTCCTCGACCTCGAGCCGCGAGAGCAGGTGGTCCGAGAGCTCGTCGTCGGGCAGGTCGGGCACGATGCCCGAGAAGTAGACGAGGCGGCTCGCGCCGACGACGCCCGCGGCGTAAGCGACGTTGTCGGCGGCCTGCCGGTCGCGCTGCCTGAAGTCGTCGGCGTCGAGGCCGTGCACGAGGTAGCAGACCGCGTCGACGCCCTCGAGCGCCTCGAGGACACGCTCCTCGTCGTGGACGTCGACGCGCCGCCACTCGACGTCACCGGACCACGGGTATGCCGTCGCCGGGCTCCGGTGGTGGGTGGCCACGACGTCGTGGCCGCGGCGGAGCAGCTCGGGGACGAGCCGGGACCCGACGTAGCCGCTCGCGCCGACGACGGCGACCCTCATCGCCGTTTGCGCTCGCGGCGGTCGCGCCGGAAGGAGCCGAGGAGGTCGGTCGCCGAGCGGACGAGGTCGAGCGAGCTGTCGTCGTCCGCCTCGGCGTCCGGGACCGGCCCCGACACCGACATGCACGTGAGGAAGCGCTCGATGAGCGGGTCGGAGGCGCGCTGGACGAGGCCGGTGCCGAAGTCCATCGGGAAGCCGAGGAAGACGAGGTCGGTCACGAGGTGCGCGCGGGTGCGGTCGTCGTCACCGGCGACCGGGTGCAGCGTCAGCGTGATGTCGATGGTCGCCTTGCCGAGGCCGTGGCGCTCCTGGCCCGAGGCCGTCAGGCGCGCCCGGCCGCCCTTCTCGTCGCGCTCGACCATCGACCCGGTGCCGTCGAAGTACATCGACAGCGGCCCGAGCTTGGCCTTGATCTCGCCGACGAAGTCGTCGCCGTCGACCTGCGTGACCTTCGCCCCGGGGAAGCACCGGCCGATCCGGCGCAGGTCCATGAAGTTCGTCCAGACCACGCTCCGCGGTGCGTCGAGCTCCTGCTCGTGCCCGAGTCTCATCGCGTGTCCTTCCGTCAGGCGCGCCGCCCGGTGGCTGGCCGGCGGCGCTTCGTCAACGGTGGCATACCCGCACGGCCCCCGACAGGGGCGCCCTGTCCAGGGTCAGTCGTTGGCGCCGGGCGGCAGCAGCTCCCAGTGCAGGCCGTCGCCCCAGCCGCCGCCGGCGACGCGGTCGACCGCGTGCTCGCGGCCGAACTCCACGAAGCCGACCGAGCGCAGCACGGCGTTGCTCGCCTCGTTGTCGGCCGCGGTCTCGCCGACGAGACGGCGCACGCCGAGGCCGCCCTCGCTCGTCGGGGCCAGCGCATGGGCGACGGCGAGCCGGGCCGCCTCCTTGGCGGCGCCGCGGCCGCGGGCGCTGGGGAAGAACTGGTAGCCGAGCTCGGCCGTGTCGGTGATCGCCCCGCCGCGGCTGAAGAGGGTGACCCCGCCGAGGGCGCGGTCGGTGTCGGGGTCGGCGACGCACCAGTCGATCGCCGTGCCCTCGGACATCCGCTCCTGCCGGGTGCGCAGCCACGCCGGGAAGGTCTCGGGTCGCAGGACCGACCGGGCCGGCATCCAGTGCTCGGGGTCGTCGTCACGCGGCTCGATCGCGTCGACGTCGTCGAGCCGCCAGGGCCGCAGCCGCACCCGCTCACCCTCGGCCGGTGTCGCGGCGAACCACGGGTTCCGCGGTTCGAGCGGGTCGCCCGGGGTGATGCTGCCGGTCCACGTGTCGAGCGCCTCGGTCCCGCCCTCGGGGTCGGGGTGGCTGCCCGGGATCGTGCCGTGGAAGGTGAAGCCCGCGGCCCACGCGGCCCGCCGCGAGCCCCAGTTGCCGACGACGGCGCGCCAGTGGACGCGGGTCACCGGGGCGCCCCAGACGGGCGTCGCGAAGGCGTGGGCGACGACGAGCCGGACCGCACGGGACATGAGGCCGTGGCCGCGGGCGTCCGGGTGCAGCCCGAAGCCGAGCTCGCCGGCGGACGGCGCGGCGCCGGGCCTCAGGTCGATGGTCCCGGCGTAGCGGGCCGTGCCCGTCCCGTCGGTCCACTCGATGGCCCAGGACCGCGTGCCCCCGGGCTCGCCCCACGCGCCGAGGTTGTGCTCGACCCAGCTCAGTGCGTCCTCGCGGGCGTAGGGACGTGGGACCGTCGTCCACCGCAGGCTCTCGGGGTCGCTGCTCTGCTCGACGATCGCGTCGGCGTCCTCGACCGAGTGGGCGCGCAGCGTCACGACGCCGTCGGTCAGCAGGGTCACGTCTGGGGTCACGTCGGGGGTCACGGTGGTCGGCTGGGAGGTCTCGGTCACGGCGTCAGCCTGCCAGCCGGCATACGCCCTCGTCACCGCGATATGAAGAAGGACCGGGAGCCAGCGTGCTGGCTCCCGGTCCCTAGGCCCGCTTCCCCTCCACAGGCTGCGTACCGATGGTTACCGTACCCAATGGGTCGCTCGGACGAACAGGCGTTGCGGGCAACCCTGGACACCGCAACTCGGGGGAGGATGCGTGTGGGAGCCGACCGGCTCGAGACGCGAGGAAGGGTTGCCGTGGGGACAGGGGCCGAGCGCGGCGTGCGACGACAGGCCGGTGGTGGGACGGGAGTCTCCCCCTGGCCTCGACTCCCGTCCCGACCCACCGGTGCCAGTGGTCACGATACGAAGGTCGTGTGCCGTGACGCGTCCTCGTTGCGCACGCGGACGCCGCGCGCAACAGGGGTCCCCGCCCGGGTGCCGGCGTGCTGAACGAGCAGGTGCAGTGGGTCCTGCGCAACGCCCGGCTGCAGGCCGCCGACCCGGCCCTGCGCAGCGCGGCGGGCTTCGCCCACGGCGCCGGTCGGGCCGAGCCGGTGCACCGCGCCCAGGTCGGTCGCTGGGAGAACGGCCGCGTCGAGGTGACGCGGTCGCTCGTGCGCCGCTACGAGACGGTGCTCGGCCTGCGCGAGGGGCAGCTGCTCGCCGCCGTCGACCTCTTCTCGCGCTCCCACCAGCCCGTGCGCCCGGCCGCCACGCTCCCTCCGCCGACGCCGCCCGACGTCGACGGCACCCTGGAGCTGCTCGAGCGGGCGCTCGCCGACGAGCGGATGAGCGGCCGCGACTGGGACCGGCTCTCCGACCACCTGGGCCGGATGCCCCACGCGATGGTGCGGGCCGGCGACTGGGAGGCACTGATCCGCCGGCTCATCCAGGAGGTCAGCCTCGCGCTCGACCTCGACTACGTGCAGCGCGACGAGGCCATGGCCCGTCTGGCCGGGCACCCCCGCAGCGCCGGCGTCGTCGCCTCGCTCGTCGCCGAGGTGGTGGGCCGACCCGACGCGCAGTTCTACGTCGACACCCTCAGCCTCCTGCGCTTCATGGACGCCCCGCGCGGCTTCTCCGTCCTCGTCGGCCAGCTCCGCGAGCCGACGAACGCCAGCTCGCTGCGGGCCTGCCTCAGCGTGCTGACGACGCTCGTGCGCGGCACCGGCCTCGACCCCGAGACCCGGCTCGAGGCGATCCGGCTCGCGGTCCAGCACCTGCGCGACCCCACGCACCCCTACCTCGTGCACCGCGGCGCCGCCAACCTCGTGCGCACCCTCGGACCCGACGGCCACCGCGTCGCGACGGGACTCACGGCCGAGGACCGTCGGGCCGCGGCCTCGATCATCCGCAACGGCCGGGCGATCACGGCCCAGGCGATCCGCGAGGCCCACCTGCGGATCCGGACCGAGCTCGAGGCGACCGAGGGGCACGCGGCCGCCCACGAGCCGATCCTCGGCGAGCTGCTGCAGACCGCGCTCGGCGAGACGAACGAGGAGGACCGGTCCTACGCCCTCGGCATCCTCATGCTCTCCCCGCAGAAGCGGGTCATCGGCCGGGTCCACGCCGCGGCCTTCGCCGATGCCCTCGCGCGCCACGACCACGTCGCCGCGCACGAGAGCGTCACCGTGCTGACGTGGATGGGACAGCGCGAGGACCTCGACCTCTTCGAGCGGGTCGCACTGTCGCCCGACTCCGCGCCCGACGTCGCCAAGGAGGCCGGCTACGTCGTCGGAAACACGCAGGAACCCGTGGGTCGACGCCGTGACGAGCGCGAGGAGGCCGTCGCCCGGCGGATCGCCGAGATCATCTCGACCGGCCGGGACGAGTCCGACGTCCAGCTGCTGCGCGGCCTCGTCTACGCCCTCGGCATGCGCGGGCGGGACGACCTCGTCGCGGCCCTCGTGGACGCCCTGCCCGAGCCGGGGCGGGACCCGCACGGGATGGCCGAGCAGGCCCGCGCCACCCTCGTCTGGTGGCTCGACGTGCCCGAGCACCTGAGACCGCTCCGGTGACTCCGCCCGTCGGTCGCTAGGTTGGTGGCGTGGAGACCGACGAGGTGCTGAGCCTGCTCAAGGACGTGGCCGAGGAGGTCATCAACCCGCGGTTCCGGGCGCTCGCCGCCGGCGAGATCCACGAGAAGCGCCCGGGCGACCTCGTCACCGACGCCGACCGCGAGGCCGAGGTGCTCATCACGGCTGCGCTCAGCTCCGCCTACCCCGACGCCGTCGTGCTCGGCGAGGAGACCTTTGCGGGCGACCCGGCGCTCATGGAGCGGTATGCCGTCGCCGACCACGCGTTCACCGTCGACCCCGTCGACGGCACGAAGAACTTCGTCCACGGCTCCAAGGACCACGCCGTCATGGTGAGCGAGACCGTCGACGGCGAGGCCGTGCGGGCCTGGATCTGGCAGCCGCAGCACGAGCTCGGCTTCGTCGCCGAGCGCGGCGCCGGGACGTGGCGCCACGACGCCGACGGGTCGCGCCGGCTGACGATCCCCGAGCCGCCGTCGGCGGCTCTGCGCGGTCGCACGTCACGACGGAAGTGGATCGGGCAGGCGCTCGACGGCCTCGAGCCGATGACCCTCACGTGGGTGTCGTGCGGCATCGACTACCCCAAGCTCGTCGAGGGCGAGGCCGACTACATCGTCTACGCGAAGGCCGCGCCGTGGGACCACGTGCCCGGCTCGCTCCTGCTCTCCGAGGCCGGCGGCCTGCTCGGCACGACCGCAGGCGTCCCGTACTCACCGCGCGACATCGCGCCCCCGGGCCTGGTCGCCGCCGGCAGCCCCACGGCATACGACCACGTATGCCGTGCGCTCGCCGCGAGCGCCCACCTGCCCTGACCCGCCGGTGACGTCGCACCCCCGCGCCGCCGGGTCCACCGCGCACGCGGTGCTGGCGGGTGTCGTCTGCGGGCTCGTCGGCTTCACGAGCTCGTTCGCCGTCGTGCTGACCGGCCTCGAGGCCGTCGGGGCCGACCCGGACCAGGCGGCGTCGGGCCTGCTCGTCCTCTGCGTGACGATGGGCCTCGGCTGCGTGCTCTTCTCGTGGCGGCTGCGGATGCCGATCACCATGGCGTGGTCGACGCCGGGCGCGGCGCTGCTCGCCGCCGCGACGGTGCCGGCCGGTGGGTTCGCCTCTGCGGTGGGGGCTTTCGTCGTCTGTGGAGTGCTGCTGGCCCTGTGCGGTCTCGTCCGGCCGCTCGAGCGGCTCGTCGAGTCCATCCCGAAGCCGCTCGCGAGCGCGATGCTCGCGGGGGTGCTGCTCACGCTCTGCGTCGCGCCGTTCCGGGCGGTCGTCGCGACGCCGGCCGCCATCGCGCCGGTCATGGTGACGTGGCTCGTCCTCGTCGCCGTCGCGCGGCGCTGGGCCGTCATCGGCGCGCTCGTCGCGGCGCTCGTCGTCATGGCGGTGCAGGGTGTCTTCGGACGCCTCGACCTCTCCGGTGCGGCGCCGTCCCTCGTCCTCGTCGCGCCGTCGTGGGACGCGACGACCCTCGTCGCCGTGGCGGTCCCGCTCTTCATCGTCACGATGACGAGCCAGAACATCCCCGGGATGGCCGTGCTCGCGTCGTTCGGCTACCGGCCGGGCATCCGCGGGCCGCTGCTCTACACCGGCGGGGCGAGCGCCCTCGGGGCCGTCGGCGGCGCGCACGCGATCAACCTCGCCGCGATCTCCGCCGCGCTCGCGGCCGGGCCCGAGGCGCACCCGGACCGGAGCCGGCGCTGGGTCGCGGGGGTCGCGTGCGGCGTCACCTACCTCGCGTTCGGTCCGCTCGCCGGGATCGTCACGGCCGCAGCGCGTTCGGCGCCCGCGGGCCTCATCGAGACCATCGCCGGGCTGGCGCTGCTCGGCACCTTCGCGAGTGCGGCGGCGGCTGCGCTCGCCGACGCCTCGACCCGCGAGGCCGGCGCCGTCACCCTCGTCGTGGCCGCGTCGGGCATCACGGTCGCGGGGGTCGGAGCGGCGTTCTGGGGTCTGGTCGCCGGCGTGCTCGTCCTCCTCGCCCTCCGGCTCGAGCGCGCCCGCCGCGTACGGGAGTGACCACTCGACGGCTCTCTCACCTCGAGTGGTCGGTCCCGTACCGAGATGGTCAGGTCACTCCTCGGAGGCTCCCGCGGACGCCTTCTTCGACCGGGCCGCGCGAGCAGGAGCGGTCTTGGCGGCCTTCTTCGCGTCGCGGGCCGCCTTCTTCGCCGTGGCCGACGCCTTGGTCGTCTTCTTCGCAGCGACGTAGCGCTCGGGGTCCTTGTCCTTCGGGGTGATCCCCTCGGCCCAGCGCACCGCCTCGTAGCGCAGGAACTGCACCGCGATCTCGTGGCGCAGCTCGAGGCTCGCCCGCTGGCGGAAGTCGGCGAGGTCCTGGCGCTCCTCCTCGCCCATGTGGTCGCTGTTGTGGACGTTGGCGTCGATGACGGCCGTCCACCACGCGTCGGACCCGGTGCGGCAGCGCCCGACCTTGCGCACCGACGTGCGGATGTCGTTGTGGTCCTTGACCGCGTCCTCGACCTCCTCGTCGACGGACTCGGCGTCGGCGCCGCCCGTGCCGATGCGCAGCAGCTCGGGGTAGAAGTAGAGCTCCTCGGCCTCGGCGTGGGTCTCGAGGAGGATCTCGAGCCGCTTCCAGACGGCGGCGAGACCCTCGTGGTCGTCGCGCGGCCACTCCTCGAGCATGGCGAACATCCGTCGCTGCTCGTCGTGCTGGCGGAGGATGACGTCGGTGATGTCCACGGGCGGGCCTTTCTGTCGTCCGGCGAGTTCCGGATCCACTGTGCCGCATCCATACCCGATGCACGTCGTGGGCTTGGCCGTTTCGCGTATCACCGGGCCTCGCTGGTGCCACCGTTGGGTGGTCGGGAGACGTCCGACGCAGTTCACCGGCGCAGGGATGGGTGGTGGGTCCGCATGACGAGCAACGACCTGGTCGTGGTGCTTCCGGGGATCACCGGCAGCACGCTCGGGGTCCGGGGTGACGACGGCTCACCCGCGAGCGAGAACCTCATCTGGGCCCCGAGCGCCGGCGCCGTCTGGAAGCTCCTGACCGGCGGCCAGTCGATCCTCAAGAAGGCCCTGCCGGAGGGGATCGGCGACGACCACCCGGGTGACGGCGTCGAGCCGGTCGCGCTCATGCCCGACGTCCACGTCCTGCCGGGCATCTGGACGCCGATCCGCGGCTACGACGTGCTCGTCAGCGCGCTCGAGAAGCAGGGCTACCAGCGCGGCACCGGCGGCAAGCCGGCGACGCTCATGACGTACGCGTACGACTGGCGCCTGTCCAACCGCTACAACGGCGCTCGCCTGAAGACCGTCGTCGAGCCGGCGCTCGAGCAGCTGCGGGCCCAGGGCGGGGCGTATGCCGACGCGAAGGTCGTCTTCGTCTGCCACTCCATGGGTGGGCTCGTCGCCCGCTGGTACATCGAGAAGTGCGGCGGCGCCGAGGTGACCCGCAAGCTCATCACCCTCGGCACGCCGTGGCGTGGTGCGACCGACGCGCTCACGCAGCTCGTCAACGGCGTCAAGAAGGGCATCGGCCCGCTGTCGATCGACCTCACGGACTTCTCGCGCAGCATGCCCTCGCTCTTCCAGCTGCTGCCGGAGTTCGCGTGCATCGGCAGCGCCGGGGGCTACGCGAAGACGACCGAGGTGTCGGTGCCCAACGTCAGCACGGCGATGGTCGCCGACGCGATGGCCTTCCACACCGACCTCCAGGCAGCCGAGTCCGCTCGCCCGGGGAGCCGGACCTCCGCGCACATGATCGTCGGCATCCGTCAGCCGACCGCGACGACGGTCCAGCTGTCGGGTGGGACGGCCACGGCGTACCAGGACTTCGGCACCGACAACGACTTCGGTGACGGCACCGTGCCGCTGACCGGGGCCGTCGGTCTCGGTGAGGCGCTCGACACGAACCTGGCGGTGCGCGTGCCCGACCAGCACACCAACCTCCAGTGCAACCAGCTCGCCCTCGACCAGGTGCAGGAGATCCTCTCCGCCAAGCCGGTCCGTCGGCGCGAGCTGACCGACACGAACGTGCGCGCCGTCGTGCCCGACCTCGTCACGCAGGGGCAGGCGCTCAAGGTGACCTTCGACCTCGAGTCCGACGACCCGGACGCCGACCCGCCGCGCAAGGCGGTGACCGTCACGGTCCGCAGTGAGAAGGGCAAGGTGCTCGCGACGGCCGAGCCCACGCTCCGGAAGGGTCACGGCGTCGCGTCCTTCGACGACCTCCCGGCCGGCACGCACACCGTGACCGTCACGGGCTCCGGACCCACCTCGACGGTGCGGCCCGTCACCTCGACGACGCTCGTCTGGCCGACGCCGACCCGCTGAGGAAGGCACCTGACCGACCGCGTGATCCTGCACCTGATCGCGCACGAGCTGCGCCTCAGCGACACGTCCTGCGCGATCTCGCGCACGACGCGGTGTCCGCGACGGGTGGTTGAGTGAGGGGATGACCTCAGAGAGCACCTCAGAGACCACCTCAGAGACCACGGCATCGACGATCGGCTGGGACTGCGTCGCGCTCGACTGCGCCGACGCGGCAGGTGTGGCGCAGTTCTACGCCGACCTGCTCGGCGGCCGGGTGGAGGCCGACCCCGACGGCGACTGGTTCAACGTGCTGTGGGACGGCCCCCGCATCGCGACCCAGCTCGCACCCGGGCACGAGTCGCCCGACTGGCCCCGTGGCCAGCAGCAGGCGCACCTCGACTTCGTCGTCGTCGACATCGCCGCCGCCCACGAGCGCGTGCTCGCCCTCGGCGGCACCGCTCTCGACCCTGTCGAGCCGCCGCAGCCGGAGCCCGAGCGGGGGTTCCGCGTCTACGCCGACCCCGCCGGTCACCCCTTCTGCCTGTGCCGCCCGACCGAGGACGCCTGGGGCTGAGCCCCGCGGGCCCGCAGGCGCTCAGCCGAGGTCGAGTCCGTCGAGCGACGTCGACGGCTTCTGGTCGGGCAGCCGCAGCATGCGGAAGGAGTTGCCCAGACCGAGCAGTCCGGCGAGGAGTGGGACCAGCAGGGCGATCTGGAGGGAGCGGTTGCGGGCGTCGTCGTTGATGGCCACCACCTCGGCCTCGACCTCGGCCGGCTGGCCCGAGATCTGCTGCGAGAGCTGGGTGTTGCTCATGATCTCGGCGTCGTGCTCGAGGGCCTGGGCGATCTGCTGCTGCTGCGCGGCCGGGATGACGGAGCTGTTCTCGGCCAGCTGGGTGAAGGTGAGCGACAGGGCGGCCAGCATGAGCCCGCCCGCCATGGCGAGACCGAAGGAGAGGCCGAAGGACCCGGCGGCGGAGTTGACGCCGGCGGCCTCGCTGACGCGCACCTCCTCGATCGGGGCGAGCGTGTAGTTGTTGAGCTGCGACACGAGCAGGCCGAGGCCGCACCCGGTGATCGCGAGCGGGACGACGAAGTACCACCCGTTGTCGGCGCGCGGGACGAGCGGGAGGATGATCGCGACGCCGAGGCTCGTGAGGACGAAGCCGGCGCGGATGATCGCGGCGGGCCGCCGGTTGCCGGCCCGCCTCCCGGCCACGAGGGCCGCCGCGAACATCGTGAGGGACAGCGGGGCGAGCGCCAGGCCGGACTGGAGGGCGTTGTACTCGAGCGTCATCTGGAAGTAGAGCGGGAGGGCGATCATGGCGCCGCCCAGGGTGACCTGCTGCAACAGCTGTCCCGAGACGCCGGCCGTGAAGTTCGGGTGGTGGAAGAGGTCCGGGTCGAGCAGCGTCACCTGCCCGGCACGCTTGCGCCGGCGGAGCCACCGGGCCAGCAGCACGAGCGCCGTCGCCCCGACGACAAGGAGCAGGCCGACGTATTGACCGCCCTCCTGCCAGACGAGGATGCCCAGCACCACGCCGCCCATGCCGAGGGCGGAGAGGATCGCGCCGACCACGTCGATCTGGCGCGAGCCGGTGTACTCGACGTCCTTGACGAGCCGGATCTGGCTCAGCACGATGACGATGATGAGGACCTCGAGCGCGAACCCGACCCGCCACGACAGGTAGGTCGTGACGAACCCGCCGAGCAGGGGGCCGATCGCGGCGGCGATGGCGGCGGAGGCGCCGACGAGCGCGTAGGCCTGCTTCTGGGCGGCACCGGCGAAGTTGCCGTGGATCAGCGACTGCATGGCGGGCAGGAGCAGGGACGCCCCGAGCCCACCGATGATCGCCCAGAAGACGATGATCGCCGTGAGGCTCTGGGCCAGCGTCATCGCCAGCGCGCCGACGGCGTACCCGAGCAGTCCCAGGACGTAGGCGCGCTTGCGCCCGATCAGGTCGCCGACCTTGCTGTTGATGAGGATGAAGGCGGCCGAGACGAGTGCCTCGAGCGCGATGGCGGACTGCACCCCGCTGGCCGTCGTGTCGAGGTCGGTGATGACGGCCGAGATCGACACGTTCATCAAGGAGGTGTCGACGACGAGGACGAACATCGCCATGGCCAGCAGGAGCATCAGGCGGCGGCTCCCCGGCACATCCGGAGCCGAACCTTGGGCGGGGTTCTGCGTCATGTCACCCTCTCGGTCACCGAATGGGCCGAAGTCTACCGAGGTCGACGCGCCGCGTCCGTCAATCGAGGACGATGCCGAAGTGGTCGGCGAGGGCGGCGCGCACGGCCTCCTCGTCGGCGAGCTCGGCCTCCTCGCGTCGGCCGTGCGTCGTCGTGACGAGCCGGTCGCCGCTCAGGGTGACCCGGCCCGTCGGGGTGAGCACCGAGGCCAGCCGAGCCCGGGTGAAGTGGCTGTCGGGTGAGCGCTGCTGCCACTCGTTGCGCTCGGCGAAGTCGGCCAGCGGGTGCGGCGTCGTCGTGGCGACGAAGCGGTCGCGCCAGTCCTCGCCGTCGCGGCGCTCGCGGTAGACCCACGTCCCGTCGCGGGCCTCGAGCCCCACCGCGTGGCCGCGCTCGCGGCGCTCGAAGCCGTCGCGCAACGGCAGTGGCTCGATGAACCCCTCGCCGAAGCCGACGTCGGCGAGCACGGGCTCCTCGAGCCGACCACCCGACACGACGAGCGCGACGTGGTCGAACTCGTCGGTGAGCCCGCCGGCCCCGGTGGCGACGCGCGCGGAGACGAGGTCGACGGCATACCCGAGGCGGCGCAGCAGCATGGCGAAGAGGCCGTTGAGCTCGTAGCAGTAGCCGCCGCGCCGGGCGCCGACGACCTTGGCCAGCAGCGACGCCCGGTCGAGGCGGATCGGCCGGCCGAGGGAGATGTCGAGGCTCTCGAAGGGCACGGCCAGCAGGTGCGCCCGGTGCAGCGACGCGAGCGCCGCCGGGGTGGGGGACTCCGGAGCAGCGGCGCCGATGCGCGAGAGGTATGCCGTCGCCTCCGTCGTCGTGAGCGCGTCGGTCGTCGTCGGTGGGGTCACCCGGCCATCCTGTGACCTCGAGCCCCCTTGAGGTCAAGCGGTCGTCTGCGTCGGCAGCGGCAGGGTCACGCCGACCATCGTCACGCCTCGCCCGTCCCACTCGTAGGCCGTGCGCTCGAGCAGGTGCCCGGCCGCGGCCCGCAGGACGGCGGGGTCGAGCGTCGGTGCGTCGAGCGGGCCGCGCTCGAGCACCTGGGTGCCGTCGTCGTAGCGGACGAGCACCTCGAGGCGCCGGGGGAGACGAGGTGCGCCGTCGAGGGCGAGCACTCGCGCGGCGGCGCGGTCGACGCAGCCGTCGAGCACCGCGAGGACCTTGGACCGGGTCCGGGTCGCGGGCAGCGACCGGCTCGCGCTCACCGAACGGCGCGGCCCCGGCAGGCGGATCGTCGCGTCGTCGGTGCCTTGCGCGATGGTGACGAGGCGCCGGGCCATCGCCGTCGTGACGAGGCGCTTGAGGTCGTCCTCGTCGAGCCCGTGGAGGTCGGCGACGACGAAAAGCCCTGCGGCATTGAGCTTCTCGTAGGTCGTCCGACCCACACCCCAGAGCTCGTCGAGGCGCAGGCGGGGCCGCACGCGCGCCTCGAGCTCGGCGTCGACGACGACGAGGCCGTCGGGCTTGGCGCGCCGGCTCGCGAGCTTGGCCATGAGCTTGGTGCGCCCGACGCCGACCGAGACCGCCAGCCCGACCTCGGCACGGGCGGCCGCGCGCAGGGCGACCGCCATCCCGCGCGGGTCGCCGCGGTCTCGCCCGGTGACGTCGAGGAAGGCCTCCTCGACCGAGCCCGGCTCGACGAGGGGCGTGAATCGGTGGAACACCTCGAACAGGCGAGCGGACGCCTCCTCGTAGGCGTCGGAGCGGTAGCCGGTCACGAGCACCTGGGGCCAGCGGCGCTGGACCTGGCGCAACGGCATACCGGCGTGGATGCCGAGCGCACGCGCCTCGTAGGACGGGCAGGCGACGACCTCGTGGGCCACGACCATCGGCCGCCCGCGCAGCGCCGGGTCGTCGCGCTGCTCGACCGAGGCGAAGAACGCATCGGCGTCGGCGTGCAGGATCACCACCGGCCCAGTCTCCCCACAGCCACCGACAGCCACCGGCGCTCAGTAGCCGGCGTGGTCGAGCGCCTCGGTCGTCAGCTGCCGGCCGAGCTCGATCATCTCCGCGGCCCGGTGGAAGTCGAGGGTCCGCACGGCGTTCGACGGCACGGTGACGAGCACGTCGGGCGGGTTGCTCGCCATCCGGTAGCGCGAGATGAGGGCGCTCATCGTCTCGAACGACATGTTGAGCAGGTCGACGAGCCCGACGTCGGCGGACCGGACGACGAGCGCCTCGGTCGGCGTCTGCGGCAGCCGGTCGACGGCCTCCGGCGGGATCGGCTCGTCGTGCTCGACGTCATGGGCGTGGGCGTGGTGGTCGTGGTCGCGGGCGTGCCCGCCGAAGCGGCTCGTGATGGCGCGGACCCGCTCGGACTCGAGCACCTCGGCGGCGCTGCGCCGCAGCCGGGTCGTCCACTCCTCGCGCGGCACCGGCTCCGACGACTCCTTGACCGGGGTCGTCGGCCCGCCGGTGGCCCGCATGCCCGACAGGGAGACGGCGATCGTCAGGTCCGCCGAGGCCGCCGCGGTCGGCTCGATGGGGATGGGGTTGATGAGGCCGCCGTCGACGAGGACCCGGCCGTTGATGACGGCGGGGGTGATGACGCCGGGGATCGCGATGGACGCGCGGATCGCGTGCTCGACCGGACCCCGCTGGAACCACACCTCGCGACGCGCGTTGATGTCGGTCGCGACGGCCGTGTAGGGGATGGGCAGGCTCTCGATCGTCGCGCCGTCGAGGATCTCCCCGACCTTCGCGATGATCCGCTCGGCCCGGATCGCGCCGTTCGGCGAGGTGATGCTGAGGTCGAGCAGCCGCCACACCTCACGCTGGGTCAGGCTCCGCGCCCACTCGGTGTACGCGTCGAGCTTGCCCGCCGCCGCGACCCCGCCGACGAGCGCGCCCATCGACGTGCCCGCGATCGTCACGATCTCGAAGCCGCGCTCGGCGAGCACCTCGAGCGCCCCGACGTGGGCGTAGCCGCGAGCGCCGCCCGACCCGAGCACGACCGCCGCACGCATCCCCTCACCCACGTCATCGACGATAGTCCGCGTCCGGGACGCCTCGCGCGCCGGTCAGGACGTGAGGAAGTAGATCTCCATCACGTCGAGGCGCTGGCGGTCGGCGACCATCTCGATCCCGGTGACGATGTCGCGGTCGTCGACCGTGAAGCGGAAGGCCACCATGGCCTCGCCCCGCAGCGTCCAGACCGCGCCGACGCCGCCGTCGAAGGCCGCGAGCCGCGCGGACCGGGCGCCGCCGTTGAACCGCTGGGCCACGGCCTCGGGCCCGCGGAGCACCTCGGGCGAGCCCATCGCGACGGCCGCGGCGTCGGACGTCAGCACGACGTCGGGGTCGAGCATCTCGAGCAGGGTCGAGAAGTCGCCGCCCCGGGCTGCGGCGAGGAAGGCCGTGACGACCTCGCGCTGCCGGGTCCGCGCGGGCCCGGACTCGTCGGCGTCGGCGGCGCGGACCCGGCGGCGGGCCCGGCTCGCGAGCTGGCGGGTGGCGGCGGGGGAGCGGTCGATGATGTCGGCGATCTGCTCGAACGGCAGGCCGAAGAGGTCGTGGAGCACGAAGGCGAGGCGTTCGGCCGGGGCGAGCGTGTCGAGGACGACGAGGAGGGCCAGGCCGATGCTGTCCGCGAGCTCGACCTCGCTCGCCGGGTCGGGTGCCGGCCGGGTCGGCTGGGTCGGCGCGGTGCGCACGTCGCCGACCGCGACGAGCTCGGCGAGTCCGGCGTCCCAGCTGTCCTCGCGCCGGGAGCCGCGCGAGCGCAGCATGTCGAGGCTGATCCGCCCGACGACCGTCGTCAGCCAGCCCGCGAGGTTGGTGACCTCGGTCGTGTCGCTGCGGCTGAGGCGCAGCCACGCCTCCTGCACGGCGTCGTCGGCGTCCGCGGCCGACCCCAGCACGCGGTAGGCCACGGCCCGCAGCCGCGGTCGTTGCTGCTCGAAGTCGCGGGCGAGCCACTGCTCGCGGGTCTCGTCGTCCATCTCGTCACATCCTCCGGTCGTGATCCGTCATAGCACTGACGAGCCGGAGCCACCCGATGTGACACCGCACCGACCGAACCAGGAGAGACCATGTCCGCCGTGAACACCCTCATCTACCCCGTCGCCGACCTCGCCGCCGCGAAGCAGGTCTTCACGACCCTGCTCGGCGCCGAGCCGCACACCGACGAGCCCTACTACGTCGGCTACTCCGTCGACGGCCAGGAGATCGCCCTCGACCCGAACGGTCACCGCAAGGGCCTGACCGGCGCGACGCCCTACTGGTCGGTCGACGACCTCGAGGCGACGGTCGCCGCGCTCACCGCGGCCGGCGCGACCGTCAGCCAGAAGCCGACCGCGGTCGGGGGCGGTCGCACCGTGGCCGTGCTCGCCGACGCCGATGGCAACATGATCGGCGTGATGCAGGGATGACGGCCGACGACGCCACCGACAGCACCGACAGCGCCGACGGCACCGACGGCGTATGCCGTCCGCCCGCCGAGGCGCCCGCGTCCCCTCCTCCGCCGCGCCCCACGGCGCAGCGGGTCCGGGACACCCGGGAGCTGCTGGACCGCGAGATCGACTGCTGGGTCGCGACGGCCGACCCCGCGACCGGCGCACCGCACCTCGTGCCCCTGTCGTTCGACTGGGACGGGACCTCGCTCCTGCTCGCGACCGGGGAGCGCAGCATCGCCGGCCGTGGTCTCGCGTCCGGAGCGGGGGTCCGGATCGGGCTCGGCGCGACGCGTGACGTCGTCATGGTCGACGGCCTCGTCGAGGCGGTCCCGACGGCCGTCCTCGACCCCGCGGAGGCCGACCGTTTCGCCCAGCGGACAGGTTTCGACCCTCGGGAGACCTCGGGTTCCTACCTCTTCTTCCGCGTCGTCCCCAGCCGCATCCAGGCCTGGCGCGAGGAGAACGAGCTGCGCGGTCGGGACGTGATGCTCGAGGGTCGCTGGATCACGACCACCGACTGATCGAGACCTCGAGCTCGACTGTGCCGCAGTCGATCCCACCTCAACCACAGGCTGACCGCGCGCCCGCTCGGGAGGCGCGGGACGGCATACGCGATCGGCGTCGGTGACGCCGTGTGACGAGGGGCCGGAAGGGGTGTCGTCGACGCCCACCCGGCCCCTCTCCGCTGCCCGCAGCAGCCCTCGGGTCTTGCGCCCCCGCTCCGACGTGTGCACTATGGAGGTGCAGATGTAAGCGCTTACAGAGCCGGGGAGACCCGGTCAGGGGCCTGGTCGCGACACATCACTCAACGACGAGACGCGAGAGGTGGGACCCATGGCGACAGCACGCAGGCAGAGCGCGGACACCGCTCCGTCGACGCCGCCGGCGGGCGCCACCATCTACTCCGTCGCCGAACGCGCCGGCGTCTCGATCGCCACCGTCTCCCGCGTCCTCCAGGGTGCCGGCACGGTCTCGACGACGACGGCCCAGAAGGTCCTCGACGCCGTCGAACAGCTCAACTACGTGCCGCTCGGCGCCGCCCGCAGCCTCGCCGTCCGCCACCACGAGGCGCACGGGCTCGTGCTGCCCGAGCTCACCGGCCCCTACTACTCCGAGCTGCTCATGGGCTTCGAGTCGCGGGCCGCCGAGCTCGGCCAGAGCGTCACCCTGATGCTCACCGACGGCAAGGCCGACATCGCCCGCGCCGTGCGCCAGCTCGCCACCCGCGTCGACGCCATCGCGGTGCTCGGCTCGGCCGCCATGCCGCCCGCCGTCGCCCGCGCCCTGCACGGGCAGAAGCCCGTCGTCATCATCGCCGGCACGCCCCAGGAGGGCATCGAGAGCGTCCGCGCCGAGAACGCCCACAGCGCCGAGCAGCTCACCGAGCACGTGCTCGCTCACGGGCGCACCCGCCTCGTCTTCGTCGGTGACCCCGAGGGCGCGCCCGACATCGCCGAGCGCCACGCCGGTTTCGTCGCCGCCCACCGGGCGCGTGGCCTCGAGCCCGCCCACCCGGTCCGCGTGCCGTTCCGCGAGGGGGAGGGCGCGGCCGTCGCCGAGCGCATCCTCTCCGGCGAGATCGAGGCCGACGCCCTCGTCTGCGCCAACGACGAGCTCGCCCTCGCGATCATGAGCCGCCTGCAGGACGCCGGCCGCGACGTCCCCGGCGACATCGCCGTCGTCGGCTGGGACGACGTCATGACCTCCCGCTACGTGCGGCCCGGCCTCACCACGGTCCGCCAGCCCGTCCACGAGCTCGGGGTCATCGCCGCCGAGCGCCTGCACCAGCGGGTCGCGGGCGGCCAGCCCCGGCTCGAGCCGCAGATCCTGCCCACGGAAGTCGTCGTCCGCGGATCCTGCGGCTGCCCCACCCGCTGACCGCCACCTGCGCCGCACCTCCGCCGCCATCCCCCTGCCCCCGAACGTCCCGCCCCCCAACCCCCGACACAGCCGTCGGAGACACCCGAGAAAGTGAGACACCGATGAGACGCACCACAGCCATCACGGTCGCGTGCATGACTGCCGCGGCCCTCACCGTGACCGCCTGCGGTCGCAGCGCCGAGAACGGCGGCACCACCGCCGGTCAGACGGGCGCCGCGGTCAGCACGGGCAAGGCCACCGGCACGATCACCGTCTGGGCGATGGGTGCCGAGGGGGACAACCTGCCCAAGCTGACGAAGGACTTCGAGGCCGCCAACCCCGGCGTCAAGGTCCAGGTCACGGCCATCCCGTGGGATGCCGCGCACGACAAGTTCACGGCCTCCATCGCCTCCGGCAACACCCCGGACGTCGCCATGGTCGGCACGACGTGGATGGGCGAGTTCGCGAGCAGCGACGCCATCGACCCGACGCCCGCCCAGATCGACACGTCCGCCTTCTTCGAGGGTGCGCAGAAGACCACCGAGGTCAACGGCACCTCCTACGGCATCCCGTGGTACGTCGAGACCCGCGTCCTCTTCTACCGCACCGACCTCGCCAAGAAGGCCGGCTACGACAGCGTGCCCACCGACGCCCAGGGCCTCAAGGACATGGCCAAGGCCATGCAGACCAAGGCCGGGGCCAAGTACGGCATCGGCCTCCAGGCCGGTGGCGAGGGCTCGTGGCAGACGCTCATGCCGTTCGCCTGGAGCGACGGCGCCGACCTCACGAAGGACGGCGGCAAGGCGTACAACTTCGACAGCCCCGAGATGGTCAAGGCTGCGACGTACTACCAGTCGTACTTCACCGACGGCATCTCCAACAAGAGCGCCCCGGCGACCCCGACGACCGAGCCCGACTTCGCCAGCGGCAAGGTCCCGATGTTCATCTCGGGCCCGTGGATGATGTCCGCGGTCGAGAAGGTCGGCGGCGCCGGCTTCAAGGACAAGTACAACGTCGCGCCGATCCCCGCCGGCTCGGCCGGGTCGTCGTCGTTCGTCGGTGGCTCGAACTTCGTCGTCTTCAAGAACACGAAGAACCGCGACACCGCCTGGAAGTTCGTCCAGTGGCTCGCCGACCCCAAGGTCCAGTCGAAGTGGTACACCATCTCGACCGACCTCCCGTCGGTCAAGAGCGCCTGGCAGGACCCGGCGCTCGCCTCGGACAAGAAGCTCGCCGTCTTCGGCAAGCAGCTCGAGACCGCCAAGGCGCCGCCGTCGTTCCCGACGTGGGAGCAGGCCGTCAAGGGCCTCGACACCGAGATGGAGAAGATCACCAAGACCGGCGAGGACCCGGCGACGGGCCTCAAGACGGCCCAGCAGCAGGCCGAGTCCATCGGCACGGGAATGTGATCCGATGACCGCCCAGACCGGCACGACCGGGTCCCCCGCCGGACCCGTGACGCCGCCTCCGGTCACCGCTCCGGGACGACCCGACACAGGGTCGTCCCGGGGGGCGGGCGACGGAGGCTCCCCCGGCCGGGTCGGCTCGGCCCGCCGTCGGGAGGGGCGGGCGGCCTGGATCCTCGCGATCCCCTTCTGCCTGCTCTTCCTCGCCTTCACCGCGTGGCCGGTGGTCCAGTCGCTCTTCATGAGCATCACGGACACCAAGGCCCGCGACCTGCGACACCCCTTCAGCGTCAACATCATCGGGCTCGACAACTTCACGAAGGCCCTCTCGGACCCCACCTTCCGCAAGGCCGCCGGCAACACGGCGTACTTCGTCCTCGTCGGTATGCCGCTGACGCTCGTCGTCGCGCTCGCCGCCGCGGTCGCGCTCGACAAGGGGATCACCCGTTTCCGCGCGGTCTTCCGCCTCGGCTTCTACATGCCGGTCATCACCTCGATCGTCGCGGTGGCCGTCGTGTGGCGCTTCCTCCTGCAGGACCCGGGCGGCCTCATCAACACCGCTCTCGGGTGGTTCGGCATCACCGGCCCCAACTGGCTCGGTGACCCGAACTGGTCGATGCCGGCCCTCATCATGATGGCCGCGTGGCGCAACTTCGGCACGGCGATGATCATCTTCCTCGCCGGGCTGCAGGCCGTGCCGGCCGAGCTGCACGAGGCCGCCGCCATCGACGGCGCGGGCGCGTGGAACCGGTTCCGCTACGTCACGATGCCGCTGCTGCGGCCGACCCTGCTCTTCGTCATGGTCACGACGGCCATCGGCTACCTCCAGTTCTTCGAGGAGCCCTTCGTCATGACCAAGGGTGGGCCGCTGAACAGCACGATCTCGCTGTCGATGTACACCTACCAGCAGTTCGGCTTCGGCAACTACGGCCTCGCGTCGGCGATGAGCTACATCATCTTCGTCGTCATCGCGATCGTCACGGCCCTGCAGTTCCGCCTGCTCCGAGAGAGGACCTGACATGTCCGTCGACACCGCACCGCGGACCCGCCGCCCCCCTCGGTCGGGCATGGTCGGATCGAGCCAGGGCAGCCGCTGGTGGCTGTACGTGCTGCTGACCGTCGCGCTCGTCGCCGTCATCGCGCCGTTCGTCTGGATGGTGCTCGGCAGCTTCAAGGGCGAGGGCGAGCTGCGCCAGGTCCCGCCGACGTGGCTGCCCGAGAGCGCCTCGCTCGACAACTACACGCAGCTGTTCAGCAAGCTGAACTTCGGCCAGTTCTTCACGAACTCGATCGTCGTCGCCGTCGTCGTGACGGCCGGCAACCTCATCTTCTGCTCGATGCTCGGCTACGCCCTGGCGATGCTCGACTTCCGGGGCAAGAAGGCGATCTTCATCGCGGTCATGGGCACGCTCATGATCCCCGGCGTCGTCACCTTCGTGCCGCTCTTCGTGCTCGTCGCGAACGCCGGTCTCATCAACACCCTGCCCGGTCTCTTCCTGCCGTTCCTCGTCAGCCCGTTCGGCGTCTTCCTCATGCGCCAGTTCATCCTCGGACTGCCGAGGGACCTGCTCGACGCGGGCCGCGTCGACGGCGCCGGCGAGCTGCGGATCTTCTGGAAGATCATCCTGCCGCTCTGCGGCCCCGCCCTCGCGACGCTGGGCATCCTCACCTTCCTCGGCAGCTGGAACAACTTCCTGTGGCCGCTCGTCGTGGCGCAGTCCGAGGACAAGTACACCCTCCCGGTGGCCCTGGCCCTCTACTCGACGGGCCAGAACAGCACGAACTACGGCCTGCTGCTCGCGGGCGCCACCGTCGTCATCATCCCGATCCTCGTCGTCTTCCTCATCTTCCAGAAGCGCTTCATCGAGGGCATCGCCACCACCGGCCTCAAGTAAGCCGTCCCACCCCGGAAACAGGAGCACTGCACCATGTCCGAGAAGAAGCTCTACACCCCCAGCCGTCGCTCGATGCTCGTCGGGGGCGCGGCCTCCGTCGCCGCCTTCGCGCTCGCCCCGTCGGCCTCCGCGTCGACCGCCGGTGCGCGCCGGGCGCCCGCCTTCCTGCGGTCGACGGGCCCGAACGCCGTCCGCTCCCTCGAGAGCGCGACGGTGCGCACGTGGGCGGCCGACACGTGGCGCAGTCTCGTCGCGATGACCGACCCGCGGACCGGGCTGCCGGCCGACAACATCCCCGAGTCCCTCGCCGCCGGCGACCGGTCGGGCTACACGTCGCCGACGAACATCGGTGGCTACCTCTGGTCGACGGTCGTGGCCCGCGAGCTCGGCATCATCACCCGCGGCGAGGCGTCGGCCCGCCTCATCCGCACGCTCAAGACGGTCGAGCGGATGGAGCACCACACGCCGAGCGGGATGTACTACAACTGGTACGACGAGGCGACCGCCGCGGCGCTGCACACGTGGCCCGACTCCGGCGACACGGTCGTCCCGTTCTGCTCCAGCGTCGACAACGGCTGGCTCGGCGCGGCGCTGCTCGTCGTGGCCGGCTCCGACGCCGCGGCCGCGCCGTGGGCCAAGAGGATCTTCGGCCGGATGCGCTGGGACTCCTTCTACAACGACAACAGCGACCCGGCCCACCAGGTGCGCCCGGGCGGCCTCATCCACGGCGGCTTCTACCCCTACGAGGACGGCCGCCCCGGCGGCACCTACCAGGGCACCCACATCGGCGGCGATCCCGTCTGGCTCACGACGCACCACTACGACACGACCGTGTCGGAGACGCGCATCACGAGCTACCTCGGCATCATCACCGGCCAGATCCCGGCGAAGCAGTACTTCGCGATGTGGCGCACCTTCCCCGCGACCTGCGACTGGTCGTGGCACGAGATGCAGCCCGTCGGCGAGAACCGCACGTACTACGGCCTCGACGTCTACGAGGGCGCCTACACCTACCGCGGCCTGCACATCGTGCCCGGCTGGGGCGGCTCGATGTTCGAGGAGCTCATGCCCGACGTCTTCGTCGACGAGGCCGCGTGGGCGCCGCGCTCGTGGGGACGCAACCACCCGCTGCACGTCCGCGCCCAGCGTGAGCACGGGCTCATCGACGCCGGCTACGGCTACTGGGGCTTCAGCCCCTCGAGCAACCCCGCGGGCGGCTACCGGGAGTACGGCGTCGACGCGCTCGGGCTCAACCCGACGGGCTACATGTCCGACCAGGAGAGCACGAACTTCGACCCCGGCTTCGGCGACTGCCGGGCGGCGACGAACCCGAACCCGACCTACGGGGACGGCGTCGTCACGCCGCACGCAGCCTTCCTCGCGATGATGCACGAGCCGGACGAGGCGTTCACCAACCTCGCCAACCTCAAGGCGGACTTCGACTCCTACGACCGCGGTGGCTTCTTCGACGCCGTGGCCGTGCGGTCGGGGACGGTCGCCCGCCGCTACCTCTCGCTCGACCAGGCCATGGTCATGGGCGCGGCCGGCAACGTGCTCGGCAACGACGTCCTGCGTCGCGCCTTCAGCACCAAGGCCGTCGAGCGAGCGCTGCGCCCGGTCATCGGTGTCGAGGAGTTCGGCGCGAGCCCGATCGCCTGACCCGCGTATGAACCTCCCTCACCGACGAAAGGGACCACCCGTGCGCCCCGCGCTCTCCACCTCCGAGGACGGCGTCGCCTACCGCGACCTCAACGGCAACGGCCGGATGGATCCCTACGAGGACCCACGGCTGGCCGTCGAGGAGCGGGTCGAGGACCTGCTCGGGCGCCTCTCCCTCGAGGAGAAGGTCGGCCTGATGTTCCAGACCGTCATCGAGGCCGGCTCGGACGGCACGGTGCTCGAGCAGCCGGGCGCCATCAGCAAGTCCCCGACGAGCACCGTCGTGCTCGACAAGCACCTCAACCACTTCAACGTCCACGCGCTCGACGACCCGCGGATGGCGGCCCGGTGGAGCAACGCCCTGCAGGCGCTCGCCGAGCGCACGCCACACGGCATACCCGTGACGGTGTCGACCGACCCGCGGCACGCGTTCATCGAGAACGTCGGGGTCTCCTTCTCCGCCGGCGCGTTCTCGCAGTGGCCCGAGCCGCTGGGTCTGGCGGCGCTGCGCGACGCGGACGCCGTGCGGCGCTTCGCCGACATCGCACGTCAGGAGTACGCCGCCGTCGGCATCCGGGCCGCGCTGCACCCAACGCTCGACCTCGCGACCGAGCCGCGCTGGGCCCGCCAGGCCGGCACGTTCGGTCAGGACCCTGACCTCGTGACGGAGCTCGGCGTCGCGTATCTCAAGGGTTTCCAAGGTGATTCGCTCGGTCCGGGCAGCGTCGCGTGCACGAGCAAGCACTTCCCCGGCGGTGGCCCGCAGAAGGACGGAGAGGACGCGCACTTCCCCTACGGACGTGAGCAGGTCTATCCCGGTGGACGTTTCGCCGACCACCTCAAACCCTTCCCTCCGATCATCGAGGCCGGCACCGCGGGGATCATGCCCTACTACGGGATGCCGGTCGACCTCATCGTCGACGGCACGCCGATCGAGCCGATCGGCTTCGGCTACAACAGGCAGGTCGTGACCGGCCTGCTCCGCGAGAAGCTCGGCTACGACGGCGTCGTCGTCACCGACTGGGAGCTCGTCAACGACAACCACGTCGGTGACCAGGTGCTCCCGGCGCGCGCGTGGGGGGTCGAGCACCTCGACCCGCACGGCCGCATGGAGCTGATCCTCGAGGCCGGCGCCGACCAGTTCGGCGGCGAGGAGTGCGTCGACATCCTCCTCGACCTCGTCGCCCGGGGCCGCGTCACCGAGGCGCGCGTCGACGAGTCGGCGCGACGCATCCTCGCCGTGAAGTTCCGGCTCGGCCTGTTCGACGACCCGTACGTCGACGAGGACGCCGCCGCCGCGACCGTGGGCCGGGACGACTTCCGCAAGGAGGGGTATGCCGCCCAGGCCCGTTCGGTGACCGTGCTGCACAACGAGGGTGGCCGGCTCCCGCTCGAGCAGGGCCTGCGCATCTACGCCGAGCGCGTCTCGCCCGAGGCGGTCGTGCGGCACGGCAAGCTCGTCGAGCGGCCCGAGGACGCCGACGTCGCCGTCGTGCGGCTCACCGCGCCGTTCGACCCGCGCTCGGACCTCTTCCTCGAGTCGTGGTTCCACCAGGGCTCGCTCGACTTCCCGCCGGGGCTCGTCGCCCGTCTCGAGCGGATCGCCGCCGTGTGCCCGCTCGTCGTCGACATCGTGCTCGACCGGCCGGCCGTCGTCACGCCCCTGCTGCGCTTCGCCTCGGCCGTGGTCGGCAGCTACGGCAGCAGCGACGACGCCCTGCTCGATGCCGTCACCGGCACCATCACACCGTCCGGGCGCCTGCCCTTCGACCTCCCGCGGTCGATGGACCAGGTGCGCGCGCACGGCGAGGACGTGCCGGGCTACGACGACCCGCTCTTCGCCTTCGGCCACGGCCTGACGATCTGAGCCTTTGGCAAGGAGCCGGCCCCTCGGTTGCGTGTTCACGCAGTCTGAGGGGTCGGCTGCCTCGTTCCCGGGACGCTGCGACACGGGAGGGTGCACGATGCGACCACCATCGGGCAAGACCTCGAGACAGGGACATCATGTTGAGATCCAGTCGTGTCGCAACGGCGCTCGTCGCCGGTGCCGCAGCGCTCGCGGGAGTCGCCGCCACGGCGGTGCCGGCGTCCGCGTCCATGAACGTGCCGGCCAGCGCGAGCATCATCAACCGAGTCTGCTCGGGCGCCATCTCCTGGTGGGGCGGCGAGACCGCCTACTCGACGAAGTACAACGTCGACACGCGATCCCACGGCACGGTGAAGATCTGTTACGCCGTCTACAAGTTCAACGACAGCAACAGCTCGTTCGACTGGTACGCCGCCGACCTCCAGACCGTGTGGACCAACGCCAGCGGTAGCAACACGAATGCGGCGGCCGTCCTGGGGCAGACCATCTCCTCGGGCAAGTACACGTCGGACAACGACTACTCCGCCACGCCGACCTACAAGTCCAGCACGTCGTGCAGCACGCCGATCAACGTCGGACTGACGGCGACGACCGGCGTCTTCGAGGCCAGTGTGAGCACCCCGATCCAGCTCTGCAGCGGCTACACCGTGACTCGGGGCAGCTTCGGCCAGAAGAGCGCCTCGTGGACGACGCCGAAGGTGGGCAAGTCGCCGAGCGTCGAGACCGGCTACCACCAGAAGGTGACGGCAGGACGCCCCACCTACACCTTCACGGTGATGGTCCCGTACTACAGCTACTCCTACAACGGCAGCATCTGGGTCCGGGCCGAGAACTACCGCTGGTACACCTACAAGATCTGATCAGCCGGTGTAGCCCTCGACGGTGCGCTCGGAGCGCACCTCGGCGGCGTCGGGGTCCTGGCCGAACTCGCGCCGGGCCCGGCGCTGGCGTAGCAGGTCCCAGCACTGGTCGAGCTCGACCTCGACGCTGCGCAGCCGGGCGTGCTCCTCGTCGACGGTGATCTCACCGGCCTGGAGGGCGGAGCGCAGCCGGTGCTCCTCGTCGATGAGCGAGCCGATGCGGTCCTGGATCGAGGGGTCGTCAGCCATGCCGCCACGATCGCACGGCGCCACCCGCGCCGTCGAGGGCTAGCATGTGGACAGTGACCACATTTGCGCTCGTCCCCGGCGCCGGCGGCGCCGCCTGGTACTGGCACCGGGTCGTGCCCCTCCTCGAGGAGGCCGGCCACGAGGCCGTCGCCGTCGAGCTGCCCGCCGACGACCCGGACGCCGGCCTGCCGGAGTACGCCGCCCTCGTCACCTCCGCGGTCGAGGGCCGTGGCGACGTCGTGGTCGTCGGGCAGTCGATGGGCGGCTTCACCGTGCCGATGGTCGCGGCACGGCGGCCGGTCTCCGGCATCGTGCTGCTCAACGCCATGGTCCCGCTCCCGGGCGAGACCGCCGGCGCGTGGTGGGATGCCGTCGACTCCGAGGGCGCACGGCTCGCGGCCGCCCGAGCCGGTGGCTGGACCGAGGAGATCGACCTCGACACCTACTTCCTCCACGACGTGGACCCGGCGGTCGCGGTGGGCGGGGAGGAGCACCAGAGAGCCGAGGTCGAGCGGGCCTTCGAGACGCCGTGCGACATCGACGGCTGGCCCGACGTGCCGACCCGTGTCGTGGCCGGTGCCGACGACCGCTTCTTCCCGGTCGGGCTCCAGCGTCGCGTGGCTCGCGACCGCCTGGGTCTCGAGCTCGACGTCGTCCCCGGCGGGCACCTGGCCGCACTCTCGCACCCGGTCGAGCTCACGGCATACCTCCTGGCGGGACGCTGACGTCACGACGTGCGAGGGTGGCCCGGTGATCGACGACTTCGCCAAGGCCTACCTGCACGACAACCTGCGGTGGGCCCGGGCGTCCCTGCTGCAGAAGCTCGACGGGGTGTCGGAGTACGACGCCCGCCGGCCCCTGACGACGACGGGCACCAACCTGCTCGGCCTCGTCAAGCACCTCACCCTGTCCGAGGCCCGCTACCTCGGCGGCATCATGGGCCGGCCCTTCCCGGAGCCGCTACCCCAGTTCGACGACCCGGGCTTCGTGAGCCGTGACCAGCTGTGGGTCAGGGCGGACGAGTCGCGGGCCGACGTCGTCGAGCGCTACCGGCGCGCCTGTGCCCACGCCGACGCGACGATCGAGGCGCTGCCCGTCGACGCCCCCGGACACGTCCCGTGGTGGCCGCGGCCGGACGTCATGCTCTTCAACCTCATGGTGCACGTCCTCACCGAGACGAACCGCCACGCCGGCCACGCCGACATCCTCCGGGAGCACGTCGACGGCGTCATCGGTGACGACCTGGTGTCGACGAGCGACGACGCGGCCGAGTGGGCCGAGCATCGCGAGAGGGTCGAGCGGGCAGCGCGCGCAGCGGGGTGAGGCTCCTGCTCTTGCGCCGACCTTGCGGGATTCCTGCTGCTTCGCGCGGCCGCCCTTGCGACGGCGCCGACACACTGGGGCCGAGGCGTCGGTCCCGGCGCCGTCCGTGACCCCAGCGTCCCCGGAGGACCGCCCATGTCTGCCCCCGCCCCGCGTCGGACGCTGCTCGGCCGTGCCGCCCTGGTCGCGGTCGGTGCCGGCGTCGTCGTCCTCGGCGCCCAGTCGATGGGCCCGGCGGCCACGCCGACGCCGCGCGCCGTGGCGCCCGTGAGCAGCGCACCGGGGGCGCCGGCCTCGCCGGACGGCCCGGTCACGCCGCTGGCCCCGGAGAGCGACCTCGTCGACGCGAGCGTCTCGACCGGCCTGCGTCCCGTCACCCGGACCCTGGGCGCCGTCGTGGCCGGACAGCAGTCGTGGGTCCGGATCCCGTGGACGACGGACACGCCGGTCTGCGCCGTGACCGTGACCGTGGCGGCAGCCGGCGCCGACGTCGGCTATCCCGTCAACACCGGCGCCTACTCGTCCTTCTACCGCCAGGACCGCCTCGCGGCGTCCGTCCGCGACTACACGGCCGTGCGCTTCTCCGTGCCGGCCTTCTCCGCCGCCACGGTCGTCACGGCCGACGTCACGGCGAGCTACACGACGACCGCGGGCGCCGCGGGCAAGGCGTCGAGGGCCTGCGTCGGCACGAACGTCACCCGGACCTACCGCGTCACGCTCCCCGTCCAGGCGTCAGCGGCGGGTCGGGACGCCTAGCGTCGTCTCACGCGCCTCGAGCGTCCAGGCGACCTCGACCTCCTCGGCGTCACCGCGCTCGCCGTCGATCCGGCGTGACAGCAGCTCGAGGGCGGCGCGCGCCAGGCCCGTGAGGTCGGGGGAGATCGTCGTGATCGTCGGGTTGGAGTAGCGGGTCTCGGCGATGTCGTCGAAGCCGACGATGGCGACCTGGGTCGGCACGTCCACGCCGGCCTCGACGCAGGCGCGCAGTGCGCCGATGGCCATGAGGTCGTTGAAGCAGAAGACGGCGTCGGGCGGCTCGGGCAGGGCGAGCAGCTGCTGCATCGCGGCGTGCCCGTCGGCGCGCTCGAAGTGGGGCACGCCGATGACGAGGTCGGCGTCGTAGGGGAGGTCGGCGGCCTTGAGTGCCTGGCGGTAGCCGCGCAGACGTGCGGACGCCGTGCCCCTCATCGTCTCGCGGCCGACGGCAGCGATGCGTCGGCGCCCTTGCGCCACAAGGTGTTCCGTGGCGGCACGGGCGGCGGCGACGGAGTCGACCGCGATGTGGTCGAAGCCCGAGGGGACGGGTCGCTCGCCGAGCAGCACCATCGGCAGGCTGTCGGCGCGTCGGCTGATCTCGTCGGGCGAGAGGGCGAGCGGCGAGAAGATGACGCCGTCGATGACGTGGGAGCGCATGCCCTCGAGGACGACCCGCTCGGCGTCCGCGTGGCCACCGGTCACGTCGAGCAGGACGATGAAGCCGAGGGCGGCCGCCTCCTCGGTGATGCGGGCCGCGAGCTCGGCGAAGTAGGGCGAGTCCATCGCGGGCACGGCGAGGGCGAGGAACCCGGCGCGGCCGTGCTTGAGGCTGCGTGCCGACAGGTTGGGCCGGTAGTGCAGCTCGGCCATCGCGGCCTCGACGCGCTCGCGCGTGCTGGCCTTCACGTGTGGGTGGTGGTTGAGCACGTTGGAGGCGGTCTTGACCGACACTCCCGCACGCTCCGCCACGTCCCGCAGCCGCGCCGCCAACCGTGCCTCCGTCCGTGCGAGCCCCTTGCGTGGCCCCGAGCCTGCCCCCGTCGAGGAACAGGCTAGCGCCCGACGACGCCGTGCGTGATGACCTCGGGCAACCTCTGGACACTTTTCGGTAACCGTTGTAATTTTCAGCACAGACGCAAATGGGTAACCGTTGTAACAACGGTGCGACCCGACGCCGACGGTCAAGGAGGACCGCATGGGACGAGCGACGGTGCGGCTGGACCCCGCCTTCACGGTGGGGCCCGTGCGGCCGAGGACCTTCGGGTCCTTCGTCGAGCACATGGGCCGGTGCGTCTACACCGGCATCTACGAGCCGGACCACCCCGACGCCGACGAGCTGGGCTTCCGCACCGACGTCGCGCAGCTCGTCCGCGAGCTCGGGGTCACCATCGTGCGCTACCCCGGTGGCAACTTCGTCTCCAACTACCGCTGGGAGGACGGCGTCGGACCCAAGGCCGACCGCCCCACCCAGCTCGACCTCGCCTGGCGCTCCGTCGAGACGAACCAGGTCGGCACCGACGACTTCGTCGACTGGGCGCGCGGCGTGGGGGTCGAGCCGATGATGGCGGTCAACCTCGGCACCCGTGGTGTGCAGGAGGCCATCGACCTGCTCCTCTACTGCAACGCCGAGACCGGCACGTCGTGGCCCGACCGCCGCGCCAAGAACGGCCACGCCGAGCCGCACGACATCCGCGTCTGGTGCCTCGGCAACGAGATGGACGGGCCGTGGCAGATGGGCCACAAGACCGCCGAGGAGTACGCCCGGGTCGCCGAGGAGGCCGCCCGTGCCATACGCCGGGTCGACCCCGGCCTCGAGCTCGTCGCCTGCGGCTCGTCCAACCGCGGCATGCCGACCTTCGGCACGTGGGAGCGCGTCGTCCTCGAGCGGTGCTTCGACCTCGTCGACCACATCTCCGCGCACGCCTACTACGAGCCCGTCGACGGGGACGTCGACTCCTTCCTCGCGAGCGGCGAGGACATGCACCGCTTCATCGAGTCCGTCGTCGCGACGGCCGACCACGTCGCTGCCGTCAAGGGCTCCGACAAGCGGATCATGGTCTCCTTCGACGAGTGGAACGTGTGGTTCCAGGAGCGCTTCCACGGCGAGAGCTCGCTCGAGATCCGCGAGGCGCCCGAGCTCATCGAGGACGTCTACGACGTCAGCGACGCCGTCGTCGTCGGCAGCCTGCTCATCACGCTGCTCCAGCACACCGACCGGGTCTCGATGGCCTGCCAGGCGCAGCTCGTCAACGTCATCGCCCCCATCGCCACCCGGCCCGGCGGCGGCGCGTGGAAGCAGACGATCTTCCACCCCTTCGCGCTGACGGCGAGGTATGCCCGTGGCACCGTGCTGCGCCCCGCCGTCGTCTGTGACACGACCCCGACCCAGGCCTTCGGGCCCGTCGACCAGCTCGTCGTCACGGCCACCCACGACCCCGGCACCGGAGACCTCACGGTCTTCGTCGTCAACCGGAGCCGCACCGAGACGGCCGAGCTGACGCTCGACGTCGCGGCGGCCGTGGGGGGCCACCCCACGGCATACGCCCTCGTCGAGCACCTCCAGGTGCACGACGACGACCCCTCGGCCACGAACACCGAGGACCACCCCGACCGGGTGACCCCGCGCCCGGGGGACGCGGCGGTCGACGGCACCGACGGCACCACCCTCACGGCAACCCTGCCGCCCACCTCCTGGCACTGCATCCGACTCTCCGAAGGGACCGTTCAATGACGAACACCATGCCCCGCCCGCAGTCCCCCCTCACCCCGCTGTCGCGGCGCACGATCCTCTCGGGAGCGCTCGGCCTCGCCGGCGTGGCCGGTCTGGCCGCGTGCGGCTCGGGCTCGAGCGGCGTCCCCGGCCAGGCACCGGCCGTCTCGGCCGGCGGCGGTGCGACCGGCTACAGCGGTCCCAAGGTGGCCCTCCAGTTCTGGAACGGCTTCACCGGCGGCGACGGCCCCTACATGAAGCGCCTCGTCGACCAGTTCAACTCCGAGCACCCCAACATCGCGGTCAGCATGAACACGATGCAGTGGGCCGACTACTACGCCAAGCTGCCCGCCGCCGTCACGGCGGGCAAGGGCCCCGAGATCGGCATCATGCACGTCGACTCGGTCGCGACGAACGCCGCGCGCAACGTCATCCAGCCGCTCGACGACGTCGCCGCCGCGCTCAAGCTCGACGAGAGCGACTTCGCCCCCGTGCCGTGGAAGGCCGGCGTCTACAACGGCAAGCGCTACGCGATCCCGCTCGACGTGCACCCGCTCGGCTTCTTCTACAACAAGGCCGTCATGGAGCAGGGGGGCCTCGACCCCGAGAAGCCGCCGATGACGAACGACGAGTACATGGCTGCGCTCGACACCATGAAGGGCAAGGGGATCGAGGGCCACTGGGCCAGCCCCTTCCCCTTCACCGGTGGCCTGTCGATCCAGTCGCTCATCTACCAGTTCGGCGGCTCGCTCTTCTCCGACGACGCCAAGCAGGTGCTGTGGGCCGACGACCCCGGCGTCAAGGCGCTCACGTGGTTCCAGTCCCTCGTCAAGGACGGCTACTCGGCCGGGAAGATCGCCCAGGACGCCGACATCGTCGCCCTCCAGAACGGCAAGACCGCCTTCAACTGGAACGGCATCTGGACGATCAACACGCTCAAGGAGAAGTCGGGCCTCGAGTGGGGCGTCGCGCCGCTGCCCAACATCGGTGGCACCAAGGCGGCGTGGGCCGGCTCCCACCAGTTCGTCCTGCCGACGATGCGCACGCCCGACGAGAACAAGCAGGTCGCGGCCCGCGTCTTCCTCAACTGGATCAGCACGAAGAGCCTCGAGTGGGCCAAGGGCGGCCAGGTGCCGGCCCGCAACTCCGTGCGCGAGTCGGCCGAGTTCAAGGCCCTCACCGACCAGGCCACGCTGGCCAGCCAGATCGACGACCTGCACTTCCCGCCGGCCGTCGCCGGCATCGGTGACGCCATGCCGGAGTTCGACAAGGCCGTCAACGCCGCCGTGCTCGGCGGTCAGGACCCCAAGACCGTCCTGTCCGACGCGGCAGGCCGCGCCACCAAGATCCTCGAGGCCAACGCCAAGAAGTACGGCGGCTGACGACATGGCTGTGACGACACAGCCCTTGAGCCCGCCCTCGGGAGCGACGCCTGCGCCGGGTGGGCGTCGCTCCCGGGGAGCGACATCCGGCATCCACGGCTCGCGGTGGACGCCCTACCTCTTCCTCGCGCCGTTCCTGCTGCTCTTCGTCACGTTCGTCGCCGTCCCGGGAGTGCTCGGCATCTGGATCTCCCTGCACGACTGGGACTTCCTGCTGCCCAACAAGCCCTTCGTCGGGGCCCAGAACTACGCCGACCTCCTCGACAGCGGGTCACCGCAGTTCCAGGCCTTCTGGAACGGGATGAAGGCGACCGGGATCTTCGTCGTCATCAGCGTCCCGTTCCTCGTCGTGCTGCCGCTGCTGCTCGCGATCCTCCTCAACCGGCGCTTTCCCGGGCGCACCTTCTTCCGGGCCGTCTTCTTCGCGCCGTTCGTCCTCGGCGTCGCGGTCGTCGGCCTCATGTGGCGCTACCTGCTCGACCCGTCGTTCGGCATGGTCAACGGCCTCCTCGGTGCGCTCGGCCTCCCCGGCGACACGGCGTGGACGACCGAGCAGCCTTGGGCGTGGATCTCGCTCGCGGCCGTCACCGTCTGGTGGACCATCGGCTTCAACGCCGTCATCTACCTCGCCGGCCTCGCCGACATCCCGGCCGAGCACTACGAGGCGGCCGAGATCGACGGAGCCACGGCGTGGCAGAAGCTGCGCTACATCACGATCCCCGGCCTGCGACCGGTCCTGATCTTCGTCGTCGTGACGACGGTGCTGGCGAGCGCCAACATGTTCGGCCAGAGCTACCTCATCACCAAGGGTGGTCCGGGCGACTCCACGCGCACGGCGATCATGGAGATCACCGACCTCGGCCTCTCCCAGTACCGGATGGGCCAGGCCTCGGCGATGAGCTACGTCCTCGCGGTCTTCCTCGCCCTCATCTCCCTCGTCAACGTCTGGGCACTGAGGGAGAAGAAGTCGTGAAGCGCCGCAACGGACCCCTCTTCTGGCTCGGCATGGCCGTGCTCAGCGTCATCTTCATCGGCCCGCTGCTGCTCGTGCTCCTCACGGCGTTCAAGTCCCAGAGCGAGTCGCGCACGGTGCCGCCGACGTACTTCCCGTCCGAGTGGAGCCTGCGCGCCTTCGACGTCCTCTTCTTCCAGGACGCCGCGAGCCCGGTGCTGCGGTGGTTCCTCAACTCGATGCTGGCGGCGACCCTGCACGCCGCGCTCGTGCTCGTCGTCTGCTCGCTCGCCGGCTATGCCCTGGCGCGCATGGAGTTCCGCTTCAAGAAGGCGATCTTCGGCGTCATCATCCTCACCCTCTTCGTGCCGGGCTTCATCTTCCTCATGCCCAACTTCCTGCTCCTCGACAAGCTCGGCTGGCTCGACCAGATCTGGGCGCTCGTCGTGCCCGGGGCGGCGGGGGCGTTCGGTGTCTTCTTCATGCGGCAGTTCTTCATGGGCCTGCCGAAGGAGCTCGAGGAGAGTGCGCGGCTCGACGGCGCCGGCCCCTTCCGCACGTGGTGGTCCATCGTCCTGCCCAACGCGAGGCCCGCGCTCGTCACGCTCGGCGTGCTCAGCTACCTCGCCAACTGGAACGACTTCATCTGGCCGATCTACGTCCTCTTCTCCCCGGAGCGGCTCACGCTGCCCGCCGGCCTCAGCCGGCTCCAGGGTGCCTACACGATCGACTATCCCGTGGTCATGGCCGGCGCCATGCTCGCCGCGATCCCCGTCCTCGCGCTCTACGTCTTCGTGCAGCGCTACGTCATCGAGGGCGTCGCCAGCAGCGGCGTCAAGGGCTGAGGAGTCCGTATGCGTCCCCTGACCTCCGTGAGCGTCCGTGCCCTCCGGCGCGGAACCGCTTGTCTCGCAGCACTCGTCACGGCCGTCGGCGTCAGCGCCGCGGTCCCGGCCGCCGGCGCCTCCGCGTCCGCCGGTCGTATGCCGTCCGCCTCCGTCGTGACGGCATCCGACAACGCCGTCTCCGACTCCTTCTCGGACACGTTCGCCGACCCGTCCGTCATCCGAGGACGCGACGGCTGGTGGTACGCCTACGCGACGTCGGACCCGCTGCGGGCCGGTGACGCGCCGGGCGCCATGCACATGGCCCGCACCCGCGACTGGTCGAGCTGGGAGTACCTCGGCACGGTCTTCGACGCGGGCAACCGTCCCTCGTGGGCGACCCCGACGGCCGGGCTGTGGGCACCCGACATCCGTTACGTGGCAGGGCGTTACGTCCTCTACTTCACCGTCACGGACACGACGCTCAACCCGGGCGACGACTCGGCCATCGGGGTCGCGACGGCTCCCACCCCGGCCGGTCCGTGGACGGCGACAAGCGCCCCGGCCGTGCCGCCGCGGCCCGCACCGGGTGGCGGCTTCCTCTGGACCTTCGACCCCGCGGGCTTCACCGACGCCGACGGGCAGCGCTACCTCTACTTCGGCAGCTACTTCGGCGGGCTCTGGGTGACGCGGGTGTCGCCCGACGGGCTCTCTCCCGTGGGGTCCGCGACCCAGGTGGCGGTCGACAACCGCTACGAGGGCGCGTACGTCGTCCGGCACGGCGACTTCTACTACCTCATGGGCTCGGCCGCGAACTGCTGCGCCGGCCCGACGACGGGCTACTCCGTCTTCGCCGGGCGCTCACGCTCGCCGCTCGGACCGTTCGTCGACGCCGAGGGGACCCCGCTGCTCACGTCTCGCGTCGGTGGCACGACGGTGCTGACGCAGAACGGCAACCGTTTCGTCGGCGCCGGCCACCACGCCGTCGTCACGGATGCCGAGGGACGCGACTTCATCGCGTACCACGCCATCGACCGGACGAACCCGTGGCTCACGACGACCTTCGGCATCAACCGCCGCCCGATGCTCCTCGACCGCCTCGACTGGGTCGACGGCTGGCCACGCACCCGCGCCGGGGCCGGGCCCTCGGACACGCCCCAGCCGGCGCCGACGTTGGCGTCCGGTCTCGGGATCACCCCGACCGACCCGTCGGCGAGCGGCTTCAGGGGGCTCGCCGACGGGCCCGCCGACGCGGTCGCGGGCGACACCGCCCTCGTGCACGGCACGGCGTCGACGACCTCGTCGGCCCCGGCCGGCCCGCTCCACGTCCGTCTCGACCACCGGGGCACCGAGCCGCTCCGTGTCCTGCTCGGTCGCGACCCGGCTGTCAAGATCACCCTCGACCCCAGGTCGCGCCGCCTCACGGCCCAGGTCGAGCGCGACGGCACCGTCCGGTCGTCCACGACGGTCCTTCCCGCGCTCCCCACCGGCGCCTGGCGCACGCTCACCGTGGAGGCGACGGACGACGGCCTCACCGCCGAGGTGACCGAGAGCGACCTCGCCGACGTCACGGCCCGCGTGCGGGTGGCCGGCGACGCGCGTCCCGCCGCGGCGCCGGTGCGCCTCAGCAGCAGCCGCGCCGTCGTCGACAACGTCGTCGTCAACCCGGCCGCCCGCGACGCCACTGCCCTCGTCCCGGTCCCGGTGGCAGGGGCGCTGCTGGAGGCCGAGGAGTTCGACGACCCGAGCCTCGCCGGCTTCACGTGGGTGCGACGCAACGCGGCGGTCACCGTCTCGGGCGGCAGCCTGCGCTGGCCGGTCGAGGGGTCCGACCTCGTCGGCGGCGGCAACACCGCGAGCGTCCTGCTCCATGACACCCCCGGCGACGGCGACTGGATCGCCGAGGCGAGGACGACGCTCGACCTCGGGGTCGACACCGTGCGCAACTACCAGCAGGTCGGCCTCGTCGCCTACGAGGACGACGACGACTTCGCGCGCCTCTCGAACGTCGCGATCTGGAACACGCGCCAGACCGAGTTCGGCCGTGAGACCGCAGCCGACCCGGGCGCCCCTGACGGCCCGACGAGCTACGGCGGCGCCATCATCGGCACCTCCGCCCCGACCCTGTGGCTGCGGCTCGCGCACCACCGGAACGCCGACGGCGAGCACCTCTACCGGGCCGGCACGAGCCGCGACGGCGTGCACTGGACGTGGGGCGCGACGTGGACCTTCCGCGCCGGCACCCACCCGCGCATCGGGCTCGTCGCCCACGGCGGTGCGTCCCCGGCCGTGACCGCCGAGGTCGACCACCTGCGCTTCTACGCGTCGAGCTGGCCGGCCGACCCGGGCGCCGGATGACCGCCCGCGGCAGGATCGTCCTCACTCTCGTCGCGGTCGCCGCGACCGTCCTCACCGGCGCCTGCCAGGCGTCCGGCCCCGACAGCACGACAGGAGACCGCGTGACGACCCCCGCGACGCAGTCCGCACCGGCCGCGACGAACCCGGTCTGGCCGAGCAACTTCCCCGACCCGCAGATCCTCCCGGACGGCGACGGCTGGGTGGCCATCGCCACGAACGGCAACGGGATGAACGTCCAGACGCTCGTCAGCGACGACCTCGCCACGTGGACGCAGGGCAGCGACGCCCTGCCCGAGCTGGCGTCGTGGACGACGCCCGGCAAGGTCTGGGCGCCCGAGGCGCACCGCTTCGGCGACCGGTGGGTCATGTACTACACGACGATGGCCCCCGACCCGGCCATCCAGTGCATCGGCGTCGCGGTCGCCGACGACCCCAAGGGCCCGTACCGCGACACGAGCAGCAAGCCCCTCGTCTGCGAGCAGGAGCAGGGTGGCTCCATCGACGCGTCACCGTTCGTCGCGAAGGACAGGACGGCATACCTCTACTGGAAGAACGACGGCAACGCCGTCGGCATGGACACGTGGATCTCGGTCCAGCGCCTGTCGGCCGACGGCCTGCGGCTCGAGGGCGAGCCGAAACGCCTGGTCCGACAGGACCTCCCGTGGGAGGGGCAGCTCGTCGAGGCGCCGTTCGTCTGGGAGCGGGACGGCGTCTTCCACCTCTTCTACTCGGCCAACGACTACGGCAGCGACCGGTATGCCGTGGGCCACGCCACCGCGTCGTCGCCGACCGGACCGTTCACGAAGGACCCCGAGCCGGTGCTGACGAGCACCGACGTCGCGGCCGGCCCGGGTCACTGCGCACTGCTCGAGAAGGACGGGCGCGTGCTCATGGTCTACCACGCGTGGGCGCCCGACTCGATCGGCTCGGAGGTGCCCGGGCGGACCATGTGGCTCAGCGAGGTCACCTTCGACGGGGCCGAGGTCTCCGTCACGCCGCCGGCCACGCAGCTGCCGTCCGGGTTGTGAGGACTGCGGTGTATCACCCCCTGCCGGTGCGGCTCTGAGTGTCAGGGGAAACGGTGCGGGGCAGGGGGGCTGCCCCGCACCACACCCCGAATCGCTTGGGCGGCTGGCCCGTTGAGGTACGTTAACCGCCATCAGGGCCCGGGATCGCAGACCTGATCAGTCGCGAGCCGGGCCCTCAGGCGTGCGCCGTCAGGTGCGGGCGGCGGCGAGCACCTCGCCGGTGCCGGTGCGCACCTCGAGAGCCTGGATCTCGTTGGGGCGCAGCGCCGTCGCCCCGGTCACGCGGGAGTAGCCGGCGGGCGTGGCGCGCCACGAGGCGGCCGTCGTCGCCTTGCCGCTCCGGTCGATGACCCAGAGGGCGAGCTCGCCATCGGTCGGCATGTCCTCGCAGTCGATGTCGAGCTGCGTGCCCCAGCCACGCGTCACGAGGGCGATGTCGATCCGGACCTGGCTGCCCGCGACGGCGGCCGCGGCGACGTGCGTCGTCGGCAGCGTCGGGGTGGCCGGAGACAGCAGCTGCGGACCGAGCCACGCGCCGCCGGCGAAGATGACGACCGCGGCCGCGGCGGCCACGACGGAGAGCCACGCCCGCCGGCGGCGGCGTCGTCGACCGACCTCGTCGAGCAGGGTGACGAGGTGCTCGTCGTCGTGGTCGGTCAGCAGCGGCGCGGGCACGGCGACGGGCTCGTCGCTGAGGTGCGGGCCGCCCTCGGGACCGGCGAGGTCGAGCAGGCGCGGCAGCCCCGAGACCTGGCCGAGCTCCGTCTGGCACTGCCGGCACGAGCGCAGGTGCTCGCTGAAGGCGCGGTGGTCGTCGTCGGACAGGCCCCCGAGCACGTACGCGCCGAGCAGCACGTGCAGGTCGTCCGATCCGGTGGTCATCTCGTCACTCCCATCTCGTCGAGGATGACGCGCAGGTTGCGCACGGCGTAGTAGGCACGCGACTTGACGGTGCCCTCGGGCACGCCGACCCGAGCGGAGGTCTCGGCGACGGTCAGGCGCTCGAAGTAGAGGTAGCGCACGATCTCACGGTGGTTGGTCTGGAGGCGGCCGAGGGCCTCCTCGACGAGCACCTGGTCGAGGGCGCGGTCGAGCGCGGAGTCCGACTCGGCCACGTCGACGAGCTGGGCCTGCTGGGGGCGACGGCCGGCGGCGCGGTGCTGGTCGACGATGAGGTGGCGGGCCGTGGTGATGAGGTAGGCGCGCAGGTTGTCGGCCTGCGGCGCCTGCTTCCAGACGCGGAGGATGACCTCCTGGACGATGTCGTCGACCCGGTTCGCGTCGCTCGTCGCACGCCAGACGACGCGTCGCAGCATCGGCCCGTGCTCGCGGTAGATCTCAGCGACCGCCTCGTCGTCGAGCGGCATCCCGCAGCCACCTCCTCACTCGTGCTCCCGCGTCCAGAGACGCCTGCGTGGCCCGTCCGGTTCAGCGTGCCGACCCCGGAACCGTCTCACGCCCGTGTGCCGTCCCGCCTCATGCCGAGGCATCCCGAGGCATCCCGGCCTAGCGTGGGGCCATGTGTCCCGTCGACCTGCCGAACCCGGCCCAGCACCCCGTCACCGGCGGGCTCTTCCTGTCGCCCGTGCCCGCGGGCTCCGGCTGGCCGGGTGACCCGGCGACGTCCGAGACGCCGGTCGCGGCCACGGCGGCGCAGGTGCGCCGGCTCGCGAAGGGAGCAGACGGCATACGCGAGCTCGATGCGCGCGTCAGCGTGTGCCGCGCCTGCCCGCGTCTCGTCGGGTGGCGCGAGTCGGTGGCGACGGAGGGACGCCGCGCGGCGTTCGCCGACCAGCCGTACTGGGGGCGACCCGGCCCGTCGTTCGGCGACCCGGACGCGGAGGTGCTCGTCGTCGGTCTGGCCCCGGCGGCCAACGGCACCAACCGGACCGGCCGGATGTTCACCGGTGACCGCTCCGGCGACTGGCTGTATGCCGCCCTCCACCGGGGTGGGTACGCGAGCCAGCCGACGTCGGTGGCCTCGGGCGACGGGCTCGTGCTGACGGGGCTGCGGATCGTCGCCGCCGTCCGGTGCGCCCCACCCGCCAACAAGCCCACGACCGAGGAGAAGGCGACGTGTGCGGCGTGGCTCGACCGGGACCTCGAGCTGTCGGAGCCGCGCCTGCGCTCGATGCTCGCCCTCGGGTCGATCGCCTGGGACGCCGCGCTCGGGGCGGCCCGCCGCCGCGGCTGGGACGTGCCGCGGCCCAAGCCGAGGTTCGGCCACGGCGCCGAGGCAGTGCTGACGACCGACACGGGACGGCAGGTGCGGCTCGTCGGCAGCTACCACGTGAGCCAGCAGAACACCTTCACAGGCAAGCTCACCGAGGCGATGCTCGACGACGTCATCGCGCGCCTCTGAGCGGGGACTCGTCGTCGTGCTCGTCAGGGCACATCAGCGCCCGCCCCGACGCGGTGACGGAGTAGAGGACCGACTTGCCCGCCCGGGCGCCGCGCACGAGGCCGGCTCTCTCCAGGTCGTGGAGCTGCTGGTTGACCGCCGACACCGTCTTGCCGAGGACGGCCGCGAGCTCCGTGGTCGTGCGGGGCTCCGCGAGCGACGTCATGAGGTCGGTCCGGGCCCGGCCCAGCAGTGCCGCGGCGTTGACGGGGGAGACGGGCCGGACCTCCTGCCGCTGACCGCGTGCCGGGTAGATGACCATCGGTGGGGCGGCGTCGCTGTGGGGGTGCGAGGCGGCGAGCGTGAAGAGCGACGGCACGAAGACGAGCCGCCGGCCGCCCAGCGGCGCGGTGTACGACGGGCCCACGCGGCTGCGGGCGCTGAGGGCGGCCTCGTCGACCGTGATGCTCGGGTGCAGCTCGGACAGTGCGTGCAGCAGCCCGAAGCCGGCGGCCCGCGACGCGCGGTGCCGGACGTCCGCCTCGAGGATGCTGCGATGGCTCGTCCAGAAGGCGGCGAACGCGCAGGCCCAGTAGGCCTCGAGGGCGTCGAGGACCCGAGAGCGCACCACGGTCGACGTTCCCCGCACCGCCTTCGGGACCTCGCTCGGCCAGAGCCGCTCCAGGTCGCCCATGAGGATCTCGGCGGGGGCCACCGCGAGGGCGGTCAGCTCGGCGGCGAGACGCGGTGACGGCGACTCCGGTCTCGGGTTGATGACGTCGGGCGTCGAGAACTCGTCGTTGACGAGCGCGAGAAGGGTCTCGCGGTGCCCTCGCGACTCCGGCATCACGAGGAAGGACTCGGCGACCCGGGAGGCGTAGGCCCCCGGGGCGCGCAGGCTGCGCAGCGACAGGCACATCTCGTTGAGCGGTGAGATGCCGAACCGGCACGTCGCCACGTCCATGGGCGTCATCTCGTAGCGCAGCACGCGACCGCTCCTTGCTGATGGCGACGTTCAGTCAGGGGCCGCTCCCACCGTCGCACGGGGGCGCCGGCCCTGCCACCGGAGCCGGGTGGGTCGCATCGTTCAAGCCCAGCACTTGAAGGATTGCCGCTGCCCGGGGCGCTGGCTGGACTGGGGATCGCACGGCCGCGGGCACCGCCCGCACCGTGACAGCCCACCCATCGGAAGGAACGCGACACATGTTCGGAACCACGGCCCTCGTCGGTACGGGGCAGAAGAAGAAGGCGCTGGCCCGCAGGCTCGGCGTCCTGGCGAGTGCCGTCGCGCTCGCCGCCACGACGGCCTTCGCCGGCGCGGCGCCGGCCACGGCGGCCGGCTACTTCGAGGCCCCCTACCCGGCGGGGGAGAGCTACCAGGTCAGCCAGGGCAACGGCGGCGGCTACTCGCACACCGACGCCTACAACCGCTACGCGTGGGACCTCGCCCTGCCGGCCAACTACGAGGTGTCGGCCACCCAGGGCGGCACGATCGTCATCTCGAACTGGTCGCCCTACTGGCAGAACGGCATCGAGGTCATCATCCGTCACCCCAACGGGCAGTGCACGCAGTACGCCCACCTCAACCGCTCGTTCTACGAGCCCGGCAACTGGGTGCCGCAGGGACGGATCATCGGCTGGTCCGGCAGCACCGGTGCGGCGTCCGCGCCGCACCTGCACTACTCCGTCATCGACTGCAACACGCGCGTGTCGCTGCCCTCGACCATCGAGGGCTACGTGCCCGCCACAGGGACGTGGGTGAGGAGCTCGAACACCCGGGCCTGAGCCGAGTCGAGGGGGCGCGTCGTGGAGGGCGCGCCCCCTCGGTGCGGCGTGGCAGGATCTGCCGTCGTGACTGAGGCAACGAGCTACCGGTCCGTCGTCGGTGACGCCGATGCGACCCTCGACCAGCGGCTCTCCGACGAGCTCGACGTCGTCAACGCCGCGGCGACCGCGGGCACGCCGGCGGCGCGCGAGCTGACGGTCCGCGTCGACGACGCGTCGGGCGAGCTGGCGGCCGGCGTCAGCGGCTGGACCTGGGGTGTCGCCGCCGGGATCGGCATGACCTGGGTGCGTGAGGACGTGCGCGGGACGGGGCTCGGCGAGCGGCTGCTGGCCGACTTCGAGTCCGAGGCGCGTTCGCGGGGCTGCACCCACGTCTTCGTCACGTCGTTCACGTTCCAGGCGCCCGGCTTCTACGAGAAGCAGGGCTACCGCGAGATCTTCCGCTGGGAGGGTGTGCCGACGGCCGATGCCGCCGACGTGCACTTCCGCAAGGAGCTCTGACCGTCAGGCGACGCAGAACTCGTTGCCCTCGGGGTCGAGCATGACGACGTGCCCGAGGGCGTCGCCGTAGCTCTCCTCGCGCACGACGGTCGCGCCGAGCGCGACGAGCTCGGGGACCCTGGCGCGGATCAGCCGCTCACGCTCGGCGAGGTCCCACGGGCCCTCGCCCGCGACCCGGATGTCGATGTGGAGCCTGTTCTTGGCCGACTTCGGCTCGGGCACCCGCAGCCAGCCGATCGCGGGGCCCCGGCCCTCGGGGTCGATGATCGAGGCGCCGTCGGGGTCGTCGTAGCCGGGCTCGGCGACGTAGCCGAGCGCCGCCGCCCAGAACGCCGCGAGCCGGTGCGGGTCTGCGGCGTCGCAGCCGAGGGTCCAGTGAGTGGCCATGTCGACACCGTAGGGGCCGATCCGGACGTTCGGCGTCCTCGACGCGGACGGGGACCCGGCCACGCTGAGTAGGGGCGCCGATGCGGGCCGGGCGGTCGTGGGCGAGGGTGGGGGCGTGGAGCCACGCAGCGTTCGCCCGTACATCATCGCGCTCGGCCTGCTCTGGATCGTCCCGGCCGTCCTCGTGCTCGTGCTGCACCTGACGCTCCCGGACTACAACGCCTCGGGGCAGTGCACCGGTCTCGGCTTCGGCTGCACCCCGGCTCCCGCGGACGCCGTGCTCTTCCTCGGCTACCTCGCGGCGCTGCCCCTCTTCCTCCTCGGCATGGTGGCCTGCCTCGTCATCGCCGTCGTCCGCGCGCGCCGCGACCGACGCGCTGCCGACCGCGACGAGATCGAGACGCCGGACAGCCGCGAGGACGGCAACCCCGAGCGCTGACCAGCCGGAGCCCCGGCGTCAGAGGCCGGCGAGCGGAAGCAAGGGGTCGACGCCGAGGACGGCGAGCATCCCGGTCGTGGCCACCACCCCGGTGACCAGGGCGATCGGCAGGGCCGCCAGCACCGGCGGCCACGTGGCCGCTCGGGTCCGCAAGGCGAGTCGCGACAGGCCCAGCGCACCGAAGACGTTGGTGCCGACGCCGATCGCCAGCGCCTGCTCGTAGCGGTCGAGCTCCGGGTGGTCGATGGAGCCGACCTCGAGCACGTAGGTGAAGCCGTAGGTCAGGGAGTGCATGACGAGCAGCGCGAACGCCAGACCGGCCAGGAACACCGTCGTCAGGGCGCCGATGGCCAGCGACCACCACGGCAGGCTGAGTCCCCACCGACTCTCCTCCGGCTCTGTCGCGTCCATGCTCGCCATCCTCGCGACTCCTCGCCGTGCACCGCGTCCGTATGCGTACTCGACCGGGGCCGTCGGGCGCGGTCAGAGGGGGCGGGCGTAGCCGAGGAGCTCGGGGTTGGGCGCGAACGAGCTCCTGCTGCGCTCGCCGGTCGGCTCCCACCCCTGCTTCTCGTAGAAGCGGCGACCGCGACCGTTGCCCGTGAAGACGCGCAGCCGCGCGCGTCTGATGCCGCGCCCACGCATCTGGTCGAGCACGTCGTCGTGCGCGAGCGTCGCCAGACCGCTGCCCCAGTGGTCGACGTCGATGCCGAAGTGCAGGAACTCGTCACCACGGGTGGCGGCGAAGCCCGCGACGGCGTCGGCGCTCACGACCACGAAGCAGTCGGTCCCGGGGAGGCCGATCTCGCGGATCCACCGTTCCGCGATCGCCTCTCTCGGGAACGGGTGCTCGTCCTGCGGGAAGACGGCAGCCAGCCCGAGGATCGCCCCCGGCTCCTGGACCTCGATGACCGCCGGAACGTCCGCCGCAGTCATGCGCCTGAGAACGCAGGCCGGGTCGCGCACGACCATCGTCCTCATGGCCGGACGAAGACGCCCATCCGGCCTGCAGGCCGGAAGCCGTTGGCCTCGTAGAAGGCTGACGCGTCACTGTCCCGTGCCGTCAGCAGGTACCAGTGGCGCGCCGGCCCGAGCCGGTCGGACAGTGCCTCGAGCAGCTGCGTGCCACGACCCTGCCTGCGACTGGCCTCGCGGACGCACATCTCCTTGAGGAGGAAGTGATCGTCGGGCCCGGAACGCTCGAGATGACCGATCGCGAACCCGTCCATGGTCCCCTCGGCGGAGGTCAGGCAGACTCCGTGCGCGCGGGGGGTGGCGAGGAAGTCGCCGATCCTCTGGAGGGCGTCCTCGACCAGCCAGGTCTCGTTCCATGGCGGGGCCGTGAACGTCTCGACGTAGAGCGCCGCACACGCCTCGAGGTCGTCATCGGTCAGTGTCCTGATCATGCGCTGCAGGATGCCACGCGGCCGGGTCCGGAGCCGGTCCGGCTGCTCAGGTCGGGGTGAAGTCGACGAGGTGCAGGTGCAGGGTGCCACCGGAGGGCGCGGGATAGCGGCGGCCGAGTCTGGCTGGTGGTCTGGATCGGTCCGGCTGGTTCGGGTCCTGGTCTGGGTGGGGGTCGGGGGCTGGGACCAGGTGCGGTGGTGGTGGTTGGTGGGGTGGGCCGATGAGTAGTCCGGTGTCGGTGTGGAAGGTGAGGCCGTCGGGTCGGGTGGGGTCGCCGGTGATGGTGAACTCGCCGCGGTGGTGTCCGTCGTGGTGGGGGGTGCAGACGCCGAGGAGGTTGGTGTCGTCGGTGGGGCCGCCGTCGCGCCAGTGGATGAGGTGGTGGATCTCGAGGTTGCGGGTGGAGCCGCAGCCGGGGAAGCGGCAGCCGCGGTCGCGGTCCAGGACCAGGACGCGGGTGCGGTGCGGGACGACGCGTTGGGTGCGGCCGACGTTGACGGGGTGTCCGTCGGTCTGCCAGACGGGGGTCAGGGTCCCGTCGCAGGTGAGCTGGTCGGTGATGTGCTGGGGCAGGCGGGGGCGGCCGGTGAGCCAGGCGCCGTCGGTGTCGAGGTGGACCTGGACCCGGTACCGGGCCCGCCGAGCGGCCCCACCCGAGCCGCCGGAGGAGCCGGAGGTTCCGTCGCGTGTCGTGGTGGCGGCGTCGAGGGAGCGGGTGGCGAGCACGATGAGGGCGTCGGCCCAGGTGACGCGGGGCCGGCCGCCGCTGGTGCAGGACTGGTCGGGGTGCAGCACGTCCCCGTTCAGGGCCCGCTTCTGCTCGTCGGTCCAACCCTCGGGTGCGAGGGTGTGGAAGAGGTGGTCCTTGGCCTCCGCAAGGGCCGCTTCGACGAGCGCGCCGACCTCGGCGGGTGCGTCGTAGCGCAGCCGGAACCGCCCGTCGGCGTCGAGGCCCATGCTCAGGTGCGCCGGCTCGACCGGCTCCACCCGTGGCGGATCCAGGGTCGCGTCCCGCTCACCAGGCAGGCCGCGGCCGCGGTCGTCGACGCTGTCGGGTTGGAGGGTGAAGTCGTACCGGGTGACCGTGCGCTGCAGCTGGGTGACCGTCGCGTGCTGCGCGAACTCCGCCACGGTGGTGTCGAACGCGGCCGGGGTGTGCCGGGCCACGACCGCGGCCTGGTCCAGGCTGATCCGCCCCTGGCGCAACGCGGCGGAGGTCGCGGGCAGCTCCTGCGCCCGCCGGGCCAGGAGGACCACCGCGGACGCCTGGCCCCGCGACAGCCCGGCGCGCAGCATCAGCCAGTGCTCGGGTGACCGCAGGCCCGCGGCCTGCCAGGACCCGTCGGTCAGGACGGCCGCGACGAAGTCGACGAGCCGGGCGTGCGCGTCGTGCAGGTCGGCGGCCAGGGACGCGACGTGGTCCCAGTCCTGCTCGATCTGCTGCGCGCTCCGGCTCTGCTCCATACCCCCAATCGTACAGGTGTTCGAATGACGCGACAAGAGCTGTCCACACCGAATCCATTGCAGCACAGACGATCTCGCATCATCCGCCCCTCAGCGATACGACCGAGCCTGCAGCTCGAAGAGCTCGGCATAGGCGCCGCCGGCGGCCATCAGCTCCTCGTGCGTGCCCTCCTCCGCGACGCGTCCCTCGACGAGGTGGACGACCCGGTCGGCTGCCCGGACCGTCGACATCCGGTGGCTCACGATGACGGTGATCCCACCGGTGAGCCGACTCGCCTCTCGCGCACGCTCGAGGTAGCCGCCGAGGATCGCGTCCTCGGCCTGGGCGTCGAGGGCCGATGACGGCTCGTCGAGCAGCATGACCAACGGCCCGTCCCGGAGCATCCCCCGGGCGATCGCCAGTCGCTGCCACTGACCGCCGGACAGCTCCGTGCCGCCGGCGAACTGCCGCCCCAGCTGCGTGTCGCGCCCGCCCGGGAGACCGTCCACGAGTCCCGTCGCGTCGGCGCGGTCGAGGGCCGCGGCCACGCGATCGTCCGACGCGCCGGCCAGGTCGCCCATCGCCACGGCCTCGCGCAGCAGCACGTGCGGGGTCGCGTGGTCCTGGAAGACGGCGCCGAGCCGCGCCTGCCAGTCCGCGTGCGGGATGTCGCTCAGGGGTCGGCCGTCGACGAGGATCGAGCCGGCCGTCGGGTCGTGCAACCGGGCGAGCAGCGAGACGAGCGTCGACTTGCCCGCACCGTTCTCACCGACGAGTGCGACGGTCGTGCCGCGCTCCAGCGTGAGGTCGATCCCCGAAAGGCTCGGCTCGGACGCGCCCGGATAGGTGAACGACACGCCCCGCAGCTCGAGTCCGCGGACCAGCACGGCGGGCGCCGAGCCGGACGGCGTGACGAAACCCGCCGCATACTGCTCCACCTCGTCGAGGCGCGCGACGTGCTGGGAGGTCTGGACGGCATAGACGGCGATCTGTTGGAGCGTCCCGACCATGTCCTCGACCTGGGGCACGAGCAGCACGAGCACGACGAGTGACCCGACGCCGACCGACCCGCCGCGCACGAGCCCGAACACCGCCAGCAGGGCGGCCGCGAGCGCGGCGATCCACGCGAGCCGGGAGAGCACCGCGAGCGTACGCGTGCGGCGGGCCGCCGCTGCCACCGCCGCGAGCCGCACGTCGAGTGCCGCTCCCTGCGCCTCCAGCAGCGTCGCGGGTGCGCCGCTGCAGCGCACCTCGATGCCGGTCGCCGGGTCGCGCGCGATGTCGAGGAGACGGTCGGCGACCCGGATGGCCTGGGCGTTCTCGCGCTCGGCGTCGACGCGCGCGCGGATGGCGCGACCCGATGCCCACGCCGGGAGGAGCGCCGCCGGGATGAGCAGGGTCAGCCACCAGGCGACCGAGGCGAGGACCCCGGACAGCGCCACGGTCCCGACGAGGGCCGCGAGGTTCGTGGACAGCCGGATGCCGGCGTTGCCGAGCTGCCGGGCGTGCTGGCGCACGAGCGCGACGCGGTCGGCCATCTCCGGCATCTCGTGGTGGGCGACCGTCGGGATGCGGGCGATGACACGGAGGACGTGGTGGTGGGCGTAGCGCTCCCCGAGGTCGTCGACGAAGAACCAGACGAGCGGCCACGAGACCGACTGCAGCACGGCGACGACGATGCCCGCCCCGACGAGCCACAGCCCGCTCGTCACGCCGGCGGCGTCACCCGCTCCGAGGCCGTCGACGATCCGTCCGACCCCCAGCGTGGCGAGTGGTGCGAGCACGGCGGCCGCGAGGGAGATGACGAAACCGACCGTCGCGAGCCACGGGGCCGCGGCCAGACCGAGCACCAGCCACAGGCGCACCCGCCGCACCAGGGTCCTCATCGCCCCTCCCCGGCGAGCAGGCGCGACGACTGCAGTGAGAAGAGCCGAGCGTAGGTGCGGCCCGCGACCATGAGCTCGTCGTGCGACCCGTCCTCGGTGATGCGTCCGCCCTCCAGCACGACGATGCGCGGGATGGGCCGAAGCACCGAGAAGCGGTGCGACACCACGAGCGACGTGATGCCGGAGGCCAGCCCGAGCTGGCGCTCGACGAGGTGCGCCTCGGACCGGGCGTCGAGAGCGGCAGCGGGCTCGTCGAGCACCATCATGCCCGCGCCGCGCGTGAGCCCGAACGTCGCTCGAGCCAGGGCGATTCGCTGCCACTGGCCGCCGCTGACGCCCTGGCCGCCCGGGTAGGTCGGGTCGAGCACGGTCTCCCACCCGGCGGTGAGGTCGCCGATGACGGCCGCAGCGCCCGAGCGCGCCGCAGTCACGTCGAGGTCCGCCTGGTCGGACTCCCTCCAGCGTCGTCCGGCCCCCAGCGTGACGTTGTCGCGCGCGCTCAGCGGGTAGCGACAGAACTCCTGTGTCAGCACGGCGACCCGACGCTGCCAGCGGGTCACCTCCGCGTCGGACATCGTCGCGAGGTCGACACCGTCGACGACGACGCGTCCGCGGTCCGGTCGCAGGGTCCCGGTCAGGAGCCGGATGAGGGTCGACTTGCCCGCGCCGTTGACGCCGACGAGGCCGACGTTCTCGCCCGCCTCGAGGCGGAGCGAGAGGCCGTCGAGCACGGGGACGTCGCGGCCGGCATACGCGAAGGTGACCTCGTGCAGCTCGACGGTCGGCGGTCGCCCGTGACCGCCGCGGTCACCACCGAGGGCGTATGCCGCCCGCCCGCCCCGTGTGGCCGCCGAACCGTCCGGGGGAGTGGGGGACTCAGGCATCGGCCGACCGTAGAGGCGCTCGGTCTCCTCGAAGTCCGCGAGGACCGCCGCGCCCCGGACGAAGAGCGGCAGGCCGCCGATCTCGGCCTGCGCGAGCAGCAGGACGAGCGGGATAGCGGTCGCGACCGCGCCGACGTCGAACTGCCCGTCGAGGGCGCCGTGCACGACGTGGACGAGGACGCCGACGGCGATCGCAGCCCGACCGCCGTCGAGCGCCAGGGTCCAGACCGAGTTGTGGATGCGCTTGCGCCAGAACGGCTTCCACGACAGCTCCATCCGCTGCCAGTAGCGGTCCCCGAGCCAGTCGGCGAGTCCGAAGACCCGCACCTCCTTCGGGGCGAGCCCGGTGGCCAGGCCGAACGCGTAGTCCGCGTGGCGCTGGTGCTCCGTGGCCCCGACCCACTGGTCGAGCTCCCGGCGCATGAGGATCGCCCGCACCACCGCCACCGCGAGCGCCGCACCGGCGAGGAGCAGGGCGCTCGGCCCGCCGACGACGGCGCCGACCGACAGCGTCGCGCCGACGAGGGTGAGGACGCCCGTGACGGCCATGCCGCCCTGCATGAGGCCCTGGTTGATCTCCCAGAGGCGCGACCGCACCCGCTGGGCACGGTCGAGGAAGTCGGGGTCCTCGAGGTGCTCGATCCGGACGGGGGCGACGAAGAGACGGGCCAGCCGGCCGAGCACGTCCTTCTCGGTGCGCAGGCTGAGGTCCTGGAAGACCGGCTCCTGCGCGCCGGAGATGACGACCTGTGCAGCGAGCACCGCGACGAGACCACCGAACTCGAGCCCGATGGTGCCCGTCGGACCGCCCGCCGCAGCCGCAGGGAGGTTGGCGACGAGCCCGCCGACGAGCCAGGGCACCCCGACGGCGACGGCAGAGACGAAGAGCGCGTTGACCGCGACGAGCACCACGCCGAGCGGGTGCACGTGGAGCTGGTGGCGCACGAGTCCGAGCACGGTCTCCCCTGTCGTCGTGGACGCTGACTCGTCTCCGGTCTACCCGACCCCACCCACAGGCGCATCCGGTTAACGTGGGCGCATGGCTGACAACGCGGTCGCGGGCACGTCGTGGGTGGTCCAGGAGCTCGGCGGCACGGTCACGTCCGAACCGAAGCCCGAGCTGGCGTTCGGCGACGACGGCCGGCTCACCGGCACGACCGGCGTCAACCGGGTCATGGGGCGCTACGAGGTGGTCGAGGGGCTGCTCACCGTCGCCGATGCCGCGACGACCCGCATGGCAGGCCCGCCCGAGGCGATGGAGCAGGAGCAGCGGCTGCTCGCCCTCCTCGACGAGCCCCGGGCCTTCGTCGTGACGGGCGACCGGCTCGAGGTCGGCGACGGCGAGACCCTCGCCCTGCTCGTGCGGCCGAGCGCCCAGCCCTCCTGACGCCGGGTCGCCTCAGCCGATCGTCGACAGCCGCTTCGGCCCCCGGTCGGTGCCGGTGTTGGGCACGGCGTCCACCGGGATGACCGGCGAGACGAACCAGCCCCACAGGCAGTTCTTCTCCCCCGAGCACGACTCGGTGCCGTTGCCCGACGGGTCGGTCGGCGTGAAGCCGTCGGTGTCGGAGTTGCCCGTGACGTGGAACCCGGCGAGGTAGAAGGCGGAGACCCCGTCGATCGTGTACTCGGTGTTGGCGCCGCGCCCGTCGACACTCGTGAAGATCGGGATGTAGACGATGGAGCCGACGCTGGCCTGGAGCACCGGGCCACAGCCGCTGGGCACGCTCGTCCCCGGTTTGCCCGAGGCCGAGATCGTGCCCTTGTCGCTCGTGAGGTCGACCGAGCACGTCTTCTTCCCGGTCGAGTCGAGCCACCCGAAGTTGCCGGGCGTGTACTGGCCCGGGCCGCTCGAGCCGCACTTCTTGGTGCCGTCGACCTTCTCGTTCTTGGTCTGGAGGAGCACCTTGCTGATGTACCTCCCGGCGACCGGCACGCGGGGAAGCGGGTTCACCGCGGGCGTGCCGGACCCGGTCAGCGCGTAGGGCGGAGGGAGTGGGAAGTCGGTGCCGTTCGTCGTCGCGTCGTCCCACGCGCACTGTGACTGCACGACCGGTAGCACGGTCGAGGGGTGGCCGCCCGACCAGCCGACACGCGAGCAGGCGGCGATCGTCGAGCCGTTCCAGCCCATCGCCTGGGCGAAGAAGGGCTTGAGGATCGTCCCGGTGTCGGCGAGGTTCGTCGACGTGCGGGTCCGCACCTCGACGTAGGGTCCGGTGGCCCCGGCCGGCGCCGGGAGGCAGTCGGTCAGGGCGCCCGTCGTCGCCGTGCACGGGGTGAAGGCGCCGGCGCTCGGGAACGTCCCGACCGCACACACCCGCTGGATGCCGCCGAAGCCGTCGGCCGCGTTCGCGTCGACGAGCTGCTTGAGACCCGGAGCCGCCGGGTCGCACGTGGCTCGCTGCGTCGCGCAGTCCTGCGCGAGGGCCAGCGTCGCGGCGTCGGCGCCGTTCTGCAGCTGGCGGCGCTCCCACATCATCGACCCGACGTCGACGACGAGCGCCATCATCGCGATGATGACGCCCGTCGAGAAGAGGATCGCGACGAGGGCCGTGACGGCGCCGCGATCCCGTGCAGCCCTTCGGCGCTGCACCCGTTGCAGGGCGCAGCGCAGTGCGGGCCCCCGAAACCCATTCATGGATCCCCCGATCCCCATGGACGTCCCCGAGCCCTTCTCGGGGCTGCTGCGGACAACCTAGAACATGCCGACCCGTCCCGGGCCGGCATCCCGTAGTTCCCAGCAGCTCGCGCCGCGCGCACGCCGGGGTTGCCCGGGATGGTCCGGAATGTGAGCCCGCGTCATCGGTTAGCGTGGATCGCATGACGGGCCAGCCGTACTGGGAGAGCCCCGTGGACAAGCAGATCCGCGAGGCGCAGGAGCGTGGGGAGTTCGACAACCTGCCGGGTGCCGGCAAGCCCCTGGACCTCAGCGACTCGGGTGATCCCGACTGGTGGGTCAAGCGCTTCGCGGCGCGCGAGAACCTCGACCTCGGGGGTGCGCTGCCGGGGGCGCTGGGGCTGCGCAAGGAGGCCGCGGGCTACCCGGAGTCGCTCGTCGACGTCCGCACCGAGGCGCAGGTCCGCGAGGTCATCGAGGACTACAACAAACGCGTCCTCGCCGACCGGCTGCGCCCCGCGGTCGGCAACCTGCCGCCGCTCATCGCCAAGACCCTCGACGTCGACGAGATGGTCGAGCGGTGGCGCCCGCTGCGCGCCGCGCTCGAGGAGCAGCAGCGCGCGGCGCGCGAGGAGAGGGCCGCCGCGGCCCGGGCGGCTGCTGCCGCCGCCCCCGGCCCGTCCTGGTGGCGCCGCCTCCTCGGACGCTGACGGACGCTGACGGACGCTGACGGACGCTGAACGCGCCCTACCCAAGCGGCCTCCCGCGTGTCACGATCACGGGGAGCCGTGACCCCACGCATCCGACCTCGCGCGGGGCCACCCGTCGCAAAGGTGCGCATGTCCACAGCCTCCGGACTCGAAGCGGCCCTGACTGCGTTCGAGGACCCCGCAGCCAAGGCCCGGGACCTGCTGCGCCTGCACCGGGCCTGGGCGCACACCCACGAGGTGCCGCCCGGCGCCCGGGGTGTCGTCGCCCGCTCGTGGCTCCGGCAGACGCCCGAGGGCGACAAGATCTCGACGCCGATCTCCGACGATGCCCTCCTCGCCCGGCGCGAGCGCTCGCGCCTGCTCGCCTCGGTCGTCCCCGTCCTCAAGGACCGCCTCCTCCCGCTCGCGCACGAGGCCGGCAACGAGCTCGTCATCAGCGACGACGAGGGCTACCCGCTGTGGATGTTCGGCCCGTCGCCGATCCGCCGCCGCAGCGACGGGCTCGGCTTCGTCGAGGGCGCCCGCTGGCGCGAGGGCGACGTCGGCACCAACTCGCTCGGCACCGCGATGGAGGAGCGGCGCCCGGTGCAGATCTTCGGCCCCGAGCACGCCCGCGAGGACCAGCACGCATGGGTGTGCACGAGCGCGCCGATCCTCGACCGGCGGGCGCGCACGCCGCTCGGCGTCGTCACCCTGAGCGGCGCCTTCCGCACCGCCCACCCGCACACGCTCATGCTCGTCACCATGGCCGTCCGTGAGGCCGTCGACACCCTCGCCGGGCAGCACGAGCGCGACCTGCGCCGGGTCGCCCGCGCCAGCGAGTCGTATGCCGGGTCGGGGCGTTTCGTCGTCGTCGACCGTCACGGATGGGTGGCCCGGGCGGAGGGCTACGGCGTCGGCGAGCGCGTCTGGGTGCCGGGCAGCCTGCGCGAAGGCGCCGTCTGGGTGCCCGAGATCGGGCAGGTCCGCGCCGAGGCGATCGCCGGCGGCTGGGTGCTCCACGAGGCGGTCAGCGCCCCGGCGACCCTCGAGGTCGTGCGCCACCCGAGCCCGCGCGTCCTCGTCACGACCGCGGGGTCGACCGTCGAGATCGCCCTGTCCGAGCGGCACGCCGAGATCGTCGCCCTGCTCGCGCAGCATCCCGCCGGTCTCGACACCGCCGCCCTCATGGCGCTGCTCGACGGCGCGACGACGCCGGTCACGATCCGCGCCGAGATGTCGCGCCTGCGCAAGCGCCTCGGCGGCCTCGTCGAGAGCCGGCCCTACCGGCTCACCACGCGCGCGACGGTGCGGCCGGACGCGACCTGAGCACCCGGCATACGCCATCGCGGTCGACGTGCAACGTTCTGCAACCCTGTCCCGCGACCCCACGCGCTCCTAACGTCAGCACCACGACCCCACCACGTGGACAAAGGAGTTGGCGATGGGTGAGCAGTTGACGGCAGGCGAGTGGCTCGGGCGGTTCGGGGAGGCGCTGGCCTCCGGCGAGGTCGACCGGGTGGTCGGTCTCTTCGGTGACGAGAGCTACTGGCGCGACCTCATCAGCATGACGTGGAACATCCACACGTCCGAGGGGCGTGAGCAGATCGCCGACATGCTGGGCGGCGTCGAGCGCGGCTCATGGCCGACCGACGTCGAGCCGACGAGCGAGTCCGAGGCCGACGGCGTCCACGAGGCGTGGTTCACCTTCGGCAACGCCACCTTCACCGGCAAGGGGCTCGTCCGGGTCCGCGACGGCCTGGCCTGGACCCTGCTGACGAGTGCGCAGGCGCTCAAGGACCACCCCGAGCCGTCCGGCACGCGCCGACCGCGCGGTGCCGAGCACGGCGTCAACGTCTCGACGGAGAACTGGCTCGACAAGCGACAGCAGGAGATCGAGTCCTTCGGCGTCGACGCCGAGCCCTACGTCCTCGTCGTCGGCGGCGGGCAGGGCGGCATCGGCCTCGCCGCGCGGCTCAAGCGGCTCGGTGTGCCGACGCTCGTCATCGACAAGTACCCCAGGCCCGGCGACCAGTGGCGCAGCCGCTACCACTCCCTGTGCCTGCACGACCCGGTCTGGTACGACCACATGCCCTACCTGCCCTTCCCCGACCACTGGCCGGTCTTCACGCCCAAGGACAAGATGGGTGACTGGCTCGAGAGCTACACCACGATCATGGAGCTCGACTACTGGAGCAACAGCGAGGCGACGTCGGCGAGCTTCGACGAGGCCACCGGAGCATGGACGGTCCACGTGACCCGCGAGGGCCGTGAGATCGTGCTCCACCCCGCGCAGCTCGTCCTCGCCACCGGCATGAGCGGCATCGCCAACGTGCCGACGCTGCCCGGGCAGGACGTCTTCCAGGGCGACCAGCACCACAGCAGCAAGCACCCGGGCGGTGCGCGCTACGCCGGCAAGAAGGTCGTCGTCATCGGGTCGAACAACTCGGCCCACGACATCTGTGCCGACCTGTGGCAGAACGGTGCCGAGCCGATCATGCTCCAGCGGTCGAGCACCCACATCGTCCGGTCCGACTCGCTCATGGACACGGTCCTCGGCCCGCTCTACTCCGAGGAGGCCGTCGCCAACGGGATCGACCACGACACAGCGGATCTCGTCTTCGCCTCGATCCCCTACAAGATCCTCGCCGACTTCCAGCGGCCCGCCTTCGACGCGATCCGCGAGCAGGACAAGGACTTCTACGCCGCGCTCGAGGCGGCCGGCTTCGACCTCGACTTCGGCGACGACGACTCGGGCCTCTTCCTCAAGTACCTCCGGCGCGGCTCGGGCTACTACATCGACATCGGCGCGTCCGAGCTCGTCGCCAAGGGTGCGATCCGGCTCGTGCGCGGGCAGGTCGACCACCTGACCGAGCACGCCGTCGTGCTCGCGGACGGCACGGAGCTCGAGGCCGACGCCGTCGTCTACGCCACCGGCTACGGCTCGATGAACGGCTGGGCGGCCCGGCTCATCAGCCAGGACGTCGCCGACGCGGTCGGCAGGTGCTGGGGGCTCGGCTCCGACACGACGAAGGACCCGGGTCCCTGGCAGGGCGAGCTGCGCAACATGTGGAAGCCCACCCGCCAGGACAACCTGTGGTTCCACGGAGGCAACCTGCACCAGTCGCGCCACTACTCGCGCTACCTCGCGATGCAGCTCAAGGCGCGCATGGAGGGCATCGACACCCCCGTCTACGCGCTGGCCGAGACCCACCACCTCGCCTGACCGAACGCATACGCAATCGACGGTTGCCGTTGGCCTGCGGGATACCCGCCGTGCCTAGCGTGAAGGGATGAGACCCAGGACAGCACTCACCAGCATCCTCCTCGCCGGCACCGTCGCCGCCAGCCTCGCGATCGCCCCCACGGTCGCGTCCGCGTCGCCGCCGCAGGCCCCACCGCCTGCGGCGGCGTCGGTCGTCCCCGCCGCTCCGACCGCCGACGGGGAGCGCGTCGTCCTCAGCGAGGACTTCTCGGGAGGTATGCCGTCCGGCTGGCGTCCCGTCGAGGGCACGTGGGCCGTCGTCGACGGTCGACTGCGGGGCACCGGCAAGGGCGGCATGCTGAGCCGGATCACCTTCGGTCCCCACCTCGAGGCCTACCGCCTCGAGGCCACGGTGCGCTTCGACAGCGTCGAGAACACCTCGCGCTGGGCCGCGCTCGGCCTCGACCTCGCCGCCGACGGGTCCGTGCCGTGGTGGATCGCGACGATGCGCAGCAACACCGTCGCTCCCAACGGCTTGGAGTTCGCCGAGCGCACGGCGAGCAACGCGTGGAACGTCACCGACACGGCGGCGGCACCGACCGCTGCCGGCACCGGGCGTGACGTGAAGGTCAGGGTCGAGGTGCGCGGCAGCCGGGCCGCGTGGTTCTTCGACGGGACCAAGGTCATGGAGACGCGGCACCTCGTGCGCTCGACCGACGGCGGCCTCGGCCTGCTCCTCAGCGGCGCCGTCGTGTCGTTCGACGACGTCACGGTCACCGAGATCCCCAACACCGCCGACTCCCTGCTGCGCCAGCCGGGCGAGGACATGGCCGTCATCGCGCACCGCGGCTACTCGCAGGTCGCACCCGAGGACACCATGGCCTCCTACGAGTCGGCCGCCCGCGCGGGCGCCGACTTCCTCGAGAACGACGTGCAGTCGACCGCCGACGGCGTGCCGATGATCCTCCACGACGACACCCTCGACCGGACGACCGACCATACCGGCCGCCTCGACGCCGCGCAGTCGGCCGACGTGCGGACGCTCGACGCGGGCTCGTGGTTCTCGAGGTACTTCACCGGGCAGCGCGTACCGACGAGCGTCGAGATGCTCCAGCACGCCAAGGCGAAGGGGCGCCAGGTGCTCCTCGAGATCAAGGGCCCGGAGACGCGCCCCGAGATCGAGCGGATCGTCCGCGAGGTGGGGGAGACCGCGATGAAGGAGTCGACCGTCATCCAGAGCTTCGACCCGGAGATCCTGCGCACCGTGCACGCCATCGACCCGACCCTGCGGCTCGGCCTGCTGCGCAGCACGCTGGACGCCGACCCCGTGGCTGCCGCGCGCAGCGCCTTCGCGTCGACGTACAACCCGGCGTGGGCCGCGCTCGCGGGGCACCCGGACGCCGTGGCCGCGCTCCACGGGGCCGGGATCGCCGTCCAGCCGTGGACCGTCGACGACCCACGCCAGTGGGACGCCATGGACCGGATGGGCGTCGACGGTGTCATCACCAACCGGGCCGGGGGCCTCATCGGCTGGCAGGCGGCCCGGGTCGCACCGGCGAAGCCGACCGTCGCGTTCGTCGGCCCTGCCGCGGGGGCCGAGCTGACGCGCGGTGACCACCTCGTGCCCGCCGTCGACGAGTCGGGTGCCGACACCGTCGACCTGACCCTCGACGGCACGGCTGTCCGGGAGGGCGCCGCGGTCGACGTCGACACGCTCGCGCTCGGCGAGCACGTGCTCGTGGCCCGGGCCACGGGGCCCGGGGGCACAGCGACCGACACCGTCACGGTGACCGTCACGGCGACGCGCGAGGGCCTGCTGCACCTTGTCACCGACCGACGCGTCCCGACCTCGACCGCCCTCCCGCTCGTGCAGCACGTGCTCAAGGGCGACTGGGCGAAGGTCGCCCGCCTGGCCGCCACGTCGGCGCTGCCGAGCGACCTGCGTGCCCTCGTCGTCGGGGATGCCGAGGCGCTCGCCCGCGGCTGACCGGCCGAGTCTGAGAGGAGTCTGGTAACTCCATGCGATGTGCATGGGAATGCCCCCGCGGCGGGTCGTCAGACCCCCGCCGGGGCACGCGCAGGACTACGGTCGAGCGGTCCACCGGCATCCCGAGCAGCCCCAGAGGTGAACCCATGAGGCGTCCCACCCCCCGATCCGCCGGCCTCGCCGTCGCAGCCGTCGGATCGATCATCGGCTCCCTGGTCGTCGCCAGCGCGTCCCCGGCCCTCGCCCACGGCGACGCCGGCGGTCGCCACGACCAGACCCTGACCCCGCGCACCCACTTCGTCATGGCCGCGGACGGCTCGAGCGGCTCCCGTGCCGACGGCGCCGGGATCCCCAACATCGACTCGGTCAAGAAGACGATCTACAGCTACTACGGCGACCCCGGCACGGGTCTGGCCAACCGGACGAGCTCGCCCTACATCTCCGAGATGCGCCGCATCACCGACGGCCTGCGCGCCTCGCTCGAGCGCACGTACGCCGCCGCCGAGCGGAAGGGCACCAAGCCGGCGATCGTGCTCGACGCCGACGACACCACGCTCTGGACCTACGACATGGAGGTCGCGGACATGAAGTTCGTCTTCGACCCCACGCGCCAGGACTACTGGGTCCAGAACCAGCTCTTCCCCGCGACGCCGACGATGGTCGACCTCGTCAACGAGGCGGACGCCATGGGCTTCACGATCTTCGGCCTCACCGGCCGCGGCGCGACCCAGAAGGACGCGACGATCGGCAACCTCAAGGACGTCGGCTACAACGCCTTCACGCCCGACCACTACTTCACGAAGTGGGCCGGGTCGACGCCTCCCGCCTACATCACGTGCGCCACGGCCAAGTGCACGACGGTCGAGTACAAGGCCGGCACGCGCAAGCACATCGAGCAGGACCTCGGCTACGACATCGTCCTCAACATCGGCGACCAGTGGTCCGACCTGCAGGGCGGGCACGCCGACCGCAACGTCAAGCTGCCCAACCCGACCTACTACCTCCCGTCGCCGGACCTGCCCGGCGTCACGGAGCCGCGCCTCGCGCCCCGCACCCACTTCACGATGAAGCCCGACGGCTCGAGCGGCCTCACCGAGGGCGGCGAGGGCATCCCCAACATCGACTCCGTCAAGAAGACGATCGCCACCTACTACGGCGATCCGGGCACCGGCATCGCGGACAAGGCGAGCTCGCCCTACATCACCGAGCTGGCGGCCCTCGAGGCCCGCAACACCCGACGGCTCGTCAGCGAGTGCCGCCAGGGCGTCCGGGCCGGCACGAAGCCCGCTGTCGTGCTCGACGCCGACGACACGACGCTGTGGACCTACGACATGGAGGTGGCGGACATGAAGTTCGTCTTCAACCCCGTGCGCCAGGACTACTGGGTCCAGAACAAGCTCTTCCCCGCCACGCCCGGGATGCCTTCTCTCGTCAAGGCCGTCGCCGACTCCGGCTGCACGGTCATCGGCCTGACCGGTCGCAACACCGGCCAGAAGGCAGCCACGATCGCCAACCTCCACGAGCAGGGCTACCCGCAGTTCACCGACGACCTCTACTTCACGAAGTGGCGCTCGAGCGAGACGCCGCCGGCCTACATGCAGGGCCACTGCAAGGCCTACCCGACGTGCACGACGATCGAGTACAAGTCGACGACCCGTGCGCACATCGAGCAGGACCTCGGCTACGACGTCGTCGCCAACCTCGGCGACCAGTACAGCGACCTCATCGGCGGCCACGCCGACCGAGCGGTCAAGCTGCCCAACCCGACGTACTACCTGCCCTGACTCGTCCGCCCCGACCGGGGCTCAGTGCTGCTCGCCGTCCTCGTGCGCCACGAAGCGCACGAGGTCGGCGACGGAGTCGACGATCCGGCTCGGGCGGTAGGGGAAGTGCTCGACCTGCTCGCGGCTCGTCGAGCCGGTGAGCACGAGGACGGTGCGCAGCCCCGCCTCGAGCCCGCTGATGATGTCGGTGTCCATCCGGTCGCCGACCATGATCGTCGTCTCCGAGTGCGCGTCGAGGCGGTTGAGGGCGCTGCGCATCATGAGGGGGTTCGGCTTGCCGATGTAGTAGGGCTGGCGGCCCGTCGCGGTCGAGATGAGGGCGGCCACCGAGCCGGTGGCCGGGAGGGTGCCGGCTGGGCTGGGCCCGCTCGGGTCGGGGTTCGTCGCGATGAAGCGGGCGCCCTTCTCGATCAGACGGATCGCGCGGGTGATGGCCTCGAAGGAGTAGGTGCGCGTCTCGCCGAGCACGACGTAGTCGGGGTCGCGGTCGGTCATGACGTAGCCGACGTCGTGCATCGCCGTGGTCAGGCCGGCCTCGCCGACGACGTAGGCCGAGCCGCCCGGGCGCTGCTCGGCGAGGAACTGGGCCGTCGCCAGGGCGGAGGTCCAGATCGCGTCCTCGGGCACGTCGATGCCGCTGCGGAGCAGCCGGGCGCGCAGGTCGCGCGGCGTGAAGATCGAGTTGTTCGTCAGGACGAGGAAGCTCCGGCCGGACTCCTTGAGGGCCGTGACGAACTCGGCGGCGCCGGGGATCGCGTCCTCCTCGTGCACGAGGACGCCGTCCATGTCGGTGAGCCACGTCTCGACGGGCCGGTGATCGGTCATGGACCCATTGTGGCGGGTCGGGCGGCCGCCCCGCTCAGGACGCCGACTGGGCGATGGCGAGGTCGACGCGGTCGGCCGTCAGGGCGTGCTGGATGACCATGGTCGCGGCGCCGATGACGCCCGCCTGGACGCCGGTGGTCGCCGGCACGATCTGGAGCACCCCGGTCGCGAGGGGGAGCGAGCGGCCGTAGACGACCTCGCGCACGCCGGCGATGAGGCTCTCGCCCGCCTGGACGAGCGAGCCGCCGATGACGATGACGGACGGGTTGAGCAGGCTGACGCACGTGGCGAGCACCTCGCCGATGGTGCGTCCGGCCTGGCGGACCGCGAGCGCGGCAGGGATGTTGCCCCCGCGGACGAGGTCGACGATGTCCTTGTTGGACTCGGCGATGATGTCGATCGCCTTGAGCGCCTTGGAGATCGCCGGACCGCTCGCGACGGCCTCGAGGCAGCCGACGTTGCCGCACGAGCACAGCACCTCGGCGGCGTGCGGGGCAGCGACGTGTCCCAGGTCGCCCGCGGCACCGACCGCCCCGCGATGCAGGCGGCCGCCGCTGATGATGCCGGCGCCGATGCCGGTGGCCACCTTGACGAAGAGGAGGTGCTCGACGTCGGGGTGGGCCATCGCGTGCTCGCCGAGCGCCATGATGTTGACGTCGTTGTCGACGAGGACGGGGACGTCGAAGTCGCGGCGCACGTGGGCCGGCACGTCGTAGCCGTCCCAGCCGGGCATGATGGGCGGCCGCATCGGGCGTCCGCTCGAGTGCTCGACGGGCCCGGGCACCCCGATGCCGATGCCGATGAGGTCGCGGGGCTCGCGGCCGGCCTGCTCGAGGAGGCGACGCGTTGTCGCGACGAGCCAGTCGAGGACGACCTCGGGGCCGTCGGTGATGTCGAGGTTCTCGCCGATCTCGCAGATCGGGCGGCCGCTGAGGTCGGTCAGGGCGACGCGGCCGTGCGTGGCGCCGATGTCGGCCCCGACGACGACGCGGGCCTCGGGGTTGAAGGCGAAGCGGATGGGCGGTCGGCCCCCGGTGCTGACCGCCTCGCCGCTCGGTGCGAGCAGTCCCGTCGCGAGCAGCGCGTCGACGCGGGCGCCGACCGTCGAGCGGGCCAGGCCGGTGAGCTTGGCGAGCTCGGCACGGGTGCGCGGCGTCTCGTCGCGCAGCAGCTGCAGCAGCTCACCGGCACCACTGACGGCGGTGGCGGCATACGCGGACGACGTTGGCTCTGGACGCACGTTTCAAGTCAAGCACACGCGGCTTCGGTATGCCATGCAGACGGCTTTGGTGTCTCAACGAGAAAACTTTTGCTTGACGTGCCGACAAAAGTGGGTCACGGTGTGACGCATGGAATCTCGACGGCGAGATGTAGCAGGCGCCCCTCTCCTGCGAATGACGAACGTGGTCAAGCGTTTTCCCGGGGTCGTGGCCCTCGGTGGCGTCGACCTCGACGTGCAGCCCGGCGAGGTGCACTGCCTGCTCGGCCAGAACGGCGCGGGCAAGAGCACCCTCATCAAGGTGCTCGCCGGCGTCCACGAGCCCAACGAGGGCACCATCGAGTGGGCCGGCGAGCCGGTCACCCTGCACCACCCGCAGGCGGCCATGGACCTCGGTGTCGCGACGATGTACCAGGAGCTCGACCTCGTCGAGGGCCTCACCGTCGCCGAGAACATCTTCCTCGGGCACGAGCCGACCCGGTTCGGCTTCTCCCAGCGCACCGCGGCCCGCCGCGAGGCCGCCGCCCTGCTCGCCCGGCTCGGCCACCCCGAGATCTCGCCGTCCGTCGAGGTCGGCACGCTCTCGGCGGCCTCGTGCCAGATCGTCAGCATGGCTCGCGCCCTCTCCCGCGACGCCCGGCTCATCGTCATGGACGAGCCCTCCGCGGTGCTCGACGCCGGCGAGGTCCAGCAGCTCTTCCGCGTCATCGCCGAGGTGACCGGCCAGGGCGTCGCCGTCGTCTACATCTCCCACCGGCTCGAGGAGATCCGCGAGATCGGTGACCGCGTCACGGTGCTCAAGGACGGCAAGACGGTCGCCACCGGTCTCGACGCCAAGACGACGCCGACCCAGGAGCTCATCCGGCTCATGACGGGCCGCTCCATCGAGTACGTCTTCCCACCCAAGCCCGAGGTCGTCTCCGACGCCGAACCGGTGCTCCGCGTCGAGGGCCTCAGCCGGACCGGCGAGTTCAGCTCGATCAGCTTCGACGTGCGGCCCGGCGAGGTCGTCGGGCTCGCGGGGCTCGTCGGGTCCGGACGATCCGAGGTCGTCGAGACGATCTTCGGTGCCCGCAAGGCCACGAAGGGCACCGTCAGCGTCGGCGGCAAGGTCGTGCGCGCAGGATCCGTCGCCGCGGCCGTCGCCGCCGGCATCGGCCTGTGCCCCGAGGAGCGCAAGAGCCAGGCGCTCGTCCTCGGCGCGTCGCTCGCCTCGAACATCACGCTCGCGACGCTCCCGCGCTTCTCCCGGGGCGGCCTGCTCGACGGGTCGGCCGAGGTCGAGGCCGCCGAGGAGCTGCTCGAGTCGCTCGACGTGCGGCCGCGCGGCGTGCACCGCGAGTCGCGCACCCTCTCCGGCGGCAACCAGCAGAAGGTCGTCCTCGCCCGCTGGCTGCTCCGCGGCTGCAAGGTGCTCCTCCTCGACGAGCCGACGCGCGGCGTCGACGTCGGGGCCCGCTCCGAGATCTACGCGCTGATCCGGCGCCTCACCGACGAGGGCGTCGCCGTCGTCGTCGTCTCCAGCGAGATCCCCGAGGTCCTGGGGCTGTCCAACCGGGTGCTGGTCCTCGCCGACCGCACCGTCCGCCACGAGGGCCCGGCCGACGAGCTCGACGAGCACGCCGTCCTCGACATCATCCTGAAGGGAGACGCGGCATGAGCGCCGACGTCACGAAGACCGACCAGGCAGGGGAACCGGTCGCCGCAGATGCCCAGGGGGTCGCCGCGACGACCCCGAGCGGACCGCCCGTCGGCGGGGACGCGTCCCGGCGCGAGGGTGGCCTCACGGGCTTCCTCAGCGGGCCCGTCGGCCGCAACGCCGGTCTCGTGCTCGCCCTCGTGCTGCTCGTCATCGTCGGCATCATCACGGCCGGAGACCGCTTCGCGAGTCCCGAGAACGCGCTGACGATCCTGCGGCTCGGCTCGGTCATCGGCGTCGTCAGCGTCGGCATGACGTTCGTCATCTCGGGTGGCGGCATCGACCTGTCGGTCGGCGCCATCGTCGCGCTCTCGTCCGTCTGGGCCACCACGGTGGCGACCCAGACCATGGCCGCGAACTACCACTGGGTCGTCATGGTCATCGCGGCGCTCGTCGTCGGGGCCGTGTGCGGACTCGTCAACGGGGTGCTCATCGCATACGGCCGGATGGCGCCGTTCATCGCGACCCTCGCGATGCTCGCCGCTGCCCGCGGTCTGGCCGAGATCATCGCCAAGCGGCGCACCCAGATCATCCGCGACCGCGGCTTCATCGAGTTCTTCGGCGGCAGCGTCCTCGGCATCCCCGTCCTCGTCATCATGTTCGCGATCGTCGCCGTCGTCGGCTGGGTCCTGCTCAACCGCACGACGTTCGGGCGTCGCACCCTGGCGATCGGCGGCAACCCCGAGGCGGCCCGTCTCGCCGGCATCCGGGTGCAGCGCCAGACCATGTACCTCTACATCCTGCTCGGCGTCGCCTGCGGCATCGCGGCCGTCATGATCATGGCCCGCACGACGACCGGCACCTCCACGCACGGCACCCTCTACGAGCTCGACGCCATCGCCGCGGTCGTCATCGGCGGCACGCTCCTCAGCGGTGGCCGCGGCACGATCGTCGGCACCGTCCTCGGCGTCCTCATCTTCACGACGCTGACCAACGTCTTCACCCTGAACAACCTCGACACGTCGACGCAGGCGGTGGCCAAGGGGGCGATCATCGTCGCCGCCGTCCTGCTCCAGCAGCGGGTCTCCCGCACGAGGTCGGGCTAGCCGAACGGCCCGGTCGACCGCACCACAGCACGGCAGAGCACCACTCACCTCGCACCACCCCTCTTCGCTCACATAGGAGTCAGCGTGTCCGCATCACTCTCCCGTCCGACCAAGCGCGTCGCCGTCCTGGCCATCGCCCTGAGCTCGGCGCTCGTTGCCGCAGGGTGCACGAGCAACGACCCGGCCACGACTCCCGCGGCCTCGACCCAGCAGACCGGCGGCAACGCCGCGAGCGACAACGACGCTCCCGGCGACAAGGTCGTCATCGGCTTCTCCGGCCCTGCGGCCGACCACGGCTGGCTCGCGGCCGTCAACAACTCGGCGCAGGCCGAGGCCAAGAAGTACAGCGACGTCGAGCTCAAGTCGGCCGAGGGCACCAACGACGCCAGCCTCCAGATCAGCCAGATCGAGACCTTCATCAACGACAAGGTCGACGCGATCGTCCTGCTGCCGACCGACGGCGCCGCCCTCACCGAGGTCGCGACCAAGGCGATGCAGGCCGGCATCCCGGTCATCAACGTCGACCGCGAGTTCTCGAGCCCGTTCGCCGCCCGCGCGACGGTCCTCGGCGACAACTACGGCATGGGGGTCTCCGCCGGCACCTACGCCTGCAAGATCGTCAAGGACAAGAACCTCACCAACCCCGTCATCGCCGAGATCGCCGGCATCGACGCGCTGCCCCTGACGCAGGACCGGTCGAAGGGCTTCGCCGACGCGCTCAAGGCCTGCAACCAGACCGTCGACAACCGGGTCGCGGCGGAGTTCACCGTCGAGTCCGGCGAGAAGCAGGCGTCGAACCTGCTCCAGGCCGCACCGAAGATCGACGTGCTGTGGAACCACGACGACGACCAGGGTGTCGGCGTCATGGCCGCGCTCGACCAGGCCAACCGCCACGAGATGGCCTTCATCGGCGGCGCCGGTTCGGCCAACGCGATGCGCTGGATCCAGGAGGGCAAGATGGAGGCCACGGTCATCTACCCGCCGACCCAGGCTGCCGACGGCATCAAGCTCGCGCGCCTCATCGCCCAGAACAAGGGTCTGAGCGACCTCGTCCAGGTCGAGGTGCCCAACCGCATCGTCCTCAACGCGCCCGTCGTGACCAGGGAGAACGTCGAGCAGTACCTGCCCCTCGGCTTCGAGTCCTGACCGGTCGGTGCCCGCGCCGCTCCACCGGCGACGCGGGCACCGCACCGCACGCGCAGGACCGAACCGTCAGCGGTACCACCCCACGTCGGATGTGAGGACGTCATGAGCACACCCAGCAAGCCCACCCTCGGGGTCGGGATGATCGGCTACGCCTTCATGGGGCGGGCCCACTCCCAGGCCTGGCGCAACGTGCGCAGCTACTTCGACGTGCCGGCCGCGCCGGGCCTCGTCGCCGTGGCCGGGCGCAACGAGGCGGCCGCCCGCGACACGGCCGACCGCTTCGGCTGGGCCGAGGTCGAGACCGACTGGCGGCGCCTGCTCGAGCGTGACGACATCGACATCATCGACATCTGCACCCCCGGCGACACCCATGCGGAGATCGCCGTCGCGGCCCTCGAGGCCGGCAAGCACGTGCTGTGCGAGAAGCCCCTCGCCAACTCGGTCGGGGAGGCCGAGGCGATGGTCGTGGCCGCCGAGGCGGCCCGGTCGCGCGGGGTGCGCTCGATGGTCGGCTTCACCTACCGACGGGTCCCGGCCATCGCGTACGCGCGTCGCCTCGTCGCGGAGGGACGGCTCGGCCGCATCCTCCACGTCCGCGGCGCCTACCTCCAGGACTGGCTCGTCGACCCGCAGTCGCCGCTCACCTGGCGGCTCCAGAAGGAGCGGGCCGGCTCCGGGGCGCTCGGCGACATCGGCGCGCACATCGTCGACCTCGCCCAGTTCGTGACGGGTGAGCACCTCACCGGCGTCAGCGCGCTCACCGAGACGTTCGTGCGCGAGCGCCCGGTCGCCGACCCGGCGACCGTCGGGACCGGCGGGATCAGCGGCTCGGCGGCCCAGAACGGCTCGGCCACCACCGGACCGGTGACCGTCGACGACGCCGCCGTCCTCGTCTCGCGGATGAGCGGCGGCGCCCTCGCCACCTTCGAGGCGACGCGTTTCGCGAACGGCCGCAAGAACGCGATCCGGCTGGAGATCAACGGGACCGACGGCTCGCTCGCCTTCGACTTCGAGGACATGAACGTCCTGCACGTCTTCGACGGCCGTGTCCCGAGCCGTGACGCCGGCTTCACCCGGGTGCTCGTCACCGAGTCCAGCCACCCCTACGTGGCGTCCTGGTGGCCGCCCGGTCACGTGCTCGGCTACGAGCACGGCTTCACCCACCAGGCGGTCGACCTGCTGACCGCCATCGCCGAGGGCACCGACCCCCGGCCTTCCTTCTCCGACGGGCTCCAGGTGCAGCGGATCCTGTCGGCGGTCGAGACGAGCGTGGAGCGGGAGGGGTCCTGGACCCCGATCGACGGGGCCCACGCGACGTCGCCGGCCATGTCCTGAACGTTGCGGAGGCGCACCCGACCTCGCCCCGAAGACAAGGAGATTCGGCTCGACCCGCACGTCTAGTCTCTGTCACCCCCTGAAGGAGCAAGCTCACATGCACGACAACGACGTCAACCCGCTCAAGCTCGTCAGCAAGCTCGGCCTCAACCGTCGCCAGTTCTTCGCGGCCACGACGGGCGTCGCCGCCGCCGTGACCCTGACCGGGACGGCCGCCAAGGCCGCCCCGGGCGCGAACGGCATCCTCATCCCCGCCCCTCGCCGCGGCATCATCCTCTACACCGTGCGTGACGCGGTCGGGCGCGACCCGCTGACCTCGCCGTACGCCTCCGGCTTCAAGGAGGTGCTCACCGAGCTCTCGTCGATCGGCTACCGCCAGATCGAGTTCGCCGGCTTCCGCCAGCACGCGAACGCCGAGGGCGGCGCCGACCTCAACACCGTCGCGGGCGCCACGCAGCTGCGCGCCTGGCTCGACGAGCTCGGGCTCGAGGCCGAGGGCAACCACGGCTCGATCCCGTCGACGATCACGGACACGACGATCGCGCAGTTCGACACGGCCTGCGAGATCGCCAACATCCTCGGCATGGGCCACATCGGCACCGGCTCCGACCCGACCGGCTCCGCGTACGTCGCGGACTGGGAGGCCGCCGCCGCGCGCTGGAACTTCTTCGGGGAGCGGGCGGCCCAGCACGGTCTCAAGCTCTACACGCACAACCACGACATCGCGTACAGCTTCCTGCTCGACAGCGGGCCGCTCGACGCGCAGGGGCGTCCGACGCGCTCGTCCGGCATCCGCCGCCTCGAGCACTTCCTCGCCAACACGGACCCGAAGGCCGTCTACCTCGAGATGGACATCTACTGGGCCCACGTCGCGCAGTACAAGCACAAGACGTACACGGCGCCGGACGGCTCCGTCGTCACGTCGGTCTTCGACCCGGCCGCGGTCGTCGCCGCCCAGACGTCGCGCTTCCCGCTCTTCCACGCCAAGGACGGCAAGGTCGACACGACGCAGGCCAACGGCTACGTCATGGCCCCCTTCGGACAGGGCGACATCGACTACTCGACGTTCCTTCGTCGGGTCGGTGCCAAGGGCTCGCACAACCCGATGTGGGAGATGGACACGGCCCCCGGCGGGACCGCTGCCCCGAACCAGTCGATGGAGCTCTCGAAGGTCAGCTACGACAACATGGCCGCCCTGCGCGGCTGACGTCGCCCCGGTCCCCCACGGTCCGGACCACGAAAACACCGGCCCCCGGGGAGTGCAGTGCCGTTGCAGCGGCGCGCTCCCCGGGGACCGGCTTCGCCCGTCTCTGTCAAGAAGGACGTACCGATGAATGCTACTTCGCGATCCAGGGCGAGGAGGCTGGTTGCCACAACTGCGGCAGCCGTCCTCGCCTGCACGGCGCTCGGCGCCGTGGCCACCCTGCCAGCCCAGGCCCACGACGGCGTCGACCACGGCGCCGAGCCGGCGCTCGACTGGTCGAACTACGAGAAGATCACGCTCACCAAGGACACCGGTGAGCCGATCGACATGGCCGTGCTGCCCGACCGGCGCGTGCTGACGACGGCCCGCAACGGCGACGTCCGGCTCGTCGACCCCGACACCGGGGTCACCAAGGTCGTCAACACGCTCTCCGTCTACAACAACTCGGAGGACGGTCTCCAGACCGTCACCCTCGACCCCGACTTCGAGACGAACCAGTGGGTCTACCTCTACTACGCGCCGCGCACCATGACGGCGCCCTACCCGACGTCGACGCCCACGGGCTCGGCGCCGAACAGCCTGCCCGTCGGCGCGGACGCCTCCTACTGGGACCAGTGGAAGGGCTACAACCAGCTGAGCCGCTTCACGTGGGACGACGCGACCGACAAGCTGGACCTCAGCACCGAGCAGGTCATCATCAAGGTCGAGCAGCAGCGCGGCCAGTGCTGCCACGTCGCCGGAGACGTCGACTTCGACGCCGACGGCAACCTCTACCTCGCGACCGGCGACAACACACCCGCGAGCGCGCCGGGCGCCAACGGCTTCGCCCCGAACAACAACGCGCCGGGCTTCAACCCCGGCTTCGACTCGCGTCGAGGAGCCGGCAACACGAACGACCTGCGCGGCAAGATCCTGCGCATCAAGGTCGCCGCCGACGGCTCCTACACCGTCCCCGCCGGCAACCTCTTCGCACCCGGCACGGCGAAGACGCGTCCCGAGATCTTCGTCATGGGCGTGCGCAACCCGTTCCGCATCGACGTCGACCCCGTCACGAACTCCGTCTCGTGGGGCGACTACGGGCCTGACGCCGGCGCGGCCGACCCGCAGCGCGGTCCGATGGGCTACGTCGAGTGGCAGACCACGGCCATCACCAAGCCGGTCAACGGCGGATGGCCCTACTGCCACGGCCCCAACGCGAACTACAACGAGTGGAACTTCGCGACGGCGACGCCCGGCCCGTGGTTCGACTGCAACGCCGGGGCGCTCAACAACTCGACGTGGAACACCGGCCTCGCCCAGGTGCCGCCGGCCACCGCGCCGACGCTCTACTACGGCGACAACAACACGCACCAGCCGTGGCCCGAGCTGACCGACTTCTCCCCGGCCGGCGGCCAGGGCCCGATGGGCGGTCCCGTCTACCACTACGACGCGACCAACCCGTCGACGACGAAGTTCCCGCAGTACTGGGACAAGAAGGCGTTCTTCGCCGAGTTCTCGCAGGACTACCTCGCGGTGTTCGACGTGCAGTGGCCGGGCGGACCGGTCGACCACATCACGAACTTCCTGCCCAACGCCGCCCTCGAGACGAACGGGCAGCCGATCACCGACAGCCCGATCGACATCGAGTTCGGCCCGGACGGGTCGCTCTACGTCCTCGACTACGGCGACGGCTTCTTCCGTGCGAACCCCGACGCCGGCCTCTACCGGATCGACTACTCGCCCGGCAACAAGGCGCCGCAGGCGAAGATCTCGGCCACGCCGATCAGCAGCAGCAGCGCCCCGCTGACGGTGCAGTTCGACGCGTCCGGCTCGGTCGACCCCGAGGGTGGGGCCCTGACCTACGAGTGGGACTTCGACGGCAACGGCACGTTCGACGCGACCGGCGTCACGGCGAGCTGGACCTACACCGAGCTCGGCAAGTACACGGCGCGCCTGCGCGTCACCGATCCGGAGGGTCGCCGCGGCCTGACGAGCACGTCGATCAGCGTCGGCAACGTCGCCCCGACGGTCACCATCGCCACGCCGCCCAACGGCGCCTTCTTCGACTGGGGCCAGGCGGTGCCGTTCACCGTCACCACCTCGGACCCCGAGGACGGCACGGCCACGGTGTGCTCGCGCGTCTCCTGGACCTTCGGCCTGGGTCACGACGCACACGCCCACCCGCTGAGCCAGGGCACGGGATGCCAGTTCGCGATCCCGACCCCGGCCGACGCGACCCAGCACGGCGAGACGGAGAACATCTTCGGCGTCGTCGTCATCACCTACACCGACAACGGTGCCAACGGCCTGCCCGGTGCGACCACCACCGAGCAGCTGGTCCTCAACCCGAAGAAGCAGGAGGCCGAGTGGGCCGACGCGACGCAGGGTGTCGAGATCACGAACGACGACGCGGCGAGCGGTCTGCGCAAGGTCACCTCGTTCGACGCCGGTGACTGGCTGGCCTGGGACCCGGCGAACCTCGTCGGCGTCACCGGTGTCAGCGCCCGTGCCACGGGCACCGGCACCCTGTCGCTGCGGTGGAACTCGCCGACGGCGGCTCCCTTCGGCACCATCGCGGTGAACGGCTCCGGCTGGACCGACACGGCAGCGTCCCTGTCGTCGAAGCCCACCGGCACCGGACGCCTCTACGTCACCTCGACGGGTGGGGTCGTGCTCGACTCCCTCACGTTCGTGGGCGACGGGGTCGCCGACGTCACGCCCCCGGTCGTCTCGGTCACGCTGAACCCGGCGGCGCCGAACGGTGCGAACGGCTGGTACACGAGCAACGTCACCGTCACGGTCACCGCGACCGACAACGGCACCGTCGCCTCGCGCCAGCGCTCCACCGACGGCGGGGCCACGTGGGTCAACGCCAACGCGGCCCTGACGGTGTCGACGGAGGGCACGACCACCGTGCTCTACAGGGCCACCGACAACGGCGGCAACGTCTCGCAGGTCGGGTCGGTGACGATCAAGCTGGACAAGACGGCCCCCGTGGTCGCCGTGTCCGGCGCCGCGGAGGGTGCGTCCGTCGGCAACGCGGGTGACCTCACGTGGACGGCCACCGACGCCACGAGCGGGATCGACACCGTGACGGCCACCGTCGACGGCACCACCGTCGCGGCCGACAAGCCGCTCGCCCTGTGGAAGCTGTCGCTCGGCAGCCACACCCTCGTCGTCACGGCGAAGGACAAGGCCGGTCTCGTCACGACGACGACGAGGACGTTCACCACGACGACCTCGATCCTCACGCTGACGGCGCTGACGGAGCGGCTGTCCCGCGAGGGACTCGTCACCCCGGCGGGCGAGAAGGAGCTCGAGAAGCGGCTCCAGCAGGCCGAGAAGCACATCGCGGGTGGGCGCACCAGCGCGGCCGTCTCGCAGCTCGAGGGCTTCATCGCGGCAGCGAAGTCCACCGCCTACGTCCGCGACGCGGCGGCCTCGGCCGCCCTGCAGCGCGACGCGGCGGCGGTCATCGCCTCGCTGCGCTGACGGTCCCGGTGGCCCGGCGGCGGGCACACGCCCCCGCCGCCGGGCCACCCCCACCCGCACACCTCGCAACCACCTCCCGAGGAGAACGACCATGACGGACGAACGAACCGGACTCTGGCTCGTCGGCGCGCGCGGATCGGTCGCGACGACCGTCGCCACGGGTCTCGCCCTCATCACCGCCGGCGGTGCCGGTCCCGACGGGCTCGTCACCGAGCAGCCCGACCTCGCCGCGGCGGGCCTCGTCCCGCTCGACCACCTCGTCGTCGGCGGTCACGACGTCGCCGACGTCCCCCTCGTCAAGCGCGCGGCGCAGCTCGCCGACGCCGGCGTCGTCCCGCACACGGCCCTGGCCCTCGTCTCCGACGAGCTCGACCGCACCTGTGCCCGGATCCGCCACGGCCACCGGGACGCCGACGAGCGTCAGGCCGACGCCGTCGAACGGCTGGCCGCCGACATCCGCGCCTTCGCGGAGGCCGAGTCGCTCTCGCGCGTCGTCGTCGTCAACGTCAGCTCCACCGAACCGGTCGTCACCGACGACCCGGCGCACGCCTCTCTCGAGGCGCTCGAGCAGGCCTGGGCCGCAGGGGAGTCCCCGCTGCCGCCGAGCGCCGTCTATGCCGCCGCCGCCTTCACGGCGGGAGCGGCCTTCATCGACTTCACCCCCTCGACGGGCGCCCGCCTGCCCGCGCTGGAGGAGCTCGCCGAGCGCCACGGCGTCCCGTGGGGCGGCAGCGACGGCAAGACGGGCGAGACGCTCGTCAAGTCCGTCCTCGCGCCGATGTTCGCCGCGCGCTCGCTGCGGGTCCGCTCCTGGGCCGGGACGAACCTCCTCGGCGGCGGTGACGGCGCCACCCTCGCCGACCCCGAGGCGATGGAGAGCAAGGCCCGCAGCAAGGCCCGCGGACTCGAGGCGATGCTCGGCCACCCCGTCGACGGTCCGGTCCACATCGACAACATCGCCGACCTCGGCGACTGGAAGACCGCGTGGGACCACCTGACCTTCTCCGGCTTCCTCGGCACGCGGATGTCGATGCAGTTCACGTGGCAGGGCTGCGACTCGGCCCTCGCCGCGCCGCTCGTCATCGACCTGGCCCGCCTCGCCGACCTCGCGCTCCGGCGTGGGGAGGTGGGCCCGCTCCCGGCCCTCGGCTTCTTCTTCAAGGACCCGGTGGGCTCCGACGAGCACCGCCTCTTCGAGCAGCACCGGACGCTGACGGAGTGGGCGACGGAGTGGGCGACGGCGTCGTGACGACCCTGCGCGACCTCGTGGAGCTGGTGCGGGCACCGGCCGCCCTCACCGTGCCCGGCGACACCCTCGCGGGTGCGGCGAGCGCGGGCTGGCCGGCCGGTGCCCGCTCGGCCGCCCTGCCGGTCGCGTCGACGTGCCTCTACTGGGCGGGCATGGCGCTCAACGACTGGGCCGACCGTCGCACCGACGCGGTGGAACGCCCGGAGCGGCCGATCCCGTCGGGTCGCGTGCCGGCCCGGACGGCGCTCGCGGTCGCGACCGGTCTCACCGTCGGTGGCGTCGCCGTCGCGGCCGCGGCCGGTGGCCGACGCTCGGCCGCCACGGCCACGGTGCTCGCCGCAGCGGTCTGGGCCTATGACCTGTCCCCGAAGGCGGGGCCGCTCAGCGTCGCGACGATGGCCTCGACCCGAGGGTTGGACGTGCTCCTCGGGGCGAGCGCGGGCGGTCTGCCCGGGCTGCGAGCCGCCGCCGTGCCGGCCACGCTCGTCGCCGTCCACACGGCCGGGGTCACGGCCCTGAGCCGCGGCGAGGTCCACGGCGGCTCGACCGGGGTGGCCCGCGCCTGCGTCGCCGGGACGGCCCTCGTCGCCGCCGCCTCGGCCCTGCGACAGGTGCCCGCCGCCGGGCGCGGACGTGCCGGGGGAGCGCTCGGCGCCGCGGTCTCGCTCGCCCTCACGGGGGCGTATGCCGTCAGCGTCCTGCGCGCCCAGCTGGCCGCGACCCGCACGCCTGACGCAGGCACGGTGCGCCGGGCGACGGGCGCCGGCATCCGGGGCCTCGTGCCGCTCCAGGGCGCGGCGCTCGCGGCGACCGGCCACCACGCGGCCGCCCTCGGGCTCGCCGCCTCCGCGCCCGTCGGGGCGGCGGCCATGAGGCGGGTGTCGGCGACATGAGCCTCCGCTTCGGCTACGGCCTCAACGGCTTCACCGACCACCGGCTCGAGGACGCGCTCGCGCTCCTCGCCGACCTCGGCTACGACGGCGTCGCCCTGACGCTCGACCACGCCCACCTCGACCCCTTCGCGCCCGACCTGGCCGGCCGCACGGCCCGGGCCCGGGCTCTGCTGGAGCGTCACCGTCTGGCGGTCGTCGTCGAGACCGGCGCCCGCTACGTGCTCGACCCGCGTCACAAGCACGAGCCGACGCTCGTGTCCCAGGCCGGACGCGAGAGACGGATCGACCTGCTGGAGACGGCGATCCGCGTCGCGGCCGAGCTCGGCTCGCCCGCGGTCTCCTGCTGGAGCGGCATCGCCCCCCGCGGCACGAGCCGGGACGAGCTCTGGGCCCGCGTCGAGGCAGGCGTCACCGCCCTGCTGCCGGTCGCCGAGGCCCACGGCGTCGACCTCGCGCTCGAGCCGGAACCCGGCATGTTCGTCGAGCGCATCGCCGACGTGCTCGAGCTGCGGCGCCGGCTCGGGTCACCCGACCGGCTGCGCCTGACGGTCGACGTCGGGCACCTGCGCTGCACCGAGGAGGCCGAGCCTGCCGCCTGCGTCCTCGGTGCCGGAGACCTCGTCGCCAACGTCCAGATCGACGACATGCGGCGTGGAGTCCACGAGCACCTGCCCTTCGGTGACGGTGAGGTGGACTTCCCCCCGGTGCTGGCCGCGCTCGAGGCCGTCGAGTTCTCCGGGCTCGTCGCCGTCGAGCTGCCCCGCCACTCGCACGCCGCGCCGTCGCTCGCTGCGTCGAGCCTCGAGTTCCTCCGCGACGCCGCACGACGACCCCAGGAGGTGGGCCGATGAGCCCGGTGACCACGCAGGACGCGATCGCCCGGGTGGCGTCCGACCCCGACGCCATCGACCGGTACTTCCCGGCCGCTGCACGCACCGCGGCCCGTGAGGGCCTCGACGGCGACGCCGCACGCGAGGCGCTGCTGCTCGCGGTGCCCGGCCCGGCGGCATACGTCGTCGACGTCGTGCGCCGCGTCTACGACCACGGCGACGCGGCGGAGCGGCGCGCGGTCCTGCTCGCCCTCCCGGCCCTCGACGACCCCGACCGTGCCGACCCCATCGGGGACGGCGCCCTGCCGATCGTGCGAGATGCGTTGCGCACCAACGACACCCGACTCGTCGCCGCCGCCGTGGGGCCGTATGCCGCCGCGCACCTCGACGACGACGCCTGGCGTCAGGCGGTGCTCAAGGTCCTCTTCACCGGCATCCCCGTCGCGCAGGTCGCCGGGCTCGCCGAGCGTGCCGACGACGAGCTCGCACGCATGGTGCGCGACTACGCCGCCGAGCGAGAGGCCGCCGGTCGCGTCGTGCCCCCCGACGCCCGCACCGTCCTCGCCCTGTCCTCTGCACTGTCCTCTGCACTGTCCCCTGCCCACCGAGCCGACTGAGGAGCAGCCGTGCGCATCTTCGACCCCCACATCCATATGACGTCGCGCACCACCGACGACTACCGGCGGATGCACGCCGCCGGCGTCCGTGCCGTCGTCGAGCCCTCCTTCTGGCTCGGCCAGCCGCGCACGAGCGTCGGCTCCTTCACCGACTACTTCGACGCGCTCCTCGGCTGGGAGCCGTTCCGCGCGTCGCAGTACGGCATCGCCCACCACGCGACGATCGGCCTCAACCCCAAGGAGGCCAACGACGCCCGGTGCCGCGAGGTCCTCGACGTGCTGCCGCGCTACCTGGCCAAGGACCGCGTCGTCGCGGTGGGAGAGCTGGGCTACGACTCGATGACGCCCGAGGAGGACGACGTCTTCGCCGCGCAGCTCGCGCTGGCCGCCGAGCACGAGCTGCCCGCGCTCGTGCACACGCCGCACCGCGACAAGCTCGCCGGGACGCGCCGCACCCTCGACGTCGTGCGCGAGTCGGCGCTCGAGCCCGGCGCCGTCCTCGTCGACCACCTCAACGAGATGACCGTGGACGTCGTCGCCGAGTCCGGCTGCTGGATGGGCTTCTCCGTCTACCCCGACACGAAGATGGACGAGCACCGCATGGTCGAGATCCTGCGCCGCCACGGCCTGGACCGGATGATCGTCAACTCGGCCGCCGACTGGGGCAACAGCGACCCGCTCAAGACCCGTCGCGTCGGCGAGACGATGCTCGCCGCGGGCTACACGGCCGACGACGTCGACCGGGTGCTGTGGCGCAACCCCGTCGAGTTCTACGGCCAGAGCGGTCGGCTCGAGCTGCCCGAGACCGAGGCGCCGGCAGGGACGGGCACGAGCGAGCTCGTCGGGCTCGTCGGCGCCGGCGCGACCTTCATGGGCAACTCCGTGCTCCGCGGCGCGAGGGAGTGAGCCGTGCGCCTGCTCCACGCCGACGGGCAGACCGTCCACGTCGCGTACTGCACCAACGTCCACCCGGGTGAGGACCTCGACACGATCATCGGGCAGCTCGACCGCTTCGCCCTGCCCGTGCGACACCACCTCGGCGCCGACCTCCTCGGGCTCGGCCTGTGGCTCAGCGCCCCCGTCGCCCGGGGGCTCGCCGACGACCCGCGCCAGACGGACCGGCTGCGCGCGGCCCTCGACGAGCGCGGCCTCGAGGTCGTCACCCTCAACGGTTTCCCCTACCGCGGCTTCCAGGACGAGGTCGTCAAGCACCGCGTCTACCACCCCGACTGGACCGAGCCGGCCCGGCTCGCCTACACGACCGACCTCACCGAGGTGCTCGCCCGGCTGCTGCCCGACGACGCCGCCCGGGGCAGCATCTCGACGCTGCCCCTCGGGTGGCGGCACCCGTGGTTCGGCGACCGGCAGGTCCTGGCCGCCGAGCAGCTCGACCGTCTCGCCGACCACCTCCACGCCCTGCGCGACCGCACCGGCCGCGAGATCCGCGTCGGACTCGAGCCCGAGCCCGGCTGCGTCATCGAGACGACGACCGAGCTCGTCGACCGGATGGTGGGCTGGGACGAGGACGTCCTCGGCGTCTGCCTCGACCTGTGCCACCTCGCCGTCGGCTTCGAGGACGCGGCCGTCGCGGTCCCGCGCCTGTCCGCCGCCGGGCGCCGGGTCGTCAAGGCCCAGGTGTCGGCCGCCCTCCACGTCGAGCACCCCGGGGACGACGCGACCCGGCAGTCGCTGGCCGCCTTCGACGAGGACCGCTTCCTGCACCAGACCCGGGCCCCCGGGGCGGGCGAGCACGCCCCGTTGCGCGCCCGCGACGACCTCGGCGACGCCCTCGGGGGCGCCCGTCCCCTCGACCCGTGCCCGGGTGGGACCGAGCGGCCGTGGCGGGTCCACTTCCACGTGCCCCTCGACCACGCCCCCGAGCCGCCGCTCGCCGCCACGACCGGCGACCTGCGGCACTCGCTCGAGGTCCTCGTCGGCGGCGACGCCGCCCTGACCGACCACCTCGAGGTCGAGACCTACACGTGGACCGTCGTGCCCGAGGGGGTGCGCCCGACCGACGACGCGGCCCTCGCCGCGAGCATCGCCGGCGAGCTCGCCTGGCTCCGCGACACCCTCATCGACCTCGGCCTCAAGGAGTCCGCGTGACCACGCCATCCACCCAGCCCACGCAGCCCACGAAGGTCCTCCTCCTCGACGTCGTCGGCCTGACCCCGCGGGCGCTCGCCGACATGCCGCGGCTGCGCCGTCTCGCCGGGTCCGGCTGGCAGTCCGCGCTCGAGACCGTGCTGCCCGCCGTGACGTGCTCGGTGCAGTCGACGATGCTGACCGGCCGTCCCGTCGCCGACCACGGCGCCGTCGGCAACGGGTGGTACTTCCGCGACCTCGGCGAGGTCTTCCTGTGGCGCCAGCACAACGCGCTCGTCGAGGGGGAGAAGGTCTGGGACGCCCTGCGCCGCGCCCATCCCGGCGCCCGCGTCGCCAACGTCTGCTGGTGGTACGCCATGGGCATGGACGTCGACTCGATCGTCACGCCGCGGCCGGTCTACCACGCCGACGGCCGCAAGTCGCCCGACTGCTACACGCGCCCGGTGGAGCTGCACGACCGACTCGTCGAGCGCCTCGGCGACTTCCCCCTCTTCCACTACTGGGGCCCCACGGCGTCCATCGCGTCCTCGCGCTGGATCATCGAGGCGACCCGTATCCTGCTGCCCGAGCACGACCTGACGCTCTCCTACGTGCCGCACCTCGACTACGACCTCCAGCGCTTCGGCCCGGAGTCGACCGAGGCGCGCGCCGCCGCCCGCGAGCTCGACGCCGCCCTCGCGCCGCTGCTCGACGACGCCGAGCGGCTCGGGGTCAGCGTCGTCGTCGTCAGCGAGTACGGCATCACCGCCGTCGACCAGCCCGTCGACGTCAACCGGGTGCTGCGTCGGGCCGGGCTGCTCGACGTCCACACGCAGGCCGGCATGGAGTACCTCGATCCCTGGGCCTCCGAGGCGTTCGCCGTCGCCGACCACCAGGTCGCGCACGTCTACGTCAGGGACGCCGACCGGCTCGAGGAGGTGCGCGCGCTCCTGGCCGCCACCCCCGGCGTCGAGCAGGTGCTCGACCGGGCCGGCCAGACGGCATACGGCCTCGACCACGAGCGCAGTGGCGACCTCGTCCTCGTGGCCGACCCCCGCGCGTGGTTCACGTACTACTACTGGCTCGACGACGAGCGGGCCCCCGACTTCGCCCGCGGCGTCGAGATCCACCGCAAGCCCGGCTACGACCCCGCCGAGCTCTTCTTCGACCCCGCCGACCGCTCCGCCAAGGCGCGCGCCGGGCTCGGTCTCGTGCGCAAGAAGCTCGGCCTGCGGTATGCCATGAAGGTCGTCCCGCTCGACCCGCGGTGGGTGCGGGGCAGCCACGGACGGCTGCCCGACGACCCCACGGACGGACCCGTCGTCATCACCTCCGACGCGGCCCTGCGCCGTGAGACGGTGGCGGCAGCGGACGTCCACGACCTCGTCCTCGAGGCCGCCGGCGTGCGCGTCGCCGCAGCCACCAGCCACTGACCCCACCACCTCACACCAACACCTCACACCAGCAGCTCACAGCAGCAAGGAGATCCACGATGGCCCGACCGATCACGCTCTTCACCGGACAGTGGGCCGACCTGCCCTTCGAGGAGGTGTGCCGCCTCGCGGGGGAGTGGGGCTACGACGGCCTCGAGATCGCCTGCTGGGGCGACCACTTCGAGGTCGACCGGGCCCTGTCCGAGGACGGCTACATCGAGTCCCGACGCGAGATCCTCGAGCGCCACGGCCTCAAGGTCTGGGCGATCTCCAACCACCTCGTCGGCCAGGCCGTCTGCGACGACCCCATCGACCAGCGGCACCAGGACATCCTGCCCGCGGCGGTGTGGGGGGACGGCGACCCCGAGGGCGTCCGGCAGCGGGCCGCCGAGCGGATGGCCGACACCGCCCGCGCGGCGGCGAAGCTCGGCGTCGACACGGTCATCGGCTTCACGGGCTCGGCGATCTGGAAGTACGTCGCGATGTTCCCGCCCGTGTCCGACGACGTCATCCAGGCGGGCTACGCCGACTTCGCCCGGCGCTGGAACCCGATCCTCGACGTCTTCGACGAGGTGGGCGTGAAGTTCGCGCACGAGGTGCACCCCAGCGAGATCGCCTACGACTACTGGAGCACCGTCGCGACGCTCGAGGCGATCGGGCACCGCGAGGCCTTCGGTCTCAACTGGGACCCGAGCCACATGGTGTGGCAGGACCTCGACCCCGCGGGGTTCATCTGGGACTTCAAGGACCGGATCTACCACGTCGACTGCAAGGACACGCGCAAGCGGATCGGCAACGGCCGCAACGGTCGTCTGGGTTCGCACCTGCCGTGGGGCGACCCGCGCCGCGGCTGGGACTTCGTGTCGACGGGCCACGGCGACGTGCCGTGGGAGGACTGCTTCCGCACCCTCGACGCCATCGGCTACGACGGCCCGATCTCGATCGAGTGGGAGGACGCCGGGATGGACCGCCTCGTCGGCGCACCCGGCGCGCTCGAGTACGTCAGGGGCCTCAACTTCGAGCGCCCGACCGCCTCGTTCGACGCCGCGTTCAGCAGCAGCAAGGACTGACGCCCCCGGCCCCGGCGGGTCTACCGTCGGGGCATGGGACTCGTCCAGATCGCCCAGCACGCCGACGACCTCGGCCGGGCCACCGCGTTCTACCGCGACCTGCTCGGCGCACCGCCCCTCGCGACCTTCGACCCCCCGGGACTCGTGTTCTTCGACCTCGGTGGCGTGCGGCTGCTGCTCGACCAGGGGGCTCCGAGCGCCCTGCTCTACCTGCGCGTCGACGACATCGACGGGACGGTCGAGCGACTCCGGGCAGCCGGCGTCGAGGTGCGCGGCGAGCCCCACGTCATCTTCGGCCACGACGACGACGCCCTCGGGCCGGCGGGCACCGAGGAGTGGATGGCGTTCGTCGTCGACTCCGAGGGCAACCTCGTCGGGCTCGTCGAGCAGCGCCCGCGCGGCTGACCGCCCCGAATCGGGCCGTACCACCCCGTAGCGCCCGCTCGTGGGTTATGGTTCCCGCGCTGGAGCGGGGCCCCGGAGGGCTCCAACAGGGGCACTGGCAGGGGGCTTCACAGGGGCCGGATCTGACGTGCTGCCGGCATCAACCGACCGCAAGACGTCAGGAACACCCATGTCCACCACCACCCGCCAGGTCCGCCGCCGTCGGACCTTCGCCGCAGTGCTCGCCCTGCTCCTCGCCGCCGCGTCCGGCCTCGTCGTCTCGATGCGCGCCGCGGAGGCCGCGGGTGTCGGGCTGGCGCCCACCGCGCTCGTCGCCGTCGACGGCACGGCCGTCGTGGAGTCGTACCGCTACAACGGGGCCGACACCTACCAGAACCTCGACGCCTACTACGACACGAGCTGGGTCGGCGGCGCCGGACGCCCGGCCATCATCGTCATCCACGGCGGCTCGTGGGCCAACGCGACGAAGGCGGCCTCGGCCCCGGTGTCGAAGAAGTTCTTCGACGAGGGCTTCGCCGTCTTCAACATGAACTACCGTCTGACCGCGCCGACCGGCAGCCACGCCGGCACGCCCTGGCCGGGCCAGCGCACGGACGTGAGCCTCGCGATCGCGTGGGTCAAGGCCAACGCCAAGAAGTTCGGCGTCAACCCCAACCGGGTCGCGCTCTACGGCTTCTCCTCGGGCGGGCACATGGCCATCACGTCGAGCGTCTACTACCGCAACGTCCGCGCCGCCGTCTCCGTGTCCGGCGTGCTCCAGCCGCACCGGGTCATGGACGTGGCCGTCAACGGCTCGAGCGGTGCCGACGTGCGGGGCACCGGCGTCGTGGTCCTCTCGCAGTGGGCGGCGCTCGCGGTCCAGTGCCCGTACTACCCGACGTGGAGCGAGTGCAACAGCCGCTGGAACTCCTTCAAGCCCGAGACGTACTTCTCGTCGGCGGCCCCGCCCTTCTACGCGATGATGGGCGACAAGGACACCGTCGTGCCGCCCGGCACCCTCGGCGCCGTCGACTACTGGGCCACGAAGAAGGGCCAGCCGCACGTCACCGTCATGGTGCCCGGCGCGGCCCACGACGAGCGGATGCTGACGAACGACCCGGCCCGCTGGGCCGCCATGATCACCTGGCTCAGGTCGAAGACGGCCTGACGGGTCGCCGGGCGGGGCGGCTCACGGTCCGTCCCGGCCCGATCTGTCGATCCGGGGTGCGCCCGCTCGTGTAGAGGGTGCAGGGTGCACACAGGGTGCGCCCCGGACCAGCCGGCAGCGCCGGCAGGAGGAGATCATCGTGAAGACCTATCTCATCAGCCTCTTCTCGCCCGACGGGCCGCCGCCGGAGGAGCTCGACCTCACCCGCGTCATGGCCGACCTCGAGGTCGTCAACGCCGACATCCGCGCCGCCGGGGGCTGGGTCTTCGCCGGCGGTCTCGCCGACCAGTCCAGTGCGACGACGATCCGGCGCACGCGCGGGTCGGTGACCGACGCCGTGCTCACCGACGGGCCGTTCGCCGAGGCGAAGGAGCACCTGGGCGGGCTGACGATCGTGCGCTCCGACGACTACGACGTCGTCCTCGGGTGGGCCGAGCGCATCGCCGGCGCGACCGGCCTGCCCGTCGAGGTGCGCCCCTTCCAGGGCGAGGACGACCCCGGCCAGGCGCCGACCGACCGGTGACGGCGCGGGCGACATGACGGTCTCGGGCGCGGACATCGCACGGGTCTTCCGTGCCGAGCACGGGCGTGCGGTGTCCGTGCTCATCCGGGCCCTCGGGGACATCGACCTCGCCGAGGACGCCGTCCAGGACGCGTTCACCGTGGCCGTCGAGCGCTGGCCCCGCGACGGTATGCCGCCGAGTCCCGCAGGCTGGATCATCACGACTGCGCGGCGCCGGGCCATCGACCGGCTGCGCCGGGAGGCGACGCGCGAGGCCCGCCACGCGGAGGCGCACGCGCTCCACGGCGCCGACGACGACGCCGGCGTCCCGGAGGAGGGACCCGTGAAGGACGAACGACTACGCCTCGTCTTCACCTGCTGCCACCCCGCGCTGTCGCGGGAGGCCCAGGTCGCGCTGACGCTGCGGCTGCTCGGAGGCTTGACGACCCCCGAGATCGCGCACGCGTTTCTCGTGCCCGAGTCGACGATGGCGCAGCGGATCGTGCGGGCGAAAGCCAAGATCCGCGCGGCCGGCATCCCCTACCGGGTGCCGCGTGACGCGGACCTGCCCGCCCGGCTCGCCCCGGTGCTCGCCGTGCTCTACCTCGTCTTCACGGAGGGGCACACGGCCACCGCCGGTGCCGAGCTCGGCCGCCCGGACCTCGCCGCCGAGGCGATCCGGCTGGCCCGCGTGCTCGTCGAGCTGATGCCCGACGAGCCGGAGGCGATGGGCCTGCTGGCCCTGATGCTGCTGACGGAGGCCAGGCGTCCGGCGCGCACCGACGCGGCGGGTGAGCTCGTCGTGCTCGCCGAGCAGGACCGCTCCCTCTGGGACCGGGCGCTCCTGCACGAGGGCCATGCTCTCGTGCGCCGGTGCCTGCGCCGCGGCGCCCCCGGCCCGTACCAGCTGCAGGCTGCGGTCAACGCCGTGCACACCGATGCGGCGACCGCGGCGGACACCGACTGGTCCCAGGTCGTCGCGCTCTACGACCACCTGCTGCGCCTCGCGCCGACGGACGTCGTGCGGCTCAACCGGGCTGTCGCCGTCGCCGAGCTCGACGGCCCGCAGGCCGCGCTCGCCCTCCTCGACGACCTCGACCTCGACGGCTACGTCGCGTTCCACGTCGTGCGGGCCGAGCTGCTCGGCCGCCTCGCGCGGTGGCCCGAGTCGGCCGCCGAGTGGGAACGGGCCGCCGGGCTGAGCGACAACGCGCCCGAGTCGCGTCACCTGCGTGCCCGTGCCGCGGGTGCGGCCGCGGCGGCAGGTGACCGGCGGTAACCTGCGTCCATGACGACCCCGCCGTCCACCGCGCCGCTCGACCTCGCGTCCCCGTGGGGCGGGGTCGGCCGCACCATCGACCTCGACGGTCCCGTCCACTGGGTCGACTTCGGCGGTCCCGAGGCCGTGCCGGGTGCGGTCGAGCCGCCGCCGGTCGTCCTCGTGCACGGGCTCGGCGGGTCGCACCTCAACTGGGTCGCCGTCGCGCCGGCGCTCGCCGCGCGTCGACGGGTCGTCGCGATCGACCTGCCGGGCTTCGGGCTGAGCCCGGCCCTCGGTCGCGCGACGAGCGTCAACCACAACGCCGCCCTGCTCAGCCGTTTCGTCCACGAGGTCCTCGGTCGCCCCGTCGTCCTCGTCGGCAACTCGATGGGCGGGATGGTGAGCCTGCTGCTCGCCGACCGTCGCCCCGAGCAGGTCGTGGGCCTCGCGCTCGTCGACCCCGCCCTGCCCAACCCGGGTGCGCGCCCCGACCCCCAGGTCGCCGCGACCTTCGCGATGTATGCCGTACCACGGGTCGGCGAGCTCGTGCTGACCCGCTACAACAAGAGCGTCTCGGACCGGCAGCGCGTGCTCGGCACCGTGGCGCTGTGCTTCGCCGACCCCTCGCGCGCCGACGACGACGTCGTCGAGGCCGGGATCGAGCTCGCCGCCTGGCGCCGGTCGCTCCCCGACCCCGAGAGCGAGTTCCTCGGTGCGGCGCGGTCCCTGCTGCGCGTGCTCCGCGGTCGGCGAGAGTACGACCGCATCATGCGCGACCTCGACCGGCCCGTGCTGCTCATCCACGGCACGCGTGACCGGCTCGTGCCCGTCTCGGCGGCACGCCGCGCCGCGCGGCTCAACCCGGCCTGGCGCACGGCGTGGCTCGACGGGATGGGGCACACGCCGCAGCTCGAGGCGCCCGAGGACGTGCTCGGGCACCTCGAGCCCTGGCTCGACTCGCTCGGCTGAGCGGGACCGACGGCGTCAGGCGACGCCGGGGGCGACCCGCGTGGCCAGCTCGGCGCCCCAGGCACGCGCGCGCTCGAGCTCGCCGGCCTCGATGGGCCCGGGGGTGCCCTGCACCCAGAAGGTCTCGCCGCGCTCGGCGCGGCCGAAGCCATGGTGGCGCAGGGCCTTCGCCGCGGCGCTCGCGGCCGAGCCCGGCAGCATCTTGACGTGCACCCGCGTGTCGAAGGTGACGACGGGGAGCTCGGGCCGTGGCGTCAGGGACTCGATCCACTCGCGGACCCCCTCGCGCGCGGCCGTGCCACCCTTCGTCGCGGCGTCCTCGCGCGTCTTCGGGCGGGTCATGCCGAGAGCGTGGGTCGGCCCGCCGACGAGCAGCAGGTCGACGTCGTCGGGGATCACCGTCGGGGCGTCGTCGACGTGGACGAGCTGGACGTCGCCGTCCTCCGTCGGTCTGCCTCGGCGCAACCCGTCGGCGATGGCCGCGGCGATCTCGTGGGTGTTGCCGAACATGGACTCGTGGACGATGAGGACGTTCTTCATGGCATGCCTTTCCGCTGTCCACGCTACGCGGGCGCCCGACGGGTGCGTCCGAATCGTGACGAACGAGACGTGCCGCGCCACAATGGGATTCGCGACCGGCACCCGGCCGCTCGATGACGACGAGGAGAGCAACCGTGGACGCCAAGGACTGGGACGAGCGGTATGCGGCACACGACCTCGTGTGGTCGGCCGAGCCGAACCGCTTCGTCGCCGAGATCATCGGCCCGCTGACGCCCGGTCACGCCGTCGACCTCGCCGCGGGCGAGGGGCGCAACGCGATCTGGATGGTCGAGCAGGGCTGGGTCGTCACGGCGTCGGACTACTCGCCCGTGGCCGTGGAGCGGATGCGGTCCCTCGCGACCGACCGGCTCGGTGACGACCTGAGCCGGCTCACCGCGGTCGTCGCGGACGCCACGCAGTCGACGCCCGGCGGTCCGGCCGCCTACGACCTCGCTCTGCTCTGCTACCTCCAGCTGCCGGCCGAGCAGTGGCGGCAGGCGCTGCGGTCGGCCGTCGAGGCCGTGCGCCCGGGGGGTCTCGTCGTCGTCGTCGGGCACGCCGGCCGCAACCTCGCCGAGGGCTGGGGCGGTCCGAGCGACCGTGCCGTGCTCTACGACCCCGAGGAGGTGCTCGACCGCGCCGAGGGGCTTCCCGTCGCGGCCCTGCAGTCGGGCATCCGGCAGCGCCCGGTCCCGACCGACGAGGGCGAGCGCGTCGCGCTCGACACCGTCGTCGTCCTGCGCCGCGAAGGGTGATCGCCGCGGTCTAGCGTCGGCCGTACTTCTTGTGGACGGCCTGGCGGGTGACGCCGAGCTGCTCGGCGATGTCGGCCCAGGCGAGGCCCTGGTTGCGCGCGCGCCGGACCACGGCCGCCTCGGTGCGGTCGGCGGTGCGCCGCAGCTCACGCGCGGCGGCGAGGGCCGCGCGCGGGTCGTCGTCACCGGTGGCCCGAGCGAGCTGGAGCATGTCGTCGACCTCCTTCGTCATCGCGGTCGCCTCTCGTACCGTGTCAACCTTCATTGACACGGTATGCCGGCAGGTCCCCTTCGTCAACCGACGTTGACGGCGTGCGTGGCCGGCGGCAAGGCAGTGGCCCGAACCGGCGCGCGCCCAGCAGGATGGCCGCATGGCACTCGAGCTCTCGCACACGACCGTCAACGCCCTCGACGCGCACGCGCAGTCCGTCTGGTGGGCCGACCTGCTCGGCTACCACGAGGACCCGTCCGACCCGAACGAGCCGGGGCACGAGGAGTGCATGATCTTCTCGCCCGACGAGTCGCACCGGCTGCTCTTCATCGAGGTCGAGGACGCCAAGCAGGTGCGCAACCGCGTCCACCTCGACCTGCGCCCCACCGACCGCCCGCGCGACGAGGAGGTCGAGCGCGTCACGGGTCTCGGGGGGACCGTCGTGCAGGACTGCCGCACCGACGACGGCCGGGGCTGGGTCGTCATGGCCGACCCCGAGGGCAACGAGTTCTGCATCCTGCGCAGCGACGTCGAGCGGCGCGCGGCCGGGGACCTCTGAGCGTGACCGTCGCCCGCTCGATCCTGCTCTTCGTGCTCGCCGCCCTCGCCGAGATCGGTGGTGCCTGGCTCATCTGGCAGGGGGTGCGTGAGCACCGCGGCTGGCTGTGGGCCGGCGCGGGAGTCGTCGCGCTCGGCCTCTACGGCTTCGTGGCGACGCTCCAGCCCGACGCGAGCTTCGGGCGCATCCTCGCCGCCTACGGTGGCGTCTTCGTCGCGGGCTCGCTCGTGTGGGGCATGGTGGCCGACGGCTTCCGGCCCGACCGGTGGGACGTCGCGGGCGCGCTCGTCTGCCTGGTCGGGGTCGCGCTCATCATGTACGCGCCCCGCTCGGGCTGAGCGGCACGCAAGCGGACGGCATACGGCCGGGGGTATCATGGGGCGTTCCCGCAACGACCCCAGGAGGATGCTGTGGAACTCGACCTCGACGAGATGCAGTCGGTCATCCGTCGCCTCAACCGCGCCCGCGGCCAGATCGGCGGCATCGTCAAGATGATCGAGGAGGGGCGCGACTGCAAGGACATCGTCACGCAGCTCGCCGCCGTCTCCAAGGCCCTCGACCGCGCCGGCTTCGCCGTCATCGCGACCGGCCTGCGCGAGTGCATCGCCAACCCGGACGGCGAGACGATGGACGTCGCCCAGATGGAGAAGCTCTTCCTGTCCCTGGCCTGAGGTCCGTGGCGAGCCGTGGTGCAGGCCCGATCGCGGGGCCGGTGCTCTGGACGAACGGGGCACCGCGGCGCGACCATGGAGGGCACGGAGGTCGCGCCATGAACGTCCAGCCGAATGCCGCCATCCCGCCCCTCGCCCCGGCGGGCCAGCTCGATGCGCAGGGCTTCGATCGTGGCCGCGTCGACACCCCCGCCGACCTCGCCGTCCACCTCGACCGGGTGCGCCGGCACCGGTCCGAGCTGCGCGACTCCGTCGCCGCCGTCGACCTCGCGCTCGAGGCGCCGATCGCCCGCGGTGGGATGTGGCGCGAGCGGGTGCGGGCGGCGCTCGCCGAGCTGGCGCACGACTTCGACGACCACGTCGCGCTCACGGAGAGCCCGGGCGGCATCTACGACCGGGCGCGGCGCAGCGCCCCGCGGCTCTCCGTCCGCGTCGAGCGGCTCCTCGAGGAGCACCGTGACCTGCGGGAGGCCCTGCACGGCTACCTCGCGGTGCTCGAGCACGGCGGCACGATGGCCGACCTGCCCGTCTTCCGCGAGGAGCTGACGGTGCTCGTCGGACGGCTCGTGCGCCACCGCCAGAAGGGCGGCGACCTCGTCTACGAGGCCTACGACGTCGACCTCGGCGGGTCGGGCTAGGCCTGCCGGTCAGGCATCAGGCTCGAAGCGGGGCCGCAGCGAGAAGCCCGACACCCCCTCGCTGCTCGTGCGCGACGCGAGCACCTGGTGCAGCTGGATCCCGCCCCGTTCGAAGGCCAGCCGCGACCCGGCGAGGTAGAGGCCCCACACCCGGGCCGTGCCGAGCCCGGCGAGCTCGACGCAGTCCTCCCAGTGCTTGGCGAGGTTGGCGTTCCACGCGGCGCACGTGCGGGCGTAGTGCTCGCGGAGGTTCTCGTGGTGACGCACCTCGAAGCCCTCGTCCTCCATGACGCGCACGATGTCGCCGCTGCCCGTCAGCTCGCCGTCGGGGAAGACGTAGCGGTTGATGAAGCCGCGGGGCGGCAGTCCCGGGTGCTGGTTGTCGGGGCGGGTGATGCAGTGGTTGAGCAGGCGGCCCTCGTCGCGCAGCCGCTCGCGCAGGAAGCGGAAGTAGGCGGGATAGTTGCCGACGCCGATGTGCTCGGTCAGCCCGATCGAGCTGATCGCGTCGAAGCCGCGCTCGGTGACGTCGCGGTAGTCGCCGTGCCGCACCTCGGCCCGGTCGGCCAGGCCCTCGGCCTCGATCGCGGTCTGCGCCCACGTGGCCTGCTCGCGCGAGAGGGTCACGCCGACCGCCGTGACGCCGTAGTGCCGCACGGCGTGTCGCACCATGCCGCCCCAGCCACAGCCGACGTCGAGCAGCCGCATGCCGGGCCGCAGGCCGAGCTTGCGGGCCACGAGGTCGTACTTGTAGGCCTGGGCGTCCTCGAGCGACGCCTCGTCGGTGGGGAAGCACGCGCACGTGTAGGTCATCGACGGCCCGAGGACCTTCTCGTAGAAGGTGTTCGACACGTCGTAGTGGTGGCTGATGGCGGCGGCGTCGCGCGCCTTGCCGTGCCGCAGCCCGTGGGCGAGGCGACGCAGCTGACCCGGCGTCTCCTCCGGGGGCAGCGCGGGTGCGTGCGGCCGGTGGTGGGCCACGAAGCGGGCCAGGAAGCGGGTCAGCTCGGCGGCGTCGTGCCGGTCGGGTCGGCGCGGGGTGAGCCCGTCGCCGAGGACGCGCAGCACCTCGTAGGGGTCGGCCTCGTCGATGCCGTCGATGACGAGGTCGCCGAGCAGGTAGGCGCGGGCGAGGCCGAGCTCGCCGGGCGCCGCGAGGAGGTGGTTGAGCGCGTCGGGGTTGGTCAGGCGCAGGACGAGCCCGTCGGGGCTGCCGCCCTCCGAGCCGTCCCACGCGACGACCCGCACCGGGGCCTCGGGGCCGAACACGTGGTCGAATGCCTGTCCCACTGTCGTGGTCATCGAGCCTGCACCGCCTTCTCGTAGAGCGTCGGGAACCGTCCCCCCGGGTCGTACCTGGCCTTGACGGGGCCGTATGCCGTGCCGCCGTAGAGGGCGGCGAAGGTCGCCTCGTCGTAGTACGCGTCGGAGTAGAGCGACTTGTGGCCGCCGAGCCGCGTCACCTCGGCCTCGATGCGGCGGTTGACGTCGCCGTCGGCCGCGCCGGGCTCGATGGCGACCGTCGACCAGAAGCCCACGTTGACGTAGCGCTCGTCCCGGCGCATCGGGTAGAGCGGCCACGGCGTCTCGTCGGGAGGCGTGCCGGGAGCGGGGCGCAGCTGGATCGGGCACAGCCAGACCGGCTCGATCGGCACCTCGCGCAGGAACCAGTCGACGAACTCGGCGGTGCGGGCCAGGGGGATCTCGACGTCCTGCACGACGCGCTCGCGGTCGGGCCGTCCCCGGAGCCGGTCGACGCGGCCCATGACGTGGTGCCGGTTCTCGAAGGCGACGATCCGCCAGTAGACGTCGCTGCGCAGCAGGTGGCGCGGCCAGAGCCGGCGGATCGCCGGGACCTGGGCCCCGAAGGCGCGGCTGCACCAGAACCAGTCGGTGTCCCACCGCCAGAGGTAGTCGTGGGCCGTCAGGACGTCGGTGCGGCGCTGCTGGATCGAGCGGTAGAAGACCTGGTCGCCGGTGTAGTCGCTCGGCCGGGCCTGGCCCTCGAGGTGGTCGGTCCAGCGTCCGAGGCAGAGGTAGGACTCGGTCGGGCCGAAGACGACGCCGTCGACGAAGTCGACCCGGTCGCCGTCCCACGTCTGGGACGACAGCACGTCGTCGACCGCCTCGGTGAGCGTCCGCACCGCGTCGAACCGCACGTGGCGCAGGGCGACGTACGGCCTCGCGGGCTCGAGCTCGATGACGAGGTCGAGCGCGTAGCCGAGCGAGCCGTAGGAGTTCGGGAAGGTCCGGAAGAGGTCGGCGTGCTCGCCGTCGGGCGTGGCCGTGACGACCTCGCCGTCCCCGGTGAGGATCCGCATCTCGAGCACCGACTCGTGCGGCAGCCCGCTGCGGAACGACGCCGCCTCGATGCCGAGCCCGGTCACGGCCCCGCCGATCGTGATGGTGCGCAGCTGCGGCACGACGAGCGGGACGAAGCCGTGCGGCAGCAGCTCGTCGACGAGCTGCTCGTACGTCGTCAGACCTCCGACGAGTGCGGTCGCCGGAGCGCCGTCGGTCCCGGGGCGGACCTCGACGACGCCGGTCATCGCCGAGAGGTCGAGACCGGGGGAGTCGGTGGCGCGGCGGTCGCGGAAGAGGTTGGACGTACGCTTCGCGAGCCGGACGGGCCGGTCGGGCGGCAGGGCGGCATACGCCCTCCTCACCTGCTCGAGCGCACGCTCGTGGGCGCGGACCCGCTGGAGGGGGTCGTGCCGATCCGCAGGAGACGTGACCTGAGGGGTTGCCACCGTTTCAGTGAAACAGATCCGGACCGCCCGTGCGCGCGATGTGCGACTACTCGCGAGCGAGCATCGTGGCGCCGAGGCCGACCATCATGACGCCGCCTGTGGCGCCGAGCGTGTCGAGCCGAGCGGGCTTGCGGGCGAACCACTCCCGGGCCCGCGCGGCGAGCAGGGCCCACATGCTGTCGCTGCAGATGGCCATGACGCCGAAGACGCCGCCGAGCACCGCCATCTGGACGCCCACGTGGCCCGCGCCCGTGTTGACGAACTGCGGGAGGAAGGCGACGAAGAAGAGGATCGTCTTGGGGTTGGTGAGGCCGACGACGGCACCGATGCGCAGGGCATGGCCACGCTTCGCCGACACCTGGGCCTCCATGGCCTGGCGGGCCTCGTGGCGGTGGCGGATGGCCTGGATGCCGAGGTAGATGACGTAGGCGGCGCCCGCGACCTTGATCACCGTGTAGGCGGTGATGCTCGCGGCGACGACCGCGCCGAGGCCGACCGCGACGAGGACGGCCTGGGTCGTGACACCGATGGCGTTGCCGACGACCGAGAGCAGCGCCTCGCGCCGCCCCACGGTCAGGGCACGACCGATGGTGAAGAGCAGGCTGGGGCCCGGGACCTGGATGAAGAGGATCGACGCGACGAGGAACGCGACCCACTGGCTCGATGACGGCACCGGACCAGTGTGCTCCCGGCGGCGGGTAAAGGGCAGGCGGTTTTCGAGGCTCGGACACTAGCGTCGGGTGCCATGACGACACCTGCCCGGACCGAGCGCACCGACCCGCCGCTGGCCGCCGACGAGGCCACCACCCTCGTGGCCTTCCTCGACTACCACCGCGACACCCTCCGCCTGAAGACCGAGGGCCTGACCGCCGAGCAGCTCGCGCAGCCCCTCGCGCCCTCGACCCTGACGCTCGGGGCGCTGCTCAAGCACGTCGCGCTCAACGAGGCGAGCTGGTTCGGGGAGGTGCTGCACGGCCGCCCGATGCCCGAGCCGTGGGCGAGCGCCGACTGGGACGCCGACCGCGACTGGGAGATGACGTCGGCGCGCGACGACAGCCCCGAGGAGCTGCGCCGGATCATGGACGAGTCCGTCGAGCAGGCCCGTCGCGACATCGACGCGGCGCTCGCCGAGGGCGGGCTCGAGTTCCGGTCGGCGACGCTGTCGCGCAAGGAGGGCCAGACGTTCAGCCTGCGCTGGATCCTGCTCCACATGATCGAGGAGTACGCCCGCCACAACGGTCACGCCGACTTCCTCCGGGAGGCGGTCGACGGCGTCACGGGCGAGTGACGGCCCGCCGGAGGCAGAAGCGACGGAGCGGCTCGGCGGGCATGACCTCCGCGAGGTCTCGGTAGCGCTGCGCCGCGTGCTCCCGTCGCCCCGTGCGCCACTCGAGGTCGGCGAGGGCGAGGCTCGCGTCACGGCTGGCGTAGGCCGGCGAGCCTGCCTCGATCCCGGTCAGCTCGGCCTCCACCTCGGCCGTCGACCCGCCGGGGTCGGTGGCGAGGACCCCCTGGGCGGTGGCGACGAGCCGGGCGACCCGGACGGACGGGGAGGGCCAGCGCTGCTCGAGCGCGCCGTAGAGCGAGACGATGCGCGGCCAGTCGGTGCGCTCGAACGACGGCGCGCTCGAGTGCAGGCCGGCGATCGCCGCCTCGATGGCGAAGCGACCCTCGCCGGCCGTGGCGGCCGTCGCGTCGTCGAGCCCGGCCCGGAGCAGGGCGCGGTCCCAGCGGCTGCGGTCCACCTCGTCGAGCGCGAGGCCGGTCCCGGAGTCGTCGACCCGACCGGGCCGACGGGCCAGGCCGAGCCGGATGACGGCCCGCAGGCCGCGGACCTCGGTGTCGTCGGGGTAGGCCGCGACGAGGGCGTCGGCGATGGAGAGTGCCTGGCGTCCGGTGTCGGCGAGGGCGTCGGCGGGGTCGAGCACGGTCCGGTGCGCCACCGTGAACATTCCCGACACGCAGGCGATGACGACCGGCAGGCGTCGGTCACGCTCGGTGGCGTCGGGGACGTGGAAGGTGCCGCGGGCCTCGGCGAGGGCCCGCTTGGCGCGGGTGAGCCGGGCCGCGGCGGCGGTGTCCTGCACGCCGAGGTGGCCGGCGATCTCGGGGATCGTCAGGCCGCACACGACGCGCAGGGCCAGGACCATGCGGGACGCGGGCGAGATGGCCTCGTCGCACGCGACGAAGAGGAGGGCGAGGCGGTCGTCGAGCCCCTCGCGTCCGTGCAGGGACAGGTCGTCGTCGTCCATGGCGGTGCGGTCCGCCTCGGGACGGGCGAGCTCGGGGACCAGCCGGCGGAGCGTGGTGCGCCGCCGGGCGTCGTCGAGCCAGGCCCGCCTGGCCACCGAGGTGCACCACGCGGCATACGACTCGATCGGGGCTCCGCCGGCGCGCTCGTGGGCGGCGGCTCGCGCGACGGCCTCGGCGGCATACTCCTCGGCGTCGTCGAGGCTCCCGGTGAAGGAGGCGAGGGCGCGCACGATGCGCGGCCACGCCTCCTCGAACTCACCCGTCCCGAGCGGCACTCACATCCCCGTCGGGAAGACCTTGCGCCACTCGATGCGACTGCTCGTCGGCACGAGGGCGGCGATCCGGCGGGCGGTGTCCTCGTCGTCGGTCTCGACGAGGTAGAAGCCCGTGATGACCTCCGAGGTGTCGGTGAAGGGGCCGTCGGTGTAGACCGCGTCCTCGACGGCGCGGTCGCCGGAGCCGGGCGTCACCGTGCCGCCGTAGCGGGAGTTCTGCAGGGCGGCGCCACCCATGATGCGGGCCCCGAGGTCGGCGACGGCCTGCTGGAAGGCCTTGTGCTCGGGGAACGACGCGTCCATGTCGGACGCGGAGGGGGCGCTGGGGTCCTTGCCGGCGGGCCCGGCGTCGGTGGTGGGCTCGCCACCGAGGTAGGCGTCGGAGTCCCAGTCACCCTCGTGGATCAGGTAGACGTACGTGTCGGCCATGGCCGGCTCCTTCTCGAACAGGCGCGCAGCCGTGAGATCTGCGCGGGTGGCGACTCTCGCCACATCATCCTGACGAACTCGGTCCTTGGGAATCGACACGCGGCCCCGAGATGGTCCGGTCGGGTCGGTCAGCTCGTCCCGAGACGCTCGAGACGGCCCTCGAGCGAGGCCCGGCGATGGGCGTTGCCCTCGAGGTCGAGGTAGCGCGTGCCGAAGGTCGCGAGCAGGGCGTCGTCGAGCCGGCGCACCGCGCCGGGCGGGTACTTGTAGCCCATCCGCTCGATGAGGTCGGCCCCGTCGACGGGGGCGATGACCTCGGCGAGCGCGTCGACCGACGTGATGCCCAGCTCGAGCAGCAGGCCCGACACCCACGTGTAGTGGTCGGTGCGCGACCAGCCGGCGTCGGCGTACTTCGAGGCGAGGAACTTCGCGAGGTCCTGCGTGCTGATGCGGGAGTCCTGCTCGACGGCATCCGGCGGACTGGCCGGCAGGGCCTCCTGGAGCCGGTCGCGGATGGCGGAGAACTCCCGGTCGGCGAGCTCGATGAGCCCGGCGGCCAGGGTGAACCGGCGGTCGAGGTCGTGCGCGTGCTCCTCGGGGACGGTGCCCTTGTAGCGGATGTCGTGCTCGAACTCGGCCCAGGCGTGCTGGAGCACGGTGCGGATCTGCACGGACGCGCTGCGCCGGCGGAGCGCCTCGTAGGCGGGCGGGACGGTGCGGCTCGCGTCGACCGCGACGAGCAGATGGCGGCTCGCGTAGCCGAAGCGGCCCGACCGGGCGGTCTCGAGTCCCATGTCGCGGTCGTCGAGGACGGCGAGCTCCTCGGCCAGCAGCTCGGCGACGGCGGCGACGTCGTCGTGGACGTAGGTGATGACGCGGACGCCGATCTGGTCGGTGATGTCGGCGAGCGGGTCGGGGAAGAGCAGCTCGCCGTCGCGGCGTCGCTCGGCCTTGGCGGCGAAGGACGCCACGGACTTCGTGCGTCCGCTCACGCTGAGGTAGTTGATGCCGGCCTCGTCGAGCAGGCCGGTGACCATCTCGACGAAGAGCGCCGTCGCGGCCTCGACCTCGGGGCGCACCGCGGCGTACGCCTGCGCCACCTCACTGGCCTCGGTGGGCTCACTGGGCGGGCTCGTCGCCTCGTCGGTCTCGCCTGCGCCATCGCTGTCGGACATGCCGCCATCCTGCCGTGGGAATGGCGTGGACGGGTGGCCGGGGAGGGTGCGAGCGTGTCGCCATGCATCTCGAGACAACCCGCCTCACCATCCGTCCCTGGTCGCACGACGAGGCCGAGCGCCTGCTCGACATCCAGAGCCGCCTCGAGGTCGTGAAGTGGCTCGGCGACGGCGAGCCGGTCCTCATGAAGGACCTCGACGAGGCGCACGCCCGCATCGACCGCTACCTCGAGCGCAGCGAGGCGCCGCCGCTCGGCTTCTGGGCCGTCGAGGTCCGTGAGACCGGGGTCGTGGCCGGGTCCGTCATCCTGCTGACCCTGCCGAACTCCGACGAGGGCGAGGTCGAGGTCGGCTGGCACCTGCACCCCGACTCGTGGGGCCACGGCTACGCGACCGAGTCCGCGACCGCGGTGATCCAGCACGGCTTCGACGGCGGGCTGCCCGAGATCTACGCCGTGACCCACACGACGAACGAGCGCTCGCAGGCCGTCTGCCGCCGTCTCGGCCTCGACGACCTCGGGATCATGGAGAAGTGGTACGCGGACGAGTCGCGCGTCTACCGCACCACCCCCGAGCGCTGGGCCAACCGCGCCTGAGCATGCCGTCCCGCGCGGTCGGCCGCGTCAGCCGCCGACGTGCACCTGTGGGCGACGGTCGGCGTCCGGCTCGGCGCGACGGATGATCTCGTGCGTCAGCGGCGGGATGTCGCCCTCTCCGGCGAGCAGGAAGCGCAGCACGTTCTGCCCCGGCGCCTTCTCGCTCCACTCGAAGTAGATGTGCGGCGGCTTGCTGACCCGGTCGCGGACGTCGAGCAGGACCGCGGCGAGGACGTTGGGCACCGACGGACCCGTCGCACGCAGGATGTAGTGGCCGCCGACGACGGCCGACCCGACGTGGACGGTCGTCGCGAAGTCGCTCGCGTCGCTGATCTCCACCTCGAGGAAGATCGCGCCCTGCCGGGCGTTGAGGTGGTTGTGCATGCGGACGTCGAGGGACTTCGCGCGGTACTCGTCGCGGTCGCCGGCGTTGATCTTGTTGGCGATGAACCGCAGCGGCTGGGGGCCGAGCGCGGCGTCGTCGAGGATCGCGCGTGCGCTGTCGTCGTAGACGACCCGCTGCACGCGCAGCTCGGTCGAGCGCGCGATGCGCGACCAGACGCTGATGACGACGATGAGGGCGATGAAGATCAGGGCGATGACGAGGCCCTCGGGACGCTGCTCGATGGTGATCGTGATCGTGTAGACGAAGATCGCGCTGACGACGGCGAAGAAGGCTGCCGCCCCGCGGTGGCCACGACGCAGCTCCGTGAGGAAGACGGCGATCGCGGCGGACGTCATGAGCGCGAGCACGCCGGTGGCATACGCCCCCGCCTGCTCGTCGACGTTGGCCCCGAAGGCGAGGGTGACGACGGCGGCGATGAACGACAGGACGAGGACGAGCGGCCGCGTCGACCGGGCCCAGTCCGGCGCCATGCCGTAGCGGGGCAGGTAGCGCGGCACGATGTTGAGCAGGCCGGCCATGGCGGAGGCGCCGGCGAACCAGAGGATGCCGATCGTCGAGATGTCGTAGACGGTGCCGAAGCCCTCGCCGAGCAGGTCGTGGGCGAGGTAGGCCAGGGCGCGGCCGTTGGCCTCGCCGCCGGGCTGGAAGGCGTCGGCGGGGATGAGCAGGGTCGTGACGAGCGAGGAGCCGATGAGCAGGACGCTCATGATGAGCGCTGCGGTCGTCAGCAGCTTGCGGGCGTTGCGGATGCGGCCCTCGGGGTGCTCCGGGGTGTCGGTGGGGTCGCCCTTGACGAGGGGCATGACGACGACGCCGGTCTCGAAGCCGGAGAGGCCGAGCGCCAGGGCCGGAAAGACGAGCAGGGACGCGCCGATGATCCCGAACGGTGCCGAGTGGGCCGACGTCATCGCCGTGATCCAGTCGCTGAACGCCGTCGGGTGGTCGCCGATCTCGACGACGCCGCGCACGAGCACGACGAGGCTGAGGCCGAGGTAGGCGACGACGAGGACGACGGCGATGCCGATGGCCTCCTTGAAGCCCTTGAGGAAGATCCCGGCAAGGAAGACGAGCAGCGTCAGGGTCACCCCGACCTGGTGGCCGGTCAGGGTGCTCTTGAGGTAGGGGTTCTCGATGAGGTGCGCGCTCGCGTCGGCGGCCGACAGCGTGATCGTGATGATGAAGCCGGTCGCGACGAAGCCGATGAGGCAGAGCACGAGGATCTTGCTCGGCCAGTAGGACAGGAGGCGCTCGAGCATCGAGAGGCTGCCGTCGCCGTGCGGGCTCTCGGCCGCGACCCGGCGGTACATCGGGAGCGCGCCGAAGAGCGTGATGAGCACGAGGACGAGCGTCGCGACGGGGGACAGCGCGCCCGCGGCGAGGGCCGCGATGCCCGGCTGGTAGCCGAGCGTCGAGAAGTAGTCGACACCCGTCAGGCACATGACGCGCCACCACGGCTGCACGTGCTGCTGCTCGGTGGCCTCGCGCTCGCGCTCGTAGTAGCCGCCCGGGTCGGCCTCCTCGGCGTCGAGGAACCACCGCATGAGGGGTGTGCGCTCCGCGCGCTGTGTGGTCACGGCGGCGAAGTCTAGGGGGCGGCGCTGGGAGCCCCTACCGCCGCGACGGACGCGAGCGCGACTGGTAGGCCAGCGAGAGGACGACGAGGCCGAGGGCCCACAGCGCGTGGACGCCGTTGACGACGAGAAGCACGACGACGGACACGTGGGCGACGAGCGCGGTCCACCAGCCGCGGGTGCCGCGAGGCAGCAGGCGCAGCGCCGAGGCCGTGCCGAGCACGTAGACGACCGTGAAACAGCCCGTCGCGAGCAGCATGAGCGGGGTGAGGCCGAGGTCGAGCACGACGGCGAGGACGAGCGAGAGCACGGACCCGGTCGTGACGAGGGCGATGCTGCGGCGCGGCACCGCGCCGGCCTCGCCGCCGCGCGCCAGCCACCGCGGCAGCGCACCGTCCCGGGCCAGCGCCGCGCCCAGCCGCGAGCCGCCGGCGTAGTAGGCGTTCATCGCCCCGACCGTCAGGAGCACCGCCACGACGGCGGTCACGACCCGTGCCTGCTCACCGAGCGCGATCGCCATGAGGTCCGACAGCGGCGCCTGGCTGCGGCCGGTCGCCGGACCCAGCACGAGGATGCTCGTCGTCGCGAGGCCGAGGTAGAGCACGCCGACGACCACGACGGCGATCCCGGTCGCGCGAGGCACGTCGCGTCGTGGGTCGCGGTAGTCGCCGGCGAGCGAGGCGACGGCCTCCCAGCCGGCGAAGCCCCACACGAGCACGGCAGCCGCGGTGCCGACGGCGGCCCACCCGTGCGGCGCGAAGGGGGTCAGCGACGCCGTGCTTCCGTGCGGCAGGGCGACGGCCATCGTCGCGGTCATGAGCAGGGCGAGCACGGTCGCGAGGCCGAGCTGCACGCGGCCGGAGAAGCGCAGCCCCGCGAGGTTCATCAGGCCGGTGCCGAGGATGAGGGCGGCCGCGACGACGACGGTCGTCGTGCGTCCGCCGCCCACGACGTCGGCCACGTAGCCACCGGCCATCATCGAGGCGGGTGGGGCTCCGACGGGCACCGCGAAGTAGAAGCACCACCCGACCGCGCCCGCGGCGCGGTCCCCGAAGGCGCGACGGACGTACGTCGACACGCCGCCGCCGTCCGGGTGCCGCGCCCCGAGGGCTGCGAACGTGCTCGCGAGCGGCACCGACAGGAGCACGAGCGCCGCCCACGCGACCAGCGACGCGGGGCCGGCCACGTCCGCGGCCAGGGCGGGCAGCGTGATGACGCCGGTGCCGAGGACCGCGCCCACCGACAGTGCGGCCCCCTGCGCGACGGTGAGCGTGCCACCCGTCGTGGTCGGGGTGGGCCGGGTCATGCCTGCGGTCGTCGCCATGGCTCCAGACTGGCGCTCCGTTGGACCGGTCAGAAGTGCCACTTCTTGTCAGGCTGTTTGGGCCAATCCATACTGGGGTCATGGACCTCCACGTCACCCTCACGGGCACCGGCGACCTCACGGCCCAGATCTACGCCCAGCTGCGCGACGCCGTCCTCGACGGGCGCCTCGCCGGCGGTGACCGCGTGCCCGCCTCCCGCGACCTCGCGGCGAGCCTCAGCGTCTCGCGGGGCACGGTGACGGCGGCCTACGACCGGCTCCTCGCCGAGGAGCTCCTCGAGAGCCGCCGCGGCGCCGGCACCTTCGTCGCCAGCGGGTGCGTGCCACCGGCCCGGGCGACCGGGCGACGGGCCCGTGCCGGGGCCGTCACCGCCACGTCGCCCTGGGCGACCGCGCCGGCCCCGGCTCCCGCGCCCGCTCCCCAGGGCGCGGTGCACGACTTCTCCGTCGGGGTGCCCGACGACTCGCTCTTCCCCCTCGCGACGTGGCGACGTCTCGTGAGCGGCACGCTGCGCCGGGGCCGCCTGTCCACCGGCACCTACGACCAGGCCGGGGCCAACCGCGCGGGCAGCCGCCTCGAGGCCGAGATCGCGAGGTATGCCGGCGTGTCCCGCTCGGTCGTCGCCTCCGGTGCCGACGTGGTGACCACCGCCGGCGCGCAGCAGGCCCTCGACCTCGTCGCGCGCGTCCTCGTCGAGCCCGGCGACGTCGTCGCGGTCGAGGACCCCGGCTACACGGCCGCCGCGCGCCTCTTCGCGACGCACCGGGCCGTCGTCCGTGGCGTGCCCGTCGACGGTGAGGGGATCGTCGTCGAGGCACTCCCGGACGCGGCGCGTCTCGTCTACGTCACGCCGTCGCACCAGCACCCGACTGGTGTCGCGATGTCGCGTGCCCGGCGGATCGCCCTGCTGCAGTGGGCAGTCCGGCACGGTGCGGTGATCGTCGAGGACGACTACGACAGCGAGTTCCGGTTCGCCGACCGACCCCTCGAGCCCCTGCAGAGCCTCGACCGCGACGGTCGCGTCGTCTACGTCGGTTCGTTCTCCAAGTCGCTGCTCCCGGGGCTCCGCGTCGGCTACGCCATCGCCCCGGCCACGCTCACGCCGGCGCTGCGGGAGGCCAAGCGCGTCACCGTCTGGGACGGAGACGTCGTGACCCAGGGTGCGCTCGCGGACTTCCTCGCCGAGGGGCACCACGCCGCCCACGTCAAGCGCGCGACGAAGGTCTACCGCGCCCGCCGGGAGGCACTGCTCGAGGCGCTCACGAGTCCCGACGGCCTCGCCGACTGGCTCGAGGTCATCCCGTCGGCGGCGGGGCTCCACCTGTGCGCCAGGCTGCGCGACCCGGGTCTCGACGACGTCACGATCGCTGAGGCCGCCCTGGCCGCAGGGGTGTTCGTCGAGCCGCTGTCCGTGCGACACCTCGAGCAGCCGGCCCGCCACGGCTTCGCCTTCGGCGTCGGCGGCATACCCCTGACGGACATCGGCCCGGCACTCACCGTGCTGCGGGACGTCCTCAGCTCGACCCGGCCGGGACGCCCCGGCGGCGGATGATCGCGAACTGCGTCGCGAGCGGGATGATCCCGAGGATCAGCACCATCGGCACGGCGAAGCCGAGACGCAGGTTGTCCGAGCCGACGGCCCCGGTCAGCACGGCGCCGAGCAGCGCGCCGACGTAGTTGAACTGGTTGAAGCGGGCGACGACCTGGTCGGTCTTGTCGATCCGCTCGCCCGCCGAGTCGGCGTCACCGCCGGCGATGGCGCCCGCGGCCGAGAAGCTGAGCGGCGCGATGGTCGCGACGGCGCCGCCGAGGATCGTGAAGCCGACGACGGCCACGACCCACGTCGGCGCGAAGACGATGACGGCGAGCGACAGGGCCGCCACGACACCGCTGATCCGCAGCAGCCACACGGCGCCGTGCCGGTCGACGAGACGGTCGCCGACGGCTCGGGCCAGGAGCGTCGCGACGAGATAGGGGAGCGTGGCGAGCGCGGTGAGACCCGTCGGGGCGTCGAGCGTGCCGTCGAGGTAGACCGGTCCCCACGTCGTGGCGGCCGTGTCGACCATGTAGAAGAGGACCATCGCCACGCCGAGCAGCGCGATCCGCCGCCACGGCACGTCGACGGTGGCGTCGGTCTCGGCGAGGCGGTCGCGGCGGACGTACGGCGCGGCGAGTGCCGCGACGGGGAAGACGAGCAGCGGCAGCAGGGCCGGGCCGAGGTCGACGCTGGACGTCGCCAGCGTGACGAGGGTGCCGAGGATGCCGCCGGCGGTCCAGAAGGCGTGGAAGGACGGCAGGATCGGGCGGCGGTAGAGGTGCTCGACCGTGACGGCCTGCATGTTCGACGACGCGTCGACGAGCCCGAGCGCGAGCCCGTAGGTCGCGAGGCCCGCGACGAAGACCCCGAACGCCGGCGCGACGAGCAGCGCGGCGAAGCCGACGGTGGCCACGACGAGCCCCACGCGCACGACCATGGCGCTCGACGACCGAGCGGCGACGACCTCGGCGACGACCGAGCCGACGCCGGCGAGGAGCACGACCATGAGCAGCAGGCCGCTGACGGCGAGCTCGTCGAGCGACCACTTCTCCTGCACCTGGGGCAGGCGGGTCGTCAGCGAGATGAAGAGGAGGCCCTGGACGAAGAAGGCGGTGCCCGCGGCGAGCCGCGCCCGCAGCAGGGGGGAGGAGTCGGCCCGGAGTGTCACGGGTGGTCACACTGTCGGTCGAGGGGTCCGCCGTCAAGACTCCCGGCCGGGTCATGCCCTCAGCAGCAGGCGTCGCCGCGCCAGTTCGAGCGTCCCTCGCGCACCGCGACGGCCGCGATGACGAGCGCGGCCACGGCGTCGAGCCACCACCAGCCGAGGAGGGCGTTGGCGAGCAGGCCGAGGAGGAGCACGGCCGAGAGGTAGGTGCAGAGCAGCGTCTGGGTGCCGTCGGCGACGACCGCCCCCGACCCGAGCTCGCGGCCCGTGCGTCGCTGCCACCGCGAGAGCAGCGGCATGACGACGAGCGAGAGGGCCGCGAGCGCGATGCCCACGACCGAGGTGTCGGGCTCCTCGTGGGTCACGACGGCCCGCACGGACTCGACGGTCACGTAGGCGGCGAGGGCGAAGAAGGAGACGGCGATGAGGCGCCGCGCCCGGTGCTCGCGCTCCTCCGGCACGGGGTGGCCGAACTGCCAGAGGATGACGAGCCCGCTCATGACCTCGACCGTCGAGTCGAGGCCGAAGCCGACGAGCGCCGTCGAGTCGGCGATGCGCCCGGACGTGATGGCGACGACGGCCTCGGCGACGTTGTAGGCGACCGACGCGCCGGCCAGCAGCCGGGCCCGGCGCACGAGAGCGGTCCGCCGCGAGGGCGGCAGCAGCGAGAAGACGGGGAGGTGCGGGGTGCTCACCAGTCGGCTCCCCGGCACTCGGACCGGTCGGTCGTCTCCACCTGGAGGGTCGCGTGGGCGACGTGGAAGCGGTCGCGCAGCATGGCGCTGGCCGCCTCGAGCACCTCGGGCGCCGCGTCGGCGCGTGTCGTCACGAGGTGCGCCGTCGCGACGTCCATCCCGGAGGTCAGGGTCCAGACGTGCAGGTCGTGGACCTCGGTGACGTCCGGCACCTCGCCGAGCGCGGCCAGCAGGTCGGTGGGCTCGAGGCCCGTGGGGGCGTGCTGACCGAGGACGGCCACCACCTCGCGTCCGAGGCCGACGGCGCGCACGGCCACGAAGACCGCGATGGCGAGCGCGACGGCGGTGTCCCACCAGGCGCTCCCGGTCGCCCCGACGAGGACGGCGGCCGCGATGACGCCGACCGAGCCGACGGTGTCGGCGACGACCTCGAGGTAGGCGCCCCGGACGTTGAGGCTCTCCCCGGCGCCACCACGCAGCAGGAGGAGGGCGATGACGTTGACGACGAGGCCGATCGCGCCGACGACGAGCATGGTGCCCGAGGCGATCTCGGGGCTCGAGCCGATCCGCCCGAGCGCCTCGACGGCGATGTAGACGGACACGCCGAGCATGAGCAGCACGGCGAGACCGGACGCGAACACCTCGGCGCGGTAGGAGCCGAACGTGCGCCTCCCGGTCGTGTCGGCGCGCGTCGCGATGCGCGTGGCCACGAGCGCGGCGCCGAGGGTCACGACGTCGGCGGCCATGTGGCCGGCGTCGGAGAGCAGGGCGAGGGAGCCGGACGCGAGGCCCGCGGCGAGCTCCACGCAGAAGAAGGCCGCGACGAGGCCGAAGGCGACGGCGAGCCGCCACCGGTGGCGGCCGCCGGCGTGGACCGCGGCGGCGCCCTGCGCCTGCCCGTGCCCGTGCCCGTGTCCGTGCCCGTGTCCGTGGCTCACCGGGGTCGCTCGCCGTCGTGGATGACATGCTCGCGCGTCACGTCGAGGAGCAGGCGGACGTGGGCGTCGGAGAGCCGGTAGTAGATGTTGCGTCCCTCGCGCCGGCCGGTGACGACGGCCGAGGCACGGAGCAGCCGAAGGGCCTGGGAGACCGTGGTCTCGGCCGTGCTGGTCGCGGCCGCGAGGTCGCAGACGCAGAGCTCCCCGGCCTCGAGGAGGGCGTAGAGCATCCGCGCCCGGGTCGGGTCGCCGAGCAGCTTGAAGACGCTGGTGACGCGCGCCAGCTCCTCGACCCCCGGAGCGTTGTCGGTGGCCAGGGCGACCTTCTCGGGGTGGACGCACGGTGCGGCGCAGCCGTCGAGCCCGGTGACGCTGCTCATGCGCCGTCCTCTCATCTGAATGGATGATCAGATGTCACTGTCGCGCCTCGCGCGCCACCGCGTCAACCGGGCGGCAGACTGTCCGGCATGTTGAGACTGACGGTCACCATCCCGAGCGCGCTGACCGACCAGGTCACCGCCGTGCTCGCCGACTCGAGCGCCGTGAGCACGCTGTCCGTCCTGCGCGGCGCGGCGGTGCGCCCGGTGGGCGACGTCGTCATGGCCGACGTCGCCCGCGAGGGAGCCAACGTCCTCGTCGATCGCCTCCGGGACCTCGGGGTCCACGAGGGCGGGACCCTCCAGATCGAGCCGGTCACGACCTGGGTCTCCCGAGCCGGCTTCGAGGCCGACGAGGAGACGCCCGGGAGCAGCGCCGACGCCGTCGTGTGGGCGCAGGTCGCCCAACGGTCCTACGACGACAGCGAGCTGAACTGGACGTTCCTGTCCTTCATGTCGCTCGCGACCCTCATCGCCGGCATCGCGATCGTCCTCGACTCGCAGATCCTCGTCATCGGGGCCATGGTGCTCGGGCCCGAGTTCGGGGCGATCGCCGCCCTCGGCGTCGCCCTCGTGCGGCGTCGGCCGCTCCTGCTCGCCGTCGCGGCCCGCGCGCTCGTCGTCGGCTTCGTCGTGGCCATCCTCGTCACGTGCCTCGCCGGTCTCGCCGGGCGGGCCCTCGGGTGGGTCACGCTCGACGACATCTCCGGCGAACGTCCTTCGACCGGCTTCATCTACTCGCCCGACAAGTGGTCGTTCATCGTCGCCGTCCTCGCAGCCGCCGCGGGGGTGCTGTCCCTGACGTCGGCCAAGCTCGGCGGGCTCAGCGGCGTCTTCATCTCGGTGACGACGATCCCCGCCGCGGGCAACGTCGCGCTGGGGCTCGCCTTCGGGGCGTGGGACGAGGTGCGCGGCAGCGGCCTCCAGCTCGTCGTCAACATCGTCGGGATGGCGCTCGCCGGCTGGCTCACCCTCGCGCTGCAGGCCGCCGTGTGGTCGCGGGTGCCCGCCCCGCGCTCGCACTCGAGGCTGAGCCGTCGGATCCATGCGGAGCCGCCGCCGCCCCGCTAGCGTCGAGCCCGTGATGACGCCGTGATGACGCCGCCGCCGGACTTCTCCACGGACCTGCTGGTCGTGGCTCTGCGCGAGATGTGGGGTCTCGACGTCCGCGAGATCGGCTATGCGCCAGTCGGTTTCGGCAGCCACCACTGGCAGGCCGTCACGGTCGACGGCGCGCGCTGGTTCGTGACCCTCGACGACTACGCCGGTGCCGGGACCGACGTCGAGCGCGGCGCCGCCCTCAGCGCGGCGTTCCGCACGGCACGGGCCCTCGCCGACGCCGGGCTCGGCTTCGTCGTCGCACCGGTCCCGGCCCGGGACGGGTCGGTCCCCCTCGAGCTCAGCCGGCACCGGTGGTCTCGCTGACCCCCTGGATCGACGCGCCGCGCCTCTCGTCGCCCCCGCAGCAGACGGCGGACGACCGGCGCGCCGTGACCGACGTGCTGGGGCGGCTGCACGCGGCCACCCCCCACGCCGTCGGTGTGGCCGGCACCGACGACCTGCGTCTGCCCGAGCGCGACCTCCTCGACCGGGCCCTCGCGACCGACCTGCCACCCGGCGTCGGCCCCTACGGCGCCAGGGCCCGTGATGCCCTCGCCGAGCAGGCCGACGCGGTGCGGCGCGCCCTCGCCGTCTGGGACGAGCACGCGGTCCGGGCCCACGCCGAGCGCGACTCGTGGGTCATCACCCACGGCGAGCCGCACTGGCGCAACGTCCTCTCCGGCGCCGACGGACTCCACGTCGTCGACTGGGACACCGCCCTGCTCGCGCCCGCGGCCCGCGACCTCTGGCACGTCGCGGGCGCCGAGGGTGCCGGCGCCGACGTGGTGCTCGCCGACTACGCCGCACTGACCGGACGGCGCGTGTCGACCGACGACCTGCGGGCCCAGGCGTTGCGGTGGGACCTCACCGAGGTGGCGCTCTACGCCGCCTGGTTCGGCCGGCCCCACGCGGACGACGCCGACGGTGAGATCGCCTGGGGCGGCTTCACGGAGTCGTTGTCGTCGGTCGGGGCGCGGGGGTCGGCAGGGTGAACGTCGTCGCCAGCGCACCGTTGACGAGCGAGAGCAGGATGCCGGTCTCCTGGCGGATGACGGCGTAACGGCTCTGGGCCACGGGCGAGCTCGCCGACGCCTCGTCGGACGCGGCGTGCGCGAAGAGCCCGAGCGAGGCGAGCCGGCCGTAGTAGCTCGGTGCGTCGAGACCCGGCGGGGGTCCGTTCGCGCCGAGGCGGCCGAGGTGCTGGGCCATGAGGTCGAGCTGGAGCGCGGCAGCGTTGCCGGACAGGGTCATCCGGTCGAGCAGGCGCACGTCGACGACGAGGTTCGAGTAGTCCGCCAGCGCAGCGGGACGGTTGAAGACGGTGCTCGTCGTCAGGCTCGGTCGCGGGAGCGCCGTGACGGTGACCGTCGGGGTGGCGACGACCGTCGCCGTCGTCACGACGGTCGTCGTCGCGGTCACGGTGCGCGTGTCGATCTCGGTCACCGTCACCGTCTCGGTCGGCACCGGCGTGCCCGTGGAACCGGCCGCCTGGCTGAGGTCGATATCGGGCTTGCCGGACGAGCACCCGCCGAGCGCGAGCGCAGCCGACAGCGCCAGCGCTGCGGCAACCTCGACTCGGCGCACGATCGGCTCCAGTGCTCGACGTGGACAGTGGGTCGATTGTCATCGTTGCACCGTCCCCGTGGGAGCGAATGCGCGAATCGTCCGATCAGGTGCGCGCCGCCGCGAGCTGCGGGCGCGTCAGGAAGAGCGCTCCGTCGAGCCGTGCCCCGCGCAGGTCGGCGTCGCGCAGGTCGGCGCCGAGCAGGTCGGCCCACCGCAGGTCGGCGTCCCGTAGGTCGGCCGCGATGAGCAGCGCGCCCCGGAGGTCGGCCGTGCGCAGGTCGCGGCCGCGCAGGTCCGCGGCGACGAGGTCGGCCCCGGCCCGCAGCCGTCGAGGAGGAGTGCGTATGCCGTCACGCCGCCTCCGCCGGTCGCGTGCCGTGGCGCTCGCGGTCCGCAGCAGGCCACCGACGCGGGACCGCACGGCGACGAGGTCCACGGCGAGCAGCTCGTCGGGGGAGCCCGCCGTCGACGTCCTGACCTCCTCGGCGGCCGCCGTGAGCCCGGCGCGCGTCGCCTCGTCCGGGTCGAGCGCGAGGGCGTCGCCCAGGTGGGCGAGCATCTCGTGCAGCTGTCGCATGACGGGCAGGACGGCATACATCGTCGGGGCGGTCTCGGGGGCCTCGCGCCACGAGACGCCGCCGAAGGTGACCTGCGAGACCTGCTGGCCCGCCCCGAAGCAGTCGAACGTCACGCACCCGCGCCACCCGCCCTCGAGCAGCCGGTCGTGGATGCCGCACCGGTGGTCGGCGAGGAGGTTGCGGCACGGCTCGCCGCCCGCCTTGTCGACGGGGAAGTCCGCCGACCGGGCGAAGGGGAGCGCGACGCAGCAGAGGCCGAAGCACCGGGAGCAGTCGGCCTCGAGCGCGGGGGAGTCGTCCGGGAGCTCGTCTGGGCTCGTCGTCACGGCAGCTCGTTGCCGACCATCGTCGTGCGGTCGGTCCCGCCGCCCTCGGCGGGGGTCTCGTAGCGGACCGGCATGCCGGGGTAGGCCGGGGCGAACCAGAAGGTCGCGCGGCCGGCCTCGCCGTCGTCGACGGTGTAGCGCAGCGCGTCGACGGTGCCGAGCGGCAGCTCCACCGGGTCGGCGGCGATCGTCACGAGGGACTCGGGGAAGGACGCGTGTCCCTGGAGCTCGAGCCAGGTCGTGCGCGCCTCCTCGATCTCGCCGACGCGCCGGCCGTCGGGCCCGATCCTCCAGCGCTGCAGCGTCGCCCCCTCCTCGTCGGGGGCCACGAACCGGTTGACGCGCTGCCACGGGGGCCCGTCGGCGGGCTCGACGAGGAGGGTGATGGTGCGCCCGTCGGGGCACCCCGCCCGGATCTCGTCGGCCGTGAACGGGGTCGGCGCCGTGCCCGGTGCGAGCACGTGGGGATCGCTCATCCCGTCAGTATCACCGGCTGTCGGGCACCCCGTCACCGTCGACGGCAGCCGCCCTCACCTGCACCCGTGTTCGCCGGATCGACGGACGTCGCCGTCAGAGAAGCGAGCTCGGGTCGTCCGGGATGTCGGCGGCATACGACTGGAGCAGCTGGAGCGGCACGACCTCGAGCGCCCGCTCGTGCGTGGCCGCGAGGAAGACCGGCGCCGCGGCGCCGTCCTGGTGCGCCTCGAGCCAGCGGCTCGCGACGACGCACCACCGGTCGCCCGGCGTCAGGCCGGGGAAGCGCCACTCCGGACGTGGGGTCACGAGGTCGTTGCCGACGCTGCGTTGGTGCTCGAGGAACTCGGTCGTGACGACGACGCAGACGGTGTGGCTGCCCCGGTCCTCGGGCCCCGTCGTGCAGTAGCCGTCGCGGTAGAAGCCGGTCACCGGGTCGGTGCCGCACGCCTCGAGCTCACCACCGAGCACGTTCCGTTCCCGCGCTGCCATGAGCCAAACCTAGTGGCCGAGTTGCTCGCTAGGCTGGCTCCATGCTGGGGATGAAGGAGTACGAGCAGGACTACATCGACGCCTGCCGGTCGCGGGTCGAGACCCAGGTCGTGATGTTCCACGAGGTTGCGCAGGCCGCGCGCGACCACGGTGACGCCGACGTCTCCCACCTCGAGGGCGCGCTCGAGTCGCTGGAGTACGAGTACTTCAACAACATGCTCATCGTCCTCGACGGCTACTTCGTCCACCGCCTGCGCGGCGTCGAGGGCAAGGACGGCAACGCGCTCAACGAGGTGCGGGTGCTCGCGCGCTCGCTCATGGAGAACGGCGGCACCGTCATGGCCGACCCCCAGATCCGGCTCGACCCGGCGCACAGCATCCTCGGCCTCGAGGTCGGCGCCCCCATCACGCTGACGCTCCAGCAGTACCGTCGGATCTCCGACGCCTTCCTCCGGGAGATCGAGAGCAAGTTCTCGCGCAACGACTAGCCGGGCAGTCGTCGCCACGCCCGTCCGAGAAGTCCCGAGGTCGAAGGAGATCCGCCGTGTCCCGCGCCCCGATGCCCGCCGAGGTGCGACGTGACGCCGTCGGGGTCCCGCACCTGCGGGCCGGCGACGTCATTGAGCTGGCCCGCCTCCAGGGGCGCATCACCGCCCTCGACCGAGGGTGGCAGATCGAGCACCACCGCTGGCGGATGGAGGGGCGCACGGCCGAGTACGTCGGCCCCGACGGGCTCCCCTGGGACCGGTTCGCCCGGCAGGTGCTGCTCGAGCCGACGGTGCGGCGCTGCTTCGAGCGGCTCGACCGCGAGACGCGGACGTGGCTGACGGCCTACGTCGACGGCGTCAACGACACGCTCGCCCAGGGGCTCGCGGGGACGCCCGAGGTCGCGCTGCTCGGGCTCCAGTCGTATGCCGCCGCGCCCCGTCGGTGGGAGCCGTGGACACCCCTCGGCATCTTCTGGGGCATCCACCTGCTCTTCGGGACCTTTCCGGCCAAGCTCTTCAACGCCCACGTCGCCGACCGCCTCGGCGCCGACGCCCTCGCGATGTTCAACGCCGAGGGCGTCGAGCGGGCGGAGGCCTCGGGGAGCAACGCGTGGGTCGTCGGTGGGGACCGGACGGCGAGCGGGCTGCCGCTCGTCGCCGGCGACCCGCACCGCACGATCGAGCTGCCCGGCTGCTACCAGCAGGTCGGCCTCGCCTGTCCCGAGTTCGACGTCGTCGGCTTCACCTTCCCCGGGGTGCCGGGCGTGCAGCACTTCGCCCACACGGGCACCGTCGCGTGGGGCATCACGAACGCGATGGCCGACTACCAGGACCTGACGCTGGAGTCGCTCGGTCACGTCGGTCACGGGCCCGACGGGTCGCCGCTGCTCAAGGCGCGCGGCATCGACGGGTGGGAGCCGGTGCGCTCCACGACGGAGACGCTGAGGGTGCGGGGCGAGGCCGACGTGACCGTCCCCGTCGTCGTCACCTCACGCGGGCCGATCGTCACGGGCCTCGAGGCCGAGATCGAGCGGCTCGTCGCCGAGGCCGAGGCGCCGCCGCAGTGGACCGACGAGAGCGTCCAGCCGCGGCGGGCCCACCCGGCCGCGCACAGCCTCCGCACGCCCACCCACGTCGAGGAGGACCTCGGCTTCGGCGCCCTGCTGCCCCTGCTCCGCGCGCGGACGGTCGCCGACGTCGAGGAGGCCCTGTCGCGCTGGGTCGAGCCGGTCAACAGTGCCCTCGTCGCCGACGACACGGGTCGCGTCCGCCACCTCGTCGTCGGCCGCGTGCCCGAGCGCGACGAGGTCGGCGCGGTGCTGCCCGTGCCCGCCTGGGACCCGCGACACGTGTGGCACGGCTACCGGCGCGGACCTGCCGTCGACGTGCAGGACGTCATGGTCAGCGCCAACGACCGGGCCAGCGGCGGCGGTCTCGGGGTGGAGTACGCGACACCCTTCCGGGCCGGCCGCATCCGCGAGCTCATCGAGTCGGGGGAGCGGCTGACCGTCGACGACTGTGCGGAGATCCACGTCGACACCCGCAACGGACAGGCCGACCTCATGCGCGAGCTCGTCGAGGCGGCCGACGTCTCGGGCGCCGCCGCCGACGTGCGCTCCGAGCTGCTCGCGTGGGACGGCCACAGCGACACCGGCAGCCGTGGCGCGGCGCTCTTCGCCGCCTGGCGCACGGCGCTCGTGCGGTGGTTCTCCGAGCACCCGGCGCTCGCGGCGCTGCACGAGCCGAGCGGTCACTCACGCATCTTCACGGCGTGGACCGACGTCGTGACGCAGATCGGGGTGGGCTGGCACTCGATGGCGCACCTCGGGACGGCCTACGGCATCGACGTGGACGAGGGCGTACGCGTGGCGCTCGACCGCGTCGCGGCGCAGCGCGACGCGCTGGGGACGTGGGGCGAGCGGCACTGGCTCGACCCGGTGCACGCGCTCGACGCGACGGGGCGGGCGCCCCGGGTCCGGCGCGACCCCGTCGGCGGCGACAAGGGCTGCGTCCTCGCCGCGGCCAGCGCCCCGGGCGTCACCGACCACTGCTACGGCGGACCGGTGGCGCGCTACGTGTGGGACCTCGCCGACCGTGACGCGAGCCGCTGGGTCGTGCCCTTCGGGGCGAGCGGCGACGCCCGCGACCCGCACTTCGCCGACCAGACGCCGGCGTGGCTCACCGGCGGGCTGCACCCGGTCCGACCGTCGGACGGCGCAGGGTAAAGGAGCACTTTGCCCGTCTTTTACTATTTGCGGTACAAAACGTGACTTTACGTCGTACTGTTCTCGCGTAGGCCCCTCGAGCAGGCCCCGCGAACAGCAGGAGTGGTGAGTCCGGTGACGACGAGCATGACGCCCACGCACGGCGACCCGTTGCGCCACGGCTCACGGTCCGTCGCCGACGGTGACCCCGAGCGCTGGCTGCCCGACCCGTCCTGGCCCGTGCCTCCCCGTGGGTGGCAGCTCTGGGCGGCCGCCGGCTCGAGCGCCCGTCCGGGACGAGCCGGACATGTCGGCGTCCGCCGGTCCGGGGACGAGTCGGAGCCCCACACCCGGGCCTCGATGGACCACACTGACGACGTGACGTCCGAAATGCCCCGTTTGGCGGATCTCGAGGAAGCCTCGTTCACGCTGCCGACCCGTCCGAGCGCCCTGGTCGACCTCGAGCGGGTCGACCTGCTCGCCGACCGTCCCGCGCGACGGGTGCCCGAGGGTGCGCTCGCGGGCTTCGCAGTCCTCGGTGCGCTCGTCCTCTTCAGCTGCCTCGTCGGCGGCCTGACCGGCGGCCTCATCGTCATCGGCGTCTCGACCCTGCTCGCGGCGAGCGCCGCCCTCGTGCGTGGCCACCTCTCGCTCTCGCAGGTCGGGGGCCAGCGCGGCGCCGGGCTGCTCCTCGGTGCAGCCGTCACCGCCCTCATCGTCGGCTCGGTCGCGACGCACGACCGCCGGCCCGGCGTCGAGGTCCTGCCGAGCGCGCCCGTGCCGGTCAGCTCCGAGCGGGTCACCGACAGCCACACGGCGTATGCCGCCGTCCCCTCGTCGCAGTCCTCCTCCGTCGCGTCCGTGGCCCCCTCGCCTCGCGCGGTTCGCGCGGTCCGCTCCACCGATGCACCGGCGGCGGCAGCCCGCCCGACGCCGGTCGAGCCCGCTGAGTCGGCCGAGTCGGCTGAGTCGGCCGCGTCGGACGAGTCGGCCGTCTCCGTCGCGGACGTGACCCCGCCACCCACGCCCCGGGCTGACGCCTCGGTGCTCGCCTCGGGCCCCGCGGTCAGCGGCCAGGCCCTGACCCTCAAGCCCGACGCGCTGAGCCCCGCCGCGGTCGCACCGTCCGGGGGCACGGACCCGAAGGGTCCCAAGGGCGACAAGGCCGGCAAGGCCGGCAAGGACCCGAAGAGCCCCAAGGCCTCCAAGGCCGCCAAGGACTCGAAGAAGGGCTCCGCCCAGAGCAAGGGCGCCAAGAGCAAGGGCGCCAAGAACAAGAACGCCACGCTCCCGACGCTGTCCGACGCCGGCATCGGCGGCTCGGGGGCGGCGACGACGTCGGTCACCGGCTTCTCGGTGACGCCCGGGATGCGTGCCGACACGGCGCGCCACCAGGGTGTCGCGACCCTCGCGGCCCGCTGACCGTCCGCGTCGGGCCTGCCCCGAGGCGCCGGTGCCCCCGCCACGGGGCCACGCCCGATCGCGGTGCTCTCCGGTGGCCCGGACCTGTGCCACAGTGACCTCGTGGGGAATTCAATGACCCGGGCCACGATCATCTGGTTCGTCGGTGCCGCGGTCGTGGGCGCGATCGCCGGTGGCCTGCACCTGCTCCGTTCGGAGATCGGTGGCGCGCACACCGGGCTGCCGCTCGCGGTGTCCGCCTTCGCGCTGACCGCCCTCGCGGCCGTCATGCTCTTCCACGGCGTCATGCTCGCCGCGCGCGAGCAGGACGCCGCGGCCGGCCCCGCGCCCCGCTTCGCGGACGAGCCGCAGGACGAGCTCGCGTACACGCAGGACGCGCCGGGCCTCGCACGCCGAGCCTTTGCCGAGGCGGCGCCCGACGGCGTCGACATGGACCAGGCGTCGACCGACGGTCCGGCGGTCTACACCTTCCGTGGCGGCAAGCCGGTCGGCGACCGCTCACACCGCCCGAGCCGGCGCGACCGCTCCTCCCGCAGCTGACGGAGCCGAAGCGGCCGGCCCGTCACACCCTCCGGGCACAATGACTGGATGAGCGCGGGCCCCACCCACTGGGTGCTGCACGTCGACCTCGACCAGTTCATCGCGGCGGTCGAGGTGCTGCGCCGACCCGAGCTCGCGGGCCTGCCGGTCATCGTCGGAGGCCGCGGCGACCCCACCGAGCGGGCCGTCGTGTCCACGGCGAGCTACGAGGCCCGTGCGTTCGGCGTCGGGTCCGGTATGCCGCTGCGCCTCGCCGCACGCAAGGTGCCCGACGCGGTGATCCTGCCCGTCGACGCCCCCGCCTACACCGAGGCCTCCGAGCAGGTGATGGACGCCCTGCGCGGCCTCGGCGCGGTCGTCGAGGTGCTCGGCTGGGACGAGGCCTTCCTCGGGGTCGACACCGACGACCCCGAGGAGTTCGCCGGCCGGGTGCGCGCGGCGGTGCTCGACGCGACGGCGCTGCACTGCTCGGTCGGCATCGGTGACAACAAGGTGCGGGCCAAGATCGCGACCGGCTTCGGCAAGCCGCGCGGCGTCTTCCGGCTCACCCGCGACACCTGGTTCGAGGTCATGGGCGACCGGCCGACCATCGACCTGTGGGGCGTCGGGTCCAAGGTCTCCAAGCGTCTGGCCGGCCACGACATCCACACGGTGCGCGAGCTGGCCGACGCCGACGAGTCGGTCCTCGTCGGCGAGTTCGGTCCGCGCATGGGGGTCTGGTACTCCCAGCTGGGGCGCGGCATCGGGTCGGCCGTCGTCGACGACACGCCGTGGGTCGCCCGCGGGCACAGTCGTGAGACGACGTTCCAGCGCAACCTCAACACGCCCGAGGAGGTGCGCGAGGCGGTGCGCGACCTCGCGTCGCAGGTCTTCGACGACACCGTCGAGGAGGGCCGGCCGGTCTTCCGCGTCACCCTCAAGGTGCGTTACGCGCCCTTCTTCACGCAGACGAAGGCCCGCAAGCTCCCGGCGCCGACGAGCGAGCGGGCCGACGTCGTCGAGGCCGCCGTCGCCCTCGCCGAGTCGCTCGACCCCGCACGCGAGGTGCGGCTGCTCGGGGTCCGCGCCGAGATGGTCATGCCCGACGGGGGAGACCCGGTGGAGCGCACCCCCGTGCGCGGTCGGCTCTGAGCGTTCGTCGCTCTCATCTTCATCGCCTACGGTCGTCCGCATGCCTTCTCCAGCTGACAGCGCGATGGACGTCAGGCGGCGGTCCGGCGGCGGACGGGCTGCCGGCGTCGTGCCGACCGTCGCCGTCGTCGTGGCCGTGGTCGCGCTGCTCTTCGTCGTCCGCGACGCCACCTACAGCGCCACCGCATCGGGCGCCGCGGCGCTGCCGTCGGTCGTCGGCGGTGTCCTCGAGGTCGTGGGCGAGCTCGGGCTCGTCGTCCTCGCCGGCGTCGCGGTCGTGCTCACGTGGCGCGCGCGTTCCACGGGTCTGGAGCACCTCGCGGTCGCCGTGGTGGCCGCGGTCTCGACGGTCGCCGCCTACGTCCTGAGCGAGGTCGTCAAGGGGTTCGTGCGCGAGGAGCGGCCGTGCCGGACGCTGTCGGTGCCGACCGTCGCGTCGTGTCCCGCCGCCGGTGACTGGTCGTGGCCCAGCAACCACGCGACCATCGCGGGCTCCCTCGCCACGGCGGTGGTCGTCCTCGCCCCGGTCTGGTGGCGGCTCGTCGTGCCGCTCGCGCTCGCGGTCGGCGCCTCACGGGTGCTCACCGGTGCCCACTACTGGCACGACGTCGTCGCCGGCCTCGCGGTCGGGGTGGTCGTCGTGTGGTTCGGCACGTGGGCCCTGGCGCCGGTGGCGCACCGTCTCCTCGCGCGGTCGGTCGCGTCGGGTCCGCCGGGATGGCGCCGGGCCGTCGGCCAGGGCTACGTCCCGAGGTATGCCGCGGGCGAGGTCGAGCAGGACGTCGACGGAGTCGTCGGGTCAGACCGCCGCGCCGTGCAGGAACCCGACGAGGGCTGACAGCTCGGGCACCTCGCCGGCGCTGCTGAGCGACTCCTCGAGCACGGCGTCGTGCGTGGGCGCGGCCTCGCGGTAGAGGGCCCAGCCGGCCTCGGTGAGCTCGGTGTAGATGCCGCGCCGGTCGTCGGCGCAGAGCACTCGCGTCAGCAGGCCGCGGTCCTCGAGCCGGTTGACGAGCCGGGTCGTCGCCGAGGACGAGAGGGCAGCGGCGCGGGCCAGCTGGCTCATCCGCATGTGCCAGCCGTCCTGGCGCGACAGCGCGTCGAGCACCGTGAACTCCACGACGGACAGCTCGTGGCGCCGGACCAGCTCGCGCTCGAGGGCGCCCTCGATGTGACCGTGCAGCGCAGCGAGGGTGCGCCACCCGGAGGCGCGCACCTCGACGGCGGAGTCAGCGATACCCATGGGCCCATCATAACGCGCGTTTGCAATATGCCGCGTGTGCAACTAACGTCCGGCGGGTCACATAGTTGCACACGCGGCATACCGGCGACAGCAGAGAGGCTCGGCCCGGCGACCGCACCCCGTTCCGGAAGGACAGGCACCACCAATGAAACTCGGTCTCATCGCCCTCGCCCTCGGCGGCTTCGGCATCGGCCTGACGGAGTTCGTCATCGCCGGCCTCATCAGCACGGTCGCCACCGACATGGGGGTCAGCATCCCCACGGCCGGCTACCTCATCAGCGGCTACGCCCTCGCGGTCGTCGTCGGCGCGCTGGGCCTGACGCCGGTCCTCGGGACCTGGCGCCCCAAGCGCGCGCTCCTCGCGCTCATGGTCCTCTTCGTCGTCGGCAACGCCCTGTCCGCCGTGGCCTCCGGCTACGGGATGCTGCTCGCCGGTCGCGTCGTCGCGGCGCTCGCGCACGGTGCGTTCTTCGGCATCGGCTCGGTGCTCGCCGCCTCGCTCGTCCCGGCGGACCGTCGGGCCGGCGCCATCTCGATCATGTTCGGCGGGCTCACCCTCGCCAACGTCCTCGGCGTGCCGCTCGGGACGTTCGTCGGACAGCAGTGGGGCTGGCGCGCGACGTTCGCGCTCATCGCCGTCGTGGGGGTCGTCGCGGCCGCGGGCATCGCGCTCCTCGTGCCCGATGCCGGTGAGTCCGCCGGAGGTCAGGCCACGCTGCGCGCCGAGCTCGCCGCCTTCCGCAACCGTCAGGTGTGGTTCTCGCTTGCGATGACCGTCCTCGTCTTCGGCGGCATGTTCGGCGCCTTCATGTACGTCGAGCCGCTCCTGACCCGTGTCACCGGGTTCGACGAGTCGGCGGTGCCGTGGCTGCTCGTGCTCTTCGGGGTCGGCCTCTTCGCCGGCAACCTGCTCGGTGGCCGGTGGGCCGACCGTGCGCTGACCCGGACGCTCGTCGTGCTGACGCTCGCGCTCGCCGTCTCGCTCGTCGCGTTCGCCCTGCTCGCGGGCAGCATGGCGGGCTCCGCGGCGATGCTGCTCGCGATGGGCTTCTTCGGCTTCGCGACCGTGCCGGGCCTGCAGATGCGGGTCCTCGAGCACGCATCAGGGGCATCGACCCTGGCGTCCTCGGCCAACATCGCGGCCTTCAACGTCGGCAACTTCCTCGGCGTCTGGGTCTCGGGTCTGGCCATCGGCGCCGGCCTCGGCTGGACCTCCCCGCTCTGGGTGGGTGCGGTCTTCGCGACGCTGGGACTGGCCGTCCTGCTCGCCGCGACCCGGCCCGGTCAGAGCGCGGCGGCCACCGAGCGCCCGGCGGTGCGGCCGCTGAAGAGGCAGCCGCCGAGGAAGGTGCCCTCGAGGGAGTTGTAGCCGTGCATGCCGCCCCCGCCGAAGCCGCTCACCTCGCCCGCGGCGTACACCCCGGGCAGCGGCTCGCCGCCGGCACGCAGCACGCGGCCGGCGAGGTCGGTCTCGAGCCCGCCGAGCGTCTTGCGGGTCAGGATGTTGAGCCGCACCGCGATGAGGGGGCCGGCCTTCGGGTCGAGCAGCTTGTGCGGTGTCGCGACGCGGATCAGCTTGTCGCCGCGGTAGTTCCGAGCCCCACGGATCGCGGTGACCTGGGCGTCCTTGGTGAAGTCGTTGTCCATCTCGTTGTCGCGCGCGACGATCGTGCGCCGCAGTGACTCGACGTCGATGAGGTCGTCGCCGGTCAGGGCGTTCATGCCACGGACGAGCTCGTCGAGCGTGTCGGCCACGACGAAGTCCTCGCCGTGCTGCTTGAACGCCTCGACCGGGGCGGGGGCGCCCTTGCGCGCCCGCCCGAGCACCTGCCGGACGTCCTTGCCGGTGAGGTCGGGGTTCTGCTCCGAGCCGGAGAGGGCGAACTCCTTCTCGATGATGCGCTGGGTCAGCACGAACCACGAGTAGTCGTGGCCGCTGCGCATGATGTGGCCGAGGGTGCCCAGCGTGTCGAAGCCGGGGAAGTAGGGCGCCGGGAAGCGGCGACCGCGCGCGTCGAGCCACAGCGACGAGGGCCCGGGCAGGATGCGGATGCCGTGGTTGTCCCAGACGGGGTCCCAGTTGCGCAGCCCCTCGGTGTAGTGCCACATCCGGTCGGGGTTGATGACGTGGCCGCCGGCGGCCTGGGTGATGCCGAGCATCCGACCGTCGACGTGGGCGGGCACGCCGGCCACCATGCGGGCCGGGGGCGACCCGAGACGCTCGGGCCAGGCTCGCCGCACGAGGTCGTGGTCGCCGCCGATGCCGCCGCTCGTCACGATCACGGCCTGGGCCGTGATCTCGAAGTCGCCGACCTCCTCGCGGCTACTCGGCCGACCCCGGTCGGCGCCGTCCGGCGCGAGGAGGTGACCGCGTACGCCGGTAACGGAGCCCGCGGTCTCGACGAGCTCGTCGACGCGGTGGCGGAAGGCGAGGGTGACCCGGCCGCTCGCCACGGCCGCGCGGACCCGCCGCTCGAAGGGCTCGACGAGCCCGGGACCCGTGCCCCACGTGATGTGGAAGCGCGGCACGGAGTTGCCGTGCCCGTCGGCCCGGCCGTCACCGCGCTCGGCCCAGCCGACGACGGGGAAGAGGCGGTGGCCCTGCTCGTGCAGCCACGCGCGCTTCTCTCCGGCGGCGAAGTGGAGGTAGGCCTCGGCCCACTTGCGGGGCCAGAAGTCCTCGTCGCGGTCGAACTGGGCCGAGCCCATCCAGTCCTGCGTCGCGAGCTCGAGGCTGTCCTTGATCCCCATCCGCCGCTGCTCGGGGCTGTCGACGAGGAAGAGGCCGCCGAAGCTCCAGAAGGCCTGGCCGCCGAGGGACTGCTCGCCCTCCTGGTCGACGAGCACGACCCGCTTGCCACGGTCGGCCAGCTCAGCGGTGGCGACGAGACCGGCCAGGCCGGCTCCCACGACGACGACGTCGGCATCCATGGTCAGAGCATGCCACCAGTCGACGGCGTTCTCGCCGGGGCCGCGTCGGGTACGGCCCCGGTGCCCTCGTGAGGGACGAGGGCCACCAACCGGAAGGAGACGTCCATGACCGACGTCACCGCAGACCAGGGCCTGGTCCACGACGTCAAGATCCACGTCGAGGACTCGGGCGGCGACGGGCGTCCCGTCGTGCTGATCCACGGCTGGCCGCTCTCGGGCGCGTCGTGGAGCGACCAGGTGCCCGCCCTCTCCGAGGCCGGCTACCGGGTCATCACCTACGACCGCCGGGGGTTCGGCGACAGCGACAAGCCGCACGGCGGCTACGAGTACGACACCCTCGCCGACGACCTCGCGAGCCTCCTCGAGGCGCTCGACCTGCGTGACGTCACGCTCGTCGGCTTCTCGATGGGCGGCGGCGAGGTGGCGCGCTACGTCGCCCGACACGGCGAGGGACGCCTACACAGCGTCGTCTTCGCCGCGGCCGTGCCGCCCTACCTGCTCCAGACCGATGACAACCCCGACGGTCCGCTGACCGAGGACGCGGCGAAGGAGATGGAGGAGGGGGCCAAGGGAGACCGCGACGCCTTCTTCGACCAGTTCACGACGCAGTTCTTCTCGGCGAACGGCGAGCTCAAGGTCACCGAGGAACAGCGCCAGCAGGCGATCGCGCTCTGCCGGCAGTCCGACCAGCGGGCACTCCTCGGGTGCATGGAGGCCTTCGGCACGACCGACTTCCGCGACGACCTGACGTCGATCACCGCGCCGGCGCTCGTCGTCCACGGCGACTCCGACGTGACCGTGCCCTTCGAGGGCTCCGGCCGCCGGACGCACGAGGCGCTGGCGCAGAGCGACCTCGTCGTCATCCAGGACGGCCCGCACGGCATCAACACGAGCCACGCGGACGAGTTCAACCGGGCGCTGCTGGACTTCCTCCAGACGTGACCTGACCTCGACGGCGCCCCCGGCTCACTGGCCGGTGGCGCCGTCGACGCACTCCCGGAGCAGGTCCGCGTGGCCACAGTGACGGGCGTACTCCTCGATCATGTGCACGATCACCTCGCGCAGGTTGATCCGCGTGCTGGGGTCGACGCTGACGAGGTCGAGCGAGCCGGCCTGCTCCACGAAGGCCTCGGCGTACGCCACCTCCTCGCGCCATCGTGCCCACGCGTCCTCGACGACGGCGTCGTCACCGACAGCCCCGTTGAAGTCGGCGTCGCGGTCGTCCGGCGTGCGGTAGAGCCGTGGGACGTCCTCGCCCGCCATCGTCCGCCGGAACCAGTTCCGCTCCACCGCGGCCATGTGTCGCACGAGTCCCAGCAGCGAGAGCGTCGACGGCGGCACCGACCGCGTCGCGAGCTGCTCGGCGGTGAGCCCGGCGCACTTCATCTCGAGCGTCAGGCGGTAGTTCGCGAGGTAGTCGAGCAGGGTCGTGCGCTCGTCCGCGAGCAGCGCCTCCTGCGACCGCGGGTCGTCCTCGGGGTCCACCCACATGTCTGGATACGTCTTTCCGGCCATGCGACCCATCGTCGTGCCCCGGGATCGCGCGCGCCAACGGGATTTCGGGAGGGCGGCATACGCTGTCGGCGAATCTGCCCGTGGCAGAGGGGGACTCCCATCCGGCGACCGTCGGGTCACGCTGGGTGCATGACCGAACCACTCACGCCCTCGCCGCTCGACGACCAGCTGTCGATGCAGCTGCTCCACCAGCGGATCATCGTCCTCGGGGCGGAGGTCGACGACCCGATCGCCAACCGGATCACCGCCCAGCTGCTCCTGCTCTCGGCCCGCGACCCCCGCGCCGACATCAGCCTCTACGTCAACAGCCCCGGCGGTTCCGTCACCGCCGGCCTCGCCATCTACGACACGATGCGCCTCATCCCCAACGACGTCTCCACTCTCGCAGTGGGATTCGCGGCCTCGATGGGCCAGTTCATCCTCGGCGCAGGCACGCCCGGCAAGCGCTTCGCGCTGCCCAACGCGCGGATCATGATGCACCAGCCGTCCGCGGGCATCCAGGGCACGGCGGCCGACGTCGAGGTCCAGGCCGCCAACCTCAAGGCCGTCAAGCGCCGGGTCAACGAGCTGCAGGCCGAGCACACGGGCCAGTCCGTCGAGCAGATCACCCGGGACAGCGAGCGCGACCGCTGGTTCAGCGCGGAGGAGGCGGCGGCATACGGCATCGTCGACCACGTCGTCAGCGCCCTCGCGGACGTCCGGCCCGGCGGCGCCGAGCGGAAGGTGGGACTCCGGTGAGCAGCTACACGATCCCCTACGTCATCGAACGCACCCCGGTGGGGGAGCGCAGCTTCGACATCTACAGCCGGCTGCTCCAGGAGCGGATCATCTTCGTCGGCACCGAGATCGACGACGGCGTCGCCAACGTCGTCATGGCCCAGCTGCTCCACCTCTCCTACGTCGCCCCCGACCGCGAGGTGTCGCTCTACGTCAACAGTCCGGGTGGCTCGTTCACGGCGCTCATGGCCGTCTACGACACGATGCAGCTCGTCCAGACCCCGGTCGCGACCTACTGCCTCGGACAGGCGGCCTCCGCCGCGGCGGTGCTGCTCGCGGCGGGGGAGCCGGGGCGCCGCTTCGCCCTGCGTCACTCCCGGGTCCTGCTGCACCAGCCCTCCGCCGGCGCTCAGGGGACGGTGAGCGACCTCGCCCTGCAGGCCGACGAGCTCCTCCGGGTGCGGGCGCAGGTCGAAGAGGTGCTGAGCCGCCACACGGGCCGCTCGGTCGACCAGCTGCGCCTCGACACCGACCGCGACAAGGTGCTGACGGCACAGCAGGCCGTGGAGTTCGGGATCGTCGACCACGTCATCGAGCGGGCGACGGAGGCGGTGCCCGTCGAGGGGTGAGGCGGAACGGGCGAATCCGTGGACAGGCCCGGGGCGGTGGTGCAAGAGTGCTGAGTGCAAGGCCGAGTGACCCGGCGCCGAGGGCCCTCACGCGTTTGTCCATCCCTCGCCCGCCCCCGGCCCGCCCACCGTCCGACAGCGACGGGCCATGCCCCGGACGGGCTCCACTTCCTCGAAGGGGAGCTCATGGCTGGTTCACGTAGGTCGCGCCTCATGCGCATCAGTTCCATCTCCGTCCCGATCCTCGCCCTCGCCGCCCTCGGGCTGCCGGCGACCCAGGCCCAGGCCGAGTCCGGCTCGAGCGCCCACCTCGTCGGCACGTCGGCCGCGGCGACGGGGGCCTTCACCCCCTCCGGCAGCGGCGACGCCACCGACGAGGAGTTCATGGGTGAGCCCGACGAGGCCGACGGCGACGCCGGGCCGCCCGCCTACCCCGGCGTCATCACCGACCGCAGCCTGTCGAGCGGTCACGGCAGCGGGGTCGGCATCTCCGTCAGGAGCGGCCAGAAGGCCAAGTCGAACCCCCAGCTCGGGACGTCGTTCGAGGGTCTCAACCTCTTCCAGCAGCGGTATGCCCGTGGTGGCAACCAGTTCACCGTCGAGCCGCCGGACCAGGCCCTCTGCGTCGGCAACGGCTACGTCCTCGAGGCCGTCAACGACGTGCTCAACGTCTACGACAAGCAGGGCTCCTCGGTCCTGCCGGACAACACGGCGACCAACGTCGTCAGCGGCTTCCCGACCGACGTCCACCACGCCGTCGACCTCAACTCGTTCTTCGGCTACGCCCCGGCGATCAACCGTGCCACGGGCGTACGCGCCCAGAACATCACCGACCCCGTCTGCCTCTACGACGCCGCCACCCAGCGCTTCTTCGTCGCGGTCCTGACGCTCGAGACGACGCCTGCGGGTGCCCTCACCCTGCAGAACCACATCGACATCGCCGTGAGCCGGACGTCCGACCCCCGTGGCACGTGGAACATCTTCACGTTCGACGCGACGAACGACGGCACCGACATCGGCGGCACGGGCGGCAACGCCGGACCGTACCTCGGCGACTACCCGCACATCGGTGCCGACGCCAACGGCATCTACGTGACGACGAACGCCTACCCGTGGAACGGCAGCGGCTTCGCCGGCGCCCAGATCTACGCCCTGTCCAAGGCGCAGCTCGCGGCCGGTGCCGCCACCGTCTCGATGCAGCACCTCGACACCTCCGGCACCGTCCCGCTGCCGAGTGACGCGGGTGCCACGCAGCCGGGCTTCACCGTCTGGCCGGCCCAGTCGCCCGGGACGGGCTCCTACGAGCTCGGGGCGAACGGCACGGAGTACCTCCTCAGCTCCACGGCCGCCGACGAGGCCACCCACCCCGTCCACGGCACCGGCGGCAGCTACGTGTCGAGCACCGTCGTCGTGTGGGCGCTGACCAACACGGCGTCCCTCGCCTCGGCGACGCCCTCGCTGTCGCTCAGCAACAAGGTCGTGCCGTCGGAGACGTACGCCATCCCGCCCAGGACGAAGCAGCCCGGAGCCGGGACCGCGCCGACCACGGCGACGCCCCAGGGCTACTGCATCAACGACACGACGACGCCGACCATCGCCGGCACCGGGTGCTGGAGGCTGCTCTTCGCTGGTGAGCCGGCGCACGACGAGGTCGTCTCGAGGCCGGACTCCAACGACACCCGCATGCAGCAGGTCATGTATGCCAACGGCAAGCTGTGGGGTGCCCTCGACACCGCGCTCAACCCCGACGGCGGCACCCAGCGCGCCGGGATCGCGTGGTTCGTCGTCAAGCCGTCGGTCGCCGGCGGCTCCGTGTCGGCGAAGATGGCGCTGCAGGGCTACCTCGGCAAGGCCGGGGCCGACCTGACCTACCCGGCCATCGGCGTCACGTCGAGCGGACGCGGAGTCATGGCGTTCAGCTACACCGATGCGACGACGTACCCGAGCGCCGGGTATGCCGCCATCGACGCCCTCGCGGGCACCGGGCCCATCTCGATCGCCGCGGAGGGCAAGGCCACCGACGACGGGTTCACGAGCTACACGTCCCAGGTCGGCAACCCGCCGCGCACCCGCTGGGGTGACTACGGCGCTGCCGCGGTCGACGGCGGCTCGGTGTGGATCGCCAGCGAGTACGTCGCCAGCGCGTGCGACTACACGACGTGGGGCGGCCGCTTCTTCGGGGCCACCACCGGCGACAACAAGCTCGGCACGTGCGCTGCCTCCCCGGGGGCGGCGGGGTCGCGCACCGCGCTCGGCAACTGGTCGACGCGGATCAGCCAGGTGACGCCGTAGCGGCGTCGGGCAGGGGAGGGGTGGCGGTGGCGCAGGGAGGCGCCACCGTCACCCGGTTCCCAGCAGCTGGTGGGCCTCCGCGACCGCCCGCCACTCGCCGCGCCGCATGTGGATCCGCAGCGCTGCGTGCCAGTGCTGCTCGGCCTCCGCGCGACGACCGAGGCGGAGCAGGGCGAGACCGAGCCGCTTGCGCAGGCTCGCCTCCCACTGGCCCGAGTCGGCGTCGTCGACGAGGGCGAGCCCGTCGGTGAGGATACGCAGCCCGACGTCCGGCTCGCCGGCGACGACGTGCCAGTAACCGAGCTCCTCGATGGCCTCCGTCAACCCGGCCCGGTCGCCGATCTCGTGGAAGATGGCGACGCTCCGCTCGAGGTGGGTCCGTGCCTCGGCGTGCTCGCCGGTGTCGCGCAGCAGGACGCCGAGGTTGACCGCGGCCATGGCGACCCCGCGCGTGACCCCGACCCGCGTGTAGAGCTCGAGGGACCGGCGCTCGTGGGCGACGGCGGTGACGAGGTCACCCTCCCGAGCGGCCAGGAGGCCGAGGTCGCGGTGTGCGGCGGCCAGCGCCCGGGTGTCGCCGAGGCGCTCGCTGATCCGTCGGGCCCGCTCACGCAGAGCGACGGCCTCGCCCACCCGGTCGAGACGACCGAGCAGGATCGCCTCGGTGCCCAGGGCCGCGGCCTCGGCGCGCACGGCGCCCGCCCGGCGGAAGACGTCGGCCGCGTGACGGGCCTGCTCGAGGGCGGCGTCGTGCTCGCCGCGTCCGCTCAGGGCCAGGGCGAGGTCCTCGTGGAGGTGCCCGCTGACGGTGGCGTCCGGCTCGGTCGCCGCGACCGCGAGGGCCAGCATCTCGGGCCAGCCGGCGATGTCGACGCGCGTGACGAAGTAGGTGATGAGGCCGAGCGCGAGCCACGGCAGCCGTGACCGATCGGCTGCGGTGGACTCGGCGACCGCGACGGCCAGGGCGGTGAACTGGTCGGCGTCCGCGACGAGGGCGTCGAGGCAGTCCATGGGGTCGGTCAGCGAACCCGACGGCGCGACGAGCGCCTCGAGGTCCACGCCCTCCGGGGTGGCGCGGCAGTGGTGCCGGGTGCGCCAGGCGACGGCGACGTAGAAGGCCAGGAGGCGGTCGACGGCGGCCGCCCGCTCGTCCGGCGTGAGCTGCCGTTCGGCCCGCTCCCGTGCCACCGCGTGGACGAGGTCGTGCACGCGGTAGCGCCCGGGGCCGGTGGCCTCGACGAGGCTCACGTCGGCGAGGCGCTCGAGCGCCGTGGCCGTGGCCTCGGCCGGGAGGTCGACGAGGCTCGCCACGGCGTGGACCGAGAGGCCCGTCGCCGGGAGCAGGCCGCACCACAGGTGGACGCGTGCAGCGGCGACGTCGACGGGGTCGTCGCTCGCCTCGAGGTTCTCGACGGAGAGCGCGATGTTGGAGCGCACCGCGAGGTCACCAGTGCACAGCTCGCTGAGGCAGGTGCGCGCCTCCGTCAGCGGGAGGCCAGGAAGTCGAGGGGCCAGGTGGGGCGGGCCGCGAGCCGCGAGCCGACGATGCGCAGCGCCAGCGGAAGGCCGCCGCAGGCGCGCGCCAGCTCGGCTGCGGCGCGGGGGTCCTGGGCGAGGCGCTCGTCACCGACCAACCGGCCGAGCAGCCGGCGTGACTCGTGCACGGGCAGCACGTCCAGGGGCACGTGGTGTGCGTCGACGATGCCGGCGAGCGAGCGTCGGCTCGTGATCACCACGGCGCATCCGGGAGAGGCGGGGAGCATCGGCTCGACCTGGGCCGCGTCCGCGGCGTTGTCGAGCACGATGAGCAGCCGGGAGCCCGACACGAGCGACCGGAAGATGGCGGCCGCCTGGTCGACGTCGTCGGGGACCTCGCCCGCGTCGCCACCGAGGGCGCCGATGAGGAAGGTCAGCCCGCGCAGGGCCGTCAGCGGGGCCCGGGTGTCGTGCCCGCGGAGGTCCAGGTAGAGCTGGCCGTCCGGGTAGTCGTCCACGACGCTCGAGGCCGCCTGGACCGCCAGCGTCGTCTTGCCGAGGCCACCCATGCCGACGATGGCGACGAGGACCGGGGAGTCGCGGTGCTCGGGACGTGCGAGCAGCCCTGTCACCAGCGCGAGCTCGGTCTCGCGGCCGGTGAAGGACGGGCCGCGTGCCGGGAGCTGGCGCGGCACCCGGCTGCGCTGTGCGGCGCGGCTGGGGAGGGCCCGTGCGGCGGACTCGACGAGGGTGCGCCGCTCGTCCGGGCCGAGCCGGAGGCCGGCGGCCAGCAGGTCGACCGTGTCGGCCCGTGGGTGCCGCCGCTGTCCGCGCTCCAGCGCACTGATGCCCTCGACGCTGAGACCCGACCGGTCGGCGAGGGCCTCCTGCGTCAGGCCGGCCTGCTTGCGCAGTCGTCGCAGAGCCGTCCCGAAGTCTCCGTCCATACCGTCCCCTGATGCGGTTGGGGGCCACGGCGACGTGACCCACGAGAGCGAAGACGGGACCTGTCGAGGTCCCGCCTTCGCATCGTGGGGGAGGTGTGCCGTCCCCGCAACTCGGACGACCGATGTCCGGCCCCGTTGTCCGGGTTGTCCGTGGGACGCGCTGCCCCACGCCGCGACGGTGGGACCACGGGCCACCACCAGGGAACGGCCCCGGACGAAAGGCTCCACCCGGATGAACCTGAAGAAGAAGGCGCTTCCCCTCCTGGTCGGCGCGGTCGCCCTCCCGGCGCTCCTCCTCGGCCCGACCGGCTCGGCGTCCGCCGCGACCAACCGGTCCGACGCCTGCGGCACGAACGCGTGCGGCAGCGCGACCCTGTCGTTCCAGAGCGCCTACAAGACCAGCGTGAACATGAGCGTCAAGGACCCCTACTGCAACGGCTACAACGGCTACATCCACCTCAAGGTCTGGCACACCGACGGCACGTACACCTACACGACCAAGCGGTACGACACGACGGGTGGCAACGCCTGCGACGGGCTCTACACGTCGTACAACGGCCTCTCCTGGACCGACTCCAAGCGGATCAGCCGCATCGAGGCCCGGGTCGGTGACGACTCCGGCTGGTCGCTCGTCGGCAACTCGGTCGACAACCCCTACACCTGACCGTTCCCCCCTGCGCCGGGTGCATGGGGAGTGCTCCCCATGCACTCGGCGCGCGGTGACGGCGCGCCTCCGACAGTCTCGACATGCAGGACCAGGCATCTCACGAAAGGGAAATCGCATGCGCAGGAACCGACTGACCCACGTCATCGCCGCCGTCGCCCTCGCTCTCGGAGGCCTCGGCGTCGCGACGGCCACGGTGACCGCCACGGCACCGGCCGCCCACGCCGACGAGTGCTACTCGTGGCCCCGCACCCTCAGCGCCGGCACTTCCGGTGCCGATGTCACCCAGCTCCAGATCCGCGTCGCCGGCTGGGTGCCGCGCGGCCAGGTCATGGGCATCGACGGCTCCTTCGGGGCACAGACCAAGACAGCCGTGGCGAACTTCCAGAAGGCATACGGCCTCACGTCGGACGGCATCGCCGGCCCGGCGACCTTCTCGAAGATCTACGCCCTGCAGGACCCGGACTGCACGCCCGTCCACTTCACCTACGCCGAGGCCAGCTACAACTGCGGCCGGGGCTTCACGGGCACGGCGGCCAACAAGGAGAACATGAAGCGGGCCCTGTGGCGGGCCGAGGCGCTGCGCCACCAGCTCGGTGACCACCCGCTCAAGGTCACGTCGGGCTACCGCGACTCGACGTGCAACGCGTCCGTCGGCGGCGCGAGCAACAGCGTGCACCTGAGCGGCGGCGCCCTCGACCTCGTCCCGGGCGACAGCGCGACCTCGATCTGCAGCATCGCCAAGCAGGCCCGCTACGCCGGCTTCGGCGGCATCTTCGGCCCGGGCTACCCCGCGCACGACGACCACGCCCACGTCGACATCCGGACGAGCATCGCCTGGGACGCCGACGCGTGCGCGGGCTGGTGACGGTGAACCCCGCACCCGGCTTCGGCCGTCGCTCCCTCCTCGTCGGCGCCCTCGGCGTCGGCGCGGCGGGAGCGCTCGGCGTCGCCAAGGCGACGCCCTCGAACGCCGCCGTCACGGCCGTCGCCCGCCCGGCCATCGCGTCGTGCGCGACGTGGGGCGCCCAGCCGGCGACCGGTACGGTCAGCATGACCGGGCCGCCGCAGAAGATCCTCGTGCACCACACGGCCTCGGCCAACACGACCGACTACTCGCAGGCGGCGGCACACTCCCTCGCCCGCAACATCCAGCAGTGGCACTTCGCTCGTGGCTGGATCGACTCGGGTCAGCAGTTCACGATCAGCCGCGGCGGCTTCACGATGGAGGGTCGCCACCGGTCGGTCGAGGGGCTCGGCTCCGGGTCGAGCACGGTCTTCCCGCTCGGCGCGCACTGCACGGGCCAGAACTCGACGTCGATCGGCATCGAGAACGAGGGCACGTACACGACCGCCCTGCCGACGACGGCGCAGTGGAACGCGCTCGTCACGCTGTGCGCCTACCTGTGCCAGACGTACGGCCTCGGGCCCGAGGACATCTACGGCCACCGTGACTTCCTCGACACGGAGTGCCCGGGAAACGCCTTGTACGCCAAGCTTCCACAGCTCCGCTCCGAGGTCGCGACCAGGCTCGGCACGAGCAACCCGCCACCGGCACCGACCCGCACGTGGCCGACGCTGCAGCAGGGCAACAGCGGGTTCCGGGTCACCACGGCGCAGTACCTGCTGCGCCACTCGGGCCGCAGCCTCACGGTCGACGGAGCCTTCGGCTCGGGCACCAAGGCCGTGGTCGTCTCCTTCCAGCAGGCGAAGGGCCTGACGGCCGACGGCGTCATCGGCGCCGCGACGTGGGAGTCGCCGCTCGCCGTCACGTGCACCCAGGGCCAGACCTCCGACGCCGTGCGCGGGGTCCAGACCGCGCTCACCGCGCAGGGGTATGCCGTCACGGTCGACGGCGTGTTCGGCTCGGGCACCGCCTCGGCCGTCAAGTCCTTCCAGACCGCCCACGCCCTCGACGCCGACGCGGTCGTGGGCCCCAACACGTGGAGCACGCTGCTCGCGTAGATCGGAGGAACCATGAAGACCAGCACCACCCGAAGGAGCCTCGCCGGGCTCCTCGCAGCTGCGGCCGTCGCCGTCCTCGGCGTCGTCGCGGCCCCGAGCGCCCTGGCCGCCTCGAACGACGAGATCGCCTTCGACTACTTCGTGTCCAAGGGCCTGACCGAGCGCCAGTCCGCGGGCATCGTCGGCAACCTCATCCAGGAGTCGGGCAGCCCGATCAACCCCTATGCCAACCAGCCGAGCGGCCCCGGCATGGGGATCGCCCAGTGGAGCGAGGGCGGACGCTGGGACACCGACTCCCGCGACAACATGGTCTGGTACGCCGGGCTCAGCGGTCGCAGCCGCTACGCCCTGGCGGCCCAGCTCGACTTCACGTGGTACGAGCTGTCGACGTTCTCCTCCTACGGTCTCGCCGACCTCAGGGCGTCGACGTCGGTGAGCACGGCCACGACCGTCTTCATGCAGAAGTTCGAGCGGTGCGGCACGTGCGCGACGACCCAGCGCATCGCGTACGCCAACGACGTGCTGGCCAGGTACGGCTCGGGCGGCACGGGAGGCGGCACGACGGAGACGAGCCTCCCCGTCCTGCGCAGCGGCAGCAGCGGCACCGCCGTGCGCACCCTGCAGTTCATGCTCCGGGCATCGGGTCGCAGCGTGACCGCCGACGGGTCCTTCGGCCCCGCAACGGACTCCGCGGTCCGCAGCTACCAGTCGGCCCACGGGCTCACGGTCGACGGCGTCGTCGGCAACAACACGTGGTACTCGCTGCTGCCGGTGCTGCGCCAAGGCGCGAGCGGCGAGGCGGTCAAGGGTCTGCAGCGCGAGCTCGTCGACGCGGGCTACTCGCTCACCGTCGACGGCTCGTTCGGTCCGGCGACGTACTCCGCGGTGCGCGCGTACCAGTCGAAGACCGGCCTCGTCGTCGACGGTGTGGTCGGCAACAACACGTGGGGCAGCCTCGTCGACTGACCTGCCACACCCCGACGGGGTCGGCGCTGCTCACGCGACGAGCAGCACCGGCCCCGTCGGCGCGTCCGCGGGTGCCGCGATGCTCGACCCGGCCCGCAAGGTGAGGTCGAGGACGCGCCCTCCGGCAGCCGGTCCGTCGGCGAGGTCGCGCAGCTCGCGGTGGGCGGCGCCGACGAGGCCCATGATGCTGGAGCCGAGCGCGACGCAGACGGCCTCGAGCACCTCGGACGAGGGCTCCTTGAGGCCGCGCTCGACCTCGGAGAGGTAGGCGACCGAGATGCCGGCGCGAGCGGCGACCTCGGCGAGGGTGCGGCCCTGGCGGGTGCGCAGGCCGCGCAGGAGCCGGCCGTAGACCTCGCGCAGCAGCGGCGTCCGGAGGGTGGTCTGTGCGCGCGGGGCGAGCTGGGTCATGGCGGTCTCCGATCTCGGTGCGTCGCTCCAGCGTCGCACGCGAGCGCGCGGATCGTGCCCCGGCCGGCGACCCAGGGCGTACGCCGTGGGCGAACTCGCCAAAAAATGTTGACGGCGTTCACTTGGTCGATGAGGCTGTCGGTGGTGACGCCTATGGTCGTCGCACGCCGCAACTCACCACCTCTCCGGGGAGCCCTCACATGACCATCACCACCGACGCGCGCGCCGCGCGCGACCGGTCCACGGGTCCGGCCATCGAGGCCGAGCACCTCGTCAAACGCTTCGGCGACATGACCGCCGTCGACGACGTCAGCTTCTCCGTGCCCCAGGGCACGGTCCTCGGTCTGCTCGGCCCCAACGGTGCCGGCAAGACCACCACCGTCCGGATGATGACGACGCTCAGCACGCCGACGAGCGGGTCCGCCCGCGTCGCGGGCCACGACGTCGTCCGCGACCCCGAGCTCGTCCGCCGCAGCATGGGCCTCACCGGCCAGGCTGCGACCGTCGACGAGCTGCTCACGGGCCGCGAGAACCTCCGGCTCATGGGTTCGCTCTACGGCCTGTCCAAGGCCGAGGTGCGCCGCCTCTCCGACGAGCTGCTCGAGCGCTTCTCGCTCAGCGACGCCGGCAACAAGGTCGTCAAGGACTACAGCGGTGGCATGCGCCGCCGGCTCGACCTCGCGGTCAGCCTCATCGCGACCCCGCCCGTGCTCTTCCTCGACGAGCCGACGACCGGCCTCGACCCGCGCAGCCGCGTCGAGCTGTGGGACGTGCTGCGCGGCCTCGTCCGCGACGGCACGACGCTGCTGCTGACGACGCAGTACCTCGAGGAGGCCGACCAGCTGGCCGAGCGCATCGTCGTCATCGACCACGGGCGCATCATCGCCGAGGGCACGCCGCTCGAGCTCAAGGACCAGTCGGGCAAGGCCGCCATCGTCCTGACCGTGTCGCACGCCGACCAGCTCGAGGCCGCACGGGCCCTGCTCGCGGCCCACGTCCCCGAGGTGCACGTCGACGTGGCCGCCCGTCAGCTGACCGCTCCGGCCGACGGGCTGTCCGACATGACCCGCGTCGCGACGGTGTTCGAGCGCAGCGAGATCGTCCTCGACGACCTCGGCCTGCAGCGGCCCAGCCTCGACGACGTCTTCCTCAGCCTCACGGGCCACCGCGCCGAGCAGCCCACCGCCGACGGCGCCGAGTCCCCCACCGAGCCCAGCACGCAGATCGAGGAGCAGCGATGACCGACTCCGCCGTCAAGGACGCCACCCGGGTGGCGCACGTCGAGCCGCACGACTTCCAGCCGCCGGGCTTCGTCCGTCAGGTCACGACGATGGTGTGGCGCAGCCTCAAGCACATCAAGCGACAGCCCGAGATGCTCACCGACGTCACGATCCAGCCGGTCATGTTCGTGCTGCTCTTCGCCTTCGTCTTCGGAGGCTCGATCGTCATCCCCGGCTTCAACTACCGGGAGTGGCTGATGCCGGGGATCATGGCCCAGACCATGGCCTTCTCGGCGTTCATCGTGGCGATCGGCCTCAACATGGACCTCGGCAAGGGCATCATCGACCGGTTCCGCTCGCTCCCGATCTCGAGGGGCTCGGTGCTCGTCGGCCGCAGCATCTACAGCATCATCCACTCGAGCATCGGCATCTTCGTCATGTCGCTGACCGGCCTCGCGATCGGCTGGCGGATCCACAACGGCATCGGCAAGGCCCTGCTCGCCTTCGCGCTGCTGCTGCTCTTCGGCTTCGCCATGATCTGGGTCGGCATCCTCGTCGGCTCGTCGATGCGCTCGCCCGAGGCCGTCAACGGCCTGATGTTCACGACGATCTTCCCGATCACGTTCCTGGCCAACACCTTCGCACCGACCGTGGGCATGGCCGGCTGGTTGCGCACCATCGCCGAGTGGAACCCGATCAGCTCGCTCGTCCAGGCCATGCGTGAGCTGTGGGGCAACGGACCGGAGGCCCTGCCCGACGCCGCGCTGCCCCTGCACCATCCGGTCCTCACGACGGTGATCTGGTCGGTCGCGATCACCGCCGTCGTCGCCCCGCTGGCGGTGCGTGCGTTCATCCGTCGCACGACCGACTGAGGTCCGGGGGTCCTGCCCCTCTCAGACGGCCGGCATGCAGCGCACGACGGTGAGGTCGCCCTCGACGCGGACGTCGCCCGCACCGTAGGGCACGAGCAGCACGTCGCCCCGCGCCACCTCGGTGGTGCGGGGCGCGTCCGTCCCCGTCGTCAGTCGGCCCCGGCCGGCGACCGCGACGACGACGGCGAAGGCCGCGTCGCCGGCGGCCGGCGCGTCCGGCGTCGCGCTCAGCACCTCGGCCCGGAAGAACTCCGTCGCCTGCTCGGGCAGCGCATGGCCCGCGCCCGAGACGTCGACCCAGCGACGACGCAGGGCTGCGAGGCCGTCCGCGGTCAGCGGCCCACGGTCGACGCTCTCGAGCGCGCGCGGGACGGTGAGGCCGAGGAAGGCGTGTGCCTCCTCGAGGCCGAACCGGCTGTGCTCGAGCATGACGGAGAGGTCGGTCGGTTCCTGCAGCTCGAGGACGAAGACGCCCTCGCCGATGGCATGGGGCTGACCGCCGGGCACGAGCAGCGCGTCACCGGGCGACACCTCGATGCGGTTGAGGGCGGCGAGGAGCCGCTCGTCCTGCGCCTCGACGAGCTCGGCCAGCTCCTCGGCCGGGAGCTCCTCGCGGAAGCCGAGCCACACGCAGGCGCCGGGCTCGGCGTCAAGGACGATCCAGGCCTCGGTCTTGCCGTGGTCGCAGTCGAGGTGGGCGGCGGCGAAGGCGCGGTCGGGGTGGGAGTGGACGGGCAGCCGCTCTCCCGCGTCGAGCAGCTTCGTCAGCAGGCCCGGCTCGAGGCCGTGCCGGGCGACGTGGTCGGCTCCGAGCCAGTGGTCGGGGTCGTCGGCGAGAGCGTCGGGCAGCGGCGTCCCGTCGGCGAGCACCGTGACTCCGCCACCGCCCTCGGCGAAGAGCCGCGTCGTCGAGGCGAGCCAGTCCTCGGGGCGGTGGTCGTCGAAGCCCTCCGGCACGTCGAGCCCGCGGAAGGCGAGGATCCGCTCGCCGCCCCGGTAGAAACGGTGGGGCGTGTTCGGCGGCAGTCGGGTCGGGTCGGACACGGTGGTCTGGGACACGGTGCTGGTGCTCCTCGGGTCGGTCAACGGGTCGGGGTGCCGCGGCGGACGCCCGAGGCGCGGACGATGAGCCGCGTCGGCATGACGACGGTCTGGGCCTGCGACTCGTCGCCGAGCAGGCGGGCGAAGAGCTGCTGGGCGGCCTTCTGCCCCATGGCCGCCGGGTCCTGGTGCACCACGGTGACCGGTGGGTCGATGAGGGCGGCGAGCTCGAAGTCGTCGTAGCCGACGAGCGACAGTGGCAGCCGCAGCTCGCGCAGGGCGAGGAGGGCGGCGAGCGTGATGCGGTTGTTGCCGGTGATGACCGCGGTGATCGGCTCCGGACCGGTCGTCCACTGGCTCAGCGACTCGTGCACGGAGACCGGGGTGTGCGGACCCATCGAGACGCGTGCGCTCGTGGGCAGGCCGAGGCTCTGCTGCGTCGTGACGAACGCGTCGCGGCGCTGCCGGGCCGTCCAGAACGCCGGGTCGTCGCCGTAGAAGGCGATGTTGCGGTGGCCGTGGGCGACGAGGTGCTCGACGGCGCTGCGGATGCCACCGTGGTTGTCGCTGAGGATCGTGTCGCGCGGGGTGCCGCGCACGGGACGGTCCATGTAGACGATCGGGGTGTGGCTCGCCTCGAGGACGGCGTCCGAGGAGGCGCTCTCGTCGGCGGGGACGACGACGATGCCGTCGACGCGGCGGTTCACGAGCGCCTCGATGACGGCGCGTTCGCGGGACGGCGAGCCCTCCGCGGACGCCGTGATGAGCTGGTGCTGCCGGATGCGCGCCTCGCGCTCGACGGCTGCGCCGACCTGGGAGTAGAAGGGGTTGGCGAGGTCCTCGACGACGAGGGCGATGGTGAAGGTGCGGCCCTGGCGCATGAGGCGGGCGCCGTCGTGGCGTCGGAAGCCGAGTCGCTCGATGACGGCCCGCACCCGCTCGGCCGTGTCGGGACGCACGCCCGGCTCGTGGTTGACCACGCGCGAGACGGTCTTGACCGAGACGTGGGCCTCGGCGGCGACGTCAGCCATGGTCGGGCGGGCGGCTGTCCGGTGGTCAGACAACGCTGTCATGCCCCGCAGTCTGGTCAGCGAGCGCCCGGATGGCAACGCCACGACGGCGTTCGGGCACGCTGTCACGCCGTTCTGTCCGATCCGATGTCCTGACCGGACAAGATCGGTTCGGGCTGTTGACGCCCTTTGTCGGGTGCGGCGAGTCTCGCCGGGTCGGAGGCGGCTCGGGGTCGTCGGCGCCGACCTCACATTCAGCACGGCTCAACGACGAGCACGGAGGAACCCATGTCCATGAGATCCGGGATCCACAGAGGCGTCATCGCCCTGGCAGTCCTGGCCACGTCGACCGCGGGTGCGGTCGCCGGTCCCGCCCACGCGAGCGCCCTCGGCAGCACTGCCGCGGCGCCGCTCTCAGCACCCACGGCACCCACGGCAGCCGCCGGAGCGGGTGACTTCTCGACGTCGTTCGAGGCCGGTCAGCCGCAGCCGGAGCTCTCGACGGTCGAGGTCGGCCCCGATGGCCCGCGCCAGCAGAACGTCTCCGGCACGGCGAGCGCGAACGGCAGCCTCCTCGGCTCGGTCGTCGGCGTCACCGCGAGCGCAGAGAACGCCCCGGGAGAGGTCGCGGCGAACCTCGCCGACGCCAACCCCGACAGCAAGTGGCTCGCCTTCGCCTCGAGCGCCTGGGTGCGCTACCAGCTCGGCACGCCGGCCAAGGCCGTCCGCTACTCGCTGACCTCGGCCAACGACTCCCCGGAGCGCGACCCGAAGGACTTCACGCTCCAGGGGTCGGCCGACGGCACGACGTGGACCGACCTCGACCGCCGTACCGGCATCGACTTCTCGGGACGCTTCGCGACCCGGACGTTCGACGTGACGACGCCCGGGACGTACGCGTACTACCGGCTCAACGTCACCGCCATCCACTCGGGCGGCACCGTCCAGCTCGCCGACTGGGACCTGTCCGACGGCAGCACGGGCTCCGGCCCGGCGACCCCGATGAAGACGATCGTCGGCTCCGGCCCGATCTCGGGCTTCAACATCAAGCCCCTCGTCGGCTGGACCGGCGTCAAGGCGCTGCGCTACTCCGGCGGCCACACGGCCGACGGTCGTGGCTACGCCTGGAACCGCCTCTTCGACGTCGACCTGCCGGTGACGCCGCAGACCCGGCTCAGCTACAAGATCTTCCCCGACATGATCGCCGGTGACCTCGAGTACCCGTCGACGTATGCCGCCCTCGACGTCCGCTTCACCGACGGCACGTACCTGTCCGACCTCGGCGCCGACGACCAGCACGGTGTCGCGGCCAGCCCGAGCGGTCAGGGCAAGGGCAAGATCCTCTACGCGAACCAGTGGAACGCGGTCTCGCTTGACGTCGGCACGGTCGCCGCGGGCAAGACGATCGACCGCGTCCTCGTCGGCTACGACAACGTCGGCGGTGCGACGAAGGACACCCGCTTCGGCGGCTGGGTCGACGACATCGCGGTCCAGGCCGACCCGGCCGTCATCGACGGCTCGGACCTGACGAACTACGTCGACGTGCGGCGCGGCACCAACGCGTCGGGCGGCTTCTCGCGCGGCAACAACCTGCCGATCAGCGCGGTGCCCAACGGGTTCACCTTCTTCACTCCGGTGACGAGCGCCAACTCGCAGTCGTGGGAGTACTACTACCAGTCGCAGAACAACGCGGCGAACCTCCCTGTCCTGCAGGGACTTGCGGTCTCGCACGAGCCGAGCCCGTGGATGGGTGACCGCAACCAGATGTCGGTCATGCCGTCCGTCGCGACGGGCACGCCGACGGGCAGCGCGTCCGGTCGCGGTCTCGCCTTCGACCACGCGACCGAGGTCGCCCACCCGGACTACTACAAGGTGGCCCTCGCCGGCGGCCTCACCGCCGAGACGGCCCCGGCCGACCACGGCGGCGTCTACCGGTTCACCTTCCCCGCCTCGGCGAGCAAGGGCAGCCTCGTCGTCGACACCATCGACGACAACGGCACCTTCACCGTCGACGCGGCGACCGGCACCATGACGGGCTGGGTCGACAACGGCAGCGGCCTGTCCGCCGGCCGCAGCCGGATGTTCGTCTACGGCACCTTCGACCGGCCGGCCACCGCCGTGGGCACGGCGCCGGGTGGCCACACCGGCACCCGCTACGCGTCCTTCGACACGAGCACGAGCAAGCAGGTCACGCTCAAGCTGTCGACGTCGTTCATCTCGCTCGACCAGGCGAAGAAGAACCACGCCCTCGAGCTCGCGACGCGCGACTTCGATGCAGTGCGAGCCGCGGCCAAGACGGCCTGGAACGCACGCCTCGGCGTCGTCAGCGTCAAGGGCGCCAACGACACCGAGCGGACGACGCTCTACTCCAACCTCTACCGGCTCAACCTCTACCCCAACAGCCAGTTCGAGAACACCGGTACGGCTGCGGCCCCGCGCTACCAGTACGCGAGCCCCGTCACGGCCAAGAGCGGTTCGGCCACGGCGACGACGACGAACGCCGCCGTCAAGGACGGCAAGATCTACGTCAACAACGGCTTCTGGGACACCTACCGCACCGTGTGGCCGGCCTACAGCCTGCTCTACCCGGAGGTCGCCGCCGAGATCGCCGACGGCTTCGTGCAGCAGTACCGCGACGGTGGCTGGGTCGCGCGGTGGAGCTCGCCGGGCTACGCCGACCTCATGACCGGCACGAGCTCCGACGTGGCGTTCGCCGACGCGTACGCCAAGGGTGTCAAGCTGCCCGACCCGCTCGCGGCCTACGACGCCGCCGTGAAGAACGCGACGGTCCTGCCGACGTCGAGCGCGGTCGGTCGCAAGGGCCTCGACACCTCGACCTTCCTGGGCTACACGAGCACCGACACGGGCGAGAGCGTCTCGTGGGGCCTCGAGGGTCTCGTCAACGACTTCGGCATCGGGACCATGGCGGCCAAGCTCGCCAAGGACCCGGCCACGCCGACGTCACGCCGCGCGCAGCTCGTCGAGGAGTCGAAGTACTTCCTCGAGCGGGCGACGCACTACGGCAACCTCTTCAACCCCAAGGTCGGCTTCTTCCAGGGCCGCGGCGCCGACGGCACCTTCCCGTCGAGCTTCGACCCCGAGGACTGGGGCGGTGACTACACCGAGACGAACGCCTGGAACTTCGCCTTCCACGCGCCCTTCGACGGCAACGGCCTCGCGAACCTCTACGGCGGCCGTGACGCGCTCGCGAAGAAGCTCGACACGTTCTTCTCGACGCCCGAGACGGCGACGAAGCCCGGCGGCTACGGCGGCGTCATCCACGAGATGCTCGAGGCACGCGACGTCCGCATGGGCCAGCTCGGCCAGAGCAACCAGGTGAGCCACCACATCGCCTACATGTACGACTGGACCGGCCAGCAGTGGAAGACGGCCGAGAAGGTCCGCGAGATCATGCGTCGCCTCTACGTCGGCGGCGAGATCGGCCAGGGCTACCCGGGCGACGAGGACAACGGCGAGATGTCCGCCTGGTACGTCCTGTCCTCGCTCGGCATCTACCCGCTCCAGGTCGGCTCGGCCAACTGGGCCATCGGCTCGCCGAAGTTCGACCAGGTCACGGTCAAGCGCACGCAGGGCGACCTCGTCGTCAACGCGCCCGGCAACTCCGAGCGCAACATCTACGTGCAGGGCGTCACCGTCGACGGCAAGAAGCACAAGAGCGTCTCGATCAGCCAGGACGAGCTCACGGGCCCGACCACGGTCGACTTCGCGATGGGTGCCAAGCCGTCCGACTTCGGCTCGCGTGCCCAGGACGCCCCCCCGTCGCTGACGCAGGGCACCGAGGCGCCGAAGCCGCTCAAGGACGCGACCGGTCCCGGCCGCGGCACCGCGACGGCGACCGACCTCGCGTCGGGTGCCGACGCCAAGGCGCTCTTCGACAACACGTCGCGGACCGGGGTGTCCTTCACCTCGGGCACGCCCTCGGTGACCTTCGCCCTCTCGGGCGTCGGCCAGCGCGCCACCTGGTACACCGTCACCTCGGGTCCCAAGGCCGGCGACCCGTCGGCGTGGCGCCTCGAGGGCAGCAAGGACGACGGCGCGACCTGGCAGACGCTCGACACGCGCACGGAGCAGGTCTTCCCGTGGCGGGTGCAGACGCGTCCGTTCGAGATCGCGCACACCGGGACGTTCACGACCTACCGCCTCGTCGTCACGGCGACCGTGGGTGGGGCGGCTGCGAACCTGTCCGAGCTCGAGCTGCTCACCGACGGCTCCAAGGCCCAGAACACCGGGCTCAAGGTCTCGGCGGCCGAGCCGTTCGAGGTCGCGGAGGACGCCGCCTGGTCGGGCACCCTCGCCACCTTCTCGGGTGGCGTCGGCCAGGGCACCGACCCGGCCGACTCGGCCACGGCGACCATCGCGTGGGGTGACGGGACGTCCTCCGCGGGCACCATCGAGGCCGGCGACCTCGGCTCGTACACCGTCCGTGGCACCCACACGTGGGCCGAGCCGGGGCCGTACCAGCCGAAGGTCACCGTCACGACGGCGAACGACAGCGGCTCCGCCCTCGGAGCCGTGACCGTGCACCAGGCGTCCACGCCGGCGTATGCCGCAGGGTTCGACTCCGTGTGCTTCGGCAACGTCGGCGACGTCGTCCACTGCGACGGCAAGGACGCGGGCCTGTCCCGTGCCGCGCTCGCCGCCGCGGGTGGCGTGCCGGGCAAGCTGCTCACCGTGCCCGGGACCGACCTGCGCTACTCGATGCCGGGCATCCCGGTCGGCGAGAAGGACAACGCGACGGGCGCGGGTCAGACCCTGCCCGTGACGCTGGCCCCGGGGGCGACGAAGCTGTCGCTCATCGGAACGGGCACGCAGCGCAACCAGGACACGACTGCCACGGTGCGCTTCACCGACGGCTCGACGACGAGCTACCCGGTGCAGTACGGCGACTGGTGCGGGTCCGCGCAGTTCGGCAACACCGTGGCGATCGAGATGGCCTACCGCCTCAACGGCACGGGCACCGACGGCTGCCGCGCCAAGCTGTTCGCCACCGCGCCGCTCACGGTGCCGGCCGGCAAGACGGTCGAGTCGGTGACCCTGCCGACACAGACCGGCGACCCGACGACGGCCGGACGGATCCACGTGTTCGCCGTCGCCGACAACGGGTCGGCCCTCACGGTCGCGGCCGGTGCCGACGCCATGGCGACGACCGGTGCCGACACCGACGTCACGCTCGGCACCGCCTCGGGCGGCGTCCCTGCGGCCACGGGTTACACGGCCCGCGTCCAGTGGGGCGACGGGACCGTGACCGAGGACGCCACCGTGACGACGGCGTCCGACGGCACCGCCACGGTGACGGGTGGTCACACGTGGGCCACCGCCGGCACCTACACGGTGCGGGTCCTCGTCTCGGACTCGAGGTCCGACGTGCTGAGCTCGCTCACCGTCACGGTCGGCTAGCCGGAGGGCACCACGGGCACCACGGGCACCACAGCAGAGCGGCGCGGGGAACACGCCTCCCCGCGCCGCTCTGCTGCGTGCTCACCCGAGGTTGTGCTCGAAGTGCATGCGGTGGGTGCCGTCACTGTCGACGTGCAGCCGGACGGTGCCCGCGATGCCGGCCAGCTCGTCGGTGCCGCTGCCCGGCACGATGAGGCCGTACTCGTTCGCCCGGTCCGCGCCGCTCGTCGAGGCTGCGTGCACGAAGTTGAAGGCGCCGCGCCTCCCGGCGACGGTGCCCTCGAACGACTCGAGCGCGACGTACGTGCCGACGCCGGAGGTCTGGTCGAAGGCCTACGTGAACTGCGTGACGCTGCGCCCCTCGACGTCACCGGCATACGCCTTGCGCAGGCGCAGGTGCCCGGTGGGTAGCGCCGTCGTGACGTCAGGGACGTAGTCGGTGACGTCGAGGTCGGACGTCGTGAAGGTCGAGGTGCTCAGCATGGACTCGACGCTATCGACCCGAATGCCGTTGGGATAGAACGTTCCCGACCGGTCACCGGGCTCGCATGCGGTTGTTGCGTGGCTGGTGCTCCACCTCGGCGAGCCCGAGCTCCTCGAGCAGCGGTGGCAGGTACATGCCGACGCGTCCGCGGTAGCCCCTGCGCATGCCGTACCAGCCGCCGAGCGGGTTGGCCTCCGAGCGCGCCCAAGCCTCCACGGTCCCCTCCTTGGCCGGCTTCTGCTCGTCGGCCGCCCCGAGCGCGACCCAGTCACCCTGCCCGCGCAGCCAGGCGTGGAGGTCGTCGACGACGCGGGCGTCGTAGGTCAGGCGCGTCGACCCCACCTGGCAGACGAGCTGGGCCGGCTCGGAGGTGTCGTCGCGGTGCATCGTGTACTCCGAGGTGCCCGGCGGGGTGCGCAGGACCCACGGGTCGTCGGGGCTTCCGGTCCCGCTCACGGGAGTCCTCCTGGCTCGGCGTCGTCGTCCCCACCCTTTGTACTCCCGCGTCGTCAGGATGGCGTCAAGATCGCGTCAGGATGACGCCCGGGCCGCCCCGCGCCGCGGCCGGTGGGTGTTGCGTGGGCTCATGACCACCGACTGGCTCGCCGAGCACCGCGCCCTGACGCGGTGGGGATCCCTGCTCCTGCCGATCGCCGTGGGCGCGACCCTCGGGCTGCTCCGCGACGGGATGAACCAGAGCACCGCCGCCATGGTCCTCGTGCTCACGGTCGTCGCGGCCGCTGCCACCGGTGACCGGGTCGCCGGGGTCGCCGCCGCGCTCGCGGCCGCCGGCGCCTTCGACTTCTTCCTCACCGAGCCGTACTACTCGCTCTCGATCCACCACCGGGACGACCTCGAGCTCGCCGTCGCGCTCGTCGTCGTGGGCCTCGCCGTCACGGAGATCGCCCTCTGGGGTCGTCGGCAGCAGGCCGCCGCCCAGCGCCGGGACGGCTACATCTCCGGTCTGACCCAGCTGCTCGACCTGCCGCCGGACACCACCGAGGACGCCCGGTCGACGGCCATCGCGTCCGCGATCACCACGGTCCTGGGCGCCGACCGGTGCACGTGGGACGCCGGCCACCCCCGCTGGAACGACGCCGTCATCGGTGCGGACGGCCAGGTCACCACGGCCGGGCGCCGCCTTCCCGTCGAGCGCGCGGGGCTGCCCACCGACGGCTACACGGCCGTCGTCGTCCGTCGCGGGAGCGACGTCGTCGGCCACTTCCGCGTGACCGCGTCGACCCACGTCGCGCGGCCGACCGCCGAGCAGCTGCGCGTCGCCGTGCTCCTCGCCGACCGGATGGCGAACGCACGAACGCCGCGGCCCGCCACCGAGGAGGGGATGGCGGGACGCGGCGCAGGCGTGCGGGCGCGAGGAGCCGGCATCGTCGGCGACCCGTTCGCAACCCCTGAGTAACCTAGGGGCCCGCGGGAGCCCGTTGGGTAAAGAGACGGTCAGGAATTCCTGAGACCGCGCTGGGAGCGCGGTCGCGGCTTCAGGACGAGCTCGCCGCGGTGTAGACCGCCTGCTCGACGGAGCCGAAGTACGGGCCGTACATGACGTCCTTCTCACCCCGGTAGCCGAACGAGTTGAGCGAGTTGAGCCTGCCGCCCGTGATCCACCCGCCGCCCGACGAGCCGCCCGTCATGGTGCAGGGGAGCCGGTTGTCGGTCGAGCCCCTCGTGTCCTTCGTCGTCGGGCCCGAGCAGCGCCACAGCGTCTGGCCGTCGTAGGGGCTCGCCTGGGGGTAGCCGTAGGCGTCGAAGGTCAGGTTGTAGCCCTGGTTGAACGCGATCGGGTAGGAGCCGCCCACCGTCGCGAGGAGCGTCTTGCCACCGACCGGGTTCATGACGGCGAAGCCGATGTCGTGGTTGAAGTCGCCGCTCGTGCGCCACTCCGTCGACGTCAGCAGGGTGCGCGCCGTGAACGTGCCGTAGGGACGGGCGCCGTTCTCGTACTTCGGCACGAAGGCGAAGTTCGTCACGTAGGCGCCCGGCCCCTCGTTGACGCAGTGCCCAGCCGTCGTGACGACCGAGCTGTTGCCGCTCGCGGTCACGGTGCCGGAGCACACGTAGTTGAGGCCCTTCTCGGTGAAGAAGACCTTGCCGAAGAGGGGCGTGGCGGGCACCTTGACGGCGGTCGCGCTGCTCGTGCCACCACCGGGCCTGCCCTTGAGCGGAACGTACTTGTTCTCGCGCGGGATGGCGCTCTTCATCCGGGCCGACGTCCAGTAGCCGGTGATCCGCTGCTGCTCGGCCGTCGTCGTCGCGGCCGCGTGCCGGTCGACGTGGCTGCTCGTCCTCGCCGCGGTCGCGGTCGGCGCCACGGCGACGACGACCGCCAGGGCCCCGGCCCCCAGAGCCGCCGTGGCGGTCTTGATGATCATGCGCATGAGTTCCTCCTCCAGAGGGAGGACCGCCGGCCAACCCCCGAGCGGCGGCCCACCTCGCACGGTAGGCCGCCGTCGCCCCTCGGTGAGGGTTGTCGGGGTAAAGAAGTGGTCAGGACCTCAGACCTGCGACCGCAGCCACGCGATGTCGGCGCTCTGGCCCTCGAGGCCGCCGGGGGTCTCGCACACGACCGGTGCCCCGGCCGCGCGGATGACGCCGGCGAGCGCCTCGCCCGCGATGTGCCCGGACCCGAAGTTCGTGTGCCGGTCGGCGCCCGAGTCGAACTCGTCGCGCGAGTCGTTGGCGTGGACGAGGTCGATGCGTCCGGTGATGGCGCGCACCTGCTCGACGACCGTGCCGAGGTCGTTGCCGCCGGCATGGGCGTGGCACGTGTCGAGGCAGAAGCCGACGTGCTCGCTCCCCGAGGCCTGCCCGATGGCATCCCACAGCCGGGCGATGGCCTCGAGCCGACGGGCCATGGCGTTGTCGCCGCCGGCGGTGTTCTCGATGAGGAGCGGCACCGGAAGGTCGAGCCCCTCGATGCACTTGCGCCAGTTGTCGAAGCCCGTCGCGGCGTCCTCGTCGGCGCCGAGGTGGCCGCCGTGGACGATGACGCCCTTGGCGCCGATCTCGGCCGCGGCCGTCAGGTGCTGCTGGAGCAGCTTGCGACCGGGGATGCGGATGCGGTTGTTGAGGCTCGCGACGTTGATCGGGTAGGGCGCGTGGACGTAGAGGTCGATCCCCGCGGCCTCGGCGTCGGCCTTGAGCGCCTCGGCGCCACCGGCGTACCGGATCACGGGGCCCTTGTAGCTCTGCGGGTCGCCGAGGAAGAGCTGCGAGAGCGACGCCCCGCGCGCCTTCGCCTCCGCGATCGGGTCCTCCTGGTCGACGTGCGCACCGATGTGTAGAGCCATGTCGCCAGCGTATGCCGCCTCGCCGACACCGATTTCGCGTGGCCGTGTCGAGATGGCGCGGGCCGGTTCGACGTGAGGGCATGACGACGACCTCGCAGCCCCAGACCCCGTCCACCTCCCGGTCCACGTCGCGGTCCACGTCGCGGTCCATGTCGCGGTCCACCTCGCGACCGACCCGCCGCCAGCGGGTCGCCCTCGGCGTCCTCGCCCTGACGGCCCTGCTCCTCTCGCTCGACGTCAGCGTCCTCTACCTCGCGCTGCCCGAGCTGTCCGCCGACCTCGGTGCCAGCACGACCCAGCAGCTGTGGATGCTCGACATCTACTCCTTCGTCCTCGCCGGCTTCCTCGTGACGATGGGCGCGGTCGGTGACCGGATCGGGCGCAAGCGTCTGCTGCTCATCGGTGCGGTGGCCTTCGGCGTCGCGAGCGCGGCCGCCGCGTACGCCTCGAGCCCGGGCCAGCTGATCTTCTGGCGGGCCCTGCTCGGCATCGCCGGCGCGACCCTCATGCCGTCGACGATGGGTCTCATCCGCACGATCTTCACCGACGAGAAGGCGATGATGACGGCCATCGGCGTCTGGTACTCGTGCTTCATGGGCGGCATGGCCGTCGGTCCGCTCGTCGGCGGCGTCCTGCTCCAGCACTTCTGGTGGGGCTCGGCGTTCCTGCTCGGCGTCCCGTTCATGGTGCTGCTCGTCGTCGTCGGCCGTCGCGTCCTGCCGGAGTCCGACATCCGCGCCGGTGCGCGCGTCGACGTCGCCAGCTCGGTCCTGTCCCTCGCCGCCATCCTGCCGGTCATCTACGGCTTCAAGGAGATCGCCCGCGGCGGCGACACGACGACGGCCCTGCTGACGATGTCGGTCGGCTGCGCCCTCGGCCTCGTCTTCGTCCGCCGTCAGCGGCGCATCGCCAACCCGCTCGTCGACCTCTCGCTCTTCCGCAGCCGCGCCTTCTCCACGGCGCTCGCGGTGATGCTCGTCGGCGGCGTCGTCATGGCGGGCGTGTCGTTCCTCAGCTCCCAGTGGCTGCAGCTCGTCGCGGGCCTCGACCCGCTCGGCGCGGGCCTGTGGATGCTCCCGGCCAACATCGCCCTTCTCGTCGGTGCGTCGTCGTCGGCGCGGATCGCCCAGCGGCTCGGCACGGCGCGCACCATGGCCACCGGCCTGCTCGTCTGTGCCGCCGGCCTCGCGCTCTACACGCAGGTCGGCCCCACCCAGGGCCTCGGTCTGCTCGTCTTCGGCATGTGCCTGACGTCCTTCGGGATCATGCTCCCGTCGACGCTGACGATGGGCGTCATGATGCAGTCGGCCCCGCCGGAGCGCGCCGGGTCGGTCGCGTCGATGTCGGAGACGTCGGGAGAGTTCGGGATCGCCGTCGGCATCGCCGGGCTGGGGTCGCTCGCGACCTTCGTCTACCGCGACCAGCTGACGCCGTATGCCGCCGCGCACGCCGGGAGCACCACGTCCGCCGCGCTCGACTCACTCGCAGGCGCCGTCCGGACGGCGACCACGCTGCCGGCCGAGGCCGCCCACGAGCTCGTCGCCGCGGCGCAGGGCGCCTTCACCGCGAGCCTTGCCGTCGTGGCCGGCGTCGGGGCGGCGCTCTTCGTCGCCTGCGCGGTCGTCGCCCTCCGCGTCCTGCGCTCGCGCTGACCGGCCGGGCAGGACGGTTCCGGATGCTGAGCAGCCGTTGTATAACCACATCTTATGTCGTGCATAATGCATGGATGAGCTCCTCGCGCTTCCCCGCCGTCGTCGACGACATCACGGTCCGGCTCATCGCGGCCGTGGTGCTCGTCATCGGCGTCATCGCCCTCGCGACCCAGCAGTGGTGGCTCTACGCCGTCCTCGCGGTCGACTTCAGCCTGCGGGCCGCGCTCGGACCCTCGGCCAGCCCGGTCGCCCGGATCGTGCAGCGGTGGATCCGACCCGCCGTCGCCGCGCCCAAGCGGCCGACGGCCGGCCCGCCCAAGCGGTTCGCGGCGACCATCGGGGCCGTCATGACGGTCGCCGCGACCGCGCTCTGGGTCGTCAGCCTCCTTACCGGCTCGTCGGGTGCGCTCGCCGCCGTCGTCGTCATCGGCGTCGTCATGGTGCTCTTCCCGGCGCTCGAGTCGATCTTCGGCGTCTGTGTCGGCTGCATCCTCTTCTCGGGCCTCATGCGCCTCGGCGTCATCCCGGAGGAGGTCTGCCTCGAGTGCGCGGACATCACGAAGCGCCGCGAGCGTCTCCTCGCCGAGCGCGCGGGCCAGCAGGCGGCCTGACTCCTCAGCCGGCGGCGGCGCGCAGCTTCTCGAGCAGCGGCCCGGCGGCCTCGTCGAGGAAGCGTGCCTGGGCGTCCCCGCCGATCTGGACCAGTGCGATGTCGGTGAAGCCCGCCTCCCAGTAGGGGCGCACGGCCTCGACGACCGCGTCGAGGTCGGGTCCGCACGGGATCGACGCGGCGACGTCCTCGGGCCGCACGAACTGCGTGGCGCCGGCGAAACCCGCCGGGGTGGGCAGGTCGGCGTTGACGGACCAGCCGCCGCCGAACCAGCGGAACTGCTCGTGGGCGCGGGCCACGGCCGCGTCGCGGTCGGGGTCCCAGCTGATCGGGATCTGGCCGATGGCGCGCGCGCCGGACCCGATGCGCTCCGCGCCGTCGATGCGGTTCCACGTCTCGACGAGGTCGGCCTCCGGCTGCACCGCGATCATGTGGTCGGCGAGCGGGGCGAGCCGCTCGATCGACGCGTCACCGCTCACGGCGACGGCCACCGGGACGAGGATGTCGGGCAGGTCCCAGATGCGTGCCGAGTCGACGTCGAAGTACTCGCCGTGGTGGGTCACGAGCTCACCGGAGTGCAGCTGCCGGATGATCTCGATGGCCTCGACGAGCATCTCCTGACGGGTCACGACCCCGGGCCAGCCCTCGCCGACGACGTGCTCGTTGAGGCTCTCGCCGCTGCCGAGGCCCAGGGTGAAGCGGCCGTCGGAGAGCAGCTGCATCGTCGCCGACTTCTGCGCGACGACGGCCGGGTGGTAGCGCATCGTCGGGCACGTCACGTAGGTCATGAGCTCGAGGCGCTCGGTGGCCTGGGCCACGGCGCCGAGCACCGACCAGGCGTACGGCGCGTGGCCCTGCTCGGTGAGCCAGGGGGAGTAGTGGTCGCTCGAGACCGCGAGGTCGAAGCCGACCTCCTCGGCGCGGACGGCCCACCGGACGAGGTCCTTGGGGCCGCTCTGCTCGGTCATCAGGGTGTATCCGAAGTTCGTCACGCGGGAGACCTACCCATTCTCGGGGCACTGCCTGTACAAGGTCTGTCCACAGTTGTGGACAGGTCTGTGGATGGTGGCCCGTCGCATCACGACGGGCGGTGCCTCCCGAGGAAGGCGCGGATGGCCTCGCGCGGTCGGTCGCGCAGCTCGGTGCCGTGCGTGAAGGCCGCGACGTCGTAGTCGAGCTCGCCGAGCAGGTGCGCGGTCTGCTGGGTCATGCGGAAGTCCGTGCAGAAGGCCTTGACGGGCCACCGCAGCCCCAGGACGTTGAAGATCGCGTCGCCGGTGATGAGGGTGCGCGACTCCTCGTGGAGCAGCGAGACGTGCCCGGGGGAGTGCCCGGGCGTGTGGACCACTCGCAGGCCGCCGGCGATGGGCAGCACCTCGCCGTCGGTCATCTCGCGCTCGACCGTGAGCGGCTCGAAGTCCCGGCCGGGCCGGGAGAAGCGGTCGACGAGCCGACCGAGCAGGAAGCTGCGGTCGCGCGGGGGTGAGGACCCCTCGACGGCGTACGCCGCGTCGCCGTGGTGGACCGTGAAGCCGCGTCCCGTCTCGCGGGCCACGTGCGCCGCCCCGCCGGCGTGGTCGGGGTGGGCATGGGTCAGCAGCAGCCGGGTGACGTCGGAGGGAGCAGCCCCGATGGCGCCGAGGGCAGCGATGACCTTGGGCCCGGAGCTCGACAGTCCCATGTCGACGAGCGTCACCTGGCCGTCGTCGTCGCGCAGGATGAAACCGTTGACGAGGTCGCGCACGAGCGGGATGCGCCAGACGTTCGGCGCGAGCGGAACCACGAGGTCCTTGGCCATGGGCCGACCCTAACCGCGACCGATGCCGCCCGCCCGCGCTGTCGAACGTCGGGTGAGCCGCGGCGGCCCGGTGGGTAGGAGCCGAGGGTGGCAGTTCACGCCACCCCAGAGCAAAGGAGGGCCACATGGCCAAGCGAGTCGCATTCCTCGTCGCGAACGAGGGCATCGAGCAGGTCGAGCTGACCGAGCCGTGGAAGGCCGTCACCGACGCCGGGCACGAGGCCGTCGTCGTCAGCCCCGAGGCCGGCGAGGTGCAGATGTTCAACCACCTCGACAAGGGGGACACCAAGGCCGTGGACGTCACGGTCGCCGACGCCAGGGCCGAGGACTTCGACGCGCTCGTGCTGCCCGGTGGCGTCGCCAACCCCGACAACCTGCGCACGCACGCCGACGCCGTGGGGCTCGTGCGGGACTTCGTCGCGTCGGGCCGACCCGTCGCCGCGATCTGCCACGCGCCGTGGACCCTCATCGAGGCCGACGTCGTCAAGGGGCGTCGCCTGACGTCGTGGCCGAGCCTGCAGACCGACATCCGCAACGCGGGTGGCGAGTGGACCGACGAGTCGCTCGTCGTCGACGGCAACCTCATCACGAGCCGCAACCCCGACGACCTGCCCGACTTCTGCGGCGCCGTCGTCGAGGCGCTCGAGCACGGCTCGGCGGCCGCCACGGCCGCACCGTCGGCCTGAGCGATCAGCCGAACCCGTGGCGGGCCAGCGGGTGGAGCAGCTCGCGCTCCTCGTAGGCGAGGTGTGACAGGAGCGTGTCGGTGAGCAGGTCGAGGGCGCGCTGGACCTCGTCCAGCGCGTCCTGGCCTGCCCGGCCGTACTCCTCGGTCCCGACGAGCCCGACAAGGGCGTCGTCGACCTGTTCGAGCACGTCGGCGATGACGTGGTGCTCCTCCTCGAGCCGGTCGATGACCGGGCCGAGGTCGGGCTCGGCGCCGCGCAGGTGGACGAAGATGCTGCGGTCCTCGAGCGTGTGGTGCCCCGTGACGAGGCGGCAGTACGTCTCGCAGTAGGCCCCGAGCGTCCAGTTGTTCTGGCGCATCGCCATCGTGTTGATGACCGAGCGCGCCGCCCCGGTGGACATCGAGCCACGGCGCACCTGGCCGACGATGTCGCGCAGCTGGGCGAGCTCGCCGCGCAGGTGGTCGTGCACGTCGACGAGGTGCTGCGGGACCGCCTGCTGGGCGGGAGAGTATGCCGCGTGCTCGGCCTTGGCGGTCACGGGACGGTCGTCCTCGCGCCAGGGGAGGGCGGGGCTGAGTCGGACCCCGTCGTCCGGTGTCGCGCGGGCGGTGAGCGGGGAGCCGTCGACAGGAGCAGCGGCTGGGTGGACCGGAGTCGCTGAGGCGCGTTCGGCGTCGACGAGGTCACGCACCGCTGGGGCGACCTCGGCGGCATACCGCCTCACGACGTCGGGCTCGTCGGTGCCGAGGACAAACGTGCTCATCCCCTCCGTCAGGGCGAGGCCGGCCAGCTGCTCGGCCCAGTCGTCGGCCGTGCCGCGGAGGAAGCCGCGACCCGTGCCGAACGAGCCGAAGACGTTGTACATCCGCCGGATCGCCTGGGGGCCGCGCCCGGCCCGGTCGGCGGCCTCGTCGATGACGGCGTTCATCCCGGCGAGGGCCTCGGGGTCGGCGTAGCCCATGCTCGGCAGCCAGCCGTCGGCGAGACGGGCGGTGACCCGCAGCATGCGCGGCTTGTAGGCGCCGAGCCAGATCTCGACGCGGTGCACCGGGAAGGGGCCGGCGTGCATCCCCGCGACGGAGTAGTGCTCGCCCGGGACCGTCACCGACCGCGCCCCCGGCTGGTCGGGGTCCTGGCCCCAGACGCCGCGGATGATGCGGATCGCCTCGACGAGCGCGTCGACCGCCTCCCCGGGCGTGCGGCGCTCGCCGCCCGCCGCGACGATCGCGTCCCAGAAGGCGCCGGTGCCGAGGCCCAGCTCGGCGCGGCCCCCGCTGATGACGTCGAGGGTCGCGACCTGCTTGGCCAGGCCGACGGGTGGGCGGAGCGGCAGGTTGGCCACGTTGGCCGCGACCCGGATCGCGCTGGTGCGCACGGCGACGGCCGTGAGCAGGGTGGAGGTGTCGAGGTGCTTGGCGTTGTAGGGGTGGTCCTGGACCGTGAAGAGGTCGATGCCCACGACGTCGGCGAGCTGCGCCAGCTCGAGCGTCTCGTGCACCCGTGAGGCGTCGGGGCTCGCGAACACCCCGAACTGCAGCTCGTGCCCGTAGTCCATGCGGTCAGGGTGGCATACGCTCCGGGCCATGAACGGGGACGACGCTGCCGTCGAGGCGCTACGGGCGCTCATCCGCATCCCGACGGTCTCCGACTGGGACCCGGCGCTCGAGGACCGGGCGGCGTTCGAGGCTCTCCTCGCCGAGCTGCGCGAGCGGTTCCCGCGGCTGCACGCCGCGTGCGAGGTCGACCGCATCAGCGGGGACGCCCTCCTCGTGCGCTGGCCGGGGCGTACGCCTGAGGCGCCGGTCGTGCTCATGGCGCACCTCGACGTGGTCCCGGTCGACGACCCCTCCGTCTGGACGCACCCGCCCTTCGCGGCGGAGCTCGCCGACGGGCACGTCTGGGGTCGTGGGGCGCTCGACTGCAAGGGATCGCTCGTCGCGACGTGCCAGGCGGTCGAGGACCTCATCACCGAGGGCGTCACGCCGGGCCGGGACGTGTGGCTCTCGTTCGGCTGCAACGAGGAGGTGTCGGGGCGCGCCGCCAAGGACGCCGTCGCGATCCTGCGCGAGCGGGGCGTCGAGCCGTGGTTCGTCATCGACGAGGGCGGCGCCATCGTCCAGGGCGCGCTCCCGGGCGTCGACGCCCCCATGGCCGTCATCGGGGTCTCCGAGAAGGGCACCGTCGACGTCGACCTCACCGCCCGGGGCGACGGTGGCCACGCCTCGGCGCCGCGCCGGATGGGCGCGACGAGCCGGCTCGCCCGCGCCATCCTGCGCCTCGAGCGCAGGCCCTTCCCGAGCCACCTGCCCGACGCCACCGTCGACATGCTCGAGCGCGCCGGCGCCCACGCGCGTATGCCGTATGCCGCGGTCTTCGGCCACGCGCGCCGTCTGCGACCCGTGCTCGCCCGGGTCCTCCCGCGGCTGGGGCACGAGACCGCGGCGCTCACCCGGACGACGGTGGCCGTCACCCAGCTCTCGGGGTCTCCCGGCGCCAACGTCATCGCCGCGACCGCCCGCGCGCACGTCAACATGCGGGTCATGGTGGGGGAGACGGTCGACGGCGCCATCGAGCGGATCCGCCGCACCGTCAAGGACCCCCACGTCGAGGTGACGCTGGTCAGTGGCGACGAGCCCAGCCCCGTGTCGCCGACGGACGACACGGCATACGCCCTCCTCGAGTCGACGCTGCGGGACGTGTTCCCCGGGACGGTCGCCGTCCCGTACGTCATGCTCGCGGCGACGGACTCACGCCACTTCCACCGGGTGTGGCCGCGCGTCTACCGCTTCACGCCGTTCCGGATGACCGACGCGCAGCGCGCCTCTATCCACGGCGTCGACGAGCGCATCGGGGTGGCAGACCTCCGTGACGGCGTCGCGTGGTACCGCCGCCTCATCGAACAGCTCTAGTCGAATCAGTCTGAGAGAGAACGAGATCCGCATGTCAGACAGCACGGCCGTCTCCGATGCCGCCCGGGCCGTGGCCCGCAGCCCGATCACCAAGGTCGTCGGCTTCCTCATCTGCGTCGAGCTCGCGAGCGGGGTGCTGCAGGGCTACTACACGCCGATCTTCACCGACATCGCGCGCCACCTGTCGATCAAGGACGCGGACGTCAACTGGTTCGAGGCCGCCCAGCTCATCGTGTCGGCGCTCGTGGTCCCGCTCCTCGCGCGGCTCGGCGACCTCATCGGCCACCGCAAGGTGCTCCTGCTGTCGACCGTCGTCACCGCGCTCGCGTCGTGGGGTGTCGCGTTCGCCCCGAGCTTCGGGCTCTTCCTCGTCGCGTGGGCGATCCAGGGCTTCTACGTCGTGTGGCTGCCGATGGAGGTCGCGATCATCCACCGCCGCACCGGCGGCTCCGAGCGGCGCGTCCGGGGTGCTGCCGGCCTGCTCGTCGCCGGTCTCGAGCTCGGAGTCATCGCGGGCGCCCTGACGAGTGGTGCCCTCGCCGAGTCGCTCGGCATGACGGCCCTGCTCGCCCTGCCGGCCGTCGTCGTGACGCTGGCCCTCGTGGCGATCTGGTTCGGCGTCGAGGAGTCGCCTGTGCTCGCCCACGGCTCCGTCGACTGGCGTGGCTTCTGGCTGATCACCCTCGCGCTCGGCCTCGTCATGGGCGGGCTCGTCATGCTGCGCGTCCTGGGCCCGGCGAGCCCGTGGCCGTGGGCCGTCCTGGGGCTCGGCGCGGCCGCGTTCGTGCCGTTCGCGCGCGTCGAGCTCGCCCACCCGGAGCCCCTCGTCGACCTGCGCATCCTCTCGGCGCGCGGCCAGTGGCCCGTCCAGGCGACGGCCTTCCTCTTCGGCGTCTCGGTGCTCGGTGCGCAGATCCCGCTGTCGACCTTCGCGCGCACCGACCCGGCCGTCACCGGCTACGGCCTCGGTGCCTCCGCCGGCAAGGTGTCGATCATCATCGGTGGCTACGTGCTCTCCCTCGCCGTCGGCGCGCTGCTCCTGCACCTGCTCGCCCACCGGACCGGGACGCGGGTGGCGATGGTCGTGGCGGCGGTCCTCGTCGCGGTCGGCTACCTGCTCTTCCTCCCCTTCCACGACACCCTCGCCCAGACGATGACGAACATGGTCATCGCGGGCCTCGGGTCCGGGGCCCTCGTCGCGGGCCTGCCGACGGCGGCCGCCGCGCAGGCGCCGCCGACCCACACCGGCCTGACGACGGGGATGACGAACACGACGAAGACCATCGGAGGCGCGTTCGCCTCGAGCGTCTTCGCCATCGCGCTCGCCTCGACGGGCACGGTCGACGCGGAGGCGACGGCCCACGCGTCCCTCTCGGGCTACCTCGCGGTGTGGACGATCTGCGGTGTCACGGCCCTCGTCGCGGCCGCCTTCCTCGCAGTCGTGCGACCGGTCAGCGACAGGTTCGCTGCTGCGGTGCCCGGCTGAGCACCTCGCCGGCGCCCCCGGGACGAGCCGCTCGTAGGCCCCTGATCGCACGCCCATGTGACGCCGTCGCGACCCGTGTGGTGGTGTCATGGAGCCATGGACGTGCCGAAGCAGACTGACGAGGCCAGCGCCCGCTTCCGGGACCTCGCCGGCGAAGGGTCCGGGGTCGAGGTCAAGCCGATGTTCGGCACTCTCGCCGCGCTCGTCGACGGGCACGTCTTCGCCGTCGCGCTGGGCGACGTCGTCGGGGTGAAGCTCCCCCCGGACGCCCTCGCCGAGCTCGGTGCCGTGCCCGGATCGGAGGTCCTGACGATGGGTGGCCGCCGCATGAAGGCGTATCGCAGCCTCCCCGCGGGTATGCCGTCCGCTGAGCGCCGCGTCTGGCTGGCGCGGGCGCGTGACCACGTCGCAAGCCTGCACTCCTGAGGAGGACCGCTGCCGCTCAGAAGGGCGGCTGGTCGTGCTCGACCGGGGGAGCCGGGCCTGAATCGCGTTGGGACGGTGGGGGATCGGACCGTGGGACCGGGTCGTCCCGTCGCGCGGGTGGGTCGACGCCGGCGCGCCAGTTCTTGGGGTGGGTGGTGTAGCTGCGGCCGGTGAGGGTGGTCCAGGTGAGGCCGTGGTCGGTGTCGGGTGCGGAGGTCCAGGTGCCGGTGGTCTTGAGGTTGTGGTGGAGGCGGTGTTTGGCGTGGAGGTTGTCGGTGCTGGTGGGTCCGGTGGGCCAGGGGGTCTCGTGGTCGAGGTCGCAGCGGGTGGCGGGGACGTGGCAGTCGGGTCCGCGGCAGGTGCCGTCGACGGCTTGGACGTGCTCGAGGACGGCTTGGGTGGGGCGGTAGGTGCGGGTCGCTCGGGTGAGGGCGCGGCCGGTGCGCAGGTCGACGGGCAGGGTGGCCCAGACGGAGCCGGGTCGGGTGATGATCTCGCGGGCGTGGGTGGCGGTGACCCAGCCGTGGCCGGGCAGCTCGCACGCGGTGTCGGCCTGTCCGGTGGCGACCTCGAAGGGCACGACGATCCACGCCAGCGATGCCGCCTGACCAGCGGCCGCGTGGGCGGGACCGGGCTCGGTGGTGCCCGATCCGCGCAGGAGGGCGTCGGTGGCGAGGTCGGCGCGGAGCTGGTCGAGGGTGCGGGCATCGCCCGCGCCGCGCAGTCCCCGCGCGGTGGTGTCGAGGTGGTCCATGACCGCGGCGACGGACGCGGCGTCGGTGGTGACGGTCAGCCAGCCCATCCCGTCGTCGGTGAGGCGGCCGAACACCCCGCGCCGGGCCCGGGCGTGCGCGTGCCGCTCGGCGCTGCCCCGGGTGTCGACCGAGGCGATCGCGCGCCGCAGCCGGGCGGTGAAGGTGCGTTGCGGGAGGGGTTGGCCGTCGCGGGTCGGGGCGAGCACGGCCTGTGCGACGGTGGTGACGTCGGCGTCGGGCAGCAACGCGGTGTCGGAGGCGACCTGCAGCGCGCGGTGCAGCGACAGCCGCCCGGCGCGCAGCGCGTTCAGGACGACTCGGTGCCGGCGGGGTGCGGTGGCCAGGGTGAGCCGGCGGGCGACCTCACCGGTGCCGACGCCGGTCGCGAGCGCGATCTCCTCGGTGACGACCCGCTCGGGAGAGACCCGCGCGGACACCCGGGCGGCGGCACCAGCGGGCAGGGCGTCGATCTGCTGGGCCTCGATGGTGGCCAGTGCGCCGTACGCGGCGAGCAGGTCGGCCTCGAGGCGGGCCTTGGCGACCTCGAGCGCCTGGATCGCGGCGAGCACCCGCTCCCCGGCCCGCGCCAGCCCCTCGAGCGCCGCCGCCGCTCGGGCCCGCCCGCGCCCCGCGCGCAGCTGCGTGAGGACCGGGTCGAGGACGGGGTCGAGGGTGCGCGCCCAGTGGTCCGGGTCGGAGGACCATCGGGCACGCAGCACCGGCCAGGGCCCTCCCGAGCGCACGGCGGAGGTCTCGGCCGGCGACGCGACGTACGGCACGGGAACCTCCTTTCGATGGCATCTTCAGGACCTCCATCAGAACAGGTGTTCGATCACGTTTCAAGAGGCGGAGCCAATCTGTGGACAACGAGTTGGTCTCTCCTGCAGTCGAACCCGAGGACTGAAGCGACCTGTGGACGACCAGGAGTGTCCCTGTCGGCATCCGCGCATAGGGTCTCCGCATGGCGCGCACGAGACTGACGGTCACCGGCACTCCGGTCGGCGACATCGAGCTCGCGGTGGTCACGCCGGTCGGCACGCGACGCGCCGACGCGCTCCCGCTGCTCGTGGCCCACGACGGTCCGGAGTACTCCCGCCGCGCCCACCTCCTCTCCGTCCTGCGCGCCGCGACGGACGCCGGCCGCGTCCCACCGACCCGCGTCGTCCTGCTCGAGCCCGGAGCGCGCAACGAGCGGTATGCCGCCAACCCCCTCTGGGCGGAGGCGCTCACCGCGCACGTGCTCCCGACGGTCGGGACCGCATACGCCATCGACGGGAGGCCGACCCTCATGGGGGCGAGCCTGGGAGCGCTCGCCTCCCTCCAGGCCGAGTGGCGCCACCCGGGGCCGTTCGGTGGGCTCTTCCTGCAGTCGGGGTCCTTCTTCCGCAGGCGCGTCGACGACGAGGAGGACTTCGAGTTCTGGGACCGCGTCACGACCTTCGTGACCAACGTCAGGCGGGCCCGGCGACGCCGCACCGACGCGCGCATCGTCATGACGTGCGGCACCGACGAGGGCAACCTGACGAACAACCGCCAGATGGCGCAGACCCTCGCCGCGAGCGGTCACGACGTGTCCTTCACCGAGCTGCCCGGCCGGCACGACTGGCGCTCGTGGGAGTCGGCGTTCGACCCGCACCTGCTCGACCTGCTCGCCCGTCCGGCCACCCGCTGACCGGCGACAGACGCCGCGGTTCCTGCAAGGATCGCAGTCGATGACCCGACCCCCGACGGTAGGAGCAGCACGATGACCGACACCGCACAGCAGGACCAGTCCGCCGCATCGAGCACCTCGTCGACGAGGACGCACCTCGTCGGGCTCCTGCTCGGTGCCGAGGAGGACTGGCCCACCGCCTTCGAGGCGTTGCTCGCGCTCGTCGGGCCGATCACGACCGACGACGGCGTCACCCACGAGCTGACGAGCGAGCGGCTCACCATCGAGCCGTTCGACCTGCGCCAGCCGGTGCGCACCGAGCTCGTCATCGACCGCCTCGCCTACTGGTACTACCACCCGCGCGAGTGGCTCAAGAAGGCCGCGCTGATGAACGACACCTACCTGCTCAACAGCCCCTTCACCTTCCAGTCCATGGAGAAGCACAGCGCCTACGTCGCCCTCATGCGCCTCGGGCTCAAGGTCCCCGAGACGTGGCTCGTGCCCTACAAGCACCCCGTCGACAACGTCCGCTGGGCCTACACGTCCGCGAAGTACAACCGCCCGTTCGACCTCAAGGCGATCGCCAACCGGCTCGGCTACCCGATGTACATGAAGCCCTTCGACGGCGGCGGCTGGCGCGGCGTCTCCCGGATCAACGACGAGACCGACCTCGTCAAGGCCTACGACGAGTCCGGCGAGATGCTCATGCACCTGCAGTCGACCATCGAGTACGACCACTTCGCGCGGGCCCTGTCGATCGGTCCCGAGACGATGGTCATGGACTTCCGGCCCGAGCAGCCGATGCACAACCGGTATGCCGTGAGCCACGACTTCCTGTCCCCGTCGGCCGGCAAGCAGACCGCGGCCATCAGCCGCATCGTCAACGCGATGTTCGGCTGGGAGTTCAACTCGTGCGAGATGCTCGTCAAGGGTGACGACGTCTACCCGATCGACTACGCCAACGCCTGCCCCGACGTCGCCGTCACGTCGCTGCACTACTACTTCCCGTGGGCCATCAAGGCGCTCGTGCGGTGGTCGACCTTCTGCGTCATCACCGGTCGCCGCGGCCCGATGGACCTCGAGATGCGCCGCTACTTCGACGTCGCCGACCGCGAGGACCTCACCGACGAGCAGAAGCTCGACGAGTTCCTCGCGATCGCCGACGAGTACTTCGACACGGCCGCCTACTGGGCGTGGTGCGAGCGCCACCTGCCGCACCTCGACACCGCGGTCCTCGAGTGGGTGCAGTCCGACGTGTTCACCAACCTGCTCCGCTCGACCGTCGTCACGACCTACCCGGCGCACGAGCGCGACCGCTTCATGGCGCACTTCGGCGGGCTCATCGGCCTGTGGGTCACCGACGAGAAGGCGCGGCTCGGCCTCTCCTAGCCGAGCGAGCCGCCGATGCCCGCGACGAGGTTGATCGTCGCGGCGATGACGATGGTCCCGTAGAGGTAGGCGAGCAGCGTGTGCCCGAGCACGACCCGGCGCACGGCCGAGCTCCTGAGGTCGGTGTCCGAGACCTGGTAGGCCATGCCGAGGTTGAAGGAGAAGTAGGCGAAGTCCGAGAACGTCGGGTCCTCGTCCTGGTTGAAGTCGATGGGTGGGCGCGGGCTCGCGTAGTAGACGCGGGCGTAGCGCAGCACGTAGACGGTGTGGACGCAGAGCCACCCGACGGCGACCGCGCCGACCCCGACGACCGCGTCGACGACCTCGGCGCCGCCCAGGGCGCGGCCACCGACGAGGAGGATGGTCACGCCCGCGAGGCTGGCGAGCCCGACGAGGATGACGACGACGTCGTACCAGGCGGCGTCGCCGTCGCGGCCCTGCACCTTCTCGCGGGTCGTGTCGGCGTCGTGGCCCAGGACGTGGACGAGGAGCGGGACGGCGAAGGCGAGCCCGGCGACGACGAAGCCGGCGAGCCCGTGGACGAGGAATCCGTGGGCTGGTCCCAGCGGCACGAGCACCCCGGCGAGCACCCCGACGACGACGGCGACGGCGAGACGACGCCGGATGGTGGGCATCCTCGGAGGCTACCGCCGCGACCGGCTCGACGGCTGGACGCCGGCTGGTGGTGCGCTGGTGGTCGGCTGGGTGCCCGGTCGGGGTATGTCACGCACTGGCCCCGCTCGACGGCCGCCCCCCCCCTCACGCCCCGAGCCCTAGGATCCCCACATGTCAGACACGCCCAGCGCTCGTCGCAGCCTCACCGTGGTCTACAACCCGGTCAAGGTCGACGACCTCGTCGCCGCCCAGGAGCTCGTCGCCAAGGCAGCGGCCCGGCACGGCTGGGAGGACCCGTCGTGGATCGAGACCACCAAGGACGAGACCGGCGAGAAGCAGGGGCGCGAGGCCGTCCGCGCCGGCTCGGACGTCGTCGCCTCGCTGGGTGGTGACGGCACCGTTCGCGCGGTCGCCTCGGCGCTCGTCGGCAGCGACGTGGCGCTGGGCCTGCTACCCGGCGGCACGGGCAACCTGCTCGCCCGCAACCTCGGCCTTCCCGTCGACTCGCTGGAGGACGCCGTCGAGGCGATGCTCGGCGGCACCGACCGCCGCATCGACGTGGGCCTCATGCGCGTGTCCGACGAGCCGATCCGCCCGTCCGCGAGCCACGCGACGAAGGACGGCGGCGGCCAGGTGGCCGACGACGAGGAGGTCTTCCTCGTCATGGCCGGCCTCGGCCTCGACGGCCAGGTCATGGCCGGCACCAACGAGAAGGTCAAGGCCGTCGTCGGCTGGGTCGCCTACGTCTTCAGCTTCTTCCGTCACCTCTTCAGCCGCGGCTTCCGGGTCGAGGTGACCTCCGCCGGCGACGAGGGGGTGCTCGAACGGGCGGGCAACACGGTCAACCGGCACGCGCGCACCGTCGTCGTCGGCAACTGCGGCACCCTGCAGGGCGGCATCGAGCTCATGCCCGAGGCCAAGATCGACGACGGCATCCTCGACACCGTCGTCATCGCGCCCCAGGGCGCGCTGGGCTGGCTGTCCGTCGTCTCCGACGTCGTGACCCGCCACCGAGCCGGGCACCAGCGACTCGACCGCCTCCGCGGTGAGGAGTTCACCATCAACGCCGGCCGACCCGTCGAGGCGGAGATCGACGGCGACCCGATCGGCGAGCACGTCTCCCTCGGCATCCGCATCCTCCCCGACTCGCTGGTGGTCCGGGTTGGCTGAGCGACGTCCTGACGGCCGGCGACCCGTGGGTCGCGGCCGCCGCCTGCTCAAGGCCGTCGGGTTCGGGCTCGCCTTCGCCGTCCCCGTCACGGCCCTCGCGTTCGTCGTGCGCGAGAAGTTCCTCCCCGTCATCGAGCTCGACGAGCGGCTCATCGTCGCCGCGACCGACATCACCCGCGACAACCCGTGGCTCAAGACGGTCCTGCTCGCCTGGCAGGAGGCCACCCAGCCGAAGTGGGTCTACATCATCGCCTCGGGGGTGTGTCTCGTCGTGTGGCGCCGCCACCGCGAGCTCGCGACCCGCTGTCTCTGGGCGTTCATCACGATGATGGTCGCCTGGAACCTCCAGCTCGTCCTCAAGGAGGTCGTGCGGCGGGCCCGCCCCGTCGTCAGCGACCCCGTCTCGCACGCCCCGGGCTACAGCTTCCCCTCGGGCCACGTGGCCAACGCCGCGGCCATCGCGACCGTCATGACGCTCCTGCTCTGGCCGGTGCTGTCGCCCGTCGCCCGCCGGTGGCTCGTGGCCGGCCTGACGGCATACGTCCTCCTGACGGCCCTCGACCGCGTCTTCCTCGGCGTGCACTACCCCTCAGACGTCCTGGCCGGGATCCTCTTCGGGGTCGGCCTGGGCACGGCGTCCTACGTCGGCTACCTCGGGTGGAACCCCCAGAGCCCGGACGAACCCCCTCCGCCGGAGGGGGACGTCGGGCCCGAGTCATCGAAAGGCAGCACGTGAACCACACCTTCGTCCACCGCTACGAGATCGACTCCTCGCGACCAACCGTCGGGTCGGCGCTGCGTGACATGGCGCTGCGCGTGCTCGCTCCCGCCGTCGTCCTCTTCGGTCTCATCGTCGGGCTCGGCCTCCTCATCATGGGCCCCCTCGACAACCTCCCCTGGGAGGACGACCTCAGCAAGAGCGTCGCCGCCGGGCGCACCGAGCTGTGGAACTCCATCACCATGGTGTGGTCCCGCATCGGCAACACCGAGATCGTCATCGGCGTCTGCGTCATCGTCGTGGCCATCGTGTGGTGGCGCACCAAGCAGTGGTGGTATGCCGTCATCCCCGCCATCGCGATCGCCGCGCAGGCGAGCGTCTTCGTCGCCGCCACGACCCTCACCGACCGCAAGCGACCGGCCGTCGAGCACCTCGACCCGGCACCTCCGACGTCGAGCTACCCCAGCGGCCACATGGGGGCGGCGACCGCGCTCTACCTCACCTTCGCGCTCATGGCCCAGCGCATCGAGACGGTGTGGCTGCGGCGCCTCGTCACCGTGGTCTGCGCGATCGTGCCGCTCCTCGTCGGCTATGCCCGCCTCTACCGCGGCATGCACCACCTCGTCGACATCCTCGTCGGGCTCGTCAACGGCATCGTGTGCGCGCTGCTCGCGTGGAACTACCTGCGCCGCCGGACCACCGGCGAGCGCGTGACGAGCGCGGCACGCGAGGCCGTCTCCCGCTGACGCGACTCCGACCGCGAACGGCGATGGCCGGGAACCCGATTCGGGCTCCCGGCCATCGCCGTTCTCGTTCCCGCGAGGTCTCAACCGGGGGACACCTGCGACCGGCGCATGCGCCACCCGCGGATGAGGACCAGGCCGCTGCGCGGCGTCGTCTGCGGGTCGACGACGGGTCGTTGGGCGCGTCGGGTCCGGCGACCGAGGTCGGCGGTGCGCTGTCGGGCGATGGCCTCGTTCAGGTACATCGTGTTCATGGTGTCCTCCTGCACTCGTGATGCGTGACACACAGAGCAGGCGGCCGCGGCCCTGATGCAGCCGAGACGGAAACGGCCCCGAGTGCCCGGAAATGTCCGGGTACTCGGGGCCGTCGCGCGTCGCGCGTCGCGCGTCGCGCGGAGCGGTTCAGACGTCGGCGTGGCGGGCGCGGCCGAAGCAGTAGACGCCGAAGGCGATGAGGCCGAGCGCGACGAGGGCGAGCAGGACCGGGCCGCCGGGGGCGCCGAGCAGGTTGCGGAGTGCGCCGTCGAGGCCGCGGGCCTCGCTGGGCTTGTGCCGCACGGCCGCGAGGACGAAGAGGCCACCGACGATGGCCAGGGCGATGCCCTTGGCGATGTAGCCGATGCGACCGGCCTTGACGATCCACTCGCTCGGGTGGGTCTCGAGGTCCTGGAGGAACTTCTTCCTCCATCCCTTGACGACGTGGTAGACGCCGACGCCGATGACGGCGAGCCCGAGGAGGGCGACGAGCCACTGGCCCGCGGGCTGCTTCATGAGGCTCGCGGTGAAGTCGGTGGTCTGGTTCTTGCTCGAGGAGCCGCTGCCGCTCGCGAACCGGAACGCGGTCCAGGCGAGGGCGAGGTAGACGACGGCCTTGCCGGCCGCCTTGAGCCGGTCGCTGGTCTCCCAGCCTCCGGAGATGGCCTCCGTGATCTGCCACAGGGCCAGGCCGAGCCAGGCGATGACGGCGACCCAGAGGAGGAAGAGGCCGAAGCCGTTGTCGGCCATCGAGCCCAGGGCGCCGGACTGGTCGGCGCTGGTGCCCTTCGCTCCGAAGGCGAGTCTCAGCGCGATCGCGCCGATGATGATGTGCAGCACGCCGTTGACGGCGTAGCCGATGCGCGCTGCCGTCTCGAGCGCCGGGTGGTCACCCGCGCGCTGTGATGCGACCTTGACGTCTGTGGAGTCCATGCACGTGATCCTGTCGGTTGAGGGGTCCCCGATGGGCCACTGGGGAACATACCCACGTCGGGCAGGAAATCGGCGCGTCGCACGGGGGCTTCTCGGGCCGGGGGCTCAGACGAGCCGCAGGTGCCGGCGGCGGCCGTGGTCGCGCGACGTCCGGCGCCGTCCCGCCGGGACCGCGTGCTCCGGCTCGGGCTCCGGGTGACGCAGGCGGGCCAGCTCGGCACGCTGCCGGAGGTCGGCCTCGCGCTGGGCGAGGAGGGCGCTGACGATGTGGGGGGAGAGCATGGCGTGGATCCTTCGAGGTCGGTGTCGTGCTGACCTCTCCAGCGTCGTTCTGAGGTGCACCCGGGCACATCGGGAGATCGGCGTATGCCGGCCGGCGAGGTGCCTCAGATCCGCGGCCTCCCGCGTCAGTGCAGGTCGAGGACGCGCCGGATCTCGGGCCACGCGCGCTCGCCGAGCTCGCGGTCGGCGGCCTCGGTGCCGCCGCGGGCCATCCGCAGCCCGCCGCCCGCGACGGGCTCACCGGGCAGGATGACGCGGTGCCCGGCCTGCGGGTGCGTGACGAGCGTCGTCGGCAGGTCGAGGGCCCGGCGCCGGGCCTGGACGGCCCGCGCGAAGGTCACCGACGGCCACACCTGGTCGTCGCCGCCCGCCACGAGCAGCACGTCGCCGAAGAAGCGCTCGACGGGGATCGTCGCGGCGGCCACCGCTGCCCCCGCCGAGCGCAGGCTCTGCGCGTAGACGGGGGTGAACGCGGGTGGCTCGCCCGCGGGCTCGGCCGCGTCGTCGTAGGGCACGAACGGGAGCGCCTCGCCGGCGCGGGACCACGACGAGTGCTGCGGGCGCAGCTCCCCGTCGGGGCCGGGGCCGACGTTGGCCCACACGACGTGGCTCGGCGCGAGCGCGACGACGGCGTCGACGGCCGGGTCGTCGGCGGCATACGCGAGGAAGGCCTCGGCCGTCTTGGAGGTGCCCAGGAGCACGACGCGGTCGCAGCGCTCGGCGAGGGACGCGACGGAGGGGGCGAAGGCCTCGAGGGGGTACTCCCAGATGCCGGCCGGCTGGCCCTCGCCGCCGAACCACCGGTAGGTCAGTGCGGCGGTCACGCCGGCGCCGGCGAGCAGCCGCGCCCGGTCGCGCTCGACGCGGCCGCTCGACCCGGACAGCACGAGGACGCCCGTGCCGTTGCCGCCGTCGGCGGCCTCGACGAGGACGCCGTCGTGGTCGCTGGGGTGTTCGCGAACCGCCACGGTCAGCCGCCCAGGCGCTCGAAGCCGGTGACGGTGAGGACGGCAGCGCCGGCCTCGTCGCTCGCCGCGAGGTCGACGACGGCCGTGATGCCCCAGTCCTTGTCGTCCTCGGGGTCGACGACGACCTGGCGCAGCCGCCACTCGGCGGGCGTGCGCTCGACCTGGAGCAGCGCCGGTGAGCGCGCCCCCTGATCGGTCGCGATGGCGTCGTGGTCGTCGTAGTAGGCGCCGAGGGCGTCGTTCCACGCCTGGGCGTCCATGACGACCTTCTGCGGGGGGTCGGTGAGCTCGGCGACGCGGGCCTCGAGCGCACCGAGCGCCTCCCACTCGTCGCGGGACGCGAGCTCGACCCGGTGGAACATCGCGTTGCGGATCATGACGGTGAACGCCCGCTCGTTGCCGGTGATCGGCCGCGCCGGCGGGGCGATGTCGGTCTGGGCGAGCACGGCGTCGCTCGGGTTGACGAGGTCCTCCCACTCGTCGAGCAGGCTCGAGTCGGTCTGGCGCACGAGCTCGCCGACCCACTCGATGATGTCCTCGAGCTCCTCGGTGCGGCTGGTCTCGGGGATCGTGTGCCGCAGGGTGCGGTAGGCGTCGGTGAGGTAGCGCAGGACGAGCCCCTCGGACCGGGACAGCCCGTAGTAGGACACGAACTCGTTGAAGGTCATGCCGCGCTCGTACATCTCACGGACGACCGACTTCGGCGACAGCGCGTCCTGCGAGATCCACGGGTGGCTCTGGCGGTAGGCCGTGAGCGTCACCTCGAGCAGCTCGGCGAGCGGCTTGGGCCAGGTGACCTCCTCGAGACGCTCCATGCGCTCCTCGTACTCGACGCCGTCGAGCTTCATCGCCGCGACGGCCTCGCCCCGGGCCTTGAACTCCTGCGCCCACAGCACCTGTCGCGGGTCCTCGAGGATGGCCTCGATGACGGAGACGAGGTCCCTGGCGTAGGTGTCGCTCTCGGGGTCGAGGGTGTCCATGACGGCGAGGGCGAAGGGTGCGAGCGGCTGGTTGAGGGCGAAGTCGCGCTGGAGGTCGATGGTCAGCGCGTGCCGTCGGCCGGAGTCCTCGACGGTGGCGAGGCGCTCGACGACGCCGGACGTGATGAGCTCCTTGGCCAGCACGAGCGCGTGCCGCTGGAGGCGCCGCTGGTCCTTGGCCTCGTGGTGGTTGTCGGAGAGCAGGCGCGCCGCGTGGGCGACCGGGTTGCCCTCGCGCGCCAGGATGTTGACGAGCATCGAGTGCGACACGCGCATCCGCGGCTGGAGCGGCTCCGGCTCGGCGACGATGAGCCGCTCGAACGTCTCTTCGGACCAGTTGACGAAGCCGTCGGGCGCCTTCTTGCGCTGGATCTTCTTCTGCTTCTTCGGGTCGTCGCCGGCCTTCTCGACGGCCCGGAGGTTCTCGACGACGTGGTCGGGAGCCTGGGCGACGACCCAGCCGCGTGCGTCGAACCCGGCCCGTCCGGCGCGCCCCACGATCTGGTGGAACTCGCGCGCCTTGAGCAGGCGCTGCTTCGTGCCGTCGAACTTCGTCAGGCCGGTGAGCAGGACCGTGCGGATCGGCACGTTGATCCCGACGCCGAGGGTGTCGGTGCCGCAGATGACCTTGAGCAGGCCGTCCTGGGCGAGCTGCTCGACGAGGCGGCGGTACTTCGGCAGCATGCCCGCATGGTGCACGCCGATGCCGTGCCGCACGAGCCGCGAGAGGGTGCGCCCGAAGCCCGCCCCGAAGCGGAAGGCGCCGATGCGCTCGGCGATGGCCTCGCGCTCCTCGCGCGTCGTGATCTTGACCGCCATGAGGCTCTGGGCGCGCTCGAGGGCGGCCGCCTGCGTGAAGTGGACGACGTAGACGGGCGCGCGGTCCTTCTCGAGCAGCTCCTCGATGGTCTCGTGGAGGGGGGTGACGGCATACGAGAACTCGAGGGGGACGGGGCGCTCCGTGCCGCTGATGACGGCCGTGGAGCGGCCGGTGCGCCGGGTCAGGTCGTCGGTGAACATCGTGACGTCACCGAGGGTGGCCGACATGAGGACGAACTGCGCCTGCGGCAGCTCGATGATCGGCACCTGCCACGCCCACCCGCGGTCGGGCTCGGAGTAGAAGTGGAACTCGTCCATCACGACGAGACCGACGTCGGCCGAGCTGCCTTCTCGCAGAGCGAGGTTCGCGAGGATCTCGGCGGTGCAGCAGATGATCGGGGCGTCGGCGTTGACGGACGCGTCACCGGTGATCATGCCGACGTTGTCGGCGCCGAACTGCTCGCAGAGCGCGAAGAACTTCTCGGAGACGAGCGCCTTGATCGGCGCGGTGTAGAACGACACCCGGTCGTCGGCGAGCGCCGTCAGGTGCGCGGCCGTCGCGACGAGCGACTTCCCGGAGCCCGTCGGCGTCGAGAGGATGAGGTTGCTCCCGCTGAGGATCTCGAGGAACGCCTCCTCCTGGTGCGGGTAGAGCGTGAGGCCGCGCTCGGTCGTCCACTCGGTGAAGACCTCGTAGAGGGCGTCGGGATCGGGGTCCCGCGGGATGCGCTCGCTGAGGTTCTTCGTCACCACGCGAGTATGCCGCCCGGCGGGGCCATGCTCCCAACCGTCGCCCGGCCCGGATCCGGGTAGGGGTACCCATCGACGCCGCCAGTGCCGAGGGCGCAGAATCGCGCTGACCGGGCAGGCCGCCCGGTCTCTCCAGGGGAAACAGGGGACACACCACATGAAGAAGTCAGCAGTCGCCGCTGCCCTCGCGGCCGCGGCGGTCGCCCTGACGGGAGCGCTCGCGAGCGCGCCCGCGCAGGCCGTCACGACGGGCGCGAGCGCCCGCAACGTCATCGCCCGGGACTTCCCGGACCCCGGCTTCGCGACGTTCACGACGCGCGCCCAGGGCACGAAGTACTACCTGTACGCGACGGGCGCAGGCTTCCGGGTCGCTCGCTCGGCGTCGCCCGGGTCGGGCTTCTCGGTCCTCGGCAACTCGATGAACGCCCGCCCGGCCTGGACCTTCGAGACGACCGACAGCTCGCCCGCGCAGCTGTGGGCACCGCACGTCTTCCAGACGGCGACGACGCCCGGCTCCGAGCGCTTCACGATGTACTTCGCCGCCCGCCGAGAGGCCCCCGGCACGACCAACCACAACAAGCACTGCATCGGCGCGGCCCGCTCGTCGTCGCCGACGGGTGCCTTCAGCCCGGTGTCGACGCCGCTCATCTGCCCGCCCGCGGGCTACTCCGAGGCCATCGACCCGGTCGAGTACCGCACCCGCTACGGCAACCGCTACCTCGTCTACAAGATCGGCAACTACAGCCCGCGCCGCTTCCAGATCATGGCCGTGCGCGTCGACAACGCGGCCGGCACGACGCTGGCCGGCTCGCCCAGGGTCGTCCTCAGCGCGAGCCGCATCGGCTCGGCCGTCGCCGAGGCGCCCGACGTCTACCGCGACTCCGCCGGCAAGGTGCACCTCTTCGTGTCGCGCAACGGCTACAAGGACTGCACCTACGCGACGCAGGTCTGGTCGGGCACCGACCTCTTCGCCCTGGGCAACCCGCGCTGGCTCGGCGGCATGGGCGTCTCGACGACCGACCGCTTCTGCGGCCCGGGCGGCGCCGAGGTGATCAACGACGGCGGCGTGCTCCGCGTCGCCTTCCACGCGCGCAAGAGCTACGACCCGCTCGTGCGGCCCGCCTGGACCGGCGTGCTCAAGTGGAGCGGCGGCAACCCGTACCTCTCCTGAGGCCCGGCGCCGCGCGCGGCGCACCCTCGTGACCGGCCCGCCGGACGGCATACGTGCACGTATGCCGTCCGGCGGGCCTTGTGGTGTCGGCGCGGGATGGCAGGCTGACCCCGATGGCACAGGGCAAGCAGGTCGACGTGCTCGACCGATTCTCTCCGGCGACCGCCGAGTGGTTCCGGAGCAGCTTCAGCGCGCCCACGACCGCCCAGGCCGGCGCGTGGGACGCCATCAGCTCGGGCCACCACACCGTCGTCGTCGCCCCGACCGGCTCGGGCAAGACGCTCTCGGCCTTCCTGTGGGCCATCGACCGGATGGCGAGCGAGCCGGTCCCCGAGGAGCGGCTCGAGCGGTGCCGCGTCCTCTACGTCTCGCCGATGAAGGCGCTCGCCGTCGACGTCGAGCGCAACCTCCGCGCCCCGCTCGTCGGCATCGGCCACGCCGCGACGCGGCTCGAGCTGGCGCCGCCCGACATCAGCGTCAGCGTGCGCTCGGGCGACACCCCCGCCAACGAGCGCCGGGCCTTCGCCCGTACGCCCACCGACATCCTCATCACGACGCCCGAGTCGCTCTTCCTCATGCTCACCTCGTCGGTGCGCGAGGCGCTCAAGGGCGTCGAGACGGTCATCATCGACGAGGTCCATGCCGTCGCCGGCACCAAGCGCGGCGCCCACCTCGCCCTCAGCCTCGAGCGCCTCGACGCCCTCCTGCCCACCCCCGCCCAGCGCGTGGGTCTCTCGGCGACGGTGCGCCCCGTCGAGGAGGTCGCGCGCTACCTCGCGGGCGGCCGACCGGTCGAGATCGTGCAGCCGGTGTCGACGAAGCAGTGGGACCTCGACGTCGTCGTCCCCGTCCCCGACATGGGCGAGCTGGGCGGCGCCCCGGCCGAGATCTCGCCCGGGGTCCCCGACCTGTCCGGACCGGCCGCGGGGCAGGCGCCGCAGGCGAGCATCTGGCCGCACGTCGAGGAGCGCATCGTCGACCTCATCGCCGAGCACCGCTCGACGATCGTCTTCTCCAACTCGCGGCGCCTCGCCGAGCGGCTCACCTCGCGCCTCAACGAGATCTGGGAGGAGCGCCTCGCCGAGCAGGAGGACCTCCCGGTCCCGGGCCTCGCCGCGCTGTCGACCCGCCCACCGGCCCAGGTCATGGCCCAGGCGGGGGTGTCGCGCGGCGCGCCGGCCGTGCTCGCCCGCGCCCACCACGGCTCCGTGAGCAAGGAGCACCGCGCCACCATCGAGGAGGACCTCAAGGCCGGCCGGCTGCCCGCCGTCGTCGCGACGAGCAGCCTCGAGCTCGGCATCGACATGGGCGCCGTCGACCTCGTCATCCAGGTCGAGAGCCCGCCGTCGGTGGCGAGCGGGCTCCAGCGCGTCGGTCGCGCCGGGCACCAGGTCGGCGCCGTGAGCCAGGGCGTCATGTTCCCGAAGTTCCGCGGCGACCTCGTGCAGACCGCCGTCGTCGTCGAGCGCATGCGCGCCGGCGCCATCGAGTCGCTGCGCATCCCGGCCAACCCCGTCGACGTGCTCGCCCAGCAGGTCGTCGCGATGTGCGCCATGGACGACTGGAGCGTCGCCGACGTCGAGGCGCTCGTGCACCGCACGGCGAGCTTCGCCTCGCTCCCGCGCTCGGTCCTCGAGGCCACGCTCGACATGCTCGCCGGACGCTACCCGTCCGACGAGTTCGCCGAGCTGCGCCCGCGCATCGTCTGGGACCGCGTCACCGACACGCTCTCGGGTCGCCGTGGCGCCCAGCGCCTCGCCGTGACGAGCGGCGGCACCATCCCCGACCGGGGGCTGTATGCCGTGTTCCTCGCCTCCGGGGAGGGGCCCGGTCGCCGGGTCGGCGAGCTCGACGAGGAGATGGTCTACGAGTCGCGCGTCGGCGACGTCTTCACCCTCGGCACCTCGACGTGGCGCATCGAGGACATCACCCACGACCGTGTGCTCGTGACGCCCGCTCCCGGACAGGCCGGCAAGCTGCCGTTCTGGAAGGGCGACCAGCAGGGCCGGCCCGCCGAGCTGGGCCGCGCCCTCGGTGGCTTCGTCCGCGAGATCGTCGGACTGACGCCCGAGCGGGCCCGCGCGCGGGTCACGGCCGCCGGCCTCGACGAGTGGGCCGCCGACAACCTCATCGGCTACCTCACCGAGCAGAAGGAGGCGACGCGCCACGTCCCCGACGACCGCACCATCGTCGTCGAGCGCTTCCGCGACGAGATCGGCGACTGGCGCGTGGCCGTCCTCTCACCCTTCGGCGGGCAGGTGCACGCGCCGTGGGCGCTCTGCGTCGCGGCGCGCATGCGCGAGCGCTTCGGCATCGACGTCCAGGCCATGCACGGCGACGACGGCATCGTCTTCCGGCTGCCCGACCTCGAGTTCGAGGACGGCGCGGCCGTCGGCCAGCAGCTCGTCGAGCTCGTCACCCTCGAGCCCGAGGAGGTGAGCGAGCTCGTCACGCAGGAGATCGGCGGATCGGCCCTGTTCGCAGCGCGGTTCAGGGAGTGCGCGGCTCGGGCGCTCCTGCTGCCGCGCCGTCGGCCCGACAAGCGCCAGCCGCTCTGGCAGCAGCGGCAGCGCGCCGCCCAGCTGCTCGAGGTGGCCAGCCAGTACCCCAGCTTCCCCATCGTCCTCGAGGCCGTGCGCGAGTGCGTCCAGGACGTCTTCGACGTGCCGGGCCTCGTCGAGCTCATGGGCGACATCCGCTCGCGTGCCGTCAAGGTCGTCGACGTCGAGTCGAGCCAGCCCAGCCCCTTCGCCAAGTCGCTCGTCTTCGGCTACGTCGCCCAGTACCTCTACGAGGGCGACTCGCCGCTCGCCGAGCGCCGGGCGGCGGCGCTCGCGCTCGACCCGTCGCTGCTGTCCGAGCTGCTCGGCCAGGGTGAGGCGCTCGCCCTGCGCGACCTGCTCGACCCCGAGGCGGTGGCCCGCACCGAGGCCGAGCTCCAGCGGCTGACGCCCGAGCGCGGGGCGCGCGACGGCGAGGACGTCGCCGACCTGCTCCGGGTGCTCGGCCCGCTGTCGGTCCGCGACATCGTCGCCCGGGCGGCCGAGGGCTTCGAGCCGGTCGCCGTCGAGGCGGCTCTCACCGAGCTCGAGGCGGCCCGCCGGGTCATCGCCGTGCGCGTCGGCGGCGACGACCGCTGGGCTGCGATCGAGGACGCCGCCCGGCTGCGCGACGCCCTCGGCACGGCGCTCCCGGTCGGGGTGCCGCAGGCCTTCCTCGACCCGGTGCCCGACCCGCTCGCCGACCTCGTCGCGCGCTTCGCCCGCACCCACGGTCCCTTCGCCGTCCAGACCGTCGCGTCCTGGTGGGGGGTCGGACCTGCGGTCGTCCACGACGCGCTGCGCCGACTCGTCTCGGCCGGCCGGGTCGTCGAGGGCGAGCTGCTGCCCACCGAGAACGGTGGTGGTCACGGGCCCGAGTTCTGCGACGCCGAGGTGCTGCGCCTGCTCCGCCGCCGCTCGCTGGCCGCGCTCCGGCACGAGGTCGAGCCGGTCGCCCAGCCCGACCTCGCCCGCTTCCTGCCGCAGTGGCAGGGCGTCGGCGGCGGGCTGCGCGGCCGCGAGGGGCTGCTGCGTGCGGTCGAGCAGCTCACCGGGGCCGTGGTGCCCGCGAGCGCCGTCGAGTCGCTCGTGCTGCCGGCGCGCGTCGCCGACTACCGCCCCGCGCTGCTCGACGAGGTGATGAGCTCGGGCGAGGTCGTCTGGCGCGGCCACGGCTCGCTGCCCGGTGACGACGGCTGGGTCAGCCTCCACCTCGCCGATGCCGCCCACCTGACGCTCACGCCACCCGAGGTCGTCGAGCTCTCCGACGACGAGCGCGCCGTCCTCGACGCGCTCGAGGGCGGCGGCGCGTACTTCTTCCGGGCCCTCTCGACCCGCGTGGGGCTCGGCGACAGCGAGCTCAACGACGCCCTGTGGTCGCTGCTGTGGTCGGGGCGCGTCACCAACGACACCATCGCGCCGCTGCGTGCCCTCCTCGCCGGCGGACGCACCGCGCACAAGCGCACCTCCTCCGGCCCACGGTCGAGCAGGTATGCGGGCCGGCGCGGCTCGCTCGGCCGCTTCGGCTCCCTGCGCGGGCCCCTCGCGGGCACGAGCCCGTCCCAGGTCGAGGCCGCCGAGGAGGCCGCGACGGGGAAGGCACTGGCGGCAGGTCGCGCGGTCGGCTCCGGACCTTCGACCGGCGTGGGTCGCTGGACCGCGCTCCCGCCCGCCGAGTCCGACCCGACGGTGCGCGCCGTCACCAACGCCGAGCTGCTGCTCGACCGCTACGGCGTGCTGACCCGCGGGTCGGTCGTCACCGAGGACGTCCCGGGCGGCTTCGCGGCGGTCTACCGCGTGCTCGCCGCGGCCGAGGAGGCCGGCAAGGTCCGGCGCGGCTACTTCGTCGAGGGCCTCGGCGCCTCGCAGTTCGCCTCGACGGGCGCCGTCGACCGGCTCCGGTCGATGTCACGCCTGCCCGGAGGCGACGAGGGCGGCAGCGGCCGACGCGTCGACCCTGCCGAGCGCGACGAGTGGCTCGCGCCGTCACCGGCCGCGACTGGCCGCGGAGGCCAGCGTGGCCGTGAGCGCTCCGGACCGCCGGCCCTCGTCCTCGCGGCCAGTGACCCTGCCAACCCCTACGGCGCCGCGATCGCCTGGCCCGAGCGTGGGCTCACCGACGCCGCCGAGGAGCCCGACGGCGCACCGGCTTCCGGTGACGCGGCAGGCGAGATCCCGGCCAAGGGCGCCTCGCGCCGCAAGGGCCACCAGCCCGGGCGCAAGGCAGGAGCCCTCGTCGTCACCGTCGACGGCGAGCTCGTCCTCTACGTCGAGCGCGGCGGCAAGACGATGCTCTGCTGGTCCGACGATCCCGAGCACCTCCAGGCCGCCGCCGACGCGCTCGCGCTCGCCGTGCGCGAGGGAGCCCTCGGCCGGCTCACCGTCGAGAAGGCCGACGGCGCCTCGGTGCTCGGCTCCGACCACCCGCTCGTGCAGGCCCTGTCACAGGCCGGCTTCCACATGACCCCGCGGGGCCTGCGCCTGCGCCGCTGAGGCGCGACCACTCGACCTTTCGGGTTCCCGTGTGGTGCCCCCTCCGCGGTGGGACCCTGAGGAGACCGGGGGAGCACGGACAGCGTGGCGCTGTCGGGGGACGCCATCGATCAGGTCAGGGATCTGGGTGGTGACCGAGATGACGGGTCTTGGCGAGCCGGGCCGTCGGCCGGTGAGTCGACGGAGCTTCATCAGGGCGGCAGGCGTGGCGGGAGCCGGGTTCGTGCTCTACGCCTACGGACCGGCAGGGACGCGGCGGGCGGTGACGTCGGTCCCCGGGGGCTCGCTGGACGCGGCCTCGGTGCCGAAGTTCGTGACACCGCTGCTCATACCCCCGGTGATGCCGCGCGCGGGGACCATCAAGCGCAAGGGCGGCAAACCGGCCGACTACTACGAGATCTCGGTGACGCAGCTCTCCCAGCAGATCCTTCCGGCTGGCCTGCCCGCGACGACGGTGTGGGGCTACGGCGCCGTGGCCTCTGGCAGCAAGAAGGGACTGTTGCTCCATCACGCCCCGTCGCTCACCATCGAGTCCACGTGGGGCCGCCCGGTGCGGGTCAAGTGGATCAACGGTCTCGTGGACACCGGCGGGAACTACCTGCCGCACCTGCTGCCGGTCGACCCGACGTTGCACTGGGCCAACCCGCCCGGTGGGGTTGTCGGGCGCGACACCCGGCCGGAGTTCCAGCAGACGCCGGGGCCCTACACCGGCCCCGTTCCGATGGTGACGCACCTCCACGGAGCGGTTGGCGTCGGTGACGAGAGCGACGGCTACCCGGAGGCCTGGTTCCTGCCGGCAGCCGGCGACCTGCCGACCGGATACGCGACCGAGGGCACCTGGTACGCCTTCTTCAGGGACAAGGCGGCCCGGAAGTTCGGCACCGGGTGGGGCCCGGGCTACGCCGTCTTCCAGTACCCGAACGACCAACGTGCGTCGACGCTCTGGTACCACGACCACACCCTCGGCATGACCCGCCTCAACGTGTACGCGGGGCCTGCCGGGTTCTTCCTCGTCAGGGGTGGACCACAGGGCGAGAAGGCTGTCCTCGACGTCCGATCCGGTGCGGCTGCCGTGCTGCCCGGACCCGCGCCGAAGAGAGGGGACGCCTTTCCTCCGAAGAAGACCTACTACGAGATCCCGATCGCGATCCAGGACCGGGCGTTCAACGAGGACGGCTCCCTCTTCTACCCCGACAGCCGCGAGTTCTTCGACGGCGCCACGGCGGCGGACCCGGGCTTCGTCCCCGACACGGACCTCTCGCCGATCTGGAACCCCGAATTCTTCGGCAACACGATCATGGTCAACGGCAACACGTGGCCCTTCCAGGTCGTGGAGCAACGCCGGTACCGGTTCCGCTTCCTCAACGGCTGCCAGTCCCGCTTCCTCATCCTCGACTTCGTGCACATCCCCGGCGTGGAGGTCTGGGCCATCGGCAACGAGGGCGGCTTCCTGGCTGCGCCGGTGAACCTCACTGCCGACCACGACAACCGGCTCCTGATGGGCCTGGCCGAGCGCGCCGACCTCGTCGTCGACTTCACGCACGTGCCCGTCGGGAAGCACGTCCTGGCCAACGTCGGCCCCGACGAGCCCTTCGGAGGTGGGGAGCCGGACGACGACTTCGACGCTGCCGACCCCGACACGACCGGGCAGGTCCTGCAGTTCCGCGTCGTGCCGGCCACCGGACCCGACCCCACGACGCCACCCCGGTTCCTGCGCCTGCCGGCCCTCGCGCCGCTGCCGGCCGAGACGCGCACCCGGCCGCTCGCCCTGCTCGAGATGATGTCGGACGCCTGGGACGGACCCGCCGAGGCGCTGCTGGGCACCGTGGACCGCGGGGGCGGTCCGGAGCACCTCATGTGGGCCGACCCGGTCACCGAGAGTCCTCGCGTCGGAGACACCGAGATCTGGGAGTTCCACAACTTCACGGCCGACGCCCACCCCATGCACGTCCACGAGACGACGTTCGAGGTGGTCGACCGACAGGCCCTGGTGACCAACGAGGACGGTGAGACCGAACCCCCGTCCCGGCTCGCGGGCGATCCCCGCCCGCCCGAGGCGTGGGAGAGCGGCGTCAAGGACACGGTCATCGCCTACCCGGGCGAGGTGACGCGCATCCGGGCCAGGTTCAGCAACCCGGGCCAGTTCGTCTGGCACTGCCACATCGTCGAGCACGAGGACAACGAGATGATGCGGCCCTACCGGATCGGGCCCGAGCAGCAGGACCAACCGGGCGGCTGACCGGGGTCATGAGAACGGGTCGCCGTCCGTCATCGTCACGGCGCTCGGCGCCGTGGGTCGCCACGCGAGGGACTCCTGCGTGCCGAGGCGTGCCCGCAGCGCCGGCTGGGCGGCATACCACCCGATGAGCTCGGAGAGCTCGTCCGCGCGGAGCCAGAGGTAGGCGACCGGGACGGCGACGCGACCGGGGACGGGCTGGTCGGTGACGTCGAGGGGCACGTCGACGGGGAAGGTCCGGGCACCGGAGGCGTCGGTCGCTCCGGCCAGCCCGTGCGCGAGGTCGTCGGGCCGGCCCCGCACCGTGTCCCACGGGACGCTCGCCGACCGCACGCCCCAGCGCAGCTCGACCGCCGTCGGCGTCAGGTAGACCCCGCCCGTCGCGGCGCGACCGAGGACGAAGGGCGCCAGCCGCGCGCCGGCGGCGAGCGTGACGAGGCCGAAGAGCACGGCCGCCCAGGGGGCCGGCGCGGTGAGCACGACCATGAAGACGCACCAGGCCGTCACGAGGACGGCGTTGGTGAGCGGCGTCGCGAACGACCCGCGTGAGCGCAGGACGGCGGTCGAGGCGGCACCGGACGGCGCTGCGGCGAGGACGAGCCGCCCCGGGCGCCGCACGCTCCACGACCAGCGGGCGACCGCCTCGACGACCCACACGACCGCGCCGCAGGTGGCCATCGCGAAGGTGCCGACGCCGAGCGCGCGCAGCCAGAGCGGCTCGTCCTGCGACACGAGCAGGAGCACCACGAGCCCGCTCGCGAAGGCGGCGAGGAGGACGAGCTCGGCGAGCAGGAGCAGCACGAAGGTCGCGGCGCGCTCGCGGTCGAGCCACCGCCGGATGAGCACGGGACCGTGGCGGGCACCCCAGGCTCCGGCGGACGCGTACGACCCGATCACGTCGCGATGCTAGCCGCGGACGAGGCCGTCGGTGCCCCGTCGCGTCCGGGTACGTCCATCCCGTCGAGCACCGCGACCGAGAGGACCCGAGAGATGGACACCGCTGCCAAGGCCCACGAGCTCCAGCGCCTCCACCGCGACCCCGAGCTGCTGCTCGTCGTCAACGTCTGGGACGTCATCACCGCCCGCGTCGTCGCCGACACCCCCGGCACGAAGGCGCTCGCCACGGCGAGCCACTCGATCGCGGCGTCGTACGGCTACCCCGACGGCGAGCAGATCCCGCGCGACCTCATGATCGAGGCCGTCGGTCGCATCGCCGCCGCTGTCGACCTGCCGGTGACGGCCGACCTCGAGGCGGGCTACGGCGACGCGGGCGAGACGGTGGCCCGGGCCATCGACGTCGGCGTCGTCGGCGCCAACCTCGAGGACCAGATGAAGCCCCTGCCCGACGCCGTCCGGGCCGTCGAGGCCGCCGTCGCCGCGGGTGAGCGGGCGGGCATCCCGTTCGTCCTCAACGCCCGCACCGACGCGTACGTCAAGGCCGGCGACCGCGACCCGGCCGACGTCCTCGCCGACGCCGTAGAGCGCGGCCGCGCCTACCTCGACGCCGGCGCCTCGACCTTCTTCGTGCCCGGCAAGCTCGACGAGAGGACCGTGAGCCGGCTCGTCGAGGAGCTGGGGCCGCAGACGGTCACCGTCATCGCCGTCCCCGGCTCGCTCGACCTCGCGACGCTCCAGCGCCTCGGCGTCGCCCGGGTGTCCTACGGGCCGTGGAGCCAGAACGTCGCCCTGACCGCCCTGGCCCGGCTGGCCGAGGACGTCTACGCCGGTGGCGCACTGCCCGAGGACACCCGCAAGCTCAACTGAGCCTGCTCAGCACCTCTCCCAGTAGCCGGGGGAGGACTGCTCGAGCGTGGCCGTGTAGAAGGTGTTGTAGAGCCCGAGGTTCTGGTTCGAGCCGAGGGCGTACGCGTATCCGCCGGACTGGTAGGCCCGCCCGGCGACGACGTGGGCGTAGTTGCTCGACGTGATGCACGTCGGGGCGGGCGCCGAGGTCGTGCTCGTCGACGTCGTCGGAGTGCTCGTCGTGGTCCCGCTCGGCGTGCTCGGCGTGCTCGTCGTGCTCGTGGGGGTCGGGGAGCTCCCGCCGTCGAGGCCGAAGAACCGGACGTCGTAGTAGGCCGCGCACACCGTGTCGATGAAGTACGCGCCGGCCGTGCCGCACTGGTCGGCGGCCGTGCCCGGGTCGACGGCCGTGCCGTGGCCCATCCCGGCGATCTTCGTCAGACGCACCTGGCCGGCGTAGTCCTCCCACGTGACCCCCGAGCTGATGGTGCCCGTCGAGGTCGGGGTCTGGGAGACGCCGTTCGCGTTCGTGAACTGGTCGCGCAGCTCGACCCCGTTCACCGGCGCGACGGTGGTGTCGGACTGGCCCTGCCAGACGGCCACCTTGGGTCGGGGACCCGAGTAGCCGGCATACGCACCCCGCACGAGGTCACCCCATGCCGCCGGGGACTTGTCGACGCCCGGGTTCATGCACGAGAAGGCGGCAGCCGTCGACGTGGCACAGCGGTAGGGGATGCCCGCGTTGATCGAGCCGCCGGCGAACGTGTCGGGGTAGGTCGCGAGCATGACTGCCGTCATGGCCGCGCCGGCCGACAGGCCCGTGACGTAGACGCGACGCGGGTCGCTGCCGTAGTTCGCCGTCGCGTAGTCGACCATCTGGGCGATGCTCGCCGCCTCGCCCTGGCCGCGGGCCGTGTCGCCGGACTGGAACCAGTTGAAGCACGAGCTCGAGTTGTTGCTGCTGCTCTGCTGCGCGAGGACGAGCGCGAAGCCGTGCCGGTCGGCGAAGGTGCGCCAGCCCGAGCTCGTGAAGTACGTCGTCGCGTTCTGGGTGCAGCCGTGCAGCAGGGCGACGACCGGTGCCCCGGAGGGGAGCCCGTCGGGTCGGTAGCTGTACATCGTCAGCGCGCCCGGGTTGCTGCCGAAGCTCGCGACCTGCTGGAGCGTCGCGGCCTGCGCGGGCGGGCGCCGCGGTCACGAGGAACGCGCTGGCCGCGGCGATGGCCAGGGCCAGCAGCACGCCGACCGCACGGGCCGCTCTCGCGGGAACGGGAAGGGTGAGGGTTCGTGTCGACGTCATCGGTGTCGCCTCCGGTCCGGGGCATCGTCGTTGGTGCCCGTTTTGTCACTGTGGCACCGGGCCCGAGCGCGTGGCATGGGTCGTCACGCCAACCCGACCCACGCGTCGTGGGGCGCGGGCCCATTGCGCGGCAACGACGGCGGTCTGCGGGCGTACAGTCACGGAAGGAGACAGGGGGTCACCGATGCGGATGTCGCGACACGTCGTGCAGGTGGTGCTGGCCGTCGCCGTCGGGGGCGCTGTCGCCGGCGGTGTCACCGGCTGCGCGTCCGGGGCGGCGGAGCACCTGGACCCGTCGGGCCTCGTCGTGGTGTCCGAGTCGCGCGACGGAGTCGTCCCCGAGCAGCTGCGTGACGCGTACGCCGCCTACGACCTTCTGACGGAGGCCAACCCGGACGACTTCGGCTTCGCCTCGCCCGCCATCGAGGGCGTGACGGTCACCGTGGGCACGACGTCGGCGCGGGGCCGCGAGCTGCTCACAGCCTTCTCGACGGGTTCGCCGGCGGTGACCTCGGCGTCTGCCCAGGCCCTGACCTCGGCCGCGGAGCAGGCGATCGGACTGCGCGCGGTCGCGGTGCCGGTGACGACGAGCCGCCGCGAGGTCGAGGCCCTTCGTGACGAGCTGATCGGCTGGTCGCGGGACCCGCGCTTCGCCGACGCAGGCATCCGCTCCACCGCGGTCGAGCGCAGCTCGGGCGCCGCCCTGCTGGGGGTCGAGCGACTGACGCCTGCCCTCGCCACGGCGCTTGTGGACGCCTACGGCGCCGATGCGGTCGTCGTGCTCGAGGGTGGGGCCGACCTGCCGGAGATGACCGCGGGATCGGGCGCCCTTCCCTGAGAGCGCCACCCGTCAGAGGCGCTCGGCGCGGTCGCCCGGTGTGACGGCGCCACGGGTGTCGAGGAAGCGTCGTGACGCCGCCGCGAGCGCGTCGACGTCGTAGCCACGGTGCCGCTGGAGCAGCACGACGACGTCGGCGTCGGAGACGGCTGCGTCGAGGCGCGACACCGACGCCGCGGCCACACCGAGCTCCGCGCCCAGCTCGTCCCAGTGGTCGATGAGGGGGTCGTGGAACGACAGCACCGCACCCTGCTCGAGGAGGCGCCGGGCCACGGGGACGGCGGGCGACTCGCGCTGGTCGGCGATGTCGGCCTTGTACGTCACCCCGAGCAGCAGCACCCGTGCGCCCCGGAGCGCCTTGCCGTCCTCGTTGAGCGCGTCCTGCACCCGCCGCGCGACGTAGGCGGGCATCGAGGCGTTGATCTCCTGGGCGAGCTCGACGAAGCGGAAGGGGTAGCCGAGCCGCGTGCGGACGTTGTGCGACAGGTAGTTCGGGTCGATCGGGATGCAGTGGCCACCGACGCCCGGACCTGGGTAGAAGGCCTGGAAGCCGAAGGGCTTCGTGCGCGCGGCCGCGATGACCTCCCACAGGTCGATGTCGAGGTCGTGGCAGAAGCGCGCCATCTCGTTGACGAGAGCGATGTTGATGTGGCGGTACGTGTTCTCGAGGAGCTTGGCCGTCTCGGCCTCGCGCGTGCCCCGCGTCGGCACGACGGTGTCGACGAAGAGCGAGTAGAAGGAGACCGCCGCCTCCGTGCACGTGGGCGTGTGGCCGCCGACGACCTTCGGGGTGTTGCCGATGCCGTATGCCGTGTTGCCCGGGTCGACGCGCTCGGGCGAGAAGGCGAGGGCGAAGTCCACCCCGGCGCGCAGCCCGGACGTCTCGAGGATCGGGCGCACGACCTCGTCGGTCGTGCCGGGGTAGGTCGTCGACTCGAGGACGACGAGGGTGCCCGGGGCCAGGTGGTCCGCCAGCTCGGTCATGGCCGACCGCACGGCGCCGAGGTCGGGGCCACCCTCGGCACCCAGCGGCGTCGGCACGCAGACAACGACGGCAGCGGTGTCGGCGAGGCAGGCGGGGTCGGTCGTCGGCTCGAAGCCGGAGCACATCATCTTGGCCACGTCCTCGTCGGACAGGTCGTCGACGTGCGACCGCCCGGCCGCGAGCGCGGACACGACGGCGGCGCTGGAGTCGAGCCCGGCGACGGCGAGCCCGGCGCCCACGGCGGCCTGCGCGAGCGGGAGGCCGACGTAGCCGAGCCCGACGACGACGACGTCGTGGCGCGGACGCTCAGACACGGAGGAGGTCGGGGCTGTCGGTGGCGCGCGACTCGTCGGGGTCGAAGTCGGGGGCGCGGTGGCCGAGGCCGAGCAGCTCGGCGATGGCGGCGACCGACCGCTCGGCGGCCCGACCGTCGCCGTAGGGGTTCACGGCGTTCGCCATGGCGGCGTAGGCGTCGACGTCGTCGAGCAGCTCCTCGACGGCGGCACGGATCGTCGCGCCGTCGGTGCCGACGAGGCGGACCGTCCCGGCCTCGACGGCCTCGGGCCGCTCGGTCGTGTCGCGCATGACGAGCACCGGCTTGCCGAGGCTCGGTGCCTCCTCCTGCACGCCGCCCGAGTCCGTGAGGACGACGGTCGCGCCGGCGAGGACGTGCGCGAACTGGTGGTAGTCGAGCGGCTCGGTGAGCAGCACGTTGTCGAGCGACCCGAGGAGAGGCTCGATGACGTCGCGCACGATCGGGTTGCGGTGCATCGGCAGGAGGACCTGCAGGTCGGGGCGGTCGAGCGCGAGGTCGCGGATCGCGGTCATCGTCTCGACCATCCGCGGTCCCCACGACTCGCGACGGTGGGAGGTGACGAGGAGCAGGTCGCGCCCGCTCGTCGCGTGCCCGACGGCCTCGGCGACGCGGGGGTCGTCGAACTCGACGGGCTGCGCGGTCGTCCACTGGAGCGCGTCGATGACGGTGTTGCCGGTCACGGGGACCCGCGACCCGTCGATCGACTCCCGCACGAGGTTGGCCTTGGACGTCGCGGTCGGCGCGAGGTGCAGGTCGGCGAGTGGCGCGGTCAGAAGGCGGTTGGCCTCCTCGGGGAAGGGGGAGCGCACGTCGCCCGTGCGCAGGCCGGCTTCGAGGTGGACGACGGGGATGTGCTCGTAGAAGGCGGCGAGGCCGGTCGCGAGCACCGTCGTCGTGTCTCCCTGGACGACGACGACGTCGGGCCGCGTCTCGCGCAGCAGGGCCGAGGTGGCGAGCACCGTGCGCGCCGTGATCTCGGCGAGGGTCGCGCCCGGGGCCATGAGGTCGAGGTCGTGCGCCGGACGGATGCCGAAGAGGGCGTTGACCTGGTCGAGCATCTCGCGGTGCTGCCCGGTGACGGCGACGACCGGGTCGATGCGGTCGTCGGCCTCGAGGGCCGCGACGAGCGGGGCCATCTTGATCGCCTCGGGACGTGTCCCGTAGACGGTCATGACGCGGTGCCGGGGAGCTGGGCGTGCAGCGTTCATGGTCCGGATCTCCTTCAGCGCCAGAGGCCGCGGGTGTCGACGAGCTCGCGACCACGCAGATCGCCGAGGCTGACGGAGCGGAAGGCCGCGTGGTCGACGAGCAGGACGACGACGTCGGCGTCCGCGATGGCCTGCGCGGTCGCGGCGAGCTCGACGTTCGGCAGCTCGGCGAGGCTGCGGGGCAGCGCGTCGACGTGCGGTTCGACGGCGAGGACCCGCGTGCCGGGGAGCTCGGCCGCGAGGGTCTCCGTGATGAGCAGGGCCGGTGACTCGCGCAGGTCGTCGATGTCGGCCTTGAACGCGAGACCGAGGCAGGCGACCGTCGCCCCCTCGCCGTTCGGGCGACCCGCCGCCGCGAGGGCGTCGGACACCTTCCGGACCACGGTGCGGGGGCGGGCGTCGTTCGTCTCGCGGGCGGCCCGGATGATCCGCGCCTGCTCGGGCGCCGCCGAGACGATGAACCACGGGTCGACGGCGATGCAGTGGCCGCCGACGCCGGGGCCGGGCTGGAGGATGTTGACGCGCGGGTGGTGGTTGGCCATCGAGATGACCTCCCAGACGTCGAGGCCGATGTGCTCGCAGATCTCGGCCAGCTCGTTGGCGAAGGCGATGTTGACGTCGCGGAACGCGTTCTCGGTCAGCTTGGACATCTCGGCCGACTTCGCGTCGGTGAGGATGATCTCGCCCGTGACGAACAGCCGGTAGACCTCGGCGGCGCGCAGCGCGCACTCCGGCGAGAGGCCGCCGACGATGCGGTCGTTGGAGAAGATCTCGACCATGATCCGGCCGGGCAGCACCCGCTCGGGGCAGTGGGCGAGGTGGACGTCGGAGATCCCGCCCATGTGCGGCAGCTTGAGGTCGGGGCGCAGGTCCGAGATCCACTCGGAGATGAGCTCGGTCGTGCCCGGCGGCGACGTCGACTCGAGGATGACGACCTCACCACCGCGCAGCATCGGCGCGATGGCCTCCGTCGCCGAGCGCACGTGCCGCAGGTCCGGCTCGTGGTCTCCCATGAAGGGGGTCGGCACGGCGATGAGGTAGACGGAGGCGTGCGGCATCGTCGTCGTCGCGGTGAGGAGGCCGTCGGCCACGGCCGAGGCGATGGCGACATCGAGGTTCGGCTCGACGATGGGCACGCGTCCGGCGTTGATCTCCGAGACCGTGCGCTCGTTGACGTCGACGCCGGTGACCCGCAGGCCGTGGCGGGTGAGGGCGGCGCAGGTGGGCAGGCCGATGTAGCCGAGGCCGATGACGGCGATTCCGTCCTCGAACATGGTGGATCTCCTGTGCTGTCAGTGCTGCTGGTGGGTGGCGGGATGGGCGTAGGTGCTGGGTCGCGCGGCGACGTCACGGGGCTCGTCCGCGCCGCGGTGGCGCTGGGCCAGGTCGGTGACGTGGCGCACGAAGTCGCGGCCGATGACGTTCCAGTCGTGGTGCTCGCGGGCGTACGCGTGTCCGGCCCGTCCCAGGGCCGCACGTCGCTCGGGGTCGCGGGCCAGCTCGATGAGCGCGGCCGCCGTGGCCTCGGCGTCGTCGAAGGGCACGACGATGCCGCAGCCGGACCGCTCGACGAGGTCGGCGGCGAGCGGCAGCGGCGTCGTGATGACGGGTAGGCCGTGGGCCATGTACTCGATGACCTTCGTCGGCATCGAGTGGCGGTAGTTCGGGCGGTCCTCGAGGAGCGAGAGGCCGGCGAGGGCACCGTCGAGCATCGGGAGGGCCCGGGAGCTCGGCACGAAGCCGTGGTGCACGACGTGCCCGCACTTGACGCCCCAGTCGACGGTGTCGGCCGTGCGGGTGTCGCGGGCGCCCCCGATGATCTCGACCTTGACCTCGCCGCGGGTCGCGACGGTGAGCAGGCGCCCGGTCTGGAGCAGGGTCGCCGCGCCGCGGGCCATCGTCAGAGAGCCGAGGTAGACCGCGCGCGACGCCCCTGGGGCAGCGGCCGCGGCCGGGACGCGCACGGTGTTGGGCACGACGACGTGGTCGCGCTCGAAGCGGTCGGCGTAGGCGTGCTCGGCGAGGATGAGCTCGTGGCGACGCTCCGCGTGCCGCTCGATGGCACGGGCCGCGCGGGCGATCGGCGCGCGGGCGCGCGCCGGCACCCAGGGCTTGGCCTCGATGGCCGCGGCCGTGTCCTCGTGGACGTCCCACACGAGGTTGTCGATGCCGAGCCCCGCTGCGGCGGCGACGATCTCGGGGTCGTGGACGAGCACGACGTCGTGGTGGCCGGCCTCGTGGGCGAGCAGCCGACGGGCCGCGCGGAAGGCCTCGCCGCGGGAGCGCCCGGTGGCGTGCGGGAGGTCGACGGGGCGCAGACCGGCCACGTCCGGCAGGTCGAGCCCGTGCGCGACGAAGGGGGCGGCATACGTGACCCGCATGCCGGCGTCGAGGAGCGCGCCGATCTCGCGGTGGCGGATCCGGGCGTCCTCCGGGTGGTGCACGACGGTGACGACGAGGGCGCTCAGGGGGCGTGCGGGGGCACGGGGGCTCACGCGGTGACCTTCCGGTGGGACTGCTCGTAGGCGCGGACGACCTCGTCGGTCGGGCCGTCCATGACGAGCCGGCCCTGCTCCATCCACAGCACGCGGTCGCACGACTCGCGGATCGCGGCGTTGCTGTGGCTGACGAGGAAGACGGTGCTCGCGTCGCGGCGGATCTCGGCGATGCGGTCGCGGCTGCGGGCCTGGAACTCGGCGTCGCCGGTCGCGAGGGCCTCGTCGATCATGAGGATGTCGGGGGCGGCCGCCGTCGAGATGGCGAAGCGCAGGCGTGCCCCCATGCCGGAGGAGTAGGCGCTCATCGGCAGGTCGACGAAGTCGCCGATGCCGCTGAAGTCGACGATGCCGTCATACCGCTCACGCACCTGGCGCGGCGTCAGTCCCAGCGCGAGCCCGCCGATCATGACGTTCTTGGCGCCGGTCAGGCCGGTGAGCAGGACGGCGTTGACGCCGAGGAGCGACGGGCGACCGGCGGCCCAGACGCGCCCGTTCGTCGGCGGCATGAGACCCGCAACGGCGCGCAGCAGCGTGCTCTTGCCCGAGCCGTTGCGCCCGATGATGCCGACCGCCTCGCCGTGGTTGACGACGAACGAGACGTCCTTGACGGCGTGCACCTTGCGCACCGAGCTGACCGGGTTGCGCCGCGTCAGCAGCCGCTCGACGAAGGGCAGCTCGCCGCCCGTGTCGGTGCCCTTCTGCTTGGCCCCGAAGACCGTGTAGACGATGTCGAGCCCCGAGCAGACGACGCTCGGCGTCGTCGCGTCGGCGGCCACGTCAGTTGCTCCCATAGCGACCCTCCCCGCGCCAGAAGAAGACGATCCCGGTGATGCCGAGCCCGACTCCCCAGGCCGCGGCCGCGACCCAGCTGCCCCACGTCAGCGGGTACTGGTCCATGAGGGCCTCGCGCGCGGTCGTCATGCTCACCGCGAGCGGCTGGTAGAGCAGCACGAGGCTGACGAGCCCGTGACCCGCGTAGTGGGGGATCGAGAAGAAGACGCCCGACACGTAGCGGGCGAGGCGCACGCCGACGGGCACGAGGTTGGCCGAGTCGCGGGCCGCGTTGACGACGCGCGCCAGGAAGAAGGCGAGGCCGAGGTTGATGAGGCTCTGGAAGACGAGCGCGACGGGGAACAGCAGCCAATGCGGCGAGAACGGCTCTCCCGTCAGCGGGATCATGACCATGAGCACGGCGAAGGCCGGGACGTTGACGAGGAACTGCGTCAGCGTCACCGAGATGGGCAGCACGGCCCGGGGGAAGCGCAATGCGCGCACGAGCCCGATCTGCCCGACGACCGCCCGCGAGCCGGCGATGATCGCGCTCGCGGAGTAGCCGAAGACGAAGATGCCGATGGTGAGGAAGGCGATGTAGTTCGACGTGCCGCCGCGCGTCTTGAGCAGCAGCCCGAAGATCAGGTAGTACGACCCGACGAGGAGCAGCGGGTTGAGGACGGCCCACAGCTGGCCGAGGTAGTTGTTCTGGTTCGTCGCCCACGCCTGGGCCGACGACAGGTGCCAGACGAGGTGGCGGTAGCTCCAGACCTCGCGGACGTAGCCGACGAGTCCCGGCCTCACACCGAGCTCCTCGAGACCGGCGGCGCGCGCGAGCGCGGCCGCCTCCTCGGGGGTGAGCCGGGCCGGCACGGCCGGCGCCTCCCGAGCCTCCACCACGTTGCTGCTCCCGATCGTCATGCCGCCACCGCCTGCACCTGCTCGTAGACCTGTCCGTATGCCGCCGCGGCCACCGACCACGTCCGCTCGCTCGCGACGTGGTCCCGTCCGCTCGCACCGAGCCGGCGCCGGCGGTCCGGGTCGGCGACGAGCTCGCGCAGTGCCTCCGCGAGCAGCAGCGGGTCGGCCGTCGGGACGACGAGTCCGCGGTCCGGGCCGACGAGCTCGCGCAGCGGCGGGAGGTCGGTGACGACGACCGGACGTCCGAGAGCCATCGCCTCGACGGGCTTGAGGGGCGGCACGAGTGCCGTGACCGGGGTGGCCCGGCGGGGGAGGCAGAAGACGTCGATGGCCGCGTGGTGCTCGTGGGTGCGGCTGTGCGGCACCCGCCCGGTGAGGACGAAGCGCGTCCGCGTGCCCGACCTGCGCAGCTCGGCGGCCCGCCGGGTCAGGCGGTCACGGGCCGGGCCGTCCCCGACGACGAGGACGACGAGGCGCGCGTCGTCGAGCAGGCCACCCGCGTCGAGGAGCGCGTCGATGCCCTCGTACGCGTTGAGCGTCGAGACCGTGCCGACGACGACGTCGTCGGGCCGGATGTCGAGCGCCTCGCGGACGGCTGCGCCGTCGGGGGTGGAGGCCAGCAGGGCATCCGGCACGCAGTTGCCGATGACGTGCACCCGGGACGGGTCGACGCCCCGGGCGACGACGTCGTCGCGCATGCTGCGGGACAGGGTGACGACGGCGTCGGCGAGCGAGAGGCAGCGCGACTCGGTCCGGCGGGTCCACCGGTAGAAGTCGCTGCCGACGTCGCCGCCGCGGGTGCGCCACGTGTCCTCGAGGAACCCGCGGGCCTCGTAGACGACCGGCACCCCGAGGTGACGACCTGCGAGGAGCGCCGCCTGCGCGTTGACGTGCTTGGAGTGGGCGTGGACGACGTCGGCACCCACCGAGCGGCCGAGCGCGGCGACCGTGGCGGCATACGCCTGCAGGTGACGGTCAGGTAGGTCGAGGCGGCGTCCGGCAACGAGGTCGCGGTGGTAGGGCACCCCGTCGAGCGTCGTGAACGGGGACGCGCCGAGGTGTCCCTGCGCGACGGGGTAGCCCGGCGGGGTGCACACGTGCGCGTCGATCCCGGCCGCGCGCTGGGCGGCGACGAGGCCCTGGGTGCGCACCGTGTAGCCGGCCTGGACCTCGGGCAGCGAGTTCGTGACGACGTGGACGACGGCGGTGCGTGCGGCCGAGGCCGTGGCCCGGTGCGGGCCGTCGGCGGTGGGCAGCTGGTCGAGGGCCTCACCCGTCAGAACGGAGCGCTCGCCGACGAGCCAGCGGCGATGTGCGCGGGCGGCCGGGTTGCGCAGGCCCTCGAGGGCGCGCTGCGCGCCGCTGACGTCACCGGCGGCGTGCGCGAGGTAGGCGGCGGACGAGCCCGTGGTCGCCCCGGTGGAACCGGCTGTCGCACGGTCGATCCCGGCGAGCTGGCCCGTCGCGGCCGCGGCCGCGAGAAGGTGCTGCGCGCGCCGCGGACCGGCGCCGCGGAGCTCGTCGGTGAGGCGACGCCGGGCGAGCTCGCGCTGGCCGGAGGCTGCGGCGGCGATGACCGACAGCGGCCCACGGCTGCGCCGGCTCAGCTCGCGCTGCGCTCCGGCGGGGAGCACGCGGGCACCGACCCACACCGCCTGCCACGGGTTGCGGGCGAGGTGGGCGCGGGCCACGCACGCGGCGACGGGGAGGTTCGCGACGAGCAGTGCCGTCGTGGTCGGGACGTCACCAAGTGTTCGGCTCCCCGTTGCATCGCGTGGACCGGGGGCGCCAAGAGCGGATGCCACACTGGCGCCGAGTCTGGAGGTCACGCACCGAACGTTGCAGTCCCACTCCCAACGGCGGACCGGCCCGGGCGGAACGTCAGTCGAACAGAGAGAGAAGTTTGTGGTGAACACGCGGCAGCAGCTGCTGTCCGACCTCGACCGAGCCCGCACCGCTGCAGTGCGGGCGGCGCGGGATCCCCAAGCGCGACAGGCGCTTCCGCGCAAGATGCGCACGGAGGTCGAGCGGCGGCTGCCCCGGGTGAGGTCGGCGCGGCTACGCGTCGACCTGCCGCGACCTGAGATCCCGAGCGGTCCGGTGGCACGTCCGGAGGTCGTCGCGGCGGTGGTCCTCGACGACTTCTCGCAGCTCGCCCTCGGCTACGAGTGGACCCAGGTCTGTGTGACGCCGCAGGACTGGCGCGACCAGCTGGCGGCCCACCCGGTGGACGTCCTCTTCGTCGAGTCGGCGTGGGCGGGCAACGGGGGCACGTGGCGCCTCGCGATGACGACCGACGCCGGGACGTCGCCCGAGCTGCGCGCGCTCGTCGAGCACTGCCGGTCGATGGGGGTCCCGACGGTCTTCTGGAACAAGGAGGACCCGCCCAACTACGACCTCTTCGTCGAGACGGCCCGCCTCTTCGACCACGTCTTCACCGTCGACGCGGGGCGCATCCCCGACTACGAGCGGGACCTCGGTCACTCGCGGATCGGCTTGCTGCCCTTCGGGGCCCAGCCGCGCATCCACACCCCGGTGCGTCATGGAGCCGGCCGCAGCCGGGAGGTCGCCTTCGCCGGCAGCTACTTCGCCGACAAGCACGACGAGCGCCGGGCGCAGATGGCGTACGTCCTCGAGCCGGCGCTGCCGCTCGGGCTCGAGGTCTTCTCTCGCCTCGCCGGCCGTGACCCGCGCTACCAGTTCCCGAGGGCGTATGCCGCCGCGCTCGTCGGGAGCCTCCCGTACCGTCGCATGCTCGGCGCCTACACGGCCTACAAGGTCTTCCTCAACGTCAACTCGGTGACGGAGTCGCCGACGATGTGCGCCCGTCGGCTGTTCGAGCTCTCGGCCGCGCAGACACCGGTGCTGTCCGGGCCGGCCGCGTCGGTCGAGCCCTTCTTCGGGGACACGGTCCGCGTCACGCACAGCGCCGAGGAGACGACCCGTGAGCTGCGGGCGCTGCTCCAGCACGAGGACTACCGCGACCGGCTCGGGCTGCGCGCCCACCGCCGGGTGCTCGACGCCCACACCTACGGCCACCGCATCGACACGGTGCTCGCCGCCGTCGGCCTCGAGACGCCGGCCCGCGACCTCAGTGTCTCGGCGGTCGTCCCGACGATGCGTCCGGCTCAGGTCGACCACGTGCTGGGTTTCACGGCGGCGCAGGCTCACGAGGACCTCGAGCTCGTCCTCGTGACGCACGGCTTCGAGCTCCACGAGGACGACGTGCGACGCCGGGCCGAGGCCGCCGGGCTCGACCCGACCCGCGTGGTCGTCGTGGGGCGTCCCTCCGCAGACACCCTCGGGGCGTGCATGAACGCGGGCGTCGAGCACGCCTCGGGTCGCTACGTCGCCAAGATGGACGACGACAACGTCTACGCGGAGCACTACCTCCGCGACCTCGTCCGGGCCTTCGACTACACCGACGCCGCCGTCGTCGGGAAGTGGGCGCACTACGCCCACCTCACCGCGACCGGGGCGACCCTGCTGCGCTTCCCCGACGCCGAGCACCGTTACGTCGACCTCGTCCAGGGCGGGACGCTGCTCCTCGAGCGCGGCCTCGCCGCACGGCTGGGCTTCGAGGACCTGCCGCGCCGCGTCGACACGACGTTCCTCGACAAGGTGCGTGCCGAGGGCGGGCGCATCTACTCGACCGACCGCTTCAACTTCGTGTCGGTGCGTGCGACGACGCCGGACGGCCACACGTGGCCGATCTCGGACGTCGAGCTGCTCTCCCGCCGCGGGGTGCTCGCCTTCCACGGCGACCCCACCGTCCACGTCACCGTCTGAGAGGCCGTCATGACGACCCCCGCCCGGCGCCTCGTCGCGTCCTACTGCTTCCCGCCCTACAGCGACACGGCTGCCGTCGTCGCGGCCAAGAGGGTCCACGACCGCGGCGAGCCCGTCGACGTCATCTGCAACGCGATGGACTCGATCCGCCACCAGGACCCCGACCTCGTCCAGCTCTGTGGCGGCCTCGTCCGGCGCTTCGCCGCAGTCCCGTCGCGGACGGCCTTCAGCTCGTGGGGCTCGATCGTCGACTACCAGCACCTGGGCCTCGAGACCTTCCTCCGCTGGGAGTCGCTCCAGGGGGAGTACGAGTCCGTCTACAGCAGAGCGCAGTTCGCGGCCTCCCACTTCCTCGCGGTCGCGCTGAAGACCGCGCGACCCGGGATCCACTGGGACGCCGAGTTCTCCGACCCCCTGTCGCACGACGTCCTCGGTCAGGTGCGGGCAGCGCCCGCCCACGACGACCGCACCCTCGCGAGGCTGCGGTCGGCGGTCGAGGCGGCCGGGTTCCGCCCGCCCACCGGCCTCAACGCGTTCGAGTGGTGCGAGGTCGCGGCGTTCGCCCTCGCGGACTCGGTGATGTTCACGAACACGCGACAGCGCGACGTCATGCTCGAGCGCTGCCACGACCGGGACCTCGCGGCCCGGGTCGAGACGGTCGCCGTCGTGTCACCGCACCCGACCCCGCCGGCCGCGCTCTATGACGCGAAACCGTCCACCTACCAGCTCGATCCGGGCCGTCGGCACATCGGCTACTTCGGCAACTTCTACGCCAACCGCGGCGTCTCCGGGGTGCTCGACGCCCTGGCCCTCCTCCCTCGCGAGTCGCGCGACCGCGTCATGCTCCACGTCTTCACCTCGAAGCCGGAGGAGCTGCACGACGTCGTCGTCGGCCGCGGTCTCGCCGACTGCGTCCGCGTCGGGCCCTTCGTCGGCTACCTCGAGTTCCTCGCGCTCTCGCGCCGGATGGACTGCCTCCTCGTCAACGACGCGGTGAGCCCGCCCGGGGCGCCCAACCCCTTCCTGCCGTCGAAGTGGAGCGACTACCGCGGCAGCGGCACCCAGGTGTGGGGTGTCGTCGAGGAGGGCAGCGCGCTCGACGAGCAGCCCCTCGACCACCGCTCGCCCATCGAGCACGTCAGCGCAGCGGTGCAGGTGCTGCGCCGGATCAGCGCTCTCCCAGCACGATCCGCCGCAGCCGCTCTGCCGAGTCCGTCCCGCTGAAGCGCTCGCGCACCGTGTCGACGGTGCGCCCGCTCGCGTCGTCCCACGTGCCGGAGCCGCTGACCCGCAGGATCCGCTCGGCGGCCTCGGCCGGGGTGGTGGACACCCAGTCGGCGGGGAAGAGGCCCGTGGCCCCTCCGATGCCGGCATACACCGGCCAGTCGCGCACGACGGGCACGGCGCCGCTCGCCGCCATCTCGACGAGGCCGATGTGGAAGCCCTCCCTGCGGCTCGAGCTGACGGCCCACCCGACCTCGCGGAGGTGCTCGGGCAGCCGGGTCGTGTAGCCGACGAAGTCGACGCCGTCGGCGACGAGCGGGTCGGCGAGCCGGGCGTGGAAGGCGCGCGCGGCCTCCCGCTCGACGGGGTTGGGGTCGTCGACGGCGAAGTCCGTGCCGATGAGCCGCAGCCGCCAGCGCGGGTCCTGCCGCCGCAGCGCGGCGAGCACGTCGAGGGTCCACAACGGGTCCTTGACCTGCTGCGCCCAGCCGACCATCCCGAGCGTCGTGCGGGCGGCGTCGGTCTTGGGCAGCACGTAGCGCTCGACGTCGACGGGGTTGGCGACGACGTGCTGGCGTATGCCGTCCAGACGTCCTCCCAGCGCCGCCGCGGCCGCGCGCCGCAGGTGGTCGCTCGGGAAGACCACGTCGTCGACCTTGTCCCACTCGGCGGTGTGCAGCCAGGCGCTCAGGGTGTCGACGCCGTGGAGACGCACGACGATGCGCGTCCCCTCGGGCACGACCTGCGTGACCCAGGTCAGGCCCTTGTCGGCCCAGTCGACGAAGACGACGTCGGCCGAGAGCGCCTCCGCGGTGGCGAGGTCGAGGGCCGGGGGGTGTCCGGTCGCGGCGAGCAGCCGCTCGCGCACCGTCACGGGGTCGACGCCGGTGTTGGCGAAGCGCTTCTGCCGGGCCGAGAGGTCGAGCACCTCGACGTCGGCGTGCTCGGCGAGCCCGGCGACGACCGCGGAGGCGAACTTCGGGTAGGCGCCCGGCAGCACGGTGACGCGCGGTCGGCCGCTTCCGGGCGGCGTGGCCTGACGGGTGGTCGGGCTCGGGGTGCGCAGACCGAGCAGGCGCCCGACCTCGGTCTCGCGCAGGGGCGCGAGGAAGGTGTCCGGCTCCGACACGATCGCCGAGCGCGTCTCTGCCGTGTGCAGGCGCCGCGTGAAGAGCAGGTCGAGCGCGACCGTCGTGAGGAAGGCGGCGCGGTCGAGGTCGCCGTCCGCGAGCGCCTCGTCCGTGTGACGCAGCGTCACCCGGGCGGCGCCGACGACGTCGACGGTCCCGGGGTCGACCCCGGTGAGGACGGCGTGCAGCGCCCGGAGTGCCGGGTGGGGGAGCTCGCCGAAAAGGGCCTCCCGGTCGTCGAGCAGGGCGGTCGCAGCCTCGAGCCGCCCCGCGCGGAGCAGCCGGTAGGCCACCATCGTCCACAGCTCGGGGTCGAGCTCGACCCGGGTGCGTGCGGGCTGGTCGCGCAGGAGGCGCGATGCCGCACGGGCGGCGTGCGCGTCGGCGAGCGAGCCCCGCAGCTGGCTGGCGGCCGTGCGCAGCACGAGGCCGGCGAGCTCGTGCGCGCCGACGGTGGGACTGTCGTCGCCCCACGTGCGCAGCAGGGTCGAGCCGGCGCGGTCGAGGACGACCCGCGTGCCCGGCTCGGCGAGCAGCGCGGCCGCGCGGGTGTCGACGCGGCCGTAGGCGGGTGCGGCCAGCCGGGCGGGCACGAGCTCGGGGAGCGCGCGCCGTCCCAGGCGCAGGCCCTCCTGCGAGGCCCGGAGCGCGATCCGTCGGTGGCGGGGCCCGCCGGCCGTGAGCCGGGACTCGATCCAGCCGAGCGAGGTGGGGAGCACCTCGATGCGATGCGTGTCGGGCAGCCTGCGCAAGCTCTGCTTGAGCCGACCTCGGTAGTGCAGGACGCGGATGCCGTGACCGCTGCGGGCGAGGAAGCCGAGCATCCGCGCGTGCGCGTTGACGGACCCGGCGCTGCCCGCGACGACGACGAGGGACCGGGCGTCGGACGGTGGCGTGTGGAAGAGGCCGAAGCCGTCGGCGGTCCCGTCGACGTGGGCCGGGTCGAGGGAGGTGATGCCGGGGATGCCGGCGTGGCGGAGCGCGGCCTCGACGTGGGCCCGGCCGCCGGGGTGGGTCTCGGCGACCTGCCGCAGGTCGGCGACCTCCGCGGCCACGAGGGCGTTCGTGACCGCGGTCCGGTCGGCAGGGTCGGCCTGCGTCCCGGTCGTCAGGGCCGTGAGGACGGCCAGGTGGGAGCGGACGGCCGCGTCGGGGTCGACGTCGACCGCAGCGCCGGTCCGGTGGTCGGGCGTGCCGAGAGGGGCAGGCGTCAGGTCGAGCTCGGCGAACTGGCGGTCGAACCGGCTGAGCAGCTGCCCGTGGAGCACCGTGTCCTCGCTGCCGCAGAGACCCTCGACGAACGGGGTGTCGACGAGCCACCGGGTCGGGTAGAGCCTGCCGCGCCGCCCGCGCAGGCTCTCCGCCGCGAGGTGCGGCGCGACATGGCGCGGGGCGTCGTCGCCCGCCGGCGTGGTGCTGACGACGATGCGCTCGCGGTGGCGGACGGCGTACAACGTCTCGAGGTGCGTCGGCGCGACCGCGTCGGTGCCGTCGACGAACGTTGTCCACGGGGCGCGCGCGAGCCCGACGCCGACGTTGCGGGCGGCGCCCGGGGAGCCGGCGACGGCGTCGACGAGCTCGACCTCGTGGCCCGCCAACGGTCCCCGCGCCGCGCGCTCGACGGCGTCCCGGGCGCTCGACCCCGGGCCGTGGAGCACGACGACGACCTCGAACCGGTCGGCCGGGAGGGTCTGGGCCGCCAGCGCACCGAGGCACGCGGCCACCCGGTCGCAGGAGCCGTGGGCGGACACGACGACGGAGAGGTCACGCACCCGGCGAAGGTAGTCGGGAGATGTGAATAGGCTGGACGGGCGCGCGACCGCGCAGGTGAACGACCGGTGATCAGGAGGTGGCGTGCCCGAGGGAGACACCGTGTGGCGCACGGCCACCCGGCTCGACCAGGCCCTCGCCGGCCGCGAGATCGTCGAGTCCGACCTGCGCTGGCCGGGCGAGATCGCGACCGCCGACCTCACCGGCCGCACGACGCTCGAGGTCGTCAGCCGGGGCAAGCACGTGCTGCACCGCGTCGAGGGTGGTCTGACCCTGCACTCGCACCTGCGCATGGAGGGTCAGTGGCGCGTCGAGGCGACGGCCGGCCTGCCCGCCCGGTGGCGGCGCAACCCGCAGCTGCGGGCCCTCGTCGCGGCGCCCGACTGGACCGCGCTCGGGCTGCGCCTCGGCATGCTCGACCTCGTGCCGACCGCGCGTGAGAGCGACCTCGTGGGCCACCTCGGGCCCGACGTGCTCGGCCCCGACTGGGACCTCGAGCGAGCCGTCGCCAACGTCGCCGCCGCCCACGTCCCCGTCGGGCAGGCGCTGCTCGACCAGCGCAACCTCGCGGGCGTCGGCACCATGTGGTGTGCCGAGACGCTCTTCCTCGAGAAGGTGCCGCCGTGGAGCGTCGCCGACGAGCTCGGCCGCGAGACCGTCGAGCGGGTCGTGGCCCGGGCACACCTCCTCATCGACAACGGCCGGCGCCACGCGGTGCAGTCGAGCACCGGGAGCCAGCGCCTCGACGAGGCGCACTACGTCCACGCGCGGAGCGGTCGGCCGTGCCGGCGCTGCGGCGCGACGGTGCGGGTCGCGATGATCGGCGAGCCCACGCGCGAACGCACGATGTTCTACTGCCCCGGCTGCCAGGGCGGCCTGGGACCGACCGACGACGGCCGGACCCAGGCTCCTCTCGGCTCGAACCGGGGAGCAGCCCGGTCGCGACGCTCGTACTGAAAGCGGCCGCGGCTGTCGGTCGGCGGTCCTACCGTGAAGGATCCGCTTCACCCGAGAGGAGCACGGCCATGGCATCCCGCCTCAACCCCTACATCGGTTTCAAGGACGACGCCAGAGCGGCGATGGAGTTCTACAGGTCCGTCTTCGGCGGCGAGCTGACGGTGTCGACGTTCGGCGAGTTCGGCGACAGCGGGCCGAATGCCGACAACGTCATGCACGCCCAGCTCGAGACGCCGAGCGGCTACACGATCATGGCGTCGGACACCCCCGAGCAGATGCCCTACCAGCCGGGCACCAACATCTCGGTCAGCCTGAGCGGCGACGACACCGACGAGCTGCACGGCTACTGGGACAAGCTCGCCGACGGCGGCACCGTCATGATGCCCCTCGAGAAGCAGGCGTGGGGCGACGAGTTCGGCATGCTGACCGACCGGTTCGGCATCGGCTGGATGGTCAACATCGGCAGCGGGACGTCGGACGACGCACCGTCGGAGTGAGCGCCGAGGCGGTCCGGTCGGGTGCTCAGTCCCGGCCGGTGCCGCCGTAGTGGACCGACAGCCGGCGGGCGAGCTCGGCCGGGTCGATGAGGCTCGAGTGCGTCCCGGCGGTGCCGCAGGCCCACGCGCCCGCGACGGTGCCGGCCCGGGCCGCCGCGCGGGCGTCGCCTCCGGCCAGCCACGCGTGCAGGAACGCCGAGACGTACGCGTCGCCCGCGCCGTTCGAGTCGACGGCCGGACGGCCCTCGAGGTCGACGGCAGCCACGGCGAACGACCCGCCCTCGCGCACCGTCACCCGGCTGCCGCGGGCGCCGTCCATGACGACGACGAGCCGCGCCCGCCCGCGGTCGAGCACGTCGGCGACGACGTCGTCCTCGACCCCGTGCAGGCGCGAGCCCGACACGAAGACGAGGTCGGCGGCATACGCGAACGGGCGGTGGTGCGGGTTGCGGCCGTCCCAGTCGTGCAGATCGGTCGACGTCGTGGCTCCCGCGGCGGCGGCGTCCTCGAGGGCACCGACCGTCCACGGCATGATCGAGGCGTGGACGTGCCGCGCCTCCTCGAGTGGTCCGCGCCAGAGCGCCGGGTCGGGAGCGAGGTCGTAGGGGTGGCGCGGGTCGTAGAAGGACATCCGGCGTCCCGCCGCGTCGACGAGGTTCACGGCGCGACGCGTGCCGCTCCCGTCGACGACGTGGTCGAAGGCGAGGCCCTCGGCCGCGAAGCGGTCGAGCAGCATCCGGCCCTCGTGGTCGTCGCCGATGACGTCGACGAAGCGCGTGGCGAGCCCGAGCCGGTGGCAGCCGAGCGCCACCCCGCTGCCCGTGTGGCCCACGACGGTGTCGATCGGCGGGACGACGTGCGAGTCGGCGAACGGGACGGGGAGCGTCTCGACGCGCACGATGGTGTCGACGCCGGCACCGCCGACGACGAGGACGTCAGTCTTCACGGCCTCATTGTGCACGGCCGGGGCGCTCAGGGACGTGTGACGCTGAGCAGGCCGAGGCACATCTCGTCGGTCGTGCCCTCGCCCCAGACGACGTAACGCTCGGGCAGGCCCTGGAGGTCGGGCAGCTTGTCGCGCCAGGCCTGGTCGTGCGTGCAGCTGACCCGGATCGAGTCGCCGGGGCGGATCGCCGTCGCCGGGATCGGGACCGAGCCCTGGTTGTCGAAGTCCCAGACCGTGATGTCGAGGAGCGTCCTGGCGCGAGCCGTGCCCGGGTTGAGGTCGATGCGCAGGGACGAGCCGAGCAGGTGCATGTGGCCGGCCACGGCACGGATCGTCGCGGCCTGCTCGACGCGGCGCGTGCAGGACTGGGTCGCGCCAGGGGTCGGGATGAGCGTGCCGTTGCAGACGAGCAGCAGGCCGTTGACGATGGGCGACGACATGGCGCCGAAGCGCTCGGTGACGTCGGCGACGGCCGCGTTGCGGTCGCACAGTGGCCCGGACTTGCCTGCGCGACAAGGCAGCTCGACCGGCGCGGGGTAGAGCATCGTCTCGAGCGGCTTGAGCTTCGACGAGGACGAGAGGCGCAGCTTGACCGAGGTGCGGTCGGGCGTCACGCCGTGCCGGAGGTTGTAGTGCACCTGCATGACGAGCAGGGAGCCGCGCTGCATGGGGATGCCGACGTCGGCCGGCAGGACGTTCTCGCGCCCCCCCGGTGCCCAGGCGCCGACCCACGGCGCGTCGTCGAGGCTGGCGCCACGCGAGCCGAGTCCGGTGCCGCCGAAGCAGGTCCAGCCGTTGCCGCCGGACTCGGCGTCCCGGGCGCGGGCCGCGGCGGCCGCGGACGGTGGCACGCGGAAGAGGATGACGTGGTGCACCTCCTGTGGCTGGCCCGGGGCGATGTCGAATCCGGTGACGAACGCGTCGCGCGTCACCTGCGGGTCGAGGACGAAGCACCGGTAGTCGTCGGTGCCGGTCGTCGGGGCCTTCGGCGTGTAGGAGACCGGGGACGTCACGGTCCGCATCGACTCGCCGGCCCGGAGCGCGGCCGGCTTGGCAGGGGCGACGGGCTTGGCGGCGTGACCGGTGGCGGCCGTCGTCGGGTGGTCGGTGGCGCTGGCAGACCCGGTCGTGTGCCCGGTCGTGTGCCCGGTCGCGTGCCCCTCGAGCCGGGCCTGTGCGGTCGGGTTGGGCGTGCCGCAGCCCGCGACGAGCATGGCGACCGCCGCGACGGCGCCCACGACGGCGGGGGTCGCCCGCATCGCGGTCCGGCCGCGTCGAGTCCTCATCCCGTCAGTCTAGGAACGAGGACGCCCTTCGGAGCTGTTGTCGAGCGTTCGGTCCGTCAGGCCTGCTCGGGCGCCCGGCTCACCGGGATGCGGCGCACGTCGGGGGCGCTCAGTCGTTCGGCGTTGGCCTCGGAGTCGGCGAGCTCCTTCTGCGACTCGAGCTCGGCCTCGACCCGGGCGATGTAGCCGGACACCTCGGCCTCGACCCGCTCGGCGTCCCACCCGAGCACCGGCGCCACGATCTCGGCCACGGCGCGGGCGCTGTCGGCGCCGCGGCTCGAGGTCTCGATGGAGATGCGGGTGCGGCGGGCCAGCACGTCGTCCAGGTGCAGCGCGCCCTCGTGCGTGGCGGCATACAGCGCCTCGACCCGGAGGTACTCCTCCGCGCCGGGGAGCGGCTCGTAGAGCGAGCGGTCGTCCTCGGCGAGGGCGAAGAGCTCGTGGACGAGCGAGCCGTAGCGCTCGAGCAGGTGCGTGATGCGCCAGACCGGGAGGTCCTGGTGGCGCGCGAGCCGGTCGATCTGGTTGACGAGCGCGACGTAGCCCTCGGCGCCCGAGAGCGGGATGAACTCCGTGACGCTGTCGGAGACGTCGCCACCGATGTCCTCGCGTGCGGCGTCCACGGCGTCGGCGGCCATGACGCGGTAGGTCGTGTACTTGCCGCCCGCGATGGAGATGAGACCGGGCTGCGGGCGGGCCACGGCGTGCTCGCGCGAGAGCTGGCTCGTGTCCTCGCTCTCGCCCGAGAGGAGGGGCCGCAGACCGGCGTAGACGCCCTGGATGTCGTCGTGCGTCAGCGGCACCTTGAGCACGGTGTTGATGTGCTCGAGGATGTAGTCGATGTCGGCCCGGGTCGCCGCCGGGTGGGCGAGGTCGAGCTCCCAGTCGGTGTCGGTCGTGCCGATGATCCAGTGGGTGCCCCACGGGATGACGAAGAGGACCGACTTCTCGGTGCGCAGGATGAGGCCGGTCTCGGAGTTGATCCGGTCGCGGGCGACGACGATGTGCACGCCCTTGCTCGCGCGCACGTGGAAGCGGCCGCGACCGCCCGCCATCGTCTGGATGTCGTCGGTCCACACGCCGGTGCAGTTGATGACCACGGACGCCCGGACCTCGGTGCGCTCGCCCGTCTCGACGTCCTCGACGAGGGCTCCGACGACCCGCTCGCCTGCGCGCAGCAGCTCGACGACCCGGGCGGAGGCGACGACGGTCGCGCCGTAGGCCGCAGCGGTGCGGACCGTCGTCAGCGTGTGGCGGGCGTCGTCGGCCTGGGCGTCGTAGTAGAGGAGCCCACCGGTGAGGGCCTCGCGCTTGAGGGCCGGAGCGAGCTTGAGCGCGCCGGTGCGGGTCAGCTGCTTGTGGCGCGGGACCGAGCGGGCGCCGCCCATCGAGTCGTAGAGGGTCAGGCCAGCGGTGACGTAGGGCCGCTCCCAGCCGCGGTTGGTCAGCGGGTAGAGGAAGGAGACGGGCTTGACGAGGTGCGGGGCGATGCGGCTCAGCATGAGCTCGCGCTCCTTGAGCGCCTCGCGCACGAGGTCGAAGTTCATCTGCTCGAGATAGCGCAGACCGCCGTGGAAGAGCTTCGACGAGCGCGACGAGGTGCCCGAGGCGAAGTCGCGCTGCTCGACGAGTGCCGTCGAGAGGCCGCGGGTGGCCGCGTCGAGGGCGACCCCGCCGCCCGTCACCCCGCCACCCACGACGAGCACGTCGAACTGCTTGGTGGCGAGGCGCTTCCACGCCCGCGCCCGGTAGTCCGTGTCCAGCCGCACTGGGCTCGTCATCGGTTCCCCTTCGCGTCGGTGCCGAGAACGACACTCTAACGAGCCAGATCCGGTGTCGACTCCGGGCTGTTCACGGGGCGGTCAGCCCGTACCCTCGGCGCCATGGGCATGACGGTGGTGGCACGGGAGCTGGACTCCGAGCAGCTCGCGAGTCTCCTCGCGGACCCTTCGATCGCGAACGACCTGATCCTCGACGAGGTCGACGACGAGGACGAGGACGATGACGAGGACGGCAGCGACGGCTGGCTCGATCTCGACAAGGCGTGGCACGGCGTCCACTTCCTGCTGACGGGTGCGGCCTGGGGCACGGACAACCCCCTCGGCGGAGCCGTCCTCGGCGGCCGTGAGGTCGGTGGGGACGACGGCTACGGGCCCCCGCGGCTGCTCGAGCCCGACCTCGTCCGTGAGGTGGCCGAGGCGCTGGGCGTGGTCACCGACGCAGAGCTCCGCGCTCGCTTTGACCCCGAGGAGATGCAGCGCCTCGACATCTACCCCCAGATCTGGGACGAGAGCGACATCCTCGACGAGTACCTCATGCCGAACGTCCAGCAGCTGCGCGACTTCTACGCCCGTGCCGCGGCTCACGACGCCGCGGTTCTCATCGGCGTGCAGTAGACGCCGAGCTGGGGCGACACTGGGCGGGTGAGACTCATGTGGATCATCTGCCAGTTCGCCGGCCACCGGTGGCGCCGTGAGAGCCGCGACGAGGAGACGATCATCGTGTGCGGACGGTGCGACGCGGTCAGCCGCGTGGCGGAGGCGCGTGAGCGCCACCGCCAGCTCGGACGCGGCGAGCTGTAGACGACCCTAGGAGGGTCGAGGGTCGTCGGGCGGCTGACCAGAGCCGTGCCGTCTTGGGGTTGTGGCACCCCCCTGCTCAGCGACTGCGCGTTGGTGACGGCGGTGGGTGACCGTGATGGGCACGGGCGACGATGTCACCAGAACCGCTGCCTGCTGCTCCTCGACGGTGTGGAGGGCGGCCTACGCCTCGATGATCCGTCCCTCGAGCCGCGCCCTCTCGGCCTCGAGCCGCTCGATGTGGCCGAGGCTGGACTCGGCTGCCGCCAGGAGCGTGGGAAGCGGGTTGCGGGCGGACGGCGTGTGCCCGGCATGCACGATCAACGCCGTCAGCATCGCCTCCAGGGCGGAGGGTGGGGCGTCGACGAAGGGCATGTCCGATCAGAACATGTGTTCGACTGGACTGCACAGTCTATCCACAGCGAATGTGATTGGAGCACAGAGGGATTCAGTCCCGTGAGGAGTTGATGGGTGACGTCCGGGCGCGCCGACGGTACGGTCTGGTCATGCCGACGGAGCAGCGCAGCCATGTCGTGTCGATCGACCAGGGGACGACGAGCACCCGGGCCATGGTCTTCGACCGCAGGGGTCGGGTCGTGGCCGTCGACCAGATGGAGCACCGGCAGATCTTCCCCCGGGCCGGCTGGGTCGAGCACGACCCGATGGAGATCTGGCAGAACACCCGCGTCGTCGTCGGCGGAGTGCTCGGCAAGGCCAACCTCAACGCCACGCACGTCGCCGCGGTCGGCATCACCAACCAGCGCGAGACGACCGTCGTCTGGGAGCGGGCGACCGGTCGGCCGATCCACAACGCCATCGTCTGGCAGGACACCCGCACCCAGGCGATCTGCGACGAGCTGGCCCGCGACGGCGGCATCGAGCGCTTCAAGGACGTCACGGGCCTCCCGCTCGCGACGTACTTCGCCGGCCCCAAGGCGCGCTGGATCCTCGACCACGTCGACGGCGCCCGCGAGCGCGCCGAGGCGGGTGAGCTGCTCTTCGGCACCATCGACACGTGGCTGCTCTGGAACCTCACGGGCGGCGCGGCCGACGGCGGCGTCCACGTCACCGACGTCACGAACGCCTCGCGGACCCTCCTGATGGACCTGCGCACCCTCGACTGGGACGCGTCGGCCGCCGAGGCGATCGGGATCCCGCTCGCGATGCTCCCCGAGATCCGCTCCTCGTCCGAGGTCTACGGCTCGTGCAAGCCGGGCATCCTCATCGACGTCCCGGTCGCCGGCATCCTCGGCGACCAGCAGGCGGCGACGTTCGGACAGGCGTGCCTCGATGTCGGCACGGCCAAGAACACCTACGGGACCGGCAACTTCATGCTCCTCAACACGGGCGAGGAGATCGTCGCGTCGGAGAACGGGCTGCTGACGACCGTCTGCTACCAGCTCGGTGAGGAGAAGCCCGTCTACGCCCTCGAGGGCTCCATCGCCGTCACCGGGTCGCTCGTCCAGTGGCTGCGCGACAACCTCGGCCTCATCAAGGACGCCAAGGAGGTCGAGGCCCTCGCCGCGAGCGTCGACGACAACGGCGGCGCCTACTTCGTGCCGGCCTTCTCGGGCCTCTTCGCCCCGCACTGGCGCCCCGACGCACGGGGCGCGCTCGTCGGTCTCACGCGCTTCGTCAACAAGGGGCACATCGCGCGAGCAGCCTTGGAGGCCACGGCCTTCCAGACGCGCGAGGTCCTCGAGGCGATGAACGCCGACTCCGGCGTGCCCCTCACCGAGCTGCGGGTCGACGGCGGCATGGTCGTCAACGAGACGCTCATGCAGTTCCAGGCGGACCTGCTCGGCGTCGACGTCGTGCGACCCGTCGTGGCCGAGACGACCGCCCTCGGGGCCGCGTATGCCGCGGGCCTCGCCGTCGGCTACTGGGAGAGCACCGACGAGATCCGCGAGAACTGGGGTGAGGACCGCCGCTGGACCCCTCAGATGGACGAGGCAGAACGGGAGCGCCTCTTCCGCACGTGGAAGAAGGCCGTCGAGCGCACCCTCGACTGGGTCGACGACGACACGCCCTGACCCGCATCCCGATGGCTCAGGCCCCTTCCTCGAGGTGGAGGACGACCTTGCGCAGGAGGCCGTTGAGGGCGGCGAGCTCCTTGGCGGTGAGGCCCGAGAAGGCCTCCTGCTCCCGAGCCATGCCGGCCTCGATCCCCTTCTCCCACAGCGCTCGTCCTGACGGTGTCGGCCGGATGAGGATGCGGCGGCGGTCGACGGGGTCGATCTCCCGGGTCGCGTGGCCACGCTGGACGAGCCGGTCGACGCGCGAGGTCATCGCAGCGCGGGTCACGCCGCACGCGTCGGCGAGCTGGGCGGGCGTCGCCTCCTCGGGGTAGGGCTGGATCATGAGCGCGTGGAGCGTGCGGTAGTCCTCGATCGTGTCGTCCGTGCCGGCGTAGCTCGCGTGGTCGGCGGCCTTGAGCCGCTTGGTGATCGCCTGCATGCGCGTGACGGCGCCCTCGACCTCGGGGTCCATGTCCTCGAGCAGGCCGCTCCAGCGCGCGACGTGCCGGTCGACCGAGTCCTGCCGCGCTCTCGCCATGCCCTCAGTCTCGCAGAGGAACCCGCCCAGCGAGTGCGGGTCCTGACTATTCGTTGACAGATAGTCAGACGTCTAACTATCCTTGAGGTCATGACGATGCGTGATCTCCTCGCCCTCCGCGACGTCCGGCTCCTGCTGGCGGGCCAGGGCCTCTCGTGGATCGGTGACGCGTTCAACCCGATCGCGCTGTCGGTGGCGGTCGTCCTCGGTGGCGGGGGAGCGGGCGAGCTCGGCGTCGTGCTCGCGAGCGCCGTGGTGGCGCGCCTCCTGTGCACCCTCGTCGGTGGTGTCTGGGCCGACCGCGTCACGCCCCACCGGATCATGGTCGTCGCCGACCTGACGCGCGCCGGGTCCGTCGCCGGCATGGCGCTCGCCTTCGCGCTCGGCGACCCGCCCGTCGCCCTCCTCGCCGGTCTGGCCGCCGTCACGGCCGGCGCCGGCGCGTTCTTCTACCCGGCCTTCGTCTCGCTGCGGCCGCTCATCGTGCCGGCCACGGCGCTCCAGACCGCCAACGGCGCCATCAGCTTCCTCCAGTCCAGCGCCCAGGTGGGCGGTCCGGTCCTCGCAGGCCTCGTCGTCGCCCGGTTCGGCCCGGTCGCCGGCTTCACGGTCAACGCGCTGACGTTCCTCTGGTCGGCCGTGTGCGTCGCCCGGCTCCGGGCGCGCGCCGACCACCTCGCGGAGCGCACCGGCCTGCTGACCGAGATCCGGGAGGGCCTCGCCGAGATCCGCGGCCGCGACTGGCTGTGGACGAGCCTCCTCGCGGCGGCGATGTTCCACGTGGCCAGTGGGGTCTTCATCGTCCTCGTCGAGGTGACCGCCGTGCGCGACCTCGGCGGCGCCCACGCCCTCGGGCTCATCACGGCGGCCCTCGGCGTCGGTGGGCTCGTGGGCGGGCTCGTCGGGATGCGGGTCCAGCCGCGTCGGATGCTCCTCTGGGCCTTCGCCGCCCTCGGCCTCTTCCCGCTCTTCCCGCTCGGGTTCGCCTGGCCCGGCGGGCTCGTCGCGATCATGGCGCTCGCCCTCGTTGCGCAGGCCGGCCTGCTCTACTTCGACGTCGGGTGGCAGACCGCCATCCAGCAGGGCGTGCCCCACGACCGGCTCGCCCGCGTCGTCTCGTGGGACGTGCTCATCTCGTTCGTCGCGCTACCCCTCGGCAACGTCCTCGCCGGCCCGCTCAGCGAGCACGTCGAGACCTCCGACCTCATGGTCGGCATCGCCGTCTGGATGCTCGTCGCCGGCTGCTGGCCGCTGCTCGTGCGCAGCGTCCGCGGCTTCACCCGCGCGTCAGGACGCGCCTCAGGACAGGGCGGCGATGGCGGCGTCGTAGTCGGGCTCCTGCCCGATGGACGGGACGATCTCGGTGTGCGCGACGGTGCCGTCGGCGTCGATGACGACGACCGCACGGGCGAGCAGGCCGGCGAAGCCGCCGTTCTCCATGCGCACGCCGTAGTCGTAGCCGAAGCCGGATCGGAACGAGGACGCCGCGACGACGTTGTCGATGCCCTCGGCGCCGCAGAAGCGGTTCAGCGCGAACGGTAGGTCGGCCGACACGCAGACGACCGACGCGTTGTCGAGGCCGGCGGCGAGCTCGTTGAAGCGACGGACGCTCGCTGCGCAGACGCCGGTGTCGACGCTCGGGAAGATGTTGAGGACCACGCGCGTGCCGGCAGGCAGCGTCACGTCGTCGCGCAGGTTCGTGCCCGTCAGCGTGAACGCCGGGGCGGGGGTGCCCACGGCCGGCAGGTCGCCGACGGTGTGGACGGTGGTGTCTCCGAGGGAGGTGGTGGCCATGGACGTATCTAACACGGGCGGCCTGGGGCTACGGTCGCGGCATGCCCGCTGACGGCGCGACGTGCCTCGCGACCCGCTGCTTCTGCGAGCTCGTCCGTCCCGACGGGATCGCCCAGCCGGCCAACGCATGGTCGTCGCTCGCGTTCGTCGTGGCCGGGGTCGCGGCGGCCGTGCTCGTGCGTCCCGACGCCCGTCCCGAGCGGGTCCTCGTGCCGCTCCTCGGGGTGGCCCTCGTCGCCGTCGGGGTCGGCAGCTTCGCCTTCCACGCGACCCTGACGCTGTGGGGCCAGTTCGCTGACGTCCTCCCGATGTATGCCGTCGGCGTCGTCCTGCTCGCCGGTGCCCTCGTGCGCCGGGGTCGGGTCACGCCGCGCGTGGCTGTCGTCGGCGGCGTCGCCCTCCTCGTCGTCCTCGGCGTCCTGCTCTGGCTGTGGCCCGAGTCGCGGCGGGTGCTCTTCGCCGCCGTCCTGCTGCCCGGCATCGTCCTCGAGCTCGTGGCCGCCCGGGGTCGTGACGGTGGCGCGCCTTGGCTGCACGTCGGGCTGGGACTGCTCGTGACGGCATACGCCCTCTGGCTGCTCGACCAGGCGGGTCTGCTCTGCGACCCGACGAGCCGGCTCCAGGGACACGCCGCGTGGCACGTCCTCGGCGCCGCAGCCGGGTGGTGCCTCGCCCGGCACTGGGCGACCCGTAGGTTGGTGGCATGACCGAGTCGCCGCTCACACCGGAGCAGCTGGAGCAGATCGTCGCGGTCGCGATGGACATGGCCCGCGACGGGCGCACGAGCGACCTCGTCGAGTTCCTCGACCACGGCTTCCCGCTCGACCAGCAGGACCCCGCCGGCAACACGCTCGTCATGCTCGCGGCCTACCACGGCCACCTCGACACGGTCGCGACCCTCGTCGACCGGGGCGCCGACGTCGACTGCCGCAACGACCGCGACCAGTCACCGGTGGCCGGGGCGATGTTCAAGGGCGAGGACGAGGTCGTCCGGGCGCTCGTCGCTGCGGGCGCCGACCTCGACGCCGGCTCGCCCACCGCGCGGGCCACGGCCCAGATGTTCGGGCAGCAGCATCTCATCGACGGAGAGGACCGGGCGTGAGCGACCCGCAGGACACCGGGGCGCGCTCGCGCTTCGTCATCAACCTCGTCGGGGTGGTCGGCATCGTCTTCGGCGTGCTGCCGATCGTGCGCTACCTGCTCGAACTGTCGTTCTTCGAGTTCACCGTCGCGCCGTACGAGTGGCTGCAGCTCGAGGGGGCCGCGCGGTTCCTGCCCCCGGGGATGGTGCTCGTCGTGTGCATCGTGCTCGCCTACGTCCTCGAGCAGCGCCTCTCGCGCGACTGACCGAGGCCCAACCCTCGACGGTCGGTGACCGTTCAACGACCATCGCGTGATGTGATGTGGGCATGTCGGTCCGGGCCTCCCTCCTCGCCGCGCTCGTCCTCGGGTCGAGCCTGACGGTCGCGCCCGCCCCGGCCGCACTCGCTGCCGAGGTGTCTCCGGAGGTCACGACGGTGCCCGTCGGCGCCGAGCCCGACGGCACGGCCGTGCGCCTCGACGTCTCCGTGTGGCCCCAGGCGAGCGGCAAGCACCCGGTCGTCCTGCTCGCCCACGGCTTCGGGGGCACCAAGGACTCGGTGACGAGCCAGGCGAACGACCTGCACGACCGCGGCTACGTCGTCGTCGCGTGGAGCGCCCGAGGCCACGGCCAGTCGGGCGGTCGCATCCACCTCAACGACCCGGCCTACGAGATCGCCGACGCGAGAGCGCTGCTCGACCTCGCGGCCAAGCGGCCGGACGTCGAGCTCGACGGCCCCGGCGACCCGCGCGCGGGGGTCATGGGCGCGTCGTACGGTGGCGCGCTCGGCCTCATGCTCGCCGGCTCCGACCGCCGGGTCGACGGCGTCGTCTCGGCCATCACGTGGAACGACCTCGCCGACGCCTTCTTCCCCCAGGCCGCGGTGACGAAGCCGGCGACCACGGCCGCGGGCCGGTCCCCGATCGACGTCGCGGGACCCTTCAAGCAGGTCTGGGCGACGAACTTCTTCCTCTCGGCCCTGCGCGGCAGCCAGGACGAGGGCGAGGGCGCGGTTGCCGGCACCGACCGCTGCGGCCGCTTCGACCCGACGATCTGCCGCCTCTTCGTCCAGGCCTCCGAGACCGGGACCGCCTCACCGCAGCTGACGACGCTGCTGCGCGCGCACAGCCCGAAGCCGACGATGAACGCCGTCACCGCACCGACCTTCCTCGTGCAGGGGGTCGGCGACTCCCTCTTCGGCCTCGACCAGGCCGACGCCAACGCGTCGGCGCTCGCCGCCTCCGGCACGCCGTATGCCGTCCGGTGGAGCGACGGGGGCCACGACGCCCCGAGCACGCACGAGGCGGAGGAGGTCGAGGCCTCCTACACGTGGCTCGACCACTACGTCCGCGACAAGGGCGCGAGCGGATCGGCCTTGCCGACAGCGGCGTTCACGTACGGCACTCCCGCCGGTCGGGCAGGCCAGCCGACGACGCTCCACACCCTCCCGGCATACCCGGGTCTATCGGGAGCGGCGCTCCGCACCCGCGAGCTGCCCCTGACGACGACCTCCGGGAGCCTGCTCCACCCGCCCGGTGGGCAGCCGGCCTCGCTCATCGCCGTCCCCGGCCTCGCCGCGCTGGGTGTCAGCCTCTCGACCTACCAGATCGCGGCGCTGCCGGGTCAGTCGACGGCCCTCGACACCCAGCCCATCGCCGAGGCCGCGACCGTCGTCGGGTCGCCGACGATGCGCGTCACCGTCACGTCCGACACCTCCGACGTCACGCTCTTCGCGTCGGTGTGGCGCGTCACCGGTGGCTCGGTGACCCTGACCAACCCGCTCGTCGCGCCCGTGCGGCTCACCGTGACACCCGGCCGGCCCACGCCCGTGACGATCTCGCTGCCCGCCGCGACCTACGACCTGCCCGCCGGCACCCGGTGGCGCGTCCTGCTGACGAGCACCGAGTCGACCTACTCCAACTCGCGCACCCCGAGCGGCATCCGCATCTCGGGGGCCTCCGCCCTGACGCTGCCCGTCGCGGCCGGTGCCGCCGTCGACGGCGCCGTCGCCGGCGGTGTCGACACCGAGACCCTCCTCGCCTCCGGCGCCCTCGCGGTCCTGCTCCTCGCGGCGCTCGCCGGCTGGCTCGTGCGCCGTCGCCGCCGGATGCACCTGCCGGCGCGGCCCGACCTCGCCGACGTCCCGCTCGTCGTCGAGGGCCTCGTCAAGACGTATGCCGACGGGCACCGCGCCGTGGACGACGTCTCGTGGCGCGCCGAGAAGGGCCAGGTCGTCGGGCTGCTCGGGCCCAACGGTGCCGGCAAGACGACGACCATGCGGATGGTCATGGGGCTCATCTCCTCCGACGCGGGGAGCGTCCACGTGCTCGGTGAGCCCGTCTCGGCCGGCTCGCGGGTGCTCGGCCGGGTCGGCGCGCTCATCGAGGGCCCCGGCTTCCTGCCGCACCTCACCGGCCGCCAGAACCTCGACGCCTACTGGTCCGCGACGGGCCGGGCCCCCGAGGACGCCCACATCGACGAGGCGCTCGACGTCGCGGCCCTCGGCGGCGCCGTCGACCGGCCGGTCAAGTCCTACAGCCACGGCATGAAGCAGCGGCTCGGCATCGCCCAGGCCATGCTCGGCCTGCCCGAGCTGCTCATCCTCGACGAGCCGACCAACGGGCTCGACCCGCCCCAGATCGCGGCGATGCGCCCGATCCTGCGCCGCTACGCCGAGACCGGGCGCACCGTCGTCGTCTCGAGCCACCTGCTCGCCGAGGTCGAGATGACGTGCACGCACGTCGTCGTCATGCACGCCGGCCGGGTCATCACGCAGGGGCCGGTCGCCGAGCTCGTCGACAGCGACGACACCACGGTCCTCGACCTGCCCGAGCACGTCGCGCACGAGGTCATCGCCGCCGGCGTGCACGCCCTCGAGGCGGCCGACGGCATCACCGAGGTGCGCGTCGACACCCCGACCCGCGTCGTCGTCGTCGCCGAGCGCGGCCGAGCCGAGGTCGTCGCCGCAGCGGTCACCGCCGGGCTGCCCGTGGTCGGCGTCAGTGGGCGCCGCCACCTCGAGGAGGTCTTCCTCGGGGTCATCTCGGCGGCATCCGGACCCGCAGCGGGCGGCGAGCCCGGAGACGAGGGCGCCTCCCTCGTCGAGCGACTGAGGCAGGTGAGGGCGCGATGAGCGACAACCCCGGAGCGAGCCCCGGAGACGCGCTGCTCGACGCGATGGAGCCGGCACCGGCCACGTCGGGTGCAGCGAGCGGCGAGATCCACCAGGTGCGGGACCCCCTCTCGTGGCGGTCCGAGCTGCGCCGGCAGTGGGGACGGCGGCGCACGATCTGGGCGTTCGGCCTGCTCCTCGCGCTGCCCCTCGTCCTCGTCGGGTCCTTCGCCTTCGGCGAGCGGTCCAGCAACAGCCGCGGCGGCGCGTCGACCCGGATCTTCGACCTCGCCCAGAGCGGGGCCGCGAACTTCAGCCTCGTCCTCGTCTTCCTCGCCTCCGAGCTGCTGCTCGTGCTGCTCGCCGCGCTCTTCTGCGGCGACGCCGTGCCGTCGGAGGCGTCGTGGTCGTCGTTGCGCTACCTGCTCATCGCGCCGGTCCAGCGGGCCCGGCTGCTGACGAGCAAGCTCGTCATCGGGATCGCCTCGACCCTGCTCGCGACGGTGCTGCTGCCCGCGTGGGGTCTGCTCGTCGGTGGCATCGCCTACGGCTGGGACCCGCTGACCAACCCGCTCGGCGAGAACCTCACGTGGGGCCAGTTCCTGCCCCGGCTCGCGCTCGCGATGGCCTACATCTTCGTGACGCTGCTGCCCATCGCGGCCATCGCCTTCTGGATCGGGACGCGCTCCGACGCCCCGCTCGCGGCGGTCGGCGGCGCCGTGCTCGTCAGCATCCTGCTCAACATCCTCGACCAGCTCGACGCGCTCGACCCCTACCGCAACGCCTTCCCCGGCCACTACTCGCGGGCCTGGCAGGACGCCCTCGCCGTGACCCCGGACTACACCGACATGGTCCACGGCGCTTTGTGGGCGCTCGTGTGGGCCGTCGCCTTCACGATGCTCGCCTACCGCCGCTTCCGCCGCAGCGACATCCTCAGCTGAGCCCATCCGACCCCAGCCGCGTGCGCACGTGAACAAACCAGTCGTGGGGAACGTGTTACCTGGGTAACTTGGTCCCATGAGTTCAGTGGTGAAGGTGGAACGGGTCCAGCTGGGGGTCCGGATGGAGAAGGACCTCGTCAAGGTGCTCAAGGGCTTGGCGGAGTTCAACGACGAGACCCTCGGCGAGCTGCTCGAGCGGATCGTGCTGCACTCCTTCGAGCCGGTGAAGGGCGACGAAGGGGAGTCATGCGCCAGCCCGCACAGCCGACGCCAGCTGCAGGCCATCGGCGACCTGCGCGTCGTCTACGGGCTGACCGACGACGTGCACGCCACCCGCTCCTACGAGCGCGACCCTGCGCTCGCGGCCGGCTGATCGAGCTCCACGGCGCGACCGTGGCGACGGAGGTCCGCCCGGTTCAGAGCTTCGCGGCCTCGGGGATGATCCGCTCGCCGATGAGCTCGAGCACGTCGGTCTTCGAGCCGTCACCGATGCCCATCTGCACGTGGGTCACACCGAGCCCGGCGAGGTCGCGGAGGTGCTCGAGCGTCGCGTCGACGTTCTCCCCGTTCGGGCCCGGGTCGACCGGTCCCATGACGGTCTTCTCGATCTCGTCGTAGTCGCGACCGAGGGCCTCGCAGTGACCACGCAGCACCTCGAGCTTGTGGGCGAGGTCGGGGCTGTCGAAGAGGTTGCAGGCCTGGGCGTACTGCGCGACCATCCGCAGCGTCTTCTTCTCGCCGCCACCGCCGATGAGGATCGGCGGGTGCGGGCGCTGCACGGACTGCGGGGAGTTGAGGGTGCTGCCGAGCCGGTAGTGCTTGCCGGCATACGGCTCGACGCTGTCGCCCCACATCTGGAGGCAGATCTGCAGCGTCTCCTCGAGGCGCTCGAAGCGCTCGGCGGTGGCCGGGAAGGGCAGGCCGAGACCGACGCACTCCTCCTCGTTCCACGCGGCGCCGATGCCGAGCATGGCGCGGCCCTTCGACAGCACGTCGAGGGTCGTGACCTCTTTGGCGAGCAGCCCCGGCTCCCGGTAGACGGCGGCCGTGACCCACGCGAGCAGCTGGACCTTCTCGGTGACCGCGGCGAGGAAGCCGAGGGCCGTGTAGGCCTCGAGCATCTCGTGCTCCTTGGGCCCGACCATGCCGATCTGCCAGACGTGGTCCATGACCGAGAGCTTGGTGAAGCCGACGTCCTCCGCGGTCCGCGCGGTGCGGACGAGGTCGTCGACGAAGGTGGAGGAGCCGCCGCTCCACGTGAAGTTGGCGAGGTGCAGTCCGAGATGCATCCTGCGACACTACGTCCGCTCGCTGGGAGCGGACCCTCAGTGGGCGTCCGGATCCGCCGTGACCTGGGAGCCGGACACGGGCGGCTCGGCCGACCACGGGAAGACGATCCACCGGTCGGTCTGGCGCCACACGTAGTCGGGGGCCACGACCGAGCCCGGCTTGCCGTAGAGCACCGCGCTGCGCGCCTCGGCCCCGTGCTCCTGGAGCAGGTCGAGCACGAGGGCGAGGGTGCGGCCCGAGTCGGCGACGTCGTCGACGACGAGGATCCGTCGGCCCTTGAGGCTGTCGGTGTCGAGGTGGGGCGCGAGCAGGACGGGGTCGGGCAGGGTCTCCTCGACGTCGGTGTAGAACTCGACGTTGATGGCGTCGGTCAGCTTGACCCCGAGCGCGTAGGACAGCCCGCCCCCGGGGATGAGCCCACCCCGCGCCACCGCGACGAGGACCTCCGGCCGGAAGCTCGAGTCGGCGACGAGGGTCGCGAGCTCGCGGACCGCGACCCCGAAGCCCTCCCACGTCAGGACCTCCTTGTCGACGAGCGTGGAGGCGTCTGCGTGGTAGGCGATCGTCATGCGCAGCAGGTTAGCCACGTCGCGTGAACGCCGTGTTTCACGTGTCGAGGGTTCCGGTGCCGGGAGCCTCGGTGCTCGCCTCGGGGCGGCGCACCGGCTCGTCGAGGGCCCGCAGCAGGGCCGCCTCGAAGGCCGCGACCGAGCCACCGGCGGCCTCGAGGGCGGACGCGTCGAGCACCGGGACGAGCACGCCACCGCGGCGGACCAGGACGACGGGAGAGCCGGACCCGGCCACGGCCGACGCCACTTCGTCGTCCATCTCGTCGAGGTGCACCAGCCGGACGGGCCGGGGGAGCCGAGCCACGAGCGCATCCCACTCGGGCTTGCGTCGGACGGTGGCGTGGGTGATGTCGCAGAGCGCGCAGTGCGCGGTGCCCCGCAGCCGGCCGTACGCGTACCGCAGCTCACCGAGAAGGCTCCCCTCGGCGTGGTAGACGCCGACGACCTCGCCCTCGTGCGGTCCGGTCGGGTGGGGCTGGCGCACCGTGGCCTCCTCGCGGTCGGGGTCGTGGTGGCGCCACCGTACCTCGCGCCGGCGGCGGGGGCCGATGCGCGAGACTGGCCGGGTGACCACCGACCCGAACCGCGAGACCCGACCGCTCCAGCCCTCCCGGCGCTCGCAGGTGCCGCCCTTCGAGGTCATGGACGTGCTCGACCGGGTCGCCGTGCTGCGGGCACAGGGTCGCGACGTCGTGTCCCTCTGCGCCGGAGAGCCGTCCGGGGGTGCGCCGAGCCTCGTGTCGGAGGCGGCGGCGCGGATCCACGGCTCGGGGCGCGCCCTGACCTACACGTCGGCGCTGGGCATCCGGGAGCTGCGCTCCGAGATCGCCGCGCACTACGGCCGGTGGTACGGCCTCGACGTCGACCCCGCCCGGGTCGCGATCACGACGGGCTCGTCGGGCGGCTTCGTCCTCGCCTTCCTCGCCGCCTTCGAGGCGGGGGACCGGGTCGCTCTCGCGCGGCCGGGCTACCCGGCCTACCGCAACATCCTCACCTCGCTCGGGTGCGAGGTCGTCGAGATCGACTGCGGCCCCGAGACCCGCTACCAGCCGACGCCCGAGCTGCTCGACGCCGCCCAGGTCGACGGTGCGCTCGCCGGGCTCATCGTCGCCTCGCCCGCCAACCCGACCGGCACGATGGTCGACCGCGCCGAGCTCGCCGCCGTCACCGACTGGTGCGCCGCCCACGGCGTGCGCCTCGTCAGCGACGAGATCTACCACGGCGTCACCTACCCCGAGCCCGGTGCCGCGGACCCGCGCGGCGTCTGCGCCTGGGAGACCGACGACGCCTCCCTCGTCATCTCCTCCTTCAGCAAGTACTGGGGCATGACCGGCTGGCGCCTCGGTTGGATGCTGCTGCCCGACGACCTCGTGCGCCCCGTCGACGCGCTCGCCGGCAACGTCGCGCTGTGCCCACCGGCACCGGCGCAGTATGCCGCCGTGTCGGCCTTCGCGGAGGAGTCCTACCGCGAGTGCGACGAGGCGGTCGCCGAGTTCGCGCGGACGCGGAAGCTGTTGCTGGACAACGCGCCCCGGCTCGGCTGGGGTGAGTCCGCGCCGCCGGACGGCGCGTTCTACTACTGGGCCGACCTCGGGCCGCAGCTCGCCCGGTGGGGCGGCTCGGCGGCATACGCCAGCGCCCTGCTCGAGGAGGTCGGCGTCGCCATCACGCCCGGCGGCGACTTCGACGACCGGGCCGGCGGGCACTCGGTGCGCCTCAGCTTCGCCGCCGGCGCGACCGCGGTCGGCGAGGCGATCGAGCGGATCGAGGCCTTCAACGCGCGCTGAGCCGCTGACCGGAGAGCGAGTCCGCCCGCGTCGAAGCCCCCGACCTCGCGGGGGCCTCGACCATCCTCACCCCTTTCAGGTCGTCAGAGGATGAGCACCACCGCAGCGATGACCGCTCCGGCCAGGCTCAGCGTGCTGAGCACGAAACTCATCACGGCGCCTGCGGTCCAGTAACCGGACCGGTCGCGGACACTCGCACCCAGCAGGCCGAAGCCTGCCGCGAGCAGCACCCCACCGGCGATCCAGCTGCCGAGGTACCAGGCCTCGGTCAGGCCCGCCAGGACCCAGCCTGCCGGCACGAAGTATGCGTACGCGCCGAAGGCTGCGACCAGGAGGCCGATGGTGATGAGCGTGTAGTCCAACGTGCGGTTGCGGAACAACCGCGGAAGACGCTCGGTCCCCACACTGTGCTTCTCAAGGAGCTGTGACATTGTCCTCACCTCCTCTCCATCCCTCACCTCCAGCGTTGCTCTCGCCCCCCGTGGGCGCCAGAGGCCTTGGTCCTGTCTCTGCCACACGGGACGCGCCGAGCCGCTAGCGTCGGCGCATGGGGTGGCTCTCCGGCGCAGTGGCGTGGGTCCGCTCGCGGATCGGTGGTCAGCCGCGCCCCGAGCCGCCGGCGCCCGGCCAGCTGGCGTCGGTCGACGCGGTCGTCGAGCGGATGCGCGAGATCGACCGGGCCCTGCCCGGGAGCGACGGCGTCGCGGCCTTCAACCGGATGTACCTCCGCGTCACCGAGCTCGTGCGCGACCGGCTCGTCGAGGGGTGGTTCGGCAACCCGGCCTTCGTGACGCGGCTCGACCTCGTCTTCGCCGGTCTCTACCTCGACGCCGTGGGCGCCGGCACCCCCGACGCGTCGTGGCAGCCGCTCTTCTCGTCCCGGCTCGAGCCCGGGCGGGTGCCGATCCAGTTCGCGCTCGCCGGGATGAACGCCCACATCAACCACGACCTCCCGCTGGCCGTCGTCACGACGTGTCGTCAGCTGGGCCTGACGCCCGACAGCCCCGGCGTCGAGGCCGACTACCACCGCGTCAACGACCTGCTCGCTGCGGTGCAGGAGGACGCCCGCCGGTCCTTCCTCGACGGCATCGCCCTCGCCGTCGACGAGCAGTACGCCGGCCCCGTCGCGAACCTCGTCAGCGGCTGGAGCATCTCGCGTGCCCGCGACGCCGCCTGGACGAACGCCCGCGTGCTGTGGTCGCTCGAGGGTGTCGAGCCGCTCCGGACCGACTTCCTCGCGACGCTGTCGCGCACCGTCGGGATGGCCGGGCGCTACCTGCTGACGCCGGTCGCCGACCTCGCCCCCTGAGGGAGCGAGGCCGGCGAGGTCAGGCCGCGAGAGCCGCGGTCGCCGGCTCGAGCGGACCGTCGGCCGCCGCCCGCTGCGCCGCGACCCGGCGCTCCTCGACGCGGCGGTCACGCAGCGCGGCCCGCAGGCGCCAGGCGCCGTAGACGGCGACGAGGCTGATGACCAGGTGCAGGCCGAGGAAGCCGTTGGCGAGCCCCATGCCGAGCAGGGCGCCGGCGACGAGCGGTCCGACGGCCGAGAAGGTCGTCTGGATCGCCGTGAACGTGCCGAGCGTCGTGCCGACGAGCCCACGGGGGGCGAGGCTCGCGGTGAGCGGGTTGAGCACCGGGGCGTACATCGTCTCGCCGACGGCGAAGATGCCGAACGTCGTGACGAAGAGGGCCGAGGCGACCTCCGGGGTCAGCTGGGCGACCGAGAGGACGACCCACGACAGCGTCCAGATGGCGCCGACGACCATGAGCAGGCTGGCTGCGTTGCGCCGCGCGGTGACGCGGACGACGACGACCTGGAGCGCGACGATGACGACGCAGTTGACGGCGGCGGCGAGGCCGATGGCGGACTCGTCGACGTCGAGGACGGTGAGGGCGTACGCCGGCAGGCCGGACTCGAACTGCGCGTAGAAGCCGAGGGCCAGGGCCACCGCGACGACCGCGGTCCAGCGCAGGGCGGGCACGGCGAAGATGCGGCGCAGGGCCTCCATCGTGCTGAGGCGCGTCTCGGCCTCACCGGCGGCGAGGTCGGGGGCGACCTCGCTCGGGGCACCGATGCCGGCGACGTGGATGAGGACGGCCGAGATGGCGAAGCCGGCGCCCGCGGCGACGAAGGCGAACGTCATGCCGTCGGTGCGCGAGAGGTCGACGAACTGGCCGGCGACGAAGGCGCCCACGGCCATGCCGATGGCCTCCGCCGTGAACTTGTAGGCGAAGACCTTGCGGCGGTCGTCGCTCCCGGCCCAGCGCAGCACGAGCACCGACGCGGCGGGGCCGGCCGCGGTCAGGCCGAAGCCGAAGACGAACATGCCGACGAGGAAGGCCGGGGCCGACTCGGCCCAGACGAGGCTGCCGACGCCGACGGCGGCGAGCAGCTTGGCCACGACGGCGACGGTCACCGGGTTGAAGCGGTCGCTGAGGCGCCCGGCGAAGGGCGCGGCGACGAGCGCGCCGACCGAGAAGAGCGTGCTGGCCAGGGCGGCCGCGAGGGCCCCCCAGCCGCGGGTGTTGGCCGCATACGCGTACTGGTAGGGCAGCACGGTGCCCCATCCGAGCATGCCGATGGACGACGCGAGGATGAGCAGCTTGGTGCGCATGGGTTTCACACCCTTTCGGAGGACGGGGAGGCGGACTTCGGGAGTCAACGCAGCTTCGGTATCGAATATTTCGTCATCGAAGTTCGATTTCGAAAGAGTAGCACCACCCCGCACGGGTGCGACAATGCCTTTCCATGGCAGCGAAGCGACGGCAGACCGCCCAGCAGGAGCACGCCGCGGACGTCGCGACCTATGTCGCCGCGGGCGGCGAGGAGTCGGTGCAGCGCGTCATCACCGCGGTGTTCTCGGTGACGAAGAAGCTCGACCAGTGGTACGTCCGGCAGTTCGCCGACCTCGACCTGACCCAGGGCGAGTGGTCGGTGCTCGCCTCCCTCGCCCGCGCGGGCGACACGTGCCTCACCCCGAGCCAGCTCGCCGACCTGTCCAACGTCGCGCCCTCGTCGATGACGCACCGCCTCGACAAGATGGCCGGCCGCGGCCTGCTCCAGCGCCGGCCCGACGAGTCCAACCGCACCCGGACCCTCGTCTCGCTGACCACGGACGGGTGGGCCCTCTTCAGCGCCGCGGTCCGCGAGTCCAACGTCGTCGAGAGCGACACGCTGCGCGGCCTGTCCGACGCCGAGCGGCACGAGCTGGCCCGGCTGCTCGAGATCGTCATCGCGGGCCTCGACGACATCGACGCCTGACCCGGGCGGGCGTAGCGTCGCCCGCATGAACGCCAACGGGCAGCCGGTCGCCCTCGTCACCGGAACCTCCTCGGGCATGGGCCTGCACACCGCCGTCGAGCTGGCCCGCCGCGGCCTCACCGTCGTCGCCACGATGCGCGACACGAGCCGTGCCACGGCTCTCACCGACGCGGCAGCCGAGGCCGGCGTCGAGCTCGACGTCCGGGCCCTCGACGTCACCGACCACGAGGCCGCCCGAGCCTGCGTCGACGGGGTGCTCGCCGACCACGGCCGCATCGACGTCCTCGTCAACAACGCCGGGCGGGGTGCCGTCGCCACCGCGGAGCAGCTGAGCCTCGACGAGATCCGCGACCAGCTCGAGGTCAACTACCTCGGCCCCGTCGCCCTGACCAAGCTCGTCCTGCCGCACCTGCGCGAGGCCGGGTCCGGCACCGTGCTCACCGTGACGAGTGTCGGTGGAGCCGTCGGGCAACCCTTCGCGGACGCGTACTGCGGCGCGAAGTTCGCCGTCGAGGGCTTCATGCAGTCGCTCGCCGTCGTCATGCTCGCCCACGGCGTGCACGTCTCGGTCATCGAGCCCGCCGCCGTCGCCAGCGACTTCGTCGGCAACGTCGCCCGTCCCGAGAGCGATCCCACCGACCCGTATGCCGTCCAGCTCGACGCCTACCTCGCGCGGTCCGCGGGTGCCTTCGCGAACGCGCAGTCCTCCCGGGACGCCGCGGTCGCGATCGCCGACGCCGCGACGTCGACCGACTACCGCTTCCGCTGGCAGACCTCGGAGGGCGCGACCGCCTTCGTCGGGATGTCGCTCGCCGACACCGACGGCAGCCGCGTGCTCGGCGTGACCCGGTCCTGGATCGGGTGAGCTCCTCGTTAGAGTCGGCCCCGTGAGCTACCGCAGGCCCGTCCCGACGATCGGCGACCCGTCGTCGGCCGCCGAGCGGGCCCACGCGCCCGACGCCTGGGCCCTGCGCGACGACCTCGCCTCCCTCGAGCGCGTCGTCGGCGCGCGCCGCGACATCCGTCGCTTCCGCCCCGACCCCGTCCCCGACGACGTGCTCACGGCGGTGCTCACGGCCGGCCACCGGGGCCCGTCGGTCGGGCACAGCCAGCCGTGGCGCTTCGTCGTCGTCACCGAGGCCGCGACCCGCGACGCCGCCGCCCTCATGGCCGACCGGTGCCGGCTGCGGCAGGCCGCCGGGATGGCCGAGGAGTCGGCGCGTGGTCTGCTCGACCTGCGCCTCGAGGGCATCCGTGAGGCGCCCGTCGGTGTCGTCGTCGCGTGCGACCGGCGCACCCCGGCCGCCGGCGTGCTCGGCCGGGCGACCTTCCCCGATGCCGACCTCTGGTCGTGCGCCGCCGCCATCGAGAACATCTGGCTGACCGCCCGCGCCCACGGCCTCGGCCTCGGCTGGGTCACCCTCTTCGAGCCGGCCGAGCTCGCGGACCTGCTCGGCCTGCCCGACGGCGTCGAGACCCTCGGCTGGCTCTGCCTCGGCTGGCCCGACGAGCGCCCACCCGAGCCCGGCCTCGAGCGAGCCGGGTGGAGCAGGCGCCTCCCGCTCGAGCAGGTCGTCATGCGCGAGCGCTGGACCGAGCGCGACGCCCCGCCCTCGCACCTGCGCGCCCCCGAGCCGGCCGACGTCGTCGCGGCCCGCGACCGCTCCGACGACCTCCTCACCGTGCCGGGCTCGCTCGGCGTCCTCGACACCGTCCTCGACCGCATCACCGCGCTGGCTGCCGTCGACGGTCGGGGCACCCTCCTCGTCGCGGCCGCCGACCATGCCGTGACGGCATACGACATCTCCGCCTTCGACGCGTCGGTCACCGCCGACGTCGCCCGCGCCACCCGCGAGGGCACGTCGATGGGTGCCGTGGCCGCACGTGCGGCCGGCCTCGACATCGAGCTCGTCGATGCCGGGATCGGCTGCCGCAGAGGGGATCTCGTCACCTCCGACGCGCTCGACGAGATGACGTATGCCGCCCTGCTCGCTCTCGGACGCGAGCGCGGTCTCGCGCTGGCGGGCGCCGGTCCCGTGGCGCTCGGCGAGGTCGGTGTCGGCAACACGACCGTGGCCGCCGCACTCGCCGCAGCCCTGCTCGACGTGCCGGCCGACGAGGTCGTCGGCCGCGGCTCGTCCGCCGACGCCGCGATGCTCGACCGCAAGCGCGACGTCGTGACTCGGGCGCTCGCCCGGGTCGGCCGCGCCGGTCCCGACGAGGCCGTCCGTCGCCTCGGCGGGGGAGAGCTCGCCGTGCTCACCGGGGTGACGCTCGGCGTGGCCGAGGCCGGCGGGATCGTCGTGCTCGACGGCCTCGCGACGTCGGTGTGCGCGCTCGCCGCCGTGCGCCTCGAGCCGGCCGTCGCGGCGCACCTCGTCGCCGGACAGCGCTCACGTGAGAAGGCCCACGCCCTCGTGCTGCGCGAGCTCGGTCTCGAGCCCCTCCTCGACCTGCGGATCCGTGCGGGCGAGGGCGTCGGAGCGGCGCTCGCGACCGGCCTCGTCAAGGACGCCCTGGCCCTGCGGGCGGGCGTCGCGCGCACCTCCACGGTTTGAGTCCGACGGTGGGACCCGCCTAGTTTGGGGTGGTTGTCCAACCGTCGAACTGCCCTCACGAGGGGCTGGGAGAATCGCATGACCACACAGACCCAGGACCGACCACCGACTCCCGAGTCGGGCGCCAGCGCCGACGACCGGGCCTTCCTCGGGCACCCCAAGGGACTGTCGACCCTCTTCTTCGTCGAGCTGTGGGAGCGCTTCTCCTACTACGGGATGCGCGCCATCCTGCTCTACTTCCTCATCGACACCGTGGCCAACGGCGGCCTCGGCATCGACGAGACGACCGGCACCGCCGTCGTCGCGATCTACGGCGCGTCCGTCTACCTCCTGTCGATCATCGGCGGCTTCACCGCCGACCGTCTCTTCGGCGCGCGACGCTCGACCCTCTACGGTGCCGTCGTCATCATGGCCGGCCACGTCTGTCTCGCCATCCCGGCCGCGGCGACCGCCTGGCTCGGCATCGCGCTCGTCGCCCTCGGCACCGGCCTGCTCAAGCCCAACGTCTCCGCCATGGTGGGCACGCTCTACAAGCCCGAGGACGCGCGCCGCGACGGCGGCTTCTCGATCTTCTACATGTCGATCAACATCGGCTCGTTCTTCTCGCCGCTCGTCGTGGGGTGGCTGCGTGAGCACTACGGCTACCACGTCGGCTTCTCGGCCGCCGCGGTCGGCATGGCCATCGCCATCGCGTGGTTCGTCCTCGGCCGCAAGGCCCTCGGTCCCGCCGTCGACGACGTGCCCAACCCGCTCTCGCCCGAGGAGCGCGGCCGCGTCGCGGCCCTCGCCGTCGGCGCCGTCGTCGCCTTCGCGGTCATCGTCGTCGTCGCGGGCCTGTGGCGCGACACGGTGCTCGACCAGGTCATCGACGCGATCTCCATCGTCGCCGTGCTGACCCCGATCGCCTACTTCAGGATGATGTTCCGCAGCCCCAAGGTCGAGCGCGAGGAGAAGTCGCACCTCGCGGCCTACCTGCCGCTGTGGATCGGCGCGATGCTCTTCTGGATGATCTTCGAGCAGGCCGCCGGCAAGATGGCGATCTTCGCCGCCGACAACACCGTCACGGAGACCGCGGGCATCAGCATCAACCCCGAGTGGTTCCAGTCGATCAACCCGCTCGCCATCGTCCTGCTCGCGCCGATCTTCGGCTGGATCTGGACCAAGCGCGCCGGACGCTTCCCGTCGACCCCGATGAAGTTCGTCCTCGGTGTGACGATCATCGGCCTGTCGGCCCTCGCCATGTCCTGGGCCTTCGCGACGTTCCAGGGCAACACGGCGCCGGTCTACATCCTCGGTGGCATCTTCGTCATGCAGACCGTCGCCGAGCTCTGCCTCTCGCCGGTCGGCCTCTCGGCCACGACCCGTCTCGCGCCGCGGGCCTTCGCGAGCCAGGCCATGGCGCTGTGGTTCCTCGGCAGCGCAGCGGGTCAGGCCATCGCCGCCCAGCTCATCCAGGCGATGGGCGGCCTCAGCGACGCGGTGTACTACCTCGTCAACGGCGTCATCACCCTCGTCGTCGCCGGTGTGCTCCTCGCGCTCGTGCCGTGGATCCGTCGCAAGATGTCGACGGCCGAGCTGCACGCCACCGGCCGGGTCGAGAGCACCGACCGCACCGACAGCGTCTCGGCGCACTGACGTGATCGTCAGCCTCGACGGCGTCACCCCGGTGGTCCACGAGACCGCCTGGGTGGCGCCGAGCGCCGACCTCGTCGGCGCCGTCGACCTCCGGGCGGGCTCGAGCGTCTGGTACACCGCCGTGCTCCGCGCCGACTTCGACCCGATCGTGCTCGGCGAGCGCAGCAACCTGCAGGACGGCGTCGTCGTGCACACCGATGCCGGGCACCCGACGAGCATCGGCGCAGGTGTGTCGGTCGGCCACCGTGCCGTCCTCCACGGCTGCACCGTCGAGGACGACTGCCTCGTCGGGATGGGTGCCGTCGTGCTCAACGGGGCCCGCATCGGCGCGGGCAGCCTCGTCGCGGCCGGCGCCGTCGTGCCCGAGGGCGCCGTCATCCCGCCCCGCTCGCTCGTCGCCGGGGTGCCCGGCACGGTCCGGCGCGAGATCGACGAGCCGGGACTCGCGCGCATCCGCGCCAACGCCGAGGTCTACGTCGAGCTGGCCCGCCGCCACCGCGAGGCCACCAGCGCCTGAGGCGCGCGCACGCGCGGGGCGGGCAACACGGCATACGCCCTCGGTCTCCGCGTCAGCGGAGCAGCAGGACCGCGGCGACGACGCCCGCGGCGACGACGAGCACCCGGAAGAGCGTCGGCGGCAGCCGGCGGCCGACGCGGGCGCCGACGTAGCCACCGACGACCGAGCCGGCCGCGAGCAGCCCGATGGCCTGCCAGTCGAGGTCGGCGACGGCGACGAAGATGAGCCCGGCGACGACGTTGCCGGCGAAGATCGCGAGGGTCTTGAGGGCGTTGACGACGCGCAGGTCGATGTCGAGCCCGAGCCCGAGGACGGCGACCATCATGACGCCCGAGCCGGCGCCGAAGTAGCCGCCGTAGACGCCGGTCAGCAGCGCGAAGAAGGTCGTGACCGGCCCCATCCGGGTGCGCGGGCCGACGTCGTCGCCGCCGCGAGACCGCAGCCAGCGGGCGACCCAGGGCTGCACGCCGACGAGCAGGCAGGTGAAGAGGATGAGCCACGGCACGACGGCCTCGAAGACGCTCGACGGCAGGGCCAGCAGGAGCACCGCGCCGCCGACCGCGCCGACGGCGCACGTGACGACGACGGTCCACGTGATGCGCGGGTGCTCGCGCAGCTCGGCGCGGTAGCCGAACGACCCGCTGACGCCGGCGGGCACGAGGCCGACCGTGTTGGACGCGTTGGCGACGACGGGTGGCAGTCCGACGGCGAGCAGGACGGGGAAGCTGAGCAGCGAGGCCACCCCGACCGTCGAGGTGAGGATGCCGGCGCCGAGACCCGCGCCGAGGACGGCGAGCATCTCGAGGGGCGTCACGACCCGTCTCGCAGCACCGCCACGTCACTGACCATGACGACGTGGGCGTGCATGGCCTCGGCCGCCGCCTCGGGGTCGCCGGAGCGGATGGCGTCGGCGATGGCCCGGTGCCCGACGAGCGAGTCGGCGGGGCGGCCGGGCTGGCTGAGCGACTCGATGCGGGTCTCGCGGATGAGGTCGCGGATCTCGTCCATGAGCCGGGCGAGCAGGAGCGAGTGGGCGGCGGCGGTGACGGCACCGTGGAAGCGCTCGTCGCCCTCGACGCCGCGGCCGCCGGCCTCGACGTCGCGGGCCATCTCGGCGATGGCCTCGTCGATGCGCGCGAGGTCCTCGGCCGTGCGCCGTGCCGCCGCGAGGGCCGCGATCTTCGTCTCGAGGGCGTCGCGGGTGTCGATGATCTCGGGCAGCCGGTGGGCGTGCGCTCGGATGGCCTCGACGATCCGGCGCGGGCCGGGGGCGTCCGACAGGACCGTGCCGTCGCCGTGCCGGACGGTCACGACACCGATGACCTCGAGTGCGACGAGGGCCTGGCTGAGCGTGGCGCGGCTGACGCCGAGACGCTGCGCGAGCTCGCGCTCGGGAGGCAGGCGGTCACCCGTCGTGAGACCGTTCGACTGGATCCACGCGGTGATCTGCTCGGCGACCTGCTCGTAGAGCCGGGTGCGCGTGAGGCGGGACATCCCCGATGTCGACATGGGGTCACTCTATTGACAGTCGGCCCATTGACCTATTGGCTAGGCCACTGAGCCAGCCATGAGCCTCGTCACCAGGGCGTGGAACCAGGCGCGCTGGCCGCGACCGACGGAGGACACGCATGGGACCGGAATGGGTCTCGATCATCGCGCTCGTCGCACTCTTCGTGATCGGCACGCTGCTGCCGATCAACATGGGAGCCCTCGCCTACGTGGCGGCCTGGCTCGTCGGGGTCTACTCGCTGCAGCTCAGCGAGAAGGAGATCCTCGCCGGCGTCAGCGGTGACCTCATCCTCACCCTCATCGGCGTCACCTACCTCTTCGCCATCGCGAAGAACAACGGCACCGTCGACCTCATCGTCAGATCCGCGGTCCGGGCCGTCGGGGGACGCGTCGCCCTCATCCCGTGGGTCATGTTCTTCGTGACGGCCCTGCTCACGGCCATCGGAGCGGCGAGCCCCGCGGCCTGCGCCATCATCGGTCCGATCGCGCTGGGCTTCGCGGGCCGCTACAAGATCAACCCGCTCCTCATGGGCATGTTCGTCGTGCACGGCGCCCAGGGCGGCGGCTTCTCGCCGATCAGCATCTACGGCACGATCACGAACTCCGTCATGAAGGACAACGGCCTCCCGTCGAGCGAGATGACCGTCTTCCTCGCGAGCCTCGCGGTCAACGTCCTCATGGCCGTCATCCTCTTCCTCGTCCTCGGCGGCCGGCGCCTGATGAACCTGCGCGCCGACGACCTCGACGACGTCGACGGCCCGATGGGCGGCGCCTCGATCACCGAGGAGCTCCACCGCGGCGGCGTCGGCGTCGCCACGCGCGGCACCGGCACGATGACCGCCACCCGGACGCAGGCGCTCGGCGTCAAGCGCGACCAGGTCCTGACGCTCGTCGCCTTCACGCTCGTGGCCGTCATCGCGCTGGCCTTCGACAAGAACATCGGCTTCGTCTCGATCACCGCCGCGGTGATCCTCGCGATGCTCTCGCCGACCCAGCACAAGGACGCCATCAAGCAGGTCGCGTGGCCGACCGTACTCCTCGTCGCCGGTGTGAGCACGTATGCCGCCGTGCTGACCGAGGCGAAGGCGCCCGAGTTCGTGGGCAGCTGGGCCGCCGGCCTCGGCGCCGCCGTCATCGGGGCGCTCGTGCTCTGCTACGTCGGTGGCGTCGTCTCGGCGTTCGCGTCGTCGACGGCGCTGCTGCCCGTCATCATCCCCATCGCCGTGCCGCTCATCGCGAACGGCGGCATCGGGCCGGCGGCGTTCGTCGCGGCGCTCGCGATCAGCTCGACGATCGTCGACGTGAGCCCGTTCTCGACGAACGGTGCCCTGATGTTGGCCAACCGGCCCGACAGCATCAGCGAACCGGTGTACTACAAGCAGATCATCACCTACAGCGTCATCGTGGTCGTCGCCGGCCCGTTGCTCGTGTGGGCCGCCCTGATCCTTCCCGGATGGTGACCGAATGACCGTGTCTGGACCCCTCTCCGACATCCTCGTCGTCGACCTGTCCCGCGCCCTCGCGGGACCGCACGCGACGATGATGCTGGCCGACCAGGGCGCGCGCGTCATCAAGGTCGAGGCTCCCGGCCGCGGGGACGACACCCGCGGCTGGGGCCCGCCGTTCGTCGGCGAGGAGGGCCGGCGTGAGTCGACCTACTTCCTGTCGGCCAACCGCAACAAGGAGTCGATCACCCTCGACCTCAAGGACGCGGCGGACCGCGACGTGCTGCTCGCGCTCGTCGACCGGGCCGACGTGCTCGTCGAGAACTTCCGCACCGGGGTGCTCGAACGGCTCGGTCTGGGCATCGACTCGCTCATGGAGCGCAACCCCCGGCTCGTCGTGCTGTCGATCACCGGCTTCGGCCACGACGGGCCCGAGGGTGGGCGTGCCGGCTACGACCAGATCGCCCAGGGCGAGGCCGGCGTCATGTCGCTGACGGGGTCCGGTCCGGACGACCCGCAGCGCGTCGGCGTCCCCATCGCCGACCTCCTGTCGGGGATGTACGGCGCCTACGGCGTCGTCGCCGCCCTCAACGAGCGGCACCGCACCGGCAAGGGCTCCGTCGTGCGCACCTCGCTGCTCGCCGCGGTCGTCGGCGTGCACGCCTTCCAGGGCACCCGGTGGACGGTCGCCGGAGAGGTCGGCCGGTCGGCGGGCAACCACCACCCGTCCATCAGCCCCTACGGCCTCTTCCACTGCCGCGACGGCTTCGTCCAGATCGCGGTCGGCAGCGAGGGCCTGTGGCAGCGCCTGTGCGCGGCCTTCGGGCTCGACCCGGCCGCCGAGGGGCTCGCGACGAACGCCGAGCGCGTCGCAGAGCGCGAGCGGGTCATCGAGGTCGTCGAGGCGGCCTTCGCCGACTGGGACGCCGAGCCGCTGCTGGCCCGGCTCGCCGAGGTCGGCGTGCCCGCGGGCAAGGTGCGCAGCCTCGACGAGGTGTACGCGTGGGACCAGACCGCGAGCCAGGGGCTGCTCGTCGAGGTCGAGCACCCGACGCTCGGGCCGCTGACGCTGCCGGGGCCGCCGCTGCGCTTCTTCGCCGGCGACGGCACCGAGGTGACGCGCCGCGACCACGACGCGCCGCCGACCCTCGACGAGGACGGCGCGGCGATCCGCGCCTGGCTGAAGGAGGAGTGATGGCGCGCCGACCGTGGACCGCGCACGAGCTGCTCGACCTCGTGCTCGACACCGGCTCCTTCGAGTCGTGGGACGAGCCGATCGACATCAGTGGCCAGCCCGAGGACTACCGGCGCCAGCTCGAGGCGGCGGCCGCGAAGGCCGGCACCGACGAGTCCGTGCTCACGGGTCGTGGACTCGTGAGGGGTCGGCCGGTGGCCGTCGTCGTCAACGAGTTCCGCTTCCTCGCCGGCTCGATCGGCCGGGCCGCGGCCCAGCGGATCACCGCCGCGGTGCGTCGCGCGACCGCCGAGGGGCTGCCGGTCCTCGCCTCGACGGCGTCCGGCGGCACCCGGATGCAGGAGGGGACGCCGGCGTTCATCGAGATGGTCGAGATCTCGCGGGCGCTCATGGCGCACCGCGCCGCCCGGCTGCCCTACCTCGTGCACCTGCGTCACCCGACGACCGGCGGCGTGTATGCGTCGTGGGGGTCGCTCGGGCACGTGACCGTCGCCGAGCCCGGGGCGCTCGTCGGCTTCCTCGGGCCGAAGGTCTACGAGGCGCTCAGCGGCGTGCCCTTCCCGGCCGGCGTGCAGACGGCCGAGAACCTCGCGGCCAAGGGCGTGCTCGACGCCGTCGTCGCCGCCGAGGACCTGCCGATGCTCGTCGACCGGGCGCTCGGTGTCCTCGTCGACGGCCCGACGCTGCCGCGCCTCGACCACCGGGCCGGCGAGCCGAGCCGGCACCTGTCCGCGTGGCAGTCCATCGAGGTGACCCGGCGCCCTGACCGCGCCGGGGTGCGCGAGCTGCTGCGCTACGGCGCGACCGGCACGCTCCGGCTGCGGGGCACCGACGAGGGTGAGCGGGACTCGACCATGCTCGTCGCGCTGACCCGGCTCGACGGCCAGCCCTGTGTGCTCGTCGGCCAGGACCGTGCACGTCAGTCGCCGACGTCGCCGATGGGGCCGGGGGCGCTGCGCGAGGCGAGGCGCGCCATGCGGCTCGCGGAAGAGCTCGGTATGCCCCTCGTCACCGTCATCGACACCCCCGGCGCCGAGCTGTCGGCGCACGCCGAGGAGGGCGCGATCGCCGGCGAGATCGCCCGGTGCATCGCGACCCTGACGACGATGACCGTCCCGACGGTGTCGGTCGTGCTCGGGCAGGGCTGTGGTGGCGGGGCGCTCGCGCTGCTGCCGGCCCGTGAGGTCATCGCCGCCGAGCATGCCTGGCTGTCACCGCTCCCGCCGGAAGGTGCGAGCGCCATCGTCCACGGCGACGTGTCGCACGCCGCCGAGATGGCCGAGCTCCAGCAGGTCGGCGTGCTCGACCTCGCCGCGCGGGGCATCGTCAGCCGCATCGTGCCCGAGCCCGCGGACGACACGGCTGCCGCGCTGGCGCTCGCCGTCGTCGCCGAGTGCGCGGCAGCGCTGCGACGCCAGACGCACGGCCAGGCCCACGTCCTCGCGAGCTAGGCCCGGTTCCCCCTACGGTGGGAACGCCGGTCCGCCCCGACGGTCCCGTGGGGCGGGATGCGAGACCCCACCGGGACCTCGTGCGACCAGGAGGTGCCCGTGCACGGCGACAGCGAGCGGCAGCACTCCACCGGCGCCGGGCTCGACCTCTACGCGGCGGCCGCCGACCTCACCCAGCTCGTGAGCGGCCACGTCGTCGAGCTGCTCGCCGGTCGCCCGACGCCGGGGTTCCGACGGCTGGGCGTCGGCATCGCACAGATCGACAGGGGGCTCACGGCCCTCGAACCCACCGCACAGCGCAGCGTCTGGACGATGCACCCGATCCTCGGCTACGACCCGGCGAACGAGATGACACGGCTCGACGACCACACGCGACGCCGTGGCGTCGACCTGCGGTGCATCACGACCGAGCGCAGCCTGAACCTCTACCCCCTGCTCACCTCCGAGATCCCCCACGTCCACTTCGGCCCCGCCCGCTCCCAGTTCATCCTCGTCGACGAGTCCGTCGCCGTCGTCGGTGGACCCCACAGCGAGGAGGGCTACCCGACGGCGTGGCTCACGACGCGGAGCGACGTCATCACGCGCGTCCGCGCCATCTGGGACCTGACGTCGAGGTTGTCGCACCCCGGTGTCCCGAGCGGGCAGAAGCCGCCCTTCACCGCTCGCCAGTGCCAGATCGCCCGGAGGCTCGTGCTCGGCGCCAAGGACTCGACCATCGCTCGTGACCTCGACGTCTCGCTCAGGACGGTCACCGCCGACGTCGCGGTGCTCCTGCACACGCTGGGTGCCGGGTCGCGCGCCGAAGCAGCGCACCTGCTGGCCGGAGGGAGCCATCGTCTGGATGCCGCCCGGCTCCGAGCGAACGCCACGTAGGGGCGCGCCGCCCCCTCCGTCAGCGGAAGCGTGATGCGAACTCGCCGGGCGTCATGCCCGTCGCCTTGCGGAAGTCACGGGTGAAGTGGGCCTGGTCGGCGTAGCCGAGCTCCGCCGCGATCCCGGCCAGCTCGGCGTCCGAGTCGCGCAGCCGGTCGGCCGCCTCCTGGAGCCTCCGGCGGCGGATGAGCCACTTCGGGCCGAGGCCGATCCGCTTGTGCAGCAGGCGTTGCAGCGTCCGCTCGCTGATGCCGAAACGCGCGCAGAGGTCGTCGACGCGCAGCAGCTCGGGGGAGGTCTCGACGTCCTCGACGATGGCGTTGACGAGGAGCCCCTCGTCGTCGACCGGAAGCAGCGGCCGCAGGGCGTCCTCGACGACCTCGCGCGCCTCCGCCTGGGCCTGCGCCGACGTCGGGTCAGGCCGCATCACCGACCTCACCCGCCGGCTGAGGCCCGCGCCGTCGAGGGTGGTGAGCGTCGACAGGTCGACGTAGCGGTCGGTCATCCGCCGGATCGGCTCCCGCGTCACGAGGTGACCCGCCGCGGGCTGGAGCATGACGCCGACCGCCCAGCCCCGGCCTGTCAGCATCGTGTGCGAGAGACCGGACACGACGCCGTAGAAGCGCGCGTAGCTGTCGGAGACGACGACGAGGCAGACGGGGTACTGCAGGACCCGCTGCACGGAGTCACGTCCCGCAGGCACGTCCCACACCGGGATCCAGAACCGTCGGGCGAGGCCTTCGAGGTCGGGCGAGACCGAGCTGCGGGCGATCGACCACGTGTGGTCGGTGGGGTCGACGAGGTGGGCCCGCTCGATGTCGTCGCGGGCCGCCGTCCGTCCTGCCCCGGCAGACGTCGTCACGTGTCGGAAAGTATCAAGACCCGCCGACGGGCGGCTTCCTACGGTGACGGCATGACCTCACACACCACCGACGTCCTCGGCTCCTACCTCCGCCTCGCCGAACCGTTCCGCGCCGTCGTCGACCGCGTCCCCGCCCACGCCTGGGATGCCCCGAGCCCCTGCGCGGGCTGGGCGGCCCGGGACGTCCTGACCCACGTCGTCACGACCCAGCGCGAGTTCCTCGAGCAGCACGGCGTCGACGCCACGACCACCGCCGACCCCAGTGAACCGGGCGCCCTCTGGCAGGCCCATGACGCGAGGATGCGCGAGCTGCTCGCCGACCGGCGAGTGGCCGGCAAGGAGTACGACGGCGTCTTCGGCCACACAACCGTGGGGGCGTCGATCGTCACCTTCTACGGCTTCGACCTCGTCGTCCACCGCTGGGACATCGCCGTCGCCGCGGGCCTCGACGAGCACCTGTCGGACGAGGAGCTCGAGATGCTCGACCGGTCGGCCGACGGGTTCGGCGAGCACCTCTACGACGACGGCGTCTGCAAGCCCGCGGTGCCCGTCCCGGACGGCGCCGACCGTCAGGAGCGCGTGCTCGCCCGCCTCGGGCGACGGACGCCGGCGCGGGCCTGAGGCGTCACCGCGCCCAGAGGTACTCGACCTCGGGCCGCCCGGCGCCGGCATACCTCGACCGTCGCACGACGACCCTTGTCTCGCAGAGGTACTCGGCGTAGCGACGCGCCGTGACACGGCTGACGCCGAGCGCGTCGCCGAGCTCGGTGGCCGAGCGGCCGCCGTCGGACTCGCGGAGCAGGCGCGAGACGCGGGCCAGCAGCTCCTCGCCCATGCCCTTCGGGAGCCGCGCCTCGGCGGCGACGCGGGCGCCGGCGAAGACCTCGTCGACCTCGGCCTGCGTGCCGACCTCGGCGCCGCTCGTCACCTGGTCGCGGTAGGCGCGGTAGGCGAGCAGCCGCTCGCGCAGGGTCGCGAAGACGAAGGGCTTGAGGACGTACTGCACGATCCCGAGCGACACCGCGGCGCGGACGACGTCGAGGTCGCGCGCCGACGTGACGGCGATGACGTCGGCGCGGTGCCCGGCCGCCCGCATGGCGCGCACGACGTCGAGGCCGTGCCGGTCCGGGAGGTTCATGTCGAGCAGGACGACGTCGATCTGCTTGTCCTGCAACGTCTTCAGCGCCGCTTGGGAGGTCCCCACCGTCGACACGACCTCGAAGCCGTCGACCCGGCCGACGTAGGCCGTGTGGGCCTCCGCCGCGATCGGCTCGTCCTCGACGACGAGGACCCGCAGCACCTGCGACCCCGTCGTCTCACTCATCGTCGCCACCGCCGACCCCGCCACCGTTGACCCCTTCACGGACGGGCAGTCGCACGGTGAACGTCGCACCCGGCGGGCCCGACACGGAGAGCGTCCCGCCGAGCCGCTCCACGGTCTGCCCCACGAGCGCGAGCCCGATGCCGCGGCGACCCGCGCTGCCCTGCTCCTTCGTCGACCAGCCGCGCCGGAAGGCGTCGTCGACGGCACCCGGCGGCAGGCCCGGCCCGTCGTCGGAGACCTCGAGGACGGCATGCGCCTGCTCGACCCTCGAGTCGAAGCGCACGTGCCGCTCGGGGCGGGGTGCGCCGGGCTCGCCGGCCACGGCGTCGAGGGCGTTGTCGATGAGGTTGCCGACGATGGTGACGACGTCACGGGTGGGTGCGACGTCACGCGGCCAGTGCGCGCCCGGCTCGATCTCGAAGGCGATGCCGCGCTCGTGCGCCTCGGCCGCCTTGCCGAGCAGCAGCGCCGTCAGGGCCGGCTCGTCGACCGAGCCGACGACGCGGTCGGTGAGCAGCTGCGAGACCTGCAGCTCGTCGGTGGCGAAGTCGAGCGCGCGGTCGGTGTGCCCGAGCTCGATGAGGCTGACGATCGTGTGGAGCCGGTTGGCCGACTCGTGGGCCTGCGAGCGGAGTGCCTCGGTGAGGCCCCGGGCCGAGTCGAGCTCTCCCGTCAGGGCCTCGAGGTCGGTGCGGTCGCGCAGGGTGGCGACGTGGCCGAGGAGTCGACCCTGCCAGCGGGCCGGGCCGCGGTTGAGCACGAGCACCCGCGCCGAGGTGACGTGCAGCTCGTCCTCGTGCGCGGCGTCGTCGGTGAGCGCAGCGGTCAGGGCGGGGGTCAGCCCCAGCTCCGCGACGGGGCGACCCACGGCGTCGGCGGGCAGCGCGAGCAGCCGCGTCGCCTCGTCGTTCGCGAGCCGGAGCCGGCCGTCGAGGTCGGTGATGATGAGGCCCTCGGTGACGGCGTGGAGGACGGCGTCGTAGTACTCGTACATCTCGCGCAGCTGCTGCTCGCCGAGGCCGTGCGTCTGCCGCCGGATGCGGCGCGACACGAGGCCCGTCCCGAGGCCCGACAGCAGCGCCGCCACGAGGCCGGCGAGAAGCAGTCCCGGCAGCTGGGTGCGCACCCGCTCGCCGACCGCCGACTTGCGGATGCCGACCGACACGAGGGCGACGACCTTCCCCTCGTCGGTGACGGGCACGACGACGCGTGACGACGGCCCGAGCGTGCCCGTGTAGTCCTCCTCGACGACGCCTCCGGCGAGGGCCGCCTCCGTGTGGCCGAGGAACCTCTTGCCGATCTGCGTCGGGTCGGGGTGGGTGTAGCGGATCGCGTCGCGGCTCATAACGACGACGAAGTCGGTGCCCGACTCGACCCGCACCCGCTCGGCGTACGGCTGGAGGGCCGCCGACGGGTCGGGCCCCTGGACGCCGGCGACGACGTCGGGCGTCGCCGCCATCGTCTCGGCGACCGCGAGGGCCCGGGCGATGGCCTCCTGGTCGCCCGCGCGCTGCGCCTGGCCGTACGCCCCGGCGAGCCCGGCGGCGACGACGAGCACCGCGATGAGCACCTGGAGCGCGAAGGTCTGGCGCGCGACGCTCCAGCGCGCGGGGGCCGTCAGCACCCGTCGCGAGAACTCAATGAACACAACCGTGACCCTAGTCACTGACCGCGGGAGCCTCGTCACATTCACCGGTCCCGCGCCCAGCACGGGACCCAGCCAACGGAGGTCACCGTGAGTTCCACCGCCGACAGCGCCGTCGACGCCCAGCCAGGCTCGGCCCCGAAGCGCGACCGCACCCATTACCTCTACATCGCCGTCATCGTCGCCATGGTGGCGGGCATCCTCGTGGGGTGGGCCTTCCCCGAGGTGGGCAAGAGCCTCAAGCCCCTCGGCACCGGCTTCGTCAACCTCATCAAGATGATGATCACGCCGATCATCTTCTGCACGATCGTGCTCGGCATCGGCTCGGTCCGGAAGGCCGCCCAGGTCGGCAAGGTCGGCGGCCTCGCCCTCGGCTACTTCATCACGATGTCGACGGTCGCCCTGGCGATCGGCCTCGTCGTCGGCAACATCATCAAGCCGGGTGACAGCCTCAACCTCACGGCCGCCGTCGCCGAGTCGGGCCAGTCGCAGATCTCCGCGGAGTCGGAGGGCACGGTCGACTTCCTCCTCGGGCTCATCCCCGACACGCTGGTCTCCGCGCTGACGTCGGGCTCGGTGCTCCAGGCCCTGCTCATCGCCCTCCTCGTCGGCTTCGCGCTCCAGCAGATGGGCAAGACCGGCGAGCCGATCCTCCACGCCATCAAGTACCTCGAGCGCCTCGTCTTCCGCCTCATGGCGATGATCATGTGGGCCGCCCCGATCGGTGCGTTCGGCGCCATGGCCGCCCTCGTCGGCGCGACCGGCATCGGCTCGCTCAAGAGCCTCGGCCTGCTCATGCTCGCCTTCTACGCGACGTGCGCGATCTTCGTCTTCGCCTTCCTCGGCAGCATCCTCAAGGTCGTCACGGGGATGAACGTCTTCTCGCTCTTCCGCTACCTCGGCCGCGAGTTCCTCCTCATCCTCTCGACGTCGTCGTCGGAGTCCGCCCTGCCGCGCCTCATCGCCAAGATGGAGCACCTCGGCGTCTCCCGTCCGGTCGTCGGCATCACCGTCCCGACCGGCTACTCCTTCAACCTCGACGGCACCGCCATCTACCTGACGATGGCGAGCCTCTTCATCGCCGAGGCGATGGACAAGCCCTTCAGCATCGGCGAGCAGATCAGCCTCCTCGTCTTCATGATCATCGCGAGCAAGGGCGCCGCGGGCGTCAGCGGTGCGGGTCTCGCGACCCTCGCCGGTGGCCTCCAGTCGCACCGCCCCGACCTCGTGCCGGGCGTCGGCTTCATCGTCGGCATCGACCGCCTCATGAGCGAGGCCCGCGCGCTGACGAACTTCGCCGGCAACGCCATCGCGACCGTCCTCATCGGCACGTGGGTCGGCGAGATCGACCGCGACAAGGCGTCGCGCGTCCTCTCCGGCCAGGACCGCTTCGACGAGGCGAGCATGCTCGACCACGACGACGAGGTCCAGGACGACCAGGTCCCGGACGCCCGCGGTCACGAGCCGGAGCTCGTCGGCTCCAGCCGCTGACCCACCCGTCGAGGGGCCGCGAACCTGCCGGTTCGCGGCCCTTCGTCGTCGTCGTGGCCCATCTCACTCCGCGCGTCGGGAACTTCGGGAACCTTTGGCATACATGAGGATTCACGCTTGCATATGCCGTCCGCAGCGTCCCGTCGGCACCCTCGTTTTGCGCTCGTCCCCCCATCTTCGACACAGTGGTCGCTTCATCGAGACATCTGTGACACGTAACTGTGAGGAGACAGACGGCGCCTCGTCGGGGTGCCGTCCATGACGTATGAGTGAACTGACCAAGAGTCCCGACGACGCGCTGCATCCGGCGCTCGAGCCACCACCGGTGAACCACGAGGAGGCTGCGCCCTCCACGGTCGACAAGATCGTCTTCGGCGTCGCGGCCGGCGTCGCCATCGCCTTCGTCCTGTGGGGCGCGCTCAGCACCGAGAGCCTCAGCACGAGCGCCTCCGCCGGCCTCGACTTCGTCGTCCACAACACCGGCTGGCTCTTCTCGCTCGTCGCCTCCGGCTTCGTCGTCTTCGTCATCTGGCTGGCCGCGAGCAAGTTCGGCAACATCCCGCTCGGCGGTGACGGCGAGGCTCCCGAGTTCCGCACGTCGTCGTGGGTGGCGATGATGTTCTCCGCCGGCATGGGCATCGGCCTGATGTTCTACGGCGTCACCGAGCCGCTCACGCACCTCGTCACGCCGCCGCCGGGCACCGGCGCCAAGGGCAACCCCGAGGCCGTGCAGACCGCGATGGCCACGACGATGTTCCACTGGTCGCTGCACCCGTGGGCCATCTACGCCGTCGTCGGCCTCGCCGTCGCCTACGGCGTCTTCCGCAAGGGCCGCTCGCTGCTCATCAGCTCGGCCTTCGCCCCGCTCTTCGGCGAGAAGCGCGCCAACGGTCCGGCCGGCCGCGTCATCGACATCTTCGCGATCTTCGCGACGCTCTTCGGCTCGGCCACCTCGCTCGGCCTCGGCGCCCTGCAGATCGGCTCCGGCCTCGAGATCGTCGGCGGCATCGGCAAGGTCGGCAACGGCGTGCTCATCGGCATCATCGCCGTGCTGACCGTCTGCTTCATCCTCTCGGCCGTCTCCGGCATCGAGAAGGGCATCCAGTGGCTCTCGAACATCAACATGGTGCTCGCGCTCGCCCTGGCGTTCTTCGTCTTCGTCGTCGGCCCGACCGTCTTCATCCTCAACCTCGTGCCGACGACCATCGGGTCCTACTTCAAGGACCTCGCGATGATGTCGGCGCGCACCGACGCCGCTGGCGGCGACGGCATGAAGGACTGGCTCGCGGGCTGGACGATCTTCTACTGGGCGTGGTGGGTCAGCTGGACGCCGTTCGTCGGCATGTTCATCGCCCGCATCTCGCGTGGCCGCACGATCCGCCAGTTCGTCTCGGGCGTCCTGCTCGTGCCGTCGGTCGTCTCGCTCATCTGGTTCGCCATCTTCGGTGGCGCCGGCATCGACCAGCAGCAGAACGGCCAGGACATCGCCGGCCAGTCGAGCCCCGAGGGCTCGCTCTTCGCGATGCTCGGCAACCTGCCGTGGCCGACCGTGACCGCGGTCGTCGTCATGCTCCTCGTCGCGATCTTCTTCGTGTCGGGCGCGGATGCCGCGTCGATCGTCATGGGCACCCTCTCCGAGAAGGGCACCCTCGAGCCGTCGAAGAAGACCGTCGTCTTCTGGGGCGCGGCCACGGGCGCCGTCGCCGCGATCATGCTGCTCATCGGCGGTGAGGACGCCTTGTCGGGCCTGCAGAACGTCACGATCGTCGCGGCCCTGCCCTTCCTCGTCATCATGATCGGGTTGGCCGTCGCGCTCGTGAAGGACCTGTCGCGCGACCCGCAGGTCGTCCGGCGGCAGTATGCCGTCGCGGCCGTCGAGCACGCCGTCGTCGCGGGCGTCAGCGAGCACGGCGACGACTCTCGCTCACCGTGCAGGAGACCGCGCCCGGCGAGGGCGTCGGCGAGATGGTCCAGACCGACCCGGTCGCCGAGCCCGTGGAGGCCAAGGACGTCGAGGCGCAGGACGGCCTCGGCGGTCACGTCGACGACCAGACCGACAAGGTCGGCGCGTCGATGCGCCTCTGACGGACGTCGCGTCAGACCGTCACGGCGGTCACCTCGAGCGCCGCATCATCCGCCCGGCCGGATGATGCGGCGCTCGATCGCTGCCGCGACCGCTCCGGCTCGGGTGTCGACGCCGAGCTTGGTGTAGACGTGCGAGAGATGCGACTTCACGGTCGCCTCGGAGACGAGCAGCTCGCGCGCCATCTCGCGGTTGCCGAGCCCGCGCGAGAGCAGCTCGAGCACCTCCACCTCGCGCTCGGTGACGACCGGACCTGGTGACGCCGCGCGTCGCACGAGCCGTGCTGCGACCGAGGGTGCGAGCACCGTCTCGCCGCGGGCCGTGGCGCGGATGCCGGCGAAGAGCTGGTCGGCCGGGGCGTCCTTGAGCAGGTAGCCGAGGGCGCCGGCGTCGAGGGCGCGCAGGATGTCCGCCTCGGTGTCGTAGGTCGTGAGGACGAGGACGTGCGGCGGCTCCGGCAGGGCCCGCAAACGCGCCGTCACCTCGGCCCCGCCCGCCCCGTCGCCGAGGTTGAGGTCCATGAGCACCACGTCCGGCCGTTCGGTGGCGACGACGCGCTCGGCCCCCGCCAGGTCGCTCGCCTCACCGACGACCTCGATGCCGTCCTGGCCGTCGACGAGGGCACGCAGGCCGGCGCGCACGACCGGGTGGTCGTCGACGAGGACGACGCGCACGGGGCCGGGCACGTCACCCACGGGGAACCCCGGGGGTCACCGGGAAGCGCACCGACACCGTCGTGCCCTCGCCGGGTCCGCTCTCGACGACCGCGGTCCCCCCGAGGTCCGACGCCCGCTTGCGTATGCCGTCCAGCCCGCGCCCGCGGTCACCGCGGGCGCCCGGCCGACTCGGTCGCGCCGGGTCGAAGCCACGCCCGTCGTCCCGGACGTCGAGCAGCACCTCGTCCGGGAGGTAGGTGAGGCTCACGACGGCCCGGGTGGCCCCGGCGTGCTCGACGACGTTGGCGAGGGCGCCCCTCGCAGAGCGCACGAGGGCGCCGGCGACCGCGGGATCGAGCGCCACGGCGTCGCCGTGCACCCGCACCTGGACGTCGACGCCGTGGGTGCCGGCCGTGGCGGCAACCCGCTCGAGCGCGGCCGGCAGGGCCTCACCCGTCGTGTCGTCCGCGAGGTCCGCCGGGGCGAGGTCGCGCACGACCCGACGGACCTCGTCGAGGCCCTCGCGCGCGGCCGTCCGTGCGGCCGCGACGTGCTCGCGGGCCACGAGCGGCCTGCGTTCCCAGTCCTGCTCGGCCGCACCGAGCAGGAGGGTGATGCTGGACAGACCCTGTCCGACCGAGTCGTGGATCTCGCGCGACAGCCGGGTGCGCTCGGCGAGGGCGCCCGAGCGGTGCTGGGCGACGGCGAGGTCGGCCTGGGCCTCGGTCAGCTCGTCGATGAGCGCCTGGCGCGTGCGGGCCTCGCGCTCGAGGGCACGGTAGGACAGCACGGTGACGAGGGCGATGCCGACCGGTCCCACGAGCACGGTCGGGTCGAGGTCGTCGGTGATCCGGCTCCACGCCACGCTGACGACTGCGGTCATGACGACGACGACCGCGACGGCATACGGGAAGGGGAGGACCTGGAGCACGGCGAAGGCGACGGGCACGGCCGTCCACGCGAAGGAGGGGGCGACGAGCGTCAGCACCACCCAGAGGACGACGACGACCGTGATCCACGCGTACGGCCACACGGCGCGGTCGGCGACGAGCCGACGCGTGAGGTAGGCGGCCCCGAGGAGGGTGGCACCGGCGAGGACGAGCACCGCGGTGCCGTCGAGGTCGTGACGCAGCAGGTAGCGCACGGAGCACGTCACGAGGAGCACGACGAGGACGGCGTCGAGCCACCGGTCGAGTCGCGCCACCGGCGCGAGGATGCCCTCCTCCATGACGGGCAGCCTAGGGACGTCACGGGGCGTCGGCATCATCCGATCGGCTACTCCGACGTGGCCGGTCGCCCGACGCGGTGGGTGGGCCGGAGCGGCGAGTGTGGTGGGGACCGCACCGACCACCCTCGTCCTCACCTCGGGAGACCACCATGAAGCGCAGCCTCGCCGCCGTCCTCGCCCTCGCCGCAGCACCCCTGCTGCTCGCCGCACCGGCGCAGGCCCACCCCTCCGACCACGGACGCCCCGGCACCTACCTGCTCACCGGCGACGCCGGCGGCTCGAAGTTCGAGGGCATCGGTGCCGACGAGCGGCGCGGCGCCTTCTACGTCAGCGAGGTGACGGGGGGCGAGATCCACCGTGGCTCGGCCGGCGTCGCGCAGACCGAGCAGTGGCTCGCGGGCGACGGCACCGACGGACGCTTCACGGCGCGCGGGATCACGACGGACGCCGCCGGCCGGGTCTACGTCGCCGGAGGTCCGAACGGCATCGGCACCGGTCGGCCCGACCTCTGGGTCTACGCGCCGGACGGCCGCCTGCTGGCCGCGCTGCGCGCCCCGGGTGACACCGTCTTCCTCAACGACGTCGCGATCGGCCCGGACGGCGCCGCGTACTTCACGAACTCGAACGCGCCGCAGGTCTACCGGGTCGCGCTCGAGGGCGGCGAGTGGGGCGTCACCCGGTGGGCGGACGCGGCGGGGACCATCGAGCAGCGAGCCGGCTTCAACCTCGGTGGCATCGTCGTCAGCGCCGACCGCTCGGCGCTCGTCGTCGCACAGGGGAACGCCGGCCTGCTGTGGCGCTTCGACCTGCGCACCGCGGCGGTGTCACCCGTCGAGACCGGGGGAGCGGCCCTCACCGACGCCGACGGCCTCGTCCGGCAGGGCTCGCGGCTCACCGTGGTGCGCAACTTCGCGCGGATGATCGCGACGCTCGAGCTCACCGCCGACGGCCGCCGCGCCCGTCTCGTGTCCCAGGTCGCCACCGACCCGCTCCGGGTGCTGACGACGGCCAAGGCCCTGCGGGGTCGGATGCTCTTCGTCGACAGCAAGTTCGACGAGGCCGTGGCCGCCGGGCCGTACGAGGTCGTCACCGACCCGCTGGCACGATGAGGACCATGCGACGGGGCAGCACGACGAGCGCCACGGTCACGGCTGCCGCCGGGTTGGCCGCCGCCGTCACCGCCCTGACGCTCGCCGCCTGTACCTCGAGTGGCCCCGCAACCACGCCAGCCACTTCAGCCACTCCGACCACCTCCGTCACGACGACCGGTGGGACGACGGGGCCACTCGACGGGGGAGGGACACGGACGGGAGGGACTGCTGTGACGACGAGGCCACTCGACGGGACGACGGCGACGGCGTCGGCGGCCGAGCAGGCACGGCTCGACGCCGCGCTGCGGGACGCGGCGTGGAAGGACGACGTGCCGCGCGCGACGGCTCTCGTCGCCCGGGGCGCGGACGTCAACGCCAAGGACGAGACCCAGCAGTCGGCGTACCTCGTCGCGACGAGCGAGGGCCGGCTCGCGCTGCTCCGGCTGGCGCTCGCCCACGGCGCTCGCGTCGACGACAAGGACAGCTGGAACGGCACCGGCCTCATCCGGGCGGCCGAGCGCGGGCACGCCCTCGTCGTCGGCGAGCTGCTCCGAGCCGGGATCGACCGCGACCACGTCAACCGGATCGGCTACCAGGCGATCCACGAGGCCGTGTGGCTCGGCCGCGACACGTCCACCTACGTCGACACGGTGCGCGTGCTCGTCGCCGGCGGTGTCCAGCTGGACCGGCCCTCACGCGACGAGGGCCTCACCCCGTTGCAGATGTCCCGCGAGCGCGGGTTCGACCGACTGACAGGAGCACTCGTGACAGCGACCACTGCGGAACCGGTGAAGGAGCCCGATGCGGCCCTGCTGTCGGCGGCCGGGCGCGGTGACGCCGACGGCGTGGCGCTCGCGCTGCGGGCCGGCGCCGACATCGAGGCCCGCGACGGCAGGAGGCGCACGGCGCTGCTGCTCGCCGCCACGGGCGACCACGTCGACGCCGCACGGGTGCTCGTCTCGATGGGGGCCGACCCCGATGCCCTCGACGACCGCCACGACACCCCATGGCTCGTCACGGGCGTCACCGGCAGCGTCGCGATGCTCGAGGCGCTCCTTCCGGCCGGTCCCGACCTCACGATCCGCAACCGCTACGGGGGTGTCTCGGTCATCCCGGCGAGCGAGCGCGGACACGTCGCCTACGTGCGCCGCGTCGTCCAGACCGGCATCGACGTGAACCACGTCAACGACCTCGGCTGGACGGCCCTGCTCGAGGCCGTGATCCTCGGCGACGGTGGCGAGAGACACCAGCAGATCGTGCGGCTCCTGCTCGGGGCCGGGGCCGACCCGTCGATCGCCGACAAGGACGGTGTCACCGCGCTCGAGCACGCCCGCGACAAGGGGTATGCCGCCATCGCCCGGATCATCGAGAAGGCGTGACGCGCAAGGCGTCGACCATGCCGCGCAGGATGCGGAAGGCGTCCTCCTGCTCCGTCGAGGTCAGGCCGGCCAGCATCCTGACCTCGACGGACCGGACCGCTGCGCTCGCCGTCTCGAGGCTCCGTCGTCCGCGCGGCGTGAGTCGCGTCGGCAGGGCCTTCCCGACAGGCGCCGCAGCGGGCCTCGTCACGAAGCCGTCGCGTTCCAGGGCCTGCAGGAGCACGTTCATCGACTGGCGGGTCACGAAGGCTCCGCGCGCCAGCTCGGAGTTCGACAGGCCCGGTCGCTGGGCCAACAGCTCGAGGCACGAGTAGTGCGTCACGGTCATCCCGAGTGGTCGCAGGACGTCCTCCATGGCGGCGCGGAGGGCGCTCGACGCCTCTTTCAGCAGATAGCCCAGTGACGTCTCGAGGTCGACGCCGACACCGTCTTGACTCATGTCAGTATTCTGACATACCGTCGAGAGTGTCAGATAACTGACATGCCACCAAGGAGGCAGCCTTGCCCGTCACCGGTCCCGACTTCATCTCTCTCCAGGCCACCGATCTCGACGTCTCCCGGGCGTTCTACGAGCGGTACCTCGGCCTCGTGCGTTCGCCGGCCGGGCCCCCGCACGCCGTCGTCTTCGAGACGACGCCGATCGCCTTCGCCCTCCGCGACGTCGTCGCCGACACGGATCTCGCCTCCGTCGCGCGGCCCGGCATCGGTGCCGCGATCTGGCTCCACGCGACCGACGTCCAGGCCATCCACGACGCCCTCGACGCCGACGGGCACCGCATCGTCTCCGCCCCGGTCGACGGCCCGTTCGGCCGGACCTTCACCTTCGCCGACCCCGACGGCTACCACGTCACCCTCCACGACCGCGCCTGAGGCTCACGCGGTCGTGACGAGGTCCACCTCGTTGCCCTCCGGGTCGGCGAGGGTCCGACGACCCGGGGCGGTCTCTCCGACGACCCGGCCGCCGGCGGCCAGGGCCGCCTCGACGCGGGCCCGGGCGTGGTCGTGCGGGACGTGGAGGTCGACGTGGATGCGGTTGCGATGCCGCCGCCGCTCTGCGTCGGAGGCATCCATCTGCTGGAAGAACAGGACCGGGCCGAGCCGGCGCGGGTCGTAGATGTCGGTCACGGACGCCCGTGGGTCGTGGTCGTACCCGAGCAGGGACGCCCAGAAGGACCTCACCGCGTCGACGTCGACCGCGTCGATGCCGAGCTGGACGAACCGCGGGCGCGTCGGGTCCGCGGTCAGCCCCAGGTCGCGCGCGACGGTCTGGACGCCGGCGGCGAGCCGCGCGAACCCGCTCGTGACAGAGCCCTCCCCGTCGTCCCACTGGTCCTTCCCGCTGTCGACGGTGACGCCGTCGGGCCGCAGGTCGACCGCCAACGGCAGGCCGGCGTCGTCAGCCAGCCCGGCGACGACCGACGCCAGCTCGGCCGCCTGCACGGGCGAGTCGACGGGGTAGTGCACCATCGCGCCGAACAGCACCTGCCAGTCCGAGGTCTCCGGGGCCGAGGAGAGCGCGTCGCCCGGGACCACGTCGACCTCGTTCCCGTCGGCGTCGGCGAGCGCGACCCCGTAGGCGCCGAACGGCTCCTGCCCGACGGCGTCCCGGGCCGCCGCCACCGAGTCCGGCGCGCGCACCACGTCGACGTGGATCCGGTCGCGCAGCGGGCGCGGCCGACTCGGGTTGAACGTCAGCCCGGGACTCCGTCGCGACGGGTCCACGAGCCTGCGGGCACCCATGGGCTCGTAGCCGAGCACGGACCGCCAGAACGACAGCAGGGTCGCCTGGTCCGCGGTGTCGACCACGAGCTCGAGCGCCTGGAGCGCCACCGGATCGGCGGCCAGGCCGAGGTCGCGGGCTGCCGTCGAGATCGACCGCGCCAGCGGCACGTCGGTCGACGCGACATCGCCCCTCGTGCCGACCCGCACGCGCACCCCGCCGGGGCGCAGGTCCACGTGCGGCAGACCGGCGTCGGACGTCAGCTCGGCGACGCGGCGGACGAGGGCCGCACCCGCCGTCATCGACGGAGCGTCGAACCAGGCGCTCGCACCGGCATCGAGGACGCGCCAGTCCCCGACGCCGTCCGCGCGCTGGAGATCGGTCTGCCTGGCTCGATGCATGAGGTCCCCTCTCGGCGCGGGACGGCGGCGTCCCCGGGTCAGCTCGAACCTAGGGTCCGTCCCGGACGAAAGTCGGCTGGAACCTACGCGAACTCGGCCAGCAGGTCGGGGCTGACCTGGGCCAGGACGGCATACGCCTGCTCGACGGGCACGTCGACGACGTCGTAGTGCTGGGCGCCGGCGGCCGTCGTGGCGACCAGTGTCGCGACGCCGACGCGCCGCTGGAAGAAGGACTGCTCGATCTTCCAGCCGATGATGCCGTCGCGGTCGAGCACGACGCGCTGCCGGTCGAGCGAGCCGTGTCGCGTCACGAGGTGGTCGGGGGTGACGGTGTGCCCGAGGGCGCGGTAGCGGTCACGGCCGAGGGCGACGGCGCCGGCGAGCAGGAGCGGCACGAGGACGAGCAGCGAGCCGTGCCAGTCCCAGAGCAGCCGCGCCACGACGAGCAGCGCTGCGAGGAGGAGCGCCGGCACGACGGCGCGCGTCAGGCGACGGCGTCGGGCGGCGGGACCGTGCTGCGTGAGCGGCCCTGACACGGCGGCCTCGTCGGGCCGGATGCGCAGGGCGAGGGGCGTCACGACGTCGGCCGGTGCCGGTGGGCACAGCCAGTCCGAGCCGCCCTGCTCGCGCAGCAGGCCCGAGGTGACGACCTTGAGGCGGCGCGCGCCCGCGAGGCGCAGCCCGAGCGGCTCGTCGAGCCGGATGCCGCGCACGCGAGCGGCGTCGATGCTCGTCTCCCGGTTGGTGAGCAGGCCGCGTCGCGTGTGCAGGGTGCCGAGCCGGTTGCGGGTCAGGCGGAAGCCCCAGAAGGTCAGGACGTAGGCCCCGACCGCCAGCAGCGACACGAAGCCGATCAGGAGCAGCACGTCGACCCACCAGGACAGGCGCGCGACCCAGGACGCGCCGTCTCGGAAGACCGACCGCTCCTGCGAGAAGCGCGAGAAGCCCTGCGACGCGAAGCCGACGATGGCCGCGGCGCTCGCGAGTCCCGTCACGGTGAGCGGCGCGTAGCGGATCCACGACGGGTCGAGACGCAGGAGCACCTCGTCGTCGACGGCCGGGGGTGCGTCGTCGGGCACGTCGTCGACGGCCACCGGCGCACCGGTCGGCGCAGGCAGGCCGGTCACGGCCGGGTCGACGCGGTGCAGCAGCTCGGCCCGCAGCCGGCGTCCGGCGTCGACGCTCAGCGAGTCGAGGACGAGCCGGTCCTGCTGGCCTCCGGCCGTCGAGATCTCGACCTTGGCGAGACCGAGCAGCCGGTGGTGCACCTTGGCGGTGAGGTCGATGGTGCGCACCTTGTCGAGGCGCGCCGTCGTCGTCTGCTTCGTGAAGAGGCCGCGGCGCAGCTCGATCTGGCCCTCGGTGATGCGGTAGCGGGTCGTCACCCAGCGCAGGACGCCGAAGGCGACGATGAGCGGGACGGCATACAGCTCCCACCGGTCGTTGTCGTCGGAGCCGGCCCGGAAGATGACGAGCGCGAGCAATGCGGGGAGGAAGCGGATCAGCGTCTCGAGGGGGTGGACGAGCAGCATCCGCGCGTCGAGCCGGCGCCAGCCGTCGGTCTCGCCGGTCTCTGCGGTCTCACCGGTCTCGTCGCCGACCTCGGTCACGTCGCGTCGCCCGTCTCGGCCACGGCCGCGGCCGTCAGGGCGTCGACGAGCTCGCGGGCGACGGGCAGGTCGAGCCCGTGGATGGTGACCGGGCCGGCGGCCGACGCGGTCGTGATGGTCACGGCGGCCAGGCCGAGCAGCTGCGCCACGGGCCCGCGCTGGAGGTCGACGGTCTGCACCCGACTAAGCGGTGCGATCCGGCGCTCCTGCCACAGCCAGCCGCTCTGCGTGTAGATCGCCCGCGGCGTCGCCTCCCACCGGTGCACCCGGTAGCGCCACTGCGGCATCGCGACGGCGTAGGCCGCGCCGGCGACGAGCCACACGGCGCCGACGACCCAGTGCAGGGTGCGGGACGGGGCGTCGTCGACGAGCCACCAGACGACCTGTCCCGCCAGCAGGAGCACGAGCACGACGAGGGCCTGGAGCGTCCACATGACGACGGCGCGAGGGGACACCCGGTGGGCGGGCTCGCGCAGCACGGGGGCGTCAAGGGGTTCCACGGGCCCACGGTGTCACACCGACGTGGGCAGGCGACATCCGACCGAGGTATGCCGCCCTGCCGACCTTCGTCGGGTCGTGCCCTCGGCCGGGGCTCAGGCCGCGAGCGCCTCGTCGGCCGCGCCCTCGCGGGCCTGCACGAGTCGCGCGTAGCGGCCCCCGCGAGCCATCAGCTCGTCGTGGTCGCCGAGCTCGGCGACCCGGCCGTGGTCGAGCACGGCGATCTGCTCGGCGTCGCGGATCGTCGAGAGTCGGTGCGCGATCGTCAGGGTGGTGCGGCCGGCCATGAGCCGGTCGATCGCCGCCTGCAGCTCACGCTCGGTCTCGTTGTCGAGGGCGCTCGTCGCCTCGTCGAGCACGAGGACGCGTGGGTTGCGCAGGAGGGTGCGGGCGATCGCGAGGCGCTGCTTCTCCCCGCCGGAGAAGCGGTGGCCGCGGGCGCCGACGACGGTGTCGAGCCCCTCGGGCAGGCTCGCGACGAGCGGGGCGACCTGGGCGGCGGCGAGAGCCTGCCACAGGTCGTCGTCGTCGGCCCCGGGGGCGGCGAGCAGGAGGTTGTCGCGGATCGAGGCGTGCACGAGGTAGGTGTCCTGGGAGACGACGCCGACGATGCGGGCGAGGTCGACGGGGTCGAGGTCGCGCAGGTCGACGCCGTCGATCGTGACACGGCCGGACTGCGGGTCGTGCAGGCGCGCGAGGAGGCCCGCGAGGCTCGACTTGCCGGAGCCGGTCTCGCCGACGAGGGCCAGCGTCGTGCCGGCCGGCACGTGGAGCGTGAGGTCGGAGACGGCATACGCCCTCTTGACGGGGGAGGTGGACGCGTCGTGGCTGAAGCTGACGTCCTCGAAGCGCACCTCGCCGCGCAGCCGGTCGTGCTGCACGGCAACGGGATCGGCAGGTGGCGCTACCTCGACGGGAAGGTCGAGATAGCCGAAGATCCGGCTGAAGAGCGCCATCGAGGTGACCCACTGGGCACCGACGTCGAGCAGGCCCATGATGGGGCGGAAGATGCCGGCCTGCAGCGTCGTGAAGGCGATGAGCGTGCCGATGGTCATGCCACCGGAGGTCGCGGGCAGGCCGGCGGCGAGGTAGATGAGTGCGGGGATCGCGGCGAAGATGATCTGCATCGTCGCCATGCGCCAGCGGCCGGCGAGCTGCGAGCGCAGCTCGAGGTCGATGAGGTCGGTGGACGTCGCGGCGAAGCGGTCGGCCGTGGCCTCACCGGCGCCGAGCGTCTTGACGAGGGTGGCACCGCTGACGGTGAGGCCCTCCTCGACCTGGCTGTGCAGGTCGGCGAGGCGGCGCTGGCGCTGCGCGGTGATGTCGCGGCGCAGGAGGGCGACCTTGCGGGTCATGAGGACGGCCGGCGGGATGACGAGCAGCGACAGCAGCGAGAGCCGCGGGCTGAGCGCGACCATGGCGATCGCCGTCGCGACGGCGGTCGTGAGGTTGCTCGCGATCGACGTGGCCGTCGACGTGATCACCGACTGCATGCCGCTGATGTCGTGGGTGAGGCGCGACTGCACCTCGCCGCTGCGCGTGCGGGTGAAGAAGGCGACGGACTGGCGCTGCAGGTGGCGGAAGACGTCGGTGCGCAGCCCGTGCATGACGCGCTGGCCGACCGTGGTGGTGAGCCATGTCTGGACGACGCCGAGCAGCTGGCTGACGATGGTGACGGCGAGCATGCCGCCGACGGCCCAGAGCAGGAGGCGGACGTCCTGGTGGGGGAGGGCGTCGTCGATGACGGCGCGCAGGAGGAAGGGCTGGGCCATCGAGATGACCGAGATGGCCACGATGATCGCGGTGACGACCGCGACGGTGCGGGCGTGGGGGCGGAAGAGGCCGGCGACCCGTCGCAGGGAGACGGGGGACTCGGCGAGCTGGGCGCGGTCCTGCGGGTCGATCTTCTCGGGTTGGCGGCCGCCTCGGTGGGCGGACCTGAGGGCTGTGGTGGTGTCGTTCACGTGGTCACTCCATCTGTGGACTCCGGTTCATGATGCTGAGGTTACCTCACTATGAGGTCGATCTACAAATTGGGCCGTATGCTGCTCCCCATGCGTGACGCCGACGAGCCCTCCCTCGACGAGCTGCTCATGGGAGCGGCCCGGGCCCTGCGGCGCCGGTGGGCCAGCGGACTCGGGCCCGACCTGTCGCCCCACGACGCGCGGGCGCTGCGCGTCATCGGGCACCACGGCCCGACCCGTCTCGGCGTCGTCGCCGACCACCTGCGCATCGCCCCCCGCTCGGCCACCGACGTCGTCGACCGGCTCGAGTCGCGCGGCCTCGTCCACCGCACCCCCGACCCGGCCGACCGCCGCGCCATGACCGTGGCCCTCACCGCCGTGGGGGAGTCGGTCCTCGCCGAGGTCGACGAGGCGCGACGTGAGGGTGCTGCGGACTTCTTCGGGTCTCTGACCGACCGCGAACGCACGTCGCTCGCCGCCATCCTCACGCGGCTCGACCCCCGAGAGCCGTGAGGTCGAAATGTCCTCTGTCATACACTTCGCTGCCGGCAACCGACGGCACGCGAGGCCGGGGCGACCACCGGCGAGGAGCTGGTGGGTGGCTGACGTGAACGGGCTCGTCATGGTCGAGGGGCGCCCGGGGACGGGCCGCACGACGACCGCCGAGGACATCGCCCGCTGGCTGGCCGACGAGCAGGTCGCCGTCGAGCACCGGGCCGAGGGCGAGGCCGACCACCCCGTCGACGTCGACCACGTCGCCGTGCTCGCGACCGCGCAGCTCCTCGAGCTCGCGGCCGAGTCCACGGCCACGTCCCAGGCCCTGCTCGGCGCCGCTGAGCAGCACGGCGACGTGTGGGTCGTGCGCCCCGAGTCACAGGCGACCCTGCCCGAGCCGCTGCGCGACCGCGTCCGGGAGGCCGCGAGCCGCTCTCGGGTCCCGGCCGAGGTCAGCGCCTCGCTCGTCGCCGACGCCTGGACCCGCTTCGGGCGAACCGAGCCCCGTGGCGTGCACGTCTGGGAGTCCGCCCTGCTCCGGTCGCCCGACATCGCGCTCGTGCGCCGGCTCGTCGACGCCGTGCGTGAGCACCGGCCGGTCGTCGTCTACCTCGACGACGACCGGGAGATCGGCTCGAGCCGACAGGGGCAGCGACGCGAGCTCGACCTCCTCGTCGTCGCGGGCCTCGACGTCCCGACCCTCGTGGTGCCGGTCGGCGACGGTCACGGCGACGACCACGCGGCCGCGGTCCGCCCCTTCGTCGCCGAGCACCTCGGCCTCGCCCGACGGCCGGACTCGCAGCAGGTCGCCTGACCATGCCCCTGCACGCGGTCGAGGGCCTGCTCGACGCCACCACCGACACGGAGGTCCGGCGTGAGTGGGCGGCCCTCGCCGCGGCAGGACTGCCGAGCCAGGCGCACCACCAGGGCGCCACGAACGCGCCCCACATCACCCTGGCGCTCGCCGGGAAGGTCCCCGACTACGTCGAAGCGCGGATCGCCCGCGCGCTCGAGACGGTGCGGCCCGTGCCGGTCCGCCTCGGTTCGCTCCTCGTCATGGGCTCGCGTCGCTACGTCCTCGCCCGCCTCGTCGTCCCGACGCCCGAGCTGCTCGACCTCCAGCGGTCGCTCGCGGCGGCGATCGTCGGGGCGCCCGACGTGCCCGACCAGGTGCGCCCCGGCCGCTGGACCCCGCACGTGACCATCGCCCGCGGGCTCGGCTCGCGCCAGGTCGGCGAGGCGCTCGCCGTCCTCGGGCGGGCGCGCCCGCTCGAGGGCACGATCGAGTCGGTCCGTCGCTGGGACCCCGACGCCGGGCGCACGTGGCAGGTCGGCGGCATACCTACGATGGGCGCATGAGCCTCGAACTCGGCCTCGACACGTTCGGCGACATCGCCAACGGGCCCGACGGTGCCCCGCTCCACCCCGCCGTGGTGATCCGGGAGGTGCTGGCCGAGGGCGAGCTCGCCGACCGGCTCGGTCTCGACTTCTTCGGCGTGGGCGAGCACCACCGCGACGACTACGCCGTCAGCGCCCCCGACGTGCTGCTCGCCGGCCTGGCCGCCCGCACCGAGCACATCCGGCTCGGCACGTCCGTCACGGTCCTGTCCAGCGACGACCCGATCCGCGTCTTCCAGCGCTTCTCCACCGTCGACGCGATCAGCCGTGGTCGCGCCGAGATCACCGTCGGCAGAGGCTCGTTCATCGAGTCCTTCCCCCTCTTCGGTCTCGACCTCGCCGACTACGAGACGCTCTTCGAGGAGAAGCTCGACCTGCTCGCAGCCGTCGTGGCCGAGGAGCCGATCCGGTGGGAGGGCTCGATCCGTCCGCCCGTGCAGGTCGAGAGGGTCATGCCGGCGACGGAGTCCGGCCACCTGCCCGTCTGGGTCGGCGTCGGCGGCACGCCCCAGTCGGTCGTCCGAGCCGCGCACTACGGCTTCCCCGTCGTCATCGCCATCATCGGTGGCTCGGCCCGCCAGTTCGCGCCGCTCGCCGACCTCTACCGCCGGGCCCTGTCCGAGATGGGCAAGCCCGAGCTGCCGATCGGGGTGCACTCGCCGGGCTACGTCGCGGCCACCGACGAGCAGGCCCGCGACGACTTCATGCCGCACTTCCTGCCCTACATGAACAAGCTCGGCCGCGAGCGCCGCTGGGCGCCGATGGGCAAGGAGCAGGCGCTCCAGCAGCTCGGGCCCGAGGGCGCCGTCTACTGCGGGTCGCCCGACACCGTGGCCGCCAAGATCGTCGACTCGGTGCGCGTGCTCGGCCTCTCCCGCTTCCAGCTGAAGTACTCCTTCGGCACCCTCCCGCACGACCAGCGGATGGAGTGCATCCGCCTCTACGCCGAGGAGGTCGTGCCGCGCGTCCGCGCGCAGCTCGGCGAGGGCTGACGTGCGGATCCTCCTGCTGGGCATGGGATCCCGCGGTGACGTCCAGCCGCTCGTGGCGCTCGGGCAGCGCCTCCGGCGGATGGGGTATGCCGTGTCGCTGGCTGCGCCGGCCGACCTCGGTCACGTCGTGGCGGGCAGCGGTGTCGGCTTCGAGCCGCTGTCGTTCGACCTCGAGGGCCCGCTGCGCGAGGGGCTCGGACGCGACGCGCTCCGCGGGTCGGCGCGGACCCAGGTGCGCGAGGCGCGGCTCATGCGCCAGGTCATGGCCGACACCGCCACGGCCCTGGCCGCCGACGTCGCGCGTCTCGTCGACGCCGCCGATGCGGTGGTGTCGGGGGCGCTGACCTTCGACCTCGTCGACGCGCTGCTGTCGACCGGCCGCGGGGACGGGCGCCCGTCGAAGCCGCACGTCTACGCCGTCTTCGCGCCGGTCTGGCCGAGCGCGCACGGCGACTCGGTCGCGCTCGCACTCCGACCGCGGTCGGCGTCGTGGGTCAACCGCGCGTGGAGCACCCTCGCGGGCCGGGTCGCCCTCGACCTCTTCAGGCCGGCCGGAGACCTCACCCGCGCGCGACGAGGTTTGCCGCGACAGCGGTTCCGTCACTACACGGCGGCTGCGGAGCGGACGCCGACGCTGCTCGCAGCGAGCCCGTCCGTCGTCCCGCCGGCCGCGGACTGGCCGCCGGCGCTGCGCCAGACCGGCTACTGGGTGCGCGACGAGGTCCTGAGCGGGTCGCTGGACCCGGACCTCGAGGCGTTCCTCGCCGACGGGCCTGCTCCGGTCTTCGTCGGCTTCGGGTCCATGCCGACCCCTGATCCGGAGGGTGTGGTGCGCGACGCGGCTCAGGCACTCGGCCGTCTCGGGATGCGCGGTGTCGTCAGCGAGGGCCTCGCCGGACTGTCGATCGGCACGACCGCGACGACCATCGGGATCCGCTCCGCCCCGCACGACGTGCTCTTCCCGCGCTGCGCCGTCGTCGTCCACCACGGGGGAGCGGGCACGACCGCAGCCGCGGTCCGGGCCGGGGTGCCGCAGGTCGTCGTCCCGCACGCCGCCGACCAGCCCTACTGGGGCCGGCGGATGGCCGACCTCGGGGTCGCCGCCCCACCGGTCGCCCGCAAGGACCTGACGGCGGCCCGGCTCGAGCGGGCGCTCGAGGTCGCGCTGTCCCCGGGAGCCCGCGCGGCGGCATACGCCCTCGGTGAGCGCGTCCGCGCGGAGGACGGCGCCGGCGACGCAGCGCGCCTCGTCGACACCTACCTCAGGGGCGCCGGGCCGTCACGACACACCAGGCTCGGCTGAGGCCGACCGCTCACGCTCCGGGGCCGACGTGACGGAGCACTTCGTGTGTCACGCGGTCACGCCTCCCGCGGCGTCGAGCAGGAAGGTGCGCATCGGGCCCTTGCTCTTGACGAGGATCGTCCCGCGAGGGCGGAGCGTGAACTCGGGGCCGAGCGCGGCGGCGACGCGCTCGGTGACGTGGATCTGTCCCGGCAGTCCGTGGGACTCCATCCGGCTGGCCGTGTTGACGGTGTCGCCCCAGAGGTCGTAGATGAACTTGCGTCGCCCGATGACTCCCGCGACGGCGGGGCCGGTGTCGACGCCGATGCGCACGGCGAGCCACTCACAGCCCGGCTCCCGCGCGATCGACGCGATCTCCTCGCGCATCGCGAGCGCCACCCGGGCCACCGCCTGGACGTGGTCGGGCCGTCGTTCCGGCAGACCGCCCGCGACCATGTAGGCGTCGCCGATCGTCTTGATCTTTTCGACCGCCTGCGCGTCGGCCTCGCGGTCGAAGGCCGAGAAGATGCGGTCGAGGAGCGCGACGAGGTCGTCGGCAGGCATGACCTGGGTGCGCTCGGTGAAGCCGACGAGATCGGCGAAGAGGACGGTGACGGCCTCGTAGTGCTCCGCGATGGTGCCGGAGCCGCGCTTGAGCCGTTCGGCGATCGGGCCGGGCAGGACGTTGAGGAGCAGGCGCTCGGACCTCGCCTGCTCGGCCTCGAGGGCGATGCGAGCCCGCTCGCGCTGCTCCACGAAGTAGCCGAGCATCGCGTAGGCGCTGACCGTGACGCCCATGACGTTGAGCACGAAGAAGGTGACGACGAAACCGGTCGGCAGGTCCGCCGGGTGCGCCGAGAGCCGCGGGTCGATCAGCGCCAGCGTCACGAGCGCGACGAAGAAGGCCGCGAGCCAGCCGACCGAGCGCCGCACCCCGAGCAGCGCCAGCGCGGCGAGCGGTACGAAGATCGCCCAGAGGACCATCCCGCTCGAGGCGATGAAGCCGCCGAGCGACGCCTGGAGCAGGCACGGGAGCACGAGGAACGCCACGAGCTGCGTCGTGCGGAACACAGCGAACCTGCCGGTGCGCGACAGGACGAGCAGGCCCACCACGGTGGTCACCTGGTAGGCGGCCGGTATCGCGGCCGACAGCGGGTGGCCGAAGGCGAGGTAGGTGCCGACCCAGATGAAGGAGATCAGCGCGATGAGCACCGACGCGAAGACGAGCATGCCCTGGCGCAGACGCTCGTCCTGGCTCTGCCCTGGTCGGGCGCCGATCTCGGCAAGGCGCTCGACGATCCGGACGACAGCCCCGCTGAGACCGGTCCGGGGAAGGCTGAGCACGTCGGATGCGCCCATCTCGCGATCGTACGGGCGAGGACACGCCTCCCTCAGGGCATCGGCGTCTTCCCGGGACAGCTGGGCGCCGGTCCCTCAGGACACACCAAGGTCGGCAGAGGCCGACCGCTCACGCTCCGGAGCCCACGGGACCGAGCACTTCGTGTGTCACGCGGTCACGCCTCCCGCGGCCTAGATCGTCGCCGCGAGCTCGGTGCCCTGGCGGATGGCGCGTTTCGCGTCGAGCTCGGCCGCGACGTCGGCCCCGCCGATGACGTGAACCTTCACGCCGGCGGCGGCGAGCGCGGGACCGAGCGTGTTGACGGACTCCTGGCCGGTGCAGAGCACGATCGTGTCGACGGCGAGCACCGTCGGGTCGGAGTGGTCCTCGCCGTGGGTGATGTGGAGACCCTCGTCGTCGATGCGCTCGTAGTTGACGCCAACGTGGTGGTGGACTCCCTTGGCCTTCAAGGCTGCCCGGTGCACCCAGCCGGTCGTCTTGCCGAGCCCCTTGCCGATGGAGGTGGACTTGCGCTGGAGCAGGTGCACCTCGCGCGGCGACGGTGACGGGCGCGGCTCGACGAGACCTCCTCGGGAGACGTCGGGCTCGCCGACGCCCCACTCGGCCATCCACTGCTCGACCGTCATCGGCGACTCGACGTGGGTGAGGAGCTCCGACACGTCGACCCCGATGCCGCCGGCGCCCAGGACGGCCACGCGCTGACCCAGCGGTGCCTCGCCGCGGACGGCGGCGGCATACGTCACGACCGTCGGGTGGTCGACGCCCGGGACGTCGGGCACGCGGGGCTCGACCCCGGTGGCCACGACGACCTCGTCGAAGTCGGCGAGGTCCTCGACCTCGGCGCGGCGACCGAGGTGGACCTTGACGCCGCCCAGCTCGAGGCGCCTGCGGTAGTAGCGGATCGTGTCGGCGAACTCCTCCTTGCCGGGGATCCGCATCGCGATGGCGAACTGGCCGCCGAGGTCGTCGGCCGCCTCGAAGAGCTCGACCCGGTGGCCGCGCTCGGTCAGGGCGACGGCGGTCGCGAGCCCGGCCGGGCCGGCGCCGACGACGGCGACGTGCTTGCTGCGGCGGCTCGGGGCGAGCACGAGGGTCGTCTCGCGGACGGCGCGCGGGTTGACGAGGCAGGTCGCCGTCTTCTTGGCGAAGGTGTGGTCGAGGCAGGCCTGGTTGCAGGCGATGCACGTGTTGATCTCGTCGGCCCGGTCGCCCGCGGCCTTGGCCACCCAGTCCGGGTCGGCGAGGAAGGGGCGCGCCATCGACACGAGGTCGGCGCTGCCGTCGGCGATGACGCGCTCGGCGAGGTCGGGCATCGAGATGCGGTTGGACGTGACGACCGGGACGGTGACCTCGGGACGCAGCTTCGCCGTGACGCGCGTGAAGGCCCCCCGCGGCACCGAGGTGACGATCGTGGGGACGCGGGCCTCGTGCCAGCCGATGCCGGTGTTGATGATCGTCGCGCCGGCCGCCTCGACCTCGTGGGCCAGGGCGACCACCTCGTCCCACGACTGCCCGTCGGGCACGAGGTCGAGCATCGAGAGGCGGTAGACGATGACGAAGTCGGGCCCGGCCGCCTCACGGACGGCACGGACGACCTCGACGGGCAGGCGCCGGCGGTTCTCCGGGGAGCCGCCCCACTCGTCGGTGCGCTGGTTGGTGCGCGGCGCGAGGAACTGGTTGAGCAGGTAGCCCTCCGAGCCCATGATCTCGACGCCGTCGTAGCCAGCCTCGCGTGCCAGGCGGGCGCAGCGGGCGTATGCGTCGACGGTGCTGCGGACGCCTCGTGCACCGAGCGCCCGCGGGGCGAAGGGCGAGATCGGAGACTTGATCGCCGACGCCGAGACGGCGAGCGGGTGGTAGGCGTAGCGGCCCGCATGGAGGATCTGGAGCGCTATCTTGCCGCCCTCGCGGTGCACGGCGTTCGTGATGACGCGGTGCCGACGGGCCTGACGGCTCGTGACGAGGACCGAGCCGCCGGGGTAGAGCGCGCCGGCGAGGTTGGGGGCGAAGCCGCCCGTGACGATGAGGCCGACTCCGCCGCGGGCGCGCTCGGCGTAGTAGGCCGCGAGCCGGTCGAAGTCCTTGGCGCGGTCCTCGAGGCCGGTGTGCATCGAGCCCATGACGACGCGGTTGCGCAGCGTCGTGAAGCCGAGGTCGAGGGGTTCGAGCAGGTGGGGGTATGCCGTCGTCACCCGCCCGAGGGTAGCCGGTGGTTACCGTCCGGTAGCCGATCGCGCGGCGAGGGTCACAGTGCCGCTCGGGGTGGGTGAGAATGACGGGGTGAGCGATCTCGAGCACCTGGACGTCCTCGTCGTCGGAGCCGGCCTCTCCGGTATCGGGGCCGGCTACCGCCTGTCGACGATGAGCCCGTCGCGCACGTGGGCGATCCTCGAGGCCCGGGACTCGCTCGGCGGCACGTGGGACCTCTTCCGCTACCCGGGCGTCCGGTCCGACTCCGACATGATGACGCTCGGCTTCCCGTTCGAGCCGTGGACCGACCCCGACGCGATCGCCGACGGGCCGAAGATCCTCGACTACCTGCGCCGGACGGCCGAGAAGCACGGCATCGCCGAGCGGATCCGTCTGGGGCACCGGGTCGTCGCGGCCGACTGGTCGAGCGAGGACGCGCGCTGGACGGTGACGGTCGAGCGTGACGGTGGGCGCGAGCAGCTGACGTGCGGCTTCCTCTACCTCTGCAGCGGCTACTACGACTACGAGCGACCGCATGACCCGCAGCTGCCCGGTCTCGAGTCCTACGAGGGGCGCGTCGTGCACCCGCAGTTCTGGCCGGACGACCTCGACGTCGCCGGGCGCACGGTCGTCGTCATCGGGTCCGGGGCCACGGCCGTGACGCTCGTGCCCTCGCTCGCCGAGGCCGGCGCCGACGTGACGATGCTCCAGCGCACCCCGACGTGGATCGCGTCGCTGCCGCGCCGCGACCGCACCCGGGACGTCCTGCAGAAGGTCCTGCCGGCCAAGGCGGCCGGCACGGCCTCGCGTTACAAGAACGTCCTCGGGACCATGGGCGTCTACGAGCTGAGCCGCCGGCGACCGGCGATGATGCGCTCGCTGCTGTCGAAGGGCGCCGCGAAGTCCCTCGGGTCGACCGACCTCGTCAGCGACCACTTCACGCCGACCTACGACCCGTGGGACCAGCGCCTCTGCGTCGTCCCCGACGGCGACCTCTTCGACGCCGTGCGTCGTGGACGCGCCCACGTCGTCACCGACACGATCGAGACCTTCGTGCCACACGGCATACGACTGGGCTCGGGGCAGGAGCTCGACGCCGACGTCGTCGTGACGGCGACGGGTCTGCGCATCAAGATCGCCGGCGGCATCGCGATCACGGTCGACGGGGAGGCTCGTCCCACAGGCGATCTCACGGTCTACCGCGGGCTGATGTTCGCCGACGTGCCCAACCTTGCCGTGTGCGTCGGCTACGTCAACGCGTCGTGGACCCTGCGCGCCGACCTCGCCAGCCGCTACGTGTGCCGGCTGCTCAACCACATGGAGCACCACGCATGGCGGAGCGCGACGCCCCGGGCGCCGAAGGGGATGGAGGGGCAGCCGCTGCTGCCACTCGCGTCGGGCTACGTGCGGCGCGCGGCGGGCGACCTGCCCCAGCAGGGAGACGGTGCACCGTGGCTGATGCGCCAGAACTACCTGCTCGACCGGCGCGACATGCTCCGCAGCGATGTCACCGAGGCGATGTCCTTCGCCCGCTGAGAGTCGTCAGACCTCGCTGCCGTGGCCTTCGGTGCGGCCCTCGGTGACCCCGCGGCCGGTCACGGACTGGAGGCGGTCGATGTGCTCGGACGCCTGCGCCTTGGTGAGGTCACCGGGAAGCGTCTCGCCCGCCTCGCGGGCGAGCGTCTCGAGGTAGCTGCGCTGGGCGCCGGTCATGGCCTCGTCGCCGGTGACCCAGTCCTCCGGGTCCTTGACCGCCGAGTCGCCGGGGGTGCCGGCGGTCGCGGGGGTGGTGGCGCCGATGACGTCGTCGTTCGAAGGTGTGTTCGATTCGCTCATGGTGTGCCCGTACCCACTTGCCCCGAGAGCCCGACAGGTCAGGCGGTGGCGGGCCTCGGCCGCAGGCCGTCGAGGGCTGCGCGGAGGCGGGCATGGGCCACGTCGACAGAGACGCCGAGGGCGCCCGCGACGTCGGCGACGGCGTACGCGTCGAAGTAGCTGAGGCCCAGGGCGTCGTCGCGCTGCGGCTCGACCGGTGGCAGGTCGACAGTGGGGCTCGGTGTCAGTGGTCGTCGGGTCGAGCGGACGTGCGCGACGGCCCCCCGGTGCGCGACCGACAGCACCCAGGCGAGGGCGCCGCTGCCCTGGCGGTAGCGCGAGGCGGTGCGCCAGACCTCGACGAAGACCTCACCACTGACGTGCTCAGCCTGCTCGGCGTCGCGGACCACTCGACGGACAAGGCCGAAGACACGGGCGGCCGCGAGGTCGTAGAGCCTCGAGAAGGCCGCCTCGTCACCCTGTCCGGCTCGCGACAGGAGAGGTCCCAGGACCGTGTCGAGCGCAGGGGAGGACGGCCCGCCGCGCTCGTGCCCCTGACCGTTCACCGGACCAGCCCATCCACGTCACGCCGTCCCGATCCTGCACACCCCGACGGCGCAGGTCTCACGGACGACTCGCTTCGACAGTAGTCGTACCCGAAGCGACCCGCCGGTTGACGAGATCAGAACGGCGGCGGGTCGGGGTCGGTGCCGGCACCGGGCGCCGGACCGCAGTCGCGCAGGCTCGCGCGCCAGTCCTTGGGCCTCGTGACGTAGCGGCGTCCGGTCGTCGTGGTCCACGCGAGACCATCGTCGTCGACGGGTTCGGATCTCCAGATCCCCGCCGTCTTGACGTTGTGGTGGAAGCGCTCCTTGGCGTGGAGGTTGTCGACCGAGGTGGGGCCCTGCGGCCACGGGACCTCGTGGTCGAGGTCGCAGCGGCGTGCGAGCACCTCACAGTCCGGTCCGCGGCACACGCCGTCGACGGCCCGGACGTGTTCGACCATCCCGCGCGGCGGCCGGTAGGAGCCGGTGGGTGCGCCGAGCGCGCGGCCCGTGCGAAGGTCGACGGGGAGGGTGCGCCACACGGACCCGGGTCGCGTCATGATGTCGCGGGCGTGCCGGGCGGTGACCCACCCGTGCCCGGGGAGCTCACACGAAGCGTCGGACTCGCCGATCGCCACCTCGAACGGCACGACCAGCCACGCCGTCGCCGGCGCATCCGGACCGACGCACGCTCGTCCCGGCTCGAGCGGACCCCGGAGCAGGCCCTGGCCTGCCAGGTCGCAACGGAGCTGGTCGAGCGACCGAGGGTCGCCGGCGTCGCGACGGGCACGTGCCGCGGTGTCGAGCCGGTCGAGCACGGCGGCGACGACGTCTCCGGCCGCCACGATCGTCAGGGAGCCCATGCCGTCCTCGGTCAGGCGGCCGAAGACCCCGCGACGGCTCTTGGCGTGCTCGTGGCGCTCGGCGGACCCTCGGTGGTCGACGGAGGCCACGGCTCGGCGCAGCCTCGTGGCGAAGGTGCGTTGCGGCACCACCTGGCCGTCACGGCTCGGCGCCAGCACCGAGCGCTCGACGGACTCGACGTCGGCATCGGGCAGCAGCCCGGTCTCCGAGACGACCTGAAGAGCGCGGTGCAGGGAGGTCGAGCCGTCGCGGAGAGCCTGGCGCACGAGCCGGTGACGCCGCGGTGCGGTGGCGAGCGTCAGCCGCCGTGCGACCTCGCCGGCCCCGACGCCGGTCGCGAGGGCGATCTCGTCGGCGACGATGCGGTCGGTGGAGACGTGGACCGAGGCCGCCGCGATCTGCTGGGCCTCGACGGTGTGGAGGGCGGCGTACGCGTCGAGCAGGTCGGACTCGACCTGGGCCTTCTCGACCTCGAGCGCCTCGATCTCGCGGAGGATGCGGTCGCCCTCGATCGTCAGGTCGATCTGGAGATGGGCCTTGGTGTAGGTCTCGTCGAAGGGGGCGTCGGCCGGTGACGGTCCGATGCGCGACGGGCTGAGGAACGGTGTCACCCTGACCTCCTCGCGAATCCGCCGCTGTTGTCCAGTACCCAATTAGAACATATGTTCTAATTGGGTACAAGGGTCTGGCAGCTGACTGTGCACAGTGAATCGCCCTGTCCCGCGGTCTGTTCCGACGTCACCGGATCTCGAGGCGGTCCGAGACGAGCCCGTCTGCGGCCAGCTCCCGCAGCTGAGTGACGGTGCGCTCGCGCACCGCCCACGGGTCCATCGTGTTGACGTAGATCTTCGTGCCGCCCTCGAAGCCGGCCAGCGTCGACACCCGCCACTTGAGCACCACCCGGAGAGGGATGGGCAGGTCGAGCGACGGCGGGCCGTGGTGCCACTCCTCGTTGGTCGGCACGTGGACGCCCGTCGCGGCGTGGCACGCGTGCACGAGGTCCGAGAAGTCGCGGACCTCGTCGTCCGAGAGCTCCCACGGCCGGCGCGAGGTGTTGGACGTGTAGACGACGAGGGACGGGTACTGGTGGCCGATGCCGGCGAAGGCCATGGCCGTCGGGGTGCGTGCGACGACGAGTCCCTGCGCCTCCGCGTACTGCGGGCCCCACCGCGCGAAGAGGTCCGGCTCGGCCCGCACCCGCTCGGTCTCGCGCTCGAGGTCCACGCCCGGCTCGTCGATGGCGACGAGCTGCTTGTGCAGGTGGTCGAAGGACGCACCCGCCGGCCGCAGCCAGTTCTGGAACGCCGAGACGTAGCGTGCGTGAGGGTTGCTCCGATAGAGGTCGCGCACTGCTGCGATCGTGAACCGCGTGTACTGCCAGTGCTCCTCGGGCGTGAGCGTCCCGGCGCCGGCGTTCTGGGTGTCGTCCGTGGCGCCGTCGACGAAGTGCCGACGGGAGACGACGACCTGGTGGTTGCCGGCGAAGAGCCCGACCGCCTCGCGCTCGAGGTCGTCCTCGTCGAGCGGCTCCGCGCCGGCGCCCGGCGCGCCCCGCGACCGCATCCGGATGCGCGCCAGGGCGGTCACGTGCGCCCGCCCTGCGGGCGTGGAGAGGTATGCCGTCCGGTGCGCCAGCGACTCGGGCGTCGGCTCGTAGCCGTGGGCCAGGTGCCAGTAGTCGTAGCTGAGGATCTCGAAGAGGTTGGGGAAGAGCCGGAGCTCCGGCACGGAGTCGTCGAGCTGCTCGGCGACGAGGCCGCGCACCTCGCGCACCTCGCTCCCCGACGGCCCGTCGCGGACGACCCGGGCGATCTCGGGGGTCGTCTCGAGCATCCGGCCCCAGCAGAAGGCGCAGTGGCGGTCGTGCTCGTCCGGGTCGAGGGGCTTCGGGTCGGGCCGGGCGACGCCGAGGGGGCGGGCCGCGCGACCCGGCAGCGTCCACACCTTCGTGCCGGTGAAGGGGTTGACCTGCTTGATGGTCCCGTCGGGCAGTCGCGTCAGGGGCTCGATCACCCTGTCAGCCTAGGTCGGACGGCGTCGGAGGCGTGGAGCGACGTCGGCTAGCGTCGGGACGTGCCCGACGACGCCGCCCTCGCCGCCCCCGACGCCCTGCCCTATCGCGACCCGTCCCGGTCGGTCGAGGAGCGTCTCGACGACCTCGTCGGCCGGATGACGTTGCCGGAGAAGGTCGGCCAGATGCTCCAGCTCGACGCGCGCGGCGACCTGACCGACATCGTCCACTCGAAGCTGGCCGGCTCGATCCTGCACACCTCTCCGGAACGGATGCTCGAGGCCATCGCCCTCGCCGAGCAGACGCGTCTCGGCATCCCGCTCCTCACTGCGGACGACTGCATCCACGGCCACTCCTTCTGGCCGGGCGCGACGATCTTCCCGACCCAGCTCGGCATGGCCTGCTCGTGGGACCCCGACCTCGTGGAGCGTGCGGCGCGCGTCACCGCCGTCGAGGTGGCGGCGACCGGCGTCCACTGGACGTTCTCGCCGGTGCTCTGCATCACCCGTGACCTGCGCTGGGGCCGGGTGGGCGAGACCTTCGGCGAGGACCCGCACCTCATCGGTGAGCTCGGAGCGGCGATGATCCGCGGCTACCAGGGCGACGGCCTGACCGACCCGACGGCCGTCCTCGCCTGCGCCAAGCACTTCGCCGGCTACTCCGAGACGCAGGGCGGCCGCGACGCGAGCGAGGCCGACCTCAGCCGTCGCAAGCTGACGTCGTGGTTCCTGCCGCCCTTCGAGCGGGCCGTCCAGGAGGGCTGCCGCACGTTCATGCTCGGCTACCAGGCGATCGACGGCGTGCCCGTGACGGCCAACGGCTGGCTCCTCGACGAGGTGCTCAAGGGGGAGTGGGGCTTCACCGGCACCCTCGTCACCGACTGGGACAACGTCGGCCGGATGGTCTGGGAGCAGAAGGTGTGCGCCGACGACGTCGAGGCGGCGACCGTCGCCGTGCGGGCCGGCAACGACCTCGTCATGACGACGCCGCAGTTCTTCGACGCTGCCCAGGAGGCCGTCGCCCGCGGCCTGCTCGACGAGCGTGACATCGACGAGGCGGTGCGGCGGGTGCTCCGCGTCAAGCTCGAGCTCGGGCTCTTCGAGAACCCGCGTCCGCCGGACGCCGAGCGCCAGCGCGTCGTCATCGGCGCCGCCGAGCACGCCGCCCTCAACCTCGACGTGGCGCGTCGCTCGCTCGTCCTGCTGACGAACGACGGCTCCCTGCCGTATGCCGTCACGGACGTCCCCCGCACCGTGGCCGTCCTCGGGCCCAACGCCGACGACCCGCAGGCCAACCTCGGCGACTGGGCCGGGGCCTCCGGCCAGGTGGACTGGATGCCCGACGGGCACCCGCGCGAGACGGTCGAGACCGTGCTCGACGGCTTCCGCGCCGTCGTGCCGCCGGCGTGGAGCGTCACCCACGCCCGCGGGGCCGAGATCGAGACCCTCGTGCCCGACCCGGAGGGGCCGCTCTTCCCCGACGGCCAGCCCCGTCCGCCGGTCTCCGCACCCGCGCCCGTCGACCCCGAGCAGCTCGCCGCCGCCGTCGCGGCCGCGCGTGCCGCCGACCTCGCTGTCGTCGTGCTCGGCGACACGATCGCCCTGACGGGCGAAGGCTGCTCGACCGCGACGCTCGACCTCCAGGGCGGTCAGGTCGCCCTGCTCGACGCGGTCGTCGACGAGCTCGACGGCACCGGCACCCCCGTCGTCGTCGTGCTGCTCCACTCCAAGCCCAACGTCCTGCCGCCCAGCGCCCTGCGGGCGGCCGCGGTCATCGAGGCCTACAGCCCCGGCATGCGCGGCGGTCGCGCCGTGGCCGAGCTCGTCCTCGGCCACATCGAGCCCGCCGGGCGTCTGCCCCTCTCGATCCCGCGTCACGTCGGTCAGCAGCCGACCTACTACAACCAGGTGCGCGGCCAGCACGGCCACCGCTACGCCGACCTCACCCAGGAGCCGCAGTTCGTCTTCGGCGAGGGCCTGACCTACACGACCGTCGAGTGGTCGGACCTCATCCTCGACGCCGCCACCTTCGCGCCCGGCGACGTCGTGGCCGCCGAGGTCACGCTGACCAACGCGGGCGACCGGACGGCATACGAGGTCGTGCAGGCCTACGTCACCGACGTCGTCACGAGCGTCACGTGGGCCGCCAAGGAGCTCAAGGCGTTCCGCCGCGTCACGGTCCCACCGGGCGAGTCGGTGACGACCCGCATCGAGGTCCCGGCCGCGGCCTGCTCCATCGTCGACGCGGCCGGTCGCCGGGTCGTCGAGCCGGGCGAGTTCGAGCTCCGGGTCGGACCGAGCTCGCGTGACGTCGACCTGCTCCGGGCGTCGTTCACGATCACGGCGCAGCGGACCTCGGCGCCCTCGGGGTCAGGGCGGCCAACGGGATGACACGCCCTCCGGCCTTGGCCTCGTAGCCGCCGAAGAACGGAGCGACCTCGAGCAGGCGCCGCCACAGGCGGTCGCGCTCCGCGCCGTGGGCGACCGCCACGGCCACCTCGACCCGCTCGTCCCCGACCTCGATGACGGCCGTGTCGGCGTGCCGCAGGTTGCGGAACCACTGCGGCTCCGCCGCGGCACCCCCGGCGCTCCCGCACACGACGTAGGCGTCCCCGTCGCGGAAGTAGCCGACCGGGCTGGTCCGCAGCGTGCCGGACGACCGGCCGGCCACGGTGAGCAGGAGGATCGGCATGCCCCGGACCGAGCGGAGGAACCCGACGTCGAAGCGGCGGTAGAGCGCCACGTGCGCCGCGTTGCCGGCGCGCATCATCCGGTTGGCCACGCCCATGGCCGCCTCCTGGGTCTCGCGGCACGCATCTGCCGACCCGTCCAGTGTGGCCCCGCGGGCGGCTAGGGTCGAGATCCCCCCGATGATGAGGAGCACCATGCGCGCGGCACGAGTCACGAGCCTCGACGGGCCGTCGTCCGTCACGGTCGGCGAGGTCGAGGTGCCTGCCCTGACCCCGGGCCACGTCCTCGTCGACGTCCACGAGGCGGGCGTCAGCTTCCCCGACGTCCTCATGAGCCGCGGGCTCTACCAGATGCGCCCGGACCTGCCCTTCGTCCCCGGCGCCGAGTGCGCCGGTGTCGTGCGCGAGGTCGGCGAGGACAGCGCCTTCCGGGTCGGCGACCGCGTCGCCGCCTTCCCGGTGCTCGGCGGCTTCGCCGAGACGGTCGCCGTGCCCGAGGCGATGGTCTTCCCGCTGACCGACGCCGTGTCGTTCGAGACCGGCGCCGCGCTGCCGATGAACTACCTCACCGTCCACTTCGCCCTGACCCGCCGCGGGCAGCTCGAGCGCGGCGAGACCGTCCTCGTCCACGGCGCCGCGGGCGGCATCGGCACCGCCGCCATCCAGCTCGCGCGCGCCATGGACGCCCGCGTCATCGCCGTCGTGTCGTCCGACGACAAGATCGAGACCGCCCGCGCGGCCGGCGCGCACCACATCGTCCTCGCCGACGGGTTCCTCGCGGCGGCGAAGGAGCTCACGGACGGACGCGGTGTGGACGTCGTCGTCGACCCGGTGGGCGGCGACCGGTTCACCGACAGCCTTCGCAGCCTGGCCCCCGAGGGTCGCCTGCTCGTCGTCGGCTTCACCGCCGGCCAGATCCCCGAGGTCAAGGTCAACCGGCTGCTCCTGGGCAACCTCAGCGTCGTCGGCGTCGGCTGGGGTGCCTTCTGGATGCCGGACCCGACCTACCTGCGCACCCAGTGGGAGGCGATCCTCCCGCTCCTCGAGAGCGGGGCGCTCGCCCCGCCCATCGGGACGCGCCACCCGCTCGACGACGTCGCCGCGGCCCTCACCGAGATCGACGAGCGCCGCGCCCACGGCAAGGTGACGCTCACCGTCCGCCAGTAGGTTGGGGCGTATGCCGTCCCGCTCGCTCCGCGCGTCCGCGCCCACGTCCCCCCGCCGCGTCCTCGTCACCGGCGGTGCCTCCGGTCTCGGGCTCGCGCTCGTCCGCGCCCTCGTCGCCCGCGGCGACCACGTGCTCGCGACCGACGTGGCGACCGACCGGCCCGACGCGCTCCCGGACGCGGCGGCATACCTCCCGCTCGACGTGCGCAGTGACGAGGCGTGGGCCGCCGCACTCGCCCACGTGCGCGAGACGTGGGGCGGGCTCGACCTGCTCGTCAACAACGCCGGCGTCGCCGCGGGTGGGCGCATCGACGTCGCGACGATGGACGAGTGGCGCTGGATCGTCGACATCAACCTGCTCGGCGTCGTCCGCGGCTGCCGCACCTTCACGCCGCTCCTCAAGGAGCAGGGCAGCGGCCACATCGTCAACACCGCCTCGCTCGCGGGCCTCGTCCACGCGCCCGGCATGTCGGCCTACAACACCGTCAAGGCCGGCGTCGTCGCCCTGAGCGAGACGCTCTCGCACGAGCTCGCCCCGCACGGCGTCGACGTCTCCGTCGTGTGCCCGTCGTTCTTCCGGACCAACCTCGGGTCGTCGTTCCAGGGCGCCGACACCGAGATGGAGGAGGCCGGCAAGAAGATGGTGAGCGGCTCGAGGCGCACCGCCGACGAGATCGCCGCCATCGTCGTGCGCGGCATCGACGCCCGCCGCGACGTCATCCTCACCGACCGGGACGGGCACGTCGCGTGGCGGGCCAAGCGCTTCGCCCGACCGGCCTACACCGCCGTCATGAAGCGCGCCGCGAAGCGGGTCGCCGCCGGCCGCTGACCGCGCTGTCAGCGCTCACGGGTCGGCCGCGCCGAGGCACACGCCCGCCGAGAACCTCGACCGCACCCCCAGCGTCGTCATGATCGCGGCCACCTCGTAGCGGACGGTCCGCAGGCTCACGCCGAGGACGTCGGCGATCCGCTGGTCGGTCAGGTCCTGCCGCATCATCTCGAGGATCCGTCGCTGCCTCGGGCTGAACCCCTGGGTCGTGTCGTCCTCGGACCACGTCGGCACGGCGTTCTTCAGCACGGCGTGCCAGTACCGCATGGCCGCGGCGAGCACCGTCGGTTCGGCGACGGCGATGACGGACTGCTGACCATCGAACTCGGGGCCCTGCAGCAGCACCTCCCGCAGGTTCAGGACCTTGAGCTGCATGGGGGCGCGCGTGAAGTAGTAGACGCCGGCGGCCTCCTGCGCCAGCAGGGATCGGGCCGCGGGTGTCGTGGCCGCCCAGTCGAAGAGGCTCGTCATCCTCAGGCCGGAGGCCAGGGTCTGTCGGTTGTTGGGGAGGGACGCGCGCAGGTCGGCGACCGTCGTGACCTGCCGCACCGAGAGCAGGTGCTTCCACTGGCGCGACTCCCGCATCATCTGCTCGTTGAGCCGTGGCCCCTGGCCGACCACCCGGACGTGGTCCGGTCGGTCGCCGGCCGCCAGCTGGGCGAGCACGTCGGAACGGCGGAGCTGGAGCAGGGCCGCCGCGTCGAGGACTTCCTGGTACTCGCCACTGTGGATCACCGGCCTCATCCCGCCATGATGGCAAACGCACCCTTCGCCCCGCCTCTCGAGGGTCGGCGGGCCCGGGGTCAGGGACGAGGGGCGCGGCGGACGTCGACGTCGGCCGGGGTGGCCGCGCCGAGCACCCGGGCGAGGCTCGCCCGCAGCAGCTCCGCCGCCTCCGAGGCGCGCTCGAAGGTCCGGCTGAACTCCGGCTCCGCGCCCTCCCGCGCCCACCCGAGACCGGCGAGGGCGGCCTGCTCGTCGCGCGTCAGGTCGGTCAGACCCTCGAACTCGGTGTCGCCGATGCACTCGAGCGCGAGCACCCCCTCGAGACTGCGCACCTGGACGAAGACGTCCGGCACGCGAGGTGGGTGGCCCGGCCGATGACCGCGGCGCCGTCCTCGCGGAGCCCGCTCGGCGGCATACGTGCTCTCGGCCCGTGACGGCACGTGGACGGTGAAGGTCAGCCAGTCGTCGTCGGTGAGCGCCGCGAGGTCGGTGGCGATGCGCGCCGTCCAGGACTCCCACGACTCCTCGAGCGGACCGTCGCTCATGCGGGGCTGCCCTCGGGCGACACCGCCGCCGTCTCCATGAGGGCCCGGAGGTGGTCCGGGATGGGGGTGGGACGTCGGGTCGCGGTGTCGATCTCGACGTGCACCCAGTGCCCCAGGGCCTTGATCGCCGGGTCGGCGGCCGCGCCGCGCTCCGGGTCGACGAAGAGCCCGAGCTGGTAGGTGACGCTGCTGCGCCCGAGACGGACGACGCGGACGCCCACGACGAGCGGCGCCGGGAAGGCCACCTCGGCGTAGAAGGCGCACGACGACTCCGCGACGACGCCCTGCGTCGCGTCGGTCATCGGGTCGACCGTCACGTGCTCGGCCTGCCACCCGTTGATCGCCGAGTCGAACAGCTCGTAGTAGACGGCGTTGTTGAGGTGGCCGTACATGTCGTTGTCGGACCACCGGGTCGTCACGGGACGGTGGACCGGGAAGTCGGCGAGCGTCAGCTCACGGGGGTCGGGCGTGCTGGGCATGCGCCCATCCTGCCCGACCCTGTGGACGACGCCCGGCGGTGTCGGCGGGCGAACGTACAGTGCTCAGGTGGTGTGGAGCGTGGGGCGGGCGACGTGGGTGGGTGACGTCACCGACCCCGACATCGCCCAGCAGGTCGGCTCGCGCACCTTCGAGCGCGGGCAGGCGTATGCCGCCGAGCGCCGGGTGCGCTCGCTCGCCACGCGCCCCGACGGGCTCATGCTGCTCGGCACGATCGAGGGCAGCGGCCACGAGACCTACCAGACCTTCATCGAGGCCCGGCCGCACCCGAAGGGGCGCTCGCACCTGTGGAGCGGCACGTGCAGCTGCCCGGTGCGCAGCGACTGCAAGCACGTCGTGGCGCTCATGCTCACGGCCCGCGACGTCGCCCAGGGCAGGGTCGTCGAGCCGCGACCGGCGGCTGAGGGCGAGGGCTCCGTCGAGCCGGCCGCGGCCGAGCCGGCGCCGCTCGTCGTGCCGCCGCACTGGTCCGACGTCTTCGGTCACGTCCGGCCGCGCGCGGTCGAGCCGTCCCCGGTCGCCGAGCGCCCCGAGCCGCGCGGCGACCTCATGCCGGCCGGCCTCTTCGTCGACACCGTCTACCGCGACCAGCGTGGGCGGCGCGGGGTGCCCGAGCTCAGCTACGGCCTGCGCCCGACCCGCTGGACCCGCGCCGGGACGTGGCACCGCACGCTGTCGTGGCACGACGCGCTGCCGCAGTGGCGCGCCGGCATCCGCTTCCTGCCGGAGCACGAGCGGATCATGGGGCGCCTGCACGACGTCGCCCGGCACGGCTCGGGCGGCACGACCTACTTCTCCGCGACCCCGCCGCTCTCGCTCGACGCGAGCCCCGAGGTCTGGCCGCTCCTGCGCGAGGCCCGCGCGGCCGGCATCGAGCTGCTGCCCGGCGAGGGCGTCACCGGCCCGGTCCACGTCGCCGACGACGCGGCCACGCTCGTGCTCCTCGTCAAGCGCGCCCCCGACGGCAGCGGGGACCTCGACCTCGACGTCGACATCGAGGGGATGCCCGCCGCGACGACCGGCGAGCGGCTCTACCTCGGTGACCCGGTGCACGCCGTCGCCGTCGAGGGTGACGACGACTCGCTGACCTTCGTGCCCCTCGACCAGGACCTCGACCTCGGCCCCGAGGCCCTCACCTCGGCGCTCGCCGGCCTGCGCGTGCCCGCCGACGAGCGGGGTCGCTTCCTGCGCTCCGTCGTCCCGGGCCTGCGCCAACGGCTGCGGGTCCGCTCCGAGGTGCCCCTGCCGGCGCCTGATCTGCCCCAGGACGTCCCGGCCGAGGTCGTCACGGTCCACGTCCGGGTCGTCAGCGACGTGCCGGGCGAGCTGCGCCTCGACCTGAGCCACGCCTACGACGGCACCCCGCGACCCTTCACGACGGCGCGCTTCGGCACCGTCGGTGGGCGCGACCGGGACGCCGAGTCCGCCGCGGTCCAGGCCGCGACGTCGCTGCGCTCGGTGCCCGGCGCCCTGCGTGCCGACCTCGGCGGTCACGCCTACCTCGTGCCGCGCGTCGTCCTCACGGGGATGGCGGCCGCGCGCTTCGTCGTCGACACGCTGCCCCTGCTCGAGGCCGACGAGCACGTCACCGTCCAGGTCGACGGCGACGTCCCGGCCTACGAGGAGGTGACCTCGGCTCCCGTCGTCCGGCTGGGCACCGGCGAGCGGCGTGAGCAGGCCGAGCCCGGCGACTGGTTCGACCTCCGGGTCTCGGTCGAGGTCGACGGCGAAGACGTGCCCTTCGAGCCGCTCTTCGGCGCGCTCGCCCGAGGCGACGAGATCATGCTGCTCGACTCCGGTGCCTTCTTCCGCCTCGACCGGCCCGAGCTGCACCGGCTGCGCGACCTCATCGAGGAGGCCCGCGACATCGCCGACCCCGAGACCGGCGGACTGCGGCTCAGCGCCCACCACGCCGACCTCTGGGACGAGCTCGTCGCGCTCGGCGTCGTCGACGAGCAGAGCGCCCGCTGGGCGGCCAACGTCGAGGCGCTCGGCTCCCTCGAGTCCGGGCCGCTCGCCGAGGTGCCACCCGACCTCCGGGCCACCCTGCGTCCCTACCAGCTCGACGGCTACCGCTGGCTCGCGCGTCTCTGGGACGCCCGCATCGGCGGCATCCTCGCCGACGACATGGGTCTCGGCAAGACGCTCCAGGTCATCGCGGCCCTCGTGCGCGCGCACGACCGCGGCGAGCTCGGTGACACGGGTCCCGACGCGCGGGGTCCGGTGCTCGTCGTGGCGCCGACGAGCGTCGTCGGCACGTGGATGGGCGAGCTCGAGACCTTCGCCCCGCACCTCGCGGCGGTCGCCGTCACGGCCACCGAGCGCAAGCGCGGGGTGACGCTCGCCGACACCGTCGCGGGCGCCGAGGTCGTCATCACGTCGTATGCCGTCCTGCGCCTCGACGACGCGGCCTTCCACGGCGTGCGGTGGGGTGGGGTCGTGCTCGACGAGGCCCAGTTCGTCAAGAACCGCCAGGCCAAGACCCACGTCGCCGTGCGCCGGCTCGGGGCGCCGTTCACCGTCGCCGTCACGGGCACGCCGCTCGAGAACTCCCTCATGGACCTCTGGTCGCTGCTCTCCCTGACCGCCCCCGGGCTCTACCCGCGACCCGACGTCTTCACCAAGAGCTACCGCAAGCCCATCGAGTCCGGCGAGCGCCCGGAGCTGCTCGACCTGCTGCGCCGCCGCATCCGGCCCCTGATGCTGCGCCGCACCAAGGAGCAGGTCGCGATCGACCTGCCGCCCAAGCAGATCCAGGTCATGGCCCTCGACCCGCACCCGGTCCACCGGCACATCTACGACCAGCACCTCCAGCGCGAGCGGCAGCGCGTCCTCGGCCTGCTCGACGACCCCGAGTCCAACCGGGTCGCGATCCTCGCGGCGCTGACCCGCCTGCGCCAGCTCGCCCTCGACCCCGTCCTCGTCGACGAGGTCCACGCCGGCAAAGCCACCGCGGCCAAGATCGAGTTCCTCGTCGACCAGCTGCGTGAGCTCGCCGCCGAAGGCCACCGCGCGCTCGTCTTCAGCCAGTTCACCGGCTTCCTGCGCCGCGTCGAGGCGGCGCTGACGCGCGCGGGGCTCGCGACGGCATACCTCGACGGGTCGACGACCGACCGGCAGGCGGTCGTCCGCGGGTTCCGCGAGGGCGACGCCGTCGCCTTCCTCATCAGCCTCAAGGCCGGCGGTTTCGGGCTCACCCTGACCGAGGCCGACTACGTCTACGTGCTCGACCCGTGGTGGAACCCCGCCGCCGAGGCGCAGGCGATCGACCGCGCGCACCGCATCGGGCAGAGCCGTCCCGTCACGGTCTACCGGCTCGTCTCGGCCGGCACCATCGAGGAGAAGGTCGTCGCGCTGCAGGAGCGCAAGCGCGACCTCTTCCAGCGCGTCGTCGACGAGGGCGGCTCGCTCTCGGGAGCCATCACGGCCGACGACGTGCGCGACCTGCTCGGACTCGCTTGAGTCGAAACCTGATTCGCATCCGGCCCCGTGTCCCGTGGTGAGGCCCTAGCGTGGAGGTGAGCCGCTCGGTCGGGCGGCGCGTGCACGGCTCGAGACAACTCACCCCCTCGGAGGTCCGCATGAGCACCGTCAGCACCAGCACCCCCGCCACCGCCGATCGACTCCGCTCGGTCTCCGTCATCGGGACCATCGTCGTCGTCTTCGGCATCATCATGATCCTGGCCGGCGGATTCACCTGGTACCAGGTGCAGTCCCAGCTCGCCAGCGAGAAGATCACGGTCTCGGAAGATGCCTCCATGTTCGCCGGGCAGCCGGTGAACTCGCCGTGGACGGCCTACTCGGAGGCCACCACCATCGAGAAGCACGCCCTCGCGGCGAGCGGCGGCAAGACGTACGCCGAGCTGCCCAAGGACGACCCGAACCGTCAGGTCGTCATGACCGGATCGTTCCTGCGTGCCTCGCTCTTCACCTCCGTCGTGGCCTTCGGCGTCGCCTTCATGGCCTTCGGCATCGGCATCGTCCTCGTCCTGGTCGGCATCGCGTTCCGGCGGGTGGCGCGCGCGTGAGCGAGCACCCGGTGCTCGACGAGCTGGCCGCCCAGGAGGCGCGGCTCGTCTTCGACCGCTTCGACGCCGACACGGCGTGGGCGCTGGGCGTCGCCCTGCGCGACGCGGCGCGGGCCGCTGGGTCTCCGGTGGCGATCTCGATCCGTCGCAACGGGCAGCGCCTCTTCCACGCGGCGCTGCCCGGGGCCACGGCCGACAACGACGGGTGGCTCGAGCGCAAGAGCGCCGTGGTCGACCGCTACGGCCACTCCTCCCTCTACGTCGGCGAGGAGTTCCGCGCTGCCGGCAAGACGTTCGAGGACAGCTCGCGTCTCGACCCGGGAGCGTATGCCGCCCACGGCGGCGCCTTCCCGGTCATCGTCCGCGACGTCGGGTGCGTCGGCACCATCGCCGTCTCGGGCCTGCCGCAGCGCGAGGACCACCGGCTCGTCGTCGAGACGCTCGAGGCGTTCCTCTCGCCAGGGTGACCCTGCCGGTTTGACCTCAAGTCGAGGTTAAGTCGGAGGGTGGGGCAAGTGGGTACGTCACCCACGACCCGTGCTCACGGACACCCTGTCGACGCCGTTCCGGTGCGGCATAGAGTGGTCGGAGCCGGATGGTCTCCAGAAAGGAACGACAAGTGGCTTACACGCTTCCCGAGCTCGACTACGACTACGCCGCCCTCGAGCCCCACATCAGCGCTCGCATCATGGAGCTGCACCACAGCAAGCACCACAAGGCCTACGTCGACGGCGCCAACGCCGCCGTCGCCAAGCTGGAGGAGCTGCGCGAGTCGGGTGACTACGCCGCGGTGAACGGTGTCGAGAAGAACCTCGCCTTCCACCTCGGTGGTCACACCAACCACTCCGTGTTCTGGAAGAACATGAGCCCCGACGGCGGTGGCCAGCCGGAGGGTGAGGTCGCCGCGGCGATCACCGAGTACTTCGGCGGCTTCGAGAAGTTCCAGGCGCACTTCAACGCCAACGCCAACGCGATCCAGGGCTCCGGCTGGTCGATCCTCGCGTGGGACACGATCGCCGAGCGGCCGCACATCATGCAGCTGTTCGACCAGCAGGGCAACATCCCCGTGGGCCAGATCCCGCTGCTCCAGCTCGACATGTGGGAGCACGCCTTCTACCTGCAGTACGAGAACGTCAAGGCCGACTACGTCAAGGCCTGGTGGAACGTCGTCAACTGGGAGGACGTCTCCGCTCGTCTCGAGCGCGCCAAGGCCACCAAGGGACTCATCATCCCCGGCTGAGCGACACCGACACGACAAGGGGGCGGGCACCGCAGGGTGCCCGCCCCTTCGTGTGCCCGCACGACCTCAGGTCGGGCGGGCGAGGCGGTCGACGACGCCGAGGAGCAGCACCTCGCGCAGCGCCGGCGGCAGGGCGTCGAGCAGGGCGTTGACCGGAGCCATCCGCTCGGGCAGGACGAGTCCGCCGTCGCCACCGGCCAGCCCGGCGGCGGCGAGCAGTCCGGTGAACGTCGCCTCGTCGAGGGTGGTCGGGTCGACCGCCGAGGCCATCGCGACGAGCTCGGCCGGGGCCGTGGCCGGTCCCGAGGCGCGGGCCGCCGCCGTCGCGTCGGCGAGGTCGGCGGCGATGAGGTCGGACGAGGCAGCCGTCGCCGCGCTGAAGGTGAGATGCAGGGTCGCCGGCAGGTCGCGGAAGCGCATCTGCGGCTGGACGAACCACCCACGCTCGAGCATCTCGTCGCTGATCGTGAAGACGTCGCACGAGTCGTCGGCGACGAGGGAGAGCAGCGTCGAGTCCGGGGGAGCGGCCACCGACAGACCGGGTATGCCGTCCACCGCGGCTGCGAGGTCGAGCGTTGCCGTGCGCGCGTCGCGGGCGAGCGACGTGTAGCGGTCGGCGCCGATGTGGTGCACGACGGCCCAGGCCGCGGCCACCGGGCCGCCCGACTTCGTCGACTGCGCCGTCGTGTTGAGCATCGTGTAGCCGGGCCAGCGGGCCGAGGCGAACAGGTGCGTGCGGCGCAGGTCGGCCGAGGCGTGGAGCAGCACCGACACGCCCTTGGGTGTGTAGGCGTACTTGTGCAGGTCGAGCGACAGGCTCGTCACGCCCGGGACGGCGAAGGTCCACGGCGGCTGCTCCGGCTCGGAGTCGCGCAGGTGGGGCAGGACCCAGCCGCCGATGCACGCGTCGACGTGGCAGCGCACCCCGGCGGCTGCTGCCGCGGCGGCGACCGGACCGACGGGGTCGATGACGCCGTGGGCGTAGGACGGTGCGGACGCGACGACGAGGACGGTCCGTTCGTCGATGGCGGCGGCCATCGCCTGGGGATCAGCGCGCTTCGTCACGGGATCGACGTCGACGAGGACGGGCTCGACCCGCAGCCAGTGCGCGGCCTTGTGGAAGGCCGCGTGGGCCGTCGTCGGGAGGATCATCCGTGGGGCCGTGATGTCGGGCCGTGCGTCCCGGGCGGCCAGGACCGCCAGCAGGATCGACTCGGTGCCGCCCGAGGTGACGACACCGGCGAACCCCGCTGGGGCGTCGACGAGCCGGCCCGCGATGCCGACGAGGTCGTTCTCCATCTGGAGCAGGGACGGGAAGGCCGTGGGGTCGAGCCCGTTCGTCGACGCGAACGCCGCGAGGGCCTCCCGGCCGATGGCATCGGCCGACGCCAGGCCGGAGTCGTAGACGTAGGCGAGGGTGCGGCCCCCGTGCGTCGGCAGGTCGCGGGCGCGCATCGCCGTCAGCGCCTCACGGATCTCGTCGTGGTCCATCGTCATGACCTCATCAGCTCCTTCGGGCAGTCGACGCAGGGGGCGGGGAGAGCGGGAAGGCGCGCAGCGAGAGGAACGAGAGCGCGACGAGGGCGGCCGGCACGAGGGAGAAGCCCAGGGCGATCGCGGTCAGGGCCGAGTCCGACTGCGGCACGGTCGATCCCGTCGAGGACACGTAGCCACCGAGAGCCAGCACCACGGCATACGCGGCCGGTCCGAGCGCGAGGCCGAGCGTCTCACCCGCGGTCCAGACACCGGTGTAGAGGCCGACGCGCGTGCGCGCCTCCTCGGTGCGGCTCGCCACGTCCGCGAGCATCGCGAGCGGGAACATCTGGGCGCCCGCGTAGCCCACGCCGACGACGGCCACGCACGCGTAGACGACGCCCTCGGGCAGCGAGCGCAGCAGGACGAGGACGAGCGCGCCGCCACCGAGCAGGAGCGAGGCGACGACGTAGCCGACCTTCTTGTCCCGGGCCGTGCCGAAGCGCTGCCACAGAGGGGTCACGACGAGCGCCGGGGCGACGAAGCAGACGAAGAGCAGCGTCGCCGACAGCGGCGTCCCGATGATCCAGCGGGCGACGTAGTCGACGCCCGCGAGCATCGCGCCCGTCGCGAGTGCCTGGAGCACGAAGGTGGTCAGCAGGAGACGGAACGGCCGGTCGGAGCGGATGATCCGCAGCTGGTCACCGAAGGTGGCACTCGTCGCCACGCCCGTGCGGACCGGAGCCGCCCGGGTGCCCCGCCACGCGCCGTAGGCCCCGAGGGCGATGAGGGTGGCGACGAAGAAGCCGACGACGCGGTAGCCCCAGACGGGCCCGAAGGCGTCCCGGATGGCCGGCGACGCCCCACCGCTGACGAGGATCGCGAGGGCGAGGATCGCGACCCGCCACGTCATGAGCCGGGTGCGCTCGTCGTAGTCGTCGGTGATCTCGGCCGGCATCGCGACGTAGGGCACCTGGAAGAAGCTGTAGGCCGTCGCGCAGGCGAGGTAGACCACGGCCACCCAGCCGGCCGCGAGCCACTGCGGCGCGGTCGGTCCGAGGAAGAGGAGGGCGAAGGCCGCGGCGAGGAGCAGACCGGCGCGGATGAGGAACGGCCGCCGCCGCCCGTCCGGGTGCGTCGACCGGTCGCTGATGCGGCCGGCGACCGGGTTGAGCACGACGTCCCACGCCTTGGGCGCGAAGACGATGACGCCGGCAGCGGCGGCCGGCACACCGAGCCGGTCGGTGAGGTAGGGCAGCAGGAGCAGACCGGGCACCGTGCCGAAGGACCCCGTGGCGACCGACCCGAGGCCGTAGCCCCGACGCACGGCGGCCGGCAGGGCCGGGCTGGGGGCGGGCGGCGTCGCCGAGGTCATGGACGCACCCTAGTGAGTGCGCGGCCTCAGCGGTCGCGGTCGGCGGGACCCGACGCGGTCACCGTGAACGACACGGGGGGCGTGAAGCCCTCGGCCTCGAAGGCGGCCGCGATCGCCGCGGCCACGGCATCGGCGTCGGCGGCTCGGACGATCGCGATGCACGAGCCGCCGAAACCGCCGCCGGTCATCCGCGCGCCCAGGGCCCCGTGCGAGCGGGCTGTTGCCGTCGCGACGTCGAGCTCCTCGCACGACACCTCGTAGTCGTCGCGCAGCGAGGCGTGCGAGAGGTCGAAGAGGCGGCCGACCTCGTCGAGGTCGCCCGCCTCGAGAGCCGTCACCGCGAGCGTCACGCGCTCGATCTCGGTGACGACGTGGCGCACGCGGCGTCGTACCTCGTCGGAGCCGAGCCGACCGAGCGCGTCGTCGAGCCCGGCCGGACCGATCTCGCGGAGCGTCTCGACGCCGAGGTCGCGCGCTGCGGCCTCGCACGCGTCGCGTCGGGCGGCGTACTGCCCGTCGACGAGCGCGTGCTCGGCCCTGGTGTCCGTGACGAGCAGGACGTAGCCCGAGGCGTCGAGGTCGAAGGGCACCTGCCGCGTCTCACCGGACCGGCAGTCGAGCAGCAGGGCTGCGGCGTCGTCGCAGAGCAGCGAGGCCGACTGGTCCATGCCGCCGGTGGGTGCGCCGGCGATCTCGTTCTCGGCCTCGACGCAGCGCGCGGCCAGCCGGGCCCGTCCCTCGGTCGAGGCGAGCAGGTCGAGGTCGAAGAGGTCGCTCGCGGCCGCGGCCACGGCGCACTCGAGGGCGGCCGAGCTCGAGAGGCCGGCACCGAACGGCACGGTGGAGTCGACGACGACGTCGAGCCCGTCGACGGGCAGGCCGTCGCGGCGCAGGGCCCAGAGGACGCCCGCGACGTAGGAGCCCCAGCCGCCGGGCTGCTTGGGGGAGATGTCGTCGAGGGCGACCTCGACGACGCCGTCCTGCTGGGCGGACGCCATCCGGAGGACGCCGTCGTCGCGTCGGGACACGGCGGCATACGTCCGCTGCGGCAGGGCGATCGGGAGGCACAGACCGCCGTTGTAGTCGGTGTGCTCGCCGATGAGGTTGACCCTCCCGGGCGCCGACCACACGCCCGTCGGGGCGCTGCCGAAGGTGCGCGCGAAGACGTCGGACACCGAGGCGACGACCTCGTCGCGGGTGCGCTCGCTCACGGGGCGACCTCACGCAGGCGGGCGGCCGCCCTCTCCGGGGCCACGTCGTTGACCCAGCCGCCGACACCCGACTCGGACCCGGCGAGGAACTTGAGGCGGCCGGGGCCGCGCAGGACCGACATGAGCTGCAGGTGCAGCCGCGAGACGTCGCGCCCGGTCTTGGCCGGGGCCTGCTGCCACGCCGCGATGTAGGGCAGCTTGACGGGCGACCCGTCCGCGTCGACGTAGTAGCGGTCCAGGCGCCCGAGCAGGTCGCGGTAGACGACGGCCAGCTCGTCGCGCTCGTCGTCGTCGAGGGCGACGAGGTCGGGCACGTCGCGGTGCGGGGCGAGGTGCACCTCGACCGGCCAGCGCGCCGCGAAGGGGACGTATGCCGTCCAGTGCGTCCCCGACACGACCACCCTGGAGCCGTCGGCCCGCTCGGCGGCGAGGATGTCGGCGCCGAGGAGCCGGCCGGTGCGCTCGTGGTGGCGGCGGGCCGCCTCGAGCAGGGCCTTGGTGCGGTCGGGCAGGTAGGGGTAGGCGTAGATCTGGCCGTGCGGGTGCGGGAGCGTCACCCCGATCTCGCGGCCGCGGTTCTCGAAGGCGAAGACGTGCTCGACCTCGGGCAGGGCTCCGAGGGCCTCGGTGCGCTGGGCCCACGTGTCGATGACGGTGCGCACCCGGTCGACGGGCAGGTCCTTGAAGGACGACTCGTGGTTGCTCGTGAAGCACACGACCTCGCACCGGCCGACGGCCGGACGGGTGCCGAAGATCCCGCTCGGGTCGGGGGCGTCGGCACCGACGGAGGTGACGGCATACGACGGGAAGCGGTTCTCGAAGACGACGACCTGGTAGTCGCTCTCGGGGATCTCCGACGGCACCGAGCCGTGGCCGGCCGGGCACAGCGGGCACTCGTCCTTGGGCGGCATGAACGTGCGGTGCTGGCGGTGGGCGGCGACGGCGACCCAGTCGTCGACGAGGGCGTCGTGGCGCAGCTCGCCCGACTCCATCCGCGGCTCGACGGGCCTCGGGTCCTCCGCCGTGCGCGCGGCCGTGCCGGGCTCGTCGACGTAGATGATCTCGCGCCCGTCGGCGAGGTGTCTCGTCGTGAAACGCGCAGCGGTCCGGCTGTCGGTGGGCATCAGGCCTCCACGATCTCGAGGGAGCCGACGCTCTCGCGCGCGGCCTCGCGGGCCCGCTCGGGGAAGGCGTCGTCGGTGACGAACAGGTCGACGTCGGCGAGGTCGGCGAAGGTGCTGAGACCCACCGTGCCCCACTTCGACGAGTCGGCGAGGAGGCACACGTGACGCGCCGACGCGACGAGCGCGCGGTTCGTCTCGGACTCCACGAGGTTGGGCGTCGTGAGCCCGGTGCGGCCGTCGACGCCGTGGGCGCCGAGGAAGAGCAGGTCGACGTGGAGGGCGCGCAGGGCCGACACGGCGACCGGGCCGACGAGGGCGTCGGACGGGGTGCGCACGCCGCCGGTCAGCACGACCGTCTGGCCGGGTGCACCCGACTCGTGGAGCAGCTGCGCGACGGGGACCGAGTTGGTGACGACGGTCAGCTGCGGGATGTCCTTGACGGCGCGCGCCAGCTCGTAGGTCGTCGTGCCGGCGGAGATGCCGATGGCGCTGCCGACCTCGACGCGCTGCGCAGCGGCCCGGGCGATGGCCTGCTTCTGGGCGAGCTGGAGCAGCGACTTCGCCGAGAAGCCCGGCTCCTCGCTGCTCCGGGTGCCACCGAGGGCCAGGGCGCCGCCGTGCACGCGCTCGAGCAGCCCGTCGGTCGAGAGGCGCTCGATGTCGCGGCGGATCGTCATGTCGGAGACGCCGAGTCGCTCGACGAGGTCCGACACCTTGACGGCCCCGGACTCCTCGACGAGCTCGAGGATGACGGAGCGCCGCTGGCTGGCGAGCATCGTCAGTCCTCCCTGAGCACGGCCACGCCACCGGGGGCGAGGCGGACGCTGCCGTCGACAGGGGCGTCCGCGACGAGGTCGTACCCAGTTGCGGCGATGGTCTGCTCGGCGTCGGTGTGGTTGAGCAGGAAGAGCCACGAGGTGTCGCCGTCGCTGCGGCGGGTCGTCTCGACCCCGCGCGGCAGGCCTGCCACGGTCGGCTCGACGCCGGCTGCGGACAGGACGTCGTCGAGGAGGGCGCCGAGGGTGGCGTCGTCCGGGAGCGTGCTGACGTACCAGGCGGATCCCGCGCTGCCCGTGCCCGCCCGCCGCGTGACCGCGGGTCGGCCGGCGAGGGGCCCGGCGGCATACGTCGTCAGCACGTCGGTGCCGGCGAGGGCGGTCACGTCCTCGCTCCACCACGTGCCCGTGCCGTCGGCGAGCGCGACCGTCTCCTCGGGGCCGAGCGGGAAGAACTCCTCGACGCGCACGCCGAGCAGGTCGCGGAAGGCGCCCGGGTAGCCGCCGAGGCGCACGTGGTCGTTCTCGTCGCTGATGCCCGAGAAGTACGTGACGAGCACCTCCGCGCCGGCCTCGGCCGCCGCGGCGACGGCTGCCGCGTGCTCGTCGGTGACGAGGTAGAGCTGGGGAACGACGACGAGGGCGTATGCCGTGAGGTCGGCCGACGGGTGCACGACGTCCGCCGTGACCCCGCGGTCGTGCAGCGCCCGGTGGATCGCCTGCGCGGCGGTCAGCGCGTCGAGCTCGGAGCTCGGCATGCACGGACCCTCCGCAGCCCAGATCGCCTGGTAGTCGTGGAGGATCGCGACCCGCGACTCGACGCGGCTGCCGACGAGCTCCCCGAGACGACCCGCGATGCGGCCGAGCTCCTCGACCTCGCGGAAGCGGGCGCTGTCGGGGCCGGCGTGCGGCACGAGGGCGCTGTGGAACTTCTCCGAGCCGGCCCGCGACTGGCGCCACTGGAACCAGCCGATGGTGTCGGCGCCGCGGGCCACGTGGGCCAGGGCGTCACGGATCGTCTGGCCGAAGTCCTTGGCGTGGTTGGTCGGCTGCCAGTTGACCGCGCTCGTCGAGTGCTCCATGAGCATCCACGGCGCGCCGCCCGCGAGGCCGCGCGTGAGGTCGCCGCTGTAGGCGAGCTCGGCGCGCGGGTGCTCGAGCGCGTCGACGATGTAGTGGTCGGTGCTGACGACGTCGACCGTGGGGGTCCACTGGGAGTAGTCGAGGTGGCGGAAGTGGTCGAGCGTCATGAAGTTCGTCGTGACGGGGACGCCCGGCGAGAGCTCGTCGAGCACGGCGCGTTCGGCGCGCATGTGGTCGAGGAGTGCGTCCGAGCTGAAGCGCTTGTAGTCGAGCACGTGCGTCGGGTTGTTGAACGTCGTCGACCGGCGCGGCGGCAGGATCTGGTCCCAGTCGGTGTAGCGCTGGCTCCAGAAGGCCGTGCCCCACGCGTCGTTGAGCGCCTCGAGGCCGGCGTAGCGCCGCTGGAGCCAGGTGCGGAAGTGGCGCGCGCACTCGTCGCAGTAGCAGGGCAGGTTGTGGCAGGCGTACTCGTTGGAGACGTGCCACATCGCCACCGCGGGGTGCTCGTGGTAGCGCGTCGCCAGCTGCCGGGTGAGCGCGACGGCGTACTCGCGGAAGACGGGCGACGTCGGGCACCAGGTCTGCCGGCTCCCCGGCCAGAGCGTGTGGCCGTCGACGTCGACCGGGAGGATCTCCGGGTGCGCGGCCGAGAGCCACGGCGGCGGGGTCGCGGTCGCGGTCGCGAGGTCGACGGCGATGCCGCCGGCGTGCAGCTTGTCCAGGATCGTGTCGAGCCACTCGAACTCGTACTCGCCCTTGGCCGGCTCGAGCCAGCTCCACGAGAAGATCCCGAGGCTGACGAACGACACGTTGGCGCGCCGCATCAGCTCGATGTCCTCGTCCCAGACGGGGCGGGGCCACTGCTCGGGGTTGTAGTCGCCACCGAGTGCCAGGGTCTTCGTCGGCCATGAGCGCATGGGACACAGGGTGTCGCTTCGCTCGCCGCGATGTCAACATTTTCAAACACATCGGACGTGTCCGTGTCCGGATGTGGTCCGGTGGTCTCGACGGGTGGGACGCCGGACGCGGCGGCTCCCCGGGCCGCCCGACGAGGGCGTCATGCGGCGGCGAATCCCTTTACAACGGTGTAAAAGCCGAGGTCAGGGCCGCGAGAAGGTCTCGGTTCGGTCGCAGCCGGCCATGGGTCTGGACGAATCCCTTGACAGAGCCACCGGGCGCCGACATCCTCTGTTTGTTGTTGAAGGTTTCTGGTGGCAGATGTTCGACTCTGTCGCCTCCTGTCGACAACGAACCCGGCACAGCGTCAAAGGAGACCGCAATGACCCGCCCCTCGAGCGAGGCCGAGTACCTGGCCCGCATGGTTCCCCCCTCCGTCCGCGGCGTCGACCGTCGGACCCTGCTGCGCGGCGCCCTCGGCGTCGGCACCCTGCTCGGAGCGGGCGGCCTCGCCGCGTGCAGCTCGGGCAGCACCGGCAGCACCGGCGTCCCGACGGGGGCCGTCACCGGCACCGTCACCGTCGGCTCCAACCAGTCGGACGCGGTGCCGAAGGCCGCCGTCCAGTCCTACATGGACGCCTTCGCCAAGGCGAACCCCGGCACGACGGTCAAGATCAACACCGTCGACCACAACTCCTTCCAGGAGAACATCAACAACTACCTGCAGGGCTCGCCCGACGACGTCTTCACGTGGTTCGCCGGCTACCGCATGCAGTTCTTCGCGGAGAAGGGCCTCGTCGGCGACATCTCCGACGTGTGGAAGAACATCACCGGCATGTCCGACGCCCTCAAGAAGGCCTCGACCGCCGCCGACGGCAAGCAGTACTTCGTGCCGATCACCAACTACCCGTGGGCGGTCTTCTACCGCAAGAGCCTCTTCCAGGAGAAGGGCTACGAGGTCCCCAAGACCCTCGACGACCTCAACGCCCTCGGCGCCCAGATGAAGAAGGACGGCCTGGCCCCGATCGCCTTCGGCGACAAGGACGGCTGGCCCGCCATGGGCACGTTCGACCAGATCAACCTGCGCGTCAACGGCTACGACTTCCACGTCAGCCTCATGGCCGGCAAGGAGTCCTGGACCGACCCGAAGGTCAAGAAGGTCTTCGACACCTGGGCCGGCATCCTCCCCCTCCACCAGGCCGACTCCCTCGGTCGCACGTGGCAGGAGGCCGCGCAGTCGCTCCAGCAGAAGAAGTCCGGCATGTACGTCCTCGGCTCCTTCCTCGCCCAGCAGTTCACCAAGGGCGCCGAGCAGGACGACCTCGACTTCTTCACCTTCCCGGAGATCGACTCGACGATCGGCACCGACGCCATCGAGGCCCCGATCGACGGCTACATGATGAGCGCCAAGCCGAAGAACGAGGGCGGTGCCAAGAAGCTGCTCCAGTACATCTCCCAGCCCGAGGCGCAGCTGCTCGCCCTCAAGGCCGACCCGAGCGTCATCGCCACCAACCAGACGGCCGACACGAGCGGCTACACGGCCCTGCAGAAGAAGTCGCTGGAGTACGTGAAGTCGGCCAAGTCGATCGCGCAGTTCATGGACCGCGACACCCGCCCCGACTTCGCGTCGACGGTGATGATCCCGGCGATCCAGAGCTTCATCAAGAACCCGAAGGACATCGACGGTCTCCTCACCAGCATCGAGGCCCAGAAGAAGAGCATCTTCGGTTCCTGAGGGGAGGCGAGCCGCCATGGCGAGCAAGCGCAAGTACAGAGGTATCGACCAGCTGTCGACACGCGACAAGGTCGTCGTGTCGCTCATGGTCGTCGTGCCGACCCTCATCGTCCTGTGGCTCGTCTGGCTGCCGGCGATCGGCTCGGTCCTGCTCTCCTTCACGAACTGGGACGGGATCGGGCCGCTCTCCGGCATCAAGTCGGTGGGGCTGCAGAACTACCGGGACATCGCGACGATCTACCCGCCGTTCTGGCCGGCCATCCAGCACAACCTGATCTGGCTCGCCGTGATGTTCCTCGTCGCGACACCGCTCGGCATGCTGTTCGCCGTGCTCGTCGACCGGGGCGTGGCGGGCACGCGGTTCTACCAGACGAGCATCTACCTGCCGGTCGTGCTGTCCCTGGCCCTCATCGGCTTCATCTGGCAGCTGATCTACTCGCGCGACCAGGGTCTGATCAACGCCATCACGGGTGGCACGACCGACTGGTACGGCGACCCGAACGTCAACCTGTGGGCCGCGCTCGTGGCCGCGAGCTGGCGCCACGCGGGCTACATCATGCTGCTCTACCTGGCCGGCCTCAAGGGTGTCGACCCGTCGCTGCGCGAGGCGGCCAAGATCGACGGTGCCAGCGAGTCGCAGACGTTCTTCAAGGTCGTCTTCCCGGTGATGCGGCCGATCAACATCATCGTCCTCGTCGTCACCTTCATCGAGTCGCTGCGTGCCTTCGACCTCGTGTGGGTCATCAACAAGGGCCGCAACGGGCTCGAGCTGATCTCGACCCTCGTGACCCAGAACGTCGTCGGCGAGGCGAGCCGCATCGGCTTCGGGTCGGCGCTCGCGACGATCATGCTGCTCATCTCGAGCGTGCTCGTCTTCATCTACCTGCGCATCGCCATGAAGGAGGACTGACATGTCCCTCGCCGCCGACCCGGTGAAGGAGCGCAGCCAGGCGCTGCTCAAGCCGCACGAGGGGGGACCGCAGTCCGGCCGTCGCTGGCTGCTGCCGGTCATGCTCACGCTGATCTCGCTCATCTGGCTCTTCCCGCTGCTCCTCGCGCTCGTCAACTCCTTCCGCGACTACGCCTTCACGGCGAAGAACGGCTACGTCTCGTGGGGCGGGTTCACGCTCGACAACTACACGAACGCGTGGCAGCAGGCCGACTTCGGCCTGCACTTCATGAACTCGGCGATCATCACGATCCCGGCGGTCATCCTCACGCTGTTCCTGTCGTGCTGCGTGGCGTTCGTCGTGGCGCGCTTCTCGTTCAAGTTCAACCTCGCGCTGCTCGGCTTCTTCCTCGCAGCCAACCTCCTGCCGCCCCAGGCGCTGCTCATCCCGGTCTACCGGATGTTCCGCGCCATCGAGGTGCCCCTGTGGATCAGCGACTCGGGCACCCTGCTCAACAGCTTCGTCGGCCTCATCCTCGTCAACATGGCCTTCCAGATCGGCTTCTGCGCCTTCGTGCTCAGCAACTACATGAAGGCGCTGCCGAAGGAGCTCTACGAGTCGGCCGTCATCGACGGTGCGAGCGTGACGCGGCAGTTCTTCCAGATCACGCTGCCGCTGTGCCGGCCGGCCCTGGCCGCGCTCGCGGTGCTCCAGACGACGTGGATCTACAACGAGTTCTTCTGGGCCACGGTGCTGCTCCAGCAGGGCGACAAGTTCCCGGTGACGAGCTCGCTCAACAACCTGCGGGGCCAGTTCTTCACGGACAACAACCTCGTGGCAGCCGGGTCGATGATCGTCGCGATCCCGACCCTCGTGATCTTCTTCGTGCTCCAACGACACTTCGTCGCCGGCCTGACGCTCGGCGCGACCAAGGGATGACGTGACCGACCTGACCGACCAGTCCGCCCAGTCCACCGTCCACCTGGAGTCCGCCGGGACCGCGCTCGTGCTCGAGCCGCGCCCCGGCGGCTCGGGGCTGCCCGAGGTGGTCCACTGGGGTCCCGCGCTCGAGGGCGGGGCGAGCACGTATGCCGCCCTCCCGGCGCTCACGGTGGCGCCCGTCGGCCACAGCGCCCTCGACGTCCCGTGGCCGCTCACCGTGCTGCCCGGCGAGGCCGACGGCTGGTCGGGCACGCCCGGCTGGGCCGGCCACCGCGCCGGGTCCGCGGGCGCCGTGCGCTGGACCGACGTGACGTCCGAGGTCGCGGACGGTGCGGTCGTGACGCGCGCGAGCTCGGCGGACGGCATACGCCTCGAGCTGCGGCACGCCCTCGACGAGCACGGCGTGCTCCGCGTGGACGCGTCGGTCACCAACACGGGTGCGGACGCCGCCCCCCTCGACGTGTCGGCGCTGCGCGCGATCCTGCCGCTGCCCGTGCGCGCCGACGAGGTGCTCGACCTCACCGGTCGATGGTGCCGCGAGCGCTCGCCCCAGCGCAGCCGGCTCGACCACGGCACCCACCTGCGGGCGAGCCGCCGCGGTCGCACGGGCCACGACGCGACGCTGCTCATGATGGCCGGCACCGCCGGCTTCGGGTGGCGCGACGGCGAGGTCTGGGCCGTGCACACCGCGTGGAGCGGCAACCACGAGCACCTCGTCGAGGCGCTCCCCGAGGGCGCCGGGCGCCACCACGCCGTCATCGGCGGCGGCGAGCTGCTCGCCCCCGGCGAGGTGCGCCTCGCCCCGGGGGAGTCGTATGCCGCCCCGACGGTCGTCTTCGTCCACTCGACCGAGGGGCTCGACGGCCTCTCGCGCCGCCTCCACCGGAGCCTCCGTGCCCGTGCCGGCCACCCGTCGCGTCCGCGTCCCGTCGTGCTCAACACGTGGGAGGCCGTCTACTTCGAGACCGACCTCGAGCACCTGAAAGCCTTGGCGGACACGGCATCCCGCATCGGCGTCGAGCGCTTCGTCCTCGACGACGGCTGGTTCGGCGGGCGCCGCCACGACCGCGCCGGCCTCGGCGACTGGGTCGTCTCGACCGACGTGTGGCCCCAGGGCATGGGCCCGCTCGTCGACCACGTCAAGGGCCTCGGCCTCGAGTTCGGGCTGTGGTTCGAGCCCGAGATGGTCAACGAGGACAGCGACCTCGTGCGCGAGCACCCGGAGTGGGTGCTGCGGCCGGCCGCGGGCTCCCCCCGCGAGTGGCGTTGGCAGCAGCTGCTCGACCTGACCGTCGACGCCGCGCGCGAGCAGCTGCTCGAGCGGATCAGCGGGCTCGTCGACGACATCGGCATCGACTACATCAAGTGGGACCACAACCGCGACCTGCTCGAGGCCGTGCACACCGTCGACGGCCCGACCGGGCACCTCGTCGACGCTCCCGCCGTGCACGCGCACACGCTCGCCTTCTACCGCCTGCTCGACGACCTCCGGGCGCGTCACCCGCAGCTCGAGATCGAGTCGTGCAGCAGTGGCGGTGCGCGCGTCGACCTCGCGGTGCTCGACCGCACCGACCGCATCTGGACGAGCGACTGCAACGACGCGCTCGAGCGAGCGAACATCCAGCGGTGGACGAGCCTGCTCGTGCCGGCCGAGCTCATGGGCACGCACATCGGGCCGGCCACGGCCCACACGACGCACCGCACGCTCGACCTCGGCTTCCGCATGCTCATGGCGCTGCAGGGGCACCCGGGACTCGAGTGGGACATCACGGAGTGCTCCGACGAGGAGCTCGAGGCCCTGACGGGGTGGACGGCGCTCGCGCGCGAGCTGCGGCCGCTGCTCCACACCGGTGACCTCGTGCGCTCGGAGAGCCCCGACGGCACGGTGCTCGTCACGGGTACCGTCGACGCCGACCGCAGCCGCGCGGCCTACACCGTCGCCCGTCTCGTGACCGGTCGCGACGCCGCGACGGGAGCCCTGCCCCTGCCGGGGCTCGACCCGAACCGGTCGTACGCCGTCCGCGTCCGTCCCGAGGCCGGCCTGCCCGCCGTCGTGCAGAACACCCCGCCGGGCTGGTGGGGGCCGGCCCTCGCCGAGGACGGCGTCGTCGTCCCCGGGTCGGTGCTGACCACGGTCGGCCTGCCGGTCCCCATCATGGGCCCGGCCCAGGGCTACCTCCTCGACGTCCGGGCCGTCTGACCCGCCCCCTCCACCGTCGAAAGGCCACAAAACGTGGCCTTTCGACGGTCCGGGGTCCGAGGTCAGGGGGTCCGGCAGTCGCGACAGGTGCCGAGCAGCGCCGCGTGTCCGGTGTCGAGGGTGAAGCCGAGGTCGGCGCGCAGCCGCGCGGCCACCTCGTCGAACACGTCCGGTGCCACGTCGAGCACACGCCCGCAGACGTGGCACTGGACGTGGGCGTGCCCGGGGTCGTGCCTGTGGTCGTGCCGGTGTTCCGGCTCCTGCTCGGCCAGGTGGTAGACCGTCGCCGTCCCGCCGAGGTGCACGTGCGAGAGCACGCCGGTCTCGACGAGCGAGGTCAGCGTGCGGTAGACGGTGGCCCGGTGGATGCCCGGCTCGACGTCGGCGACCCGCGTGCCGATCTGCTCGGCCGTGAGGTGCTCGTCGGCGAGGTCGGCGGCGTCGACGACGCGCAGGACGGCATACCTCGCCGGGGTGACGCGCTCACCCACCGACCGCAGCCGCGCGACGGCGGCGGCCACCCGAGGACTCGGGGCGGCGCTCTCGTCGGGGCTCTCGGCGGAGGGGGACACGCTCCCATTATCGGCAGTGGCAGACTCTCCCCGTGCGCGCACTCACCAAGCTGACCGCAGGCCCCGGCCTCTCGCTCGTCGACCGTCCCGAGCCCGAGTGCGGGCCCGCCGACGTCAAGATCCGCGTCCTGCGGGCCGGCCTCTGCGGCACCGACCTGCACCTCGCGGGCTGGGACGACTGGGCGCAGTCCACCGTCAAGCCGCCGCTCGTCATCGGGCACGAGTTCTACGGCGAGGTCGTCGAGATCGGCGAGGACGTCACGGGCATCTCCGTCGGCGACCGCGCGTCGGGCGAGGGCCACATCGTGTGCGGCCGCTGCCGCAACTGCCGCGCCGGCCGCCGCCACCTCTGCATCCGCACCGAGGGCATCGGCGTCAACCGCGACGGCGCCTTCGCCGACTACGTCGTCATCCCGGCGAGCAACGCCTGGATCCAGCCCGCCGACCTCGACCCCGACCTCGGCGCCGTCTTCGACCCGCTCGGCAACGCGACCCACACGGCCCTGCAGTGGCCGATGGTCGGCGAGGACGTCGTCATCACCGGCGCCGGCCCCATCGGCGTCATGGCCGCCGCGATCGCGCGCCACGCCGGCGCCCGCTACGTCGTCGTCACCGACGCGAGCGACTACCGCCTCGCGCTCGCCGAGCACGCCGGCGCCGACCTGACGATCAACGTGAAGCGCGAGAGCCTCGCCGACGCGCAGGCCCACCTCGGCATGAAGGAGGGCTTCGACATCGGCCTCGAGATGTCGGGTGCCGCCCCGGCCGTCACCGACATGATCGCCAACATGAACCACGGCGGGCGCATCGCCCTCCTCGGCCTGCCGCACCAGTCCTACGAGCTCGACTGGGGCAAGGTCATCACCCACATGATCACGCTCAAGGGCATCTACGGCCGCGAGATGTACGACACCTGGTACGCCATGTCGCAGATGATCGCGACGTCCGAGCGCTTCCGGTCCGCCGTCGCCCAGGTCATCACGCACCGCTTCCCCGCCGAGCAGTGGGAGGAGGCCTTCGAGACCGCCCGGTCCGGCCAGTGCGGCAAGGTCGTCCTCGACTGGAGCTGACGTGGCTCCTCGCCCGCTCGTCCTCCTGCACGGCCTCGGCCAGTCGCCGATCGCGTGGCAGGACTTCGTGTCGGCCTACGGCGCGGGCCGCCCGATGACGGCGCCCTGGATGAAGGGCCTCAAGCCCAAGGACCCCGTCGGCTTCGATCTCGGGGACGCGGCGTCGGGTGTCGCGGACGAGCTCGAGCTGCAGGGCGTGCGCCGGGCCGACCTCGTCGGGGTGTCGGTGGGCGCGAGCGTCGCGCTGCGCCTCGCCGTCGAGCGGCCCGAGCTCGTCGGGCGGCTCGTCCTCGGCGGCGCGCTCGTGCGGCCCGGGAAGGGGGCGCTGCGGATGCAGCGCCTCGCGATGCGGCTCGTGCCGGAGAGCAGGCTCGTCGACGCGGGGGTCTCGCGCCCGCGGATGCTCGCCGTGCTCGACGCGCTCAGGGGCTTCGACGGGACCGAGTCGCTGCGCGCGGTCACGGCGCCCGTGCTCCTCGTCGCCGGGTCGAGGGACAAGGCCGGGATCGCCGCCGCGCAGGAGCTGTCGCGGCACCTGCCGACCGCGCGGCTGCAGGTCATCGACGGAGCGGGTGCGCTCGTCAACACCGAGTCGGCGCGCGAGCTCGCCGACCCCACCCACGCCTTCCTCGACGAGCCGCACCCGTGACCGCGCGCTCCGTCGCCGGTGTCAACGCGAACGACGTCGTCGCCTTCGGCGTCGAGATCCTGGCCGTCGTCCTGCTGGCGGCCTGGGGATCCACGCTCGGGACCACCACTGCCGCCCACGTGCTCGGCGGGGTCCTCGTACCGACGGTCGCCGTCATCCTCTGGGGACTCTTCGCGGCGCCGCGGGCCGTCGTGCAGGTGCCCGTGCTCGGCGTCCTGACCAAGGTGGTCGTGCTCGGGGGTGCTGCGGTCGCAGCCTTCGCGGTCCTGCCGCTCGCGTGGGCCGTCGTCGTCGCCGTGGTCGTCGTCGTCAACACGGTGCTGACGTGGTTCGGTCCCTTCGCACGCCGGGACGCGGCTCCTCCGTCGCCCTGAGGTGCGGGGTGGACGGGCTCAGCAGAGGTTGATGCCGCCGGCGTCGAGGAGCTTGGCCACGACCTTCTCGTCCGTGACGGTGGGGACCATCCAGTTCTTGCCGGCCACCGACTTCACGCCGTCCCTGCACTCGAACGTGCTGACCCGCCGGTCGAGCTCGACGGTCTGGTCGTAGAAGGCCGCCTCGAGCGGCGTGCCCTCGGGGCCGGCGCACGTGATCTTGTGCTCGGCCAGCGACCCCTGCGTGTCACCGCTCGACGGGCAGACGAGCTCGGCGACGACGGCCCAGTCGGGGTGCGCGGCGGCCTCGGGGGACGAGGCGGGGGAGCTGCCGCCGCACGCGGCGAGGGGGAGGGTGAGGGTCGCCGTGGCGCAGGCGAGGGTGAGGCGTCGGAGCACGAGAGCGTTCCCTGAGGGTGGGGGATGGAGGGGGGGGATCGGCCCGGGGTGACCGGGCGCAAACCCCGGTAATGCTAGACCTCGGGCAGGCGCCGGACCCACTCGAACGAGGTGCCCTGAGCATGTACGAGTGACAGAGTCGACACATGGCGCGCCGCCTCGCTCGACGGCTACGTGAACGACGCCGGTGGCGGCTTCGAGTGGGCCGCGCCCGACCGGGAGGTGCATGCCTTCGTCAACGACCTCGAGCGCGACGTCGGCACCTACCTCTGCGGACGCCGCCTCCACGACGTGATGGTCTACTGGCAGACCGTGCCGACTGAGCCCACCGACGAGCCCACCGACGAGCCCACCGACTCCGACGACGCCGTCGAGCGCGACTACGCCCGCATCTGGCAGGCCGCCGACAAGGTGGTCCACTCGCGCACCCTCGAGGGGGTGTCGGGCCCGCGGACGCGGCTCGAGCGCGACTTCGACCCCGCGGCCGTCGCCGAGTTCGTCGCCTCGGCCGACCGCGACGTCAGCATCGGCGGTCCCACCCTCGCGGCCCAGGCCCTGCGCGCCGGCATCGTCGACGAGCTGCGCCTGCTCACGGTGCCCGTCGTCGTGGGCGGCGGCACGCCGACCCTGCCGGACGGCATACGCCTCGACCTCGAGCTGCTCGAGCTCCGCCGCTTCGCCGGCGGCACGACGTACGCGAGGTATGCCGTCAGGCGGTGACCGTGCCCGCCGTGTCCCGCGGGGGTGGGTCGAGCGCCACGAGCCCGTCGCGCAGGGTCTGGAGGAACTCGACCCGGCGCTGCGCCTCGGTGCCGGCCATGACGATGAGGAAGTCGACCTGGTCGCGGACCTGGCGCAGCTGCTCCTCGCTGCCGAGGTCGCTCGCGCGCCGGTAGAGGTCGAGGGCTGCCCGGGCCTCGTCGTCCGTGGCCCGGGGGCTCCACAACGCGTCGAGGACGAGCAGATCCGCGTAGACCGCGACGGTCCAGAAGGTCGGGGCGAGGTAGGCCTCCTCGCGCGCGGCACCGAGGCACTCGTCGATGAGCCGTCGGGCCTCGGCCCGGTCGAGCCCCGTACGCCCCTCGACCGGTCGCCACCGCAGGGCGAGCTCGGCGGCGAGCCAGTTGGCGAGGGCGCCGTGGCGACGCCGGTCGGTCGCCCCCGAGGCGGCCCGCGCCGCGGCATACCACTCGGACGTCTTCGCCAGCGCGTCGTGCGTGCGTGACCAGTCGCCCCCGCGGCCCGAGCCCGGGCGGTCGGGACACGTGACGAGGGCGAGCCGCTTGTAGGCGCTCGCGACCCGCCACAGCCGGTCGATGCCGACACCGCCGGACGGCTCGTGGGGCTCGCCCGGCAGGAAGGCGGCGCGCTCCGGTGCGTGCGCACCGAGCACGAGCGAGGCGGGGTTGTCGAGGAGGGTGCGGAGCCGGTCGATGGCCGACTCGATCGTCGCGACCGCGTCGTCGACGTCGTCGTCGCTCGTCGCCGCGGCCCGGACGACCTGGTCGATCCAGACCTCGAAGTCGCGCACCGTCAGGGCGGTCCCGCCGCGTTCGAGGGTCTGCTCGAAGTACTGCGTCGCGTGCGCGAAGTCGCCGAACTTGTTGTACGTCCGGGCGATGAGCACCTGGAGCGAGTCGTCCTCGCGGTCCTCGGGGGAGAGCGCCTCGTAGAGCTCGTGCAGCCGGTCCAGCCCGAAGCGGGTGTTGCGGCTGACGTCGACCGACTGGCCGAGGTTCTCGATCTCGACCCTGGCCTGCTCGGCGCTCGCGGGTGCCCGGCGCGCCGTCGTCGCCCGGTGGACGACAGCGTCCGGTGCCAGCCGGTAGTCCGGGTCGCCGTAGCACTGGTAGGCGCCCCACGTGTTGACGGCCGGGTGGTCGTTCCACGTCTGCCAGCGAGCCGCGGCGATCGCCTCGCCGAAGGTCAGGCCGGACAGCAGTCGGTCGTAGAGCGTCGCCGCGAAGGTCGACGCGGCGGCGTCGTCGACGGCCCAGCCGCAGGCGACGACGGCCCGCACGCCGATGTCGATGAGCTCGGTCGCGAAGCTCGCGGCGAGCCGGTGGTAGTTGCCCGCACGCTCGGTCGGGATCCCGGGAGCGCCCGGGACGGCCGGGCCGACGGGACTGCTCGGGCCCATCGACCCGAGGTGGCAGCAGTTGACGACGACGAGCTCGGGGACCTGCCGCATCTGGCCGACCTCGCCGGCCGTGAGGTACATGCCGTTGCCGAGCACCATGCCGGTGACCGTGGCGTCGGTCCCGTCGCCGAGCGGCCACTCGAAGACGCCGTGGCCGGCGAGGTGGACGACGCGGTAGGACGTCGCGAAGAGGGCCTGGATGACCTTGGTGCCGCTCTCGGCGATGAGCGGCTCGGCGTCGAAACCGTTCTGGCGCAGGGCATCCGCGACCCCGCGGGCCTCACGCTGGGCGGCGGGGAGCGCGCTCAGGCCACTCGCCGTGTCGCCGACGACCAGGGCGCGGCTGCTCGTCGCAGAGAGCACGTGGCTGCGCATCGAGGAGCCCTCGAGCTGGCGCACGAGTCCGCGGCGCACACCGAGCGGCTCGCGGTCCTCCTCGGTGCCGTGGTCGTCGAGCAGCTCCCACGGGTAGTGCGCCGAGCCGCGGTCGACGAGCAGCACGAGGTTGTCCGTGTCGGGCGCCTGCGCCTTGAGGTCGTTGGGGAAGAGCAGCTCGAAGAGCGTCCGGGCCGCCGACGGGTCGGGCGACGGGGAGTCGACGAGCGACTCGACGAGCCGGTCGACGAGGGCCCGCTGTGTCGGAACGGTGCGCGTCGGAGTGCCCGCCCGTCGCATCGACGCCTCGAACGACAGGCCTCCGTCGGGCTCGCTGCGCACCCGCACCTGCTGCCACCAGCCGGTGGGCTCCTGGAAGAGCAGCCGGCGCTGGCGGCCCGGCCGCTCCTCGAGCCGCAGGTCGGCGGTGAAGGAGTCGGCGAGCTCGCCGCTCGTCAGCGACGAGCCGAGGGCCTCGACCGCCTGGAGCGCACGGTCCTGCCAGAGCTCGATGATCTCGAGCTCGGCGATGTGCACGCCGAGGTCGGTGTCGGCCAGTCGGTCGTTGGCGCGCTGCACCCCGGTGAGCAGGGCCTGCACGCTGTCGCGCACCGGCAGCCCACCCTGACCCGTGCCGATGAGCAGGCTCGAGAGGCGCAGCTGGCGCACCTCGGTGCTCGTCGCCGACGCCCCGGCCGTCAGGTGGCCGAGGGCCGAGGTCAGTACCGCGTGGGCGGTCGCGCGGGCCAGCGACGCGGCGCTCAGGCCGCCGATGGGGCCGAGCCCGGCCACGACCGCACCGGGCGGGCGGGTCCACTCGTCGGGGTCGGTGAACACCTGGCAGGTCTCGATCGGACCGGGGTAGATGCCGAGCACCGCGGCGCGGGAGAGCCGCCCGTCGAGCAGCTCGTCGAGGGCGCCCTCGCCGCCGACGAGGGTGCTGCCCGGGTAGTGCCCGACGAGGACGTGGTGGCGGGCGAAACGCAGGTCCCCGTGCGAGATGCGGACGCGGGTCAGTGGCCGGGAGGGGTCGACGTCCGCGTCCTGGTCCGCGTCCTGGTCCGCGTCCTGCTGCGGCGGATGCTCGGGCTCGTCCGCGCTCGGCGGGTCGGGCAGCGGCTGCTCGGGGACCACGCGTGCCTGCTCGACGGTCGGGACGGCATACGGCTCGGGGTCGGCCGGGGGCGTGGCGCCGACGAGGGTCGACACGGCTCAGCCCGCCCCGGACAGGAAGGTCTCGTCGAGGCGTGGGGCGCGGCCCTCGAGCTGTGGCACCTGGTCGTAGCTGCCCCGGAGGCCGGCGAGGGTCCGGGCGTGGAGGGCCCGGTAGGTCGCCGTCGGGTCCTCCCGCATGGCCCGGACGAGGAAGTAGGTGAGGGCGCCGCTGTAGTCGCCGTCGATGTGGGCGTCGGCCGACGTCTGGTTGTCGCGGCAGCCGCTCACGAGGGTCTCGGCGATGTCGACGACGTGGACGTCCTCGTTGCGGCGCCGGCGACGGACGCGTCGCGGCGTGCCCGTGAAGCCGCCGCCGCGGGTCTCGTCGTCGGGGTTGGGCAGGAAGCGCGACACGACCTCCGGCGGAGGACCCCCGAGGAGCACCGGCTCGCGGGTGTTGCTGCCGGAGTGGCAGCAGTCCATGACGACGGTGAGCGAGGCCCCGGGGTCGAGCCGGTCGAACGTCGTGCGCAGCCAGTCGTCGGTCAGGGGGTCGTTCCAGTCGAGGTCGTGCGGGCAGAGGATCTCGTCGCGGTCGTCGGTGGTCTCGTCGCCGTTCGTGTCGGGGACGTTGGAGCCGTGACCCGAGTAGTGCAGGTAGAGCACGTCGCCCGGCTGCGCCGAGTCGACGAGGTCGGCGATGGCACGCGTCATCGCCGCCTTCGTCGCGGCTGCGTCGAGGAGCATCGTGATGTCGGACTCCGCGAAGCCGTAGAGGTCGGTCAGCGCACCGGCGACGTTGTGGACGTCGTTGACGCAGCCGCGGAGGTTCGCCCCCGGGATCGCGTACTCGTTGACCCCGATGAGCAGCGCGCGCTTGGACATGGTGGACTCCTTCGACCCGGGCCGCGCAGCGGGCGCGACGGCCCCTGGGATCCAGTGTTCTCCCGCGGGGCTGCTGATACAGCCGGTTCAGGAGGAACGTCTGGGGCTCGTCGTCGGGGTCTACCTGCTCAGGCCGTCACGGTGATCTCGTGGATCTCGTCCGCGGGGTGACCGGTCCGCTCGTGGATGCGCCTCACGGCGTCGGCGCTCGGTCCCTCGGACAGGCAGAACACGTGGCCGCTCGTCGGGTCGGCCCAGGCGTGCTTGAACACGACGCCCTCGTCGTCCTGGATGTCGAGGTCGGCCTGGTGGGCCTCCATCAGTGCTTCCGACGTCACACCGGGCATGTTGGTGTGCACGTCCATGAACTCTGGCATGTGATCGCCTCGCTGGATCGTCGATCCCCCGAGGAACGGTGGCTCCACGCTACGCCGGGTCGCGTCCTCCGGCAGCCACTTCGGTGAGCTCCGTCAGGCGCTCGCCGCAGTCTCCATGGCCCGCTCGATCGCACTCGGGAAACGGGTCTCGAAGTCGAGGATCGCGACCCACTCGGGCGTGACGAAGACGCGGCTCATGTGGGTGGTGATGGCCCCGAGGCTGGTGAGCCACGCGCGCCCCTGCTCCTCGCCGAGCATGCGGATCGCCATCTTCTCGTACTCGGGGGCGATCCCCTCAACCGTGTCGGTGCGCACCCGTCCGCGGATCTGCAGCACCTTGTAGGGCATCTCGTCCGTGTCGATGGACACGGCCACTCGGTCACCGTCCCGGAGGGCCTTCATCTTGGGCGCATCGGGCGGCGTCCCGAAGACGATCTCCGTCCCGTTCCAGTGGAACCCGATGGGCACCACCCGTGGTGACCCGTCGGTCCACGAGTACGCGAGGCGCGCGGGCAACGGGGACCGCAGCAGCCGCTGCGCCACCTCGTCCTCGAGCAGTGCGAGGCTTCCCTGTGGTGTCGTCATGACCTCATTCCTTCCTGCCACCCGCGGACGCGGGCGTCCTTCCAGCGTCCTCCGCCGTCGCGCAGGACGTCAGCGGTTCCGCGAACATGGCCGGGCATACGCTTGGGTGGCGCCACCCGCCCCACCGACCCGCGAAGGACACCGATGTACGGCTCAGTCAAGGACGAGATCGCCGCGACGCTGCAGGAGATCAAGGACGCCGGCCTCTACAAGAACGAGCGGGAGCTGACGTCACCGCAGTCCGCGCACGTCACGACGCTCAAGGCGGAGGCGCTCAACTTCTGCGCCAACAACTACCTCGGACTGGCGAACGACCCGGACGTCGTCGCGGCCTCGAAGCGGGCGCTCGACGAGTGGGGCTTCGGCATGGCGTCGGTGCGCTTCATCTGCGGCACCCAGACGCTGCACACCTCCCTCGAGCACAAGATCAGCGAGTTCCTCGGCACGGAGGCGACGATCCTCTACTCGTCGTGCTTCGACGCGAACGGCGGCGTCTTCGAGGTGCTCTTCGGCGCCGAGGACGCGATCATCAGCGACGAGCTCAACCACGCCTCGATCATCGACGGCGTGCGTCTGTCCAAGGCGATGCGCTACCGCTACAAGAACGCCGACATGAGCGACCTGCGGGCCCAGCTCGAGGCGGCCGTCGCAGCCGGCGCCAAGCGCAAGGTCGTCGTCACCGACGGCGTCTTCTCGATGGACGGGTCCTACGCCCCGCTCGACGAGATCTGCGACCTGGCCGACGAGTTCGGCGCCCTCGTCTTCGTCGACGACTCGCACGCGGTCGGCTTCGTCGGTGACGGCGGACGCGGCACGCCAGAGCTCTTCGGCGTCATGGACCGCGTCGACATCATCACGGGCACGCTCGGCAAGGCGCTCGGCGGGGCATCCGGCGGCTACGTGAGCTCGCACCAGGAGATCGTCGACCTGCTGCGCCAGCGCTCGCGCCCCTACCTCTTCAGCAACTCCGTGGCCCCGTCCGTCGTCGCCGGCTCGATGGCCGCCCTCGAGCTCGTCGAGAGCTCGGCCGAGAAGCGCGAGACGCTCAAGGCCAACACGGCGCTCTTCCACTCGCTCATGACCGAGGCCGGCTTCGAGCTGCTCCCGGGCACGCACCCCATCCGACCGGTCATGTTCCCCGGCGAGGACGGCGCACGCCAGGCTGCGCAGATCGCCGACCACATGCTCGGCAACGGCGTCTACGTCATCGCCTTCAGCTTTCCGGTCGTCCCGCGAGGCAAGGCGCGCATCCGGGTCCAGCTCTCGGCCGCGCACTCCGAGGCCGACGTGCGCGCCTGCGTCGATGCCTTCGTCGCGGCCCGAGCCGCCGTCGGCTGACCGGCCCCAGCTGGTGGCGGCGGCGCGCACCTGTCGTGACCGCTACCGGTCGACCGTCCCCAGCGTCGATCGCAGGCGGGGCACCCGTCGGATGACGAAGCGGTCGAGCAGGAGCACGACCACGAGCGACGCACCGAAGACCGGCAGCAGGAGCGCCAGCCCGACGACGAGGACGGCGAGCAGCGGCGACGAGGCGAACGGCATACGCCCTCGGGGTGCGCCGACGGCGCCCACCCCGCGCGGACGGCGCCTCCACCACATGATCGGCCCGGTCACGCACGACACGACGACGGCCACGCAGAAGAGCGCGGTCAGCCAGAAGTTCAGCGTGCCGAAACGGCGCCCCTCGTGGACCGCGATGCCCTGGCTGACGACCTTCGCCAGCGCGGGGTAGTCGTCGTAGCCGTAGGCGCTGACGACCTGCCCGCCGAAGCGGTCGACGTGCACGGTCCGCTCGGCCCCGGGGTCGTCGAAGGCGTAGCCGATGACCGAGTAGACGCCGCGGTCGTCCGACGGCAGCGCGACCGTCATCGGGCGCGCGAGCCCGGCCCGGTCGCCGACCTCGACGGCGGTGTCGAGGTTCGCGACACTGACCTCGTCACCCGCCGCGTCTGGGTTCGACTGCGGCACGGGGCTCTTCCCCTGTGCCCACGGCACGGCGTGGTGGCTGTGCGGCAGTGACTCGTCGAGGGTGGAGGTCGGGTTGGACAGGGCACCCGGGTCCTCGGCCCACATCGACGTGCCGCGGTTGGTGGCGAGCCGTTGCACCTGCTCGCCCCAGATGCCCGTCCACGGCAGGCCGGAGACGACCAGGAGCAGCAGCCCGGCGCCGACGAACGCACCCGTGCGGGCGTGGGTCGTGCGCAGCCGTGCGCCCTCCGCGCCTGCCGCGCGCTGGAGGCGGCGCGCTCGGCGGCCCTTGAGGAAGAGGTGGTAGCCGGTGACCGCCATGACGATCGCCCAGCACGCACCGAGCTCGATGACGGTGTCGCCGAACCGACCGGCCATGAGGTCGGCGTGCAGGCGCACGGCGGTGCCGCTGATCGTCGAGTCCGGGTCGAGCGAGCCGAGCACCCGCACGGTGTAGGGGTCGACGAAGACGTCGCGCGTCAGCCCCTCCGCCGTCTCGACGGTGAAGCGGGCACTGTCGTCGTCGCCGGCCGGCTCCGTGAACGAGACGACGGTGGCGCCCGGGGTCGCCGCCTGGACGGCCTCGAGCTGGGTCTGCCACGGCTGGGTCAGCTGGCCCTGTGCGTGGTCGACGCGCAGGAGGTCGGGGTGGACGAGCGGCTCGATCTGGAAGCGGAAGAGGTAGACGAGGCCGGTGACGGCGAGGACGAGCAGGACCGGGACGACGACGGCGGAGGCGTAGAAGTGCCACCGCCAGAAGGCGCGGAAGAGGCCGGTGGTCGGACGGGCGCCCTTGCGGGCGTGGGTTCTCGGGCGTGCGGCATCGATGACGGGCATGGTGCTCCTCGGGCATGACGGTAGGGGGCAGCGGCCGGGCGGTGGCCGGCGCTGCGAGGGGGTGTCAGGTGAGGAGGAGTGCGGGTGGGCCGCGCCGCACCGGGGTGCGCGCGCGCCACACGTCGGCCGGGACGCGGGCCGTCGACGCCCGGGGGTGGGGGCCACGCAGGCGTACGCCCGTGGCGGCGATGGCCTGACACAGTGTCACGGCGCCGGCGCCGAGACGGCGCGCCAGGCGCCCGAGTCCGGCGGCGAGCGCAGTCGCCAGCGCGCAGGCGACCCACCACGACTGCTCGCTGCGGGTCAGCAGGACACCGACGGCGACCGCGGCCACGACGTGCGCGAGCAGCATCGTCGGGGTGGGGAGCAGGTCGGTGGGCGCGCTCGTTGCGACCGCACCACCCGCGTCGGTCGTCCCGGCGCCCGTCTCGATGCGGCCGAGAGGTCGTATGCCGTGTGCCGCGTGGGACGGGCCGGTGCCGGTCCCGTGGACGGGGGACCCCGCGGCCATCGCCGCGAGCCCGTGCACGAGGTGGGCGGCCGCCTGGAGGGCGGCGAGCAGGACCGCGGACCGGACGGCCGTCAGACCCGAGCGCACGAACGGCAGGGAGACGCCGGTCAGCAGGGCCGTCGCCACGACGACGCCGGCGCCCGGGACGAGGTGGCCGCCGCCGACCGCGTGCGCGACCGTGGCTCCGCCGGAGGCGACCAGGGCCAGCACGAGGGCGCGCAGGGTCTGCGCGCGCGGGCTCCGGGCGGACGGGGGCACGCGCCAAGGGTAGACGAGGGCGCGCGTGAACCAGCCGGTGAGCCGGTCAGGCGGGTCAGCCGGTGGGCAGGTCCCGGAGCCACGGCCTCGTGAGGTCGAAGCGGCGTCCGGAGATCTCGTCGACCTCGATCGCGACGACGACGGACTTCGGGGTGTCGACCCACGGCCGCACCGGGAGGCGCTCGACGACGTAGGCGGCCTGCCCCTCGAGCGTGCGGGCCCGGCCCCGGCAGATGACGCTCGTGGCGCGCTCGCCGACGACCTCGTCGACCTCGAAGGCGACGTCGGGGTTGGCGGTGACACCGAAGAGCTTGCTGCCCTCGGCCGTCATGAAGACGATGCGCTCGCCGTCGAGGGCGTAGTTGATCGGTGTCAGGTGGACCTCGCCCACGAGGTGGAAGGCCAGTCGGCCGAACTCGTGCTCGCGGAGGAAGCCCCAGGACTCCTCCGGGTGAAGGACGTGGACCGGGTTCTGGTCCGACATGGTGACCTCCTCGGATGCTGGTCGGGCGACTGTCCGACTACTACTGATGGTAGTAAATCTGGCCCGGACACGCCCACGCCCACGGGCGAGTCCCGCGTCACACGCGTCGCCCACGCGGCCGTGCGATTGACTGTGCCCATGGACTTCTACAGCTCCTGGGCCCAGGGCTTCGCCCGCGTCGCCGCGTGCACCCTGCCGATCGTCGCGGTCGACCCCGAGCGCAACGCCGACGCCGTCATCACGCAGCTGCGAGAGCTCGACGACGATGGCGTCGGTCTCGTGCTCTTCCCGGAGCTGTGCCTGTCCGGCTACGCCATCGACGACCTGCTCCTGCAGGACCCGCTCCTCGACGCCGTCGACGACGCCCTGGCCCGCATCGCCGAGGCCACCGCGGACCTGCGCCCCGTCGTCATCGTCGGCGCGCCGCTCGAGAAGGGCTCGCGCGTCTACAACTGCGGCGTCGTCATCCACGGCGGTCGCATCCTCGGTGTCGCGCCCAAGTCCTACCTGCCGAACTACCGCGAGTTCTACGAGCGGCGCCACTTCGCCCCCGGCGACGACCAGCGTGGCCAGACCATCGACGTGGCGGGCGACCGGGTGCCGTTCGGGCCGGACCTGCTCTTCCGCGCGACCGACGTGCCGGGCTTCGTGCTGCACGTCGAGGTCTGCGAGGACATGTGGGTCCCGGTCCCGCCGAGCCACGAGGCGGCCCTCGCCGGGGCGACGATCCTCACCAACCTCTCCGGCTCGCCGATCACCGTCTCGCGCGCCGAGGACCGCCACCTGCTCGCCCGCAGCGCGTCGGCCCGCTGCCTCGCCGCCTACCTCTACGCCGCGGCCGGCGAGGGCGAGAGCTCGACCGACCTGTCGTGGGACGGCATGACGATGGTCTACGAGAACGGCGCCCTCCTCGCCGAGAGCGAGCGCTTCCCCGAGGGTGCCCGCGCGTCCGTCGCCGACATCGACCTCGACCTGCTGCGCCAGGAGCGCCAGCGGCAGGGCACCTTCGACGACAACCGCCGCACCCTCGCCGCGCGCACCGACGGCTTCCGCACCGTCGAGCTCGAGCTCGACCCGCCGGCCGGCGACCTCGGGCTGCTCCGCAAGGTCGACCGCTTCCCCTTCGTCCCCGACGACGAGGACCGCCTCGCGCTCGACTGCTACGAGGCGTACAACATCCAGGTCTCCGGGCTCGAGCAGCGGCTCCGGGCCATCGGCCAGCCCAAGGTCGTCATCGGCGTCAGCGGCGGCCTCGACTCGACCCACGCGCTCATCGTCGCGGCCAAGGCGATGGACCGGCTCGACCGGCCCCGCAGCGACATCCTCGCCTTCACGATGCCCGGCTTCGCGACGAGCGACCACACCAAGAGCAACGCCATCGCGCTCATGGAGTCGCTCGAGGTCACGTGGGAGGAGCTCGACATCCGCCCGGCGGCGACGCAGATGCTCGACGCGATGGGCCACCCGTTCGGCCGGGGCGAGGAGGTCTACGACGTCACCTTCGAGAACGTCCAGGCCGGCCTGCGCACCGACTACCTCTTCCGCATCGCCAACCAGCGCGGCGGCATCGTGCTCGGCACCGGCGACCTGTCCGAGCTCGCCCTCGGCTGGTGCACCTACGGCGTCGGCGACCAGATGAGCCACTACGGCGTCAACACCGGCGTGCCCAAGACCCTCATGCAGCACCTCATCCGCTGGGTCGTGTCGTCGAGCCAGTTCGACGAGGAGGTCGCCGGCACGCTGACCTCGATCCTCGACACCGAGATCACGCCCGAGCTCGTGCCGGCCAAGGAGGGCGAGAAGCCGCAGAGCACGCAGGCGATGATCGGCCCGTACGCGCTGCAGGACTTCACGCTCTTCCACGTGCTCCGCCGCGGCTACCGCCCCTCGAAGATCGCCTACCTCGCGTGGAACGCGTGGCGCGACAGCGAGGCGGGGGAGTGGCCCGCGGGCTATCCCGAGGCCGACCGGGCGGCATACGACCTCGCGACGATCCGGCACTGGCTCGAGGTCTTCGTCAAGCGCTACTTCGCCAACCAGTTCAAGCGCTCCGCGCTGCCCAACGGGCCCAAGGTCGTGGCGGGCGGCTCGCTCTCGCCGCGCGGTGACTGGCGTATGCCGTCCGACGCGACGTCGGTGGCGTGGCTGAGTGAGCTCGATGCGAATGTCCCTGAGAAGTAAGGCGATCCGAGTGGCTTCCACCATCACCGTCCGCGACTTCGACGAGACCGACTGGCCGCTCGTGTGGCCCGTCATCGAGGAGGTCGTCCGCGCGGGAGACACCTTCCCGTTCCCGACCGACCTCACCGAGACGGAGGCACGCGGCATCTGGCTCGAGAACGGCCCCGGCGGACGCGTGACCGTCGCCGTCGACGGCGACCAGGTCCTCGGCACGGCGAAGATGGGCCGCAACCGGCCCGGCCCCGGGTCGCACGTCGCGACCGCGAGCTACATGGTCCCCGCCGGGGCGCGCGGCCGTGGCGTGGGTCGCGCACTCGTCGTCGACTCGCTCGACTGGGCCCGCGAGTCCGGTTATGCGGCAATGCAGTTCAACGCCGTCGTCGCCACGAACACCGGCGCGGTGCGGCTCTACGAGAGCCTCGGCTTCACCGTCGTCGGCACCGTGCCGCGAGCCCACGAGCTCCCGACCGGGGAACGCGTGGGCCTGCGGATCATGCACGTCGACCTGTGAGGTCGCGCGCCACTCAGCGCGTCAGCACCACCTTGAGGGCCCCGGTGTCCGCCGCGCGGGCGAACGTGTCGTAGGCGTCGAGGAAGTCGGCCATCGCGAAGCGGTGCGTCACGAACCGGGCCAGGTCGATGTGGTGGTTCGCCAGGAGCCGCAGCAGGGTCGGCGTCGAGTAGGTGTCGACGAGCCCCGTCGTGATGGTGACGTTCCTGATCCAGAGGTCCTCCAGGTGCAGGGTGGCCGGGCCGCCGTGGACGCCCACGTTGGCGACAGTGCCACCCGGCCGCACCAGGGCCGCGCACTGCTCGAATGTCGATGCCACCCCGACCGCCTCGATGGCGACGTCGGCGCCGAGGCCCTGGGTCAGGCCCCTGACGATCGCGACGGCGTCCTCGCGCGAGGGGTTCACCGTGATGTCGGCCCCGAACTGCTTGGCCGCCTCGAGTCGGGCATCGGCCAGGTCGATGGCCACGACGTGCGCCGGACTGAAGAGCTTGGCACCCATGATGGCGGAGAGCCCGACCGGGCCGGCGCCCACCACCGCTACGACGTCACCGGGCGAGACCCGGCCGTTCAGCACACCGACCTCGTAGCCCGTGGGCCCGATGTCGGCGAGCATGAGTACTTCCTCGTCAGTCACTCCTTCGGGGACGGCATACGTCGACGTGTCCGCGAAGGGGACCCGGACGTACTCCGCCTGTGTGCCGTCGATCTTGTGGCCGAGGATCCAGCCACCACCGCCGATGCACTGGCCGTAGCTGCTCTCGCGGCAGTAGCGGCACGCGCCGCACGCCGTGATGCAGGAGACGAGCACACGGTCGCCCGGCTTGACGTTCTGGACGCCGGGTCCGACCTCCTCGACCGTGCCGACCGCCTCGTGGCCGAGGATCCGGCCGTCGGTGACGGCAGCGACGTCACCCTTGAGGATGTGCAGGTCGGTGCCGCAGATGGTCACGGTGTCGACCCTGACGACGGCGTCGGTGTCAGTCTGGACCGTCGGCATCGGGACCTCGTCCCAGGTCTTCCGACCGGGGCCGTGGTAGACGATCGCGTGCATGGTCGTGCTCATGTCTCCTCCTCGGGCCGCGGGGCAGCGGCGCGGGTCCAGTCCATCGCGGGGACGGGCGAGGAGGTAGGGCCATACGTCCCGCCCCTGGGCTACCGGGACGGGACCAGGGTCCCGGTCAGGTCGGGTGTCAGACCTCGACGAGCGCCTGGCGCAGCAGCTCGACGAGGGCGTCGAGCTGGAGCGTGTCACCCGAGGTGACGTCCTCGTCGCTGCCGTCGAGGGCGCGCGCGGCGAGCCCCTGCTTGGCGTCGATGAGCTCGGCGATCTTGGAGTCGATCGTGCCGGACGCGAGGATGCGCCACGCCGTCACCGGCTCGTCCTGGCCGATGCGGTGCACGCGGTCGATGGCCTGCTGCTGCTCGGCCGCGGTCCACGACAGCTCGGCGAGCACGACGTTGGAGGCGGCGTGCAGGTTGAGGCCGACACCGGCGGCGGTCAGCGAGCAGACGGCCACGGCGACCTCGGGGTCCTTCTGGAAGGCGTCGATCGCCTCCTGGCGCTGCTTGGAGGTCTGCTCGCCGCGGACCGACACGGTGCGCAGGCCGGCCGAGGCGAGGACGCGCTCGGCGGCGTCCATGACGTCGATGTGCTTGGCGAAGAAGACGACCTTGCCGACCGAGTGCGAGAGCTGCACCGCGTAGTCGGCCGCGAGCGTCGACTTGGCCTGGCCGATGCGGCGCACGAGCGAGAAGACGTTGTCGGTGCCCTTCTCGGCCGACGCGGCGCGCAGCTCGGCGGCGGCGACCCGACGCATGAGGGCCGTGTCGGGCTCGCCGTCCTCCTCGCGTCCGTCGCCGGCAGCCAGGAGGGACCGGTAGCGCTGGGCCAGCCGGCGCCCGAGGGCGCGCTCGGCCTCGCGGATCGAGCGCCCGAGGTCGTCGTCGAGCTCGACGGTGATGTCGGCGATCCGCTTGTCGGGCAGGTCCTTGGCGACGTCGACCTTGCGGCGGCGCACGATGCCCATGTCGATGACGGCGCGACGAGCCTCCGGGTAGAAGGCGCGGTCGGCAGGCGTATGGCCGGTGTCGTCGAGGCGCCGGACGATCTCGGCCGTCGGCTTGCCGTCCTTGATCCAGCCGAGGAAGCGCCAGATCGCGTCGAAGTCCTTGACGTCGTTGATGAGCGGCGTGCCGGTGAGGGCCATGAGGAGCGGGTCGCCGCCCGGGGTCGTCGAGCGCAGCCGGTCGCCGAGGGCCAGGACCTGCTGCGAGCGCTGCGACTGGAGGTTCTTGATGAAGTGGGCCTCGTCGACGACCATCGACCGGAAGCCGAAGCTCGAGAGCCAGCCGAAGTGCCGGTCGAGGATCTCGTAGTTGACGACGAACACGTCGGCGAAGGCGTCGACGTCGTTGCCGTCGCCGTGGATGACCGTGACCCGGCGCTGCGGCGTCCACCGCTCGACCTCACGGGCCCAGTTGATCTTCACGACGTTCGGCACGACGGCGAGCATCGGGTAGGCGCCGGCGATCGAGGCGGCCATGACCGACTGGGCCGTCTTGCCGAGACCGGGCTCGTCGGCGAGCAGGAAGGTGCGGTGGCCCTCCTGGACGCTCTGGAGGAAGCGGGACTGGTGGACCATGAGCTGCGACCCGGGCGGGGAGAAGCGGTCGATCTGCGGCGTCGGCGGCAGGTCCATCGACGCTGCCTCGCCGCCCGCGCCCTGCTCGAAGGCGCGGTACAACGGGCTCAGCAGGTCCCAGCCGGCCAGCCGGTTCGGGAGGTAGTCGCTCTGGGCGCGACCGACGTCGGGCGTCAGGAACGGGTTGGCGAGCGCCCGGGACGGGACCGACTGCGGCATCACCTGGCGGGCCGCGATCTGCGGCGGGACGACCGGCCGCGGCGGCTCGGGCGCCTGGATGACGAGGTCCTCCTCGGCGAGCTCGGCGCCCGACTCGAGGAGCCAGTCGCGGCGCATCTGCTGGGCCGCGGGGCCGGGCTTGGCGTCGGCGTCGAGCAGCGTCAGCAGGCTCGTGTCGCGCGCCGCGATCTGCGCGAGGATCGTCGCGATGCCGTCGAGGCGCTTGAGCAGGTCGGCGCGGGTGGCCGACGGGATCGACGCGTCCTCGCGGACCCGGGCGCGCTCGGACCGCATGAGCAGGGCCACGACGAGGAACTTCGTCCGGTTCGTGGGGCTGGCCTTGCCCTTGCTCGAGACGCGGGACTCGACCTCGCGGACCCGCCGTGCGAGCACGGGGATGAGCGGCGCGGGGTCGTCCTTGCGCTGGGTGGCCTTCCGCTGACCCTGGTTCTGGCCGTTCTGCCCCTGCTTGGGGCCCTGGCCGTCGGTCGGTCGGCGGCGGACGCGCGTTGCCATGTTCCTCCTGATGACGCGGAGGACGTCGAGCGGGCTGGGCCCCCGGACGACACCGTGCCTGACTGGATCGGTGTCGGCGGCGGACTCGGCTCGAGTCCCGGTGGACGCGCATCGCGCGCCCCGTGTCCCGAGCGCCGGACCGGCGGTAGCGCCACGGACGGGCGCTTGGGACACCTCGACTCTACAGCCCGGCGGGCGCTGATCGGGTCGTATGCCGTGTGCGGGCCGGGAACCGGCCTGAGCCCAGCCATGGGCTCAGCCGATGTTGACCCCGACGAGCGCGCCGATGGCATACGTCACTCCCATGGCGAGCAGGCCGCCGGCGACGTTGCGCAGGACCGCCCGGGTGGCCGGGCTGCGGCCGAGGCGGGCGCTGACCCAGCCGGTGAGCGCCAGGGCCGCCGCGACGCTCACGACGGTGACGTGGATGCGGACCGACGCCGGGCTGAAGGTGATGGTGAGCATCGGCAGGATGGCACCGACGACGAAGGCGAGCATCGAGGCGCCGGCGGCGTGCCACGGGTTCGTGAGGTCGGTCGGGTCGATGCCGAGCTCCGCCTCGGCGTGGGCCGTGAGGGCGTCGTGGGCCGTCAGCTCGCGCGCGACCTCGGCGGCGAGCTCGCGCCGCATCCCCTTCGCCTCGTAGAGCTGGGTCAGCTCCTCGAGCTCGCCGTCGGGGTCCTCGTGCAGCTCCCGGCGCTCGAGCGACAGGAGGGCCCGCTCGGAGTCGCGCTGGGTGCTGACCGAGACGTACTCCCCGGCGGCCATCGACATGGCGCCGGCGGACAGCGCGGCGATCCCCGCGAGGATGATCGCGGCCTTGTCTGCCGTCGCGCCCGCCACGCCGACGACGACGCCGGCGGTCGAGACGATGCCGTCGTTGGCGCCGAGCACCCCGGCCCGGAGCCAGTTGAGGCGGGCTCCGACGTTGGCGTCGTGGGGCTCCTCGCGGTCGTGGCCGTTGTCGAGGGGCGTGGGCTCGTCGGACGCGCGCACGTCGGACATGGGGTGGTGCTCCGATCGACGGTGGGTGGTGTCCGTCGATCGTGGCACCCGACGGGGACGGTGTCACCGAAGGTCAGGCTCACCTGCGGCCGGCTCACGCGCCGAAAAGACGACGACATCCGGGCGCCACGGCCCGGCATGAGCGAGGATCGGGACATGTCGGGCATTGCGGGCGGTCGCGAAGCGGCAGGGGACGACCTCTACCGCTGGATGGTCGCCGCGTCGCCCGACGGGCTGTGGGTCTTCGACGGGGAGGGCCGCACGCTCTTCGCGAACGCCCGGATGGCCGAGATGCTCGGCCGCGACCCCGGCGACATGGTCGGCTTCTCGGTCTTCGACGCCGTCGACGACGTCGGCAAGGAGCAGTTCCGCCACCACCTCGAGGAGCTGTCCGCCGAGGGCGTCCCCGGCGACAACATCGAGTGCAGCCTCCTCGACGCCCGGGGCGACCGCTTCTGGGCGCTCGTGTCGCACACCCCCCTCGTCGACGAGTCGGGCGCGCGACGTGGCTGGATGCACCGCGTCAGCGAGTACAGCGCAGAGCGCAAGCTGCTCGACCAGCTCGCCGAGGCGCAGTCGATCGCCAAGATCGGCAGCTGGGAGTGGGACGTCGCCGCCGACCGCGTGTCGTGGTCCGACGAGCTCTACCGCATCTACGGCCTCGACCGCACCGACCTCACCCCGACCTACGAGGGCTTCCTCTCCCGCATCCACCCCGACGACCGGGACCACGTCGCCCGCGCCGTCGAGGCCGCCGTGGTGTCCGAGGACGCGTTCGAGTTCGACGCGCGCGTCGTGCAGAGCTCGGGCGAGATCGTGTGGATCCGCGGCAGGGGGCTCGTGACGCGCGACCCCGAGGGACGCGCGCTCCGGATGGGCGGCACGACGCAGGACATCACGGAGAAGAAGGACGCCGAGCAGGCGCTCGGGCTCGTCACGGCGATGGCCACCGCGGCCAACGAGGCCGCGACCCTCGACGAGGCGCTGCCCGCGGTGCTCGTCGAGGTGGCGCGCCACACGACGTGGCGCCCGGTGCTCGCGACCGTCGTCGACGCCGAGGGCGCCCTCGGGGAGCCGGTCCGTGCACCGGAGGGCACCGAGTCCAGCCCCTTGCCGGTCGAGGTCGGGCTGGACTTCGCGGCCCGCGCCGCGCAGAGCCTGTCGGTCGTGGCCGAGCCCTCGCCGGACGGCTCGACCGTCGTGGCCGTGCCGATCGTCCACGAGGGGCGGGTGGCCGGCGTCGTCGTGCTCGACATGCGCAGCGCTGCGCCGCCGGTCGAGTCCGACGCGGTGACGATCCGGCAGATCACGGCGCTCTTCGCCCGGGTCGCCGACCGCGAGTGGACCGCCGAGCACCTCGCCCAGGCACGCGACGACGCGATGGCGGCCTCGCGCGCCAAGTCGGAGTTCCTCGCGACGATGAGCCACGAGATCCGCACCCCGCTCAACGGCGTCATCGGCCTCAGCGAGCTGCTCGGCCGCACCGAGCTGACCCCGCACCAGAGGCGGCTCTCCGACGGGATCGACCAGGCCGGCCACGTGCTGCTCGAGCTCGTCAACGACATCCTCGACCTGTCGAAGATCGAGGCGGGCAGGCTCGAGCTCGAGTCGGTGGACTTCGACCCGGCCGCGGTGCTCGAGCGGGGCGTGGCCCTGCTCGCCGAGCGCGCCCGGGCCAAGTCGCTCGACCTGTCGGTGACGCACGGGCCCGACGTGCCCTTCATGGTCTCGGGCGACCCGGTGCGCTTCGGGCAGGTCGTCGCCAACCTCACGACCAACGCCGTGAAGTTCACCGACACCGGCAGCGTCGCCATCCACCTCACGCTCGACCACGCGACCGAGACCGGGCCCGTGCTGCGGGTGGAGGTCACCGACACCGGCGCCGGCATCGCGCCCGAGGTGCGGTCCCGGCTCTTCGAGTCCTTCTCCCAGGGCGACTCGTCGACGACCCGCGAGTACGGCGGCACCGGGCTGGGCCTGGCCATCAGCCGCCAGATCGTCACGGCGTTCGGCGGCGAGATCGGCGTCGAGAGCGAGCCGGGGGAGGGCAGCACGTTCTGGTTCACCGCGGCGTTCGAGCCGGCCTCCGCCCGCAGCGTCGGCCGTTCCGAGTCCCAGGCAGCGGCGGTGTCCGGGCTCCGGGCGCTCGTCGTGGGCTCCAACGCGGCCCACCGCGTCCGGGTCGAGGAGCAGCTCTCGGCCTGGTCGATGTCGGTGACGTCCGCCGGCTCGGGCGTCGACGGGCTCGTCCAGCTCGACCGCGCCGACCGCGGCGGCACCCCGCTCGACGTCGTCGTGCTCGACGACCCGGGCTCCGGCGCCGGTGGGCTGCAGGTCGCCCGGATGATCCGCTCCGACGAACGCTTCGCGGGCGTCCGCGTCGTGCTCGTCTGCGCGCACGTGCCCCCTCCCGACGTGGCGACGCTCAAGGAGGCCGGCGTCGACGCGACGCTCACGGCGCCCGTCATGCCGTCCTCGCTCTTCGACGCGATGGCCGACGTCGCGGGCCGGCACCTCGTGCCGGAGCCGGTGCCGAAGCGGTCGGCCGGTGCACCCGGGGGCACCGACGGTCGACTCGGCACGGTCCTCGTCGTCGAGGACAACGAGGTCAACCAGCTCGTCGCCCAGGGCGTGCTCGAGAGCCTCGGCTACGCCGTCGTGCTCGCCCGCAACGGGATCGAGGGCGTCGCGGCCCACGCCGCGCGCGGCGACGACGTCGTCGCCGTCCTCATGGACTGCCAGATGCCGCAGATGGACGGCTACGCCGCGACCCGGGCGATCCGGGCCCGGGAGGAGCAGGAGGGGCCGGGTCACCGCCTCCCCGTCATCGCGATGACCGCCTCGGCCATCGCCGGCGAGCGGGAGCGGTGCCTCCAGGCGGGGATGGACGACTTCCTCACCAAGCCCATCGACGTCGCCCTGCTCGCCTCGACCCTCCAGCGCTGGACCGGCTCCGGCCCGGTGCCGCGCGCACGCGCCGCCACGCCTCCGGCGACGAGCGAGACCGGCTCCGGTGCGCCCGAGGTGCCCGAGGTGCCCGAGGTGCCCGAGGTGCTCGACCTGAGCCGGCTCGACGAGCTGCGCGACCTCGACCCCGGTGACCCCTCGATGCTGCTGCGCTTCATCGACCGTTTCGGCTCGGGCGCGCGCCAGCGCCTCGCCGAGCTCGTCGACGCGCACACCCGGGGCGACGCCACGACGCAGGGCCGGATCGCCCACGGCCTCAAGGGGACCGCCTCCAACCTCGGAGCCACGGTCCTCGCCGACGTGTGCCACCAGGTCGAGGACCTCGGAGCCGCCGGGCGCCTGGCCGACGAAGCCCTCGTCGCCCGGGTCGAGGACGAGGTCGACCGGGCGACGAGGGCGCTCGAGGAGTACGCAGCAGGGCTGCGCGGCTGATCAGGTCGTGGTGGCGCTGCCCGAGTCGTCCTGGCCCGGGTCCTGCCCGGGGTCCTGGCCCGGGTCCTGGCTCGGGTCCTGCCCGGAGAACGGGTCGATGCCCTGACCGAGCTGCTGGAGCAGGTCCTGCGGGTCCAGCTGGCCGCCCAGCTGGTTCGGGTCGATGCCCCCGAGGCCGCCGCCCGGCGCACCGTTCTGCAGGTTCGGCAGCTGCTGCGGGCTCGTGCCCTGCTGGTTCGGGTTCGTCAGCCCCGGCAGGCCCTGCTGGCCCTGCTGGCCCTGCTGACCGCCGGGGAACGGGAAGCTGCGACCCCCGCCCGGACCGCGGAAGCCCGTGTCCCCGCCCGTCGACCCGGACGGCATGGCGGCTGCGGCGCCGATGGCGCCGGCGGACGTCAGCACGAGCGCGAGGCCGGCGGTCACCGCGGTCTTCTTCGCGCTCCAGCGCGAGCCGTCACCGGTGGCCGCGACGCCGTCCGCGTTCTCGCGGACGGCCTTCTCGCGGACCGGCAGGCCGGTGGGTGAGAGCGGCACGCCGGGACCGGCGATGGGAGCGGCAGCGGCACCCGGCGACACGGCATACGCGTACGGCGTGGCCGGCGGTGCCACCGGCATCTCGGTGGTCGCTGCCGACGGGAGCTGCTGGGTGTCGTCGGCGGCGTGGGCGGGGTGTGCGGCCGGCGCATCCGGGTCGAACTGCGGCAGCGCGGGCGTCGGCTGCGACACCGGGACCTGTGGCGTGGACTCGTTGCTCATGGGGCCAACGGTCGGGCGGCTGCCTGTGTGGGTGCTGTGGTGCAGCCATCGAGCCGCTGGGACTTCGGGACAGTCACTCCACAGGATTCGCACAGGAAGGTACTGGTCACGGCACAGGCCCAGGGGTTTCACTGGATGACATGAGCGAGAAGACCAAGCCCGCAGCGGCCCGACTCCAGCGACTCGACGGCTCCCCGGTGCGGGTGCTCGTCGTCGACGACGAGGCCAACCTCACCGAGCTGCTCGGCATGGCGCTGCGCTACGAGGGCTGGGAGGTGCGCGCCGCAGGCACCGGCATGGAGGCCGTGCGCGCGGCCCGCGAGTTCGACCCCGACGCCGTCGTGCTCGACATGATGCTCCCCGACTTCGACGGTCTCGAGGTGCTGCGACGCATGCGCGCCGACAACAGCAACGTGCCCGTCCTCTTCCTCACCGCCAAGGACGCCGTCGAGGACCGCGTCTCGGGCCTCACCGCCGGCGGCGACGACTACGTCACCAAGCCCTTCTCGCTCGAGGAGGTCGTCGCCCGCGTCCGAGCGCTCATGCGCCGCACGACGATCGCCGTGTCGGCGTCCGACTCGGTCCTCGTCGTCGGTGACCTCACCCTCGACGAGGACAGCCACGAGGTGATGCGCGGCAGCGAGGAGATCCACCTGACCGCGACTGAGTTCGAGCTGCTGCGCTACCTCATGCGCAACCCCAAGCGGGTGCTGTCCAAGGCGCAGATCCTCGACCGCGTCTGGAACTACGACTTCGGCGGCCAGGCCAACGTCGTCGAGCTCTACATCTCCTACCTGCGCAAGAAGATCGACGCGGGGCGCGACCCGATGATCCACACCATGCGAGGAGCTGGGTATGTCCTCAAGCCGGCCGCCTGAGGCGGACACCGAGCTGCCGGACCGCGCCGACCTGCCCGACGACGACGGCGCGAACGCGCCCGACCTCGCCCCCGAGGGCGTCGGCTTCCGTGACGAGGAGCCCGACGATGTGATGGCGTATGCCGTCCCGACACCTGCCGCAGCCACGCCGCGCCCCGAGGACGGCGTGGAGGGCGTGGACGGCGACGCCGACGCCCGGGTGCCGCTGGGCCGGCGAGTTGCCGACGCGCGTGACCAGGTGCGGCCGTGGTCGGCCTGGACGTTGCGCGCCAAGCTCGTCGCCTCGATGCTCGCCCTCTTCACCCTGCTCAGCCTCGCCACGGGAGCGTTCACGGTCGTCGCCCTCGACCGCCAGCTGACCGGACAGGTCGACGACCAGCTCCACGAGTCGTTCACCCGCATCCTGAGCGGGGGCCCACTGCCAGACTTCAGCGTGAGCGGGGACGACGAACGGCGCTTCGGTGGGCCGGGCGACGAAGGGCTCAACGCCTTCCTCCCCACGAAACCCACCAGCCTGTTCCCGACGGACATCGGGAAGGCGACGTCCCTGGACAAGCAGCCGACCAACCTCACCGCGGCCCAGCTGCAGGTCCTCGCCGGGGCGGGGCTCGGTCCCAACGCCACGGACATCGACCTGGGCGGGAACCTCGGGACGTACCGCGTCATCGCCACGTACCAGACGCTCCGGCCGAGGGGGAGCCTTCCGTCCTCACCCGACGCCACCCCAGGCGTCCTCGTGGTCGGTCTGCCCATGACGCAGCAGGAGCGCACTGTCCAGCAGATGGTGGTCCTGGCGATCAGCACGGTCGCGGCCGGCATCATCCTCGTGGCCCTGATCGGGACGTGGCTCGTGCGACGCAACCTCGAGCCGCTCCGTCGGCTCGCGGCGACGGCCACGAAGGTGTCGCAGACGCCGCTGGACTCGGGCAAGGTCGCGCTCGGGGCCCGGGTCGACCCCATCGACACCGACACGCGCACCGAGGTGGGCCAGGTCGGCGCGGCCTTCAACGAGATGCTCGACCACGTCGACGAGGCGCTCAACGCCCGTCACCAGAGCGAGCAGCGGGTGCGCCAGTTCGTCGCCGACGCGTCGCACGAGCTGCGCACGCCGCTCGCCTCGATCAAGGGCTATGCCGAGCTGTCGCGCCGCGAGCCCGACCCCGTCCCGCCGACGGTGACCCATGCGATGGGTCGCATCGAGTCCGAGGCCAACCGGATGAGCTCGCTCGTCGAGGACCTGCTCCTGCTCGCGCGCCTCGACGCGGGCCGCCCGCTCGACGTGGCCCCGGTCGACATGTCGATGCTCGTCATCAACGCGGTGAGCGACGCCCACGCGGCGTCGCCCGGTCACCGCTGGGACCTCGACCTGCCGCCCGAGCCCGTCGAGGTGACGGGTGACGGCGCCCGGCTCCACCAGGTGGTCGCCAACCTGCTCGCCAACGCGCGTACCCACACCCCCGACGGCACCCGCGTCACGACGTCGGTGCGACCCGAGGGTGAGTGGGTGCGGGTCGCCGTCCACGACGACGGGCCCGGCGTGCCGGATGCCCTGCAGCCCAACGTCTTCGAGCGGTTCGCCCGTGGCGACGACGCTCGCGTCCGCGCTGGTGGCAGCACCGGTCTCGGTCTGTCGATCGTCGCCGCCGTCACCAAGGCCCACGGGGGCCGGGTGGAGCTCGACAGCCGAGCCGGCGACACGACCTTCAGCCTGCTCCTGCCCGCCGCCCCCTGACGTCCCCGGCTCACGGGCCGGCTGCACTCATCAGTGCACCAAAGTCGGGTCATAGGAAGCGCACAGTCCCGGGCTCGACGGTGGGGGACATGGATACGATGACCCTCACCACCACGGGCGGGACCGGCACAGCGGGCAGCACCGCACCGTCGCCCGTCGGGCCGGCGGACAGCCGCCCGCAGACCACGCAGCCGCCCGCCCGTGCGGGTCGTCCCGGCCGGCTCCGGCGCCTGTGGCGCGGAGCCGACGCCGACCCGGCGTGGGCCCGTCCCGCGCTCCTCGGCCTCCTGCTCGTCACGCTCGTCCTCTACACGTGGAACCTCACGGCGAGCGGCTACGCCAACTCCTTCTACTCCGCGGCCGTCCAGGCCGGCAGCGAGAGCTGGAAGGCCTTCTTCTTCGGCAGCTCCGACGCCGCCAGCTCGATCACCGTCGACAAGCCGCCGGCCTCCCTCTGGGTGATGGCACTCTCGGTGCGCGTCCTCGGTCTCAGCTCCTTCGCGATCCTGCTGCCGCAGGCGCTCATGGGTGTCGCGACGGTCGGCGTGGTCTACACCACCGTCAAGCGCCACTTCGGCGCCGCTGCAGGACTCATCGCGGGCGTCGTCCTCGCGCTGACGCCCGTCGCCGCGCTGATGTTCACCTTCAACAACCCCGACGCGCTCCTGACGCTCCTCATGGCACTCGGCGCGTGGGCCACGATCAGGGCGATCGAGCAGGCCTCGCCGAAGTGGATGATGATCGTCGGCGTCTTCATCGGCCTCGGCTTCCTCACCAAGACCCTCCAGGTCCTGCTCGTCGTCCCCTTCTTCGGGCTCGCCTACCTCATCGCTGCGCCGACGACGCTGCGCAAGCGGATCGTCCACTCCCTGCTCGCCGTCGGCACCATGGTGCTCTCGGCCGGCTGGTGGGTCGCGATCGTCGAGCTCATGCCGGCGTCCGCCCGTCCCTACATCGGCGGGAGCCAGACGAACTCCTTTCTTGAGCTGACGTTCGGCTACAACGGCCTCGGTCGCCTGAGCGGTGACGAGACCGGTTCCGTCGGCGGCGGCGGTCCGGCGGCAGGCGGCGGCATGTGGGGCTCGACCGGCCTCCTCCGGATGTTCTCCTCGAGCGTCGGCGACCAGGTCTCGTGGCTCATCCCCAGCGCGCTCATCCTGCTCGCAGCCGGTCTGTGGCTGCGTGGCCGTCGTCCGCGCACTGACCTGCGCCGCGCCGCCTACCTCGTCTGGGGTGGCTGGCTCGTCGTCACGATGCTCGTCTTCTCGCTCATGGCCGGCATCTTCCACGAGTACTACACCGTGGCCCTGGCCCCCGCCATCGGTGCCGTCGTCGGCATGGGTGCGGTCGAGGCCTGGCAGCGCCGCTCGAGCGCGGTCGGCACCATCGCCCTCGCCGCCGCGACCGCGGCCGCCGCGACGTGGAGCTTCATCCTCTTGTCGCGGACGACGGCCTACGGCGACTGGCTGCGCATCTCGGTCCTCGCGGTCGGCATGGCCGCCGCCCTGCTCATCCTCGCGACCCGCTGGATGCACGCCCGTGCCGTCCCGTTCGTCCTCGCCGCGGCCCTCGTCGCGGGCCTCGCCGGCCCGGGGGCGTATGCCGTGTCGACCACCGCCCAGGGCCACAGCGGGTCCATCGTGACGGCCGGTCCCGCCGGATCGAGCCGCGGTCCCGGTGGCGCCGGAGGCATGGGCGGCATGGGAGGCATGGGCGGCCTGCTCGACGCCTCGACGCCGAGCACCGCGGTCGTCGCGGCCCTGTCGGCCGACGCGGGCAGCTACACGTGGGTCGCGGCAGCGGTCGGCTCGCAGACGGCGGCCGGTCTCCAGCTCGGCACGCAGCTGCCCGTCATGGCGATCGGAGGCTTCAACGGCTCCGACCCGAGCCCGACGCTCGCGCAGTTCCAGCAGTACGTCGCGAACGGCCAGATCCACTACTTCGCCGGCGGCGGACGGGGATTCGGCAACCAGAACGGTGGCAGCAGCGCCTCGTCGGAGATCAGCTCGTGGGTGCAGGAGAACTTCACCCTGGTGACGATCGACGGCTCGACGTTCTACGACCTGACCCAGCCCCTCCAGTAGCATGCCGACCCCCACGTCGGTGTCGCGAGCACACCTCTCCCAGCAGGTCATCCGCTTCGCCGGCGTCGGAGTCCTCTCCACCGCCCTGCACCTCGGCCTCTTCGCGGCCCTGGTGCGGGGCGGTGCACCGTCCCAGCTGGCCAACGGCGTCGCCCTCGTCATCGCGACGGTCGTCAACACCGGGCTCAACCGGGCCTGGACCTTCGGGGTCTCGGGGCGCCGCAACCTCGTGGCGCACCACGGCCAGGCGCTCGTCATCTTCGCGATCACGTATGCCGCCACGACCGCCGCGCTCGCGGTGCTCGGAGCGGTCGCCCCGGGCGCGGGGACGCTCGTCCAGACCTTCGTCGTCGCGGTGGCCAACGTGCTCTCGACGGCGGCGCGGTTCGTCGCCATGCGTCGCTGGATCTTCCGGACCCCCGCGGCTGGGGACGACCCCACCGCGGCACCGGGCGGACGGGCGGACCGCCACGACCCGGCATACACCGGCGGTGGCGTGCTCGAGGGCCCGCAGGGCGAGCGCTGACGGCGGTCCGTCGCCCTACGGGCTCCTAGTCGTGGTCCTCGGGGGCGGCGCAGGACTCCCACCACGGGTCCTGGTGCGCAGCGACGACCTCGTCGACGTCGCTGTCGCTCAGCTGGATCCGGGTCCCGACGCGCGGGGCGACCATCCGCACGCCGCGCTCGGCGGCCGCCCGCCGGGCCCACCGGATCGGCTCGCTCCACCAGTGCGTCGCGAGGTTGAAGGTGGCCCAGTGGATGGGCAGCAGCACCGAGTCGGTCTCGCCCTTGTTGACGTCGAGGTGCGCCTCGATCGCCTCCTCGGGGTTGAGGTGGATGTCGGGCCAGTGCACGCTGTAGGCGCCGATCGGGATGATCGTGAGGTCGAACGGGCCGAGGTCCGCGCCGATGTCGGCGTAGCGGTGGGTCGGTCCCGAGTCACCGCCGAAGAAGACCGCGTGGCGCGGCCCGCGCAGCGACCACGCCGCCCAGAGGGTCTGGTTGCGCACGAACCCGCGTCCCGAGAAGTGCCGGGCCTCGGAGCACGTGATGCGGATGCCCGCGATCTCGGTCTCCTCGCGCCAGTCGAGGCTCGTGATGCGCCCGGTCGGCACGCCCCACGACCGCAGGTGCTCGTCGACCCCGAGCGGCACGACGTAGTGCGGGCGGTGGGTGCGCTCGAGCTGCATGATCGACGGCTCGTCGAGGTGGTCGTAGTGGTCGTGGCTGATGACGACCGCGTCGAGGTGCGGGATCTCGGCGATGCGGCCCGGGACCGGGTGCAGGCGCTTGGGCCCGGCGACGACCGAGGGCGAGGCCCGCTTGCCGAAGACGGGGTCGAGCAGGAAGCGACGACCGTCGAGCTCGACGACGCTCGTGGCGTGGCCGTACCACGTCACCGCCAGGTCGGCCGGCTCGTGCGGGTGACGTGGTGTCACGAGCGGGACGGTGCCGCGCGGGCGGCCGCGGCCGAACCCGCGGACCATCGTCGTGAGCATGCTGCCCGGGCCCTCGGCCTCGGACATCGCGACGACGTGCGTCGGCTCGTGCGAGCGGAACTCGCCGTCGCGGTAGTTCGGCGACGCGGTCGCGCGCTGACGCTGCGTCGCGGTCGACGCACCCATCCGTCGGAGGATCGGGAGCTGCACGGGCTTCTCCTGCCTGTCGTGCCTCACGGCTCGGGCGGCCACGCGAGTGCGGGCTGCCGTCATTCTCGTCCAGCGTCGGGCAGGCCGCCCGAGTTCCCGACGGTCAGTCGCGGTCCTCGGGCGCCGCGCACTCCTCCCACCACGGGTCGGCGTGGGCGGCGGCGACCGCGGCGGCGTCACCGGTCGTGAGGTCGACGCGCTCACCGACGCGGGGGAAGGCGACGGGGACCCGCGCCTCGACCGCGGCACGACGGATGCGGCGCACGGGCTCGGCCCACCAGTGCATCGACAGGTTGAAGGTGGCCCAGTGGACCGGGACGAGGAGCGACTCGCGGGCGGCGGTCTGCACGGTGCGGGTCGTCTCGGTGGGATCGCCCTCCTCGTGGGTGCCACCGGGAGTGTCGATGCGCTGGTCGCCCTCGATGAACGCGTCGGCGACACCGGCGGCGTCCTCGGTGAGGGCGTGCACCTCGTCGCCGATGCGGTTGACGTCGCGGTGGGCCGCGAGCGCCTGCTCGGGGTCCATGTGGATGTCGGGCCAGAACGAGTCGTAGGCCCCGACGGGCATCAGGGTCACGTCGAAGGGGCCGAGGTCGGCGCCGATCGCGGCGAAGCGCTTGGACGTGCCCGAGTCGCCGGCGAAGTAGGCCGTGTGACGCGGGCCGTGGAGGGCCCAGCCGGCCCACAGCGTCTGGCTGTCGACGAGCCCGCGCCCGGAGTTGTGCCGCGCCTCGGTGCACGTGAGCCGGATGCCGGCGACCTCGGTCTCGCCGCGCCAGTCGAGCGCGGTGATGCGCGACTCGGGCACGCCCCAGGCGAGCAGGTGGGCGTTGACCCCGAGGGGCACGACGTAGTGGGGGCGGTGGGTCTCCTCGAGGCGCACGACCGACGGCTGGTCGAGGTGGTCGTAGTGGTCGTGGCTGATGAGGACGGCGTCGATGCTCGGGAGGTCGGCGATCGACCCGGGGACCGGGTGCATCCGCTTCGGTCCCGAGTGACGGATCGGCGAGACGCGCTCGCTGAAGACGGGGTCGATGAGGAAGCGGGCGCCGTCGAGCTCGAGGACGCTCGTGGCGTGGCCGTACCACGTGACGGCGAGCTCGCCCGGCTGCTGCGGCGGCGTCGCGGCGACGACGGGCACGGTGCCCGCCGGCCGGCCACGGCCACTGACCCGGATGGCCGCGAGCAGCGCGCTCGTCTGGGCCTTGACCCGCGGGCGCAGCGAGGGCTCCTCTCCCTCGAAGCGGCGGTTCGTGAAGTTGGGGGAGTCCTGCACGAAGGGCAGGATCGCCGCGGGCGAGGCGCCCATCCGGTTCATGACCCGCACGAACTGGCGCGCACGGGTGCGCGAGGAGACCTTCTCGATGGCGGACGAGAGGGCGCGGACGGACGGGCGGTCGGAGGTTCCGAGGCTGCGCATCGGGCACCTTTCACGAGGGGTGAGGGGCCCGCTGAACGTACCCGTCGGCGACTCCGCGTCATCATGGTGTTGACGTGACACCACAGTGGTGTCATAGTGATGCACATGGACATCACCGAGTACGTCGACGCACTGCGTCGGGATCTCGCCCAGGCGGCCAGGGCGATGGGTCCGGAGACCGAGCAGGCCGCCGAGCGGATCGGCTTCGCCCTCGACTCGTCCGCACGTCTGGCCCTCATGGACGCGCTCTCGCACGCCGCGGCCGAGATCACGAACGAGCTCGACGGCGCCTCCGTCGAGGTGCGGCTGCAAGGCCGCGAGCCCGTCTTCGTCGTCGTGGGGGCCGGCCCGTCGGCCGTCGCCGACGACACCCAGGTCATCGACACCGCTGACACCACCGTGGTGTCACCCGATGACGAGGGGGCCGAGACCTCGCGCATCACCCTGCGCCTGCCCGAGGCCCTCAAGGTCCGGGCCGAGGAGCTCGCGACGAGCCGCGGCCAGTCGCTCAACACGTGGATCGTCAACGCGGTCCGCGCCGCCACGGGGACCGGCGTGCCGCCGATGCCCGGCTTCCCGCCGATGCCGCCCGGCCCGCAGTTCGGACCCGGCGCCCCCGGCCGCAACCGCTCCTCCAACAAGCGCGTGCAGGGCTGGGTCCGATGACCCTGCCTGACCAAGCAACGACCACCACGACCACCACCGAGCAAAGGGGACTTCCCATGGGCACCACCCTCGAGACCCGCTTCGACACGACGGGTCCCATCACCCTCAAGGCCGAGCTCCTCGTCGGCGACCTGACGCTGACCGTCGGCAGCGGTCCGACGACGACCGTCCGCCTCCACCCGCATGGCAAGCACGGTGCCGAGATCGCCGAGAAGTTCACCGTCGAGGCGCACGGCAACGACGTGTCCGTGCTCGCGCCGAAGCTGCGCGACAGCTTCTTCTCGCTCGGCACGAAGGGCTCCGTCGACGTCGAGGTCGAGCTGCCCGCAGCGAGCTCGGTCGACGCCAAGACCGGCGCCGGCGACGTCACCGCGGCCGGGCTGCTCGGGGAGGTGCGCGCGGCCACCGGCGCCGGCGACCTCACCTTCCACGAGGTCGGGTCCGGCCGGTTCAAGTCGGGCTCGGGCGACATCACGCTCCAGTCGGCGAGCGGCGACCTCGACGCCAAGACCGGGTCGGGCGACATCACCGTCGGCACGGGCGGCGGTCGCCTCGACCTCACGTCGGGCAGCGGCGACATCTCGCTGCGCCGCTCCGACGCGGCCGTCAAGGCGAAGACCGGCTCCGGCGACCTCCACATCGGTGCCTCGACCGGCGACCTCGAGCTGACGACCGGCACGGGCGACGTCACCCTCGACGGCGTGCACGGCGGCGAGGTCCGGGCCAGGACCGGCACGGGCGACGTCACCATCGCCGTCGCCCACGGGGTCGCGGCCTACCTCGACCTCAACACCGTCACCGGCGACGTCGACATCGACCTCGAGGAGACGTCGGGCCCCGGGGACTCCGAGGCCCAGGCACGCCTCGTAGTGCACTCGGGCAGCGGCGACATCCGGGTCAAGCGGGCGCAGGTGAGCCTCGCATGAGCACCGGGACCCTGAGCCTGTCGCCGCAGGAGGCGATCGCCCGCGACCGCATCGTCGAGCGCGTCGCCGCCCGCCACCACGCTCCCAAGGCCGGACGCACCCGCCGGCACGTCCGGGCCGCGCTCCTGCTGCGCAGCCTCGCCGAGCGGCTCGACCCCGCGGCCGAGCGTCCCCAGCGCGCCGACCTGCACGTCGTCCCGGCCCCGCACGCCGGGAGCCCGCGTCCGTGGACGGCCGCGCCCCGCCGGGCCCCGCACCGGCACAGCTGATCCCGCCCCCTCCCCAACGGAGCCCGTCGACACCCGTCGGCGGGCTCCGTGCCTGTCCGCCCGTCCGGCGCGTGACACCATCGGTGCATGTACGTGCCCAAGGCGAACGCCATGGCCGACCCGGACGTCACGGCCTTCCTCGCGGAGCGTCCGGCCGCGCGCCTCGTGACCGTCGGCCCCGACGGTCGACCGGACTCCACCCTGCTGCCCGTCCTCGTCGACGGCGACCGGGTCCTCTGCCACGTCGCCCGCGCGAACGACCACTGGGCCCGCATCGCGCCGGCCTCACCCGGTCTCGTCGTCGTGGGTGGCGCCGACGCCTACGTGTCCCCGGCCTGGTACGCCTCCAAGGCCGAGCACGGGCGCGTCGTGCCGACGTGGAACTACAGCGAGGTGCAGCTGCGCGGCACCGTCACGGTGCACGACGACCCCGACTGGGTGCTCGACGTCGTCACCCGGCTCACCGAGCGCCACGAGTCCGGGCGCGAGCGGCCTTGGGCCGTCAGCGATGCCCCGCCGAAGTACGTCCGCGGCCGGTTGCGGGCCATCGTCGGCATCGAGGTCCTCGTCGAGTCGGTCGAGGGCAAGGCCAAGCTGAGCCAGAACCGGTCGGACGCCGACCGCGAGGGCGCGATCGAGGGGATGCGGGCCGAGGGTGGCGTCCTCGCCCACGTGGTGGCCGACGAGATGGAGCGCCAGCTCCGGGGCTGAACCCCACTGCGACACAACGCCGCCCAGCGCATGCCGAACGCATCACCCGGGCACAGACGCCCCACAGGTGTCGGGTCGAACGTTGAGGACATGGACTCGACACCCCGCCCCGGAACTGCTCCCTCGACCTTCCGTGCCACGCTCCGTCGTGGCCTCGGTGCCGCCGGCGCTGCCGTCGCGGTCGCCTTCGTCGGCACGACGGCCCTCGGTGCCGGGGAGGCCCACGCCGCAGGCGTCTCCGGCGGTCTGACGCCCGTCCGCACGGCCTCCGAGCCGGCCCGGCACCCGCACCGCGACCACGCGGCGCACCCGGCCAACCTGCCGGCGGCCACGACGACGGCCTACCGCTACTCGTTCCGCGACGGGCAGCTCATCCGCCTCTGACGGGTGGAGCCGCGGCTCAGCGGGTCGGGTCGAGCCAGGCGTGGACGAGCGGCACGACCGAGGCACCCTCGCCGCTCGCCGAGGCCACGCGCTTCATCGAGCCGGCGCGGATGTCGCCCGCGGCGAAGACCCCGGGCACGGTCGTCTCGAGGCTCTCGGGCGGGAGGTCGCCGCGCCACCGGTCCTGGGGCACGTCGCGACCGGTGAGGACGAAGCCCCGCTCGTCGCGGGCGACCGCGTCGGGCAGCCAGTCGCAGTGGGGTGCCGCGCCGATGAGGAGGAAGAGGCCGCGGCACTCGTGCCGGGTCTCGGTGCCGTCGCGGGTGTCGCGGACCGTCACCGAGCCGAGGCGGCCGTCGTCCCCGGCGCTGCCCTCGACGACCTCGGAGCAGCCCCGGACGCTGATCCTCGGGTTGTAGCCGATCTCGCCGACGAGGTAGTCGGACATGGTCTCGGCCAGCGACTCGCGCCGCACGAGGATCGTCACGTGCCGGGCGAAGCGGGCGAGATGGATCGCCGCCTGGCCGGCGGAGTTGCCGCCGCCGACGACCATGACGTCGTAGCCCTCCATCTCACGGGCGGCGGTCATGGCGCTGCCGTAGTGGACGCCGAGCCCGACGAGCCGCTCGATGCCCGGGGCGTCGAGGCGGCGGTACTTGACCCCGGCCGAGACGACGACGGCGCGGGCGAGCAGGTCGCCACCCTCGGTGCAGAGACGGTGCGGCGCGAGGACGCCCTCGGCGTCCACCTCGCCGGGCACGAGTGACGTCACCGGCCAGCCGGAGAAGAACTGCGTGCCGAAGCGGATGGCCTGGTTGCGCGCCCGCTGGGCCAGACGCATACCGCTGATCCCCCTCGGGAAGCCGAGGTAGTTGCGGATCATCGACGAGGTGCCCGCCTGCCCGCCGACGGCCTCCGCCTCGAGGACGACGGTGCTCAGTCCCTCGGACGAGGCGTAGACGGCGGCCGCGAGGCCGGCCGGTCCGGCCCCGACGATCGCGACGTCCACGACGCGCTCGACGTCGACGTCGGCGGGCCGACCGTAGATGCGCGAGGCCACCTCGCGCACGCTGCGGGCGCTGCCGACGCGCTGGTTGAGGTCCATGAAGAGGGGGAACTCGACCTCGCCGCCCTCTGCCGCGACGAGCGCGAGGACGTGCCGGCCCTTCTCGCTCTCGGGGGTGTAGACGCGGTTGGGCAGCCCCATCCGGTCGAGGTAGTCGCGGATGCTCAGTGTCAGGGCGTCCTCGACGGGCGAGACGATGGCGACCGCGACGACCTCGGGCTCGGCGACGGTCGAGCCCCAGTCGGAGAGCAGCTCGCAGATGGCCGAGTGGAACTCCTCGTCACGGGCACCGCGGGGCATGAGGAGGTACGCGTCGTACTTGCCCTTGGCCATGCCGCCGCGGAGCCGCTCGGCGTCGTCGCGGAAGGTCGACACGTGCGCGGCGATGACGCGGCGGGCGGTCGGCACGGTCTGGCGCCACCAGTGGAACGCCTCGTGGACGTCGGCGTCGGGGAGGCGCGACTCCGTGACGAACATCGCGACCTGACCGCCCTCGGCGACGACCGCCTTGGCGGCCTGCTTCGCCTCGTGGGCCGTCGTGGCCGTCGGCAGCTCGTAGTCGCGCTCGTAGCGGCTGAACTCGTCGCGCAGCACGTCGCAGCGGGTCTCGGACACGAGGATGATCGCCGGCTTCACCCTGCCGATCCTAGGAGCGCCGGGCCTCCAGGGGTAAGCCGTCGCCTCAGTGGGTGACGACCGTGACGTCGTCGGGTGCGCTGAGCACCTCGACGTCACCGTCGGCCGAGACGGCGAGGTCGATGCGGCCGCCGCAGAAGCGCAGCCCCTCGATGCGCAGCGCCCCGTAGGGGGCGGGTCGCGCGGGGGAGAGGTGCAGCGTGCGGGTGGCCGCGTCGGGTCGGGGGCGGAGCGCCACCGTGAGCAGCGCGACGGCCGATGCGGCCGACCAGGCCTGGGGCCGGCACGACGCCGGGTAGGGCGTCGGCGCGCCGGCCAGGGCGAGGCCCGAGTAGAGCTCGGGCCACCGGTAGGAGAAGGCCTCGGCCGATGCGAGCAGGGTCCGCGCCACCGCGCTCGCCTCGGCGCCGAATCCCTCGCGGGACAGGCCGATCGCCGTGATCGCGGTGTCGTGCGTCCAGATCGAGCCGGTGTGGTAGCCGATGGGGTTGAAGCCGCCGTTGCCGGTGCCGAGGGTGCGCACCCCGAAGTCGTCGAGCAGCTCGGGGCTCGTGACGGTCGCTGCGACCGCCGTGGCCTCGTCAGCGGTGAGGGCGCTCGTGCCGAGCACGTGGCCCATGTTGGAGCCGAGCCCGTCGACCGCTCGACCCGCGCCGTCGAGGGCGATGGCGAGGTGGTGGCCCGCGTCGGTGTCGACCCAGAAGCGGTCGCGCAGCCGGCCCTCGAGCGCGGTCGCCGCAGCGTCAGCGGCGTCAGCGGCGTCGGCGGCGTCCTCGGCACCGAGCGACCGGTAGAGGCGCGCGGCGGCGCGGAGGGCCTCGACGGCATACGCCTGCGCCTCGACGAGCGCGATCGGGGCGTCGGCGACCGTGCCGTCGCGCCACCGGATCGAGTCGCCGGAGTCCTTCCAGCCCTGGTTGGCGAGGCCCGTGCCGGAGGTGTCGAGGTACTTGAGCAGGCCGTCGTCGTCGGGCTGCCCGTCGCCCGTGAGCCAGTCGACGGCGGACCGGAGGGCGGGCAGCAGCGTGCGGGCTCGCTCGGGCGCCAGGCCCCAGTCGCAGGCGTCGGCGAGGAGGCAGACCCAGAGGGCGGTCGCGTCGACGGTGCCGTAGTAGACCTGCGGCAGCGCCATGCCGGTCGTGGTGTCGCGGTGCACGTGGCGGCGCAGCTCGTGCGGGATCTTGCCGGGCGCCTCGCCCGTGACGGGGTCGTGCGTCATGCCCTGGCGTCGGGCCAGCGTGTGCAGCGTCCCCTCGGCCAGCTCGGTGCCGAAGGGCAGCAGCATGCGGGCCGTCCAGATGGAGTCGCGGCCGAACAGCGTGAGATACCAAGGGGTTCCGGCTGCGGCGAAGACGTGCTCGGGCGAGGCGGGGTCGCGCAGGACGAGGTGGCGCAGGTCGTCGAGACCGCGCTCGACGGTGCGCGCGACCCGGTGGTCCTGGGCGGTGACGCGCACGTCGTCCCACGTCACGGCATCGGCGCCGGGGTCCGCGTCGAAGGCGGAGGCCCGGAGCCGCTCCGTCGTGACGCGCAGGCAGACGGAGGCGGTGCGGCCGGGTTCGACGACGAGTGTCGTCTCGAGCGCGACGGAGCCGTCGTCACCGGGTCGCACGGCCACCATGCTGCCCGTCGGGAGCTCCTCCAGGGCGACGGTCGTGCGGTGCCAGTCATCGGCCAGTTCTGCGCTGCGTTCGTCCGTGCCTATTTCAACCCTGCGCAGGTCAGGGCCTCGCAGAATGCCGGACTTGACCTCTGCAATGCCGAGCCCGTCCCCCAGGATGTCGAAGGCGACGTTTGTTTCAATTGAGTATGGATACCGAGATGTGAGCGTGACCTTCTCGACCATGACAGGGCCCTCGAGGGTGCGTCTCCTCAGGATCTCCACCATCGATTGCTGAATACCATCGTCGAGGTTTCGCGCGACACCAAGGTGAAGTCCAGTCCCCCCCGTCACCCGCTCGGCAAGGAAGTCCGGTGTCTCACGCCCGATGCGGACCGTCAACTGATTGATGATGCGTCGATCATCTACGAAAAGACCCTGGCACGTTCCGAGCTCAATGTCGCCATGACGACTTGACATCACGGTGGCGTTTCCAGAAACCAGTATCGACAGTTCGTGGAGCCACGGCTGTCGGCGAGTCATGGCGCGAGCCTATTCCATCGATGGGCTCGCCCCTCGTGCCTGATTGCGATCAGGTGGTGGCTGGCCCGGGAGGTGCGGACGGCCGGAGGGGGCGGCCAGTGGACGCTGCCCGCATGGCTGCGTCGGCTACCACGTTGCGAAAGGCCTCATAACGCTCGTCCTGCCTGAGCTTCAAGGCGTTCGTGATGATGATCCACCAAGCAGCGAGCGCGAGAGCTGCGGTGGCAACCCAGCCGCCCGATGATAGTTGCGCCTGTTGACCCATCAAGAGCGTGACGGCCGCGACTGGCACAAGCGACCCGCACAGCACATTGATCTCCAGCTCGATCGCGTCGATGTTCAGGGTAGGAGCCATCCGGCGGAGCCACAGCTTGCAGTAGATGAAGGCGTCAAACAGAGGGTCCTCACTCAGCTTCGACTGATCAAGCGGTCCGTTGAGCGAAGCTCGGAGCGCTGGATGCGTAGCCATGGCTCGATCCCAAGAGTCTGCACCCAGGCGATCGACGATATCGGCACGCAACTTCCCAACGGTGCCTTGCGGACCCCATCGTTTTCCAATCGAACGTACGGCGACAAAGCCAAGTGCGCGTGCGAAGTAGCCGACTAGATAACTCAGGCTCAGTCCCGCAGCGATCCACAGGTACCGCAAGGCTCCCGCACCGTCTGCTGTTCCTGACTGCATCGATTGAAGAAGAACCGAGTCTTGGGAGACTCGCCATATGGCCAAGGATGCGACGATGACAGCGCCCGGAGCAAAAACGCTCGCAAGCGTAATGAGGAGGTATAGCGCGATGCGCCGCCAGCCAGCGTCATCCGCATCCATTTCGCTCCCAGTCATTGGCCCGACGTCGAATGGATCATATGGCTTGGGAGGGGCCCGCAGGGTCTTTGCAATGAAGAGACCGGACCTGTGGGCTCGAACAGAATGAGTCGCGTGCTCGGATCTCACCGTGAAGGGTTTGACCTGTCGAGCCGCCTCATCCTGCGTTCTGGACGTAGTGACCGCAGCCTATTTCCAGCCCGCTCGTCGGGGTCGTCGCTCACACACGCTGCGGCGGTGCTCATGACGATCCCGGTGGCGCTGATGTTCTTCGTCTTCCAGAAGCGGATCATCTCCGGCTCGCTCAAGGGCGCGGTCAAGGAGTAGCCGCACCCTCAGGGGCTGCGGCGTCGCCGCGCACCGCCTCGGGCCGCTCTCGCAGGGTGAGCCAGAGGCGGTGTGCGGTGATGACGGCGAGGGCCCAGGCGAGCCCGATGAGCCAGCCCGCGAGCACGTCGGTGAGCCAGTGGTGGCCGAGGAAGACGCGGGAGAGCCCCATCGTCGCGACGAAGAGCGTGCCGATCGTGATCGCGAGGGTGCGCTGCCACGCCGCGGTCGTCTCGATGAGGACGAGGTAGACGACGATCGTGGTCAGCACCGTGGCGTTGAGTGTGTGGCCGCTCGGGAACGACGGCGACACCTCGAGGGGTGGCACGGCGAGCGAGGCCGGCGGGCGGGCCCGGTCGACGACGTTCTTGCCCACGATCGTCATGGCGAGCGACCCGGCCGCGGCGATGACGGTGAGCACGACCGGCGTCCACCGGCGACGACGCCACGTGATGACCGCGACCGCGACGAGGGCGAGGATCGGCATGCCGACCGGGCCGCCGACGTCGGTGAAGGCGGTGATCGCGGAGTCGAGCCCGGGGGAGCGGAGGGTGATGGCCGCGTCGAGCACCGGCTGGTCGACCGCAGTCAGCCCGTCCCGTCCGGCGACGCCCTCGTAGACCGTCTCGATGCCCTCGACGAGGACGACCATGACGACGAGCGCGATGACGGCGAAGACGACGAAGGCCACGTGGGCCGAGGACCACGACCTGACGCGCCGTGCCGCGGGGCGTGAGGCGCGCGCGAGCCCGGCGAAGACGTCGACGAGCCAGCGGCCGAAACGGGTGCGCCAGGCCGTGAGGTCGCGCGCACCGATCGTGTCGTCCGGGGTCTGCGGGCGGGTCGGCTCTGGCATGCCCCATCCTTACCCATGACCGGCCTGACGGCCGCAGGGGTATGCCGTCGCGCGCGTCTCGATGAGGCGTAAACCCTTGTGGGACAGGACGTTTGGTGTGGACAACTCTTGTCTGGCTGTTCGAACGCCTGTACGATTGGGGGTATGGAGCAGAGCCGGAGCGCGCAGCAGATCGAGCAGGACTGGGACCACGTCGCGTCCCTGGCCGCTGACCTGCACGACGCGCACGCCCGGCTCGTCGACTTCGTCGCGGCCGTCCTGACCGACGGGTCCTGGCAGGCCGCGGGGCTGCGGTCACCCGAGCACTGGCTGATGCTGCGCGCCGGGCTGTCGCGGGGCCAGGCGTCCGCGGTGGTCCTGCTGGCCCGGCGGGCGCAGGAGCTGCCCGCGACCTCCGCCGCGTTGCGCCAGGGGCGGATCAGCCTGGACCAGGCCGCGGTCGTGGCCCGGCACACCCCGGCCGCGTTCGACACCACCGTGGCGGAGTTCGCGCAGCACGCGACGGTCACCCAGCTGCAGCGCACGGTCACCCGGTACGACTTCACCCTCCAACCCGACAGCGTCGACGACCGCGGCCGCGGCCTGCCTGGTGAGCGGGACGCGACCCTGGATCCGCCACGGGTGGAGCCGGTCGAGCCGGCGCACCTGAGCATGGGCCTCGACGCCGACGGGCGGTTCCGGCTGCGCTACGACGCACCCGCCGAGGTCGGCGCGCTCGTCGAAGCGGCCCTGGCGGAGGCCAAGGACCACCTCTTCCACGCCCTCGCACCCGAGGGTTGGACCGACGAGCAGAAGCGGGCTCTGAACGGGGACGTGCTGCACCCCGACCAGTCCTGCACCAGCGGCGGCCGGCCCCGCGTCACCTGGGCCGACGCCCTCATCGTGCTCGCCACCCGCTCCCTCGACGCCGCCACCACGACACGCGACGGAACCTCCGGCTCCTCCGGCGGCTCGGGTGGGGCCGCTCGGCGGGCCCGGTACCGGGTCCAGGTCCACCTCGACACCGACGGCGCCTGGCTCACCGGCCGCCCCCGCCTGCCCCAGCACATCACCGACCAGCTCACCTGCGACGGGACCCTGACCCCCGTCTGGGAGACCGACGGACACCCCGTCAACGTCGGCCGCACCCAACGCGTCGTCCCGCACCGCACCCGCGTCCTGGTCCTGGACCGCGACCGCGGCTGCCGCTTCCCCGGCTGCGGCTCCACCCGCAACCTCGAGATCCACCACCTCATCCACTGGCGCGACGGCGGACCCACCGACGACACCAACCTCCTCGGCGTCTGCACCCCCCACCACGACGGACACCACCGCGGCGAGTTCACCATCACCGGCGACCCCACCCGACCCGACGGCCTCACCTTCCACACCGACACCGGACTACTCATCGGCCCACCACACAAACCACCCCGGACACCACCACCACACCTGGTCCCAGCCCCCGACCCCCACCCAGACCAGGACCCGAACACGGCGGACCGATCCAGACCACCAGCCAGACTCGGCCGCCGCTACCCCGCCCCCTCCGGCGGACCCCTGCACCTACACCTCGTCGACTTCACCCCGACCTCACCCCGATCCGAGGCTGTCGCGAGGGATGGTCACCTCTCGAAGAGCTGACGCGCTTCCCACGTGGACAGGCAGAACGGGTGGCCGGCGGGATCGGTGTAGACGCGGCAGTGCTCGTTGGGCTGGACCTCGAGGAGCCGGGCCCCGGCAGCGGTCGCACGTGCTCCGGTCGCCTCGAGGTCGTCGACGAAGAAGTCGAGGTGCAGCTGCGTCGGCGCGGACCCTCCCGGCCAGGTCGGCGGCTCGAAGTCCTCGACCTGCTGGAAGGCGATGATGGCGGCTCCGGTGCTGACCGCGGCCCAGTGTGCCGAGCCTCGCACGATGCCGCCAGTGATCTCGGCGTAGAACTGTGCGAGCGCCATGGCGTCGGGAGCGTTGACCGTCGTCCCGTCGAACCGGATCGTGTCGGACATCAGCGGTCCGTCAGGTTCTCGTAGGTGGGGGTCAGGGCGGTCCAGCGCTCGTGCCAGGCCGGTGCGGCCACCTCCTGCGACCAGCCGTCGGCGTGGGCCGAGCCGCCGCTCGCCAGCGACCGTCCGAGATCCTCGAGGTGCACCTGCCACCCGGCCCCGTAGAAGTGGAGCTGCCCGACCGGCAGCCCGCGCTCCTCGACGACGAGCCGGGTCCGGGACCCCTCGGCGGTGAGCCACGCCTCGATCTGGCTCTCGTCGTCGCTGCCCGGCTCGGTCGTCAGGAGCAGGTGGTGGGGCGCGTCGCAGACCTCGATGGTCGCCGGACCGGTCCACGTGCTCGTGAAGACGGCGTGGACCGTCCCTCCCACGCGCAGGTCGCCGGACACCTCGGCGATCCAGCGGGCCAGGCGTTCCGGGGTGGTGCAGGCCTCCCACAGGTCGTCGATGTCGGTGTCGTAGACGTCCTCGACGCGGACCGCTCCGCGGGTGTCGTCGAGGGCGCGCATGGTGCCGATGATCTTCACTTCCGTGCCTTCTTTCCTCGGGCGATCTCGGTGTGCAGGGCGTCGAGCCGGTTCTGCCACAGGGCGCGGTAGGCCTCCAGCCACTCGTCGACCTCGACGAGCGCCTCCGGGCGCAAGGTGTAGATCCTGCGCTGCGCCTCCTGGCGCACCTCGACGAGCCCGGCCTCGCGGAGCACCCGCAGGTGCCGGGACACGCCGGGCCGGGCGATCGGCAGGGCGTCGGCCAGCTCGCCGGCCGTCGCCGGGTGGTCGCGCAGGATCTCCAGCACCGTGCGTCGGCTCTGGTCGCTCAAGGCCTGCAGCACCGCGTCCATGACGTGAATGTACCCGATCAGTTATGTACCCGCAACGATAAACAAAAGACGGGTCCCCCTGCGTGGTAGGAACGGGGGATGCCGATCCTGCCGACCCAGCGTGACCCGCGGTTCATCACGATCCGCCGCGGCGGCACCCTGACGGACGCGCACCACCGGCTCCTCGCCGAGTGGGCCCTCGTGTGCGCCGCGCACGTGCTGCCGCTCTTCGAGACGGCGCATCCGGACGACCGGCGCCCCCACGAGGCCATGGACGTCGCCCGGGCGTGGATCCGTGGCGAGGCGCCGATGCGTGACGCCCACCAGGCGGCCTTCCGGGCCAACGCCGCCGGGCGCGGGATGGACGATCCCGTGAAGTTCGCGGCGCTGTCGGTGGGGCAGGCGGTCGCGGTCGCCCACGTCGCCGCGCACGAGCTCGGCGCTGCGGCATACGCCATCAGGGCGGTCAGCGCGGGGGCGCCGCCCGTCGAGGCCGAGCGCGCCCGGGTCGAGGAGCGTGACTGGCAGCGCGAGCAGCTGCCCGTCGACATCCGCGCGCTCGTGCTCGACGACCAGCGACGCCGCAGTGCCATCTGCTGGCACGTCTTCGACGACTGAGCTGCTCCGGGGTCAGCCGCCGAAGTCCTGCGTCCAGTAGTAGCGGTAGGGGCCACCGACCGCTGAGCCGACACCGATGGCCTTGTAGCGGCAGTTGAGGATGTTGGCCTTGTGTCCCGGGCTCTTCATCCACGCGTCCATGACGGCCTTCGGCGTGGGGTAGCCCGCCGCGATGTTCTCGCCGATGAGCGATCCGGTGTAGCCCTGCGCCCGGATGCGCTGCGCGAAGGTGCGACCGTCGAGGCTCGTGTGCGAGAAGTAGCGGCGCTTCGCCATGTCGATCGAGTGCGCCTGGGCGGCGCGTGCGAGGCGCACGTCGAGCACGAGCGCTCGGCACCCGGCCTTGGCCCGCTGGACGTTGACGAGCTGGATGACCTGGTTCTGGACGCTCACCGTCGCCGCCCCCGCGGACTGCGCCGGGCCGATCGCCGGGGTGGCCGCGAGCGCGGCCGACGCGGCGACGACGAGGCCGACGCGGGTGCGGGTGGGGGTGCTGGTCGGGCGCATGGGTCCTCCGAGGTGACTGCGGGCGTATGCCGTCCTGCCACGGTACGGAGGTCGGCGACGGTCTGTCGACAAATCGGACAAAACCCCCACGGTATCCGCGCCGTCAGCCGTGTCGCTCGCGGTGCTCGGTGCGCCAGTCGGTGTACTCCGTGACCGCCTCGACGGCGTCCCAGGCCGCCTTGAACACCCGGGCCGCCGCGGCCTTCTCCTCGTCCTCCGGTCCGCGGGGGAGCTCGGTCCGGCCGTGCGCGCCGCTGCGGCCGCGCTGGTCGGCCGGGACCGGGCCGTCGTACTTACGGCCTCCGGGGTGGTTCGCGTAGCGCCGGGCACGGGTGTAGCCCATCTGGAGGAACTTGCGGGCCATGTCGGCCCCGACGAGGTCACCGGCGGCGAGGTAGTCCTCGAACCTCGACCGGATGGCGGTCGCGCTCTCGCGAGCGGCCTCGGCGGTGCGGAACCGCCAGAGCGGCAGCAGCTCGTCCTTGTAGGGCTGCACGCGCAGCACCCCCTGCTCGCCGCGGCCGACGCGGTAGTCCTCGGGGTGTGCGCGCAGGTCGAGCGACTCGAGGTCGAGTCCGGCGTACGGGTCCGGCGTCACCCGCCCATCATGACCCGCGGGGGCGCGCGGCGGGACGTCCCACGTGTCGGTGCCCGTCGCTAGCGTTGGCGCCATGACCTTCGAGGTGCGCCCCGCGACGCTCGCGCGGTTCGACGACGTCGCCACGATGCTCGGCCCGAGGAACCCCGCGTCGACCGTGTGCTGGTGCCTGAGCCACCGGCTCGACTCGAGGACCAGCCGGAGTCTCGTCGGTCCGGCGCGCGGCGAGTTCGTCCGTGACCTGACGCGCCGCCCGGTCGCGCCCGGCGTGCTGGCCTACGACGGCGACGAGGTCGTCGGCTGGGCAGCAGTGGCACCGCGCTCGGAGCTGCCCTTCGCCCGCTCGACCAAGATCCCGCACGTCGACGACGCCGCCGTGTGGTCGATCTGGTGCATCCGCGTCCGGCCCGGCCACCGGGGTCAGGGGATCTCGCTGCCGCTCCTCGAGGGCGCCGTCGACTACGCGCGCGACCGCGGCGCCCCGGCCGTCGAGGGCTACCCCGTCGACAACCGCGGGGAGAAGGTCGACCTCACGATGGCGTACGTCGGCACGCAGGTCCTCTTCGAGCGGGCGGGCTTCACCAAGGCGGCCGACACGACCGCCGTCTCCGGCGGCTTCCCCCGCGTCGTCATGCGCCGGTCGCTGTCCTAGGGTCGCGGCATGACGGTCGTCGGCGCTGACGGGCTCGCCCGCCCCACATGGGCCTCCGTGGACCCCCTTCTCATGGACTACTACGACACCGAGTGGGGGGTGCCGATCCGTGACGAGCGCGGCCTCTACGAGCGGATCTGCCTCGAGGGCTTCCAGGCCGGCCTGTCGTGGGCGACGATCCTGCGCAAGCGCCCCAGCTTCCGGGCGGCCTTCGCGGACTTCGACCCCGACGTCGTGGCCGGCTACACCGACGCCGACGTCGAGCGACTGCTCGGTGACGCCGGCATCATCCGCCACCGCGGCAAGATCCAGGCGACCATCACGAACGCCCGGGCCACCATCGCCCTGCGCGACGAGGGTGGCCTCGTCGACTTCGTCTGGGGCTTCCAGCCGGCCGACACCCCGCGCCCCGTCGACCACTCCGAGGTGCCCACCGTCTCCGAGGAGAGCAAGGCGCTGTCAAAAGCCTTGCGCAAGAAGGGCTTCGCCTTCGTCGGACCCACGACGATGTACGCCTTGATGGAGGCTGTCGGCATCGTCGACACCCACCTCATGGGCAGCCACCGGCGCGGCAGCTCGGGCGTCTGGCCCGCGTAGCCCTCAGCCGAGGATCGCTCGGGCCGCGTTGTGGCCGGGGATCGCGCTCACGCCTCCGCCACGCCGGGCGCCGGCTCCGCCGAGCAGCACGTTGTCGCATGCCGTCTCGACACCCCACGTGCCCACCTCGGGGTCCTGCTCGGCCCAGGGCCACTGCAGCGAGCGGTGGAAGATGTTGCCGCCCGGCAGGCCGACGGACTGCTCGAGGTCGACGGGGCTCTTGACCTCGATGCACGGGTTGCCGGCGCCGTCGCGGGCGAGCACCGACTCGATCGGCTCGCCGAGCACGGAGTCGAGCGAGCGCAGGGTCGCGGCCAGCGCCTCCTTCGTCGCGGTCTCGTTGTCGGCGCGGAAGAGGCGCGCCGGCAGGTGCAGGCCGAAGAGCGTCAGCGTCTGCGCATCCGTGGCCGCGAGGTCCGCCCCGAGGATCGAGCGGTCCGAGAGGGTGTGGCAGTAGATCTCGCACGGCGGCAGGTCCGGGATCCGCCCGTCGCGCGCGGCGGCATACGTCTGCTCGAGCTGGCCGTAGCCCTCGTTGATGTGGAAGGTGCCGGCGAAGGCGGCGGTGGGGTCGACGGAGGCGTCGCGCAGCCGGGGGAGGCGCGTCAGCAGCATGTTGACCTTGAGCTGGGCGCCCTCGACGTCGGGCTCGGTGTCGACCGGGTCGGCTCCCGCCGCGGCGAGCAGCCGGTTGAGGACGGTCGGCGCGCAGCCGGCCACGAGGGTGCCGCCGACGGCGCTGCCGCTGCCGGCGCTCCCACCCGACCAGGCGACCTCACCGGTCGAGGGGTCGATCGACGTGACCTCGGCCCCGGTGACGATCGTCGCGCCGGCCGAGACGGCTGCTGCCGCAAGGGAGTCCGTGAGTGCGCCCATGCCTCCGACGGGGACGTCCCAGTCGCCGGTGCCGCCGCCGATGAGGTGGTAGAGGAAGCAGACGTTCTGGCGCAGGTCGCCCTCACCGAGCGAGGCGAAGGTGCCGATGAGGGCGTCGGTGGCGATGATGCCGCGCAGGGTGTCGTCATCGGTGACCGACTCGATGAGCTCGCCGACGGGCCGCGTCGTCAGCGCGTCGAAGAGGTCGGCGTCGCCGGACAGCGCGCGCACCTGCTCGCGGGAGCGCAGCGGCTCGAGGACCGTCGGGAAGATGCGCCCGGCGACGTCGGCCATCCGGCCGTAGAAGTCGCTCCATCCGGCGTACGCGTCGTCGCCGCCGGTCAGCGCGCGGAAGGCCGCGCGCGTCGCCGCCTCGTCGCCGTGGTCGACGAGGAGGCCGCGGTCGGGATCCGAGGGGACCGGCGTGTACGACGAGAACCGCCTGCGGATGAGCCGCAGGTCGAGGTCGAGGTCGGTGAGCACCTGGCGCGGCAGCAGCGACACGAGGTAGGAGTAGCGCGACAGCCGCGCGTCGACCCCCTCGAAGGCGCGGGCGGACACGGCAGCGCCGCCCACCCGGTCCGATCGCTCGAGGAGGAGGACAGTCCTTCCCGCGCGGGCCAGGTAGGCGGCGGCCGTGAGGCCGTTGTGACCGGCCCCGATGATGATGTCGTCGTAGCGCACCCGGTCAGACTAGGTGCCGGGTCCGGGCGACGCCCGACGACCTCACCACTTCTTCAGTGCGGGCTCACCGCGCAGCCACGGCACTCCTCGCGGCGTCCTGGCGGGCCGAGTAGAGCCGGTCGGCCGCGTCGATGCTCGCCCGGCTGCCCAGGTCGACCCCGGCGCGGGCCGCGGCGGCGCGGGCCGCGGGGGTCGTGAGGTCGGGAGCGACGAAACGCTCCGGGGTGATCGTGCGGTCGACGGCGGCATACCGCCTCGCGTCACGGGCCAGGGAGTCGGCCGACGCGACGGCCCGGGCCTCGGCCTGCTTCGCCGACAGCTTGAGGGCGAGCCCGAAGGCGGGCTTGGTCACGACGGCGTAGCCGTCACGGTGCCCGGCGACGTTGGGGTGGTAGCTCTCGCTGATCGGGTTGGACAGGCCGTTGAGCCACTCGACGCTGTCGCAGACGGCGTGGCCGACGAACCTCGAGGTGGGGTTGACGAAGGTGAAGCCGGCGTTGGCGGCGGCGGTCGCCGTCCGGGAGTTGAGCAGGTCGGCGGTCGCGTTGAGGCGCGACTCCTCGGTCGGGGAGAACCACGTGAAGGCGTTGCAGTCCTCACCGTTGAAGATGCGCGGGTAGCCGACGACGATGACGCGGGCGTTCGGGGCCTTGGCGCGGATCGAGGAGTAGAGCGTCGCGAGACGGCCCGGGATGGTGGTGTTGATGGTGCCCTGTGCCGTGTCGATGGCGCCGTTGCAGTTGCTCAGCCAGCTCGGCTGCGCGCACGTCGTCAGGACGCTCGCGAAGCCGGCGTCGTTGCCGCCCACCGAGATCGTGACGTATGCCGTGGTGCTCGACAGCGCGGACAGCTGGGTGTTCGTCACGTCGGCGACCGTCGCCCCGGAGCACGCGCGGAAGTTCAGCGCCAGGCCGAGGGCCGAGGCGTCGAGCGAGGGGTAGGCGTAGACGGAGCGCTGGCACGACGTGCCGTCGCTGATGTACGTCCGGGTCCCGGTGCCCGAGGAGTAGGAGTCGCCGAGGGCGACGTAGCCCGTGCCGGCGGCGACGGCCGGGGCGCCGAGGGCGAGGGCGGCTCCGGCACCGATGAGGGCGGAGAGGCCGGCCCCGAGGGCGCGCCGGCGGGTGGATGACATGAGGGACCTGCTCTTCACGACACACTCCTTTGTGGGTGGAAGGCTTGCTGACGCTGAGCACTGCAACCTGCAGGGGCGCCGCCCGCCGGCCACGATGTGCCCCGCGTCACACGTCCCACTACCGGACAGTAGGGCCAGCGCGGGGGTCCCGCGAGCCGAACCGAGACGGGGCGGCGCCGGCCCGGCACGCGCCGCGACGGCGCGGGTCAGGACGGCGTTGGGCCACGGTCGCCGAGGAGGCCGCCGACCCATCGCGTGTCGGGGTCGACGTCGACGAGCAGGGCCTTGATGAGCAGCGTCAGCGGGATGGCGAGCACGGCGCCGATGCCGCCGAGCATGACGGACCAGACGACGAGGGACAGGATCGTCACGACCGCCGACAGGCCCACCTCGTCGCCGACGATCTTCGGCTGGATCACCGACTGGATGATGAGGTTGATGACGCTGTAGACCACGACGACGAGGACGAACGAGCTCCACCCGCCCTCGAGCAGCGCGAGGATCGCCGGGGGCACGAGGCCGATGACGAAGCCGATGTTGGGGATGTAGTTCGTGATGAAGGCCAGCAGCCCCCAGAGGAGCGCGCCCGGCACCCCGACGAACCAGAGGAACACGGTGTCGAAGACGGCCACGATGGCGCCGAACACCGTTGCCACGACGAGGTATCGGCGCGTCCCGTGCGTGAAGGACGTCATCGCCGACACGAACGCCGGCCGCTCGGTCCGCAGCGTCGTGAGGGTCTCGGAGAAGCCCTTCGCGTCCATCGCGGAGAAGAGCACGAGCGCGAGGACGAAGGCGAGGTTCGTCACGAGCGACAGGATGTTCGAGAGCAGCGACGTGATGACCGCGGTGACGCGCCCGAGGTCGAGGGACGAGGCGATCGCCTGCGTCTGCTCGGGCTCGACCCCACGGGCGGCGAGCCAGTCGGTCACGTCGGCGACGAGCGCCGTGAGGTCGTCGGCGTACTGCGGCAGCAGGCCCGCGAGCTCGGCACCGGACACGACCATGAGCAGGGCCAGCCCGACGATGCCGAGGTAGATCGCGAGCACGACCGTGAGGGTGCCGAGCCAGTGCGGCAGCCCGCGGCGCACCATGGCGTTGCGGACCGGGAATGCCGCGATGGTGAGGACGAGCGCGAGGAAGAGCGGCCCGAGGATCCCGGACACGAGGTGGATGCCGAAGGCGACGACGAAGCCGGCCGCCAGGGCCACGAGGATGAGGACGCCGCGCGGCATCGCGGGGACCGCGCGCGCCGCCGGGGCGGCGTCGGACGGTGTGTCGGGGAGCGGATCCTCGTGGTCGCCGGCCCTCGGTACGTCCGTTCCGCTCATGTCTGTCATGTCACCACCGGGGCGCAGGACGGGCGTCACCCTGCCGGGGTGATGCCCACCCCGGACGCACGCCGGAGCATGAAGACGAGCGGCGCCGGTCACGACACCGCCACGAACCGGGAGGAGTCCCATGTCGACTGCGACGACAGGGCCGATCGGGCCAGTGGACCTGGCCGTCATCGGCTTCCGCGGCGAGCTGCGGCAGGACGGCATACGCGACGCGGTGGCACGGGCCGTGGACCGCGGGGCCGTACGCGTGCTCGACGTGCTCCTCGTCCGCAAGGACGACGACGGCAGCGTCCGGATGTTCGACGCCGAGTCACCCGAGGGTGCGGCGGATCTGCTCGGCTTCCCGACGGTCATGCCCGACCTCGTCGGCGAGGAGGACGCGCTCGCGATCGCCGCCGAGATGGACCCGGGGACGACCGTCCTCGTCATCGCGTGGGAGAACACGTGGGCGGCCGACATCGCCGCCGAGGTGCGCGAGCTGGACGGCCAGGTGCTCGTCATGGAGCGGCTGCCGCGTGAGGACATCGAGCTGGCGCTCAGCGCCATCGCGGCGAACGAGGAGGGGTCATGAGGGGACGCAGGGGCCGGCCGGGACTGCTGGGGGTGGCGGCGCGGACGGCCGTCGTCGCCGGCACCGCCACCGCGGTGAGCGGCAAGATGCAGCAGGGACAGCAGGCCAAGGCGCAGCAGGCCGCGGACGCCGAGGCCTACCGGCAGCAGCAGGAGGCGGCCGCCCAGGCCGCCGCCACGCAGGCCGCCGTCGACCAGGCCGTGGCTGCCCAGGCGCCGCCACCCCCGCCCGCTCCGCCTGCTGCACCCGCGCCCGACGACATGCTCGCCTCGCTCGAGCGCCTCGCGGCTCTGCACGCGCAGGGCATCCTCACGGACGAGGAGCTGGCGCAGCAGAAGGCCCGGATCCTGGGCGGCTGACCCGGATGTGGGCGCCGCCATCGGGGACGACGACGGCGGCACCGTGACGGGCGGGGCGGCTCGGGGAGCCTTCGCTCGGCTGAGGAGCCGACCCTGGGGCACCGACCTCAAGGCGGGCGTCGTGCTCGGTGTCGAGAGCGTCCCCGACGGCCTGGCGAGCGGCGTCCTCGCGGGCGTCAACCCGCTCGCAGGCCTCTACGGCTACCTCTACGGCATGGTCGGTGCCGCGCTCTTCACGAGCAGCACGCTCATGGCCGTCCAGGCGACCGGCGCCATGTCGCTCGTCGTCGCCGACGCCGACCTCGGATCGCGCCCCGACCCCGAGCGGGCGCTCTGGACCCTGGCCGTCCTGACCGGCGTCGTCATGATCGCGGCCGGCCTGCTGCGCGGCGGGGCGCTGCTGCGCTTCGTGCCCAGCTCGGTCATGACCGGCTTCGTCACGGCCGTGGGCGTCAACATCGTGCTCGGACAGCTGGGCGACTTCACCGGAGCAGAGACGTCCGGCGCCAACCGGGTCATGCGCACCCTCGACCTGCTCCTCCACCCGTGGCGGGTCGACCTCATGACCCTCCTCGTCGGGGTGGTGACCCTCGTCCTCATCGTCGGCCTCCAGCGGACCCGCCTCGGCGCGCTCGGCCTCGTGGTCGCGATGGCCGTCGGCTCGTTCCTCGCGGTCCTGCTCGGGTCGCTCGCCGACGCCGACGTCGCGGTCGTGGGTGACATCGCCGCCGTCCCTCGCTCACTCCCGCTACCGGCGCTGCCGTCGCTCGGCGACGTGGCCTACCTCGCGCTGCCCGCGGTGTCGCTCGCCTTCATCGGGCTCGTGCAGGGTGCCGCCGTGTCCGCCGCCGTGCCCAACCCCGACGGGAGCCCCTCCGTCGCGTCGCGCGACTTCATCGGACAGGGGGTCGGCAACGTCGTCTCCGGCGTCTTCCGGGGCATGCCCGTCGGTGGGTCCATGTCGGCGTCGTCGCTCGTCGCGACGGCAGGGGCCCGGACCCGCGTCTCGCTCGGCTTCGCCGGTGGTGTCATGGCGCTCGTCGTGCTCGTGCTCGCCGACGTCGTGGCCCTCGTGGCGCTGCCCGCCATCGCCGCCCTGCTCATCGTCGTGGGTGCCGGCGCGGTGAGGCCCGCGAGGGTGCAGTCGGTGATGCGCACCGGGACGGTGCAGACCGTCGTCCTGGTCCTCACCTTCGTGCTGACGCTGCTCGTCCCGGTGCAGTACGCCGTGCTGGCGGGAGTCGCCCTGGCGATCGTGCTCCACGTCGTCGAGCAGTCCAACCGGGTGCGGATCACCCGCCTCGACCTCGACGCCGAGGGGAGGGTGCGCCAGGGCGAGCCACCGGACACCGTGCCGGGTGGTGAGGTGCTCGTGCTCCAGCCCTACGGCTCCCTCTTCTTCGCCAGCGCCCCGACGTTCCAGGCGTTGCTGCCGCGCGTCGACGAGGGGTCGCGGCACGCCGTCGTCGTGCTGCGTCTGCGCGGCGTCGACCAGATCGGGCTGACCCTCATCGACGTGCTCCGCGGCTACGCGCGGGAGCTCCAGTCCCGCGACGGCGTGCTCAAGCTCGTCGTCGACAACCGGCAGGTCCTGCACCAGATGGAGGCCGAGGGCCTCGTCGGTCTCGTCGGGCCCGACCACGTCTACCTCGGCACCGAGTGGCTCGGCGAGACCACGCGCCGGGCCCGGGCCGACGGTCTGCGGCTCCTCGCGGGGTCCGACCCGGCCGACGGGGAGGCCTGACCGCCTAGGCTGAATGACAACGCGTGGTCCGAGTGGACCTGACGACAGGAGGATGACCGTGGGCTTCCCGGAGAACGTGCTCGCCAAGGGAGAGAAGGTCGAGCGGGACCTGCACCCGCACTGGCTCACCGTCGTGGTGCCCACGATCTTCGGCCTCTTGCTGGCCGCGGCGTGCATCGCCGTCGTCGGCGTCACGCCCGACGACGAGACGGGCAACCGGATCCAGTGGGTCGCCGTGGCGGTCTTCGTCCTCGTCGCCGTCCCGGCGGTCTTCGTGCCCTACCTGCGCTGGCGCACGACCCACTACGTCATCACCTCGCACCGGGTCATGGTGCGACGCGGCATCCTGACGAAGAACGGCAAGGACATCACGCTCTCGAAGATCACCGACGTGAGCTTCCAGCAGACCGTGGTCGACCGGATCATCGGCGCCGGCTCGCTCCACATCGAGTCGGCCGGCGACAGCCCCGACGAGAACCTCACGAACATCCCGCGCAGCAACGAGGTGCAGCAGCTCATCAACCGCCTCATCGACGAGGACGACCTGCGCCGGCGCTCCCACGGTCGCGGTGTGGCCGCTGCCCCCGGCTCCGACCCGGCCTTCGCGTCCGGCGACGACGGCTACGGCGAGGACACGACGGCCATCCCGCGCCAGCGGTCCGAGCGGCCCGACCGACCCGAGCTCGCCGAGGAGCGTCGTCGACCCCGCGACCTCGGTGACGGCAGCGACCAGCCGCTCTGACCTCGCTGCGGGTCCGTGCCGCGGCCCGGTCGCGTGTGGCATCGTCGGGTCATGACCTCCACTGTCGACGAAGCCGGTGTGACCGCGACCTACCGGGCCGCCCGTGACGAGCTCCTCGCCCTGCGTGGCGACCACGCCAGAGCCGTCCGCGAGTTCACCTTCCCGGACGTCGGGGACCGCTGGAACTGGGGCGTCGACTGGTTCGACGCCGTGGCCCGCGGCAACGACCGCGCCTGCCTGACGATCGTCGAGCAGGACGAGTCGTCGGCGTCCTACTCCTGGGACGAGATGGCCCGCCGCTCGGACCAGGTGGCCGCGCACCTGGCCGCCCTCGGCGTGCGGCGCGGCGACTCGGTCATCCTCATGCTCGGCAACCAGGTCGAGCTCTGGGAGTCGATGCTCGCCGTCATCAAGCTCGGGGCCGTCGTCATGCCGACGACGACCGCCGTCGGTCCCGGTGACCTCGTCGACCGGATGGAGCGGGGAGCCGCCCGCGCCGTCATCACCAACGCCTCCGAGGTGCACAAGCTCGACGACGTGCCGGGCGACTACGTCCGCGTCGCCGTCGGTGGCGCCGACCCCGCCGGGACCGGCACGGACGGCTGGGAGAGCCACGCGGCGGCGTACGACCTCGACGTCCCGCCCACCGAGCACCCGGGTACGGGGCCCGACGACCGGATGCTCCTCTACTTCACGTCCGGCACGACGAGCCGGCCCAAGCTCGTCGAGCACACCCAGCGCTCCTACCCGGTCGGACACCTGTCGACGATGTACTGGATCGGGCTGCAGCCCGGCGACGTGCACCTCAACATCAGCAGCCCGGGCTGGGCCAAGCACGCGTGGTCGTCCTTCTTCGCGCCGTGGGCCGCCGAGGCGACGGCCTTCGTCTACAACTACAGCCGGTTCGACCCCGCCGCCCTGCTGCGGGTCCTGCGCACGCACGAGGTCACCTCGATCTGCGCACCGCCGACGGTGTGGCGGATGCTCATCAAGAGCGACCTGTCGGGCGGCCCGGGGTCGCTGCGCGAGGTCATCGGTGCCGGCGAGCCGCTCAACCCCGAGGTCATCGCGCAGGTCGAGAAGGCGTGGGGCCTGACGATCCGTGACGGCTACGGCCAGACCGAGATGACGGCCGCCGTCGGCAACACGCCCGGTTCGACCGTCAAGCCCGGCTCGATGGGACGGCCCCTGCCCGGCTGTCCGGTGGTCGTCGTCGACCCGATCACGAACGTCCTTGTCACAGAGGCCGACTCGGACGGCAACCGCGAGGGCGAGATCTGCCTCGACCTGTCGCAGCGCCCGGTGCCGCTCATGACCGGCTACCAGGGCGACGAGCAGCGCAACGCCGATGCCATGGCCGGCGGTTTCTACCACACGGGCGACGTCGCCTCGGTGGACGCCGACGGCTACATCTCCTTCGTCGGGCGCACCGACGACGTCTTCAAGGCGAGCGACTACAAGATCAGCCCGTTCGAGGTGGAGTCGGTCCTCATCGAGCACCCGGCCGTCGCCGAGGCCGCCGTCGTGCCCGCTCCCGACCCGGTGCGCCTGGCCGTGCCCAAGGCGTACATCGCCCTCGCTCCGGGCCACGAGCCCGGCGCGGACGTCGCGCGCTCGATCCTCGCGCACGCCCGCGAGAAGCTCGCTCCGTGGCAGCGGGTCCGGCGGATCGAGTTCTACGAGCTGCCCAAGACGATCTCGGGCAAGATCCGCCGGGTCGAGCTGCGCGGCCGCGAGAACGACCTCGAGGCGACCGGCGCCGAGCAGCCCGCGAACGAGTGGCGCGACGACCAGTTCCCCGACCTCAAGGGGTGACGGACAGGCCGGCCGGAGCGGTCGGCGCAGCAGGGGTCGTCGTGCCCGAGGACGCCGGGTCGTCCGGCGCGAGCGGCAGTGAGCGCACCGTCGTCTCGTCGATCCGGCTGCAGATCCGCTTCGCGGGGTCGGGCTGGTCCTGGCCCGGCGCCTGCACGGTCGACGCGACGGGCCGGTACGGGTCGATGCGGGCACCGCTGATGACCTGCACGCTGTCGTAGGCCGGCCGGCCCTCGAGCAGGTTGCGGAACGAGTAGCGGGTCAGCGAGGTCAGCTCGCACGACGTGCCGAACTGGGCGACGTCGAAGGAGTACGGCTGCCCGTCGAGCTCCTGGCCCGGCCCCTCGGCGTAGTGCGAGACGACGCCGCCGCCGGTGAAGGTGCCGACCTGGATCCGGTTCCCCTCGACCGCGGGGGTGTGCATGTGCCCGTTGACGAGGAGGCGTCCACGCTCGACCTGCTCGGCGGCATACGGCTCGTGCGTCACGACGATGTCGGGCTCCGGCTGGTCGGCGACGGCCGCGTTGTAGCGGTCGGCGGCAGGCTTGGCCTTGGCCGTCGGGTCGGCGTTGTCGTCGCCGAAGTAGCGCGGGTCGTTGAAGCCGGTGATGCGCAGCCCGTGGAAGGTGAGCTCCCGCAGCGACCCGGCCGCGTTCTCGAGGAGCACGACGTTCGGGATGCGCGCGAGGCGGGCGAGGACCGCGCGGTCGGTCGGCGACGACTGGTCGTGGTTGCCGCTCGTGAAGATGTAGGGCACGCCGAGCGACTGGATCGACGCGTAGAGGCCGGCGGCGTCACCCTCCTGGACGCGGCCGAAGTTGACGAGGTCACCGCTGTCGATGACGGCGTCGACGTCCTCCTCCTCGATGATCGTGCGCATCAGGGCGTACTGGTTCGCGCCGTGGATGTCGGAGACGAGGAGGAAGCGCGCCGACACGGGCTCGTTGACGTTGCCGGCGACGTACTTCTGCTGGAGCGCCTGCGTCACCGCGAGGAGGTTGCGGAAGTAGGGCGTCACCTGCGTGGCGCGCGCCTCGACGTCGGCGAGCAGGCCGGCGTTGCGCTGGACGACGCCGAGCACGCCGCTCGTGCGGTACTCCGCGAAGCGGCCGGGCTGGTAGGTCAGGGCGATCCCGCCGAAGGTGACGGCGGTCGCCACGACCATCGCCGAGGCGACGAAGAGCACGTGGTGGCGGCGGGTGTTGCGCTGACGGATGTAGTGCGAGGCGAGGGCGAGGAGCACCGCGATGGCCGTCGCCCCGAGGACGAAGCGGACGCCGACGCCGACCGCGGCCTGCGCGATCGCCGACGAGATCTCGTCGGGCGACGGCTGCAGGGCCCTGATGTCGACGTTGGGCCGGGTGAAGAGGTTGGTGATCTCCTCGCGCACCGCGACCTGCACGTCGAGGCCCGGCGCGACGATGGGAGAGGCGAACTGGACGTCGACGTCGCCGACGATCGTCGGGGCGTGGAGCACGGGGGAGTGGCGCGGCACCGGGTCGAGGCGCAGGACGGCGCGGTACTGCGACGTCTCGGCGACGGTGGGGGCGAGGTTCGTGGCGGCGACGCCGCCGAGGTAGCAGGCTGCGAGCACCGCGAGCCACTTGAGGACGTGCGAGCCCCGGCGCAGCCAGGGGCTGTCGCCGGCCAGCAGGTCGCCCACCCGTCCCATCGCCTCACCCTAACCGGACCGGGACGTGTCACCCGGACGGCACCGCCCGTTCACGTGCGGGTGCTGCGATGGGGTGGTCAGCGCATCGCAGCGAGGAGGAGCCATGGGGTCGGCTCGTCGCAAGGCCGTCGTCGTCACGGCACTCATGGCGTATGCCGTCCTGCTCGCCGTGGGGCCGCGTGTCCTCGGCGGGTCGGCCGGGGTCGTCATCCTCGTGGCGAGCTTCGTCGTCGGCTTCGCGTGGCTCGTCCTGCTCGTCGCCCCGTGGGCGGCACGAGGGGCAGCACGAGGGGCGGCACGAGGTCGCGACCGTAGTCTGAGGCGGTGAGCCTCGAGCACCGACCGAACCGGATCATCCTCGTGCGGCACGGTGAGTCCGAGGGCAACCTCGACGACACCGTCTACGAGCGGGTGCCCGATCACCGGATCAGCCTGACGCCCAAGGGTTTCGAGCAGGCTCGTGACACGGGTGCCGCGATCCGGGAGGTGCTCGACGGGGAGTCGGTCGAGGCCTACGTGTCGCCCTACGTGCGCACCCGGCAGACCCTCGAGGCGCTCGCCCTGCCGGTGGCGGAGCGCGACGTGCGGGTCGAGCCGCGCCTGCGCGAGCAGGACTGGGCCAACTTCCAGGACCCCGTCGACATCGCGGAGCAGAAGGCCGAGCGAGACCGCTACGGCCACTTCTACTACCGGTTCAGCCACGGCGAGTCCGGGTCGGACGTCTACGACCGGGTGTCGACGTTCCTCGAGTCGATGCACCGCAACTTCGAGACGCCGGCCGCGCCGCGCAACGTCGTCATCGTGACGCACGGCCTGACGATGCGTCTCTTCTGCATGCGGTGGTTCCACTGGAGCGTCGAGTACTTCGAGTCGCTCGACAACCCGGAGAACGCCCAGCCCGTGGTGCTGCTGCGGCAGAAGGACTTCCGGTTCAAGCTCGAGGCGCCGTTCACGCAGTGGAACCCGGACGTCGTGCCGACCGAGCGCGAGCGCTCGAGCTGGCTCTGACCGCCGGACCCAGCCGACCGCTCAGAGGTACTGGCCGGTGGGGCCGGGCTCGCCCGGGTGGTGCTCGCCGGGCTGCAGGCCGGGGGGCGTGCCGTAGGTGGCGCCCGGGCCGGGCGGCAGGGCGCGCATCTGCTGGAGCTGCTGCTGCGCCGCCATCTGCTGGGCGACGAGCGCCGTCTGGATGCCGTGGAAGAGCCCCTCGAGCCAGCCGACGAGCTGGGCCTGGGCGATGCGCAGCTCGGCGTCGGTCGGGGAGTCGTCGCGGAAGGGCAGCGCGATCCGGTCGAGCTCGGCGACGAGCTCGGGCGCGAGCCCGTCCTTGAGCTCCTCGATGGAGCGGTGGTGCACGTCGGCGAGTCGACGGCGCCCGGCCTCGTCGAGGGGTGCGTTGCGCACCTCCTCGAGCAGCTGCTTGATCATCGAGCCGATGCGCATGACCTTGGCCGGCTCCTCGACGAGGTCGGCCGGGTTGGTGCGCTCCCGCTCCCGGCGCTCCTCGCGGCTCTCCGGCCGGCCGTGGTGGCCGTGCTGGCCGTGCTGGCCGTCGGCGGGCTCGTCGCCCTGGGCGTCCGCGACCCCCATGCCGTCGGACGTCACGACGACGATGCGCGGCTCGTCGCGCGGGGTGTCGGTGTCGGTGCCCTGGCCCTGTCGGCTCGCGTCATCGCTCATGCGCTCCATCCTGCCTCACCCGCGGGCGCGGCGGGTCGGGGCCCGTGCGTCCTCGTCCGTCCGCACGGGTCCCTGGGTGAGCCCGGGTGTGCTCAGGTGCGCGGCGTCAGTGCGCGCCCGCCGTGGCGAACCACGGGTGGTGGAGATCGTGGTAGCGGACGTCGCTCATGGCCTTGTCCATGTCGCCCATCTGCTCCCTCATCTCGGGCGGCATCTCCTTCTTCTCGCCCTCGCGTGCCTCGGCCTCGGTGCGGAACGCCATGGTCTGGGTGAACCAGCCGTCCTTGTCGACCGCGATGGTGCCGCCGAGGATGTCCGGGCGCTCGGTGTGGAGCGTGTCCATCGGCATGTCGCGCATCATCCGGAACTTCTCCTGGTCGCTGATCCGACCCTGGATCACCTGGACGAACTGCGCGTCGTCGGAACCGCCGTCGAGCATCATCGTCACGTCGTCGCAGTCGTGGAACGTGACGTCGCCGTCGAAACACTTCTCCGTCTCGGCCCACCAGGCGCCCTGCTCGGGGCGCTGGCTGTTGCGCATGGCCGACTCCTTCGAGTCGAACCGCACCACGCCGATGAACTCGTTGTCGTCGTCGATGCCGTAGGTGCCGCCGAGCCAGCCGTCCGCGCCCGGCTCGAGCTCGTCGCGCCACGCGTCCATGCGTGCATGGAGCCGGTCCGCGTCGTGGGTCTTGCCCTGAATCACTTGGATGAACACTGCAGGTGCCTCCCGGTACTCGTGTGGTGGGAGGGCCGCTTCGTGGCGAAGTGGTCCACCTGTCGACGGTACGCCCGTCGGGCAGGGCGCGTCAGTGGACGAGTCCGACACGGCCGGATCGTCCCGGCCGGCACGGTGATTCGGCGGGGAGGTGCGCTCAGGTGGTGAGGAGGATCTTGCCGATGTGGCCCGACGCCTCCATCTCGCGGTGCGCCTCGGCGGCGTGCTCGAGGGGGTGGCGCGAGTGGATGACGGGACGCACCGCGCCGGACTCGATGAGGGGCCAGACGTGCTCGCGGACGGCGGCGACGATCGCGGCCTTCTCCGTCGCGGGGCGGGCCCGCAGCGAGGTGGCGATGACGGCGGCGCGCTTGGCGAGGAGCATGCCCATGTCGAGCTCGCCCTTGCGGCCGCCCATGAGGCCGATCGTGACGAGACGCCCGCTGATGGCGAGGGCCTCGACGTTGCGGGAGAGGTACTTCGCGCCCATGTTGTCGAGGATGACGTCGGCGCCGTGGCCCTTCGTCAGCTCACGGACGCGCTCGACGAAGTCCTCCTCGCGGTAGTTGACGAGGAACTCGGCGCCGAGGTCGCGGCACACGTCGAGCTTGGCCTGGCTGCCCGCCGTGACGGCGACGTGCGCGCCGACCGCCTTGGCGAGCTGGATCGCCATCGTGCCGATGCCGGAGCTACCACCGTGGACGAGGAGCACCTGGCCCGGCTGGATGTTGGCGACGAGGAAGACGTTGGACCAGACGGTGCACGTCACCTCGGGCAGGCCCGCCGCGTCGACGAGCGAGACGCCACGCGGCACGGGCAGCAGCTGCTCGGCCGGGGCCACGACGCGCTCGGCGTAGCCGCCGCCGTCGATGAGGGCGCACACCTCGTCGCCGACCTGCCAGTCCTCGACGCCCTCGCCGAGCGCCGCGACGGTGCCGCTCACCTCGAGGCCGGGGTACTCCGACGCGCCGGGGGGCGGCGGGTAGTGGCCGAGGCGCTGCATGACGTCGGCACGGTTGACGCCCGCGGCCGCGACGTCGATGACCACGTGCCCCGGCCGCAGCTCGGGGTCGGGCACCTCGTCGAGGACGAGGCTGTCGGCGTCTCCGGGCTCGGGGATCGTGATGGCGCGCATGGGAGCGAGCCTATTGACCCGCGGCGCGAGCACGCACGAGCGCCCCGCCGGGCGTGGCCGTGTCCGGCGTGACGTGCCACACGCGTCCCGCGCCCAGCACCGCGCCGTCCGACCGGAGGAGCGTCCCCTCGTCGATCGCGACACCGCTCGGCGCGAGCCCTGCGGCCACGACGGCGACGAGGCGCGACACGGTGCCCCACTGGGCGGCGTGCACGTCGACGGCACCCGGCACGAGCCCGAGGCCACCGACCACGGCGAGGTCGTCGAGGTCCTCGTTGCTGTCCTCCGGGCACACGGGCCGACCGTCGAGGAGCCAGCCGCCGATGACCGCGTGGGAGCCGGCGACGGCCGCGCCCGCGGAGAACCCGGCATACGGCACACCCGCGGAGACGAGCGCGCGGATGCGGCTGTAGGCACCCGCGAGCGACGCGTGGTACTCCGGTGTGGGGCCGCCGCCGACGAAGAGCCCGTCGATCCCGTCGAGCGCACCCGGGTCCAGCGGCGTGCCCTCGGCCACCCGCTCCACGACGAGGTCGTGGCCCCCCACGAGACCGAGCGTGTGGACGTACTTCTCGTGGTAGTCGAGCGACTCCGGATCGGTGCCCATGACGACGAGCAGGATGCGCGGGGTGCCGCCGGCGCGACGGGCGGCGGCCTCGACGAACGGGCCGTAGAGCGTGGGGGCGAGGGCGTCGTCCCAGCCGCCGCCGATGAGGTGGACGTCCATGTCAGCGCCTTCCCGTCGAACTGGGGCTGAGGCGCCGTGCGATGTCGTCGGCGGCGAGTCGGGCCCGGGCCACGAGCTCGGCGACGTGCTCGGCGCCCGCGTCGGGGGTGCGCAGCGTCAGGGCGATCGCGGCGAGCGGCCGGCCGGCGCGGTCGAGCACGGGCACGGCGACCGACGACAGGTCGGCCGTGACGGTGCCCTCCTCGCGGGCGTAGCCGTCGGTGCGCGTCCGGGTGAGCACGCTGCGCAGCTCGGCGAGCGAGCGCGGCCCGCCGCCGCTGCGCTGGACGAAGGAGGCCCGGTCGGGGTAGAGCGCGCGCACCTGGGTGGCGGGGAGCGCCGACAGCATGGCGAGCCCGCTGGCGGTCAGGTGGGCGGGCAGGCGCACGCCGACGTCGGTGACGAGCATCGGCTGCCCGGGCGCGCGCTCCTCGAGGAGGTAGATGACGTCGCGTCCGTCGAGCGTGGCGAAGTGGGCGTTGCGGCCGCACTGGTCGACGAGCCGGCGCATGGCCGCCCGTGCGACGCGGGCCAGGGGCGCCTGACGCTGGTAGGCGGAGCCGAGCTCGTAGGCGGCCTGGCCCAGCCCGAAGCGCCGCTCCTCCACGTAGTGGGTGACGTAACCGCGGCTGTGCAGCACCTTGAGCAGGTGGTAGACCGAGCTGCGCGGCAGGCCGAGGTCGCGGGCGATGGACGCGGCGGGCACCGGCTCGGCGTGGCGGGAGAGGTGCTCGAGGACGTCGAGCGCGTTGGCGGCGGCGGGGGCGTTGGACACGTGGGTCACCTCCTGTCCGCGGGCGGATGACGTCTCGCATCCGAGACAATTGTCCTCCCTGCGGGGCCGACGCGCCAGCCGTTCGGCGGTTCGATGGGTCCATGAACGCAGCACCCGCCATCGCCGCCGGAACCGTCACGGTCGGCACCGGTCCGCTCTCGCTCGACGACGTCGTCGCCGTGGCCCGCCACGAGGCCCCGGTCGAGCTCTCCGGCGAGGCCGAGGCCGAGATCGCCCGCAGCCGGGCCGTCATCGAGGACCTCGCCCACGACACCGTCGCCCACTACGGCGTCTCGACGGGCTTCGGCGCGCTCGCGACCCGCCACATCCCGACGGCGCTGCGCGCCCAGCTCCAGCGCTCGCTCGTGCGGTCGCACGCCGCCGGCGCCGGCCCCGAGGTCGAGCGCGAGGTCGTGCGCGCCCTCATGCTGCTCCGCCTGTCGACCCTCGCGACGGGCCGCACCGGCGTGCGCCTCGAGACCGCGAGGACGTATGCCGCCCTGCTCAGCGCCGGCATCACCCCGGTCGTGCACGAGTACGGCTCGCTCGGCTGCTCCGGTGACCTCGCTCCGCTGTCGCACTGCGCGCTCGCCGCCATGGGGGAGGGGCCGGTGCGCCTCGCCGACGGCACGCTCACCGACGCGGCGACCGCCCTGCGCGACCACGGGATCGAGCCGGTCGTCCTCGCGGAGAAGGAGGGCCTCGCGCTCATCAACGGCACCGACGGCATGCTCGGCATGCTCGTCCTCGCCATCCACGACCTGCGCCACCTGCTCAAGGTCGCCGACGTGTCGGCCGCGATGAGCGTCGAGGGCCTGCTCGGCACGGACGACGTCTTCGCCCCCGACCTCCACGCGCTGCGACCGCAGGTGGGGCAGGGCGACTCGGCCGCGAACATCCGTGCCGTCATGGCGGACTCGCCGATCCGCGAGTCGCACCGGACGGAGGAGTGCACCCGTGTCCAGGACGCCTACTCCCTCCGCTGCGCACCGCAGGTGCACGGCGGCGCCCGCGACACGGTCGAGCACGCCGCACGCGTTGCCGCCGCCGAGCTCGCCTCCGCCGTCGACAACCCCGTCGTCACCCCCGACGGCCGCGTCGAGTCCAACGGCAACTTCCACGGCGCACCGGTCGCCTACGTCCTCGACTTCCTCGCCATCGTCGCGGCCGACGTCGCCTCGATGTCCGAGCGCCGGTCCGACCGCTTCCTCGACCAGGCCCGCAACCACGGCCTGCCGCCGTTCCTCGCCGACGACCCCGGCGTCGACTCGGGTCTCATGATCGCGCAGTACACCCAGGCCGCCATGGTCTCGGAGATGAAGCGCCTCGCCGTCCCCGCGTCGGTCGACTCGATCCCGAGCTCGGCCATGCAGGAGGACCACGTGTCGATGGGCTGGTCGGGCGCCCGCAAGCTGCGTCGCTCCGTCGACGCCCTCGGCCGGGTCCTCGCCATCGAGGTGCTGACGGCGGCGCGCGGCATCCAGCTGCGGGCCCCGCTCGAGCCGTCCCCCGCCACGGGCGCGGTCATCACGGCCCTCGCGGCCCGCACGAACGCGGCCCCCGGGCCCGACCGCTTCCTGGCCCCCGACATCGAGGGCGCCCACCGGGCGGTGACCGACGGCGACGTCCTCGCCGCCGCCGAGTCCGTCACCGGCCCGCTCCACTGAGCGACCCGGCATACCAACGTTTTCCACCTCGAAGGAGAGTGACATGGAAGGTGCACGACCCGTCCGCGCGGCGCGTGGGACGACCCTGACGGCGCAGTCGTGGGCCACCGAGGCCCCGCTGCGGATGCTCATGAACAACCTCGACCCCGAGGTGGCCGAGCGCCCCGACGACCTCGTCGTCTACGGCGGCACCGGTCGCGCCGCCCGCGACTGGAAGTCCTTCGACGCGATGGTCCGCACGCTGACGACCCTCAAGCAGGACGAGACGATGCTCGTCCAGAGCGGCCGTCCCGTCGGCGTCATGCAGACGCACGAGTGGGCGCCGCGCGTCCTCATCGCCAACTCCAACCTCGTCGGCGACTGGGCGACGTGGCCCGAGTTCCGGCGCCTCGAGCACCTCGGCCTGACGATGTACGGCCAGATGACGGCCGGGTCGTGGATCTACATCGGCACCCAGGGCATCGTCCAGGGCACCTACGAGACCTTCGCCGCCGTCGCCGAGAAGAAGTTCGGCGGCACCCTCGCCGGCACGCTGACCCTCACCGGCGGCTGTGGCGGCATGGGCGGCGCGCAGCCGCTCGCCGTCACCCTCAACGAGGGCGCCTGCCTCATCGTCGACGTCGACCCGGCCCGTCTCCAGCGCCGCGTCGAGCACCGCTACCTCGACGAGGTCGCGACCGACCTCGACGACGCCATCGAGAAGGCGCTCGCCGCCAAGCGCGAGCGTCGCGGCTGGTCGGTCGGTGTCGTCGGCAACGCGGCCGAGGTCTTCCCCGAGCTGCTCCGCCGCGGCGTCGAGATCGACATCGTCACCGACCAGACGTCGGCGCACGACCCGCTCAGCTACCTGCCCGAGGGCGTCGACCTCGCCGACTGGGCCGAGTACGCCGAGAAGAAGCCCGAGGACTTCACCGACCGCGCCCGCGCCTCCATGGCCAAGCACGTCAAGGCGATGGTCGAGTTCCAGGACGCCGGCGCCGAGGTCTTCGACTACGGCAACTCGATCCGCGACGAGGCTCGTCAGGGCGGCTACGACCGCGCCTTCGAGTTCCCCGGCTTCGTGCCGGCCTACATCCGACCGCTCTTCTGCGAGGGCAAGGGCCCGTTCCGCTGGGCCGCGCTCTCGGGCGACCCGCGTGACATCGCGGCGACCGACAAGGCCGTGCTCGAGCTCTTCCCCGACAACGACCGACTGCACAAGTGGATCCGTGGCGCGCAGGAGCGGATCGCCTTCCAGGGCCTGCCCGCCCGCATCTGCTGGCTCGGCTACGGCGAGCGTGACAAGGCCGGCCTGAAGTTCAACGAGATGGTGCGCACGGGCGAGATCTCGGCACCCATCGTCATCGGCCGCGACCACCTCGACAGCGGCTCCGTCGCGAGCCCCTACCGAGAGACCGAGTCGATGGCCGACGGCTCCGACGCCATCGCCGACTGGCCGCTGCTCAACGCGCTCGTCAACACGAGCTCGGGCGCGAGCTGGGTCTCGATCCACCACGGCGGTGGCGTCGGCATCGGCCGGAGCCTGCACGCCGGTCAGGTCTCCCTCGCCGACGGCACCGACCTCGCGGCGCAGAAGCTCGCGCGCGTCCTCTCCAACGACCCGGGCATGGGCGTCATCCGCCACGTCGACGCCGGCTACGACATCGCCGACCGGGTCGCGCACGAGCGCGGCGTCCGCATCCCGATGCAGGAGGGCTGAGAGGGCGTATGCCGTCCAGCGGGTGCGGGCGGAGGGCTCAGCGGGGGCGTCGCACCGTGATCGGGCCCTTCGCGTGGTCGGGGTCGATGACCCGGCCACCCTGGATGATCTGGGCGCGCCCGGCGGCGACGAGCCGCCGGGCGGCGTTGCGGGCCGGCTCGACGAGCGTCTCCCAGTCCTCGCCGCCGACGGCCCTGGCCGCCTCGGACGGGTCCACCGTCGCCGAGGCGGCGTGCGCCCTGACGAGCTTCGTCAGGGCGTCCTCCACCTCGATGTCGACGGGGGTCAGGCCGTGCTTGCGGCAGTTGTCGGAGCACCAGCGCACCGTCGCCCAGTCGCGCTCCCAGGCCTTGCGCCACGTGATCGTGCGACCGCATCGAGCGCACGGTTTGGTGGGCAGCGGGGTGCGTGACATGTGCACAGTCTGCGCCCTCGGGGCCGCGGGGGCGTCAACGGTCCTTGCGGACCTCCTCGTCGGAGATGTCGGCGACGGTCGCGTCGAAGAGCCGGATGACGTCGTCGCCGTTGACCGTGAGGCCGATCCCGTGGCCGCCGCCGCCGAGCGAGATGCGGCGTCCGACGAGGTGGGTGTCGGCGATGACCGGCAGGCGCGCGGCGGAGCCGAAGGGCGTGATGGTGCCGCGCTCGTAGCCGGTGACGGCCTTCGCGGCGGCAGCGTCGGGCATCGAGATGCGGTTCGTGCCGAGCAGGGCGCGGACCTTGGCCCACGAGAAGGTGCGGTCACCGGGTACGAGGACGAAGACATGGTCATCCTCCGCCCGGCGCACGACGAGGGTCTTGATGAGGTCACGCGGCTCGATGCCCCGGGCGGCGGCCGCCTCCTCGAGGCTCGAGACGCGCCCGTGCCGGGTCACCGTGTGCTCGATGCCCGCCGCGAGGACCGCGTCGACCGCCGGAGTGCGGATCGGCGCATCCGAGCCCGAGTCACTACGCTCGGCGGTGTCATCGCGGTCAGGGTCCATGGGACAGAGCCTAGTTACAGAGCCGGACGCGGACGCCGGCGTTGCGAGGAGTGGTGATCGAGGTGACGACGAGTTTCGACCGGATGTGGGCTGATCTCGAGCCCGTCGGTCGCGACGCCGGGTCGGGCGGCTACCGCCGCTACGCGTGGACCCGGACCGACCACGACCTCCGGGAGTGGTTCGCCGCGGAGTGCGCGGCCCGCGGCCTCGACCTCGTCGAGGACCGCGCCGGCAACCAGTGGGGCTGGTGGGGCGACCCCGACACGACGCCCGGTGTCGTCATCGGCTCGCACCTCGACTCCGTGCCCGACGGCGGCGCCTTCGACGGGCCGCTCGGTGTCGTCAGCGCGCTCGCGACCGTCGACGCCCTGCGCGAGGCGGGCTTCGAGCCCGACGTGCCGCTGGGCGTCGTCAACTTCGTCGACGAGGAGGGCGCCCGCTTCGGCATCGCCTGCGCGGGCTCCCGCATCATCACCGGCGCCCTCGACGCCGACCGGGCCCGCTCGCTGACCGACGGCGACGGCGTGACGATGGCCGAGGCCTGGCGCGGCGCGGGGCGTGACCCGGGGACCCTCGGCCGCGACGACGAGGCGGTGCGCCGCGTCGGCCGTTTCGTCGAGCTGCACGTCGAGCAGGGCAAGGCGCTCGCGCTCGCCCCCGACGGGAGCGAGGACCTCACCGACCCCGACCGGGCCGTCGCGATCGGCACCGACATCTGGCCGCACGGCCGGTGGCGCGTCGACATCCCCGGCGAGGCCAACCACGCGGGCACGACGCGCATCGCCGACCGCCAGGACGCGATGATCGGGCTCGCCACGGTCATCCAGACGGCGCGGTCGTATGCCGTGGGGCTCGGCTGCGTCGCCACCGTGGGCAAGGTCAACGTCGTCCCCGGGGGCGTCAACGCGATCCCGAGCCACGTCACGGCCTGGCTCGACGTCCGGGGGCGCAGCGAGCACGTCGTGCACGCGGCGGTCGACGCCGTGTCGTCGGAGGCCAGCCGCCTCGGCGCGACGACGACGCCGGAGTCGTGGACGCCGACGACCACCTTCGACACCGGCCTCGTCGACAGGCTGCGCGGGGTCCTGCCCGACGCGCCCCTGCTCGGCACGGGCGCCGGGCACGACGCGGGCATCCTCGCGACGCACGGCGTCCCGAGCGCGATGCTCTTCGTCCGCAACCCCACAGGAGTTTCACACTCACCGAGCGAGCTCGCGAGCACGGATGACTGCCACCATGGGGTCACGGCCCTGACAGCCGTCGTGACCGCGCTGTGCACAGGGAAGGACCCCGAGTCGATGAGCGACGCCCGATGACTGCGTTCTGGTGCGAGAGTGCCTGGCTCACCGGAGGATTCGCGCGACGGGTCCGGCTCGTGACCCAGGACGGTCTCTTCAAGGAGGTCCTCGTCGACGCCGACCCCGAGCCCGACGACGTCCGCCTCGCCGGCGTGACGCTGCCCGGCATGGCCAACGCCCACAGCCACGCCTTCCACCGCGCCCTGCGGGGCCGGGTCAACGGCGGCGGCGGCAACTTCTGGAGCTGGCGCGAGCAGATGTACGCCGCCGCGGAGCAGCTCAACCCCGACACGTACTTCGCGCTGGCGCGGGCCGTCTTCGCCGAGATGGTGCAGGCCGGGATCACCGTCGTGGGGGAGTTCCACTACGTCCACCACCGTCCCGGCGGCCACCCCTACCGCGACCCGAACGCCATGGGGCTCGCGGTGCGCCAGGCCGCCGACGAGGCCGGCATCCGGCTGACCCTTCTCGACACCTGCTACCTCGAGGGCGGCCTCAACGGTGGCGGCCACGTCGAGCTGCACCCCGGCCAGCGCCGCTTCAGCGACGGCACCGTCGACGCCTGGGCCTCCCGGATGTCCGAACGCCGCCCCGAGACCGACCGCGTGCGGCTCGGTGCGGCCATCCACTCGGTCCGCGCGGTCCGCCGTGAGGACCTGCCGCGGGTCGTCGAGGCGGCCGGCGACCTGCCGCTGCACGTGCACCTGTCGGAGCAGCACGGTGAGAACCTCGCCTGCCAGATGTTCTACGGCGCGAGCCCGACGCAGCTGCTCGACGAGGCGGGTGCCCTCGGAGCCCACTCGACGGCCGTGCACGCCACACACCTCGAGGACCGCGACATCGACCTGCTCGGCGGCACCGGCACGGGCGCGTGCTTCTGCCCGACGACCGAGCGCGACCTCGCCGACGGCATCGGCCCGGCGCGGGCGCTCCACGACGCCGGCAGCCCGCTGTCGCTGGGCTCCGACCAGCACGTCGTCATCGACCCGTTCGAGGAGCTGCGCGGTCTCGAGATGCACGAGCGCCTCGTCACCAACGAGCGCGACCGCTTCTCGGCCAACGACCTGCTCCTCGCGGCCTCCTTCAACGGCTACCGGTCCCTCGGCTGGTCCGACGGCGGCCACCTCAGCAAGGGCGCGCTCGCCGACTTCGTCACCGTGCGCACCGACACGGTCAACACCGCAGGCGCCGCGCACGACCAGATCATCTACGCGTGCGTGGCGTCCGACGTCTCGACCGTCGTCGTCGGTGGCGACGTCGTCGTCAGCGACGGCCACCACCGGATGGGCGATGTCGGCCGGATGCTCGTCGGCGCCATCGACCGCGTCGCGGGAGGGGTTGTCGGAGGGGTGCACGCGTGAGCCTGCTCCTCACGGGCATCGCGGAGCTGACGACGAACGACCCGGCCCGCGGTGACGGCCACGCCGACCCCGGCGACGCGCTCCTCGGCGTCGTCCGCGACGCGGCCCTCGTCGTCTCGGACGACGGCGTCGTCGAGTGGGTCGGGCCGGCCGCCGACGCCCCCGACGCCGACACCCGCCGTGACCTGGGCGGTCGCGCGGTCATCCCCGGTTTCGTCGACTCGCACACGCACCTCGTCTTCGCCGGCGACCGCTCTGCGGAGTTCGCCGCCCGCATGACCGGCACCCCCTACGACGGGGGTGGCATCGCCGTCTCGGTCGCGGCCACCCGGGCCGCGAGCGACGACGAGCTGCGCGCCCTCGTCGCCGCCCGGGTCGCCGAGATGCGCGCGCAGGGCACGACGACCGTCGAGATCAAGAGCGGCTACGGCCTGACCCTCGACGACGAGCTGCGCAGCCTCCGCATCGCCCGCGAGCTCACGCCGCACACGACCTTCCTCGGCGCGCACGTCGTGCCGCGGGAGTACGCCTCGGACCGGGCGGCCTACGTCGACCTCGTGACGGGTCCCATGCTCGACGCGGTCGTGGCCGACGGACCCACCGCGCTCGCCGAGAGCATCGACGTCTTCTGCGAGCCCCGCTCGGCGCACGCCTTCGACGGCGACGAGGCCCGCACGATCCTCGACGCCGGCCGCGCCGCTGGCCTGTCGCTCCGCGTCCACGGCAACCAGCTCGGCCACGGTCCGGGTGTCCGCCTGGCCTGCGAGCTCGGCGCCCGCAGCGTCGACCACTGCACCTTCCTCGACGACGCCGACGTCGAGGCGCTCGCCGCCGCGCGGGGCACGACCGTCGCGACCCTGCTCCCGGGCGTCGAGTTCTCGACCCGCTCGCCCTACCCCGACGCGCGGGTGCTCATCGACGCCGGCGTCGACGTGGCGCTCGCCTCCGACTGCAACCCCGGCACCTGCTACTCGTCGTCGATCCCCTTCGCGATCGCCCTCGCGGTGCGCGAGATGGGGATGACGCCCGCCGAGGCGCTGCACGCCGCGACCGCCGTCTCGGCGCGCTCGCTCGGACTCGACCGTCGCATCGCGCCGGGGCAGCCCGCCGAGCTGGCCGTCATCGACGCGCCGAGCCACCTGCACCTCGCCTACCGCGCCGGGGTGCCGATCGTCCGCGCGCTCGACCTCTAGCCGCCGGCGGGGGACTCGTCGGGGTGCTCGCAGCGCAGCACCGAGCCGGGTCCCGGATGGATGATCCCGGTGTGCCCGTCGGACCACTCCACGACGTAGGGCGGGGCGCCGCCCTCACCCTTCACCTCCCGGATGGTCCCTTCGCGCGTGCTCTGACCGACGTGCTCCGCGGCCATCGTGATGCGGTCACCGACCCGTGCCTCCATGGCACACCTCCTCGCGCTGGGGCTCCCCTCCAAGGACACCACCTCTTCGCCCCGGCGGGAAGGACTTCGCGGGCCGGGTGACCGACGAGATGTCAGTCGAGCAGCACCCGTTCGCCGAAACGGGGCACCGAGACGGCGCAGTCGAACCGCTCGCGTATGCCGTCCGCCAGCGCCCGCGCGGCCGCGGGCTCCCCGTGGACGACGTGGACGCTCTCCGGAGGACGGGGCATCTCGCCGATCCAGGTGAGCAGCTCGTCGGCGTCGGCGTGCACCGAGAAGTCGTCGAGGGTGACGATCTCGGCCCGGACCGGGACGTAGCGCCCGGCCATCTTGAGCTCTCGCGCCCCTTCCTGCAGGTCGCGGCCGCGGGTGCCGATGGCCTGGTAGCCGGTGAGCAGCACGGTGTTGCGTGCCTGGGGCAGCAGGTGGCGCAGGTGGTGCACGACGCGCCCTCCCGTCGCCATGCCGGAGGCCGACACGATGATGCACGGCGTGCCCGGGGTGTTGAGCCGGATCGACTCCTCCGCGCTGTGCGCGGTCCGCAGCCCGGACAGGCGCCGTAGCCGGTCGAGGATGCCGGGACGCACCTCGGCGGCGTGCGCCGGGTCGCGGTAGATGTCGAGGGCCGCGAGGGCCATCGGGCTGTCGACCCACACCGGCACGTCGGGGATCGCACCGCTCGCGACGAGGTCGGCGATGGCGAGCAGGACGATCTCGGTGCGGTCGACGGCGAAGGCCGGCACGACGACGCTGCCTCCGCGCCGGACGGTGCGCCGGATCGCATCGGCCATGACGCGGTGGTCGGGGTCGACCTCGGGGTGGGCACGGTCGCCGTACGTCGACTCGACGACCAGGGTGCGGGCGGCGGGCGGCCGGGACCGGGGGAGCAGGACCGGGTGGTCGGGCCGGCCGAGGTCTCCGGAGAAGAGGACGCTCGCACCGTCGACCTCGACGAGCACGCTCGAGCTGCCGAGGATGTGCCCGGCCGGCACGAACGTCACGGTCGCGCCGTTCGCCCCGCCCACGCGTACGGCCGCGTCCTCGCCGACGGGGCGCAGCGCCGCGATGGCGACCTCGGCGTCCGCGACGGTGTAGAGCGGCAGCGGCGGGTCGTGCCGGGACCAGCCGCCGCGCCGCGCTCCCTCGGCCTCCTCCTCCTGCAGGTGCGCGCTGTCGCGCAGGATGACTCCGGCGAGGGCGGCGGTCCCGGCCGTCGCGTGCACCGGCCCGGTGAAGCCGCCCTTGACGAGCGCCGGCAGGTAGCCGCAGTGGTCGAGGTGGGCGTGCGTCAGCGCCACGGCGTCGACCGAGGCCGGGTCGACGGGAGGCGCCTCCCAGTTGAGCGACCGCCACCGCCGCTCGCCCTGGTAGAGGCCGCAGTCGACCATGAGTCTCGCGCCCTCGCCCTCGACGAGGAACTTGCTGCCGGTGACGGTCCCGGCCGCGCCGAGGAACGTCAGTGCCGGCGCCGGTCCGTGCCGCTCGGGTCTCTCGTGACTGCTCATGGCCCCTCCTCGGGTCCACCTCCATCGTCCTCCCGCTCACGGGCACGCAGCCGCGCTTCGCCGCGTGATCATGGAGACATCCGCCCGACGGACGGCGACGTCCGTCCGGTCTCCGACCACGGTCTGACGACCCGACCCCACGGCCCTCGTAGGCTCGGGGCGTGAGCGAGGGGAGCGTCTACGACTGGCTGCAGCGCCGGCCGCTGCTCCTCGACGTCCCGCTCGCCGTCTTCCTCGCGCTGCTCGGCCTCGTCGTGCTCGGTGAGGGCCAGGGCATCGGCTGGGCCGTCGTCGGCCTCTCCAACCTCGCGCTCATCTGGAGGCGGACCCACCCGGCCACGGCGTTCGCCGTCGTCAGCATCGCGCTCGCGATCCGGGTCGTCCCGACGAGCAACCTGCTCCCCGGCGACATCGCCTTCCTCGTCGCGCTCTACTCGCTGGCCGCCTACGACCGTCGCCGCGGCGTGCGCCTCGCCGGCCTCGGCGTCGCCGCGCTCGGGTCGGCCATCGCCGGCGTTCGGTTCTCGGCCGTCAGCGGCCGCGTGCCCGGTCCCGGCGAGTTCCTCTTCACCTTCGTCGCCTGCGCCGCGGCCTCGCTCGCGGCATGGGCCCTCGGCGACCTCAAGCGCGCCCGCCGCCAGCGCCTCGCGGACCTCGAGGACCGCGCCGAGCGGGTCGAGCGCGAGCGCGAGCAGGCGCTGCGGCTCGCCGCCCAGCAGGAGCGCGCGGCCATCGCCCGCGAGATGCACGACGTCGTGGCGCACGCCCTGTCGGTCATCGTCGTGCAGGCCGACGGCGCCGCGTATGCCGCCGAGCGCAGTCCCGAGGGCGCGCTCGCCCGGTCGGTGGGTGCGCTCGAGACCATCGGCTCGACGGCCCGGGACGCCCTGACCGAGACCCGCCGTCTGGTCGGCGTGCTGCGCGACCCCGAGTCGGGCGTCGAGCTCGCCCCGACCGGTGGGGTGGACCAGCTCGACGACCTCGTCGCGGGCGTCCGTGCGGCCGGGGTGCCGGTGACCCTGACGGTCCGGGGCGCCGAGCGCGCGCGGCCCGTGGGACTCGACCTCGCGGCATACCGCGTCGTCCAGGAGGCGCTCACCAACGTCATCAAGCACGCCGGTCCCGGCGCGAGCGCCGTCGTCGACGTCGAGCAGACCGAGGACCTGCTGCGGATCTCGGTGTGCGACGACGGGGTCGGCCCGCGCAGCGTCGACGACGGTCGCGGCCACGGGCTGCCGGGCATGCGCGAGCGGGTCGCCGTGCACGGTGGCACGCTGACGGCGGGACCGCGGGCGGGTGGCGGCTTCGAGGTGCTCGCGACGATGCCGACGGAGGGGGAGCGGTGACCGAGGTGACGACGGAGCGACCGGTGGACCGGCCGACCCGGGTGATGATCGTCGACGACCAGGCGCTCGTGCGAGCGGGCTTCCGCATGGTGCTCGACGCCGAGCCCGACATCGACGTCGTCGCCGAGTGCGCCGACGGGCTCGCCGCGCTCGACGCGCTGCCGGGTCGTGACGTCGACGTCGTGCTCATGGACATCCGGATGCCGCGGCTCGACGGCATCGAGGCGACCCGCCGGGTCGTCGAGCGGGGCGACACCCCCAAGGTGCTGGTCCTGACGACCTTCGACCTCGACGAGTACGTCTACGCGGCGCTGCGCGCGGGTGCGGCCGGCTTCCTGCTCAAGGACGCCGGCCCGTCGGAGCTGCTCTCGGCGATCCGGGCCGTGCACACCGGCGACGCCGTCGTCGCCCCCGGGCCGACCCGACGCCTGCTCGACCGCTTCCTCCCCGTGCTCGCGAACCCCGCACAGCCCTCCGGCCTCGAGCGGCTCGACGTCCTCACCGAGCGCGAGCGCGAGGTGCTCGAGGCCGTGGGCAGGGGCCTGAACAACACCGAGATCGCCGCGACGTTCTTCGTCGCCGAGGCCACGGTCAAGACCCACGTCGGGCGCATCCTCGCCAAGCTGGGACTGCGCGACCGGGTGCAGATGGTCGTGCTCGCGTACGAGACCGGCATCGTCCGTGTCGGCGACGCCTGACGCGCCACGTGGAGGCGAGGCGGTGCCGAGTCACGCCGTGCGGCGTCTGCTCAGGTCGTCCTGACGTGGGCCTCCTCGCCCGTGCGCTGCTCGATGTCGCGCTCCGCCGCGACGATGAGCTGGTCGGCGAGGTGGCGCAGGGCCCGGGCGACGGCCACGTCGTCGCCGATCCGGCGGGACGCCGGGTCGTCGGACGCGCGGTGGCTCGAACCCTGGGCGCTCAGGCGGTCGGTGGGGTCCGCGACGAGCACGACGGTCGCCCTCGTGTCGTCGCCGGACTCGAGCAACGAGACCCGGACCTGCCACTCGCGCAGGTGCTGGGTCGGTGCACGGTCCGCCGGCCTCGCCGGCCGGGGCGCGGCGCTCGCCGCCTTGTCGTCACCGGGCACTCCGAGGTGCAGCACCGACCCGGGGCCGGGGTAGATGAGCCCGGTGTGGCCGTCCGCCCAGCGCACGACGAACGGCGGCCCGCCGTCGGCGCCGTGGACCTCGAGCACCTCCCCGTCACGGGTGGGCTCGTCGACGTGCTCTGCCGCGAGCACGATGCGGTCTCCGACGTGTGCTCTCACGATGGCCTCCTCGATCGGTCTCAGACCAGAACAGCACGCGGACGGCGGCGTGCTCAGGGGCGAAGGGCACCGCGGCGCGGGACCTTGGACCCTAGCCGCGCCCCGTGGGCGGGGCGTGGGATGGGGGGACGTCGTGCGCCGGCACGACCGACGGCCCGAGGGAGGCGCCACGAGCACGATGCAGGCGTGGGTCGTCGACGATCCGGGGCCGCTGCGGCGGCACCCGCTCGTCAGGGCCGAGCTGCCGGTCCCGGAGCCCGGCCCCGGCGACGTGCTGGTCCGAGTGCGCGCCTGTGGGGTGTGCCGCACCGACCTGCACGTCGTCACCGGCGACCTGCCACGACACCGGCACCACCTCGTGCCCGGCCACGAGGTGGTGGGCGAGGTGGCTCTCCTCGGCGAGGGCGCCCACCGCTTCGCGCTCGGGGACCGGGTGGGCGTGGCCTGGCTGCGGACCACGTGCGGCGCGTGCCGGTGGTGTCGGTCGGGACGCGAGAACCTCTGCGACGCATCGCGATACACCGGCTGGGACGCCGACGGAGGCTACGCGGAGTGGACCGTCGTGCCCGAGGCGTACGCCTACCGGGTCCCGGCCTCGTTCTCGGACGTCGACGCGGCGCCGCTGCTGTGCGCGGGCATCATCGGCTACCGCTCGCTGCGACGCGCGCAGCTGCCGCCCGGGGGCCGGCTCGGCATCTACGGGTTCGGCGCGAGCGCCCACCTCACGGCTCAGGTCGCCGTCGCGCAGGGGGCGGAGGTGCACGTGCTGACCCGGGGGGTGGGTGCCCGGGCGCTCGCGGCAGAGCTCGGGGCGGCGTCGGTCGGTGGTCCCTACGACGCGCCGCCGGTGCCGCTCGACGCCGCGATCCTCTTCGCACCGGTGGGCGAGCTCGTCCCGGTCGCGCTCGAGGCCCTGGCGCCGGGCGGCACGCTGGCCCTGGCGGGCATCCACCTCAGTGACATCCCCGCGCTCGACTACCAGCGCCACCTCTTCCGCGAGCGGTCCGTGCGCAGCGTCACGAGCAACACGAGGCAGGACGGCGTGGAGTTCCTCCTGCTGGCCGAGCGGTTGCAGCTCCGGGTGGCCACGACGCCGGTCCCCCTCGGAGAGGCCGACCGCGCGCTCCTGGACCTCGAGGCGGGCCGCGTGCACGGGGCTGCGGTGCTCGTGCCGGACGACTCGGGCTGAACCGTCCGGCCTGCGGCGTAACGCGCCGGGCGGGTCCGGCGGCTGAGCGTCAGCGGCCGCCCGCGGCCTTGTCGATGGCCTTCCTCGTCGCCCGCTCGGCCTTCGCCTTGCCCTTGGCGAGCTTCTTCGACGCCTTCTTGTCGGTGGGTGACACCTTCTCGTCCTCGAGCGCCTTGGGCAGGTGCCCGGTCGAGCGACGGTAGTAGCTCGCGGCGCCGCGCTCGACGGCGACCCGAGCCGTCGCCACGGCCATCGACGACAGTGCCGTGAAGAGCACGACGTCACGCGTGCGCTCGCGCTCGAAGTCACCCTTGACGGGCACGTTGCGGCCGGTCGCGAGCTTCCAGCCCTTCTGCGCGGCGTCGGTGGCGATCTTCGTCGCCAGGATGGTCGAGCCGACGCTGAGGATCTTCCACGCGGGGCCGCCGAGGGGCGTGCGCGGCGCTGCGGCGTCCTGGGCCTTGGCCTTCGCCCTCGAGACGGCCTTCTTCGTGTCCTTGGATGCCATGCTGAGACTGTACCCACGGGGCGCGGCGGACCAACGAGTACAGTCGTCCCCACAACTGAAGAGCACCACCCGTTCATCACGACAGGGGAGCGCCCTTAGCGCTGAGAGTGCGGCAGCCAGACGGCAGAGCCGCAGACCCTCGAACCTGCTCCGGTTAGCACCGGCGAAGGAAGTCGGTATTTCTCAGGCCACCGCACGGCATACGTCATCGACGTGTGCCGGCCGGCTGGCTTCCCCCAGGTATCCACACGTATCCACTGGAACCCGGGAGACACACCATGTCCAGCACCATCACCGCGAGCGGTCCGCTTACCCGCTGGCGCACCATCGACCTGCTCACCTGCGCCTTCCTCGGCGTCGCCTTCGGTGTCGCCTACTGGGCCTGGGGGCTCGTCTACGCCGTCCCGTCCGAGGCCGTGTCCGCGGCCTTCCCGCCCCTCGGGGCCCTCTTCAACTGGCCCTGGCTCGTGGCCGGCATCGTCGGGATGCTCATCATCCGGCGCCCCGGCGCGGCCGTCTTCACCGAGCTCCTCGCGGCCGTCGTGTCGGCGCTCATCGGCACGCAGTGGGGCCTGACCACGCTCGTGTCGGGTCTCGTCCAGGGGCTCGGGGTCGAGCTCGGCTTCGCCGTCTTCGCGTATGCCGTCTACAGCTGGGCGCCGCTGCTGCTCGGTGGCTTCCTCGGCGGCGCGTTCGAGGCCGTCTACGAGTGGTACTCCTACTGGACCGACTGGGGCTGGGGCTACAAGATCTCCTACCTGCTCCTGCTCGGCGCCTCGGTCGCGGTCCTCGGCTCGCTCCTCGCCGTCGGCCTGACGCGTCTGCTCGCCGCGGCGGGTGCGCTCAACCCGTTCCCGCCGGGCCAGGAGGTCCGCGAGCAGCGGGCCGTCTGACCGGTTCGAGGTGGACGCGCCGATGGCACGAGAAGCGGAGCACCTCGACGCGCGGTCGTCGTCGGTGTCCTCGGGCCTCGGCGTGCGCGTGGAGGACCTGACGTGGAGACCCTTCGGGCGCTCCCGTCCGGTCCTCGACGGCCTCGACCTCACCCTCGAGCCCGGCGAGCGCGTGCTGCTCGCCGGGCCGAGCGGGTCGGGCAAGTCGACCCTGCTCCGGGCCGTCGCCGGCCTCCTGCTCACCGCGGACGCCGGAGACCTGTCGGGCACGGTGACCGTGGGCGGCCATGCGCCACAGGACGTTCCGGGCTCCGTCGGCCTCGTCCTGCAGGACCCGGGCGCCGGCGTCGTCGCGTCGAGCATCGGTCGTGACGTCGCCTTCGGCCTCGAGAACGTCGTGCTGCCGCGGGACGAGATGCCGTCCCGCGTCACCGCCGCGCTGCGCGAGGTCGGGCTGACGATGCCGGCCGACAGCGCGCCGTCGACCCTGAGCGGGGGCGAGTCCCAGCGGCTCGCGCTCGCGGGGGCGCTCGTCATGGAGCCGTCGGTGCTCCTGCTCGACGAGCCGACGGCGATGCTCGATGCCGACACGGCCACCGACGTGCGGGCCGTCGTGGCCGACGTCGTCGAGCGGCGCGGCCTCACCCTCGTCGTCGTCGAGCACCGGCTCGACGGCTGGCTCGACCTCGTCGACCGGCTCGTCGTCCTCGACGCGGCGGGCTCCGTCGTGGCCGACGGCGAGCCGCGCGCGGTTCTCGCCGGCCACGGGGAGTCCCTTGCGGCGCAGGGGATCTGGGTCCCCGGCGTGCCCGACCCAGAGCCCCTCCGGCTCGACCTCGAGCCGGCTCCGCACGCGGCGGCGGGGCGCGTGCCGCAGGGCCGGGTCGTCGCAACGGCCTCCGACATCCGGGTGGAGCACCGGAGCCGTCGACTGGGGGAGCGGTCCCGCACCACCCTCGCCGTCGACGGCGCCGACCTCGAGGCACGAGCCGGCCGGTCCGTGGCCCTCGTCGGCCCGAGCGGTGCCGGCAAGTCCTCGCTCATGTCCGCGCTCGGCGGTCTCGTCGAGCCGGCCCGCGGCAGCGTCGACGTCGCGCTGCCCCTGACCCCGGCCGGGACCGGCGAGCGTGCAGCAGCGCGCGACCGCCTCGCGCCCCCGCACGAGTGGTCCTCGCTCGACCTCGCGCGCGTCGTCGCGTGGGTGCCGCAGCGCGCGGCGACCTCGCTCGTCGGCCGCACGGTGCGCGACGACGTGCTCACCACCCCGCTCGCGCTCGGGCAGGACCCCGAGACCGCCGGCCGGAGGGCCGACGCGCTGCTCGCCGCTCTCGGTCTCGCGCACCTGGCTCAGGCCGACCCGCGCCAGCTCTCCGGCGGTGAGCAGCGCCGCCTCGCCATGGCGTCGGCCGTCGCGCACGGCCCGGCCCTCGTGCTCGCCGACGAGCCGACCGTCGGGCAGGACCGGCTCACGTGGTCGGCGGTGTCCGGCGTGCTCGCCGCGGCCCGTGACGAGGGTGCGGCCGTCGTCGTCACGACCCACGACCCCGGCGTCGTCGACGACGCCGACGACGTCGTCCGGCTCGCTGCGCCCACCCAGCCGCCGCCCGACCCGGAGCCCGAGCGCCACCCGCTGCTCGCCCGCGTCGGGCCCCTGGCACTGCTCGGTGCGGCCCTGTGCGTCCTGCCCCTGCCGGCCCTGCTCGACACGTGGCGCCAGGGCCTGGCCGTCCTCGCCGTCGAGGTCGTGCTCGGACTCGTCGGCCTCATCGCCCCGGGGCGAGGTCGCGCGCCGGAGGGACGTCTCCGAGGCGTCCTCGCGCGTCTCGCGCCCGCGGCGCTCGCCGTCGCCGGCGTCGCCTGGTCGGCGTGGCTCCTCGGCGGCCGGGACCTCGAGGTCGCCGCGGGGGCCGCGCTGCGCGTGCTCTGCCTGCTCGTGCCCTCGGCCTTCGTCGTCGGCTTCCTCGACCCGGAGGGCCTCGGCGACCACCTCGCCCAGCGGGTCCGGCTCCCGGCCCGTCCCGTCGTCGCGGCGACGGCGGCCCTCCAGCGGCTCCAGTCCTTCGACACCCTCTGGGGCGAGCTCATGACGACCCGTCGCGTGCGCGGCATCCGGGCCGACCGCGGGGTCCTGGCCCGCGGCCGCGAGGCCGTCGTCGTCACCGGCGGGCTCCTCATCGGCGCCCTCGGCCAGGCCTCGACGCTCGCGCTCGCGATGGACGCCCGGGGCTTCGCCGAGGCCCGCCGCCGCACGTGGGCGGGCCCCGCGCCGTGGCGTCTGCCCGACACGCTGGCCCTCGGTGCGGGCCTGCTCGTCGTCGTCGCGGCGGTCGCGGCCCGGCTGACGCTGCCCTGACGCCCTCGCGGGGCACAATGGGCGGCGCACACCTCGCGACAGGAAGGGGCCGCACGTGCCCATGCCAGGCCGACCCCGCCCAGCCACCCGGGTCATCCGGACACCCCGGGCGTATGCCGTCCCGACCCTCGCGCTGGGCCTGTCCGCCTCGCTCGTGCTGGCGCTCGCGGGCTGCGGCCAGCCCGCCCCGTCGTCGCCCGACGACTCCGTGGCCCCGACGGTCAGCGTGCCCGTGCAGCCGACGATCACGGCCGAGACCCCGAGCGACGACGTGCCCGACCCCGTCGACACGACCGAGCCCGGCGACGGCGGCCTCTTCGACGCGGCCTCGAGCCTCACCGGCGCGACGTGCACCCCCGCGGGCGAGTCGTGGAGCTTCACCGGCACCCTCACCAACTCCGACACGCAGGAGCACACCTTCACCGTGGCCGTCTTCATCGTCAAGACCTCCGACGGCTCCGACGTCGCGGGCAAGGAGGTCGAGGTGAGGCTCGCCGCCGGGGCGACCGCGCCGGTCTCCGTCAAGGACTTCCACACCGGACCCAGCAAGGGCGTCGAGTGCCTGAGCGGCGTCACGGTGAAGGGGCTCTGACCGTGCGGCTCTACCTCGTGCGCCACGGCCAGACCCATGCCAACGTCGCCCGCCAGCTCGACACGGCCGTGCCCGGCCTCGACCTCACCGACGAGGGCCGCGCGCAGGCGCGGGACCTCGCCGACCGGCTCGGCGGCGAGGACCTCGGGGCGATCTACACCTCCGACCTCGTGCGCACCCAGCAGACCGCGGCGCCGCTCGCCGAGATGCTCGGCCTCGGCATGGTCGTGCTCCCCGGGCTGCGCGAGATCCAGGCCGGCGACTACGAGATGTCGACCGAGTGGCAGCCCTACATCGACGCCGTCATCCGCTGGCGCGACGAGCCCCACCACACGATCCCCGGCGGCGACAGCGGGGCCGGCTTCATGGAGCGCTACGACGCGGCGATCGCCCGCATCGCCTCCGACGGCCACGAGTCCGCCGTCGCCGTGAGCCACGGGGCCGCCATGCGCGTGTGGTGCTCGGCCTCGCTCGGGCTGCCCGCCGACTTCTTCGACGGCCGCCGGCTCGACAACGCGCACGTCGTGACGATGGAGGGCGACCCCGAGGCCGGGTGGCGCCTGCTCGCGTGGGGCGACGAACCGGTCACGCATGGCTGAGCCGCGACGCGCCGGCACCGCCGGCACGTGGCGCTGGGCGGGCGCCGTCGGCGGGGTCGTGCTCGCGGCCGCCTCGTGGGGCTCGGGCGCCCTGCCGCGACCCAACACCGGCGTGCTCTGGCCGGGCGTCGCCTGGTGGACGCCCAAGGGTGGCTCGCCCCTGCTCGCCACGGTCGCGGTGCTCGCGATGGGCCTGCTCGTCCTCGCCTGGTGGCGGCTGCGCGACGCCGACGTGTCGGTGCACTGGTGGTGGGTGACCATCGCCCTGTGGTTCGCGCCGCTCGTCGCGGCGATGCCGCTCTACAGTCGGGACCTCTACTCCTACGCCGCCCAGGGCCTGCTCTGGGACCAGGGCCTCAGCCCCTACGACCACGTCGTCCGTGAGCTCGACTCGCCGTGGCGCGGCTCGACGGCGCCGACCTGGCTCGACAGCCCGACGCCCTACGGGCCCGTGTGGCTGCTCCTCGCCCGGGCGGTCGCCTCGGTCTCGGGCGAGCTGTGGGTCGCGCTCCTGCTCCTGCGGCTGCTCGCCGTGGCGGGGGTCGCCGTCATGGCGTGGGCCGTGCCCGACATCGCCCGCCGGATCGGCTGGTCACCCGTGCGGGCGCTCTGGCTCGGCGTCGCGGTGCCCCTCGTCGGCGCGCACTTCGTCGGGGGAGCCCACAACGACGCCCTCATGGTGGCGGCGGTGCTCGGCGGCCTCGCCCTCGCGCTGCGCGGGCGCTTCGTGATCGCGTGCGTCGTCATCGCCCTCGGGGCCATGGTCAAGGTCACCGCCGTCGTCGCGCTGCCGTTCGTCGTCATCCTCTGGGCACGCCACGGCGCGACCGCGCGGTCCGCGGGGACCGGCGGGACGGCATACGCCCGCTGGGGTGACGTCGTGCGTGCCGGCGCCCTGACGCTGCTGTGCTCCGGCGTCCCCATGGCCCTCGGCGGGGTCGTGACGGGTCTCGGGTTCTCGTGGCTCAACCCGACGGGGACCCCGGGCAAGAACGAGCAGTGGACGTCGCTGCCGACCGCCGTCGGGATCGCCGTCGGTGCGGTCGGTCACCTGCTCGGCCACGACGAGTGGCGCGACGCCGGCATCGCGACCGCGCGGGCCGTGGGGCTCGTCGTGCTCGCCCTGCTCCTCGTCCTCGTCTGGCTCGCGGCGCTCAAGCCGGCGGACACCCGGGGTCTGGCCGCGGAGGACGCCGCGGCCGAGCCACGCCTGCGCCCGGTGCGGGGCATCGCCTGGGCCATGCTCGCCGTCGTCGTCCTCGCCCCCGTCTTCCTCGGGTGGTACTACCTCTGGGCGCTCCCGCTCTTCGCCGTGTCGCTCGGCGCCCTGTGGCAGGAGCGGCTCGAGCGGCCCCTCGCCGTCGTCGCGACCGTCGTCTGCTTCGCGACCCTCCCCGAGGGCTACAGCCTCGGCCTGACGACGACGGCCCTCGGGGTCCCGCTCGCCCTCGTCGTCCTCGTGCTGCTGCTGCGGCGCGGCCTGCGCACCGCCCGCCGTACCGACTGGCGCCACCTGCTCGACCTCGACCGGCCCCTCGTCCGTCGCTGAGGCCGCCGGGGTCACGGATCGGCGACAGTTGCCGTGGTCCCTGACAGAGCGGGGCCGGGTGCCCGACACTGTCCCGGTGAGTGACTCCGGCTTCGTCGACGAGGCCCCCACCGGCGCCCCTGACGGCGCCCCCGACGGCGCCCCTGAACGAGCCCGCGCCCCCCGGAGCCGGCGACGTCCCGGCCCGGCCGCCATCGTCTTCGTCGTGCTCGTCGTCGGCCTGCTGGCCTTCGGCGGCTGGGCCTGGTCGAGCCGCGCCCACGCCGACGACGTCGCCGCCTACGAGTCCCTCGCGCGCGAGGTCGAGGAGCTCGACCGTTCGATGGTCCCGCTCGGCCACAGCGAGCTGCCGCCCTGCCGCGAGGGCGTCGACGGGCGCATCACCCGCACCTACCCGCCCTCGACCGGGCCGCAGGCCGCCGAGCTCGTCGGCTACCTCGAGCAGAAGGGCTGGACGCAGGGGACCGCCGTGCCGCCCGTCGTCGCCCACCTGACCCGCGTCGAGGACGGCCACGTCCTGACGGTCGACGTCGCTGCCGGCGCGCTCAACCAGCTCGTCGCGTCCCTGACGGCCAGCAGTCCGGGCTCCGCCGTCGGCTGCCTCGGCCGCTAGCCACCGCGCCCACTCGAGTGAGCGCCCGACCCCACTCGAGTGAGCGCCCGGACCCCGTCGAGTGGCCTCGTCGTCACACCCGTCCCACGCGCGACGTGACCGACGTGACGGGCCACATGGTGGGAATGACGCAGCCCGCGGCATACGCCGGTGGGACGCTGGTCCACATGCGCGCGGTGACCCAGAGCAAGAAGCTCCAGAACGTCTGTTACGAGATCCGTGGTCCCGTCCTGGCCGAGGCCAAGCGGCTCGAGGACGAGGGGCACCGCATCCTCAAGCTCAACATCGGCAACCCGGCGCCGTTCGGCTTCGAGGCGCCCGAGGACATCCTCGTCGACGTCATCCAGGAGCTGCCGACGGCGCAGGGCTACAGCGACAGCAAGGGCATCCTCTCGGCCCGGCGCGCCGTCAAGCAGCACTACGAGGTGCGCGACTTCCCGCCCGTCGGCGTGGAGGACATCTACCTCGGCAACGGCGTCAGCGAGCTCATCGTCATGGCGATGCAGGGACTGCTCGACAATGACGACGAGGTGCTCATCCCCGCGCCGGACTACCCGCTGTGGACCGCGGCCGCGAGCCTCGCCGGCGGCAACGCTGTCCACTACGTCTGCGACGAGCAGGCCGGCTGGGCGCCCGACCTCGACGACATCCGCAGCAAGGTCACCGACCGCACGCGCGCCATCGTCGTCATCAACCCGAACAACCCGACGGGCGCCGTCTACCCGCGGGAGGTCCTCGAGGCCATCGCGCAGGTCGCCCGCGAGCACGAGCTGATCATCATGGCCGACGAGATCTACGACAAGATCCTCTACGACGGTGCGACGCACACCTCGATCGCGGCCCTGGCGCCCGACCTGCTCTGCCTCACCTTCAACGGCCTCTCCAAGGCCTACCGCGTCGCCGGCTTCCGCTCCGGCTGGCTCGTCATCACCGGGCCCAAGGAGCACGCGCGCAACTACCTCGAGGGCCTCGACATCCTCGCCAACATGCGGCTGTGCGCCAACGTGCCGGCCCAGCACGCGATCCAGGTCGCGCTCGGCGGCTACCAGTCGATCAACGAGCTGATCCTCCCCGGCGGCCGGCTCCTCGAACAGCGCAACGTCGCGTGGGAGCTGCTGAACGCCATCCCGGGCGTCTCGGTCACCAAGCCCGAGGGGGCGCTCTACCTCTTCCCGCGGCTCGACCCGAAGGTCCACGACATCCGCGACGACGAGCGCTTCGCCCTCGACCTGCTGCGTGACCAGAAGATGCTCATCGTGCACGGCACGGGCTTCAACTGGGCGACGCCCGACCACTTCCGGCTCGTCTTCCTGCCGCGCGTCGAGGACCTCGAGGACGCCGTCGGCCGCCTCGAGAAGTTCCTCTCGACGTACTCCCAGTAGGAGGGTCGGGTCAGCGCGAGGTGGCCCACCACTTGAGGAGCAGGCCGAGCACGATGCCCCACACGACGGTGAGCAGCAGGCTGATGCCGGCGGCGAGCAGCGCCGGCCGGCGACCGCCCGGCTCGCGGCGCGCGAGGCTGATCCCGGCGAGCGCCAGCCCGAGCAGCTGCGGCAGGAAGACGAACCCGAGGACGACCGCCGACAGCGACGCGACGACCGCACCCCGGGCGATGGGCGCCTCGGCGGCCAGCCGCGCGGACGCGGCGTCGTGGGGACGATCGGGCTCGCTCACGCGTTCAGGGTAACGATGAACGCGATGACACCAGCGCACGCTCCGCGGCCGTATGCCGTCCGGCCGGCTCCGCGCCGGGCGCTCGCTGCGGGGGCCGCCCTCCTCGTCGTCCTGTCCCTGGCCGCGTGCGGTGGGTCGGACCCGACGCTCGGCGACCTGCCGGCGGGGGTCGCGGACGCACGGCCGAGCATCTCGGCGCAGGAGGCGCAGTTCGTCCTCGCCGCGCAGCAGCTGGGGGCGGCGGTCACCGGTGCCACCGTCGACGACGACATCGAGACCGGGACGACGACGTGCTGGGCGCTGAAGAACGGCGGCGTCGAGCTGGCCCAGATCGCCGTCGACGACGACGACTTGCCCCTGCCCAACACCGGTGACGCGCTGCGCACCAAGCAGCTCATGGCCGCGGGCGTGCAGGCGTTCTGCCCCGACTACGACGACCAGGTGTCCCAGCTCGACCTGCCCTGAACGGGAGCCGGGCCGATCGGTCGGCGGAATACCCGGACCGGCGCGGCCCGTTGGCACCCACGTGAGTCCTGCCCCGAGAGCCCAGCTGAACATCCTCGACCTCGTGCCCGTCCTCGACGGCGGCACCGCCGGCGAGGCGATCGCCTCGACGGTCGACATCGCCCGGCACGCTGAGAAGTGGGGCTACCAGCGCTACTGGATGGCGGAGCACCACAACATGCGCGGCGTCGCGTCGAGCTCGACGGCGGTCCTCATCGGCCACGTCGCCGACCAGACCGAGACGATCCGCGTCGGCGCCGGCGGGATCATGCTGCCCAACCACGCGCCGTACGTCGTCGCGGAGCAGTTCGGCACCCTCGCGACGATCCACCCGGGACGCATCGACCTCGGGCTCGGCCGCGCCCCGGGCACCGATCCCTTCACGACCCGCGCGCTGCGCCGCAACGAGGCCGCCGCGATGAACTTCGCCGGCGAGGTCGAGGAGCTCATCGGCTACCTCGGCGACCCGGACCAGGACGCCAAGGTCCGCGCGATCCCCGGCGAGGGCACCCACGTGCCGATCTGGATCCTCGGCTCGAGCCACGGCGGCGCCCAGGTGGCCGCCGCACTCGGCCTGCCCTACTCCTTCGCCTCGCACTTCGCGCCGGCCGCGCTGATGAGCGCGCTCGAGGTCTACCGCTCGCGCTTCACCCCGTCGACGGAGCCCGGCGGGCTCGACGCGCCGCGCTCGATGGCCGGCGTCAACGTCATGGTCGCCGACACGACGGCCGAGGCCGAGCGCCTCTTCACGAGCGTGCTCCAGCGTTTCCACGGCATCGTCACCGGCCGCCGCGCCGGCCTGCCCGAGCCCGAGGGCGACATCGCGGGCCTCATGGCGCAGTGGTCGCCGGCCGAGCGCCAGGCCGTCAGCGAGATGACCCGCGTGTCGCTCGTCGGCACGCCCGACGAGGTGCGCGACGGGCTCGCCGGCTTCGTCGAGGCCACCGGCGTCGACGAGGTCATCGTCACGTGCGGTGCCCACGACCACGAGGCCCGGCTGCGCTCCTACGAGCTGCTCGCCGATGCCTGGCTCTGAGCGCCGGACGCGACGAGCCACCGACCCCGACGTCTGAGAGGCTGAACAGCATGACCGAGAGAGACCCGAAGGACCTGCGCCGCGTCACCCTGACCCGCGACAGCGTCGGCCGCTACACCGCCCGCAACGACCGCGGCGGCTCGATCAGCCTCAGCTCCGGCACCGACGAGCTCTCGCCGGTCGAGCTGCTCCTGGCCGCCATCGCCGGGTGCACCGCGGTCGACGTCGACACCGTGACGACGCGCCGCGCCGAGCCCGAGCAGTTCGAGATCGAGGTGACGGCCGACAAGGTCAAGGACGAGCACGGCAACCACCTCGAGGACATCGAGGTGCGCTTCCGCGTCCGCTTCCCCGAGGGCGACGGCGGTGACGCCGCGCGCGAGATGCTGCCCAAGCTCGTCAAGCGCTCGCACGACGAGTGGTGCACCGTGAGCCGCACCGTCGAGCTCGGCACGAAGGTCGCGACCTCCGTCGAGTGACCGCGGGGTGTGCCGTCAGGCTCGGTGGGCGGCGTCGAGCCACTCGATGGGGTCGCCCCACCCGAGCCGCGTGACACCGTGCTTGTCGAGCGCCCGCACCGCGAGGGTGCGCCGGTGCGCGGCGAACGTCAGCACGTGGGCGACCATCGCTCCGTAGGAGCACACGTAGGGCGGGTCGCACGACGCGTCGACGAAGACGTCGTCGAGACGGCCCTGCTCGATCGCGTCGCGCACGTGGCCGACGAAGACGGGCGCAGCCTCCGCGAGGCGGCGTCTCGCCGACGTCAGCGACTCGTGCTCCTCGAGCGAGAAGTCGTACTCGCGGCTCGCCATCGTCGCGTTCCACATCGCCATCTGGCCCACGAGCCGGCTGACGATGCGGCGCAGCGTCGACGGGTCGGGGTCGTCGTCGACGCCCACGACGATCACCTCGTCGAGCTGCTCGTCGGTGAGCTGACCGGCGCACTCGATGAGCTGGCCGGTCAGCCAGATGTGGTGCTCGACCATCCTCTGCACGAGGTCCATGGCCGTGACCTTTCGCTGGGCCGGGAGGCGTATGCCGCCCGGCGGGTGGAAGTGGATGTCGTTGGCCGCCTCGAGACGGATCGTCCCCGGACGTCCGCGCCACGCGCTCGGTGTCGTGCCGTAGGCGCGGCGGAACGCCCGCGTGAAGGCCTCGTGCGAGCCGTAGCCCGCCTCGACGGCGATGTCGAGGACGGAGCGGCGGCTCGCCGCCAGGCGGTAGGCCGAGCGCTCGAGCAGCACCCTGCGGCGCAGGGAGCGCGGCGCCTCACCGGCGCCCGCGCTGACGATGCGGTCGAGGTGGAACCGTGACAGGTGCAGCCGGCCCGCGATCTGCTCACCGGTCAGGTCGGGCTCGTCGAGGGTGTCGACGAGCACGTCCAGCCAGGCGCTGAAGGTGTCACGGGGTCCGGTCACGTCACGATCCTGTGTGACCGGGCCACCCGCATACCTGATCGGGTTTGCTCTGCTGACACGGCCGCTCGCTCCATCGCCCAGCCACACTGACGGCTCGGGCTCAGTGGTAGACGACGACCTTGTCGCCGATGCGCACCTTGAAGAAGAGCGCCTTGACCTGGGCGTAGTCGGCGATGTTGACGCAGCCGTGGCTGGCGCTGGCGTAGCCGAGACGGGCGAAGTTCGACGAGTAGTGCACGGCCTGGCCGCCGGAGAAGAACATCGAGTAGGGCATCGGCGTGAAGTAGAGGTTGGAGATGACGTACTCGTACTTGCGGGAGACGCTGAAGGTGCCCTCGCGCGTCTCGGCCCCGGGGCGGCCGAAGCGGGCCCACATGGCGGTCTGCGGCTTGCCGTCGAGGACCCACGTCAGGGTCCGGGTGGCCTTGTCGACGCACATGACCCGGCCCGAGCGGCAGCGCTTGTCGAGCGAGGCGAGCGTCGGCACGAGCGGGCGCAGGCCCGCGTAGTAGCGGTGCTTGTCGAAGGTGCCGGGCGTGTACGTGAGGGCCCGCAGGCGTGCCCACGTGCGGCTGTCGACGACACCCGACTGCGGCAGGTCGTAGAGGCGCTGGAAGGCGAGCACCTTCTGGCCGAGCGTCCAGCCGTAGACGCCGGAGTACGCATACGGCCACAGCGCCTTGGCGCCCAGACGGCGCTGGAGCTCGCGCACGTTGGCGACGGGCGCGGTCGTGGCGATCGTGACCGGGGTCGCCGTCACCGCCACGAGCCGGGACCAGGTGCGCTGGTCGAGGACGCCGGACTGGGGCAGGTCGTAGGCGTGCTGGAAGGACAGCACCCGCTGGCCCAGGGTCCAGCCGTAGTAGCCGGAGATCCGCAGGGTCCACCAGGACGGCTTGACGATGCGCAGGCGGACCTGGAGGTCCTTGACGAGGTTGCCCGATGCGCCCTCGGTGGCGAGGGTCCGCGTGGCGGTGAGCGCGACGAGCCGGTCCCACGTGCGCTGGTCGACGACGCCGGACTCCGGTAGCGACTGGTCGCGCTGGAAGGCGAGAACGCCCTGGCCGAGCGTCCAGCCGTAGTAGCCCGAGATGGCGTACGTCCAGTAGGAGGCCTTGACGAGGCGCAGCCGTACCTGGAGGTCCTCCACCTTCCAGCCGGAGCTGCCGGCGGGGATGACGACGGGGCTCGGCGCGGGCGGCGGCGGGGTCGTCGTGGTCGGGACGGAGGTCGTCGGCGCCGCGGTGGTGGTCGTCGTGCTCGACGGGGACGTCGTGGTCGTCGTCGTGGTTGCGGTCGTCGTGGTCGTCTCGGTCGACGTGCTCTCGGCGGTGGAGCCGGTCGAGGACGAGGTGCCGGGTGGCGTCGGCGTGCCGGTCAGGTCGTCGGCGCGGGCGGCCGGTGCCGTGGCGGCGAGTGCGATGACCGCGAGCGCGGCAGCGACGCTGCCCACCGTGCGATTCCTGTCCATGCGGATGGTCCTCATGGTGTCCCCTGGTGTCCTGACCGCGCGACGGCGGGTGTGGGTCGGCGCGGTCGCGCCCTTCATTGTGGCAGGCGAACCGCGCTTTGGCGCGGCGTGCCGTCACTCTCCAGACGCGTCGGCGCGCCGGAAGGTTGTCGTGGTCCCGCGACGGCTCCGGGGGTCAGGCGCCGTCGAGGCGACGCACCGTGAGGATCTGCTCGGCGCGCCCGACCGGGCCGCGCTCGTCGTGCAACGTCGTCGACGTCAGCCCGAGGCCCGTCGGCCCCATCGTCACCCGGGTGTCGAAGCCGACCCACCCGCGCACCGGCTCGCGGAAGAGGTGCACGCTGAGGTCGACGTTCGGGAACATCCACGCCCGCGGCGAGACGCGCACGGCGATGCCGTTGGCCGTGTCGGCCAGGCGCACGAGATCGGCTGTGGGAGAGCAGGTCTCGCCGTGGACGAGTGGGTTGAGGGCGCGGATCCAGGCACGGGTCCGGCCCGGGCGGCGCTCGGCGTCGACCCGGAACTCGAGTCCCTCGATGTAGCCGCCCTCCCACGTGTCGGCCCCGGCCCAGGGCTGCATCTCGTCGGGCCCGGGGATCGGCTCGAGCTCGACGCCGGCCACCGGCTCGGAGTCGTGCGCACCTCGACGCGGCTCGGCCGCGCCGGGATCATGCCGAGGATGTCGAAGGAGATGCGCGCCAGCTGCATCCCCTCGCGCGGCTCGTGCAGGTCGATCTCGTGGGCGAGGATGCCGCTGACCGGCGCCATGTGCTGCTCGTCGTCGCGCCAGGCGCCCTGCACGTGGACGGTCGGGGCGTAGAGGCCGCGGTCCAGCCGGCGGTAGAAGGCGGGAGTGTCGCGGTCGAGCCCGGCGCCGGCGCCGGTGCGGACGCCGGTGCCGGTGCTGTCGCGGGTCTCGCTCGTCACCGGTCCACCCTAGGTGCCGCTCCGGGGGAGTCCGGCAGCGAGCCCGTCGAGCAGCACGGCGAGGCCGAACACGTGGGCGGCGTGGGCGTCGGCAGCGGCGTTCGTGGCCGCGCCGGCGGCCTCGCCGACTCGGCTCGCGAGGGGGAAGCGCTCCTCGATCCCCAAGGCGGCGAGCTCGGCGCCCTCCCTGGCCCACCACTGCTCCGGGGTCTCCTCGCGGCGCTCTGCGCGGGCCGCCTCGAGGGCCCGGGCGGACGACCGGACGAAGGTGAGCACGAGGGCGAGCGCCTGGTCCTTGGCGGCGTCGTCGAGGGGCAGCGGCTCGACGGCGGCGAGCTCGCGCTCGTACTTGCCGAGGGTGCCGGGGCCGAGGACGGCGCGCTCGGTCTCGACGTCCGCCAGCCACGGGTGACGGGCCATGAGTGCGAGGTTCTCGTCGGCGACCTGCTCGACCCGGGCCCTCCACGAGCCGGCCAGCGGCTGCCACTCCATGTCGAGCCGGCACTGGTCGACCATGAGGTCGAGCAGCTGTGCCTTGTTCTCGACGTGACCGTAGAGGGTCATGACCCCGACCCCGAGGCGCTCGGCGATCCGGCGCAGCGAGATGTCGTGCAGGCCACGGACGTCGGCCTCGTGGATGCCGGCGTCGACGACGGCGTCGACGGTGATGGTCGGTCGCCGTCCGGGCCGGGTGGGCAGCGGGTGCTCGCGCCGCCAGAGCAGCTGGACGGTGCCCATGGGCCACCCCGTTCGTCTCGCGAACCGTCTCGGGAACGATTCCGTATGCCGTACGTTATTATCCGTACATCGTACGGAAAGAGGATCCCATGCCCGGCACCATCACCGACTTCGCCATCTCGCTCAACGTCCCCGACCCCGACGCGTCGGCCGCCTTCCTCATCGACCACTTCGGCCACGCCGTCCAGATGCGCGACGACGGGTTCGTCTCCCTCCGCCACCCCGCGGGCGGGTCGAACGTCGTCTTCCTGCGCACCGGCCTGCCCACGTTCAAGCCGGCGGAGGTGGCCGGATCCGCGGGCGACGGGCTGCTGCTCGCCTTCGTCGTCGACGACCTCGACGGCTGGCACGAGCGGCTCGTGTCGCAGGGGGTCGAGGTCGTCACCGCACCGGAGACCGAGCCGTGGGGCGAGCGCTTCGTGCAGTACCGCGACCCGAACGGTCTCGTCGTCCAGCTCGTCCAGTGGGTCTGACCCGGGACGGGGACCCGCGTCTCAGTCCGCGCCGTCGGAGAGGCCGAGGCCGAGGTCGACCATGCGGACCAGCCGCGGCGCGAGCTCGTCGACGGCCCCGGGCGGCAGGTCGCGCAGGGGCCCCTCGAGGGCGAGCATCGCCATGCCGTGGACGGCCGACCATGCAAGCAGCTCGGCGCCCGGCCGCTCGTCCTCGGACATGACGCCGGCGTCGACCATGGCGTCGAGGGAGTCGGCGAGCAGCTGGAAGGGAGTGCGTCCGCCGGCGCCGGCCGCGTCGGGGGAGGCGGCCCGGCTGAGGTCGACGGGCACGGCGAAGGCCGCGCGGAAGAGGCCCGGCTCGTCCATCGCGAACCGCAGGTAGCCGACGCCGACCGCCCGGAAGCGGGCGCGGGCCCGCTGACCCGCCTCGAGGTCGTGGGGGACGGCGTCCATCGTGGCGCTGATGACGTCCGCGGCCCGCGCCTGGGCGCGCGAGACGACCTCGCCGAGCAGCGCGTCCCGGTCGGCGAAGTGACGGTATGCCGCGTTGGCCGAGACCCCGACGCGGCGCGTCGCCTCCCGCAGGACGACCTTGTCGGGCCCGCCCTCGCGGGCGAGGTCGGTGCCGGCCTCGAGCAGGGCCCGGCGCAGGTCACCGTGGTGGTAGGTCGCCCGGGCCGGCGGCGCGCCCGAGGCGTCCGGTGCCGGCTCGGCGTCGAAGGCGGCGGGCGTGCTCACAGGCCCATCATGCTCCGGGCCGCCCCGGAGGGCCTCACCCGGCTGCGGGATGGGACGGGGGTGTCGCGAGGCCGCGCTGCGTCAGCACGGTGCGGAGCAGGTCGGGGCGGTTCGTGATGAGTCCGTCGACCCCGAGGTCGACGAGACGGCCCATGGCGTCCTCATCGTCGACGGTCCACGGCACGACGGAGAGGCCTGCGGCGTGCGCCGACCGGACGAGCGCCGCGTCGACGGGGAGGTCCTCCCTCGGTGAGAGGGCGACGACCCCCTCGATGCTCGAGGCGGCGCGCACGACGTCGCCGCCCACCTCGTCGACGTCGATGCCGCCCAACCATGGCGACGCACCGTCCTCGCCCAGCTCGAGCCGCTCGGGCGAGACGAGGGCGACGAGGCGGGCGCGTGGCGCGATGCGGTGGACCGCGGTGAGGCTCGCCCAGTCGAACGACTGGATCGTGGCCCGGTCGGCCAGACCGCCCTCGTCGAGCACCGCCCACACCTTCGCTGCGTACTCCTCGCGCGGCACGGTCAGCCCGAGGTCGTCCGCCTGCACCTTGATCTCGACGTTGAGCCCGACGTCGTCCGCGCCGCGCTCGCGCAGCAGGTCGACGACCTCGCGGAGCTCCGGCACCCTGGCGCCGGGGACGGCGCGCTGGTCGGGGAAGTCGGGCGCGGGCTGGTAGCCGCAGTCGAGGGTGCGCACCTGCGCGAGCGTCAGCAGCCGAAAAGGCTTGCCGGAGTAGGGAAACAGGTCGTCGGACGGCTTGGCCGGGGACGTGTCGCGGCACTTGTCGGGGTTGACCCGGTTGTCGTGGGCGACGACGACGGCGCCGTCGCGGGTGACCTGCGTGTCGAGCTCGAGGGTCGTGACGCCGAGGTCGAGCGCGCGCGAGAAGGCCGCCACGGTGTTCTCCGACGTCAGGGCCGCCCCGCCCCGGTGCGCCTGCAGGTCGAAGCTGCGGGCCAGCCTCGTCGGGGCGTCCGCAGGAGTGCCCCCGCCGCCCGAGCAGGCGACGAGGGCGACCAGGGCGAGGGCCATCCCGGTGCCGCGCGCCCACACGGCAGCCGGACGCGACCCCCGACGTGTGTCCGTCACGGCGTCAGAACCCGAAGCGCCGGGCCGTGGCGCGCACGGCGTCCGCGGACGCCCGCAGGCCCGACAGCTCGGCATCGGTCATCGGCACCTCGACCCGGTCGCCGACGCCACCGGCGTGGACGATGGCCGGCACCGACAGGCACACGTCGCTGATGCCGTAGTAGTCGTCGAGCAGCGACGAGACGGGCAGGATGCGGCGCTCGTCGTAGAGGACCGCCTCGATGATCCGCGTGGCGGCGAGGCCGATCGCGTAGTTCGTCGCGCCCTTGCCCTCGATGACGCGGTACGCCGACTGCACGACGTCGGTCGCGATGCGGTCGCGGGCCGCCTCGTCGAGGGCGATGCGTCCGTCGGACGTGCGCCACTGCAGGAGCGGCACCGAGCCGATCGACGCCGACGACCACAGCGGCAGCTCGGAGTCGCCGTGCTCGCCGATGACGTACGCGTGCACGCTCTGGGCCGCGACGCCCGTGTGCCCGGCGAGCAGGAAGCGCAGCCGTGACGAGTCGAGCACCGTGCCCGAGCCGAAGAGCCGCTCGGCCGGCAGCCCGGACACCTGGAGGGCGGCGTACGTCACGACGTCGACGGGGTTGGTGACCATGACGTGCACCGCGTCGGGAGCCACCTCGACGAGGCGCGGCAGGATCGCGCGCATGATGCCGATCGTCGACTCGGCGAGGTCGAGCCGCGACTGCCCCGGCTTCTGCTTGGCGCCCGCCGTGAAGACGATGACGTCGGAGTCGGCCAGCACCTCGACGTCGTCGGAGCCGTCGACGTGCGCCATCGGGACGAACTGGATGCCGTGGCTGAGGTCGAGCGCCTCGGCTCGCACCTTGGCGGTGTTGACGTCGAAGAGCGCGACGTTCTGGGCGACGCCACGCATCAACGCGGCATACGCCAGCGTGGCGCCGACGGCGCCCGCCCCGACGATCCCCAGCTTGGTCGTGCGCCGGCGGGTGCTGCCGGCCGGCTTCTCCACGGTCATGGTCGTCCTCCGTCGCTCGTGCACGTCGTCGCTGCGAGTGTGTCAGCCTGACGGCATGACTGGTGAGGGACCGCGGCTCGTCCTCGTCGTGGGGCTGCCCGGTGCGGGCAAGACGACGCTCGCGCGGCGTCTCGAGACCGAGCGCCCCGCCGTGCGGATGAGCCCCGACGAGTGGCTGCGCGACCTGCGCATCGACCCGCTCGACGGCACCTTCCGCGACCTGCTCGAGCACCGGCTCTGGGAGGAGACCCAGCGGCTGCTCCGGCTCGGGGTCAGCGTCGTGCTCGAGTACGGCCTGTGGGCCGAGGCCGAGCGCGAGGAGAAGCGCGTCGTGGCCCGGACCCTCGGCGTCGGCGTGGAGCTGCACGTGCTCGACCTCCCCGTCGACGAGCTCTGGGCCCGCATCGAGCGCCGCAACCGCGACGGCGCCCCGGGGTCGGTGCCGATCACGCGCGAGCAGCTCGACGCGTACCTGCCGTGGTGGCACGCCCCGTCCGACGAGGAGCGGTCGCGCTACGACGCACCCTCCGGGCCCTGACGCGTGTCGAGGGTCGGCGGCGCCCCACGTGTGACGATGGGGGTGTGGACCTGCCCGTGGATGCCGTCCCGTCGCTGGACGGCTACCCCGTGCAGCCCCCGCCGCTGCGACCGCCCGTCGTCTTCGACCAGGTCTGGCGCGACCTGACGTTCGTCCACTGGCCCGTCGACCCGGACTCGGTGCGCCACCTCTTCCCCGAGGGCACCCGCCCGGACGTCTTCGCCGACGGGCACACCTACGTCGCGCTCGTCCCCTTCGTCATGGACGGCATGCGGCTCGGCCGTGCCCCGTCGCCCCGCCTGCCCTGGCTCGGCAGCTTCCTCGAGACGAACATCCGGCTCTACTCGGTCGACGACGCCGGGCGTCACGGGGTGCTCTTCCGGTCGCTCGAGACCGAGCGGGCCCTCGTCGTCGTCGGCGCGCGCGCCGGCCTCGGGATCCCCTACACGTGGGCCCGGATGCGGCTGCGGCACGAGGGCGACCTCGTCAGCTACGCGAGCCGGCGACGGGCGCCCGCGCCCGGGCTGCGCAGCCTGCTCACCGTGCGCGTCGGTGAGCCGGTCGAGCCGACGCCGCTCGAGACCTGGCTCACGGCGCGCTGGGGCGCCCACACCCGCGTGGCCGGGCGCACGCTCTGGGTGCCCAACGAGCACGCGCCGTGGCCGTTGTACGCCGCCGAGGTCGTCGAGCTCGCCGACGACCTCCTCGGGGCGAGCGGTGTCACCCCCTCCGGCCCGCGGCTGCGGGCCCTGTGGTCACCCGGTGTCGCCACGCGGTTCGGTCGGCCGTCACGCGTGGCCTGAGCCTCAGCCGCCCGACGGACCCGCCGACGGACCCGCCGGCGCGAAGAGCTCGCGCAGGCACTCGCCGAACATCGTCGTGTGCGCCTCGACGTCGGCGGCGGTCGTCGCCGGGCTCATCAGCGCCATGTTGTGGAAGGGCGTTAGCAGGATCCCGCGGTTGAGGGCGTAGAGGTGGAGATACTGCTGCAGCTCGAAGTCGTCGGCGTCGTGCGCCTCCTGGCCGTCGTGCGACGGTCGGCCGGAGAAGTTGTACTCGGCCCGCGCGCCGAGCCGCGTCACGTGCCAGTCGGCACCGACCGCGTCGATGCCCGCCTGCACCCCGTCGGCCCAGGCGTCGGCGAGCGGCACCATGTGCGCGAAGGCCTCGGCCGTCATGACGTGCTCGAGCGTGGCCTTCATGGCCGCCATCGAGAGGCCGTTGCCGGCGAGCGTGCCGCCGATGCCGCCGACGTCGATGTCCTCGAGCTCGACCGAGCGGGCGATCCGGTCGGCGATGTCCCGGCTGAAACCGAAGGTGCCGCACGGGATGCCGCCACCGATGGACTTGCCGATGACGAGCAGGTCCGGCTCGAGGCCGTGGGCGCCGGTGTAGCCACCGGGGCCCGCACAGATCGTGTGGGTCTCGTCGTTGACGAGCAGCGCGCCGTAGCGCGTCGCGAGCTCGCGCACACCCTCGTTGTAGCCGGGGTCGGGCAGCACGATGCCGATGTTGGTCAGCGCCGGCTCGACGAGGATCGCCGCGACGTCCCCGTGGGCGAGGGCGCGCTCGAGGGCCTCGAGGTCGTTGAACTCGACGACGCGCGTCGTCTCCGACGTGTCGACCGGGGCGCCGATGTTGCTGCGCCGGTCGACCGTCGAGCCGTCGGGGCCCAGCGTCGCGAAGGCCTCGTCGACGGAGCCGTGGTAGCACCAGTTGTGCACGACGACCTTGCTGCGGCCGGTGAGGTGGCGGGCGTAGCGGATCGCGTGTCGGTTGGCGTCCGTGGCCGTCAGGGTGAACTGCCAGTAGGGCAGGCCGAAGCGCTCGGCGAGGCCGGTCGACACCGCGATAGCGTCCTCGGTGGGCAGCATCGTCGTGATCCCGCGGGACAGCTGGCGGGTCACGGCCTCGACCGTCGGCGCGGGGGAGTGCCCCATCATCGCACCGGTGTCGCCGAGGCAGAGGTCGACGTGGTCGATGCCGTCGACGCACGTGAAGTGGGCGCCCTCGGCGTGCTCGACGAAGACCGGGAAGTCACCCGGCCACTTGACCATCCAGCTCATCGGCACGCCCCCGGGCATGTGCGCGGCGGCCTGCTCGGCCAGCTCCCGGGACCGGGGCCGCGCCGCGGAGAAGGCGGCCCGCTCGCGGTCGTGCAGCTCGGCGAGCCGGGCGCGGTCGACGGTGCTCATGCCCGCATCATGCCCCCAGGAGCGACGCGGCGGAAGTGATTGCCCAAACCCCGCCAGGCCACGGATTCCGTAGGTGTTGGAAGGGGATTCAAGCGAAAAGGCACAGGTTCCCAGGGGTTGCGGCGAGCCCGGGAGGTGGCATGATCCCGGCCATGCCCCCGAGCGGTTACCGCGGCCTCAGCCTCTGGCACGACACGATCGACGACATCGAGCCGCGCCCCTCGCTCGACACCGACGTCGACGTGGACGTCGCGGTCGTCGGGGCCGGCTACACCGGACTGTGGACGGCATACCACCTCGTCACGGCCGACCCGACGATCCGGGTCGCCGTCATCGAGAAGGAGGTCGCCGGCTTCGGCGCCTCGGGCCGCAACGGCGGCTGGTGCTCGGCCCTGTTCCCCACCTCGCTCAAGCGGATGGCGGCCGAGCGCGGCCGGGAGGCGGCGGTGCGGATGCAGCACCTGCTCCACGACACGGTCGCCGACGTCGGACGGATCGCCGACGCCGAGGGCATCGACTGCCACTTCGACCAGGGCGGCTACCTCTCCGTCGCGCGCAACCCCGCCCAGCTCGAGCGGGTCCGTGAGGAGGTCGCCGACCACCGGGGGTGGGGCTTCGGTGAGGACGACCACCGGCTCCTCGACGCGCACGAGGTCACGGCGGTCGCCGGTGTCAGCGACGCGCTCGGCGGGTCGTTCACGCCGCACTGCGCGGCCATCCACCCGGCCCGGCTCGTCCGCGGGCTCGCCGACGCCGTCGAGCGGCGCGGCGTCGTCGTCCACGAACGCACGCCGGCCGTCGACGTGCGCAGCCACCGCGTCGTCACCCCGCACGGCACCGTGCGGGCCGAGCACGTCGTCCTCGCCACCGAGGGCTACACGCCGACCGTCGCCGGGCGCCGCCGGGCCATCGCGCCGATCTACTCGCTCATGACGGCGACCGAGCCGCTGCCCGACGACACCTGGGCGCAGATCGGCCTCGAGAAGCGCACGACCTTCGCCGACAATCGGCACCTGACGATCTACGGCCAGCGCACCCGCGACGGACGAATCGCCTTCGGGGGCAGGGGCGCTCCCTACCACTACGCCTCCAAGGTCTCCCCGCTCTACGACCGTGACGAGCGCGTCCACGCCGCCCTGCGCCGGATCCTGCTCGAGCTCTTCCCCGTCCTCGACGGGGTGACCTTCACGCACGCGTGGGGCGGCAACCTCGGCGTGCCGCGTGACTGGTTCCCGTCGGTGCGCCACGACCGCCACACCGGTCTGGCCTTCGCCGGGGGCTACGTCGGCGACGGCGTCGCGACGTCCGCGCTCGCCGGCCGCACACTGGCCGCGATGATCCGCGGCGACGACCCCGAGGGCCTGGCCACCCTGCCCTGGGCGGGGCGCACGTCTCGCGACTGGGAGCCCGAGCCGCTGCGCTGGCTCGGCGTCAACGCCGTCACCGCGCTCATGACCTCGGCCGACTGGTCGGAGCGGCGCACCGGTCGCCCGTCGCGCGCCGCGTCGGCCTTCTGGACGGCCCTCGGGCAGTAGTCCGGGTCGGCGCCGACCGACGACCGTCGGTCGGCCAGAACCCACCCGACCGGCGTGTCGTCCGGTGTGTCGCGCCGGGTCGGCGACCAACGGTCGTCCGTCTGCAGGCGCACGCCGTATGCCGTGTCGCCGGGGTGAGGGGTCAGCCGCGGTGTGCCGTGTAGGCGCCGTCCGTCAGCACCGGGACGACGGACGACGCGTCGAGCTCGGCCGCGACCGCCACGTCGTCCGGCCAGCCCTGCTCGACGAGCTCGCGTCCGCTCGCGCACGCGTGCAGGGCGTCGCCGATCCGGTCCTCCACGGCCAGCCAGGCCGCCCCCACGGCCTCGGCCTCGGGGCTGAGCAGCAGGGGCCCGCCCCGGTGCTCGAGGAGGCGGGCGAGGGCGGCGACGACCGCTCCGGCACCCCAGAGGTCCTCGACGGCCGGGCGCAGGGACCCGTCGGGCCAGCGCTCGCCCGCCGGAACGACGAGGACCGCAGGCTGCGACGCCGGCCCGTGTGACCGTCGCGACGCGTCGAGCCAGTCGACGAGCCACGCGGCCACCGCGGTGCGGTTGCGCAGCGAGGCCGCCACGACGTCGGCGCCCGCGCCCGCGAGCACGGCGGTGGTCGTCGAGCCGTTGGGCGAGGGCAGGACGAGGTCGGCGAGCGGTCCCGCCGCGCGGATCGAGGACGGCGACAGGCTGACGCCGCCCTCGACGCGGGTCTCCGACCGACCTCGGGCGAGCGTCGCGCCGAGCCCCTCGGCGAAGGCCGGGGCCGAGTCGTCCCTCCACCGGTAGGGGTGCACCCGGGTGCCCGCGTCGACGGCGACGGACACGCACGTCGTGAAGCTGAGGACGTCGACGACGACCGCGCACACGGGCGAACCCGCGGCGACGGCATACGCCGTCAGCTCCTCGGCGGCCCCGGGGCCCCAGTCGAGGCGGACGACGTGCCGGTCCTGCGCGTGCCACGGCTTCATGGCACCCAACCTACGGGTGGCTCAGCCGCCGAACGTCTGGGTCCAGTACGTGCCGTAGGAGCCGCCGGTCGCGTAGCCGACGCCGATGTCTCGGTAGCCGCAGTTGAGGATGTTCGTGCGGTGTCCGGGACTCGCCATCCAGCTGCGCACGACGTCCTTGGCGCTCGTCTGGCCGGCCGCGATGTTCTCGGCGATGGCGCCGCCGTCGTAGCCCGCGGCGCGGATCCGCTCGGCGAAGGTGACCCCGTCCGGGCTCGTGTGCGAGAAGTAGTCGCGCGCGGCCATGTCGTCGCTGTGGCCCTGGGCCGCACGACGGAGGGCGGCGTTCGCCGAGACCGGGCCGCAGCCGGCGCGGGACCGCTCGACGTTGACGAGGGCCACGACCTGCTGGGCGACGCCCGCCCGTGGCGGGGGCGCCGGCTTGGCGGTCGCCGTCGGGCTCGGCGTGCCCGTGGCCCCGGCCGCACCGGTCGACGCGGACGTCCCTGTCGGCTGCGGGACCGCGTCCCGGGTCGGATCCGGCACGGTGACGAGCGGTGCCGGCACGCGCGTGGTCAGTGACGGCTGTGGTGACGTCGTGGTCGTCGTCGGTGTCGTCGGTGCCGTCGAGGGGGTGCGACCCGGCTCGGTGGCGTCGTCGACGCGGTCGGTCGGGGTGACCGCCGGCACCGAGGGCGTGGACGGCGTCGACGGGTGGCCGGGACGCATCCCACCGGACTCGTGGAGGATCGCGACACCGCCGACGACGAGCAGCGCAGACACCGTCAGGGTCACCACGGCGGCCCGCCGCGATCCCAGGACCGCGGGGTCGGTGTGCCGTCCCATGTGCGCCTTTCGTCGTCCAGCGAGCGGTACCTTACGCGCCCCGCAGGCGCGTGTGGCCGAGGGGCGGGGTCACGACCCGGAGGTGTCGAGCTCGCGCACGAGGCGGGCCGGGGCCGTCAGGCGGTAGGAGGCGTCGACGAGCTCGCCCACCTCCTGCCAGTCGACCTCCTCCGGCGAGCCGCACGCGCGCAGGTCGAGACCCACCCAGCCGGAGGGGCCGAGGTAGGCCGGGTCGTAGAAGCGCCCGTCACCGAGGAGCGCCGGGCGCTCGGCGGCGTCCGGGAGGACGAGGACCGACTGGCGGTAGGGCTCCGGGTCGTGGTCGCCCCTGACCGTTCCGCCGTAGGTGACGAACACCTTCGTCGTGAAGAAGGTCGGGCGCCCGTGCGACACCTTCTCGTCGGCGCCGGGCAGCGCGAGGCAGATGTCGCGGACCCGGGCGAGGTAGGGGTCCGCGCCGTCGAACATCAGGGGGTGGGCCACCCGACCACGGTAGGGCCGCGGGGCCCGTCAGGTGCGCCTCAGGCGCCGCAGACTCCGCCGCAGCCACCTGCGCCGCAGCCTCCGCCGCACCCACCGCCGACGGCGACGGGCTCCGGCACCTCGTGCCGGGTCGACCACGCGGTCTCGAGGGCCTGGGTGAAGACCTCGACGGGCTGGGCGCCGGAGACGCCGTACTTGCGGTCGAAGACGAAGAAGGGGACCGACTCGATGCCGAGCATCTTGGCCGTGGCCTCGTCGCTGCGCACGTGGTTGCCGTAGTCCTCCGACTCGAGCATCGCGCGCACGGTGCCCTCGTCGAGCCCGATCTCGGTCGCGAGCCGCACGAGCACGTCGCGGTCCCCGACCGCGAGGCCGTCGGTGAAGTAGGCGCGCATGAGGCGTTCGTGGGCGGTGTCGGCGAGGCCCTGCTCGGCGGCGAGGTGGACGACCCGGTGGGCGTCGAAGGTGTTGCCGTAGCGGGCCTGCTCCCAGTTGAACGCGAGGCCCAGCTCGGTGGCCGCGGCCGCCATGGACCGGTGCTGCGCGACGGCCTGCTCGCGCGTCGTGCCGTACTTCGCGGCGACGAGGTCGACGAGCGCGACGTCCGACACCGGCTCGGCGCCGCGGTCGAGCTCGAAGCTGTGCCACGTCACCTCGACCTCGTCGGCGTGCTCGAACTGCGCGAGCGCGCCCTCGAGGCGGCGCTTGCCGAGGTAGCAGAACGGGCACACGATGTCGGACCAGATGTCGATCTTCACGGTCGTGCAACCTACCCGCGCTCGCCGGTGTTCCCCGCATCGGGCGAGGTGTCCGTCACCCTCCGGGTGAGGGGGCGTATGCCGTTCAGCCGGCTCGTGCGACCCGGTGCAGGATCGCCGCGGCGGACTCGGCGTCGCGGGTCTCGGGCAGCCAGTGCCCCGCGTCGAGCTCGACGAGCTCGTAGTCGCCCGTCACGTGCTCGCGGGTCAGCTCGGCCGCGGTCCGGCCGAGGAACGGGTCGCGCGAGCCCCAGACGTAGGTCGTCGGCACCTCGACGCGGTGCGCCCCGACGCCGGAGTGCCGGGCGGCGCGGTACCAGTTGACCGGCCCCGTGAGCGCGTCCGCGTGGGCCAGCCGGACGGCATACCTGCTCCGGTCGGCGGCCGGGAGGCCCGAGCGGGCCATGAGGCGGTCGAAACGGGCGGCGAGGGCCCGCTCGGGCAGGCGCGGGACCTGGAAGGCAGCCATGTACCAGGACTTGCGCTTCTGCTCGGTGCCGGTGCGCCAGGCCCGCGACATGGCGGCGGGGTGCGGCGTCGACAGGACGGTCAGCGAGGCGATGCGCGTCGGGTGGTTGCCCGCGACGAGCCACGCGAGGGCGCCACCCCAGTCGTGGCCGACGAGGTGGACCCGCTCGCGCCCGGAGGCCTCGACGAGTCCGAGGACGTCGGCGACGAGCTCGTCGAGACGGTAGGCGTCCCGGTCGGGCGGGCAGGCCGTGGGGGAGTAGCCGCGCTGGTCCGGGGCCAGGGTGCGCAGGCCCGCCTCGTGCAGGCGGGCGGCCACGCGGTCCCAGCTCGTGCGGTCGGTCGGGAAGCCGTGGAGCAGCACGACGACGTCACCGTCCAGGGGCCCGGCGTCGGTCACGTCGAAGCGCAGCCCGTCGCGGCTGAAGGTCGTGATCCGGCTCTCGAGGTCGCGCATGTCCCCAATCGTGCCCGGGCGGGACGACGAGCGCCCGGGAGGGCGCCGCGAGGGTGCCTGGAGGGTGCCGGGTCAGGGTCGTCACCTAGGGGCGAAACCCGAGGCGGCGCGGCACCGGTGCGACCTACTGTGGAGCCATGCCCGACGTGTCCGACCAGCGCATCCACCCCGGCGCGGGCCGCGCCTGGTGGCACGTGTCGCGCACCGGGCTCTTCTTCGGTGCCGCCTACTTCCTCACGTCGATGGCCCCGAGCCTGCTGCCGCGCACGTGGTACTACCAGGGCCTCATCAGCGGGCTGTGCGCCGTCGCCGGCTACGCGCTGGGCGTGTTCGTCGCGTGGGTCGTGCGCCGCGTCGCCCGCCTCATCGACCTGCGCGTCACGGTGAGCGGCGAGGCCCGGCACTGGCTGCTCGTCGCCGCGCCGGTCTTCGGGGCCGTGGCGGTCCTCGGCCTGACCGTCGCCAACGTGCGCTCGCAGGCGCGCACGGCGGCGTTCGTCCAGCTCACGCCCCTCGACCCGCTCGACTGGGCCCTCGCGCTCGCGCTCGCGGCGGTCGTGGCCGTCCTCTTCCTCGCGGTGGCGCGGGGTCTGCGCGGGGCGACCCACCAGCTCGCCGAGGCGGCCGGCCACGTGCTGCCCAAGACGATCGCCACCGTCATCGCCGTCGTCGTCGTGGCCCTCGCGACGGCGTGGGTGACCGACAGCGTCCTCTTCCACCGTGGCATGCAGGCCTTCGCGGGCGTCGCGGCGCAGGTCAACACCGCGCCGACCGGTCGTGCCGCCCCGACGTCGCCGCTGCGGTCCGGCAGCCCGGCCTCGCTCGAGCCGTGGGACAGCCTCGGCTTCCAGGGCCAGATGTTCGTCACGAGCGCGCCGACGGCCGCGCAGATCTCCGCCGCGACCGACCGCGGCGCGATCGAGCCGATCCGCGTCTACGCCGGGCGCACGCCGGACCGCTCGGTCGCCGACGTCGCCGACGCCGTCGTCGCGGAGCTGCAGCGCACCAAGGCCTTCAACCGTCAGGTGCTCGCGGTCTTCACGACGACGGGCACCGGCTGGGTCGACGACTGGTCGGCCCAGTCCGTCGAGTACCTCAGCAACGGCGACAGCGCGATCGCCGCGATGCAGTACTCCTACCTGCCCAGCGCGATGTCGATGATGACCGACCGCGACACCCCGCGCGAGGCGGGCAAGGCGCTCTTCGACAAGGTGTATGCCGTGTGGCGCACGCTGCCGGCCGACGACCGTCCGCAGCTCGTCGTCGGCGGGGAGTCGCTCGGGTCCTACGGCGGTCAGGCGGCGTTCGCCGACGCCGACGACATGCTCGCGCGCGCCCAGGGCGGGGTCTGGGTGGGCACCCCCAGCTTCACCGACATCGCGGCCTCGCTGACGGCCCGGCGCAACGAGGGGTCGCCCGAGATCGTGCCGGTCGTCGACGCGGGCCTGCACATCCGATTCGCGGCGAGCGGCGACCAGCTGACCCACGACTACTACGGCCGCGACTACGGCACGTGGGACTTCCCGCGCTTCGTCTACGCCCAGCACGCGTCCGACCCCGTCGTCTGGTGGAACCCGGCCCTGCTCGGCGCCGAGCCGGACTGGCTGCGCGAGCCGCGGGGACGCGACGTCAACCCCGACGTCACGTGGATCCCCTTCGTGACGTTCTGGCAGCTGACCACCGACATGGCCGTCGGCCACGACCCGCCCGACGGCTACGGCCACCGCTACGGTCCCGAGCTCGTCCCGGCCTGGGGGTCGGTGCTCGGCGGGTCGCCCACCGACGACTACTCGCGGCTCGTCGCCGGCATCGAGGAGACCGTCAGCCGGGTCGAGTGAGCGGGCGGTTGCGGCTGACCTACGCTCGGGACGTGCCAGCGCAGCGTTTCCACGGGCAGATCGCCGGCGTCGGCTCCGCGTCCGGCGTCCGGGTCGTCGTGGGCTCGTGGCTGCGCACGCCGCTCGGGTCGTTCGGCGACGCCATGGTCGAGACGGCCGGCGGGCGCCGGGTGCTCATCGCGCCGAGCCCGGAGGTCGCGGAATTCATCAGGGCGACGTACGTCTTCGACGAGGTGCGCCTCGAGCCGATCGCCGTGCGCGCCGACCGGGAGGGCTGGCAGGTCACCTCGCCGTCCCTGTCGCTCGACCTCACGGTCGGAGGGCGTATGCCGCTCGGCCGGCTCCTGCGGGCCGTGCCCTCGCGCGTCGCGGCCAGTCCCCGGTGGGCGACGCTCATCGACCCCGTCGCCCGGGCCGTCCTGCGCGGTGTCCGGACCCGCGGCACGGCGCTCGAGGGCCGGCAGGAGTTCTACGGCGCGACCGACCTCCACGTCGTGACGGCGATCGAGGGTCGCTTCGAGGGCGTGGCGCTGGGGTCGCTCGCGCCCGTCGACCCGCCCTGTCGGTTCGGCTTCTCGTCGACGCCTCGCTGCCCCTCGGTGACGACGGTCGTGACGACCGTCGTCACCGCCGACGGTGCGAGCACCCCTCAGGCAGAGACGGATCCGAACCGCGCGACATAGTGCCAGACGCGCTTGAGGGCCTGCTCGTCGTGCCGTCCAGCGCGCGAGGCCGCACCGATGACCTGAGGCGTGACGACGCCGTCGACGGCGAGCGACTCACCGAGAGCGACGAACTCGGGGCCGCGGTAGCCGGGGTGGGCGCGGAGGGTCGCGACGTCGAGCCGGTAGCCCGGGTGCCACTCGACGGGCACGCCGAGCCCGAGCGCGTCGGCCTCGACGTCGGTGCCGCGATAGCCCGGGTCGAGCACGAGCGCCTCGACGTCACGGGCGAGGTCGACGACGCCGTGCACGTGCGCCTCGACGTAGTCGTCGAGGAGGTCGTGGTCGGCGGCCTCGGCACGCTCACCGAGCGCGAAAGCCGTTGCGGTGCCGAAGTGCTCGGGCTCGAAGACGCTGTCCGGGAAGCAGAACGTCGTCCGCTCGAGCGTGTGCGCCGCCAGCCGCACGTGGGCCGACCCGAAGCGGGGCGCCGCGCCGTACGGCCGACGGTGCAGGTCGACGGCGCCGTACTTCGGGCGCAGGGCCGGCTCGGTGTCGTCGTAGGCGCCGCCGAAGATCCGGCTCTCCCACCGCCACCGGTCACCGCCCGGGTGGGCCGTCAGCCCACCGTTGCTCGTGCCGGTCTCGAACTGGGAGCGGTAGACGCCGTCGCGGGCCATGACGGCGAGGATCGGCTCGCCGCGCACGAGCCGGTCCGGGTGGAAGTTCAGGGTGACGCGCAGCGCCGGGTCGAGCGCCGGCCCGGCCGAGAGCCCGCGCACGTGCGCGAGCGCCCGGCGGACGGCATACGGCTGCCCGTCCGGCTCGTCGGTCGGACCCACCGGTCAGCTCGAGAAGAAGAGGCCGGCCATGCCCTTCTTGCGGTAGTGCTTGCCGCCGCGGTTGCCCCAGCTCGGTCCGCCGTACTGCTGGGGCGGCGGCTGGGCGACGAAGCGGCTCTCGAGCTGGCTCAGGTGCTCGAACTCGCCGAAGTCGAGGAAGATCCCGCGGCACTGGTCGCACTGCTCGACGTGCACGCCGTTGCGGTCGTAGGTGCGCATCGCGCCGCGGCACTTCGGGCACACGAAGCCCTGCGGCTGGTAGGCGGCACCGGTCGAGTCCTGGTGCGGGAACGGGGGCGGTTGCTGGCTCATGACCCCATCCTCACATCCGGGCACACGCCTCCAACAGGGCGTCCGCTGGGTCCGTGCTGTGAGCCGGCTGGACGACGAGGGGGCGGACCGCAGCGACGAAGACCGCGCAGCGGGCGGGCAGGTCGAGGTGCGGCCACGGGTCGCCGTCTCCCGGGACGGCGGTCCCGCCGGCCTCGCGGTAGGCCCCGAGGAAGCCTTCCCACGCGGCGTCCTCGAGTGCCCCGGCGGCCCAGAACCCGGCGGGCCGGCCCAGGTCCCAGGCCGGGTCGCCGGTCCCGAGGTCGTCGACGTCGAGCAGGCGCAGTCCGTCCTCGGTGCGGGCCAGCTGGCCGAGGTGCCAGTCGCCGTGGACGACCTCGCGGCGCACGGTGGACGTCGCCACCTCGTCGAGCAGCCGGGTGCCGAGCCGCCCGAGCATCTGGGCCGCCGGGTGGTCCAGGCCGCGCACCCGGGTCAGGGCGCGAGCCACGCGGGCCGGACCTCCCTGTGCGGGAAGCTGTCCGACGGACGCGTGGTCCGTGCGGTGCAGTTCGGCGAGCAGCGCCCCGGCCGCGACCCACGGCAGGTCCGGGTCGGCCTCGGTGAGCACCTCGACGCGCGGCCACACCGTCGCGAGCCGGCCGTCCGGGGCCCGGCGCGGCAGGGCCTCGAGGGGCTGCACCCACACGGCGGGGCCGGCCCGGCGCGCGACGGCGCCGAGCCGCGCCCCGAGCTCGGCGGCATCCGTCCTCGGGTGGTGGAGCTTGACGACGACGTCCCCGACGACGGCCAGCTCGGCGCCCGACGGCGTGGTCCGGCGCACGACGTCCGCCGCCCGCTGGCCGACGCCGGCGGCGAGCCGGGTCAGCCAGGCGGTGGTCGGCTCGTCGGTCACCACCCGATTGTCGCCGCAGGGGGTAGGAATGGTGCATGGGCACGATGATCGACCTCCCCGAGCACGACCTCACCGCCTACCGCGCCGACCCGACCGGGACGCCACGCGGCGCCGTGGTCGTCATCCAGGAGATCTGGGGACTGGCCGACCACATCAAGGACGTCACCGACCGCGTCGCCGCGCAGGGCTACGTCGCGGTCGCGCCCGACCTGCTCGGCCACGTCGGGCTGACGCCGGAGGTGGGTGCACGGATCGTCGAGCTGATGTCCAGCGCCTCCGAGGAGGACCGGATCGCGGCGCAGCCGCAGATGCGCGCGGCCACGACCCCGGCGCGGCAGCCGGAGTTCGCGGCGTGGGCGGTGCCGGCCCTGCGCGCCGTCGTCGACACGCTCGTCGACGAGCCGGGCGTCGACGGCCGGGTGGGCGTCGTCGGCTTCTGCTTCGGCGGGACGTACGCCTTCGCCCTCGCGGCTGCCGACCCGCGGCTGCGTGCGGCGGTCCCGTTCTACGGCACCTTCCCCGAGAACGCCGACCCCGCGACGATCGGGTGCCCCGTCCTCGCCCTGTACGGCGAGGACGACCACGGCATCACCGACGGTGTCCCCGAGCTCGAGTCGCGCATGCAGCAGGCCGGCGTCGACTTCTCGGCGCGGGTCTACCACGGCGTCGGGCACGCCTTCTTCAACGACACCTCGCCGTCGAGGTACAACGCCGACGTCGCCGCCGACGCGTGGGACCGGATGCTCGCCTTCTTCGCCGAGCACGTGTCGTCGTGACGTCGACGAGGCGTGTGCCGCGCCCCTGCACCGGGTTCTCACAGGCGTTTTCGTCCCCGGGTGCGCCCGGGTGGGGCAATGCTGGGGCATGACCGAATCCGACTCCGCCCACGACCCCGCCGGGTCGCTCGTCCTCGGCCCGATGCTGCGCTACATCGGCGAGACCGACGCGACCGTGTGGGTCGAGACGTCCGGTCCGGGGCTCGTCACGGTGCACGCCGACGGGCGTGACTGGACGGCACCGACCTTCACCGTCAAGGGCCACCACTACGCCCTCGTGGTCGTCGACGCGCTCGAGCCGGGCGGGTCCTGGGACTACGCCGTCAGCATCGACGACACCCCGGTCTGGCCGGAGCCCGACAGCGCCTTCCCGCCACCGCGCATCCGCACCATCGACCGCGGCCGGCCGACCCGGCTGCTCTTCGGCTCGTGCCGCACCACCGTGCCGCACGACCGGGAGGGCCACCGCACCAACGGCGTCGACGCACTGCGCACCCTTGCTCTGGCGCTGGCCAGGGGCGAGGAGGAGTGGCCCGACCTCGTCGCCTTCCTCGGCGACCAGGTCTACGCCGACGAGACGTCCGAGGCGATGCGCGCGTTCATCGCCGCCCGCCGCGACATCACCGAGCCGCCCGGCGAGGAGATCAAGGACTACGAGGAGTACGCCCACCTCTACCGGCTCGCGTGGGGCGACGCGGCGAACCGCTGGCTGCTGTCGACGGTGCCGAGCTGCATGATCTTCGACGACCACGACATCCGCGACGACTGGAACACGTCGTGGACCTGGCACGAGGAGATCAACCGCACCCCGTGGTGGCACGAGAGGCTGATGGGCGGCCTCTCGTCGTACTGGGTCTACCAGCACATCGGCAACCTCTCGCCGTCCCAGCTCGCCGACGACGAGATCTACGCGCAGGTCCTCGCCGGCGCCGACGCCGCAGGGGAGGAGCTCGACCTGACCGAGCCCGTCTTCGACCTCGCCCGCCGCTCGGACCGCCACCCCGAGGTCTACCGCTGGAGCTTCCGGCGCGACCTCGGCGACGTCCGGCTCGTCGTCGTCGACTCCCGGGCCGCCCGGGTCCTCGAGCCGCAGCACCGGTCGATGCTCGACCCCGACGAGATGCGCTGGCTCGACGAGCAGCTGACCGGCGACGTCGAGCACCTGCTCATCGGCACGTCGCTGCCGTTCATGCTCCCGCCGGGCCTGCACGACCTCGAGGCCATCGACGAGGTGCTCGCCATGGGCACCCACGGGCGCCTCGTCGCCGAGGCCGCCGAGAAGGCACGGCAGTCCATCGACCTCGAGCACTGGGCCGCCTTCAACGACGGCTTCGTCGAGGTGTTCGACATGGTCATGGAGGTCGCGCGCGGAGAGCGCGGACCGGCACCGGCGAGCGTCGTCTTCCTCTCCGGCGACGTCCACAACTCCTACGTCGCGGAGGTCGTCGACGCGCGGACGCGTCACGGGGCGACGTCGAGGGTCGTCCAGGCCGTCTGCTCGCCGATCCGCAACCCGATGCCGCGGATGGTCCGGGTCATGATGTCGGCCTTCGCGCGGGGGCTCGTGCGGCCGATGCGGTTCGTCGCCGAGCACTCGAAACGCGTGCCGGACCCGGCCTACCCGTGGGCGGTCACCGACGGGCCGTGGTTCGACAACTGCCTCGCCGAGCTCACCGTCCAGGGTCGGGACCTCTCGATCGTCTGGCGCGGTGGCGAGGTCCGTGACGGCGACGACGCCCACCCCGTGCTGACCACGGTGTCGAGCGTGCGCCTCCCGGCGGCGGGCTGACGAGGCCGACCGTGGACGAGGTGGAGCGTCGGGTCGCGCTGGCGCGCAAGGCCGTCCGGGCGTACGCCGCGAACCCCAAGGTCGCGGCCGCGCTCATCGGCGGGTCCGTGGCCCGCGGCCTCGCGGACGCGTCGTCCGACATCGAGCTCGACGTCTACTGGTCCGCGCCGCCCACCGTGGCCGACCGCGAGGCGGCGATCGAGGGCGCCGGGCTGACCCGGGTCTACGCGGAGGAGGACGAGCACGAGTGGGCCGACGGCCTGCTCGTCGGCGGCGTCAAGACCGACGTCAGCGGCTTCGTCACGTCGACCATCGACACCTACCTCGACCGGGTGCTCGCGGGCGACACCGAGGCGGAGCTGCAGGTGCGCGTCACCGCCCTGCGCGACGGCATACCGCTCCACGGCCGCGAGGTCGTCGAAGCCTGGCGTGCGCGGTGCGACGACTACCCGGAGGCCCTGGCCGTGGCCCAGGTGCTCGAGGCGCTCGACCTGCGGCCCCGGGAGCGGCTCGAGATGCTCGCGGCCCGCGACGACGTCGTCCTGCTCCACCGCGACCTCGTCGACGGCGTGCAGGGGGTGCTCGACGCCCTCTTCGCGGTCAACCGGGTGTGGATGCCGCACCCCTTCCACAAGTGGCTCGACCGCGAGGCGACCCTGCTGGCCCACCGCCCCGAGCGCCTCGTCGAGCGCATCCGGGCGCTGCTCGTCGCGCCCCCGCACGACGCGGTGGCCACGCTGGTCGCCCTCGTCGAGGAGACGTACGACCTCGCGCACGAGCACGTGCCGGGGGCCGACGTCGCGCCGTTGCGCGCGGCCTTCGGGCTGCGACGGGTCGAGTACACCTAGGCGCGGCGCAGGCGGCTCGCGAGCCCCCGCGGCGCGTCGGGCACCGGGGGTGCGGCGGCGTCGGGCTCGAGGGCGCTCTCGTGGTCGAGCGGGCTCAGCGTGCCGAGGCTCTCGGCGACGACGACCGCGTGGTCGCCCCGGCGCAGGCGGAAGTCGGCCTTCGGGTTGGCGACGGTCACCCCGTCACGCACGATCGCGAGCAGGGTCGCCTCGTGCTCGGCCCGCAGGCGGGCCGAGAGCTCGTCGGTGGAGAGGTCGGCGTAGTCGTCGGGGAGCGACACCCGGTAGAGCTCGGATCCCTCGCCGCCCGAGACGATGTCGGTGACGAGCCCGGCGAGGCCGGGGTAGAGCGCCGAGCGGGCGAGCAGCCGCGACGCGAGGCGGGAGGTCACGAGGATCTCGTCGGCACGCGCCCGCTCGAAGTGCTCGACGTGCTTGGGGTTGTTGACCTCGACGACGGTGCGCACGGACGGGGCGAGGGTCTCGATGGCGAGGACGGCGAGGATCGAGCGCATGTCGGCCTCGTTGCTGCCGTCGGCGGGGAAGACGATGGCCGCGGAGGCCTCCCGGATCCCCGCGCGCTCGAGGTCGTGGGCGTTGGTCACGTCGCCGCGCACGAAGTAGACGCCCATGCCGGCGGGGTTGTTCTCGCTGTCGTGGACGAGCACGATCTTCGCGGTGAACTCGTCGCCCTTGAGCTCCTCGATGAGCTCGCGTGCGGTGGAGTTCCAGCCGCACACGACGATGTGGTCCTCGTAGCCGGCGGCACCCATGCCCTGGCCCTCCTTCAGCAGGAAGTCGATGACGAAGCCGACGAGCGCGGCAGTGAGGGCGGCGACGATCGCGACCCCGAAGAAGGCGAGGAACCAGCCGATGACGAAGCCGGGCCCCGACGTCACGTAGCTCGAGTCGCCCGACCCGATGACCGTCGTCACGGCCCAGTAGAACGAGCCCACCAGGCCCTTGGCCGACCGCTTCTCCGCCTCGAAGACCGTGACGAGGAGCGCTGCGAGCAGCACGAACCCGATGACCGCCCCGAGGAGGGACCGGAAGAAGTGCAGGTCGAGGCCCGCACCGATGCGTTGGACGTGGAAGCCGATGCGGCGCATGACGGGCAGCGCCAGCAGCGGCCGGAACGGCGTCAGGACGACGCGCTTCATCGCGACACGCACCGGACCCCCCGTCCGTCGCGCGAGACCCCCCACGGGACTCCCATCCCGACATGGTCCCGCTCCCGGGGCGTGCGTGGGGCGGATTCGGGTGAAGAGCCGGCCGTGGGCGGGAACAATCGCGCAACGCCCAGAGTTGAGTCGGGTGAACGCAAGATTTGCGAGTCCGGTTTTGACAATCACGTCGGAGCCGGAGCAGATTGAGCGAGGACCTGTTCCACCAGACCACCAGCTGCACACGATCTCTAGATCACAAGGAGTCACCCATGGCACGTGCCGTCGGAATCGACCTCGGTACCACCAACTCGGCCGTCTCCGTCCTCGAGGGCGGCGAGCCGAGCATCATCGCGAACGCCGAGGGCGGGCGGACGACCCCGTCCGTCGTCGCGTTCTCCAAGAACGGCGAGGTGCTCGTCGGCGAGGTCGCCAAGCGCCAGGCCGTCACGAACGTCGACCGCACGATCCGCTCGGTCAAGCGCCACATGGGCACCGACTGGAAGTCGCCCGAGATCGACGGCAAGACGTACACCGCCCAGGAGATCAGCGCGCGCATCCTGCAGAAGCTCAAGCGCGACGCCGAGTCCTACCTCGGTGAGACCGTCACCGACGCCGTCATCACCGTCCCCGCCTACTTCGACGACGCCGAGCGCCAGGCCACCAAGGAGGCCGGTGAGATCGCGGGCCTCAACGTCCTGCGCATCGTCAACGAGCCCACCGCCGCCGCGCTCGCCTACGGTCTCGACAAGGGCAAGGAGGACGAGCTCATCCTCGTCTTCGACCTCGGTGGCGGCACGTTCGACGTGTCCCTCCTCGAGGTCGGCAAGGACGCCGAGGACGGCTTCGCCACGATCCAGGTGCGCGCGACCAACGGTGACAACCACCTCGGTGGCGACGACTGGGACGACGTCGTCGTCCAGCACCTCATCACGCAGGTGAAGAACAAGACGGGTCAGGACCTGTCCAAGGACAAGATCGCGATGCAGCGCCTCCGCGACGAGGCCGAGCGCGCCAAGAAGGAGCTCTCCACCGCGACGAGCACCAACATCTCGGCGCAGTACATCTCGATGACGCCCGAGGGCCCGATCCACCTCGACGAGAACCTCACCCGCGCGCAGTTCGAGCAGATGACGAAGTCGCTCCTCGACCGCACCAAGGCGCCGTTCCACAAGGTCATCGAGGACGCCGGCATCAAGGTCGCCGACATCGACCACGTCGTGCTCGTCGGTGGCTCCACCCGCATGCCGGCCGTCACCGCGCTCGTCACCGAGCTGACCGGCGGCAAGGCCCCCAACAAGGGCGTCAACCCCGACGAGGTCGTCGCCATGGGCGCGAGCCTGCAGGCCGGTGTCCTCAAGGGCGAGCGCAAGGACGTCCTGCTCATCGACGTCACGCCGCTCTCGCTCGGCATCGAGACCAAGGGTGGCCTCTTCACCAAGCTCATCGAGCGCAACACCGCCATCCCGACGAAGCGCTCCGAGATCTTCAGCACCGCCGACGACAACCAGCCGTCGGTCCTCATCCAGGTCTTCCAGGGTGAGCGCGAGATCGCGCAGCACAACAAGTCGCTCGGCACCTTCGAGCTGACCGGCATCGCGCCGGCCCCGCGCGGGGTGCCGAAGATCGAGGTCACCTTCGACATCGACGCCAACGGCATCGTCAACGTCTCCGCCAAGGACCAGGGCACCGGCAAGGAGCAGAAGATGACGATCACCGGCGGCTCGGCCCTGTCGAAGGAGGAGATCGACAAGATGGTCAAGGACGCCGAGGCGCACGCCGACGAGGACCGCAAGCGCCGCGACGAGGCCGAGGCCCGCAACCAGGCCGAGCAGCTCGTCTTCTCGACCGAGTCCTTCCTCAAGGAGTCGGGCGACAAGGTCCCCGCCGACGTCAAGACGCCGGTCGAGGAGTCGCTCGCCGACCTCAAGGCCGCCATCGCCGAGGGCTCCGAGGCCACCGCCGACGACATCAAGGCCAAGGTCGAGGACCTCAACACGAAGTCCCAGGCCATGGGCCAGGCCGTGTACGCCACCGAGCAGGCCTCCGCGAACGCCGCGGGTGCTGCCGGGGCGCAGGACGGCGCTCCCGCCGACGACGCCACGGCGGGTGGGTCCGGCGCGTCCGACGACGACGTCGTCGACGCCGAGGTCGTGGACGACGACGAGGCCAAGGACGCCAAGTGACCGAGTCCCCGCACCACGGCACGTCCGGCGAGCAGCCCGACGTGACCGCGACGGGCGCGACGGGTGCCGGCGGCGACGCCGCCGGCACCCCGCCCCGTGGCGGTTCGGGCGACTCCGCCCACGGCGCGCGTCACCACAGCTACTACGAGGGCGGCGCGGGCGCGTCGTCCGAGCCCGGTGGTGAGGACGAGTTCGACCACACCGCGAACGACTCGGGCCAGACCGGCGAGTCCGGCGAGTCCGGCGAGTCCTCGGAGACCGAGGGCGTGGCCCTCGCCGAGGAGGACACCATGGCCGCGACGCTGCTCGCCGACCTGCAGCGACTGCAGGCCGAGTACGTCAACTACAAGAAGCGCGTCGACCGCGACCGTGAGGTCATCCGCCACACCGCGGTCGGCAGCGTCGTCGAGTCCCTGCTCCCGGTCCTCGACGACATCCACATGGCCCGCCAGGCCGGCGACCTCGCCGGCGGTCCGTTCGCGGCGATCGCCGACAAGCTCGAGGCGACCCTCGGTCGCTTCGGCGTCGAGCGCGTCGGCGAGGCCGGCCAGGAGTTCGACCCCAACGTGCACGAGGCCCTCATGCACGTCGAGGCCGAGCTGCCCGAGGGCGCGACGGGCACGACCGTCGTCCAGGTGCTGCAGCCCGGCTACCGCATCGGTGACCGGCTCGTCCGTGCCGCGCGGGTCTCGGTTGCCGACCCCGCCTGAGACGTCCGCCGCCGGGCTGCGCACGCAGCCCGGCGGCATACCCGATGATGGGAGCAGCGTGAGAGTCACCGTGAACGAGGAGGTGCGCCATGGCTAGTCAGGACTGGTTCGAGAAGGACTTCTACGCGATCCTCGGCGTGCCCCAGGACGCCGACGCCGCGACGATCAAGAAGACGTACCGCAAGGTCGCGCGCACGATGCACCCCGACCACAACGTCGGCGACTCCAAGGCGGAGGAGCGCTTCAAGGAGGTCGGGGAGGCGTATGCCGTCCTGTCCGACCCCGAGAAGCGGCGAGAGTACGACGCGATCCGCGCGATGTCGCACGGCGGTGCCCGCTTCACCGCGGGGGGCGCGGGTGGCCAGGGTGCCGGCTTCGAGGACATCTTCTCCGCCTTCGGCGGGGCCGGTGGTCCCGGTGGCCAGCGCGTGCGCTTCGACACCGGCGGGGCCGGCGGCCAGCCCAACCTCGAGGACATCCTCGGGCAGATGTTCGGCGGCGGCGCTGCCGGCGCTCCCCGCGGCGGCTACGGCAGCTACGGCGCGACGGCGGGGCCGCGCCCCGGGGCCGACGTCCAGGCGAGCACGCACATCGGCTTCCGCGACGCCGTCGAGGGCTCGACGGTCTCGCTCAGCTCTCCCGACCTCGGCCGCATCAACGCCCGCATCCCCGCAGGCGTCAAGGACGGCCAGCGGATCCGCCTGCGTGGCAAGGGTCGCCAGGGCGACCCCGGCGCGCCGGCCGGTGACCTCATCCTCACCGTGGCCGTCGACAAGCACCCGGTCTACGGCCGCGACGGCGACAACCTCACCCTCGACCTGCCCGTGACGTTCGCGGAGGCCGCGCTCGGCGCGACCGTCGCGGTCCCGACGCTCGACGGCGGGTCGGTCAAGGTCAAGGTCGCGCCCGGCACCCCGAGCGGCCGCGTCCTGCGGCTCAAGGGTCGCGGCGTCAAGCGGGGCGACCACGTCGGCGACCTGCTGGCCCGCGTGCAGGTCGTCGTGCCGCAGCGGCTGACCGACGAGGCCCGTGAGGCCGTCGAGAAGATGGCTGCAGCCGAGGACGGTCACGACCCCCGCGCCGACCTCTTCCAGCGCGCTCGCGCCTGACGGGACAGGGGTGACGATGATGGCCCGCAAGAGCGCCCGCCCCGGCGGGCACGACGACGACGCACCGGTCTTCGTCATCTCCGTCGCGGCCGAGCTGGCCGGCATGCACGCGCAGACGCTGCGGCAGTACGACCGGCTCGGCCTCGTCTCCCCGTCGCGCACGCGCGGGGGCGGACGGCGCTACAGCACGCGCGACGTCGAGCTGCTCCGGGAGGTGCAGCGCCTGTCGCAGGAGGGGGTCTCCCTCGCCGGCATCCAGCGCATCCTCGACCTCGAGAACCACGTGACGGCCCTCCGGTCGCGGGTCGAGGAGCTCACGGCCGAGCTGGCGGCGGCCCAGGCTGCCCTGTCGTCCGGCGCCCGGGTCTTCGCGGTCGGTCCGCGCGGCGAGGTGGTGGCGGTCCGACCGGGCCAGCGCCCGCCCAGGGCCCCGTCGTCCCAGGCGCTCGTCGTGTGGCGGCCCGAGCGCTAGCTTCTCGCCTCGGGGTGTCGCTGGCGTGTGTCAGACTGTGCACGCCTCAAGCAGATGGGGCGCGCCGTTGTGGAATGCCGCCGGAGGCAGCTTCTTGACCCCAGTCCCGGAGGTCGCGTGACCCCGCACCACCCCGAGGGCGTCCTTTCCGGCGCCCCCACGACGAACGCCTCGGGCCTCGGCGTGCCCTCGTCCCCGACCGGCATGCGCGACCTGTTCCTGCGCACCGACTGGTCAGCGACCTCCCTGGGGCCGGTCGAGTCCTGGCCGGCCAACCTGCGCGTCCTCGTCGACGTCTGCCTGTCGTCGCGGTTCCCGATGCTCGTCTGCTGGGGCCCCGACCTGCTCATGCTCTACAACGACGGCTACCGCACGATGCTCGGCGACAGCAAGCACCCCGAGGCGTGGGGCCGACCGGTGCGTGACGTCTGGCCCGAGGTCTGGGACGTCATCGGACCGATGTTCGAGGGCGTCACCAGTGGCGGCCCGGCGACGTGGGTCGAGGACGAGCTGCTCGTCGTCGACCGCGCCGGCTACCTCGAGGAGGCCTACTTCACGTGGTCCTACGGCGCCATCCACGACGACTCCGGCTCGGTCGTCGGCGTGCTCAACGTCGCCACCGAGACCACGGCGAAGGTCGTGGCCGAACGCCGCGCCGACGTGGCGTCCCGGCTCTTCGCGTCGCTGGCCGACGCCGAGGACGCGGAGGACGTACGCCGTCGCGCCCTCGAGGTGCTCCGCTCGGACGGTTTCGACCACCTCGCGAGCGACGTGCGCTGGTGGGCGGCGGGCGACGCCGCGCCGGCGACCGTCGACGACGAGGGCCGCACGGTGCACGTCGTGCCCGTCGTCGAGCCCGGGCTGCTCGAGCCCACGGCGCACCTGCTGCTCACCGAGAACCCCCGGCGCCCGTGGGACGCCCAGCTGCAGGTCTACGCCGAGCTGTGCGCCTCGCACGTCGCGATGGCCCTGAGCGGCATCCGCCGCCTCCAGGAGGAGCGTCACCGGTCCGAGGCGCTGGCCGAGCTCGACGTCGCGAAGTCCGACTTCTTCGCCAACGTCAGCCACGAGCTGCGCACGCCGTTGACGCTCATCGCCGGACCGGTGCAGGACGCCCTCGAGGCGGACGGCCTCGACCCCGAGCAGCGCCAACGCTTCGAGCTGATCCGCCGCAACACCGACCGCCTCGCCGGCCTCGTCGACCGCATCCTCGACCTCACGAGGGTCGAGGCCGGTGCCGTCGAGCCGCACTGGGTCCCGGCCGACGTCGAGGAGCTCGTCACCGGCATCGGCGCGAACTTCCGCCCCGCCATCGAGCGCACCGGCCTCGAGTTCGAGGTGGTGTGCGACGACCTCGACCACGAGGCCTACATCGACGTCGACATGTTCGAGCGCATCGTGCTCAACCTGCTGTCGAACGCCCTGAAGTTCACCGCGCGCGGGCGCATCTCGCTCCACCTGGGCGGCACCGACACCGGGTTCGCCGTCTCCGTGACCGACACCGGCATCGGCATCGCCGAGAAGGACCTCGACCTCGTCTTCGACCGCTTCCGGCAGCTGGACCGCGGCGACGACCGACGGTCGCGCGAAGGGGCCGGCATCGGCCTGTCGCTCGTGCGCCAGCTCGTCGACCTGCTCGGCGGCCGGGTCGCGGTCCAGTCGCGGCAGGGGCGTGGCAGCACCTTCACCGTGTCCTTCCCGTGGGGCCGACCCGCCGAGCGGGCCGCGCTGCGCCCCTCGATCACGCCGCGCTCGGCCGAGTCCTTCATCCACGAGGCGAGCAGCTGGGTCGTGCGCGACGCCGTCGCGGCCGAGATGCAGGCGTCGACCGCTGACGCAGGTGAGGCACCGGCGCAGCTGCCCGGCCCCACGTCACCGGCCACGAGGCCCGACGCGGTGCGCCCGACGCTGCTCGTCGTCGAGGACAACCACGACATGCGCGACTACATCGCGCGCCACTGCGTCGTCGACTACGACGTCGTGTCGGTGCGCGACGGGATCGAGGCCCTCGAGCACCTCCGCGTCCGGCGGCCGTCGATCGTCCTCGCCGACGTCATGATGCCGCGCATGGACGGCCTGACGCTCGTGCGGGAGATCCGCGCCGACCCGAGCCTTCGTGACCTGCCGGTCGTCCTGCTCTCCGCGCGGGCCGGTGTCGAGGCCAGCACCACCGGGCTGCTCGAAGGTGCCGACGACTACGTCATCAAGCCGTTCCAGCCCCAGGAGCTGCGCGCGCGCCTCGCCGCCAACCTCGTGCGAGCCCGTTCGCGGTCACGCGACGCCGCGTGGCTCCGCGCCATCCTCGGTGCCATCCAGGAGCCGTTCGTCGTCGTCGACGGTGACGGTCTCGTCGTCCAGGTCAACGAGGTCTTCACGCGTACGTTCGGCTGGTCGCTCGCCGACGGCCCGCTCGTGCCGCCCTACCCGTGGTGGATCCCGGAGTCCGAGTCGCCCGGCGAGCGCAGCGCGCACCAGCGACGCATGGAGCTGCTCCAGTCCGGCCGTCCCGTCGAGGACGACCGCTACCGCATCCTGAGGCGCGGTGGCGGTGAGGCCTGGGTCCACGTCCGGGCGGCGAGCGTGCCGGGCACGGCCGAGCACGACGGCTTCGTCATCGTCGTCGTCCGCGACGAGACGCGCGAGCGCGAGTCGCGCATGCGGCGCGAGCTGGCGGCCCGGATCGCCGTCGACCTCGCCACCGCGGAGGAGCTCGACCAGGTGCTCGCCACGGCCGTCACCGGCTTCACCGTGCTCTTCGACGGCACGGTGACCCTGCGCGTCTCGCCGACGAAGGGGGAGTCGGTCGTGCTGTCCCCGCGTGGTCGGGTGGACGTCGCCGACCTCGACCCGGGCGTCCGGCGCGGGCTCGAGTCCTCGCCCCACCGCCACGACGTCCTCGTCGGCGACAAGCGCGAGGGCCTCCTGCTGCTCCCGACCGCGCAGGACTCCGACTGCCGGGCCTGGGTGCAGTTCGACGAGCCACGGCTCGTCTCGAGTGACGAGCTCATCGTCGGCGACCTGCTCGCGCAGTCGCTCGGCCAGGCCGTCGACCGGGTCGTCGCGCGGCAGGCCCGGGCCCAGAAGGAGCACCAGCTCGAGCAGGCCATCGAGAGCCACCGGCTCATCGGCCACGCCGTCGGTGTCCTCATCGAGCGTCACCGCATCACGGCGACGCAGAGCTTCGAGATGCTCCGGCAGGCCTCGCTCAACCGCAACGTCAAGCTGCGCGAGATCGCGGCGCGGGTCGTCGAGAGCGGGCAGGACCCCGACCAGGCCTGACCGCCGCTGTCGAGACGCGACCTCCGGGGCCTGGGGCTCCGGAGGTCGCGTGCGTGTGGCCTTGTGCCGCCGGGGAATTGGCCTTTCCCAGCAATTGCCTCGTGTCGTGCTTTGTCCGGCGGCGTCGCGGGATGCAACACTGTCCTGCCTCCAAGTTCGCGGGCCTTCCCACGCATACCCTGGAGGCCCCCGTGACGGTCCTGCGTCCGGCGACGGCAGCGAACGACGACCGCGTGCCCGACGTGGCAGCTCGGATCACCGCCGCGGCGCGGCAGCTGGTCCGTGCGGAGGACCTCGAGGAGGCGCTCGCACTCGCTGCGTCCGCGCTCGGTCAGGCGCTCTCCGGCGAGGCCGTGATCCGGATGACCGCCACCCAGCACGACCTGCTCGCCAACGCCTCGGGTGTCGTTCCGCCGTCGGCGCTGCCCCCGGCCGTCCGCGAGGTCCTCTCCGGTCCCGTCGAGCTCGACAGAGAGACGGGGGAGACGGGGGAGGCGGGGGAGACGAGGGAGACGGTGGGGCCGATGGAGCCCGGTGGCGCCGGGACCCGCGGCATCCTCATGGAGTCCTCGGGCATCCACGCCACGTGCCGGGTGTGGGCCGGCGTGGCGCAGGCGCCGGGTCCCGGTCCGGCCGAGCGGACCGTCGCCGAGCTGCTCCTGCACGCGCTGGCGCAGGCCGTGGACCGCATCGTCACGGTCGACCGCTTCCGCCAGAACGAGGCCAACCTCGAGCGCGCGGTCGAGAGCCACCGGCTCGTCGGCCAGGCCATGGGCATCCTCATCGAGCGGCACCGGATCGTGTCGGAGGAGGCCTTCGACGTGCTCCGGCGCGCGTCGCAGGACCACAACGTCAAGCTGCGCGAGGTCGCCCAGCGCGTCATCGAGACCGGCGCCGAGCCGGACGAGGTCGTCGGTCGGTCCTAGGCTGGGCGGGTGAGCCCGACGGACGACGCCCAGCACCTCATCGTGCTGCCGGAGCGTGACGTCGCCGAGGAGCTCGCCGAGGAGCTCGAGGCAGAGGGGCTGCCCGACGTCCGGGTCGTGCGTGAGGCGCTCGCGGGCGAGGACGACTCCGAGGCCCACGAGTGGGCGGTCTACGTCCGCACCCCTTCCGACCCCGCGTATGCCGTCCGCTTCCAGGCGCTCGCGGCAGCCCACGACGGCTGGTACGACCCCGACCCGCACGACTGAGCAGCGGTGATGGCCGCGCGCTCCAGGTGACGATCGACAGTGACTCGTGGGCAGGTCAGCGACCGAGGAGGCGCGCGAGGAAGCCACGCGGGGGCTCCGTGACGGCGGACGGGAGCGGAGCAGCCGGCCCTGACGCACCGCGGGTGCTCGCGGCGGCGTTCGGGCTCACGCCGGAGTCGGCGCTCGTGTCGCCGGGCGGGGTGGTCGCCCCGCCGAGCGCGGTGGTGACCCGATCGAGGGCGGCGTCGACGTCGGCCATGTCGTAACCGCGCCGGGCGGTCGTCGTCGGGAACAGGCAGGCGTGCACCGCGGCGACGATCTCGTGGTCGGCGTCGCCCGACAGGAGCCGCTGGACGAGTCCGTCGATGAGGTCGTCGACAGCCCCCTCGTCGTAGCCCTGACGGAACTGGGTGGTGCGGAAGCGCGCGGTGCGCAGCTCGTCGGCGATGGCGGTGCGGTCCATCCCGCGACCTTAGGCGGGCCGCTCCACGCCGGCGCGGCGGCGCGCCCCGGCGGTATACGTCACCATCCCGTGACGCACGAAGTTGAGTGGAATAGACTCAAGTCAGCGCCGGTTGATCCCAGTGAACCGATCCCTCACCAGGAGTACGCATGGACCTACAGCTGACCAACAAGGCTCAGGAGGCCTTCGCCCAGGCCGCGACGACCGCGACGGGCAAGCACCATCCGAACATCGAGCCGGCACACCTGCTGCTCGCGTTGGCAGCCCAGAGCGGCACGACCACCCCGGCCCTGCTCACCGCCGGGGGCTCGAGCGTCGCTGCGGCGACCGCCGCTGCCGAGCGCGCCATGGCCGCCATGCCGCAGGTCACCGGCGGCGCCCAGCAGCCGCAGCTCTCGGCGACGGCCGGGCGCGTCGTCCAGCAGGCGCAGCAGTACATGACGGCGACGGGCGACTCCTACGTGTCCACCGACCACCTCCTCCTCGCCATCGCTCGCACGGGCCAGTTCGGCCTCGACGCCGATGCCATCGAGGCGGCCATCCCGGAGCTGCGCGGCGGGCGTCCCGTGACGTCCGACAACCCCGAGGGCACCTTCGAGGCGCTCGCGAAGTACGGCACGGACCTCACCGCCCGGGCGAGGGAGGGCAAGCTCGACCCCGTCATCGGCCGCGACGCCGAGATCCGCCGTGTCGTCCAGGTGCTCTCGCGCCGGACCAAGAACAACCCCGTCCTCATCGGCGAGCCCGGCGTCGGCAAGACCGCCGTCGTCGAGGGCCTCGCCCAGCGCATCGTCGAGGGCGACGTGCCCGAGAGCCTGCGCGACAAGACCCTCTACTCCCTCGACCTCGGCTCGATGATCGCCGGCGCGAAGTACCGCGGCGAGTTCGAGGAGCGGCTCAAGGCCGTCCTCGAGGAGATCAAGGGCAGCGACGGCCAGATCGTCACCTTCATCGACGAGATCCACACCGTCGTCGGCGCTGGCGCCGGCGGCGAGGGCGCCATGGACGCCGGCAACATGCTCAAGCCCATGCTCGCCCGCGGCGAGCTGCGCCTCGTCGGCGCGACGACCCTCGACGAGTACCGCAAGCACATCGAGAAGGACGCGGCGCTCGAGCGCCGCTTCCAGCAGGTCTTCGTCGGCGAGCCCTCCGTCGAGGACACCATCGCCATCCTCCGCGGCCTCAAGGAGCGCTACGAGGGGCACCACAAGGTGACCATCGCCGACTCCGCCCTGGTCGCCGCGGCCAGCCTCTCCGACCGCTACATCAGCGGCCGCCAGCTGCCCGACAAGGCCATCGACCTCATCGACGAGGCCGCCTCCCGGCTGCGCATGGAGATCGACTCGAGCCCCGTCGAGATCGACGAGCTCCGGCGTGCCGTCGACCGCCTCAAGATGGAGGAGTTCGCCCTCGAGCAGGAGAGCGACGCGGCGAGCAAGGACCGCCTCGAGCGCCTGCGCAAGGACCTCGCCGACCGGTCCGAGGAGCTCGCCGCCCTCAACGCCCGGTGGGAGGCCGAGAAGTCCGGGCTCAACGCCGTCGGTGACCTCAAGGCCCGCATCGACGACCTGCGCACGCAGGCCGACCGGCTCCAGCGCGAGGGCGACCTCGGCGCCGCGTCCAAGATCCTCTACGGCGACATCCCGACCCTCGAGAAGGAGCTCGCGACCGCCCAGGAGCGCGAGGCCGCGGCCACGACCGGCGACGACGAGCCGATGGTCAAGGAGGAGGTCGGCGCCGACGACATCGCCGACGTCATCTCCGCCTGGACCGGCATCCCCGCCGGCCGGCTCATGGAGGGCGAGTCCGAGAAGCTGCTGCACATGGAGCAGCACATCGGTGCGCGCCTCATCGGCCAGACCGACGCCGTGCGAGCCGTCTCCGACGCGGTGCGCCGCACCCGGGCCGGGGTCTCCGACCCCGACCGGCCGACCGGCAGCTTCCTCTTCCTCGGCCCGACCGGCGTCGGCAAGACCGAGCTGGCCAAGAGCCTCGCCGACTTCCTCTTCGACGACGAGCGCGCCATGGTCCGCATCGACATGTCGGAGTACTCCGAGCGGCACTCCGTCGCGCGCCTCATCGGTGCGCCTCCCGGCTACGTCGGCTACGAGGAGGGTGGCCAGCTGACCGAGGCCGTCCGCCGCCGGCCCTACTCCGTCATCCTGCTCGACGAGGTCGAGAAGGCCCACCCCGAGACGTTCGACATCCTGCTCCAGGTCCTCGACGACGGCCGCCTCACCGACGGCCAGGGTCGCACCGTCGACTTCCGCAACGTCATCCTCGTGCTCACCTCCAACCTCGGGTCGCAGTTCCTCACCGACCCGACGCTGAGCCCCGAGGCGCGACGGGAGTCGGTCATGGGCGTCGTGCGCTCGTCGTTCAAGCCCGAGTTCCTCAACCGGCTCGACGAGGTCGTCGTCTTCGACGCCCTGAGCCGCGACGACCTCGCCCACATCGTCGACCTGCAGGTGCGAGCCTTCGCCGAGCGGCTCTCCGACCGGCGCATCACGCTCGAGGTCACCGACGACGCGCGCCGGTGGCTCGCGGCGCGCGGCTACGACCCCGCCTACGGCGCCCGGCCGCTGCGTCGCCTCGTCCAGCGCGAGATCGGCGACCGGCTGGCACGCGGCCTGCTCTCGGGCGAGGTGCGCGACGGCTCCACCGTCACGGTGGGCGTCGGCGCCGACGGGGAGGCTCTCGTCCTCGTCTGACGGGCCCGTACCGTCACACCCTGATCAGCGGGTGAAGAGCTCTGCGTCCCAGCCGAACTCGCGAGCGGCCGTCACGTTGTCGTCGCGGTCGTCGGTGAACCAGACCTCGTCGCGCGCCACCACGCGCCCGAGGTCGGCCTCGATGGCGCGGTGGGCGGCGGCATACGCGAGCGGGTCCGGCTTGGCGACGCCGAAGTCGGCGCTGTTGAGCAGACCGTCGAAGAGCCGGGTGATCCCGAGCAGCTCCATCTCCTGCGGCACGTAGTCGGTGCCGTTCGTGAAGACGTAGGTGCGGTGGCCGTCGGACCGGAGGGCCTCGAGGCGCTCGACGGTCTCGTCGATGACGGTGCCGCGGTGCTCGCGCCACCGCGCCATGTGCTCGCGCACCCGCGCCGGCTCGGGGACGACCTCCTCGAGCGCGGCGCAGATGGCGGCGTACCACTGGTCGAAGCTGCGTCGACCGGTGATGGTCGGCAGGAGCAGCTCGCTGCGGAACGCCGTGGCCGAGACGTGTCCGGCCGGCAGACCCAGCGCGGCCTCGATCGCGGGGTCGGCGTCGCCCGGGGCGAAGTCCCGGACGACGCCGTCGAGGTCGAAGACGTAGGCGGTGTGCTCCCTCACACCGTCGAGTCGCGCTGCTCGCGCTCGTCGGGGGAGGTGGTGTCGGCCGGGTCGAGGGCGTCGCTGCGGTCGGCGCGACGGCTGGCCCGCGTCTCGGCCGGGCGCTCGACGCTGCCCGCCGAACCCGGCTCGTCGGCCCACGACGCGGTGCCCTCCTGGACGCTGCCCTCGGCGCGGCCGGTCACGACGTCGGCCACCGACGGGCCCTCACGCTCGCGCCACTCGGCCTCGCGGCGCGACAGCTCGGCCTCACGGGTGTCGAGCCCCTCGTGCCGGGCGGAGAGCTCGCTCTCGCGGCGGCGCAGGTCCTCGTCACGCAGCCCGGCCTCCTGGAAGCGGCGCTCGTGGTCGAGGCGCGCGGCCTCGGCGTTCTCCTCGACCTCGGTGATGTGCGCCGTCTCCTTGTCCTCACGGCGCAGGCGGGCGCGGCGCCGGGCCGCGGCCGAGACCATGGCCCAGCCGAGCGCGAAGAGCAGGACCGCGGCGGCGCCGTAGACGACGAGCTCGAGCGGGGTCGCGTTGCGCGTGAAGCCGAAGGCCGTGACGGCGACCGTCCCGGACGCGGCGTGGGTCGCCAGGTATGCGACGACACCGGCTCCGGCGCCGACCAGCAGCAGGATGACTCCGAGCAGGGCCATGGGTTCGTGCTCCTTCGTCTGGTGGCAGGGTGGTCCTGCCGTGATCGTCCCCGACCCTAGCCATACCCACATTCCCGTGGCGGACCGAGGCGACGGGCCTCCTCGGTTAGCCTGACCCCCATGCGCATCACGGGAAAGCTCGCCGCTGCTGCCCTCTCGGCGCTCTGCGTCGTCGGGGTGGCCTCCTGCTCGAGCGACCCGGAGGGGTCGACGCCGAGCGCGTCGCAGCTCTCGCCGGCACAGCAGCTCGCGGCCGCCAAGGCCAAGGTCGACGCCGCGCCGTCGGTGCACCTCACGCTCGCGAGCAGCAACGTCCCGCAGGGTTCGAGCGGTGTCGTGTCGGCCGACGGTTGGGGCAAGCACCCGCCCGCGTTCAAGGGCACCTTCAAGGTGACGCTCAAGGGCATCCAGGCCGACGCCGAGATCACCTCGCTCGACGGTGAGGTCTACGCCAAGCTGCCCCTCATCCCGGGCACGAACAAGATCGACCCCAAGACCTTCGGCCTGCCCGACCCGGCCGTCCTCTTCTCCCCCGACAAGGGGCTGACGACGCTCCTCACCGCGACGACCTCCCCGGTCGCGGGCGAGAAGGTGCGACAGGGCTCCGAGGTGCTGACGACGATCACCGGCAGCGTGCCGGGCAAGGCCGTCACCGACCTCTTCCTCATCGGCGACCCCAACGGCACGTTCCAGGCGACCTACGGCCTGACCGACTCGCAGGAGCTGCGACAGGTCGTCATCACGGGGCCGTTCTACGGCGCCGGCACGACGTCGACGTACACCCTGACGCTCGACCAGTACGGCCAACCCGTCACGATCACCAAGCCCTGACGCGCCGGTGACGACACCACCGCCACCGGGGCCCGCGGCCGCCACCCACCGCCTCGCGCTGCTCTCCGCGGCCTCGGCGGCGGTCGCGCTCGCCGCCGCCGACACGTACGTCGTCGTCCTGGCGCTCACCGACATGATGGCCGGCGTCGGCATCGGCATCGACGCCCTCCAGCGGGCGACGCCGATCATCTCCGGCTTCCTCCTCGGCTACATCGCGGTGCTGCCGCTCATCGGCCGGCTCTCCGACCTGCTCGACCGTCGCCGCATCCTGCTCGGCTGCCTCCTCGTCTTCGTCGTCGGCTCGGCCGTCACGGCGCTCGCCGTCGAGATGCCGGTGCTCGTCACCGGTCGGGTGCTCCAGGGCATCGGCGGCGGCGGCCTCGTCCCCGCGACCCTCGCCCTCGTCGCGGACCTCTGGCCGGCGCACCGCCGGGGCACGCCGCTCGGAGTCGTCGGCGCCGTGCAGGAGCTCGGCTCGGTGCTCGGCCCGGTCCTCGGCGCCGTCGTCCTGGCGTGGTCGGGATGGCGGGCGATCTTCTGGCTCAACGTCGCCGCCGCCCTCGTGCTGTATGCCGTCATCCACCTCCTCGGTGCCAGCCCGGTCGCGTCGGGGTCGGGTGACGTCGCCGCCGGGTCGCGCTCGCGGGCTCACCGCGTCCGGTCGGTCGTCACCGGCCTGGTGCTGCTCCTCGGCCTCGGTGTCACCGGACTCGCTCTCGCCGCCCCCGAGTCGCTCGTCACCGACGTCGCGCTCGGGGAGCCCTTCGTGCCCTTCGCCGGCAGCTCGCGCGTGCTGACGCCGCTCGGGGTCGTGGGGCTCGGGCTGCTCGCCGTCGTCGCGGTGCTGACGGCTCCCCGGTGGTGGGCCGTGCTGCGCCGGGCCGACCTCGTCGGCGCCCTGCTCGTCGCGGTCGCGCTCGGCAGCCTCGTGCTCACCTTCGCGTCGTCCGACCCGGAGAAGGAGGTCGTCGGCCCGCTCGGCTACAGCCTGCTGCCCGTCGGCGCCGTCGCCCTCGTCGCGCTCGTGTGGTGGCACCGCCACGCCGCCGACCCGCTCATCCCGAGGGGGGTCGTCGGGGCCCGCGGCCTGCGCGCCCTCGTCGTCAGCCTCCTCGTCGGCGCGGCACTCGTCGCCGTCGTCGTCGACGTGCCGCTCCTCGCGCGTCTCACGGACAGCTACGACGAGACCGGCGCCGCGCTCGTCCTCGTCCGCTTCCTGCTCGCCGTCCCCGTCGGGGCCCTCCTCGGCGGGTGGTCGCTGCGCCGCCTCGGCGACGGTGCGGTGGCGGGGGTCGGGCTGCTCCTCGCCGGGGCCGGACTGCTCGTCATGTCGCGCTGGACGCTCGACTCGGTCGGCGACACGGTGCCGGCGACGGTCGTCCTCGTCGTCGTCGGTCTCGGCATGGGTCTCGCGCTCGCGCCGGTCAACAACGCAGCGCTCGCCGACTCACCGGCCGACGCCCACGGCGTGGCGAGCTCCCTCGTCGTCGTCGCCCGGATGGTCGGCATGGTCGTCGGTCTCGCGCTGCTCACGTCGATCGGGCTCAACCGCTACTTCGAGGCCGTGCGGCGGCTGCCGGACCAGCTCGACACCGACGCCCTCATCGGGGCCGGCGTCGTCCAGGTGCAGACGGTCTTCCTCGGCGGTGCGATCGCCGCCCTGCTCGGGTCCGCCGTGGCCTTCACGCTCGGCGTGGCGGGCCGGGGCACGGCAGCGGAGCGTGACGACGCCGACGAACCGCGCTTCGTCGCCCTCTGAGCACTCAGACGGGGACGGGCTGGGTGCGCAGCTCGGCGAGCAGCCCGCGCACCTCGTCGGCCACGACCTCGGTGGCCTCCCACGGCAGCATGTGACCGGCCTTCGGCATCTCGACGAACGTCGCGTGCGGCAGGGCGACGCGCAGCGCGCGTGCCCGGGTCACGGGCATGAGCGGGTCGTGACGGCCGGCGACGATGGCGACCCGCACGCGCTCGAGGGCGGGGAAGCCCGCCCGCTGGTCGACGGTGAGCAGCGCGCCGTAGAACGCGGCGAAGGTCGTCAGCTTCGTCGAGGCCACCTGCTCGCAGGCCGTCTCGACGTCCGCGGGGTCGGCGCCGTCGCCGAAGAGCGCCCGCACGAGAGCGCGGATCCGGGCGTTGCCGCCGGGTGGCAGCGGCAGGCCCTTGGCGGCGAGGCGCATCACGGCGGCCTCTCCGGTGCGCTCGCCGAGCGAGACGTGGGAGGACGCGGTCGCGACGAGGAGCGCCGCCCGCACGCGCGAGCCGAAGAGGTCGGGCCGCTGCCCGGCCAGCGCCATGACCGTCATGCCGCCCATCGAGTGCCCCGCGAGCAGGACGGGGGAGGACGGCGGCACGACGGCGCGCAGCACGACGTCGAGGTCGCGTCCCGTGTGGTCGACGGACATCGACGCCAGCTCGGCCCGGCGCAGGCCGATCGTCGAGCGCCCGTGCCCGCGCTGGTCCCACAGCACGACCCGGACCGGCTCGTCGGCGAGCTCCTCGACGACCGGGAGCCAGCTCTCGTGGTTGACGGCCCAGCCGTGGGCCAGCACGAGGGTCGGCGCCTCCGGCGGCAGCCCGGGGTCGACGTGGGTGTGGACCGAGAGGATGGCGCCGTCGGGCGTGACGATGCCGCGGCGGTCGTGGCGCCTCACGCGTCGGACCCCGACGCCTCGCCGACCTGGAAGACGACGGGGGCGTGGTCGGACGCGCCTTTGCCCTTGCGCTCCTCGCGGTCGATGGCGGCCCCGACGACGCGCTCGGCGAGGGCGGGGGAGCAGAGCGCGAAGTCGATCCGCATGCCCTGGCGCTTCTGGAAGCGCAGCTGCGTGTAGTCCCAGTACGTGAAGGTGCCAGGCTCGTCCGTGTGCGGGCGCACGACGTCGCTGAAGCCGGCGTCGACGACCCCCTGGAAGGCAGCGCGCTCACCGGGCGAGGTGTGCGTCTTGTCCTCGTAGTAGGGGACGCTCCAGACGTCGGCGTCGGTCGGGGCGATGTTCCAGTCGCCGAGCAGGGCGATCTGCGCCTCGGGGTCCTCGGCGAGCCAGCCACGTCCGGCCGCCGCCAGTGCCTCGAGCCAGCTCAGCTTGTAGACGAGGTGGTGGTCGTCGAGCGAGCGGCCGTTGGGGACGTAGAGGGACCACACGCGTACGCCGTCGCAGAGCGCGCTGATGGCGCGCGCCTCGGGCGCCGCCGGGTCGCCCCAGCCGGGCATCCCGTCGAACCCGACGCGCACGTCCTCGAGGCCGACGCGGGAGACGACGGCGACGCCGTTCCACTGGCTCAGGCCGTGGTGGGCCACCTCGTAGCCGAGGGCCTCGAAGCGCTCGAGCGGGAACTGGTCCGCGCGGGCCTTGGTCTCCTGGATCGCGAGCACGTCGACGTCGCTGCGCTCGAGCCAGGCGGTGACGCGGTCGACGCGGGATCGGATGGAGTTGACGTTCCAGGTGGCGATGCGCACAGTCGGCCACCCTAGACCGCCGCGCCGACGGCTGGTGCCTAGGGTGAGCCACATGACTGCACCGCGCGCGACGCGACCCACGGCCCTCGTCACCGGCGCCAGCGCCGGGATCGGACACGAGTTCGCGCGCCAGCTGGCGGCCCGGCAGCACGACCTCGTCCTCGTCGCCCGCGACCGCGAGCGTCTCGACGCCGTCGCCGCCGAGCTGACGAGCACGTATGCCGTCACGGCCGAGGTGCTCGTCGCCGACCTCTCGGACCGGTCGGCCCTGCAGACGGTCGCCGACCGCGTGGCCGACCCGGAGCGTCCCGTCGACGTGCTCGTCAACAACGCCGGCTACGGCCAGCGCCGCAGCTTCCTGCGCAACGACGTCGCCGTCGAGGAGGCCGCCTTCGACGTGCTCACGCGGGCGGTGCTCGTCCTGTCGCACGCGGCCGGCGTCGCGATGCGCGAGCGCGGGCGGGGACGCATCGTCAACGTCTCGTCGGTGGCCGGCTTCATCGCCTCCGGGTCCTACTCGGCGGCCAAGGCATGGGTGACGACCTTCAGCGAGGGGCTCGCGAGCGAGCTGGCCGGGTCGGGCGTCACCGTGACGGCCCTGTGCCCCGGCTTCACCAACACCGAGTTCCAGCAGCGAGCCGGGATCGGCAAGCCCGGCCCCGAGTTCATGTGGCTCGACCCGACGCGACTCGTCTCCGACTGCCTCGACGACGTCGACAAGGGCCGGGTCGTCTCGGTGCCGGGTCTGCAGTACAAGGCGATCGTGGGTCTGCTGCACGTCGTGCCGCGCTCGGTCATCCGGCGGGCCCGCCTCGTCCGCCGCTGACCGTCGGCGCTACTCGGGCTCCCAGGCGATGAGCCGGTCGATGACCCGTCGGTCACCCTCGATCGTCACTGTCTCCAGCGGACGGCGGCCGTAGAAGGCGGCGAGGACGATCTCGCTGGCCGTGCCGGTGACGCGGGCATCGACCGTCTCGCGGGCCTCGTCCGCGGCCCCCGGACCGCCGGTCTCGGGCCGGCGGGCCGTGCGTGCGCCGTCGGCGGAGACCCGGAGCCGCCACGAGCGACCCTCGGTCGCCTCGTAGTCGACGACGGCGGGCTCGTGCGGCCACGGGCTCGTCGTGGCGCAGCAGGTGAGGAGGAACTCCTCGACGCCGTCGAGGGCCACCTCGTCGGGGAGGGGCTGGGGCGCGCCGGCCGTGAGCTGGGCGTCGTAGGTGTGCACGGCGACCTCCTGGAGCTGGTGCCGGGCGACGGCGCCGCACGTCCGGGGCGACTGCGAGTCGCCCCACCACGTCCAGGCGCCGCGCTCGGGTCCTGCCTCGAGCAGCGCGTCGAGGAGCAGCCCGGTCGACGTCGCGAGCCAGGCGTCCAGGGCCTCGGGCTCCCGCCGTGCGGCCGCGTCCCCGTCCGTCGGCGGCCGGATGCGGGAGGTCGCGGCGGGGCCGGCGGCGACCGTGGCGGCCCAGGAGCGTCGCCCCTCGCCCACGTGGCGCGCCAGGTCGAGCAGCGTCCACTCGGGGCAGGTCGGCACCTGGAGGTCGAGGCTCGTCGCGCGCGACACCGCCGCGCGGAAGGCCGCCGACCGTTCGTCGATGAGGCGCAGCAGGTCGGGGAACTCGAGGGCGCTCGTCACGCCGGATGTCTATCACCGCTCAGCCGCCCGCGGACAGCGCATTTCGGTCTCACCGTCCGTTGCGCGGGCCCCGAGCCTCGGCGACGCTGGGCGCATGGAGTTCTTCTGCTACCACCGCGACCGCGCCGGGTCGACACCGCTGCGGAGCCGGATCGTGGAGCAGCACTGGTCCTACATGGACCGCTTCGCGGCGACGATGATCGCGCGCGGGCCGACCTTCACCAGCGACGGGACGCTGACCGGCAGCGTGCACGTCCTCGACCTGCCGGATCCCGCATCGGCCCGCGCCTTCGCCTTCGACGAGCCCGGCTACCAGGCCGGCGCCTACCGCGACGTGCTGCTGCGGCGGTGGCACAACGGGCTCGGGCGGACGATGTGGGACTTCGGTGACGGCCGACCGGGCCTGGACCGCTACCTCGTGCTCGGTTTCACCCTGGAGCCCCTGGCGGACGCCGTCGAACCACCACAGGGCGAGGCGCTCATCGCCAGCGGGCCGCTCCTGTCCGACGACGCCGCCTTCGTCCTCGGGATGGCCGTCCTGCTCGAGGCGCCCGACGCGGACCGGGCGCGCGAGGTCCTGACGCCCGGCCGGTACGTCGGCATCGAGGTGCACCAGTGGGAGTTCGGGGGGCGGCCCGACTGACCCGGGGCCCTACGATGGAGCCTCGTGACCGTCACTGACACCGCCGCTGCCCGTGCCCGCCTGCTCGAGATCATCCGGGAGAAGGCGATCGTCCACGGTCGCGTCACCCTCAGCTCCGGCAAGGAGGCCGACTACTACGTCGACCTGCGCCGCATCTCCCTCGACGGGGAGGCCGCGCCTCTCGTCGGGATCGTCATGCGCGAGCTGACCAAGGACCTCACGTACGCCGCCGTCGGTGGCCTGACGCTCGGCGCCGACCCCGTCGCGACGTCGATGCTCCACGCGGCCGCGGCCGCCGGTGAGCGCCTCGACGCCTTCGTCGTGCGCAAGGCCGGCAAGGCGCACGGCCTCCAGCAGCGCATCGAGGGTCCGTCGATCACCGGGCGCCGGGTGCTCGTCGTCGAGGACACGACGACGACCGGTGCCTCGCCGCTCGCCGCCGTCGAGGCCGCCCGCGAGGACGGCGCCGAGGTCGTCGCCGTCGCCACCATCGCCGACCGCGCCACCGGGGCCGGCGACCGGATCACGGCCGAGGCCGGGGTGGAGTACCGCTACGCGTTCTCGCTCGAGGAGCTCGGGCTCGCCTGAGACCCGTTCGGGTCTCGCCCGACGTGCACCTCGAACCCCGCCCGCAGGGCCGCGACCGACGACGGGGGCGTGATCACCGTCGCGATGCCGGTGCGGGGGCGCTCGACGGGCGTGTCCGCATACGCGTTGCTCGGGAGCCACGGCAGCACGCCGCCGGCGGTGACGACGGCGGGACCGGACCCCAGCAGCACGTAGGTGCCGTCGGGGAGGTCACCCCAGGCGTACGCGTGCAGCCGGCGGGTGCGCCGCCGCGGGTCCCAGCGCTCGTCGTGCAGCAACCGGTCGAGTCCGGGGGCCGGCAGGTGGGTCGTGCGGTGGGCCGTCGCCACGAGGTCGCGGTACCGGCCGAAGTCGGACCGACGGCACTCGGCGCACGGACGGTGCCCGGCCGCGAGGGCGAGGGCCTCGTCGAGGAAGAACAGCGGCGTGTAGTGGCTGGCGTCCCACTGCCGCACGCGGCGGTCGCGGAAGTCGAGCAGGCACGTGATCCACGCGCGTCCGACGTGGTGCCGGCGCACGTCACGGGTGCCGGCACCGTCGTGGAGGCGGCCCCGGTTGCCCATGAGCTCGCCGCGTCCGGGGGCGGCGACGACGTCGCCGAAGGGGTCGACCCGGTTGCGGGCCGGGGCGCCGGGGCTGCTCACTCGAGCACCTCGAGGACGACGTCGGCGGGGTCTCCCTCGTCGAGCCCCTCGGCCCGGCGGACCGCCTTCTTGACGGGCAGCACGTAGGCGCCTCGGCTCGAGTCCGGGAAGACCGACGTCGTCCACGACGTGGCCCCGACCGTCGCCCGCACGCGCACCGAGCCGAAGCCGCGAGGCGGGCGAGGGACCTCGCGGATGCGCGCCGACGCGTCGGCGCCGACCGTCACGAAGAACCACCCCGTCTGCGCCTCCCAGCGCCACAGGTCGGCCGTGAACCGGAGCGTCGTCATGGGCCCACGCTAGGACCCCGCACCGACAGGAACCGGGGGAGCGGAGCCCGCGTCGCACCAGCGACCCGGTCCGCCCGCGTGCTGCCAGCACTAGGATCGGCTCGACCGGCCACCGACCCGCCGCCCTCTATCGGGAGAACCCATGATCATCGTCTGGATCCTGCTCGGCCTCGTCGTGCTCCTCGCCGTCGTCGGCGTCGTCATGTACAACGGCCTCATCGGCCTGCGCAACAAGGTCGAGGAGGGCTGGCGCCAGATCGACGTCGAGCTGAAGCGCCGCCACGACCTCATCCCCAACCTCGTCGAGACGGTCAAGGGCTACGCGTCCCACGAGCGCGGCACGCTCGAAGAGGTCATGCAGGCCCGGTCGGCCGCGATGTCCGGTGCATCGACCCCCGCCGCCGCGGCTCAGGCCGAGGGCCAGCTGAGCCAGGCGCTCGGCCGCCTCATGGCCGTCGCCGAGGCCTACCCCGACCTCAAGGCCAACCAGAACTTCCTCGCCCTCCAGCAGGAGCTGACGAGCACCGAGGACCGCATCGCGAGCTCGCGCCGCTACTACAACGCCCTCGTGCGCGAGCTCAACACCAAGGTCGAGTCGGTGCCGTCCAACATCGTCGCCAACATCGCCGGAGTGAAGCGCGCCGAGTACTTCGAGACCCCTGCCACCGAGGCCGTCGCCCCGAGCGTGTCCTTCGGGGGCGACGCCGTCGGTGGCTCCGGCGGCCCGGCCGTCTCGGCGTCCACGCAGCCCGGTGCCGTCGGCGGCTCGTCGACGCAGCCCGGTGGCGCGCCCGGCGCCCTGCCGCAGGCCCAGGCCCCCGGCGGGGCTCAGCCCGACCCGACGTCCGACTCGGCCGGCCCGGGCACGCCCGGCGCCTGACCGCGGGGCTGGGCGTCAGCCCTTGACGTAGGAGAGCTTCTCGCACACCTTGCCGTCGCGCAGGCGCACGACGTCGACGCCGCGGACGTGCCCGGGTGAGCCGTCGGGGGCGACCCAGGAGAAGCGCCAGCGCAGCACCCCTCGGTCGCCGGCGACGAAGGACTCCTCGGCCGAGAAGAGCGGGCTGCCCGTCTCGGTGAAGAGCGACTCCCACACCGAGCGCACGTCGGCCGCCCCCTCGTGCCGTATGCCGTCCGGCGCGGGCCCCGTGGCCTCGAAGACGCAGTCGTCGGTCATGAGCGACATGATCGCCTCGACGTCGCCGCGCCCGAACGCCGCGACGAACGCGGTGAAACCCGCGTGCGCCGGGCCCCACGCCGCATCCCGCCCGAAGCGCGCGAGGAGGTCGGCCTGCGGGTCGCCACCGGACGGCATACGCGGTCCGACGGCGCCGCCGGAGCGGTAGGCCTCCTCCATGCCGTCGAACCACGTCGCCACCTCGGCGACGAGGCCCGGGTCGAGCCTGCGGTCCTGACCGATCGCCACGGCGAGGTCCCAGCGGTGCACGAGGTGGTCGGCGACGAGCTGGCGGACGTACTCGTCCATCGACTCCTCGCCGTAGGACAGCTGCACGGTGCCGTGTGACGGGAGGGTCTCGTCGACGGTGCCGACGGCCTCGGTCGCGGCCGAGGTGGCGGCGCCCCGGGCATCCTCACCGAGGAGGTCGCCGTCGAGCCGGCTGCCGACGTCGGCGATCGTGCGGCCGCGCATGAGCGGGGACGTCCAGAGGTCCTCACCGGCGACGTGGTTGACGAGGTCGCGCACCGTCCACTCGCTGCACGGCGTCGGCAGGTCCCACTGGTCGTCGGCGACGGCGGCGACCTGCTGCGTCCACCAGTGCACGCTGCGGCGGTAGGCACCGCCGAGGTCGGACCCGGCCTGCGGGGTATCGGTCGCTGCGTCCATGACGTCCTCCCATCGCCCCTGCAGCACCAGTGTGCTCCGGGCACGGGCGGCGCGTCAGGACATCACGCCAAGACGTGCGGGCAGGTCAGGAGGTGCGGTCGCTACCCGTCGCGGCGTCGGCGATGTCGCCGGCGGCGTCGGCCGTCTCGGCCGCGATGGCCTTGGCCTGGCGGCGGTGCTTGACGAACTCGTAGGCCATCGGCACGACGGAGACGGCGACGATGAGCAGGACCGCGATCTCGAGCTTGTCGGTGAGCCACGGGAACGCCTGGCCGAGGAAGTATCCGAGGAGCGTCAGGCCGGCGGCCCAGAGCACGGCGCCGACCGCGCTCCACGTGAAGAAGCGGCGGCGGTCCATCCGGCTGACGCCGGCGACGACGGTGATGAAGGTGCGCACGATCGGCACGAAGCGGCCGATGACGAGGGCCTTGTTGCCGTGCTTGTCGAAGAAGGTCGTGGTCTCGTCGAAGTACTTCTTCTTGAGGATCCGGCCGTCGCGTTCGTAGAGCGGTGTGCCGATGGCCCGCCCGATCTCGTAGCCGACGACGTTGCCGAGGAAGGCCGCGGCGCACAGGATCACGATCGCCACGCCGAGGTTGACGTGCACCTGGCCGGTGGCGATGAACAGGCCCACGGCGAAGAGGAGGGAGTCGCCGGGCAGGATCGGGAAGAGCAGTCCGCACTCGATGAAGACGATGGCGACGGCGATCCAGAAGAAGGCGGCACCGTACTGCTCGAGCAGGTAGGTCGGATCCATCCACTTGGGGCCGAGGGCCGGGACGACGGCCGGCAGGGCGGCGAGTGCGTGCATGGGTGACAGGGTATGCCGTGTGCCCGGGAGCGCCTGAATCCGCGCTGTCAGCGCGCTGTCGGTCTCGAGCGGGTCTCGAAGGGATATCGATGGGACGACGTCCCTTCCGTCGGCGCCCGGGGCCGGTTCACGATGGACGCGGGAGCGAAGGAGGAGCGGCGGCACCTGCCGGAGACTCGGGGTCGTGGACGCCATGCGGACACGACGGCGCACGTGCCGTCCTCCTCCTGATCCCGTTCCGCGCCTATGGGCGCGCGCTCAGGCGATGGGAAGGTCGGCGAGGTTCACGGCCGCCACCGCGACGGTGGCGATCGCGGCCACGACGAGGAGCATCCGTGCCGGTCGGTAGCGGAAGCTCGACAGGACGCCGGAGAAGAAGAGCGCGACGGCGAGCAGGATCGTGTTGATGACGTACTCGTGGGAGGTGTCTCCCGCCTGCAGCGCCTGCTTGCTCGACGCGTCGGCCTTCGCGGTGGCCGTCCGGTAGGGCCCGAGCTGGGCGTCCATGTAGCTCGTGTCGTCGATGAGCCTCGTCGGGGTGCCGCCCGCCCTGATCTCGGCCTCCCAGCGGTCGATGACCGGGAGCATCTCCTCGCGGATCAGGGTCGCGCGGTAGAACGCGACGAGCTCGGTGTTCTTCGCCTGCACCGCCTGCGCGTACTGCGCGATCATGCTGCTGTCGTAGCTGACCTTCTGGGTCGCGACACCGAAGAGCCGACTGGCCTCGACGCGCTGGTCGGTCGACGTGCTCGTCGCGGTGCTCTGCCTCCCGCTCCACTGGGCGGCCTGGTAGCCGCACCAGGCGGTCCCCACCGTGGCGAGGCCGAGGACGAGCACGGCGACCATCTCGACGAGACGGTCGACGAAGGAGCCCTCGCGGTTCATCGCGGCTCAGTGATCGGAGGCTGGTCGGCGGCGGCGGCGGCGTCGGGCTGGGCGGTGGCGGGGTCCTCGCGGACCGTGAGCCCCATCCTGCCGGGGCCGTAGCCAGGACGCCGTCGGCCCACCTGCACGCCGTCGGAGCGCTGCACGAGGTCGCGCCACAGGTCGGTCTCGCGGTAGCGCCAGGCGTCCTCGCGCGCGGTCGTGATCTCCTGCGCGAGCCGGCCGTCGTTCTGGGCCTGGGCGATCCGGGTGGCCGCCTCCGCCTCCTCGAGGGCGAGCTCGAAGCCGGCGCGCACGGTGGCCTGGATGACCTCACCGGTGCGGCCGAGGTCGACCGGTCCGAGCACGAAGCCCGCGACGCGGATGCCGTGCTCCTCCAGGGCAGCGGTGACGGCCTCGGCGAGCCGGGTCTCGGTGTCGGACCGGGCGCGACCGAAGAGGCTCTCGACGGTGACGGCGGGGTCGCTGAGCGCCCGGCTGATCGCCCGGCCGCTCTCGTCCCGGACGAGGCCGTGGACCCCCTCGGGCCCGAACCTCTCGTGCACGGTGCGGAGCCGTTCGGGGATGATCGCGTAGCGCACCGTGTAGGCGACGTCGGCCAGGGCCCGGTCGCCGAGGGCGCAGCTGAGGCTGGGTCCGGTGCGGTCGAGCTGGGACGCCGCCGACGAGGCGTCCTCGCCGGCCCGGTAGGCCATCTCCACCGACGGGTACTCGACGACCATCGTCTTGCGCAGGAGCGGCACCCAGTGCCGGCCCGGCGTCAGGGCGTGGTCGGTCGCCCTCCCGTTCCTCAGCACGAGCCCCAGGGCGCCCGCCGGCACCTTGATCATCGAGGCCGTGACCACCATCCAGGCGAGGATCCCGAGCATCGGCACGAGCAGCACGATGAGGATGACGACGGCCGCGGTGCTCATGACGGTCGCCGGGTCGTCGTCGGGGTCGTGGGTCGCATCGCAGGTCTCCTGTCGCCACCTGGCCGGCCGAGGCGCCGTCGTCCGGCCGTGCGCCCGGTCGTTAGTCTTCCGGGCATCGGATGTGACACCAGAATGAACCGGAGGGGGACCCGTGGCATCGCCTGAAGGGGGTGAGACCGCGACCGAGCTCACGGAGCCGACCGAGCCTACGGAGCCGACGGAGCCGACCGAGCCGACCGAGCCGACGGAGCCGACCGAACCGGGCCCTGTCGTCGGTGTCGGGCCGTGGGAGGGTCCGTGGCCCTCGGGCGAGCACTGGGACCCCGAGCTGCTCGAGCACGGCGACCGCCGCAACGTCGTCGACGCCTACCGCTACTGGCGCCACGACGCGATCGTCGCCGACCTCGATGCCCGGCGCCACGACTTCCACGTCGCCGTCGAGAACTGGGGTCACGACTTCAACATCGGGTCGGTCATCCGCACGGCCAACGCCATGGGCGCCAAGGCGTTCCACATCGTCGGCAGGCGGCGGTGGAACCGGCGCGGCGCCATGGTCACCGACCGATACCAGCACGAGCAGCACCACCCGGACGCCGCCTCGCTGGCCGTCTGGGCGCGGTCGGAGGGCCTCACCCTGCTCGGGGTCGACAACCTGCCGGGGTCGGTGCCCATCGAGACGTTCGACCTGCCGCGCCGGTGCGTCCTCGTCTTCGGCCAGGAGGGCCCCGGGCTGTCCGAGCCGATGCGTGCCGAGTGCGCCGCCGTGCTGCACATCGAGCAGTTCGGCTCGACCCGCTCGATCAACGCCGGCGCGGCCGCGGCCATCGCGATGCACGCCTGGGTGCGGCGGCACGTCTTCGACCAACGGGCGTAGCTCAGCCCTGCGGGTCCTCAGCCCTGCGGGTCGCGGCCGCGCCAGCGCAACGGCTCCTCGGCATACTCCTCGACGACGTGGGCGGCCACGCCGACCGACCTGGCCACCTGGAAGACCACCTCGCCCGACTCGGCCGGCAGGGCCAGGGCGTGGAGCACGGCGGCGCTCGCGAGGTCGATGTTGGGCAGCGCGCCCGTGCGCTCGGCGACGAGCCTCGCGAGCGCGTCGACGCGGCGGCGCAGGCGGGTCGTGCCGCGCCGTCTCCACAGGGCCTCGAGCACGACGTCGGCCCGAGGGTCGCCCTCGGGGTAGAGGAAGTGGCCGAAGCCGGCCACCCCGCCCCGCTCGCGCAGCGACCGCGCCACGAGCACGGCGGGGTCGACGTCCTCGGCGAGGAGCGCGTGGGCGGCCACGGGGGCCGCGCCGTGGAGCGGTCCGGCCATCGCGGCATACGCGGCCGACAGGCAGTCGTGGAGCCCGGCGCGGGTCGAGGCGGCGACCCGCGCGGCGACGGTGGAGGCCGTGAGCCCGTGGTCGAGGAGTGCGACGAGGAGCACCCGCAGGACGCCGACGTCGCCGGACGCCGAGGGCGACCCGCCGAGCGCCGCCAGCACGAGCCCGGTGAGCCCGGTGAGCCCGGTGAGCCCGGTGAGCCCGGTGAGCCCGGTGAGCCCGGTGAGCCCTGCGGGCCTTTCGGGCTCGGAACGCGTGGGACCGGGGCCGGTGCCGGCCACGAGCGTCAGCGCACCCCGCAGCGTCGGGAGCGCTGCGGCCCGCACCCGCTCGGGGTCGGTGTCCGAGGCGAAGGGGTCGGCCGCCGCGAGCAGCTGGACGGCGACGGGCATCCGGCGTTCGAGGGGCAGGGCCGTCAGGTCGATGTCGGCCGTGCGCGGCACGACGGGGAGGGCCTGCGGCACCGACGTCCCCAGCACGACGGCGGCCGCCTCCTCGAGCGACGCCAGGGCGACGACCTCGGCCAGCGGGCGCCCTCGGTAGAAGAGCTCGCCCTCGGCCTGCCGGCTCACGGCGGTGGCGATGCTCCGGAAGCGCAGCACCGGCTGGGGGCCGCCCGGTGGACGGGTCGCCGAGGCCATGGCGTCGATCTGCGCGCGGTCGAAGAGGCTCTCCTGCTGGCCCGGTCGGCGCTCGCTGCGCAGCAGTCCCCGGCTGACGTACGCGTAGAGGGTGGCGCGCTTGACGCCGAGCCGCTGGGCGGCCTCGGTCGTCGTGATCCACGTGCCTGGTGCGGTCGTCACGTCGCCTCCGGGTGCCTGGGGTTGATCGCGTCAACCGTTGACGTGATCAACATTGACGATGTTGATCAATATCGCTGAGAGTGACGAGTGAACCTGAAAGGAGGACCCCATGTCCACCACTCCCACCGGATTCATCACCGTCCCGAAGGGTCTCGCCAAGGTCGTCGTCACCGACACCGAGCTCGGCGACGTCCGCGGCGACGAGGGCTTCTTCCACTACCGGCAGTACTCCGCCGTCGACCTCGCCGAGCAGGTCGGCTTCGAGCAGGCCTGGCACCTGCTCGAGCGCGGCCACCTGCCTGACGACGCCGAGCTGGCGGCCTTCACCGCCGAGGTGGGCCGACTGCGCGTCATGCCGCAGGGCCTCGCCGACCTGCTCCCCGCCATCTGCGCGACGACCACCGACTCGCTCCAGGTGCTGCGCACGGCGCTGTCCGCGTGGGGCGGCGTCGCGGGCCTGCGTCCGCTCTACGACTGCGGCGAGGACGAGAAGGCCGCGGCGGCCCTGGCGGCCGTCGCCGTCACGCCGACGATCCTCGCCGCCGCGCACCGTCTCCACCACGGGCTCGAGCCCGTGCCGGCCGACCCGACGCTCGGCCACGCCGAGGACTACCTCCGCATGGTGACCGGGCAGCTGCCCTCGGCACGTGATGCCCGCGCCGTCGAGCAGTACCTCGTCGCGACGATGGACCACGGCTTCAACGCCTCGACCTTCACCGCGCGGGTCATCGCGAGCACCGGCGCCGACCTCGCGGCCTGCCTCGTCGGCGCCATCGGCTCGTTCTCCGGACCGAAGCACGGCGGTGCCCCGAGCCGCGCGCTCGAGGCCCTCGACGAGATCGGCACCCTGGACCGGGCCGACGGCTGGGTGCGTGACCGGATCGGGTCCGGCGACCGGATCATGGGTTTCGGACACGCGGTCTACCGCACGCGTGACCCGCGCTCGGAGATGCTCAAGCAGATCGCCCGCGGCTGGGACGACCCGCTCGTCGACCTCGCGGTCGGCGTCGAGGACGCCATCGAGCACGCGCTCGCCGAGCTCAAGCCGGGGCGCGAGCTCCACGCGAACGTCGAGTTCTACGCCGGCGTCGTCATGAAGCTCGCCGGCCTGGACCCGTCGATGTTCACGCCGACCTTCTGCGTCGCCCGCGTCGTCGGCTGGACCGCGAACGTGCTCGAGCAGAGCCGCGACCCGAAGATCATCCGCCCGGCCGCGCGCTACGTCGGTCCGCCGCCGCCCCAGCCCGTGCCCACGGGCACGCGCACCCCGCAGCCGGCCTGACGGGGGAGGGCATCGAGCAGGCCCCGACGCATCCGGTTGCCGGGGCCTGCTCGGCGCGACCGGGGGAGCATCCGGTCGCTGGTGGTCGCCCGGAGCCCTCCGAACGTCACGTTCACGGTAGGCCAGAACCGACCTCCTCAGGTCGACGTTCGGGTCAGGACTCGACAAGGTGGTGTCAAGGAAAGGTCGGCATCGCGTAAGGAGGGCTCGCCGGGTGGGTGTGACATCGGGGGAAACGTCCGGCAATGCGGCATTCGTCCGTTTCTGGGTCGCCGACGCCGTCTCCAACCTCGGCACCTTCGTGTCGGCGCTCGCCCTCCAGCTGCTCCTCATCGAGACCCTGCACGCCGACCAGACCGACCTAGGGATCGTGCGGGCGGCGACATGGCTGCCCTACCTCCTCTTCGGCATGCTCGCCGGCGTCGTCGTCGACCGGGTCCGGCGCCGGCCGCTGCTCGTCGCGGCCGACCTGCTGTGCGCCCTGCTCATCGGCGCGATCGGCGTCCTCGCCCTGACCGGACACCTGACGGTGCCGCTCGTCGCCGTCCTCGTCTTCGGCGCCGGGTCGGCGTCGATGTTCTTCAGCGCAGCCCACCTGTCGTTCCTGCCGACGATCGTGCCGGAGACCCGCCTCGCCTCGGCCAACGCCCGACTGGCGCAGACGTACGCCGCGACGCAGTCGCTCGGGCCACTCGTCGGCGGGGCGCTCGTGCGGCTGCTCTCCGCGCCCGTCGCGGTGCTCGTGGACGCCGTGTCGTATGCCGTGTCGGCCCTCGTGCTGATGACCGTCCGCGCCCCGGAGCGGGCTCCCGAGCGCACCGCCGAGCGGCACGTGTGGCGCGAGCTGCGCGAGGGTGCGGCCTGGGTCTACCGGCACGCCGTGCTGCGCCCGTACGCCATCTCGCTCCACCTGTGGTTCTTCGCCAACGCCATGGTGACGACCGTCCTCGTCTACTTCGCGACGACGGAGCTGCACCTCGACCCGCTCGCCATCGGGCTCGTCCTCGCCGCCACGGGCGTCACCGGCGTCCTCGGTGCGGGCCTGTCCCCGCGACTCGGCCTGCGCTTCGGCACCGGACGGGTCATCACGACGACCGAGTGGCTGAGCCCGGCGGCATACGCCCTCCTGCTGCTCGCCCGACCCGGGCCGTATGCCGTCGTGTGGCCCCTCGTCGCCAACGCGCTCTTCGGGCTGGCGATGGGGCTGCGGGACCCGCTCGACATGAGCTACCGCAACCTCGTGACGCCCGACCGGCTGCGGGGGCGGATGAACGCGACGATCCGGTCGCTCAACTGGGGCTCGATCGCGGTCGCGGCGCCCCTCGGCGGCCTCGTCGCCGCCACGTGGGGCAACCGGGTCGCCATCGCGATCGGGGTGGTGGGGCTCGCGGCCGCGGCCCTGCTCCTCTGGTGCTCGCCGTACCGTCACGTGACGGCGCCGGGTGAGCGCCAGGGGCAGGGCCGCGCCGTCGGCACCTCCTGAGGTCAGTCCGCCGTGCGCAGGGCCTGCTTCCACGACAGCCGGCCGCGGGTCTGCATGAGCGAGCGGCGGTAGATCTTCTCGCCGATGACGACCGTCACGGCGGAGAAGGCGGCCATGACCAGCAGGGACACGACCGGCTCCCACCAAGCGGCGTCGCCCGCGATGATGCGACCCGGCATCGCCACGACCGACACGATCGGCACGTAGGAGGCGACCGTGAGGGCCGTGCCGCTCAGGGCGAAGCTCGCGAAGTAGACGAGCATGAGCAGCGTCGTCATCGGTGAGGTCGTCGACTGGAGGTCCTCGGTGCGAGAGGCGAGCGCTCCTGCGACGGCGAAGAGGCAGGCCAGGGCGAAGAAGCCGACCGCGAAGAAGAGGATGAACCACACGACCGCGGTCGACAGGGACGGCAGCAGCGACGACCACTCGGTGAACGAGACCGCCACGAGCCCGACGCCGGCGAAGAGCACCACCTGGCCCATCGCGATGACGGAGTTGCCGACGACCTTGCCGGCGAGCAGGGCGCGCAGCGGGATCGCCGTCGCGATGATCTCGACGAGGCGGGACTGCTTCTCCTCGACGACGCTCGCGGCGATCTGCTGCCCGAACATCAGGGCGCTCATGAGGAAGAGCAGCGCGAAGGCGAAGGTGGCGGCCTGCACGAAGCCCTGGTTCGTCGTCTGCCCGTCGAAGCGGTCGCCCGTCAGCGTCGCGCCGCGCTCGAGCGCCTCGACGGTCGTGCCGGCCGCGGCCGCGTTGCGGTCGAGCGCGGCGTCGCGGACCGCTCCCTCGAGAGGGGCCCGCAACGACAGCGACACGTCGTCGCCGGAGGTCAGCGTCCAGCCGGACGGCGTCTCGTGCAGCCACGCGTCGATGTCGCCGCCGTCGACGGCAGCGCGCGCCGCGCCCTCGCCGGGCACGGTCGTCGGGGTGATGACGACGGTGTCGCTCGTCGCCCGCGCGGCCGTGGCCGCCTGCTCGACGAGGCGCGTCCCCTCGGGGGACGAGACCGCGACGGTGTAGGTCGTCGTCTTGCCCGCCTGCCACGCGGAGAAGGCTGCGAAGCCCGCGATGAACACGAGCGTGAAGAGCGTCGAGAAGAGGAACGTGCGGTTCGTGACGCGGACGACGATCTCGCGCACGGCCACGATGAGCCACGGACGTCCGCTCCCGGTGCCGCGCTCGTCGGCGAGATCGGCGAGCTCGGCGAGCTCGGAGGGTTCGCCGGTGCCGTCGCCGGCGGTGTCAGGGTCCGGACGGCGCTGGAGGGTGGTCATGCCGTCACCTCGCGGTAGATCTGGGCCAGGGTGGGTCGCTGCGGCGAGAACTCGTGCACCTCGCCGCGTCTCAGGGCCTCCTCGAGGAGGGTCCGTTCGGCGCCGTGCTCGACGATCTCGAGCAGGGCGGTGTGTCCCTCGACGTCGACGGCGTGCACGCCCCCGACGCCGCGCACCCACCCGGCGTCGCCCGACAGGACGAGACGGTGCCGCGAGACGGAGGTCGCGCGCAGCTCGTCCGGCGAGCCCGACGCGACGACCCGACCCTTGGCGAGCACGACGAGGCGCTCGCAGAGCCGCTCGACGAGGTCGAGCTGGTGGGAGGAGAAGAGGACCGGCACGCCCCGCGCGGTGTGCTCGCGCAGCAGGTCGGCCATGTTGTCGACCGCGGCGGGGTCGAGGCCGCTGAACGGCTCGTCGAGCACGAGCGCCCGGGGGCGGCCCATGAGCGCGGCGATGATCTGCACCCGCTGCTGGTTGCCGAGGGAGAGCTTCTCGACGTGGTCCTTGGCGCGCTCGGAGAGTCCGAGGCGCTCGAGGTGGGTCGTGACCGAGGCCTTGGCCGCCGAGGCGCTCAGGCCTCGGAGCCGTCCGAGGTAGACGAGCTGGTCGAGCACCGCCTGCTTGGGGTAGAGGCCACGCTCCTCGGGCATGTAGCCGAACTGCCGCCGGTCGAGGGCCGTGATGGGACGTCCGTCCCAGAGCACGTCGCCGCCACTCGGCGACAGGACCCCCATGACCATGCGCATCGTCGTCGTCTTGCCGGCGCCGTTGCCGCCGACGAAGCCGGTCAGACGCCCGGCGCCGACCGTGAAGCTGATGTCGTCGACGGCGCGGATCTCGCCGAAGGTGCGGGTCAGGTGCCGCACCTCGATGTCGGCCGTGGCGCGTGGTCTGGTGAGGCGGTCCCCGTGTTGGCTCATGCCACCCACGCTAGGCCGCGCCCGTCCGTCGGGGGATCACCCGTCCGGTTGATCCTCGGGGTCCCCCGGGAGGATGAGCCCGGCCTCGTACGCCAGCACGACCGCCTGCACCCGGTCGCGCAGGTGCAGCTTGGCGAAGACGTTGGACAGGTGCGTCTTGACCGTCGCCTCGCCGACGAAGAGCCGGCCGGCGATCTCGGCGTTGGACAGCCCGCGGCCCACGAGACCGAGCACCTCCAGCTCGCGCGGTGTCAGGTCGTCGAGCCGTGCGTCCCGATCGACCGGCCGTGGTCCGGCGCCGGCGCCGGTGACCGGGCCGCTCGTCATCTGCTCGATGACGCGCCGGGTCACCTCGGGGGCGAGCAGGGCGTGGCCACCCGAGACGGCGCGCACCGCCTCGATGAGGTGGTCGGCGTCGGCGTTCTTGAGCAGGAAGCCGCTCGCCCCGGCGGCGAGGCCGGCGAAGACGTAGTCGTCCCGGTCGAAGGTCGTGAGGATGACGACCCGGGCCAGGTCGTCGGCGACGATGCGCCGGGTCGCCTCGATGCCGTCCATGACCGGCATCTGCACGTCCATGAGCACGACGTCCGGTCGCAGCTCGCGGGTGAGCCGCACGGCCTCGGCGCCGTCGCTCGCCTGGCCGACGACCTCGAGGTCGTCCTCCACCGAGAGGATGAGCGAGAAGCCCGACCGCACGAGCAGCTGGTCGTCGACGAGCAGCACGCGGATTGGCGCGCTCACGACGCCTCCTCGGGCAGCGGCATCCGCACGCGCACCCGGTAGCCGCCGGTCACCCGGGGCCCGATCTCGCTCACGCCACCGTGCGTCGCGAGGCGTTCGCGGACGCCGAGGAGGCCGAGGCCGGTCCCCGACGTGCCCGACCGTGGCCGCCCGCCGTCGAGCACCTCGACCTCGGCGTAGCCGTGCGCGAACCCGTGCTCGGGTCGTCGGTCGACGCGGACGAAGACCGTCGCGGAGGAGGCCGTCGAGTGCCGGCGCACGTTGGCGAGCGCCTCCTGCGCGGTGCGGTAGAGCGAGAGCCCCAGCGGTGCCGGCACGGTGGCGGCCGCTCCGGGCGCGTCCTCGACGACGTGGCACTCGACCGCGAGGCCGTGGGTCGAGGCCTCCCGGGCGAGGGTCGTCACGTCGGCGAGCCCGGGCTCGGGCGCGCGGCTGCGGCTCGCGGGTCCCGTGCCGTTCGAGGCCACGTCCTGGTCGTCGGCGCGCAGGGTCCCGAGCAGCCCGCGCATCTGGGACACCGCGTCGCGCGAGGACGTCTCGACCGAGCGGAGGGCTCCCTCGGCGGCGTCCGTGTCGCGACGCAGCACGCGGCGGGCCGCGGCAGCCTGGATCCCGATGACCGAGACGTGGTGGGCCACGACGTCGTGCAGCTCGCGCGCGATCCGCAGCCGCTCCTCGACGACGGCCTGCCGCTGCAGGCTCGTGGCCTGGGCGTCGATGGTGCGCGCCTGGGCGGCGAGCCGGTCGCGCTGGAGGGCGGCGCGCCACGCGGCCTGACCGCCGATGATGGCGCCGCCGAAGTAGAAGACGTTGATGAGCAGCGTGTAGACGACGTAGGCGCCGGCCGGGCTGAAGAGGCCCTGGTGGACGAGGGGTTCGTCGCCGCGGCTCATCGCCTCCTCGACCCCGCTGCCCACCGCGAGCTGCCAGGCGAGCCAGCCGAACATGAGCAGCACGACGCCGGCGACGACACCGAGCATCGCCTGGCGGTCGCGCGCCCAGGCGACGCCGGTGAAGAGGGCGAGGAAGTAGACGACCTGCATCGGCATGGACACCGCGACGGCCGGCATGAGCAGGCCGAATACGAAGAGGTGGAGCGACAGGCCGGCCGCGACGAGCAGCGGCCACCGGTGGCGCCAGACGAGGGGGAGCGTGCCGAGGGCCACCGCGACGTGCGGCCAGACCCACGAGTCCTGCTGGGCGCCGAGGGAGTCGATGCTGCGCAGCAGCTCGACGCCGAGGGAGCCCGCGACGAGGAAGCCGAGGGCGACCCAGAGGTCGGCCCGTCGCCGGCGTGGCGAGTCGTCGGGCACCCGCTCCCAGTCGCTGTCGACGCCGAAGTACGCCCTCACCCGCGCCACGAGGGCAGTCCACCGGCCGTCCATGGGGCCAGCCTAGGCAGGCCGCCCGCGGTCCCGGCTCCCCCTCGAGGCGGAGTCCTCAGCGGCGATAGGTTCTCCGCATGGGTGTCTCCTCCTCCGTCCTCGACGTCACGACGATGCACTCCCGGCTCGACCGGCTCCGGCGGCACGCGGCCGAGGCGGGCGTCGCGGCGACCGTCGTGTCGCCCGGCTCCGACCTGCGCTACCTCACCGGCATCGCCGGGTCGTCCTTCGAGCGGCTCACGGCGCTCGTCGTGCCGAGCGATGCCGCCGTCGCCCCCGTCTTCGTCTCTCCCGCGCTCGAGTACGCCGGTCTCGGCCACGTGCCCCTCGGCGAGCTCGGTGTCGAGGTGCGCACCTGGGTCGACGGCGAGGACCCCTACGCCCTGGCGCTCGGCGGGGTGCCGACCGGTCGCGTCGCGGTGTCCGACATGACGCCGGCGCTGCACCTGCTGCGGCTGCGTGACGCGGGAGCCGCCGACCAGCAGCTCGCCGGGCCGGTCCTGCGCGAGCTGCGGATGCGCAAGGACGCGGCCGAGCTCGCCGAGCTGCGCGCCGCCGGTGACGCCATCGACCGGGTCCACGCCCGGGTCGGGGAGTGGCTCCGGGCCGGCCGCACCGAGGCCGACGTCGCTGCCGACATCGCGGCCGCGATCGTCGAGGAGGGCCACGCCACAGCCGAGTTCGTCATCGTCGGGTCGGGGCCGAACGGCGCGAGCCCGCACCACTCCGTCAGCGACCGTGTCATCGAGGTCGGCGACGTCGTCGTCGTCGACATCGGCGGCCCGCTGCCGTCGGGCTACGGCTCCGACAGCACGCGCACGTATGCCGTCGGGTCACCCCGCGAGCCCGACGTGGCCTCGGCCTACGCTGCGTTGCAGGCGGCGCAGCAGGCGTCCGTCGAGTCCGTGCGCCCCGGCGTCACCTGCGAGGCCATCGACCGGGCGGCGCGGGACGTGCTGGCCGAGGCGGGTCTCGCCGAGCACTTCATCCACCGCACCGGCCACGGCATCGGGCTCGACGGCCACGAGGAGCCCTACATCGTCGCGGGCAACGACCTGCCCGTCGAGCCGGGCATGACGTTCAGCATCGAGCCCGGCGTCTACCTCGCCGGCCGCTGGGGCGCGCGCATCGAGGACATCGTCGCCGTGACCCACGACGGTGTCGAGCGCTTCAACACCCGCCCGACCGAGCTCGTCGTCCTCTGACGCAAGACGCATGTGACGACGCGGCCACTCGACAGTCGAGTGGCCCCGTCGTCCCAGGGGATCGCCCCGCCCACCCGTCGAGTGGCCCCGTCGTCCCAGGAGGGCGACGATCCACCGCCTCAGGAGTCGAAGCCGACACCCATCCGGTCAAGGGCGCGCAGCCACAGGTTGCGTCGCCCGGTGCGGTCCTCGGCGGCGAGCGAGGAGCGCGTGGCCCGCACGGCGGCATACCGGATCGGCTCGGGAGGGAAGGGGATCGGCTTGCGGCGCACCATCCCGAGCCGCGTGAGCTCGGTGTCCTTGCCGTCGACGAGGTCGAGGGCGACGGCCGCGCCGAAGCGGGTCGACGCGACGCCGAGCCCGGTGTAGCCGACGGCATACGCCATCCTCCCGCCGAGGGCGGTGCCGAAGACCGGCGTGAAGCGTGACGTCGTGTCGATGACGCCGGCCCAGCGGTGCGTGAAGTGGATGCCCTCGAGCTGCGGGAAGAGGTCGAGGAAGTGGTCGGCGAGCAGGCCGTGGGAGGCGTCGGACTGCTCGAGCGCCGGGTCGATGCGCCCGGGGAAGTGGTAGTTCGCGTCGTAGCCGCCGAAGAGCACGCGGTCGTCGAGCGTCCTTCGGTAGTAGTGGAACTGGTTGCCGGCGTCGGTGAGCCCCTCGCGTCCCTTCCAGCCGACGGCGTCGAGCTGGGCGGGGGTCAGGGGCTCGGTCATGAGGACGTGGTCGTAGACGGGCAGCACCCACGCGCTGAAGCGCTTGAGGACGCCCTGCGACGCGTTCGTGCCGATGACGACGCGCCGCGCGTGGATCGATCCGCCGTCGAGCGTCACTCTCACGCCGTCGCCCTCAGCGTCGAATCCCGTTGCGCGCGTGTGCTCGTGGAGCCGGACGCCGAGCGACTCGGCCGCGCGGGCCAGGCCCCAGACGAGGCGCGCGGGGTCGACGAGCGCGACCTCGGGGTCGTACATCCCGGCGAGGTAGCGCGGCGAGTCGACGCGTGCCCGCGCCTGCCCGGCGTCGAGCAGCTCCACCGGCACGCCGTGGGCGCGGTGCAGCTCGTAGGACTCACGCACGGAAGGCACCTGGTGCTCGGTCAGCGCCAGCGTCAGCTCGCCCGGGACGTGGTGGTCGGCCTCGATGCCGTATGCCGTCAGCGACCTCTCGATGCCCGCGACGTTCTCGGCCGCGAGGCGGTCGAGGGTCTCCATCTCGTCGGGCCAGCAGCCGACGCCCTGGGCGAGACCGTGCGTCAGCGACGGAGCCATGAACCCGCCGTTGCGCCCGGAGGCGCCGTCGGCCAGGCGCCCGGCCTCGACGACGACGACATCGCGCGCCGGGTCGGCCTCCTTGGCCTGGATCGCGGCCCACAGCCCGGTGAACCCGCCGCCCACGACGAGCAGGTCGGTGCGGGGCGCCGCGCCCGTGAGGCGCGCCCGCGGGTCGGGCCGCTCGGGACGGTCGGTCCAGAACGGGACGGGCCGGGCGTCGGCGAGGGCCGCGGCGGCTCGGGGCGAGAGCGGGGAAACAGGCATGACGAGACGGATCAGACCATGCTTGGCTGGTGCCTGTGAACCCCCGTTCGTTCCAGAGCGATACCGAACCGGCGCCGGAGACCGTCGCCGAGCAGCTGCTGAGGGTCTTCCACGACCAGACGCGCGCCCCCGTCCCGCTCGGGACGGCCGAGCGCCCCCTCGAGCTCGACGGCCCCGTGCGCAAGCACTACGACCTCGACCCGGCCGGTCACTTCGCGATGGTCGAGAGCCCGGACGGTCTCGGTGAGGACCCCGAGGGCCTCGTCGCCCGGGTCCGCGACTTCTTCGCCGCACGGGGCCAGAAGGTCGAGTGGAAGACGTACGACTACGACGAGCCGAGCGACCTCGGTGCGCGCCTCGAGGCCGCCGGGTTCGTCCGCGAGGACGACGAGGCGCTCATCCTCGGCGAGGCCTCCCCGCTCGCCGCGCAGGACCTCGCACTGCCCGACGGCGTCGTCGTCCGTGCCGCCGACTCCTTCGAGGACTTCGCACGGATGCGCACCATGTCCGAGACCGTCTGGGGCGAGGAGCACGCCTGGGTGACGGAGTCGCTCTATCCCGAGTGGGTGGCCCGGCCCGAGTCGATGGACGTCGTCGTCGTCGAGGAGTCCCGGGAGGGGCCGGTCCTCTGCGCGGCCCGGGGGGAGTACGACGAGAGCAGCTTCACCGGCCTGTGGGGCGGCTCGACCCTGCCCGAGTGGCGCGGCCGTGGCCTCTACCGCGCGACGCTGCTCCACCGGGCCCGCCTCGGCCTCGACCGCGACAAGGAGTACGTCCGCGTCGACGCCTCGCCCGACTCGGAGCCGATCCTGCGCCGGCTCGGCCTGCACCGCGTCGCGACGACGACCCCGTACGTCTTCGACCCTGCCCGCTGACCCGCCTGTCACACTCCAGACGTGACGACGGGGATGCGGCGGGAGGCGGTGACGTGGCCGTCGCGGCTGCGTGCCGTCCTGGTCGCGGTGGCACTGGCGGCCACGGTGGCCACGGCGCTCGCGGCCTGCACGTCGGAGGAGGGCCGTCCGGGTGGCGGAGGTACCGCGGCGACCGCGCCGGCTGTCAGGGGCTCGGACCCGCCCGCCGCCCAGCCCGATCCGGGGATGACCTTCATCGAGGCGGCGCCGCGCTGCACGACGAGGCGTCCTCTCACCGGCCCGGGGCGGGTGCCCCTCGACGCCGTCTTCCCCGGCGCCGAGTCGAGCGCGCTGTCCGACCCGAAGGAGACCGTGCCGGGTCCCGAGGCCGCCGACCGGACCCGGTGCCCCGGCGAGCTGCCGGCCGCGCCGCGCTGCGAGGGGCTCGTCCCGTGGACCGGCCTGCTCCCCGACGCGTTCGTCCCGGCCAGCGGGGCGCGGCGCCTCGTCGAGGGCTACCTCCTGACGATGCCGAAGCAGGCGGGCAACCAGGCCCCGCCCGAGAGCTCGGCCGGCACGAAGGTCGTCACCTTCAGCCTCGTCGACCTCGTCGCGGGCGACCCGGCAGGGCTCTTCGACTACCTCGACGTCGCCTTCGCGGCCTGCGCGAAGGCGCGGCCGAGCACCGTCGCCGGTGTCCGCGCCCTCGTCGGGACGGTGCGGTCGGAGTACGGCGCGGGGACGGCCGAGGTCGTCCTCCTGCGCCGCGGCACCCACCTCGTGTGGGCCAGCCTCGACGGGAGCGGCTGGAAGCAGGGGGAGCAGCAGCGGGCGGTGGCGGCGCTCGTCGCGCGCCTCCTGTGAGCGGGCACTGAGCGGGCACTGAGCTGGCGCTGAGCGGGCACCGACTGGGCAGTGAGCGCGCACTGAGCGGGCGCTCACCGGTGGGTGGGCACCCGTGGGCACGCGACGGCATACGTGGCAGGATTCACGGCGGATCGTGAACCCGCTCACCAGACAGCAGGAGTAGCAATGCCCATCGCCACCCCCGAGGTGTATGCCGACATGCTCGACCGCGCGAAGGCCGGCTCCTTCGCGTACCCCGCCATCAACGTCTCGAGCTCGCAGACGCTGAACGCCGCGCTCAAGGGCTTCGCCGACGCCGGCTCCGACGGCATCATCCAGGTCTCGACGGGTGGGGCCGACTACCTCTCCGGCCCGAGCATCAAGAACATGGTCAGCGGCTCGCTCGCCTTCGCGGCGTACGCCCACGAGGTGGCCAAGAACTACCCCGTCAACATCGCGCTGCACACCGACCACTGCCCCAAGGACAAGCTCGACACCTTCGTGCGGCCGCTCCTCGCGGCGAGCACCGAGCGCGTCCAGGCCGGCGGCACGCCGTGGTTCCAGTCGCACATGTGGGACGGCTCGGCCGTGCCGCTCGACGAGAACCTGTCGATCGCCCAGGAGCTGCTCGCCCTCGCCAAGGCCGCCAACGTCATCCTCGAGATCGAGGTCGGCGTCGTCGGTGGCGAGGAGGACGGCGTCGAGGGTGCCATCGACGACAAGCTCTACTCGACCCCCGAGGACGCCATCGCGACCATCAAGGCCCTCGGCTCCGGCGAGAACGGCCGTTACCTCACGGCCCTGACCTTCGGCAACGTCCACGGCGTCTACAAGCCCGGCAACGTCAAGCTGCGCCCCGAGATCCTCCTGCAGGCGCAGCACGCCGCTGCCCAGGAGCTTGGCCTCTCCGACGACGCGCGCCCCTTCGACCTCGTCTTCCACGGCGGCTCGGGCTCGCTGCCCGAGGAGATCTCGGCCGCCGTCGACAACGGCGTCATCAAGATGAACGTCGACACCGACACGCAGTACGCCTTCACGCGCGCGATCGCCGGCTGGATGATCGGCAACTACGACGGCGTGCTCAAGATCGACGGCGAGGTCGGCAACAAGAAGCTGTACGACCCCCGCGCCTGGGGCAAGGCGGCCGAGGAGGCCATGGCCAAGCGCGTGGTCGAGGCGTGCGACGCGCTGCGCTCGGCGGGCACGCACCAGTGAGCGACAACCTGCTCGGCATCCCCGAGACCCGCCTGGCCGTCGACCCGGCCGCCGAGAAGATCGAGTCCGGGGTCGACCCGGTCCAGGTGGCCGCGACCTACCCGTCGAGCTCGCTCGCGTGGGCCGTCCTCGCGGAGGACGCGCTCGCCGACGGTGACCGCGACGTCGAGGCGTACGCCTACGCCCGCACCGGCTACCACCGCGCGCTCGACTCGCTGCGCAAGTCCGGCTGGCGCGGCCAGGGTCCGGTGCCGTGGTCGCACGAGCCCAACCGTGGCTTCCTGCGCGCGCTCGCGGCCCTCGCCCGGGCGGCCCGCGCCATCGGCGAGAGCGACGAGGAGGCCCGGTGCACGCAGTTCCTGCGCGACAGCTCGGCCGAGGCGGCGCGCGAGGTCGGTCTCTGACCAGCCGGCTCGGCCCGCTCACCGCATGACGCTCTTCTGCTCCGACGTCGACGGCACGCTCCTCGACCACCGACGCACGCTGTCCTCCCGCACCGTCGCCGCCATCCGGGCGGTGCGGGAGGCCGGGCACACCTTCGTGCTCTGCAGCTCACGCATGCCGGCGTCCCTCGAGGGGCTCGAGCGGCTCTGCGGGGTCGAGCCGACCCCGCTCATCGCGTACAACGGCGGGCTCGTGCTGCGGGCCGACCGCTCGGTCGTCACCGACGTGCCGATCGCGCCCGAGGACGCTCGGGCCGTGTATGCCGTGTGCGAGCGTCTCGCGCTCCACGCGAGCTTCTTCGCCGGGGACGACTGGTACGCCTGGGGCCCCGACGAGTGGACCGAGCGCGAGGCGACGATCACCGCCGTCGACCCGAGCCCCGAGTCGGCCCACCACTACGTGTCGGGCGGGCACGTCGACGCGCAGCCGCCGCACAAGGTCATGGCGATGGGTGAACCGGCGCTCGTCGACGAGCTGGAGGCGGCGCTCGCCGGCCGGGCGGGCCTCGTGACCTACCGGTCCAAGGCGACCTATCTCGAGATCGCCAACGCCGCCTGTTCCAAGGGCGACGGGCTGCGCGCCCTCGCCGACGAGCTCGGGGTCGACGTCGCCGACACGGTCTTCTTCGGCGACAACCACAACGACGTCTCGGCCTTCGCCGTGGCCGGCACCGCCGTCGCGGTCGCCAACGCCGTCGACCCGGCCCTCGACGCGGCCACGGTCGTCACGGGCCACCACCGCGAGGACGGTGTGGCCGCCTACCTCGAGGACTGGCTGGCGGCCCGCTGACGCCTGACCGGCTCCCCACCCACGTCGGGTCCGGTCCGCGTCCGGTCCGTTCGGTGGCGCTCGGTCCGTCGGTACGTGGTGGACCACGCACGCAGGGACCGCGCGCACACGAGGAGACGCGGCGTGTCCACACCCCCGCCCCGGGAAGGCGCGGCATCCACAGCTGTGGGACGGGGCACGGCCCCTCGCGGCGCGCCGCAGCAGGGTCGACTCATGGACCTCGCCCTCATCGCCCACCACGACGTGTTCCCGGCTGCCCGCGCAGTGGCGTTGGGCCTGACCCGTGCCGACCTGCGCCGGCTGCTCCGTGAGCGGAGGATCGTCCGGCTGCACCGCGGCTGGTACGCCACTCGCCAACCGCGCGACGCCGCCGACCTGCACCGCTTGCGCGTCGAGGCGCTGCTCGCCGAGTACGACGGGCGTGCCGTCGCGACCGATGCGTCGGCCCTGCTTCGTCTCGGGATCGCGACGTGGCGACCGGACCTGAAGCGAGTGCACCTCGCGCTGACCGACCCTGACCTCAACCGGCACCGCAAGAGCGACCTCGTCGTCCACCCGCACCGACCGGCCGCACCGTTGCTCGCGGCACGGCCTGCGGCAGGGACGGTGCATCCCGCGGTAGCCATCGCCTCTGCCGGGCTGAAGGACCCGCGGTCCTTCCTCGTCCCCGCCGACGACGCGCTCCGGCGAGGCCTGGTCACCCCAGCCGAGCTCGACGCCGCCGTCGACTCGCTCGGGCGTCGGCACGGTGCCGCCGGCGTGCGGGCAGCGCGGGACTGGTGCGACCCCCGACACGAGTCGCCGGGGGAGACCTTGCTGGCCCACCTCCTGCGGCTGGCCGGGTACGACCTCGAACCGCAGTTCGTCGTGCCGGGCACCGGCAGGTGGACGCGAGGCGGTCAGGGCTACCGCGCCGACCTGCGCCTCCGCGGGACCCGCGTGCTCGTCGAGTTCGACGGGCGGGTGAAGTACGAGGACCGGCAGGCGCTCTGGGAGGAGAAGCTGCGCGAGGACCGGATCCGCTCGCTCGGCTGGGTCGTCGTGCGGGTGACCATGGCCGACCTGCGCGACCCGGCCGCCGTCCGGGCGCGCATCGACGCCGCCCTGGCGCTCGTCGCTGCGTGACCGGAGGGTCGGATGGGATGCGTTCGAGGCCTTCGGTACGCGGTGGGACCCGTACCGGAGGACACAGCGCTGACCAGGCGGTCGGGCGGGGACGAGGACGAACGGGCGCCGACGCGGGCGGACGGCGTCCGGGGCACGGGTCTCGAACCGATAACCTTGCGGTTGGCTTGGACCACAACCGGAAGGCAGACCGATGCCGGCAATCGTGCTCGTCGGAGCGCAGTGGGGTGACGAGGGCAAGGGCAAGGCGACCGACCTGCTGGGCAGCAGCGTCGACTACGTCGTCAAGTTCAACGGCGGCAACAACGCCGGCCACACCGTCGTCATCGAGAAGGACGGCAAGCGCGAGAAGTACGCGCTGCACCTGCTGCCCTCGGGCATCCTCAGCCCCAACTGCGTGCCGGTCATCGGCAACGGCGTCGTCATCGACCTCGGCGTCCTCTTCGAGGAGCTCGACGGTCTCGAGGCGCGCGGCGTCGACACGAGCAAGCTGCTCGTCAGCGCCAACGCGCACGTCATCCCGAGCTACAACCGCACCATCGACAAGGTGACCGAGCGCTTCCTCGGCAAGCGCCGCATCGGCACGACCGGGCGCGGCATCGGCCCGACCTACGCCGACAAGATGAACCGCGTGGGCATCCGCATCCAGGACCTCTACGACGAGGGCATCCTGCGCCAGAAGGTCGAGGCGGCCCTCGAGCTGAAGAACCAGGTGCTCGCGAAGATCTACAACACCCGCGCCTCCGCCGTCGACGACGTCGTCGAGGAGCTGCTGGCGTATGCCGCCCGGCTCGCTCCCATGGTCGCCGACACGAGCCTCGTGCTGGGTCAGGCGCTCGACCGGGGCGACACGGTGCTCTTCGAGGCCGGGCAGGCGACCCTGCTCGACGTCGACCACGGCACCTACCCCTACGTGACGTCGAGCAACGCCGTCTCTGCCGGCGCGTGCACCGGCTCCGGCGTGCCGCCGACGCGCATCGACTCGGTCATCGCGATCCTCAAGGCCTACACGACCCGCGTCGGCGAGGGCCCCTTCCCGACCGAGCTGCACGACGACAACGGTGAGTTCCTCCGCAAGACGGGCGCCGAGTACGGCACGACCACCGGCCGCCCGCGCCGCTGTGGCTGGATGGACACCGTCGTCGGCCGCTACGCGACCCGCATCAACGGCGTCACCGACTTCGTCATCACCAAGCTCGACGTCCTCACCGGCCTCGAGAAGGTCCCCGTCTGCGTCGCCTACGACGTGGGCGGCGTGCGTCACGACGAGATGCCGGTCAACCAGACCGACTTCCACCACGCGACGCCGATCTACGAGGAGCTCGACGGCTGGTGGGAGGACATCACCGGCTGCCGCTCCTTCGAGGATCTCCCGGCCAACGCCCAGGCCTACGTGCTGCGCGTCGAGGAGCTCATCGGCGCCCGCGTCTCGGCCATCGGCGTCGGCCCGGGTCGTGACGAGATCATCGAGCGCTTCCCGCTCAAGCCGGCCGTCGCGGGCTGACGCGCTCGCGCGGTCGCACGCACACGGCATACGAAAGCCTCTGTAACTGAAGGAAACCCATGACTGAAGAGGTCACCCCGCTCGACTGGGTCACGCGACTGGCCGACGAGGTCGTAGCCGAGGCGCAGGAGCGCAACCCCGGCGAGACGATCGTCTGCGCGTCGGGCATCAGCCCCTCCGGCCCGATCCACCTCGGCAACTTCCGCGAGCTCATCACGCCGCACCTCGTCGCCGACGAGATCAAGCGCCGCGGCATCGACTGCGAGCACATCCTCAGCTGGGACGACTTCGACCGCTTCCGCCGCGTGCCGAAGAACCTTGCGGGAGTGGACGACTCGTGGGAGCAGTACATCGGTATGCCGCTCACCGCGGTGCCGCCGCCGGCGGGGTCGCCGCACGCGAGCTGGGCCGACCACTTCAAGGCGCCGCTCATCGAGGCCATGGAGGCCACGGGCATCGAGGTGCGCCAGATCAGCCAGACCGAGCAGTACCGCGCCGGCGTCTACCGCGACCAGGTGCTGCTCGCGATGCGCGAGCGCTTCGCCATCGACAAGGTGCTCGACCAGTACCGCACGCTGGAGGCCGTCGAGGCCGCCCGCCAGAAGTCCTCCGGCAAGGGCAAGGGCGGCGGGGGCAAGGCGGCCAAGCTCACCGAGGAGCAGGCCGCGGCCGCCACCGAGGCCGAGCGCGGCTCCGGCGCGGCGTCCGAGGACGACGGCAGCGAGGGCAAGGCGGGCTACTACCCGTTCAAGCCCTTCTGCAGCTCGTGCGGCACCGATTTCACGACCGTCACGGCCTACGACGACGACAGCCACGAGCTGACCTACGACTGCACGAGGTGCGGGCACAGCGAGACCGTGGACCTCGACACCTTCACGAACGGCAAGCTCGTGTGGAAGGTCGACTGGCCGATGCGCTGGGGGCACGAGCACGTGCTCTTCGAGCCGTCGGGCGTCGACCACCAGAGCCCGGGCAGCAGCTTCGTCGTCGGCAAGGACCTCGCGCCGATCTTCGGCTGGGAGCGGCCGGTTGGCCCGATGTACGCCTTCGTCGGCATCGCGGGCATGGCCAAGATGAGCTCGAGCAAGGGCGGTGTGCCCATCCCGACCGACGCGCTCGAGGTCATGGAGGCGCCGGTGCTGCGCTGGCTCTATGCTCGGCGCCGTCCCAACCAGAGCTTCGACGTCGCCTTCGGTCCGGAGCTCCAGCGTCTCTACGACGAGTGGGACGCCTTGGGTCGCAAGGTCGCCGACGGCTCGGCCCAGGCCGGCGACCTCGCGGCGCACCTGCGCGCCACGTCGACGGCCGCGGGTCCGCTGCCCACGACGCCGCGCCCGATGCCGTTCCGCACCATCGCGTCCGTCATCGACGTGACGCAGGGTGACGAGGAGCAGGCGGTCCGGATCCTCAGCGAGCTCGATCCCGACAACCCGGTCGGGTCGACCGACGACCTGCGCCCCCGGCTCGACTGTGCCGAGCGCTGGATGCTCGGCTACGTGCCGGCAGAGGACCGCACCGTCGTGCGCACCGAGCCGGACGCCGAGCTGCTCGGCAGCCTCGACGAGCAGCAGCGGGAGTCGCTGCGCCTGCTCGCCGACGGCCTCGACGAGCACTGGTCGCTCGACGGCCTGACGCACCTCGTCTACGGCATCCCGAAGATCCAGCGCGGCATCGACCCGGATGCGAAGGTCAAGGACCCTGAGCTGTCGGCGGCCCAGCGCGCCTTCTTCGTCCTCGTCTACCGGCTGCTCGTCGGCAAGGACACCGGCCCGCGTCTGCCGACGCTGCTGCTCGCCGTCGGCGCCGACCGGGTCCGCACCCTCGTCGGTCACTGACCCCCCGCCTCTGAACCGTCGAAAGGCCACAAACCGGGGTGCAGGGCACCTGTCGGTCCGAGATCGGACCCCGGTTCGTGGCCTTTCGACGTCGGGGGTGGGTCAGTTGACGTTCACGGCGGACCAGGCGGCGGCGGTCGCGGTGTACTGCGTGCTCCCGGCACCGTAGAGGTCGGTGGCGGCCGACAGCATGCCTGCACGGGCACCGGCGTAGTTCGTCGACGAGGTCCAGTACGTCGTCAGGGCGCGGTACCAGATGGCAGCGGCCGCGTCGCGACCGATGCCGGTCACCGTGGAACCGTTGCACGTCGGGCTGTTGTAGCTGACGCCGTTGATCGTCTTCGCGCCGCTGCCCTCGGACAGCAGGTAGAAGAGGTGGTTGCCGACGCCCGAGGAGTAGTGGACGTCGAGGGTGCCGACGCTCTTGCTCCAGCAGTTGGCCGACGCCCCGTCCTTGCTCGGCTGGTCCATGTAGCGCAGCGGCTTGGCGGAGCCGAGGGCGAAGCGCTCGCCGATGAGGTAGTCGCCGGGGTCGCCGGTGGTCGCGGCCTTGAACTCGACCATCGTGCCCATGACGTCCGACGTCGACTCGTTGAGGCCACCGGACTCGCGACGGTAGGCGAGGCCGGCCGTGGCCGACGTGACGCCGTGAGTCATCTCGTGGCCGGCCACGTCGAGGGAGACGAGCGGGCCGTAGCTGGTGCCGTCACCGTCGCCGTAGCGCATGCAGAAGCACGTGTCGCTCCACGAGGCGTTGACCCAGTTGGTGCCCACGTGCACGATGCTGCGCGCGCCCTTGCCGTCGTTCTTGATGCCGTTGCGGCCGAAGGTGCTCTTGTAGAAGTCCCACGTCGCGCCGACGCCGAAGTCCGCGTCGACGGCGGCCGTCTGGCGGTTGGTGTTGGAGCCGGTGCCCCACGTGTTGTCGGCGTCGGTGAAGAGCGCGCCGGAGGTCGAGGACGTCGAGCCGTTGTTGCCGTCCTCGGTGCGGGCGCCACCGCGCGTCGCGTCGATCATCTGGTAGCTGCCGCCCGAGAGGGTGGTCTGGACCGTCACGGTGCCGAGGTAGAGGCTGTTGCCCGTGCCGGCGTCGTTGATCTCCGTCGCCCAGTGGTCGACGACGGAGCCGGACCGCGCGTCGACGAAGACGACGGTTCCGGCGGGCTCCCCGTGGGCGCCGACGCCGTCGACCTGGGTCTTCCACACGAGGCGGGCCGGCCCGCTCATCGCGTAGACGGCGAGCGTGGGCTTGCTGCTGCTGACCGTGAAGTCGACCGTGCGGGCCGCCGTGGCAGCTGCCGTGGCCGGGGCGACGGTCGGGGTCGTGGACGCGACACGGACGGACGTGGACGCGGCGTTGACGCCCTTCCACGAGCCGGCCTTGTCGGTGTGGACGACGAGGTCGCCACCGACGACGGGCAGGCCCTTGAACGTGCGGTCGAAGCGGACGTGCGTCGTGCCGTCCTTGTCGGTGGCGACGCTGCGGGTCGTGAGGCCCTGGTCCTGGTCGAGACCGAAGGCGGCGCCGTGGGACTTCGCCGCGGCGACGGCCCGGTCGAGGCCGGCCCCCGAGGCTGACTGGGTGGCTGCCTGCGCACCGCTCGTGGCGATGGTGGCGAGGGCGGTGGCGGCGATCGCTGCGGTGGCGACCGACGTCGTGATGAAGCTCTTCTTCAAGGCGTACTCCTGGCTACCGAGGTGCCCCCGAGGGCGGTCGGATGACCGTTCCGCAACATTTGTCGGTCGGGGCTCGCGGCGCCAGACGCCGGGGTCATTGTTTGCCGGTGCTTGAACAAGAAATGAGCTTGTCCAAGGCTGGCTCCCAGACTTCTCTCAGGAACGGGGCCGGGCGTCAGGAAGCCCGGCCCGTTCCGGCAGGACGCGTCGCGCGTACCAGGGCCCGGACATGGGAGCGGGCGAGGGGCGAGATGCAGGGGGGTTGCATCTCGTCCCTCGCCCGGTGCGTCGTCCACATTGGGGGGCGGGACTTCGCCGACCGTCAAGGGCCTCAGGGGGGAGGAGGCGGCGGGGAGGGTAGGTTCGCACGCCTTGACGTTGAAGCAATCATCCCCCCGGGCCGGGGCACAGTCGACAGTTCGTGTAATCCTTGAACAAGTCTTTACCTAAACGGAAACAGGCCCGACGAGCCTTCCTGCGCCGTGGCGAGGCCGCAGGTCCACATTGCGCGACAGGGCGTCGGGCGGACGGCGAAGTCTGCGCCGAACTGCCCAGAAATCGGGACGAACCGATCTCTCCGGTCCGTCCCGGATGTCGGACCTCGAGGAGGCCCGGGACTGCACCGGCGTCAGGACAGGATCGTCATCCGGTGCGCCGCGCGGGTCAGGGCGACGTAGAGCACGCGGACGCCGCCGGGTGACTCGCGAGTGATCTCGTCGGGGTCGACGACGACGGTGGCGTCGTACTCGAGGCCCTTCGTCGACATCGGGTCGATGACCTGGACCCGTCCCTCACCGAGCTCGGCCACCGGCTCGAGCACCGCGGCGTGCGCGGCCGGGGTGATGACCGCGATGGCTCCCTCGACCTGCCCGAGCAGCGACTCGACGGCGGCGCGGACCGAGACGAGCGCGTCCGGGCCGAGGGCGCCGTCCACCGGGTCGATCCCCGTCTCGCGCACGGCCTGCGGGATGTCGGCGTCGGGCACCTCGCGGCGTACGACCTCGGCGGCGTAGTCGAAGATCTCGCGGGCGTTGCGGTAGTTCGTGTCCATGTGGAACTGCTGGCGCGCCTGCGACCCGAAGGCCTCCTCGCGCGCGGCAGCGGCCTCGGCCGGGTCGGGCCACGACGCCTGGGCGGCGTCCCCGACGACGGTCCACGACGCATACCGACCGCGACGGCCGATCATCCGCCACTGCATGGGCGAGAGGTCCTGGGCCTCGTCGACGAGGACGTGGGCGTACTCGTCCGGCTTGCCGATGCGGCCGGCGAGGAGCTTGTCGCGCGGGTCGGTGAGCACCCGCGGCGCGCCGGTGTCGCGCGCCGCGCTGACGACCGGCTGCACCTCGGTGACGCCGTACTGGCTGAGGTCCTCGAGCTCCTCGATCTCGTAGAAGCCGCGCTCCTCCTTGGGCGCCTCCTGCACCGGGCCGACGCGGGCGGCGATGTCGTCGACGAGCGCGACGTCGGCCACCGACCACGTGCCGGTCTCGAGCGCGAGGCGGAACGAGGCGGCCAGCGGCTCGATCTCGTCGTCGCGCAGGGTGCCTCGGGCGTGACGGCGCACGAGCTCGGGGTCGCCGAGCCAGAGCAGCACCTCGCGGGGGTCGACCTGCGGCCACCAGACCTGCATGAACGCCTCGACGTCGAGGTGGTCCTCCCACTTGTCGAGGAACTCCTCCTTGGCCTCCCGGTCGCCCGTGATGCCGAGGGAGGCCCAGGCGGCCTCGCCGAGGGCGTCCTGGGCGGCGGCCGTGCCCGTGTTGCGCTGGTGCTGGCGCAGGACCTGGGAGCGAACGCGGTCGAGCTCGCGCACCTCGAGGCGGACCGGGCGGCCGGCGACCATGGCGCGGAACTCGGTCGGCGTCCCCGGGACGCGGCCGCGGGCAGCGGCGCCGAGCAGCGTGCGGATGCGGGTCGAGCCCTTGGTGCGCGCGACGGCGGGCGGGTCGAACCGCTCGGTGTGCACGACGTCGAGGACGTCGCCGAGGGCGCGCAGGATGACGCTGTCCTCGCCGAGCGAGGGCAGCACGCGCTCGATGTATGCGGTGTATGCCCCCGAGGGGCCGACGACGAGGATGCCTCCGGACTCGAACCGGCGCCGGTCGGAGTAGAGCAGGTAGGCGGCGCGGTGCAGCGCGACCACCGTCTTGCCGGTGCCCGGCCCGCCGGTGATCTCGGTGATCCCGCGGGCGCTGGCGCGGATCGCCTCGTCCTGGTGTGCCTGGATCGTGGCGACGATGTCGCGCATCCGCTCGCCGCGGCTGCGGGTCAGGGCGGCCATGAGCGCGCCGTCGCCGACGATGACGAGGTCGTCGGGGGCCTCGGGGACCATGAGGTCGTCCTCGATGCCGATGACGACGGTGCCGCGGCTGCGCAGGACGCGACGGCGCAGGACGCCCATCGGCTGCGTCGGGGTCGCCCGGTAGAAGGCGGAGGCCGCGGGCGCGCGCCAGTCGATGACGAGCGGCTCGTAGTCGTCGTCGCGGACGCCGAGGCGGCCGATGTAGCGGATCTCGCGGTCCCCGCCCGAGCTGCCGTCCGCCGGGCGGTGGCCGTTGCCGTTGGAGTCGACCGCTGCGGCTCTGAGCATCGCGTGGTCGATGTCGAGGCGGCCGAAGACGAGGCCCTCGTACTGCGTGTCGAGAGCCGTGCGCCGCTTGGCCGCGTGGAACATCAGGGCGTCACGCTCGAAGAGCGCCGCTCCCTCGGCGTCGCCGACCTCGACCTGGCGACCGAAGTGGCTGCGAGCCAGACCCTCGGCCTGGACGCTGTCGGCGCGCACACCGGCCTTCTCCAGCTCCTCGTGGACGCGGTCGACGTGGGCCTGCTCGACGGCGATCTCGCGCGCGAGCTCGTCGGGGATGCTCTTGGTCGACACCGGCGAGGCGCCCCGAGATCCGGGCGCGCTGGTCCGCTGGGACGATGCGTTCGAAGTGCTCACTGACATCCAAGGACTCTGAGGGACGCGCCGGGTGGCGCGGGAACCATCAAGTCTACTGTCAGTTCATGCCCACCGAGGTCTGTGTCCCGCCAACCGGCGCGCCGCTCGTCGGCCGCTTCGTCCGCCTCGACGTGACGACCCCCGACGACGCCCCCGGACTGTTCGCCGTCTACTCCGACCCACGCTGCTACGAGCAGGGCTTCGCGATGATGCGACCGCACACCTCGGTGGCCGACACGGAGGCGCTGGCGGCGGCGGCGGTCGCGGCCCGCGGGGCCGACGGGAGGGGGCGGACGGCATACACGGTCAGGCTCGTCGCCGACGGCGACCTCGGCCCGGCGGGCACCGTCGTCGGGTCCAGCTCGCTCGGCGACGTCGACACCGAGCGCGAGCACGTGCACCTAGGGTGGACGATGTACGGCTCGCGCTGGTGGGGCACGCAGGTCAACCCGGAGGCGAAGTTCCTCCTCCTCGCGCACGCCTTCGAGACGTGCGGCTTCGGGCGGGTGAAGATCCAGACCGACGTCGTCAACGCGCGCTCGCGGGCCGCGATCCTCAAGCTCGGTGCGACCTTCGAGGGGATCACCCGCCGCGACGTGAGGCGGGCCGACGGGACGTGGCGCGACACGGCCGTCCACTCGATCCTCGGCGACGAGTGGCCCACCGTGCGGGCACGGCTGATGGCGCGGCTCGACGCCCCCTAGGCTGGCGCCGTGAAGGTTCTCGTCCTCGGCTCCGGCGCCCGTGAACACGCTCTCGTCAAGGCCGTCGCGGCCGACCCCGAGGTCGACGCGGTCATCGCCGCGCCGGGCAACCCGGGCATCGACGCGACCGCGCTGTGCGTCCCCGTCGACATCCTCGACGGTGCCGCGGTGGCCGCCGTGGCCCGCGAGCACGACGTGGACCTCGTCGTCGTGGGCCCCGAGGCCCCGCTCGTCGCAGGCGTCGCCGACGTATGCCGTGCGGCCGGGTTCGCCGTCTTCGGGCCCTCCGCGGAGGCAGCCCGTCTCGAGGGCAGCAAGTCCTTCGCCAAGGAGGTCATGGCCGCGGCCGACGTGCCGACCGCCCTCGCCCACGTCTGCACGACGATGGACGAGGTCGAGGCCGCGCTCGACGCGCTCGGTGCCCCGCACGTCGTCAAGGACGACGGTCTGGCCGCCGGCAAGGGTGTCGTCGTCACCGACTCGCGCGAGGCGGCCGTCGAGCACGCCCGCGCCTGCCTCGCCAAGCCCGACGGTCGCCTCGTCGTCGAGGAGTTCCTCGACGGGCCCGAGGTGTCGGTCTTCTGCATCAGCGACGGCGAGACGGTCGTGGCGCTCGCTCCCGCCCAGGACTTCAAGCGCGTCGGTGACGACGACGCCGGGCCCAACACCGGTGGCATGGGCGCCTACTCGCCGCTCGACTGGGCGCCCGAGGGGCTCGCCGACGACATCGTGCGACGCGTGGCCCAGCCCACCGTCGACGAGATGCGCCGTCGGGGCACGCCCTTCGTCGGGGTGCTCTACGTCGGCCTGGCCCTGACGTCGCGCGGACCACGGGTCATCGAGTTCAACGCGCGCTTCGGGGACCCCGACGGCCAGGCCTCGCTCGCCCGCCTCGAGACGCCCTTCGCGCAGCTGCTCCTCGCGGCGGCGACCGGCGGGCTCGGCGAGTTCGGGCGGCTGCGCTGGTCCGCCGACCACGCGGTCGTCGTCGTCATCGCCTCCTCGGGCTATCCGGCGTCGCCCCGGACCGGAGACCCCATCACCGGACTCGACGCGGCGGCCGAGGTGCCCGGCACCGTCGTCCTCCACGCCGGCACGGCGCTCGACGGGTCGGGTGCGCTCGTTTCGGCCGGCGGGCGCGTGCTCGACGTCGTCGCCGTGGGGCCGACCCTCGCCAGGGCGAGGCAGTCGGCCTATGACGCCGTGGCCGTCATCGAGCTCGACGGGTCGCACCACCGCACCGACATCGCGCTCCGTGCCGAGCGCGGCGACATCACGGTCGGCTGAGGCGAACCCTTCGGCCCGAGCCGGACTCTCCATGGCATGAGCACCATGACCGCGAGCCGAGGAGGGCCGATGACCGGTGTCGGCGCGACGGCGGACGACCGCGTGCTGTGGTCGCGGCTGGCCGCGGCCGACGACGCGGCGCTGACCGAGCTGTACCGGCGGCACTGCGACGCCGTCTACAACTTCGCGTTCCGGCGCACGGCGTCCTGGGCGGCTGCGGAAGACGTCGTGCAGGCGACCTTCACCGCTGTCTGGCGACGGGCGCGAGCGGGTGCCGTGGACCCGCTGCGGGCCGAGACCGCCCGCGCCGTGCTGCTCGTCATGGCCGGGCAGGAGTGCGCCAACGTGGCGCGCTCGGCCCGGCGGCAGCGGCTGCTGCACGGGCGCATCGAGGCGGACGCCGGCGGCGCCGTCTCGCCCGACCACGCCGCCTCGACCGCGGCGCGGGTCGACGACGAGCAGCGGATGAGTGAGGTGCGCCGGGCTCTGGAGCTCATCCCGGACGTGCAGCGCGAGGCGATCGAGCTCGTCGTCTGGTCGCACTGCTCCCTGGCCGAGGCGGCGACCGCACTCGGCGTCGCGGAGGGGACCGTGAAGTCCCGTCTCCACCGGGCTCGTCAGAGCCTGTCCACCGTGATCGAGATCGATGCCCTCAAGGAGGCACTGTCGTGAACCTGCCCGTTCCCCCCGAGCGCACCCTGCCCGACGAGCTGGGCAGGTGGCAGGCTGTGCGCGTGACCGACCTACCGACTGACCTGCCCGGCTACGAGCACATCTACTCCGGGAAGGTGCGTGACCTCTACGCGCCGGTCGGTGACGACGGCCAGGTGGTCGATGACCAGCTGCTCCTCGTCGCCTCGAACCGGCTGTCGGCCTACGACTGGATGATGTCGCCCGAGATCCCCGACAAGGGCGCCGTGCTGACCCGGCTGTCGCTGTGGTGGTTCGACCAGCTCGCCGACCTCGTGCCGAACCACGTCATCTCGACCGACGTGCCCGACGCCGTCGCCGGGCGGGCGGTCCTCGTGCGCCGGCTCGACATGCTCAAGGTCGAGGCCATCGCCCGGGCGTACCTCACGGGTGGCGGCCTCGAGGAGTACCGCGAGAAGGGCTCCGTGTCCGGTGTCGCGCTCCCCGAAGGGCTCGTCGACGGCTCGAAGCTGCCCGAGCCCGTCTTCACCCCGACGACCAAGGCGCCGGTCGGAGAGCACGACCTGCCGATGTCGCCCGACGAGGTCGAGGCCGAGCTCGGGGCCGAGGTCGCGGCCGAGGTGTCACGCCTGACGCGCGCGATCCTGGCCCGCGGCAACGAGATCGCCGCCGAGCGCGGCATCCTCATCGCCGACACGAAGGTCGAGTTCGGCCTGTCGTCCGAGGGCACGGGCGGGCTCGTCCTCGCCGACGAGGTGCTGACCCCGGACTCGTCGCGCTTCTGGCCGGCTGACCTGTGGGAGCCCGGACACCCGCAGCCGTCCTACGACAAGCAGTTCGTCCGCGACTGGCTGACCTCGCCCGAGTCTGGCTGGGACCGCAAGGCGGGCGGTCCTCCGCCCGAGCTGCCCCAGCACGTCGTCGAGCAGACGCGGGCGAAGTACGTCGAGGCCTACGAGCGCCTCACGGGGGAGACCTTCTGACCCGCGACGGCAGCAGCGAGACGGTGGGACGCCTGCGCGCGGCGACGGTGTCCGACCTCGACCGTCTGCTCTCGCTCTGGGCGCTCGTCCACGACGGGGGTGCAGGCGATGGCGAACAGGGTGGCGCCTGGCGACGTCACGCGCACGACTGGTTCGTACGCGTCGTCGATGACGGTGCGGTGGCTCGAATCCCGGTGGTCGAGCTGGACGGCGTCGTCGTCGCGACGGCGATCGGCACGCTCGAGATCGGCGTCCCCAACCCGCACTGCCCGCGCGGCCGCGCCGTGCGGCTCGCCAACGTCATCACGGTGCCGGAGCACCGCGGGCGCGGGTTCGGGACCCTTCTCGTCGGCGACGTGGTCGAGTGGGCACGCTCGATCGACGCCGATCGCGTGGACCTGTCCGCCACTCCCGACGGGGCTCGTGTCTACGAACGTGCCGGCTTCATCCGGACGAGCGCGCCGAGGATGAAGCTCGTGCTCCAGCGCGTCAGCCGGTGAGCTCGACCTCGACGTCGGTGCGCCGGTAGAGCTCGAGCCGGATGACCTCGGCCGACCCGTCGGGCGGCTGTCCGGCGGATCGTGGCCGTGCAGCCGGGGGTGGCGGCATCGGGAGCACCGGGGGAGCGGCCGAGACGTAGCGGTGCCCGGTCGGCGTCGTGGTCCGCACCGTGTGGGGGTGAGTGCTCGTCGGGCCGAGCCCGTGGTGGAGGACCACGGAGGTCCAGCCGGGCTCCTCCTTGACGAGGTTGCAGCGCACGCACAGGCCCTGGCCGTTGGCCGCGCTCGTCGGACCGCCGTCGGCGTGCGGCTCGACGTGGTCGGCGTGCGCGATCGGTGCGTCGCACCAGGGCGTGCGGCACGTGCCGTCACGCGCGACGACGAAACGGCGAAGGGCTGCCGGGAAGAGGCGCCGGGCGCTGTCCATCGCCACGAGCGTGCCGCTGCCCGGATGCGTGAAGAGCCGCCGCAGCCACACCTTCACCCCCACGTCGCAGTGAGGGTCGCCCGGCTTGTCGCGGGTGAGCAGCTCGCGCGCCCAGCCGGCTGGGACAGGGCCGTAGCCAGGCACGTGCGCTGGCACGTCGTCTCCCGCGAGCAGCGCCCGGTCGGTCATGACGACCTGGACCTCGACCTGGACGTCATCGGCCACGGCCTGTCCGGTGACGAGCTCGACGAGCGTGTCGGCCATCAACTGGCCCTTGCCGCGGTCGTCGCCGGCTGCCTTGCCGGACAGGGCGGCCCGCGTCAGGGCGGCGTGCACCGCGACGGCCTGCGCCACCGGGAGAAGGGCGGACACCAGCGCCATGGCGTCGGGGACGGGTCGGATCGTGACCCGGCGCTCGCTCTCGGCGACCCGGCACCGCTCGACCGCAGCCGCGGCGCCGAGGCGGTCGGCGCACGCGCGGACACGGCGCTCGAGCTCGCGGTCTCCCCAGGAACCGACACCACCCGGAGCGGTGGGGTCGGTGAGGTCGAGATGATCCCCGATCACCTCGGTGTCGACCTGAGTCCTGAGCTCGGGGTCGAGGTGGCTGGTGCAGCGAACGACGATCTCGGCGCGGCGCTCGTTGAGGATGCCGGCGGCCAGCGCAGCCAGGGTGTGGTGGAGGTGCTGCACCAGGGCGAGCGACGCGCTCGCGAGTCGTGCACCCCGGGACGGTGACTCCCGTCGCGCGAGGCCGACCTGCGCCGACACCCCGGTGCGCGACAGCGTCGTCCGACGGTCGGACCGCGACGGGCGACGGCCCCGGCCCGGCGTCTCGGCCGCCACCGGCTCGAGCTCGAGGGCGCGCGCCCGGTCGCGGGCTGCCACCCAGCCGTCGAAGTCGCCGGCGTCGGAGCACGCCTGAGCCTGCGCCCGGAGGCGCCTCGCGGCCCGCACCTGGGACTCGACGAAGTGAGCCGTCAGCCTGGCCTGGGCGGCGGCGCACGCAGCCTTGGCACGCTCGAGGGCGTCGATGGCCGAGATGAGATCGGCGTCGTCGAGACCAGCGCCGTCGAGGCAGACCACCTCGGCGATGAGCTCGAGCCCGACAGCTGCCGGCGAGGCAGCGGGAGTTGGGGGCGGACCGACGTCCACCCCTCCCGCAGGCTCCTCACCATCGAACATGTGTTCTGTTCTAGATACGGCTCGCCATTCAGGCAATGGTTCTCCACAACGAATCAGGCTGTCCCTCAGTGCTTTTCATCAGGCGGTCCGGTTGTCGGCGCCGTCTGTGAGGATGGAGTGGCTGGTCCTGACGACGAAGTCGCTCACCTGCGCGAACCGGCCTTCCGCGCCGTCCGACCCACCGGCGTACCACCAGTCCCGTGCCCACTCGACGAGGTCGGCATCAGCAGGCCGCACGGCGACGAAGCGGTCTGCGGCGGCGCGTTTCGACAGCTGCTCGCCCTCGACGACCGCACACCATGCCCGACAGAGCGAGAGCACGGAGTACGACTGTGCGCCAACGGTCCTCATGTCCTCGACCCACGTGGGCCAGTCCCGGACGTGGTCGACCAGCGCATCGTGCGCGACCTCCTCTGACACGACCGGGAGCACCTCGGAGGCCTCCGGACCCGCGAGCCGTCGACCGGTCCGGCGAACCGTGGACCACGTGACGATCCGGTGCGACGTCGCCGGCAGGAGGTGCAGGTCCTCGCCGGGGCTGATCCGCATGATCGCGTCGGGGCGTCCGGCCTCGGACGTCGCCGGCGGCCCGGACGCGTACGACGTCAGCGTGGAGCGCGCGACCATCTCGACCTCGACCCGGCCTCGCCAGCCCGGGTGTCGCTCCTCGAGCGCCGCGTGCACCGGGGCGACGGCGGCCAGCATCGCGTCGTCGGGTGGCCGCGCGACGACGGCGAGCACGTCGAGGTCGCTGCGCGCCGGTGAGAAGTCGCCCACCACGAGCGAGCCGTGGGCGTAGAGCCCCAGCAGGTCGCTGCCGAGCGCGGCGGACAGTCCCGCCGAGAGGTCGCGCAGCACGTCCCACGGCGCGCTCGCACCGACGCCCGACCGGCTGGGGTCGGCGGGGGAGGGGGTGGGTGACGCGTCGTCGGGCACGCTGCCACCCTGCCAGCCGGGACGGCCGCCGTCGTATGCGTTTCCGCGCCCACGGTGCGCGGGCCGCCTTCCCGGCCCGGCGGCATACGCACGCAGTCGCGCGGTGCCGCTGTGGGACGCTGGGCGCATGACCGAGCCCGTCGCCGACGCCCACGCCGACGCCCCGACCGAGCGCTACCTGCTCCGCCAGAACCTGACCATGATGGTCAACCGCTACGAGATCGTCCGGCAGGACGAGCTGGGCAAGGAGCTCGGTCTGCTGTGCTTCGCCGAGCAGAAGCGGATGGCCGCCAAGGAGCAGGTCACCTTCTACACCGACTCGGCCAAGACCCACCCGCTCTTCGGTTTCAAGGCGCGCAAGCGCATCGACCTGAGCTCGGGCTACGACGTCACCGACAGCCAGGGACAGCCGATCGGCTGGTTCAAGAAGCAGTTCAGGGCCTCGCTCGTGAACTCGACGTGGACGCTCGGGCTGCCTGACGGGCGCGAGTTCGTCGGCAGGGAGCGCAACCCCAAGGTCGCCGTCGCCCGCCGCCTCTGGGAGATCGTCCCCGTCATCGGCGAGATCCCGGTGCCGTTCCTCTTCCACTTCGACTTCGCTGCCGAGGACGGGTCGGTCGCGCTCAGCTCGACGAACAAGGCGGGCGTCAAGGACGTCTACCACGTGAGCCTCCCGGCGCTCCCCGACGGCAAGCCCATCGACTGGCGCGTCGGGATGGCGATGGCTGTCGCGCTCGACGCCCTGCAGTCCCGCTGAGACGCTGTCCGGGGGCCCTCGTGGCGCCCGATAGACTCAGGCCGTCCCTCGGGACGCCTCCATCCCCCCACCAGCGCAGGGAGAAGCACCACTGATGGGAAGCATCGTCGTCGACGTCATGCTCAAGCCCGAGATCCTCGACCCCCAGGGACAGGCCGTCAACGGCGCCCTGCCGCGGCTCGGGTTCAACGGTTTCACCGATGTCCGTCAGGGCAAGCGCTTCGTGCTCACCGTCGACGGTGACGTCACGGACGAGCACCTCGCAGCGGCCCGCGAGGCCGCCGAGACCCTCCTGTCCAACCCCGTCATCGAGGACGTCGTCGCCGTGCACGTCCTCGACGAGAGCGCGGCGGACGAGCCCGGCGAGCCCGGCGAGGACGCCGACGGCGAGCCCGAGGGCGAGTCGGACGACGCGGAGGACGGCGAGCAGTGAGGATCGGGGTCGTCACGTTCCCCGGCTCGCTCGACGACCGTGACGCGGCACGCGCCGTCCGGGAGTGCGGCGGCGAGGCCGTCCCGCTCTGGCACGGCGACGCAGACCTGTTGAGCGTCGACGCGGTCATCCTGCCCGGCGGCTTCTCCTACGGCGACTACCTCCGGTGCGGCGCCATCGCCCGCTTCGCGCCGGTCATGGAGGCCCTCGTGCCCGCGGCCCGGGGCGGCCTGCCCGTCCTCGGCATCTGCAACGGCTTCCAGGTGCTCACCGAGAGCCACCTGCTCCCCGGCGCGCTGATCCGCAACGACCACCGCAAGTTCAACTGCGTCGACCAGCGGCTCGTCGTCGAGAACGCCTCCACCGCCTGGACCTCCGACTTCGAGGCCGGCCAGGAGATCGAGATCGTCCTCAAGAACGGCGAGGGCGGCTTCGTCGCCGACGAGAAGACGCTCGACATGCTCGAGGGCGAGGGGCGGGTCGTCTTCCGCTACGTCCCCGACGCCGAGGGGCGCAACCCCAACGGCTCCTACCGCCACATCGCCGGCATCACCAACGAGCGCGGCAACGTCGTCGGCCTCATGCCGCACCCGGAGCACGCGGTCGAGGAGGGCTACGGCCCGAGCCTCGACGGTCGCGGCTTCTTCACCTCGATCATCAAGCAGACCCTCGAGAGCGCAGCCACCGCATGAGCGACACCCAGACCGCGCCCCTCCTCGACACCGTCGAGCACGCCGCGGCCACGCCCGACGTCGAACAGCCGTGGGCCGAGCTCGGCCTCAAGGTCGACGAGTACGCCAACATCCGCGAGATCATCGGGCGCCGTCCGACGATCGCCGAGCTGGCGATGTACTCCGTCATGTGGAGCGAGCACTGCTCCTACAAGTCGAGCAAGATCCACTTCTCCCTCTGGGGCGAGAACACCACCGACGAGATGCGCGAGAAGCTCCTCGTCGGCATCGGCGAGAACGCCGGCGTCGTCGACATCGGCGACGGCTGGGCGGTCACCTTCAAGGTCGAGTCGCACAACCACCCGTCCTACGTCGAGCCCTACCAGGGCGCCGCGACCGGTGTCGGCGGCATCATCCGCGACATCATGTCGATGGGCGCCCGCCCGATCGCCGTCATGGACCCGCTCCGCTTCGGCAACCTCCACCACCCCGACACCCAGCGCGTCCTGCCTGGCGTCGTCGCGGGCGTCGGTGGCTACGGCAACTGCATCGGACTGCCCAACATCGGCGGCGAGGTCGTCTTCGACGACTGCTACCAGGGCAACCCGCTCGTCAACGCCCTCTGCGTCGGCGCCATGCGGATCGAGGACATCCACCTGGCCAGGGCGTCCGGTCCCGGCAACAAGGTCATCCTCTTCGGCGCCAAGACCGGCGGCGACGGCATCGGCGGCGTCTCGGTGCTCGCGTCCGAGACCTTCGACGAGGGTGGCCCGACCAAGCGCCCCGCCGTCCAGGTCGGCGACCCCTTCGCCGAGAAGGTGCTCATCGAGTGCTGCCTCGACCTCTACGCGGCCGGCGTCGTCGACGGCATCCAGGACCTCGGCGGTGCCGGGCTCTCCTGTGCCACCAGCGAGCTCGCCTCCAACGGTGACGGGGGCATGCAGGTCGAGCTCTCGCTCGTCCCGCTGCGCGACGCGAGCCTGCAGCCGCAGGAGATCCTCATGTCGGAGTCGCAGGAGCGCATGATGGCCATCGTCGAGCCGAAGCACCTCGACGAGTTCATGGCGATCACCGAGAAGTGGGACGTCGAGGCCACCGTGATCGGTGAGGTCACCGACGGCGACCACCTCGTGATCACCTGGCACGGCGAGACCATCGTCGACGTGCCGCCGCGCTCGGTCGCCCACGAGGGCCCGACGTACAACCGCCCGCTGGCCCGGCCGGCATACCTCGACGGCCTCAACGCCGCGGGCACCTCCGAGCTGGCCAAGCCGCAGACGGGCGAGGAGATCCGGGCGCAGCTGCTGACGCTGCTCGGCTCGCCCAACCTCTGCGACAAGTCGTGGATCACCGACCAGTACGACCGCTACGTCCTCGGCAACACGGCGCTCGCGCAGCCCGACGACTCGGGCGTCGTGCGCGTCGACGAGGAGACGGGTCGCGGCGTCGCCGTGTCGACCGACTGCAACGGGCGCTTCGCCAAGCTCGACCCGTACACCGGTGCCCAGCTCGCGCTCGCCGAGGCCTACCGCAACGTCGCCACGGCCGGGGCCGCCCCGCTCGCCGTCACCGACTGCCTCAACTTCGGCTCACCGGAGGACCCGGGCGTCATGTGGCAGTTCCGCGAGTCCATCCGCGGCATCGCCGAGGGCTGCCGCTTCCTCGGCATCCCCGTCACGGGCGGCAACGTGTCGTTCTACAACCAGACCGGCGACGTCGCCATCCACCCGACCCCCGTCATCGGCGTGCTCGGCGTCATGGAGGACGTCTCCAAGCGTTCCGGCTCGGGCTTCCGCAGCGACGACGCGCACGTCTACCTCCTCGGCACGACGCGTGACGAGCTCGACGGCTCCGAGTGGGCGCACGTCATCCACAAGCACCTCGGTGGTCTCCCGCCGAAGGTCGACCTCGCGGCCGAGCAGGCGCTCGGCCGGGTCCTCGTCGAGGCGGCGCGCACGGGTGTGGTCGAGGCGGCGCACGACCTCTCCGAGGGTGGGCTCGCCATCGCGCTCGCCGAGGCGTGCATGCGCCACGGTGTCGGCGTGACCGTCGACGGTCTCGACCAGGTCGGCGCCGACGCGGAGGGCAACCCGCTCGACGCCTTCACGGCGCTCTTCTCCGAGTCGAGCGCCCGCGCCCTCGTGGCGGTGCCCGCCGGCCACGCAGCCGAGTTCGAGGCGATGCTCGGCGACGTGCCGCACGCGCGCATCGGTGTGACGGGGGGCCGCGACCTCGACGTCGTCGGCCACTTCTCCGTCTCGGTCGCCGAGCTCACCTCGGCTCACGAGTTCACCCTCCCGGCGGTCTTCGGCGCCTGAGACCCCGCCTCAGCAGCTCAGCGGGCCCGCCACTTCCCGGCCTCGGGAGGTGGCGGGCTCTGCATTCCGTTCTCGTCGAAGGGTTTCGCGCCGGCGAGCAGCCGGGTCAGGGCGGGACCTTCGCGCAGGCCTGTCGGGAGGTTCGCGCGGGCGACGTCGCGACGCAGCGCCTCCACCGGCAACGGCGACGGACTGGCGACGAGCACCGAGTTGCCGAACCGTCGGCCCTTGAGCACCTCGTGCGTCGCGACGAGGGCTAGGTGCGGCAGAGAGGTGGCCATCGTCGCGACCACCCTGGTGACCCAACGCATCCCGGGCTCGTCGGCGAGGTTCCACAGGGCGATGCCGGCCGGCTTGAGCACCCGCGCCACCTCGTGGGCGTATGCCGTCCCGACGAGCTCCGCGGGCACGCGGCCTCCCGCGTAGGCGTCCGTCACGACGACGTCGGCGGAGTCGTCCCGGAGGGCTCGCACACCGGACAGGCCGTCGACCGGGCGCACGCGGATGCGGTGGCGCCGGGGGAGCGGGACCTCGCGGCGGACGAGCTCGGTGAGGGCCTCGTCCGGCTCGAGGACGATCTGCGGCGACCCCGGACGGGTCGCCTCGACCCACCGCGGCAGCGTCAGGCCGGCGCCCCCGACGTGCGTGACCCCGAGGGGGCCCGGCGGCAGCGCGTCGATGGCGAGCGCGAGGTGCTGGACGTACTCGAAGACGAGCACCGTCGGGTCGTCCGGCTGGACGTGGGACTGCGGCGAGCCGTCCATGTGCACCGTGACGCCGCCGCGCTCGTCCCACTCGAGCGAGACGTGCTGCGCCGCAGACGATCCCGCGCTCACGTGAGGTCCAGGACGAGCGTGCGCTCCTCGCCGTGGCGGGTGAAGCCGATGCGGCGCAGGATCGGCGAGGACGTGTCGACGACCCCGTGCGTCAGGGCGAGCGTCGCGCCGGCAGCGCGAGCGGCGGCCAGCCGGGCGTGGAGGACGCCGCGGTAGGCGCCACGACCCCGCACGGTGCGGTGCGTCCCGCCGCCCCAGAGACGGCATACGTCGTCGGCGAGCGTGTAGCCGCCCGTGCCCGCGGGACGCCCGTCGACGTAGGCCACCCACCGTCCGCCCGAGTCGTCGACGAGACCGCGCTCGACCTCGGCCAGCGACGAGGCGACCTGCTCGTCCGTCGGCGCCTCGCCGCCGAAGGCGTCGTTGCCGACGACGATCGCGTCGCGCACCGTCTCCGCATCGGTCACCCGACGGACCTCGACGTCGGCAGGCACGGCGAGGTCGGGCACGCCACCCGCGAGCGGCAGGGCGAGCACGTCCATCCGGTCCACGACCGTCGCCCCGCGGCGGACGAGCTCGGGCTCGAGGTCGTCGGGCCGGGTGAACTCCGACAGCCGCCACCAGAGGCGGTCGCGGCCGAGCCCCCTTGCGACGTCGGCGATCTCGTCGGCGAGCTCGACGGCGTCCCGGTCGGAGCCGAAGACGCGCGCCGAGGTCGGCGTGAGGAAGTAGTCGGGGTAGGCGACGACGAGGTACTCGTCGTTCCGGATGTGCGGCGCCCCGTCCGGCACCCAGGCCCACTCGTTCGAGGCGGCGAGCACGGCCTCCGCGTCCCAGTTCGTCGTCACCCCGACAGGCTACGGTCGTCCCATGCGATTCGGTCTGGCGATCCTGCCCGAGCACCCGTGGTCCGAGGCCGCGGCGATGTGGCGCGCGGCCGAGCAGATGGGCTTCGACCACGCCTGGACCTTCGACCACGTGACGTGGGGCGGCCTGCCCGAGTCGCCGTGGTTCGCGGCGGTGCCGACCCTCGCAGCAGCGGCCGCCGTCACCGAGCGCATCGGCCTCGGCACGTTCGTGTCGTCGCCCAACAACCACCACCCGGTGCAGTTCATGCGCGAGGTGCTGGCCCTCGACGACATCTCCGGCGGCCGCTTCCTCCTCGGTATCGGGACGGGCGGCGACCTCGACTCGCGCATCATGGGCGAGGACCTCGCGCTGCGTGACCGCGTCGCCCGCTTCAACGAGTTCACCGGCCTGCTCGACCGCCTGCTGAGCGACGACCACGTCACCGCCGACGGCCGTTTCTACACCGCCCGCGACGTGCGCACACTCCCCGGGCCGGTCCGCGGCGGCGACGCGGGCAACCGGGTGCCGCTCGTCATCGCGGCCAACGGGCCCAGGTCGATCGGCCTGGCCGTCGAGCGCGGCGACGGCTGGATGACCTACGGCGGCAACGCCGACACCGACGACGAGTGGTGGGACCTCGTGGCCGGCCACAGCCGACGGGTCGACGCCGCGCTCGAGGCCGCGGGCCGTGACTCCGCCGACCTCACCCGCTACCTCAACCTCGACTCCGCGCCGACGTTCTCGCTGAGCAGCGCCGCGACGTTCGAGGACGCCGTCGGGCGCGCCGCGGCGCTCGGCTTCACCGACGTCATCACCCACTGGCCGCGCACCACCGAGCCCTTCCACACCACCCGCGAGGTCCTCGACGAGGTCGTCGCCGACGTCATCCCCCGCCTGCGCTGAGGGTGTCGGTCGGCCGTCGGCGGGCGCCGATAACCTCGGGGGTATGCCGCCACGCCGCCGTACCCCTGTCGCCGAGGGCCACGCCGCCCTCGTCGCCTGCCGTGAGGCCGGGTGGGAGGCCGACCGGCGCACGACCGCGACGGCGGTCCGCTACACGCTCGAGGAGCTCGCGACCATCGCGCCCGGCCGCACCGTCGAGGTGCGCGTCCCCCCGCACGGCGCGGTGCAGTGCATCGAGGGCCCGGTCCACACCCGCGGCACGCCGCCCAACGTCATCGAGACCGATGCCGCGACGTGGCTGCGACTCGCCGTCGGCGACCTGACCTGGGAGTCGGCCGTCGACGGGGCGCGGGTCCGGGCCAGCGGGCAGCGGGCCCACCTCGACGGCCTCCTGCCGCTCACCTCGCTTAGGCTGGACTCGTGACCCAGCCCTCGCCGACCACCCGCCCCGAGCGTCCCCGCATCCCCAACTTCAAGCGCTTCCTCATCACGGGCGCCGTCCTGGGTTTCATCGTGGGTGCCGTCATCTCGATCATGGGTGACGAGGTGCAGGGCTACACGACGACCACCGGTGCGCTCTACATCGGCGCCCTCGGCGCCTTCATCGGCACCGGCCTCGCCGGCATCCTCGGCATCCTCCTCGACCGGTCCGGTCGCGACCAGTCGTGACCCGGCCGGCCGGCCCGCTCGCCGGCATCCGCGTCGTCGAGCTCGCCGGCATCGGTCCGGCGCCCTTCGCGGCGATGCTGCTCGCCGACCTCGGCGCCGACGTCATCCGCATCGACCGGCCCGGTGAGGCCTCGCTCCCGGTCCCGCTGGCGCCCGAGTCCGACCTGCTGCGTCGCGGCCGTCCCTCCGTCGCGCTCGACCTCAAGCACCCCGACGGGGTCGCGACCACCCTCGCCCTCGTCGAGCAGGCCGACGTGCTCGTCGAGGGCTACCGCCCGGGTGTCGCCGAACGCCTCGGCCTCGGACCCGCCGACTGCCTCGCGCGCAACCCGCGCCTCGTCTACGGCCGGATGACCGGCTGGGGCCAGGACGGCCCGCTCGCCCACGCCGCCGGTCACGACATCGGCTACGTCGCCATCACCGGCGCCCTGCACGCCATCGGCCGCGTCGGCGGACCTCCGCAGGTGCCCGTCAACCTCGTCGGCGACTTCGGGGGCGGTGCCCTCTACCTCGTCGTCGGCGTCCTCGCCGCCCTGCTCGAGGCCCGCACGAGCGGCCGTGGCCAGGTCGTCGACGCCGCGATCGTCGACGGCACCGCCCACCTCTCCTCGCTCGTCATGGGCCTCGTGGGCGCCGGACTGTGGTCCGACCGCCGCGGCACCAACCTGCTCGACACCGGCGCACCCTTCTACGACGTCTACGAGACGAGCGACGGCGGCTGGCTCGCGGTCGGCCCCCTCGAGCCCGCGTTCTACGCAGAGCTGCTCCGGCTTCTCGACCTCACCGAGACCGCCCCCGACCGTCTCGACCCCGGCCAGTGGCCCGCGCTGCGTGCCCTCCTCGCCGACACCTTCCGCACCCGGACCCGCGACGCCTGGGTCTCGCTCCTCGAGGGCACCGACGCCTGCGTCGAGCCGGTCCTCAGCTATGCCGAGGCGCCGGGTCATCCGCACCTCGCCGCGCGCGGCACGTACGTCGAGCACCACGGCGTCGTCCAGCCCGCCCCGGCGCCCCGCTTCTCCCGCACCGCTGCCGCGCTCGGCACCCCTCCGTCCACGCCCGGCGCCGACACCCGCGCCGCCCTCGCCGCGTGGGGCATCGACGACGTCGACGCCCTCATCGCCTCGGGCGCTGCGTCGGCGCCATGAGGCTCTTCGTCGCCGTCGTCCCGCCGGACGACGTGCTCGACGACCTCGAGGAGCACGTCGAGCCGCGCCGCGACGCCGGTCCCGAGATCCGCTGGACCGACCGCCACCAGTGGCACGTCACGCTCGCCTTCCTCGGCGCCGTCCCGGAGGCGCGCCTCGACGACCTCACCGACGCGCTCGCCCGCTCCGCCGCCCGGCGCGACCCTCTCGTCCTGCGCCTCGCCGGAGCCGGCGCCTTCCCGAACCCGTATGCCGCCCGCGTGCTCTGGGCGGGGGTCGACGAGCTGCGCGGTGACCTCGGGGCGGTGGCGGGCGGCATACGCCGTGCGTCGACGTCGGCGGGGGCGACGCCCGACGGCACGCGCTTCCACCCCCACCTGACGCTCGGCCGCTTCCACCGTCCCACCGAGGCGACCCGCTGGATCCGCGCGCTCGACGCGTGGGAGGGGCCGGCCTGGCGGGTCGACCACCTGGCGCTCGTCGAGTCGCACCTCGGTGAGGGTCGGGGGCGGCGGCCGCGCTACGAGGTGCTCGCGGAGCTGCCGCTGCGGTCGTGAACCGCGGACGAGTCGCCCACTCGCGTGTGCGACACTGGCGCTGTGGCACGTGGCGACGGTCGTTTGAACCATGACCTCATCCCCGGCGAGAAAGGCCCGCAGGACGCCTGCGGGGTCTTCGGCGTCTGGGCTCCCGGAGAGGACGTCGCGAAGCTGACGTACTTCGGGCTCTATGCGTTGCAGCACCGCGGTCAGGAGTCGGCCGGCATCGCGACCGGTGACGGCGAGAAGATCCTCGTCTACAAGGACATGGGCCTCGTGTCGCAGGTCTTCGACGAGACCGCGCTCAGCTCGCTCCGCGGCCACATCGCCATCGGCCACACGCGCTACTCCACGACCGGCGGCTCGACGTGGGAGAACGCCCAGCCGACGCTCGGCGGCACCGGCCACAGCACGCTGGCCCTGGCCCACAACGGCAACCTCATCAACACGGTCGAGCTCAAGGCCCTCGTCGACGAGCACTTCGGCGGGACCCGCATCACCGGCGAGCTCGCCCGCGGCAACACGTCCGACACCGCCCTCGTGACGACGCTGCTTGCAGCCGACGAGGACCGCACCCCCGAGCAGGCCGCCCTCGAGCTGCTGCCCAAGCTCAAGGGCGCCTTCTCCTTCGTCTTCATGGACGAGACGACGTTGTATGCCGCCCGCGACCCGTGGGGCGTGCGTCCCCTCGCGCTCGGCCGCCTCGAGCGGGGCTGGGTGGTCGCGTCCGAGACCGCGGCGCTGCAGACGATCGGCGCGGCCGTCATCCGCGAGGTCGAGCCCGGCGAGCTCATCGTCATCGACGAGGACGGCCTGCGCTCGCACAAGTTCGCCGAGCCCCAGCCCAAGGGCTGCGTCTTCGAGTACGTCTACCTCGCCCGTCCAGACGCGGTCATCCGTGGCCGGGTCGTGCACGAGGCCCGCGTCGAGATGGGTCGCGTCCTCGCGCGCGAGCACCCCGTCGACGCCGACCTCGTCATCGGGGTCCCCGAGTCGGGCGTGCCTGCGGCTGTTGGCTACTCGCAGGAGTCGGGCATCCCGTTCGGCCAGGGTTTCGTCAAGAACGCCTACGTCGGCCGCACCTTCATCCAGCCGTCGCAGACGCTGCGTCAGCTCGGCATCCGGCTCAAGCTCAACCCGCTCGAGCACACGATCCGCGGCAAGCGCCTCGTCGTCGTCGACGACTCGATCGTGCGCGGCAACACCCAGCGCGCGCAGATCCGCATGCTCCGCGAGTCGGGCGCGGCCGAGGTGCACGTGCGCATCAGCTCGCCGCCGGTGCAGTGGCCGTGCTTCTACGGCATCGACTTCGCGACGCGCGCCGAGCTCATCGCGACCGGCCTCGGTGTCGAGGAGATCCGCGCCTCGATCGGGGCGGACTCGCTCGGCTACATCTCCGAGGAGGGCATGATCGGGGCGACGAACCAGCCCGCCGACGAGCTGTGCTCCGCGTGCTTCACCGGCAAGTACCCCATCGAGCTGCCCGAGGACGGCCGCATCGGCAAGCACGTCCTCGAGACGCTGCCGCTGACGGTGCGCACCGGCCACGACCGCTCGGTCGACGTCGACGGCGTGACCCTCGGGATCGGTCTCGGCGGCGAGAACGCCCTCCAGCACCCCTGACCGGACCGGGCTGCGCGCATCCACTGCGTCTGGACGGCGGTGAGCGCGTCCCCCGGGCGCCGGTAGGCTGGGGCCCGTGAGCGATGCCCCCATCACCTATGCCTCGGCCGGAGTCGACGTCGAGGCGGGTGACAAGGCCGTCGAGCTGATGAAGGCATCGGTGCGCCGTGCCACCAGGCCGGAGGTCGTCGGCGGCCTCGGCGGGTTCGCCGGCATGTTCGACGCGAGCGCCATCGCCCGGATGACCCGGCCGATCCTCGCCACGAGCACCGACGGCGTCGGCACCAAGGTCGCCATCGCACAGGCCCTCGACGTGCACGACACGATCGGCTTCGACCTCGTCGGCATGGTCGTCGACGACATCGTCGTGTGCGGCGCCGAGCCGCTCTTCATGACCGACTACATCGCGACCGGCAAGGTCGTGCCCGAGCGCATCGCCGCGATCGTCGGCGGCATCGCCCGCGCGTGCGAGGAGGCGGGGGTCGCCCTCGTCGGCGGCGAGACCGCCGAGCACCCGGGCCTGCTCGAGCCCGACGAGTACGACGTCGCCGGCGCGGCCACCGGCGTCGTGGAGTATGCCGCCGTGCTGGGTCCCCAGCGCGTCGCCGACGGTGACGTCGTGGTCGCGCTCGCGAGCAGTGGCCTGCACAGCAACGGCTACAGCCTCGTGCGCCGCGTCGTCGCGAGCGCCGGCTGGCAGCTGGACCGGCACGTCGACGACTTCGGCCGCACCCTCGGCGAGGAGCTGCTCGAGCCGACCCGCATCTACACCAAGCCGCTCCTCGAGCTCATCGCCGCCGACGGCGTCGACGTGCACGCCCTGAGCCACGTCACCGGCGGCGGCCTGGCCGCGAACCTCGCCCGCGTGCTCCCGACCGGCACCTTCGCCCGCGTCGACCGCTCGACGTGGACGCCCCCGGCGGTCTTCCGCACGGTCCAGGACCTCGGCCGCGTGCCGCAGGCCGACGTCGAGCGCACCCTCAACCAGGGCATCGGCTTCGTCGCCGTGCTCCCCGAGGCCCAGGCGGAGCGGGCCATCGAGCTGAGCGAGGCCCACGGCATCCGTGCGTGGCGGCTCGGCGAGGTCGCCACCGAGGAGCGGGCGCACGCCGACGGCCTCGTCGCGGACGACGCCGAGATCGTGCGCGGGGCCAAGGGTGTCGACGGTGGCGCCGTGCAGGTCGTCGGGCAGCACCCGACCGCCTGACCCCCGCCGAACACCTCGGGAGCACTCCGGTGGTGTGCCGGCAGGGTGGGCCGGGCCGAGGAGAGCCGGCGACGCGGCATACCCGGGTGTGACGAAGCCCGCAGCACCCCGGAGGGTGTGCGGGCATCGATGCGTCACTCCGACGCGACCCGGCACGGGTGCCGACGCGTCGAGTGCCTCGAGGGCAGCACCGATCGCGCGCCGGGTGCGAACACCCGACGCACGAGGTGCAGACGGAAGAGGGAAGGGAGGGCTCAGCGCCCGCCCGAGGCCCACTTCCCGTATTCGTCGTACTCGTCGTCGTCGACGGATCGTGGCTGGTTGGACACGTCGCGTTGCGACGGCCCGTGCAGCTCACGCTCCAGCGCGCTCAAGTCCGTGTCAGGTGTGTAGTACTTGAGCTGCCGTGCGACCTTGGTCTGCTTGGCTTTGGCTCGGCCGCGCCCCATGGCGTGACCCCCTCGTGCGTCGTGCCGGGACGGCATCGCTCCTCGGAGAACCGGGTGGCTCTTCGATGTCCGCGTAGCGGCCCCGGGAATGTGTGTGTTCTCGTGGTGCTAACGCTACATGAGTGAGGCAAATCCCGCGCCCGCCGCACCCCTTGAGCGGCGGGCGCGTCGCGGCCCGTCGGTCCGGGTCGGGCCGGCGAGGGTGGCCCGGGGGTCGCTCGGGGGTCGCTCCGGGGTCGCTCCGGGGTCGCTCGAGGACCAGTCGGGGGTCCGTCACGGCTCCGCCAGGGCCTCTTCAGGGCCTCTTCAGGCCCCGTCGGGGGTCGGCGGTACGCTTCCGGCGGCTGCCTCTCCGTATACACCTTGTGTCTCGGAAGCGGGACGATTTGACTCTTTTCAGTGTTTAACCGCCATTAGGCTGGCCGAGACTTTACCCTTGCTTTACTGAGCCCCGATTGGGGCGCATGCGTGTCGCTGCACCTAGCGACAGGGTGGTGGGGATATGACAATGACGACTCAGGATCGACACGAGACCGAGAAGCTGCTGACTCCTGCCGAGGTTGCGGCCCTGTTCCGAGTGGACCCGAAGACGGTCACCCGGTGGGCCAAGGCAGGAAAGCTGACTTCGATCCGGACCCTTGGTGGGCACCGGAGGTATCGCGAGTCAGAGGTGCGCGACCTTCTGGGTGGCGGACACTGATCTCGACGGAAAGTTGGGGGTAGACCGGTCAGATCGTCGGGGGAGGGACACCACACGGTGTCCCTCCCCCGACTGCTACCCGGTCGTGGTGCGTGTGCTCAGGCCCGCCCGTGGGGGAGCGGGTTGACGGTGCACACGAAGTACCTCACGACGCCGCCGTCGACCAGGGCGCCGGCGGCGATGGCGCCCTGCACCTCGTCGGTGGCGTCGAGCACGCCGTTGCCGTCGTGGTCGCCGGCCGCCAGCGCCGCGGCGTACGTGCCGGTGAGCGAGACGGCGTGCACCTGCCAGCGCCCGCCGTTGTAGCCGGGGTCGCCGGGGGCAGCCGTCGCGACGCTGCGCTGCACCGCGCCGAAGCTGTAGATCGTGTCCCACGACTGCGCGGGAGCGCCGGTGCCGCTGAGGTCGGTCGGCGTCGCGACCGTCCGGTAGAGCTGGTGGTCGACGTAGAACGCCGGCCCCGAGACGCCGCCCGCCTGGGCAGACGCGCCCGCGACGAGGGCTGGTAGTGCGACCGCCGCGACGCAGAGGGACCGGACGGTCCTGCGAGTCAGCTTGTGAGACATGGCTTTCCACCTTTCGTCCGGTCACCCTGACCGGCTCACCACCGAGTCAAGCCCGATGCGGCCGTGGGCTCCATGACGTGGGGGTTATCCGGTCCTTACGGCTCGGCGACGTCGGTGGGCCGCCCTATCGTGGCGGGATGACGCACCCACCCGAGATCACCGCCATCACCCTCGGCGTCCACGACGTCGAGCGCTCCCGCGCCTTCTACGTCGACGGGCTCGGCTTCCGCTCGGTGCTCCACCTGCCGGACATCACCTTCGTCCAGGGCGCCCCCGGCGTGCTCCTCGCCCTGTGGGACGTCACGCAGATGCCGAGCGAGTACGGCGACGTCGCGCACGGCTCGTCCGCGCCACCCGTGTCGCTGGGCCACAACGTCACCGAGGTCGGGCAGGTCGAGGCGTTGTATGCCGCCGCGCTGGCTGCCGGTGCGACCTCCGTCTCCGCCCCGACCGAGCGCGAGTGGGGCGGGGTCAGCGCGTGCGTGGCCGACCCGGACGGCTTCCGGTGGGACCTCGTGCACAACCCGAACTTCCGGGTCGACGCCGACGGCACCGTCCACCTGGGCGAGGCCTAGAGCGCCTCGAGGCGGGCCCGCCACGGGTGGCCGGCCGGCTGGGCGTCGACGACCCGTCGGAGCACCGCGACCTGCGCGGCGTCGAACAGGGGGAGTGCGGCCTCGAGGTCGGCGTCGTCCTTGGGGCGGGGCGAGGCGGCCTTGTGGGCGAGGACGAGCTCGGGGCGCAGGTAGCGCACGCCGTCGCGCTCCCAGGTGGCCTCGTCCAGCGACAGCACGAGCGACGGGTCGCGCTTGAACTGCCACCGGCCGTCGACGTCCGGGTTGAGCAGGATCTCGCCGCGCCACGGGGCGAGCGCGTGCTCGCGGACCCAGATCTGGCCGGAGTCCTCGGGCACGTCCCGTCCCGGCGGCAGGTGGAGCAGACCCGAGCCGCCGGCCGACCACAGGTGCCAGTCCGGCTCGAGGTGGGCCCGGATCGCGCCGACGTCGCGACGGAGCACCGAGAGGTCGATGTCCTCGTGGTCGCGGGCGACGCCGGTGAACGCCTCGACGGCCCACCCGCCGGCCACCCACCACGGCACGCCGAGCCCGGCGAGCAGGTCCCGGACCTCGACGGGGGTCCACGAGTGCTGGGGACCGTAGATGCGCTGGAACTCCTCGGGTGCGAGCCACCGCTGCCCGCCGGTCGTCACTGCGTCCTGCTCGCCCACGGCGCCACGCCAGCGCCGGACGCCGCCTCAGTGGCCGAGCGCGCGCAGCTGGAGGCGCAGGGCGAGACGGGTCTCGGGGTCGTGGAGGTCGAGCTCGACGACACCTGAGAGGCGCTGCATCCGGTAGCGGAGCGTGTTGGGGTGCACGTGCACGCGCGCCGCGGCCGCCCGCGGGTCGCCCGGGTGGTCGAGCCACGCCGCGACCGTCTCGAGGTATGCCGTGTGGTGGGCCTCGTCGTGCTCGCGCAGGGCGGCGACCGGGCCGAGGAGCTCCTCGGTCCAGATGCCGCCGAGCGCGCGGGCGTTGGTGACGGCGGCCCAGGCGTCCTCGACCGTCGTCGTGGTGCCGGTGACGCGGCCGACGTCGCGCAGGCGCTGCACCTCGGTGGCCTCGCGTCGCGACCGGTCGAGGTCGACGGTGCGGGTGACCCGTCCGCCGGCGCTCGCCGTGGCCGTCGGCGTGACGCCGGCGACCTCCTCGACGACGCCGAGCAGCCACTCCCACGTGCCCGGGGAGGCGTCGCCCGGCGCGTCGCGCACGAGCGTCAGCGCGACGCCGTCGAAGATCGCGAGGAGCGGCTGGCGCCACGACCGGCGCCGGGCGGCCGACTCCCAGACGTCGAGCTCGTGCTCGGTGTCGCGGGGAGCGCCCTCACCGGTCGGGTCGGTGCGGGCACGATGCGCCCCGGCGAGCACGACGACCCGCCACGGTGCCGCCGGCAGCCAGCCCTCGGCCTCGAGCGTGTCGCCGCTCAGCACGGCGCGGAGCCGGTCGGCCGAGACCCGTCGGGCGAGGTCGGCCTGCGAGCGCAGGCGCAGCAGATGGAGGGCCACGACCGACGCCGTCTGCGCCAGCGACCCCATGACCTGCTCGGGCGGCTCCTCGTCGACGACGGCCCAGATCGAGCCCAGCCACTCGGTGCCGGCCCGCACCGGGACGACGACGCGAGCCCGCAGGCCGCGGCCGGCCGGGACGAAGAAGGGCTCGTCGGAGCGCGCGAGGCGGCGGAACACCCCGCGCCCGCGCAGGTTGGCGATGACCTCGTCGGGCACGCGCCGGCCGACGATGGTCGAGACGCGCGCCGGGTCGGCGACGTCCTGCGTGGAGGAGTAGGCGAGCACCCGGGACTGGGTGTCCTCGATGGTGATGGGGGCCGCGACGAGGGCCGCACACGCGTCGGCGAGGGCGAAGAGCTCGTCGAGCACCGGCCCCTCCGCGCGCACGGCGGGTCCGCTCGCCGCCCGGTCGAGGACCCCACGCAGCAGCCACACGACGTGTGCCCACGACGCGTGGTCGGCCAGCTCGACGAGGCTGACGCCGAAGCGGGCGGCCGCGGCGCGGACCTGCTGGTTGCGGGCGGCGGCCCGGCGCAGCACGACGGCGCCGCAGTCGACCTCGGCCGCCCCCTCGAGCAGCGCGGCCGCCTCGGCGGGGCGCTCGACCCCGACGCCGAGGAGCAGGTCGCCGGCCTGGCCGAAGACGCCCGAGCCCGGCTCGGCGAGGGTCACGTCGTCGACCGGGGGGCCGCCGACGTCGACGACCACCGTGAGCAGGCCACCGCCGAGCGTGCCGACGAGCTGCGCGATGGGCAGGCCGACCGGGGTCGTCGACGAGGTGCGGGTCGCGGACCGTCGGGTCGCGCGGGACGGTGCGGACGGCATACGACCATCATGACGCGCTTTGGTGCCCACAGCACAACGTGGGGCGAGAACCCTGGCACGACAGCACCACAGGATGCGCATCGTGTGGCCCCACCATGGACGCAAGGCACCACCCGAGCACCAGACCCAGGAGTCGATCGCATGGCCGCTGTGACCCCCGCCGGTACCCCCGTCCCCGAGCGCGTCGCCGTCGTCGGCGCCGGCATGGTCGGTCTCGCCACCGCCTGGTTCCTCCAGGAGCGTGGCGTCGAGGTCACCGTCATCGACCGCGACGGCGTCGCCGCCGGCGCGTCCTGGGGCAACGCGGGCTGGCTGACGCCCGGCATCGCGACGCCGCTGCCCGAGCCCGCCGTGCTCAAGTACGGCCTGCGGGCCGTGCTCAGCCCGAGCTCGCCGGTCTACGTGCCGCCGAGCGCGCGACCGGACTTCCTCCGCTTCGTCACCGGTTTCACCCGCCACAGCACGATGACGGCCTGGAAGAAGGCCATGGGCGCCCTCGTGCCCGTCAACGACCTGTCGCTGCAGAGCTTCGACCTGCTCAAGGCGGGCGGGGTGGACGCCGACACCTACGAGGCGAAGTCGTTCACGGCCGCCTACCGCACGGCCGAGGAGCGTCAGACGCTGCTCGAGGAGATCGAGCACATCCACGCCTCGGGCGGCGACATCACCTTCGACGTCCTCAGCGGCGACGAGGCCCGCGCCATCGAGCCGGCGCTGTCCGACGAGATCGGCGCCGCGATCGTGCTCCACGGTCAGCGGTTCATCAACCCCGGCGCGTACGTCGCCGCCCTCGCCGACTCGGTCACCGCCCGCGGCGGCAAGATCGTGACCGGCAGCGCCGTCCAGCGCATCACCGACACCCCGACCGGCGTGCTCGTCACGAACGACTTCGGGCAGGCCGAGCACTACGACGCCGTCGTCGTCGCCACCGGCGCCTGGCTCGGCAAGCTCGCGCGGGAGTTCGGCGTCAAGCGCGTCGTCCAGGCCGGCCGCGGCTACTCCTTCAGCGTCGCCGTCGACGACCTGCCCAACGGCCCGGTCTACTTCCCGGCCGCGCGCGTCGCCTGCACGCCCGTCGGGGACCGCCTCCGCGTCGCCGGCATGATGGAGTTCCGCCAGCCCGAGGCCGCGCTCGACCCGCGCCGCATCAAGGCCATCGTCGAGTCGGCCCGCCCGCTGCTCCAGGGTGCCGACCTCGACCACCGCCAGGACGAGTGGGTGGGCTCCCGGCCGTGCACCATCGACGGTCTGCCGCTCATCGGCGCCTCGCGCAACCCCAAGGTCTTCGTGGCCGGCGGTCACGGCATGTGGGGCATCACGCTCGGCCCCGTCACGGGCCGCCTGCTCGCCGAGCAGATGGTCACCGGCCGCGCGCCCGAGCAGCTCGCGCCCTTCAACCCGCTCCGCTGAGCGCGAGCCGGCAGCACACGCGGCAGCACACACGGACAAGGCCCACCTGACGAACCTCGTCAGGTGGGCCTCCGTGCGCGTCCCCCCGCGCCGCGGCGGCGCGTCTGCACGCGTCCGCCGAAGACGGCTGCCGCCGGACCCCTCAGTGCGGCGGCAGCCGTCAACCGTGCTTCGGAGACGTCATGCGGTCCGGATTGGTGCAGATCCGAACGCGACGTCGAAACGGTCGCACCAGATGACGACCGAGGTCAGGCCGGACAGGTCCGTGCCCGGCGGGACGGCGTAGTTCTGGTTGCCGTCCGTGGCCTTGAGGTCCCCGAGCGGGACGAACCGGCCGTCGTCGTAGCGGTGCCAGTCGTCGCCTCCGGCCGGCTGGTCGGTCAGCCACACGACGACGTCCGGCCCGTCGCTCGTCGAGAAGCCCTCGAGCCGCAGCACGCTCGTGCCGTCGGCCAGCTCGAGCACGCGGGCGGTGCCGGACGTGGCGTGCTCCCCGTCGACGAACCGCCCCTGGCCGACGACGCGCGCCGCGGACGCCGAGGGCGTATGCGGTGTGGTCGGGCTCGTGCCCCCGGCCGTGGCCGTCGCGGTCGCGACGGCCACGGGGAGCGGCTCGTCGACGACGCTGCGGGTGAGCAGCCGCCACGGCTGGAAGAGGGCGAGCCCGACGACGAGCGCGAGCGAGGCGGTGACGACGGAGGCGGCGATCCAGACGCGTCGGTTCATGGATCCAGTACACCGGCCCCGCCGTGCCCGCACCATGACGAGACCCTTACGAAGCAGTGACGAGCGGCCCGGGACTCAGGCGGGCGTGAGGACGACGAGGGTGTAGGCGCCCACCGACACGGTGCCGCTCGCAGGCTGGTCGTCGAGCGGCTCGTCCACCGCGTCGACGTCGTGGGTGTCGTGACCCGCGAAGAGGGCGCTGTAGGTGGCCGCGTCGGAGTTGAAGCGGACCACCCACGGCCCGGCGGACGGCATACCCGTCGTGATGTCGCGCGCCTCGGCGCTCGCGTTGACGACGACCACGGCGACGTCGTCGCCTGCGCGACGTGCCCACGCCAGGGCCTTGGCCTCGTCGTCGAGGTGGAGCACCTCGAAGCCCTCGCCGCGCAGGCCGCGCGAGACGCCGTCGACGTCGCGCCGCAGGTGGACGAGGTCGCGGCCGAGACGCACGATGTCGCGGAACTGCTCGGCCCGCTCCCAGTCGAGCGGCACGTCGTCACGGAACCACTCGTCCTCGAGGAACTCCTGGCCCTGGAAGAGCATCGGGATGCCCGGCGTCGTCAGGGCGATGGCGAAGCCGAGGGTCGCGCGCTTCTGCGCCGCCCAGCCGCTCGGGTCGCCGCCGTCGACCTCGTGGGGGACCCGGAGCTTGCCGTTGGCCACCTCGTCGTGGCTCTCGGTGTAGACGATGCGCCGGAACGGCTCGTCGTCGCCGCGCAGCGCGTCGGCGAGCTCGGTCATCGAACGGTCGGCATCGTCGACGGCCGTCAGCAGCCGCCGGACCGGGTGGACGAAGCTCGTGTCCCACTGGGCGTGGAAGCCCGCGCCACCCTCGTCGGGCGAGGTGATCGCCGGGTCGGACTGGAGGTCCTCGGCGATGAGGATCTTGTCGGGGTGCCGCTCGCGGATCGTCGTCGTGATCGAGCGCATGAGGTCCCAGCCCTCGGGCAGGTCGCCGGTGCCGAGACCGTCGATGGTGCGCACGTAGAGGGTCGCGTCGAACCGGAGCCCGTCGAGGTGGAACTCCTCGAGCCACATGAGGGCGTTGTCGTGGAGGTAGGCGCGTACCTCCTCGCGGCCGTAGTCGGGTCGGGTGTCACCCCACGGGGTCGAGGAGCGCTCGTCGTTGTAGAAGTAGATGCCGCCCTTGCCGTCCTCGCTCCAGCCGTCGAACTGCCACAGGGCCAGGTCGCTCGGGCCGTAGTGGTTGATGACGACGTCGAGGATGACCGCGATGCCGTGCCGGTGGGACTCCTTGACGAAGGCCTTGAGCGCGTCGGCGCCGCCGTAGTTGCTCTCGACGGCGAAGGGGTTGGACGGGTTGTAGCCCCACGAGTAGTCGCCCGCGAACTCGGCGACCGGCATGAGCTCGATGGCGTTGATGCCGAGCTCGGCGAGGTAGCCGAGCTTGCCGGCGAGCCCGCCGAGGTCACCGGCGTCGCCCTCGGTGGCGACGAACGAGCCGATGTGGGTCTCGTAGATGACGAGCTCGTCGTGCGGCGGGCAGCCGAACGTGTCGCCCGCCCAGTCGAAGGCGTCGCGGTCGTAGACGACGGCGTTGCCCGACGAGTTCGTGACGACGCGGGCGCGGGGGTCGATGCGCATGAGGCGCTGGTCGCCGTTGGTGATGACGAACTGGTACTCGTCGCCGGGCCGAACGCCCTCGACGTCGGCGTACCAGTGCCCGTTGTCCTCGGAGACCATCGCGTGTCCGTCGCCCGACCAGTCGGTGAAGCTGCCGGTGACCGCGACGGCGTCGGCGTTCGGGGCCCAGACGCGGAAGGCCGTCCCGCCGTCGTGGGGCATCGACCCGAGTCCGGGGCGGTGGGCGTCGTGCTCGGACATGCAGGCTCCAGTCGGGTCGTGAGGGGGGCAGCCCGAGCGTAGACCTGGCTGCTGGGACCGACCGGTGACGTACCCGCTCGGCCCGCTCGGGCCGTTCGGGCCTCGTCAGCGCAGGTAGCCGGTGACGTCGGCGACGACGTGGACGGTGCCCTGGGAGTGGTTGACGATCGTCAGGGTGCCGGCACTGGTGAGGCGGCCGACGAGGAGGTTGGCGACCGTCTGGCCGGCGGCGAAGTTGGCGGTGGAGCTGCCGGTCGTGGCGGTGGAGTCGGCGCTGAGGAAGCCGGGCTTCTGGGGTGCGGTGGCGGTGAGGTTGACCGCGGCGGCGGTGGCTCCGGCGGGGACGGGTGACCCGGTGACGCCGGCGACCTTGATGGTGAGCGAGGCGCCGGCGGCGATCGCCGTGCGGACCGGGTTGCTCGTCGTGCCGACACGGGTGTCGAGCAGCCGGGCGGGGGCGGTCGTGGCCCACTGGTTCGACGTGCTGGCGGTCGTGACGTAGCCGGTGACGTCGGCGACGACGTGGACGGTGCCCTGGGAGTGGTTGACGATCGTCAGGGTGCCGGCACTGGTGAGGCGGCCGACGAGGAGGTTGGCGACGGTCTGGCCGGCGGCGAAGTTGGCGGTGGAGCTGCCGGTCGTGGCGGTGGAGTCGGCGCTGAGGAAGCCGGGCTTCTGGGGTGCGGTGGCGGTGAGGTTGACCGCGGCGGCGGTGGCTCCGGCGGGGACGGGTGACCCGGTGACGCCGGCGACCTTGATGGTGAGCGAGGCGCCGGCGGCGATCGCGGTGCGGACCGGGTTGCTCGTCGTGCCGGCGCGGGTGTCGAGCAGCCGGGTCGGCGTGGTGCTCGTCCACCGCTGGCTCGTGCCGCTCGTGGTGAGGTAGCCGGTGACGTCGGCGACGACGTGGACCGTGCCCTGGGAGTGGTTGACGATCGTCAGGGTGCCGGCACCGGTGAGGCGGCCGACGAGGAGGTTGGCGACGGTCTGGCCGGCGGCGAAGTTGGCGGTGGAGCTGCCGGTGGTGGCGGTGGAGTCGGCGCTGAGGAAGCCGGGCTTCTGGGGTGCGGTGGCGGTGAGGTTGATCGCGGCGGCGGTGGCTCCGGCGGGGACGGGTGACCCGGTGACGCCGGCGACCTTGATGGTGAGCGAGGCGCCGGCGGCGATCGCGGTGCGGACCGGGTTGCTCGTCGTGCCGACACGGGTGTCGAGCAGCCGGGTCGGAGTCACGGGGACGAGGTGCGAGAAGGACGACGGCCGGACCGCGGTCGAGGGCGTCGACGCCGGACCGGCCCCCACGACGTTCGTCGCCGTCACCGTGAAGGTGTAGGCCGTCTCGTTGCGCAGCCCCGTGAGGGTGGCCGACGTCGCCGATCCGGACACCGTCGCGCTCGCACCCGCGGGAGAGGAGGTCACGGTGTAGCCCGTCACCGGGCTGCCGTTGGGCGTGGCTGCCTTCCAGCGCACGGTCGCCCGGCCGTTGTCGGGGACCGCCGACACCGACGTCGGGGCCGACGGCGCCGTGGCCACGAGGGCGAACCGCATCGCGTCGACGCCGACCTGGGCCGTCGTGGGGCTCGGACCGCTGTCGGCGGCATGGACCCGCACCGACGTGCCGGAGCGGGCGAGGTAGGTGCCGAGCGGGGCCCAGGTGGCCGACGCCGTGGACTGGTCGACCACGGTGGTCGCGGACCCGCGCGCGTCGCTGACGGCATACGACACCTTCGCGTCGGCGCGGGTGGCCGGGACGTAGGCGCTCACGGCGTAGAGGCCGGCGGCGAGGGCCGGGGACCACGTCGCGCCGTTCTCCTCCGTGCTGCCGTTGGCGTAGGTGGAGTAGGCACGTCCCTGCACTCCCTGGCCCTGATTGGGCTTCCAGTAGTACATGTTGCCCGTGAAGAGGAACGACGGGCTGCCGGGGCCGATGGTGCCGCTGCCGTAGCTGATCGGCACCGGGGCGCCCGTGACGCGGCCGCCGACCCAGTTGGCGTCGATGTCGATCCTGACCCCGCCCCAGGTCTCGCTGCCGGTGGCGTACTGGTGCAGGCGCTGGCCGCCGGCCCAGTAGCTGTCACGGAACTCGGGGTAGCTCGTCGAGTCGGACAGCGTCTGCAGGCCGTTCCAGTTGGCGAACCACACGTTGTCCGGCGCGGTGAACCCCGTCGTGCCGACCGCCCTGGACAGATCGACCATGAGTGAGCTGCTGCTGCCGTAGGCGCCGGACGTGTAGCCGCGGGCGTGCAGCTCCTGCGTCCACGCCGTCAGGAACGACAGGACCGTGGCCGTGCAGCCTGCGACGTTCGGGTCGTAGGCCTCCATGTCGTAGTAGACCGGCGTGCCGGCACCGAGGCCGAAGAACGCCGCCCGTCCGGCCGCGTCGGCAGCCGCGGCCCTGCCCTGCGCGGCGGCCTGCGCCGGGTCGATCGTGGCGAGGCCGGTCTGGTTGACGCAGGGTGCCTGCGGCCCGACGTAGATCGGGATGAGTCCCCAGCCCATCGCGCTGATCTGGCTCACCCAGCTCGTGGAGAGGTTGCCGTCGCCGCAGGCCCGCATCGAGCCGCCGACGTAGATGCCGACGGCGCGGTAGGGCGAGGCCAGCCAGGCCTGCATCGTCGCGACGCTCGGGGCGGCGCAGGCGTCGAACCCCATCCCGGTGAAGGTCTGCGGCGCGGACGCCACGGCGGTCGAGGACGTGCCGCTGGAGGAGCGGGGAGCCGGAGCGGACGACGAGGTGTCCGCGGTCGCGCCCGGAGCCGTCCGGGCGCTCGCCGTCGGGCTCGTCGGGCCCGCCGGCTTCGTGGGGCTCGTGGTCGCCGTCGCGAGGATGTCGTCGACCGTCGACTCGTGGGCTCCCCAGGTGGCGTCGACCTGGACGTCCTGCGCCGTGAACCGCGCCGACGTGGTGCCGGCGACACGGTCGGTCCCGGTGTGCGCCCGGAGCGTGCCGAGCACCGTCGTCCTCGAGGTCGTCGCCGTGCTCGAGCGGTCGGAGCCCGGGTGCAGCCAGATCGTCTCGGCGCGCCCGACGAGGTGCGCGGGGCAGTCCTGCTGGCTGCCCGGGCGGCCCAGGTAGACGGCCCTGACGTCGAGACGGACGCAGCGGGTGGGCTGGGCGTCGAGGTCGACCACGGCCCAGTCGGACGGCACGGAGAGGCGGACGCCGCGGTAGTCGACGGACCGCGTGCCGGTGGCGACGGCGGGCGTGGCGGGCGGGGCGGGCGAGGCCTGCGCGGGGGTGGCCGGCGTTGCCGCCGTGGGCGTCGGTGTCGTGGGCGTGAGGGCGGCGGCCGTCGCGCTCGATGCTCCGCCGAGGACCAGCGCGGCAGAGCCGAGGAGTGCCGTGAGTCGACGTGATGGACCGGGCATGTCAGAACCTCTCGAGCGTCACGGCGGGCCGCACCGCGTGTGGATCCCTGTGGACGCGCGGCACAAAGGGGGTGAATCGGCCCACCCGGTCGGAGGCTACCGGCTCACCCCACCCCACGAGCCCTTTGGCCTCGCCCGTTCCCGCCGAGGCACCCCGGAGCGTTCCGTCACGCCACGAGCAGGTATGCCGGGTGCTCGGGGAGCGCTCCGGTGTCGAGCAGGTGCCGGGCCAGGTGCAGGGCGCCGTCGAGCGCGCCGCCCCGGGCGGGCGAGCGGCGCCTCCCCGCGTCGGAGAGGCGGGCGTCGAGGGCGTCGGTGACGGCACGCGACGCGAGCAGGCCGCCGGTGGCCGTGAGGACCGGGTCGGTCAGACCCTCCGCTGCGCGCAGGAGCGAGTCGGCGAGGTCGGTGCCGGAGCGGGCGGAGAGGGCGTGCGCCACGGGGTCGACGGCGGCCAGGGCCGTGACGAGCGGGGCGACGGTGGCGAGGCGCTCGGGGGCGTCGGGGTTCGTCATGACGAGTCGCGGCCAGCCCTCCGGGGAGCCGAGCAGGTCGGTGGCCGCCGCCAGCAGGGCAGGCGACCCGTCGGGGAGCCCGTCGTGGGCGCGCAGGGCCGCGCGCAGTCCCGCCATGCCGAGGGTCGCCGCCGACCCGGCGTCGCCGAGCACGTGGCCCCAGCCGTCGACGCGGCGCCACTGCCGGTCGAAGTCGGTGCCGAACGCGACCGCCCCCGTGCCCGCCGCGACGACGGCGCCCGGGCCGATGCGGCCGGTCGCGCCGACGAGGTTGGCGACGGCGTCGCTGACGACGACGGTGCGATCGGCGCCGAGGCCCTCGGCGACGGTGCGCAGCACCTCGGACCGGTCGGCGAGGAAGAGCAGGCCGCGCATCGACCAGACGACGACCGCGGGCCTCGGCAGCCCGGTGGCGCCGGTGGTCGCCAGGAGGGAGCGGGCGTCGGACACGAGCGCGGCGATGTCGATGCCGCCCGACCCGACGCGCACCCCCGGTGCGGTGAGCACGGGACCGGGCGACGCGGCATACGACTGCAGGCGAAGCCCCGACCCGCCGACGTCGACGGCCACGACCGTCGGCGTCGTGGTCGGCTCGCTCACGCGAGCGAGCCGATCACTTCGCCATGCCGGCGGTCAAGCCCGCGACGATCTGCTTCGTGGCGACGAGGAAGAGCACGATGAGCGGGACCGTCGTGATGACGAGGCCGGCGAAGACGGCCGAGTAGTTCGTCGCGTTCTCACCGAAGAAGTTCGTGAGCCCGACGGGGAGGGTGTACTTGTCCTCGCTGCGCAGCAGCACGAGCGGGAAGAGGAAGTCGTTCCAGATCGGCACGAACCGGAAGACGGCCACGGTCGCCAGGGCCGGGCGCACGAGCGGGACCATGATCCGCCAGAACGTCTGCCAGCTGCTCGCGCCGTCGAGCGCCGCCGCCTCCTCGAGCTCCTCCGGCAGCTGCCGGAAGAACGTCGTGAGGACGAAGATCGAGAACGGGACGCCCGACGCGGCGTACATGAGCATGAGCCCGAGCCGGGAGTCGATGAGCCCGAGGCCGTCGAAGAGGTAGAAGATCGGCAGGATCGCGAGGTGGATCGGGAGCATGAGGCCCGAGAGGAAGAGCGCCTCGAGCCAGCGGAAGATCCGCGAGCGACCACGCGCGAGGGCGTAGGCCGCCATCGTCGCGACGGCCGTCGAGATCGCGACCGCGCCGACCGTGACGAGGAGCGAGTTGCCGAAGTACGTCGCGAAGTTGCCGGTCGTCCACGCCTCGACGTAGCTCGTCGTCGTCGGGGGCGAGGGCAGGCCGAGCGGGTCGGTGATGAGGTCGGCGTTGGTGCGGAAGCTGTTGCTCACCATGAGCAGCAGCGGCACGAGCGCCAGCGCGGCATACCCCCACAGGAGCACGCTCGCGCCCGCGCCGCCCACGGGACGGTTGACCCGCGGTGGGCGCCGACGGCTGCCTCGGTCGGGGCGAGCCGCAGCCTGCTCCTGCGGCGCCTCGGTGGTGACGACGGCCGTGGTCATGCGGTGATCCTCCGCTCGTGACGGCGCAGCACGGCCGTGGCGGCGTAGGCGCCGCCGAAGATGATGAGGAAGAGCAGCGTCGCCAGTGCCGACGAGCTGCCGATGGCGTCGGTCGCACCCGAGTCGAACGCCGTGCGGTAGAAGAGCAGCGACACGAAGTCCGTTGCGCCCGCTGGGTTTCCGGTCGACCCACCGAAGGCGTACGGGAGCGCGAAGGCCTCCATCGCGAAGATGAACGTCAGGACCGACACCGTGCCGATGGCGGGCACGAGCAGCGGCAGGGTGATCTTGAAGAAGGCCTGTCGGTTGCTCGCGCCGTCGACGCGGGCCGCCTCGCTCAGCTCCTCCGGGATGCCGCCCAGGGCCGCCCCGTAGAGCAGCACCGGGAAGCCGATCCACTGCCACACGCTGACGAGGATGACGACCCAGATCGCCGTCTTCGGGTCACCGAGCCACGGCAGGGCCCACGACTCGAGGCCGATCTTGGTCAGCAGCGTGTTGACGGGGCCGAAGGTCGGTGACAGCAGCAGCGTCCAGAGGTAGCCGATGACGATCGGGCTCACGAGGTAGGGCATCGCGTAGAGCGTCTGCAGCATCCGGCGGCTGCGCGGGCGCGTGTAGAGCAGGTAGGCGATCGTGAGCCCGAACGTGTTCTGGATGAGCATCGTGCCGAGGAAGAAGAGCACGTTGTGCAGCAGCGCCCGCGGGAGATCGGTCGTGAACGGTGCCTTGGTGAAGAGCGTCACGAAGTTCTCGAGCCCCGCGAACGCTCCGCGGGTCGTGCCCTGCCACTGGAAGAAGGCGTACGAGAACGCCGTCACCATCGGGTAGAGCACGAACACCGCGAAGAGCGCGAGCGCCGGAGCGACGAAGACCAGGCCGGTGCGGCGCCTCATGCAGCAACCGTCACGCGCTCGGCTTGAACCAGGTCTTGACGCCGGTCTCGAGGTCCTGGCTCACCGCGGCGGCGTCCTTGGAGCCGAGCAGCATCTCCTGCAGGCCCTTGCCGAGCAGGTCGGTGCCCGTGGGCGCGCCGTAGCGGAAGTCGGTGAGCAGCAGGTAGGGCGAGCCGGAGTTCGTGTAGTTCTCGCTCATCTGCTTGAGCAGCGGGTCGGTCGGCTCGACGCCCGGCACGGCCGAGATCTGCTTGATGTCGTCGGTGACCATCTGGCCGAACTCCTTCGTGGTCATCCACTTCACGAGCTCCGTGGCCTCGGTCGGGTGCTTCGACCTGGCCGACACGGCGAAGTTGCCATCGGCCCATCCTGCCGTCGTCGCGGCCGAACCGCTCGGCGACCCCGGGGCCGGCGGCACCTGGAAGATGCCGATCTTCATGGCCGGGTTGGCCTTCTGGAAGACGGACAGGTCGAAGCTGCCGCCCGGGATCATCGCGGCCTTCTCGGCCGAGAAGAGCGTCTGGGCGTCGGTCTGGGCCACACCGGTGGCGTTCTTGGGCATGTACTTCTCGAGGTCGCCGACGACCTGCACCGATCCCACCCAGTCAGGGTCGGTGAAGGACTTCTTGCCCGAGAGCACCTCGCCCTGGAAGGCCTTGCCGCCGAAGCGCGGGGCCGCGAGGACCTCGTGGACGATCGGGAGCGTCCAGTCGTCCTTGGCGCCGATGGCGATCGGCGTGACGCCGGCGGCCATGAGCTTGTCGTTGGCGGCGATGAACTCGGCCCACGTCGTGGGTGCCGCGATGCCGTTCTTCTCGAAGAGGCCCTGGTTGTAGAACATCTGGACGGTCTGGCGGGCGAGCGGCACGGAGTAGGTCTTGCCGTCCTCCTTGCCCTTGGCGCTCGCGACGACGTTCTCGTCCCAGCCGGCGAGGTCGACCTTGCCGTCGAGCGGCAGGAGGGACTTGCTCGCGACGGTGCCCTGCAGCTGGCCGTAGGAGCGCACCTGGGGCACGTCGGGGCCGCTCGAGCCGGCGAGACCGGTCGCGAGGATCTTGTTGTACTCGGTCGCCTTGAACGCCTTGAAGTCGACGGTGACGTTCGGGTGGGCCTTCTCGTAGGCGTCGAAGATCTTGTTGTACGCGGCCTCGTCCTCCACGCGCCACGACCACACCGTCAGGGTGACCTTGCCGTCGTCTCCCGTGCTCGAGGAGCTCGAGGAGGACGGCGAGCAGGCGGTCACGACGAGCGCTCCGGAGAGCGCGGCGATCGTGAGGACCGTGCGGCGTGCGCGCCGCGACGAGCCGGGGAGGCGTGAGGCGAACGTCATGGTGGTGCTCCTGTCGGGTTCTGCTGGGTGCCTGGGGGTCGGCACGTGTGGGTGGGAGGGTGGTGGGTTCAGCGTTCTGGGGCGGGCGCGGCCGGCCGGCCGCCGAGGGACGTCAGCGCGTGCGCCACCGACCCGTCGTGGGCGGCGATGGCGTCGCGGGCCGTGCCGGCGTCGACGCCCGCGAGCATCGAGAGCAGCGCGGGCTTGAGCTCGCCGTCCGCCTCGTCGAGGGCGCGCCGGGCCTGCTCGCCGTCGGCGCCGGTGGCCTCCTGGAGGATGCGCACGACGCGGCCGCGGAGCTTGGCGTTCGTCGCGACGACGTCGACCATGAGGTTGCTCCACGTGCGACCGAGCCGGATCATCACGGCGGTCGAGAACGAGTTGAGCACGAGCTTCTGGGCGGTGCCGGCCTTGAGCCGGGTCGAGCCGGTCAGGGCCTCGGGCCCGGTGCGCACGGCGAGCAGGACGTCGGCGTGCTCGGCGAGCTCGGCGTGCGGGTTGGCGGTGACGAGCGCCGTGACGGCACCGAGCTCGCGAGCCCGCGCGAGAGCGCCGGCCACGAACGGCGTGCGCCCCGAGGCCGTGAGGCCGATGGCGATGTCGCCGGGGCGCAGGGCCTCGGCCTCGTCACGACCGAGGTCGACGTCGTCCTCGACGTTCTCGACGGCCCGGAGGAGGGCGTCGGGGCCGCCCGCGTGGTGGGCGACGACGAGCCCGGCAGGGGCGTTGAAGGTGGGGCGCAGCTCGGCGGCGTCGAGCACGGCGAGGCGTCCGGACGTGCCGGCGCCGAAGTAGTGGACGGCCCCGCCCGCGCGGAGCGACTCGACGGCGCGGTCGACGAGGCGGGCCAGCTCGGGCAGGACCTCGCCCACGGCACCGGCCACCGTCGCGTCCTCGGCGTTGAGTGCCCGCAGGATGTCGAGGGAGGTGTGCGTGTCGATGGACGTCGTCCCCGGATGGCGCTCCTCGGTGGGGGCGTCCACGGTCACCTCGCTGCTCACCCGTGCGAGGTTAGTTTCCTACGCCGCCAGCGTCAATGCCGTAAATGAGTAACATTCGCGTCACGACGGTCGGGGTCGGGCCGCCGGGGGCTCGCGTCAGTCCGTGACGTGGTGGCCGGCGACGGCCTCACGGGTGTCGGCGACGGCCTTGCGGGCCTTGCGGAGGTTGCGCTGTGCGACGGCGATGTAGAGGCAGTCGACGACCGTGAGGGCCGCGATGCGGCTCGCCGTGGCGCCCGAGCGCAGGCTCGTCTCGCGGGCGGCCGTCGTCAGGAGGATGTCGACGCCGGAGGCGAGCCGGGACAGCGGGAAGTTCGTGATCGCGACGGTGCGCGCCCCCGTGGAGCGTGCCGCCGCCAGCGCCTCGATGGTCTCGGTCGTCGTGCCGGAGTGAGAGATGCCGACCGCGATGTCGCCGGGGCCGAGCAGCGTCGCGCTCGTCAGGGCGATGTGGGGGTCGTTCCACGCGAAGGCCACGATGCCGATGCGGTGCAGCTTCTGCTGGAGGTCGGTGCCGACGATGGAGCTCGCGCCGATGCCGTAGATGTCGACGCGACCGGCCCGGGCGATGCCCGCCGCCGCCGACGCGAGGGCGTCGCGGTCGAGCTGCTGGGCCGTCTCCTCGACGGCGCTCGCGTCGGTGAAGGCGACCTTGGCGATGATGTCGTCGATCGTGTCGCTCGCGCTGATGTCGGTGCCGCTGCGGCTCATCGTGCGCGGCTGGGCCGACTCCTCGGCGAGCGCGAGGCGCAGCTGCGGGTAGCCGGGGAGCCCCAGGCGGCGGCAGAAGCGCAGCACCGTCGTCTCGGACGTGCGTGCGGCCGTGGCCAGCTCGCTGATGGTCAGTCCGGCAGCGCGGCGCGCGTCGGCGAGGACGATGTCGGCGACACGGTCCTCGGCCGGCGACAGCGAGGGCTTGATCCCCCGCAGGCGGATGAGCAGCGATGCGCTCGCGGCACCTGCGGGGGACGAGGCCCCGTCCTCGGTCCTGGGCATGTGCCTACGCTACGGCGTCGCGGCCGGCGAGCCGCCAACCATCCGCCGTGAAGGCGCCGGGTGTCTTCTCGCCGTCGAGCAGGACGCCGCCGGGTCCCTGGACGACGACGTCGTCGACGGCCACGCCCCGACCGAGGTAGCCCCCGTCGGTCGTGTGCCGCCAGCGCAGCTGCTGCGACCCCGCCGGCAGGTCGGCCCGGACCTGGACCCACCGACGCGTGCCCGCCCCGGAGATGACGCCGTCGGCGGCCTCGGTCTGGCCGCGGTCGACGACGTCGAACGGCAGGGCCGTCCACGTCGCTCCGCCGTCGGTGGAGCGCTCGAGGTGGAGCAGGTCGGTCTCCTCGGTGTCGAGGAAGAGGTCGAAGCCGAGGCGGGCGCCGCCAGGACCGACCGGGAGGGTGGGTGTCGTCAGGGTGGTGGTCGTCGCGTTGTCGGAACCGGTGAACCAGGCCGTGTCGCCGTGGCGCGGTCGGATGCCCATCGACGCGGCGAGGCCGTGCGCCCACTCGCGGCGGGCGAGGTTGACCGATCCCCAGCTGCGCGACGGGTGCACGCGGTTCGTGAGCAGGATCGCGAAGGAGCGCGACGTGAAGTCGATGACGATCGACGTGCCGGTGTAGCCGGTGTGGCCCGCCGTGCGGGGCCCGGAGAGGGCGTCCATGTACCAGCGCTGGTCCAGCTCGAAGCCGAGGCCGTGCGAGTCGCCCGGGAAGGCGCCGTTGAAGTTCGTGATGAGGGCCTCGACGCTCTTGCGGCTGAGGATGCGCTCACCGCGGTACGTGCCGCCGTTGAGCAGGGCCTGCGACAGGATCGCGAGGTCGTCCACGGTGGAGAAGACGCCGGCGTGCCCGGCGACCCCGCCCAGCGACCAGGCGTTCTCGTCGTGCACCTCGCCGCGGACCATGCCGCGCGGCGGGGCCGTCTGGTACTCCGTCGCGGCCGTCCGGGCCTTGTCGGTCGGGTTGTAGCCGGTGTCCTTCATGCCGAGCGGCGCGGTGATCCGGTCGTGCACGACGGTGTCGAGCGGCTCGCCCCGCAGCTTCTCGACCATGACGCCGAGGGTGATGAGGTTGAGGTCGCTGTAGAGGTAGGTCGTGCCGGGCGCGTTGGTCAGCGGCTGGTCCATGACGGCCTTGATGCGCGAGGCCTTGTCGGGCCACTTGCTCCACAGCGGCAGCCATGACGTGAAGCCGGACGTGTGCGTCAGCAGCTGGCGCACCGTCACCGCCCCCTTGCCGGCGGCGGCGAACTCGGGGAGATAGGTCGCGACGGGGCTCTCGAGGGAGACCCGCCCCTCCTCGATGAGCTGCACGACGGCGATCGAGGTGAAGAGCTTCGAGACCGAGGCGAGGTCGAAGATCGTGTCGGTCCGCATCGGCTCCCACTGGTCGCGCGGCAGCTCGGTCGTCGCGTCGGCGTAGCGCAGGGCCCAGCCGCTCGCGTCGCGCTCGACGATGCGACCCTCGTGGCCCATGATCCCGACCGCGCCCGCGAAGAGCGGGTGACCCGTCGCGTCGACCTGCTCGTGGGCGTGGATCTGGGCCACCGACTCGGCGATCGGCGCCGGGTCGAGCCCGAGCGACGCGGGGGTCGCGTCGGACAGGACGGTGTTGGGCGGGGCGAAGCCGCGGTCCGGCTTGCTGAAGTCGTCGGCCGTCGCGGAGCCCACGGGGCCGACGGTCACGAGGCTGCCCGCGAGGGCGAGGCTGCCGAGGGCAGCGGGGACGAGGGTGCGCAGGCGCATGTCACTCCTAGATCGTGCAACAGGTCGTCAGGCGTCGGGGAAGGGGTCAGTGCGAGGGGCCGCGGTAGAGGAGGTACTGCTGGCGCCGGGCGTCGAAGGCCGCGAGCTCGTCGCGCCACGCCCCGACGACCTCGTCGGCCGAGGCGCCGGCCGAGATCTGGGTGCGCAGCCGCTGCGACCCGGTCAGCTTGTCGATCCAGTAGGGCCGCGCCGGGTCGTAGGAGTCGTAGCGCCAGGCGAAGTCGCTGTAGAGCGCCTTGGCCGCGACGAGCATCTCGACGCTCGACCGGATCGGGTCGAAGGTCGACGGGTCGGTGACGTGCAGCTGGACGCCGCCGCAGACGAGACCCGTGTGCTTGCTGAACGTCGGATAGAAGTAGGCCTCGCGGAAGCCCACGCCCGGAAGGTCCAGAGCCGCAAGGCGTTCGGCCCACCTGTAGTCGACGTAGGGCGCGCCGATGAGCTCGAACGGCCGCGTCGTGCCGCGGCCCTCGGAGAGGTTGGTCCCCTCGAACATCCCCGTGCCGGGGTAGACGAGCGCGGTGTCGGGAGTCGGCATGTTGGGACTCGGCATGACCCACGGGAGCCCGGTGACGGCATACGGCACGTCCCTGCGCCAGCCCTTGACCTCGATGACGGACAGCTCGGCGAGCCGTCCACCGGCGTCGGCCGTGAGGAACTCGCCGTCGAAGTAGCGCGCGAGCTCGCCGACCGTCATGCCGTGGGCCTGGACGATCTCCTTGGCGCCGACACCGGAGGTCCACGGCGTCGTCATCATCGGCCCCCTCGCCGTGCCGCCGATGGGGTTCGGGCGGTCGAGCACGACGAAGCGGGCGCCGACGGCGACGGCCGCGCGCATGGCCGTGTACATCGTCCAGATGTAGGTGTAGAAGCGCGATCCGACGTCCTGGATGTCGAAGACGACGGTCTCGACGCCGGCCGTGCGGAAGAGGGTCGTCATCTTCGCGGCGTTGGCGCCGTAGGCGTCGTAGACCATGAGCCCGGTGCGCGGGTCGGTGTGGTTGCCCTCGGAGTCGCCGGCCTGCGCGGTGCCGCGGAAGCCGTGCTCGGGCCCGAAGACGCCGACGATGTCAACGGCGCCGGACTCGTGCATCTCGTCGACGATGGTGCGCAGGTTGGTGAGGATGCCGGTCGGGTTGGTGATGATCCCGACCTTCTGGCCCGAGAGTGCCGACCAGCTCGAGGCGGCGGCGCTCTGAGCGCCGGTCGTGACGGGGTTGTTGGGGTAGCTGCTCGCGTATGCCGTCGGGCCGGCTTGGGCGGCAACGGATCCCGCCGCGGTGGCGGGGATGGCGACGGCGCTGAGCGCGCCGGCGGTGAGCAGCTGCCTGCGGTTGAGGTTGGTCATCTGGATGTCTCCGATCCTTGGTCGAGCAGGACGGTCGCGGCGACGGCACGGTGGTCGCTCGCGCCGGCGAGGGCGGGGTCGTGGGCGGTGCTGGCGTGCACGACCTCGATGCCGGGGGAGACGGCGACGAGGTCGATGCGCTTGGTGGGGTCGAGTGCGGGGTAGGTGAGGCCCGGCTCGCCGTCGCGGGTCGGGGCCACGGCCCAGGCGTCGCGCAGCCGGGTCCACAGGCCGGCCAGCTCCGGGGCGCTCGCGTCGGCGTTGAGGTCACCGAGGAGCACCTGGTCGGCGCCGGGCGGGTCCTCGTCGAGGATCGCGACCGTGTCGGCGACCTGGAGACGCCGGACGGTCGGGTCACCGCGGTAGTCGAGGTGCGTGACGTAGACGTGGGTGCGCGCCCCGCCGATCTGGACGGTCGCCTCGAGGAAGCCGGGAGCCGGTGCCGGGACGGGGTTCGGGTCCTGGGTCGAGAGCCGCGTCAGGTCGTGGTTCTCCACGGCGACGATCGGGTGCCGCGAGAGCAGGGCGACGCCGAACTCCCGACGCGGTGCACCGGGTGTCAGCGGGTCGAGGCTGTAGATCGGGGCGAAGGCGGTGCGCATCCCGAGCCGGCGCCCGAGCTCGGCGACGGTGTCGTCGAAGTGGCTGCGCTCGCCCCAGTGGACGTCGGCCTCCTCGAGGCCCACGACGTCGGCGTCGAGGGCTCGGATCGCGGCGGCGGTGCGATCGAGGTCGTAGACGTCGTCGCTGCCCGCGCCCGCGTGGATGTTGTACGTCGCGACGACGGCGCGGACCGGCGGCGGTGCCGAGCCGGTCGCGACCGCCGGCCCGTCGGCGCCCGCAGCGCCTGAGGTGCTTGCGGTGGCCGCGGCGACGACGAGAGCCGTCGCCGCGACCACCCGGTGCAGGGCGCCCATCTCAGTAGGTCAGCCCGTGCCCGAACGGGTAGAGCACCGTGGCCGGGTCGCCCGCCACGGGGATGTCGACGGGCAGCGAGGCCGTCGGCGCCACGTCGCCGACGATGACGCGGGCAGCCGCCTCGATCGCGACGGGGCTGTAGGAGTACGTCGCGACGTAGGTCGGGGCGCTCGGGAAGTACGCGATGTCGTAGGGGTCGCGCACGGCGACGACGACGACGGTCTTCCCGGTCTCGAGCAGGGTCTTGACGAGCTTCTGCTGGCCGCCGCGAGTGTCGGTGACGCTCGTGTCCCACGCCTTCATCGTCGTGACGACGACGACGTCCTTGTCGGCGGCCGCCGCGACGGCGGATGCCACCGCGGTGTCGGTGGGCGACGTGCCGGTCTGGACGGTCTGGACCGTCGCGCCCTTGGCCGTCAGGGCGGCCGCGAGGGTGGCGGTCGTCGAGACGCCGTAGCCGGTGACGAGGACCTTCTTGCCGCTCGGGGCGATCGGCAGGGCCTTGGCGTCGTTCTTGACGAGCGTCGTCGTGCGGTCGGTGACCGCGGCGGCCGACGCGAGGTGGGCAGGGGTGCCGACGACCGAGGCGACGGCAGCCGGGTCGGCGTACGGCCGGGCCACGATGCCGCGGCGGTACTTGAGACCCAGCACGCGGCGCACCTTGGCGTCGAGCTCGTTGCCCGGGATGCGGCCGCTGCGGACGGCCGCGATGACGGCGGCGTACGCGTCGTCCATGGCGGGGGTCATGAGCAGCTGGTCGACGCCGGCGAGCAGGGCGCGGACGGCCACCTCGGCGTCGCCGTAGAGGTCGCGGACGCCCTGCATGGCGAGGGAGTCGGTGACGATGACGCCCTCGTAGCCGAGCTCCTCGCGCAGGACGCCGGTCATGATCGGCTTGCTCAGCGTGGCCGGGTTGCCCGAGTCGTCGAGCGCCGGGAACGACAGGTGGGCCGTCATGATCATGTCGATCTGCTCGTTGATCGCCGCCTTGAAGGGCGGGGCGTCGATGGCCTCCCACTGCTCGCGCGTGTGGGTGATGATCGGGAACGCCACGTGGCTGTCGGTCGCCGTGTCGCCGTGGCCGGGGAAGTGCTTGGCCGACGAGGCGACGCCGCCGTCGCGCTGGTAGCCGGCCACCTGGGCGGCCGCCAGCTCGGCGGCGAGATCGGCCCGCGACGAGAAGGACCGCGTGCCGATGACGGGGTTGAGCGGGTTGACGTTGACGTCGCAGTCGGGCGCGAAGTTCGTGTTGACGCCCATCGCGAGCAGCTCGCGGCCGGTGATGGCGGCGGCCGTGCGCGCGTCGGGGGCGCTGCGGCCGGCGCCGAGGGCCATCGAGCCGGGGAACTGGGTGGCCGGCGGTCCGATGCGCGTGACGACGCCCTGCTCCTGGTCGGTCGCGATCTGGAGCGGGACGCGCACCTTGCTCGGCTGCGTCAGGGCCGCCTTCTGCAGGCCGTTGGAGAGGCCGACGATCTGGTCGGGGTTCTGCACGCTGTCGGTCCACGCGAAGTAGATGACGCCGCCGAGGTGGTACTTCTGCACGACCTCGGCCGGGCTCGCGACGCCGTAGAGCGGGAGGTTGCGGCTGTCGGGCGTCGTCGCGTCCTTGCCGTAGACGTTCTGGATGAAGAGCTGACCGACCTTCTCCTCCAAGGACATCCGGGCGATCGTCGAGGTCACCCAGCCCATCTCGCCGGCGGTCGCCGCGGGGGATGCGTTGGTCGCGGCGCGGGCGCTACCGGCCGCGGCACCGGCTGCCGCGGCGGCGAGGCCACCGGCGATCACCGAGCGACGTGAGAGTTCGGACATGGACATGGTGCCTCCAGGAATGTGAAGAATTCACGCAATATGCCGTCTGGCCGGAACTTACCTACGTACTGTGGCGTAGGCAACAGATAGCGGCGTGCCATCTCACGACGCGCCGACGCGGGGCGCGCTCACCAGCCGGCGAGCGACCTCACGGTCTGCACGGTGTCGATCTCGGAGACCGGCTTGTCGTCGCGGTAGCGCAGCACCCGCGCGAAGCGCAGCGCCATGCCGCCGGGGTAGCGCGACGACCGCTGCACGCCGTCGAAGGCGATCTCGACGACCTGCTCGTGGCGCAGCGGGACGACCCCCCACTGCTGGCCCGACCGGTCCGCCCCGACGTCGGCCGGGTCGAGCGCCAGCTCGCTGAAGCGCTCGGTCTGCCACGCGAGCATCTCGTCGGTCATCCCCTTGAAGGTCTTGCCGAGCATGACGAGCTCACCGGTGTCGGCGTCGCGGGCGCCGAGGTGGATGTTGGACAGCCATCCCTGGCGCCGGCCGCTGCCCCACTCGACGGCGAGGACGACGAGGTCGAGGGTGTGCCGCGGCTTGACCTTGACCCACCCGGGACCGCGGCGGCCGGCGGCATACGGCAGCGCGGGGTCCTTGACGACGACGCCCTCGTGGCCGGCGGCGACGAGGTCGTCGAAGAACTGCTGCGCGCGCTGGGGGTCGTCGGTGCGCTCGCGCGGCACCCGCCACGCCGGCGGCACCGTCGCGGCGAGGCGCTGCCAGCGCACGTGCGCCGGCTCGTCGAGCAGGTCCTCGCCGTCGAGATGGAGCAGGTCGAAGAAGAACGGCGTCAGCGGCACCTGCTCGCGCAGCCGGTCGACGTCGGCCGAGCTCGCCGTGCGGGCGCCCGTGACCTGGAAGGGCTGCGGCCGGCCGCCGTCACCGAGGGCGATGACCTCGCCGTCGAGCACGAGCGTCTCGACGTCGAGCGTCGCGAGCGCCTCGGTGATCTCGGGCATCCGGTCGGTGACCTCGTCGAGGGTGCGGGTGAAGAGGCGCACGCTGCCGGGGCTCGTGCGGTTGTCGACGTGCGCCTGGAGGCGTATGCCGTCCAGCTTGGTCTCGACGACCACCTCGCCTCCCAGCGTGTCGAGGGCCGCGGCGACGTCGGGGGCCGAGCCGGCGAGCATCGGTCGCAGCGGGCGTCCGACCTCGAGCGTCAGGGCCGCGAGGGCGTCGGTGCCGCCGGTGAGGGCCGCGCGCGCGACCGGCCCCGCGAAGCCGGCGAGCATGACGGCGCGTCGCACCGCGGCGTCGGGCACCTCGGCCGCCTTGGCGATCGCCTGGAGCACGACCCCGTCGCCCGCGCCCTGCCGGGTCTCGCCCGTGATGAGGCCGCGCAGCCACACCTGCTCGTCGGCGGTGGCGCGTGAGAAGAGGTCGCGCACGGCGGCGCTGCGGGCCGCGCCCGAGCCCGAGCCGCCGATGGCGGCGATCGTCGTGGCCGCGGCGTCGACCTCCTCGACCGTCAGGGTCGAGGCCTCCGCCGCGCCGGGCAGGCCCTGCAGCCCCCGCCAGCTGACGCCGATGCGGCGTTGCGGGAGGGCACCCGACAGGTGGGCCGTCACGACCTCGACGACGTCGGGTCCGTCCTGCGCCGCACGCTGCAGGCAGGCCGCCAGCGCCTCGACCTTGGCCGTGCGCGACGACGTGGCGGCGACGGTGTGCGAGGTGGCGACGACGTCGGAGAGCTGCATGTCCCGATCCTGCCCCGCCCCGCCGACACCCACCACATCCACCGTCGAGAGGCCACGATCTGCCGGTGGTCAGCGCTCGAGTGGCCGACGTCCGCGGTCGACCGGACTAGATTCGCCGCATGGGTGGCATCGTCGACCGGACCCGCGGTCTCGCGCGCAGGCTCGCGCTGGGCACGGCGACCGCCGCCGGCGCGCTGGTCGTGACCGCTCGGACGACCCCCTGGCCCTCGGCGCTGCTCGTCCGGGCCGTCTTCGACCGCGGGGGGCGCGGGCGAGCGCGGCCCTGGAGAAGCACGTCCCGGGCGACCTCGTCGAGGTCGTCGACGAGGCGTACGACATCGCGTCGCCCGACGGGCGGCTCGACGTCTTCAGGCCGCCCCGCGACGAGCCCCTGCCCACCGTCGTCTGGGTGCACGGCGGCGCCTTCGTGTCGGGGTCGAAGGGCGACGTCGCCAACTACCTCCGCGTGCTCGCCGGTCGCGGGTTCACGACGGTCGGGGTCGACTACTCGATCGCCCCGGGCTCGCGCTATCCCACGCCTGTCAGGCAGGTGGCGGCCGCGCTCGCCCACCTCGTCGACCACGCCGACCGGCTCGGCGTGGATCCGGCGCGCATCGTCCTCGCCGGCGACTCGGCCGGTGCCCAGATCGCCTCCCAGGTCGGCCTGCTCGTCAGCGACGCGGCCTACGCGAGCGACGTCGGCATCGACGTCGACGTGCCGCCGGAGTCCCTCAGGGGCCTCGTGCTCTTCTGCGGCGCGTACGACTTCACGCTCGCGCAGGGGTCGACCCGGCTGGGCAGCTGGCTCGTCGACACGGCCATCTGGTCCTACCTCGGCTCGAGCCGGCGCCACGACGAGCGCACGACCCGGCAGGGCTCGGTCCCGGTCCACGTCACGCCGTCGTTCCCTCCGGCCTTCGTCTCCGCCGGCAACGGTGACCCCCTCCTCCCGCACACCCTCGCGCTCGTCGAGGCGCTGCAGCGGCACGGGGTCGACCACGACGCCCTGCTCTTCGCCGACGACCACGAGCCGCGGCTCGGGCACGAGTTCCAGTTCGACCTCGACACCGCTGACGGACGTGAGGCGCTCGACCGGGCCGTCGCGTTCATCGAGCGCGTCGTCGGCTGACCCCAGCCCACCTGCGGGTCGTTCGTGGCCGTTCGACGGTGCCGACGGGGCCGTTCGTGGCCTCTCGACGGTTGGGAAGGGTGGGGGTCACTTGACGTGGGGGGCTCCTTGTCGTCAAGGTAAGCAAGCGCTTAGTCCATCGCGAGGAGCAGCATGCCCGACACCGCCGTCGTCACCGGAGCAGCCCGGGGGATCGGCCGCGCCATCGCCACCCGCCTCGCGCGCGAGGGCTGGCAGGTCGTCGTCGCGGACCTCGACGCGGCCGAGCTCGCGACGGCCGCCGAGGAGATCGGCGCCGCCGCCGTCCCGGGCGACACGTCGACCGACGCCGGCGTGCGGCACCTCGTCGACACGGCATACGACCGCTTCGGGCAGGTGGACGTCTTCTTCGCCAACGCGGGGATCGGCACGCTCGCCGGTCTCGACGCGTCCGACGACGAGTGGACCCGCACCCTCGAGACCAACGTCCTCGCCCACGTGCGCGCCGCCCGGCACCTCGTGCCGCGCTGGCTCGACGCCGGTGGCGGCCGTCTCGTCGTCACCGCATCGGCCGCCGGGCTGCTGACGATGCTCGGCGACGCCCCCTACTCCGTGAGCAAGCACGGCGCCGTCGCGTTCGCCGAGTGGCTGAGCGCGACGTACCGCCACCGCGGGATCGTCGTGCAGGCGATCTGCCCCCAGGGCGTGCAGACCCGGATGCTCGACGGCTCCGGCCCGCTCAAGGACCTGCTCACCCTCGACGCGACGCTCACCGCCGACGAGGTCGCCGACGCCGCGTTCCGGGCGCTCGCGGGCGACGAGTTCTACGTGCTCCCGCACCCCGAGGTGGGCGGCTACTACGCGCAGCGCGCCGCGCACCCCGACGCCTGGCTCGCCGGCATGAACCGGCTCCAGCAGAAGCTCGACCCCCACCAGACCGCCGACCAGCAGGAGAACGCATGACCGACCAGCCGAACACCTCCCAGCGCACCGCCGTCGTCACCGGGGCCGCACGCGGCATCGGCGCCGCCGTGGCCAAGCGCCTCGCCTCCGACGGGTTTGCCGTCGCCGTCCTCGACCTCGACGAGTCCGCTTGTGCTGCAGTGGTGTCCGAGATCGAGGCTGCCGGCGGCAAGGGCCTCGCCGTCGGTGTCGACGTGTCCGACGAGGCGGGCGTCCAGGCGGCCGTCGACCGTGTCGCATCCGAGCTCGGCGCCCCGACGGTGCTCGTCAACAACGCGGGCATCATCCGCGACAACATGCTCTTCAAGATGAGCGCCGACGACTGGGACGCCGTCATGAACGTCCACCTGCGTGGCTCGTTCCTCATGACGCGCGCGACGCAGAAGCACATGATCGACGCGAAGTTCGGCCGCATCGTCAACCTCAGCTCGACCTCTGCGCTCGGCAACCGCGGGCAGGCCAACTACTCCGCGGCCAAGGCCGGACTGCAGGGCTTCACGAAGACCCTCGCCATCGAGCTCGGCAAGTTCGGGGTCACGGCCAACGCCATCGCCCCGGGCTTCATCGCCACCGACATGACGCGGCAGACGGCCGAGCGCATGGGCATCACCTTCGAGCAGTTCCTCGAGGGCGCCGCCAAGGAGATCCCGGTGGCCCGCGTCGGACAGCCCGAGGACATCGCCGCCACGACGTCCTTCCTCGTGCGCGACGAGGCCGGCTTCGTCTCCGGCCAGGTCATCTACGTCGCCGGCGGGCCGAAGGACTGACGTGACGGACGCCCGCGACGCCCCTGCCCCCGACGGCGACCCGCCGGGCCTGCCGCTCGACCGCCTCCGGGGCTTCCTCGACGACGCGGCCACCGGCCTGCTCGACGGTCCGCTCAACGGAAGGGTCGTCGCGGGCGGCAAGTCCAACCTCACCTACGAGGTGGGCGACGGGACCCGCACCGTCATCGTGCGGCGGCCGCCCCTCGGCCACGTGCTCGCCACCGCGCACGACATGGTGCGTGAGCACCGCGTCATCACCGCCCTGCGCGACACCGCCGTGCCCGTCCCCGCCACGTATGCCGTGTGCGACGACCCCGACGTCATCGGGGCGCCGTTCTACGTCATGGAGCGCGTCGCGGGCACGCCCTACCGCTTCGAGGCGCAGCTCCAGCCGCTCGGCGCCGAGCGGGTGCGCGCGATCAGCGAGCGGATGGTCGACACCCTCGTCGCCCTGCACGCCGTCGACCCCGCGTCCGTGGGGCTCTCCGACTTCGGCCGTCCCGACGGCTTCCTCGAGCGGCAGGTGCGGCGCTGGAAGCAGCAGCTCGACGCCTCCCGCAGCCGCGAGCTGCCGGGCATCGAAGAGCTCCATGAGCGCCTCGCGGGCTCCGTTCCCGCGCAAGGCGATCCGACGATCGTCCACGGGGACTTCCGCCTCGACAACCTCCTCGTCACCGGTGACGACGAGGTGTCGGCCGTGCTCGACTGGGAGATGGCCACGCTCGGCGACCCGCTCACCGACGTGGCGCTGCTCGAGGCCTACCAGACCCTCCCGCTCATGATGGACAGCGTCGCCGTCTCCGACGTCTCGCGGACGCCCGGCTGGATCAGCGGGCCCGAGCTGCGCCAGCGGTATGCCGCCGCGAGCGGTCGCGACCTCGGGCACCTCTCGTTCCACCTCGGGCTCGCCTACTTCAAGCTCGCGGTCATCCTCGAGGGCATCCACTACCGCTACACCCAGGGCCAGACGGTCGGGAGCGGCTTCGCCAGCATCGGCGAGGCCACCGTCCCGCTCGTCACGGCCGGCCTCGCCGCCGTCAAGGAGAGCTGAACCATGGACTTCGGATTCGACGCCCGCACCGAGGAGCTGCGCCAGGAGCTGCTCGGCCTCATGGACGAGCGCATCGTGCCGTCGCTGCCGGTCTTCGACGAGCAGGTCTCGGCGCTGCCCGACCGTTGGGCGTGGAGCACCGCCCCGGTCCTGCAGGACCTCCGGCGGGAGGCGCGCGACCTCGGTCTGTGGAACGTGTTCCTCCCCGGCGAGCACGGCGCCGGCCTGACGAACCTCCAGTACGCCCCGCTGGCCGAGATCACCGGTCGCTGCATCCGTCTGGCCCCCGCGGTCCTCAACTGCGCCGCGCCCGACACCGGCAACATGGAGGTGCTCGCCCAGTTCGGCAACGCCGAGCAGCAGGAGCGCTGGCTGAAACCCTTGCTGCGCGGCGAGATCCGCTCGGCGTTCGCGATGACCGAGCCCGACGTCGCGAGCAGCGACGCCACCAACATCGGCACGAGCATCCGGCGCGACGGCGACGACTACGTCATCAACGGCCGCAAGTGGTGGATCACCGGGGCGATGAACCCCGAGTGCGAGGTCCTCATCGTCATGGGCAAGACCGACCCCGAGGCCGACCGGCACCGCCAGCAGTCGATGGTCCTCGTCCCCCGCGACGCCCCCGGCGTGGAGGTCGTGCGCGGCATGGAGGTCTTCGGCTACGACGACCACGACCACGGGGGTCACGCCGAGCTGCGCTTCACGGACGTCCGCGTGCCGGCGGGCAACCTCATCGGCGAGGAGGGCACCGGCTTCGCCATCGCGCAGGCTCGTCTCGGGCCCGGTCGCATCCACCACTGCATGCGCTCGATCGGCCTCGCCGAGGTCGCCATCGAGGCGATGTGTCGCCGTGCCTCCGAGCGGGTCGCCTTCGGCCGGCCCATCGCCGAGCAGGGCGTCGTGCGCGACTGGATCGCCGAGTCCCGCGTGCGCATCGAGCAGCTGCGCCTGCTCGTGCTCAAGACCGCCTGGCTCATGGACACCGTCGGCAACAAGGGCGCCCACACCGAGATCCAGGCCATCAAGATCGCGACACCCAAGACGGTCGAGTGGATCCTCGACAAGGCCATCCAGACCCACGGCGCCGCCGGGCTCAGCCAGGACACCGAGCTCGCGGCCGCCTTCGCCGGCATCCGCACGCTGCGCTTCGCCGACGGCCCCGACGAGGTGCACAAGAACGCGCTCGCCAAGGCCGAGCTGCGGAGGTATGCCGCCCGCTGACCTCCGCCGGACGGCATACGCCCGCTGGGCGCCCGACGGCACGACCCACCCCGACCGCACGACGAAGGGACCGACCATGGACTTCGACCTCAGCGCCGAGGAGCGCGAGATCCGCGACTGGGTGCGCACCTTCGTGCGCAAGGAGATCGTGCCGCTCGAGCCGCAGGTGCTCGAGCGCGAGCGACGCAACGAGCGCGGCCTGACTGCCGAGGAGCTGAAAGCGCTGCAGGACAAGGCCCGCGCGTCCGGCTTCTTCGGCATCCAGACGCCCGAGAGCCACGGCGGCATGGGGCAGGGCGCCGTCGTCGCGGCCCTCATCGAGATCGAGCTCGGCCGGTCGTTCGTGCCGTTCCGTTTCGCCGGCGAGGCCGACAACATCCTCTTCTCGGCCACCGAGGAGCAGCAGGAGACCTACCTGCGCCCGACGATCGAGGGCACCCGGAGGTCGTGCTTCGCCATCACCGAGCCCGGCGCCGGCTCCGACGCCCGTGCCATCCGCACGAGCGCGCGCCGCGAGGGCGACGAGTGGGTCATCAACGGCGAGAAGACCTTCATCACGGGCGGCAACGAGGCCGACTTCGTCATGGTCTTCGCCGTCACGGACAAGGAGAAGGGGGCCGACGGGGGCGTCACGTGCTTCCTCGTCGACCGCGACCGCGGCTGGACGAGCACGCCCATCGACACGATGGGGGAGTGGGGGCCGGCCGCGCTCGTCTTCGACGACGTCCGGGTCCCGCACTCGGCGATCCTCGGCGAGGAGGGCAAGGGCTTCGACCTCGCGATGCGGTGGATCGGCAAGGGCCGCTACATGCTGCCCGCGCGCGCCCTCGGCTCGTGCGAGCGGCTCGTCGAGATGGGCATGGAGTGGGCCCGCAACCGCGTCACCTTCGGCCAGCCGATCGCCGAGCGGCAGGCCATCCAGTGGATGGTCGCCGACTCCGCCGTCGAGATCGAGGCGCTGCGCTGGCTCGTGCTCACTGCCGCGTGGCAGGTCGACCGCGGCCTCGACTCGCGCCAGTCGCAGTCGATGGCCAAGCTCTACGGCGGCGTCAAGGCCAACGAGATCGTCGACCGGGTGCTCCAGATGCACGGCGGCATGGGCTACACCCGCGAGCTGCCCGTCGAGCGGTGGTACCGCGAGCTGCGGCTCCTGCGCATCTACGAGGGCACCGACGAGATCCAGCGCCGCACCATCGCGCGCAACCTGCTCAAGGGGCACGCGTCGGTGCGCGGGCACCTGGGCTGACGCGCGGCGGCACCCGGCCCGGCGGCATACGCCCTCGGTGAAAGGAGTCCTGTCGGGGTCGGTGGGGAGGATGCTGAGGGGATGGCAGGACCTCCCGCACGTGCGAAGCAGTTCAACAAGGTCGCCGTCCGGCTCGCCGGGCACCGTGTCTTCCCCCTCTGGGCGGTGCTGCGTCACCGAGGGCGGACGAGCGGCAAGGACTACGCCACCCCGGTCGCCGTCATCCCCACGCCGACGACCTTCGTCATCGCCCTCCCGTGGGGACGCGGCACCGACTGGGTCCGCAACGTCCGCGCCGCAGACGGCTGCACGATCCGGTGGAAGGGGCGCGAGTTCACGTGCACCGAGCCGACCTTCGTCGACAAGAGCGTCGCCCTGGCCGCGGCGAAGGGGATGACGCGGCGGGCGATCGAGCGTCGCGACATGCCCGGGGGTTTCCTCCAGCTGACCCGCACGCCGGCCCCGGAGCACTCCGCGATGCAGTCCGGCTGGTGAGGCCCGGGACCACCGACCGGCGACACGGGGCGTGAAAAGTCCCTTTTGCCGGATTGTCGTGATCTCTGCGACATCATGAGTCAATGAGGTCCGCGGAGAAGGCTGCTCCTGACGCCCCGCGTCGACCGACGAGCCCCGGGACGCTGGCCCCGAACGGGGCGCCCTCGTGACCCGCCCGACCCTGGGCCGCGCCCGCTGGTGGGTGGCGGCGGCGCTGGCGCTCGTCGGCGTCTTCGTGCTCGGGGCGACCGCGGTGCGCTTCGCCCCTCCCGGGTCGACCGTCGCCGTCTGGTGGCCCGCCGCCGGTCTCGCGGTCTCCTTCCTCCTCGCGACCGCACGGGGTCCGCGCGCCTGGGTCTTCGTCCTCGGCGTCCTCGTCTCGAGCGCGGCCGCCAACGCCTACGGTGGCCGCCCGCCGCTCGTGGCGCTGTGCTTCGGAGTGGCCAACGCCGCCGAGGTGGCGGTCGTCTACGGCCTGCTGACCCGGGGTGGGCGACGCCCCGCGCTCGCCTCGATGGAGGACCTCTGGAACCTCCTCGCCGCGACGCTCGCCGGGGCGCTCGTCTTCGGAATGCTCGCCGGCCTCACCGTGCGGCTGGGGCTCGGTGGGCCGTTCCTCGCGACGGCCTCCGCCGTGACCGCCTCGCACGCCGCCGCCGTGCTCGTCTTCGCACCCCTCGGCATCGCGGTCGGCACGCGGCGCACGCGACGTCCCGGCTTCGAGGACCTCGTCCAGTGGGTCGTCGTCGTCGGGCTCACGGCCTGGGTCTTCAACCCCGACCAGGCGCTGCCGCTCGCGTTCCTGCCGATCCCCGTCCTCGTGTGGGGCGCCCTGCGGCTGGGGCTGCGCACCGTCGCGATCCAGCTCCTCGTCGTCGGCGTCCTGGCGGTGACGCTGACGAGCATCGGCGGTGGACCCTTCGCCGCGGCCGCACAGGTCGGAGGCCTGCGCCCCGAGACGGTCGGCGCCCTGACCCAGGCCTTCCTCGTGACGGCGGCCGTCACGGCCCTCTCGCTCGCGGTCGCCTCGACGCAGCGGCGCGCGGCGCTCGGTGACCTGCGCAGCGAGGTCGAGCTGAGCAGCGTCGTCCTCGACACCGCGGCCAGCGCGATCATCGTCGTCGACCGGGCCGGGTCGATCGCCCGGCTCAACTCGACGGCGGCGCGCCTGCTCGGCGCGCCCGAGACCGAGCTCGTCGGGCACCCCGCCGCAGAGGTCTTCCCCGTCGACGACCGCGAGCGCGTCTCCGCGCAGATGGCGGGCATCGCCGAGGGCGCCGTGCCGCTCCAGGAGGAGCAGGACTGGCGCGTCGACGGGCTCGGCGTGCGTCACATCGTGTGGACCAACGCCTACCTCACCGACGACACCGGGCAGCGGACCCACCTCGTCAAGACCGGCGTCGACGTCACCGACGAGCGCGCGGCCCGCACGTTCGTCGAGGCCGTCCTCGAGGCCGCCACGGCCACCGCCATCATCGGCACCGACCTCGACGGCGTCATCACCCTCTTCAACCGGGGCGCCGAGACCGTGCTCGGCTGGCGGGCGTCGGAGGTCGTGAGCCGCAAGGACTGGTCGCTGCTGCACGACCCCGCCGAGATCGACCGCCGGGCCGAGGAGGTCGGCGTCGAGCCCGGCTTCGACGTGCTCGTGCACCGCGTCCGGGCCGGCGCGGCGACCGAGACCCGTGACTGGACCTACGTCCGCAAGGACGGCACCCGTCGCACCGTGTCCCTGACGATGAGCGGCATCCGCGACGAGGGCGGCCAGCTCACCGGCTACCTCGGCGTCGCCGAGGACGTCACCCGGCGCCGGCAGGTCGAGGTCACCCTGCAGGTCGCGCTCGACCGCGAGCGCGAGGCGGTCGAGGAGCTGACCCAGCTCGACCGGACCAAGTCCGACTTCGTCTCGGCGGTCAGCCACGAGCTGCGCACCCCGCTCGCCAGCGTGCTCGGCTACACCGAGATGCTCGAGGACGGCGCTGCCGGGGCGCTCACCGACCGCCAGCTCGAGCTCGTGGCCCGCGTCGACCGCAACGGTCGTCGGCTCCTCTCGCTCATCGAGGACCTGCTGCTCAACTCCCGCATCGAGGCCGGCCGCCTCGAGCTCGCACCGCGCCGGTGCGACCTGTCCGACGTCGTCGCGAGCGCGTGGACGTCGGTCGAGACGGTGACGGCGCAGCGCGACCTCGTGCGCGAGGTCGAGGTGTCGCCGCGGCCGCTGTGGATCGAGGGCGACCCCGCCGCGCTCGAGCGGATGGTCACCAACCTGCTCTCCAACGCCGTGAAGTTCACGCCCGACGGCGGCCGGGTGGCGCTCGCCGCGTACCCCGACGACCGCCGGCCGGACACGGTTCGCCTCGTCGTCTCCGACTCGGGGATGGGCATCCCGGAGTCGGACCACGAGCGCGTCTTCGCGCGGTTCTTCCGCTCGAGCGCGGCCAACGAGCGAGCCATCCAGGGCTCGGGTCTCGGGCTCTCGATCGTGCGCGCCATCGCCGAGGGGCACGGCGGTTCGGTGTCGGTCGACTCGGCCCCCGACAAGGGGTCGACGTTCACGGTGTGTCTTCCCGTCTCGGGTTCTGCCGGTCTGGCCACGCAGGAGGCCTCGCGGACATATCGTGACCATCGGGACGATTCCTAGTGGCGGCGGCCGCGATCCAGGGGTAGGACGCAGACAAGGGGACAGGGTGCGCGACGGCGTGGTGTGGGAGGTGCTGGCGCTCAGCCGGCTCACCGAGCTGATGAACCGGGTCAGTGCCCAGGACGACCTGTCGATCCTCTTCGACATGGTCGTCGACGGCGCCGCCGACGTGGTCGGCTTCAAGGTGGCGGCGATCAGCGTCGTCGTGCCCTCGGGCGACGTCGAGGTCGTGGCCGTCGCCGGCGACGACGACGCGCGCACCGAGCTGCTCGGCCGGCGGACACCGCGGCCGGTCCTCGAGGCCGAGTTCGCCGTGGCCGAGAGGTGGGGGAGCCTGCGTTTCGTCCCCGCCGGCGAGCTGCCCGACGGGTCGGCGGAGGGCTGGGTGTCGTCCGACTGGACGGCGCCGACCCCGGCCGGTGACCCGGACGCGTGGAACCCCGAGGACACCCTCATCGCACCGTTCTTCGACGCCGTCGGGGAGCTGCTCGGCATCCTGTCGGTCGACCTGCCGCTGAGCGGCCGGCGCCCCGACATGACGCAGCGGGCCGTGCTCGAGCTCTTCGCCAACCAGACCGGCATCGCCATCTCGGCGGCCCGGCAGCGGCACGCCCTGTCGGAGCGGGTCCGTCTCGGCGAGGCCGTGCAGACGGTGGCGCGCATCGCCCAGGAGGACCTCGACCCCGCCCGGGTCGTCGACGTCGCGGCAGTGCCGATCGCGGCTGGTCTGGCGTCGGCGGGCCTGTGGCTGCGTGCGTTCGCGGGTGAGGACGACGACGAGCGCGAGAGCGTCTCGGCGCGCAGCGGGGAGCGCGTGCAGACCCCGGTCTCGCTCGTGGCGATCGCCCGGCGGATGGCGGCGCGCTGTTGGAAGGCCGGTGTCGTGGCCGTCGTCGACGTCGGCCACGTCGAGCCGGTGCTCCTGTGGGACGACGACGACGTCGCGCAGGTGCGCGTCTTCCTCGCCGACGCCGGGGCTCGGTCACTCCTCATCGCGCCGATGGGCTCGGGGTCGAGCTGCTTCGGCTACATCGCCTGCACGCGCGGTCCCGAGGACCCCGACTGGACCCAGGCCGAGGCGCAGGCCGCCCTCGAGATGGGCCGTGACCTCGGGCGGGCCATCCGCAACGCCCGGTTGTATGCCGTCGAGCGGCGGGTCGCGGCCGAGCTGCGTGAGGCGGACCGCAGCAAGACCCAGCTCTTCTCGACCGTGTCGCACGAGCTGAAGAACCCCCTTGCCTCGATCGTCGGGCACGTCGAGCTGATGCGGCAGGAGCCGGAGGCCAACGGCGACTGGTCGCTCGGGGTCATCGAGCGCAACACCGAGCGGCTGCAGAGCCTCGTCGACGACCTGCTGACGCTCTCGCGGGTCAGCGACCCCGACCGGGACGTGCCCGAGGCCGAGGTCGACCTCGGAGAGGTCTCGCGCGACGTCGTCGACATGTTCCGCCCGCGGGCCGACACCCAGCAGGTCAGCCTCACCTTCGACCTCGAGGAGCGCCTGCCGCTCGTCCGGGGCAGCGCCGGGGACCTCGAGCGGGTCGTGCAGAACCTCGTGAGCAACGCCGTGAAGTTCACGCCGCCCGGCGGTAAGGTGGCGGTCTCCGTCGCGAGCCGTCGCGACCGGGTCGTGCTCGAGTGCATCGACGACGGCCTCGGCATCTCGCCGGAGGACCAGGAGAGCCTCTTCACGGAGTTCTTCCGTGGCACCAACCCCGAGACCCTCCAGGTGCCGGGGACGGGCCTCGGGCTCAGCATCGCTCAGCGCGTCGTCACGAGGCACGGCGGACGGATCGACGTCGAGTCCGAGCTCGGTCGGGGGACGAGCATCACGCTCCTGCTGCCGGCTCTCTGACGGGGGGTGGCGGCTCGGTGACCTCGGTGACCTCGGTGACCTCGGGGGCGGGCGTCCGGCCCGCGAGCAGGGCGACGACGAGCGCGAGCGCTGCTACGGCCGCCAGCAGGATCGTCCAGCCGGTACCGAGGTCGCCGGCGAAGACGACGACGAGCACGCAGACGACGGCGACCCCGATGGCGACCGGGATCGCGAGGGGCGTGCCGGCGGCGTGGTCCATCCCGCTCCGGGCACCGTTCCACCCGGCGACGGCCAGGGACCGCACCCGGCGGGCTCCGCGTGACGGGCCGACGACGAGCGCGACGAGCACCACCAGGAGGACGAACGCGACGACGACGCGCACCATCTGGCGCAGGCCCTCGGTCAGGGTGTCGATGACGGAGACCGCGGCGGCGGAGGCCCCGGACGGCAGGCTGCCCGCCACGTGCGACCGGGCGAACGACAGCCCGAGCACGAGCACGACGCAGGCGACGGCGGCACCGAGCCCCACGCGTACCAACGCTCGTCGGCGGTCGCGGGCCATCGCGACCCCGCCGGCGATGAATGCGAGGGCCAGCAGCGGCAGGGCCACCCCGCCGACACGCAGCGCGTTGTAGGCCGTGCGGGCGGTGTCGAGGTCGCTGCTCGGCAGCAGGGGTACCGAGACGGTGATGGGCGGCAGCTTGTCGATGAGCGGGACCCCGGCGGCGACCAGGCGTTGCTCGATGGGCTCGACGAGGTTGCCGATGTCGATGGTGACGTTCGTCCCGTTGTCGACGAGGGCGCCGTCGGGCGAGCGTGAGAGCACGGCGACGAGCTGGGCGTGAGCGATCCGGTTCGCGGCGACCCAGGCGGTGGCGAACTGGTCGCTCTCGACGACCGCCGTGACGACCCGGCGGACGACCTGCTCGACCTGCGCGGCGAGCGGCGCCGCGAGCAGTCCGAGCGCTCGGGTGGCCCCGGCAGGCAGCCCGCGGCTCTCCAACGCGTCGAGGGCCCGCTCGACGAGGTGCTGGTCGCTGATCGCGACCATGACGCGTGCGGTGGCACGGTCCTCGACGAAGGACGTGACGGCCGGGTCGGTGGCGAGCGGCGTGATCGTCGCGACGTAGGTGTCGGTGTCGGTGACCGTCGTGCGCAGCCACGTCGCCGTGACGCCGACGGGAACGAGCACGACCCCGACGACGAGGAGGACGGCTGCGAGCACCGAGCGCAACCGTGCGGGCATGTCGACCTCCGGGACTCGTGGGCACTGACGCGGTGCAGGCGTCCGGCCTGCTCGTCGAGCGTCCCGCGATGCCGGGGCCGCACGCATCCCCCGATGCGGGTGAGCCTCAGGCCGCGTGCCGCTCGGTGGGGCGTGCCGGCTGCGGTGTCACCGACCGCCCGCGCAGCAGCAGCAGACCGCCGACGACGATGCAGACCACCTCGGCGACGGCTGCCGTCCAGACCGACCCTCCCGCCCAGACGGTGTGCACGCCGAGCAGCCCGACGGTCGAGGCGATGACGAACGCCCCCAGCGTCGCGGCCCCGAAGCCGGCCGTCAGGAACGCGGGGACCCAGTGCTCCCAGCGCAGCAGCAGGATCGCGATGACCACGCCGGCCACGACGTTCATGAGGAACATCGGCCCCACGCTCTGGTCCCTCACCCCGTCGAACCACAGGTAGAGGTGCACGCCGGCGGAGACGAGCAACGCCACCGCCCCCACGCCTCGGAGTCTCATGATGCGCTCCTCACGTCCGGGTCGCGCCGCGCCGTCCCGTCGGCGTCGCGGTGTCGGGCCCCTCTCCCTGAAGACGCTCCGTCGCTGCAGGCGGTTCAGCCGCCCGCGGTGGGGCCGTAGGCGGTGAGGAAGCGGTCGCGGAAGCGGTCCATCGGCCAGAGCGGCGCCGTGGGCCCGGGCCGCAGCCCGTCGTCCCAGCCCCACGAGGAGATGTGGTCGAGCACGGCCGGGTCACGGGCGACGATGCTGACGGGGACGTCGTGCCCCGCGTGGTCGCCGGAGACGACGCTGACCGGCTGGTGGTCGCCGAGCACGACGACGACGAGGTCGTCGTCGCGGGTCGCGCGCAGGAACGACACGACGCTGTCGAGGGAGTACGCGACGGACTGGCCGTATGCCGTCCGCACCCTCTCGGGGCTGCTCCACACGACCTCGCGTGGCGTCGCCCGCCCCGCCTGGGCGAGGAAGGCGGAGCCGTCGCCGATCGCGGACCAGTCGAGCAGCCGCGGCAGCGGCGCCCAGGGGACGTGGCTCGTCACGAGGTCGATCTCCGCCATGACCGGCTGTCGCCCACCGGGTGGGCGGCGCTGCAGCTCGAGCCGGTCGAAGGCCGAGAGCGTGTACTGGTCGGGCATCGGCGCGTAGCCGAAGCCGGGTCCGGCGTAGCCCAGGGTGCGCGCGTCGTGGACGGAGTCGTAGCCGTAGAAGGCCCGGCCCTCGGGCCAGTCGTGGCGGTTGGCCGGGATGACGTCGACGGTGCGCCAGCCGGCGCGCGCGAAGGCCCCTGCGAGGGTGAGGCGCGGTGTGCCCGTCGACGCGGTGTCGAGCAGCTGGTCGTAGCGCTGCTGGCTGCTCACCCAGAGCCCGGACTGGAGGGTCGAGTGGGCGAGCCAGCTGATCCCGCCGAAGGTCGGGGAGGTCAGCCATGCGCTCCGTGTCGCGTAGCCGGCGGCCTGCAGCCCGCTCGTCCCCTCCGTGAGCGCCCTTGCGACGTCAGGACTCTCGTCGACCGCGACCCTGCCGTAGCTCTCGACGAAGACGACGACGACGTCCTTGCCCCGCAGGGCGGTCAGCAGGTCGCCCGGCGCCGTGTCGCGGAAGGGGTCGACGGCGACCTGCGCGGCGAAGACGTCCAGGTCGTGCAGGCCGTCTCGCACGGTCGTGACCTCACGCGTGGCCAGAGCCGCGGTGGTCGACGACGCCGTCGGTAGCTCGGCCCGGACGCCGAGCCCGAGCGAGGCGCAGACGACCCAGACGACCGTTCCCGCGACGAGGGCGCGGGTCGCACCGGTGCGGTGCCGGTCGACGACCCGCCCGACCCGCCGCACGGCCAGAGGGGTCAGCACGATGATGCCGAGCAGGAGCAGCCCCGCCGCGACGACGGCGAGCACCGCCGTCACCGGACCGGTCGAGTCGCCGAGGAGGTCGGTGGCCGACCCTGCGTAGCGCCAGTCCGTGAGCGGGTTGAACGTCCGGTAGAGCGTCGCGAGGAAGGCCGCGTCGAGGACCCGGACGACGAGCAGCACCCCGAGGACGAGCCCCACGGCGACGGTGAACGACCGTGCGGCCACGCCGCGCAGGAGCAGGAGCCCCGCGACGAGGACGAGGGCCTCGACGGGGATCCGGAGCAGCGCGAGCGGTGACGGCGTCCAGCCGACCCCCGGGTTCGGGGCGACGAGCGCGACCCAGACGAGCAGGACGGCGAGGGCGGTCAGGACGTGGCCCGTGACGAGTCGGCGCGTCGACCGCCGTGACGTCGACCGCCGTGGCGCCGACGTCACGGCAGCACCCGCGCGTCGACCGCCGTCGGCGCGACGCCCGGCCATGTGTCGGGGACCTCGAGCTCGAGGCCCCCGGGCTGCGAGAGCCGCCGCAGCGTCACGACCTCGGTGCCGAACGAGACGACGAGCAGGCCGAGCCCGGCGGCGACGGCGACCGCGGCGGCGGGCAGGACGCCGGCAGCGGCCACCGTGAGGACGACGCCCTGGTAGGCCGCGACCGCCTTGCGCCACCAGCGTGCCGGGACCTGCCCGCGCAGCCACGGCGCCCAGCGGGCCGCGAGCGCGACGAGCAGCAGGAGGTAGCGGGCGGCCCCGACGCCGAGCACCCACCACCCGAGGTCGCGGGCGACGTGGACGCTGAGGACGAGGATGAGGAACGCATCGGCCTCCATGTCGAAGCGGGCGCCGAGCGGGTGGACGGTTCCGGTGCGGCGTGCGACCCGGCCGTCGACCGCGTCGAGCACGAGGGCGACCGACGCGAGGGCCACGAGGACGCCGGTGGTGGGCGAGGCGTCGCCGGTGCCGTCGGGGCCCGGGAGGGCGTCGGCGACGAGGGCCGCGACGCCGCAGCCGAGCACCGCTCTCGTCAGGGTGACCCGGTCGGCGGGCAGCAGGAGACGGCGCGAGGCACGGGCGAGGCCGGAGGTGAGGAGCGCGCAGAGAGCCACGCCACACGCCAGACCGACGACCCAGCCGGCGACGCCGAGGCCGGTCGTCCGGCCCAGGACGGCGAGCAGGGTCAGCACGCCGACGAGCCCGACGAACGGGCCGTGAGGGGTCACGTGACGCACGGCGCCTCCACCGGGCTCGAGAGGTTTCACCCAAGGACGCCGTCGTCGCCGCCGGAGTTCACGGGCAGTCCTAGTCTGGTCGCGTGTCCACCGATGCGCGGGCGTTCTGGGTGGTCGAGCCCGGCAGGGGCGAGATCCGCCCGGTCACCGTGCCCGCACCAGGGTCGGACGAGGTGCTCGTCCGGGCGCTGCACTCGGGCGTGAGTCGCGGCACCGAGACGATCGTCTTCCGCGGGGCGGTCCCCGAGGACCAGTACGCCGTCATGCGCGCGCCGCACCAGGAGGGAGACTTCCCCGGCCCGGTGAAGTACGGCTACCTCGGGGTCGGCGTCGTCGAGGAGGGCCCGACGGACCTCGTCGGGCGCACGGTCTTCTCCCTGCACCCGCACCAGACGGCATACGTCGTCCCCGTCGGGTCGGTCGTCGTCGTCCCCGACGGGGTGCCGGCGCGGCGGGCCGTGCTCGCGGGCACGGTCGAGACGGCCGTCAACGCGCTCTGGGACGCCGCGCCCCGGGTCGGTGACCGGGTCGCGGTCGTGGGCGCGGGGATGGTCGGGTGCTGCGTCGCGCGCCTCCTCGCCGGGATCCCCGGGTGCCGGGTGACCCTCGTCGACGTGGACCCGTCGCGGGAGGCGGTGGCCGGCTCGCTCGGCGTCGGCTTCGCGCGGCCCGACGACCTGTCCGACGCGCGGGGCGACCACGACCTCGTCGTCCACACGAGCGCGACCGGTGCCGGGCTCCAGCTGTCGCTCGACCTCCTCGCACCGGAGGCGACGGTGCTCGACCTCAGCTGGTACGGCGACGCGCGGGTCGAGCTGGCGCTCGGCGGCTCCTTCCACTCGTCGCGACTGCGCATCCGGGCGAGCCAGGTGGGTTCCGTTGCGGCAGCGAGACGCTCGCGCTACACGTTCGCGCAGCGGCTGGCGCTCGCACTCGACCTCCTGCGCGACCCGGCCTTCGACGCCCTGCTGACGGGCGACTCGCCGTTCGAGGAGCTGCCCCGGATCATGCCGCGTCTCGCGGACGGCTCCCTGCCCGCCATCTGCCACACCATCACCTACCGACCCACCAACCGACCCACCAACCGACCCACCAACCGACCCACCAACCGACCCACCCACTGAAACGGGGAGCCGATGTTCAGCGTGACCGTCCGGGACCACATGATGATCGCGCACAGCTTCCGGGGGGAGGTGTTCGGACCGGCCCAGCGGCTGCACGGGGCGACGTTCGTCGTCGACGTGACCTTCCGGGGGCCCGAGCTCGACGACGACGACATCCTCGTCGACATCGGTCTCGCGACCCGGCACGTCCACGAGGTCGTCGGGGCGCTCAGCTACCGCAACCTCGACGACGAGCCGGACTTCGCGGGGGTCAACACCTCGACCGAGGTGCTGGCCCGCACCGTCGCCGAGCGGGTCGCGGCCCTCGTGCACGCCGGGGACCTCGGCGGCGCGACCGACCGGGTCACCGGGCTGGCCGTGACGCTCCACGAGTCGCACGTCGCGTGGGCGAGCTACGAGTGCGAGCTCTGAGCGAGGTCCATGCCGTCGTCCCGGCCGGGATCGACGACCCCGCGCTCCCCAGCGGGGGCAACGCCTACGACCGGAGGGTGCTCGACGGGCTGCGCGCGCTCGGATGGTCCGTGACCGAGCACCCCGTGCCCGGGCCGTGGCCGCGTCCGGACGCGGCTGCGACGGCATGCCTGGCCGACCTCGTCGCAGCGCTCCCGAGGGAGTCGGTGCTGCTCGTCGACGGGATCGTCGCGTCGGCCGCCGACGGGGTGCTCGTGCCGGCGGCGCAGCGGCTGCGTCTCGTCGTCCTCGTCCACCTGCCTCTCGGCGTCACCACCCCGGAGGCGGCCGCCGCGGAGGGGAGGGTCCTCGCCGCGGCCACGGCCGTCGTGACGACGAGTGCGTGGACCCGGGGCGTGCTGCTCGACGCGTACGCCCTCACCCCCGAGGCCGTGCACGTCGCCCGCCCGGGCGCCGACCGGGCGCCGGTGGCCTCGGGAAGCCCGGACGGCGGACGGCTGCTCTGCGTCGGCGCGGTGACGGTGCACAAGGGGCAGGCGGACCTCGTGGCGGCGCTCGCGCTCGTGCCTGACCTCGCGTGGTCGTGCGTCCTCGCCGGGGCGCTGACGCGTGAGCCGGACGTCGTCGACGGGGTGCGCAGGCAGCTCGCGTCGTGCGGGCTCTCCGACCGCGTGCACCTCGTGGGCCCGCGCGTCGGCGCGGGCGTCGAGCGGGCGTATGCCGCCGCCGACCTCCTCGTCCTGCCCTCCCACGTCGAGACGTACGGGATGGTCGTGACCGAGGCCCTGGCCCACGGTGTGCCCGTGCTCGCGACGGACGTCGGGGGCGTCCGCGAGGCGCTCGGGGAGGTGGGTGGCGGGCTGCCCGGCGTGCTCGTCCCGCCGAGCAACCCCGCGGCGCTGGCGGTCGCCCTCCGGTCCTGGCTGACCGACCCGGGACTGCGGGAGCGGCTTCGTCGGAACGCGCTGGCACGACGCGACACCCTGTCATCGTGGTCGGAGACCGCGGGACACGTCTCGGCCGTGCTCGAGCGGGTAGGGGGTCGCTGAACCCGATGGTCGCACCGGACGTCGTCACCATCAGGGGTCGCGCAGAGAGGTCGGAGGAGATGCCAACGGACCGGTCGTGGCTGCGCCCCCTCGCGGGGATCGCGGTCCTCGCCGTCCTCGTGTGGCGCATCGGTGGTGACGCCTTCGTCGACGGCCTGCGCCACGTCGACCTCCGCTCGGTCGCCGCGGCTGCCGCGATCGCCGTCGTCACGACCGTGTGCGGCGCGTGGCGCTGGGTCCTCGTGGCCCGGGGCCTCGGGTCCGAGCTCCCGCTGCGGTCGGCCGTCGCCGCGTGCTACCGGTCGCAGTTCCTCAACGTGACGCTGCCCGGCGGTGTGCTCGGCGACGTGCACCGAGGTGTCCGTCACGGGCGCGACGACGGCGACGTCGGCCGCGGCCTGCGGTCGGTCGTGTGGGAGCGCTCGGCCGGGCAGGTCGTCCTGCTCGGGCTGACCGTGGGCGCGGTGCTGCTCCTGCCGTCCCCGCTGCCGTCACTCCTGTCCGTGCTGCCGTCGGACGGATCAGTCGTGGCCCCAGTGCTTCTCGTCGCCGTCGCCATCGCCATCGCCATCGCCATCGCCGTCGCTGCGACGTGCGTGGCGTGGAGGCGTCGGTCCGGCCGCACGCGGTCCGGGCGCTCCGGACCGCTGCGACGTGTCTCGTGGGTCGTGGTGGCCGACGTTCGTCACGGACTGCTGGGACGGCATACGTGGCCGGGAGTCGTCGTGGTCTCGGCGGTCGTCGTCGTCGGGCACGTGACGACGTTCGTCCTGGCCGCTCGCAGCGCCGGGGTCGAGGCGCCGGTGGCCGACCTCGTGCCGCTCGCGCTCGTCGTCCTCGTGGCGATGGCCGTGCCGCTCAACGTCGCCGGTTGGGGACCCCGCGAAGGGGCGGCGGCCTGGGTGTTCGGGGTGGCGGGCCTCGGAGCCGCCGGGGGCGTGGCGACCGCCGTCGTCTACGGGGTCATGTCGTTCGTCGCCGCCCTGCCGGGCGCGGCGCTGCTCGTCGCGTCGCGGCGCGGGAGCCCCGGTGCCCCAACCGTGCTCGCACCGGAAGGAGCCGTCGGTGGCTGACCGTCCCTACACCCTGCTCAGCTGTGGCATGTCGATCGACGGCTACCTCAGCGCGGGCACCGCGACGCGTCTCATGCTCTCCAACGACGCCGACTTCGACCGGGTCGACGGCGAGCGGGCCGCGAGCGACGCGATCCTCGTGGGCGCCAGCACGATCCGCAACGACAACCCGCGCCTGCTCGTCCGCTCGCCCGAGCGCCGGGCCGCGCGGGTGGCACGCGGTCTGCCCCCATCGCCGACCAAGGTGACGGTGACGAGGCATGCCGAGCTCGACTGCGCCGCAAGCTTCTTCGCGGCCGACGGTGCGGACAAGCTCGTCTACTGCCCGACCGACGTCGTGCCCGAGGCGCGCGGGCGGCTCGGCGCCGCCGCTGCCGTCGTCGACGCCGGGCACCCGGCGACGATGCGCCGCGTCTGCGAGGACCTCGGCGACCGCGGGGTGCAGCGGCTCATGGTCGAGGGTGGGGGCACGGTGCACACGCAGCTGCTCACCGACGACCTCGCCGACGAGCTCCAGCTCGTCGTCGCACCCTTCTTCGTCGGTGACTCGGCGGCGTGCCGGTTCGTCGGGGACGGGCGCTACCCGTGGAACGCCGGTCGCCGCGCGACGCTGGCCGAGGTGCGCCAGATCGGAGACGTGGTGCTGCTGAGGTATGCGTTGTCGCCGCGTTTCCGGGAGCGCGCGTGATCGCCGGGACGCCGGGTCGCGAGCCGGCGCCTTCCCCGGGACTCCCGCCGGCCCGCATCCGCACCCACGTGCTCGTGCCGGTCGCCTTCGCCGACGGCTTCGGGACGACGGCGCGCGTCTTCACCTTCGACGGTCTCGCCGACGGGCGCGAGCACCTCGCGCTGGGTCTCGGGGACCGTTCGGCCGCCCCCCGTCCAGGGGCCTGTGACCGTGACCCGACGCCGACCCGCCTGCACAGCGAGTGCCTGACCGGTGACGTGTTCGGCAGCGGGCGGTGCGACTGCGGCGCCCAGCTGCGCGAGTCGGTCGAGCGTCTCGACGCGAGCGGCGGCTTCCTGCTCTACCTGCGGCAGGAGGGTCGCGGCATCGGCCTCTACCCCAAGCTCGACGCGTACGTCCTCCAGGACGCGGGCCTCGACACCTACGAGGCGAACGTCGCGCTCGGCTACGGCGAGGACGAGCGGGACTACACCGTCGCGGCGCAGATGCTCGGGGCGCTCGGCGTGAGCCGCGTCGAGCTGCTGAGCAACAACCCCGACAAGGCGGCGCAGCTGCGGGCGCTCGGGATCACGGTGGCCCGTCGCGTCCCGACCGGCGTCCACCTGTCCGACGCGAACGCCCACTACCTCGCGACGAAGGTCGTGCGCGGCGCGCACACCCTCGACCTGCACGTCCAGCCCTGATTGACCGCGGCTCCCGGCGGTGCATCATGGGTCCGTGGACGACGGGACTTTCGGGATGAGGCCGGGGCAGCGACTCTCGGTGACGGTCAACGGCACCGAGCGCGACCTGGCGGGCACCGACCCCGCGACCAACGCCCTCGACTGGCTGCGGGGGCAGGGCCTCACCGGGGCCAAGGAGGGGTGCGCCGAGGGGGAGTGCGGCGCCTGCGCGGTCCTCGTGGCCCGCCCCGACGGCGCGTCGGGCACCGAGTGGACGGCCATCAACGCCTGCCTCGTGCCGGCCGCCTCGTTGGACGGCCAGGAGGTCGTCACCGCCGAGGGGCTGGGGACGCCGGAGCACCTGCACCCCGTGCAGCACGAGATGGCGGTGCGGGGCGGGTCGCAGTGCGGCTACTGCACGCCCGGCTTCGCCTGCTCCATGGCCGCCGAGTACTACCGCGCCGACCGGCAGGACGACGCGGCCCGTGTGGACAACGACGCGGACGCGCACGAGTCGGGGCCCAACGGCTTCCGGCTCGGGGCGCTCTCGGGCAACCTGTGCCGGTGCACCGGCTACCGGCCCATCCGGGACGCAGCCTTCGCGCTGGAGGCGCCCGCCGCGGACGACGTGCTCGCCTCGCGGCGCTCGGACGCACCGCCACCTCCGGTCACGACCCGGCTCTCGGGGGCGACCGGCACGTATGCCCGTGCAGCCGACCTCGACGAGGCGCTCGACCTGCTCGCGGCCCATCCCGGCGCCGCGGTCGTCGCGGGCTCGACCGACTGGGGTGTCGACGTGAACCTCCGCGGCACCAGGGCGCCGTTCGTCATCGGCATCGACCGCCTGCCCGAGCTGCGCCGCCTGGAGGTCGGTGACGAGGCCGTCGAGATCGGCGCCGCCTTGACCCTCACCGAGGTGGAGCGCGAGCTGGCGGGGCGGATCCCCCTGCTCGACCAGGTGTTCCCCCAGTTCGCCTCCCCACTCATACGCAACGGTGCGACCCTCGGCGGCAACCTCGGCACGGGCTCGCCGATCGGTGACCTGCCGCCGGCGCTGCTCGCGCTCGAGGCCGTCGTCGTGCTCGCGAGCCCCGACGGCGACCGACAGGTGCCGCTCGCCGACTACTACACCGGCTACCGGCAGAGCGTGCGCCGGCCCGACGAGCTCATCCGTGCGGTGCGGATCCCCTTGCCGCTCAGCCCGACCACGGCCTTCCACAAGATCGCCAAGCGCCGCTACGACGACATCTCCAGCGTCGCCGTCGCCGTGGCCCTCGACGTCGTCGACGGCTCCGTCCGGCGGGCGCGCATCGGTCTCGGCGGCGTGGCAGCCACCCCCGTCAGGGCGCTCGCCACCGAGGCAGCCCTGGAGGGCCGGGCCTGGACCGCGGCGACGGTGCAGGCCGCCGCAGCGGTGATGCGGGGCGAGGGCACCCCGCTCGACGACCATCGGGCGAGCGCGGCCTACCGCAGCGCGGTGCTGGGCACCTCGCTCCTTCGCCTCCATGCGGACGAGCAGCCCGAGGACGGGGTGGGTGCATGACGTCCCTGTCCCGCCGGCCCGCCGATCCCGTTGTCGGACAGTCGATCCCGCATGAGTCCGCTGCCCTTCACGTCACGGGAACGGCGCTCTACACCGACGACCTCACGACGCGCACGCACGGTCTGCTCCACGCCCACCCCGTCCAGGCACCGCACGCGCACGCCCGCGTGACGCGGCTGGACCCCGTCCCCGCGCTCGCCGTCCCGGGCGTCGTGCGGGTCCTCACCGCCGCCGACGTGCCCGGCGTCAACGATGCCGGCGTCAAGCACGACGAGCCGCTCTTCCCGTCGGAGGTGATGTTCTTCGGGCACGCCGTGTGCTGGGTCCTGGCCGACACCCTCGAGGCGGCCCGGCTCGGGGCGCTGGCCGTCGAGGTGGACTACGAGCCGCTGCCCTCGGTCGTCACCGTCCGCGAGGCGATCGAGGCAGGCAGCTTCCAGGGCGGCCAGCCCAGGCTCGAGCGCGGTGAGGTCGACGAGGCCTTCGTCGCAGCCGAGCACGTGTTCAGCGGTGAGCTCGACCTCGCGGGCCAGGAGCACTTCTACCTCGAGACGCACTGCTCGCTCGCGCACGTCGACGAGGGCGGGCAGGTCTTCGTCCAGAGCAGCACGCAGCACCCGACGGAGACCCAGCAGATCGTGGCGCACGTGCTGGGCCTGGCGAGCCACGCCGTCACGGTCCAGTGCCTGCGGATGGGAGGAGGCTTCGGCGGCAAGGAGATGCAGCCGCACGGCTACGCAGCCGTGGCCGCGCTGGGAGCCGTCCTGACCGGGCGGCCCGTGCGCCTGCGCCTCACCCGGACCCAGGACCTGACGATGACGGGCAAGCGACACGGCTTCCACGCGCAGTGGCGCGCCGCGTTCGACGGCGACGGTCGCATCCAGGCGCTCGACGCCACCCTGACCTCCGACGGCGGCTGGAGCCTAGACCTCTCCGAGCCCGTGCTGGCGCGGGCGCTCTGTCACGTCGACAACGCGTACTGGATCCCCCACCTCCGGGTCGACGGGCGGATCGCCCGGACCCACAAGACGTCCCAGACGGCCTTCCGCGGGTTCGGCGGACCCCAGGGGATGCTCGTCATCGAGGACGTCCTCGGCCGCTGCGCACCGCTGCTCGGGATCGACCCCGTGGAGCTGCGCCGCCGCAACTTCTACGCGGAGGGCCAGGCCACGCCGTACGGCCAGGTCGTCCGTCACCCCGAGCGGGCCGTCGCCTGCTGGGAGCAGGTGCTGACGACCGGCGAGCTCACGGAGCGCTCGGCGGCGATCGCCGCGTACAACGCGTCCCACGAGCACACGAAGCGGGCCCTCGCGGTCACGCCGGTGAAGTTCGGGATCTCCTTCAACTTCACCGCCTTCAACCAGGCCGGGGCGCTCGTGCACGTCTACAAGGACGGCTCGGTCCTCATCACGCACGGTGGGACCGAGATGGGTCAGGGCCTGCACACGAAGATGCTGCAGGTCGCCGCCACGTCGCTCGCCGTCCCCCTGTCGCTCGTCCGGCTGGCGCCGACGCGCACCGACAAGGTGCCCAACACGTCCGCGACCGCGGCGAGCTCGGGGGCCGACCTCAACGGCGCGGCGGTCAAGGACGCCTGCGAGCAGATCCTGGACCGGCTCCGCGCCGTGGCGGCTGCCCGGCTGGGCGTCCTCGCCGAGGACGTGCGGTTCGAGGACGGGTGCGCGCGATCGGCGTCGGGTGGGGCCGAGGTGGCTTGGACCGACCTCGTGGGCGAGGCCTACTACCAACGGGTCCAGCTCTGGGCGGCCGGCTTCTACCGCACCGAGGGACTGCACTGGGACTCGACGACGATGCAGGGCTCGCCGTTCAAGTACTTCTCCTACGGGGCCGCGGCGACGGAGGTCGAGGTCGACGGCTTCACCGGCGCCTACCGGCTGCGCAGGGTCGACATCGTGCACGACGTGGGTGACTCGCTCTCACCGCTCGTCGACCTCGGCCAGGTCGAGGGTGGCTTCGTGCAGGGTGCGGGCTGGCTCACCCTCGAGGACCTCCGGTGGGACGAGTCCTCCGGTCCGTCCCGGGGCCGGCTCGCCACGGCATCGGCAAGCACCTACAAGCTGCCGAGCTTCTCCGAGATGCCCGAGGTCTTCAACGTCGCACTGCTCGAGCGCGCCACCGAGGACGGTGTCGTCTACGGGTCCAAGGCCGTCGGGGAGCCGCCGCTCATGCTCGCCATCTCCGTCCGCGAGGCCCTGCGTCAGGCGGCCGCCGCGTTCGGGCCCGCCGGCACGCAGGTCGACCTCGCGTCGCCGGCCACGCCCGAGGCGGTCTTCTGGGCCGTCCAGCAGGCGCGCGGAGCCGGCCAGCCGCCGCACACGGTGCCGGTCGTGCGGGGCGGGCCCCGCGGCGTGGGCGTCGCGCCCGAGCGTGCGGACCCCGAGGGCCACCCGCTGCGCCCGCACTCGGAGCAGGTCGCCGCCGGGAGGGGTGACTGACGTGCACTGGCTCTCGGCAGTCCAGCGGCTGCGTGCGGACCGGGTCCCCGGGGTGCTCGTGACGGTCGCGGCCGTCCGCGGCCACGCCCCGCGCGAGCCCGGCGCCAAGATGGTCGTCTCGCCCGACGACACGTGGGGCAGCATCGGCGGCGGCAACCTCGAGGCGACGGCCGTCGAGCGGGCCCGCGCGATGCTCGGGCAGGGGGAGGTCGACCCCGAGCAGCTCGACCTCGCGCTCAACGAGCGAGCACCCGTCGAGCACGGCCAGCAGTGCTGCGGCGGCGAGGTGTCGGTGCTGCTCGAGCCACTGCCCGTCGTGCCCTCCGTGGCGATCTTCGGCATGGGTCACGTCGGCGCCGAGCTGGCGCGCATCCTGAGCCGTCACGACCTCGAGCTGCACCTCGTCGACGGCCGCGCCGACCGCCTCGCCCCGACTCGCCTCGCCGCGCTGGACGACGCCGTGGCCGGCGTCCACGTCCACCACGCCCCCGTGCCGGAGCTCGTGCTCGGGCAGGTCCCGCGCGGCACGCACGTGCTCGTGATGACCCATGACCACGCCGAGGACGTCGCGTTGTGCGACGCCGCCCTGAGGTGCTCGCACCTGGGGTCGATCGGCCTCATCGGGTCGTCAGCGAAGTGGCGCCGGTTCGAGCAACGCCTTGCCGCAGAGGGTCATTCGGCGCAGGCGCTGAGCAGGATCACGACGCCGATCGGGGCGCCAGGGCTCACCGGCAAGAGCCCGTCGATCATCGCCGTGGCCGTCGCGGCCGACCTCCTCGCCGTCTTCGAGCGGGAGTGGCAGCTCGGGCGTCCGACACCGGGCCGGCGTCCGTGACGATCTTCCGGGCACGCGTGCTCGACACGCCGACGAGCCCCTTCGCCGGAGGCACGCTCCGGTCCGACGACGACTGCGGGCTGCTCGTCGGGGACGGCGTCATCACGGCGCGCGGCCCCTTCGACGTGGTGCGCGCGGACCACCCGGACGAGCCGGTCCTCGACCTGCGCGAGGGGCTGCTCCTGCCCGGGCTCGTCGACACGCACGTGCACTTCCCCCAGGTGCGCGTCATCGGTGGGCTCGGCCTGCCCCTGCTCGACTGGCTGGACCGCTACGCCCTGCCGGAGGAGATGCGGCTCGCCGACGTCGACCACGCCCGGGGCGTGGCCCGTGACTTCGTGGCGGGGCTCGTCGACGCCGGGACGACGTCCGCGCTCGTCTTCGGGGCCCACCAGGCCCCGGCCGTCGACGCGATGTTCGAGGCTGCCGACCACTGGGGCCTGCGCGTCACGACCGGGCTCGTGACCTCGGACCGGCTGCTGCCCGAGCCGCTGCTCACGACCGCCGAGCGCGCCCACGCCGAGTCGCGCGACCTCGCGGCCCGCTGGCACGGCAAGGGCCGGTTGCGCTACGCCGTCACCCCGCGCTTCTCCCTCTCGGCGAGCGAGGCGATGCTCGAGGCCTGTGCCGCCACCTTCGCCGAGGTGCCCGGCGCGCTCTTCACCTCGCACCTCAACGAGAACCTCCACGAGATCAGCGAGGTCGCCGCGCTCTTCGGCGGGGCCTCCTACGTCGACACCTACGACCGCTTCGGCCTCGTCACGCCGAGGTCCGTGCTGGCCCACGACGTCCACCCGACCGATGCCGAGCTGAGGACGCTCGCCGAGCGCGGCGCCGCCGTGGCGCACTGCCCCACGAGCAACGCGGCGCTGGGGAGCGGGCTCTTCCCGCTCCGTCGGCACGTCGAGGCGGGGGTGCGCGTCGCCCTCGGCTCGGACGTCGGCGCCGGCACCGGCTTCTCGCTGTTCAAGGAGGGACTGCAGGCGTACTTCGTCCAGCAGCTCCTCGGCCCGGACGGGATGCTGCTGACCTCGGCGCACCTGCTCTGGCTGAGCACCGGGGCGGGCGCCGACGCGCTCGGTCTCGGTGACGAGGTGGGTGACCTCTCGGTCGGCAAGCAGTTCGATGCCGTCTGGGTGCTGCCCGAGCCCGGCGACCCGCTCGCCGTGGGCCTCGACAACGCGTCGTCCCCCGACGACGCGCTGTCCAAGGTCTTCGCGCTGGGGACGACCTCCGACGTCGGCGGCGTGTGGGTCGGGGGCGAGCAGATCGCCGCCGGCCGGTGGCGGAGCCCACGCCCCCGCTGACGTGCTCTCGCCCCACCGAGGGCGTATGCCGCCGCCCCACCGTCCGGGTCGACGTCCCCCCGCTGGGGCGAGGCTCAGACCGTCGCGGGACCGCTGCCGTCGGCGGGGGCCGTCTGCCGCGTCAGTGCGTCTCGGGCCCGTCGGGGTCCCGGGTGCTCGCGCAGCGACGCGCCCAGCCGGTGCAGCCCAGCGCGGTCCACGGAGTCCGCGTGACCCATCAGGCGCTCGGCGGCCGAGCGGATCGCAGCGGCGTCGGCGCGGTTGGGGTCGAGCACCTCGCCCAGCCGCTGCTGCTCGACGGCGGCGGCGCCGGCGAACTGGTCGGTGGAGAGGGGGAGCAGCAGCAGGGGGACCCCGGCCGTCAGCGACTCGGTGACGCTGTTGTTGCCGCCGTGCGAGACAGCCACGCACGCGTGACCGAGCAGGGTCACCTGCGGGAGCATCTCGCGTACGAGCCACGACTCGGGGAGTGCACCCAGCAGGGCACGCGGCGTCGACCCGTGGGCCAGGGCGACGCGGACGTCGAGCGGGCGCAGCGCCTCGACGATCGTCGCGAGCAGGTCCGACCGGGCGGAGAGGAAGCTGCCGAGGCTGACGTAGACGACCGGCTCGTCGCTGCGGCCGAGCCACTCCTCGACCTGGTCGTCCGGGGCCTCGGCCCGCACCGCGGAGCCGAGGAAGGTGTGGCGCGGGAGCAGCGAGGTGCGGTGGCGGTCGTGCAGCTCCGCGGGGTAGTTGAGCATGAGGACGTCGCCGGTCTCGGCGAAGGCGTCCACGCTCGACGGGGCCCCGGGCGACAGCTGCGCCAGCGCGCTGTTCCACTGCGCCGTGAAGTCGTCGCGCACCTGCTCCGAGAGCCGCCGCAGCTCGGCGAGGGCGTCCGACCCGGGCGTGAAGGCACGGGGCCACGCCGGTGGGTAGCCGTACACCTCGTCGCCGACGGTGAGGGCGGACGGGTGTCCCAGCACGACGTCGGCGTGGCTGGTGCCCCTGCTGGCGAGACCCAGTCGGGCACCGAAGGCGAGGTGGTCGACGATGATCGTGTCGGGGCGCACCCGGTCGACGACGTCGTGCACGGCCCGGGCCACGCCCACGGCGTTCCAGAGGAGGTCGTCTCCGCGCGCCCGCGCCTGGTAGGCGAGCGTCTCGACGGCGCCGAGCCTCGTCGCCTCGAAGAACCCACGGAGCGAGTCGTCCTCACCGGCCGGCTGCTCCTCGGCCCGGATGACGCCAGGGTTCGAGCCGCGCCCCAGCTGCAGGTGCTCGCGCTCGTAGCCGAAGGCGGTGACGAGGGCGTCGGTGGCCGTGCCGGTGGCGACGACGACGCGCTCACCCGCGTCACGCCAGGCCGTCGCCAGGGTGGCGAGCGGGTAGAGGTGGGAGGCGTAGTCGGGGCTGATGACGAGGAGCGTCACGAGGCTCCCTCCACGGCGTCGGACAGGCGCGGCCCGCCCGCTCGCTGTGGCGCCACCTGACGGTAGACCGCAGCGAGCGACGCGGCCATCGTGTCGATGCCGAACCTCGTGCGCACCATGTCCCGGGCCTGCTCCATCCGGGCGTCGGCGTCCGGTGCCGCGGCGAGGTCGAGTGCGGCGTGGGTCGCGCTCGCGAGGGCGGCGGCGGTGGACGTGTCGGCGAGGATGCCCGTCTCCCCGTGGGCGACGTAGGTCGCCGGGCCCCCGCCGGCGGGCGCGACGACGACGAGCCCGACGGCCATCGCCTCGAGGATCGCGATGCCGAACTCCTCCTTGAGGCTCGCGCTCACGTAGACCCCGGGCGTCGCCGTGTCGCCCGGTCGTCCGCGCAGTCGTGCGAGCCACGCGATGGTCGTCGCGTTGGGGCGGTGCCCCGCCACGAGCAGCCCCTGGTCGGCCGCCTCGCCCGCAGGCACGAGGGCGTCGATGCGGGCCAGCTCGGCGGCCTCCTCGTCGCTGGGCTGGTCGAGGTCGCCGCCCACGACGAGCAGGTTGCAGCGCTCGCGCAGCCGGGCGTCGTCACGCCAGGCCTGCACGAGGGTCGCCATCCCCTTGACGGGGTTGAGCCGACCGACCGACACGATGGTCGGCAGGGCCCGGCGGTCCTCGGGGAGCGTGTCGAGGAGGGAGTCGAGCTCGTCGAGGGCCGCGGCGACGCCGGACCCGTGGCCGCGTCCGGACCCGTCCAGGGTCTCGCCGACGATGCGGTCGACACCGGCCACGTCGATGCCCTCACCGACGACGCCGAGGCGCTCTCGCTGGACGTCGATGTCGATCCCGAGGTAGCGCCGCAGGTCGTCGCCGACCTGTGGGCGCGGGAAGAGCACGAGGTGGGAGGCGCGCGCAGCGAGGTCGCGGAGCAGCTGGTCGCGGAACCACAGGTGCTCCACGAGATCGGCCTCACCGAACCCGGCACGGGTCAGCGTCCCGGCGCGGTCCCGCGCGTCGATGAGGGCCTGGGGGTCGGGCGCGACGGTCAGCACCACGGGGATGCCGAGCTCGTCCGCCACCTCGGCGGCTGCCATGGACCCGACGTCGGCCATCCGCAGGTGGATCGCGTCGACGCGACCGGCGGCCCGGAGGACCCGGCGGATCCCGCGGCGCGCCGCGACCCGCGCCGGCCACGCCCGGGCCACCCCGAGAGGCCCTGACAGCGGCACCCTGGCGTAGTGGTGGCCCGTCGCGAGCAGCGAGGAGCCGACGTGGCCTCCGGGTGCCGCCGACGGACGCCCCGAGGGGAACTGGGCCGGGTCGGGGCTGCCGCCCGACATCGTGATGACCCGAGCCACCGCGGGGTCGCCTCGCAGCAGGGCGTCCCCGAGGTGCACGAGCAGCGTGGCGATGCCACCGGTGTCGCCCCGGCCGGAGTGGTGCAGCTGCCCGTCGATGTCGGAGTGCAGGAAGAGCTGCACGACGGTCAGCCCGTCGGGCACGGGTGGTGCCGGGGCCGGACGCAGGTCGAAGAGGGCGAGCCGGGCGGTCTGGGCCAGCGGGCCGACGGTGCGGGCCAACGCCACGAGGAGCGCCTCGGCGCTCTGGTCGGCCGCGGGTCCGTCGCCGAGGGCTGCCGTCGCGGCCGCACGCACGGGGAGCGCCTCGGTGTCGTCGGCCCCGAGAGCCATGAGGGCCGTCGTGGTCGCTGCGCCGGGCACCAGCCCCAGCGTCTCGGCCAGTCGGGCGCGGCCGTCGTCGTCGGCCGTGGCCGCCAGACCGGTCAGCAGGACCTCACGCACCCGGTCCGGCTGTTGCGCCGCCCAGCTCTCGAGGGTGCGCTGGGCCAGCATCCCGGTGAAGCCGCCGTCGCGGCTCGCGCCGACGAGGTGGGGCAGCGCGTCGTCGACGGGGGCCGTGTGCCGCAGCGCGTCGAGCGCGTGCTCCGCCACGTGTGGCCGCCTGTCAGCCACCAGGCGTGCGAGCACCGGTGCGGCGGTGGGGTCGTTGCAGACGCCGAGCGCGTGGACGGCGGCGAGGGCGGTCAGGGGATCGTCGGAGAGCGTGGCCGAGGTCAGGTCACGGACGGCGTCACCGTCCGCCTGCGCGGTGACGTCGGCGAGCGTCGACGCTGCTCGCATGGCTTCGAGGAGGGTGGGAGCGGTCCGGACCGCCTCGAGCGCGGAGCGGGGGTCCATGATGCCGACCCTAGGCGTCGGACCACGAAAATGTACAACCCTTGTCCAACGTTGGGCGAGGGAGGCGGGCACCGGCGATCGCCCGAGGGTCGGAGTGGGTCGTCGCCGGTCGTCGTCAGGCGCGCCTTCCGTGGCCCTACGGTCGCCGGAGCCAGCCCTTCTCGTGTGCCGCCCAGCCCAGCTGGATGCGGCTGTTGGCACCGGTGGCATCCATGAGCGAACGGACGCGGCGCTGGACGGTGCGCAGCCCGACGTCGAGCTGCCTCGCGACCAGGACGTCGGAAGCGCCGGCGATGAGGAGGGAGAGCACCTGGAGGTCGGTCTCGTCCGGCCCCGGGGCCGTCTCCACGAGCTCGTCACTCTCCGGAGAGGCGAAGTTGAGCGGCCAGGCTTCGCGCCAGACGAAGTCGAAGAGCGACAGGAGGGACTGGACGAGCCCCGTCGAGTGGATGACGAGGGCGGCCGGGTCGGGGGAGTCGGCATCGAGGGGCACCATCGCAGTGCGTCGGTCGGCGATGACGAGCTTGGTCGGGACGCGGTCGCTGATGCGCACCTCCTCGTCGCGGCGGATCACGGCCACGAGCTCGGTCTGCGACGTCTGCTCCAGCACGTCGCGCTCGAGCACGACCCGGTACCGCACGCCGCGGGCGGAGGCGATGTCCTCGGCCTGGTTCTCCGCCGCCGTCACGGCCGTCGGGTTGTCGGTGACGAGGACGCAGACCTCCTCGACGGCGCCCAGCTGCAGCTGGTGGAACCGCTGACCGACCGCGCCGGCCCCGACGACGACCTCGACGAGGTCGTGGACGCTCCCCGCAGCATCGGTACGGTGCGCCTCCGCCAGCCGCGCGGCCAGGAGCTCGGCCTGGTCGAGCTCGTGACGGCGGTCGTTGAGGAGGGCACGCAGCGCGATCCCCGGGGGTGCAGCCACCCAGCGGCCGGGCGTGGCGGCCGCCTGTGCGACCAGTCCCTTGCGCTCCAGGGCGACGAGGGCGTCCTCGACCTCCGAGCTCGAGAGCTGGCACCGATGGGCCAGGTCATCGGCGTCGGTCCCACCCAACCCGACCAGGGTGCGGTAGAGCGTCGCCTCTCCGCGACCGAGACCCAGTGCTGCGAGCGCTTCCACCCTCGCTCCTTCCGGTCGCCCTGTCACTCTGCCGGGGCGGTGGCGCACCTGCGCCATGACACATAACCGCCGCACGCACATTCTTCCGGACAAACCCGCTCCTCCGGCACTGTGGCTCGCGACGCCGGAGTCCCACCCCCCTGCGTCACCCTCACGCAGCGTGACCCGAACAGCGGGCTCGCGCCCCATCCCCCGGAGGACCAGCATGCGCCCCATCTGGCGTCACACCCTAGGGGTGGCAACGGTAGCCATCGTTGCCGCCACCGCGGCCGCCCCCACCTCGGCCTTCGGCCAGGACTCGGGTGCCACACCGCGTCCGATCGTCGGATCGTCCGCTGCCCACGCGGCGAGCGGCTCCCCCAAGACCGTCACCCTGATCACGGGCGACAAGGTCCTCGTCACCGGGGCAGGCACCGACGCCCCGATCGCCACCGTGCTGCCGCGCGAGGACGGCACCGTGCCTTCCGTCGAGACGCGCCGGGTCGGCAAGGACGTCTACGTCTATCCCGCTGACGCCGTGGACGCCCTGGCCTCGGGCAAGGTGGACGAGGAGCTCTTCAACGTGACCGGGCTCGTCGCCATGGGCTACGACGACGCCAGCACCGACAGCGTGCCGGTCATCGCGCGCTACACCACCGACCTCAGCCGGGCACGCTCGGCACCGGTCACCCCGAAGGGCGCGGCCAAGGGCCAGACGCTGCACTCGATCGACGGCATCGCGCTCAAGGCCGGCAAGGCGCAGGCCGCCCGCTTCTTCGCCGACGCGACGAACCCGTCCACCGCGGCGGGTGCCAAGATCGAGAAGATCTGGCTCGACGCCAAGGCGTATGCCACCCTCGACCAGTCGACCAAGCAGGTCCACGCCGACCTGGCCTGGGCCGAAGGCCTCAAGGGGGCCGGCACGAAGGTCGCCGTCCTCGACACCGGCGCCGATGCGGAGCACCCCGACCTGCAGGGCCGGATCGTGGCCTCCCAGGACTTCACCGGCTCAGCGGGTGGAGCACTGTCGGACGTGCACGGCCACGGTACGCACACCGCCTCGACGGTCGGCGGCTCCGGTGCGGCGAGCGACGGCGCCAAGAAGGGTGTGGCCCCCGAGACGCAGCTGCTCATCGGCAAGGTGCTCGGTGACAACGGCGGTGGCTCCGACTCGATGATCATCGGCGGCATGGAGTGGGCGGTCGCGCAGGGCGCCGACGTCGTCTCCATGAGCCTGGGCAGCAACGGGGCTCCCGCGGCCTGCGACGACCCGATGTCGGCCGCTGCTCAGGAGCTCGCCTCCACCAGCTCGAGCCTCTTCGTCATCGCTGCAGGCAACACCGGCTCGGCGAACAACACGGTCTCTGCCCCGGGTTGCGCTCCCGCCGTGCTGACGGTTGGGGCGGTCGACCGCCAGGACGTGCCGGCGTGGTTCTCCAGTCGCGGCCCCACCGCGGTCGACCACACCCTCAAGCCGGAGATCTCGGCACCCGGCGTCGGCATCTCCGCCGCACGCTCGGGCGGCCGCGGCGACAACGCGTACGTCGCCATGTCGGGCACGTCCATGGCGACGCCGCACGTCGCCGGTGCTGCGGCCATCGTCAAGCAGGCGCACCCGACGTGGACCGGCCAGCAGCTCAAGGCGGCGCTCGTGTCGTCGGCGAAGTCCGATGTTCCCGGTGACGTCCGCGCGCAGGGTGCGGGTCGCCTGGATGTCTTCGCCGCCGTGAAGGCACCGGTCACCACCATGCCGGTGCAGGCTGGCACGTTCGCGTGGCCGCACACGAGCGCCCAGGTCACGACCATCGGCGTCCCCTACGCCAACGTCACGGACCACCCGGTGACGCTCCAGCTGTCCGTCGCCGGTGTCACCGGTGACGACGGTTCCACCGTCAAGTCGGCGCCGGCGGTCCTCGGGGCCTCGTCGGTGACCATCCCAGCGGGTGCGACGGTCACCGTCCCGCTGAAGGTCGACCCGACCGCCAAGCTCGCGGCCGCACAGTACGGCGACGTCACGGGTCGCATCGTCGCCACCGGCGACGCCACGGTGTCGACGCCCTTCTCGCTCTACGTCGCTCCGGAGACGGTCCAGCTCACGGTGCGCGCGAAGGACCGCCTCGGCAGCCCGGCCAACGCCGGTTCGAGCATCGACGTCATCAACATCGACTCGTTCAAGGGCCAGCGTGCCTTCAACAACGGTGCGGCGGAGCAGACGTTCCAGGTGCGTCCCGGTACCTACTTCCTGTCGAGCTTCGTCAGGACCCCGGACCCGACGTACCTGACCCCGGGCACGGTCGGCTCCATCGCGTACTTCGGTCGCCCGGAGATGACGATCACTGCCGACACGACGGTCGACTTCGACGCGACCAAGGCGCACCTGCTGTCGGTCAAGACGGACCGGCCCAGTGTGGCCAAGGCATCCGTCCTCTCGTTCTCCCGCACGTGGGACGACACGTGGATCCACTCGGGTTCACTCAGCGCGGGCCTCACCTCGACCGCCGTGTATGCCGACGTGCAGGGCACCGCGAAGGAGGGCACCTGGGAGTTCGGTGACTGGTCGCGTCGCTACGCGCCCGCGGTGGAGTCCATGTCGGTCGTCGGCGGCCCCGTGCTGCACCCGATCGCGGCGCCGAACGCGGCACCGGGCCTCGACGGTGTCGGCACCGCCGGCCTCGTCGACGGCGGCACCGGCTCGTTCTTCGACCCGGCCCGCGTGAGTGGCAAGGTCGTGCTCGTCAAGGTCAGCACGGGCGGTATCTCCCCGTCGATGGTCAACCGGGCCCGCGCGGCCGGTGTCAAGGCCCTGCTGGCGTATGCCCCGGCTCCCGGGAAGTGGCTGCCGGTCACCGGCTTCACGCCGCTCAGCGTGGGCACCTACTCCCTGCCGATGGCCGAGGGCGACCAGCTCCAGGCGCTCCTTGCCACCGCCCCCGGCGGTGAGCAGACGCTCTCCTGGAAGGCGACGGCCAGCAGCCCGTACGTCTACAACCTCGGCTTCACCCAGTCGACCCCGCTGACCGACGACAAGACCTTCGTCGTGCAGGACAAGAAGCTGGGCCGAACCGATGCCGACTACAAGGGCGTGGGCGTCGACACCCCGCTCCTGGACTACGTCTACGCCGGCCGCGACAACGGGGTCGCCTTCGGTGTCTCCGCCTACGAGGCCGTCAACGTGGCGACCAGGCGCACGGAGTTCTACACGGACGGCGGCACGAAGTGGTTCCACTTCCTCACGTCGAGCTTCCCCTTCGGAGAGGCGATGGCCGACGCCTGGCGCAGCTACCCGGCCGGGAGCGTCCGCAGCGACAGCTGGTACGGCGGCATCATCGCCCCGGCAGCCATCAAGAACGACCAGGGCGTCGAGCAGCTGACCGCCGAGCGTCAGGGTGGCCTCATGGGCTTCGCCCCGCAGATGTGGGGCGACGACTTCGGGCACGTGGCCAACCCGGGCAGCTTCGGTGACGAGGGCAACCTCACGTTGCGCCGCAACGGCGTGGAGATCGGCTACAGCTACTACCCGAACGGCGTCTTCGAGGTCCCGGCGGAGGACTCGGCGTACGAGCTGGAGCTGAACACCGGCAAGTTCGGGGGTCCGGCGCGTCAGTGGGCACGCTCGACCGAGGTCAAGACGACGTGGGGCTTCCGCTCCGCGCTCGACCCGGACACCTTCTCGGTCGGTCTCCCGCTGCTCTTCCCGCGGGTCGGTCTGCCCGAGGAAGGCAGCAAGACCCTCGCAGCCTCGGCCGGGCAGGTGCTCCCGATCCGGGTCACCGGTCACGGTGGCTACGCCCCCGGTGACATCGTCTCGGCGAAGCTCGCCTTCTCGTACGACGGTGGCACGACGTGGACGAACGCCGCGGTGTCCAGCAACGCCGGGGCGTGGAGTGCGGTCGTCGACCACACGGGTGCCGGCGGCAAGACGGTCACCACGCGGGTCGAGGTGACCGACAGCAAGGGCGCCTCGGTGACGCAGGTCGTCAAGGCCGCCTACGTGGTGCGCTGAACGGAGCACGACAGAGCTGCCAGGCGCGCAGGCCGCCCATCTCCCCGGAGGTGGGCGGCCTGCCTCTTGTCAGCCAGCCGCTGCCCGTCGCCTCTCAGGAGTAGGGTCCGAAAACACACTGGCGCGACCGGTGCTCGTCAAGCCGGCGGCGTCCACCCTTGACCCAGGAGGCGTCGATGTCCGAAGTCCCGAACACACCCGATGAGGCCGATGTCACGATGTCCGGCGGGGCGGTGTACGACGGTGCGTACACCCTGCTGATCGCTGAGTTCTCGGACACCCGAACGGCGCAGGACGCCTACGAGGCGCTCAAGGAGGTTGAGGACGGCCGGCACGTCCAGATCGAGGGTGTCATCGTCGTCAAGCGGACGGCCGACGGGCAGCTGGAGATCCAGAAGGCCACCGACCACACCACCCGGCGTGGCCTGACGTGGGGCGTCGTCGGCGGAGCCGTCCTCGGCCTCATCTTTCCGCCGACGATTCTCGCCAGCGCCGCGGTTCTCGGCGCTGCGGGGGCCGCCGCCGGCAAGGTGGGCCAGCTTCACCACCGCAGCGAACTGTCGCATGAGCTCGAAAATGCCGTCGAGCCCGGCCACTCTGCCATCGTCGCCCTGGTCTCCGACCCCGCGGTCGTCGAGCTGCGGCGGGCGCTCGCGACGGCCGACGCCATCGTGGAGTCCGCCGTCGACCACGTCGTCGCGCAGGACGTCAAGGCTGCGGCCAAGGAGGCCGAGGAGGCCGAGGAGGCGGGGGCAGTAGCGGGAGCGAGTGCGGACGGGTCCGAGAAGCAGGGTGAGCCGGAGCGGACCGACACGTAGTCGAATCGGCGGTCACCCGAGCCTCCCGACAGGACACCCGGGCACGGCAGCACTGAGCCGCTCGCCGATCGCCACGTACGGCGGCAACTACGACACTCCTCGTTCGGCAGGCTGACGCCGATACAGTTCGAAGTGCGAACGCCGATCACCGTGGCCTGAGAATCCGCACCAGCGACTCCACGAGACGCGGAACGGGACACGCTGTGACCTGCCTCCCGTGACATCCGCGCGTCTGCAGGTGTGAGCACCTGACACCTCGGTTTCGTCGCCATCCCGCCGTTGCTCAGCACGAGAAGGATCACCATGACACCGCAACTGTCCACAGCAACCACCCGGCTGGCGTCCGGGCAGGCCCCAGCAGGCTCGGACCGCCAGGCCGTGAGTGCCCGTCCCGGGAGTGGCCTGTGAGCGCGGGTGGCGGTCGCCGGCCTCAGTCTCGTGGGCGGGGACGCGGCTCCCGGCGGTCGCCCCAGGACCTCCCCACGCTGCCGCGTGACGGCCTTCGGATCGTTCCCCTGGGTGGACTGGGCGAGATCGGCCGCAACATGACGGTCTTCGAGCACGCCGGGCGGCTGCTCGTCGTCGACTGCGGCGTCCTCTTCCCCGAGGAGCACCAGCCGGGCGTCGACGTGATCCTGCCGGACTTCTCCTGGATCCGGGACCGTCTCGACAAGGTCGACGCGATCGTGCTCACGCACGGCCATGAGGACCACATCGGCGGCGTGCCCTACCTGCTGCGCGAGCGACCGGACATTCCCGTTGTCGGCTCACGCCTCACGCTCGCGTTCCTCGAGGCGAAGCTCCAGGAGCATCGCATCACCCCGGTCACCGTGCAGGTGAGCGAGGACGACCGGCGCACCTTCGGCCCCTTCGACTGCGAGTTCGTTGCCGTCAACCACTCGATCCCCGACGGGCTCGCCGTCGCGATCCGCACGTCAGCGGGCCTCGTCCTGCACACCGGCGACTTCAAGATGGACCAGTTCCCGCTCGACGGTCGGGTGACCGACCTGCGCGCTTTCGCCCGCCTCGGGGAAGAGGGCGTCGACCTCTTCCTCGTCGACTCGACGAACGCGGAGGTCCCGGGCTTCACGGTGTCGGAGGGCGAGCTGTCCCCCGCGATCGAAGCGGTGTTCCGGACGACACCGGGACGGGTCATCGTGTCTAGCTTCGCCAGTCACGTGCACCGCATCCAGCAGGTGCTCAACGCGGCCCGCGACCATGGACGGAAGGTGTCCTTCGTCGGCCGGTCGATGGTGCGCAACATGGGCATCGCCGCCGACCTCGGCTACCTGGACATCCCCCCGGGCCTGGTCGTCGACCTCAAACAGCTCGAGCGCCGGCCCGCGAACGAGATCGCCCTGATCTGCACCGGGTCGCAGGGCGAGCCCTTGGCCGCCCTGTCGAGGATGGCCAGGCGAGACCATCCCATCCGCGTCGCCGAAGGTGACACCGTGCTGCTCGCCAGCTCCCTCATCCCGGGCAACGAGAACGCCATCTACCGCGTCATCAACGAGCTCACCCGCTGGGGCGCCAACGTCGTTCACAAGGGCAACGCCAAGGTGCACGTCTCCGGCCACGCCAGCGCCGGCGAGCTCGCCTACTGCTACAACATCGTCCAGCCCTCCAGCGTGCTCCCGGTCCATGGGGAGTGGCGCCACCTGCGAGCCAACGCCGACATCGCCGTCCGCACCGGCGTCGACCCCAAGCGCGCCCTCATCGCCCACGACGGCGCCGTCATCGACCTCGTCGACGGCCGGGCGACGATCGCCGGCACAGTCCCCGCCGGCCTCGTCTACGTGGACGCCATGACGGTCGGCGGCGCGACCGAGGAGTCGCTCCACGTCCGCCGCACCCTCGCCGAGGAAGGGGTCATCACGATCGTCTGCATCGTCGATCCCGACACCGGCAAGCTCACCGAGGAGCCCGACTACCTCGCCCACGGGTTCGAGCACGAGCCCGGCGACTTCGCCCAGGCCACCCCGGCCATCCAGAAGGCGCTCACCACCGCCACCAAGGAGGGCATCGAGGACATCGAGCAGGTCGAGGAGCTCGTCCGCCAAGCCATGTCCACCTGGGTCCATCGACAGGCCCGCCGCAGCCCCCTCATCATCCCCGTCATCGTCGACGCCTGAGCCTCCATCAGGCAGAGCGCGGGACCGATCACTCCTGCACGCACGGGAGCCAGGGGAGGGAACCCACGACCTCATGGGCCGCAGCAGGACAGCATGCGCCCGTCCCAAGGGCAGCAACGTGCGCCTGCCCATTGATCTTGCCGCTCGGCGGCCACGACGAAGCCGCAGGTCAGAGGGATCTGAACCTGCGGCTTCGGGGTGGTGGCCAGGGGCGGGGTCGAACCGCCGACCTTCCGATTTTCAGTCGGACGCTCGTACCAACTGAGCTACCTGGCCGGGACAACGAGTGGAACTATAGCCGACCCCTCAGGGCATCTCGCAAACCGCCCGCGGGTGGCGCCCGCGGGGCGCGTGCGGGATGGTCAGCGGGTATGGACAGGTCGGCCGTTCGGGGGCCCGGGGCCGGGGTCCGCCCTCCGCACTTGCCAACGAACGAGGCGATAGTGAAAGATTCAAGCACCCTGGGTCGTGAGAGGATGCCGCGACTCATCCATCGACCCGCAGGGGAGAGACCATGACCGACCACGGATCCGCCTTGAGCGGGGACTGGGACTTCGACCCGGCCCACACCCGTATCGGCTTCTCGGCCCGGCACGCGATGGTGACGACGGTCCGCGGCTCCTTCAACGACGTGACCGGTCGCCTCTACGCCGACCTCGACGACATGGCCAAGTCCTACGCCGAGGTCGTCCTCAAGGCCGCCAGCGTCGACACGCGCAACCAGCAGCGCGACGACCACCTGCGCAGCGCGGACTTCTTCGACGTCGAGAAGTGGCCCGACATCCGCTTCGAGAGCACGCAGATCGAGGAGGTCGAGGAGAACGCCTACATGGTCTCCGGCAACCTGACGATCCGCGACGTCACCAAGCCCGTCACGATCCCGATCGAGCTCATCGGCGTGCAGACCGACGCCTTCGGCGCGCTCCGTGCCGGCTTCGAGGGCTCGCGCCGGATCAACCGGCGCGACTTCGGCCTCGAGTGGAACATGCCGCTCGACGCCGGCGGCGTGCTCGTCTCGGAGAAGATCTCGCTCGAGTTCGAGATCTCCGCCATCAAGCGCGGCAGCGACCAGCAGGGCTGATCAGGCCGCGGGACCCTTGGTGCGCACGTCCGCGACGTGCGACATCGCCTCCCGCAGCTCGCCGAGCCAGTCGCTCTCGTGCTGGCCGACGAGCTTGACGCACCAGGCCAGGGCCTCGGCCCGTGACCTGGCGACCCCGGCGTCGACGAGCGTGTCGAGGACGAGCCGCTCGGGCTGGCGCAGGCGGGTCATCGCCGGGGCGGCGACGTGCGTGAACAGCTCGGTGCGGTCGCCGACGCGCACGGCCCACGACACCTTCCGCTCGAAGCGGTGCTCGGCCTCGCGGGCGATCTCGATGCGGCGGCCGCGTGTGTCCTCGCGGAACGCCTTGGTGCGGCCGGCACGCGCCTCGTCGCGCTCGGCGTCGCTCGACCCGTCGGGCAGGTCGACGTCGGCGACGGTGAGGACGACGGTGATCTCCTCGCGGTCGACCGTGATCTCGGGTGGCGTGCTGCGCCACTCCTCGGGCAGGCGGCCGACGAACCAGCCGCGCACCCGCTCCAGTGCTTCATTCGTAATCATGTAATCAGGATTACTCCATTACGGGCGAGCGTCAACGGCTTACGCCGGAGGCGAAGCGCGAGGACGTATGCCGTCGGGTGGCGTGCGGACGGCATACGTCCTCGGTGGAGGGGCCGTGGAGGGGCTGTGGGTGCGAGCCGGTCAGCGCCGGCGCGCCCGGATCGAGTAGGAGCCGGTCCCGCTCGGCCGGTAGTGGCGCACCTGGGCCACGTAGCGACCGGGGGTCAGTCCGGCGCGCACGCGCGCGTTGACGCCGTAGCCGCTGTCGTCGTCCTCGCCGACGAGGTCGGTGTCGCTGTCCGGACCGAAGAGCGAGAGGTAGACGTCGGTCGAGCCGCGGGTCGTCACCTCGTAGAGCCCGTCGCTCGCGACGTCGAAGGCGTAGAGGTCCTCCTCGCCGGCGGCGCCGATCGAGCCCTCGACCTTCGGGCCGTCGACCGTCAGGGTCGTCGCGTCCGTGACGACGGGAGCACCCTTGGGATACATGGCTGCTCCCGCGACGAACGCCTTGTCGAGCGACGACATGTCGTCGTTGGCGTGCGTCGCGACGCCGTTGAGGGTCCACGTCGCCGGGAACGCGTAGAGCATGATCGAGTCGGGGTCGAACTGCGTCCCCTTGATCTGGTCGAGCGCGTACTTCATGAAGACGTTGTGGCGCACCTTCGCCTCGTCCCAGCGGTTCGGGGGTCCGGCGAGGGCCGCGATGACGACCGGCTCGTTCCACTGGATGCCGCCCTGCGGGTTCGAGTGCTCGTGGGCGAGGCCGATGGCGTGACCGAACTCGTGCCCCGCGGTGCCGCCGTCGAGGAAGCCGAGGTTCATCGTCGCCTCGTTGCTCGGGATGCTCTTGTTGTCGGTGCCGACGTAGGACCAGGCGCCGTCGCTCGGGTCGAAGGAGATCCGGAGGTCGGCGTTGGGGTGGTTGCCGAAGTCGAAGGAGATGTTGCACGCGGCCTGCCACCACGCGGCCTGCTCGCGCGCCTTGGCCTGCTGCGCGGGCGTGCCCTCGAGGAAGCGGACCTTGAGCGTCGTGCCGTTCATCCACGCCTTGCCGATGGGCGATATCGCGCGGTCCGCGCCGTCCGGGCCGCGCTCGCGCCGGTGAGGGCGCATCAGGTCCTTGGGAAGGATCCGGTCGAAGCACACGTGCGGTGCATCCGTCATGGCGTTCCCCCAATCGATCCGGGGCGCAGTCGCGTCCACCGTCCATCGTCCTCCGGCGCGGGCGCCCGCACAGGAGAACGGGCGTATGCCGTCCGGCCGCGTGCCGGGGGCCGGTGCCGTGGGCGTGGGGTCGTCCGGTGCGGTCTGCCCGGCTCGGGCGCCTAGAGTTGGTGATCGTGCAGTTCCTCAACGGCCTCCAGCCCCAGCTCGACCTCACCTACGACGACGTCTTCATGGTCCCGAGCCGCTCGTCGGTCACGAGCCGCCTCGACGTCGACCTGTCGACCGTCGACGGCTCCGGCACGACGATCCCGCTCGTCGTCGCGAACATGACCGCGATCGCGGGTCGCCGCATGGCCGAGACGGTCGCCCGCCGCGGCGGCATCGCCGTCATCCCACAGGACATCCCCGTCGAGGTCGTGCGCGACGTCGTCGGCTGGGTCAAGGGGCGCGACCTCGTCCACGACACGGCGATCACGCTCGAGCGGCGCATGACCGCCGGCGAGGCGCTCGTCCTCATCGGCAAGCGCGCCCACGGCGCCGCGGTCGTCGTCGACGGCCCCAAGCCCGTCGGCATCGTCACCGAGAAGGACCTCACGGGGGTCGACCGCTACACGCAGGTGCACGACGTCATGCACGAGGACATGGTCGTGCTGCCCGACTCCATCGACCCGCAGGAGGCCTTCGAGCGACTGTCGGCGGCCCGGCGCAAGGTCGCGCCCGTCGTGTCCGAGCACGGGGAGCTCGTCGGCATCCTCACCCGCGGCGGCGCCATCCGGGCCGGGCTCTACCAGCCTGCCGTCGACGACGCACAGCGCCTGCGCGTGGCCGCCGCGGTCGGCATCAACGGCGACGTCGCGGCCAAGGCCGCCGAGGTGCTCGACACCGGCGCCGACGTCCTCGTCATCGACACGGCCCACGGCCACCAGGACAAGATGCTCGACGCGCTGCGTGCGGTCCGGGCCCTCGACCCGCGCGTGCCGGTCGTCGCCGGCAACGTCGTGTCGGCTGCCGGCACGCGAGAGCTCATCGAGGCCGGTGCCGACGTCGTCAAGGTCGGGGTCGGCCCCGGCGCGATGTGCACGACCCGCATGATGACGGCGGTCGGTCGGCCGCAGTTCTCCGCGGTCCTCGAATGTGCCACGGCGGCAAGGGAGCTCGGCAAGCACGTGTGGGCCGACGGCGGAGTCCGCCACCCCCGCGACGTGGCCCTCGCGCTCGCCGCCGGCGCCTCCAACGTCATGATCGGCTCGTGGTTCGCCGGCACGCTCGAGTCGCCCGGCGACCTTTACACCGACAACGACGGCCGCCAGTACAAGGAGTCCTTCGGCATGGCGAGCAGCCGCGCGGTGCGCAACCGCACGGCCACCGACACCGAGTACGACCGCGCCCGCAAGGCCCTCTTCGAGGAGGGCATCAGCACGGCCCGGATGTACGTCGACCCCGCGCGCCCGTCGGTCGAGGACGTCATCGACCAGATCGTCGCCGGGCTGCGCAGCAGCTGCACGTATGCCGGTGCGCGCACGCTCGAGGAGTTCCACGAGCGGGCTGTCGTCGGGCTCCAGAGCACGGCGGGCTTCGCCGAGGGACGTCCCCTCCACACCTCCTGGTGACGCGGGTGCCCCGGTGGCCTCAGCGTCGGACGATCGGCGCCGGACCGTCGGCGGGTGAGCCGCCCACGTAGGCCGCCGCGAGGCGCGGGAAGCGGGCGAGCCGCTGGGCGTCGTCGAGCCGGGTGCCTGACGGCTCGTCGTAGACCGAGTCGCCGACGGGCACGCCCGACCCCTCGGCGTACGGGTCGCGCCCGGTCTGCGCCGACCAGGCGTCGAGGGCGACGCCCTCGAACGACTCTGCGGCGCCGACCTGCTCGTCGTCGTCCGGTCCGTGCGAGGCAAGCGAGTCCGGGTCGGCGACGAAGGCGTCGTAGACCTCTCGACCCTGGGCCAGCACCCACGTGCGGAAGCTGACGAAGACGTCAGGGCTCGTGGAGCCCATCACCGTCTCGGCGGCTGCGTGGTGCAGGAAGGTGTTGGACCGACCCATCTGCCGCACGAGCTCGCGCTCGAAGGCGAGGACCTCCTCCGGGGGCAGCGCCGACAGGGCGTCGTAGAGCGACTCGGCTGCGGCGGCGGGATCCGCGGAGGCGGCCCGGTCCACGAGCTGCCAGAACCGGTCCGTGTCCATGGCGCGTCCCTTGTCATCGGTCGAGGGTGTCGCAGGCCCGGAGGCTGCGTCGGTGGCGACGGCAGTCTCCGACGCCGGGGCGTAGGAGAACCACCCGCCGCCGTCCATCGTGGTCGGTGCGACCGGTGTGGCGGACCCGCCGGCACCCGCGGGTGTCCCACAGGATGCGATGCCCGCGGTGGCCACCGCCATCAGCAGCGGGAGGGCTCGTCGCATCGTCGGCATGTCGCGAAGTGTGCCACGCGCGGGCACCCCGGCGATGGCACGGCGTCGACGGCCCTGATGAGCGTGGGGTCTTGCCCACTGAGGCCCGCGGTCCCTAGCATCGGCCCGCGCGGCTGTCGCGTGCACGAGCACACAGGGGTGAGACATGCGCGCGAGCCGCGTACTGGGCCAGGTCGTCGCTGCGCTGGCGGTCCTCGTCGCGACGGTCACGTCGCCGTCGGTCGAGTCGGCGCAGGCCAGCCCGCCCTCCGGGGTGGCGCCGCGCAGCGTCCCGACGGTGACCGCCGTCGCCGACCCCGTCTGGAGCGCGCCGGTCACGGCGATCCCGGACCGCGGCCGGCCGAGCGACGTCTCGTGCCCGACGACGACGTGGTGCATGGCGGTCGACCTCTCCGGCCGGGCCATGACCTTCAACGGCAGCACCTGGACCGCCCCCAAGGTCGTCTTCCCCCGCGTCGACGGCCAGAACCCCGACGTCCGCGCCGTCTCGTGTCCGACGACGACCTTCTGCCTCGCGGTGTCGGCATCCGGCTACGGCGTCTACCGCTCGGGCACCTGGACGGTCGTGCCGTCGGCGCTCGCCCCGTTCCGGACCGTCAGCTGCTACAGCTCGAGCCGCTGCGCGGTGGTCGCCGGCAACGACCAGTCCGCTCGCCGCATCGGCTACTGGAACGGCTCGACGATCACTGGCGTCGTCACCGCCCCGTGGGCCTCGCGGGTCGATGCCGTGGTCTGTCCGTCGGCGGCCGTCTGTCACGGGATCGGTGTCGCCAGCACGGGTGCCGCGATCGCTCTGAGGTCCTCGGGTGCGCAGTGGGTTGCCTCCTTCCTCAACCAGACGAGCGTCGACTCCACGTTCGACCTCTCGTGCACGTCGGCGACCTTCTGCCTCGCGACGAGTGGCACGTCGTACCGCACGTGGCGGTGGAACGGGACCTCGTGGCGCTATGCGGGAGAGGCCCAGAACGGCATGCTGCTCGAGGCCAACTCGTTGTCGTGCACCTCGGCGACGTCGTGCCACGCCGTCGGTGACCGGCGGGTCGGCCGCTGGAACGGCTCCACCTGGTCGATCCGCGAGCTCACCACGGTCTTCGGTGCCAGCACGGTCGTCGACTGCGCCACGTCGACGGCCTGCGTGGTCGTCGACGACCGTGGGCGCTTCCAGCGCGGGAGTGGGTCCACCTGGACCCCGGCGGCCACGTTCGACCCGACGTCGGGATGGGTGACCGACCTGTCGTGCCCGACCGCGACCTTCTGCATGGCGGCGGACGACACGGGCAACGTCCTGCGCTGGACCGGCACGAGCTGGACGGCACCCGGGCGCCTCGGCGTTCGGCCGACCCTCGTCTCCTGCGTGTCTGCGACCTGGTGCATGACCGTGGACTCGCAGCAGGGCGCCTTCCGGACGTGGACCGGCGCGTGGGGGCCCGCGACACCGTTCGACTCGTTCGCCCCCTACGGCGCCGTCGCATGTGGGTCGAGCTCCCTGTGCTTCCTGTTCCAAGGGGGCGAGGCCCGACGGTGGAACGGCCGCACGTGGGCATCTCCCGTCCGTCTCTTCACCTCGAACGAGCTCACCGGGCTGGCCTGCCGCGGGTCCAACTTCTGCATCGCCATGACCCGGGACGGGTCGTTTCGCACGTGGAACGGCAGCATGTGGTCCGCCGTGCGCCGGTCCGGTCAGACAGAGGTCTTCGACCTCACCTGCGTCTCTCCCACGTTCTGCATGCTCTCGTCGGGTGCCTACGGATCCACGGCCACGTTCAACGGCTCGACGTGGACCGTGCGCGGGAGCTGGCCCTCCGGGCTGGGCGGCTGGGCCTGCCAGAGCAGCACCCGCTGTGTCGGGCTGGCGTACGACGGTGTGACCTGGGTGTGGGACGGCCGCGCGTGGGCAGCGACGAACAGCCGACTCGACGTGCAGCCCTACCGCATCACGTGCGTGCCGACCCGGTGCATGGTCGTGGGCTACGAGAAGTCGAGCTGGACCCTCTGACCGGGCCGGAGGGCATACGACCTCGGGATGGTCAGTGGCGCTTGCGGCCGACCTCGACGATGCGCCAGCCCCGCTCGCGCGCGAGCTCGCGCAGCTCACGGTCGGGGTTGACCGCGACCGCCTCCCCGACGCGCTCCATCATCGGCAGGTCGCTGACCGAGTCGCTGAAGGCGGCGCACCGCTCGAGGTCGTAGCCGCGCTCGGCTGCGAGCTTCTCGATCTCGATGACCTTGCCTGCGCCGTAGCAGAACTCACCCGTGAGGTGCCCCGTGTAGCGGCCCTCCTCGTCGAGCTCGCTGCGCGTGGCGACGGCCCCCTCGAGCCCGAGCGCCGTCGCGATGCGGCCGACGAGCTCGATGGGGGAGGCCGACACGACGATGCGGTCGTGGCCGACGGCGCGCGCCTCGGCGAGCAGGCCCATCGAGGCCGGGATGGCCTTGCGCACGATGCCCGGGACGATCGCGTCGGTCAGGTGGATGATGTCGGACTGCGGGATGCCGGCGACCGCCCTGAGGATGCGCTCGCGCAGCGCCTCGGAGCCCTCGTCGGTGGATCCCTTGCGGTGGAAGGAGATCGCGTTGACGGTGTCCTTGACGAGGTCCTTCCACGGCACGTGACCGCCGCGGAAGGCAGCGATCGCGAGCGGGTAGTTGGCGGATCCTCTGATCAGGGTGCGGTCGAGGTCGAAGAAGGCGGCCGTCGGCACCGGTCGTGCTGACGACAGGGCCGCCTCAGCCGACACTGGCCACCATCGGCAGGGCGGAGCGCCGCGGCGGGACCGGGGCGTTGACGGCGTGGGCGGCGTTCTTCGGCAGGGGGCGCGGCCGGTTCGGCAGGGCGAGGCGGAAGACCTTGGCCCACGCCTGGTAGACCTGCTTGGGCAGCGGGCCGGTCGTGTACGGCAGGCCGTAGCGCTCGCAGATCTCGCGCATCTCGACGGCGACCTCGTGGTAGCGGTTGCTCGGCAGGTCGGGGAAGCAGTGGTGCTCGATCTGGTGGCTGAGGTTGCCGGTCATGATGTGCATGAGCTTGCTGCCCGAGATGTTGGCCGAGCCGAGCATCTGGCGGATGTACCAGTCGCCGCGGGTCTCGCCCTCGATCTCCTCCTCGGTGAAGGTGTCGACGCCGTCGGGGAAGTGGCCGCAGAAGATGACCGAGTGCGCCCAGACGTTGCGGATCGCGTTGGCCGTGAAGGTGCCGATGAGGGCCTGCTTGCCCGACCCGAAGGGGACGGCGGCGAGCGGGGTCGCGGCGTAGTCCTTGGTGAACTGGCGAACGACCTTGCGGCCCATGGCCTTGAGGTCCTTCTTGAGGTCGTCCTTGGACTTCTCACCGTCCTTGACGGCCTCGAGCTCGAGGTCGTAGATCGCGATGCCCCACTCGAAGAAGGGCGCGAGGATCATGTTGTAGAGCGGGTTGCCGAGGTTGCCCGGGTGCCAGGGCTGGCCCTCGTCCATGCGCAGGATGGAGTAGCCGACGTCCTTGTCCTTGCCCAGCACGTTGGTCCACGTGTGGTGCAGGTCGTTGTGCGTGTGCTTCCAGGCAGCCGCCGGGGTGACGAAGTCCCACTCCCACGTCGTGGAGTGGATGTCGGGGTCGCGCATCCAGTCCCACTGGCCGTGCAGGACGTTGTGGCCGATCTCCATGTTCTCGAGGATCTTCGCGACGCTGAGCATCGCGGTACCGGCGACGAACGCCGTCTTCTTCTTCGACAGGAGAAGCGTCGCGCGCCCGGCCACCTCGAGGGTGCGCTGGATGCGGATGACGCGGCGGATGTAGGCCGCGTCGGAGGCGCCGCGCGTCGCGATGACGCGGTCGCGCAGGGCGTCGAGCTCCTTGCCGAGCTGCTCGACGTCGGCGTCGGAGAGGTGCGCGGCGGCGCTCGGGCGCTTGGCGGGGCCGCCGGACGCCGCGAGGACCGGCTTGCGCGTCCGGGTCGCCGGGGCGGTGCCCTCGGCGACATCGGTGGCGGCGGCCTCGAGGGGCGTCGTGGTCGGTCGGTTCGTGGTGGCAGTCATGGTGGTTCCCTTCTCAGATGTCCAGGTGGACGGGTCCGGCGGCTGCGTTGACACAGGTCTGGATGAGCTCGCCCTCGTCGCCGTGGACCTCACCGGTGCGCAGGTCGCGGACCTTGCCGGCGACGAGCGGGACGAGGCAGCTGCGGCAGATGCCCATGCGGCACCCGCTCGGCATGACGACGCCGCAGTCCTCGCCGGCCTCGAGGAGGGGGACGTCGCCGCCCGCCTCGACCTCCTTGTCGGACTTCTCGAAGGTCAGCAGCCCGCCCTCGCCGCCGGATCCCTCCAGCAGGACGGGCGCGAAGCGCTCGATGGTGAGGTTCGTGTGGGTGGCGTCGTCGCCGTCGCGCAGCCACAGCTCGGTGGCCGCGTCGAGGAAGTCGGTCGGACCGCAGGCGTATGCCGCCCGCTCGCGCCAGTCGGGACAGAGCGTCTCGAGGTCGGTGACGTCCGAGAGGTCGAGCCGCCGCGAGCCCTCCTCGCGCGTGAACCAGTGGCGGACCGTGAGGCCGGGGAACTGGTCGGCGAGCTCGAGCAGCTCGTCGTGGAAGAGGGCGTCGTCGCGGGTGCGCGCCGAGTGGACGAGCACGACGTCGGCGTCGGGTCGTCGCGGCACGAGCGTGCGGATCATCGACATGACCGGCGTCAGCCCGCTGCCCGCCGTCAGCATGAGGAGGGGACGGGGGTGCTCGGGGAGCACGAAGTCGCCCTGCGGGGTGTCGAGGAAGAGGATGTCGCCGACCTTGGTGCTGCGAGCGAGCGCCGTCGACACGAAGCCGATCGCGGTGACGGTGATGGCGGGGTCGTGGCCGACGGCGGCCGACAGCGAGTAGCTGCGCCACTGGCGCACGCCGTCGATCTCGACGCCGATGCGGGCCCACTGGCCGGCGGCGTGGGGGTTCCAGCCGCGGCCGGGCCGGAAGTGGATCGTCGTCGAGTCGGGGGTCTCGCGGACCACCTTCGTGACGACCCCGCGCAGCTGTCGCGCCGACGCGAGCGGGTTGACCAGATTGATGATGTCCTCGGGCGCGAGAGGGGTCGTCAGGATCGACGCCACACGCCGGAGAGCTCTGATCTGGGTCATCCTCCTATGGTCGTCGCCGAAGCCCCTCGGGATCTTGGGGTGGCGCGTACTCTTTGAGAGAGGAAACTATCGCGTGACGACAAAAGGTGGGAGGTCGAAGTGGCACAGGACACGTCAGACCCGCCGTGGTTGTCTCTGCCAGCCGAAGTCACGACCGTGCTTCGCCCCGTCGTCGGCGACATCGTCGAGGCCATCATCGAAGGCATACCCCGTGACGTGCCGGTCTATGCGATGCCGATGGAGGGCCGTTTCGGGCAGGGCGTCCGTCGGGGTGTGACGGTGGCGCTCAACCGCTTCCTCGACCTTCCGGGGACGCGCCTCACGGCCTTGTCCGAGGACGGGAAGTGGGTCTACGAGAACCTCGGTCGCGGGGAGGTGCGTTCCGGCCGGAGCCTCGAGTCCCTCCTGGCCGCCTACCGCTACGGCGCGCGCGTCACCTTCCGCGCGATCTCGCGCACCGTCGACGTGTCGCAGCTGCCGCCCGACGTGCTGCTCTCCCTCGGCGAGTCGCTCTTCGCCTACATCGACGAGCTGTCCGCGGCGAGCGCGCAGGGCTACGCCCAGGAGCAGTCCGAGCGCGCCGGTGAGCAGCTGCGGTTGCGCGGTGAGCTGCTCGAGATGATCCTGCGCGGCGACTCGAGCGACGGCGGCGTGGCGCGGCTGGCCGCAGCCGTGGGCTGGACCCTGCCCGAGGTCGTCGTCGTCGCCCTCGTGCCCTTCCCGCACGTCGACGGGCTGCGCGGGTCGCTGGGCCCCGACGGCCTCGTCGCCGAGCGAGGCGCGGACGTCGTCGTCGTCTTCCCGTTCGTCAGCCGCAAGGCGCGTCGGCGCGACCTGGAGCGGGCCCTGCGTGGGCGGCGCGCCATCGTCGGCCCGGCCCGCCCGTGGCAGCAGGCGGGCGAGTCGCTGCACCTCGCGACGTCGGCGGGGGCCCACGGGGTCGCGCCCGGCCCGGACCGGCCGCACGGCGACGCCGCCCCCGTCTGGGTCGAGGACCACCTCGCCGAGCTCGTCGTCCTCGCCGAGCCCCTCGCCACCGACGACCTCGCGCGCACCCGGCTCGCACCGCTCGACGGGCTGCGGCCGGCCGTGCGGGAGCGCCTCACCGAGACACTCCTGTCGTGGCTACGCCACCAGGGACAGCGCGCCCCGATCGCCGCCGAGCTCTTCGTCCACCAGCAGACCGTGGGCTACCGCGTCGCCCAGCTCAAGGAGCTCTTCGGCGACGCGCTCGACGACCCCGAGGTCCGGTTCGAGCTCGAGCTGGTGCTGCGCGCCGGCCACCGCTGAGGTCGCGGACCCGCGGGAGCCGGCCGGACGGCATACGCCCTCGGAATGGTCCTGCGCGAGATCTCGCGGTGCGGGTCGCCGGGACGCAGCCGTGGCGCGGTCACGCGGCCGACGAGCGGTCAGAGCGTTCGGATCGGGGCACCGTCGAGGTATGCCGTCACGTCCTCGACGACGCCGGCCCAGAACGTCGCGTAGACGTCACGCGTCACGTAGCCGAGGTGGGGTGTCAGCAGCGTGCGCGGCGCGGTGCGCAGCGGGTGGTCGGCGGGGAGGGGCTCCTCGTCGAAGACGTCGAGCCCCACGCCACCGAGGTGACCTCGCCGGAGGGCCGAGAGGAGGGCGTGCTCGTCGACGATGGGGCCGCGGGAGGTGTTGACGAGCAGCGCGTCGGGGCGCATGAGCGCCAGCTCGCGCTCGCCGACGAGACCGCGGGTGCCCTCGGCGAGGACGAGGTGGACCGAGACGACGTCGGAGCCCGACAGCACGTCGTCGAGCGGGGCCACCCGCACGCCCGCCTGCGCGGCCCGCTCCGGGGTGAGGCTGCGGCTCCACGCGACGACGTCCATCCCGAAGGCCCGGCCCACCGCGGCGACCTGCGTGCCGATGCGGCCGAGCCCGAGCAGGCCGAGCGTGTGGCCGGAGAGGTCGCGACCGACCGTCGTCTGCCAGCCGCCGTCGCGCACGGCCGTGGCCTCGGGGACGAGCTGCCGGGCCAGCCCGAGGACGAGCGCCCACGTCAGCTCGGCGGGGGCGGTGGCGAGGCTCTCGGTGCCGCAGACGGTGACGCCGGCGGCGGTGGCCGCAGCGACGTCGATGCTCGGGTTGCGGCGGCCGGTCGTCACGACGAGCCGCAGGCGGGGGAGGGCGGCGAGGACGGCCGCCGGCAGCGGGGTGCGCTCGCGCATGACGACGACGGCGTCGTAGGGCGCGAGGCGCTCGGTGAGGGCCGCGGCGTCGGAGAGGTGGTCGCGGAAGACGTCGACGGTGCACGGCGAGGTCGGGTGGGCGGTGACCGGCGACCAGTCGGCGCTGGACAGGGCGACGCCCTGGTAGTCGTCGAGCACCGCGATCCGCACCCGCCCACCCTACGAGGCCGGACATGCACGGCCGGACATGCGAGAAGCGCCGCTCTCTGATGAGAGCGGCGCTTCTGGTGTCTTGCGACCCCGACCGGGCTCGAACCGGCGACCTCCGCCGTGACAGGGCGGCGCGCTAACCAACTGCGCTACGGGGCCTTACTGGGTGGTGCGTGTCGAACTGTACTGCGTATCCCCAACGGGATTCGAACCCGTGCTGCCGCCGTGAAAGGGCGGAGTCCTAGGCCGCTAGACGATGGGGACCTGCCCGACCTATCCGTTGGGACGTCGAAACTATATGGGAGATTCCAGCACCGTCCAAATCGGCTCCGGATGCCCGTCCGGGACCCCTCCGATCGCCTCCGAAACGGCGCCCAGGATCACCCCTTGGCCCAAGCCCGGACCTCGTCGACGGGCCACGTCGTGACGATGCGCTCGGCGGGGATGCCGAGGCGCTCGGCGCGCTCGCAGCCGAGGGACTTCATGTCGAGCTGGCCCGGCGCGTGGGCGTCGGAGTCGATGGTGAAGAGGCAGCCGAGGTCGCGGGCCAGCTCGATGAGCTCGTCGGGCGGGTCGCACCGCTCGGGCCGCGAGTTGATCTCGACGGCGACGTCGTGCTCGAGGCAGGCGCGGAAGACCTTCTCGGCGTCGAACTGCGACGGCGGGCGCTTGCCGCGGCCGCCCGTCACGAGCTGACCGGTGCAGTGCGCGAGGACGTTGGTGTGCGGGTTGCGCACGGCGGCCACCATGCGTGGTGTCATCTCGAACGACGGCTGGCGCAGCTTCGAGTGGATCGAGGCCGTGACGACGTCGAGCTGGTCGAGCATGTCGTCGTCCTGGTCGAGGGAGCCGTCGAGGTGGATGTCGACCTCGATGCCCCGCAGGAGCGTGAAGGCCTCGCCGAGGCTCGCGTTGATGGCGTCGACGCGCTTCAGCTGGTCGGTGAGGCGGGCCCGGCTCAGGCCGTTGGCGACGGTGAGGCGCGGTGAGTGGTCGGTCAGCGCCATCCACTCCTGCCCGAGCTCGACGGCGGCGAGGACCATCTCCTCGATGGGGCTCCCGCCATCGCTCCAGTTGGAGTGCGCGTGCAGGTCTCCGCGGAGCGCGGCGTAGAGCTCGGCGCCTCCGGTCGTCAGCGGTGCGCCGTGCTTCTCCTCGGCGGAGACGAGGTAGGCCGGCAGGACGCCGCGCACGGCCTGGCCGATGATCGCGGCGCTCGAGTCGCCGATTCCCTTGATTTGCTTGAGGGTTCCGGCCTCGACGCGCTCGTGCAGCTCCTCCTCGGAGATGAGGGTGATGGCCTCGATGGTCTTGCGGAACGCGTTGACCCGGTAGCTGCTCTCGCGGCCGCGCTCGAGCAGGAAGCAGATGCGTCGGAGCGCGTCGAGCGGGCTGATCGGTGCCTGCGGAGGGGTCGGCTGCTCCATGTCGAGCAGCCTAACCGCGGCGGCCGACGACGCGCCCTCCTACTGCTGCAGGGTCGGCAGCGTGCTCCCGTCCGGGAACTTGCCCGGAGCCGTCGGGGTCGACGGGACGACCCTCACGATGTCGCCGTACTGCTGCGCGATGAGACCGGGCGACGAGCCCTCGTCGGCCATGACGACGACCTGGTCGGCGCGGGCGTCCTGGGTCACGGCGATGATCTCGATCCCCTTGGAACGCCAGAGCATTCGCTGGTCGATGATCTCCTTCGCCACCTTCTGCTTCTCGGCCAGGGAATGGCTCATGACGACGAACTCCACATCGGTCGGTGCCGGCATCGCGGCGGCCACGAAGGCCTCGAGGTCGGGGTCGTGCCGGGTGACGACGACGGCCACGCGGGCGCCTGCGGCATCGGCGGCGTACGCCCCCGAGAAGACGTCGGGCCAGCGCGCGGCCACGGTGGGCTCGACGGCGTCGAACGCGTTCGTCTGCAGGGTCGAGAGGGTGCCGAACCAGCGCGTGCTGTCACGGGCGGGCGGCGCCGACGGGACGAGGTCGACGCCCGTCGGGGCCTCGCTGCCACTGAGGGTCGCGGGGCCGCGGGCGCCGTTGTCGGCGCCCGCGCTCCCGGTCGCGTCCTTCATGACCTCGGGGGCCGAGCCCGCGCTCGCACTGCTCGCCGACCCGCCGCCCTGGCTGAGTGCCATCCACGAGCCGCCGACCGCGCCGACCACGACGAGCGCGGCCGCGGCGCCGAGCAGCGTGGAGCGGCGGCGTGAGGTGCGGGCCCGCCCGCGCATCAGGGCGCGCTGGGCGAAGAGGTCGTCCCGGGGTGGTTCGAGGTCGTTCATGGTGGACAGCGCCTTTCGCAGCTGCAGCTCGCCCTCCTCCGGCGCGGTGCCGGGTCCGCTCGTCGTGTCGTCGCTCATGGGAAGGCTCCCGCCCCGGTCAGTGGTGGTTCGGCGAGCCGGTCTCGCAGGGCGGCGAGCCCGCGCGATATCTGGCTCTTGATGGTGCCCTCGGCCACGCCCGTGCACTCGGCGATCTGGGGCACCGTGAGGTCCTCCCAGAAGCGGAGGACGAGGACGGCGCGCTGCTTCTCGGGAAGGTCGCGCAGCAGGTCGGTCAGGGTCATCGCGAGCTCGCGGTCGTGGTCGGTCGTGGCCGGCTCGGGGGCCTCGTCGGTGAGGACCTCGCGGCGCCGTTTGCGCTGGTCGTTGAGGTAGAGGTTCATCATCGTGCGTCTCGTGTAGGCCGTCTCGGCGCCGGTGGCGATGCGCGGCCAGGCGACGTAGACGCGCGCCAGGGCCTCCTGGACGAGCTCGTCGCCGTCGGCCCAGTTGCCGCAGAGCAGGTAGGCGCGTCGGCGCAGCATCGTCTGCCGCTCCTCCACGAAGCTGCGGAACGCCGCCTCGTCCCTGCGTCTCATGTGCTCCCGCCGGTCCCGGTCGTCATCGGTGGTGCCGATCGTCTGGCTGTCAGTGTCGTACACCCACCTAGACACAGGGGCACGGCGAACCGTTGCACTCGGCTCCGATCTCACCCGATGGCGTATGCCGGGTGGCGCGGTCGTCGCGGCGTCGCGGGCTGCCGAGAGGGCTCAGGAGACCCTCCCGAGGGCGACGAGCGCGAGCATGAGCGCGGCGACCGTCTCGCCGTCGGTGATCGTGCCGTCACCGACCAGGTCGATGACCTCTCGGACCGGGACCCGGCGGACGTCCCGGATGCCCTCCTCGGCGCGGGCCGCGCTGTCGTGGACGCCCGGTGCCGGCTCGAGCCCGGTGGCGAGGAAGACGACCTCCGGTGCCCGGCACACGCCGTTGAGGGCGTTCATCGTGCCGACCTGTCGCCAGTCCCGGGCCACGAGGCCGGTCTCCTCGGCGAGCTCTCGCCGGGCGGCCTCGAGAGGGTCCTGGCCGTCGGTGCCGCCGGCAGGGACCTCGACGGAGGTGCCGACGGTGTGCCGGTCGAGGGTCACGAGGACGACCTCGTCGTCGTCGGTCAGGGCCACGACGAACACGGCGGGGCGCTGCATCTCGACGACCCCGAAGATGCCGTCGGTGCCGTCGGGTCGGGTCACGGCGTCCTCACGGACCCGGATCCACGGGTTCTCGTAGACGACCTTCGTCGCTCGCACGGGCCAGCTCACGACGGGTCTCCGAGGCGCATGCCCCCGATCGTCCCACCCCCGCTCGAGTGAGCGCCCCGTCCCACTCGAGTCAGCGCCCGGTCACGGCAGATGGAGGTCAGGCGGCGCGCTCGAGGGCGAGGAGCCGCTCTTTGGCGGGCAGGCCACCGAGGTAGCCGCCGAGCGAGCCGTCCGAGCGGACGACGCGGTGGCACGGCACGACGATCGGCAGCGGGTTCGTCGCGCACGCCGACCCGACCGCGCGGACGGCGCGCGGGCTGCCCGACGCCACGGCGACCTCCCCGTAGCTCTCGGTCGATCCGTAGGGGATCTCGCCGAGGTGCCGGAGCACCGTGAGCCGGAAACCGCGGGCCAGGCGCAGGTCGAGCGGGATGTCGAAGCCCTGTCGCCGGCCGGCGAAGTAGTCGTCGAGCTCTCGGGCCAGCGGGTCGAGACGGTCGCCGCCGCGCAGGATCCGCGAGCCGACGGACGACCCGAGCGACTCGAGGACCCGGTCGTGGCCCTCGGTCTCGAAGGCCACGCGTACGACCCCGCTCTCGGTCGCGGCGAGCAGCAGCGACCCGACGGGCGAGTCCACGAGGCGGTAGGTCACGTCGACGGCGGACTCTGCGGAGGCACGGTCGACGAGGGCTGCATGGAGGGCGGCGAGGCGTGCGTCCTCGCCGGTCAGGGGCTCGGTGAGGAGCTGGGTCGTGTGGTCAGACATGGGTGCTCACCCTTCCGTCGGTGGCGTACGTGGACCGGAGCCGCGCGATCCCGTCGGCCGCCGCGCGGCGTGCTGCCGCGGGTGTGCCGCCGACGATGCGGGCGACCTCGGGGTGGGGCAGCCCCGCCACGTGGTGGTAGGCCACGCAGAGGCGCTGCTTCTCGGGGAGTGCGGCGACGGCCGTCCAGAGGTCCCCGTCGGGCAGGGCCTCCTCCGGCTGGTCGGCGCGTGGAGCGGTGGCGTCGGGCACCACCGCGACCGGGACGGCGTGTCGGGCGCCCGCTCGGGCGACGTCGACGGCCTTGCGGTGCGCGATGGTGACGAGCCACGCCCGGACGTTCGCGTCGTCGGGCAGGTCGGGCCAGGCACGCAGGGCCGAGAGGAAGGTCTCGGACCATGCGTCGTCGGCCTCGGTCGGGCCGAGCACGGCGCGGCAGACGCGCAGCACGACGGCCCCGTGCTCGGTGACGGCCTGCTCGAACGGTCGCTTCATGCCCTGTAGACGCTCCGGCCCGCGGAAGTGTGAGGTCCCAGTGTGGCGGACGGGGCGGGACGCTCACTCGAGTGGGACGGGGCGCTCACTCGAGTGGTGGGTGACGGCGTCGTCGCACGGGCGTCGGGTGACCCCTGTCAGAAGAGGCGACCGGAGTCGGCGGCGGGAGGCTCCTCGAGCGCGAGGAGGAAGCGCTTGCGACCCAGCCCTCCGGCATACCCCACGAGGGAGCCGTCGGCGCCGATGACGCGGTGGCACGGCACGACGACGGCGATGGGGTTGCAGCCGTTGGCCGTGCCGACGGCCTGGGCGAGGTTGCGGTCGCCGAGCGCCCGCGCGAGGTCGCCGTAGCTGCGCGTCTGGCCGTAGGGGATCTCGCGCAGCAGCGCCCACACCTTCTGGTGGAAGACGTCGCCGCGGGGCGCGAGCGGCAGGTCGAACTCGGTCAGGGCGCCGGTGAAGTACGCGGCGAGCTGCACCGCGGCCGCCGCGAAGGGCTCGTCGGACGGGTCACCGGCATCGCCGAGCACCTCGGGGTCGTCAGGACGGTACTTCGCGGCGTCCATGAGCAGGTGCGTGATGGCGCCGTCCTCGGCGACGACGGTCAGCTCGCCGACGGGCGAGGGGAGGACGACGTGCGCGCGGCTCATGCCTGGTCGTCGCCCCGCGGTGTCGACCCGTGCGCGGCGACGATGTCGTCGTGGGTCGGGATGGGGAACTCGGCCGTGTAGTCGCCGTAGGCGCGAGGGTCCTCGGAGGGCTCGAGGTGGCACGTCAGGGCGATCTCGCCGAACCCGCGGTGCACGGCCTCCTCGACCTCCTCGACGAGGTCGTGCCCCTGCTGGACCGTCCACGCCCCGGGCACGAGCACGTGCACCTCGGCGAACCGGTGGTGGCCCGAGACCCGGGTGCGCAGCGCGTGGAAGTGGACCTCGCGCGTGACGAAGCGGGCGAGGATCTCGGCGATCGCACGGTTGTCCTCCTTGGGCATCGAGATGTCCATGAGGCCCTCGGTGGACTCGCGGATGAGCTTCCACCCGGTCCAGACGATGTTGATGCCGACGAGGAAGGCGATGACGGGGTCGAGACGCGCGATCCCGGTGAGGGCGACGAGCACGACGCCGACGACGACCCCGGCGGACGTCCACACGTCGGTCATGAGGTGCTTGCCGTCGGCGGTGAGCGTCAGCGAGCGGTAGCGACGCCCGGCGCGCAGCAGCACGATCGCCACGCCGCCGTTGACGGCCGACGCGACGACCGAGATGGCGAGGCCGAGGCCGACGTTCTCGATGGGCTGCGGGTGCAGGAACCGCTCGACCGCGGTGTACATGATGACGAGGGCGGCGACGAAGATCATCATCCCCTCGACGGCCGCCGAGAAGTACTCGGCCTTGGTGTGGCCGAAGTGGTGGTTCTTGTCGGCCGGCATCGCGGCGACCTTGAGCGCGATGAGCACGGCGATCGCGGCGACGAGGTTGACCACCGACTCGGCCGCGTCGGAGAGAAGGCCCACCGAGCCGGTGATGCGCCACGCGATGACCTTGAGCGTGATGGTGACGACCGCGGCCGCGATGGAGAGGTAGGCGAACCGGCTCAGGTCACGGGTCTGGGGCGCGCGACCGGACGGCGCGGACGCTTCGGGCTGGTCCGACGCGGGACCCGGGTTCGCTGACACCACCCCAGTGTCGCAAAAGGCACCGACGCCCTGTGACGTCCGACGCCCCGGTGGACGTCGTCGTCGCGGTGTGGTGGCGATCGAGGGTGACCGGGTAGGGGGAGTGGTATCCGATCGAAGGCGAAAGGAGCCCTGACATGGGTACCGAAGACAAGGCCAAGAACATGGGTGAAGACCTCAAGGGCAAGGCCAAGGAAGCCGCCGGAAAGGTCACCGACAACGAGCGACTCGAGGCCGAGGGCGAGCGTGACCAGGCCTCGGCAGACCTCAAGCAGCGGGGCGAGCAGCTCAAGGACGCGGGCGACGACGTCAAGGACGCCTTCAACCGCTGACCTTCCGGAGTGGGGTGGGTCGGTCCCGACGGGGACCGGCCCACTGCTCTGTCCGGGTGCGGCGGTCCACCCGAGGGCGTATGCCGTGTGGTCAGGTCCGAGGGCTCCGGGGGCTTCGTCCCCTTGTCAGCAGGGCCCCGGTCGGTGAGGCTCGACGGGACGCACGATCGCCGAACCCTCGAGAGGCCCCCGCCGTGACGACGACCCAGACCCCGACGACCGCCACCGTACCGGCCCCGACCGCCGACGAGATCGCGTCGATGGACGCGTGGTGGCGGGCCGACAACTACCTGACGATCGGGCAGATCTACCTGCAGGACAACCCGCTCCTGCGCCGGCCACTCGTGCCGGACGACGTCAAGCCGCGGCTGCTCGGACACTGGGGCACGAGCCCCGGGCTGTCCTTCGTCTACACCCACATGTCGCGGGTCATCCGGCACACCGGTCAGGAGACGATCTACCTCACCGGTCCCGGTCACGGTGGTCCCGCGCTCGTCGCGGCCGGCTACCTCGAGGGCACGTACTCCGAGATCTACCCGAAGGTGACGTGCGACGAGGACGGCGTGCGCCGTCTCTTCCGCCAGTTCTCGGCGCCCGGTGGCATCCCGAGCCACGTCTCCGTCACGACGCCCGGCTCGATCCACGAGGGAGGCGAGCTCGGCTACGTCCTCGTCCACGCGTTCGGGGCCGTCATGGACAACCCGGACCTGCTCGCGCTCGCCGTCGTCGGTGACGGGGAGGCCGAGACCGGGCCGCTCGAGGGCTCGTGGAAGGGCATCTCGTTCCTCAACCCGCGTCGCGACGGCGCGGTCCTGCCGGTCCTGCACCTCAACGGCTACAAGATCGCCGGCCCCACGGTGCTCGGCCGCAAGGACCCGGCCGAGGTGCGCAGGCTGCTCGAGGGGCACGGCTACGACGTGCTCGAGGTCGAGGGTGACGACGTGCCGGGCATGCACGAGCGCTTCGCGGAGACGCTGGCGACGGCATACGGCCGGATCCGCGCCATCCAGCAGGAGGCGCGGGCCGACGGCTGGACGATGGGGGAGCGGCCGCGGTGGCCGCTCATCGTGCTGCGCACGCCGAAGGGGTGGACCGGCCCGGAGGAGGTCGACGGCATCCCCGTCACCGGCTCGTGGCGCTCGCACCAGGTGCCGCTCTCGGGCGTCAAGGACAACCCGGAGCACCTCGAGGTCCTCGAGACCTGGCTGCGCTCGTACCGGCCCGAGGAGCTCTTCGACGAGTCCGGCAGGCCGACGGACCTGGTGCTGCAGGCGAACCCGGAGGGCGACCTGCGGATGAGCGCCTCCCCGCACGCGAACGGTGGCGTCCTCAGCACCGAGCTCGACATCCCCGACTTCCGCGACTTCGCGCGGGACGTGCCGTCGCCGGCGGCGACCCGGGAGGAGTCGACGCGCGCCCTCGGCGAGCTGATGCGCGAGCTCTACGTGCGCAACCCGACGACCTTCCGGCTCTTCAGCCCCGACGAGACCAACAGCAACAGGGTCGGCGCCGTCTTCGACGTCTCCGACCGGATGACGGCCGAGCTGGTGCTCGAGCAGGACGAGAAGCTCTCGCACGACGGGCGCGTCATGGAGGTGCTCTCGGAGCACTCGTGCCACGGCTGGCTCGAGGGCTACACGCTGACCGGCCGCCACGGCCTCTTCGCGACGTACGAGGCGTTCGCGATGGTGAGCGCGTCGATGACGGTGCAGCACAGCAAGTGGCTGCAGGAGGCCAACAAGCTCGACTGGCGCGCGGACGTGCCGAGTCTCAACATCCTGCTGACGTCCACCGCGTGGCGCAACGACCACAACGGCTTCTCGCACCAGGGTCCCGGGCTCATCCAGACGGTGCTCAACGCGCGCGGCGAGGTGTCGCGGATCTACCTGCCGCCGGACGCGAACTGCCTTCTCTCCGTTGCCGACCACTGCTTCCGGTCGAAGAACTACGTCAACCTCGTCGTCATCGACAAGCAGCCGCAGCCGCAGTGGCTGACGATGGACGAGGCCGTCGCGCACTGTGCGGCCGGCGCCGGGATCTGGGACTGGGCCGGCACCGACGACGGCGACCGCGACCCCGACCTCGTGCTCGCCTGCGCGGGCGACGTCGTGACGATGGAGGTCGTCGCCGCTGCGCAGATCCTCAAGGAGAAGCTGCCCCAGCTGCGCGTCCGCGTCGTCAACGTCGTCGACCTCATGACGCTGCCCCGAGCCCGCAGCCACCCGCACGGCATGGACGACGTGCGGTTCGGCGAGCTCTTCACCGACCACGTCGACGTCGTCTTCGCCTTCCACGGCTACCACGGCGCCATCCACCAGCTCGTCCACGGACGGCCCGACGCCGACCGCTTCCACGTGCGCGGCTTCAGCGAGGAGGGCACGACGACGACACCGTTCGACATGGTCGTGCGCAACGGCGTCGACCGCTACTCCCTCGTCATGGACGCGATCAACAACGCCGGCCGCCAGGTGCGCGGGTCGAGCGAGGTCAAGGCCTGGTGCGAGGCGCAGCTCGCGAAGCACCAGGCCTACATCGTCGAGCACCTCGAGGACATGCCGCAGGTGCGCGACTGGGTCATGACGACCGTCGTCGAGGACTGAGCGCCCGCCACGACGACAGATGGCGTATGCCGCCCACCCGGCTGGGCGGCATACCTGGCCTCGTCAGTCGCGCCGGGGCGCGATGACGACCTCGATGCCGTTGTCGCGGAAGCGTTGCAACGCACCGGGATCGGCGACCTCAGGAGTTCCCTGAGCCGGGTTGATCGAAGGTTCTCAGGTGGTGACGTTCTCGAGGACGACGGCGAGTCCCTGGCCGACGCCGATGCAGATGCAGGCGACGCCCCATCGTCCCCCGGACCTCTGCAGGTCACGCGCGAGCGTGCCGAGGATGCGACCCCCGGACGCGCCGAGGGGGTGGCCGATGGCGATGGCCCCGCCGTGCCGGTTGACGATCTCGGGGTCGATGCCCCACGCGTCCACGCAGGCGACCGACTGTGCGGCGAACGCCTCGTTGAGCTCGACGGCCGACACGTCGGACCACGTGATGCCGGCACGGGCGAGAGCCCGCTCGGCGGCCTCGACCGGCGCGAAGCCGAAGAGCTGCGGGTCGAGCGCGCTAGCACCGCGACCGGCGATGCGCGCTACCGGGTCGAGCCCGAGGCGCTCCCGGGCGCTCGCGCTGCCGAGCAGGACGGCCGACGCGCCGTCGTTGAGCGGCGAGGCGTTGCCGGCGGTGACCGTGCCCCCCTCCGCGCGGAACGAGGTGCGCAGCCCGGCGAGGCGCTCGACCGTCGTGTCGGCGCGGATCGACTCGTCCCGGGCGAGCTCGACACCGGGGACCGGCACGACGAGGTCGTCGTAGAAGCCCTCCGTCCAGGCGGCGTCCGCGAGCCGGTGCGACCGCGCGGCGAACGCGTCCTGCCGCTCACGGGTCACGCCGTGCCGCTCGCGCAGCTGCTCCGTGGCCTCACCGAGCGACACCGTCCACTCCGACGGCATCTTCGGGTTGACGAGCCGCCAGCCGAGCGTCGTCGACGAGAGCTCGAGATTGCCTACGGGATAAGGCTTCTCGGTCTTCGGCATGACCCAGGGAGCGCGCGTCATCGACTCGACGCCGCCGACGAGCACGACGTCGGCGTCGCCCGTCTCGATCTGGCGCGAGGCGATGATCGCCGCGTCGAGGCTCGATCCGCAGAGTCGGTTGACCGTCGTGCCCGGGATGCTCGTCGGGAGTCCAGCGAGCAGGGTCGCCATCCGCGCGACGTTGCGGTTCTCCTCGCCCGCGCCGTTGGCGTTGCCGAAGACGACCTCGTCGACCAGGCCCGCGTCGGCGGCGAGGCCGGGGGAGCGCTCGGCGATGGCGCGCACCACGAGGGCCGCGAGGTCATCGGGGCGGGTCGCCGCGAGGGCACCCCCGAAGCGGCCGAACGGGGTGCGGACGGCGTCGTAGACGAACGCGTCGTTCACGGTGGTGACTTCCTGGTCGGAGCTGACGGCGTACCCAGGCCCGCGCCGGGGCGTTGACTCGACGCAAGCCGGTGGGCCCGTAGGGCTCGCGCCGGCGTCGCGTCGACCAAGACCCGGTCCGGGCCTGCCGTTCTCGTGACGAGGGCCCACCAGCACGCGAGTGTACGTGTCCCGGCCCGAACACCGAGCGCGAGCTCGAACGTGCGCGAGAATCGGGAGATGGGTCGTTCACACCACGATGAGATCGAACGCAAGTACGACGTCGACGGTGCCGTGGTGTTCCCTGATCTCGCGGAGACGGACGGCGTCGGCTCGGTCGGTCAGCCTCAGACGTACGGGCTCGAGGCGGTGTACTTCGACACGCCAGGGCTCGACCTCGCCCGCCGAGGACTGACGCTGCGGCGCCGCACGGGCGGGTATGACGACGGCTGGCACCTCAAGCTCCCGGCCGGCCCGGACACCCGCACCGAGCTGGGCGAACCGCTGGGAGCGACGAGAGAGGTGCCCGAGACCTTCCTCGCGCGGGTGCGCTCCATCGCTCGGGTTCGGCCCCTCGAGCCGGTCGCCACCGTGAGCACTGATCGGCGAGAGTACCCGCTCGTCGACTCCGCCGGTTCGGTCCTCGCCCTCGTCTCGGACGACCGCGTGCGAGCCCGGCACCTCGACGACCCCGAGGGAGAGCTGGTGTGGCGGGAGTGGGAGGTCGAGCTCAAGACAGGGCCACGCTCCCTGCTCGACGCCGTCGGCGAACGGCTGTTGGGCGCCGGGGCCTCGCCGGCGTCCGTGAGCTCCAAGCTGGCGCGCGTGATCGGGGAGCTGCCTGCCGACAGCTCGGCGCCCCGCTCGACGAGCGGTGGAGCCGAGGTCACGGTGGAGCAGGTGCTCAGCGCAGAGCTGGAGAAGCACCTGGCACGGTTGCTGGAACAGGACGCGGGCGTCCGCGCAGATGAGGCCGAGGCCGTCCACCGCATGCGTATCGCCGCCCGACGGCTGCGCTCGACCCTGACGACGTTCCGCCCCATGCTGGACACCTCCGTCACAGATCCCGTGCGCGTCGAGCTCCGCTGGCTGGGCGAGTCGTTCGCGACGGCCCGGGACGCGCAGGTGCTCCGTGAGCACCTGGGCGCCGTCCTCGACTCCGAACCCCCGGAGCTGGTGGTCGGGTCGGTGCGCGCACGCCTCGACGACGAGCTGAGCGCCGAGTTCGAAGCCGGTCGGGTCGTGGCCAAGCAGGCCTTGGACAGTGATCGGTTCATCCGGCTCCTCGATGCCATCGACGCGCTGATCGCCTCTCCGCCGCTCCGGTCGTACGGCCACCGAGCCGCGAAGAAGGCGATGCCGGGCCTGCTGGCCAGGGACGTGAAACGCCTCGCGCGAGCCGTGCGGGCGATCGAGGACTCCGACGACCCCGCCGATCGCGACCACGCGTTCCACGAGGCCCGCAAGAAGGCCAAGCGCCTGCGGTACGCCGCCGAGTCCGCCGCATCGGTGCTGGGACATCGGGCACGGGCCCTCGCCAGAGACACGAAGGAGATCCAGCAGACGCTCGGGATACACCAGGACACGGTCGTCGCGCGCGGACGACTGCGTGAGCTCGGCATGCGAGCTCACCTGGACGGCGAGAACGCCTTCACCGTCGGTCGTCTGCACGCATTGGAGCAGGCACGAGCGGAACGAGCCGAAGCGGAGTTCGCCGTCCTGTGGGCGCGGTTCAGTGCGAAGCACGTGAAGCGCTGGACCAAGTAGTCCTTCGCCTGCGCCGAGCTGTGGTGGGCCCCGTCGGGCTCGAACCGACGACCGGCGGATTAAAAGTCCGATGCTCTACCGACTGAGCTAGAGGCCCGGTGGGTGGGGACACCGACAGGGAGAACGATGGGGACAACGTCCCATTCGGCTCCGCCTGCGCCCCGGCCCGCCGCAAGTATGCCTCACCGGCCGCAGCGGCGGTCGCGGCAGCCCGTGGTCTCGCGTGCCAGACGCCCGAAGACCGGTCGGGCACACCGCGGGGCGCACCCGTCGGCAGCACGCCCCGTCGACCCGCGGACGTGGCGCACCAGGGGCGCCTCGACGGGGTTGCTCGTCTCTCCCTCCAGACGCCGGCTGGAGCGGGCGAGGGTGCGGTTCAGCCCGGGACCTTGTCAGCGAGAATGTCGATCTTCTCGATCTGGGGCTCGGAGAACAGCACGCCCGTGTTCGGTCCGAGCGCCTGGCCCACTCCACCCGCGAGGTGGGCGTCTCGGGCTTCGTCATCGGGGAACACGTCGTACACGCCGAAGGTCGATGGGCCGAACTGGATGGCGAACCAGGCGACGGTGCCCGGCTCCTCCATCACGATCGACCGGGCTCCGCTGAGGAAGTCTGCGAGTTCGGTCTCCTTGCCCGGCAGGGCCTCGAGACGCACGAGGAGGGCTTTGGTCAGCATGGTGGGACTCCTTCGCCTGCGCAATCGCACGGCTGCGGCCGGTCGGCAGCGAGCCGGCAGGACCCCGATGTCGGGGAACAGGACTGCACCCTCGCGCAGACACGGCTTCTTCGCCCGTTTCATGGGCACCCGCCGTTCGGATCGTAACGCCGGGCGGATCAGCAGGACAATCGTCGAGGGGGCGAGTCAGGTGTGGCGGCCGCGCACCCAGTCCTCGAGGGTGCCGTCGACGTGGCCGCGCATGACGAGGGACCAGACGAGGACGGAGGCCGCGAACTCGCCCATGGGTGCCGCGGCGGCCACGTCGTCACGCAGCGCCACGAAACCCGGGCCGTCGGAGGGCCGACGGAAGCGCAGGCGCGGTGACTCGAGCACGACCGCGCGGGCGCTCGCGGGGAGGCTCTCGACGGTGGCCGGCCGGGCTGCGGCCGCGGCACGCCGCGCTCGGACCGCCCTCACCCGGAGCAGGCCGCCGACCGTCACGCCGACGGCGGCGGCGGCCAGGACGACCGCTGCGCCGAGCGCGAGGTCGGACTCGCGGACCGGCCACCGCCAGGCGACGCCGGCGGCCGCCGCGGCGAGCGCGAGCGCCACCGCGAAGGGCCACGCCTGGCGCCACCAGACGGCGTCGCGCTCGAGCCGCTCCTGCTCGTAGAGGCGGGCGGCCCACTCGCGGACGGCGAAGACCGGGAAGCCGGCCGCAGCCGCCTGCACGGGCTCGGCCGGGGACGCCGGGGTGCCCCCGGGCGCGGCCGCGGGCGCCGAGGCGGGCTCGGCCGTCGTCCGGTGCGCGGGTCCGCGTCGCACCGCCCCGGTGCTGTGCGCTTCTCGTTGCTCGCGCATCCGGACCCCTGTCTGCTTTGTCACGTTTCGTGACCTTCAGCGTAACGAGGGATCGGGCCGAACGTGCGGACCCCCACGCCGCGTGGCTCGTGCAGCCGGCAAAGGACCGCCCGACCGTCAGGCGCCGGCGTCCGGCTGGTCCGCTCCCGGAGCGGCGGCCGGGCTCTCGACGGGACCGAGGGTGGCCCGCAGCTCGCGCCTGGCCGAGTCGATGACGGCGCGACGAGCCCGGAACTGGTCTGGGTCGGCTGTCGGTGTCGTCGCGAGGTCGGCGCCCACGGCCTCGACGAGCCCGCGGAGGAGACCACGGATGTCGGTGACCCGCCCGGCGCGGGCCCCGTCCGGCGCCTCGGTCGCCAGGGCGTGGAAGGCCTCGTCGATCTCGAGCAGGCGCGGCTGGGCGGCCGTCCAGATCGGCAGCGCCTCAGCGGCGCTCGGCCGTTCCAGGACCTGCGTGGTGAGCGAGTCCTCGACCCAGGACGCCTCCCGCTCGGCGGCGAGCAGCCGGTCGTCCCAGGCCTGGAGCTCTGCCTGTGCCTGGCGCCGTCGGATCAGGAACCAGGCGAGCGCGCCGAGCAGGATGAGCAGGAGCAGCAGCCACGGCCACCACGTCGTCCCCTGTCCCGAGGTGGCCTCCGCCGGCACGGCCTCGGTCGAGGTCGGCGTCGGCGTGGGGGACTCGCTCTCGGACGGTGTCTCGGTCACCGTGGCCGTCTCGGTCTCGGTCCGGGTCACCGTCGCCGTCTGGGTCCTCGTCTCCGTCTGCGTCCGGGTCTCCGTCCGGGTCTCCGTCTGCGTGACGGTCTCCGTCTCGGTCGGGACGGTCCGGGTCGGCAGCTCCGGGAGCGTGACCGCCGGTTCGCTCGTCGCCGGTTCGCTCGCGGCCGGCTCGCTCGCGGCCGGCTCGCTGGCAGCCGGTTCGCTCGCGGACGGCAGGGCCGAGCGACTGATGCTCGGCAGCGTCGTGGGCAGGGTGACCGACCCGCTGCCGGAGCACGCAGCGAGGACCGCGATCACGACCATTGAGGCAAGCGTGCTGACCAGGGCAGGAATGCGTCTCATGGCCGATTGTCCGCGCACGACACCCGGCCCGGGCGTCACCCGCGCGGGGTGAGATGGCGGAGGCAGTCAGCGGCCGCGGACGCGCCCTCGGGCCGGACGGCATACGGAGTCGGTGGGTATGGTGCAGACGTCAACGACTGAGCAGGAGGACCGCATGAGCCTGGACCGACCGGTCGCCCCCGATCCCTACGACCTGCTGCCGCAGGTGCCGTCCTTCACGGTGACGAGCGCCGACGTGACGGACGGGTCACCCCTGAAGGACGACCAGGTGGCCGCCGAGGGCAACACCTCCCCGCAGCTGTCGTGGAGCGGTGCCCCCGAGGGGACGCAGAGCTACGTCGTGACGTGCTTCGACCCCGATGCCCCCACCCCGTCGGGCTTCTGGCACTGGGTGCTGGTCGACGTGCCGGCCGACGTCACGTCCCTCGACACGGGTGCTGCGTCGAAGGCCTTGCCGGGCAAGGCTTTCCACGTGCGCAACGACGGCGGCGAGGCGGGCTTCATGGGTGCCGCGCCGCCCGAGGGCGACATGCCGCACCGCTACTTCTTCGTCGTCCACGCCGTCTCCGAGCCGACGCTGGGCGTCGACGACTCGGTGTCGCCGGCCGTCGTGTCCTTCAACCTCGCGTTCAAGACGCTCGCCCGCGCCGTCATCCACGGCACCTACCAGCACTGACGCCGTCGGCGTCACCGCGATGGCGTATGCCGGGTCGCTCGCCGGGCGGCCCGGCTGACGTCACGCGAAGGTGAAGTGGCCCGACTGCGGTGTCCATCCGTCCGGCGGGTCCTCACCCACGCGCCCGTCGACGGACTCGCGCAGGAGGTCGGCGTGGCCGGTGTGGCGGCCGTACTCCTCGACGAAGTCGGACAGGAGCCGGCGCAGGTTCGCGTGCCGCCCGTCGGGCATGGACGCGTGGACGGGCTGGTCGAGACCGCCCTGCTCGAGGACCGCGCGGAGTCGGACCCGTGATCGCTGCACGGCGCCGTCGTAGAGGTCGTAGAGCGTCTCCGGGGAGTCCTGCGCCGCCGACGCGAACTCCCAGTCGTTGCTGCCGTCCCACCCCGTCGCGTCCCACGGGGCACCGAGCGGCTCGCCGCGCAGCCGGTGCGTGAACGTGTGGTCCTCGCACGACGCCAGGTGCTTGAGGAGCCCGCCGAGGGTGAGGCTCGAGGCCCCGATGCGGGCCCCCAGTCCCGCGCTGTCGAGGTCGTCGACCTTCCAGCGGAAGGTGGCGCGCATCCGCTCGAGCGAGCCGACGAGCTGCTCGACGTCGGTGCCCGCGATCGGTGGCTCCCACGGGGTGGGGCTGGTCGTCTCCTGGGTGCTCATGGGTCGACCGTAGGCGGGGTCCCGGACGGTCGACGTCCGACTCTGCTCCCTGGTCGGCCCGCAGACGACGACGCAGCCCGCGCCGCCGTCGTCTGCGGTGCGGGCTGCGTCGTCCGGGGGCCGGAGGTCGCGCCGTCAGGCGCTGAGGAGCTCTGCCGACTCGAGGTGGCCGCGCAGGTCGGCGAGCACGCGCCGCAGCAGCCGGCTCACCTGCATGGCGCTGAGGCCCATGGTCTGGGCGATCTCGGCCTGCGTCATGTCGTGTCCGAAGCGCAGCTCGACGATCTCCTGGTCACGCGGGGGCAGTCGCTTGAGAGCCGTCCGCACGACGATGCCGTCGTCGAGCGCCGGGTCCGCGTGGTGCTCCGCGCGGGCGTCGACGAGGTCGAGGACCGGGCGGCCTCCCTCGGTCGTCGTGGCGTCGAGCGAGGCGGGTCGAAGGTTCGTCGACGCGACCTGGGCCTCCTTGACCTGCTCGAGGGTCAGGTCGAGCGCGGTGGCGAGATCGGACTGCGTGGGCTCGTGGCCCAGCGTCTGCTCGAGGCGGGTGCGGGCGTCGGTGACGAGCTGGCGCCGCTCCTGCAGCCCGCGCGGCGGCCGGACGAGCCACCCGTGGTCGCGGAAGTGGCGGCGCAGCTCACCGGTGATGGTGGGCGTCGCGTAGGCCCCGAACTCCGTCTCCTGGGCGAGGTCGAAACGCTGGATCGCCTTGAGGAGAGCGAGGAACGCGACCTGCTCGAGGTCGTCGCGGTCGAGACCCTTGCCGGAGTAGCGGTGGGCGAGGGAGCGTGCCAGCGGCATGTGCAGCCGGGTCACCGTCTCGAGTGCCTGCGCCTTCTCGGCCTCGGACTCCGAGGTGCGGACGGTGGTGATGAGCTCACGGGTGCGGGCGTCCTTGCGGGGACCGCGCGAAGGGTCGGTCATGTCTGCTCCATCCAGGGATGTGGGTGGCGGCACTTTCTTGACCGACAGAGGGAACCCTAGACAAAGTCTCAACATTGCACAAGGGCTGTACAGGGCGGGCCCCCTCGGATGGGCCCCGCGCGTCGCTCAGGCCGGGCGGTGCAGCACCGCTCCCACCGGCGTCACGACGAGCTCACCGTCGCGTATCTCGGCGACCGTGCCGTCGACGAGCAGCGACCGGTCACCGGCCTCCCGCGGTGGGAAGACGAGCGTGACACCGCCGTGCTCGCCGACCAGTCGGGTCGCCGTCGCGCCGATGCGGTCGACGAGCAGACGGTCGCCGTCGAGGCGGGGTCGCACGCCGAGCACGTGCGGCCGCTCCTCGCCCAGACACACGAGGAACGCGTAGTCGTGCCGCCCCATCGCCTCGCCCAGCTCCGACAGCTCGACCTTGACGCTCATCGTGACCTCCACCGTCCGGGTCCGCGCCGAGGAGGCGTGGACGACTCACCTCATCGTCCACCTGCGCTGTGCGAGGGTGTCGGTATGCGTGTGGCGTTGATGGTGACCTGCCTCGGCGACGCGATGTTCCCGGACGCCGGCAAGGCCGTCGTGACGTTGCTGCGCCGGTTGGGCGTCGACGTCGAGTTCCCCGCGGCCCAGACCTGCTGCGGCCAGCCGATGGTCAACACGGGCTACCTCGACGAGGCCGTGCCGGTGGTGCGCACCTTCGTGCGGGCCTTCGAGGGCTACGACGCGATCGTGACCCCTTCCGGGTCGTGCGCCGGATCGGCCCGGCACCAGCACTCGATCGTCGCCCGCCGCTCCGGGGACCAGGGCCTCGCGACCGCCGTCGCCGAGATCTCGCCGCGGGTGCGCGAGCTGTCCGAGTTCCTCGTCGACGACCTCGGCGTCGAGGACGTCGGCGCCTCCTTCCCGCACTCGGTGACCTACCACCCGACGTGCCACTCGCTGCGGATGCTCGGCGTCGGCGACCGCCCCGAACGCCTGCTGCGCGCGGTCCGCGGCCTCCGGCTCGTCGACCTCCCGCGCGCCGACGAGTGCTGCGGCTTCGGCGGCACCTTCGCGCTCAAGAACGCCGACACCTCCGTCGCGATGGGCGCCGACAAGGCCCGGCACGTGCGCGAGACCGGAGCCGAGGTCCTCGTCGCCGGCGACAGCTCGTGCCTCATGCACGTCGGCGGCCTGCTGACGCGGCAGCGGGCCGGGGTCCGCGTCATGCACCTCGCCGAGGTGCTCGCCTCGACGGAGGGCGCGACGGCGACGGGAGGCCACCGATGAGCCGCACCTTCGTCGGCATGCCGCCGTTCCCCACCGCCGCCCGCGCCGCCCTCGCCGACACCCAGCTGCGGGCCAACCTCGCCCATGCGACGACGACGATCCGAGCCAAGCGCGCGGCCGTCGTCGCCGAGGTCGACGACTGGGAGGCGCTCCGCCTGCGGGCGGCGGCGATCAAGGACGACGTCCTGCTCCACCTCGACGAGCACCTCGTCCGGCTCGAGGAGTCGCTGACGGCACGCGGCGCCGTCGTGCACTGGGCGCGCACGGCGCAGGAGGCCTCCGAGGTCGTCGCCGAGGTCGCCCGGGCCCACGGGGTCGACGAGGTCGTCAAGGTCAAGTCGATGGCCACGCAGGAGGTCGAGCTCAACGAGTACCTTGCGGCGCAAGGGATCTCGGCGTGGGAGACCGACCTCGCCGAGCTCATCGTCCAGCTGGGCGACGACCTCCCGAGCCACATCCTCGTCCCCGCCATCCACCGCAACCGCGCCGAGATCCGCGCCATCTTCGAGCGCGAGATGGCGCGCGTGGGGCGCCCTGCCCCGGCCGACCTCACCGACGACCCGGCCCGCCTGGCCGAGGCAGCCCGCCTCCACCTGCGCGAGAAGTTCCTCCGGGCCAAGGTCGGGGTCAGCGGCGCTAACTTCGCCGTCGCCGACTCGGGCACCCTCGTCGTCGTCGAGTCCGAGGGCAACGGCCGCATGTGCCTGACCCTGCCCGAGGTGCTCGTGTCGGTCGTCGGCATCGAGAAGGTCGTGCCCACGTGGACCGATCTCGACGTCTTCCTCACCCTGCTGCCGCGCTCGTCGACGGGGGAGCGGATGAACCCCTACACCTCGACGTGGTCGGGCGTGACGCCCGGCGACGGCCCGCAGGAGGTGCACGTCGTCCTCCTCGACAACGGCCGCACGCGCGCGCTCGCCGACGAGGTCGGCCGCCAGGCACTGCGCTGCATCCGCTGCTCCGCGTGCCTCAACGTGTGCCCGGTCTACGAGCGCACGGGCGGCCACGCCTACGGCTCCGTCTATCCCGGGCCCATCGGCGCCATCCTCAACCCGCTCCTCAAGGGCGTCGGCCACGACGAGCAGACCGACTCCCTGCCGTACGCGTCGTCGCTGTGCGGCGCGTGCTTCGAGGCCTGTCCCGTGCGCATCGACATCCCGAGCGTCCTCGTCGACCTGCGCGCCCAGGTCGTCGACGCCCACCGCTCCGGCGTGCCCAAGCCGGAGGCGCTCGCCATGCGCGCGGCCGCCGCGACCTTCGCGTCGGGCGGGCGTCTCGCCGCAGCCGAGCGCGCGTCGGGTCTCGCCGGCCGGGCCCTCGACGCGATGTCGCGAATCGCCCGTCGCGACAGGCGTGCCGGTGGCCGGCGGCTCCTCGGTCGACTGCCCGGGCCCGGGGCGGCCTGGACCGACGCACGCGACCTGCCTGCGCCGCCGGCGGAGTCCTTCCGCGCCTGGTGGAAGCGGACCGACGGGGGCACCCGGTGAGCGCGCGCGACGAGATCCTCGCAGCGGTGCGCGACGCCGTGGCGTCCTCGCGGCGACCCGTCGAGGTCCCTGCCCTCGACCGGCCCGAGCGCGACGGTGACGTCGACCTCTTCGCCGAGCGGGTGGCGGACTATCGCGCCACCGTCGTGCGGTGCGGCCCGGACGGCGTCGACGCCGCCATCGCCGCGGCCCTGCCCGAGGGCGCCACCGTCGTCGTCCCCGACGGGATGCCGTATGCCGTCGCCGGCGCCCTTCCCGACGACGCCCTCTCCGCGGCGGACCTCGACGCGACGACGGCCGTGGTCACGACGGCGACGGTCGCCGTCGCGACGACCGGGACGATCGTGCTCTCGCACGGGCCGGGGGAGGGGCGGCGGGTGCTGACTCTCGTGCCCGACGTCCACGTCTGCGTCGTCCGGGCCGACCAGGTCGTGGACGACGTCCCGGCGGCCGTGCGACGCCTCGACCCGTCCCGCCCGACGACGTGGATCAGCGGCCCGTCGGCGACGAGTGACATCGAGCTGAGTCGCGTCGAGGGCGTCCACGGTCCCCGCACGCTCCACGTCGTCCTCGTGGGCGGGGCGGACGGCACACCCTTTGCGTGACCGCGTCAGCTGACGCGGGTCAGCTTGTAGTGCAGGCGAACTGCGGTGGCCGACCACATCCGCAGCTCGTGGTCGGTGCGCAGGACCCCCTCGCCGTCGACATAGACCCGGAAGCGCTCGTGGACGGGAGCGCGGGCTGCGTGGGCTGCGTGGGCTGCGTGGGCCCGGTGGTCGTCCGTCACGACGACGTACGCCCCGTCGCCGCCGAACGCCCCCGCGGGCGAGTCGAGCTGCAGCGACCCGTCCGGCAGCACCGTGGGGCGCAGGAACACCTGGACGTTGCCCGCCTCGAGGGGGAAGGTCACGTGGACGCTCGGTCGGTCCGCACCCGGCAGCAGCCGGGTCGCGTAGCAGCCGCTGTAGACGTACTCGCCGGTCGAGCGCAGCGAGCGGATCCACCCGGCGGCCCGCTGCCGGCCGGTGTCGTCGGAGATGACGGCGACCCGGCTGTCCATGCCGTGGGCGACGTCGAGGGGCCGCATCGGCAGCGCCAGCTGCTGCACCCGTCGACCGAAGAAGCGCGACACGAGCTCGCCCCCGGGCTGGAAGGCGGCCGTCCACTGCGTCCACACCTCCATCCGCCAGCGCGACGTGTGCTCGTAGAAGTCGCGGACGTCGGGGTGCAGGGCCGCGGCGCGGAAGCCCGGACCGTCGAGCACCTCGAGGTCGGGGAGCAGACCTGCACCGTCGACGTCCTCGCGCACCTCGCCGCCCCACCGTGTCGCGGCGCTCGCCAGCCAGGCGTCGCCGACGACGGCGCCGTCGTGCACCGGCGCGTCCAGCCACGCGTGGGTGCCGGCCAGGTCGACGGGCCGTCCGGTGGTGCGCCAGAACGTGCGGGTGACGCGGTCGAGGCGGGGCATGAGGGAGCTCACGAGCGCAGCGTGCCAGACCGGCGGCGTGGGCGCCGAGGGTTAGCCTGCTGGGATGAGCGAGAGCGACCACCGCGCCCACAGGCGGCCCGCCTTCTTCAGCGAGGCGGCCCTCGAGGCGCACGGTCCTGCCTACGACCCCACGGAGCAGATCCACGTCGCCCACGAGACGGCCCTCGCGCTCGTCCACGCCGGACGCGCGGCCTCCGACCCGGCCGTGACCCGGAAGCTCGTCGCGCTCGTCGACGACATCGGCCTGTCGACCCTCGCCGAGCTGTGGTCCCAGCGCCCGGCCCGGTCCCTCCCGGGCGCCCTGTGGCGCCTCTACGTGCTCCGGGAGTGGGTGCAGCGGGCGCCCGACGAGGCGAGCCGGGAGTATGCCGCCGGCATCCGGTTCACCGGCCCCAACCACGCCGTGGCCGGGGCGGCCGAGCCGCCCGGACCCCAGGAGATGGGGCGGGTCATCGACGAGGTGCTGCGCGGCGTCTTCGAGGGCGACCTCGCCGTCGCCCTCGAGCGGGCCTCCGCGTTCTGCCGCGTCGTCTCCGCCGGCCGGGCCGACATCTCGTCGGGCGACGAGTCCGCCGAGCAGGCGGCCAACGTCCTCGTCATGGCCGAGGACCTCACCGTCTGCGCGCGCCTGTGGCGTGCCGACGCTCTCGACTGACCGGCCGTCCCCGCCGAAGCCGTCCTCGCGGGGGCTCGTGGCGCTCGGGTCTTGCGCCGGAGCATCTTTGGTGATCCGTTCGGCCGGCTTTATCCTTGACGCGCGTCGGGTCGTGGTAGCCCCGGGTCCCAAATTCAGCCGCTACGAGCGGCCCTGTGCCGAGAGGCGCTCCCGACCCGACGCAGCCTCGCGGGCCGGGCATCGCGCGGCGCCGCCCATAGCACGGGCCGCACCGATCTCGTTTGGGCCTTCCCCCCACCGACCACCTGACGGGCGCCTAGATTGGTCCCATGACGCCCGAGGAGGAGCGGTCCGGTGACCTGCTCGATGTCGCGCTCGCCGACGAGATCGAGCTGGTGAGCGACCTCGTGGTGGCGGCGTCCTCCAGCCCGCGTCACTTCACGCCCGACGAGGTCGACGAGCTGCTCGGCATCCCGGGCGAGGCCGCCGGCAGCCCGGCAGACGCGTCGGCGCCCCCGGCGCCGGGGGAGTGACCCGTTCCGTCCGCAGGCACGATCGGGTGCTGCGGCGTGCCTGTGCGTGCGTGCGCGTGGTCGCGCGGAGCGGTCCTGCCGGTCCCGTGTGAACGCCGGACAGACGCCGGGTTGCGCCGGAGTGACTCCTACGCCGTAGCATCTTCCCGGACCAGACCTCGATCGACCGGAGCGCCCCCGTGGGTTTTCGCCTCACACCCCAGGACACGAGCTTTTTCTCCCTCTTCACCTCCTCCGCCCAACTCCTCGTCGAGGCCACCCGGGAGCTGACCCGGTTCCTCGAGGTCGAGCCCTCGAAGCGGCAGGCGGTGGCTGACCGGCTCAAGGACCTCGAGCACGCAGCCGACGACGCGACGCACGAGCTCATCAACAAGGTCAACAGCTCGTTCATCACGCCCTTCGACCGCGAGGACATCCACAACCTCGCCGCGTCCCTCGACGACTGCATGGACTACATCGAGGAGACCGCCGACCTCATCGTGCTCTACCGCATGGGTGAGATCCCCGAGGGCCTCGCCGAGCAGTTCGAGATCCTCGCCCGCATGGCCGAGGTGACGGCCGAGGCCATGCCGCGACTGCGCTCGATGAAGGACCTCAAGAGCTACTGGATCGAGATCAACCGTCTCGAGAACCAGGCCGACTCCCTCCACCGCAAGATGGTGGCCGCGCTCTTCAACAACTCGCCCGACCCGGTCAACGTGATCAAGGTCAAGGCCATCGTCGACGGCTTCGAGAACGCCGCCGACGCGTTCGAGAAGGTCGCCCACGTGGTCGAGGGCATCGCGGTCAAGGAGTCCTGACCCGCTGATGGACACCACGATCCCCGTCCTCGGGGTCGGTGCGGTCATCGCGCTGGCCATGGGCTTCAACTACACCAACGGCTTCCACGACGCCGCCAACGCGATCGCGACCTCGGTCTCGACCCGGGCCCTGACGCCCCGCGTGGCGCTCGGCATGGCGGCCATCGCCAACCTCTTCGGCGCCTTCTTCGGCTCGAAGGTGGCCAAGACGATCGGCTCCGGAATCATCGAGCAGCCGCAGGGCGTCGACGGGCTCTGGCTCGTCGCAGCGGCTCTCATCGGGGCCATCGGCTGGAACCTGCTGACGTGGTGGTTCGGACTGCCCTCGTCGTCCTCGCACGCCCTCATCGGCGGGCTCGCAGGTGCGGCGCTCGTCGCCGGCGTCGCCGTGAAGTGGGACGTCATCTGGGAGAAGGTCATCATCCCGATGATCGCCTCGCCGATCATCGGCCTCGCCCTCGGCTACCTCGTCATGACGGCGATCTTCTGGATCTTCCGCAACGCCAACCCGGGCCGCGTCACCCGTGGCTTCCGCTGGGCGCAGACCGCGTCGGCGGCCGCGATGGCCTTCGGCCACGGCCTCCAGGACGCGGCCAAGACGGCCGGTGTCGTCGTGCTCGCCCTCAACATCTCGGGCCACCACGACAGCGACACCATCCCGATCTGGGTCCTGCTCCTGTCGGCCGTCGTCATCTCCCTCGGCACGTATGCCGGTGGGTGGCGCATCATGCGCACGCTGGGTCGGCGCATCATCGACCTCACCCCGCCGCAGGGCTTCGCGGCAGAGACCACGGCGGCCTCGATCCTCTACGTCGCCGGCCTGGCCTTCGGTGCCCCGATCTCGACGACGCACACGATCACCTCGGCGATCATGGGTGTCGGCGCGACCAAGCGCCTCTCGGCCGTGCGGTGGAGCGTCGCCGGCAACATCGTCGGGGCGTGGGTCTTCACCTTCCCCGGCGCAGGCCTCGTGGCCGTCCTCGCCTGGTACGCCAGCGCGATCTTCCGCTGACCGGCGCCCGCGGCGCACGGCATACGAAAGCGCCCACCCGACCTCGACGGTCGGGTGGGCGCTTTCGTGGTCCCGGGTTTCGCCCCGGGGTCCGGCGGCTCAGCCGAAGCGGCCCGAGATGTAGTCCTCGGTGGCCTGCTCGGTCGGGTTGTTGAAGATCCGCGTCGTGTCGTCGATCTCGACGAGGCGCCCCGGCTCACCGGTCGCCTTGAGGTTGAAGAAGGCCGTGCGGTCGGACACGCGCGCCGCCTGCTGCATGTTGTGCGTGACGATGACGATGGTGAAGTCGTTCTTGAGCTCGTTGATGAGGTCCTCGATGGCAAGCGTCGAGATCGGGTCGAGGGCCGAGCACGGCTCGTCCATGAGGAGCACCTGCGGCTGGACCGCGATGGCCCGGGCGATGCAGAGGCGCTGCTGCTGGCCACCGGAGAGGCCGGCGCCCGGCTTGCTCAGGCGGTCCTTGACCTCCGTCCAGAGGTTCGCGCCCTTGAGCGACTGCTCGACGATGCCGTCGAGGGTCTTCTTGTTCTTGACGCCGTTGAGCCGCAGGCCCGCCGCGACGTTGTCGTAGATCGACATCGTCGGGAAGGGGTTGGGCCGCTGGAAGACCATGCCGACGGTCCGCCGCACCGTCACGGGGTCCATCGAGCTGGCGTAGAGGTCCTGGTCGTCGAGCATGACCTTCCCCTCGACGCGGCCGCCGGGGATCACCTCGTGCATCCGGTTGAGGGTGCGCAGGAAGGTCGACTTGCCGCAGCCGGACGGGCCGATGAAGGCCGTGACGGACCGGGGCTCGACCGTCATCGTCACACCCTCCACGGCCTTGAAGGAGCCGTAGTAGACGTTGAGGTCGCTGACGTCGATTCGCTTTGCCATCGTTCAGGTTCGCTTTCTCTTACTTCTTGACGGCGCCGAAGTGCGCAATGACGCGGCCGATGACGTTGAGGAGGAGCACGAGCAGGATCAGCGTGAGCGCTGCGCCCCACATGCGCTCGGCCGCGGTGGCGAGCGCGAAGTCCCCTCGGTCCTGGTTGATCATCATGGGGAGGGTCGGGAAGTTGCCGTTGAACAGGTCCCGCTGGAAGTTCTTCGTGTACGGGGCGAGGATCAGCAGCGGCGCCGTCTCACCCATGACGCGGGCGATGCCGAGGAGCACACCGGTGACGATGCCCGAGAACGCCGTGCGCAGCACGATCTTGACCACGGTCGCCCACTTGGGCACACCGAGGGCGTAGGAGGCCTCGCGCAGCTCGTTGGGCACGAGCTTGAGCATCTCCTCGGTCGACCGCACGATCACCGGGATCATGAGCAGCACGAGGGCGAGGGCCGCCGCGAACCCCGAGCGGCTGAAGCCGAAGGCGGTCACCCACACGGCGTAGATGAAGAGCGCCGCGACGATCGACGGGACACCCGAGAGGATGTCGACGGTGAAGCTGATCGCCCGGGCGAGGCGACCGCGGCCGTACTCGACGAGGTAGACGGCGGTGAGGATGCCGATGGGCACCGCGATGAGGGCGGTGAACCCGACCATCTGGAGGGTGCCCTCGATGGCGTGGCGGGCGCCGCCGCCGAAGTCGTCGGAGTTGACGTTGCGCTGGTTGCCGGTCCACCACGTCGCCGTCGTGAGCATGTGGAAGCCCTTGGCGACGACCGTGCCGAGGATCCACACGAGCGGCACCATCGCGAGGGCGAAGGCGGCCCACATGACGACCCGGGCCACGACGTCCTTGAGCGCGCGCGCCCGGTGGGGGTGGCTCATCTCGGACAGCGCGTCGCGTCCCGAGCGCCCACCGGGCGGCGTCGAGGTGTCCCCGGGCACGACCTGGTCGTCGGGGACGCGGCGGTCGGTGGCGGTGCTCATTCGGTGAAGGCCTTCCTGCGCTCGATGACCACGCGGGCGATGCTGTTGACGACGAAGGTCAGCACGAAGAGGACGAGTCCGGCGGCGATGTAGGCGCCGGTCTTGTTCGGGTTGCTGAACTCCGAGGCGTTGTTCGCGATCTTCGACGCGAAGGTCTCGCCGCCGTTGAAGAGCGACCACGACCACGGGTTTCCGTCGGCGAGGGCCGACACGAGGAAGGTGACGGCGATCGTCTCGCCGAGGGCGCGGCCCAGTGCGAGCATCGAGGCGGAGATGACGCCGGGGCGGCCGAAGGGCAGGACCGCGGTGCGGATCATCTCCCACTGGGTCGCACCGAGGGCGAGGGCCCCCTCCTTGTGTGCGGTCGGCGTCTGGTCGAAGACCTCACGCGAGAGGGCGGTGACGATCGGCAGCACCATGATCGCGAGGACCACGCCGATGAAGCAGATGGTCCCTCCGCTGATGCCGGTGGGGGCGAAGAGCGGGAACCAGCCGAGCTTGTCCTCGATGAAGGACTGCACCGGCTTGAAGACCGGCGCGAAGGCGATCAGGCCCCAGAGGCCGTAGACGATCGAGGGGACTGCCGCGAGGAGGTCGACGAGACCCGCCGCGGGCCGACGCATCCACGCCGGCGCGTACTGCGTGAGGAACAGCGCGACCGCGACGCCGACCGGCACCGAGAGCAGCATGGCGATGGTCGACGCGGTCACCGTGGTCCAGAGGAACTCGAGGATGCCGAAGGCAGGCTGCTCACCGCCGGGCGCCCAGACGCGGCTCGTGAAGAAGTTCGCCGAGTTGTCCATCAGCGCAGGCACGGCCTGGACGATGAGGAAGATCGCGATGAGGGTCACGAGCACGATGACCAGGACGCCGGAGAGGGTGGCGGCGCCGCCGAAGACCCGGTCGCCGATGCGACCGGTGGATGCCTTGTCCGCCTGCAGGGGCCGGCGCCCGTCGGGCCCGGGAGTCTGGTCCGCAGTGGACACACCCGTCACTGTCGACACGTGGAGGCCTCTTCCTTCGATTGCGTGGTACTGGCACAGGGGCGGGCGCCGAGTGCGGCGCCCACCCCTGCGTGGACGACCCTGCCGGATCGCTCCGGCCGGGTCAGGCGGTTCAGGAGATCGCGTCGACCGCGGCCTGGACCTTGGTCGCGACCTCGGCCGGCAGCGGGGCGTAGCCCTGGGCCTCGAGGCCCTTCTGGACCTCGTCCGAGGCGAAGGTCTTGAGGAAGCTCTTGACCTTCTTGCCCGTCTCGGCGTCGGCGTACTTCGAGCAGACGATCTCGTAGGTCACGAGGACGATCGGGTAGGCCCCGGCCTCCTTGGTGGCGTAGTCGATCTTGAGCGCGAGGTCGTTGCCGGTGCCGGTCTGCTTGGCCGTGGCGATCGTCTTGCCGGCCGACTCGGCGGTCAGCTCGACGGGGCCGGAGCCCGTGTCGATCTGGGCCATGGGGAGCTGGTTCTGCTGGGCGTAGGAGAGCTCGACGTAGGTGATGCCGCCGTCCTGGCCCTTCGTGGCCGTGGCGACACCGGCCGACTTCTCCTTGCCCTCGCCCTTGCCGGTCCACTTCTTGCCGGTCTCGTAGGACCAGGCGTCGGGCGCCGCGGCCTTGAGGTACTTCGTGAAGTTCTCGGTCGTGCCCGACTCGTCGGAGCGGAAGAAGACCTTGATCGGCGTGGCGGGAAGCGTGACGCCCTTGTTGAGCGCGGCGATGGCCGGGTCGTTCCACGTCGTGATCTTGCCGTCGAAGATCTTGGCGGCCACCTCGGCGTTGAGCACGAGCTTGTCGACGCCCTTGACGTTGTAGGCGATCGCGATGGGTCCGGTCACCATGGGCAGGTTCCAGGCCTCGGTGCCGCAGGACGCCTTGGCGTCGTCGGCCTCGATCTTGCCGTCCTTGGGCTCGGTCTTGAGGGCCGAGTCGGAGCCGGCGAAGTCGACCTGCTTGGCGATGAACTGCTTGATGCCGGCACCGGACCCGGTGGGCTGGTAGTCGATGTTGGCGTCGGCGCAGGCCGTCTGGTAGGCCGAGATGGCCTCGTCGATGGCGTTCTTCTGGGCCGAGGAGCCCTCTGCCTTGAGGTCACCGCTGAAGCAGTCTCCGGCGGCCGTGGAGCCGGCAGCGGTCGAGCCGGCACCGGGAGCGGCGCCGTTGTTCTCGGACGCGCAGGCCGAGAGCGCAAGAGCGCCGGACAGGGCGATGGCGCCGAGAGCGCTGATACGCGAAACAGACACGGGTGTGATCCCTCTCGATGGGGTGTACCTGATGGTCGTTCGGTCAGATCCGAGCGACGTTGCTGGACGTTGATCCACGGCGAACATAGGTGCGCCGGATGACGAGTCGTCCACGTGCGGTTAACGCAGGGTGAACGAGGGGCGACGTCTTGGGGTGGGGTGCCCGCTCGGGATGCGACCCGGCTCTGACCGACCGACGATGGAGGATTCGGCAGCCCCCCACGAGGGCCGCCGAGGCGCTCGGGCGAAGGCGCGGCAGCGCCTCAGGTGTCGATGCGCTCGACGTCGACGACGCGCGCGTCCTCGCCCCGGCCGACGAGGTGGCAGACGAGCACCTCGCCCTTGTGCATGGACTCGTCCGCCGCTGCGTGCAGCAGCTCCGCGACGCCCACGCGCTCCGGCGAGTGCGCGACCCGGGTGTGGAGCAGGCCGAGCAGCGTGGGGAGCACGGGCCCGTGGCTGCAGAGGGCGGCCGGGTCGCCGCGCTCGAGCAGCCGCTGCACCTGGGTCACGGCCCCGGTGTGGCTCTGCGCGAAGCCCTCCTCCGACAGCACGTCACGGGTGCGCAGGCGCAGCCCGCGCCCGGCGGCATACGGCTCGACGGTCGAGACGCAGCGGGCCGAGGAGGAGGAGACGACGCGCGTGACACCGTAGGCGCCGAGCACGGCGGCGACGGTGGCCGCCTGGGCCCGCCCCACGGCATCGAGCGGACGGCGCCGGTCGTCGCCCTCCCACTTGCCCCGCGGCGTGGCCTTGGCGTGCCGCACGAACGCGAGCGGCCACGTGCGCAGCTCGTCGGCCCGCTCGGCGCGCACGAGGGCGAGCAGCTGCTCGCGGTCGCGGGCGTAGTGGAGGCGGTCGTGCGCGGTGCGGACGTCTACCCACGCGACCTCGTCGATCTCGTGCTCGAGCACGCCGGTGCCGCCCGTCACGCGCGCCGACCAGTAGTGCACCTGCTTCGTGGCCGGACCGCCCGTGGAGTCGAGCACGGGGTACTCGGCCGGCGGCAGGGGCACCCCGAGGCGCACGACGAGGCCGGTCTCCTCGAGGGTCTCGCGAGCAGCGGCGACGCAGGGGTGCTCACCGGGGTCGAGCTTGCCCTTGGCCCAGGACCAGTCGTCGTACTTCGGCCGGTGCACGAGGGCGACCTCGAGACGTCCGTCGCGACGCCGCCAGGGCAGCGTGCCGGCGGCGGGGATCACTGAGGCCACGCGCGCCAGTCTGCCCGATGCGGCGCCGTGGGGCGCCCCGACCGGCCCAACCCGCCCGTGTGCCGGTCGGCGGGGTCCGCCTCGGGGTCGCGGGTCAGCGGCGGCGGGCCTTGCGGCGGCGCTTGTCGTGGCGCTCGATGAGCCTCTCCTGCAGGTCGTCGAGGGGCTCTCCCGACTCGGACAGGTGGTGGCGCACCCAGCGGCCGTCGGAGCCGAGGTCCCAGCGCGACGTCGTCTCGGCGAACGCGAGGTCGATGAGGTCGGCGAGCTCGACGATGTGACCGGGCTCGATGATGCGCACCAGTGCCTCGACCCGGCGGTCGAGGTTGCGGTGCATCATGTCGGCGCTGCCGATGTAGACCTGCGGGTCTCCGCCGTGGTCGAACCAGAAGACGCGCGAGTGCTCGAGGAAGCGGCCGAGGATCGAGCGGACCCGGATGTTCTCGGACAGGCCCTCGACGCCGGGTCGGAGTGCGCAGATGCCGCGCACCCAGATGTCGACGCGGACGCCGGCGATGCTCGCGCGGTAGAGCGCGTCGATGAGCGCCTCGTCGACGATCGAGTTGGCCTTGATGACGATCCGGCCGCTCGGCGCGCCGTCGCGGCGCGACTCGTGCAGGTCGATCTCCTCGTCGACGAGGTCGATGAGGCCGGAGCGCACCGACCTCGGGGCCACGAGGAGGCGCTTGAACTTGCTCCGGGGAGCGAAGCCGGACAGGAGGTTGAAGAGGCGCGAGAGGTCCTCCCCGACCTGCGGGTCGGTGGTGAAGAGGCCGAAGTCCTCGTAGACGCGAGCCGTCTTCGGGTTGTAGTTGCCGGTGCCGATGTGGCAGTAGCGCACGAGCCCCTCGGACTCCTGGCGCACGACGAGGCACAGCTTGGCGTGGGTCTTGAGGCCGACGACGCCGTAGACGACGTGGACACCGGCCTGCTCGAGCTGGCGGGCCCACGAGATGTTGTTGACCTCGTCGAAGCGGGCCTTGATCTCGACGACGGCGAGGACCTGCTTGCCGGCCTCGGCCGCGTCGATGAGGGCGTCGATGATCGGTGAGTCACCCGAGGTGCGGTAGAGCGTCTGCTTGATCGCGAGGACCTTCGGGTCGTTCGCGGCCTGCTCGATGAAGGCCTGGACCGACGTCGAGAACGAGTTGTACGGGTGCTGGACGAGCACGTCCTTCTGGCGCACGGCCGTGAGCAGGTCGATGGCCTTCGCGCTCTCGGTCGGCGCGAAGTCCGGGTGGGTGCGTGGGAAGAACTTCGGGAACTCGAGGTCGCTGCGGTCGACGTCGGCGATGGTGAACAGGCCGCGCAGGTCGAGCGGGGTCGGCAGGCGGTAGATCTCGCGGTCGCTGATCTGCAGCTCACGGGCGAGCATGTCGAGGACCTTGGGGTCGATGTCGTCCTCGACCTCGAGCCGGATGGGCGGGCCGAACCGGCGGCGCGTCAGCTCCTTCTCGAGCGCGGTGAGGAGGTTCTCGGCGTCGTCCTCCTCGACCTCGAGGTCCTCGTTGCGGGTGACGCGGAAGCTGAAGTGTTCCTGCACGAGCATCCCGGGGAAGAGCTGGTCGAGGTGGCTCGCGATGACGTCCTCGAGCGGCACGAAGCGCTTGCGCACCACGTCCGCGTCGAGGTCCTCCTCGACGAGGATGAAGCGCGGGAGGCTCGGCGGCACCTTGACGCGGGCGAAGTGCTCGCTGCCCGTCTTGGGGTTCTGGAGCAGGACGGCGAGGTTGAGCGACAGGCCGGAGATGTAGGGGAACGGGTGCGCCGGGTCGACGGCCAGCGGGGTGAGCACGGGGAAGACCCGCTCGGCGAAGAAGTAGTGGAGGGGCTCGCGGTCGTCCTCGTCGAGGTCGTCCCAGCGCACGATGGTGATGCCCTGCTCCTCGAGGGAGGGGCGCACGTCGTGCTGGAAGACCCCGGCGTGCTGCTGCATCAGCTCGTGCGCGAGCCGGGCGATGCGCTCGATGAGCTCGCGCGGCTCGAGGCCGGCGGCGGTGCGCACGGCGAGCCCGGTGGCGATGCGTCGCTTGAGACCGGCGACCCGCACCATGAAGTACTCGTCGAGGTTGTTGGCGAAGATCGCGAGGAAGCGGGTGCGCTCGAGGAGGGGCACGGCGGGGTCCATGGCGAGCTGGAGGACCCGCTCGTTGAACTGCAGCCAGGACAGCTCGCGCTCGAGGTAGCGGTCGGCCGGCAGGTCGTCCCCGTCGTCGCCCTGCGCGCCGGCGCCGACGAACCGTCCGTTGGGGGCCCGGGCCGGGATGCGCCGGTTGGGCACGGTGCTCGTGAACGAGCTGACCTCGGCCGCCTCGGTCGCGGCCTCGGCGCCGGTCTCGTCCGGGGTCGCGTCGCGGGCGTCCGCCGATGCAGCGACCGAGGCGGCGTCCTGCTCGTCGAGGTCGGTGGAGGTGAGGCTGCCGGTGCTCATGCGCCCATCGTGGCACCGAAAGGCGACGTGGGGGTGAACTCGTCTCAGCCGAGGGCAGGCGAGGAGACCCCGTCCGCGCCGTCCGCGCCGTCCGTGTTGTCCGGCTCGTCCGCCCGCGCGAACTGCCGGTGCACCTCGACGTCCTCGAAGCCGAGGGCGGCGTAGGTGCGCACGGCCGCGACGTTGTCCTCGTCGACGTAGAGCACGACGCGGGCCAGGCCGAGCGAGCGCAGGTGGTCCAGGCCCAGCACCGTGACCGCCCGCCCGAGGCCCTGGCCCTGGCGGTCGGGTGAGACGGCCACGACGTAGACCTCGCCGACGTCACCGTCCGGCGGGTCGACCTTGGTCCAGTGCGAGGCGGCGAGCACGTCGGGCTCGGCGGCCTCGACGACGAGGACGAGCCCGGCCGGGTCCCACCACGGCTCGGCCATCCGCTGGTCGAGGTCGGCCCGGCGCAGCGAGCCCTGCTCCGGGTGGTGCGCGAACGCGGCGGCGTTGAGGGCCAGCCACGCGTCCTCGTCGCGTCCGGGCTCGAAAGAGCGGACGGCATACCTCGGGTCGAGCGACGCGGGAGGCCACGCGGGCCCGTCGCGGAGCGAGCGACCCATGACGTGGAGCGAGCGCACCGGCACGAGCCCGGTGGCGCGCGCGAACGCCGTGGCGGCGTCGGCCGCCGCCCCGGTCGCGTGGCTCCACAGCCGTATGCCGTCCGGCAGGGCCGCGAGCAGTGCCGTGCCCACGCCGGACCGGCGGGCGTCGGGCGCGACGACGAGCTCGCCGGACGGCGGTCCGTCGCCCGAGCGCGACTGGGCGTAGCCGACGAGCGACCCGTCGGCACCGACGGCGAGGAGGTGGTCGACCCCGTCGTGCTCGCGGGCCCGCACGGACAGCCGGAACTGCTCCGACAGCGGCTGCGACCCGTCGGCCGCGGCGGCCTCCGCGGCCAGAGCAAGGACGGCGGCGGACTCGTCCGGTGTGAGCGGGTTCGTCGTGTCGCGCAGGGCGACGGTGGGGCGCGGCATACGGCGATTCCACCACAGCGACCCGGCGGGGACTCCCGCCCGTCGCCCGCGACGGCTAGGGTCCGATCAGGGCTCGGGGGCCCTGCACGCAGCTCACGGCACCGGTTCTGCACTCGAGTCGGCACTCGGGTCGGCACCGGGGCACCTGCCCGTGCCAGCAGTTCACAACATCGTCACGCAGCAAGCCCCTCCCGGCGCCCCCCGGGCACTAGCCTCCCGTGGGTGCCGATGGGCACGCGATCCACACCGCTGATCAAGGGGAAGACATGTCCCGTACCACCCGCCGCACCATGGGCGTCGCCGTCGCAGGGATCTGCGCCGCGGCCCTCGCGGCACCGGCCCTCGCCGCACCCACCGCGGGGCCCGACACGAGCAAGGCCCCGGGCAAGACGCAGTTCCCGATCCAGATCCTGTCGTTCAACGACTTCCACGGGAACCTCGAGCCCCCGTCGGGCTCGAGCGCACGCATCCTCACGAGCGCCGGCAATGTCGACGCCGGTGGCGTCGAGTACCTCGCGACGCACCTCAAGCAGGCGCGCGTGGGCCACGCCAACACCGTCACGGTGGCGGCGGGCGACATGGTCGGCGCCTCGCCGTTGCTGTCGGCAGCCTTCCACGACGAGCCGACCGTCGAGGCGCTCAACGACCTCGGCCTCGAGGCCACGGCCGTGGGCAACCACGAGTTCGACGAGGGCTACAAGGAGCTGCAGCGCCTCCAGAGCGGCGGGTGCCTCGACGACGGTGCCGGCGCCAACAACCAGAACTCCTGCCCCGCGGGCACGTTCACCGGTGCGAAGTTCCAGTACCTCGCGGCCAACGTCATCGAGAAGGCCAGCGGCAAGACGATCCTGCCGCCGTACTGGGTCAAGAAGTTCAACGGCGCCAAGATCGGCTTCATCGGCATGACCCTCAAGGACACGCCGAGCATCGTCACGGCCGCCGGCGTCGCCGGCCTCGAGTTCACCGACGAGGTCGAGACCGCCAACGCGCTCGTGCCCGTCCTCAAGGAGCAGGGCGTCAACGCCATCGTCGTCCTCGTCCACCAGGGCGGCACCCCGCCGGCCAGCACGGCGTACGACTACACCTGCAAGGGTGGCGGCACGCTGTCGGCCGACTCGCCGATCATCCCGATCGTCAAGAACCTCGACCCGGCCATCGACATGGTCATCTCGGGCCACACCCACCAGCCCTACGTGTGTGCCATCCCCGACTCGGCCGGTGTCCCGCGCCTCGTCACCTCCGCCTCCTCGTTCGGTCGCCTCTACAACGACACCGAGGTCACCTACGACCGTCGCACGTCCGACATCGTGCGCCCGACGGAGGCCGACTCGGTCAACAACATCGTCACGCGCTCCGTTGCCCCGGACGCCGCCGCGACGGCACTCATCACGAAGTACAAGGAGCTCGTCAAGGCGATCGCGAGCAAGATCATCGGCACGATCTCGGCCGACATCGTCAGGGCGCAGAACGCCGCGGGCGAGTCCCCGCTCGGTGACCTCATCGCCGACGCACAGCTCGCCGACCCGTCGGTCATCACCGGCGGTCAGACGCCGGTCGTCGCCTTCATGAACCCCGGCGGCATCCGGACCGACCTCGCCTACGCCAACTCCAAGTACGGCGAGGCACCGGGCGCCGTCACCTACGAGGAGGCGTTCAACGTCCAGCCGTTCAACAACTACCTCGTGTCGATGAACCTCACCGGCCAGCAGATCTACGACGTGCTCAACCAGCAGCGCACGGGCAAGAACGCCGGTTCGGCCGCCAAGATGCTGCAGGTGAACAAGGGACTGACCTACACCTGGAGCACGGCGACGCAGATGGTCGTCGACGGGACCGTGGCGGTCAACGGCACGCCGGTCGACAAGGCCGCGTCGTACCGCATCGTCACGAACAACTTCCTGTCCGACGGTGGCGACAACTTCCCGGCCTTCCAGGGCGGCACCGGCAAGTACTTCGGCGGTCTCGACATCGACGCCTTCGCCAACTACCTCGCCAAGCCGGAGAACGCGAACTACTCCCCGGCCCCCGCCACGCGCATCACCGTGGTGCCCTGACGAGGCGAACGTTCGACGCGTGGCCCGGACCCCTCGTGGGTCCGGGCCACGCCCCTGTCCGGGACGCGTGCGTCAGGCGTCGGCGGGCTGGGCCTCGGCGCGGTCGGGCACGAGGCGGTAGCCGACGTTGCGGACCGTCCCGATGAGGGCCTCGTGGTCGGGCCCGAGCTTGGCGCGGAGGCGCCGCACGTGCACGTCGACCGTGCGGGTGCCGCCGTAGTAGTCGTAGCCCCAGACCTCCTGGAGCAGCTGGGCGCGGGTGAAGACGCGTCCCGGGTGCTGCGCGAGGTACTTGATGAGCTCGAACTCCTTGTACGTCAGGTCGAGCGGGCTGCCGCGGAACTTCGCGGAGTAGGACGCCTCGTCGATGACGAGCTCGCCCGAGGTGATCGGGAGGTCGAGGTCGGCGTCGTCGTCCTGACCCTTCGTCATGGCGAGGCGCAGGCGGGCGTCGACCTCGGCGGGTCCGGCGGAGTCGAGCAGCACGTCGTCGAGACCCCACTCCGCGGTGAGACCAGCGAGGCCGCCCTCGGTGAGGACGGCCAGCAGGGGGGTGCCGATCCCCGTCGTGCGCAGCACCCGGCAGAGGGAGCGTGCGCTCGCCAGCTCCCGTCGCGCATCGATGATGACGACGTCGCAGTCGGGGGAGTCGACGAGGGCGGTGGCCTCGGCGGGCAGGATGCGCACCGTGTGGCTCAGCAGCCCGAGGGCAGGCAGCACCTCGGCGCTGGGGGCCAGCGCGTTGGTGAGCAGCAGCAGTCGGGCCATCTCATGCAGGATAGGCGAGACTGGTCACGTGCGGACCGGACCGCACCAACGATGAGACGGAGTGAGATGGCCTCGAGTGGACCCGAGTCGCGCACGGCCCCGACGGCCGGGCCGGCCCTCGCGACCGTCACGATGCGCTACTGGGCGGCGGCGCGGGCGGCGGCCGGCGTCGACAGCGAGACGCGGACCGGCGCGACGGTGGGTGAGGTCGTCGACGCGGCCGTCGCCGCCCACCCCGACCTCGCCCGGGTGGCGCGGGTCGCGAGCTTCCTGCTCGACGGGCGCAAGGTCGGCCGTGACGTCCGGGTGAGCGACGGCGGCACCGTCGAGGTGCTGCCGCCCTTCGCCGGCGGGTGATGCACAATGGCCCCCGTGCCTGAGGACAACGCGGCCCTCCGCGAGCCCGGTCCCGACGCCTCGGCGGGCGCCGGGTCGCTCCACGTCCCGCTGTCGCCCGCGGGTGCCGACCGCATCCGCTGGTTCAGCATCGCCGCGACGCTCCTGTCCGCGGTGGCCCTCCTCGTCGCCCAGGGCACGGGGTATGCCGCCACCCTCGGTGTGACCCTCGCGCTCGCTCTCGCGGTGGCCTGGGGCTGGCCGCTCCTCACCGGGTCGTGGACGCCGATGGCGACGACCGTCGTGCTCGCCGTCTCCTCCGTGGCGATCGTGCTCAGCGCACTGCGCCAGGACCTGCTGTGGGTGCCTGCCGCGGTCGCCTTCGGGATCCTGCTCGCCTTCTTCGGTCAGCTCGTCCGGCGCACCGGCCGCGAGGGGCTCGTCCTCACGCTCCTGTCGTCGTTCGGCGGCCTCGTCGTCGTCGCGTCCGGCACGACGGCCGTCGTCGCCGCCAACAGCGACCGGGGGCAGGCGGTCGCGGTCGTCGCCATGGCGGCCGTCGGGGCGGCCGTCGTCACCGACCTGCTCGTCGGGGTCCGGGGCGCGACGCCCTTCCTCGGGTTCGTGGCCCTCGCGGCCGCCGTGCTGGCCGCCGTCGTCGGCGCCTCGCTCCGCGGCGAGGTCGGCACGCTCGAGGCGCTCGGGATCGGTGCCGCCGTCGGCACGGTGTCCTGGTCGTTCCGCCGGGTCCTCGCGCTGCAGCCGGCGATGCTGTCGGTCCGCGGCCAGATCGGTGCCGGGGCCGGGTCGGTGCTCGTCGTCGGCGCCGTCGTGCACCTCTTCTCCGTCCTCACCTGACCTTCCCGCCCACCCTCCACCGTCGAGAGGCCACGTTCTGCCGGTCCTCACCCGTCGAGTGGCCAGAGCCTGTCGCCTCTCACCGTCGAGAGGCCACGTTCTGTGGGTCAGTAGACGAGGGCCTGGGCGCCCGGCGCCATGACCTCCTCGACGAAGACCGCGGCCCCCTTGATCACCGCTCCGTCGACGAGCTGGTCCTCGGTCAGCTCGCGGCGGGCCGCGCACTGCGTGCAGACGGTGAGCCGGCCACCCGCGAGCACCGCGTCGCGCAGGTCGCCGAGCGGGGCGGCATACGGCAGCTCGAGCTCCTCGGCACGCCCGGGGACCGCCATCCACGTCGACTCACCCGTGAGCCAGAGCGACACGTCGACGCCGCTCGCGACGGCCGTCGCGGCGACGGTGAAGGCCTGTGAGAGGCGCTCGGGAGCCTCGGTGCCGGCGGTGACCTTGACGACGAGCGAGCGTACGGGGGTGTCCATGGGATCAGGCTACGATCGGGCGCATGTTCAACCTCGACCAGGACATCCCGGAGCCGCTGCGACCCCTCGCGTGGCTCATCGGACGCTGGGAGGGCGCGGGCGTCGTCGGCTACCCGACGATCGAGTCCGCGCACTTCGGTCAGGAGGTCGAGGTGACGCACGACGGGCGCGGCTTCCTCAAGTGGGAGAGCCGTGCCTGGATCCTCGACTCCGAGAACGGCGCCAAGGTGCGCCCGGCAGCCGTCGAGTCCGGCTTCTGGCGCCCGCTCGAGAACGGCGAGGTCGAGCTGCTCCTCGCGCATCCCACCGGAATCCTCGAGCTCTACTACGGCAAGATCGAGCCCGCCAAGATCCAGCTCAAGACCGACGGCGTCCTCCGCGCGCCCGGGGCGAAGGAGTACAACGCCGCCACGCGGATGTACGGCCTCGTCGAGTCGAACCTGCTGTGGGTCATGGACATGGCCGCCGTGGGCCAGGAGCTCCAGAGCCACGTGTCCGCCACCCTCAAGCGCGTGGAATGAGGTGGACGCCGCGAGCGTTCCACCGGGCATGAGCGACCTGGAGCTGCCGACCCGACCGACGACGAGGAGCCCCCTGTTGTCGCGACCGGGTGCCGTGGCGGGCGAGGGCCTCGAAGCCGGTGTCGCCCTGCACCACGGCGATCCCATGCGCGAGCAGCGCCTCCTCGAGGAGGGTCTCGCGGTCGTCGACCTCTCGCACCGCGACGTCGTCACCGTCAGCGGTCAGGATCGGGTCAGCTGGCTCCACTCGCTGACCACCCAGCACCTCCTCGGACTCGAGCCGCGCCAGTCGCGCGAGGCACTCATCCTCAGTCCCAAGGGCCACGTCGAGCACTCGCTCCACATCGTCGACGACGGCTCGACGACGTGGATCACGACCGAGCCCGGCGCCGGTCCGGCCCTCGTCGAGTGGCTCGACAAGATGCGCTTCATGCTGCGCGTCGAGGTCGCCCTCGTCACCGACGACTGGGCCGTCCTCGGTGAGCCGCACGCCAGCGAGTCCGTCGACGGCGAGCCCCTCGCCTGGCGCGACCCGTGGCCCGACCTCGTCGGCGACACGACGGCATACGGCCCGGTCGACGACCACCCCGGCACCGAGCGCGCCTGGCGCGAGGTGCTCGTCCCGCGCGCCGATCTCGTTGCGGCCGTAGGGGATCGGCCGCTCGCTGGCCTCTGGGCCGCCGAGGCTCTCCGCATCGCTGCCTGGCGTCCGCGTCTCGGCCTCGAGACCGACCACCGCACGATCGTCCACGAGCTCGACTGGCTGCGCACCGCGGTGCACCTGCAGAAGGGCTGCTACCGCGGCCAGGAGACCGTGGCGCGCGTGCACAACCTCGGCCGTCCGCCGCGCCGCCTCGTCTTCCTCCACCTCGACGGCTCGGGCCACGTCCTGCCGGCGCAGGGGAGCGAGGTCCGGGCGGGTGACCGCGTCATCGGCCGCGTCACCTCCGTGGGGCGCCACCACGTCGACGGGCCCATCGCGCTCGCCGTCATCAAGCGCAACACCGACCCGACCCTCGAGCTCCTCGTCGACGACCTCTCGGCCGCGCAGACGACGATCGTCGCCCCCTGACCGACGCCCCAGCCGGCGCTGGCAGGATGTGCGGCATGAGCACCGCACGCACCGCCGCGAGCACCCTGATCACCGTCGCGCCCACCGGCGCCGAGACCGCGAAGGCGGACGTCGCCGCCTTGCCCACGACGCCGGAGGAGCTCGTCGAGACCGCCGTCGCCTGCGAGCGCGCGGGTGCGGCGCTCATCCACATCCACGTTCGCGACCGTGAGCACCAGCCGACGCTCGAGCCGGCCTTCCTCAAGGAGGCCGTCGACGGCGTCCGCGAGGCCACCGACCTCATCGTCCAGCTCTCGACCGGCGGCTCCATCACCGACCCGCTCGAGAAGCGCCTCACCGTCCTCGACGCCGACCCCGACTCGTGCTCCCTGACGTGCGGCACGACGAACTTCGGCGACGGCGTCTTCCTCAATCCCTGGGGCTTCATGGTCGACCTCTACCGCCAGGCCCAGGAGCGCGAGATCGTGCCGGAGTTCGAGCTCTTCGAGCTCGGCCACGTGCACGCGCTGCGCCGGCTCATCGACGAGTGCGGCCTGCCCTACGGCGGCAAGGTCCACGTCGACTTCGTCACCGGGGTGCCGGGGTCGATGCCGGGCACCCCGCAGGCGCTGCTCGCCGGCGTCGCGATGCTCCCGCCCGAGGTGACGAGCTGGTCGGCCACCGGCATCGGTCGCGCGCACCTGCCGATCGTCGCTGCCGCCCTGTCGGCCGGCGGTCACCTGCGCGTCGGCATGGAGGACAACCTCATGTATGCCAAGGGTCGCCCGGTCGCGCACAACAGCGAGCTCGTGGCCCGGGCCGCCGAGATCGCCACGGTCATGCAGCGCCCTCCGATGACGACCGCCGAGGCCCGCGAGGCCCTGTCGGTCAAGGACCGCCGCACCCGCTGACGCCGCACCGCGCGGGCATGTGCCCACTCGACCGGACAGGTCGGGTGGGCGCTTTCGTGCGTCCCCAGACCGGTGTGGGCGGTCTCACGCTGCCCAGAGTTTGCATTCTGCTTGCTGTAGTTAGCACAATGGAGGCATGAGCAAGCTTCCGCTTCCCGACCTCGGGGCCTACTTGCGCGAGCAGCGCGAGAGCGCCCAGCTGTCGCTGCGGCAGCTCGCCGAGATGGCCGGAGTCTCCAACCCCTACCTGTCGCAGATCGAGCGCGGGCTCAAGCGCCCGAGCGCCGAGATCCTGCAGCAGATCGCCAAGGGGCTGCAGGTCTCCGCCGAGTCGCTCTACGTCCGGGCCGGCATCCTCGACGAGCGGGTCGCCGACGGCGACCCTGCCGCCGGGCCCGACGTCCTCTCCGCCATCGCCGCCGACCCGGTCCTCACCGACCGGCAGCGCGCGGTGCTCGTCGACATCTACGTGTCGTTCGTCGGCGACGACGAGACGACACCCGAGACCACACGGCGCCCACCCAGCCCACCCAGCCCACCCAGCCCACCGCGTACGCCGGCCGCAGCACCACGCCGGCGCCCGTCGCGCAGCACGACCGCTGCCGCGACCCCCGAGCTCAACGAGAAGGAGAACTGAGATGGCACTCAGCAAGAAGATCACCAAGGCCGTCAAGGACGCCCAGAAGCAGGCCGAGGCCGCCGTCGCCGACGTGCGGGGCCAGCTGGTCCAGGTCGAGGGCCGCATGCCCGAGGCCAAGGTCGACCCGACGCCGTTCTACGCCGTCGTCGGCGCCGCGAACATCGCGATCGACACGGTCCGCACCGCGGGCGAGCAGCTCGAGGTCGCGCGCAAGCAGGCCAAGTCCGTCGACCTGCGCAAGGGTGCCAAGAAGGAGGCCGACCAGATGCAGAAGGACCTGCAGAAGCGCATCGTCGACCTCCAGGGCCGCACCACCGAGCTCCAGAAGCTCGCGACGACGTATGCCGAGCGTTTCGTCACGCGGGCCCAGGACCTCCCGGCCCGCGTCCTCAACGAGGGTCTCGTCATCGCGAGCAACGCCAAGGACCAGTACGACGCGGCCGCCGCCCGCGGCGAGAAGGTCGTCACCGACCTCCGCGCCCAGGGTGAGCGCACGGCGTTCGACCTCGCCGAGCGCGGCACCGCCACGGTGACCCGTGGTCGCCGGGTCGCCGAGACCGCCGTGAGCGAGGGCGAGAAGGTCGCCAAGACCATCAAGGGCGCCGTCGTCAAGGACGCCTCGAAGGTCGGGTCGCAGGTCTCCGCCTCCGTCGACGCCGTCGAGTCGGCTGCCGCGCCGGTCCCGGCCAAGCGCACCGCCGCGCACCAGACGGCGATCCGCAGGTCGGCCGCCCAGAAGTCGGCCGCCACGCGCAAGGCCAACGAGGTCGAGGGCACGACGACCCGCAAGGTCGCCGCCCGCAGCTCGGCCACGACCGACGACCCGCAGGCCACGGTGGCCCGCAAGACCGCCCCGGCCAAGAAGGCGGCCAGGAAGACGGCCACCAAGGCCGCCGCCAAGACCGCGGCCGCGACCAAGACCGCGACGAAGACCGCCGCGAAGAAGGCCACGCCGGCCAAGAAGACGGCCAAGAAGACGGCCACGAAGGCCTCGGCCGCCACGAGCACGACGTCGACCACGGCTCCCAGCGCCTGACCGGTCGCGCCCTCGAGCCGGGTCCACCGGCGACACGGGCACGACAGGGCCGTCACCCCCCACCCGGGGTGGCGGCCCTGCTGCGTCGCTCCGGCATACTGCGGGACGTGTCCGCTCTCCTCGCCTCGTCCACCACCCACGTCAGCGCGGCGCTCGCCGACGCCCCGATCGTCGCGCACGTCGTGCGGGACGGGTTCGTCGAGTCGGTGCACCACGGCACGGCCGTCGTCACGGCCCCCGACGGCTCGGTCGAGCTCGAGATCGGGGACTCGAGCGGCGCGGTCTTCCCCCGCAGCTCGAGCAAGCCCCTGCAGGCGCTCGCGATGGTCCGCAGCGGCCTCGCGACCGACGGCCGGCTCCTGTCGCTCGCGTGCGCCAGCCACTCCGGCGAGGGCTTCCACGTGGACGCCGCCCGCGAGATCCTCGCCGGCGCCGGCCTGAGCGAGGCCGACCTGCAGAACACCCCCGACTACCCCTACGACGAGTCCGCCCGCATCGGGTGGATCGCGAGCGGCCTGCCGCGGCAGTCGATCGCGCAGAACTGCTCGGGCAAGCACGCCTCGATGCTCGCGACGTGCGTCGTCAACGACTGGGACCTCACGTCCTACCGCGACCCCGGGCACCCGCTGCAGGTCGCCGTGGCGGAGACCGTGCGGGAGCTGACCGGAGCCGAGCCGAGTGCCGTCGCCGTCGACGGGTGCGGCGCGCCGATCCACGCCGTCCCCCTCCGCGCCCTCGCCCGGTCGTTCGGCCGTCTCGCCGCGGCGACGGATGGCCCGGAGGCCAGGATCGTCAGGGCCGTCCGTGACTTCCCGGAGTTCCTCGGCGGCACGCACCGCGACGTCACCGCCCTGATCCGCGGGGTCGAGGGTCTCATCGCCAAGGACGGCGCCGAGGCCGTCTACGCCGTGGGTCTGCCCGACGGTCGCGGCATCGCCGTCAAGGTCGCCGACGGCTCCTCACGCGCCCGGAGCGTGCTGCTCGCCGCCGTGATGCGGCGGATCGGCGTCGGCAGCGACGACGTCCTCGCCGTGCTCGAGCACCAGCCCGTGCTCGGCCACGGCCAGCCCGTCGGCTCCGTCGTCGCCGTCGGGGTCTGAGCCGTCTCGGATGGGAGCGGTGGTGTCGACGTGAGGGCGGTGCTCCAGCGCGTCACGAGCGCGCGGGTCGAGGTCGACGGCGAGGTCGTCGGTGCCATCGACCGACCCGGTCTGCTGGCCCTCGTCGGCGTCACCCACGACGACGGGCCCGAGCAGGTCGAGCGGATGGCCCGCAAGATCGCCGAGCTGCGGATCCTGCGCGACGAGCAGAGTCTCACCGATGCCGGGGCGCCGGTGCTCGTCGTCAGCCAGTTCACCCTGCACGCCGACACCCGCAAGGGGCGTCGCCCCTCGTGGAGCGCGGCAGCCCCGGGACCGGTCGCCGAGCCGCTCGTGGACGACCTCGTGACGGCTCTGCGGGGGCGGGGGATCGAGGTCGAGACGGGCCGCTTCGGCGCGATGATGCAGGTGTCGCTCGTCAACGACGGCCCTTTCACGCTCGTCGTCGACGCCTGACCGAGCCTGACCGACCCTGACCGACCCCACCTGGCCCTCCACCGCGCGGGTGTCTGGGAGCCGGCTGGGAGGGTTCGGGCGCCCGGCGCCGGGTTACGCTTCCTCCATGCAGCTGTACTCGGGATTCCAGAGCGTCATCCTCCTCGTGCTCGGCGTCGTCGCGCTCGGGTGCGAGGTCTTCGCGTTCGTCGACGCGCTGCGCCACCCCGAGAACGCCTACGTCGCCGCGGGCAAGCGCACGCGGACCTTCTGGCTCGTGCTGCTCGGGGTCGCCCTCGCGATCGGCTTCGTCACGCTCTTCAACCCGCTCAGCCTCTTCGGTCTGCTCGCGTTCGTGGGTGCCGCCGTCTACCTCGCCGACGTGCGCCCGGCCCTGCGGCAGGTCAGGGGCATCGGGGGGCGCTCCGACACCGGGTGGTGACCCTCACGCGCCCGCTCGGGACACCGGGCCCGCCGCGTACGGCACACTGGTGCACTCACAACCGATAGGAGAACCATGTCCGACCAGCAGCCTGCTGCTGCCGTCGTCGACCACGAGCTCGACGCCCACCAGCACCAGCACGTCTCGTCGCCGCGTCACACCGCGGACGAGTACGACCTGGGCAACCGCAACCCGACCGAGGACATCTTCGTCGCCGAGCGGCCGTGGGGCGAGTTCCAGCAGTTCGTCTCCAACGAGCAGGTCACCGTCAAGATCATCACGGTGCAGCCCGGTCACCGGCTCTCCCTCCAGCGTCACGACCACCGCGGTGAGATGTGGCAGGTCCTCGACGTGCCGATCGACGTCACCGTGGGTGACCGGACGTGGAGCGCCCAGCCGGGTGAGACGGTCTGGGTCCCGCGCAACTCGATCCACCGCATGGGCAACTCCGGCGAGCACCCCGGTCGCCTGCTCGAGGTCGGCTTCGGCCACTTCGACGAGTCGGACATCGAGCGCCTCGAGGACGACTACGTCCGCTGAGGACGCGCAGCACAACACACGAACGAACGTATGCCGCCGGGCCCGGCCCGGCGGCATACCTCTGTCCGGAGACGGTCGGCAGACCCGGGCGACGCGGCGCGGCGGGCTCAGCCGGCGCGTGACCGGCTCGGGTCGAGCAGCTCGGCCCACACGACCTTGCCGCCCGGGACGGGGCTGTAGCCCCATCGCTCGGACAGCGCCGCGACGATGTCGACGCCGCGACCGCTGACGTCGTCGGCCTGGGCGGCGCGACGTTCGAACGGGGTGCGGGCGGCGTCCTCGACGCCGATGCGCAGCCCGCCGCGGCGCCGGTCGACGACCGCGCGGAACGGGGAGGCCGCGTGGGTCAGGGCGTTGGTCGCAAGCTCGGAGACGATGAGGGCGGCGTCGGCCGTGAGGTCGTCGTGGCCCCACGCCCTGAGGACGTCGACGACGAAGTGGCGGGCCGCGGGCACCGACTCGGCCGTCGGCAGGAAGACGCGCGAGCAGGCGTGGCCGTCCGCGAGGCGGGCTCCCTCCGTCGAGGAGAGCCCGGCGACGGGCATGAGGTCGGTGTGCAGGTCGCAGACCCGGCGGACGTCGACGAGCTCGGTGTGATCGAAGACGCCCGTGGGGTAGGCGCAGAGCAGGGAGAAGTCGTACTCGCTCAGGAGCTGGTTCCAGAGCAGCTCGAGCTCGATCGCCACCTCGATCTGACCGCGCTGCCAGAGCAGGGCGACCATCTCGCCGAAGGCACGGATCGGCCGTCCTGCGGCGGAGGCCTCGGTGACCACGTCGCCGACCCGGCGCAGGAAGAGGTCCACCTCCAGCCGGCCGTCGACGACCAGCTCCGCGAGGGTCTCCTCGGCGTCCAGGGTGAGGTAGCGACCGGCGCGCGACCGCGCCGCGGGGTCGTGCCCGAGCTCCACGAGACGGGTCTCCACGGCTGCGCGGTGCGGGCCCGTGGCCACGACGACGACGCACTCGTCCTGGTCCCACCCGTCCGCGACGAATCGCGCGACGGCGCCGAAACCCTCACTGTCGAGCGTGTAGAAACTCACTGCATGACCTCGCCCCCACGCGGTCATGCCGCCGTGCGACATGGTGCCGATGCTACGCCGACCCGTGCCCGTCGGTGACCGGTGCTTCCTGTGAGAAATGTGGGGCGGGAGGTGGTCCGGACAAAGGGGCGCAAACCTCCCGAGCACTCCTCAGCGGGCCTGGGGAGCCACCGCGGCCCAGTCGACGGTGAGCTCGCCGAGCCGCCAGCGCGCGGGTCCGTCGAGCAGGGGCCAGCTCTCGCGGACCTCCGCCACGGCGGCGAGGAAGCGCTGTCGCGCGCCCCAGGACGACTGGGGGGCGCTGCGGGCCCACGCCCGGTCGAGGTCACCGAGGAACGCGTGGACGGGCTCGCCCGGCACGTTGCGGTGGATGAGCGACTTGGGCAGTCGCTCCGCGATGTCGGACGGACGCTCGAGGCCGCCCATCCGCAGCGAGATCGTCAGGCTGACGGGGCCGGTCTCGTCGACCGCCACCCACGACGCGCGCCGGCCGATCTCGTCGCACGTGCCGTCGACGAGGAGCCCGTCCGGGGCGAGGCGCTCCCGCACGAGGGCCCAGGCGGCCGGCACCTCGTCCTCGGCATACTGGCGCAGCACGTTGAAGGCGCGCACGACGGTGGGGCGCTCGCCGTCGTCGAGCGGCACCTCGAAGCCGCCGAGGCGGAAGGTCAGGCCGTCGCGCTCGAGGGGCTTGCCGGCGGCGACCCGGTCGGGCTCGATCTCGATGCCGACGACCCGGACGTCGGGGCGCACCCTCCGGAGCCGGTCGTGCAGTTCGACCGCCGTGATGGGTGAGGCGCCGTAGCCGAGGTCGACGACGACCGGGGGCGTCCGACTGCGCCGGAGGCGCCACGCCTGGGGCCCGGCGATCCAGCGGTCGCAGCGTCGCAGCCGGTTCGGGTTCGTCGTCCCACGTGTCACGGTGCCGACGGGGCCGACGGGGCGCTGGCGTGGGGGCACCTCCGCAGCCTAGCCAGCGCCCCTCGACCCCGGCTCGCGGTGTTCGCCGGTCACGGGCGACCGCGGAATACATCGAATCGCGCGTGTGGTTGAGTCGAGGAAGAGCGTGACGACGAGCAGCGCGCAGGACGAAGGGATGCCGATGGCGGCCGATCCGAGACGGGTGGCGATGATCAGCGTCCACACCTCGCCCCTGGAGCAGCCGGGCACCGGCGACGCGGGCGGGCTCAACGTCTACGTCGCCGAGACCGCGAAGGAGCTCGCCGCACGCGGCATCGAGGTCGACATCTTCACCCGCCGCACCACGGGCGCGACGCCGGTCGAGGCCGACCTCGTGCCGGGCGTCCGCGTGCGGCACGTGACCGCCGGCCCCTACGAGGGACTCGCCAAGGAGGACCTGCCCGGCCAGCTGTGCGCCTTCTCCGCGGGCATCATGCAGGCGGGGCTCTCGGTGCCCGAGGACCACTACGACCTCGTCCACTCGCACTACTGGCTCTCGGGCCAGGTGGGCTGGCTCGCGGCCGACCGCTGGCGCGTGGCGCTCGTGCACACGATGCACACGATGGCGCGCGTCAAGAACCTCCACCTCGCCGAGGGTGACCCACCCGAGCCACGCGGACGCGAGATCGGTGAGGTCCAGGTCGTCGAGGCGGCCGACCGCCTCATCGCCAACACCGACGACGAGGCCCGCGAGCTCATCGAGCTGTATGCCGCCCCGCCGGCCAAGGTGTCCGTCGTCCCCCCGGGCGTCGACCTCTCGACCTTCACCCCGGGGGACCGTGGCTCGGCGCGCCGCTCGCTCGGGCTGCCCGTCGAGGGGCAGCTGCTCCTCTTCGTGGGGCGCATCCAGCCGCTCAAGGCGCCCGACCTGCTGCTCAGGGTCGCGGGTGAGCTGCTCCGGCGGGACCCGTCGCGCCGTGAGCGTCTGACCGTCGCCGTCCTCGGCGGCCCCAGCGGCAGCGGCCTCACCCGGCCGCACGAGCTCGAGGAGCTCGCCCGGACGCTCGGCATCGACGACGTCGTCCGCTTCGTGCCACCGGTCGACCGCCCGGTGCTGGCCCAGTGGTACCGAGCCGCCGACCTCGTCCTCGTCCCGAGCCACTCCGAGTCCTTCGGGCTCGTGGCCATCGAGGCCCAGGCCTGCGGGACCCCGGTCGTCGCCGCGCACGTCGGCGGACTCCCGACCGCCGTCGGGGACGCCGGCGTCCTCGTCGACGGCCACGCGACCCCCGACTGGACCGACGCCGTCGAGTCCCTGCTGCGCGACGACGCCCGCCGCCTCGCGCTGGGCTCCGCGGCCGTCGCGCACGCGGCGCAGTTCGGCTGGGGCGCGACGACCGACCGGCTCCTCGAGGTCTACCGGCAGGCGATCCGCGAGCGGGCCGACGGCGGCAACGAGTCGCCCATCGACGAGGGCCAGAGCCTCGTCGGCGTCCCGACGGCGGTGATCCCGTGAGCGCGGAGCCGCAGGAGATCCCCGCCGACGCCTCGGCGGGCGCGGCCGCCGAAGCCCGCCTGACGGCATACCTCGGCTCTGTCGGTCTCGAGTGGGAGCTCGGCGGGCGCCCGGGGGAGTACGTCGTCACCCTGCCCGGCGAGAAGAAGCTCAAGACGGTCGTGTCCGTGCTCGTGCGCGACCGGACGACGAGCCTGAGCGCCTTCGTCATCCGCAACCCGGACGAGAACCACGAGGCGTTCTACCGCACGCTGCTGCGCAAGAACCTGCGCCTGCAGGGCGTGGCCTACGCCATCGACACCGACGGCGACGTCTACCTCCGTGGCGAGGTGCCGACCGTCGCCGTCGAGCCCGAGCACCTCGACCAGCTCTTCGGGATCGTCCTGTCGGCGAGCGATGACGTCTTCAACGAGCTGCTCGCCCTCGGCTTCCTCGGCTCGATGCGCAAGGAGTGGGCCTGGCGGGTCTCGCGCGGCGAGTCGACGCGCAACCTCGACGCCTTCCGTCACCTGCTGGACGACGGCTCGGACGCGTGATCGGCCGTCGCTAGGCTGGCCCGCATGACCTACACGCTCGTCCTCGTCCGTCACGGCGAAAGCGACTGGAACGCCAAGAACCTCTTCACCGGCTGGGTCGACGTCGACCTCACCGACCAGGGCCGCGCCGAGGGCGTGCGCGCCGGCGAGCAGCTCAAGGCCGCCGGCATCCTCCCGGACATCGTGCACACCTCGCTGCTGCGCCGGGCCATCACCACCGCCAACCTCTCGCTCGACGCCGCCGACCGTCACTGGATCCCCGTCAAGCGCGACTGGCGCCTCAACGAGCGTCACTACGGCGCGCTGCAGGGCAAGAACAAGAAGCAGACCCTCGAGGAGTTCGGCGAGGAGAAGTTCATGGAGTGGCGCCGCTCCTACGACGTGCCGCCGCCCCCCATCGCCGAGGACGACGAGTTCTCGCAGCACGGTGACGCGCGCTACGCCGGCCTCGGCGCCGCGATGCCCGCGACCGAGTGCCTCAAGGACGTCGTGACGCGTCTGATGCCCTACTGGGAGAACGAGATCCAGACCGACCTCGCCGACGGCCTGACGGTCATGGTCGCCGCCCACGGCAACTCGCTGCGCGCTCTCGTCAAGACCCTCGACGGCATCTCCGACGACGACATCGCCGCCCTCAACATCCCGACCGGCATGCCGCTCGTCTACGAGCTCGACGAGTCGTTCCGTCCCGTCACGCCGGGTGGGCGCTACCTCGACCCCGAGGCCGCTCGCGCCGCCGCCGAGGCGGTCGCCAACCAGGGCCGCTGACCGCCCGCACGTGCCTGCGTGGAGGGTTGACGCTGCTCCAGCGACGTCAACCCTCCACGCGTCGGCGGACCGCGCAGTCCCGACGGCGGCACGGACGCGCTCGTCCGGACCAGCCACGGCTGCGGAAGATCGCCTCGAGCTCGAGTGCCGTCTCGCACGGCGTCACCGCGACGTCGGTCCAGTAGACCCGAGCCGTCAGCCAGTCGTCGGCGGCGTTGCGTCGGTCCCGCCGGCCGTCCCGCTGCTGGTTCGCCCAGCCGGCGTGACCGAGTCGGCCGTCCACCTCGACCTTGACGCGAAGCGGCTCGTAGTCGTTGTCGCACCGGGTGTCTCCGCGACCGGCGGCCTGTCGGTGCGCAGGCGGGAGTCCGTGCGCCTGCTCCACGTCGCGGGTGTAGCGACGTTCGGCGGGGCTCTCGGCCCCGCCCTCGACGTCGCCCAGGACCTCGAGCAACAGGGTCCGGTGCGCCTGGCCGGGCCGCTGCCCCAGCGCGTACCGGAGGTTGCGCGGGGTCGTGCGGCGCGTCTGGACGGCCTTGGCGACGATGCCGACGGCGCGGTCCACGGGCTGACCGGCGGCCAGGTCGAACACCGTGTGGTCGAGGCTGATGCGATGGGGCCACGCACGCTCGTCGGTGCGTTGGTAGGCGTACCGGCTCCGGGTGACCATGACTCCCGCAGTGGCTTCCGGCCGTCGGTCGACAGGGACGACGACGTGGATGTCCGGTCCCGGATGGGGCACGAGTCCCCAGAGGAAACCGGCGCTCGGCCCGCACAGCGCCGCGGGGATGCCGATCCTCAGCAGGGCGGCAAGGGCCCGCGACTCCCAGTCCTCGCGGCCCGGCGTCGTGGAGTAGACGCCGCGCTGCACGGCGACCCAGCGTCCGGACTCGACCCGCCACCGGACCGCTGCTTCGCTGAGGCCCGCCCCGAGGGCCTGGGCGCGGGTGACGAGACCCAGCTGGGCCGCGGCGTGGGCGGCGACGGTGCGCTGCATGACGCACATGCTCGCCGCCGGCGGGGCCCGCCCGCCGTGGTTGTCCCCAGCTTCCGGCGCACGCAGACGCGCGTGGAGGGTTGACGTCGCCGGGGCAACGTCAACCCTCCACGCGCTTGCCTTGGGGCTCGGTCAGGCGTCGTGCTCGATGGCCTCGAACACGTCGGCGTCCTCGATGTCCTCGTGGTCGTAGCTGACCTCGGAGTCGTACTCACCCGTGACGAGGTAGATGACGCGGCGTGCGACCGAGACGGCGTGGTCGGCGAAGCGCTCGTAGTAGCGGCCGACGAGCGTCAGGTCGAGGATCGAGCTGCGCGACCACGACGTGTTCTCGTCGAGCAGGGCGGCGAACAGCTCGCGGTGGAGGTCGTCCATCGCGTCGTCGTCCTTCTCGAGCGCGATGGCCGCCGCGACGTCCTTGCTCGCGATGATCGACCCGCACTTGGCGACGATCGACTCCGCGACCTGGCCCATCTGCAGGATGTGCGAGCGCAGCTCCGGCGGGACCGCCGAGTCGGGCGTGCGCAGGCGGGCGACCTTGGCGACGTGACGGGCGAGGTCGCCCATCCGCTCGAGGTCGGAGCTCATGTGCATCGCCGTCACGACGATGCGCAGGTCGGTGGCCACGGGCTGCTGGCGGGCGAGCAGGTCGATCGACAGCTCGTCGAGCTCGACGCGGATGTCGTCGAGCTTGCGGTCGGCCTCGATGACCGACTCCGCGAGGTGGACGTCGGCGTCGAGCAGCGCGGTCGTGGCGCGGGAGATGGCCGACCCCGCGAGCCGGGTCATCTCGACGAGCTGGTCCGAGATCGTGTCGAGGTCCTCGTGGAACTGGTCGCGCATGGTCTTCCTGTCAGTTGCCGGTCGTGCGTGGTCGTGCCTGGTCGTGCCTGGTCGTGCATTGTCGTGCAGGGTGCGTCGTCGTGTCCGCGGGGTGTCGTGCGGCGGCGCCGTCTCGGGAGCCAGCCTGCCACTCGCGACGCGCGCGGGACGGCATACCGACGGGGTGGCACCTCCCCGCTGGTGCAGAGGTTGGCAGGGCTGCGTGAATGGGTGGGGACGCCAAGGTGAACAGTGGGTTCGCGCTCCGCACGAGCCTGTCCCGCGTGGTCCGAGTCTGCTGCGGCGATGCGTACGCTGAGTGTCGTGGACCCGACGACAGCGGCAACGCTCGGTGGAATCGCCGGCCTCGCCCTGGGCGGCCTGGCGATGGTCGCCGTGCGCCTGTCGGACCGCTCGACGGCGGCCGAGATGCCCCCGCCGCCCGCCCCGCCCCTGCCGCCCGGCGTCGGTGAGGTCATCGCGGTGCTGCGCTCGAGCGGCATCCTCGTCGACTCGTCGGACCGGGTCGTCAACAACTCGCCCGCCGCCGTCGCCCAGGGGCTCGTGCGCGGGCAGGAGCTCGTCCACCCGGAACTGCTCCACCTGGCCCGCGCCGTGCGTCGCGACGGTGTCATCCGCGAGGCCGAGCTGACCCTGCAGAAGGGCATCGGCGACGGCCGCCTCGTCGTCGCGGCCCGCGTCGCGCCCCTCGGGGCCGACCACGTGCTCCTCCTCGTCGAGGACCGCTCCAAGGCGGCCCGGGTCGAGGAGATCCGCCGCGACTTCCTCGCCAACGTCAGCCACGAGCTCAAGACCCCGGTCGGCGGCATCTCGCTGCTCGCCGAGGCCGTGCTCGACGCGCACGACGACCCCGAGGCGGTCGCGCGGTTCGCCAAGCGGATCAGCGTCGAGTCCGAGCGGCTGACCCGCCTCGTCAAGGAGATCGTCGAGCTCTCACGCCTCCAGGGTGCCGACGTCATCAAGGACCCGACGCTCATCGACGTCGGCGCGTGCGCGCGCGACGCCGCCGACCGCAGCCGCCTCATCGCCGACGAGCACCGCATCGAGCTCGTGACGGCCATCGACGAGGGCTGCGAGGTCTGGGGCGACGCCGAGCTCGTGACCACCGCGATCAGCAACCTCGTCGGCAACGCCATCGCCTACTCCGACACCGGCACCCGGGTCGGCATCATGGTGCGTCGCGGTCGTCCCGGCGTCATCGACGTCTCCGTCACCGACCAGGGCCTCGGCATCGCGCCGGACGAGCAGGAGCGCATCTTCGAGCGCTTCTACCGCGTCGACACGGCCCGGTCGCGCGCCACCGGCGGCACCGGGCTCGGTCTCGCCATCGTCAAGCACGTCGCCGACAACCACGGCGGCAACGTGTCGGTGTGGTCCGAGCCCGGCCGCGGGTCGACGTTCACCATCGAGCTGCCCGCCGCCAACGCCTCCGCCGCGATCGCGCCGTCGGACCCGACGACGTATGCCGCCCTCCCGCCGTCCGAGCCCGACGCCGCGCCCGAGCCGGCGCCCGAGCCGGCATCTGACGCCGCGCCCGAGCCGGCGTCCGACGCCGCGCCGGGGGACGAGCCGTCCCGCGGCGCCGGCCCGACCCCGTCCGTCAACGCCTAGCCACGTCCCCACTGCCCGAGCAGCCCACCAGCCCCACGCTGCCCGACCCCGAGAGGCCCGCCTTGAGTCGCATTCTCATCGTCGAGGACGAGGTGTCGTTCTCCGACCCGCTGTCCTACCTGCTGAAGAAGGAGGGCTACGACGTCGCCGTGGCCGAGACCGGGCCCGACGGCCTGGCCGAGTTCGACAAGAACGGCGCCGACCTCGTCCTGCTCGACCTCATGCTCCCCGGCCTCTCCGGTGTCGACGTGTGCCGCGCGCTGCGCCAGCGCTCCTCGGTGCCGGTCATCATGCTGACCGCCAAGGACAGCGAGATCGACAAGGTCGTCGGCCTCGAGATCGGTGCCGACGACTACGTCACGAAGCCCTACTCGAGCCGTGAGCTGCTCGCGCGCGTCAAGGCCGTGCTCCGGCGCCTCGCCGAGCCGGAGGACCTGCTGCCCTCGACCCTCGAGTCGGGACCGGTCCGGATGGACGTCGAGCGCCACACGGTCAGCGTCCAGGGGCGGTCGGCGTCCCTGCCGCTCAAGGAGTTCGAGCTGCTCGAGATGCTGCTGCGCAACTCGGGCCGCGTGCTGACCCGCATGCAGCTCATCGACCGGGTCTGGGGCAGCGACTACGTCGGCGACACCAAGACGCTCGACGTGCACGTGAAGCGCCTGCGCGCCAAGATCGAGCCCGACCCGGCCAACCCGGTGCACATCGTCACCGTGCGCGGGCTCGGCTACAAGTTCGAGGCCGGCTGAGCCGACGGTCGAGAGGCCACTCCGCGGTCAGGCGGCCGGAACGGCCGTCGACGCGCGTGCTCAGCTGCCGGTCGGGGCCGGCGTCACGGTGGCGTAGTAGCCGCTCGCGGTGAGCACCGGCACCTTGACGACGGTCGTGCCGCCGCTGCTCGACGTGATGGTCACCGGCACGAGACCGCCGGGCTTGGTCTTGACGTCGGTCAGCTGCAGGCCCTTGTCGGCGAGGTTGACCTGCTCGCGCGGGCCGAGCTGCACCTCCGAGCCGGTGGGCGCACTGGTGGCGTTGGGGTCGGCCTGCGGCGCGATCTGGACGGTCATGTCCTGCTCGCCGAGGTTGAGGGCCGAGCCGGAGATGACCACGGTGCCGGTGCCGTCCCCGACGAGGGCGAGGTCACGGACGGCGAGCTGGCCCACGTCGGCGGGCACGCCGTCGGCCGGGACGTAGGGGGTGTCGGTCTGGACGGGCGAGTTGACCTGGCAACCGGCCGTCGCGACGGCGAGGACGACACCGGCGAGCACGGTCGACACCCGGCGGGTGGACGGGCGACGCGCGGGGGTCTGGGCGGGGTATCGACGCTTCACGGGCGACAGCCTACCGGCGCGCGACCCGACGGACCCGTGCACCCGCCGACACGGGACGACCGGGCCGTCGGACGCGCCCCCGACGGGTCCTCGGTGCGCGCCCCACGGCCGCCGTGACCGCGGCGACACGTCCTCGGAAGGCTCGCGCGAAGCATGCCGAACGGCGTTCTGTCAAGACGTCAAATACCGCGTCCCGGGCCCCGACTGTGGCTCTGACCTGCACAGATGCCGAATCCTGAGATCGCGATGTGCACAGCTTCGTGATAATCTGGAGGTCGCGAAAGGGGAAAACAGCAGATGGTTTTCAAGGTCGGCGAGACGGTCGTGTACCCCCACCACGGGGCTGCACTCATCGAAGAGATCAACACACGCACGATCAAGGGAGAGGACAAGCTCTACCTCAAGCTCAAGGTCGCCCAAGGTGACCTGACGATCGAGGTCCCCGCCGAGAACTGCGACCTCGTGGGTGTCCGCGACGTCGTCGGCAAGGAAGGCCTCGACCGCGTTTTCGAGGTGCTCCGCACGCCGCACACCGAGGAGCCGACCAACTGGTCGCGTCGCTACAAGGCGAACCTCGAGAAGCTCGCGTCGGGTGACGTCATCAAGGTAGCCGAGGTCGTGCGCGACCTGTGGCGTCGTGACCAGGACCGCGGTCTGTCGGCCGGCGAGAAGCGCATGCTCGCCAAGGCCCGCCAGATCCTCGTCTCCGAGCTCGCGCTCGCGGAGAAGACGAACGAGGAGAAGGCAGAGACCATCCTCGACGAGGTCCTCGCGTCCTGATCAGGGCAGCACACTGAACAACGAGACCGGAGCCGGTCGCGTCGGCGTCATCGTCGTCGCGGCCGGCTCCGGCTCGCGTCTGGGGGCCGGGGTCCCCAAGGCGTTCGTGCCCCTCGCCGGGGTGCCCCTGCTCGGGCACGCCCTGCGAGGGGTTCTGTCGTGCGCGGCCGTGGCGCAGGTCGTCCTCGTCGTCCCCGACACGTACCGGGCACGGGCCGACGAGGTCACCGAGGGCGTATGCCGTGAGCTCGGGTCCGTGACGCCGGTGGCCGTCGTGCCGGGCGGGGCCGAGCGGGGCGACTCCGTCGCAGCCGGTCTGCGGGCGCTCGGCGCCGACGTCGACATCGTCCTCGTCCACGACGCCGCACGGTGCCTGACGCCGGTGGAGGTCTTCGACCGGGTCGTCGCAGCCGTCGCGGCCGGCGCCGTGGCCGTCGTGCCGGGCACCGCGGTCGTCGACACGATCAAGCAGGTCGACGCCGACGGGTTCGTCGTCGGAACCCCCGAGCGCTCGGGTCTGCGGGCCGTGCAGACGCCCCAGGGCTTCCGCCGTGACGTCCTCGAACGCGCCCACGCCGTGTCGAGCGACGCCACCGACGACGCGGCGCTCGTCGAGCGGCTGGGGGAGCGGGTCCTCGTCGTCGAGGGCGACCCGCGGGCCCTCAAGGTGACGACACCGAGCGACCTCGAGACCGCGGCCCGGCTGCTCACCTCCTGAATGCGGGTTCCGACCCGGCACTCGAGTGGGACCTGGCGCTCACTCGAGTGGGGCCGGGGCCGGGGTGGTCCCGCTTCTTCGGTGACCGCCGGACACACCGACCCGGGGAGTTGCCTATCCTCGGCAGCGTGACCGATGTGCCGACCCAGACCCAGTCCCGCCCTCTGGCCCTCATCACCGGGGGTGGCACCGGCATCGGCGCCGCGATCGCGCGGCGGCTGTCGCGCGACGGCTTCGACGTCGTCGTCGCGGGCCGACGCCGCGAGAAGCTCGACGAGGCCGTGGCCGACATCGAGCATGCCGGTGGCTCCGCCCGGGCGCTCGTCATGGACGTCACCGACCCGACGTCGGTGACCGAGGGCGTCGCCTCCCTCGGCCGCTGCGACGTCGTCGTCAACAACGCCGGCGGCGCGCTCGGGGTGACCCGCGTCGAGGACGGCGACCCGCAGGAGTGGGAGCGGATGTTCGCGACGAACGTCGTCGGGACCCTCCGCGTCACGCAGGCGGTGCTGCCCCTGCTGCGGCGCTCCTCGCGCGCCACGATCGTCGACATCAGCTCGATCGCCGGCGAGCGGGTCTACGAGGGCGGCGCGGGCTACGTCGCGGCCAAGCACGGCACGTCCGTCGTCTCCGAGACCCTGCGGCTCGAGCTCAACGGCGAGAACATCCGCGTCGTCGACATCCGGCCCGGCATGGTGCACACCGAGGAGTTCTCCCTCACCAGGCTCCACGGTGACCGGGCCGCGGCCGACAAGGTCTACGACGGGGTCGACCGCCCACTCGTGGCCGACGACGTCGCTGAGTGCGTCGGTTTCGTCGTCGGGCTGCCGCAGCACGTCAACATCGACACGATGGTCATCAAGCCGGTGGCGCAGGCCGCCCCGCACAAGATCCACCGCGGCCCGATCGACTGGAAGGACGCCTGATGGCACACCTCCCGCGCGTCGGTGTGGGCGTCGACGTCCACGCCCACGCCCCCGAGGGATCCGACCGTGAGCTCTGGGTCGCCGGGCTGCACTGGCCGGGGGAGCGCGGTCTCGAGGGCCACTCGGACGCGGACGTCGCGGCCCACGCGGCGTGCGACGCGATCTTCTCGGCGGCCGGCATCGGCGACCTCGGCGCGCACTTCGGCACCTCGCGTCCCGAGCTCGCCGGAGCGTCCGGCGTCACGCTGCTCGCCGAGGCGGCGCGGCTCGTCCGTGACGCCGGCTTCGAGATCGGCAACATCGCGGTCCAGGTCGTCGGCAACCGGCCCAAGGTCGGCACCCGTCGTGCCGAGGCCGAGGCCGCGCTCTCCGCCGCGGCCGGCGTGCCCGTCTCGGTGAGCGGCACGACCACCGACGGGCTGGGTCTCACCGGCCGCGGCGAGGGCGTCGCAGCCCTCGCGACGGCCCTCGTCGTCGCTCGCTGAGCCCCGCGCGGCCGAGACCCCTCGTCGCGTCGGAACCGATCGACCCGCGCACCGCTCGGAGTGCGGACCGCGCCCGCACCGGGCGACCGGAACGACTCACCCCAGGAGACCCGTGGACGACTCGTGGATGTGGCTGGTCTTCGGTCCGGCCGCCCTGATGCTCAGCTTCTTCCTCCTCGCGATGTTCCTCTCCCTGGCCGGCTGGAACCGTCGGGCCGAGCCGGACCAGCTACCGAGCGCCTGGGACGTGCAGGTGCGGTCGCGCCGCGCCGTGGGAGGTGTCGGACGGGTCGTCGTGCGCGACGGCCACGTGGCCTTCACGCCGTCAGGCGCGCAGGACGTCGCGTGGGCGGTGCCGGTCGCCGGCACCAAGGCCTCGCGCAACTACACGCCCACGCGATGGCCGCTGCTGCTGCGCACGCCTGACGACGGACGGATCTTCCTGCGGGTGGCGCCCGTCGACCACGACCTCGAGCGCTCGCCCTGGGACCGGGCCCCGGTGCAACGGCACGCCAAGCTCTTCCTCGCCGCGCTGGCCCGAGCCTGACCCGCGCGTTGCGCAGGGCCGCAGGGGACGTTTGGGTAGGTCATGGAAGGCCCCTCGGGCCGCACGTCCGCACGATCGACAGGAGTTGTCATGCCGCAGACCGTCAAGGGTGTCATCAGCCGCAGCAAGGGGGCCGACGTCGAGGTCGTCGACGTCGTCGTGCCGGACCCCGGGCCGGGTGAGGCGGTCGTCAAGATCGAGACCTGCGGCGTGTGCCACACCGACCTGCACTACCGCGAGGGCGGCATCAACGACGACTACCCGTTCCTCCTCGGCCACGAGGCCGCCGGCTACGTCGAGGCCGTCGGCGAGGGCGTCACCGACGTCGCTCCGGGCGACTTCGTCATCCTCAACTGGCGCGCCGTGTGCGGGCAGTGCCGCGCCTGCGCCAAGGGCAAGCCGTGGTACTGCTTCAACACTGCCAACGCGACGCAGAAGATGACCCTGACCGACGGCACCGAGCTGACGCCCGCCCTCGGCATCGGCGCCTTCATCGAGAAGACGCTCGTCGCCGCGGGCCAGTGCACGAAGGTGCCCGAGGCCGATGCGGCCGCGGTCGGGCTGCTCGGTTGTGGCGTGATGGCCGGCTTCGGTGCGGCCGTCAACACCGGCGGCGTGGGCCGCGGTGACTCCATCGCCGTCATCGGCTGCGGCGGCGTCGGCAATGCCGCCATCGCCGGGGCCAAGGTGGCCGGCGCGACGACGATCATCGCCGTCGACGTCAGCGACGCGAAGCTCGAGCAGGCCAGGCACTTCGGCGCGACGCACACCGTCAACAGCACGGACACGGACGCGGTCGAGGCGATCCGCAGCCTCACGGGCGGCAACGGCGCCGACGTCGTCGTCGAGGCCGTCGGCCGCCCCGAGACCTACGAGCAGGCCTTCTACGCCCGCGACCTCGCCGGCACCGTCGTCCTCGTCGGCGTCCCCACGCCCGACCAGCAGGTCACCCTGCCGATGATCGACATCTTCGGTCGCGGTGGCAGCCTCAAGTCGAGCTGGTACGGCGACTGCCTCCCGAGCCGCGACTTCCCGATGCTCGTCGACCTCTACAAGCAGGGCCGTTTCGACCTCGACGCGTTCGTCACCGAGCGCATCGGCCTCGGCGACATCGAGGCGGCCTTCGACAAGATGCACGCCGGTGAGGTCCTCCGATCGGTGGTCGAGCTGTGAGCGCCGACGCGGCAGCCGACCGGGTCAGCCCCTCGCAGGGCGGCGTCCGCATCGACCACGCCACCACCGAGGGCACCTTCAGCCTCGACGGCGGCACGTGGGAGGTCGAGAACAACGTCTGGGTGGTCGGCGACGACACCCAGTGCGTCGTCATCGACGCCCCGCACGACGCCGGACCCATCCTCGAGCTCGTCGGTGACCGCCGTCTGACCCACGTCCTGCTGACGCACGCGCACGACGACCACGTCACCGTCGTGCCGGAGCTGCTCGCGGCGCACCCCGGCGCGAAGATCGCGCTCCACCCCGACGACCGCGTCCTGTGGGAGCAGAGCCACCCCGACCTCGCCCCGACGCTCGACCTCGCCGACGGCGACGTCGTGCAGGTCGGCGACGTCGAGCTCTTCGTGCTGCACACCCCGGGCCACGCCCCGGGCGCGTGCTGCTTCCACGCCCGTGACCTCGGTGTCGTCTTCACCGGCGACACGCTCTTCCAGGGCGGCCCCGGCGCGACCGGCCGGTCCTACTCCGACTTCCCGACCATCGTCGAGTCGATCAGGGACCAGCTGCTCTCGCTCCCGCCGGAGACGACGGTCCTCACCGGTCACGGCCGCGCCACGACCATCGGCGACGAGAAGCCGGACGTCGAGGAGTGGATCCGGCGGGGGCACTGACACCCCCGCCGAGCAGCGTGACCCCGGCACACGGCATACGCCGTCGTGCGTATGCCGTGTGCCCGGGTCGGCGCACCCCGTCCGCTCAGCCGCGGGGTGCGTCGCGCAACAGGCTGATCTTCTGCCAGATCTTGCGGCTCATGCCGGTGGTGAGGTTCTCGATCTCGCTCACGGTGTCGAGCACGAGGGCGTCGGTCGACTCCTCGGCGCACAGGGCCGCGGCCTTGGAGGTCATCGAGAGCAGCTCGGAGCAGTACTCGAGGTAGAGCGCGTAGTCGCGCACCGACATCGTGCGGGGGCTCACGACCTCGTCACCGGCGACCGTCCCGGGCCGGGTGTCGGGCAGCAGCGCCGCGGGGTCCTTGCTCATCTGGTGCATGTCGATGATGTGCGCGAGCGAGCGCAGGCGGTGCAGCCGGCGGATGAGGTCGTTGCGCACGACCCGGTCGGCGAGCGAGAGCAGGAACCAGATCGCGATGCCGGCGAAGACGAGGTCGTTGATGAGGCTCTCGACGACCGGCAGCCACTCGAAGGCGGCGATCGAGCCGGCCCGGGCCACGGCGTCACGCACCGCGATGCCCACCGCGACGAGCGACACGGCGAGGACGACGACGATGAGGGCCCGCGACGTCCACAGCAGACCGGCCCGCTGGGCCGGGGCCCGTCGGCGCCGGTCGAGCAGGGCGTCGACGACCTTGCCGAGCTCTTCGGTGGCCGCGCGCAGGCCCGGGTGGCGGGGGAGATAGGTGTCGATGCGCTCGCCGAGGTAGCTGATGACGGCGCGCACCTCGGAACCGTCGAGCCGCTCGTAGCTCGTGAGCCGCGGTTGCGCCATGGGCCGAGCGTAGCCGCGTGGCGCCCGTGGGAGGGCCCCGTCGTGGGCCGGCCGGACGGCATACGTGCTCGTGCGTGCATGGTCGGGTGCGCGGCGACGCGCCGATAGACTTCGGCGGGTGAGCCTACGACTGTTCGACACCGCAACCCGGGAGCTGCGCGACTTCACGCCGCGCGAGGCGGGCAAGGTCGGCATGTACATCTGTGGGCTCACGACGCAGGGCGCGCCGCACATCGGGCACATCCGGTTCGCCGTCGCGTTCGACGTGCTCCGTCGCTGGCTCGAGACGGGCCACGGCTACGACGTCACGCTCGTGCGCAACGTCACCGACATCGACGACAAGGTGCTGCGCAAGGCCGCCGAGGCGGACGAGCCGTGGTTCGCCCTGACCTACCGGAACGAGCGCCTCACCTCGCAGGCGCTCGACGCGCTCGGTGTCATCCCGGCCACCTACGAGCCCCGGGCCACCGGCCACGTGCCCGACATGGTCACGCTCATGGAGACGCTCGTCGAGAAGGGCCACGCGTACGCCGCCCCCGACGGCAGCGGCGACGTCTACTTCGACGTGCGCTCCTGGCCGGAGTACGGCTCGCTGACCGGGCAGTCCCTCGACGACATGGCGAACGCCGACGACGCCGACCCGCGCGGCAAGCGCGACCCCCGTGACTTCGCGCTGTGGAAGGGCCACAAGTCCGACGAGCCCGAGAGCGCCTCGTGGCCGACGCCCTTCGGTGCCGGTCGACCGGGCTGGCACCTCGAGTGCTCGGCGATGGCCCGACGCTGGCTCGGCGACGAGTTCGACATCCACGGTGGCGGCATCGACCTGCGCTTCCCGCACCACGAGAACGAGCAGGCGCAGTCGCGCGCGGCCGGGCTCGGCTTCGCCCGCTACTGGCTCCACAACGCGTGGGTCACGGTCAAGGGCCAGAAGATGGGCAAGTCGCTCGGCAACGCCCTCGAGGTGCGCCACCTGCTCGAGCAGACGCGGCCCCTCGTCCTGCGCTACTACCTCACGGCCGCGCACTACCGCTCGATGATCGAGTACCACCCCGGCTCCCTCGAGGAGGCCGCGGCCGCCGTCGAGCGCATCGAGGGCTTCCTCGAGCGGGCCTCCCGGCGCGGCGCGGTCGTGCCCGTGGAGGCCGGTGCGCTCCCGGCCGCCTTCGTGGCCTCGATGGACGACGACCTCGGCGTCAGCGGGGCGCTCGCCGTCGTGCACGACACGGTGCGCGCCGGCAACAGCGCCCTCGACGAGGACGACGACGAGGCGGCCCTCGAGGCGGCCGGCGCCGTCGTCGCCATGACCGAGGTGCTGGGCGTCAACCCGCTCGCTGCGCACTGGGGCTCCGGCGGGAGCCGCGAGGACGCCGCCTCCGAGCTCGCCCTCGAGGCCCTCGTGCGGGCCCAGCTCGACGCGCGCCAGGTCGCCCGCCAGGAGCGCGACTTCGACCGGGCCGACGAGATCCGCGACACGCTCACGGCGGTCGGCATCGAGATCACCGACACCCCGTCCGGCGCCCAGTGGTCGCTCGCCCGCCCTCCCCGCGGCGACGCCGGCGCCTCCACCGACACCACCACCGACCACCCCACCGCGGCCCTCGGGGCCGAGAAGGCACAGGGCTGACATGCCAGGCAACTCCCAGCGGCGCGGCGCCATCCGCAAGAACAGCAAGGGCGCGACCGTGGGCTCCGGCGGCCAGCGCCGCCGCGGGCTCGAGGGCAAGGGCCCGACGCCCAAGGCCTCCGAGCGCGAGTACCACCCCGCGCACAAGCGCGCCAAGGTCGCGGCGAAGCGGGCCGGCTCCGGTGCGCCCGGACCCGGTGGCCGCGGCCAGACCCGGTCCAAGAGCCGCAGCAAGGCCTCGAGCGAGATGGTCTACGGCCGCAACTCCGTCGTCGAGGCGCTGCGCGCCGACGTGCCGGTGGCGACGATGTACATCGCCACCCGCATCGACACCGACGACCGCGTGCGCGAGGCGCTCAAGATCGCGACCGAGCGCGGCCTCGCGATCCTCGAGACGCCGCGCGGCGAGCTCGACCGGCTCACCGACGGTGGCGTGCACCAGGGCATGGCGCTGCAGGTGCCGCCCTACGAGTACGCCCACCCGAACGACCTCATCGACCCCGAGATGCCCGGCATCCCGCTCGTCGTGGCGCTCGACGGCATCACCGACCCGCGCAACCTCGGCGCCATCGTGCGCTCCGTCGCGGCCTTCGGTGGCCACGGCGTCGTCGTGCCCGAGCGCCGTTCGGTCGGCATGACGGCGTCGGCGTGGAAGACGTCCGCCGGTGCGGCGGCCCGCATCCCCGTGGCGCGCGCGAGCAACCTGACGCGCGCCCTCGAGGACTTCAAGAAGGCCGGCTTCTTCATCCTCGGCCTCGACATGGACGGCGACGTCGAGCTGCCCGACCTCACCCTTGCGACGGAGCCGCTCGTCATCGTCACCGGCTCCGAGGGCAAGGGCCTCTCGCGCCTCGTCCGCGAGACGTGCGACCAGATCGTGTCCATCCCGATGAGCTCGGCCGTCGAGTCGCTCAACGCCGGGCTCGCCACGGGCGTCACGCTCTACGAGATCGCCCGCCAGCGCCGCCGCTGACCGCTGCCGACCCACGGCGGAGGTCACGATCCGGCCACCGGACACCGTCCGGCACGACCTCCGGGAACTCCGCCGGCCCGCCCGACGCTGGTCAGGTGGTGCTCGGTAGAGTGCTGTCGACCTCAACTACGCCCTGTAGTACGCCGCGGACCGGCGGTGAGGGCGCGCAACCCAGCGCTGCGGCTCCGCAGCGGGACCGACCGAAGGACAGATTCGTGGCGAAGAGCAACCGGGCCGAGACGGCCGCGAGGGCAGCGCAGCTGCGCGCCGAGGCCGCCCGCAAGGACCGTCAGCGCACGCAGGTCATCGCCGCCTCGGTCGCGGTGGTCGTCGTCGTCATCGCCGTCGTCCTCGGGATCGTCATCTCCAACCGTCCCGAGGACGCGCCCGCCGCGACCGGCGGGGCAGCGGCGCTCGCGACGCTCGAGAAGCTGCCCGCGTCCGTCCTCGACTCGGCTCCCGCGCCGACCCCGGAGCAGGCACCCGCGAAGCTCCAGGGTGGCTCCGCGCTGACCCAGGACGGCAAGCCGAAGGTCCTCTACATCGGCGCCGAGTACTGCCCGTTCTGCGCCATGGAGCGCTGGGCGCTCATCGGGGCGCTGTCCCGCTTCGGCACCTTCACCGGGGTCACCGAGACGACGAGCTCGAGCACCGACGTCCACCCGAACACCCCGACGTTCTCCTTCAAGGACGCGAAGTACACGAGCGACGTCGTCGCCTTCGAGGCCGTCGAGACGCAGGACCGCGAGGGCAAGCCGCTGCAGACGCTCGACGGTGAGAACCTCGCGCTCTTCCAGAAGTTCAACCCCGGCGGCGGCATCCCGTGGATCACCTACGGCGGCACGCACGCCACCGACGGTGCGACGGTCGACGCCAACGCCTTCGAGGGCAAGACCTACGACCAGATCATCGCCGGCATCCAGGACCCCACGTCCGACATCGGCAAGACCGTGACCCCGGCGATCAACATGATCACGGCCCAGATCTGCGACCAGACCAAGGGCAAGCCCGCCGACGTCTGCACGAGCCAGGGCGTGGCCTCCGCGTCCGTGCTGCTCAAGCGGTGAGGTCGGCGTGAGCCCCCAGCGTGACGACGTGACGACGGCCGACGGTGCACCGGTCCGTGCCGGGCGAGTCCGGCCGGGCTGGCTGCCACCGGTGTCCGTCGGTCTCTCCGTCGTCGGGCTGCTCGTCTCCGTGTACCTGACCTTCGAGCACTTCACGGCCAACGCCACCCTCGCCTGCAGCATCGGCGGTGTCGTCGACTGCGCCAAGGTCACGACGAGCGCCTGGAGCACCTTCATGGGCGTGCCCGTGGCCCTGCTCGGGCTCGTCTTCTTCGTCGTGACGCTCGGGCTCTGCCTGCCGTCGGTCTGGCGGCGGCCGGAGCCCTGGCTCGACGCGGTCCGTCTCGCCTGGCTGACGATCGGCCTCGGCATGGCGCTCTACCTCGTGTGGGCCGAGCTCTACCGGATCCACGCGATCTGCCTGTGGTGCACGGCCGTCCACGTCGTGACCTTCCTGCTGTGGATCGTCGTGCTCTTCGGCCAGATCCTCTCGGGCCCGGCCGACGAGCTCGCGGTGGGCGCCGACGAGGACGCCCTGACGGGCTGAGGTATGCCGTCGCGCCCCGTCGCGACGAACCACCTCGACCCGGCAGCGCCCGGTCTCAGGACGTCGACGGGCGGCAGCACCGAGCACCGGCACCGGGCCGTCCACGCGGACAGGCCGGACGGCATACGCCCTCAGTCGAAACGGCTGATGACCGGCATCTCCTCGGTGTCGACGCCGAGCACGGCCTTCTCCTCCGGCTTGGCCGGCAGGACGGTCGCGACGTAGTCGCGCAGCGCGTCCTCGATGGGGGTGTCGTGCCCGGCACGCTCGCTCATGTACCAGCGGTGCTCGAGCACCTCGTGGAAGATCTCGGCCGGCTCGAGACGACCCGTGAGCTCGCGGGGCACGGCACGCGTCACGGGCTCGTAGATCTTGGCGAGCCAGTCGTGCGCGACGATCTCCTCGTCGTCGCCCTGGCGGTCGGTCGCGGCGGCGTACGCGTCGAGGTCGTTGAGCAGGCGGCGGGCCTGGTTCTCGCCGACGTCGAGGCCGGTGAGGCGCAGCAGTCGGCGGGAGTGGTGTCCGGCGTCGACGACCTTCGGGGTGATGACGATCTCGGTGCCGCCGATGTCGGTCGTCATCGACAGCTCGTCGACGTCGAAGCCGAGCTCGTTGAGACGCCGGATCCGCTCGTCGACCCGCCAGCGGTCACCGAGCTCGAAGCGTTCCGTGCCGGTCAGGGCGTCCCACAGCGTGTGGTAGCGCTCGATGACCGAGGCGGACACGTCGAAGGGGTCGGCGTGCTCCTCGAGGAAGCCGCCGGCCGCGAGGTCCATGAGCTCGCCGGCGATGTTGACGCGCGCGATGTCGAGGTCGTGCTCGCGCTGCCCGTCGGACAGCCGGGCGTGCAGCTCGCCGGTCTCGGCGTCGACGAGGTAGGCGGCGAAGGCGCCGGCGTCGCGCCGGAAGAGGGTGTTGGACAGGGACACGTCGCCCCACCAGAACCCCTCGAGGTGCAGGCGCACGAGGAGCACGGCGAGGGCGTCCATGAGGCGCACCGCGGTGTCGGGCCGGAGGTTCTGGCTGTAGAGCGCGCGGTAGGGCAGCGAGAACTGCAGGTGGCGCGTGATGAGGCAGGCGTCGAGCGGCTCGCCGTCGACGGTCGTGCGGCCGTGGACGACGCCGAACGGCTCGACCGACGGCACGTCGAGGCGGCGCAGGTTGCGCAGCATGGCGTACTCGCGGTCGGCGATGTCGTCCTTGATCTCCTTGACGGCCAGGACACGCGGTCCGAGCTTGACGAAGCGCACGACGTGACGGGAGATGCCGCGGGGGAGCGCGGCGAGGTAGCTCTCGGGCCACTCCTCCAGCGGTGTCGACCACGGCAGGTCGAGCAGGGCGGACTCGGGCCTGGCGGTGGTGATCTCGAGCGTCACGCGTTCATCGTGGCACGGTCGCGCGACAGGCGTCGATCAGCCCAGAGCGCAAGGGCCGCCAGACCCAGGAACAGCACGGCGATGGCGGCGCAGTTGAGCAGCGTGCGACCGACGCCGATCCGGTCGACGTTGAGGAACGGGTAGGGGTACCAGTCGACGAACGGACCGAGCGCGAGCGTCGACGCGAGCCACAGCACCGGCCAGATGAGCGAGGGCAGGAGGTCCTCGCGCGTGACCTTGCCGCGGGGGCCGAAGACGGCCCATCCGACGAACGCGAGGACGGGCACGACGATGTGGAGCAACCGGTCACAGACGAGCGAGCCCGTCGTGTAGTTGGGCGACGGGGGGAGCGCGATCGCCGCGACGATCCCGGTCACGGTGATGCCGACGAGCGACGCGAGACGGACGACACGGAAGACCTGCGACTCGATGCGTCCCCGGACGATGAGGAACGTCGAGACCGCGACGAGGGAGTTCGCCTGGATCGTGAAGTAGGAGAAGTAGCGCCGCACCTGCTCGGGCCGGGTGGTCGTCACCGCGCTCGAGTCGAGGATGTTGTCGCCCGTCGCCACGAGGTAGAGCTGGAAGACGAGCGCGAAGACCGCGACCGCGAGCGTCACGACGTGCCAGTACCGCCCGATCGTCGACTTCGTCACACGCGGAGCCTAGGGCTTGCTGTGGTCCCGGTGCCGGATGTTGTCCAGCGTTGCGCCGGAACGCCGCTGGGCCGGCACCCACGAGGGTGCCGGCCCAGCGACGTGATGCGGTGGTACGCGTGTGGCTCAGTCGCCGACGCGCAGCCCCGACTCGGCGTTGAAGACGTGGACGTGACCGGCCTTCGGCTTGAGGTAGATCTTGTCGCCCTTCTCCGGGGGGCGACGGCCGTCGACGCGCGCGATGAACGGCACGTGGCCGGCGTTCTCGCCGGTGGCCTCGAGCAGCTTCTGCTCGGTCGAGCCGTAGATGTACGCGTCGGCGCCGAGCTCCTCGACGACGTCGACCGTGACGGGGATGCCCGACTGGTCGGACGACAGCTCGAGGTCCTCGGGACGCACGCCGAGCGTGACGTTCTTGCCGACGTTGGCGAGGTCCTCACGGGCCACCGGGACCGTGTGGCCGTGGAGGTCGACACCGCCGTCGGTGACCGGCACGTCCATGAGGTTCATGGCGGGCGAGCCGATGAAGCCGGCGACGAAGACGTTGGCCGGGTGGTCGTACATCCGGCGCGGGCTGTCGCACTGCTGGAGGATGCCGTCCTTGAGGACCGCGACGCGGTCACCCATCGTCATGGCCTCGACCTGGTCGTGCGTGACGTAGACCGTCGTGACGCCGAGTCGGCGCTGGAGCGAGGCGATCTGCGTACGGGTCTGGACGCGGAGCTTCGCGTCGAGGTTGGACAGCGGCTCGTCCATGAGGAACACCTGGGGGGAGCGCACGATCGCGCGACCCATCGCGACGCGCTGGCGCTGGCCACCCGAGAGGGCCTTCGGCTTGCGGTCGAGGTACGGCGTCAGGTCGAGGATCTTGGCTGCCTCCTCGACGCGCTTGCGGATCTCCGCCTTGTCGACGCCGGCGATCTTGAGCGCGAAGCCCATGTTGTCGGCGACCGTCATGTGCGGGTAGAGCGCGTAGTTCTGGAAGACCATCGCGACGTCGCGGTCCTTGGGGGACAGGTTCGTCACGTCGCGGTCACCGATGAGGATGCGTCCGCCGTTGACCTCCTCGAGGCCGGCGAGCATGCGCAGGGAGGTGGACTTGCCACACCCGGAGGGGCCGACCAGGACGAGGAACTCCCCGTCCGCGATCTCGATGTTGAGCTTGTCGACGGAGGGGACCGGGTTTCCGGGGTACTGCCTCGTCGCGTTGTCGAACGTCACTGTTGCCATGGCTTCATTGCCTTCCTTCACCGGCAGGAACGTGCCGGACGATCCGTTGTAAAGGTGTGCCTGCCCGGGTGAGCAGGCATCGACATCATGTCCCACTCCGGGCACGATGACCACCCCTCGCCCACGGGCGGGTCGCAGCCGGCAAAGGCCGGGCGGCGGCAGCCCGGACGACCCGTTCCACTGGGACGGATCCGGGATGTGTCCAGAACGTTGCAAAAAATTGCAGCAAGCGGGTTCCCGCTCTCTGCAACTTCTTGCTAGATTCCGGGGCACCGGTGGCGGCGTGTGCCACCTGGCTTCAAAGGAGAATCCATGCACAAGCGTGCGCTCGGCGCTGCTGCTGTCACGGGTGTTGCCGCCCTGGCCCTCAGCGCCTGCGGTGGGTCCAGCCCCACCACCCCGTCCGACACCGGCGCCGCCGGCACGAGCAAGGCGGCAACGACCACCGGTGTCCCGGAGACGCCGAGCGGCACCGCTGCTCCCGTCCGTGACGCCAACGTCGACCTCGTCATCTGGACCGACGCCGACCGCTCGAAGGCCGTGCAGAAGTACGCCGACGAGTTCGCCGCCGAGAACGGTGTGACTGTCAAGGTCCAGATCTCGACCGACACCCGCGCCCAGTTCAAGGACGCGACCAAGGTCGGCAAGGGTCCTGACGTCATCGTCGGTGCCCACGACTGGCTCGGTGAGCTCGTCCAGAACTCGACGGTCGCTCCGGTCAACCTCAGCTCCGACGTCGCGGGCAAGTTCCTGCCGAAGGCCATCGAGGCCACGAAGTTCAACGGCCAGTCCTACGGCGTGCCCTACGCCGTCGAGAACATCGGCCTCATGTACAACAAGGACCTCGTCCCGAACCCGCCCAAGACCATGGACGAGCTCGTCGCCACCGGCGAGAAGCTCGTCAAGGAGGGCAAGGCCAAGCAGGTCCTCAGCCAGTTCGTCTCCAAGGTCGGCAACGCGTACTTCGCCTACCCGTACCTCTCGGCGTTCCCCGAGGGCGGCATCTTCGCCATCAAGCCCAACGGCGACTACGACCCGAACAAGGTCATCGTCAACACCCCCGACTCCGTCAAGGGTGGCGACGTCCTCGCCGAGCTCGGCAAGAAGAAGATCCTCTCGACCAACGTCGACGACACGAACCAGGACGCGCTCTTCGACACGAAGGCCGCCCCGTTCATGATCTCCGGCCCCTGGAGCGTCGCGAAGGCCAAGGAAGCCGGCATCAACTACGGCATCGCCCCGCTGCCGAGCCTCACCGGTGGCGGCGCCATGCGTCCGTTCCTCGGTGTCCAGATGTTCTACGTCTCGAGCAAGGCCAAGAACGCCGCACTCGCGCAGGAGTTCGTCACGAACTACATCCCGCGCAAGGACGTCCAGCTGGCCCTCTTCGAGGTCGGCAAGCGTCCGCCGGCCCTCAAGGAGGCCTACGCCGAGGTCGCCGCGAGCGACCCCGACGTCAAGGCGTGGTACGAGGCCGGCGTCGACGGCTCGCCGATGCCGAACATCCCCGCGATGAACTCGGTCTGGGGCCCCTTCGGCCAGGCGACCGCCGACATCATCGCCGGCAAGGCCGGCGCCAAGGAGCGTCTCGACGCTGCCGCCAAGGAGATCACGGCGAACATCGCCAAGGGCTGAGCTCCTTAGTCTGACAAGGGTTTCCGGGGTCCGTCCTGAGGGCGGACCCCGGGATCCCGGCCCGGGCACGGGCCATCGGGGAGCTCCGCGAGGGCTCCCCTTCGTGCACCTACGGCAACGGCGCCGGGTCGGCGCAAAAGGACGTGTCACATGACCAAGCCCCTCGCTCTCGCGATCAAGTGGGTTCTCATCGTCGCGACGTTGGCCGGCATCCTGTGGATCGCCACCAAGCTCGCGCAGGCAGGCAACACGATGGCCGTCGTCATCGCGGGACTCGTGGGGATGGGCATCCTCGCGGTCTACGCGACGCGGCGCTCGGTCCCCCTCAAGTACCTCGTCCCGGGTCTGCTGTTCATGATCCTCTTCCAGCTGTGGCCGGTGCTCTACACCGCGAGCCTCTCGACGACGAACTACGGCGACGGGCACCTCTACAGCAAGGAGGAGTCGGTCACCGACATCATCGCCCAGTCGGTCCGTGAGGTTCCCGACACGCCCCGCTACAAGATGTCGGTCGCGATCGTCGAGGGCGGCGACCCCGTCACCTCGGACCTCGTCCTGCTGCTCACCAAGCCCGACGGCAGCACCTACGTCGGCGACACGACCGGCCTCAAGCCCCTGCCCCCGACCGGCGTCGAGAAGACCCCCGTCGGCAAGATCACCAAGGCTCCCGGCTACACCGTCCTCACCGCCAAGCAGGCCAACGCCCGCAGCAAGGACCTGTCGGCCATCGCCGTGCCGACGAGCGACGGGGGCGGCATCAAACCGGTCGGTCTCTCCGAGGCCTTCGAGGGCAAGGCGACGGTCACCTACGACGCGGCGGCCGACAAGCTGACCGACGCGGGCACGACGCCACCGACGGTCTACGCGCCGAAGGATGCCAAGTGGGTCAACGTCGCCGACCAGACCCAGTCCTTCCCGCAGGGCTGGAAGGAGAACATCGGGCTCGCGAACTACTCCCGGATCTTCACCGACAGCACGATCCGCAGCGGCTTCCTCAGCATCTTCATCTGGAACATCGCCTTCGCCATCCTGTCGGTGCTGACGACGTTCCTGCTGGGCATGCTCATCGCGCTGCTCTTCAACGACCCGAGGCTGCGCGGCAAGGCGATCTACCGGTCGCTGCTGATCCTGCCCTACGCCTTGCCGGGCTTCGTGACGGCGCTGGTGTGGAAGGGCATGTTCAACCAGGACTACGGCATCATCAACCAGACGCTGGGGCTCTCGGTCGACTGGCTGGGCACGCCGGCCGGGGCCAAGGCCGCGATCCTCATCACCAACCTCTGGCTGGGCTTCCCGTACATGTTCATCGTCTGCACGGGCGCGCTCCAGTCGATCCCGCAGGACGTGCGTGAGGCGGCGACGATCGACGGCGCCAACGCCTTCCGGACGCTCCGCTCGATCATCATGCCGCTGCTGCTCGTGGCCGTCGGCCCGCTGCTGCTCGCGTCGTTCGCGTTCAACTTCAACAACTTCGGACTCATCTACCTGCTCACCAAGGGTGGTCCGTTCAACGGCGCCGACACGAGCATCGGCTCGAGCGACCTGCTCATCACGTACGCGTTCCGCCTGGCCTTCTCCGGCAGCGCGCCCAACTACGGCTTCGCTGCGGCGGTGTCCGTGATCATCTTCCTGCTCGTGGCGCTGATGAGCATCCCGGGCTTCCGTCGCACCAAGGCCCTCGAGGAGGTCAACTGATGGCGACCGTCAACGCTCCCGTCCCCGCCGACCCGCGCATGGACTCCCGCATCGCGGAGGAGACCGGCGCCGGCACGCCGGCCTCGCCCAAGCGCGGGGGTCTCGGCGGCTCGGTGTGGTGGCGCCACGCCCTGGGCATCCTCGCCCTGATGTGGGCGCTCTTCCCGATCCTCTTCATCTACTCGGCCGCGACGAACCCCAGCGGCACGCTCAACACGGCGAGCCTGTGGCCCTCGGGCTTCTCGACGAAGAACTTCACCGACCTCTTCAACGACAGCTCGCGCCCGTTCTGGACCTGGTACAAGAACTCGATGATCATCTCGTTCGTCGGGGCGCTCGGGGCGGTCTTCCTCGGCGCGTGCGCGGCGTTCGCCTTCTCGCGCCTGCGGTTCAAGGGCCGTCGCGGCGGGATGATGTTCCTGCTGCTGACGACGTTCTTCCCGGCGCTGCTCGCCATCGTCGCGACGTACATCATCTTCGCGGCCATCGGTGACGTGCTGCCGGCTCTCGGCCTCAACACCGTCACCGGCCTGATCCTCGCCTACCTCGGTGGGGCGCTCGGGGCCAACGTGTGGCTGCTCAAGGGCTACTTCGACACGGTCCCGCGCGAGCTCGACGAGGCGGCGATCGTCGACGGCGCCAGCCATGCCCGGATCTTCTTCACGATGACGCTGCGACTGGTCATGCCGATCCTCGTGACGGTCTTCATGCTCGTCTTCGTCGGCCTCTACGGCGAGTTCATGCTGGCGAGCGTCTTCCTCACCGACGTCGACAACCAGACGCTCGGTGTCGGGCTCTACGGCATGACGCTCGGCAACGACGCGAACACCCTCTTCGGGCGCTTCACGGCCGGTGCGCTGCTCGGCTCGATCCCCGTCATGCTGCTCTACCTCGCCTTCCAGCGTCAGCTGGTCGGTGGCCTGACCACGGGGTCCGTGAAGTGACGCCTGCCCCGACCCGCCAGCAGACGTGGCTGAGCCAGCCGCACCACGACGGGTCGGGGCGGTACGTCTCCAACCAGGCTCCGCGCCTCGGCGACCGCGTCGACGTGCTCGTGCGCGTCCCGCTCGACGCCGGGGTCGAGGCGGTCCACGTGCGGACCTCGCCCGACGGCGAGGCCACCTTCACGGTGGCCCGCAAGGTCCGCACGACGGGCGTCGACGACTGGTGGCGTGCCACCCTGACCTGCCACAACCCGGTGACGAGCTACCGCTTCCTGCTCACCGGCGGCCCGACGAGGTATGCGTGGCTCAACGGCACCGGCGTCCACGAGCGGGACGTGCCCGACGCGAGCGACTTCCGGCTCGTGGCGCACGCGAGCCCGCCGCCCGAGTGGGCGCTGGGGTCGGTCGTCTACCAGATCTTCCCCGACCGCTTCGCGCGCTCGAAGGGAGCCGACCGGCACGAGACGCCCGACTGGGCCGTCCCCGCCGCGTGGTCCGACCCGGTCGACATCAGCCCCAAGGGCGTCGCCCACCAGCTCTACGGCGGCGACCTCGACGGCATCACCGAGCACCTCGACCACCTCGAGTCCCTCGGCGTCGACGTCGTCTACATGACGCCCTTCTTCCCGGCGCGCTCCAACCACCGCTACGACGCGTCGTCGTTCGAGCAGATCGACCCGCTCCTCGGCGGCGCCCCGGCGCTGCGCCGGCTCACCAAGGCCGCCCACGAGCGAGGCATGAAGGTCATGGGCGACTTCACGACGAACCACACGGGCAACGCCCACGAGTGGTTCCTCAAGGCGGCCGGTCCCGGTGGGAAGAACACGCCCGAGCGGGACTACTACATCTGGGAGGACGGCACGTACGTCGCCTGGCTCGGCGTCCCGTCCCTGCCGAAGCTCAACCACCTCAACGCCGCGCTGCGCCACCGCATCTTCGAGGACCCCCAGGGGGTCGTACGCAAGTGGCTCGGCCGGTCGGGCGGGCTCGACGGGTGGCGCGTGGACGTCGCGAACATGACGGGCCGGTGGCGCGACACCGACGTCAACCACGACGTGGCCCGGCAGATGCGTGACGTCATGGGCCGGGTGGCCCCGGAGGCCCTGCTCGTCGGGGAGCACTTCCACGACTACACGCCCGACATGCCCGGCGACGGCTGGCACGGCGTCATGAACTACGCCGGCTTCTGCAAGCCGACGTGGACGTGGCTGCGCGAGGAGCCGAAGGACCCGCGCTTCCTCGGCGCCCCCGTGCCGCTGCCCCTGCTCGATGCCGGCGCTGTCGTCGAGACCATGCGTGACTTCACGTCGCGGATCGCCTGGCAGTCGCTCGTCCACTCCTTCAACCTCGTCGGGTCGCACGACGTGCCGCGGATCCGGACGCTCGTCGGCCCCGACTCCGTCGAGACGGCGGTCGGCCTGCTCATGACCTTCCCGTCGATGCCGATGATGACCTACGGCGACGAGATCGGCATGGAGGGCACCTTCGGCGAGGACGGACGCCGTTCGATGCCGTGGGACGAGAATGCCTGGGACGCAGAGACGCTCGCGGTCTATCGAGGGCTCATCCAGGCGCGTCAGCGCTCGGTCGCACTCCGGCGCGGTGGCCTGCGCTGGGTGCACGCCGAGGGCGACGTCATGGTCTACCTGCGCGAGACGCTCGACGAGGTGGCCCTCGTCCACGTGGCCCGGGCCGCGCACGAGCCGGTCGTCCTCGACCCGCGACACCTCGCCGGGATCGAGTCCGGCTCACCGCTATACGGACCCGCTCCGAAGGTCGGCAAGCGGGCTGTCACACTGAGCGCCTCGGGACCGGGCGTCAGCATCTGGACGTGGCGCCCCACCGACGACGGTCCACGACACGTGCGACGAAGGGGGAGGTGAGATGAAGGCACGACTGCGCGACATCGCCGACCAGGCGAGCGTGTCCGAGGCCACCGTCTCGCGCGTCCTCAACGGCAAGCCCGGGGTGGCCGAGTCCACCCGTCAGGCCGTGCTGACGGCGCTCGACGTCCTCGGCTACGACCGGCCGAGCCGCCTGCGCCGCAAGAGCGCCGGGCTCGTCGGCCTCATCGTGCCCGAGCTGACCAACCCGATCTTCCCGGCCTTCGCGCAGATCATCGAGAACTCCCTCGCGCAGAACGGCTACACCCCGGTGCTCTGCACGCAGGTCGCCGGGGGCGTGCACGAGGACGACTACGTCCAGATGCTCCTCGAGCGCGGCGTGGCCGGGATCATCTTCATCTCCGGGCTGCACGCCGACACGACGACCGACTCGGCCCGCTACGTCGCGCTGCGCGACCGCAACCTGCCGCTCGTCCTCGTCAACGGCTACATCGAGGGCGTCGACGCGCCCTTCATCAGCAACGACGACGTCGCGTCGATGGGGCTCGCGCTCGAGCACCTCGTGAGCCTGGGGCACCGAGAGATCGGCCTCGCGGTCGGACCCGACCGCTACGTGCCGGTCATCCGCAAGATCGCCGGGTTCCGCCACTCGATGCAGGAGCTGACCGGTCGCTCCGACGTCGACGACCTCATCGAGCGCTCACTGTTCAGCGTCGAGGGCGGTGCCACCGCGGCCGGACGGCTCCTCGACCGCGGCGCTACGGCCGTCGTGTGCGGCTCGGACCTCATGGCGCTCGGCGCAATCCGCGAGGCCCGCAAGCGCGGCCTCCACGTGCCGCGCGACTTCTCGGTCGTCGGCTACGACGACTCGACGCTCATCGCCTTCACCGACCCGCCGCTGACGACCGTGCGCCAGAGCGTCAACGCGATGAGTGCGGCGACGGTGCGTGCCCTGCTCGACGAGATCGCCGGGCAGCCCTCTCCCCGAGCGGAGTACGTCTTCCGGCCCGAGCTCGTCGTCCGCGGGTCGACGGGCGCCGTCCGGCGCCACTGAGCGGCGTCACCCGAGCCGGACGGCATACCTGCTCTGATCGCCGGACACCCGACGAAACCCTGCCCCGGCGGAGTTGTCGAGGGGATCAGCGTCGCGGGGCCGCCACACATCCGCCCGGGCGGAGTTGTGGAGGCGGCTCGGGCGAGCGCCGGCACAGGCTCACCCTGGCGGAGTTGTCGAGGGGATCAGCGTCACGGGGCCGCCACACATCCGCCCGGGCGGAGTTGTGGAGGCGGGCGTATGCCGGGTGGGACGGTCGCGTGCGTCAGCCCGGGACGTGGGCGGCCGAGCAGAGCTGCTCGAGACGCGTCAGCAGCGCGGCCACGGCCTGCTCGTCGTCCACGCGGTAGCGAGCGGCGGTGGAGCCGGTCCCGACCTTGACGGTGACGTCCTCGGGACGACGCATGCGCATGAACGCGTCCTCGTCGGTGACGTCGTCGCCGAGGTAGACGCGCGCCACCGCACCGACGTGGCGGCCGAGCGCCGTGACGGCGGATCCCTTGTCGGCGTGGGAGACCGAGAGCTCGAGCACCGACTTGCCCTTGAGCACCTTGACGCCGGGGTGGTCGAGGGCGACCCGTCGGGCGTCGGCGATCGCGGCGTCGCCGGTCTCACGCGGGAGGCCGCGGACGTGGACGACGACGGCGGCCGACTTGTGCTCGATGCCGGCCTCGGGGTGGTGCTCCTTGACGAGGGCCTCGATGTCGGTGCGGAGCTCGGCGAGGGTCACCTCGTCGTCGGGCGTGACGGCGGCCGCCTCCATGGCCTCGCGCACGGCCTGGCTCGACGACTCGGCGCCGTGGCTGCCGATGAGGACGATCGGCTCGTCCTCGGTGATGCCGGTCAGCTCGCGCAGGGTGTCGAGGTCACGCCCCGAGACGACGGCGACGTGCACGCCCGGAAGGCTCGCGAGGGACCGCAGCGTCTCGATGGTGCCCTCGACGGGGGTGGCCCGCATCGGGTCGGCGTCGAACGGGGCGAGCACCCCGTCGAAGTCGGTGGCGACGAGCAGGACCTCGGCCGAGGCCGCGGCCTCCAGCGTCTCCGTGGTCGGGGCGGCGGCGCTCACGACCGGGTCCCGTCCGACGCGCCGTGCGAGCGGTCGCCCGACCCCGCGCCCGACCCCGCGCCCGACCCCGCGCCCGACCCCGCGCCCGACTCGGCTGGCGACTCGGCTGACAACTCGGTGGGGGCCGGCATGAGCGGTGTCTCCTCGGCGTGCGGGGTGGGCCGCTGGCGCGACTCGGCGCTCGGCAGCTCGGGCGCCGCGGCGAGCGCGGCGAGGTAGCGGGCCGCCCAGCGCTGGACGTCGTGGTCGGACACGCGGCGGCGCAGCGCCTTCATGATCCGCTGCTTGTCCTTGGCCGGGGTGTTGATGGCGCGCAGGATCGTCTGCTTGAGCCCCTCGATGTCGTGCGGGTTGCACGCGAAGGCCTGGTGCAGCTCGTGCCACGCCCCGGTGAACTCCGAGAGCACGAGGGCGCCGCCGAGGTCGTGGCGACACGTGACGTACTCCTTGGCGACGAGGTTCATGCCGTCGCGCAGCGGGGTCACGAGCATGACGTCGGCGGCCTGGAAGAGGGCCGCCATCTCCTCGCGCGGGTAGGAGTGGTGCAGGTAGTGGACGGCCGGGGCGCCGATCTTGCCGAGCTCGCCGTTGATGCGACCGACGGTCTGCTCGATCTCGCTCTTGAGCTTGCGGTAGGCGTCGACGCGCTCCCGGCTCGGGGTCGCGACCTGCACGAGCGTGACGTCGGGCGGTCCGATGCGCCGCTCGCCCAGCAGTTCCTCGTAGGCCTTGAGCCGGTGCCGGATGCCCTTGGTGTAGTCGAGACGGTCGACGCCGAGCATGAGGACCTTGGGGTTGCCGAGGCTCTCGCGGATCTCGCGGGCACGCTCCATGACGTCGGGTCGCTTCGCCAGCGCCTCGAGGCCCTGGAAGTCGACGGAGATCGGGATGGCGGCCGCCCGCACCTGGCGGTGCGCCCCCTCGACGGTGACGCGGTCGCGCTTCGTCTGCGCGCCGAGCAGCTGGCGGCAGGCGCGCACGAAGTTGCGGGCGTCGGCCTGGCGCTGGAAGCCGAGGAAGTCGGCCCCGAGCAGGCCGTCGAGCAGCTGGGCGCGCCACGGCAGCTGCGCGAACAGCTCGACGGGCGGGAAGGGAATGTGGTTGAACCAGCCGATGCGCACGTCGGGACGCAGCGTGCGCACGATCGCCGGGACGAGCTGGAGCTGGTAGTCCTGCACCCACACGGTGGCGCCCTCGGCCGCGACCTCGGCGACGGCCTCGGCGAAACGCTGGTTGACCGCCTGGTAGCTCGACCACCACTCACGATGGAAGGTCGCCGGCACGATGACGTCGTGGTAGATCGGCCACAGGGTGTCGTTGGAGAAGCCCTCGTAGTAGTCGCGGATCTCGTCGGTCGACAGCGGCACGGGGTGCAGGTGGATGCCGTCCTCGTCGAAGGGCTCGGGCGCCTCACCGGCGTCGCCGGCCCAGCCGACCCAAGCGCCCGGCTGCGTGCGCATCACGGACTCCATCGCGGTCACGAGACCACCGGGGCTGCGTCGCCACTCGACCTCGCCGTCGTCGGTGACGACCTTGTCGACGGGCAGTCGGTTGGCGGCGATGACGAGGTCGTAGGTCGGCCGAGGGGTCGACACGCAATCAGCTCCTGCTGCTCGAGGGGAGGGTACGGCCCTCGACGTACCCAGACCCGGGGGGAGGGGCGCCGTGGGGCGCGATCGGTCTCACTCTAACGAGCGAACGGTGGCGCCCGGTGCGGTCCCGCTCTAGGGTCGAGACAGGGCATCTCTGGTGGAGCGGGTGGCCGCCTGAGGGCATCGCGCCGAGGTGAAGGAGTCGCCGTGAAGATTTCCGACGTGCTGCGCAAGAAGGGCAGCGAGGTCATCACCGTCAAGCCCGACGAGACGGTCGCCGGCCTGCTCGGCCTGCTGGCCGAGCACCGCATCGGTGCGGTGGTCGTGAGCACCGACGGCTCGAGCGTCGACGGGATCGTGAGTGAGCGCGACATCGTCCGGCACCTCCACAGCACCGGCACGAGCGTGCTCGAGGCGCCGGTCTCGCAGATCATGACGAGCGAGGTCACCACGGGCTCGGCCGACGACAACATCGCCGACCTCGCCGGGACGATGACCGAGATGCGGGTGCGGCACGTGCCCATCGTCGACGCCGACGGCAAGCTGGCGGCGATCGTCAGCATCGGCGACATCGTCAAGCACCGGCTCTCCGAGCTCCAGTCCGAGCGCGACCAGCTGCGCGACTACATCAGCAGCTGACACCTCCGGCACACCGGACCAAACCGACGAGACGGGACACACGCGACACCCGGCGGCGCGTTACCGCAGGGTTCCTGTCGTGGCGCCCCGGTCGCATACCGTAGGGGCATGACTGCGTACGACCGGACCGAGCGGGTGCCCACCCCGCGGCCCGGCGCGCGCACCGGTGGGGTGCCGGTGGCCCCGCGCCCCGGCGTCCCCGGCTCGCAGCAGCGGATCGGCCCGTACCGCCTCGTCGAGGAGATCGGCGAGGGCGGCATGGGCGTCGTCCACCTCGCCCTCGACCCGCGTGGCCGGGCCGTCGCGATCAAGGTCCTGCGCGCCCACGTCGCGCACGACGCCGACGCCCGGCAGCGCCTCTCCCGAGAGGTCGACACGCTCTCGCGCATCCGCGACGCGCGGGTCGCGAGCGTCATCGACGCCGACGTCATGGCGCCCCGCCCCTACATCGTCACGCGCTACGTGCCCGGCCCCGCGCTCGACGAGGTCGTCGAGGAGCACGGCCCACTGGCGCCCGCAGACCTGCTGCGCCTGGCCCGCGGCATCGCCGAGGCGATCCGCGCCATCCACGCGTGCGGGGTCGTCCACCGCGACATCAAGCCGGGCAACGTCCTCATCGAGGACGGCGACCCGGTGCTCATCGACTTCGGCATCGCACACCTGCAGGACGACGTGCGCCACACCGTCGGCGGGCTCGTCATGGGCACGCCGGGCTACCTCTCGCCCGAGCTCGTCGAGGGGGCCGCGATCACCGACGCCACCGACTGGTGGGGCTGGGCCGCCACGATCACGTATGCCGCGTCGGGTCGTCCGCCGTTCGGCCGAGCCCGCATGGACGCCGTGCTCACCCGCGTGCGTGCCGGGGACGTCGACCTCGAGGGCGTCGACCCGCGCCTCGTGCCGCTCCTGCGCGCGTCCCTCTCACCCGACCCGCGGCTGCGCCCGCACGCCGACGAGGTCATCGCGGCACTCGAGCTCTACGCCGCGGGACGCGCGGCGACCGTGCCGACCCCGAGCGGCAACCCGTGGGACGACGACCGCGCCGCTGCGGCGCCCGGTGACACCCAGGTCGTCCAGCACGGCAGCACCGCCGTCATGCCGCCCGTCGGGGCAGGCGGCGCCCTCGGCGAGGCCTCGACTGCAGGGAGCCCGGTGCGGTGGGCCCCACCCCCGACCGGCCCGCGGGCACCCGATCCCGACCCGGCGGCATACGACCACGGCTGGGACGACGAGCCCGCCTCGCCGGACGACTGGGGCGGCGCGCAGGCCTACGACGCCCGGCACGGGCGCGGTGGGCAGGACGTCGAGCAGGGACCGCAGGGCTACTGGCCCGAGGAGGAGTGGGACGAGGAGGACGAGCCCGTCCAGCGCGAGGGCGACCCCCGCATCGGCCTGCCGATGCGCACCGGTCTGCTCGCCGCGGTCGGGATCGCCTGGGTCGGTGCGCTCATGGCGTGGCCGGGCATCGCCCTCGTCGTGCTCGTCGTGCTCTCGGCCCTCGCCCGCGCCACCGACCGCTCGGTCACGGCGCTCGTCCTGCGCCGCTACGACTTCGGCCGACGGCGCAGCGACGTGCCCTTCGCCGTCGTCTCGAGCCCGTGGCACCTCGTCGTCGGCATCATCGCGACGGGGGTCGGCCTGCTCCTGCCCGTGGCGGTGGCGCTCGCCGGGATCTTCGCCGCCGCCCTGCTCCTCGCCGGCACGCAGGGCACCGACCTCGGGCCCGGTGCGCCGATCACGCTCGCCGTCGGCGGCGTCCTCGGCCTGCTCATGCTCTGGTGGGGCCCCGGTGGGGCCTCGCTGCGACGAGGGTCCCGCTCGATGGCGCGGCGGCTCGTGCCGGCCGGCCTCACCACCCAGATCGTCTCCGTGCTGCTCGCCGTCTTCGGAGTCGTGGCCGCGCTCGTGGCCCTGCAGCACGGCTCGAGCCTGACGTGGGACCCCTTCACGACCAACCCGTTCGGGCCGTGAGCGCCGGGCCTCGGTGAGCCGAGGTCCCGTTCGCGGGTCTGTGGGGCCTTCGTGCGGTCCTCGTGCGGTCTCCGTGCGGTCTCCGTGCGGTCTCTGTGCGGGCCCTGTGGTCCTAGCGCATCAACCCCTGAAAACGGCTGGGAAAAAGATCACGGAAGTGTCTCGACGTGTCTTGTGCGCTGCAGGAACGTCCCGTACCGTCAGTGCTCGGCGGCCTCGACTCTCGGGTCGAACGGGAGCATCACCACTCGGCTCCCGGGTCGCTTCGTCGCGTCCGGCTCCACACGAACGCTCCCACAACTTCACATGGACACCCATCAATCCGTTTCCCTGAGCGCGCCGAGCCTCGCCAGCCAGGGATGTAGCCCACATCCGTGGGCCGGGCGAGGACGGGGGACCCAGTGTGACCAGTGAGTGCATGTGTGTTCGAGCGCATGGCAAGAGGACGAGATCTGGTCTCGGGGTGAAGTCGCATCCGCGACGGGGCACCTGACGCCCCAACCCGACAGCTAACCCCGCAGGCGCGCGTCAGGAAGGATCACCCATGCAGTACATGTCCAAGCATGCTGCGGCCAAGAAGGTCTCGGCCAAGCAGCGCATCGCGGGAGTCGGAATCGCTGGAGCCGCCACCATCGTCGGTGGCATCGCCACGGGCGGGTCGGCCAAGGCCGCCTCGGTCTGGGACCGCGTCGCCGCGTGCGAGTCGAGCGGCAACTGGCACATCAACACCGGCAACGGCTACTACGGCGGCCTCCAGTTCGTGCAGAGCACGTGGCGCGGCTACGGCGGCACCGCCTTCGCACCGCGAGCCGACCTCGCCAGCCGGGCCGAGCAGATCGCCGTCGCGCAGCGCGTGCTCGCCTCCCAGGGCCCCGGCGCCTGGCCGGTGTGCTCGAAGCGTGCGGGCCTGACGCGCGCCAACGGCGGCGCCACGACGACCCCGGTCTCGCGGTCGACCGTCCGCAAGCCGGTGACGACGAAGAAGGTCGTCAAGAAGAAGACGTACGCCACCAAGCCGGCGGTCACGAACACCGCCAAGGGCGCCAAGATGACCGTGCACCGCGGCGACACGCTCGGCAAGATCGCCGCGCGCTACCACGTGTCCGGCGGCTGGAAGGCGCTCTGGAAGGCGAACGGCGCCCGCGTCACCAACCCGAACCTCATCTTCGTGGGCCAGACTCTGCGACTCCCGTGAGTTCCTGATACAACTGTGCCGGACGGCCTCGCGCAACCAACCCCTGGGTTTGCGCGGGGCCGTCCTTCACGTTCCGCGGCCGGGTCGTGCTCGCGGTTTGGGCGTATGCCGTCCGGCTCGGTTACGCTTTCGCCCGTCCGCGGCGCTCGCGCCCAGACGTGCTGGCGTGGCGCAATTGGTAGCGCACCTGTCTTGTAAACAGGCGGTTAGGGGTTCGAGTCCCCTCGCCAGCTCCACCTCGGTGCATGACTTCGCCTGATGCTCGACGTTCGGTCTTCGCCTGATGCTTGTCGGTGTCTCGGGTGATGCTTGACCGCCACTTCGGCTGATCCTCGACGCGGTCTCCACGTCACCCCAGGGGACTCTCCACGGACGCCGGCGGGCAGGGTTCATCCCGAGCGGATGAGGCGCCACGCGCGAGCGGCTCCTAGCGTTGAGGGCAACGCAGGCGGACCCGCACGCGTCGCGACCCCTCGTCCCGCGGGTGCTGGCACCCCGGCTGCCGCCCGGGACCTGTCGGCACCGTCCTGCACCTCCACCGGGCGCACTGCTCCACATCGGACGCACACCCAAGGAGAAGATGACATGACCGTCAACGTCGACGAGCTCGGTCCGGTGGACTGGATCGTCGTGGAGTTCGAGGGCAGCACGCTCAACGGCGAGATCCCCCCGATCCTCAAGGACTACGTGGACCGTGACCTCATCCGGGTCCTGGACCTGCTGTTCTTCAAGAAGGCCGAGGACGGCAGCTTCGAGGCCTTCGAGGCCACCGACATGGAGGACTCGGAGATCGGCGAGCTCCGGTCCTACGAGACCCAGCTGGCCATGCTGCTCAGCGAGCAGGACGTCGCAGACCTGGCCGAGACGATCGAGCCGGGAAGCTCCGCGGCCGTGCTGGTCTGGGAGAACCTGTGGGCGGCTCCGTTCGGCGCCGCCGTCCGGCATGCCGGGGGCCAGCTCGTGGCCAGCGGGCGGATCCCGATCCAGGCCGTCATCGCCGCCATCGAGTCCGACCAGTCCGACCAGTCCGACGAGTCCGACGAAGAGGAAGGAGCCTGACATGCCACTCGCAGCCAGGCGCAGGAGAAGGACCGTGGCCGCCGTGGGCGGTGCGGTCGTCGTGGCGCACGGGATGCACCGGCGCGGTGAGCGCCGGGAGGACCGGCGCGACGATCGCCGCGACCGCCGCTGACCGACCACCGGCCGAGGGGCCTGCTCAGGCGGGCCCCTTCGGCGCGTTCGTGGTGTCGCTACGGCGTGGCCGGTGCGGCGGTGAAGGACGAGACCAGAAGGTGCAGGCTGAGGAGCAGGACCCAGAGTGGGAAGAGCAGGACGGCCCAGACCGTCCGAGGGGGCGCGAGGAGCAGGACCAGCGCGACGACGAACCCCACGGCCACCAGCCACCGTGGCACGATGCCGGTGCGGCGACCGAGGTTCGTCACGACCATGGTGAAGACCGCTGCCATGCGGATGCCGAACGTCGTCAGCAGGGCCGTGCTGACCGCCCCCACCTGCCGCACGTACTCCGGCGAGACGCTGTCGGGTCCGTCGTAGAGGGCGAGCAGGGCCCCGACGTCTGCAGAGGCGGCGAACAGCATGGCGACGAAGAGCAGCCCGGACCCGAGGAAGGCTGTCGCGAACAGCTTGTCCTCACGGTGCCCGAGACGGGATCGGATCACCCCGATGAACCAGAGGAAGGCGATGCCGGCGTAGGGGGTGAGCTGCATCGCGAGCGCAACCCTGCCGCGGCGCTCCGCATCGGTGATCCACGTCGATCGGCTGCCGGTGCCCGGGAGCGCCAGGTACATGAGGATGACGACCGCCCCCAGGAGCAGGGCGAAGGCGATCCCGGCGACGGCCGCCGCCCGCGGCGTCCGGATCTCCTCGAGCACCCGCCCCGGTGGTCCGAGGTCGGCAGGTGACTCCGCCCCACCACGCTCGTCCTCATGCATGCTCACGCTCCCGTCGTGGGCCCGTGCGACTCCCGTCGAGTCCGATCGTGTGGGGGCGTCCCGGATCTCCGCCTCGTGGTCGACACCCCTCGAGCGTGACACCCGGCGGGAACGTGCGGATCATCCGAAGGGGGTGAGCGCACCGCGGACCGTGGCGCCCTCACGTTCGCCGCGATCCGCCGACCCACGCACGCGACGACTCTGGACAGGCCCAGCGTCGGGTGCCACGGTGAGCGCATCAGGCCGCCGGGACCGGCGGCCTGATGCGCGGGCTCGCGCGGAGTCCGGGATCCGACCAAGGGAGACGCGTCGTGAGCGACAGCGTGTTCGTGCTTCACACCGGCGGGACCATCGGGATGGTCGACACCCCGGACGGCTACGCGCCCGTGGCGGGTGCGCTCGCTCCCTACGTCGACTGGATCGTGGAGAACTCGAGGGGCGAGCTGCCGCCGATCGTCTTCGAGGAGCTCGACCCGCCCATCGACTCCGCCAACGCGACGCCTGACGACTGGTGCGCCATCGCTCGAGTCCTCCACGAGCGCCGGGGGCAGCACCGCGGGTTCGTCGTCCTGCACGGGACGGACACGATGGCCTACACGGCGTCCGCGCTCTCGTTCCTCCTCCCGTCGTTCGGCAAGCCCGTCATCGTCACCGGCTCCCAGATCCCCATCGCGCGCACCCGGAGCGACGGGCGGCAGAACCTCATCGGGGCGCTCCAGGTCGCGGCGCGGCCCGACGTCCCCGAGACCACGCTGCTCTTCGGGGAGGTGCTGCTCAGGGGGAACCGGTCGACGAAGGTCGACGCCTCGGGCCTCGACGCCTTCGACTCGCCGCGCTTCCCTCCGCTCGCCGCCATCGGCATCGACATCGACTTCCGGGACTCCCTGGTACGCCCCGCCGACGGGGAACCGGAGCTCAGGGCCGGTCGGCTGGGGGAGGTCGCGGCTGTGCGGCTCTTCCCGGGATTCTCGGCGTCCATCCTCGCGAACCTCTGCCGACCGCCGTTGCAGGGCCTCGTCGTCGAGGCCTACGGGGCCGGCAACGGGCCGTCGAGCGACCGGGAGTTCATGGCGGTCGTCGAGGCCGCCACGGCCCAGGACATCGTCGTGGTCGTCGTCACCCAGTGCGTCCGCGGATCGGTGCAGCCAGGGGCGTATGCCACGGGGTCGGCGCTGATGCGGGCCGGAGCGGTGCCGGGCTACGACATGACGTGCGAGGCGGCGCTCACCAAGCTTGCGGTCCTGCTCGGCCAGGGCCTCGACACCTCGGTCGTGGCCGACCTGATGCAACGTGACGTCGCGGGTGAGCTGACGAGAAGGGACGACGCCGGGGCATGACGTCGGTGTCACCGCTCAGGCGCGCGGCGTCGTCAGGGCGCGGGCAGGGGCGACCGCCCACTGCGGGTCGAGGGGCTCAGCAGGCTCGCGCCGGCGCCTCCGGACCAGCTTGCCGAGCTCGACGACGGCGGGTAGCGCGGCGGCCAGCGCTGCGCAGACGAGCCACTGGTGCGGCGTGAGCTCGGAGGTCAGGAGCGCCTGCTGCAACGTCGGGAGCTGCGTCGCCAGCAGCAGCATCCCCACGGGAACCAGGGCGATCGCCACCGCCCTGAGGATGGGCGGGGTGAGGCCACTCGTGGGGTCGCGCCGGTTGACCAGCGCGTTGAACGCGGTGCCGAGGCCCATCACGACGAACGTCATCGTCATCGACACGGATGCTTGCGTCGGGCTCGGCTCGTCCGGTCCGAGCACCAGCGGCACGAAGGCGGCGAGGAAGAGCACCAGCGCATAGGCCACCCACATGACGACCGCTGACCGGTTCGTGATGGGGATGCCCGGGTCGCGAGGCGGCCGGCTCATGACATCGGGGTCGCCCGGGTCGACGGCGATGATGATGACACCCACGGCCGTGGCGAAGAACAGCAGGAAGAGCACCATGGTCGGGGTCATCGCGACACCCCGGTTGACGTCGAACAGCGTCGCCGCGAGGAACAGGAACACGAGCGAGAGCAGCTGAGTCATCTGGTAGCGGACGTACGAGACGACCTTGTCGTAGACGCCCCTCCCGATCTCTACGGCATGGACGAGCGTCCCGAAGTTGTCGTCGGTGAGCACCATGCGCGCGGCCTGCTTGGTCACGTCGCTCCCGCTCCCCATCGCGACGCCGATGTCAGCCTGCTTGAGGGCAGCCGCGTCGTTGACGGCGTCGCCCGTCATCGCGACGATCATCCCCTCCTCCTGCATGGCGCGCGCCAGCCGGAGCTTGTCCTCGGGCGTCACCCGGCCGAACACGTGCAGGAAGGGCAGCTGGCGCTTCAGCTCCTCGTCGCTGAGCGCCTGCAGCTCGGCGCCGCTGATGGCGCCCGGACCCAGCCCCAGCTCCTGGCCGATCGCCTGAGCCGTGACGGCGTGGTCACCGGTGATCATCCGTACGTCGATCCCGGCCTTGAGGGCCGTCGCGACGGCGCTCCTCGCCTCGGCGCGCAGCGGGTCGATGATCCCGGCGAGCCCGACGAAGGACAGGCCCTGCGTCAAGGCCATGGGGTCGGCGGTCATGGTGGCCACCTCGTCGGCGGCGACGAGACGGGCCGCGAACGCGAGCACGCGCAGTCCCTTGCCGCCCATCCGCTCGTTGGCCTCGTGGAGGCCTCGAGCGCCTGCTCGATGGGGACCTGTGAGCCGCTGAGCGGACCGCCGGCCAGGGTGCAGCGGGCGATGACGACGTCGGGGGCGCCCTTGACGAGCTCGATGAGGTGCTCGGCGCCCTCGATCGTCACCCGGTGGAACGTGGCCATGAACTTGTACTCGGAGTCGAAGGGAACCTCGGACAGGCGCGGGTAGGTGCGGCGGGTCTCCTCGGCGTCGATCCCGAGCTTGGCGGCGAGCACCACGAGCGCCGCCTCGGTGGGATCTCCGATCACCGAGCCGTCGTCGCCGACCACCGCGTCGCTGTCGAGACACAGTCCGAGTCCCAGACGTGTGAAGTCGGGGACCGGAGTGCCGGCCACGGCCCGGATCGCCCCGCTCTTGCGGTAGCCCTCGCCGTCGACGGTGAACCACGACCCGCTCGCGTACAGCGTGGACACCATCATCTCGTTGAGGGTCAGCGTGCCCGTCTTGTCGGTGTTGATCGCGCTCGTCGACCCGAGCGTCTCGACGTCCGTGAGGTTCTTCACCACGGCCTTGGCCGACGTCAGCTGCTTCGCCCCGATGGAGAGGAGTCCGGAGACGAAGGCCGGCATCCCCGTGGGGATCGCGGAGACGGCCATCGCCGTGCCCAGCAGGAGGAGGTCCTTGCCCGGGGTCCCGCGGACGAGACCGACGACGACGATGACGGCGACCGCCCCCCAGGCGATGACGCCCAGCACCTTGGTGAGGGAGTCCAGCTCCTTCTGCAGCGGCGAACGCGTGCGAGTGACCGAGCTGAGCATCGTCGCGATCTGGCCCATCTGCGTCTGCTGCCCCGTCGCCGTGACCACGATGGTGCCCGTGCCGCGTGTGACGGACGTGTTCTGGAAGAGCATGTTGGTCCGGTCGCCGAGTGCGACGTCCACGGAGCCCAGAGCGGAGTGGTCCTTCGCGATCGGCACGCTCTCCCCGGTCAGCGCCGCCTCCTGCGCCTCCAGGGTGGCGGACCTGACGATGCGTCCGTCCGCCGGGACGATGTCACCTGCCTCGACCTGCACCACGTCCCCGGGCACGATCTCGGTGGCCGGGACGAGGGAGACGGCGCCGTCACGGACGACTCGCGCCTGTGGTGTCTGCATCTTGGCCAGGGCGTCGACGCTGGCCTTGGCCGTCAGCTCCTGCCGGGTGCCGAGCGCCAGGTTGAGGACGATGAGCAGCCCGACGATCACGCCGGTCGACACCTGGCCGATGACCAGGCTGACGACCACGACGGCCACGAGCATGAGGTTCATCGGGTCGCGCAGCTGGCTCGCTGCGACGACCCACGCGGACGGCGGCTTCTCGGCGGCGATCGCGTTGGGACCGAAGGTCGCCAGACGGCTCGCCGCCAGCGCCCCGCTCAAGCCCGAATCGGCGTCGGAGCCGGCCGCGGCCAGGACCTCGTCGGCGTCCAGCGCGAATGGTGGGGTCTCGGTGTCCGCAGTCGACGACTGCGTGCCGCTCTCGCTCATGGGTCGTCCCCTCAGGTCCGGGTGCCTCAACCTCAGCATCTGTCACGCTAGTGCCAACCAGCCCCTGCGTGGCTGGTCCGTCGGCGCCACGTGGTCCCACGTTTGGCCGACGGGCAGGGCTTCCGTGCGAGCCTTGACCGCGTGACGAGTCAAGATCCGCATTCGGTGCGCGTCGCCGGGGTCGCCCTGGACCTCGAGCGCCTGACGTACGCGACCATCGTCGTGATGGCCGTCCTGTCCGCCTACTCCGGCTGGTCCGCCCTGTCGTTCCCGGCCGCGGTGGTCGTCGTCGTCTCTCCCGTCGTGGCCGTGTGCCTGGCGCACGCGTTCTCGGAGCTGCTCCAGGAGCACGCTGCGGTGCAGCGGGGACTCACGACCTCGGAATGGCTCGCCGTGGCGCGCCGGCAGGTGCATCTGCTGCTGGCAGCCGTGCCGCCGCTCGCCGTCCTGGCCATCGGTCGGGCGACAGCTCTCAGAACCGCCGACACCCTTCCCGTCGTTGAGGTCACGGGGATGCTGACCCTGGCCTTCCTGTCGGCGATCGCCAGCAGGCGGGCGGGCCTCCGGGGACCGTGGCTGGTCGTCGGATCGCTCGCCGGGGGCCTGCTCGGGCTCACGGTCATCGCTCTGCAGATCGTCCTGAAGCCGCACTAGTCCGCGGCGCAGGAGATCCCTCGCCGTCCACGTCGCCGTCGCCCTCGTCCGGGCCGGACGCCCCGCTCGGCGCCCGGCGCAGGCCGATCGGCCACCAGATCCGGTCGCCGAGGTCGTAGGAGACGGCCGGGACGAGCAGGCTGCGCACGACGAGCGTGTCGAGCAGGACGCCGAAGGCGACGATGAAGGCGATCTGCACGAGGAAGAGGATCGGGAGCACCGCGAGCGCCGAGAAGGTCGACGCGAGCACGATCCCGGCACTCGTGATGACCCCGCCCGTCACGGCGAGCCCCACGAGGATGCCGGGTCGGGTGCCCCGGCTCTTGGACTCCTCGCGGACGCGCGTCATGAGGAAGATCGAGTAGTCGATCCCGAGGGCGACGAGGAAGACGAAGCCGTAGAGCGGTGTCGACGGGTCGGAGCCCGGGAAGTCGAACACGTGGTTGAACGCGATGGCGGAGACGCCCATCGTCGCGGCGAAGGACAGGACGTTCGCGGCGACGAGGACGAGCGGGGCCACGATCGAGCGCAGCAGCAGCATGAGCACGATGAAGATGACGCCGAGGATCGTCGGGATGATGACCTTGAGGTCGCGCTCGCTGGCGAGGCGGACGTCGAGGTTCGTCGCCGTGGTCCCACCGACGAGGACGTCGGCGCCCACCTGGTCGAGGGAGGACCGGAGCGTCTCGATGGTGTCCTCCGCCTCGACGCTGTCGGCGGCGGCGTCCAGCGTGGCCTGCACGACGACCTGGCCGTCGACGACCTTGGGCGGCTGGCCGGGGACGAGGCCCACCTGCGGGCTGCTGACGCCGTCCGTCGACTCGAGCACCTGGACCACGGCGTCGGCCTTGTCCTCCGGGGCCGCGATCTGCACCGGTGAGCCCGACCCCGCGGGGAAGTGGCGCGCCAGCACCTCCTGCCCGGTGACGGAGTCGACCTGGGTGAGGAAGAGGTCGGACTGGGCGATGCCGCGGGCGTTGAGCGTCGGCAGGAACGCCGCGCAGGTCGCGAGGGCGAGGAACGTGACCACCCACACGCGCCTCGGGTGGAGTCCGACGAGGCCCGCCACGCGTCCCCAGATGCCCCGGGTGCCGACGGCGTCCGCCCCGTGCACGTGGTCGACGCGGGGCACCTGCGGCCAGAAGATGCGCCGGCCGATGAGGAGCAGCACGGCGGGCAGGAAGGTCAGCGACGCGACGAAGGCGCCGACGATGCCCAGCGCCCCGACGGGCCCGAGGCCCTTGGTGCTGCCGAGGTCCGAGAGGCGCAGGCACAGCAGGCCGAGCACGACGGTGGCGGCGCTCGCCGCGATCGGCTCGAGGGAGGCCCGCCACGCGATCTTCATCGCCGTCCACGTCGACTCCTCGTCGTGCAGCTCCTCCTTGAAGCGCGCGACGAGGAGCAGGGCGTAGTCGGTGGCGGCGCCGACGACGAGGATCGAGAGGATGCCCTGGCTCTGGCCGCTCAGGCTGATCGAGCCGTTCTTGGCGAGCGGGAAGACGACGAGGGCCGCCAGGGAGAGACCGAACATCGCCGTGATGAGCACGGCGAAGGGCAGGATCGGGCTGCGGTAGACGATGAGCAGGATGACGAAGACGACGCCGAGCGCGACGAGCAGCAGGATGCCGTCGATGCCGCTGAAGGCGATGATGAAGTCGGCGAAGAAGCCGCCGGCCCCCGTGACGTGCACCGTCAGGCCGGACGCGCCCAACGTCGACGCCGCGGACTCCCTCAGGGCCTGCGCGACGGCATACAACGCGGTGTCACCGGCGACGGTGACCTCCGCCTGGTCGGCGAGGAAGGCCACGGGGATGAGCACGGCCTGCTTGTCCTGGCTGGGGATGGCGGCGGTCGGCGGTGCCTGGAGGAACTCGCCCACCGTGCGACCTTCGGCAAGCGTGAGCCCGGGGATGCCGTCGACGTAGCGCTGGACGGCCGCGAGGTCGGCAGGGGTCAGGCCGCCCGTGCGCTCGACGACGACGAGGTAGGGCAGCGTCTCGGTGTCGGTCGTGCGACCCACGAGCTTGCTCACCGACGTCGACTCCGCCGACGGGGGGAGGAAGTTCGCGTTGTCGTTGGTCGCGACCTCGGAGAGCCGGCCCACGAGGGGCCCGCCGACACCTCCGATCGCGAGCCAGGCCAGCACGGCGAGGGCGGCGACCCACCGTACGGCGGCGCGACCCTTCGGCCTGCTCGACCCGCGCCTGCCCCCGGATGCGTCGCTCATGGACTCATCATGGGGCAGGCGCGCGTCTCAACGTTGGACAGTCGGCAAAGCCGGGTCAGGCCGGGACGTCGGCGCCCGTCGGGTCCGTGTCGGTCTTCGAGGTGGCCGTCTCGAAGAACGGTGCGGCCAGGGCTGCGATCGCGCCGCCCACGAGCGGCGCCACGATGAACATCCACACGTGGGCGAGCGGCTCGCCGCCGTAGAGCAGGGCCGGGCCGATCGACCGTGCCGGGTTGACCGAGGTGCCGTCGAGCGGGATGCCGACGATGTGGATCACGGTGAGCACGAGGCCGATCGCGAGCCCGGCGAAGCCCGGGGCCGCGGCCCGGCTGGTCACGAGGAGGACGACGAAGACGAGCAGGAAGGTGAGGACCACCTCGAGCACGAAGGTGCCACCCGCCGTGATCGTCGTGCCCCAGTTGTTGGTCCCGAGGGCGCCGGTCTCGTCCTTGACGCCGCCGAAGCTCGAGACCATGAGCTTGAGCAGGGCCGCGCCGAGGATCGCGCCGACGAGCTGGGCGATCCAGTAGTAGATCGCCTCGGTCGTCGTGATGCCCTTGCGCATGAGGACACCGAGGGTCACGGCCGGGTTGACGTGGCAGCCCGAGACGGGGCCGATGGCGTAGGCGAGGGCGAGCAGGACGAAGCCGAAGGCGAGGGCGACGGCGAGCCTGCTCATCGTCTCGAGGCCGACGACGGCAGCGCCGACGGCGAAGAAGACGAGGATGAACGTCCCGACGCCCTCGGCCACGGCTTTGCGCGTGAGGTCGGGAGTCGGGCCGGCAACGGTGCTGGAGTCGGGCATGAGAGTCCTTCCGTAGCAGGGCGAGCGGGCCCGATCCCCCGGGGCGCTCATGCTCAGAGTAGGGGTGAGGTGGTCTCGCGCACAGTCATCTGTGCGTCGTTTCGCTGTGCGGCCGTGCGGCGACCCGACATCATGGGCGGCGTGAACCGATACCTGCTGGTGGCCCGGTCGACGCTGACGGGCCTGCGGGTCAGGCGCGGCGCGGCGTCCTCACCACGGCTGCGCCCGCTGGACCTGTCCCCGTTCGAGGACGCCCTCCGTGGCTTCGACGGTGACCGTGCCGAACGCGTGGGCGCGCTCGTCCACGACGCGTCGATCGTCCAGCTCGGCCGGCTCATGGACTCCGGGCGGCTGTCGTCCACCGACCTGACCCTTCTGTGCCTCAGTCGGATTCGCGCGCAGGACGAGACGCTCCGCTCGCTCGTGGAGCTCAACCCGCACGCGCTCGTCGAGGCCGCATCGGCCGACGAGCAGCGCCGGTCGGGTGCGGTGACGTCCTCCCTGTGCGGCATACCCCTGACCCTCAAGGACAACGTCGAGACCGCGCCGCCCCTGCACACGACGGCGGGCTCCGCGCTGCTCGCCGACCACCAGGCCGACCACGACGCACCTCTCGTGGTGCGGCTCCGCGACGCGGGCGCCGTCATCCTCGGCAAGGCCAACCTGTCCGAGCTCGCGGGCGCGCTCTCGTCGAAGGCAGGCTTCAGCGCTGTGGGTGGCCAGTCCGTGAATCCCTTTGGGGCGCAGTTCTCCCCGGCTGGTTCGAGCAGCGGGTCGGCGATCGGGGTCGCGGCCGGACTCTGCGTCGCCAGCATCGGCACGGAGACGTCCGGCTCGCTCGTCGCCCCGGCTGCGTTCAGCGGGGTCGTGGCGATGAAGCCGAGCCGCGGTGTCGTCGCGACCGACGGCATCGTGCCCCTCGTGCACACCCAGGACTCGGCCGGCCCGGTCGCCCGCTCGGTCGCCGACGCCGCGGCCGTGCTCGAGGTCATCGCGAAGCACCCGGTGCCCACCGACCTCTCCGACGACGCGCTCGAAGGAGTGCGCGTCGGTGTCCTCAGGGTCGACGTCCTCTCCCAGACGTCACCCTTCGAGGACACGTCGGAGAACGCCACGGTGCTCGCGCGCGTCGTCGAGGGCCTGACCCGCGCGGGGGCGAGCGCAGCCGACGTCCTGCTCGGCCTGCGCGCCGACTCGCTCGACGAGTACGAGAAGGGCTTCGTGGAGGTCGTGCTCGGCGGCCTGCGCCACGAGACGCTGCCCTACCTCGCGGCTGCCACGGCAGCCGCCACGGCAGCCACGTCGGCGGCGGACGGCGACCGGCCACGCGTCACGACGGCAGCCGACCTCGCCGCCTGGAACCTCGCCGACCCCCGACGGCGTATGCCGTCCGGCCAGGCCTTCCTCGACCTCGCCGTCCTCCGGGGCGGGGACGCCGACGCGCACGCCGAGGCCGCGCGCGGCTACCGCGACCGGGCCGCCGCCCTTCTCGCCGAGACCTTCGACGGCACGCGCACGGAGATGCTCGTGAGCCTGTCGAACCGGCACTCCGCGGTCTACGCCACGGCGGGCTTCCCAGCGGTGACCGTGCCCGCCGGGATGCGCAGCAACGGGATGCCCGTCGGCGCCACCTTCATCGGCCGCATCGGAGAGGACGGACGGCTGCTGGCGATGGCCTACGCCTTCGAGCGCGTCACCCGCCTGCGCCGTGCGCCCATCGGAGCGGGCCGCCGCTAGACCGGCACGGCGACCCGGGGTGCCGGGCTCCCGATTTCCATGGTGCGCCGCGGGTTCGGGGAGGACACTCGTGTGGGGGACCACAGGGACTCACAGCGCGATGGGGGACTCGCATGAGCGGGTTCGAAGAGGCGGGCGGCGTGCCGGTCGAGGGCGCCCAGGAGCTCGCCGACCGGCTGGCGACGACGCAGGAGCAGCTGCGGGCGACGAGCGACATCCTCAAGGTGCTCACCGCCTCGACGACCGGTGGCGCGGCCAGTCGTGACGAGGTCTTCGACGCGGTCGTCGACAGCGCCCGGAGGCTCCTCGGCGCGCAGGTGGCGCAGATCTACCTCGTGCAGGGCGACTCCTACGTGCTCGCGCGGTCGAGCGGGCTGACGCCGGAGTTCGTCGACTTCGTCTCGCAGCACCCGATCACCCGCGACCGGGCGACGCTGGTCGGACGGGTCACCATCGACCGGAGGGTGCACCAGATCGAGGACGTCCTCGCGGACCCCGACTACCGCCGCACCGACTTCCAGCGGGTCGGCGGCTACCGGACGATGATGGGCGCGCCGATGGTGGTCGGTGACCAGGTCGTCGGGGCCCTCAACGTCTGGCGCACGCAGGTCGCGCCCTTCGACCGGTCCGCCGAGGAGCTCCTGTCGACGTTCGCCGAGCAGGCGGCGCTCGCGCTCCGGCACGTCGAGCTCTTCTCCGCGCTCGAGAGCCGGTCGGCCGAGCTCGCCCGCAAGGTCGACCAGCTCGAGGCCCTCGCCGAGGTGGGGGAGGCGATCAGCTCGACGCTCGTCGCGGACGAGGTGCTGACGACGATCGTCAGCCACGCCGTCGAGCTGTCGGACACCGACGGCGGGTCGCTCATGGAGTTCGACGAGGCGACCGGGCTCTTCCGGGTGCGTACGGCCTACGGCACGAGCGAGGACGTCATCGGCGCGCTGAGGAGCGCGGAGATCCACATCGACCGCACGTGGGTGGGCCGGGCCGCGCGCAGCCGCGAGGTGCTCCAGATCCCCGACCTCGACGCGGAGCCCGAGCCCCTCGACCCGCACCTCGCCGTGCTCCGCGGGTCGGGCTGGCGCTCGCTCGTGGCCATCCCGCTCGTGCGCCCCGACCGGGTCGTCGGCGCGCTCGTCGTGCGACGCAAGTCGACCGGGGCGTTCAGCGAGGAGACGTGCGAGCTGCTCGCGGCCTTCGCGAGCCAGTCGGCCGTCGCCCTGACCAACGCCCGCCTCTACCAGCAGCTCGAGCGGCAGAGCGTCGCCCTCGCGGAGGCCAGCCGCCACAAGTCGGAGTTCCTCGCGAGCATGTCGCACGAGCTGCGGACACCGCTCAACGCCGTCATCGGCTTCTCCGAGGTGCTCCTCGAGCGGATGTTCGGTGACCTCAACGAGCGGCAGGAGGACTACCTCGAGGACATCCACTCCGCCGGCCGCCACCTGCTCGCCCTCCTCGGCGACATCCTCGACCTGTCGAAGATCGAGGCCGGGCGCATGGAGCTCGACCTCACGACCTTCCCCATCGACGACATCCTCGTCCAGGCACTCTCGCTCGTGCGCGAGCGCGCCGCGCTGCACGGCATACGCCTGACGCTGGAGGCGGCCGACGGGCTCGGCCTCGTCACGGCCGACGAGCTGCGGCTCAAGCAGGTGCTGCTCAACCTGCTGAGCAACGCCGTGAAGTTCACGCCGGACGGCGGCAGCATCGTCGTCCGGGCCTGGCGCGACGGCGAGGACGTCGACGTCACCGTCACCGACACGGGCATCGGGATCGCGCCCGAGGACCAGGAGCGCATCTTCGACTCGTTCCAGCAGGGCGAGCGGTCGGCGTCGTCGAGCGAGGGCACGGGCCTCGGGCTCACCCTGAGCCGCCGCATCGTCGAGCTGCACGGCGGGCGGCTCTGGCTCACGAGCACCCCTGGTGAGGGGAGCACCTTCGGGATCTCGGTCCCGCAGCCCGACGCCGACCGCTCGGCCGGCGGCGACGTGTGGATGCTCGACGAGGGCCCCGCCGACGGCCCGACCGTCGTCGTCATCGAGGACGACCCCCGCTCGGCCGAGCTCGTCGAGCTGCACCTGCGCGCGGCCGGGCTCCGGGCCGTCGGTGCGTCGACGGGCGAGCAGGGACTCGACCTCGTGCGGGCCCAGGACCCGGTGGCGGTCGTCCTCGACATCCACCTGCCGGGGATGGACGGCTGGGAGGTCCTCACCGAGCTCAAGAGCGACCCGGCCACGGCCGACGTGCCCGTGGTCGTCGTCAGCGTCGAGCCGGAGCGCGGTCGCGGCTTCGCCCTCGGGGCCACGGAGTACCTCGTGAAGCCCGTCAGCGGCGAGCACCTCCTGGCGGCCGTGACCCGGCTCCTGCCACCGCCGCGCGCGGACGAGCAGAGCCCCCGGCTGCGCGTCGTCGTCGTCGACGACGACCCCCTCGCGCTCAAGCTCGTGCGCAGCACCCTCGAGCCGCTCGGCTGGGAGGTGCACACGTGCGCCGGCGGCCAGCAGGCGGCGGACCTCGTGCGGGCGGTCGAACCGTCCGTCGTCGTCATCGACCTGCTCATGCCTCACGTGGACGGCTTCGCCGTCATCGACGAGCTGCGGCCGCACCGCGACTCCGACGGGCCGCCCATCGTCGTGCTGACCGCGAAGTCGCTGACGCCACAGGACCGCTCGCGGCTCGAGGGGCGCATCGCGTTCGTCGCGGAGAAGGCCGGCATCGACCTCCCGGGCCTCGCGCGGCGTCTCGCGACGGTTGCGGCCGAGCACGTGCGGGAGGGGGAGGGTCCGTGAACGAACTGCCGGTCGTGCTCATCGTCGAGGACAACCCGCGCAACCTCAAGCTGGCGCGGGACGTGCTGGAGTATGCCGGCTTCTGCGTCGTCGTGGCCACCAGCGGTGAGGAGGCGGTCGAGCAGGCGAGGACGAGCCTGCCGGACGTCATCCTCATGGACCTCCAGCTGCCCGGCATCGACGGCTTCGCCGCGCTCGAGCTGATCCGTGACCACGAACCGACGGCGCACATCCCGGTCGTCGCCCTGACGGCGTTCGCGATGCACCGCGACCGCGAGCGGGCCCTCGTCTCGGGGTTCGCGGGCTACCTCGAGAAGCCGATCAGTGTCCGTGAGTTCCCGGCGCAGGTGCGCCGCCACCTGCCCCGACGCGAGGCCCGGGACCCGTGACCTCGGTCCACGACGACGCGATGGTCCTGCCGCTCACGGGCGTGCGGGTCCTCGTCGTCGACGACCTCGAGCAGAACCGCAAGCTCATGCACGCCGTCCTCGAGCCCCGCGGCTTCGTCGTGCGCTCGGAGTCGTCGGGGCCCGCTGCGCTCCGGGCGCTCGCCGAGTGCGAGGTCGACGTCGTCCTGCTCGACGTGCTCATGCCCGTCATGGACGGCTACGAGACGTGTGCGCGCATCAAGGCGGACCCCCGCACCGCGATGCTGCCGGTCGTCATGGTCACGGCGAGCGGGACCCAGCAGCGGCTTCGGGCCCTCGAGGTCGGCGCCGACGACTTCATCACCAAGCCGTTCGACCAGGCCGAGCTCATGGCGCGGGTGCGGTCGCTGGCGCGGGTCAAGCGCCTGCACGACACGGTGCTCGAGCAGACCGTCGCCCTCGAGCGCTGGAACGCCGAGCTCGAGTCGCGCGTTGCCGAGCAGGTGGACGACCTCGACCGGCTGGGCCGGCTGCGCCGGTTCCTGTCGCCGCAGATCGCGGGACTCATCGTCGAGTCCGGCGACGAGTCCTTCCTCGAGAGCCACCGCCGCGACATCACGACCGTCTTCACCGACCTCCGGGGCTTCACCGCCTTCGCCGAGACCGCCGAGCCCGAGGAGACCATGTCGGTGCTGCGCGACTACCACGGCGTGCTCGGTGAGCTCGTGTTCGCCTACGAGGGCACGCTGGAGCACTTCGCCGGCGACGGGCTCATGGTGTTCTTCAACGACCCCCCGCCGTGCCCCGACGCCCCCGAGCGGGCCGTGCGGATGGCGCTCGACATGCGTGACCGCGTCGACGACCTCGCGTCCGGGTGGTCGCGGCAGGGGCACCACCTCGGCTTCGGGGTCGGCATCGCACAGGGCTACGCGACGCTGGGTCGCGTCGGCTTCGAAGGTCGCTGGGACTACGCGGCCATCGGCACGGTCACCAACGTCGCGGCCCGCCTCTGCGCGGCCGCCGCTGCCCGGCAGATCCTCATCAGCCCCCGCGTGCGCGCCGGGCTCGACGAGCGCTTCGAGACGCGCTCGCTCGGGCCGGTGGAGCTGCGCGGCATCTCGCGGCCCCTCGAGGTCCACGAGGTCATCGGCACCGTCGACCAGGAGGACGTCCCATGAACCCGCCGACACAGGTCCCCGCCGTCTCCGCCCCGATGTCCGCGGCCGGCCTCGCCGACCTCGACGAGAAGGCGCGGGGTCGCCTGTTCGACGACCTCCAGCAGCACCTGCCCGAGGTCTATCGCCTGTGGGGGCAGAACGACCCGCGGGAGTCGGTGGTGGTCGTGCCCTCGATGAGCGCCGACGGGCTCGCGCCGTCGGCGGGGGCGATGAACCAGGCGCTGGAGGAGCGGCTCCTGTTCCTCCTGCTGCTCCTGCGTCAGCCGCGTCTGCGGATGGTCTACGTCAGCTCGATGCCGATCAGCGAGAAGATCATCGAGTACTACCTGTCGCTGCTGCCCGGCGTGATCCCGAGTCACGCCCGTGCCCGACTCCAGCTCGTGTCCGTGGGCGACTCGTCGCCGAGGCCGCTCATCGACAAGCTCCTGGACCGCCCGCGCGTCGTCGCGCGCATCGCATCACTCGTGCCCGACGCCGCCCGCTCGCACCTCATCCCCTACACGAGCACGACCCGGGAGCGTGACCTCTCCCTGCTGCTCGGCATCCCGATGTATGCCGCAGACCCGCGCCTCTACCCGCTCGGTACCAAGACCGGCTGCCGCAGGGTCTTCGCCGAGGCAGGCGTCGAGCATCCCTTCGGTGCCGAGGACCTCCACTCGGTCGACGACGTCGTCGATGCCGTGCTCGAGCTGCACGCGTCGCGGCCCGACGCGCAGTGGGCGATGGTCAAGCTGAACGAAGGCGTGTCGGGCTCGGGGAACGCCCTCGTCGACCTTGCGGGCCTGCCTGTGGGACAGGAAGACCCGGATGACGGTGGTGGTGCAGCGACACTCCGCGCTGCCGTCACTGAGCGGGTCGGGGCGATGCAGCTCGAGGACTCGAGGATCGAGATCGAGGCCTACCTGCGCCGGCTCGCCGAGCGCGGCGGCATCGTCGAGGAACGTGTCGTCGGTGACGAGGTGCGCAGCCCCAGCGTGCAGCTGAGGGTCACCCCCCTCGGGGAGCTCGAGATCCTGTCGACGCACGACCAGGTCCTCGGCGGGCCCACGGGGCAGATGTACCTCGGCGCGCGCTTCCCGGCCGACCACGCGTACGCGCTGGCGATCACGCGGGAGGCGGAGGCGGTCGGTCGCGTCCTGGCCGAGAAGGGTGTCATGGGTCGCTTCGCCCTCGACTTCGTCGTCGTGCGCCACGGTGACCGGTGGGAGGCTCACGCCATCGAGATCAACCTGCGCAAGGGCGGCACGACGCACCCGTTCCTCACCCTGCAGTTCCTGACGGACGGTTCGTACGTCCACGAGGAGGGCTGCTTCCGCACCCCGTCCGGGGCAGAGCGCCACCTCGTGGCGACTGACCACCTCGAGGACGAGTCGCTCCGAGGGCTGCGCGTCGACGACCTCTTCGACCTCGTGGCGTGCGCCGGCCTGCACTTCGACCAGTCTCGACAGGTGGGTGTCGTCTTCCACATGATCAGCTCGATCACCGAGTGCGGTCGCGTCGGCATGACGGCCATCGGGGACACGCCAGACTCCGCCCAGGATGTGTTCGACCGGGCGGAGTCGGCGTTGCTCGCCGAGGCGCGTGCGTCGCTGGCGCCGCTCCCCGTGCCCCTGCGGGGGCGCCTCGGCGAGGGTCTGCGGTGACCGTTCAGGGAGCGATCGAGGCCGAGTGGATGAGGGCCCCGACGAACGCCTGGTGCCACGTCAGCCGGGCCACGACGGAGCGGGCCGAGGCGCCGCCGCAGTCGCACTCCCACGTCCACCCGCCACGGGGCAGCCGCGTCACCCGTGGGTGGTGGTGCGCCAGGTCGGGGTGGACCCGTCTGTGTGCCGTCGTCGTCGTCATGGAAGTGCCTTCCCTCGGTGAGGGGTTCGCTGCCCCTCGTCCTGCGGATGTCCCGGTGCGGTCACGATCTGGTGTCCTCACCCCCGACGGTCCCTCCGACGCGGATCGCCGTCTGTGCCCGTGGCGACACCCGGAGCGTGCTCGCCGGCACCCGGTCCGGACGGTGGGGCGGCCGTGACCCTCGACCTCGGGCTCCTCTCGGACCTGTCGCCGGCCGAGCGTCGGGAGGTCGTCGCGACGATGCACCGGCACACGTACGACGCGGGAGAGGTGGTCTTCCACGAGGGTGACGCCGCCGACACCGTGCACTTCGTCGTCGAGGGACGTGTCGTCGCGCGTCGGTCGTCGGAGCAGGGGGACCGGCTGGCCTATGCCGTCATGGGTCCGGGCCAGGCCTTCGGCGAGCTCGCGATGATCGTGCGGGCCGGCCGGCGGACGGCGACGATCGAGGCGGTGGAGCCGACCGTGACCCTGTCCCTGTCCTTCGCGGACTTCGAGCGCCTCTGTGACCGGCACCCCGAGGTCCGTCGTCTCCTCGTTCGGTTGCTCGCAGCCCGGGTCAACCGCCTCACCGACGCGCTCATGGAGGCCCTGCACACACCGGCCGAGCTTCGAGTCCTGCGCAGTCTCGTTTCCCTGTGCGGGGTGTATGCCGTTGCCGCACAGTCACGTTCGCCGGTGACGGTGCACCTCAACCAGTCCGAGCTGGCCGAGCTGGCCGGGGTGACCCGACCGACGGCCAACCGTGTCCTGCGCCGTCTCGAGTCCGGTGGTGTCGTCGCCCTCGACCGTGGGCGCGTCACGGTCGTGGACCCGGCGGCCCTGCGCCGGTCGGCGACCGGCGACCGCGGGCCCGCCTGACGGCATACGACCGGGGACGCGTGCGACCCCGCCCGCTCCGGGTCGGAGCGGGCGGGTCCGCCGAGCCGTTCAGTCCTGGCGTCGGTCGGCGGAGACGCGTCGACGAGCTGCGTGGACGCACCCGTGAGTTGCCGGTGTGCACCTGCGCGGACCTCCTGACCCCGAGCACGTATGCCGCCCGCCCGGGTGGGCGGACGGCATACGTCGGTGGTGGGTCGGCGCGACGGCCGGTCAGCGCGGGACGGTGTAGCGCGGGTCGGTGGACCCGCCCGCGTCGCGTGTCGGGAGCTCGGCCCCGACGTCGTTGCAGGAGAGCGCGATCGAGCACTGCTGGAGCGTGTTCCGGGTGGCCGGCGACAGCGGCTGGGAGGTGTTGCGCGAGATGCGGAAGGTCGACTCGTCGTCGTCGAGGTGCCACGTCCAGCCCGAGACGACGCGGTCGCCGGTGCCGCCGAGCACGGTCGTGCCGTCGCTGACGCGGACCACGCCGGCGCTGAACCAGAAGCCGCCGTCGACGTAGTGCGAGCCGACGAGATAGGTGCCCCGGCTCGAGAAGGCGGTCGGCATGAACATGGCGGGGTTCTCGCCGGCACCGCACCGCTCGACGGTCTTCGGGAACGACGGCTTCGTCAGGTCGACGACGGCCCAGCACGCCTCGTCCATCGCGTCGGTCGCGACGAACCACTGGAGAGCGGCCCGCGTGCGGTCCGGGGAGACGGCCACGACGTGCGCGGGCAGCGTGCGGGTCTCGCCGGTGGCGACGTTCCACTCGACGGACCCGCTGGTGGCTCCCGCGTCGAGGTAGGCCCGGTCGCCGACGACCGCGGCGACCTGCCGGACCACGGCCGGAGTGGTGCCGTCGCTGACCGGGTCCTGGAGCCTCGCGACCACACCACCCGCTGCGGTGTAGACCACTACGGTGTCCTCGCTGCCGCCCTTCGCCAGGACGCGAGACCCGTCGGGGGAGACGACGTACATGCCGGAGGCGCCGAGGCTGCGCACGGTGCGTCCCGTCGGGGACAGGATCTCCATCTCGCTCTGCGAAGAGCCGGTCGACAGGTGCGACTGGAGCACGAACCCCCCGTTGGACAGCACGGCGAGGCTCTCGACGACGGTCCCCTTCTCGAGCTGGACCACGGTGTCGCCGAAGCGGATCGTGTCGTCGACGGCGTATGCCGTGTCGCGCGTCGCGGTCGCCCGCACCGTCTCCGGGGTGGTCGTTGTGCCGGCGGTCGGGGGAGCCGTCGTGGCCGAGGGGGCGGGTGCGGTCGTCGTGGACGGCACCCCCTCGGTCGGCACCGAGCTGCTCGGCGACGGGACCGAGCTGGTCGAGGTCGTGAGGGCAGGGACCGGCGCCGTGCCGCGGCCGGCCGACCACACGGTCGGCACGGCCACGGCGATGACGGCGACGGCTGCCGCGGCGCCGAGCACGGCCCGGGTCCGCTGGTCACGGCGGCGGCGCGCGATGGCGCCGGGAGCGAAGTCCCCGGACACCTCGACGCCGTCGGCGTGCTGTCGGAGCAGGGCGTGGAGCTCGTTCGCCTGGTCTGGCGTCGTCACGACGTGACCTCCTTCATGCGGCTGCGCAGCGAGCTGATCGCTCGGCTCGTGTGGCTCTTGACGGTGCCGACGGAGACCCCGAGGATCTCCGCCGTCTGGGCCTCCGTGAGGTCCTCGTAGTAGCGCAGGACGACGGCGGCCCGCTGCTGCGGCGCGAGCGAGCGGACGTGCGCCCACAGCTCGGAGTCGTGCGCGGTGGCCGGCGCTGCCGCCGGGTCCATGACGCGGATCAGCTCGCTGTCGGTGCGCTCCCGGTGGCGCCAGGCGCGGCGCCACCACGTCGTGTGCTCGTTGACCATGACCTTGCGCACGTAGGCGTCGGGCGACTCGACCGTGCTGATGTGGTCCCACTTGGCGTAGACCTTGGCCAGCGACGACTGGACGAGGTCCTCGGCGCTGTGCGGGTCCCCGGTGAGCAGGTACGCGAAGCGTGCGAGCGACGTCTGCCGCGCCCGCACGTAGGCCGAGAAGTCGACCTCGCGCTCGGTGTTTCCCACTGACGTCCCCTGTCTGGAGTGGCTGGACGCACCCTCAACGCGGTGGGGTCACCCGGAGGTTGTCGTCCGGCACGATCTTCCCCGAGAACGGTACGGGGCTGCAGCGGGACCACACGGCATCCGGTGCCGGGCGCCGGCGTCGGCGTCAGCCGTGGATGAACCGCTCGAGGACGCTCGCGAAGCGGTCCGGCTGCTCGAGGTGCGGGAAGTGGCCGGCGCCCTCGAAGAGCACGACCTCGGCGCCCGGAAAGATCTCGGGCGCCCTCTCGGCGTGGCCGACGGGGATCATCCGGTCCCGCGTCCCCCAGATGACGAGCGTGCGGATGTGGTCGGCGGTCGTCAGCTGCCCGTGCGCGTTGACCGTCTGGCCGCCGGGGTCGATGACGCCGCGGGTCGTGGCGAGGAAGGCCCGACGGCTCTCGGCATCCGAGAGGGACGTGAAGCCCTTCCACGCGGCGGAGACGTCGGCACTCGGTCGCCACCCCAGGCCGCGGACGGCCCGACCGACGGTCTCGACGCGTTCGCGCACCCAGGCCGAGGCGATGACCGGCAGCACGAGCTCGGCCCCGGGGAGGGTGGCGGAGCGCAGCAGCGGGCTGACGGAGCGCCCGAGGCCACCGCTGGAGACGAGCACGAGAGCCTCGACGCGCTCCGGGAAGAGGTAGCAGAACTGCATGGCGATGCCGCCGCCCAGGGAGTGGCCGACGAGCGTCACCTTCTCGATGCCGAGACGGTCGATGAGGTCACGCAGGATGGCGGCGTGGGAGCCGAGCGAGTAGTCGCCGACGGGCTTGGCGGAGGCGCCGTGCCCGAAGAGGTCGGGGATGACGACCCGGTGCTCGGTGTCGAGCCGGTCGACGAGGTGGGTCCAGTTCTCGTGCGAGCCGAGCAGGCCGTGGATGAAGAGGATGGCGGAGCCGTGGCCGGTGTCGACGTAGGAGAGGTCGTGACCGCCGAGGTTCGCCACGCTCGGCGGGAACCTCAGCTCGGCCTCGTCGCGCGGTTCCTGCGTCCTGGTCATGCTGCGCCGTCCTCCCAGCAGGTGCGTGCGGCCGGGGACTGCGGTCGACCGCGATCCACACCACCAGCCTCTCTCTCCTCAGGGGCGGTGGGTGCTCGCTGAGATACACGTCACCGCCCCGAGGCTTCCTTGGTAGCGTCGCGCGGCATGATCTACCACCTCGCCGAGCAGGCCCACTGGCAGCAGGCACTGAGGGACGGCCGCTACGTACGCTCGACGCGCGGCCGCTCGCTCGCCGAGGAGGGCTTCGTCCACGCCTCGTCGGAGCAGCAGTGGCCGGTCGTGCGGTCGCGCTTCTACGCCGACGTCACCGAGCCGCTCGTGCTGCTCCACGTCGACGAGTCGAGGCTGTCCTCGCGCGTCGTCCACGAGGTCGGCGACCCGGCGACGGGTGAGCTGTTCCCGCACGTCTACGGCCCCATCGAGGTGGACGCCGTCGTCGACACGACGATCCTCGCGCCACCCCACGCCTGACCGTCGAGAGGCCAGGCCCGGCCGCTCCTCGACGGTCGAGGGTCATGCACGGCCGCCGGCCTCACTCGGGCTGAACGCGACCCCGACCCGACTTGACCTGCGACCGGCGCTTCTTGCCCTCGATCCGTCGGCGCTGCGAGCCCCGCGTCGGCTTCGTGGCCCGGCGTGGCGGCGGCGGGGGAGCGAGCCCCTCGCGCAGGAGGTCGACGAGCCGCTCGCGGGCGGCGGCCCGGTTGCGCAGCTGGGACCGCTGCTCGGACGCCACGATCGTGACCCGGCCGGCGACGAGACGACCGCCGAGGGCAGCGACCAGGCGCTCGCGCTGGGCCGGTGTCAGGGCGGTCGAGGACCCCGGGTCGAAGACGAGCTCGACCCGGCTGTCCGTCGTGTTGACGCCCTGACCGCCGGGGCCGGACGACCGGCTGAAGCGCTCGACGAGCTCGGCCGCGGGGATGACGAGTCCGCGCCGCAGGCCGGGACCGGCCGCGATCACGAGGTCACCGCCTGGCTCGTTCACTCCACCATTCTGCCCGCGCACAGAGGGTGCGCGACCATGTCGCGCACGGAAGCGACCACTCGACGGGTAGGGGCGTGGCCACTCGACCTGCGCGGAAGCGACCACTCGACGGGTGGGGGCGTGGCCACTCGACCTGGGCGGAAGGGACCACTCGACGGGTGAGGGCTGACCCATGAACTGTCGAGTGGTCATTTCTGCACGGGTGGCGGAACGCCGGATGCCGTCCCTCCGTGACGGGGGGACGGCATCCGGTCGAGCGGCGTCGGTGACTCAGCGAGGCGGCATGCGCAGGGCGCCGTCGAGGCGGATGACCTCGCCGTTGAGCATCGGGTTGTCGACGATGTGGCGCACGAGGTTGGCGTACTCCTCGGGGCGGCCGAGGCGCGACGGGTGCGGCACCTGCTTCTCGAGGACCTCCTTGACCTCGCCCGGGAGGCCGGCCAGCATCGGCGTCTCGAAGGTGCCCGGCGCGACCGTCATGACACGGATCGCCTTGTCCGCGAGGTCGCGAGCCGCCGACAGCGTGAGCCCGACGATGCCGCCCTTGCTCGCGGCGTAGGCGGCCTGGCCGATCTGGCCGTCGAAGGCGGCGATGCTCGCCGTGTTGACGATGACGCCGCGGTCGCCGTCGACGGGGTCGTTGGCGAGCATCGCGGCTGCTGCGAGGCGCAGGACGTTGAACGAGCCGACGAGGTTGATGTCGATGACCGTCTTGAACGTCTCGAGCGAGAGCGGGCCGCCGCGGCCGATGACCCGACCGGGAGTGGCGACACCGGCGCAGTTGACGGCGATGCGCAGCTCACCGAGCTCGGTGGCCCGGTCGATCGCGGCCTGCACCTGGGCCTCGTCGCGCACGTCGGCCGCGACGAAGACGGCGCTGCCCTCACGCTGCGCGTTGAGCTCGTCGACGAGGGCCGGAGCGGTCGATCCGTCGAGGTCGATGATGACGACGGTGGCGCCGTCGGCGACGAGACGGCGCGCCGTGGCGCCCCCGAGGCCGGAGCCGCCACCGGTGACGACGGCGACGGTGGACGAGTTCAGCTGCATGACAAGCCTTTCGGGCGTCGGTGGGTCAGCGGGATCAGGCGAGAGGTCGGCGTCAGCGGGCGAGGAGCTGGCGCGAGATGACGAGGCGCTGGATCTGGTTGGTGCCCTCGAAGATCTGGGTCACCTTCGCCTCACGCATGTAGCGCTCGAGGGGAAAGTCCTCGGTGTAGCCGGCCCCGCCGAGCACCTGCACGGCGTCGGTGGTCACCTTCATCGCGGCGTCGGTCGCGACGAGCTTGGCGACGGCGGCCTCCTTGCCGAAGCCGCGGCCGGCGTCCTTGAGCCGGGCCGCGTGCAGGTAGGTGGCGCGCGCCGAGGTGACGGCGGCCTCCATGTCGGCGATGAGGAAGGCGAGGCCCTGGAAGTCGGCGATGCGCCGTCCGAACTGCTGCCGCTCGGTCGCGTAGTCGGCGGCGGCGTCGAGGGCCGCCTGGGCCAGACCGGTGGCGGCGGCGGCGATGCCGAGGCGGCCGGCGTCGAGGGCAGACAGCGCCATCTTCATGCCGTCGCCCTCGCGGCCGATGAGGCGGGCGCCGTCGACGGGCACGCCGTCGAACATGACCTGCGCGACGGGGTCGCAGTGCAGACCCATCTTGCGCTCGGGCTCGGCGAACGTGAGGCCGGCGGCGTCACCGGGGACGATGAAGGTCGACAGGCCCTTGCCGCCGTCGTCGGACGTGCGCGCGAAGGTCGTGTAGTAGTCGGCGTGGCCGGCGTGCGAGATCCACGCCTTGGTGCCCTTGAGCGACCAGCCCTCGTCGGTGCGGGTGGCCCGCGTCGTCATCGAGGCGATGTCGGAGCCGGCGAGCGGCTCGGAGAGGCAGTAGGCGCCGAGCTGGTCGCCCGAGAGCATCGCGGGCAGCAGGGCCTCCTGCTGCTCGCGGGTGCCGAACGTCGCCACGGGGTATGCCGTGAGGCCGTGGACGCTGACCCCGACCGCCACGCTCATCCAGGCGGACGCGATCTCCTCGACGACCTGGAGGTAGACCTCGTAGGGCTGGTCGGCCCCACCGAACTCCTCGGGGTAGGGCAGCGACAGCAGGCCCGCCCGACCCAGGGTGCGGAAGGTCTCCTCGGGGAAGGTGCGGGCGCGTTCGGCGTCGTCGACCTTCGGCGCGAGGTCCTTGCGGCAGATCTCTCGCGTCAGCTCGATCAGGTCGGCGGCTTCGTCGGTCGGCATCAGCCTCGTCGCTGGCATGGCTCGATACTAGGACGTCCGAGCATTTCGTCCAAAGTGTGAGACGAGCCCCGCGGGCGAGGGTTAGGCGCGTGTTAGGCGACATCGGTTCAGTGGGCAGCACAGGCCACCACCACACCGCTCGGGAAGGACACGAGATGTTCAGGAGACTCGTAGTAGGGCAGGTCGCCGTGCTCGGCGTCGCAGTCGCTCTCGTCGGCACCGCGCCGACCGCCGGCGCCACGGCCCGCAACGGGGTGTGCGAGTCAGGCGAGTTCTGCCTCTACTACAACAGCGGCAACGCCGGGTCGCGCGTCGACCTCGTCAACTCCCAGCGCGACTACGGCACCGGCTCGGGGTGCATCGAGTTCGTGAGCAGCGGCTCGGGCCAGGGCCAGTGCGTCAAGAACAACACCGCCTCCGTCTGGAACCGCACCGGCACGTCCGTGTTCGTCTTCTACAACAGTGACTTCGGTGGCGTCTACGACGAGGTGCCCAACGGCGCCCAGGTCGACCTCGACGCCAACGTCAAGAACGAGAACGCCTCGCAGATCATCGGTGACGCCTCGCTGCGCTTCCCGCTCGCCGTCAACCAGGCCGCCATCACGAACCGCACGCCGCACTGGTGCTGGGACAGCAAGGTCAACTGCCACCACGACTACAACGCCTCCGACATCTTCGCCGCGACCGGCACCTCGGTCCTCTCGCCCGTGGCCGGCACGGTCATGACGAAGACCCTCCGCGCCGGCAGCACGGGCTGTGACAGCGTCGGCAGCACCGTCACCGTCAAGGACGGCTTCGGGCGGCTCTGGTACTTCGCCCACATGGACGACAGCCCCGCGCCGGTCGTCTCGATCGGTCAGTCGGTGACCAAGGGCCAGCGCCTCGGCTACGTCGGCACGAAGTACCACGCCCTCTGCACGGACTCCCACCTTCACATCGACATGCGGGTCGGCGTCGACTCGCGCGTCTCGTGCACCGGCGCGGCCTGCACCGGCTACGGCTTCGTCAACGACCAGCCGCTCCTGCGCAACGCCTTCCTCGCTCTCCCCTGAGCCGGGTGTCGAGACCGTCGTATGCCGTCCGGCCGGCCGGACGGCATACGCCCTCGGAAACCCCGCGACGCCGGCACCCCGCGAGCCCTACCGTCGGAGCGTGCTCACGCTCCTGCGGCGTCCGCCGCGCGAGGCGGACGCGACGTCCACCTTCTACGTGCTGACCGCCGTCGCGGCCTTCGCGTATGCCGCGTGCTTCACCCTCAACCTCGTCTTCCAGTACCGCGTCGTCGGCCTCGACCCCTTCCAGATGGTCCTCGTCGGCACGGTGCTCGAGGCGACGTGCTTCGTCTTCGAGGTGCCGACCGGGATCGTCGCCGACCTGCACAGCCGTCGCGTCTCCGTCATCGTCGGCTTCTTCCTCGTCGGGGTCGGCTTCGCCGTCGAGGGAGTCGTCGCGACCTTCGCCGCCGCGCTCGTCGGCAACGTCATCTGGGGCATCGGCTACACCTTCACGTCCGGTGCGCTGCAGGCCTGGATCACCGACGAGGTGGGGGAGGAGCACGTCGCGCGGGTCTTCACCCGGGAGACGCAGCTCGACCTCGCCTTCGGCTTCCTCGGCACGCTGGCCGCCGGGGGGCTCGGCCTCATCGCCCTCCGGGTGCCGATCGTCGTGGCCGGCGTGACCCTCGTGCTCCTGGCCGCAGGTCTGGCGGTGACGATGCCGGAACGGCACTTCCACCCGACACCGCGCGGCGACCGCGAGACGTTCGGGCACCTCAAGGACCAGTTCGTCGCCGGGCTGCGCGTCGCTCGCGGGCGGCAGGTCGTGCGCGTCTTCCTCCTCGTCAGCGTGCTCGTCGGGCTCTCGAGCGAGGTCTTCGACCGGCTCTGGCAGGTGCGGGTGCTCGACACCTTCGCGATGCCGTCGTTCCTCGGCGGCGACCCGGCCCTGGCGTTCACGGCATTCGCCCTCGTCGGGTCGGTCATCTCCCTCATCGCGTCCGGGGCGAGCAGCCGCTGGCTGCCGGCTCGGGTCGTCGACGAGAACCCCGGTCTGCCGGTGGCGCTCGCTGCCGCGGCCCAGGTGCTCGCCGTCGTCGGGGTCGCCCTGCTCGGCAACCTCTGGCTCGTCCTCGCGGCCCTGTGGCTCCACAACGCGAGCAGCGCCTTCAGCGCTCCGATCCAGGCGACGTGGCTCAACCGGAACCTCGAGTCGTCCTCGCGAGCGACGGTGCTGTCGATGAACAGCCAGGCCAACGCGATCGGCCAGGTCGCGGGTGGGCCGCCGCTCGGGGCGCTCGCGACCCGGACGTCGATTCCGCTGGCTCTGCTCGTCTCCGCGGCGGTGCAGCTGCCCTCCGTCCTGGCCTTCCTCCGCGTCCGCCACTCCACGTCGAGTGAGCGCCCCGTCACCATCGAGTGAGCGCCCCGTCACATGGACATGGGGCGGGGCGCTCACTCGAGTGGGGTTGGAGCGCTCACTCGAGTGGGAGGGGCCGGGGAGGGGCGGAGGCTCAGCGGGGGTAGGTGCGCACCTCGGTGGCCTTGACGGCCGCCCACACGTCCTGACCGACCTGCAGCCCGAGCGCCGTGACCGACTCGAGCGTCACCTCGGCCGTGAGCGGCACGTCGCCGACGAGACCGACGCGGGCCGACTGGCCCTGCATCGTCACGGACGCGATGCGCAGCCGCCACGCGTTGCGGGGTGACCCCTCCGGCTCGTGCCGGTGCAGCGACACCGCGCTCGGCGGGACCGTCGCCCACACCGACCCCTCGGTCGGGCTCGTCGTGACGATGAGCCCGCCGTCGGCGGTGTGGACGTGCCCGTGCGAGTCGCCTTGTGCGGCATAGAGGTTGAGCCCGACGACGGTGGCGACGTAGGGGCTGCGTGGCTCGCTCAGCACCTCGGCGGGCGTGCCCGCCTGAGTCACCCGTCCGTCCTCGACGAAGACGAGGTGGTCGGCGAGGGTCAGTGCGTCGAGCGGGTCGTGGGTGACGAGCACCGTCACGCCGTCGTATGCCGTCAGGCGGGCTGCGAGGTCGCTCCGTGTCCGCGCGCGCGTGTCGGGATCTAGCGCCGCGAGCGGCTCGTCGAGGAGGAGGAGCGCCGGGTCGGTGGCCAGGGCGCGGGCGAGGGCCACGCGCGCCTGCTGTCCCGACGAGAGCTCACGGGGGCGCGAGGCGGCTCGGTCGGAGAGTCCGACGCGGTCGAGCTCGGTGCGCGCGCGGTCTCGCGCCTCGTGTCGCCCGATGCCGCGGCTGCGCGGGCCGTAGGCGACGTTGTCGAGGGCGCGCAGGTGGGGGAAGAGCAGGCTGTCGGCGAGCATGAGCCCGACGGCACGCTGCTCCGGCTGGAGGCGGCGCCGACCGTCGTCCCACACCTGGCCTCCGACGCGGACGTGGCCCTCGGCGAGGGGCAGCACGCCGGCGAGCGCGAGGACGGTGGTCGTCTTGCCGCCGCCGTTCGGGCCGAGGACGCCGATGACCTGGCCGGGCTCGGCCGTCAGGGCCACGTCCACCTCGATCTCACCGCGGGACAGGCGGATCCGCGCGTCGAGCCCGGCACCGGCGCGGCTCGGAGCGCTCATCGGAGCCACCGCCCGCGCAGCACGCCGAGCACGAGCACGCTCACCGCGAGCAGCATGATGCTGATCGAGATCGCGACCTGCGGGTCGCGCTCGAGCTCGACGTAGACGAGGAGCGGCAGCGTCTGGGTGCGACCCTGGAAGTTGCCGGCGAAGGTGATCGTCGCGCCGAACTCACCGAGCGCGCGGGCCCACGCGAGCGCGAGGCCGCTCGCGATGCCGGGCAGCACGAGGGGGATCCCGACGGTGTGCAGGTAGCGCAGGTCGCTCGCCCCGAGCGTTCGGGCCACCGACTCGAGCCGGGGGTCGAGCCCGCGCATCGCGCCCTCGACGGCGAGGACGTAGTACGGCATGGCGACGAAGGTCTCGGCGAGCACGACGGCCACGGTCGTGAAAGGGATCTGGATGCCGAACGGCGTGAGGTACTGGCCGATGAGCCCGTTGCGGCCCCACGTCATGAGCAGGGCGACACCACCGACGACCGGCGGCAGCACGAGGGGCACGGTGAGCAGCGCCCGCACCCAGCTCGTGGCCCGGCGGTCGGAGCGGGCGAGGAACCAGGCGAGGGGAGTGCCGAGCAGCAGGCACAGCAGGGCCGTGACCGACGTCGTCGTCAGCGAGAGCCGCAGGGCCGGCAGGACGGTGGGGGTCGCGAGGTCGGACGGGATGCGCGCCCAGTCGGCCCGCAGCAGCAGCGCGACGAGCGGCACGACGAGCAGCAGCAGCGCGAGCGCCGCGGGGACGCCGAGCGTGACCCGCGAGCGCCACCGGGCGGCATACCTCATGTCACGTCACCCTGCCGGTGGCCGGGCGGCCCGCCGCTCAGGGCGCACCGAACCCGAAGGACTGCAGGGTCGCCAGCCCCTCGGCGCTCAGCAGGTAGGCGACGAACGCCTTCGTGGCCGCGTCGTCGGAGAGCCTGATGACCGGGTAGGACAGGCTCGTGTTGAGCTGCGCGGGGATCTCGACGCCCGTGACGGCGTCCTTCGCCGCGACGACGTCGGAGTGGTAGACGACGGCGGCGTCGGCCTCGGCGAGCTTGACCTTGGAGAGGGTCGCCTTGACGTCGACCTCCTTGCTCACGACGTTGGGCACGACGCGGGCCTTCGCGAAGGTGGCCTGAGCCGCCTTGCCGCACGGGACGGTGTCGGCGCAGAGCACGACCTTGACGCTCGGCTTCGCGAGGTCGTCGATCGACGTGACCGCGCCGGGGTTGCTCGGCGGCACGGCGATCTCGAGGACGTTGGTCGCGAAGGTCTGCGTGTCCTTGACCATGGCCCGGTCGAGCGGCTCGGCAGCCGCCGTGCCGGCGAGGGCGACGACCGAGGCGGGCGCCCCGTTGTCGACCTGCTGCACGAGCGTCGCGCTGGAGCCGTAGGAGGTCTCGACCGTGACTCCGGGGTGGGCCGCCTCGAAGTCCTTCTTCAGCTGGTCGAAGGACTCGGTGAGCGACGCGGCGGCGAGGACCGTGACCGTGCCCTCGAGGGAGGCCGCCGACGCACCGGTCCTCCCCGGCTGTCCGGTGCCGTCGGCGGCGGACGGGGTGGAGCTGCCGCAGCCGGCGAGCAGCAGGGTGGCGGCGGTGACGGCGGTGGCGGCGAGGGCGGCAGCGGTGGGCGCGAGAGCGCGGCGAGGGGCCCGGCTGAGCGGGCGAGGCGTGCTCATGCGGGGACCTCCACGACGACGTGGGTCGACTTGACGCTGGCGACGGCGACGGAACCGACCTCGAGGGCGAGGTCGTCGACGGACTCGCTCGAGAGCAGCGAGACGATGCGGAAGGGCCCGCACTGCAGCTCGACCTTGGCCATGACGGTGTCCTTGGTGATCGCGGTGACGATGCCGCGCATCCGGTTGCGGGCGGACGCACCCCCGATGGCGCCGACCGCAGCCGGATGCGCGAGCTCCTGGGCCACGGCTGCGAGCTGGGCGCCGTCGACGGTGCGACGGCCGGCGTCGTCGGTCGACCCGTCGAGGCGGCCGGAGTCGACCATCCGCCGGACGGTGTCGTCGGAGACGCCAAGGAGGGCGGCTGCCTCGGTGATACGCAGGTGCGGCATGAGCGCGACCCTACACCCGCAGGTGCGGAGCCAACGAGCGTGCGTATGCCGCGTGTGCTCCTTGGATGCATCGCGCCCGGTGGGTGGGTCGCCGAGCTCGCAGGCGGCGGGGGGTTGACGGGCGTGGAGGAGGGGGTCTTTAATCAACTCATCAGTTGATCAAGGAGTTAGTTGACCATGATTCTCTCGCCCGTCTCGGACGCCGACCTCGACCGCGCCTTCGCGGCCCTGGCCGACCCCGTCCGGCGCGCCATCATCGCCCGCCTCAGCCGGGGCGCCGCGACCGTCAACGAGCTCGCCGAACCGTTCGAGATCAGCAAGCAGGCCGTCAGCAAGCACATCCAGGTGCTCGAGCTGGCCGGTCTCGTGAGCCGGACCCGCGACGCCCAGCGCCGCCCGGTCCACCTCGAGGCCGCCCGGCTCGAGGCGATGACGGCCTGGATCGACCGCTACCGGCTCGCCGCCGAGCAGCGCTTCCGGTCGCTCGACGCCGTCCTCGAACGCACCACCTCACCCGCAGCACCAGCAGTACCCACACCGAACACCGACAAGGAGCAGCAGCCATGACCAACCCACTGAACCTCGACATCCCCGCCGGCGTGCCGTGGATCGACTTCACGCGCGAGTTCGACGCCCCCGTCGAGGCCGTGTTCAACGCCCACCGCGACCCCGAGCTCGTCCGCCAGTGGCTCGGCCCGCGAGGCTACGAGATGCAGATCGAGCGCTGGGACTTCACGTCCGGTGGCGGCTACCGCTACACCCACCGCGACGGCGACAACGTCTATGCCTTCCACGGCACGTTCCACACCGTGCGCGACAACGATCTCGCCATCCAGACCTTCGAGTTCGAGGGCGCTCCCGACGAGGTCGCCATCGAGTTCATGCACTTCGTCGACCTCGGCGACGGCCGCTGCCGGCTCGAGGGCCGCAGCGTCGGCCGCACGGTCGAGGGGCGCGACATGATGGTCGAGAGCGGCATGGAGCAGGGCATGGCCCAGGGCTACGAGCGGCTCGACGAGCTCGTCGCCGGCAGCGCTCAGGCCGTTTCGGCATCCTCGTCCGCCGGCGCCCAGGGCTGAGCGCCGTGGACTGGACGCTCGAGGTCGTCATCGTCCCCGTCAGCGACCTCGGGGCCGCGATCGCCTTCTACCGTGACCAGGTCGGCTTCGACCTCGACCACGATACGCAGAACGAGCACATGCACGTCGCGCAGCTGACGCCGCGCGGCTCCGGGTGCTCGATCGTCGTCGGCGACCTCCCGTCGCAGAAGGCCATGGCGCCCGGCTCGCTCCACGGCATCCAGCTCGTCGTCGCGGACGCCGAGGCGGCCCGGGCCGAGCTCGTCGGCCGAGGCGTCGAGTGTTCCGAGGTCCAGGTCATCGACCCCCGCGACGGCGGCACGTTCTTCGGCTTCTCCGACCCCGACGGCAACTCGTGGGCCGTCCAGCAGCTCAAGGTCCGGGCCGAGAAGCCCCTCATCCCACACGAGGCCCGCGGCCGGTTCGGCGAGGGCGTCGAGCTCTGACCCCCCGGCCGACGGCACGACGACAGGGTGTGCCGCCGGCCGGTGGTCACGCGATCCAGGAGGAACCATGAGCAGGACCGTCTTCGACATCAGCCTCTCGCTCGACGGTTTCGTCACCGCCGCGCCCCAGACTGCCGAGGAGCCGCTCGGGCCGGGCGGCATGCAGCTGCACGACTGGCTCGTCGACCGCGACTACCTCGAGCGCGCCGTCGCCGGGCTCGGCGCCGTCGTGGCAGGTCGCACGACCTACGACCACTCGATCCCGGGCTGGGGCGCCGACGGCCCGTCGGGCGGTGCCCGGCGCCCCGTCTTCGTCGTCACCCACGAGGCGCCGGACGAGGCCACCGTCCCGGACGGTGGCGTGTACACCTTCGTCACCGACGGGGTGGAGTCCGCGCTCGACCAGGCCCGCGCGGTGGCCGATGGCCGCACCGTGACCGTCATGGGCGGCGCCGACCTCGGACGGCAGTGCCTCGCTGCCGGACTCGTCGACGAGATCTCGCTGCACGTCGCCCCGGCCCTCTTCGGCAGCGGCACCGCGATGTTCGCGGGCCTCGACGTCGGGCACGTCCAGCTCGAGCTGCTCGAGGCGGTCGGCACCCCGGAGACCGTGCACCTGCGCTACCGGGTCGTCCGCCCCGTCGCCTGACCGACGCCGCCGGCGCCGGACCGTCTCATCACCGCTCCACGCCGAACGACGCGTTCGGTCGCGAACTCAGTGTTCTGCCGGTGAGTTCGCAACCGAACGCGGCGTTCGGGTGCGGAATGCGAAGGCGGGCGGCTTCTCGCCCGGGTTCCGCTGGGAGGTCGGCGGACGGCATACTGGCTCGCATGAGCAACGTCCCCCAGCAGCGGCTCCTGCAGACCGCGATCCCCGGCCCGAAGTCGACCGCGCTCCAGGCCCGCAAGACGGCCGCCGTGTCGGCCGGCGTCTCCACCGGCCTGCCCGTCTACGTCGAGCGCGCCGGCGGGGGCATCCTCGTCGACGTCGACGGCAACCAGCTCATCGACTTCGGCTCGGGCATCGCCGTGACGACCGTCGGCAACGCCGCCCCGCGCGTCGTCGACCGCGTCACCGCACAGGTGCAGGACTTCACCCACACGTGCTTCATGGTGACCCCCTACGAGGAGTACCTCGAGGTCGCCGAGGCCCTCAACGACCTGACGCCGGGCGACCACGACAAGCGCACCGCGCTCTTCAACTCCGGCGCCGAGGCCGTCGAGAACGCCGTCAAGGTCGCGCGCCACTTCACCGGCCGCAACGCCGTCGTCGCCTTCGACCACGCCTACCACGGGCGCACCAACCTGACGATGGCGCTCACGGCGAAGAACATGCCCTACAAGCACAAGTTCGGGCCCTTTGCCGGCGAGGTCTACCGCGCGCCGATGAGCTACCCCTACCGCTGGCCCGGTGGCGCCGCCGACTGCGCCAAGGAGTCCTTCGACGCCTTTGTCACGCAGGTGCACGCGCAGGTGGGGGAGGACAACCTCGCCGCCGTCATCCTCGAGCCGATCCAGGGCGAGGGCGGATTCATCGTCCCCGCACCGGGATTCGTCAAGCAGGTCGCCGACTGGTGCGCCGACAACGGCATCCTCTTCATCGCCGACGAGGTGCAGACCGGCTTCTGCCGCACCGGTGACTGGTTCGCGAGCGAGCACGAGGGCGTCGTGCCCGACCTCATCACGACGGCCAAGGGCATGGCCGGCGGGCTCCCGCTCGCCGGCGTCACCGGCCGTGCCGACGTCATGGACTCGATCCACGGTGGCGGCCTCGGCGGCACCTACGGCGGCAACCCCGTCGCGTGCGCGTCCGCGCTCGGCGCCATCGAGACGATGAAGGAGGAGGACCTCTGCGGCCGCGCCAAGCAGGTCGAGGCCCTCTTCGTCCCGCGCCTGCAGGCGCTCGCCTCGACCTACCCCCAGATCGGCGACATCCGCGGCCGCGGCGCCATGCTCGCCGTCGAGCTCGTCAACGGTCCCGGCGACCTCACGCCCAACGCCGCGCTGACCGGCGCCGTCAACAAGGCCTGCCACGCCGAGGGACTCGTGACCCTGACGTGCGGCACCTACGGCAACGTCTTCCGCTTCCTCCCGCCACTCGCCGCCAGCGACGAGCTGCTCTCCGAGGGGCTCGACATCTTCGAGAAGGCGTTCGCCGCGTCCGTCTGAGGCGCACCGACCCGAGGACGTATGCCGTCCGGTTGCCTTCCAGCGCAACCGAAGCGGACGGCATACCCCCTCGACGACAGTGAGGCCCGCCCCCGTCGGGGGCGGGCCTCACTGCGTCACAAGGGGATCCGCGTCAGCGGAGCCACACCTTGACCTGCATCGAGGTGCCGTTCTGGGACGTGATGCCGATGTTGACACCGTTGTTCGGGACCTTGACGCCCGTGGTGGGCGTGCTCGGGTACCAGAACTGCTGGCCGTCGTTGAAGACCTTCACGGCAGGCTTGCCCGTGATCCGGTAGCCGACGCTGTTCTTGTGGTACGTGAACGAGTCGGAGGTCTCGAGCGAGAACGGGGCGTCGTAGCCGGCGATGCGCGGACGAAGCAGCGTGCCGTCGCCGACGGGCACGGGGGCAGCGTTCGCGTCGATCGGGAGGATCTCGCCCTCACCCGGGTGCACGCCGGTGTTGTTGTCGGCCTGCGAGAGGTCCCAGTAGCTGACGAGCAGGCCGTCCTGGTAAGGGAAGTGCTCGACGAAGTCGGGCTTCGTGTTGAGCCACCCGAAGTTGTACGGGCCGCTCTGCAGGTACTGGTCGAACGACACGTAGTCACGGTGCGACGCGATGTAGTAGTTCGGGTAGTCCGTGGTCGTCTGGCTGCCGACGGCCGAGAAGCCGTCGAGCGTCCAGCCCTCGTCGCCGGTCTCGGCGCCGGAGTCGACGATCGTGGTGCCGCCCGAGACGACCTTGACCTCGTCGACGAAGAAGCCGCGCTCGGTGTAGGCCGGGTCGGTGGCGTAGCGGAAGCGCAGGCTCACCGTCTTGCCCGCGTACGCGGACAGGTCGAACGTCGCGGGCACCCACGTGTCGTTCGTCGTGCCGGTGATGCCGTTGTTCTCGTTCCCCGTGATGCTGCCGGGAATGGTCGCCCAGCCCGAACCGTCGTTGACCTCGACGTAGGCGAAGTCGCAGGTGCAGTCCTCGATGAAGTAGTTCGTCTGGAACGACAGCGTCGAGGTGCCGGCGGCGAGCGTGACGTCACGCGTCATGGTCGCGTTGGTGGCGTCCTCGCGACCGCCGTACCAGGTCTTCGACCCGGCGTAGGGCGCTGCGAGCTTCGTGACGACGGTCTTGTCGGGCAGCCCGACGATGACGGCCTGCTTCTTCGCCGAGTTGTACTCGTGCGGGCCGAGGTCGACCGTCGTGCCGGCGGCGGTGGCCGCCGGGATGTACTTGTAGTCGAGCCAGCCGAGGAACAGCTTCTCCCAGGCGCCGAAGTCCGACCCGCGCGAGCCGATGGACTTGTCCTTGGCGCCCGCCTGACGGCTCTGCGCCATCATCGACCACCAGTTGACGCCGTTGTCGGCGCCGGAGGCGGTGTCGTAGAGGTCGGGCAGGCCGAGGTCGTGGCCGTACTCGTGCGTGAAGACGGACATGCCGCCGTTCTCCGGCTGGATCGTGTAGTCGCCGACCCAGAGGCCGGTGTTGCCGATCTGCGTGCCACCGTTGAGGTTGCCGGCCGGACCGGTCGTGCCGGCCCCGGTGTAGTAGGCGAACCACCGGTGCGACCAGATGGCGTCCTCACCCTGGATCGGGTCGCCGTCGGCCTGGTCGCCGCCCGCGTGGACGATCTGGAAGTGGTCGATGTAGCCGTCGGGCTCGTTGAAGTTGCCGTCACCGTCGGCGTCGTAGCGGTCCCACTGGTCGTAGGTCGCAAGGGTCGACTTGATCTGGGCGTCGGACTGGCCCTTGGCCTTCTGGTCGGCGACCCACTGGTTCACTGCGTCGCGAACGAGGGCCCACGTGTTGGTGCACACGTGCGAACCGCAGACGTCGCGGCCGTAGCGAGCCTCGTTGTAGGGCACCTTGACCCAGTCGGAGACCTGTCCGTCGATGCTGTAGCGGCCTGAGCTCTGACGCTCGTACCACTGCTTGACGGTCTCCTGGGCGCCGCCGGCGCCGATGGTGCCGCCGTTGCCGAAGTAGAGGTTCTGGAAGTAGTCGCGGCTGTAGTTCGCGTTCCAGTTCGTCGAGTTGTCGAGCGTGCGGTCGGGCTCCGGGATCGCGTTGTGCAGGGGGCCGTCCCACGTCGTCGGACCAGGCGTCGCCGGGTCGGAGTCGACGTCGGGGTAACTGGCGCTGCGCTGGTTGCCGAACTCGGCGAGGACGACGAAGATCTTGTCGGTGCCCTCCCGGCCGACCTCGACGTACTCGTCGGTCGTGCCGCCGCCGGGCTTCTTCGCGCCGGAGATCTTGGCGACCGTGCTCGTGCCCTTCTTGACGGCAGTCGTCTTGCCGTCGAGCACCTCGGTGATGGCTCGCTTCTTGAGGGCTCGCGCCTTGTCCTGCTGGGGGCTCGAGAGCTCGTCCGACTGGGCGGGTGCAGCGGCATCGCCGGCCTGCACGGTGTTCACGCGGGCGGTGGGGAGGGCGCCGACCATCGGGGCACCGATGGTCACCCCCATCCCTGCGGCCATGGCGAGGCTGAGCAGCCCCACTGACGTCCTACGCACGGATCCTCCTCGTTCGACGGCTCGTGTGTCCGTCGGTGCGCATGACGTGCGGCCCCGGTCAGGAGCCGCACGCGGTGTGTTGGATGGAGAGCCGGCACCCCCGCACGCGACCCGAGGGAGACCTAATCACTTCCGACCTACCTCGCACTAGGGGTCGAAGCGGAAAAGTTCAGGAGATCCTCAGGGCGTTCTGGGCATCCTCCGAAGAAGCCTCGGTATGACGTCGCGCCGTGCGCAGGAAGCGCCGACGCCGTCTGGGAGATTGCTGGGAGTCGGCTGGGGCTGGCAGGGGCGGGCCGGTCAGTCGAAGGGGGTGACGTCGGGACGCTTGGCCTGGCGGTGGTCGCCCGAGCTGCGGCCGGTGAGGCGACGGTGCACCCAGGGACCGACGTACTCCTTGGCCCACTGCGCGTTGGCCTGCAGGGCCTCGCGGCGACCGATCGGTGGCGCGGGCTCGAGCGGCGTCGCCCAGTCGGTCTCGGCCGGCGTGTGCCCGAGCGCCTCGAGGGCGGCGAGGGCGACGCGGCGGTGGCCCTCGGTCGTCATGTGGATGCGGTCCTCGCTCCACATCCGCCAGTCGCGGAGCGCGTGCAGGCCCCACTGGTCGATGACATGGGCGCCGTTGCGGCGGGCGATGCTCCAGATGTTGGCCGTGTGGATCGCCGCGCGACCGCGGGTGGCCTTGACGAGCGGGGCGTCCGCCGGGTCGACGGGCGTCGCCATGAGCACGTCGGCGCCGGTCGCCCGGATGCGCGCGACGGCGGCCTCGAGCCGGGCGGCGAGCCCGTCGAGGTCGGCCTTAGGGCGCAGGATGTCGTTGCCGCCGCCGACGATGCTGACGAGGTCGGGCTGAAGCGAGAGGGCGTCCTCGAGCTGGGGGCCGACGACGTCGGCGAGCTTGCGGCCGCGCACCGCGAGGTTGGCGTAGCCGAAGTCGAGTCCTTCGGTGCGGGCGATCTCCGAGAGGTGGGACGCGAGCCGGTCGGCCCAGCCGGCGAACTCGCCGTCGTGGCCGAAGGCCGGGTCGTCGTCGCACATGCCCTCGGTGAAGGAGTCGCCGATCGCGACGAAGCGGGTCCAGACCGTCGGTGCGGAGCCGTCGGGGGCGGGCTGGGTCATGTCAGCCTCCAGTCGATGGGTGCCGCGCCCTGCTGGGCGAGGAGGTCGTTGGTTCGGCTGAAGGGCCGCGAGCCGAAGAAGCCGGAGCGCGCCGAGAGCGGCGACGGGTGGGCCGACTCGATGCGTGGGACGTCGCCGAGCATCGGCGCGAGCGACTGCGCCTGACGACCCCAGAGGATCGCCACGAGAGGGCCGCCGCGCGCGACGAGGGCCGAGATCGCCTGTGCCGTAACGGTTTCCCAGCCCTTGCCCTGGTGGCTGGCGCTCGCCCCCGGGCGCACCGTCAGCACTCTGTTGAGCAGCATGACCCCGCGCTCGAACCACGGCGTCAGGTCGCCGGTGCCGGGCGTCGGCAGCCCGAGGTCGGTGCCGAGCTCCTGGTAGATGTTCTGCAGCGACCGCGGGACCGGCCGCACGTCGGGCGCGACGCTGAAGCTGAGCCCGACCGGGTGACCGGGCGTCGGGTAGGGGTCCTGACCCACGACGAGCACGCGCACGTCGGGCAGCGGCAGCGAGAAGGCCCGCAGCACGCGGTCGCCGGCGGGAAGGTAGCCGCGGCCCGCCGCGACCTCGGCGCGCAGGAACTCTCCCATCGCGCTGATCGTGTCGGCCACCGGCTCGAGCGCCGGGACCCACGTCGGGTGGACGAGGTCACTGAGGGGGCGGGCTGGCACGGCCTCACGCTACCCCTGCGTCGCGTGCGACAGAATCGACCCCGATGAACCTCACACTGCGCGGACCCGCCCTCGTCGACGACACGGTGCTGCCCGACGTCCTCGTCCACGTCGACGGCGAGCGCATCACGTCGGTCACCCCCGTCACCCCGGGTGCCGAGCCCCCACCCGGCGCCGCCGCGGCCGAGCGGGTGAGCGGGACGATGGTGCCGGCATACGTCGACATCCACTGCCACGGCGGGGGCGGCACCGCGTTCACCGACCTGCGTGACGACGCGGCCGCCGCGGCGGCCGAGCACCACCACGCGCACGGGTCGACGAGCCTGCTCGCGAGCCTCGTCACGATGAGCCCGCGCGACCTCGAGCGCGGCGTCGCGATGCTCGCCGAGCTCGCCGACGACGGTGTCGTCGACGGCATCCACCTCGAGGGCCCGTGGCTCGCGGAGGCGCGGTGCGGGGCCCATGACCCGACGCTGCTGCGCGACCCGTCGCTCGCCGAGGTGGAGCGGCTCATCGAGCTCGGGCGCGGCCACCTCCGCCAGGTGACGCTCGCCCCCGAGCGCGACCACGGCCTCGACCTCGTCCGCTGGCTCACGTCGGCCGGCATCCACGCGGCGATCGGCCACACGACCGCCAGCTTCGCGCAGGTCGAGCAGGCCGTCGCGGCCGGCGCCGACCTCGCCACGCACCTCTTCAACGGCATGGACCCGTGGCACCACCGCAAGGCGGGCGCCGTCCCGGCACTGATGCGCTCGGCCGCCCGGGGTCACGTCACGGTCGAGCTCATCGCCGACGGCGCACACCTCTCCGACGACACCGTGCGCACCGTCCTCGACCTCGTCGGAGTCGATCACGTCGCCTTCGTCTCCGACGCCATGGCCGCGGCCGGGGTGGGGGACGGCGCCTACGTCCTCGGTGGGCTCTCGGTCGTCGTCGACCGCGGCATCGCCCGCCTGACCCACGACCCCGACGGCACGACCCCCGGCTCCATCGCCGGCGGCACGAGCCACGTCGCCGACATCGTCGCCCGCGCGGTCGCCTCCGGCCTCCCCATGGCGTATGCCGTCCGCCCCGCCACGCGCACCCCTGCCCGCGCGCTCGGGCTGGCCGACCGCGGCTCGCTGGCGGTGGGGTCCCGCGCCGACGTCGTCGTCGTCGACGAGGCCGCGCGGCCCACCCGGGTCATGAGACGAGGGCGGTGGCTCGAGCCGTCGCTGCCCTAGGCTCGGCCGGTGACTTCTCCCCGCTGGTCCACCGCCGTCTTCGACCTCGACGGCACGCTGGCCGACACGATCAACCTCATCGTCGAGTCCTACCAGCACGCGTTCCGCACCGTCATCGGTCGCGAGGAGGACCCGGACGTCATCCGCTCGTGGATCGGCCGGCCGCTCATCGGGGCCTTCCGCGACCACTCGCCCGAGCACGCCGACGAGCTCTACGCGACGTACCTCCAGTGGAACGCCGACAACACCGAGCGCCTGATCCGCGGCTACGACGGCGTCGTCGACGTGCTCGGCGACCTGCGCGCGGCCGGAGTCCACGTCGGGGTCGCCACCTCGAAGCGGCGCGAGTCGGCGCAGCAGGCCATGGACATCCTCGGGATCAGCGAGCACGTCGACGTCCTCGTCGCGATGGAGGACACCGAGCGGCACAAGCCCGACCCGACGCCGCTGCTGCTCGCACTCGACCGGATGGGTCGCGGTTCCAACGACGCCGTCTACGTCGGTGACGCCGTCGTAGACGTGCTCGCCGGCAAGGCCGCAGGCATGGACACCGTCGCCGTGACGTGGGGCGCGGGTCTCCCCGACGCGCTGCACGGCGTGCGGCCCACGGCTGTCGTCGCGACCGCCGACGAGCTGCGCACCACCCTCCTCGGCTGAGGCGCCGGACGCCGTCGCTGCGAGCCGGCCCGCCACCCGCCACTCCCACCGAACGCGGCGTTCGATGGCGAAAGCGCCGTCAGAACACTGAGTTCGAGACCGAACGCGGCGTTCGGGGGTGAGAGGGGGCGGAGGGGCGGCCGCGGACCGCGTCGGGACTGTCCCTGAGCCTGCAGCGGTCGGTCGCACCCGGCCGCAGGGCCTAGCATCTGTGCGTGCACAGCTTCGACAAGGATGCCGACCACGTCGCCGTCGACAAGGTCCTCAGCTACGCCCGCGAGCGCCTGCTCATGGACCCGATCCCGCTCGACGGCGCGCAGCCCGAGGACTACCTCCGGGCCGCGGCCGGTCAGACCATCACCCCCGAGGGGCTCGGCTCGACGCGGGCCATGGAGCTCTTCGAGCACACCCTCGCGCCGGCCTGCCTCTCGACCGACCACCCGCGCTACCTCTCCTTCATCCCGTGCGCCCCGACGCGCGAGGCCGCGGCCTTCGACGTCGTCGTCGGCGCCTCGTCGATCTACGGCGGGTCGTGGATGGAGGGCGCGGGCGCGGTCTACGCCGAGAACCAGGCCCTGCGCTGGATCAGTGACCTCGCCGGCCTGCCCGACTCGGCGGGCGGCGTCTTCGTGCCCGGTGGCACGGTGGGCAACCTGTCGGCGCTCGTCGTGGCACGGCATACGGCCAGGGCTCGCGCGACGCAAGCCGGCACCGGCGCGCGCCCCTACCGGATCGCGGCCACGGACAACGCGCACTCGTCGGTCGTCTCGATGGCTGCGGTCATGGACGCCGAGGTCTGCGGCGTCCACGTCGACGACAAGCTGCGCCTGACCGGCGCCGAGCTGCGCAAGACGCTCGAGGAGCACGGTCCCGAGACCTTCTTCGCCGTCGTCGCGACGAGCGGCACGACGAACTTCGGCGTCGTCGACGACCTCGCCTCGGTCGCCGAGGTGTGCCGCGAGTACGGCCTGTGGCTGCACGTCGACGGTGCCTACGGCGGTGCCGGCCTCGCCGCGCCCTCGGTGCGCCACCTCTTCGACGGCATCGAGCACGCGGACTCGTTCATCGTCGACCCGCACAAGTGGCTCTTCGCGCCGTTCGACTGCTGCGCGCTCATCTACCGCGAGCCCGAGCTGGCGCGGGTCGCGCACACGCAGGAGGCCGGCTACCTCGACGTCATCACGAAGTCGGCCGAGTGGAACCCGACCGACTACTCGATCGGACTGACGCGGCGCGCCCGCGGCCTGCCGCTCTGGTACTCCCTCGCGGTGCACGGCACCGACGCCTACGTCGACGCCATCGAGAGCACCCTCGAGGTGACCCGCTTCGCCGCCGACGAGATCGGGCGCCGCGACTACCTCGAGGCGGTGCGCGAGCCCGACCTGTCGGTCGTCGTCTTCCGCCGTCTCGGCTGGGGCCCCGAGGACTACCAGGCGTGGACCGACCGGCTCCTCGCGGAGGAGTTCGCCTTCGTCGTGCCGACGACCTTCCGCGGGGAGACGCTGACGCGCTTCGCCATCGTCAACCCGCACACCACCAAGCAGGACGTCAACGCCATCCTCGATACGATGACCTGACCGGGCGGGCCGGAGACGGCTCTCGGACGACACGGGCCGACACCGGCCCACACCGGCACGACACCGGACGACGCGATGGGGCGTCACGGGTGGGGCCCACGAGGCTCGTGGGACGCATGTTCCGGGCGGTGCGACGGCCCCGCCGACGACATGCCGCGCCACGCCTCGGCTGAATGACACCCATGTCATTTCGGTCTAGGGTGTGACCGGAGCCAACGCACGACGCGACACGCAGCACGACCGCAGCGAGACGGGGACATGAGCACAGAACACGCCACGGCGCAGCCGCAGCGCCCCGAGTCCGGGGACGGGCTCAGCGCGCGCGACCTCGAGATCCTGGCGTTCGAGCGCCAGTGGTGGAAGTACGCCGGCTCCAAGGAGCAGGCCATCAAGGAGCTCTTCGACATGAGCTCCACGCGCTACTACCAGGTGCTCAACGCGCTCCTCGACAGCCCCGAGGCTCTCGAGGCCGACCCGATGCTCATCAAGCGACTGCGCCGGATGCGCGCGAGCCGCCAGCGGGCGCGCACGAGCCGCCGCCTCGGCATCAACGTCTGACCTGCGCTGTCTGACCTGCTCCGTCTGAGCGGGCACACGGCTGACGCGTCCCAACCCCTGGGCGCCGTGCCCCGGCCGGGCCGGGGTTGCGCGCCCTCACGGCACGCGCATGGTTCACTTCCCTCATGGCCGAGGTGACGATCCGCCGCGCGTCCGCCGACGACGCCCTCATCGTCGCCGCGCTGCACCTCCAGTTCGCCCGCGAGCTGGGTATGCCGTCCGAGACCGGCTACCTCGACCGTTTCGTCGACGCGTGGCTGGCCGAGCGGCCCGACCGCCCGACGTGGATCGCCGAGAGCCGGGGCGACCACGCCGGCATCCTCGAGACGCGGCGCATCCGGGCGCTGCCGTGGCCCGGCCGCAAGGACGTCTCGTGGCTGCACGTCGGAGGCCTCTTCGTCGCGCCGGGCTGCCGTGACCGCGGGGTGGGTCGGGCCCTGACCGAGGCGATGATCGAGTGGTCGCGCACGACCGACGTCAAGTGGATCCGGCTCAACGCCCCCGACGACCGCGCGCAGGAGTTCTACGAACGGCTCGGCTTCAGCTCCCCGGGCCGCCTCATGGAGTTCGACCTCAGGGACCCGCAGTGAGCGGCGCCCCCTTCGTCGCGGCCCCCGGCCCGACGAACTCGCTCGTCGACGTCGCCGGCCTCCGCGTCGGACACTGCACCCGCGACGAGCCGGGCTGGCTCACGGGCGTCACCGTCGTGCTCGCCCCGGACGGCGGTGCGGTCGCCGGTGTCGACGTGCGCGGCGGCGGACCCGGCACGCGCGAGACCGACCTGCTCGACCCGCGCAACCTCGTCGACCGCGTCAACGCGATCGTCCTGGGCGGCGGGTCCGCGCTCGGCCTCGCCGCCGTCGACGGAGTCATGGGCGCCCTGCTCGACGACGGGATCGGCTGGCCGATGGGCGAGCCCGGCCACGTCGTGCCGATCGTGCCGTCCGCGATCCTCTTCGACCTGGGACGTGCCGGCACGTGGGGCCACCACCCGCGCGCCGAGGACGGGAGGGCGGCATACGCAGTCGCGTCGGCCTCGGCCGTCGCCCAGGGCTGCGTCGGCGCCGGGACGGGGGCCAAGGCGGGTGGCTTCAAGGGCGGGATCGGCTCCGCGAGCGTCGTGCTCGAGTCGGGCACGACCGTCGCCGCGCTCATCGCCGTCAACGCCGTCGGCTCGGCCGTCGACCCGGCCACCGGGCTGCCGTATGCCGTGGGGCTCGGGCTCGGCGACGAGCTGGCCCACGTGGGTCGGCCGAGTGCCGCCGAGCTCGAGGCGTCCCGGGCCCGGGCCGAGGCGCTGCCCACGAGCGCCGGTCGACCGGGACTCGCCACGACGATCGGCGTCATCGCGACCGACGCCACCCTGGGCAAGGCCCAGTGCGAGAAGATGTCCGGGATCGGCCACGACGGCTACGCGCGGGCCCTCAAGCCGGTGCACACCCTCTTCGACGGCGACACCCTCTTCACGCTCGCGACGGGTGCGCGGCCGGCGCCCGACCCCGTCGAGCAGACCCTGCTCATGGAGGCCGGCGCCGACTGCGTCGCCCGGGCCATCGTCCACGCGCTGCTCGCGGCGACGTCGGTCGACCGCACGTCCGACGGCGGCGACGCGCTGCGCTCCTGGTCCGACGCCTTCCCGTCCGCGCTGCAGAGGTGAGCCCGGCGTGCCGCAGGTGACTGCAGATGCGTGGGTGCCGGTCCCGCCGGAGGTGGCTTTCGCCGTGTCGCAGACGACGGGAGAGGTGCGTCTGCGCTGGGACCCGTTCATCCGGAGCCAGCACCTCGTCGACGCCGTGCGTCCAGCCAAGGGCGTGCGCACAGTGACGCGGGCGCGCATCGGGCCGCGGATGGTGAGCGAGTACGCGTCGTACCGGCCGCCGACGAGCGTCGGGATGACGATGGTCGAGGGGCCGTGGTTCTTCGAGCGGTTCGGTGGTGGGTGGCGCTTCACGCCGGAGGAGCGGGGCGGGGTCGCGGGCACTCTCGCCGTCTGGAAGTACACGTATGCCGTCCGCCCGGCCTGGCTGCGGATCGTGGCCGAGCCGATCGGGCAGTGGCTGCTCGGGCGCGAGATCCGGGCTCGCATCGCGGCTTTCGCCCGAGCCTGCTCCGACGACATGGTCCTCGCCGCCGCCACGACAGGCACTGCCGGCTGACCCGGTGCCGGCGCTCGTCGGCGCCGACGTCGGGACCCTCTGCCTGCCTCTGCTCAGGTCGTGGAGCTCCTCCGGCACCAGGTGCCGGAAGAGCTCCACGACCCGTCGGCCGGACCATCCACACCCGCCTGGCCCGATCCGACACTGCCCACAGGCCCCTCCGCTCCTGTGCGCGTCACTCGACCTCGCGGCAGGCTCGAGCCATGGACCTGACGAGTGCACACACCGTGCTCCGGTCGCAGGACGGCGTGCTCTCGAGGGCCCAAGCACTCGACTCCGGTCTCGACGACAACGACCTGGAGAGGTTGCTGCGACGTCGAGAGCTCGCGCGGATCCATCCGGGCATCTACGTCGACCACACCGGGCCTGCGACGTGGTCGCAGCGGGCGTGGGCGGCGGTGCTCTTCCACTGGCCCGCGGCGCTCGCCGGTCCTTCCGCGTTGCGCGCGCACGGCCTCAGGTCGACTGCGGGTGAAGGGGCCTTCGCCTCGTGGCCGGACCGTGGCGTGCAGCCGGGGCGGGCGGCTGCCGTCGAACCGGTGCACGTCGTCGTGGACGCGAGTCGACGGGTCACCCCACCCGCCGGGGTGGTCGTGTCTCGGCGGGCTGACTTCGAGAGCCGGGTCCAGCTGCACCTGTCTCCGCCACGGCTGCGTCTGGACGAGGCCCTGCTCGACGTCGCCGCTGCCTGCAGCGACGAGGCGGCGGCCGTCGCGGTCCTCGCCGATGCCTGCCAACAGGGAGCGACGACGGCCGCCCGGCTGCACGCCTCGTTGGCCGCACGTGGTCGCCTGCCTCGTCGGCGCGTGCTGCTCGCGATCCTCGACGACGTGGCGGCCGGGACGATGTCGGCCTTCGAGGGGCGCTACCTGCGTGAGGTCGAGCGGCCGCACGGGCTGCCGACCGCGCACCGGCAGGTCCGGGTCGTCACCAGGGGAGGCGTGACATACCGCGACGTCGACTACCGCGACTTCGGGCTCGTGGAGCTCGATGGTCGGTTCGTCCACACCGGACCCGGGCGGGAGTGGGCCGATCTCGAGCGTGACGTCGATGCCATGGCCCGCGGCGAGGTGACGCTGAGACTCGGCTGGTCCCACGTCCTCGAGCCCTGTCGCGCGGGCCTGGTCGTCGGTCGGCTCCTGCGATCGCGTGGCTGGGACGGCCAGCTCAGGTCATGTGGGCGCGACTGTGGCGCTGCTCAGTGGCTGCGCCGAGCGGCCTGAGTCTCGCGCCGAACACGCGCCGCGCGCGGAGGCCTCAGGTCGTGGCGCTCCTCCGGCACCAGGTGCCGATGGAACTCCACGACCCTGAGCGCACCGTGTCCGTGCACGCGACGATCCAGCAGGGCTGTCGAGGTCGCGATGACGGTGCTGGGGTCAGGGGGCGGGTGGGGCGAGGTGGTCCCAGCCGCGGCGGATCGCGGAGCCCAGGTGGTCGAGGGGATAGGGCAGGCGAGGGTCCGGCTCGCGGAGCGCCTCCGTCAGCGAGACCGACCCGAGGCGGCGCTCGCGGATGACGGCCGCGACCGCCGCGATCTCGTCGCGCTGGCGAGCCACGAAGGCGCCGTCCACCGGATGCCCGTGTCCCGGCACGACGACCGTGCGGTCCTCGGCCTGGACCAGGTGCGAGGTCAGGGTGTCGGCCCACTCGAGCGGCCAGCAGTCGTCCCCGAACGACGGGTGCGCGCTCTCCTCGACGAGGTCGCCGAGGAACATCGCGTCGGTGTCGGGCACGAGCACGGCCACGTCGCCGTCGGTGTGTCCGCGGCCGGCATACGTCATCGTGACGACGCGGTCACCGAGGTCGATCGTGGCGTTCGAGCCGAAGGTGCGGTCGGGCCCCCGGACCACGGTCGCCATGACCTCGGCGGCGTCGCGCGCGGTGTAGCCGTACTCCGGACCGTCGCCGGGGTCGGACCAGAAGGCGGCCTTGATGCGCTCGGCGTCGGCCTCGATGGTGCGCCCGACGTTGTCGTGGGCGTGGACGATGGCGGTCTCGAAGGCGATGTTGCCGAAGCTGTGGTCGAAGTGGACGTGCGTGTTGACGACGTGGCGGACCTCGATGTCACGGCCGAGGCGGCGCACGTCGTCGAGGACCTGGCTGCCCTGGACGCCGCTCGCCCGGGTGTCGATGACGACGGCGCCGTGGCGGCCGAGCACGAGTCCGACGTTGACGTCCCACTGCCGGTAGCGCGCGACGAAGACGCGGTCGGCGACCTCGACGAAGCCGCTGCTCGTCGTCGCGAGCCGGTCCCCGGCGAGCGGCGCGCTCACCCCGCGCCCCTCGGTGTGATCCACGTCTCGCCGAGCATGGGTCCACCGTAGCGGGCAGGCGCTGAGGAGGCGCCCCACGCCCGGTTCCTCTACGTTGGTGGACCATGTCGACCGAGATCCCCACCTCCACTCCCGGCTCGAAGTCCCGACGCAAGATCCTCATCGCGGCCGTCCTCGCCTCCATCGCCCTGCTCTCGACCGGCGCCGTCGCCTACTGGTCGGGCGACAGCTGGAGCGACGAGGCGATGTCGTCCAGCGGCTTCCCCGGGCTGCCCGGCGGTGACTGGACGAGCACGACCTCGGACGACGGCTGGGGCTCGGCCGACACCTCCACTGCGGCGACCAGCTCGACCGCCGCGGAGACCGGGACCACCCGCCCCGGGACGACGCGGCCCCCGGCAACCGCCGTCGTCGAGCCGGCCTCCGACCCGACGTCGTCCGTGCCGACGACGTCGGCCCCTGCCCCGTCGTCGAGCCAGGCCACCACGGCCCCCGCGCCGAGCTCGACCGCGGGCCCGAGCCCGTCGTCGCGGCCCACGAAGGGCAACCCCAAGCCGAAGCCGACCTCGACGAAGAAGCCCACGCCGACGCCGAGCCCCTCGCCCACCTCGAGCGACGGCGGCTGCTTCCTGCTCGTCATCTGCTGACCCCACCTGCTGACGGGCGCTCGGCCCGGTCCGGCACGACGTGGCGTGGGAGCCTGTCGCCATGGACTGCGTCTTCTGCTCGATCGTGGCGGGGGAGGTGCCGGCCGACGTCGTGCTCGACGAGCCGGACCTCGTCGCCTTCCTCGACCGCCGGCCCGTCTTCAAGGGCCACGTCCTGCTCGTGCCGCGCCGGCACGTCGACACCCTGCTCGACCTGCCCGCAGACCTGCACGCCACCGTGCTCGGCGCCACCCAGCGCCTCGCCGCGGCGGTCGTCGAGTCGCTCGGCGCCCAGGGCACGTTCGTGGCGATGAACAACGTCGTGAGCCAGTCCGTGCCGCACCTGCACGTCCACGTCGTCCCGCGCACCAAGGGCGACGGCCTGCGCGGCTTCTTCTGGCCGCGGACGACCTACGCGTCGGAGCAGGAGTCCGCCGAGCACGCCGCCCGGATCGCCGCCGCGCTGGCGCCGGTCGCGGACGCCTGAGCCGAGCGGACGGCATACGCCCTCACCCGAGGCGGTCAGACGTTTGCACTCTCACCCCGAGAGTGCCAATAATGGCGTTAGCACTCTCCCTAGGGGAGTGACAGAAATGGGCCGTATGCCGAGGGGCTGGGTTCGCAGCTACATGAAGCTGGGGAGACCGGTCCCGTCCGTCGCGGGCGTCATGCGGGCCACCACCAACGATTCGCGTGGGAGGAACCACCCGAATGGCCAAGACCATTGCGTTTGACGAAGAGGCGCGTCGCGGGCTCGAGCGAGGAATGAACATCCTCGCCGACGCCGTCCGCGTGACGCTCGGCCCCAAGGGCCGCAACGTCGTCCTGGAGAAGAAGTGGGGCGCCCCCACGATCACCAACGACGGCGTCTCGATCGCCAAGGAGATCGAGCTCGACGACCCGTACGAGAAGATCGGCGCGGAGCTCGTCAAGGAAGTTGCCAAGAAGACCGACGACGTCGCCGGTGACGGCACGACGACGGCGACCGTGCTCGCCCAGGCGATGGTGAAGGAAGGCCTGCGCAACGTGGCCGCCGGCGCCAACCCGATGGCGCTCAAGCGCGGTATCGAGAAGGCCGTCGACGCCGTCACCGCGCGCCTGCTCGAGCAGGCCAAGGAGATCGAGACCAAGGAGCAGATCGCCTCGACCGCCAGCATCTCGGCGGCCGACGAGGAGATCGGTGGTCTCATCGCCGAGGCGATGGACAAGGTCGGCAAGGAAGGTGTCATCACCGTCGAGGACTCCAACACCATGGGCCTCGAGCTGGAGATGACGGAGGGGATGCGCTTCGACAAGGGCTACATCTCCGCCTACTTCGTCACCGACACCGAGCGCATGGAGGCCGTCCTCGACGACGCCTACGTGCTCGTCGCGAACTCCAAGATCGGCAACATCAAGGACCTCATCCCGCTCCTCGAGAAGGTCATGCAGTCGGGCAAGCCGCTGCTGATCATCGCCGAGGACATCGAGGGTGAGGCCCTCGCGACGCTCGTCGTGAACAAGATCAAGGGCACGTTCAAGTCGGTCGCCGTCAAGGCTCCCGGCTTCGGCGACCGCCGCAAGGCCATGCTCACCGACATCGCCATCCTCACCGGTGGCCAGGTCATCTCCGAGGAGGTCGGTCTCAAGCTCGAGAACGCCACCCTCGACCTGCTCGGCCGCGCTCGCAAGGTCGTCGTCACCAAGGACGAGACGACCATCGTCGAGGACGCCGAGGACCGCTCGCAGATCGAGGGCCGCATCGCCCAGATCAAGGCCGAGATCGAGAAGTCGGACTCCGACTACGACCGCGAGAAGCTCCAGGAGCGCCTCGCCAAGCTCGCCGGCGGCGTCGCCGTCATCAAGGCGGGCGCGGCCACCGAGGTCGAGCTCAAGGAGCGCAAGCACCGCATCGAGGACGCCGTCCGCAACGCGAAGGCTGCCGTCGAGGAGGGCATCGTCGCCGGTGGTGGCGTGGCCCTCATCCAGGCCGCCAAGGCGCTCGACGAGCTCGTGCTCGAGGGTGACGAGGCGACCGGCGCCAACATCGTGCGCGTCGCGACCGAGGCCCCGCTCAAGCAGATCGCGATCAACGCCGGTCTCGAGGGTGGAGTCGTCGCGGAGAAGGTGCGCGGCCTCGAGGCCGGTCACGGTCTCAACGCCGCCACGGGTGAGTACGTCGACCTGCTCGCTGCCGGCATCATCGACCCGGTCAAGGTGACGCGCTCGGCGCTGCAGAACGCAGCCTCGATCGCGGCGCTCTTCCTCACGACCGAGGCCGTCATCGCCGACAAGCCCGAGAAGAACGCGCCGGCCATGCCCGGTGGCGACGACATGGGTGGCATGGGCGGCATGGGCTTCTGAGCCCTTCCGTCTGAGCAGTACCGCAGCACGTCGCAAGGGCGGCTCCTCCTCACGGGGGAGCCGCCCTTCGCCGTCCCCGAGACCGACGCCCGCGGCGCTGAGGGCGTATGCCGTCCGGCCGGGACGGCGTCAGCGCGCGAAGAGCTTGCGGGTCGCGTTCTCCTGCTCGGCGGTCAGGTCGATGGCCTGGTGCTGCACCAGACCCTGCACTTGGCACCACATGATCAATGGCGGATCACCTGGTCACCCCCGTCGCCGGCCTCGGACCCACAGGCTGGCCGACGACCACGTCCACGTCGGCACCTGGGTCGTCGTGCTCGTCGGGAACCTGAGCGTCGTGCACAAGTGGCGCCAAGGGAGGCGAGCCCTGAGCTGGTCCTTCACCTCGGCGTGGTGCTGGTTGGGCGGGGTCTGTTCAACATGGTCGAGGGCTTCGTCGGTCATAGCTGCTCGGCGTCAACCACGTCCGCGAAGGCCTGGGCGGGCGGTTCTCGTGGACGTCGGTTTCCTCGTCGTGACGTCGGCGCTCATCATGGTCGGCCGGGCGCTGCACGGGATTCCCGTGCGACGCCCCGGGCCTTGAGAGTCTGGAGAGTCCCGAGCGCGCCCGAGGACTCGGTTGACTGGTGGATGAGCGCCTTCGGCCCCGAGCTCACACCCCTTCCGGGCTGTCGGACGTCTTCGTCGGCTGCGCGCTCTCTGTTGTGTACGGGTCCGTCTGGGCGCTGCGGCTCGACTCCTCCGGGGTTAGGGCATTGGGGGTGGGCTCGGCTTCGTGATGAGGAGCAGGCTCGGGCTCTGACTCGGCGTTGGACGCCGCGGGGGTGGCCTGCGGCTCCGGGACCGGCTGGCCCGAAGGCGCAGGCGGCGACGCCGGCTCCGGCGACCCCGCCGCGGGCTGGGGCGGTGGTCCGGCGGCGTCGAGCAGGCCCAGGCCCTGACGTGCGCACCACCACCCGAGCTGGCGGTATGCCTCGAACTCCAGGTCGCCGAAGTCCTGTCGAGTCGTCGCAGCGCGCGGGAAGTCCGAGTGGCTCATCGCGAAGGACCGAACCGCCTCGGGTAGCTCGACCGCGCTGAGGTCCGTCGGGCGGACGGCCTTGACCACGAGGACACGGAGGCGGACCTCGGGCGCCACATAGATGCGCGCGAAGTCCGGTGGCTGGTCGGGCGGACTCTGCTGCCACCAACGCGCCGGCCGGCGTTGGGCCCCCTCGGGGGCAGGCATGGTGGCACGGGTGGCCACGGTACTGTCATCGTGCGTCTCGAGGGTCAGCACGATGCCCAGGTCGGAGGCGATTACCGACAGGGCGTCGCCGATGGCGGCCCAGGTGCCTTCGCGGTCGTTGCTGGCGTCGAAGACGATCACCGTGCCCCCGACCACGCCCCGGGACTCCGTGAGTGGGTCGGCCGCCCTCGAAGCGCCCGGACCGGCATGAGCGACCGGATCAGTCTCTCCCCGGAGGGATCGCACCGCCTCAACGAGGCCGGTGTTGTCGAGGTGACCGCCATCCGTCAGGTAGATCCACCGGTCGAGCAGCGACCCTCGACCCGAGGCCTCGCTGAGCACCTGTCCGATGCCCGGTCGGCTGTCGAGCCAGGGTGTACGGGGCCACTTCGTCAGAAACTCCCGGATGGTCGTCGCCCGAATCTCCGCCTTGGGCTGCCACCAAAGCGGGTTGGGCACCCAGACACCGACCCGGATGTTGAGCACCGTGAGTAGCAGCCGGAAGGGAGACATGGCCTTGGAGTAACGTCCCGCCATGGGGCTCACGGCCGCGCCGCTCATCGCGACCGCCGACATGATGGTTGTACGGCCGAGGCCTGCGAACCGTTCGTAGTCCGACATCGCCACCCGGCGGGCAGACCCGTCGGGGAGCTGCAGCTCCACGCCGTCAGGGGAGAAGACGAACGGGATGCCGCCGCGACGGGTCGGGGCCTCGTCGTACTTGCGGATGTTGGCCGTCGTCGCGATCGACAAGGGGATCGTGGTTGGTCCCGCCTGTGGGGACCGGGCGTCCCCATCCGCGCGGAGCTCGGAGAACGGGTAGTAGCGCGTCTGGTCGAGAGGCTCGGCGCCGTCCCCCGATGCCTGTCGTCGCGTCCTGCGTACGGCAAAGGCGTTGGCGAGCCGGCGCCGGTAGTAGCCGTGCAGTGATGTGACATTGGCGTCCACCCAGATGGCGCACAGCAGCCCGACGAGGGGGAGGATGAGGTTTCGACCGCTGCCCAGCGCCTTGGCGTCGACGACGTCGGCGAAGACGGTGCCGAGCAGGATCCAGAGGACCAGCAGGCTGAAGAGCAGCAGCGGGATCCACGCGAAGGCGGTGCGCTTAAGTCTGGCGACGAGCCGGTTTCCCCCGTCCGTGGGTGAAACCATGCCGCCCCGGATGAGGCCCACGACTGTGGTCAGCACGGCCCCGAGCACGGCCCACTGGGCGACCCCGGTGCGCTTCACCTCCCCAGCGGACTGCAGGGTCTGTTCGCCGAGGGCCACCCATTGGCCATCGGTCCTCGGGCACGATGGCAACGCCCCGGAGATGCATCCCTGGACGGTGGCCGACAGCGTGACGGTGGTGACGAATCCACAGGCCCCAGCCTCGAACGAGCGCTTCTCTCCCGGGCTGAGGTTGGCGTCGGACTGCGCGGCGCGGGCGGCAGTGAGCACCGACTCACCGGCGGCGCGGCTGCACTGCTCGTCGGTGGTGAAGCCCATCGTGTGCAGTGCTTTGGCGACAGCGGCCGTGGGCTGGTTGTTCGCGGCCAGGTTGCTCAGGCCTTGGACGGCCCCAGGCACGGCCACGAAGACGAACACGACGACGAGCAGGACGGTGCCCAGGACCCTGCGCGCCCGTTCGGCCGTGGTCCCCAGCCCGAAGGTCTTGTCAGTGTCGCGGGGCGCGTCGCGGCGACTCTGCGCCACCCAGACGCTCATCGTCGTGACGACGATGCCGGCAGCGATCACTGTCAGGCAGATGAGGACAGGGGTTGGGACCGTCCAGGTCAGCTGCGACCCGGCATACGTCAGGGTGCCGGCGCGGCTGGTCACCCAGCCGAGGAGCCATCCCAGCAACGTCACTCCTCCGAACAGCACTGACAGGTTGACGAGAGCTCCCAGCAGCCACTGGAAGACCGCCGACACGACCTCGGAGCGTGGCTCGACAAGGTCACGCGTGTGCCGCCGAAGACGTCGCAACTCAGGTGACCGCAGGCTGTAGGCGTCGGTCCACGAGACCACCGGATGGCGGTCTCTGGTGCGGCCCGACCATCCCCGCAGCAGCGCCATGGCGGCCGCCATGTAGCTGCCACCGCTCACCGCGACCAGTGCCGGCTCGGGCTTGGACGGGTCAGCGGTCGCCCGCTCCTGCAGGGCGTTCATCCCGCCCAGTACGAAGGCGGCAGCCCGGATACCGCCACCCGAGCACGCCACAACTTCCGCGTTCACGGTCGGAAGGGGCCTTCGCAAGGCGGCGGTGGTTGCGTTCTCCCGGCCGTCGTCACCCGGGTCCCGCTGGGCGGCGGAGATCCGGCGCTGCAGGACGACCAGTGCCGCGAGTCCTGTGAGGACGGACGCAGCTCCGAAACACCACGTCATGACGAGCAGCCAGCTGGTCGAGGCCCCCTCGACTACTCCCGTGCGCAGAGCCGGCACGAGCCAGAGAAGCAGGAGGACGAGGTTCCCACCGGCGACCGCCTGGGCCACTCGCGCTCGGAAGGGCCCGACCATGGGCTCAAGAGCTGCCTCGCGTTCGATGGCGACCAGGACGTAGATCATCATCGCAGCCGTGAGGATGCTCGAGATCCCCGTCAGGCCGACGACCTGGTCTCGGGACAACCAACTTCGTCCAACCCAGGCCCAGATCCACAACACGACGACAAGTCCGGCGCACCCGGCGACCGTGCCCCGAACCCGTTTCCGCTCCTCGTCGAGCCCGCGGGAGCGAAGTCCAGCAGTCCACTGATCCTGCATCGCGACCCCTCGCAGCTGTATAGAACTGCGCCCCTATGAGGTGATGTGGGCGTTGGAACGAGTATGGCGAGGCAGCCGGACCGATGAGCGCTCAATGCGGGATCTGGTCGGTGTCGCTCCGGCTCGACGCGACGGGCTCAGGAGGTGGCGTGCGTGCCAGTGCACGAACCACCTCCCGAGATCCGTCACAGGCGCCCGGTCAGCGCGCGAAGAGCGCGCGGGTCGCGTTCTCGTGCTCGGCGTAGGCCGTCGACGCCTTGAGGGTGAGCCGGCCGACGTCCGCCAGGGCCTGCGTCATCTGGGCCTGGATGCGCTGGTAGTCGTGCATGACGCGCTCGAACTCGACCTTGGCCGGACCCTGCCAGTCCGCGCCCATGCCGGCGAGCCGCCCGCGCAGCTCGGCGGTGCTCGACGTGATGGTGTCGGCGAGCCGGTTGATGTCGCCGGCCGCGGCGGCGATGCGTTCGGTGTCAACGACGGAACGGGACATGGGTGCTCTCCTCGATCGGTGGGCCGACCGGACGGTGGCCGCGTTCGTCCGAGGCTAGGTCGGGCGGGGGAGCGGTGGCCGGCGTCATCCACAGGGACCGGACGGCGTGCGCCGCCGGGCTGGCCTAGGCTTCGAGCCATGACCGTGTGGATCGACCAGCCGATCTGGCCCGCCCACGGTCGGCTCTTCGCGCATCTCGTCAGCGACGCCTCCTACGACGAGCTGCACGAGGTCGCGCGGGCCGCCGCGCTGCACCCGCGGTCGTTCGACGGCGACCACTACGACGTGCCGCAGGGGCGCTGGCAGGACGCCGTCGACGCCGGGGCGACGCCGACGACGGGGGTCGACCTCGCGCGCCGGCTCAACGCCTCGGGTCTGCGGCTGCGCAAGCGCAAGCGGGACCGCGGGGTGCGCCGCATCCTCGCCGTGCCGTTCCCCAACGGCGTGAGCGACGTCGACCTCGTGGCCTCGGACGACCCGCTCGATCCCGCCCGCGTGCTGGCGGCGATGGTCTTCGTCCGCGACCGGCGTGGGGACTTCGTCGTCGTGCACAGCATCCGTCGCGGTGAGTGGGGATCTCCCGGTGGGTGGCGCGAGGACGACGAGACCCCGGTCGAGAACGCCGTGCGCGAGACCTTCGAGGAGACCGGCCTGAGGCTGCGCCACCACGACGTCCTGCCCTGCGGCTACGAGCGGTTCACGCCCCTGACCGACGACAACCTCTTCGGTCGCGACAAGCCCTTCCTTCAGGTCTTCCGCACCCGGCTCGACGACGTGCGGCCGGAGCTGACCGACGGCGACGACGGCATCCACGAGACCCGCTGGGTCACCCCGGAGGAGTACGCCGAGCTCTGCGGCCACCTCTTCTGGTGGGCCCTCGCGGTCGAGGTCTTCCCCGACCTGCGCGGTCTCGCCCGCCCGGTCTAGAACGCACGTATGCCGCCCACTGGAGTGGACGGCATACGTGGTCTGACGTGGTGGGTTCGCCTGTGGCGCAGGCGAACCCGCGCGCTCAGCGCTGGTTGGTGAAGTTCAGTGCGACGTCGAGGTCGGCCTCGCGCAGCATGCGCTGGACGGCCTGGAGGTCGTCGCGGGACTTGCTCGACACCCGCAGCTCGTCGCCCTGGATCTGGCTCTTGACGCCCTTGGGTCCCTCGTCGCGGATCAGCTTGTTGATCTTCTTCGCGTTCTCCTGGGAGATGCCCTCCTTGAGGGGGGCGTCGAGGTGGTACTCCTTGCCGGAGATGCGCGGGCCGGCCTCGGGGACGTCGAGGTGCTTGAGGCTCACCTTGCGCTTGACGAGGTGCGTCTGCACGACGTCGAGCACTGCGAGGCAGCGCTCCTCGGTGTTCGCCTTCATCTTGATGACGTCGCCGGCGAGGTCGACGGAGGCGCCGACGTTCTTGAAGTCGTAGCGCGTCGCGATCTCCTTGCTGGCGCTGTTGACCGCGTTCGCGATCTCCTGCTTGTCGAACTTGCTGACGATGTCGAACGAGGAGTCGGCCATCGGTGGGTCCTTCCGGATGCTGTTGTCTGGTCCGTCGGGCGGGTGCGCGGAGGGGCCGCGGACACGACGAAGGCGTCGCCGCAGTCCCGATTTCGGACCGCGCCCGATCTCTTGCTATCCTTCCAGACGCACCAAGGCAGGTTGTCCGAGCGGCCAATGGAAACGGACTGTAAATCCGTCGCGAGAGCTACGAAGGTTCGAATCCTTCACCTGCCACCCAGTGCTCTGAAGGGCCCCTGACCAGCGGAAACGCCGGTCAGGGGCCCTTCTGCTGCGAAGGGGCTCCGCCATCCGGCGACGGCGGGAGCGAAGGCCTGACGGGGTCCGTGCGGAACCGACGACGTCGGCGCGCAGCTGCGACGTCCCTGTGCGTCGACTGCCTATAGTGGCCGCACTGGACAGGTCCGAGGTCGAAGCCGTTGGTGCACGTATGAAGAGTCTTGGTGGCGGGCGCGCAGGCCCATGGCGAACGCGCGGCGCATGACGATGCCCCGGCAGTCGGCGACCGGGATGCATCGCCGAGATGTCCCGGCCCCGCGGCACCTCGCGAGGGACGGCTCCACGTCAGGAGCGCAGACGGCGGGGGTGGTGACGGCGGCTGCACCCGACGAGGCCGAGGCAGCTGTCGCCGAGGCCTACCTGCCGAACCGCGTCGAAGCCTTGGAACCGGGCGCACTGACCATGCGCTTGGCCACCGCGCACATCGGGACGACCACGGTCGGTCAGCTGGAGTACGGACGCCGAATCCGCCTCGTGACCGAGGAGGCTCGTCATATCCACGTCAACACCCCGCTGGCGGGGTCGGTCGTCTCCTGCGTGGGGCGCTCCGCGCCGTTGGCAACGACGAGCGGGCAGGCGGCAGTCTTTCCGGCCGGCGCACCCGCTGCCATCGAATGGAGCTCCGACGCCGTCCAGCTCTGCCTCATGGTCCCTGAGTCGACACTCGAGAGCGAGCTCGAGGAGCTTCTGGGGCACTCCGTCGAACGACCGCTGAACCTGCCGTTCCAGATGAGCCTCGCCACGTCCGAGGGGCGTGCCTGGCGGAGCATGGTGCAGCTGATCGCCGGAGAGCTCGCCTGCCGGGGACGTCTGCTGTCCCACCCGGCCGCTGGGCGTCAGCTGGAGAGGACCCTGCTGGACGCCCTTCTCCTCGGGCACGCGCACAGCCACATCGAGGAGCTCGACCGTCCCGACGTGCCGGCCGTTCCTCGCGCGGTGGCGCGCGCCGTCGACCTGCTGCACGAGCGCCCGGCAGAGGCCTGGTCGAGCACGGTGCTGGCCAGAGCCGTCCACGTCAGTGTGCGCTCACTCCAGGGCGGGTTCCGCCAGCACGTCGGGAAACCGCCCATGACCTACCTGCGCGACCTGCGGCTCAGAGGCATCCACGAGGAGCTGAAGCGGGCGACCCCTGGGACGACGACCGTGGAGACCGTGGCGTACAGCTGGGGAATGCTGCACCCGGGCCGCTTTGCTGCGGCCTATCGCCAGGCGTTCGCGGAGATGCCGTCCCAGACCCTCAGGCGGCCATCGAGATAGGAACGTGCACGTGTGGACGGTGCCACCGCACCGCGTTGCGTGATTCGGACACACTCGTGCGTGAGCTGGCTAGGCCAGGGGACCGCAGCCCGCTTGCATGGTGGTGGATGTTCCGCAGGTGTGCGGGACAGTGCGGTCGGCACTCCCCACCCACCGACCGGGCTGATCCACTGAGGCGCGGGCCTGCGACATCCGAGGGTTGTGGCCGGTGAGAGACGCAGTCTCGAGCAAGCCGCAGATGGGTTGCGTGCTCCTCCGCGGGCGAGCGCTGCAGCTCAGGGAGTGGTCCCGGGACGCCCCCCGCCTACTCGGGACCGCTCACCCTGTTCCGCTCCACTGCGCACGACCCGGTGACCGGCCAGTGACCTGGCAACCGCCCTTCCCAGAGCAGAGGGAGTTCTGTGTGCACCACGCGTGACGTGCCGGTCTCTGGCACGGCGAGGCCCTTACCGACGCGGCGGCGGCCCGTGAGCCTTGGGGAGGTCGCGGCCCGGTTGGAGCACCGTCTCTACGCTGCGGAGCAGACCCAGCAGGCGCTTCGCGACGGCTGTGCGTTCGCCGTGCGCCAGGGCCTGTCCAGCGTGATTGCGCTACCCGAGGTCGTGCCGACGGTGGCCGGGCACCTGACCGGGACGTCGGTCGGAGTGGTCACGATCCCCGGCTGGCGCCACGGGGATGTGGAGCCGCTCGCCACTGCGGCGTTGGTGGCGGAGGCGCGACGACTGGCGGCCGACGGCGCCACCGACCTCGGGATGCTGGCCGGCGTCGACCGCCTGAGCGCCGACGACGGGCACGGTTTCGCTGACGACGTCAGCGCGCTGGTCGAGGCCATGCAGGCCTGCGACGTGCGGGTGCGAGTGGTGCTGGACACCGATGGGCTCACGCCGCAGGCCACCGGCGCGGCGTGCGAGCTGTTGGGCGCCACGGGTGTCTGGCTCGTCCAGGGCGGCTCGTGGCGGGGCGCGCGGACAGGCCTCACCCGCATACAGCTCATGAGGGACGCCTTGCCCGATGGAGTCGGACTGAAATGGACCTTTCCGCTCAGGTCGCTCGACTCGATGCTCATCTGCATGGCCGAGGGTGTCGACCTGTTCAACGGTGACCCGCAGTCGCTGCTGAAGGATGCGGCACGACGTATCGCGACCGGCCCGCTGGTCGTCCCGGTCAGCGGGGTCGACTACTGACCGAGAGCGTCCGCGGCCGGTCGAGCCGCCAGGCGGCACAGCTCGACCTCGAGCCGAGCGGTGAGGTCGTCCTGGTCGGGCACGACCGCGGGATCCGCGACGAGCGTCACGACGAGCCGGCCGGCATACGACAGGACGTCGAAGCTCACTCCGACGTTGCCCGGCGTGATCGCCATCGGGACGACGCCGCTGACCCGGCGTCCGGCGAGGTGCCAGGGGGCGGTCGGGCCCCTCACGTTGGTCACGAACGTGTGCACGAGACGCTGGTGGTCGACGAAGGTCTGGAAGGCACCGACGCGCGCGAGCATCCGGAAGGCCAGACCGAGCGGGCCCGACGAGGCTCCGCGCACGGGCCCCTTGCGCTGCATCGTCAGCGCCGCGACCCGCCGTAGGCGCTCGTCGGCGTCGTCCACCAGGGGGAGGGTCAGCGACATGACGCCGGTGTGGTTGCCGAGCCGGTCCGCGACGGTCGAGCGGCGGTCCGACACCGGCACCGACGCGACGAGCTCGGACACGCTCTCCCCGCGCGACCGCAGCAGGCCACCGACGGCACCGGCGACGGACGACAGCACGAGGTCGTTGACGGTGCAGCCCCGGGCGTGGGCGCACTCGACGAGCCCGTCCACGGACACCGCGGCGGTGGTCATCCGGCGCCCCGGCCCGGTGGGTCGGTTGAGCGAGGTGCGTGCGGCCAGCCGGGGGTGCCGACCGGGCCCGGCGAGCTCGCGTATGCCGGTGGCCGCCTCCCCGAGCCGTGCCGGGGCGCGCTTCACGGCGGCCGCACGGGCCCGCCACGCGTCGCGGGCCAGCTCGGCGGTCGTCGGCGCCGGTCTCGGGAAGGGCGGTGGTCCCGACGCGCGACCTGGGCCGGCGGGTGCGGGCGAGCACTCGTCGCAGAGGGCGGCGAGCACCGCGAGCCCGCCGAGACCGTCGGCGAGACAGTGGTGGGCGCTCAGCACGAGGGCGGCGTCGTCGTCGCCGGGGCGGGTGACCCAGCGGGCGGCCCACAGGGGGCGGTCGCGCGGGAGCGGGGTGCAGACGAAGGCGGCGGCCTCGGCGAGCAGCGTCGGGTCGACGGTCGCGGAACCGGTCGCCGCCCCGTCCGGCGAGCCGAGATGTGGGGCGAGCACGACGTGGCCCAGGTGGCGGTCCGCGTCGAAGTCCTCGGAGTCGACCCAGATCGACCGACCACACCCGATCGGCGTCGAGCGGAGCCGCTGACGAAGTCTGGGGACCAAGGGGATCCGGGCACTCAGGAGGGTGCGCACCTCGTCGAGGGCCAGTGTGCCGCCGTGCTCGACGACGAGGACGACCCCGATGTTCATGGGAGCGGGTCCTCGGTCGGTCGCCAACGTCGTCGCGTCGTTCGACGTGACACGGTCGACGGACGTCGGGCGCGCGGACGTCTTCGACGGGTCCGGTCCGGGTCGTCGCTGCACCGGTGGTCCCTCAGCCCACCGGGTCCGACTCCGTATGGCGGTACTGGCCCCACAGGTAGTCGCGGTTCGGTGCCGACGTGAAGCGGCCCGGGTCCGACCCGCCGGCGCTGAGGTGACCGAGCGCGGAGACGGTGGCGGGACTCAGCGTCCGAGTGGCCTGACCGCTCGGGGGCGCGGACTGACCCTCGCTGGGCGCCGCGGGAGCCGTCGTGCTCTCGGCGGCGGCGGTCTCACGCGTCAGGAAGGTGCCGAGCTCCGCGATCGTCGACATGAGCGGCGCCGGGAAGACGACGGTCGTGTTCTTGTCGACGCCCAGCTCGACGAGGGTCTGGAGGTTGCGCAGCTGGAGGGCCAGCGGGTGCTCCATCATGATGTCGGAGGCCTCGCCGAGCGCCGTCGCGGCCAGGGACTCGCCCTCGGCGTTGATGATCTTGGCGCGCTTCTCGCGCTCGGCCTCGGCCTGTCGGGCCATGGCGCGCTTCATGCTCTCCGGGAGCTGGATGTCCTTGAGCTCGACGAGGGTGACCTCGACACCCCAGTCGGCGGTCGTGACGTCGAGGATCCCGCGGATGTCGAGGTTGATCTTGTCCGTCTCCGAGAGCGTCTGGTCGAGGGTGTGCTGGCCGACCACCTTGCGCAGCGTGGTCTGGGCGATCTGGTCGATCGCGGCCCGGACGTTCTCGATGGCGACGACGGACTTCACCGGGTCGACGACCTTGAAGTAGGCGACGGCGGACACGTCGACGCTGACGTTGTCCTTGGTGATGATGCCCTGGGACTGGATGGGCATCGTGACGATCCGCAACGAGACCCGGTGCAGCGAGTCGACGACGGGGATGATCAGGTGCAGGCCGGGCGCTCGCTCGCCGATGACGACGCCGAGGCGGAAGAGCACACCGGTCTCGTACTGCTGGACGACGCGGACCGACAGGGCGAAGAGCAGCAGCACGACCGCGACCACGATGATGACGATGATCCAGGTCATGACGGGCGACCTTTCAGGCGAGGGGAACCGGGGACGGTCGCGAGCCCGCGAGCGGCGAGGTGGTGCGTGACAGAGGCGTCCGCGCAGCCGAGCGGCACGGGATCGGTCGAGAGCGGGGGACGGTCGTGGGTGCAGGCATGGTGCGATCCCGGTGGGTCGGTGAACGCGAGGCGCCCGGCGCGGAGCGGAGTGCTCACGACCCCGCGGCGTACGGTCGGGGCTCTCGGGCTGGCTGACTTCCCAGCACCTCCCACTGTACGTCCGGCCGCCGGAAGCCAGTAGGGACCAAGGACCCGGGCCTGCCGTTCGGTGGTGGTCAGTCCTGAAGTGCGCGGCGAGCCCCGGATCGGCGAGGGCCTAGCGGGGGTCGTTCTCGCTCACGCCGAGGCGGACCTTGCCCTTGCTCGGGCACTCGTCGGCGTGCGCGAGCGCGTCCTTGCGGGCCTTGTCCCGGGCCCGACGGGCCGGGCCCGTCCAGTCGCAGCTCTTGCAGTAGCCCAGGACGAACGAGCCGTCCTCCTGCGTCGAGTCGGCGTCGACGCGCTCGAGCGTCGCGTGGTGCTTGTTGCCCTCGCCGTCCTTGACCGTGAGCTCGTCACCGCGGCGCTTGAAGAACCGCGGGCCACCCCCAGACTTCGCCATGGCGTCATCGTCGCCTGCTTGGGCGCCGAGGGCCAGTCACTGCCCAGCGCGCGGATACCGTCCGCTGACGAGATACGGGTCCCGGTCACGGGGCTCCCGGTCGATAGAGAACATCCTGAGAGCCTGGGGAGAGGGCCAGATTTTCTCGAATCATGCTCTTGCACAGACGAACTCGACGGTGCTACAAAATTCTTACAGCGCATGCCACGGACCGTGAGATGCGGTCGTGGTCACCATGGAGCATCTGGAATTGATGGAGGTGACAACGATGCTGATGCGCACCGACCCCTTCCGCGACCCCTTCCGCGACCTCGACCGGGTGGCCCAGCTGGCCCTCGGGACCAGCGGCACCCTGGCCCGGCCCTCGGCGATGCCGATGGACGCCTGGCGTGACGGTGACACCTTTCACGTCGAGCTGGACCTGCCGGGCGTCGACCCGCAGTCCATCGACGTCGATGTCGAACGCAACGTCGTGACGGTCAAGGCCGAGCGTCCCACCCGTGCGAGCGATGCCGACCTCATCGCGGCCGAGCGGCCGCGGGGCGTCTTCAGCCGCCAGCTCGTGCTCGGCGACAGCCTCGACACCGAGCACATCCGTGCGAGCTACGACGCGGGCGTCCTGCGGCTCGCGATCCCCGTGGCGGAGCGCGCCAAGCCGCGCAAGATCGAGATCTCGCACGACGCGGACGACCGGAAGACGATCACCGCCTGAGGGAGGTGACGGTCATGGTCGTGCCCGTCGAGGCGGCCGCCGACGTCGACGAGGCCTTCATGGCCCTCGTCTGCGACGACGACGAGCTGCTGCGCGCCGAGTTCGACGCGATCATCGGCGCGGGCTGGCCGCCGGTGCGCCCACCCGACCACCCCGACCGGCCCTCCGGAGGACCGCCGCGGCGCGCTCGTCGCGAGGCCGGGCGCCGGAGTGCGACGCACCGGGCGGTGCGGCGGGAGGTCGGTCCCGTCGCTCGGGGCCGGGAGCGCTCCCCGCCTGCCGGTCGCCGTCCGTCGTGACGGCCTGCCCCGGCCCGGACGCCGGGCCGGGGCACGCCGCAGGGCCCCGCTGCCGGCTCCCCGGGTGACCACCTCGCCCGGGGAACCTGTCGTGTCACGCGGCTCACGCGGCCGGACTGCTCACCGAGGCCGCGGACGCGGTGCGGACCTGGTGCAGTGGCCGACGACGGGCTGCGTGCAGCGTGGACGCGCCAACGGTCCGGGCGCGGCCGCCACTGACGGGGACGGGCAGTAACCTGAGCCCATCGCCTGACCGTCCACCAGCAGATCCGGAGACCCCAGCACCGTGACGTCGCAGCCCGAATGGAGAAGCGGAACCCGCCACCCCACCGGCGGCTACGACAAGGTCATCGTCGCCCGCGGCGACACCCTCTACTTCACGGCGGCGCGGCTGCACCGCCTCGACGGCCCGGCCGTCGAGGCCGAGGACGGGTCGGTGCAGTACTGGGTGCACGGCAAGCAGGTGTCGGAGCAGGAGTACCGCGAGGGACGGCGGCCCTAGCCCGCGGCGACGAGCCGGGGCCACGGCCGCCGAGCGGGCGAGCGGCTACCGGTGGGCGTCGTCGTACGCCGTGACGACGGCCTGCGGGATGCGGCCGCGCGCAGGTGCGTGGTGTCCTGTCTCGGCCGCCCAGGCGCGGATCAGCGCGTTGCGTGACTCGCCCACGGCGGGGAGCACCGTCGTCGACCGCGTGGGCGCCGTGTGCGTCCGGCGCTCGGCGCCGGCGCGCCGGGCCCGGGACACCCAGCCCTCGAGCGCCGAGCGGAGCGCGTCGGCGTTCGCCTCGGAGAGGTCGATCTCGAAGGAGTTCCCGTCGATGCCGAAGGTGACGGTCTCGGCCGCCTCGGTGCCGTCGAAGTCGTCGACGAGGGAGACGATGGTCCGGCGCATGGGACGAGCCTAGTGGGCGCCCTCGGGGGGTGGACGGAGGCACTCGCCGCGCTGTGTAAGGTAAGGCTTACCTACTTGGCGCGCCGTCCGACGGGACCGCGCGCCCCTCCGGATCCACGAAGGCAGCTCACATGACCTCCCGCCCCCGCACCACCATCGGCGTCGCCATCGCGGCCGTCGGCGCCCTCGCCCTGACGGCCTGCGGCTCCGGCTCGTCCTCCGGCGAGGGCTCGACCGACGGATCGGGCAGCATCACCGTCTACAACGCGCAGCACGAGAGCCTCACCCAGGAGTGGGTGGACGCGTTCACGAAGCAGACCGGCATCAAGGTCACCGTCCGCAACGGCGACGACTCCGAGATGTCCAACCAGATCGTCCAGGAGGGCGCGGCATCGCCGGCCGACGTCTTTCTCACCGAGAACAGCCCCGCCATGACGCAGGTCGAGAACGCCGGGCTCTTCGCCGACGTCGACAAGGCCACGCTCGACCAGGTGCCCGCCGCATTCCGGCCCTCGACGGGCAAGTGGACCGGCATCGCGGCCCGCTCGACGGTCCTCGTCTACGACAAGCGCACGCTGCAGGAGAACCAGCTCCCCGCGTCGATGCTCGACCTCGCGAAGCCGGAGTGGAAGGGCCGCTGGGCCGCCTCACCGTCCGGTGCCGACTTCCAGGCCATCGTGTCCGCGCTGCTCGAGCTCAAGGGCGAGGCCGTGGCCAACGACTGGCTGACCGCGATGAAGACCAACGCCAAGGTCTACAAGGGCAACAGCACCGCGATGAAGGCGGTCAACTCCGGCGAGGTCGAGACCGCGCTGATCTACCACTACTACTACTACGGCGACCAGGCGAAGACCGGCGAGAACTCGGCCAACGTCGGCACCCACTACTTCAAGAACGAGGACCCGGGCGCCTTCGTCTCGGTCTCCGGTGGCGGCGTGCTGAACTCGTCGAAGAACGCCGCGGCCGCCCAGTCGTTCCTGAAGTTCGTCACCGGCAAGGCCGGCCAGGAGGTGCTGCAGAAGGGCACGTCCTTCGAGTACGCCGTCGGCTCCGACGTGCCGTCGAACCCGGCGCTCGTGCCCCTGAAGGACCTCCAGGCCCCGACGGTCGACCCCGCCAAGCTCAACTCCGCCACGGTCACCGATCTGATGACCAAGGCGGGTCTGCTGTAGTTCTCGGGTGACCACCGACCTCACCGCTCCGGGCGCACACCGCGCGACCGGCACCGGCACGGCCCGCACGCCGGGCCCGGGCACCCGCCCGGGCCCGGCGTCCGGGCGTCGGCGACCGTCTGCCCTGGCGGTCATCGCCGTGCTCATCGCGCTCTTCTCGCTCGTGCCCCTCGGCTACGTCATCGCGATGACGGTCGCCACCGGCTGGGACACCGCGGTCGGGCTGATCTTCCGCGCCCGCGTCGGTGAGCTGCTGATCAACACCATCCTGCTCATGGCGGTGTCGGTGCCGCTGTGCCTCGTCCTCGGCGTCGGTGGCGCCTGGCTCGTCGAGCGGACCGCCTTGCGCGGCAACAGGTTCTGGGCCCTCGCGCTCGCCGCGCCGCTCGCCATCCCTGCGTTCGTCAACAGCTACGGCTGGGTGTCGGCCGTGCCGTCCCTCGCGGGTCTCTGGTCGGGGGTGCTCATCTCGGTGCTGTCGTACTTCCCGCTCGTCTACATCCCGGCCGCGGCGACCCTGAGCCGCCTCGACCCGGCGCTCGAGGAGTCGGCAGCCGCGCTCGGGCTCGGCCCGTGGCAGGTCTTCCGCAGGGTCGTGCTGCCGCAGCTGCGGCTCGCGATGACCGGGGGCGCGCTGCTCGTCGGCCTGCACCTGCTCGCCGAGTACGGCGCCTTCGCGATGATCCGCTTCGACACCTTCACGACGGCGATCATGGTGCAGTACCAGTCCACCTTCAACGGCGCGGCCGGCAACATGCTCGCCAGCGTCCTCGTCGTCCTGTGCCTCCTGCTGCTCGTCGCCGAGGTCCGCACCCGCGGCACCGCGCGCTACGCCCGCGTCGGCTCCGGCGGGCAGGCTGCCCCGGGGCGTATGCCGCTCCGCCGGCTCCACGTGCCGGCCCAGCTCGCGCTCCTGCTGCTCGTCGTGCTCGCCGTCGGGGTGCCGATGTGGTTCGTCCTCCGGTGGGTCGTGCTCGGCGGCTCGGAGATCTGGGCCCCCGACGAGCTCGTCCCGGCCCTGCTCCAGACGCTGGTCTACGGCGCGGCCGGGGCGGCGGCGACGACGCTCGTCGCCTTTCCGATGGCCTTCCTCGCCGTGCGGCGGCCCAGCTGGTTCACCCGCTCGCTCGAGCTGTCCAACTACATCACGAGCTCGATGCCGGGCATCGTCGTCGGCCTCGCCTTCGTCACCGTGAGCATCCGCTTCCTGCCGGCCTTCTACCAGACGGCCGTCGTCCTCGTCGCGGCCTACGTCCTGCTCTTCCTGCCGCGCAGCCTCGTCAGCCTCCGCTCGGGGCTCGCGCAGGCACCGCGGGAGCTCGAGGAGGCCGCGCAGGCCCTCGGCGTACGGCCCTTCGCGGCCTTCGTCCGGGTCACGCTTCGGCTCACGGCACCGGCCGCGGCCGGGGGAGCGGCCCTGGTCTTCCTCGCCATCGTCAACGAGCTGACGGCGACCCTGCTGCTCGCCCCGAACGGCACCACCACCCTCGCGACGGAGTTCTGGGCCAAGAGCAGCGAGATCGACTACGCCGGGGCCGCGCCGTACGCCCTGCTCATGGTCGTGCTCTCGGCGCCCATGACCTACCTGCTCTTCCAGCAGTCGAAGAAAGCGGCCGGACAATGACCACGACACCTCCGTCGACCTCCGTGCACCCGCCGGTCGACTACCACGACCCGTCGGCCCGGGGCCGCCTCGAGGTCGGTGGACTGACGAAGAGCTTCGGCCCGCAGCAGGTGCTGCGCGGCGTCACCCTGTCGGTCGACCCGGGGAGCACGACGGCCATCGTCGGGCCGTCGGGCTCGGGCAAGACGACCCTGCTGCGGCTCATCGCCGGCTTCGAGCGCGCCGACGCGGGCTCGGTCACCCTGAGCGGGCGCGTCCTCGCGAGCGAGGACGCCTGGGTGCCCGCCCACCACCGCGACGTCGGCTACGTCGCCCAGGACGGCGCCCTCTTCCCGCACCTGACGGTCGGCCAGAACATCTCCTTCGGCATCGACGCCTCGGAGCTGACCGGCGGCCGCAAGGCGGTGCGGGCTCGCGTCGCCGAGCTGCTCGAGATGGTCTCGCTCGACAGCGCGCTCGCGGCGCGGCGACCGCACGAGATCTCGGGCGGGCAGCAGCAGCGGGTGGCGCTCGCGCGGGCCCTCGCCCGCGAGCCCGAGCTCATGCTCCTCGACGAGTCCTTCTCGGCCCTCGATGCGGGCCTGCGGGTCGCGACGCGGCGCACCGTGGCCAAGGTGCTGCACGACGCCGGCATCACGACGGTCCTCGTCACCCATGACCAGGCCGAGGCGCTGAGCTTCGCCGACCAGGTCGCCGTGATGCGCGACGGTCTGCTCGCGCAGGTCGACCGCCCGCTCGAGGTCTACACGCGACCGGTCGACCGCGCCACGGCCGAGTTCCTCGGTGACGCGGTCATGCTCGAGGCGTGGGTGGACGGCGACACCGCCACCTGCTCCCTCGGCGCCGTCCCGCTCGCGCCGACGTCGCTGCGCGGTCGGGTCCAGCTCATGCTGCGGCCGGAGCAGATCCGCGTCGACGAGCACGGCCCGATCCGCGGCGTCGTCGTCGACACCGACTACTTCGGTCCCGAGAGCACCGTTCGTCTCGAGCTGACCTCGGGCCGCGAACCGGGTTGCGAGACCTCGGCGCTCGCGCGCGAGGGCGAGATCATCAGCATCCGCCACTCCAACGCGTTCATCGCCGCCAAGGGCACCGAGCTGCGCCTGCGCATCGAGGGAGAGGCCATCGCCTTCCCCCCGGACGCCTGAGCCCGGGACGGCCCCGGAGGTCCGAGCCGGTCAGGGCATCGGCACCGGGACGTCGGTGCCGCCCTGCGGGGTGATGCGTCCACGGACCTGCACCACGCTCGGCATCGGCACGAACCCGCCCGCCAGCAGCGCCTCGCCCTGCCGGAAGCGGGCTGCCTGGGCGAGCAGGCCGCGGGGCACGAAGCCGAAGACCGAGGCGAGCTGGTCGAGGTCGTCGCGCGAGTTCATCCGCATCAGCGTCAGGTTGTCGCACTGCGACACGATGCCCGGGTGCACCTTCGAGGGGCGCTGGGTCGACAGGAGCAGCCAGAGGCCGTACTTGCGGCCCTCCGCCGCGATCTGGATGAGCCGGTCGCGCACCGCCACGCCGAGCGGCGTCTCGGGGTCGGGCGGGCAGAGGTTGTGCGCCTCGTCGACGACGATGAGCAGCGGGCGCCGCTCGGCCCGGCGCGCCCACAGGTCATCGAGCACGGCCAACGCGACGGTGAGCTGCTCCTCGTGCCGGTCGTAGCCGCCGAGGTCGACCACCGTCGCGGCCGGTCGCCGGGCGATGACCTCGGTGACGGCCGTCGCGCCGAACGCCCAGGTCCGCGTCCACTCGGTGAGGCCGAGGTTCTCCAGGCGCTGGGCCAGCGCCTCGGCGTCCGGATCCCCGAGAGAGCGCATGTAGGGGACGATCTGCCCCGCGTCCACGGTCTGGAAGTCGCCGCCGAAGAGGCGCAGCAGCGCGTTGTACTCGGCTCGGTCGATGACCGGGTCGAGGCGCAGGACGGCGGCCTTGGCCCGCGACGTGAGCTCGGTGAAGCGCACCCGCAGGGGGTTCTCCTCGTCGTCGGGCCGCAGCACGACGACCTCCCGGTCCCGGAGCGCCTGCGCCTGCTCGGCATCCGCGGCGTCGGCCTGGACGGCCTGCTCGTGCAGGCGCACGAAGTCGCTGTTGGGGTCGAAGACGACCATGGGGAGACGGGTCGTCAGCAGGATGCGCTCGAGCAGGACGCCGAGGGCGTACGTCTTGCCCGACCCGCTCTGCCCGCACCAGAACGTGTGCCGGTTGAGGCGGTTGGGCACGAGCGCGACGCCCACCGAGTCCTGGCCGGCGAGGTGTCCGAGGTGCAGGACGGGATCCGCGCCCGAGAGCAGCCGCTGCACGGTGTCGGGTCGGGTCGGTCGGACCGGGACGTCGTGCCAGGGGGAGTCGGTTGCTCGCCCCGAGCCGCCCGAGCCGCCCCCGACGTGGACCAGGGTCCCCGTGGCGGCGAAGCCGGAGCCCGACGCCTCGCCGGCGACCTCCTCGACGAAGGCGAGGATGCCGTCCTCGCCCTCGAGCTCGAGGTAGTCACCCGGCAGCGGGCGTTCGCCCGCGGGCCCGCGCGCGACGAAGGACCGGCCGTCCGCGGACTCGAGATGGGTCAGCGCCGACGACGGCGCGGAGGTCGGAGCGGTGGGCGGGTCGACCTCGACGTTCGCAGTCATGGATCCATGATGCTCACGCCTGACGCCCGGTGGGCACCCTTGCGGGCCGACGGCCTCGCGCAGCGCCCGAAGATCACCCTGGAGGGGTGAGCGCACGGCGTCCCGACGTGACCATGCTCGAAGGTGGGGCGGGTGTGACGTCGGGTCCACCCCCAGCCGGTCCAGCGCCGGGAGGGCTCATGGAGCAGTCGGACTTCGTCCACACCGGGCAGAAGGTCGGCCTCGTCATGGCCTCCTTCGTCACGCCGTCGACGCTCGCGCCGTCGTTGTCGAAGCGCTCCTGGCAGGACCAGGGGATCATCACCGGACTGTCGACGGGGGCCCACTACCTCATCGCCATCTCCTCGCAGGACGTCATCGACGTCGTGGCGAACGCCGCAGCGACGTGGCCCGTCTTCCCGGACGGCTGGTCCGACGAGCGCCGCCGGTCGGCGGCCGCCCTGGGGTGCGAGCTCGTCATGGCGCCGCTGGGGCTGGGTCTCGCCGCCTACCTCGACCGGCGTGGCGTCGCGACGGCGAAGGACGGGGTCCTGCGCCAGGGAGCGTGGCGGATGGGCGCCACGGGCCTGTCCGGGTCGGTGCTCATCGGAGCGACGGCCGGGGTGCGCCGGCTCGACCGCGCGGTCGGTGCGGACGGACGTCTCGCCGCCCTGCCGCTGTCGATCCCCGTGGGTCTGGCCACGTCGGCGCTCATCGAGCGGGCCCGGCGCGAGTCCGGCTCGGAGGTGGGGCTCGACACCGTCGACGACGTGCCCACCCTCCGTGGGCTCGCCGCCGGTGGCGCGGTCCTCGCCGTGCTCTACGGCGCAAGCTGGGCCGAGCGATGGACCGCCGAGCAGGTGCGCCGGCTCGCCCCCGGACGGGCGCCCGGCTCCGGGCTCGCCTGGCAACTGGCCTCGCACGCGGCCTTCATGGCCGGCGCGGGCTTCGCCGTCAGCGCGCTCTGGACCCGGGTCATGCAGCGCATCGAGGCCGTGACGACGACGGTGGACCCGTGGATGCGGGCTGCGCCCGGCGTGTGGACCGACCCGATGACGAGCGGCGACCCCGCCAGCCTCGTCTCGTGGGACTCCCTGGGACGGGAGGGCCGGCGGCACGCCGTCACCTACGTGCGCCCGGCACCCGTCCCGAACCCCCTACCGCTGCCCGACGGCAGGACCCCGCCGGACCTGTCGATCGCGACCGTCATGGGCGAGGCCGCCCGCGCCCACCCCGTGCAGGTCTTCGTCGGCCTCGACAGTGCGCCGAGCCCCACCGAGCGCGTCGAGCTCGCCATCGCCGAGATGGACCGCACCGACGCGTGGTCGCGCTCGCTGCTCATGCTCGTGTCGCCCACCGGGACGGGCTACGTCAACTACGTCGCGATCGCCGCCGCGCAGTACCTCACCCGCGGCGACGTCGCGAGCGTCACGATGCAGTACTCCAAGCGCCCGTCGCCGCTGTCGCTCGGCAAGGTCCGCGACGCCCGCGAGCAGAACCGGCTGCTCTGGCTGCGCATCCTCCAGCGGGTGCGTGCCATGGCGCCGGACGAGCGGCCCGAGGTCGTGCTCTTCGGGGAGTCGCTCGGGGCGCACACGAGCCAGGACGTGCTGCTCGGCTGGGGAACCCTCGGCCCGCAGGCGCTCGGCATCGACCGGGCCCTGTGGATCGGAACCCCCGGCGGCAGCAAGTGGATGCACGAGGTGACCGGCGCACCGCGTCCCGACGTCGACGCGAGCCTCGTCACGGTCGTCAACGACCACGAGCAGCTCGTCGCCCTGGGCCAGGACGTCCGGGACCGGCTGCGCTACGTGCTGCTCAGCCACGACAACGACGGCGTGACGAAGTTCGGCCTCGACCTGCTCAACCGCAGGCCCGCCTGGCTGGGACCCGACCGGCCACGCCGCGAGGACGTGCCGCTGCGGTCACCACGCGGCATACCCGCGGGGATGCGGTGGCGACCCGTCACGACGTTCTTCCAGACGCTCATCGACATGAAGAACGCGCAGCTGCCGGGCGAGTTCAGGGCGTGGGCCCACGACTACCGCGCCGACCTGCCCGAGTTCATCCGCGACGTCTACGACCTGACGTGCACCGACGAGCAGATGCACGCCATCCAGGACGCGGTCCGGCTGCGCGAGGAGTTCCGCGAGGGGGTCTTCGCCTGAGCGAGCAGCAGCACCAGCACCATCCGATCCATCCCTGACAGCCAGAACCACCTGAACGGAGGCCGCCATGGCCGGCGCCAGCCCCACCGCCCCCACCCACCGCGCACGCACGCTCTGGGCCGCCGGGGCGAGCACGTTCGCCGCGACGATCATGCTCGTCGTCGGCGTGTTCCAGTTCGTCGAGGGACTCATCGCCGTCGTCAACGGTCCCGAGTTCTACGTCACCACGCCGAGCTACGTCTTCACCTTCAACGCGACCGCCTGGGGGTGGTTGCACATGGTCATCGGCCTGGCGGCGGCCGTCGCGGGCGGCTTCATCTTCACCGGCAACCTGCTGGCCCGCTCGGTCGGCGTCGCCCTCGCCGTGCTGTCGGCGCTCGCGAACTTCCTGTGGCTGCCGTACTACCCGCTCTGGGGGATCATCATCATCGCCCTCGACGTGCTCGTCATCTGGGGCCTGACCTCGGTCGACCTCAGCGACCTCTGACGCGATCTCTGAGGCGACCTCAGTCGCGCGGGAGCATCGCGGGCCCGAGCCGGAGCAGCTCGGCGCGCAGCGTCTCGTCGTCGACGTCGGCGAGCATCGGGTCGATGCCGGCCTGGGCGACGCCGGCGCCGACGACGGAGACGGCGATGCGCCGGCGCAGGTCCGGCGCGGGGCCGAGGAGCAGCGCGGTCAGCCGGCCGATGAGCGAGTTGAGGTCGTCGTGGCCGGCCATGATGCGCTCGACCGCAGGGTCGCGCATGAGGGCGGCGACGACCTGGCGGTGACCGATCATGAGGTCGACGAGTCCCCGGAGCGCGGCCGTCGCGGCTGCGTCGGGGGTCGCCTCCGCCTCCGCGGCCGTCACGAAGGCCGTCATGTCGACGAGGGCCTCCTCGAGGACGGCGAGGACGATGTCCTCCTTGGCGTGGAACTGGTAGTAGACGGCCGCCTTGGTGACCCCGAGGTGGTCGGCGATCATCTGCAGCGACGTCCCGGTGACGCCGTGCTCGGCGAAGAGCTCGACGGCGGCGTCGATGACGCGTCGGCGGCCGTGGCCCCGCGGGGCCTGGGGTCGTGCCACGGTCGCCTCCTCGTCGGTCGTCCACGCGGTGTCGTATGCCGTGTGCCGCGGTTCGCGGGTCGGCGTCCCGTCGGGCGGGTGGCGTGGTGGCCGTCACCCTAGCGGAGTTAGCCGATCGGCTTGTCCTCGACTTAGCCGATCGGTTAACTTGAGAGGCGCTGGTCAGCGACGCCCGGCCCACCGAACCCCTGCCTCGAGCCCCCTGGAGTCACCCGATGGCCACCCTGCTCTACCGGATCGGACGCTTCGCGTTCGGTCGCCGCGGCGTCGTCACGTCCGCCTGGTTCGTCCTGCTCGCCGTGCTCGCCGGCGTGCTGCTGACCCTGGGCAGCGCCCCGACCTCGAGCGTCACGATCCCCGGCACGGAGTCCCAGCGGGCCCTCGAGGCGCTGGCCAAGGAGTTCCCGCAGGCGAGCGGGGCCTCGGGCACCGTCGTCGTCCGCGCCCCGCAGGGCCAGACCGTCGTCGCCCCGGCCGGCAAGGCCGTCGTCGACGACGTCGTCGCGCGGGCCGCGAAGGTCCCGGGTGTCGTCGGCGCGCTCAGCCCCTTCGACACCAAGGCCCTGAGCCCGGACGGCCGCTACGGCCTCGTCACGGTGCAGTTCGACCGCACGGCCGACGAGCTGACCGCCGAGCAGCGCTCTGCCTACGAGGCGCTCGGCGACGATGCCCCCAGCGGGTGGGCCGTGGCCGCGGGTGGCGAGCCCCTGCTCGCGACCCCGGAGATCGGGTCGACCGAGGGCCTCGGTGTGCTCGTCGCGCTCGTCGTCCTCGTCATCACGTTCGGCTCGCTCGTCGCGGCCGGCATGACGATGGTCAACGCGCTCATCGGCGTCGGCGTCGGCATGATCGGCCTGCTCATCGTCGGGCACGCCGTCGAGCTCTCCAGCGTGACACCGGTCCTCGCGCTCATGCTGGGCCTGGCCGTCGGCATCGACTACTCGCTCTTCATCACCTCGCGCTACCGGCACAACCTCGCCCTCGGCCTCGACCACCAGGAGGCCGCCGGGCGGGCCGTGGGCACGGCGGGCACCGCCGTCGTCTTCGCCGGCCTGACGGTGATCATCGCCCTCGCTGGCCTGTCGGTCGTCGGCATCCCGTTCCTCACGGCGATGGGTCTCGCCGCCGCCGGGACCGTCCTCGTCGCCGTCCTCGTGGCGGTGACGCTGCTCCCGGCCCTGCTCGGTTTCGCCGGCGACCGGGTCCTCTCGCGCCGCCAGCGTCAGGCCAACGGGACCGGCACCGACCTCGACGAGCAGGCCGGCAACCGCGGGTTCGCCTGGGGGCGCTTCACGGTCCGCCACCGGGTGCCGGTGCTCCTCACCGGCATCGTCGTCCTCGGCGCGGTCGCCCTGCCCGCCGCCGACATGCGTCTCGCCCTGCCGGACGACGGCACCGCGCCGGCCACGAGCAGCAAGCGCATCGCGTACGACCTCATCTCGGAGGGCTTCGGCGAGGGGTTCAACGGCCGGCTCGTCATGGTCGTCCACGGCGACACCGAGCAGCAGGCGCAGCAGGCGACCGCCGGTGCCGCGAAGGCGGCCACCGGTCTGTCCGACGTGCTCGCCGTCGCACCCGGGCAGACGAGCGCCGACGGGCGCACGACGATCCTCGCCGTCATCCCGAAGTCGGGACCGACGGACGAGGCCACCTTCGACCTCGTCCGCGACCTGCGCTCGGCGCTCGCGGCGACGTCCGGTGCGACCGGGGCGGAGATCTCGGTCACCGGTGTCACGGCCGTCGGCGTCGACGTGTCCGACAAGCTGTCCGCGGCGCTGCCCGTCTACCTGCTCGTCGTCGTCGGGCTCGGATTCGTGCTGCTCATGCTGATGTTCCGGTCGCTGCTCGTGCCCCTCAAGGCGACGCTCGGCTTCCTCCTGACGATCGGCGCCGCGTTCGGGGCGACCGTCGCGATCTTCCAGTGGGGCTGGCTGTCCTCGCTCGTCGGGCTCGACACCGCCGGGCCGCTCGTCAGCTTCCTGCCGATCCTGCTCATCGGCATCCTCTTCGGCCTGGCCATGGACTACGAGGTCTTCCTCGTCTCCCGGATGCGCGAGGACTTCGTGCACGGCGAGACCGCGCGCGAGGCGGTCGTCGCGGGTGTCGGCCACGGCGCGCGGGTCGTCGTCGCCGCGGCGCTCATCATGATGTCGGTCTTCGCCGGCTTCGTCCTCGTCGAGGACCCGATCATCAAGTCGATGGGCTTCGCCCTCGCATTCGGTGTCGCTGTCGATGCCTTCGTCGTGCGCCTGTCGCTCGTCCCGGCCGTCATGTCGTTCCTCGGCGACAGGGCGTGGTGGCTGCCCCGGTGGCTCGACCGCGCGATGCCCAACGTCGACATCGAGGGTGAGAAGCTCCGTCCCACAGGCGGATCCGGTGACCGCGAGGTCGCCGGGCGACCGGCGGTCCAGACCGCTCCCTGACGTCGCCGACCCCGTATGTCGTGTGTCGGAGGGGACACTGCATGCGGGGTCGTCGCCGTCAGCGGCTCGCGATGACGACGACGAGGACGAGGGCCACGACCGCGAGGACCCCGGCGGCCACGGCCGTCCTCGCGAGCGCGGACGCGGCCACCGCACGACCGTCGAGGTCGTCACGGGTGCGCACGAGGTGGCTCGCGTCGCGGTAGCGGCGTCGCGCCGTCAGTGCGAGGTCGAGGCTCCAGAGCAGGCCGAGCACGGCGAGGGCATACCCGAGTGGTCCGAGCTGCGGGGGGAGCACCCGCAGCGCGATGAGCGAGCCGACCGCCACGGAGAGTGCCGTGCGGCGCCAGGCGAGCGAGGTGCGCTCGGCCTGCAGCCCGGGGTCGGCCGGCGGGTTCACAGCAGCAGGCCGACGACGACGGCGAGGGCGACGAGCCCGAGCAGCAGCGCGATGGGCAGCTTGAGACCAGACGACGGCAGCGGGGCGAGGCGCCGCATGGCGCGCTCGGTGCGCACCCACGAGAGCCAGGCCTGCGCCGTGGCGGCGATCCCGGCGAGGACGAGCAGGAGCGAGATCGTCACGCGGAGCCACTCGGTCAGCGGCACCTGGAGGGCCTCGACGGCGAGCCCAGCCGCGACGAAGGCCAGTCCGGTCCGGATCCAGGCGAGGAACGTGCGCTCGTTGGCGAGACTGAAGCGGGGGTCCGGGTCCTCGCCGTGGTCGAAGACGGAGCGTGGGAAGCGTCCGCGGTCCTGCGCCATGGGTGGGTCGCCCTCCTCGTCGTCGACGTCCCCGCGCGGTCACCGGGGTCGCTCCCGATCATCCCCCAGAGGCGACCGGCCCGCGTCCGGGGGCGCGCACGAACCCGCTCCGGCGGCGGCTGAGCGGGCCGGCGCTGACCGGCTCGTCCCTCGGCCGGCTCTCGCCCCCGGCACGCCGAGTGCCTAGGTTGGGACCCATGACCCAGGTTCCGACACGCACCCTCGGCGACGGCACGACGCTCCCCGCCATCGGCTTCGGCACGTACCCGCTCACGGGAGAGGACGGCGTACGCGCCATCGTGTCGGCGCTCGAGGCCGGCTACCGGCTGCTCGACACGGCAGTGAACTACGGCAACGAGGCGGAGGTCGGCGAGGCGATCCGCCGGTCCGGTGTGCCCCGCGACGAGATCGTCGTCCAGACGAAGGTGCCGGGCCGGGACCACGCCCACGACCGTGCCATCGCCTCGGTGGAGGGCTCGCTCGAGCGCCTCGGTCTCGAGCAGGTGGACGTCGCCGTCATCCACTGGCCCAACCCGAGCGTGGGGCTCTACGTCGACGCCTACCGGGCGCTCGTCGAGTGCCGCGAGCGCGGGCTCGTGCGGTCCGTCGGCGTCAGCAACTTCACCGAGCAGCACCTCGCCGACGTCATCGAGGCGACGGGCGTCACGCCGGTGCTCAACCAGGTCGAGCTGCACCCGCTCTTCCCGCAGGAGCGTCTGCGCGCGGTCCACGAGCGGCTCGGGATCGTCACCGAGGCGTGGAGCCCGCTCGGCAAGCGCAACGCCCCCTTCGGCGCCGACCCGGTGGCCGCCGCCGCGGAGGCGCACGGCGTCACGCCGGCCCAGGCGATCCTGCGCTGGCACGTGCAGCTCGGCGTCGTGCCGCTGCCGAAGTCGTCGGACCCCGAGCGGCAGCGCGCCAACCTCGACGTCTTCGGTTTCGAGCTGAGCCCGGACGAGGTCAGTGCGATCTCGGCGCTGGCGCGCGACGACGGGCGGCTCTTCGGCGGTGACCCCGACACCCACGAGGAGATGTGAGGGGCGGTCGGCCGCGCTAGCCGAGGAAGCCGCGCACGGCGGCGAGCTGCTCGTCGTCGAGCCGGAACCAGGCCCAGCTGCCCCGCCGCTGGCGGGTGAGGATGCCCGCGTCGACGAGGGTCTTGAGGTGGTGGCTGACGGTCGGCTGAGACACCTGCACCGCCTCCGTCATGTCGCACACGCACGCCTCGCGGCCGGGAGAGGCGCCGATGATGCTGAGCAGCTGGAGGCGCACGGGGTCGGCGAGGGCCTTGAGCAGGGCGGCCCGGCGGTCGGCCTCCGCGCGGTCGAGGACGTCGACGGGGGCGGTGCCGCACGCGGACACCTCCTGCGGGGTCGTGCTCAGCGTGGTCACGCTCACGGGTTCACCCTCCGTTCACCGGCATCGACGATGATCCATATTGACACATGCTGATGTGACTGCCAACGTTGGAGTATCGACCACTGTCGATGCAGCTGAGCTGCGACCGTCCCAGCGTTCGAAGGACACCGGTGACCAACCGAACCAGCCCCTCCGTCACGGAGACGCCGTCACGCCACGACCCGGTGGCGGCGAAGCTCTCGACGCTCGACCGCTTCCTGCCGGTGTGGATCGGTCTCGCGATGCTGGCCGGCCTGCTCCTCGGGCGCCTCGTCCCCGGGCTCGGCGACGGGCTCGCGCGGGTCGAGGTCGACGGGGTCTCGCTCCCGATCGCGCTCGGCCTGCTCGTCATGATGTATCCCGTCCTTGCGAAGGTGCGCTACGACCGGCTCGACTCGGTGACCGGCGACAAGCGGCTCCTGCTGAGCTCCCTGTTCCTCAACTGGGTCCTCGGGCCGGCCCTGATGTTCGCCCTGGCCTGGATCTTCCTGCCGGACCTGCCGGCCTACCGCACCGGCCTCATCGTCGTCGGTCTCGCGCGCTGCATCGCGATGGTCATCATCTGGAACGACCTCGCGTGCGGTGACCGTGAGGCCGCCGCGGTGCTCGTCGCGCTCAACTCCGTCTTCCAGGTCGTCGCCTTCGCCGGCCTCGGCTGGTTCTACCTCTCGGTCCTGCCCGGGTGGCTCGGCCTCGAGCAGACCGGCATCGACGCGTCGACGTGGGACATCGCCCGGTCGGTGCTCATCTTCCTCGGCGTGCCGCTCCTGGCCGGCTACCTGTCACGGCGCATCGGCGAGAAGCGCCGCGGACGAGTCTGGTACGAGACGACGTTCATCCCACGGGTTGCTCCCTGGGCTCTCTACGGGCTGCTCTTCACCATCGTCATCCTCTTCGCCCTGCAGGGTGAGGCGATCACCTCGCGGCCGCTCGACGTCGCGCGCATCGCGCTCCCGCTGCTCGTCTACTTCGCCGTCATGTGGGGCGGCGGGTTCGGGCTCGGAGCGAGCCTCGGGCTCGGCTACGAGCGCACGGCGACCCTGGCCTTCACCGCAGCGGGCAACAACTTCGAGCTCGCGATCGCCGTCGCCATCGCGACCTTCGGCGCCACCTCGGGCCAGGCCCTCGCCGGCGTCGTCGGCCCGCTCATCGAGGTGCCGGCGCTCGTCGCCCTCGTCTACGTCAGCCTCGCCCTGCGCAAGCGGTTCACGGCTCGGCCCGGCAGTCCGAGCGCGCCACTCGCGTCACCTCAGGCAGGGTCCCGCCATGGCTGAGGTCCACGTCCACGAGCCGGCCCTCTGCTGCCCCTCGGACCGCGCAGCCGTCGCAGCCGCCCCCGCGGCCGACGCCCCGAAGGGTTGCTGCTGCTGATGCTCGCTCTGCCCTTCCTCGACGACCTGCCGCGGTTCCTCTTCTTCACCGGGAAGGGCGGCGTCGGCAAGACCTCGCTGGCGTGCGCGACCGCGATACGTCTCGTAGGGCACGGCAAGCGGGTCCTGCTGACGAGCACCGACCCCGCCTCGAACGTCGGGCAGGTCTTCGGGGTCCGCGTCGGCAACACGATCACGCCGGTGCCGACCGTCCCGGGCCTGGACGCGCTCGAGATCGACCCGCAGCAGGCGGCCGACGCCTACCGTGCCACGATCATCGACCCGGTGCGCGACCTCCTGCCGGCGGCGGAGATCTCGGCGATGACGGAACAGCTGTCCGGGGCGTGCACCACGGAGATCGCCTCCTTCAACGAGTTCACGTCGCTGCTGGCGGACCAGACGGCGACAGCGGCCTACGACCACGTGCTGTTCGACACCGCACCGACGGGCCACACCGTGCGCCTGCTGCGGCTGCCGGGCGAGTGGACCACCTACCTGTCCGACGGCAAGGGCGACGTGTCGTGCCTCGGGCCGGTGGCGGGTCTTGACCGGCTGCGCCACGACTACGCCGGAGCACTGGCCGCGCTGACGGACCCGACGCGTACGCGCCTGGTCCTCGTGACCCGGCCGCAACGGTCCTCTCTCCGTGAGGCCGCGAGGACGTACGAGGAGCTGAGCGAGCTGGGCATGACGAACGCCCACCTCGTCGTCAACGGCGTCATGCCGGCCCATGCCGTCACCAGCGCCCCGGGGGACGAGCTGGCCCGCGCGGTGCGCTCGCGTGAGGAATCCGCTCTCGCCGCCGCCCCGGACGCCCTGGCCGCGCTGCCCCGGACCACCCTGCCGCTGCTGGCCGTCAACACCGTCGGCGTGCCTGCCCTCCGGGCGCTGCTCGAGCCCGAGGCTTCGTCGCTCCCGGATCCTGCCGGTGAGATCGCTTCGCTCCCGGGCGGATTCACGGATCTGCGTGGTCTCGTCGATGAGCTGGAGGCCGGCGGGCACGGGCTCGTCATGTGCATGGGCAAGGGCGGCGTCGGCAAGACGACGGTCGCGGCTGCCGTCGCCCTCGAACTCGCCTCACGAGGCCATGAGGTGCTGCTCACGACGACCGACCCGGCGGCGCACCTGAACGAGACCCTCCAGGCCGAGGCACCTCACCTCACGGTCGAGCGCATCGATCCGCAGGTGGCGATCGAGGGGTATCGCGAGCGGGTCATGGCCGGCAAGGGCAAGGCCCTGGACGACGCAGGCCGGGCCGTCCTGGCCGAGGACCTCAAGTCGCCGTGCACCGACGAGGTCGCCGTCTTCCAGCAGTTCTCCCACGTCGTGTTCCGGGCTCGGAAGCAGTTCGTCGTCCTCGACACCGCGCCGACCGGACACACCCTGCTCCTGCTCGACGCGACCGGTTCGTACCACCGTGAGATCACCCGTCAGATGAGCGAGGGTGCACACTTCGTGACCCCGCTCATGCGGCTGCAGGACCCGGCACAGACCAAGGTCGTCATCGTCACCCTTCCCGAGACGACCCCCGTGCTCGAGGCCGAAGAGCTGCAGCACGACCTCGCCCGGGCCGGCATCACCCCCTGGGCCTGGGTCGTCAACGGCAGCCTGACCGCAGCAGCGCCGAGCGCGCCGTTCCTGCAGGCCCGCGCCCACGCCGAGGCGGAGCCGCTCACCAGCGTGAGGGAGCTGTCCCGACGCGTGGCCGTCCTGCCGCTGCTGACCCGCGAACCTGTCGGCGCCGCAGCGCTGTCCGAGCTCACCCGTCCCCTCACGGAAGGCACGTTGATCGATGCGCAGTGACACGACCGCCGGCGGACCCGACTACGACCGGATCATCGAGGACCTGACCTACACCTACGACGGGGTCTTCTCCGAGGAGTCGGTGGCGCAGGCCGTCGCAGAGGCTCGAGCGGCGCTCGAGCCCGTCTCCAGGATCCCCACCTACCTGCCGATCCTCACCGCGAGGTACGCCACCACCCAGCTGACGGCGGCGGCGCAGGCCGAGGGCCGGATCACCAAGCAGGTCCCCGAGCTGCTCTTCGTCTGCGTCCACAACGCCGGACGGTCCCAGATCGCCGCAGCGCTGGCCCAGCACCTGTCCGGCGGTCGCGTCCACGTCCGCTCGGCTGGCTCAGCCCCCGTCGGTGAGGTCAGCGCCGCCGCGGTCGCCGTCCTCGAGGAGCGCGGGATCGACCTCTCCGAGGCCTACCCGAAGCCGCTGACGAACGACGTCGTGCGCGCCGCCGACGTCGTCATCACGATGGGCTGCGGCGACGCCTGCCCGATCCTTCCCGGAAAGCGCTACGAGGACTGGGACGTCGCCGACCCTGCCGGCCAGCCCCTCGAGACCGTCCGCGACATCCGCGACGACATCCAGGCTCGTGTCACCCGGCTGCTGCGCGACCTCGGAATCTGACCCTCCCGACCCTCGACCCCCAGGAGTACTCATGACAGACAAGCCCTCCGTCCTGTTCGTCTGCATCCACAACGCCGGCCGCTCCCAGATGGCTGCCGCCTACCTCGCCCACCTCTCCGGCGGCGCTGTCGAGGTCCGCTCCGCGGGATCCGCACCCGCCGACCAGGTCAACCCCTCCGCCGTCGCCGCCATGGCCGAGGAGGGCATCGACATCACTGCCCAGAGCCCCAAGATCCTCACGACCGAGGCGGTCAAGGAGTCCGACGTCGTCATCACCATGGGGTGCGGCGACACGTGCCCGATCTTTCCGGGCAAGCGCTACGAGGACTGGGAGCTCGCCGACCCCGCAGGCAAGGGTGTCGAGGCGGTGCGCCCCATCCGCGACGAGATCAGGCAGCGCGTCCTCGGCCTGCTCGAGTCCCTCGACGTCACCCCGGTCAACGCCTGACCCTCGGCGTCGAGACGATCGACCCTGCCCGCCGGCTCGATGCCGAGTCGACCGAAGCGCTCGGTCGGAGCATGCACCTCCCGGTGGGACGGGACCGGCACGTCAGCGACACGATGACGCTGGGCGACGTGTACGCCCGGGCAGTCGGCACGACGGGTTCCACCGCAGGCGGCTCGCGGTGGAGGCGTGGCGTCCCGGGACCGTCCAGCCGTGACGAGCGTGCGACGTGACGGCTCTCGCCAGAGCGCGGCTCAGCGGCCGGCCGGCGCGAGCAGCCGGGCCATGGCGGCAAGGACGTCCGGTGCCACCTGGTAGTACACCCAGCTCCCGCGCCGCTCGGACTCGAGAAGGCCCGCTTCGCGCAGCTTCCTCAGATGGTGCGAGACGGTCGGCTGCGAGACCCCGACGTCCTGGATGTCGCAGACACAGGCCTCGCCGCCCTCGGCGGAGGCGATGTTGGAGAACAGTCGTAGGCGTACGGGGTCGCCCAGGGCCTTGAACATGCCGGCCATGACCTCGGCGTCGGACTGGCTGAGGGCGGCGCGGGTGACCGGCGGGCAGCACGGCACCGCCAGCAGGGGGAGTGGCGCGGGTGCGGTCTGCTGATTCGACATGTGTCTATCTTGACATTCGTCGAACCCGCGGGCAAGGATACGATATCGACAATGATCGAATCAATGCTCGAGACCGCGGAGGTACCCATGAACCACGACGCCCCACAGCCACCCACCGTCGTCATCGGCGCCGGCCCGATCGGTCTGGCCGCCGCGGCGCACCTTCTCGAGCGGGGGCTCGAGCCGATGGTGCTGGAGCGCGGCGACCGCGCGGGCGCCTCCGTGGCCTCATGGGGCCACGTGCGGCTCTTCTCCCGCTGGTCCGAGCTCGTCGACCCGGCCGCTCGGCAGCTGCTCTCCGGCCATGGCTGGGTCGAGCCCGACGCGAGTCACTACCCGACCGGCGCCGAGTGGGTGGATGAGTACCTCCGACCACTGGCCGACGCTCTCGGCGAACACGTCCACTACGGGGCCACCGTCACCGGGGTCGCCCGGCAGGGGCGAGACCGCGTCGTCGACTCCGGTCGCGAGGACCAGCCGTTCACCGTCCACGTGAGGGACGCCGACGGTCGCGCCCGCCGCGTCACGGCCAGTGCCGTCGTGGACGCCTCCGGCACGTGGACGCTCCCGAACCCGCTCGGCAGCGACGGCTACGCGGCAGACGGCGAGCGCGAGCCCGACGTGGCAGCCCACGTCGCCTACCGCGTCCCCGACGTCAGCACCGCCGACGACGTGGCCCGTTTCGGCGGCAAGCGGACAGCCGTCGTCGGCTCGGGCCACTCCGCCCTGACGGCCCTGGTCGCCTTGGCCTCGCTCGCCGAGAAGGTGCCGGGCACGAAGGCCGTATGGGTCCTGCGCCGGGGAGCGGTCGGCAACGCCTTCGGCGGCGGCGACGCGGACCAGCTCCCGGCCCGCGGCGCTCTCGGCCTGCGCGCACGCGACGCCGTCACGGCGGGACACATCGAGGTGGTCACCGGGTTCCGGACGCAGGCTGTCGAGTGCACGGGCAGTGGCACGTTGGCGCTGGTGGGCGAGGACGGGCGACGTGTCGACGGGCTGGACGAGGTCGTCGGCCTCACGGGGTTCCGTCCGGACCACACGATCATGTCGGAGCTGCGCCTACGCCTCGACGACCGGCTCGAGGCGCCCATCGGGCTCGCGCCGCTCATCGACCCCAACGTCCACTCGTGCGGCACCGTCTACCCGCACGGCGCCGGCGAGCTCGCCCATGACGAGCAGGGCGTCTACGTCGTCGGGATGAAGGCCTACGGCCGCGCGCCGACCTTCCTGGCGCTCACCGGTTACGAGCAGGTCCGCTCCGTGGCGGCCGCGCTGGCCGGTGACCACGAGTCCGCCTCCCGGGTCGAGCTCACGCTTCCCGAGACCGGGGTCTGCGGCGGGGCGGGCCTGTTCGACGACCCGGACGCCACCACGACGGGCGCCGACGGCGAAGCAGTCGGCGGGTGTTGCGCTCCCGCCGTCCCGCAGCTCGTCCAGATCGGTGCCCCGTCCAGCAGCGGGGGAGCGTGCGGACCCACCGGGTGCTGACCCCACTCGCCGGCGACGACGGCCCGGTGAGCCCGGTGAGCCCGGTGAGCCCGGTGAGCCCGGTGACCACGGAGACGTCGGGGCCCAGTGCTGGCGTCGCCGTCGCCGTGCCGTCCGGCGTCCCCCACCGTCCCACCTGGGCACTCCCGGCCCTGTGCGTCACCCAGGTCGTCGGCTGGGGCGTGCTCTACTACGCCTTCCCCGTCATGCTGCCCGCCCTCACCCGGGACACCGGATGGTCCGCGACGACCACCACCGCGGCCTTCTCCGCCGCACTCGTGGTCTCCGCGCTCGTCGGCCTCCCGGTCGGACGGCTTGTCGACACGTCAGGACCACGTCGGGTCATGACGGCAGGCTCGCTGATCGGTGCGGCAGCGTTGGCGATCATCGCCACCGCCGCCGACGTCGCCGTCTTCACGGTCGGCTGGGTCCTGGCCGGTGCCGCGATGGCAGCGACCTTCTACCAGCCCGCCTTCGCCGCACTCACGCGCTGGTACGGCCGTGACCGGGTCCGCGCTCTGACCGTCCTCACCCTTGCCGGCGGCCTCGCCAGCACCGTGTTCGCCCCGATCACGGCGACCCTCACCGAGCACCTCGGCTGGCGTGAGGCCACTCTGGTGCTGGCGTGCATCGTCCTGCTCACGGCTGCACCCCTGCACGCCGTGGGTCTCCGGGGCCCCTGGCCACCGCACGACCCCGACGTGGCGGCGGGGCCGGTCGACGCCGTGCCTGACGCTCGCGCGATCACCAGGAGCAGGCCCTTCCTCCAGCTCGCGGTCGCCCTCGCGCTGTCCGGGTTCGCCATGTACGCCGTCGTGTTCGGGCTGATTCCGTTGCTCACCGAGCGCGGGGCCTCGACGGCCCAGGCTGCGTGGGCGCTCGGGCTCGGGGGTCTGGGCCAGACCCTGGGCCGCATGCTCTACAGATCTCTGGCGGCGCGCACCACAGTCCGTGCGCGGACCGCCGTGCTCATCCTCGCCGGGGCCGTGACGACGGCGCTCCTCGCGTCGCTGGCCGGTCCGCTCTGGCTCGTCACCCTCGTGACCGTGGGCGCCGGAACGGTCCGTGGCAACCTCACCCTCCTGCAGGCGACCGCCGTCACGGACCGCTGGGGCACCTCCGCCTACGGACGACTGACCGCGATCCTGGCCGCCCCCGTCACCATCGCCGGAGCGCTGGCGCCGTGGGTCGGAGCCGCCCTCGCGGGACCGCTCGGAGGCTACGCGGCCCTCTTCTGGCTCGTCGCTGCGGTCTCAGCCGTGGCGGCGGGGATCGCCGTGACGGCCTGAGGGACGCCTCGCCAGGGACCGGGGCGGGTCAGTCGCGTGGCTCGTCGTCGTCGTCCCAGTGGCACGCGCACGAACACGTGTGGTCCACCCTCCCGTTCGCCGGGCACCTCTTGTGCCAGCCGTTCTCGCACTCCGCGCTCATGGACATCGGCTCACCCCCTGATGAGGTCTCCACTCTCGCACCACCCGGCCGTCCGCGGGCGGTTGCGGTGTCCGAGGACGTGCGTCCCGGCTGCTCGGCCCGGCAACCGGTCGTCACCCTCTGGACACTCCCACGAGGAAACGCCTGAATCCTGAACGGCGGCTGTGGGCAGCGGTACGGTGAAACCGGGCCGAGCGGCCGGTCACGCTGGTGGCCGGCGGTCGAGCGATCGGTCCGAGCGTGTCGCCGGCGTGACCCCTCACGAAAGTGCACCGTGATGCCCCTCCCAGCACGACCCTCCTTCCACCGACAGACCACCGCCCCCCCGGACGTCCCTGACCTCCGGGTCTCCTCGCGGCGGCGGGGCCCGTCCTCCGGCGAGGGCTGACGCCGTGCACTCGGGGACGGCGCGGACGACCGACGACCACAGCACGGGTCGCGGCTCCGCGGCCCCCCGCTCTCCCAAGCACCGACCGCCGGGCCTCACGGTCCGGACCGTGAGGCGTGCCGGGATTCCGGCTCCGGTGCCGCTGGCCTCGGCGACCGAGCGAGCGTGCGGCACGACCGTGCTCGTCGCGGGCTCCGTCGGCACGGGCAAGACCACGCTGCTCGCGGACTGGTCGGAGGCGCTCGAGCAGCGCGGCGACCTCGTCGGCTGGGCCTCCCTCGACCGTGAGGACAACGACCCCCAGGTCATGGGGGAGACCCTGCTCGGCGCCGTCCGGGCGGCGATCGGGGCGCACGTCCCCGCGATCGCCGGGGAGAAGGTCCCGAGCAGGGTCGGGCACGCGTTCGTGTCCCGTCTCGTCGAGCTCGCCGGCGAGGCGCCGGCGGACACGTGGCTCGTCCTCGACGACCTGCACCTCGTCCGCGACCCACGGTGCGTCGAGCTCGTCGAGCTGATCGTGCGCTGGGCTCCGGCGCACCTGCACGTCGTCGTCGGCACGCGTGCCGACCCGGGTCTGCACCTGGCACGCCTGCGTCTCGAGGAGCGACTCGTCGAGGTGCGCGAGCACCAGCTCCGCTTCTCCATCGACGACACCCGCGAGCTGTTGTCCCGGCACGACCTCGCCCTCGACGACGGGCAGGTGCGCCACCTGCAGGAGCTCACGGAGGGGTGGGCGGCCGGGGTCGCGCTCGCGGCCGTCTCGCTGGCGCGGGGTCGCGACGCCGACGCCTTCCTGCGCGAGTTCGCGCAGAGCCACCGGGCGATGTCGGGCTACCTCGTCGAGGAGGTGCTCGCGAGCCTCGACGAGGAGGTGCGCGACTTCCTCGTCTCCACCTCGGTCCTCGAGGACCTCACGCCCGACCTCGCGGCCGCCGTGACCGGCCGCGACGACGCGGGTGCGCTGCTCGAGGCACTCTCGGCGGACAACGCCATGGTCACCGTCGACCGGGAGGGCCCGCCGACCTACCGCTACCACGTGCTCCTGCGCAGCTACCTCGGCGCGATGCTCGAGTCCCGCAGCCTCCGTGGTGCGCGCGAGGTGCACGCGCGCGCTGCGCAGTGGTATGCCGCCCACGACGTCCCCGGGCAGGCGCTGCGTCACGCCGAGGCGGCGGGCGACCTCGACCTCATGAGCGACGTCATCCACCACCACGCGCTCCACCTGCTGCTCGACGGACGGGCCGCGGACATCGACGCCGCGGTTCGCACGGTCCCGTTCGGCGATCCCGTCATGACGGCGGTCGCCGCGCTCGCGAGCCTCGACCTGTCGGACCCGGAGGCCGCACGTGTGCAGCTGGCCTCCCTCGCGACGCAGCCGGGCCCGTGGCTCGGGGCCGACGCGGACGGAGGCCGCGCGGACGGCGACCCCGCGGACGGAGACGCGGGCGAGCTGCCTCTCGAGCGGCTGCTGGCAGTCGGCCTGCGCTGGCTCTCGTTCGTCGGGGACGACGTCGGGCGGCGTTCGGTCGGGGAACCGACCGTGCGCGCCGACGGTGAGCCGAGCGGCGACGCGTGGGTGACCGACGGGCTGACGGCGGAGCTCTCCTCGACGTTCCGGACCTGGTCGGGCAGCCAGCCCGCGCGCGGGGCCGACGTGTCGCCCGCCGACGTCCCCACGAGCTCCGTTGCGGCAGAGAGGCTTTGGGGTCGGAGCCGGCCGGTCGGCCGGGTGCCCCACGCCCAGGCAGACCTCGACCTCCTCGACGAGCTGACGAGTGGTGGCGTCCTCTTCGGGGCCGGACGGTTCGACGACGCCCGGACGGCATACGGCGCGGCCCTCGGGACCGCGCGCCGCGCCGGGCACGTGCTGTCCGCCCTGCAGGCCATGGTCGGGCTCGCGTCGGTGGCGGCGGGCCAGGAGGACCTCGTCGAGATGACGGCGTGGTCCGAGCGGGTGCTCTCCGAGTCCCAGGGCACGCCCTGGGCGCTCTCGCCCCGCCTCCTCCCCGCGTACGTCTTCGCCGCGTGGGGTGCCCACCAGGGCCTCGACGTCTCCACCGCGCGGGACCGCAACCGGACGGCCCTCGCGTTGATCGCCGAGGTCGCGGCGATGATGCCGGCGCTCGCGCCGCCCGAGGACGAGGCCGGCGACGACGCATCGACGACGGCCGCGCGTGGCCTCGAGCAGCTGGGTCGGCTCGCGCGGATGCTCGAGGCCGATCTCGACCTCGAGGAGGCAGCAGACGAGCCCGGCGCCCGGCAGGACGTCGTGACTCGGGTCATGACCGGCGCCAGGGACGTGGGACGTCTCTCGATGACTCCGGCGCTCGCCGTGGGAGAGCTGTCCCGGGCGCACCGGATCGTGCTGCTCGCCGGCGTCCCCCGGCTCGCGGTCGAGATCGAGCAGCTGTGCGCCGGGCTGCCGGGGTGCGAGGTCGAGGTCGCCGTCATGTCGGGCGTCCGTCACCTGCGGACCGGCGACGACGCCGCTGCCAGGCTGGCCGTGGCCCCGCTGCTCTCGGCCGACCCGGGATCGCTGCCCCTGCGCGCCGCCGTCACCGCTCACCTGGTCAAGGCGGTGGTCGCCCACCGCAACGCCCAGCCCACCGTGGCCCACGAGGGGCTCGTCGTCGCCCTGACGCGTGCCGCGCCGCAGCGCGCCCTGCGGATGGTCCTCGAGGTCGCGCCGGACGTCGCCGATGTCCTGGCCGTCGGCGCCGGACGCTTCGGTGAGCTCGAGACGTTCGCCCTCGAGCTGCGCGAGCACGTGCGAGGGGCCGCCGCCCCGCGGGCCGAGCCGCTGCTCGACGTCGCCCTCAGCGCCCGCGAGCTGAGCCTGCTGCGCGAGCTGCCGTCGCTGCTGACCGTCGCCGAGATCGCCGACGCACGGGCCGTGAGCCGCAACACCGTCAAGACGCAGCTGCGCTCGCTCTTCCAGAAGCTCGGTGTCGGCTCACGCCGTGACGCCGTGGCAGCGGCGCGTCGACTCGGGCTCCTCTAGGTCGACAGGGTCGAGGTCACCCGCCAGGTCGACAAGGTCGAGGTCACCCGCCCGGGGTGAGGCCACGCCCCATCCGGAGCGGCACGATCGGACCAGGAGCCTTCGGCATCCGGATCGACCCATGAAGGGGGCGGCGTGCGCTACGAGTTCATCCTGGCCGAGCAGATCCCCGAGGTCGCCCGTGCGGCCTTCCCCGAGCTCGACGAGTCGACCGTGGAGGTCGGTACCAAGGGCTCGGTCATGTACGGGGACGTCCAGGACGCCCCGCACCTGCACGGCATCCTCGACCGCTTCCAGGACCTCGGCTTCACGCTCCTCGAGCTGCGGCGTCTCCCGGACTAGCTCCGGTGACACGGGAGTCCGCTGGGGACCCTGCGGCCGGCCCCCCTCGGCAGCGGCGGGCCGATGCGCCGCCGCCGTCGTCACGACCGTCGCTTCCGTCGGCGCCGTCGGCGCCGTCGGCGCGACCGGCGCGACCGGCGGAGCCGCCACGGGCGAGCCGACGTCGGGCTCTGCTCGTCGGTGCCCTGAAGATCGGGCTCACGGTCCTCGCGCTGTGGTGGTTCAGCCGGGTCGTGCGGCGGGTCAACTGGCCGGCTGTCTGGGACGCCGTCACCGGTCTCGCCCCGCTCCAGATCCTGGCCCTGCTCGTCGTCGTCGCGCTGCGACAGTGCCTCAACGCCGGGCCGCTCGCGGTCTTCGTCCCGTCCCTCGGCCTGCGCCGCGCCGTGTCCAACGACCTGTCGGCCAACCTCGTCGCGACCGTCGCGCCGCCACCGGGCGACGTCGTGCTGCGCATCGCGATGCTCCGCTCGTGGGGGATCCCGCCCGCCGAGGGCATCGCCGGCATCTCGCTCAACACCCTGACCTACTACGTGGCGCGCTTCGGTGCACCCGTCCTCGGGCTGGGACTCGCCGCGGTCGCGGGTCAGGCCGAGCCGGCCTACGTCTGGACCGCGCTGTCGAGCGGCGCGGTCAGCCTCGTGGTCGTCGTCGGACTCGTCATCGCATCGCGGGGTGAGCGGTCCGCAGCGCGCGCCGCCGGGTGGGTCGGGGGCCGGCTGCGCAGGATCACCTCGCAGGTCGACCCCGTCGCGTGGTCGGAGCGCGCCGCCGCGTTCGTCCGGCAGGCCGGCGACGTGCTGCGCCGCGGCTGGGGCAGGGCCATGACCTGCCAGGTCGGGCTGGTGCTCAGCGAGGCGCTGCTGCTCGTGCTGTCGCTGCGCTTCGCCGGCGTGCCCGCGGTCGTCGCGCCCACCGTGACCATCGTCGTGGCCCTGCTCATCAGCTATCCGCTCACGGCCCTGCCGTTCGGTGGCGTCGGGGTGCTCGATGCCGCCGTCATCGCCATGCTGGGTCTGGAGCAAGGGCTGTTCGAGGCGGAGGCCGTCGCCGGCCTCGTCGTCTTCCGCGTCTGCTGGATGCTCGTGCCGCTCGCCCTCGGGGCTGTGACGGTGACGAGGTGGCGTCGCGGGCACGTCGCCGAGGCCGCGGCCCTCAGAAACGCCACACGAGGGGGATGACGGCGACGGAGACGACCAGCCACAGGAGCAGGACCGGCAGCCCGAGTCGCCAGTAGTCGCCGAAGCGGTAGCCGCCCGGGCCCATGATCATCATGTTGGCGGGCGTCGCGATCGGGGTGAGCAGGGACGCGGCGCCGGCGACCGCGACGAGCATGAGCACCGGCAGCACCGAGACCCCGGTCTCCTGGGCCGCGGCGACCGCGATCGGCACGACGATCAGCACCGTCGCGGTGTTGCTGACGACCTGCCCGAGGACCGCCGTGAGGGCGAAGAGCGCGACGAGCAGCACGTGGGGCCGGCCCTCGCCCACGACGTCGATGAGCCCCCTCGCCACGAGGTCGGCCGCCCCGCTCGTCTCGATCGCGGTCGACAGCGGGATGAGGCCGCCGATGAGCACGACGGTCTGCCACGAGACGGCGCGGTAGGCCTGGTTGACGCTGATGACCCTGGTGAGCACCATCGCGGCCGCGGCGGCGAGGCCCGCGATGGCCGGCGGCACGACCCCCAGCGCGAGCAGGACGACCATGACGAGGAGGACGGTGATGGCCCGTCCCGACCGCGGTCCGAGCGGAACCGCCTGTCGCCGAACGAGATCCGGGGAGTCGACGAGGAGCACGTCGCGGTCGTGGACGAGCTCCTCGATCGACGTCCACGTGCCGTGCAGCAGGAGGCTGTCGCCGGCCGTCAGCTCCAGGGGGGTGGCGCCGACGTCCTTGCCGAGCCGCCGGATGCCGAGCACGACGAGGTCGCTCCCGCGCATCTGGCCGGGGAAGGACGTCTCGCCGACGAGCGGGGAGCGCGGGGGCACGACGACCTCGGCGACGCCGACCTCGCGGTTCATGATGCCGGCCGACCCGACCGTGATCGGTCGCATCGCGACGGCGAGACGCAGCTCGGGCACGAGTCGGCTCACCGCGTCGCTCGCCCCGCTGACGACGACGACGTCGTCGTCGCCGACCGGGGTCGCCCCCGTCACGGCGTGGCCGCCGGCGCTCTGCACGCCGATGAGCGTCACCCCCGGGTATGCCGCGAAGTCGAGTCGCGCGGCCGGCACCCCGACGACGGGCGACCCGGGGCGCACCCGGAGCCGGTAGAAGCCGTCGTGCAGCTCGTAGTAGGTCGCGAGCCGGCTGGCGTGCCGACCGAGGTCACGGACGGGCTGCGACGAGGACCGGCGGGGGAGCACCCGTGGTCCGAGGAGGACCCCGAGCGTCACGGTGCCGATGACGAGCGGCAGGCCGACGACGGCGAAGTCGAAGAAGCGGAAGGGGTCGGCACCGGCGTCGACGGCGGCGTTCGCGACGATGACGTTGACCGGACTCCCCGTCAGGGCGAGGAGGGACCCGGCGCTCCCGGCGAAGGCCATCGGCATGAGCATCAGCGACGGCGACCGGCGGATGCGGGCGGCGAGGACGAGCACCATGGGCAGCAGGGCCGCGACCGAGCCGTTGAGGGTGATGACGGCGGTCAGCACCGCGCACAGGCCGAGCACCGCGACCATGAGCCGCACGGTTCCGTCGCCGACCACGTCGATGAGCCGCTGGCCGGCCCACGTCGTCACGCCGGCCGAGTCGATCGCCTCGCTGACGACGAAGAGGGAGGCGATGAACACGACCACGGGGTCGCCGAACCCGGACAGTGCCGTGTCCGCGTCGACGAGGCCCGTCGCGTAGAGCGTGAGGCAGGTGAGGACGGCCACCCCGCCCACGGGGAGGCGGTTCCAGATGAAGAGGACGACGGTCGCCCCGAGGACCACCAGGCTCGTCGTCGCGGGGCTCATCGCCCCATCGTCGGTGCCGGGGCCGTGCGGTGCGGTCACCCACGACGGGTGAATCGGGTGCGGCGGCGGGGCGACCATGCTCGGAAGGACCAAGACCACCGTCATCGGAAGGAGTCGGCGTGAGCACCCCCGCCATGCGCACTCTGGATCCCATCCCGTCCACCCGGACGTCCGCCACCGTCGACGTCGTCACCCAGCTGCCCGGCGCCGACGAGGTCGGGGCTGTCGCGGTGCCCGTGGCGGAGGGCGCCGAGCCGCCGGCCGACCTCGGCCAGGACGCCGCGGCCCTCGCCGCCGTGGGCTTCACCGGCAAGCGCGGGCAGACGATCGTGCTCCCCGGTGGCGGACGCGCCCTCGTCGCGGTCGGGATCGGGTCGGTCGACGACGTCGACGAGGCCGCCGTCCGCGACCTCGCCGCGACGTTCGCCCGGGCCGTGCCCCAGCACACCCGGCTCGCGGTCGAGCTGCCCGACCGGGAGATCGGGCTGTCACCGGCCGACTTCGCCCGCGCCGTCACCGAGGGAGTCCTCCTCGCGCGCTGGAGCTTCCGCATCAGCGACACGGACGACGACCAGGCGCTCGAACGCCTCGTCCTCGTCGCGTCGGCACAGCACTCGGAGTCCGCGATCGAGGGTGTCCGCCGGGGTGAGGTGCTCGCCCGTGCCGCCGCCCTCGGCCGCGACCTCGCCAACTGCCCGGCGGCGGCGCTGACCGCGACGCGGATGGGCGAGGTGGCCCAGGAGGTCGGGCCCGCAGCCGGTCTCGAGGTCGACGTCGTCGGCAAGGACGAGCTCGTCGAGATGGGGTGCGGGGGGCTGCTCGGGGTCAACCTCGGCAGCGTCGAGGAGCCGCGCATGGTGCGCCTCCACTACGTGCCCGAGGGCACGTCGAGGGGACACCTCGCGCTCGTCGGCAAGGGCATCATGTACGACTCCGGCGGCATCAGCATCAAGCCGAGCGACGAGTCGCACGCGCAGATGAAGAACGACATGACCGGCGCCGCCACCGTGCTCGCGGCGATGACGGCGCTGCGCGACGCCGGCTGCCGGACCGAGGTGACCGGCTACCTCATGTGCACCGACAACATGCCCTCGGGCTCCGCGCTCAAGCTCGGCGACGTGCTCCAGATGCGCAACGGCAAGACCGTCGAGGTGAAGAACACCGACGCGGAGGGTCGTCTCGTCATGGCCGACGCGCTCGCCCTCGCCGTCGAGCTCGACGTCGACGCGATCGTCGACATCGCCACCCTGACCGGCGCGTGCCTACGGGCCCTCGGGGTCGACATCGCCGGGGTCATGGGCAACTCGGAGGCGCTCGTCGACCAGGTCCGCGCAGCCGGCGACGCCGTCGACGAGCCGGTCTGGCCGTTGCCGCTGCACCGCGCCTACCGCAAGCAGCTCGACTCGCCGATCGCCGACATGACCAACCTGGGTGGCCCCGACGCGGGCCAGATCACGGCGGCCCTCTTCCTCGAGGAGTTCGTCGGGGGCAAACCGTGGGCCCACATCGACATCGCCGGCACGGCTCAGCTGCCCGAGGCCAGGGGCTGGCGCAACAAGGGGGCCACCGGCTTCGGCAGCCGGCTCCTCATCGAGCTCGCCTGTGCCTTCGAGAGGCCGGTCGAGGGCGGCGCGTGAGCCCACGCGCTCGCGTCCGTCACGACACCGTCGGCAGCCGGTGACGTGACGTCGACGTGAGGGGCGGCGGGACCGGGGCAGCCCCCCGGTCCCGCCGGCGACCCCCGGTCGGTGACGTCGGACGGACCCGTCGCCCCCGTGTCACGCGCCACCCGCCCGACGACACGACGTCCGGGAGCTGCTGCAGGCGGCATACGACCGACACCCGTCAAATGGCTCGCGCCGCAGCCGCCACCGCGGCGACAATCGTCCGGTGGACATCGAGGTCGCGGTCACGGGTGGCGTCGTCCGTGGCGCGACCGACGGGGATCTCGCCGTCTTCCGGGGGATCCCGTACGCGGCGCCCCCGGTGCCCTTCGCCGCGCCCGAACCGGTGCGGCCCTGGCACGGCACCCGACCGGCCCTGGCGTTCGGCCCGCCCCCGCCGCAGTCGGCGGCGTTCGGCATGGACGCCCTGACCGACGAGGGCGACGAGTGGCTGACCGTCAACGTCTGGTCGACCGACCTCGGCGGTCGGTCACCCGTCATGGTCTGGATCCAGGGAGGGGCCTACCTCTTCGGCACGTCCGGGCTGCCGGAGTACGACGGGAGCACCCTGGCGCACGACGGGGTCGTCGTCGTGACCTTCAACTACCGGGTCGGCCTGGACGGTTTCGGCTGGGTCCCGGGCACACCGGCGAACCGCGGCCTGCTCGACCAGGTCGCTGCCCTCGAGTGGGTCCGCGACAACATCGGCGCCTTCGGCGGCGACCCGGGGCGTGTCACGGTCTTCGGCCAGTCCGCGGGCGGAGGCTCGGTGGCGGCGCTGCTCGCCATGCCGCGCGCCGTCGGGCTCTTCCACCGGGCCATCGCGCAGAGCGTGCCCGGCACGTTCTTCACCCCTCGGCTGGCCGCCGACATCACCCGGGCGTGCGCGGCCGAGCTGGGTCTCGACCCCTCCGAGCTGCCGGCCGCCGACCCTCGCGCGTTGCCGGCCGCCGCTGACGCCGTCGCGGCGACGATGGAGGTCCACGCGGACCGCTGGGGGCGCGCGGCCCACGCGAACGTCCCGCTCGCGCCGGTCGTCGACGGCGACGTGCTCCCGACGACACCGTGGCCGGGCCTGTCGGGCCGGGTCGAGCTGCTGGTCGGTCACACGCGCCACGAGCAGCGGCTGCTCACGGCGCTCGCCGGCCTGCTGGGCGAGGTCACCGCCGACCAGGCCGCCGAGGCCGCCGAGATCTTCGGCCCGGACCCGCACCTCTACCGCGAGAGCTTCCGTGACCCGGAGGAGCTCTACGACGTCGTGCGCTCGGACTGGCTCTTCCGTATGCCGTCCCTCCACCTCGCCGAGGCACAGCTGGCCGCGGGCGGCCGGGCCCACCTCTACGAGCTGACGTGGCCGGCACCGGGCATGGGTGGTGTCCTCGGGGCCTGTCACGGCCTGGACGTGCCCCTCGTCTTCGGCAACCTCACCGTGGGCCAGCCCGCCCTGCTCATCGGTCACCCCTCGGTGGAGGCCGAGTCGGTGTCGGCGCAGATGAGGAGCGCGTGGACGGCGTTCGCGACGACCGGCGACCCCGGCTGGCCCGCGTACGACACGGGGGCGACGCGCCTCTTCGACGTGGAGCCGGAGGTCACGGGCTACCCCGAGCAGGTCTCGCGCCGGATCTGGCGCGAGCCCCCGAGTGTGCTCGACCTCGTCGAGCCGTCCTGACCGGTGACGCTCAGCTCGTGGCCGGCGCCACGGGGGAGACGGGGGAGACGGTCGGCAGGCCGAAGCCGTCGACGAAGACGTTGACCGTGACGCTCCCCGCCTTCTCGAAGCGGAACGTCACGGGCAGGAGCCGACCGGCCCGCACGTCGAGCTGGAGGTCGACCATCTCGAGGTGGAGGCCGCCGGGGTACTGCAGCGACACCACGCCGCTCGCCGGGACGTCGACGCCGACCGGAGCCTCGGGTCCGTCGGTGCCCTGACGCATGATGACCTGCGTGGCGTAGGCGGTGCTCACGGCCACGAGCCGGTCCGCTGCCGCCCCGTCGTTGGCGAGTGTCGTGAAGAGACCCGTGTTCGACCCGCTGAGCAGCTTGCGGTCCTCGGGAGCGTCGATGCGGGTCGCGAGGAGCCGGAGGTCACCGACCTCGGCGTTGACGCTCGTGCCGCGCGCGGGGTTGCTGATGCGCGCCTGCACGGGGTCCGGCTGCGAGGTGCAGGCAGCGAGCGGAACGACGCTGACCGACAGGAGGGCGACGACGACGATCGGGCTGGTCCTCATGGCCGTCAACGCTAGGAGGCGCGCGCGGCGCCCGACTCCCCCGTCGAGGGTGATCGGGCGGCGCAACGCCGGCCGGCAGCGGACGCCGGCGGCAGGTCGGACCCGGGTCTCAGCACTGCGCGTAGGGCGTCGTCGTCGGACTCGGTGTCGCGGGCGTGCGCGGCGTCCGGGTCGTGCCCGTGCCGTCGGTGGAGCCGGGCGGTGTCGACGTCGACGTCGACGTCGACGTCGACGTCGGTGTCGGCGATGTCGGCGATGTCCTGGTCGGCTTCGGCGCGGCGATCCCCTTCCTGACGAGCGTCCGGATCCTCGCGTAGTCGGGGTTCCACGGCTTGATGCCGTCGCCGAGGGTCAGCGTGACGCTGTTGACCCTGGCCTTCTGCGCCCGCTCGACGAGGTCGACGAAGGCGGGCAGGCTCTGGGCCGGGATGTCGGTGTAGATGTTGTCGCGGGCGATGCGGGCCAGCTCGGGGTACTGCCCCACCATCTCGGCCGGGTCGACCTGCTCGACGATCGCCTGGACGACGCATCGCTGCCGAGCCTGCCGGAACGTGTCGTTGTCGGCGGCACGCGAGCGGGCGTACCAGAGCGAGTGCCAGCCGTCGAGGTGCTGGCGGCCCGGCTCGAAGTACGCCTTGACGTCGACGATGCGCTGGTCCGCCGTCACGTGGCCGCCGATCGGCAGGGGACCTCCGGTGCCGGCGTTCTTGACGTTGATGTCGAGGCCGCCCATGGCGTCGATGAGGAGGGAGAAGCCCTTGAGGTCGATGACGACGACGTGGTCGATGGTCAGCCCGACGACCTGCTCGACGGCGCCGCGGATCTCCTCCCGGCCCGGCACGACGCCCTTGGGGTAGGCGCCCGGGTGGTCGACGGCATAGGTCTCCGCCTCGTAGTAGAGGTTGGTGAGCATGCACTGGCCGGTGACGCCGGGCTCGTTCTGGGCGCACGACCGCTCGGGGTCGCCGAAGCGACCGGACGGGTAGCGCGCGCGGAGCGGGCTGTCGGCGGCGAGCGGCGCCTTGAGCAGGTTGCGCGGCATCGAGACGAGGGTCGTGCGCCCCGACCGCGTGTCGATGCTCGCGAGGATCATCGAGTCGGTGCGGCTGCCGATCCGGTCGGAGCCCGCGTCGGAGCCGAGCAGCAGGAGGTTGACCCGGGCCTGCTGGGCCCACGGGTCGTCGCCCTCGACGACCGTCGCACCGACGCCGGGTCGCGCGGGTGGCGCCGAGAAGACGACCTCGACGGTGTCCTGGGTGATGAGGGCGTAGTCCGCCGCGGTCCACGCCCCGCCGCCGACCACCAGCACCATGAGCGTCGTGAACACGGCGAGCAGGCGGGTGCGGCCCCGGTCGAGGGCGCGCGGCCGGGCTCGGACGGCGGTCAGGACGATCGACGCGCACCAGACGAGCCCCCACACCACGATGACGACGACGGCCATGCGGAGCAGGTCCGGCCGCGACACGACCGTGAGCGCGGCGCTCGTGACGCCCTGGGTCAGCACCGCGTAGGCCCCGCAGGCGGCAGCGGCCAGGGTGACGCCGAGGATGCTCCAGCCGACCCAACGGCTGCGGGTCTGGGTCAGGCCGGCACCCGGCAGGACGGTGCCGAGGGCGGTGAGACCGAGCGCGCGGCGGAAGCCCGAGTCCAGCTCGCGTCGCACCTGGCTGCGGCGCGGCTCGTCGGATCGGGCCGTGGCCGTGGCCGTGGCTGTGGCCGGGGCTGGGTCGGGGCCCGGCCCGGACTGCGGTCGCGACTCGTGCGCGGCGGCGCCGTCCGGCTGCATCGTGCTCCTCCCGCCTGGCCCGTGCGCAGGTCACCGAGCGCCATCATGCCGTCCCGGAGCGCCGAGCAGAAGCACCGCGGCGGACGGAGCGGTCGGGGGAGCGGCCGGGGAGAGCGGCCGAGCGGGTCAGGACCGGTCGATGAGCCCCGTCTCGACGACCTCGAGGGCCAGCACGTGCAGCTTGACGTTGCGCGCCATGCTGGCCCGCCGCAGCTCGTCGAACGCCTGCTCCCGGGTCACCCGGCGGAGCGCCATGAGGATGCCGATGGCGGCGCCGATGTCGCGGCTGTGGTCGAGGGCGGCCTCGAGCTGGAGGGCACGCGACTCGGCCGCGTCGAGGCGCTCGAGGGCCTCGAGGAGGTAGGTCTCGACCGGGGTCAGCTGCTCGTCGGCGTCGTCGGTCGCTCCGAAGACCGTGTCGACCCCGTCTCTGGGCGAGGTGCCCGCCACGACGTCTGGCTTCATGCGAAAACTCCTACTGGTACCCCGCCAGCAGCCTTTGCTCGACCGCGAATGGTGCTCCTCAAGCCTAGGGGAACGGTGCGACACGTGGTGCCGAGCGGGGTGGGGCGTCCCCGTCGTCCGGTTCGACCGATCTGGACGCGGGACGTCGGCAGGTGACTGAGGCACCCGACGATGGGTACACGTCACGTGGCGGCATCGTCGCTCTTCAACCAGCCAGGGGCGGCGGTGACGTCGCCGCCGGGCGCAGGCGCCGGACAGGAAGCGAGACGGCACCCGCTCGGGGGATCGGGTGCCGCCTCACCCACACCATCGCGGCCGGCGTACTTCCGTTACAGCCGCCGGGCTCGCGTATGCCGTCACGGGCCTTCGTGACGCTCCGCGGGGTCTGCGCCGTGCTGGGCCCCGTAGACCGCGGCCTGGGTCCGGCGCTCGAAGCCGAGCTTGGCGAGCAGGCCGGACACGTAGTTCTTGACCGTCTTCTCGGCGAGGTGCAGGCGCTCACCGATCTGGCGGTTGGTCAGCCCCTCGGCGATGAGGGTGAGGATCTCTTGCTCGCGGTCGGTCAGGGACTGCGAGCGCGAGCCCGGACGACCCGGGCCGTCGCGCCCCGGCCCGCGGGATCCCGCACCGTCCACCGGGTCGGCGCCGTGGGACCGGCGGATCCGTTCGAGCAGGCGCTCGACGAGGGCCGGGTCGATGAGGGAGTGTCCCGCGGCGACGTGCGCGACGGCCTCCGTGAGAGACGTGCCGCGGATCTGCTTGAGCAGGTAGCCCGAGGCACCGGCCATGACCGCGGCGAACAGGGCGTCGTCGTCGTCGTAGGAGGTGAGGATGAGGCAGCGCGTCGTGGGGCTGCTCACCTGGATGTCACGGCAGACGTCGATGCCGCTCCCGTCGGGGAGCCGCGCGTCGAGCAGCGCCACCTGCGGGGCGAGCGTCGGGATGCGCCGCAGGGCCTCGGCGGCCGTGCCCGCCTCGCCGACGACCCGGAACCCGTCGTGCGACTCGAGCAGGTCGATGAGGCCACGTCGGACGATCTCGTGGTCGTCGAGCAGGAACACGGTGATCGGCGTCGTCATGGGGTCAGCAGGGCAGTCCATCTCAGCACCGTCTCCTTCCCGTCGGTCGTGAGGGTGCAGTCCCCTCCATGGTCGCGGGCACGCCTCGTGAGGTTGACGAGACCGCGGTGCCGGCGCTCCGGCGGGTGCGCGGCCCCGTCGGTGCGGCCCAGGTCGTCCGGGCCGTCCGTGCCGTCGGGGTGCGCACCACGCACGGCGGGCCCGTCGTCGGCCACCTCGACCGTGACGGCGTCGGCCGTGACGACGACGCGGACGGCGACGGCCGAGCACCGCGCGTGCTTGACGACGTTCGTCAGGGCCTCCCGGAGCACGGCCGTGACCTCGTGGAGCAGGACGGGGTCGATGACCGTCGCGACGGGCCCCTCGAGCCGGAGGGTCGGCTCGAGGCCGAGACCCGCCGTGGCGGCGGCCACCACCTCGAGCAGGACGGCGCGGGCGTCGAGCGACGACGGCGGCTCCTGCAGCTCGAAGATCGAGGTCCGGATCTGCCGGATCGTCTCGTCGAGGTCCTCCACGGCGCGGCCCAGGGTCGCGCGGACCGCGGTCTCGGTGGCCCGCTCGGTGACGGCCTCGAGCGACAGGGCGGTGGCGAAGATGCGCTGGATGACGAGGTCGTGGAGGTCGCGGGCGATCCGGTGGCGGTCCTCGAGCACGGCGATGCGCTCCTCGTCGGCCCGGCCGTCCGCGAGCTCGAGCGCGAGGGCGGCGTGGGTCGCGAGCTGCTCGCCCATCTCGACGTCGCTGGTGGTGAACGGACGGCTCCCGGCCCGTCTCGCGACGACGACGGCGCCGCGCACCCCGGCCTCGCCGACGAGCGGGCACGCCATGGCCGGTCCGCCCGAGCCGTCCTCGGCGACCCACGCGAGCGTCGGGTCAGCGGGCCCGGCCGCCTCCGCGAGGACAGCCCGCCGCTCGCGCATCGCCGTGCCCGCGAGCGACGGGCCCGAGAGGTACGCCGTCCCGACGAGGCGGTCGGCCCCCACCCCGCGCGCGACCCCGACGACGAGCCGGACGGCATACGCCAGCGGTTCGTCGGTGGGCACGGCGTCCGCCCGGTCGGGGAAGTCGAGGGTGACGACGTCGGCGTCGGCGAGGCGCAGCACCGCGTCGGCGATGCGGACGAGGACCTGCTCGCCGAGGCCGGGTCGCAGCAGGTCGCGGCTGACCTCGGCCGAGGCCCGCAGCCACTCCTGACGGCGCCGCGACTCCTCGTAGAGACGGGCGTTCTCGATGGCCACGCCGGCGCTCGCGGCGAGGGCGACGACGAGGTCCTCGTCGTCGGACGTGAAGTCCTCGCCGTCGAGGCGCTCGGCCAGGTAGAGGTTGCCGAAGACCTCGCCGCGAGAGCGCAGGGGCACCCCGAGGAAGCCGTGCATCGGCGGGTGCCCGGCGGGGAAGCCGACGGAGCGCGGGTCGTCGGTGATGGCGTGCAGCCGGATCGGCTCGGGCTCCTCGATGAGCGCGCCCAGCACTCCGCGACCGGTGGGCAGGTGGCCGATCAGCTCGACGACGTCGGCATCCATGCCCGAGTGGACGAACTGCTCGAGCCCGCCGTCGAGCCCGATGACCCCCAGCGCGGCGTACCGGGCCCCCGCGACGGTGCGGGCCGCCTCGACGATGCGCCTCAGCACCGCCGGCAGCGCGAGCTCGGAGACGACGGAGCGGTTGGCGGCGAGCAGCCCACGGAGGCGGTGCTCCGCGGAGCCCGCCGAGACGCGCGACCCCGGCGCGCCCGTGACGCGGGACGACGGGACGCGCTCGACCATCAGCGTGCCGTCGGCGAGGGTCGCGGGGGCGTCATCACCCAAGGCTAGGCCCGCGCGGCGCCTCCGGTGGCTCGTTGTGTCAGGTCCCGTGGGGCCGTCAGTGCGCACTGCGTCGGGCCGCGGAGGGCACGCGCTGCGAGCCGAAGGAGCGGCCGGTGATCCTCTCGACGCTGATGCCGATGAAGACGTTGCGCACGCCGCCGGCCCACGGCTCAGCACCGTCGACGGTCCACAGGTGCGTGAGCAGTGCGGGTGACGCGACGGCCTGGGCGCGACCGCGGGCGATGACGCTCCACCCCGTGTGGGCGACGTCGTCCAGGTCGTCCACCTCGAAGACGACCTGGGTCGGACGCACGAGCTCCGAGAGGACGCCGAAGGGCGAGGTGCGGAAGACGATGAGGTCGGCCGCGCAGGCGTAGCTGACGGGGAAGATCTGGGGGCCGTGGCCGGCGTTCCACCCGATGCGTCCGACGTCGCGCGACTCGAGCAGGGTCTGGCACTCGGCCGTCGTCAGGTCGGCGTAGTTGATCCGCCGGCTCGAGCGCTGCCCGTGGCTGCCCGTGGCGCCGTCGCCGGCCTGCTGCCCTTGGCTCGTCATGTCAGGACCTCTGCGTCGGCCCGGCCGAGGCCAGGCGCTGGGGGTGGCGGGCGCGGGCGGAGTCGTGTCCGACGGGGCGTCCGAGCTCGACGGCGCTGACCGGCCTCGGCTCGGGCGTCACGGCGCGCAGCATCGCCCGGCACCGGTCGAGCTCCGCACGGACGTGGGCGAGCTCGGTGCGCACCTCGAGGTAGTGCACGAGGTGGTCGCCGACGCTGCGCGCCCACGCGTCGACGGCACGCCAGTCGGCGCACCACGTCATCGGGATCGTCGCCCGGCCGTCCTCCGGTCCGGCGTCGGAACCGCCGTCCGGCGGCTCGGTGGGCCGGCCGCGGACCGAGGGCCGCCCGCTCCAGTGGCTCACGTGCAGGTGGTCGACGGCGACGACGAGGTCGAAGCCCTCCCTCGACGTGATGGCGACGCACGGGCGGCAGGTGACGCGGTGCCCGGCGTGAGAGAGCTCGTCGGCGATCGACGCGGCGATGGCCTCGTCGATGCCGGCGGTCGTCGCGGCGTACGCGGAGGAAGCGGGGCCGGCCGAGGTGACGGGTGTCCCGGTGGGGACGACGCGGGTGTCGTGCGACTCGGTCGCGGCATCCGGTGGGGGCGGTGGGGTGGAGTACGTGATGAGAACGGTGCACATGGTGCTCTCCCTGGTCGGCGGCGCCGGGCGCGGCGCTGTCTCGATGGTGCGCGAGGCGAGGCGCACGATGACACGGCCGAAGGTCGCCACGTGGCGGGACCAAGGTCCCGGATCGGACAGGACCGATGGTTCTGTCGCCTGGCCGGCTAGCGGCGGAGGCTGGGCACAGAGGTGAGCACCATGGACGAGACGACACGGCCCGGGCGAGGTCCGGCGCGCTCCGAGGCGCCACGTGCGGCGGCACGGGCCGCCGGAGCGTCGGGCGCCGACGCGGCTCGGCAGATGGGCAGGATCGTGGTGGGCGTGGACGGCTCGAAGCAGAGCCGGACCGCGCTGCGCTGGGCCTGCGCCGATGCGCGCGCCACGGGCTCCGTCGTCGTCGCGGTCGCGGTGTGGCACCTCTACCCGCTGGGGCCGCCCGAGCGTGTCGGGGCGTCCCCGTGGTGGTTCACGGCCGACCCCGAGGAGGCCACCCGGGCCTTCCTCGGGGAGGTCGTGGACGAGGTGGCGGACGACTTCCCGGACGTCGTCGTCGAGCAGCAGGTGCTCTCGGGGCATGCTGCCGAGCAGCTGATCAGCCTGTCCGCGGTGGCCGACCTCGTCGTCCTCGGGGCGACCGGGAGCGGCGGGTTCGCCGGCATGTCGCTCGGCTCGACGAGTCGGGCCGTCGTCGAGCACGCGCTCAGCACCGTGGTGCTCGCCCGCTGAGGCTCAGACCGGCGCTTCGCCGGCGACGTGCCACGTGCCGTCGGGCGTGCGCCGCGCGAGCCCCTGCGCCGCGAAGGCGTCGAGCCAGCCCTCCATCGGCCACCAGCCCCACCGTCGGGCGAAGCGGTTGGCGTTGGCGACGACGTCGTGCACGTGCTGGACGGGTGGCGAGGCCGTCGGGTGGTGCTGGTGGTGCGCCGCGGCCCCGCCGACCCAGAGCAGGCGCCCACCTGAGGCGCCGAGACGCTGGCCGAAGTCGGTGTCCTCGCCGCCGTAGCCGACGTAGGCCTCGTCGAAGCCTCCGACGGTCTCCCAGGAGCCCACGGTCAGGGCGAAGGAGAGCGACCAGAAGAGGCGCAGGTCGTCGGCGGGGCGGACCTCGTCGGCGCCCAGGACCGGCCGGGCGGGGTGCGGGGCGGCCAGGGCCGGGAGGTCGAGGTCGCGGTAGTCGCGTCCCGCCGGGGCCGGCGGCAGGTAGGCCACCTCGCCCGAGAGCACGAGGGGGCCGCCCGGGCTGCCCGGTCCAAGAGCCTGTCGGCCCGCGTCGTCCAGCACGGCGGCATACCGCTCGACGAGGCCCGGGGAGGGGATGCAGTCGACGTCGAGGAGCACGACCTGCTCGGCGCCGGCTCCGGCGGCGACGGCGACCCCGAGGTTGCGCGCCGCGGCCAGCGGCAGCCGACCCTCTCGTCGCGGCAGGCTCGCGACGTCCACGTCCCAGGGCCCGGCGTGCGACCGGGCGAGCGCCTCGACCGCCGGGTCGTCCATCGCGACGACCACGTGGGCGTCCGGCGGACGGGTCTGGTGGCGCAGGCCCCACAGCTGGCGTTCGAGGTGCGTGTGGCGCCCGTGCACGATCGTCACGACCGTCACCCGGTGCCTCCCCGCTGCCGAGGGTGCGGGCGGTCCCGATGCCGATGCCGAGGCCGCGGGGATCACGAGGCGGTCCGTACGCCGGTGCCCGCGCCGCCCTGACGGTCGGCGAGCTCGTCGAGCCCGGCCGCGGCGCAGATCGCCCCCTGCCCCGTCGACCACCGTCGCCAGCCCTCGCCGCCGCGGTCCAGGGCTCGCTCGAGCAGTCCCGGCCAGGCCGGTGCCGGTGGCCACGCGGCGACGCCGACGGCGGCCCCGAGCCGGTCGACGGCGGCCGCCGTCGTGACCTGCTCGTCGAAGGGGCGCGGCTGGGCCACGACGACGGCGGGACGGCGGGCCGCGGCGACCTCGGCGACGGCGTTCTGCCCCCCGTGCGTGACGACGACGTCGGCCGACTCGAGGTCGGCCCACAGGTCGGGTGAGGGTGAGCCCGGACCTCGCTCGATCCACTCCCAGCCCGGCGTCGCGGCCCGGGCGGCGGCCACGTCGTCGTCGGACGTGGACCGCCCGCCCCCGCCCCAGAGGACGAGGACGCGTCGCGGCGCGGGCTCGCCCGGGTCCGGGCCGGCGGTGCCAGGCGTGTCGGCGAGCGCCTCGATGCCGCCGGCGGACGATCCGAGCGACGTGCGTCGACGGGTCGGGACCCGGCCGTCGAAACGCGAGATGCCGCCGACCGCCCACAGCTTGTCGCGCCACGCCTCGGGCCAGTCGGCCGCGTGGGCCGCCTCGGGCCACGGGGCGAGGAGGGCGTCGGCGAGGTCGTACGCGAGGCAGTGGGCGCGGTCGGTCCGCTCTCCGGGCATGGCGAGCACGACGACGGGCACGCCGCACAGCCGGACCAGCGTCGCGACCTCCACGGACACGTCGACGACGACGAGCGAGGGCCGCGTCCGCGTGATCCACGCGGCCAGCGCGGCGGCGCGTCGGGCCAGCCCGGCGTCGTGCCGGGGCACCCAGTGCAGCACGCCGCCCGCGGACGGGTCGGCGTGAGCGACCTCGGCCGCCGGCATCCGGTCGTCACGGTCGAGATGCAGCCACTCCGACGACCAGCCGTCGGGTGCCGGCAGGGAGCTGATCCCCGTGACGGGCGACTCGAGGTGCTCGGCGACGGCCTGGAGGCGGGTCAGGTGGCCCAGCCCCTGGTGGTGGACGTACCAGCCGATCATGCGGCACCGGACATCGCGGTGAGGGACTCGTAGATCTCGAGGTAGCTCTCGACCATGCGGTCCACCGAACAGGCGGCGACGGCGTGCGCCCGACAGGCCCCGCGGTCGAGCTCGACCGCTGCGGCCACGGCCGCGCCGGCGGCAGCGTCGTCGCAGTCGCGGGGGAGCAGCACGCCGACTCCGGGGACGACGAACTCGCGCAGGCCGCCACGGTCCAGGGCCACGACCGGCGTCCCGCAGGCGAGGGACTCCGCGGCGACGAGGCCGTACGGCTCGTCCCACTCCGGCGTCACGAGCATGGCCGCGCTCGCCCCGACGAGGGCGACGAGGCCGTCGGTGCCGAGGTGGCCGACGTACTCGACGTCGTCCCCGAGCTCGCCCGCGACGTGGCGGGTGAAGTAGGCCGCGTCACCCACCGGTCCGGCGATGCGCAGCCGGCGGCCCGCGGCCCGAGCCATGGCGATGGCGCGGTGCGGGGCCTTCTCCGGGACGAGACGTCCGACCCACACGAGGTCGCCGCCACCGGGTCCCTCCACCCACCGCTCGACGTCGACGCCGTTGTGCACGACGTGCGCCGGGGTGACGTGCGCCCACGACCTCGCGGTGTGCTCGCTCACGGCGACGAAGTGGCTGTGCTGCAAAGGATTCCGTGACCGGGAGCTGATCTCGATGGCGGGCTCGAGCCACGGGGTCGGTGGGGTGTGCAGCGTCGTGAGGACGGGTGCCGGCAGCGAGTCGGCCATCGCGACGGGAAGGTGGTGGAGGCTGTTGTTGTGCACGACCGCGACGTCGGGGCGCCGCTGGAGCGCCAGCATGACCTGCAGGTACGCGTGGTGCTCGCGCAGCCAGGCCTCGGGCACCATCGACACGTCGGCCCTGGCCGTGTCGCTGAGGCGCAGGGGCTCGACGTCGAGCGCGGTCGCGCCGAGCTGCGGGTCGCTGCCGGGTCCGGCGAAGAACGACACGTCGACACCGCGGCGACGCAGGCCGCGCACGAGGTGCCACGTCAGCGACTCCAGGCCACCGGCGAACGGCTCGGCGATCGGGTGCCTCGCGGCCGCGAGGATCACGATGCGCACGCGACACCCCGCTCGGCAGCGGCGGCCAGCACGGCGGCATACACCTGCTCGTGGGCGCGGGACACCTCATGGCGCTCGCGCCGTCGGTCCTCCGGATCGGCCCGCCACGAGGGTCGCTCGCGGTACGCGCGGAGCAGCGCGTCGCGCAGCGGCGGCGCGCCGCCGTCCGACAGCGAGCCCGGCGCGCCGTAGAGCAGGCACGGGCGCTGGTCGGCGTAGTGGCCGCAGTCGGGTGCGACGACCGTGGTCCCGAGGTCGTGGCACGCCTCGAGCCAGCCGGAGTGCGTGCCGAAGCGGTAGGGCAGCACCGAGACGTCGAGGGACTGGAGGTAGTCCCACAGCTCGTCGTCGCCGAAGTAGTCGTGCACGTGCAGGTCGACGCGGTCGCCGGCAGCGAGCTCGCGGAGCCGGGGCTCGAGGTCGGTCGCGTGCCGGGGCCGGCCGGGGGTCATGACGTCGGTGTGGGCGTCGACGCGCAGCCGGGCGCCGGGCATCTCGGGCAGGGTGGCGACGATCTCCTCGATGACGGGCAGCGGGTCCATGCCAGCGCGCAGGCTCTTGGCATGGACGCCGAAGACGTAGCCGCGGTGTGGGATCCGGGGCCGCGAGAGGCGCGGCTCCTCGACGACGTGCGGGTGGGGCACGACGAGGGCCTCGCGGCCCCAGCGCCCGGCTATCTCCGCCGCCGCGCCGGGGGTCAGGGTCAGCACGGCGTCAGCGGCCTCGACGAGGACCCCGAGCTGCGCGTCGTGCAGCTCGCGCTCGTGGTGGTGCGGGTTGCGCAGGTCGTGCACGGTCAGCACGAGGGGGCGGCCGTGCCGCCGCAGGCTCGAGGCGACCCGTGAGAGGTCGTCCGGCGACACGGCGTCGAAGCCGAAGTGCACGTGCATGACGTCGAACTCGTCGGCGTGCGCGTCGACCCAGCCGGGCTCGAGCATCCGCGGGGGCCACCACTGGGCGTCGGGCACGTCGGCTCGGGGTCGGGGGTCGGCCAGCCTCGTCACCGTCGTGTCGCCGTCGGGAGGGGCGAGGTGGCGGACGTAGACGTGGCCTGCGGGGACGGACGCGATGACGGGGCTCAACCGGTTACCTCTCGGTGCACGCCGCCCGACGCACCGATGGAGGGGGCGCCGGCGCGGACTCGGGGGGCCGCTGGGCTGGAGCCTCCGGTGAGCCCATACCCGGGTCGGACCACCACCACACCGATCCGACGGAACGCGCGCGGTGTGCGAGGTATGCGAGGTATGTGCCGTTGTCGGGACCCGGGGCGTATGCCGTCAGGCCGGCTCGGCGGCCCCGGCGGCCCCGGCGCGCTCGCGCCGGCGCTCGAGGTAGCGCATGACGGGGGTGGCGAGCGTGCCGTGCACCATGACCGACAGCAGGATGGTGAAGGCGACCGTCGACCACAGCCAGCGCTCGTCGGCGAAGGCGTGCTCGCCCGCCGCGAAGGCGAGGTAGTAGAGCGACCCGATGCCGCGCACCCCGAAGAACGCGGTCGCCAGGGTCTCGCGACGGCCCAGGCCCCCCGGGAGGTCGGCGGGGCGAGCGCGGACTCGCAGGCTCGCCCACCCGGACAGCGGACGCACGACGAAGACGAGCGCGAGGGCGATGACGACCCCGCGCCAGTCGAGCTCACCGAGCACGCCCTTGGTCATCGCCATGCCCAGCATGAGCAGGATGATGAGGGTCAGCAGGCGCTCGAGGCGCTGGACGACCTCGTGCATGGAGCGGTGGTAGCGGTGGTTGCGCTCGGCCGCACGCAGCGTCATGCCGCACGCGAAGACCGAGAGGAAGCCGTAGCCACCCACGAGCTGGCTGAGGCCGTAGGTCATGACGAGGGCCGCGAGGGCGAGGAGGGGCTCGCCCTGCTCGGCGAGCCGCAGCGAGCGGCGCGGTGACCGGAACGCGACCTTGGCCAGACCCCACCCGACGGCGACGCCGACGAGGACGCCGACGACGACCTTGCCGACGAGGTCCCAGGCCAGCCAGTGCAGGCCCCACGTCGAGAAGCTGCCGGCGGACGCGAGCAGGACGGCGGCCGTGACGAAGGGGAAGGCGAGCCCGTCGTTGAGGCCTGCCTCGGAGGTGAGTGCGAAGCGCACGTCGTCCTGCTCGTCGACGGGCTCCCCGAGGGCCTCGCCGCCGTCGCCGTCGTCGTCGCCGTCGTCACCGTCGTCGTCGTCACCGGACTCGCCCGGGCCCGAGCCGTCGACGCGCGGGCCCTCCACCTGGACGTCGCTGGCCAGCACCGGGTCGGTCGGTGCGAGCGCGGCCCCGAGCAGCAGGGCCGCTGCGGGCGCGACGCCGAGGCCCCACCCGAGCAGCGCCACCGACGCGATCGTCAGGGGCATCGCGACGGCGAGCAGACGCCAGGTGGGGGACCACGAGGCCCAGGCCGAGCGGCTGCGCCAGTCGAAGGAACGGTCGATGGCGAGCCCGACGCCCATGAGCGCGACGAGGATCGTGAACTCGGTGACCCGTTCGACCTGCGGTCGGATCACGACGGGGTCGAGACGCATGCCCTCGGGCAGCGGCAGCAGGCCGATGACCATGCCGAGGAGGAGGAGGACCATCGCGGCGGACACGGCATACCGGTCGAGGACGGCCGGGAGCACGGCTGCGAGGAACATCGCCAGACCGGCGATGAGGTAGATCAGGTTGATCGACATGACGACATGCGGGGTTGCTCCTCGGGATGGGCCTCATGAGGACCTACCCGCGACGGTGCTGCGACGATCGGTGGGCCCGGAGAAACGGGAGCACGTCGGGCGCAGAGCACCGGTGGGAGAGCGCGATCGTCCACCTGCCTCCTTGCCCATGCGGCCTGCCGGCTCCTTGTTTGGCCGGCAGACCTGCGCAGCAGACGCCCCGGGACGCATGGCACGCTGTGTCCATTGCACCCCTGTCCGTGCACTCGTGCAACCAGGGCGGGCCGGCTCGTGGACCCCTCGCCACACAGCGCGTCGAGGTCTACGGTCGACGAAGAAGGATGGTGAGCCGTGGGCGTGGACGAGCTGGCACCCGGTGACGACGCGCTCCGCGACGTCGCGGAGACGTTCGCGAAGCTCGGGGCCGACCTCGGGTCGATGGGACCGGACGACACCCTCGACGCGCTGGCGCGAGCCGCTGTCGAGCGAGTCCCGGGAGCCCGGTGGGCGAGCGTCACGAGCTACGAGCACGACCGCTTCAGCACCGTCACGGCGACCGACGAGATCGCACGGCGGGCCGACGCCATCCAGTACGCCGTCGGGTCGGGACCGTGCATCGACGCCATCGTCGACGACACCCTCTACCGGCCCCGGGACCTCCGGCACGACGAACGGTGGCCCGAGTTCGGCCGGCGCGTCTCGCAGGAGGTCGGCATGCGCAGCATGCTGTCCTACCGCCTGGGCCACGAGATCGGCGACCGCGTCGACGGTCTCAACATCTACTCCGACGAGGTCGGCGCCTTCGACGAGCGGTCCGAGCTCGTCGGGCTGATGCTGGCGACGCACGGCGCGCTGGCCGTGGCGCTGACGGCGAACCAGGAGCGGGTCGACAACCTCCAGAAGGCGCTGCTGTCGAACCGCGAGATCGGGGTGGCCATGGGAGTCCTCATGTCGCGTCACCGCATCACGCGCGAGCAGGCGTTCGGCCTGCTCCGCATGGCGAGCCAGAACTCCAACCGCAAGCTGCACGACGTGGCGCTCCAGGTGGCCGACACCGGTGTGCTGCCGCCGATCGCCGGTGACCGTCCGCGGCGGGGGCTCACCGACGACTGAGGAGGCCGGGCTGGCCGGGCTCGCCTCTCACGAGGCGGTGCTCATCTCCTCGGACACGTTCGCCGGCGGCTCGTCCGAGTCGGGATCGTGCTCGGCGAGCTGCTCGTGCAGTCGTACCGTGATGCGTCGCAGGATCCGTGAGACCTGCATCTGGCTCACACCACGCGCCTCGCCGATCTCGCGCTGGGTCATGCCCTCGACGTAGCGCATGAGCAGCAGCTCGCGCTCGTCGTCGTCGAGCTCGGTCAACGCCTCGGCGAGGCACACCCGGTCGTCCGCTCCGGCGAGCGCTCCGTCGTCGGTGGCGAGGAAGTCGGCGAGGCCGGGGCGCTCGTCGTCCGAGGGGCTGCAGTCGAGCGACAGCGGGCGGAAGCCGGTGGCAGCGGCGGCCACCTCGCGCACCTCCTCGACCGTCGCCCCCACCGCCTCGGCCAGCTCCGCGTCGGTGGGAGTGGCGCCGAGCTCCTGCTCGAGGCGACTCCGGACGGACTGCAGGTCGGCGCGCAGCTCCTGGAGGCGGCGCGGGGGCCGCACTACCCAGCCACGGTCACGGAACCACCGCTTGAGCTCGCCGGAGATGGTGGGCACGGCATAGGCCGCGAACGACGGGGCGTGCCCGGGCTCGTAGCGTCGGACGGCCTTGACGAGGGCCAGACGGGCGACCTGGACGAGGTCGTCGTGCTCGACGCCTCGTCCGTCGTAGCGTCCGGCCATGGAGGCGCAGAGGTCGAGGTAGAGGTGCACGATCTGCTCGACGACGTGCTCCGACTCCTCGGCCGTGCGAGTGGCGGCGAGACGGCGGAAGAGCTCGGACGTCTCGGCGTCCCGCTCGGCGAAGGACAGTCGGGGATGCTGAGGGTGCTGCGACATGACTCATCTCCGGGGGTGCGGTGACGGAGTCGGCGCTGTGATTGGACCGCTCAGACGACTCGACAGTGCCACGCGGCGCCCCCTTCGCGCAACGGTTCCGTGCCGGTGACGTCCGGTCCGGGCCCGCTGTGGTCCGCGCGACACGCCGGCTCGGGACGTCCGGGACCGCGTCATCGAGCGGGGGGATGGGTAGGTGGAGGGCACACCTCCCCGACTGGAAGGACCGACCGTGTCCGAGATCGCCGACCGCGCCGAGAGCATGGTGCGCCACGACGACCAGGGTGGCTTTCCCGCCCAGCAGCAGGACCCACCCGGGCTGACGAGCCAGATGCGTCCGGTGCCCGACCACGGGGAGGAGACGTACGTCGGGCACGGACGGCTCGAGGGCAAGCGGGCCCTCATCACCGGCGGGGACTCAGGGATCGGACGAGCCATCGCGATCGCGTACGCCCGCGAGGGCGCCGACGTCGCCATCAGCTACCTGCCGGCCGAGCAGTCCGACGCCGAGGACACCCTCGGCTGGATCGAGAAGGCCGGCCGCACGGGCGTCCTCGTGCCCGGGGACCTCGTCGAGCGCCAGGCCTGCATGCGCGCCGTCGCCGACGCCGTGCGCGGGCTCGGCGGCCTCGACATCCTCGTCAACAACGCCGGCTACCACTGGGACCGTGGGCCGGAGGGGCTCGAGGGCCTCCAGCCGGAGCACGTGGATCGCGTCATGCGCACCAACCTCCATGCGGTGATCTGGCTCTGCCAGGCGGCGCTGCCGCACCTGCAGCCCGGGTCGTCGATCATCAACACGACCTCGATCCAGGCCTACGACCCGTCGCCCGCGCTGCTCGACTACGCAGCGACCAAGGCCGCGCTCAACAACCTCACCGTCAACCTCGCGGCCTCGTTGGGCCCCAAGGGGATTCGTGTCAACGCCGTGGCGCCCGGCCCGATCTGGACGCCCCTGCAACCGGCGACCCGTGACAGCCGGAAGATCGAGACGTTCGGTGCCGACACCCCGCTGGGACGGGCCGGCCAGCCGGGGGAGGTCGCTCCGGCATACGTCTTCCTGGCGTCTCCGACGGAGGCCAGCTACGTGTCGGGCACCGTGCTCGGCGTCACCGGCGGTGGCGCGGTCTTCTGAGCCCCGCGCGCGGGTGTCAGCCGTCGCGCTCCCAGGGAGCGTCCTCGCCCATCTTCGCGTAGTACTTCGCGAGGTGGCTGCGGACGCGGTCTCGGTCCTTGTCGGGCAGGTCGACCCCGCCGCGTGAGCCCTGCATGACGGCGGCGGCCGCCATGACGGCCCGAGGGACGGCCTTGAGACGTCCGTCCACGACGTCGGCGACGAGGAGCTTGTATGCCGTGAAGTTCTGCTTGCTCTCGGCGTCGTACCAGACGTGCGCGTCGCGGTACTTCGCGTTGGGCTCGTCCTCGGCGCCGGCCCACGCCCGCACCCGCTTCTCGGCGGCGTCGCCGTCCCACTCCCGGTCGCGGTCGGCGAGGGGAAGGTCCTGGAAGCTCGTCACGCTCATCGTGGCTCTCCTTGTCCGGGTCGAGGCATCGGCTGGTGGCAGGTCAGGGCTGCAGGACGACCTTGAGGCAGTCGTCCTGCTTCTCCTGGAAGATGCGGTAGAGGTCGGGGGCGTCGGCCAGGCTCCCGTGGTGGGTGGCGAGGCCCTCGAGTCCGAGCACGTCGTCGTCAGTGCGCACGATGTCGAGCAGCTCGTCGCTCCAGCGACGGACGTGGCACTGGCCCATCCGGATCGTCAGGCCCTTGTCGAAGAGCTCCATCATCGGCATGGGGTCGGCCATGCCGCCGTAGACGCCGCTGATCGACAGCGTGCCCCCTCGCCGGACCGCCGCCACCGCGGTGTGCAGTGCGGCGAGGCGGTCGATGCCGAAGCGCTCGACGGCTTCTCGTGCGACAGGCTTGGGCATGCGGCTCGTCGCGGCAATGACCTTCTCGGACAGAGGGTTACCGTGTGCCTCCATACCGACGGCGTCGATCACGGCGTCCGGGCCTCGACCGTCCGTCATCTCGGTGAGAGTCCGCGCGACGTCGCTGCTGGTGGCGTCGACGACCTCGGCGCCCCGGGCGCGGGCCTTCTCGAGCCGATCCGGCACGAGGTCGACCCCGATGACCCGGCCGACGCCTCGGTAGAGCGCCGACCGCACGGCCAGCTGCCCGACCGGACCCAGCCCGAGGACGGCCAGGGTGTCGTTGCCGTTGACGTCGGCGTGCTCCACCGCCTGCCACGCAGTCGGCAGGATGTCGGAGAGGTAGAGGAATCGCTCGTCGGGCATCTCGTCGGGGATGACGATGGGGCCGAAGTCGGCGTGGGGCACGCGGACGTACTCGGCCTGGCCGCCGGGCACGGAGCCGTAGAGGCTCGTGTAGCCGAAGAGGCTCGCGCCCTTGCCCGCCTCGGTGTTCTGCGTGGTCTCGCACTGCGCGAAGAGACCCCGCTGACACATCCAGCACCGGCCGCACGAGATGTTGAACGGCACGACGACACGGTCGCCGACCGCCAGGGTGGCCACACCCGGACCGACCTCCTCGACGATGCCCATGAACTCGTGACCGAGCACGTCTCCCGGCTGCAGGTACGGGGCGAGCACCCGGTAGAGGTGCAGGTCGGAGCCGCAGATGGCCGTCGACGTGACACGCACGACGGCGTCGGTGGTGTGAGCGATGACGGGGTCGGGTACGTCGGTCACACGGACGTCCTCGATGCCGTGCCAGGTCAATGCCTTCATGACGCGGTCCTACCCATGCGCACCCGTGGAAAAACCCGGGGGTGGAGCGGTGTCGGGGTCCAGAGACGAGGAGCGAGCATGTGCCCGAGCGAAGAGAGCATCTCCGACCGACCCGTGGCCGTCGTTCTCGGCGCATCCCGCGGCCTCGGCTTCCTCGTGGCAGGGGAGCTGCTGAGGCGTGGGCACCGGGTCGTCGTCGCGGCCCGGGACCTCGCGGAGGTCGAGGCTGCGGTGCGGGAGCTGGAGCCCCTGGGGCCGGTCACCGCCGAGCGCTGCGACATCCGTGACCGGCACGAGGTGGGTGAGCTCGTCGGTCGCGTCGAGCACTCCGTCGGCCCGATCGAGGTGCTCGTGACGGTGGCCGGGATCATCCAGGCGGCTCCCGCCGAGTCGCTGGTCCTGCACGAGTTCGAGGACGCCATCGACACCATGGCGTGGGGCCCCATCCACGCGGCCATGACGGTGCTGCCGCACATGCGTCGGCGCGGGCACGGCCGGATCGGGACGGTGACGTCGGTCGGCGGCATGGTCTCCCCACCGCACCTGCTGCCGTACGCGACCGCCAAGTTCGCCGCGGTCGGCTTCTCGGACGGCCTGGCCGCGGCCCTGAGCGGGAGCGGGGTCACGGCCACGACGATCGTCCCCGGCCTGATGCGGACCGGCGGCCACGTGCACGCGCGGTTCGGTGGAGACCCTGCCGCCGAGTACGCATGGTTCGCCCCCGCGGCCTCGCTCCCGCTGCTCTCGGTCGATGCCGACCGTGCCGCCCGGCGCATCGTGGACGCGGTGCTGGCCGGTCGTCCGATGGTCGTCCTGACGCCGTTGGCCTGGGTCGGGATCCGGGTGCGAGGTCTGGCGCCGGCCACGACGACGCGCGTCATGGGTCTCCTGGGCCGGCTCCTGCCGACCGCGCCGGCCCGCGGCGGGGCGCGCACCGTCGACGGTGCCGAGGCACGACGGCGGCTGGGCTCGCCCCTCGTCGAGCGGCTGACGACGCTCGGCGACCGAGCCGCCAGACGCAACCGGGGCGCAGTCCCCGGACGTGTCGAGGACGGGCCGGCGACGACGCGGACATGACGAAGGACCAGCCCATGAAGCGCGCCCGGGAGGTGGGCATCGACGGGCGGTCGAGCATGAACACGTCCCCGCTCATCTCAGCGCTGCGTCACCACTGAGGGGCTGCGGGACCCCCTCAGAGGAAGGGGTCCTCCCCCTCGCGCACGACGAGCAGCCACCGGTAGCCGTACGGCTCGAGGTCGATGTCGACCCGCCCGGATGCCGTGACGTCGAGGTCGGGCCGGCCACCGAGCACGTCGACGAGCCGTGCGTCCCTCGGTAGCCCCGGCAGGGTGAGTGGCACGACGGCCCCGTCCTCGCCGAGGTTGTGCACGGCGAGCATGGCCCAGTCCTCGCAGCGGCTGACGTGGGCGAGGACGGACGGCACGGGGTGGTCGAGCACCTCGACCGTCGCCCATCCGCTCTCGGGCAGCTGTCGGTAGCGACGCGCCAGGCTGCGCACGAACCACCACAGCGAGCCGGGGTCCCGCCGCTGGTCGGCGACGTTGACGTGCTCCGGTCCCCAGACCCCGTCCGGCATGGGTCGGGTGAGGCGGCGCGGGGTGGCGGTCGAGAAGCCGCCGCTCGGTGCGGACGTCCACTGCATGGGGGTGCGCACCGCGAGCCGGCCCGGCACGTCCAGGTTCTCGCCCATGCCGATCTCCTCGCCGTAGAAGAGCACCGGGGTGCCGGGCAGGGAGAACATCAGGGAGTACGCCAGCCGCACCCTCCGCTCGTCACCGCTGACCATGGGCGGGAGGCGGCGTCGCAGACCTCGGCCGTAGAGCTGCATGTCGGGGTCGGGCCCGAAGGCGTCGAAGACCTCGCGCCGCTCCTTCGTGGTGAGCTTGTCGAGGGTCAGCTCGTCGTGGTTGCGCACGAAGCTGGCCCACTGGCTCGTGACGTCGAGGGGTGGCCTCTCGCGCAGCGCGGCGGCGAGCGGGCCGGCGTCGCCGCGAGCCAGCGAGAGGTAGAAGCGCTGCATCCCGATGAAGTCGAACTGCATGTTGAGCCCGTCCCCGTCGTCACCGCCGAAGAAGCGGCGCTGCTCCGGGTAGGGCAGGTTGACCTCGCCGAGGAGCACGGCGTCTCCCACCCGCCGGGTCACGAAGGACCGGACGTCACCGAGGTAGCGGTCTGGGTTGAAGGCATCGGCGTCGTCGACGCCGGGCACCCCGTCGCGGGCGAAGAGGAACGGCACGGCATCGACTCGGAATCCGGACACGCCGAGCTCGAGCCAGAAGCCGAGCGTCCGTGAGATCTCCTCCTGGACAGCGGGGTTCGCGACGTTGAGGTCAGGCTGGTGCTTGTAGAAGTGGTGAAGGTAGTAGTCACCCGTCTTCTCGTCCCGCTCCCAGATGCTGTCCTCCTCGTCCGGGAAGACCACGTCCTTCGCGCTGGACCGCGGCTTGGTTCGGCTCCACACGTAGTAGTCGCGGTACGGGTCCTCCCGGCTGCGTCGCGCGGACCTGAACCACGGGTGCTGGTCGGAGGTGTGGTTCATGACGAAGTCGACGATGACCCGGATGCCGTGGGCGCGTGCGGTGCGCACGAGCTCGACGAAGTCGCCGAGCGTGCCGAGACGTGGGTCGACGCCGAAGAAGTCGGTGATGTCATAGCCGTCGTCCTTGCGGGCGGTCGGGTAGAAGGGCATGAGCCACAGGCACGTCACGCCGAGGTCGGCGAGGTACTCCACGCGGTCGGTCATGCCGCGCAGGTCCCCGACGCCGTCCCCGTCGGAGTCCTGGAACGTCTCGACGTCGGCGCAGTAGAGGACGGCGTTCTTCCACCACACGTCGCCCGTGTCGCTCATCCTCATCGGACCACCTCGCGCGACCCCTGAGGCGAGTCGCTCTGCGGCACAGGGCCGCTCGGTGACAGCTGCGGCAGCACGGACGTGCCGAACGCCTCGATGAACGGCGTCTGGTGCTGGCCGACGAAGTGCACGTAGATCTCGTCCCATCCCATGTCGACGTAGTCCTGGAGCCACTGGGCGTGCCGGCCGAGATCCGCCGAGACGAGCACGGCGTCCCGGACCTGGTCGGGGGTCACGGACTCGCCGATGAGGTCGAAGGCCTCGACGGTCTCGGTGTCCCACGCGACGGGCGGACCGAGCACGTTGCTGCGCCACTGGTCGTGGGCGACGTGGAGGGCCTCGTCCTCGGTGGGGGCCCAGCTCACGTGCACCTGCAGGCGAGCGGGACCTCGTCCGCCGGCGTCGCGGTAGGCCGCGAGGACCCGGCGCAGGGTCTCGGGCGGCTGGTTGACGGTGATGAGACCGTCGGCCCATCCGGCATGGCGTGCAGCCGTCTCGGGCGTCACCGCCGGCCCGACGAGGTCGGGGACGGGGTCGGGGAGGGTCCAGAGCCGCGCCCGGTTCACCGTCACGAGCCCGTCGTGGCTGACCTCCTCACCGGCGAGCAGCCGCCGGATGACGTCGACGCACTCGAGCAGGCGGGCGTCCCGGACCTCCTTGCGTGGCCACACCTCACCGGTCACCCGCTCGTTCGAGGCCTCGCCCGACCCGAGGGCCGCCCAGAAGCGTCCGGGGAACATCTGTCCGAGCGTCGCGATGGCCTGCGCCGTGACGGCGGGGTGGTAGCGCTGTCCCGGGGCGGTGACGACACCGAAGGGCAGCGAGGTCGTGGCCAGGGCCGCACCGAGCCAGCTCCACGCGTACCCCGACTCGCCCTGACGGCTGCTCCACGGCGAGATGTGGTCGGACGACATCGCCGCCGTGAAGCCGGCGTCCTGCGCGGCGCGGACGTCCCTGAGGAGCTGGGCGGGGTCGATCTGTTCGTGCGAGCAGTGGAAGCCGATGACGGTCATGCCTCCCCACGCAACCGCACGAGAGGGTGTGCCGTCAACGGCCGACGGCCCGGCCTCCTTGGGGTTGTTGGGATCCCGCTCGAACGGGTATGGGCCGCAGATCCTGTCCGTCCCGTTCGTGCCCGTCGACCGTCCGGAGGTGCCCCGTGGCCCTGACCGCCCTCGCACTCAACTGCACGCTCAGCCCGTCCCCGGCCGCATCGAGCACCGAGCTGCTCGCGCAGCAGGTCCTCGACGCCCTCGCCGGGCACGACGTCACGGGCTCGATGGTCCGCGTCGTGGACCACGACGTGCGTCCCGGCGTCGAGCTCGACATGGGCGACGGCGACGCGTGGCCGGCCATCCGTGAGCAGGTCGTCGCGAGCGACATCCTCGTCCTGGCCACCCCGACCTGGTTGGGGCAGCACAGCAGCGTGTGCCAGCGCGTGCTCGAGCGCCTCGACGCCGAGCTGGCCGAGAAGGACGACGAGGGGCGGCTGCTCACCTACGGCAAGGTCGCCGTCGTGGTCGTCGTGGGCAACGAGGACGGAGCTCACCACATCAGTGCGATCGCCTTCCAGTCGCTCAACGACGTCGGGTTCACGATCCCGGCCGGTGGCGTCACCTACTGGAACGGCGAAGCCATGCACGGCACCGACTACAAGGACCTCGAGTCGACGCCCGACACGGTCGCGAGCACGACGCGCACCCTCGCAGCGAACGCAGCCCACCTGGCCCGGCTGCTCGCCGCCGACGGCTACCCGTCGTCCGACGAGACCTGACACCGGTCGGCGCGCCTCTCCGGCCTTCCCGCGACGGTCACGGGGCCGAGCGCCAGGACGCGACCGCGCCCGTCGTGGCCACCTCGTCCACGACGGCGGTGGACAGGAGCGTGTGCCCGCTCGCGTTCGGGTGGTCGCCGTCGTCGAGCAGATCACCGGTCGGGTCCCGGGTGCCCGACGTGCCCTTGAGGGGGCTGTACGCGTCGACGTAGACGGTGCCCGTCGACGCGGCCACCTGCCGGACCGTCTCGTTGACGAGCCGGGTCAGCTCGTCGCTGCCGAGCACGAAGTCCTCGCCCAGAGCCCGGCCGACCGAGCCGTCGACCGTGACGTTCCAGTAGCCGAGAAGAGCGATGCGCAGGTCGGGACGGTGGTCGATGCGGCGGATCGCCGCGATGATCCGGGTCAGGCCGTCGCGCATCCCGGCGACGGTGGCCGACCAGCAGTCCGACCCGGCAGCCGGGAAGCAGCCCTGGTCGTCGACGCGGTCGAGGTCGAAGTCGTTGGCGCCCACCTCGACGAGGACGAGGTCGGCGTGCGCGAGGTGGTCTCGGGTCGGCGAGGAGCCGAGGTCGTCCTCGACGTCCGCCGTGGTCCAGCCGCCGTTCGCGTCGTTGTGCACCACCCAGCTGCGGTCGGTCAGGGCGCCGAGCCGCTGCCCGACCTGCTCGACGTAGCCCGTGCAGCCACACGTCTCGGCCGACGGCACCGAGTCCCCGAGCCCCACGAGCGTCAGCGGTCCGGACGGCGTCGTGCTGGAGGCCGCCGGGGTGCCACCGGGAGACGGGCTCACCGTCGTGACGGGCGTTCTCGGCGCCGCGCCGGAGTCACGGAGAAGGCTGGAGGGTCCGAGACCGGGCACGACGCCGCTCAGGCCCAGCACGGCGAGGACGGCCAGGCCGAGCAGCGCCGCGGCGAGGTGTCGGGGTCGGGCGCGGGCAGCGTGCCGTGGGTGCTGTCGGTGCCGACGGTGCCCGCTCCGGTCCGGGGGCGCGTCCGCGGCCCGGCCCCACGGCATACGTCCTCGGGGTTCAGGCACGGAAGCCCGGCATGGTCTGCGCCAGCCACGCGAGGGCGGCCGGGACGTAGGGGGTGAACACCGAGTCGCGGTGACCACCGTGGGCCAGGACCGTGCCCGTGACGTCGAGCGGGCTCCGGGCGACGCTGAGGAACTTCGACGTCGTGGGATACGACAGCGGGTCCTCGCGGGAGGTGAGCACCCACATCGCCACGGGCGGCGGCGCCGTGTGCGCCATCGTGACGAGGTCGTAGCCGCGCTGGGTCGCCGTCGTCAGGGGGTCGTACGCCGCGCTGAAGTCCGGACGGAAGTAGCCGAGGAGCACGACCGCGGCGCCGAAGACGTCGGGGTGACGCATCGACAGCGACGCCGCACACCACCCGCCGTAGGAGTAGCCGAGCGTGGCCCACGAGGTGCGCGTCAGCGTGACGCGGAAGTGGTGCGCGGTCCACGCGGGGATGTCGCGGGCGAGCCACGTGTCCGTCTGCGGCTGGCCGGGCCCGCCGTTGACGCACTCGGTGTCGAGGCTCGCCGGGGTGTCGATGCGCGGGACGACGACGATCGAGGGCGCGAGCCGGTGCTCGGCGGTGAGGGCGTCCACGGAGCTGAGGAAGTCGAGCTTGAGGAAGCCCTTCGGCCCGCTCGGGAAGCCGTGCAGGCCGAGGATGACGGGGTAGGTGCGGGACGATCTCGGGTCGTAGCCGACCGGCAGGTGGACGTAGACCTGGCCCTCGGCGTTCGACCGCCTGTCGACGACCGTGTACGTCTGCAGCCGCGAGCCGGGCTGGGGGAGGGGCGGCAGGACGGCCGGCGTCGTGACGCCCCGGAGCCCGGGGCCGGACACGGCGGCGGTGACGACCTCCGGGCTCGTCCCTCCGTGGTGCACCTGCACGGACGTCGAGCGCGAGCCGAAGAGGTCACCCCAGCTGGAGTAGAAGAGGTACTGGTCGTTGAGCGCGGCGCCGGCGAGCGCGAGGACGAGGACGTTGAGCAGCACGACCTGGACGCCCCGGACGACGGCGCGCGTGACCCGGGAGCCCCAGCGCGGCAGCCCGGCGACGACGAGCGCGAAGACGACGAGCGCGAGCACGGAGAGCAGGACGACGGGGCCCGGATCGGTCAGCTCCATGCCGGGCTCGTCTCACGGTCGCCGCGCCGCGCGGTCATCGGACGCACGAACGGGAAGGTCAGCACCGAGCGGATCGAGCTGTGGGTCAGGAGCATGACGAGCCGGTCGACGCCGATCCCGAGGCCGCCGCTGGGTGGCATCCCCAGCTCGAGCGCGTGGAGGAAGTCCTCGTCGACCTCCATCGCCTCCGGGTCGCCGGCAGCCGCCTTGAGCGACTGCTCGGTGAGCCGGGCCCGCTGGTCGACGGGGTCGGTCAGCTCGCTGTATGCCGTGCCGACCTCCATCCCCGCCACCACGAGGTCCCAGCGCTCGACGAGCCCCGCCTCCGTCCGGTGCGGCCGCGTCAGGGGCGAGGTCTCGACGGGGAAGTCGGTGTAGAAGGTGGGCAGCACCGTCGCCGGCTCGACGAGCACGGCGTAGAGCTCCTCGATGACGGCCCCGGCCCCCATCTCGGGGCGCACCGTGATGCCGTGGTCCTCGGCGAGCCCCAGCAGCACGTCGATGTCGGTGTCGACCGTGACCCGACGGCCGACCGCGTCCGAGACGGCGTCGAGCACGGTGACGACCGGCCACTCGCCGCTGATGTCGACGAGGTCGACGAGGTCGACGAGTCCGTCGTGCCCGTGGGGTCTGGCGCCGGGAACGGGCAGCGGGAGGACCTCGCGGCCGTGGACGGAGCGTGCCGCCTCGCGGACGAGCCGCTCGGTGAGGTGGCGCATCGTCGTGTAGTCGGCGTGTGGCTGGTAGACCTCGAGCGAGGTGAACTCCGGGTTGTGCGTGGCGTCCGCCCCCTCGTTGCGGAAGTTGCGACCGAGCTCGAAGACGGGACCGAGCCCGGCGACGAGGAGCCGTTTGAGGTGCAGCTCGGGAGCGATGCGCAGGGACAGGTCGACGCCGTACGCGTTGATGAACGTCCGGAACGGCCGCGCGCTCGCGCCACCGTGGGTCGTGTGCAGCATCGGGGTCTCCACCTCCAGGAAGCCGGCGTCGCCGAGGGTCCTCCGGATCGACCCGACGACGGCCGACCGCCGCCGGAGCAGCTCGACGTCGCGAGGGTGGACGAGCAGGTCGGTCGAGCGCCGGCGAGCTCGGGTGGCCGGGTCGTCGAAGGCGCGGAAGGGGACGGGATGGAGGCACTTGGCCTCCATCCGCCACGTGTCGGCGAGCAGGCTCGGGGTCCCGGTGCGGGACCGGCCCGTCGTGCCGTCGACGCGCACGAGGTCGCCGACGTCGACGAACGACGTGAGCTGGTCAACGCATTCCCGACCCAGACGGGCCGCGTCGAAGAGCACCTGCAGCCGTGCCTCGCCGTCGACGAGGTCCGCGAAGGTGACGCCGCCGTGGTCGCGGAGCTCTCGCACCCGTCCCACGACCGACACGGTGCGCGGGACCCGCCACGCGTCGGGGCCGAGGGCGGCGATGGGGGTCGTCGTGACCGACGCCGCGCCGACGGGGTAGGCGTCGACCCCGGCCTCGCGCATCCGGTCGAGGGCCGCCGCCCGGTGGCGGAACTGGTCGGACCGGCGCGGACCGAGAGCCTCGACGTCGACGGCCGGCACACTCACGGAGGCCGCCTGCGCGAGGTGCTCGGGGTCGAGCTCGGTGCGGACGGCACGGGCGGCGCGGAGCGACGGGTGGCGCACGAAACCCTCCGCCGCCCCCACGGCGAGGGCCACCTGCGGCAGGGACACGGCGTCGTCGTAGCAGACGAAGCGCGGCTGCCAGCTCGGCTCGTACTTCTCGTTGGCGCGGTAGAGGCGCTCGAGCTGCCAGACGCGGTCGAAGAAGCCGAGGACCGAGGCGCCCACGCGCGTCAGCGAGCGGGAGCCGAGGCGTTCGGCGTCCTCGAAGACCGAGCGGAACATGCAGAAGTTGAGCGAGACCCGGGAGATGCCGAGCTCGCGGGACCGGGCGAGCAGCTCGCTCACCATGAGCTCGGTGACGCCGTTGGGGGCGTCGGGCGAGCGCCGCATGACGTCGAGGGAGACTCCCGTGCGGCCCCACGGCACGAGCGAGAGCACCCCGACGAGCGACCCGTCGAGGGCGTGGGCGGTCACGTGGAGGACGTCGCCGTCGGCGAGGTCACCGCCGCGCCCGAGGGCCATCGAGAAGCCGCGGTCGGTCTCACCGCCGCGCCAGGCCTCGGCGCGCTCCGAGATCTCGGCGACCTCGTCGGTCCGCAGCTCACGCTGGCGGCGCAGGCGGACCTCGAGTCCGGCGCGAGCCGCCCTGGCCGCGGCGTGCCGGACCGGTGAGAGGGACGTTCGCCGCAGGTCGAAGCGCGCGGGGTCGAGGATGGCCTCGTCACCGAGGAGCAGCACGCGCATGCCCCCGACGGCGGCGTACGCGCGGGCTCCACGCTCGCTCGCGCCGACCACGGCGGGCACCCAGCCGAACTCGCGCGCCTCGGCCCGCCAGGCCTCGATGGCGGGCTGCCAGCTGTCCGGGTGGCCGACCGGGTCGGCGCTCGCGAGGGAGACCCCGGCGACGACCCGGTAGGTGACGGCGGCCCGACCGTCGGGGGAGAAGACGGAGGCCTTGTCGCGGCGGGTGGCGAAGTAGCCGAGGGAGTCCTCGGACCCGTGGCGGGCGATCAGGCCACGCAGGGCCACCTCGCGGTCCGGCGACCAGCGGCTGCGGGGCCGTGCGGAGGCGAGGAAGAGGGTGACGGCCGCGAGGATCGTCAGGCCCGCGCAGACCGCGACGACGTCGACGACCCAGGGCGGGACGAGCGCGAGGGTGCGCCGGCTCACGCCGCCGAAGACGGCGAGCACGGTGTCGACGAGGGGGTCGACCTGCGAGCGCGGAGCGCCGACCGTGCCGAGGAGGGTCCAGGCCACCGCCAGGGTCACGACCGAACCGGCGGCGAGGGCGGCGAGCGCGAGCCCCCAGGAGCCGCGCTGGAGCCGTCCGGTGAACTCGTGCCGGATCCGCCAGAGCCACCAGAGCGCGAGGGCGGCCACGAGGGTCGAGAGGATGTCGAGCCCGCGTCCGAGCTCGCCGCGGCTCGCCCACATCTCGGTGCGGGGCAGCCTGGCGGCCGGCACGAGCGCCACGAACCCCACGTAGATGCCGAGGACCTGGAAGACGGCGACGAACCACAGGCCGATCCGCTTGCGGCCCAGGAGCGCCCGGGTGGCGAGAGCGAGAACGACCACGGACACGAAGGTCGGGGCCACGGGCACGTTGAGGAGGCCGAAGAGCCCCTCGGCGGGGAGTGGGTGGGGTCGGCGCCGTGCCAGCAGGGTCAGCAGGAGCGCGACGAGGGTGGCGAGCGCGTAGAGGCCGGTGAGCAGTCGTGCGGGACGGTGCGAGGCCGGCGCCCGCGAGGTTCGGGTGCCCATGGCGCAGACGATCCACCCACCCGCTGGGCAGTCGCTGGGCGTTGCCTGCACGTCTCCCCACAGCGCACGTCCAGCGAGCGTCCAGCCCCGAGAGGGCTGGTCCGGCAGGTCGGGTGCGGCCGCGGCTCGCGGCGGCCGGTCGGGAGGTGACGCTCAGCCGGCGTCGACGACGCGGCGGACGAGGTCGTTCCACGTGGCGAGGATGCGCTCGCGCGTCACCCCGGCCTCGAGCTGGGGCAGGACGAAGGCCACGTCGAGCGGCGCGAGGAGGGAGAAGGCGAGGACGGGCAGGTCGCCCGTCACGTCGAGCTCGGCGAGCAGGTGGCGCACGTGGGCGACGAGGAAGGCGACGGCGGGCAGCGAACGGCCGTGGCGACCCGCGGCCGCGATCATGAGGTCGCTGCCCACGACGGTGCGCTCGAGGCGGGACTCACCGAACGCGAGGAGCCGGTCCAGGGGAGGCGCGCCCGGTCCGAGAGGGGGCGGGCCGGAGATGACGAGGCCCTGCCACCGTGCCTCGCCGTGGTCGAGCAGGGCCGTCATGAGGCCGGCGCGGCTGCCGAAGCGACGGAACACCGTGCCCTTGCCGACGCCGGCCTCGGCCGCGACGGCATCCATCGTCACGGCGTCGACGCCGTCACGGTCGACCAGCCGGTGCGCGGCGTCGAGGAGCAGCTCGCGGTTGCGCGCCGCGTCACGCCGCTCGGGGCGGGTGCGCAGGTCGAAGAGCGGCGGCTCGGTGGACACGGTCGCGATCCTAGGTCGGACGACGGCCGCCAGGGCACCGCGAGGATCCGTCGCCGTCCGGGAATAGAAACGGACCGCGGTCCGTTTCTGCCCCCATGACCACTGCTGCCACCCCCCGCACGCGCGTCGCCGTCCTCGTCGGAAGCCTGCGCAACGAGTCCGTGAACCGCCGCATCGCCGAGTCGCTGCGCGACCAGGCGCCCGAGGGTGTCGAGATCGACATCATCGACGGCCTCGGCGCCCTGCCGTTCTACAACGAGGACATCGACGGCGACGACGTGCCCGCCACGGCCGCCCAGCTGCGGGCGAGCGTCGCCGGCGCCGACCGCGTGCTCGCCGTGACGCCGGAGTACAACGGCACCATGCCGGCCGTGCTCAACAACGCCATCGACTGGCTGTCCCGCCCCTACGGTCAGGGCGCCATCACCGGCAAGCCCTTCGCCGTCGTCGGCGCGACCCCGACTCCCTACGGCGGCAAGTGGGCCCACGACGACACCCGCCGTTCGGCGGGGATCGCCGGCGCCGTCGTGCTCGACGACGTCATCGTGTCGCAGACGACGATCGACACCGACGTGCTCGGTGACCCCGAGGTCTTCGGGCGCCTCAAGGACGCGCTCGGCGCCCTCGTCGACCACCGACCCGCTGCCTGACGACCCGACCTTCCCGGCCCGCGACGAGCCGACGACCAGCTGGGCCCGGACCGATGTCCGGGCCCAGCGGCATACCCGGGCTGTCGTCGTGTCCCTGCCGGTTCGCTCAGCCGGTCGCCGTCGTCGCGGCGATGACCCGGGTCAGAGAGGCGTGCAGCGCCTGGAGGTCCTCGACCCGCATGCCGAGGCGCTCGATGATCTGTGGCGGGACCTGCAGTGCCTCCTCTCGCAGCCGCCGCCCACGTGGCGTCAGGGTGATCGCGAGGGCGCGGTCGTCGTCGGGGTGGCGCTCGCGCGTCACGAGACCCGCGGCCTCGAGCCGCTTGAGCAGAGGTGAGAGCGTCGCCGGCTCGAGGCTGAGGAGACGCCCGATCTCGCGGACGGTGAGGGGGGACCGCTCCCACAGCGCGAGCATGACGAGGTACTGCGGATGGGTGAGCCCGAGAGGCTCGAGCGCCGGGCGGTAGAGCCCGATGACGTTGCGGGCCGCCACGGCGAGGGCGAAGCAGACCTGCTGGTCGAGCTTGAGCAGGTCGTCGGGGGACGCGGTGGCCTCGTCCGGACGGGCGACCGCACGAGTGACCGCACGGGGGACCGCACGGGGGATCGAACGGGGCGTGGGTCGGGGGGTGGCGCTGCGGGTCATGGGGCCTCGTCCTCGGGGTGGCGGGATCTGTGTACACTAACAGTTAGTGCACTAATCAATTTGGAGGCAGCATCGTGTCGAGCTCGAAGCCCCGTGACGGACTCTCGATCCCTTACCGCATCGGCTACCGGCTGCGGCTGATCGCCCTGACCGTCTTCGGTCCGGCCCAGCTCGGCGAGGGCAACGACCCCACCGCCCGGCTCGCGCGTGAGCGTGCGGCCAAGGTCGCCGCGGCCCGGGCCGCCCGCGACGCGCGCTGACACACGCTGGCCGCTGCGGGCCGCGCTGCCGGCGCGACCCGTGCGGCATCCGTTCGCGCGCAACGGGCCTCACGCGGAGCCGACGGGAGTACCGTCGGGAGTGACGCATCGGACCCCGGAGGTGCCCATGGGTGATCGTGTAGGACTCATCGTCATGCTGGCCGTCGTCGTGATCCTCGTCATCGGCCTGCTCGTCGTCGGACCCCGTCGAGCCGGACGCGACTCCAGCGAGTCCCTCAACAAGCATCGCGACGACACCGAGCAGGCGCGTCGCGACCATCCGGAGGGCGCCGAGCGCTCCCACCTCGTCGGCAACCCGCCGGTCGACACGATCACCCCCGACGGCTGGGGCGTGGCCCGTCCGGGTGAGGGCGCCGAGCCCGAGGAGCTGCCCGAGGACGTGCACCCCGAGCTCCACGAGGACCGCAGCCGCCGCCGGCGCCACCAGGCCTGAGACCGTCGGGTCGAGGTCCCCGGTCGCGGGCAGACTGGGGCCATGGCGGAGACCAACTGGGCCGGCAGCCACACCTACCGGTCCCCGATCGAGCGGGTGCGCTCGGTCGAGCACCTGCAGGAGCTCGTCGCGGCGGCGCCGCGCGTCCGCGCCCTCGGGTCGCGGCACAGCTTCACCGACCTCACCGACATCACGGATGCCGACGGCGCCGTGCTCGTCTCGCTCGTCGACCTGCCGACCGCCGTCGTCGTCGACCCGACGAGCCGCACCGCCCGCGTGACGGGCCATGCGGCATACGGCCAGGTGGCGACCCAGCTGCAGGCGGCGGGGTGGGCGCTCGGCAACCTCGCCTCGCTCCCGCACATCTCCGTCGCGGGTGCCGTCGCCACCGGCACGCACGGCTCGGGGGTCGAGAACGGCTCTCTCGCAACGGCCGTCGCCTCCCTCGACCTCGTCGGCGCGGACGGCGAGCTTCGCACGGTCAGCCGCGGGGACCCCGACTTCGAGGGGAGCGTCGTCGCCCTCGGCGCGCTCGGGGTCGTCACGTCCGTGACCCTCGACGTGGAGCCGACCTACGACGTGCGCCAGGACGTCTTCACCGGGCTGTCGTGGGACGCGCTCGCGTCCGGGCTCGAGGCCGTCACGAGCAGTGCCTACAGCGTCAGCCTCTTCACCCGGTGGGGCGACTCGGGCATCGACCAGGTCTGGCTCAAGAGCCGCGGTGACCGGGCCCCGGCCGCGCCATCCGGTGCCGTGGCGGCCGCCTCGACGATGCACATGCTCGACGGCGCCGACATCGACGCGGTGACGGCCCAGGGCGGCGTGCCCGGACCGTGGCTCGACCGGCTGCCGCACTTCCGGATGGGGTTCACGCCGAGTCGCGGCGCCGAGCTCCAGAGCGAGTACCTCCTGCCCCGCGAGCTCGCCCCGACCGCCGTCGAGCGGCTGCGCGGCCTCCGCGACCGGATGGCGCCCGTGCTCCAGGTCGGCGAGCTGCGCACCGTCGCCGCAGACGGCCACTGGCTCAGCGGCTCCCACGGCCACGACGTCCTGGCCGTGCACTTCACGTGGGTCCGCGACGTGGAACGGGTGTATGCCGTCCTGCCGGCGATCGAGGCAGCGCTCCTGCCGCTCGGGGCGCGGCCGCACTGGGGCAAGTGCTTCGCCGCGGGCGTCGAGGAGCTCGAGCCGCTCTACCCGCGGATGGCCGACTTCCGGGCGCTGCGGCGCCGGGTCGACCCCGACGGCGTCTTCGGCAACGCCTTCCTCGACCGCGTCATCGGCTGAGCCGGAGCGGGCGCCGGGCGGCGGGACGGATCAGTGGCGCTTGCGCCGCCCGGGGCTCGAGGTCGGAGAGGTGTCGATCCGTTCTGTGACCTCCCGCAGCGAGGCGGCGACCCTCCCTAGGGTGGCGGCCACCTCGGACAGGTCGCCGGCGTCGAACACGTCGAAGGCCTGGGGCATCCAGTCGCGGACCTCGCGCAGCTTGCGCACGCCGGACTCGGGCAGCTCCACGGTGCTGCGACGTCGGTCGTTCGGGTCGGGCACGCGGCGCACCATCTCGCGCTGCTCGAGTCGGTCGAGCAGCGTCGTCGTCGAGCTCGTCGTCAGGCCCAGGGCGGCCGAGAGCTCGGTCTGGCCCATGGGGCCGCGGGCGAGGAGGTAGCTGATGGCCCGGCTCTCGTTGACGGTGAGGTCGAGGTGCGCGGCCACGGCGATGCGGTAGCGCTCGCCGGCGAGGATCAGCTCTCGGAGGGCGATGGTCGCGTCGTCGCGGGCCTGGGCGCGGGGGCTCATGCGCCCAATCTACTGACGTCCACTCGTTCGTTGATCTGGTCGCTTGATTGTCGAATGAACTAACCGTACCGTGGCAGGTGTCGGGAGCCCGGCGACGACCGCCCAGGCGGACCGGGATCCGGGATCCACCGGACTCGGGGTTGAGCAGCCAGCCCCGAGTCCGTGACCTCCACTGGTGCTGCGATCGGGCGAGGGGACTGGCATGGACGGCAACGACACCGCGGTCGAGAGGCTGCTGACCCCGGCGGAGGTCGCGACGATCTTCCGCGTCGACCCCAAGACGGTCAGCAGGTGGGCGCGGTCCGGCCAGCTCCACGCGCTCCGGACGCTCGGCGGTCACCGCCGCTACCCCGAGAGCGAGATCTGGGCCCTGCTCGACCGGCTGCAGGACTAGGCGGTCCGAGCCGCCTGCAGGTGCCCGTCCCGGAGGGCACCGGCGAACGACGTGATCTCGCCGAGCGCGCCGACGAGGCACGCCTGGTAGGCGTGGTAGACGTCCGGGCGTCCCTGCCAGACGACGCTCGACGGGGCGAGCTCGGGTGAGAGCTCGTGGCGCCACGACCCCTGCTCGGGGTCGACGAACCACTCGTGGGCGTGCTCCCACCACCGGTCGTACCACGCGGCATACGTCGGGTCGCCGGTCGCGAGGTGGAGCGTGCGTGCGGCGCCGATGGCCTCGGTGACGACCCAGTGCAGCCGGTCGCGCACGACGGGCCTGCCCTCGAAGTCGGTGGTGTAGACGAAGCCCTCGTGGCCGTCGACGTCCCAGCCCTCGTGCACCGCGACGTCGAAGAGCGAGCGCGCCTCGTCGAGCAGCCAGGCGGGAGCCTCGGCTCCGAGCGCGTGCCGCAGGTGCAGCGACAGCCTCGACCACTCGAGCAGGTGCCCGGGCGTGACGCCGAACGGGCGGAACTTGTCGGTCGGGTGCTCGCGGTTGTAGTCGGGGCGCGGCTCCCAGCTCGAGTCGAAGTGCTCGGGCAGGCGGTAGTTCCACGAGCGGGCGAAGCCGTGCACGACGCGCTCGGTGATCCGGAGAGCGTGACCGAGCCAGCGCGGGTCGCGCGTCACGTCCCAGGCGGCGAGCAGGGCCTCGAGGGAGTGCATGTTGGCGTTGACGCCGCGGTAGTCCTCGAGGTCGGTCCACGTGCGGTCCCACACGTCGAGGGCGAGGCCGTCGGACTCCCGCCAGAAGCGCTGCTCGTAGGTCTGCAGCGCCCGGTCGAGCAGGTCGTCCGCCCCGGGGCGCCGGGCGGCCGAGGCGGACGTGGCGGCGAGCACGACGAACGCGTGCTCGTAGGCCCGCTTGTCGGACACGTCCGGCGTGCCGTCGCCGCGGACCGACGCGAACCAGCCGCCGTGCTCGGGGTCGTGGAGCAGGCCGCCGGGGGCGAAGGTCGCGACGCCGTGGTCGACGACCGCCTCGAACGAGGTGTCGCCCTCGAGCACCGCCAGGGCGGCGACGTGGGTCATCCGCGCCGTGATCCACAGCTCGACGCCGTAGGCCGGGTCGAGCCTCCCGTCGTCGTCGAGCCACCCGAAGCCGCCGCCGGGTCGCTGCGCGGCGCGGGCGAGCGCCCGCAACGACCGCCGCTGCTCCGCGAGCCGGTCGAGGTGGTCCGGGGGCAGCGGGGTGTCGGGCATGGCCCCCAGTCTGCCGAGGTCGCGCCCCGGCCGCTGGCGGTCCGCGTAACGAACTGGGGTCAGAAGTCGCCCGCGCCGCGTCGAAGGCGGGTCAGCACGTCGACGAGCGAGCGCACGTCGGTGGCGCCGAGGTCAGGCTGCTCGAAGACCTCGGTGTTGAGGGCCTTGGTGGCACGCTCCGCGAGCTCGCGACCGCTCGGGGTGAGGGCGACGAGCATGGCGCGGCGGTCCTCGGGGTGCGTCGACCGGGTCACGAGCCCGGCGTCCTCGAGACGGTCGACCGCGTTGGTGACGCTCGTGGGGTGCACCTGCAGGCGGCTGCCGATGACCTTCATCGGGAGGGACCCGCGCCGGCTGAACCACAGCAGCATGAGCACCTCGTAGCGCGCGAAGGTCACGCCGAGCGGTCGGAGGGTCGCCTCGACGCGGGCGAGGACGATCTGGTGGGCGCGCATGAGGGAGGTGATCGCGGCCATCCCGTCGGCGGCCGGGCCCCAGCCCTGCTCGACCCACTGCTCCCGGGCCCGGGCGATCGGGTCGAAGCCGAGGCCGGACCCGGCGGCGACCCCGGCGGCCACGCCGGTCGTGACCCCGGCGCTCGCGCCGCCCGCGGCGTTGGTCTGCGCACTCATGGCGCCATCGTAGGACGCCGACGCGTTGACGTCCATTAGTAGGAAGTCCTACTATTTTTCCATGTCCGACGCAGCGAAGCGCGATCACCACCAGCCGTCCCACCACGTCCGCCTCGTCACGGCGAGCAGTCTCTTCGACGGGCACGACGCGTCGATCAACATCATGCGGCGCATCATGCAGACGCAGGGGGCCGAGGTGATCCACCTCGGGCACAACCGCTCCGTCCAGGAGGTCGTCGACGCGGCGATCGAGGAGGACGTCCAGGGCGTCGCGGTCAGCTCCTACCAGGGCGGCCACGTCGAGTACTTCGAGTACCTCGTGCAGCTGCTCAAGGAGAACGGCGCCGGCCACATCCGCGTCGTCGGCGGGGGCGGCGGCGTCATCGTCCCCGACGAGATCGCGCGGCTGCGCGAGTCCGGCGTCACGATCTTCAGCCCCGAGGACGGCCAGCGCCTCGGCCTCGCCGGCATGATCAACACCGTCGTCGCCGACTGCGACTTCGACCCATGGGAGCTGGGCGCGCCCTCGCTCGAGGCCGTGCTCGCCGGCGAGCGGGCCTCCGTCGCACGCGCCATCACCGGCGCGCAGGAGGGCGACATCGACGACGCCATGCTGTCGGGCATCCGCGAGGCCGCCGGCCGACGCCGCGTGCCGGTCCTCGGCATCACCGGCACCGGCGGCTCGGGCAAGTCGAGCCTCACCGACGAGCTGGTCCGCCGCCTGCGCCTCGACCAGCAGGACAAGCTGCGTGTCGCCGTCCTCGCCGTCGACCCGACCCGCAGCCGTGGCGGCGGCGCGCTGCTCGGCGACCGCATCCGGATGAGCTCCCTCGACGGCGACCGCGTCTTCTTCCGCAGCCTGGCCACGCGCGGCGGCTCCCAGGTGCCGACCCACCTCGACGACGTCCTCGACGTCGTGCGGGCCGCAGGCTTCGACCTCGTCATCCTCGAGACGCCGGGCATCGGCCAGGGCGACGCCGCCGTCATCGACTACGCCGACGTCTCCCTCTACGTCATGACGCCGGAGTTCGGCGCCAGCAGCCAGCTCGAGAAGATCGACATGCTCGACCGTGCCGACGTCGTCGCCATCAACAAGTTCGAGCGCCGTGGCGCCGAGGACGCCCTGCGCGACGTCGGCCGCCAGATGGTGCGCAACCGCGAGGCCTTCGGCAAGAGCCCCGCCGACATGCCCGTCTACGGCACGTCGGCCGCCACCTTCAACGACGACGGCGTCACCGCGCTCTACCAGGAGCTGCGAGACCTGCTCGCCGACCACGGGATGCCGGTCGACGAGGGTGCGCTGCCGCGGGTCGCCACGAAGCAGTCCACCCGCATCGCGACGATCGTGCCCGCGTCCCGCGTGCGCTACCTCGCCGAGATCAGCGACACCGTCCGCGGTTTCCACGAGGCCACCGAGCGGTATGCCGCCGCGGCCAGCCGGGTGCAGCGGCTCGAGTCCGTGCGCGCCGAGCTCGCGGCCGCCGCGGCGGCGGACGACCTCGACAGTGCCGAGAGCGCGGTCGGCGCCGTCGAGGCGCTGCTCGACCACGCCCGCACCGACGTGCCGGCCGACGTGGCCGGCGCCCTCGCCGCCTGGCCCTCCGTCGTCGAGTCCTACTCCGGCGACGAGCAGGTCGTCACCATCCGGGGCAAGGAGATCCGCAACACCCTGACCCGGGAGTCGCTCTCGGGCAACAAGATCCCCCGCGTCTCGCTGCCGCGCTACCGCGACCACGGCGAGCTCGTCAGCTTCCTGCGCCGCGAGAACCTCCCCGGCTACTACCCCTTCACCGCGGGTGTCTTCCCGTTCAAGCGCGAGGGTGAGGACCCCGCCCGCATGTTCGCCGGGGAGGGCGACCCGTTCCGCACCAACCGCCGCTTCAAGCTCGTCTCCGAGGGGCAGCCGGCGACCCGCCTGTCGACGGCCTTCGACTCCGTGACCCTCTACGGTCGCGACCCCGACCCGCGCCCCGACGTCTACGGCAAGGTCGGCACGTCCGGCGTCTCCGTCGCCACGCTCGACGACATGAAGGCGCTCTACGACGGCTTCGACCTCGTGTCCCCGACGACGAGCGTCTCCATGACGATCAACGGCCCCGCACCGACGATCCTCGCCTTCTTCCTCAACACCGCGATCGACCAGCAGGTCGACGCCTTCCGGGCGCGGGAGGGCAGGGAGCCGGGCGACGCCGAGCGCGAGGAGCTCACGGCATACGCCCTCGCCAACGTCCGCGGGACGGTGCAGGCCGACATCCTCAAGGAGGACCAGGGCCAGAACACCTGCATCTTCAGCACCGAGTTCAGCCTCAAGATGATGGCCGACATCCAGGAGTGGTTCATCGAGCGGAAGGTCCGCAACTTCTACTCCGTGTCGATCTCCGGCTACCACATCGCCGAGGCGGGCGCGAACCCCATCAGCCAGCTCGCCTTCACCCTCGCCAACGGCTTCACCTACGTCGAGAGCTACCTCGCGCGCGGCATGGCGGTCGACGACTTCGCGCCCAACCTCAGCTTCTTCTTCAGCAACGGCATGGACCCCGAGTACTCCGTGCTCGGACGCGTCGCCCGGCGCATCTGGGCCGTCGCGATGAAGGAGAAGTACGGCGCGGGGGAGCGGTCCCAGAAGCTGAAGTACCACGTGCAGACGTCGGGTCGGTCCCTGCACGCGCAGGAGATGGACTTCAACGACATCCGCACGACGCTGCAGGCGCTCATCGCGATCTACGACAACGCGAACTCCTTGCACACCAACGCTTTCGACGAGGCCGTGACGACCCCGTCGGAGGAGTCGGTGCGTCGCGCCCTCGCCATCCAGCTCATCATCAACCGTGAGTGGGGGCTCGCGATGAACGAGAACCCGCTCCAGGGCTCCTTCGTCATCGACGAGCTGACCGACCTCGTCGAGGCGGCCGTCCTCAAGGAGTTCGACCGCATCACCGAGCGCGGTGGCGTGCTCGGCGCCATGGAGACCGGCTACCAGCGTGGCCGCATCCAGGACGAGTCGATGCTCTACGAGCACCGCAAGCACGACGGCAGCCTGCCGATCATCGGCGTCAACACCTTCCGCAACCCGCACGAGGGGGAGGTGCCTCGCACGGTCGTGCTGGCGCGCGGCACCGAGGAGGAGAAGCAGAGCCAGCTCGCGCGCGTCCGGGCGTTCCGCACGGAGCACGAGGTCGAGGCGACGGCCGCGCTCGAGGAGCTCAAGGCGGTCGCCATCGAGGGTGGCAACGTCTTCGACGTCCTCATGCGCGCGGCGCGGGTGTGCTCGCTCCAGCAGGTGACCGAGGCCTTCTTCGAGGTCGGCGGCCAGTACCGCCGCAACGTCTGACCCCACCCCTCCACCCGTCGAGAGGCCACGAACCGTGTCTCCGGTGACGCTCGCAGACGACCTGGCGTATGCCGTGTCGTTGCCGACCCCGCCACGTCGGGTCGTGTCGTTGGTGCCGTCCATCACGGAGGCGTTGGCGACGACGTGTCCGGAGCGACTGGTCGGCGCGACCGACTGGTGCACGCACCCGGAAGGGCTTGCGGTGCAACGGGTTCGGGGCACCAAGAACCCTGACCTCAAGGCCGTCGCTGCCCTGGCGCCGGACCTCGTCGTGGCCAACAAGGAGGAGAACCGCGAGCTCGACGTCCGTCGGCTGCGCGACGCCGGCGTGCCGGTCTGGGTCACCGACATCGAGACGGTGCCGGCCGCTCTGGACTCCCTCGGACGCCTCTTCGCCGAGGTGCTCGCCGTCGGCACGCCCGACTGGCTGATCGCGGCCCGTGACGAGTGGGGTGGTCCGGTGCCCCCGCCCGTCGTCGACGTGGCCGTGGCGATCTGGCGCGACCCGTGGATGGCCGTCGGTCGCGACACGTTCACCGGCGACCTCGTGGCCAGGCTCGGCTGGCGCAACGTCCTCGCCGACGCGTCGGAGCGCTACCCGCACGTCGACGTGGCAGACCTCGACCGGGACGATCTCGTCGTGCTGCTCCCTGACGAGCCCTACGTCTTCACCGCAGCCGACGGTCCAGAGGCATTCACCCGCGCTCGCACGGCTCTCGTCAGCGGCCGCCTGCTCACGTGGTACGGCCCGAGCCTCGTCGGCGCCAGGGCGTCCCTCACCGCAGCGTTCGAGCGCTGACCCCGGGAGCGACAACGCGCTCAACGCACCGCGCAAAGCACGCACCGGCCGCCCGGCGCGAACGCACGCTGGCGACAGCCCGGTTTATGGCCTTTCGACGGTCATCGACCGTCGAAAGGCCACAAACCGGGTCCGTCCGGAGGCGGGCCGGGGATCGGGGCTGCGTCGCTCCGTCAGTCGTCGGCGACGACGAGCACCCCGGCGAGCATGAGCCGCCGCGCGAGCTCGAGACCGACCATGTCGGCACGCAGCACCCCGCCCGCCACGAGCGCGACGAAGGTCCCGACGTCGTGCGGCTCGACCGCGAAGTCGGCGAGCCGGCTGCGCAGCGTCGCCGGACCGAGACCCGTGGGAACGAGACGGGCGGCCACGTGCGGCCGGAGGTGGAGCAGCGTGTCGGCGCGCAGCGACTCGGCGGCGGCCACCTGAGCCAGGGGGCTGATCGGTGCGGGGCGCTGGGCCCCGCGCGCCCGCGCCTCGAGCGCGTCGACGACGGTGGCCGTGTCGATCTCGCCGAGAGCGCGCACGAGTGCGGCCCGCACGAGCTCGACGTCCGGGGCGATGGCCTCGTGGTCGAAGCCCGTCGGTGCGACGTCGAGCGAGGCGCGCACGCTCTCGTCGCGGCTGGCCTCGGCCAGCGCGATCGACACGAGCTCGTCGGCCACGTGGCGTCGTGTCCAGACGTGGACGCCCAGGGTGAGGTGCGTGCTGACCCCACCGAGCGCGGTCGCGGAGTGCAGCCAGCCGCGCGGCAGGTAGAGCACGTCCCCGGGGCGGAGCGTGAACTCGTGGTCGGGTGCCCGCCGTCCCGCCTCCTCGACCTCGGCCCGGTGGTCGGTCCACGGCTCGTCGCGCAGCGGTGAGTCGTGCACGGGCGGGCGGACGCGCCAGCGCTTCTCGCCGCCCATCTGGAGCACGAAGACGTCGTGGACGTCGTAGTGGTCGCTGAAGCCGGTGTTCTGGCTGGGGGTGACGTACGCGTTGGCCTGGACCGGGTGACCCAGCTCCTCCGCGAGCTGCTGCGTGAAGTCGATGAGCGGACCCCACGTGCGGTGCAGTCCCTGCAGCACGATGGTGGCGCCGTCGGCGAAGAGCCCGAGCAGCTTGTCGTCGCTCACCTGGTCGGCGACGGAAGCCCCGACGCCCCCGCCCTGGGTGAACTCCCGGTCGCCGAGGGTGCGGCCGCTCTTGGCGACCCGCAGGAAGGGGGCGCGCAGCCCGCGCCGGGAGACGAGCTCGTCGACGGAGCCCTCGGCGAAGAGGTCGGTCAGGCCGCCCGGCAGGTCGGCGGCCCGGGTGACGACGGGCGTGTGCGCCCAGTGGTCCCGGGCGAACTCGTCGGCAGCGAAGGGGACGAGACGCGCCAGCGCCGAGCGCCCACGCTCGTGCGTGGGCACCCGGCGGCTCGTCGTGCCAGCGGTCATCAGATCGAGCTGGTCGGGTCCGCTCCGGCCCCACCGTCGGCGCCGCCGTCGTGGCTGCTCGTGTCGGCTCCGCCGTCAGCGGGGCCCTCGGTGTCGGCGCCGCCGTCGGCTCCGCCGTCGTGGCTGCTCGTGTCGGCTCCGCCGTCAGCGGGGCCCTCGGTGTCGGCGCCGCCGTCGGCTCCGCCGTCGTGGCTGCTCGTGTCGGCTCCGCCGTCAGCGGGACCTTCGGTCGTCGGGTCGTCGCTCACGGGGTCCAGCGGGTTGTCGCTCATGGCTTCTCCTCCACGGGGTGTGGCGCGGCGCCGGACGACGCCGTCGTCCCTGCACCTACCCGCTCCGAGCGCCTCTGGCACACGCCCTGGAGGCGTGTTCTCATCGGTGTCATGGCGATCTCGAAGGGTGACACCGTCCACTGGAACACGTCGCAGGGCCGCACCACCGGCACGGCGGTCGAGAAACGCGTCTCGGGGTTCACCTTCGAGGGTCAGACGTTCAACGCCTCGGAGGACGAGCCGTACTGGATCGTCGAGTCCGGCAAGACGGGTGCCAGGGCCGCGCACAAGGAGTCGTCGCTCGACGCTGGATGACCCCGCGACGGCTCAGGTCAGGTGGTCGAAGTCGCCGCGCGTCCAAGCCGCATGGCGGTCGGCGGACCGCCGCAGCACGGCCTTGGCACCAGAGGGCACGACGGCGCCGAAGTTGTTGTAGAGGCGGTCGAAGTGCAGCGCCTCGAGCTGACCCGCGACACGCTGGACCACGTTGCCCGACAGGGGGATCCGGTTCGGGTAGCTGCGCATGAAGCTGACCGACCGGCGATCGGGGTTGGGGAAGACGGCATCGCCGGCCAGGAGCACGCCACGCCCCTCGGCGCCCGCCGTCCACTCGACGACGGCCTGGCCGCGGAAGTGTCCGCCCACGCGGTGCAGCATCAGTCCCGGTGCGACCCGGCGCTGCTCGTCGTAGAGCTCGACGAGCGGGTCCCGCCGCCGCACCCACTCGGCGTCGGGCGCGGCCACGAGCACCGGCACGTCGCCGAGGGCGTGGGCCCACTCCGTCTGCACGCCGTACATGTGCGGATGGCTCGCCGCCACGGCCAGCGTCGGCCCGAGAGAGCGCACCAGCTCCACGGCGGCATCGTCGATGTAGCCGACGCAGTCGAAGAGGAGCACGCCCTCGGGCACGCGGACGACCATCGTCTGCTGGCCGATGCCGACCTCGGGCTCGGCGCGCAGGCCCCACAGGTCGGTCTCGACCTCCTCGACGGTGATCCGCGTGCCCGCCGCCCGCAGCTGCCTCAGGGTCGTCCACCGTTGGCCGTCGGCCGGCACCCACTGTCGCTCGTCCTCGCAGACGGCACACGGGCCCGGGGGCTCCGGCAGGTCATCGGTCTCGACGGCGCACGTCGCACAGATCCAGATCACGGGCCAAGCCTGCCCCCCCCGTCGCGGGCCGCACCAGCAGGTTTGCGGGAGGATGCAGGGGTGATCCTGCACCTGCGCGCCGCCGTCGAGCAGCTGTATGCCGCCCCACCCGCTCGTTTCACCCCGCTGCGTTCCGAGCTGGTGGCCCAGGCGAGGTCGGCCGGTGAGAAGGACCTCGCCGCCTCGGTGGGTGCCCTGCGCAAGCCGACCCTCGCCGCGTGGGCGGTCAACCACTTCGTCCGCGAGCACGCCGACGAGCTCGAGGAGCTCCGGTCGTTCGCCGAGCTGCTCCGTGAGGCCCAGCGCAGCCTCGATGCCGACCAGCTGCGGCTGCTCGGCCGCGACCGGGCCGCGCGCGTCGACGCCCTGGCCGACCGCATCGCCGAGGTCGCGGCCGAGGACGGCGTGAAGCTGGGCGCCGGAGCCGCCCAGGAGGTGCGCGAGACCCTGACGGCCCTGATCGCCGACGAGGACGCCGAGGCCTCGGTCCTCACCGGTGCGCTCGTCAAGGCGCTCAGCTACTCCGGCTTCGGCTCGGTCGACGTGGCGGACGTGGTCGCCATCACGGACCCCGAGGACGACGACGCCGACGACGCCGGCACCGCCCGCGGCCGACCCTCGCTCTCCGTCCTGCCCGGCGGGGGAGGCGACCCCGTCGACCTCGAGGAACGACGTCGAAGCCGGCGCACCGCCGAGCGCGCGCGGCTCCAGTCGGCGCTCGAGGCCGCACGCACCGACCTGCGTGCCGCCGACCGGCAGGTCGCGGTCCTCACGGCCCGCCAGGAGGAGGTCACCGAGGGCATCGCCGACCTCGAGCGGCGCCTCGCGACGGCGAGGGCTCGGCTCGAGAAGGTGACGGGCGAGCTCGACGAGGCGGGCGGCATACGCAGTCGCCGCGAGCAGGAGGAGGCGGCGGCCCAGCAGGCGCTCGACGCGCACGACGCCCACGACGGGGAGTGACCGGAAGCGACCGGTCCGCGCGCACCGCGACGGCGGTGCCACGTCCCGGGCTACTTCTGGGGGTCTGACGCGTGGTCGCGGGAGAACCAGCGTCGCAGGGTCGCGCGCAGGCCCGTCGGGGGCTTCTCGACCGCCGGTGCGGCCGCGGCTGCGGCCTTGGCCCGAGCCCGGGCCAGCCCGGGGAGGCGGGCCGTGAACGCCGCGTGCTGATGGTCGTCCCGGTGGTGCTCGACGGGCTGGACGGCCGCGAGCTGGGGGAGCAGCTCGTACTTGCGCGAGTAGATGTCGAAGAGCGCGAGGAGGAGTGCGGCGACGGGCACCGCCACGAAGGCTCCGGCGACGCCGAAGAGCGCCGCGCCGAACATCACCGCCGCGAACGAGACGGCAGGGTGCACGTCGACGGCGTCGGCCGAGATGCGTGGCTCGATGGTGACGTTCTCGATCTGCTGGTAGACGAGCGCGAAGCCGAGCAGCGCCAGGCCCTGCCAGGGCTCGGGCCCGACGAGACCGACGAAGACCGGCAGCGCGATCGCGATGTAGGTCCCGATCGTCGGCACGAACTGGGCCACGAGTCCGGTCCAGATGCCCAGGGCCAGCCAGTAGTCCATGCCGATGAGCAGCATGAACAGGCTGGAGAGGCCTCCGCAGATCGCGGCGAGCACGAGCCGGGCCGAGACGTAGCCACCGGTCTTGATGACGGCCAGGTCCCAGGCGACGCCGATGACCTCCTGCTGGCGCGGCGGTGCGAGCTGGGCGACCCAGCGACGCAGGCGCAGGCTGTCGGCGGAGAAGTAGAAGGTGAAGAAGAAGAAGGTGATGGACGAGAAGAAGGCTCCCAGCACGGCGGCGACGGCGCCGATGAGGCCGCCGGCGACGCTGCCGGCGAGGCTGCTGAGGCCGCCGACGCCGTCCGTGAACTGGGCGAGCAGCTTGTCGGGGCTGAGATCGGCCCCGAACGTCTCGTTGGCCCAGGTCGTCGCGGCCTGGACCAGCGTCGGGATCGACGCGACGAAGGTGACGAGCTGGTCGGCGAGCAGCTTGCCGAAGGCGAGCATGAAGACGATGCAGAAGACGAGCACGCCGAGCATGACGGTCATCGTCGCCACACCGCGCCGCATCCGGCGGGAGAGCCGGGCGACGGCCGGCTCCATCGCGATGGAGGCGAGCATGGCCATGATGAGGGTGAAGATGACCGAGCCGCCGTCGTCGATGACGAACTTGCCGAGGGCGGCGATCGCGACGATGGCGACCGTGAGCCAGCCCGCGCGCCACACGCTGCGCCGGTCGAAGCGGACCTGCACGTCCACCAGGCGCGTCTCCACGTCACCGGCGTCGGATCCGGACGGGTCGACCTCGGACCCGACCCCCGCGTCCGGCGGCTCGGTGGCTGGACCCGGGCCGTGCCGACCATCGATGGGACCGCTCATGCCCTGATCCTCCCAGTCGGGACGCCGGCCGTCGGGGATCTGCTCGATTTCGTATCCGCGCCGCCGACCGTGTAGTCTCACCGTCGCACAACAGGTCGTCCTGAAGGCGTTCTCGCAACGTTTATCGGTGTCGACCGTGCCCCAATAGCTCAGTCGGCAGAGCGTTTCCATGGTAAGGAAAAGGTCTAGGGTTCGATTCCCTATTGGGGCTCTGGTCGGTCGGTTCCCGGTCCCCGTCGCAGTCCGCGGCGGGCCGGGGGACGACAGCCCATGGCGGGGTAGCTCAGCTGGTTAGAGCGCACGACTCATAATCGTGAGGTCGCGGGATCGAGCCCCGCTCCCGCTACCACTTCCGCGCGCACCCGGTTCGATTTCTCGAATCATCGGGGTGTCGCGTAACCTTGGACGTCGCGCCTGCGTGTCACCCCGGGATGCCGCCCGGAACGCGTGACGCGCCGCGCGACACCCGTCGCAAGACGACCGAACACCCAAGTACGTTCCCGAAAGAGCAGGTTGCCGTGGCCAGCAAGAGCAGCGACGTCCGTCCGAAGATCACGATGGCGTGTGTGGACTGCAAGGACCGCAACTACATCACCAAGAAGAACCGTCGGAACAACCCCGACCGTCTCGCGATGAACAAGTTCTGCCCGAAGTGCGGCAAGCACACGGAGCACCGCGAGACCCGCTGAACCCAGCGCTTTCCTCGACGCTCCCTCGGCCACCGGCCGGGGGAGCGTCGTCGTTCCCGGACGCCGTCGGGTCGCTGGTGGCGCCGGTCGATAGGCTGCCCGTATGCCGGTGAACGCAGACTTCCAGGGCCGGGTCTACCCGCCCACCGAGACCTATCGGGTCAGTGCCGCCAAGATCCGTGAGTTCGCCGAGGCCGTCGGCTCCGCCGACCCGGTGCACGTCGACGCCGAGGTGGCGCGCGCCCGCGGCTACGCCGACGTCATCGCGCCGCCGACGTTCGCCGTGCTCATCGCCCAGCAGTGCGACGGCCAGCTGATCCGCGACCCCGAGGCGGGCATCGACTTCTCCCGCGTCGTGCACGGTGAGCAGCGCTTCGTCCACCACCGGCCCCTGACGGCCGGCGACGCCGTCGTCGGCACGCTCCACGTCGACACGGTGCGTGAGGCCGGGGGGCACGCCATGGTGACGACGCGCACCGAGCTCGCCACCGAGGCGGGTGAGGCCGTCTGCACGGCCACGTCGACCATCGTCATCCGAGGAGCCGAGTGATGAGCGCCCAGCCGAGCACCCCGACGCCCACGCCGGTGCGGTCCTTCTCCGACGTCGCGGTCGGTGACGCGTTGCCGCCGGTGACCGTCCACGTCGACCGCGCGCGTCTCGTCCAGTACGCCGGCGCCTCCCTCGACCGCAACCGCATCCACTGGGACGAGCCCTTCGCCAAGGCGGTCGGGCTGCCCGACGTCATCGCGCACGGGATGTTCACGATGGGTTCGGCCGTCACCCTCGTCACCGACTGGGTCGGCGACGCCGGCCGTGTCGTCGAGTACGGCGTGCGCTTCACCCGCCCGGTCGTCGTGCCCTACGACACCGGCGCCGACATCGAGGTCTCCGGCGTCGTCAAGTCCGCCGACCCCGAGACGAAGCGGGTCACCGTCGAGCTGACCGCGACCGCCGCCGGCGAGAAGGTCCTCGGCCGCGCGCTCGCCGTCGCGGTCCTCGACTGAGCCGGCCGGTCCAGCGCGTGCAGGAGCAACACGACGTCCCCCTGTCGACCCTCACGACGATGCGGGTCGGCGGCCCGGCGTCGCGCGTCGTCACCGCCTCGACCACCGACGAGCTCGTCGACGCGGTCCGTGAGGTCGACGACGCCGACGAGCCGCTCCTCGTCGTCTCGGGAGGGTCCAACCTCCTCGTCTCCGACGACGGGTTCGAGGGCACCGTCGTGCGCGTCGCCACCTCGGGGATCACGCCCGAGTCCGCCGACTACTGCGGGGGCGCCGTGGTCCGGGTGGCCGCGGGCGAGGTGTGGGACGACGTCGTGGCGCACGCCGTCGCGCAGGGGTGGGCCGGTGTCGAGGGGCTGAGCGGCATACCCGGTCTCACGGGCGCCACGCCCATCCAGAACGTCGGCGCCTACGGCCAGGACGTCTCGCAGACGGTCGCCCAGGTGCGCACGTGGGACCGTCAGGAGCAGGCGGTGCGGACCTTCATGAACGCCGACTGCGCCTTCACCTACCGCCACTCGCGCTTCAAGGGGCACTCGCGCTACGTCGTGCTCGACGTGGTGTTCCAGTTCGAGGTCGCCGACCTCAGTCGCCCGGTGGCGTATGCCGCCCTGGCGAAGGGTCTCGGGGTCGAGCTCGGCACGCGCGTCCCCCTCTCGGACGCCCGTGACGCCGTCCTGGAGCAGCGCCGGGCGCGCGGCATGGTGCTCGACGACGCCGACCCCGACACGTGGTCGTGCGGGTCGTTCTTCACCAACCCGATCCTCAGCCGCCACGAGTTCGACGACCTCGTCGAGCGCGTCGGGGAGCACCTCGGGTGGGAGGGACCGACGCCCCCGCGCTTCCCCGAGCCCGGGGGCCGGGTCAAGACGAGCGCCGCGTGGCTCATCGAGCACGCCGGGTTCGCCAAGGGCTTCGGCCTGCCGGCGCCGGCTGCGCTGTCCACGAAGCACACCCTGGCCGTCACCAACCGCGGCGGTGCGACGACGTCCGACGTCCTGGCGCTCGCCCGGCAGGTGCGCGACGGGGTCCGCGACACCTTCGGCGTGACGCTCGTCAACGAGCCGGTCATCGTCGGCGACCAGCTCTGACGGCAGGCCCTCCAGGCCCTCCGGGCACCCGGTCACACGGCAGAGGCCCCGGTTCCGTTGGGAACCGGGGCCTCTCGCGTCGGGCCGTCTGCCGCGACTACTTCGTCAGGACGACGGAGAACGTCTTGGCCGGGATGTTCTTGTCCGTCGTGCTGACGGCGTAGGCCGGCCGGTTGAAGGCCAGGCGCAGCGCGCTCGTCGTGCCCTTGTCGACCTTGAAGAAGACCCAGCCGCGTTCGCGGTCGTCGCGTTTCGTCGTCAGGAGCGGGTCGGCCTTGTAGGCCTTGCCGAACTCGGCCGTCGGCGCGACGTTCTGCTTGGGGCTCGTCGCGATGAGCGACAGCATCTTCGGGTCGAGGGACGCGGAGTAGCGCGAGCCGGCGTCGAACTCGACCTTGACCCCGACGATCTCGAAGGCCTCGGCCCCGACGGGCTGGTTCTTCGGGAAGGGCAGGTTGCGCGAGATGCGCAGCGCCGTGATCGTGTGGCCCAGCTGGGGGTCCTCGATGACGGCCTTGATGGTGCGCGTCGAGTACTTCGCCGGGGCGGCGGTCGTCGGCGCGGCGGTCGTGGTCGGCGCGGTCGACGTGGTCGTCGTCGAGCTGCTCGTCGCGGCCGGGGTCGTGCCGGCCGGAGCCGTCGGGTCGGCGGTGACGGGCGACTCCCCGCTGCACGCCGCGAGCGCGACGACGGGGGCGACGAGACCGGCCACGGCGAGTCGTCGCAGACGGGCGCCGGAGGCGGTCGATGGGCGTGTGGGAGCGGGGGCAGAAGTCTTCATCTCCCGACCAGCATGACCGGGCGCACCGATCCTGAGCAAACCCGGTGGGAGCGGGCGAGGGTCCCGGTCCCGCTCGGAGGAGCCCGATATGCCCGGTTACGGCCCGGTCCGGCGTGTGGCCGGTGTCACGCCGGGCCGGCCAGCCAGGCGTCCACGTCGGCGAGCGCGGCCTTGCGCAGCCGGTCCGGCATCCGGCTGCCCTCGAGCGAGCCTCGAGCCAGCCGGGCGAGGCCCTCGTCGTCGAAGCCGAGCTCGCGGGCCGCGGCGTACTGCGCGGCCAGGCGGGAGCCGAAGAGGAGGGGGTCGTCCGCGCCCAGCGCGACGGGGATGCCCGCCTCGACGATCCGGTGCAGCGGCACGTCGCGGGCGTCGGCGTAGACCCCGAGCGCGACGTTGCTGCCGGGGCAGACCTCGAGCGTCACGCCTGCCTCGGCGACGGCGTCGAGCACCTGAGGGTCCTCGACGCTGCGCACGCCGTGGCCGATGCGGTCGGGGTCGAGGTGCTCCAGCGTCTCCATGACCGACTGCGCGCCAAGGAGCTCTCCGCCGTGCGGCACGAGGGCGAGGCCGGCTCGGCGGGCGATGGCGAAGGCCGGCGCGAAGTCGGCGACGGCCCCGCGCCGCTCGTCGTTGGACAGGCCGAAGCCGACGACGTCGCCCGCCTCCTCACCCGCGTGGTGGGCCGCGAGCCGGGCGAGCGTGCGGGCCTCGAGGGGGTGGCGCATGCGGCTCGCGGCGACGACGACACCGACGCCGATCTCTCCCTCGGCCGACACGGCCCGCGCCTCGTCGAGGACGATCTCGAGCGCCGGCGTGATGCCGCCGACGAAGGGTGCGTACGACGTGGGGTCGACCTGGATCTCGAGCCAGCGCGACCCCTCGGCCGCGTCGTCGGCCGCGGCCTCGCGCACGATCCGGCGCATGTCGTCCTCGCCGCGCACGCAGGCCCTGGCGGCGTCGTAGAGGCGCTGGAAGCGGAACCAGCCGCGCTCGTCGGTGGCCCGGGCCAGGCGCGGTGGCCAGCCCGTCACGAGGGCGTCGGGCAGACGGATGCCGTGCCGGGCGGCGAGGTCGCGCACCGTGTCGATGCGCATCGAGCCGGTGAAGTGCAGGTGCAGGTGCGCCTTGGGCAGATCCTGCACCGCTCGCGTCATGCGGGTCAGTGTGTCATCCGGCACCGGTGGGTGCGCAGAGGCCACGGCGGGCTGTCGCCCGGCCGTGGCCTCCCGTGGGTGCGTGCTGTTCTCAGTCCTCGTCGGGCTCGTCGGCGATCTCGTCGACGACGTGCATCGCCGCCTCCTCTGCCGACGCGCCGGCCCCGTCGACGCCGACGTCGCTGGCCCAGGCCTGCTTCTCGTCGTCGTCGTGCGCGCCCTCGTCGTCGGCCACGAGGCGGCCGGCGCGGGCGTCGCCCACCTCGTGGTCGCCGAGCCAGTCGTCCTCCGCGTCGATGGAGTCGGGGTCGTCGCCGCCCAGACGGTCGCCGTCGAGGCCGCTCTCGTTGTCGGGTGCGCCGTAGGCCGAGTCGGGGTCCGGCACCTCCTGGCGGATGCGCTCGTCGATCGTCTCGTCGATGGACTCCTCGTAGGCCGTCGTGCCGTGGGCGGTGACGCCCTGCGGCCGGTCGTTGGGGGAGTAGCCGCGGTCGAGGACGTCCTCGAGGTCGCCGTCGTCGAGGGTGTCCTCGGGCTGGAGCTGGTCCTCGTCGTCGACGCTGTAGGTCGTCAGGTCGTCGGCGATGGTCTCGTTGGGATCCTGGTCGCTCATCGCGAGGCTCCTTCAGTGGCGGTGGCGGTGGCGGTGGCGGTGTTCGAGGGGCTCGGGGCGTCCTCGGCCGACGGCGTCGCGCCGTCGCCCTCTGCCCCTACCCCGGCGGCTCGGTCCTGCGTCAGCTTCTCGGCGGCGGCGAGCGCCACGCACGTCGCGACTCCGGCCATGGCCGTGCGCACCTCGTCGAGCACCGGGAAGGTCGGGGCGAGCCGGATGTTGCGGTCGCGGGGGTCGTGGCCGAGCGGGAAGGACGCGCCGGCGGGCGTCAGCGCGATGCCGGCCTCCTTGGCGAGCGCGACCACCCGTGACGCGGTGCCGTCGAGCACGTCGAGGTTGACGAAGTAGCCGCCGGTCGGGTGGCTCCACTCGGCGACCTCGAGGCCGGCGAGCCCGGTCGTCAGGGCCTCGTCGACCGCCGCGAACTTCGGCGCGATGATCTCGCGGTGCTTGCGCATGTGGGCGCGCACGCCCTCCGCGTCGTGGAAGAACTCGACGTGGCGCAGGTGGTTGACCTTGTCCGGACCGATGGAGCCCATCGCGAGGTGTCCGAGGTACCACTTCACGTTGGCCGTGCTCGCGGCGAGCACGGCCACGCCGGCGCCCGCGAAGGTGATCTTCGAGGTCGAGGCGAACATGATCGGCCGGTTCGGGTGCCCGGAGGCGGCGGCGAGGCTGAGGATGTCGGCGCTCTTGGCCTCGACCTCGGTGAGGTGGTGGAAGGCGTAGGCGTTGTCCCAGAAGATCGTGAAGTCCGGCGCCGCGGTCGGCATGGCCGCGAGGCGCGCGGCGACCTCCTGCGACACGACGGCGCCCGACGGGTTGGCGTAGGTGGGCACGATCCAGATGCCCTTGACGCTCGGGTCGTCCTTGACGAGCGCCTCGACGGCGGCCATGTCCGGTCCGTCCGAGTGCATGTCGACGGTGACCATCTCGATGCCGAAGGCCGCGAGCATCGAGAAGTGACGGTCGTAGCCGGGCACGGGGCAGATGAAGCGGACCGTCTCCTCCTGGCTCCACGGCCGCGGCGACTCGACGCCGCCGAAGAGGAGGAAGTCGACGATGGTGCTGTACATCATCGTCAGGCTCGAGTTGCCGCCGGCGACGACCTGGCCCGGCTCGACCCAGAGCAGATCGGCGAACAGCTCGCGCAGCTCGGCGAGTCCCTCGAGGCCGCCGTAGTTGCGCACGTCGACGCCGGCCCGGTCCTTCGTCGCGGTCGGAAGGTGCAGCAGGTCGTTCGAGAGGTCGAGCTGCGCGGCGGACGGCTTGCCCCGCGTCAGGTCGAGCTTGAGCCCGCGCGACTGGAGCGCCGCGTAGGCTTCACGCTGCTCGGCGAGGAAGCCGGCCAGGTCGTCGTCGGACAGGGACGCGAGGGAGGTGCGCGGGTTCGTCACGTCTCGATCCTGCCACTGTGCCGCGCCGGCCGGGCGTCCGAGTCCGTATGCCGGGTCGCCCGGTTCCGGGCAGCCGCCCGGCAGAGCCCGACGGGTGCCCGACGCCGGCCCCACGGGCGTCCACGCCGGGCCCGCGCAAGGGGTTTCGGGTCGGTTCGCGTTGGGGCGCATCCGTCCCGTATGATCGTCCCTCGGACGGCTTCGCTGGCCATGCTGACGCATGCCGTCCCGCCGTGGGCACCCAACGTCCGCGGCGAAGGGCAATAGCTCAATTGGTAGAGCACTGGTCTCCAAAACCAGCGGTTGGGGGTTCGAGTCCCTCTTGCCCTGCGCATCCCAGTGATGTGGTCGTCGTGCAAGGCGGCACGCGGCTTCTGCCCTGACGTGGGTCACCACGGTCCGGGTGTGGCGCCCGCGGGCCGACACCCAGGCAGAAAGAAGGAATCGTGACGGAGACGAGCGCCAAGCGCGGGTCCGGCCGTGCCGACAAGGCTCGCGGCGGCAACCCCGTGTCGCGCCTCTTCGGCGCGATCAGCCTCTTCGTGCGCCAGATCCTCGACGAGCTGCGCAAGGTCGTGCGGCCGACGGGCCCCGAGCTCGTGCGCTACACGACCGTCGTGGTCGTGTTCGTCGTGATCATGATGGCGCTCGTGTCAGGGCTCGACTTCGGTCTGAGCCGGCTGGTCTCCTGGGTCTTCACCGGCTCGGCGACCTGACGCGCGAGCCACCCGGCCCCGGTCACGGGATGTCACCACCAGCCGTCACCGGCTGGTCCACGAGCAAGGAAGTAGGTCAGAGCGTGTCCGAGCAGTTCGCCCACGAGGGCGCCCCGAACGGCGAGAGCACCGAGAGCGACGTCGTCGACCCCGCGGTCGAGACCGACGAGCTCACGGCCTCCGACGTCGAGTCGGGTGCTGAGGACGACGCCACCGACTCCGACTCCGTCGACGAGTCCGACGAGTCCGACGCCGCCGAGCACGACGATGACGACGCGTCCGCCGAGGACGCCGCCGAGTCCGAGGGCTCCGACGAGTCCGACGAGTCCGACGACGAGCCGGCAGCCCAGGGCAGCGGCGACCCCGTCGCCGACTTCAAGGCCGACCTGCGCACGCGCTTCGGTGACTGGTACGTCATCCACTCCTACGCCGGTTACGAGAACCGCGTGAAGGCCAACCTCGAGACGCGTATCCAGACGCTCAACATGGAGGACTTCATCTTCGAGATCGAGGTCCCCATGGAGGAGGTCACCGAGATCAAGAACGGCCAGAAGAAGCAGGTCCGTCGCGTCCGGATGCCCGGCTACGTCCTCGTCCGCATGGACCTCACCGACGAGAGCTGGGGCGCCGTGCGCCACACGCCCGGCGTCACCGGGTTCGTCGGCAACGCCCACCAGCCGGTGCCGCTGTCGATCGACGAGGTCTTCACGATGCTCGCCCCGAACTTCGAGGCCGCCGCGGCCGCCGACGGCTCCGGCGCGTCGTCGGGCTCCAGCGCCCCCAAGGACGTGCGCGTCGTCGACTTCGAGGTCGGCGAGTCCGTCACCGTCATGGAGGGGCCTTTCGAGACCCTGCCGGCCACGATCTCCGAGATCAACCCCGACACCCAGAAGCTCAAGGTGCTCGTCTCCATCTTCGGCCGGGAGACCCCGGTCGAGCTCTCCTTCGCCCAGGTCGCCAAGATCTGATCGAGGGTCGTACGACCTCGTGCGGCTGACCGCACGAGGACATGCAACCGGGTCATCGCCCAAGGCGTCGGCCCAGCAACACAGAAGGTAGGCATCCATGCCCCCCAAGAAGAAGGTCTCCGGCTTCATCAAGCTGCAGATCCAGGCCGGTCAGGCCACCCCCGCCCCGCCCGTCGGCCCCGCCCTCGGTCAGCACGGCGTCAACATCATGGAGTTCGTCAAGGCGTACAACGCCGCGACGGAGTCCCAGCGCGGCAACGTCATCCCGGTCGAGATCACGGTCTACGAGGACCGCTCGTTCACCTTCGTGACGAAGACCCCGCCCGCCGCCGAGCTCATCAAGAAGGCCGCCGGCGTCGCCAAGGGCTCGGGTGAGCCGCACAAGACCAAGGTCGCCAAGCTCTCCCGCGACCAGGTCCTCGAGATCGCCCGCCAGAAGATGGAAGACCTCAACGCCCACGACGAGGAGATGGCGGCCCGCATCATCGCCGGCACCGCTCGCTCGATGGGCATCGACACCGAGCTCTGAGTCCGCTCAGCTCGACGTCACCCCGGCCGCACGGCATACGGACCGTATGCCGTCGGCCACGTGGGAGGGCCAGCGCTGGCCCGCACCACGACTCCACCACCACGCAAGGAGCAGTTCCATGAAGCGCAGCAAGAACTACCGCGCAGCCGCCGAGCTCATCACGCCCGGCAAGGTCTACGCCCCGCTCGAGGCCGTCCGCGTCGCCAAGCAGACCGCCAAGGCCAAGTACGACGAGACGGTCGAGGTCGCCATGCGCCTCGGCGTCGACCCCCGCAAGGCCGACCAGGCCGTCCGCGGCACGGTCAACCTGCCGCACGGCACGGGCAAGACCGCCCGCGTCCTCGTCTTCGCCAACGGCGACAAGGCCGAGGCCGCCCGTGAGGCCGGCGCCGACCACGTCGGCTCCGACGACCTGCTCGAGAAGGTCCAGGGCGGCTGGCTCGACTTCGACGCCGTCGTCGCCACCCCTGACCTCATGGGCAAGGTCGGTCGTCTCGGCAAGGTCCTGGGCCCCCGTGGTCTCATGCCGAACCCGAAGACCGGCACCGTGACGATGGACGTCGCCAAGGCCGTCGCCGACATCAAGGGCGGCAAGATCGAGTTCCGCGTCGACAAGCACGCGAACCTCCACTTCATCATCGGCAAGGCGTCCTTCGACGAGACGAAGCTCGTCGAGAACTACGCCGCTGCCCTCGAGGAGATCCTGCGTCTGAAGCCGGCCAGCTCCAAGGGCCGCTACATCGAGAAGGCCACCGTCTCCACGACGATGGGCCCGGGCATCCCGCTCGACTTCTCCAAGACGCGCAACCTCCTCGCCGAGGAGGACCAGGCCTGATCGCCTGACCCACGCAGCGCAGAGCCCGTCACCCCTCGAGGGGTGACGGGCTCTCGTGCGTCGGTGCCCGGCCGGGCGCCATTGACTCCGCTCCCGACGCCGACGGTCGGGAGCGGCGTGGAGCGTCGACGGGCGTATGCCGGCACGCTCGCTTCCCGGGACACGGTGCCCGTCGCCGATGCCGCTCCCGACCGCCGACGCCACTCGCTCACTCGAGTGAGCGTTCCGTCCCACTCGAGTGAGCGCTCCGTCCCAGTCGAGTGGCCTCGTACTCACACGGGTCCCGGACCTCGGATCGGTGGGGTGCTCGACGCGATCTGTGGTGTTTGCGCGGGTACGGTCGAAAGATGAGTCGTCACAGCGCACGCACCACGACACGTTCCCGCTGGGTCCTCGGCGCTCTCGTCGTCGGACTCCCTCTGTCCCTGTTGCCGGCCACGGCCGGTGCGCAGCCGACGGTGGCTCCTGCCACCGCAGCGGCTGACCGGGGCTGGCACGGCCATCCCACACCGTTGCCGAAGGTCCCCGTCATGACGGGGTCCGGTGGCGCGGTCAGCTCGGTCGACCGCGACGCCTCGCAGGTCGGCATCGACGTGCTGGCCCGGGGTGGCAACGCCGCTGACGCCGCGGTCGCGACGGCTGCGGCCCTCGGCGTCACGGAGCCCTACAGCGCCGGGATCGGCGGCGGTGGCTTCCTCGTCTACTACGACGCGCGCAGCAAACACGTCTCGACCATCGACGGCCGCGAGACGGCTCCGGCGACGTTCACCGACAAGACCTTCACGGACCCGGCGACGGGCAAGGCCATGGACTTCACCACCGTCGTCAACTCAGGGCTGTCGGTCGGCGTCCCCGGCACACCGGCGCTCTGGGCCAAGGCCCTGCGCGACTACGGCACGTTGTCGCTCAACGCCGCGCTCAAGCCGGCCGAGCGGCTCGCCGCCAAGGGTTTCGTCGTCGACCAGACCTTCGCCGACCAGACGGCGGCGAACGCCGCGCGCTTCTCGGTGTTCCCCGAGACGGCGAAGGTCTTCCTCCGCGACGGCAAGGCCCCGGCCGTGGGCACCGTCTTCACCAACCCCGACATGGCCAGGGCGTACCGCACGCTGCGCACCCAGGGCACCGAGGCGCTGTATGCCGGCCGGCTCGGCCGGGCGATCGTCGCGGAGTCCTCGGCCCCGCACACCAAGGCCGGGACCACGGTCATGGGCGGCCAGATGACGATGACCGACCTCCGGGCCTACCGGGCCCTGACGAAGGCGCCGATCCACTCCGAGTACAGGGGGTACGACGTCTTCGGCATGCCGGTCCCGAGCTCGGGCGGCATCGCCGTGGCCGAGATCCTCAACCTCGTCCAGGCCTACGAGGACCGCACCGGGGTGTCCACGTCCGACCTGTCCGACGTCGACTACCTGCACCGCTTCTCGGAGGCCTCGGCGACGGCGTTCGCCGACCGCAACCGCTGGGTCGGTGACGTCCCGGGCGTGCCGGTCAAGGAGCTGACCGCCCCGGCCTTCGCCGCCGAGCGCGCCTGCCTCTTCGACCCGATGAAGGCCCAGGCCCGGCCCATCCCGTTCGGTTCGCCCGACGGCGCGTACACCTCGTGCGCGCCCGGCACGCTCGCACAGAACGAGCCCTACGAGGGGCAGTCGACGACGCACCTGACGGCCACCGACCGCTGGGGCAACGTCGCGTCCTACACCCTGACCATCGAGCAGACCGGAGGCTCGGGCATCACGGTGCCGGGCTACGGGTTCCTGCTCAACAACGAGCTCACCGACTTCAACTTCACGCCCCTCACGGCGGGCGTCCCCGACCCCAACCTGCCCGGCCCGGGCAAGCGGCCGCGGTCGTCGATGAGCCCGACGATCCTGCTCGACGACGGCAAGCCGTTCCTCGCGGTGGGCTCGCCCGGTGGCGCCACGATCATCACGTCGGTGTCGCAGACGATCCTCGGCTACCTCGACCGCGACCTGTCGCTCGTCGACGCGATCGCCGCCCCGCGCCTCAGCTCACGCAACGGCGCGAGCGAAGGAGCCGAGCCCGCGATCCTCGGAGGCCCGACGGGTGCGGCGCTGACGGCGATGGGGCACAAGCTCGCCTCCGCCGGCACGCCCAACGAGATCGGAGCCGTGACGGCGATCCGCAGCCTGGGCGGTGGCCTGTTCGAGGCCGCCGCGGAGACGACGCGCCGCGGCGGTGGGTCGGCGATGGTGGTCCACCCACGCTGACCCGAAGGGCGACCACGACCACGACCACGAGCCCGGTGAGGCCGGTTCCCGACGGGGACCGGCCTCACCCGCGTCCTGGCGCCTGAGAGGTGGTTGAAACCGCAAAGGCTCCTTTAGCACACAAACCTTGTGATCCCCGCATTCTGCCCATAACACGCCGCGGGGCTGCCTCGTTGGAAGGAGTACATCGGTCAGGGGATCGATGAGCAGGGCATCGATGACAGGAGCTCGACCATGAACAGGAAACTCACCGCGGTCCTCGCGGCGGCGGCCATCTCCGCGATGGCCGCGCCTCTCGGTGCCGCACCGGCATCCGCAGCCGCCCCGGCAGTCGGGGTCTCGGCCTCCGCCTACGGCACCTACGTCGTCGTCGGAGGCCTCGTGCGTTCCGGGCCCACGGCCCTCGCCTCGATCGGCTGCACGACCGCCTTCGGCCGCACGGTCACCGGATCCACGGCCACCGTCACCGTGCCGGCGGTCGGCTCGGTGGGCGCGACGCGCACGTCGGCTGCGACCTCGACGACGTCGGCCTACCGGACCAGCCGCTCCACGGCCACGACCGGAGCGGTCAACCTCCTCGGCGGTCTCGTCCGGGCCGACGCGGTCACGGCCGCCAGCACGGCGAACCTCAGCACGTCGGGTGCCTACACCGGAGGCAACCGCTCCGAGCTGCTCGGCCTCAAGATCGGCGGCCGAGCCCTCAACGCGAGCCCGGCCCCGAACTCGGCCATCACGCTGCGCACGTCGACCGGTGCGGCCCTCGCGACGGTCTACCTCAACACGCAGACCAAGGCGTTCTCCGGCAACGACTGGCGGGTCGGGACGACCGCCCTGCGAGTCGTCATCACGGCGAAGAACTCCCTCGGTCTGCCGATCGGGTCGCGCATCGACGTGGGTGTCGCCAACACCTCGCTGTCGCGCCCGGTCCTGGGCCTCGTCTCCGGCATGGGCTACGCCACGTCGGCCAACCTCGCCAACGGCGCCGTGGCCTCGAGCCGCACCGCCCTCGCGTACCCCCCGTGCACGGGAGGCTCGGGGCGTGCGACGGTGGCCACCGCCGGTGTGCCGGGAGTCGTGTCGTCCGGCACGACGACCACCGACGTCCTCTCCACCATCACGGCCACGTCCCGACGGAGCCAGGTGAAGACCACCATCGGGGCGCCGCGTGTGCTGAGTGGCCTGATCAGCGCCGACACGATCGTCGCCGAGACCTCGGCCGCCCAGACCAGTGCCGGCGCGACCCCGGTCACCACCGACGCCTCGCGGTTCGTCGGGCTGCGCATCGCGGGACTGCCGGCCATCACGTCGTCGGTCAAGCCCAACACGGTCCTCACCGTGCCCGGCCTCGGCCGCGTCACCCTGCACAAGGTGACGCGCACGGCGAAGTCGGTCGAGGTCGTCATGATCGAGGTCGTCACCGACCGGGTCCTGGGCTCGCTGCCGACGGGCTCCGTCGTGCGGGTCGGCTACTCCGCGAGCTCGCTGCTCTGACGCAGCGACTCCCGTGACGGGGCCGCGGCCGGCATCGCCGACCGCGGCCCCTCGCCTGAGTGGGGAGGGCTCTCGCTGGTGGCAGCGCGGACGGAGAGGTCAGGCCGGCTTGGGAGTCGGCCAGGGCCACGCCGTGCAGCCCTTGAGGCCGTACGTCTGCTGCATCATCACCGGGGCCACCTTGCCCGTGCCGCCGCAGTAGGCGTGCGCGTGCCCGATGCCGTGGCCGACCTCGTGGTTGACGAGGTAGGTGCGGTAGCCGGCGATGTCGGTGCCGTAGGCCGTCGCGCCGAGCACCCAGCGGCGCAGGTTGAGCACGACCCGGCCCGAGTTGTGGCAGCTGACCTGGCCGCGGGTCTGCAACGGTGCGCAGAGCTTGTCGGTCGTGTCGGGGCTCGCGAGCGTGATGCGCAGGTCGACGGGGGCGCCCTTGGCCGCAGCGGCGGGGGAGACGTCGACGAAGCGGACGCCGTCCTTCGCCTGCCAGCCCCGTGGGTCGGTCAGCACGGTCCCCACCGTGGTCGCGAGGTCCTGGGCGCTGATGTCGAGACCACCCTCGAGCTCCACGGTGTAGCGCACCGTGCGCCCGGTCGTGGGCGCCGGGCGCAGGGCCTTCTCGGGCATGGGCACGACCGTGAACCTGCCGGACCCCGACTCGATGACCTCGCCCGAGTCGTCCTTGCCGTCGTTCCTCGCGGCACTCTTCGCGCCACCCGACGTCGCGTCGTCGCCACCCGTCGTGCTCGCTTGTCCCGACGAGCCCGACGAGCCCGACGACGAGGCGCCGCCGACCTGCGAGTCGGTCGCGGCGTCGGGGACCCGCTCGACCTGGTCGATCGAGACCGCGGGCGCCGTCCCGGCAGCCATCGCGGCGCGAGACGCCCGCGAGACCGCTCCCTCGGGGATCGGCTCACCGGCACCTGCGGACGTCACGACCCAGAGGTCGGCGGCCACGCACAGCACGACGGCCAGACCCGCCCACGTCCGGCGGCGGCGGATCGCCTGCCGCTGTGCGGGGGTCGGGCGGCGGACTGCGCTGCCACTCGCCATGGGTGCCACGGTAGGTCACGTACCCGGTGCGGTGGGGGATCGGGCGTCGGACCCGCCGACGGCCGTCCTGCTCGATTTGGTCCGGGGCGGGTCGTGCCCGTACTGTGGTCCACGACCAATGACCGCCGGTTGGAGGGCGTGGGCAACCACGATCTCCCGAAGGTTCCGCACGATGCGGGCAGCCAGCGCAGGACACTCAGCCTCACGGCATACCTCGAGTATGCCGCTGCGAGCCCCGAGCGCCCTGCGCCGGGGCTCTTTTCGTGCAGGCCCTCCGGGCCCCTTCGACAGGCGGCACCACGCAAGGGAAGGAGGCCCAGATGGCGAACTCCGAGAAGACGGCTGCCATTGCCGAGATCGCGGACAAGTTCCGTGAGTCCGGTGCGGCCGTTCTCACCGAGTACCGCGGTCTGACCGTGGCCCAGCTCTCGCAGCTGCGCACCTCGATCCGGGAACACGCCACCTACGCCGTGGTCAAGAACACGCTCACGGAGCGCGCCGCCAAGGAGGCCGGTATCACGGCCTTCGACGGTCACCTCCAGGGCCCGTCGGCCATCGCCTTCATCACCGGTGACCCGGTCGAGGCGGCCAAGGGTCTGCGTGACTTCGCCAAGGCACACCCCCTCCTCGTGATCAAGGCTGGCGTCCTCGACGGCAAGACCTTGTCCCCCGAGGAGATCACGAAGCTCGCGGACCTCGAGTCCCGCGAGGTTCTCCTGGCCAAGCTTGCGGGCGCCATGAAGGGCTCCCTCAACAAGGCCGCCTACCTCTTCGTCGCTCCTCTGTCGCAGACGGCCCGCGTGGTCGACGCCCTGCGCCAGAAGGTCGAGGCGCAGGGTCCCGCCACGCCGGCTGCCGCCGACGAGGCAACCACCGACGTCGCCGAGGGTGGCGACGAGAGCTGATCGCGCTCCTGCGCACCAGCTCGATTCAACAACACGCCACTCACGGCAATATCTAGGAAGGAAGCCACCATGGCGAAGCTCAGCACCGACGAGCTCCTTGACGCTTTCAAGGAGATGACCCTCATCGAGCTCTCCGAGTTCGTGAAGCAGTTCGAGGAGACCTTCGAGGTCACCGCTGCTGCCCCCGTTGCCGCGGTTGCCGCCGCTGCCGGTGGCGGCGCTGCCGCCGTCGAGGAGGAGGAGAAGGACTCGTTCGACGTCGTTCTCACCGCCGCGGGCGAGAAGAAGATCCAGGTCATCAAGGAGGTCCGCGCGCTCACGAGCCTCGGCCTCAAGGAGGCCAAGGACCTCGTTGACGGCGCCCCCAAGCCCGTCCTCGAGGGTGTCGACAAGGCTGCGGCCGAGAAGGCCAAGGAGCAGCTCGAGGGCGCCGGCGCCACCGTCGAGCTCAAGTGATCTGACCCGGCTCAGCCGGGATCACTGCTGTACCGCGAAGGCGGGTCCGACCTCTGGTCGGGCCCGCCTTTCGCTGTCTTCGATGGCATGGTCGCGGGGGTGGGTCGCGGTCGCGGCGTGTGACGGCGCTCGCGGCGTGGAGCGTCGGCGGGCGTGTGCCGGCATGCTCGCTCCCAGCGCACCGGCCCGCCGCCGATGCCGCGAGCACCGCCACGCCCCCCGCCCTCCCGTCGAGTGCTCAGTCACTCCCGTCGGGTGCTCACTTCCGAACGTCGAGTGGGCACTTCCGCGCAGCGACGACCGTCAGGCGGCGTGGGCCAGGGCGTCCTTGAGGGCTGCGAGGACGAGGGCGACGCGGTCGGGGCGGGCGTTGTGGCCCATGAGGCCGATCCGCCAGACGGTGGAGGCGAACTCGCCCACCCCGGCGCCGATCTCGAGGTTGTGGCGCTCGAGGAGGTAGCCGTGGACGGCAGCCGAGTCGACGCCGTCCGGGACCCGGACCGTCGTCAGCTCGGGGAGGCGGGCGCCCTCGGCGGCGAAGAGCGTCAGCCCCATCGACTCGAGTCCGTCCTGGAGGAGGCGACCGGCCTCGGCGTGGCGGTCCCAGACCTTCTCGAGGCCCTCGTCGGCGATGCGCTGCAGGCCTGCGTGGAGGCTCGCGACCATCGCGGTGGGGGCGGTGTGGTGGTAGGTGCGCTTGCCGGAGCCGGAGGCCTCACCGACGTAGCCGCCGAGCAGGCCGAGGTCGAGGTACCAGGAGGACGGCTTCTCGACGCGTCGGCCGAAGGCGCGGTCGCTGATGGTGAAGGGCGCGAGCCCGGGGGCGACGCCGAGGCACTTCTGGGTGCCGGCGTAGCCGATGTCGATGCCCCAGTCGTCGGCGCGCAGCTCGATGCCGCCGATGCTCGTGACGGCGTCGACGAGCAGGAGCGCGTCGCCCTTGACCGCACCGAGGGCGGCGATGTCGGAGCGGACGCCCGTGGACGTCTCGGCGTGCACCGCGGCGATGATCGTGGGGGACGGGTGGGCGGCGGCGACGCGCTCGGCGTCGACGGGCGTGCCCCAGTCGTGGTCGACCCGGACGACCTCGGCGCCGTGGCGGCCCGCGACGTCGACCATGCGCTCACCGAAGAGGCCGTTGACGGCCACGACGACGACGTCCCCGGGGGAGACGGTGTTGACGAAGGCGGCCTCCATCCCGCCGACCCTGTCGCCGAGAGGGGGAGGGTGCGGCGGTTGTCGGTGCCCCAGACGTGGCGGAGCAGGTCGCACGTCTCGTCCATGATCGCGAGGAAGTCGGGGTCGAGGTGCCCGAGCAGGGGCGCCGCGAGGGCGAGCGTCGCCTCGGGGTAGGGGTTGCACGGGCCCGGGCCGAAGAGGTGCCGGTCGGCGATCGGACGACGGGTGGTGATGGGCGGCGTCGCGGTCATCAGAATCCTGCTCCGGGGTTGAGGATGCCCTGCGGGTCGAGGGCGTTCTTGATGCGGTGGGTCAGGGCCATGACGTCGGGCCCGAGCTGCTCGGGCAGGGCGGCCCGCTTGAGCCGGCCGACGCCGTGCTCGCCGGTGATGGTGCCGCCGAGCCCGATGGCGAGGCTCATGACCTCCGAGAAGGCCTGTGCTGCGCGGGAACCGGCGTCGGCGTCGCCGGCGGGGTAGACGATGACGGGGTGCGTGTTGCCGTCGCCGGCATGGGCGACGACGGGGATCTCGAGGCCGTGGCGGCGGGAGATCTCGGCGATGCCCGTGAGCAGGTCGGGCAGGCGGGGCACGGGCACGCCGACGTCCTCGAGCATGATCGCGCCCCGGCGCTCGATGGCCACGATCGCGGCGCGTCGGGCCGCGACGAACATCTCGCCCTCGGCGGCGTCCGTCGTCGTGAAGCACTCCCGCGCGCCGCCGTCCTGGCACAGGCGCTCCATCACGGCGATCTCCTCGCCGCGGGCCGCGCCCGGGGCGTCGGACTGGGCGAGCAGCATGGCACCGGCCCCGCGGTCGAGTCCCATGCTGCGGTGGTCCTCGACGGCGTTGACCGACGCCTGGTCCATGAGCTCCATCATCGACGCCCGCAGGGTGTTGCCGATGGCGACGACGACCCGCGCCGCGTCCTCGACGGTGTCGAAGGTGGCGACGAGGGTGGCGGGCGGCGCCTGGGCCGGGACGAGCCGCAGCGTCGCACGGGTGACGATGCCGAGGGTGCCCTCGCTGCCGACGAAGAGCTTGACGAGCGAGAGGCCCGCGGTGTCCTTGACGCGCTGGCCGCCGAGGTGCACGAGCGTCCCGTCGGCGAGGACGACGTCGAGGCCGAGCACGTAGTCGGTCGTGACGCCGTACTTGACGCAGCACAGGCCGCCCGCGTTGGTCGCCACGTTGCCGCCGATCGAGCAGATCTCGAACGACGACGGGTCGGGCGGGTACCAGAGCCCGTGCTCGGCCGCGGCCCGCTTCACCTCGACGTTGAGGACGCCGGCCTCGACGACCGCTGTGCGCGTCGTCGGGTCGATCTCGACGGTTCGCATCCGCTCGAGGCTCAGCACGATGCAGCCTTCGATGGCGTTCGAGCCGCCCGAGAGCCCGCTGCCCGCACCGCGCGGGACGACGGGCACCTCGTGCTCGCCGGCCCAGCGCACGGCCGCCTGCACGTCGGCCGCGCTCCTGGCGCGGACCACGGCGAGCGGCACACCGGCTCCGGCGTCGGCCGTGTAGTCGAAGCGGTATGCCGCGACGCTGTCGGGCTCGGTCAGCAGCGCACCGGGCGTCAGGGACTCGGCGAGCCCGTCGAGGGCGCGCAGGTCGGGAGCGTCCTTGCTCACTGTCGTCACCGGTCCACCGTAACCACGACCGGCCGCGCGGCGCGTCCCGGGCGAGCCGATGACGTATGCCGTCCCGCCGGGTCACGCACGAGCCCCCTGTCCTGCCCCCGGACGCCGGCACCTGGACCTGCTGCGGCCACGCCCCGCCGATCCGCCGACCGGTCCCGGTAGGTTTGCGCGCATGGGATGGCTGTCGCGCACCTTCAGGCCCGCTGCTGACGACGGTGCGGACGCCGCTGCCGACACCACGGTGCCCGGTGCGCCGCCCGTGCCGCCCGTGCCGTCAGCGCCGTCAGCGCCGTCAGCGCCGCCAGCGCCGTCAGCGCCGCCAGCGCCGTCAGCGCCGCCCGCCGCGCAGGCAGCGCCGGCCGCCCCGGTGCCCGAGGCGCCCACGCCGGCCGCGTCCAGTCCGACGGGCCGCTACGGCCCGCTCGTGTGCGTGACCCGCTTCGACACCGCGCCCGCCGAGCTCGAGTGGCAGCTGCCCCTCAACGGCGAGCTCTACCGGCTCATGCCGGGCTCGGACCGACCGGACTACTCGCTCCTCGTCCTCGAGCGGCCGCTGCACTTCTACCCCCGTGACGGGTTCGACCTGCGTCGGGTCGAGGCGGAGCAGCAGGTCCGGGACCGCAAGGGCCGCACCATGGTGCGCGTGCACGCGCTCCTGCTCTGTGCCCGCTTCGTCGGACAGCAGCTGCACCCCGGCATGCGCGACCTCGCCGTCAACCTCGCCTACGTCATCGACAACTCGCTGGCCCGGGACGCCGAGGTCGACTTCGGCAAGATCGAGTTCGCTGCGATCGGCTTCCTCAGCGAGGGACACACGCCTCGGGCCACGGCCGAGCCGGCCCCGGATCGGGCTCCCGCCCCGGCCACCGTCCCGCCGACCCAGCCCCAGAGCGAGCCCCAGGCCGAGCCCCAGACCGAGCCGACGGATGAGGTCACCTCGCACGACGAGGCCGCCGGACGGCATACGTCCTCGGCGCTGCTCGACGAGCTGGCGACCACCCTGCGCCACGGCATCGAGGAGCAGCGCGGTGCCCCGGTCCAGCGGATGACCGCCGCCCTGACCGTCGACGCCGACCACCGGCTGACCGGGCTGTCGGGCAACGCCGACGGGCAGGCGCCGGTGCCCAGCCAGGACTCCTTCGGCAGGCTCGCCGACGTGCTCGCGCGCCTCGCGGCCCTCGAGGGGGTCGACCGGGTCGCCGCGGTCACCCTGCGCGTCGACGGGGACTCCGTGACCCATGAGGTCACCGCCACGCACGACCGAGGTCAGTCCCCGGAGACCTCGCGGTAGCTGCGGACCCTCGCGGGGTCGGCAAGGCGGCCGACGCTGATCTCCCACATGCCGCCGTCGAAGCTCTCGTAGACGAGCACGGCGTCGGCCGAGTCCGTCGCGACGAACTCGACGAACTCGCAGGTGCCCGTCGCCCCGAGGCCCGTGTCGCCCTCCGCGGTGTACGTGAGCGACCCGGCCTCGAGCAGGGTCCAGTCGCGGCCGTCGAGGCTCATGCCGGCGTGGTCGGGCTCGCCGTAGAGGTCGTCACGCGAGCGCCAGTGGATGACGCACCCGTCGCCACGCGGCTGCAGAGAGAGCCACTCCCGCGGACCCGACGAGGTGATGCAGTGCTCGCCCCACCGCGTGCCGGCGAGGTCGAAGCGGACGGTCCCGACGACACGGTACGTGCTGCCCTCGACCTCGAGCACCGCCCCCGGCGCGACCTGTGACGGCCGCAGTTCTGCCCGCATGCATCCTCCTGGCTCCACATGACTCGCACAGGTTAGCCGTCGGGGAGCGCTCCGGACCCTCGCAACACAACTCGCGCGTAACTTCCGCCCGGCGCCCTCGTTTCCCCCGTAGCCGAGTCGAGACGGCCAGGAAGACATAGGTGGATGCCACATGGGTGTGGAGATCGCGGTGACAGGTCTGACCAAGACCTTCGGATCGCAGACGATCTGGCGGGACGTGACCCTCACGCTTCCCGCGGGAGAGATCTCGGTCATGCTCGGGCCCTCGGGCACCGGCAAGTCCGTCTTCCTCAAGACGCTCGTCGGCCTGCTCAAGCCGGACGCCGGGTCGATCGTCATCAACGGACGTGACCTGACCCGCCTGCGCGAGGCCGACCTCTACGAGGTGCGCAAGCTCTTCGGTGTCCTCTTCCAGGACGGTGCCCTCTTCGGCTCGATGACCCTCTACGACAACGTCGCCTTCCCGCTGCGCGAGCACACGAAGAAGACCGAGGCCGAGATCAGGCGCATCGTGACCGAGAAGATGGACCTCGTCGGCCTGTCCGGTGCCGAGGGCAAGCTGCCGGGCGAGATCTCCGGCGGCATGCGCAAGCGCGCCGGGCTGGCCCGTGCCCTCGTGCTCGACCCCGAGATCCTCCTCATCGACGAGCCGGACTCCGGTCTCGACCCGGTGCGCACGAGCTACATCAACCAGCTCTTCGTCGACCTCAACGCGCAGATCGACGCGACGTTCCTCATCGTCACCCACGACATCAACACGGCCCGCACGGTGCCGGACAACATCGGCCTGCTCTACCACAAGCACCTCGCGATGTTCGGGCCGCGCGAGATGCTGCTCAGCTCCGAGGAGCCGGTCGTGCGGCAGTTCCTCAACGCGCAGACGATCGGCCCGATCGGCATGTCGGAGGAGAAGGACGCCGACGAGCTCGCCGCAGAGTCCGGCCAGGAGCTGCCGCCCCTACCGCCGATCGCCCTCCAGCTCCCGACGAGCGACGGCAAGCCGCGTCGCGCCGAGCGCCCCGCGGGCGGATGGTGCCGCGACAACGGCATCACCCCGCCACCCGGCTCGTTCGAGTCGCGCAACGCCGGCATCCCCGGTGTCCGGGTGGGGGCGAGCTGACGTGGCCGCACCCTTCACCGGCGCCCTGCGCCAGTCCGGCTCGCTCTTCGCGCTCGCGCTCGACGTGTTCCGGGCCATGCCGAAGCGACCGTTCCAGGTCAAGGAGTTCATCCAGCAGGCGTGGTTCATCGCGAGCGTCACGATCCTGCCGACCGCGCTCGTCTCCATCCCGTTCGGCGCGGTCATCGCCCTCCAGCTCGGCACCCTGACGCGCCAGCTCGGAGCCCAGTCCTACACCGGCGCGGCGAGCGTCCTCGCCGTGCTGCGCGAGGCGAGCCCCATCGTCACGGCGCTGCTCATCGCAGGCGCGGGCGGCTCGGCGATCTGCGCCGACCTCGGCTCGCGCAAGATCCGCGAGGAGATCGACGCCATGGAGGTGCTCGGCATCAGCCCGATCCAGCGTCTCGTCGTGCCGCGCGTCCTCGCCTCGATGCTCGTCGCGGTCCTGCTCAACGGGCTCGTGTCGGTCGTCGGCGTCGTCGGCGGCTACGTCTTCAACGTCATCGTCCAGGGCGGCACGCCCGGTGCCTACATCGCGAGCTTCACGGCGCTGGCCCAGCTGCCCGACCTCTGGACCGCCGAGATCAAGGCGCTGATCTTCGGGGCCATCGCGGCGGTCGTCGCGGCCTACAAGGGACTCAACGCCGGCGGTGGCCCGAAGGGTGTCGGCGACGCGGTGAACCAGAGCGTCGTCATCACCTTCATGCTGCTCTTCGTCGTCAACTTCGTCATCACGGCCGTGTACTTCCAAGTCGTCCCGCAGAAGATCTGAGGAGAGGGCGATGGCCACGAAGACCCAGAACCGGGCTCGACCGGGCACGGAGCGGCTGCTCCACCTCGCGAGCCGGCCCTCCCGCGCGCTCGACTCGCTCGGCGAGCAGATGCGCTTCTACGTGCGCTCGCTCGCGTGGAGCGGGCGCACGCTGCGGCGCTACAAGAAGGAGGTCATCCGGCTGCTGGCCGAGGTCTCCCTCGGCACCGGCGCACTCTCGGTCATCGGCGGCACGGTGGGCGTCATCGCCTTCCTCGCCTTCTTCACCGGCACCGAGGTCGGCCTGCAGGGCTACTCCTCGCTGGAGCAGCTCGGCACCGGGGCCTTCACCGGCTTCTTCTCGGCCTACCTCAACACCCGCGAGATCGCCCCGCTCGTCGCGGGGCTGGCGCTCGCGGCCACCGTCGGCTGCGGCTTCACCGCACAGCTCGGTGCGATGCGCATCTCGGAGGAGGTCGACGCCCTCGAGGTCATGGGCATCCCGTCGCTGCCCTTCCTCGTGACGACCCGCATGATCGCCGGCTTCATCGCCGTCATCCCGCTCTACGTCCTCGGCCTGCTCAGCTCGTACGCCGCCACGCGCTTCATCTCGACGGCGTACTTCGGGCAGTCGGAGGGCACCTACGACCACTACTTCCACCTGTTCCTGCCACCGGGTGACGTGTTCTGGTCGTTCGCGAAGGTCATGGTCTTCGCCGTTGTCATCATCCTCATCCACTGCTACTACGGCTACACCGCGTCGGGCGGCCCGGCCGGTGTCGGCGTCGCCGTCGGCACCGCGGTGCGCACGTCGATCGTCGCCATCAACATCGTCGACTTCTTCCTGTCCCTCGCCATCGGGGGAGCCACGACGAGCGTGAGGATCGCCGGATGAGCGACACCAGTCCCGGGCCCCTCACCCAGCTCACGCGCTGGCGCATCGGCGTGAAGGCATACGGCATCGTCTTCCTCGTCGTGCTGGCGCTGCTCGTGGGCCTGGCGATCGCCTCCTTCCAGAAGCGCTTCACGCCGGTGGTCATGGTCACCCTCGAGACCGACCGCCTCGGCAGCCAGCTGCAGGAGAGCTCGGACGTCAAGCTCCGCGGTCTGCTCGTCGGCGAGGTGCGCCACGTCGAGGCGACCCCGACGGGTGCGCGGCTCGAGCTCGCGCTCCAGCCCGACGAGGTCGCCAAGATCCCGTCGAACGTCAGCGCCCGACTGCTGCCCAAGACCCTCTTCGGCGAGCGCTACGTCGACCTCGTCACGGCGACGTCGAACGCCCGGCCCATCGAGGCCGGCGACACGATCCCGCAGGACCGCAGCCGGGTGTCGATCGAGCTCGAGACGGTCCTCGACAACCTCTACCCGCTGCTGCGCACCGTGCAGCCGGCCAAGCTCGCGACGACGCTCAACGCGCTGTCGACGACGCTCGACGGCCGCGGCGACCAGATCGGCCGCAACCTCGTGCTCGTCGACCGCTACCTCAAGGCGCTCAACCCCAGCATGCCGACGATCCAGCGAGACATCTCCCTGCTCGCCGACACCGCCGACCTCTACGCCGGCGTCGCTCCCGACTTCTTCCGCCTCACCGAGTCGCTCCGCGTCACGAACAGGACCATCGTCGAGAAGGACCAGCAGCTCGCGGCCTTCCTCGTCGGCACGGCGGGGTTCGCCAACGAGGCGGCCGGCTTCCTGCGTGACAACGAGGAGCGCATCATCCAGGTCGGCCAGGTCAGCAAGCCCACGCTCCAGCTGCTCGCCGAGTACTCCCCGGTCTACCCGTGCGTGGCCTCGGGCCTCGTCAACTGGCTCCCGCGCGCCAACGCCGCCTTCGCGGGCGGCACCTTCCACATCACCCTCGAGGTCGTGCCTCCCCGCAAGCCGTACGAGCCGGGGGAGGAGCCGCGCTGGGACGACAAGCGCGGGCCGCACTGCTACGGCCTCCCGTCGCCCGACGGTTCGCAGGCGAACCCCTTCGCCGGCAACCACTTCGACGACGGCACGCAGCCCGCGAGCGACGCGACGCCCTTCTCGGCGGTGCCCCAGGCGCTGCTCGGCAACGCCTCCGCGGCCGACTCCGGCAGCGCCGGCACGGTCGACGAGCAGCGCGTCGTCGGAGCGCTCCTCGACCGCGACGGCCAGCCGTCCGACGCCGGCGCGAGCGGCATCCGGACCCTGCTCGCCGGGCCGATGATGCGCGGCACGGTGGTGAGCACCCGATGAAGGTCAAGGGCTCACTCGTCAAGCTCCTCGTGTTCGCGGCGGTCACCCTCTTCGCGACGAGCATCCTCGCGCTGACCATCGCCAACATCCAGCTCGGCTCCAAGGCGACCTACACGGCCGTCGTCACCGACGCCACGGGCGTCATCGCCGGTCAGGACGTCCGCATCGCCGGGGTCCGGGTCGGGGAGGTGACCGACGTGCGGGTCGCCCACGACGCGACGTCCGAGGGCGCCACCGCCGAGATCGACTTCTCCGTGCTCAAGAGCTCCGTGCTGACGAAGGGCACCGAGGTGACGGTCAAGTACCGCAACCTCGTCGGCCAGCGCTACCTCGCGCTGAGCCAGGGCACCGGCGCGCCTGCGCCGCTCGCCGACGGCTCGACGATCCCGCTCACGCGCACCCACCCCGCGCTCGACCTCACCGTCCTCTTCAACGGCTTCAAGCCGCTCTTCGCCGCGCTGTCGCCGAGCGACGTCAACGAGCTCTCGGGCCTGCTCATCCAGACGCTGCAGGGCGAGGGTGGCGACGTCAACACCCTGCTCGCCAAGACCGCCAGCCTCACGTCGGCCATCGCCGACCGCGACGCCGTCATCGGGCGCACCATCGACAACCTCAACACCGTGCTCGGCACCGTCGACGCCCACGACCAGCAGCTGCTCTCGCTCATCGACCAGCTCCAGCGCTTCACGAGCGGCCTCGCGGCCGACCGCGAGACGATCGGGCGCTCGCTGTCCGGGATCAACACCCTCTCGGCCGAGACCGCCGACCTGCTCGTCTCGACGCGCCCGCTCATCAAGGACGACGTCGCCCAGCTGCGCACCCTGGCCACGACGCTCAACAAGCCGGCCAACGTCAAGGAGTTCGACGACTTCATCACCGGTGCGCCGGGGCGGATCGCGACCCTGACGCGCACGGCCACCTACGGGTCGTGGTTCAACTTCTACCTCTGCAAGTTCGACACCAGGAGCCCGATCCTCCCGGGCGTGAGCCCCACCTACGACGTCTCGTCAGCGAGGTGCCAGTCATGAGCATCCCCTTCCGAGAGCGCAACCCGGTCCCGATCGGTGCGATCGGCCTGCTCGTCATCGCGGTCCTGCTCTACCTCGCGTTCAACGCGTCCAGCCTTCCGCTCATCGGCGGCGGGACGGCATACAGCGCCGCCTTCTCCGAGGCCGGCGGCATCAAGCCCGACGACGACGTGCGCATCGCCGGCGTCAAGGTCGGCAAGGTGACCGGCGTCGACCTCGAGGACGGCCACGTCCGCGTCGACTTCACCATCACCGACGACGCGAGCTTCGGTCCGCAGACCGGCGCCTCGATCCGGATGAAGACGATCCTCGGCGAGAAGTACGTCGCGCTCGACCCCAAGGGCCAGGGCCAGCTCGACGCGGAGGCGCAGATCCCCGTGTCGCGCACCGTCAGCTCCTACGACGTCATCAACGCCTTCCAGGACCTCACGACGACGACCGAGCGCATCGACACCGACCAGCTGGCGAAGTCCCTCACCGTCATCGCAACGGAGTTCAAGGACAGCCCGCAGTACGTCAAGGCGACGCTCGACGGCCTGTCCCGCCTCTCGCGCACGGTGGCGAGCCGCGACGCCGAGCTGGGCTCCCTGCTCCAGAGGGCCAACAGCGTCACCGGCCTGGTCCGCAGCCGCAACCAGCAGGTCAGCACGCTCATCAAGGATGCGGACCTGCTCATGGTCGAGCTCGTCAAGCGACGCGACGACATCCGCACGCTCTTCCGCAACACCTCGGCGCTCGCCAAGCAGCTGACCGGCCTCGCACGCGACAACCGGGCACAGCTGAGGCCGGCGCTCGCCGAGCTCGACAAGACGCTCAGGATGCTCCAGGAGCACGACGCCGACCTGCAGAAGACGATCCAGGCGATGGCGCCCTTCACGAGGGTCTACGCCAACACCCTGGGCACCGGACGCTGGTTCGACACGTGGGTCTCCAACCTCATCGTGCCCGTCGGCACGCCCGGGCTCGCCCTGCCCGGGACGTCGCTGCCCGACCTGCTCCTTCCCGGCACCTCCGGAGGTGGTCGCTGATGCCCGCGCCCCAGGGCTCCCGTATGCCGTTCGGCCGGCTCCACGGCCCGGCCACCGTGCTCGGCAAGGTCGTCACCGGCCTCGTCGTCGTCGCGCTCGTCGCGGCCGCCGTCGTCTTCTGGCCCCGTCAGGGCCAGACGTCCGTCAGCGCCGACTTCACCCGGGCCGTCGGTCTCTACCCGGGGTCCGACGTGCGCATCCTCGGCGTCAAGGTCGGCCAGGTCGACACCGTGACGCCCGAGGGCGACCACGTGCACGTCACCTTCAGCTACGACGAGAAGTACCGCGTGCCGGCCTCGGCCAAGGCCGCGATCGTCGCGCCGTCGCTCGTCTCGGACCGCTACGTCCAGCTGCTCCCCGTCTACGAGGCCGGCCCTGCCCTGGCCGCCGGAACGCGAATCCCCATGGAGCGCACGGCTGTTCCGGTCGAGCTCGACCGGGTGTCCCAGAGCCTCGACGACCTCATGGTCGCTCTCGGCCCCGACGGCGCCAACAAGGACGGTGCGCTCAACGAGCTGCTGCGCACGTCCGCGGCCAACCTCGACGGCAACGGCGCCGAGATCAACAGCACGGTGCACGACCTCTCGACCGCGCTCTCGACCCTGTCCGGCAGCCGCGACGACCTCTTCGGCACGGTGAAGAACCTCCAGTCCTTCACCTCGATGCTCGCGACGAACAACGCGCAGGTGCGCCGGCTCAACTCCGACCTCGCGACGGTCGCGACCCAGCTGAGCGAGGAGCGCGAGAACCTCAAGGCGACGCTCGAGAGCCTCGGGGTCGCGGTCGACGAGGTGTCCGGCTTCGTCTCCGACAACCGAGCGCTGCTCAAGAGCAACCTCGACCGTGCGGTCACCGTGACCGACGCGTTCGCGAAGAACCGCCAGGCCCTGGCCCAGCTCCTCGAGAACGCACCGGTCGCCCTGTCGAACCTCCAGAACGCCTACCACCCCGAGACCGGCACCCTCGACACCCGCAACAACGCGAAGGGCCTCGACGACCCGCTGCTGCTCGTGTGCTCGATCCTCACGGGGCCGACGCAGACGGGCAACACCAAGCTGTGCGACTCCCTCAAGAAGGCGCTGCTGCCGAAGCTACCCACCCTGCCGTCGCTGCCGAGCGGCTCTGCGCTGCAAGGCACTCCGCAGTCGAGCGGCCTCGTCAACCTGCGCGGTGCCGACCCCACCCTCGGCGGACTGCTCGGAGGCTCCCGATGACGTATGCCGTCCGCTCCCGTTCCCGACGCTGGTCCAGCGTCATCGTGCTGGCCTCCCTCGCCCTCGGGGGCTGCAGCGCGTACGACCTCCCGCTCCCGGGTGGCGCCGGCACCGGCGACGACTCGTACACGGTCACCGCCGAGTTCGCCGACGTGCTCGACCTCGTGCCGCAGTCGTCGGTCAAGGTCAACCAGGTCACGGTGGGCTCCGTCGAGGACATCCAGGTGACGGGGTGGACCGCGACGGTGAGGCTCCGGCTCCCCGGCGACGTCGTGCTGCCCGACAACGCCACGGCGGAGCTCAAGCAGACCTCGCTGCTCGGCGAGAAGTACGTAGCGCTCGCAGCCCCCACCGACGTGCCTCCCGCGGGACGCCTCGGGCAGGGCGACCGCATCCCCTTGTCGCGCACAAGCCGCAATCCGGAGGTGGAGGAGGTCCTCGGCGCGATGTCGCTGCTGCTCAACGGTGGCGGTGTCGCACAGCTGAAGACCATCGAGGCCGAGCTCAACAACGCCCTCCGGGGCCGCTCCGATGACGTCAAGGACCTGCTCACGCAACTCAACACGTTCGTGGGGGGACTGGACGCCCAGAAGGGCGAGATCGTCCGGGCCCTCGACAGCATCGACCGGCTCTCGTCGACCCTGGCGAAGAACCAGGCCAAGATCGCCGCCGCGCTCGACGAGCTGCCCAAGGGCCTGAAGATCCTCGCCGACCAGCGTCGGCAGCTCACGGCGATGCTCACCGCCCTGCGCGACCTCGGCGAGGTCGGCACCCGGGTCATCCGTGGGTCGCGGGCCGACCTCGAGGCCAACCTCCGGGCCATCAGCCCGATCCTTCGCCAGCTCAACAAGGCCGGTGACGACCTGCCGAAGAGCTTCCAGCTGCTCCTGACCTACCCCTTCCCCAACAACGCCCAGAACACGATCAAGGGCGACTTCACCAACCTCTGGGCGACCCTTGACACCGACCTCGACACGATCGCCGGCAACCTCGGTGTCGGCAAGCTCCCGACCCTGCCGGGCGTCCCCGGGCTACCGCTCCCCTCGGTGCCGCTGCCGTCGGTGCCCGTGCCCTCGGTGCCCCTCCCGAGCGTCACGGTGCCGTCGGTGCCGGGCCTGCCCCTCCCGACGACGCTGCCGGGCGGACTGCTCGGTGCGAGCCCGTCCGGTTCGGGCGCCGGCTCGGCCGACGCGGCCTCGTGGTCCACGCTCTTCCCCACGGGAGGCTCCCGATGATCACCCGCACCGTCCGGCTCCAGCTGGCAGCCTTCGCCCTCCTGTCCGTCGCGCTCGTCGCGATCCTGTCGGCGAACTACGTCGGGCTGACCGACAAGATCGCCGGCGGCAGCTACGTCGTGTCCGCCGACCTCGCCCAGTCGGGGGGCATCTTCGTCGGTGCCGAGGTCACCTACCGGGGTGTCACCGTCGGCAAGGTCGAGGGGATGCGCCTCTCGGGCGACGGTGTCGTCGTCGACGCGCGCCTCGACCGGGGCACGGAGGTCCCGAAGGACACCAAGGCGGTCGTCGAGAACCGCTCCGCGGTGGGCGAGCAGTACCTCGACCTCCAGCCGCGCACCGCCCGGGCGCCCTACCTGGCATCGGGCGACGTCATCCCGCGCGACCGGACCGCGTTCCCGCTCCGCATCGACCAGCTGCTCCAGCACGTCGACGACACGGTGTCGTCGGTGCCGCGCGACGCCCTCGTCACGACGGTCGACGAGCTGGCCGAGGCGTTCAAGGGTGGCGGCTCCGACCTGCAGCGGCTCATCGACTCGGGTGACGCCCTGACCACGGCCGCGTCCGAGGCGCTGCCCGAGACGACCCGCCTCATCGACGACGGGCGGATCGTCCTCGACACGCAGGTGAGGAGCGGGGACGACATCCGCACGAGCGTGGCCGGCTTCGCGAACGTCGCCGACGCCCTCCGGGAGGCCGACCCCGACCTGCGCGTCGTCCTCGACCGGGGGTCCGTCGCCGTCGAGCAGCTCGACGCTCTCATCTCGGAGAACAAGCAGAGCCTGGCCGCGCTCCTCGCCAACTTCATCACCATCGGCAACGTGACGACGGCGCGTCTCGACGGCATCGAGCAGCTGCTCGTCACCTACCCCGACGTCGTGACGGGTGGCTTCAGCGTCGTGCCCGGCGACGGCACCGCGCACTTCGGGCTCGTCCTCAACGTCGACGACCCCAAGGCGTGCGAGGCGGGCTACGAGGGCACGACGAAGGTCGACCCGCACCGCACCACGGGCCTGCCGCCGGTCAACCTCGACGCACACTGTGCCGCCTCGCGCGGCTCGGGCACCAACGTCCGCGGTGCGCAGAACGCGCCCAAACCCACCCGAGGCGGGCAGAGCGGTCAGAGCTACCCCATGTCGTTCGGGGCCACTCCGGTCGCCCTCGGCAACCGGGCCGTGACCTCCGGCAGCCCTGCGTCGTTGTCAGTCCAGTCGCCGGTCGCTCCGGCCGGTGGCGACGAACGGACCGACAACGGCACGAGCTGGCTCTGGATGATGCAGGAGGCGCTCCGCTAGCCGGTGACGGAAGGAAACCCCCTCGATGACGATGGTCACCACCCGCTCGGAGACCGAGCGGCCGCAGCGAGCCGAGCGGTCGCCCGTGAGCTCCACCGACCGCGAGACCCGCGAGACCCGCGAGCCTCACGAGCTCACTGACGCCGCGGTGGGCTCCGGTCCCCCCGACGCGCCACGTGCGGGCCTTAGGTGTGTCCGCACGTGGCGTCCCACCCCGCGTCTGCTGTGGACGGTCACCGCCGTCCTGCTGCTCGCGGCGGTCGCCGTGACGGCGACCCTGGGACGCTCGGCGTGGCAGCAGCAGCGCGACGCCGACAACCGGGCGGCCGCGCTGGCCGCAGGGCGCCAGATCGCCGTCAACTTCGTGACGATGGACGCTGCGTCGTTCGACGCCGACACCAAGCGCGTCCTCGACGACTCGACCGGCGCCTTCCGCAAGGAGTACGCGTCGACGCTGGCCCAGCTGAAGCCCGTCGTCACCGCCAACAAGACCGTCTCGACGGTCGAGCGGGCCGAGGCATCGCTCGTGTCGGGCGACGACGACTCGGCCAAGGTCATCGTCGGGGTCGTCGCGCCGACCTCGAACGCCTCGACCCCGAAGCCCGAGAAGAAGACGTACCGGCTCCGGCTCGACCTCGTGAAGGTCGGCGACGCCTGGAAGGTGAGCACCCTTGACTTCGTCAGCTGACCCCCGCCGCCCCCTCGCCGCGTCCGCCGCGTCCGCAGCGTCTGCCGCGGGCCCGCGCAAGCGCGTGGCCGGCGCCCGCCGCCGGTCCACGGGCGCCGGAGCCTCTGCGCCGTCGACGGCCGTCCTCGACCGTGGCGCCACGACGAGCGCCGACGCCCCCCTGAACGCGCCCGACGCGCCCGACGCCCCCGTCGCCACCGACGCCCGCGTCGAGGAGCGCGACGCCGTCGTCGGCGACCGCACGGTCGGACCGGCCCACGGGCGCGAGTCCCGGGCCGACGCCGAGCAGGTGGAGACGAGCGGGAGCACGCGCGGCTCGGCCGGTCTCTGGGCCTCGGCCATCGGCGCGACGCTCGCGCTCGCCCTGCTCGCCGCCTCGCTCGTCTACGCCTTGCGTCCCGGGGTCTCCGACACCGACCGCACGGCCGCCGTGGGCTCGGCCCGGACCACGCTGGAGAGCCTGCTCAGCTACAGCGGCTCCGCCTTCGACAAGCACATCGGCGAGGTCACCCCGCAGCTGACCTCTCCGTTCAAGGACCAGTTCACCCAGGTCGCCGCCACCGACATCAAGCCGATGGCCGTCAAGAACGACGCCACGGTGCAGGCCAAGGTCTACGACGCCGGCGTCATGGACGCCGACGGCGACGGCGGCGAGGGGACGACCGTGCGGGTCATGGCGTTCGTCAACCAGGCCACGACCACGAAGGCCCAGCAGGCTCCCGCGATCGACCAGAACCGGGTCATCGCGACGATGCGGAAGGTGGGTGACCGCTGGCTCGTCAGCCAGCTGTCCGCCTTCTGACGGGGGAAAGAGGGGGAACGAGGGGGAAGGTCCCGGGCGTCCGCGAGGTCGTCCGGGACCGAGGCGAGCCGGGCGCCGCCTGCGGGTCGGCCTGGGACCCGCGCCGAGGCCCGGACCGCACCGTGGGCGCTGCGGCATACTGCACGCTGTGAAGCTCATCCAGGCCAATGGCGTCCCAGAGTCCCTCGCCCGCGTCGACCAGCCGGAGGCCGCGCCCGTACGCGTCGGCGTCGTCCAGCACGAGTGGGTCGACGACCCGGATGCTCTCGTCGAGACCCTTCGCGACGGCATCCGGACGGCCGCCGGAGCGGGCGCCTCGATCGTCTTCCTCCCCGAGCTGACGCTGTCGCGATACCCGGCCGACACCCTCCCCGAGGGCACGCCGTCGGCGACGGCCGAGGACCTCGAGACCGGCCCCACGGTGACCTTCGCCCGCGCCGCGGCCCGCGACTTCGGTGTGCACGTCCACGCCTCGCTCTACGAGCGTGCCGACGAGGGCGACGGGCTCGGCTTCAACACCGCGGTCGTCGTGGCCCCGAGCGGCGACGTCGTGGCCCGCACCCGCAAGACCCACATCCCCGTGACGGCCGGCTACTACGAGGACAAGTACTTCCGTCCCGGTCCGCCCGACGACGCGTACCCCGTTGTGGCGCTGGAGGATCCGTCGCTCAAGCTCGGACTCCCGACGTGCTGGGACGAGTGGTTCCCCGAGGTCGCCCGCCTCTACTCGCTCGGCGGCGCCGAGGTGCTCTGCTACCCCACGGCGATCGGGTCCGAGCCCGACCACCCGGACTTCGACACCCAGCCGCTGTGGCAGCAGGTCATCGTCGGCAACGGCATCGCCAACGGCCTCTTCATGGTCGTGCCCAACCGCTTCGGCACGGAGGGTCTCATCACCTTCTACGGCAGCTCGTTCGTCTCGGACCCCTACGGCCGCGTCCTCGTCCAGGCCCCCCGGGACGAGGCGGCGGTCCTCGTCGCCGACCTCGACCTCGCGCAGCGACGCGACTGGCTCGAGCTCTTTCCCTTCCTCGCGACCCGTCGCCCCGACTCGTATGCCGCCCTGACCGCCCCGGTGCGCGACGAGCACCGTCGTGGGGTGACGCAGTGACCGACGCCCTCCCGGCACAGCCCGGGGTGGCCGTGGGGGAGCACGGCTGGGTGATGCCGGCGGAGACCGCGCGGCACGACTGCACGTGGATGGCGTGGCCGAGCCAGGGCTACACGCTCGGCGAGACCCCCGAGGAGGTGGCCGCGGCGCGTCGCACCTGGGCCGCCGTCGCCAACGCGGTCGCCGAGTTCGAGCCCGTGCGCATGGTCGTCGTGCCCGCGGACCTCGACGTGGCCGCCGGGCACCTGCACCCCGACGTCGAGCTCGTCCCGGCCGCCCTCGACGACGCGTGGATGCGCGACATCGGCCCGACCTTCGTCCGGTCGGCCGACGGCTCGCGGCTCGGTGCGGTCGACTGGGTCTTCAACGGCTGGGGCGCCCAGTCGTGGGCCACGTGGGAGCACGACGCCCGCATCGGTGCCTTCGTCGGCGGCCTCTCCGGCGCCGAGGTCATCGGATCCTCCCTCGTCAACGAGGGCGGTGGCATCCACGTCGACGGCCTGGGCACGGTCCTGCTCACCGAGACGGTCCAGCTCGACCCGGGCCGCAACCCGGGTCTGACGCGCAGCGACGTCGAGGCAGAGCTCGCCCGCACCATCGGGGCGACGACGTGCATCTGGCTGCCGCAGGGCCTGACCCGCGACTACGACGAGTTCGGCACGCGAGGCCACGTCGACATCGTGTCCACCATCCCGAGCCCGGGCGTCGTGCTGCTCCACGAGCAGCACGACCCCTCGCACCCCGACCACGCCGTCTCGCGTGCGCTGCGCGAGCTGCTCGAGGACGCCCGCGACGCGCGCGGCGAGCGTCTCGAGGTCCTCGGGGTCCCGGCTCCGCGCACCCTGGCGGACGCCGACGGGCCGGTGGACTGGTCCTACATCAACCACCTCGTCGTCAACGACGGCGTCATCGCTTGCACCTTCGGGGACGAGCAGGACGACGCGTCCCTCGGGGTGCTCGCCGACGCGTACCCCGGCCGGCGGGTGGTCGGCGTCGACGCGCGGCCGCTCTTCGACCGCGGGGGCGGGATCCACTGCATCACCCAGCAGCAGCCCGCCCTCTGACGCCGACCGGGCGCTGTCCCGCCAGACGTCGAGTGGGCACCCTCCCCGCGGGGAGAGTGCCCACTCGACGTGGAGGGGCCGCGGGCGGCCCGGGCGGTCAGGCCTGGGGGAGGCGCTTGTGGATGTCCTCGCTCATCCGGACGACCGAGAGGTAGAACTCGAGGGTCATGCGGATGACGGCGAGGTAGATGATCACGAAGATCGGGCCGAGGATGAGCGCGGCGAGACCGGTCCCGACGCTGTTGGCGAAGCCGGCGAAGACGAAGATGAGCCAGCTCGCGACGAGCGCCACGGTCGCCAGCAGGTAGACGAAGCGCACGAGGATCGGCGTGACGAAGTTCGTGAAGCTGAAGTCGAAGAGCGCCGTGAAGAAGCCGGCGCCCTCCCTCGCGGGGTCGGGGATGCTCGACATGCCGCTCGACCCACCGGTCGGCACCACGGGCGGCGGCGGGGGAGGCGTGCTGCCGGCACCCGGCGCGCTCGGAGCACCCGGAGCACCCGGAGCGGGCGAGGTGGGCTGGCTGCTCGGGAGCGGTGTGGTCGGGTCGCTCCCGGCCGGCTGGTTGAAGGACGGTTGCTCGGGCGGGTTCGGATCGGACATGGCTTCCCTCTCGGAAGGAGACGTCAACGGATCTCTGGCGTGCTCCATGCTAGGGCGGGGGCCCTCCCGACGGTCCTGACCGACGCCGCCTCCCGGCGTGTTCGTGCAGGTCAGCGGGGTCGTGGACCGTTTCCGGCGGCGTGTCGCGACGCGCCTGCGAGGACGGGGGTCTTGACGTCGGGGCCGCGGAGGGCCATATTCGTCGCGTTCGCATCGCGAGCTCCCGGTTCGGGGGGCGTGGCAGGTCACGTCGAGGGCACCCGGTCGTTCCAGACCGGGTGGGCGCCTCGTCAGACGATCTCCGTCTCTTGACCCGGCTGGACACTCCTGCCCTTTACCGGTAGGCTAGGCCTTTGCGCTGCCCATGCCCACCCTTCGCGACCTCGGTCAGGCCAATCACCATGCCATCCGGCATCGGTATGACCTCGGGACCCGCGAGCGGAGCCATGCGGCAACGCGGATCTGAAGATTCGAAAAAGGCCCGTGGAAGGACCCTCCTTGGCTGCCTCGCGTACTGCGACGAACATGTCCACCGCACAGACCCCTTCGGGGCGTCTGTCCTTCGCGAAGATTCGCGAACCACTCGAGGTCCCCGACCTCCTGGCGCTTCAGACGGAGAGCTTCGACTGGCTGCTCGGCAACGAGCGCTGGCAGGCTCGCGTCGCCGCGGCCAAGGCCGAGGGACGCACCGACGTCCCGGACCGGTCCGGGCTCGAGGAGATCTTCGAGGAGATCTCCCCGATCGAGGACTTCAGCGGCTCCATGTCGCTGTCGTTCCGCGACCACCGCTTCGAGGAGACCCGCAAGACGATCGAGTCGTGCAAGGAGCGCGACCAGACGTACGACGCACCGCTCTTCGTCACCGCCGAGTTCATGAACGCCCAGACGGGTGAGATCAAGAGCCAGACGGTCTTCATGGGCGACTTCCCGCTCATGACCGAGCGCGGCACCTTCATCATCAACGGCACCGAGCGTGTCGTCGTCTCGCAGCTCGTCCGCAGCCCGGGCGTCTACTTCGAGCGCACGCCCGACAAGACGTCCGACAAGGACATCTACACGGCCAAGATCATCCCGAGCCGCGGCGCCTGGCTCGAGTTCGAGATCGACAAGCGCGACATGGTCGGCGTCCGCGTCGACCGCAAGCGCAAGCAGTCGGTCACGGTCCTCCTCAAGGCCCTCGGCTGGACCGAGGCCCAGATCCTCGAGGAGTTCGGCGAGTTCGAGTCGATGCGCCTCACCCTGGAGAAGGACCACACCCAGGGCCAGGACGACGCGCTGCTCGACATCTACCGCAAGCTGCGCCCGGGCGAGCCGCCGACGAAGGAGGCCGCGCAGACGCTGCTCGACAACCTCTACTTCAACGGCAAGCGCTACGACCTCGCCAAGGTCGGCCGCTACAAGGTGAACAAGAAGCTCGGTCTCGACGCCTCGATCAACGACTCGACCCTGTCGATCGACGACATCGTCAAGACGATCAAGTTCATCGTCACGCTGCACGACGGCCAGGACTCGATGAAGGGCGTCAAGAACGGCGAGGAGATCGACGTCCGCGTCGAGGTCGACGACATCGACCACTTCGGCAACCGTCGTCTCCGCTCGGTCGGCGAGCTCATCCAGAACCAGGTCCGCACCGGTCTGTCGCGCATGGAGCGCGTCGTCCGCGAGCGCATGACGACGCAGGACGTCGAGGCGATCACCCCGCAGACCCTGATCAACATCCGCCCCGTGGTGGCGTCGATCAAGGAGTTCTTCGGCACCTCGCAGCTCTCGCAGTTCATGGACCAGAACAACCCGCTCGCGGGTCTGACGCACAAGCGTCGCCTGTCCGCGCTCGGCCCGGGTGGTATCTCCCGTGACCGCGCCCAGATGGAGGTCCGTGACGTCCACCCGTCGCACTACGGCCGCATGTGCCCGATCGAGACGCCGGAAGGCCCGAACATCGGCCTCATCGGCTCGCTCGCGTCCTACGGTCGCATCAACGCGTTCGGCTTCATCGAGACGCCGTACCGCAAGGTGACCGGCGGTCACGTGACCGACGACGTCGACTACCTGTCCGCCGACGAGGAGGACCGCTACGTCGTCGCGCAGGCCAACGCGCCGCTCGACAAGCAGAACAACTTCACCGAGGACCGCGTGCTCGTGCGCACCAAGGGTGGAGAGGTCGAGCTCGTCCCCGGCGACGAGGTCGACTACATGGACGTCTCGCCGCGCCAGATGGTCTCGGCCGCGACTGCGATGATCCCGTTCCTCGAGCACGACGACGCCAACCGCGCGCTCATGGGCGCCAACATGCAGCGTCAGGCCGTCCCGCTCGTCAAGAGCGAGGCGCCGATCGTCGGTACCGGCATGGAGTTCCGCGCCGCCCTCGACTCGGGCGACGTCGTCCGTGCCGAGAAGGCCGGTGTCGTCCAGGAGGTGTCGGCCGACCTCGTCACCGTCGCCAACGACGACGGCACGTACCAGACCTACCGCATCGCCAAGTTCGCGCGCTCCAACCAGGGCACGAGCTACAACCAGGTCGTCGTCGTCAACGAGGGCGACCGTCTCGAGGCCGGTGGCGTCATCGCCGACGGTCCCGCGACCGACGGTGGCGAGATGGCGCTCGGGCGCAACCTGCTCGTGGCGTTCATGTCGTGGGAGGGCCACAACTACGAGGACGCGATCATCCTCAGCCAGCGTCTCGTCCAGGACGACGTCCTCTCCTCGATCCACATCGAGGAGCACGAGGTCGACGCCCGCGACACGAAGCTCGGCCCCGAGGAGATCACCCGGGACATCCCGAACGTCTCCGAGGAGGTCCTCGCCGACCTCGACGAGCGCGGCATCATCCGCGTCGGCGCCGAGGTCCGCGACGGCGACCTGCTCGTCGGCAAGGTCACGCCCAAGGGCGAGACCGAGCTGACGCCGGAGGAGCGCCTGCTGCGCGCCATCTTCGGTGAGAAGGCCCGGGAGGTCCGCGACACCTCGCTCAAGGTTCCCCACGGCGAGACCGGCACGGTCATCGGCGTCAAGGAGTTCCGTGCCGACCTGGGCGACGACCTGCCGCCCGGCGTCAACCAGCTCGTCCGCGTCTACGTGGCCAACAAGCGCAAGATCACCGACGGTGACAAGCTCGCCGGCCGCCACGGCAACAAGGGTGTCATCTCCAAGATCCTCCCGGTCGAGGACATGCCCTTCCTCGAGGACGGCACGCCGGTCGACGTCGTGCTCAACCCGCACGGTGTTCCCCGTCGAATGAACCTCGGCCAGATCCTCGAGCTGCACCTCGGCTGGGCCGCCTCGCGCGGCTGGAAGATCGAGGGCAGCCCGGAGTGGGCCAAGGAGATCGCGCCCGACGCGCACGAGGCCCCTGCGGGCACGCGCGTGGCGACGCCGGTCTTCGACGGTGCCTCCGAGGACGTCGTCACGGGTCTGCTCGACTCGACGCTCAAGACGCGCGACGGGGTCCGCCTCATCGACGCCTCGGGCAAGACGCGCCTCTTCGACGGCCGCTCCGGCGAGCCGTTCCCGGAGCCCGTCGCCGTCGGCTATATGTACATCCTCAAGCTCCACCACCTCGTCGACGACAAGATCCACGCTCGTTCGACGGGTCCGTACTCCATGATCACCCAGCAGCCGCTCGGCGGTAAGGCCCAGTTCGGTGGCCAGCGCTTCGGTGAGATGGAGGTCTGGGCCCTCGAGGCGTACGGCGCCGCCTACACGCTCCAGGAGCTGCTGACGATCAAGTCGGACGACGTTCCCGGTCGCGTGAAGGTCTACGAGGCCATCGTCAAGGGCGAGAACATCCCCGACTCGGGCATCCCGGAGTCGTTCAAGGTCCTCCTCAAGGAGATGCAGTCCCTGTGTCTCAACGTCGAGGTCCTGAGCTCCGACGGCACGACGATCGAGATGAAGGAGTCCGACGAGGAGGTCTTCCGCGCGGCGGAGGAGCTCGGTATCGACCTGAGCCGGCGTGAGCCGTCCAGCGTCGAAGAGGTCTGAGAAGGCCACCTAACGACAAGCGGTGCGTATGCCGCTGAGCCCGCTCGGCGGCATACGCCCCCTCGTCAACGAACACCACTCAGACCAAAGACTTAACGAGAGTTACGAGAGAAGGAACCACGTGCTCGACGTCAACTTCTTCGACGAGCTGCGCATCGGCCTCGCCACCGCGGAATCCATCCGCCAGTGGAGCCACGGCGAGGTCAAGAAGCCCGAGACCATCAACTACCGCACGCTCAAGCCCGAGAAGGAGGGCCTGTTCTGCGAGCGCATCTTCGGCCCCACCCGGGACTGGGAGTGCAACTGCGGCAAGTACAAGCGTGTCCGCTTCAAGGGCATCATCTGTGAGCGCTGTGGCGTCGAGGTCACGCGCGCCAAGGTGCGCCGTGAGCGGATGGGCCACATCGAGCTCGCCGCCCCCGTCACCCACATCTGGTACTTCAAGGGTGTCCCGAGCCGCCTCGGCTACCTGCTCGACCTCGCCCCGAAGGACCTCGAGAAGGTCATCTACTTCGCGGCCTACATGATCACGTCCGTCGACGAGGACCAGCGTCACGCTGACCTGCCGTCGCTCGAGGCGCAGATCCAGGTCGAGAAGAAGGAGATCGAGAACCGCCGCGACGCCGACGTCGAGTCGCGCGCGCAGCTGCTCGAGCGCAACGTCGCCGAGCTCGAGGCCGAGGGTGCCAAGGCCGACGCGAAGCGCAAGGTCCGCGACCAGGCCGAGCGCGAGATGAACAACATCCGCAAGCGTGCCGACCAGCTGGTCGAGCGCCTCGAGCAGGTCTGGGACCGCTTCAAGAACCTCAAGGTCCAGGACCTCGAGGGCGACGAGATCCTCTACCGCGAGATGCGTGACCGCTTCGGTCTGTACTTCGAGGGCGGCATGGGCGCCGCGGCGATCCAGAAGCGCCTCGAGTCCTTCGACCTCGACGCCGAGGCGGACCTCCTCCAGGAGATCATCGCCACCGGCAAGGGCCAGAAGAAGACCCGCGCCATCAAGCGCCTCAAGGTCGTCAACGCCTTCCAGATGACGACGAACCACCCGTCGGGCATGGTCCTCGACGCGATCCCGGTCATCCCGCCGGACCTGCGCCCGATGGTGCAGCTCGACGGTGGCCGCTTCGCGACCTCGGACCTCAACGACCTCTACCGTCGCGTCATCAACCGCAACAACCGCCTGAAGCGCCTCCTCGACCTCGGTGCCCCCGAGATCATCGTCAACAACGAGAAGCGCATGCTCCAGGAGGCCGTCGACAGCCTCTTCGACAACGGCCGTCGTGGTCGCCCGGTCACGGGTCCCGGCAACCGTCCGCTCAAGTCGCTGTCCGACATGCTCAAGGGCAAGCAGGGTCGTTTCCGCCAGAACCTGCTCGGCAAGCGCGTCGACTACTCCGGCCGTTCGGTCATCGTCGTCGGCCCGCAGCTGAAGCTGCACCAGTGCGGTCTGCCCAAGCAGATGGCGCTCGAGCTGTTCAAGCCGTTCGTGATGAAGCGCCTGGTCGACCTCGACCACGCGCAGAACATCAAGTCGGCCAAGCGCATGGTCGAGCGTGCCCGCCCGGTCGTGTGGGACGTCCTCGAAGAGGTCATCACGGAGCACCCGGTGCTGCTCAACCGTGCACCCACGCTGCACCGTCTCGGCATCCAGGCGTTCGAGCCGCAGCTCGTCGAGGGCAAGGCCATCCAGATCCACCCGCTCGTCTGCTCGGCCTTCAACGCCGACTTCGACGGTGACCAGATGGCCGTCCACGTGCCGCTGTCGGCAGAGGCGCAGGCCGAGGCCCGCATCCTCATGCTGTCGAGCAACAACATCCTCAAGCCGGCTGACGGTCGCCCCGTGACCATGCCGACCCAGGACATGATCACCGGCATCTACCACCTGACCGACGCGGTCGACGGTGGCGGCATCGGTGCGGGTCGCGCGTTCTCGTCCCCCTCGGAGGCCCGCATGGCCTTCGACCGTGGCGAGATCCTGCTCGGCTCGGCGATCAAGCTGCGCCTGACGGACGCGGTGCCCCCGGCCGGCTTCGAGCTGCCCGAGGGTGTCGAGGCCGGCGAGGACGGCATCGTCAAGAGCATCACGCTCGAGACGACGCTCGGCCGCGCGATCTTCAACGACACGCTGCCGCTCGACTACCCGTTCGAGAACCGTCCGGTCGACCGCAAGCGTCTCTCGGCGATCGTCAACGACCTCGCGGAGCGCTACTCCAAGGTCCAGGTCGCCGCGTCCCTCGACGCCCTGAAGGAGGCCGGTTTCCACTGGTCGACCCGCTCGGGCTGCACCGTCGCCATCTCCGACGTCACGACGCCGGACAACAAGACGGCGATCCTCGAGGGCTACGAGACGAAGGCCGCCAAGGTCCAGACGCAGTACGAGCGCGGTCTCATCACCGACGACGAGCGTCGTCAGGAGCTCGTCGAGATCTGGACGCAGGCATCCAACCAGGTCGCCAAGGAGATGGAGACCAACTTCCCGCGCACGAACCCCATCTACCGGATGGTGTCCTCGGGTGCTGGTGGTAACTGGTTCCAGATCCGTCAGATCGCCGGTATGCGTGGCCTCATGGCCAACCCGAAGGGCGAGATCATCCCGCGCCCGATCAAGGCGAACTTCCGTGAGGGCCTCACGGTGCTCGAGTTCTTCATCTCGACGCACGGTGCCCGTAAGGGTCTGGCCGACACGGCGCTGCGTACCGCCGACTCCGGCTACCTCACGCGTCGTCTCGTCGACGTGTCGCAGGACGTCATCATCCGTGAGGACGACTGCGGCACCGAGCGTGGCCTCAAGCTGCCGATCGCCCAGGTCAACGAGACCACGGGCACGCGTGCGCCGAGCGAGGTCGTCGAGGCCTCGGTCTACGCCCGCACCCTGGCCGAGGACGTCGTCGTCGACGGCCAGACGCTCGCGGTGGCCGGCATCGACCTCGGTGACGTCGTCATCGACGCGCTCTACGCGGCCGGTGTCGACGAGGTCCGGATCCGTTCGGTCCTCACCTGCGACAGCAAGGTCGGCACGTGTGCGGCCTGCTACGGCCGGTCGCTCGCGACGGGCAAGCTCGTCGACATCGGCGAGGCCGTCGGCATCATCGCGGCCCAGTCGATCGGTGAGCCCGGCACGCAGCTGACGATGCGTACCTTCCACACCGGTGGTGCGGCCGCGGCCGACGACATCACCCAGGGTCTGCCGCGTGTCGTCGAGCTCTTCGAGGCGCGTACGCCCAAGGGTGTCGCCCCGATCGCCGAGGCCACCGGCCGCGTCGAGATCGAGGACACCGACAAGGCGCGTCGCGTCCTGCTGACGCCCGACGACGGCTCCGAGCAGCACGCCTACCCGGTGAGCAAGCGTTCGCGCCTGCTCGTCGCCGACGGTGACCACGTGACCGTGGGTGACAAGCTCGTCCAGGGCGCGATCGACCCCAAGCAGGTCCTTCGCATCCTCGGCCCGCGTGCCGCCCAGAAGCACCTCGTCGACGAGGTGCAGCGGGTCTACCGTCAGCAGGGTGTGTCGATCCACGACAAGCACATCGAGGTCATCGTCCGACAGATGCTGCGTCGCGTGACGATCATCGAGGCCGGCGACGCCGACCTGCTGCCCGGCGAGCTCGCCGAGCGTGGTCGCTTCGAGGAGGAGAACCGCAAGGTCATGGCCGAAGGTGGCCGCCCGGCTGCCGGTCGTCCCGAGCTCATGGGCATCACCAAGGCCTCGCTCGCGACCGAGTCGTGGCTGTCGGCCGCGTCCTTCCAGGAGACGACCCGCGTGCTCACGCAGGCCGCCATGGAGGCCAAGTCCGACCCGCTGCTCGGCCTCAAGGAGAACGTCATCCTCGGAAAGCTCATCCCTGCCGGCACGGGCCTGCCCCGCTACCGGAACGTCAAGGTCGAGCCCACCGAGGAAGCCAAGGCCGCGATGTACTCGCTGCCGAACTACGACGCCTACGACTACGCAGGCTTCGGTTCGGGCACCGGCGAGGCCATCCGTCTCGACGACGAGGCTCTCGGTCTCGATCAGTTCTGACCGGTCCCGTCCGCCGCGTGAGCGGGGGGCGACGACCACCACGTATGCCGCTGGGCCGGCTCCCCGACCGGGGAGCCGGCCCTCGGCGCGTCCGGGGACGGACGTCTCGTCTCGACGCGCCTGAAACGGACAAATCGGACTAGTCTCCGGGGAACGGTGACAGTCCGGCGGCGCCAGGGTCGGCCGGCGACACCCCGGGAGGTCGTCATGCTCGGTGCTCCTCGCTCGCTCAAGGTCGTGCGCGGCTCGCGTGGCCCGCGCCACCGCCCCGTGCGCTGGCCCTTCCTCGTCGCGGTGGCCATGCTGGCCGTCGCGGCGCTCGTGGCCACGGCCCCACCGGGCTCCGGCGCCACGGTCTACTCCTCGCGGGACGCCGCCCTGCGCCGCGAGGTGGGCCGGCTCATGACCGACCCGAGCGTCACGGCCTCGACGGCGCACGTCGGGGTCGTCGTCGCCGACGCATCCACCCGCGTGCCCGTCTACGTCCGCTACGCCAACACCCCGCTCGCCCCGGCGTCGACGCAGAAGACGTTCACCGCCGCGGCCGCGATGTACCACCTCGGCAGCGGCTACCGGTGGCGCACCGACGTCTACGCAGCCTCCGCCCCCGTCGGGGGAGTGGTCTCCGGGCGCCTCTACCTCAAGGGCACGGGCGACCCGACGCTGCTCGAGCGCGACCTGACATCGCTGGTGAGCGCACTGCGGGCCAAGGGCGTCACCCGGGTCACGGGTGACGTCGTCGCCGACGCCTCCGCCTTCGACGAGGTGCGCTACAACCCCTACTGGTCCACGTCGTACGCGTCGAGCTACTACGCCGCGCAGGTGTCGGCCCTGACGCTGGCGCCCGACACCGACTACGACGCGGGCACCGTCATCGTCACCGCGACGCCCGGCACGAGCACCTCCAGCGCACCCCGGCTCACGGTGACGCCGGCGTCCGCGGCCTCGCACGTGCGACTCGTCAACAGGGCGCGCACCTCCGCCACGGGGTCCACGACGACGATCGCGGTCACCAGGGCCTCGGGGACGAACACGCTGACCGTCACCGGTCAGGTGCCGCTCAAGCACTCGGCGGCCAGGAAGTGGGTGACGGTGAACGACCCGGCCCTCATGACCGCCCGGGCCCTGCGCGCCCGGCTCGTCGCGGCAGGCATCCGGGTCGACGGGACCGCGGTGCGCGGCACGACGCCGTCCTCCCGGGCGCTGCTCGCACGCCACACGTCGATGACCTTGGGGCAGCTGCTCGTGCCGTTCCTCAAGCTGAGCAACAACGGCCACGCCGAGGCCATCACGAAGACGCTCGGGTCCCGGTCGGGCCGTCCCGGCAGCTGGGCCGAGGGCACCACGGTGCTGCGCGACTACGCAGCCCGCGTCGGCATCCCCACCGCAGGCATGCGGTTCGTCGACGGTTCGGGACTGGCCCGCGCCGACCGCCTGACCCCCAACCAGCTCGCGACCCTGCTCGACAAGGTCCAGCGCACCTCGTGGTGGCCCACCTTCCGCGCCGCGCTGCCGGTCGCAGGGGCCGACCCGGTCCGGTGGACCGGTGGCACCCTGGCCAGCCGCATGCGGGGCACCGCGGCCGCCGGCAACCTGCGCGCGAAGAACGGGACGCTGACCGGCGTCACGTCGCTCGCGGGCTACGTCTCGGGCGCCGACGGCCGTCGCTACGCCTTCGTCATGATGAGCACGTACTCCGCCACCTCGCCGCGGCCGGTCGAGGACCGTCTCGGGGTGCTCCTCGCGCGCTGGCGCATGACCAACCGCTGACCCGCGGGACCCGCTGCCTCGGTAGGGTGGTCGCATGACCGAGCCCACGGCCGACGTGCCGAACGCGCCCGAGCCCGCCGACCACACGCCGGCCGAGCCCTCCGCCGCCGCGCCTGCCGCCGAGCCCACCGCTGAGCCCACCGACGAGCCCACCGACGAGCCGACGGACCGCGACGCCGAGGAGGCCGACAGCGGTCCGGCGCCGACGATCATCGTGCTCACCGAGGAGGCCCTCAAGCCGGTCGACGTCGACAAGATCATCGGGCTGCACGAGGACGACGCGCCGACCTACCGTGTCCTCGTCCCCGCCGACACCGAGCGCAACCTGCTCAGCTCCTTCCTCAACCACCTCAGCCTCTTCGAGATGCGGGAGGCCCTCGAGTCCCTGCGTCCCGTCGACCGGGGCGAGGCGCACGCCGACGCCGGCACCGCGCTGTCGACGACGCTGGCCGAGTTCGAGAGCCACGACGTCGTCGCGACCGGCGAGATCACGTCCGACGACCCCATGCCGACGCTCGTCGAGGAGGTGGCCCGTCTCGGCGCCCGCGAGGTCGTCGTCGTCACCGAGCCGCACGCGGTCGAGGACACCTTCCACACCGACTGGGCCTCGCGGGCCCGCGAGACGCTCGGCGTGCCCGTGCTGCACATGTATGCCGGTGACTGGCGCCTGGGCTGACCGGTCCCGGTCCCGTTCCAGGCCCCCGGAGACCCCGGCTCTCCCGAGCCGGCCACCCGCCGCGGTGTGCCGAACGGGGTGCCCGCCGGACGGCATACCGCATCGGCCGCGTGGGGCCCGGTCTAACCGATTTGGTCGGCGTGCCGCGCCCCGGTACGCTTGAACACTGTGTCTGAGGCACGCTCTCAGGCATGCGCGATGACGGCCTCGGTGCCCTGTCCGCCCGCTCACCGCGGACGTGACATCACTGCGGTCCAGAGCACACCTTTCGCCGGGCAACCCTTCCCACCGACTGCCTCCCGGCAGCCGCGAAGCAGGGGAGTGCAGGGGGAAGTACCGGTTCCGACACACCCGACCTCGGGGGTCGAGGGACCGAACAGTCAAGGAGCCGTCCGCCAGGACGACTGACCACGAGCAACGTTATGGAGTAACCAGGTTGCCTACCATCAACCAGCTGGTCCGCAAGGGCCGCCAGGACAAGGCCAGCAAGGCCAAGACCCCGGCGCTCAAGGGCTCGCCCCAGCGCCGCGGTGTGTGCACCCGCGTGTACACCACCACCCCCAAGAAGCCGAACTCTGCCCTCCGCAAGGTCGCCCGCGTGCGCCTCAGCTCGGGCATCGAGGTCACGGCCTACATCCCCGGCGTCGGCCACAACCTGCAGGAGCACTCGATCGTGCTCGTGCGCGGTGGTCGTGTGAAGGACCTCCCGGGTGTGCGTTACAAGATCGTCCGCGGCACGCTCGACACCCAGGGTGTCAAGAACCGCAAGCAGGCTCGTAGCCGTTACGGCGCGAAGAAGGAGAAGAGCTGATGCCTCGTAAGGGACCCGCTCCGAAGCGCCCGCTCGTCGTCGACCCGGTCTACCAGAGCCCGCTCGTCACGCAGCTCGTCAACAAGATCCTCCTCGACGGCAAGAAGTCGATCGCCGAGATGATCGTCTACGGCGCCCTCGAGGGCTGCCGCCAGAAGACCGGCACCGACCCCGTCGCCACGCTCAAGCGTGCGCTCGACAACGTCAAGCCGGCCATGGAGGTCAAGAGCCGTCGCGTCGGTGGCGCGACCTACCAGGTGCCGATCGAGGTCAAGCCGAACCGCTCGACCACGCTCGCCCTGCGCTGGCTCGTCGGCTACTCGCGGCAGCGTCGCGAGAAGACGATGACCGAGCGCCTCATGAACGAGATCCTCGACGCGAGCAACGGCCTCGGTGCCGCTGTCAAGCGCCGCGAGGACACCCACAAGATGGCCGAGTCCAACAAGGCCTTCGCGCACTACCGCTGGTGACCCAGCGGTCCGGTCGGTATGCCGGGGAGCTCGCTCCACGGCATACCGCCGGGCACGCGCCCGCCCGTCGCACGACGCGGCCCACGGCGCCCACGATTTTCACTCCACGACGAATGAGACGAGAAACCTGACGTGGCACTCGACGTCCTGACGGACCTCAAGAAGGTCCGCAACATCGGCATCATGGCGCACATCGACGCTGGCAAGACCACGGTGACGGAGCGCATCCTCTTCTACACCGGTGTCAACCACAAGATCGGTGAGACCCACGACGGTGCGTCGACGACCGACTGGATGGAGCAGGAGAAGGAGCGCGGCATCACGATCACGTCTGCCGCCGTGACCTCCTTCTGGGAAGGCACCCAGGTCAACATCATCGACACCCCCGGGCACGTCGACTTCACGGTCGAGGTCGAGCGCTCGCTGCGCGTCCTCGACGGTGCCGTCGCGGTGTTCGACGGCAAGGAGGGTGTCGAGCCGCAGTCCGAGACGGTGTGGCGCCAGGCGGACAAGTACGACGTCCCCCGCATCTGCTTCGTCAACAAGATGGACAAGCTCGGCGCCGACTTCTACTTCACCGTGCAGACGATCAAGGACCGCCTCGGCGCGGAGCCGCTCGTCATGCAGCTGCCGATCGGTGCCGAGAACGACTTCCTCGGTGTCATCGACCTCATCTACATGCGTGCCCTCGTGTGGCCCGGCGACGCCAAGGGCGACGTGACGATGGGTGCGAAGTACGAGATCGCCGAGATCCCGGCCGACCTCCAGGCGAAGGCCGAGGAGTACCGCATGGCTCTCGTCGAGCGTGTCGCCGAGGCCGACGACGACCTCATGGAGAAGTACCTCGGTGGCGAGGAGCTGACCGAGGACGAGCTCAAGGCCGGCATCCGCAAGCTCACCGTGAACTCCGAGGTCTACCCGGTGTTCTGTGGCTCCGCGTTCAAGAACCGCGGTGTGCAGCCGATGCTCGACGCCGTCGTCGACTACCTCCCGTCGCCGCTCGACGTGCCCCCGATGATCGGCCACAAGCCGGGCAACGAGGAGGTCGAGCTGACGCGTGCTCCGAGCACCGAGGCGCCGTTCTCGGCCCTCGCCTTCAAGGTCGCCACGCACCCGTTCTTCGGCACGCTGACCTTCATCCGCGTCTACTCGGGCCACATCAGCTCGGGCACGAGCGTCATCAACTCGACCAAGGGCCGCAAGGAGCGCATCGGGAAGCTCTTCCAGATGCACGCCAACAAGGAGAACCCCGTCGAGGAGGCCATGGCCGGCCACATCTACGCGGCCATCGGCCTCAAGGACACGACGACCGGTGACACCCTGTCGGACATCAACGACCAGATCGTGCTCGAGTCGATGACCTTCCCCGACCCGGTGATCCAGGTCGCCATCGAGCCCAAGACGAAGGGCGACCAGGAGAAGCTCGGCACGGCCATCCAGAAGCTCTCGGCCGAGGACCCGACCTTCCAGGTCCACCACGACGAGGACACCGGCCAGACGATCATCGCCGGCATGGGCGAGCTGCACCTCGACATCCTCGTCGACCGCATGAAGCGCGAGTTCAAGGTCGAGGCCAACGTCGGCAAGCCGCAGGTGGCCTACCGCGAGACGATCCGTCGTCCCGTCCTCAAGTACGACTACACGCACAAGAAGCAGACCGGTGGCTCGGGCCAGTTCGCCAAGGTCCAGGTCAGCTTCGAGCCGCTGGGCGAGACCGAGGACGGCTCGATGTACGAGTTCGTCAACGGTGTCACCGGTGGTCGCGTGCCGCGTGAGTACATCCCGTCGGTCGACGCCGGTATCCAGGACGCGATGCAGTACGGCGTGCTCGCCGGCTACCCGCTCGTGGGCATCAAGGCGACGCTCAACGACGGCGCGTACCACGACGTCGACTCCTCGGAGATGGCGTTCAAGATCGCCGGCTCGATGGTCCTCAAGGAGGCCATCCGCAAGGCTGACCCGGTCCTGCTCGAGCCGATGATGGCCGTCGAGGTCCGTACGCCCGAGGACTACATGGGCGAGGTCATCGGCGACATCAACTCCCGCCGTGGCCAGATCCAGGGCATGGAGGACATCAGCGGCGCCAAGGTCGTCAAGGGCCTCGTCCCGCTGTCCGAGATGTTCGGCTACGTCGGCGACCTGCGCTCCAAGACGCAGGGTCGCGCGAGCTTCTCCATGGAGTTCGACTCCTACGCAGAGGTCCCCAAGGCCGTTGCCGAGGAGATCATCAAGAAGACCCGCGGGGAGTGACTGCGGGACATCCCGTAGTCTCTTCCATCGGAAACCACCCCAACAGCGCCACGTCCTGCCCTGGTCGTACGGCGTAACACGAGATAGTCCTGAGGAGGACCACAGTGGCGAAGGCAAAGTTCGAGCGGACCAAGCCGCACGTCAACATCGGCACCATCGGTCACATTGACCACGGCAAGACGACGCTGACGGCTGCGATTTCCAAGGTTCTGCACGACAAGTACCCCGACCTGAACCCCCAGTTCGCGTTCGAGGACATCGACAAGGCTCCCGAGGAGCGCCAGCGCGGTATCACGATCTCGATCGCGCACATCGAGTACCAGACGGAGGGTCGTCACTACGCCCACGTCGACTGCCCGGGCCATGCTGACTACGTGAAGAACATGATCACGGGTGCGGCTCAGATGGACGGCGCGATCCTCGTGGTCGCCGCCACCGACGGCCCCATGCCGCAGACGAAGGAGCACGTCCTCCTGGCCCGCCAGGTCGGCGTCCCCTACATCGTCGTGGCGCTCAACAAGGCCGACATGGTCGACGACGAGGAGATCCTCGAGCTCGTCGAGATGGAGGTCCGTGAGCTCCTGTCGCAGTACGAGTTCCCGGGCGACGACCTTCCGGTCGTGCAGGTCTCGGCGCTCAAGGCGCTCGAGGGCGACGAGAAGTGGGGCCAGTCGGTCCTCGACCTCATGGACGCCGTCGACAACTCCATCCCGGAGCCCGAGCGCGACGTCGACAAGCCGTTCCTCATGCCCGTCGAGGACGTCTTCACGATCACCGGTCGTGGCACCGTCGTCACCGGTCGTATCGAGCGCGGCATCCTCAAGGTCAACGAGGAGATCGAGATCGTCGGCATCCACACCGGTCCGCCGGCCAAGACGACCGTCACGGGCGTCGAGATGTTCCGCAAGCTCCTCGACGAGGGTCGCGCCGGCGAGAACGTCGGTCTGCTCCTTCGTGGCACGAAGCGCGAGGACGTCGAGCGCGGGCAGGTCATCTGCAAGCCGGGCTCGATCACCCCGCACACGGACTTCGAGGCTCAGGTCTACATCCTCTCGAAGGACGAGGGCGGCCGTCACACGCCGTTCTACGACAACTACCGTCCGCAGTTCTACTTCCGTACGACGGACGTGACGGGTGTCGTGCACCTGCCCGAGGGCACCGAGATGGTCATGCCCGGCGACAACACCGACATGACGGTCGAGCTCATCCAGCCGATCGCCATGGAGGACGGCCTCAAGTTCGCCATCCGTGAGGGTGGCCGCACGGTCGGCGCCGGTCGCGTCACGAAGATCATCAAGTGATCTGACGCAGCACCTGCTTCACCTGTAGTTCCGGTAGGGCCCGTTCCGCTTCGGCGGGGCGGGCCCTTCCGCGTGCTCGCTCGGGCTCTTGGGGTTTCGCTGCCCGTGTCGTCACGGACGCCCGACGGCCCGAGCGGCGTGGAGCGTCGGCGGCCCACTTCTCGGGACTGCACCCCTTGCGTATGCCGTGGGCCGCCTCCGATGCCGCTCGGGCCGTCGTGCGCCCCCTCCTCGGTTCCGTACCGGCCTCCAGCCTCGCGCGCAGGCTCCTTCTCTCTGGGTCAGGGGCGGGTTCCGGTGGTGTAGCGGACCTGTTGGGTGAGGTGGAGCTGGTCGTCGTCGCGGCGGTCGGGCTCGAGGGCGGACTCGATGTCGGCGAGGACCTTAGGCATCGCGCTGTCGGGGACGGCGGCCCAGAGCTGGCGCAGTCCGAGGGTCATCGTCCAGGCGCGCCAGGCATCGCCGTCGGGGAGGGCCACCTCGAGGGGCTCGTCGTGGCTGTCCACGTCGGTGGCGCCCGCGGCCTCGAGGAGGGCGGCCATGGTGCCGGTGGTGGCGAAGGGGCCCGTCCGGCCGGTGGTGCGGGCGTCGAGGACCTGGGGTGGGGCATACGGAAGCAGGACGGCCTCGGCGGCCGTCCAGGCGGCGTCGGTGGGGCCGAAGGTGGACAGGCCGAGGCGGCCCCCCGGGCGCAGCAAGGAGATCCAGCCCGCGAGGGTCTGCGCCGGTTGGGGGTCGAAGAAGAGCACGAGCGAGGCGGTCAGCGCGTCGAAGGTGCCGGCCGGCAGGGTGTCCGGCGACGCCTCGCCGACGACGACGTCGATGCGGGCTCCGCGCGTCTCGGCCTCGTCCCGCAGGTGGATGCCCATGGCGGGGGAGAGGTCGACGGCGGTGACGTGCCCCGTCGGCCCGACGGCGTCGACGAGGGGGAAGGTCGCTGCTCCCCGTCCGGCGCCGACGTCGAGGGCCCGGTCACCCGGCTGCGGCGCGGTGAGCTCGACGAGCCTGGTGCCGATCGGGCCGAACCACGGCACGCCGCCCCGGTCGTAGCCGGGGGCGAGCTGGTCGAAGAGTGCGGCGACACCGGCGCGGCGCTGAGAGGGGTCCATGGCCCGATGGTCCTCCTGCAGCGGCCGAAGCGGCAGGGAGCGAGCTGTCGGGTGTGGCGGGCCTACTGGCCGAGGGCGACGAGGACGACGGTGTCGGAGTCGGCGGCGAGGTAGGCCTTGGCGCGGAAGGAGCCCTGGGCGAAGAGCGCGTCGAGCGACGTGGACCGCAGGAGCTGTCCGGAGGGCAGGGCGGAGCGGACCCCGTCCTCGACGTCGGGGGTCTCGGTGGTTGGCTCGGGGGAGGCGGCCCGGAGGGCGGCCGCGGTCTCGGGGGTGACCTCGACGACGGCGTCGATCCAGTACGTCGACGGCCCGGGAGCCTCGCCGCCGAGCGTCCCCGACATCCACGTCGCGGAGACGGGCTGTCCCAGCGCGCTGAAGCGCTTGGTCAGCGGCTCGAGGTCGGTGCGCACGTCGCCGGTGCCGGTCTTGGTCGCGCTGCTCACGGTGCTCCTCGTGCGGTCGGTGGTCGGAGCGGGGTCGGTGCTGCACCCCGCGGTCAGGGTGAAGGTCAGGGCGGCCGCCAGCGCGGCCGCGGCGGGGCGGGTGCTCATCGGCTGCTCCCTCGTTCGTCGGCTCGGTCCTCACGACCCAGGCCGGGGGTGCGCTCGACATCGCCCGGACCCACGTCGATGCTCGGCGGCGGTGAGCCGACCGGCCACGTGATCGTACGCGTGACGTCGCCGCTCGACGGGAAGGGCTTGGCCCACCCGATCTCGGTGAAGCGGCCGTTCTCGTTGTCGCCGGCGCCGCTCGCGATGTCCGCCTGGTCGGGGTTGAAGTTGTAGTAGTCCTCGGCGTGCACGGTGACCTGCATCGAGACCTGGCCGTTCTCGACGGTGACGTCGGCGCTGCTCCACTGCTGGTAGCCGCCGATCGTCTTCTGCCAGTTCTCGGTCGTCGGGTAGGCCGTCGCCGGGTGTGCGTCCCCGGTCATGCTGAAGTGCGAGTTGCCGTTGCGCACCATCTCGTCGACGGCCGCGGCGGTGCGGGCCACCTCGGAGTTGACGTTGGCCGCGATGGACGGGTCCTCCTTGAAACCCTCCTCGTAGTCGAAGCGCACGGGCTCGCCGTTGTTGTCCCAGTAGTGGGCGTACATCGCCGTCGCGTCGTCGAGGTCGGACTTGACCAGGCGTCCGCCCTCGAGCTTGGCCATCCACTCGAGCTTGGCGATGTGGTCGCGCCAGTTCGAGTCCTTCGAGTCGTACTCGAAGCCCTCGTCCCACTCGATGTCGGGCTTCTTCGGCTCCCCGAAGTCGTAGCCGTCCACGGGCCCGCCCGTGCCGGTGGTCGCCGGTGGTGGGGGACTCGTCGGTGTCGGGGCCGGTCCCGGGGAGGGGGAGGGCGTGGGTCCGAACGACATCGGGACGCCCGTGCCGAGCGGGCCTCCGCCTCCGGCGCCACCCGATCCACCTGTGCCGCCGGCCTGCCCGCTGGCCCCACGCTGTCGCGCGGCGTTCTCGCGCAGCTTTGCGCCGAGACCGTGCAGGGCGCGTTCCAGTGCGTCGATGCTCGGTGCCGACGACCGCCAGTCACCACGGAAGGAGTCGAAGTCCCTTCCGCCCCAAGCATTTCCGAGTGCGCCGAACGCGTGGTCGACGGCATTGCGTGCCGCACGGCACTCACCGGCGAAGCGGTCGAGCTGGCCCGCGCTGCGATCGAGAGCGTCCGGATCAGCGCCCTTCCTGTACACGACCACGGCTGATGCCCTCCCCGAGCTGTCGGTGTCCGCGGCGGCCGAGTGGTGGCCGCTCCCCAAACCCTAGGCAGGGTGGCCGCGCTCGGCCAATGGGGAGCACTCCCCGTCGTCTCAGGTCGTCCTCGGCCGCCAGAACCACGGTGTCACCTCGGCGAGGAGCCCGGCCACCTCGCGCCGGACGAGATCCTCGTGGGGCACGGCGACCGGCTGCCCGCCGCGGAGGACCTGCTCGCCGAGCGCCACGTGGAGCGAGCGCAGCGTCCGCATGGTGTTGCTCACCTCGGCGGGCACCGGCCCCGGAGAGCCCGCGGCGAACATCGCGCGGACGTGGTCGAGCCAGCCGACCGACGTGGCCTCGTCGACGTCGTCGCGGGTCAGCACGAGGGCGAGCGCGCAGGCGAGCCGGTCGTCCTCCTGGTCGCGCCACACGAACGTCGTCGGCGCGACGAGGCGACGCCCCAGGGCCTCGAGCAGGGCCGCGGCGTCGCCGACCCCGGCGGCGCCGCACTCACCGAAGAAGTCGGCGCCGTGCGCGACCGCGTGCACCCACCCGAGCGCAGGGTCGTGCCCCCGAAGGTCCTGCTCGGTGACGTACCAGCGGGTCACGGCCTCCACCCAGCCCGGCTCGAAGTCCCCGGCCGAGACGAGAGAGGCGAGGACGAGAGGCGCGAAGGCGCGCGCCTCGACCCGCTCGTGAGCCAGCCGCACGAGCATCTCCGAGGCGAGCCACGCGCGGTCGTCGGCGCCGAGGTCACCCTCGCGCACGCGGCGCGCCAGGGCGGCATACGCCCCGTCGTCCCGCACGGCGGGGTCGGGGGAGGCGAGGTCGTCGGCGAGCGAGCGGAGCACGGTGTCGGGCATGCGAGCGATCCTGCCAGTCCCTCCTGCCGGGGAGCCGCTCGTGCACCGACGGCAGCCTGCGTCGCCCCGGAGCTCGGCCCGACCGGTGCGGCCGACAGGTCGGCGGATAGGGTCGGGAGCCATGGCGCACACGTTCGACACCGACACCGAAGCCCAGGGGCTCATCGACTACGTCGACGCCTCGCCGACGCCGTTCCACGCGTGCGAGCAGGCCGCCGAGCGACTCGTCGCGGAGGGCTTCACCGAGGTCGTCGAGACCGAGCCGTGGCCGACCGAGCCCGGTCGGCACTACCTCGTGCGCGGTGGGTCGCTCATCGCCTGGGACACCACCGGCGCGCACGGCGCCGGTGCCGGGCCCGCTGCGGGCTTCCGCGTCGTCGGAGCGCACACCGACAGTCCCAACCTGCGCATCAAGCCCAACCCCGACCACGCGCGGGCCGGCTGGCAGATGCTCGGCATCGAGCCCTACGGCGGCCTCATCCTCAGCTCGTGGCTCGACCGCGACCTCGGGCTCGCCGGCCGGGTCGCCGTGCGCGGCGCCGCGGGAGTCGAGGCGCGCACCTTCCACGGGCGCGAGGCCCTGCTGCGGGTGGCGCAGCTCGCGATCCACCTCGACCGCACCCAGAACGACGCGCTCACGCTCAACAAGCAGGCCCACATGGAGCCGCTCTGGGGGGTCGGCGACGAGCCCGGCGACTTCGTCGGCTACCTCGCGGAGCAGGTCGGGGTCGACCGCGAGGACGTCCTGTCGTGGGACGTCATGACCCATCCGGTGCAGCCGTCCACGCGCCTCGGCCGGGCGCGCGAGCTCATCGCCGCCCCGCGCCTCGACAACCTCGCGACGTCGTATGCCGGCGTGCGGGCCCTGCTCGACGCCGTGGCCACCGAGCCCGCCCACGTGCCCGTGCTCGTGCTCTTCGACCACGAGGAGATCGGCAGCACCTCCGAGCGCGGAGCCACCTCGACGCTGCTGCCCTCGGTGCTCGAGCGCATCGTCTCGGCCGGCGGCGGCACCCGGGACGACTACTGGCGAGCCCTCGCGGCCACGGTCATCGCGTCCGGGGACATGGGTCACGCCACCCACCCCAACTACGCCGACCGCCACGAGCCGATGCACCAGATCCGCGTCAACGGCGGCCCCGTGCTCAAGGTCAACACCAACCTGCGCTACGCGACGGACTCCGTCGGCGCGGCGGCGTTCCGACTCGCCTGCGAGCAGGCCGGGGTCCCCATGCAGACCTTCGTCACCCGCAGCGACCTGCCGTGCGGGTCGACGGTCGGCCCCGTGACGTCGTCCCTGACCGGCGCCACCACCGTGGACTTCGGCGCGGCCGCGCTGTCGATGCACAGCACGCGCGAGCTGATGGGCGCCGAGGACCCGGCGATGTATGCCGGAGCGCTGAGCGCCTTCCTCGCCCCGGCCTGAGCGGCCGGCGGGGGAGCGCGCCACCCGCGCACGGGAGGCTTCGCCGGTGCCCGCGCGCAGCGGCAGACGTCCTCGGTCGGAGGCGGCGGGGTGCGGGACGGCGCTCGCCGGGTGCGATGATCACCGGGTGGAGACCACGCTCGTCGTGCCGGACCGGCCGACCCTCGTCTACGACGCCGACTGCGGGTTCTGCACGCGCAGCGTGCAGTTCATCAAGCGGTGGGTCGACCGGCGGGACCGCTACGACGTGCATCCCTGGCAGTCGCTCGACCTCGCGGCCGTGGGTCTCACCCCGCAGGACTGCGACGAGGCGGCCCAGTTCATCACCGCCGACGGCAGCATCCGCTCGGGTCATCGCGCCATCGCGAGCGCGGCGACGCACGGCGCCCCGGCCTGGCGACCCGCCGGCCACCTCCTCATGGCACCCGGCGTCTCGTGGGTGGCCGCGAAGGCGTACCACTGGGTGGCCGAGCACCGCCAGCAGCTGCCGGGCGGCACCGCCGCCTGCGCCCGTCCTCTCCACTGACGACGCGCCATGTGCACGGCCCTGCGGTGGCGTGCCGGCCCGATTTGATAGTGCGGTGCGCGCTCTGGCACACTGTTCAGGTTGCTTGACGCGCGTCGCTGACCCATGTCGGTGCCGCCGCCCCTTGAGAGCCTCCTGACGGGGACTCGCCCGGACTCCTCTCGGAGGCCCGAGGGAAGCGCAAGTTACCCGGTTCGGCCGGGCAATCCACACGAAAGTGGCACTCAGGTGCGCACCTTTCACCGCGAAGCGGGCGCGACACGCCCGACCTCGGGGGTCGGATGGCCAAGGGAACCGGTAGTCAGAAGCGAGAGAGAGACGTTCATCAGATGGCGGGACAGAAGATCCGCATCCGGCTGAAGTCGTACGACCACGAGGTCATCGACAACTCGGCCCGGAAGATCGTTGACACAGTGACGCGCGCCGGCGCGACCGTGGTGGGACCCGTCCCGCTGCCGACGGAGAAGAACGTCTTCGTCGTGATCCGGTCGCCGCACAAGTACAAGGACAGCCGCGAGCACTTCGAGATGCGCACGCACAAGCGCCTCATCGACATCATCGACCCGACGCCCAAGGCCGTCGACTCGCTGATGCGTCTCGACCTGCCGGCGGACGTCAACATCGAGATCAAGCTCTGAGGCGGTTGTAGAGATGACTGTTGCTCAGAAGAACGTCAAGGGCGTGCTCGGCGAGAAGCTCGGCATGACCCAGGTGTGGGACGCAGACAACAAGCTCGTCCCCGTGACCGTGGTCAAGGCCGGCCCCTGCGTCGTGACGCAGGTGCGTGCCGACGAGACCGACGGCTACTCCGCGGTCCAGATCGCCTTCGGTGCGATCGACCCCCGCAAGGTGAACAAGCCGATGAGCGGCCACTTCGAGAAGGCCGGCGTCACGCCGCGCCGTCACCTCGTCGAGCTCCGCACGGCCGACGCCGCCGACTACGAGCTCGGCCAGGAGATCACGGCCGAGTCCTTCGAGGCCGGCCAGCGCGTCGACGCGACGGGCACGACCAAGGGCAAGGGCTTCGCCGGTGTCATGAAGCGTCACGGCTTCCACGGCGTCAGCTCCTCGCACGGTGCGCACCGCAACCACCGCAAGCCGGGCTCCATCGGCGGCTGCTCGACCCCGGGCCGTGTCTTCAAGGGCATGCGCATGGCCGGTCGCATGGGTGGCGTTCGCCAGACGACCCAGAACCTCCAGATCCACGCCGTTGACGCCGAGAAGGGCCTCCTGCTCATCAAGGGTGCCGTCCCCGGCCCCCGCGGTGGCATCGTCCTGATCCGCACGGCTGCGAAGGGTGCATGATCCACATGGCCACGAAGACCCCCAAGCTTCCCGCTGACATCTTCGACGTCCAGACCAACGTCCCGCTGATCCACCAGGTCGTGGTGGCACAGCTCGCGGCCGCTCGTCAGGGCACGCACTCGACGAAGACCCGCGGCGAGGTCCGCGGCGGTGGGCGCAAGCCCTACCGCCAGAAGGGCACCGGTCGCGCCCGTCAGGGCTCGACCCGCGCCCCGCAGTTCGCCGGCGGTGGCGTCGTCCACGGCCCGCAGCCGCGTGACTACTCCCAGCGCACCCCGAAGAAGATGAAGGCCGCCGCCCTGCGCGGAGCCCTCTCCGACCGGGCCCGCTTCGACCGCATCCACGTCGTCGACGCCATCGTCTCGGGCGACCTGCCCTCGGCGAAGGACGCCGCCGCGCTGCTCGCCGGTCTGACCGAGCGCCCCAACCTGCTCGTCGTGCTCGAGCGCGGTGACGAGGTGGCGTTCAAGTCGGTCCGCAACCTGCAGAACGTCCACGTGCTGGTCGCCGACCAGCTCAACACGTACGACGTCCTGTGCGCCGACGACATCGTCTTCACCCAGGCCGCCCTCGACGCGTTCGTCGCCGGTCCCGTGAAGGCTGACAAGGCCGACAAGGAGGCCACCAAGTGAGCATCCACGCCAAGGACCCCCGCGACATCCTGATCGCGCCGGTCGTCTCCGAGAAGTCGTACGGTCTCCTCGACGAGGGCAAGTACACCTTCATCGTCGACCCCCGTGCGAACAAGACGGAGATCAAGATCGCCATCGAGCAGATCTTCAACGTCAAGGTCGACAAGGTCCACACCCTGAACCGTCAGGGCAAGACCCGTCGCACCCGATTCGGCCTCGGCAAGCGCAAGGACACCAAGCGTGCGATCGTCTCCCTCCGCGAGGGAACGATCGACATCTTCGGTGCGGGCGCCTGAGATCGACGAAGAATAAGGACACACGAACATGGGTATCCGTAAGTACAAGCCGACCACGCCGGGCCGTCGTGGCTCGTCGGTCGCCGACTTCGTCGAGATCACGCGTTCCACCCCGGAGAAGTCGCTCGTCCGCCCCCTGTCGAAGACGGGTGGCCGCAACAACGCGGGCCGCATCACCACGCGTCACATCGGTGGCGGCCACAAGCGTGCCTACCGCGTCATCGACTTCCGTCGCCACGACAAGGACGGCGTGCCGGCCAAGGTCGCTCACATCGAGTACGACCCCAACCGCACCGCGCGCATCGCGCTCGTCCAGTACGCCGACGGCGAGAAGCGCTACATCCTGGCTCCGAACAAGCTGAAGCAGGGCGACCCGATCGAGAACGGCCCCGCGGCCGACATCAAGCCGGGCAACTCGCTTCCGCTGCGCAACATCCCGGTGGGTACGGTCGTCCACGCGATCGAGCTCAAGCCCGGTGGTGGCGCGAAGATCGCCCGCTCCGCGGGTGCTCGCGTGCAGCTCGTCGCCAAGGACGGCCCCTACGCCCAGCTGCGTATGCCGTCCGGTGAGATCCGCAACGTCGACGCGCGCTGCCGCGCGACCGTCGGCGAGGTGGGCAACGCCGAGCAGAGCAACATCAACTGGGGCAAGGCCGGCCGCATGCGGTGGAAGGGCAAGCGCCCGACCGTCCGTGGTGTCGCCATGAACCCGGTCGACCACCCGCACGGTGGTGGTGAGGGCAAGACGTCCGGTGGACGTCACCCCGTCAGCCCGTGGGGTCAGGCCGAGGGCCGGACCCGCAAGGGACACAAGGAAAGCGACAAGCTCATCGTTCGTCGCCGCCGTACTGGCAAGAAGCGCTGATAAGGAGCCTTTGGAATGCCTCGTAGCCTGAAGAAGGGCCCCTTCATCGACGACCACCTTCAGAAGAAGGTGGACGCCCAGAACGAAGCGGGCACCAAGAACGTCATCAAGACCTGGTCGCGCCGTTCGGTCATCAGCCCGGACATGCTGAGCCACACCTTCGCCGTCCACGACGGCCGCAAGCACGTCCCGGTGTTCGTCACCGAGTCGATGGTCGGCCACAAGCTCGGCGAGTTCGCACCGACCCGCACGTTCAAGGGTCACGTGAAGGACGACAAGAAGGGTCGTCGTCGCTGATGGCCACCGAATCCAAGGAAGAAGTCATGGAAGCCAAGGCTTCGGCGCGGCACGTCCGTGTCAGCCCGCAGAAGGCTCGCCGTGTCGTGGACCTGATCCGCGGCAAGGCCGCCACCGACGCCGTCACGGTGCTCACCTTCGCTCCGCAGTCGGCCTCCGAGCCGGTCAAGAAGGTGCTCGAGAGCGCCATCGCCAACGCCCGCGTCAAGGCTGACCGCGAGTCGGTCGCCTTCGACGAGCGCAACCTGGTCATCACGGCCGCGTTCGTGGACGAGGGCCCGACGATGAAGCGATTCCGGCCGCGCGCCCAGGGCCGCGCCGGTCGCATCAACAAGCGCACGAGCCACATCACCGTGGTCGTCACGCAGCCGGAGAACACGAAGGGAGCCCGCTGATGGGTCAGAAGGTCAACCCGCACGGCTTCCGTCTGGGCATCACCACCGACCACAAGAGCCGCTGGTTCGCAGACTCGACGAAGTCGGGTCAGCGCTACCGCGACTACGTCAAGGAAGATGTCTCGATCCGTCGCCTGATGGAGAAGGGCATGGAGCGCGCCGGCATCGCATCGGTCGAGATCGAGCGCACCCGTGACCGCGTCCGCGTGGACATCCACACCGCCCGCCCCGGCATCGTCATCGGTCGCCGCGGCGCCGAGGCCGACCGCATCCGCGGCGAGCTCGAGAAGCTCACGGGCAAGCAGGTCCAGCTCAACATCCTCGAGGTCAAGAACCCCGAGATCGTGTCCCAGCTGGTCGCCCAGGGCATCGCCGAGCAGCTCTCGGCCCGTGTCGCGTTCCGTCGCGCCATGCGCAAGGGCATGCAGTCCGCCCAGCGCGCCGGTGCCAAGGGCATCCGCGTGCAGGTCTCCGGCCGCCTCAACGGCGCCGAGATGAGCCGCACCGAGTTCTACCGCGAGGGCCGCGTCCCGCTGCACACCCTGCGTGCGCAGATCGACTACGGCTTCTACGAGGCCCGCACCACGTTCGGCCGCATCGGCGTCAAGGTGTGGATCTACAAGGGCGACATGACGGCCAAGGAGCTCGCTGCCCAGCAGGCCGCCGCTCCGCGCCCGTCGCGTGGCCCGCGTCGTGACGGCGGTGACCGTCCGAACCGCGCCCGTCGTGGTGACCGCAACGAGACCGCCGCTGCTCCGGCAGTGAACGAGACCGCTGCTGCCGAGGCCCCCGCCGCGGCCAGCACCGAGAATGAGCAGGCCTGACCATGTTGATTCCCCGTCGAGTCAAGCACCGCAAGCAGCACCACCCGAACCGCCACGGTGCGGCCAAGGGTGGTACGACGATCGCGTTCGGTGACTACGGCATCCAGGCTCTCGAGCCGGCCTACGTGACCAACCGTCAGATCGAGTCCGCTCGTATCGCGATGACCCGCTACATGAAGCGTGGCGGCAAGGTGTGGATCAACATCTACCCCGACCGTCCGCTCACCAAGAAGCCCGCCGAGACCCGCATGGGTTCCGGTAAGGGTTCGCCGGAGTGGTGGATCGCCAACGTCAAGCCGGGTCGCGTCATGTTCGAGATCTCGGGCGTGGCAGAGCCGGTGGCGCGTGAGGCCATGCGCCTCGCGATGCACAAGCTCCCCATGAAGTGCCGCTTCGTTCAGCGTGAGGGTGGTGACATCTGATGGCAGTCGGAACCAAGGACCTGGCTCCCGAGCAGCTGCGTGGTCTGGACGACACGAAGCTGGCGGACGAGCTGAAGAAGGCCAAGGAAGAACTGTTCAACCTGCGTTTCCAGTCGGCCACCGGTCAGCTGGACAACCACGGCCGTCTGCGCGCCGTCAAGAAGGACATCGCGCGCATCTACACCGAGATGCGTGAGCGCGAGCTCGGCATCGGCTCGGCCCCCGCCGCCCCCAAGGCGCCGGAGAAGGCCGAGAAGGTCGAGAAGAAGGCTGCCAAGGCCGACAAGAAGGCCGACAAGGCCGACAAGGCTGACAAGCCCGAGAAGGCTGACAAGGCCGAGAAGAAGGCCAAGAAGGCTGACAAGGCGCAGGAGGCTGACGCATGAGCGAGCAGGAGAAGGTCGTGAGCGACCAGGCGAGTGAGCGCAACTACCGCAAGACCCGTCAGGGCTACGTGGTGAGCGACAAGATGGACAAGACCGTCGTCGTCGAGGTCGAGGACCGCGTCAAGCACGCGCTCTACAGCAAGGTCATCCGCCGCACCAGCAAGGTCAAGGCGCACGACGAGCAGAACGAGGCCGGCGTGGGCGACCGCGTGCTCATCATGGAGACGCGTCCGCTCTCCGCGACGAAGCACTGGCGCATTGTCGAGATCCTCGAGAAGGCCAAGTAAGCCACCCCCCATTTCCGTTCGGCAAGGCTCATCCGGGCAACCGGTGAGAACCAGCACGACGACAGGAGTTAGACAGTGATTCAGCAGGAGTCGCGGCTGCGCGTCGCCGACAACACCGGTGCCAAGGAAATCCTTTGCATCCGTGTTCTCGGCGGCTCGGGCCGTCGCTACGCCGGCATCGGCGACACCATCGTCGCCACCGTCAAGGACGCGATCCCTGGCGGCAACGTGAAGAAGGGTGACGTCGTCAAGGCCGTCATCGTCCGCACCGTCAAGGAGCGTCGCCGCGCCGACGGTTCCTACATCAAGTTCGACGAGAACGCTGCGGTGATCCTCAAGGCCGACGGTGACCCCCGTGGTACCCGCATCTTCGGCCCGGTGGGCCGCGAGCTGCGCGAGAAGAAGTTCATGAAGATCATCTCTCTCGCGCCGGAGGTGCTGTGAGCATGGCGAAGAACACCATCACCAAGATGAAGATCAAGAAGGGTGACCTCGTCCAGGTCATCTCGGGCCGCAGCCAGAAGAACGGCGGCGACCGGGGCAAGCAGGGCAAGGTCATCGCGGTCTACCCCGAGACCCAGCGTGTGCTGGTCGAGGGCATCAACCGCGTCACCAAGCACGTCAAGGCCGGCGCGACCGCCCGTGGCACGCGCACCGGTGGCCTGACGCACACCGAGGCTGCGATCCACGTGAGCAACGTCGCGATCGTCGACCCCGAGTCGAAGAAGCCGACCCGCGTCAAGACGCGTGTCGAGACCGTCGAGCGCAATGGCCGTCAGAAGGCGGCCCGCGTCCGTGTCGCGGTCAAGTCGGACAAGGACCTCTGAGAATGACTGAGACCAGCACCAAGCCGCGCCTTCAGCAGCGCTACCAGGACGAGATCAAGAGCTCGATGCTCGAGCAGTTCGGCTACGCCAACGTCATGCAGGTTCCCGGCGTCGTCAAGGTCGTCGTCAACATGGGTGTCGGTGACGCGGCGAAGGACAGCAAGCTCATCGAGGGTGCCGTCCGCGACCTCACCGCCATCACGGGCCAGAAGCCGGTCGTGACGAAGGCTCGCAAGTCGATCGCCCAGTTCAAGCTGCGTGAGGGCATGCCCATCGGCGCCCACACGACGCTCCGCGGTGACCGCATGTGGGAGTTCCTCGACCGTCTCGTCACGATCGCCCTCCCGCGCATCCGTGACTTCCGTGGCCTCTCGCCGAAGCAGTTCGACGGCAACGGCAACTACACGTTCGGCCTGACCGAGCAGTCGATGTTCCACGAGATCGACCAGGACCGGATCGACCGCGTGCGAGGCATGGACATCACCGTGGTCACCACGGCGACCAACGATGACGAGGGTCGCGCGCTGCTCAAGCAGCTCGGCTTCCCCTTCAAGGAGAACTGACATGGCCAAGACCGCGCTCGTTAACAAGGCGAACCGGAAGCCGAAGTTCAAGGTCCGCGGATACACCCGTTGCCAGAAGTGCGGTCGCCCGCACTCGGTGTACCGCAAGTTCGGCCTCTGCCGCATCTGCCTTCGCGAGATGGCGCACGCGGGCGAGCTGCCGGGCGTGACCAAGAGCTCCTGGTAATCGGCTCCCCGAGCCCAGAGCAACCCCAAGACCAACACACCTCTGACACCGTAGGTCGGCCACACGACGGCCCAGCCGTCGCCGGGCAGATAGCCCCGGTCGAAACCCCGGTGAGGAAGGGCGGAGAGCCCACATGACCATGACTGACCCGATTGCGGACATGCTGACCCGCGTCCGGAACGCCAACTCGGCGCACCACGACGTCGTCTCCATGCCGTACTCGAAGCTGAAGAAGAACATCGCCGAGATCCTCCAGAGCGAGGGCTACATCGCCTCGTGGAAGATCGAGGAGGCCGAGGTCGGCCAGACGCTGACCATCGACCTCAAGTACGGCCCGAACCGCGAGCGCTCCATCGCCGGTGTGCGTCGCGTGAGCAAGCCCGGTCTGCGCGTCTACGCCAAGTCGACGAACCTGCCCAAGGTTCTCGGTGGCCTCGGCGTCGCGATCCTGTCGACGTCGAACGGTCTGCTGACCGACCGCCAGGCACACGAGAAGGGCGTGGGTGGGGAAGTCCTCGCCTACGTCTGGTAAGGAGACACTGACATGTCGCGAATCGGACGACTTCCGGTCTCCATCCCCTCGGGTGTGGACGTCAAGGTCGAGGGCCAGGACGTCATCGTCAAGGGCCCCAAGGGTGAGCTCTCCCTGACCGTCGTGCAGCCGATCACGGTCGAGCTGGGCGAGGGCAACCTCGAGGTCAAGCGCCCCAACGACGAGCGCGACTCGCGCTCGCGCCACGGCCTGACCCGGTCGCTCATCAACAACATGGTCCTCGGTGTCACCGAGGGCTACGAGAAGAAGATGGAGATCCACGGCACGGGTTACCGTGTCGCCGCGAAGGGCTCGGACCTCGAGTTCTCGCTCGGATACTCGCACCCGATCCTCATCCAGGCTCCCGCCGGCATCAGCTTCGCCGTCGAGAACCCGACCCGCTTCTCGGTGCAGGGCATCGACAAGCAGCTCGTCGGTGAGGTCGCGGCGAACATCCGCAAGCTGCGCAAGCCCGACCCGTACAAGGGCAAGGGCGTTCGCTACGCGGGCGAGCAGATCCGTCGCAAGGTTGGAAAGGCCGGTAAGTAAGCCATGGCAATGATCATCAAGCGCGGTAAGTCCAAGGCTGCCGCCCGCATCCGTCGCCAGGTGCGCGGTCGCAAGAAGATCGCCGGCACCGCGGTCCGTCCCCGCCTCGTCGTGTCGCGCTCCAGCCGTCACCTCTTCGTCCAGGTCGTCGACGACACCGTCGGCAAGACCGTGGCCTCGGCCTCGACGATGGAGGCCGACCTGCGCTCCTTCGACGGTGACAAGACGGCCAAGGCCAAGAAGGTCGGCGAGCTCGTGGCCGCCCGTGCCAAGGACGCCGGTATCGAGGCCGTCGTGTTCGACCGTGGTGGCAACAAGTACCACGGCCGTGTCGCGGCGATCGCCGAGGGCGCCCGCGAAGGCGGTCTGTCCCTGTGAGCAACTTCGTGAACGCAATTGTTGAGATGAGGAACATCTGATGCCCGGACAGCAGCGTCGAGGCACCGGCCCCGCCGGTGGCGGCGAGCGCACCGAGCGCGGAGACCGCCGTGACAACCGCGGCGGCCGCGACAACCGCGACAGCCGTGACGACAAGAACCAGTACGTCGAGCGCGTCGTGACCATCAACCGTGTCGCCAAGGTCGTCAAGGGTGGTCGTCGCTTCAGCTTCACCGCCCTCGTCGTCGTCGGTGACGGTGACGGCACCGTGGGTGTCGGCTACGGCAAGGCCAAGGAAGTTCCCGCGGCCATCGCCAAGGGTGTCGAGGAGGCCAAGAAGAACTTCTTCAAGGTCCCGCGCATCCAGGGCACCATCCCGCACCCCGTCCAGGGTGAGGCCGCCGCAGGCGTCGTCATGCTCCGCCCCGCCGCCCCCGGTACCGGTGTCATCGCCGGTGGCCCGGTGCGTGCGGTGCTCGAGTGCGCCGGCGTCCACGACGTCCTCAGCAAGTCGCTGGGCTCCGACAACGCCATCAACATCGTGCACGCCACGGCCCAGGCCCTGCGCGAGCTGGAGCGCCCCGAGTCGGTCGCTGCCCGTCGTGGCAAGACCCTCGAGGAGGTCGCTCCGGCGGCCATGCTCAAGGCCCGCGCCGCCGGTATGGCCGAGGCCCAGGCTGCGAAGGCTGGTGCGTGATGGCTCGTCTCAAGGTGACCCAGACCCGTTCCGAGATCGGTGGCAAGCAGAACCAGCGTGACACGCTGCGCAGCCTCGGTCTGAAGCGCATTGGCGACGTCGTCGTCAAGGAGGACCGTCCCGAGATCCGCGGGATGGTCAAGACGGTCACGCACCTCGTGTCCGTCGAGGAGGTTGACTGACCATGGCCGACAACGCCAAGAAGTCGGGCGAGTCCGCCCTCAAGGTCCACCACCTGCGTCCGGCCCCCGGAGCCAAGACCGCCAAGACCCGCGTCGGTCGTGGTGAGGGCTCCAAGGGCAAGACCGCCGGTCGTGGTACCAAGGGCACGAAGGCCCGTTACCAGGTCCCGGAGCGTTTCGAGGGCGGCTCGATGCCGATGCACATGCGCCTCCCGAAGCTCCGCGGATTCAAGAACCCGTTCCGCACGGAGTACCAGGTCGTCAACCTGGACCGCCTGCAGCTGCTCTTCCCGGAGGGTGGTCAGGTGTCCGTCGCCGACCTCGTCGCCAAGGGTGCCGTCCGTGACGGCTTCCCGGTGAAGGTGCTCGGCACGGGCGAGATCTCCGTCAAGGTCGAGGTCGAGGCGCACAAGTTCTCGGCGTCCGCCAAGGAGAAGATCGAGGCCGCCGGCGGCACGGTCACGGCCCTCGCCGGCTGAGACCGGGCTTCGAGTGACCACCACACACCTCGTGTGAGCAGCGCCCCGGGCGCCCGACCCGCGAGCCGACGTGACGTCGGCCACCGCGGTGGGGGCCCGGGGCGTTGCGCCTTTGCGTTAACCTTCCACGGATTGCATGACTTACGCCGCGCCACCGTGCGGCCCCCCAGGAGGACCCAGTGCTCGCCGCCTTCGCACGCGCGTTCCGTACCCCGGACCTGCGCAAGAAGCTGCTCTTCACGCTCGGCATCATCGTGCTGTTCCGGCTCGGATCGCACGTGCCGACGCCGGGCATCAGCTACAGCCTGGTGCAGGACTGTCTGGACGCCAGCAAGGGCCAGAGCGGAGACCAGAGCGGGTTCCTCAACCTCGCCAACCTCTTCAGTGGCGGTGCGCTGCTGCAGCTGTCGGTCTTCGCGCTCGGGATCATGCCGTACATCACGGCGAGCATCATCATCCAGCTGCTCACGGTCGTCATCCCGCGCTTCGAGGCGCTCAAGGAGGAGGGCCAGTCGGGGCAGAGCAAGCTGACGCAGTACACCCGCTACCTGACGATCGGTCTCGCGATCCTCCAGTCGGCGACGCTCGTCACCTTCGCGCGCAACCCGTCCAGCCTCTTCGGCGGCACCTGCGAGTCGATCATGACCGACCAGTCGATGGTCACGATCCTCATCATGGTCCTGACGATGACGGCCGGCACCGGCCTCATCATGTGGTTCGGCGAGCTGATCACCGACAAGGGCGTCGGCAACGGCATGTCCCTCATGATCTTCACCTCGATCGCGGCCGGCTTCCCGGCCTCGCTCTGGGCCATCAAGGAGAACAAGGGCTGGGGCACGTTCCTCGGCATCCTCGTCCTCGGTGTCTTCGTCATCGCGGCGGTCGTCTTCGTCGAGCAGTCCCAGCGCCGCATCCCGGTGCAGTACGCCAAGCGGATGGTCGGGCGCCGGATGTACGGCGGCACGTCCACCTACATCCCGCTCAAGGTCAACATGGCCGGCGTCATCCCGGTCATCTTCGCGAGCTCGCTGCTCGCCCTGCCGGGCCTCATCGCGCAGTTCAACACGCGCGCCGACGGCAACAACCCGGGCTGGGTCCAGTGGGTCCAGGACAACCTCGTCAAGGGCGACCACCCCATCTACATGGCGACCTACGTCGCCCTCATCCTCTTCTTCACGTTCTTCTACGTGTCCATCACGTTCAACCCGACCGAGGTCGCGGACAACATGAAGAAGTACGGCGGCTTCATCCCGGGTATCCGGGCCGGGCGACCCACGGCCGAGTACCTCAACTACGTCCTGACCCGAATCACCGTGCCGGGTGCCATCTACCTCGCCATCGTCTCGCTGATCCCGCTCGTGGCCCTCGTCCTCGTCGGCGCCAACCAGAACTTCCCGTTCGGTGGCACCTCGATCCTCATCGTCGTCGGTGTGGGCCTGGAGACGGTGAAGCAGATCGAGGCGCAGCTGCAGCAGCGTCACTACGAAGGGTTCCTCCGTTAATGTCACCCCAGAAAGTCACTCGCTGCGCTCCCGACCTCCCGGGGGCCCCGACATGCGACTGATCATCCTCGGCCCGCCCGGCGCCGGTAAGGGCACGCAGGCAGCCAGGATCGCCGAGCGTCTCGGCATCCCGGCCATCTCGACCGGCGACATCTTCCGCGCCAACATCAAGGACCAGACCCCGCTCGGCGTCAAGGTCCACGAGATCATCACGTCCGGCGGCTACGTCTCCGACGAGATCACCAACGAGATCGTCGAGGACCGGCTGACCTGGGACGACGCCGCACACGGCTTCCTCCTCGACGGCTACCCGCGCACCGCGGGCCAGGTCGACGCGCTCGACGCCATGCTGTCGCGTCACGGGCACGCGCTCGACGCGGTGCTCGAGCTCGAGGTCGACGAGGACGCCATCGTCGAGCGGCTGCTCAAGCGCGCCGAGACCGAGGGTCGCGCCGACGACACCGAGGACGTCATCCGCGAGCGCCAGGCGATCTACCGCAAGGAGACCGCGCCCCTCGCGGAGCACTACGAGGTCGCCGGCCTCCTCGTCAAGGTCGACGGCATGGGCGCCGTCGACGACGTCACCGACCGTGTCATCGCGGCCCTGCCGCAGCACGCCTGAGCACACCTGAGCACACCTGAGCGACGGCGTACCGACGCCGTGGCGACGCCGCCGTGAGGTGTCGTCATTTCGTCACCGAGAAGGACCATCGATGTTCGGACGCCGGAACCGGCTCCAGGGCCGCACCGACGAGCAGCTGCGCCTCATGCGTGAGGCGGGGCTGCTCGTCGGGCGCACGCTCGAGCTGCTCGCGAGCGAGCTGCGCCCCGGCCTGACGACGCTCGAGCTGGACCGCCTCGCGGAGGACTTCATCCGCAGCAACGGCGGCATCCCCAACTTCCAGCTCGTCCCGGGCTACAGCCACACGCTGTGCACGAGCGTCAACGACGAGGTCGTCCACGGCATCCCGGGCCCCCGGGTCCTCGAGGCCGGCGACATCGTCTCGGTCGACTGCGGCGCCGAGGTCAAGGGCTGGAACGGCGACGCGGCCTTCACCGCGGTCGTCGGTGGGCGCGAGGCCGGTCGTCCCGAGGACCTCGCCCTCATCGACGCCACCGAGGCCGGCCTCTACGCGGGGATCGCCGCGATGCACGTCGGCGGTCGCCTCTACGCCGTAGGCGACGCGGTCGAGGCCAGCATCGAGGCCGCCGCCGAGCGTGACGGCCGGACCTACGGCGTCATCGACGAGTACGTCGGCCACGGCATCGGCACCCAGATGCACATGGATCCCCAGATCCCCAACTACGCGGTGCGCGAGACGGGTCCCAAGCTCGTCGACGGCTTCACGGGCGCCATCGAGCCGATGGTGACCCTCGGCGGCATCGACACCAAGGTGCTCGCCGACGACTGGACCGTGGTGACCCTCGACGGCACGCGGGCCGCGCACTGGGAGCACTCGGTCGCCGTCCGCGAGGACGGTCTGTGGATCCTCACGGCCGTCGACGGAGGCCAGGCTGCCCTCGCGGCTGCCGGGGCGGCATACGCCCCTCTCGACGTGACCGCCTGACCTTCCGCGACTCGCGGCGGGCCGCCGGCCCACCCGGCGGCTCCGGACGCGTAACGTCGCGCTCGTGAGCCTTCCCCGCAGCACCCCGTCGGCGCAGGGCGTCGACGCCGCCGGCATCCACGCATTCGTCGACGCCGCGGAACGCGACAACCTCGGGCTGCACAGCCTCATGGTCGTGCGTCACGGACACGTCGTGGCCGAGGGCTGGTGGAGGCCGTATGCCGCCGACCGCGTCCACCTCGCGTACTCCCTCTCGAAGACCGTGACGGCCACGGCCGTCGGCTTCCTCGTCCAGGAGGGGCGTCTGTCGCTCGACGACCGGGTCCTCGACCACTTCCCCGAGCTCGACCGCGCCCTGGTGGCCGACGGCTGGGAGGACGTGCGGATCGCGCACTGCCTCTCGATGACGGTCGGTCACGAGGAGGACGCGTGGGGGCGGGTCTTCGACCGGATGAGCGGCAGCGGCGGCGACGGGGACGACTGGGTGCCTCGGGTCTTCGCCACGCAGCCGACCCGGCCGCCGGGGACCGTCTTCGCCTACAACCAGGTGGCGACCTACCTGCTCGCCGTCATCGTGCGCCGAGTCACCGGCGTCGGCGTGGCCGAGGTGCTGCGCCCGCGGCTGCTCGCCCCCCTGGGGCTGCCCGACATCCCCTGGCACCGCGACCCGCTCGGGCGCGAGCTCGGGTTCACCGGCTCGCACCTGACGACCGAGGCCATCGCCTCCATCGCCCAGCTCTACCTCGACCGCGGCCGGTGGGAGGGTCGGCAGCTGCTGTCCGAGGCGTGGGTCGAGGAGGCGACGCGCGGCTTCGGGCCGGTCAGCGAGGACCCGGACGCCGATGAGGACTGGCGCCGGGGCTACGGCTACTCGTTCTGGATGCAGCGCTTCGGCTACCGCGGCGACGGGGCCTACGGACAGTTCCTCGTCGTGCTGCCCGAGCACGACACGGTCGTGGCGGTCACGGCGGAGCAGGCGCGCATGCAGTCCACGCTCGACGGGCTGTGGGCCCACGTCGTGCCCGCCATCGGCGGCGGTGGCTCCGGCGACGGCGACCGTGCCCTGGCCGAGCGCCTCGCGGGTCTCGAGATCCCGGCCATGTCGGGGGACGCGCTGGGTCCGGAGTATGCCGAGTTCAGCCGTTCGGACGGCTCCGACCTCTCGGCCGACTACACGGCCGTCTCCGTGACCCGTGACGGTCCCGACGTCGTGCTCGGCCTCAGCCGACGCGGCGAGTGGCTGCGCGTCCCGGTGGGTCGGGGCCTGTGGCGCGAGGGGGAGCTGGTGGCGGCGGGAGCGACCCTGCCCGTCGTCGCGAGCGGTGGGTGGGTCGACGAGGACACCTTCCGCGCCGAGGTCATCGCCATCGAGACGCCCCACCGCTTCCGCATCGAGGCGCGGCTGCGTGGTGCCGATGCCGACCTGACGTGGCGGATGGTGCCGCTGACCGGCTACGACCCGCTGTGGCTCGCGACGCGCTGGTCGTACGCCTGACGCCGGCTCTCGCCGTGGGGGTGCGTCGGGGCCGTCGGGCGTCGGGCGGGGACTCCTGACGGACCCACGGACCCGGAACGGGCCCGCCGCGGGAGCCTGACCGCTGTCGGTGCGCGGGTGGACAATCGGAGGTGCTGCGTCAGGCAGCGGAAGGGGGCCACCGTGGCCGGCGAGGACAGCACGACCGACGTGACCGGGCGCGACGCGACGGCAGAGGCAGCGGTCCCGACGGCCGCCCCGGCCCTGTCGGGCGGGGTGCCTGACGGGCTCAACCCGTGGCCGGCCCTGTGGGCCATGGTCATCGGCTTCTTCATGATCCTCGTCGACTCGACCATCGTGTCGGTGGCGACCCCGGCGATCCTGCGGGGCCTCGACACCGACGTCAACAGCGTCATCTGGGTCACGAGCGCCTACCTGCTGGCCTACGCCACGCCGCTGCTCATCACCGGCCGGCTCGGTGACCGCTACGGCCCGAAGAACCTCTACCTCGTGGGGCTGACGGTCTTCACCCTCGCCTCGCTGTGGTGCGGGCTCACCGGCACCGTCACCGGGCTCATCATCGCCCGCGTCGTGCAGGGTCTCGGCGCCTCGATGCTGACGCCGCAGACGATGGCCGTCATCACCCGCACGTTCCCGGCGGCGTCCCGCGGTCAGGCCATGGCGCTGTGGGGTGCCACGGCCGGCGTGGCGATCCTCGTCGGCCCTGTCGTCGGTGGGCTGCTCGTCGACGGTCCCGGCTGGGAGTGGATCTTCTTCATCAACGTGCCCGTCGGTGTCGTGGCCTTCGTCCTCGCCGCCCGGCTCGTGCCGCGGCTCGAGACGCACAGCCACAGCTTCGACTGGATCGGCGTGGGGCTCTCGGCGGTCGGCATGTTCCTCGTCGTGTTCGGCGTCCAGGAGGGCGAGACCTACGACTGGGGGACCATCTCCGGCTTCGTCTCCGTGCCGCTGCTCATCGGAGCAGGCCTGCTCGTCCTCGGCGTCTTCATCTGGTGGCAGGCGCACAACACCCGCGAGCCCCTCCTGCCGCTGCGGCTCTTCGACGACCGCAACTTCTCGCTCGCCAACGTCGCGATCACGACCATCGGCTTCTCCATCACGGCGATGGCCTTCCCCTTCATGCTCTACGCCCAGGCGGTGCGCGGCATGTCGCCGACCGCCTCGGCCCTCCTGCTCGCCCCGATGGCCGTCATCTCGGGCGGCCTCGCGCCGGTGTCCGGCCGGCTCGCCGACCGCGTCCACCCGCGCGGCATCACCGCGGCCGGGATCGGCCTCACGGCGCTGTCGCTGCTCTGGCTCGCCCTCGTCATGCACCCGGAGACGCAGACGTGGCAGCTGCTCCTGCCCATGGCGCTCATGGGCGTCGGCAACGCCTTCATGTGGGGTCCCCTGGGCGCCACGGCCACCCGCAACCTGCCGCTGTCGTCGGCCGGTGCCGGGTCGGGCGTCTACAACACGACGCGCCAGGTCGGCGCGGTCCTCGGCAGCGCAGCCATCGCAGCCCTCATCGAGGCCCGGCTCGCCGCCGACCTGCCCGGCATCTCGGGCCAGCTCGGCGGGCTGCAGGGCTCCGGGGCCACGATGCCGGCACAGGTCGCGAGCGGCTTCGCCGACGCGATGTCGGAGTCGATGCTGCTGCCCGCCGCGGTCCTGCTCATCGGCGTCGTCGCCGTGCTCTTCTTCGAGCGGCCCGCGATCCACCGGGCCTGAGGAGCGGGCGGGGCGCGCGTCGACCCGGCCCGTGTCGGCTCGGGTGTCTCCGGAGTGCCGTCGGCGGACTCGGCGAACGCTCTAGCGGCCGAGCCCCCCGGGCGTGCCGCCGACGTGGACGACCATCCGCTCGGCGACGACGCGAGCGTTGGCCTGGAGCACGTCGAGGGGGACCCGCGGGAGGTTCTCCTCCCAGTCGATGAGCGGCGACCCGCGGAACTGGAGCATGCGGGCGGGGCGACCGAGGAAGAACAGGTGCAGGTGGGCTCCGCCGTCGCCGTACTTCGCCAGCTGGGCCCGCCCGACGCTCGGCACGTGCTCGACGGCGTCCGACACCGCGACGACGAGCTGGCCCATCTCGGCCGCGAGGTCGCCCGGCAGGGAGGGCAGGTCGTGGTGCGCGAGGGGCATGAGCATGAGCATCACGGGCAGGCCGGTGTCGACGGAGAGCGTGAGGCGCCACCGGGCGTTCGACCAGACGAGCCGGTCGTCGGTGTCCCCGAAGCCGCCGGCGCACCAGCAGTCGGCGGCGTGCTCGCCGCGCCGTGCGGGCTCCTCGTCCGCCGGAGGCTGCACCGGCTTGAGGCGCAGGCCCTCGATCTCGTAGGGGTAGATGTCCCAGCCGGGCATCTCCTCGACCGCGACAGGAAGGCGGCCGTCCGCGCCGGCCGCGGCCGCGATGCGTGCGTAGTAGTCCTCCACGCTCTCCGCGGCCGACGGGGGCGCCGTGACCGCGTCCGTGCGGTCAGGCGGCGTCTCCTGAGCCGGTGACGGCGTGGAGGTGGCGGGTGGGACGGTGGCGTCAGCGCCGGGCTCGGTCACCCGGCCAGTATGCCGCTCCCACCCGCCGGCTCCCGGCTACTTCGAGGGCTGAGGCGTCGAGCAGCCGATGCGCGGGTCGAGCCCGACGTAGTTGAGCGGTCCGGCGACGATCGTCACGGCCGTCGTGGCCAGCCGGCTGCAGCTGGGGTCGGACGAGCCGAAGTAGCCGCGCTGGAAGGCGGCGAAGACGCCGATGAGGAGCCAGAGCAGCACGACGACGGTGGAGGTCTGCGTGCGCGTGCGGGTGCGAGCGCTCATGGTGGCCTTTCGTGGAGGGTCGTCACGACGACGACCGTGGAGGGGTCGCCCACCCATACCCGGGCGACCGGGGGTGGCGAACCCGCCCGTGGCGGCGACGGTGGTGCGACCATGGCCGGGTGGGAACGATCGGCGACTACCTCGGCGGACTCGAGCCGGCCCAGCGCGCAGCCCTCCAGCACGTCGTCGACGTCGCGCGTCGCGTGGCACCCGAGGCGGACGAGGGCACGAGCTACGGGATGCCGGCGCTGCGCCTCGCCGGCCGCCCGCTCCTCGGGATCACGGCGGCGGCCAAGCACCTCTCGGTCTTCCCGTTCAGCCCGGCCGTCGTCGAAGCCGTCGCGCCCGACCTCACGGGTCACTCCCTGAGCAAGGGCACGATCCGTTTCGCCGTCGACCAGCCGATCCCCGACGAGGTCATCGAGCGCATCGTCACCCTGCGCCGGGCCGAGCTCGAGCGCTGAGCGTCGTCGTCGCGCCTGCGACACCGTCCGGCGCAGTGACCGGTCCGTGGATCGCGAAGGGACTGCCGGTGACGTGGGCCCAGTAGCGGTCCCCGAACGACCAGTGCCACCACTCGGTCGGGTAGTTGACCATGCCTGACCGTCCCAGGGCGCGAGCGAGCGCGCCCCGCAGGCGGCGCGCCTCGTCACCGATGCCGGGGGCGTCGAAGTAGCACGCCCCACCGCTCTGCTCGGGGGTCGCGTCGACGGGGCAACCGAGGTCGAGCCGGCGCCCGTCGTCGTCGCAGAGCGTCAGGTCGACGGCGGCCCCGCTGACGTGCGGGGCCGTGGCCGGTGGGGCCACGAACCGGCTCGCCAGCCGGTCGAGGGCGTGAGCGTCGAGCCCGGGCTGCTCGGTCGCGAGGCGCGCCCGGTACGCGGCGTGGATCATCCGCTGGGTGTCCAGCGGACGAAGTCCCTCGACGACGAGCAGGTGCAGGTCGTCGGGGAGCAGGGCCCCGGCCTCGCCGAGACGGTCGGCGAGCGTGCGTCGGACCAGCCGGTGCGGTCCGGGCGGGGGCGCGGTCGCCCGGTCCGGTGCAGAGCCCGGCAGACCGAGACCCGGTGGTGGTGGCGGGGGCTGGTGCTCGACCCGCACCCCGACGCTCGCGAGGTCGACCAGCGGGGAGCCGTCCTCGACGACGGGGATGGAGCTGACCCGCGGGTCGGCGAGCAGCAGCGGGCTCGTGGAGCTGCCCGGCGACGTCCGGCTCGGTGACGCGCTCATCCGACGACCACACCACGGGGCGCGTCGACCGGCCGGCCGGCGGCGGTGCGCACGAGGAGGTCGACGAGCGCCGGGTAGGTCAGACCGGCGGCGGCCCACATCCGCGGGAACTGCGACGCCGGGGTGAAACCGGGGAAGGTGTTGACCTCGTTGAGCACCGGCCCGTCCGGTCCCACGAGGAAGTCGACACGGGCGAGACCGCGACACCCGAGCGCCCGGTACGCCGTCGTCGCCAACTCACCGAGGCGCGCCGTCTGCTCCGGGGGGAGCGGGGCGGGCACGGTGAACCTCGTCCCGGCCCCGGCGTACTTTGCGGCCTCGGTGAAGAACGGCTCGTCGGGGTCGCTCTCGACGAGCAGGGCGGGCCCGCACCGCACCTGCCCGTCGGGCAGCTCGAGCAACGGCACGTCGACCTCGAGGCCGGCCACCTCTGCCTCGACGAGGACTCCGTCCGTCCCGTGCTCGAGAGCGGTCGAGAGCGCCCGCGACAGGGCGTCCGACAGACCGCCGCCCGGCAGGGCACCCGGCAGAGCACCCGACGGGGCCCCGGGCGTCCGGAGGCGACCGCCGTCGGCGCTCGCGTCGACCCTGGTGACCCCCACGCTCGACCCCCCGTGCACCGGCTTGACGAACAGCGGGCCGCGCAGCCCGGCCCCGAGCACGTCGTCGACGAGGCGCTGGAGCTCGGCGGCCGAGCGCGTCGCGGCGACCGCCCGCTCCGAGGGGACGAACAGTCCCGGCGCGACCGCCACCCCGGCGGCGGCCACGACGAGCTTCGTCAGCTGCTTGTCCAGGCACACGGCGCTCGCCGCGACGGGCGAGCCGACGTAGGGCACCCCGAGGATCTCGAGGAACCCCTGCACCGTTCCGTCCTCGCCGAGCACCCCGTGCAGCGCGGGCACCACCACGTCGCAGCCCCGCAGCGTCTCGGCGGCGTGCAGCACGCCCGAGCCCGCGCCGGTCCGCCACTCGCCCGACCGGTCGACGAGGACGGGCACGACGTCGTGGCCCGCGCTCCGCAGGCCGGCGACGATCCCCTCACCGCTCGCGACCGACACGTCGTGCTCCGAGCTCGTGCCCCCGTGGATGACGGCGACCCTCATCGTTCCTCCGTTCCGACGCCGGGCACCGCGATGCCGTGGGCGCCCCCGACGTGTCGGCGCGCGACGCGTGCGCCGATGCCCGTGTAGATCTCGTGCTCGTTGGTGCCGGCCCAGCGCGCCCAGTCACGGGCGGTCGGCTCGCCGCGGTCGCCCGCGCCGAGGACGAGGACCTCCGTGCCGACCGCGACCGGCTCCGGGCCCACGTCGGCGACGACCTGGTCCATGCACACCCGTCCGATGAGCGGCGCCCGGCGCCCGCCGACCCAGACGCTCGCCCGGCCGGTGGCGGCTCGCGGCAGCCCGTCGGCGTAGCCGAGCGGCACGAGCGCCAGGTGGGTGTCGCGCGTCGTGCGGCCGAGGTGGTCGTAGCCGACCCCGCGGCCCGCCGCGACGTGGCGCACCTGGACGACCCGGGTTCGCAGGGTGAGCGCGGGGCGGAGCCCGTCGCCGATCCCGTAGATCCCGGCTCCGACCCGGACGAGGTCGTATGCCGTGTGGCGCGAGTTCGTCTGCACCGCAGCGGTGTTCGCGAGGTGGACGACCTCTGGTCGCAGTCCGGCGGCGCGGGCGAGGTCGACGCCGACGCGGAACATGAGCAGCTGCCGGTGGGTGGCGACCGCGTCGGGCTCGCCGCCGTGCGAGAGGTGGGACCACAGACCGGCGACCCGGACCCGGCCGGCCGACTCCAGCGCTGCGGCGGCCGAGACGAGCCGGGCCCAGTCCTCGCCCGGGCAGCCGCTGCGGTGCAGGCCGGTGTCGAGCTTGAGGTGGATGCGGGCGCGCCCCGTGGCGCGGGCGACCGCGGCGAGGTCGACGGGGCTGCTCACCGAGAGGTCGACGTCGGCGGCGACAGCCTCCTCGGCGCGGGCCGGCTCGAACAGCCAGGCGAGGACGGGAGCCGCGATGCCGGCCCGACGCAGCTCGAGCGCCTCGCTGACGCGGGTCACCCCGAGCCACGACGCCCCGGCGGCGAGGCAGGTGCGCGCGACCGGCACGGCGCCGTGCCCGAACGCATCCGCCTTGACGACGGCCATGAGCCGGGTGCCGGCGCTGTCGCGGAGGGCGCGGACGTTGGCCGCGACGGCCTCGTGGTCGACGACGGCCTCGGCGAGCTCGCCGGCCAGCAGGACGGGCCCCGGTGACGCGGGGTCGACGGTGGTCGACGGGTCGGTCTCGATCATGGCTCGACGCTAGGAGCGCGGCCCCGGGACGCACATCGGGCCGCGGGCCGAACCCGGCCTCCTCCCGTGGGAGGAGCCGGTTGCCGGCCGGGTGGAGGCCGCTGCGGCCACGTGCGGTCCGCACCGGCTCAGGACAGTGCCACGGCACCCGTCTGGTAGGCCAGCACGACGAGCGCGACGCGGTCGCGCACCCCGGTCTTGGCCAGGATGTGGCCGACGTGCGTCTTGACCGTCGTCTCCGACACGAAGAGGGCCGCGGCGATCTCGGAGTTCGTCAGACCGTTGGCGATGGCCACCCAGACCTCGCGCTCGCGGTCGGTCAGGGCCGTGGTGCGGTCGAGGAGCGCCGGCGCCACCGGGGCGCTCCGGACGTAGGTCTCGACGAGGCGGCGCGTCGTCGACGGGGCGATGACGGCGTCGCCGGCGTGCACCGTCCGGATCGCGGCGAGGAGGTCCTCGGGAGGCGCGTCCTTGAGGAGGAAGCCGGAGGCGCCGGCCCGCAGGGCCGTGAAGGCGTACTCGTCGAGGTCGAAGGTCGTGAGCACGAGAACCCTGGTGGCGCAGCCACGCTCGACGATCAGACGGGTGGCCTCGATCCCGTCCATCCGGGGCATGCGGACGTCCATGAGGACGACGTCCACCGGCACGGTGGAGAGGGTGTCGAGACACTGCTGCCCGTCGGCGCACTCGGCGACGACGAGGAGGTCGGGCTGCGACCGGACGAGCATCGCGAAGCCGGCGCGCACCAGCGCCTGGTCGTCGACGATCATGACGCGGATCACGGGGACACCTCGATGGGCCGGGTGGCCTCGGCGGCGAGGCGGGGCAGCGTCGCCACGACCCGGAAGCCGCCGCGGGGGTCGGGCCCCGTGACGAGCGAGCCGCCCAGCACGTCGACCCGCTCGGCCATGCCGCGCAGCCCGTGGCCGGGGGCGCCGCCGTCCCCGCCGTCCCCGACGCCGTCGTCGACGACCTCGACGACGACGCGGGTCGGGTCGACCGTGACGCTCACCCACGCGGTCGCGTCGTCGCCCGCGTGCTTCATGACGTTCGTCAGGGCCTCCTGGACGATGCGGTACGCCGTCAGCCCGGTCGCGGCGTCACCCTCGGTCGCGTCGCGGGGGAGCAGCTCGCCCTCCTGGCGCAGGTGCACGACCCTCCCGCCCGCGGTGAGGCCCGCCACGAGCGTCTCGATGTCGGCGAGGCCCGGCTGGGGTGCGTCCGGGACCTCGGTCGCGTCGTCGCGGAGCACGCCCAGCAGCCGCCGCATCTCGGCCAGCGAGGCCCGCCCCGTCGCGGCGATCGTCGCGAGCGCGGTCGTCGCGGCGTCGGGGTCGGAGGCGGCCGCGAAGCGCGCCCCGTCGGCCTGCACGATCATCACCGACAGCCCGTGCGCCACGACGTCGTGCATCTCGCGGGCGATCCGCTGCCGGTCGGCCAGGCCGTCGGCGCGGCTCACCGCAGCACGCTCGGCCCGCTCGTGCGCGGCCGCCTCGGCCGCGTGCGACGCGGACTCGTGCTGCAGGGCCGCCCGCTCCCGGGCAGCCCGGACCTGGTCGGCGACGGCCCACGTCAGCACGACGACGGCGCCGCTGTTGAAGAGGAAGACGGCGACGCGGTCGGACAGGAAGGTCTCGAGCGGCGGCAGGAAGTAGCCGTAGCGGACGAAGAGCAGCGCGGTCGCGAGGCCGATCGAGCCCAGGGCCGCCGCGAGGGCCCACAGCCCGCCCCGCCGGTCGGTCCACAGCGTGACGCCGAAGAGTGCGACGAGCGCCATGAGCACCGTCGGCAGCCCGAGCATGGCGCCGAGGGCATACAGCAGGTAGGCGAGGACGCCGCACGCCGCGAACGTCGCGCGCGGGAAGCGGGGGAGCAGGAGCAGGGCGAGCGCACCGAGCCCGATCCCGACGTAGCCGAGGACCGCGGGCTGGTCCCGGACGTTGACCCACCAGGCGCTGCGGCCCAGCACCGCGGCGACCGTGATCGACCCGACGAAGTAGAGCAGCGCGATGATCGCCCCGACGCGGTCGACGAGGGGCCGGCCCGCAGCTGCGGGTCCCGCAGGTGCAGCGGCAGCCTGGGGTCTGGGCCGGACGGTCACGCGAGCACGCTACCCAAGGCGCCGGCATACGGGATCCTCCGGTGGGAGGACCTCTGCGAGGTCACGGGCGCGCCCGGTCCGGGAGGGTCGTCGCCCTCGGCCACGATTTCGGGGAACGGCCCCACGTGGCGTAGTCTTGTGCGTTGGGTGTCGTGTGCCTCGGCGCCTGAGTCACTGCTGTGCGACGAGCACGGCACCCAGGCACGCCCCAAGGCCGGCTCAGTCCGGGTCGGCCACCAACAGATAGACGGAGGATATGGCCAAGAAGGACGGTGTCATCGAGATCGAGGGCACGATCGTCGAGGCTCTCCCGAACGCGATGTTCCGGGTGGAGCTCTCCAACGGTCACAAGGTGCTCGCACACATCTCGGGCAAGATGCGACAGCACTACATCAGGATCCTCCCGGAGGACCGTGTGGTGGTCGAGCTCTCGCCCTATGACCTGACCCGCGGTCGGATCGTCTTCCGCTACCGCTGAGCACCAGGGTCGGCCGCGACCGGTCCGCGAGAGCGGGCATGTCAGGCCGGGACGAGTGCGAGGCACCAACTCCCGATTACACAACCAAGCACCTGATCGTCACGTGCCCTCCGGGGCCCGCGGTGGCAGGCGCGCGATCTGAAGACAGCAGGCAGATGAAGGTTCAGCCGAGCGTCAAGAAGATCTGCGACAAGTGCAAGGTGATCCGCCGCAACGGTCGGGTCATGGTGATCTGCGAGAACCTGCGCCACAAGCAGCGCCAGGGCTGAGCAGAAGCACCACCCTCGCCGTCGACAGAACTTCGACAGCACGCAAGACAAGTGAATGAAAGCAGCACCCGGCCCCTGATGACCGACCGTCGTGTCGGCGCAGGACGTCACCCCCGGCACGGAGGCCGGGGACCGGTGGTCCGTCCTTCTGTGTGGCGGACCGTGACCCCGGATCGGTGCCTTGCTCCAGACCTCCGCGTAACAGAAATCAGGAGACAACCCAACATGGCTCGTCTTGTTGGAGTCGACCTTCCGCGCGAGAAGCGCGTCGAGGTCGCACTGACCTACATCTTCGGTGTCGGTCGCACCCGTTCCAAGGAGGCGCTGGTTGCCACCGGCGTCGACCCCAACACCCGCGTCAAGGACCTCGGTGAGACCGAGCTCGTTGCGCTTCGTGACTTCCTCGAGGGCAACTACCGCCTCGAGGGTGACCTTCGCCGTGAGGTGCAGGCCGACATCCGCCGCAAGGTCGAGATCGGCTCCTACGAAGGTCTCCGTCACCGTCGTGGTCTGCCCGTGCGCGGTCAGCGCACCAAGACCAACGCGCGCACCCGCAAGGGCCCGAAGCGCACCGTGGCCGGCAAGAAGAAGGCCAAGTGACCCTGATCGAGACCGCCCCGGCGAGCTCATCAGTGGTCCACACCGACATTCAGTTCTGACGTAGGAGAAAAATGCCTCCCAAGGCTCGTGTGACGAAGGTTCGTCGCAAGGAGAAGAAGAACGTCGCCCACGGGCACGCTCACATCAAGAGCACGTTCAACAACACGATCATCTCGATCACGGACCCCACCGGTGCCGTGATCTCGTGGGCCTCTGCCGGCCAGGTCGGCTTCAAGGGCTCGCGCAAGTCCACCCCGTTCGCCGCCCAGATGGCCGCCGAGGCTGCTGCCCGCCGCGCCATGGAGCACGGCATGCGCAAGGTCGACGTCTTCGTCAAGGGCCCGGGCTCGGGCCGCGAGACGGCGATCCGCTCGCTCACCGCCACCGGCCTCGAGGTCGGCGCGATCAGCGACGTCACGCCCACGCCGCACAACGGTGTCCGCCCGCCCAAGCGCCGTCGCGTCTGATCCGGCCCTGAGCGAGAGAGAGAACTAGAAACATGGCTCGTTACACCGGCCCGATCACCAAGAAGTCCCGCCGCCTCAAGATGGACCTCGTCGGCGGCGACAAGAACTTCGAGCTCCGTCCCTTCCCGCCCGGCCAGCACGGCCGTCGCCGGATCCAGGAGAAGGAGTACCTCACCCAGCTCCAGGAGAAGCAGCGCGCCCGCTTCCAGTACGGCGTCATGGAGAAGCAGTTCGTCCGCTACTACAAGGAAGCGGCGAAGCGCCCCGGCAAGACCGGCGAGAACCTTCTCCAGATCCTCGAGTCGCGCCTGGACAACGTGGTCTACCGCGCGGGCCTGGCCCGCACGCGTCGCCACGCCCGCCAGCTCGTGACGCACGGTCACTTCGAGGTCAACGGCGTGCGCGTCGACGTCCCGAGCTACCGCGTCGAGCAGTACGACATCATCACGGTCCGCAAGCAGTCCGTCGAGAGCTTCCCGTTCGAGCTGGCTCGCCAGACGTTCGGCGAGCGTCCCGTCCCGGCCTGGATGCAGGTCGTCGACGGCTCGCTGCAGATCCTCATCCACCAGCTCCCGGTGCGCGCGCAGATCGACTCGCAGCTCACCGAGCAGCTGATCGTCGAGCTCTACTCGAAGAACTGACACCAGCCCCACGTCGTATGCCGCTGGGCCCGCCCAGCGGCATACGGCCGGGGTTGTGCCTGGGGTCGCGCTCGCAGACAGAGCCGAGCCGGCCCGCCCGGATCACGACCGGGCAGTTTCACGAGGCGTCATATGGCGGTCGCCCGTGGGAAGGAAATGAACAGTGCTCATCGCACAGCGTCCCGTGCTCTCCGAAGAGGTCGTGGTCGAGAACCGCAGCCGCTTCACCATCGAGCCGCTCGAGCCCGGCTTCGGCTACACGCTCGGCAACTCCCTCCGTCGCACCCTGCTCTCGAGCATCCCGGGCGCGGCGGTCACCTCCATCCGCATCGACGGCGTGCTCCACGAGTTCACGACCGTTCCGGGCGTGAAGGAGGACGTCACCGAGATGATCCTCAACATCAAGGGCCTCGTCGTCTCCTCGGAGCACGACGAGCCGGTCGTCATGTACCTGCGCAAGCAGGGCCCGGGTGCGGTCACCGCCGCCGACATCACGCCTCCGGCTGGTGTCGAGGTGCACAACCCCGACCTGCACATCGCGACGCTGAACGACAAGGGCAAGCTCGAGATGGAGCTGACCGTGGAGCGTGGCCGTGGCTACGTCTCGGCGCAGCAGAACAAGTCCGGTGACCAGGAGATCGGCCGCATCCCGGTCGACTCGATCTACAGCCCGGTGCTCACCGTGACCTACAAGGTCGAGGCGACCCGAGTCGAGCAGCGCACCGACTTCGACAAGCTCATCGTCGACGTCGAGACGAAGAACTCGATGACCCCGCGTGACGCCATGGCCTCGGCCGGCAAGACGCTGGTGGAGCTCTTCGGTCTGGCGCGCGAGCTCAACGTCGAGGCCGAGGGCATCGACATGGGCCCGTCGCCGACGGACGCCGCGCTCGCCGCGGACCTCGCGCTGCCGATCGAGGACCTCGACCTCACCGTTCGTTCCTACAACTGCCTCAAGCGCGAGGGCATCCACACCGTGGGTGAGCTCGTGGGCCGCAGCGAGGCCGACCTGCTCGACATCCGCAACTTCGGTGCGAAGTCGATCGACGAGGTCAAGGCCAAGCTCGTCGGCATGGGTCTGGCCCTCAAGGACAGCCCGCCCGGGTTCGACCCGTCTGCCCTCGTCGACGGCTACGGCGAGGACGACTACAGCGACGACGACGACCAGTCGTTCGTCGAGGACGAGCGTCTCTGACCAACCGCTTCTTGACCGAGCCCTCGGCGCCCTGCTCGAGAACGGCCTGGTCGGACTTCTAGGAGAAACGAAATGCCCACCCCCACCAAGGGTCCCCGCGTCGGTGGCGGCCCCGCCCACGAGCGGCTGATCCTGGCCAACCTCGCGACGTCGCTCTTCGAGCACGACAAGATCACGACGACCGAGGCCAAGGCCAAGCGTCTGCGTCCGCTCGCCGAGCGTCTCATCACGTTCGCCAAGCGCGGCGACCTGCACGCCCGTCGTCGCGTCCTCACGGTCGTGCGCGACAAGGGTGTCGTCCACCGCCTCTTCGCCGAGATCGCCCCCGACATGGCGGCTCGCGAGGGTGGTTACACCCGTATCACGAAGATCGGCCCCCGCAAGGGTGACAACGCCCCCATGGTCGTCATCGAGCTCGTCCGCGAGCCGCTGTCGGCCAAGAAGGCGACGGTCAAGGAGGCCGAGGCCGCCACGAAGCGCGCTGCGAAGCAGAGCGAGTCGAAGCAGGCCGCTGCCGAGACCAAGGCCGCCGAGGACGCCGACAAGGTCGAGACGACCGAGGCCACCGAGGCCACCGAGGCCGCTGCCACGCTGCCCGAGGGCGCCGTCGCCGCGAACGAGGACGGCTCGTCGCCCGACGACAGCTACACCGTCAAGGGCAACGCCGACTCCGGCAAGTACCACGAGGCCGACGGCCAGTGGTACGACCAGACGGTCGCCGAGTTCTGGTTCAAGTCGGCCGAGGACGCCGAGGCCGCCGGCTTCACGAAGGCCGGCTCGGGCTCCTGAGCCACGTCGAGTGACGTCGCGCCCCGGCGCGACGAGCGAAGGGCCCCGCACCACTGGTGCGGGGCCCTTCGCGCGCTCACCAGCGGTGGGCGACGTCGACGACGAGACGTCGGACCCCGTCGGCATCGACGAGCACGAAGGCGCGCATCGGCAGCCGGGCCCGCACGCCGAGGCCGTAGTCGGTGTAGCCCTCGAAGCTGCCCACGCCCTTCAGCTGCCGGAAGGTGGTCCAGCCGGAGAAGGTCGTCGTGGTCGGGCGGAGGGTCGACGGGGCGTCGACGGTGACCTGGATCCTCGCGCCACCACTCACGGCGACGGGCAGGCCGCTGCCCGGCGCGGTGACGGCGCTGACGTAGCGCACGCTGTAGCCGAGGGTGCCGCGGCCACGGGCGACGTCGACGACGAGCCGGTCGTAGCAGGTGTGGCGGCCGGCGCGGACCCCCGTGACCGCGCCGGTCCAGAGCTGGGCGGGGCTCGTCGCCTTGGCGGTCGAGCCCCAGGTGATGCCGCAGTACGGTGCGGTCGACGCGGTGGCTGTCGCGCCCGTGCCGGCGGCGACCGGTGCGGCGAGGACGGCAGCGCACGCGGCGACGAGGAGGCTGCGGGTGACGGTGTGCATGGAGGTTCCCCCTTCTGGCGGGCCCGGGCCCGGTGGTCCGTGCCTCACTTCTAGGACGTGCAGCGCTCCACGGCGGTTGACGGGTGCCCGATGCGCGTCAGCGGACTCCCGTTAGGCTCGGGCGCCATGAATGCGTCGAGCGAGTCGAGCGGGTCCACGCTGCGCGTGCGCCTCGACCTGGCCTACGACGGGACCGGCTTCTCCGGGTGGGCCGCGCAGCCGGTACTGCGCACGGTGCAGGGAGAGCTCACCGCCGCCCTGACCACGGTGCTGCGCAGCCCCGAGCCCGTCCGGGTCACCGTGGCCGGTCGCACCGACGCCGGCGTCCACGCGCGCGGTCAGGTCGCCCACGTGGACCTCGACCCCGAGGCGTGGGCGGCGCTCCCGGGACGCTCCGACCGCGAGCCCGGGGTCGCCCTCGTCAGCCGTCTCGGCGGTCTGCTGGCCCCGGACGTCGTCGTGCGTCGCGCCGCCGTCGCCCCGGTCGGCTTCGACGCACGCTTCTCGGCGGTGGAGCGGCGCTACCTCTACCGCCTCGCCGACCCGGACGCCGCCCGCGACCCCCTGCGCCGCCACGACACGGTCTGGTGGCGTCGACCCCTCGACGTCGAGGCGATGGACGAGGCGGCGCGCTCGCTCGTCGGCCTGCGCGACTTCGCGGCGTTCTGCAAGCAGCGCGAGGGCGCGACGACCGTGCGCACCCTGCTCGACTTCTCGTGGGTCCGCCTGCCCGACGGTGTGCTCGCCGCGACGGTGCGGGCCGACGCGTTCTGCCACTCGATGGTGCGGTCGCTCGTCGGCGCCGTGGTGCCCGTCGGGGAGGGGCGACGCGCTGTGGAGTGGCCGCGGTCGCTCCGGGACCGGGGCGAGCGCACCGCGGGGATCCACGTCATGCCCCCGCACGGCCTCAGCCTCGAGGAGGTGCTCTACCCGCCGGACGCCGACCTGGCGGCACGAGCGTCGCTGACGCGGGCCCGACGGTCGCCCGCGTGAGCGGTGTCTCAGGCCCGAGACCGGACCGGCGTCCGCTCGGCCGCTGTGGTTGGATCGACCGCATGAAGGCCCGCCCGACCCGCGTCGTCTCGGTGGGCGTCCTCACGTGCACGCTCGTGCTCACGGGCTGCTCGAAGGACACCACCGCATCGCCGCCGTCGGTGTCGAGCAGCTCGGCCCCCTCCTCCTCGGGCAGCACGTCGGGCTCCGGCGGCTCGGCCACGACCACCGAGGGCGACGAGGTCCGGGGCCGTTCCGGTGCCTTCACCGTCGTGCCCCCGGAGGGCTGGACCGAGGCGACCGACAAGGCGACCGGCGTCGCCGACATCGACGTCGTGCTCCTCTCGTCCAAGAAGGTAGGGTCCTTCGCCAACAACCTCGTGGTCACCTCGGCCGCCGGCGACCGGTCGGTCCTCGACGACGAGCTGGCCAAGGGACGTCAGCAGCTGGCCGCGGCGGGACGCACGGTCTCCTCGGCGCCCGACAAGACCGTCTCGGGCTCCCCGGCCGTCGGCTTCACGACGACCTTCGAGCAGCAGGGCATCAAGGTGCTCGCCCGCTCCTACGGCGTCGCACGTGGCGGCCGCATCTACCTGCTCACCCTCAGCTCGTCCCAGGCCGACGCGACGCACGCGATGGCCGAGTTCGACGAGCTCCTCTCGACCTGGACGTGGACGTAGCCCGATGGCGGCGCGCGTGAGGACGTCGGCGGCCCTGCTCCCGGCGATCGCCCTGGTCGTGGGCCCGGGCCTCGCCGGGTGCTCCGGCGACCCCGCCCCGGCGACGCCGACCCCGACCGACGTCGGCGTCGTGCACCTGCCGACGTCCGCGCCACCGACGACGGACAGCGCCGGTCACCCCATCAAGGCGCTCCCCGCCGCGGTCGGCCCCGTCGCGATGACCGAGGACCGTGTCCGCGGCATCGACTACAGCTACCTCCAGCCGGTCGGGTGGAGTCGGGCCGAGCGCGAGCTCGACCCGCCGCCGGACACCCTCGTGCAGCCCGACGACGACGAGGTGCCGGCCTTCATCGCCGTCGAGCGCCCGATCAAGGTCGGGTCGCACTCGCTGGCCGAGGTCGTCGACGGGCTCCGGGAGGGCTTCGAGGCCAAGGGCCTCACACCGATGGCGGCGCCCGAGCGCGACATCGCCGGCTACCGGGGGATGGGCATCGTCGTCGACCAGTCGGAGCAGGTGCGCCACGTCTACTACGTCGTCGCCTACACCGAGCAGGCCTTCGCGATACGGCTCACCTACGATCCCGCACACCCGGAGGCCCTCGACGTCTACCGCGCCGTGCTCGACTCCTGGTCGTGGGGGTGACGCGTGCGCGACCGGATGCTTAACCGGGTGACGCGGCCACACGGCATACGTCAGGCTTGACCCCCGTGGGCCACGTCGACGTCAACTCCGTCTCCTTCAGCCTGCCGGACGGCAGGCCGCTGCTCAACGACGTCTCGGTGCGGGTCGGCGAGGGCGCCAAGGTTGCGCTCATCGGGCCCAACGGGACCGGCAAGACGACGCTGACCCGGATCATCGCGGGCGACATCGCCGCCCACGAGGGCGCGGTCACCCGTTCGGGCGGCCTCGGCGTCATGCGCCAGTTCATCGGCAAGGTGCGCGACGACACGACCGTGCGCGACCTGCTCGTCTCGGTGGCCCCCGACCGCATCCGCGCGGCGGCCGAGGAGGTCGACCGCTGCGAGCTGCTCATGATGGAGCGCGACTCCGAGGACGACCAGATGGCCTACGCCCACGCGCTCGTCGAGTGGGGTGAGGCCGGCGGCTACGAGCAGGAGACCCTCTGGGACCAGTGCACCGTCGCGGCCCTCGGCATCCCGTACGAGCAGGCGCAGTGGCGCGCGGTCACGACGCTCTCCGGCGGCGAGCAGAAACGGCTCGTGCTCGAGGCGCTGCTGCGCGGCCCCGAGGAGGTGCTGCTCCTCGACGAGCCCGACAACTACCTCGACGTGCCGACGAAGCGCTGGCTCGAGGAGGCGCTCGTGGCCTCGCCGAAGACAGTGCTCTTCATCAGCCACGACCGTGAGCTGCTCGACCGGGTCGCCACCCGGGTCGCGACGCTCGAGCCCGGCGGCGCCGGTGCGACCCTCTGGGTGCACCCCGGTCGGTTCGCGACCTACGCCCAGGCCCGCTCCGACCGCAACGACCGACTCGAGGAGCTGCGTCGACGCTGGGACGAGGAGCACGTCAAGCTCAAGACCCTCGTCCAGACGCTCAAGGTCAAGGCCAAGTTCAACGACGGCATGGCCTCGCGCTACCAGGCCGCGCAGACCCGGCTGGCCAAGTTCGAGCAGGCCGGACCGCCCGAGGAGACGCCGATGACGCAGTCGGTCAAGATGCGCCTCACCGGTGGGCGCACGGCCAAGCGCGCCATCGTCGCGACGGGCCTCGAGCTGACCGGCCTGATGAAGCCGTTCGACCTCGAGGTCTGGTACGGCGAGCGGGTCGCGATCCTCGGCAGCAACGGCTCGGGCAAGTCGCACTTCCTCCGGCTGCTCGCGTGCGGCGGCACCGACCCCGAGCGCGAGCACCAGCCCGTCGGCGACGTGCGGCCGGTGCCCGTCGAGCACTCCGGCGTCGTGCGACTCGGCTCCCGCGTGCGTCCGGGATGGTTCGCGCAGACGCACGAGCACCCGTCCCTCATGGGGCGCACCCTCCTCGAGATCCTGCACCGCGGCGACGAGCACCGCGAGGGGCGACCGCGTGAGCAGGCCGCCCGCGCACTCGACCGCTACGAGCTGGCGCGGTCGGGCGAGCAGAAGTTCGAGTCGCTGTCGGGCGGGCAGCAGGCCCGCTTCCAGATCCTGCTGCTCGAACTGTCGGGCGCGACGATGCTGTTGCTCGACGAGCCCACCGACAACCTCGACCTCCAGTCGGCCGAGGCGCTCGAGGAGGGGCTCGACCGCTTCGAGGGCACCGTCGTGGCCGTCACCCACGACCGGTGGTTCGCCCGCGGCTTCGACCGCTTCCTCGTCTTCGGCGCCGACGGCCGCGTCTACGAGTCGACCGAGCCGGTGTGGGACGAGGGGCGGGTCGTCCGGCCGCGGTGACACCGCCCACACCGTCCACGACGCCCGCGGGGCCCGGTGCCCCGGCCGGGGGAGCGGAGTAGCGTCGGGGCATGCTGCTGCGAACGCTCGAGACCGGTGTCGTCGGCGCGCCCATGGCGGGAGGCCCGACGACGCCCGAGCTCGTCGCCGCGGTCGGCGATGCCGGCGGTCTGGGCATGCTGGCTGCCGGCTACCTCACGGCCCCACAGCTCGCGTCGGCCATCGCCGAGGTGTGGGACGCGAGCCCGCGCCCTTTCGGCGTCAACCTCTTCGTGCCCGCCCAGGCGAACGCGTATGCGGTCGGGCCCGGAGAGCTGAGCGGCACCGAGCGCGTGGAGGCCGTGGCTGCCTACCGCGAGGCGCTCGGCGAGGACGCCCGGTCCGTCGGCGCGGAGCCCGGGGAGCCGAGACCCGGCGACGACGACGACTGGGAGCGCAAGCTCGACCTCGTCGTCCGCGAGCGAGTTCCCTTGGTGTCGTTCACCTTCGGGCTGCCGAGCACGGCGGTGCTCGGTGAGCTGCGGCGCGCCGGCATCGAGACGGTCGCCACGGTCACCGACATCGACGAGGTGGCCGCGGCGCTCGGCGCAGGTGTCGACGGGCTGTGCCTCCAGGGTCCGGCAGGCGGTGGACACCGCGGCACGCTCGACCCGGCCAAGGAGCCCTCGGGTGCCGACCTGCTCGACCTCGTCGCCGCCGTGCGGTCGCAGACGGACGTCCCGATCGTCGCCGCGGGCGGCATCTCGACCCCCGATCGGGCCGCGAAGGTGCGTGCCGCCGGCGCCGACGCCGTCCAGATCGGGACCGCCCTGCTGCTGACCCCCGAGGCGGGCACCGGCCTCGCCTACCGTCGCGCCCTCGCCGATCCCGCCTACGAGCGCACCGCGGTGACGCGGGCCTACTCCGGCCGCCTCGCGCGCGGTCTCGAGACCGACTTCCTGCGTCGGCACGACGGCCAGGCCCCGGCGGCCTACCCGGAGGTCCACCACCTCACGGTGCCGCTGCGGCGGGCGTCGGCCCGGGCCGAGCGGCCCGACCTGCTCGCGCTGTGGGCCGGCACGGGCTGGCGGTCGGCCCGACCGGTGCCCGCCGCCACGGTCGTCGCCGAGCTGGCCCGCTGACCGACCGGACCGTGGCGGGACAGGCCCGGGACGGTGCTGTCGGTCCCGTCGGTGATGTCCGGCGGACCCCCGGGTGACCCTGCAGGTGGGAGCGCCCGTTTCGGGTTGCGGGGTGTGCCCCGCGGCGGTTGACTGCCGCAAGTTCTTGCATGTGAGTGCAGGAACTTCCACGAGGTGACGGCCGCGCCGTCGCACCCACCGCACGTCTCGACGAGGAGATGCCGCATGCGCCTGCCCGAACCGTCCACACCGCCACCACCACCCGGACGCGAAGGGCCGCGCCGGCGTCCGCGCCGCTCGAGGCTCGTCGCCGCGGCGGTCGCCGCCCTCGCCGCGGTCGGCTGGTCCGTCGCCGGGCCGGTCGACGGACCCGCGGCCGTCGTGCAGCAGGCCGCCGCGACCCCGCCGGGCGGCAAGGACGTCACCGCGACCCTCTTCGAGTGGCGTTACGACGCCGTCGCCCGCGAGTGCACCAACGTGCTCGGGCCGAAGGGCTACGGCTTCGTCGAGGTCTCACCGGCGGCCGAGCACGTCCAGGGTCCGCAGTGGTGGACGTCGTACCAGCCGGTGAGCTATCGCATCGGTGGCCGGCTCGGCGACCCGACCGCCTTCCGCTCGATGGTGACCTCGTGCCACGACGCGGGGGTCAAGGTCGTCGCCGACGTCGTCGTCAACCACATGAGCGCCGGGTCGGGCACGGGCACGGCCGGCAGCAGCTACACGAAGTACGCCTACCCGAGCGTCTACTCCGACCGCGACTTCCACGGCTGCCGGCAGAACATCAGCACCTACGCCGACCGCACCAACGTCCAGACCTGCGAGCTCGTCGGCCTCGCCGACCTCGACACGGGCAGCGACTACGTCCGCGGTGCGATCGCCGGCTACCTCAACACCCTGCTCGGCCTCGGCGTCGACGGCTTCCGCATCGACGCCGCCAAGCACGTGGCCGCGACCGACCTCGCCGCCATCAAGGCCAAGCTGACCAACCCCAACGCCTTCTGGGTCCACGAGGTCATCTACGGGGCCGGCGAGGCCGTGCAGCCCACCGAGTACACGGGGTCCGGTGACGTCGACGAGTTCCGGGCGGCATACGACCTCAAGCGGATCTTCACGAGCGAGAAGCTCAGCTACCTCAGCAGCTGGGGTGCCTCGTGGGGCTACCTGCCGAGCGGCAACGCGCGCACGTTCGTCGACAACTGGGACACCGAGCGCAACGGCTCGACCCTGAGCTACAAGGCGGGCGCGACGTACACCCTGGCCAACGTCTTCATGCTCGCCTGGCCGTACGGCGCCCCGAACGTCTTCTCCGGCTACGAGTGGAGCGACCCCGACGCCGGACCGCCGCTCGGTGGCGCCGTCAACGCGTGCTACTCCGACGGGTGGAAGTGCCAGCACGCGTGGAGCCAGATCGCCGGCATGGTGGGCTTTCGCAACGCCGTGGCCGGGACCGCCGTGACGAGCTGGTGGAGCAACGGCAACAACGTCATCGCCTTCGGGCGCGGCTCCAAGGGCTACGTCGTCGTCAACCACGAGACCGGCCCCGTGACCGCGACCTTCCAGACCTCGCTGCCCGCCGGGACGTACTGCGACGTCACGCACGGCACCGTCTCGTCGGGCACCTGCTCGGCGGCGACGTACACCGTGAGCGCCTCGGGGACCTTCACGGCGACGGTCGGCGCCAACGAGACGATCGCGCTGCACGTGGGCGCCGTCAGCGGCGCCGTTCCGGCGACGGCGTCGGTGAGCTTCGGCGTCAACGCCACGACGTCCGTCGGCCAGGACGTCTACGTCGTCGGCGACGCCGCCGCGCTGGGCTCGTGGGCGCCGGCCTCGGCCATCGAGCTCGACCCGTCCGCCTACCCGGTCTGGAGGCGCACCGTGTCGCTCACCCCGGGGACCGTCGTGCAGTACAAGTACCTCCGCAAGGACGCCGCGGGCACCGTGACGTGGGAGTCGGGCGCCAACCGCACCGTCACGGTGCCGGCGTCGGGGACGGTGACGCTCGACGACACCTGGCGTCCCTGACGGTCGCCCGTGTGCCGTCGGGCCCGTCTGCGGTCCGGGCCGTATGCCGTCGGGCGGGCCCACGGCATGCGGGCCCCGCGGCGCGGCGAGGGAGCGGGCGGCCTACGCTCGGGGCATGCCCAGCCCTGAAGGAAACCTGACGTGGGTGGCTGCCTCGGAGCGCCCCGACCTGCTCGCGCCACCCGTCGCCGCGGCGCTCGAGCACGTGCCGGGCGTCCGGGTGGCCCCGATCGACTCGACGCTCGCCGACACGGCGGCTTTCTGCGAGGCCTACGACGTCGCGCCCGAGGCATCGGCCAACTGCGTCGTCGTCGAGGCGCGCCGCGGCGAGGAGACGACCCTCGCCGCCGTCATGGTGCTCGCGACCGACCGGGCCGACATCAACCGCGTTGTGCGCAAGCACCTCGGCGCTCGCAAGATCTCGTTCGCCGACCAGTCGAAGGCCCAGGAGCTGACCGGCATGCAGCAGGGCGCGATCACGCCCGTCGGGCTACCGGCGGGCTGGCCCGTGCTCGTCGACGAGGCGGTCGTCGCAGCCGGTCCGGTCGTCATCGGCGCGGGTGTGCGCGGCGCCAAGCTGCTGCTCGACGGGTCGGCGCTCGCCGCCCTGCCGACGGCGGAGGTCATCGCCCTCGCCGTGCGCTGACGGCTCGGTCAGCCGGCGACGTCCCAGAGCATCTGGGCGCGCTCGGTCGGCGTCGTGCCGCCCCAGATGCCGAACGTCTCGGGCACCCGGAGCGCGTGGTCGAGGCACCGCTCGCGGACGGGGCACGAGGCGCAGACCATGCGGGCGGCCTCGGTCTGCTCGCGACGCTCGCGCTGGTCGAGCTCCTGGTCGTCCGCGAAGAACTGCTCGACGGCCTTGGTGCGGCAGCGACCCTGCTCCTGCCACTCGTACGAGGAGTAGGTGGGGCGCGGAAGGCGAGTGATCGTCATGGCTTCCTCCGTGGGTCCGATCGAGCGATCTGATGCAGAACTTACGCAGAACTTACGCATTGCACAAGAGGTCTGCATAAGTTTATGATCGGGGTGCCCGATCGGCGCTGGAGCGGTCCATGACGGGAATCTCGGACCGCTCCGCCCGACGCGGGCGACCAACGTGAAACGGTGATGATCGACATGAACCCGCAGCCGGCAGCCCCGAGCGAGCCTGGCCAGACGGGGCCCGACGACCCCGAGCCGGGGGAGCGGCCACCCGAGCTGGGCTGGCCCGTCGGTGTCGTGTCCGAGCGGCTGGCGATCGCGGCACCGACGCTCCGCTCCTGGGACCGTCGCCACGGTGTCGGCCCGAGCCTGCGCACGCGCGGCAACCACCGGCGCTACACCGAGCTCGACATCCGACGCGTGCTGCTGATGTCCCGCCTGACCGCCCAGGGCGTGCCCGCTCAGAGCGCGGCGGACTCGGTGCTCACCCTGGACGCCGCGGCGATCGCCGAACGTCTCGAGGGGGACGGCGTGCTCGAGGCCCTGAGTGAGCGTGGCGGGTCCGGGCGCGCGCCCGGCGCGGCGGGCGACGCGACGGACGGCGCGGTCTCCGTGTCGGTGGGCGACGCCGCGGGGTCCGGGCAGGATGCGACCGACCTCGTCGAGGCCATCGTGGGCGCGGCCCGGGCGCTCGACCCCCGCACCATGGCCCTGCTCTACCGACAGGTCATGCGCCGCCGCGACGTCGGCCGGGCCTGGGTCGACGTCTTCGCGCCGGCGCTGCGCCGGGTCGGTGCCCTCTGGGAGGAGGGGCGGCTCGGGGTCCAGTCCGAGCACCTGACGAGCGAGCTGCTCCAGTCCGAGCTGCGCGCGGTCGTGCGGGCCAACCGGCTGCGCGTCTCCGGCCTGCCCGTCGTCCTGGCGAGCGCCGACGACGAGCAGCACCACCTCCCGCTGCTCGCGCTCGAGGCGGAGCTCGCGCGCCACGGGGTGGCGAGCCTCTTCCTCGGCCCGCGCGTGCCGTCCGACGCCCTCGTGTCGGCGCTGCGCGAGTCGCAGCCGCGGGCGGTCTTCCTCTGGGCCTCTCTCGCCCGGCCGCAGGCCGAACCCTTCTGGCGCGACCTCGAGGTCGTGGACTGGCCGCTCGAGGTCGTCGTCGGCGGGCCCGGCTGGCCGGACGGGATCGTCGTGCCGGAGGGTCCGGTGAGCGTGACGCGGGTTGCCGACTTCGACGCGGCCGTGGCTGCCCTCGTCCCGCGCCCGGGCGGTCCAGAGCGCTGAGCGGCTGCCGTTCCGCGCAAGAAACCGCAACATCCTGAGCGTGAGTGCAAAATTTTGCAGTTCAGGTCTGGCGTGGTGTCCGATACGGGCGCTAGGTTCTCCCCGGTGGTCGAGCGTCCAGACGCGGGCGTGAGCGACCCAGCCCACAAAGGAGTGCGCATGCGCCGTCGCCCGGCCCTGTCCGTCGCCAGCATCTCGGCCCTCGTCATGGCCGGACTCGCCGTCCCCCTGGCCGGGGCCCCGACCGCCCGGGCCGACGCCCCGCGCACCGCGACGGTCGTCGGGTCGCTGCAGGACGAGCTGGGCTGCAGCGGCGACTGGAAGCCCGACTGCACCGCGACCGACCTCACGCTCGAGCCCGGGACGACGACGTATGCCGCCGAGTTCCGGGTGCCCGCGGGCAGCTACGAGCTCAAGGTCGCGATCAACCACTCGTGGGACGAGAGCTACGGCAAGGGCAGTGGCAACGTGCCGCTCGTCCTCGCCGGCCCGGCCACGCTGCGCTTCACCTACGACGACACGACGCACGCCATCGGGATCGCCCCCACCGACCTGCCCGGCGCCGCCACGAAGGCCGACACCAAGCTCGCTGCCTCGTCGCTCCGGTCGCTCGCGACGAAGGAGCGCTTCTACTTCGTCATGGCCGACCGCTTCGCCAACGGCGACACGGCCAACGACAAGGGCGGCCTCACGGGCGGACCGCTCTCCACCGGCTTCGACCCGACGAACGAGGGCTTCTACCACGGTGGTGACCTCAAGGGCCTGACCGGCAAGCTCGACTACATCAAGGGCCTCGGCACGACCGCGATCTGGCTCACCCCGTCGTTCAAGAACCGCGCCGTGCAGGGCAGCGGCTCCGACGCGAGCGCCGGCTACCACGGCTACTGGATCACCGACTTCACGCAGATCGACCCGCACCTGGGCACCAACGCCGACATGAAGGCACTCATCTCGGCCGCCCACGCCAAGGGGATGAAGCTCTACTTCGACATCATCACCAACCACACCGCCGACGTCATCTCCTACGACGGTGGCACCTACACCTACGTCAACAAGGAGACGAGCCCCTACAAGGACGCTCGCGGCAACGTCTTCGACGACGCCGCCGTCGCCGGCAAGCCGGCCTGCTCCGGAGCCACGGTCCCGAACTGCTTCCCGACGATGGCGGCGGGCACGTCCTTCCCGTACGTCCCGAAGGTCGCCGACGCCGACAAGGACGTCAAGGTCCCGGCGTGGCTCAACGACACGACGCTCTACCACAACCGCGGCGACTCGACGTATGCCGGCGAGTCCTCGACGTACGGCGACTTCTCCGGTCTCGACGACCTCTTCACCGAGAACCCGAAGGTCGTCACGGGCATGGAGGACATCTACAAGTCCTGGGTCGACTTCGGCGTCGACGGCTTCCGCATCGACACCGTCAAGCACGTCAACATGCAGTTCTGGCAGGCCTTCTCGCCGTCGATCCTGAAGCACGCCAAGGCGATCGGCAACGACGACTTCTTCATGTTCGGTGAGGTCTACGACGGCAACCCGGCCTACACGAGCCAGTTCACGACGAAGGGCGCGCTGCCGGCGACCCTCGACTTCGGCTTCCAGGGTGCGGCACTCGGCTTCGCCCAGGGCAAGGCGACGACGGGCATCCGCGACCTCTTCGCCGGCGACGACTACTACACCGACACCGACTCCAACGCCTACGAGCTGCCGACCTTCCTCGGCAACCACGACATGGGCCGCGTCGGCGCGATGCTGCTCGCCGGCGGCGCCACGGGTGACGACCTGCTGGCCAGGGACCGTCTCGCGACGTCCCTGATGTTCCTGACCCGCGGCAACCCGGTCGTCTACTACGGCGACGAGCAGGGTTTCACCGGCCCGACCAGCGACTTCGGCGACAAGCGCGCGCGACAGGACATGTTCGCCACGCAGACGCCGATCTACCAGGACGACGTCGTCGTCGGCAGCAGCAAGCCCGCGGGCACCGGTGCGCACTACGACACGTCCGCCCCGCTCTACCGTGAGATCAAGGCGCTCTCCGCCCTGCGCGCGGCCAACCCCGCTCTCGCGGACGGCGCGCAGGTGCACCGCTACGCCTCCGACGCGGCCGGCATCTACGCGATCAGCCGCATCGACAAGGCAGCCAAGCGCGAGTACGTCGTCGTCGCCAACAACGCCACGACCGCCAAGACCGCGACGTTCTCGACCTACTCCGCCGGCTCGAAGCTCGTGCCGCTCCTCGGTGCCACCTCCGACCTGCGCGCGGCGGCCGACGGGCGCGTCACGGTGACGGTCCCGCCGCTGTCGGTGGCGGTCTACCGGGCGAACTCCACCATGGCGCAGCCGACGTCCGCCCCCGCGATCTACCCGACGTCGCCCAGCGCGGGCGGTGTCGTGGGTGGTCGTGCCGAGATCGGTGCGGCTCTGCCCGGCAACACGTTCGCGGAGGTCTCCTTCCTCCAGCGGCCGGTCGGCACCTCCACCTGGACGCCGCTGGGCACCGACGACAACGCGCCCTACCGCGTCTTCCACGACGTGTCCGGCCTCGCCAAGGGCACGCTCGTCGAGTACCGCATCGTGGCCAAGGACCTCGCCGGCCACGTCTCGGCGACCTCCACCTACGGCACCGTGGGCGAGCCCGAGACCTCCGGGGGAGGCGGTGGCGGCGGCGTCGGTCCGGTCACGCAGCCCGACAACGTCAGCGTCCCCGGCAACCACAACTCCGAGATGGGCTGCTCGGGCGACTGGCAGCCCGACTGCGCCCAGGCGCAGCTCGCCCTCGACGCCAAGGACGACATCTGGAAGGGCACCTTCGACTCCATCCCGGCCGGCGACTACGAGTACAAGGCCGCGATCAACAAGTCGTGGGACGAGAACTACGGCGCCGGAGCGGTCAAGGGTGGCGGCAACATCGCCTACACCGCCGCAGGCAAGCCCGTCACCTTCTACTACGACCACCGCACCCACTGGGTGACCAACGACGCGACCGGCCCGGTCATCACGGCCCCGGGCAGCTTCCAGAGTGAGCTCGGCTGCCCCGGCGACTGGGCGCCCGACTGCATGCGCTCGTGGCTGCAGGACCCCGACGGCGACGGCACGTACGTCTTCACGACCGACCAGATCCCCGCCGGCTCCTACGAGTTCAAGGTCGCCGTCGGTCTGTCCTGGTCCGAGGCCTACCCCGGCAACAACGTCGCCTTCTCGGTCCCGGCCGACGGCGTGCTGACGACCATCACGTACACGTCCTCGACGCACGAGGTCACGGTCAAGACCTCCAAGGCGGGCGCTGCGCCCGACCTGACGAAGTCCAAGGCCTACGTCGTGGGTCCCGACCTCGTCGCCTGGCCGGCGTCGGCCCTGCCGGCCGGCACCGACCCCGCGACCCTCGACTGGCGCCTGCACTGGTCGGCCGACGGTGGTCTCGCCGTCGACGCGGAGGCCGTCACCGGCGGCTCCGTGGCGAGCCTCACGCGTGACCCGGCGGGGCTGCCGGCCTCTCTCGTCGCCGCCCACCCCGAGCTCAAGGGCGCCGTGGCCCTGCGCCTCGACAAGGCCACCGCCAAGCTGATGCCCGAGATCCTCAAGGGCCAGGTCGCCGTCGCGATGTACGGCTCGACGGGTCAGCTCCTCGACGCGACCGGCGCCCAGACGGCCATCGCCCTCGACGCGATCTACGCCGCCAAGGCGGCCGGCCGCAGCTACGGCGTGGCGTTCACGCGCGGCCGGGCCACGTTCAGCCTCTGGGCCCCCACGGCCCGGCAGGTCACCCTGCTCACCTGGCCGGCCCGGTCGGCAGACCGTCCCGTCGACACCGCACGCCGGACGCCGATGACGCGGTCGGCCGACGGGGCGTGGACGACCGGTCTCAGCACCTCGACGGCGCTCAACGCCCGCTACCTCTACGAGGTGAAGGTGTGGGCGCCGACGACGGGCAAGGTCGAGACCAACGTCGTCACCGACCCCAGCTCGGTCGCGTTGACCGTGAACTCGACCCGCTCCGTCGCGGTCGACCTCACGAGCCCGGCCCTCATGCCGTCGGTGTGGAGCCGCACCCCGTCACCGAAGCTCGCCCAGGACGTCGACTCGACGATCTACGAGCTGCACGTCCGCGACTACTCCATGTCCGACGCCAAGGTCCCGGCCGCCCTGCGCGGCAGCTACCTCGCCTTCGCCGCCGACGGCGACGGCCGGGCCCACCTCAAGGCGCTCGCCAAGGCCGGTCTCAACACCGTCCACCTGCTCCCCAGCTTCGACATCGCCTCGATCGAGGAGGACAAGGCCAAGCAGCAGACGCCGCAGTGCGACCTCGCCTCCTACGCCCCCGACAGCGAGGAGCAGCAGAAGTGCGTCGGGGCCGTCGCGGCCAAGGACGCCTTCAACTGGGGCTACGACCCGTACCACTACAGCGTCCCGGACGGCTCGTACGCGTCGAGCACCGCGGCGGCTGACGGCGGCGCCCGTGTGGCCGAGTTCCGCACGATGGTCGGGGCCCTGCACCAGGACGGCCTCCGGGTCGTGCTCGACCAGGTCTTCAACCACACGGCGCAGTCCGGTCAGGCGGAGAAGTCGGTGCTCGACAAGGTCGTGCCCGGCTACTACCACCGCCTCAACGCGAGCGGCGCCGTCGAGACCTCGACGTGCTGCCAGAACGTCGCGACCGAGCACGCCATGGGTCAGAAGCTCATGGTCGACTCCGTCGTGTCGTGGGCCCGCAACTACCGGGTCGACGGCTTCCGCTTCGACCTCATGGGCCACCACAGCAAGGCCAACATGCTGGCGGTGCGCGCGGCCCTCGACGCCCTGACGCTCTCGAAGGACGGCGTCGACGGGAAGGCGATCTACCTCTACGGCGAGGGCTGGAACTTCGGCGAGGTGGCCGACAACAAGCTCTTCGTCCAGGCGACGCAGGGCCAGCTCGGCGGCACCGGCATCGGCACCTTCTCCGACCGCCTGCGTGACGGCGTGCGTGGAGGCGGACCGTTCGACGAGGACCCGCGGCACCAGGGCTTCGGCTCGGGCGAGGCCACCGACCCCAACGGTGCGGCGGTCAACGCCGACGCGGCGACCCGCCTCGGCAGCGACACCGACCTCGTCCAGCTCGGGCTGGCCGGCAACCTCAAGACGTTCACCTTCCGCAGCCAGAGGTCCGGCACGGTCGTCAACGGCACGCAGGTCGACTACAACGGGTCCCCGGCCGGCTACGCCGACCAGCCCGACGAGGTCGTCAGCTACGTCGACGCCCACGACAACGAGACGCTCTTCGACTCGCTGACGTACAAGCTGCCGGTCGCGACCTCGATGCAGGACCGGGTGCGGATGAACACCCTGTCGCTCGCGACGACCGCTCTGGCGCAGACGCCGTCGTTCTGGCACGCCGGCGCCGACCTGCTCCGCAGCAAGTCGCTCAACCGCGACTCCTACGACAGTGGTGACTGGTTCAACCGTCTCGACTGGACGGGCGCCGACAACGGTTTCGGTCACGGCCTGCCGCCGCAGGAGCAGAACTCGGCCAAGTGGCCGTTCATGAAGCCGCTGCTCGCCAACCCGGCGCTCAAGCCGACGGCTGCCGACGTGCGCAGCGCCGACGCGATGGCGCAGGACCTGCTGCGACTTCGCTTCAGCACCAAGCTGTTCCGTCTCGGCAACGCCGCCGCGATCAACGCCAAGGTGTCGTTCCCGGTGTCTGGCACCGCCGATGCGAAGCAGGGCGTCATCGTCATGCGGATCGACGACACGAAGGGCGCCGACGTCGACCCGGCCCTGCGGGGTGCGGTCGTCGTCTTCAACGCGAGCCCCGACCCCGTGACGCAGAAGGTGCCCGGTCTCTCCGGCACGGCGACGCTGAGCCCGGTCCAGGCGAACGGCGCCGACAGCGTCGTCAAGCAGGCGGCATACGACCCGGGGAGCAGCTCCTTCTCGGTGCCCGCGCGCACGGTCGCGGTGTTCGTCCAGCCGAGCTGATCGCGCCGACTCCTCGGAGGCCGGTCCCCACATCGCGGGGGCCGGCCTTCGTCGGCAGGTGCGGACCTGCCGACCGGGCCGGCGCGGGCATAGGTTGGTCGGGTGACTGCGACTCCTGACATGACCTACCGGCAGCTCGGCGACAGCGGCCTCACCGTCTCCACCGTCGGCATCGGCTGCAACAACTTCGGCCGACGCCTCGACCAGGACGGCACGAACGCCGTGGTCCGCCAGGCCCTCGACAGCGGCATCACCCTCTTCGACACGGCCGACATCTACGGTCAGGGCGCGAGCGAGGAGATGCTCGGTCTCGCGTTGGGCTCCGAGCGCGAGAACGTCGTGGTGGCAACGAAGTTCGGCATGGACATGCAGGGTGCCAACGGACCCGACTGGGGCGTGCGGGGGTCGCGGCGCTACATCCGCAAGGCGGTCGAGTCGAGCCTGCGACGCCTCGGCACCGACTGGATCGACCTCTACCAGCTGCACCGGCCCGACCCGCAGACCCCGGTCGACGAGACGCTCGCGGCACTGGACGAGCTCGTCCGCGAGGGCAAGGTGCGCTACCTCGGCAGCAGCAACTTCACCGGGTGGCAGGTCGTCGACGCCGACTGGACGGCGCGCGCCGCGGGCACCGCTCGGTTCGTCTCGGCGCAGAACGAGTACTCCCTGCTCGAGCGCGACGTCGAGGACGAGCTCGTGCCCGCGTGCGAGCACGTCGGGGTCGGGCTGCTCCCGTTCTTTCCCCTCGCCTCCGGCCTGCTGACCGGCAAGTATCGTCGCGGTGAGCCCGCCCCCGAGGGAACGCGCCTCGCCGGGATGGCCGACCGGCTCGAGAGTGCTGACTGGGACACGATCGAGGCCCTCGAGGCGTATGCCGCCCAGCGCAATCTGCGCCCCATCGACGTCGCGATCGGCGGGCTCGCGGCCCAGCCGGCGGTCGCGTCGGTGATCGCGGGTGCGACCCGCCCGGAGCAGGTCCTCGACAACGTCCGGGCCGGCCTGTGGGAGCCCACCGCCGAGGACCTCGCCGAGCTCGACGAGATCACCACCCCGCCCGCCTGACGAGCCAAGCGTCGAGTGAGCGCCCGGCCCCACTCGAGTGAGCGCCCGGTCCCACCCCTCCCGTCGAGTGGCCCCGTCGTCACACGCCACTGGGGCTGGTGTGACGGCGGGGCCACTCGACTGTGGGGCTCGTGTGACGGCGGGGCCACTCGACTGTGGTGGGTGGGTGGGGGGGGATCAGTCGACGGCGGGGTGGAGCGTCGTCTCGCTGGGCTCGCCTGTCTTGCTCGTCACGCCTGCATCGGCCGCGCGGGCCTTCTCGGCGCGGAGCGCGTGGCGGTAGAACCACGCGCCGAGGATGCTGACGGCTCCCGCGGTCACCATGGCCACCTGCGTCGACGTGCGTTCGGCGAGCAGGCCCAGGAGCGGGGCCGCGATGCCGAAGGCCGCGGAGGCGACCATCGAGTTGATCGAGAGCACCGTCGCCCGGTTGCGGGCCTTGGCCTCCCGGTGGAGCAGTGCGGAGTGGGCCGGGCCGGCGGCGCCGTGCAGGAGGTACGTCACGCCGTAGGCCGCGATGAGTGCCGCGGGTCCCGCGACGAGCCCCATGACGACCGCGCCGATGCCGTTGAGCACACGGGCGGCGATCGCGGTGCGGGTGACGCCGATGCGACGGCTCGACCATCCGGAGAGGGCCGCGCCGAGGGCGAAGACGGCCCACCCGGCGGCCGCCACGGGGCCCATGATGGCGCCGGCGCGCTCCTCACCACCGACGAGCTCGGCGAGCCGGATCGGCTGGAAGGTCTCGAAGACGATCATCGCGACCGACCAGAACACCTCGACGCAGACGATGCCGCGCAGCGCGCGGTTGCTCCGCAGCAGGCCGAGGCCGTCACGCACGACGACGGGAGCCTCCTTCGCGGACGCGAGCGCGCGTCGGGCTCCCGAGGCGTCGAGGTGCTCGGCCCCGCGGGGCTCGCGCAGCAGCACGAGGACCGCGACGAGGTGGACGACGTTGAGGACGACGAAGACCGCGACCGGAAGGACGAGCGCCGACGCGCCCGCGAACGGGTGCCACCAGACGAGGCCACCGGAGACGGGGGCGCCGGCCGCGATCGCTCCACCGAGCACCGTGCCCTGGGCGGCGAGCGCCCCGTCGACGTCGGAGCCGGGAGTGGAGGCGTGCACCGTGTCGACGAACCACGCCTCGAGGGGCCCGGAGTCGAGCGCCCGGAAGATCCCGGTGAGCACGGCGGCGGCGAAGAAGGCCCAGAAGGAGTGCGCCACGAGCAGGATGCCGCTCGCGAGGACGTTGACGACGGCCGAGACGACGAAGACCGGGCGGCGGCCGAAGGCGTCCGCGAAGCCACTCGTCGGCAGCTCGAGCGCGAAGATCGTCAGGCCGGCGGCGGACGAGATGGTCATCGCCTGCGCGACGGTGAGGCCGCGCTCGAGCTGCCAGAGCGTGAGGAGGCCGACGACGAGCCCGACCGGGAACCACCGGGTGAAGCTCAGGGTGAGGAAGACGCGGCGGGCCGCGGTGGGGGAGAGCAGGGTGTCGCGAGGGCTCATCGGGCTCACTCCTTCGTCGTCGTCGGGGGGCGGTCGAGGTCGAGCGGGTAGGCGAAGGCGTACACGGCGATGCGTCGGGCCTGCGGGTTGCCCTGGCCGACGCGTCTGTAGCGCTCGATGAGGTCCCACATCTCCTCACGCATCGCCTCGAGCGACTCGGCGGTGACGAGGACGGCCGCGTCGCTCGAGCCGCAGGCGTCCTGCCACGCGGTGGGCCACGTCGTCGAGACGTCGAGCCACTTGTCGTACTGCTCGCTGAAGTGGCGGGCGTAGTCGCGGGTCAGCCAGTTGAGGGCGGTCTCGGAGTCCTCGTCACCCTCGAAGTCGCTCGGGTGCCAGGAGTGGTACTCCGAGCTCGCTCGCCAGAGTCGTCGCTTGCCCTCGCCCTCCCCGGTGTCGTGGACGAGCCCGACCGACTCGAGCTTGCGCAGGTGGTAGCTCGTGGCGCCGGAGTTGGTGCCGAGGAGGGTGGCGAGGTCGGTCGCGGTCGACGGCCCTCCGCGGCGCAGGGCCCCGAGCAGGCGCGACCGGAGCGGGTGGGCGAGGACGCGCACGCTCTCGCGCGTGAGCCAGACGTTCTCGTCGTCGGAGGGTCCGGACGATGTCCGAGGGGAGGGGTTCGCGGAGTCCTGTGCAGCCATACTGTGCACAATACCTCTGCACACTTCATATGCACAAGATGTTTGCACGATGAGGCCGAAGAGGCATTGCTGCAGGTCAGGCGTCGTTTTGGGTCCGGGTGCACATGATTTGGGCACGAGTGCCCGACCCCGTAACATGGATGAAGTTGTGCACCGGGCCGTCAGGCGAACCCAACATCCCCACGACGTGGACTCCACGAGGATCCACGAAGGCGAGGCTGGGCGACGCGGACCGAGCCCAGCGGCATTCACTGCTCCACCATTTCAGAAGCGAAGGCAGACTCCATTGCGCACGTACACCCCGAAGCCCGGCGAGGTCACTCGCACGTGGCACGTCATCGACGCGACCGACGTCGTGCTCGGCCGTCTCGCGAGCCAGGCCGCTGTCCTGCTCCGGGGCAAGCACAAGCCGCAGTTCGCGCCGCACGTCGACACCGGTGACTTCGTCATCATCATCAACGCCGACAAGGTCGCCCTGACCGGCGCCAAGCTCGAGCAGAAGAAGGCCTACCGCCACTCGGGCTTCCCGGGCGGCCTGCGGTCGACCTCCTACACCGAGCTGCTCGCCAAGAGCCCCGAGAAGGCCGTCGAGAAGGCCATCCGCGGCATGCTCCCGAAGAACTCGCTGGCCCGCCAGCAGCTCTCCAAGCTCAAGGTCTACCGCGGTGCCGAGCACCCGCACGCGGCCCAGCAGCCCGTCCCCTTCGAGATCACCCAGGTTGCGCAGTAAGCCCCCCGGCTGCTGCGTAGAAAGCGACAAGACACGTGACTGACATCGTGAACGAGGAAGTCCTCGACACCGACGAGCCCGAGCTGACCGAGTACACCTCGGAGTCCGACGGCTCCGTCGCCGGCGAGCCGAAGCGCGCCCGTGAGGTCTCGACCCCCGGCGGCGCCACCGGTCGCCGCAAGCAGGCCATCGCCCGCGTGCGCATCGTCCCCGGCACCGGCGAGTGGAAGATCAACGGCCGCACCCTCGACGCCTACTTCCCCAACAAGGTGCACCAGCAGATCGTCAAGGAGCCCCTGACGCTGCTCGAGCTCGACGGCTCCTACGACGTGCTCGTCCGCGTGCACGGTGGTGGCCCCTCCGGCCAGGCCGGCGCGGTGCGCCTCGGCGTCGCCCGCTCGCTCAACGGCATCGACGAGGAGCTCAACCGTCCCGCCCTCAAGAAGGCCGGCTTCCTCACCCGTGACCCCCGCGTCCCGGAGCGCAAGAAGGCCGGTCTCAAGAAGGCCCGCAAGGCTCCCCAGTACTCCAAGCGCTGATGCTTCGGCTGGCGCCGAGCATCACCGCTTGGCTCCAGTCGCGCTGATCTGGCTGGCCTCAGCTGGTTGCACGAAGGCCCCCGAGCTCTGCTCGGGGGCCTTCGTCGTCCTCCGACGGCGTATGCCGTCAGGCGGGCGTCGCCGGTGCGTCAGCCCACCGTGGGGTGGCTGAGGTCGCACCGGTTGGTGTCGTTGGACCACGTCGCCTGCATCGCGAAGCTGCCGGCCGTCGTCGAGACGTTGCCCGCGCCGCCCGCGCTGCCGGGTGCGATCCACGCGCACTCGTCGGCGTTCTCCTGGCCGGAGTAGGTCCGCGACGTCGTGTTGGTCCAGCCGCCGGCGGGGTTCTGGTCGGTGATGGTCTCGGCGTACTCGTGGCCCTCGACCATCGAGTAGCCGTCGTCGGCCCCGGCACTGCCGGCGTTGACGAAGCTCTGCCCGCAGCTCGTGCCCATGTCCATGACGTAGGGCATGTTCGTGAAGGCGATGTCGCCGTATGCGCTGCTCGACCCGACGTAGGGGTCACCGTTGTAGTCGTGCCACGCACAGAACTGGCCGGACGAGGTGTTGAAGCCGTCCGGGTGGGTGCCGGTCGGGGAGAGGATGACGTACTGCGCGTCGCGGTTGCTCGCAGCGGTCGTGTTGCCGAAATGCGCTGCGGCGCGGACGGCTTCGTCGCCGAGCTGCTTGGCCGTCGCGTTCGACGGGGCGGCGACCGACGGGTCGAACCACACGCCCGCGAGCGCCCCGCCGGTCGGGTAGGGCACGTGCGCAGAGCCCGCGGGGCAGGAGGTCGCGCCCTTGGTGACGAGCGGGCCGTCGCAGTACTGCGTCATGACTCCCGACCAGGCCTCCCCGCCGGTGCCCAGGCCCTTGAAGAGCTTCTGCACGACCGGCGCCCCCGCCTTGGGGTCGCCGCTGAAGGTGAGGTTGCCGCCGGCGTCGGTGCCCTGGGTGCCCCACTGGCTGCCGTAGAAGACGAGGTAGACCTTCTCGGCGCCGCCGCTCGTGACGCCGATCCCGTCGACGCCGCCGCCGTAGGAGAGCGTCTTGGACTGGGTGGGCCGCGCGCCCTTGGTCTGGGCCTCCCACCGGTGCATCTGGGTGTTGAGCTCGCGGGTCGGCACCGCGCCGTGGCGGTAGGGGTGGCCGTAGGCCGGCGAGTACGGGTTGGTGACCCCACCGCCCCCGGTCGCGCCGGCGGCGGGCGCCGTCGGCGCCGCGCTGGGTGCCGCGGCGGACGCGCCGAACGCCGTCGCCACGCTGAGGATGGTGGCGGCCGTGGCGGTGGCTGCGGCCACGCGCCGTGAACGTCGAGTGCTCATCGAGTTCCTCTCTGGAAGGACCCGGGAAAGGCCCACTGGTGTCGGGCCCCGGGATGGGCACATCGTGGCGGTGCGCGTCTGGGAAGTGGATGGGTGCCACCTGCCAGTTCCCTGCCACTTTCTCGACCCGATCCGCCGGGTATGTCCCGGTGTGGCCCATCTGAGGCCGGTCGGATGGCCGTATGCCGCCGGGGCGGTATCGTCGTGCGAGCACATCACCCGGCCCGGGGGGCCGGACCCATCGGGAAGGCACACAAGCGTGGCTCGACTCTTCGGCACGGACGGCGTCCGTGGTGTGGCGAACAAGGACATCACCGCCGAGCTCGCGCTCGACCTCTCCGTCGCCGCGGCGCACGTCCTCGGGGAGGTCGGGGCCTTCAACGGACACCGCCCGGTCGCCGTCGTCGGCCGCGACCCCCGCGCCTCCGGCGAGTTCCTCGCCGCCGCCACGGTGGCCGGGCTCGCCTCGGCGGGCATCGACGTGCGTGACGCGGGCGTGCTTCCGACGCCGGCGATCGCCTACCTCGTGGCCGAGCAGGACGCCGACCTCGGTGCGATGCTCTCGGCGTCGCACAACCCCATGCCCGACAACGGCATCAAGTTCTTCGCCCGGGGCGGGCACAAGCTCGCCGACGACCTCGAGGACCGCATCGAGGCCCGGCTGCGTGACGAGTGGCAGCGCCCCACGGGGGGCGACGTCGGCCGCATCACGCCCCTCGTCGACGGCGCGGACCGCTACGTCTCGCACCTGCTCTCGGTGCTGCCCCACCGGCTCGAGGGCCTGCACGTCGTCGTCGACGCCGCGCACGGCGCCGCGTCGGAGGTCGCCCCTCGCGCCTTCCGTGAGGCGGGGGCCCAGGTCACCGTCATCGGCGGCGAGCCCGACGGGCTCAACATCAACGACGGCTACGGCTCCACGCACCTCGAGCACCTCAAGGAGACCGTCGTCGCCGTCGGTGCCGACCTCGGCATCGCCCTCGACGGCGACGCCGACCGCTGCCTCGCCGTGGACGCGACCGGCCACGAGGTCGACGGCGACCAGATCATGGCGATCCTCGCGCTCGCCATGAAGGAGCAGGGCGTGCTGCGCGGCGACACGCTCGTCGCGACCGTCATGTCCAACCTCGGCATGATCCAGGCCCTCGGCGGCGCCGGCATCAAGGTGCTGCAGACCGCCGTCGGCGACCGCTACGTCCTCGAGGGGATGAAGTCCGGCGGCTTCGCCCTCGGCGGTGAGCAGTCCGGCCACGTCGTGATGCTCGACCACGGCACGACGGGCGACGGCACCCTGACGGGGCTCATGCTCGCCTCCCGGGTCGCCGCGACCGGCCGCACGCTGGCCGACCTCGCCGGCATCATGACCCACTTCCCGCAGGTGCTCGTCAACGTCAAGGACGTCGACAAGTCGGCGCTCGAGGCCAACACCGCCGTCGCCGACGCCGTGCGCGCCGCCGAGGGCGAGCTCGGCGAGAGCGGGCGGGTCCTGCTGCGCAAGTCCGGCACCGAGCCGGTCGTCCGCGTCATGGTCGAGGCCGCCGACGGCGACCAGGCCCGCAGCCTCGCGGACCGCCTCGTCGGGGTCGTCAGGGCCGAGCTGTCGCTCTGAGCCGGCCGGACGGCATACGCCCTCGGTGGGACGGACGAAACCGGGTCGAGAGCGGCGCCGCTGCTGCGTAGGGTTCGGTCCATGCCCGACGAGACCCCGGCCGCCAACCCGCTGCTCGCACCGAGCCCGCTGCCCCACGGGCTGCCGCCCTTCGCCCTGATCAGGGACGAGCACTACCGCGAGGCGTTCGACCGGGGAATGGCCGAGCACCTCGCCGAGGTCGAGGCGATCGCGGCCGATCCCGCGCCCCCGACGTTCGAGAACACCCTCGTCGCGCTCGAACGCTCGGGGCAGACGCTCAGCCGCACGAGCCTCGCGTTCTTCGGGACGTCGAGCTCGCTCGCCACGGACGCCGTCCAGGCGATCGAGGAGGAGTACGCCCCGCTCCTCACCGCGCACGCCGACGCCGTCCGGCTCGACCAGCGCCTCTACGCCCGGATCCGGGCCGTCCACGACGACGAGGCGGCGATGGCCGCCCTCGACCCGGAGTCGCGTCGTCTCGTCGAGCGGCACCTCACCGAGATGACCGTCGCCGGGGCCGGGCTCGACGAGAGCGCCAAGGACCGCCTGCGCGAGCTCAACGGCCGGCTCGCGAGCCTCGGCACCCAGTTCGAGAAGCGGCTGCTCGCCGACTCCAACGACCTCGCCGTCCTCGTCGACGACGTCACGCAGCTCGACGGCCTCACGGCGGGGGAGATCTCGGCGGCCGCCGCGGCTGCTGCCGAGCACGGCCACGAGGGGGCGTGGCTCCTCACGCTCGTCCTGCCGACCGGGCATCCCCACCTCGCCTCGCTCACCGACCGCGATGTGCGCCGGCGCCTCCACGAGGCGCAGGGCTCCCGCGGCAACCGTGACAACGCCAACGACACCAAGGCCCTCGTGCTCGAGACCGTGCGGATCCGGGCCGAGCGGGCGCGTCTCCTCGGCTACGACACGCACGCCGCCGCAGCGCTCGCCGACTCCACGGCGCGCACCCCCGAGCGCGTCATGGACCTGCTGGGGCGCCTCGCCCCCGCGGCGGCCCGCAACATCGAGGCCGAGCGGGCGTTGCTCGAGGAGGAGGCCGGACACCCGGTCGAGGCGCACGACTGGGCCTTCTGGGCCGAGAAGGTCCGAGCGTCGAGGTATGCCGTCGACCTCGCCGCGATGCGGCCCTACTTCGAGGCCGAGCGGGTGCTCCACGACGGGATCTTCCACGCCGCCGGGATGCTCTACGGCCTGACCTTCCACGAGCGCGACGACCTCGATGGCTACCACCCCGACGTCCGCGTCTTCGAGGTGCACGACGTCGACGGGACGCCCTTCGGCCTCTACCTGCTCGACCTGCACACCCGTGACACGAAGAAGGGCGGGGCGTGGATGAACAGCCTCGTCCACGAGAACACCCTGCTCGGCCAGTCGAGCGCCGTCGTGTGCAACAACCTCAACGTGCCCAAGCCCGGTGCGGGCGAGCCGACGCTGCTCACCTACGACGAGACCCGCACGTTCTTCCACGAGTTCGGCCACGCGATCCACGGCCTGCTCGCGCGGGTCACCTACCCGCACTTCGCCGGGACCCGCGTCTTCCGCGACTTCGTCGAGTACCCGAGCCAGGTCAACGAGATGTGGATGCTCTGGCCCGAGGTCCTCAGGAGCTACGCCGTCCACCACGAGACGGGCGAGCCCCTGCCGCAGGAGCTCGTCGACCGGCTCGTCGCGGCGCAGTCGTTCGGTGAGGGCTTCGCGACGGGCGAGTACCTCGCGGCCGCCCTGCTCGACCAGGCGTGGCACGCCATCGGCGTCGAGGAGGCCGCGGCCGTCACCGACGTCGAGGCCTTCGAGGCGTCCGCGCTGGCCGCGGTCGGCCTCGCCCACCCCCTCGTGCCGCCGCGCTACCGGTCGACGTACTTCGCGCACACCTTCTCCTACGCCTACGACGCGCAGTACTACGCCTACATCTGGAGCGAGGTGCTCGACGCCGACACCGTGGCGTGGTTCCGCGAGAACGGCGGTTTGACCCGCGCCAACGGCGACCGCTACCGCAGCCACGTCGTCGGGATCGGTGGCGCTGCCGACCCGCTCGAGTCCTACCGCGAGTTCCGGGGCGCCGACGCCGACATCCAGCACCTGCTCGATCGGCGCGGGCTCGGCTGACGGGGAGACCGGCAGGCGCGCTGCTGGCAGACTCGGCCCGTGAGCCACGTCAACGTCGTGCCCCTGTCACGGCGCATGCAGCCCCGTGACCCCCACGAGCCGCATCGCGTCGCGACCCCGCTCGAGCTGCTCTTCGACCTCGTCTTCGTCGTCGCGATCGCGAGCGCCGCCGCGCAGTGGCACCACGGCCTCGCCGAGGGGCACCTCGGTGACCTCGTCAACTTCGTCATGGTCTTCTTCGCCATCTGGTGGGCGTGGATGAACTACACGTGGTTCGCCTCCTCGTACGACTGCGACGACGTGACGTACCGCCTGCTGACCTTCACGATCATGGCGGGCTCGCTCATGCTCGCCGCCGGCATCCCCGAGCTCTTCGGCAGCGGGCAGTCAGGGCTCGTCGTCGGCGGCTACGCCGTGATGCGCTTCGCCATGGTGGCCATGTGGCTGAGGGCGGCGGCCGGGCACCCGGAGGGGCGGCGCACCGCGCTGACGTATGCGGTGGGCATCGCGGTCGTGCAGCTGCTGTGGATCGCCAGGCTCCTTCTCCAGGAGCGCACGGCGCTGCTCGTGTCGTTCTTCGCACTCGTCGTCCTCGAGCTGCTCGTGCCCATCGTGGCCGAGCGGCACGGCATCACGCCGTTCCACCCGCACCACATCGCCGAGCGCTACGCGCTGCTGACGATCATCGTGCTCGGCGAGGTCATCCTCGCCTCGGTGCAGGCGGTCCAGGGGGCGCTGGGGCAGGGCGCGGAGGTCGGGCTGCTCGCCATCGTCGTCGGCGGCCTGCTCATCGTCTTCTCGATGTGGTGGCTCTACTTCAAGCGCGAGCACGCCGGGCTCTTCGAGGGCGGCATCCGGAGCACGTTCGTCACCGGCTACGGCCACTACCTCGTCTTCGTGTCGGTGGCGGCGACGGGGGCGGCGCTCGCGGCCGCCGTCGACCTCGTCCAGGGCGAGGCGCACACGACGGACCGGGTCGTCGGGCTCGCGCTCGCCGGTGCGGTGGCCGTCTACGTGTGGTGCCTGACGGCCATGCACGCGATGGCGGGGGCGCCGGTCGTCGAGACCCGGGTGGGCGTCGTCGTCGGGCTCGTCCTGCTGGCCGTCGCAGCCGTGGCCCCACCCGTCGGCGTGACGGTGCTGACCACGGGGCTCGTGCTGGCCGCCGCCGTCGCTCACCACGTGTGGACCACCCGCGCCGTCGCGTGACCGACCCGACGGGCCCACCCGGCGTTGTCGTCGAGCGGGCCCGTCGGGTCCGTCGGTCCGGCGGTCCGTCGGTCCGGCGGTCGGGCGGTCAGTCGACGGGCTGGAGCAGCCCGGAGTCGACGTCGTAGATGAAGCCGCCGACGAGCGTCCCGTCGGCGATGAGCGGGTGGCTACGGACCCGCGCGACGTCGGCGCGCAGCGTGCGCACCTGGTCCTCGACGACGCCGAAGCTCATCCACGACGCGTCCTTGCCGGCGCTCGCACCGACCCTCTCGCGCAGCTCGTCCTCGGAGTTCGAGGCGACGGCGCACCGCGTGTGCGGCACGACGAGGACGCGCTCGACATTGAGCAGGTGGGTGCCGAGGACGAGCGCCTCGAGGGCCGCCTCGGTGACGCGTCCGCCGGGGTTGCGGAAGATCTTCGCGTCGCCGGGGGAGAGCCCGAGCATGCGCAGCGGGTCGATGCGCGAGTCCATGCACGTCACGACGGCCACACCTCGGTGGGCCACACCGTCGAAGCCGCTCAGGGCGAAGTCCTCTGCCCACGTGCGGTTGGCGGCAAGGAGGTCGTCGAATCCCGATGTCGTAGAGGCGTTCTCGCTCATGTCTGTCCTTTCGCTCACTGGAGTATGTCGGTCACTGGAGTCCGGGTCGCTTGGAGATGGTGAAGGCCATCGGCTTGCTCACCTCGGCGAAGAAGTCGTTGCCCTTGTCGTCGACGACGATGAAGGCGGGGAAGTCCTCGACGTCGATCTTCCAGACCGCCTCCATGCCGAGCTCTTCGTACTCGAGCACCTCGACGTGCTTGATGCAGTCCTGGGCCAGCCGGGCCGCCGGGCCGCCGATCGACCCGAGGTAGAAGCCGCCGTGCGCATCGCACGCGTCGGTGACCTGCTTGCTGCGGTTGCCCTTGGCGAGCATGACCTTCGACCCGCCGGCGGCCTGGAACTGGTCGACGTAGGAGTCCATGCGCCCGGCGGTCGTCGGTCCGAACGATCCGGACGGCATACCTTCCGGCGTCTTGGCCGGACCGGCGTAGTAGACGGGGTGGTCCTTGAGGTACTGCGGCATCTCCTCGCCCGCGTCGAGCCGCTCCTTGATCTTGGCGTGCGCGATGTCGCGCGCCACGACGAGCGGGCCGGTGAGCGAGAGCCGTGTCTTGACCGGGTGCCTGGAGAGCTCGGCGAGGATGTCGTCCATCGGCTGCGTCAGGTCGACCTTGACGACGACGTTCCTGCTGATGGAGCTGACGCCCACGGCGTCGTCCTCGTGCTCGCCGAGGTCGACGGCGCCGGCGTCGGGCAGGAAGCGCGCCGGGTCGGTCTCGAGCTGCTCGATGAAGACGCCGTCAGCGGTGATCTTGCCGAGCACCTGCCGGTCGGCCGAGCACGAGACGGCGATGGCGACCGGGAGGCTCGCGCCGTGGCGGGGGAGGCGCACCACGCGCACGTCGTGGCAGAAGTACTTGCCGCCGAACTGGGCGCCGATACCGAACTGGCGGGTCAGCTCGAGCACCTTCTCCTCGAGCTCGGTGTCGCGGAACCCGTGGGCCGTCATCGATCCCGACGTGGGCAGGGTGTCGAGGTACTTCGCCGACGCGTACTTCGCTGTCTTCAGGGCGAACTCGGCGCTCGTGCCACCGATGACGATGGCGAGGTGGTAGGGCGGGCAGGCGGCCGTGCCGAGCGAGCGGAGCTTCTCGTCGAGGAAACGCATCATGGCCTCCTCGTTGAGGATGGCCTTCGTCTCCTGGTAGAGGTAGCTCTTGTTGGCCGAGCCGCCGCCCTTGGCCATGAAGAGGAACTTGTACTGCGCCTCGTGGCCCGGGAGCGTGTCGGCGTAGAGCTCGACCTGGGCCGGCAGGTTGGAGCCGGTGTTCTTCTCCTCCCACGTCGTGATGGGCGCCATCTGGGAGTAGCGCAGGTTGAGGCGGGTGTAGGCGTCGTAGACGCCCTCGCTGATCGCCTGCTCGTCGGTGCCCGGCGTCAGCACGTGCTGGCCGCGCTTGCCCATGACGATCGCCGTGCCGGTGTCCTGGCACATCGGCAGCACGCCGCCGGCCGCGATGTTGGCGTTCTTGAGCAGGTCGAGCGCGACGAACTTGTCGTTGTTGCTCGCCTCGTCGTCATCGAGGATGGTGCGCAGCTGCTGGAGGTGCGCCGGCCGCAGGTAGTGCGCGATGTCGTGCATCGCCGTCTCGGTGAGCAGCCGCAGCGCCTCCGCGTCGACCTCGAGGAAGGTGCGCCCTCCCGGCCCGTCGACGGCGCGCACGCCCTCGGTCGTCAGCAGCCGGTAAGGCGTCTCGTCGGCGCCGATCGGCAGCAGGTCCTCGTAGGCGAAGTCGGCCACGAAACGCTCCTTGCGATCACAGGTGGGCTCGAGCTGTTCGGGCGTATGCCGCCGAGCCCCACGGCATACGACAGTCCCCTCCCAGCCTAGTGACGGCCGAGAGGGGACTGGCGAGCAGGTCGGAGCGGCGGTGCGAAGGCGGGTGCCTCAGCCCTTGACCGCACCGGACGTCATGCCGCGGACCATGAACCGCTGCAGGGTGAAGAACACGATCATCGGGACGACGATCGAGATGAAGGCGCCCGCCGTCAGGAGCTCCTGGCCCTGTCCCTGCGTGCCGAGCAGCTGCTGGAGCTTGACGATGACGGTCGTGTTCTCGCTCTTGAGGAAGAGCTTGGCGATGAGCAGGTCGTTCCACACCCAGAGGAACTGGAGCGTGGCGAACGCGGCGATGGCCGGGATGGACATCGGCGCGACGAGCCTCCAGAAGGTCTGGAAGTGGCTGCAGCCGTCGATCTTGGCCGACTCGACGACGCTGCGCGGCAGGGTGCTCATGTAGTTGCGCAGCGTGTAGATGCACAGCGGCATGCCGAAGCCCGTGTGCAGCAGCCACACCGAGATGTACTCCCCGCTGATGCCGAGCCCGCGCGGCCCGAGCAGGTTGAGCATCGGCTGGAAGGCCACCTGGATGGGGACCACCATGACCGCGATGATGAGCAGGAAGAAGAACTCCTTGAACCGGAAGTCCATGAAGGTGAAGGCGTAGGCGGCGAAGGCCGCGAACATGATCGGGATCACCGTCGCCGGGATGGCGACGACGATGCTGTTGATGAAGCCCGAGCTGAGGTCGGCCCCGGTCCACGCCCCGGAGTAGTTGCTCGTCGTCCAGTCGGCGCCGAACGGGTTGAAGAGCGCCGTCCACCATCCCGAGCTGGCGGCGTCGTCGCGGGTCCGGAAGGAGGTGACGAGCAGGCCGATGGTCGGGACCGTCCACAGCAGCGCGAGGATCCCCATCGTGACCATCGAGAACGGGCTGCGGGGGCGCCCGTCCTTCATGAGTGAGCGGCTCATCGGTTGGCCTCCTCGTCGCGGAAGTGCTTGATCTGGTACCAGATGAGCGGCGTCACCGCGAGGAGCAGGACGACGACGATGGCCGTCGCCTGTCCGGCCTCGCTCGCTGCGAACAGCTTGTTGAAGAAGAGGTTCGCGATGACGTTGGTCCCGTAGGCGCCGTTGGTCGTGACGTAGACGATGTCGAAGACCTTGAGCACCGTGATGAAGACCGTGACGAAGACGGTGATGATCGTGCCGCGGATCTGCGGGATGACGACCCGCCAGAAGATCTGCAGCTCGCCCGCGCCGTCGATGCGCGCCGCCTCGATCGTGTCCTCCGGGACACCCTTGATGGCCGAGGAGAGCAGCACCATGGCGAAACCGACCTGCAGCCAGATGAGGATCACCATGAGCAGGATCGAGTTGAGCTTGGCGGTCGAGATCGCGAGCCACGTCTGCGGCTCGCCTCCGAGCCCGGTCCAGATCGCGTTGAGCAGTCCGGTCTGTGCCTGGCCCGGGTTGTTGTAGGCGTAGACGAGGCCCCAGATCGCCGAGGCGCCGACGAAGGAGATCGCCATCGGCAGGAAGACGAGGCTCTTGGCGGTCTTCTCACCGGTCGCGGAGAGCTTGTCGGCGAGGACCGCGACGATGACGCCGAAGGAGACGACGATCGCCGGCACGATGAGCAGCCACAGGACGTTGTTGCCGATCGAGCTCCAGAACTCCGGGTCGGCGAAGATCGTCTTGTAGTTCTGCAGCCCGACGTAGGCCGTGCTGTCGGCGTTGGCGAACGAGTAGTTGATCGTCTGGAACGTCGGGTAGATGAGCATGAGCGCGACGAGGAGCAGCCCGGGCAGCAGGAAGGCGTAGGGGATCGCGCCCTCGGAGAGCCGCCGCGGCAGCGCCTCGACGAACATGTTGAGGAAGTAGAAGAGCAGAGCGGCGCCGCCGACCCCGCCGATGATGGCGAGCACGCCGATGATGAACTTGTTGTTCCCGAACCACTGCGGGTAGTAGGCGAAGGCGAGGAAGAGGTTCGCCAGGAACCAGACGATCGCGATCATCCCCACGAGGCCGATCCCGAGCTTGACCGGGTTGGTCCGCAGGTGTGCGTCGGGGTCGTCCCCGGTGCGCATCCGCTGTCGCGGCGCTGCCGCGCTGGTGTCGGCGGTCATGACTTGGGCCAAGCCGCTTCGATGTTGTCAGCCGTCTGCTTCGACGACTGACCGTTCTCCCACTTGACCATTTCCTTCCAGAAGACGTCCGAGCCGATGGACTTGGGCATGAGGTCCGAGCCGTCGAAGCGCAGCACGCTCGCCTTGTTGGCGATGTCGGCGATCTTCCTCGTCGTCTCGTTGGGGTAGTTGCTCACGTCGAAGGTCTTGTGCGGCGAGAGCCAGCCGCCGGCCTTGGCCCACGGTCCGCCGAACTGGTCGGACGTGAGGAACTGCATGACCTTCTGGGCGTCCGGGTCGTTGCCGTTGAAGAGCGACGCGAGGTCGCCGCCGCCGAGGATCGCCTGTCCGTCGTAGCCGCCCTCGAACTTGGGGAAGACGTAGATGCCGACCTGGTTGTCGAGGTCTGCCTGGACGTTCTTCGGGTAGAACGTCGTGGCGAAGTTGCCCTGGCGGTGGAGCATGCACTTCGGCGGGTTGGCGAAGGCCGGGGTCATCGCGTCGCCGAAGGCGGTGTTGAGCACGCCCTTCGTGCCACCGAGGACCATCTTCGGGTCCTTGTTGAACTTGGCCGCCTCGTCGAGGGCCTTGACGACCTTCGGGTCGTTGAAGGGCATGCGGTGGGAGGTCCAGTCGTCGTAGACGGTGGGTCCGTACATGCGGAGCATGAGCTCCTCGACCCAGTCGGTGCCGACCCAGCCGGTGGCCTGGTCGGACTCCCAGCCAATGCACCAGGGCGTGATGCCGGTGGCGGCGATCTTGTCGGCGACGTCCGTCTGCAGCGCCTGGATGCTGTCGGGTGCCTTGTTGTAGCCGCCCTTGTCGTAGGCGGCCTTCGGGTACCAGACGATGCTCTTGACGGCGTTGCGCATCGGGGCGCCGTAGACGCGGCCCTTGTAGCGGCCGGCGTCGAGGAAGCCGGGGAGCAGCGTGCCCTGGATCTTGTCGTAGTCGAGGTAGGTGTCGATCGGCTGGACCTTGCCCTGGGCGGCCATCTCGAGCATGCCGCCGGGCTGGGGGAAGAGGCCGATGTCGGGCGAGTCGCCCGAGCTGACCTTCTGCTTGATCGTCGTCGTGAAGTCCTGGTCGGAGGTGTACTTGACGTCGATGCCGCTCGTCTTCTCGAACTCGGCGAGCGAGGCGTTGAAGTTCTTCTCCTCGTCACCACCGAACGCGCCGAGGATCGTGACGACCTTGTCACCGTCGGCCGATCCGCCGTCGGCGAACCCACCACCGGTGCCGCCCGCCCCGCCGCCACCACCGGAGGCGTTGGGGTTCTGCAGGCAGCCGGTCAGCACGAGTGTGGCGGCTGCGACCACCCCGCCAGCCCTCAGTGCACGTCTTGGGATACCGCTCATGGTCGCTCCTCGTCGTTGAGTTGTGCGTCGATCCCCACCGATCAACGTGACCATCGTCACGTGGACTACCTCATTCCTACCGCGTCGTAGCAGGTGGGTCTAGTGCGAGTGATCACCCCGTGACCTACCCCGGATCGGGCCGGACGAGACGCCCGCGAACGACAGCGACCCCCGGATGACCGGGGGTCGCTGCTGTTTCTGGTGTGAAAGGAGGGACGAACGCGTCCTGCTCGTCGGGGTCAGACGCAGCGGCCGTTCTTGCACTCGTGGTCGAAGAGCGCCCGTGCGAGGACGGTCGTCATGTCGGCCGGGGACGGCGCGGCGTAGAAGTCGGAGTAGGTCATCTTCGAGATCTGCGACAGCGCCTTGGGGTCGACGTCGGGCCCGATGCCGATGGTCGTGATGGCGATCGGCTTGGTCGGGTCGCTCGCGGCGCGCAGGTTGGCCTTGAGCTGCTCGAGCGAGATGCCCTTGGGGTCCTCGTTGCGACCGTCCGTGAGGATGACGACGGCGTTGACCCGGTTGGGGTCGTACTGCTTCTTCACCTTCTGGTAGGCCGCCCAGATGGTGTCGTAGAGGCCGGTGCCGCCGCCGACGTTCTTGGCGAGGTTGGTCGCGGCCGTGGCGACGACGGCCCGGTGGGAGTCGTCGTCGAGGCGCCCGATGGGAGCGAGCTCGCGCCAGTCCTGGCCCTTGCCTCCCTTGTCGATCGAGAAGACCCAGAGCCCGAGCTTCGTCGTCTTGGGCAGGGCGGCGAGGGCGATGCCCGCTGCCTCCTGGGTGATGGCGACGCGGGTCGTGTCGCCGACCTTCTCGTTCATCGAGCCGGAGACGTCGAAGACGGACAGGATCGAGAAGTCGGTCGTCGCCGACTGCCACACGTTGGTGGCCGCGGTGACCGTCTCGGCGTCGGGGCTCGGTCCGATCTTGACCTCGCCCACGCTGCCCTGCGGCGTCGGCATCGTGACGGGGACGGCCGTCGAGCGGATGCCGTACTGCGCGAAGATCTTGGCCGCCTTGGGCGTCATGAGGTAGGCGCGGAGCAGCTCGACCGCCTGGTCGCGGACCGGGTCGGTCGCGACGTTGACGAGGGAGAACTCGAAGGCCGGGGTGCCCTCGCTCGGCGTCACCGACACCATCTTGTGGTCGGGGTAGAGGCGGTTGTGGTCGATGAGGTCTGCCTCGGACACCGGGAAGGCGGCCGCGGTCGTGGGGTCGGCGTTGTAGGCGCTGAAGAGGTCGTCGACCGAGGGAGCCGCACCCTTGGCGAGCTTGGGGATGACGACGCGTCCCTGCTCGTTGGACAGCTCCGGCAGGGCCGAGGCCAGCGTCAGCATGCCGGCGGTGGTCGAGCGGGGGTCGCTCATCCGGATCGGGCTGTCGGACGCGACGAGCTCGAGCCACTTGGGCTGGTCCCCGAGCTTGTCGGCCTGCGCGGGGTCCATCGCGATGACGAGCGGGCTCTTGGCGAAGGCGCCCGCCGGCTTGGCGTTGAGCTTGGCGGCCTCGTTGACGCGCTCGACCCAGCGCGGGGAGTCGGGGATCCAGGCGTCGGGCCGGTCCGGCTGGCCCTGACCCAGACCGATCATGGCCTCGATCGGCGCCTTGCCCTTGACGACGTAGTCGACGCACGGGGAGTCGGGGTCGGCCTGGTACTCCTTGGCGAGCGCGAGGACGGCCGGCTGCGCCGCCTCGGACGCCCAGACGCTGACCGGGGTGCGGTCGGGGCACGACTTGCCCGGGGTCGCCGTGAGGGCGGCGACGGGCGCCACCTCGCGGCCCTTCCACCAGACGAAGCCGCCGACTCCGGCTCCGGCGAGCAGCACGACGCCGAGCACGGCCGCGATGACGCGGTTGCGCCGCGCCGCGGCGATCCGGGCCTCGAGAGCCTTACGGTTGGCGCGGCTCTCGATGAGACTCTGCTCGTACGGGCCGACGGGGCGTTGTGGAGGGGTGGGGTTGGACACGAGGTTTCCTCACATGAGGACGCCCCGGCACCGGGGCGTCAGGGTGAACCACCGGCCAAAACTACCCGGCGAGTCGCGCAGAATGGTGCCCGACTGCTTGCCTTCTTGTCGAATGCCCGATTTGTCCTCAGGCCAGGTCGTTTCGCGTCGGGGCATGGGCTCCGGCGCGCTCCACCGTGAGCGCTCCGGTGCGCAGCGCGCGCTCCACGGCGGGCACGACGTCGCCGAGGGAGGCCGCCTGCAGACGGGTCCTCGCGGACGGGCCGCCGAGCAGCCCGGCGTCGAGCAGGCCCGAGACGAGGCCGGCCATGAACGAGTCGCCGGCGCCGACGGTGTCGACGACGGTGACGGTGGGCGCCGGGAGCGCCTCCTGCTCGCCGGTGCGGGTGACGCGGACGACCGCGCCCTCACCCCCGCGGGTGACGACGACGAGGGCGGGTCCGAGCTCGCCCCAGGCCCGGACGACGTCGTCGATGGTCTCGCCGGGGCACAGCCACTCGATGTCCTCGTCGCTGACCTTGACGACGTCGGAGAGGGCGATCCCGCTCTCGATGGTGCGCCGGGCCTGCTCGGGGTGTCCCATGAGCGACGGCCGCGCGTTGGGGTCGTAGGACACGGTGGCGCCGAGCTCGCGGGCCGCGGCGAGGATCTCGCGCACCTGCCCGCCGCCGGGCTCGAGGACGGCCGCGATGCTGCCCGTGTGGACGTGGCCGTATGCCGTGAGGCCGGGCACCGAGGCCACCTGCCACTCGAGGTCGAAGACGTAGGTCGCGGCACCGGTCGCGTCGAGCGTCGCGTGCGCGACTGACGTGAAGGGTGCGCCCTGCGAGCCGGCCGTCAGCGCGACGCCGCGCTCACGGCATACGTCCTCGATGCGGAGTCCCCGCTCGTCCGTCGCGATCCACGTCGCGAGGTCGACCGGGTGGTCGAGCGCAGCCAGCCCGAAGGCGACGTTGGCGGGGCTGCCGCCCACGTGCTCGGCGGTGGCGCCGTCGGGCGTCGTGACCGCGTCGACGAGGGCCTCGCCCACGACGAGGGTGCGGACCGGCGTCTCGTGCTGCCTGGAGTCGGACATCGTGGCGTTCCTCACTCCTCGATCATCTCGGTGCTGCCGAACCAGCCCGGACGGTCGAAGCGGTGCTCGCTGTCGATGGTGCGGATGGTGCCGCTGCGCGAGCGCATGACGAGGGAGTTGGTGCGCGCCGACTTCGCGCCGTAGCGCACGCCCCGGAGCAGCTCGCCGTCGGTGATGCCGGTCGCGACGAAGAAGCACTCGCCGACGACGAGGTCGTCGGTGGACAGGACGCGGTCGAGGTCGTGCCCGGCGTCGAGGGCCTTCTGACGCTCGTCGTCGTCCTTGGGCCAGAGCCGGCCCTGGATGACGCCACCGGTGCACTTGATGGCACAGGCGGCGATGATGCCCTCGGGCGTGCCGCCGATGCCGAGGAGCAGGTCGACACCGGTGCCCGGACGGGCGGCCATGACGGCGCCGGCGACGTCGCCGTCGACGATGTAGCGGATGCGGGCGCCCGTGTCGCGGATCTGCTCGGCGAGGTGCTCGTGGCGCGGCCGGTCGAGCATGACGACCGTGACGTCGGCGGGAGTCTCCTTCTTGGCCTTGGCGATGCGCCGGATGTTCTCGGCGACGGGGAGGCGGATGTCGACGACGTCGGCCGCCTCGGGGCCGGTGGCGAGCTTGTCCATGTAGAACACGGCCGAGGGGTCGTACATCGCGCCCCGGTTGGCGACGGCCATGACGGCGACGGCGTTGTTCATGCCCTTGGCCGTCAGGGTCGTGCCGTCGATCGGGTCGACGGCCACGTCGACCTCGGGACCGGTGCCGTCACCGACCTGCTCGCCGTTGAAGAGCATGGGGGCGTTGTCCTTCTCGCCCTCGCCGATGACGACGACGCCACGCATGCTGACGGTCGAGATCATGGCCCGCATCGCCTCGACGGCAGCACCGTCGGCCTTGTTCTTCTCGCCGCGGCCGACCCATCGGCCTCCGGCCATGGCCGCTGCCTCGGTCACCCGGACCAGCTCGAGAGCGAGGTTGCGGTCCGGCTGGCTGTGCTTCATCAAAGGTCCTCCGTCGGCGCAGAACGAGTCGGCGCCAGCCTATCGGTGGCCACACCCGCGTTTGGACCGCGTCCGGGAGTCGGGGACCATGGGGGCATGAGCACCCCGTCGACGCCGTCGACACCCTCGGCAGAGACCACCCCCACCCCGGCGACCGACTCGCCGGAGTCCCCGGTGTCCCCGATGTCCTCGGAGTCGACGGAGTCCACCCAGTCCACGCAGGCCACGCAGGCCGCGCACGCCACGCACGCCACGCCTGGCGTCGAGGCCACGGACGCTGCCGACGCCACGGGGTCCACCGCGCCGGCCGCTCCGCCGAGCCGCTACTCGCTCGGCACCTTCCCCAACATGTTCCGCTCGATGTTCGTCATCGGGCTGTTCGTGCTCGCGCTCGTCGCGATCGTCCCCCGCATCACCCAGGTGCAGCGCCCGGCCATCGACGCGGCGGGCAAGGCGAGCCAGGTCGCGGCCCAGACGTCCTGGCCGGTCCAGCTGCCCCAGGGTCTCGGTGAGGGCTGGGTCCCGACCGTGGCGACCTTTGCGCCGGGCACCGAGAAGGTCCGGACCTTCACGACCGTCTGGACGACCCCGAGCGGAGCCGACATCGCCCTCAAGCAGGCCGTCGGCGCGACGCAGGGCTGGGTCGCCCGCTCGGTCAACGACGGGGATCCCGCCGGCACCGTGACGGTCTCGGGTCGCCCCTTCGAGAAGTTCGTCGCCGCCGACGCGGGCCAGGTCGCCTACGTCGCTCGCGGCGACGGCGCGCGGGGGCTGACCCTCGTGGCGAGCGGCACGGCGCCCGAGGACGAGCTCAAGGCGTTCGTCGCGGCCCTGGCGCCCGTGGCGCCCGCGGCGGGCGTCACGCCGGCCCCCTCGACCCCGTCGAGCACGACCGGCTGACCGGACCCGTCGGTCAGGACCCGCCGGTCAGGACTCGTCGTCCTCGTCGAAGATCTCGTCGTCGGCGTGGAGCTCGCCCGCCGGAGCCGAGGCGGCCGGCGGACGGGTCGCACGCTCGATCTCGGCCTGGGCGCCGTCGAGCCACGTCGCGCAGTGCGCTGCGAGGGCCTCACCACGACGCCAGAGGTGCATCGAGTCCTCGAGCGGGGCCTGCCCGGCCTCGAGCTTGGCGACGATCGCGATGAGCTCCTCGCGGGCGTCCTCGTAGCGCATCCCGGCGATGTCGGGGAACGAGCCGTCGGTCGTCGTCACGTCAGCCATGGGCGTCACCCTACGACCTCGCGCCGTCGTCGCCGCCCGCCGGCTCCGGCGGTGTCCCGGGCCGCTTGCTCGCGCGGGCAGGGCGCGGCGACGCCGCCTTCGGGGGAGGGTCGCTCGGCGTCGTGCGGGTGGCGGTCCTGCGCGTCGCGCTCCTCGGCGCCGCGGTCGCCTTCGGTGCCGCGGTCGTCTTCGGCGTCTTCGGTGTCTTCGGCGTCTTCGGTGGCGCGTCCTCGGCGCCGGCCGTCACCGGGCGCACCCCGAAGTCGCCGCGGGCGACCCGGACCCGCAGCAGCTCGCCGACACCGACGTCGTCCTGGTCCATGACGATCCGGCCGTCGCGGTGCTGCACGACGGCATACCCCCGCTCGAGGGTCGACTGGGGAGAGAGGGCCACGACCTGCCGGCGCAGGTGCTCGGCCTGGTCGGCGGCGCGGTGCAGCCGGGCCTCGATCCGCGTCGTCGCGCGCGTCCGCAGCGCCGCGACCTCCTGGCGTCGCACCCGCACCAGTGCGACCGGGTCGGCCATGACGGGACGGGACACGAGGGAGCGCAGCCCCGACCGCTCCGCCTCGACCCGACGCACGAGCGCCCGGCGGACGCGGTCGCGAGCCGCGTCGACGAGGGCGCGCTCGTGCGCGGCGTCGGGGACGACCTTCTTGCCGGCGTCGGTCGGTGTCGAGGCCCGCCAGTCGGCGACGAGGTCGAGCAGCGGGGTGTCGACGTCGTGCCCGATGGCGCTGATGACGGGGGTGCGGGCCTGGGCGACCGCGCGGACCATGGCCTCGTTGGAGAAGGGGAGCAGCTCCTCGAGCGCACCGCCACCGCGGGCGATGACGATGACGTCGACGGCAGGCATCGCGTCGAGCTCGCGCAGCGCCTCGACGACCTCCGTGACGGCCGACGTGCCCTGCACGGCGACCTCGCGGATCTCGAAGACGACGGCGGGCCATCGTCGGCGGGCGTTCTCGACGACGTCCTTCTCGGCTGCCGAGCTGCGTCCCGTGATGAGCCCGACGCGGTGCGGCAGGAAGGGGATCGGTCGCTTGCGCGCGGGGTCGAAGACGCCCTCGGCGGCGAGCGTGCGCTTGAGGATCTCGACGCGAGCGAGGAGGTCGCCGATGCCGACGGGACGGATCTGGCGCGCCTCGAGCTGGAGGGTGCCGCGCTTGGTCCAGAAGGTCGGCTTGGCCTGGAGCACCACCCGGGCGCCCTGCGCGAGGGGGATCGGCATGGCGTTGACGGCGTTCATCGGCACGGAGACCGACAGGGACATGTCGACGTCGGGGTCACGCAGGGTGAGGAACGCCGTGCCGCCCCGCGGGTTGAACTGGACGACCTGGCCCTCGACCCAGAGCTGGCTCATGCGGTCGACGTAGTCACTGATCTTGAGGCTGAGCACCCGCACCGGCCACGGCTGCTCGGCCGTCGTGTCGGCGGCCTTGTCGGGCAGCGGGCTCGTCATGCTCACCCGCGTCACCCTAAAGGTGTTGCAGGGCCCGTGGCGCGCACCTAGCGTCGGCGCGGTGACTCCCGAGGCCGCCCGGACCGCACGCTGGGTGGCCGACCGATTCGCGCTCGGCCGGGTCCTGTCGATGGAGTGGGTGGCGCGCGGCGCCATGGGTGAGGTCCACCGGCTCGTCACCGACGCGGGGGCGTATGCCGTCAAGCGGGCCTTCTGGCGGGAGGACCCCGACGACGTGGTCGAGTCCAGGGCCCGCTCCGAGGTGGACTTCGTCGAGCGGTGCCTGTCTGCGGGGATCGCCGCCCCGAGGCCCGTGCCCACCCCGGACGGCAGGGTTGTCGCGCGCGACGCAGCGGGCACGGGGTGGCGCGTCCACGGCTTCGCGCCGGGGATCGTGCCCGACCGTGCGGACCTCGCCGCCGAGCAGTGGGTCCTCGAGCAGGGCGCCCTCATCCACCGTCTCGCGCTCGAGCCGGCCCCCGGTGACACGGTGCACGACTTCTACACGGTGTCGACGACGGACTGGGCCGAGCTGGCCCGGCAGGCCCGGGCCGACGGGACGGACTGGGCGCCGAGGCTGCAGGCCCGTGCCGGCGAGCTCGCGGACCTCGGTGGGTGGGCGAGCTCCGTTCCGCTCGGCGAGACGGTGCTCTGTCACCGGGACCTCAAGGCCGACAACACGCTGCGGCAGCCCGACGGGACGCGGTGGCTCCTCGACTGGGACGACGTCGGGGCGCACGACCCTGCCCGGGAGGTCGGCACGGTGCTCCTGCACCACGTCGCCGACCCCGCGGCACTCGTGACGGTCGCCGCGGCCTACGGCGCGGCCGGCGGCGTGCGTCTTCCCGACGGTCCGGAGCTCTTCGCGAGCGGCGTGGCGGTGTGGCTCAACTTCCTCGCCGCGCAGACGGGTGTGCTGCTCGACCCGGACAGCGATCCGAGCCACCGGGAGTTCGCGGTGCAGCCCGTGCTGGGGCTCCTCGAGATCATGCCGACGTTCGAGGTCCTGGAGCGCTGCGGCCGCGTCGCGGCGCAGGCGGCGAATCGGGAACGGCGGGTGCGCCCCCGTACGATGGGGCCATGAGTGAGCCAGCCGACCAGACGTCCGCCAAGAAGGTCCTCCTCGCGGCGCCACGTGGCTACTGCGCCGGGGTCGACCGGGCGGTCGTGACCGTCGAGAAGGCCCTCGAGCTCTACGGTCCGCCGGTCTACGTCCGCAAGCAGATCGTGCACAACAAGCACGTCGTCACCACGCTCGAGAAGCGCGGTGCGATCTTCGTCGACGAGACCGACGAGGTGCCCGAGGGCGCGACCGTCATCTTCTCCGCGCACGGTGTGGCCCCCGTCGTCCACGAGGAGGCCAGGGTCCGCAGCCTCAAGACGATCGACGCGACGTGCCCGCTCGTGACCAAGGTGCACCGCGAGGCGGTGCGCTTCGCCGACGACGACTTCGACATCCTCCTCATCGGCCACGAGGGCCACGAGGAGGTCGTGGGCACGGCGGGTGAGGCCCCCGAGCACATCACCCTCGTCGACGGCCCCGACGACGTCGACAACGTCACCGTGCGCGACCCGGAGAAGGTCGTCTGGCTCTCCCAGACCACCCTCTCGGTCGACGAGACCATGGAGACGGTCGCCCGCCTCAAGGAGAAGTTCCCGGCGCTGCAGAGCCCGCCCTCCGACGACATCTGCTACGCCACCCAGAACCGCCAGCTCGCCGTCAAGCAGATGGCCAAGGACACCGACCTCATGATCGTCGTCGGGTCGCGCAACTCGTCCAACTCGGTGCGCCTCGTCGAGGTCGCGATCGAGCACGGCGCCCGCGACGGGCACCTCGTCGACTTCGCCGACGAGATCGACGAGGCCTGGCTCGACGGGGTCACGACGGTCGGCGTCACGTCGGGTGCCAGCGTGCCCGAGGTGCTCGTGCGTGACGTGCTCACCTGGCTCGCCGAGCGGGGCTACGGCGAGGTCGAGGCGGTCATCGCCGCCGAGGAGTCGCTCCTCTTCTCATTGCCCAACGAGCTGCGCCGCGACCTCAAGGCCGCCAAGGGCGAGGACGCCGGCACGGTGCGCCACGACGCCGCCTTCGAGGACTCCGGCTCGCTCCACTGACGGGGACGCGCCCGGGTCCGCTCGGCGGGGTCAGCCGCCGAGTGCGCGGGTCAGCGCCGGCTGGAGGTCCTCGACCGTCTCGGTCGGGACGTACTGGCCGCCCGTGATCGCCACGACCTGGCGCATCGCGGCCTCGTCCACACGTCCACCGATGCCGAGCACGACGACGCGGACCGGTCGCTTCGGGTCCTTGGCGCCCGCGAGACGCTTCTTGAGCAGCTCGAGGGTCAGGCCGTAGTCGTCCTCGTTCGGGCCGTCGGCGACGACGACGAGGGTGTTGGCGTAGCCGGGCCGCCACGCCGAGCGGGCGCGGTCGTAGGTCGCGGCGATCGTGTCGTAGAGCCCGCTCCCACCACCGACGTAGGTGTCGAGGCGGGCGACGGCGTCGTCCAGCGCCCCGAGGCTCTTGCTCACCCCGAGCCCGCCGTAGTCGGTGAGCTGCCGGTAGTCGTCGGCGCGGCTGCCGACGTGGAGCGAGTAGATCCACAGGGAGGCGATCGTCGTGGGGGAGACGGCGGCCACGGCGCGCGCCGTCGACTTCTGGACGATGGCGAGCCGGGTCCCGTTGTCGGTGCGCTCGAGCATGGAGCCGGAGACGTCGACGGCGAGCAGGGCCTGGGTCTTCCTCGCCGCGGCGTTCCAGAGCCCCGCGGCCTTCGTCAGGGCGGCGCCCTCCGCCTCCCCGGCCACGCGGATCTCGCCGTAGAGGGGAGACGGGTCCTTCGGGTCTCCGTCGGGTGTACGGAAGCCGCTGTCCTGCAAGAGCTTTCGGGTGTCCGTGGAGGTGAGGTAGCGCTCCAGGTCGCTGACGAGACCCGCCTTGGCCGTGTCCTTCGTCAGCGACACGAGGGAGTACTCCAGGGCCGGCGCCCCCTCGGTCGGGGCGACGGCGGCGAGCGTCTCGTCGGGGTGCGCGGCGTTCCACGCGACGAGCTGGGCCTGGGAGACGACGGCCCCGACGCTGCGGTCGGCCGTCGCGATGCCGGCGAGGGACACCCCGCCCGTGGCTGTGGGCGCGGACGTCGCCGCCAGCGTGCGCAGCCTGGCGTCGGGGAGCGACGACGACGCGACGCCGAGGGCGATCCGGGCGATCGCCGACCGGTTGGGGTCGGGGATGCGCATGGGGACGGCACCGCCGAGCAGGTCGGCCCAGCCCAGGCGGCTGCCGAGGCCGGATGCGGTCTCGTCCTTCATCGCGACGAGCACCGCGCTCGAGGCGAAGGGCTCGCTGGGGGTGACCGTGGAGCGCGAGACGGCGTTCGCGCGCCCGACCCAGACGGAGGAGTCGGTGATCCAGGCGTCCGGGCGCCCGGCGCCACCGAGGGAGCCGGCGACGGAGAAGGGCTCCTCCGCGTCGATCGTGTAGGCCGCGCACGGGCCGTCGGAGCGCGCGGCGAGCGACTCCGCGGCCGCGGCGACGGCGGGTGCGACGGCCGGGGCGACGGACACCCGGATCTTGACGGGGTCCGCGCACGACGTCGGTTGCGCCGCGCTGGTGGGCAGGGCCGTGGGGACCTCACGGAGACCGACGTAGCGGTAGGCGCCGACGCCGACTCCGGCGACGACCACGAGGGTCGCGACGGTCGCGAGGACGCGGGTGCGACGGCGTCGGCGGGCATGCTCACGCGCGGCCGCCTCGACACGCTCGCGCGACTCGCGCAGGCTCTGCTCGTACGGACCGATGCGCCGGCTCGGCGCGCTGGAGTGCTCCGGACCCGGGCCCCCCGCCCCGGTCACGATCTACCCAATCCCACGCGCGTATTGTCCGTGGCGCCATAGCAGGTGTCCACTTCCCGGACAAATCGGACAGGAGGCTCCGCGACGGCCCGGGGCGAGGGAGTGCCGGGCTGGTCCGCTCAGGCCGACTGCTCGTGCGGGTCGCCGTCGGACCCGCGACCGGCCTCGCTCCCGGCGGCGTCGGTGCCACCCAGGTCACCCGAGCCGGACGGGCCGGTGCGGCCGACGGCACGTCCGAGGAACGCGTCGTCCCGGGCCGTGCGCCCGAGGTCGTCGGTCAGCTCCGCGGCGCTGAGCGAGCGCGGCGCGACCTCGAGCGGCTCGAGGGTGGGCGGCGCCTCGGTGGTCAGGTGCAGGTCGTGCATCCGTCGTGCGGTGACGAGCACGCGCGACTCGAGGGTCCCGACGAACTTGTTGTACTGCTCGACCGAGCGCGACAGCGACTGGCCCATCGTCGTCACGTGCCCGCCGAGGGTCGTCAGGCGCGCGTAGAGGTCCTGGCCGATGACGAGCAGCTCGCGGGCGTTCTGCTCGAGGGCGTCCTGCTGCCAGATCGCCCCGATGGTGCGCAGCACGGCGAAGAGCGTGCCGGGTGAGGCGAGGACGACCTTGCGCGAGAGGGCGTGCTCGTAGAGGCCGGGGTCGTCGGAGAGGGCGGTGGCAAGGATCGCCTCTCCCGGGACGAAACAGATGACGACCTCGGGCGAGCGGGTGAAGGCCGTCCAGTACGCCTTGGCGGCCAGGCCCTCGACGTGGCGCCGGAGCGACGTCGCGTGTGCGGCGAGCAGCTCGCCGCGCTCGACCTCGGACACCGTGTCGCCGTGCGCCTGGAGGAAGTGGGCCATCGGCGCCTTCGCGTCGACGACGACGTGACGGGAGCCGGGGAGGTTGATGACGGCGTCGGGGCGCACCGTGGCGCCGTGCCTGCTGACGCGCGTCACCTGCTCGTCGAAGTCGCAGCGGGCGATGAGGCCCGCGAGCTCGAGCACGCGCCTCAGCTGAACCTCGCCCCACGCACCGCGCACGGTCGAGGCGTTGAGGGCGCTCGCGAGCGTCGCCGTCTCGGAGCGCAGCGACTCGGTCGAGCGGCTCACCTCCGTCAGGCGCTCGCCGAGCTGACCGAACTGGAGCGACCGGTCGCGCTCGAGCGCCCCCACCTGGCGCTCGACCCGGCCGATGGTGTCGCGCAGCGGGGCGAGCAGGCTGGCGGTCGTGTCGTCGACGTCGCGGGCGGCCTCGAGGTCGGTCACGCGCTCGCGGAGCACGTCGCGCTCGGCCTCGGCGCCCGCCGACCGGGCCAGCAGGGCGGAGCGGGCCGAGAGCCAGGCGAGCAGGCCACCGACGAGCGCCCCGATGACGAGCCCGACGAGCAGAGCGGTGAGGTCCATGCGAGCACCGTCCCAGACGGCGCCGACACCGTGGGGACGCCACACCCGGCCACGCAGCGGACGGTGCCGGTCCGCGGGACGTGGCGGACGGCATACGCCCGTGGTGGGCGGTGCGTCGGGGACGTCTGTTACACCTTGTCCGTGAGCGAGTACGACGACGCGACCCGGCTCGAGACCGGCGACGACCCCACCCAGCGGCACGGCACCTTCCACGAGGAGTGGATGATCGGCAACGCCGTCAACGGCGGCCTCGTCATGACGACCGCCCTCCGGGCCCTCGGCGGGCACCTCGCCGCCGACCCGACCGAGACGACCGAGCACGTCGACCCCGTCGTGCTGTCGGCGTACTTCATGACCGCCTCGCAGCCCGGCCCGTTCACCGTGACGACCGAGGTCATGCGCTGCGGCCGGAAGCTCTCGACGGGCCAGATGACGATCCACCAGACCGGCGACGACGGCCGCCCCGTCGAGCGGATGCGGGCCATCGGCTCGTTCGGCAACCTCACCGAGCTCGACGTGCAGCGCCAGGCGAGCCCGCCCGACATGCCGCCGCCCGAGCAGTGCGTGTCGGCCGAGCAGGCGCCGCCCGACTTCCTCGCCAACGCGAAGTTCCTCGAGCGGCTCGACCTGCGCCTCGACCCGAGCACAGCCGGATGGGCGCTCGGCAAGCCCTCGATGCGCGGCGTCATGCGGGGCTGGCTGCGGCTGCGCGACGGCCGCGAGCCCGACACGACGATGCTCATGATGGCGCTCGACGCCCTGCCTCCGGTCGCCTTCGACCTCGGGCTCTTTGGCTGGACGCCGACGCTCGAGTTCACCGGCCACGTGCGCCGGCGCCCCGAGCCCGGCTGGCTGCAGGTGACACTCGGCAGCGACACCCTCGGGGGCGGGATGATGGAGGAGGACGCCATGATCTGGGACTCCGCCGGCAACCTCGTGGCCCAGTCGCGCCAGCTCTGCGGGGTCCGGCTGCCCCGGGCGGACGCGTGAGCGTCGAGCTCGTCTACGAGACGCACTCGATCACCGAGGACAACGAGGCCGGCATCGCGACCGGCTGGCTGCCGGGTCGCCTCTCGGAGGAGGGGCGCCGCCTCGCCGTCGAGCTCGGGCAGCGCCGCCCCGCGAGCGGCTTCGCCGCCGTGTGGTCCTCCGACCTCGCCCGCGCCGTCGAGACCGTCGAGCTGGCGTATGCCGGTGGCGGCGTCCCGCTGCACGTCGACGCCCGCCTGCGCGAGTGCGACTACGGCGCGCTCAACGGGTGCCCCGTGTCCGAGCTCCGACGCGTGCGCCTCGACCACGTCGACGTGCCCTTCCCCGGTGGCGGGCAGAGCTACCGCGAGGTCGTCGACGCGACGGCCGGGGTGCTGCGGGAGCTGCGGCGCGACCACGACGGTGAGCGCGTGCTCCTCGTCGCCCACTCGGCCAACCGGTGGGCCCTTCAGCACCTGCTCGACGGCACGCCGCTCGAGCACCTGGTCACCGCGCCGTTCGACTGGCAGCCCGGCTGGGAGTGGACGCTGACGTGAGCGGGGGAGGGCGGCATACGCCCTCGTGGTCGGCGGGGCCCGCGATCGCCACTAAACTCTTGTCCTCGTGGCACTCACCATCGGAATCGTCGGTCTCCCCAACGTCGGCAAGTCGACGCTCTTCAACGCGCTGACCAAGAACAACGTGCTCGCCGCGAACTACCCGTTCGCGACGATCGAGCCCAACGTCGGCGTCGTCCCGCTGCCCGACTCGCGCCTCGGCGCGCTCGCCGAGATCTTCGGGTCGGAGAAGATCCTCCCGGCCACGGTGAGCTTCGTCGACATCGCCGGCATCGTCCGCGGCGCCTCCGAGGGCGAGGGGCTCGGCAACAAGTTCCTCGCCAACATCCGAGAGGCCGACGCGATCTGCCAGGTCGTCCGTGCCTTCGAGGACGGCGACGTCGTGCACGTCGACGGCAAGGTGAGCCCCGCGGGCGACATCGAGACGATCCACACCGAGCTGATCCTCGCCGACCTCCAGACCCTCGAGAAGGCCGTGCCCCGGCTCGAGAAGGAGGCCCGGGTCAACAAGGACAAGAAGGCCGCCGTCGACCTCGCGCTCGCCGCGCAGAAGGTCCTCGAGGAAGGCCACACGCTGTATGCCGCCGGGCCGGCTGCCGGGGTCGACCTCGCCGAGGCGAAGCAGCTCGGGCTGCTGACGACCAAGCCCTTCATCTACGTCTTCAACCTCGACGAGGACCAGCTCGCGGACACCGAGCTGCAGGAGTCGCTGCGCGAGCTCGCCGCCCCGGCCGACGCGGTCTTCCTCAACGCCAAGCTCGAGATGGACCTCATGGAGATGGAGCCCGACGAGGCGCTCGAGCTGCTCCAGAGCTTCGGGGCCGAGGAGTCCGGCATGGACCAGCTCGCCCGCACCGGCTTCCACACGCTCGGCCTGCAGACGTACCTCACGGCCGGCCCCAAGGAGTCGCGTGCGTGGACGATCGGCAAGGGCTGGACCGCCCCGATGGCCGCCGGCGTCATCCACACCGACTTCCAGCGCGGCTTCATCAAGGCCGAGGTCGTCTCGTTCGACGACCTCGTCGCGGCCGGGACCATGAACGCCGCCAAGGCCGCCGGCAAGGTGCGCATCGAGGGCAAGGACTACGTCATGGCCGACGGCGACGTCGTGGAGTTCCGCTTCAACGTGTGAACCTGCGCCACGCTCAGGGGCGCGAACCCCGAGGCCGTCATACCCGTGGGTCGGCAGCTCTGTCGCCGAGCGCGAGCAGCAGGTCCTCCACGGAGGTGCACCGTCCGGTCCGGATCTCGGCCGCCCAGTCCTCGGCGGAGATGAGCCGCTCCACCGCGGCCCAGGCCTCGGCCCGCTCCTCCTCCTGGTAGGGGTTCGGCAGCGACAAGCGCTCCCTCATGGCCTCCTCCGCGCCGATCAGGCGCGCCGCGCCCACCGGGTCGCCGAGTCTGATGAGGATGTTCATGTAGGTGTTGGCGAACGCCATCGTGAGGTTCGGGCTGCGCAGCCGCACGATCCGGTCGATCAGCGACCGGGCGCGCCGGCTGGCCTCCTCGGCGCGCCCGCTCGCCGCCAGCAGGTTCGCGAGGTTCTGGCCCTGGACCGCTGCCTCGTGCACGTCGCCGGCAGCGGTGACGATCTCGAGCGCCTCGTGGGTCAGCTCCTCGGCGCGCGCGTAGTGGCCCAGCTCCTCCTCGACCCCGGCGAGGTTGCCCAGGGCGCGAGTGAGCCTGAGCTGGTTGCCGATCCGCCGGTGCAGCGACAGGGACTCCTCGAACGTCCGACGTGCAGAGTCGATGTCTCCCTGGTGCAGCTGCGCCGTCCCGAGGACACCCATCGCGAAGGCCTCCCGCTCCTCGTCGCCGACCGCGCGCGCCACGCTCAGGCTCTGCGTGGCGAGCTCGGCGCTGCGATCCGCCTCGCCCCGCGCGATCAGGAGGTTGGCGTAGGTCCCCAGGCACTCGGCGAGGTCCCCCGACGCCGCGCTCCCTCCGCGCTCGAGGGCCAGCTCGAGCCAACGGCATCCCTCGATGACGTATCCGCCTGTGTACCAGAGCCACCCGAGCGACGTGGACAACCGGAGCGCTGTCGAGGTCGTGGTGCGATCCAGACCCTCGGTAGCCCCGCCATGACGCAGCCCCCAGGTCAGAGCCTCACGGAAGTTGTCGAGCTCGGCCTCCGCCTGCTCGAGGGCAAGGAGATGATCGGCGTCGCGCCTCACCTTGAGCCGTTCGGCGAGCCTCAGGTAGTGGTCGGCGTGCGCGGAGCGTGCCTCGTCGAGCTGACCCGTGCCGCGCAGCTCCGCCAGCGCGAAGGAGCGGATCGTCTCCAGCAGGGTGATGCGGGGCTCGCCGTCGGGCGCCTCGGCCACGAGCGCGAGGCTGGCGTCGACCAGGTCGGCGACGAGGTCCAGGGGCTCGCTGGTCCGGTCGCCCGACGCGGCGGGGAGCGCGACCGCCGTCACCGCCTCGAGGTCCGCCCCACCTGCGAACACCCCCAGCCTGCAGAAGAACGCCTGATGACCCTCGGGGAGCAGGTCGTAGGACCAGGCGATGGTCTCGCGCAGTGTCCGATGCCTCAGCGGTCCCTGCCTGCTCATCGACGGCAGGTCGAGCGTGGTGTCGAGCCGGCGCAGGAGCGCCTGCGGACCGAGCAGCCGGGTCCGCGCAGCGGACAGCTCGATGGCCAGCGGCAGTCCGTCCAGTCGCCGGCAGATGGCAACCACTGCGTCGACGTTCTCCGACGTCAGCCGGAAGTCCGGGCGCACGCTGCGGGCGTGCTGCACGAACAGCTGCACCGCCGGGGACGCCTCGGCGGTCGTCGCTGTCGACCCGGTCGGCAGGTCCAGGGGCGGGACGGGGTAGAGGTGCTCACCGGGCACGGCCAGCGGTCGACGCGAGGTCGTCAGGACCACCGCCTCGGGCGCTGCCGACAGCAGCTGGGAGACGACCTCGTCGGCGTCGGTGAGCTGCTCGAGGTTGTCCAGGACGAAGAGGGCCGCCCGGTGTGCCACGTGCTCGAACAGGCGTGGCGGCAGACGGCTGCTCCGCGGCACCTCGAGCACGTCGCCGAGCGTCGTCCACGTGACCTCGGGGGTGGCGGCCGACGCCAGAGGCACGAAGAAGATGCCGTCGGGGAAGGCTGCCACGAGTCTGGTCGCCACCTCGATGGCGAGTCGCGTCTTGCCCGACCCTCCGGGTCCGCTGAGCGTGACCAGTCGGACCTCGGGCGACCGCACCATGTCGGCCAGCTCGGCGACCGCCTGCTCTCGTCCGACCAGCTGGGTCGTCGGCACCGGCAGCCGGGACGCAGCGCCGAGGGTCCTGAGCGCCGGGAAGTCGTTCTGCAGGCCGTCGACCGTGAGCTGAAAGAGTCGCTCCGGCTCCGGGATGTCCTTGAGGCGGTAGCTGCCGAGGTCCTTCAGTCCGACGCCGTCGGGCAGGGCGTCACGCGCCAGCTCGGCCGAGACCGACGACAGGACAGCCTGCCCTCCGTGGGCGGAGGAGGCGATGCGGGCCGCGCGGTGCACGTCCATCCCGACGTAGTCGTCATGGTGCACCTGTGGTGACCCCCGTGTGGATGCCCATGCGGACGCGCACGCGCTCGTCCCCCGGCCACGCATGGGTCTCCAGCCCGCGTTGGGCCTCGACGGCAGCCTGCACCGCGCCCCCGGCCGTCGGGAACACCACGAAGAAGCTGTCCCCCTCGGTGCCCATCTCGGTCCCACCGTGTGCCGCCCACGCGGAACGCAGCACGTCGCGGTGGCCGTCCAGTGCGTCCGTGTACCGGCTCCCCAGACGGCTCAGCATCAGGGTCGAGCCCTCGATGTCGGAGAAGAGCATCGACACCGTCCCGGACGGCAGCTCGCGCACGGGGCCTCCTTCCCACCCTGCCGTTCCGAGCGTGATGCTGGGAACGGCGGCTCGTCAAGGCGTGTGCGGCGCTCCGCACGTGGGTCGGGGCCGACGACACGGCGTCGGGGCTCGACCTCTCGAGCCCGGAAACAGCAGATCCCCGGCCAGATGGCCGGGGATCTGTGCGGGACCTGAGGTCACCGAAGGCTGTGTGGGCTCAGATGCCCTTGACCTTCTCCGCCTGGGGGCCCTTCGGGCCCTGCGTGACGTCGAACTCGACCTTCTGGCCCTCCTGGAGCTCGCGGTAGCCGCCGCTCTCGATGGCCGAGTAGTGAACGAAGACATCGGCGCCGCCGCCGTCCTGCTCAATGAAGCCGAAGCCCTTTTCGCTGTTGAACCACTTCACGGTGCCTGTTGCCACTGGTGTTGCCTCTTCTTGTCAGCGAGGCCTCCCGTGCGGAGACCTCAGGCTGCCGATGCTCACGACGGGCGCGACACGCGAACCTTCGCGTGTCAGCTTCGTCGTGCCGAGCCCGTGGAGCACGAGCCGGGACGGCAACTGGGAACGAACGTAGCAGTCGCCGGTGCTCATGGCCTCCTCTCGGTGCATGCGAGCACGACGTGTCCGTCCCTCGGGACGCGCCGGACGTCGCCGCAGAGGTGCCGTGACGGGTCCGTGGGACCCCTCGAAGCCTTCACCCCCGGGCCGGTTGCCGGAGCCGTGCGGTGCCCGCTCCGCTGTCTCGGGTGCGAGCCGTCAGTCGCCCGGGACGCCGGTGTGGCGGGCGAGCGTGGAGCCGTAGGTGCCGCCGCCGGGACTGCGAGCGAAGAGCGAGGGGTCGACCTGGGCGGCCTCCGGGGAGTTGGCGAAACCAGCGAGCGACGGCGCGAGCGCTGGTGAGGCGGCCACCACGGCGGCGACCGACGCCAGGAGGGAGTGCGCGTAGAGGAGCGCGCCGTCCTGGGTGCCGCCGGTCCCGACCCCGTGTCCTTCGGTGACGCCCTGGCCCGGTCGTCGCAGGACCCGGACCAGGTGTCCGTGGTCGAGGAGCTCTGCCGCAAAGGCGGCCTGGGCCAGGTCGGCGGGCTCTGCCGACGGCGGTCGGAGTGCGGGCGGCAGGTCATGGACGAGACGCAGGAAGAGGGCCTGGCGCTGGTCTGGTGAGAGCGTGGCGAAGGCCTCGCGATGAGCGGCGCGGAGCACGTCCGAGGGAGCCACCCGCAGCAGGTAGGTGTATCGGGCCACGTCCATCGCCTGCCCGCCGGACGCCTCCTCGTGCTTCCGTGGCCTCAGCCTGCCGAGCCTGTCCCGCATCCCCATGACCGCTCCTCGAGCACCACGCCTCCTGGACGCGGATCTCCGTGATCCCCCGATCGTCCTCCGGTCTCGGTCCCCGGGACAAGGGTCCGCGTGCACCCGCACTCGTGGGTCGGCCCGCTTCGCTAGGGTCGCCGCCATGAGCGACGTGACGATCCTCCACAACAACCGCTGCTCGACGTCGCGGGCGGCCATGGACCGCCTCGACGAGGCGGGTGTCGAGGCCGAGGTCGTCGACTACCTGCGGCACCCGCTCGACGCCGCCGCCCTGCGGGACCTGCTGGACCGGCTCGAGGACGCACCGACCGACCTCGTCCGGCGCGACGCGCACTTCGCCGAGCTCGGGCTGACCGACGCCGACGTCGAGACCCGCGAGCAGGTCGTCGCAGTCCTCGTCGATCACCCGCGCCTCCTCCAGCGCCCGGTCCTCGTCAAGGGCGACCGCGCCATCATCGGCCGACCCAAGGAGCGGGTCGCCGCGTTCCTCGCAGGCTGACGTCAGTCGAGGCCGAGCCCGCGGCGTCCCGTGGCGTTGAGCCGCTCGGGGGCGAAGCGGTCGGGCCAGCTGCGCTCGTAGTCCTCCTCCGGGAAGTCGCTCGGGCTGGAACCGCTGAGGAACGCCTCACGCACGCTGGCGGCATACCGCTCGTTGCGCTCGCACCAGGGGGCGGCGGGGATGTACATGACGTTGCCCCAGCCCTTCTGGTCGGTGACGGGCGCGACGCTGTGGATCATGTCGCAGTGCCACCAGACGGAGTCGCCGGCGCGTACGTCGGGGATGCCGCTGAGGGCCTCGAGCAGGAGCGGGTGCCACCGCTGGCTGGCGGGGAAGACCTGGTTGGTCGTGACCCCGCACATGTCGTCGTCCGGGACGTCGTCGAGCAGGGGGCGGAGCATGAGGTAGGCCATCGCCTCGGGGATGGGCACCGTGTGCAGGACGCCCTGGTCGTGGTCCATGTCGGACAGCGCGGTCCAACCCTGGAAGGTGCGGAAGGCCGAGCACATCGTCGTGCCCGGGTACTGCGGGCCGGAGGTGCGGTGGGCCGCGTCCCACGGGTCGTACTGCTCGACGGTGCCGTCGAAGAGGTGGCGGAACGCCTGCTGGTAGCCCTGCGTCATCCACAGGTCGAGCGTGCCCGGGTCGCAGTGCGCGCCGAGGCCGTTCGAGTCAGCGCCCGGCGGGCGGCGGCGGATGCGGTCGGGGTAGAGGGAGTCGCGGTCGGGGTCGAACCACGTGACGCCGTCGGACTCGTGCGTCCACTGGGCGTTGAGCAGCGACTGGACCGTCGCCATCCGCTCGCTCTGTCGGGCCTCCATCTGCGCGGGGGACCAGTAGACGGGGTAGATCTCGGGCTTGGAGCCGACGCTGCCGAAGAAGTCGTCACCGGGCCCTCGGTAGCTCTCGAAGAACCCGTTGCCCTCGACGTAGTCGACGATGCCGGCATCCCAGGCGAGCGCCTGCTCGCGCGGGAAGTGACCGCGGACGACGAGGCAGCCGCGACGGCGCAGCGCCTCGAGCTGCCCGGGGGTGACCGTGCCGCGCTCGATGTCGGCGTAGTCGATGACCGGCCAGACCTCCTCGCCGCGCTCGCGGGCGGCACGGATCTCGGCGACGCGCTCGGCGACGCGGGCTTCGACGACGGCGAAGACCTCGGCGACGGTGCGGCCGGACGCCTCGATGCGCGCCCGGATCGCACCCTTCACCTCGCGGATCGCCGCGGGGAGGTCGGCGGGTGGGGTCTCCCAGTGCGGGAGGGCCGTGTCGACGGGGGTGGTGTGCGTGGTGGTCATGGACGCTTCCTTTGGTCAGGACTCCTTACGAATGTCGACGGTAGCGCGTCGCGACGCCTTTGGGCAAGAGTCCTAACTAGAATTGCGGCATGTCATCCGCGAAACCGAGCCTCGACCTGCTGCGCTCGCTCACCGAGGAGCACGTGCTGCGAGCCCTCATGGAGCACCAGCGCCTCACCCGGGCCGAGGTCGCGGCGCTCACCGGCATCTCGAAGCCGACGATCTCCGAGGGGATGCGGCGCCTCGTCGACGCCGGCGTCGTCGTCGACACGGGCGAGCGCAGCTCGGGCCGCGGGCGGGCCGGCTCCTACTACACGCTGGCGCCCGACTGCGGCTCCGCTCTCGTCGTCGGCATCACGCCGCACGGCGTCGTGGCCGAGGCCGTCGACGCGTTCGGTGCGGTGGTCGCCGCCACCGAGGTGGCGCTGGCCCGGGACGCGGGTGTCGGCGCCGTGGGCCTCGCGGTCACTCAGGCCGCCACGGCGGTCGGGACGAGGGTGGCCGGCAGGCTGCGGGTGGCCGTCGTCAGCGCGGCTGACCCCGTCGACCGCGCGACCGGCCGGCTCGTGCACCTGCCCGACGCCCCCTTCCTCGTGGGCGACCTCGACGCGCCCTCGTTGCTCGCCGCCGTCGTCGACGGCCCCGTCCTCGTCGACAACGACGTCAACTGGGCCGCGCGCGCCGAGCACGGGGCGGGCGAGGCCGGAGCCGTCGGCGGCTCCCGCGACTTCGTCTACCTCTACCTCGACGAGGGGCTCGGCCTCGCTGTCGTCTCCGACGGCGAGGTGCGGCGCGGCCACTCCGGCCTCGCCGGCGAGATCGCCCACCTCACGACGCAGGGCCCGGACGGCCGGGCGACGCGGCTGACCGAGGTCTTCGCCCAGCTCGGCCTGCGCCGGCCCGGCTCGACCGCCATCGACGTCGAGCACCTGCGCACGACGATCGCCGACCGCTCCCGCGGCGATGCGACGCTCGCAGCACTGGGGGTCGCCGTCTCGGGCGTCCTCGAGGCGGCGGTCGCACTCGCTGACCCCGAGGTGGTCGTCGTCGGCGGCGCCTGGGGGAGCGACGAGGCGTTCGTCCGCGAGCTGCGCCGCCGGGCCGCCGACCTGCCGCGGCAGGTGCCCGTCGCCGTCGCGGCCGTCACCGACCGGCCGCAGCTCGCCGGCGCCCACGCAGCCGCCCTGGAGCAGCTGCGCGAGGTCGTCGTCGCGGCGGTGCGAGGGGGGCCGGCGCGGGACTGAGCGCCACCGCGCCGACCGCGCCGACCGCGCCGACCGCGCCGACCGCGCGGGTCACGCGGGTCACGCGGGTCACGCGACGAGGGACGGTCCCTCGGGTCCTGCGGACATGTCGCTCGTCAGGGTCCGGTCGCCGAAGTCGGGACGCGCCGGCGTGTAGTCGCCCGAGAGCAGGGGCGAGGAGATCATGAGGTCGGCGCTCGCGACGTTGCAGGCGACGGCGGTGTTCCAGACCGCGGCCACGCGCAGCAGTGCCTTGACGTCGGGGTCGTGCGGCTGGGGCTCGAGCGGGTCCCAGAAGAAGACGAGCAGGTCGATGAGGCCCTCGGCGATCCGGGCGCCGATCTGCTGGTCGCCGCCGACGGGACCACTGAGCAGGCGGGTCACGGGCAGGCCCAGCTCGTACTGCAGCAGCGTGCCCGTCGTGCCCGTGGCGAAGAGCCGGTGCTCCGCGAGGGTCTCGCTGTTGAAGGCGGCCCACCGGAGCAGGTCGGGTTTCTTGTTGTCGTGGGCGACGAGGGCGATCCCTCGTTCGGTCGTCGTCATGGGGTCTGGCCTCCGTGGTCGGGGCTGGTCCCACCACGGTGACCGAGCGACGTGACGCCGCTGTTGCCGGCGCGTGAGCGCCGTGTTGCGTCACGGGTGGAGCCCGGCGGAAAAAAGTTCTCGGATCGCTGTAACGCCCCCGCCCGCCCCACCGATGGAGGGGTCAGAAGAGGCGCCACTCGGACCCCCGAGCGAGTGGCGCCTCTCCTATGTCCGGGGCCCACCCGATGGCGTATGCGTGTGGCTGCGTCAGCGCGCCGGTGGCAGCACGACTCCGGGCCGTGGCGTCCAGCCCTAGACGACGTCGAAGAGCTCGGTGTGGATGCGTCTCGAGGGCACGCCGCGGTCCCCGATGATCTCGGTCGCGGCGGCCACCATCGGCCCCGGCCCGCAGACGAAGTAGTCGACGACCTCCTTGCTGCGACGCCGGGGGAGGGCCCGCTCGAGCACCTCCGCCGTGAACCGCCCGATCTCGCCGTCCCACTCGTCCGGTGGCTCCTCGAGGATCTCGACCACGTGGAGGTCGAGCCGCTCCTCGAGGTGCTCGCCGTCCGCCCGGTGGAGCAGGTCGTCGGCCGTGCGCCCGGCGACGACGAGCAGCACGGGCCGCTCGTCGCCCCGGTCGGCGAGGGTGCGGATCATGCTCAGCATCGGGGTGATGCCGACGCCACCGGCGATGAGGACGAAGCGGTCGGAGTGCAGGCCGTCGAGGGTGAACGACCCGTGCGGGCCGTCGATGAAGACGCTGCGCCCGGGACGCAGCCCCGCGATGATCTCGCTGAAGTCGCCCATGCCCTTGATCGTGAACTCCTTGCGCCAGGGCTCCGTCGCGGCCGAGGCGATGGTGAAGGGGTGCTCCTCGAAGACGTAGGGCGACGTGCCGATCTTGAGCCAGGCGAACTGGCCCGGCCGGAAGGCCACGCCGGGGTGGCCGGCGGCGTGCAGCACGAGCGTGGTCGCGGTGGACGAGACGGGCCGCACCTCGTCGACGACGTAGCGGTTGCGGTAGGAGCGCAGGGGGCGCCAGACCCAGCGGTGCAGGAAGGCGAGGACGAGGAGGAGGGCGAGGCCCTCGAACCAGAGGCGGGCCGACGGGAACCGGGTCAGGTCGTCGAGCCACAGCACGTGCAGGGCCGTCGCGAGGAGCACGACGTGGGCGAGCAGGACGTGGACGAGACGCCACCCCTCGTACCGCGGCCGCCGGCGCCGCCGGCTCAGGCCGAGGGCCACGACGCCCACGAGACACACCGTCGCGATGCTCGCGGCCCAGACCCGGGGTGGCGCCACCCGGAGGTCGAGCAGCGCGATCCCCGGGCCCGGCCGCAGGATGACGACGACGACGTGGGCGACGACGAGCGCCACCGCAGCGAGCGCGAGGGCGCGGTGGTTGCGCAGGAGCCGCTCGACGCCGAGGTATCCCGTCACCGGCCGGAAGCGGCTCGGCAGCACGAACGTCAGCACGAGCAGGGAGGCGGCCGCGAGGGCCGTGACGAGGGAGACCACGCGGAGCGGCCCTTGGTGCGCCCCGTCGGGGGCCGACCACAGGACCCACAGGGGCACGGCGACGGCCACGGCGACGAGCACTGCCCACAGCGCGGGGGCGAGTCGCCGCCGAGATGCTCCGCCCCTGCCGCCCCATCGCGTGCGTCGACCGCCGAGGGGGGTCGAGCCCACGATGACTCCATCCGGAGGCGGAAGATCCCCCGAGCGTAGGGAGAGGCCCGCACCCATGCCTCAAGCCCGGGTCAAGACACCCTTAAGCCGGGCGTCCGCGCCCTCACGCCCGTCGTGCCGTGACGAGGAGGTACTCCCAGCCCATCCGCCCGGCCGCGTCCATGTGGTCGCGGGCGAGCCCGAGGAGCGCGTCGTCGAGCGCTGCCACCGAGTCCGGTGAGTCGGCGATGCCGCGGTAGGTGACGATCGTCGGTCCGTAGGCCCGCTTGAAGAAGTCCCGGAAGTCCTCCGGTCGCTCGAAATGCACTGGGAGCGAGCGCTTCTCGGCAGAAAGGGACTCGACACGGTCGCCCAGGAGCTCATGCACGTGCTCCTCCTGGCCCCACAGCGGGGGCGGCTGCGCGCCGGGAGGCGGCGGGGCGGCATACGGCTTCATCGCCGCGAACATCTGCCCGATGAAGCCCTGCGGCGTCCAGCTGACGAGCCCCAGCGTGCCGCCGGGCCGCGCCACCCTGACGAGCTCGTCCGCCGCCGCCTGGTGGTGCGGCGCGAACATGACGCCGACGCACGACAGGACGACGTCGAAGGAGCCGTCGGCATACGGCAGGGCCTCGGCGTCGCCCTGCTCCCAGTCGATCTCGACTCCCGCCGCGGTGGCGAGCCGGCGACCGACGTCGAGCAGCTCGGGGGCGAGGTCGCTCGCGACGACGCGCGCGCCCGTCCGGGCGGCGGGGACCGCGGCGTTGCCGGTCCCCGCGGCGACGTCGAGGACGTCCTGTCCGGCCGTGACCCGGCAGGCGTCGACGAGGACGCGGCCGAGCTCCGGGATGATCTCCCGGGCCACGGCGGGGTAGTCGCCGAGGGCCCACATGGCGGCGTGCCGGGCCTTGAGCGCGGCGTCGGCGGCCGTGGCCTCCGGCGTCCGGGTGTGTGTGGTCATGCTCGTTCCCTCCATCGGTGACGGGCCCGGTGCGATCCGGTGGCCCGGCGACCCCCAGGGCCGTCTGTCTCCAGAGTCCGCGCCCACCGAGGCGGCCTCCAGTACACGAAGTGGACTGACGGGGTGCACGTCGAGGACCGATACTGGGCGGTGGGCCGCGGCGCACGACAGGGTCCGCGACCTCCGACCGGAGGTGGGGCATGGGACGACATGATCCGGGGGCGGGACAGTACTGCCCGATCTCGCGCACGCTCGACGTCGTGGGGGAGCGGTGGTCGCTGCTCATCCTGCGCGACATGCTGACCGGGACGACGCGCTTCAACGACCTCGCGCGCGGTCTGCCCGGGCTCTCGCGCACCCTCCTGACCAAGCGGCTGCGCCACCTCGAGCGCTTCGGCGTCGTCGAGCGGTCGGGCACGCGCTACGTGCTGACCACCTCGGGTCGGGCGCTCGAGCCGGTCGTCTTCGGCCTGGCGCAGTGGGGCGCCGACTGGATGTTCGGGGACCCTCAGCCGGAGGAGCTCGACGCCCAGCTGCTCGTCTGGTGGATGCACACGCGCGTCGACACCTCCGGCCTCGCCGGCGACCGGCACGTGCTCCACCTGCGCTTCGCCGACGACGCGCGCCGCTTCTGGATCCTCGTCGAGCACGGCACCCCGTCGGTGTGCATGACCGACCCGGGCTACCCCGTCGACGTGACGATCAGCAGCGACGTGGCGTCGTTGTATGCCGTGTGGCTCGGCCGTCTGCCCCTGACCACGGCGCTCCGGTCCGGACGTGTCCAGCTCGACGGGCCGACGGCCGTGACGCGCCGGCTCGACGAGGTGCTCCGGCTCAGCCCGGTGGCACCCTTCGTCGCCTCCATGCGGGCGACCCCGGCGTGACGCGGCGGTGAGCGCTCGGCCTCAGCAGCCGTCGGGTCCGCAGGCGACGGCGTCGGTCGCGTCGGTGGCGACCCCGGTCGCGACGGGCGCCAGCATGACGAGGGGGTGCGACTCCCGCCACGCCTGCTCGAGCGCCTGGGTGAAGAGCTCGGTGGGCTGGGCGCCGGAGACGCCGTACCTCTCGTCGAGCACGAAGAACGGAACGCCCCTGATCCCGAGGGAGTTCGCAGCGGTGATGTCGGCGACGACCGCGTCCCGCCAGGTGTGGGTCGCGAGGTCGCGCGCGACCTCGTCGGCGTCGAGCCCGGCCTCGGTGCCGATGCGCACGAGGACCTCCCGGTCGCCGATGTCCTCACCGTGCTCGAAGTGCGCCGACAGGAGCGCCTCCTTGACCTCGTCGCCGACGCCGCGATCCTTGGCGAGGTGGAGCAGCTCGTGCCCGGCGAAGCTGTTGGCCACGACGACGGACCCGAAGTCGTAGTGCAGGCCCTCGTCGGCGGCGATCGCCGTCACCTGGTCGAACATCTGGCTCACCTGGTCGCGCGACATCCCCTTGCGGTCGACGAGGTAGTCGAGCTCCGTGCCGTCGTGGTGGTCGGGCAGCGTCGGGTCGAGCTGGTAGCTGCGCCACTGCACCTCGACCTCGTCGCGGTGCGGGAACGCGGCGAGCGCCCTCTCGAAGCGACGCTTGCCGATGTAGCACCAGGGGCAGGCGATGTCAGACCAGATCTCGACCTTCATGCACCGCTCAACCACCGCGGTGCGGGATTGCTTCCCGCAGGTCAGGCGCGCGAGCCCTCGCCGGCGTCGCGGTCCTGGGTGTCGCGCTCGGGCGTGACGGGAGTGCCGGTGGCATCGGCCCGGGGGGCGTCGTCGGGGACGACGTCGCCGAGCGGGGCCCCGGCCCGGGGCGCCGGGGCCTCGGTGTTCTCGGGGAAGTGGCAGGCGACCTGGTGCAGGGGGGCGAGCTCGACGAGCGGCGGCTCCTGGGTCCTGCAGATCTCCTGCGCCTTCCAGCAGCGCGTGTGGAAGCGGCACGCCGGCGGCGGGTTGACCGGGCTCGGCACGTCGCCCTCGAGGCGGATGCGCTCGCGCTTGGTGCGTCGCTGCGTGTCGGGGATCGGCACCGCCGAGAGCAGCGCGGTCGTGTACGGGTGCATGGGCCGCGTGTAGAGCTCGTCGCGCTCCGCGATCTCGACGAGCTTGCCGAGGTACATCACCGCGACGCGGTCGGACATGTGCCGGACGACCGAGAGGTCGTGCGCGATGACGACGTAGGTCAGGCCCAGCTCGTCCTGGAGGTCCTCGAGCAGGTTGATGACCTGCGCCTGGATCGACACGTCGAGGGCCGACACGGGCTCGTCGGCGACGATGAGCTTGGGCTTGAGGGCCAGGGAGCGCGCGATGCCGATGCGCTGGCGCTGGCCACCCGAGAACTCGTGCGGGTAGCGGTTGTAGTGCTCGGGGTTGAGACCGACGAGCTCGAGGAGGTCCTGGACCTCGCGCTTGATGCCGTGCTCGGTCTTGATGCCCTGCAGGTGGTACGGCGCGCCGACGATGGTGCCGACCGTGTGTCGCGGGTTCAGCGACCCGTAGGGGTCCTGGAAGATCATCTGCACGTCGCGGCGCAGCGGCCGCAGCTTGCCGGCGGACCAGTGGGTGATGTCCTCGCCCTCGAGCAGGATCGTGCCGCCCGTCGGCTCGAGCAGGCGCGTCAGCATCCGTCCGGTCGTCGTCTTGCCGCAGCCGGACTCGCCCACGAGGGAGAGGGTCTCGCCGCGCGACACGTCGAACGTCAGGCCGTCGACCGCCTGGACGGCGCCGACCTGGCGCTGCAGCAGGCCACGCGTGATCGGGAAGTGCTTCGTCAGGCCGGAGACCTGCAGGAGCGACTCGCCCGCCTGCTTGGACGCGGTCGGCTTGACGTGGGTGGTGGTCACGATGGGGCTCCTGTGCTGAGGTCGCGAGGTGCGCGACCGGACGCGGCGTGGACGGACGGTGCGGGCATCACAACGTCGGCCTGATGTCGTTCTCCCAGATGGCGGTCCGCTCCTCGCGCGTGAGGTGGCACGCGGAGTAGTGCCCCGGGTACGTCTCGGCGAACGGTGGACGCTCGGTCTGGCTCAGCCCGTTCGTGCGGTCGGCGTAGGCGCAGCGCGGGTGGAACGGGCAGCCCGACGGCACGTTGATGAGACTGGGCGGGGCGCCCTTGATCGGGCGCAGGCGCTCGGTGCGCACCCGGTCGAGGCGGGGCATCGAGCTGAGCAGGCCCCACGTGTAGGGGTGCTGGGGCCGGGTGAAGACCTCGTCGGCGGTGGCGTACTCGACCGAGCGACCGGCATACATCACCATGATGTCGTCGGAGAGCTCGGCGACGACGCCGAGGTCGTGGGTGATGAGGATGACGGCCGAGTTGAACTCCGACTGGAGGTCGCGGATGAGGTCGAGGATCTGGGCCTGGACCGTGACGTCGAGCGCGGTCGTCGGCTCGTCGGCGATGAGCAGGTCGGGGTCGCACGACAGGGCCATCGCGATCATGGCGCGCTGGCGCATCCCGCCCGAGAACTGGTGCGGGTAGTCGTCGACGCGGCTCGACGGCTGGGGGATGCCCACGCGTCCGAGCATGTCGATCGCGTGCTTCTTCGCCACGGCCGTGCTGACCTTGTTGTGGATCCGGTAGGCCTCGATGATCTGGTGGCCCACCGTGTAGAAGGGGTGCATCGCCGAGAGCGGGTCCTGGAAGATCATCGCCATCCGCTTGCCGCGCAGCTCGCGGACCCGCTCGGCCTTGGCGCCGATGAGCTCGGTGTCGTCGAGCTTGATCGAGCCCGTCATGCGGACCGTGCCGGGCTTGTGCAGACCCATGATCGACATGCTCGTCACGCTCTTGCCCGAGCCGGACTCGCCGACGATGCCCAGCGTCTTGCCGCGGGCCACGTCGAACGAGAGCCCGTCGACGGACTTCACGACGCCGTCGTCGGTGGGGAAGTGGACGCGGAGGTCACGCACCGACAGGAACGCGTCGGCGGGAGGTGCACCCAGGCCTCCGATGCCGTCGAGGGTGTTGGGGGACGGGGTGCCCTTGTCGCTGCGGCGCGTCCGGTCGTCCGCGCGGGTCGTGGTCTCGTTGGTGGACTGGCTCATGAGGTGCGCACCCTGGGGTCGAGGACGGCGTAGAGGAGGTCGACGATGAGGCTCGCGAAGATGACGAACACGGCGCCGAAGAGGGTCACGCCGAGCACCTTCGGGAGGTCGTTGTTCGTGATCGCCTGCACGGCGTAGTAGCCGATGCCCTGGAGCGAGAACGTCGTCTCGGTCAGGACCGCGCCACCGAGGAGCAGGCCGAGGTCGAGTCCGAAGATCGTGAGGATCGGCGTCAGCGCCGAGCGCAGCCCGTGCCTGACGACGACGTCGTGCTCTTTGAGCCCCTTGGCGCGGGCCGTGCGGATGTAGTCCTCGTTCATCGTCTCGAGCATGCCGGCGCGGGTCAGGCGGGCGTACGAGGCCGCGTAGAGGAACGCGAGCGTGATCCAGGGCAGCAGCATGCGATGGACGAGGTCGAGCGGACTGGTGGCGTCCATCGGACTGGCGCCACCGGCATACGTCCATTTCAGGCCGTAGCTGAAGATCGTCAGCGAGAGCAGCCCGGTGAAGAAGATGGGGAGGGACACGCCGGCGAGGGCGATGCCCATGAAGCCGCGGTCGAGCGCGCTGCCGCGCTTGAGCGCGGAGATGACGCCGGTGCCGACGCCGCCGACGAGCCACAGGAACGCGGCGCCCGCCGCGAGGATCGCGGTGACGGGCAGCCGGTCGAGGATGTCGGGCAGCACCGGGTTCTGCGTGATGTAGGAGTAGCCGAGGCACGGCGCCGGGCAGTGGTCGATGCCGGCACCCGTGTCGTAGTCGGATCCCGTGAGGACGCCCTTGACGAACCGGCCGTACTGCACCCAGATCGGGTCGGTGAAGCCGAGCTTGATCGCCTGCGCGTGGATCTGGGCCTCGCCGGCGCTCTTGCCGACGTAGCGCGAGGCGAGGTCGTCCGCCGTGGCGCCACCGATGCGGGGCACGAGGAAGAAGATCACGAAGACGACCGCGCTCACGATGAAGAGCAGCAGGACGGCGGCGAAGAGCCGGCGGATCAGGTACGTCAGCACGATGTGGTGGCCGGACGCGGCGACGAGCAGCCTGTGGCTACCCGTCGCCGCGTCACGCCTTCACCTACTTTCGATGAAATGGTTCGAACCGGAGGGCCCGCGGAAGGGCCTGAGGGTCACGGGTTGGTGACGCCCGCCGCTGCGTAGTCGTAGTACGAGTAGCCGTCGTTGACGAAGACGTTCGACACGGTGTCGGGGCGGAAGAGCAGGGACTTGCCCCACACACCCGGGATCACCGAGGCTTTGTCCATGATGGTCTTGTCGATCTGACCCCACAGCGCCTCGCGCTTCGTGGTGTCGTTCTCCGACAGTGCCTGGTCGATCAGCTTGTCCACCTCGGGGATCTTGATGCCGAGGTTGGTGTTGCCGGCGGGCCGGATGACGCGGCTGTCGACGATCTGGCTCAGGAAGCCGAAGCCGTCGGGCCAGTCAGCGCCCCAGCTCATCACCATGAGGCCGAGCTTGTTGGACTTGGCGAAGTCCGGCTTGCCCGCGTAGAGCTTGAAGTAGTCACCGGCCGGGTAGGGCTTGAGCGTCAGCTTGATGCCCACCTTGGCGAGCGCCTGCTGCATCGACTCGGCGGCCGCCTTCTCCTTCGGGCGCTCCGGGCGGTACGAGATGTTCGTCTCGAAGCCGTTCGGCTGACCGCACTTGGCGAGCGCGGCCTTGGCCGAGTCGACGTCACCGGTCGGCTTGGACTTGGCGTTGAACAGGTCCATCTCCTGGAAGCCAGGGATGATCGGGGGCAGCAGGCCGGTGGCGATGTCGGCACCGACGTTGCCGCCGTAGGCGCGCTGGTAGCCCGTCTTGTCGTAGGCGAAGATGACGGCCTTGCGGCAGTCGATGTTGTCGAACGGCGCGACGTCGGTGTTGATCTGCGTGTAGCTCGTACGTGCCGTGACGACGTTGTCCGTCTTGGCCTTGAGCGCCGGGTCGGCGAGGATCTTGCCCTGCGCGGCGGCCTGGACGCCGGTGCCGGCGAGGTCGATGTCGAGGTCACCGGCCATGAGGCGGTTGTCGAGGTCGGCGGCGTTGACGCCGATCTCGACGGTGATCTTGTCCGGGAGCGCCTTGCGGCCGGTGTCCGGGTCGGTCGCGGGGTCGTACTGGTCGTTGCGGACGAGCTCGATGCGCTTGCCCGTCTGGTAGACCGAGAACTTGTACGGTCCGCTCGCGACGTAGGCCTCCTTGTACTTCGTGCCGGTGTCCTTCGCCTGCGGCACCGGGGCCGTGGCGGGGAGCTGGGCGAAGTAGTCGAAGCCGGCGAAGGGCGTCTTCAGCTTGAAGACGATCGTCTTGTCGTCGGGCGTCTCGATCGACTTGAGGTTGTCGAGGTTCTTGTCCTTGTAGACCGAGTAGTCGGCCGGGACGTCGGCGAGGAAGTCGTTGAAGTACGTCGGGCCGTTGGGGAAGGTCCCCTTGTCGAGCTGGCGCGCGACGCCGTACTTGATGTCCTTGCTCGTGATCGGGGTGCCGTCCTGGTACTTCAGGCCGTCACGAAGGGTGTAGGTCCACGTCTTGTTGTCGGCGCTCGGCTTGCCGAGACCCGTCGCGAGGTCTCCGACGAGCTGGTTGCCCTCCTGTCCCGGAGCCGCCTTGAAGGCGACCAGGGTGCGCGCGTAGTTGCGCAGGAAGTCCCACGAGAGGCCGTAGTAGGTGTCGCCCGTGTCGACGGAGTCCCAGTCGCTCGAGATGCCGAAGCGCAGCGTGCCGCCCTTCTTGTCCGTGGGACGGACGATGGCCTTGAGCGCCGCGTCCGCTGCCGGAGCCGCGCCTGCGTTGCCCCCGCCGCCGCCACCGGTGGTCGAGGTGCCCGGGGTCTGGCTGCCGGCACAGGCAGACAGCCCCAGAGCGAGGGCGGCCGCGGTTGCGACCACCATCACGCGTGTGTTCTTCATGAGTGGATGCGCTCCTTCGTGTTGCGGGATGCGGGCTGCGGTGGGTTACCGAGACCGCGGATCGAGGGCGTCACGCAGGCCGTCCCCGAAGAGGTTGAAGGCCAGCACCGTCACGAAGATGGCGAGGCCGGGCCAGAGCATGAACCAGGGGTCGATCTGGTACCACTGGGCGGCATCGGAGAGCATGCCGCCCCAGGTGGCGCGCGGGGGCTGCACCCCGACGCCGAGGAACGAGAGGCCGGCCTCGAAGAGGATGTTGCTCGGGATGAGCAGCGTCGCGTAGACGAGGATCGGCGCCATGAGGTTGGGCAGCAGCTCCTTGAAGAGGATGTAGGGCGTGCGTGCCCCGAGGCTGCGTGCGGCATCGACGAACTCGCGCTCGCGCAGCGACAGCGTCTGGCCGCGCACGATGCGGCCGATGTAGGGCCAGTTGAAGAAGCCGATGATGAAGACGATGACCGAGATGCGCAGCGCGTCGCCCTTGAGCCCGAACGCCTCGTCGGGCACGACGCCGGCGAGCGCCAGGGCGAAGACGAGGAGCGGGAAGGCGAGGAAGACGTCCATCGTGCGGCTGATCAGGGTGTCGATGGCCCCGCCGAAGAAGCCGGCGACGACGCCGAGGATGGTGCCGATGACCACGGAGAGCAGCGTCGCGAGGAAGGCGATGAGCAGCGAGATCTGCGAGCCGTAGATGACGCGGCTGAAGATGTCGCGGCCGTTGACCGGCTCGAGGCCGTAGAGGAAGTCCCACGACATGCCGCCGTAGGGGCCGATCGGGATCTGGGTGTTGGGGTCGATGAGCTCCTGGTGGAACTCGTTCGGCGGGTGCCCGAGCAGGCCGACGACGAGCGGGGCGGCGATCGCGACGACGATGAGGAAGAGGACGAAGATGCCACCCGCGAGCGCGACCTTGTCGCGCTTGAGGCGGGTCCAGGCGATCTGGCCGAGCGACCTGCCCTCGATGCGCTTCTCGCCCTGCAGGACGGACTCGGGCTCAGCCGAGGTCGCGCCGGGCTCGAGCTCAAGGGGAGTGCTCATGGATGCCGTCACCTCCGGGTCGTGATCGGTGCCGGAGACCGGGTCGGCCCTCCGACATGCTGGGTAGCAGCCGCAACCTACCGCCCCCGCGACCGCGCGCTTCATCATTCAGCGGTGCGACACGGTCAGCAACCGACTTGGCCGAATCGTGACGCGGAGGAGATCTTCCGGCGACCTGGCCCGCACGACGGGAAGATCGCCCGCCGCCGCGGCGCTGCCTCGGGAGCCGGTCCGGAGGGATGACGGCCTGCCATGAGCGGGACCGCGACAGCCCGACGACAGCGACGGAGCCCCCTCCGAGCGGGCTCGGAGGGGGCTCGTACGAGACTCCCAGCGGGTGTCCGGCGGAGCGGGTCGCGGACGCGGCCGTACGCGTGCGGCGCGCCCGGGACGGACGCGCGCTAGGCGTCGGTCTCGTCGTCGAACTGTCCGAGGACGCGCTCGAGGAGGTCCTCCATCGTCACGAGACCGATGGTCGCGGGCGGAGCGTCGACGAGGACGAGCTGGACGTGCTGCGCCCGCATCGCCGACACCGCGTCGAGCAGCGACAGGTCGGCGTCGACGTGGACCGCCGGCGCCGTGACGGTCGTGACGGGCGCCCCGGGAGCGGCGCGCACGATGTCGCGCACGTGGGCGATGCCGACCGGCGTGTCGCCCTCCCGGACGACGAGCCGCGAGCGACCGGTGTCGCGGGAGACGGCCTCGGCCTGCGCGCAGGTCGCGGTCGTGGCGACCCCGACGGCCCGCTCGATCGGCACGAGGACCTCGCTGACCGGTGTCGTGTCGAGGTCGATGGCGCCGGCGAGGACGCGGTGCTCGGGCTCCGCGAGCATGCCGTGGTCCTTCGAGCTCGCGATGAGCAGCTGCAGCTCCTTGGGGCCGTGGACCTGGCCGAGCTCGTCCTGCGGCGTCACGCCGACGAGGCGCAGGCAGCCGTTGGCCATGGCGTTGAGCAGGCTGAGCGCCGGACGCATGACCCACGCGAAACCGCGGAACGGCAGCGCCAGCAACACTGCCGACCGCTCGGGGTGGGCGATGGCCCACGACTTCGGCGCCATCTCGCCGACCACCATGTGCAGGAAGACGACGATGCCGACGGCCAGCACGACCGAGACGACGTATGCCGCCGCCTCGGGGACGCGGACTAAGGTGAACACCGGGGTCAGCAGCTCCGCCACGGCCGGCTTGGCCAGTGAGCCCAGTCCCAGGGTGCACAGCGTGATGCCGAGCTGGGCGCCCGCGAGCATGAGCGACAGCTCGCGGCTGCCGCGTACGGCGGCCCGCGCCGCGACGCTGCCGCGCTCGGCGAGGTCCTCGAGCCGGTGGCGCTTGCTCGCCACGAGGGCGAACTCCGCGGCGACGAAGAACGCGTTGAGGACGAGGAGCAGGAGCGAGACGAGCAGGGCGGTCGTCATCGGCCCGCCTCCGTCCGCGTGTCGGCCGTCCGGTCGGTCGCATCGCCACCGGACGCGCCCGCCCCGTCGACGTCGGAGCCCGAGTCGAGTGCCTCGAGGTCGGACATGAGGTCGAGCACCTCGACCCGCACCGACGACGGGACGTGACGCTCGACGGCCTCGACGGTCAGGCGGACCGAGACCGGCAGGTGCCGGTGCTCCGGCTCGCGGTCGTCGCGGTCGTCGCGGTCGTCGCGGTCGTCGTGGCCGTCACGGCCGGACGGCGGGCCGGCCGCCGGGTCCTCGGAGCCGCCGGCGTCATCGGGGGCCGGGGATCCGGCGTGCGCGCTGTCGAACGTGTCGTCCGTGTCGTCGGCGCCGGGCGCCTCGTCCACGTGGTCGCTCAGGTGACGGTCCGGCACGACCTCGCGGCGCGCCTCGACGTGGACCACGTCACCGACGACGGCCGTGCGGCCCAGGTCCTCGAGGATGAGCCCGCTGATGGTGGAGTACTCGTCGCTGCTCGCGAGGCGCAGCTCGGTCGCCGTGTCGAGCTCGTCGAGGCGCAGGTGGCCCGGGACGAGCCACGTGTCGGTATCGGTCTCGACGACGCCGGGCTCCGGGGTGTCGTCCTCGTCGAGGATCTCGCCGACGACCTCCTCGGCGATGTCCTCGAAGGTGACGATGCCGGCGAAGCCGCCGTGCTCGTCGACGACGACGGCCAGCTGCCGGTGGTCGGCCCGGATCTGCTCGAGGACGCGGGGCAGGGGAGCGCTCGTCGGCACGACCGTCGGGTCCGAGACCACCGAGCCGACGGTCGTCGTGGTGCGCCGTTCGGGCTCCACGGCCAGGACCTCGGCGATGCCCGCGACACCGACGATGTCGTCGCCGTCGCGGCCGGTCACCGGGAAGCGGGACCAGCCGGTGTCGAGCAGGTCGACGAGAGCCGAGACCGGGGCGTCGGCGTGGATGGTCGTGACGCGCACGCGTGGTGTCATGACGTCACCGGCGTCGAGCTCGCGGAAGCGCAGGCCGCCCTCGAGCACCTCCGACAGGTCGTCGTCGAGCAGTCCGCCCGCGTGCGACTCGTCGATGATCCGGGTGAGGTCCTCGGCCGTCGCACCCTGCTCGAGCTCCTCGACCGGCTCGATGCCGACCCTGCGGAGCAGGGTCGTGGACGAACGGTCGAAGAGTCGTACGACCGGCCCCGCGACCTTGAGGTAGAAGAGCGTCGAGCGGCTGAGGGACCGGGCGAGGGGCACCGTCCGCGCGATGGCGAGGTTCTTGGGCGCGAGCTCGCCGAAGACCATCTGCACGACGGTGGAGAAGACGAGGACGGCGGTGACGGAGAGGCTCAGCCGGGCGGCATACGACATCGAGGGGTCGAGCAGCTCGGCGATGCCGGCGCCGACGAGGGGCTCGGAGACGTAGCCGACGAGCAGGGCCGTCACCGTGATGCCGAACTGGGCGGCCGAGAGGGTGAACGACAGCTGCGACGTGACGCGCAGGGCGCGCTCGGCCGGGGCGTCGCCCTCGGCCGCGAGCTGCTTGAGGGCGTTGCGGTCGACGGCGACGTAGGCGAACTCCTGGGCCACGAAGTAGCCGGTCGCCGCGGTCAGGGCGAGGATCAGCAGGATGCCCAGGCCGATGCCGAGGGCGGTGCTCATGCGATCACCACCCGGGTGAGCGAGTGGTGCGTCTGGGGCGGCCGGATCGGGTCCGGCCAGGGACTATGGCCCTCCCGGGACTCGGCACGCGAGTCGGAGCGTGAGTGGGATCGCATGAGGCAATCCTAAGTTATGGACGCGGGCGGTCCACGGGTCGACGCCCAGCGGACGTCCAGACCACGTCCAGACGACGCCCTGCCGACGCCCAACCGACGTCCACCAGGCGTCCGACGGTGTTCAGGCGGTCGCGGTCGCGCCCCGGCGCGCGGCCTCCTGGCTGATCTGGTGCGCGAGCTCGACGTCGAGCTGGGTCAGGCCGCCCTCGGAGTGGGTCGAGAGCGCGAAGGCGACCGTGCGCCACCGGATGTCGATGTCGGGGTGGTGGTCCATCGTCTCCGCGGCTGCCGCGACCTCCTGCACGAGCGCGATGCCGCCCAGGAAGTCCGGCGCCTCGAAGGAGGCCCGGATGGTGTCGTCGTCACGCGTCCAGTCGGGCAGGTCGCCCAGCTGGCGCTCGATCTCCTCGTCGGTGAGCCGTCGTGTCATGCCACCAGTAAACGCCCCACGGTGCGCGCACGCGGTCGCCCGGTCGTCGCGGTCATCCTGCTGTGGCACCATCGGTGGCGCCATGAGCAGCCCAGACCCCGTCCAGCACCCGGTTCGCCTCGTCGTCGGGGCCGCCGTCGTCGACGACCTGGAGCGCCCGACCCGGCTGCTGTCGGCCCGTCGCACCGAGCCCTCGGCGCTCGCCGGCGGCTGGGAGCTGCCCGGTGGCAAGGTCGACGAGGGTGAGTCCCCTCTGTCGGCCCTGCACCGCGAGCTCCTCGAGGAGCTCGGCGTCCGCGTGCGCCTGGGAGCGCACGTGCCCGGTCCGAGGCCGGGCTCCACGTGGCCGCTGGGCGACCGGTACGAGATGCTGGTGTGGCTGGCCGAGGTCGTCGAGGGCAGGCCCGAGCCCCTCGAGGACCACGACGAGCTGCGGTGGCTCGAGGGGAACGACCTCCGGGCCGTCGCCTGGCTCCCGGCCGACCTGCCCATCGTCGAGCGGCTCGAGCAGATGCTCCAGGCGCCCCCCGCGCCCGAGCCGGACACCCGAAGCGCCTCCTGAACCACACGAGACCCACCCACGACGCCGTGGTCCGAACCACCCTCGAAACCCTGAGAGACTGTCCCTCATGCCCATGAAGACCCGCGCGGACATCCGCAACGTCGCCATCGTCGCCCACGTCGACCACGGCAAGACCACCCTCGTCGACAAGATGCTCTGGCAGTCCGGCGCGTTCGGCGAGCACCAGCACGTCGACGAGCGCGCGATGGACTCCGGTGACCTCGAGCGCGAGAAGGGCATCACGATCCTCGCGAAGAACACCGCGGTGCACTACACGGGCAAGGCCGCCCAGGACCGCGGTCTCGACGACGGCGTCACGATCAACATCATCGACACCCCCGGCCACGCCGACTTCGGTGGTGAGGTCGAGCGCGGCCTGTCGATGGTCGACGGTGTCGTCCTGCTCGTCGACGCGTCCGAGGGCCCGCTGCCCCAGACCCGCTTCGTGCTGCGCAAGGCCCTCGCCGCGAAGATGCCGGTCATCCTCTGCATCAACAAGGTCGACCGTCCCGACTCGCGCATCGCCGAGGTCGTCGACGAGGCCTACGAGCTCTTCCTCGACCTCGACGCGACGGAGGAGCAGATCGACTTCCCCATCGTCTACGCGTCGGCCAAGGCAGGCCGCGCATCGCTCGAGCGCCCCGACAACGGTGGCCTCCCCGAGGGCGAGGACCTCGAGGCCCTCTTCGAGACCATCCTCCAGACGATCCCCGCGCCGACCTACGACGACGAGGCGCCCCTGCAGGCGCACGTCACCAACCTCGACGCCTCCAACTTCCTCGGCCGCCTCGCCCTGCTCCGTGTCTTCAACGGCACGATCAAGAAGGGCCAGCAGGTCATGTGGTGCCGCCACGACGGCTCGCAGCAGCGGGTCAAGATCACCGAGCTGCTCATGACCGAGGCGCTCGAGCGCAAGCCGGCCGAGCAGGCGGGCCCGGGCGACATCATCGCCGTGGCCGGCATCCCCGAGATCACCATCGGCGAGACGCTCGCCGACCCCGAGAACCCGGTCCCGCTGCCGCTCATCACGGTCGACGAGCCCGCGATCTCGATGACCATCGGCACCAACACGAGCCCGATGGTCGGCCAGGTCCGCGGCTCGAAGGTCACGGCGCGCATGGTCAAGGACCGCCTCGACAAGGAGCTCATCGGCAACGTGTCGCTGCGCATCCTCAACACCGAGCGACCCGACGCCTGGGAGGTCCAGGGCCGTGGCGAGCTCGCGCTCGCCATTCTCGTCGAGCAGATGCGCCGCGAGGGCTACGAGCTGACCGTCGGCAAGCCGCAGGTCGTCACGCGCGAGGTCGACGGCAAGGTGCACGAGCCCGTCGAGCGCCTCACGATCGACACCCCCGAGGAGTTCCTCGGCGCGATCACGCAGATCATGGCCGCCCGCAAGGGCCGCATGGAGCAGATGACCAACCACGGCACGGGCTGGATCCGCATGGAGTTCCTCGTGCCCAGCCGTGGCCTCATCGGCTTCCGCACCGAGTTCCTCACCGAGACGCGCGGCACGGGCATCGCCCACCACGTCTTCGAGGACTACGAGCCGTGGTTCGGCGCCATCACGACCCGCACGAGCGGCTCGCTCGTCTCCGACCGCAAGGGCGTCGTCACGTCCTATGCGATGGTCAACCTCCAGGAGCGCGGCACGCTCTTCGTCGACCCGACGACGGAGGTCTACGAGGGCATGATCGTCGGCGAGAACTCCCGCGCCGACGACATGGACGTCAACATCACCAAGGAGAAGAAGCTCACCAACGTGCGCGCCTCCTCCTCGGACAACTTCGAGAAGATCGTGCCGCCGCGCAAGCTGAGCCTCGAGCAGAGCCTCGAGTTCTGCCGCGAGGACGAGTGCGTCGAGGTCACGCCCGAGTCGGTCCGCATCCGCAAGGTCGTCCTCGACGCCGGCGAGCGCGCCCGAACGGCGTCCCGTGCGCGTTCGGCGGCGAAGGCCGAGGGCTGACCGAGCCGTGCGCAACGTGGTGCGCGGGCTGAGGAGGTCGTCGGCCGTCGCGGTCGTCGCTGCCGTCCTGGCAGCGGGCGCCGCGGCGTGCACGGGGTCGAGCGACCCCACGAGCACCCAGGGAGCCCTGGGGGCCGCCCCGTCGGCGTCGGCGGGGCAGCCCCAGCCGGGCGGCACCCTGCAGGTCCTCGTCTCGGGCACCATCGCGACGTGGGACCCGCAGCTGATGTACGTCGGGCCCGAGGCGTTCTTCGCCCAGCGCACCTTCGCCCGCGGCCTCACGGCATACGGCACGGGTGAGCACCAGCGCGACGTCGAGGCCGACCTCGCCACCGACACCGGCACCCCGAGCGACGGCGCGCGCACGTGGTCCTTCACCCTGCGCGAGGGGCTGACCTGGCAGGACGGCTCGCCGATCACGTGCGACGACGTGCGCCACGGCGTCGCCCGCACCTTCGACCGCCGCACCCACGTCGGCGGCACGAACTACGCGAGCTACCTGCTCGCCATGCCGACGAAGGTGACGCCCGAGGGCCTCGAGAAGCCCGTCTACGCCGGGCCGTCCGACGCGGCCCACCAGTCCGACTTCGACCGGGCCGTGTCGTGCAAGGGCCGCACCATCACCTTCCGGCTGCGCGACGCCGAGCCCGACTTCCCGCACATCGTGGCCCTGCCCGAGTTCGCACCGCGCAAGGTGTCGTCCGACACCAGGAGCGACAAGGCGTCGTATGCCGTCATGTCGAGCGGCCCCTACCGGCTCAAGGAGCCGTGGGTCGTCGGCAAGGGCGGCACCTTCGTGCGCAACGAGCACTGGGACCCGCGCACCGACCCGATCCGGCAGGCCTACCCCGACGAGATCCACGTGACCTCCGGGCTGGGGGAGTCGACGGTCATCCAGCGGCTGCTCAACCAGCAGGACGACGACGCGTACGCCGTGTCGTGGGTCCAGGCGAGCCCCACCCTGCGCAACCAGGCGGGCACCGCCCTCCAGGCGCGGCTCACCTTCCCCTACACCGGCAACGTCGACTACCTCGCCGTCAACATGCGCAGCAAGGTCATGTCCGACCCGGCGGTGCGCAAGGCGCTGTCCCTCTCGACGAACCGGGCGACCTACGTCACCGCGACCGGCGGCGAGGGCGCGGGCACCCCGACGTGGTCGGTCCTGTCCCCGACGGTCGATCCCGAGTCCGTCACGCCCCCGCCCGGCCTCGGGGTCGAGGGCGACCCCGAGGGCGCCCGGAAGGTGCTCCAGCAGGCCCGCGTGAAGCTCCCCGTCCCGCTGCGCGTCGTCTACGCCCGTTCCGTGCTCGGCGACAAGGCGTATGCCGCCCTCGCCGCCGGGTGGGAGCGCGCGGGCTTCGAGGTGGAGCTCACGGGCGTGCCGCCCGAGGAGTACTACGAGACGATCGAGAAGCCGACGTCGGTCGACTCCTACGACGTCTTCCGCGGGGTGTGGACGCCGGACTGGCCGTCCGCCGGAGGGGTGCTGCCCGCGCTCTTCGACCCGCGCATCAACATCGACTCGTCGGGTCCGGGCCAGGACGTCGGCTACTTCAGCAGCGACGCCGTCGACGCGCTCATCGACAAGGCCGACGTCACCGCCGACCCGGCCGCACGGGCCACGGTGTGGGAGCAGGCCGACCGGGCGATCCGCGACGAGGGCGGCTACATCGCGCTGTCGGCGACGAAAGCCCTCTACCTGCACGGCGCCGGCGTCAAGATCTACGAGGACCACAGCGTGGGCGGCATCGTCGACCTCGCCACCGTGTCCGTGCGCTGACGCGCTGACGCGCTGACGCGCTGACACGCTGACACGCTGACACGCTGACACTCTGACGCGCTGGACGCGCCGCCGACGACCCGAGAGGACCACCGTGCCCCGACTGCTCTTCGTCCACGCCCACCCCGACGACGAGACGCTGACGTGCGGCATCGCCATGGCCCACCACGTCGCACGTGGCGACGAGGTGCACGTGCTGACGTGCACCCTGGGTGAGGAGGGCGAGGTCATCCCGCCGGGGCTGGCCGACCTCGAGGGCGACCCCGACGACCGTCTCGGGCCGTACCGGCACGGTGAGCTGACGCGGGCCCTCGCGCGGATCGGGGCCGTCTCGCACGTCCTCGGCGCCGACGAGGCGTCGGGGCGGCTCTCGCGCTACCGCGACTCCGGCATGGTGGGCTCGGCCGCCGCCGCCCGGCCCGAGGCGTTCGCGGCCGCGGACCTCGACATGGCCGGTGGTCTCGTCGCCGACCTCGTGCGCGAGCTGCGGCCCGACGTCGTCGTCACCTACGACGAGCACGGCGGCTACGGCCATCCCGACCACGTCCAGACGCACCGCGTCACGCGGCGCGCGCTCGAGATCCTCGACGACGCCGACCGGCCCGAGCGCGTCTACGAGATCCTCACGCCGGTCGGCTGGGCCCGCGAGGACCGCGCCTGGCTGGCCGCCGCCGACCCCGCCGTGCTCGACACCGCCGCGTGGTGGAGCCGCCAGGACCTCGGCCCGGAGGCGCCCGAGCCGCCGCGGCTCGTCGTTCCCGCCGCCGACGACCCGTTCCCGCCCTCGGTCGTCGACGACGACCGCGTGACGCACGCCGTGGTCGACGAGGACGCGCGGGCGGTCCAGAACGATGCGCTGCGGGAGCACGCGACGCAGGTCATCGTCGCGAGTGAGGACGTGCACGCCCTCTCCAACCTCGTCGCCGCGCGGACGACGGCCCGCGAGGGCTTCCGCCGCGTCGACCCGCTCACCTGGGAGACCGTGGGCGGTCCCGTCGAGCCGGGTGAGGCGGGCCTGCTCGCCTGACCGAGAACAACGATCTCGTCACGGAGCCGACACCTCGTGGTGCTTCGCCGACATCGGACATCGGCGGCGCTACCTTCGTGCCACACGATGTCCCCTCCCCGGAGAACCGATGGCCCACGACTGGTCCGACGACACGCGCCGCGAGCGGCGCTCGACCGTGCTGCGCCTGCTCGTGGCCACGGTCGTCCTCGGAGGCGGCTACGCGGGCCTCTGCGTGTGGTCCTCGCAGCACGTCCCCGCGTCCGTGTCGGTCGGCGGCATCCGGGTCGGCGGGATGACGTCCGAGTCCGCCCGGGCGGCCATCGACAAGGCCTCGCGGTCGCTGCTCGACACGCCCATCGCCCTCACCGTGGCGGGGCGCGCGGAGCCGCTGCAGGTCGTCCCGCGCGACGCCGGCCTCACGGTCGACGCCGAGCGCTCCCTCGAGGGGCTCACCGGCTTCACGCTCGACCCGCGGGTCGTCTGGGGCAAGCTCACGGGGTCCGTGCGGGCGCCGCTCCTGACGAACGCGGACGACGAGGCGCTCACCGCCTACCTCGACCGGCTCGCGCCCGGGCTGGCCGTCGCGCCCGTGGAGGGCCGGGTGACCTTCCCCGGCGGCTCCGTCGCGGTCGACATGCCGGTGCCGGGGAGCGCACTCGACGTGGCTGCGACGAAGCTCGCGCTGCGCCGGGCCTTTCCCGACTCGACCCGGGCCACGGCCGCGGTGCGCCCGGTGCCCCCCGCCGTGAGCGCCGACGTCGTCCAGCAGGTCGGCTCGCAGTTCGGCAGCACGGCGATGTCGCGGCCGCTCACCCTCGTGTCCGGCTCGACCCGCGTCCTGGTCGCCCCGGCCGAGTACGCCCCGATGGTCTCCGTGGTGCCCGACGGGTCCGGTGGTCTCACGCCGACGTTCGACGAGCCCGGTCTCGCCCGGCTCGTCGCCGGCAAGGTGACCGTGACGACCCGCGCGGCGAGCAACGCCCGCTGGGTGTTCGAGCCCGACAACGGCAGGCCGCGACTGCTGCCCTCGGTCGACGGGTTGACGGTCGACGAGGACGCCGTGGCCAAGCGGGTCGTCGCCGCGATCTCGGGCACCGACCGCACGGTCGACGTGCGCCCGGCCGTCGCCCGGCCGCCCTTCACGACCCAGGACGCCCAGAAGGCCGGTGTCACGAGCCTCGTCGTCGACTTCCGCTCGCCCTTCCCGACGAACGACACGACGCGCACCAACAACCTCGTCGTCGCGACGAAGCGCATCAACGGCACCTACGTGCCACCCGGGGGCACCTTCAGCCTCAACGGGATCCTCGGCGAGCGCACCGAGGACAAGGGGTATGCCGACGGCACCGTCATCATCGACGGCAGGCTGACGCGCGGCACCGGTGGCGGCATCAGCCAGGTGTCCACGGTCGTCTACAACATGGCGTACTTCGCCGGCGTCGACTTCCTCGAGTTCAGCCCCCACGCGTTCTTCATCCCGCGCTACCCGGAGGGCCGTGAGGCCACCGTCTACTGGCCGACGATCGACAACAGGTGGAAGAACGAACCCCCTACGGGATGCTCCTTCAGACCTGGGTCGAGGGCGGCTACGTCCACGGACGGGTGTGGAGCACGAAGACGTGGGACATCAGGTCGGTCAAGGGTCCACGGCGAAACGTCGTGCCCCCCAAGACGATTCGCACCAACAGCCTGAAGTGCTACCCGCAGCAGGCCAACCCGGGCTTCGACGTCACCGTGACCCGGCAGTGGTACCGACCGGGGTCGGGCACCCTCGTCAGGAGCGAGCCGGTCAGCACCCACTACGTGCCCGAGGACCGCATCATCTGCACGAACCCCGCCGCCACGCCGCCGTGACCCAGGACCGGGTCGGGGAGGCTCCGACGCTCCGCGGCCCTCAGGCGGTCGGTCGGGCGAGGTAGGTGTACTCGTGGTGCACGCCGAACCCGAGGTCCTCCCAGAACGCGACGCCGTCGGCGTTGTCGGCCGAGACCTGCAGGTAGATCGCGGGCATGTTGTTCTCGCGGGCGACCATGGCGATCGCCGAGACGACGGTCGTGGCCAGGCCCTTGCGGCGGTGCTCGGGGTGCACCCAGAGGCCGAAGATGCCGGCCCACCCGGGGTGGATCGCCATGCGTGCCAGGGCGACGATGCGCTTCGTCTCGGGGTCGGTGACCGAGAGGAAGAGCTGCCCGTCGCTGCCCGTGAGGACCGCCTCGGTGGCGCCCGGCACGATCGTGCGCTGCTCGCCGTAGCTCATGAGCCAGTCGAGCTTGAGCTCGGCGTCGGCGGTGACCGGGGCGGACGCCTCGGTGAGCGGCGGCACGGCGGCGGACAGGCCGGTCATGACGAGCACGCGCTGCCAGTCGTCGCGACCGCCGCCGATGGCGTAGCCGCGTGCGAGCAGCGCTGCGGCAGCAGGGATCTCGTCGACGGCGAACCCGCGCTCGCCGTTGACCTGGAAGATCGGGGGGCGGTCGCGCTCGGCGTACCACCTCTCGACGAAGTCGATGGCCTTGTCGAGCGGCAGGCTCGGGTCGCCCACGACGAGCGCCGAGTTGGCGCGACCGGTGAAGCCGTCTGAGGCTCGGAGCACCCAGTCGCCGATGCCGCCGCGGTCGAGCGCCTGCCAGCCCTTGGCCATGAGCTTCTCGAGGTCGTCGACCGACACCCGCTCGTGTGCACGGCCCGGGCGGCTGGCCGGCGGCGGCACGTCCTTGGCGGCGACGACGTCAGCACGGATCAGCTTCACCCGCTCCGTCTTCGTGTCGACGATGAGGAAGTCGTCGTTGCGGGCGACGAGCTCGCCGAGGAAGTCGGTGGCGGCGGCCTCCGCGCCCTCGGCGAGGCGGTAGCGCACGACGACCCTGCTGCCGATCGTCAGGCCCGCGGTCAGGCGGTGGCCGGGGGTGTCGGTGGCTGCGGCGGGGGAGAGCGGAGCCGCCTCCGGGCCCTTCGGGGTGTCCTCCGAGGACGTCGTCTCCGGGTCGGTCTCATCCGTGGGGCCGTGCGTGGGCTCGCCGTTCATGTCCGGCATACTAGGCGGTGCAGCATCCGCTCCCGAACGCTCCACAGCAGGAGGTCCGCTCCCCATGACCTATGTCATTGCCCAGCCTTGCGTCGATCTCAAGGACCGTGCCTGCATCGAGGAGTGTCCGGTCGACTGCATCTACGAGGGCAAGCGGTCGCTCTACATCCACCCCGACGAGTGCGTCGACTGTGGCGCCTGTGAGCCCGTGTGCCCCGTCGAGGCGATCTACTACGAGGACGACGTCCCCGAGCAGTGGGCCGACTACTACAACGCCAACGTCGAGTTCTTCAACGACCTCGGCAGCCCCGGCGGCGCCGCCAAGCTCGGCGTCATCGACAAGGACCACCCGCTCATCGAGGCACTGCCGCCGCAGGAACACGACGAGTGACCGTGCCCGGCGTGCCCCTCGCCTCCGTGCGTGGGCTCGACCTGCCGGACTTCCCGTGGGACTCGCTCGCGCCGTACAAGGCGCGAGCGGTCGCGCATCCGGAGGGCATCGTCGACCTGTCGGTCGGTACGCCGGTCGACCCGACGCCCGAGGTCGTCCGCCGGGCGCTCGCCGACGCGGCCGACGCCCCGGGCTACCCCCTGACCGTCGGTACCGCCGACCTGCGGGCCGCGATCTGCGAGTGGTTCGAGCGTCGCCGCGGCGTCCCCGGCCTGAGCGCGGACGCGGTGCTGCCGACCATCGGGAGCAAGGAGCTCGTCGCCTGGCTGCCGACCCTGCTCGGGCTGCGCGCCGGTGACGTCGTCGGCATCCCGGCGGTCGCCTACCCGACCTACGACATCGGCGCGCGCATCGCCGGCGCGACGGGTGTCGTCGCGCAGTCGCTGACGAGCCTCGGCCCGCTCACGGCCGCCACGACGCCGAAGCTGCTGTGGCTCAACAGTCCGGGCAACCCCAACGGCCAGGTGCTGGGCGTCCCGCACCTGCGCAAGGTCGTCGAGTGGGCGCGCCGGCACGGCGTCGTCGTCGCCAGCGACGAGTGCTACGCCGAGCTCGACTGGCGCGAGGGCCAGGTCGGCACGGCGACGCCGAGCATCCTGCACCCCGACGTCTGCGGCGGCTCACACGAGGGTCTGCTCGCCGTCTACTCGCTGTCCAAGCAGTCCAACCTCGCCGGCTACCGCGCCGCGTTCGTCGCCGGCGACCCGGCCCTCGTCGGCGCGATCCTCGAGGTGCGCAAGCACGCCGGCATGATCATGCCCACACCCGTCCAGCACGCCATGGCCGTCGCCCTGCGTGACGACACCCACGTGCAGGCGCAGCGGGCGGCATACGCCCACCGGCGCGAGCTGCTGCTCGCGGCCGTCGCGCGAGCGGGGCTGCGCGTCGACCACTCCGAGGCGGGGCTCTACCTCTGGGCCACCCGCGAGGAGGACTGCTGGGCAACAGTTTCCGATCTCGCCGACCGCGGCATCCTCGTCGCGCCGGGCTCGTTCTACGGCGCAGCCGGCGGCCAGCACGTGCGCATCGCGCTCACGGCCACCGACGAACGCATCGCCGCCGCCTGCTCCCGGCTCTGACTCCGAGGTCGTTTCGCCCCCGTTCGGGCGCTGCGTCGTGCGGTGGTATGGGATGGACCTGTTTTCTCAGCGGACCCGGCGCTGGGGTAACGTCGCTCGCGGATACGTCCGGCGCCGTTGGGCCGGAGTTACAGGAGGCGAGGAACAGTGACGAAGGCAGTGGACGCGACACTCAAGGTCGCAGACAAGGAACTCACGTTCCCGGGAGTCGACGCCGTCGAGGGCAACGACGGGCTCGGGGTGGGGTCCCTGCTCAAGGAGACCGGCCTCGTCACCTATGACGTCGGCTTCGTCAACACGGCGTCGTGCAAGAGCGCCATCACCTACATCGACGGTGACGAGGGCATCCTGCGCTACCGCGGGTACCCGATCGCCGAGCTGGCCGAGAAGTCCACGTTCGTCGAGGTCTCCTACCTGCTCATCTACGGCGAGCTGCCCACGCCCGAGGAGCTGACCCGCTTCGAGGACTCGATCCGCCGGCACACGATGCTGCACGAGGACCTCCGCGCGTTCTTCAACGGCTTCCCGCGTGACGCGCACCCGATGCCCGTGCTCAGCTCGGCCGTCTCGGCGCTCGGCACGTTCTACCAGGACAGCCTCGACCCCTTCGACCAGGAGCAGGTCGAGATCTCGACCGTCCGCCTCCTCGCCAAGCTGCCGACCATCGCGGCCATGGCGCACAAGAAGAGCGTCGGCCAGCCGTACATGTACCCCGACAACTCGCTGTCGTTCGTCGAGAACTTCCTGCGGATGACGTTCGGCTACCCCGTCGAGCCCTACGAGGTCGACCCGACCGTCGCCAAGGCCCTCGACCTGCTCTTCATCCTGCACGCCGACCACGAGCAGAACTGCTCGACCTCGACGGTGCGTCTCGTCGGCTCGGCCCACGCGAACCTCTTCAACTCGGTCTCGGCCGGCATCCACGCCCTGTCCGGCCCGCTCCACGGCGGCGCCAACCAGGCCGTCCTCGAGATGCTCGGCAAGCTCCACGAGTCGGGCGACGACCCGAAGAAGTTCATGGAGAAGGTCAAGAACAAGGAGGACGGTGTCCGCCTCATGGGCTTCGGGCACCGCGTCTACAAGAACTACGACCCGCGCGCGGCCATCATCAAGAAGGCCGCCGACGACATCCTCGAGAAGCTCGGCCAGAACGACCCGCTCCTCGAGATCGCCAAGGGCCTCGAGGAGATCGCCCTGGCCGACGACTACTTCGTCGAGCGCAAGCTCTATCCGAACGTCGACTTCTACACCGGCCTCATCTACAAGGCCATGGGCTTCGAGTCGAAGATGTTCACGGTGCTCTTCGCCATCGGCCGCCTGCCGGGCTGGATCGCCCAGTGGCGCGAGATGATGACCGACCCCGAGACGAAGATCGGCCGCCCGCGCCAGATCTACACCGGCGAGGCCCAGCGCAGCTACCCCGCCTGACGGTCCGCCCTCGGGTCCCGCACGATCCGTCCGATGCCCCCGCCCCTCCAGGGACGGGGGCATCGGCATGATGGGGCGATGGCCAAGTACCTCGTCAACGACGCGGCCGTCGCCCGGTGCCGCGAGCTCATCGACGCCCGCCAGTACGTCCTCGACAGCGACTGGGGTCAGGTCCAGCCGGACGCCGAGGCGCAGAACGCCTACCTCGAGCGGCACTCGTGGGACGACTACGCCGCCTGGCACCTCGGCCTGACCGAGGGCGCCAACGACGGGACCAAGGCGCGCTACGCGTTCGTCGTCGGGGACTTCCGACGCGTGCACCGCACGGCGCTCATCGCCTGCGTCTACCGGGCGAGCGAGTGGCGGCACAAGGACGTCGAGCTGGCTGCGCACGATCTGCTCCAGCAGCTCGACCGCGTGTCCGGCTGACGCAGCCCCGGCCGTACCGATCCTTCCGGGAGCGGGCGGAGGGCGTATGCCGCCCGGCTCAGCCGAGCTCGATCGTGACCGTCGTGCCGTCCGCGCCGGCCGACCAGCCCTCGTCACCGGCCGCTCGGTCCCAGACCCGGTCACCGATGCTGACCTTGCTCGCCCCGTAGATCTCGGCCCGGGCGACGGCCCACTGGGCGACGGCCCACGCGGTCGTGCGGTCGCGGGCCGTGACGGTGAGGGAGCCCTCGCCGGGGCGGACCGAGGTCACGCCCATCTGCTCGGACAGGTCGCTCGCGACGCGCTGGGGCGTGAGGCTCGACTTGACGGCGTCGAGGCGGCACGTCAGACCGGCGGGGGAGTGCCCGGTCAGCGTCGAGGCGAGCACCCGGCCCTGGCCCTCGTGGTCGCGGTAGGCCTCGGGGAAGCCGCTCTTCTGGACGCGCTGCGCGATCTTCGTGATGTCGGCCGTCTCGTAGCCCTTGTACTTCTCGAGAGCGTCGTAGAACGCGTTCGTCGCGTGGACGGGGTCGAGGATCTGCTCCTTCGTGCCCCAGCCCTGGCTCGGCCGCTGCTGGAACAGGCCGAGGGAGTCGCGGTCGCCGTAGCGCAGGTTGCGGATCTTCGACTCCTGGAAGGCGGTCGTCAGCGCGATCGTGGCCGCACGCGGCGGCATCCCGCGCTCGATCGACAGGGCCGCGATGAGGGCGGCGTTGGCGGTCTGGTCGGGGTCGAAGGTCTCGGTGATCCCGCCGGCCTTGATCGTGCACTCCGGGTTGACGACGCTCTGGATGAGGAAGCGGGCGCCGAACCAGCCGGCCGTGCCGACGACGGCGACCACGAGCAGGATCGGCACCCAGCGGCGTCGGCGACGTGCACGGGGGCGGCCCCTGGAGTCGGCAAGGGTCGGGCCCGGTCGGTTCTTCGGCATGGGGTCCTCGGGTGGTCCGGCTCTGGTCTGAACCGGTGGTGTCCGGTCTGGGTCAGTCGTTGGCGTGCAGTGCGGCGTTCAGGGTGATGCCCGTCCCCGCACGGTCGCGGGCCTCGACGGCACCGGTCACGCTGTTGCGGATGAACAGGATGTTGCTCGACCCCGACAGCTCCCTGGCCTTGACCACGGTGCCGTCGGGCAGGGTCACCTTGGTGCCCGCCGTCACGTAGAGCCCGGCCTCGACGACGCAGTCGTCCCCGAGCGCGATGCCGATGCCGCCGTTGGCTCCGACCAGACAACGCTCACCGATGCTGACGCGTTCCGTCCCGCCACCGGACAAGGTGCCCATGATCGAGGCGCCGGCCCCGATGTCGGAGCCGTCGCCGACGACGACCCCCTGGACGATGCGGCCCTCGACCATGGAGGTGCCGAGCGTGCCGGCGTTGAAGTTGCAGAAGCCCTCGTGCATGACGGTCGTGCCGGCCGAGAGGTGGGCACCGAGGCGCACCCGGTCGGCGTCGGCGATGCGAACGCCCTGCGGCACGACGAAGTCGGTCATCCGCGGGAACTTGTCGACGCCGTAGACGGCGACGTGCTGGCCCCGGGCCCGCAGCCGCATCCGCGTCTGCTCGAAGCCGTCGACGGCGCAGGCACCCGCGCTCGTCCAGACGATGTTCGGCAGCGCGCCGAAGACGCCGTCGAGGTTGATCGTGTTGGGCTCGACGAGGCAGTGCGAGAGCAGGTGCAGGCGCAGGTAGGCGTCGGGCGCGTCGGCCGGGGGAGCGTCGAGGTCGATCTCGACGAGCCGGACCTCGGTGCGCACGCGGCGTGCCTCGTCGGCGCCGACGAGGGCGTCGAGGCCCTCGGGGACGGCCGCGTCGGCCGGGCGCTCACCGAGCGCCGGCTGCGGGAACCACGTGTCGAGCACCTGCCCGTCGTCCGTGGTCGTCGTCAGTCCGTGTCCCCATGCGTTGCGCTCCGACATGGCCGCAAGGATATGGGGCCGGCGGGCGCCGGTGTCACGCGGACCCGACCCGTGGTCACCGGGACGGTCGCGGCCCGGCGGTCCGCTGCCGTCACGACGTGGTGACCTCCGGATAGCCTTCCCGTATGCCGTCCACCTCGCCGTCCGCCGACCCGACCACCGTCCCCGCCGACGCGGGTGCCCGTGGCAGCACCCTCGACCTGTCCGCCGACGTCACGTCGCTCACGGCGGCGATCTGCGACATCGAGTCGGTCAGCCAGGACGAGGCGGCGCTCGCCGACGCGATCGAGTCGGCCCTGCGGCCCCTCGCGCACCTCGAGGTCGTCCGCGACGGCGACACCGTCGTCGCCCGCACCTCCCTCGGCCGCTCCGAGCGCGTCGTGCTGGCCGGACACATCGACACCGTGCCGCTCACGGCGGTCCCCAACCTGCCCACGCGCCGGGTCGACGGCGAGCTCTGGGGCCGGGGCACGGTCGACATGAAGGGCGGCGTCGGCGTCATGCTCCGCATCGCCGCCCAGGTGCCCGAGCCGAGCCGCGACCTGACCTTCCTCTTCTACGAGTGCGAGGAGATCGACGGGAAGTACAACGGTCTCGCCCGGCTCGCCGAGACGTCGCCGGACCTGCTCGCCGGTGACTTCGCCGTCCTGCTCGAGCCGACCGACGGCGCCATCGAGGGCGGCTGCAAGGGCACGCTGCGCGCCGAGATCGTGACGAAGGGCGTCGCCGCCCACTCGGCCCGGCCGTGGAAGGGCCACAACGCCATCCACGACGCCGCCGTCGTGCTCTCCCGCCTGACGGCCTACGAGGCCGAGACCATCACCGTCGACGGGCTCGACTACCACGAGGCCCTCCAGGCCGTCGGCATCAGCGGCGGGATCGCCGGCAACGTCATCCCCGACCGCTGCACCGTCACGGTCAACTACCGCTACGCCCCCGACAAGAACACCGAGGAGGCCTTCGCCCACGTGCGCCAGGTCTTCGAGGGCTTCGACGTCACGCTGGCCGACGCGGCCGACGGTGCCCGGCCGGGCCTGCTGCTGCCCGCCGCCAAGGCGTTCATCGACGCACTGGGGGTCCCGGTCAACCCGAAGGAGGGCTGGACCGACGTCGCGCGCTTCTCGGCGCTCGGCATCCCGGCCGTCAACTTCGGGCCCGGCGACCCCAACCTCGCGCACATGGACGACGAGCGCTGCCCGGTCGAGCAGTACGTCGACGCCGAGGCCGCCCTGCTGCGCTGGCTCCGCTGACCTCTCCGCATAGGGTGGCGCTGTGACCGACCACCAGCCCGCACCCGTCACCCCGGGGAGCCCGCACGAGGACCGGCGCCAGACCGGACCGGTGACGCTGCGCCGTCACAAGGTGCCCGTGACGACGACCGACCAGCGACTGCTCGAGGCGCACCAGCCGAACGATTGGCTGCACGCCGACCCGTGGCGGGTCATGCGCATCCAGTCCGAGTTCGTCGAGGGCTTCGGCACGCTGTCCGAGCTCGGGCCGGCGGCCGCGGTGTTCGGCTCGGCGCGCACCCGACCCGACGACCCGGCATACGCCATGGGGGTCGAGGTGGGGCGCCTGCTGGCGGAGGCCGGCTACGCCGTCATCACCGGCGGCGGGCCGGGCGCGATGGAGGCCGCCAACAAGGGTGCCTTCGAGGCCAGGGGGACGTCGGTCGGGCTCGGCATCGAGCTGCCCTTCGAGACGGGGCTCAACGAGTACGTCGACCTCGGCATCAACTTCCGCTACTTCTTCGCCCGCAAGGTCATGTTCCTCAAGTACTCGCGGGGCTTCATCGTGCTGCCGGGCGGCTTCGGCACCCTCGACGAGCTCTTCGAGGCGGTCACCCTCGCCCAGACGCAGAAGGTCACCGAGTTCCCGATCGTGCTGATGGGCGCCGCCTACTGGCAGGGCCTCATCGACTGGCTGCGCGACACCGTCCTCGACAACGGCATGATCAGCCCCTCCGACCTCGACCGCCTCATCGTCACCGACGACCCGCACGAGGCCGTCAAGGCGATCCGCACCTACGAGGAGCCGCGCGCGTGAAGTGGTTCATCCTCTTCGTCGGGATCGTCGTCCTGTGCCTCGTCGTCGCGCTCATCCTCGGGCTCGCCGGAGGCGGCCTCGGCCGCAACACGACGAGCCTGAGCCACGAGCCGCTGCCCGACGAGCCGATCCGCGACACCGACTTCGACGACCTCGTCTTCGACGTGGGCGCCCGGGGCTACCGGATGAGCCAGGTCGACGGGGTCGTCGACCGGCTGCGTCGCGAGCTGCGGGAGAAGGACGAGGAGATCGCGGTGCTGCGCGGGGACGCCCCCGCCGACCCCGCCGAGCCCGAGCCCGCCGACCCCATGCACGCCGAGGCCGCCGAGCAGAACGAGCCTGCGACCGGAGCGGCCGAGCTCGAGGCCGAGTCCGCCGAGCCGAAGGCGGAGTCCGCCGAGCCCGCCGATTCTGCCGATTCTGCCGAGTCCTCGGAGCCCACCGAGCAGTCCGATCCGACGGTCGGCCGCGAACGCACCACATGACCGAGGTGCTCTCCGTGCGTTCGCGCGGCGTCTTCCTCGCCTGGGTGCTCGCGGTCTACGCGATGGCCCGGGTCGTCACGACGACGATCCTGCTGCTCGTCATGCAGCACCAGGTGCCGTCCGGCATGACCGGCGGCGACGACGTGCACGTGTCGTACTTCCCGTTCACCGCCCTCTGGGACGGTCAGTGGTACCAGACGATCGCCCAGCACGGGTACCCCTCCGAGCTGCCCGTCGGCCAGGGCGGCGCCGTCCAGCAGAACCCGTGGGCGTTCTACCCGCTCTTCCCGCTCATGGCCCGCGGCGGGATGGCCCTGACCGGGCTCGACTTCCCGGCCGTGGGCTCCACGATCGCCCTGCTCTGCGGCGCCGGTGCGGCCGTGCTCATGGGACTGCTGCTGCGCGACCGCATCGGCGACCCGGCGGCATACCTCGTCGTCGCCCTGTGGGCGAGCTTCCCCGCGTCGGTGACGCTGCAGCTGGCCTACACCGAGTCCCTCGCCATGCTGCTCCTCGTCGGCTACCTCTATGCGCTCGCCCGGGAGCGCTGGCTCGTCGCGACCGCCGTGGCCCTCCTCGTCGGGCTCTCGCGTCCGATCGCCGTGCCGCTGGGACTCGTCACGCTCGTCGTCGTCGTCATGCGCTGGCGCGCACGACGCGAGCGCCCGATCAGTCCCGGCACGTATGCCGCCATGCTCGCCTCGCTCGTCGGCTGCGGTGTCGCCGGGCTGCTGTGGCCCGCCGTCGCGTGGTGGCGCACCGGCGTGCCGTCGGCCTACACCGACACCATGGCGTCGTGGCGGGGCTCGGGCACCGTCGAGCCGTTCACGCCGTGGGTCGGCATGTCGGAGTATGCGTTCGGCGAGACGTGGGGGCCGGTCATGCTCGTCGTCGTGCCGCTCGTCGTCATCGCGATGGTGGCCGGGCCGTGGGCGCGCAACCTCGGCGCCGACCTGCGCACGTGGACGCTGGCCTACCCGGCCTACCTCGCAGCGGTGCTCGACCCGTTCACGAGCATCTTCCGCTACCTCATCCCGCTCTTCCCGCTCCTCGTCGTCCTGCTCGGCGCGGGCTGGGCCGACCGGCGCGGCAACACGTGGAAGCGGATGCTGTGGCGCTTCGTCCCCCTCCTCGTCCTCAGCATCGTCGGCCAGTACTACTGGACCGACATCCTCTGGCGCTTCGTCCCCCCGAGTGACTATCCGCCGTGACCTGAGCCGTCGCCGGTGCCCGTGCCACCGAGACGGCCAGCCATCGAGGATCTGCAGATGGACCGCCGGATCGTCCTGCATCCGATGGTGTCATCACGCCACCAGATGCCCGACGATCGGGGGAACATGCTCCCGTGGCCGTCTCCTCGCCCGTCCACCGGAGACGGTCCACAGCCTTCCGGCGCCGCCACCCCCTGTCCACAGCCGCCCTGCCGAGGAGAGCCGGCGGCGGTCAGCAGGGCCAGCCTGAGGTCATGAGCCTCCCGGACTCCACGCTCGTGCTCGCACGCTCACAGCACGGCGTCGTCACTCGACGTCAGCTGCTCGAGGCCGGTGTCAGCCGCGACACCCTCCGGTGGAGGGTCGGCCGCGACTGGCGGTTGCTGCTCCCTGGCGTCTACGCCTTGCAGACCGGGCTGTCGTCGGAGCGGCAACGCCTCGTCGCCGCACAGCTGGCCGGCGGGGACGAAGCCTGGCTCGCAGGATCGACCGCCTCCGCCCTGCACGGGTTGAGGTCGAGTTCGGTCAGCCTGCCGATCCGGGTGCTCGTGCCCGCGCCCAGGCGGTCGCGCCGCGTCGCCTGGGTCGACATCCGGAGCACAACGCTGACCGGCGAGCCCGTCGTCGAGCGAGACGGGCTGCGCATCGGTTGCCTGGCTCGAGCAGTCGTCGACGCCGCGGCCGAGACGCCCGACGAGCGACGCGCCCGGGCGCTCGTGATCGAGGCGGTCCAGCGTCGCCTCGTGCGGCTCGACGACCTCGAGCACTGGGTCGATGCGCGCGGGCGGCACGGCTCCGTCCGCCTGCGCCGCATGCTGGTCGAGGTCGCCGCCGGTGCATGGTCGGTGCCCGAGTCCGACCTGCTCGCCCTGATCCGGACGTCGCGTAGCCTTCCTGCGCCACTGGCCAACCCCGTGCTCACCGGTCCCACCGGCGAGGAGCTGACCTCGCCCGATGTGTGGTTCGACGACGTGGGCATGGCCGTGCTGGTGCAGTCTCGTGCGTTCCACTCCGACGGCCTCGACTGGGACGCCACCGTGGAGCAGGGCTCGGACCTGTCGGCGGTGCGCGTCGTGGTGGTCGGAGTGACGCCCGCGGCACTGGCTCGCGACCCCAGCGCGCAGCTGCACCGGATCGAGCGCGCCCACGCGGCCGCCCTGCGGTCCGGGACGCGCGCTCCGGTGACAGCCACTCCACGTCTGACACTGCCGATTGCGCGGACGGGCTGAGTTCCGCCGCATGGTGCGACGGATGGTCCTGCGTCCGGTGGCGTCAGAACCCCACCAGGGGCAGGACCAAAGGACGTTCCACCAGCTGGGGTCTGGCGCCAGTCCGTGGACCCGACGCGAACGTCAGGTGCCGGTGTAGGTGGGCTTCTCCTTGGCCAGGAAGGCGTCGACGGCGGCCCGGTGGTCGCTGCTGCCACCCGTCAGCGCCATGAGCTCGGCCTCGTGGGCCAGCGCCGCGGGCAGGTCGGCGCCGGCGGAGTAGGCCACGGCCCGCCGGATCGAGCCGTAGGCGAGCGTCGGACCGTCGGCGAGCGTCCGAGCCAGCTCGGTCACGGCCGCCTCGAGCTCGTCGGCCGGCACGACCTTCGTGACGAGACCCAGGGCCAGCGCCTCGGACGCCGACACGGTGCGCGGCAGGAGCAGCAGCTCCTTGGCCCGCGCCGGCCCGACGAGCCGCGGCAGCGTCCACGACGCGCCCGAGTCGCACGAGAGCGCGATGCCCGCGAACGAGGTGTTGAGCCCGGCCTGCTCGGAGGCGACCCGGAAGTCGCAGGCGAGCGCGAAGCTCATCCCCGCGCCGGCCGCCACCCCGTTGAGGGCCGCGACGACGGGCTTGTTCATCGTCGAGAGCGCGATGACGATCGGGTTGTAGTGGTCGGTGACCGTCGTCTCGAGCGTCGAGGTCGGGTCACCGAGGCTGCGGACGTGCTCCTTGAGGTCCTGCCCGACGCAGAAGGCCCGCCCGGTCCCCGTGAGCACGACGCACCGCACGGCGGGGTCGTCGCCGACCTCGCGCAGGGCTGCCACGAGGGCGTCCTTGAGGGCGTTGTCGAGGCTGTTCATCGCCTCGGGCCGGTTGAGCCGGAGCCAGGCGATGCCGTCGGCGACCTCGACGAGCAGGGGCTCGGGGGCCGGCGAGGAGGGGGAGGCGGGCGTCTGCGTCATGGGCGCCACTCTGTCCCAATCCGTCCCCTCGTGGAAGCGCGACCGGCCTCGCGGGGCTCTGACGTGCCCTCTGTCACATCCCCAATTAGGTCTCGCAAACGAGACACGGAATAATGGGGCCAAAGACCGAGGATTCCTAGGGAAGGGGAACCATGGCAGCAATGAAGCCGAGGACCGGCGATGGCCCGCTCGAGGTCGTCAAGGAGGGCCGCGGCATCGTGCTGCGGATGCCCCTTGAGGGCGGCGGGCGTCTCGTCGTCGAGATGACCCCCGACGAGGCTGCAGCTCTGCGTGACGCGATCCAGGGTTGTGACGGCGTCAGCTGACCCTTCCGCCTACATCCAGGTTCGACGGCCCCTGACCTCACGGTCGGGGGCCGTTTCGCGTCTCAGGCCCCACGCGAGGGTGCGTATGCCGTCCGGCCGGCCGGACGGCATACGTGCTCTCAGCGCTTGACGGCGACGAGCAGGCCCTCGCCGACGGGCAGCAGCGACACGGTGAACTGGTCGTGCTCGCGGATGGCGCGACCGACCTCGCGGAGGGTGCGCGTCTCGGCGTCACGGTTGGCGGGGTCGGACTCCTTGTCGGTCCACGTCATGACGAGGGTGCCGCCGGAGCGCAGCAGGCGGGTGGCCTGCGTGAGGTACTCGGGGTACTCCTCCTTGTCGGCGTCGACGACGACGAGGTCGTAGGCGCCGTCGGTCATCCGGGGGAGCACCTCGAGGGCGCGGCCGGCGATGCAGCGGGTGCGCTGGTGGGCGATGCCGGCCGCCGCGAAGGCGTCGCGCGCGGCCCGCTGGTGCTCGGTCTCGAGGTCGATCGTCGTGAGGATGCCGTCGGCGGGCATGCCACCGAGCAGCCAGAGGCCCGAGGCGCCCGCGCCGGTGCCGATCTCCATGACGGCCTTGGCCCCTGTCGCGGCGGCGAGCATCTGGAGCACGGCGCCGACGCCGTTGCCGACGGCCGGCGCGCCGAGCTCCTCACCGCGGTGCGTGGCCTCCTCGACGTGCTCGCTCGGGGTGACGAACTCCTCGGCGTGCGACCACGCGGCGACCTTCTGGGTGCTCATGTTCGTCACCCTACTGTGACGTGCCGGACCGATTCGGCACCCCGTCGCCCCGAAGCGGGTAAGGATCAGGTCATGGACGAACAGGACCAGCCGACCGCGGAGCACCTGCGTCCCGACGGCGTCGACGACGCCACGGTCGAGGCGCTCGGCAAGCTCTCCGAGGCGCTGGAGGTCGTCGAGGACGCCCGCGGCCACCTCTACGGCTTCCACCGGCTCACGGGGACGGCCGACCTCGCCCTGGGTGAAGCCGTCGACCTCTTCCGCGAGGCCGGCCACACCGAGCTCGCCGACCGGCTCCAGGCCGAGCTCGTCGGGCGCAACGTCGTGCACGGGAGGTGGACCTTCCAGATCGTCGAGGAGTACGACGACGGCTACTTCGCGACGTTCAAGGGCCTCGAGAAGGAGGCGCGCGACGACCTCGTGGGCGGCCGACGCCACCTCTTCGAGGCGGAGATGAAGGAGGACCGGCGCACGCACGGCCGCGTCCACCACGAGGCGGTCCCGCACGACGGCAGCGAGCAGTCCCGGTGACCGAGCCGAGGCTCGCGCGCCGCGAGCGTCCACAGCAGAACCACAGGTTCTGGCTGGCGGCCGGACAGGGCAATCCGAGACGATCGACGGGAACGAATCGAGATCTGACGGCGTTCTTGTCGTTGACCCCTCTCCGTGAAAGGCCCAGCCCCCTGTGAGCACCAGCGTGACGTCCACCTCTCCCACCTCGGTGGAGCAGGCCGACTCGACGTGGACTCCTCCCACGTGGGAGGAGATCGTCGAGCAGCACTCTGCGCGCGTCTACCGCCTGGCCTACCGCCTCACGGGCAACCCGCACGACGCCGAGGACCTGACGCACGACGTCTTCGTCCGCGTCTTCCGGTCGCTGCACTCCTACCAGCCGGGCACCTTCGAGGGCTGGCTGCACCGCATCACGACCAACGTCTTCCTCGACAAGATGCGTCGCAAGCAGCGCATCCGCTTCGACGCCCTGCCCGACGACGCCGCCGGTCGGCTGCCGAGCAACGAGAAGGGCCCGGAGCAGACCTACCACGACGCGCGTTTCGACGACGACGTGCAGCGGGCGCTCGACGCCCTCGCGCCGGAGTTCCGTGCGGCCGTCGTCCTGTGCGACATCGAGGGCCTCAGCTACGAGGAGATCAGCGCGACGCTCGGCGTCAAGCTCGGAACCGTCCGCTCGCGCATCCACCGTGGCCGCGCCCAGCTGCGCGAGGCCCTCGCGCACCGGGCCCCCGAGGTCGCCGCTGCCGCCCGTCCCGCCAAGCCCGAGTCGCGCGCCGCTCGCGCCGGCCTGCGCCTTCCCGGCCGCCGAGTTGCGGCGAGCTCGCGCTGATGGGCCCGGAGGTGATGTCGTGACGCCGCACCTCAAGGGATACGTCCGTGCCTACGTCGACCGCGCCCTGCCGCCGGCGATGCTGCACCTCTACGACAAGCACCTCGTGTGCTGCACGGTCTGCCGCGCCGCGGCCGACCAGGAGCGCCGCATCGTCGCGTCGCTGCGCTCCGACACCGGCGTCCCGATGAGCCTGCGCACCTCCCTCATGGGTCTGGGCGCGGCGCCCTCGGGCGAGCCCCAGCCGGCACCGACCGCGCCGAGCCGCTCGGACGGGCCGCGCATCCCGCTGCCGCCCACCGGCTTCCGTATGCCGTCCGCGCCGTCCTACGACCCCGTGCCCACCGTGCGCCCCACCGCTCCCGCCCTGCACCGCTCACCGATGCGGGCCGCCGTCGTGGCCTCCATCGCGGCAGGGGCGTCGGTCGCCGCTGCGTGGGGCCTGGCGATCTCGCCGGTGCCCGGCTCGCGCACCCCGTCGGTCCGAGGGCCGGTCGCGAGCTTCGGCTCCAGCCCCGTCAGCGCCGTCAACTTCGGTGGCTCCGTGCTGCCCGGCAACCGGGTCGCTCCCGTCACGCGTCAGTCGCAGGGCCTCGACGACATCGCCGGCAACGTGCCCTACTGGGTCGTCACGACCCGCACGTCGGCCCGCACCGCCTCGCTGGCCCTCGGCACGACGTCCGGTCTGGTGGCCCCGGTTCGGGTCACCACCGTCCGTTCGGCACAATCAGGGCCATGAGCGACGAGTCGACGACGCCGGACCCCGATCCGACGGCAGCTCCCGAGCCCAGCGAGCGCACCCAGGCCCACGGCGCCGCAGCGGCGCCCGAGGTGGAGCAGACCGGCATCATCGACCTGCACGACACCCGCGCCATCCCGGCCGGGTCACCGGCTCCCGCCCCGTCCGCGACGGAGGCGCAGCCTCCCGCGAGCGCGGCGGGCAGCGGCTCCGGCGAATCGGGCGACGACGCGTGGTTCGACGTCTTCGGCGGCGAGCACCCGACCGAGGGGGCCGGGGTCCCTGCCCGGGCCGACGCCGCCTGGGGCAGCGACCGCGCCGACTCCCTCGCCGAGCAGGCGCACCGCTCGGCGTACGCCCCGCCGGCCCCGGCAGCGGATGCGCCCCCGGCGCCCGCCCGACCCGGTGAGGCGCAGGCGAGCGCGGCCACGGCAGCCGGCGCGACGGCATACCTCGGCTCGGTGCCCCATGCACCCGCTGACGGCGACCCCGGCCCTGAGGGTGCCGTGCCGCCCGGGGGAGTCGCCCTGACCGACGCGGCGGCTCCACCCGCGCGCCGCGGCCGCGGCAAGGTGGTCGCGGCCGTCGTCGGGCTGTGCCTGCTCTCCGGCGTCATCGGCGGCATCGCCGGCCAGGTCGCCGAGGACCGCATCAACGTCGCCGGCTCGACGCTGCCCGATCCCGGGCCCGGAGCCACGCAGCGGCCGGCCGGCTCGGTCGCCAACATCGCCGCCGTGGCGCTCCCGAGCGTCGTGACCATCAAGGTCGACGGCGGCAGCGAGGGGTCGGCGACGGGCTCCGGCTTCGTCATCGACGCCAAGGGCCACGTCCTGACGAACAACCACGTCGTCGAGCCCGGCGTCAACGGCGACATCGAGATCGTGCTGAGCAACGGCGACACCGAGAAGGCGACGATCGTCGGGCGCGACGCGAGCTACGACCTCGCCGTGCTCAAGATCGACCGCACCGACCTCAAGCCCCTGACGCTCGGCGCGTCCGACCAGGTCGTCGTCGGCGACCAGGTCATCGCCGTCGGTGCGCCGCTCGGTCTCGACCAGACCGTGACCACGGGGATCGTCAGCGCGCTCAACCGGCCCGTGCAGCCGGGCGACCCCGGTGAGTCGTCCTACATCAACGCCATCCAGACCGACGCGGCCATCAACCCCGGCAACTCCGGCGGCCCGCTCCTCGACATGACGGGCAAGGTCATCGGGGTCAACAGCGCCATCGCCCGCGTGCCGGGCACGAGCGGGTCGAGCGGCGGCAGCATCGGTCTCGGCTTCGCGATCCCCAGCGACCAGGCGAGGCGCACGGCCGACCAGCTCATCGCGACCGGCAAGGCGACCCACCCGGTCATCGGCGTCAAGCTCAGCCGCACCTTCGCCGGTGACGGCGCCCAGGTCGTCGACGAACCCGACGCCGTGACCTCCGGGGGACCGGCCGCCAAGGCCGGCGTCAAGGCGGGGGACGTCATCGTCGGCTTCGAGGGCAAGCGCATCCGCACCCCCGACCAGCTCATCGTCTCGATCCGCGCGCGGGCCGTCGGCGACACCGTGAGCCTCAAGGTCGAGCGTGACGGCAAGGAGCTCGAGCTGCAGATGACGCTGGAAGCGGATCCGGCCAGCTAGAGCACGAGGCGCCACCGTAGGATGGCGCAGCCGGTACGCGTGGAAGCGAGGGACTGTGTTCGACATCAACGGGTGGGAGCTGCTCCTGCTCGGTCTGCTCGCGATCCTCATCCTGGGTCCGGAGCGCCTGCCCGAGTACGCCGCCAAGTTCGGCAAGTTCGTCCGTCAGGCACGCGGCATGGCCGACCGGGCCAAGCAGCAGCTCAAGGACGAGATGGGACCGGAGTTCTCCGACGTCGACTGGCGGGCCTACGACCCGCGCCAGTACGACCCCCGCAAGATCGTGCGCGACGCGCTCTCGGCGCCTCCCGACGAGGACGACCAGCCGTCGCCCGTCGTCGACAAGCCGGTGAGCACCCCGCGGGGCCACGACCCGTCGGTCCCGACGCCCTGGGACAGCGAAGCCACGTGAATCTCTGACCCAGAGGTATCTCTGTCGGAGGTCGGGGTTATCGTCACTGCTTGATGCCTGCTGATCCTGCCTCGCCACCGCCCGCCTCGGTCCGGTCCCTCTGGCGCCTGCGCGGCTACCTGCGCCCGCACCGCTGGGCCCTCGTCGTCATGTTCGCCGCGTCGCTCGCCGGCGTCGGCCTCTCCATCGCCATCCCGCTCGTGACGCGGGCCATCATCGACGGGCCGATCACGAGCCACGAGCTCGCGCCGGTGCTGCCGCTCGGCCTGCTCGCCCTCGCCCTCGGCGTGCTCGAGGCCGTCCTCATCTTCGTGCGCCGGTGGGTGCAGTCCAACGCCGTGCTCGGGCTCGAGACGGAGCTGCGCCGCGACCTCTACGAGCGGCTCCAGGCGCTGCCGATGAGCTTCCACACCCGGTGGCAGTCGGGGCAGCTGCTCTCCCGGGCGACGACCGACCTCTCGGCCATCCGACGGTTCAGCGGCTTCGGCCTGCTCTTCCTCGTCGTCAACGTCCTGCAGGTCACCGCCGTCACGATCGTGCTCCTGACGATGTACTGGCCGCTCGGGCTCGTCGTCGCCGCGACGGCGGTGCCGATCACCTGGCTCTCGATGCGCTTCGAGAAGGCGTACGTCGTCGTCTCCCGCCGGGTCCAGGACCAGCAGGGCGACCTCGCGACCCAGGCGGAGGAGGGCGCGGTCGGCATCCGCGTCATCAAGTCGTTCGGTCGCAGCGACCACATGGCCCGTCGCTACGACGAGGCGGCGCTCGAGCTGCGGGCGACGAGCCTCGACAAGGTGCGCCTCTCGGCGAAGTTCTGGACCTTCCTCGAGATCATCCCCAACCTCGCCGTCGTCGTCGTGCTCCTGCTCGGCGCCATCGGTGTCGGCCACGGAGACCTGACGCCGGGCGAGCTCGTCGCCTTCATCACCCTGATGCTCTCGCTCGTGTGGCCCGTCTCGTCCCTCGGCGTCATCCTCGCCATGGCCCAGGAGGCCATGACCGCGGCCGCACGCGTCCTCGAGATCTTCGACACCGAGCCCGACATCGTCTCCGGCCCGCACGAGGTCCGCGCGCGCCGCGGTCACCTGCGCTTCGAGCACGTCGACTTCGCCTTCCCCGACGCACCCGACCAGCCGGTGCTGCGCGACGTCAACCTCGACGTCCCTCCCGGCGAGACCCTCGCGCTCGTCGGTGCCACCGGGTCGGGCAAGACCGCCCTCACCGCCCTCGTCCCGCGCCTCTTCGACGTCACCGGCGGACGCATCACCATCGACGGCGTCGACGTGCGCGACCTCGAGCTCGCCGCCCTGCGCAGCCTCGTCGCGACCGCCTTCGAGGAGCCGACCCTCTCCTCGATGAGCGCCCGCGAGAACGTCACCCTCGGCCGCGCCGACGCTCCCGACGACGACGTGCTCGCGGCTCTCGAGATCGCCCAGGCCGGCTTCGTCCACGACCTGCCGTGGGGCCTCGACACCCGCATCGGCGAGCAGGGGCTGTCCCTGTCCGGCGGCCAGCGCCAGCGCCTCGCCCTGGCCCGCGCCGTGCTCTCGCGGCCGGCGGTCCTCGTCCTCGACGACACCCTGTCCGCGCTCGACGTGCACACCGAGAAGCTCGTCGAGGAGGCGCTCTCGAGCGTGCTCTCCGAGACCACCGGCCTCGTCGTGGCCCACCGCGCCTCGACCGTCATGCTCGCCGACCGGGTCGCCCTGCTCGAGCACGGGACCATCACCCACGTCGGCACCCACCGCGAGCTGCTCGACGGCGTCCCGGCCTACCGCGAGCTGCTCGCCGCCGACGCCGCCGACGCCGTCGACGACGTGGGGGCCGGCTCCGGTGACTCCACGAGCGACACGATCGAGGAGGTGCGGGCATGACCGCCCCGACCCAGCAGTGGCGCGGCGTCGCCGCCGACGACATCCTGGGTGAGCTGACGGCCGAGACCTCGGCCCGGCTCGCCGGCCGCTCCCGGCGGCTGCTGCGCGACGTGCTCCGGCCGTGGCGCGGCGCCCTCTGGTGGCTCATGGTCGTCGTCGTCATCGAGAACGCCGCCCGCCTGTCGATCCCGTACCTCGTCAAGGAGGGCATCGACACCGGCATCCCGCCGATCCGCGAGTCCGGTGACCTCGGCCCGCTGCTGCTCGTCGTCGGACTCGTCCTCGTCGCGACCGTCACCCAGGCGATCTCCCGCAACCTCTTCCTCGTCCGGTCCGGCGTCATCGGCCAGGACATCCTCCTGTCGATCCGTCGGCGGGTCTTCCGGCACTTCCAGCACCTGAGCCCGGCGTTCCACGACCGCTACACGTCCGGACGCGTCATCTCCCGGCAGACCTCCGACGTCGACGCCATCTACGAGATGCTCGAGACCGGGTTCGACGGCCTCGTCACGGCCGCGCTGACCCTCGTGGGCACGTCGGTGCTGCTGCTCGTCCTCGACGTCAAGCTCGGCCTCGTGGCGCTGCTCTGCGGACCCGCCCTCGCGCTGCTGACCAACTGGTTCCGCAAGGAGTCGGCCAAGAGCTACCGCGCGACCCGCGAGAACGTCGCGCTCGTCATCGTCCACTTCGTCGAGTCGATGAACGGCATCCGGGCCGTCCAGGCCTTCCGCCGCGAGCCGCGCAACCAGGCGATCTTCGAGGACGTCAACGACCAGTACCGCCGGGCCAACCTCGTCGCGTTCCGGCTCGTCGCGTGGTTCATGCCGGGCATCCGGCTCATCGGCAACGTGACGATCGCCGTCGTCCTGCTCTACGGCGGCTACCTCGCCTACCACGGTGAGGTCACCGTCGGGGTCCTCGCGGCGTTCCTGCTCTACCTGCGCCAGTTCTTCGAGCCGATGATGGAGATCTCGCAGTTCTACAACACCTTCCAGTCGGCGTCGGCCGCTCTCGAGAAGCTCTCCGGGGTGCTCGAGGAGGTGCCCGACGTCCCCGTGCCCACCGACCCCCTGCCGCTCACTGCGGCCCGCGGCGAGGTCCGCTTCGACGACGTCCGCTTCGAGTACGTCCCCGGCACCGCGGTGCTCCCCGGCCTCGACCTCACCGTGCCGGCCGGCCAGACGCTCGCGCTCGTCGGCACGACCGGGGCGGGCAAGACCACCGTCGCCAAGCTGGCGACCCGCTTCTACGACCCGACCGCCGGGACGGTGACCCTCGACGGGATCGACCTGACGCGGCTCGCGGCCGACGACCTGCACCGCGCCGTCATCATGGTGACCCAGGAGAACTACCTCTTCAGCGGCACCGTCGCCGACAACATCCGCTTCGGCCGTCCCGACGCCACCGACGACGAGGTCGAGGCTGCGGCCCGCTCGATCGGCGCCCACGACTTCATCACGGCCCTGCCGGAGGGGTATGCCACGCCGGTCTCCAACCGGGGTGGGCTGCTCAGCGCCGGCCAGCGCCAGCTCGTCGCCTTCGCGCGGGCCTTCCTCGCCGACCCGGCGGTGCTCATCCTCGACGAGGCGACCTCGTCGCTCGACGTCCCCTCGGAGCGGCTCGTGCAGCAGGCGCTCGGCACGATCCTCGCCGGGCGCACCGCCATCGTCATCGCGCACCGGCTCTCGACGGTCGAGATCGCCGACCGGGTGCTCGTGCTCGAGCACGGCCGCATCGTCGAGGACGGCGCGCCGAGCGAGCTCTTCGCGGCCGGTGACGGCCGCTACTCGGACCTGCACCGCGCCTGGGTCGACTCCCTCGCCTGACCCGAGCCAAGACCCGAGTCGGGCGGCAGGAGTCGGTCCGCCCGAGCCCGACCCTCTCGCGCCGATCCACCGCGTCGAACGCGGCGTTCGGTCGCGAACCCACTGCTCTACCACCGCTTTCGCCACCGAACGCAGCGTTCGCTGGCGAAAGCGGTGGTCCGGGGACCTGAGTCGGCCGTGGTCGGCCGTGGTCGGCCGTGGCTGCGCGTCGGTCAGCGGCCGGCCGGGGTGAGGCCGAGCGAGCGGCCGGCGAGGCCGCGGGCGCGCGAACCGAGGTTGCGGGCGATGCCACGCAGCGCGACGGCCGCAGCGCTGTCGGGCTCGCCGAGGACGACCGGCGTGCCGTTGTCGCCGCCCTCGCGCAGGCGCGTGTCGAGGGGGATCTGGCCGAGCAGCTCGACGGGGGCGCCGATGCTCTTCGTCAGCGAGTCGGCGACCGCCTGACCGCCGCCGGAGCCGAAGATCTCCTGGCGGGTGCCGTCCGGCAGCTCGAGCCAGCTCATGTTCTCGATGACGCCGACGACACGCTGGTGGGTCTGCAGGGCGATCGAGCCGGCCCGCTCGGCCACCTCGGCGGCGGCCTGCTGCGGGGTCGTCACGACGAGGATCTCGGCCGTCGGGATGAGCTGGGCGACCGAGATCGCGATGTCACCGGTGCCGGGCGGCAGGTCGAGCAGGAGGACGTCGAGGTCGCCCCAGAAGACGTCGCCGAGGAACTGCTGGAGCGCCCGGTGCAGCATCGGGCCACGCCACACGACGGGCTGGTTGCCGGGCACGAACATGCCGATCGAGATGACCTTCACGTCGTGGCTGATGGGCGGCAGGATCATGTCGTCGACCTGCGTGGGCCGCTGCTCGACACCGAGCATGCGCGGCACCGAGAAGCCGTAGACGTCGGCGTCGACGACGCCCACGCGCAGGCCCTGCTCGGCCATCGCGGCGGCGAGGTTGACGGTCACGGACGACTTGCCGACGCCGCCCTTGCCGGAGGCGACGGCATACACCCGCGTCAGGCTGTTGGGCTTGGCGAAGGGGATCTCCTTCTCCGGGGCACCACCGCGCAGCTGCGAGCGCAGCTCGGCGCGCTGCTCGTCGCTCATGACGTCGAGCTCGACCTCGACCGAGGTCACGCCGTCGAGGGCGAGGAGGGCGTTGCTGGAGTCCTTGGTCAGGGTCTCCTTCATGGGGCAGCCCGACACGGTGAGGAAGATCGCGAGGTCGACCTTGCCGGCGTCGTCGATCTCGACCGACTTGACCATGCCGAGCTCGGTGATCGGCTTGCGGATCTCGGGGTCGTTGACCTTCGACAGCGCCGTGAGCATGGCGTCACGGCTGGGCAGTGCGGCGACAGACATGTGTTCCATCGTATGCCGCCGTGCGGGGCGCCCCGACCACGGCCGGGGTGCGCTCGCTCACGGTCAGTGCCGGTTGTCCCTGGGCTCGTCGTCGGCGCTGCGGACGATCCCGCGGTCCTCCATCTCCTCGAGCAGCGAACGCAGCTCGGAGCGCACGAAGTCACGGGTGGCCTGCTCCCGCAGGGCGAGGCGCAGCGAGGCCACCTCGCGCGTCAGGAACTCGGTGTCGGCGAGGTTGCGCTCGTCACGGGCCCGGTCCTGCTCCAGGGCCACGCGGTCGCGGTCGGCCTGGCGGTTCTGCGCGAGGAGGATGAGCGGGGCGGCATACGACGCCTGGAGGCTCAGCATGAGCGTCAGGAAGATGAACGGGAACTCGTCGAAGACGAGCGACGGTGGCGCGAGGACGTTCCAGGCGATCCACGCGGCGACGAAGACCGTCATGCCGATGAGGAACTGGGCCGTGCCCATGAAGCGCGCGAACTGCTCCGACAGGACGCCGAACGCCTCCTGGGTCAGGGTGATCCGCGGCAGCACCCGGGCGCGCTTCTCCTGGGGCTGGTCGAGCTTGTCGCCGCGGACCGCCCGCGCGCCCGTGCGACGCTCGGCGCGCTCGCTCACGGCTTCACCCCCAGCTCGTGCCGCTCCTCACGCCAGTCCTCCGGGAGGATGTGGTCGAGCACGTCGTCGACGGTGACCGCTCCGATGAGGCGTCCGTCGTCGTCGACGACGGGCAGCGAGACGAGGTTGTAGGTGGCGAGCGTCCGCGTCACCGTCTCGAGCGTGGCCGTCGCGACGACCGGCTCGATCTCCTTGTCGATGATCGACCCGACGGCGCCGTGCGGCGGCTCGCGCAGCAGGCGCTGGATGTGCACGAGGCCGAGGTAGCGGCCGGTCGGAGCCTCGAGGGGCGGGCGGCAGACGTAGACCATCGAGGCGAGCGCGGGGGCGAGCTCCTCACGGCGCACCGTCGCGAGGGCCTCGGCGATGGTCGCCTCGGGACCGAGGATGACCGGCTCGGTCGTCATCATGCCGCCGGCGGTCTTCTCGTCGTAGGCGAGGAGACGACGCAGGGGAGCGGCCTCGTCGGGCTCCATGAGCTGGAGCAGCTCCTCGGCCTGCTCGGGTGGCAGGTCGGCGAGCAGGTCGGCGGCGTCGTCGGGCTCCATCGCCTCGAGGACGTCGGCCGCGCGCTCGTTGGCGAGGCCGGCCAGGATCTCGACCTGGTCGTCCTCCGGCAGCTCCTCGAGGACGTCGGCGAGCCGCTCGTCGTCGAGGGCGGCGGCCACCTCGGCGCGGCGCTTGGGGTTGAGGTCGTGGATGACCTCGGCGAGGTCGGCGACCTTGAGGTCGTCGTAGGTCTCGAGGAGGCGCTCGGCGCTCTGGGCGCCCGCCTGCTCGTGCAGGCCCACGACGTCGCGGATGTCGACGAGCATCGTCTTGCCCGACCGGCGACGCGTCAGCCGGGACATCGCCTTCGACGCCGACGAGACCCCGGCCGGCGCCTGCCGGACGAAGACGCGCGTGCCGATCCAGTCACGGCGCGGACCCTGCTCGATGGCGAGGTCCTCGACGAGCGCGTCGGCGAAGCCGGCCTCGACGGCCTCGGGCGTCGTGACGCGGACGGTGCGGTCGAAGAGCTCGGCGGCGACGAGCACCTCGTTGGTGCGCTGCTCGAAGCGGCGCATGTTGACCAGGCCCGTCGTGATGACGGCGCCGGCGTCGATCGAGGTCACCCGGGTCATCGGCACGAACACGCGGCGGCGACCCGGCACCTCGACGACGAGTCCGATGACGCGCGGCTCGGGCCGGTTGACCGAGAACATCACGACGACGTCGCGGACGCGCCCGACCTGGTCACCGAGCGGGTCGAAGACGCTCAGTCCGGTCAGGCGCGCGACGAAGACGCGGGTGCTCGCACTCATGGGGCAAGGCTATGGGGTCAGCGACCGCGGCGACGGGTGCCACGTCGCTGGCGCTTCTTGCGCAGCTTCGCCCGCTCCTTCGCGGCGCGACGACCGGCCTTGGCCTCGTCCCGCGCGCGCTTGCGCTCGGCCTTCTCCTCACCGCGCCCGCCCCAGTGCCACGGGCGCCACGACGTCGTCGTCGCGGCGGTGCGGGCCGGGGGCTCGCGGTGGTCGTGGGCGGCATACGCGCCGGGCGACTCGAGCGGGCTGTCGAAGGGCACGAGCGCGGTGACGGTGCACTCCGCTGCCCAGCGGGTCAGCGAGTCGTCGACCGAGTTGAGCCGCGACGCGCGGAGCAGCTCGGCAGCGCGCTGCCACTCGGGGGTGCCGGGCTCGAGGACGTGGACGTGCGCGCGCACGGTGAGCAGGCGGCCCCCGGTGTCCTTGCTGCGCAGGATGACCCTGACCTCCTTGGGCAGCCAGGGGAGCGGCTGCTCGCCCGGTCCGCTCACGACGAGGGCGGCGCCGTCGTCCCACACGTGCCAGGCCGGCCACGTGCGGTCGTCGGCGACCTCGATCCAGAGCAGGCCGGACTTGGCCATCGCCTCGCCGAGCAGGGCCGTGGCAGAGGCAGCGGCCGTCGCGGACTGCGGGTCGGTCTGCCCGGTGGCCGCAGAGGTCACCTGCTCGGCCCCTCGGTCGGTCCCCGTCTCGCCCGCCTTCTCGGCCACGGGCTCGGTCGCACGCTCGGTCACACCGCCACCTTAGTGATCCCGCCCTCATCGGCGACGTGCGTGACTGTCGTCATAACGCGGGCCGTCCGGCCGTTGCTACGTTGGCGCCCATGCGCAGCGCCAAGGACTTCTTCCGGCCGCTCGCGGTGGGGGCGCCGACGCCCCTGACGCAGGTGCCGGCCCGCCCGTCACGGGTCATCCACTTCTTCGACCCGAGCAACCCGAAGATGGCGGCCAAGGTGCCCGACCTCGTCGGCACCGTCGACGTGCTCCTCGGCAACCTCGAGGACGCCGTCAAGGCCGACCGCAAGGAGGCGGCCCGCGCCGGGCTCGTCGACATCGCGAAGGCCACCGACTTCGGCGAGAACACCCAGCTCTGGACGCGCATCAACGCGCTCGACAGCCCGTGGGCCCTCGACGACCTGACGACGCTCGTCACCGAGATCGGCGGCAAGCTCGACGTCGTCATGGTCCCGAAGGTCCAGGGCGCCGAGGACATCCACTACGTCGACCGGCTCCTGGCCCAGCTCGAGGCCAAGGCCGGGCTGACCCGTCCGATCCTCGTCCACGCCATCCTCGAGACGGCGCGCGGCATGGTCAACGTCGAGGAGATCTGCGGGGCCTCGCCGCGCATGCAAGGGCTCTCGCTGGGGCCGGCCGACCTCGCTGCCGACCGCCGGATGAAGACGACACGCGTCGGTGGCGGCCACCCCGGCTACCTCGTGCGCACCGACCCCGTCGACGGGGACGTCACCGGCCCGCGAGCGACGGCGCAGCAGGATCTCTGGCACTACACGATCGCCCGCATGGTCGACGCGTGCGCGATGCACGGGATCTACCCCTACTACGGCCCCTTCGGCGACATCCAGGACGTCGTCGCCTGCGAGGACCAGTTCCGCAACGCCTTCCTCCTCGGCTGCGTCGGCACGTGGTCGCTGCACCCCGTGCAGATCGAGATCGCCAAGCGCGTCTTCAGCCCGTCGGCCGACGACGTCGCCCACGCGCGCCGCGTCGTCGCCGCGATGGGTGACGGCACGGGCGCCGTGATGCTCGACGGCAAGATGGAGGACGACGCCAGCCTCAAGCAGTGCCTCGTCATCGTCGAGCTCGCCGAGCGGCTCGCGCGCACCGACCCCGCGCTCGCCGAGCTGTATGCCGCCGAGCCCGCCTCGCAGGAAGACTGACTCCCGTGACCGCCTCGTCCACGGCATACCGTCCCCGCCGCTCGGTGCTCTACATGCCGAGCTCCAACGAGCGTGCGCTGGAGAAGGCGAAGACCCTTCCCGTCGACGCGCTCATCCTCGACCTCGAGGACGCCGTCGCCCCTGACGCGAAGGAGGCGGCGCGCGAGAAGGCTTGTGCCGCAGCCCAGTCCGGAGAGTACGGCCGTCGCGAGCTGACGATCAGGGTCAACGGCCTGGGGTCGCAGTGGCACGACGCCGACCTCGCGGCTGCCGCAGCGGCCGGCCCGGACGCGATCGTCGTGCCCAAGGTCGGCTCGGCCGACGAGGTGCGCGCCCTGGTCGCCGCGATGGAGGCCGCGGGCGCCCCGCAGCACACGCGGCTCTGGGCCATGGTCGAGACGCCGGTGGCCGTGCTGCACGCCGAGGAGATCACGCGCGCGTCCGACCGCCTCGCCTGTCTCGTGCTCGGCACCAACGACCTCTACAAGGAGCTCGGGGCGAGCTTCGCCCCCGGCCGCGCCGCGATCCAGACCTCGCTCCAGCTCGCGGTCCTCGCGGCCCGCGCCGCCGGGGTGGCCGTCCTCGACGGGGTCTACAACGACGTCTCGGACGCCGAGGGCTTCCTCGCCGAGGCGCACCAGGGCCGGGAGATGGGCTTCGACGGCAAGACCCTCATCCACCCGGGGCAGGTCGGGCCGTGCAACGACGTCTTCGCGCCGAGCGCCGCGCAGGTCGAGCAGGCGCGGGCGGTCATCGCCGCCTTCGAGACCGCGCAGGCCGAGGGCAAGGGCGTCGTCATCCTCGACGGGAGGCTCATCGAGAGTCTCCACGTCGACACGGCGCAGAAGGTGCTCGCGACCGCCGACGCCATCGCCGCGCTGACCTGATCTGACCGGCCGGGGGAGACGCCGACGTCGAAAACGGGGTGTGGTCTCGCTCGGTGACCGTGTTGGATCGGGGCATGGCGGTCGAGCTGGTCACACCGGGAGTCGAGGGCCTCGTCGAGGCGGTGCGCGTGCTGCGCGGGTGGCAGCAGGACGGGATGCCGGTCCAGCTGCACCCCGGCGACCTCGGCTGGAACTGGAGCCTCGGCGCCGCGACGACCGCCGCGGCGGTCCGCACGTGGAGCCGCGACGGGAGCCTCGTCGCACTCGGGTTCCTCGACGAGCCGCGCGTGCTGCGGATGGCGGTCGCGCCCGAGGCGGGTGACGACGACGAGCTCGCGCGGCAGCTGGTCGCCGACGTGGCGCGTCCCGAGCGTGGAGTGCTCCCGGCCGGTGAGGCGTCGGTCGAGGCGCGGTACGGCGACGCCTTCCGCGCGAGCCTGGCCGCCGACGGGTGGACCGACAGCGAGCCGTGGACGCCGCTTGTCCGTGACCTCACCGAGCCCGTGGAGGACTGCGGACTGCGGATCGAGGTCGTCGGACCGGACCCGGCGCCGGAGCGGCTCCGGGACCGTGTGGCCGTGCAGCGTGCGTCGTTCGAGACCTCGACGTTCACCGAGGAGCGCTGGCGGACCATGGCGTCCGGGCCTGCCTATCGCGACGCGCGGTGCCTCGTCGGTTACGACCAGTCCGGGGCGGCGGTCGCGACGGCCACGGTGTGGTCGGCCGGCCGGGGCCGTCCCGGTCTCATCGAGCCGCTGGGAGCGCACCGCGACCACCGCGGCCGCGGCCACGGACGGGCGATCACGCTCGCGTGCGCGGCGGCGCTCCGGGACCTCGGCTCGTCGAGCGCCCTCGTCTGCACGCCGAGCGCCAACGTCGGCGGTGTCGCGGCGTACCTCTCGGCCGGCTTCCACCGCCACCCGGACGCGCACGACCTGCACCGCGCCGATTGAGGCCCTCCGCGCGCACCCGCACCTCGACCCGGGGAGCTGTCGAGGGGAGGCGCTAGAGAGGGTCTCAGGTCCGGGCGGCAGCCCAGGTCATCTCGGCCCTGACGTTGCTGCTCCAGAAGTCGTCGTCGTGGCCACCTGGGATGAAGTGGCCCTCCGCGCCCGGAAGTCGCTGGGCCAGAACGCGGTTCGCGGCGATGAACGGGTCGGACGTGCCGCAGTCGAGCCGGACCGGGATGCCCCGCAGCCGGTCGAGACGGTTGAAGATCGAGTGCCGGTCGAAGTCGGCGCGCCCGTCGTAGGCCCGGGCGGGCGTCTCGCTGCCCCTCTGCCACAGCGCGGCACTCGCGGCGACGACGCCGCTGACGCGCGAACGCCCGAGCTCGCTCGCGATGAGGAGCGCACCGAAGCCACCCATCGACCAGCCGAGCAGGGCCACGGGTGAGGTCGCCGGCAGCCCGGAGGCCTCGAGCGCCATCGGCACGAGCTCGTCACGGACCATCGCCCCGGTGTCGCTGCCGTCGCGGCGCGGGTGCCAGTAGCCGTTGCCGCCGTCGACGGAGACGAGCGCCATCCCCGAGGGCTCCACGGCATCGCCGAAACCGAGGTCGAACGCGTCGTCGGCGCCCCCTCCGAAGCCGTGCAGCGCGACGACGAGACCCGTGGCACGGCCCGACCGCGGCACGGCCAGACGCCAGCGTGGCGCCTCGACACCGAAGCGGTCCGAGAGCACGCCGTCGCTGAGGGTCGGCCCGTCGGCGGCGGAGCACCCGGCCAGCCCGGTCGTCACGGTCGCGAGGCCGAGGGCGCCGAGCAGCACGGCGCGTCGTGACGGGCCGGTGTCGGAGGACATGCGGGGAGCGTAGGACCCCAACGGCCCGGTGGCGGGGCGACGCGCGCCGCGAGCACACGGCATACGCACGCCGCCCCGACCGGGTGTGGTCGGGGCGGCGGCGCGGTCCTGGGACGGTGGCGTGGGGCGGGGTGCTGCGTCAGCTCAGGTGGTGCGGCTTGACCTCGCTGCGCTTCTCGGAGTCGTCGCCGGCCTCGAGGTCGTCGCTCGCCGAGTGGGGTGGCGCCTGACCTGCCGGGACGAGGCGCACGATGACCGCCTTGGACACCGGGCAGTTGCTGCCGACGGCCGTGGACTCGAGGGCCACGAGCGGGTTGACCTCGGGGTAGTAGGCGGCGACGCAGCCACGCACCGTGGGGTAGGAGACGACCCGGAAGTCGCGGACGACCCGCTGGGTGCCGTCGGGCCAGGGCGCGATGACGTCGACGTGGTCACCGTCGGAGAACCCGAGGGTGGCGAGGTCGTCGGGGTGCACCATGACGATCTCGCGCCCGCCGGAGATGCCCCGGTAGCGGTCGTCGTGGCCGTAGATCGTCGTGTTGAACTGGTCGTGGCTGCGCAGCGACTGGAGCACGAGGTGGCCCTCGGGCGCCGACACCATCTGCAGCGGGCTGACCGTGAGCACGGCTCGCTGCGACGGCGTCTCGAACGTCCGCGAGTCCCGCGGCGGGTGCGGCAGCACGAAGCCGCCGGGGCGGTGCACCTTCTCGTCGTAGGCCTCGCACCCGGGCACGACGCGCTCGATGTGGCGCCGGATGACGGAGTAGTCGTCGGCCATGGCGGCCCAGTCGATCTCGCCGGCGGCCCCCTGCCCCGCCAGCGTGGCCGCAGCGATCCCGCTGATGATCGAGACCTCCGAGCGCAGCTCCGGGCCCGCCGGCTCGAGGCGGCCGTGCGAGAGGTGCACGCTCGACATGCTGTCCTCGACGGTGACGCCCTGCAGGCCGCTGCGCTGCTCGTCGCGCTCGGTGCGACCGAGCGTCGGCAGGATGAGCGAGGTGTGCCCGACGACGACGTGCGAGCGGTTGAGCTTCGTCGAGATGTTGACGACGAGGTCGACCGACCGGAGGGCGTCGTGCGTCACCTCGGTGTCGGGCGTCGCCGCGGCGAAGTTGCCGCCGAGCCCGACGAGGACCTTCGCCTCGCCGTCGCGCATGGCGCGGATCGAGTTCACGACGTCGAGGCCGCGCTCGCGCGGGACGTCGATGCCGAACTCGGCCTCCAGGGCGTCGCCGAAGTGGGGCGGGAGCTTCTCCCAGATGCCCATGGTGCGGTCGCCCTGGACGTTCGAGTGCCCGCGCACGGGGCACAGGCCGGCGCCGGGCTTGCCGATGTTGCCCTGGACGAGGGCGACGTTGGCCATCTCCTTGATCGTCGCGACGGCGTGCCGGTGCTGCGTGACGCCCATGGCCCAGCAGAGCACCGTCTTGCGCGAGGTGGCGAAGAGCTCGGCGACCCGCTCGATCTGCGCGCGGTCGAGCGAGGTGGCCTCGTCGACGAGGTCCCAGTCGAGCTCGCGCATGTGGGCTGCCCACTCCTCGAAGCCGGCGGTGTGGCGCTCGATGAAGTCGGTGTCGAAGACGTCCTCGCCGGCGTCGTGGCGGGCCACGAGGAGCGAGCCGATCGCCTGGAAGAGCGCGAGGTCGCCGCCGAGGCGGATCGGCAGGAACTCGTCGGCGAGCTCGGTCCCGAGACCGACGAGACCCTTGACCTTCTGCGGGTTGTCGAAGCCGCGCAGTCCGGTCTCGGGCAGCGGGTTGACGGCGATGATCGTGGCGCCGCCCCGCTTGGCGATCTCGAGCGCGGTGAGCATGCGCGGGTGGTTGGTGCCGGGGTTCTGTCCGGCGATGAGGATGAGCTCGGCCTCGTGGATGTCGTCGAGGCTCACCGAGCCCTTGCCGATGCCGATGACCTCGGCGAGGGCGACGGAGGTCGACTCGTGGCACATGTTGGAGCAGTCCGGCAGGTTGTTCGTGCCGAAGGCCCGGGCGAAGAGCTGGTAGGCGAACGCCGCCTCGTTCGACGCGCGCCCGCTCGTGTAGAAGACCGCCTCGTCGGGGGACGCGAGCCCGCGCAGCCGCTCGGCGACGAGGGCGTACGCGTCGTCCCACGAGATCGGCTCGTAGTGGGTGCCGCCGTCGCGCAGCACCATCGGGTGCGTGATGCGCCCCTGCTGCCCGAGGAGGTAGTCGGTCCAGCCGGACAGCTCGGCGACGGGGTGCTCGGCGAAGAACGAGGGGCCGACCCGGCGCAGCGTCGCCTCCTCGGCGACGGCCTTGGCGCCGTTCTCGCAGAACTCGGCGAAGCTGCGCTCCTCCGGGTGCGGGTCGGGCCACGCGCAGCCCATGCAGTCGAAGCCGTCGGCCTGGTTGATGCGCCGCAGCGTCGCGAAGGACCGGCGGGCGCCCATCTGCTCCATGCCGCGCTGCGCCGTCACCGCGATGGCGGTGAGGCCGGCAGCCTTCGACTTGATCTTGCCGCGGTCGACCTGGGTCGGGTCGACGTCGTGGGTGGGAGCCGCTGTCGGCCGCACGGGCACGATCGGGATCATGGCGCGGCGCCGGTGCTCGGACATTGGTCTAACCCCTCGTCGGATCGGTTGTCACAAGACTCGTTCCCCGTTCGTCCCCGCACGTCACCACGTGGGACTGGCAGTTTCCTGTGAGTCTGCCCCATCCGCTTCGTCCCCTGCGGGATACCTCCGGCCGCCTCGAGCGTTGGAGCAGGCATGAGCCAGGACACGCGGACGGGGGAGCCGTCGCCGCCCGTGCCCGACCCCGCCGACCCCGCCGCGCCGGACGCGTCGGCAGGGGCGCCGCGCGGCGGCCTGACCCGCCGTCGCCTGATCACGCTCGGCGCGGTGGGTGCCGTCGCCGCCGGAGGCGCGTATGCCGTGTCGCGCGGTCCCGGCCTCCCGTCCCTCCCGCAGCTGTCGCGTCTCGGGGAGCCGGCACCGCCGGAGCTGCGCATCGACCCGCAGCCGGTGGGCTTCTCCGACCTGCAGGCGAGGCGGCGCATCGGCAACGCCACCTACGTCTACGAGGTGAACGCGCGCCCCGCGACCTACTACGTCACCGAGCCGTTCGGCGACCGCCTCGACCGGTGGCTCGCGCTGCACCGGCGCCACGTCGGACAGGTGCCCGACGAGGTCCGCTCCTACGGCGCGTGGGTCCGCGGCTCGTCGACGTCGTGGCACAGCTCGGGCGAGGCCATCGACATCGCCCGGCTGCGCGCCGACGGCCGCGACCTGACGAGCCTGCGCTACGACCGGTGGCGCGACGCCCCGGCGCCCGAGCTGCGCCGTCGCCTCGCGCTCTACTGGCGCACGGCCGCCGGACTGCACCACGAGTTCGCCGACGTGCTGACCTACCTCTTCGACGCCGCGCACAGCAACCACATCCACGTCGACCTCGGCCGGTTCGGGCCGGAGCGGCCGCGGCTCATCCGCCGGTCCGACGCGCAGGTCCAGGCCGTCCAGGCGATGTGCCGACACGTCTGGGGCCGCACCGACGTGGAGGTCACCGGCGACTTCGACGACGTGACGCGGGAGGCGACCACGCGCATCCTCGAGCAGGCCGGCGGGCCGGGGGAGCTCGGCGACAGCCGCGAGGCCTGGCAGGCGTTCATGGTCGCGACGATGGAGCGCGCCTAGGTCAGACGACGTGACGGCGCCCCCGCGCCCGATCGTAGGATCGGGCCCATGGCCAAGACCGTGCTCACTCCTCAGTCACAGGACTTCCCCCGTTGGTACCAGGACGTCGTCGCGAAGGCGGAGCTCGCCGACAACGGACCAGTGAGGGGCACGATGGTCATCCGACCGTACGGCTACGCGATCTGGGAGCGGATGCAGGCCGACATGGACCGGCGCATCAAGGAGGCCGGCGCGCGCAACGCGTACTTCCCCCTCTTCATCCCGGAGTCCTACCTCAGCCGTGAGGCCGAGCACGTCGAGGGCTTCAGCCCCGAGCTCGCGGTCGTGACCCACGCCGGCGGCAAGGAGCTCGAGGAGAAGGTCGTCGTGCGCCCGACCTCCGAGACGGTCATCGGTGAGTACATGGCCAAGTGGACGCAGAGCTACCGCGACCTGCCGCTGCTGCTCAACCAGTGGGCCAACGTCGTGCGGTGGGAGCTGCGCCCGCGGATCTTCCTGCGCACGAGCGAGTTCCTCTGGCAGGAGGGCCACACGGCGCACGCCACCGAGGAGGACGCTCGCCTCTACGCCAAGCGCATCCACGAGGAGGTCTACGCGCCGTTCATGCGCGAGATGCTCGCGATGCCCGTCGTCCTCGGTCGCAAGACGAAGCGCGAGCGCTTTGCCGGTGCGACGAACACCCTTGCGCTGGAAGGGATGATGCGCGACGGCAAGGCCCTCCAGATGGGCACGAGCCACGAGCTCGGCCAGAACTTCGCGAAGGCGTTCGACATCACCTACCTGTCCGAGCAGGGTCGGCAGGAGACGTGCTGGACGACGTCGTGGGGCAGCTCCACCCGCATGCTCGGCGGCCTCATCATGGGACACGGCGACGACCACGGCCTGCGCGTGCCGCCGAGGCTCGCTCCCGTCCAGGCCCTCGTCATGGTCGTCAAGGAGGGCGAGGGTGTCGTCGAGGCGGCACGTCAGGTCGTCGCCGACCTCGTCGCGCGCGGCGTGCGGGCCGAGCTCGACGCGCGCGTCGACACGCCCTTCGGACGCCGCGCCGTCGATGCCGAGCTCAAGGGCATCCCGGTCCGGGTCGAGGTCGGCCCCCGTGACCTCGCCGACGGCTCGGTCACCGTGGCCCGGCGCATCGCCGGAGGCAAGTCGTCGGTGCCGCTCGGCGCCGTCGTCGACACGGTGACCGGCGCGCTCGACGAGGACCACGACACGCTGTATGCCGCCGCGCTCGCCCATCGCGACGCGAACACCGCCGCCGTGACCACCCTCGAGGAGGCCGCCGAGGCGGCCCGCACCGGGTGGGCCACCATCCCGTGGGCGACGCTCGGGGACGAGGGGGAGGCCGTGCTCGCGGAGTCGGCCGTCACCGTGCGGTGCCTGACGATGCCCGACGGCACCGTGCCGACGTCGGAGTCCGACGACGGGGTGCTCGCGGTCGTCGGCCGCGCCTACTGACCGGGACGTGGTCCCGCCCACACCCTCGGGCGGGAAGACCACGGACTGCGGCATGGTTGACGAGTGCGTGAGGACGGCGAGCGAGACGTGAGCGACGAGACCGTGGACAGCGGACGGCATACGCCCGCGGTGCCGGCGGCGCAGCCGGAGACGCTGACGCCCCTGCTGCGCGACCGCGAGAGCGTCATGGTCTACGACCGCTCGCACGTGCTCGGCGCCGAGGCCCTGCGCGCGATCCTCGAGGCCGCGAGGTGGTCACCGTCGGCCGGCAACTCGCAGCCGTGGGGCTTCATCGTCGGCCTGCGCGGCGACGACACGCACGCCGCCATGGTCGAGGTCCTGTCGTCGGCCAACCAGGTGTGGGCGCCGTCGGCCTCGGCCATCATCCTGACGCTGCACCAGGTCGCGACCGACGAGGACCACGAGCTCGCCTACAGCGACTACGCGATGTTCGACCTCGGGCAGGCCGTCGCGCACATCACCGTGCAGGCGCGTTCGATGGGCCTGCAGGTGCGCCAGTTCGGCGGCTTCGACCACCGGGCGGCGACCGAGCGGTTCGCCGTCCCGCCGCACTGGGCGGTGACGACGGGGATCGCGCTCGGGCTGCCCGCCGGCCCCGACAGCGACGGTGAGATGCCGGAGTGGGTGCGCGCCCGGGCGCGGCTCCCGCGGTCTCGCCTGCCGCTCGCGGCGTTCGTCCACTCGGGGAAGTTCGGCCACCCGGCGGACTTCCTCACCGACTGACCACGTCGAAAGGCCACGAACCGGGGGACCAGAGTGCCCGCGGGGTCGCGGAACGGCCCGGTTCGTGGCCTTTCGACGGTTGGAGGGACGATGGAGGCCACCCCACGAACGGGTGGCCTCCATCTGGTCCGTGGCCCCTCGGCGTGACGACGAGCGTCCTCACCAGCGCGACGTCGCCGCCGCGATGAGGTCACCGAAGAGCAGGCCCTCGTCGACCGCATACCCACGACGGGTGAACCAGTCACACATGTTGTGGGTGTCGCGCTCGAGGAACTCCGGGCCGTGCGGGTTGCCGATGACGTCGACGACCTGCGGCCAGTCGATGAGGACGAGCCGTGCGTCGTCCCCCTCGCCCTCGAGGAGCACGTTGTAGGGGGAGAGGTCGCCGTGCGCCCAGCCGAGCTCGGCGAGCCGGAGCATCGCCTCGCGCAGCTGCTCGAAGAGCACCGGCAGCAGGTCCGGGTCAGGACGCACCTGCGCCAGACGCGGCGCCGCCTGCCCGTCGGGGGTGCCGATGAACTCCATCAGCATCTCGTCGTCGGACATCTGCACCGGGTAGGGCACGGGCAGCCCCTCGTGCCAGAGGCGGACCAGCGTCTCGAACTCGGCGAAGGCCCAGAGGCCGCTGATCAGCTCCTTGCCGAACGAGGTGCGGGTCCGCATGGCCCGCGTCTCGCGCGACTTCCGCACGCGCCGCCCCTCGAGGTAGCCCGAGTCGCGGTGGAACATGCGGTGCTTGCTCGACCGGTAGCGCTTGCCGGCCATGAGCACGTCGCGGTCGGGGGAGCCGGGCACCCACCGGCGCACGAGGTGGACGTCGGCCTCCTTGCCGGTCTTGAGGACCCCGAGGTCGGCCTCGACCGCGCCGAGGTCGGTGATGACCCACTCCGGACGGGGCTTCGGGCCGTGGGTGGCTCCGTCCCAGCTCGACCACCGGTCGCCCTCGGGAGGGCCGTCGGGGTCGGTGTCGACCGCGTACTGCTCGTCCTCGAGGCCGAGGCCGCGTCGTGCGGTCAGTCGGTTGCCGACGACTGTGAGGTCGTCGTCGTGAAATGCGTTGAAAGACAAGAGAACTCCAAGGAAGAAGAGATGTGGGCAGGCATGCCCGGGGCCGTGATGGTCATGTCACCCTCCTTGGGTCCTGGCGTGCGGCCGTGTGCCGCTGCGCTCGCGAAGAGACTGGCGCATCCACCGGGTCCCGCGCAACGGAATTGATGTTGCGCCGTCGGTCGAGGCGTTTGCGGATCTGTATCACCGAGCCCTCCGTTCACCTCTACCGTGGCAAGGAGCAGGGGAGACGTCTCGGAGGGAGCCCAGGTATGCCGTCCGCGTCCTTCGGCGGGGGAGCGGTGCGCGTGCGCGCGCCCCGCGGCTACGACACGTCCGCCGCGACGGACCGCACCGACCGCGACCTGCCCTCGGGTGACCGACGTGTGGCCGAGCGAGCCGCCCTCGTCGAGGCCCTGCGCGCCGACGACTTCGTCGTCGTCGACCGGATCGACCTGACACCACGGCGTTCTCGCGACCTGGGCGGTCCGGCACCGGCGAACCGTCCCGGCACCGTGAAGCTCGACGTCGACGTGCCGGCCGGCAACGACGCCGTCGTCCTGCTCGAGCGCGACGGGGTCTACTCGTGGCACCTGCCGGTCGATGCAGCCGAGCGCACGCGCTCGATCGACCCCGGCCCGCGCACCGTCTCGTTCGCCCTGTCGGTGCAGCCCGAGAGGCCGCGGCGTCCGAGGCCGCGGTCGCGCGGCATCGACTCGCCGAGCGCAGGACCGGCCACGGCCGACCGTGGGCTGCTGGGCGACCTCGCCCACGGCGTCCTCCAGGCGATCGTGCTGCGCTTCGCCGCCCCCGTCATCGTCGACAAGGTCGTCGAGCGACTCGAGTCGGGCGTGCGCACCGGTCTCGTCCACGTCACCGGGGGAGCGCTCGAGGCATGGAAGCCCGTCGGCTCCCTCTCGGAGGTGGGCCTCCCCACCGACCGCGCGGCACGGGTCCTGCTTCTCGTCCACGGCACGTTCTCGTCGACGACCGGTGCCTTCGGGGCGCTCGCCGTCACTCCCGGTGCGGAGGGCTTCGTCGACACCCTCGTGTCCGCGTACGACGCCGTCATCGGCTTCGACCACCGCACCCTCAGCGTCGACCCGGAGCGCAACGCCCGCGACCTGCTCGCCCTGCTCGCTCCCCACGACGGCGAGCTCGTCCTCGACGTCATCACCCACAGTCGCGGAGGGCTCGTCACCCGGTCGTTCGTCGAGTCCGTGCTTCCGGGCGCGGGGCTGCGGATCGCCGTCGACTCGATCGTCTTCGTCGCCTCGACCAACGGCGGCACCCACCTCGCCGACCCGGAGCGCTGGCACGATCTCGTCGACCTCTACACGAACCTGGTCATGGTCACCGCGACCGGACTCTCGCTCGTGCCCGGCGGTGCCCCGTTCGCGGCGGTCGTCGGCGGGGTCGTCCGTGGAATGGGTGCGCTCGTGAAGTACCTCGTGTCGTATGCCGCCGGCGACGACGGCGTGCCCGGCCTGGCCGCGATGATGCCCGAGGGGCCGTTCGTGACGAGCCTCAACGAGGACCAGCCGGGCCAGCCCCGGCCGGGGACGAGCTGGTACGTCGTCTCGTCCGACTTCCACGTGTCGCTCTTCGACGACCACCACAACCCGCCGGAGTTCCCGCGCGAGCTCGCCGTCCGCCTCGCCGAGGGCTTCGTCGACGGGATCTTCGAGGGCCGCAACGACCTCGTCGTCGACACCGACTCGATGTCGGCGATCGGGCTGCCGGCGGGAGGCTTCGTCCGGGACACGTTCGCGCTCGGCACCAACGACGTCGTGCACCACGTCAACTACTTCTCGCAGCTCTCGGTCATCGGCGCGATCTCGCAGTGGCTGCCGCTCGGGCTCGGCGCGTCCGACGAGGAGGCGCACCTGCCCGAGTGGATGACGGCCGGGCCGGTCCTCGGCGCTGACGGAGGAGGCGACGAGCGGGGTCTCGAGATGGTCGAGCTGGAGGAGCCGGCCACGTCCGCCCGTCCCCCGACAGCCACCCGCCCGCCGACCGCGGCTCGTCCGCCCGGCACCCACGCCCGGCCGCCGGCGAGACCGTCGACGGGCCCCCGGGCCGAGGCGCCCGCGAAGAAGGCGACGGCGAAGAAGGCGACGGCGAAGAAGGCGACGGCGAAGAAGGCGACGGCGAAGAAGGCGGTCCGCCGTGATCGCCAGAAGCCTGCGGGTCACGGACCGACGAGCCCTCTCGAGGGCACGACGGAGGCCGAGCTGGCTGCGGAGATGCCGTCGACGGTGACACCGGGCGCCGACGCCACCGTGCGCGTCCGACTGGCCCGGCAGGCGCTCGCGCCGACGGAGGGCACCGTCCACGTGTCGAGGACCGTCCACGTCGACGCGGAGCGCCCGCTCAGCGTCCAGGTCTACGCGAAGGACAACGTCCAGGTCCTCGAGACCGAGGCCAAGGTCTTCGGGCTCCCGAGCGGCGACTGGGCCAGCGAGCTGACCTTCCGGGTGCGTGCCCTCGCGCCCGGGCCCGTCCGCGTGTCCATCGTCCTGCGACAGGGCTGGGTGCCCGTCGCGACCGTCACCCTCGAGTCGACGGCTGCCGCGGCCGGCATGGTCGCTCCGGCGCCGGTCACCGCCACCGTCCACACCGGCATCGACGCTCCAGAGCTCGACGGCCTGCCCTGCCTCGACATCGTCGAGTGCCGCCGGGTCACGGGCGAGCGCGTCTACAGCTACGCGCTCCGGCTCGTGCCGGGGGAGGCCGAGCGGGTGTTCGAGTCGGCGCCGATCGTCGGGCGTGACGAGTTCGTCCGCGACCGGATCGCCGAGGTCGAGCAGGTCATCAAGGACCCCGACCTCACGCCCCGCCAGCGGATGTCACAGCTGCAGAACACCGGCACGATGCTCTTCGACCAGTTCTTCCCCGAGGACATGCAGGCCTACCTCTGGGAGCGCCGCGACCTCGTGCACGACCTCATCGTCTACACCGACGAGCCGTTCGTGCCCTGGGAGCTCGTCCACCTCAAGCCCGCGCGAGGCAAGCGCGGCACCACGCCGCGCTTCCTCGCCTCCGGCGGGCTCGTGCGCTGGCAGCTCGGCAGCTTCCCGCCCCGGGCCGTACGCGTGCGCCGGGGGCACGCCCGGTCGATCTGCCCCGTCTACGCCAACCCGATGTTCAAGAACGACGTCGGCGTGGCCGAGGCCGGCTACCTCAAGGACCGGTTCGGGGCCAAGGCCGTGACCGCCACCCCGAGCGGCGTCGAGCGGCTCCTGCGCGGCGGGGGCTTCGACCTGCTGCACTTCTCGGGCCACGGCGCGGCGCGCTCCGACGACATCGCCGAGGCGAAGGTGCTGCTCAAGGGGCAGCGGCGTGGCACGACCGTGCGCGAGCAGTACCTCACGTCGACCGACGTCTCCGCGAACCTCGACTGGACCGGACCGGACAGCGTCGGGCCGCTCGTCGTCCTCAACGCCTGCCAGACCGGTCGGTCCGGCGAGCTCTTCACGACCGTCGGTGGCTTCGCCAAGGCCTTCCTCGACGCCGGGGCCTCGGCCTTCGTGTCGTGCCTGTGGTCGGTCCAGGAGGAGCCGGCGCGAGTCTTCGTCGAGACGCTCTACGAGGAGCTCCTCAAGGGCACCCCGATGTCTCGGGCGAGCGCGCTCGCCCGGGAGGCGGCACGGGACGCGGACGACCCGACCTGGCTCGCCTACGTCGTGTACGCGAGACCCGACGCGGTGCTCGAGACAGTCTGAAACGGCATACACCCCAGTCGAACCCGCTCACCCGAGTGGGTTCCGAGAAGGAAGGAACGGCCATGGCAAACAGGGCTCTGTGCGTGGGGATCAACGAGTTCGAGTCACTGCCGCAGACGAGCTGGCTGAACGGCTGCGTCAACGATGCCGACGACATCGCCAAGGCGCTGCGGCCGCTCGGCTTCACGGCACGCGCGACGACGGTGCTCACCGACGCCGACGCGACGAAGAAGGCCGTCATGGCGGCCCTGACGAAGCTCGTCGACTCCGCGAAGGCGGGTGACCACCTGGTCTTCACCTTCTCCAGCCACGGCACGCAGGTGCCCAACGAGCCCGGTGGCGACGTCGAGCCGGACGACCTCGACGAGGCCTTCGCCTGCCACGACATCCGGCAGAAGGGTGACCAGTGGGACCGCGACACCGTCATCGTCGACGACGAGCTGCGCGACCTGTTCGCCCGCGTACCCGCCGGCGTCCTGCTCGAGGTGCTGCTCGACACGTGCCACAGCGGCACCGGCCTCAAGGACCTCGACGAGATCCTCCAGGCCCAGCTCCTCGGTCGGAAGCCGCGCTACCTCCCGCCGCCGACGCGTCGGGGCATCGACCAGTCCCGGGCCATCCGTGCCGTCACCCCGGTCCGCACCGTCGACCGCAAGGCCCTCGTCGAGCTGACGAAGAGCCGGTCCACGGCGTCGAAGCCCGTCCTCTTCGCGGCCTGCAAGCCGAACCAGACGGCGTCCGACGCGACGTTCGACGGCCGCTCCAACGGGGCCTTCACCTACCTCTTCCTCAAGGCGATGAAGGCGAGCCCGACGGCGACCCGGACCGAGCTCCTCCGCACCGTGACGGCAGGCCTCAAGGACGGCGACTTCAGCCAGCGCTCGACGCTCGAGGGCCCGGTCAAGGCCAAGAAGGTCGCCTTCGGCCAGCTCTGGTAGGCCGCTGCCGACGCCGCTGCCGACGCCGCTGCCGACGCCGATCCGGTGACCGAGGACACAGGTGTCGACACTCACACGCGAGCGCGCTGACCGCGTGGCCGGCGCGACGGCATACTCGGTCGCAGTTGTCCGAGAGCCCAGACGCAAGGTGGCGATCCGAGCATGTCCCGACTGCAGCAGACCGACGGCCTCACCGAGGAGCAGACCGAGCTGATCAAGCTCGTCCGTGAGTTCGTCGACGAGCAGATCATCCCCGTCGCCATGGAGCTCGAGCACAAGGACGAGTACCCCCAGGCGATCGTCGACGGCATGAAGGAGATGGGGATCTTCGGGCTGATGATCCCCGAGGAGTACGGCGGTCTCGGCGAGTCCCTGCTGACCTACGCGCTCTGCGTCGAGGAGATCGCCCGCGGCTGGATGAGCGTCAGCGGCATCATCAACACCCACTTCATCGTCGCCTACATGGTGCTCCAGCACGGCACCGAGGAGCAGAAGCAGCACTACCTGCCGAAGATGGCGACGGGCGAGATCCGCGGTGCGTTCTCGATGAGCGAGCCGGGCTGCGGCTCGGACGTGGCGGCCATCAAGACCAAGGCGGTCAAGGGCGACGACGGTGAGTGGTCGATCACCGGACAGAAGATGTGGCTCACCAACGGTGGCTCGGCCAACCTCGTGGCCGTCCTCGTCAAGACCGACACCGGCGCCGACTCGGTCTACAAGAACATGACGACCTTCCTCATCGACAAGGAGTCTGGCTTCGGGGAGACCGCCCAGGGCGTCACCGTGCCCGGCAAGATCGACAAGATGGGCTACAAGGGCGTCGACACGACCGAGCTCATCTTCGACGGGCACCGCACCACCGACGCGCAGATCCTCGGCGGCGAGCCGGGCAAGGGCTTCTACCAGATGATGGACGGCGTCGAGGTCGGTCGCGTCAACGTCGCTGCGCGCGGATGTGGTGTCGCGAGAAGGGCTTTCGAGCTCGGCGTCTCCTACGCGCAGCAGCGCGAGACGTTCGGCAAGAAGATCGTGGACCACCAGGCTGTGCTCTTCCGGCTCGCCGACATGGCCGTCAAGGTCGAGGCCGCGCACGAGATGATGGTCAAGGCCGCCCGCAAGAAGGACTCAGGCCAGCGCAACGACCTCGAGGCCGGCATGGCGAAGTACCTTGCGTCCGAGTACTGCTCGCAGGTCGTCGAGGACAGCTTCCGCATCCACGGTGGCTACGGCTACTCCAAGGAGTACGAGATCGAGCGCCTCTACCGCGAGGCGCCGATGCTGCTCATCGGCGAGGGCACGGCCGACATCCAGCGGATGATCATCGGCCGTCGCCTCGTCGAGGACTACAAGCTCAAGGCCTGAGGGTCCCTCGCCACGCGGGCGGGGATGCGAGGATGGGCGCATGAGCCTGCAACCGAAGGGTCCGGGGGGACGCCAGGGATTCGCGACACTCTCCCTGGAGTACCCCATGTCGCTGGGTGTGTTCGAGCAGTACGTCGACGCGCAGAAGGCCGTCGACACGCTGTCCGACAACCAGTTCCCGGTCGAGAACTGCCTCATCGTCGGCACCGACCTCAAGCAGATGGAGCGGGTGACCGCCCGCCTCACGTGGGGTCGTGTCGCCCTCGGCGGTCTGCTGTCCGGAGTGTGGCTCGGGCTCTTCGTGGGCCTGATCCTCTCGCTCTTCTCCCGCCCCTCGAACCCGATGACGCTGCTGCTCTACACCGCCCTCTACGGCGCCGTGTTCGGCCTCATCTGGTCGCTCGTCGGCTACGCCTTCACGCGCGGTGCGCGCGACTTCTCGTCCGTGAGCCAGGTCGTGGCGACGCGCTACGAGGTCTTCTGCGAGCACAAGTTCGCCCAGCAGGGTCGCCAGATCCTCGCCGACGCAGGCCTCGACGTCGGCGCCAGGGCCGGCATCGGTCACGCCCCCGTCACGCCGACGCAGCCCCCGACCCAGCCCCCGACCCAGCCCCCGACCCAACCCCCGACGCAACCCCCGACGCAACCCCCGACCCAGCCGCCGAGCCCCGACCAGCCGGGCCCGCCGCCGGCCGCCGGCTGACTCTCTGCAACGAAAGCGGGCGCCCACGTGTCCTTCCCGGTGACGGATCCCCGACGAAGGAGCGCCTGATGCAGCCCAGCAGGTCGAGAAGGTATGCCGCCGGCCGTGCTCTCGTGGTCGCCGTGGCCGCCGCGCTCGCCCTCGCCGCGTGCGGGACCGCCACCGCGCCCGAGCCGGGCCAGACCTCGCTCGCGGCCGGCCCCGTCCGGCCCGTGACCGACCAGCCCGTCGAGGCTGACGGGGCCCTGCAGTGCCCCGCGTCGGTCGACTCCGCGGACCTGTCCGACCCGGCACCCGTGCCCCAGAAGCCCCAGGGCGTCGACGGCGCCGCTCGGCTGCTCCCCGACCGCGACCCGACCTCGCTCGTCGTGTGCAGCTACCCCGTCGCGGACGTCATGGCGACCAAGCCGCTCTCGGCCCCCTTCCGCCTGGCGAAGCGCAGCGTCGCGAGCGCGTCGCAGCGGGCGGCGCTCGTCGAGGCCATGACGTGGTCGCCGCGGGTCTCGGGCGGGCCGCGGGTGTGCACGATGATGGCCGGCAACGAGACGGCATACGTCGTCGGTGCCGCCTACGGCGACGCCATCGTGTGGGTGAGCTCGCTCGCCGACGCGAACGCGTGCTCGACCTCGACGAACGGCGACTTCCGGTCGGGTCCGGGGCCGGCGGTCCTGCTCGACCAGATGTTCGGCACACGCACGCCGCCTGCCGAGCTCCCCGCCCCCTGCTCGCGGCTGTCCTGGGGGCGGCTCGGCGACGACCGGACCCTGGCCCCCGAGGGCGACCCGACGGTGACGGTGTGCCGTGACGCCGTCGACGGCACGGTCAAGGCGACCCGGCTGGACGCAGCGCGCTCGGCGCAGGTCGCCGCAGCGCTCCGTGCCCTGCCGACGAAGCCGACGGACCAGACCTGTCAGGGCTCGGGCAAGACGAGCGACGCGCGGTTCGGGCTCGTGCTCGCGTATGCCGTCGGGCCGGCCGTGCGCGTCAACGTCGACCCCGCGTGCGCGCCCGCCGTCATGGGCTCGAACCTCCAGTCGGACGACGCGGGGTCGCTCGTCGACCTCGTCGAGCAGTGGAGCCCTCCGATCCCGGCCCCCGACCCGAACGGCTCGGTGTCGTCCGACGGATCAGTCGGGTCGCCTGCCACCGGTCCTGCCGCCCCGCCCGACGCGACGGCCCCGAGCGAGGTGCCCGGCTCGACCGGTGGTGGCGCGCCCGGCAGCACGGGCATCGAGCCGGCTCCGGCGCCCCCGCTGACCGAGCTCCCGATGACGAGGTGACCCCTCCCGACGCATCGTCCTGACACGCCGGACGCGGCGCCCGGTCTCGACAGCGGTGCGACGCCGCTGGGCTCGAGACCGGACGCCGCGTCCGGTCAGGTGGGGGGTCGGTCAGGCCTCGGCGCCCGCCCAGATGCGGGCGATCCACTCCTCGATCTCGGCGGAGCTGCGCGGCATCGCGGCCGAGAGGTTCTCGCAGCCGTCCTCGGTGATGAGGATGTCGTCCTCGATGCGCACGCCGTTGCCGCGGAACTCGTCCGGGACGAGCTCGTCGTCGGCCTTGAAGTAGAGCCCCGGCTCGACCGTGAGGACCATGCCCGGCTTCAGCTCGGCGTCGGAGTACTCCTCGCGGGTCGCGAGCGCGCAGTCGTGGACGTCGATGCCGAGGTGGTGGCTCGTGCCGTGCACCATCCAGCGCCGGTGGTACTGCCCGTGGTCGGCGTCGAGCGTGCCCTCGACGTCGACGCCCTCGGGCAGCAGGCCCCACGCGTGCAGGTGCTCGGCGATGACGCGGATGGCCGCGGCGTGGACGTCGCTGAACGTGTTGCCCGGCCTGCAGGCCGCGATCCCGGCCTCCTGGGCGGCGTACACGGCGTCGTAGATCTTGCGCTGCGCGTCGCTGAACGTGCCGCTCACCGGCAGGGTGCGGGTGATGTCGGCGGTGAAGAGCGAGTCGACCTCGACCCCGGCGTCGAGGAGCAGCAGGTCACCGTCCCTGATGTCGCCGGTGTTCTTGATCCAGTGCAGCGTGTTGGCGTGGTCGCCGCTGGCGCAGATCGAGTCGTAGCCGACGCCGTTGCCGTGGTGGCGGGCGTGGAGGCCGAAGACGCCCTCCACCCAGCGCTCGCCGCGGCCGCGGCGGACGGCCTCGGGCAGGTCGGCGATGACGGCGTCGAAGCCCTTGTGGGTGCCGTCGACGGCGTCGCGCATCTGCTCGACCTCCCACTCGTCCTTGACGAAGCGGAGCGTCGAGAGGAAGGCCGCGAGCTGCTCGTCGGCCTCGCGCTGGCGGTCGACGCGGGTCTCGGCCTGCGTGGTCTCCTGCGTCCCGGCCGCGGCGTCGCGGGCCTTGTCGATGCGGGTCGCGACCTCGGCGTCGGCGTCGCGCACGACCCGGATCGTCACCTCGCCGGCGTCCTTGCCGACGGCCTCACCGAACTCGTCGATGTGGCGGGCGGTGACGCCGAGCTCGGACTCGATGTCGGCGAGGGTGGGGCGGGCTCCGACCCAGAACTCGCCGTAGCGCGAGTCGCCGAAGAACTCCTCGGTGTCGCGGTCGGCGAGCGGACGGAAGTAGAGGACCGCCTCGTGCCCGCCGCTGCCCTCGCCCTCGGCGGACGGGCGCGGCTCGAGCACGAGCACGGCGTCGGGCTCGCGGTCGCTGCCCAGGCCCGTCAGGTGCGCGAAGGCGCTGTGCGGGCGGAAGACGTAGTCGCAGTCGTTGCTGCGCACCTTGAGGCCGCCGGCCGGGACGACGAGGCGCTCACCGGGGAAGGCGGCACTGACGGCGTCACGACGACGGGCTGCGTGGTCGGCGACCTCGGCCCGAGGGGTCACCTCGGTGCCGCGCGGTGCCCAACCGCTCGCGACGAAGGCCCGGAACTCGTCGGTCGTCGGGCGCTTGCGGCTCGGAGAGGTCTTCTGCTCTTCACTCATCACCCCGCCATGGTGCCACGCGGCACGAGGACCGCCGAACCCGGTTTCCGCGCCTGCCGGGCACCCCGGTGGGGTACCCCGGGGACCGGGGCGGTGGCATACGGTCTGGGAGTGGCCCGCACCGACCGACCCGCCCGGCCGACCACCGCCCACCGGAGCCTTCCCTCGCTGAGGGCGAGCACCCGGCGGGCCATGAGACCGAGCGGGCCGCCGACCGACGAGATCCCCATCTGGACGACGCCGGACGGGGTCGACTCGGTGACCGCCCAGGCCGTCATCGACCTCGCCATGCGCGCCGGCGTCGCGATGATCGCCACGGGTGCCGCAGCGGCGGACGTCACGGCCACCGTGCTCACCCTGACCAAGGCGTACGGCCTCAGCTCGGTCCACGTCGACGTCACGTACACGTCGGTCACCGTCTCCTACCACCGTGGCCCGAACGCCGACCCGATCACGGTGATGCGCATCGTGCGCTTCCGCGTCCAGGACTACACGCGTCTCGAGCGCCTCCGGGGGCTCATCGTCGACCTGTCGCAGGACCCCGTCCCGGTCGACGAGGCGCGGGTGCGCTTCGACTCGGTCATCACGGCGCCCCACCCGTACCGCCGCTGGCTCGTCACCGTCGCCGGTGGGGCGCTCGCGGCCGGCGCCGCCGGGCTCGTCGGCGGGGGGCCGTTCATCATCCTGCTCAGCTTCCTCACCGCGACGGTCGTCGGCCGCGTCCTCAGCTGGCTCACCGGCGCGGGCGTCGCGGCCTTCTTCGCGCAGTGCGTCGGCGCGGCCATCCCGACCGCGGTCGCGACCCTCGTCGTCGCGGCCCAGTCGGCCGGCATGACCTTCGTCGGCGACGTGTCGCCCTCGCTCGTCGTCGCGTCCGGCATCGTGCTGCTGCTCTCGGGGCTGTCGGTCGTCGGCGCCGCCGAGGACGCGCTCGAGGGCTACTACGTGACCGCCGGCGCGCGGGGGTTCGAGGTCATCGTGCTCTCGCTCGGCATCGCCGTCGGGATCTCCGTCGTGCTCTCCCTCGGCAAGCGGCTCGACTACCCGATCGCGATCAGCTCGCAGACCCTGCTCAGCGACGACGTCGTCGTCCAGGTCGTCTGCGCCGTCATCATCTCGGTCGCCTTCGCCGTGATGTCCTACGCGAGCGGCACGGCGGTCGTCGTCGCGGGCTTCGCCGGCGGCGTCGGGTGGGTCATGCTCGCGCTCGCCGAGCGGGCGCTCCAGCTCGGCGCCGTCACCGCGTCCGCGACCGCAGCGCTCGTCATCGGCTTCGCCGCCCGGCTCGTCGCCCGACGGCTCAGCATCTCGGCGCTCGCCGTGACGACGGCCGCGATCGTCCCGCTGCTCCCGGGGCGGATGGCCTACGAGGGCATCTCGCAGCTCGTGACGAACCCCGACGGCAACGGTTTCGCGGTCGGCGTCCCGACGCTGCTCCAGGCGTTCGGTCTCGGCCTCGGCCTCGCGGCCGGGGTGTCGCTCGGCACCTACTTCGCGAGCCTGCTCGTCGCCAAGAGCCAGGGCGTGCGGCCACGTCCCGCCGCCGGCGCGACCCTGCCCGCGGACCCCGACCCCGAGGCGACCGGCAGCACCGCGCCGGTCCTCTCAGAGACGAGCGACCTCGCTGCCACGAGCGACGCAGACGCGCAGGCGTGAGCAAGCACACGGCATACGAGCATGGGCGTATGCCGCCCGCTCCGGCAGGCTGGGAGCCGCTCGTCCCAGCGGGGCCGGGTGACCACCTTCGACGAGGAGCGGGCATGCAGTTCGGACGCAGCTACGAGGAGTTCGAGGTCGGTGCGGTCTACCGGCACTGGCCCGGCAAGACGGTCACGGAGTACGACGACCACCTCTTCTGCCTGCTGACGATGAACCACCACCCGCTCCACCTCGACACCCACTACGCCGCGGGGTCGACGCAGTTCGGGCAGAACGTCGTCGTCGGCAACTACGTCTACTCGCTGCTGCTCGGCATGTCGGTGCCGGACGTGTCGGGCAAGGCCATCGCCAACCTCGAGATCGAGTCGCTGCGCCACGTCGCTCCGACCTTCCACGGCGACACGATCTACGGCGAGACGACGGTGCTCGACAAGTGGGAGTCGACCTCGAAGGACGACCGCGGCGTCGTCCACGTCGAGACGATCGGCTACAAGCAGGACGGCACGGTCGTGTGCATCTTCCGCCGCAAGGTCATGGTGCCGAAGGAGAACTACCTCGAGGTCCGTGGCGGCGAGCAGCCCGGCAGACCGGTCCCCGTCCCCGACAGGAACTGGCCCGGCCGCGACGCCACGCCCGAGGCGCCCGCCCAGGCCTGACCCTCGTGGCCTCGTGGAGATCCTCCGGCACCTGGTGCCGGAGGATCTCCACAAGCCGGCGCCCGTTCAGCCCTTCCCCGCCCGGGCGAAGCCGACGGTGGTCGAGGTACCGCCACCCTTGATCGTCAGCTCACCTTTGACGTGCTGGGTCGAGGTGGGCGCGACGACGAAAGCCGTTCGGCCGTCGACCTGCTGGGTCGACACCACGACGTCGTCCGTGGGGTCCGACGACGTCACCCTGACCTCCTTCGTGCCGTCGGCCCACCCGAAGACGAGGTCGGGCGTCGGCTCGACGCCGGTCCGGGCCGGGACGGGCAGGATGCGCAGCGGGGCCGCCCCGCTCGGACCCTCGATCGCGCCCGGAACCCAGAGGAGGCCGCTCTGCTCGTCGTCCGTCCACAGGACCCGCATGGTGCCGTCCGGGGTCGTGAGGACCGCCCGGTGCAGGTCCGTCCGGGCATTGGTCGTCAGCGCTGCCCGGTATCCGACCTTGGTCGGGTCGGCGTCGTCCAACGCATCGGTCCACACGACCCCGACCAGCTGGGCAGCATCGAACCCCGCGACCTGCCTGACGAAGAGGTAGCGCGTCGGGGCAGGGCCGCCTCCGGCCGGGACGAGCCGGGTGGTGGCCCCCGAGCCGCCGGACATCGTGACGTCCGGCGCGAAGACGGGGCCGGCATTGATGGTGCGCGGCGTCCCGGTCTCGACCCACCCGGCGACGACGCCCGGCAGGCCGCTCTCGGCCGGGAGCAGCAGGCTGGACCCGCCCACCTGCGGGCGGGGCACCTCCCGCCGCACGGTCTTGACGCGCGCGGCGCCGTCGAGGACGAACCATGTCTCCCGCACCTTGCCACCCGCGGCGCTCGCGATCTCGACCCGGATGCCGGACGCTTTGGTCGACTGGGAGGAGCCGTCTGGGTAGAGCTGGGCGGACTCGTCCAGAGCCGCGGCGACGGCCGTCTGGCTCGAGCTCGGGTCGCCGGCGGGCAGGGCACGGGGCCGGCCGGCGCCGAGCTGGACGGCGACGACCGCGACGACGGCGGTGGCGGCCGCGACGGCGGCGGCCGCCGCGATCCGCCGACGACGCACGACGCGGTGACCCTCGGCGAGCACGGCGTCGGGGCTGAAGGTCAGCCCGGCGACATGGGTGGCGTCGTCGAGGGCCGCCCTGATGTCGGTGTCCGGTGCGGCGTTCATCGGGCGCTCCTTCCAGCGTCGGTGGGGGTCTGCGTCGGTGGGGTGGTCGGTCGGGTCGTCGGTGGGGTGCGGTCAGCGAGCGTCTCGGACCCCCCGGCAGCCCCATCGAGGGCCTCCGCGGTGGCGAGCGCCGACCGCAGCGCCGCGAGGCCGCGCGAGCCGGCGCTCTTGACGGCGCCGACGGAGATCCCGAGCACCTCGGCCGTCGCCTGCTCGGAGAGGTCGGTGTAGTAGCGAAGCACGACGACGGTGCGTTGCTGCTCGGGCAGGGTGCGGAGCAGGCGGACGACGAGGTCGCGGTCGTCGCTCGTCCGCACGGCGTCGCGCCGGGACGTGTCGGGCCTCGTGTCGGGCGTCGTGTCGGGCGGGATGTCGGTGACCAGCTCGCGGCGCGTCGCGCGCCACACGTCGGTGCGGTGGTTGACGAGGACCCGACGGGCGTACGCCAGCGCCTCACCCTCCCGCACGCGCGGCCAGGCGACGTACGTCTTGACGAGCGCGGCCTGCGTCAGCTCCTGCGCCCTGTGGTGGTCGCCCGTCAGCAGCCACGCCGTGCGCAGCAGTGCCGGGCCGGCCTGCTCCATGAAGGCCGTGAAGTCGGCATCGCGCGCAGCGCTGCGGCGGCTCACGTCGTTCCCCTGTCCCTGCTCGTCATGCCCTACCTACGGGCGGTGCCCCGCAAAGGTTGCCAGCAACGGTCACCTGCTGCTCACCCGCACGGACGGGCCGTGGCCGAAGGGGACCGCGGACGCCCCTACGCTTGGGGGCGTGACTCCGACCGGGACCGACAGTGCAGGGCACCCGCGCCCGGTCATCGACCTGCACACCCACTCGGCGGTCAGCGACGGCACGGAGACACCGGCCGAGCTCGTCGCCGCCGCGGCCACGGCGGGGGTCGACGTCCTCGCCATCACCGACCACGACACGGTCACCGGCTGGGCCGAGGCCGCCGAGGCCGCCCGCGTCCACGGCGTGACCCTCGTGCGCGGCATCGAGATCTCGTGCGCGTGGCGCCACTCCTCGATCCACCTGCTCGGCTACCTGCCCGACGCCGGTGACCGGCCCCTCATGGAGGAGCTGGCCCGCGCCCGCGACTCCCGGTCCACGCGGCTCGAGCGGATGGTCGCGCTCATGGCGGCGGACGGCATACCTCTGGGCTACGACGAGGTGCTCGCCCAGGTGGGCCCCGACGCCACGCCCGGTCGACCGCACATCGCGGACGCCCTCATCGCCAACGGCACGATCCGTCACCGCGACGAGGCGTTCCGGTCGTGGCTCGGCGACGACTCGCCCTACTACGTCGGCCACTACGCCCCGGACCCCGTGCGCGCCGTCGAGCTCGTCCGGGCGGCGGGCGGCGTACCGGTCATCGCGCACCCCTTCACGCGCACCCGGTCCGGCGACCTCGACGACGCGCTCGTCGAGCGGATGCGCGACGCCGGGCTCGCCGGGCTCGAGGCGTTCCACCGCGACCACGGTCCGGAGGAGGTCGCGCGCGCGACGGCGCTCGCCGACCGGCTCGGGCTGCTGCTCACGGGGTCGAGCGACTACCACGGCGAGGGCAAGCGCAACCGGCTCGCCGAGAACACGACGGCCCCGGAGGTGCTCGACGCGATCGAGGCGGCCTCGAGCGGGGCCACGGAGGTCCTGAGGCCGTGAGCGTCTTCGACACGACCGTCTTCCTCAGCACCTTCATCACCCTGGTCGTCATCCTCGACCCGCCGGGCGCGGTGCCGATCTTCCTCGCCCTGACCGGGTCGCTGACGAAGGTCCAGCGCCACGTCGCGGCCCGGCGTGCCTCGCTCGTCGCGGTCTTCGTCATCGGGATGTTCGCGCTCTTCGGCAAGAGCATCCTCGACTACCTCCACATCTCGATCGCCGCGCTCCAGGGCGCCGGCGGACTGCTCCTGCTCCTCGTCGCGCTCGAGCTGCTGACGGGCAAGGAGTCCGACTCGCTGGCCGACGCCGGCGTCAACGTCGCCCTCGTGCCGCTCGGCACGCCGCTGCTCGCCGGCCCGGGCGCGATCGTCGCGACGATGCTCGCCGTGCAGGGCTCCGACACGACGGGGGCGTACACCGCGGTCGGCGCCGCCCTCGTCGGCGCGATGCTCGTCGTCTACCTCGTGCTCCGCTTCGCCGGGCAGGTGCGCGGGCTGCTGCGCGAGAGCGGCACGATGCTGCTCACCCGCATCGCGGGTCTGCTGCTGTCGGCGATCGCCGTGCAGATGGTCGCCGACTCGGTGCGGGCCTTCGTCAACGGCGAGGGCTGAGGGCCGACGGGCGCATGTCCATCAGCCGTCGACGCGCTCGACGAGGACGGCCGTGCCGAGCCCGGCGGCTCCGCTGACGGCCGCGACGCCCCAGCGCCCGCCGCGACGCTCGAGCGCCTCGATGCACTGGCCGACGAGGATGGCGCCGGTCGCCCCGAAGGCGTGACCCATCGCCATGGTGCCGCCGTCGGGGTTCATCCGGTCCGGCCCGGCGTCGAGGTCGCGGCGGAAGCGCAGGCACAGCGCCGAGAAGGCCTCGGCGAACTCGAAGACGTCGACGTCCCTCGCAGACAAGCCGGCCCGCGCGAGCACCCGCTCGACGGCCGACTGTCCGGCGGTGAGCATGACGACGGGGTCGACAGCGGTCGACGCGGCGGCGACGATGCGCGCCCGCGGCACGAGGCCTGAGGCCCGGGCGGCCCGGGCCGACCCGACGAGCAGCAGCGCCGCCGCGTCCGCGACGGCCGGGGAGGTGCCCACGGTGTGCAGGTGGTCGATCCGGTCGAGAGGGCGTATGCCGTCCGCCGCCGCGAGCGCGACGGCGTCCTGGCCGTCCGCCCCCAGCTGCGCGAAGGCGGGCGTCAGGGCCGCGAGCGACTCGGCGGTCGTGCCGGGTCGGACGAGCTCGTCGTGGTCGAGGCCGGGACCGCGCATGTCGGCCGGCACCGGCACGAGGGACCGTGCGAAGGCACCTTCCGCCCGCGCCCGGGTCGCCTTGGTCTGCGTCTCGAGGCCGTAGGCGTCGAGCTGCTCGCGGGTGAAGCCCTCGAGGGTCGCGTTGAGGTCGGCGGCGATCCCCATGTGGACCGAGCCGAGGCGGCGCACGAGGGCAGGGTCGGCATACAGCGCCCCACGGTCGGCGAACATCGGCACGCGCGACACGCTCTCGACGCCCCCGGCGACGGCGAGCGCGAGGTCGCCCGCGCGCACCCGGGCCGCGGTCTGGCCGACGGCGTCGATGCCGGACGCGCAGAAGCGGTTGAGGGTGACGCCCGGCACGGAGAGGCCCCAGCCGGCGACGAGCGAGGCGGTGCGGGCGAGGTCGGCCCCCTGCTCGTCGACCTGGGTCGCGCAGCCCAGCGTCACGTCGTCGACGCGTCCCGGGTCGATCCCGGTGCGCTCGACGAGGGCCCGTTGGAGGTGCACGACGAGGTCGATGGCCGTGAAGCCGTGCAGCGAACCGCGTGCGGACGCACGCCCGCGGGGGGTGCGCACGACGTCGAGGACGTACGCGTCGTCACCGTCGCCCATACGTCCTCCCGATCGGTCCGGCCTGAGCCCGCGAGGGCCGCCGCGCCCGGTCTCGCGCCCGGCCCGGATCCACCTCGTCGCACCCGGCGAGTCACTCTGCTAGTTGTAGTACCGTGCCCGGAGAAGGGCAAGGCTGGGCACCGACGGCGGCGTCGGGAGCGGAGGCGGACATGACGGCCGGCAGCGCGAGCACCTCCCGCACGGGAGTCTGGGTGCTCGGTGGCTCGCAGACGGACTTCGCGCGCCACCTGACCCGTGAGGGCCGCGACGTCTCCGACCTCGTGGGCGAGATCGTCGACCGCACCCTCGAGGCGAGTCGTGCCGACGCGGCCGACGTCGACGTGATCCACGTCGGCAACGCCTTCGGCCAGCTCTTCACCGGCCAGGGCCATCTCGGCGCCATGCCGGCGACGGTCCGTCCCGACCTCTGGGGCCTGCCCGCGGCGCGGCACGAGGCCGCGTGCGCGTCGGGCGGCGTGGCGCTGCTCGCCGCCATGGCCGACCTGCGCGCGGGCCACTACGACTGCGCCCTCGTGCTCGGCGTCGAGCTCGAGAAGACCGTGCCCGGCGACGAGGCCGCCACGCACCTCGGCGCAGCCGCCTGGGTCGGGCACGACGGCGAGGGCGCCCGCTTCATGTGGCCCCACGTCTTTAGCGCCATCGCCGACGAGTACGACCGTCGGCACGGGCTCGACGACACCCACCTGCGCGCCATCGCCGCGCTCAACCTCGCGAACGCCCGGCGCAACCCCAACGCCCAGACCCGCGGCTGGGACGTCCCGGACCTCACCGGACCCGACGCGACCGACGACGTGCGCAACCCCGTCGTCGAAGGCCGGATCCGCCGCTACGACTGCAGCCAGGTCACCGACGGCGCCGCCGGCGTGGTCCTCGTCTCCGACGCCTGGCTGCGCGACCACCCGGGACGCCGACCCGTCGCGCGCATCGAGGGCTGGGGCCACCGCACCGTCGGCCTCGGTCTGCGGCAGAAGCTCGACCGTGACCGCGACGAGCTCTACGTCCTGCCCCACGTGCGCCGGGCCGTGACCGACGCGTTCGACCGGGCCGGCGTCACCCTCGAGGACCTCGACGGCTTCGAGGTGCACGACTGCTTCACCCCGACCGAGTACCTCGCCATCGACCACATCGGCCTCACCGGACCGGGGGAGTCGTGGAAGGCCGTCGAGGACGGCTCCATCGCTCCCGGCGGACGGCTGCCCATCAACCCGAGCGGCGGGCTCATCGGCGGCGGCCACCCGGTGGGGGCCAGCGGCATACGCATGCTCGTCGACGCGGCCAAGCAGGTCAGCGGCACCGCAGGCGACTACCAGGTGGAGGGTGCCCGTACCTTCGGCACCCTCAACTTCGGCGGCAGCACCGCCACCACCGTCAGCCTCGTCGTCGGCGCCGTCGCCGACTGACCGCTGACTCCCAGCCACTGACCGAACCACGCAAACCACTGCGAGCCAAGGAGACCCGGATGGATGTCGACATCGTCGGTCGGATGCTCTCGACCCTGCCCGCGGACGACGACCACCCCTACCGCACCGGCCCGTGGCAGCCGCAGACGACCGAGTGGAGGGCGGACGACCTCGACGTCGTCGAGGGTGAGGTGCCCACCGACCTCGACGGCGTCTACCTGCGCAACACGGAGAACCCCGTCCATCCGTCGCTCAAGCACTACCACCCGTTCGACGGCGACGGCATGGTCCACGTCGTCGGCTTCCGTGACGGAAAGGCCTTCTACCGCAACCGGTTCGTGCGCACCGACGGCTTCCTCGCCGAGCAGGAGGCCGGGCAGTCGCTGTGGGCCGGTCTCGCCGAGCCGCCCCACCTCTCCCTGCGCGAGGACGGCTGGGGCGCTCGCCGCCAGATGAAGGACGCGTCGTCGACCGACGTCATCGTCCACCGCGGCACGGCCCTCACGAGCTTCTACCAGTGCGGCGACCTCTACCGCGTCGACCCGATGTCGGCCGAGACCCTCGGCAAGGCGACGTGGAACGGCCGCTTCCCCTTCGACTGGGGCGTCTCGGCGCACCCGAAGGTCGACGACCGCACCGGCGAGCTGCTCTTCTTCAACTACAGCAAGGAGGCGCCGTACATGCACTACGGCGTCGTCGACGAGGCGGACGACCTCGTCCACTACGTCGACGTCCCGCTGCCGGGGCCGCGGCTGCCGCACGACATGGCCTTCACCGAGAACTACGTCGTCCTGGGCGACTTCCCCCTCTTCTGGGAGCCGGAGGCCCTCGCCAAGGGCGCGCACGTCGCGCGCTTCCACCGCGACATGCCGAGCCGATTCGCCGTCATCCCGCGGCGGGGGCAGACGAGCGACATCCGCTGGTTCGAGGCCGACCCGACGTACGTCCTCCACTTCGTCAACGCGTACGAGGAGGGCGACGAGATCGTCCTCGACGGCTTCTTCCAGGGCGACCCCGAGCCGAAGGACAACGGCATGGGCGACCGGTGGGAGCGGGCCTTCCGCTTCCTCGCGCTCGACCGCATGCAGGCGCGCCTGCACCGCTGGCGGCTCAACCTCCGCACCGGTCTCGTCACCGAGTCGCCGCTCTCCGACAGCATCACCGAGTTCGGCATGATGAACGGCTCGTATGCCGGTGGGGCCTACCGCTACGCGTACGCCGCGACGGGCAAGCCCGCGTGGTTCCTCTTCGACGGCCTCGTCAAGCACGACCTGCACTCGGGCACGGAGGAGCGGTTCTCCTTCGGGGACAACGTCTTCGGCAGCGAGACGGCGATGGCACCCAGGGTCGGGAGCACCGCCGAGGACGACGGCTACCTCGTGACGCTGACGACCGACATGAACGACGACGCCTCGTACTGCGTCGTCCTCGACGCCGCACGGGTCTCCGACGGGCCGGTGTGCAAGCTCCGGCTGCCCGAGCGGATCTCGAGCGGCACCCACTCGACATGGGCCCCGGGGGCAGAGCTGCGACGGTGGAGCACGGCGGACACGGCAGCGGATGCGATCGGTCTCTGAGTCGGTGGTCGACGACGTCGACCCCGGCACCGTGGCGACCCGGCTCGACACCGGGTCGACGAACGCCATCGGGCGGATGCTCGGGCTGCTCGGCGACGAGTGGACCCTCCTCATCCTCCAGCGGGCGCTGCGCGGCACGACGCGCTACGGCCAGTTCCTCGACGAGGTCGCCATCTCCAACGCCGTCCTCACCTCCCGGCTCGCGACGATGGAGCGCGAGGGCCTGCTCCACCGTGTCGTCTACCAGCAGCGGCCGGTCCGGGCCGAGTACGTCCTGACGCAGCGCGGCCGCGGGCTGTGGCCGGTCACGATCGCGATCTGGGACTGGGAGCGGCGCTGGGTGCCGCGGCACGCCGCCACCCTGCCGGCGATGCGCCACGCCCTGTGCGGCCAGAACTTCGCACCCGTCCTGACGTGCACGGGCTGCCGCGAGGTCGTGCGCTCCTCCGACGTCCACGCCGAGTGGGGGCCGAGCGGCTCGTGGGAGCGGTCCGTCCCGGAGTCGACGACACGGCGGCGGTCCGACCCCCGCACCGAACGGACCTCCGCCGGCCTCTTCCCCGAGACGATGGCGATCTTCGGCAACCGCTGGTCCTCCGCCCTCATCGGCGCCTCCCTGCGGGGGCTGACGCGCTTCGGCGACTTCGAGGAGGCCCTCGGGGCACCGCCGAGCCTCGTCGCCGAGCGGCTCCGCGCGTTCTGCGACATCGGCGTGCTCGAGCCCAGGGGGCGCCGCACGGGCGGCGGGGACGGCCGCGCCGAGTACCACCTCACCGAGAAGGGCCACGCCTTCTACCCCGTCGTCGCCGTGGCCATCGACTGGGCACACCACTGGTATGCCGCCGAGGAGGGTCCCGCGCTCGTCCAGCAGCACGTGCCGTGCGGGTCTCCGCTCGCCGTCGCGCTCGCCTGCGACCAGTGCTCGGCCGACCTCCACGGCAGCGACATCGAGGTCGTCCCGCGCGCGCACCGTCGGTCCGCCCGCTAGTCCCAGTCAGCCATTACCGAGCCGAAAGACCCACAGCAGCAACGCAGCTCACACCGAAGCACGTCCCGCACAGACCACCTCACGCCGAACCACGAAGGAGCGCCGAGCCATGGCGAACGCACGCGGACTGCACCCGCCGGAGAAGGTCGCCGACTACCGGGCCAGGGGCTGGTGGGGCGAGGACACGCTGGACGGGCTCTTCACCGACCGGGTGCAGGCCCGCGGCGACGCGCTCGCCGTCGTCGACCCGGCCAACCGCGAGGCGCTGCTCGGCTCGGCGCCGCGACGGCTGACGTGGCGCGAGCTCGACGACGAGGTCGCGTCCCTCGCCGCCCGCCTGCTGTCCCTCGGCCTCGGTCGAGGCGACGTGCTCGGGGTCCAGCTCGCCAACTCCGTCGAGCTCGTCGAGGTGTACCTCGCGGCCTGGCGCCTCGGGGTCGTCGTGTCGCCGTTGCCCGTGCAGCTGCGCGGGCGCGAGGTGGCCGCCATGTGCGCGAGTGCCGGCGTCACGGCATACCTCAGCAGTGCCCACTTCGGTGACCGCGCCCTGTCGGCGGACGCGGCCACGGCGCTCGGCGACGTCGAGTCGGTGCGTGCCGTCATCGCGTACGGCCCCGAGGAGGAGACGGCCGACGTGCCCATCGGCGTCCGCGTGTGGCACCCCGGTCCCGCCACGGACGCCGATCGAGAGGCCGTCGAGGCGTATGCCGCCGCCGACCCCAACGAGGCCAACGACGCCGTGACGATCTGCTGGACCTCGGGCACCGAGAGCGCACCCAAGGGGGTGCCGCGCTGCCACATGGACTGGCTCGCCGTCGGCGTCGCGACCACCGAGGCGCCGCAGGTCACGGTCGGCGACGTGCTGCTCAACCCCTTCCCGATGATCAACATGGCCGGCATCAGCGGGATGTTCCTGCCGTGGCTGCTCACCGGCTGCGTCCTCGTGCAGCACCACCCCTTCGACCTGCCGACGTTCCTCGGGCAGGTCGCCGTCGAGCGGGCCACCTACACGTGCGCGCCGCCGGCCCTGCTCTGGATGCTGCTCGGCAACGAGGAGCTCATGGCGACGGTCGACGTCAGCAGCCTGACCCGGATCGGCTCCGGCTCTGCGCCCCTGCAGCCGGCGATGGTGCGCGGCTGGCAGGAGCGGCACGGCATCAGCGTCATCAACTTCTTCGGCTCCAACGAGGGGATCGGGCTGCTGTCGAGCCCCGTCGACTTCCCCGACCCCGACGACCGTGCGCAGTACTTCCCACGGTTCGGGGCGCCGGGCGTCACGTGGTCGACCCGCGCCGGCGAGTGGACCGACACGCGCCTCGTCGACATCGTGACCGGCGAGGACGTCACCGAGCCCGGACACCCCGGCGAGCTGCACATCAGCGGACCGAGCGTCTTCGCCGGCTACCTCCACGGCGAGGACCTGCCGAGCCCGTTCGACGACCGTGGCTACCTCCGCACCGGCGACCTCTTCGAGATCGCGGGCGAGCAGGGCCAGTACCTGCGCTACCTCGACCGGGCCCGCGACCAGGTGATCCGCGGGGGCATGAACATCGCCCCGGCCGAGCTCGAGGGTCTCATCGCCGACCACCCGGCCGTCGCCGACGTCGCCGTCGTCGGCGACCCCGACGAGCGGCTGGGGGAGCGCGTCGCGGCCGTGGTCGTGCTGCGCCCCGGGGCGTCGCTGACCCTCGACGAGCTCGTCGGCTGGCTCCGGGAGCGCAGCATCGCCTCGTTCAAGCTGCCCGAGCGGCTCGAGGTGCGTGACGAGCTGCCTCGCAACCCCGTCGGCAAGGTGCTCAAGCGCCTGCTGCGGCAACCGGACGCGCCCGCGGTCCGCGAGGCGCCCGACGGCGGCGGAGCCGGGACGCCCGGGGCGAGCGGGTGACGCCGCAGGAGCTGCTCGCGGCGCTGCGGCTCCCCGTCGTGGCGGCGCCGATGTTCCTCGTGTCGGGCCCCGAGCTCGTCGTCGCCGCGGCGCGGGCCGGCATCCTCGGAGCGTTCCCGACGCAGAACTGTCGCACGCCCGAGCAGCTCGACGAGTGGCTCGGGGCGATCGCCTCGGGCTCCGGCGCTGCGCCGTGGGCGGTCAACCTCGTGACGCACCGGAGCAACACGCGTCTGGCCGACGACCTCGCGCTCGTCGCGGCGCACCGGCCGCCCGTCGTCATCACGGCCCTCGGCTCGCCCCGGCCCGTCATCGAGACCGTCAAGGGCTACGGCGGGCTCGTCGTGGCCGACGTCATCGACCTCGTCCTCGCCCGCAAGGCGATCGACGCGGGCGTCGACGGACTCGCGTGCATCAGCGCGGGCGCCGGCGGGCACACCGGTCATCTCTCTCCCTTCGCCTTCGTGTCGGCCGTGCGCGACCTCTTCGACGGTCTGGTCACCGTCGGGGGAGGCATCGCCGACGGCGCCGGGGTCGCCGGCGCCGTGGCTGTCGGCGCCGACCTCGTCTACATGGGCACCCGCTTCCTCGCGACGACGGAGAGCCGGGCCGTCGACGACTACAAGCAGATGGTCGTCGCGCACGGCCCCGACGACCTCGTCGTCAGCGACGGCATCACGGGGGCGGACGCGTCCTGGCTGCGACCGAGCCTGCGGGCGCACGGGCTCGACCCCGACCACCTCGTGCACGACGGGGTCCGGAGCTACGACACGGCCGAGCCGCCGGCCAGGAAGTGGTCGCAGCTGTGGGCGGCCGGGCAGGGGCTCCAGAGCATCCGCTCGGTGCTGCCGGTCGCCGACGTCGTCGACGCGCTCGAGCGTGAGTTCCGGGCCGCTGCAGCACGCCTCGAGCGCGTCGCCGCCGGCCCAGCTGACCAGGGCTGGGGAAGTCGCCGGTCAGGTGTCCCTCGTGGGTCGTAGGGTGTCGGCGTGACGACGGGACCCGCGCAGCAGACGACCTTCGCGGGCATGCCCACGCCGCTCTACTCCGGCTCGCCGTCGCGGCTGCTCGCGTGGCTCGACTGCCCGCGGCGCTACCGCATGCAGTACCTCGACCGCCCGCGCCCGCAGGCCCGCCCGCAGCGTGCCCACACGTCGGTCGGCATCGCGACCCACAACGCGCTGCGCGACTTCTGGGACCTCCCCGCCGACCGCCGCACGCCGGCAGGGGTCGCCGAGCTCGTCCGCTCGTCGTGGATCGACGTCGGCTTCCGCGACCCCGAGCAGTCCGCGGCCTGGCGGCTGCGCGTCCGCGACGCCGTCACCGAGTACCTCCGGGCCAGCGACCGGGACAACCAGCCCGTCGGCATCGAGCGCAGCGTCTCGCTCAAGACCGACGAGGTCGCCATCACCGGCCGCATCGACCGCCTCGATGACCGTGAGGGCGAGCTCGTCGTCGTCGACTACAAGACGGGCCGACAGGTGCCGACCGACGACGACGCGCGCACGTCGCTGCCGCTCGCGCTGTATGCCGTCGCGGCCTCCCGGATGTTCCGCCGCCCGTGCCACCGGGTCGAGCTCCACCATGTGCCCTCCGGCACGGTCGCCGCGCACGAGCACACCGACGAGTCGCTCGCACGCAAGATCGCCGAGGCCGAGTCGATCGCCTCCGACCTGCGTCGCGCCGACGCCGAGTTCAAGGAGGTCGGCGTCGAGTCGACCCGCTTCGCGCCCCGCACCTCGGCGATCTGCTCGTGGTGCGACTTCCGGGCGCACTGTCCCGAGGGCCAGCAGATGGGCCCCGAGAAGTCCGACTGGGCCGGCCTGGAGCCTGCCGGCTACGAGACCACCCCACCGGAGCGCGACGATGCCTGAGCCCAGCAGCCGACCCACCACCCAGCCCACACCCGAGCGCGACCTGCGGCCGGCGTTCCTCGCGGCTGCCGACCACGTCATCGCCATCGTCGCCCGCGAGGACGTCGCCGCCGCTTGGCACCGGCCGAGCGCGCTGCCCGAGTGGGGCGTCGGCGGGCTCGTCGCCCATCTCGCCAGCCAGCCCGTCACGGCCCTGACCCTGCTGCGCGCCGAGCCCGCGGTCGACGCCATCGCGCTCGACGAGCACTACGCCCGGTCGGCGTGGGTGTCCGGTGGCCTCGACGACGACGTCAACGTCTCCATCCGGTCCAGCAGCGACGAGCAGGCCGAGGCCGGCCGCGACGTCGTCCTCGCGCGGGTCGTCGCGGCGCGGGCCGAGCTGCCCGACGCGCTCGCCGACCAGCACGCCGACCGGGCCGTCCTCATCCCCTGGACCGGCTGGGCGCTGCGCCGCGACGACTTCCTCACGGGCCGGATGATGGAGGTCGTCGTCCACGGCGAGGACGTCGCCGCCAGCGTCGGCTTCACCGCGCCGAGGCTGCCCGACGACGTGCTCGCCCCCGTCGTGGCCCTGCTGACCCGACTCGCCGCGCGCCGGCACGGGCAGGGCGCCCTGGTGTCGGCTCTGTCACGCTCCGAGCGCGCCCCCCGGACGATCTCGGCCTTCTGACCGGCCGACCTGACACACTGGGCCGCATGGCGCCCCGCACCCGCACCTCCGGCCCGTCCACGGCGCGTCGGGGTGCCGGAGGCTCCTCCGCCGACAGCGGTCCCACGGTCATCGCCCTCGCGAACCAGAAGGGCGGCGTCGCCAAGACGACGTCGGTCGCGAGCATCGGTGCCGCGCTGGCCGAGCTCGGGCAGCGTGTCCTGCTCGTCGACCTCGACCCCCAGGCCTGCCTCACCTTCTCCCTCGGCGTCGACCCCGACACCGTCGAGCGGTCCGTCCACGACGTCCTGACGGGGTCCGCCGAGCTCGGCGACGTCGTCGTCTCGTGCGAGGAGGGCATCGACCTCGTGCCCTCGGCCATCGATCTCGCCGGTGCCGAGGCCATGCTCCTACCGCGACCCGGCCGCGAGTACGTCCTGCGCTCGGCCCTCGAAGGCGCCGACACGGCATACGACGTCGTGCTGCTCGACTGCTCGCCGAGCCTGGGGGTGCTGACGCTCAACGCGCTCACGGCCGCCGACGCCCTCATCATCCCCATGCCGTGCGAGATGCTGAGCCACCGCGGCGTCGGGCAGCTGCTCGACACCGTCGCCGACGTGCAGAAGATCCTCAACCGCGACCTCGAGGTCTGGGGCATCCTGCCGACCCTCTTCGACGGGCGCAGCAACCACGCCCGCGAGGTGCTCGCCGACGTGGGGGAGCGCTACGACCTGCCCGTCCTCGAGCCGCCGATCCCCAAGACGGTGCGCTTCGCCGAGGCACCGGCCGTGGGCCGCTCGATCCTCGCGACGGCCCGCACGTCCAAGGGCGCGCAGGCCTACCGCGACGTCGCCGCCTCCCTGCTGACGAGGCTGTGACGCAGGTCCCAGACGTTCGACCCGACCAGCAGACGGGGAATGAACCGTGGTGAGGGCGCGCTGCACCTGAGAGCGTCGCCACCCACCACGAAGGAGAATCCCCTTGATTTCCACCCCCGCACTGGTCGCACCGAGCGCCGGAGCCGCCTTCGAGGCCCGGACCGTCGAGCACCGCGACCTGCGAGACGACGACGTCCTCATCGACATCAAGTTCGCCGGCATCTGCCACAGCGACATCCACCAGGTCCGCGAGGAGTGGGGCAGCGCGATCTTCCCCATGGTCCCCGGACACGAGATCGCCGGTGTCGTGTCGGCCGTCGGTGACGGCGTCACGAAGTACAAGGTCGGCGACCGCGTCGGCGTCGGCTGCATGGTCGACTCGTGCGGTGAGTGCGAGTTCTGCAAGGACGGCGAGGAGCAGTTCTGCTCCAAGGGCGCCGTCATGACCTACAACGGCACGGGCTACGACGGCGAGCCGACCAAGGGCGGCTACGCCCAGCTGGTCGTCGTCTCCGAGCGCTTCGCCGTCGGCATCCCCGACGGCATCGAGCTCGACGTCGCCGCCCCGCTGCTCTGCGCCGGCATCACCGTGTGGTCCCCGCTCAAGCGCTGGGGCGCCGGTCCCGGCAAGAAGGTCGCCGTCATCGGCCTCGGCGGCCTCGGCCACATGGCCGTCAAGCTCGCCGCCGCCATGGGCGCCGAGGTCAGCGTGCTGAGCCGCACCGACGCCAAGAAGGGCGACGGCGAGGCCCTCGGCGCGACGCACTACTTCGCCACCGGCGACGAGGGCGTGCTGGGGAGCCTCAAGGGCAGCTTCGACATCATCATCAACACGGTGAGCGCCGACCTGCCCATGCAGACCTACATCGGCCTGCTGCGCCCGCTCGGTGTCATCGCCAACGTCGGGCTGCCCACGGGCAACTACGACTTCGCGCCCGGCGCCGTCGTCGGTGGCAGCCGCGTCGTGGCCGGCTCGAACATCGGCGGCATCCCCGCGACGGCCGAGATGCTGGCCTTCTGCGCCGAGCACGGCATCGGCGCGACGGTCGAGACGATCTCGGCCGACGAGGTCGACGCGGCCTACGACCGCGTCGTCGCCGGCGACGTGCGCTACCGCTTCGTCATCGACACCGCGACGATCAACGCCTGACGCCGAGCGGCTGTCCTCGCAACACACCGAGCAGGTCACGACACCCCGGGATCCGATCCCGGGGTGTCGTGACTGTCACGGGGTGTTGCCTCAGGAGGGGGTGGGGGTGGACGCCGGGTCGAGGGCGGGGAGGCCGTCGATGGAGGTCGCGTTCTTCGTGGCGCGGTAGGTCGCCAGGCCGTCGTCGCCCCGGTTGCCCGCCCACCGGGTCAGCAGGTCACGGTCACGGTCGTGGCTCATGAGGGGCACGGCGTACCCGCACGAGTCGGAGACGCGCTCGACGTCGACGACGACGACGCCCCTGGCTCCCGGGTGGTCGGCGAAGAGCCCGCGGTACGAGTCGAACTCGCTGTCACCGAGCGCGACGTAGCGACCGGTCCCGTGCAGCCGCACGATGTTGGGCGGGCCCTCGAACGCACAGAACATGACGGTCACGCGACCGTTCTCGCGCAGGTGCGCGACCGTCTCGGCGCCGCTGCCCGTGAGGTCGAGATAGGCGACGGCGTGCTCACCGAGCACGGCGAAGGTGCCGTCGAGACCCTTGGGGGAGAGGTTGACGTGGCCGTCTGCGGCGAGCGGGGCCGTCGCGACGAAGAAGAGGTGCTGCGCCTCGATGAAGGCGCGCAGCCGCGCGTCGATGCCGTCGTGGAGCTTCATGGGTGGGCCTCCTCGGTGCTGGCGTCTCCCACCAGCGTAGGAGCGCGCCGTCCGGCCGCCTCCACCTGACCGCAGCGTGGACCTCCGGTCGCGTGGCGTGCGCGCACGGGACAGCGAAGGCCCGGGCTGACACCGCGTGGTGTCGGCCCGGGCCTCTCACGTGCTGGGTGCGACGTCAGCCGTCGTGGCCCGACGTCGCGGCGTCACTCCGCGGCGGCCGTCGCCGGCGCGGACTCGCCCCGACCGGCACCGCCACGACCGGCACCGCCACGACGGCGACGGCGCGGCGGACGCGAGCCACCCTCGGCGGCGTCGGACCCACCCTCGGGGCCGTTGCCGGCGGGAGCCGACGACTCGGCGGCACCGGACTCGCCCGCGGCACCGGCGGCCGCAGCCCCCGCACCACGCGTACGACGGCGGTTGCGGCTGCGACGGGGGCGGCTCTCGCCACCCTCGGCGGCCGGCGTCTCGCCGGAGTCGGACGAGTCGGACGACCCGCTCGCTGCGGCGTCGCCGCGGCCACGGTCGGAGCGCGAGCGCCCACGGTCGCCGCCACGGTCACCACGGTCGCGGTCACCACGGTCGCGGTCACCACGGTCGCGGTCGCCGCGACCGGCGCCCGCACCGGACTTGCCGTGGCGCTTGCCGGTCTCGCCGAGGTCCTCGATCTCCTCGGCGCCGAGGCCCGCGAGCTTCTGCTGCGAGCGGCGCAGGCGGCCCTTGGCATCGGTGGGGATGTCGAGGTCGCTGTAGAGGTGGTCCGAGCTGGAGTAGGTCTCCTGCGGCTCGGGGATGCCGAGGTCGAGCGTCTTGTTGATGAGCGCCCAGCGGTGCAGGTCGTCCCAGTCGACGAAGGTCACCGCCACACCGGTGTTGCCGGCGCGGGCCGTGCGGCCGATGCGGTGCAGGTAGGTCTTCTCGTCCTCGGGGCACTGGTAGTTGATGACGTGCGTGACGTTCTCGACGTCGATGCCACGGGCCGCGACGTCGGTCGCGACGAGGATGTCGACCTTGCCGTTGCGGAACGCGCGCAGCGCCTGCTCACGGGCGCCCTGGCCGAGGTCGCCGTGGATCGCGGCAGCCGCGAAACCGCGCTCGACGAGCTCGTCGGAGACCTTGGCGGCGGTGCGCTTGGTGCGGCTGAAGATGATCGTCAGGCCGCGGCCGTTGGCCTGGAGCATGCGCGAGAGCATCTCGACCTTGTCCATGGCGTGGGCGCGGTAGACGAACTGCTCGACGGCCTTGACCGTGTGGGCGTTCTCGTTCTCGTCGCCCATGGCACGGATGTGCGTCGGCTGGGACATGTAGCGACGGGCGAGGGCCACGATGGCGCCCGGCATGGTCGCGGAGAAGAGCATCGTCTGGCGCGAGGCCGGCGTCAGCGACATGAGCGTCTCGACGTCCGGCAGGAAGCCGAGGTCGAGCATCTCGTCGGCCTCGTCGAGCACGACGGTGCGCGCCTGCGACAGGTCGAGGTGGCCCTGCTTGGCCAGGTCGATGAGGCGGCCGGGCGTGCCGACGACGACCTCGACGCCCTTCTTCAGGGCCTCGATCTGCGGCTCGTAGGCGCGGCCGCCGTAGACGGTGAGCACGCGGACGCCGCGCTTGCGGCCGGCCCGCTCGAGGTCGCTCGCGACCTGGACGGCGAGCTCGCGCGTCGGGGCGACCGCGAGGGCCTGCGGCTTGCCCGGGCGGGCCTGCTCGTCGAAGCCGGCGTCGCCGGGGGCGAGGACGCGGTTGAGGATCGGCACGCCGAACCCGAGGGTCTTGCCGGTGCCGGTCTTGGCCTGGCCGATGATGTCGTGGCCGCCGAGGGCGACGGGTAGCGTCATGGCCTGGATGGGGAACGGGTGGACGATCCCGTGCTCGGCGAGCGAGGCGACGATGTCGGGGTGGACGTCGAAGTCGGCGAAGGTCAGCTCGGGGGCGACCGGCTCCTCGGCCGCGGGGGTGAGCGGCTCCGCCGTCTCGGTGGGGGCCTCGGGAGCCGTGTCCGCGACCGACTCGGCGACGGTGGGCTCGGGCGCGTCCGTGGCGACCCCCGCGTCGGCGGGGGTCTCGTGGGGCTGGGTCATGGGCATCTCTCGATCGGCACGAGCACCCCGACGGTGCGGGAGCTCAGTGGCGCGTGACGGGCCGATCGGAGACTGTCAGGGACGGTGGGTGGCTCTCGCACGTGCGGGCTCCACCGGTGCGCGGGGAGTCCGCGAGCACCATCTGGGCAAACCTTCGGGCCGACCGGGCACCGAGTTGTCAAGCCCAGTCTACCGGCATGCGGGCAGAACGCCCGAACTCGTTCACTAGATTGGGCGCATGAGCGACGACGCGACGCCCGGACCCCGCCTCGACACGGACGGTGGGAGCCCCGAGCAGAGCCCCGAGGAAAGCAGCGAGCAGAGCCCCGTTGAGAGCACCGTTGAGAGCTCCGAGGAGAGCACCGTCGAGCCCGGCTACCTCGCCGCCGTCACCGACCTGCTCGGTGCGCTCGCGTACGGCGAGCTGCGGGCCTTCAGCCAGCTCGCCAAGGACGCCGAGCTCGCGCCCACGCTGCGTCACAAGTCGGCGCTCGCCGTCCTCGCCGCGCACGAGCTGAAGAACTACTCCGTGCTCACCGAGCGCCTCACGTCCCTCGGCGTCGAGCCGGAGTCGGCCATGGAGCCGTTCGTGCCGGCCGTCGACGCCTTCCACGAGCGCACGGCCGCCTCCGACTTCCTCGAGGGGCTCGTCAAGGCCTACGTCGGCGAGGGCATCGCCCAGGACTTCTACCGGGAGATCTCCCGCTACGTCGACGAGGACACGCGTTCGCTCGTCGTCAGCGTTCTCGAGGACACCGGGCAGGCCGACTTCGCCGTCACCGTCGTCCGCGAGGCGATCACCACCGACCCGCGCCTCGCGGGTCGGCTCGCGCTGTGGGGCCGTCGACTCGTCGGTGAGGCCATCACCCAGGCCCAGCGCGTCGGGGTCGAGCGCGACGCGCTCGCGAGCATCCTCGTCGGGGCGCCCGGGCGCGCCGGGGCCGACCTCGCCGAGCTCGGCCGCATGTTCGCCCGCCTCACCGACGAGCACTCCCGCCGGATGGAGCGTCTCGGCCTGTCGGCCTGAGGGCGTATGCCGCCCTGCCGCCCCGGGCGCGGAGGGGCGCGGAGGGCGTGGTCACGCGGGGCCACGACACGGCATACGCCATGGCGCGACGCGCGACGTCCGGGAGGGTGCCGGACATGCCGAGGGGCCCGACCGCGGACGGTCGGGCCCCTCGGTCAGTGCGTCGGTCAGACCGACTTGCTGGTCATGCGGCCGTAGAGAACGATGATGATCGCCGCCACGATGGCGCCGAGGATCAGCGGGATCCAGGCGATACCCGAGTTGTTCGAGTAGCCGAGCTGGCGCACGACGAACGTCACGATGACGTTGGCGACGATGCCGATGAGGATCGTCACGACGAGCGAGATGTTCTGCTTGCCGGGGAGGATGAGCCGGCCGAGGGCACCGATGATGGCACCGACGATGATGGCTCCGATGATGGTTGAGACCATGTGACGCTCCTTCTGGCCGTCACGTGGACGGCCGCTTGGTCCGCGAGGGGTGCGGACAACTCCTGCGACGAGATCAATGTCCCACCGCGTGGGGCTGGTGTGGTGGATGTGGCGCATGCCAATTCACCGGGATTCGCCCGTGAGGGGACGAAGGGGACGAGCGACCCGGGTCGGGGAGCCCGTCCGAAGCGTCAGCGCGTCTGGCGGTTGCCGGTGATCATGCCGTAGCCGACGATGAGCGCGGCCGCGACGACGACGCCGATGAGGCCGGAGATCCAGTCGATCCCCTTGGTGTCGCTGACACCCGTGGCCTTGTAGTAGATGAAGGCGCCGATCAGGGAGCCGAGGGCACCGAGGATCACGGTGAGCAGGACACTCATGTTCTGCTTGCCGGGCAGCACCAACCGGGCGAGCGGTCCCACGATCGCACCCGCAACGAGGGCGGCAAGGATGGTTCCGATCATGTCTACGCTTCCTCCTTCGAGCCCGCTGCGCGGGCGGCGACGACCCGGCGATCCCGGCTCGTTCCTCCACCTTGTACCCGCATGGTCGCTCCGGGCCACACCCCGGAGCAGGGCGAGTCATGAGGCCGGCCCCTCGGGCATGACGAAGGCCGCCGACCACGGGGGTCGGCGGCCTTCGTCATGCCCGGGCAGACCGTCCTGGGACGGTGGTCCTTCGGTGGGTCACTCGGCGCTCGCCGTGGCCGGCACCGGGACTGCCAGGGGGTCGTGCTCCTCGGACGCGTTCAATGAGCGCCGAAACCGACGCCTGACTTGCGCTCGGCACCCGTCGTCACGTAGCCGATCGAAGCGGACGGGACCATGATGCGACCGCCCTTGTCGTCGGTCAGCTCGAGGGCCTCGGAGCCGAGGGACGCCTTGACGGCGGCGAAGATCTCGTCGCTGCTCTGGGTCGTCTCGAAGGTGATCTCGCGTGCCACGTTCTGCACGCCGATGCGGACCTCCACGTCAAACCTGCTTTCTCAGTCTTGGTGGACGCGGTCGACCGCGTCCTGTCGTCACCTTAACGAGCCGGCGTGCCGACCGATTCCCTGGCCGCGCCGCCGGGCCTGTCGCCCTCGTCGCTGCGGCCCTCGCCCCGGCCGACGACCGGGAACGCGCCGAAGCCGCGCCGGATGAGCGCGGCGGTGAGGCGCACGGCCGTCTCCTTGGAGAGCGTCGCCTCGTGGGTCAGCCAGTGGCGGGCCGACGTCTGGGCCAGGCCGACGAAGGCCACGCCGACGAGGACGGCCTCCTCCTGGTCCATCGAGGTCTCGCTGCGGATGATCTCGGCCATCGCCTCGGCGCAGGTGAGGTCGATCTGGTCGAGGCGCTTGCGGACCTCGGGCTCGTTGGCGAGGTCGGACTCGAAGATGAGGCGGAAGGCGGCGCCCTCCTGGCCTACGAAGTCGAAGTAGGCGCGCGTCATCGTGTTGATGCGGGCCTTGTTGTCGGACAGCGCCAGGGCGTCGCGCACGAGCTGCTCGAGCTCGCCGGTGTGCTGGTCGATGAGCGCGAGGTAGAGCTCGAGCTTGCCGGGGAAGTGCTGGTAGAGCACGGGCTTGGAGACCCCGGCCCGCGCGGCGATGTCGTCCATCGCGGCGGCGTGGTAGCCGTTCTCGACAAAGACGCCGAGGGCGGCGTCGAGCAGCTGGGCGCGCCGCTCGGAGCGGGGCAGCCGCTGGCCGCGGCCCGGAGGGGTGGTCTCGTCTGCCATGCGGATCCTCTTCGCCGGTGGGCGCGTTGCTCGTCGGTGCTCGTCGGTGCTCGTCGTCCGCCCCCGCAGACGACGGTGTCGTGCTCACCATACCCAGCAGTACGGTGAGGGCATGTCGACGGATCCGCTGGTCAAGACGGGTCGGCCGCTCAGCAAGGCCGAGACGACGAGGTACGCGCGGCACGTGCTGCTGCCCGACGTCGGCCGTGACGGCCAGGAGCGGCTGGCCGCCTCCCGGGTGCTCGTCGTCGGGGCCGGCGGGCTCGGGTCGCCCGCGCTGCTCTACCTCGCGGCCGCCGGGGTCGGCACCATCGGGGTCGTCGACGCCGACGTCGTCGACCTCACCAACCTGCACCGCCAGGTCATCCACTCCGACGCCGACATCGGCCGACCCAAGACCGAGTCCGCCGAGGCCGCGGTCCACCGCGTCAACCCGCACGTCGAGGTGGTCCGGCACGAGGTCGCGCTCGACTCCGCCAACGCGCTGGCGATCATCGGCGACTACGACCTCGTCGTCGACGGCACCGACAACTTCCCGACCCGCTACCTCGTCAACGACGCGTGCGTCATGCTCGGCAAGCCGCACGTGTGGGGCTCGATCCTCCGCTTCGACGGCCAGGTCTCGGTGTGGTGGGCCGGCCGGGGGCCCTGCTACCGATGCGTGTTCCCCGACCCGCCGCCGCCAGGCTCGGTGCCGAGCTGTGCGGAGGGCGGCGTGCTCGGCGTGCTCTGCGCCGCCATCGGGTCGATCCAGTCGACCGAGGCGATCAAGCTCCTGCTCGGCATCGGCGAGCCGCTCGTCGGGCGGCTCATGGTCCACGACGCGCTGCGCCAGACGTGGGACACCCTGACCGTGCGGGCCGATCCCGGGTGCCCGGTCTGCGGCGACGAGCCGACCGTCACCGAGCTCATCGACTACGTCGAGTTCTGCGGAGTGCCCGGTGCCGCCGCGCACGACGAGGGCGACCTGCCGACCGTCACCGTCCACGAGATGGTGGGCGAGCTCGCGACCGACGAGCCGCCCCTGCTCGTCGACGTCCGCGGCGACGAGGAGCGAGCCATCGCCTCGATCCCCGGCGCCGTCGCCATCCACCTCGACCGCTTCCGCTCGGGTGAGGCGTTCGACGAGCTGCCTGAGGACAGAAGGGTGCTCATCCACTGCAAGGTGGGTGGGCGCTCGGCCGAGGCGACGCGACTGGCGCTGCGCGCGGGGCTCACGGACGTCGCGAACGTCGAGGGCGGCATACTCGCCTACCTCCGGGAGATCGACCCGAGCCAGCCCGAGTACTGAGAGGACGCCCGTGCCGCTGGAGGACCACGCCGAGCGCGTGCTCGACCTCGTCGCGACCATCCCCGAGGGGCGGGTGCTCGCCTACGGCGACATCGCCAAGCGGCTCGGCGGCATGGGGCCGCGCACGGTCGGCACGGTGATGAGCCGCTACGGCTCGGACGTGCCGTGGTGGCGGGTCATCCGCTCCGACGGTCGTCCGCCGCAGGGCCTCGAGGACGAGGCCCTCGAGCACTGGCGGGCCGAGGGGACGCCCATGGTGGGCGGGCTCGTCGACGGTGGCCGCGCCGACATGGGCCGGGCTCGCTGGGACTTCGGTGGGGCGCCGGCCGCGTCCGGTGCCGCCGGGGGAGCGGGACCGCGCGGTGGCCTGCACCACGTCGAGATCTGGGTCGACGACATCGCCGCGGCCAAGCGCGAGTGGGGGTGGCTGCTCGGACGCCTCGGCTACCACCTCGGTGACGACTGGGGGCACGGCCAGGCGTGGGAGCTCGGCTCGCTCTACGTCGTCGTCGAGGCCGGACCCGACGTCGTCGCCGGACGCCACGAGCGCACGCGCGCGGGCCTGAACCACCTTGCCTTCCATGGCGGTTCGCGCGCCGAGGTCGACTCGCTCGTCGACGCCTGCGGCGAGGGCGGGTGGACGCTGATGTTCGCCGACACGCACCCGTATGCCGGTGGTCCGCAGCACTACGCCGCCTACCTCGAGAGCGGCGAGGGCTTCGAGGTCGAGGTCGTCGCGGCCGACGCCTGACGCCAGCCTCCCTGACGCCTGCCTCCCGGCGCCCGCCGCCGCGCCACCCGGAAGGTCGGGACCCTGGCCGGGACCTTCGACCCTGCCGCTCCCGGGCGCGGTCGGTGATGGTGGAGAGCGGCCGTGGGTGCGGGTTGCCCACGAGGTCCACGTCCACCACGTCCACCACGTCCACCACGTCCACCACGTCAGCCAGGTCACCGAGGAGACGGTCCGATGGTCACGTCCACGTACGCCTCGGCGTCGGACAGCGCGGCTCCGGCGACGACCGTGCCGGACCCGTCGTGGGCCCGCCTCTACCGGATCGGCGGGGCCTGTGCCGGGGTGTTCGTCGTCATGGTCGTCGCCGGCATCGTCCTGACCGTGGCGGCACCGGCAGCACCGACCGAGGGCGGCACCGCGACGCTCGCCCACATCGCCGCGCACCGGTCGCTCTACGTCCTCCAGCAGCAGCTCTGGATCGTCCCCGGAGTCTTCGCCGCCGTCGTCTACCTGTCACTCTTCCCCGCGCTGCGGCATCTCGACCGGAGCCTGGCCGCTCTGGGCACGGCGATCGGCGGCGGCGCGTGGGCCCTCACCCTGACGATCCCCACCACGACGACGGGGGCGCCGGCCCTCGTCCACCTCAGCGACCAGTTCGCCGTGGCCGACCCCGCGCGCCGGATGACCCTCGCGACGGCGGCCGAGACGCTCATCGCGCAGAACCGCACGAGCTCCGTCGTCGGGCCCCTGACGACCGTGGGCCTGCTCCTCGTCTCGGTCGTCATGCTGCGTGGGGTGTTCCCGCGCTGGGTCGCCTGGCTGGGAGTGGTCACCGGGGTGCTCGGGATCGCGGCCGAGGCGCTGCGCATGGTCGTCGAGGGGTTCTACGTCGTCTACGGGATCCTGCTCCCGGTGTGGATGGCGGCGGTGGGCTGGCAGCTCTACCGGCTCGGCCGTCCGAGGGCGGACAAGACTTGATTTGTTCCAGACAAGCCGGGAGACTCGGGGCATGACCGGAGCCGACGTCGAGGTGCAGCTGCGCGAGTCCGGCCTGCGTGTGACGCGCCAGCGTGTCGCCGTCCTCTCGGTCCTGCACGACCACCCGCACACCGACACCGACACCGTCATCCGGCGCGTCCGCGAGGTCGCCGGCGACGTGTCCCACCAGGCCGTCTACGACGTCCTGCGGGCCCTCACCGACGCCGGACTCGTGCGCCGCATCCAGCCGACGGGCTCGGTCGCCCGCTACGAGGTGCGCGTCGGCGACAACCACCACCACGTCGTGTGCCGCTCGTGCGGCTCCATCGCCGACGTCGACTGCGCCGTCGGCCACGCCCCGTGCCTCACGGCATCCGACCCCCACGGATTCGTGATCGACGAGGCCGAGGTGACGTACTGGGGCATCTGCCCCGAGTGCGCCGCCGAGGCCGCCTCCTGAAGTTGCCCACCCCAGAAAGAGAAGGACGTCCTCGTGTCTGAGCTCCACCAGCCCAACGCCGAAGTCGGCGAGATGAACGAGCCGGAGGCCAGCAAGTGCCCCGTGGCCCACGACCGGTCGACCCGCCCCGCGGGCACGAGCAACGAGGACTGGTGGCCCAACCGCCTCAACCTCAAGATCCTCGCCAAGAACCCCGCGGTCGCCAACCCGCTCGGTGAGGACTTCGACTACGCCGCGGCCTTCAACAGCCTCGACCTCGCCGCCGTCAAGGCCGACATCGCGGCCGTGCTCACCGACTCGCAGGACTGGTGGCCCGCCGACTTCGGCCACTACGGCCCGTTCATGATCCGCATGGCCTGGCACAGCGCCGGCACCTACCGCGTGCAGGACGGTCGCGGCGGCGCGGGTGCCGGGCAGCAGCGCTTCGCCCCGCTCAACTCCTGGCCCGACAACGGCAACCTGGACAAGGCCCGCCGCCTGCTGTGGCCGGTCAAGAAGAAGTACGGCCAGAAGCTCTCGTGGGCCGACCTCATCGTCCTCACCGGCAACGTCGCCCTCGAGTCGATGGGCTTTACGACCTTCGGCTTCGGCGGCGGACGCGAGGACGTCTGGGAGCCGGACGCCGACGTCTACTGGGGCTCGGAGGCCGAGTGGCTCGGCGACGAGCGCTACACCGGCGACCGCGACCTCGAGAACCCGCTCGCCGCGGTCCAGATGGGCCTCATCTACGTCAACCCCGAGGGTCCCAACGGCAACCCGGACCCCCTGCAGTCCGCCCGCGACATCCGCGAGACGTTCGGCCGCATGGCGATGAACGACGAGGAGACCGTCGCCCTCATCGCCGGCGGTCACACCTTCGGCAAGACGCACGGCGCCGCCGACCCGCTGAAGTACGTCGGCACCGAGCCCGAGGGTGCCCCGCTCGAGGAGCAGGGCCTCGGCTGGAAGCAGTCCTACGGCACCGGCAAGCTCCAGGACGCCATCACGTCCGGCCTCGAGGTCACGTGGACTCCCACGCCGACGCAGTGGGACAACACCTTCTTCGACGTGCTCTTCGGTCACGAGTGGGAGCTGTCGCAGAGCCCCGCGGGCGCGGCCCAGTGGGTCGCCAAGGACGCCGAGGCGATCATCCCGGCTCCGAACGAGGGCGGCGCCAAGCGCCTGCCCACGATGCTGACGACCGACCTGGCCCTGCGCGTCGACCCGGCGTACGAGAAGATCTCGCGCCGCTTCCACGAGAACCCGGCCGAGTTCGCCGACGCCTTCGCGCGTGCCTGGTTCAAGCTGACCCACCGCGACATGGGCCCGGTCGAGCGCTACCTCGGCCCCGAGGTGCCGCAGGAGGAGCTGCTGTGGCAGGACCCGCTCCCCACCGCCGCCGGTGAGCCGATCGGTGCCGACGACATCGCGACGCTCAAGCGGGCCATCGCCGACTCCGACCTCACCGTCACCCAGCTCGTCAAGGCCGCGTGGGCGTCCGCGTCGACGTTCCGCAGCAGCGACAAGCGCGGTGGCGCCAACGGTGCGCGCGTGCGTCTCGAGCCGCAGAGCGGCTGGGACGTCAACGACCCCGCCGAGCTGGCGACCGTCCTGCGTGTCCTCGAGGGCATCCAGGCCGACTTCAACGGCCGTGGCGGTGCCACCGTCTCGCTCGCCGACCTCATCGTCCTCGGCGGCAACGTCGCGGTCGAGCAGGCCGCTGCCGCAGGCGGCGTCACCGTCGAGGTGCCCTTCCGCGCCGGTCGCGTCGACGCCACGCAGGAGCAGACCGACGTCGAGTCGTTCGGCTACCTCGAGCCGAAGCACGACGGCTTCCGCAACTACGTCGGCAAGCCGGGTCGCGTGCCCGCCGAGTACCTCCTCCTCGACCGCGCCAACCTGCTCGGCCTCTCGGCCCCGCAGATGACGGTCCTCGTCGGCGGCCTGCGCGTCCTCGGTGCCAACACCGGTGGCTCGACGACGGGTGTCCTCACCGACCGCGTCGGCACGCTGACGAACGACTTCTTCGTCAACCTGCTCGAGCTCGGCACGACGTGGACGGCTGCGAACGAGGGCGCCGACACGTTCACCGCGACGAACGCCGCGGGCGAGCAGACGTGGACCGGCAGCCGCGTCGACCTGCTCTTCGGCTCCAACTCCGAGCTGCGCGCCCTCGCCGAGGTCTACGCCAGCGACGACGCCGCCGAGAAGTTCGTCCACGACTTCGTCGCCGCGTGGTCGCAGGTCATGGAGGCCGACCGCTTCGACGTCAGGTGACGGCCTGACGCACCGCACGGGGCCCGGGATGGCGTATGCCGTCCCGGGCCCTTCGCGCGTCCGCCCGGCCCGGGGGTCCGCTCGCGCCACCGAGGGCCCGAGCCCCCGCCGGGGGGAGAGCGGGCGCGCCGGCGGGTGGGGGGCACACGGCATACGCCGTCGGGTCGTGCGCGGGTGTCGGTCGGGCGTGATGGAATCCTCCGGTGGTCATCCTCCGTCGAGCTCCCGCCCTCGCCCCGGCGCAGGTGCGGCTCGACGAGCGGCAGCAGGCCGCGCTCGGCTCCTCCGCCCGGGTGCTGCGGGTCCTCGGCGGGCCGGGCACCGGCAAGTCGACGCTCGCGGTCGAGCTCGTCGTCGACGCCGTGCGGCAGCAGGGGCTGCGGGCCGACGCGTGCCTCGTGCTCACCTCGAGCCGCAGCGCGGCGGGCGAGCTGCGCCAGCAGGTCACGGCGCGACTCGGCGGCACGTCCACCGAGTCGCTCGCGCGCACGTGGCAGGCCTTCGGCTTCGGGGTGCTCCGGGCCGAGGCGGCCCTGCGCGGCGACCCACCCCCGCGGCTGCTCAACGGTCCCGAGCAGGACGTCATCCTGCGCGACCTGCTCGCCGGGCACGCCTCGGGTGAGGTGCGCGGGCCGTCGTGGCCCGAGCAGCTGCGCGAGGCGCTGACGACCCGCGGCTTCCGCAACGAGCTGCGCGACCTGCTCATGCGCTCGGTCGAGCTGGGCCAGGGCCCCGACGACCTCGCCCGGCTCGCCGCCGAGCACGACCGACCCGAGTGGGCGGCGGCCGCGCACGTGCTGCGCGAGTACGACCAGGTCACCTCGTTCAGCCGGCACGGCTCCTACGACCCCGCGTGGGTGCTCACCGCGGTCGCCGAGCTGCTCGACGACGACCCGTCGGCCCTCGACCGGCTCCACGAGCGCATCCGCCTCGTCGTCGTCGACGAGGCCCAGGAGCTGACGTCGGCGGCGGCTCGGCTGCTGCGCGTCGTCGCCCGCCCCGGGGGTCCACGGGTGGTCCTCCTCGGTGACCCCGACGTCGCGGTCCAGACCTTCCGCGGCGCCGACCCGCGCTTCCTCGCCGACGGCTGGACCGACCTCGCGGGGGCCGGCCGCGACCCGCGCTTCGTCGGCGGCCTCTTCGACCTCATCGACGACGCCGGCGACGGCGTGAGCGAGACCGTCGTGCTCGACCGGACCCACCGGCTCGGCGCGGCCATGGTGGGTGTGGCCGACCGCGTCTCGCGGCGCATCGGTGCGCTCGGCGGCGGCGAGCAGCGGCGGATGGCGTCCGCGGCCGCAGACCCGTCGCGCGGCACCGTCGAGGTCGCCCTGCTGCGCTCCGCGGCCCAGGAGACGGCGCACGTCGCGGCGCTGCTGCGCCGGGCGCACCTCGTCGAGGGCGTGCCCTGGACCGACATGGCCGTCATCGTGCGCGGCTCGGGACGCGCCGACGCGATGCGTCGCCTCCTCGGGCAGGCCGGGGTGCCCGTCCAGGCGGGCAGCGCCGAGACGCCGGTGCGCGACGAGAGCGCGGTCCGCCCGCTGCTGCACCTGCTCGAGGAGAGCATCGCCATCGCCCGCGCCGAGCACCGCGGCGAGAGCCACGTCATCGACCCCGTGCGGGCCGCAGACCTCGTGCTGTCGCCGGTCGGGGGGAGCGACACCGTCGGCCTGCGCCGGCTGCGGCGACTGCTCCGGCAGGACGAGCTCGCCTCCGGGGGTGGGCGATCGAGCGACGAGCTGCTCGCCGAGCTGCTCCAGTCACAGCCCCGCGCCCGGATGCTCGGGTCGACCGCGCGCCCCGCCGAGCGCATCGCGACGGCGCTCGCGGCGGGTGCCGCGGCAGCGCGCGTCGCCGACGACGGCCGGTGGGCGCGGGGAGTCACGGCCGAGTCGGTGCTCTGGGCCATCTGGCAGGGCGCGGGCGTGGCCGACGGATGGCGACGACAGGCGCTCTCCGGAGGCACCTCGGGCGAGCGGGCCGACCGCGACCTCGATGCCGTGCTCGCGCTCTTCGACGCCGCGGGTGCGTTCGTCGACCGCCTGCCGACCGCCGGGCCCGACAAGTTCCTCGAGCACATCCAGGGCCAGGACGTCCCCGGCGACACCCTGCTCGTCGGCGGTCAGTCCGGCGGCCGTGTCGCCCTCCTGACGCCGCAGACGGCCGCCGGTCGCGAGTGGCGGATCGTCGTCGTCGCGGGCGTCCAGGAGGGCGTGTGGCCCGACCTGCGCCTCCGTGGCTCGGTGCTCGGGTCCGAGGACCTCGTCGACGTCGTGGCCCAGCGGCCGCTCGGCTTCCGCGCCGCGCAGGCCGCCGTGCGCTACGACGAGACGCGCCTCTTCCTCGTCGCCGTCACCCGCGCCACCGAGCGCCTCCTCGTCACCGCCGTCGGCAACGAGGACGAGCAGCCGTCGGTCTACCTCGACCTCGTCGACCCGCCCGCCACCACGAGGCTCGCCGACGAGGTGCGCCCGCACTCGGAGGTGGCGCGCACCATGACCCTCCCCGGGCTCGTCGGAGAGCTGCGGCGCGAGGCCGTCAGCCCCGACCCCGGTGTCGCCGAGCCCGCCCTCAACCTGCTCGCGGCTGCCGCGCGCGAGGGCGTGCGCGGGGCCGACCCGACGTCGTGGTGGGCGTTGCGCTCGGTGACGAGCGCGCGCCCCGTGCGCCGACCCGACGAGCCGGTCCCCGTGTCGCCGTCGAAGGTCACCTACTTCGCCGACTGCGGGCTGCGCTGGTTCCTCACCTCGGTCGGCGGGGAGGGCGTCTCCCTCGGCGCTGCCTCCGTCGGCACCTTCGTCCACGACATCGTCGCCGAGCTGCCCGACGCCCCGCTCGAGGAGCTGAAGCACGAGGTCGACGCGCGGTGGGGGCGCCTCGGGCTCAAGCCCGGGTGGGTCACCGACCGCACCCACCAGGAGGCCCACGACATGGTGGCCCGGTTCGTCGCCTACCGGACCGGCGCCGAGCGCGACTGGGAGCGCGTCGGGATCGAGGCCGACTTCCGGGTCGAGGTCGGGCGTGCCGTCGTCGCCGGGCGCGTCGACCGCATCGAGCGCGACGCCGAGAGCCGCCTGCGCATCGTCGACCTCAAGACCGGCAAGTCCAAGCCGACCAAGGCCGAGCTCGCCCAGCACGGCCAGCTCGGGGCCTACCAGGTGGCCGTCGAGGAGGGCGGGTTCCCCGCGCTCGGCGACCGCAGCGCCGGCGCGGCGCTCGCCTTCATCGGCAAGGGAGGGCTCTCCGGTCTCAAGCCGAGCGTGCTGCCGCAGCCACCGCTGACGAGCAGCGGCGACCCGACGTGGGCACGGATGCTCGTCGAGGAGACCGCCGAGGGGATGGGTGCTGCCGAGTTCCGGGCCGCGCAGGGCAAGGCCTGCGAGACGTGCCCGGTCCGGTCGTCGTGCCCCGTCCAGCCCGAGGGGGACGCCCTGTGACGACGACCGAGGCACGCCCCGCCCCGACGGCGTCGCACAGCGCCTTCGACATCGCGACGGCTCTCGAGATGCCGCCGCCCACGGCCGAGCAGGCCGCCGTCATCGAGGCGGGCGCCCGCCCGCTCCTCGTCGTCGCCGGCGCCGGCTCGGGCAAGACCGAGACGATGGCGGCACGCGTCGTGTGGCTCGTCGCCAACGGCCTCGTCGACCCCGACCAGGTGCTGGGCCTGACGTTCACCCGCAAGGCCGCCGCGGAGCTCTCCCAGCGCATCGCCAAGCGTCTGCGCGGCCTCGAACGGGCCGGCATCTGGACGCCGCCCGCCGACGACGGCACGGGCGCCGAGGTGCTCGGCGGCACCCCGACCGTCTCCACCTACCACGCGTATGCCGGCCGGCTCGTCCGCGAGCACGCCCTCCGGGTGGGCATCGAGCCGGAGTTCCGCATCCTCACCGAGGCCGGCGCGTGGCAGCTGGCCGCCGAGGCGGTGTCGCGCTGGGACGGTCCGATGGACGACGTCGTCAAGAGCGAGGCGACCGTGATCCAGGCCGTCATGGCGCTCGCCGGCGAGATGGCCGAGCACGTGCGCACGCCCGTCGAGGTCATGGACCACCTCGACGCCGTGCTCGCGCGCCTCGACGCACTGCCCGACGGCGAGGGACGCGGGTCGCTCACCGCCGCCCGCGACGCGGTCGCCGTCCTGCGCGAGCGCCGCACGGTCCTGCCGATCGTCGAGGCCTTCCTCGCCCTCAAGCGCGAGCGCGAGTCGCTCGACTTCGCCGACCAGATGGCCATCGCCGCCCGGCTGACCCGGTCGGTGCCGGCCGTCGGCGAGATCGAGCGCGAGCGGTTCCGCGCCGTGCTGCTCGACGAGTTCCAGGACACCTCCGAGGCCCAGCTCGAGCTGCTCCGGTCGCTCTTCCACCACCCCGGCGTCGCCCTGACCGCCGTCGGCGACCCCAACCAGTCGATCTACGGCTGGCGAGGGGCGAGCGCGACCACGCTCCTGCGGTTCCCGTCCGAGTTCGGTGGCGACGACGGCCCCGCCGACGTCCTGCCGCTGTCGACGAGCTGGCGCAACGACTCGCTCATCCTCGACGCAGCCAACGCCGTCGCCGCGCCGCTCGCGACCGAGCACGTGCAGCCGCTGCGACCACGGCCGGGTGCCGGGGTGGGGACGATCGAGGTGGCCCGGCTCGGGACCGCCGAGGAGGAGGCCGACCACCTGGCCGCCTGGATCGCCTCGCACTGGTTCAGCCCGAGCGGCCGACGCACCGGTCGCAGCGCGGCCGTGCTGTGCCGGCGACGCTCGACCTTCCCCATGGTGCTCGAGGCCTTGCGCCGCCGCCAGCTGCCCGTCGAGGTCGTCGGACTCGGGGGCCTGCTCGTCACTCCCGAGGTCAGCGACCTCGTGGCCGCCCTGTGGGTCGTGCAGGACCCCAGCCGCGGCGACCAGCTGATGCGCCTGCTCACCGGGCCCGTCGTGCGTCTCGGCGCGGCCGACCTGGCCGGGCTGTGGGCGTGGGCGCGTGAGCTGCACGCGCGGACCCCCCGGGTCGGGAGCGCCGTCGCGGAGGCGACGGCGCCAACCGGCCGGCCCGACCGGCCCGGGGCGGGCAGCGCCGGGGGCCCGGTCGCGCAGGACCCGGGGTCCGTGGCCGCGACCGACGCTCCTGCGGCCACGGGCGCTCCGGCGCCGTCCGCCGGCCCGGCGGCGGAGCCGGCGGGTGACCAGGCCGGCGACGCGACACCCGATGACCGCCGCGGCTCCGACCTCGCCGCCGACAGTGCCGACACCGCCACGCTCGTCGAGGCGCTCGACGACCTGCCCCGGGCCGGCTGGACCGCACGCGACGGCGCGCGCATCGGCGACGAGGCCCTGGCCCGGCTGCACGACCTCGGCGACGTCGTCCGCCGGCTCCGCCGACTCACGGCGCTGCCCCTCGTCGACCTCGTCGCCGAGGCCGAGGTCGCCATCGGGCTCGACATCGAGGTGCTCTCACGCCCCGAGCACACGGCGTCGACCGCCCGCGTGCACCTCGACGCCTTCGCCGATGTCGCGGCGCGCTACGCCACCACCGCCGACCGGCCCACGCTCTCCGGCTTCCTCAGCTGGCTCGACGCGGCCCGCGACCAGGAGCGCGGCCTCGACGCCGGGCACACCGAGTCCGACGCCGACGCCGTGCAGGTGCTCACCGTGCACGCGGCCAAGGGTCTCGAGTGGGACGTCGTCGCCGTCCCGACCCTCGTCGAGGGCGTCTTCCCGGCACACGGCGCGACCGCGGTGGCGCCCGTCGCCGACAGCGAGCCCACGGCGTACGCCTGCTCGGGCGACGTCAAGGACAAGGGCTGGCTCATCGGGCTCGACTCGCTGCCCTACGACCTGCGTGGCGACCGGGCCGGCCTGCCGCACCTCGACTGGCGCGGCGTGCCCGACCGCAAGGCGCTGAGCGCCGCCATCGACGCGTTCGTCCTCGACGGCGGGCGCCATGCCGTGGCCGAGGAGCGGCGTCTCGCCTACGTCGCCTTGACGCGTGCGCGGGCCTCGATGCTCCTGACGACCCACCTGTGGGGTGCGACGAAGAAGACCCTCTCCGTGCCCTCGCGCTTCCTCGCCGAGGTGGAGGAGACGCTGCCCGGCTCCGTCGTGCGCACCACCTGGGTGCCGGACCCCGAGCCCGTCGTCGACGACAAGGGCAAGGCGTCCGCGCCCACCAACCCTCACCTCGCCGTGCCGATCTCGCAGCTGTGGCCCCACGACCCGATGGGGGCGCGGCGCGTCGGCCTGCTCGACGCGCACCGCCGGATCGCTGCGCTCGTCGACGCGGGCCCCACTGTGCCCCAGGGGGATCCGCGCGTCGACGACCTGCGCATCCTGCTCGCCGAGCAGGAGGCACGACGGTCCCGCGGTGAGCCCGTCGTCGACGTCCCACGTCACCTCTCGGCGTCCGCCGTCGTCTCGCTGGCCCGCGACGCGGAGGCGTTCGCGATGTCGCTGAGGCGCCCGATGCCGAGCCCGCCGGCCGTCGCCGCCCGGCAGGGCACGGCCTTCCACGCGTGGATCGAGGAGCACTACTCACGCGCCGCCTTCGTCGACCTGCTCGACCTGCCCGGCAGCGCCGACGAGGGGGCGGCCGACGACGGCGACCTCGACGTGATGAAGGAGCGCTTCCTCGCCAGCGAGTGGGCCGACCGCATCCCGGAGGAGATCGAGATGTCGATCGAGACGGTCATCGACGGCATCGCCGTCCGCGGCCGGGTCGACGCCGTCTTCCCGCGCGACGACGGCGGGTGGACGGTCGTCGACTGGAAGACGGGTGCCCGGCCGACCGGGCGCGACGCCACCGTCCGCGCGCTCCAGCTCGGGGCGTATGCCGTCGCCTTCGCCCGGCTGCGCGGCGTCGACGCGTCGCTCGTCGAAGCGGCGTTCTACTACGCGGGGGAGGGCGTCACCGTGCGCCCCGACCTCCCGGGCGAAGACTCCCTCGTCGACCTGCTCCGCACCCTCCCCGACGCGTAGCCCCCCTCGAGCGAGCCCCCAGTCCCACTCGAGTGGCCCCGTCGTCACACCCGTCCGGTCCGTCCGCTCGTCGAGTGGCCTCGTCGTCACACCCGTCCGGTCCGTCCGCTCGTCGAGTGGCCTCGTCGTCACACCCGTCCGGTCCGTCCGCTCGTCGAGTGGCCCCGTCGTCACACCCGTCCGGTCCGTCCGCTCGTCGAGTGGCCTCGTCGTCACACCGGAGTGGACCCCTCGGACGTGGGCGGGCCGTGACGGGTGTGGTCACGCGGCCACTCGAGGTGACCGAAGTGTCCGCCCGGGTGGGGCGGGTGGGTCGGGGCGGGTGGGGCCGGGCGCTCACTCGAGTGGGGTTGAGCACTCACTCGAGGGGGAGTCAGGCTCGGGCGTCCCGGGGCGGGTGCTCGCGACGGTGCTCGACGGGGACGAAGTCGGAGGCGCCCTCGTGGAGGTCGAGCACCCCGTCGGCGTCCTCGGGAAGGGCCTCGACCTCGTCGATCTCGAACGTCGACGCGTCGGCGTCCGCGGCCATGACCGGCACGGGCTGCGACTCCTCGACCGTCTCGTCGTGCCACGGCGACCGGTCCGGCTCGGACGTGCCGTCGGTGGCCGGTGGGCCGTCGTCGTCGTGGTCGGCGTGGCCGGGGATCGCCTCGTCCGCCTCCTGCTGCGTCGTGGACGGCTCGGGCTCCTGCGCGTCCGTCGGGTGCGAGGGCCCGGACGGCAGGGAGGGCCCGGACGGCGGTGACGGCGCGGGGGGCTCGGACGTTCCGGCGGTCCAGGCGACGGGCGCCTGCGGGTCGTCGAGGAGGGAGGTCATCGAGATGGCCTGGGTCTCGCCGAGCATGGGGAAGGGCACGTGGGGCTGGGTCGCGTCCCACTCGGGCTCGGGGCGCTCGGGGTCGTCGGGGTCGAGCACCGCCGCAGCGCGCTCACGGGCCAGTCGCGTGCGCTCGCTGCGCTCGGCGTCCTCCTCCGCATGACGGCGGTCGTCGTCCTCGACCCGGCCGTCCAGGGCACGCAGCTCGTCGGCGGTGCGCTCGACGACGTCGAGCTGTCCCGAGGCGAGGGCGTGGAGCAGAGTTCGCAGCGGCGCCATCTCGGCTGCGAGCCGGGCACGGCGCACGAGGTGGACGTCGGGCCGCTCGATGCGCGACTCGGCGTAGGCCTCGAGCACGGCATCGAGCGTCTCGGCCGGCGCGAGGCTGGCGAGCTCGGCGAAGTCGTCCGCCGGGTCGCCGACGCGGCTCGCCTCCCATGCGAGGACGCCACGCACGTGACCGCTCGATGAGTCGTCGTCGTCGTCGAACGATGCGAGGACGTTCTCGCCCGTGAAGGTGCCGTGGACCGTGCTCGGCGCGAAGCGCCACAGCGAGACGTCCTCGAGCGCGTGCTCCCAGCGCGTGAGCAGACCTGTGGGGACGTGCCCCGTCGCGGCGGCCCGGTCGAGCTCGGAGAGCTGGCGCCGGCGGTGTGCCTCGGCGTCATAGCTGGGCCGGCCGGCCTCGTCGTAGAGGAGGTGCTCGACGTTGTGGATGTGGGCGAGCGTCCGCCCGACCTCGGCGGTCAGGGGGCCCGGCCGGAGCCCGGCGAAGTCGAGGGGTCGACCGGGGACGCGCAGGTAGACGGCCGCTCGGCCCTCCGGCACCTGGGCGAAGCCGCGGACCATGGGCATGGCGACGTCGAGCCGCCGACCGAGCAGGCCGGACAGTGTCGAGATGTCGTCGAGCATCGCGCCGGCCGCCGACGTGCACGGCGCCTTGACGACCCAGCGGCGGTCCTGGCTGTCCTGCACGTACGCGATCTCGAACAGGTCGCCGGGACGGCTCGGGACGCCCTCCACCGTGACCGGGTCGAGGCCCGGCACGGCCGAGCTCGCCAGGGCGGCGAGGAAGAGCGGGCTGCGCGTCACGTGTCCACCGTAGGTCGAGCAACGCGCCGAGCGTGGGAGGCGACACCCGCGCCGCCCTGTTCGGTGCAGGCTCGACACCGGTGCGACGGTGCCGGGCCGCCGTCCTAGGGTGGGTCGCGTGGCAGTGACCGACGAGACCCTGGCCGACCTCGCGCTCTCGCGCAGCTCACTGGACCGGGTGGCGCTCGAGCGCCGTCGGCCCGAGATCCTCACCGAGCTGCTCGACGACCCGCGCACCCGCGTCGCCGAGGTCCGCGGTGACCGGATGCGGGTCTCCCCGGTCGACGCCCACGGGGCTGTCTCCGGTGACGCCGCCGTCTCGGGCGACGCCGCCGTCTCGGGCGACGCCGACGCGCTGACGCTCGTCCTGCGCGCCCCCGAGCCCGAGGACCGTGCCCGGCTCGGACTGCACCTCGGCCGCGACGGCGACGGGACGGCATACGTGGGCGTCGTCTCGGGGGACGACAGCGCGGCTGCCGGCCCGGGGCCCGAGACGGACGGCTGGCTCACCCTGCGGCAGGCGGGCGAGGCGCTCGCGCCGCGTGACGCCGGCGTCTTCACGACCGCGCTGGCGCTCGCCAACTGGCACGCGACGCACCGCTTCTGCCCGCGCTGCGGCGCGCCGACCGAGCCCCGGCAGGGCGGCTGGGTGCGGCGGTGCGAGCGCGAGGGCAGCGAGCACTACCCACGCACCGACCCGGCGGTCATCATGTCGGTCGTCGACCCCGACGAGCGGCTGCTGCTCGGGCGCGGGGCGCACTGGCCCGAGGGGCGCTTCTCGGTGCTCGCCGGCTTCGTCGAGCCGGGGGAGTCCTTCGAGTCCGCGGTCGCCCGCGAGGTCGCAGAGGAGGTCGGCGTCACCGTCGAGGCGGTGCGCTACCTCGGCAACCAGCCGTGGCCGTTCCCCTCGTCGGTCATGATCGGCTTCGAGGCGACCACGCGCGAGACGGAGCTGACCATCGACCCCGTCGAGATGGCCGAGGCGCGCTGGGTGAGCCGCGAGGAGTACCGCGACCTGCTCCGCGGCGGGTCGATCCGCACGCCGAGCGGCATCTCGATCGCCAAGCGGATCATCGAGCACTGGCTGGGCCAGACGGTCGAGTCGGTCGTCGAGCCGGGCACCCGCACCGGCTTCTGAACGGCGACGCGCGGCGGCTCAGCCGGCGAGGCGCTCGCGGACCTCGGCGAGCGAGGGGTTCGTCGCCGCCGAGCCGTCGGGGAAGACGACCGTCGGGACCGTGCGGTTGCCGCCGTTGACGTGCTCGACGAAGTCGACGTGCTCGGGGTTGGCCTCGAGGTCGATCTCGGTGAACGGCACGCCCTCGCGGGTGAGCTGGCCCTTGAGGCGCGTGCAGTAGCCGCACCACGTGGTCGTGAACATCGTGATCGAGCCCTCGTCGGGCGTGACCTGCGTGGACTCGGGCATCGGTTCCTACTCGTCGTGGCTGCGTCGTGTGCGGAGGTGGGGACGGACCCCACGGGCGTCGTCCCTCGGTGCAAGGATGACCCCATGGCCAAGCGCGGCGCAAAACGATCCCCGAGGATGGACCTCGACGTCTACGAGACCGAGGTCCGTCGTCTGCAGGCCGAGCTCGTGGCGTTCCAGGAGTGGGTGCGCGCGACGGGCCAGCGGGTCGTCGTCGTCTTCGAGGGGCGTGACGCCGCAGGCAAGGGCTCGGCGATCAAGCGGATCACCGAGTACCTCAGCCCCCGCGTCGCCCGCATCGCGGCCCTCCCGGCTCCGACCGACCGCGAGAAGACGGAGTGGTACTTCCAGCGCTACATCGCCCACCTTCCCGCGGCCGGCGAGATGGTGCTGTTCGACCGGTCCTGGTACAACCGCGCCGGGGTAGAGCGGGTCATGGGCTTCTGCACCGACGAGCAGTACGCCCGCTTCCTCGAACAGGCGCCGCTCTTCGAGAAGATGCTCGTCGACGACGGCGTCATCCTGCGCAAGTACTGGTTCAGCGTGTCCGACGTCGAGCAGGAGCGCCGCTTCCGCAGCCGGGCCAAGGACCCCATGCGCCAGTGGAAGCTCTCGCCGATGGACCTCGAGTCGATCACCCGCTGGGAGGACTACTCCGAGGCTAAGGACATCATGATGGCCGCGACGAGCACCGACTGGGCGCCGTGGCACGTCGTCGAGTCCGAGGACAAGCGGCGGTCGCGGGTCAACGTCATGCACCACCTGCTCAGCTCGATCCCGCACGCCGCCGTGACGCCCGACGTGCCGCCCGTGCCCAAGCGCCCGGCCCCGCGCGGCTACGAGCGCCCGCCGCAGCACGAGCAGAACTACGTGCCCGACCACGCCGCGAGCGTCCTGGCCACCTCGAAGGGTGATCGCTCCTGAGCGCAGTACCGTCCGCCGACCAGATCCTCGAAGGGCTCGACCCGGAGCAGCGCGAGGTCGCCATGGCCCCGCCGGGGCCGCTGTGCATCCTCGCCGGCGCGGGCACGGGCAAGACGCGGGCCATCACCCACCGCATCGCGTATGCCGTCCACTCGGGTGCGCAGCAGCCGCAACGAGTGCTCGCGCTGACCTTCACGGCCCGCGCCGCCGGCGAGATGCGCACCCGCCTGCGCGGGCTCGGGGTGCAGGGGGTCCAGGCGCGCACCTTCCACGCCGCCGCGCTCCGGCAGCTGCACTTCTTCTGGCCCCAGGCCATCGGGGGCGCGGCCCCCGAGGTGATGAGCCACAAGGCGCCCGCCGTCGCCGAGGCGGCGAGCCGGCTGCGCATGCAGTTCGACCGCACCACCGTCCGCGACCTCGCCGCCGAGATCGAGTGGGCCAAGGTCAACCTGCTGACACCGCAGTCGTATGCCGCCCGCGCCCGTGAGCAGCGCCGGGAGCCCCCGGGTCTCGACCTCACGGCCATGGCACGCCTCTTCGAGGCGTACGAGGACGTCAAGCAGCGGCGTGGCGTCATCGACTTCGAGGACGTCCTGCTGCTGACCGTCGGGATCCTCGACGAGCGCGAGGACATCGCGCGTACGGTCCGCGGCCAGTACCGCCAGTTCGTCGTCGACGAGTACCAGGACGTCAACGACCTCCAGCAGCGGCTCCTCGACCAGTGGCTGGGGGAGCGCAAGGACATCTGCGTCGTCGGCGACCCGGCCCAGACGATCTACTCCTTCACCGGGGCGAGCCCGCGGCACCTCGTCGGCTTCCCCAAGCGCTTCCCGGGCGCACAGGTCGTGCGCCTCGTGCGCAACTACCGCTCCACCCCCCAGATCGTCGGGCTCGCCAACACCATCGTCGCGTCCGGCACGCAGGCGGCCCGCGACGGCGCCGTGCGCCTGCTGGCCCAGTCCGAGCCGGGCCCCGCGCCCGAGCTGACGAGCTACCCGGACGACCCGGCGGAGGCCGCCGCGGTCGCCGACCGCATCCGCACGCTCGTCGCCGGCGGGCACCAGGCTGCCGAGATCGCGATCCTCTTCCGCACCAACGCCCAGTCCGAGGCCTTCGAGGCGGCGCTCACGGACGCCGGGGTGGCCTACCTCGTGCGTGGCGGCGACCGCTTCTTCGCCCGCAAGGAGGTGCGCGACGCCGTCCTGCTGCTCCGCGGTGCCGCCCGCAGCGACGACGGCGAGAAGCCCCTCGGCGAGATCACGCGCGACGTCATCACGGGCGCGGGCTGGTCGCACGAGCCGCCGTCGGGCAGCGGGGCCACCCGCGAGCGGTGGGAGTCGCTGACCGCGCTCGCGACGCTCGCCGACGACATCGCCGCCGCGGCACCCGAGGCCCGGCTGCCCGAGCTGGTGGCCGAGCTCGAGCGGCGGGCGGCCGAGCAGCACGCCCCGGCGGTGCAGGGCGTGACGCTCGCGAGCCTGCACGCCGCCAAGGGCCTCGAGTGGGACACCGTCTTCCTCGTCGGAGCCTCAGACGGCCTCATGCCGATCTCCATGGCCGAGGGGCCCGACGCGGTCGAGGAGGAGCGGCGCCTGCTCTACGTCGGCCTCACCCGCGCGCGCAAGCAGCTCTTCCTGTCGTGGTCCGGTGCCCGCACGCCCGGAGCCCGGGCCACCCGCCGCGTCTCGAGGTTCCTCGCGCCGGCGGCCGACATCCTCGGCCAGGGCGCCCGCAGCGAGGCGAAGTCGGGCGCGTCCAAGCGGGCCGCGCCCAAGGTCGCGCGCCCGGCCCACTGCCGTGGCTGCGGGGCCGAGCTCGTCTCCGCGGCGCAGCGCAAGACCGGCCGTTGCGACGACTGCCCGCCCACCTACGACGAGGCGACGTTCGAGCGCCTGCGCACGTGGCGGCTCGCCGTCGCGCGCGACGCGAGCGTGCCGCCGTTCGTCGTCTTCACCGACGCCACGCTCATCGCGATCGCCGAGGACGCGCCCTCCGACGAGGGTGGTCTGTCGGTCATCAGCGGGGTCGGCGCGCGCAAGCTCGAGCAGTACGGCAGCGACGTCCTCGCCATCCTGGCGGGCGCCGACCCGGAAGATCTCATCGAAAGCCGTTCTGCGGCAACGGAATCCGCCGGTTGAGGGCGGCTGCCCAAAATAAGTTCGGAAAACTTCGTTAAATCAGTTGTTCGCCCGCGAGGCGCACGCGTACCCTTGACGAAGTCAAGCCCAGTGGTCTCGGTGGCCAGCTGGGGCCCGTGAGCAGAAGTGAGGAGGTCGGCCTGATGGACAACACCACGATGACGATGAACGCAGTCTCCTGCGTCCTTTCCGTGCGTCTGCGGCCGACCACCGGCGATGTCCGCCTGGCGGCCACCCGCGCTCCGGAGCAGGGGACCACTGTGTCCGTCGCCGCCGTCATGGGCGGCCGTGTCGCCGACTTCCGTGCCCCGATCCAGGGAGACGTCTCGGTCACCGGCCTCACGTTCGCCCCCGCCTACAAGACCCTCGATGTCGTTCGCTCCCGTTCTGGGAGGCCCCCGGTCTGACCAGACCCGAAGCCTCACCTCCAGGCCGCGAACCCGACATCACCGGGTCCGCGGCCTTCGTGTTTCCCGGGGGAGTTCCCCGGCCGAATGCCGCTCCCACACCGCACCACCGACACCGCCAGATGAGCACCCGACCGGGTGCCTGACAGATCAGGGACACAGATGACTCCCCGGATGCCGAGCAGCAGGACCGAGACCCGCACCACCGGTGCAGGCCTGCGGACCAAGCCAGACACGAGTGAGCAGGGGCACCCCACCACGGGCGCCCAGGAGACGGAGGTGAGAACGATGCAGCTGAGCGAACTGATCGACATGAGAACCGAGGCGGAGCAGGTCGGCGAGACCATTCCGTGCCGCGACTACGACGCGGAGCTCTGGTTCGCCGAGCGACCCGAGGACGTCGAGTTCGCCAAGACGCTCTGCGGGCTCTGCCCGGCGCGCGTCCAGTGCCTCGCCGGCGCCCTCGAGCGCCAGGAGCCGTGGGGAGTCTGGGGCGGGCAGCTGCTCGTCCAGGGCGCCATCGTGGCTCGCAAGCGGCCCCGCGGCCGTCCGCGCAAGCACCCCGTGGCTGCCTGAGCCTGCGTGACCACGCATGACCCAGACACCACCGGCCACCACCAGCAACCCATTCCACAGACCAGGAGATCGTCATGAACCAGCTCGAGATGCTGGCTCGCGAGCGGATCAACCAGCGCAGTCAGCGCCAGGAACGCAGCGGCATCCGTCGCAGCGCCCGGCTGATCGCCCAGGAGATCCGCGCCAGTCGACGCCACAGCCAGAAGTGAACGACCGCGCCATGGGGCGCGTTGCAGGACAACTGAATCGAGTGAGCGAGCCGCGGGTGACGCGCACGTCACCCGCGGTTCCTCACGTCCGGGGCCGTTCGCCCCGGCCCTGAGACCCGTGCGCAGCGCCCTCCTTGCCCGGCCCGAGATCCCGCGTGGCGCCACGCACGGCCCGCACGTCGGCGGATACTCGAGGAAGGAGAAGGGAGAACCCCGTGAACACCTCTACCGAACCGGCCGGCGCACCCGCCACCGACGCCGCAGCGCGTGACGAGACCCTCGTCTGCTCCGCGTGCGGCACGACCCCCCGGCCCGAGGACCAGGCCGCGGCACGGCTCACGTGGAGCCGAGGCACCGACGCCGGTCGCACGACCTGGACGTGCGAGCGCTGCAGCCGCGAGAACCTCCGCTCGATCGAGAGCAAGCTCGACCCCGTCTGGTGGTGACGAGCAGGCGGCGTGACCGCCGGCGCCGATGCGCGCCGTCCGTCCCCGAGGGCGTCCGTCAGTCCGCGTCGCCCACGGGTGGTAGGTCCGCACCCGGGAGCAGCTCGTCGACGATGGCGCGCCCGTGCACGGTGCCGCCGAGCTGGCTGAGCACGCCGATGCCCCCACCCCAGACGCGGTGGATGAGGAGGTACTCCGGCGGCAGGTTGAGCTTGTAGGCCACCGCGTAGTTGGGCTGACGCGGGTCGTTGATGTGCGCGAAGACGCCCCGGAGCCAGTCCCGGCTGAAGGTGAACGTGTCGGTGCGGAACGGCGCCATGAACGGCTCGAGGTAGTCGAGGAGCCGCTGCGGGTCGAGGTCGATGCTGTCCTTGACGAAGCCGATCCCGCGCAGGCCCTCGAGGACGTCCTCGGCGCTGCCCTCGAGCCCGGTGGTGAGCAACGGTCCGATCTCGGGCGGCATCCCGTCCGGGAGCCGGTTGACGGCCCCGAAGTCGATGACGCCGAGGCGGCCGTCGGGGGTCATGCGGAAGTTGCCGGGGTGCGGGTCGGCATGCAACAGCCCGGCCCGGGCGGGTCCGGCGAGCAGGAAGCGCAGGTAGAGCTGTGAGGCGGTGTCGCGCTGCTCCTGCGTGCCCTCGGCGATGATCCGTGACAGGGGGAGCCCGTCGAGCCACTCGGACACGATGACGTGCTCACGGCCGTCGACGACGTGGGGCACGGCGAAGTCGGGGTCGCCGTCGAAGGCGGCCGCGAAGGTCTCCTGGGACTCGGCCTCGAGGCGGTAGTCGAGCTCCTCGGCCATCCGGTCGCGCAGCTCGTCGAGGATCGGCCCGAGCTCGATGCCGGGCACCCAGCTCGCCGCGACCTTGGCGACCCGGCTGATCTGGCGGATGTCGCTCATCAGCGCGGCGCCGGCGCCGGGGTACTGGATCTTCACCGCGACGTCGCGGCCGTCCTTCCAGACGGCCCGGTGCACCTGCCCGATCGAGGCGGAGGCCACGGGGTGGTCGTCGAACGACTCGAACCGGCTGCGCCAGCGCGTGCCCATCTGGCTCCGCAGCACGCCGTGGACCGAGGTCGTCGGCATGGGCGGGGCGCTGTCCTGCAGCTTGGTCAGCGTCGTCCGGTAGTGCACGGCGAGGTCCTCGGGCAGGGCCGCCTCGAAGATCGAGAGAGCCTGCCCGAACTTCATGGCGCCGCCCTTGAGCTCGCCGAGAACCTGGAAGAGCTGCTGGGCAGTGCGTGCCTGCAGCTCGGCGGCCACGATCTCCGCGGGGCGACCGCCGAGGCGTTTGCCGAGGCCGAGAGCCGTCCGACCGGCGAAGCCGAGCGGCACCGAGGCGAGCTTGGCCGATCGCACGACAGCCTTGCGTGGCAGGTCGGTCATGGCGCACCTCCTCGGGCGGTTCGGCAGTCTCGTGCGGGCGCGAGTGGTCGGTCCGGCGCCGGCGACCACACTCGATCGCGCGGCGGCGGGTCGACGCCCCACCCTCGACTCTATGTGTACCCGCCCGGGCGGGTACGCCTGACCATCTGTCCAGCCTTGGCGGGACCGGTGACGGGTCACGCACCCCGGCGGAGCGGCCCGGTCCCGGCTACCGCCGGGGCGCTGACGGGACCGGCGGTGGCGCCGGCGGCAGGGTGTGCCGGACAGAGCGGGTGCGTCGGCCACCGACGGTGGTCCATCCGCGGCCAGGGGAGGCTGACCTCGACCGAGACCCCGGGTGGGGGAGGGTGGCCCTCGAGGACCCCCGTGACGAGCAGGGTCACGCTGCCGACGACGAGCTGCGACAGACCGGGAGCGAGGCCGTCGTGCCGACCCTCCGGTGGTCCGGCGAGCGCGAGTGACCGCGTCGGTGTCGCCTGGCTCATCAGCGTGGGCCATGCGGCGTCGCGGTCGGCGCGGTGACGGTCGAGACACCAGAGGCAGGGCCCCCCGGGCGAGCCGTCGACGAGCGGGCCGACGACCGTGCGCGGGCCGGCCGGCGCCACGGGCAGGTGCGGGACACCGTGGCGCAGCCAGAGGTCACCGCGGCGGGGGTCGACGACGGGCGACCCCACGAGGACGACGAGGTCCGGGCGTGGGTGGAGCGGTGCGGCGACCGCGCGGTCGACCGCGGCGCGGCCGTGCACGACGGTCGTGCCGGCCTGCGTCAGGGCTTCGGCGATGTCGGTGGCGACGGCCCCACAGCCGTCGACGACGACCCGTGTGGGTGCGGGATCCGGCGAGGGCCCCGAGGGGCAGCCGGGCGACGTCGCGGGCGGCTGCCGGTCGGTGAGCACGCCGAGCTCGGCGACGAGCTCGAGCAGCGCGCGCCACCGTGCGGGCCCGATGCCCGCCTCGGCCGCCACCCGGTCGGTCGACGCGAGGGGCAGGGCGCCGTCGAGGCGGCCGAGCAGCTCGGCCTCCGTGTCGCTGACGCCCGTGACGACCGGGCCACCGGGCAGCACGCCGAACTGGACCTCACCGCGTCGTCTCGTCAGCGGCCGGAGCCAGACGGGCACGCGGGGGTGGGGCGGGACGGCAGCAGCGGACATCGGACCTCCAGACCCGGTGGCGCCACCAGCGGGCGCCACCCTCGGTCGTCAGGCTCGCAGCCGCCCCGGCATCCCCGTGGGCGTCGTCCACAGCCCCGAGGTCCGCTCCGGGGACCGGAGGGAGGCGGGGACGCGCGAGGGGGCGGGACCGTGTGGTCCCGCCCCCTCGATCTGCGGCGTCAGCGACGCCGCCGCGACCTGGTCAGGCCTTGCCCAGAATGCGGTTCAGGTTCGTGCCACAGACGGGGCACTGTCCCTTGGCCATGCGGCGACCGTTGTCGGAAACGACAACCTTGCCCTCGGCCTCGCGCTTCTCCTTGCACTTCACGCAGTAGAACTCGCCCTTGTAGGTCTCGTCAGCCATTGATGTCTCCTTGTAGATGGCACCCATCCGACGGGTGCCTCGACTCGTTCAACCCTAGAGCACGCTGAGCACGAAATCATGCTCATCCCCGCTTGGCGCGCCCGTGCGGGATGAGGTATGACGCGCGAGCGCGGCCGTGTCGCGCCCGTGCTCCGGGGCGTTGTCCCCACGCTGGCCTACCCTGCCCACATGGCGACGGTGCGACGTGAGGTGGTGCACACGGTGGTCGACGGGGTGACCGTCGAGGTCCGTCGCAGCGCCAAGCGTCGCCGCACCGTGTCGGCCTACCGCCAGGAGGGGCGCCTCGTCGTCCTCGTCCCGGCACGGATGAGCCGCGCCGAGGAGGGGGAGTGGGTGCGCACCATGGTGGCCCGGGTCGCCGCGTCCGAGCAGCGCCGCCAGCGCAGCGACGGCGACCTCGAGCAGCGCGCCCTCGCCCTGTCGCGCGAGCACCTCGGCGGACGCGCCGTCCCGGCGAGCGTGCGGTGGGTCTCCAACCAGAACTCCCGCTGGGGTTCGTGCACACCGGCCGAGGGCTCGATTCGCTTGTCCGACAAGCTCCGTGGCATGCCGGGCTGGGTCGTCGACTACGTCCTGCTGCACGAGCTGGCCCACCTGCTGCAGCCCGGGCACGGCCCGGAGTTCTGGGCGCTGCTGCAGGGCTACCCCCGTCTCGAGCGGGCCCGCGGCTACCTCCAGGGCGTCTCGGCCGCCGCCGGCCTCGACCTCAGCGACGAGTGAGCCCGACCACGCGCCCCGCCTGACGGCATACGACCGCGTATGCCGTGACGCCGGCCCGCGTCACGGGCGTCGGGTCAGCGGTGGCGCAGCCTCAGGCCGGCGTCCACGAGGGGGCGCAGGTCCTCCCGCGTGCCCTCCGGGAGGGCGTCCACCGGCCACCACCGGACGTCGATCGACTCGGTGCTGACCGCCGCCTCGGCGGACCTCGTCGTGCGCGCCGCGAAGCGGATGTCGAGGTGCTCGCGGCACGTGCCGAAATCTCCCGAAAGAATGTGCCGATCGAGCTGGGCGATCTCCGGAAAAGCCGAGATGTCCACGATGCCCGACTCCTCACGCGCCTCACGAGTGGCCGCGTGCCACACCGACGCGTCGCCCGGCTCGAAGTGGCCGCCGAACTGGAACCAGGCCCGTGCCCGTCGGTGCAGGGTCAGCAGCGCGGAGCCGCCGTCGTCGTCGAGGACGATGACGCTGCCCGTCAGATGGGCCGGCGGGCCGGCCTTGCTCATGGCGTCGGGGTGGGCGTGGAGGTGGTCGAGGAAGTCGCGCCGGAGGCCCTCCTGCTGCTCGTCGGGCGCCTCCCACGACTCCAGCCGTGCGACGGCGTCGGCGTGCAGCAGGCGCCACGCGGCGGCGTCGGGCCCGTCCAGGGGTCCGCGCGGGTCGGGGGGCAGGGACGGAGCGGCGTGCGCCCCGGTCACCGCTGGGGGCCCGCGTCGCCGTCGGTGTCGGTGTCGTCCTTGGAGCGCGTGCCGGAGTCGGTGCCGGAGTCGGAGTCGGAGTCGGTGGCGGACGGGTCGCTCCCGGTGCCTGCCCCGCGCTCGCGGTCGGCCTCCTCGAGGATGCCCTGGAGCACGGAGTCGAGGTCGGCGCCGAGCCCGTCACCGAGCCCATCACCTCCCTCGGGCAGCGCGCCCGTGGAGGACGCGCCGGTCGCGCGCTCGACGTAGCCGATCGGGTCGTCGAGGTCGGCCGACGTGGGTGCGAGGTCCGGGTGGGCCCAGCGGCCGTCGCGGAGGGTCGCGCCGCCGGCGCTCTCGAGCGCGGCCCAGAGGTTCGCGGCGTCGCGCAGCCGGCGCGGGCGCAGCTCGAGGCCGACGAGGCCCGCGAACGTCTTCTGCGCCGCCCCGCCCACGCGGCGGCGGCGGATCGTCTCGGCCAGCGCCGCCGACAGCGGCAGGTGCCGTGCCGTCGTGCGGTCCGTGACGTGGTCGACCCAGCCCTCGGCGAGGGCGAGGAGGGTCTCGAGACGGTCGAGCGCGGCGCGCTGGGCCGGGGTGGGCTGCGGGCGGAAGAGGTTGCCCTGCAGGGCCGTTCGCAGCGCCTCGGGGTCCGACGGGTCGATCGTCGACAGGGCCGACTCGATGGCGTCGGTGTCGATCGTGATGTTGCGGGCGTAGTCGGAGACGGCCGAGAGCAGCTGCGGCCCGAGCCACGGCACCTCGGAGAAGAGTCGGACGCGGGCCGCCTCGCGGACCGCGAGATAGAGACGCACCTGGGCGATGTCGATCTCGAGCGACTCGGCGAGCTCGGCGACGTTGCCGGGCAGGAGGGCGACGACGCCCGGCTCGGTGAGCGGGAGGCCGACCTCGGTGCCGGTCACGACCTCGGTGGCGAGCGTCCCGACGGCCTGGCCGAGCTGGGCCGAGAACATCTGGCGGCTGAGGTTGCCGAGCATCGGCGCCCACTGCTCGACCATCTGCCGCGGGTCGAAGCCCTCCGGCAGCCCCTCGGGCAGCGCCTCGCCGAACGCCTCGGGGCCGAGCTCGCCGACCTGCTTGCGCATGGCGTCGGACGTCGCGGCCGTGACGCCGTCGGAGACCGGCTCGATGAGCTCGAACCAGCGCGGCATCGTGGCCTCGACCCACTCGGCGCGGCTCAGGCCGGTCGCACGCCAGGCCGGGGAGGCGAGGGTGGTCTGCTCGTCGAGCCACAGGGTCGCGACGGCGACGGCGTCGGCGACAGCCCGAGCGGCGGCCTCGTCGTGCACGTCGTTGCCCTGCGCGGCCATGACGTGCCGTCGGGCGACCTCGGTGGCCATGTCGCGCGACCCCGTGGGCGACTCCTGGGCAGCCATGAAGGTGCCGAGCTGGGCCCGCATCGCCGCCTGCGTCGCGGGGTCGGTGGGGTCGACCCCCATGCTCTTCATGACCTCGGCCAGCTCGGGGTTGTCGGCAGCCTCGCCGAGCACCTTCTCGAGCATGGCGCCGAGGTCGGACGGATCCATCCCGCCGAGGTCCGGCAGGCCGGGGAAGCCCTCACCGAAGCCGCCCCCGAAGCCGCCCCCGAAACCGCTGCCGAAGCCGGACGGGCCGGAACCGGCTCCGGGTGAGCCGCCACCGGGGCGGTTGAGCGGCAGGCCGAAGGGGGAGTCACCGGGCGCCCGACCCACGTCGGAAGGACCCACCTGGTCGTCGGCAGCGCCCTGCTCGCCGGTGTCGCCGGTCTGGTCGGCGGCGTCGCCGTGCTGGCCCGCGTCGCCCGGCTCCTCGCCGGACACGTCGTCCTTGTCGCTGTGGTTGTCGTCACCGCGTCCACGGTCGTCGGCCATGCCTGCTCATCCCCACTCGAACGGATCTCGTGCCGGCCGTCTGGCCGTACACCAAGACAACCACGGATCGACCTCGTTGGTTCCCCACCCTCGCGCAGGGGCGCGGGCGCGGGACGCGGGGGCCCGCGCGGCGGCATACGATTGCGGGCGTGACGGTCACCCTTGCCGAGATCCGTGAGACACCTCTGTCGGTCGACGAGGTGCTCACGAGCGTCTCCTCGCCCCGGGCCGGCGGCGTCTGCCTCTTCGTCGGCACGGTGCGCGACCACGACGGTCCGGCCGGCGCAGCCGTCGAGGACACGGACGACGGGTCGGACGACAAGACGGTCGCCGCTCTCGACTACTCCGCCCACCCACAGGCCGCGGAGGCGGCCCGGGCGCTCGCCGAGCGTCTGGCGGCCGACGGTCGCTCCGTCCGGCTGGCCGTCGTCCACCGGGTGGGCCACCTCGAGGTCGGTGACGTCGCGGTCGTCGTCGGCGTCAGCGCCGAGCACCGCGGCGAGGCGTTCGACGTCTGCCGCGAGCTCATCGACGAGTTCAAGGCGACGATCCCGATCTGGAAGCACCAGCGCTTCGCCGACGGCGCCGACGAGTGGGTCGGGCTGCCGTGAGGACGATCAAGCGCGTGCCGGAGCAGCCCGGTGCCACCGACCTCCCGACGCGCGCCGAGGTGCTCGAGAGCGAGGACACCGGCAGGCTGACCCGCGGCAACAAGGCGGTCCTGGCGGCGTTCTTCGTCTTCCTCGTCGTCATGGTCCTGGGGTCCGTCGTCCACCTGCCGTATGCCGTCATGAGCCCCGGGCCGACGCAGGACACCCTCGGCACCTCGGGCGCCCAGAACAAGCCGATCATCGCGATCTCGGGGCTGGCGACCTACCCGACCGACGGCGCGCTGCGCTTCACCACGGTGCGCGTCGAGGGTGGGCCGGGCTACCCGGTCGACGCGTGGGACATCCTGCAGGCCTGGGTCGACCCGGCCCGTGACGTCTTCCCCGTCGACGACGTCTTCGACCCGCAGGTCACCCAGGAGCAGGTGGCCGAGGAGAACGCCATCCAGATGGAGGGCTCGCAGGAGGAGGCCACGGCCGTCGCGCTGCGCGCGATCGGCGAGGAGGTGCCGACCCACGTCGCCATCGCCGGCATCACCGACTCCTCGAAGGCCAAGGGTCTGCTCAAGGTCGGCGACCGTCTCGACCGCATCGACGACGAGCCGGTGACGACGACGCAGATGCTGCGCGACGCGCTCCAGGAGAAGAAGCCCGGCGAGAGCGTGTCCCTCACGGTCACGCGCGCCGGCAAGGAGCAGACGGTCGACGTCCCGACCGTGGAGGGCCAGGGCGGCCGCACGGCCCTCGGCGTGCTCCTCGGGCTCGACCACGACTTCCCGGCCAAGGTCACCATCGACGCCGGCGCCATCGGCGGTCCGTCCGCGGGGCTCATGTTCTCGCTCGGTATCTACGACAAGCTGACGCCCGGCCCGCTCGCCGGCGGTCGCCAGATCGCGGGCACCGGCACGATCGACGACGAGGGCAAGGTCGGCCCGATCGGCGGCATCCGCCAGAAGCTCGCCGGTGCGCGCTCGGACGGCGCGGCGTACTTCCTGGCCCCGGCCGACAACTGCAACGAGGTCGTCGGACACGTGCCCGACGGGCTCGACGTCTTCAAGGTGGGGACGTTCGACCAGGCCCGCACGGCCGTCGAGGCGATCGCCAAGGGCCAGACCGGCTCGCTGCCCCGCTGCTGACTCCCGCCGACGGCGGCTGACGCCCCGGCGAGGGGTGACGCCCCGACGAGGGGAGGCGAGGGCGCCTCCGGCGCTCAGTCCTCGAAGGTGGCCTTGAGGGCCTCGACGAGCCCGGGTGCGATGTCCTTGCCGGTCGCGACGGCGTCGTCCGAGTCGTGGTCGCGCTGGCGCAGCAGGCAGATCGAGGTGCCGTCGCGCAGGACGGCCACGACGAGCCGCACGTCCTTGCGGTCGGGGTGGGCCGCGAGGTGGTCGACGGCGTCGTCGCCGCGCGAGGGCAGCTCACGCTCGGCCTCCGGTGGGACGACCATGCGCTCGATGGCGAAGGCGCAGCCGTCCACCTCCTCGGGCCAGGCGAGCCGACCGAGCAGCGTCTCGAGCGAGCTCGTCGTCGGCAGGCCCTCCTGCTCGATGGCGGTCAGAGCGCCCTCGGCGAGGTCGGAGGGACCCATCTGGTCGCGCAGCTGCGGCTCGCGCTCGAGCAGGTCGGCCGTGCGCACGAGCGCGAAGAGCCGGGCGGGCTGGTCCCAGCCGGAGGCCGCGACGTGGCGCTCGGTGTCGAGGGCGGCGATGGCGAGGGGGTCGATGACGGGCTGCGCGTTCACGCCCCCATGCTGCCGTATGCCGTGGGGTGGCCGGCGCGCACCCGGCGCGGACCCACAAAGGGCCTCGACGCGTACGCACCCTCGACGCTCGCGGTCTCGTGCCGGTCACGTTGCGGTCTCTCGCGGCAGGTGCTGCGGGAGCGCGGGTTATGGTTGCCGCAGGCGGCCTCAGGAGGCTGCCCACGGGTCCGCCCGACCACCTGCCCGCCCCAGCACCCAAGGCACTCCACGTGAGCGACAGCAACTTCGGCCCCCCGCCGGGCAACTTCAACGACGACGACTCGGGCGCGCCCCGACGACCCGACGCGGCCACGCTGCCGCCGACCCGACGCCCGCTCGTGACCTCGCTCGTCGTGGCGGCCGCGCTGCTCGTGGTCATCGCGATCGTGGCGCAGTTCTGGACCGAGGTGCTGTGGTACCAGTCGGTCGGCTTCGCAGGCGTCTTCAGCACCCAGATCGTCACCAAGCTCCTCCTGGGTCTCGTCGGTGGCCTGCTGACGGCGGCGATGGTGTGGTCGAGCATCCACTTCGCCTTCCGCAACCGCCCGATCTACGCGCCCTCGCCCGACACGCAGGCCATGGAGCACTACCGCCAGCTCGTCGAGCCGATGCGGCGCACGGCGACGATCGCCGCACCGCTCGCGGTCGGCCTCTTCGCCGGCCTGTCGGCGGCGACGCAGTGGGACACCTTCCTGCTGTGGCGCAACGGCAGCCCGTTCGGCACCACCGACCCCGAGTTCGGTCTGGACATCGGCTTCTTCGTCTTCGACCTGCCGTGGATCAACTTCGTCGTCGCGTTCCTGACGATGATCCTCGTCATCGGCTTCATCACGGCCGCCTTCACGCACTACCTCTACGGCGGCATCGTCGCCGGCAACAAGATGCGCTCGACGCAGGCCGCCCGCGTGCACCTGTCGGTCATCGCGGCCGTCCTCGTGCTCGTGCGGGCCGTCGCCTTCTGGATCGACCGCTACAACCTCGCGACTGCCCAGTCGTCGAAGATCACCGGCATCCAGTACACCGAGTCGCACGCGATCATCCCGACGAAGGGCATCCTCGCGCTCGCCGCCGTCATGTGCGCGATCATGTTCCTCACGACGATCTGGACGCGCTCGTGGCGCCTGCCGCTCGTCGGCGTCGCGGTCCTCGCGGTGATCGTCGTCGCGGTCGGCGGCATCTACCCGGCCCTCGTCCAGTCGCTCAAGGTGCGCCCGTCGGAGAAGTCCCTCGAGGTGCCCTACATCCAGCGCAACATCGACGCGACGCGTGCCGCCTACGGCTTCGACCAGATCACGGTCGACTCCTACGACACGAAGACCGTCGCGACCCAGAACGCCCTGCGTGACGACGCGGCCACGGTGCCCGGCATCCGCCTCATCGACCCGAACGTCGTCAGCCCCACCTTCAAGCAGCTCGAGGCGAGCAAGGGCTACTACCAGTTCGCCGACGTGCTCGACGTCGACCGCTACCAGCTCGACGGGAAGTCGCAGGACACCGTCATCGCCGCGCGCGAGCTCGACCTCAACGGCGTGCCCGACGGGCAGCGCAACTGGCTCAACGACCACACCGTCTACACCCACGGCTACGGCGTCGTCGCGGCCAAGGGCAACACGCGTGAGTCCGACGGTCGTCCGACCTTCATCGAGTCGCAGATCGGCACCGAGGGCGCGCTCGGGAAGTACGAGCCGCGCATCTACTTCGGCGAGAACTCGCCGGAGTACTCCGTCGTCGGCGGCAACAAGCAGGAGTTCGACTACCCGGACCCGCAGGGGACGGGGCAGATCAACTACACCTACGCCGGCATCGGCGGCGTGCAGCTCGACGCCGTCAAGCGGCTCGCGTATGCCGTGAAGTACCGCGAGATCAACTTCCTCCTCTCCGACGCGGTGACCAACGACTCGCGCGTCCTCGACCACCGCACCCCGCGCGAGCGCGTCCAGCGGGTCGCGCCGTGGCTGACGCTCGACGGCAACGCCTATCCCGCGGTCGTCGACGGTCGGGTCCAGTGGATCCTCGACGGCTACACGACCTCGGCGAACTACCCGTACTCGCAGACGACGACGCTCGACACGGTGACCGAGGACGCCGTGACGAGCACCCGCAACTCGGTGCGGGCCGTGCAGGCCGGCCAGGTCAACTACGTCCGCAACTCCGTCAAGGCGACGGTGGACGCCTACGACGGCACGGTCTCGCTCTACCAGTGGGACGAGAAGGACCCCGTGCTCAAGGCGTGGATGTCGATCTTCCCGGGCACGGTCAAGCCGCTCAGCGACATCAAGGGCTCGCTCATGGAGCACCTGCGCTACCCGGAGGACCTCTTCAAGGTCCAGCGCACGCTCCTGTCGAAGTACCACGACCAGGACGCGGCGTCCTTCTACGGCGGCCAGAACTTCTGGCGCGTGCCCGAGGACCCGACGCAGCCGGCCGAGAACCTGCCCCAGCCGCCCTACTACCTCTCGCTCGCCATGCCCGACCAGTCGACCCCGGCGTTCTCGTTGACGTCGACGTTCATGCCGACCGGTGACCGCAACGTCCTCTCGGGCTTCCTCGCGGTCGACGGCGACGCCGGGAGCGAGGACGGCAAGAAGTCGCCCAACTACGGCAAGCTGCGGCTGCTCGAGACGACGGGCGGCTCGGTCAACGGGCCGGGTCTCGTCTACAACGACATGCGGACCTCGTCCGTCACCTCGAACGACGCCTCCCTCGGTCGACAGCTGACCCTGGCGCAGTTCATCTCGACGACCTCGTCGACGGGCGCCAGCGTCATCTTCGGCAACCAGCTGACCCTCCCGGTCGGCGGAGGCCTGCTCTACGTCCAGCCGATCTACGTCCAGGCCCGTTCGACCGGTTCGGGCACCTACCCGCGCCTCTCGGCCGTCGCGGTCGCCTTCGGCGACAAGATCGCCTGGGCCGGGTCGCTCGACGCCGCCCTCAACGACCTCTTCGGCGGCTCGTCGGGTGCGCAGGCCGGCGACAACGGCACGACTCCCACGCCGACCCCGACGCCCACGCCGGGCAGCACCGCCACGCCCACCCCGACGCCGTCGTCGACCGGGACGCCGGGCAGCCCCGACGCGGCGGCGCTGTCCAAGGCGCTCAAGGACGCACAGGCGGCCTACGTCGAGGGAGAGGCCGCCCTCAAGCGCGGTGACTTCGCCGCGTACGGCCAGGCGCAGGCGAAGCTCAAGGAGGCGCTGACGCGCGCGGTGGAGGCCTCACCGCGGTCGACGCCGACGGCGACGCCCTGACGGACGGGCTCGAGCACGACCTGTGGCAGCACGCGAATCGCGTGCTGCCACAGGTCGTTCCGAGCCCGAGCCCGTCGGATCCGAGCACGACGAGGCCTCGATTTGGTCCTGCGGGAGGTTTCGCGTAACGTTGCTCTTGCCGACGCGGGGTGGAGCAGCTCGGTAGCTCGCCGGGCTCATAACCCGGAGGTCGCAGGTTCAAATCCTGCCCCCGCTACTGATCGCGTCAGCGAAGCACGAAGGGCCCCGGAGAGATCCGGGGCCCTTCGTCGTTCCCGGGCCCACACCACTGGCGCAATGACGGGTGGTCGCGGCAGGCTGGCCCCGAGGCGCCGCGACCGGTGGCGCACGGTGAGGGGGGCGACCGTGTCGGAGGAGACGGCGACGGAGCGGGCCACGCGGCTCATCGCGCGGGGCAACCCGGCGGGCCTGCTCTACGGCGCCATCATCACCGGCGCCGTCATGAGCGCGACCGCGAACCACGTACCCTCGACGGCTCGCGTCGTCCTCGCGGCGGTCTTCGTCCTCGCCGTCTACTGGCTCGCCGACGTCTACGTGCGGGCCTTCTCCGACCAGTTCACCCACGCCGGGTCGCCGTTGCCGCGACGGATGGCCGCGGCCGTGCGGCACGAGTCCCGGGTGCTCCTCGGGGGCGTGCCCGCTCTCGTCGTCGTGGTCGTCGCCGCCCTGCTCGGCGCCGACACCGCTCTCGCCGTCAACCTCGCCCTGTGGCTCACCGTCGCCGAGCTGGGCGCGGTGGGCTACCTCGGGGCGCGCTCCGCCGGCTCGAGCCGGCGCACCGCCTTCTGGGAATCGCTCGCGGCAGCACTCCTGGGTGTCGTCATGGTCGTGGCCAAGACCTTCCTGCACTGACCCCCCATCGCCGACCCCACGACCGACCCGGCCACGGACGCGATGCAGCCCCACGCCGCCTCAGCGGACGCGGACGAGCGACTCGAGCGACCTCAGGTAGCGGTCGGCGACGAGACGCTGGGCCCTGCGGCCGACCGCTCCGCCGACCCGTGCCAGCGTGCTGCCCGGCCGTGAGAACGCCCGCACGGTGAAGGTGACGTCCCCGTCCTCTCCGAGCGACACGACGAAGGACTCCTCGCCCGCCTCGGGGTGGCCGGGGAGCGTGCCGTAGGCGAAGCCGCGCCTACGCGGTCCGTCGACGACGTCGACGACGCGTACCGGGGCCCTGAGGGACAGCACCCCCGGGCCGACGCGCAGGTCGGCGACCACGGCGGGGAGCACGACCGGGCTGGACGGGACCACACGCGTCCCGGCGCCGCGCTGGACCGCCCACGCGAGCAGCGCATCCGTCGCCCGGTCGAGGTCGTCGGCGCCCCGGCCGACGACAGCGCGCCGACGCAGGTGCCCGTAGCCGGCCGGGAGCGGTCCCTTGCGCAGGGTCGCACCGACCTCGGTGTAGGTCAGGGGCGCGAGGGCGAGCTCGGCGAGGCGGTCGCCGGCGAGAAGGGGCCCGTTCATGCGCCCAGCATGCCCGATCGTCTCGACCGGGTCGCCGTGCTCGCCCCGAGTCGGAGCGGTCGAGCCCGTCTCTGACGCATTCACGTCACGGATCGGGCCCACGTCTGGGACATTCGCTCTCTCGGGGCCCGGCACGCAGGAGGTGCGTCATGACAACGAGCCCGCGACCGACAGCCACGCGTCGGCGGTCCCACGCCCGCCGCGGACGGAGCCGCCCCGGGGTGCGGGCCCGGCTCGTCGCCGCGGCTGCGATGCTCGTGCTCATGGTCGGATCGGTGGTGCTGTCGGCCCAGGCGTCGGCGGCCGCCACGACGCCGGGCCGGGCGATGTGGGTGTGGTCGTGGACCGACGCGGGCGCCGTGGTCCAGCTCGCGCAGTCCCGTGGCGTGGGCACGCTCTTCGTCGGGGTGCCACCCGACCTCGCGACGAGCGCCAGCCTGCCGACGGTGCGTGACCTCGTGACCCGAGCCAGGGCGGCCGGGCTGCGCGTCGACGCGCTCGGCGGCGACCCCGGCTGGGTCGACGACCCGACGTGGGCGGTCGACCACTGGGTCAGGCCCACCATCGCGACGGGCCTGTTCACCGGACTGCACGTCGACGTCGAGCCGTGGACCACGTCGGCCTGGACGACCCGCCAGTCGACGACGGTGTCGAAGTACCTCACCCTGCTCGACCGGCTCGTGACCGCCAGTGGTGGCCGCCCCGTCGAGGCCGACATCCCCTTCTGGTTCGGGCAGGTCAAGGCCGGGAAGAAGTCGACCCTCGACCGGGAGACGATGCGTCGCGTCTCGGCCGTGACGATCATGGCCTACCGCAACACGGCCGCCGGCCCGGACGGCACGCTCGCCATCGCGGCCGCCGAGCTCGCGTCCGCCGCGGCGCTCGGCAAGCCGGTCCGCATCGGCCAGGAGACGAACTACCTCGGGCCCGACCCCACGGAGGTCAAGCAGACCTTCTACGGCCAGACCCTGACGCGGATGAGCGACCAGCTCGCACAGGTGGACTCGGGCGCCTCGGCCTACGTGACGTACGCCGGCATCGCCGTCCACGACTCGACGGGGTACGCCGCCATGGCCCCGTGAGCGGCTGGGAGGTCGCGGTGACCACGGAGCGGACGCGACGGCATACGCCCGCGGTGCGCGCCGTTGTCCTGGTGACGCCGCCCACCGGGCGGCCCCGGCGGCAGGAGAGACCATGAAGGCCATCGTCATCGACCGTTTCGGCGGACCCGAGGAGCTGCACGAGGCGCAGCTGCCCGACCCGCGGCCGGGGCCCGGCGAGGTGCGGGTCCGGGTCGAGGCCGTCGGGGTCAACCCCGCCGACGGCAAGGTCCGCAGCGGCCTCATGGCCTCACCCGACACGGCGTTCCCGCTCGTGCCCGGTCTCGAGGCGGCTGGCGTCGTCGACGCGCTGGGGGAGGGCGTCACCGACGTCGCCGTCGGTGACCGGGTCGTCGGCTTCGCGGAGGGCGGTGCCTACGCCGAGCTCGCCGTGCTGAGCACGTATGCCGCCCTGCCCGACCCGCTCGACGCCACCGTCGCCGTGTCGCTGCCCGTCGCGGGCGAGACCGCCCGGCGCGTCCTGCGCCTGCTCGACGTGCGGGCCGGCGAGACGCTGCTCGTGCACGGGGCCAGCGGCGCGGTCGGCGAGGTCGCGACGCAGCTCGCCGTCGCCGGCGGTGCCACCGTCATCGGCACGGCGTCGGCCGCCAACCAGGACCGTGTCGCGACCCTCGGAGCCACGCCGACGACGTACGGCGACGGTTGGCTCGACCGCGTGCGCGCACTGGCGCCGGACGGGGTGGACGCCGTGCTCGACGCGAGCGGCGCCGGTGTCCTCGACGAGTCCGTCGAGCTGCTCGGTGGCCCCGACCGGCTCGTCACGATCGCCGACCCGGCCGCCTTCACCACGGGCATCACCTTCAGCGGTGCGTCCGAGCGCTCGGCGCCGGAGCTCGCCGAGCTCGTGGCCCAGCGGGCGTCCGGGGCCGTCACGACGACGATCTCGCGGGTCCTGCCGCTCGCCGAGGCGTCCGCGGCGCAGGAGCTGAGCGACACCGGGCGCGCCGGCGGCAAGATCGTGCTCGTCCCCTGACTTCCGTTGGCCGACCTCAGCGGGAGAGGCTGCGGACGGGCAGCTCGAACCACCTGAGGTGGTCGAAGTCGACGTTGACGTGCGCCTCGTCGCTCGGCTCCGGAGTGGCGGCGGCGAGGATCGCGCGTGCGTCGGCGAGATGCCCGGCCAGGGCGTCCTCCCCGGCCCGCTCCAGCTGCGCGGGATAGGTCAGGCGGCCCTGCTCGAAGGTCACCTGGTGCAGCCGCAGCGGGGGCTCGACGGGGCCGTCCTGGTGGCGCCACAGGCCCGTCGCGGGCTCGAAGTCGTAGTCGCCGAGGAGGCGCCATCCGTCGCGGGCCACGAGGCGGACGGCCTCGATGACGTAGTCGGCGACGACGTCGGAGATGAAGTAGTTGAAGTTGACCCGCACCCAGCCCGGCTTGATGCCCTCACAGCCGCGCCCGATCTCGCGCTCGAACTCGTGCGAGCGCTCGAGGTCGATGCCGAGCAGGTAGTGGCCGTAGGGCCCCGCGCACGAGCAGCCCCCACGGGCCTGGATGCCGAAGAGGTCGTTGAGCACGGCGACGACGAAGTTGTGGTGGAGGTAGCGCTCGCCCTGGGCGTGGACGACGAACGAGACGATCGACAGGCGTTCGGCGTCGAGGTTGCCGAGGATCTCGATCGCGGGCTCGTCGCGCCAGGCCGCGACCGCGCGCGCGAGGAAGCGGTCCTCGCGGGCGCGGATGGTCTCCACGCCGACCGCCTCCTTGAGCTTGAAGACGAGCCCGGCGCGGATGGCCTCGATGATGGCGGGCGTGCCGCCCTCCTCGCGGTGCGCCGGGTCGGTGACGTAGTCGTGGTCGTCGGGGTTGACGTAGGTGACGGTCCCGCCGCCCGGGACGTCGGGCACCCGGTTGGTCATGAGCTCGCGCCGCACGACGAGGACGCCGGGCGTGCTCGGGCCGCCGATGAACTTGTGCGGGCTGAGGAAGACGGCGTCCTTGTATGCCGTGGGGTCGGCCACGCCGCGCCCGCCCCGGCCGTACATCTCGATGTCGACGTAGGGCGCGGCTGCCGCGTAGTCCCAGAACGCGAGCGCACCGTGCTCGTGCAGGAGGGAGGAGATCGCGTCGGTGTCGGTGACGATGCCGGTGACGTTGCTCGCGGCCGAGAAGGAGCCGATGAGCAGCGGGCGGTCGGCGTGCTCGACGAGGCGCTCGCGCAGCACCTCGATGTCGACGTGCCCGTCGAGGTCCTGTGGGATGACGATGACGTCGGCGACGCACTCGCGCCACATCACCTCGTTGGAGTGGTGCTCGTAGGGCCCGATGAAGATGACGGGCCGCTGGTCGGCTGGGACGAGCTCGCTGGCGTGCCAACGGTCCTCGAAGTTCGAGGGGATGCGCAGGCCGAGGATGCCGACGAGCTTGTCGATGGCCCCGGTGCAGCCCGAGCCGGCGAAGACGACGACCGTCTCGTCGTCACCGCCGACGGCGTCGCGGATGGTGCGACGGGCGTCCTCACGCAGCCGGGTCGTCTGCAGGCCGGTGCCCGAGCTCTCGGTGTGGGTGTTGGCGTAGCGGGGGAGCACCTCGTCGCGGATGAAGTCCTCGATGAACGTGAGGCCTCGGCCCGAGGCGGTGTAGTCGGCGTAGGTCACGCGGCGCGGGCCGTAGGGCCCGTGCATCACCTGGTCGTCACCGATGACGCTCGCGCGGATCGTGGTCAGCAGGTCGTCCGGAGCTCCAGCCATGGCACAAGCATACCTCGTGGTGATGCTAGTCCGAAAGAGCATAACCATTTGTTACCTGACATCGAACGCGACGACAGGCAGCTACTTGATCGGCACCACGCACACGACCGTTCCGGTTCCGCCCTGCGATACGGCACTCGTGAACGCGCGCGTCGAGCCGTGGTCGGCGCAGGTACGGCGGACCGAGGAGTCGTCGGTGAAGGACTCTCGCTGCACGAACACGACCCTGCCGAGAGCGGACGGGTCCGAACAGTCGACGGTCCGCACGTCGCGGGTCGGGTCGGCCGTGACGCACTGGCCCGTGGTGATGTCCTCTGCGGCGTCGTCGGCGGTCACGGCACGGAAGACCAAGAACGCCAGGACTGCGAGGAGCAGGGGGCCGAAGCGCCGCAGGCTCGAGATCCCGGCGGGCTTCGGCATGGAGCCGTCCGGTGGCGGGTCGGTCACGGTGAGGACTCCAGTCGAGGCAGGGTGGTTGCGGGAGGCGCCCCCCGCATTCTGCCCGTACTCGGTGCCGTCGTGTGCCGTCGTGCGCCGTCGTGTGCCGTCGCGACCCCGCACCTCCCGCGCTCCGTCACATAGGGTCGATCCGTGACAGCGATCTCCTACCCGCTCGCGGAGCGCACGCTCGCCAACGGCCTGCGCGTCATCGTCAGCGAGGACCACACGGTGCCCAACGTCGCGGTGAACCTCTGGGTCGGCGTCGGCTCCCGGCACGAGACCCCCGGACGCACCGGCTTCGCCCACCTCTTCGAGCACCTGATGTTCCAGGGCAGCCGCAACGTCGCCTCGGGCGAGCACTTCTCGGCGCTCATGGACGAGGGCGCGCGCCTCAACGCGACGACGTGGTTCGACCGCACGAACTACTTCGAGACGGTGCCCACGGGTGCGCTCGAGCTCGCGCTGTGGCTCGAGGCCGACCGGCACGGCCACCTGCTCGACGCCGTGACCCAGGAGAACCTCGACAACCAGCGCGACGTCGTCAAGGAGGAGAAGCGCCAGCGCTACGACAACGTGCCCTACGGCTCGGCGCTCATCGACATCTACGCGACCGCCTTCCCCGAGGACCACCCCTACCACCACCCCACGATCGGGTCGATGGAGGACCTCGACGCCGCGACGCTCGAGGACGTCCATGACTTCTTCCGCGCGCACTACGGGCCGAACAACACGGTCCTCACCCTCGTCGGCGACGTGACCCCCGAGGAGGGGTTCGCCGCCGCCGAGACGTACTTCGGCGGTCTCCCGGCCATCGAGCTGCACACCCGCGAGCGGCACCCGCAGCTGCCCCCGCTCTCGGAGCCGGTCCGGCTCGACCGTGTCGGTGACGTCCCGAACGACCGGATCTACGTCTCCTTCCGGCTCCCGGTCGACACGACGCCCGACTACCTCGGCTGCCAGGTCGCGGTCGACGTCATCGGCGGCCTCGCGAGCTCCCGACTCGTGCGCCGTCTCGTGCGCACCGACGAGACCGCCGTGGCTGTGGGCGGCTGGACCATGGGACTCGTCGACGGCGTGGGGCTCGGCACCATCACCGTCGACGTGTCCGCCGGCGCCGACGTCGAGCAGGTCGAGGCCGCGGTGTGCGAGGAGATCCGCCGCTTCATCGAGGAGGGGCCGGATGCGGCGGAGCTGGAGTCGGTCATCGCCGACACCGAACGCTCGTGGCTGAGCGCGCTCGCGAGCATCGAGGAGCGCGCCGACCACATCAGCCACCACGCGCTGCTGACGGGCGACCCGGCCTACGTCAACACGTTCGTCGACCGCATCCGCGCGGTGACCGCGGAGCAGGCCCGCGCGGCTGCCGCGACGTGGCTCGACCCCGAGTCGCGCGCAGTCGTGCGCTACCTCGCCGACACGAGCAAGGACGTCGACCAGCCCGACGACACGGACGACGCCGACCGCACCGACAAGGACTCGGAGGAGGCCGCATGACCGCCGTCGCCCGCCCCGCCGTCGCGCCGCCCGAGCCGTGGGACTTCCCCGAGGGCAGCACGCACGACCTGCCCAACGGCCTGCGCCTGCTCACCTACGACGTGCCCGGCCAGTACGTCGTCTCGGTGCGCCTCGGCCTGCCCGTGTCCCTCCGTGACGAGCCGCGCGAGCGCGAGGGCGTGGCCTCGATCATGTCCCGCACCCTCGACGAGGGGACGGCACGGCACACGGCCGAGGAGTTCGCCCGGCTCCTCGAGCGCAAGGGGGTCAGCTTCGGCGCGGGGATGGCCGATGCCGGTCTCTCCCTCGACCTCGACGTCGTCAAGGGCAACCTCGAGCCCGCGCTCGACCTGCTCCGGCAGATCCTCACCGAGCCGGCCTTCCCGCAGACCGAGGTCGCCCGCCAGGTGCGCACGCGCCTGGCCGAGATCGAGCAGGAGCGGTCGGTCGCTGCGCACCGCGCGGGGCTCGAGTTCGTCCGCACGTTCTACGCACCCGACGACCGCTCGTCCCGGCCCACGGGCGGCACGCGCGAGACCGTCTCGTCGATCACGCGCGACGACGTCGCGGCCTTCCACGCCGAGCACGTCGTCGCGGCGGGCGGCACCGTCGTCGTCGCCGGAGACCTCGAGGGACTCGACGTGCCGAGTCTCGTCGAGGCCGCCCTCGGGGACTGGGTCCCCGGCCCCCGCGACCGCGAGCGCTACCTCCAGCACGCCGCCGCCCTCGCCCCCGACCGCGGCCGCATCGTGCTCGTGTCCCGCCCGGGTTCGGTGCAGACCGAGTTCGTCATCGGCGCGCCGGGCCCCGACCGATCCGTCGAGGGTGGGTGGGCGCCCTACCCGGTGCTCGGCTTCGTCCTCGGTGGGTCTCCGAACGCCCGCATCGACGCGGTGCTGCGCGAGGAGAAGGGCTACACCTACGGCATCCGGTCCAGCTTCCGCCCGCGCCGTCGCGGCGGCGTGTTCCTCACGTCCGGCTCGGTGCGTGCCGACTCGACCGCAGAGTCGCTGAGGCTTCTCGTCGAGATCCTCGAGAGCGGCCGGGACGGGTTCAGCGACAAGGAGATCCGCTCCGGCGTCGACTTCATCTCCAAGACCGCGCCAGGACGCTACGCCACCGCCGACTCGATCGCCGACGAGGCGGTGGGCATGGCGCTCGACGGGCGCACCACGGCCTTCACCACCGACAACCTCCGCGACCTCGCCACCGTCGACCGCAGCCGGGTCGAGGCGGCCTACGCGCGGTTCGTCGACGGCGCGGGCATCGGCTCGGGCGCCCCCGGTGCGGGGTGGACGATCGTCATGGTCGGTGACGCGGCCGCCCACCTCCCTGCCATCGAGGCCCTCGGGCTCGGCGACGTCACCGTCGTCACCGACGCCTGACCCTCCACCGCTGCGTCTCGCTCCCGCTTCCCCACCGAACGCGGCGTCCGGTCGCCAACTCACTGTCACAACAACGAGTTCGGCGCCGAACGCGGCGTTCGGGCAAGGGGGTGAGGCCGGCGAGTCGGCTGGCTAGAGCGGGCGCTCCATGACGTAGTCGTCCTCGTAGACCCCACCGACGAGGAAGCGCTTGGTGCCGACCCGCTCGAAGCCGCTCTTGCCGTAGAACCGCTGGGCACGCTCGTTCTGCTGGTTGACGCCCAGCCACACGCCGGCGGCGCCGGAGTCGCGCGCCCAGTCCAAGGCCCGGGTCATGAGCAGGGCCGCAGCGCCCGTGCCGTGGGCCTGCGGCAGGACGTAGATCTTGGACAGCTCGACGGTGGGGCGGAGCCGGATCGCGGCACGGACGTCCCCGTCCTGCGGGTCGCCGGCCACGAGCATGGCGTAGCCGTTCGCGGTCCCGTCGCGCTCGGCCAGGAGGACGTGCCGGCGCGGGTCCGCGACGTAGTCCGTGAAGCGCGCGGGGGAGAGGACCTCATCGACGAACGCGTCGACCCGCTCCCGGGTCATCGACGGCGGACACGCGAGCTCGAAGGTCGCCGCAGCGACCGCAGCCAGGGCAGGGACGTCCGCGCTGCCGGCGGGCCGCACCGTGGCGGCGTGGACGGCAGCGTCGGGGGCCGAGGTGCCGGCCGGGCCGGTGGGATCGGTGCTCATGCCGAAAGGCTATGCCGGACAGCGCAGCCCGCCCAGCAGCGTCTCAGGCCGGCGGCGTGCCGATGCGGGAGAGCACCTCGTCGTGCAGCAGGCCGTTCGTCGCGAGCGCGTTGCCGCTCCAGCAACCGTCCTTGCCGTCGAGGCCGGTGAACCGGCCACCCGCCTCCTGCACGATCGCGACGAGCGCGGCCATGTCGTGGACCGCCAGCTCGGGCTCGGCCGCGATGTCGGCCGCCCCTTCGGCGACGAGCATGTAGGACCAGAAGTCTCCGTAGGCGCGGGTGCGCCAGCAGTCGTCCATGAGGTCGAGGAAGTCGTCGCGTCGCCCACGGACCCGCCACCCCGAGAGGGACGAGTACGACAGCGACGCGTCCCCGAGCCGTCCGACCTGGGACACGGAGATGCGCCGCGCCGACGACAGGGAGCGGCCGCTCCACGCGCCGGAGCCGGTCGCAGCCCACCAGCGGCGCTGCAGGGCCGGTGCGGCGACGAGCCCGAGCACCGGCACGTTGTCGACGACGAGACCGATGAGCGTGGCCCAGACCGGCACGCCGCGGACGAAGTTCTTCGTGCCGTCGATGGGGTCGATGATCCATCGACGCGGACCGTGCCCGGTCGTGTCGAACTCCTCGCCCTCGACGGCGTCACGGGGTCGGGTGCGCTTCAGCTGGTGCCGGACGAGCTCCTCTGCGGCCCGGTCGGCGTCGGTGACGGGCGTGAGGTCCGGCTTGCTCTCGACGACGAGGTCGGCGGCGCGGAAGCGTGCCATCGTCACCCGCTCGACGGCATCCGCGAGGACATGGGCCAGACGAAGGTCGTCGTCGTAGGAGGTCACCGGCTCAACCTAGCGGCATCGGTCCGAGCAGGGGTGGCGAGACCGGCGACGGATGCCGCTGCGGCTCAGTGCTCCTCAGTGCTCCTCGGTGGTGCTCCGGCTGCTGAGCAGGCGACGCAGCGACTCGAGGCGTGACGCGCCGGCGGGCCCGGCGTGTCCGTCGGCAACCCAGGCGTCGAGGGCGCACTCCTCCTCGTCGTGCGTGCAGCCACGGGGGCAGTTGTCGGTGCCCTCGGCGAGGTCGGGGAAGTGGTCGATGATGTGGTCGACGTCGATGTGGGCGAGCCCGAACGACCGGATGCCGGGCGTGTCGATGACCCAGCCGTCGTCGGAGCCGTCGGTACCGTGCAGCCGCAGGGCCACGGCGTTCGTCGACGTGTGGCGCCCGCGGCCGGTCGTGTCGTTGACGACGCCGGTCGCGCGCAGGGCGCCGGGGACGAGCCCGTTGACGAGGGTGCTCTTGCCGACGCCGGAGTGCCCGACGAGGACCGAGACCTTGCCGGAGAGCCTGGCGCGCAGGTCGTCGAGGCCGGAGAAGTCGCCGTCCTTCCACGACGTGACGACGTGCTCGACCTCGAGCGGGGTGTAGTTGGCGAGGAAGTCGCTCGGGTCGACGAGGTCCGCCTTCGTCAGCGCGAGCAGCGGCTCGAGGTCCGCGTCGTAGGCGGCGACGAGGCAGCGGTCGACCATGCGCGGTCGGGGCTCCGGGTCGGCGAGCGCCGTGACGATGACGAGCTGGTCGGCGTTGGCGACGATGATCCGCTCGTAGGGGTCGGTGTCGTCGGCCGTGCGCCGCAGCACCGACCGACGCTCCTCGATGCGCACGATGCGGGCGAGCGCGTCGGGCCCGCCGGCGAGGTCGCCGACGAGGGCGACGTCGTCACCGACGACGACCCGGGTGCGACCGATCTCGCGGGCCTTCATGGCCGTGACGACGCGCTCGGGCTCCTTCTTGCCCAGCGAGCCCTTGGGGATGAGGCACGTGTAGCGGCCCCGGTCGACGCCGATGACCATGGCGACGACGGCGTCCGCGTGGGCCGGGCGCTCCTTGGTGCGAGGCCGGGATCCCTTGCGACTGGGGCGGACCCGGATGTCTCCCTCGTCGAGGTCCCGCCAGCTCATCGCGAGAGCACCACCGGGCGGGAGCCGTCGAGCATGCCCTGCCACAGCCCGACGAAGTCGGGGAGGGTCTTGCGCGTCGTGCCGATGTCCTCGACGTGCACGCCGGGCACGCGCAGCCCGATGATCGCGCCCGCGGTGGCCATGCGATGGTCGTGGTAGGTGCGGAACCGCCCACCGTGCAAGGGTGCCGGTGAGATGCGCAGGCCGTCCTCGGTCTCGGTGACGTGCGACCCGACCCGCCCGAGCTCTGCCGTGAGCGCCGCGAGACGGTCGGTCTCGTGGCCGCGGATGTGGGCCACGCCGCGGATCCACGTCGGGGTCGACGCGAGTGCCGCGAGAGCGGCGACGGTCGGGGTCAGCTCGGCCGCGTCGTGCAGGTCGATGTCGATGCCGACGAGCTCACCGCTGCCGACGACGGTGAGCCCCGAGCGGTCGAGGCGCACGTCGGCGCCCATCGTGTCGAGGATCTCGCGGAGGAGGTCGCCCGCCTGGGGGGTGTGCTGGGGCCACCCGGGCACCCGCACCGTGCCGCCGACGACCAGAGCCGCCGCGACGAAGGGCCCGGCGTTGGACAGGTCCGGCTCGACCGACACGTCGAGGGCGTTGATCTCGGACGGCTCCACGCGCCACGTGTTGGGCTCGCTGTCGTCGACGATCGCGCCCGCGTCGCGCAGGGTCTCGACCGTCATGAGGATGTGTGGCTCGCTGGGCACCGGCTTGCCGTCGTGGTGCACCGTGACGCCCTCGTCGTAGCGCGCCCCGGCGAGGAGCAGCGCCGAGATGAACTGCGACGAGGCCGAGGCGTCCATCGTCACGGACCCGCCCGGCACCCGTCCGCGCCCGCCGACGGTGACCGGCAGGTGCCCGTCGTGGTCGTCGACGTCGACCCCGAGCGCCCGCAGCGCGTCGGTGACCGGCCCCATGGGGCGCACGCGCGCCTGGGGGTCTCCGTCGAGCCGGACCGGCCCGTCGGCGAGCGCGGCCACGGCGGGCAGGAAGCGCATCACCGTGCCGGCCAGGCCACAGTCGACGGTCACGTCACCGCTCAGCGTCTCGGGTGGTGTCACCACCCAGTCGGGCACGGCGCCGACCCCGCCGACCCCGGACTCGCCCTCCGGCGCGACGTCGTCGATGCGCACGCCCAGGGCGCGCAGCGCGTCGGCCATGAGCAGCGTGTCACGCGATCGCAGGGGCGCCCGCAGCCGCGAACGGTCGCTCGCGAGCGCGGCGAGCACGAGGTAGCGGTTGGTCAGGGACTTGCTCCCCGGCAGGACGACCGTGGCATCGAGGGGGCCGTGCGCGAGCGGCGCGGCCCAGTCGGGCTCCGCGGTCAGGGGGCCACGGTCGGTGGCACCGTCCGTCACGGACGTCGGGTGGGGCGATGGGTCAGCGGGACTCAACTCAGCTCACGACGTCCTGGGCTCGATGGGCGAGCAGGCGCGCCTCACGCTTGGCGGCCCGCTGGGCGTGACGGGCCTCGCGGCGCGTCGTCTTCGTGGCGTGCTGGGCGCGCCAGGCCAGTCCCGGCCTGCCCTCGGTGTCGACGGCCGCGAGGAGCAGTCCGCCGAGCAGGCCCACGTTCTTGAGGAAGAGGCTGCGGCTCTGCGCCTTGCGCGTCGGGTCGGGCTCCTCCCAGAAGGCGTGCTCGATCGCCGTCGTCGGGACGATCGAGGCGGCGAGCACCGTCGAGGCGAGGCGCGGCATCCGACCGGTCGCGAGCAGGAGCCCTCCGCCGAGCAGGGCGGCGCCGTTGACCCGGACGAAGAGGTCGGGGTCCTTCGCGGCGACCTCGGCCCCCGGCACCTGGTCCGGCACCTTCTGGAGCAGGTGGGCGGCCTGGTCGGTGCGCGCAGCCGGGTGGCGCAGAGCCTCCACGCCTGCGGCGACGAAGACGGATGCGAGCAGCGGGCGGGCGAGACGACGGACGATCATGCGTTTTCCTCCTCTGGCCGCGACCCGTCGGAACGCGTCGTGGCCATCGTGGACCTGTGGACACCTACGGTATCGACATACCCGAGCCACGGGACGTGCCGCCCACGCCTGCCTTCGGGGTCGAGGTCGGGGTCGGGGTGGGCGCGACGTACGCGTGTGCCAGCACGGTCCCCGTCGTCGGCCACCCGGCATACGCTGTGGCGCATGTGCGGGAGGTATGCCGCGAGCGCGCGGCCCGACGAGCTCATCGAGGCCTTCGACGTCGACGAGGACCACACCGACGAGCCCGCGCGCAGCGTGCTCAAGAACCCCCAGAGCCCCCCGGCGGGCGAGCCCGACTGGAACATGGCCCCCTCCAAGCGGGCCCCCGTCGTGCTGACCCGCCGGCCACGCGGCGACGGCGACCCCGACGAGCCGGCCGTCCCCGCACGACAGCTCCGGATGCTCACGTGGGGTCTCGTGCCGACGTGGTCCAAGGACGTCTCGACGGGCCTGCGCATGACGAACGCCCGGGCCGAGTCGGTGCTCGGCAAGGGCGCCTTCGCCAAGGCTGCGCTCTCGCGCCGCTGCCTCGTGCCGGCCGACGGCTGGTACGAGTGGCAGGTCTCGCCGACCGCGGTCGACGCCAAGGGCAAGCCGCGCAAGCAGCCGTTCTTCATCCACCGTGCCGACGGCGCGCCCGTCGCCTTCGCCGGGCTCTACGAGTTCTGGCGCGACCGCGAGCTGCCCGAGGGCGACCCGGCGGCCTGGCTGACGACCTTCACGATCATCACGACCGCCGCCGACCCCGGCATGGACCGCATCCACGACCGCCAGCCCCTCGTGCTCGAGCCCGCGCAGTGGGAGCACTGGCTCGACCCCGACGAGAAGGACCCGGCCTACGTCCAGGGCATCCTCGAGTTCGCCGAGCCCGGGCGCTTCGAGGCGTACCCGGTGAGCCGGGCGGTGGGGGCGACGCGCAACAACGGCCCCGCCCTCGTCGAGCCCGTGCCCGAGTCCGAGCTCGAGGGCGTCGTCGACCCGATGACGGGTGAGGTGGTGGGCGCGTGAGCGCCCCGGCCCGTGAGACGGTCCGCGAGATCGAGACGCCAGGCGGCCCGGGACGGGCCCACGTCCAGCGGCCCACCCGACCGCGCGGGACCGTCGTCCTCGGGCACGGCGCCGGCGGAGGGCTCGGCGCGATCGACCTCGCGATCGCCCGCGAGGTCCTCGTCGGCGCGGGGTGGGCCGTCGTGCTCGTCGAGCAGCCCTGGCTCGTCGCCGGCCGCAAGGTGGCCGGCCGCCCGCCGACGCTCGACGCCGCGTGGGTCCCGATCGTCGAGGCGCTCGTGACGGGACGAGGCCGCCTGCCGCGGCCACTCGTCGTCGGCGGCCGAAGTGCGGGGGCGCGCGTGGCGTGCCGCACCGCGGGTCCGCTCGAGGCCGACGCGGGGCTCCTGCTGAGCTTCCCGCTCCACCTGCCTGGCCAGCCCGAGAAGCTGCGGGCGCACGAGCTCGCGCTCGCGCCCGACCCCTCGTGGGTCGTGCAGGGCACCCACGACACGTTCGGCACCCCGGACGAGGTGCGCCCGCACCTGCCGGCCGGCACGACGCTCATCGAGGTCCCCGGCGCGCACAGCTTCCCGAAGGGCTCGCGCAGCGCCCTCACCGAGGCTCTCGGCACGATCGCGGGAATGCTCCCCGGCTAGGTGTCGTTGCACGGTGCATGGTCACCTGTCCCACCCGTGAGCCCGAGAGCGTCGCGACCGTGCCGACCGAGCACGGTCTGCTGGCGCAGCCCACCGGTCTAGGCTGGGAGGCGATGGCAAAGGACAAGAAGACCGATCCGAGCGCCGCCCTGCGGCTGCCGGACCCGAGCACCGACACGAGCGCGACGACGGGGGCCACGGCGCCTGCGCCGGTGCTGCCCGCCGACCCGGACGACGTCGCCCGCGCCGACGCGACCGTCGACGTCGCGAGCGAGAGCGAGCACGACCGGCGCGCGCGCTTCGAGCGAGAGGCGATGCCGCTGCTCGACCAGCTCTACAGCGCCGCGCTGCGCACGACGCGCAACCCGAGCGACGCCGAGGACCTCGTGCAGGAGACGTTCGCCAAGGCGTACGCCGCGTTCCACCAGTACAAGCCGGGCACGAACCTCAAGGCGTGGATGTACCGCATCCTCACCAACACCTACATCAACAGCTACCGCAAGAAGCAGCGCCAGCCCCTCGAGTCCGACTCGGCCGAGATCGAGGACTACCAGCTGGCGCGGGCCGAGTCGCACACGTCGGTCGGGCTGCGCTCCGCCGAGGCGGAGGCGCTCGACCACCTCCCCGACAGCGACGTCAAGCGCGCCCTGCAGGCGATCCCCGAGGAGTTCCGCCTGGCGGTCTACTTCGCCGACGTCGAGGGATACGCCTACAAGGAGATCGCCGAGATCATGGACACCCCCATCGGCACCGTCATGAGCCGTCTGCACCGCGGTCGCCGCCAGCTGCGCGAGCTCCTCTCGGAGTATGCCGCCGACCGCGGTTTCGCAGCGGCCGGCACGTCCGAGGGCGCCGGTCTGGGTGCGGGGATGGCTGCGGGCACGGAAGGAAGCCGGTCATGAACGACCACACGACGGGTGGACAGGGTGCGTCGGACGCCGCGATGACGCGTACCGACTGCTCCGAGGCGCTGCTACGGGTCTACGAGTACCTCGACGGCGAGCTGGGACCCGACGAGTGCGCGAAGATCCAGGCGCACCTCGACGAGTGCGGGCCGTGCCTCAAGGAGTACGACCTCGACACGACCCTCAAGTCGCTCATCAAGCGTTCGTGCGAGTGCGAGCAGGCGCCCGAGGCGCTGCGCCTGACGATCATGTCGCGCATCTCGATGACCGTGATCCAGGTGGACCGCGGCTGAGGAGCCACCTGTCGCCGTCACGTCGGTCCTGCGGGAACTCCTGCGGGAACGACGAAGGCCCGCCCCGAGCTGCTCGGGTGCGGGCCTCTGACGTCTGCGGCTCAGGCGTTGGGCTTGCGGCCGTGGTTGGCGGCGTTGCCCTTGCGGGAGCGGCGCTTGCGGGCGCGCTTGCTCATCGTCGGCTCCTAATGGGTCGTACAGTGGTCTCGGGCCCCGGTGCGGGACACGAAGACACGATTCTTCCACATCGCGCGCGAGCCGCCCAATCTGGTCGCAGGGTTCCTCTGCAAACCTTAAAATCTTCGTATAGATCCGGCATGGATACGCCGGATCTGCTTCCGTGCGCCCGCGCGCGCACGGCATCCTGAGCATCGAGGGAAACCTCTGTTGTTCTGTGCTGCCGCAGCAACGCCCCTCCATGGCGCACGCATCCGGAACATCCATCTATGAAGGAGCCCCCACATGTTCGCTGCCCTCCTGTCGGCACTCGCGTCCAACGACTTCGCCACCCGCGCCATCCTGTCCCTGAGTGGCGTCTGGGGCTGGGGCGGCTGAGCCGCTCCAGAGCCGCTGGACGGCACCGGGGACCCGTGAAGGCCCCGGTGCCGTCGCGCTACCGTGACTGACGTGAGTCAGGCAGCCACTGCAACCGTCCGGTCCAGGTGGCTGCCGGCCTACCTCGCGCTCGTCGTCGCGACCTCGATCGCCACCGGTGTGGTGTCGTGGCTCGTACTGCCCCGACCCGAGCTCGGACCGCTCCTGCTGCTGTGCCTCATGGGCATCGTCAGCTTCCAGATCCGCGAACCCGACGTGGGCCTTCGGATCAGCTTCTCGTTCCTGTCGATCATCCTCGTCGCCTCGGCGGCCATCGTCGGCGTCTTCGGCGCCTGGGTGGTCGGCTCGGTCTCGATGCTCATCGACCGACGCCAGCCCCGGTGGTCGGCGACGATGTTCAACGCCGCCATGTGCGGTCTGCTCGGCGCGGCTGCCGCCCTGACGTACCGCCTGCTCGGCGGCGTCGAGGGAGCCGGCATGAGCCACATGAGCACCGCCGAGCTCGGACTGCGCGTCGGACTGCCCCTGCTCGCGGCGGACGTCGTCGGCTGCCTCGTCAACGCCAGCCTCATCTCCGGCGTCCTGCACCTGGACCAGGGCATCCCCTTCGGCGTCCAGCTGCGGCGCGTCCTCAGCGGATCCGGCGTGGCCTACGTCGGCTACGGGATCATCGGCCTGCTCTTCGTCATCCTCTGGTTCCCCGCCGGCCTCGACGCGTTCAGCGCCCTCCTCGTCCTCGCGCCGCTGCTCGCGGCCCGGTGGGCCTTCATCCAGTACGGCGAGGAGCTGCGTTCGCACGAGCGGACGATCGACACGCTCGTCACCGCCCTCGGCACCAAGGAGCCGGCTGCCGTGGACCGGAGTCGGCGCGCCGCCGTCCTCGCCGAGTGGATCGCCGAGGAGCTCGGCCTGCCACCCGGCCAGATCGGCACCGTGCGGTACGCCGCTACGCTCCACGAGATCGGACACCTGGGCGTGGCCACCCGGCTGCTGCGCCGGTCACCGTCCTCGCTCAGCCCCACCGAACGCCGGGTCATCGACGGCCACTGCGTCGTGGGCGCGAGGATGATCGAGGGCATCGACTTCCTCGAGGACGCCCGTTCCGGCATCCGGCACCAGCACGAGCGCTTCGACGGGACCGGCCGCCCCGACGGCCGGGCCGGCCAAGACATCCCCATCGCCGCACGCATCGTCGCCGTCACGGCCGCGATCGACGACGCCGTGCGCGATCCCGACGCCGCGCCCGTCGTGTCGGTCGCCGACGTGGCGCGCCGGCTGCGTGCCGACCCCGGTCGCTTCGACCCCGACGTCGTGACGGCCGCCGTCGTCGCCCTGGACAAGCACGGGTGGCCCGCGTCCTCACCGGCGGAGGTGGCCTCGTGAACGGTGCCCTACGTCGTGAACCGGTCGCCGGGGTCTTCGGCGTCCTGTGCCTGCTCGCCTCGGCCGTCGTCGCGGTCGAGAGCGGTGACTTCCCCTCGCTGCACGACTCGACCACGGTCTGGGTCGTCGTCGCCTTCGGCGTCACGATCGTGCTGGGTGAGTGGTTCCACATCTCGGCTCCCGGCTTCCGGGGGGCGGCGCCGATCGCGATGGCAGCCGCCTTCGGGCTGGCGCTCACGACGGAGCTCCCGGGCGGGGTGCACGTGCCCTACGGCGCACCGTTCGCGCTCACCGTGACGGCGGCGGCGATGGCGCTCGGGACGACCGTGCGCGTCGCGGCCCGCCGCGACACCAGCCTCGTCGACACGGCCGGCCGGTTCGTGGCCATCGTCGTGGCCACGCTCGTCTACCGCGTCGTGGTGCTGGGGCAGGAGCCCGGCCAGCCGGCCCGCGAGACGCTCGCCGCACCGTGGCAGCAGGCCGCCCTGCTCCTCGGGATCTGCCTGCTGGCCCTCGTCACCGACGCCCTCTTCACCTCCCTGCTGCGCGGGCTCTCGTCGGGTGCGAACGTGCGCCGGACGTTCGTCGAGGAGTTCCGCTCGTCGTTCGCGCTGTCGATCGCCGTCGCCGTCACGGGTGTCCTCATCGCGCTCGCCGCCCCGCCCCTCGGCATCGCGGCCCTGCCGCTCTTCCTCATCCCGCTCGTCCTGACGCTCTTCGCGTTCCGCCGCTACGTGAGCATCCGCGCCACCTACCTCCAGAGCATCCGGACGCTCTCGCGCCTCACCGACGCCGCCGGCTACACCCCGTCCGGGCACTCCGAGCGCGTGGCAGCGTTGTCGGTGCAGGTCGGTCGCGAGCTGGGGCTGTCGGAGCGCGAGCTGCTCGACCTCGAGTACGCCGCGTTGCTGCACGACATCGGACAGGTGGCCCTCGTCGAGCCGATCCCCGGTGGCGCCACGGTCCTCGCGGCGCCGGCCGACCAGCGCCGCATCGAGGCCGACACCGTGGCCATCGTCCGCGAGACCGGCGTCTTCGAGGGAGTCGCGCGGATCCTCGAGCACCAGACGACGCCCTACCGCCAGGTGCGCGAGCTCGGCGAGGAGATCCCCCTGACGAGCCGCATCGTCAAGGTCGTCAACGCCTACGAGGACCTGACGGCCGGAGCCCGCAGCGCTCGGGCGCGCGAGGCCGCCGTCGAGCGCATCTACCTCGGTCTCGGCTACGAGTACGACCCCCGGGTCGTCGACGCCCTCCTCAAGTCGCTGGGCTCCTCGGCCAACGCCTGAGAGAGCCGTCACACCCCGCCGCGGCCCCTTGGGCCGGTGTGTGCCGGCGTGCCATGATGGCGACTTCGGGCAACCCCCGTCGCGAGAACGAAACCTGCAGGCCAGACCCCGGCACTGTCCACCAGTGAGGGCGCCTGCCCTCTTCGTCTCCATGCGAACGAGGTGTTCCAGCATGAGTGCGTTGCCCACCAGCCAGCTCTTCGACCCCAGTGACCCGGTCTTCCGGGTCCACGTGGGCGGAAAGCTCGGGGTACACGCCACGTCGGAGCTGCGCGACGCTGCCGACCTCTCCCTCCTCTACACGCCGGGGGTCGCGCAGGTCTCCCGCGCGATCGCGGCCGACCCGACCCTGGCGGCGGTCTACACGAGCCGCCGCAACACCGTCGCCGTCGTCAGCGACGGCACGGCGGTCCTCGGGCTCGGCGACGTCGGGCCCCTCGCCGCCATGCCCGTCATGGAGGGCAAGGCGGTGCTCTTCAAGCACTTCGCCGACGTCGACGCCGTCCCGGTGTGCATGGAGACCGGGAGCGTCGACGAGATCGTCGACGCGGTGGCGAGGATCGCCCCGACGTACGGCGGCATCAACCTCGAGGACATCTCGGCGCCCCGGTGCTTCGAGATCGAGCGCCGGCTCCAGGACCGTCTCGACATCCCGGTCTTCCACGACGACCAGCACGGCACGGCGATCGTCGCCCTAGCCGCCCTGCTCAACGCGGTCAGGGTCGTCGACAAGGACCTCGCCGACCTCACGGTCGTCGTCTCGGGAGCCGGTGCGGCCGGGGTCGCCGTGAGCCGCATCCTCGTGTCGGCCGGGGTGGGCGACGTCGTCGTCGTCGACTCCCGGGGTGTGCTCGGGCCCGACCGCGACGACCTCGTCGCCCACAAGCGCGAGCTCCGGGAGGTGACGAACCGACGCGGGCTGACCGGCACCATCGGCGACGCGCTCTCCGGGGCCGACGTCCTCATCGGCGTCTCCGGGGGCACGGTCGCCGAGCGGGACCTCATGCGGATGGCGCCGCGGGCGATCATCTTCGCGCTCGCCAACCCCGACCCCGAGGTGCACCCGATCGTCGCAGCCCGCTTCGCCGAGGTGGTGGCGACCGGCCGCTCCGACTTCCCGAACCAGATCAACAACGTCCTCGCCTTCCCCGGCATCTTCCGCGGTGCCCTCGACTCCGGGGCGCGCCGGGTCACGGAGGAGATGAAGCTCGCGGCGGCCCACGCCATCGCCGGGCTCGTCGACGCACCCACGGCCGACCGGATCGTGCCGAGCGTCTTCGACGAGCGCGTGGCGCCCGCCGTGGCCGACGCCGTGTCGGCCCGGGTCCTCGGGGGAGTGCGCTAGCCGGCCCACCCGGACGACGCTCCCGGTCCCTCGGGGCCGGGAGCGTCGTCGACGGTGGGGTCGTCGTCGGAGGGGTCGGTGAGACCCCGGGCGGCGAGCGCCTCACCCGTCGAGCGCGCGAAGGCGACGACGTGCACGACGGTCGGCACCACGACGGCCCGCGGGTCACGGTCGAGACCACGGGCGCGGGCCGACTCGCGCACGCTCGAGAACGACCCGGCCACCCACGGAACCGAGCGCACGACGACGCCGAGGGTGAGCGCCACGACCTCGGGGTCGACGACGCGGCGCAGCGGGCGGGCCGCCCGCACCACCCCGTCGAGCAGGTCGGTGACCGGAGTCGTGGCCGTGAGGATGCCGGCCGCGACGAACGCGTTGACGATGCCGAGGACGACGCGGACGGCATACGCAAGGTCTCGGGACCACCACTGGAAGGCCAGCAGCACGACGAGGACGGGGAGGAGCCCGCGCATCGACCGCACGAGGCGGCGGGCCGGCAGACGGGCCGCGAGCACGACGCCGACGAGCGCCAGGGTCGTGAGGCCCAGCGGCCACAGGGACTGCGTGAGCCACGGCGTCATGCCGACGGCGAGGACGCCGACCAGCTTGAGCCACAAGGGCATCCGGTGCACGACCGACGTGCCGGGAACGTGCGCCGTGAACAGGCCCGGAGCGTTCACTGCGCGTCGGTCAGTGCGAGGTAGTGCTCCACCGCCCTCGCCGGTTCGCCGTCGAAGACGACGCGTCCGTCGTCGACGACGAGGGACCGGTCGGCGGCGAGGGCCAGGTCGAGGTCGTGCGTGGCGAGGACCACGGACTGGGGGAGCGAGTCGAGCAGCGAGCGCAGCCGCAGGGTGTTGCGTCGGTCGAGGAGCGTCGTCGGCTCGTCGAGGACGAGCAGGCCGGGCTCCGTCGCGAGGACGACCGCGAGGGCCATGAGCTGACGCTCGCCGCCGGACAGGTCGTAGACGCTCTGGTCGGCCAGACGGGTCAGCCCGAAGCGGTCGAGCACCTGGTCCGCGGCGGCCCGGCGGTCGGCGCGCGACCGGTGCAGCCGTCGCAGGGAGAGCTCGACGTCCTCGCGCCCGGTCGGCATGACGAGCTGGGAGATCGGGTCGGTGAAGGCGAACGCGACGCGGCGTCGCACCCGCGCGCCGTGGCGCACCGTGTCGAGCCCGTCGACGGTGACCGTGCCCGACGTCGGGGTGACGAGGCCGTTGAGCAGTCGGAGCAGCGTCGACTTGCCCGACCCGTTGGCGCCGATGACCGTCACCCGCGGCTGGGCCAGGACGAGGTCGACGGGGCCGAGGATGGTGCGCGTCCGCTGCCCGGGGGTGCCGTCGACGGGCACGACCACCGTCGCCCCGTCGACGCGGACCTCCGTCACGGTCGGGTCACGCGCGGGGGCGGCGCAGGCGGACGAGGACGTCGGGGAAGGCGCGGTGCACGGCGACGGCGGCGACGACCGCGACGACGTCCTTGACGAGGTCGCCCGGGAGGAAGGGCAGGTCGGCGCTGATCGCGGCCGACAACGGCAGCCGGAGGTTGACCATGAGCCCGACGACGCCGAGCACGTGGACGACCGCGACGGTCGTGGCGAAGGAGGCGACGAGCAGCAGCGGCACCCAGAGGGACCGGTTGGTGCGTCGCACGACGACCAGGGCGGCGAGACCGACGACGACGGCCGCGACGAGGAACGACACGAGGTAGCCGGCGGTCGGTCCGCTCAGCACCTGCAGGCCCGACTGCCCCCGGCTGAAGACCGGTAGCCCGACGAAGCCGAGCAGGAGGTAGAGGAGCACCGCGAGGCCCCCGCGCAGCGGTCCGAGCACGAGCCCGGTGAGCATGACGGCGAGGGTCTGGAGGGTGATCGGCACCCCGAACCCGCCGACGGGGATGCCGGGCACGACCGCGGCCGCGACGAGGAGGGCCGTGAAGACGGCGACGAGGGCGACCGACTGGGCGTCCACCCCGCGGGCTCGCGTGCCGCGGTCGGCTGCTGTCGCGCCGGTCGCGCCCATCGCGCCCATCGCGCCCGTCGCGCCCGTCGCGCTCGTCGCGACAGTCGCGGTGGCCTCCCTGCTGGCGGTGGTGGCGGTCGCCGTGGAGCCCTGTCGGGTCGCCGTGGTCGCGTCCGGGGACGCCTGGCACACGGGGGTGTTGTCGGTCACGGGCAGGACCCTACCGGGGCGCCGTTCGGCCTCCGGTCACTATGGTGCTGGAATGCTCGCTGCCTACGCCGCCGGTCAGTCCGCCTCCGACCCGCTCTCCGGTCTCGTCGTCGGGGACCGTCCCGACCCGGAGGCCCGCCCCGGCTGGACCGTGGTCGACCTGCGGGCCGCCGCGCTCAACCACCACGACGTGTGGTCCCTGCGCGGTGTGGGCCTCGCGCCGGACCGGCTGCCGATGGTCCTGGGCTGTGACGGCGCCGGCGTCGACGCCGACGGCAACGAGATCATCGTCCACGCCGTCGTCCCCTCGGAGGGCTGGCGCGGCGACGAGACCCTCGACCCCCGACGGACGCTCCTGTCCGAGCTGCACGACGGGACCCTCGCCGAGAAGGTCCTCGTGCCCGCGGGCAACGTCGTGCCCAAGCCGGCGTCGATGTCGTGGGAGACGGCCGCGTGCCTCTCGACCGCGTGGCTCACGGCATACCGCATGCTCTTCACCAACTCCGGTGTCCAGCCGGGCGGCACGGTGCTCGTCCAGGGCGCCGGCGGTGGCGTCGCCACCGCGCTGATCCAGCTCGGGTCGGCCGCCGGCTACCGGATGTGGGCCACCTCGCGCGACGAGGCCCGGGGGCGGCGGGCCCTCGAGATCGGCGCCGACCGCGTCTTCGCCTCGGGGGAGCGGCTGCCCGACCGCGTCGACGCCGTCATGGAGACCGTCGGCGCCGCCACGTGGTCGCACTCGGTCAACTCCCTGCGACCCGGGGGGACGATCGTCATCTCGGGAGCGACGTCGGGCGACGCGCCGGCCAAGGCCGAGCTGACGAAGATCTTCTTCAAGCAGCTGCGCGTCGTGGGCTCGACGATGGGCACGCGCGAGGAGCTCGCGCAGCTGGCCCGCCTCGTCGAGCAGGCACGCATCGAGCCCGTGGTCGACTCGGTCCTGCCGCTGGCGCAGGCTCGCGACGGGTTCGCGCGCATGGTCGACGGCGACGTCTTCGGCAAGGTCGTCTTCACCGTCGGCTGATCTCGGCCGAGCCCGCTGAGACCGCCGAGCTCGGCTGGGCACCACGGGGTTGGGCCGGGCTCGTCCCGCCCGACCCTGCCGGTCAGGACGCGTGCGCGCCCGAGACGTGCACGACCGCCGACAGGCCGTCGGCCGACGGCGGACCGGCCACACCGACCAGCCACTCGCACCACAGGGCGGCCTCCAGCCGGGCGACGAGCTGTCCGAGCTCGTAGGGGCTGTCGGCGCCGAGGGTGACCGAGAGCCGGCCGACGTCGGCCGTGCCGGACTCGACGCCGTGCAGCGCTGCGCGGACCGCCCGCGACACCGCGTCGAGCCGGGTGTCGCTGCCGGTGGGGGCGATGCCCACGGCGACGGCTTCAGCGCTGCCCGGCTCGATGCCCAGGGCGGCGCGCACGGCCTCGACGCGGCCGTAGCCGAACCAGTCGCCGGGCCCGGTGCGCACGAGGTCGCGACCGCGGGGGTGGGACTCGAGGGGCTCGTCGACGAGGATCCCCGGCACCCCGCGCAGCACCGCTGCCGGCACGGCCGACACCTTGCCCTTCGCGAGGTCGGCGGCGGCCGCGATCTCGTCGGCGACCGCGCGGCTCGTCACCTCGAGCGGCTTGCCGTCGGCGTCGGTCCCGCCGCGCAGGTCGTCGAGGACCCGCAGTCCGTGGGCTCCGAGCGCGAAGTCGACCTGCCCCACGCGCCAGGCACGCCCGGCGGTGTCGCTGAGGACGACGCCGACCCGGACGCCGTGCCGCGCGACGAGGGCGTCGTGCACCTGCTCGCAGATGCCGTCGGGGTCGTGGGGGAGGAGCAGCCAGCCGCCCCGCGCTCCCGTGTTGGAGCCGTCGACACCGGCCGCAGCCATGATCGGGCCGGCCTTGGCGCGGACGATCCGTGTGACGCGGTCGCCGACCGAGCGCTCGGCGACGACGTACTCGGTCTCGCCGTGCACGACGCGGTCCTTGTCGGGGTCGTGCGTCACGAGGCCGAGGGCCTTGCTCGCGATCTTGCTCGACACGACGACGACGTCGCCGTCGGCGAGCCGGACGCCCGCGTGGTCGAGACCGACCTGCAGCACGTCGGCGAGGTCATCCCCCTCGCGCACCTCGGGTATGCCGGTGAGCGGGGTGATCGTGATCGGTGCGGTCACGCCGGGGCCCGTTCGGTGCGCAGCCGCAGACCGAGGTCGAGGGCCGCGCCGGCCATCTCGGCGGCGGCCTCGACCGAGCTCATGAGCAACGGGCGGCGCAGCACCTCGAGGCCGCGGCGGGCGGGCATCGGGTCGTCCTCGTCGACGAGCCAGCCGTCGAGGAAGTCGGCGTAGAGGCCGGCGACTCCGGCGCTCGACTCCTCGATCCCGATCGTGCGCAGGCACACGTCGGCGTGACCTCGCACCGGTCGGCCCCCGACGAGCGGGGAGACCCCGACGACGGGGGCGCGGGTGCCGCGCAGCGCGTCACGCACGCCCGGGACGCCGAGGATGATGCCGATCGAGACGACGGGGTTGCTCGGCGGCAGGATGACGACGTCGGCCTCACGGATCGCGTCGAGCACGCCCGGGGCCGGTGTCGCCCGGTCGAGGCCGGCCACGACGAAACGTTCGGCGGCGAGCTCGGCGCGGTGGCGCACCCACCACTCCTGGAAGTGGATGGCGCGAGACTCGCCGTCCTGCTCGACGACGACGTGGGTCTCGACCGGGGTGTCGGTCATCGGGAGGAGCCGGACCCCGAGATCACCGAGCCCCCAGCGGGCGGAGAGGCGGTCGACGACCCCGCTCAGCGGCATACCCTGGCCGAGCAGCTGCGAGCGGTAGACGTGGGTCCCGAAGTCCTTGTCGCCCAAGGTGAACCACTGCGGCTCGGCGCCGAGCGCGGCGAGCTCCTCGGCGAGGTGGTGCGACTCGTCGGCGCGGCCCCAGCCCTGTCCTTCGTGGATGCCACCGCCCAGCGTGTAGAGCAGCGTGTCGATGTCGGGGCAGACCCGGAGGCCGAAGAGCGTGATGTCGTCGCCGGTGTTGCCGATGACGGTGAGCTCGAGCGGATCGGCGCGGTCGGGATCGGGGACCAGTGGGTAGGTCTGTCGGGCGTGGTGGAGCAGGCCCCGGAGGAACCGGGCGCCGCCGACTCCTCCGGCCAGGGCGGTGATGCGCATGCGCCGATCCTCTCAGCAGGCCGTTCCCGGCACGTCGTGCGGGGTGGGCCCGCACATTTCGAACCTGCGAATATCACCAACGGGCTTGACGTGGGGCGTATGACACGCATGTAATTTCATTGTTGTATTCGGTCGGGGTTGGATCGCTGGGACTCTTGGACGTATTTGTCCGGAACCTCCGGAGAACGGTGCCGCTCGGTGCGACAGTGCTGACACAAAGTGCAGTCAGGGTCGAGGAGGGGTCATGCACGAGTTGATGGTGGTTTGGTCGGACACGGGCGAGCAGGAGGGTGAGCTCTCCTGGCAGGAGCGTTCGCTCTGCGCCCAGACCGACCCGGAGGCGTTCTTCCCGGAGAAGGGCGGCTCCACGCGCGAGGCCAAGAAGGTCTGCGTGGGTTGCGAGGTGCGATCCGAGTGCCTCGAGTACGCCCTGTCCAATGACGAGAGATTCGGCATCTGGGGCGGACTGTCCGAGCGAGAGCGCCGCAAGCTGAAGAAGCGCGCGGTCTGATCGTGAGGTTCCAGCCCGGCACCTCGCTGGTGTCCGGGTGCAGGTAGCCGCTGTGCCCGACGAGCTCGCCGAAGACCTGAGCACCCCCGCTGGCGCGGGGAGTGCGTCGTCCGTGTCGTTGTCCGCCCCTCCCTCCACCGGGCAGCGACCGAACGGAACGGTCGACGCGATCGTCGTCGTGCACAACGGAGCTGCGTGGCTGGCGCAGTGTCTCGACGGCCTGGCCGCCCAGACACTGCCGCCAGCGCGGCTCGTCATCGTCGACGTCGCGAGCAGCGACACGTCGAACGCCATCGCGCGCGCCCACTCCGGCGTGCGCCGGGCGATCCCGTCCGTCGAGATCGTGCGTCTCGACGGCCGCGTGCCGATCGGGCGCGCCATCGAGTCCGGCATCGCCGCACTCCCCGTCGGCGCCGACGCCTCGTCGAGCTGGGTGTGGGTGCTGCACGACGACACCGTGCCGCGCGCCAACGCGCTGGCGCAGCTGCTCCAGGCAGGGCTCCGCTCGAAGTCCGTCGGGGTCGCCGGTCCCAAGATCGTCGCCTGGGACGACCCGCGACGGCTCGTCGAGATGGGCATCCAGATCACCCGCACGGGCCGCCGGCTCGCCTCGCCCGCCCGCGGGGAGGCCGACCAGGGCCAGTACGACCACCGCGCGGACGTCCTCGCGGTGAGCACGAGCGGCATGCTCGTGCGACGCTCCGCCTACGACGACATCGGGGGTTTCGACCCCGCGTTCGTCGAGCACGGGGCCGATCTCGACTTCGGCTGGCGGGCCCAGCTCGCCGGTCACCGCGTCATCGTCGTGCCGGGAGCGGTCGTGCGCGACGCGTCCGCCGGCATCGACGGGGAGCGGCCCGGCGTCCCCCGGCCGCGCGAGCTCGAGCGCCGCGGCCGCCGAGCCGCCAGACAGGTCACGCTGGCGCGGTGCTCACCGCTGGCCGCGCCGTTCCTGGCCGTCTGGATGGCCCTGTCCGCCTTCGTCTCGTCGCTGACGCTGCTCGTGGCCAAACGGCCGAGGCAGGCCTGGCGCGAGCTGACCGACGTCAGCGCGTTGCTGCACCCGTTCGCGACCCTCGGAGCCCGCTGGCGCGGACGCCGGACCAAGCGGCTGCGCCGCGACCACCTCGGCACGCTCTTCGTCGCGCCGGCGGTGGCTGCGCGCACCACGATCGACCACATCCAGGACGCCATCACCCCCGAGCGCACCCGCGCGCGGCGCGAGGCGGCCCTCACGACCGAGACCGGTCCCGTCGCCGACGACTCCGAGTCGCTCGACCACCTGCCCGCCTCCCTGCCCCGTCGCATCGTCACGCACCCCGGCTTCCTCGCCGTCTTCGCCGTGTTCGTCGCGACGACGGCCGCGTGGCGTGACGCCGTCCGGGCCGGGGCCCTCTCGCCCACGAACGCCGGCGTCGCCGGCGGCGAGCTGCGGCCCGTCACGACCGACGCCTCCGGCCTGTGGCACGCGTTCCGCGACGCCTGGCACGGCGCGGGACTCGGCACCGGAGCCGAGTCCGGCCCGCATCTCGCGGTGCTCTCCGCCCTGACGTGGCTCGCCGAGCGGGTCCCCGGCGTCGCCGAGAGCCGCTCGAGCGCCGGCGTGACCATCGCCTGGCTGCTCTTCCTCACCCCGTTGCTCGCGACGTGGTCGGCCTACCTCGCGGGTCGTGTCGTCACCTCCTCGCGCGTGGCCAGGGCGCTGGTCGCCCTCGCCTGGGGCACGGCAGGTGTCGCCGCGACCGGCATCTCGCAGGGCCGGGTCGGCGTGGCCGTCGTGCACGTGCTGCTGCCCTTCGTCCTCGCCGGCTTCTGCCTCGCGGCCCGCCGCGACGGCACCTTCACCGCGACCTTCGCGACGGCGCTCGCGAGCGCCGTGCTCGGGGCCTTCGCGCCGCCGCTCCTGGCGCTGTCGCTCGTGGCGGCCCTGCTGCTGCTCGTCCTCGGCCCCGGCCTGCGCCGGGCCCGCGCACTCGTGCTGCTCGTCGTGCCCACCGCGCTCCTCGGACCGTGGGTGGCGCGCTTCGTCGAGGACCCGCGTCTGCTCCTGTCGGGACCCGGCCTGGTCGCGACCTCCGACGACCGCGGCCCGTGGGGGGTGCTCGCGCACGTCCTCGGCGAGCCGGGTGCGACCAGCTGGGCCGTGTGGCTCGGTGCGCCGCTCGTCGTCCTCGGGATCCTCGGCCTCGCCACGCGCGGGCGCACCCGCGCCGAGTCCGTCGGGCTGCTCGTCGGCGGGGTGCTTGCGCTGCTCGGACTCTCCGTGGCCCTCGTCTCCGAGCGGGTCGTCCTCGGCTCTGCCGAGACGGGCGTCGGGCAGTCCGCCGCCGCCCACCTCTGGGCCGGCGTGGGCGTGCAGCTCTGGCTCGCCGGCCTCCTCGTCGGCGTGCTGGCGGGCAGCAGGCCCGTGCTCGCCTCGCTGGTCCGTCCCGGTCGTCGCTGGGGGTTTGCCGCTGCCGTCGCAGCCGCGACGCTGGCGGTCGTCCCGGTCCTGGCCGGCGCCGCTGCGTGGGGGATCCAGGGCATCGGCCGCACGCTCTCGGTCGGGCAGGCAACCCTGCCCGCCGTCGCCATCGAGCAGGGCAGTGGACCCCTGGGCAACCGCCTGCTGCTCCTGCGCCCGTCCGACGACGTCGTCGACTTCGTCCTGGCCGGCCAGGAGCCGGGCGAGCTGCTGCGCGACCTCGACCGCACGCCTGACGCCGACGACGCACCGCTCGTCGACGCCGTGGCCAACCTCGTCGGTGGCCGCGGTGCCGACTCCCTCGACTCCACCGCCCTCGCGCGCCTCGGCGTCGGGTTCGTGCAGGTGCGGGCGACGGCCGACTCCGCCCTCGCCCGCCGCCTCGACTCCTCCGAGGGGCTGAGCAGGCTCGGCACGAGCGAGCGCGGCATCCTCTGGAAGGTCCAGCCGCTGCCGGCCGCCGACGGCGGGGTCGCCGCGACCGCACCGTCACGGGCCCGGCTCGTCGACGCCGACGGCGCCCTGCTGCAGGTCGTGCCCACGTCCGGACCGCACGCCGCGGTCGACACGACGCTGCCCGCCGGCACCGCGGCCCGTCTCGTCGTCCTGGCCGAGCCCGCCGAGTGGTCCCAGCAGGCGCTCGTGACCTTCGACGGGCGAGAGCTCAGCCCCGTGGCCGGTGCCGCCCAGCCGACGTATGCCGTGCCGCCCACGGCGGGCGACCTCGAGATCGACCTCAACGCGGCCCAGCCGTGGTGGCGCCTCGCTCAGGGTCTGCTGCTCGGCTTCGTCGTCTTCATGGCCGTGCCCTTCGGCAACCGACGCTCGAGGAGGCGCACATGACGAACGTGTCCGGCATGGTCCGGGTGGGTGCCGTGGCGCTCGTCGCGGCGGGCCTCGCGGTCGGCGCGACCCGGGTGAGCGGCTCCGTCCAGCTCGCGACCCCGGGCGAGCAGGCCGGCCTGCCCGAGTCCTCCAACGTCCTGCTCGACGAGGCCTCCCTCGTGTGCCCGGGCCAGCAGCGACTCGGTGCCACCGGGCTGCGTGACGTCGAGGGCACCGTCACCGTCGCTGCGGCGACCCCCGACCAGGGCGTCGTCGCCGGTGCCCCGGCTGACGGCTCCGGCACCGTCGCGCTGCTCGGAGGCCCGTCGTCCACCGGCCTCGCCCAGAGCTCCGACCGCGGAGAGGCGGTCTCGGCCGGCACCACGGCGCCCGACGTCGTCATCGCGAGGGCGCGGGGCGCCTTCGCGCCCGGCCTCGTCGCCACCCAGGTGTGGCGTCACACCGGCGACGACGACCGTGGCCTCGCCGTGACCCCGTGCCAGCTGCCGTCGTCCGACGTCTGGCTCGTCGGCGGCGGCGCAGGCCCCTCGCGCACCGAGCGCGTCATCGTCAGCAACCCCGGCGCCAACGCCGTCTCCGTCTCCCTCGAGGTCCTCGGCCGTGGGGGACCCGTCGATGCCGCGGGCGACCGCAGCATCTCGATCCCCCCGCTCTCGCGGGAGGTGGTCTCGCTCGACGCCGTCGCGCCCGACGAGGCCGGCCCGGTCGTCCACGTCACCGCCACCGGTGGCGTCGTGTCGGCCGTGCTCGACGAGCAGTGGATCCTCGGGGCCACCGGGCGCGGCATCGACGACTCGACGCGCGCCGCCTCGCCGAGCACCGACCTCGTCGTGCCCGGGGTCGAGACGGGTGGCGGGATCTGGCTGCGCCTGGCCAACCCGGGCACCACCGAGGCCCTGGCGCAGGTGCGCCTGCTCACCGACAAGGGGGCGGTCCAGCCCGAGGCCCTCCGGGCCGTGCGCGTGCCCGCAGGCTCCACCCTCGACGTGGCCATCCCGTCCAACGCGGCTCCCATGGGTCTGGGCGTCCGGTCCGACCAGCCGCTCGTGGCGGCGGCCTGGACCGAGCGTCGCGCGACCACCGGTGACCAGATGGGCGACTTCGCCTGGACTCCCGCGACCCCGGCGCTGCGTGGCGTCGCCGGAGTCCTGCTTCCGGGACTCGACGGCACGACGAAACGCCTTCTCCTGACGGCAGGTTCGGCTCCCGCCACGGCGCAGGTGCGCCTCGGCTCCGGTGACGGTGCCCAGGTGTCCACGGTCGACGTGCCCGCCGACTCGACCGTCGCCGTCGATGCGAAGGACGCGAAGGGCGTGTGGGTGGTGCCGACGAAGGGGACGCTGCGAGGCGCTGTCTCCGTGGCCGGGGTCGACGGGGGAGTCCCGTTCTTCTCGGTGGCCTCGCTCGGCGACGCACCCGTGCGGGCCCTGTCGGTGCCGGTGCGTCAGGTGCGCAACTAGCGACCTGGGTCACCGGCGTCGGCGCCTCAGGCGCCGACGCTCACCGGCCCCGTTGGCAGCGGTCGGGAGTGGTCGGGAGCGGCCGGGAGCCGGTGGGCGGAGGGTCACTCCCCGAAGCCGGGGTCGAGCTCCTCGGGCGAGACCCCGAGCAGGCCGGCGACCTGCTCGGTGACGATGTCGGCCACGAGGGCAGCGACGTCCCGGCGGTCGGTGACGCGGGTCTCGACCGGGCGGCGGTAGACGACGATCCGCGCCGGACGGGCGCTCGTCGCCGGGTAGAGGCGCCCGAGCGGCACCTCACGGTGGTCCCACGGGGCGGGCCCACGAGGCACGTCCTCGACCGCGAACTCCACTGCGGGAAAAGCGCGCCCGCACGTCGCCTCGAGACGGGCTGCGGCGTCCAGCACGAAGTCGTCGAACTCGTCGCGGCGCGAGGTCATGGCGGGGACCGGTGGCCAGGCGAGGGGCCCCCGCCGGCCACGACCGTGCCGGTCGCGCCGACGACGACGCCCGGGCGTGCGGGGCGAGGCGGTGTCCACGTCCCCACTCTAGATCGACCCGCGCGGGGAGCGCGGACGCCACCCGGCGGCATACGTCCTCGGTCATCTCGTGCTCGGACGGCGTGGTGATTCGTCCTCTTCGGGAGGGCGGACTAGAGTCCCGGATCGTGGGTCTGACACGTGGTTGCTCGAAGACGGGATGCGCCCGTCCTGCCGTCGCGACCCTGACCTATGCCTACGCCGACCGTGCGGTCGTCGTGGGTCCGCTCGCGACGTACGCCGAGCCGCACACGTACGACCTGTGCCTCGAGCACGCCGAGCGCATGACCGCGCCTCGTGGCTGGGAGGTCGTGCGCGTGGGTGGCGACTTCCCCGAGCCGGCCCTGGCCGCCGACGACCTCCTCGCCCTGGCCGACGCCGTGCGCGAGGCCGGGCGTCCCCGCACGAGCCGCCCGGGCGAGGCCCGCACGACCTCGCGGGGCCAGGCCAACGCCGAGGCCGAGTCCGGGGCCGTCGAGTCCGGCCGCCGCGGACACCTGCGCATCCTCAAGGACTCCTGACCACTAGGGTGTTCGGCGTGCCCCACCTCGCAGACTTCGTCAAGGCCTACGACGTACGTGGAATCGTGCCCGACCAGCTCTCGCCCGACGTGGCCCACGCCATCGGCGCCGCGTTCGCCGAGGTCGTCGCCGTCCCCGACGGAGCGAGCGGGGTCGTCATCGGCCACGACATGCGCCCGAGCTCGCCCGAGCTCTCCGCGGCCTTCGCCGCCGGTGTGACCTCGCGCGGTGTCGACGTGACCGTCATCGGGCTCTGCTCGACCGACGGCCTCTACTACGCCAGCGGGGCCCTCGACCTCCCCGGCGCCATGTTCACCGCGAGCCACAACCCGGCCCAGTACAACGGCATCAAGCTGTGCCGTTCGGCGGCCCGCCCGGTCGGCCAGGACTCCGGCCTCGCCGAGATCCGCGACCTCGCCCAGTGGCTGCTCGACGGCGGCACGGGCCTCGCGCACCCGGCCGGCGGTCCCGGCTCGGTGACGACCCGCGACCTGCTCGGCGACTACGCCGCCTTCCTGCGCGGCCTCGTCGACCTGTCGGGCTCGCGCCCGCTCAAGGTCGTCGTCGACGCCGGCAACGGCATGGGCGGCCACACGGTCCCGGCCGTGCTCGGCACGGGCGGGGGCCTGCCCGAGCTGCCGCTCGAGATCGTCCCGCTCTACTTCGAGCTCGACGGCACCTTCCCGAACCACGAGGCCAACCCTCTCGACCCGGCCAACCTCGTCGATCTGCAGGCGGCCGTGCGCGAGCACGGCGCCGACATCGGCCTCGCCTTCGACGGCGACGCCGACCGCTGCTTCGTCGTCGACGCCGACGGCGAGCCCGTCTCGCCGAGCGCCGTCACCGGGCTCGTCGCGGTCCGCGAGATCCTCCGGGCCCGTGAGGGCGGCGACACCGAGGTGTCGATCGTGCACAACGTCATCTCCAGCGCCGCCGTGCGGGAGATCGTCGCCGAGCACGACGCGACCCCGGTGCGCACGCGCGTCGGACACTCCTTCATCAAGGCCGAGATGGCCCGCGCCGGAGCCGTCTTCGGCGGCGAGCACTCGGCCCACTACTACTTCCGCGACTTCTGGTACGCCGACACCGGCATGCTCGCGGCGATGCACGTGCTCGCGGCCCTCGGCGAGCAGGGCGGCCCGCTGTCCGACCTCTGCGACGAGTACGAGCGCTACGTCGCGTCCGGCGAGATCAACTCGACGGTGACCGACCAGGCCGCCGTCGTCGAGCAGGTGCGCGCCTGGGCGCAGGTGCGCGGAGCCGGCACGGACGAGCTCGACGGGCTCACCGTCACGAGCCCCGAGGGCGAGGCCCCGATGTGGTGGTTCAACGTGCGCGCCTCCAACACCGAGCCGCTCCTGCGGCTCAACGTCGAGGCCGCCGACCGTGAGACGATGCAGGACGTGCGCGACGAGCTGCTCGCCCTCATCCGGTCGGGCGCCGCCGCGAGCGACGAGACCGGGTCCACCACCGCCCAGGACGCAGGAGACGCTTCGTGAGCCACAGCCAGCAGACCATCGAGCCGTGGCTGCGCGGCATCCTCCGGTGCCCGCAGTGCAAGGGCGAGCTCGTCGACGCGGTGCACGCCGCGAGTGAGCACGCCGGGACCGAGACCGCCGAGACCGAGACCGCCGAGCTGCGCTGCGACACCTGCCACCTCGCCTACCCCGTCGAGGGCGGCGTCCCCGTCCTCCTCGTCGACCTCGCCCGCCGCACCGACGGCTGAGACCCGTGGGCGCCGTGTTCGACGAAGCCCGCCTCGACGACGAGGGCGCCCTGAGCTCCCTCGACTCCAGCGACACGCTGCGCGCCCTCGCCGGCGCCGGCGCCCAGGTCCGACGCACCGTCGCGGCCTCGGCCGAGGCCGGTCTCGACCGCCTGCGTGACGTCGAGCCCCGTGGGGTCGTCGTCGCGGCGGCCGGCGGGTCCGTCGCCGTGGCCGACCTCTTCGAGGCCGTGTCCCGCGGTGCCTCGGCGCTGCCGGTCCAGAGCTGCTCGTCGGGGTCGCTGCCCGGCTGGGTCGGGGCCCTCGACGTCGTCATCGCCGTGTCCCAGTCCGGTCGTGCAGCCGGCACGCTCGCCCTCGCCGCCGAGGCGGCGCGGCGTGGCGCCTTCCTCGTGACCGTCGGGGCGGCCGAGTCGCCGCTGTCCGAGGTGTGCGCGCGGGCCCACGGCGTGCACGTCCCGATCGCGGTCGACGGGGCGTCGTCGCGCACGTCCGTGTGGGCCCAGGCCACGCCGGCGCTGCTCGCCGCCGACGCCATGGGGATCGCGTCCGTCAGCCGCGAGACGCTCGCCGAGCTCGCCGACGTGCTCGACCGCGCGGCCACCGATGCGCGGCCGTCGTCCGAGTCGTTCGTCAACCCCGCCAAGGTGCTCGCGACCGAGCTCGCCGAGTCGACGCCCATCGTGCTCGGCGAGGGCCCCTTCGGCGACGTCACCGCGCGCCGGGCGGCCGCGATGTTCGGCCGCACGGGCCGGGTGCCAGTCGCCCACGGCGCGCTCCCCGACGCGGCGAGCCAGATCGTCGCGTGCTTCGACGGTCCCCTCGCCCCCGGCCAGTCCGGTGGCGGCGGGAGCGACGACATCTTCGCCGACCCGTTCCTCGACGGCCCGAGCCGGCCACCGCTGCGGCTCATCATGCTGCGCGACACCTCGCCGGGCGACCGGCACGGTCTCGCCGACACCGTCGTGTCCGTCGCCGAGGACGCCGGAGTCCGGGTCTCGCTCGTCGACGCCCCCGCCGCCGACCCCCTGCTGCGCCTCGCGCACCACGTGGCCCTCACCGACTTCGCCGCGACCTACCTCGCCCTCGGCTTCGGCTTCGACCCCGCGAACTCGCCCCACGTGCGCCTGCTGCGGGGCGCGCGGGGCGCCTGAGCCCCCCGCCACCACCGAGGGCGTATGCCGTGTGCCGGCCCGTCGGAGCGGACGCCGTCCCGGGTCGGTCGGGTCTCCCACGTAGGCTGCCACGGTGACGGAGCACTACGACCTGGCCATCATCGGCAGCGGCTCGGGCAACTCGCTCGTGACCCCCGACTTCGACGACAAGCGCGTCGCGATCATCGAGGGCGGGACGTTCGGCGGCACCTGCCTCAACGTCGGCTGCATCCCGACGAAGATGTTCGTCTACGCCGCGGACCTCGCGCGGGACGTGCGCGAGGCCGGCCGCTACGGCGTCGACGCCACGCTCGACGGCGTGCGCTGGGCCGACGTCCGCGACCGCGTCTTCGGGCGCATCGACCCCATCTCGGAGGGTGGGCGGCGCTACCGCGTCGAGGGCCCCAACACGACGGCCTACCTCGGGCACGCGCGCTTCACCGGTGAGCGGACGCTCACGGTCGACCTCGGCGACGGCCGCGAGGAGACCCTGACGGCCGACCAGGTGGTCGTGGCCGCGGGCGCCCACCCGGTCGTGCCCGACGTCGTCACCGAGTCGGGCGTGCCGTTCCACACCTCCGACACGATCATGCGCATCGACGCGCTGCCCGAGCGGCTCGCCATCATCGGGGGCGGCTTCATCGCGGCCGAGATGGCCCACGTCTTCGCCTCGTTCGGGGTGCACGTGACGGTCGTCGCACGGTCGTCGCTGCTGCTGCGTCACCTCGACACCGACATCGCGCGGCGCTTCACCGACGTGGCCCGCGAGCAGTGGGACGTGCGCACCGAGACGACGGTCACCGCCGTCGAGGTCGGCGCCGGGGGAGCGGGAGTGCGGCTGTGCCTCGACGACGACACCGCGGTCGACGCCGACCTGCTGCTCGTCGCCACCGGTCGCGTGCCCAACAGCGCCGGGCTCGGTGTCGATGCCGGCGGTCTGACCCTGCTCGACGACGGGCGCGTCGAGGTGGACGCCTACGGCCGCACGAGAGCCCCGGGCGTGTGGGCCCTCGGCGACATCAGCGCTCCCCACCAGCTCAAGCACCTGGCCAACGCCGAGGCGCGGACCATCGCGCACAACCTCGTGCACCTCGACGACCTGCGCCGACTGCCGCACGACAACGTGCCGTCCGGCGTCTTCAGCCACCCCCAGGTCGCCACCGTGGGGCTCACCGAGCAGGAGTGCGTCGAGCAGGGACGCGCGCACACGGCCTACGTCCAGGCCTACGGCGACACGGCATACGGCTGGGCCATGGAGGACACGACGGGCGTCTGCAAGCTCGTGGCCGACCCCACGACGGGCCTGCTCCTGGGAGCCCACCTCATGGGTCCTCAGGCGACCTCCCTCATCCAGCCGCTCGTGCAGGGGATGGCGTTCGGCACGAGGGTCCACGACCTCGCCCGCGGGCAGTACTGGATCCACCCGGCGCTCGCGGAGGTCGTCGAGAACGCGTTGCTCGGGCTGAAGCTCGACGACCCGGCCTGAGCACGTTCCCAGCCGACTCCCAGACCACCTTAGGATGACGCCATGGCAGGCGGACTCGTAGCGCTACTCGACGACATCGCGGCACTCGTGAAGCTCGCGGCGGCGTCCGTCGACGACGTGGGCGCGGCCGCCGCGAAGGCCAGCGTCAAGGCGACCGGTGTCGTCGTCGACGACACGGCCGTGACCCCGCGCTACGTGCAGGGCCTGGCGCCCGAGCGCGAGCTGCCGATCATCAAGCGGATCGCCCTCGGCTCGCTGCGCAACAAGCTGCTCATCATCCTCCCCGTGATCATGCTGCTCAGCCAGTTCGTGCCGTGGCTGCTGACGCCGATCCTCATGGTCGGTGGCGCCTACCTCGCCTACGAGGGCGCCGAGAAGGTCTGGGAGATCGTCTCGGGCCACAAGGAGGAGGAGCCCGAGCCCGGAGAGGTCGACGAGAAGGCCGTCGTCTCCGGCGCGATCCGGACCGACTTCATCCTCTCGGCCGAGATCATGGTCATCGCCCTCAACGAGGTCGACACCGAGCCGTTCGTCTCCCGCCTCATCATCCTCGTCATCGTCGCCCTGCTCATCACGGCGCTCGTCTACGGCGTCGTCGGCCTCATCGTCAAGATGGACGACGTCGGCCTGCACCTCGCCCAGCGCGAGTCGGGCGCCTCGCAGCGCATCGGCCGCGGCCTCGTCAAGGGCATGCCGAAGCTGCTCTCGGTCCTGTCGACGGTCGGCATCGCCGCGATGCTCTGGGTCGGTGGCCACATCCTGCTCGTCGGCGTCGACGAGCTGGGCTGGCACGCGCTCTACGACCTCGTCCACCACCTCGAGGAGGGCGTGGCCGGGGTGGCCGGCATCGGTGGCTTCCTCGCGTGGGTCGTCAACACCCTCGCGTCGGCCCTCATCGGTCTCGTCGTCGGCGCCGTCGTCGTCGCGGTCCTTCACGTCATCCCGCGCCGCAAGAAGCACGACGAGGCCGCGACCACGCACTGACGCGCCTGCGTGGAGCCGGCCGCTGGGCGTATCCCGTGTACTGGCCTCTCCCGGAGTCGCTGGGGAGGCCGCGGGGTCGGGTCTCCACCGCCACGCCCGTCACCTGTCCGCCGGGGCGGAGTAGGTGTGGCGGTTTCGGGTCTGGCGACTGCACCAGCTCCGCCGGGCCGGGGTAGGTGGCGCCGAGACGAGGTGTGCGCTCAGACCCCGGCGAGCTCTGGGGCGTGGCAGCGCAGGGCTCGACAGGTGATTCGAGGCCGGCACGGCGCGCGGCTAGACTGGGCGACTGCCGGCGTGGGTGATGACCCGCCAGATGAGCCCAGAGGGGCGCGCCGGGTCTGCAGACCGACGATCAAAGGAAACGATCACTCATGTCCTTCGACTACAAGGTTGCCGACCTGAGCCTCGCCGAGGCCGGCCGACACCAGCTCCGACTCGCCGAGCACGAGATGCCCGGCCTCATGGCGATCCGCGAGGAGTACGCCGAGGCCCAGCCCCTCAAGGGCGCGCGCATCGCCGGGTCGCTCCACATGACCGTCCAGACGGCCGTGCTCATCGAGACGCTCACCGCTCTCGGCGCCGAGGTCCGCTGGGCCTCCTGCAACATCTACTCGACGCAGGACGAGGCCGCTGCGGCCGTCGTCGTGGGCCCCAAGGGCAGCGCCGACGACCTCCAGGGCGTCCCCGTCTTCGCCTGGAAGGGCGAGACGCTCCCCGAGTACTGGTGGTGCACCGACCAGATCCTCACGTGGCCCGGCGGTGAGGGTCCGAACATGATCCTCGACGACGGCGGCGACGCGACGATGCTCGTGCACAAGGGCCGCGAGTGGGAGAAGGCCGGCCAGGTGCCGCCGACGACCGAGGATGACTCCGAGGAGTTCGGCGTCTTCAAGGAGCTCGTGCGCCAGACGCTGGCCACCGACCCCCAGAAGTGGACGACGGTCGCCGCCGGCATCAAGGGCGTCACCGAGGAGACCACCACCGGTGTCCACCGCCTCTACCAGCTGGCCGAGGCCGGCGAGCTGCTCTTCCCGGCCATCAACGTCAACGACGCGGTGACCAAGAGCAAGTTCGACAACACCTACGGCTGCCGCCACTCGCTCATCGACGGCCTCAACCGCGCCACCGACGTCCTCATCGGTGGCAAGGTCGCCGTCGTCGCCGGCTACGGCGACGTGGGCAAGGGCTGTGCCGAGTCCCTCCGTGGCCAGGGCGCCCGCGTCATCGTCACCGAGATCGACCCGATCTGTGCGCTGCAGGCCGCGATGGAGGGCTTCCAGGTCGCCCGCCTCGAGGACGTCGTCGAGACCGCCGACATCTTCATCACGACGACCGGCTGCTACGACGTCATCACGGCCGAGCACATGACGAAGATGAAGAACAAGGCGATCGTGGCCAACATCGGCCACTTCGACAACGAGATCGACATGGCCGGCCTCGCGCGTGTCCCCGGCATCCAGAAGACCGAGATCAAGCCGCAGGTCCACGAGTGGACGTTCACGTCGGGCAGCTCGATCATCGTGCTCTCCGAGGGGCGCCTCATGAACCTCGGCAACGCGACCGGCCACCCGAGCTTCGTCATGAGCAACTCGTTCTCCAACCAGACGATCGCCCAGATCGAGCTCTTCACGAAGACCGGCGACTACGCCAAGCAGGTCTACACCCTGCCGAAGCACCTCGACGAGAAGGTCGCCCGCCTGCACCTCGACGCCCTCGGCGTCCGGCTCACCGAGCTGACCAAGGGCCAGGCCGAGTACCTCGGCGTCGACGTCGCGGGCCCGTACAAGCCGGAGCACTACCGCTACTGAGCCCACCCGCGCCCGCCCCGCACCGGGGCGCCCGGCAACGGCGTACGGATGCCGCCCACCTCACGAGGTGGGCGGCATCCGTACGTCCGGGGGCGGGGAGGGTGCCGGGTCAGAGCGGTGCGCGGAGCAGGACGTACTCGGAGCCGCGCTGCACGACCGTCCACCGGGCCTGCTGCGTCAGCGCCTCGACGACCGGCTGGCCCTTGGTGAGCAGGGCGTAGGTGCAGCCCGTCCGGCGCACGTAGGCCTGCCAGCCGGGGGCGGCACGCTCGAAGGCGATGTGCTCCTTGACGTGTCCCGTCGCGTAGACCTCGACGCGTCCGTCGATGGTGGGTCGCACGTTCGGGTGCCGCCAGATGAGCCAGCCCCCGACGCCGTAGTCGTTGCACACGACGGTGCCCTGCGGCAGGGCCGACAGGGGCGCGTCGAGGTCGTTCGCCCCCCACGTCGGGACGGCCGCCCGGGTCGGCAGGACGAGGGCCGCGACGAGCAGTCCGAGCGCCGTGAGCCCGACGGTGAGACCGACCTCGCGCCGCGTCACGGGCTCGCGGTCCGGTGGGAGCAGGCCCTGGATGGTCGCCGCGGCGACCGGGGCGATGACGGCGGCGCCGACGGCGACGGTCCGGCTGTAGAGCAGGGCCAGCCCGATCGCCAGCCCGACGAGGAGGATGTCGGTCCAGCGGGCGCGGTGCCGCGAGCGGGCCCAGACGAGCACGACGGTGCCGGCCAGGGCGAGGAAGGCGAGGAAGCCGGGCTGCCGGAGCGACGGCGGCATCCACTCCTCGATGAACTGCGTCGTCTCGTTGACGGCGAAGGGCGACAGGAGCAGCTCGGGTCCGGTCGGTGTCACGGCGGCTGCGGCGAGGGAGGCCAGGGGCACGAGCGCGAGGCGCAGCCACTGCCGGCGGGTCACCGCACGGTCGAGCGCGATCCCGAGGAGCGCGACGACGCCGATGACGACGCCGAAGAACCACATCCCGTGGGTGCAGGCCCACACCCACGTGACGGGCACGAGCCACCACCGGGGGCGGGCGTCCGTCGCCGAGCGCAGCCACGCAGCCGTGAACGCGACGGCGAAGGCGAACGAGAGCAGGTGCGGGCGCAGCGACAGGCTCTGGCTCATCGCCACGAGCGCGACGGACGTGACGGCGGCCGAGGCGAGGAGCGAGGCCCGCGGACGGGTGGCGCGCCACAGGGTGAGGCCGATGACGGCTCCGCCGAGCGGGAGCAGCCACGCGACACCCGGCAGCCCGAGGAGCTGCTGGACGACGCTCATGAGCAGCTCGGGCAGCCACTCGTGCAGACGCCACGGCTGCGTCGACATCGTGCTCCACGGGTCGGGCCCGTTGAAGGTCCACGTCTCGCGGAGCCGGTCACCGGCAGCGAGGTGCCAGAACGTGTCGGGGTCGCTCACCGGGCGGGCGATCTGGACGACGGCGACGAGGACGACGAGGCCAGGCAGGGCCTGGCGCACGCCGAGGGGCAGCGGGCCGCGCCGTCCGCGCGGAGCAGCCTCCCGGCCTCCGTCGACAGCGCCGTCGACAGCGCCGTCGCCGCCGCCGTCGACCGAGCCGTTCCCGGGGTCGGTGTCCCGGTCGTCGTTCGGTGCCAGCTCGGCGGCCGGGGTGGTTCCCCTCGTGTCGCTCGTCACCGGGCGATCATCCCCGCTCGCCGGACGGAGCGGGGGCTTTTGGGCGGATTGGAGCGCGGCGTGGCGGGTCCCGGGAACACGTCCCGCCGTGCTCTCCCGGTGCTCGCCCGGCGCTCTCCCGGTGCTCCCCGGCGCTCCTCAAGCGCCCTCCCGTGGGAGGATCGGGGGACTCACCGACCACCCGTCTGGCAGGGACCCTCCATGAAGAAGCTCCTGACCGGTGCACTCGCACTGGCCCTCTCCGTCTCGCTCGCCGCCTGCTCGAAGTCCGTCGACCCGGCAGCCACCCCGTCCACCGCGGCCGGTTCGTCCTCGAGCGCGACCACGCCGTCCGACACGATGTCGTCCGGCACCACCGACGACACGGGCGCCACCGCCTCCGGCACGACGAGCGCGACCGCCGGGCCCGTCGACCAGTCGACGCCCGAGGCCGCGATGACCTCGTGGCTCGGCGCCATGGTCGCCGGCGACGGCAACACCGTGTGCGAGCTCATGGCCACCGGCGGCAAGGCCATCTCGAGCATCCCCGGTGCCGCCGCCGCGTGCGGCAAGACGATCACGCCGATGCTCGACCAGATCAAGGAGCTCGGGGCGGCCTTCCAGGGCCTCAAGATCAGCGGCGCCACCGTCAGCGGCAACAACGCCACGTTCGAGAGCGTCACGACCGAGCCGGCCCTCGCCGCCGACGTCGTCTCGAGCTTCAAGGCCGTCAAGATCGGCGGCAAGTGGTACGTCACGCAGAGCTGAGCGCCTGACGCCGCACCTGTCGACGAGGGGTCCCGACCACGGTCGGGGCCCCTCGTCGCGACCCGAGGGCGTATGCCGTGTGGCGCGCTCCCGGCACGCGGTCGCGGGGGCGCGCGGACGGCATACGACCCCCGGCGGGGACTCGGGAGCGTCAGCAGGTCGTCAGGCGTGTGTGATGATTTGGTCAGGACGTACGGGGCGCGTGGTCCGCGGTCCCGGGAAGGAGTGTGTCGTGAAGGGTCGGGTACTGGTCGTCGACGACGACCTCGCACTCGCCGAGATGCTCGGGATCGTGCTGCGCAACGAGGGGCTCGAGGTCACGCACGTGGCCGACGGCTCCGAGGCGGTCGGCGCCTTCCGTGAGTCGCGGCCCGACCTCGTGCTGCTCGACGTGATGCTCCCGGGGCTCGACGGCATGGAGGTCTGCCGCCGCATCCGTGCCGAGAGCGGGGTGCCCATCGTCATGCTCACCGCACGCACCGACACCGTCGACGTCGTCGTGGGGCTCGAGTCCGGCGCCGACGACTACGTCGTCAAGCCCTTCAAGCCGCAGGAGCTCATCGCCCGCGTCCGCGCCCGGCTGCGCCGCGGCGACGAGCCGGCGCCCGAGAAGCTGTCGATCGGCGACCTCGAGATCGACGTGGCCGGCCACTCCGTCAAGCGTGGCGGCGAGTCGCTGTCCCTGACTCCGCTCGAGTTCGACCTGCTCGTCGCGCTGGCGCGCAAGCCGTGGCAGGTCTTCACCCGCGAGGTGCTCCTCGAGCAGGTGTGGGGCTACCGCCACGCCGGTGACACGCGGCTCGTCAACGTCCACGTGCAGCGCCTGCGCTCCAAGATCGAGCACGACCCCGAGCGGCCCGAGATCGTCGTGACCGTGCGTGGTGTCGGTTACAAGGCCGGCCCGACCTGACATGAGTCAGCCCGCGGCCCGCACCGGACCCGCGAGCCTGGCCTCGCGGGTCGGTTCGGTGCTGCGCGGCGCGTGGCGCCGGCTGCTCCACCTGTGGCGGGCCTCCCTCGGCTTCCGCGTCGTCGTCGTGACGATGCTCCTCGGCATCCTCGTGCTCACCGCGGTCGGGACCTACCTCTACGGCTCGATCGCCCAGGGCCTCGTCGACGGGCGGCAGCGCATCGCCGCCGAGGACAGCCTGCGTGACGCGACCGACGCGCAGGGCCAGTTCGACTCGACCGACCAGACCGACACCCAGGCCAAGCTGACGCAGTTCGCGACGACGCTCATCAACACCTACCGGCGCGACGCCGGCAACGAGACGCGCTACGTCGTGCTCACGCGGTTCGACGACAACGGCTCGCCGTTCATCGTCGGACCGATCGAGAGCGGCAGCGTCGGGGTCCGGTTCATCCCGGACGAGCTGCGCCAGCAGGTCGCGGCCCAGCCCGAGCGCCAGCACCTCCAGGTCGCGACCGTCGAGCAGGGCAACGACAGCATCTCCGCCGTCATCGTCGGCCAGAAGGTCGTGCTCCCGGTGGCCGGCAACTACGGCCTCTACTTCATCTACCCGATGGACCGCGAGCGCGAGATCATCAGCTTCATCGGGCAGACGTTCCTCTTCGGCGGCGCCGCCCTCATCCTGCTCATCGGCGCCATCGCCTTCGTCGTGACGCGGCTCGTGGCCGACCCGGTGCGCCGCGCGGCCGCCGTCGCGGAGCGGTTCGCCGAGGGCAACCTCAACGAGCGGATGCAGGCCAAGGGGGAGGACGACCTCGCGCGGCTCGGCACGTCCTTCAACGGCATGGCCGCCTCCATCCAGCAGCAGATCGCCCAGCTCGAGAACCTCTCGCGCGTGCAGCAGCGCTTCGTCTCGGACGTGTCGCACGAGCTGCGCACGCCGCTCACGACCATCCGCATGGCCGGAGACCTCATCCACGACTCGCGTGGCGACTTCGAGCCCACCGTGGCCCGCTCGGCCGAGCTGCTCCGCGGAGAGCTCGACCGCTTCGAGTCCCTGCTCAGCGACCTGCTCGAGATCTCGCGGTTCGACGCCGGCGCTGCGGTGCTCGAGGTCGAGGCGAGCGACCTGCGCGCCTGCGTCGAGCGGGCCGTCGACGCGCACCGCACCCTGGCTGCCCGAAAGGGCACCCAGCTCGTGGTCAACGCACCGTCGAGCCCCGTCGTCGCCGACATGGACTCGCGGCGGATCGAGCGGATCCTGCGCAACCTCGTGTCCAACGCCGTCGAGCACGGTGAGGGCAAGCCCGTCGAGGTGACGATCGGGTCCAACGACTCCGCCGTGGCCGTGACGGTGCGCGACCACGGTGTCGGGCTCCGTCCGGGTGAGGCGGCGCTCGTCTTCACGCGCTTCTGGCGCGCCGACCCCGCGCGTGCCCGCACGACCGGAGGCACCGGACTCGGCCTCGCCATCGCTCTCGAGGACGCCCGCCTGCACGCCGGCCGCCTCGAGGCGTGGGGCGCCCGCGGCGAGGGGTCGTGCTTCCGCCTCACGCTGCCCCGCCAGGCCGACGCGACGATCACGAGCTCGCCGCTTCCGCTCAGCCCGCTCGCGGCCGAGGCCGCCCGGGCTCGCGCCGTCGGGGGAGGCGACCCGGCGGGTGGCGTGGGTGGCGCAGGTGGCGCGGGCAGCGACGGTGCGTCGGGACCGGGTCGGCCCGCCGACGACGACACGCTGCGCCTGCGCCGCATCGTCGTGGAGCGCGCGCCGTGAGAGCCCGCCGGCTGGCCGGCGTCCTGCTCGTCGCCTCGACCGCGCTCGCGGCCTGCGGCGGGCTGCCGAGCACCGGCCCGGTCGTCGAGGGGCGTGCCCTCGGCGAGGTGCTCAACGAACCGGTCCGAGTCGTCGCCGTCGGCCCGGTCGACGGTGCGAGCCAGGAGGCCGTCGTCCGCGGCTTTCTCCGGGCGGGCGAGGACACCGACGAGACCCACGCCACCGGGCGCTTGTTCCTCGCGCCCGCGTCGGTCGACCTCTGGCGGTGGTCGAGCGAGGACGTCGTCGTCTACGACGGCGACCTGACCGTGCGCCGACTGGCCGACGACACCGTCGAGGTCAGCGCGGACGCGCTCGCGCGACTGACGCCGGACGGGCGCTACGTCGAGCAGCCACCGGGCGTCCGGGAGAAGGTCACCTTCGGCCTGACGAAGGTCGGCGGTGAGTGGCGCGTCGAGCTGCCCAGCACCGGGTTCGGTCTGTGGCTCGACAACGACCAGTTCAACCGCGTCTACGTCAACCGGGTCGTGCACTACGTCACGCGTACCGGCCGGGACCTCGTGCCCGACTCGCGGTGGTTCCCGATCGGGACACGGCTCGCCACGACCCTGGCCCGCGCCCAGCTGAGCGCGGTCCCCGGCCACCTGGCGGGCGCCGTCACCACGGGTGTGCCGGCGGGCACCCGTCTGGCCGTCAACGCCGTCCCCGTCACCGGCGGGAAGGCCCAGGTCAACCTCAGCAGCGAGGCCCTCTCGGCCGACCCTGCCGCTCGCGCCGCGATGTGGGCCCAGCTGACCAAGACCCTGAGCCAGATCTCGTCCGTGAGCTCGGTGTCGCTCGCCGTCGACAGCACCCAGCTCGAGCTGCCCGGCGGCGTGACGTCGGTGTCCTCGGCCGCGGAGCTCGGCTACGACGTCGTCCCCAAGACCTTCCTCGACACCGCGCAGCTGCGCACGGGCGACGCCCTCCGGCGCTTCGACCCGCGCTACGTGCCCGACACGCAGGACGCGAAGCGACCCGACCTCAAGCCCAAGGACGGGGACATCTCGCGCATCCCCGACACGTGGCGCAGCCTCGCCCTGTCCGTCGACGGCAAGCAGGTCGCCGCCGTGTCGGCGAACCGGCGCGACCTGTCGATCTGGCGGTCCACCGAGCAGCCGAGGTCGGTCGCGCCCTTCGCGACCTCGCTCATCCGACCGGTCTACGACGCCGACGGCTACCTCTGGATCGCCGGCAGCGACGAGCAGGGTGACGACCGGATCTTCGTCCTCGACTCCGTCTCCAGCGACCCCGACTCCGCCCCGAAGCCGATCAGCACGCCGTGGCTCGGTGATCGTCGGGTCAAGGCCATCGCCGTCGCCGCGGACGCGGCGCGCGTGCTCGTCGTCACCACCGACCGGTCTGGGGGCGACGAGCAGCTCGGTCTCAGCGGCATCGTCAGGGCGACGAACGGCGAGCCGGAGGCGCTGTCGCAGCCCCTGCGCCAGGCGCAGTCCCTGACCCGTATCCAGGACGTCACGTGGCTCGACCCGATCGGCTACGCCGTGCTGGGCCAGGTGCGCAAGGGCGACGCGATGCGCGCGTGGCTCGCGACGATCGGTGCGGGCGTCGACGGCACGCGGTCGGGAGCGGCGCGTCTCAGCGCCGTGCCCGGGGCGGTGACGATCACGACGGTCGGCGGCCCTCGCGGCCTCATCATCGTCACGAGCGACAACCGGGTCCTCGCCCGGGCCGGCTCCAACTGGCCCCTCATCGAGCGCGGCAGCGACGTCCTCGTCCCCGGCGGCTGACGCCTGTTCGTCGGGCCGTCCACATCCCCCGGGACCGGCCGGTCGCCGTCCCCAGTCACGGTCGGACGCCTCGACCCGCGCGCCGTCGTGCGCTGGGCTGGACCCGTGCGAGGGCGTCGCGGGTCGGGGCAGGGGAGCCCGGCGCGCGAGGTCGGGGTCGCGGCGCTCGGGCGTTCGGTCGCGGCAGCCGTGTCGGGCGGCGTGGCCCGGGTGCGTGACAGCGACCTCGTCGACCTCGTCCTGCCGCGCGAGTGCGGCGGGTGTCTTCGTCCGGGCGCCGTCTGGTGCGCTCGCTGTCAGTCCGCCCTCGTCCGTCTGGCCTTCGGGGCGCCTGGGTCGCGGGACACGGACGGACGCTCCACCCACACGCCCGTGGCGCCGGGCGGCGCGCGCGTGCACGGCGGTGGGCCCTGGGTCGTGCCGCACCCGGTCCCGGACGGCATGCCGCCCGTGCACGCCTGGGGTGTCTACGCCGACCCGCTCCGCGCCGCCGTGTCGGCGTGGAAGGACGTGGGCCGACGCGACCTGGAGGCCGTCCTCGTGCCCCTGCTCGCCGCGTCCCTCGACGCGGCGCTGACCGGTGTCGGCTGGGACGACGGGGTCGTGGTCGTCGTCCCGGCGCCCTCCTCGCGACGCGCCGTGCGCGAGCGCGGCGACACGCCGATGACGGGACTGTGTGAGGCAGCGGTCACGCGGCTGGCCGGGCGACCCGGCCCGACGCTCCGGGTCGCGCCCGCGCTGCGCCACGTGCGCAGGGTCGAGGACCAGTCCGGGTTGGGCACGATCGAGCGCCGCGGGAACCTTGCTGGGGCACTCTCCGTGATTCCCTTGTGGCACAGCGTGATCCGGGGACGACGATGCCTGCTCGTGGACGACGTCGTGACCACGGGTGCCACCTTCGCCGAGGCGGCCAGGGCGCTGCGCACGGTCGGCGCCGGGTCCGTCGTGGGCGCCTCCCTGGCCGCCACCCAGCGCACGCGCGGGTGACCTGCGGGGTCCCGCGACGCGCTGACCTGTCCGTTGCATGTGATGTTGCAGGGGGATGCCCGGCACGCCTTCCAGTGGGCGCGTGGCCCAAGTAGTGTCGAGTCATGGACCCCCGTCCCACGGGGAACGGCCTGCCGGCCGCCTCCCCGGGACGTGATCGACAGGAAGGGGTGGTGCCGCGTCGACCGCGGGCCCGTCCTAGGTGACCAGAGGCCCGGAAACACTCTCACTGCCCGCACGAAGAAGACGTGCGCGATCAAGGAGGAACCGTGGAGATCGTCGTCACTGGACGCCACGTCCAGATCCCCGACCGATTCCGTGAGCAGCTCGACGAGCGACTGGCCAAGGTGCCGGCGCTCGCACCCAAGGTGCACCGCATCGACGTCGTCGTCACCCACGAGCGGGTCGCCCGTGGGTCCGAGAAGGTCGAGATCACGTGCCACGCCAAGGGTCCCGTGATCCGGGCGGAGGCTTGTCTCGACGACAAGTACGCCGCCCTCGACGCGGCCGTGGACAAGCTCATGGACCGCCTGAGGCGGGTGCACGACAAGCGCAAGGTCAGCCGCGGACGACGCATCCCCGAGTCGGTCGCGCAGGCGACCGCCCGCATCGACGCCTCTGCGAACGGTGCGGCCACCGACGACACCTCGGCCGGCGACTCCGGTGACGGCCGGGTCGACGACCTCGAGCGCTTCGGTGCGCTCGGCAACTCGCCCATCGAGGTCCGCGAGAAGATCCACACGGCGGCGCCCATGTCCCTCGAGGACGCCGTGAACCAGATGGAGCTCGTCGGACACGACTTCTTCCTCTTCCACGACGCAGACACCGACCGCCCGAGCGTGGTCTACCGGCGCCGCGGCTGGAGCTACGGGGTGCTGCACCTCGAGACCGACGCGGACGCCGCCGTCGCCGCCACGGGCTGAACCCCTGCTCCCCGGGCATCGACGGCGTCGGGGCGTCCCCTTCGAGGGGGCGCCCCGACGGGCGTCCGGGCCCCGCCGCGCCGACGCGGGCCGTCCAGAGGGCGGCGTGTCCGTGGTCTGGGCCAAGATGGAGCCGTGAACCCGCCCCCCGACGTCATCCGTGTCCTCATCGTCGACGACCACGCCCTCTACCGCCGGGGTCTGCAGACCGTCCTGTCGACGGAGGACGGCATCGAGGTCGTCGGTGAGGCCGCCGACGGGATCGAGGCGGTCGACCAGGCCGAGGAGATCCTGCCCGACGTCATCGTCATGGACGTCGGCATGCCCAAGCGCGGCGGCATCGACGCGTGCCGGGTCATCAAGCAGCGAGTCCCCTCGGCGCGGATCCTCATGCTGACGAGCTCCGACGACGAGGCCAACCTCTTCGAGGCCGTCCGTGCCGGTGCCAACGGCTACCTCCTCAAGGACGTGCCGCCGGAGGAGGTGGCAGCCGGCATCCGGGGCGTCTTCCAGGGGCAGTCGCTGCTCTCGCCCCTCATGGCCTCCAAGCTGCTCGAGGAGTTCAAGGCGATCAGCCAGAAGGACGTGCCGCCCGCGCCCACGCCGGGGCTGGAGCTGCCGCGGCTGACCCACCGCGAGCTCGAGATCCTTCGCAGCGTCGCCAAGGGCAAGCTCAACCGCGAGATCGGCGCCGAGCTGTTCATCTCCGAGAACACCGTGCGCAACCACATCCGCAACATCCTCGACAAGCTGCAGATGCACTCGCGCATGGAGGCGGCGATGTATGCCGTGCGCCAGCGGCTCATCGACCCCGACTGACCCGACCGACCCAACCGACCCCCGACCGAGCCCCGACCGAGCCCCGACCGAGCCCCGACCGAGCCCCGACCGACCCGGCCGAGACGCCAGGAGCGCCGACCATGACCGTTGCCACGCGCGGGATGACCCGGGCGCAGGCGCGCCGCACCGCCATCGCCGCCCAGGGTTTCCTCGACCCGCGTCCCGAGCCCTTCGCCGCGACCATGCGCCACGTGCAGCGGGTCGTCGACCGCGTCGGGGTCGTCCAGATCGACAGCGTCAACGTGCTCGCCCGCAGCCAGTACCTCCCGTTCTTCTCGCGGCTCGGGCCCTACGACCCGGCACTGCTCGACCGGGCCCGCGACCGGGCCCCGAGGCGGCTCGTCGAGTACTGGGCCCACGAGGCGAGCCTCGTCCCGCCGTCGACGTGGCCGCTGCTCGACTTCCGCATGCGCGCCGCCGCCGAGAAGGCGTGGGGCGGTATGCGGCGCATCCTCGAGGAGCGCCCCGACTACGTCGACCTCGTGCGGGCCGAGGTCGAGGCGCGCGGCCCGATGACCGCGCGCGAGGTGGAAGCGGCCCTCCAGCACGACCAGCCCCGGCGCACCGACCACTGGGGCTGGAACTGGTCCGACGTCAAGCAGGCCCTCGAGTACCTCTTCTGGGCCGGGCAGATCAGCTCCGCGGGGCGCACGTCGCAGTTCGAGCGACGCTATGCCGCGCTCGCCGCCACCGCGCCGCCGCCGCTGCGGGCCGCCTGGACCGACCGACCCGGACCCGAGGCCGATCCCGACCGCTTCCTCGAGCTCGTCCGCATCGCCGCCCGGGCCCACGGCGTCGGCACCGAGCTGTGCCTGGCCGACTACTTCCGGATCAAGCGCGAGGACGCCCGCCCCGCCATCGCCCGCCTCGTCGCGGACGGTGAGCTCATCCCGGTAACGGTGCCGGGCTGGAAGCCGGCCTGGCTCCACGCCGAGGCGCGGCTGCCCCGACGCGTCCACGCCGAGGCCCTGCTCAGCCCCTTCGACTCGCTCGTCTGGCAGCGTGAGCGCATCCACGCCCTCTGGGACTTCCACTACCGCATCGAGATCTACACGCCCGCCGAGAAGCGCGTGCACGGCTACTACGTCCTGCCCTTCCTCCACGGCGAGGCGCTCGTCGCGCGCTGCGACCTCAAGGCGGACCGCGTCGCCGGCGTGCTGCGCTGCCACCGCGTCACCTGGGAGCCCGGGGCACCCGCCGAGGCGCGCCCGGCCCTGCTCGCCAACCTCGAGTCGATGGCCGCCTGGCTCGGGCTCGGTCGCGTCGACCTCCCCGTCGACCGGGACGTCGACCCGGCCACCACCGCCCCGAGCCGCTGAGCGCGCCCGCGGCCACACGGCATACGCCCTCGGTGAGGGGCGGGGCCGGGCCGCTCACGCTCCCGGAACCGGGCCGGGGGCCGATGCGTTGGTCGTTGTGTCCGGAAGGCGGCTAGCCTAGGCGGGTCCCGTGACCCATCACGGGCGATGGAGCCCGCCCACCGGGCGAGTCCACACGTTCAGTCGGGAGTGAGATCACCAGATGGCCGTCATCGAGAAGCTGCTTCGCGCCGGCGAAGGCCGGACCCTGAAGAAGCTCCAGGGCATCGCCAAGCAGGTCAACGCCCTCGAGGCCGACTTCGAGAAGCTCACCGACGAGGAGCTGCGCGACGAGACCAAGGGTTTTCGCGAGCGCCTCGACCGGGGTGAGACCCTCGACATGCTGCTGCCGGAGGCCTTCGCGGCCGTCCGCGAGGCGAGCAAGCGCACCCTCGGCAAGCGTCACTTCGACGTGCAGCTCATGGGTGGCGCCGCCCTCCACCTCGGCAACGTCGCCGAGATGAAGACCGGTGAGGGCAAGACCCTCGTCGCGACCCTGCCGAGCTACCTCAACGCGCTGTCGGGCAAGGGCGTCCACGTCATCACCGTCAACGACTTCCTCGCCGAGTACCAGTCCGAGCTCATGGGCCGCGTCCACCGCGCCCTCGGCATGGAGACCGGCTGCATCCTGAGCCAGATGACGCCCGAGCAGCGGCGCGCCGAGTACGCCAAGGACATCACCTACGGCACGAACAACGAGTTCGGCTTCGACTACCTCCGCGACAACATGGCGTGGGACCCCGCCGAGCTCGTCCAGCGCGGCCACAACTTCTGCATCGTCGACGAGGTCGACTCGATCCTCATCGACGAGGCGCGCACGCCGCTCATCATCTCCGGACCGGCCGACCTCGCGACGAAGTGGTACGTCGAGTTCGCCCGCATCGCGGCCCGGCTCAACCGCGGCGAGGACGGTCGCGGCGACTACGAGGTCGACGAGAAGAAGCGCACCGTGGGCGTCCTCGAGTCCGGCATCGCGCGCGTCGAGGACCTCCTCGGCATCGACAACCTCTACGACACGGTCAACACGCCGCTCATCGGCTACCTCAACAACTCCATCAAGGCCAAGGAGCTGTTCAAGAAGGACAAGGACTACGTCGTCATGAACGGCGAGATCCTCATCGTCGACGAGCACACCGGCCGCATGCTCCCCGGCCGTCGCTACAACGAGGGCATGCACCAGGCCATCGAGGCGAAGGAGGGCGTCGAGATCAAGAACGAGAACCAGACGCTCGCCACGATCACGCTGCAGAACTACTTCCGCATGTACGACAAGCTCTCGGGCATGACGGGCACCGCCCAGACCGAGGCGGCCGAGCTCAACTCGATCTACAAGCTCGGCGTCATCCCGATCCCGACGAACCGCCCGATGATCCGCAAGGACCAGGCCGACCTCGTCTACCGCACCGAGGTGGCCAAGTACGACGCCGTCGTCGACGACATCGCCGAGAAGTACGCCGTCGGCCAGCCCGTCCTCGTCGGCACCGTGTCGGTCGAGAAGAGCGAGTACCTCTCCCAGCAGCTGAAGAAGCGCGGCATCAAGCACGAGGTCCTCAACGCCAAGCAGCACGAGCGCGAGGCAGCCATCGTCGCCGACGCCGGCCGCAAGGGTGCTGTCACCGTCGCGACGAACATGGCCGGTCGAGGCACCGACATCATGCTGGGCGGCAACTCCGAGTTCCGGGCCGTCGCCGAGCTCAAGCGTCGCGGGCTCGACCCGCACGAGACGCCGGAGGAGTACGAAGCCGCCTGGGACGAGGCCCTCGCCAAGGCCGAGCGCGACGTCGCGGCGGAGCACGAGGAGGTCACCGAGCTCGGCGGCCTCTACGTCCTCGGCACCGAGCGTCACGAGTCGCGCCGCATCGACAACCAGCTGCGTGGTCGTTCCGGCCGCCAGGGTGACCCGGGCGAGTCGCGCTTCTACCTCTCGCTCAACGACGACCTCATGCGCCTGTTCAACGCCGGCCTCGTCGACCGCTTCATGCAGACCGCCGGCATGGAGGACGACGTGCCGATCGAGTCCAAGATGGTCACGAACTCGATCCAGAAGGCCCAGGGGTCGGTCGAGGCGCAGAACTACGAGATCCGCAAGAACGTCCTCAAGTACGACGACGTCATGAACCGCCAGCGCCAGGTCATCTACGACGAGCGCCGCGCCGTGCTCATGGGCGAGGACCTCCACGAGCAGCTGCGGCTCTTCGTCAACGACGTCGTCGGCTCCTACGTGGACGCCGCCACGGCCGAGGGCTTCGCGGCCGACTGGGACCTCGAGAAGCTCTGGGAGGCGATGCGCCAGGTCTACCCCGTCTCGCTCAGCATCGAGGCGGTCGAGGACATGGCCGGCGGCCGGCAGGCCATCACGGCCGACCTGCTGCGTGAGCAGCTCATGTCGGACGCGCACCACGCGTACGACCAGCGTGAGGAGACGCTCGGCTCGGAGACGATGCGCGAGGTCGAGCGCCGGGTCGTCCTGTCGGTCCTGGACCGCAAGTGGCGCGAGCACCTCTACGAGATGGACTACCTCCAGGAGGGCATCGGCCTGCGGGCGATGGCCCAGCGCGACCCGCTCATCGAGTACCAGCGCGAGGGCTTCCAGCTCTTCGAGGCGATGATGGAGGCCATCAAGGAGGAGTCGGTCAGCCACCTCTTCTCCGTCGAGGTGCAGCTGCCCGAGGCCGCTGCCGCTCCCGTCGGCGCCGCGCCGATGTCGGTCGGGGACCTCGTCAGCGGTCTCGCCGCCGCGGGGCACGTGGCCGACGACGCGACCGGTGCCGCCGCCCGCAACGGCGAGAGCGACGAGGAGGCGGAGGCCGCCGCCGCAGGACGTCGCCCCTTCGGCTCCGGTGTCCGTGTCTCCGGCGTCGACCTCGACCCGGAGGCCCAGCGCCCGGCGACCCTGCACTACACCGCCCCCGGTGAGGACGGCCGTGCCGTCGAGACCGGCGGCCAGCAGACGGTCGAGCGCAAGGCCGACCGTCGCGGCAAGAAGGTCAAGCGCAAGCGCCGCTGACTCACCACGCGAGACGGCCCGGGCCCCCGAGGGTGCCCGGGCCGTCTGCATGCCGGAGCGGACGTATGCCGGGGGCGCGCCCGTCGCTGACGCGTGCCGTCAGCCGATGGTGAGCGCGGTGACGAGCCAGCGTCCGTCGAGGCCCTCGAGCCGCAGGGCCAGGGCGCGGACGCGTCCGTGGGACACGACGACGGCGCACGCCTCGACGATGCCGTCGGCGGGCTCGCACACCCGGACCCGACGTACGACGGCCGCGCGACGCGGGCCTGGTGCGCGACGTCGGCCGGCGACCATGGCCTGCCGCGCGATGACGGAGTAGATGGTCGGCGCCGTGTGCCGGATGAGCTGCGGCGCGGGTCGCTGACCCGACACGACCTCGACGATGGCCTGCGCGAGACGGGCCACGAGCGGGGCCGGCTGCGGGAGCAGGCTCGTGCGGGTCGGCTGCCGGCCGAAGTCCTCGTCGTCACGTGCGCCGAAGAAGTCGAGGGCGAGCGCGTCCTGCGCGTAGGGCGGCTCCCCGTGCCAGGCCTCGTCGGCGCTGATGATCCGGGGCGCCGTCTGGGGGATGCGCCGGACGGTGAAGCCGTCGCGGGCGGGGGTCGGCGTCTGGCCGGACGCGGTCGTCGCTCTGGTCATCACCGGGCTCCCTGCTCTGCCGGGGCGCCGCTGCCGGCACCGACGTGGGTGGTGGACGGGTGGGGCGTGGTGGCGCGGGACCCGCGCGTTGCCGGGTGCGACGTGCTCGAGGGTGGACGCAGCTGCTGGCCCGGCACGAGCAGGTCGGGGTCGTCGCCCACGACGTCGCGGTTGGCGGCATACCACCTCGGCCACTCCCGGCAGATCTGAGCGTCGGAGGTGCCCGGACCGAGGTGTCGGGCGGCGATCGTCCAGAGGGAGTCGCCGCGTCGGACGGTGACGAGGTCGTGCGCCGACGTCGCGAGGCGCGGGGCCGGAGCCAGGAGCCGCGACCGGTCGGCGTCGAGCACGGGGACCGGTGGCGTAGGGACGTAGCCGGGCCCGTCGAGCAGCCTCGGAGGTGCCGGTGCGACGAGGTCCTGCGGGGTGTGCCGTGGGGTGGGGGAGTAGCCGGGACCGACGACGGCGACCTCCGGGATGTCGGGGAGGTCAGCACCCGAGGCCTGGCCCGAGGGCCCCGAGGGGTCGGCGGACCCGGCGGTCGGCGCATAGCCCGGCGTCAGGTCGGTGGGCGCGTAGCCGGGCGCCAGGTCGGGTGCGGACGCCTGCTCGGCCGGGGATGCGTGGCCCTCGGCGCCGCGTGCGCTCGGACCGGAGCCGGCACTCGAGACGGGCGCCGCAGGCAGGGCCATCGAGCCGACCGTGGCGCCCAGCACGAGTGTCAGCACCTTGCGCACCGCGACCGGGGTGACCCGCTCGGCGACCTCGCCCGCCACCCGTCCAGCCGCGCCCGGCAGGAGCGAGGCCACGGCGAGGAGGCTCCCGAGCGCCAGCCAGGCCGCCAGCAGGACGCCGACCCAGACCATCAGGAGGAGGAGCACGTCGTCCGGGCGAGCAGCGGCCTCGGCCGTGCCGAGACCTCGCCGTGCGACCGTCAGGAGGTACAGCAGCGTCAGCACGGCGACCGCCAGGCCCGCTGCTCCGGCCGCGGCCTCGCGCCCGACCGAGCGGTCCCGACCTGCGGCGGGCCGGCGAGGTCGGTCGTCCCGGACCGTGTGGCCGGCGTCGCCGCCGCCGGCTCGGCCCGTGGCCTGGGCTCGGTGCATGCCGGTCGTCGCTGACGCTGTTCCCCTGTTCATGCCTTCATTCAATGCAGTTTGCATGCGTTTGGTCAAGTATGGTGTTGGTCAAGAATCGTCGGCTGGCCGAGGACGCCGGCGCAGGGGAGGGTGTGCGCATGCGCTGGGACCGGCTCTTCGACGACCTCGAGGCGCAGCTCGCGCTGGACGACGTCCGCGAGCTCGAGGCCGAGGTCGCCGACCGCACCCGGCGTGAGCGGGCCCTGCTCGACGTCCACACGCGGCTGCTCGCCAACATCGGCCCGACGCAGGTCGGCCTGCGGCTGCGCGGGCGCGTCGTCTCAGGGAGGCTCGTCGACGTCGGGCCCGACTGGGCGCTCGTCGAGACGGCCCCGGGGCGACCGGTCCTCGTCGCGCTCGCGGCGGTCCGTGCGGTGTCAGGACTGCTGCCAGGGGCTCGGACGCCCTCCGTCGTCGCGCGGCGCTTCGCCCTGGGTGCGGCGCTCCGGGCGGTCAGTCGGGACCGTGCCGTCGTCGAGGTGGTCGACGTGGACGGGCACCCGGCCACGGGGACGATCGACGTCGTCGGGGCCGACCACCTCGAGCTGGCCGAGCACGCGTCCGACGAGGCGCGTCGTGCAGCCAACGTCACCGGGCGGCTGCTCGTGCCCTTCTGGTCACTCGGCTCGGTGCGGCGGCTCTGACGACCCGGGTGCCGGCTGCCTCACTCCTCGGCGGAGCCGCCGAACGGGTGTGCCTGCACGAACGACTTCGTCTCGGCGTACATCCGCTGGATGTAGCCCTCGAGCTCGGTGGCCTCGACGCGCCACTGGCCCCGCCCGCCGATCTTGATGGCCGGCAGCTCCCCGGACCGCACGAGGGCGTACGCCTGGGCGGAGGAGATGTTGAGGATCTCCGACACCTCGGCGAGCTGCAGGAACCGCTGGGCCACGTTGTCTCCTCCTCAGGGCACCGTCTCGTCGACGGCCTCGAACACACCCGTACCCGCCTCGGTGCGTCCGACCACGGCCGGGGCCGCCCGACTCCGGCAGGGCCGCAGGTGGACGGCAGGGAACACCCCCATCCTAGGGATCGGTGCCGCGTGTATCGGCCGTCGTCCCCAGCTGTGCACGCTGACGGGCGGTTTGCCCCCGGTTGATGCAAGATGTTGCCGCGTCCGTCCGCTGCCGTGCGGCGGGCGCGCCCAGTCATCGACCGGCGGACCACAGGGGGCCCACATGACCGAGCTGGCCAGTCCCAGCGCCAAGCGCCTGCAGCGACCGTCCTGGCGCGACAGCCGCCTCGTCGTCGGCGTGCTGCTCGTGGTCGTCGCGGCGACGCTGGGTGCCAAGGCCGTCGCCAGCGCCGACGACCGGGTCCCGGTGTGGGTCGCGGCGAGCAACCTCGTCGCCGGCGACGAGGTCGAGGAGGCCTCGTTCGTGCGCGCGGACGTCCGTCTCGCCGACGGGATGAACGCCTACCTCGCCGCCGACGCCCCGGCCCCGACCGGCTCGTTCATGGTGCGCGACGTGCGCGCCGGTGAGCTCGTGCCTGCGTCCGCCGTCGGCGCCGCCGACGCCGTCGCCGTGCAGCGGGTCACCGTCCGTGCCGACGCGATGTCTACGACCGGGCTGGCCCGGGGCAGCCGGGTGGACGTCTTCGTCACCCCCAAGGCCTCGACGACGGGCGACGAGGCGACGACGCCGACGAAGAAGGTCCTCGAGTCCGCAGCGGTCGCCGCGGTGATGACGAGCAGCGGTGGCTTCGGGTCGGGCTCGATGACGTCGGTGCAGATCTACGTGCCGACCGACAAGGTCCAGCCGCTCGTCGAGGCGGTGGACGGCGAGGCCAAGCTGACCCTCGTCCCGTCCGTCGGGGCGGTCACCGGCGGCGGCGCATGACCGAGGTCCTGACCGCCCTGAGCCACCAGTGGGAGTCGGCGGTCGCCACGACCCTCGAGGGCCTGCGCGACGTGACGGTGACCCGCCGGTGCGCCGACGTGTCCGAGCTGCTGTCGGTGGCCGACGCCGGGCTCGGTGACACCGCCGTCGTCTCCTCCGACCTGCGCGGCCTCGACCTGACGGTCGTGAACCGTCTGCGCGCCAACCGGATCCGCGTGATCGGGGTGCATCCCACCGATGACGAGGGGGCCGAGCGCCGACTGCGACAGCTGACGATCACCGTCACGGTTCCGGTCGAGGCGGGCGCCGACCGGTGGGAGCAGTCGCTGGACGAGGCCGTGGGTGACGTCGACGGCCTCGAGGCATCCCTGCACGGAGACGCGGCCGACGATGCCGCCGGAACGGGACCCGGCGGCCTCCCCGGTGCGGCCCGTCGTCCGGGCGACCAGTGCGACCCGTCCGACCCGTCCGACCCTGCGGAGGCCGCCACCGCCGGTGACGCCGCCTGGCGTCCTGCGGGCGCCGCCACCACCGACGGCCGTGAGGCCTCCGGGTCGCGCGGCGCGGGGCGCTCGCCGGACGACGGCGTGGACGCCGGCCGTGCGACCGGTTCGCGGCTCGGCGGCCCGGAGCGTGCGCCCGTCATCGCGGTGTGGGGACCTACCGGTGCACCCGGGCGCACGACCGTCGCGACGACGCTCGCCGCCGAGGTCGCGAGCCGGGGCGTCGAGGTGCTGCTCGTCGACGCCGACACCTACGGGGGCTGCGTCGCGCAGACCCTCGGGCTCCTCGACGAGGCGCCGGGGGTCGCGGCGGCGTGCCGTGCGGCCGACCAGGGTCTGCTCGACCTTCCTGCGCTCTCGCGGATCGCCCCCGTGGTCGTCCCCGGGCTGCGCGTGCTGACCGGGCTGCCCAAGGCCGAGCGGTGGCCAGAGGTGCGGGCTGCCGCGCTCGAGCGGGTGCTCGAGCTCAGCCGCTCGCTCGTGCAGGTCGTCGTCGTCGACTGCGGCTTCTGCCTCGAGGACGACGAGGAGCTGAGCTATGACACCGTGGCCCCGCGACGCAACGAGGCCACGCTGACCTCCTTGGCGGCTTCCGACCTCGTCGTGGCCGTGGGTGGGGCCGACCCGGTCGCGCTCCAGCGCTTCGTCCGGGGACTCCAGGAGCTCGGCACGGTGCCCTCCGGTGACCCCGTGCCCGTCGTCAACCGCGTCCGCAGCGGCGCCGTCGGGTCCCGTCCCGAGTCCCGCATCGCCGACTCGCTCCTGCGGTTCGCGGGACTCGCGTCCGTGCGGTTCGTGCCCGACGACGCCGCCGGCGTCGACGCGGCGCTGCTCGCCGGGCGCTCGGTCGTCGAGCACGCACCGGACTCCCCGGTGCGTCACGCCGTGGCCGACCTCGCCACCGGCCTGCTGCCCTGGACGGCGCCGACGGCGGAGCGCAGGGAGCGCCGTGAGCGCAGGGAGCGAGGCCGCCGACGGGGGCGCCGGGGCCCGGGCCGCCGGGCGTCGAGTGCGGTCGGCGGCTGAGCTGAGGGCGTCCGGTCAGGGCGCGAAGAGGATCGTCAGACCGCCGAGCGTGTAGAAGACCATGACGACCATGAGCGGCACCTGGCCGATGACCGCCGCGCGACGGTCGAGGACCGTGATCGCCCGCTCGTGGGCGGCGAGGACACCGAGCAGGTGCCCGACGACGATGCTCACGGCCTGGATCGTCGCGACGAGCGTCGGCCGGATGAGCAGGTCGTTCGGGGTGAGGCCGGCGGTGCCGAGCAGGTCGGCGCCGGTGCCGAGGGGGTCGGTCAGCAGGCGCCACGCGTACTGCCCCTGGTAGACCCACAGCGACCAGTAGTGCGCGATGACGTAGCCACCGGCGATCGGGATCAGCGACGGCGCGATGTCGCTGACGAAGGAGAAGGAGCGGGCGAAGGGCTCGCCCGCGAGCCGCACCGACACGGCCGAGGCCAGCCAGATCGTCCCCGCCACGAGGCCGAAGAAGCCGAGCAGGGTCGCGGTCCGGAGCAGGCCCGACGGCACGCTCGAGGTCTGCACGAACGTCGCCCACGAGAGGTTGGCCGAGAAGCCGTCGTATGCCGTCCCGCCGAGCATGACGGCGACGGTGGGCACGAGCCCCCGCTGGCCGCGCAGGCCGTTGACGCCGTGGAGCGGGGTCCGCAGCACCCACCGGCCGTCGTGACGCCGCCCGAGCGGTGAGAGCACACCGAGCAGCCGCGACCACGCCTCGAAGGGGTCTGCGTGGTCGAACCACGTGCGGCCGAAGACGGCCGCGCCGAGCAGCGACACGGCGAAGAAGCCGGCCACGAGGACGCGGAGGAAGCCGAGCGAGGTGTTGTCCTCGGCGACGAGCTCGACCCACGTGAAGGTCCCGAGTCCCAGAGCGGCGGGCCACAGGCCCCAGCGGTAGCGCAGGACCGCGAGGTCGGGTGAGACGCGGGCGAGCCGGAGGAGGCCGGCGTGCAGCGCGCGGAGCGGGTTGATGACCCGCCACACCGGCCCGAGGAGCATCGAGGCGAAGGCGAGGCCCACCCACAGCCACACGTAGACGACGTGGGGCACCGGGTTGCGGGCCGAGTCGGGGCCGAACACGAGGGCCGCCAGGGTCCACACCGTGACGATCCCGGCGAGGACGCGGGCCACGACGCGCACCCAGCGCGAGTCGAGCACGGCGGCAACCGGTCCGGGCAGCAGCACCCCGTCGGTGTCGCGCAGACGCGGCTCGCGCCACAGCGTGCCGATGGCCACGAACGAGATGACGAGCGCCGCGACGGCCGCGATGACGAGGGCGCTGAACGGCAGGGGGAGGTCGCCACGGCTCCCGACGCCGTGGGCCGGGACGATGGCGGGCGCGAAGGCCGGGGCGAGGGCGGCCGGGAGCGGCGCCACGGTCAGCGGACGGCGACCGTGAGCAGGGTCAGGGCCGGCTCGTGCGTCTCGACCTCGTAGACGCCCGCCTCGGCCCCGGTGAGGCGCAGCGTGGTCGGGGTGCCGGCCTTGAGCGTCGCCTCGACGTCGAAGCCGTGCGCGTGCAGCTCGTCGTCGTGGTCGCTCGTGACGACGAGCTCGAGGGTCGAGCCGATCGGCAGGTCGATCTGCGCCGGCGCGGGCGTCACGGTCGTCCCCGTGACGGTCACCTCGAGGCGCTTGACACTGCCCGTCGAGACGACGCCGGTGCCACCGGACGGCCCGGGGTCGGGGGTGCCGGACGAGCAGGCGGCGGCGCCGGCGAGCGCGAGGACGCACACGGCATACGGGAGGGCGCGAAACGTACGCATGGCCACGATCCTAAGCAGGGGCGTCTGGCAGAGTGTGAGCATGTCTGACCGCCTGACCTCGCTCGACGCGTCGTTCCTCTACCTCGAGGAGTCCACCACGTCGATGCACGTCGGGTCGGTCATGGTCTTCCAGCCTCCTCGCGAGGGCTTCGACTACGACCAGCTCGTCCGCATCATCGAGAGCCGGATCGGCGCGATCCCACGCTTCCGGCAGAAGGTCCGCGACGTCCCGGGCCGCATCGGCAACCCCGTGTGGGTCGACGACGAGGCCTTCGACATGGGCTACCACGTGCGCCGCGCGGGCCTTCCTCGACCGGGAAGCGACCGGCAGCTGCAGGACTTCGTCGCCCGGGTCCAGCCGCGCAAGCTCGACCGCACCCGTCCCCTGTGGGAGGTCTACCTCGTCGAGGGGCTGCACGACGGCCGGTTCGCGATCGTCACGAAGACCCACCACGCGCTCATCGACGGGGTCAACGCCCTCGACATCGCCCACGTCATCGTCGACGCCGTCAAGGGCGAGGACCAGGACGACGTCGTCGTGCCGTGGGAGCCCAGCCGGTCGCCGTCATCGGTCGAGCTCGTCACCGGTGCCGTCATCGACGCGGTGCGGCGCCCGACGCAGGTCGTCGACCTCGTGCGCGGCGGCCTCAACGACGCCCTCAACGTCGGCCTGCGTGCGGTCGAGTCGGCCGGTCAGGTGCTCTCGACGGTCGCGCGCACCGCGGCGCGCCCTGCGCCGGACTCACCCCTCAACGCCGAGATCGGCTCGGCCCGTCGATGGGTCATGATCGCGACCGATCTCGAGGACTACCGCCTCGTGCGCAAGCGGCTGGCCCGCGGTGCCTACGCCGAGGACGTGACGATCAACGACGTCGTGCTGGCGACGATCGCCGGCGGCTTCCGGGCGTGGCTGCTCGGGCGCGGCGAGGCGGTGAGCCCCCACACGTCGGTGCGCGCCATGGTGCCGGTGAGCATCTACGGCGACGACCCGGCCGGGATGTACGCCAACCAGGTCATGGCCTGCGTCGTCAACCTGCCGGTCGGCGAGCCCGGGGCCTCGATGCGTCTGCACCAGATCGCCTTCGCCATGCGCCAGCAGATGGAGGGTGGCCAGGCCGTCGGCGCGACGTCGCTCGCCAACCTCGCGGGCTTCGCCCCTCCGACGCTCCACGCGCTCGGTGCGCGGCTCGGCTCGGCGATGTCGCGCCGGCTCTACAACGTCATGATCACCAACGTGCCGGGCCCCCAGACGCCGCTCTATGCCGGTGACGCCGAGATGCTCTCGACCTACCCGGTGACGCCGCTCGCCAAGGGCCAGGCCCTCTCGATCGGGATCACGTCGTACAACGGCGGCGTCTACTTCGGTCTCAACGCCGACCGCGACGCGATGCCCGACGTCGACGTGCTCGGCCAGTCCATCGTCGAGTCGCTCGCCGAGCTGACGAGCGGGAGGGAGTCCTGATGCCGGTCGTGCGCGTCTACGTGCCGCTGGGACGGGCCGGCCTCGAGGAGCTCGCCACCGCAGGCGCGCTCGCCGCCGGCCCGGGTGCCCCACGGACGGCGTATGCCGTCACGTCGGGTCTCGAGCAGGCCGCGCCGGGTCTCGACGTCGAGGACCTCGAGTACGCCGCCTTCAGCGACGCCGTCGAGGCGGCGGCCGGGCTCCGGTCGGCGCGCTCGGACCGGAGGGTCGTCGCGTCCGCCGACGCGGACGCGGCGTGGGTCTCACCGCGCGACGGCGCCCCCGTGTCGAAGGTCGTGCTCACGTCTCCGGTGCCGCTCTCGCGGGTCGCGTCCTTCCACGTCGACGACGAGGTCACCGGCGCGGTCGACGAGGAGGCCGACGAGCTGCTCTGGTACGACGTCACCGAGCTCGACGACGTGCGCTCCTTCTTCGGCTGACCCCGTCATGGCCGACGACGAGGTGGTCGCGCTCTACGACGAGGCCGGCCAGGTGTCCGGGTCGGCGCCGCGCTCGGTCATGCGGGGGCGCAACCTGCGCCACGCGGCGTCGTCGGTCGTCGTGCGCGACCCTCTCGGCCGGGTCTACCTGCACCGCCGCACGACGACGAAGGACGTCTACCCGGGTCTGCTCGACCTCGCCGCCGGTGGCGTCGTCCTGGCGGGGGAGGACCCGGCCCTCGGCGCGGTGCGCGAGGTCGAGGAGGAGCTCGGGGTCTCGGGCGTCCGGCTCGAGCCCCTCGGCGTCGCGGACTACGCCGACGCGCACACGCGCTACCGCGCCTTCCGCTTCGTCGTGACGTGGGACGGCCCGATCCGGTGGCAGCCGGAGGAGGTGTCGTGGGGAGAGTGGGTCACCGTCGAGGAGCTCGTGCGCCGCTTCGACGACGAGGCCGACAGCATCGTGCCCGACAGCGTGGCGGTGTGGTCGCAGATCGTGCGCGGGTGGCACGCCGACCGGGTCCCGCTGCGGCAGGGTTGGGACAGCGTGACGACGCTCGTGGAGCAGCGCTGGGTCGACCGCACGGCACGCCGGCCGGAGGTCGGGACGGCACTGCTCGCCGAGGCGGTCCTGCTCCCCGCGATCGCGGACGGGTTGCCGCTGGAGGTGCCCCGCCCGGTCGTGCTCGACCGTGAGCCGCTGCGGGTGCGGCACGTCGTCGTGCCCGGCGAGGCGGTCGACCCGGCACGCCTCACCTCCGCCGACGGAGAGGTCTTCGCCGCCTTCCTCGCGGCGCTCCACGCCACGCCCCTGCCCCTGGCAGCCGACGCGGGCTGCCCGTCGGCCGTCGACGACCACGCCGGACGGGCCGCTCAGGTCGAGCGCTTCCGGCACGTCGTGCTGCCGCTGCTGCCGCCCGAGCACCGGGCCACGGGGGAGGCGCTGCTCGAGCGGGTCGGCGCCGTGGGTGAGCAGGCACTGTGCCACGGCGACCTCGTGACCGAGCACGTCCTCGCCCACGAGGGTCGGCTGTCCGGTGTCATCGACTGGGGCGACGCCCGGGTCACCGACCCGGCCCTCGACCTCGCGTGGGCGCTCAACGCGACGTCACCCGCGTTTGCCGAGACCGTCGCGTCCACCGTGGACGACGACACGGGGGCCAGGGCCCGGGCCTGGTGGGCGCTCGCACCGTGGTTCGACGCCCACCGGGGCGCGACGTACCCCGAGGCGGTGGACGGGGGCGACCCGTCGGGTGTGCTCGCGCACGACCTGGAGGTCGTGGCGGCGCGGCTGCTCTCGTGGCGCGAGCGTGACGACGGTGCGTGACGTCGGTGCGTGACGTAGGCGTCGACCTCTTGTCACGACCGAACGATCGTGCTTTTATGGTCACATGAGCAAGGGTGACGACACGAGGACGGCCATCCTCGACGAGGCGACGGGGCTCGCGTCGCTCGTCGGGCTCGGAGGCCTGACCATCGGCACGCTCGCCGCGGCGACGAAGCTGAGCAAGAGCGGGCTCTATGCGCACTTCGCGTCCAAGGAGGCGCTGCAGGTCGAGGTGCTCCAGCACGCCCGCGACCGGTTCACCGACGTCGTCATGCGCCCGACCGTGGCCGCTCCCCGGGGTGAGCCGCGCGTGCGCGAGTTCTTCGACCGCTGGATCACGTGGCAGTCCACGGCCTTCGACGGCGGCTGCATCTTCGTCGATGCAGCAAGCGAGTTCGACGACCAGGAGGGCCCGGTCCGTGACGAGCTCGTGCGTGCCGAGCGCGACAAGCTCGAGTCGCTGACCCTCATCGTCGGCACCGCCGTCAGTGAGGGGCACTTCCGCGACGACGTCGACGCCGAGCAGTTCGCCTACGAGCTCGAGGGCATCGTGCTCGCGCACCACCACGCGCGCCGGCTGATGCGCGACGGTCGGGCCGAGGAGCGCGCGCGCCGCGCCTTCGACCGGCTCGTCGACGACTGCCGCCCCGCCGCCCGGTCGGCCTGACCACTCACACGCCTGGTCCGTCCGGACCGCCAGTCCCGCCCGCCAACCCGAGGAGGAGTCATGGTCATCCCATCTCCACAGAAAAGCACGAACGATCGGTTGTTTCTACGTCGCGCCTGTCAGGCGGTCTTCCGCGCGGCCGAGGCGCTCGCACCCCCTGTCGGAGCGCGAGTCGCCGAACGCCTCTGGTTCCGGCTGCCGACGGCCCGCCCCTCGGCTGACGCGGCCGCCGGGGCCACGCCGATCGGTGAGCTGCTCGGCTCGGCCTTCGAGGTCGGCCTGCGCGGGCACGCCGTGCGGGGCTGGGTGTGGGGCGAGGGACCGGTCGTCTACCTCGTGCACGGCTGGGGCGGGACGCTCGAGCAGCTGACGCCGCTCGTCACACCCCTGCTCGACCGGGGCCTGCAGGTCGTCGCCTTCGACGGCCTCAGCCACGGTCGCTCGGACCCCGGTGTCCACGGCGCCGACTCCTCCGACGCCGTCGAGCTCGGTCGCTCCCTCGACGCCGTCGCCGCACGTTTCGGGCCCGCCCGGGCCGTCGTCGCGCACTCGATGGGCGCGCTGTCCACGCTCCTGGCGATCCGTGACGGCTGGGTCGCCGCAGAGCGGCTCGTGCTCGTCGCCCCGCCGAGCGGCATACCCGATCTCCTCGTCCACCTCCGGAGCGAGCTGGGGCTGGGCGAACGGACGACGCAGCGGCTCGTCGAGCGTGTCCGACGCCGCACCGGCTACGCGCCCGACGAGCTCGACCTCGTGACGATCGCGACCGCCCTCGAGCTGCACGAGCGGCCCGAGCTGCTCGTCGTCCACGACCTGCTCGACCGGGAGGTGCCGCACGCGCCGTCGGTCCGCCTCGTGCAGGCGTGGCCGGGCGCGGAGCTGCTCTCCACCGCCGGGCTCGGGCACCGCCGGGTGCTCGCGGACGCCGCGGTCGGGGGAGCCGTCGCCCGCTTCGTCGACCGCCTGCCGGTGGAGGCCAGCCTGCACGGTGACGACCGACCCCAGCCATGGCCGGGCGAGGCCGCCGACGCCGGCTCGGCCGCCGCCGCCGAGGCCCGCGCCGGGGCGGCCTGACCGTCCCACGTGCTGGTCCGGGGGAGTCGCGGGCGCGTCATCCCTTGTTACGTTGCGCGGATGGACTTCACCGCTGACGAGTACGCCCGCCGCGATGCCGACCGCCTCCGCGAGATCCTCTCGGGACCACCCGTGACGTGGGTCTTCCTCGGCGACAGCATCACGCAGGGTGTCGTGCACACGCACGGCCACCGCGGCTACGTCGAGCACTTCGCCGAGCGCGTCCGCGGCGAGCTCGGTCGGCGTGGTGACGCCGTCATCAACTCCGGAGTGTCGGGCGCCACGACGGAGGACCTTCTGCCCGAGTTCCACTGGCGTGCAGGGCGTTTCGCGCCCGACGTGGTCTTCGTGATGTTCGGCACCAACGACATCCTGGCGGGCGACGACGGGGTGCGCGCCTTCCGCTACCGCCTCGACCAGATCGTCCAGCGCTCCCGAGACGTCGGCGCCACCGTCGTGCTCCAGACGCCGCCGCCGGTGCTCGAGGACGGTGGTCGCGGCCCTCGCCTCATCGCGCTCTACGCCGAGGCGGTGCGCGAGGTCGCACGCGACCTCGGGGTCCTCGTCGTCGACCACGCCGCCGCGTGGGAGTCGGCCGCGTCCGCCGCCGGTGAGGACGTGGCCCCCGCCGGCTGGCTCGACGACACCTTCCACCCCGGCGCGCGAGGGCACCACGAGCTCGCCCTGACCCTCCTGTCGACCATCGACATCGCCGACTCGACGAGCGAGGTCTGCTCCCTCGTCGTCGACGACACCGTGGGCGCCCACGCCTGACCCTCCGGCCGACGGTGCCGCCGCCCCCGCACGACCTTCGGCGCCGCCGTCACCCCCTGACCCCCCCCGTCAGGACCCCTGACCCCCACCCCGATGCCGGTCATCGCGGGTCAGGGGTGGGTCAGGGTCCGGTCAGGGCGCTCCCCAGCAGCGGAACGGGCCACGGTCACGACACCATGGGGTCATGACACAACCGATCCCCAACCCGTCCGGCCAGTCCCTGACCCCGACGAGCGACGAGCGCACGTGGGCCGTCCTCGGCCACCTCGCCGCCATCGTCGCCGCCGTCATCTCGGTCGGCTGGCTCAGTTTCGTCGGCCCGCTGCTCATCTGGGCCGTCTACAAGGACCGCAGCGCCTTCGTCCGCAAGGCCGCGGCCGACTCCTTCAACTTCAACCTCGCCGTCTGGGCCGCCATCATCGTCGGCTGGGTCATGCTCTTCACGGTGATCCTCATCCCGGTCGCCATCATCGTGTGGATCGTCGCCGTCGTGGCCGCGCTGTGGTTCCACATCCGGGCGGCGATGGCGGCGAGCCGCGGCGAGTCCTTCCGCTACCCGTGGAGCATCCCCGTCCTGCACTGAGCACGGCGGCGGCACTGACGGGCACCGCGGGAGGCATGGAACGATGGGGTGGCCCCGCCCACGAGGCGGGCCACCCCGCTCGCCTGCACCGGGCGAGACCCCGTGCCAACCGCAGGAGAACTTGATGGACGCCGTGACCCACGTGCCCGCACCGGCCAACGAGCCGGTGCTCGACTACGCGCCGGGCTCGCCCGAGCGAGCCGCGCTCGAGGTCGCCCTCGCCGAGCTCGGGTCGGCCCAGACCGAGCTGCCCCACACGATCAACGGCGAGCGCGTCACCGGCACCGGTCGCAAGATCGCCGTCCGCCAGCCGCACGCGCACCGCAAGGTCCTCGGTACCCTGCGCAACGCCACCGTCAAGGAGGGCCAGGCCGCCGTCGACGCCGCCAAGGCCGCTGCCCCGATGTGGCGCGAGCTCTCCTTCGACGACCGTGCCGCCATCCTCCTCAAGGCCGCCGAGCTGCTCTCCGGTCCGTGGCGCGCCCGGCTCAACGCGGCGACGATGCTCGGGCAGAGCAAGACCGCCTACCAGGCCGAGATCGACGCCGCGTGCGAGCTCATCGACTTCTGGCGCATCAACGTGCACTTCGCCCGCCAGATCCTCGAGCAGCAGCCGCCGCTCAACGCCAAAGGCATCTGGAACCGCTCCGACTACCGCTCGCTCGAGGGCTTCGTCTACGCCATCACGCCGTTCAACTTCACCGCGATCGCCGGCAACCTGCCGACCGCCCCAGCGCTCATGGGCAACACCGTCGTGTGGAAGCCGAGCCCCACCCAGCAGCTCGCCGCGCAGCTGACGATGGAGCTGCTCGAGGAGGCCGGCATGCCCCCGGGCGTCATCAACATGGTGACCGGCGACGGCATCAACGTCAGCAAGGCCGCGCTGCGCGACGAGGACCTCGCCGGCATCCACTTCACCGGCTCGACGCCGACGTTCAAGCACCTCTGGCAGGAGGTCGGCACCAACCTCGACCGCTACCGCACCTACCCGCGCCTCGTCGGCGAGACCGGCGGCAAGGACTTCATCCTGGCCCACCCGAGCGCCGACCCTGCCGTCCTGCGCACCGCGATGATCCGGGGCGCCTTCGAGTTCCAGGGCCAGAAGTGCTCGGCCGCCTCGCGCGCCTACGTCCCGGCCTCGGTGTGGAAGCAGATCAAGGGCGACCTCGTCGACATCACGAACGGCCTGACGCAGGGCGACGTCACCGACCTGTCCAACTTCATGGGTGCAGTCATCGACGACCGCGCGTTCGCGAAGCACAAGGACGCCATCGACCGGGCCCATGCGACCAAGGGCATCGACGTCGTGGCCGGCGGCACCTACGACGACTCGGTCGGCTACTTCGTGCGGCCGACGGTCCTCGAGATCAAGGACGCCACCGACGAGTCGTTCCGCACCGAGTACTTCGGCCCGATCCTGTCGGTCCACGTCTACCCCGACGCGCAGTACGACACGGTGCTCGACCAGATGGAGCGCTTCGCGCCGTTCGGCCTCACCGGCTCGATCATCGCCCAGGACCGTCGCGTCATCGCCGACGCCACGAAGCGCCTGCGCTTCGCCGCCGGCAACTTCTACGTCAACGACAAGCCGACCGGCGCCGTCGTCGGCCAGCAGCCGTTCGGTGGCGGCCGGGCGTCCGGCACGAACGACAAGGCGGGCGCCGCACAGAACCTGCTGCGCTGGACGAGCGTCCGCTCGATCAAGGAGACCTTCGTCCCGCCGACCGACCACACCTACCCGCACATGGGCTGACCGTCCCGAGCACGTATGCCGCTGGGCCCGTCTCCGTCAGGAGGCGGGCCCAGCGGCATGTCGTGTCCGGGTGCCCGGTGTCGGGATCAGGCGCGCTCTGAGAGCCACGCGTTGCCGGTGCGCTGCTCGCTGCGGATCGCGTCGATGACGGCCGGCGCGGCCGCCTTCTCGACCTTGCCGCCGAAGAGCGGGATCGACGCCTTGAGGTCGCCGTCGATGGTGATCTGCGTGCCGCCACCGGCCGGGGCGAGCCGGATCGTCGACCGCATCGCGACCGGGGCGCCCGCCACCTCGACCGTGAGGGTGCCGGTGCGCGTGCCGTCAGCGGCAGCGGCACCCCACTCGTAGGTCTCCGTCACCGAGAGGGTCGAGCCCACGATCGACTTCGCGAAGTCGGGGAGGTCGTCGGCCGGCAGGTCGCGCTTGGTGACGACGCGGGCGCCGTCACCCGCCGGGCTGACCGCGGCCTCGTGCCGGCGGGCGTGGGCCTCGACGCACTTGCGCTCCTGGAAGGCCACGTCGGTGACCATGGCGTAGACCGTCTCGGGCGGGGCGGCATACGTGATCGTCTCGGAGATCTTCATGGCCGACACGGTATTGCACCACCCACCGGACCCCGAGGACGCGTGCCGTCCGCGGGCCGTCCCACCGGTTCAGCCGTCCGGACACCGGGGTGCAGGTCAGGGACCCGACCGGGCGCGGTCGGACAGGGCCGCGAGTGTCGTGCCGGACGCCTCGAGCTCCCGGCGGAGGCGGGCCAGCTCGCGCGAGCGCACCGCGCTCACGCGGTTGAGCAGCTCCTGGAGCCGGTCGCGCTCGGCGAGGCGCTCGCCCGGTTCGACGCGGCTCGGTCCCGAGCGCTCGACGACGAGCCGGCCGTCGATGACGAGGTCGCAGCGCCTCAGGGCCGGCTCGAGGGCACGGACGCGCGCTGCCGACTCGACGGCGGTCGTGGTCCACGACTGGAGGAGGCCGCCGACGCGGTCGAGCTCGGTGGCGGCTCGGGTCACGAGGTCTCGCTCGTGCCCGGTGGGGTCGGGCGCCCCGGTGCGACCCGCCCGACGCGCGGCCGCGCCGAGGTCGACGACGAGGTCGGCGAGCTGGTGCGCCTGGGTGCGCAGTGCCCCGCCGAGCGCCGACGTCGACCCGGGGTCTCCGGGGGAGAGGCTCACCGGGCGTCACCCGCCTGCGTGGGCGGTCCGGCGGCTCCCGAGGTGCGGTCGTCGGCGCCCTCGTGCGGCCGCCCCGGGGCGCCGAGGTCGAGCAGCCGCTCCTCCAGCGCCTCCGAGAGGGCCCTGAGGGTGTCGGCGGCCTGCTCGACCCACGTGTCGAGCGCGCGCTGCGTCGGGAGGTCGCCGAGGTCGGGCAGGTGCGTCAGCAGGTCGTCGGAGAGCGCGCGCGTCGTCGACCTGCCGGCCGCGAGGGCCCGGAGCGTCGCAGGGTCCGCAGCGCCCGCCACCCGGCTCCCCTCGGTCATGGCACCACTCTAGGGACTGCCCGGACCGGCGCCCGGAGTTCTCCACCGGCTGTCCCGTCCGTCACTCGCGTCCCAGCGGCGAAGTGTCCGGCGGGGGTGGTTCAGGCTCGGACGCCGACGGGGATAGGCTCACATGGTGAGATGGGCGGCACAACGACGTGTCGCCGTACGGGCCACACGGTGAGGAATCCGACGACCGCATGTCAGCGTCACTCGAACAGACTCGAATCGACGTCATGAAGGCCGCTGCCGCGGCCGTGGCGCCTCCCCCTCGACGGGGTCGAGGCCGATCCGGCCAGGCGGCCTCCCGCGATCTCGAGGAGTTCCTCCTCGCCTACTACCGCCTCGTCGCGACCGAGGACCTCCTGGCCCGCCCGGCGCGCGAGCTCGCGACGATCGCCACCGAGCACCGCGCCTTCGCCGAGGAGCGCCAGGACGGCACGTTCAACGTGCGCGTCTTCAACCCGACGGCCGACGACGAGGGCTGGTCCACCGGGCACTCGGTCGTCCAGATCGTCGTCGACGACATGCCGTTCCTCGTCGACTCCGTCGTCGCTGCGCTCGGCGGCTTCGACCGTGGCGTGCACCTCATCGTGCACCCGCAGATGACGGTGTCGCGCACCATCACCGGCGAGCTCAAGTCGGTCATCACCGACGGCTCGACGACCGTCCGGTCGAGCTCGCTCGGTCTCGTCCGCGAGTCGTGGATGCACCTCGAGATCGACCGCCTGCCGGCCGACGCCCTGCCCGACGTCGAGGCCCGCCTGCGCCACGTCCTCGAGAACGTCCGCGACTCCGTCGAGGACTGGCCCAAGATGCGCGCGCACGCGCTGACCATCGCCAGCGAGCTCCGCTCGGCGACGCCGCCCGGCACCGACCCGCACCAGGCGCGTGAGGCCAGCCGCTTCCTCGAGTGGCTCGCGCACAACAACTTCACCTTCCTCGGCTACCGCGAGTACTCCCTCTCGAACGAGAACGGCAAGGACGTCTCGCGCCAGGTGCCCGGCACCGGTCTCGGCCTCCTGCGCTACGACCGGCCTTCTGCCGGAAAGGGACTCGTGCTCACGCCGGCAGCCAGCCGAGCCGCTCGCGACTCCACGATCCTCATCATCACCAAGGCCAACTCGCGCGCGACGGTCCACCGCGACGTCTACCTCGACTACATCTCGGTCAAGCGCTTCGACGCCCGCGGTGAGTGCGTCGGCGAGCAGCGCTTCCTCGGCCTCTACGCCTCGGCCGCCTACAACGACACGATCCACGACATCCCGCTGCTCGACGTGCGCGCCCAGGAGGTGCTGCGCCTCACCGGGCTCAGCGCCGACAGCCACTCGGGCAAGGACATCCTCCAGATCCTCGAGACCTACCCGCGGGACGAGCTCTTCCAGACGAGCTCCGCGCAGCTGGCCGAGATCGCGACGAGCGTGCTGCACCTGCAGGAGCGCCGCAAGACCAAGCTCTTCCTGCGCCGCGACGAGTTCGGCCGCTTCGTCTCGTGCCTCGTCTACCTCCCGCGCGACCGCTACAACACGACGGTCCGCCTGCGCATCGAGGCGATCCTGCTCGAGGCCTTCGGCGGCGAGAACATCGACAACACGACCCGCGTCAGCGAGTCGACGCTCGCGCGCCTCCACTTCGTGGTGCGCATGCCAACGGGCACCGACATCCCCGACATCGACGAGGCCGACCTCGAGAAGCGCGTCATCGACGCGACCCGCACGTGGGACGAGGACCTCTCCGAGGCGCTCGGCCAGGCGCGTGGCCTCGAAGGGGCGGCACGGACGATGGCGGCGTACGCCAAGGCCCTGCCCGAGGCGTACAAGGAGGACTTCGGCGTCGAGACGGCGGTCGAGGACCTCGACCGGATCGACGCGCTCGGCGACGGCGACCGCACGACCGGCCTGCACCTCTACGACGACCCGGCCTCCGACGACCCGCGCGAGCGGCGCTTCAAGCTCTACCGCCGCGCCGACCTGTCCCTGACGCAGGTGCTGCCGCTCTTCACCCACCTCGGTGTCGAGGTGACCGACGAGCGCCCCTACGAGGTGCCGGGTCCCGACGGCCGCACGCTGCACATCTTCGACTTCGGCCTGTGCGCCGACGCCCGCACGTGGGGGTCCGGCGACGCTGCCCTCTCGGCCGACGTCCGCGAGCGCTTCGAGGAGGCCTTCCGGGCCGTCTGGGACGGCCGGGCCGAGTCCGACGGCTTCAATGCGCTCGTGCTCGCCGCCGGCCTCACGTGGCGCCAGGTGGTCATCCTGCGCACCGTGGCGAAGTACCTCCGCCAGACCGGCTCGACGTTCTCGCAGGACTACGTCGAGTCGGCGCTCGCCGCCAACACCGGCATCGCCCGCAGCCTCGTCGAGCTCTTCGAGGCGCGCTTCGACCCCGACGCCTTCCCCGAGACCGAGGCCGGCCACGACAAGCGCGCGTCGCGCCAGAAGCAGGTCGTCACGCGCATCAAGGAGGCGCTCGACGACGTCGCGAGCCTCGACCACGACCGCATCGTTCGAGCCCTGCTCGGGGTCATCCAGGCGAGCCTGCGCACGAACTTCTACCAGCCCGACGACAACGGCCGCGACAAGTCGTACGTCTCGCTCAAGCTCAACCCCAAGAAGGTCCCCGACCTGCCGGCGCCGCGACCGATGTTCGAGATGTGGGTCTACAGCCCCCGGGTCGAGGGCGTCCACCTGCGCTTCGGCAAGGTCGCCCGCGGTGGCCTGCGCTGGTCCGACCGACGGGAGGACTTCCGCACCGAGGTCCTCGGTCTCGTCAAGGCGCAGATGGTCAAGAACGCCGTCATCGTGCCGACCGGCAGCAAGGGTGGCTTCTACGCCAAGCAGCTGCCCGACCCCTCTGTCGACCGCGCGGCCTGGATGGACGAGGGCATCGCGTCCTACAAGCTCTTCATCTCCGGGCTGCTCGACCTCACCGACAACCTCGTCTCGGGCGCGGCCGTGCCGCCCCACCGGGTCGTGCGCCACGACGAGGACGACACCTACCTCGTCGTCGCCGCCGACAAGGGCACCGCGAAGTTCTCCGACATCGCCAACGGCCTCTCGGCCGACTACGGCTTCTGGCTCGACGACGCCTTTGCGTCGGGCGGCTCGGCCGGCTACGACCACAAGGGCATGGGCATCACGGCGCGGGGCGCCTGGGAGTCGGTCAAGCGCCACTTCCGCGAGATCGGCGTCGACACCCAGACCCAGGAGTTCACCGTCGTCGGCGTCGGCGACATGAGCGGCGACGTCTTCGGCAACGGCATGCTCCTGTCCGAGCACATCCGCCTGCTCGCGGCCTTCGACCACCGGCACATCTTCGTCGACCCTTCCCCGGACGCCGCCACCTCGTATGCCGAGCGCCGGCGGATGTTCGACCTGCCGGGCTCGTCGTGGGCCGACTACGACGAGACGCTCATCAGCAAGGGCGGCGGCATCTTCCCGCGCTCGGCCAAGTCGGTGCCGGTGAGCCCCGAGATGGTCGCGGCCCTCGGGCTGCGCTCGGGCACGAAGTCGATGACGCCGGCCGAGCTCATGAAGGCGATCCTGCTCGCGCCGGTCGACCTGCTGTGGAACGGCGGCATCGGCACCTACGTCAAGGCCGCCGCCGAGACCAACTCGGAGATCGGCGACCGAGCCAACGACGCCATCCGCGTCAACGGCAGTGACCTGCGCTGCAAGGTCGTCGGCGAGGGAGGCAACCTCGGGGCGAGCCAGCTCGGTCGCATCGAGGCCGCGCTGGCGGGCGTCCGGATCAACACCGACGCCATCGACAACAGCGCCGGCGTCGACACCTCCGACCACGAGGTCAACATCAAGATCCTGCTCACCGAGCTGACCCGCTCCGGCGAGCTGACGACGAAGCGCCGCAACACGCTCCTCGCCTCGATGACCGACGAGGTCGCCGAGCAGGTGCTGCGCGACAACTACGAGCAGAACGTCCTCCTCGGCAACGCCCGCGCGCAGCAGCACGCGATGCTCGGCGTGCACGAGCGCCTCATCCAGTTCCTCGAGGCCAACGGCGACCTCGACCGCTCGCTCGAGTTCCTCCCGAGCGACGCCGAGATCGCGCGCCGCCAGAAGGACGGGCTGGGCCTCGTGTCCCCGGAGTTCTCGGTGCTCGTCGCCTACGCGAAGCTCTACCTCAAGAACCAGCTCATCACGACGGCCCTGCCCGACGACCCGTGGTTCGAGTCGACCCTCGCCGAGTACTTCCCGAAGCCGTTGCGGGGCAAGTACGCCGACGAGATCGCCGCCCACCCGCTGCGCCGCGAGATCATCACGAACTCGGTGGCCAACTCCATGGTCAACCGTGGCGGCATCACCTTCGCCTACCGGGCGGGGGAGGAGACCGGCGCCACCCCCGAGCAGGTCGCCCGCGCGTACGTCGTCTGCCGTGAGGTGTTCGACCTCGCCGGATTCGTGCGGGGCGTGGAGGCCACCGACAACGTCGTGAGCACCGGGGCGCAGACGGCGCTCTACCTCGAGTTCCGCCGCCTCATCGACCGCTCGGTGCGCTGGTTCCTCACCTCGCGTCCCGCGACGCTCGACATCGCGGCCGAGGTGGCGCGCTTCCGCCCCGGCATCGAGGCCTTCTCCGGCCGCATCGCCGAGCTGCTCCAGGGCAGCGAGCGCACCCGCCTGCAGCGGCGGGCCCGCGAGCTCGAGGGCAAGGGCGTGCCGGAAGAGCTCGCGCTGTCCGCGGCCTCGCTGCTCGACCTCTACTCGCTGCTCGACTGCATCGAGATCGCCGAGGACGCCGGTGAGAAGCTCGACGACGTCGTCGGGGTCTACTTCCTGACCTCCGAGACGTTCTCGATCGACGCGATGCTGACGCGGGTCACGATGCTGCCGCGCGACGACCGCTGGGACGCCATGGCCCGCGGTGCGCTGCGCGACGACCTCTACGCCGTCCTCGAGAGCCTGACCCGGTCGGTGCTCGAGGTGAGCAACCCGCGGCACGACGCCGTCGCCCGGCTCGCCGAGTGGTCCGAGCTCAACGCTGACGCGCTCGGTCGGGCGCGGGCCGCGCTGGGCGGGATCGAGCGGATGAGCCACGCCGGCATCGCGGCACTCTCGGTCGCCCTGCGCACCCTGCGCACCGTGACGAAGCCGGCCTCCTCGGGTGCTCCCGCTCCCGCCCCGACGGCCTCCTCGGACCAGCCCGCCCCGACGAAGCAGGCCGCCACCAGCAAGGCCGCGGCGAAGGCGACGACGAAGAACGCTGCGACGAAGAAGGCGACGACGAAGAAGGCGGCGACGAAGAAGGCGGCGACGAAGAAGGCGGCGACGAAGACCGCTACGAAGACCCCTACGAAGAATGCGGCGCCGAAGCTCGAGGCCAAGCAGCCCGCGACCAAGACGGCGGCCAGCAAGAAGGCGCCGGCGACGAAGCAGGCGGCGCGCGCCGGGGCAGCCCGAGTAGCCGCAGAGACCCGCAGCTGACCCACCACCTCGTCGAGTGAGCGCCTGACCCCACACGAGTGAGGCGCGTCGTCCCACCTGTCACGCGGCAGGTGGGACGGGGCGCTCACTGGTGCGGGGCGCTCACTCGACTGGGACGAGGGCACTCGACGGACGAGCAGGCAGGCTCACTAGGCTCGGGACGTGGCAACCCTGAGCGAGCTCCTGCGCGGCCGGACGAACCTGCCCGACCACGACGTCGAGTGGCTGCAGCTGCTCGTCGGTGACTGGCAGCTCGTCGCCGACCTCTCGTTCGCCGACCTCGTGCTCTGGGTCCGGTCGATCAGCGACCGCTGGGAGGCCGTCGCGCACGTGCGTCCGACGACGGGCCAGCTCGTCTTCGTCGAGGACCAGGTGGGCCGCATCGCCGATCCCGGCCGCACCCGGGACCTGCTCGACGAGGCCGCCGCCGAGCAGCGCATCCTGCGGGTCCGCCAGGTCGTCGTCCCCCACGAGCACGGAGCCGACCAGTCGGTGCGCGAGGAGTACATCCCCGTCGTCCGCGGCGGTCACGTCGTCGCCGTCCTGACCCGCCACACGAACCTCTGGACGACCCGCACGCCCAGCCGCCTCGAGCTGACCTACCTCGCCACGGCCGACGCCCTGTGCCGCATGGTCACCGGGGGCGAGTTCCCGCACAGCGGCGCCCCGACGGGCCTGCGGCGTGGTGCGCCGCGCGTCGGCGACGGCGTCATCCGGCTCGACGTCGACGGCATCGTCACCTATGCGAGCCCGAACGCCGTCTCCGCCCTGCACCGCCTCGGGCACCTCGGCGAGGTGGTCGGGGCGAGCCTGGCCCAGATCGTCACCGACAACGTCCGTGAGTCCTACCCCGTCGACGAGGGGCTGCCGCTCGTCGTCACCGGCCGACAGCCCTGGCGCACCGAGGTCGTGGCGGGCGGCACGACCGTCTCCATGCGCGCCATCCCGCTCACCGAGGCCGGGCAGCGGTTCGGCGCGATCGTGCTCATGCGCGACGTCGGTGAGCTGCGCCGGCGCGAGCGTGAGCTGATGACGAAGGACGCGACGATCCGCGAGATCCACCACCGGGTCAAGAACAACCTCCAGTCCGTCGCCGCCCTGCTGCGTCTCCAGTCGCGCCGGCTCCCCGACGGCGAGGCCAAGATCGCGCTCGCCGAGGCCGAGCGTCGGGTCGGGACCATCGCCATGGTGCACGACCAGCTGAGCCAGGGCTTCGACGAGACCGTCGAGTTCGACACGATCGCCCAGCGCGGCCTCAACGCCGTCGTCGAGGTCTCGGCGAACGGCGCGCCCGTCCACACCGTCACGCAGGGCTCGTTCGGGCGCCTGCGGGCCGAGGACGCGACGTCCCTCGCGATGATCATGAGCGAGCTCGTCCAGAACGCCATCGAGCACGGTCTCGGCGACGCCGGGGGAGAGGTCCGCATCTTCATCGAGCGGCAGTCGGACGAGCGCGGTCAGCAGATGGTCGTCGTCTCGGTCGAGGACGACGGCAAGGGGATCGACTCCGCGCGCCGGCCGGGCTCGGGCCTCGGGACCCAGATCGTCCAGTCGCTCGTCAGCGACCTCCAGGGCCGCATCTCCTGGGAGGCCGTCGTGCCGCACGGCACCCGGGCCCGGTTCACCGCGAGCCTGCGCCCGATCTCCTGAGCGTGGCCGCGGCCGTCAGGGGACGGCATACGCGGGCAGCCAAAAGCCCGGCGACCTGAGAGGGTCACCGGGCTCGACGACGATGGTCGTGCGGGGGCTCAGCCTGCGCGGCGGGCCCGCGCGTTGCGGCGCTTCAGGGCTCGGCGCTCGTCCTCGGAGAGGCCGCCCCACACGCCGGCATCCTGGCCGGTCTCGAGGGCCCACTTGAGGCAGGTGTCCATGACCGGACAGGTCCGGCACACAGCCTTCGCCTCCTCGATCTGCAGGATGGCCGGGCCGGTGTTCCCGATGGGGAAGAACAGCTCCGGATCGGCCTCCAGGCAGGCAGCGCGGTCGCGCCAATCCATGTGGATCGTGCTCCTTCATGTATCTCGGTTGGCACCGACGCCGGGTGTCGGGCGGTGCATGTGCTCGGGGCGCCAGCGTCGTTGTCGGAGCCAAGTCATGGTGTCGTCGTGCGGGGGGATGACCCCCTGACCAACGGAAACGCGCACGAAGTTGTTCCGTACGCGTTGAGGGCCATGATCCAGTGTGACCAGCAACCATGTCCGTGTTCAACGCCTTGGGCGCGGATCACACCAAGGATTGAGTCTATCGGCAGACGGCTCCCAGTTCCATACCTCCGGGCGGTCGGTGGGGCCCGCGACCCGCCCCGACGGCCCGGGACGGCCGGATCGCTAGGCTGACGAGGTGACCGAATCGACCTCCCCGAGCCGCCAGGTGCACGGATCCCACCGTGCCGCAGGGCTGCTCACGCTCCTCGAGGCCCTTGCAGTCCTCGGCTTCGCCGGCTTCTACGTCTACGAGATGGTGACGGGCGCCACAGACGACGTCACGCGGGCGGCGACCTCCGGCGCGCTGATCCTCGTCTTCGGGCTCGGCCTGCTCGCGCTCGCCCGGGGCTGGGCCCGCGCCGCCGACTGGCCGCGCACGCCCACCGTGCTCTGGAACGCGCTCCTGCTGCCCGTCGCGTGGTCGCTGCACGAGTCGGACCGCACGCCCGTGGCCCTGGCCGTCGGGCTCGTCGCGGTGGCGAGCATCGTCGCCGCCGTGTCGGCACCGGGGCGCCGGGCCGACGAGGGCCCCGAGGGTCCCGACGGCGAGCGCGACACCGACGTCGTCAGCTGAGCGAGAGCCAGTCGTTCCAGCCGTTGTGGAGCACGAGCCAGGCGATGAGGCCGTAGCCCGCCTGCCCGGGGTGCGCGCGGTCCGGGCTCGCGGCGAGGTCGGCCATCCACTGGTCGTGGGTGGCGAGCGGGCGGTAGCAGTCCACGTAGGTGATGCCGCGTCGTGAGCACACGTCGGCCTGGGCCTCGGCGAGCGCCTCGATCTTGCGGTTCATCTCGTCGTCGAGCGTCGGCGTCAGGCCGACGACGAAGACGCCGATCCCCGCGTTGGTCGCCTCGTCGAGGACGTTGGCGAGGTTGAGCCGCGAGCGGGCCATCGTCATGCCCGACAGGAGGTCGCCGGTGCCCACGCTGAGCACGAGACGGCGCTCGGCGCGGCCCTTCCAGCGCGGGTGGCACTCGGCGCTCCAGCGGGCCACGACGTCGCCGGAGGTGTTGCCGCGCACGCCGAGGTTGTAGGCCGTGAGGTCGAGGTCGGGGTGCTGCGTGCGGGCCACGACGCGCCCGACCCAACCCAGGCCCTTGGGGTCGCCGTAGCCGGCCGTCATCGAGGCGCCGACGAAGACCATGCCGACGTCACGGATCCCCTCCGCGACGGTGAACTCGGCGCTCGGGGCGTAGTACGGGTCGTCCGTGGGGGCGTCGGCAGGGGCGTCCTGGGAGGCCGCAGGCGCGGCGGCGGCAGGTGCGGTGGGCGCGGCGGGCTCGGGAGCGGGCGCGGCGGCATACCGCCCCGGGGCGTCGGTGGTGAACTGGGTGTGGGACGAGGGGTAGGCCGGGCCCACGCCGTAGGGCTCCCTCGGCGCGTCGGCGTGCGTCTCGGCCCTGTCGCTGCGGTCGCTCACTGCTCAGTCCTCGTCGTCGTCCAGCCGGGCGAGCCACGTCGCGAGTCGCTCGACCGGCACCTCGAACTCGGGGTTGAGGTCGACGAACGTGCGCAGCTGCTCGGCGAGCCACTCGATGGTGACCTCGTCCTCGCCGCGGCGCGCCGCGAGCTCCTCGATGCCCCTGTCGGTGAAGTACACGTGGGGAGGTTATCGCGTGCCGGGGTGGGGCTTGCGGAGGCGGGCCGAGGACCGGGCACATCGGCGCCTCCCGAGGCGACGACGACAGCGTGCGTATGCCGTCTCACCGGGGATGCGGCGAGGGACCCCGCCGCCGTGGCGGGGTCCCTCGGGTGCTCGGTCTGCGGTCGAGCGCGGGCAGGTGGGCTCAGCGCCCGAACGCGCGCTCCATGAGCTCGGCCTGCTCGGCCGCGTGCTTCTTCGAGGAGCCGGTGGCCGGGGAGGCCGCAGCCTTGCGGGCCACGACGCGCCACGGCCGGGTCTCGCCCAGGTCGCAGAGGTCCTCGTGGAGCCACTGGGCCATGAGCGGCCACGCGCCCTGGTTGCGCGGCTCGTCCTGGACCCACACGAGCTCGGCGCCGGGGTACTTCGCGGCGACGTCGACGATCTCCTGCTCGGGGATGGGGTAGAGCTGCTCGACCCTGATGACGGCCGTCGAGGTGTCGCCGCGCTTCTCGCGCTCGGCGTCGAGCTCGTGGACGATCTTGCCGCTGGCGAAGAGCACCCGCGTGACGTCCTTGGTGACGCCCTCGTGGTCGGCCAGGACCGGCTGGAAGCCACCCTGCGTGAAGGCCTCGACGGGGCTGGCCGCCGCCTTGCTGCGCAGCATCGACTTCGGCGTGAAGACGACGAGCGGGGTGCGAGGACGGGCGTAGGCCTGTCGACGCAGCAGGTGGAAGTAGCTCGCGGCCGTCGACGGGTAGGCGACCGTCATGTTGTTCTCGGCGCAGAGCTGCAGGTATCGCTCGATGCGCGCCGAGCTGTGGTCGGGACCCTGGCCCTCGTAGCCGTGCGGGAGCAGCAGCACGACTGAGCTGCGCTGGCCCCACTTCTGCTCGGAGCTCGAGATGAACTCGTCGACGATCGTCTGCGCGCCGTTGCCGAAGTCGCCGAACTGCGCCTCCCACAGCACGAGCGCGTCGGGACGCTCGACGGAGTAGCCGTACTCGAAGCCCATCGCGGCGTACTCGGACAGGAGCGAGTCGTAGACCCAGAAGCGGGCCTGCCCCTCGCCGAGGTAGAGCAGCGGCGTCCACTCCTCCGCGGTGTTCTTGTCGATGAGCACCGCGTGGCGCTGCACGAACGTGCCGCGGCGGCTGTCCTGCCCGGCGAGCCGGATCGGCGTGCCCTCCTTGAGGAGGGTGCCGAAGGCGAGCAGCTCGGCCATCGGCCAGTCGATGCCGCCCTCGTGGACCATCTGGGCCCGCTTGTCCATCAGCTGCTTGAGCTTCGGGTGGATCGTGAAGCCCTCGGGCGGGCTCGCAAAGGTCTCGCCGATGTGGACGATCTCGCTGGCCGGGACGCCCGTCTCGGTGGCCGAACGCACCGGTGCCTCGTCGTCCTGGACCTGCGCCGTCGGGCGCTCGAGGCCGGCGTTGTCGGGGGCGTCGGAGTCGCGGTCTCGGTCACGGGCCGGCGCCGGCGTGTCGGCCTGCGCCTTCTTGGCCTCACGGGTCTCGACGAAGACGCGCTCGAGCTGCTGCTGGTAGTCGCGCAGCGCGGCCTCCGCGTCCTCGACGCTGATGTCGCCGCGGCCGATGAGCGACTCGGTGTAGAGCTTGCGGACCGAGCGCTTGGCCTCGATGAGGTTGTACATGAGCGGCTGCGTCATCGACGGGTCGTCGCCCTCGTTGTGACCGCGTCGGCGGTAGCACACCAGGTCGATGACGACGTCCTTGTTGAACTCCTGGCGGAACTCGTAGGCCAGCTCGGCCACGCGCACGCAGGCCTCGGGGTCGTCACCGTTCACGTGGAAGATCGGCGCCTGGATCATCCGGGCGACGTCGGTCGAGTAGACCGACGAGCGCGAGCTGCTCGGCGAGGTCGTGAAGCCGACCTGGTTGTTGATGACGACGTGGATCGTGCCGCCCGTGCGGTAGCCGCGCAGCTGCGAGAGGTTGAGCGTCTCGGCGACGACGCCCTGGCCGGCGAAGGCCGCGTCGCCGTGCATGAGCACGGGCAGGACGGTGAAGGACTCGCCGGCGAGGTTGAGCCGGTCCTGCTTGGCGCGGACGATGCCCTCGAGCACCGGGTTGACGGCCTCGAGGTGGCTCGGGTTGGCGGCGAGGTAGACCTTGGTCTTGCTGCCGTCCTCGGAGACGAACTCGCCCTCGGTGCCGAGGTGGTACTTCACGTCGCCCGAGCCCTGGACCGACTTGGGGTCCTGGGTGCCCTCGAACTCGCGGAAGATCTGGCCGTAGGACTTGCCGGCGATGTTGGCCAGCACGTTGAGGCGGCCACGGTGCGGCATGCCGATGCAGACCTCGTCGAGGTTCTCGCTCGCGGCGCGGCACAGGATGCGGTCGAGCAGGGCGATGACGGACTCGCCGCCCTCGAGCGAGAAGCGCTTCTGCCCGACGAACTTCGTCTGGAGGAACGTCTCGAAGGCCTCGGCGGCGTTGAGGCGGCGCATGATCCGCATCTGCTCGTCGCGGTTGGCCTTCTCGTAGGGCCGCTCGACCTTGTTCTGGATCCACTTGCGCTGCTCGGGGTCCTGGATGTGCATGTACTCGATGCCGACGGTGCGGCAGTACGAGTCACGCAGGATGCCGAGGATCTTGCGGAGCTTGAGGAACGGGTAGCCGCCGAAGCCGCCGGTCGCGAAGGTGCGGTCGAGGTCCCAGAGGCTCAGGCCGTGCGTCGTGACGTCGAGGTCGTGGTGGCGACGCTGCTTGTACTCGAGCGGGTCGGTGTCGGCCATGAGGTGACCGCGCACGCGGTAGGCGTGGATGAGCTCCTGGACGCGGGCGACCTTGTTGATGTCGTCGTCGTGCGAGGAGTCGACGTCCTGGACCCAGCGGATCGGCTCGTAGGGGATGCGGAGCGACTCGAAGATCTCGTCGTAGAAGCGGTTGTCGCCGAGGAGCAGCTGGTGGATGACCCGCAGGAAGTCGCCGCTCTGGGCGCCCTGGATGATCCGGTGGTCGTACGTCGAGGTGAGCGTGAGGATCTTGCTCACGGCGTTCTTGTTGAGCGTCTCGTTGCTCGCGCCCTGCCACTCGGCGGGGTAGTCGAGGGCACCGACGCCGATGATGGCGCCCTGGCCCTTCATGAGGCGCGGGACCGAGTGCACGGTGCCGATGCCGCCCGGGTTGGTCAGCGAGATCGTCGTGCCCTGGAAGTCCTCGACGGTCAGCTTGTTGCCGCGGGCCTTGCGGACGACGTCCTCGTAGGCGGTCCAGAAGTGGACGAAGTCCATCTCCTCGGCCGACTTGATGGAGGGCACGACGAGCGTGCGGCTGCCGTCGTCCTTCTGCAGGTCGATGGCGAGGCCGAAGTTGACGTGGGCCGGCACGACGAGGGCGGGCTTGCCGTCCTTCTCGGTGAAGCCGTTGTTCATCTCGGGCATGAGCGCCAGGGCCTTGACCATGGCGTAGCCGATGAGGTGCGTGAAGCTCACCTTGCCCCCGCGCGAACGGGCGAGGTGGTTGTTGATGACGACGCGGTTGTCGATGAGCAGCTTGGCCGGGACGGCGCGCACGCTCGTCGCGGTCGGGACGGTCAGCGAGACCTCCATGTTGGCCACGACGCGCGAGGACGCGCCGCGCAGCGGGGTCACCTGGTCGTCGTTGACCGGCCCGGTGCCCTTGACGGCCGGGATGTCGCGCGGCTTCGGGGGCTCGGCCGCCGGCTCGTCCTTGGGTGCCGCCTTGGCCTCCGTCGTGGGCTCCGCCTTGGGCTCGGCCTTCGCAGCCGGTGCAGCAGGCGCGGCGGGGGTCTTCATGGGGGGCGCGGGCGCCACCTTCGGCGCGCTCTTCGCAGCCGGTGCGGGGCTCTGCGCCGGGGCCTGGGCGGAGGTGCCGTTGGGCGAGCCGTTGGACGAGGACCCGTTGGCCGGCGCGCTGGTCGTCTGCGGCTTGGTCGCGGTCGCCGTGCGGCCCGGGGCCGCGCTCGTGTCGGCCTCACCCGGCCGGTAGTCCTCGAAGAACCCCCACCAGGCCTTGTCGACCGAGGTCTTGTCGGTCAGGAACTGCTGGTAGAGCTCGTCGACGAGCCATTCGTTCGGCCCGAATGCTGCAATCGGGTCACCGGACGTGGACTGATCGGACACGGCGAATGCGCCTCTTTCGTTTGGCTCGGGTGCGTCGTTGCCTATACAGGGGTCAAGCCTAGACCTGAATGCTCTGATACCGGACGGCGGCTCGGATGTCGAGCCCGAGGTTCCGCGAGGCGTTCGTCACGTCTGCCGGGGCCACGCCGGGGGGAGCGTCAGCTGATGTCGGCGCGCAGCGTGCGCCACGTGCCGAGACCGGCCATCACGGCGGCATACGCCATGAGCACGAGCGCGCCCGCCCACCAGGAGAGCTGGTCGACGGGCTGACCGTCGAAGCCGCCGCTCGTCGACTCGAGCATGGCGCTCGTGGCCCGGCTCGGCAGGTACGGGGAGATGCTCTTGCCCCAGTCGGTCAGGGCGAGCACGAGCCCGAGCACGGGCTCGACGATCCACGCGACGGCGACGGAGATGAGCAGCGCGGCGACCTGGTTGGGGATGAGGATGCCGGCGCCGAGACCGATGAGGGCCCAGAGGCCGAGCACGAGCAGGGAGAGCGCGAGGGTGCGCCAGATGGCCGGGTCGGCGAAGGGGGCGATGCCCTTGGACGTGAGCACGAGGGTGCCCGCGCCGACGGCGCCCGCGAGCGAGAGAAGGCCGTAGAGCACGCCGATCGCGAGCAGCGAGATGACCTTGGCGGCCATGACGCGGCCGCGGCGCGGGATCGCCAGGAAGGTCGCCGTGATCGTCTGGTGGCGGTACTCCGAGCCGATCGTGAGCACGCCGATCGACAGCGTCAGGAGGTAGCCGACCTGCAGGCCGCCGGTGAAGACGGCCTTGGCGATGGCGACGTCGGTCGTGGGCGCCGCCGCGGCCTGGGGGCCCTGCAGGGCGTCGCTCGTGAAGACGAACGCGAAGAGCACGGCGAACGCCGCGCCGCTGAGGAACACGGCGATGGCCATGCCCCACCACAGGCGGGTCGTGAAGAGCTTGCGGAGCTCGGCCCGCACCGCCGCGGTCATCGCGGGTCTCCTTCGTGGTCGGCAGGGCTCGGCGGCGTGGGCTCGGCGAGCAGGGCGGGATCGACGGGGGGCCCGCTCGGCGGCGGGAGGTCGGCGGGCACGCCTCCTCCTGCCGGGGCGTCGAGCCCCAGGTTGCGGTTGCGGTGCGCCTCGCTCTCGGTGAGGTTGAAGAAGAGCTCCTCGAGGTGGGTCTGCTCGCTGCGCAGCTCGTGGATGGCGACGTCGCTGGCGTGGGCCACGTCCCCGACGACGGCGAGGTCCTCGGTCGTGACGCGCAGACCGCGCCCGCTGGGCGTGACCGTGAGCCCGCGACCGCGCAGCGCCTCGGAGAGGCGGTCCGGGTCGGACGTGCGGACGTATGCCGTGGGCTCGCCCCGCAGCTCGGCGACGGTGCCCTGGGCGACCCGCTGGCCGTTGGCGATGATGACGACGTCGTCGACCGTCTGCTCGACCTCGGAGAGCATGTGGCTCGAGATGAGCAGCGTGCGGCCCTCGTCGGCGAGGTGGCGCAGGAAGCCGCGCAGCCAGCGGATGCCCTCGGGGTCCAGGCCGTTGGCCGGCTCGTCGAGGATGATGACGCGGGGGTCGCCGAGCAGGGCGCCGGCGAGGCCGAGCCGCTGGCGCATGCCCATGGAGTAGCCGCCGGCCCGCTTGCGCGCAGCGGCGGGGATGCCCACGAGCTCGAGCAGCTCGTCGACGCGCGAGTCGGGCACGCCGGCGACGGCGGCCTGGACGCGCAGGTGGTTGCGCCCGGTGCGGCCGGGGTGGAAGTTCGTCGCCTCGAGCGCGGACCCGACGACCGTGAGCGGGTTGGGGATCTCGGCGTAGCGGTGGCCGTCGATCGTCGCCGTGCCGTCGGTGGCGCGCACGAGACCGAGCAGCATGCGCAGGGTCGTCGTCTTGCCGCTGCCGTTGGGGCCGAGGAATCCGGTCACGCGGCCGGGCTCGACGTCGAAGTCGAGGTGGTCGACGGCCGTGAAGGAGCCGAACCGCTTCGTCAGCCCGCGCACCTCGATGCGTCCGGTGAACTCCGGTCGTCCGTGCACCACCGTGCTCCCTCCGTCGGCCCGCGCGGGCGCCACGGCCCCCGCCGTGGTGGGCCCAACTCAACCACACCGCACACCCCCTCCACACGGAGGTCGGTGCAGGTGGCCCGGGCCGCCGTGGCCGCCGTGTCTCCCTATAGTTGGGCGCACCATGACCTCCCTCCGCGACCAGGGTCCGGCCACCCCCGCCACCAGCCAGGTCACCACTGCCGTCGCCACAGGCACGCCCGGACGGGCGGCCCGGCCGTGACCGAGTGGCTCCTCGTCCTGGGCGCCGTGCTGCTCACGGCGGGCACCGCGCTCTTCGTCGCGGCCGAGTTCTCCCTCGTGGCCCTCGACCGGCCCACGGTGCAGCGGGCCATCGACGAGGGTGACTCGCGGGCCCGCGTCGTGCTCCAGTCGCTCAAGCAGCTCTCGACGCAGCTGTCGGCGGCCCAGGTCGGCATCACCATCACGACTCTCGTCGTCGGCTACCTCGCGCAGCCCTCGATCGGGGTCCTCGTCGCCGGTCCGCTCGAGGCGCTCGGTCTGAGCGCGGGCATGGTCGAGGCGGTCTCGAGCGCGCTCGCCCTCCTGCTGGCGACGATCTTCTCGATGGTCTTCGGCGAGCTGCTGCCGCAGTTCCTCGGCATCTCCGCACCGCTCGCGACGGCCAAGGTCGTGGCGCTGCCCGTGCGCGTCTTCGCCGTCGTCGCCAAGCCGCTCATCATCGTGCTCAACGGCTCGGCCAACGCCTTCCTGCGCGCGCTCGGCATCGAGCCGCAGGAGGAGCTGTCGGGCGCCCGGACGCCGCAGGAGCTCGCGAGCCTCGTCCAGCGCTCGGCCGAGGCCGGCACCCTCGACGTCACGACCGCACGGATGCTGACGCGGTCGCTCGGCTTCGGTGAGCGCACGGCCGACGACGTCATGACGCCGCGCGTACGGTGCACCGGCATCCACCGCGAGGAGTCCGCCGACGACGTGCTGCGCCTGTCGCGGCGCACCGGCCACTCGCGCTTCCCGGTCCTCGGTGAGGACTGGGACGACATCGACGGGGTCGTCCACGTCAAGAAGGCGATGGCCGTGCCCCACGAGCGCCGCAAGGACGTCCCCGTGTCGGCGCTGATGTCCGACCGCCTCGTCGTCCCCGAGACGATCCGCCTCGACCCGCTCCTGCGCGAGCTGCGTGAAGGCGGCTTCCAGATGGCCGTCGTCGTCGACGAGTACGGCGGCACCTCGGGCATCGTCACGCTCGAGGACGTCGTCGAGGAGATCGTCGGCGAGGTCTCCGACGAGCACGACCGCAGCCGGCAGGGTGGGCGCGAGCTCATCGACGGGTCGTGGACCGTGCCGGGGCTGTGGCGCCCCGACGAGGTGCGCGACGCCTTCGACGCCGACGTCCCGGACGGGTCGACCTACGAGACGATGGGCGGCTTCGTCATGACGAGCCTCGGCCGGGTCCCCGTCGTCGGTGACGTCGTCCGGCTGCCCGGCTGGCGCATCAACGTCGTCGGCATGGAGGGGCGCCGGGTCGACCGGCTGCGCTTCGTGCCCGACCCGGAGTCGCTGCCGCCGGGCGGACCGGACGCGTCCGACAAGTCGTCGGACCGAACCGGTCGTATGCCGTCCGCCCCGGATGCGGGGGAGCGGTCGTGAGCGGCGCCTGGGTCTACCTCGTCTCGGTCCTCCTGCTGCTCGGCAACGCCTTCTTCGTCGGCGCCGAGTTCGCCGCCATGGCCGTGCGACGCTCGACGCTCGAGCCCCTGGCCGACGCGGGCAGCAAGCGCGCGCAGTCCTGCCTGCTCGCCCTGGAGCGGCTCGGGTCGATGCTCGCGACCGCCCAGCTCGGCATCACCGTGTGCTCGGTCGGCCTGGGTGCCCTCGCCGAGGCGGCGCTGCACCACCTGCTCGAGCCGATCTTCCACGGCTGGGGCCTCTCCGACGCGTGGGCGAGCGGCGTGGCCCTCGCGCTCGCGCTGCTCATCGTGTCCTACCTGCACGTCGTCGTCGGCGAGATGATCCCGAAGAACCTCGCGATCGCCGGCCCCGACCGCGCGGCAATCGTCCTCGTGCCGGCGCTGTTCGTCATCGCGAGCGCCCTGCGCCCGATCATCCACGCCATGGAGGTGATCGCCAAGGCCCTGGTGCGTCTCTTCGGGGTCGAGCCCAAGGACGAGATCACGTCGGCGTTCACCGTCGAGGAGGTGGCCCACATCGTCGGGGAGTCCCGTCGCGAGGGCCTCATCGAGGAGGAGCGGCACGGCCTCGTGGCCAAGACGCTCGAGTTCTCCGACAAGCGGGCCCGCGAGGTGGCGGTCGACGTGCGCTCGCTGACGACCGTCGAGCTGGGCGCGACGCCTGCCGACATCGAGCGCCTCGTCGCCAAGCAGGGCTTCTCGCGCTACCCGGTCCGCGACGCGGCGGGCGAGATCGCCGGCTACCTGCACCTCAAGGACATCCTCTACGCCGACGACGAGCGGCACGAGCAGCCGATCCCGCCCAAGCGGGTCCGTCGGCTCGCCACCGTGCGCGAGGACGACGACATCGAGGACGTGCTCGCCACGATGCAGCTGACGGGCGCCCACCTCGCGCGCGTCATCGACGACGACGCCGTGGTGACAGGGGTCGTCTTCCTCGAGGACGTCCTCGAGGAGCTCGTCGGCGAGGTCACCGACACGACCCAGCGCTGACGGGTCGTCACCGTCGTGGTGGTCGCCTCAGCCGGGCTGCCGGTCGAGCCACTCGAGGTATGCCGTCCCGCGCGGTGAGAGCTCGTAGCCGACGTCGTGGCTGATGGTCAGCCCGAGGGCCTTGAGCTTGCGGATGTCGACCTTCATCGGGAGCAGCTCGACACCGCGCAGGGCCGCCAGCTCCTTGGAGACGACGTGCGGGTTGTCGCGGATCCACTCGAGGACGTCGCGGGTCCACGCACCCGTCGGGCGGGCGTCGAGCCGACGGAGACGGGTCGCGATGTCACTCAGCGCCTCGTCGTCGGGCAGGCTCTCGCGCAACGCGACGCGGGGGTCCTCGCCGGCCCAGCTGAGGCGGATGCGATAGACCGTGTCCCCGCCGCGGCCCCCGCGGGGTGAGGGCTTGCGCTCCCTCGGGGCGAGGAAGCGCTGGAGGGTGGCGAGGTCCTTGACCCCGGCCCTGCGCGCGTCGCGATCGGTGAGCTTCTCGGGGTCGCGCACCCGGCTCACGCCGTCGAACCGGACGAGCCCGGCCGCCGTCAGCTGCAGCCCGCCGACCTTGACCCGCGGGGCGTCCCACCGGCGGAAGGCCTGCGTCACCGTGCCGGCGCGGATGGCCTCGGCGACCGGCTTGGAGATGAGCACGACCTCATCGTGGCACGCGCGCCGCCCCTCGGGCAGGACGAAGGAGCCGGGCGGGGGCTGGAGACGGACGGCCGTCACGCACGCCATCGGGACCGTGAGCTCGAGCGCCCCCTGCGCGGCCGCGACGGCGTCGAGCCGGTCCGCGACGAGCGCTAGGACGCGGTCTGCATCCGGCGCGGGGACGACGGAGCGCCGGCCCGGCACGAAGCCGAGCCGGACGGACCCGTGGCCGAGCAGTGCCGCCCGTCGGCCCCGGGCGGAGCACGCGTGCACACTCGTGGAGCCGGCCGGCGGGTCGTCGAAGGTGTTGATCCCGCTCCCCGAACCGGGGTGCATTCCGCGTCGGCGTCCGTCTGCTGCTAATCTCACCGGGCGCACGAAAGTGCGTGCCGCCCCCGTAGCTCAGGGGATAGAGCACCGCCCTCCGGAGGCGGGAGCGCAGGTTCGAATCCTGCCGGGGGCACCAACCGACACGAGGCCTTGAGACGCGCGAAGCGCCGTCTCGAGGCCTCGTGTCGTCCGTGCCCCCGTGCCCCCTGTCGGCCTCGGGGAGGCGTTCTCCGAGGAACGAAGATGCCGTGGGGAGGACGCCGGGGTCCCGCCGGGGGCGTCCCGGAAGTCGCCCGTCGGGCTCGTAGACTCGGCCGCATGACGCCGGACCAGCTGCGCGCCCTCCTCGAGGAGGTCGCCGCGCAGGCGGCCCGCACCGGGGAGCTTCCCGACGAGGCGCAGGCAGGGCCGCCGGCCGGGCCACTCTTCCGCCCCACCGACACCCGGGTCTCCGGCGTCGTCGCCGACTGGGTGACGCCGGTGGCCCAGCGCTGGGCCCCGCAGATCGACCTCGAGCCGCGCGACCTGGCACGCGTGCTCGCGCAGGGCCTGACCCTCCAGAAGCCGGTCGCGGCCGTGGAGGTGGCGCCCAGCGGCCTCATCGCCCTCACCCTCGAGGACTCGGCGCGGTCGGCGATCGTCCCGCTCGTCATCGAGGAGCAGGACCACTACGCGCTCGCTGCCGGCGAGCGTCGACCCGACCTCGTCGATGAGCCAGGCGCCCGCGCCGCCGACGACCTCGTCCGCTCCGCCCAGCTCGCGCACGCCCGGCTGTGCCGCATCATCCGCAACGCCGAGGCCGCGGGGGTCGAGCGGCGTCCGTCGACCCGGCTCGGCGAGCTGACCCACGTGGCCGAGCGCCACCTCCTCGTGGCGCTCGCCGACCTCCCGCAGCGCCTCGCGACCCACGCCGGCGACGAGGTCCAGCAGCGTCGAGCGGTGACCGACCTCGCGGCGCTCGCCGACGCCTGGGACCACCCCGTGCGGCCGACGGTCGTGGGGGTGCACCCGCAGTCGGTCCACGGGGCCCGGCTGCTCCTCGCCGACGCCGTTCGCATCGTCTTGCGCAATGGACTCTCGCGCCTCGGTGCGGCAGCCCCCGAGATGATGTAGGCATGCGCGCACACGAAGCAGGAGCGCTGCACGCGGAGGGCTATCGCGGCCCCGCGTGGCTCCAGACCCCCGTCGACGTCAACGCCCTCGTCCCGTCGCTGTGGGCGACCTCCGTCGGCCGGGGCGGTGACGGCGTCCTCACGGTCGGCGGCGTGAGCGTCACCGAGCTGGCGCGCGAGTTCGGCACACCGGCATACATCATCGACGAAGACGACTTCCGTTCGCGCGCAAGGGATTTCAAGCGGACGTATGCCGAGGTGTTCGACGGGCTGTCGGGCGGTGCCGACGTGTTCTACGCCGGCAAGGCCTTCCTCTGCACCGAGGTGGCCCGATGGGTCCACGACGAGGGCCTGCACCTCGACGTCTGCACGGGCGGCGAGCTCGCGGTGGCCAAGCGCGCCGGTGTCCCCGGTGACCGCATCGGCCTGCACGGCAACAACAAGAGCGTCGCCGAGATCCGCGACGCCCTCGACTACGGCGTGAGCCGCATCGTCATCGACTCCTTCGACGAGATCGAGCGCGTCGCCGCGGTCGCCGCAGAGCTCGGCGTCGTCGCGCCGGTCCTCATCCGCGTCACCGTCGGCGTCGAGGCGCACACGCACGAGTTCATCGCGACGGCGCACGAGGACCAGAAGTTCGGGCTGTCGCTCTCCGGCGGGCACGCGTTCGAGGCCGCGCGCCGCATCCTCGACCGGCCCGAGTCGCTGCGCCTGCTCGGCCTGCACAGCCACATCGGCTCGCAGATCTTCGACACCGCCGGCTTCGAGGTGTCGGCGCGCCGCATCCTCGGGCTGCACACGAGGATCGCGCGCGAGCTCGGCGTCGAGCTGCCCGAGCTCGACCTCGGGGGCGGCTTCGGCATCGCCTACACGACCGAGCACGACCCCCTGCCGCCGAAGAACCTCGCCGCCGGCATGGCCGAGATCATCGAGCGCGAGTGCCGCGCCGACGAGGTCGCCGTGCCGCGCATCTCGGTCGAGCCGGGCCGCGCCATCGCCGGGCCCACGACCTTCACGCTCTACGAGGTCGGCACGGTCAAGCCGGTCGACCTCGACGGCGGTGCGCAGCGCGTCTACGTCTCCGTCGACGGGGGCATGAGCGACAACGTCCGCACCGCGCTCTACGACGCCAACTACTCGTGCACGCTGGCCAACCGGGCCTCGACGGCGCCTCCGGTGCTCGCCCGGGTCGTCGGCAGGCACTGCGAGAGCGGCGACGTCGTCGTCAAGGACGAGTTCCTCCCGTCCGACGTCGGCGCGGGCGACCTCATCGCCGTCCCGGGCACCGGGGCCTACTGCCGCTCGCTGTCGAGCCAGTACAACCACACCCCGCGGCCGCCCGTCGTCGCGGTCCGCGACGGGGTCGCCCGGGTCATCGTGCGGCGCGAGACCATCGACGACCTGCTCGCCCTCGACGTCTGATGGATCTGCAGATCCTGCGCCACGGATGTCCGGATCGCGAAACAATGACCGTCCAGCACCCGGACAGACGGCAGGATTCGCACCGTGGACAGCGCCGTGAGTGACACCCAGCCGTTGCGCGTCGCCCTGCTCGGGGCCGGCGTCGTGGGCGGAGCCGTCGCGCGCCTGCTCACCGAGCACGCGGACGACATGGCAGCCCGCGTCGGCGCGCCGCTCGAGATCGTCGGCGTCGCGGTCCGTCGCGCCGGCCGCGACCGTGGCGCCCTCGGGGTCGACCCCGCCCTCTTCACGACCGACGCCGAGGAGCTCGTGACCCGGGCCGACGTCGTCGTCGAGGTCATCGGCGGCATCGAGCCGGCCCGGTCGCTCATCCTGCGCGCCATGGAGCACGGCGCCTCGGTCGTCACGGCCAACAAGGCACTCCTCGCCGAGGACGGCCCCGCCCTCTACGACGCCGCCGCCCGACACGGCGTGGACCTCTACTACGAGGCCGCCGTCGCCGGGGCGATCCCGCTGCTGCGCCCGCTGCGCGAGTCCCTCGCCGGCGACGAGGTGCGCAAGGTGCTCGGCATCGTCAACGGCACGACCAACTACGTCCTCGACAAGATGGACACGACCGGTGCCGGCTTCGCCGACGCCGTCGAGCAGGCCCAGGCCCTCGGCTACGCCGAGGCCGACCCGACCGCCGACGTCGAGGGCTTCGACGCCGCGGCCAAGGCCGCCATCCTCGCCTCGCTCGCGTTCCACACCCGGGTCTCGGGCACCGACGTCTACCGCGAGGGCATCACCGAGGTGTCGGCGGCCGACGTCGCGGCGGCGCGCGAGATGGACTCCGTCGTCAAGCTCCTCGCGATCTGCGAGCACACCGACAAGGGCGTCAGCGTCCGCGTGCACCCGGCGATGATCCCGCGGTCGCACCCGCTGGCCGGGGTCCGCGAGGCCTTCAACGCCGTCTTCGTCGAGGCCGACGCGGCCGGTGAGCTGATGTTCTACGGCAAGGGCGCCGGCGGCGACCCGACGGCCTCGGCGGTCCTCGGTGACCTCGTCGCCGTCGCCCGCCACCGGGTCGGGGGTGGCCTCGGGCCGGGGGAGTCGAGCTATGCCGACCTCCCCGTCCTGACGATGGGCGATGCCCAGACGAGGTACCACATCAGCCTCGACGTCGAGGACCGCTCGGGTGTCCTCGCGCAGGTCGCGGCCGCCTTCGCCGACCACGACGTGTCCATCGAGACGGTGCGCCAGCAGCTCGTCCCCGCCGGTGACGGCGAGGCGGCCCGGGCCAACCTCATCATCGTCACCCACACCGCGAGCGACGCGGCCCTCTCGTCCACGGTCGAGCGCCTGCGCACGCTCGACGTCGTCCGTGGTGTCAACTCCGTGATGCGCGTGGAAGGTTCGTGATGGCCCACCAGTGGCGCGGAGTGATCCGCGAGTACGCCGACCGCCTCCCCATGCTCGAGGGCGCGCCCGTCGTCACGCTCCACGAGGGTGGCACGCCGCTCATCCACGCCGAGAAGCTCTCCGAGCGCGTCGGCGCCGAGGTCCACCTCAAGTACGAAGGCCTCAACCCCACCGGCTCGTTCAAGGACCGCGGCATGACGACCGCGATCAGCGTCGCCGCGCGCAAGGGAGCCAGGGCCGTCATCTGCGCGAGCACGGGCAACACGAGCGCGTCGGCCGCCGCCTACGCCACCAAGGCCGGCATGACGTGCGGCGTCCTCGTGCCCGACGGCAAGATCGCCATGGGCAAGCTGAGCCAGGCGATCGCCCACGGGGCGACCCTGCTGCAGGTCGACGGCAACTTCGACGACTGCCTGACCCTCGCGCGCAAGCTCGCCGAGGCCTACCCCGTCGAGCTCGTCAACTCGGTCAACCCGGCGCGCATCGAGGGCCAGAAGACCGCGAGCTTCGAGGTCGTCGACGCGCTCGGCGACGCCCCCGACATCCACTGCCTCCCGGTCGGCAACGCCGGCAACATCACGGCGTACTGGAGGGGCTACCGCGAGTACCTCGCCCACCCCGTCACCGACGCGCCCGCAGGTCCTGCCACGCACCTGCCGATGATGTGGGGCTTCCAGGCCGCGGGAGCGGCCCCGATCGTCCTCGGTCACCCGGTCGACCACCCGGAGACCATCGCGACCGCGATCCGCATCGGCAACCCCGCGTCGTGGGAGCAGGCCGTCGCCGCGCGCGACGAGTCCGGTGGGCGCATCGAGGCCGTCACCGACGAGCAGATCCTCGACGCGCACCGCTACCTCTCGTCGCAGGAGGGTGTCTTCGTCGAGCCCGGTTCGGCCGCGTCCGTGGCGGGCCTGCTGGCGAGCCACGCCGCGGGTCTCGTGCCCTCGGGGGCGCGGATCGTGTGCACCGTGACCGGCCACGGGCTCAAGGACCCCCAGTGGGCGCTGCGCACCGCCGACGGGAGCGACGTCGTGCCGACCCGCGTCTCGGTCGACGCCTTCTCGGCGGCCCAGGCCCTCGGTCTCGAGGGCTGACCGCGTGAACCGGGTGCCCGCGGGCCGTTCCGTCAGCGTGCGGGTGCCGGCGAGCAGCGCCAACCTCGGCCCCGGCTTCGACTCCGTCGGACTGGCGCTCGGGCTCTGGGACGACTACGTCGTCACGACGTCCGAGCACGTCGGCCTCGTCATCGAGGTGACCGGGGAGGGCGCCGCCGACGTGCCCACGGACGAGCGACACCTCGTGCACGCGACGATGCAGCACACGTGGCGCGCGCTCGGCGTCGAGCCTCCGGCGGGCCTGCGGATCGAGGCCACCAACGGGGTCCCGCACAGTCGTGGGCTCGGCTCGTCGGCGACCGCGATCGTCGCGGGTGTCGTTGCCGCACAAGCACTTTCGTGGGGTCTGACTGAGAGCGCGTATGCCGCGTGGCCGTCTCCCGGTGCCACCGTGCCCGTCGACCTCGGGCTGGCGACGCACGTGTCGAGCGAGCTCGAAGGTCATCCCGACAACGCCTCGGCGAGCGTGCACGGCGGCCTCACGGTGAGCTGGATGCCGGACGGGACGGGGCTCGACCGCGGTGAGCGCACCGTCACGGCCCGCCTCGACCTGCATCCCGACGTCGAGGTCGTCGTCTTCGTCCCCGAGACCCAGCTCGCGACGCGCACGGCCCGTGCCGTGCTGCCCGAGACGGTGCCCCTCGCGGCGGCAGCGGCCGGGGCGGGGCGCGCGGCCCTGCTCGTGCACGCGCTGACGGCGGACCCGTCGCACCTGCACGCCGCCACCCGTGACTGGCTCCACCAGGAGGCGCGCCGACCCTCCTACCCGGCCACGATGGAGCTCGTCGACCTGCTCCGCTCCCAGGGGCACGCCGCCGTCGTCTCGGGGGCCGGCCCGAGCGTCCTCGTCCTCACGACGCGTCAGGTCGCGCAGGACGTGCGGGCGGGGCACCTGGCATCGCACTGGGAGCGGCTGACGCCGGTCGTGCCCGCGCACGGCGCGACGGCGCACGCGCGCTGAGCAGCGAGAACCGAGCCGTCCCTCACCCGTCCGAGGGCCTCTGGGTGGTATCCTGAGCCCGCACCACTCGCCGCGACACCGCAGGCCGGTGCATCACCCCCACACTGAGACGAAATCCTTTGTCTCTGGGCGCGTTCTGCGCCGAAGTGGATCTCAGACGGCCAGGTCACCTGGTCCAAGTCCGGCCCGCTGGAATGTCCCGGGCCGCAAACGAGGGGGAAGGATCCTTCGTGTCAGAAACAACCACCCGTCCGCTCTCTGGCCTGTCGGCCATGAAGCTGGACGAGCTCAAGGGCGTCGCGTCGTCGATGGGCATCACCGGCACGACGAAGATGCGCAAGAGCGACCTCGTCGAGGCCATCAAGGCGCGCCAGTCGGGCGGCTCGTCCGCTCCTGCCGCCCCGGCTGCAGCGACGGGCACCACGGGACCGTCGGGCTCGACGACCTCCGACGCCGCGACCGCCTCCGAGGCGGCTCCGGCCCGTGCCTCGCGCCGGGTCAGCCGCCCGGCGGGGTCCGCCATGACGTCCGAGGCGTCCACCGAGGCGTCCACCGAGTCGTCGACGGAGGCGCCGTCCGAGGACCGGGCGCCCCGTGCCGAGCGGGGTGCCCGCAGCTCCCGTGAGAGCCGGTCGGCTCGTGCCGACGCACAGGAGGCCACGGCGTCCGAGCGGACCGACGCGGGAGACCAGCAGGCCTCCGACGCCGACGACCGCGACGACCGCGACGACCGCGAGGGACGTCAGCGCGACCGGGGTCGCGGACAGCAGTCCGACCGTGGCCAGCAGGGTGACCGTCAGCAGGGCGCCCGGGGTGACCGTGCGGACCGTCAGCAGGGCGGCCAGCAGTCCGACCGCCAGCAGTCGCGCCAGCAGGACCGTCAGGAGCGCCAGGACCGCCAGCAGGGCGAGCGCCAGCACGACCGCGGCCAGCAGGGTGACCGTCAGCAGTCGCGCCAGCAGGACCGCCAGCAGGGCGAGCGCCAGCAGGACCGCCAGCAGGACCGTCAGGACCGCCAGCACGGCGAGCGCCAGCAGGACCGCCAGCAGGACCGTCAGGACCGCCAGCACGGCGACCGTCAGCAGGGCGACGCGAACGACCAGAACCGTGGTCAGCAGTCGCCCTACGACGACGAGGGTGGCAGCCGTCGCAGCCGCAACCGCCAGCGCAGCCGGGACCGCAAGCGCGGCCGCGGCCGTGAGGGCGGCCAGGACTGGAACGACGCCGACCTGCAGGTCGGCGACGACGACGTGCTCGTCCCCGTCGGCGGCATCCTCGACGTCCTCGACAACTACGCCTTCGTCCGGACGTCCGGCTACCTCGCCGGCTCGAACGACGTCTACGTGCCGCTCGGCATGGTCAAGAAGAACGGCCTGCGCAAGGGCGACGCGGTCACCGGTGCCGTCAAGGCGCTGCGCGACGGCGAGCAGCCCTCGGGCAACGTCGGCCGCCAGAAGTTCAACGCCCTCGTGCGCCTCGACACGGTCAACGGTCAGACGCCCGAGGAGGCCGCCAAGCGCGTCGAGTTCGGCAAGCTGACGCCGCTCTACCCGCAGCAGCGACTGCGGCTCGAGACCGAGCCCAACGTGCTCACGACGCGGATCATCGACCTCGTCGCGCCCATCGGCAAGGGCCAGCGTGGCCTCATCGTCGCCCCGGCCAAGGCCGGCAAGACGATGATCATGCAGACCCTCGCCAACGCGATCACGACGAACAACCCCGAGTGCCACCTCATGGTCGTCCTCGTCGACGAGCGCCCCGAGGAGGTCACCGACATGCAGCGCGCCGTCAAGGGCGAGGTCATCTCCTCGACCTTCGACCGGCCGGCCGAGGACCACACGACGGTCGCCGAGCTCGCCATCGAGCGGGCCAAGCGTCTCGTCGAGCTCGGCCACGACGTCGTCGTGCTGCTCGACTCCATCACCAAGCTCGGTCGCGCCTACAACCTCGCCGCACCGGCGAGCGGGCGCATCCTCTCCGGCGGTGTCGACTCGGCCGCGCTCTACCCGCCGAAGAAGTTCTTCGGTGCGGCGCGCAACATCGAGAACGGCGGCTCGCTCACCATCCTGGCGACGGCCCTCGTCGAGACCGGCTCGAAGATGGACGAGGTGATCTTCGAGGAGTTCAAGGGCACCGGCAACATGGAGCTCCGCCTCAACCGCGAGCTCGCCAACCGCCGGATCTTCCCGGCCGTCGACATCAACAGCTCCGGCACGCGCCGCGAGGAGATCCTCCTCGCGAGCGAGGAGCTGAAGATCATGTGGAAGCTGCGTCGGGTGCTCGCCGCCCTCGACCCGCAGCAGGCCATCGAGCTGCTCATCGACCGCCTCAAGAAGACGCGGACGAACTACGAGTTCCTCACCCAGGTCCAGCAGACGAGCGGCTCCAAGCTCGACGACGAGTCCTGACCGACCACCGACGGGGACGGCGCCACATCGGCGCCGTCCCCTTTCGGCGTTTCATGGGCTATTCGGGTCAAATGTTCCTAAAATGGACGCACCACCCCGAACCCACCATGGAGAACCATGTCTGCGCCTGCCGGCGACCCCGATGCCAGCCCCGTCCGTGTCCTCGTGGCCGACGACGACGCCGACATCCGAGACCTCGTCGAGTTCAAGCTGACCCAGGCGGGGTATGCCGTCGAGGCCGTTCCTGACGGCATCAGCGCCTGGGAGGCGTTCGCGGCCAACCCGCCGCAGCTGGCGGTGCTCGACGTCATGATGCCCGGCCTGTCCGGCATCGACGTCCTCCGCAAGATCCGCGAGAGCGAGTTCTCGTCGGTGCCGGTCCTGCTCCTCAGCGCCAAGTCGCGCGACTCGGACGTCGACACCGGCTTCGCGGTCGGCGCCGACGACTACGTCATCAAGCCGTTCAGCCCGCGCGAGCTGCTCCACCGCGTCAACGGCATGCTCGCCCGGGCCCGATGAAGGGCGGGGCGTCGTGATCGTCGGGGCGGCGCTGCTCGTCGGCGCCACGGTCGTCATCCTCGGCGCGTGCGTGCTGCTCATCCTCGCCGTCGTGGCGGTCCGCGCGCGACGGCACAGCCGCACCCAGCGCGACGAGATGCTGCTCTCCCCGCTCCGGCCGCCCCTCATCACCGTGGCCTCGGGTGAGGACGACGACGGCGCGGCCGCCGAGCAGCTGACCTGGGCGACCGGCGTCTCGCGCGCCGTGCTCGACCGCAACATCGTCGAGATGCTCACCAAGATCCGCGGCGTCCCCGCCGAGCAGCTCGTCCACGTGCTCGAGGTCCACGGCGCGGTCGACACGGCGGTGGCGGAGATGTCGAGCCGTTCCACCGTCAAGCGCGCCCGGGCCGCCCAGCTGCTCGGGCTCGCACGTGCCGGGCACACGGTCCCGCTCCTCATCGAGGCCCTGGGCGACGAGGCCGTCGAGGTGCGCAACAGCGCCGCCTACGCCCTCGGTCTCATCGGCGACCCCGTGGCCGCCGGCCCGGTGCTCGCCGCGATCGGCGCGCCGGAGCGTGGGCTGCCCGCGGCCACCGCGGCCGAGGCGCTGCAGTCGATGGGCGTCGGCATCTCGGAGGTGCTGCGCGACGGCATGGCCGACGCCAACGCCCGCACTCGCATGGTCGCCGCCCACCTCAGCGGCGAGCGCAGCTTCACCCGGGGGCTGCCCGAGCTGCGCCGACTGCTCGACGCCGACCCCGACCTCACGGTCCGCGAGACGAGCGCCACGGCCATCGGCCGCCTCGGCCGTGGTGAGGACGCCGGCATCCTCGTGCGTCACACGGCGGCGTCCGAGCCGCTGGCCCTGCGCCGGGCCTGCGTCATCGCCCTCGGCGACCTCGGCGAGGCGGAGGCCATCCCGGCGCTCGCCGCGCTGCTCGACGACTCGGACCCGCGTCTGGCCGAGCTCGCCGCGACGGCGCTGCTGTCGATGGGGCCCGACGGCCGGGACGCCCTCGCGGGGCACGAGGACGAGCCCGCCGTGCGCTCCGCGCGCCTGATGGCCAGCCTGCAGAAGGCGTCTGCATGAGCTGGGACGGTTTCGTCGAGGGGCTGCGGTCCTTCGTCCTGTGGAGCATGGACGTCACCGCGGTGCCGATCATCATCTACTTCATCCTCATCAACACCTCGCTGCTCGTGCTCATCGTGCTGGCCTACCTCGAGTTCCGGGCCCAGCAGCGTCGCCGGTCGACGGCCGTCGCGTGGCAGGGCGCTGGCCTCGCCCCCGGGGTGTCGCTGCTCGTCCCGGCCTACAACGAGGAGGCCGGCATCGTCATGGCGGTCAAGTCCTTCCTCACGCTGCGCTACCCGCGGCACGAGGTCGTCGTCGTCGACGACGGCAGCAGCGACCAGACCTTCGCCCGGCTCGAGGAGGCCTTCGACCTCGTCCAGGTCCCGCGTGAGCTGCCGCACGAGATCCCGATCCGGGCCACGGTGCTCGGCATCTTCGTCCCGCGCGACGGCCGCACCCGTCTCGTCGTCGTCCGCAAGGAGAACTCCGGGCGCTCGGAGGCGATCAACGTCGCCATCAACGCCGCGAGCGAGCCGCTCGTCGCCATGATCGACGGTGACTCCATCCTCGAGCCCGACGGGCTGCTCCACGTCACCCGTCCCTTCGCCGACGACCCCACCCGCATGGTCGCGACCGGCGGGGCCATCCGGCCGGTCAACGGCAGCCGCGTCGTGTCGGGCCGCATCGTCCGCGTCGAGATGCCGCAGACGTGGATCCCACGCATCCAGCTCGTCGAGTACCTCCGCGCCTTCCTGCTCGGTCGCACCGGGTGGTCGCGGCTCGGCGGGCTCATCCTCATCAGCGGCGCCTTCGGGCTCTTCCGGCGCGACGTCGTCGTCGAGGTCGGCGGCCTCGACCCGAACAGCATCGGCGAGGACTTCGAGCTCGTCATGCGCATCCACAAGAAGCTGCGCGACGAGGGCCGCGACTACTCCATCGAGTTCGTGCCCGAGCCGGTCTCGTGGACCGAGGTCCCCGTGACCGCCAAGGTCCTGCGCAACCAGCGCCGCCGGTGGCACCGAGGTCTCTGGGAGACGCTCTGGGCCTACCGCTCGATGCTCTTCCGCCCGAAGTACGGCCGCATCGGCTGGCTCGCGCTGCCCTACTACTGGCTCTTCGAGCTCTTCGCGCCGCTGCTCGAGCTGTTCGGCATCATCATCGTGCCGCTCGCGCTGGCGCTCGGGGTCGTCAACGTGCCCTTCGCGATCCTCTTCCTCGTGCTGGCCTACGGGTATGCCGTCCTCGTGACGCTCGCCGCGATGGTCGTCGACGAGTGGGCCTTCCACAAGCACGACCGCTGGCGTGCCATCTGGCAGACCATCGCGGCGTCCGTCCTCGAGAACATCGGCTACCGCCAGGCCACCGTGTGGTGGCGCCTCGAGGGGTGGTGGTCGAGCCTGCGCGGGAAGAAGCACGTCTGGGGAGTCATGACCCGCACGGGCTTCGACGAGGACCCGGCGTGACCGGCGGGCTGCCGGTCGTGTCGAGACGCTCGGTCGGCAGCCAGATCCGGCTGCTCATCGGCATCCTCGTCGTCCTCGTGCCGATCGGCGCCATCATCTCCGTGGCCACGATCCACTCCCAGGGAGCCTCGGTCCGGGCCCTCACGCTCGCGCTCGGTCCCGCCCGCGAGGCCAACAGCGCGGTGCTGCTCGACATGACCCGGGCCGAGGGAGCCTGGCGCCAGAGGGTCGTCGGTGCGCCGGCCCCGATCGACCCGCTCTCGCTGCGCAGCCGGGTCGAGAAGGAGCTGCGCGTCGTGGAGGCCGCCACGCAGAGCCAGGAGCTCTCGCCCGACGACCGCGCCGTCTTCGCCCCGCTCGTCGCGGCGCAGCGCACCGCCGTGGAGACCTGGTTCACGGCCGCGGCGGCCTCGCTCGAGAACGTCCCGACCGGCCCGTCGACGCAAGCGCCGCCGGGGAGCGCCGACGCGCCGACCACCCCCGAGACGCAGCAGCGGACCCGCGTCGAGACGGCATACGCCACCTTCCTGCGTGCCAACGGCACGCTCGAGGAGGCCATCCGCTCCCAGCGCGACGCCGCCCGGGTGGAGTCGCGCGAGGCGACCGGCATCACGTCGGGCGTCATCATCGCCGTGGCGGCCGTCGTCGTGCTCGTGCTCGTCGCGGCCGGCTTCGGGATGGACCGCGCCGTCGGCCGCCCGCTCGCGCGCCTGCGCGAGGTGGTGCGCCGGCAGGCCGAGGAGGACGTCATCGCGATGGCGAACCAGGAGGAGGGGGCGCTCGAGGTCCGGATGCTCGCGCGCGACTTCAACGACCTGACCCGGGCCAACGCGCGCCTCGTCGACCAGCAGGCCGCGGTGCTCGAGATGCAGGAGCTCGTGCTCGACGTCGGCCGGGGCGCCCGGTCGGCGCTCGACGTCCACGAGGCGCTGCAACGGGTCACGACCAAGCTCGGCGCGGGCCTGGGCGCCGACCGGGTGCTGCTCTACACCCTCGGCGACGACGGCCAGACGATCGAGGACCGCCTCCAGTGGCACACCGACGACCTGCCCGACCTGCCACCCCTCCCTCGCTCGCTCGCCCAGCAGGTGGGGGCCGTCAACGACGAGCTCCGCCGCGACGTGGGCTTCTTCGACCTCGGCGACCTCCTGGCCCACCAGGCGTACGACGACGAACGCGCCCGGGCCTTCCACCGGGCCACCGGTGCGAGGTCGCTCCTCATGCTCCCGGTCGGCACCGGCGGCCGGGGCCTCGGCATCCTGTCGGTGATGATGGTCGGTGCGCCGCGCCGCTGGCACCGCCACGAGATCCAGGCCGCGCAGCAGTGCGCGGCCATCGCAGCCCAGTCGATCGTGGCCCTGCGGCTGTCGCAGATGCAGGAGGAGCAGGTCCGGCGGCTCACCGAGCTCGACCGGCAGAAGACCGACTTCATGGCGACCGTCAGCCACGAGCTGCGCACCCCGCTGACCTCGATCAGCGGCTACCTCGAGCTGCTCGTCGACGGCGACTTCGGCGACGTCTCCGACGGCCAGCACGTGGCCCTCGACATCATCGGACGCAACGCGACCCGGCTGCGCGGGCTCATCGAGGACCTCCTCGTCCTCAACAAGATCGAGATCAGCGGTCTGCAGGCCGTGTCCGAGGAGGTCGCCGTCCGCGACCTGCTGCGCACGGTCACCGAGACGATGGAGCCGGTCGCCGCCGCCGGGGGAGTGCGGCTGCTCTGCACCGACGTGCCCGACGACCTCGTCGTCCGGGTCGACCGCGGCCAGGTCGAGCGGGCCCTGATCAACCTCGGCTCCAACGCCGTGAAGTTCACCCCCGAGGGCGGGCAGGTCCTCCTGTCGGCCGAGCGCGCGGGCGACTCCACGATCATCTCCGTGCACGACACCGGCATCGGCATCCCGGCGGGCGACCTCGCGCGCCTGTCCGAGCGCTTCTTCCGGGCCGGCAACGCCACGGCCGCAGCCATCCCCGGCACGGGTCTCGGCCTCGCGATCGTGCGCGCCATCGTCGAGGGCCACGGCGGGGAGCTCGTCATCGCCTCGGTCGAGGGGGAGGGGACCACGATGCAGGTGGTGCTCCCCGTCGCCCAGCCGGCGAACGTCCCAGCGCGCCGGTGACCTCCGGCGCGACGGCGTCGCGACCGTCAGAAGCAGCCACCCCGGGGCTGGTCCCGCAGTCGCTGCGTGACCGTCCAGCCGCTCACGGGGTCGCGCAGCACGTCGTCGGCCGGTGCCGACGACCGCGACCTCGTGCCGGTGCTCGTCACCCGGGGTGACCGGATCTCTCCGGTGCGGGCGTCGAGCGACCAGCGCTCGGTGACCCAGACGGCCTCGCCGGTGATCGCCGCCGCCGTCGTCCGCGGGTACCAGACCTCCACGGCCACGTCGCGGCCCTCGCGGCGCACGCTCACCCCCGCGGGGACGTCGGGTCGGGTCGGCAGCACCCGCCAGGTGACCGACCGGGTGGCGAGGTCGACCCCGAGCACGGAGCCGTCCGAGCCGGGGACGACGACGTGGGAGTCGTCGGTCGCCACGACGGTCTCCCTCGGCCAGGCTCCGACCGGCAGCGCGACCTCGAGCGACTCCCACGAGCGCGACGCCGGCGACCCTGTCGACGCCGGCGACGCCGGCGACCCCGCCGACCCCGCCGACCCCGCCGATCCCGGCGACCAGGCGACGAGCGCCTGCCGGCGCACGCCGACGACCCCGGCGGACGTGACGACCGCGGACGCCCGGTAGGCGCGGTCGGCCTTCGCGTCCACCGGCGACTCTCGCCACGACCAGCCGCCCCGGCCGCCGTCGAGCCGCTCGGCGACGAGGACCGCGTCGCCCTCGTCAGGCGACCCCACGGCATACCCCCGGACGACGCCGAGGACGTCGGCGAGGCCCGTGGGGGTCGAGACCGAGCCCGTCACCACGTCGACGACATGTGTGGCGTGGCAGCCGACGACGACGACGTGGCCGTTGCTGACGACCGGCGGCTCGGACAGCAGGTCGGCCACCGTCGTCGTCCAGCGGACGGTCCCCGACGGGTCGGTGCCGGTGATGCGTCCTGCCTCGGCGGCGGGCACGTCGGGGCAGTCGTCGAAGGAGCAGCCGGCGCCCGAGCACGCCGCGGTCGCGAGCAGCGCGGCGACCGCCCCGGCCACCGCCACGCGTCGCCCGTCCACCCGGTCCCCGATGCCCATGTGAGCCTCCCCGTCGTCCGCCTGAGCTGGGTCCGTCCCGTCGTGGAGGAAGACACCCCACTGAGCCCGAACGATGCATGTCAGGACCCACGTCGCGAGGCGTCGGTCGGGGGAATGCCGGGGCGCTCCCGCGCGTTTGGGAGGAGGTGCGCCTTTCTGGCACACTCTTCCTTTGGACCGGTTCACGGGAGAGCAGCTCCCCAGCGTGAGCAGCGATGACACCGACCCGGCCGACTACCTCTAGGAGACTACGTTGAAGAAGGACCTTCACCCCGAGTACGTCGAGACCACGGTGACCTGCACCTGTGGCAGCACGTTCGTCACGCGCAGCACCCAGACGTCCGGCAAGATCGCCGCCGACGTCTGCTCGCAGTGCCACCCGTTCTACACGGGCAAGCAGAAGATCCTCGACACCGGTGGCCGCGTGGCCCGGTTCGAGGCCCGTTACGGCAAGAAGGCCGCCAAGTAGGTCTCCCGCACGCCGGCTCCCACGACTTCGGTCGTCGGGAGCCGGCGTTCGCTTTACCCCGCCCCGTCCCCTGAGCCGAAGGGCCTGCCGTGCTCGATTCCGTCCAGTCGATCCTCGACGAGTACGCCGAGCTCGAGCTGCAGCTCGCCGACCCGGCCGTGCACGGTGACCAGGACCTCGTCCGCACGCTGAACAAGCGGTATGCCGCCCTGGCGCCGACCGTCGCGGCCGCCCGCGAGTGGACGGCGGCCGGTGACGACCTCGCCGCGGCGAGGGAGCTCGCGGCCGACGACGAGTCCTTCGCCGAGGAGGTGCCCTCGCTCGAGGCGCGTCTCGCCGTGGCGGAGGAGCACCTGCGACGGATGCTCGTCCCGCGTGACCCCGACGACGACCGCGACGTCATCCTCGAGGTCAAGGCGGGAGAGGGCGGCGACGAGTCGGCGCTCTTCGCGGGCGACCTGCTGCGGATGTACCTCCGCTACGCCGAGCAGCGCGGCTGGCGCACCGCCGTCGAGGACGCGACCGAGAGTGACCTCGGGGGCTACAAGGACGTCCGCGTGTCGGTGCGCTCCAAGGGCGCTCCCGGCCTGGGCGAGGGCCCGTGGGCCCGCCTCAAGTACGAAGGCGGCGTCCACCGCGTCCAGCGCGTGCCCGTCACCGAGAGCCAGGGGCGCATCCACACCTCTGCCGCCGGAGTGCTCGTCATGCCCGAGGCCGAGGAGGTCGAGGTGACGATCGACCCCAACGACCTGCGCATCGACGTCTACCGCAGCAGCGGGCCCGGCGGGCAGAGCGTCAACACGACCGACTCCGCGGTGCGCATCACGCACCTGCCGACCGGCCTCGTCGTGTCGTGCCAGAACGAGAAGTCGCAGCTGCAGAACAAGGAGGCCGCGATGCGCGTCCTCCGGGCGCGGCTGCACCAGCTCGCCAAGGACGAGGCCGACGCGGAGGCGAGCGCCGCCCGCCGCTCGCAGGTGCGCACCGTCGACCGCTCCGAGCGCATCCGCACCTACAACTTCCCCGAGAACCGCATCTCCGACCACCGCACGGGCTACAAGTCCTACAACCTCGACTCGGTGCTCGACGGCGACCTCGACCCCGTCGTGCAGTCCGCGCTCGACGCCGACGAGGCCGCCAAGCTCGCCGCGCTCGCCGACGACGGGTCGCGGGCGTGACGGACCTGCGCGACGACGTGCGGGCCGCCGCCGCTCGACTGCGCGACGCCGGGGTCGCCTCCGCCGACGTCGATGCCGTCGAGCTCGCGGCCCACGTGCTCGAGGTCGACGCCTCCGAGGTCCGTCGACTCATGGTGCTCGGCGGACGCACGCTCCCGGGGTCGTATGCCGTCCTCGTCGACGAGCGCGCCCGCCGGGTTCCCCTGCAGCACCTGACCGGCCGCGCCCACTTCCGCCGGCTGACGCTGTCGGTCGGGCCCGGGGTCTTCGTGCCGCGGCCCGAGACCGAGGTCCTCGTCGACCTCGCGCTGGGCGAGGTCGACCGGCTGGAGGCGGCCGGCGCCGTCGCCGTGCGGGTCGTCGACCTCTGCTCGGGCTCCGGAGCGATCGCCCTCTCCGTCAAGGCAGAGCGGCCGGACGCCGACGTGCGCGGACTCGAGCTGTCGCCCGACGCGTACGCCTGGGCCGTGGCCAACCGCGACCGCCTGGCCCTCGACGTCGGTCTCGAGCAGGGCGACGCGACGCGACCCTGCTTCGAGGACTGGTCGGGCGCCGTCGACGTCGTGACCGTCAACCCGCCCTACATCCCCGTCGGTGCCGTCCCCGTGGACCCCGAGGTCCGCGACCACGACCCCGACGTCGCGCTCTACGGGGGCAGCGAGGACGGGCTCGCGATCCCGCTGGCGGTGGCCCGGACGGCTGCCCGCCTGCTCCGGCCCGGCGGTCTCGTCCTCGTCGAGCACGCCGACTCGCAGGGCGAGAGCCTGCCCCGCCGGCTCGCGGCGACGGGGGAGTGGACCGGCGTCGCCGACCACGACGACCTGTCCGGACGCCCCCGGGTCACGACCGCGCGCCGCTCCCACTGACGCCGGCCCGGCCGACCGCGTCGGTCCGACGGGCCGGGACCGGCGCCCGGGGCCCGGGACCGGCGCCCGGCGCCGCCCGTGTCCCCATTAGGCTCTGCCCGTGAGTGAGCGCTACGACTGCACCGACCCCGAGGGGCGTGCCGAGGGCATCCCGGCCGCGGCCTCAGCCGTCCGACGCGGCGAGATCGTCGTCCTGCCGACCGACACGGTCTACGGCATCGGCTGCGACGCCTTCGACGCCACCGCCGTCGCCTCGGTCCTCGCGGCCAAGGGCCGCGGCCGCGACATGCCGCCGCCGGTCCTCATCCCGACCGCGCGCACGGCCCAGGGCCTCGCGACGCAGGTGCCCGACTACGCCCAGCGGCTCATGGAGAAGTTCTGGCCCGGACCGCTGACGCTCGTCCTCAAGGCGCAGACCTCGCTGCACTGGGACCTCGGCGAGACCAACGGGACCGTGGCGCTGCGCGTTCCGGCCCACGAGATCACCCTCGAGCTGCTCGGCGACATCGGTCCGATGGCGGTCACGAGCGCCAACACGACCGGCGACCCCGCGGCCCGCACGGTCGAGGAGGCCGTCGGGATGCTCGGTGAGTCCGTCGGGGTCTACCTCGACGGTGGCCCGGCCGGTGACGGCCTTGCCTCGACGATCGTCGACTGCACGGGCGAGACCCCCGTGACCCTGCGCCTCGGTGCCATCACCCAGGACGAGCTCGACGCGGCCCTCGTGCCCGAGCCCGTGCTCGAGGCGCCCGAGCCCGACGCCGAGCCCGCTGCAGAGGCCGACGCGACGCCCGCCGCCGACCCCGTGACCGAGCCGGACCCGGAGGCCGACGTCGAGCCGGGAGCCGAGGCGGCGGCCGGCGACGCCGTCCCCGAGGAGCAGCCTGCGCCCATCGAGGACGTGCCGGCCGAGGACGCGCCGGCCGAGGACGTGCCGGCCGAGGACGTGCCGGCCGAGGACGAGTCCGGCGAGACCGAGACCGAGTCCGGCGACGCCGACGAGACCGACGAGACCGACGAGACCGACGAGACCGACGAGACCGCCGAGACGCTCGGGGAGTGGCACGACGTGTCCACGACCGAGCGCCCGTCCGACGGTCCCGGCACGACGCAATAGAGTTGGCTCGCGCTCGCGCCCCACTCCCGACCCACCCGGAGAACTCCCATGGCTGACGACACGTTCTACGGCTCCGACTTCGGTGCCCTGCAGTCCTTCGACCCTGACATCGCGGGGGTGCTCCTGTCGGAGCTCGACCGCATCCGTGGTGGACTGCAGCTCATCGCGAGCGAGAACATCAGCTCGCCCGCCGTGCTGACGGCCCTCGGGTCGACGCTGTCGAACAAGTACGCCGAGGGCTACCCCGGGCGCCGCTACTACGGCGGCTGCTCCGAGGTCGACAAGGCCGAGACCATCGCGATCGAGCGCGCCAAGGCCCTCTTCGGCGCCGACCACGCCAACGTCCAGGCCCACTCCGGCGCGAGCGCCAACCAGGCCGTCTACGGCGCCTTCATGGCCCCGGGCGACACGATCCTCGCGATGGCGCTGCCGATGGGTGGCCACTTGACGCACGGCACCAAGGTCTCCTTCTCCGGCAAGTGGTTCAACGCCGTGCACTACGGCGTCGACAAGCAGAGCGAGGACATCGACTACGACCAGGTCGAGGCCCTGGCCCGTGAGCACCGGCCCAAGGTCATCTGCGCCGGCGGCTCCGCCATCCCGCGCCTCATCGACTTCGAGCGCTTCCGCGCCATCGCCGACGAGGTCGGCGCGATCCTCTGGGTCGACGCCGCCCACTTCATCGGCCTCGTCGCAGGCAAGGCCATCCCCTCGCCGGTGCCGTACGCCGACGTCGTGACCTTCACGACGCACAAGGTCCTGCGTGGCCCGCGCTCGGGTGCCCTCGTCTGCAAGGCGGAGCACGCCGCGGCCATGGACAAGGCGATCTTCCCGATGATGCAGGGCGGTCCGCAGATGCACACCATCGCGGCCAAGGCGGTCAACTTCAAGGAGGCCGCCACCCCCGAGTACGCCCAGTACGCCACCGACGTCATCGCCAACAGCCAGCAGCTCGCGGCGAGCCTGCTCGAGCTCGGCATCCGCCCGACGACGGGTGGCACCGACACCCACCTGTCGCTGCTCGACCTCCAGGGCGTCGGCGTCACGGGCAAGGAGGCCGAGGAACGGGCCGACGCGGCCGGCATCGTGCTCAACAAGAACGCCATCCCGTTCGACCCGCAGAAGGCCAACATCGCCTCGGGCATCCGCGTCGGGACGCCGTCGGTCACGACCCAGGGCATGGGCCTGGAGGAGATGAAGCAGATCGCCTCGCTCATCCACCGGGCCGTCACCCAGGGTGACGCCGACCCCGACCACGCGGTGAGCAAGGACGTGCGCGCGGAGGTCACCGACCTCGTGACCCGCTTCCCGGCATACCCTCGCTGAGTCAGTCCCCACGCCAGCGTCGGCGCCCGAGCGAAGGTCGGTAGGTGCACGAGTACGTCCTCGTCCTCATCGTGGCCGCTGCGGTCACGTATCTCGCCACACCCTTCGTGCGGAGCCTCGCCGTCGCGACGGGCGCCTTCACGGCCGTCCGCGAGCGTGACGTCCACAAGACGCCGATCCCGCGGCTCGGGGGAGTCGGGATCTACATCGGCTTCGTGGCGGCGGCGCTCGTGGCCCGGGCGCTGCCCTACCTGGGGACGCTCTTCTCGACGAAGCAGATCTTCGGCGTCGTCGCCGCGGCCGGCATCGTGTGCCTGCTCGGCGCCTTCGACGACATCCGTGAGCTCGACTGGCTGACGAAGCTGGCGGGACAGATGCTGGCCGCGGGCCTCATGGCCTACACCGGGGTGCAGCTGCTGTCGCTGCCGATCTTCGGCACGACCATCCTGCCGACGCCCGTCCTCGTGCTCTTCACCGTGCTCGTGGTCATCGCGTCGACGAACGCCGTCAACTTCATCGACGGTCTCGACGGGCTCGCCGCCGGGGTCGTCGGCATCGCGGCGTTCGCCTTCTTCGTCTACAGCTACATCGTGTCGCGCTCGTTCGTGCCGGCCAACGTGTTCTCGACCGCGACCTTCATCTCGGCCGCCCTCGTCGGGTGCTGTGTCGGCTTCCTGCCGCACAACTTCCACCCGGCCCGGCTCTTCATGGGCGACTCGGGAGCGCTGACGCTCGGTCTGCTGCTCTCGGCGGCGACGATCACCCTCACCGGCAACGTCGACCCCGGACAGGTCAGCGCCAACGACGTGTCGGCCGCGTTCCTGCCGATCCTCGTCCCGCTCGCGGTCCTGCTGCTGCCGCTGCTCGACATGCTGCTCGCGGTGGTCCGGCGCACGCGCGCCGGCCTGCGACCGTGGCACCCCGACGCGATGCACCTGCACCACCGCATGCTGCGCATCGGCCACGGCCACCGCCGGGCCGTGCTCATCCTCTACCTGTGGGCCGCCATCGTGGCCCTGGGCTCGGTGTCCTTCGTCATCTGGGACGGCCTCCGTCCGCTCGCGGTCGTGAGCGCGGCCGCCGCGATGGGTGTCGTGCTCACTGTCTGGCTCCCGCGGTGGAGGCCGTCCGAGCGCTTGTGATAGCATTCACAAGCACCTGAGGGGAGTCTGGGAAGACCACCACAGGAGCCCGGAAGTCCTTTTCGCAGAACCGATCCGAGCACCATCCGGATCAGCCCGAACCCCGCCCGCACTACGCCTCACGACGCACCCAGGCAGGTTTTCTTGAGCGCCACACCGGCACGCGACGCATCACAGTCAGATGCCTTCGCGCAGCTCCTCCGGGGCTCCCTGCTGCCGACGGCCGTGGCGGGCCTGGTCTGCGTCGTCGTCGGGCTCTTCTCGAGCCCCAAGGCCGCGTGGTCGGCCGCACTCGGCGCCGCCATCGTCCTCTTCTTCTTCAGCCTGACGCTGCTCGTCATGAAGCGCACGGCCGACCTGCCGCCCACGACGACGATGATGATCGTCATGGTCACCTACACCTTCAAGGTGCTGGTGCTCGGCGTCGTCATGTTCGCTCTGCGCGACGTCACGTGGGCCTCGGGCTTCGCGATCGGCCTGTCGATCACGGTGTGCGCCGTCGTCTGGCTCTTCTTCGAGATGCGCGCCTACAAGCGGCTGCGGATCTTCGCGTACGACCCCGACGGCGCGGCCTCGCTCGACGCGACGCCCGACGCGTCGGCGGACGTGACGCCCGAGGCGGCACCCCACCGGGAGCCGCGTGATGAGCCGTGACACCGGAGGTCGCCATGACCACGCCACCGACACCAGCGCCCGACGAGCCGACGGAGCCCACCGGTCCTACCGGTCCTACCGGGCCCACCGAGCTGTCGGCCGAGGACAAGGCCGAGGAGCTGCGCCGGTTCAACACCCGCGAGCAGGACTCCGCCTGGCGTGCCGTCGCGTACATGCTCACCGGCCCGCTGATCTACGGCGGACTCGGTGCGCTGGCCGACCACTGGCTGGGTACGACATGGCTCGTCGGGGTCGGGATCGTGGGTGGAATGGCCCTGTCGCTCTACCTGATCTGGTTCCGATACGGTACCCATTGAGCCCGACGGCCTCCGTGCCGCCCGTCAGCGCGTCGCCCGCCGGCCCGCCGACCTGGGGTCCGACCGGGAGCACGCTCCCGAGCACCGACCCTCCACCCCTGACGCAGGTCGTCAGCCGAAGTGCCCAGAACCTACAAAGGAGTAACCCGTGAGCATCGTGGCCGCCGCCCCGACGGACTACACCGCCCCCGGCGTCGAGGAGTTCTGGCAGCCCCTCTTCGGGACCGACGGCCCCTGGGCGGTCACGCGGCCCATCCTCCTCATGGTCGTCGCGACCGGCATCGTCGTCTGGTGGCTGCTCGCCACGACGAAGAAGAAGGCGCTCGTGCCGGGTCGTGGCCAGATGGGCACCGAGGCCGTCTACGGCCTGGTCCGCAACGGCATCGCCCGCGACCTCATCGGCAGCAAGGAGTTCATGCGGTTCGTGCCGCTGCTCTTCGCGCTCTTCACGACGATCCTCGTCAACAACTTCTTCGGCGTCATCCCGCCGTTCAGCTACCCGACCTTCAGCCGCATCGGCTTCCCGATCGCCCTGTCGCTCATCGTCTGGGTCGTCTTCCACGTCGTGGGCATGCGCAAGCACGGCTTCATCGGCTACTGGAAGTCGCTCGTGCCCGCGGGCCTGCCCAAGGCGATGATCCCCGCGATCTTCTTCCTCGAGCTCATCACCGACCTCTTCACGCGACCGGTCACGCTCGCCCTGCGACTCTTCGGCAACATGTTCGCCGGCCACATCCTCATCGTGCTGTTCATCACCGGTGGCTGGTACATGCTCAACTCGGGCGGCGTCCTCGTCGTCGCCGGTGGCGTCACGTGGATCTTCGCCTTCGTGATGACGCTCTTCGAGCTGCTGGTCGAGTTCCTCCAGGCCTACGTCTTCACCCTGCTGGCCGCCCTCTACATCGGCGGCGCGGTCGCCGACGAGCACTGAGGCCGCACCACCTCGCGCCTCCCCGCGCCTCCGGCGCACCACGAACTGCACCACCGCACGAGCACCACGAACCAGCTTCGCCCCCGCCCGTCTGGTAACCGCCAGCCGGACAAGACAAGAAGGAATGGAATAAACATGACTGGCAACATCGCCATCCTCGGTTACGGCCTCTCCGCCATCGGCCCCGGTATCGGTGTCGGTCTGATCTTCGCCGCCTACATCAACGGCGTCGCCCGTCAGCCCGAGGCTCGCGGCATGCTGCAGCCGATCGCCTTCCTGGGCATGGCCATCACCGAGGCGCTCGCCATCTTCGGTATCGCGCTCGCGTTCGTCTTCAAGGGCTGACGCCCCTCCCCGGGGCAGCCCGAAGCACCGATCGTCTTTCTCTCTAGGAGAACCTCATGCAAGCAGTGACCGTGACCGCCGAGGGCGGCGAGGGCGGCTTCTGGGCCACCGCGGCACCGATCATCCCGCACCCGCTCGAGTTCTTCTTCGGCCTGGCGTGCTTCGCGATCCTCTACGTCGTCGTGAAGCAGAAGGTCGTGCCGCGTCTCGAGCAGATCTACGCCGAGCGCACTGCTGCGATCGAGGGCGGGATGAACAAGGCCGAGGAGGCCCAGGCGCAGGCCCAGGCCGCGCTCGAGCAGTACCAGGCGCAGCTCGTCGAGGCTCGTTCCGAGGCCGCCCGCATCCGTGAGGACGCGAAGGCCCAGGGCGCGCAGATCATCGCCGAGATGCGCGAGCACGCGGCGTCCGAGGCCTCTCGGATCACCGAGACGGCGCACAAGCAGATCGAGGCCGAGCGCCAGCAGGCGGTCGTCTCGCTCCGCAGTGACGTCGGCCGCATCTCGACCGACCTCGCGAGCCGCATCGTCGGCGAGTCCCTCCACGAGGAGACCCGTCAGAAGGGCATCGTCGAGCGTTTCCTCGCCGAGCTCGAGTCGGGCGACGTCGTGCGTGAGAAGGTCGGCGGCGCCGCCGGCAGCCAGGGCGGGGACGCCTGATGCAGGGACCCTCACGCGCAGCAGCGGCGGCGAGCCGCGAGGCTCTCACCGGCGTCCTTGCTGCCGGTGCCGACCGTTCGCGGTTGGCCGAGGAGCTCTTCGCGGTCGTCGGGATCATCGACGGCAGCGCGACCCTGCGTCGCGCCGTGGCGGACCCGTCCCGCGAGGGCGTCGACAAGGCCCAGCTCGCCGAGCGGCTCTTCGGGGGCAAGGTCAGCGCCGGGACGCTCGTCGTGCTCAAGGGTGCCTTCGGGCAGCGCTGGAGCTCCGAGCGTGACCTGACCGACACGGTCGAGTCGTATGCGGTCGAGGCCGTCATCGCGCAGGCGGAGGCCGAAGGCCGCGCCGACCGCGTCGAGGACGAGCTGTTCCGCTTCGAGCGGATCGTGGCGGCCGACGCGCCGCTGCGTTCGGCGCTGGCCGACTCGCAGGCGCCTGCCGACAGGCGGGCCGACCTCGTGTCCTCGCTCCTGCTCGGCAAGGTCGCACCGGAGACCCTCGTGCTGGCCCGTCAGGCCGTGGTCGCCCCGCGCGGCCTGCGCTTCGACCGGGTCCTCGAGAAGTACCTCGAGACGGCCTCGAGCCGCCGCGAGCAGCAGACGGCCACCGTCACCTCGGCCGTCCCGCTCACCGACGACGACCGTGCCCGCCTCGCCGCGGGCCTGGCTGCCATCTACGGCGGCACGGTCCACGTCAACACCGTCGTGGACCCCCGGGTCATGGGCGGGGTCAAGGTCGAGATCGGTGACGAGCTCATCGACGGAACCGTCATCCGCAAGCTCGACGCGGCCCGCCGGGCCATGGGTGCCTGAGGCACCCACCACCAGCTGTGATCAACCACCGGCCCGTCACGCGGGTCGAAACCGAGGAGAAGATCTGACATGACGGAGCTTTCGATCCGTCCGGAGGAGATCCGGGACGCTCTGGACTCGTTCGTCCAGTCCTACGAGCCCGGCGCGGCCTCCCGCGAAGAGGTCGGCCGCGTCACCGACGCCGGTGACGGCATCGCTCACGTCGAGGGTCTGCCCTCGGCCATGACCAACGAGCTGCTCCAGTTCGAGGACGGCACGCTCGGCCTCGCGCTGAACCTCGACGTCCACGAGATCGGCGTCGTCGTCCTCGGTGACTTCGCCGGCATCGAGGAGGGCCAGACCGTCAAGCGCACGGGCGAGGTCCTCTCGGTCCCGGTCGGTGACGACTTCCTCGGCCGCGTCGTCGACCCGCTCGGCAACCCGATCGACGGTCTCGGCGACATCAAGTCCGAGGAGCGTCGCGCCCTCGAGCTGCAGGCACCCAACGTCGTCCAGCGCAAGTCGGTCCACGAGCCGCTCCAGACCGGCATCAAGTCGATCGACGCGATGACGCCGATCGGCCGCGGTCAGCGCCAGCTCATCATCGGCGACCGCCAGACCGGCAAGACCACGGTTGCGATCGACACGATCATCAACCAGAAGCGCAACTGGGAGTCGGGCGACCCCGACGCCCAGGTCCGCTGCATCTACGTCGCAATCGGCCAGAAGGGCTCGACCATCGCGTCGGTCCGCGGCACGCTCGAAGAGGCCGGCGCCCTGGAGTACACCACGATCGTCGCGGCCCCCGCGTCCGACTCGGCGGGCTTCAAGTACCTCGCGCCCTACACCGGCTCGGCCATCGGCCAGCACTGGATGTACCAGGGCAAGCACGTCCTCATCGTCTTCGACGACCTGAGCAAGCAGGCCGAGGCCTACCGCGCCGTGTCGCTGCTGCTGCGCCGCCCGCCGGGCCGCGAGGCCTACCCGGGTGACGTCTTCTACCTGCACTCGCGGCTCCTCGAGCGCTGCGCCAAGCTGTCCGACGACCTCGGCCACGGCTCGATGACGGGTCTGCCGATCATCGAGACCAAGGCCGGCGACGTCTCGGCGTACATCCCGACCAACGTCATCTCGATCACGGACGGCCAGATCTACCTGCAGGCCGACCTGTTCAACGCCAACGTGCGTCCGGCCATCGACGTGGGTGTCTCGGTCTCCCGAGTCGGTGGTGCCGCGCAGATCAAGGCGATGAAGTCGGTCGCTGGTCGACTCAAGCTCGACCTCGCGCAGTTCCGCGCCATGGAGGCGTTCGCGATGTTCGCCTCCGACCTCGACCCCGCGTCGCGAGCCCAGCTCGCCCGTGGTGCGCGTCTCGTCGAGCTGCTCAAGCAGCCGCAGAGCTCGCCGTACCCCGTCGAGGAGCAGGTCGTCTCGATCTGGACCGGCACGACCGGCAAGCTCGACGACGTCGCCGTCGAGGACGTGCGCACCTTCGAGACCGAGCTGCTCGAGACGCTGCGCCGTGACGGCAAGATCCTCCAGACGATCCGCGAGACCCTCAAGCTCGACGAGGACACCGAGACGGCCCTGTCCAAGGTCGTCGACGAGGTCAAGTTCACCTTCCGGGGCACCGGCAAGGACGGCCTCGAGGCCGGCAACGAGGAGTTCGACGAGATCGCCGACGACCAGATCACCCAGGCGAAGATCGTCAAGCAGAAGTGACCACCTTCCGTATGCCGCCCGGCCAGCCGGGCGGCATACGGAAGCGGGCGTGAGCCCACCCCGCAGGCAACCACAGACTTTAGAGACCAAGAGAGGCGGAGCACATGGGAGCGCAGATGCGGATCTACCGCCAGCGCATCAAGTCCGTCAACTCCATCAAGAAGATCACCAACGCGATGGAGCTGATCGCGGCCGCACGCGTCGTCAAGGCCCGCCAGCGGGCCACCGAGGCGATGCCGTACACGACCGCGCTGACGCGCGCCGTGTCCGCGGTGGCGACCAACACGAACGAGGACCACCCGTTGACGACGGCGAAGGAGACCGCGAAGCGGGCCGGCGTCGTCATCATCACGGCGGACCGCGGACTTGCCGGTGCCTACTCCGTCGCGGCGATCAAGGAGAGCGCGGAGCTCATCTCCAAGCTGACCGCGGAGGGCAAGGAGGTCGTGCCCTACCTCGTCGGTCGCAAGGCCGTGAGCTACTTCAAGTTCCGCAAGCGCGACTACGCCGCCGAGTGGACCGGCTTCTCCGACGCCCCGACGTTCGAGAACGCCAAGGAGATCGCCGACCGCATCACGGCCGACTTCCTCAAGCCCACGGAGGAGGGTGGCCACGACGAGATCCACGTCGTGTTCACCCGCTTCCGCTCGATGGTCCGCCAGGACCCGTTCGTGCTGCGCCTGCTGCCTCTCGAGGTCGTCGAGGCCGACGCGGCGGGCGACGACGAGAGCCTGGACCTCAGCGTGAACCGCTACGACGAGGGCCAGATCCCGCCGGAGTACTCCTTCGAGCCCAGCGCGTCCGAGGTCCTCGACCTGCTGCTGCCGAAGTACGTCCGCAACCGCATCTTCACCGCGCTGCTCAGCTCGGCGGCCTCCGAGCTCGCCGCCCGCCAGCGGGCGATGAAGTCGGCCACCGACAACGCGACGGAGCTGATCAAGACCTACCAGCGCCTCGCCAACCAGGCCCGTCAGGCCGGCATCACCCAAGAGATCAGCGAAATCGTGGGCGGCGCCAACGCCCTCGCCGACGCCAAGAAGTAACGCCCACAGGTAAGGAAGCAGACCACCATGACTGCAACTGTCAGCGACACCACGTGGACGGCCCCGCCCGCGGGCGGCGTCGGACGCATCTCCCGCATCATCGGCCCGGTCGTCGACGTGGAGTTCCCCGTCGACGCCATGCCCGAGCAGTACAACCTGCTCACGACCGAGGTCACCCTCGCCGGCGAGACGAAGAACCTCAACCTCGAGGTCGCCCAGCACATCGGCGACAACATGGTCCGTGCGATCTCGCTGCAGCCGACCGACGGTCTCGTGCGCGGCTCGGCCGTGCAGGACACCGGCGGCCCCATCACCGTCCCCGTCGGTGACGTGACCCTCGGCCACGTGTTCAACACGACCGGCGAGTGCATGAACCTCGCCGAGGGCGAGACGCTCGAGGTCAAGGAGCGGTGGGGCATCCACCGCAAGGCCCCGGCCTTCGACCAGCTCGAGTCCAAGACCACGATGTTCGAGACGGGCATCAAGGTCATCGACCTGATGACCCCGTACGTCCAGGGTGGCAAGATCGGCCTCTTCGGTGGTGCCGGTGTCGGCAAGACGGTGCTCATCCAGGAGATGATCGCCCGTGTCGCCCGTGACCACGGTGGTGTGTCGGTGTTCGCCGGTGTCGGTGAGCGCACCCGTGAGGGCAACGACCTCATGGTCGAGATGGAGGAGGCGGGCGTCCTCGGACAGACCGCCCTCGTCTTCGGCCAGATGGACGAGCCGCCGGGCACGCGACTGCGCGTCGCTCTGTCGGCGCTGACGATGGCGGAGTACTTCCGCGACGTCCAGAAGCAGGACGTGCTCCTCTTCATCGACAACATCTTCCGCTTCACGCAGGCCGGCTCCGAGGTCTCGACCCTCCTCGGCCGCATGCCGTCCGCCGTGGGCTACCAGCCCACCCTGGCCGACGAGATGGGCACCCTGCAGGAGCGCATCACGTCCACGCGCGGTCACTCGATCACCTCGATGCAGGCGATCTACGTGCCGGCCGACGACTACACCGACCCGGCGCCGGCCACGACCTTCGCGCACCTCGACGCGACGACCGAGCTCTCGCGTGACATCGCGTCGATGGGTATCTACCCGGCTGTCGACCCGCTGTCCTCGACCTCGCGGATCCTCGACCCGCGCTACGTGGCGGCCGATCACTACAACACGGCCGTGCGCATCAGGTCGATCCTCCAGCGCAACAAGGAGCTCCAGGACATCATCGCGATCCTCGGTATCGACGAGCTCTCCGAAGAGGACAAGATCCTCGTCAACCGCGCTCGTCGCATCCAGCGCTTCCTGTCGCAGAACACCTACGTCGCCAAGCAGTTCACCGGCATCGAGGGTTCGACCGTGCCGCTGTCCGACACGATCGAGGCGTTCACGAAGATCGCCGACGGCGAGTACGACCACGTCGCCGAGCAGGCCTTCTTCATGTGCGGTGGCCTCGACGACGTCGAGCGCCAGTGGGCGGAGATCCAGAAGAACCTCTGACCTGGATGGGTCGATTCACCCGAGGACGGGGAGGTGCCCTCTGGGCCCTCCCCGTCCGTCGTCCGTGGGTACCGGTCTTCGCGGCGGCCGTTGTGGCCGTGGCGGTCGTTCGCGCCCGCTACGGGGTCGACCTCAGCGACAGCTCCCACGCCGTGGAGCTGTCGCTGCGGCTCGCCCGGGGTGATGTCCCGTTCCGGGACGAGATGAACGTCCAGGTGCTCGGTGCCTGGCCCGCGGTCCCGTTCGTGTGGGCGTGGGAGCACCTCGTCGGGCTGGACGGGCTGGTGCTCGCGTCCCGGGTGTGGTTCGTCCTCGTGTGCGCCGGCGTCGGCGCCGTGTGCTGGCGGGCGATCGTGCCGGCGTTCGGCCGGGGGACGAGCGCGTGCGCGCTGGCCGTCGCTCTCGTGCCGGCGGCGTACAACCAGCAGGTCCTGTCGTACAACACGACGCCCGCCCTCATGTACCTCCTGGCGGTGTGCTGCGCGCTGGGCGCCACGGTCCGCTGCGTCCGCTGCGCGCGTCCGTATGCCGTGTCGGCGGGGGCGGCGACCGCGCTCGGGGCGGTGAGCCACCCGGTCACGGCACCGGCGGCGGCCGCGCTCCTCGTCGTGGTCGTCGTGCTGCTCTGGCGCCTCGACGTGGCGCCGTCGAGGTCAGGGCCGTCGAGGTCAGGGCCGTCGGGGTCGTTGCCGACCGGGCGTCGCGGCGGCCTCCTCGGGCTGGTGTCGGCGCGGCCCGGTGTGGTGGCGGTCGTCGCCGGGACGCTCGTCGTCGGGGTCGTCGTCGGGGTGCTGGTGGTCGCCGTCTGGGGCCTGGCCGACATCTCGGCCACGGTGGCGTTCACCGACGCCTACCAGGCCACGCGCCCGAGTCGCTGGGACCGGCTCGGCCGGTGGACCTCGCAGGTCGGGACCTCGCTCGCCGGTCCGTGGGTCCTGCTCGCCGTGCCGCTCGTCCTGCTCGCCGCGGCCCCGGCCGCACGGCGGCTGCGGCTGCCGCTCGTGCTCCTCGCGGTCGCCGCGGTCACGGTCCAGGCCCTCCAGAGCGGGGTGGTCTCGACGACCTACACGGTGCTGTCGTGGCTCACCCCGCTGCTCGGCACGGTCCTCGTCGTCGTCCTGCTGCCGGTGCTCGTCGTGGTCGCGGCGCGGGACCGGGGTCCCGTGGCACGCCTGGCCGTCCTCGGCCTGACGCCGACCCTCGTGGGCATGCCCTTCCTCGCCGCCTTCACGTCGTCCGGGCCGGTGTGGGGCGCGACGGGAGCGGTGCTGGCGCCGGGGCTGCTCGCCGTGACGGTCGCCGCGCTGGTGCACCTCGCCACGCGCCCGGCCAAGGTGGCGCTCGCCGGTCTGCTGCTCGCCTCCCTCGGCACGGTCCACGCCCTCAACAGCTTCCGCGACGGACCACCGTCGGCCCTCGTGGTGGACGCGCCGGACGGTGCGTTCGCCGGACTGCGGACCACGGAGCAGCACCGCGCCGAGCTCGAGGCCAACCAGCAGGCCGTGCAGGCGTGCGCGCGGCCCGGTGACGGTGCCCTCGACTACATCCACCCGGCGGCCTTCCTCTACGCCGACCTCCGTTTCGACACCCCGATCGTCTGGATGGACTTCTTCGGCCCGACGAGCCAGGGCGTGCTGGACTGGATGCACCGCTCGGGGCGGGTGCCGGAGTGCGTCGTGGCGGCTCGGGACTTCTGGCCGGGCTACGGCCACCACCGCTACGTCGACGACGCCGACCCGCTGCGCGACTGGGTCGTGGCCCACTACCGCGTCGTGTCGCAGACCTCGCAGCTCGTGGTTCTCAGGCGTGCGGGATGAGCGCCCCGACCCGCGGCGCGGCCACCGACGACCGTGAGCACCACGTCGAGCGCTGTGATCAGCACTGTGACGAGAACCGCAGCCTCGCGACGCCCGCGGCGTCGCCTGCGGGGCATGCGGGTACGACTCACGGTGTTGACTCAGATGCAGTCGTCAGCGCCGACGAGCCCAGCACCTCGCACCAAGACACAGCCCAAGGACACACGTCCAGGACAAGGAGAATCGTGAGCACGCCCACCCAGCAGGCCCCGCGCCACCGGGTCGTGGTCATCGGATCGGGTTTCGGCGGTCTGTTCAGCACACAGAAGCTGAAGCGCGCCGACGTCGACGTGACCCTCATCGCCCGCACGACGCACCACCTCTTCCAGCCGCTGCTCTACCAGGTGGCCACGGGCATCCTCTCCGAGGGCGAGATCGCCCCCTCGACGCGCGAGGTGCTGCACCGCCAGGACAACGCGAAGGTGCTGCTGGGCGAGGTCGAGACGATCGACCTCCAGGCGCGCACGGTGACCCACACCGCGGTCGGTCGTGAGACGGTCACGCCCTACGACTCCCTCATCGTCGCGGCCGGCGCCGGTCAGTCGTGGTTCGGCAACGACCAGTTCGCCCGGCACGCCCCGGGGATGAAGTCGATCGACGACGCCCTCGAGCTGCGGGGCCGGATCTTCGGCTCGTTCGAGCTCGCCGAGCTCGCCACGACGCAGGACGAGGTGGACCGCCTCATGACGTTCGTCGTCGTCGGTGCCGGCCCGACCGGTGTCGAGATGGCGGGTCAGATCTCCGAGCTCGCGCGGCGCACCCTCAAGCGCGACTTCCGCCGGATCGACCCGACGAAGGCGCGGGTCATCCTGCTCGACGCGGCTCCCGCCGTGCTCGGCTCCTTCGGCGAGAAGCTCGGCGACCGTGCCGTCAAGCGCCTGACCGAGATGGGCGTCGAGGTGCGCCTCGGCGCCAAGGTCGTCGACGTCGACTCGACGGGCATCGAGGTCGAGCACGGTGACGGCAGCCGCGAGCGCATCGAGTCGGTCTGCAAGGTCTGGGCCGCGGGCGTCAGCGCCTCGCCTCTCGGTCAGCAGCTCGCCGACCAGTCCGGAGCCCGGCTCGACCGTGCCGGCCGCATCGAGGTCCGCGACGACCTCACCCTCCCCGGGCACCCCGAGGTCTTCGTCGTCGGCGACATGATGGCGCTCAAGGGACTGCCCGGCGTCGCCCAGGTGGCCATCCAGGGCGGCCGGTACGCCGCCGAGCAGATCGTGCGGCGTCTCAAGGGCCAGGCGCCCAAGGGGCCGTTCGAGTACTTCGACAAGGGCTCGATGGCGACGATCTCGCGCTTCTCGGCGGTCGCGTCGGTCGGGAAGGCGCAGTTCAGCGGGTTCTTCGCCTGGATCCTGTGGCTGGCGGTCCACCTCGTCTACATCATCGGCTTCAAGCACCGGATCACGACGCTGCTCCACTGGGCCGTGACCTTCATCGGCCGCGGACGGTCCGAGCGGGTCGTGACCGAGCAGCAGGTCTTCGCCCGTCAGGCGATCGCCGACCTCGGTGAGGAGTTCAGCCCGGAGCTGCCGCGCGTCGCGACGGACCGCTCGCACGACGAGTCCTGACCGGCCCGGCCGCGACCCCCCCGGGCACACGACCGGGCCGGCTCCTGGGTGGGAGCCGGCCCGGCGGCATACGTGGACGTCATCGCGCTCGCGGTCCCGCGAGCGCGCGACGCGTCAGGGGACGAGGCGCTCCACGGCCGCTCCCAGGCGGGGGAGCGCGGCGACGACGTGGCCCTTGGCCTTGCCGCGCAGCGAGCCGTAGACCTTGGCGGCCGAGCCGTGCGAGGTGTTGGCGGCCTTCGCGTCGGTCACTGCGAGGAGGGCGTCGGCCGCGGCGTCGGGCTGGGCCGCGAGGTGCGCCCCGAACGACGAGTCGCCCTTGGTGGCCCAGAACGGGTCGAGGGCGCTCGCGAACTGGGGGAGGAGGCGGTCGGTGGCGCTCGTGACGAAGTTGCCGCCGAGCTTCTTGGCGGCGGCGTAGCCCGCCTTGACGGCGGCTCCGCCCAGTCCGGACTTGTCGGCCACCTCGGCGTCGATGACGTCGGTCAGGGTCTCGACGGCCACCGGGCGGCGGGTCGGCTCGAGGAGGGCGTCGGACACGGCTGTGCTCATGGATAGGACTCCTGTGGAGGGTGGGGAATCGGCGCGAGCGGCCTGCGCCACCTCGCGTACGGAGCATCCTCGCAGAGGCACTAAACTGCAGAGCACACCCCCACGATCCGGAGGAAACGTGAGTTCGCTCAAGGTTGAGATGGTTGCCGCCGACCGGAAGGTCTGGGAGGGCGAGGCAAAGTTCGTACGCGCCCGGTCCATCTCGGGCGAGCTGGGCATCCTGCCCGGCCACACCCCGTTGCTCGGTGTCCTCGTCGAGGGCGAGGTCTCCATCGAGTCCCTCGAGGGCGAGCGTCGCACCGTGACGGTCGACGGCGGGTTCCTCTCGGTCGACTCCGACGTGGTGACGATCGTCGCCGAGCACGTCGACGCCTCCTCGCTGCAGACGAGCTGAGGTCCCGCGTGCCGTCCGTTCTCGTCTCGACCGAGATCGTGATCGGCACGCTCCTGGTGGTCGCGGTGGTCGTCCTCGCGACGACCTACCTGCGCCGCCGCTACATCGCCAAGGGCCTGCCCCTGACCCTGTGCGGCATGCGTCGCTCCGAGTCCGACCGCTGGCGCCTGGGGCTCATCAGGTTCGGCGACAACGCCCTCGAGTGGTACGCCCTCGGGGGCGTCTCCGTGCGCCCCAAGCACCGCTGGCTGCGCCAGCGCCTGCTGCTCGACGCTCCTGAGCCGCTCAGGGGCAGCGACTCGATCCCGCTGCTGCCCGACGCGAGCCGGGTGCCGTGCACCGACGGCGACAGCGACTTCGAGCTGGCCCTGCAGGGTCCCGCCTACACCGCGCTGCGCTCGTGGCAGGAAGCCGCGCCCCCGGGCTACAACGTCAACGTCGCCTGACGGCCGGGCCAGGCCGCACGACGTCCCGCTCGTCCTGCGCGAGATCGCGCACCCGCTGCGCCCCGGCGACCTGAGCTGCGCGATCTCGCGCGCAACCGCGGTGCCGAGGGCGTGTGCCGTGTGGCGGGTCAGTGCTTCTTCGCGCGCTCGGGCTTCTCGACGCGGCCGCCACCGGGCTGCCACAGCACGTCCCCGCCGATCGGCTTGTTGGCGATGCGGGCGAGGATGAAGAGCAGGTCCGAGAGACGGTTGAGGTACTTCGCCGTCAGGACGTTGACGCCGCCGACGCCCCTCGCGTCCGTGCCCTCGGGGGCCGGCTCGGTGCCGTGCTGGTCGACCGCCGCCCACGCGGAGCGCTCGGCGCGGCGCACGATGGTCGTCGCGAGGTGCAGGTGCGCCGACCCGGCCGTGCCTCCGGGGAGGATGAACGACCGGAGCTTCTCGACCTGCTCGAGGTAGTGGTCGCAGTCCGCCTCGAGGTCGTCGACCCACGGCTGCTCGACGCGCAGGGGCGGGTAGTCGTAGGAGTGCCGGAGCGGCGTCGACAGGTCGGCGCCGACGTCGAAGAGCTCGTTCTGCACGCGCTGGAGGGTGGCCCTGACCTCGTCGGGCAGGTCGCCGCACGCGACGGCGATGCCGATGGCGGCGTTGGCCTCGTTGGAGTCGGCGTAGGCGTGCAGCCGGGCGTCGTTCTTGCTGACCCGCGAGAAGTCGCCGAGGCTCGTCGTGCCGTCGTCGCCGGTGCGCGTGTAGATTCGCGTCAGGTTGACCATGGGGCCACTCTCTCACCCGCCGTGGAGGCGCCGTCGCTCGGCCGGTGCCCCGATAGGGTTCCTCGGGTGAGAGAGCGATTCCGTGTCGTCGGTGGTGCCCACCTCGTGGGTGAGGTCGCCGTCGTGGGCGCCAAGAACAGCGCCCTGAAGCTGATGGCCGTGGCCCTGCTGGCCGTGGGCCGCACGACGCTGACGAACGTGCCGGCCATCGCCGACGTGACGATCATGGCCGAGCTGCTGCGCCGACTCGGGGTGGGTGTCGACTACGACCCGGCGGCCGGCGTCGTCGTCCTCGACGTGCCCGAGCGCATCGGTCACCGGGCCGACTACGAGCTCGTCCGGGCGTTGCGGGCCTCCATCTCAGTGCTCGGTCCGCTCGTGGCCCGCGTGGGGGAGGCCGACGTGGCCGTGCCGGGCGGCGACGCGATCGGCTCGCGCGGCCTCGACCTGCACGCGGCCGGCCTCGAGGCCCTCGGCGCCGAGGTGCACGTGACCCACGGCTACCTCGTGGCCACGGCACCGGGCGGCCTGCACGGTGCCGACATCCGGCTCGACTTCCCCAGCGTGGGGGCCACCGAGAACATCCTCACGGCGGCGGTCCTGGCCCGTGGCACGACGACGATCGACAACGTCGCCAAGGAGCCCGAAATCATCGACATCGCCGAGATGCTCGTCTCGATGGGCGCCCGGCTCGAGGGCGCCGGCACGTCCCGCATCACCGTCCACGGGGTCGAGGCCCTCACCCCCACCGAGCACGCCGTCGTCTCCGACCGCATCGCGGCCGGCACGTGGGCCTTCGCCGCCGCCACGACGCGCGGGGACATCGAGGTCGTCGGCGGGGTCGCCGAGCACCTGCGGGCCCCGCTCGGGGCCCTCGAGGAGGCGGGCTGCCACGTCGAGGTCACGGCGCGCGGCTTCCGGGTCTCCGCGGTCGACCGGCGCCCGCGTGCCTTCGACGTCGCGACGCTGCCCTACCCGGGCTTCCCGACCGACCTGCAGCCCTTCGCCCTGTCCTACAACGCCGTCGCGGACGGCTCGGCCATGGTGACCGAGAACCTCTTCGAGGCCCGCTTCCGCACGGTGCAGGAGCTCGCCCGGCTCGGCGCCGACGCCCAGATCGACGGACACCACGTCATGACCCACGGCGTCCCGATGCTCTCCGGCGCGCCCGTCGAGAGCAGCGACATCAGGTCCGGCGCGGCCCTCGTCATCGCCGGCCTCGTGGCCGAGGGCGACACCCTCGTCAGCGGCGTCCACCACATCGACCGGGGCTACCCGCGGTTCGAGCAGGCCCTGCGCGCCCTCGGCGCCGACGTGACACGCGAGCCGGACGACGAGCCCCCGTTCGAGTAGACGACCTCTCGCACCCTGGGGAGGACGGCCGGCCGCGGGGGCGGATCGTCCCCTTTGTCAGGAGCGCTCAGGGCCGGCGCGGAGCGTGGCCGACTTCTTCGCTCGATGTTCGTATTTTCTTGACCACTTCTTGACTCCTAGGGGCAACGTTTTGGCTGGCTGAGGCGTCATCATGGTGACGGCACAGCGTTGAGAGGGGTCTACATGACGCTGAACACCCACCGCAGGGGTCCGGTCAGAGTGCTCGACGCACCCGACGGCCACGATGTCATCATCGAGGGACGTCTCGACGTCCACACGGTGCCCGACATCCGCGACGCGATCCACGCGGTCATCATCCAGGGTCCCGGCGAGCTCCGCCTCCACCTCGGCGACGCCGAGATCGGCGACGCCACGGGCCTCGGGGTCATCGTCCACCTCCACCGCCGCGCCACGCGCGCCGAGCGACGGCTGCTGCTCGTCGACGCGAGCGACCGCACGACGCGCCTGCTGCGTGGCTGTCGCCTCGAGCGCATCCTCGCCCCGCGCCACCCGGCGCCGGTGAGCCTGACTGTGGCGCCTCTCACCGCCTGAGCGCCTCCCCACCGCTGCACCCCGCCGCTACCGTCGAGCCATGTCTTCGACGGAGAGCACGCCGCATCCGGCCGCCCGGGTGACGCCCGACCGACCCTGGGTCATGCGCACGTATGCCGGTCACTCGAGTGCCGCTGCGAGCAACGCGCTCTACCGCCGCAACCTCTCCAAGGGGCAGACGGGGCTCTCCGTCGCCTTCGACCTGCCGACCCAGACCGGCTACGACCCCGACCACGTCCTCGCCCGGGGCGAGGTGGGCAAGGTCGGCGTCCCGATCAGCCACATCGGCGACATGGCGGCCCTGTTCGACGCGATCCCGCTGCGCGAGATGAACACGTCGATGACGATCAACGCCACGGCGATGTGGATGCTCGCGCTCTACCAGGTGGCTGCCGAGCGCCAGGCCGAGGCGGCGGGCGAGGACCCTGCGGCGTGGGTCCACGACCTCGCCGGCACGACCCAGAACGACATCATCAAGGAGTACCTCTCGCGCGGGACCTACGTCTTCCCGCCCGCGCCGTCGCTCCGCCTCATCACCGACATGGTCACCTACACGGTGCGCGAGATCCCCAAGTGGAACCCCATCAACATCTGCAGCTACCACCTGCAGGAGGCCGGGGCGACCCCGGTGCAGGAGATCGCCTACGCCATGTCGACCGCGGTCGCCGTGCTCGACGCCGTCCGCGACTCCGGCCAGGTGCCGCCCGAGGAGCTCGCGAGCGTCGTGGCCCGGATCTCCTTCTTCGTCAACGCCGGCGTGCGGTTCGTCGAGGAGATGTGCAAGATGCGCGCCTTCGTGCAGCTGTGGGACGAGCTGACCCGGGAGCGTTACGGCGTCACCGACGCGAAGGCCCGGCGCTTCCGCTACGGCGTCCAGGTCAACAGCCTCGGCCTCACCGAGGCGCAGCCCGAGAACAACGTCCAGCGCATCGTCCTCGAGATGCTCGCCGTGACGCTCTCGAAGGACGCCCGCGCCCGCGCGATCCAGCTGCCGGCGTGGAACGAGGCGCTCGGCCTGCCGCGGCCGTGGGACCAGCAGTGGAGCCTGCGCATGCAGCAGGTGCTCGCCTACGAGTCCGACCTGCTGGAGCACGAGGACCTCTTCGAGGGTTCGGTCGTCGTCGAGGCCAAGGTCGCCGAGCTCGTCGCGGGGGCGAAGGCCGAGATGGCCCGGGTCGAGCAGATGGGCGGCGCCGTCGCGGCGGTCGAGTCCGGCTACATGAAGTCGGCGCTCGTCGCCTCGCACGCCGAGCGCCGCCGACGCATCGAGACGGGCGAGGCCGTCATCGTCGGGCTCAACCGCTTCGAGACGACCGAGCCCAACCCGCTCACGGCCGACCTCGACACGGCGATCCAGACCGTCGACGCCGACGTCGAGCGTCATGCCTCCGAGGCCGTGCGCGCGTGGCGCGAGACGCGTGACGCCGACCCCGAGCGCCGGGCGCGCGCCGCGGCCGCCATGGAGCGGCTGCGCGCCGATGCGGCGACGGACGTCAACCTCATGGCGGCCTCGCTCGAGTGCGCCCGCGCCGAGGTGACGACGGGGGAGTGGGCGGCTGCGCTGCGCGAGCAGTTCGGCGAGTACCGCGCTCCCACCGGGGTCACCGGCTCGGTCGGCGTCGGCTCGAGCGAGCCCGGCGACGCCTTGTCCCACGTGCGCGAGCTCGTCGCCCGCACGGGTGAGGAGCTCGGCGAGAAGCTGCGCATCCTCGTCGGCAAGCCCGGCCTCGACGGCCACAGCAACGGCGCCGAGCAGGTCGCCGTGCGCGCCCGAGACGCCGGGTTCGAGGTCGTCTACCAGGGCATCCGCCTGACCCCCGAGCAGATCGTCGCGGCCGCGGTGGCCGAGGACGTCCACCTCGTCGGGCTCTCGATCCTCAGCGGCTCGCACATGGAGCTCGTGCCCGAGGTGCTGCGGGGACTGCGCGAGGCGGGCGCCGGCGACGTGCCGGTCATCGTCGGCGGCATCATCCCCGAGTCCGACGCTGGCGCGCTCCGGGCCGCCGGCGTCGCCATGGTCTTCACCCCGAAGGACTTCGGACTCAACGACATCATGGCCGAGATGGTCGGTGTGATCCGCACCGCACGGGGTCTTGCGCCCCTTGAGTCCGCGCCGGCCTGAGCAGGCGTAGCGTCGCAGGTATGAGCGACCTGCAGTGCGCCGCACGCATCATCCTGGTCAACCCTCCGGGGCTCACGGACGTCCCGTGGCTCGCCTCCGCGATCCACCTCGAGAAGGTCCAGGCGGTGTATGCCGCCGACGACGTCCCCGACACCGGCCCGGTCGAGTCGCTCGCCGACGACCTCGGCGTCCCCTCGCACCTCGGCCACGGCGACCTCCGCGACGGGTCGTCCGGTCTCGAGGAGCTCGTCGACCGGCACCGCGGCGAGACCGTCGTCGTCGTGCGCGGCGGCGACGAGCCCGACCCCGTCCTGCTGCTCGTCGACGCGGACGGCGTCAGCACCCAGACGATCGAGGGCCTGTCCTGATGGCGGTGACGGCGACCGCCGACGTCGTCGTCGCCGAGCTCGAGGCCGAGGCCTCACCGGAGGCGCTCGCGTCGGTGCGCAAGCGCATCGCCCCCGACGAGGAGGCCTTCGGCGTGCGGATGGGCACGCTCTTCGCTGCCGCCAGGCGCCACACCTCGCTCCCGCTCGGCGAGGTGCAGCAGCTGCTCGCACACCCGGCCTACGAGCCACGCCTCGCGGCCCTCTGCATCCTCGACTTCAAGGCGCGGCGCAAGCGGATCGACGGGCACGGTCGGGGCACCCTGGCCCGGACCTACCTCGGCCACCACGACCGGATCACGACGTGGGACATGGTCGACCGGGCCGCGCCGCGCGTCATCGGGCTGTGGCTCGTGGGTCGTGACAAGCAGATCCTGCGCGACCTGGCCCTCTCGCCCCAGCCGCTGCGCCGGCGCACCGCGATGACGGCGCCGCTCGGCTTCCTCGACAGCGACGACGTCGAGGTCGGCTGGGAGCTCGCCGGCCGGCTCGCGGCCGACCGGGACCCGTTGGTGCACAAGCCCGTCGGGATCTTCGTCAAGCACGCCGGCGAGCGTGACCGCGACCGGCTGGTGGCCTTCCTCGAGGAGCACGTCGAAGGGATGCCGCGACCGGCTGTCCGGCTCGCCGTCGAGAAGCTGCCACCCGACCTGCGCTCGCGATGGGTGTGACCGCGCTGCGGCACGGCTCACCTGCCTCGCGTGGGCGACGACACGGCATACGCCCTCGGTGGGGTCAGAAGAGGCGGGACTCCGCGTCGTCGATGCCCTTGAGGGCGTCGTAGTCGAGCACGACGCACCGGATGCCGCGGTCCTCGGCGAGCGTGCGCGCCTGCGGCTTGATCTGCTGGGCGGCGAAGACGCCCGTCACGGGCGCGAGGTGCGGGTCACGGTTCATCAGCTCGAGGTAGCGGGTCAGCTGCTCGACGCCGTCGATCTCGCCGCGACGCTTGATCTCGACGGCGACGCTCGTGCCGGCCGAGTCCTTCGCGAGGATGTCGACGGGCCCGATGGCCGTCATGTACTCGCGGCGCACGAGCGACCAGCCGTGGCCGAGGGTGTGGATGTGCTCGGCGAGCAGCCGCTGCAGGTGCGCCTCGACGCCGTCCTTGACGAGGCCCGGGTCGACGCCGAGCTCGTGGTCGGAGTCGTGCAGGACCTCGTGGATGAGGACCGTGAGGCGGTCCTCGCTCTTGGCGTGCTGCACCCGCCAGACGGCGACGATCCCGTCGGCGGTCTGGACCTCGTCGGGCTCGACCTCGGCCATCGTGCACGGCGGCGACATCCAGTTGAGCGGCTTGTAGGAGCCGCCGTCGCTGTGCACGAGCACCGAGCCGTCGGCCTTGACGACGAGCAGCCGGGTCGCGAGCGGGAGGTGGGCGGTGAGCCGACCGTCGTAGTCGACGCTGCACCGGGCTATGACGAGACGCACCGGTCCACCCTAGAGGAGGGCGCGTGGGCAGCGTCACGCCCCGGGCGGGTGTGGCCGGCGCACACCCTCTGCGAGACTTTCGCCCATGGCTCGAGAGTTCACCAAGGTTGGCGTCATCGGACTCGGCACCATGGGTGCCGGCATCGTCGAGGTCTTCGCGCGCAACGGCATCGACGTCGTCGCGGTGGAGGTCACCGACGAGGCGGTCGAGAAGGGCAAGGGCGTCCTGCAGCACTCGACCGACCGGGCCGTCTCGCGCGGCAAGCTCGACGCCGAGGAGCAGGCCGCCCTCCACGCGCGCGTGCTCTTCACGAGCGACATGGCCGACCTCAAGGAGTGCCAGCTCGTCGTCGAAGCCGTGCCCGAGCACCTCGACCTCAAGAAGGACATCTTCGCCAAGCTCGACGCCATCGTCTCCGACGACGCGATCCTCGCGACGAACACCAGCTCGCTGCCGGTGACCGAGATCGCCGTCGCCACGATCAACCCCAAGCGCGTCGTCGGCATGCACTTCTTCAACCCGGCGCCCGTGCTCCAGTTCGTCGAGGTCATCAAGACCGTCATCACGAGCGACGAGATCTTCGAGGACGTCAAGGCGCTCGCCGAGCGGCTCGGCAAGAAGCCCGTCATCGTCGGGGACAAGGCCGGCTTCATCGCCAACGCCCTGCTCTTCGGCTACCTCAACCACGCCGTCGCGATGTACGAGAGCAAGTACGCCACGCGCGAGGACATCGACGCCGCCATGAAGCTCGGCTGCGGCTACCCCATGGGGCCGCTCGCGCTCATGGACCTCATCGGGCTCGACACCGCCTACGAGATCCTCGACACGATGTACAAGCAGGGCCGCGACCGCCTGCACGCCCCGAGCCCCATCATCAAGCAGATGGTCAGCGCCGGGCTCAAGGGCCGCAAGAGCGGCCGCGGCTTCTACACGTATGCCGCCCCGGGCAGCTCGGCGGTCGTCGACGACGCCCTGACGCCCACGGCCGCGCAGGACTCCACGACGGGCACGCGCCCGATCCGGACGGTCGGCGTCGTCGGCTCCGGCACGATGGCCACCGGCATGGTCGAGGTCTTCGCCAAGGCCGGCCTCGACGTGACGTTCGTGGCCCGCAGCGACGCCAAGGTCGAGGCGGTGCGCGCGGCGCTCGCCAAGAGCCTCGAGAAGGCCGTCCAGCGCGGCAAGGCCACCGAGGAGGACCGCGACGCGGCCCTGGCCCACGTGCGCGGCACGACCCGCCTCGAGGACCTCGCCCAGGTCGACCTCGTCGTCGAGGCCGTCGTCGAGGACCTCACCGTCAAGCGCGCGCTCTTCGAGAACCTCGACGAGATCTGCCGCCCGGGAGCCATCCTCGCGACGACGACGAGCTCGCTGCCCGTCGTCGAGTGCGCGGCCGCCACGAAGCGCCCGCAGGACGTCATCGGCATGCACTTCTTCAACCCGGCCCAGGTCATGAAGCTCGTCGAGGTCGTGCACACGGTGTCGACCGCCGACGACGTCATCGCGACCGTGCAGGCCCTCTGCGCGACGGTCGGCAAGCACGCCGTGACGTGCGGCGACCGCGCCGGCTTCATCGTCAACGCGCTGCTCTTCCCCTACCTCAACGACGCCGTGAAGATGCTCGAGGCCAACTACTCGACGGCCGACGACATCGACACCGCGATGAAGACCGGCTGTGGCCTGCCGATGGGGCCGTTCGAGCTGCTCGACGTCGTCGGCCTCGACGTGTCCCTCGCCATCGAGCGCGAGCTCTACCTCGAGTTCCGCGAGCGCGGCTACGCCCCCGCGCCGCTGCTCGAGCACCTCGTCACCGCCGGCTACCTCGGGCGCAAGACGGGGCGCGGCTTCCGCACCTACGCCTGACACCTACGCTGGAGACATGCCCTCGCGTCGTCGTCCCAGCAAGCACGCGCGTGAGCACGTGCCGCTCGACGTGACGCGGATCCAGGGCGGCTCCACGCGTGAGGAGTCGTATGCCGGCACGCGCTGGACCGTGCGCTCCGTCAGCGGCGCGTCCGCCACGCGTGACTACCTCTGCCCGGGGTGCCAACAGGACATCCCACCCGGGGTCCCGCACGTCGTCGTGTGGCCGGCCGAGGGCGTCGGCGGGCTCGGGGACCGTCGGCACTGGCACACCGGCTGCTGGCAGCGGCGCGACGCCCGGCCGAGCGGCAACTCCTACCGCTGACGCGCGTCAGGCGTCGAGGACGGGGGCGAGCTCGCGGCCCACGAGGTGCAGCGGAGCCGTGTCACGCTGCGCGCGGGCGAGCACGATGGCTCCCTCGAGGGCGCACAGCATGAGGGTCGAGAGTGCCTGCGCCCGCCGGGGCGTCCGGCCCATCGTGACGAGGGCCGCGGTGATCGGACGCCGCCACGTCTGCAGGGCGGAGGTGGCCGCCCGGCGCACGGCGTCGTTGGTGTCCGCACAGTCGACGACCGCGGCGGCGACGGGGCAGCCGCGGGCGAAGCCGCGCGACTCGAGGTCGGCCGCCCAGTCGTCGACGATCGCGGTGAAGAGGCGCGCGGGGGTCGGCCGCCTCATCCGGGCGAGGTGCTCGTCGACGCGTTCGGCGGCCCAGGTGCCGGCCCACTCGAGCGCCTCCCCGACGAGCTGGTCCTTGCCGCCGGGGAAGTAGTGCTGGAGGGAGCCGCGTGGTGCGTCCGCGGCGGCGACGACCTCCCGCAGTCCCGTGCCGGAGACCCCGGCGCGACGCAGGTGCTGGGCGGTCTCGTAGACGATGCGCTCGCGATGTCCACGGGTGCTGGCCGACATGTCGCCTCCGGTCCGGTCGGGTGACCTCGACCATGACACTCGTCATGATCCGAGCGCTACTATGACACTCGTCATACTAGTCACGGATGGAGGTCGCCATGGAGACGCGCGTCGGGTTCATCGGTCTCGGCATCATGGGACGGCCCATGGCGGCCAACCTGCAGCGTGCGGGCATCCCTCTCTCCGTGTGGAACCGCTCGCCGGGCGGAGCCGCGGCGCTGGCATCGCTGGGAGCCGTCGTGCACCCCTCGCCGACAGCCGTCTTCGAGGCCAGCGACGTCGTCCTGCTCATGCTGGCCCACGAGACTGCGGTCGACGAGGTGCTCCAGCGGGGGAGTGACGCGTTCTCGCGGATGGTGTCGGGGCGCACGGTCGTGCACCTCGGCACGACCTCGCCCGGCTTCTCCGCCGCCCTCGCTCGGGACGTCGAGGCGGCCGGCGGTGACTACGTCGAGGCGCCCGTCTCGGGCTCGCGCGTCCCGGCGGAGCGGGCGGAGCTCGTGGGCCTCGTCGCCGGCCGGCCCGAGGTCGTCGACCGCGTCGCACCGCTGCTCGCCCCGATGTGCCGCGAGGTCGTCCGGTGCGGCGAGGTGCCGGCGGGGACGGGCACCAAGCTCGCCGTCAACCTCTACCTCTGCACGATGGTCGCCGGGCTCGCCGAGGCCTTCCACCTCGCCGACCGCCTCGACCTCGACCTCGAGGTCTTCCGTCACGCCCTCGACTCCGGTCCGATGGCGAGCGCGGTCTCGACGGTCAAGCTCGCCAAGCTCGTCGCGCGCGACTTCGAGGCCCAGGCCGCGGTGCGCGACGTCCACACCAACACCCGGCTCATCGCCGACGCCGCGGGCGCCGTCGGGGCCCACAGCCCGGTGCTCGAGGCGACGCGCGAGCTCTTCAGGGAGACCGAGGCCGCCGGGCTCGGCGCGCTCGACATGGCGGCCGTCGTCACGGCCCTGGAGCAGCGGGATGCCCGCACCGACGGCACGTCACGGCGTCACGGCTCCCCGGGCACACGGCATACCCCCTCGCGGAGCGACCGCGGCTAGTGCCGGCGCTGGCGGGGGACGAGGACCTCCTCGTAGAGCAGCAGCGCCCCCGCCGCGAACGGGATCGCCAGCAGCGCGCCGAGGATGCCGAGCAGGGCCCCGCCGGCGAGCGCGGCGACGACCGTCACGGCGCCGGGAACGGCCACGGTCCGCTGCATGATGCGCGGCATGACGGCGTAGTTCTCGATCTGCTGGTAGACGATGAAGTAGATGATGACGATGAGCGCCTTCTTCGGCTCGTCGAAGAACGCGACGATCGCGACGACGGTCGCGCCGAGCGTCGCGCCGATCATCGGCACCAGCCCGAGGAAGCCCACGAGCACGGCCAGCACCGCGGCGAACTGCAGGTCGATGAGGCTCATCATGATCCAGGCGAAGAACGCGTTGATCGCGGCGACGGCGACCTGGCCGATGGCGTAGGACCCGACGCGGCGCATCACCTCCTCGGAGAGCGAGACGGTGCGCGGGCGCCGGGTGGCCGGCACGAGAGCGTAGGCCGCCTGCTTGACCGCCGGCAGGGACGCGAGGAAGTAGAGGGTGAGGACGAGCACCGTCAACCCGCTGAAGACGCCGGTCGCGATGACCTTGCCCGCGTCGAGGACGCCGCCGAAGACGCCGGCCCACAGGTTACCGTCGGCGACGCGCTTGTTGACCTCCTCCTGGATGCGCTGGACGAGCTGGTAGCGGTGGTCGACGTCCTGCACCCACGGGTTGGCCAGCAGGTTGTCGAAGAGCCTCGGCGCGTTCGTCGCGAGCTCACTGCCCTGCTCGGCCACCGGCGGGATGACGACCCAGCCGACCAGCGCGAAGACGGCGAGCACGCCGAGGAAGACGATGGTGACCGCCCAGCCGCGGCGCAGCCTGCGGCGGGTCAGCGCCTCGACGAGCGGGTTGAGCGCGAGCGTCAGGAAGAACGAGATGACGAGCAGGGTGATGACCGTGCCCAGGCGGCCGACCGCCTGCACGACGGCGTAGGCCGTGAGCACGCCGATCGCGCCGACGAAGCCGATGTAGAACGGTGACTGCCGGTTGAAGGGGGTGCCGCTCGGACCGAAGTCGCGCCGCCCGGCCTTGCCCCGCTTGCCACCACCGGCTCCCGGGGCAGCCGCGCCTGCGGCTTCTGAGCCGTCGGTCGCTGCGGTGGCGCCGGTGGGGCTGGTGGCGCCGCTGGGGCCGGAGGTCGTGGAGCCTGAGGGTGGCGCGTCGGTGGTGGCCGGCGCGTCGGTCGGCCCGGCCCCGAGCGGGAGGGTGCTGGCGAGGAGGTCGGGCCCACCCCGTCCGTCGGGCGAGTCCGCGGGATCCCCGTAGGCCGCTCGCGAGGCGCGCTCGTCGAAGCCGAGGTCGCGGGCCCGGAACTCGTCCATCCGGGCGCGCTGGGCGCGGCGGTACCGCGTCCACCGTCCCCAGATGCTCACGCCCGCGAGCCTACGTCAGGCACCCGCGACCGGCCCGAGTTGCCCGGGGCGTGTCAGGAGTGCCGGCACGAGGCCGCGCGCGGCCGCGGCCCGGGCGGGACGGCATACGGGTACGGGACGGGTGAACGAGAACGCGACGGCGCCCCCTGAGGGGCGTCGCCCGACACCAGACCAGCACGAGGAGCACCATGCCCAGCGTCACTCGCAGCTTCACCGTCCACCCCGCGCCGGCGGCCGTCATCGACTACCTCAAGGACTTCTCGAACGCCGAGGAGTGGGACCCGGGCACCGAGTCGTGCACCCGTGTCGGCGACGGACCCGTCGCCGTCGGTGCGAGGTGGCACAACGTCTCGAAGATCGCCGGCGTCACGACGGAGCTCGACTACGAGCTGACCGAGCTCACGGACACCCGGATCGTCCTCGTCGGGCGCAACGACAGCGCGACGTCCACCGACACGATCACCGTCCTGCCCTCGGGCGAGGGCAGCGAGATCACCTACCACGCCGACCTCGACATGCACGGGCTCGCCAACCTCGCCGCCCCCGCCATGAAGCTCGTCTTCGAGAAGCTCGCCGACGACACCGAGGAGCAGCTGACGCGGGTGCTCGAGTCCCGCTGACCCGCGCGACTGCGGCCGCTCGGGCCGCGCGCCCGGTCGCGACGAGGGCCGGTCCACCGTCATGGTGGGCCGGCCCTCTCGTGCGGTCGCGGTCGGGACTACTGGTCGGCGAAGCGGTTGATCGCCGACTCGAAGCCGGCCCGCTTCTCGGGGTCGGTGACGCCGAGGCCGGGCTCGGGGGAGAGCGTCAGCACGCCGACCTTGCCCTGGTGGGCGTTGCGGTGGACGTCGAGCGCCGCCTGCCCGACCTCGTCGAGCGTGTACGTCTTGCTCAGGGTCGGGTGGATGAGCCCGCGGTTGACGAGCTCGTTGGCTTCCCACGCCTCGCGGTAGTTGGCGAAGTGCGAGCTGACGATGCGCTTGAGGTTCATCCAGAGGTAGCGGTTGTCGTACTCGTGCATGTAGCCCGACGTCGAGGCGCACGTGACGATGGTGCCGCCCTTGCGCGCGACGTAGACGCTCGCGCCGAAGGTCTCGCGGCCAGGGTGCTCGAAGACGATGTCGACGTCGTAGCCACCGGTCAGCTCGCGGATCTTCTTGCCGAGCCGCTGCCACTCGCGCGGGTTCTGCTCGGTGCCCTCGTCGTTCCAGAAGCGGTAGTCCTCGGCGTTGCGGTCGATGATGAGCTCGGCGCCCATGGCCCGGCAGATCTCGGCCTTCTCGGGCGAGGAGACGACGCAGATCGGGGTCGCACCGCCGGCGAGGGCCATCTGCGTGGCGTAGGAGCCGAGACCGCCGGACGCGCCCCAGACGAGCACGCGGTCGCCGAGCTTCATGGCGGCGCCGTTCTTGGAGATGAGCTGGCGGTAGGCCGTGCTGTTGACGAGGCCGGGGGAGGCGGCCTCCTCCCACGTCAGGTGGCCGGGCTTGGGCATCAGCTGGTTGGCCTTGACGATCGCGAGCTCGGCCAGGCCGCCGAAGTTCGTCTCGAAGCCCCAGATCCGCTGCTGCGGGTCGAGCATCGTGTCGTTGTGGCCCTCGGCGTCCTCGAGCTCGACCGAGAGGCAGTGGGCGACGACCTCGGTGCCGGGCTTCCACTTCGTCACCCCCGGGCCGGTGCGCAGGATGACGCCGGCGAGGTCGGACCCGACGACGTGGTAGGGCAGGTCGTGGCGCTTGGAGAACTCCGACATGCGGCCGTAGCGCTCGAGGAAGCCGAAGGTCGAGACCGGCTCGAAGATCGAGGTCCACACGGTGTTGTAGTTGATCGCACTCGCCATGACGGCGACGAGCGCCTCGCCCGGTGCGAGCTCGGGGACGGGTACCTCGTCGATGTGCAGCGACTTGCGCGGGTCCTTGTCGCGCGTGGCGAGCCCCTCGAACATGCCGACCTCGTCCTTGTGGACGGTCGCCCCGCGGTACGTGGCGGGGATCTCGATGTTCGCGTAGGTCTCCTGGGTGCGGTCGCCGGAGAGGATGGCGTCGCGGATGGCCTGCATTGAAGGTCCTTACGTCGCAGCGTCATTGGTGGGTCGAGACAGTGTCGAACCCGTGCGGTGTGTCCCCGAACGTAGCGAGACGTGACCCACGGGTAGCCGCTTCTGAGACGGCCACCACAGGTGACCTGGGTCACGAGGGCGACGCGACGCGGGCGGCCGCTCCGACGCACCCCCGCGAGGTCGTATGCCGGGTCGCCGGCGAGCGTGGGCGGGCGCCTGGCGCGTACGTGGTGGCGGCCCGACGGTCCGGTCCACCTGCGCGCGGTGCCGGCGGGTGCCGGCGGGTGCGGGCGGTGGTCCGCCGGCCGCGGGGTACGGTCGGCGCGTGCGACGGACGGCGACGGGTCTCGGGTGCTGGCTCGTGCAGCCGGTCTACCTGCTCGTCGAGCTGCTCGTCGCGGCCGCCGCGTCGGCGTCCTACAGTCTGCGCGACGACACGATCAGCGCGCTCGGGATGCTGACGTGCGCACCCGGACACGCCGGGGCGGCCGTCGACGTGTGCTCGTCGGGGCACGTCGCGCTCAACGCCGCGTTCGTCGTCTTCGGCCTGCTGCGGGCGGCGGGTGCCGTGCTCCTGCGCCCGCGTCTCGGCGCGGGCGGCTGGGCGCTCGCGGCGGTCTGGCTGTGGGTCGTGTCCGCGTGCTTCGCCGCTGCCGTGGGGCTCGTGCCGGTCGACCAGCTCCCGGGCTGGCACGCGGTCGTGGCCGTGCCCGTCTTCGTGCTCCAGCCGCTCGCGGTCCTCGTCACGGCCGAGACGCTGCGGAGGTCACGCGCCGTGTCGCGGGGCGTCGCCCGTTCAGGAATCGTCCTCGGCGGGATCATGGTCGCCGCGGCCGCCGCGTTCGGGCTCCGGCTCGGGGACCCGACGTGGGTCGGCGCCCTCGAGCGCCTCGCGCTGTGGCCGACCTACCCGTGGCTCGCCGTCGTCGCCTGGGCGCTGCTCGTCGCCAGGAGGTCGGAGACCGTCGCGAAGGCGTAGCCGTCGTCGCGGAGCCTGCGGATGATCGCCACGAGCCGGTCGATGGTGATGAGCCGGTCGGCCGTGCCGGTGTCGTGGGCGAGGACGATCGAGCCCGGACGCACCTGCGACGCGATGTCGTCGACGATGCCGTCGGGACGGCTCGCCACGAGGTCCTCGCGGGCCTGGGCCGACCACAGCACCGTGGTGAGGCCCGCCTCGGCCGCCGCCAGCAGGGCGGCGCCGCCGACGTGTCCGTAGGGCGGCCGGAAGAGCGTAGGCGCCTCGCCGTACGTCTCCGTCATGAGCCTGGTCGTGCTCGTGATCTCCGTGCTGCACCGCGACCAGTCGAGGCGGCCGAGGTCGTGGTGCTCGAAGGTGTGGTTCGCGAGCTCGTGGCGGCCGACGCTGTCACGGTGCAGGTCGCCGTGGTCGCGGACGTTGCGGCCGAGGCAGAAGAACGTGGCCGGCACGTCCTCCGCCTCCAGAGCGGCCAGCACCCGTGGGGTCCAGTCGGGGTGGGGGCCGTCGTCGAAGGTCAGCGCCACGCGGCGCTGCTGGCCCGGACCTGCCCAGACGACCGAGGTGGCCGCAGCCGACGGCGCGGACCGGTCGGGCCGCACCGCGCTGACCGGGCTGCCGTAGAAGGGCAGCGGCGTGTTCTCGTCCAGTCGCTCAGCGAGCCGCACCGCGCCCACCGCGCCCGCTGCTCCGACGGCTGCGCCGGCCGCCGCGGTCAGGGCCTGTCGGCGTGTGACCTCCATGCCAGCCGATGCTACGGGCAGCCCTCCCCGATCCTCGGGCGAGCCGGCACCGCGCGTGCCACACTGGCGCCCGGTCGACGGGGACGTCCGGCCGTGGCCCGAGGGAGGTGGACGTGCGGCGTGCCGTGGTGGGCGCACTGGCGGCGGTCGTGATGGCCGGCGTCGGACTCGTCCCGCTCCTCGTCGAGGACGAGCCGCTCCCGGTCCTGCGCAACGGCGCGGGGTGGCGCACGACGTCCGTCCTGGCTCCGGTGGCGCTCGGCGACCGGCTCCTCGAGCCGCTCGCCGAGGGTCTGTGGCTCGCCGACGGCACGGTCCCGGCGGCCGGGGCCCGCACGCACGTCGCGGCGCAGGCGCTGCGGGACCTGCACGCCCTGACCCGACCGAACGGAGCCGTCGCAGCCGGGCCAGACGCCCCGTGGGCCTACGCGTGGCCGCGCGACTCCGCGTTCGTCGCGGTGGCCTACGCCGAGACCGGGCACGTGGCCGATGCCGGTCGCGTCCTGGGCTTCCTCGCGCACGTCCAGCGCGCCGACGGCGGTTTCGAGGCCCGCTACCGGCTGGACGGCTCCGGTCCTCCGGACGACCGTCCGCGCCAGAGCGACGGCGCCGGGTGGGTGCTCTGGTCCCTCGAGCGGGTGCGGCTGGCCAGCCCCGGCCGGGTCCTGGCGCCGGGGCTGCGCAGCCTGCGCGACCGGGCCTTCGCCTTCGTCGTGGCGCAGACGGCGACGGGCACCCGCCTGCCCGAGGTGTCTCCCGACTACTGGGAGGTGCCGGAGCGGCGGGTCACCCTCGGCACGGCGGCGCCGCTCGCGGCCGGGCTCGAGGCCGCAGCCGGGACGTTCGCGGCCGAGGGCGACGTCGGTCGGGCAGACGTGGCCAGGCGCGCGGCTCGCGGGCTACGGACCCTGATCCGTGCCGAGTTCGGGCCGGGCTACGAGCGGCACGGCCGGTCCGGCGGGCTCGATGCCGGCGTCACGATGCTCATGCCGCCCTTCGCCGCGGTGGGTGACGCAGCGGCCGAGCGTGCCTGGGAGCACTACCCGGTGCTCGCCCTGCGCGCGGCCGGTGGCCTCGCCCCGGGGGTCGAGTGGAAGAGCGACGGCGTCTCGTGGACGCCCGAGACCGCCATGGTCGCCTACACCGCGGCGGCCTCCGGACACCCCCTCGTCGCCGAGCGCTGGCTGACCTGGCTCGACGGCCACTGCACGTCGTGGGGGAGCCTGCCGGAGAAGGTCCTTCCCGACGGGAGCCCCGCGGGACCGGCGCCACTCGCCTGGACCGCCGCCCTCGTCGTCCTCACCGAGGACGAGCTGGCGACGCAGCGCTCGGGTGTCTCCGCGGCGTCAGTGGCCGGCGTGGGCTGACGGCTCGACGAGCTCGACAAGGACGCCACCGGCGTCCTTCGGGTGGATGAAGTTGACGCGGCTGTCGCTCGTGCCGCGCTTCGGGGTGTCGTAGAGCAGGCGCAGCCCGCGCTCGCGCAGCGTCGCGCACACGGCGTCGATGTCGGTGACGCGGTAGGCGAGCTGCTGGATGCCGGGACCGCTGCGGTCCAGGAACTTCGCGATCGTCGACTCGGGCGAGAGGGGCGCGAGCAGCTGGATGCACGAGCCGGACTCGCCGACGCCCATCATCGCCTCGCGCACGCCCTGCTCCTCGTTCGTCTCCTCGTGGAGCATCCGCATCCCGTACGTCCCCTCGTAGAACGCGATGGCCGCGTCGAGGTCGGGCACCGCGATGCCGACGTGGTCGATGTGGGTGAAGAGGGGGTCGGGAGTCGCGCTCATGGTCCCAACCTAGGGCGGCGTGACGGCATACGGCACGGGTATGCCGTGTGCGCTTGGTCATGCTCCGCGCGGGCCCCGGGAGGCCCCGTCTACAGTTGTCGGGACACCCCCAATGACGTCGGAAGAGGCTTCACCCATGACTGCTGACCGTCCCACCTCCGTGATCGTCGCCGGTGCCCGGACCCCCATGGGTCGGCTGCTCGGCTCGCTCAAGGACTTCTCCGGATCGGACCTCGGTGGCGTCGCCATCAAGGGCGCTCTCGAGAAGGCGGGCGTCGCCCCGGAGCAGGTCGAGTACGTCATCATGGGCCAGGTGCTGCAGGCCGGCGCCGGCCAGATCCCCGCCCGCCAGGCCGCCCACGCCGCCGGGATCCCGATGACCGTCCCGGCCCTGACGATCAACAAGGTGTGCCTCTCGGGCATCAACGCCATCGCCATGGCCGACCAGCTCATCCGTGCCGGCGAGGTCGACGTCGTCGTCGCCGGGGGCCAGGAGTCGATGACGAACGCTCCTCACCTCATGACGAAGTCACGCGAGGGCTACAAGTACGGCGACGTGACGATGCGCGACCACATGGCCTTCGACGGCCTCTGGGACGCCTTCACCGACCAGGCGATGGGTCTGCTCACCGAGCAGGCCAACACGGGCGAGCAGGCCTTCACGCGTGAGGAGCAGGACGAGTTCTCGGCGCGCAGCCACCAGCTCGCCGCCAAGGCGTGGAAGGACGGCCTCTTCGACGACGAGGTCGTCCCGGTGAGCATCCCGCAGCGCAAGGGCGACCCGGTCGTCTTCAAGAACGACGAGGGCATCCGCGCCGACACGACGACCGCCTCGCTCGGCGGCCTGCGCCCGGCCTTCAGCAAGGACGGCACGATCACGGCCGGGTCGGCCTCGCAGATCTCCGACGGCGCCGCCGCGGTCGTCGTCATGAGCAAGGCGAAGGCCGAGGAGCTCGGCCTCACGTGGCTCGCCGAGATCGGCGCGCACGGCATGGTCGCCGGGCCCGACTCGACGCTCCAGCAGCAGCCCGCTCGCGCCATCGCCCGCGCCTGCGAGAAGGAGGGCATCACGCCCGCCGACCTCGACCTCGTCGAGATCAACGAGGCCTTCGCCGCCGTCGGCCTCGCCTCGGCCAAGGAGCTCGGCATCGACGTCGACAAGGTCAACGTCAACGGTGGCGCCATCGCGCTCGGCCACCCGATCGGCATGTCCGGTGCCCGCATCGCGCTGCACCTCGCGCTCGAGCTGAAGCGTCGCGGTGGCGGTGTCGGCGCAGCCGCGCTGTGCGGCGGCGGCGGTCAGGGCGACGCCCTCATCGTCCGCGTCCCCGCGTCCGCCTGATCGTTCGGGCACCCGCCGCGTGGCACGCCGATCCGTCGACGTCCCCGCCCTGGTCGAGTCGGCCAGGGCGGGTTCGCCGCGCGCCGTCGCTCGTCTGATCTCCCTCGTCGAGGACGGCCACGAGTCGCTCCGCGACGTGATGGCGGCGCTCGCACCCCATGCCGGCAACGCCTGGGTCATCGGCCTCACGGGGTCGCCCGGCGTCGGCAAGTCGACGACGACCACCGCGCTCGTCGGTGCCTTCCGTGAGCGTGGTCTCCGGGTCGGCGTGCTCGCGGTCGACCCGAGCTCGCCCTTCTCGGGCGGGGCACTGCTCGGCGACCGCGTCCGCATGCAGGACCACGCGCTCGACCCAGAGGTCTACATCCGCTCGATGGCCTCACGAGGCCACCTCGGCGGACTGTCGTTCACAACGCCCCAGGCGATCCGCGTGCTCGACGCGGCCGGGTGCGACGTCGTGCTCGTCGAGACCGTCGGCGTGGGGCAGTCCGAGGTCGAGATCGCCGGTCTCGCCGACACGTCGGTCGTGCTGCTCGCACCGGGGATGGGCGACGGCATCCAGGCCGCCAAGGCCGGCATCCTCGAGATCGGCGACGTCTTCGTCGTCAACAAGGCCGACCGCGACGGTGCCGACGCCACGGTCCGCGACCTGCGCCACATGATCTCCCTCGGCGACCGCACCGAGCCGGGCCTCTGGCGTCCACCGGTCGTGAAAACCGTTGCGGCACAGAAGATCGGCATCGACGAGGTGATGGAGGCGCTCGACAAGCACCGGGCGTTCATCGAGGAGAACGGCGAGCTGGCGCGGCGTCGCGAGCGCCGTGTCGCCGACGAGATCGAGACGATCGCGCTGACGACCCTGCGCGCCCGTCTCGGGCACGTCGGTGGGCACGAGGGCGTCGCCGCACTCGCGCGTGACGTCATCGCCGGCCACACCGACCCGTATGCCGCCGCCGACCGTCTCGTGGAGCAGCTCGGATCCTGACCGGCGGTTGGGGCCGGTGGTCCAGGGCGACACATGAAGCCAGGTGTGGCGGCGGGGCTCGCGCTCAGCGCTGGAGAGCTGCGCGGACTTCCTGTGTCGCGCGGGCCTTCGCCTCGGCGCGGAGGAGCACCGAACGCACCCACGCCTGCCGCCGCATCACCTGCTCGTAGGTGAACCGGTAGACGTCCCAGCCGGCCAGGACCAGCTCGTCATAGCGCCAGCAGTCGACGACGAGCTGCTCTCTGCCGGTGTGGAACTCGTGGCTGTCCGCCTCGACGACGATCCCCAGCCACACGTCGACGAGGTCAGGGGTGACCCGCTCGCCGCCTGCCACGGCGATGCCGACCTGGGGACGGAGGTCGAGCCCCGGCACGTCGAGCGAGATCGCGCGGAGCACGGACTCGAAGGGGTTGGCCGCCTTGCTCGACGCGTGCGCGAGGACGCGAAGCACCCGCGGTCGTCCGGGGCCACGGACCTGCTGTGCCACGGTCGCGAGATCGCCGGCCGTCACCCGCCGGGACCGGAGCGCCGAGTCGGCGATGGCGAGAGCCTCGTCGAACGGGAGGTGGCGAGCGCAGTCGACCACGGTGCGAGCCGGTGACGTGATGCCCGCGGCCGCGTCCCGAGGGTCGATGAGGGAGGACCAGATCCGCGCCCGCGGCCGGGTCCCCGCCGCGATCTTGCGCCCACGGGGCACGGTGACCTCCGGCTTGGGCGGCACCGTCTTGACCTTCCACCCGTGCGCGAGGGCCGCCGAGCGGTGCGAGACGACGGCGCTCAGCTCGTGCGCCACACCCGTGGCGGCGTCGACGTCGCGAAGCAGGTACCGGCCGGGACGGGGGCGCAGGACGTGCCCCTCGACCACCGCTCGCCGGAGCCGCCGTTTCGAGACGAAGGGCTGCAGCTCGGCACGCGTCGCGACGCCGCCGAGTCGTCGCAGCGCGTCCACCACCGGATCCACGGCGCCAGCCTGCCGACCCGTCGAGGGGGCTCGAGCGCGCTGTCCACAGGACCCCGGAACACATGAAGTGGGCGTCGTCGGTCAGCGTCCTGCGTGGGGTCAGCCCGCGCCGGTGCTTGCTGTGTCGCGAGGGACCGGCTCGCGGACGCGCGTGGGCGCGGGGGGAGCGGGCGGCATACGCACGCGGGGTGGGAGCCATGCGCGGGGCGCGGGGGGAGCGGGCGGCATACGGACGCGGGGTGGGCGCGGGGTCGCGTACGCACGTGGGTGAGATGCGTAAATGGATGGCGCGACGGGCGGGCGTGGTGTCACCGTCGAGGGATGGACATCATCCCGCTCGACCATGACGACGACGTCATGCTCAAGGAGCTCTTCGGCGTGGCCACCCGCAGCGAGTCCGTCTCGCGCGTCCAGCCGATCCAGCGCACCGAGGACGAGTTCCTCAAGATGGTGCGCTTCTCGTTCCCCGGCGAGCGCGAGGTGGGCGCCGTGGCCGTCGTCGAGGGCTCTCCCGTCGGCTGGTCTCGCGTCTTCTTCCCCGAGCGCGACAACCTCGACAAGTGCTGGAACCACCTCGAGGTGGACCCGCAGCACCGTGGGGCGGGCATCGGCTCCGCCCTGCTTGAGTGGACCGAGGAACAGGCCCGGGCGGGCGACCGCTCGATGCTGCTGACCGAGGTCTTCGTCCCCGTCGGTGACCGCGAGTCGCATGCCGACCGCGAGTTCGCCCTCGGACGGGGGTATGCCGTGTCGAGCGTCGAGATCGTCCGCTCGCTGCCGCTCCCCGTCGATGCGGACGTCCTGGCCCGGCACGGTGACCACGCGGCCGAGGCCATGGGCGACGCGTACGACCTCACGGTCCACGTCGACGGCGTGCCGGACGAGCTGCGCCAGGGCGTGTGCGACGCCTCGAACCGGCTCATCCTCGACGCCCCCACGGGCGATGTCGAGTTCGAGCCGGAGTCGCAGACGGTCGAGGACTACGAGACGATGCTCCAGCACCTGCGTGACACGGGGCGCACGATCATCACGGCCGTGGCCGTACACCGCGAGTCCGGCGTCGTCGCGGCCTACACCGACCTCGCCATCCCCTCCGGCGACCCGCACGTCGTCTTCCAGTGGGGCACGCTCGTGCTGCCCGAGCACCGCGGCCACCGGCTCGGCATGGCCGTCAAGGCCGCGAACCTCAGGGAGCTGGCCCGCGTTGCACCAGAACGACGTTCGGTGCAGACCATGAACGACGAGCAGAACCCGTGGATGGTCCAGATCAACAAGGACCTGGGCTTCGCGATCATCGAGGAAGCACTGACGATGAAGAAGGCCTTCTAGGCCGACCGGCGCGCTGGGGGTGCTCGGGCGACGTCGACCGGGGCGGCATACGGTGAGGTCATGCTGATCGCCTTCTCCGTCGCCCCCACCGTCGCGGCCGACGACACCGGATCGGTGTCCGACGCCGTCGCCCGAGCCATCCGCGTCGTGCGCGACTCCGGTCTGCCGCACCGCACCGACGCGATGTTCACGACGATCGAAGGGGAGTGGGACGAGTGCATGGCTGTCGTGAAGCAGTGCTGCGACGTGCTGGCGGAGACCTCCCCGCGTGTCGGGCTCGTGCTCAAGGCCGACATCCGTCCCGGCTGGACCGGCGAGCTCGACGGCAAGCTCGAGCGGCTCGAGGATGCGCTCGACCGTCAGCGGGATGACTGAGCAGGACTGGCAGCTCAGGCCGCTCGCGCTCCAGGACTCTGACGAGCTCGGGCGCGTGCACATGGCGGTGTGGCGAGACGCGTACGCCGGGCTGATGCCCGCCGACTACCTCGCCGGCCTGAGCGACGAGCGCTGCGCGGACCGCTGGCGCGAGCTGGCGGGGCGCCCGACGGACGCGCCCGAGCGCACCCTCGTGGTCGTGGACCCGGACGGTCGGCTCGCCGGCTTCGGCAGCGCCGGACCCAGCCGTGACGAGGACGCCCCCACCGAGTGGGAGCTGTATGCCGTCAACCTCGCCCCGCACGCCCGTGGCACGGGCGTCGCGGACCGTCTCGTCGACGAGCTCCTCGGCGTCCGTGACGCGACCCTCTGGGTCGTCGAGGGCAACGCCCGGGCCAGGGCGTTCTACACGCGCCGGGGCTTCGTCGACGAGGGCGGACGGTCCGAGCACCCGGCGACGGGGACTCCGGAGATCCGGATGGTCCGACGCCTCGCCTGACCCGCGCAGGACAAAGTGCGCATAACGGTCATCAGGCACCAGCTGCCGAGCGTGACCGGTCTGACATCGGCTCCCGTCGCTGCACGAAGTGCGTCAGGAGTGTCCGGAAATGTCCTCGGCGAGCCGTTCCCGCGGATTGGGGATGCGGCGTGGTCCGTGCGTATCGTGGGTCGCGGCCGATCGTGCTCGGCCTGTCCCCCTGTGTCACCGAAAGGCTTTTCCATGCCCCGCACCGCGACTCGTCGACGTGCTCTTGCCGCCGCGCTCGCCTGCGCTGCCATGCTCTCCGCCTGCACCGGCAACTCCGACGACGGCACCGCCGGCACCGGCGTCTCCGCGAGCCCCGTGGTCGCGCCGGAGACGGCCGACACGACCGCGGCCTCGGCGGTCGGTGCGGCAGCCGCGTCCTCCCTCGACGCGTCGGCCGCCGGTGCGGCTGCCCGCGAGAAGGCCTTCGTCGGCGCCGCGCTCCAGTCGGCCAACGCCTACGCCAAGACGCTCCCGGGACGCACCGCCGCGGAGAAGGCCGACGCCGAGCTCGCCACGACCGGCGTCAAGGTGCTCGCGCTCTCCCGCGCCGGTGACACCCCGGCCCAGATCCTCGCGCAGACGACGCTGAAGAAGACCGGTGCCGCCGTGCTCGTGCTGCTCGTCGGTGGCCCGTCTGGTGCACCGTTCAAGGCGGCCGCGGTCACCCCGATGCTCCCCGACGCCAAGCTCGACGCCCTCGACCCGACGACCGACGGCTCCGCCGCCATCGCCGACGGCAAGGGCCTCTCCGCCAAGCCCGACGACGTCGTCTCGGCGTTCGCCGCCTCGGTGAAGTACCCCGACCCGACGGCGACCAAGGTGCTGGCCGACGACCCGCTCTCGGAGCAGCTGCGCCAGTCGGCCCGCGCCCAGTCGCAGGCCCTCAACAACCAGGGCGCCTTCACCCAGGAGCACGAGCCCAAGGGCATCCTCGGTGGGCTGCGCCTCAAGGACGGCAACGGCGCCATCGTCTTCGCCCACCTCGTGCGCAACGACGCCATCGCCATGCGCACACCCGTCAAGCTCACCCCGGCCAAGGACCTGACGCTCCTGACCGGTATCAAGCAGATCACGACCGAGGCCAACCTGACCTCCAACGAGATCGTCGCCATCGTCATCCCCGCGTCCGGACAGGCGCGCATCGTCGCCGCATCGGACCAGCTCGTCGCCGGCTCGGGTCGGTGAGGCAGGATTGATCTATGAGTCACCAGCCATTCACCGCAGCAGCACTTCGCGGTGCCGTCGACCTGTCATCGCTCAAGCGTCCGGCCCAGCCGGCTGGCCCCGCATCCGGCGCGGCCTCCACCTCCGCGGACGGTGCTGGCCTCGTCATCGAGGGCACTGACGCCTCGATCCGTGACGTCATCGCGGCGTCCGAGCGGCATCCCGTCGTCATGGTGCTCTGGTCACCGCGGCTGCAGGAGTCGGCTGACTTCGTCACGACGTTCGGCTCGGTGGCCCGCCGCTACGCGGGTCGCTTCCAGCTCGTCACCGTCGACGTCGACGCCAACCCCACGATCCTGCAGGCCTTCCAGGTCCAGGCCGTGCCCGTGAGCTTCGCCTTCGTGCAGAGCCAGCCGGTGCCGCTCTTCGAGGGCGCGCAGCCCGAGGCCCAGGTCACGGCCGTCATCGACCAGGTGCTGCAGCTCGCGGCGCAGCACGGTGTCACCGGTACCGTCGCGGTCGGAGAGGACGCTGCCGCACCGGCCGACGAGACCGAGCAGGAGCAGCCCCTGCCGCCGCTGCACCAGCAGGCCTTCGATGCCATCGAGGCGGGCGACCTCGAGGCAGCCGCCTCGGCCTACCGCGAGGCCCTCGCGCAGAGCCCGGCCGACACCGACGCCAAGATCGGTCTCGCCCAGGTGGGGCTCATGCAGCGCACCCAGGGTGCCGACCTCCAGGCTGCCCGGGCCGCGGCAGCCGCCGCGCCGACGGACGTCGACGCGCAGATCCTCGTCGCCGACCTCGACCTGCTCGGTGGTCACGTCGAGGACGCCTTCATGCGCCTCATCGACACCGTGCGCGTCACGGCCGACGCCGACCGCAACAAGGCGCGCGAGCACCTCGTCGAGCTCTTCGAGGTCATCGGCGTCACGGACGAGCGCGTCGCGAAGGCACGCAAGTCCCTCATGAGCGCCCTCTTCTAGGTCGAGCCGACCGACCGGAGCCACCCTGCAGGACAGCAGCCAGCGGTATGCCGGTGGCCGCTGTCCAGCCGGGTGGCTCGCGTGCGCCCGGGGTGCCGTCAGTCCCCGGTCGGCTCCCGCGGGTCCGCCGCCGACGTCATGACGAGGGCGTCGCCCAGCCGGGCGATGACGTCGTCGGCCGTCACGTCGGCCGGCTCCGCGCCGTCGACCCAGAGGCCCCAGCGCGGGGTGGCCGGGTCCGCGCCGTCGCGCACGACGACGACGTGGACCGGCTCGGGCTCGACGAGGTCGAGGAAGTCCTCGAGGCGGTCGCCGAGCGCGTCCTCCACGACGACCGCCTCGAAGCCCTCGAGCTGGTAGGTCTCGGCCACGGCCAGGGCCGCCGACCAGCGCAGCAGCCGCGCCCGCAGCTGCTCCGACGTCGGCGGCTCGTCCCAGCCCGCGGCGGCGCCCGTCGTGACGGCCTGCTCGAGCGCCGCCCCGTCGACGACGACGGCCCGGGCGAGCCGATCGGCGACTGCCGACGCGAGGGCGGCCCGGGTCGCTGCCCGGGCCGCCGTCACGAGGACCAGCCGGCCACGCGGACCCGACTCGTCGAGCTCGCTCATCCGCCGAGGGCCGCCGACACGACGTCCCTGGCCTCGGCCTGGACGCGGGCGAGGTGCTCTGGTCCCTGGAAGGACTCGGCGTAGATCTTGTAGACGTCCTCGGTGCCCGACGGCCGCGCGGCGAACCACGCGCTCTCGGTCGTCACCTTGAGCCCGCCGATCTTGGCGCCGTTGCCCGGCGCCTCGGTCAGCTTGCCCGTGATCGGCTCTCCCGCGAGGGTCTCGGCCGTCACGTCGTCGGGGGAGAGGGCGCCGAGCTTGGCCTTCTCCTCGCGCGACGCGGCGGCGTCGATGCGGGCGTATGCCGGGTCGCCGTGCCGGGCGGTCAGCTCGGCGTAGTGCTGGCTGGGTGTCCTGCCGGTCGCGGCGAGGATCTCGGACGCCAGCAGCGCGAGCAGGATGCCGTCCTTGTCGGTCGACCAGACGGTGCCGTCCTGGCGCAGGAAGCTGGCCCCGGCCGACTCCTCCCCGCCGAACCCCACGCTGCCGTCGAGCAGCCCGGGCACGAACCACTTGAAGCCCACGGGGACCTCGAGGAGGGTGCGACCGAGGTCGGAGGCGACGCGGTCGATCATCGAGGAGGACACGAGGGTCTTGCCGATGGCGGTCGTGGCGGGCCATCCCGGACGGGCACCGCCGTAGAGGTACTGGATGGCGACGGCGAGGTAGTGGTTGGGGTTCATCAGGCCGGCGTCGGGCGTGACGATGCCGTGCCGGTCGGCGTCGGCGTCGTTGCCGGTCGAGATGTCGTAGGCGTCCTTGGCGTGGATGAGCGAGGCCATCGCCGACGGCGAGCTGCAGTCCATCCGGATCTTGCCGTCCCAGTCGAGCGTCATGAAGGCCCACTGCGGGTCGACGCGCGGGTTGACGACGGTGAGGTCGAGCCCGTGCCGCTCACCGATCTCTCCCCAGTAGGCGACGGACGCTCCGCCGAGCGGGTCGGCGCCGATGCGCACGCCGGCCTCGCGGACGCGGGCGAGGTCGACGACGTTCGGGAGGTCGTCGACGTAGGTGCCCATGAAGTCGTACGAGCCGGCCTCGCCGCGGGCCTGCTCGAACGCGACGCGGCGGACCTCGCGCAGCCCGCCGCGGATGAGGTCGTTGGCGCGCTTCGCGATGACCGAGGTCGCGTCGGTGTCGGCCGGACCGCCGTGCGGGGGGTTGTACTTGAAACCGCCGTCGGCCGGTGGGTTGTGCGACGGCGTGACGACGATGCCGTCGGCGAGACCGCTCGCCCCCGAGCCCTTCCCACGGTTGGCGCGCAGGATGGCGTGCGACACGGCAGGCGTCGGCGTGAACCCGTCGCGGTCGTCGACGAGCACCTGCACGCCGTTGGCAACGAGCACCTCGAGCGCCGAGCGCCACGCGGGCTCGGACAGCGCATGCGTGTCGCGGCCGATGAAGAGCGGCCCGTCGAAACCCTGCGAGACGCGGTAGTCGACGATGGCCTGCGTCGTGGCGAGGATGTGGTCCTCGTTGAACGCCGTGCGCAGGCTCGACCCGCGGTGGCCCGACGTGCCGAACGCGACCTGCTCGTCGGGGTCGTCGACGTCCGGGTGCCGGTCGTAGTAGGCCCCGACGAGGGCGTCGACGTCGACGAGGTCCTCGGGCTGTGCGGGCTGACCGGCGCGCGGGTGGGTCATGAGGGGTCTCCGTTCGGGGTCGGGTCGGCGTCGCCGCTCGAGAGGGTCCCGGCGACGACGGCCGGGACGGTGGGCTCGTCCACGGGGACGAGCCAGACGGTCGACAGGCGCGGCACGGTGATGTCGGCGGCATACGGCTGCTGGTGCCAGGCCTCCTCGCGCGCCTCGACGACGATGCCGGTGCTGCTCGGTGCGTCGGGGTGGTAGCCGGCCGTGTCCAGGACGACCGTCCACCTCCCGCCGCGCGGGAGGCCGATGCGGTAGGACTGCTGGGTCTCGCCGCTGAAGTTCATGACGCAGGCGACGACGGGGGCGTCGGTCGCCCGGTCGCCCTTGCCGAAGCGCAGCCACGAGAACGTGTTGTGGGCTGCGTCGTCGGCCTCGAGCCACTCGAAGCCCGAGCGGTCGGCGTCGAGCTCCCACAGCGCCCGGTGGCCGCGGTAGATGCCGTTGAGGTCCTTGACGAGGTTGTGGACGCGGTAGTGCAGCGGCTGCTCGAGCAGCCACCAGTCGAGGCTGCGGCCCTCGGACCACTCGGACTCCTGGCCGAACTCGCAGCCCATGAAGAGCAGCTGCTTGCCGGGGTGGCACCAGAGGTAGGCGAGGAAGGCACGGAGCGTCGCGACCTGCTCCTCGCGCGGGCCGCGCGACTTGCGCAGCAGCGAGCCCTTGCCGTGGACGACCTCGTCGTGGCTGATCGGCAGCACGAAGTTCTCGTCGAAGGCGTACATGAGCGAGAAGGTCAGCTTGCCGTGGTGGTAGCTGCGGTAGATGGGCTCCTCGCCGAGGTACTTGAGCGAGTCGTTCATCCAGCCCATGTTCCACTTGAAGCCGAACCCGAGGCCGCCCTCGTTGGTCGGCTTCGTGACGCCGGGCCACGTCGTCGACTCCTCGGCGATCGTGACGATCCCGCCGACGCGCTTGTAGGCGGTGCCGTTGGTCTCCTTGAGCAGCTCGACGGCCTCGAGGTTCTCGCGCCCGCCGTCCTTGTTGGGCACCCAGGCCCCGGCGTCGCGGGCGTAGTCGAGGTAGAGCATCGAGGCCACGCCGTCGACGCGCAGGCCGTCGAGGTGGAACTCCTCGAGCCAGTAGATGGCGTTGGCGACGAGGAAGTTGCGCACCTCGGGCCGGCCGTAGTCGAAGATGTTGGAGCCCCACTCGGGGTGCCAGCCCTTGCGAGGGTCCGGGTGCTCGTAGAGCGGTAGACCGTCGAAGCGCGCGAGGGCCCACTCGTCGGTGGCGAAGTGCCCGGGCACCCAGTCGAGCAGCACCCCGATGCCGGCACGGTGCAGCTCGTCGACGAGGAAGCGGAAGTCGTCCGGGCGGCCCCAGCGGGAGCTCGGCGCGTAGTAGCCCGTCACGTGGTAGCCCCACGAGGGGACGTACGGGTGCTCCATGACGGGGAGGAACTCGACGTGGGTGAACCCGAGGTCGCGCACGTAGTTGACGAGGTGCTCGGCGAGGCCGCGGTAGCCGAGGTCCTGGCGCCACGAGCCGAGGTGGACCTCGTAGATGCTCATCGGTCCCTGGTGGGCGTCGCTCGTGCGGCGGCGCTCCATCCACTCGTCGTCGCGCCAGTCGTAGTGGGTCTCGGTGACGATGGCCGCCTGCTTCGGGGCGACCTCGGTCATGCGCGCCATCGGGTCGCTCTTGAGGCGGACGAGCTCGTCGGGCCCGCGGACGGCGAACTGGTAGTTCATCCCCTCCTGGGCGCCGGGGAGGAAGAGCTCCCAGATGCCGCTCTCGCCGAGCGCCCGCATCGGGTGCGAGCGGCGGTCCCAGTCGTTGAAGTCGCCGATGACGTGGACGGCCCGGGCCCGGGGCGCCCAGACCGCGAAGGAGACACCCCAGACGTCGCCGAGCGGGCCGGGGTAGTGGCGCACGTGTGCCCCGAGGACGGTCCACAGCTGCTCGTGGCGCCCCTCGTTGATGAGGTGGCGGTCGATCTCGCCGAGCGTCGGCGCGAAGCGGTACGGGTCGTCCTGCTCGTGCTCGACGCCGTCGCCGTACTCGACGAGGAGGCGGTAGTCGTGCGTCGTGCCGAAGTCGGGCGAGGTCATCGACCAGATGCCGTCGCGCACGTGCTGCAGCTCGACGCGCTCGCCCGAGTCGAGGCGGGCGCCGACGCGGGTCGCGAACGGGCGGTAGGCGGTGATCGTCAGCCCACCCGGGCCGACGTGGTGGCCGAGCAGGTCGTGCGGCTGGCCGTTGCGGCCCTGGAGGAAGGCCGTGATCGCGGCGTCGTCGAGGGAGGGACCGGGGGCGGTCTCGGGGGTCATGGCGTGCCTTCCTCGGTGGTGAGTCGCTCGACGGCGCCGAGCGGGATCGGCAGCCACGAGGGCCGGTTGCGGGCCTCGTAGACGACCTCGTAGAGCGCCTTGTCGAGCTCGAGCGCACGGGTCAGTGCCTGCGCGTCGGCGTCGGGCGCCCCTGCGACGGAGGCGTACCCGTCGAGGAAGGCGGCCCGGCAGGCCGCAGCCCAGCCGGTCGCGTCGACCGGTGACTCGGCCAGCGCCACGGAGCCCGCGGCGTAGTCGAAGGAACGGAGCATCCCGGCGACGTCACGCGCCGTGAGGTCGGGGAGCACGCGTTCGGCGAGCGGGCGCAGCGGCTCGCCCTCGAAGTCGAGGGCCACCCACCCGCGCTCGGGCACGTCGAGCACCTGGCCGAGGTGGTAGTCGCCGTGGATCCGCTGCAGCGGCGGCCAGTGCACGTCGCGCACGGACGCGACGACGCGGTCGACGGCGTCCGAGCGCGAGGCGAGGTCGGGCACGAGGGCCACGGCGGCGGCATACCGCTGGCGCATCGACGCGACGACCGCCTGGCGCGCCTCGGGCGTCACCTCGTGGGTGCCGAGCGCGTGCGCGAGGGCCGTGTGGATCTCGGCCGTGACGACACCGAGGTCGCGGGCGCGGGACGTGAAGTCCGTGCCCGACACGGCGGCGACGAGCGCGACCCGCCAGGCGTCCTCGACCCCGGGGATGAACTCCTGCGCGAAGGCGAGGTGGCCGTGCATCGTCGACCCGCCGGTCGGCGCGTCCCAGGCGCCCGAGAGGTGCCCGATGGCCATCGGGACGCGGTCCGAGCCCTGCTCCGTGAGGGCGGACTGCACCACGACGTCGGGGTTGTCGCCGTCCTGGAGCGTGCGGAAGACCTTGACGATGACCGGCTCGGCCGGGCCGCCGCCGGGGGCGTTCATGCGGCAGATGACCGAGGTGTTGGACTGCTCTCCGCTGAGCACGGTCGACGACGACACCGAGCCGTCGGCGTGGCCGGTCGACGAGCCCTCGGCGAGCGCGTTGCTGCCGACGGACGCCTGCGCCTCGTCGGACACGCCACGTCCGAGGATCGTCGCCATGAGCTGCGAGACGTAGACGGGGTCGTGCGGTGCGTCGTAGACCCAGCGCGTGCCGAGGACGCTGTGCTCCATCGTGCCGAGCAGCGCGTGCTCGGCGCCCTCGAGCGGGGCGGAGCGGTAGGTGAGGGGCACCTGGTAGACGACCGCGGGTGCCACGGCCTCGTCGGCGAGCAGCAGGGTCTCGCAGCCGACCTCGCCGTCGGGGTCCTCGAAGCGGAACCCACCGACGCGCCGCAGCTGCGGGACGTGGCCCTTGCCGTGGTACCACCGCTGGCGCGGCATCCACTCGGTGACCATCTCGGTCTTGGTCGGCACGATCGACGCGCCCTTGTGGACGATGGCCATCAGCCGCGGTCCTCCCCGCCGCGCAGGCGCAGCCAGAAGAAGTCGCGGGATCCGAGCGTCAGCGTGACCCGCCCGTCGCTCGCCACCCACGGGAAGCCGCTACCGCCGAAGAGGTCGATGAGCTCGCGGCCCGCGAGCTCCTCCGGCAGCTGGATCGTCGCGGCCTGGGGACGGCTCGAGAGGTTGTTGACGCAGAGGACGGCCTCACCGGGCTCGTTGCCGTCGGCCTCCATCGTGCGCGTGAACGCGAGGATCGACTCGTTGTCGGCCTCGACGACGGTGAAGTCGCCGAGCCCGAAGACCGGGTGGCGCCCGCGGATCTGGAGCATCCCGCGGATCCAGTGCAGGAGCGAGGCCGAGGAGGCCATCTGGGCCTCGACGTTGATGTTGTTGTAGTGGTAGACGAGGCTGCTGATGACGGGCAGGTAGAGCTTGCCCGGGTCGACGCTCGAGAACCCGGCGTTGCGGTCGGGCGTCCACTGCATCGGCGTGCGCACGGCGTCGCGGTCGGTGAGCCAGATGTTGTCGCCCATGCCGATCTCGTCGCCGTAGTAGAGGCACGGTGAGCCCGGCAGCGAGAGGATCAGCGCGTGGATGAGCTCGATCTCGGGCCGTGAGTTGTCGAGCAGGGGAGCGAGCCGTCGCCGGATGCCGACGTTGGCGCGCATGCGGGGGTCGGGGGCGTACCAGCCGTACATCGCGGCGCGCTCCTCCGGCGTCACCATCTCGAGCGTCAGCTCGTCGTGGTTGCGCAGGAACGTGCCCCACTGCGTGCCCGAGGGGATGGCCGGGGTGTCGGCCAGCACGTCGATGATCGGCGCGGCGGTCTCCTCGCGGAGCGAGTAGTAGAGCCGGGGCATGACCGGGAAGTGGAAGCACATCTGGCACTCCGGCGCCTCCTCGGTGCCGAAGTAGTCGACGACCTCGGCGGGCGGCTGGTTGGCCTCCGCGAGCAGGATCCGGCCGGGGTACTCGGCATCGACCATGGCGCGCAGCCTGGCGAGGAACTCGTGCGTCTTGGGGAGGTTCTCGCAGTTCGTGCCCTCCTCCTCGAAGAGGTAGGGGACCGCGTCGAGACGGAAGCCGTCGATGCCGAGGTCCATCCAGAAGCGCACGATGTCGAACATCGCCTCCTGCACGGCCTCGTTCTCGAAGTTGAGGTCGGGCTGGTGGCTGAAGAAGCGGTGCCAGAAGAACTGCCGGCGGACCGGGTCGAAGGTCCAGTTGGACACCTCGGTGTCGACGAAGATGATGCGCGCGTCGTCGTAGCCGTCGTCCGTGTCGGACCAGACGTAGAAGTCGCCGTAGGGTCCGTCGGGCTCCGCGCGGCTCGCCTGGAACCACGGGTGCTGGTCGCTCGTGTGGTTCATGACGAAGTCGGTGACGATGCGGATGCCGCGGGCGTGGGCCTGCGAGACGAGCTCGGTGAACTCCGGCAGCGTCCCGAACTCGGGCAGGACCGCCTTGTAGTCGGCGATGTCGTAGCCGCCGTCGCGCAGCGGCGACGCGTAGAAGGGCGGCAGCCAGAGGCAGTCGACGCCGAGCCACTGGAGGTAGTCGAGCCGGTTGATGAGACCGGTGAAGTCACCGGCGCCGGAACCCTTCGAGTCGGCGAAGGCGCGGACGAGCACCTCGTAGAAGACCGCCTTCTTGAACCACTGGGGGTCGTGCTTCAGGCCGGGCTGGGACAGGTTGAGGCCCTGCATGCGTCAGTGGCTCCTCACGTGGATGATGTGGACGGGTTCGGAGTCGGGACCGAGCCGCACGAAGTTGTCCTGGCGCCATTCCCACGTCTGGTTCGTGATGTGGTCGTGCGCGTCGAACGTCGACCACGTGGCCATACCCAGTGCCTCCATGTCGAGGTGCACCCACGTCTCACGCGTGGCGTGCGGGTCGAGGTTGGCGATGACGAGGACGGTGTCGCGCTCGCCCGTGGCCCGGTCGACGACACGGGACTTGCTGAAGACGATGACGTTCTCGTCGTCGGCCGCGTGGAAGCGCAGGTTGCGCAGCCAGTGCAGCGCGGGGTGCCAGCTGCGGATGTCGTTGAGCCGCTTGAGGTACCACGCGAGCGAGCGGCTCTCGAGGGGGCCGCCCGGCTCGTAGAGGTACCACTGACGGTCCTTGTACTCGTACTTCTCGTTGTCGAGCTGCTCCTCGGCGCCGGGGCGGGCGACGTGCTCCATGAGCTCGTAGCCGGCGTAGATGCCGTACGTCGGTGCCATCATCGCGGCGACCGCGGCGCGCAGCTTCCACGCGGTCGGACCGCCGTACTGCATGTACGGGGTGAGGATGTCGTGCGTCGTGGGCCAGAACGCCGGGCGCATGTAGGCCGACCCGGTGTCCTCGCCGGCCAGCTCGGTGCCGTACTCCTCGAGCTCCCACTTCGCGTTGCGCCACGCGTAGTAGGTGTAGCTCTGCTGGAAGCCGGCCTTGGCGAGCTGGTGCATCATCGCCGGCTTCGTGAAGGCCTCGGACAGCCAGACCGTGTCGGGGTGCTCCCGCGCGACATCGGCGATCAGCCACTGCCAGAAGGCAACCGGCTTGGTGTGGGGGTTGTCGACGCGGAAGATGCGCACCCCGTGGTCGAGCCACACCTGGATGACCCGGCGCACCTCGGCGTAGGACCCGGCCGGGTCGTTGTCGAAGTTGAGCGGGTAGATGTCCTGGTACTTCTTCGGCGGGTTCTCGGCGTAGGCGATGGTGCCGTCGGCCCGCGTCGTGAAGAGCTCGGGGTGGGTCTGCACCCACGGGTGGTCGGGGGAGGCCTGCAGCGCGATGTCGAGCGCGACCTCCATGCCCAGCCGCTGCGTCTCGGCGACGAAGTGGTCGAAGTCCTCGAACGTGCCGAGGTCGGGGTGGATCGCGTCGTGCCCGCCGTCGGGCGAGCCGATGGCGTACGGCGACCCGGGGTCGCCGGGCTGGGCGGTGAGGCTGTTGTTGCGCCCCTTGCGGGCCGTCGTGCCGATCGGGTGGATCGGCGTCAGGTAGACGACGTCGAAGCCCATGTCGGCGATGGCGGGCAGCCGCTGCGCCGCGGACCGGAACGTGCCGGAGACCCACTCGCCGGTCTCCTCGTCGCGGTGGGCGCCCTCGGACCGGGGGAAGATCTCGTACCAGGCGCCGTAGAGCGCGCGCTCGCGCTCGACGAGCAGGGAGTATGCCGGTGAGGCCGACACGAACTCGCGCAGCGGCACGAGCGCGGCGAGACCCGTGATCTCCGGTGACGTCGCCGCGCCGAAGCGGTGGGCGGCGGGGGCCCGGTTGTCGCCGAGGGCGACGACGCCCTTGTCGATCTCGGAGGCGTCGACGCCGAGACCGCGAACGGCGTCGGCGAAGCGCTCGAGCACCCGGACGCCCTCGGCGCACATGAGGTCCTCGTCGACCCCGGCGGCGATCTTGATGCCGGCGTCGTGCACCCACGTCGCGTAGGGGTCGGACCATCCCTCGACGCGGTAGGTCCACCAGCCCTCACGGTCGGCGACGACGGTGGCGGCCCACTCGGACAGGCCGGGGTTGACGCTGTGCATGGCGAAGTAGTGGTCGGTGCCGTCGGGGTCGGTGAGCACCGCGGTCGCGTTGACGGCGTCGTGGCCCTCGCGGAAGACCTTGGCCCGGACGGTGAACTCCTCGCCGACGACCGACTTCGCGGGGCGCGTGCCGCCGTCGACGAGCGGACGCACGTCGCTCACGGGGATGCGGCCCATCGGGAGCGCGCCGCCCGGCATGCCCTCGACGGTCGGCGGGGCGCTCACGGGGTGGTCGGGGGCGAGGTGGACGGCTCCGGCCTCGGTGTCGTCGACGAACGCGGTGTCTGCGGTCGGGGTGGCATCGTCGCGTCGTGGTGCTTGGGGGGCGGCGCTGCGCACGCGGTTCGGCTTGCTGGAACGGGGCTTCTTCGCTGAGCCAGTCACTGCTCGACCGTATCGAAGATGCGGCGTTTGGCCCATGACGCGCCGAGGCCCCGTCCGATGGGTGAAACCTCCCTGCAAGGGTTGCAAGAACCCGACATGGCGACCCCTATGCTGTCCCCTTGTGAAGGCCATCCGTCGCTTCAGCGTCCGTACCGTCCTGCCGAGCCGCATCGAGGGACTCGGCGTCCTCGCGAGCAACCTGCGCTGGTCCTGGCACCCGCCGACCCGCGACCTGTTCGAGAGCATCAGCGCCCGCAAGTGGGCCCAGGCCGGGGAGGACCCCGTCAAGCTCCTCTCCCGCCTGTCCTCCGACGAGCTGGCCGCGCTGGCTGCCGACGACGACTTCGTCAGCAGCGTCGTGGCCGCCAACGAGGACCTGCACAGCTACCTCTCCGACGAGCGCTGGTACCAGTCGTGGAGCCGCGAGCAGGAGGCCGCCGGCAAGGCCGCCCCCGCCGCGATCGCGTACTTCAGCCCGGAGTTCGGCATCACGTCCGTGCTGCCGCAGTACTCCGGTGGCCTCGGCATCCTCGCCGGTGACCACCTCAAGACCGCATCGGACCTCGGCGTGCCGATCGTCGGCGTCGGGCTCTTCTACAAGACCGGCTACTTCAAGCAGTCGCTCAACCGGGACGGCTGGCAGGTCGAGACCTACCCGGTCCTCGACCCCGACGGCCTCCCGCTGTCGCTGCTGCGCGAGGAGGACGGCACGCCCGCCGTCGTCACCGTCAGCCTGCCCGCCGGCCGTCAGCTGCACGCCCACGTCTGGAAGGCGCAGGTCGGCCGCGTGCCCCTGCTGCTGCTCGACTCGGACGTGCCCGGCAACGACGAGCAGACCCGCAAGGTCACCGAGTCGCTCTACGGCGGCGGTGGCGACACCCGCCTCGAGCAGGAGCTGCTCCTCGGCATCGGTGGCGTCCGCGCCCTGCGCCTCTGGTCGCGCCTGTCGGGCGACCCGACGCCGGAGGTCTACCACACGAACGAGGGCCACGCCGGCTTCCTCGGGGTCGAGCGCATCACCGAGCTCGTCCGCGACCACGGCCTGACCTTCGACGAGGCCCTCGAGGCCGTACGCGCCGCGACGGTCTTCACGACCCACACGCCCGTGCCCGCCGGCATCGACCGCTTCGACGCCGCGAAGATCAACCTCTTCTTCGGCGGCGCCAACGCCATTCCCGGTGTGCCGGTCGAGCGCCTGCTCGCCCTCGGCGCCGAGGACTACGAGGGTGGCCAGCCGGGCATCTTCAACATGGCCGTCATGGGCCTGCGTCTCGCGCAGCGCGCCAACGGCGTCTCCCAGCTCCACGGCGTCGTGAGCCGCGAGATGTTCGACGGCCTGTGGCCGGGCTTCGACGACGTCGAGGTCCCGATCTCCAGCATCACCAACGGTGTCCACGCCCCGACGTGGGTCGACCGCGCCGTCTACGACGTCGCCCGCAAGCACCTCGGCACGGCCGACATCGCCGGCGAGAACGCCTGGGAGCGCATCGACGAGGTGCCCGCCGACGCCGTGTGGTCGACGAAGCGCGAGATGCGCGAGAAGCTCGTCGCCGACGCCCGCCGTCGCGTCAAGGCCTCGTGGCAGAAGCGTGGCGCGAGCGACGCCGAGCTCGGCTGGGTCGAGGACATCCTCGACCCCGACGTGCTGACGATCGGCTTCGCCCGCCGCGTGCCGACCTACAAGCGCCTCACCCTGATGCTCCGCGACCCCGATCGGCTCAAGCGCCTGCTGCTGCACCCGGAGCGCCCGGTGCAGCTCGTCATCGCCGGCAAGTCGCACCCCGCCGACGAGACCGGCAAGCGCCTCATCCAGGAGATGGTCCGCTTCGCCGACGACCCCGAGGTGCGCCACCGCATCGTCTTCCTGCCCAACTACGACATCGCGATGGCCCAGCACCTCTACCCGGGCTGCGACGTCTGGCTCAACAACCCGCTGCGCCCGTTCGAGGCGTGCGGCACGTCCGGCATGAAGGCTGCACTCAACGGCGGTCTCAACCTCTCGATCCTCGACGGCTGGTGGGACGAGTGGTTCGACGGCCGCAACGGCTGGGCGATCCCGACCGCCGACGGCGTCGAGGACGCCGACCGGCGTGACGACATCGAGGCCTCCGCGCTCTACGACCTCATCGAGAACGACGTCGCCGCGAAGTTCTACGACCGCGACGCCGCGGGTCTGCCGCAGGGCTGGATCGACATGATGACCCACACCCTCAAGACGCTCGGCCCGAAGGTGCTCGCGAGCCGCATGGTGCAGGACTACACCGAGCAGCTCTACAGCCCCGCGGCCGGTGCGGGCCGCTCGGTCTCCGGGTCGGAGTTCGCCGGCGCCAAGGACCTGGCCGCGTACAAGTCGAGGATCCGCACGGCGTGGCCCAAGGTCAAGGTCGAGCACGTCGAGCCCTCGGGCCTGTCGGACTCGCCGCAGATCGGCGACGTCCTCGACCTGCGCGCCTACGTCGCTCTCGACGGGCTCACCCCCGACGACGTCGAGGTGCAGCTCGTCCACGGACACGTCAACGACGTCGACGAGCTGTGGGGCATGGAGGTCGCGCCGCTCGCCCTCGTCGAGTCCTACGAGGACGGTCGGCACCAGTTCGCCGGCTCGCAGCCGCTGCGCCGCACCGGGTCGTTCGGCTACAGCGTCCGCGTCGTCCCGAAGCACCCGGGACTCGCCGGCCCCGCCGAGCTGGGACTCGCGCGCAACGCCTGACACCTGCACGCGACGAGAGCCCGGACCCCGACGGGTCCGGGCTCTCGCCGTGCGAGGACGTGGCCGGTGGCGGGTCTGCGCCCCTCAGCCGGCGGTCGAGCGCCAGACGCGCATCGAGGCTGCGGCCATCGGGACCTCCGTGCCGGCGGCCACGGGCTCCGACGGGGGAGCGGGCCGCTCCTCGGCGCTGTCCCACAGCATCTCGTATGCCGTCGCGCCCGGTGCCGTCGGCAGCGTCACCTCGACCGCGTGGGCCGACCCGTTGACGACGACGAGCACCGACTGCTGCGAGAGCCGCGCGCCGTCGTAGAGGGCCTGGATGACGTGGGTCGCAGGGCCGTCCCAGCGATCGCCCATGGGGTGTCCGTCGGATGCGAACCATGCGAGGTCGGTCGAGCCGTCGGCGTGGATCTGCCTGCCGGAGAAGAAGGCCCGCTGCCGCAGCACAGGGTGCTCACGCCGCAGGCGGACGAGGTGCCGGGTCGTCTCGAGGAGGTCGTCCTGCCAGGGCTCGTGGTCCCACGACATCCAGCTGATCTCGTTGTCCTGGGAGTAGGGGTTGTTGTTGCCGCGCTGGCTGCGGCCCATCTCGTCGCCGGCGTTGAGCATCGGCACGCCGGTCGACAGCAGGAGCGTGCCGAGCAGGTTGCGGATCGAGCGCCGACGCGCCGCGGTGATGTCGGGGTCGTCGGTGCGGCCCTCCACGCCGTGGTTCCACGACCGGTTGTCGTTGGACCCGTCGGCGCCGCTGTGGCCGTTGGCCCCGTTGTGCTTCGTGTCGTAGGTCGTGAGGTCGGCGAGCGTGAAGCCGTCGTGGGCCGTGACGAAGTTGACGGAGGCGATGGTGCCCCGGTCGTGGCGGTCGAAGAGGTCCTGCGACCCCGCGAGGCGCGTCGCCAGCTCGCGGACGCCGTGGCCGACGCCGCCGGCCGCGGAGGCGGCGAGGTCGCGCAGCCAGAAGGTCCTGGTCGCGTCGCGGTAGCGGTCGTTCCACTCCGAGAAGGGCGGCGGGAACTGTCCGGTGCGCCAGCCGTGGATGCCGAGGTCCCAGGGCTCGGCGACGAGCTTCGCGCGGGACAGGACGGGGTCGGTGCGCAGGGCCACGAGGAAGGGGTGGTCGCGGTCGTAGCCGTCGTCCTTGCCGCGACCCAGGGCGACCGCGAGGTCGAAGCGGAAGCCGTCGACGTGGCACTCCTGCACCCAGTAGCGCAGCGAGTCGAGCACCATCCGGGCGACGACGGGGTGCGTGAGGTCGAGGGTGTTGCCGCACCCCGTGACGTCGATGTCGCGGCCGCGGCCGTCGACGCGGTAGTACGCCCGCTGGTCGAGCCCGCGCCACGAGAGCGTCATGCCCTCGCGGGCGTTCTCGGCCGTGTGGTTGTAGACGACGTCGAGGAGCACCTCGATGCCGGCCGCGTGGAGGTCCTTGACCATCGTCTTGAACTCGTCGAGGGCGCCCTGCGGGTCGGGGGTCGACGCGTACGCCGCGTGCGGTGCGAAGAACCCGAGCGTGTTGTAGCCCCAGTGGTTCGTCAGCCCCCGCAGGACGACGTCGGGCTCGTGCGTGAAGGTGTGGACCGGCAGGAGCTCGACCGCCGTGACTCCCAGCCCCAGCAGGTGGTCGACGAACGCGGGGTGGGCCAGGCCGGCATACGTCCCGCGGAGCTCGTCGGGGACGCCGGGGTGCAGTCGCGTGGCGTTCTTGACGTGGACCTCGTAGATGATCGACTCGGTGAGCGAGTGTCGCGGGAAGTCGTCTGCGCCCCAGTCGAACTCGTCCTCGACGATGACACAGCGCGGCATGTGCGGTGCCGAGTCCCGGTCGTCGCGCACCCAGAGGTCACCGCGCAGGTCGGGGCCCACGCGGTGGGCGTAGACGGCCGGGTCGAGGCGCACCCCGCCCTCGACGGCCCGGGCGTAGGGGTCGAGGAGCAGCTTGGCGGGGTTGTGCAGCAGGGACCGGTCCGGGTCCCAGTCCCCGTCGACGCGGAAGGCGTAGCGCTGCCCGACCCCGACTCCGGGCACGATGTCGAACCACGTGCCGTGCGCCCGGTGGCGCAGCGGCACCCGGCGCTCGGTCTCGCTGCCGTCGGCAGTCGTGTCGAAGAGGCAGACCTCGACGGCCCGGGCGTGGCCGGCGTAGACGGAGAACTGCGCTCCTTCGGCGGTGAGCCGGACCCCGTGCTCGGGAGGCAGGTCTGGCGTCGCGGGAGGGGGCCGGCACATGTGTCCGAGCGTAGGGGGTGGCCGATCGCAGCCCCGGGTCGGATCGACCTCGCCGCGCAGGCTCGTTACGGTTGGCGCATGACCGATCCGACTTCGCTGCCCAACTTCATGCCGAGCGCGCCCGACGCCGGCCCCAACGGCGCCCCTGTCAGTGACGCGCCCGTGCGCGACCGCATCCTCGACGTGCTGAAGGGCCTCGGCATCGAGGCGAGCATCGACGGGGACGGCGACCTCGAGTTCGCCATCGTCGACGACCAGGGCACGAGCACGACCCTCTTCGCCCGCGTCGCCGAGGGCGACCTCGCCCTCGTCCGCTTCTTCGGGCAGTGGCAGCTCGCCGAGCCCGTCTCGTCCGACCGCAACGAGCGCCTCGCCCGCTGCAACGACCTGACGATGCAGCTCAACATCGTCAAGCTCTCGCTCGTCCAGGAGAGCCTCGTCGTCTCGGCCGAGCACGTCGTCACCCCGAACGCCGACCTCGACATCCTCGTGCCGCTGTCGGTCAACCACATCCTCCAGAGCGTCGGCTTCTTCTTCCAGTCCTGGCTGCCGATGGACGACGCGCCCGCTCCCGGCGACGCCTGATGGGCGAGTTCGTCCGGCTCGAGGTCGAGGACGGCGTCGGCACGATCCGCCTCGACCGGCCGAAGATGAACGCCCTCAACGTCCAGGTCCAGGAGGAGATCCGCGAGGCCGCCGCCGAGGCGACCGCGCGCACCGACGTCAAGGCAGTCATCGTCTACGGCGGTGAGCGCGTCTTCGCCGCCGGCGCGGACATCAAGGAGATGCAGACGATGTCGTACACCGACATGGTCGAGCGCTCCGGCCCGCTCATGAGCTCGATCAGCGCCGTGGCGCGCATCCCCAAGCCGGTCATCGCCGCCATCACCGGGTACGCCCTCGGTGGCGGCTGCGAGCTCGCCCTCGCGTGCGACTTCCGGGTCGTCGCCGACGACGCGAAGCTCGGCCAGCCGGAGATCCTCCTCGGCATCATCCCGGGCGCCGGCGGCACGCAGCGGCTCTCGCGTCTCGTCGGTGCCTCGCGGGCCAAGGAGATCATCTTCAGCGGACGTTTCGTCGACGCCCAGGAGGCGCTCGCCATCGGCCTCGCCGACAAGGTCGTCCCGGCCGCCGACGTCTACTCCGCCTCGCGCGCGTGGGCGTCCACGTTCGTCGGGGCGGCGTCGTATGCCGTCCGCGCCGCCAAGGAGGCCATCGACCGCGGTCTCGAGGTGGACCTCGAGACGGGGCTCGAGATCGAGCGGCTGCTCTTCGCCTCGCTGTTCGCGACGAAGGACCGCGAGATCGGGATGTCCTCGTTCGTCGAGCACGGTCCGGGCAAGGCGCAGTTCGAGGGTCGATGACCCCCACCCGTACGCCGCTCGAGGCGGACCCGCCGCGCCACTGCCGGTGGGTCCGCCCCGGGCCCGGACGTCCCGGCGCGGTCCGGTCGTGACCGCCCGGTCGGGGCGCGGCCCTCTCGACGTCCTCGTCGTCTACGTCCCCGTCGGTGACACCGACGCCCTGCTCCGGGCGCTCTTCGCCGCCGGGGCCGGGACGGTCGGCGACTACCGCGAGTGCGCCTTCGTCACCCGCGGCACGGGGCAGTTCCGGCCCGTCGAGGGCGCGAACCCGACCATCGGCGTCGTCGGTGACCTCGAGAAGGTCGCCGAGAACCGCGTCGAGCTCGTCCTCGACCGGGCGCTGCGCGGCGCCGTCGTCGCCGCCCTCCGGGCCGCGCACCCCTACGAGGAGCCGGCCTTCCACGTCCTCGAGACCGCCGACCTCGACCCCGCCTGACATCGCGGGGCGACTCGGTATGCCGTCCGGGCCGGAGGTGCGCCGTGGCGCGGTTCTGGTCGCTGCCGGGGCCGGACCGGGGTCGGAACTGCCCCAGGGCGCGCTTCTCGTCAGGAGGTCTTGAAGCCGCCGTTGCTGAGGATCAGCTGGCCGTTGATCCAGCCGCCCTGCTCCGAGAGCAGGAAGCGCACGAGGTCGGCCGTGTCGCGCGGCGTGCCGAGCCGCCCGGCCGGGGTGTCGGCGGTGCCGAGCGCGCGGATCCGGTCGTCCATCCACCCCGTGTCGATCGGGCCGGGGTTGACGACATTGGCGCGCACCCCGCGGTCGGCCAGCTCGATCGCCGACGCGATGACGATGCGGTCGAGCGCGCCCTTGCTCGATCCGTAGGGCAGGTTGTGGGCCGTGTGGTCGCTCGTCAGGGCCACGACGTGCGCGGCCGCCGGCCCACCCGGCGCCTGCTCGGGCAGACGCTCGGCGAACGCCCGGATGAGCAGCCACGTGGCGCGGGCGTTGACGGCGTAGTGCCGCTCCCAGCTCTCGAGGGAGGTCGTGAGGATGCCGCTGTCGACCGACTCGCAGTGCGACATGACGAGCCCGGTCACCGGTCCGAGCCGGTCCGTCGCCGCGGCGACGAGGGCCTCGGGGACGGCCGGGTCGGACAGGTCGCCCGGCAGCAGCTCGACGCGGCTGCCCAGGGCGCGGCACTCGTCGGCCACCGCAGCGGGGTCGTCGGCGCCACGCTCGTAGCCGAGCCGCTCGTCGTAGGGCTGCCAGTGCCCGAGGGCGAGGTCCCAGCCGTCCGCGGCGAGTCCGAGAGCCAGCTCGGATCCGATGGAGCGGCGTCTGCCGACCCCGGTGACGAGGGCGACCCGGGAGCTCGTGGACGGGACGGTGGTGGTGAAGGACATGGCGCCATCCTCTGCAGCACGGACAACCCTCGACAACCGGTTTTGCCTCGTCCCAGCCCCGCCCGGGAGGGCCGCCCGTGCGGCGGACGGCAGCAGGCGGCATACGCCAGGGGTGCTGGTGGTGAGCGTCACGCCAGAGGCGTGCCGACTGAGCGGACGCTCGGTGAGAGGATGGACGGCAGTGCCGGAGCGACCTCCGGCAGTTCCATGAGCACCACCACCAGCAACGGAAGAGGACGTTCACCCATGAACATCGTCGTCTGTGTCAAGTACGTGCCGGACGCCCAGGCCGAGCGCACGTTCAACGCATCTGACAACACGACCGACCGCGAGAACGTCGACGGCCTGCTGTCGGAGCTCGACGAGTACGCGGTCGAGGAGGCCCTCAAGATCGTCGAGGCCGGCGAGGGTGAGGTCACCGTCCTGACGGTCGGCCCCGACGCCGCCGCCGACGCCATCAAGAAGGCCCTGCAGATGGGCGCCGACAAGGGTGTGCACGTCAACGACGCCGCCATCCACGGCTCCGACGCCATCGCGACCTCGCTCGTCCTCGCCGAGGCGATCAAGAAGATCGGCGACGTCGACCTCGTCGTCACCGGCATGGCCTCGACCGACGGCACGATGGGCGTCGTGCCCGCGATGCTCGCCGAGCGCCTCGGCCTGCCGGCCGTGACGTTCGCGTCCGAGCTGAGCGTCGAGGGCACCACCGCGACGATCCGCCGCGACGGCGACGCCTCGACCCAGACGATCACGGCCACGCTGCCGGCCCTCGTGTCGGTCACCGACCAGATCAACGAGCCGCGCTACCCGTCCTTCAAGGGCATCATGGCGGCGAAGAAGAAGCCGGTCGAGCAGTGGAGCCTCGCCGACCTCGGCGTGGACGCCGCGCAGGTCGGCCTCGACGCCGCGTGGACGAAGGTCGAGTCCTTCGCCGCCCGCCCGCCGCGCTCCCAGGGCGAGATCGTCGCCGACGAGGGCGACGGCGGCAGCAAGCTCGCCGCCTTCCTCACCGAGCGCAAGTTCGTCTGACCTGCCCCTGACCTTCCCAGCCAGCAAAGGAGATCCGCACCATGGCTGAAGTACTCGTGCTCGTCGACCACGTCGAGGGCAAGGTCCGCAAGACCACGTCCGAGCTGCTGACGATCGCCCGCCGCCTCGGCGAGCCCTCCGCCGTCTTCGTCGGCGCCGGCTTCGACGCCGCCAAGGAGACCCTCGCCCGCTTCGGCGCCGAGAAGATCTACCGCGTCGAGTCGCCCGAGGTGCTCGAGCACCTCGTCGTCCCCCAGGCCGAGCTGCTCGCCCAGCTCGTCTCCTCGACGTCCCCGGCCGCGGTCCTCGTGCCGTCCTCGCCGGAGGGCAAGGAGATCGCCGCCCGCCTCGCCGTCAAGACCGAGTCGGGCCTCATCACCGACGCCGTCGACGTCCAGGCGGCCGACGGTGGCGTCGCGACGACCCAGTCGGTCTTCGCCGGCTCCTACACGGTGTCGGCCACGGTCACGAAGGGCACGCCCATCGTCGCCGTCAAGCCCAACTCCGCCACCCCCGAGGAGGTCGCGGGTGCGGCCGCCGACGAGGTCGTCGACTTCACCCCGTCCGACGCCGCCAAGGGCGCGAAGATCACCGAGTCCAAGCCGAAGCAGGCCACCGGCCGCCCCGAGCTGACCGAGGCCGCCATCGTGGTCTCCGGTGGCCGTGGCACCGGCGGCGACTTCTCCAAGGTCGAGGACTTCGCCGACTCCCTCGGTGCCGCCGTGGGTGCCTCGCGCGCCGCGGTCGACGCCGGGTGGTACCCCCACACCTCGCAGGTCGGCCAGACCGGCAAGCAGGTGAGCCCGCAGCTCTACGTCGCGTGCGGCATCTCCGGTGCCATCCAGCACCGCGCCGGCATGCAGACGTCCAAGACGATCGTGGCCGTCAACAAGGACAACGAGGCCCCGATCTTCGAGCTCGTCGACTTCGGCGTCGTGGGGGACCTCTTCACCGTCCTCCCGCAGGCGACCGAGGCGATCGCGGCCGCCAAGGACTGACTCGCGCCCCAGTCACTCTCACCGTCGAAAGGCCACGAACCGGGTCCCGGTTCGTGGCCTTTCGACGGTCGGGGGCGGGAGTCAGGCTGCCTCGGAGTCGAGGTCGACCCGCGACGACAGCCGGGTCCAGCTCTCGAGCCGCTGCTGGTTGAAGGCGTATGCCGACCGCCCCGTCCCGAGGGTCCACCACGCCCCGCGCAGCGCCTCCGACGGCAGGCGCACCGGGCGGCCCTCGCCGTGACGCCACTCGAGCCGTCCGCTCGACGACACGCGCCGGACGTCGCGCCGGTCGATCGTCGTCGTCATGAGGGTGTTGTGCACGCGCAGGCGCTTCGTGCCGAGGTCGATGCGGGCCGACCACGCCCGCCAGCCGAGCGCGAGCGCGAGGGCCAGGCACACGGCATACGTCATCGTGGCGGGCAGCGACGGGACGAGCCGCACGAGCAGGCGGGCCACGAAGTAGCCGATGACCGGGCAGGCGAGCGCCGCGACGGCCCGGTGGGCGGCGGGCGCGCGCAGCCGGCTACCACCGGTGCCCTCGTGCCTGCCACCCATGGGGCCGATCATAGGCAGACCGGCCCCATCGGTGGGGTGGACGCGGGTGACGCGTGTGGTGCTGGTGGCGCCGGGTGCCGCCCGGCGTCAGGGACGGATCGCCGTGGCCGCCGCGACGACGTCGACGAGGCCGTGCCCCTTGTCGAACGAGGTGGTGCCGTTGCCGGCGGGGTCGATGACGTAGGCGGCTCCGTCGGTGTACTTCCAGGCCGTGGCCTTGATGGCGGCCTCGACCTGGGCGGGCGTGGCGGCCGGGTTGGCCTGGAAGAGCTGGGCGACGATGCCCGAGATGTGCGGCGTCGCCATCGAGGTGCCGCTGATCGTGTTGTAGTCCCCGTTGTCGCGCGGGTCGCCGCCCGTCGTGCAGATCGGCAGGTAGATGCGGCACGAGGAGGTGATGCCCTCACCCGGGGCCGAGATGTCGGGGTAGGTGGCGAGCTGTCCTGCGCGGCCGCGCGAGCTGAAGTCGCTGACCGTGCCGCTGCGGGTGCCGGTGTCCTGGTCGTTGTACGACGCGACGGAGATGATGCCGCCCGTCGGGTCCTGGCCGGGAGGGTTGGAGAGGTTGGCGGAGCCGTCTCCGCCGTCGTTGCCGTTGGCCCAGACCGAGACGACACCCTCGCTCACGAGGGCCCGCTGGAGCTTGACCGTCGCCGAGCTCGGGTCGAACTCGCCGCCGCCCGTCGGCCCGTACGAGTTGCTCGTGACCTTGATCGGCGGGCAGGTGCTGGCGGGGACGCCGGCACCGCAGGGGGCGGCGTGGTGCTCGAGGACCCAGTTGAGCGCCGAGTCGGCGCCGACGATGAGCAGCACGGCGCCGGTGCTCAGGCTGACGATGCTCGCGCCGGGGGCCGCTCCGTGCATCTTCGTGCCGTCGGACAGGGTGACGTCACGCCCGGCGACGATGCCGGAGACGTGCATGCCGTGGCCGCCCGCGGCCAGCAGGTCGGTGTCGAGGCTGCCGGCGTCGACGGGCTGGCAGGGGAGCAGCTCGAGCGGGTCGCACACCATCTTGAGGTTCTTCACGACGGCCGACGTGCCGTCGGCGTTCCGGAGGAACGGGTGCGTCGGGTCGACGCCGGAGTCGATGACCGCCACGCTGACGCCCGATCCGTCGAGGGCCTTGCCGTCGGCCCCGGTCAGCGTCGCGCGTGCCTCGGAGCCGCGGGTGGCGGTGTTGGAGGTCGACAGGAACATCTCGATGGGCTGGTTGCCCTCCACGTAGGTCACGCCGGGGACCGAGCGCACGGCGTCGATCTGCACGGGCAGGCCGGCGGCGACGACGACGCCGATCTTGTCGTAGGTGTCGCGGACCGTGAGCCCCGACGCGGTGGCGGCGCGGCGTGCGGTCCCGATGTCCGTTGCGTGGACGAGCACGGTCGTCGGTGTCACGGCCGACAGGCTCGACCAGTGCTGCGCGAGCCACGTCGACAGCGGGGCGCGAGCCTGGCCGGCACCCAGCAGGCCGGCAGCGGCTGCGGAAGGCGCCGACTGCGGGCCGGACGAGGCCGGCGCGGCGGCGGCCACGGTGGCCGAGGTCAGGGCGGTGGCTGCTGCCAGGGTCACCGCTCCGAGACGGAGGCGGCGTGAGGCGGTCAATCGCATGAGATCCCTCTCTGCTGGGCCACCCCACGTCAGCGGAGGGTGGCGACGTGACTGGCCAACGAGAGGGCGCGGTGTGAGGTTACGCACGGGTAGCCCGCGGGACGGCATACGCCATCGACCCCGCAGCGGGGGACGCCCGGCCCTGCGGCCGTCCGGCGGGTGCGTGGAGGCGTCCTAGAATCGGTGGGTGACTGCCTATCTCGACCACGCGGCGACCACGCCGATGCTCCCTGCCGCCCTCGCGGCGATGACGGAGCAGCTCGCGGTCGTGGGCAACGCCTCGTCCCTGCACCGCACGGGTCGCGCCGCCCGCCGCGCCGTCGAGGAGTCGCGCGAGAAGATCGCCCGCTGCCTCGGGGCCCGTCCCTCCGAGGTCGTCTTCACCTCCGGCGGCACGGAGTCGGACAACCTCGCCGTCAAGGGCACCTACTGGGCCCGCCGCGACCGCGACCCTGCGCGGGTGCGCCTCCTCGTCGGAGCCACCGAGCACCATGCCGTCCTCGACTGCGTCGACTTCCTCGTGGCCCACGAGGGCGCCAAGGTCACCTGGCTCGAGTGCACTCCCGAGGGGGTCGTCGAGCCCGCGACGGTGCGGACCGCCATCGAGTCCGACCCCGACTCCGTCGCCCTCGTCTCGGTGATGTGGGCCAACAACGAGGTCGGGGCCGTCCAGGACGTCCGGGCCATCGCCGACGTGGCGCACGAGTTCGGGGTGCCGTTCCACACCGACGCCGTGCAGGCCGCCGGACACCTGGCCGTCGACTTCGAGGCGAGCGGCGCCGACCTCATGTCGGTCACCGCCCACAAGCTCGGCGGCCCCATCGGCGTCGGTGCCCTCGTCGTGCGTCGGGACGCGAAGCTCGTCCCGCTGACCCACGGCGGCGGGCAGGAGCGCCAGGTGCGCTCCGGCACCCTCGACACCCCGGCCATCGTCGGCTTCGCCACCGCGCTCACCGAGGCCACGGCCTCGATCGAGGCCGAGTCGGCCCGGCTCGTCGCCCTGCGCGACGACCTCATCGAGCGCGCCATGGCGATCGCCCCCGACATCCGGCCGTCGGGGGTGTGGCGACGCGGCGACGGCAAAAGCAGGCTCCCCGGCAACGTGCACCTGCTCGTGCCCGGGTGCGACGGTGACTCCCTGCTCTACCTGCTCGACGCGGCCGGGGTGTCGTGCTCGACGGGGTCGGCCTGCCAGGCCGGAGTGCCACAGCCGAGCCACGTGCTGCTCGCCATGGGAGTCGCCGAGAGCGACGCCCGGGGCGCCCTGCGTCTGACGCTGGGGCACACCTCGACCCAGGCCGACGTCGACACCTTCGTCGACGCGCTGCCCGCCGCCATCGAGCGCGCCCGCCGTGCACGGGAGGCGACCGCGTCGTGAGGGTCGTGGCGGCGATGAGCGGTGGCGTCGACTCGGCGGTCGCCGCCGCCCGCATGCTCGACGCCGGGCACGAGGTCGTCGGCGTGCACCTCGCCCTGAGCCAGAGCGCCGCGACGCTGCGCGAGTCGGCGCGGGGCTGCTGCACCATCGAGGACGCCGGTGACGCCCGGCGGGTGGCCGACGTGCTCGGGATCCCCTTCTACGTGTGGGACATGGCGGCCCGCTTCAAGCGCGACGTCGTCGACGACTTCCGCGCCGAGTACGCCGCCGGCCGCACCCCCAACCCGTGCCTGCGCTGCAACGAGAAGATCAAGTTCGCCGCCCTGCTCGACAAGGCGCTCGCCCTCGGTTTCGACGCCGTGGCCACCGGCCACTACGCCCAGGTCGTCGAGGCCGACGACGGGCACGGGGGAGTGCGGCGCGAGCTGCACCGCGCCGTCGACGCGGCGAAGGACCAGAGCTACGTCCTCGGCGTCCTCGACGCCGAACAGCTGGCCCGGTCGTTCTTCCCGCTCGGGGACACGACGAAGCCGCACATCCGCGAGGAGGCGGCCGAGCGCGGCTTCTTCATCGCCAAGAAGCCCGACAGCCACGACATCTGCTTCATCGCCGACGGCGACACCCGAGGCTGGCTGACGCGCGAGCTCGGCGAGGCCCCCGGAGACATCGTCGACACGTCCGGTGAGGTCGTCGGGCACCACGCTGGAGCCTTCGCCTACACGGTCGGGCAGCGGCGTGGGCTCGGGCTCTCGCGTCCCGCCGCCGACGGCGAGCCGCGCTACGTCGTCGAGGTGCGTCCCGAGACCAACCAGGTGGTCGTCGGCGCCGCCGACCTGCTGGGCGTCAACGCGATCACCGGCGACCACGCCCGGTGGTGCGGCCCGGCGCCCGAGGGCGTCGTGCACGTCGGTGCGCAGGTGCGCGCGCACGGCGAGGAGTACGCGGCGACGGCCTGGGCCGACGGTGACCGCGTCGAGGTGCGGCTCGAGGGCCGGGTGCGGGGTGTGGCGCCGGGACAGTCGGTCGTGCTCTACGAGGGGACGCGCGTCGTCGGCTCGGCCACCATCGCCGCGTCCCGGCTCGAGCGTGCCTCCGTCGACTGACCCGAGCGAGTCCCCACGATGTCGATCGAGAGTGTCGCCGCGTCGACGGTGACCACCGATGTGCTCGTCGAGGCGTGGAACGCCGCGTATGCCGGATACCTCGTCGACGTGTCCCGTGACGCCACGGGACTGCGGGCGCACGTCGAGGCAGGGTCGATCGACCTCCTCCGGTCCGTCGTCCTGCTCGACGGCGGTCGACCGGTCGCCCTCTCGCTCTTGGGTGCTCGTCCTCCGGGCGCCGCCGAGGACGAGCCGGGGGAGCGTGGCTGGATCGGTGGCTTCGGTGTCGCCGCGACCCACCGCGGGCAGGGTGTCGCCGGCCGGCTCATCGACGAGCAGCTCGACGTCGCGCGGCGGTCCGGCGTGCGGTCCGTGGGCCTCGAGGTGCTGACGCAGAACTGGGCGAGGCGCGTCTACGAGCGCGCCGGCTTCACGGTGCGCCGCCGGCTGCTCGTGCTCTCGGGCCGGCTGGAGGCGACACCGACACCGACCCGGCCCGGCGATCCGGGTTGGGCTCGCACGTCTCGCGCCACGGACGACGAGGCGTGTGTCCGCGGGATGGCCGCGGTCACGGGCGGCTTGCGGGCACCGTGGGGCCGGGAACCGGCTCACCTGGTCCTCGATCCGGCGCTCGTCGTCCTGTCGACCGGGACGGGGAGCGGGACGGCGCCGCGGGCGCGCGACGAGGCGGACGGCATACTCCTGCTGCGACCGTCACCGGGGTGCGTCGCGGTGCTGGCCGCGGCCGCCCGCGACGACACGGCTGCACGTCGGCTGGCCGCGGCCCTGGCGCGGGAGTACGCCGGGGCGACGTGCCGGCTCGTCAACGAGCCCGAGGGCTCACCGCTCGTGGCCGCGCTCGAAGCGGTGGGCCTGGGAGAGGATCTCGCGCAGCACGAGATGCGGGTGGAGCTCAGTCCAGCGAACGGGTCCACGTGACGGTGCGGGCACGCGGGCGGAAGCCCATCGCACGGTACAGGCGCTTCGGACCCGGATAGCCGTCGTCACCGCGCGGGCTCACCTGTGCGACGACGCCGCCCACCTCGGCCAGCCGGTGCAGGGCGGCGAGCGTGACGGCGCGGGCGAGCCCGCGTCCGCGGTGCTCGGGCGCGCACCCGACCGGCTCGACGAGACCCGCACCCTGGGCCGGGTCGAGCCACACGAGCGCCGAGGCCACCATGGTGCCGTCGGCGTCGACGGCGACCCAGTCGAGGTCGTGGCGGTAGGGCCACGCGGCCATGACCTGCTCGTAGGCCCGCTCGTCGACCTTCGAGGGCCCGAAGTCGGACCACGAGGCAGCGTGGACCGCCGCGCGCGAGCGGGCCTCGTGCGGCTCGACGTGGCGGAAGCGGTAGCCCGGCACGGTCGGTGCCGGAGGGAGGTCGACGAGGTCGAGCAGGTGGTGCGTGAAGAAGGGCTCGTCCGGCTGCGGCTCGAATCCTGCTGCGGCGAGGGCCTGTTCGGCCACATCCCCCTCCATGACGAGTGCCGACTGCGTCTCGGCGTCGCTCACCTCCTCGAACCAGTCGATGACCTCCGCGGCGACGTCGGGCCGCGTGGGGTCGACCTGGAGCTCGAGCCAGTCCGGACCCTCGGCCCAGCCGAAGCCGACCACCTCGCCGCCGTCGGTCCAGAGGGCGATGGCCTCGCCGTCGTCCAGACCCATGGGGTCGACCGGCCGGTAGTAGCGGCTCCACGCCAGCTGACCGGGATGGAAGCGGCTCGACGGCGACCACAGCCGAGAGGCGAGGTGCTGCATCGCCCGCAGGTCAGCGGGTCCGGAGAAGTCGCGGCGCTGCACCCGCGCCACGGTACTGCCTCGACCGACGTTCCCGCCGGGGGCGCCTCGGCGCCGACCGACCTGTTGGGCCGGCAGAGCTGTGGTCGAGCCGTGGCCGAGCCGTGACCACATCGGTGTCGCGATGCGACCGCGGGCGGCGGGGTGGCCCGCACACTGTGTCGATGGGACGTGCACAGGGGAGGGTCGCGGCACTCGTCGCGTGTGTCGGCGTGGTGGTCGCCTCGTCCGGGTGCGGGAGTCCCGCCGACCCGGCGCTCGCGGCACCGACCGACGTCGCGGGCCAGGCCTCCTGCCTCCGGCTCGACGCCCACCTCACGCCGCGGTGGCAGGGTGGCTCCACGATGAGTGCCGAGGCGGCCGCCGTCGGTGAGGAGCTGCACGCCATCGCGGCGGCCCACCCTGACGAGGCGACCGGGACCGCGGTGTGCTCCGACGGGTCGGGCTCCGAGATCCACCTGTCCCCGGCCCGGGGCGACGCGCGCACGCAGGCCGAGGCCCTGGCGCTCCGACATCCCGGCCTCGTCCACGTCGCCGAGGTGCCGCACTCCCTCACCGAGCAGCTGGTCGCCATGGATGCGCTCGCCCACCTGCAGTCCACCGAGCCGCGCCTGCACGGTTGGGGTCCCCGTGAGTTCACCGGCGGCCTGCTGCTCATGGTCACGCCGACCCGGAGCACGGCCGAGGACATCTCGCTGCAGCGTGGCGACGACGTCGCCCAGGTGCGCGCGAAGGTCGCCGCCGCAGTGGGAGCCGACTACCCGTTGGTCTTCGAGCCTGCCGGGAGCAACGCGGTCGACCAGTAGGGCGAGGAGTGCGACCCGTCGCGCCGAGGGCCCCCGGCCCGTCGTGCCGAGGGCCCCGGCCCGCGCCGCCACCCGTCCGCCTAGGCTGGCGCGGTGACTCTCGCTACCGGCATCGGCTCCTGGCCCGGCACCTCGGTGCGCGACGCGGTGCGGCAGGTGCGCGAGATCCTCGACGGCCACGTGCCCTACCTGCCCGAGCTGCCGGCACGAGGCCCGGGCGCCGACATGGTCGGGCGCACGGCGGGCCTGCTCGTCGAGCTGCCCGTCGATCTCCAGCCCATCGGCTGGCGCCTCGTCGACCGCCCGGGACGTGACGCGTCGCGCACGGCGGCGATGCTCCGCGAGGACCTCGACGAGCTCGCCGAGGCCTTCGACGGGCACACCGGGCCGCTCAAGCTCCAGGTCGTCGGACCGTGGACCCTCGCCGCCAACGTGTGGCTCTCGCGCGGCGAGCGCGTCATCGTCGACGAGGGCGCCAGCCGTGACCTCGTCGAGTCGCTCGCGGAGGGCGTACGCCTCCACGTGGCCGCCGTGCGCAGCCTCGTCCCCGGTGCGCAGGTCGTTCTCCAGGTGGACGAGCCCAGCCTGCCCACCGTGCTCGCCGGCCGGCTGCCGACCTCGTCGGGATTCGGCCGTCTGCCGAGCCTCGACCCCCAGGTGGCCGCGGCCGGTCTGACGACGGTGCTCCGGGCACACGACGGCGAGACGGTCGTGCACTGCTGTGCGGCGAACCCGCCGCTGCCCCTGCTGCGCGCCACCCGTCCGAGCGCGCTGTCGCTCGACACCTCCCTGCTGCGCCCCCGCGAGTGGGAGGGGGTCGCGGTCGCGGTGGAGGACGGCATACGCCTCCATGCCGGCGTCGTGCCCACCGACGGGAGCCGGACGCGACCGCAGGACCTGGCTGCCGACGTCGTCGAGGCCTGGACACGGACCGGCCTGCCGCTCCGTGCGCTCGCGGACGTCGTCGTGACGCCGGCCTGCGGCCTGGCCACGGTCTCACCCGATGTCGCGAGGGCCGTGCAGCAGGCGGCCGTGGAGACCGCCCGCGAGCTCGAGGAGCGCAGCGCCGGCTGAGCGGCTCCCGAGCACGCCAGAGGCCGGCCACCCCGAAGGGTGACCGGCCTCGCGAGTCTCAGTGAGTCTTCGTGGATCAGGTCAGAGCGCGGAGCCCGACGTCCACTTGGCCCAGCTGAGGTTCCAGTCGGCGTAGCCGTTGCCCATCGTCATCGGACGGCTGGTGCCCGTCGTCTCGACGACGTCGCCGATCTGCATCTGGCTGTAGAGCCACTTGCCGTTGGCGTCGCTCATGCCGGTGCACCCGTGGCTGACGTTGCGGTGGCCCTGGTCGGCCACCGACCACGGAGCGGTGTGCAGGAACTCGCCGGAGTTCGTGACGCGCATGGCGTACTTGACCGGCGTGTCCTCGTAGTAGCCCGTGTCGCCCTTCTTGAGGCCGATGGTCTCGGCGCGCATCGTGATGTTGGTCTGCTTGTCCATGATGACCTTGACGCCCGAGCGGGTGATGAAGCCGGGCTGGCCACCGGTAACCGGGATGCGCCGGGCCCACTTGCCGTTGATGAAGACGTCCATCTGGTGGGTCTTGAGGTTGACCTTGGCGACGACGGCGCGGCCGACGGTGAAGTCGGAGGTCCGGCTCATCTGGCCGTAGCGGTTGCCGCCGGCGGGCACGCCGTTGAGGTCGGCCTCGACGTGCACCTTGGTGCCGGCCTTCCAGTACGTCTGGGGACGCCAGTGCGCCTCGCGCGAGCTCAGCCAGTACCAGGACCCGGCCTGGGCCGGGGTCGAGGTCACCTTCATGTGCTTCTCGAAGGCGGCCTTGTCGACGACTGGCAGGTCGAAGCGGACGACGACCGGCATGCCGATGCCGACGGTGCCGCCGTCACGCGGGGAGACGGCGACGTAGATCTGGTCGTCGAGCGTGAGGTTCGCGGTGCGGAAGGTCTGTGTCGACTCGGTCGTCTTGCCGTCGGCGTCCTCAGCCTCGAGGTCGAGGGTGTACTTGACGCCGGGCTCGAGCAGGTCGCCCGCGGTCCACGTGCCGCCCTCGAGGGTGCCGTCGACCGGGACGCGGTTGCCCTTCTTGCTCTTGTACGAGAGCGAGGCCTTCTTGAGGGTCCCCTTCTCGGCCGAGGCGGTCACCCGCGTGTCGACCGAGACGTCCTCGGAGTCGTCGTCCGGGTTCGTCTTGAAGACCACCGGGTCGGTGGTCGGCGTGGGAGCCGGCGACGACGTCTCGTCGGACGGGGCCGACGAGGAGCTCGCGGGCTTGCCGTTGTCGGCCGTGGCGGTTGCATTGCAGGCCGTGACGCCGAGCATGGCCAGGACGGCCATCCCCGAGACTGCGGCGGAACGGATGCTCAACTTCACGCGTGAATACCCTTCGCAGACGTGACGCCGGGCGGCCCAGGGCGGGACGGGGTGCGGCACGTCGATAGTGACCCTGCTCCAGTGTCACCGATTCGGGTCAATACTCCAAAACGTACGGCGAGTCCAAACCTCGCGTGTCGCAGCGGCGCACGGCGGCGTCAGGAGACGTTCTGGGGGCGCACCTCGCGACGCAGGATCTTGCCCGTCGGCCCCTTCGGCAGCTCGTCGAGCGACCAGATGCGGCGGGGGTACTTGTAGGCCGCCAGGCGCTCCTTGACGTAGGTCTGCACGTCCTCGAGGGTCGTCGTCGTGCCGGGACGCAGCACGACGGCGGCACCGACCTCCTCGCCCATGAGGTCGTCGGGCACGCCCACGACCGCGGCCTCGAGCACGTCCGGGTGGGTGTAGAGCACCTCCTCCACCTCGCGCGGGTAGACGTTCATGCCGCCGCGGATGATCATGTCCTTCTTGCGGTCGACGATCGTGTAGTAGCCCTCGTCGTCGACGGTGGCGAGGTCGCCGGAGCGGAACCACCCGTCGGGGATGGCCTCCTTCGTGGCCTCGGGCCGGTTCCAGTAGCCCTTCATGATGTTCTCGCCGCGGATCGCGATCTCGCCGATCTCGCCGGCGGGGGTGTCGTTGCCCTCGAGGTCGACGAGCTTCATCTCGCAGCCCGGGATGGCCCGGCCGATCGTGCCCGGCTTCGTCGGCTTGTCGGGCATGTTGAACGAGGCGACGGGCGAGGTCTCGGACAGGCCGTAGCCCTCGAGGATCTGACAGTGGAACTTCTCCTCGAAGGCCTTCATGACGGCCTCGGGCATCGCCGAGCCGCCCGAGGCGCACGTGCGCAGGCTGCTCGTGTCGGCCTGGTCGGCGTTCGGGTGGTTGAGGATCGCGGCATACATCGTCGGGACGCCCTGGAAGATCGTCACGTGGTCGCGCCCGAGGACCTCGATGGCCTTGGCCGGGTCGAAGCGGGGGATGAGCGTCAGGGTGCACCCGCGCTGGACCGAGGTGTTGAGGCCGCACGTGAGGCCGAAGACGTGGAAGAGGGGCAGGCAGCCCATGATCACGTCGTCCTCGGTGATCTGCATGATGTCGGTGGCGGAGCGCTCGGCGTTGCGGTGGAGGTTGAAGTGCGTCAGCTCGGCGCCCTTGGGCTTGCCGGTGGTCCCGCTCGTGTAGAGGATCACCGCGGTGTCGTCGTCGGCGCGCTCGACCGGCTCGAGCACCGGCGCGCCGGCCGTCTCGGACGCGTCGAACTGCCCCTCGGCCGGACCCATCGGGCCGCACACGACGAGGCGGGTCCCGGTCTCGGCGGCCGCCTTGCCGGCCTCGTCGGCGAAGTCGGGCCACACGAAGCTGAAGCGGGCGCCGCTGTCCTCGTAGAAGTACTGGATCTCGCCGGACTTGAGCAGCGGGTTCATCGGCACGACGACGCCGCCGGCGAGCAGCGTGCCGTAGAAGGCGACCGGGTATGCCGGCACGTTGGGGAGGATGAGCGACACCCGGTCGCCGGGCTCGAGTCCCGCCGCGCGCAGCTGCCCGGCGACGGCCGCGGCCGCACGGTGCAGCGCCGACCACGACAGCTCGATCTGGTCGAGCTTGATGCCCACCTTGTCGGGGACGCGGGCCGCGGTGGCGGTGAGGTTGGCGGCGAGGTTGGTCATCTCTGCTCCTTCGCAGGGGGCGGGCGCTCGGGCTCGCGCCCATTGTTACTGCTGGGTCGCCCCGTGAACAGTCCCGCTGCCACGTGAGGAGTGTCATCGGTCGGTGACCGTCGGAGCAGGCTGGCAGGATGAGCGCGTGAGCGAGAGCACCGGCCCCACGCCCGTCACCGACGACGTCCCGACCGAGGTCCACCAGGAGTGGGCCGAGCTCGCCGAGCAGGCCGCCGCGGCCCAGTTCGCCTACCACGTCAAGGACGCGCCGACCATCAGTGACGGCGAGTACGACGCCCTGATCCGGCGGCTCAACGCCATCGAGGACGAGCACCCGTCGCTGCGCACGCCCGAGAGCCCGACGCAGAACGTCGGCGGCGCGTCGTTCGCGACCGGCTTCGAGACGGTCGACCACGTCGAGCGGATGCTCAGCCTCGACAACGCCTTCTCCTTCGAGGAGCTGCAGACGTGGGCCGAGCGCGTCGAGCGCGAGGTCGGTGACGGCGCCCACTTCCTCACCGAGCTGAAGATCGACGGCCTGGCCATCAACCTGCTCTACGAGAAGGGGCGCCTCGTGCGTGCCCTGACCCGCGGTGACGGCCGCACCGGCGAGGACGTCACCAACAACGTGCGCACCATCGAGGGCATCCCCGAGCGTCTGGCGGGCGACGACGTGCCCGACCTCGTCGAGATCCGCGGCGAGGTGTTCTTCCCGACGGCGGCGTTCGCCGACCTCAACGCGGGCCTCGTCGAGGCGGGCAAGGCGCCGTTCGCCAACCCACGCAACGCCGCCGCGGGCTCCCTGCGCCAGAAGGACCCCAAGGTCACGGCCACCCGCCCGCTGCGCATGCTCGTGCACGGCATCGGCGCGCGCCGCGGCTTCGACATCGAGCGCCAGAGCGAGGGGTATGCCGCCCTCCGCGCCTGGGGGCTGCCGACGTCCGACGAGGTGCGCGTCCTGCCCGACATCGCCGCGGTTCAGGAGTTCGTGACCTACCACGGGGAGCACCGGCACGACCGCTCGCACGAGATCGACGGGATCGTCGTCAAGGTCGACGAGGTGCCCCTGCAGCGCCAGCTCGGGGCCACGTCGCGGGCGCCGCGCTGGGCCATCGCCTTCAAGTACCCGCCCGAGGAGGTCAACACCAGGCTCCTCGACATCCGCGTCAACGTCGGGCGCACCGGCCGGGTGACCCCGTACGGCGTCATGGAGCCCGTCGTCGTCGCCGGGTCCACGGTCGAGAACGCGACGCTCCACAACGCGTACGAGGTCGAGCGCAAGGGCGTGCTCATCGGCGACACCGTCGTGCTGCGCAAGGCGGGCGACGTCATCCCCGAGATCGTCGGTCCCGTCGTCGACCTGCGCGACGGCACCGAGCGCGCCTTCGTCATGCCGACCGAGTGCCCCGCCTGCGGCACGCCGCTCGCCCCCGAGAAGGAGGGCGACAAGGACATCCGCTGCCCCAACACCCGGTCGTGCCCGAGCCAGCTGCGCGAGCGGGTCTTCGCCCTCGCCGCCCGTGGCGGGCTCGACATCGAGGCGCTCGGCTGGGAGGGCTCCATCTCGCTGCTCGAGTCGGGGATCATCACCGACGAGGGCGACCTCTTCGCCCCGCCCGACGGCAGCCCCCACGCGGGGGAGTACGGCATCACCCGCGAGAGGCTCGCACGGGTCCCGCTGTACACGCGGGCCGCGAAGAAGAGCGACCCCGACGAGAGCGTCGTCGACGGGCGCGTGCTCTCAGCCGGTGGCGACAAGCTGCTCGCCGAGCTCGAGAAGGCCAAGAGCCAGCCGCTCTGGCGGGTCGTCGTGGCGCTCTCGATCCGGCACGTCGGACCCACCGCGGCGCGCGCGCTGGCCGCGCACTTCGGCTCGATGGACGCGATCCGCGCCGCGTCGACCGAGGAGCTCGCGCAGGCCGAGGGGGTCGGCGGCGTCATCGCCGAGGCCGTCACGGCCTGGTTCGAGGTCGACTGGCACCAGGAGATCGTGCGCAAGTGGGCCGACGCCGGGGTGCGGATGGCCGACGAGGTCGACGAGTCCGTCGAGCGGACGCTCGACGGCAAGACCGTCGTCGTCACCGGCTCGCTCGAGGGCTTCTCCCGCGACGAGACGAAGGAGGCCATCATCAGCCGCGGTGGCAAGGCCTCCGGCTCGGTCTCGAAGAAGACCGACTTCGTCGTCATCGGCGCCAACGCCGGGTCCAAGGCGGCCAAGGCCGAGGAGCTCGGCCTGACGATCCTCGACGAGGACGGATTCCGCCGGCTCCTCGAGACGGGCTCGCCCGAGTGACCGTGCCCGTCGAGGGCACGTGCGACGGGGCGATCCGGTAGTCCCGGCGCGGCGGTCGGTCTGGCACGACCGGACCACGCGCTCATGTGTCGCGAGCCCACAGAACCGTGTCAGGTGTGTGGGTCCCCACCGTCCTTTCGGCGAGCCGCCCTCCTAGGCTTTGGCGAAGTTTCCCAGACTTACTGGAGTCCACGCCCGCCGGTCACGCCCGACCGGCACGGTCGGACACCTCGCTCATACGAGCGCGACGCACGAGGAGGTGCAGGTCTTGACGGGTACCCCGTTGCTCGAGACCAGGGCCCTGACCAAGGAGTTCCGCGGTTTCCGGGCCGTCTCGGAGGTCGACCTGACCGTCACCCGCGGGACGGTCCACGCCCTCGTCGGACCCAACGGAGCGGGCAAGACCACGCTCTTCAACCTGCTCACCGGCCTCCTGTCCCCGACGTCCGGCACCGTGCTCTTCGACGGCCAGGACATCACCGGCCGGGCCCCCGAGCAGATCGCGCCGCTCGGCATCGCACGCTCCTTCCAGATCACGAGCCTCTTCGAGGCGATGACCCTGCGCGAGCACCTCGAGCTCGCGCTCGCCAGCCCGACCGGCATGGGCAAGCAGTGGTGGCGCTCGGTCACCCGCATGGCCACCTTCAAGGACCGCGCCATGGAGCTGCTCGACCAGGTCGGGCTCGCCGACCGCGCGGGAGCCCCGGCCTCGTCTCTGGCCTACGGCCAGAAGCGCGCGCTCGAGCTGGCGATCGCCATGGCCCTCGACCCCAAGCTGCTGCTCCTCGACGAGCCGACCGCCGGCATGGGCATCGAGGACGTCGACCGCACCATCGCCCTCGTCAAGCAGCTCGCCGAAGGCCGCACCGTCGTCTTCGTCGACCACAACATGCACGTCGTCGGATCGCTCGCCGACCGCGTCACCGTGCTCCAGTCGGGGCAGGTGCTCGCGGAGGGACCCTACGAGCAGGTGCGCGCCGACGAGCGGGTCATCACGGCATACCTCGGAGCAGCCCATGAGTGACGACACCACCGGCGCGACGACCACGGAGCACACGGCCCCCGACGGCGCGGTGACCCCGGTGACCCCGGTGACCCCGAGAACCCCGAGGACCCCGGGGTCCTCCGCGGCCGGACCCGCCGAGCGCGGCGCGGCACGCATGCTCGAGGTGGCCGGGCTCTCCGCCTGGTACGGCGAGGCCCGTGTCCTCACCGACGTCGGCATCGACGTGGCCCCCGGCGAGGTCGTGACCCTCGTGGGGCGCAACGGCGCCGGCAAGACCACCCTGCTGCGCTCGGTCATGGGTCTGCACCGGCAGATCGAGGGCACGATCACGCTCGACGGGGTCGACCTCGCCAAGCGGTCGGCCGACGCCCGCGCCCGGGCCGGGGTCGGCTGGGTGCCCGACGACCGCGGCATCTACGCGAGCCTCACCGTCGCCGAGAACCTCCTGCTGCCGCCGGTCGTCCACGCGGACGCGTGGCCCCTCGAGCGGGTCTACGAGTTCTTCCCCGTGCTCCACGAGCGCCGTGACTTCCCCGGCACCAAGCTGTCCGGCGGCGAGCAGCAGATGCTCGCCATGGCCCGCGTGCTGCGGATGGGCTCGCGGCTCCTGCTGCTCGACGAGCCGAGCGAGGGGCTGGCCCCGGTCATCGTCCAGCGCATCGGCGAGATCATCCGCGAGATCAAGGGCCAGGGCGTCGGCGTCCTCCTCGTCGAGCAGAACGTCACGTTCGCCTCGACGGTCGCGGACCGGCACTACCTGCTCGCACAGGGCAAGGTCGTCGAGCACCTCGGCAACGACGACTTCAGGGCCCGCGAGCGAGAGCTGCTCACCTACCTCGGGATGTAGCCCCAGCCACGGCCCGGCCACAGCACGCGCCGGGCGCACCACGCCACCATCACGACGCCCTCGCGTCATCCCGTCACACCGCCCCACCCCGTCACACACCCGTCACATCTCGTCACAACCCCAGGAGGGGACATGCGTAGCAGGACAGTCCAGGGCACCGTCGCCATCGCGGCGACCGCGTCGCTCGCTCTCGCCGCGTGCGGAGGGGCCGGCGGCCCCCAGTCCGGCGGCTCGAGCAAGCTCACCGACGACAAGGTCGTCATCGGCCTGCTCAACGACCAGTCGGGGGTCTACAAGGACCTGTCCGGTCCGAACAGCAAGGTCGCCATCGAGATGGCGATCGAGGACTACAAGGCCAAGTACGGCGAGAAGGCCGTCGCCAAGGACATCGAGGTCGTCACGGCCGACCACCAGAACAAGGCCGACATCGCCAACTCCAAGGCTCAGGAGATGTACGACCGCCAGAAGGCCGACATCATCCTCGACGTGCCGAACTCGGCTGCGGCGCTCGCCGTCGCCACGCAGGCCAAGAACAAGAAGAAGCTCTACATCAACATCGGCGCGGGCACGACGGCGCTGACCGGAGCGAGCTGCAACAAGTACACGTTCCACTGGGCGTACAACACCGGCGTCCTGGCGCGCGGCACGGCCGGCACGATCACCAAGGCCGGCGGCAAGAAGTGGAACATCGTCTACCCCGACTACGCCTTCGGCCAGGACATGAACAAGTCCTTCACCAAGGAGATCACCGCCGCGGGCGGCACCGTCGGCCAGTCGATCGCCTCGCCCTTCCCGAGCGACAACTTCGCCACCTTCATCACCAAGGCCGGCGAGGGCGACCCGGACGTCATCGGCTCGATGCACGCCGGCGGCGACCTCATCAACTTCGTCAAGCAGTTCAACCAGAGCTCGCTCAAGGGCAAGGTCCAGCTCGCGGTCGGCCTGATGTTCATCACCGACATCCACTCGCTCGGTGTCGACCAGTTCGCCGGCACGCAGTTCACGGACGCCTGGTACTGGAACTTCGACGCCGAGAACAAGAAGTGGGCCGACCGCTTCAAGGAGAAGACGAACACCCGTCCGTCCTTCGCCCACGCCGCGAACTACTCGGCCGCGATGAACTACCTCGAGGCCGTCCAGGAGGCCGGCACCGACGACGCCGACGCCATCGTCGGCAAGCTCGAGGGCAAGAAGATCGACGACGTCTTCCTGCGCAACGGCGAGGTCCGCAGGGCCGACCACGCCGTCATCCACGACGTCTACCTCGCCAAGGTCAAGTCCTCCGCCCCGGAGGAGTGGGACTACGAGGACATCGAGAAGACGATCCCGGCCGCCGAGGCGTACGGCGAGGCCAACGCCGCCTGCTCGATGAGCTGATCCACAGGGGAGTATGCCGTCCGGTGGCGTCCACGAGGACGCGCCGGACGGCATACGGCACAGCGCGACTGCCGAGGCAGCCGCACCCAGCCCGATCGACCGCGACCCGAGCGAGAGACATGAGCGAATTCATCCAGTACACCCTCCAGGGGCTCGCCGCCGGCGGCTTCTACGCCCTGTCCGCGCTGGGCCTCGCCGTCATCTTCGGCGTCCTCGGGGTCGTCAACTTCTCCCACGGCGCCTGCTACATGCTCGGCGCCGTCCTCTCAGCCGTGCTGCTCGCCGAGCTCAACGTCGGCTTCTGGGCGGCGCTCGTCATCGTGCCGATCCTCATGTTCGGCTTCGGCGTGCTCATGGAGCGACTGCTCGTGCGCTGGCTGCTCGAGCTCGACCCGCTCTACAACTTCCTGCTCACGTTCGGCCTGACCCTGGTGATCGTCGAGGCGGTCAAGCAGCGCTACGGCGTCTCGGGGCTTCCCTACCAGGTGCCGGCCGGACTCGGCGGCCAGGTCTCGGTCGGGTCGGTGAACCTCTCGGTCTATGCGATCTTCGCCTGTCTCTTCTCCGTCGTCGTGTGCGTCGCCGTCGGTCTGCTCCTGACGAAGACGCGGATCGGCATGATCGTGCGCGCCGCGACCGAGGCTCCCGACCGCACCCGGGCCCTCGGCATCAACGTCGGCCTCTGGGTCACGCCCGTCTTCGGCTTCGGGATCGCGCTCGCGGGTCTCGCCGGTGTGCTCGCCGCACCGACCCGCGCCATCACCGCCGAGATGGGGAGCAACTTCATCATCATCCTCTTCGCCGTCGTCGTCATCGGCGGACTCGGATCCATCCTCGGGGCGGTGGTCGCGGGCTTCCTCGTCGGACTCGTCGAGGCCTACGGCATCGCCTACGCCCCCACGTACGCCCAGATCGTCATCTTCGTGCTGATGGCGCTCGTCGTTCTCGTCCGGCCCTCGGGGCTCTTCGGACGGGAGGAGGTCGCATGAGCGAGCAGATGACCGCCAAGGTCGACGTCGACCTGGCCCAGCCCTCGATCCTGTCGCGGCGCAACCCGCTGCGCTACGTCATGCTCCTGGCCGGCCTCGCCGTGCTCGTGATGCTGCCGTACTGGATCTACCCGCCCGTCGCGATGGACATCCTGTGCTGGGGCCTCTTCGCGATCAGCGTCGACCTGCTCCTCGGCTTCACGGGCCTGCTCAGCTTCGGCCACGCCGCGTTCTGGGGCGGCTCGGCCTACTGCACGGGCCTCATCGCGACGCACTGGGGCGTGCCGTTCCCGGTCGCGGTCATCGGCGGTGCGGTCTTCGCGATGCTCATCGCGTGGCCGATCGGCTACCTCTCGGTCCGACGCACCGGCATCTACTTCGCGATGGTCACCCTGGCCTTCGCCCAGATGCTCTACTTCATCGCCAACCAGGCCCGTGACCTCACGGGCGGCGAGAACGGCCTGCAGGGCATCCCGAGGAACTTCTTCGGCATCGAGGCCGTCGAGACCGACCCGTTCTACTTCTACTACGTGGGCGCGGCGATGATCCTCGTCGGGATCCTGCTCGCCTGGCGGGTCGTCAACTCACCCTTCGGCCGGGTCCTGACGGCGGTGCGCGACAACCCCGCCCGCGCCCGTGCCCTCGGCTACGACGTCGAGCGCTACAAGATCACCGCGTTCATCATCTCGGCCGGGCTGGCCGGCCTCGCCGGCGGCGTCTTCGCGGTGAGCCACCAGTTCGCGTCGCTCCAGGAGCTGATGTGGACGACGTCGGGCAAGGTCGTGCTCATCACGGTCCTCGGTGGCATCGGCACGCTGTGGGGTGGCCTCGTCGGCGCCGGCGTCGTCGTGACGCTCGAGGACTACCTCGCGAGCTCGGGCTTCGAGGGCATCGGCCTCATCACGGGCACGATCTTCGTCGTCATCGTCCTGCTCTTCCGGCACGGCATCTGGGGGACCGCGCGCAACGTCCTGCGTCGCTACGTCCTCGAGCGGCGCGGCAGACGACGCGACTGAGCGTCAGTCCTCCAGCAGTCCCCGAAGGACGCGCCGGACCATGTCGCGGAAGACGTCGTCGGGCTCGCCGGCTGCCTCGGGCCGCAGGGCCGCGAGGTGTGGGAGGTGTCCCTCGCTGACGAGACGGGCGACGTATGCCGCCTGGCCCCGAGCGCGCGCCGGGTCCTGGTCGCCGTGGCGGGACCGGGCGTACGCCGTCGTGAGGGCGTTGAGCGTCGCGTAGGCGACGAGCTTGCGGCCGTCCGGGGACGGATGCTGGTCGAGCACGGTGAGCACATGCTCGGTCAGCGCGAGTCCGTGCGGGCCGACGACGGGTGTGGCTGTCACGTCGCCGAGCCAGTGGTGGCGCCGGTGGATGGCGAGGCCCTGCACGGCGATGTCGATGAGGTCGGTGAGCCAGTCTCCCGAGGGCGGGTCGAGGCGGTACTCGGCCGCGACGTGGTCGACCATGAGGTCGAGCAGCTCGTCGCGGCCCGTGACGTGACGGTAGAGCGCGCCCCCACCGGTGCCGAGCTCCGCGGCGACGGCGCGCATTGTCACCGCGGTCAGGCCGTGCGCGTCCCCGACCCGCACGGCGGCCGACGTCAGCGCCTCACGGGTCAGCCTGGCCGGTCGTCCCACGGGGGAGTGGTCGGGCCGCATCCAGATGACGTCGTCGCCGGCCGGGCGACTCTGGGGCGCCGTCGCGTCGATGGCGGCTTCCGACGGCGTCACGAGCCCATCCGCCGCAGCCAGTCCCTCAGTGGCGCGGGGCCGTCCTCGTGCGTGAGCGCGTTGCTGACCCTCGACGCGCCACCACGCAGACTCGCCGACGTTGCCGCCTCGGTCATGCGCGATGCCAGGGCGTCGGCAGTCACGCGCTTCATCGGGACCGGCTCGGTGCCCGCCGACAGGGCCACGAGGCGGCGCGCCCAGAAAGGCTGGTCGGTGTGCATGGGCAGCGTCACCGAGGGCACGCCGGCACGCAGGGCGGCCGCCGTGACACCCGCGCCGCCCTGGTGCACGACCGCGGCCGCCCGCGGGAACAGCCAGGCATGGGGCACGTCGCCGGTGTGGAGCACGTGGTCCGCTCCCACCTCGTCCGCCAGCCGCATGGCGACGGGCTCGAGGGCGTCGCCCTGGAGCAGGACGCGCAGGCCCGTCAGGCGCACGGCCCCGGCGACGGCCTCGGCGACGGCGCCTCCCGGAGGGAGGCTGCCGAGAGTGACGACGACGGGCGGTGGTCCCGATGCCAGCGCCCCGTCCAGCGCCTGATCCGGTGCCCAGTCGGCCGTGGTGGCGGGCGGCCACCAGAACCCGTCGAGGCTGAGCCGATCCGGCCAGTCGCTCGGGCGCGGCAGGACGACGCGGCTGATGCCGTGGTGCACCGGAAGCCCTGCCGTGCGCCGGCGCCGCTGGGCGTGAGCGCGGCTCTCCGGGGGCATGCCGAGCTCGGAGCGCACCCTGGCGCAGGCGGGGTCGTAGGGCGTCCGCACCCGCTCGGCGACCCGTCCTGCCCAGCGGTTCGCGGGGCCCAGGTCGCGCCAGCTGGCGATCATCGGCGGATAGGCCGCGCTCGGCTCGGCCGGTTGGAGGAGCGCGGCTGCGGAGGGCACCCCGAGGTGCTCGGCGATGTCGTGCCCGTACGGCGAGATGGCGTTCGTCAGCACCACGTCGGATCCGGGCGAGGCTGCCAGCGCGGCTGTGGCGGCGGCGTCCATGTAGGCCCGCAGCACCGTGAGGTAGGCGGTCACGCCTGACCCGCGGCGACTCTCGGCGCCGTCGGCTGACGGAGCGACGGGCGGCGACATCGGCGCGTCGAAGCCGACGTGGGCGCACCCTGCTTCCCGGACGAGCGGGGCGTACTCCGTGCCCGCGACGACGGTCACCTCATGGCCGTCGGCGATGAACGACCGGGCGAGTCCGGCCACCGGAGCGACGTCGCCGCGGGTGCCGGGGGCGAGCATGAGGACCTTCACGACGACTCCTTTGCGAACAGTGTTAGCAAACGGAGCGTAGCGCACCCCGGCCGCAGACCGGCGCGGTCGACGGTCGGGTCGGCGGCCGTCAGGGTGTGAGGATCCGGCGGGCGACGCGCCCCACGACGAGCCACGCCACGGCGCCGAGTCCCCAGTTGGTGATGGCGTTCTTCACCGTGGCGCCGTCGCCGGTGAACTGCTTGATGCCCGCGGTGCGGCTGAAGACGCCGAGGTCGGCCCAGTCGGCGGCGCGCAGGACGGCTGCCACGAGCGCGTTGCGCGTGTTGGCGTCCAGCACGACGAGGACGGCTCCGAGCAGGAGCGCCGTGGCCGCGAGGAGGCAGGCGAACCAGACGATCTCGCCGAGCAGGGTGCGCAGCCGCTTGATCCCGGCGCCGGTGAGCGTCACGGCCGTGCGGGCTCCGGCCCGCACGTCGGGGGAGCGACGTGCGGGGACGGGCGACTCCGCCTTGGCCGCCGCCCGGTCGGCGGGCGCCTCGGGGGTCGGGGCAGCGTCCGTGGGCTCGGGCCTCGTGGCGGGGCTCGTGGCGGGAGCCGGGGCGGCGTCGGTCGTCTCGGGCGTCGTGGTGGTCGGGCTGGCCGGGCTCGTCATCGAGGGCTCTCCTTGGGTGGTTCGTGGATCCGGTGTGGTCAACGAGCGACCCCGGCGGCAGGACACGCCCGCCACCCCACGACTTCGCGGTACGCAGCACGCGGTGACGGCCCGGGGCTCCGGGACGCGTGGTCCGGGCCCGAGGGGCTGCCCCATAGACTGGCCCGCATGTCATCCCTGTCCCGCGACGACGTAGCCCACCTGGCCGGCCTCGCCCGGATCGAGCTCTCGGACGCCGAGCTCGACCGCATGGTCGGTGAGCTCGGAGTCATCCTCGAGTCCGTGGCCAAGGTCCAGCAGGCACCGACCGACGGCGTCGAGCCGATGTCGCACCCGATGCCGCTGACCAACGTGACCCGACCCGACGTGGTGCGTCCGAGCCTCGGCGCCGAGGCCGTGCTCGCCGGCGCGCCCGAGGCAGAGCAGCAGCGCTTCTCGGTGCCGCGCATCCTCGACGAGGACTGAGCGACCCCGAAGCCCGCGTATGCCGCCCTGCCGGGCACCCGGCATACGCCCGCCCGTGACGGGCACCACGAAACCTCCTGTCGCAGCTACGAACCGAAGGCACTGACGTGACCGACCTGCCAACTGACCTGACGAGGGCCACCGCCGCCGGCCTGGCCGACGCGCTCGCGAGCGGGGCCATCAGCTCCGTCGAGGTGACCCAGGCGCACCTCGACCGGATCGCGGCCGTCGACGGCCAGGTGCACTCCTACCTCCACGTCGACACCGAGGGCGCCCTCGCGGCGGCCCGGGCCGTCGACGACCGACGTCGTGGCGGCGAGAGCCTCGGTGCACTCGCCGGCGTGCCGATCGCCGTCAAGGACGTCATGACGACCAAGGGCGTGCCGACGACGGCGGGCAGCAGGATCCTCGAGGGCTGGGTGCCGCCCTACGACGCGACGGTCGTCACGAAGCTGCGCGAGGCCGGCCTGCCGATCCTCGGCAAGACGAACATGGACGAGTTCGCGATGGGCTCCTCGACCGAGCACTCGGCCTACGGCCCGTCGCACAACCCCTGGGACCTCGAGCGGATCCCCGGCGGCTCGGGCGGCGGCTCGAGCTCGGTGCTCGCCTCGTTCCAGGCGCCGCTCGCGACCGGTACCGACACCGGCGGCTCGATCCGTCAGCCCGCGGCCGTGACGGCGACCGTCGGCACCAAGCCGACCTACGGCGGCGTCTCGCGCTACGGCCTCATCGCCCTCGCGAGCTCGCTCGACCAGGCCGGCCCCTGTGGTCGAACGGTGCTCGACACCGCCCTGCTCCACGCCGTCATGGGTGGTCACGACCCGATGGACTCGACCTCGATCGACGCGCCGGTCCCGCCGGTCGTCGAGGCGGCCCGCGCCGCCAGCGTCAAGGGCATGCGCATCGGCGTCGTCAAGGAGCTCGGCGGCGAGGGCTACCAGCCCGGCGTGCGCGCCCGCTTCGACGAGTCCGTCGCCCTGCTCGAGGAGCTCGGGGCCGAGGTCGTCGAGGTGAGCTGCCCGAACTTCGAGTACGCCCTCGCGGCCTACTACCTCATCCTCCCGAGCGAGGCGTCGAGCAACCTCGCCAAGTTCGACGCCATGCGCTACGGCATGCGGGTGCTGCCGGAGGGCGTCGACGCCCCGAGCGCCGAGCAGGTCATGGCCGCGACGCGTGACGCCGGCTTCGGGCCCGAGGTCAAGCGCCGCATCATCCTCGGCACGTACGCCCTCAGCTCCGGCTACTACGACGCGTACTACGGCTCGGCCCAGAAGGTCCGCGCGCTCATCGCGCAGGACTTCGACAACGCGTACGCCACGGTCGACGTGCTCGTCAGCCCGACGGCGCCGACGACGGCGTTCAAGCTCGGCGACAAGCTGGAGGACCCGATGGCCATGTACCTCAACGACATCGCCACCATCCCGGCCAACCTGGCGGGCGTCCCCGGCATGTCGATCCCGTCGGGTCTCGCCGACGAGGACGGCCTGCCCGCGGGCATCCAGATCCTCGCGCCGGCCACCAAGGACGAGCGCCTCTACTCCGTGGGCGCCGCCCTCGAGGCCGCGCTCGTCGACCGCTGGGGCGGTCCGATCCTCGACCGCGCGCCCGAGCTGGGCGGCGCCGCTGCTGCGAAGGGAGCCTGACATGACCACCGTCGCGACCGACGCCGTCATGGACTACGACGAGGCCATGACGAAGTTCGACCCGGTCATGGGCCTCGAGGTCCACGTCGAGCTGCACACGGCCACGAAGATGTTCTGCGGCTGCCCGACGGAGTTCGGCGCCGAGCCCAACTCGCAGGTCTGCCCGGTGTGCCTCGGTCTCCCGGGGGCGCTGCCCGTCGTCAACGAGAAGGCCGTCGAGTCGGCCATCCGCATCGGCCTCGCGCTCAACTGCGAGATCGCCGAGTGGTGCCGCTTCGCCCGGAAGAACTACTTCTACCCGGACATGCCGAAGAACTTCCAGACGTCGCAGTACGACGAGCCGATCGCCTTCGAGGGCCACCTCGACGTCGAGCTCGAGGACGGCAGCACCTACCGCGTCGAGATCGAGCGCGCGCACATGGAGGAGGACACCGGCAAGTCGCTGCACATCGGCGGCGCGACCGGTCGCATCCACGGCGCCGACCACTCGCTCGTCGACTACAACCGGGCCGGCATCCCGCTCATCGAGATCGTCACCAAGCCCATGGTCGGGGCGGGGGAGCGCGCTCCCGAGGTCGCCAAGGCATACGTCTCGGCGCTGCGCGACCTGCTGCGCGCCCTCGACGTCAGCGACGTCAAGATGGAGCAGGGCTCGATGCGCTGCGACGCCAACGTGTCGCTGCGCCCGCGCGTCGGTGACCCGCTCGACGAGGCGCAGCTCGCCGTGCCGCTCGGCACCCGCACCGAGACGAAGAACGTCAACTCGCTCCGCTCCGTCGAGCGGGCCGTGCGCTACGAGATCTCGCGCCACGCCGCGATCCTCGATGGCGGTGGCTCGATCCTCCAGGAGACCCGCCACTGGCACGAGGACACCGGCATCACGACGTCGGGTCGCGTCAAGTCTGACGCCGAGGACTACCGCTACTTCCCCGAGCCCGACCTCGTGCCCGTCGCTCCGACGCGCGAGACCGTCGCGGCGCTGCGCGGCACGCTGCCCGAGCCTCCCGGACTGCGCCGCAAGCGGCTCCAGTCCGACTGGGGCTACAGCGATCTCGAGATGCGCGACGTCGTCAACGCCGGCGCGGTCGAGCTCATCGAGGAGACCGTGGCCGCCGGCGCCAGCGCCGCCGCGGCGAAGAAGTGGTGGCTGGGTGAGCCGTCACGGCGCGCCAACGCCGAGGGCCAGGACATCGTCACGTATGCCGCCGGGCTGGGTCTGACGCCCGCGCACATCGCCGAGCTCGACGGGCTCGTCGCCGCGGGCCGCCTCAACGACTCGATGGCGCGCCAGGTGCTCGACGGCGTGCTCGCCGGCGAGGGCACGCCGACGGCCGTGGCCGACGCCCGTGGGCTCGAGCTCGTCCAGGACGACGGTGCGCTCGAGGCGGCCGTCGACAAGGTCATCGCGGCCAACCCCGACGTCGCGGCCAAGATCCGCGACGGCAAGGTCGCGGCTGCGGGCGCCCTCATCGGCCAGGTCATGAAGGAGATGAAGGGCCAGGCCGACGCCGGCAAGGCCCGCGAGCTCATCCTCGCCAAGCTCGTGTAACGCCCCGCTCCAACCGTCGAAAGGCCACATTCCGGTCGGTCCCAGAGGTCCGTGACCTCGGGAAGTCCCCGGAATGTGGCCTTTCGACGGTGCGCTGCGGCGAGGCAGCGGGAGTGCGGTCAGTGCGGTCAGCGCCTGCCGCCGCCGAGGAGACCGCCGAGCAGTCCGCCGAGGATGTCACCGGCGCCGCCGCTGCCTCCCGACGAGCCGGAGCCGCCGCCGAGCACCTGGCCGAGGATGTCCTGGAGCGGGTTCGAGCCGCCGGAGGCCGCGCCCGTCGACGTCGCGCTGCCCGGGGCCTGCACGGGCCCGCTGTCGGCACCGACCCCGCCGGGGAAGAGGGGGCCGCCGTCGGTCGACCCGGGGCCGGAGGTTCCGGTGGCGCCCGTGGAGTCCGAGCCGCCCCCGAGCATCCCGCCGAGACCGCCCTGGCCCATCTTGTTGGCGAGCCACGACATGACGATCGGGGCGAGGATCGGCAGGAGCTTCTGCACGAGACCGCCGGTCGAGCCTCCCAGGCCGCCGAGCTGGTTCACGACCTGGTCCGTGCTGCCGCCGAAGATGTTGCCGACGATGGCGCGCCCGTCCTGCTCGTCGACGTCGCCGAGGCCGTTGATCGTGCCCTGGTGGTCGGACAGCGCCGTCAGCAGGGAGTCGGCGCCGGCCGGGTCGGAGGCGTTGGCCTGGAGCCCGCCGAGGAGGGCGGGCAGCGCGTTCTCGGCGGCCTGGCGGACCTCGTCGCTCCCGACCCCGAGCTGGCCTGCCAGCTCGTCGATCGGTACCTGCTCGAGGATCTCGTCGTACGAACCCATGGGTGCCCCTCCTGCTCGTGGGTGGCGCCGGTGCCGACCCCTGCCCGTCAGGCTAGCCACGTCCGGCCGCCGGCGGCAGGCCCGCGCGCCACGAACGGGCGGCTCGGGACGTCAGGCGGCGCCCACGGCGGACAGGGGCAGCGAGATGAGCCGGTCGGCTCCGTCGTTGTTGCTCGTCGTGATCCACGCCCGGTTGCCGACGAAGCGGATGTCGCGGATGCGGCCGTAGGTGCCCTGGAGGTGTCGGGTCGGCGTGCCGGCCGTCCCGTCGGCGTTGACCGGCACGCGCCACACCGACTGCCCGCGCAGCGCCGCCATGTAGACGGCTCCGTCGGGACCGACGGCGATGCCGCTCGGTGACATCTCGGAGGTCGGCCACTCGGCGACCGGGTCGACGTAGTCGGGGTTGTCGGCACGACCCTCGACCTCTGGCCAACCGTAGTTCTTGCCGGGCTCGATGAGGTTGAGCTCGTCGAAGGTGTTCTGGCCGAACTCACTGGCCCACAGGCGTTTGCGGCTGTCCCAGGCCAGACCCTGGACGTTGCGGTGACCGTAGGACCAGATCGGCGAGCCGCCGAACGGGTTGCCGGGAGCCGGGTCGCCGTCCGGGGTGATGCGCAGGATCTTCCCGCCGAGCGAGCCGAGGTTCTGCGACAGCGACGTGTCACCGGCCTCGCCCGTGCCGACGTAGAGGTAGCCGTCGGGCCCGAAGGCGATGCGACCACCGTTGTGGTTCCGGCCCCGCGGGATGCCGGAGAAGATGACGACCGGCTCGCCGATCGTGCCGTCCCGCCACGGCACGGCGGCGATGCGGTTGTCGCTCTCGGTCGAGTAGTACGCGTAGAAGACGGGGTCGGCGTCGAAGTCGACGGGCACGGCGAGCCCGAGCAGTCCGCCCTCACCCTCGGTGCGGGTGATCGGGAGCTTCCCGGCGACGGTGACCTTCCGCCCGGAGCCGGGCTTGGGCACGTGGTAGATGCGACCGGTGTTGCGCTCGCTCACGAGGGCGCTGCCGTCGGGCAGCACGGCCACCGACCACGCGATGTCGACACCGCCGAGCAGCGTCACCGGGCCCACCGGCTGGGCCACGGGTGGGCGCGTGGTCGTCGTCGGGACGGCCGACGTCGAGGCGCTGCTCCCGGACGGGGTGCTCGTGCCCTGGGTCGTGGAGGTGGTCGTCTCCTCACCCGTCGTGGGGGCGGAGGGCTCGGCCGTCGAGCACGCGGCCGTGACCAGGGCGACGAGGACACCACCCACGAGGGCGCGGCCGATCGGTCGGGAGGTGTGCGGCATACCTCATTGTGTCCCACGTGGCGCCCGGGACGGCGGTGGCTCAGCCGCCGCGTCGCTCGAGGGTCTCGACGAGCCCGTCGCGGACCTCGGGGTGGACCACGTCGGCGTCGACGACCCGTCGCGCGGCGGCGAGGTCGCCGGTGAAGGCCCGGAAGAGCAGGAGCAGGTCGACGTCGTGGGCGGGTCGGTCCACGTCGATGGCCGCGCCGGTGTGCACGGTGCCGGGCGTCACGACGGAGAGGTAGGCGCCGGTGCGCCCGGCCTCGGTGAACCGCCGCACCCATCGGCGCTCACCCATGTGCGCGGCGAAGGTGCTGCACGGGATGCGCGGCACCTCGACCCGCAGCACGACGTCCCCGATGCGCCACAGCTCGCCGACGAGCGCGTGCGTCGTGTCGACGCCGAGGGTCGTGATGTTCTCGCCGAATCCCCCTGAGGGGATGGGGCGCCCGATCTGCTGCTCCCAGAACTCCTGGTCCTCGCGAGGGTAGGCGTAGACGGCCTGAAGCTCGCCGCCGTGGTGCTTCGGGTTGCCGATCTCGTCCCCGACGACGCCGCTGCCGAGCCCGCCGCGCTTGGGGCCGGGGTCGCGCACCTCGAACGACTCGACGGGCCGCTTGTCGATCGCGGTGGGTCGGCCGCCGCCCTCGGGGGCGGTGCGTCGGCCCGTGCCGAGGGTGAGGACGTGGGGGTGGTTCGTCACCCGCGCGAGCCTAGCGTCGGCGTGCCGGACGGGCGCCGGTCCCTCCGTCCGAGGTGGCTAGCGTGGACGTCATGGCTGACCTTCCTCTCGTCGTGTCCGTCCCCGACCCCGAGTTCGCCGAGGCGCTCGCCGACCTCGACGGCGTCGACGCGGTCGTCTGGGACATGGAGCGACCACACCCGCGCGGCCCCGAGATCCGCTACGCCGTCATGCCCTACATGACGAGCCTCGACCTCGCCGACGTCACCCGCGGGCTCGACGCCCTCGACGTCGTCCAGCTGCAGAGCGCCGGCTACGAGCAGTTCGTCGGTCGGCTCCCCGACGGCGTGACCCTCTGCAACGCCGCGGGGGTGCACGACGCCTCGACGGCAGAGCTGGCGCTGACCCTGACGCTGTCGTCGATCCGCGACATCCCTGAGTTCGTCGGGTCGCAGCAGCAGGGGCGCTGGGTGCCGCTGCGCCTGCGCTCGTCGCTCGCGGACCGGCGGGTGCTCGTCGTCGGCTACGGCCGGATCGGCCGGGCGATCGCGCGGCGCTTCGCCCCCTTCGAGGTGACGCTGACGGCGGTGGCGTCCCGAGCGCGCGCCGGCGACGAGCTCGTCCCGCGCGTGCACGGCATCGACGAGCTGCCCGACCTCCTGCCCGACCACGAGGTCGTCGTCGTCATCGTCCCGCTGACGGACGCCACGCGTGGCCTCTTCGACGCGTCGATGCTCGGTCGTATGCCGGACGGCGCGCTCCTCGTCAACGTGGCCCGGGGGCCCGTCGTCGACACCGACGCGCTCGTGGCCGAGTGCGCCTCCGGCCGGCTGCGGGCCGCGCTCGACGTGACGGACCCCGAGCCGCTGCCGCAGGACCACCCGTTGTGGACGGCCCCGGGGGTCCTCGTCACGCCGCACGTCGGGGGAGCGACCGACGCGATGCGTCCCCGGGCCGTCGCGCTCGTGCGTCGACAGGTCGAGGCGCTGCTCGCGGGCGAGCCGGTCGACAACGGCGTCGCCGGACCCTTGTCTGCCCCACAGTCATAGTGGACACTGTCAACATGACCGAGACCATCGTCGCCATCGGCACGCGCAAGGGGCTCTGGATCGCCCGCAGCACCGACCGGCAGGACTGGACCCTCGAGGGCCCGCACTTCCTCATGAGCGAGGTCGCCTCCGTCGCCGTCGACACCCGCGAGGGCCGGTCCACGGTGCTGGCGGGCGTCAAGTCGTGGCACTGGGGGCCCACCGTCCAGGCGTCCACGGACGGTGGTCGCACGTGGACCGAGAGCGCCGAGCGGGCCCTGGCCTTCCCGGCAGACACCGACACCGCCCTCGAGCGCGTCTGGCAGCTGACGCCCGACCCCAACGACACCGACGTCGTCTGGGCGGGGGTCGAGCCGCACGCCCTCTTCAAGAGCACCGACCGCGGCGAGCACTACGAGCTCGTCCGCGGCCTCTGGGACCACCCGCACCGTCCGGGCTGGGAGCCCGGCTTCGGCGGCGGGGCCGTGCACACGATCGTCCCCGAGCCCGGACACCCGGAGTCGGTCCTCGTCGCGATGAGCGCGGGCGGCGTCTACCGCTCGGGCGACGGCGGTGAGACATGGGCGCCGAGCAACCCCGGCATCCGGGCCGGCTTCATGCCCGACAACGAGTACCCGGAGTACGGCCAGTGCGTGCACAAGGTGGCCCGCGGACAGGGCGAGGGCGAGCTCTTCGCGCAGAACCACAACGGCGTCTACCGCTCGCACGACAACGGTGCGACGTGGGACTCCATCGCGGAGGGGCTGCCCACCGACTTCGGCTTCACGGTCCTCGCCCACCCGCGCCGTCCCGGCGTCGTCTGGGTCGTGCCGGTGGCCGATGCGGGCGAGCGCATCCCGCCGGACGCCCAGCTGCAGGTGCAGCGGTCCGACGACGCCGGCTCGACGTGGCGCCAGCAGGCGAGCGGCCTGCCCGACCACAGCTACACGTGCGTGCTGCGCGACGCCGCCGCACTCGACACGGCCGACCCTGTCGGCGTCTACCTCGGCACCCGCAACGGCGACGTCTTCGCATCTGCCGACGAGGGTGAGACCTTCCAGCGCATCGCGACCCAGCTGCCCGACGTGCTCGTCGTGCGCGCCGCCCAGATCGCCTGACACGCAAAGGGATTCCGTATGCCGTCCGCCCCCGTCCGCGTCATCCTCCCGGGCATGCTCCGCGACCTCGTGGGCGGTGTCGCCGAGATCGAGGTCGAGTCACCGGCCGAGTCGCAGACCGTGGCCGAGCTGCTCGACCGGGCGTTCTCGGGTCACCGCATCCTCGACGGGAAGGTGCGCGACGAGCGCGGCCAGATCCGCAGGCACGTCAAGGTGTTCGTCAACGGCGAGGACGCGACGCGCGGCGAGGGCATCGGTGCGCCGGTCCCGGCCGGCGCCCGGGTCCACATCATCAACGCCGTCTCCGGCGGCTGATCGCGCGGAGCCTCAGGCGTCGACGCCGAGGAGGATGGGCAGGACGGTGCGCTCGAGCTCGCCGACGGTGAGCGAGCGCGGTTCCACGAGCCGCTGGGTCATCGACCCCTGCGCGAGCGAGATGGCGGCGCGGACGAAGAGGTCGGTGGGGATCGGGAGCGTCAGCCCCTGGCGCGACACCGCCTCGTCGACGACGGAGACGAGCTCGTCGCGGACCCGGCGCTGCTGGGCGGCCCACGCGCGTCGCGCGGCGGCGTCGCGGATGGCGTGGAGGGTGAACTCCGTCGTCAGCACGAGCCAGCGCTCGCGGCTGTCGTCGGCCAGCGCCGCGAAGACGTCGCGGAGCACCTCGTCGGCGCTCGCGTGCTCGCGCTTGCTCGCGCGACGGATCCGGTCGACGAGCGCCTCCGAGTGGCGTCGGGAGAGCTCGACGACGAGGTCGTCCTTGGAGCTGAAGTTGGAGTAGAACGCGCCTCGGGTGAAGCCGGCGCGCTCGCAGATGTCCTCGACGGTGGCTCCGTGGAAGCCGCGTTCGGCGAAGACCTCGCTCGCGGCCTCCAGCACGCGGTCACGCGTGGCCTGACGGCGGGCCGTGATGCGAGGGGTGGTGGACGGGGCGGTGGCGGACGGCATACGCAAAGGATACAACCTCGAATTGAATACGACCTCGTATCGGAGCATACTCGTCGGGTGACCACTTCCAGCACCGGACGCCCGACGGCCTCCGACCGACGCGCCGTCGTCGTCGACGACGTCAGCGTCGCCGGCACGCACGAACCCTTCGTGGAGCACGTGAGCTTCACGGCCCCCGAGGCCGTCGTGACGCTCGTGCCGACCGACCCGGGCATCCCGCAGGTCGCCCTCGCCCTCGCCATCGGGGGGCGGGTCGCCCTGCTGCGCGGCCGGGTCAGCATCGGCGGGGTCTCGGAGCGAGCCGAGCTGCAGCTGCGCACGCGCCTCGTCGACGTCGCCGACGTCACGGCACCCGAGGACTCGCTGGCCGTGCGGGCCGTCGTGCAGGAGGAGCTCGCCCTCGCCGAGCGCCCCGCCTCCCGTTCGGCCGTCGCCGCCTTCCTGGCCCAGCACGACGTCGCCGACCGGGCCGGGGTGCCCTGGGAGCAGCTGCCCGCGGGGGTGCGCACGAGCCTGCTGCTCGAGCTCGGTGCGCTTCACCCGCAGGTGCGCGTCCTCGTCCTCGCTGGTGCCGAACGGCACGGCGGCGACCACGCGGTCTGGCTCGAGACCTGCCACCGGCTGGCCCGGGAGGGCTTCGCCGTCATCGTCCTGACGACGGCCGCCCTGGCGTCGACGCTGCCTCGCGTCGAGGCCTCGGCCGACCCAGAGCCCGCACCAGAGCCGGAGCAGGAGCCGGAGCCGGAGCTCGCGACGGAGTCGCAGCCCGACCCTGCACCTGAGCCCGACCCCGCACCCGGAACAGAGCCAGAGCCCGCGACCGAGTCCGAGCCGTCGACCGAACCCTCGACCGAACCCTCGACCGAACCCTCGAGCGAGCCGGAGCCCGGTCCGGAGCCGCAGGACACCACAGCCACCACCCCGAAGGAGCCCTCGGCATGAACCCCGTCCGCCTCGCGGTCGCCGAGCTGCGCCGTCTCACCAGCTCGCGCCTGGCCCGGCTCGCCCTGGCCGCCCTCGTCCTCATCCCCACCCTCTACGGCGGCCTCTACCTCTACGCCAACCACGACCCCTACGGCGGCTTCCCCCAGGTGCCGGCGGCTGTCGTGAGCGACGACGCCGGGACCACCCTGAGCACGGGCGAGAAGCTCCAGGTCGGGGGACAGGTGGCCGACCAGCTCGTCGACTCCGGGTCCTTCGACTGGCACCGGGTCTCGCACGACGAGGCGATGCGCGGCGTCGACGACGGGTCCTATGCCTTCGCCGTCATCCTGCCGCGGACCTTCTCGGCCGACCTCGCATCGACCGCCGAGTTCACACCGCGCCAGGCCACGATCGTGCTGGAGACGAACGACGCCAACAACTACATGACCTCGACCATCGGCAACCAGGTCATCAAGCAGGTGACGGCATCGGTCGCGAGCCAGGTGAGCCGGACCGCGGCCAGCAAGCTGCTCCTGGGCTTCAGCGAGGTCCACGACCAGCTCGTCAAGGCCGCCGACGGCTCCGAGCAGCTGCGTGCCGGGGCGGTCAAGGCCGACGACGGCGCGAAGAAGCTCGCGAGCGGCGCGCGAACCCTCGCGACCGGGCTGGACGACCTCGCCTCGGGGGCCAGGCGCCTCGACACCGGCATCGGCCAGGCGGCCTCGGGTGCCGACAGCCTCGAGGCGGGCGCCGGCCAGCTCGCCTCCGGGCTCGCCACCCTGCAGTCCCGCACCGCCAACCTGCCGGCGCAGACCGCTCGCCTCGCCGACGGCGCCGAGCAGGTGGCGGCGGGCAACCGGACCATCGCCTCGTACGGCACCAAGGCGGCGACCGCGTCGACCCAGCTCAAGAGCCGGATCGCCGCTGACCGGTCGAGCTTCCTGTCGGCCCTGCGCGCCCAGGGGCTCACCGACGCGCAGCTCGCCGTCGTCGAGTCCAGGCTCGACGTCGTCGACGGCTACGTCGACTCGGCCGACGCCACGATCCAGTCGGCGTCCGGCAGCCTCACCCGCCTGTCCAAGGGCGCCGACCAGGTCGCGACCGGCGCCCGCACGCTCGCCTCGGCCACGCCGGCCCTGACGAGCGGCATCGCGCAGGCGCACTCGGGAGCCGAGCAGGTCCGCGACGGAGCGAGCTCGCTCGCCACCGGGCTCGACCAGCTCAAGACGGGTTCGGCCGCGCTCGCGTCCGGCGCGACGAAGGCCGCCACCGGGGCCGACACGCTCTCGTCGGGCGCGACCTCCCTCGCCTCGGGGCTCGACTCCCTCGTCAAGGGCGCCACGGACCTGCACGCCGGCCTCGTCAAGGGCCGCGACGCCGTGCCGGACCCCTCCGACGCGCAGCGCAAGGCGATGGCCCAGACCATCGGCAACCCCGTCGGGGTCTCGTCCGACTCGCTCTCGTCGGCCGGCTCCTACGGGGCAGGGCTCGCGCCGTTCTTCATGAGCCTGGCCCTGTGGATCGGGGCCTACGTCCTCTTCCTCTTCGTCCGACCCCTGTCGACCCGCGCGCTCGCGACGAGCCAGCGCTCGCTCCGCACGGCCGTCGGCGGCTGGCTCGCGCCGGCGCTCGTCGGTGTCCTCCAGGCCGCGGCGCTCGTGCTCGTCGTCGGGCGGGGCGTCGACATCCGGATCGCGCACCCGGTGCTCGCCTTCCTCTTCCTCGTGTTCGTGTCCATGACGTTCGTCGCGATCCTGCACGCCCTCGCCGCACGTCTCGGCGCCGTCGGGAAGTTCCTCGGCCTCGTCCTCATGGTCGTCCAGCTCGTCAGCGCGGGTGGCACGTTCCCGTGGCAGACGCTGCCCGGACCGCTCCAGGCCATCCACCACGTCGTGCCGATGACGTACGCGATCGACGGGCTCCGCCGGCTCATGTACGGCGCCGACCTCGGTCCGGTGCCGGCCAGCGTGGCGGTGCTCGCGGCATACCTCGTCGGTGCCCTCGCGGTGTCGACGGTCGCGGCCCGACGCTCGCGGATGTGGACCCCGTCGCGGATCAAGCCCGAGCTGAGTCTCTGACCGGTCCGGGCTGACAACGCGGCCGGTCCGGAGCATGCTCGGAGTCATGAGCAGCGCCTCGAGAGAGAAGACCCTCATCCTCATGCGTCACGCCAAGGCCGAGGAGGGGCCGGGCAAGGTCGACCACGACCGCGAGCTCGCCGCACGTGGTCGACGGGACGCCAAGGCTGCGGGGAAGTGGCTCCATGCCGAGGGGCTCGTGCCCGACCTCGTCATCTGCTCGACCGCGCAGCGCACGCGGCAGACCTGGGAGGAGGCGTGCCGCGGTGGGGCGCACACGGAGTTCGTCGAGTTCCGACGCAGCGTCTACCTCGGCGGCTCGGAGCAGACGCTCGAGACGGTGCGCGAGGACGGTGGTGACACCGCGACCGTGCTCGTCGTCGGGCACAACCCCACCATGGCGCAGCTGACGAGCCTGCTCACCGACGGCGAGGGCTCGCGCGAGGCGCACGAGGCCCTCGGGGAGGGCTTCGTCACGAGCGGGCTCGCGGTCCTGCGCTACGCGGGCGACTGGGCCGACCTCGACCTCGGCACGTGCGAGCTGACGCGCTTCCACGTCAGCCGCGGGCACGACGACTGACCCCCGCGGGCACCCGGTCCGGGTCGGGCTCAGGCTGTGAGATGCGGTGTCCACCCAGCGGACACGGTTCTATGCTGCTCGCATGACGCAGACGCCTGACATCAAGCCCCGCAGCCGCGACGTCACCGACGGTCTCGAGAAGACCGCCGCGCGGGGGATGCTCCGGGCCGTAGGCCTCGGCGACGACGACTGGGTCAAGCCGCAGATCGGCGTCGCGAGCTCGTGGAACGAGATCACGCCGTGCAACCTGTCGCTCGACCGGCTCGCCAAGGCGGTCAAGGACGGCGTGCACGCCGGCGGCGGCTACCCGCTCGAGTTCGGCACGATCTCGGTCTCCGACGGCATCTCGATGGGTCACGAGGGGATGCACTTCAGCCTCGTCTCCCGCGAGATCATCGCCGACTCCGTCGAGACCGTCATGAACGCCGAGCGCCTCGACGGGTCGGTGCTGCTCGCGGGCTGCGACAAGTCGCTCCCGGGCATGCTCATGGCCGCGGCGCGCCTCGACCTCGCGTCCGTCTTCCTCTACGCCGGCACGATCCTGCCCGGCATCGCCAAGCTCTCCGACGGCACCGAGAAGGAGGTCACGATCATCGACGCCTTCGAGGCGGTCGGGGCGTGCGCCGCCGGGAAGATGTCGCTCGAGGACGTCGACGCCATCGAACGCGCCATCTGTCCGGGCGAGGGTGCCTGCGGCGGCTTCTACACCGCGAACACGATGGCCGCCGTCGCCGAGGCCATCGGCATGTCGATCCCCGGTTCGGCCGCACCGCCCGCGACCGACCGACGCCGCGACATGTACGCGCGCAAGTCGGGCGAGGCCGTCGTCGAGCTGCTCCGCAAGGGGATCACCGCCCGCGACATCATGACCAAGCCCGCCTTCGAGAACGCCATCGCCGTCGTCATGGCCTTCGGTGGCTCGACGAACGCCGTGCTCCACCTGCTCGCCATCGCCAACGAGGCCGAGGTCGACCTCACGATCGAGGACTTCCGCCGCATCGGCGCCAAGGTCCCGCACCTGGCCGACGTCAAGCCCTTCGGCAGCTTCGTCATGAAGGACATCGACCACATCGGTGGCATCCCCGTCGTCATGAAGACGCTCCTCGAGGCGGGCCTGCTCGACGGCGACTGCCTCACGGTGACGGGCAAGACGATGGCCGAGAACCTCGACGACATCAACCCGCCGCACATCGACGGCCGCGTCATCCGCGAGATGGCGACCCCGATCCACAAGACGGGTGGCCTGACGATCCTCACCGGCTCGCTCGCGCCGGAGGGGGCCGTCGTGAAGTCGGCCGGCTTCGACGAGTCCGTCTTCGAAGGCACCGCGCGGGTCTTCGACGGCGAGCGCGCTGCGATGGACGCCGTCGAGCAGGGCGCGCTGCAGAAGAACGACGTCGTCGTCATCCGCTACGAGGGACCCAAGGGTGGCCCCGGCATGCGCGAGATGCTCGCCGTCACCGGCGCCATCAAGGGCGCGGGCCTCGGCAAGGACGTCCTGCTCCTCACCGACGGTCGCTTCTCCGGCGGCACGACCGGCCTCTGCGTCGGCCACGTCGCCCCCGAGGCCGTCGACGACGGCCCGATCGCCTTCGTCCACGACGGCGACACCATCCGCCTCGACGTCGCGAACGGCACGCTCGACGTGCTCGTCGACGACGACGAGATGGAGCGTCGGCGTGCCGCCGGCGTCACGCACCCCGAGCCCAAGTACCAGCGCGGCGTCCTTGCGAAGTACCGCAAGCTCGTGGGCAGCGCGAGCCGCGGCGCCGTCTGCGGCTGACGCCCGCACAACACGCCGAGCAGGTCGCGACGCACCGGGATCCGATCCCGGTGCGTCCGCCCCTTCTCGGGGTGTCGTACGAAGGGCGCGTATGCCGTGTGGCCGGGTCAGCGCCCCGCGTCGCGGAAGGCGCGGGGCGTGATCCCCGTGTGCTCGCGGAAGCGGCGGATGAGGTGCCTCTCGTCGCTGAAGCCGGTCGCCGCGGCGATGTCCCGGACGCCGAGCCCGGTGTGGACGAGCAGGTCGGTCGCGGCCTCGAGCCGCCGTGCGGCCCGGTGGGCGTAGGGACTCGTGCCGGTCTCGGACCGGAACCGGCGCCGCCACGTCTCGTACGTCATGCCCACCTCCTCCGCGACGGACGGCAGGTCGAGCGGCTCGCCGAGGTCGCGGTCGAGCAGCTCGACGGAGAGGTCGAGCCAGTCGGGCCGCCCGGGTCTGCGCAGCGCCGCGCCCGCGGTCGCCGCCGCGCTCGACTCGAGCAGTGCCGCGAGCAGGTCGAGGGCCTCGGCGTCACGACCGTCGACGGTCGTCGGGCGGGTCCGCTCGCCGAAGGCCGCGAACCGGTGCTGCCACCGGGGGACCGGCAGGCCGTGCACGAGCGGCCGGTCGGCCGTGAGCGCGCCACGCCGGCGCGCCAGCTCGAACGCCACGCCGTCGAAGACGACGAAGACCTCGTCCCAGCCGCCGCGGTCGGCGCCGTACCAGTGCGGGTGGCCGGGGTGCACGACGACGAGCGAGCCCGCGCCCAGGGGCTCGTCGTGACCCGCGTCGCGGTAGCGACCCGTCCCCGCAGTGACGAAGGTGAGCCCCCACGTCGGGTGCCGTCGCGTCGTGCCCGCCGGCAGGCCGCTGCCGCCGGCGATGCGCCCGGCCACGAGCACCTCGCCGAGCCGCCCGGAGGGGACGCGGTGCACGCCGGCGCTCTGGGCCTCCCGTTCGTCCATGGGGCCATCGAACCAGATCGTTCCCCGGTGACCACGACGTTCCGGGTCGTCCCCGTGGCCGTCTGGTGGGCTGTTCCCTGCGACGACCACTCGGGTCGTTCACGATCCACGGAGGACGAGCCGCCACATGCCCACCGACCTGCTTCCCGCGCTCACCACGGCATACCCCATCCATGACGACGACAACGCGGCCTTCCGCTCGAACGGCCACGTACGCCTGGCCCAGGTGGCCACGCAGGAGGAGGCGGCGGCATACCGCGTGCCCGTGGCGGCGGCCGTCGAGCGCCTCAGCACCGAGACCCGGCCCCTCGCCGAGCGCGACAGCTACGGCATGGCGTTCCTGCAGGTGATGAACCTCTGGCGGCACGACGAGGGCGTCGCGCGTTTCGTCATGGCCTCCCGCTTCGCCGGCGTGGCCGCGCGCCTGCTCGGCGTCCCGCGGGTGCGGCTCTACCACGACCAGGCGCTCTTCAAGGAGCCCGGCGGCGGCTACACGCCGTGGCACCAGGACGCGATGTACTGGCCGCTCGACGGGTCGCGGTGCCTGACCATGTGGATGCCGCTCGTCGACATCACGCCTGCCCGCGGCGGGCTCGCCTTCGCCACCGGGAGCCACGTCGACGGCCCGTTGAGCGACATCGGCATCTCGGACGCGTCCGAGGAGCACTTCGACCGCGTGCTGTCAGAGCGTGGCGTCGTCGTCGACGAGCCGGTCGCGATGCGCGCCGGTGACGCGTCCTTCCACTCGGGCTGGACGGTGCACAAGGCACTCGGCAACTCCTCCGACCGGATGCGGGAGGTCATGACGGTGATCTGGTTCGCCGACGGTCTCACCGTGCTCGAGCCGGCCAACCCGGCGCAGGCCAACGACCTCGCCTCGTGGCTGCCGGGGCTCGCGCCGGGCGACGTCGCGGCGTCACCGGCCAACCCCCTGCTGACCCCCTGACTCGCGCAACACACCGAGCAGGTGACAACGCACGCGCATCCGACCCCGGTGCGTCGGGACGTTCTCGGTGTGTTGCGGGGGAGTGGCCGCCGGGCTCTCTTCAGACGCCCGACTCGGCCCGCTCCTTGAGGCCCGCGGCCTCCATCGCGAGGTAGCGGTCGGTCAGTGACCGGTAGCCGCGGCCGACGACCGAGCCGAGCCAGCCCGACTGGGTGATCGACAGCGTCGCCCGGCACGTGCCGGGGCCCGTCGCCTCGACCCCGTGACGACCCGTCGTCAGCGTGCCGGGACCGCTCGCCTCCCACGTGAAGTCGTGTCCCTCGGTGAGGCCCGTGACGGTCCAGACCGTGGTCGGGATCCGCGGCTGGTCGATGCGGGCGCGCGCCCCGACCCGCAGTCCGTCGTCGAGCAGCGTCACCGACCTCACCGACGCGGTCCACTCGGGCCAGTGCTCGACGTCGCGCATCACGGCCCACACCCGTGCGACCGGGGCGTCGATGTCGATGCTCGTGTGCTGCTCCACGGCGCCTCCTCAGGCGGGTGCGGCCCCCGGGTCCGGTGTCACGTCTGCCGCCCAGTGGCGCCACACCGACGTGACCTGCATGCCGACCTTCTCATAGAGACCGAGCGCTCCGGTGCGGGAGTCGGTCGACAGCTCGGACCGCTCGCCGCCGTGCGCCCGGGCGACCTCGAAGGCGTCGACGAGGAGAGCTCGGGCCAGGCCCTTGCCGCGCTCGTCGCGGCGCACCGCGAGCTTGTCGACGTAGGCGCAGCCGCTCGACACGACGACGAAGGCCATGCCGACCACCGTGTCGGACGCGTCGACCATGAGCCGCAGCTGCCAGGGCTCGTAGCCGGGGCGCCGCGAGACGTTGGCCGTCCACTCCTCGAAGGTCGTGCGCTCGCGCTCGGACCACTCGAGGAAGGCGTCCTCGTTGACGGTCCACGTCGCGCGGAGGTCGTCCTCGTCGCGAGGCTCGCGGACGGCATACCCCTCCGGGACGGGCTGCGGCTCGATCGCCTGCCCGGCAGGCAGCTCGAGGACCCACGACGTCCAGAGGGTGCGGTAGCCCAGGGCAGCGAGGAGGCGCTCGCCGGCGGAGTCGCCGGGCACGGGCTGGCCGACGACGGTGCCGCCGTCACGCGCGCCGACCGCTCGGGTCCAGTGCGAGAGCGCCGTGCCGATGCCCAGCCCGCGGTGCGTCGGCGCGACGGCCGCGTCGGCCCAGCGCCCCTTGTAGACCTCCGCGTATGCCACGAGGCGGTCGCCGTCGAGCACGCCGACCGACTGCGTGGCGAGGTCGAAGGCAGGGCGCTGCCAGTCGCCGACGATGTCGGCCTCCTCGATGAGGACCTCGCCGACGTCGTGCAGCTCGCAGGCCGCCATGAGGGCGGTGACGGCCGCCGCGTCGTCCCGCGTCAGCGGGCGGGTCGTCAGGGTGGCGGCGGTCTCGGGCAGGTGCAGCTGCACGGCCGGGTGCGGGCCGGTCCGTGGCGTCAGGTCACTCGACGTCTCGGTGCTCATGAGGTCTCCTCGTGGGATCGGTCGTGCGGTCGGTCGTGGGTTCGGTCGTCGGGTGGGTCGGGGGAGTCCTCGGCGTCGAGGCCGATCGAGCGGCGGAAGGCCAGCAGGCCCTCGACCGTGACGGGGTGGTTCCCACGCACCAGGTCCTCCGGCCGCAGCACGAGCTGCTGGTTGACGGCCAGCTCGCCCTCGCGGCGGCGCAGCCGCTTCTGGCCGCCGGGCCGGTAGCCGACCTTGCGGCTGACGGCGAGCGAGGCCGCATTGTCGGTGAAGGCGCCCGACGTGAGCTCCTCGGCATCGAGGTGGTCGAAGGCGAAGGCGCAGATCGCGCGGCGCATCATCGTGCCGATGCCCTTGCCCTGGTGGGCCAGGCCCAGCCAGGAGCCGGTCTCGCCGGTCCGGGTCACGAGGTAGTCGCGCGTCGAGATCCCCTGCGTCCCGACGAGCGTGCCCTCGTGCCAGACGCCGAGGTTCAGCTCCCAGCTCTCGGGGGAGAAGTCGGCGCGGCAGCGCCAGTGGAACTGGGCCATCCGGCGGCGGAGCGTCTCCGGGTCGGTGTCGGTCCAGGGGTGGTAGAAGGGCATCCGGTCGGCGGGGTGGATGCCCGCGGCCGCGAGGTCGGCGAGCGTGCCGAGGTCGTCGTCGCCCAGACCACGCAGCTCGACCGGTCCGGCGACGACCCGGAGGCCGAGGGCGGGCAGCAGGTCGGCCACGGTGCTCGTCATGACGGTCAGTGTCCCGAGCCGGTCGCGCCGGCGACAACCGACTTTCGCGCACGCGCCGTCCTGCGGGGTCCGAAACCTCGGAGTGACAGTGGGTGAGATCACGAGGTCACATGCTGAGACGCGTGAGATGGTCGATTGACACCGCTGGGGCTTGGTAGGACGGTTGTCACGTGGCCCGACTCCTCGTACTTCCCTAGCGCGCCGACCAGCTCGAACGGTCAGCGCGCTCCCTTCCGTCCCACCGCGGGACCGAAGGGTTTTTTTGTGGCTGGAGTCAGCCCGAACCGGCATCACCACGCAGTGCTCGAGACAAGGAAGAGATCGTGAGCGACACGACGAAGCAGGCGCCCTCGCCCGCCGACGTGGCCTCCCTGGCCCGTCCCCGACCCGCGGCGGAGGCCAAGGCCGTCGGGCCCGTCACGCCGGCCCGTGAGGTCACCGGGGCGCAGGCGCTCGTACTCTCCCTCGAGGCCATCGGCTGCGACACCGTCTTCGGCATCCCCGGCGGTGCGATCCTGCCCGCCTACGACCCCATGCTCGACTCGAAGAAGGTCCGCCACATCCTCGTGCGCCACGAGCAGGGCGCCGGCCACGCGGCCGAGGGGTATGCCTCGGCGACCGGCAAGGTCGGCGTCTGCATGGCGACCTCCGGCCCCGGCGCGACGAACCTCGTGACGCCGCTCGCCGACGCGCACATGGACTCCGTGCCCGTCGTGGCCATCACCGGTCAGGTCGCGAGCGCCGCCATCGGCACGGACGCCTTCCAGGAGGCCGACATCCGCGGCATCACGATGCCGATCACGAAGCACAACTACCTCGTCACCGACCCGGCGAAGATCCCGCAGGCCATCGCCGAGGCGTTCCACGTCGCGAGCACCGGTCGTCCGGGTCCCGTCCTCGTCGACATCAGCAAGGACGCGCTCCAGGCGACGACGACCTTCAGCTGGCCGCCGCAGATCGACCTGCCCGGCTACCGCCCCGTGCTGCGCCCGCACGGCAAGCAGATCCGCGAGGCGTCACGGCTCATGGCCGCCGCCAAGCGGCCCGTGCTCTACGTCGGCGGCGGCGTCGTGCGGGCCCGAGCGAGCGAGGCCCTGCGCCGACTCGTCGAGCTGACCGGGATCCCCGTCGTCACGACCCTCATGGCGCGGGGCACGGTGCCCGACAGCGAGCCGCTCAACCTCGGCATGCCGGGGATGCACGGCACGGTCGCCGCGGTGACGGGCCTGCAGAAGTCCGACCTGCTCATCGCGCTGGGCGCCCGCTTCGACGACCGCGTCACCGGCCAGCTCTCGACGTTCGCCCCGCACGCCAAGGTGATCCACGCCGACATCGACCCCGCCGAGATCTCCAAGAACCGCATCGCCGACGTGCCGATCGTCGGTGACGTGGGCGAGGTCATCAAGGACCTCATCGAGCAGGTCACCCTCGACCGGGCGGGCGCCGACGACGACACCGACGCCTGGGACTACACCGACTGGCGCGAGCGGGTCGCCGACTGGAAGCGGACCTTCCCGCTCGGCTGGACCGACAGCGACGACGGCACGCTCTCGCCGCAGTACGTCATCGAGCGGATCGGTGCGCTCACCGGACCCGAGGCGACGTACGTCGCGGGTGTCGGCCAGCACCAGATGTGGGCCGCGCAGTTCGTCAAGTACGAACGCCCGAACGCGTGGATCAACTCCGGCGGACTGGGCACCATGGGCTTCTCGGTCCCGGCGGCCATGGGTGCCAAGGTCGCCGAGCCGGAGCGCACGGTGTGGGCGATCGACGGCGACGGCTGCTTCCAGATGACCAACCAGGAGCTCGCGACCTGCGTCATCAACAACATCCCGATCAAGGTCGCGATCATCAACAACAGCTCGCTCGGCATGGTCCGGCAGTGGCAGACGCTCTTCTACAACGAGCGCTACTCCAACACCGACCTGCAGCCGATGAGCCAGCGCGTGCCCGACTTCGTCAAGCTCGCCGACGCGTACGGCTGCCTCGGCCTGCGCGCCGAGACGCCCGAGGAGGTCGACGCCGTCATCAAGCTGGCGCTCGAGACCAACGACCGACCCGTCGTCATCGACTTCATCGTGCACCGCGACGCCATGGTGTGGCCGATGGTGCCGGCGGGCGTCAGCAACGACATGATCCAGGCCGCCCGCCACGAGGCGCCGGTCTGGGAGCGGGAGGACTGAGCATGAGCAAGCACACCCTGTCGGTCCTCGTCGAGGACAAGCCCGGCGTCCTGACCCGCGTGGCGGCGCTCTTCTCCCGACGCGGCTTCAACATCAACTCCCTCGCGGTCGGCCCGACCGAGCTGCCCGACATCTCGCGCATCACCGTCGTCGTCGAGGTCGAGGGCGCGGCCCTCGAGCAGGTGACGAAGCAGCTGAACAAGCTCATCGAGGTGCTCAAGGTCGTCGAGCTCGACCCGCACGCCTCGGTGCAGCGCGAGATCCTGCTCGTCAAGGTGCGCGCGGACCCGGCGACCCGCAGCCAGGTCATCGACACGATCCAGCTGTTCAAGGCCAAGGTCGTCGACGTGACCACCGACGCGGTCGTCATCGAGGCCACCGGCACCTCCGACAAGCTCCGCGCCCTGCTCGACGTGCTCGAGCCGTTCGGCATCAAGGAGCTCGTCCAGTCCGGCATGGTCGCCGTCGGGCGCGGCTCGCGCTCGATCACCGACCGCAGCCTGCGCAGCGCCTGACCCGATCCCCACCGACCGCACCACCAGACCCACTGCACACCGCAACCGAAGGAGAAGGCCACCATGGCCGAGATGTTCTACGACGACGACGCCGACCTGTCGATCATCCAGGGCAAGAAGGTCGCCGTCATCGGCTACGGCAGCCAGGGCCACGCCCACGCGCTCAACCTGCGCGACTCCGGCGTCGACGTCCGCGTCGGCCTCGCCGAGGGCAGCAAGAGCAAGGCCAAGGCCGAGGCCGAGGGTCTGACCGTCACGTCGGTCGCCGACGCGGTCAAGGAGGCCGACCTCGTCGTCATCCTCACGCCCGACCAGGTGCAGCGCACGGTCTACGCCAACGACATCCAGCCCAACCTCAAGGACGGCGCGGCGCTGCTCTTCGGCCACGGCTTCAACATCCGCTTCGGCTACATCAAGCCCGAGGCCGACGCCGACGTGCTCATGGTCGCCCCGAAGGGTCCCGGCCACATCGTGCGCCGCGAGTTCGCTGACGGCCGTGGGGTGCCCGTGCTGCTCGCCGTCGAGCAGGACGCGTCCGGCACGGCGTGGGACCTCGCCAAGGCCTACGGCAAGGCCATCGGTGGCCTGCGTGCCGGCGGCATCAAGACGACGTTCACCGAGGAGACCGAGACCGACCTCTTCGGTGAGCAGGCCGTGCTCTGCGGTGGCGCGAGCCAGCTCGTCATGTACGGCTTCGAGACCCTCGTCGAGGCGGGCTACCAGCCCGAGGTCGCCTACTTCGAGTGCCTCCACGAGCTCAAGCTCATCGTCGATCTCATGATCGAGGGCGGCATCGCCAAGCAGCGCTGGTCGGTCTCCGACACCGCGGAGTACGGCGACTACGTGTCGGGGCCGCGCGTCATCGACCCGCACGTCAAGGAGAACATGAAGGCGGTGCTCGGCGACATCCAGAACGGCACCTTCGCCAAGCGCTTCATCGACGACCAGGACGCCGGTGCGCCGGAGTTCAAGCAGCTGCGCGAGCAGGGTGCCCAGCACCCCATCGAGGCCACGGGCCGCGAGCTGCGCAAGCTCATGGCGTGGGTCAAGCAGACCGACTCCGACTACGTCGAGGGCAGCGCCGCACGCTGACGCTCTCGTACGGCTTGACGGCCGGCGCCCCGTTCGTGGGGGCGTCGGCCGTCCCCGTGTCGCGACGGGTCAGCGGCCGCTGAGCCGCTGCGGCTGGAGAGCGAGCCAGTCGGCGAACGTCCGGCCGCCCGTCTGCGCGTCGCCGGGGAAGGGCACGGTCCGCCGCTCGGCGAACGCCTTCATGACCCCGCCGACCGCAGGCAGGCGCACGACCTTCGAGCGGGAGGCGCCCCGGTGCGCGCGCAGCAGGCCGGCGAGCTCGCCGACCGTGAGCACGTCGGGACCCGCGACGTCCGTCGCCCTGGCGTATGCCGTGGGGCGCGCTCCCAGCGCGAGGTCGACGAGGCGTCCGGCGACGAAGTCGGTGTCCACGGGTTGGAGGGCCATGTCGCCGATGGTCAGGGTGACCGGCCCGACGCTCAGCTTCCGGGCGAAGAACGCTGCCAGGGAATGGAACTGGGTGGCGCGCAGGACCGAGGCCGCGCCGCCTGCCGCCTCGATGCCCTGCTCCGCGCGCAGCTTGCGGCGGTAGTAGGCCAAGGGGTGCTCGTCGATGCCGACGATCGAGATGTGCACGAGGTGCACCCCGAGGTCGGCAGCCGCGTCGGCCAGTCGTCGCGTCCCGTAGACGGTGACGGTGTCGCCGCGCGAGGTGTCGTCGGCGCAGTGGACGACGGCGTCGGCGCCCGCCAGGACGGCTTCGAGCCCGTCGCCGGTCGCCAGGTCCACGCCGGTCCTCCGGCTCGCCGGCACCGCCTGGTGCCCGCGAGCCGTGACCTCCCGGACGACCCTCGACCCGAGGTCCCCGGCGCCTCCCGTCACGACGATGCGCATGACCCCACCCTGACGTGCTCGCCCCCGGCGGCGCAACGCTTCGCGTCGGATCATGCTGTGGTTCTGCGCACGTTGCCGCGGAAGGCTCCCCTCTCCCTCCAGCCAGCCCGAGGTGTCGGTCGCCGCGAGCACGACGCGCCGCAGGTCGATGGTCGGGTCACGTCCTGGTGCCACCCACCCGACGAAGCGTCCGGCATACGGAATCGGTGTTCCATCAGCTGATACGTGTGCCGCCCCTCCGGGCCGTGTTCACATGTTGGTTACATCTCGTGATTCCGCGCGAACGACGGCCTAGACTCGCCGACGGCACATCGCGGTGCCGCCGACGGCCCGCGCCCCCTGTCGTGCGTGAGGCCCCGCTCCGTCCGGAAGGGTTCCCCTGTGAGCAAGCCCGTTGTCCTCATCGCCGAAGAGCTGTCGCCCGCCACCATCGAGGCGCTGGGACCGGACTTCGAGGTCCGTTCGGTCGACGGGGCCAACCGCGACGCACTGCTCCCGGCGCTCGCCGACGTCGACGCGATCCTCATCCGATCGGCCACGAAGATGGACGCCGAGGCGATCGCCGCCGCGAGGCAGCTCAAGGTCATCGCCCGCGCGGGCGTCGGTCTCGACAACGTCGACGTCCAGTCGGCGACGCAGGCCGGGGTCATGGTCGTCAACGCACCGACCTCCAACATCACGTCTGCCGCCGAGCTCGCCGTGGCGCTGCTCCTCGCGACCGCCCGCAACATCGCCCCCGCCAACCAGGCCCTCAAGGCCGGCGCGTGGAAGCGCAGCAAGTACTCCGGCGTCGAGCTGCTCGACAAGACCGTCGGCGTGGTCGGCCTCGGTCGCATCGGCGCCCTCGTCGCCGAGCGCCTCAAGGGCTTCGGCATGAAGATCGTCGCCTACGACCCCTACGCCTCGCCCGCCAAGGCGGGACAGCTCGGCGCCCAGCTCGTCGGCCTCGACGAGCTGCTCGCCCAGTCCGACTTCATCACCATCCACCTGCCCAAGACGCCCGAGACGCTCGGCCTCATCGGTGAGGAGGCCCTCACGAAGGTCAAGCCGTCGGTGCGCATCGTCAACGCCGCCCGCGGCGGCATCGTCGACGAGGCCGCCCTCGCGCGCGCCATCGCCGAGGGCCGCGTCGCGGGCGCCGGCATCGACGTCTTCGCCACCGAGCCGACCACCGAGTCGCCGCTCTTCGAGCACGAGTCCGTCGTCGTCACCCCGCACCTCGGCGCCTCGACCGAGGAGGCCCAGGAGAAGGCCGGCATCGCCGTCGCGAGGTCGGTGCGTCTCGCGCTCGGAGGGGAGCTCGTCCCCGACGCCGTCAACGTCAGCAGCGGCTTCATCGCCGAGGAGGTCCGTCCGGGCATCCCGCTCGTCGAGAAGCTCGGCCGGATCTTCACCGCGGTGTCCGGCAGCGTGCCGGCGCAGCTCGACGTCGACGTCCGCGGCGAGATCACGGCCCACGACGTCAACGTGTGGAAGCTCGTCGCCCTCAAGGGCCTGTTCACCGACGTCGTCGAGGACACCGTGACCTATGTCAACGCCCCGGTCCTCGCCGAGCAGCGCGGCTGCGTCGTGCGGCTCGTCACCGACCCCGACGCCGGCGACTTCCGCAACGTCACGACCCTGCGCGGCACCCTCGCCGACGGCTCGGTCGTGTCGGTCTCCGGCACGCTGACCGGCCCGAAGATGGTCGAGAAGCTCGTCGGCGTCAACGGCTACGACCTCGAGGTCCCGCTCTCGGACCACATGCTCGTCTTCGAGTACTCCGACCGTCCGGGCGTCATCGGCGCGGTCGGCCGGATCCTCGGCGACGCCGGCATCAACATCGGCGGCATGCAGGTCTCACGCCAGGACGACCGGGCCATCGGCGTGCTCAACGTCGACAGCGCCGTCCCCGCCGCGATGGCGGCCGAGCTCTCCGAGGTCATCGAGGCCAAGACCTTCTCGGTCATCGGCCTGCAGGACTGACCCGGAGCCGGTCAGCTCCGGCGGGCAGTGTCGGTCCCGACGCGCTCGTCGGGCTCGCCACCCGCGTCGCCGCGCCCGTCGTCCGCGCGCTCACCCCCCTCGTCCACGTCCTCGTCCTCGTCGTCCTTGTCGTCGGCGGTCTCGAGGTCGGCGAGCTCGGGGACGAGCTCGTGCCGCTTGCTGAAGGTGTCGACGATGGCGAGGGCGACCGCCGCGATCGGGATGCCGATGAGGGCGCCGATCGGGCCGAAGAGTGCTGCGCCGGCGATGACCGACCCGAGCGCGACGGCCGGGTGGACGTCCATGGTGCGGCGGCTGATGCGCGGCGTGAAGACGTAGTTCTCGAGCTGCTGGTAGACGGTCGCGAAGGCGGCGATCCACACGGCGTTGATCGGCTTGTCGAGGATGGCGAAGAGGGCGGGCAGCGCGACGCCGATGTACGTGCCGATCGTGGGGATGAACTGGCCGACGATGCCGGCGAAGATGCCGAGGGGCAGCCAGAACGGCACGTCGATGAACCAGAAGAACGCGACGTGGAAGACGGCCGAGAGTGACGCGAGGACGAGCTTGGAGACGACGTAGCCGCCGGTCTTCTCGACCGAGATCGTCCACACCGTGATGAAGACGCGCTGGTAGCGCTGCGGCAGCCACGACCCGATGGTCTGGCGCAGCCGCGGGCTGTCGGCGGAGAAGTAGTACGCGAAGACGAGGATCGTCAGCGCGTCGAAGAGGAAGGTGATGACGGAGCCGAAGATCCCGATGATGCCGCCGCCGTACTTGCCGGCCAGCTCGCCGAGCTTGTCCGGGGTCAGGCTCAGGGCCGTCTGGATCTGCGCGATGTCGAACTGCGTGCCGAAGGCGGAGTTGACCCAGTCGATGGCCGACGTGATCGCCCCGGGCAGCTGCGACCCGAGCTGGGAGAGCTGCGAGACGAAGACCTGGCCGAAGAGCTCGGCGAGACCCGCGAAGAGCAGGAGCATCCCGAGCATCGTCAGGCCGGTGGCGAGACCGCGCTTCATCCAGCGCTTGCTCAGCCACAGCACCACCGGCTCCATCGCGATCGACAGCAGCCAGGCGAGCAGCAGCAGGAAGAGGAAGCTGCCCATCGCGTGGAAGGCCCACGTCGCCACGGAGAGCAGGACGACGGCGACGAACACCGTGACGATGATGCGTCTCGCGTTGCCGGGCGTGATGGCGATCCATCGCGCCTCGTTGTCGAAGGGCACCCCCGGGACGGCGTGGCTCGTGTGCCTCGCGCGCGGGGAGGTGGCCCGGTGGTCCGGGTGGTCGGCGTGGTGGCGAGCGGTGCCGGTGGAGGGGTCGGCAGGCGCGTCGGGGTGGTCGGCGCTCACGCGGCGAGCCTACGGCTCCCGGCGCGGGGAGCGGGGGATGCGCGACACGTGCCGCGGCCCGGGAGCGGACGAATGGCGGACATCGCGTCTCATCCAGTGGAAACCCCCTTTACCCATGGGTAGCCCGGCGTACCGTGAAATGCATGACGCGGCAGGTCGTACGTATTCCCAGCCGCGGCGAGTCCAGGTAGTCAGCACCTCGCCGCGGAGACCCCGCGCACCCCTCTGCTGACCGGTTCGCCCACCCGGGCTGGAGCCACCTGAGACCACCCACACCGCATGCACACCCGAAAGACGTGATCACCATGAGCGAAGACGCCAAGGCCGCCCGTCAGGCCCTGCAGGAGTCGATGGACCTGCGCGACCAGGGTCACACCGAGGACTGAGCGACACCCGACGACGACCCGAACCGCGGTCCCGTTGCGCGGTCGTGACGACGGCCCCTGCCCTCCCGGGCGGGGGCCGTCGTCGTCCGCTCACTAATTGAGACGCAGATTCCACATCACAAGACGGGTTCTAGGCTGACGACATGGCACAGACGCAGGTCAAGGACGCCTACTCCATCGCCGTGATCGGTGGTGACGGCATCGGCCCCGAGGTGGTCGCGGAGGGTCTCAAGGTCCTCGACGCGGTCACCGGAGACAGCGGTCCGAAGTTCGCGACGACCGAGTACGACCTCGGCGCCCGCCGCTGGCACGCCACCGGCGAGACGCTGCCCGACTCCGTCCTCGAGGAGCTGCGCGGCCACGACGCGATCCTCCTCGGCGCCATCGGCGACCCGAGCGTCCCGAGCGGCGTCCTCGAGCGAGGCGTGCTGCTGCCGCTGCGCTTCGCGCTGGACCACTACGTCAACCTGCGCCCGGCCAAGCTCTTCCCCGGAGTCGCGAGCCCGCTCGACGTCGCGCGCGTCGCCCCCGACGGCATCGACTTCGTCGTCGTCCGCGAGGGCACCGAGGGTCCCTACACCGGCAACGGCGGCGCCCTGCGCGTCGGCACCCCGGCCGAGATCGCGACCGAGGTCAGCGTCAACACCCGCTTCGGTGTCGAGCGCGTCGTCCGCGACGCCTTCGCCCGCGCCCAGGCCCGTCCGCGACGCCACCTGACGCTCGTGCACAAGCACAACGTCCTCACGTACGCCGGCCACCTCTGGCGCCGCACCGTCGAGGAGGTCGGTGCCGAGTTCCCCGACGTCGAGACCGCCTACCAGCACGTCGACGCGGCCACGATCTTCATGGCGACCGACCCCGGGCGCTTCGACGTCATCGTCACCGACAACCTCTTCGGCGACATCCTCACCGACATCGCCGCCGCCATCGCCGGCGGCATCGGGCTCGCGGCGTCGGGCAACATCAACCCGGCCCGCACGACGCCCAGCATGTTCGAGCCCGTCCACGGCTCCGCCCCCGACATCGCCGGCCAGTCCAAGGCCGACCCGACCGCGGCGATCCTCTCGGTCGGCATGCTCCTCGCCCACCTCGGCCTCGACGCCGAGGCCGCCCGCGTCGACGCCGCCGTCGCCGCCGACCTGGCCGAGCGCGGAGACGCCGTGCGCAGCACCACGGCCGTCGGTGACGCCGTCGTCGCGCGTCTCTGACCGGGGCGCCCACGCCGGCCGGACGGCATACGACCACCTCCCGTCGGGGAGGGGCTACTTCTGCGTCTCACGATGTGGGCGATAGCCTGACGTCGAATCACCGCTGATCGCTCTTGGAGGTTGCGCCATGTCCACGGATGCCGCGAAGGCTTCGACCCTGTCGTTCGAGGTGACGCGCCGCGACGACGCCACCACCCCGGAGCGCATCGCCGAGATCCTCGAGAACCCCGGCTTCGGCAAGACCTTCACCGACCACATGGTCGTCGCGACGTGGACCGCCGACGCCGGCTGGGGCGGCGCGCAGGTGAAGCCCTACGGTCCCTTCCAGCTCGACCCGGCGGCGGCGGTGCTCCACTACGCCCAGGAGATCTTCGAGGGCATGAAGGCCTACCGTCACGCCGACGGCTCGATCTGGACCTTCCGCCCCGAGGCCAACGCGGCTCGCTTCGCCCGCTCGGCCCGACGGCTCGCGCTGCCGGAGCTGCCCGAGGCCGACTTCATCGAGTCCCTGCGCCAGCTCGTCGGCGTCGACCAGGCGTGGGTCCCGGCCGGCGACGCGGGGGAGAAGAGCCTCTACCTGCGTCCCTTCATGTTCGCCTCCGAGGCCTTCCTCGGCGTGCGTCCGGCGCAGCAGGTCACCTACTCCGTCATCGCCTCCCCGGCCGGCGCCTACTTCTCCGGCGGTCTCAAGCCCGTCACCCTCTGGATCTCCACCGACTACGCGCGTGCGGGCGAGGGTGGCACGGGCGCGGCCAAGTGCGGCGGCAACTACGCCAGCTCCCTCGCCGGCCAGCTCGAGGGGATCGAGCACGGCTGCGACCAGGCCGTCTTCCTCGACTCCTCGACCCACACGTACATCGAGGAGCTCGGAGGCATGAACCTCTTCCTCGTCACCAAGGACGGGCGCATCATCACGCCCGAGCTGACCGGCACGATCCTCGAGGGCGTGACGCGCAGCTCGATCCTCGAGATCGCCAAGGAGCTCGATCTCGAGCCCGAGGAGCGGCGCATCCCGATCGAGGAGTGGAAGGAGGGCGCGGCCAGCGGCGACATCGTCGAGATCTTCGCCTGCGGCACGGCTGCCGTCGTCACGCCCGTCGGCGAGCTGCGCTGGGACGGCGGATCCGTGGACCACCGTCGTGAGGGCCACGAGGACCGCTACGCGGAGGCCATCCGCGCCAAGCTGCTCGACATCCAGTACGGCCGCGCCGAGGACTCGCACGGCTGGCTGACGCGCCTCGTCTGAGACGGGGAGTGGCGCCCATGGGCGACGCGCCGTTGGCACGGCCTCGTCTCGTCGCCACCGACCTCGACGGAACGCTGCTGCGCTCCGACGGGGTGATCTCGCCGCGGACCGGCGCCGCGCTGCGCGACGCCGAGTCCGCCGGCATCGGCGTCGTCTTCGTGACAGCCCGTCCACCCCGGTGGCTCGACCCGCTCGCCGACGCCGTCGGCGGTGACGGCACGGTCATCAGCGCCAACGGCGCCTTCGACTACGACGTGCGCACGCGGACCGTCACCGCGTCCTACCCGCTCGAACGCGCCCTGCTGCTCGAGATCGTCTCCGACCTGCGCGCCGCCGTGCCGGGGATCGGCTTCAGCGCCGAGCTGAGCGACGGCGTGCACACCGAGCCGAACTACCCCGAGCTGCACCCCCGGTGGGTGCCCGACGGCCTCGTCCCCGCACCCATCGACGACCTCCCGGCCGGGGCCGTCGTCGGCAAGCTGCTGGCCCGCACCGAGCACCTTCCCGAGGACGAGGTCATCCCGCGGGTCGCCGAGGTGCTCGGTGGCCGCGCCCTCGTGCAGCACTCGGGCACCGGGGGTCTCGCCGAGATATCGGCCCCCGGGGTCACGAAGGCGGCGGGACTCGTGCGCTGGTGCGCCCGGGCCGGCATCCGCGCCGAGGACGTGTGGGCCTTCGGGGACATGCCCAACGACGTCCCGATGCTCGAGTGGGCCGGGGTGGGGTGGGCGGTCGCCAACGCCCACCCGGACGCCCGTGCCGCCGCGACGCGCACGTGCGCGTCCAACGACGAGGACGGCGTCGCGCGCACCCTGGAGTGGGCGCTCGACCTCTGACCCCCGGTGTCGCCGGCGGCCCGCGAGGTGGTCCCGCTGTCCGAATGGTCTGTTGTGGCTCCTTTGGCCCGGTCACCGGGCAGCAACGCGCGGGAAACCTTCCTGTCCCAGCACGGAAGAGGTCTCTCGGAGGTCTGTTCGGCTGCGATGCGCGGCGCTAGCATCGGTCCAACTTCATACCGAAGATGGGAGTGCAGGGCATGGCTCAGGCAACTGATCTCTCCGACGACGAACGCCGACTGGCGGAACTCGGCTACAAGCAGGAGCTCGACCGGTCGTGGTCGGGTTTCTCGAACTTCGCGATCTCCTTCTCCATCATCTCGATCCTGGCCGGCTGCTTCACGACGTTCGGCCAGGGCTTCAACAACGGCGGCCCGATCGCGATCTCGTGGGGCTGGCCCATCGTGGCCGCCTTCATCCTCGTCATCGGTCTGACGATGTCCGAGCTCGTGTCGGCCTACCCCACCTCGGGGGGCATCTACTGGTGGGCCAACAAGATGGGCGGCGCGCGCGCCGGCTTCTTCACCGGCTGGCTCAACCTCATCGGGCTCGTCGCCGTCACGGCCTCGGTCGCCTACGGGTGCGCGACCTTCATCGACCTGGCCCTCAGCACGTGGTCCGAGGGATATGCCGCCGGCTACTCGTTGACCCGTGTCTTCTGGATCTTCCTCGTCGTGCTCGTCGCGGCCGCCGTGCTCAACATCTTCAGCGGCCACCTCATGGCGGTCATGAACAACGTCTCCGTGTGGTGGCACGTCGTCGGTGCCGCGGTCATCATCCTCATCCTCATCGTCGTGCCCGACAACCACCAGAGCTTCAGCTACGTCTTCACCGAGCGCTTCAACAACTCCGGCTACTCCGACGGCTCGACGAGCTCGCCGACGTACTGGCTGCTCGTCGTCCCGTTCGGCCTGCTGCTGACGCAGTACACCATCACCGGGTTCGACGCCTCCGCCCACCTGTCCGAGGAGACCTCGGCGGCGTCCAAGGCTGCCGCACAAGGGATCTGGCGCTCGATCTTCTACTCCGCCATCGGCGGCTGGATCCTCCTGCTCTGCTTCCTCTTCGCCGTGCCGGACGGCGCGGACGGCAAGCCCGACAACGTCGGCGTCGGCGGTGGGGGAGTGGCCTACATCTTCACGCACGCGATGGACTCGAAGTGGGCGGCCGCCATCCTGACCATCTCGTGCATCGGCCAGTTCTTCTGCACGACCTCGTGCATGACGAGCGCCTCGCGCATGACCTTCGCCTTCAGTCGCGACGGCGCCGTGCCCGGCTCGCGGCTGTGGTCGACGCTGACCGGGGCGAAGGTGCCGGCCAACGCCGTCATGCTCGTCGGTGTCGTCAGCGCGATCATCACGCTGCCCGCGCTCGTCGAGGTCAACATCGGCACTGAGGAGGCTCCGCTCATCGTGCCGACCGCCTTCTACGCCGTCGTCTCGGTGGCCGTCATCGGCCTCTACCTGGCCTTCCTCATCCCGATCTGGCTCCGGTGGAAGATGGGCGACGCGTTCGTGCCGGGCTCGTGGACCAACGGGCCGAAGTACAAGTGGATGAACCTCGTGGCCGTCATCGAGATCGCGATCATCTCGATCTACTTCATCCTGCCGTTCGTGCCCGGCGGGGTGCCCTTCACCGACGGCTTCGAGTGGAAGTTCGTCAACTACGCGCCCATCCTCACGCTGGGCTCCCTGCTCGTGCTCGGCGTGTGGTGGCGGGTCTCGGCGCGGCACTGGTTCAAGGGACCGAAGAGCAACATCGACCCCGAGGTCGTCGACGCGTTCAGCGAGTGACCACGGAACCGCGGGCCCGGCCGGACCCCGCTCCCGGTCCGGCCGACCAGCTCGCCACCGCCCTCGCTCGGCTGTCCCACGCCGGACAGCCGAGCGAGGTCACGGAGCTTCCCGGCGGGTTGACCAACCACAACTACCGCGTCCGCACGGGCGGCCTCGACGTCGTCGTGCGCGTCTCGTCGCCGACGAGTGCGCTCCTCGCCGTCGACCACGAGCACGAGTGGCTCAACTCGATCGCGGCGGCCGAGGCGGGCGTGGGTGCCCCGGTCCTCGACTACGTGCCCGGAGCGGGCATCCTCGTCGTCGAGTTCCTCCCCGGACGCACGTATGCCGCCGCCGACGTGGGTGCCAACCTCGGCCGTGTCGCGGCGTCCCTGCGCCGGCTGCACGAGGGCCCGGAGTTCGCCTCGCGCTTCGACATGTTCGACATCCAGAGGTCGTATGCCGCCATCGTCCGTGAGCGCGGCCTGCGGGTCCCCGAGGGCTACTGGCTGCTCGAGGAGGCATCGACCCGCGTCGAGCGCGCGCTGCGGGTCCACCCCGACCCGCTCGTGCCGTGCCACAACGACCTGCTCGCCGCGAACTTCCTCGACGACGGTGGGGACGTGCGGATCATCGACTACGAGTACTCCGGCACCAACGAGGCCGCGTTCGAGCTCGGCAACCTCGTGGGCGAGTCGCGGCTCGACCACGACCACCTCGTCGAGCTCGTCGAGGCCTACCACGGCCGCGTCAGCGACCGCCTGCTCGCGCGCGCCGAGCTCTGGGGGCTGGCCGGGCAGTACGCGTGGACGCTGTGGGGTGCGATCCAGCACGGCGTCTCCGACCTCGACGCCGACTTCTGGGCCTTCACGACCGAGCGCTTCGAGCCGGCTGCCGCCCTGCTGACCAGCCGGCGCCTCGGCCAGCTCGTCGACGCCGCCACCGGCGACGACCCCGGAGCGCCACGATGACCGAGATCCCCTCTCGCGCAGAGGTCGTCGTCATCGGCGGCGGGGTCATCGGCGCCAGCGTCGCCTACCACCTGGCTCATCTCGGGCGGACCGACGTGCTCCTCGTCGAGCAGGGCACCCTGTCCTGCGGCACGACGTGGCACGCCGCAGGACTCGTCGGGCAGCTGCGGGCGAGCGAGGCCGGCACCCGGCTCGTGCAGTACTCGACCGACCTCTACTCGCGCCTCGAGGCTGAGACGGGACTCGGCACCGGCTACCGGGTCTGCGGCGGCCTGACCGTGGCCCGCACCCCGGAACGCATGGTGGCGCTGCGGCGCACGGCAGCCAGCGCGGCGGCATACGACCTCGACTGCGAGCTGCTGACGCCGGAGCAGGCCCACGATCGCTACCCGCTCATTCGCATCGACGACGTCGTCGGCGCCATCTGGCTCCCCGGCGACGGCAAGGCCAACCCGACCGACCTCACGCAGGCCCTCGCCAAGGGCGCGCGGCAGCTCGGGGTGAGGGTCGCCGAGCGTGTCCGCGTCACCGACGTGCTGACGCGTGACGGGCGGGCCGCCGGGGTGCGCACCGACCACGGTGACGTCGAGGCCGACGTCGTCGTCAACTGCGCCGGGCAGTGGGCGCGAGCCGTCGGCGCGATGGCCGGGGTCAACGTCCCGCTCCACTCGGCCGAGCACTTCTACGTCGTCACCGAGGCGGTCGAGGGCGTGCACCGGGACCTCCCGGTGCTGCGCGACCCCGACGGCTGGACCTACGTCAAGGAGGAGGTGGGCGGCCTGCTCGTCGGTGGCTTCGAGCCCGAGGCCAAGCCGTGGGTGTCGCCCGACCGCATCCCGTACCCCTTCGAGTTCGCGCTCCTCGACGAGGACTGGAAGCACTTCGAGGTGCTCATGGAGAGCGCGATCCACCGTCTCCCGGTCCTGGCCGAGACGGGGATCCGCAAGTTCTACAACGGCCCCGAGAGCTTCACGCCCGACAACCAGTTCATCGTCGGCGAGGCGCCGGAGCTGCCGGGCTTCTTCGTCGGAGCAGGGTTCAACTCCGTGGGGATCGCGAGCGCGGGAGGGGCCGGCCGCGCCCTGGCCGAGTGGGTCGCCGAGGGGCGTCCGACGCTCGACCTCGTCAGCGCCGACATCCGTCGCTTCTCGCCGCTCGCCGGCAACAACGCCTGGCTGCGCGAGCGGGTCGTCGAGGTGCTGGGCCTGCACTACGCCGTGCCGTGGCCCAACCGCGAGCCCGGCACGGGACGGCTGCAGCGGCTCTCTCCGGTGCACGACCGGCTCGTCGCGCAGGGGGCGGTGCTCGGCACCCGCAACCACTGGGAGCGCGCCAACGTCTTCGCGCCGCAAGGGCAGTCGCCCCGACTCGACTACTCGTGGGAGCGGCCGACCTGGGTCGACTGGTGCGTCGAGGAGCAGCGGGCCACGCGCGAGGCGGTCGCCGTGTTCGACCAGACCTCGTTCTCGAAGTACCTCGTCGTCGGCGCGGACGCCGAGCGGGCGCTGCAGTGGATCTGCACGGCCGACGTCGCCGTACCCGTCGGGCGCACGGTCTACACCGGCATCCTCAACGACGGTGGCACCTACGAGTCCGACGTCACCGTGACCCGGACGGGCGAGCGCGAGTTCCTCGTCGTCAGCAGCGCGGCGACGACGGTGCGCGACCTCGACTGGCTGAGGCGGCACGTGCCCGTCGGCGCCGACGCGAGCGTCGTCGACGTCACGAGCGCGTACGCCGTCCTCGGCGTCATGGGGCCGCGCTCGGCCGACCTGCTGTCCGCCCTCTCGGACGACGCCTTCGACGACGCGTCGTTCCCGTTCGGCTCGAGCCGCGAGGTGCGTCTCGGCGCGGCCGTCGTGCGAGCCACGCGGATCACGTACGTCGGCGAGCTCGGCTGGGAGCTCTACGTGCCGACCGAGCTCGCGGCCGGGGTCCACGACGAGCTCTTCCGGGTCGGTGCCGGGCTCGGGGTCCGGCCGGCCGGCTACTACGCCATCGAGGCGATGCGGCTCGAGAAGGGCTACCGCGCGTTCGGACGCGAGCTGACGACCGAGACCGGACCCGTGGCGGCCGGCCTGACCTTCGCCTGCAAGCTCGGCACGGACGTCGACTTCCTCGGCCGGAGAGCGGTCGAGTCCGCGAGGGCCGTGACCCCGCCGCGACGGGTCGTGTCGTTCGTCGTGGGGGACCCGGCGGCATACCCGTGGGGCGGTGAGCTCGTCCTCCGGGACGGGCGGCCCGTCGGGCAGGTGACGAGCGCTGCATGGGGCGCGACCGTCGGGGCCGGCGTCGGGCTGGCGCTCGTGGGCGACCGCGAGACGGGCGAGGCCACGACGGAGTGGGTACGCACGGGGGAGTGGGAGATCGACGTCGCGGGTCACCGCCACCTCCTGGCGGTGGGGCTCCGTGCGCCGTTGGACCCGCAGGGGCTGCGACTCCGGAGAACCGGGTCCGACACGCCCTAATGGTTCCTTCTCAGACCATTGACGAGGTGGAGGTGACGGTATTGGATCGACACGTGAGCGCAGCCGTACGACAGCCGTCCCTCCCGGACGTCGTGCTGCGCCCCGCGACCGGCAACGTCTTCGAGGGCACCGTCGAGCAGCTGGCGACGGCGATCCGGCTGGGCGTCTTCACGCGCGGCGAGCAGCTGCCGCCCGAGCGGGAGCTCGCCGAGCGGCTCGGCGTCAGCCGCAACACGCTGCGCGAGGCGATCGCCGCCCTGCGCGACTCGGGCCTCGTGACGACCCGCCGCGGTCGCGGCGGCGGCACGTGGGTCACCGACGCCGCGGAGCTCCCCTCGAGCACGACCGGGGCGTTCGTGCGCAGCGGCGCGGCGATGCGTGACGCGCTGACCTTCCGCCGCGTCGTGGAGCCCGGCGCCGCCTGGCTCGCGGCGACCCAGCCCCTCGCTGGCGACCAGCGGGCCTGGCTCACCGACAGCCTCGCCGAGGTCGACGACGCGGTCGACGGGGCGGCGCACCGCGTCGCCGACTCGCGGCTGCACCTCGCCGTGGCCACGCTCTCCGGCTCGCCGATGCTCATCGACGCCGTGACTCGGTCGCAGGCGGCCCTGCACGACATGCTCATGGCGATCCCGGTGCTCCGGCGCAACATCGAGCACTCGAACGCCCAGCACCACCAGATCGTCGGGGCCATCCTCGGCGGGAACCCGGAACGAGCCAGGGCGGTCATGGAGGAGCACTGCGACGCGACCTCCGCACTGCTCCGTGGCCTCATCGGCTGAGACGACAGGAAGGCACGACATGGCGCCCACACCCACGCTCACGCTCGACCGGCTCCGCGAGGAGGTCGAGTCCGGCGACATCGACACCGTCGTCGTCGCCTTCACCGACATGCAGGGACGCCTGCAGGGCAAGCGCCTGCACGGCCACTACTTCCTCGACCACGTGCTCGAGGACGGCACGGAGGGCTGCAACTACCTCCTCGCCGTCGACGTCGACATGAACACGGTCGACGGCTACGCCATCTCCTCGTGGGAGCGCGGCTACGGCGACATGTTCTTCGACCTCGACCTCGACACGCTGCGGCGCACGCCGGGCAGCCGTCACTCGGCGACGGTCCAGTGCGACCTCACGTGGCTCGACGGCAGCGGGCCGGTCACGCAGTCGCCCCGCTCCGTGCTCAAGGCCCAGGTCGACCGGGCCGCCGCCCTCGGGATGGCGGCGCACTGCGGCACCGAGCTCGAGTTCATCGTCTTCCAGGAGTCCTACGAGCACGCCTGGGACGCGAACTACACGGGACTGACACCCGCGAACCGCTACAACGTCGACTACTCGATCCTCGGGGGCGACCGAGTCGAGCCGCTGCTGCGCGAGATCCGCAACGAGATGTATGCCGCCGGCGCCGTCGTCGAGAGCGCCAAGGGCGAGTGCAACTACGGCCAGCACGAGATCGGCTTCCTGTTCGACACGGCGGTGCGCACGTGCGACAACCACGTCGTCTACCGCAACGCCGCCAAGGAGATCGCGGCCCACCACGGGCAGTCGCTCACCTTCATGGCCAAGTTCGACCAGCGCGAGGGCAGCTCGTGCCACATCCACCTGTCGCTGCGCGGCCTCGACGGAGAGACCGTCTTCGTCGACGACGAGCGCGAGCACGGGCACAGCGCGATGTTCGAGCACTTCCTCGCCGGCATCCTCGCGACGCAGCGCGAGCTGACCTACTTCTACGCGCCGAACATCAACTCCTACAAGCGGTTCGCGTCGGCGAGCTTCGCCCCGACGACGGTGGCGTGGGGTCGTGACAACCGCACGTGCGCGCTGCGCGTCGTCGGCCACGGCGCCGGCCTGCGCGTCGAGAACCGCATCGGCGGCGGCGACCTCAACCCCTACCTCGCCGTCGCGGCCATGCTCGCCGGGGGGCTCCACGGCATCGAGCACGAGCTCGAGCTCGAGCCGGCCCTCGAGGGCAACGCCTACACGTCGGACAAGCCGCGCGTGCCCTCGACGCTGCAGGAGGCCCGCGACCTGCTCGCCGGGTCGACCATGGCCCGGGCGGCCTTCGGGGACGAGGTCGTCGACCACTACGTCAACGCCGCCGACGTCGAGATCACGGCCTTCAACGCCGCCGTCACCGACTGGGAGCGCAGGAGAGGATTCGAGCGACTGTGACCACCACGCACGACGTCATCAACCCGGCCACCGAGGAGGTGGTCCGCACCGTCGAGCTCGCCTCGCTCGAGCAGACCGACGCCGCGATCGCCAGGGCCTCGGCAGCGAGCCCCGCCTGGCGCGCCGTCGGCCCCGCCGACCGGGCGCTGCTCCTGCGTCGCTTCTCCGACCTCGTCGGCGAGCACCAGGAGGAGCTGGCCCTGCTCGAGGTCGAGAACGCCGGTCACACGATCGGCAACGCGCGGTGGGAGGCGGGCAACGTCCGCGACGTCCTCGCCTACTACGCCGGCGCGCCCGAACGGCACTTCGGCCGGCAGATCCCCGTCGCCGGAGGCATCGACGTCACGTTCCGCGAGCCGCTCGGCGTCGTCGGGATCATCGTCCCGTGGAACTTCCCCATGCCGATCGCCGGCTGGGGCTTCGCGCCGGCGCTCGCCGCCGGCAACACGGTCGTGCTCAAGCCGGCCGAGCTGACCCCGCTGACCGCAGTCCGGCTCGGTGAGCTGGCCCTCGAGGCCGGGATCCCTGACGGGGTCCTCACGGTCGTGCCCGGCAAGGGCGCGGTCGTGGGGGAGCGCTTCGTCACCCACCCCGACGTGCGCAAGGTGTGCTTCACCGGCTCGACCGCGGTCGGCCAGCGGATCATGCGCGGCGCCGCCGACCAGGTCAAGCGCGTCACGCTCGAGCTCGGCGGCAAGAGCGCCAACATCGTCTTCGCCGACTCCGACCTCGAGCTCGCCGCGGCGCGGGCGCCCTACGGCGTCTTCGACAACGCCGGCCAGGACTGCTGCGCCCGCAGCCGCATCCTCGTCGAGCGCAGCGCCTTCGACACCTTCATGGAGCACTTCGAGACCGCGGTGCGCGGCGTCGTCGTCACCGACCCCCGCGACGAGGCCGCCGAGATGGGGCCGCTCATCAGCGCCGGCCAGCGGGACACCGTGCGCTCCTACGTCGAGGACGCCACCGAGGACGTCGACGTGGCCTTCCGCGGGGACGCCCCTGAGGGCAGCGGCTACTGGTACCCCGCGACCGTCGTCCTGCCGCGCTCGACGACCGACCGGGTCTGGCAGGAGGAGGTCTTCGGGCCGGTCGTCGCGGTCATGCCGTTCGACGACGAGACCGACGCGGTCGCCAAGGCCAACGACACGGCATACGGCCTCTCGGGGTCGATCTGGACCCGCGACATCGGCCGTGGCCTGCGCGTCGCGCGCGGCGTCGAGGCCGGCAACCTGTCGGTCAACTCGCACAGCAGCGTCCGCTACTCGACGCCGTTCGGCGGCTTCAAGCAGAGCGGGATCGGGCGCGAGCTCGGCCCCGACGCGCTCGACGCCTTCTCCGAGGTCAAGAACGTCTTCATCTCGACCGACTGACGGTCGACACGACTCCATCACGCAGATCCACTGGGCTGGAAGGACATCCACATGGCAGGCAGGCTCGACGGCAAGGTCGCGGTCATCACGGGCGGGTGCTCGGGCATCGGGCTCGCGACCGTGCGGCGGTTCGCCGAGGAGGGCGCGAAGGTCGTCATCGGCGACCTCGACGAGGCGAACGGCACGCGCATCGCCGAGGAGGTCGGCGGCACCTTCGTGCGCGTCGACGTCGTGAGCAAGGAAGACGTCGACACGCTCTTCCGCACGGCCAAGGAGACGTATGGCTCGGTCGACATCGCGTTCAACAACGCCGGCATCAGCCCGCCCGAGGACGACTCCATCCTCGACACCGACCTCGACGCCTGGCGCAAGGTGCAGGAGGTCAACCTCACGTCGGTCTACCTCTGCTGCAAGGCCGCCCTGCCCTACATGCTCGAGCAGGGCAAGGGCTCGATCATCAACACGGCCTCGTTCGTGGCCGTCATGGGGGCGGCCACGTCGCAGATCTCCTACAGCGCCAGCAAGGGCGGTGTGCTCTCGATGTCCCGCGAGCTCGGCGTCCAGTTCGCCCGGGAGGGGGTCCGCGTCAACGCCCTGTGTCCCGGCCCGGTCAACACCCCGCTGCTCCAGGAGCTCTTCGCCAAGGACGAGGAGCGTGCCGCGCGGCGGCTCGTCCACGTGCCGATGGGTCGCTTCGGCGAGCCCGAGGAGATGGCCAACGCGGTGCTCTTCCTCGCCTCCGACGAGTCCAGCTTCATCACGGCGTCGACCTTCCTCGTCGACGGCGGCATCTCGGGCGCGTACGTGACGCCGCTCTGAGGCCGGTGGGAGGCTGGGACAGGAGGTCGTCATGGGTCGTCCGGTCATCGGGATCACCGCCTACGTCGAGCGGGCGTCGTGGGGTCGCTGGGTCGACGTGCCCGGCGCCCTCGTGCCGCACCGCTACGTGCGCCAGGTCGAGGACGCGGGCGGGATCGCGGTCGTCATCCCGCCGCGCCCCGATGCCGACGACGGCACCGCCCTCGCGATCGTCGAGCGCCTCGACGGCGTCATCCTCGCGGGTGGCGTCGACGTCGCGCCCGAGCTCTACGCGGACGAACGGCACGCCTCCGTCCAGGCCTCGCGTCCCGACCGGGACTCGACGGAGCTCGCCATCGCGCGGGCGACGGCGGGAGCCGACCTGCCGGTCCTCGGCATCTGCAGGGGGATGCAGGTCATGGCGGTCGCCGCCGGTGGCCTGCTCGAGCAGCACGTGCCCGACCGCGTCGGCCACGACGAGCACTCGCCGGCCCCCGCGACGTACGGCAACCACGCCGTGCGCACCGTCGCCGGGACCCGGCTCGCCGAGATCCTCGGCGAGGAGGCCGACGTGCCGAGCTACCACCACCAGTCCGTCCTGACCCATCCCGGCTACGAGGCCTCGGCGTGGGCCGACGACGGGACGCTGGAGGCGATGGAGGACCCGGGCGCCTTCTTCCGGCTCGCGGTCCAGTGGCACCCGGAGGTCGGCACCGACCCGCGCCTCTTCCGCGCCCTCGTGGAGGCCGCCGCCACGAGCCGATGACGTATGCCGTCCGGCCCGGTCGAGGTGGCGCCGCAGCCCACGTGGGTGGCGGGGTCACCCGGGCCGCGGAGTGGGACGGCGGTCCCACGATCCGGACGTGGTGTTTCGCGGACGTTTCGCGAGCCCTACCGTGAGCGTGTGATGAAGCGACCCGTGCCCACCGGCACCCTCATTATCGAATAGCGCGACGAGCACCCCTCGTCGCGCAGACCTCCCAACCCTGGGGGGTCTTTTTGTTTCCCGAACCACCCCGACGGAGACACCGCGAAGGCCACCACCCCGGCCGCCGCGACCACGAGAAGAGACCGGGCCGCCCGCCACACCCGCGTCGCCCGCCCCTGAACAGGCGGTCGGCCGAACCCCCGAGATCGAGGACAATGAAGGTCATGGAAGCGCTGCACGTCTACGACACCACCCTGCGCGACGGCGCCCAGCAGGAGGGGCTCAACCTCTCGGTGTCGGACAAGCTCGCCATCGCCGGGCTGCTCGACGATCTCGGGGTCGACTTCATCGAGGGCGGATGGCCCGGAGCCAACCCGAAGGACACCGAGTTCTTCGAGCGGGCCAGGACCGAGCTCGACCTGCGTCACGCGACCCTCGCCGCCTTCGGGGCCACCCGTCGCGCCGGCGGGGTCGCGGCGGAGGACCCCCTCGTGCGTGCCCTCGTCGACTCCGAGGCGTCGGTCGTGTGCCTCGTCGCGAAGTCCCACACCGGCCACGTCGAGAGGGCGCTGCGCACGACCCTCGGGGAGAACCTCGAGATGGTCCGTGACACCGTCAGCCACCTCGTCGGCCGGGGCCGCCGCGTCTTCCTCGACTGCGAGCACTTCTTCGACGGCTGGCACCTCGACCGCGACTACGCCCTGTCGGTCGTGCGCACCGCGCACGAGGCCGGCGCCGAGGTCGTCGTGCTCTGCGACACCAACGGGGGCATGCTCCCGCACCAGGTCGAGGAGGTCGTCGCCGACGTCATCGCCTCGACCGGGGCCCGAGTCGGCGCCCACTGCCACAACGACACCGGCTGCGCGGCCGCCAACTCCGTCGCGGCGGTCCGCGCCGGCGCGACCCACGTGCAGGGCACGGTCAACGGCTACGGCGAGCGCACCGGCAACGCCGACCTGCTCACCGTCGCCGCCAACCTCCAGTTCAAGCTCGGGCTCGACGTGATGGAGCCCGACGCGTTCCGGCGCGCCATGCACATCGCGCACGCCATCAGCGAGGTGACCAACGTCCCCGCCTACAGCCGCCAGCCCTACGTCGGTGCCAGCGCCTTCGCGCACAAGGCGGGCCTGCACGCGAGCGCGCTCAAGGTCGACCCCGACCTCTACCAGCACATGGACCCCTCGCTCGTCGGCAACGGCATGCGCACCCTCGTCTCCGACATGGCGGGGCGGGCGAGCATCGAGCTCAAGGCCCGCGAGGCCGGGCTCGACCTCTCCGACCGGCCTGACGTCGTCGCGGCGGTGCTCGCCGAGGTCAAGGACCTCGAGCTGCGGGGATGGACCTTCGACGCCGCCGACGCCACCGTCGAGCTGATGCTCCGCGAGGCGCTCGAGCCGGGCTGCACCGACTACTTCGAGGTCGAGTCGTGGCGCGTCATCACCGACTCCTCCGGGGAGGGTGACGCGACGTCCGAGGCGACGGTCAAGCTGCGCGCCGACGGTGCCCGCCTCATCGCGACCGGCGAGGGCAACGGCCCCGTCAACGCGCTCGACCACGCCCTGCGCGAGGCCCTCGCCCGCGCCTACCCCGAGATCGAGAAGATCGAGCTCATCGACTTCAAGGTGCGCATCCTGGACGCCTCGCACGGCACGGACGCCGTGACGCGCGTGCTCATCGAGACCTCCGACGGCGAGACGTCGTGGGACACCATCGGCGTCGCCGGCTCGATCCTCGCAGCGTCCTGGCGCGCCCTCACCGACGGCATCGTGCACGGCCTGCTGCGTCAGGGTGTGCCGAGGCGCTGAGCCAGGCGCTCGGCGAGCCCGGGCAGCCAGCCGGGGGCGGCGGCGGCGAAGGTCGACGCGTCGTGGTGCGGGGCCCCGAGGGGGATGGCACCGAGGAGCCCCTCGGGGAGGGCGGCGAGGTAGTCGCGGTTCGTCGTCTCGATGACGTCAGGGTCGTCGGGCCACGCGCCGATGACGATCCCGAGCGACCGGACTCCTCGGTGGGACAAGGCCTCTCGCGTCAGCATCGTGTGGTTGAGCGTGCCGAGCGCACTGCGCGCCACGACGACGACGCCGCTGTCGGGCAGTGCCGTCGCGAGGTCGGCCAGCGTCTCGCCGGCGTCGGTGAGCTCGACGAGCAGGCCGCCCGCACCCTCGACGACGACGAGGTCGTGGCGTACGCCCAGGTCCGCGACGCGGGCCACGTGGTCGGCCAGCGTGGGGAGGTCGGCGCCCTCGAGGGCGGCGGCCGGCCTCGGCGCCATGGGCGCCCTCAGGCGCACTCCCTCGACCGTCGCGACGCCGGTCAGTCGCTCCACCTCGGCCATGTCGCCGGGCTCGCCGGGTGCCACCCCCGTCTGCGTGGGCTTGTATGCCGTCACGTCCAGTCCCGCGGCCCGTGCCGTCGCGACGACCGCCGCCGTGACGACGGTCTTGCCGACGTCGGTGTCGGTGCCCGTGACGACGACGACCCGGGGCACGCGCGGCTCAGGCATCATCGCCGTGCGGTGGGATCGACCCGAGCGGGGAGGGTGGCGCCGGTGGCTGCACGCCCTCGACGGCCGCGACCGACGGGAGGCCACGGACGGGGGAGGGAGCGTCCCCTGCCCGTGGCCCCTCGACGGTACCGGGGCCGGGAGCCACACCGTGAATCGCGGCCGCGCGGGCCACGTGCCGGGCAGCCTCGTAGAGGTCGGCGCCGGTCAGGTCGGCGCGGGCCGTGACCCGGAGGCGCGACACGCCGTCGGGCACGCTCGGCGGCCGGAAGCAGCCGACGAGGACGCCCTGGGCGCGCAGGTCGAGGGCAGCGGCGACGGCGCTCTCGGGCGAGGGCATCGGCAGCGACTGGACCGCACCGGCCGCTCGCTCGATGCCACAGATCGCCGCGATGGTGGCGGCGTTGGCGCGGACCGCGGCCGCCAGGCTGGGGTCGTCGCCGACGAGGTCCGCGGCGGCACAGGCTGCCGCCGCCGACGCCGGCGCGAGCCCCGTGTCGAAGATGAAGCTGCGCGCGGTGTTGACGAGGTGGTGGCGCACGGTGGTCGAGCCGAGCACCGCTCCGCCCTGCGAGCCGAGCGCCTTCGACAGGGTCATCGTCACGACGACGTCCCGCGCCCCGACGAGGTCGAGCTCGTGGACGAGGCCGCGGCCGTGGCCGGCCACCCCGATGCCGTGCGCCTCGTCGACGACGAGCAGGGCGCCGTGACGGCGGCAGACGTCCACGAGCAACCTCAGGGGCGCGGCGTCGCCGAGGACCGAGTAGACGGACTCGACGGCGACGACGACCCTCCGGTCCGGTCTGTCGGCGAGCTCCCGGTCGAGGGCGTCGACGTCGTTGTGGGCGAACGTGGCGTAGGGCACCCGGGACATGCGGGCGGCGTCGTGGAGGGAGGCGTGCGCGTGGCCGTCGAGGAGGATCTCGGCCCCGCGCCCGCTGAGCGCCGTCAGCACCCCGAGGTTGGCGGCATACCCGGTCGAGAAGGCGAGCGCGCTCGGCTGGCCCGTCAGCCGGCACAGGGCGGCCTCGAGGTCGCGGTGGACGGGAAGGGTGCCGGTGACGAGCCGGCTCGCGGTCGCGGACGCCCCGTAGCGGTCGAGCGCCGCGTGCGCGGCGGCCACGACCCGGTCGTCGCGGGACAGGCCGAGGTAGTCGTTCGAGGCGAGGTCGAGCGGGTCACGAGACCCGGGCCGAGGGCCGCCCAGCCGCAGGACGGGGTCGAAGCGCTCGGTGCCGCGCTCGGCCCGGAGGTCGGAGCGCTCCGCCAGCCACGTGTCCCAGCCGCTCATCCGTGGACCTCCGCCACGGCGCCGACGACCGCCTCGGCGATGAGCCGGACGTCGTCGTCGGTGCAGACGTAGGGGGGCATCGTGTAGACGAGGTCGCGGAAGGGACGCACCCAGACGCCGCGGCGCAGCGCGGCGCGGGTGACGCGAGCGACGTCGACCGGAGACGTGAGCTGCACGACGCCGACGGCTCCGAGCGTGCGCACGTCGGCGACGTGGGGGAGTGCGGCAGCGGGAGAGAGACGCTCGGCGAGGAGACGCCCGACTCGGGGGACATGGTCCTTCCACGTGGTCTCGACGAGCTCGACGGACGCGTTGGCCACGGCACACGCGAGCGGGTTCGCCATGAAGGTCGGGCCGTGCAGGAGGGCTCGGAACTCCGATCTCGTGATCGCCTCGCCGACCTGACTGGTCATGAGCACCGCTGCGAGAGAGAGGTATCCACCGGTGAGCGCCTTGCCGACGCAGATGACGTCGGGGGCGACGTCGGCCCACTCCGAGGCGAAGAGCCGACCGGTGCGACCGAATCCGGTCGCGATCTCGTCGACGACGAGGAGCAGGCCGTGGTCGTCGGCGACCTCGCGCAGCACCCGCAGGCAGTCCGGGTGGTAGACGTGCATGCCACCGGCGCCCTGGAGGACCGGTTCGACGACGACCGCGGCGAGCTCGTCGGCGTGCGTCTGTGCGAGGACGCGCACCTCGGCGGCCCAGGCCTCGAGCGCAGCCCGGTCGGTCTCCCAGTGGTCCTCGCCGGTCGCCGTCGTGACGAGGCGTGCCGCAGGGGGTCTCGGGGCGAAGACCTGGCGGGCGAGGGCGCCCGGGAAGGCCGAGTGCATGCCGTCGACGGGGTCGCACACGCTCATCGCCGCGAAGGTGTCACCGTGGTAGCCGCCGCGTACGGTGAGGAACCGCTGGCGGTGGGGACGTCCTCGCGCGGCCTGGTACTGCAGGGCCAGCTTGAGGGCGACCTCGACCGAGACCGAGCCGGAGTCGGCGAAGAAGACGTGCGCCATCGGTCCGGGGGCCATCGCCGTGAGGCGCTCGGCGAGCCGGACCGCGGGCTCGTGGGTCAGCCCTCCGAACATGACGTGGCTGAAGCGGTCGACCTGCTCGTGGGCCGCGGCGTCGAGGACGGGGTTGCGGTAGCCGTGGACGGCGCACCACCACGACGCCATCGCGTCGACGGCCTGGAACTGCTCTCCGTCGGGTGACGTGAGGGTCAGGCGGACGCCCGAGGCGCCCTCGACGGCATACGGCTCGGGCCCGTCGAGGGGGGCGTAGGGGTGCCAGACGAGCCCGCGGTCACGGGCCGTGAGCGGGGCTCCCAGTGGCTCAGGCATTGGCGGGAAGGTCGGTGCCGGCCCCCCGACGCCGCTTGGCCGGGTCGTGCGTGGCCGCGGACGGGAGTGCCGGACCGGTGGTGGACTCGTCGGCACCGAGGACGACGAAACCGTGGTCACGGATCAGCTCGAGGTCGGCCTCCGCGGCCTGCCCCTCGGACGTCAGGTAGTCGCCGAGGAAGAGCGAGTTGGCGACGTGGAGTGCGAGGCCCTGGAGCGAGCGCAGGTGCATCTCGCGCCCCCCGGCGATGCGGATCTCCTTGTCGGGGCAGACGATCCGCGCCATGGCCAGGATGCGCAGGCAGCGTCCGGGCGTCAGCTCCCACGTGCCCTCGAGCGGGGTGCCGTCGAACGGCATGAGGAAGTTGACGGGGATCGAGTCGGACCCGAGGTCCCGGAGGGCGAAGAGCGCCTCGACGAGCTGTTCGTCGGTCTCGCCGAGGCCGGCGATGAGGCCGGAGCACGGCGAGAGGCCCGCCTCCTTCGCCTTCGTCACGGTGTCGACGCGGTCGGCGTACGTGTGGCTCGTGACGATGTCGTCGTGGTGCGACTCGGCGGTGTTGATGTTGTGGTTGTACGCGTCGACGCCGGCCTCGCGCAGCCGCTCCGCCTGGCCGTCCTTGAGGAGGCCGAGGCAGGCGCAGACCTCGACGTCGGGGTGCTCCTGCTTGAGGGCGCCGACCATCCCGGCCACGCGCTCGACGTCGCGGTCGGTCGGTCCGCGTCCGCTCGAGACCATGCAGATCCGGGTCGCGCCGCCGCGCAGTCCGGCGGCCGCCTGCTCGATCGCCTCGTCAGGCCTGAGCCAGGTGTATCTGAGGATGTCGGCCTGCGAGCCGAGGCGCTGCGAGCAGTAGTGGCAGTCCTCGGGGCAGAGACCGGACTTGAGGTTGACGAGGTAGTTGACCTTGACGGTGTTGCCGAAGTGCTTGCGGCGCAGGCGTGCTGCGGCCGCGACGACGGCGAGGAGCTCCTCGTCCGTGGCGCGCAGGACGTCGAGGGCGTCGTCGGGGGTCGCGGGGGTGCCGGCGAGGACGGCGTCGGCGAGGTCGTCGAATCGGCGGGTCATGCGGGCTCCTTGCGCGCTGCGTTGAACGGTGTTCAACTTGAACGGTGTTCAGTATGCCGAGTCGCTAGGCTCGGCTGTCAACGCGGGTCCGCCGGACCCGTCCGTCGAGGGCAGGGGAGCGCGTGGCACTCAGTCGGGACCAGGTCGTCGCGACCGCCGTCGACCTGCTGCGGCGCTACGGCCTCGGCGACCTGTCGATGCGCCGCCTCGCCCGCGAGCTCGGCGTCGCCCCGGGCGCCCTCTACTGGCACGTCGCGAACAAGCAGGAGCTGCTCGTCGAGGTGGCCGACGTCCTGCTCGCCGAGATCCCGGCCCCGTCGGGCGACCGCCCGCCGGCCGACGCGCTCGTCGGCCTGGCCGTCGCCGTGCGCGACGCGCTCGTGCAGGTTCCGGACGCCGCCGACGTCGTCGGGCTCGCGTATGCCGTCGAGCCGGGTGCCGCCCGCGCGCTCCGCGACATCGCCCGCCTCGTCCACGACGCCGGGGCGCCGGCCTCCGAGCGCGACGAGGTGGCGGCACTCGTCGTGCACCACATCTTGGGATCCGTTGCGGGGCAGCAGGATCGAGCACTTGCCGCGTCCGTCGACCCCGATCTCCCGGCGCCTGACGCGACGACCGAGGCCAAGGCCTTCGAGGTCGGGCTCTCCGTCATCGTGCGGGGGCTCGCGACCTCCCGCTGAGCGTCCCCGGACGTCGTCAGTGCTGGGCGGTCCAGGCCCCGCCCAGCACCACCCCCTGAAGGGTGGAGATCGTCGACGCGCGTGCCTGGACCTTCGCCGACACCCCTCAGAGCGAGTGGGGTCACGGCTGATACGTCGATCGGCACCTTTCTCCCCACCTCCGAGGCGTTCGCCCTTGGCATGCTGGGGTGATGCCGCTACGAACGACGAAGCACTGGTTCGGCGTCGTGCTCGACGCCCCTGACGCCTCCGTGCTCGCGCACTTCTACGAGCGACTGCTGGGCTGGACGCTCTACAAGGACACCCCCGACTGGGCGACGCTCGCGTCGTCGGAGACCGCGGGCTACAACCTGTCGTTCCAGACCGAGCCGAACTACGTGCGCCCGGTATGGCCCAGTGAGCCGGGCAAGCCGATCATGATGCTCCACCTCGACCTCGAGGTGGACGACCTCGAGGCCGCCGTGGCGTATGCCGTCGAGGTGGGTGCGGAGCTCGCCGACTTCCAGCCTCAGGAGGACGTCCGCGTGCTGCTCGACCCCGCGGGCCACCCGTTCTGTCTCTACGTCGACGACTCCGAGCCCGCCGAGCCCCCCGAGGCCGCAGAGCCCCCCGAGGCCGCCCGGGCACGCTGACGCCCGGGAGTCGGTGCCCTGCTCACGCGAGCCCGGATGTGGCATCCGTCCGGTTCGCCCCATTCCGCGTCCGGGCAGTGCGTCCGGTGACACGGTGGAGGGAGTCGAGCAGATCCAGGAGGGGTTTCCCATGACCACAGGTCGCACGAGGACGTCGAGAGAGGGACACGGTCCGTCGGGGTGGTGGCCGCCGGGTGCTGCCGAGCGCGGGCAGCGGGTGCACGAGGGTGGGCCCAGGACCGGCCAGGGCCGGCGACCCACGCCGGGCCACGGACACGGGCCGGGCCCGGCGACGGGCCACGGCCACGGCCACGGCCACGGTCACGGTCACGGCCACGGCGCCCCGACCGGGGAGATCCTCTTCTTCGCGTGGACCATCGACGGCACCGAGCCGACGTCGCAGGAGGACATCTTCGGGGTGGACGTGGCGACCGGTGCCGTGCGGCGCTTCACCGACCAGTCGTCCGGAAGCCCGTTCATCTCCGACCGTGACGCGTCCTGGTCGCCGGACCACAGCCGTCTGGTCTTCATGAGCAGCGACGCCGTCGTGCCGACGCACCTGCCCGTGCTGTCGTCCGCCGGCGCGCCGGTCGCGGACCTGCCCGTCGAGGGGACGACGCCGGTCTGGAAGAACGCGGGCACCGTCATCTGTGCGGTCTCGCGGTCGGAGTCCGACGACACGGGGTGGCGCGACGACCTCGTGGCCGTCGACGTGCCGGCCGGCACGGTGCATCCACTGACGGCGGTAGCCCCCGGCGACCACCTCGGTGAGCCGGCCTGGCATGCCACCGGTGGCCGCTGCCACGCTCTACCGGGAGGATCCGGGCACGGGAGACTGGTCGCTGAGCCAGCTCGTCGTCGCGCCCGCCTCTGCCGTCGAGGCGGTGTTGGCAGGCGGGCCGCCCCTGACTGCAGCCGCGTTCACCGACGTGGCCCCCGGGTGCGCGTGGCCCGCGAGCCCGGACTGGTCGCCCGACGGCACACGGATCGCCTTCAGCGCCACCCGTCCCTGCGCGTCGACGCACGAGGACGGGACCCCGTTGCTGCAGATGGACGTCGCCGTCGTCACGCTGCCGATCCCGGGGAGCGAGGGAGCCGGGACCGTCGCGTGGGTCACCGATGACACGGCTGCCGACTACGAGTCCGGGATCAACGACTCCTCCCCGGCCTTCTCTCCCGATGGTCGGTGGCTGGCCTGGGCCCGGGGGCACGAGGACGACTGGACGCACATCGTGCTCGAGGACGTGGGCGCTCCGGGCTCGCCCACCGTGCTGTTGGACGGCACGCACTGGTTCCGAGGCGGACTCGACTGGTGACCGGTGACCCCGGCACCATCCGGCTGGCCCCGCCGGGGCGGCGGATCACGCTCGTGGTGCCGCGGCGGCGGTAGGGATGCGGTCGATGGCGTCGACGAGGCGGGCGCGGAGCGCCTGACCGCGGGCCGAGAAGCCGCGCTGCGCGGCGGCATACTCCGCCTTGCCCTCGGCGGTCTCGATCCGCACCGGCTCGTAGCCGAGCTCGCGCAGGTCGTAGGGGGCCGCGCGCATGTCGAGGGCCCGGATGTCGCGGGCGAGCTCGAAGCAGTCCATGACGAGGTCGCTCGACACCGCGGGCACGAGCTTGTGCGCCCACTTGTAGAGGTCCATCCCGGCGTGGAGGCAGCCCGGCTGCTCCATCTCCGACTGGAGCTCGCGGGTCGGCGCCAGCGCGTTGAGCGGCGCCGCCTCGGGCGTGAAGAAGCGGTACGCGTCGAAGTGCGAGCAGGCCACCTGGTGGCTCTCGACCACGGCGTCGGTCCCGGCGGCACCGAGCCGCAGCGGCCACCCCGAGTGGCGCACGTCGGACGGGTCGAGTCGGTAGACCATGGCCCACTCGTGCAGCCCGAAGCAACCGAACCGCGCCGGCCGACCCGCCGTGCGCACGAGCAGCTCGCGGACGAAGCGCAACGTGTCGCCGCGCGCCGCGGTGAAGGCCTCGACGTCCACGCCGACGACGTCGCCCCGGACCGCGTAGAACCGCCACTCCGCGTGCGGCGCGTCAGCAGCCTCCGCGAGGCACGTCCCGGCCCCGGGGTGCCAACGACGCAGCTGCGCGGGCTTGAAGGAGTAGTACGTGAAGAGGAAGTCCTCGACCGGGTGCGTCCGGTGGTCACGACGACGGGCCAGGTGCGCCGACGTCGCGGCGTCGACCCGCGCCTCGTGCGCCGCCGTCCGCTCTCGCCACTCCGGCTCACCCAGGACCTGCACCCCACGAGGGTAGGCGACTCCCGGCGCCGAACCTCACCGCGCAGGGCCGCCGCGACGGCAGGATGGCCTCATGGCACCTGACGCCGAGCGGCCCACCCACCTGCTGCACCGCCTGACCTCCTACACCCCCGAGCGGGAGTGGACGGAGGTCCCCGACGACGACCGGCTCGTCCAGGACCTCGTCCCCAACGACGTGACGCGGCGACCGCAGTCCTACAAGCGCTACGACGACGACCTGCGGCGCGTCCTCCTGCCGCCGGACCTCCCCGCGTCGTCGGCTCCCGCCACCGCCGTGCTCGCGGGCACGGCGGACGTCGAGCCGAGCCGGCTCGACCTCCCCGGCCTGGCCCGTCTGCTCTACCTGTCGTCCGGGGTCACCCGGCGCACGACGCGGCCCGACGGCGGGGTCATGCTCTTCCGCGCCGCGGGCTCCGCGGGGGCCCGCTTCCCGCTCGAGCTCTACGTCGCCGTCCCGCGCGGGGCCGCGGTCGACGGGCTGGAGCCGGGACTGCACTGGTACGACCCGGAGGCCCATGCTCTCGTCGTGCTCGGCCCGCCGCCGTCGGGTGACGCCGTGACCGTCGTCGTCACGGGGGTGCCGTGGCGCACCGGCTGGCGCTACCGCGAGCGCGGCTTCCGCCACGTCTACTGGGACGCCGGCACCATGCTGGCCCAGACGCTCGCCCTCGCCGACTCGGCAGGCCTGACGGCGCGCCTCTTCACCGCCTTCCCCGACGCCGAGGTGGCAGCGCTCGTCGGCGCTGACCGCGTGCACGAGTTCCCGGTAGCCCTCGTGGCGCTCGGCCCCGGAGACCCGGCCGTGCACCTGACCGGCGACCCGATGTCGGGCCACCACGACGCCGACGGCCTCGAGTTCCCGCTCGTCACGGCCGCGCAGCGCGCGGGGGAGCAGCGCACGCTCGGCGCCGAGCTCGAGCGCGGGGCGCCGGTCGACCTCACCTCCGAGGGCGGCCCGACCACCGACGCCGTCGTCGTCAGCAAGGGGTCGATCCGCCGGCTCCACCCCGAGCGCTCCCTCCCGCGCCACGTGCTCGTCGACGCGATGAGCGCCTCGCTGCGCGGCATCGACGTGCCGCACTGGGTGGGGGTCAGCGGCGTCGACGACGTCCCGACCGGGATCCACCGCTGGCCCGACCTCGCGTCGCCCGTGCGCCCGCTCGACGAGCCGTCCGTCCGCGACGAGCTCTTCACGGCCGCCCTCGAGCAGGGACTCGCCCGCGACGCCTCCTTCGTCGCCATGAGCGGCATCCCCCTCGACGGGCTCGACGGGCTCGACGGGCTCGACGGGCTCGACGACCACGGCTACCGCGAGGCCCAGCTGCTCGCCGGGCTCGCCGAGGGCCGGCTCCACCTCATGGCGTACGCGTTGGGCGCGGCGGCGTCGGGCATGACCTTCCGCGACTCCGACCTCGTCCACCTCCTCGGGACGGACGTGGCGGGTCTGCTGTGGACGTGCGTCGGCGTGCCGGAGTACCGCACCCGACCCAGCGGGCAGCCCGGGTCGCCGGCCGACGTCACCATCGTCTGGCCGCGCTGACCGCCTCCGCGGCGAAGCCCCACCCGTCGTAGGGTGGGCGCGTGCGCATCGCGAGGTTCACGACCGGGGACGACCCGGCATACGGCATCGTCCAGGGCGACCCCGGCAGCGAGGTGATCACGCCGCTGGCCGGCGACCCGCTCTACATCGGTCTCCAGCCGAGCGGGCAGCCGCCCGTCATGCTCGACGACGTGCGCCTCCTCGCGCCGGTCATCCCGCGCTCCAAGATCGTCGCGATCGGCAAGAACTACGCCGACCACGCCAAGGAGATGGGCGGCGAGGCACCGGCCGAGCCGATGATGTTCTTCAAGCCCAACACCGCCGTCGTCGGTCCGTTCGACCCGGTCGTCCTGCCGGCCGGGAGCAGCGAGATCTCCTACGAGGGCGAGCTGGCGGTCGTCATCAAGACCATCACCAAGGGTGTCAAGGCCAAGGACGCGGCCGAGTGCATCTACGGCTACACCATCGCCAACGACGTCACGGCGCGCGACTGGCAGCGCAGCGACGGCCAGTGGGCCCGCGCCAAGGGCTTCGACACGAGCTGCCCGCTCGGCCCGTGGGTCGAGACCGAGCTCGACACGGCCGACCTCTCGATCGTCACGACGCTCGACGGCGACGTGAAGCAGGACGGCACGACCGCCGACATGATCCACGGCATCGCGACGATCATCGAGTACGCCTCGGCGGCCTTCACGCTGCTGCCCGGTGACGTCATCCTCACCGGCACCCCGGCGGGGGTCGGACTCGTCGAGGCCGGCCAGCAGGTCACCGTCGAGATCGCCGGTATCGGGTCGCTGACCAACACCTTCGTGCGTCGCTGACCCTTTCGGGCTCCCACTAGGCTGGGTCGCACCATGAGCGACAACACCACCAGCACAGGTATGCCGTCTTCCACCGCCAGCGATGCCGGCGAGCTCGTCGAGATCCGCACCGAGGAGGGCGCGCGCGTCTCGACCTCGGACGGCTCCGGCCCGGTGCGCACCCGCGTCGCGCCGTCGCCGACCGGTGACCCGCACGTCGGCACGGCGTACATGTCGCTCTTCAACCTCGCCTTCACCCGGCAGCAGGGCGGCCAGTTCGTCCTGCGGGTCGAGGACACCGACCGCGCGCGCTTCCGTGAGGACTCCGAGGCGCAGCTCTACGACACCCTCGCGTGGCTCGGGCTGCACTGGGACGAGGGCCCGGACATCGGTGGGCCCTTCGCGCCGTACCGCCAGTCCGAGCGTCTCGAGACCTACCGCCCCTACGTCGAGCGGCTCCTCGAGGACGGCCACGCGTACTACTGCTGGTGCTCCAAGGAGCGCCTCGACCAGATGCGCGAGATCCAGCAGAAGACGAAGCAGCCGACCGGCTACGACCGTCTCTGCGTCGGCAAGACCCGCGAGGAGCGCGCCGCGCTGCCCGGCTTCAGCGAGACCCCGGTCGTGCGCATGCTCGTCCCCGACGACGTGCCGCTCGTCTTCGACGACGTCATCCGCGGCAAGGTCTCGGCGCCGCGCCCCGACGACCAGGTGATCCTCAAGGCCGACGGGTTCCCCACGTACCACCTGGCCGTCGTCGTCGACGACCACCTCATGGGCATCACCCACGTCGTGCGCGGCGAGGAGTGGATCAGCTCGACGCCGAAGCACGTCCTGCTCTACCGCTGGCTCGGGCTCGAGCCGCCGACGTTCGCGCACATGCCGCTGCTGCGCAACACCGACAAGTCCAAGATCTCCAAGCGCAAGAACCCCGCCGCGCGCCTCACATGGTTCCGCGAGCAGGGCTACCTTCCCGAGGCCCTCGTCAACTTCCTTGCGCTGCTTGCCTATCCGCCGCAGCAGGACGCCGAGGGCACGGACGTCGAGGTCTTCACGTTCGACGACTTCAGCCGCACGTTCGACTGGGCCAAGGTCAACCCGATCGGTCCGATCTTCGACCTCAAGAAGCTCGACTGGCTCAACGGCGTCTACATCCGGTCGCTCGAGGTGGGCGAGTTCGCGAGCCGTCTGCTTCCCTACCTCGTCGCCGACGGTGTCCTCGGCGAGACGCAGTCGCTCGGTGAGCTCGCGCGCCTCAAGTCCGTCGCCGAGCTCATCCAGACCCGTATGGCCCTGCTCACCGAGGCGCCCGCGCTCGTCCGTCCCTTCTTCGTCGCCGACGACCAGCTCGTCATCGACGAGGACGCCCGCGCGCAGCTCAAGGAGGACGCCCCCGCCGTGCTCGATGCGGCCCTCGAGGTCCTCGGCGACATCGACGACCACGGCACCGGCGTCCTCGGCACGGGCAGCCCGTGGAACGCCGCCCGCATCGAGGAGGCGCTCCGCGCCGCCATCGTCGAGGGTCTCGGCATCAAGCCGCGCTTCGCCTTCGGCCCGCTGCGCACGGCCGTCTCGGGGGCGCGCATCTCGCCGCCGCTCTTCGAGTCGATGGAGATCCTCGGCAAGACCTCGACCCTGAGCCGCCTCCGGTCGCTGCGCGACTCGATCTGAGGACACGGGGTGGAGGGCGCCGAGGGCTGGTCCTGGCCGCTGCACGGCATCCGCCTGCGCACGGCCGACCTCGACCTGACGGTCATGACCGAGGCGGACCTGCCGACCCTGTGGGCCCTGCTGCCCGCCGACCTCGAGCTCAACCCGCACGCGACGACGTATGCCGGCCTCGACATCCCGGCGAACCGTCGGGCCGTCCTCGCGCAGGGGTACTGGCGCGCCCTCGGGATGTGGTCGCCCGACGACTGGGCGCTGCCCTTCGTCGTCCGGCTGGCGGGCCGCGTCGTGGGTGCCCAGTGGCTCGAGGGGCCCGACTGGCGCGCGGACCGCACCGTCGACTCCTCGTCGTGGCTCGTGGCCGAGGCGCGGGGGAGAGGGCTCGGCACGCAGATGCGGGCTGCGGTGCTCGCGCTCGCCTTCGGCCCGTTGCACGCCGAGGCGGCGATCAGCTCGGCCGTCGTCGGCAACGCGTCCTCCCTCGGCGTCTCGCGCTCCCTCGGCTACCACGACACCCACCGCTCGGTGCTCGAGCACTCGGGCGAGACGCTGCAGCACGTGCGCCTCGACCGGGCGACGTGGGACGCGTCCGGTCGGTCCCGGCACGTCGTCATCGAGGGCATGGACCCGGCACTGCCCCTCTTCGGCCTCGACCCGTGACAGGAGTCACCGCGTGAACGCACCCACCCTGGCCGCCGTCCTCGACGGCGTGCACGCCGTGCTGCTCGACGTCGACGACACCATCGTCGACACGCAGGAGGCGATGGTCGCCGCCGGCACCGAGGCGGCAGCCGCCCTCTGGCCGCACCGCTCGGACGACGACCACCGCGCCATGGCGCAGCGCTACTACGACGACCCGGAGCGCTGGTTCCCGCGCTACGCCTCCGGCGACGTCCCGTTCGACGCGATGCGGTCGGGCCGGCTCGCCGAGGTGGCGCTGGCCTTCGGCCTCGAGGTCCCCGACGGCGCCCACCGGTCGTTCGAGGACACGTACGCCCCGGCCTTCCGCAGCGCCCAGCGCCTCTTCCCCGACGTGCCGGGCCTGCTCGCCGCGGCCGAGCAGGAGGGGCTCCCGGTCGCCCTGCTGACCAACTCCGCCCACGCGCCGACCCGGGTCAAGCTCGAGGCCCTCGACCTCGCCGAGCGGTTCGACGTCGTCGTGACGACCGACACCCTCGGCTTCGGCAAGCCGGACCCGCGCGTCTACCTCGAGGCCTGCCGGCTCGTCGGTGCGCCGCCCCACCGGGTGGTCTGCATCGGCGACAGCATCGAGTGGGACGTCCTCGGGGCCCAGGCCGCCGGCCTGCGTGCCGTGTGGCTCGATCGTGGGGGTCTCGGGACGCGCCAACCGGTCGCCACCGTGCGTGGGCTGGACGAGGTCGCGGCGGTGCTCGACCGCCGATTTGGGCCACCGCTCACGGACCGGTAGTATTCCCATTCGGTTCACCCCGTACCGGCCGCGAGGCAGGCTCGGAGTGAAACCCCTTGGGGTATGGTGTAATTGGCAACACTACGGTTTCTGGTTCCGTCATTCTAGGTTCGAGTCCTGGTACCCCAGCTCTGGTTCACGGCAACGTGAGCCGATTCGGAGAAATCCAGCCTTCACGGTAAGGTTTCTTCTCGTGCCGAGTCCGCTCGGCACCGCTCACGGCCCCGTTGTGTAGCGGCCTAGCACGCCGCCCTCTCAAGGCGGTAGCGCGGGTTCGAATCCCGTCGGGGCTACGTGATGCTCGAGAGAGCACACGAAGACCCCGGTCCACACGGACCGGGGTCTTCGTGCATGTCAAGGGTCTCCCCGGCCGGCAAACCTTATGCTGACGCTCGTCATAGGCACGCCGAGCAAGGAGCCGCCGCATGACCGCAACGATCGCCGTCGCCCCTCCGGAGGTCGCCGCCCGTCGCCGCTCGTGGCGCCCGGCACTCGGCACTCCCCGCCGCGTCTTCGACCTGACGTTCTCCGGCGTCGGCCTCACCGTGGCGGCGTGGTTCTTCGCGCTGTCGCTGCTGCCCTCGCTCCTGCCTCGCGGCGCGATGGTGCAGGGCGTCGCCTCGGGCGTCACCGTGATGATCGGCTACGGCATCGGCGCCGGCGCCCAGGCGATCTGGCGCTACCTCGGGATCCCGAGCGTCACCGGTCGCGCGCGCCTTGCCCTCGTCGCGATCTTCGTGGGCCTCGGTCTCTGGGCGGCCGTCTTCACCGGGTGGCGCCAGGTCGGGTGGCAGAACGAGATCCGCACCCTCTACGGCATGGAGCCGGTGTCGCCGACCGACTGGCCGGTCATCATCGGGGTGACGGCGCTGCTCGCGGCCCTCATCCTCGTCGTCGCGCGCAGCCTGCGCCTGCTCTTCCGCACCGTCTTCCGCTGGCTCGGACGCCGGCTGCCCCGCCGCGTCGCCGTGGTCGTCGGCTCGGCGGTCCTGCTCGCGCTCATCTGGTCGCTGCTCACCGGCGTCCTCGTCAACGGCTTCTTCGCCGTGGCCAACAACATCTTCGCCCCGCGCGACACCCTCATCGCCGAGGACATGAACCGGCCCCAGGTGCCGGAGCGGTCCGGCAGCCCGCAGTCGCTGTCGAGCTGGGACCTACTCGGCCGCCAGGGCCGCTACTTCGTCGGCGGCGGCCCGACCGTCGCCGAGATCGACGCCGCGAGCGGCGGCGGCGCCAAGGAGCCGATCCGGGTCTACGCCGGTCTCCGGTCCGCCGACACCCTGCAGGGCCGGGCCGACCTCGTGCTCGCCGAGCTGAAGCGCACCGGAGCCTTCGACCGCAAGGTCCTCGTCGTCGCCACGACGACGGGCACCGGGTTCCTCGACCAGAACGGCACCGACCCCCTCGAGTTCCTCTGGAACGGTGACACGGCCATCGCCGGCGTGCAGTACTCCTACCTGCCGTCGTGGATCTCGCTGCTCGCCGACCAGGACGCCGTGCGCGAGACCTCACGCGTCGTCTTCGACACCATCCACCAGTACTGGTCGACCCTGCCGGAGGCGACCCGGCCCAAGCTCTACCTCTACGGCCTCTCGCTCGGCTCGTTCGGCGTCGAGAGCATCCTGTCGTCGATCAACGTCATCAACGAGCCGATCGACGGCGCGCTCATGTCGGGGCCGCCGTTCGTCAACGACCTGCACGCCCGGCTCACGGCGCAGCGCGAGCCGGGCAGCCCGGCATACCTCCCGATCTATGAGCAGGGACGCACGGTGCGCTTCACCGCCGAGCAGAACGGCCTCGACCGCGGGGGCTCGAGCTGGGGCCCGACGCGGCTCGTCTACCTCCAGCACGCGAGCGACCCCATCGTCTTCTTCTCGCCGTCGATGGCCTTCAGCCCGCCCGAGTGGCTCGCCAACGGCGACCGGGGACCCGACGTCTCGGCCAACATGGGCTGGTTCCCGCTCGTCACGATGTGGCAGGTCCTGCTCGACCTGCCGGGGGCGGGCAGCATCCCGATGGGCTACGGCCACCTCTACTCCGCGACGTCCAACCTCGAGTCCTGGGTCGCCGTCACGAACCCGCCCGGCTGGACCGCCGACCAGACGGCGACGCTGGCCTCCGTGCTCGAGAAGCGCCCCTACAAGGACACCTGAGCGTCGTCCCTGCGCGACTGGAGCCCGGCACGGGCCAGGTCGCGCAGGGAGGCCCCGGGAAGGTACGCCGACGTCAGGGCGAGGCCGATGCGCGGCAGGGCGGCCTCGTCGGAGAAGACGAGGTAGACCGGCTCGTGCCGGGGCCGGAACTTCTGCTTGAAGCTGTCGAGCGACCGGAAGCCGTAGAGGGGCTCCATCGCCTCACCGAGCTGGTCGAGGAGCCGCTCGAGCGCGGCCCGCTCGGCCGTGCCGTCGCCGGAGTGCGCGAGCGGCGCACCCGACAGCGAGACGAACGATGCGCCCTGCTCCCGGAAGGACAGGCAGGCGCTCGCGATGAGGAACTCGGTGACGGGCCGGAACCCGTCCGGCAGCCGGCGCATGACGTCGAGCGTCCACCCGCGGACCTCGCCCCCGGCGGAGTGGACGGGTAGCCACGACGTGACGCCGTGGACCGTCATGTCGGCGTCGACGGCCAGCCCGACCCGCGTGTCGGGGTCGAGGGCCTCGTCGACGCCCCCGAGGGTGAAGCCCATCTCGGGCAGCCCCTTGTCGGACACCCAGAGCTCGGAGATGGCGCGCACCTGGGTCAGCAGGCCGCGGGGCATCTCGGCGAGCCGCCCTTCGCGATAGGTGATCCCGTCCTTCGTCGCCCGGTTGAGGGCCGTGCGGACGCTCTGCCAGGACTTGCCCTTGAACTCGAGGTCGGGCAGGTCGATGATCGCCTCCTCGGCCACGAGCACGTCGCGCCGGCCGTGGGCCCGCCCCCAGTCGGCGACCTCCTGCGTGACGGAGAAGAAGCACACCATGAGCCCGTGCGTCTCCTGCTCGTCGACGAAGCCCTGCAGCACGGCGGCGCGCGTCGCCGCGTCCGCTGCGACGGGGTCGCCGAGGGCGATGGCCGTCCCGCGGTGCACCTGGAAGGCGACGTAGCCCAGGGGCGCACCCGACGGGTCGCGGTGGATGTACCAGTGGTTGTCGGGCCAGGTCCCCATCCAGGACATCGTCGACCCACCGTGCTCCTTGAGCAGGGCGACCGCGGTGTCACGCTCGCTCGCCCCGGTCGCGAGCTGCGCACGTCGCTTGCGGCTCGACCGGGCCTGGAAGGCCGACCTGCCGAGCACGAGGACGGCGAGCTGCAGCACCGTGATGACGACGCTGACGACGAGCTCCGGGACGGAGGTCGCGACCTGGCCGTCGGCGTTGAGCTGGTCGGGGGCGACGAGCTCGACGACGATGAGCAGGGACTGGGCCAGCAGGGAGAGGGTCGCGAGCGCGCCCGCGAGGAACCAGACCCGACGGGACCCGCGGCGGAGGCCGTCGGCGAGCAGGAGCGCGATGGCGGCGCTGACGAGGACGCTGAAGGCGTCCGTGTCGTCGGACGTCGCCCCGAGCGGGCCGTTCGAGGGCGTGAAGTAGAGCAGTATCTGGATCGCCGCGCTGACGAGGTAGAAGACCGACGACACGACGCGCCACTCGTGACGGCTGAAGCGGGGGAGCGCGAGCGACGGACGGCGGCCGAGCAGGACGGGGCCGAGGGCGAGCCCGACCGAGATGCCGATGGCGTGCTCGAGGTCCCACAGGCGTCCGACGTAGAGCAGCGCGACGACCGCGTAGAGGGAGAGGACGGCTCTCAGGCGTCCGCGCCACGGTGGGGTCAGGGTGGCGCTCGCCGCGGCGACGGCCCCGAGGGCGCCGGCGCTGAACCCCGCGTCCAGCTCGGTGACGAGCCGGGCGGCCCACTCCCAGCCGGTGCCTCCCACGACGAGGAGGAACAGCGAGGCCAGCAGGACGCCGGCGAGATGGGTCGAGGTCGCGGCGACGGCGACCGTGCGGGTGCCGAGGCGCCACTCCGACCACCCGACCATGAGCAGGGCGCCGCCGGCCACGGGGAGGTACTGCCCCGGCGTGAGGGCGAAGACGGCCCCGGTCACGGGTGTCCACCATCGGCCGTCCTGGAGGGCGGGAAGTCCGTAGGCGACGTGGTGGAGCAGGTCCCGGTCCTCGAGGGCGCTCCACAAGGTGCCCGTCGCCACCCCGACGACGAGCATGGTGCCCACGACCGCGAGCGTGAAGGGCAGCCGGCGGGCGAGGGCTACCGCCCGGACCGCCGGGCCGGGGTCCGGCCCGTCGTCAAGGTCGTTCGAAGGTGTCGTCACGCGCGCGGTCCCTTCCCGGGTTCCCGGTCCGCGGTGGACCTGTCTCCGATGCTAGTGCGCGGCTGTCGCCGACGGCCCGGGCTTCGGGCGAGTCACGGGCGGGGCGTGTCGCCGAGCCGCCGGGCGCTCACGGCCTCCTGGGCGACCCGGCGCAGGGCGAGCAGCACCGGGTCGGTCAGGACGGTGCCGACGATCGCGTAGCGCAGGGCCTCCTCGGGTGGGGCGGTGGCGAGAGCGGGGGCGACGTCGGTCTCGGCGACGGAGAGCATGGCCCGGTGCCACGTGGCCAAGGTGGCGTCGTCGATGCTCCACCCGCCGGCGGCAGCGGCGGTGAGCGCCTGGGCGAGCTGGAGCCCGGCCGGCGAGTGCTCGCACCCCGGCGGCCCGAGGGCGCGCACCCGGGCGAGCGACTCGGTCGTGGCGTCCGCCGAAGGGGCGGAGGGGGCCGAGGGGCGCAGGGCCTCGTGGGCGGCCCCGAGCAGCTCGTGGCGACTGGCGGGTGGGTCGTCGAGGGACCGCACGACCTCACGGACCCGGTCGATCGAGAGGCGTCCCACGTCGACGAGGGTGCGCACGAGGCGGACCCGGTCGACGTGGCTCTCGTCGTAGCTCGCGCGGGTGGCGCCCTGGGCCTCCCCGGCATGGAGCAGCCCCTCGCGCAGGTAGTACTTGAGCGTGGGGATGCTGACGTCGGTGCGGCCGGCCAGCTCCGAGATGCGCATGAGAGTCCTCCCTTGACTTTGGATAGTATGACTGTCCAAACTTGGATAGCACCACTATCCGAGAGGCGTGTCATGACCGGTTTCGTCCACAGCAGCCACACCCACGACGGCGAGCTCGCCGTCTTCCTCATCGGCATGCGGGTCAACCACCCCTGGCGCCCGGACCTCTGGGGCCCGGTGTTCGCCGCCATGCCGGGCATGGTCACCGAGCTGTATGCCGCCAAGGCCGCGGCCGCGCAGGGGGAGGGGCCCGACCTCGGCTTCCTCGAGGCCCGCACCCTCATCGGCGCCGGAGGGCCCACGCTCGTGCAGTACTGGCGTGACGTCGACTCGGTGTACGCCTACGCCAACGACCCCGAGCGTCGCCACCGTCCCGCGTGGACGGCGTTCTACCGCCGCAGCCGCAAGGCCACCGGAGCCGTCGGCATCTGGCACGAGACGTACGCCGTGCCGGCCGGCGCGCACGAGAGCCTCTACGTCGGGATGCCGCCCACCGGCCTCGGCAGGGCGTTCGGCCTCACCGAGGACCGCAGCCGTCGACGGCACGCCCGGATCGGCCGGCGTGAGGTCGCCACCGACAGCGCGACCCCCGAGGGCGTCGTCAGCTGAGCTCGCGCAGTCCGGGCAGCACGTCGGCCGAGAACTGCTCGAGGAACCGGCCCTGGTCGTGGCCGGGCGCGTGGAAGACGACGTGGTTGAAACCCCAGTCGACGTACTGGCGCACCGCGTCGACGGCCTCGGTCGGGTCGCTCGTGACGATCCAGCGCTTGGCGATCTCCTCGTCGGACAGCTCGTCGGCGAGGCGCTCCATCTCGACCGGGTCGTCGACGCCGTGCTTCTGCTCGGCGCTGAGCGACAGCGGCGCCCAGAAGCGCACGTTGTGCAGCGCCTGCTCGGGGTCGCGGTCGTAGGAGAGCTTGATCTCGATCATCCGGTCGATGTCGTCGCGGGTGCGCCCCGACTTGGCCAGGCCCTCGTCGACGGCGGGCAGCAGCTTGTCCTCGTAGAGCTCGCGGCCCTTCCCGGACGTGCAGATGAACCCGTCACCCGACCGGCCGGCATACCTCGCGACGAGCGGGCCGCCCGCCGCGACGTAGACGGGGATGGGCTGCTCGGGGCGGTCGTAGACCGTCGCCGCGTGCGTGCGGTAGTAGTCGCCCTCGAAGTCGACGCGCTCCTCGGTCCACAGCCTCCGCATCAGCGTCACGGCCTCGCGCAGCCGCGCGAAGCGCTCCTTGAACTCCGGCCACGGCGAGCCGGCGGCGCCGACGGCCACCTCGTTGAGGGCCTCGCCGGTGCCGATGCCGAGGACGATGCGTCCCGGGTTGAGGGCCCCGAGCGTGCCGAACGCCTGCGCCACGACGGCCGGGTTGTAGCGGAACGTCGGGGTCATGACCGACGTGCCGAGCTGGATCCGCTCGGTGCGCTCGCCGGCCGCGGCCAGCCAGCTCATCGCGAACGGTGCGTGCCCCTGCTGGTGGCGCCACGGCTGGAAGTGGTCGGAGATGAAGGCCGAGTCGAGGCCGACCTGCTCGGCCTGCGTGGCCAACGTGACGAGGTCGCGCGGACCGAACTGCTCCGCGGACGCCTTCCAACCAACCTTGAGCACACCGACTCCTTCGGGCCGTGGGGGAGTGACCCCGTCAGCCTACGTCCGGGTGCCTGGGCGCCGTCGGGCCGTCACCAGTGCACGACGACCTTGTCGCCGATCCGCACCTCGTTGTAGAGCTGGATGAGCAGCGGCTTGTTGCGGACGTTGACGCAACCGTGCGAGGCGCCCGAGTAGCCGAGGCGGGCGAAGTTCGAGGAGTAGTGCACGGCCTGGCCGCCGGAGAAGAACATCGAGTACGGCATGGGCGTGTGGTAGAGGTTCGAGATGACGTCGACCTTCTTGAGGTAGACGGAGAAGACGCCCTCGCGGGTCGGCAGCTCGTCGCTGCCGAAGCGCACGTCGAAGCCGTACTGCGGTATGCCGTCGACGACCCACGTGAGGCGCTTGGTCGACTTGCTGACGCACATGACGCGTCCGGTCATGCAGCGCTCGTCGACGTCCCACGACATCGACCCCGGCGCGGGCTCGGCCGGCTTGGGCTTGACGTTGGCGAGCTCGTCGGCCGTCGGGCGATGGGTCATCGAGACGAGCTTGTCCCACGTGCGCTCGTCGAGGGTGCCGGTCGCGTCGAAGCCGCGCTTGGCCTGGAAGCCACGGACCGCGGCGGTCGTCCTCGTGCCGTAGCGGTCGCTGACGTCGCCGTCGAACCAGTTCAGCTGGCGCAGCCGCGCCTGCAGGGAGCGCACCTTCGGACCGGTGTCGCCGGCGCGGAGGACGATGACGGGCACCGGCGTCGGCTCGGCCGTCGCGGTGGGCGCGGGCCGCGGCTTCGCCGGTGTGGTCGTCGGCGGGGCGACCGTGGTGGGGGTGGCCGACGGGGTGGTCGACGGGGTCTCGCTCAGGGTCTCGCTCGGGGTCTCGCTCGGGGTGCCGGCGGGGGTCTCGCCCGTGGGTGCCGGCGTGCCGGACGAGCTGGACCCAGCGGTCTGGCCGACGTGCGTCGCAGCCACCCCGGCCCCCTGGTCGGGGCTGCAGGCCGTCGTCGCGGCGACGAGGGCGACGGCGCCGGCGAGCACGAGGGCGCGGCGCAGGGCGCCCGTGGCCCGGAGCGGTGAGGTGGCTGTCTGCATCGTGACCCCTTGTCTGAACGCGACGTGCCGTGCGTCGTGCACTGCACTGAGGGTGACGCGACGACGTCGGGAATGGTTGTCCGAGTCGGGGTGTCGATGCGGATCGTGACCGATCCGTTGTGCACGACCGGCCGTCCCCGACGCCGTTGTCGGGAGGCGGCCGGGAGCCGGCGGGGTCAGGCGTTGTGCTGCTGCTGTTGCTGCTGCTGCATGGCGTGGTGGCGACGCAGCACCTCGGTCAGCTTGTTGGCCCCGGCGACGACCGTCGCCGCGTGGAGCCGACCGGGCTGGCGCGAGAGGCGCTCGATGGGTCCGGAGATGGAGACCGCGGCGACGACGCGACCCGACGGGCCGCGCACCGGCGCCGACACCGACGCGACGCCGGCCTCGCGCTCGGCGACGCTCTGGGCCCACCCGCGGCGGCGGACGCCGGACAGGGCGGTGGCCGTGAAGGCCGCACCCTGCAGACCGCGGTGGAGCCGGTCGGGCTCCTCCCACGCGAGCAGCACCTGGGCGGCGGAGCCCGCGAGCATCGAGAGCGTCGCGCCGACCGGGATCGAGTCGCGCAGGCCGACGGGCCGCTCGGCCGCGGCCACGCAGATGCGCTGGTCGCCCTGGCGGCGGAAGAGCTGCGCGCTCTCGTTCGTGTGGTCGCGCAGGGCGCCGAGCACCGGACCGGCCGCTGCGAGCAGCCGGTCCTCACCCGCGGCCGAGGCGAGCTCGCCGAGGCGCGGACCGAGCACGAAGCGTCCCTGCATGTCCCGGGAGACGAGGCGGTGGTGCTCGAGGGCGACGGCCAGACGGTGGGCCGTCGGACGCGCGAGTCCGGTGGCTCCGACGAGCTGGGCGAGGGTGGCCGGACCGGCCTCGAGGGCGCCGAGCACCGTGGCGGCCTTGTCGAGAACACCGACCCCTGAAGAGTTGTCCATGCACTGATACTGACGTCTCAGGCACTGAGACGTCAATCCACCTGGCCCACAAAAGGTTCACGCTTGCCGAAGAGCGATGTCGCGACCAGGTCCTCGATGGCGCACGCGCTCGAGCACCGGAACGCCGCCGCGGAGGGAAGTCAGAGGGAGTCATGGCAGGGACACTGGCCGAGAAGGTCTGGGACGCACACGTCGTACGTCGCGCCGAGGGGGAGCCCGACCTCCTCTACATCGACCTCCACCTCCTCCATGAGGTGACCAGTCCCCAGGCCTTCGACGGGCTCCGCCTCGCCGGCCGGCCCGTGCGCCGCCCCGACCTCACGCTCGCGACCGAGGACCACAACGTCCCCACGACGCCGGGCCCCATCACCGACCCCGTGTCGAAGATCCAGGTCGAGACCCTCCGCCGCAACTGCGACGAGTTCGGCGTCCGCCTCTACCCGATGGGTGACGCCGACCAGGGCATCGTCCACGTCGTCGGCCCGCAGCTCGGCCTGACGCAGCCGGGCATGACGGTGGTCTGCGGCGACAGCCACACCTCGACGCACGGCGCCTTCGGTGCGCTCGCGTTCGGCATCGGCACCTCCGAGGTCGAGCACGTGCTCGCCACGCAGACACTGCCCCTCAAGCCGTTCCGGACGCTCGCCGTCAACGTGCGCGGCGAGCTGCCCGACGGCGTCACGGCCAAGGACATCGTGCTGGCCGTCATCGCCAAGATCGGCACCGGCGGTGGCCAGGGCTACGTCATCGAGTACCGCGGCGAGGCCATCGAGGCCCTGTCGATGGAGGCCCGGATGACGGTCTGCAACATGTCGATCGAGGCCGGCGCGCGCGCCGGGATGATCGCGCCCGACCAGACGACGTTCGACTATCTCCGGGGTCGCCCGCACGCACCGACCGGCGCCGACTGGGACGCCGCGGTCGCCGAGTGGACCGCGCTGCGCACCGACGACGACGCCGTCTTCGACGCCGAGGTCGACCTCGACGCGGCCGAGCTGACCCCCTTCGTCACGTGGGGCACCAACCCCGGCCAGGGCCTCCCGCTCTCGGCCTCGGTGCCCGACCCCGAGGAGTTCGCCGACGAGAGCGACCGCCTCGCCGCCGCCAACGCCCTCGCCTACATGGGCCTCGAGCCCGGCACGCCGCTGCGCGACATCAAGGTCGACACGGTCTTCGTCGGCTCCTGCACGAACGGACGCATCGAGGACCTCCGGGCGGCGGCGGCCGTCGTCCAGGGCCACCGGGTCGCCGACGGCGTCCGCATGCTCGTCGTCCCCGGGTCGGCCAAGGTCCGCCTCCAGGCCGAGTCCGAGGGGCTCGACAAGGTCTTCACCGAGGCCGGCGCCGAGTGGCGCCTGCCCGGCTGCTCGATGTGCCTCGGCATGAACCCCGACACGCTCGCCCCGGGGGAGCGCAGCGCGTCGACGTCCAACCGCAACTTCGAGGGCCGGCAGGGCAAGGGTGGCCGCACCCACCTCGTCAGCCCGCTCGTGGCGGCCGCGACCGCCGTCCGGGGCACGCTGTCGAGCCCCTCCGACCTCGACAGTGCCAGCCGGACCCAAGGCCAGCTGGCGTCCGCGACGACCGGAGAGGCCTGAGCCATGGACGCGTTCACGACCCACACGGGCATCGGCGTGCCGCTGCGCCGCAGCAACGTCGACACCGACCAGATCATCCCCGCCGAGTACCTCAAGCGCGTCACGCGCACCGGCTTCGAGGACGGGCTCTTCGCTGCCTGGCGCAAGGACGAGTCGTTCGTCCTCAACAACCCGGTGTATGCCGACGGCTCGGTCCTCGTGGCCGGACCCGACTTCGGCACGGGGTCGAGCCGCGAGCACGCGGTGTGGGCCCTGATGAACTGGGGTTTCCGGGTCGTCATCAGCTCACGCTTCGCCGACATCTTCCGTGGGAACAGCGGCAAGCAGGGCCTGCTCACCGCGATCGTGGCGCAGGACGACGTCGAGCTGATCTGGAAGTACCTCGAGAACAACCCGGGCGCCGAGATCTCGGTCGACCTCGTGGGCCGCACCGTCCACGCCGGTGAGATCGTCGCCCCCTTCGAGATCGACGACTACACCCGCTGGCGGCTGCTCGAGGGCCTCGACGACATCGGACTGACCCTGCGACACGAGGATCTCGTCGCAGATTTCGAGTCGCACCGCGCGAGCCACAAGCCGGTCACCACCCCGGCCTGACGAGACGACCCTCGGGCGCCCTGGTGGTGCCTTAGACCGAACGGATCCCCTTGTGAGACAAGGGGATCCGTTTGCGTTTCCGGACGAATCGGACACGGCCGGGCTGCCCCTGCGGCGTCCCGGAATCCGCTCAGAACCCGTCAAACTCCTTGCGACACAACGAAAAACCCACCGACCGGTGATGGACGTGCCTGCCGCGGCGGCCTAACGTCAGGAGGTAGCCGGACCGGTTCCGGACGCACATCGTCGGGTCGCCTGACGCCGACAGTCCTCTGGAGGGGAAGACGTGAACAAGGCAGAACTGATCGACGCGCTCGAGGTCAAGCTCGGCAGCAAGAAGGTCGCATCCGACGCGCTGGAGGCGTTCCTGGACGTCGTCATCCGCGAGGTCGCCAAGGGTGGCAAGGTCGGCATCACCGGCTTCGGCACCTTCGAGCGGGCCGACCGGGCCGCGCGCACCGGCCGTAACCCCAAGACGGGGGCGACCGTGAGGATCAAGAAGACCCGCGTCCCCAAGTTCCGTTCGGGCACGAACTTCAAGGAGGTCGTGTCGGGCGCCAAGAAGCTCTCCAAGACCGAGTCGGCCGCCTCGCGCGCCTCCGCCGGCACCTCGGTGGCCGCAGCGCCGGCCAAGCGGACGGCGGCGAAGAAGACCGCGACCAAGGCCGCCCCGGCCAAGGCTGCTGCCAGGAAGACGACGACGAAGGCCGCTGCCACGAAGGCCGCCCCGGCCAAGCGCGCCACGGCCACCAAGGCCGCCCCGGCCAAGGCTGCCGCCAAGAAGACGACGGCGAAGGCCGCCCCGGCCAAGCGCGCCACCGCCACCAAGGCCGCCCCGGCCAAGGCTGCCGCCAGGAAGACGACCACGAAGGCCGCTGCGACCAAGGCCGCCCCGGCCAAGCGCGCCACCGCCACCAAGGCCGCCCCGGCCAAGGCTGCCGCCAGGAAGACGACGGCGAAGGCTGCCGCCACGAAGACCACGGCCGCCAAGAAGACGACGACGGCCCGCAAGACGACCGCGAAGAAGACCGCCTCGAGGTGAGGCCTCGCGGCGGCGCCCGGCAGGGGTGCCGCCGGACGTGACGTGGGCCCGACCGGCGACGGTCGGGCCCACGCGCGTGTCAGCGAATGGGCTGTCCCGGCCCGACGCCCACGATGTGCAGCGCGACGACGAGGTCGTCGACGACCTCGACCGTCAGGCGCTGCCCGAGGCGCAGCAGGCGCAGGCCGCTCGCCTCGAACGCCGGCGCCTCGAAGCGCAGCTCGACACCGTCGTCGCGCAGCACGCTCCCGGTGTGGGTCTCGGGGTCGAAGCGGTGCACGGTGGCCTGCATGCTCCTGATCCAACCAGATGCCCGGTGCTCGAGGACCGCGCGCGTCGCCGGCCCCAGCCCGAGACGGCGCGCCTGCGCCAGGCTCCGCGCGTCGTCGACGTCGGTGCGCAGGCGGGGAAGCGGCAGCTCGAGGCGCACCGCCCCGTCGGCCTCGTGACGCGCGGCGCTGTCGGTGCCGAAGCGCGGCGTGAAGCCGCGGCCACAGCGCAGGACCGTCCCCGTGCCGTCCGCGTCGGGCACGAACGACTCGTCGACGGACGCCGCGGCCGCGAGCGCCGAGCGCAGCGAGGCGGCGTCGAGCGACGGCACGTCGCCGAGCAGGGCTGCCACGCGGGCACCCGGCCCGGCGTGCCGCATACCCGCGGCGACGGCGTCGTTGAGCCCGGCGCCCGGGTCGGCCACGACGTGCACCCCACGCGTACGCCAGCGGCCCGCCAGGCCGGCGTCGCTCGTCACGAGCACGAGGCGGCCCGGACCGACCGCCTCGAGGGCGGCGGCCAGCGTGTCGGTGGCGATGGCAGCGCTGAGGTCGGCGCGGTCCGAGCCGACGGCGCGCGCCAGGCGGGACTTGCCGTGGCTCGTGTCCTTGACGGGGACGACGACGTGCCAGTCGGTGGTCGGCGCGTCCGGGGGGTGCGCGTGGGAGGAGGTCGTCATGCTGGCGATATCGTCCCACTCGCCGCCTCGCTGCTCGACACCGCGCCGTGAGGTGGACAAGATGAAGCCCTGCCACGTCGACCGGCGTGCGCACGACGAGGAGGACGTGACACCGTGACAGCCGGCGCACCCAAGAGGCGGCTGCCGTTGGCCTACCGGCTCGTGGCCCTCGTGCTCCGGCCGCTGCTGATGCGGGTGACCAAGCGCGACTGGCGCGGGCTCGAGAACATCCCGGCCGAGGGCGGCTTCGTCGTCTCGACGAACCACATCTCCTACGCCGACCCGCTCGTCTTCGCGCACTTCATGTTCGACAGCGGGCGCGAGGCCTACTTCCTCGGCAAGGACAGCCTCTTCGCGATCCCCGTCGTCGGCTGGCTCCTCAAGCAGTGCGGCCAGATCCCCGTCTACCGCAACTCGGCCGCGGCGGCCGACGCCTACCGGGCCGCCGTCGAGGGGGTCAGGGCCGGGAAGCCGCTCGGCATCTTCCCCGAGGGCACCATCACGCGTGACCCCGACCTGTGGCCGATGCGCGGCAAGACCGGCGCCGCCCGCGTCGCCCTCGAGACGCGCTGCCCGCTGATCCCGGTGGCACAGTGGGGCGCCCAGGAGATCCTCTCGCCCTACGGCCACCGGCCCTCGCTCTTCCCGCGCAAGACGATGCACATGTATGCCGGCCCGCCCGTCGACCTGTCCGACCTCTACGACCGGCCGATCGACACCAAGGTGCTGCGCGAGGCCACCGACCGCCTCATGGACCGCATCACCGGGCTGCTCGAGGAGATCCGCGGAGAGAAGCGGCCCGACGAGCGCTTCGACCCGCGCCAGCACGGCGTCCCCGAGATCGGTGACCCGCTGGGGCACCACGAGATCGGGCGCACCAAGCGCCACCGCGGCCGGGACGGGAGCCCGTCGTGACGACTCGCGTCGCCGTCATGGGCAGCGGCAACTGGGGGACGGCCTTCGGGATGATCCTCGCCGACGCCGGGTGCGACGTGACGATGTGGGCCCGACGCCCCGAGGTCGCCGAGGCCATCAACGCCGGTCGCAACGACGCCTACCTGCCCGAGCTCGAGCTGCCGTCGGCGGTCCGCGCCACCGTCGACCCGGCCGAGGCGCTGCACCGGGCCGACGTCGTCGTGCTCGCCGTGCCGTCGCAGACGCTGCGCGCCAACCTGACGCAATGGGGTGGCTCCATCCCCACCGATGCGCCGGTCGTGTCGCTCATGAAGGGTGTCGAGCTCGGCACGACGATGCGGATGAGCGAGGTCATCGCCGAGGCCGCCGGTGTCGGGCCGGACCGCGTCGTCGTCGTGTCCGGGCCCAACCTCGCCCCCGAGATCGCCCGCCGGCAGCCGGCGGCGGGCGTCGTCGCGTGCCGCGACATGGCGACCGCCGAGCGCGTCGCCAGCGCGTGCGCGACGCCGTGGTTCCGGCCCTACACCGACACCGACGTCATCGGCGCCGAGGTGTGCGGGGCGACGAAGAACGTCGTCGCGCTCGCCTCCGGCATGGCCGAGGGCATGGGCTTCGGCGACAACACCAAGGCCACGATCATCACGCGAGGTCTCGCCGAGACGACGCGCCTGGGCCTGGCCCTCGGCGCGCACCCGCAGACCTTCATGGGCCTCGCCGGCGTCGGCGACCTCATCGCGACGTGCATGTCGCCGCTGTCGCGCAACCACAGCTTCGGTGTGCGGCTCGGGCGCGGCCGGACCGTCGAGGAGGCCACCGCCGAGCTGCGCACGACGACCGAGGGCGTCAAGTCCTGCGAGTCGATCCTCACGCTTGCCGGTCAGCACGACGTCGACATGCCGATCTGCGAGCAGGTCGTCGCCGTCATCCGCGACGGACACTCGGCGAGCGAGGTCGGTCCGCGCCTCATGTCACGCGACCTCAAGGCCGAGAAGCACTGAGGGCGTATGCCGTCCGCGTCGTCGCGGGTCCCGTGACCTCTGCGTCCGCCTCGGCGCAGCCGACGGACGACCGTAGGTGCACGGCATACGCGTGTCGGCGGCGTGTCGGCGGCGTGTCGCGGCCTCGCGGCGACCAACGGTCGTCGGTCGGCGCCAGACCGCGACGCGACCCCGTGGGTCAGGTGTGGGTCAGGCGTGGGTCAGGCGCGGGGACGGGGGGTGGTCAGGCGTGGTCGAGGGCCTGGGACAGGTCGGCCCACAGGTCGTCGACGTGCTCGATGCCGACCGAGAGCCGCACGAGGTTGACCGGCACCTGCTCGGACTCCGAGGGGTGTCGGCGGCGGCGCTCGAGCTGTGACTCGACACCGCCGAGACTCGTCGCGTGCAGCCAGAGCCGCGTCGCGGCGCAGACCCGCTCGGCGGCCTCGTCGTCACCGGCCACGTCGACGGAGACCATCGCGCCGGAGCCGGGGTAGCGCACACGCTCCACGGCCGGATGGCCCTCGAGGCGCCGGGCCAGCTCGGCCGCGCTGGCACTCGCCCGCTCGAACCGCACCGACAGGGTCCGCAGCCCGCGCAGCGCGAGGAAGACCTCCATCGGCCCGGCGATCGCGCCGTGCAGGGTGCGGTGGCGACGCAGCCGCTCGCCGACCTCGCGCCCGCGCTGGGAGTCCGCGACGACGGTCGCGCCGAGCACGACGTCGCTGTGGCCCGAGAGGTACTTCGTCACCGAGTGCACGACGACGTCGGCACCGAGCGAGAGCGGCCGGCACAGGAGCGGCGTCGAGAGCGTGTTGTCGACGACGCTCGTGACGCCGAGGTCCCGTGACCGGGCCAGGACCACGTCGAGCTCGGTGACGTCCATGAGCGGGTTCGTCGGTGACTCGAGCCAGAGCAGGTCGGCCGACTCGAGGGCGGCGAGGAAACCGGCCGTGTCGGTGGCGTGGACGCGTACGACGGTGCCGCCGGCCTTCTCGTGGGCCACGAGCAGGTCGCCCGTGCCGTTGTACGTCGTGTCGGGCGCGACGACCGTGCCGCCGGCCGGGACGAGCGAGAGCGCCGCCGAGATGGCGCCCATGCCGGACGCGTGGACGAGCGCGTGGCCGCCCTCGAGTCCGCCGAGCGCCTCCTCGAAGGCGTTCCACGTCGGGTTGCCCGAGCGGGCGTAGTTGACGGGCCCGTCCGCGGCATACGTCGACGTCAGCTCGACGGCGACGTTCGCGGGCGAGCCGGGGGAGCGCTCGGGGCGCCCCGACGCCACGAGGAAGGTGTCGACGTGCAGGTGCTGCGAATCCGCTTCGGTGCCCACGCCCTCAGGGTACGAGCGGGTCCCACGGTCTTCGGTAGAGTCTCGCCTGATGACCACGGACCAGCCCCAGCCCGACCTGCCGAGCCGCCCCCGCGTCGCCATCGTCTTCGGAGGACGCTCCTCGGAGCACGCGGTCTCCTGCGCCACCGCCGCCGGGGTGCTGCGCGCCATCGACCGCAGCAAGTACGACATCATCCCGATCGGCATCTCCCGCGACGGGCAGTGGGTCCTCGCCGCCGACGAGCCGAGCCGTTTCGAGCTGACGGCCGGGCGCACGCCCGAGGTCGAGCCGAGCGCCGCCCACGTGGTCCTGCCGCTCTCGACGCGCGAGAGCTCGCTCACCTCCCTCGAGGCCGGCCGGCCGCCGCAGGAGCTCGGCCAGGTCGACGTCGTCTTCCCGCTGCTCCACGGGCCGTTCGGCGAGGACGGCACGCTGCAGGGCTTCCTCGAGCTCTCCGACGTCCGCTACGTCGGCTCCGGCGTCTTCGCCTCGGCCGCGGGCATGGACAAGCACTACATGAAGGTCGTCTTCGCCGGCCACGGTCTGCCCGTCGGCCCGTATGCCGTCATCACCGACCGCGCGTGGCGCACCGACCCCGCCGCCGCCATGGACGCCTGCGCCGGGCTGGCCTACCCGCTCTTCGTCAAGCCCGCCCGGGCCGGGTCGTCGATGGGGATCACCCGCGTCGACGACCCCGCCGAGCTCCGGGCCGCCATCGAGGTGGCGCGCGAGCACGACCCCAAGGTCCTCGTCGAGGCCGGGATCGCCGGCCGCGAGATCGAGTGCGCCGTGCTCGAGGGTCACGGCACGTCGGGCCCGCGGACGTCGGAGGTGGGCGAGGTCGCCGTCCACGACAACCACGGCTTCTACGACTTCGAGGCGAAGTACCTCGCCGAGGCCGACGTCGACCTCACCTGTCCCGCCGACGTGCCCGAGGAGATCTCCAAGGAGGTCCGGCGCCTCGCCGCGGAGGCCTTCGAGGCCCTCGGCTGCGAGGGGCTGGCTCGCGTCGACTGCTTCTACACCGACGACGGCCGGGTGCTCGTCAACGAGATCAACACGATGCCGGGCTTCACGCCGCACTCGATGTACCCGCGGATGTGGGCGGCCTCGGGCGTCGACTACCCCGACCTCATCGACGAGCTCATCGCGCTCGCGCTCGAGCGGCGCACCGGCCTGCGCTGACCCGCGCTGACCCGCGCTGACCCGCGCTGACCCGCGCTGACCCGCGCTGACCCGCGCTGACCCGCGCTGACCCGCGCTGACCCGCGCTGACCCGCGCTGACCCGCGCTGACCCGCGCTGACCCGCGCTGACCCGCGCTGACCCGCGCTGACCCGCGCTGACCCGCGCTGACCCGCGCTGACCCGCGCTGACCCGCGCTGACCCGCGCTGACCTGTGGTGACCCGGGCCCACCGCTCTCCTGCGGGCTCGTGCAGAGGCGGCCACACGGCATACGCCCTCAGGAACAGTGGCGGCCGTTGGCCGGCAGGGACTTCGCGACGTCGGTGAAGGCCGGCAGCAGCAGCGGCACGGCGCCGTAGACGACGGGCGCCAGCACCTCGATGGCCGGGTCGCGGCCGTAGGTCGTCGCGGCGGAGCCGTCGGTGAGCGGGCGCACGACCCAGTCGACGCCGTCGACGGTCACGCAGTCGTCGGTGGTCGGGCCGAGCGGGTCGAGGCCGCAGCGGGCGATGACCGCCGGGTCGCCCCACGCCGCCACCGACCCGTCGTCGGGCCGCGTCGTGACCCGCGCGTGGCCGCTGACGTCACCCGGCCACCGCGCCGACGCGCAGACCGGCGCCGACGCCTGGGGCGCGAGGGCCACCTCGGGCGCCCGGCTGCACGCGGACAGCACGACGGCGGCGCCGAAGAGCGCCGCCGTCGTGAGGTACGTGCGTCCGGTCAGGGGGCTGGCCTCAGACGTGGACGACCGTGCAGGTCAGGGTCCGGGTGATGCCCGGGACGTCCTGGAGCTTGGCGATGACGAGACGACCGAGGTCGTCGACGTTGGAGGCCTCCACGCGGGCGATGACGTCGTAGGGACCCGTGACGTCCTCGGCGAGGGTCACGCCCGAGATGCCCGCGATCGCCTCCGCCACGCTCGCGGCCTTGCCGACTTCGGTCTGGATCAGGATGTAGGCCTGGACCACGTGTCACCTCACTGTGTGTCGATCGTTGGACGGTCGGGCGCGGGCGCCGTGCGATGGCCCGACCGGTCGGAACGGCAGGTCCCAGTGTGACTGCGACCGTGCCCTGACGCTACCTTGCCATGGGGCCTCACGTCCCATGGAAACCGGGGGCCTGAGACGGCCGTCCACCGAAAGGGTGTGTGATCCGTGCCGAACGGGCAGCGGCTCCAGCGCGGGCCGATGATGACGGGCGGGACGCCGCTGCGCGACCTCGACGAGGACGAGCTGCTCGGACGCATCCTCCCGGCCTTCCCCGGCACCGACGAGCTGCTCGTGGCCCCGGGTGACGACGCCGCCGTGCTGCGCACGTCCGAGCGCACGATCGCGACCACCGACACCGTCGTCCTCGGCCGCGACTGGCTCGACGCGTGGTCCTCGGGCGCCGACATCGGGCACAAGGTCGTGGCGCAGAACCTCGCCGACGTCGCGGCCATGGGTGGCCGGCCCACGGGCGTCCTCGTCACCCTCGTCGCCGACCCCGACCTGTCGCTGGAGTGGGTGCTCGACCACGTGCGCGGCCTGGCCGAGGCGTGCGCCGCTGCGGGCGTCGCCGTGCTCGGCGGGGACCTCTCGTCCGCGCCGCCCGGGGTCGTCATGGTCTCGGTCACGGCGCTCGGTCGCCTCGACGGCGAGCCGGTGCTACGGTCGGGGGCGAGGCCCGGTGACATCCTCGCCGTCCGCGGCTCCCTCGGTCTCGCGGACGCCGGCCTGCGCCTGCTGCAGGCCGACGCCGTCGACCGGCACCCGGTCGCCGTCGCCCGTCAGCGACGTCCCGAGCCGCCGCTCGCCGCCGGCCCCGAGGCCGCGGTCGCCGGGGCGACCGCCATGCTCGACCTCAGCGACGGCCTGCTGCGCGACGGTGGGCGCATCGCCCGGGCGAGCCGCGTCGTCATCGACCTCGACCCGCGCGCGCTCGCCGCGGACGTCGACGCGCTCACCGAGGCGCTCGGGGCCGAGGCGGCGCTCGACTGCGTGCTGGCCGGCGGCGAGGAGCACTCGCTGCTCGCCACCTTCCCGGCGGGGGAGCTGCCGGGCGGCTGGCGGCCCATCGGGTCGGTGCGGGCTCCCGGGGACGGCGAGCCGGCGGGCATCCTCGTCGACGGCCACGTCGTCACCCACACCGGCTGGGACCACTTCCGCGGCGCCTGACCGGACGGCGGGCCTCTCGTCGGGCCAGGGGGGCGGGTACGACGAAGGCCGGCCCCCGAGGGGGCCGGCCTTCAGCGTTGGTGAGGGACGTTCAGCGAACGACCTTGCCCGCCTTGAGGCAGGAGGTGCAGACGTTGAGTCGCTTCGGCGTCACACCGTCCACCAGCGTCCGAACGCGCTGGATGTTGGGGTTCCAGCGGCGCTTGGTGCGGCGGTGCGAGTGCGAGATGTTGTGACCGAAGCTCGGTCCCTTGCCGCAGACGTCGCAGTTGGCAGCCACGGGTATCTCCTGAAATTCGATGTTGACGAAGTGCTGAGCTCCACCACTGGATCGGGGCAGACGCACGAGGGCGCGCGTCACCCCGCAGTCACGGGGGGAACCGGTAAAGCGTAGCCGACGAGATGCTCGGACGACAAAACGGCGTGAGCACGTCGGCGACCCCGCCTCACGCGAACGTCCGGGCCGTGTCGACGAGCTCGGCGGCATACGCAGGCCCGTGCGACGCCGCGTGCACGGCGAGGGGGTGGAGCTGGTGCAGCCCGACGAGCTCGCGCCACCCGCCGGCAAGGCCTGCGGCCTCCTCGTACGCGGCGCCGATGCGGCCCAGCCCCGGGCAGCCGAAGAGGGCGAGCATCGCGAGGTCGGTGAGACCGTGCCCGCCGTGCGCGGCGGGGTCGATGAGGACGGCGCCGTCCGCGGTGAAGACGACGTTGCCCGACCACAGGTCGCCGTGGATGCGCGCCGGGGGCCGGTCGTCGTCGAGGGCGCCGGACGCCAGCCGGTCGCAGACGCGGTCGACGGTGCGGGCCCCGGCGGCGTCGAGGTGCCCCCGGTCGACGGCCCGGCGCACGAAGGGCCGCACCCGCTGCTCGGCGTAGAAGAGGCCCCACGTCGATGTCGGCTCGTTGCTCTGCGTCTGGCGCCCGATCCAGGAGTCACCGGTCCAGCCGGCCGGGGGAGACCCGAAGGCCGGTGCACCCGCGGCGTGCGTCACGGCGAGCCCCCGCCCGAGGGCCTCGGCCGCCTCCTCGGTCGGACGAGCGGGGTGCAGCCGGGCGAGGTCGATGTGCCCGGCGCCGACGTCCCGGACCTCGACGACCCTGGCGCCGCCCCGCGGCTGCGCCTCCCCGAGCCAGCGCAGGCCGGCCGCCTCGACCTCGAAGAAACCGGAGGGGGCCGCGGGCCACGACTTCCGGTGGGCGGGGGAGGCGCTCGACACCGCGTCCACGGTAGTCGCCCGGGGTCTCGACGGTCCCGGTCGTCGGCGGTGCGCGTCCACGACGCCGGTCCGGAGCAAGGAGTGGTGCATGCGACCGTCCGGGCGAGGCGCTAGCCTGCCGAGCATCGGCGAGCCGATCCCCCCGGCCGATGGACACGCACGACGAGCAGGAGGTCCGATGCCCGGCGCAGCGCCGCCGCCCGACGGGCCGCTCAGCCTGCTCGATCTCGTCGCCGTCCGCCGGTGGGCCGTGCTGACCCGGTCGCTCTTCGCGGCCCGCCGCGCCGAGATCGACGCCCTCAACGTCTTCCCCGTCCCCGACGGCGACACGGGCACGAACCTCTACCTCACCTTCGACGGCGCGGTCGAGCGCACCCTCGCCACCGCCGACGTCACGAGCGCCGACGCCCTGCTCGCCGTCTTCGCGCGGCACCTGCTCTGGACCGCCCGTGGCAACTCCGGCGTCATCCTCAGCCAGCTGGCCCGGGGCCTCGCCGAGGGCTGCGCGGGTGCCGCCGAGATCGACGGCCGGGTCCTCGCCGAGGGCCTGCAGCACGCCGAGCAGCGCGCCCGCCAGGCCGTCACGGACCCCAAGGAGGGCACGATCCTCACCGTCGCCCGCGCCATGGCCGAGGCCGCCGCCCGGGCTGCCGGGTCCACCGCCCAGGGGTCGTATGCCGCCGCCGACGGCACCGGGGACCCCGGCCCGGGTGGCCCCGCGGCCGGCGATGGACCCGTCGGCGTCCACGCCGTCGCGCTCGCGGCCCTCGACGCCTCCCGGGTCGCGCTCGAGCACACCCCCGAGCAGCTCGAGGTGCTGGCCCGCGCCGGGGTCGTCGACGCCGGGGGTGCCGGGCTCGTCGTGCTCCTCGAGTGCCTCGAGCGCGTCTGCGCCGGTCAGCGCGCCCGGTCGGGGGCCGCCGCCTCGGACCGGCGCTCCCGGCGCCGACCCGACCCGCAGAGCGCCGCTCTCAGCGCCGCCCGCCCGGCTGACGGTGTCGAGGCACTCGGCATCCCGGAGTACGAGGTGATGTACCTCCTGCGCGACTCCGACGACGCCGCGGTGGACGCCCTGCGCGCCCGGCTCGTCGAGCTCGGTGACTCGGTGCTCGTCGTCGGCGGCGACGGCGAGTGGAACGTCCACGCCCACGTCGACGACGCGGGCGCCGCCGTCGAGGCCGGCATCGAGGCCGGGCGCCCGCACCGGGTGCGCATCACGCGCCTCACCGACGACCACGGTCACGGCACCCGGGCGCCCGGGCGTGACGGTCCCGGAGTCGCGGCGACCGGTGGTGCCGCGATCGTCGCGTGTGCGGCCGGCGTCGGCCTCGAGGCGCTCTTCGAGGACGCCGGTGCGGTGGTCGTCCGCTCCGGCCCCGGTCGCCGCGCCTCGACGGGCGGGCTCATCGACGCCATCCGCCAGCAGCACGTCCGCGGCGCCTCGGGCGTCGTCGTGCTGCCCAACGACGGCGACACCCTCCTCGCCGCGGCCGCGGCGGTGCGAGCGGTCGCCGACGACGGCATCGAGGCGCACCTCGTCCACGTCCGCACGGCCGTGCAGGGCATCGCCGCGCTCGCCGTCTTCGAGCCGACCGCCGCGGCGTCCGCCAACGTCCTCGCCATGCAGGCGGCGGCGTCGGCGACCCGGCACGGCGCGGTCACCGTCGCCAACCGCGCCGCGCTGACGAGCGGTGGCCCGTGCGAGGCGGGTGACGTGCTCGGCGTCGTCGACGGCGACGTCGTCATCGTCGGCTCCGACCAGCTCGACGTCTCCCGGCAGGTCGTCCAGCGGCTGCTCGCGAGCGGCGGGGAGCTCGTCACCGTCGTGGCCGGTGTCGACGCACCCGACGGCCTGCTCGACGCCGTCACCGCGGAGGCCCGCGGCGCGCACCATGGCATCGAGGTCTCGCTCATCGACGGCGGGCAGGCGGTCTACCCCGTGCTGCTGGGGGTGGAGTGAGGTGCCCCTGCTCACCGAGGACTCGCCGCTGAGCAAGCTCGTCAAGAAGAACGAGGCCGAGCAGCTGGCCCGCACCAAGGGGCTGCTCAGCGTCGCCGACCTCTTCGAGTTCGTGCCGCGTCGCTACGTCCGTCCGGGGCAGCTGACCGACCTCTCCTCGCTCCGCGTCGGGGACGACGTCCTCGTCGTCGCCGAGGTCAAGAAGGCCACGTCGCGGGCCATGCGCAACCGGCGCGGCAAGATGCTCACCGTCGTCATCGGCGACGATCTCGGCAACGAGCTCGACGTCACCTTCTTCAGCGCCTACGGCCACGAGGCCAAGCTCACGGTCGGCGTGCGCGGCTTCTTCGTCGGCCAGATCGGCGCCTACGGCCAGCGCCTCCAGCTGACCCATCCCGAGTACGAGCTCTTCGACGACGACGCCCAGGGCGAGGCAGCCGTCGAGTGGTACCGCACGCACCGCGTCCCGGTCTACTCCACGACCGGCAAGCTCAACTCCCTGCGCCTGCGCAAGCTCGTCCACACCGCGCTCGACAGCGTCGACCGCATCCGCGAGCCCGTCCCCGACGACGTACGCGCGAAGCGCGGTCTCGTCGACCGTGCCGTCGCGCTCGAGCTCGTCCACCGCCCCGCTGTCGACGACCAGCCCTCGCGTGGCCTCGACCGGCTCAAGTACGACGAGGCGTTCGTCCTCCAGACGATCCTCGCCCAGCGGCGCAAGGCCGCCGAGTCCGAGCTCGCGACGCCGCGGCCCCCGCGTCCCGGCGGCCTGCTGGCCGCCTTCGACGCGCGCCTGCCCTTCGAGCTCACGGCCGGTCAGCGCGAGATCGGCGAGGTGCTCACCACCGAGCTGGCGTCCGACCGGCCGATGCACCGGCTCCTGCAGGGCGAGGTCGGCTCGGGCAAGACGGTCGTCGCGCTGCGGGCCATGCTCGCCGCCATCGACGCGGGCGGTCAGGCCGCCCTGCTGGCCCCCACCGAGGTCCTGGCGGCGCAGCACCACCGCTCGATCACGGCGATGCTCGGAGACCTCGCACAGGGCGGGATGCTCGGCGGCTCCGAGTTCGGCACCACCGTGGCGCTGCTCACCGGTAGCCAGAACGCCGCGACCCGTCGTCGCTCCCTGCTCGACGCGGCGTCCGGCGAGGCCGGCATCGTCGTCGGCACCCACGCGCTCATCCAGAAGCACGTCCAGTTCGCCGACCTCGCCCTCGTCGTCGTCGACGAGCAGCACCGCTTCGGCGTCGAGCAGCGAGATGCTCTGCGCGAGAAGGGGATCCGCCCTCCCCACGTGCTCGTCATGACCGCGACCCCGATCCCGCGCACCGTCGCGATGACTGTCTTCGGCGACATGGAGACCTCGACGCTGCGCGAGCTGCCCCGCGGTCGCTCGCCCATCTCGACGCACGTCGTCGACGCCGACCGGCCCGGCTGGGTCGACCGCACGTGGCAGCGCGTGGCCGAGGAGGTCGCCAAGGGCCACCAGGCCTACGTCGTGTGCCCGCGCATCGGCGACGTCGACGACGAGGCCGCTCTCGCACCGGGCAGCAGCGCCCCGTCCCGCGACACCTCCGACGAGGACGCCGGCTGGGACGCCCACTGGGAGGGCGACGAGGGCGAGCTGGAGGCCGATGCTCCCGAACGGGAGCTGACCGGCGTCTACGCGATGCTCAGCACCCTGCGCTCCACCCCGGCTCTCGTCGGCACACGCATCGGCGTGCTCCACGGCCGGCTCGACCCCGACGCCAAGGACGCCACGATGCGTGCCTTCGGGGACGGCGAGATCGACGTCCTCGTCGCCACGACGGTCATCGAGGTCGGCGTCGACGTGCCGAACGCCTCGGTCATGGTCGTCGTCGACGCCGACCGGTTCGGCATCTCGCAGCTGCACCAGCTGCGCGGCCGCGTCGGTCGTGGCGCGGTCCCCGGCCTCTGCCTCCTCATGACCCAGGGCGCCGGAGAACGTGCGGCCGAGCGGCTCGACCAGGTCGCCGCGACGACCGACGGCTTCGAGCTGGCCCGCGCCGACCTGCTGCTGCGGCGCGAGGGAGACGTGCTCGGCGCGCGCCAGAGCGGCCGCGGCAACTCGGTGCGGCACCTGCGGCTCGGCCGGCTCGAGGACGAGCAGATCATCGCCGACGCGCGTGAGGACGCCTTCGCGATCGTCGACGCCGACCCCGGGCTGCGCGGGCACCCGGCGCTCGCGGCCGCCGTCGCGATGCGCCTCGACGAGGAGCAGGCCGTATGGCTCGAACGGGGCTGACATGACGCGCATCATCAGTGGCACGGCAGGCGGTCGCCGCCTCCAGACGCCACCCGGGTCCTCGACCCGGCCCACGTCCGACCGGGTCCGCGAGGCGCTCTTCAGTCGTCTGGAGCACCGCGGGCTGCTCGAGGGCGCCTGCGTCCTCGACCTCTACGCCGGCTCCGGCGCCCTCGGCCTCGAGGCCGCGAGCCGAGGCGCCGCGCAGGTCCTGCTCGTCGAGTCGCACAAGGCGGCTGCGAAGGTGATCCGCGCCAACGCCGGCGTCATCGGCCACCCGGCCGTCCGGGTGCTCGCCGACACGGTCGAGCGCGCCCTCGCTGCCGGGCCACCCGCCGGGGTCCGCATGGACCTCGTGCTCGTCGACCCGCCCTACGACGTGTCCGAGGAGGCGCTGGCGGCCGTCCTGGCCGCGCTCGTCGCGAACCAGTGGCTCGCGCCCGACGCGTTCGTCGTCGTCGAGCGCTCGAGCAGGTCACCGCAGCCGACGTGGCCCGAGGGGCTGGAGCTGTCCGGCGAGAAGCGCTACGGCGAGACGGCGATGTGGTTCGCCGAGCCGCCGCCGACGGAGGTCGTCGCTTGAGGGTCACGCATCCGCGACGGGCCGGACGGTAGGTTGGCCCGCGTGACGAGCGAAGCGCGCCGCTGTGTCTGTCCCGGCTCCTACGACCCGATCACCAACGGTCACGTCGACGTGGTGACCCGGGCCAGCAGGTTGTTCGACGAGGTCGTCGTGGCGATCCTGCACAACCCGAGCAAGCACGGCACGTTCAGCGTCGAGGAGCGCACCGCGCTCATCGAGCAGTCCGTCGGGCACCTGCCCAACGTCCGCATCGGGACCTGGGCCGGCACGCTCGTCGTCGACGTGTGCCGCGAGGTCGGCGCCGCGACGATGGTCAAGGGGCTGCGTGGCGGCACGGACTTCGCCTACGAGCTGCCCATGGCGCACATGAACCACCACCTCACGGGCGTCGAGACGCTCTTCATCGCCGCCGACCCCACGCTCCAGCACGTCTCGAGCTCGCTCATCAAGGAGGTCGCCCGCTACGGCGGCGACGTCAGCGGGCTCGTGCCGGACCCCGTCCTGACCGCGCTCACCCACCGGCTCACCGACCGGCTGACAGACCGGTCGGGGGAGCGCCCGGGCTGATTTGGGTGCACGGCGCGCCTCTAGTAGCCTTGGAGGTCGGTCCACGTCCGTCTTGGCGCGGGCCGAATCCTCAACTGTGCGCAGGAGTCATGGACCGTCCCGATCCCCGTTCTCCTCTGGTGCTCGACACCAGAGAGCTTGTTCGGCGACCGGGCACGATGCATGAGATCTCGCGCACGGTGACGTTGCCCGACGACCTCGGAACCGACGTCATCTCGATCCAGGCCGGTCAGCCGGTCCAGGTCGAGGTGCGCCTCGAGTCCGTCGTCGAAGGTGTCCTCGTCACGGGTTCGGCCAGTGGCACGGCGACCGGCGCCTGCGTGCGGTGCCTGGATCCTCTCGAGCTCGATGTCGAGGGGACCTTCCAGGAGCTGTTCGCCTACGCCGACCGGGCGGCGCACCACCACGAGGTGGGAGCCGACTCGGACGAGGACGAGGTGCACGAGCTGGTCGGTGACCTCATCGACCTCGAGCCCGTGCTCCGGGACGCTGTCGTGCCGACGCTGCCGTTCCAACCGGTGTGTCGGCCTGACTGCCCGGGGTTGTGTTCCGAGTGTGGGATGCACCTCGCGGAGGACCCCGACCATCATCATGAAGTGATCGACCCGAGGTGGTCGTCCCTCAGCGGACTGCTGGGGAACGACCCGCAAGAGAAGAGGAACTGACGTGGCTGTCCCGAAGCGGAAGATGTCGCGCTCCAACACCCGTTCGCGTCGCGCGAACTGGAAGGCAACGCCGACGACGCTCACCACGTGCCCCCAGTGCGGTGCGGCGACGCAGCCGCACATCGCGTGCCCCTCGTGCGGCACGTACAAGGGCCGTCACTACGCCGCTGCCGAGCGCACCGAGCACCAGGCCTGATCACCCCGTGAGCAGCCCCGTGAGCAGCCTTGGCGCTGGGGGTGTTCCGGCGGTGCCGCAGCGGCCCGTCGATGCTCTGATCGCCCACCTCCGTGAGGTGGTCGGCCAGGACATCGACGAGCCGCTGCTCCTGCGTGCCCTGACGCACCGGTCGTACGCCTACGAGAACGGTGGCCTGCCCAACAACGAGCGCCTCGAGTTCCTCGGCGACTCGGTGCTGGGTCTCGTGGTCACCGAGTCCCTCTACCGTGAGCACCCCGACCTCGCGGAGGGGCAGCTGGCCAAGCTGCGTGCCGCCGTCGTCAACATGCGGGCGCTCGCCGACGTCGCCCGGGTCTTCGACCTCGGGCAGTACGTCATGCTCGGCAAGGGCGAGGAGGCCACCGGTGGCCGTGACAAGGCCTCGATCCTGGCCGACACGCTCGAGGCCCTCATCGGCACCGTGTTCCTGTCGACCGACATCGACTTCGCCGCGCGCTTCGTGCACCACCACTTCGACCCCCTGATCGAGGAGGCGGCCACGCTCGGCGCCGGCCTCGACTGGAAGACGAGCCTGCAGGAGATGGCCGCCGGCTCGGCCCTCGGGTCGCCCGAGTACCGCGTCAGCGAGCAGGGGCCCGACCACGAGAAGGAGTTCCACGCCCGCGTCGTCGTCGGCGAGGAGGTCCTCGGCGAGGGTCGCGGCCGCTCGAAGAAGGAAGCCGAGCAGAAGGCCGCCAAGGAGGCGTGGCACACGCTCGACGGCCGACGCAGCGCTGTCGTGCCGACGGCGGTCCCGGGCTCGACGCAGGCCTGAGCCGCCCGTGCCGGAGCTGCCCGAGGTCGAGGTCGTGCGCCGCGGCCTCGAGGACCACGTGGTGGGTCGCCATGTCACGCGCGCCCGTATCACCGGCGTCCGCGTCGCGCGTCGTCACGACGCGGGTCCCGAGGACCTCGCCGCGCGCCTGCACGACGTCACCGTCACCGCCGCGTCACGCCGCGGCAAGTACCTCTGGCTCGCCCTCGACGGCGAGGACGCGCTCATCGTGCACCTCGGGATGAGCGGGCAGATGCTCGTCGAGCCGGCCGACGCGCCGCTCGAGAAGCACTGCCACGCCCGTTTCGACTTCTCCGACGGCGGGCCCCAGCTGCGGTTCGTCGACCAGCGGACCTTCGGTGGTCTCGCCCTCTCGCCGCTGCGCCCCGACGGCATCCCCGAGTCCGTCGCCCACATCGCGCCCGATCCCTTCGAGCCGGTCTACGACCAGGCGGCGGTCGTGCGGCGGATGAAGCAGCGCGACAGCGCGGTCAAGCGCGCCCTGCTCGACCAGTCCCTCGTGTCGGGGATCGGCAACATCTACGCCGACGAGGCGCTCTGGCGTGCCAGGCTCCACGGCGAGAGGCTGTGCTCGTCGCTGACCAAGCCCACGCTCTCCGGCCTCCTCGACCACGCGCGCGAGGTCATGGCCGAGGCGCTCGGCCAGGGCGGCACGAGCTTCGACTCCCTCTACGTCAACGTCAACGGGGCGAGCGGCTACTTCGACCGCTCGCTCCACGCATACGGCCGGGCGGGCACCCCGTGCGACCGGTGCGGCACGACCATGCGGCGCGAGCAGTTCATGAACCGCTCGTCCTTCTCGTGCCCCGTCTGCCAGCCCCGTCCGAGACGCCGCAGCCCGTCCTGACCGTCAGGGACGGCGGACGGGCTGCGCGTCGTCGTGGCGGTCGGTCTCTCGGCCGTGCCGCGGGTGGTGTCAGTGGTGTCAGGACCCGGTCGGGCGACGCTTCGGGGCCGGGCGCACCGGGTCGTCGTCGACGCGTTCGACGTGCTCGGGCACGACGATCGGCTTGATCCGCGCCCAGACGAAGAAGAAGGCGGCCATGACGAGCAGGACGATGCCCGCCCACAGGTTGGCGTTGACGCCGCCGGTCTTCTGCAGCGACTGGTCCCCGAAGATCCCCATGACGAGGAGGATCAGGCCGTAGAGGCCCAGCAGGGCACCGATGAAGTTGCGGATGTCGAAGGCGCCCGCGGTGTGCCTCGCGCCCCGCTTCTCGTCGGGGTCAGGGGCGTCGAGCCGGTGTTGGTCACTCATGTCGAGGCTCCTGTCAGAACAAGAAGTTGAGGATGATGACGAGACCGAGCGAGATGCCGGCGAGGGGCAGCGTGCGTCGGTACCACGGCAGCTTGCGCTCCTCGGGGTCGACGAGCTCCTCTCTCGGCGTCTCGGAGTAGACGAGTCCGCGCAGCTCGGAAGCCGGCTTGGGCTCGGTCACGAGCGACACGCCGACGCTGAGCACGATGTCGACGACGAACGCCGCGGACGCCGCGACGAACGCGGCGCCCTGGCCGCTCAGCGGGATGACCCCGAGGCTCGCCGACCCGAAGCCGTCCTCGCTGAGGAACGCGACGAGCACGGCCGAGAGCGTGCCGGCCGTCAGGCCGACCCACCCGGCGGTTGCCGTCATGCGCTTCCAGAACATGCCGAGGATGAACGTCGCGAAGAGCGGCGCGTTGAAGAAGCCGAACAGCGACTGGAGGTAGTCCATGACGTTGCTGAAGGAGCTGGCGATGGTGGCCGTGAAGATCGCGATGACCGTCGCTCCCACTGTGGCCAGACGGCCGATGCGCAGGTAGTAGTCGTCGCTGTGGTCCTTGCGGATGTAGCGCTGCCACAGGTCGTAGCTGAAGACGGTGTTGAACGCCGAGATGTTGGCGGCCATGCCGGCCATGAACGCGGCGAGCAGGCCGGCGATCGCGACGCCGAGCAGGCCGTTGGGCAGGATGTCGCGCATCAGCAGCAGGAGTGAGTCGTTGTACTTGACGCCCTCACCCGAGGCTCCGCCGGCCGGGGTGCCACCCGCCTTGAGCTCGGCGATCTCCTTGACGAGGACGGCAGCGACCATGCCCGGGATGATGACGATGAAGGGGACGAACATCTTGGCGAACGACCCGATGATCGGCGTCTTGCGCGCGGCCGACATCGAGTTGGAGGCCATGGCGCGCTGCACCTCGACGAAGTTCGTCGTCCAGTAGCCGAACGACAGGACGAACCCGAGACCGAAGACGATGCCGACGACCGACCAGAAGGGGGAGTCGAAGCCCGAGAGCGCCTGACCGGGCCACGACTGGAGCTGCTGCTCGGCCGACGGGACGCCAGCGGCTGCAGCGGCGGGCGTGGCCGCGAACTCGGTGATCCTGTCCTTGAGCCCCTGGTAGCCGCCGACCCGGTGCAGGCCGATGAGCGTCAGCGGCAGCAGCGCGGCGACGATGACGAAGAACTGCAGCACCTCGTTGTAGATCGCAGCCGACAGGCCACCGAGCGTGATGTACGACAGGACGATCGCGGCGGCGACGAGCAGCGCGACCCAGAGCGGCCAGCCGAGCAGCGCGTGCACGATCGAGCCGAGCAGGTAGAGGTTGACGCCGGCGATGAGCAGCTGGGCGACCGCGAAGCTGATCGAGTTGACGAGGTGGGCCCCGGTGCCGAACCGGCGGAACATGAACTCGGGGACCGAGCGCACCTTCGAGCCGTAGTAGAAGGGCATCATCACGACGCCGAGGAAGAGCATGGCGGGGATCGCACCGACCCAGAAGTAGTGCACGGTCGAGATGCCGAGCTCGGCACCGTTGGCCGACATGCCCATGATCTCGACGGCTCCGAGGTTCGCCGAGATGAAGGCGAGGCCGGTGACCCAGGCCGGCAGCGACCGGCCGGAGAGGAAGAAGTCGATCGAGTCGGACACCGCGCGCCTCGCCATGACCCCGATGCCGAGGACGAAGACGAAGTAGAGGGCGATGATGAGGTAGTCGACCGGTTCGGCGCTGATGAGGGCGTCCGCCGTGGGCAGACCCGCCAGTGCGTGCATGCGTTCAGTCCCTTCGTTGGGCGACGACTGACGCTAGCGCAGCCCCTGGGGCGGGGCGAGTCAGGATGCGCGAGTGCCGCGTGCCCTCGTGATGAGCCGTTTGAGCGGGACGGAGGTGTCCGCCGCCGAGTCGGCCTCGATCGTCATACCCTTCTCGAGCGCGCGTTTCACGGCGAGGTAGTCGGTCGGGACGCCGACCGACTCGACGGCGATGAGCAGGCCGTCGCGGTAGCTGAGCAGCGAGAAGCGTTCGGCTGCGACGTCGCCTCGCACGACGGTCCGGTCGGCCCCGTGCGGGAGTCCCGCCATCTGGAGCCGCAGGTCGCCCTGGTCGCTCCAGAACCACGGCACGCGGTCGTATGCCGTCGGGTGCCCGACGAGGGTCGCCGCGGCCGCCCGCGCCTGGTCGGTCGCGTGCGGCACGCTCTCCAGCCGCATCGCGCCCGGCTCGCCGCGGTCGAACGGGTTGGGGCCGACGGCGCAGTCGCCGGCCGCGACGGTGAGCCCGTCCGAGGTCAGGGCGTACTCGTCGACGACGATGCCTCGGGGTTCGACGAGCAGGCCGAGCTGCTCGGCGAGCGCCGTGGCGGGGACGGCCCCGATCCCGACGACCACGAGGTCGGCGGGCAGCACGGCGCCGTCACCGAGCTCGACACCCGTGGCACGTCCGCCCTCGCCGGTCACGCGGACCGCACTGGAGCGCAGCAGGATCCGCGTCCCGCGGCGCTCGTGGGCGTGCCGCACGGCGTCGGACAGGATCGGGGTGACGGCTCGGCCGAGGACGCGGTCGGTCGCCTCGACGACCGTGACACCGGCCCCGAGGGCGCGCGCACCGGCAGCGATCTCGAGCCCGATGAAGCCGCCTCCGACGACGACGACCTCGCGCGCGGCGCGGAGGCGGGGCGCCAGCCGGTCGGCGTCGGCGAGCGTGCGGACGTCGTGGACCCCGTCGAGGTCGGCGCCCTCGACCCCCAGGCCGCGGTTGACGGCGCCCGTGGTGAGGGCGAGGCGCTCGAAGGCGAGGGTCCGGCCGGCCTGCGTCGTGGCGGTCCCCCCGGAGGCGTCCCGGCCGATCGACACGACGGCGTCGCCGGTGACGAGCTCGACCCCGAGCTCGGCGAACCAGGCTGCGTCGTGGAAGACGAGGGAGGCGCGGTCGTGCTCGCCGCGCAGGTAGCTCTTCGACAGGGGCGGGCGCTCGTAGGGCGGCTCGGGCTCGGCGCCGACGAGCACGACGGTCCGCGTGTCACCGAGCTCGCGCAGGGCCGTGACGAGCGAGATGCCGGCCTGCCCGGCGCCGACGACGAGGGTGCTGACGGTCGCGGCGGTGGCCATGCGTCCACCCTAGGGTGGGCCCATGACGTGGTCTCCCGCGAACCCCGAGTCCGTCTTCACCTACGGCGCCCCGCAGCTGAAGTTCGGCACCGGCGCGGCCGACGAGATCGGGCACGACCTGCTGGGGCTCGGTGCCCGCCGGGTCCTCGTCGTCACGGACGCCGGCGTGCTCGCGACCGGCTGGCCCGACCGCGTCGCCGAGGGCATCCGCGGGTTCGGGGTCGAGGTGGTCGTCCACGACTCGGCGCACGTCGAGCCGACCGACGCGAGCCTCCTCGCCGCGGTCGAGCGGGCCCGGGCCGACGGACCCTTCGACGGCTACGTCGCCGTCGGCGGTGGCTCGGCCATCGACACCGCCAAGGCGGTCGACCTGCTCCTCAGCGACGGCGGCGAGCTCATGGACTACGTCAACGCCCCGGTCGGCGCCGGCCGCGCCCCGACCCGTGCGCTCGCACCGCTCGTGGCGGTGCCGACCACGACGGGGACCGGCGCCGAGAGCACGACGATCTGTGTCCTCGACGTGCTTGCGCTCAAGGTCAAGACGGGCATCAGCCACGTACGGCTCCGGCCGAGCCTCGCCGTCGTCGACCCCCGACTCACCGCCACCCAGCCCGCGGGAGTGACGGCGAGCGCGGGCATGGACATCCTGTGCCACGCGCTCGAGAGCTGGACGGCCCGACCGTTCACGAGCTACGAGCGCAAGCAGCCCGGCGAGCGCGTGCCCTACTGCGGCAGCAACCCGATCGCCGACATGTGGTCGGAGCGCTCGATGTCCTTGCTGGCCAAGGCTTTCCGGACGGCCGTTCGCGACGGGTCCGACGAGTCCGCCCGCGGCGAGATGGCGCTTGCGGCGACGTTCGCCGGCCTGGGGTTCGGCAATGCGGGCGTGCACGTGCCGCACGCCAACGCGTACCCCATCGCCGGTCGGGTGCGCGACTTCCACCCGGACGGCTACCCGAGCGACGAGCCGATGGTGCCGCACGGCATGGCGGTCGCGCTGACGGCACCCGAGGCGTTCCGCTGGACCTTCGAGTCGGACCCCGACCGGCACCTCGCCGCGGCCCGGCTCCTCGACCCGGCGCACGGCGCCCGCTGGGACTCCGAGCCCCGGGACGTGCTGCCCGGCGTCCTCGTGGACCTCATGCGCGACATCGGCATGCCGAACGGCCTGCGTGCCGTCGGCTACGACGAGGGCGACGTCGACGCCCTCGTCGAGGGTTCCCTCAAGCAGCAGCGACTGCTCGCGACGAGCCCGCGCGAGGTCGGCCCCGACGACCTCGCCGGCATCGTGACCCGCTCCCTGCAGCTCTGGGAATAGCGGTCGACGCGAGGGGAGGGTGGCGGCATACAGTGCCGTCTGTGACCACGGAGCCCACGCACCTGCCCCTGCCCCTCGAGAGCGACTGGCTCGACTGGGTCGGCGCCCGAGGCGAGCAGCAGCTCGCGCTGGCGCGGTCCCTCGTCGAGGGCCTGCGCAGCGACCCGCCCACGGAGCCGCTCGAGGTGCTCCGGGTCTGGAACGACGCGCAGACCGCCCTGTCCAACGCCGCGTCCGTCGGGTCGCTCTTCTCCGAGGTGCACCCCGACTCGGGCGTGCGCGAGCGGGCCGAGTCCGTGGCCCAGCAGGTGCAGAAGCTCGACACCGACCTCGGTCTCGACACACAGCTGTATGCCGTCCTCGCCGGGCTCGACGCGAGTGGCCTCGACCCCGACGCGACGCGAGTGCTCGAGCGGACGCTGCGGGACTTCCGTCGCTCGGGCGTCGACCGCGACGAGGAGACCCGCGACCGCCTCCGTGCGCTGAGCGAGCGGGCGATCCTGCTCAGCCAGGAGTTCAGCAAGAACATCCGCGAGAACGTCCGCAGCATCCGGGTCACGCCCGACCGGCTCGCGGGCCTGCCGCAGGACTGGGTCGAGGCGCACCCGGTCGAGGACGATGGTCTCGTCACCGTGACCACCGACTACCCCGACGTCGTGCCGTTCCGCACCTTCGCGCACGACGCGCAGGCGCGCCGAGACCTCGTCACCGAGTTCCTCACCATCGCGTGGCCGGCCAACGACCGCGTCCTGCAGGAGATCTTCGCCGTCCGGCGCGAGCACGCCTCGCTCCTCGGCTACGCCTCGTGGGCCGACTACGACGCCGAGGTCAAGATGATCGGCAGCGGAGACGCCATCGGCGAGTTCATCGACCGCATCACCGAGCTGTCGGCCGCGAGTGCCGAGCGCGACAAGGCGGTGCTGCTCGAGCGTCTGCGTCAGGACCGTCCCGACGCCACCGACATCGACGGCGCCGACGTCTCCTACTACGCCGAGCTCGTCCGCAAGGAGGACCTGGCCGTCGACGCGCAGCGCGTGCGCACCTACTTCCCCTTCGAGTCGGTCCGACAGGGACTGCTCGACGTCACCGGCCGGCTCTTCGGTCTCGAGTGGTCACCGGTGCCCCGGGAGGACGCCCGCACGTGGCACGAGGAGGTCGCGACCTACGACGTCTCCTTCGACGGCGAGCGCATCGGCCGCATCCACCTCGACCTGCACCCGCGCGACGGGAAGTACAAGCACGCGGCGCAGTTCGACCTCGCGCGTGGAGTCGCCGGCAGCCAGCTCGCCGAGGGCGTGCTCGTCTGCAACTTCAACCGTGGCCTGATGGAGCACGACGAGGTCGTGACGCTCTTCCACGAGTTCGGCCACCTCGTGCACCACGTGCTCGCCGGGCGCACCGAGTGGGTGCGCTTCTCGGGCGTCGCGACCGAGTGGGACTTCGTCGAGGCCCCGAGCCAGATGCTCGAGGAATGGGCCTGGGACGCCGACGTGCTCGCGACCTTCGCCCGCGACGCCGACGGCGAGACCATCCCCGCCGAGCTCGTCGAGGCGATGCGCCGGGCCGACGACTTCGGCAAGGGCTACGACGCCCGGACGCAGATGTTCTACGCCGCGCTCTCCTACGACTTCCACGTCAACGAGAGCGACGACCTCACGGCCCGCCTGCGCGACCTCATGGCGCGCTACTCCGTCTTCCCGTACCTCGAGAGCACGCACATGCAGTGCCACTTCGGTCACCTCGACGGCTACAGCTCGGCGTACTACACGTACATGTGGTCGCTCGTCATCGCCAAGGACATGTTCTCGGCCTTCGACAAGGGCGACCTCTTCGACCCGGAGGTCGCCGGTGCCTACCGCGACAAGGTCCTCGCGCAGGGTGGGCGGCGCGACGCCGCCGACCTCGTCGAGGACTTCCTCGGCCGTCCCTACACGTTCGACGCGTATGCCGCATGGCTGGCGGAGTGACCGCCTCGCGCCCTGAGGGCCTGCACGTCACGGCGCTGACGGCCTACCCGGTCAAGTCGCTCGCGGGCGTCCCGCTCGAGGAGGCCGTCGTCGAGCCGCAGGGCCTGCGTGGCGACCGACGGTGGGCGGTCGTCGACCCGCACGGCACGAAGGTCACGGCCCGCGAGGAGCACGCCCTCCTCGGGCTGTGCGCAGAGCCTCTCGACGGTGGGGGAGTGCGCCTCGGCGGGCCTGGGGCAGGGTCGCTCGACGTCGTCCCGCCGCGGGGCGCCGATCCCGTTCCCGTCCGCTTCTCCGGACAGGACCACGCGCTCCCCGCCGGAGCCGATGCCGACGCGTGGCTGACCGCGCGGGTCGGCCGCCCGCTCCGGCTCGTGTGGCAGGACGACGACCTGCACCGACCGATCCGACCGGACATGGGTGGCGCCGACGGAGACCGCAACTCGCTGTCGGACGCGGCACCGCTCCACGTCACGACGGAGTCGTCCCTCGCCCGGCTCAACGACTGGCTGCTCGAGACGGCGGCCGATCGCGGCGAGGAGCCGCGAGATCCTTTGGGGCACGACCGGTTCCGCCCCAACGTCGTCGTGTCCGGGTGCGAGCCGTTCGCCGAGGACGCGTGGTCGTCGGTCCGCATCGGGGAGGTGCCGTTCCGCACGACGATGGTGTGCGACCGCTGCGTCATGACGACGGTCGACCGGGTCGAGCTGCGCACCGGCAAGGAGCCGATCCGCACCCTCGCCCGGCACCGGAAGTGGGACGGCGCCACGTGGTTCGGGATCCGCCTCACCCCCGAGCTGCCGCTCGCCGAGGGAGCGGTGCTCCGCGTCGGCGACCCCGTCGTCGCCACCTGAGCCGACGAGCCGGGGACGGTCTCAGGTGAGGCGCGACAGGACGTCACGCAGGTCGGTGAGCGCGGCCGCCTCCTCGGGGCTCAGCGCAGCGAGCGGCGTCGACGCCAGCCGGCGGTAGACGGCCGCCATGCCCTCGAAGAGCTCGGGTGAGACGCCCGCCGAGTGCTGGGTGGCCGCGATGCTCTCCATCTCGTCGACGAAGCGGGCGCTCTTGGCCGTCGCGACGGCGATGCGGTGACCTGCCCCGGCGACCTGGTGCGGGAACTCCTCGGCGAGGTCGTCGAGCACGACGTCGAGCACGCCGAGCGCCTCGGCCGACTGGAGCGCCTGGGCCCAGATCGCCGTGGTGCCCTTGTAGACGGAGGCGGTGCACATCTTCACGGCCGACGCCTGACCAGGGCGGTCGCCGACGACGCGACGACGCAGACCGTCTGTTGGCAGTGCCGCGACCTCGGCTGCGCGCCGGCCAGAGAGGTAGAGCATCGTGTCGCCCCCGGGTGACGGGGGACCGCCGCTCACCGAACCGTCGACGAGGTCGAGACCGGCCGTCGCGGCTCGCGCGTCGAGCGACGCCACGAGGTCGGGGGCCACGGCGTTGCACTCGACGACCAGCGGCGTCGAGCCGGTGCGGGAGGCGGCGGCGACGATGTCGGCGAGCACCTGCTCGGCCGCGGCCGGCGGGCAGATGCTGACGACGAGGTCGCTGGCGGCGACGACGGCGTCGAGGCCATCGAGCAGCTCCAGGCCGGCAGCGAGACCAGCCGTGCGCTCGCTCCGCCCGACGACCGTCGCCACGACCCGCGTCCCGGCCGTCGCCCAGCTGCGCCCGAGGGCCGAGCCCATGGCTCCGGGCGAGACGATCCCGATCGTCCTCACAGCCCGTGCTCCGGGCCCCGAGGTCGCCGGTGGGAGCGGACCGTCCGTGCGTCCGGGGGTCACGGGATCGGGAGCTCCTTGAGCACGACCGGCTTGCCGGTGTTGCGCTGCGACAGGTCGGCCATCGCCTGGCGCACCGTCTTCGAGAAGAGGTGGGCACCCTTGATCGTCGGGTGGACCCGGTCGGACTGGACCTGCTCGGGGTGGGCCCGGATGGCGTCGGCCCAGTCGGCGACGATGACGTTGGGGCGCCCGCGGGCGATGAGGTCGAGCGTCGCGTTGTCGGTGTCGACGCGCGCGAACGGTCCCATGATGTTGACGAGGACGACCATGCGGTCGGGGCCCAGCACGTCGAGCACCTGCTTGACGCGGTCCTCGTCGACGCCGGCGTTGGTGCCGAAGGCGAGGATGATCGCGCGCCGGTTGCCGTCGCCACGCGCCGCGACCTCGGCGAGGCCGTCGGACCATCGCCGGTTGGACTTCGCGTCGATGCGGATGCCCGGGAAGTAGTAGCGCAGGGCCTGGAGGCTGCCGACCATGATCGAGTCGCCGTAGGCGTCGATCTCGGGCCCGGCGGGCATCGTGAAGGACGCCTTGCTACCCGTCGCGCCCGCGGACCCGGACGGGCCCGCGGTGGCCGTCGTGGCCGGTCTTCCCGCCGTCGAGCCCGCCGTAGAGCCCGGCGTAGAGCCCGGCGTCGCGCGCGAGGGGGACTGGCTCGACATGGCGTCGGCGGCCGCCTCGTTGGCGGCGAGCATGCGCGCGGTCTCGCTCTGGTCGGGGGCGGTCAGGACGATGACCGCCGTCACGACGGCCAGCGCGGCGACGCCGGCGCCGACGACCTGCTTGGTGCGTCGGGTCAGGCCGGAGACGCGGCCGCGCAGGCGCGAGGCCACGCCCCGGAAGCCGAGGGTGCGGAAGGGCGTCTCGACGAGACGGAAGGTGAGGTCGGCGAGGGCGAGCGTCACGAGCACGCACCACAGGCGGGTCAGCAGGTGCGACGTGGTGCCTTGGGCAGAGGGGTTGTCGAGCGCGACGAGCAGGATGACGGGCCAGTGCCAGAGGTAGATGGAGTAGGACCGCGCGCCGACCCATCCCGCGACCGGGTGGCGCATGACCCGCTGCACCGCGGTGACCCGGTCGGGACGCCGCTCGATGACGCCCATGACGAGGACCGCCGTCGCGAGCGACGCGAGCACGATGCCGCCGCGGAAGGTCAGGGTGGACTGCTCGTCGAGGAGGGCCATCTCGGCGAGCAGGACGACGAGGGCCAGCGGGACGGCATACGACCCGAGACGACCCCACCGCGAGGGCGCCACCCAGAGCGCGAGCTGCGGGCTCGCCCAGGCGAAGGCGAGGGCCGCGCCGGCCATGAGCCCCATGACATGGGTGTCGGTGCCGTAGTAGACGCGCGTCGCGTCGGTGCCCGGCGTGAAGAGCAGCGCCATGAGCAGGGACGAGCCCAGCCCGACGGCCGCCGCCAAGCCGACGCGCACCCGGCTCGACACGGCGAGCAGCGCGAGGGTCACGAGCGGCCAGAGCAGGTAGAACTGCTCCTCGACGGCGAGCGACCAGAAGTTCATGAACAGCTGCGGCGCGGTCTGGTCGAAGTAGCTCGTGCCGGCCGTGATCTCGGCCCAGTTCGTCGAGAACGTCAGTGCCCCGACGATCTGCCGGCCGATGTCGACGAGGAGGTCCTGGCTGACGGCCCGCGCGATGAGCACGCTCGTGACGACGCAGAGGACGAGGGCGGGCAGGAGCCGGCGCGCGCGTCGCACCCAGAACTGCGAGAGCGCGATGCGGCCGGTGCGGTGGTGCTCGCGGACGAGCAGGGTCGTGATGAGGAAGCCCGAGACGACGAAGAAGACGTCGACGCCGAGGAAGCCGCCCGGCAGCCACGAGGCGTTGAGGTGGTAGACGAGGACTCCGACGATTGCGAGGGCGCGGAGCCCGTCCAGCCCCTCGATGCGAGCCGGGCGTCCCGACGGCGCACGCCCCGATCGGGGGATGGCCCCCGTGGCCGTGTCGGCGGTCTGACCCGTGCCAGCCGCCCGTGAAATCGCCGACGTCGTCACGTCGCTCCTTCCGTGGGCCGCGGTGAGTGGAGTCACCGCCGTGCCTGTTGTGAGCATAGGTACGCGTGGGGCTCCCGTTGCGGCGCCACGCGGCATACCGTGTCCCGGTGGCTGTGGAGCAGGATGCCGAGGAGACCGGCGCGCCGGTACGCGTGACGATGTTCGTGCGCGGGGAGGTGCAGGGCGTCGGCTTCCGCTGGTGGACGCGGGCCCGCGCGCTCGAGCTCGGTCTGGCCGGGCACGCCCGCAACACCGCCGACGGCCGGGTCGAGGTCGTCGCCCAGGGCAGCGCAGAGGCGGTCGACGCGCTCGAGGCGCTGCTGCGGGAGACCCCGTCGACGACCCGTCGGCCGGGACACGTCGAGAGCGTCGTCGTGCAGCAGGGCGTTCCGAGGGACGGAATCTCCGGGTTCGTCGAGCGCTGACCCGCCTAGGCTGACCGGGTGAGCGACGTGCCCGAGGTCCCCGCCGAGCTCGCTCGGCTGCGCAGCAGCATCGACAACATCGACGCCGCGCTCGTCCACCTGCTCGCGGAGCGCTTCAAGTGCACCCAGCAGGTCGGCCGGCTCAAGGCGGAGGAGCACCTCCCCGCGGCCGACCCCCAGCGCGAGGAGCGCCAGATCGCACGGCTGAGGGCGCTCGCCGACAGCGCGGGCCTCGACCCGGTGTTCGCCGAGGCGTTCCTGGGCTTCATCATCGCCGAGGTCATCCACCACCACGAGCGCATCGCCAACGGCGACACGTAGGCGTCACGCCGGCGAGCCGGACCCCTCAGTAGAGGGTCGCGTCCTGCCGGGCGCCGAGGGCCGCGTCGTACGCCGCTGCCTCGGCGTCGGAGGCGAACCCGCCGGCCTCGCGCGTCATCGCGCCGGCCGTCGGGAGGGTCTTCGGGTCCACGCGGGACTCGCTGTCCCACAGGCGACTTCGCTTGATCGCACGAGCGCACTGGAAGTAGATGCGCTCGACGGTGACGACGAGCACGGACGCCGGCAGCACACCCCTGACCTCGTGGCGGGCCAGCTCGTCGGGGTCCGTCGAGACGACCGCGGTGCCGCGCACGCGCAGCTCCTCGCCGAGGCCCGGCACGAGGAAGACGAGACCCACCCGAGGGTCGGCGACGACGTTGCGCAGGGTGTCGAGGCGGTTGTTGCCACGGCGGTCGGGGATGACGAGCGTGCGCTCGTCCCGCACGACCACGAAGCCGGGTCGGTCCCCGCGCGGCGACTGGTCGAGGCCTCCGTCACCGACGGTGGCCACGACGACGAAGGGCGCCGCCTCGATGATCCGGGCCTGGCTCGGCGTGATGGTCGCGGACTCCTTGGCGAGGCTGTTGGCCGCCGGCGCCGTGGGGTAGACCTCGAGCAGGCGCTCGAGGGAGGTGACCGTGTGGTCGTCGTGACCGTCGTGACCGTCGTGCTCTGCGTGCTCGTCGGCATCCACCCGACCACGGTATGCCGTCCGCCCCCGCACGCGCAGGCGCTCACCTCCCCGGAGCACGGCCCCACGACTAGTACGCTGACCGGGATCGCTGGCTGGCTGGACAAAGGATTTCTCGGGTCGTGTACGTCAAGAGCCTCACTCTGAAGGGCTTCAAGTCCTTCGCCTCGGCGACCCACCTGCGTCTCGAGCCCGGCATCACCTGCATCGTCGGCCCCAACGGCTCCGGCAAGAGCAACGTCGTCGACGCGCTCGCCTGGGTCATGGGCGAGCAGGGCGCCAAGTCGCTGCGCGGCGGCAAGATGGAGGACGTCATCTTCGCCGGCACGTCCGGCCGCGCGCCGCTCGGCCGCGCCGAGGTGGCCCTCACCATCGACAACACCGACGGCGCGCTCCCGATCGACTACACCGAGGTGACGATCGCCCGCACGATGTTCCGCAACGGTGGCTCGGAGTACGCCATCAACGGCACCCCGTGCCGCCTGCTCGACGTGCAGGAGCTCCTCTCCGACAGCGGCATCGGCCGCGAGATGCACGTCATCGTCGGCCAGGGCCAGCTCGACACTGTCCTGCGCGCGACGCCCGAGGAGCGCCGCGGGTTCATCGAGGAGGCGGCCGGCGTCCTCAAGCACCGCAAGCGCAAGGAGCGCGCGCTCCGCAAGCTCGACACGATGGAGGCCAACCTCACCCGGGTCCAGGACCTGACGGGTGAGATCCGCCGCCAGCTCGGCCCCCTCGGTCGCCAGGCCGAGACGGCGCGCAAGGCGGCCGTCATCCAGACCGACGCCCGCGACGCGCGCCTGCGCCTCGTCGCCGACGACCTCGTCCAGCTGACGTCGACGCTCGAGCAGGAGGTCGCCGACGAGTCCGCCCTCATCGAGCGTCGCTCCGAGGTCGAGGCGTCCATCGGCGACCTCGGCCACCGGCTCTCCACGCTCGAGGAGGCCGCCGAGGCCGCCCGTCCGGCCCTGACCCGGGCCCAGGACGAGTACGTCGCGCTCGGCCGGCTCGTCGAGCGGATGGCGTCCACCCGGTCGCTCGCCGCCGAGCGCGTGCGCCTGCTCAGCGAGGACGACGAGCCCGAGGCCCCCGGACAGAGCCGTGACCCCGAGCAGCTGCGCGCCCAGGCCGCAGACGTCCGCGAGCAGGAGACGTTCCTCCTCGAGGAGATCGCCGAGGCCAAGGCCGCCCTCGAGAACGCCGTCCTGTCGCGCACCGAGGCCGAGCGGGGGCACGCCGAGGAGACCACCCGCCTGCAGCGCGAGGCCCGGGCCGCGGCCGACCGTCGCGAGGGCCTGGCCAAGCTCGGCGGCCAGGTCGGCGCCAAGGCCTCGCGCATCGAGGCCCGCGAGGCCGAGGTCGGACGTCTGCGCGGCACCATCGAGGCCGCCCAGGCCCGCGCCGCCGAGGCCGAGCACGAGTTCTCGCGGCTCGAGTCGAGCGTCGCCCAGGACGAGGAGGGCGAGGAGGGGCTCGACACCGCCTACGAGGAGGCCGCCGCGCGCCTCGACGCCGCCGAGGCCGAGCTCGCCCGCTGGAAGGAGGCCGAGGCGACCGCCGAGCGTGCCCGCACCACGGCCGCCGCTCGCGTCGAGGCCCTCGGCCTCAGCCTCAGTCGCAAGGACGGCGCCGCGGCGCTCCTCGCCGCCGCCGACGAAGGCCACCGCATCCTCGGCTCGGTCGCCTCCCTCGTCACCGTCGAGCCGGGCCTCGAGAACGCCGTCGCCGCCGCCCTCGGGACGGCCGCCGAGGCCTTGGCCGTCGGGTCGCTCGACGCCGCCGCCGCGGCCCTCGACGCGCTGCGCGACGGCGACAACGGCCGGGCCAGCCTCCTCGTCGCGGAGTCCGCGACCCGCGTCGACCCCGCGTCCTGGCCGGCGCTCACCGGCGACGCCCGCTGGGTCCGCGACGTCGTCGAGTGCCCCGACTCCGTGCGCCCGGCCGTGGAGCAGGTGCTCGAGCGCGTCGCGCTCGTGCCCGACGGCGCAGCCGCCCGCACCCTCGTCCGCAGCCACCCGGGCGTCACGGCCGTCACCCGCGGCGGCGACGTCTACGCACCCGGCACGGTCCGGGGTGGCAGCACGACCGCGCCCAGCCTGCTCGAGCTCCAGGCCGCCTTCGACGACGCCCAGGACGCCATGGCCCGCGCCACCCGCGAAGGGGAGGAGGCCCGCTTCCGCGTCGCGGGCGCCGACGCCACGCGTGCCGAGCTGGCCGACGCGGTCGAGGCCGCCCTCGAGCGCCTCAACGAGAGCGACGCCCGGATGGCCGCGATCGCCGAGAAGCTCGGCTCCCTCGGCCAGACCCTGCGTGCCGCCCGGTCCGAGGTGGAGCGCACCGAGAAGGCCATCGCCGATGCGACCTCGGCCCTCGAGGCCGACCAGACCGAGCACGCAGCCCTGCTCGAGCGGCTCGAGGCCGCGAGCGGGGAGGGCGACTTCGCCGACGAGCCGTCGACCGAGGAGCGCGACCGTCTCGAGGCCGTCGCCCGCGAGGCCCGCGCCGCCGAGACCGAGCTCCGTCTCGCGCTGCGCACCCGCGAGGAGCGTGCGCGTGCCCTCAAGGACCGCGCCGACGCGCTCGAGCGCGGCGCCCGCCACGAGGAGGAGGCGCGCCAGCGCCTGGCCGAGAAGCGGGCCCGCCGTCAGCGTGAGGCCGCCGTGGCCGGGGCCGTCCGCACCGCGGCGGCCTGGGCGCACGAGCTGCTCGCCGAGTCGGCCGAGCAGGCCGGTCGCGCCCGCGCCGCCGGGGAGGCCGAGCGCACCGAGCGGGACGCCGAGCTCGCCGTCGTGCGTCGTGACATCTCCACGCTCCAGGCCGAGCTGCGCGAGCTCACCGACACCGTCCACCGCGACGAGGTCGCCCGCACCCAGCAGCGCCTGCGCATCGAGCAGCTCGAGACGAAGGCCGTCGAGGAGCTCGGCATCTCGCCGTCCGACCTCGTCGAGGAGTACGGCCCGCACCAGCTCGTGCCGGCCGTGCCGGACCCCGACGCCGACCCCGACGCGGCGCAGCCCGAGCCGGTCCCGTTCGTGCGCGAGGCCCAGGAGAAGCGGCTGCGTCAGGCGGAGCGCAAGCTGAACGCCCTGGGTCGCATCAACCCGCTGGCGCTCGAGGAGTTCACGGCGCTCGAGGAGCGGCACAAGTTCCTCACCGAGCAGCTCGAGGACCTCAAGAACTCCAAGCGCGACCTGCTCGACATCGTCAAGGAGGTCGACGAGCGCGTCGAGCGCGTCTTCGCCGAGGCGTTCGAGGACACCGCGGTCCAGTTCGAGCGCGTCTTCCAGCGGCTCTTCCCGGGTGGCGAGGGACGGCTCGTCCTCACCGACCCGTCCAACATGCTGACGACGGGTCTCGAGGTCGAGGCGCGCCCGCCGGGGAAGAAGATCAAGCGGCTCTCGCTGCTCTCCGGTGGCGAGCGGTCGCTCGTCGCCGTGGCGCTGCTCGTCGCGATCTTCAAGGCGCGGCCCTCGCCCTTCTACATCATGGACGAGGTCGAGGCCGCCCTCGACGACGCCAACCTCGGCCGCCTCATCACCCTCTTCGAGGAGCTGCGCGACAGCTCGCAGCTCATCGTCATCACGCACCAGAAGAAGACGATGGAGATCGCCGACGCCCTCTACGGCGTCAGCATGCGCGGCGACGGCGTCACGACGGTCGTGTCCCAGCGACTGCGCGACGTCGCCGACCGACCCGCCTGACGACACGGCACACGCCCGACGTCCGCACGCCCCCGGGGCGGCGGCGCCGCGAGTGTGCGCCGAACGTCTTCGAGTTGCGAAATCGTCACTCCGTGCTATTTGCGTCACACGGGTCACATGCGTCACTCTTGTCACATGGTTTACCTGGTCATCTCGATGCTCGTCGTCACCGTGCTCGCTGTGGCGGTCGTCGGCGTCGTCGCGGTGCCTGCGCACCGTGGCGGCCGGGACCTGCTCACCGCCAAGGGGGAAGGGGTCGCACGCTCGGCACGTCGCCGGGCCGGCACCCTCGGTCGCCCGCGCGCCCGCACGCACTAGTCGCGCCCGACCGCCTGCCCACCCACCTCGGCCACCGGCCACCGCCGGTGGCCGAGCCGCGTCCGGCTGCACCAGCGGCCCTGCCCGAGTCGTGATCGCGGCGTCCGGGACGTCCCCGCCACCGTGGTTGGATGGCTGACGTGGACACTGTCTGGACATACGTCATCATCGGCGTCGCCATCCTCGTCGGCGCGGTCGCCTACGGCGTCAGCCTCGTGCGCGGCCGCGGCCGCACCGTCGAGCGCGAGGCCCCGCCGGCCCGCCCGGGGCTGCCCGCCGAGGACCTCGACCGCCGGCCACCCAGCGACACCACCGGCACGACCGACACGACCGACACGACCGCCCCACCTGCGGGCGAGGGTGCCACCACGACGCTCGAGCCCGAGGCTCCCACCGCGCCGGAGCCGACGCTCGAGCCGACCCTCGAGCGACCGGAGTCGGCGCGAGGGCGCCTGCAGCGCCTGCGCGCCCGCCTCGCCCGGTCCAACTCCTCCATCGGCCAGGGACTGCTCGCCCTCCTCTCGCGCGGCAAGCTCGACGAGGAGGCGTGGGAGGAGGTCGAGGACACCCTCATCTCCTCCGACCTCGGCGTCGAGGCCACGACCGAGCTCGTCGAGTCGCTGCGCACCCGCGTCAAGATCGACGGCGCCACCGACGAGGCCACGGTCCGCGGCTGGCTCCGCGACGACCTGCTCGCCCTCGTCCAGCCCGAGATGGACCGCCGCATCGCGAGCAGCCGCGTCGGCGACCGCCCTGCCGTCATCCTCGTCGTGGGTGTCAACGGCACCGGCAAGACGACGACCGTCGGCAAGCTCGCCCGCGTCCTCGTCGCCGAGGACCGCGAGGTCCTGCTCGGTGCTGCCGACACCTTCCGCGCCGCGGCCGCCGACCAGCTCGAGACGTGGGGCGCCCGCGTCGGCGTCGCGACCGTGCGCTCCGACAAGGACGGCGCCGACCCCGCCGCCGTCGCCTTCGACGCCGTCAAGGCCGGCATCGAGGAGGAGGTCGACGTCGTCATCATCGACACCGCCGGCCGCCTGCACAACAAGGTGGGCCTCATGGACGAGCTCGGCAAGGTCAAGCGCGTCATCGAGAAGCAGAGCCCCATCGACGAGGTGCTCCTCGTCCTCGACGCGACGACCGGGCAGAACGGCCTCCAGCAGGCCAAGGTCTTCTCCGAGGCGGTCGCGGTCACGGGCATCGTCCTGACCAAGCTCGACGGCACCGCCAAGGGCGGCATCGTCGTCGCGGTCCAGCGTCAGCTCGGCGTCCCGGTCAAGCTCGTCGGCCTCGGCGAGGGCCCTGACGACCTCGCCCCCTTCGACCCCGAGGCCTTCGTCGACGCTATCGTCATGTGACACCGGGGAAGTGCGTGCCCCCAGCCCCGACGCACGCCCCACGTATGCCGTCCGGCCCCGCCGGGCGGCATACGTGCGTCCTGGGCCGGCCGGGCGGGCACGGCTGGGCGGGTCGGCGTCCTCGACGGTCCACCGGCCGGGCGGCCGAGTCCACGATCCGGACGCCCACGGCGGGGGAAACCATCCGCTAACACCGTCCACCCGTTGTTGACACGGCTGTAACAAACGGCGCCGTCGGGCGAAACCGCGCGTCCACAGACTGCTGCGCATGACACCAGCACTGATGCCCTTCGCGGCAGAAACACCAGTGATCAACGAGGCCGCGACCGCATTCATGCTCATCGCGTCCTCGATGGTCCTCCTGATGACGCCCGGGCTCGCCCTCTTCTACGGCGGCATGACCCGGAGCAAGTCCGTCCTCAACATGATGATGATGTCGTTCGGCGCCATGGCCGTCGTCGGCATCGTCTACGTGCTGTGGGGCTACTCGATGTCGTTCGGCAACCTGCAGGACGGTGGCGACGACATCGCCGGCATCTTCGCCAACCCCTTCCACCTCTTCGGGCTCAGCCAGCTCGCCGGTGAGGACGGCGCCCGCCTCATCGACCCGTTCGGGGTCGGCGTCTTCATCCCGGAGTACATCTACGCCGGCTTCCAGCTGACCTTCGCGGTCATCACCGTCGCGCTCATCAGTGGTGCCATCGCCGACCGCGTCAAGTTCGGCACCTGGATCACCTTCGCCGTCATCTGGGTCACCATCGTCTACTTCCCGCTCGCCCACATGGTCTGGGGCGGCGGCCTCCTCTCGGGTGCCGAGGGCGGACTGTCGGCCAAGCTCTTCGGTGTCACGGAGGGTGTGGCCTCGGTCCTGCCCATCGACTTCGCCGGTGGCACGGTCGTGCACATCAACGCTGGTGCCGCGGGCCTCGCCCTCGCCATCGTCGTCGGCAAGCGCCTCGGCTTCGCGAAGGTCGCCATGCGTCCGCACAACCTGCCGCTCGTCATGATCGGCGCGGGCCTGCTGTGGTTCGGCTGGTTCGGCTTCAACGCCGGCTCCGAGCTCGCCGCCGACGGCGTCGCCTCGGCCGTGTGGCTCAACACGACGGTCGCCACGTGTGCGGCCGCGATCGGCTGGCTCGTCGTCGAGAAGATCCGTGACGGTCACGCCACCTCGCTCGGTGCCGCGTCCGGTGTCGTCGCCGGCCTCGTCGCCATCACCCCGGCCTGTGGCGCCCTGTCGCCCGTCGGCTCGATCATCCTCGGTGTCGTCGCCGGTGGCCTCTCGGCCCTCGCCGTCGGCCTCAAGTACAAGTTCGGCTACGACGACTCGCTCGACGTCGTCGGCGTGCACCTCGTCGCCGGCCTCTGGGGCACCATCGGCGCCGGCCTGCTCGCCACCTCCACCGGCCTGCTCTACGGCGGCGGCTGGCAGCAGACGGTCCTGCAGATCCTCATCGCGCTCATCTCGCTCGTGCTGTCCTTCGCCCTGACGTACGTCATCGCGGTGGCCCTCAAGGCCACCCTCGGCTGGAGGATCACCGAGGACGAGGAGTCCGAGGGCATCGACCAGGCCGTCCACGCCGAGTCCGGGTACGAGATCGGTGGCTTCCCCGCATCGGGCGGCCGCACCAGCACCCGTCCCGCCGTCACCTCATCGCAGGTCGAAGGAGCCAACGCATGAAGCTCATCACCGCCATCATCAAGCCCCACCAGCTCGACGAGGTGAAGGAGGCCCTGGAGGCCTTCGGGGTGGCCGGCATGACCATCAGCGAGGCCAGCGGCTACGGCCGCCAGCGCGGCCACAGCGAGGTCTACCGCGGCGCCGAGTACACCGTCGACTTCGTGCCGAAGGTGCGCCTGGAGGTCCTCGTCGACGACGTCGACTCCTCGGACGTCCTCGAGGTCATCCTCAAGGCGGCCCAGACCGGTCGCATCGGCGACGGCAAGATCTGGTCCGTCCCGGTCGAGGAGGTCGTGCGGGTCCGCACCGGCGAGCGGGGCGTCGAGGCTCTCTGAGCGTCGGCGGACCACTCGCAGCACGAAGCACGAAGCAGCACCACACACGCAACTCAAGGGGACGGCGAGACCTGACATGACGGATGTGACCTCACGACGTCTGGACCTCGCCGGCACCCGAACCTTCGCGACGCCCGGCGCGGGCCAGACCCGCCGCCGGGCGCTCGCGGAGTTCGGGTTCGGATGGCTCCAGGAGCTCTGGCGCGAGGCGTGCGCCGGGCGTCGGCACGAAGGTGTCGCCCTCGCAGCGGTCGGCTCGCTGGCCCGTGGCGACGGCGGACCGCTCAGCGACTACGACCTGGTGCTCGTCCACCACCCGCGAGGCCTGTCGGGCAAGGAGGTCGGCGCCTTCGCCGACAAGCTCTGGTACCCGATCTGGGACGCCGGCGTCCGGCTCGACCACAGCGTCCGCACCGTGGCCGACTGCCGGGCCGTCGCGTCCGACGACCTCTCCGCGGCCGTCGGCCTGCTCGACCTCACCCACGTGGCCGGTGACGCCGACGTCGTCAACGCGGCCCGGTCCACCGTGGCGCACGACTGGCGGGCCAACGCCCGCACCCGGCTCGGCGAGATGCACGAGTCGGTGCTCCAGCGCCACGCACGCCAGGGCGACCTGGCCCACCTCATCGAGCCGGACCTCAAGGAGGCCCACGGCGGCCTGCGCGACATGTCGGTCCTGCGGGCCCTCACGGCCGCCTGGCTGACCGACCGTCCGCACGGCGAGGTCGACGAGGCCTACGAGCGCATCCTCGACGTGCGCGACGCCATCCACGTCGTCACGGGCCGGGGGAGGGACCGGCTGACCCGCGACGACCAGGACGCGTGCGCCGCGCTGCTCGGCTACACCGACGCCGACGACCTCCTCACCGACCTCTCGACGTCGGCGCGGACCATCGCGTATGCCGTCGACGGCACCCTGCGCCGCGCCATGCAGTCCCAGCGCGCCCGCACCCTGCGCGTCGGCCCCCGCCGCCCGCAGCTGGCCCCGCTCGGCTACGGCCTCTACCGGCACGACGGCGAGGCCGTCCTCGGACCGTCCGCCGACCTGTCGTCCGACCCGATCATCCCGCTGCGCGCTGCCGTCGTGGCCGCGCGCGGCGGCATACCCCTCTCACCGACGACGCTGAAGAACCTCGCCGCCACCGCTCCGGTCCTGCCGGAGCCGTGGCCCGAGGTCGCCCGCAACCTCTTCGCCGACCTGCTCGCGTCGGGCCCCGGGCTCGTCACCGTGTGGGAGGGCCTCGACCTCGCGGGGGTCATCGAGCGGTGGATCCCCGAGTGGAAGGCCGTGCGGAGCCGCCCGCAGCGCAACGCCGTCCACCGGCACACGGTCGACCGCCACCTCATCGAGACCGTCGTGGCGGCGAGCGGAATGGTCCGCGACGTCGCCCGGCCCGACCTGCTCATGCTCGCCGCGGTGCTCCACGACATCGGCAAGGTGCCGGGGTCGCAGGACCACTCCGTGACCGGGGCCGAGCTCGCCGACACCGTGCTCCGGCGGATGGGTGTCACCGACGCCGACCGCCGCACCATCGTGCGCCTGGTGCGCGAGCACCTCACGCTCGTCGACCTCGCCACCCGCCGGGACCCCGAGGACCCGGCCACCATCGCCGCCCTCTCGGAGGCCGTCGACGGGTCGGCCATGACCCTCGACCTCCTGCGCGCCCTCACCGAGGCCGACGCCTCGGCTGCCGGCCCCAAGGCCTGGAGCGACTGGCGCGCCGGTCTCGTCCAGCGCCTCTACCAGGCCTGCCGGACCGCCCTGACCACCCAGACCCAAGGAGAGGGGCCTCTCGTCGTGGAACCGATCGAGACCCTGCCGCTCTCCGATGACGCGCTCGACCGCATCGCGTCCGGAGAGCCCTACGTCACCGTGTCATCCCTCGGTGGCGCCCACCGCATCGACATCATCGACCGCGACCGCGCGGGCCTCTTCGCCGACACCGCCGGCCTGCTCGCCGCGCACGGCTTCGTCGTGCGCTCGGCCATCGTCCGCACCATCGACGGCCTCGCCGTCAACGAGTGGTGGGTCGACTCGCCGGGCAGCGAGACCCCGCTGCCCGAGGTCATCTCGCGCGACCTCGTCCGCGTCGCGAAGGGCGACCGCTCGCCCCTCGGCAAGCTCCAGCGGCGCAAGTCGACGGGGGTGCGCAGCCCCGGCTCGGGCTCCGTCGACTCGACGCGGGCCATGGTCATCAGCAGCGCGTCGGACAGCGCGACCGTCGTCGAGGTCCGCGCGACGGACCGTCCCGGACTGCTCCAGGACATCGGCATCACGCTCGCCCGGGCGTCGCTGTCGGTGCGCTCGGCGCACATCGCGACGTATGCCGGCCAGACGCTCGACACGTTCTACGTGACCGAGTTCGGTGGCGGGCAGCTCGCGCCGGCCCGGGCCGCCCAGGCCGTCGCGATGATCATCGACACCTGCGACGCCGACTGACCCGACGGGTCACGCAACCGGAACGGTGGCGTCTCCGGCGACCGACCGAGCGTGGCCGCGCGCGAGTGTCCTGTTGGTCGACCTCGTCAGTCGAGCAGGCCCGCGTCGTGCAGGTGGGCGAGGACCAACCGGTCGACGGCGGACACCCGGTCGCCCTCCCGGGCCGTCAGCCAGGCGATCTCGTCGATCTCCCGCGACGGCACCAGCTCTCCGCTGTGCGTCGCCGTGTAGCAGGTGAGGCGCACGACGAGCCCGTCCGTGCGGGCGTCGGCCAGCGCCTCGAACGTCCCGACGTGGGCGGCGGTGGTCGGGTCGACGGACACGGTCAGCTCCTCGTCGAGCTCGCGGACCAGCGTCTCGAGGTCGCTCTCGCCCGGCTCGCGCTTGCCACCCGGCAGGTAGAAGCGGTCTCTGCCGGCGTTGCGGGCCGTGAGGAGGCGGCGCTGCTCGAGGTGGATCCACGCGATCTTGTCGATGAACGGGGGCCGGGCACTGGGGTCACTCACCCGCGCGACCCTACGCGGCGGCATACGCCGTCGGGCGCGTGGGAGGCGGTCGAGTCGGAAGTGGTCGGCGGAGCGGATAACCTTGCCGGGTGTTTGCATCCCTGTCTGACCGCCTGACCGCGACGTTCAAGAACCTCCGCGGCAAGGGCCGGCTCACGGAGTCCGACGTCAACGCGACGATCCGCGACATCCGCCTCGCCCTGCTCGACGCCGACGTCGCCCTACCCGTCGTCAAGCGGTTCACCGGGTCGGTGCGCGAGCGCGCCCTCGGGGCCGAGGTCAGCCAGGCGCTCAACCCGGCCCAGCAGGTCGTCAAGATCGTGCAGGAGGAACTCGTCGCCATCCTCGGCGGGCAGACACGCACGATCCGCTTCGCCAAGCAGCCGCCGACCGTCATCATGCTCGCGGGCCTGCAGGGCTCGGGCAAGACGACCTTCGCGGGCAAGCTCGGCAAGTGGCTCAAGGACCAGGGCCACACGCCCCTGCTCGTGGCCGCCGACCTGCAGCGCCCCAACGCCGTCACCCAGCTCGAGGTCGTCGGCGAGCGCGCCGGCGTCCCCGTCTTCGCACCGGAGCGCGGCAACATGGGCGGCCACGACGCCGTCCTCGACTCCGGCGAGGGCACCCGGTCGTTCGGCGACCCGGTCACCGTCTCGCGGATGGGCATCGAGCAGGCCCGCGCCAAGCAGTACGACGTCGTCATCGTCGACACCGCAGGCCGCCTCGCCGTCGACGCCGACCTCATGCAGCAGGCCTCCGACATCCGCGCGGCGATCTCGCCCGACGAGGTCCTCTTCGTCATCGACGCGATGATCGGCCAGGCGGCCGTCGAGACGGCCCAGGCCTTCCACGAGGGCGTCGCCTTCACCGGTGTCGTCCTGTCCAAGCTCGACGGCGACGCCCGTGGTGGCGCCGCCCTGTCGGTCGCCGAGATCACCGGCGAGCCGATCATGTTCGCCTCGACCGGCGAGAAGGTCAGCGACGTCGAGGTCTTTCACCCCGACCGCATGGCGAGCCGCATCCTCGACATGGGTGACGTGCTGACGCTCATCGAGCAGGCCGAGCGCGCGTTCGACAAGCGCGAGGCCGACGAGATGGCCCGCAAGTTCCTCGCGGAGGAGGACTTCACCTTCGAGGACTTCCTCTCGCAGATGAACGCCATCAAGAAGATGGGCTCGCTCAAGTCGATGCTCAAGATGATGCCGGGCATGCAGGGGATGCGTGACCAGCTCGACGCCTTCGACGACCGCGAGTTCGACCGCGTCGAGGCGATGGTCCGCTCGATGACGCCCTTCGAGCGCACCCACCCCAAGCAGATCAACGGTTCCCGTCGCGCCCGCATCGCCAAGGGCTCGGGTGTCACCGTCACCGAGGTCAACCAGCTGCTCGAGCGCTTCGGCCAGGCCCAGAAGATGATGAAGTCGATGGCGCGCGGCGGCGGGGGCGGCCTCCCGGGCATGCCCGGCATCCCGGGCACGGGCAAGCGCGGCAAGCAGCAGCAGCCGCAGCGCAAGAAGAGCAAGAGCGGCAACCCCGCCAAGCGCGCCGCCGAGGAGCGGGCCGCGGCGGAGAAGGCCGCCTCCGGGCGGGCCGCGTCGGCGGCCAGCGCCTTCGGGGCGCCGGGTGCAGGCGGTGCCAACGGCGCCGGCGCGTCCGACGAGGACCCGCTGGCCGGCTTCGACCCGTCGAACCTGCCCAAGGGCTTCGAAAAGTTCCTCGGCGGTCGCTGACCCCGTCACGACCGACCGGTAGGCGGGTCGCCGTCCACGGTGACCGCGACGGCGTGCTGGCCGACCCCGGAAGATTCTGCTCCGGCCGAGGGATCCGACCACGCCCGCGTGTCGTCGGAAGCGCGTCCTGACGAGACGTCACGACGACCCCGGAGCCCGAGGAGACGCGTACCCGCATGCCCATGACCCGCAAGTCCGCCGCCGTCACGGTCGGTGCCGTCGCGCTCGCGTCCCTCGGCATCTACGCCGCGGTCCAGGACGACGACCACGACTACGCCGGGGTCTGCGTCGACGAGGCGACCCGGACGCGCATCGCCGACGAGCAGTGCGACGACCACCACTCGTCGGGCTTCCACGGTGGTCACGGCTGGTACTTCGTGCCCCGCGGCGTCGCGGCTCCGGCCATCGGCGCGCGGGTGGCCGGCGGCTCGTACACCGCGCCGCCGTCGTCGAAGTCGTGGGGGACCGGCTTCAGGGCCGAGGGCGGCGTCGTGACGCGCGGCGGCTTCTCCGGCCACGGCTTCTCCGTCGGCGGCTGACCCGTGGACCGCGTCCCGAGCACGCCGCGTGACGGCTGGCTGCACACCGTCGAGCAGCAGGGGTTGTCGTATGCCGTCGACCGCGCCGCCGACGGCAGTGCCGTCCCGTACTGGGACGAGACGGCGTGCTACGAGCTGACCGAGTCCGACGTCGAGGTGCTCGAACGAGCCACGGGCGAGCTGCACCGGATGACCGTCGCGGCGGTGCACCGGATGGCCCACGACCCGGAGGTCGTCGCCCGTCACGGCCTGCCGGACGGCGCCGGGGCGTGGCTCGCGGCATCGCTGTCGGACCCCGACGCGACCTCGGTCTACGGCCGGTTCGACCTCGCGTGGGACGGCGACGGCCCGCCGAAGCTGCTCGAGTACAACGCCGACACCCCGGCCGGGCTCGTCGAGGCCGCCGTGACCCAGTGGTTCTGGCTCGAGGACCTGCACCCCGGCCACGACCAGTGGAACCTGCTCCACGAGCGCCTCGTCGAGGGCTGGCGCCGGATGCGGGCGCGCACCGGGGTCGAGGTCGTCCACTTCGCCGTCGGTCAGGACGAGCCGACCGAGGACTGGGCGACCGTCGCCTACCTGCGCGACACCGCCCAGGAGGCCGGGCTCGTCGCGCTCGGCATCACGATGGAGGACATCGGCTGGCACCACGGGCAGCGGCGTTTCGTCGACGTGCACGGCGAGCCGATCACGCACTGCTTCAAGATGTACCCCACCGAGTGGATGCTCGACTCGCCCTTCGGCGGCTACCTGCTCGGCGGTGCGTCGACGACGCAGTGGGTCGAGCCGCCGTGGAAGCTGCTCGCCGGCTCGAAGGCGCTGCTGCCGGTCCTGTGGGAGATGTTCCCCGGCCACCCCAACCTGCTGCCTGCCTACTTCGACCACGCCCACGGCATGGCCGCTCACGTGTCGAAGCCGCTCTTCGGCTGGGAGGGAGACGGTGTCGACGTGATCGGACCCGACGGTGTCGAGCGCTCGCCGCGGCTGCGCACCCAGGGCCAGCAGCGGGTCTACCAGCAGTACACCCCGCTGCCCGACATCGACGGCAACCGGCCGGTCTTCGGCACGTGGGTCGTCGACGGCAAGCCGGCGGGGCTCGGCATCCGCGAGTCGACGAACCTCGTGACCAACACCGGCGCCCGCTTCGTGCCGCACCGCATGCTGACGCCGCGCTCGACCCCGGAGCAGGTCGCCTCCTGGGTCGCCGAGCCCTGAGCGCCCACCTCGCCCCCGGACCTGACCCCGTCACCCGACACCCGAACACTGGAGCCTGCATGGACCTGCTCGTCCACACCGGATACGCCCTCGTCTACGCCGTCGTCGGCATCGCCGTCCTCGGCCTGGGCTACGCCGCGCTCGACCTCGTGACGCCGGGCCACCTCGGCTCGCACATCTGGACCGAGCGGTCCGTCAACGCCGCGATCGTCCTCGCGGCCGGCTTCCTCGGCCTCGGGCTCGTCGTCTTCGCCGCGATCTGGACCAACGGCACGGGCTCGCTCGGCGTGGCGCTCGGCTGGTCGGTCGTCTTCGGCCTGCTCGGCGTCGTGCTCCAGGCCCTCGCCTTCCGGCTGCTCGACCTCGTGACGCCGGGAGACATGGCCGAGCTCGTGACGCAGCGCGACTTCCACCCGGCCTCGATCGTGGCCGCGGCCGTGCAGCTCGCCGTGTCGCTCATCGTCGTGGCCTCGATCGCCTGAGCCGTCCGGCGCCCGGCCGGAGCGGGACGCGACGCCGGTGACGGTGCCCGCCGGGCGGCATACGCTCGATGCGTGGTCACCACCGACGGACGCTCGCGGGTGCGGCTGCCCGACGGGCGGCGCGTCGACGTGTGGCAGGGCGGCGACCCGCACGGCGCCCCACTGGTCTTCTTCCACGGCACGCCCGGCGGTCGCCTGCAGGCCGCGCTCGGCGACGGCGCGGCCTCCCGCGCGGGCGTCCGGCTGCTCGCGTTCTCGCGTCCGGGCTACGGCGGGTCGACGGACGCCCCGACGACCCTGACCTCCGTCGCGCTGGACACCGGCTCGGTCGCGGACGCGCTCGGGATCGACGCCTTCGCCGTGCTCGGCGTCTCCGGGGGAGGGCCGTATGCCGTCGCGGCGGCTGCCGTGCTGCCCGACCGCGTGCGCGTGGCCGGGGTCGTCGCCGGCGTCGGGCCGCTGCTCGAGCTCGACCCGGCGGCGGCCGACGACCCCGCTATCCGCGCAGCGCGCCACGGGGACCTCGACGCGGCCATCGCGCTCCAGGACCGTGCGACGACCGACGGCGCCCGGGGGCGCGGGACGGGCACGTCTGCGACGGTTCGCGTGGGCGGCTTCGTCTCGCCCGAGATCCTCGAGCCCTGGACCGGTCGCGGGCGCCCCGGCGTGCCGGCCTACCGCGGGGTGTCGCGCGACGCGCTCGCCTTCACGGCCGGCTGGGACGTCGAGCTCGCAGACGTCCGCGCACCCGTCCACCTCTGGTACGGCGACCGGGACCGCACGGTCGGGCTCGAGCACGGGCAGTGGCTGCACACCCACCTGCCGACGTCCCGGCTCGTCGTCCGGGAGGGTGCGGGCCACCTCGCGACCCTCATGGCGCACTGGGCCGACGTCCTCACGGATCTGGCGCACGACGGAGGTTAGGGTCGGTGCCATGAGTGCACCGGTGCTCCACGTCCGCGGTCGGGTGCTCGTCGGTCCCGACGACGTCGTCGACGAGCTGTGGGTCATCGGCGGGCGCGTGTCGTTCACGCCGCCGACCGACCGCAGCGACGTGCAGACGCTCGAGGGGTGGGTGCTGCCGGGTCTCGTCGACGCCCACTGCCACGTCGGCCTCGGGCCGCACGGGGGCGTGCCGCGCGAGGAGGCCGAGCAGCAGGCGATCACCGACCGCGACCGCGGCACGCTCCTCATCCGCGACGCGGGGCAGCCCGGCGACACGCACTGGGTCGACGAGCGCGACGACCTGCCCAAGATCATCCGCGCCGGCCGGCACATCGCCCGCACGCGGCGCTACATCCGCAACTACGCCCACGAGGTCGAGGAGGACGAGCTCGTCCGTCACGTGCGGCTCGAGGCGCACCGGGGCGACGGCTGGGTCAAGCTCGTCGGCGACTGGATCGACCGCGACGTCGGCGACCTCGCCCCGAGCTGGTCGCGACAGGTGGTCGCCGACGCGATCGCGGCCGCCCACGAGGAGGGGGTCCGCGTCACGGCGCACTGCTTCGGCGAGGAGTCCCTGCGCGACCTCGCCGCCGCCGGCATCGACTGCATCGAGCACGCGACCGGCCTGCGCGAGGACTCCATCGACACCTTCGCCGCCCAGGGCATCGCCATCGTGCCGACCCTCGTCAACATCGCGCAGTTCCCCGACCTCGCGGCCCCGGCGAAGGAGAAGTTCCCCGACTACCACCGCCACATGCTCGACCTGCACGAGCGGCGCTACGCCACGGTCGGGGCCGCGCACGAGGCCGGCGTGCCGATCTACGTCGGCACCGACGCCGGTGGCAGCCTCCCGCACGGCCTCGTCGCGCAGGAGATGGTCGAGCTGACCAAGGCCGGCCTGAGCAACGCCGAGGTGGTCGCCGCTGCGACGTGGGGCGCGCGCGAGTGGCTCGGCCGCCCCGGCATCGTCGAGGGCGAGGACGCCGACCTCGTCGTCTACGCCGCCGACCCGCTCGCCGACGTCACCGTCGTCGGTGACCCGCAGGGCGTCGTGCTGCGAGGTCGCGTTGTCGTCTGACCACCTGCACGAGCCCGCCTCCGACGAGCCGCCGCTCACGGCCGTGGGCGAGCGCGTCGAGGTCCGTCCCCCGTCGACCGCAGACATCGAGGCGTATGCCGCGGCCGTGACCCTCTCGGAACGGCGTCTCGCGGACTTCGCGATGCCCAACCCGCACAACCTGCCGGTCGTCCTCGACAACCAGTCGCCGACGTACCGCACCTTCATGGTGCACGCCCTCGACCCCGAGGGGTCGCACGGCCTCGTCGGCCGCATCAACGTCGCCAACGTCGTCGAGGGGGCCTTCCGCAGCGCGACCGTCGGCTACGACTCCTACGACCCGTATGCCGGCCGGGGCCTCTTCGTCGAAGGGCTGCGCCTCACGCTCGACCTCCTCTTCGCCGACCAGCCGCACGGCATGGGCCTGCACCGCGTCGAGGCGAACATCCAGCCCGCCAACCACCGCTCGGCCGGCCTCGTGCGCTCGCTCGGCTTCGTCCACGAGGGCTTCTCGCGCGACTTCCTCTACCTGCCCGGCATCGACGGGCGCCGGGACTGGCGCGACCACGACCGCTTCACGCTGCTCTCCACCGACTGGCCCGCCGTGCCCTACCGGCCCCACGGCCACCGGCGCCTCGCCTGCGTCGTGAGCGGTGCGGGGTCCACGGCCTTCGGCGCCTACGGCGGCACGAGCCTCGCCTCGGCCGTCGCGGCCGAGCTCGGCATCCCGCTCTACTCCGCGTCGACCGTCGAGAGCACGGCGACGCTCTTCGAGCTGCTCCGCGTCTCTCCCGTCGGCGGGGTCGTCGAGTGTCGGCTCACCGGGCCGGAGCTGCGGATGGGCCTGGCCCGCGCGGGTTTCGAGCCCGCCAGGGTGCCCGTCCTCGAGGGCGCCACCGACGTGTCCCGGCGCGAGGTCGTGCGCCACGCCCTCGCGGTCCGCGCCGCCCACGCCTGAGGGAGCGGACGGCATACGCGGTCGGTCTGCGGGGTGCGTGTCCGGAGCATCCCTTCGGGTCTGGCAGAATGGAGGGCTGTACCCGTCCGGCCCCTTCAGGCTGGACCGGACGCCTACACACCGAGCGTCGGCACCCCGGCTGAACCCAGTCGGTCTCGCCGCGCTCACTACTGGTTGAGGAGACCGCCACCATGGCAGTCAAGATCCGTCTGAAGCGCATGGGCAAGATCCGTGCACCGTACTACCGCGTCGTCGTCATGGACTCGCGCACCAAGCGCGACGGCCGTGCGATCGAGGAGATCGGCAAGTACCACCCCACCGAGCAGCCGTCGCTCATCGACATCGACATCGAGCGCGCGCACTACTGGCTCGGCCAGGGCGCGCAGCCGACCGAGGCCGTTGCGGCGCTCATCAAGATCGTCGACGAGGGCAAGCTCCAGACCAAGGAGCCGAAGACCCCGAAGAAGGACCTCTACGAGGCCGCGATCGCCGCTGCCGGTGGCAAGAACGACGCCGGCACCGACGGCCCGACGCCGCGCAAGAAGGCCGCCAAGAAGGCCGAGCCCAAGGCTGAGGCCAAGGCCGACGAGACCACCGAGCCCACCGAGCCCGCCGCGGCGACCGAGGCTCCGGCCGAGGCCGCCGGCGACGACGCCGCGAAGGCCGAGGCCTGAGCATGCTCGAGGAGGCGCTCGAGCACCTCGTCAAGGGCATCGTCGACCACGACGAGGACGTCGTCGTGGTCCGCAAGGAGCTGCGCCGTGGTGAGCTGCTCGAGGTCCGGGTCCACCCCGACGACCTCGGCCGCGTCATCGGCCGCTCCGGCCGCACGGCGAGCGCGCTGCGCACCGTCGTCGGCGCCCTCGCGGGCAACAACAACGTGCGCGTCGACATCGTCGACACCGACCGCGTGCGCTGAGCGCCGACGACTCCCACGCGAGTCACCGAGAGGGGCGTCCCGGAATGCCGGGGCGCCCCTCTCGCGTCCCCGCGCCCGACCTGCGTGCACCGGTCTCCGAGCGCCCCCAAACCTGAGAGGATTCGGCCCATGAACGTCGTCCTCGCCCGCATCGGCAAGCCCCACGGTCTGCGTGGAGAGGTGACCGTCCAGCTGCACACGGACGACCCCGAGACCCGCTTCGCCGTCGGCACCGTCATCGAGACCGAGGCCGAGCCGGGTTCTGGCGTGCCGACCGCGCTGACCGTCGCCTCGACCCGGGTGCACCGTGGCATCTGGCTCATTACGTTCGAGGAGATCCCCGACCGCGGCGGCGCCGAGAGCCTGCGCGGCACGCGCCTCGTGCTGCCGGAGTCCAACCCCCAGGTCGAGGACGAGGCCTTCTACGAGGAGGACCTCGTCGGGCTCGAGGCCCGCGACCCCAGTGGCGAGACGGTCGGCACCGTGAGCGGCCTCGAGATCGGTCCGGCCCAGGACCGTCTCGTCCTCACGCTCACCGACGGCGTGACGGCCTACGTCCCGTTCGTCAAGCGCATCGTGCCCGTCGTCGCCGAGGACCACGTCGTCGTCGACCCGCCGCCCGGCCTCTTCGACCTCTACCGCGAGGGCACCGAGTGACCGTGCCCGACCCGCGTCCCGAGGCTCGTCCCGACACGCGTCCGGCCCTGCGCGTCGACGTCGTCTCGATCTTCCCCGACTACCTCGCCCCGCTCGACCTGTCGCTCATCGGCAAGGCGCGCGAGGACGGCCTCCTCGACGTCCGCGTCCACGACCTTCGCGACTTCACGCACGACCGGCACCGCACCGTCGACGACACCCCGTACGGCGGGGGAGCGGGCATGGTCATGAAGGCGCAGCCGTGGTCCGAGGCGCTCGACCACGTTCTCGCTCAGGACAACCCGTCGCAGGCGAAGCCGCGGCTCGTCGTCCCCGGGCCCGGCGGGCAGCCGTTCACGCAGGCGCTCGCACGCGAGCTCGCCGACGAGCCGTGGCTCGCGTTCGCGTGCGGGCGCTACGAGGGCATCGACGAGCGCGTCTACGACCACGCCCGCGAGGACCTCGGCCTCGAGGTGTCCGTCGTCAGCCTCGGCGACTACGTCCTCAACGGCGGCGAGGTGGCCGTCCTCGCCATGGTCGAGGCCGTCGGTCGTCTCGTGCCGGGCGTCATCGGCAACGCCGAGTCGCTCGTCGAGGAGTCGCACGAGGACGGGCTGCTCGAGTACCCCATCTACACCAAGCCCGCCTCGTGGAACGGCCGCGACGTCCCGCCGGTCCTCCTCTCGGGCAACCACGGAGCCATCGCCGCCTGGCGCCACGAGCAGCGGCTCGCGCGCACGGCAGCGCGCCGGCCCGACCTGCTCCACGCCTCGCACGCCGCCCGCGACGCCGGCGACGTCGTCATCAGCGCCGCGACACCGGGCGACGTGCCCGAGCTCGCCGTGCTCATGCGCGCGTGCTGGGTGCAGGAGGCCCTCGCCAACGACACGCTCGACATCCCGGCCCTGCACGAGAGCCTCGACGACGTCCGGGCGAGCCTCGACACGACCCAGACCTGGGTCGCCCGCAGCGGCGGCCGGCTCGTCGGCGCCGTGCGGACCGCCCGCGGCGGCGCGGACGACGACTGGTTCGTCGGGCGCCTCTGCGTCGCCCCCGACCTCCAGGGTCGTGGACTCGGCCGACGCCTCCTCGAGCACGCCGAGTCGACGGCGCCGGACGGCATACGCACCTTCACGCTGCACACGGGCGCGCGCAGCACCGACAACCTGCGGATGTACAAGAAGGCCGGCTACCGCCTCGTCGACACGACGGCGCCGATCCCGGGTGCGGTCACGCTCGTCAAGCGTCGCCGCCGCTGACGGCCGGCCCGGTCACGACACGAGCGCGAGGCCGAGGTCGGCAGGCAGCAGCAGGCGCCGGCGGATGAGCGCCGCCTGCACCCCGGCCGTGATCGACTGCGTCGCCATGATCGCGAAGAGGACGAGCACCTGCGCCGTCGCGGCCTGCACGGCGCTGCCGCCACCGAGCATGACGCCGATGAAGGCGCCCGGCAGCGTGACGATCCCCGACGTGCGCACCTGGTCGAGGCTCGGGACGATGCCCTCGGGCACCCGTCGCGCGATGATCTCGTCGATGGCCTGGCTCGAGGTGAGTCCCAGCGACAGCGACGCCTCGTACTGCCCGTGCTCCTCGCGCAACGCGGCGAAGGTGCGCCGCCCGACGAGCGTGTGCACCGTCATCGTGTTGCCGATGACGATGCCGGCGATCGGGATCACGGCGATGCCCGTCAGGGGGACCGCGCCGGTGGCGAGCACGATGGCGACGACGGGCACGACGCCGCACGCCATCGCGGCCGCGGCCCACGGCCACGTGCGCGGGGCGCCGACCCGCTTCGACGTCGTCGCGACGGCCATCGCGAACATCGCACCCACGGCGAGGAACGAGAGCCACAGCGACCCGACGACGGCCGTGATGACGAGCGCCACGAGGGAGAGCTGCACGACCGCCCGGGCGCCGGCGACCGCCGACTGGCGTCCCAGGCCCACGCCGCTCAGCCGGTTGGCGAGCAGCGTCACGACGAGCAGGACGGCGAGACAGAGGTACACGGGCCAGCCGGGGGAGACGTCCACGGGGCCACGCTAGGGCACCGGCGGTCGTCGTCTGGCGTCGCCGATTTCTGGTATGCCGTGCGCTCTGGCAGACTTGCTCCTTGCGTCCGGCACACGACGGCCCCTGCCACAGGGGGAGTCGGGTCACCACAGCTCGACCGGATCCACCCGGTGACTCGACGCGGCCCGACGGACGCGACCCACACCTTTGTGACGAGGTGGCCTGTGGCACCCAGGAAAGCGAAGCATCATGCACACGTTTGACGACATCAACGCGGCATCGCTGCGCTCGGACGTCCCCGACTTCCGCGCCGGCGACACCCTCAAGGTCCACGTCAAGGTCATCGAGGGCACGCGCTCGCGTGTCCAGGTGTTCCAGGGCATCGTCATCCGTCGCCACGGCGGCGGCATCGGCGAGACCTTCACGGTCCGCAAGATCTCCTTCGGTGTCGGCGTCGAGCGCACCTTCCCGGTGCACACCCCGGTCATCGACAAGATCGAGGTCGTGACCCGCGGTGACGTCCGTCGCGCGAAGCTCTACTACCTCCGTGGTCTGCGCGGCAAGGCTGCCAAGATCCGCGAGAAGCGCGACAGCATCCCCACCAAGGCCGGCGCGAAGAGCTGACGACCTGCTGACGCAGCCGTCCGTCTAGACACGCGAGGCGCGGTGGACCCCGAGCGGGACGTCCCGGAGCGATCCGGTACGTCCCCCGACCCGGGGTCCGCCGCGCCTTCGTCGCGTGCGGGGGACTCCGCGCCGTCGGGGGACCCCGCGCCATCGGGCAGCGGTCGCGGACGGGCCACCCGTCCGGCATACGCCGCCGCGCGCCGTCACCGGTGGCTGCTCGGTCCCGCCCTGCTGCTGCTCGCGATCGTCGTGGTCCGGGCCTTCCTCGTGACGCCCTTCGGCATCCCGAGCGAGTCGATGCAGGACACGCTCCTCATCGGCGACCGCATCCTCGTCAGCCGCACCACGGCGCCCGCCGACCTCCAGCGCGGCGACATCATCGTCTTCGACGCCTCCGAGGCGTTCAACCTGCGCGTGCCCGAGCGCGGCATGGTGCAGACCCTCGTCGAGGCCGTCGAGAGCCTCGCCGGCAAGGGCCAGCCCACCGACTACGTCAAGCGCGTCATCGGCCTGCCGGGCGACCACGTCCGGTGCTGCGCGGCCGACGGACGGCTCGAGGTCAACGGCGTCGCCGTCACCGAGCCGTACGTCGCGCCGGGGCAGAAACCGAGCGGCCTGACCTTCGACGTGACGGTCCCCGCCGACCGGTTCTGGGTCATGGGCGACAACCGTGGCTCGTCCGCCGACTCCCGCGCACACCTCGGCGATCCGGGTGGCGGCATGGTGCCGGGGGACGACATCATCGGCAAGGTTTGGGTGCGATACTGGCCGCTCGATCGGCTCGGACCGGTCGACCAAGCACCAATTGCCTCCGTCCCACGAAATGGTGAGTGATGTCGCAGTACACCGGACGCCCCGAAGACCCGACGCGCGGGCGGAGTGCTGACGACACCGACGGTGACCTCGACGACGACAACCTCGACGACGACTACGACGACGAACCCCGCGGTTTCGGCGGGACGATCCTCGCCGGCCTCAAGGAGCTCGTCATCGTCGTGGTCCTCGCCATGGCGCTCTCCTTCGTCGTCAAGACGTGGCTGTTCCAGGCCTTCTACATCCCGTCGGGCTCGATGGAGAACACCCTCGTCAAGGACGACCGCGTCATCGTCAGCAAGCTGACGCCCGGCCCGCTCGACCTCAAGCGCGGCGACGTCGTCGTCTTCGAGGACCCGGGCGTGCCCAGCCCCTGGCTCGGCGACCTCGGTGAGCAGCGCAGCAACGTCGGTGGCCCGTTCCACGACGCCCTCGTCTTCGTCGGCCTGTTGCCCGAGGACTCCGAGAACCACCTCATCAAGCGCGTCATCGGCCTGCCGGGCGACCACGTCCAGGCCGACGGCGACACCGGCAAGCTCAAGGTCAACGGCGTCGAGATCACCGAGCCGTACGTCAAGCCGGGCGACTACCCCAGCGAGGGCAAGAAGTTCGACATCACGGTCCCCGCCGGACGCGTGTGGGTCATGGGCGACCACCGCAGCGACTCCTCCGACAGCCGCTGGCACGACGACGGCACCGGGGCCACTGGCTCCGTGCCGATGGACAAGATCGTCGGTCGCGCCCTCTTCGTCGTCTGGCCGATCGACCACGTGACCTGGCTCGGGGTGCCCGAGCGCACCTTCTCGCAGGTCCCGACGCCCACGACGCCGTCGACGGCACCGACGAAGAAGGCCACCGTCAACCCGAGCCAGAGCGGCAAGCCGAGCGCCACGACGACGAAGGCCGCGGCGGGCTGATCGGCTCGAGCAGCACCATGGCACGCCCAGCACCCTCCAAGAAGCCCTCGCTGCGGGTCGAACGCGCCCTGCAGCGCTCGGGCCACCGTCTCCTCGCCGGCATGGACGAGGTGGGCCGCGGCGCGCTCGCCGGCCCGGTCAGCGTCGGCGTCGTCGTCATCGACGAGACGGTGCGCTCGGCGCCCATCGGGGTCAAGGACTCCAAGCTCCTGACGGAGCGGGCCCGCACGGTGCTCGTGCCCCGCATCCAGCGGTGGGCCGTGGCGCACGCCGTCGGGCACGCGAGTCCCGACGAGATCGACGAGATCGGCATCATGGGCGCACTGCGCCTCGCCGGCCTGCGCGCGCTCGGCGGGCTCGGTGTCGTGCCCGACCTCGTCATCCTCGACGGCAACCACGACTGGCTGACGGCCCCCACCGAGGTGGGCCTCTTCGCCTTCGCCGACGACTCCGCGCCGACCACCCCGCCGGTGACGACGATGGTCAAGGCCGACATGAAGTGCTCGTCGGTCGCGGCTGCGAGCGTGCTGGCGAAGGTCGAGCGGGACGACATGATGGTGGCCCTCTCGGCCGACCACCCGGCATACGGCTGGTCCCTCAACAAGGGCTACTCCGCGCCCGAGCACATGGACGCGCTGGCGCGGATGGGGCCGTGCGAGCTGCACCGGCGCTCGTGGCGCCTGCCCGGCGTGTACGTGGGCGAGCCCGTCGAGGTGTTGAATGAGGGGACGGAGACGTTCGCTCCGGTGCCCATCACGGCAGAGCAGACAGGGACGGCGATCAGGTGAGTTCGGAAGATCTCGAGAAGTACGAGACCGAGATGGAGCTCCAGCTCTACAAGGAGTACCGCGACGTCGTCGGCCTCTTCACCCACGTCGTCGAGACCGAGCGCCGCTTCTACCTCGCCAACTCGGTCGACGTGAAGGTGCGCAGCGACGGCGGCGAGGTCTTCTTCGACGTCACGATGGCCGACGCGTGGGTCTGGGACATCTACCGGCCGGCGCGCTTCGTCAAGAACGTGCGGGTCGTGACGTTCAAGGACGTCAACGTCGAGGAGCTGCCCAAGCCCGACATCAAGCTGCCGGAGAACGGCGACTTCAGCTGAGCCGGCGGGGTTCGTCCACACCCCCTCGCCGATCGCGTATGCCGTCCACAGCCTCGCACTGACCGGTGTCCTCGCCGGGTCGGTGCCGGGAGGGTGGTCGCCATGGACCTCTCCACCCGTGCCCTCGGCGACTACGGCGAACGCCTCGCGTGCCGCTACCTGCTCGCCCAGGGCCTGACGATCATCGACCGCAACTGGCGCTGCGTGCGCGGCGAGATCGACGTCGTCGCCGTCGAGGGCCGCGAGCTCGTCGTCTGCGAGGTCAAGACCCGCACGAGTGAGGCCTTCGGCGCACCGTTCGAGGCCGTGACCTGGAGCAAGCAGCGACGGCTGCGGCGGCTGGCCGGGCTGTGGCGCGACGACCACGACGAGCTCGTGCGCGGTCTCGCCCTGCGCATCGACGTCATCTCGGTCCTGCGGCCGCGCTCGGGTCGGGCCAGCCTCCAGCACCTGCGCGGGGTGTGCTGATGGGCACCGGTCTCGGCCGCACCCGGTCGGTCGGGCTGCGTGGGGTGCACGGGTTCGTCGTCGACGTCGAGGCGCACGTGACGCCCGGGCTGCCCGGCTTCGCGATCAGCGGGCTCGGGGACTCCGCCGTCAAGCAGTCGTCCGACCGGATCAAGGCGGCCGCCGCCCTCATCGACGACATGCCCGTCAGCCAGCGGCGGGTCACCGTCAACCTCTCTCCGGCGGGGGAGCGCAAGGTCGGCACCGGCTTCGACCTCGCCATCTTCGTCGCGGTCGCGGCCGCGATGCGGCTCGTGCCGACCGAGGTGGTGCGCGACGTCGTCCACATCGGCGAGGTGGGCCTCGACGGGACGGTGCGACCCGTCCCCGGGGTCCTGCCCCTGGTCCGTGCGGCGGCCATGACCGGGGTGCGTCACGTCGTCGTGCCGGTCGCCAACGCCGGCGAGGCCCGTCTCGTCTCGGGCATCAGCGTCCACCCCGTGGCTGACGTCACCGAGCTCGTGCGGCGCTACGACGCGCTGGGCAAGGGGCGGGCCGTCGACGAGGTCCCGGTGCCGCTCGTCGTGCCGCCGGCACCCGAGCCGGTGCGCGACCTCAGCGAGGTCGTCGGGCAGGCCGACGCGAAGCTCGCCCTCGAGATCGCGGCCGCTGGTGGTCACCACCTGCTGCTGGCCGGTCCACCGGGTGCGGGCAAGACGATGCTCGCCGAACGGCTGCCGGGTCTGTTGCCGGCACTCGACGAGGCGGAGTCGATGGAGGTCACGGCGATCCACTCCGTGCTGGGTGCCCTCGGTGCCGGTGAGGACGTGCGCCTCATCTCGAGACCGCCGTTCGTCGCGCCCCACCACGGAGCCTCGCAGGCCGCCGTCATCGGTGGCGGCAGCGGACACATCCGGCCGGGCGCCATCACCCAGGCCCATCGGGGCGTCCTGTTCCTCGACGAGACCCCGGAGTTCGACAAGGGTGTCCTGCAGTCGCTGCGCACGCCGCTCGAGCGCGGCTCCGTCTCCATCGCCCGTGCCCAGGAGACGGTGACGTTCCCGTCGCGTTTCCTGCTCGTCCTCGCCGCCAACCCGTGTCCGTGCGGCAACGGCTGGGGCAAGGGCCTCGACTGCACGTGCACACCGCTCATGCGCCGGTCCTACTTCGGCAAGCTGAGCGGGCCGCTGCTCGACCGGGTCGACCTGCAGGTCCACGTCCAGCCTCCGGGACTCTCGATGGCGGGGGCACCCGCGGGCGAGTCCACGACGTCCGTGGCCGCGCGGGTCGCGGGCGCCCGCGCTGCGCAGGGCGAGCGCTGGCGAGAGGTGCTCGAGCACCGTCGCGGGGTCAACGCCGACGTCCCGGGCTCGGTCCTTCGGGGGCGGCCCTGGCGACTGCCGACGTCGGCGACGACGACCCTCGACCGCACCCTCGAGAGCGGCTCGCTCAGCCTGCGTGGCTACGACCGGACCCTGAGGTGTTCGTGGACCATCGCCGACGTCCTCGGGCTCCAGCGGCCCGGTCGCGAGGAGGTCGACCTCGCGCTGTCGCTGCGTCACCGGGCCGGGGTGGCGGCATGAGCGCGCGAGGCTGGTGCCGACGCCTCGCAGCTGGGCGTCGTGCGGCCTCAGGGCAGGAGCTGCGCCGTGGACGCTGACCGGTTCGCCCGGGCGGCGCTGTCGCGTCTCGCCGAGCCGTGCGACAAGGAGGTGCCCGGTCTCATCGAGGAGCTGGGGGCCGTCGAGACCTTCGCGCGCATCCGCGCGGGTCGTGGCACGCTGGCCCGGTTCCGGGCGAGGCTGGCCTCGCTCGACACCGAGCGCGATCTCGACATCGCGGCGAAGGTCGGCGCCCGGGTCGTCGTGCCCGGCGACGAGGAGTGGCCCGAACGGCTCGCCCAGATCCCCGTGCCGCCCTACTGCCTCTGGGTGCGAGGACCTCTCGACCTCGCCGAGACGGTGGAGCGCTCCGTCGCGATCGTCGGCTCGCGGACGGCCACCGGCTACGGCGAGCAGGTTGCCGCCGACCTCGCCGCCGGCGTCGCGCAGCGGGGGTGGACCGTGGTGTCCGGCGCCGCGTTCGGCATCGACGGCAGCGCCCACCGCGGCGCACTGGCCGTCGACGGCGCCACCGTCGCCGTCCTCGCCGGTGGGGTCGAGCGGCCCTACCCGTCGGCCCATGCCACCCTCATCTCGCGGATCGCCCGCGACGGGCTCGTCGTGTCCGAGGTGGCGCCCGGGTCGGCACCGATGAAGTCCCGGTTCCTTGCCCGCAACCGCCTCATCGCCGGGATGACGCGTGGCACGGTGGTCGTCGAGGCCGACCTGCGCTCCGGCTCGCGCAACACCGTCAAGCACGCGATCGAGGCAGGCCGCCACGTCGGGGCGGTGCCCGGTCCGACGACGTCGATGACCTCGGCCGGATGCCACCAGGAGATCCGCGACGGCCGGGCCGTGCTCGTCACGAGTGCCGACGAGGTCATCGACCTCATGGGCGACCTCGGCGACGACGCGTGCGAGCCGGCCCGCGGGCCGGTCCGACCGGACGACGACCTGCCGCCTCTCGATGCCTCGGTGCTCGAGGTCGTGCCCTTCCGCTCGGGCCAGACCCTTGACGCGATCGTCCGCCAGGTCGCCCACGCGCCCCTCATGGTCCGTGCGGCGCTCGGACGCCTCGAGCGCGGGGGCCTCGTGACCGAGTCCGCCGGGACGTGGCGCAAACGCCCCCAACCCCGCCCCGCCAAAGCCGAGTGAGCGCCAGCCCCACTCGAGTGGCCTCCCTGTCACACGGGCCCCACCCGGGGCCGTGACGGATGGGGTCACGCGGCCACTCGAGTGAGCGCCCGGTCCCACTCGAGTGGCCTCCCTGTCACACGGGCCCCACCCGGGGCCGTGATGGGCGGGACCACGCAGCCACTCGAGTGAGCGCCCGGTCCCAGTCGAGTGGCCTCCCTGTCACACGGGCCCCACCCGGGGGCCGTGACGGATGGGGTCACGCGGCCACTCGAGTGAGCGCCCGGTCCCAGTCGAGTGGCCCACCTGTCACCCGGCTCCCGGGTGAGGCGTGGCGGAGGGGCCGCGTTGCCGCACGACAGGTGCAGTCGAGCCGGGCCAGACCTCGGCGAGATGGGCTCCGACGCAGTCCGGTGCTTGCCATGCGACGACGGCTTTGCGATGGTGCGGGAGTGACGGATGTGGTGAAGGCGGTGCCGGACGTGCTCGAGCGGCACTCCGAGCTGCTGCATGCCTACTCCCGCCACCTCGGCGCAGAGCGCGGCCGCTCGGTGCACACCCGACGCGCCTACCTCGGGGATGTCCGGCACCTACTCACCTTCGCCGCGACCCGCGGGATCGACGAGATCGCCGACCTGCGCATCGGCGACCTCCGTGCGTGGCTTGGTGTTCAGGCCGATGCAGGCGCCGCACGGGCGACCATTGCGCGCCGAGCCGCATCCGCCCGAACCTTCCTCCGGTGGGCCGAGCACACCGGTCGCATCCCCAGCGATCCCTCCCTGCGTCTCGTCGCACCCAAGCGGCACGCCACCCTGCCCGGCGTGCTGCGTCAGGGCGAGGCGAGCGAGATGCTCGACCTGGCCGCCACGAGGGCCGACGACGCGGACCCGATCCACGTGCGGGACCGCGCGGTGCTCGAGCTGTTGTACGCCAGTGGCATCCGGGTGGGCGAGCTCGCAGCGCTCGACATCGACGACGTCGACCTGTCTCAGGGCGTCGTGCGCGTCATGGGCAAGGGCGCCAAGGAGCGGATCGTGCCCTTCGGTGCCCCGGCGGCCCGGGCCATCGAGGCGTGGCTGGCCGTCAGGTCCAGGCTTGTCGGTGAGCACTCCGGACCTGCGCTCTTCCTCGGACGCCGGGGACGCCGCGTCGATGCACGGCAGGTCCGTTCCGCTGTGCACGAGCTGCTCTCACACCTGCCCGACGCGCCGGACCTCGGTCCGCACGGGCTCCGACACAGCGCCGCCACCCACCTGCTCGAGGGTGGCGCGGACCTCCGCATGGTCCAGGAGATCCTCGGCCACGCGAGCCTCGCGACGACCCAGATCTACACGCACGTCTCCGTCGACCGGCTGCGGCGCAGCTACGAGCAGGCACACCCTCGAGCCTGACCGACAGGTCCGCGACCCTAGGGGATCGGGAGCAGGACGACCGGCGCTCGACCCACGAACGACAGGGGGTCGAGATAGGTCTCACCGCGCAGCACGCCCCAGTGCACGCAGGTGCGGGGCGCACAGTGACCCGGGGTCGTCGTTACGACGCCGACGCTGTCGCCGCGTCCCACCATGGTGCCCACGGAGGCAACCGCGGCAACCGGCTCGAAGGTGCTCCTCAGCCCGCCGCCGTGCGCCACGACGACGACGGCTCGTCCGGCGATGACGCCGGTCCACGAGATCCGACCCGCCGCCGGAGCCTGGACGGACTGCCCTGTGGTGGCGGCGAGGTCGACGCCGCGGTGACCGGGCAGCCACGGTTGGTCGGGACGGTCGAACCGCCGCACCACGTCGGGACGCGGGTCGAGGGGCCAGGCCCAGGCGGCCGAAGCAGTCTCCGTGGTGACACGCCCGGCAGGGGCGTCCAGAGCGCTGCTCACAGACGGAAGCGCGCTCGCACCGGTCACGGACGCGGCCGCGAGGACCGCGCTGAGAAGAGCTGACCCGATGGACATAGCCCCATGCTCGTCCGGCATTCCTCCGCGGTGCAGACGCAGTCGACGCCTGTGGACGAGCGAAGACCTACCCCAGCGGATGTGGACAACAGTGGCCGTGTGACGGGTGAGGCGGGGTGGCCACTCGACTGAGAGGTTGCGTCCCGTGGTCTGTCACTCGAGTGGGGTGGCGCTCACCCACGTGGGGCTTGGTGGCCACTCGACTGAGAGGTTGCGTCCCGTGGTCTGTCACTCGAGTGGGGTGGGGCGCTCACTCGTATGGGGTGCGGACGTGCCGGCGGCGGCGAGGCGGCGGCTGGCCTCGAGCAGCACCTCGTCCTTCTTGCAGAAGGCGAAGCGCACCAGGGTGCGCGCGGCGTCCTGGTCGTCGTGGAAAACCGACACCGGCACGCCGACGACACCGGCGAGCTCAGGCAGCCGTCGCGCGAACTCGAGTCCGTCGATGGCACCGAGCGGCGCCGCGTCCGCGATGACGAAGTACGTGCCCGACGGGCGGGCGACCCGGAGCCCGGACGCCTCGAGGGCCGAGCACAGCAGGTCGCGCTTGGCCTGGAGGGAGTCTCGCAGGCCGGCATACACCTCGTCGCCGAGCCCGAGCGCGAGGGCTACGGCCGGCTGGAACGGCCCGGACGCGACGTACGTGAGGAACTGCTTGACGGTGCGCGCCGCGGCGACCGCCTCGGCGGGACCCGAGAGCCAGCCGACCTTCCAGCCGGTGGCCGAGAACGTCTTGCCGCCCGAGCTGATCGTGATGGTGCGGTCGGCCATCCCCGGCAGGGTCGCCATCGGCACGTGCTCGGCGTCGTCGAAGACGAGGTGCTCGTAGACCTCGTCGGTGACGACCCACGCGTCGCGCTCACGGGCGAGCGCCGCGACGAGCTCGAGCTCGGCCCGCGTGAAGACCTTGCCGGTCGGGTTGTGCGGCGTGTTGAGCAGCACGAGACGGGTCCGCGGCGAGAAGGCCGCCCGCAGTGACTCCTCGTCGACGGCGAAGTCGGGGAAGCGGAGCACCGACGTGCGGCGGGTCGCTCCCGCGAGGGCGATCGTGGCGGCATACGAGTCGTAGTAGGGCTCGAAGGTGACGACCTCGTCGCCGGGCTCGCACAGCGCGAGCACGACCGACGCGATGGCCTCGGTCGCGCCGGCGGTGACGAGCACCTGCGACGACGGGTCGAGCGAGATCCCGTAGAAGCGCTCCTGGTGGGCGGCGACCGCCTCGAGCAGCTCCGGGACCCCCGGGCCCGGTGGGTACTGGTTGCGGCCCCCGTCGATCGCGGCCTTCGCCGCCTCGAGCATCTCGCGGGGCCCGTCCGTGTCGGGGAAGCCCTGGCCGAGGTTGATGGCGCCGGTCCGGGTCGCGAGCGCCGACATCTCGGCGAAGATCGTCGTCCCGAAGGGCTGCATGCGCGAGATCAGCGGCGAGCTCATGGCCCGAGCGTAGCCACGACCGACCCCGTGACAGGGGAGAGCCCCCGCCGGGCACGGGGCGCGGGGCGGGGGCTCTGGCACCTGCGGCGGCTGTGGAGGGTCCGTGCCGCGGACGTGGGTGGAGATCCCACCCGGTCAGGGGGTCCGTGCGGGATCTCCATCCCCACCATCGCGGGCGCGCCGCGAGCGTTACGTGCCGTCCACCGGACGGCGCGGGAGAGCCCGAGGGCGTATGCCGTCCGGCCGGCTCAGGAGGTCGCCGCGGCGCCCAGCCCGCACCCGGTGACGCGGTAGAGCGTGTAGTCGCCGTCGGTCCGCACGGGCTCGACGCCGTCGACGTTCGCGAGGTCCGTGAGTCCGGACGAGCGCTCCGGGCGGTCGAGCCAGTAGACGTGCGTCGAGTCGATGGCCCAGCGGATGTCGTGACGGGCCATGGCCGCGCAGACGTCCGGTCGGTTCGCCATGTCGTCGAACCCCGTGCCGATGACGATCTCGTCCCCGGTCGTGGGGATCGGGATCGAGCGGTAGAGGGTGTTGGTGCCGAAGAGCGGCCACATGAGGGGCGAGCCGTTCTCGGGGCGGCCGACGACGCCCTCACCGGCCGGGACGAGGGCGTTGAGCCGGCGGAGCGAGTCCTGGGCCTCGAACGACAGGATGACCTTCTTCGGGTCGTCGGGCTGGAAGAAGGCGGTGAGCATGCGGTGGCGCGTGGCGCCGTTGAGACCGAGCGTGAGGACGGGGATGGCCAGCACCGCGACGAGCCCGACGACGACGGGCCGCGACCCGAGGCCCGGCACCTTGCGCAGCAGCTCGCGCAGGGCGGGGGCGGCCGCGGCGACGAGCACGACGCCGGGGACGGCGGCCAGCGAGGCGAGCCGGACCTTGTCGTTGTACCAGTAGCCGGTCACGAGCGAGGTCCACGACATCGTCGACGAGGCCGCCATGACGTAGAGGACGACGACGGTGCCCCACATCGCCACGACCGGGAGGGCGGCCCGGGCCCGCAGCGCGATCCAGCCGATCCCGAGGGCGATGAGCAGGACGAGGCCCCAGAGCACGTCGGGGATCTGCAGCCGGCCACCGACGACCTCGACGAGCGCGGTCCAGACCGACACGCGGTCCTTCCACTCGTAGGACTGGGTCGAGGCCAGCCGGGCCGACACGACGGGGGCGGCCACGAGCCCGACGACGCCGACGACCGCGACGATCGTGAGGTCGCGTGCGACGACCCACCACGAGACGTGGTGCAGCAGCCCGGCCCGCACCCTCGCGGTGACGAACCAGACGAGCGCGAAGAGCACGAGCGCCACGAGGGCGTTGGGCTGGATCAGGGCGAGCCCCGGCAGGGCGGCGACGAACGCGAGCCACTGCCCGAGGCGCCCGGACCGTGCGGCCTGGAGCATGAGGGCGAGCGCGCCGGGCGTCAGGGCGGTCGCCATGAGGTTGGGCCACAGGACGCCCCAGCCGAGGAGGATCGTCGGGAAGGCGATGAAGGCAGCGGAAGCGAAGCCGGCGGCATACGTCACGAGGCGGGAGGTGCCGAGCGCGTGGCGCACGAGCGCGACGCAGCCGACCGGCCACACGAGGGCCGCGAGCACGATCGTGGCGACGTTGGTGCCGGGCAGCACGTCGGCGACGCCGGGCAGCAGGCTCGTCGCGATCCACGAGTGGAAGCCGTTGGGGTAGAGGGTCGGGTTGGCGATCGAGAAGTTGCCGGTCTCGAGGAAGGTCTTGATGCGCCCGAGGTGGTAGACGGCGTCGGGGGAGTCGACGAGCTCGTCGGGTCGCCCGACGGCCGGGAGGATCGTCACGAGCGCGAGGACGGCCCCGACGGCGATGGCGACGACCGCGTCGGGCCGCGGGCGGCCGAGCAGGCGGCGGGTCGCGCCGAGCTGCGGGTCGTGCCGGCGAAGGAGCCGCATCCCGCCCCAGGCGACGGCCACGGCGAGGGCCGTGACGGCGACGAGCGGCAGCAGCCCCCAGCGCACGCCGAGCCGCTGGGCGAGCGTCGCGCAGACGGCGATGATGCCGACGGACACGGCCGGGGAGACGGCCAGGGCCTCGAGCCCGCGCGCGCCCAGGGCCCGCACGACCAGCCAGCCGGGCAGGAAGAGCACCACCGAGAGGACGACGAAGGCCGGGACCGTCTCCACCCAGTGCGCCATGCGGGCCATTCTGTCGGGTCGCCACGATTTCTCCACAACCCGGGTCAGGACGTACGATGGTCGGCGGTCCCGTGTGCTCGTCGCACGGACCGTAATTCGCGCGTCTTCTACCGGTCCGCCGGACCGGGTCGCACCACGGCAGTCCCCACCGCTCGCGGCGGGGCGGGGTGCTTCAGGCGCCAGGAGTGAGGTCGTATGCCGCAGGCCGGCTCACGGGTTCCACGTGACCGCCAGGCGTCAGCGCCCACGCACAACTGACAACACACAACCTAGGGAGAACACGGCATGGCCGTCGTCACCATGCGCCAGCTCCTCGAGAGCGGCGTCCACTTCGGGCACCAGACCCGTCGCTGGAACCCCAAGATGAAGCGCTTCATCATGACCGAGCGCAATGGCATCTACATCATCGACCTGCAGCAGTCGCTGACGTACATCAACAACGCGTACGACTTCGTCAAGGAGACGGTGGCCCACGGTGGCACCATCCTCTTCGTCGGCACGAAGAAGCAGGCCCAGGAGCCCATCGCCGAGCAGGCGACGCGCGTCGGCATGCCGTACGTCAACCACCGCTGGCTCGGTGGCATGCTCACCAACTTCCAGACGATCTCCAAGCGCCTCACGCGCCTCAAGGAGCTCGAGGAGCTGAACTTCGACGACGTGGCCGGCTCGGGCTACACGAAGAAGGAGCTGCTCATCCTCAAGCGCGAGATGATCAAGCTCGAGCGCACCCTGGGCGGCATCCGCACCATGGCCAAGGTCCCCTCGGCCGTGTGGATCGTCGACACCAAGAAGGAGCACCTCGCCGTCGACGAGGCCCGCAAGCTCGGCCTCCCGGTCATCGCGATCCTCGACACGAACTGCGACCCCGACGAGGTCGACTACAAGATCCCCGGCAACGACGACGCGATCCGCTCCGTCACGCTGCTGACCCGGGTCATCGCCGACGCCGTCGCGGACGGTCTCGTCCAGCGCTCGTCCGGCAAGTCCGGTGGCGACGCGCAGGCCGAGGAGCCCCTGGCCGAGTGGGAGCGCGAGCTCTACGCCGACGCCGCCGCCGCGACGGAGACCACCGAGGCTCCCGCTGCCGAGGCTCCCGCTGCCGAGGCTCCCGCTGCCGAGGCTCCCGCTGCCGAGGCTCCCGCTGCCGAGGCCACCGAGGCCCCCGCTGCCGAGGCCCCCGCCGCTGAGGCCACCGAGGCCCCCGCCGAGGCGACGGCCGGTGCCGAGAAGGCCTGACGGCCCTCGCACCAGCCGCACCACACGAGTCAATCTCCACTGACGAAAAGAGCGATACAGAGCATGGCGAACTACACCGCCGCTGACATCAAGGCGCTGCGCGAGCAGACGGGCGCCGGCATGATGGACGTCAAGAAGGCGCTCGACGAGGCCGAGGGCGACCGCGCCAAGGCCATTGAGATCCTTCGCGTCAAGGGCCTCAAGGGCGTCACGAAGCGTGAGGGCCGCTCGGCCTCCAACGGCCTCGTGGCGGCCTCGGCCACCGACGGCGTCGGCACCCTGGTCGAGGTCAACTGCGAGACCGACTTCGTCGCGAAGGGCGAGAAGTTCATCGCCCTGGCCGACCAGGTCCTCACGCAGGCCGTCGCCGCCGGTGCCACCGACGCCGACTCGCTCCTCGCCAGCACGCTCGATGACGGCAAGACCGTCAAGGAGCTGCTCGACGAGGCCAACGCCACCATCGGCGAGAAGATCGAGGTCCGCCGCGTGGCGCGCCTCGAGGGCGACAAGGTCGTCTCCTACCTCCACAAGACGAGCCCCGACCTGCCCGCGCAGATCGGCGTCCTCGTCGCGCTCGAGGGTGGCGACGAGACGGTCGGCCGCGACGTCGCGATGCACATCGCCGCGTTCAGCCCCACGGTGCTGACGCGCGAGGAGGTCCCGGCCGAGACGGTCGAGAACGAGCGTCGCGTCGCCGAGGCCACGGCCAAGGAGGAGGGCAAGCCCGAGGCTGCCCTGCCCCGCATCATCGAGGGTCGCGTCAACGGCTTCTTCAAGGAGAACGTCCTGCTCGAGCAGGCCTTCGCCAAGGACGCCAAGAAGACCGTCGGCAAGGTGCTCGAGGAGGGCGGCGCCACGGCGACGTCCTTCGCGCGCTTCCGCGTCGGCCAGTGAGGTCCTGACCTCCTTCGTGCCTTCGCACCACTCGTAGCGCAGAACCCGCGCATCACGACGACGTATGCCGGTCGCCCCCGTCGGGGCGGCCGGCATCGTCGCGTCCGGGGGCCGTCACCGGCCGCTCCGGACCCAGCCCCAGGAGGATCCCCATGAGCACGAGCACCGCCACACCGGCCGGCGCCGAGGTCGACGGCCCGCTGACCGTCTCGATCACCCGTCGCGTGGCCCCCGAGGACGAGATGCTCATGCAGGCGTGGGTCCACGCCGGCACCTCGATGGCCGAGCGCTTCGAGGGCTTCCTCGGCGCCGGCTGGGTGCGGTCGGGCACCGAGGACTGGCACATGCTCTACCGCTTCGACTCGCGCGCCCACCTCGACACGTGGGAGCGGTCGCCCGAGCGGCTGCGGTGGCTGCGGTCGGCGGCCGACCTCGTCGAGCACCGTCGCACTGAGTACCGCACCGGCATCGAGGGCTGGTTCGACGAGCCGGCGTCGTCGTCGGTCCACGAGGCCGGCGAGGCCGGACCGACCGGACCGACCGCGCCGCCGCGCTGGAAGCAGGCGAGCGTCATCTGGGTCGCCTTCTTCCCGACCAGCCTGGCGCTGTCCTACCTCCTCTCGCCGTGGAGCGGGGACTGGCCGGTCGTCCTGCGCGTCCTCGTCACGACCCTGCTCGCGACGCCCTGGATGACCTACGTCCTCCTGCCGTTCGTGACCCGGCTCTCCGGTCGGTGGCTCAAGGCCGACTGACGTCGCCGGCGTTGACGGGAACGTCGATGAAATCCTTTGTGAGGCAAGCATTTGTCTCGCACCTCACAGTCCTTCTGTCTGGTGGATCACAGCGCTCCTGATACCCATGGGGGTACTTTCGGAGCATGACCACCACCATGAGATCGCTCGTGGTCCTGGGAGCGGGCACGGCCGGCACCATGGTCGTGAACAAGCTGAGGCACCGCCTCCCCACCAACGAGTGGCGCATCACCGTCGTCGACAAGGACGACGTCCATCACTACCAGCCGGGCTACCTCTTCCTGCCCTTCGGGCTCATCGAGCCGGAGCAGGTGAGGCGCAGCCGGCACGCCCTCATCACCGACGGCGTCGAGCTCGTGCTCGGTGACGTCGACCGCGTCGACCCGCAGACCCGCGAGGTCTCGCTCCTCGACGGACGCACACTCACCTACGACGAGCTCGTCATCGCCTCCGGCACGAGCCCGCGCCCCGACCAGACGCCGGGGATGCTCGGACCCGAGTGGCATCGCAGCGTCGGCGAGTTCTACACCTACGACGGCGCGATGGCCCTGCGCGAGTCGCTCGCCGGCTTCTCGGGCGGCAGGCTCGTCGTGCACATCACCGAGATGCCCATCAAGTGCCCGGTGGCGCCCCTCGAGTTCGCGTTCCTCGCCGACGACTTCCTCCGCCGCCGGGGTCTGCGCGACCGTACCGAGATCGTCTACGTCACGCCCCTCGACGGCGCCTTCACCAAGCCGGTCGCGAGCCGTGAGCTCGGCCACCTGCTCGCCGACAAGGGCATCACCCTCGAGACCGACTTCATGGTCGAGCACGTGGACCAGGAGCGCCGCGTCCTCGTGTCCTACGACGAGCGCGAGGTCGCCTACGACCAGCTCGTGACGATCCCGCTCAACATGGGCGCGGAGTTCGTCGCCCGGTCCGGTCTCGGCGACGAGCTGAACTACGTCCCGGTCGACAAGCACACGATGCGCTCCACCGAGCACCCCTCGATCTTCGTGCTCGGCGACGCGAGCAACATCCCGACGTCCAAGGCCGGCTCCGTCGCGCACTTCTCCGTCGAGGTCTTCGTCGACAACTTCGTCGAGCACGTGCACGGGCAGGGGATGACCCACTCGTTCGACGGCCACGCCAACTGCTTCGTCGAGTCCGGCGGTGGCAAGGCGATGCTCCTCGACTTCAACTACGACACCGAACCGCTGACCGGCACCTTCCCGCTGCCGCTCCTCGGTCCGATGACGCTGCTCAAGCAGTCGCGGGCCAACCACCTCGGCAAGCTCGCGTTCCGCCACATCTACTGGAACCTCCTGCTCCCCGGACGGCCTCTCGGACTGCCCGCGCAGATGTCGATGGCGGGGAAGGTCCCCGCCGCCTGAGCTCGACCAGACACAGACAAGGAGCGCCATCATGCCCACCACGACGATCGCCGGCCATGCCGTCGAGGTCAACGACGAGGGCTTCCTCACCCGTCCCGACCAGTGGTCGGACGACCTCGGCACCGAGCTCGCCCGCCTCATCGGGATCGAGCTGAGCGACGACCACTGGAAGCTCGTCCACTTCCTGCGCGACGACTTCGCGCACCAGGGCGAGACCGCCACCCTCCGCCGCGTCAGCACGCAGACCGGCACCCCGATCAAGTCCCTCTTCGACCTCTTCCCCGGCAAGCCGGCCAAGAAGATGGCCTACGTCGCGGGGCTGCCCAAGCCGAAGGGATGTGTGTGATGACCACGCACGCCGACCAGACCGCGCCGTTCGTGCCGATGTTCGACTCGCCCGGGTCGCAGGGCCGCAAGCTCGCGATCATCTGCAGCAAGGGCAACCTCGACATGGCCTACCCGGGCCTCATCCTCGCCAACGCGGCGCTCGGTGAGGGCGTCGAGACCCACCTGTTCTTCACCTTCTGGGGCTGCGACATGATCAACCGGAAGACCTCGGGAGACCTGAAGTTCACGATGCTCGGCAACACCGCGACGCACCTGCCTCAGGGCCTCGGGGGCATCCCGGGGATGACGCACCTCGCCACGTCGCAGATGAAGAAGGCCATCGCCGACCTCGACGTCCCCGAGGTCCCGGAGTTCCTCGACCAGATCGTCGGCTCGGGCGGGCACCTGTGGGCCTGCCGGATGTCGACGGACATGCAGCACTTGACCGAGGAGGACCTCCGCGACGACGTCGAGGGGATCATCTCGGCCTCGGACTTCATCGAGCTGACGGAGGGCGCACAGCTGCTCTTCATCTAGAGCCACCGTGGTGGGTGGGCGGCCGGTCGGGCCGGTGTGGGCCCGGCCGGCCTTCACACGATCTCCACACGTCGCACCCTCGCTGCCCGCGTGCCCGCTCCTAGGCTCAGGGACATGAACCAGGGGTATGCCGCATCGTCCTCGAGCGCCAGCGCTCCCGTGCTCCTCGTCGTCGAGGACGACCCGACGATCAACCAGGCCGTCACCGATCGTCTTGTGGCAGAAGGCTTCCGGGTCGTGCAGGCCTTCGACGGGCCGGGTGCGGTAGCGGCCCACGGCGAGCACGCGCCGGACCTCGTCGTCCTCGACCTCATGTTGCCCGGCTTCGACGGGCTCGAGGTCTGCCGGCGCATCCAGGGGGAGCGCCCGGTGCCGGTCCTCATGCTCACGGCACGCGCGGACGAGACGGATCTCCTGGTCGGGCTCGGCGTCGGTGCCGACGACTACGTGACCAAGCCGTTCCGCATGCGCGAGGTCGTCGCCCGCATCCGCGCCCTGCTGCGTCGCGTCGAGCGGGCACGCGAGCTGGCCGCCGAGCAGCCGCCCGTGCTGTCGGTCGGCGACCTGACCGTCGACCGCGGCTCGCGCCGCGTCTCCGCCCGGGGGAGCGAGGTGCACCTGACGCCCCTCGAGTTCGACCTGCTGCTGGCCCTCGCCGCCGAGCCGGGCGCGGTGCGCGAGCGAGACGAGCTGATGCGCGAGGTGTGGGGCTGGGCGGACGCCGGCGGCACCCGCACCCTCGACAGCCACGTGAAGTCGCTGCGCGCCAAGATCGGCGCCGACCGCGTCCGCACCGTCCACGGCGTCGGCTACTCGCTCGAGGTGGGTCCGGCGGCCGACGAACCCGCCGACGAACCCGCCGACGAACCCGGTGGGGGCCGACCGTGAACGCCGACCGCCCCCTCGACGGCATCCGCTCGATCAAGGCCAAGCTCGGCCTGCTCGTCGCCGTGAGCATCGTCGTCGCGTCCCTCGTGTCGGTCATCGGCGACCGCGCCGGGGTGCCCGGCTGGCTCACCCTCCCGGTGACGGTCGCCGCCGCGCTCGGGGTCACCCAGTGGCTGGCCCGCGGCATGACCTCACCGCTGCGCGAGATGACGACCGCGGCGTCGCGGATGGCGACCGGCGACTACTCGCAGCGCGTCACGGCGACGTCGGCCGACGAGGTCGGGGTGCTCGCCGACGCCTTCAACACCATGGCTGCCGACCTCGCCGGCGCCGACCAGCAGCGACGCCAGCTCGTCGCGACCGTCTCCCACGAGCTGCGCACGCCGCTCGCGGCCCAGCAGGCGCTGCTCGAGAACCTCGTCGACGGCGTCGTGCGCCCCGACGACGCCGTCCTGCGCACGGCGCTGGCCCAGGCCGAGCGACTCGGCACCCTCGTCGGCGACCTGCTCGACCTCAGCCGCGTCGACGGCGGACGGACCCCCCTCGCCCTGGCGGAGGTCGACGTCCGCGCCCTGGCCGAGGCGGCCGTGGCGGAGGCCGGCGTGTCCCGGCGCGGCACCGTGCACGTCGTCGAGATCCCCGCCGACCTGCGCGTCACCGCCGACGCGGCCCGTCTCGCCCAGGTGCTCGCCAACCTGCTCGACAACGCCGACCGGCACAGCCCGCCCGGAGGCCGCGTCACCGTGAGTGCGGGGCCCGACGGCCCGGACCGGTGGTGGCTCATGGTCGCCGACGAGGGGCCGGGCATCCCTCCCGAGCACGTCCACCGCATCTTCGACCGCTTCGGGTCGGGTGACGACGCCGGGGGAGGCACCGGCATCGGGCTCGCCATCGCGAGCTGGGTGTGCGAGCTGCACGGCGGGTCGATCTCCGCCGTGGCTCCCCGCGCGGGGGAGCACGGCGCCCGCCTCCGGGCCGTCCTGCCCCGGACCCCGGGACCCACGCCGTATGCCGCCGAGGGGGTCGCGGACGTCCCCTCCGGGCCGACGGGCCCGGTCGTCACGACCCACCCGACCGGCCCCGTGAGCCAGGCCGTCCCGTCCGTCCCGACCGTCCCGACCGTCCCGACCGACTCGACCGACCCGACCGCGCCCGACCTCGAGGAGCCCACCGTGCCCGCACCTGTCCCCGCCGCGGCGGGACCCACCCCAGCCGGAGCGCCCGGCGCCCCGGGCGCCGATGCCCGCCCCACGGCATACGCCGGCGTGCCCGTCGGGGCACCCAGGCCCGTCGTCGACTCGCTCTTCGGCGACCTCTGGCCGGAGGCGGGTCTCGCACCGCAGGTGCGCCTGCTGCTGGTCTGCCTCGGGGTCGGGGTCCTGTCGGCCGTGCTGCTGCCCTATCGCGACATCGGGGTCGCGCTCTTCGGCGTGCTCCTCCTCGGGGGTGTCGTGCTGTGGCGCACGACGCGCCACCGCACCACCCGCTGGACGGCACTCAGCAGCGTGCTCTGCGTCGGTCTCGCCTCCTTCTCGGTGCTGCGGGCCGCCGAGTGGCTCACCGTCATCTCCGTCATGCTCGGGGTCCTCGTGCTGACGACGGCGCTGACCGACGCCAAGGGCTTCCTCTCGCTCGTCGCCGGACTCGCGTCCTGGCCCCTCGCCGCGGTCCGGGGGCTGCCGCTGCTCGGGCGCACCGTCTCCGCGACGAGCCGGATCAGCGTCGTGTGGCCGGTCGTGCGCACCGCCGCCATCTCGGTCGTGGCGCTCGTCGTCTTCGGCGGACTCTTCGCCTCGGGCGACGCCGTCTTCGGCTCGTGGGCGCAGGCGCTCGTGCCGCACTTCGCGTGGGACGGGCTGACCTTCCGCTTCTTCGTCGGGTTCGTCATGGGCGGAGCCCTGCTCGCTGCCGGCTACGTCGCCCTCAACCCGCCGCGCGTCGACCGCGTCGCCCTGCCGGAAGGGCGCCCCGTCGCTCGCCTCTGGGAGTGGGTCGTGCCCGTCGGTCTCGTCGTCGCCCTCTTCGCGGCGTTCGTCGTGGCGCAGGCCGCGGCGCTCTTCGGCGGGCACGACTACGTCCAGCGCACGACCGGGCTGACGTACGCCGAGTACGTCCACCAGGGCTTCGGCCAGCTGACGGTCGCCACGGTACTCACCCTCGCGACCGTGGCGCTCGCCGTCCGCAAGGCGCCGCGCTCGACGGCCCGTGAGCGGCTCGTGCTGCGGGTCGCGCTCGGCGCGCTGTGCGCCCTGACGCTCGTCGTCGTCGCGTCGGCGCTGCACCGGATGGACCTCTACCAGCAGGCCTACGGCTTCACGCTCCTCCGGGTGCTCGTCGACGGTTTCGAGCTGTGGCTCGGCCTGCTCGTCGTGCTCGTCCTCGTCGCAGGGGTCCGGCTCTCGGGCTGGTGGCTGCCCCGGGCAGCGCTCGTCTCCGCCGTCGCCTTCGTGCTCGTCGGCGGCCTGGCCAACCCCGAGGCGTGGGTCGCGCAGCGCAACATCGACCGCTACCAGGCGACGGGCAAGCTCGACGCGGCCTACCTGCGGACGCTCGGAGCGGACGCCACCCCGGCGATCGTCGCGGGCCTGCCGCGCGACGTCTCGGCCTGCATCGTGCTCCCGTCGACGATCGCCGCACGTGCCGGGCGCGAGGACGCCCTGTCGTGGAACCTCGGCCGATCCCGGGAGGCGTCCGTCGACGTCGCGCCGATGACCCCCGCCGAGGCGGCCCGGTGCCCGGCCCTGATGTCGGGCGGTCCCAACCCCTGAGGCAGGATGGCCGGGTGCGTCGCGACATCGCCGAGCTGTTCGAGCTCGACCCGGCCCTGACCCACCTCAACCACGGTGCGTTCGGGGCCGTGCCCCGCTCGGTCCGGGAGGCGCAGGACCGCGCCCGCGCCCGCATCGAGGCCGCGCCCATGCGGGCCTTCCGCGACGAGCTCCCCTCGGCGCTCGCCGGCTCCCGCGAGGCCGCGGCGGTCTTCCTCGGCCTGTCGGCCGGGTCGACCGCGCTCGTGCGCAACGTCACCGAGGCGGTCGGGGTGGTGCTCCAAGGTCTCGGGATCGGCCCCGGTGACGACGTCGTCGTCGGCAACCACGGCTACCTCACGGCCGGCTGGTCCGTCGAGGCGCGCGGCGGGACGCTGCGCTCCGCGGACGTCCCGGTCGACGGCGACCCGGACGACGTCGTGGCTGCCTTCGCGGCCGCCGTGACCGACCGCACCCGCCTCGTCGTCATCGACCAGATCACCTCGCCGACGGCCCTCGTCCTGCCCGTCGCCGAGGTGGCGGCGGCCGTCGCACCCGTCCCGGTCCTCGTCGACGCCGCCCACGTGCCCGGCGCCCTGCCGGACCTCGACGTCGAGGCGCTCGGCGTCGCGTTCTGGGCGGGCAACCTGCACAAGTGGGCCTACACGCCGCGCGCGGCCGCCGCGCTCTGGGTGGCCCCCGGGCACCGCGAGGCGATGCGTCCTCTGGTCACCTCGTGGAGCCACGGGCTGCCCTTCCCCGAGCGCTTCGACCTGCAGGGCACCGTCGACCACTCGTCGTGGGTGGCCGTCCCCGACGGCCTCGCGGCCTGGGCAGCCCTCGGCGGGTGGGACCAGGTCCACCGCAACGCCGAGCTGCTCCTGCGCGGGGCCGAGCTCGTGCGGGACGCGCTCGGCACGGACAGCCCGCACGGCGGCATACCCTCCGCCCCGTGCCTGCGCCTCGTCGCGCTGCCCGACGGGGTGGCGACGACGACCGAGGACGCCGAGGTCCTGTGGCAGCGGTTGTACGCGGCCGGTTTCGTCGTGCCGCCCATCGCCTTCGAGGGGCGCGGCTACGTCCGGCTCGCGGCCGCGCCCTACAACGACGAGGACGACTACGCCCGCCTCGCGGCCGCGCTGCCGGGGCTGCTGACCGAGGTCCGCACCGCCTGAACCCGATGCGGCCGATGTCCTCGGGATGTGGAAAGATCGACCGACCGCCGGAACGCTGCCCACGAGGAGGCCCTGCGCCATGACCGACGCCCAGACAACCCCCTTCCACCGGGTCCTTCTCAAGCTCTCCGGTGAGGTGTTCGGGGGCGGGAGCATCGGGCTCGACCCGGCCGTCGTCTCCGGCATCGCCAAGCAGATCGCCGACGCCGTCCGCGGGGGCGTCGAGGTCGCCGTCGTCATCGGCGGCGGCAACTTCTTCCGCGGCGCCGAGCTGCAGCAGCGCGGCATGGACCGCACGCGCGCCGACTACATGGGCATGCTCGGCACCGTCATGAACTGCCTCGCCCTGCAGGACTTCCTCGAGAAGGAGGGCATCGAGACGCGCGTGCAGTCCGCGATCGCGATGCAGCAGGTCGCCGAGCCGTACATCCCGCGCCGGGCCATCCGTCACCTCGAGAAGCACCGGGTCGTCATCTTCGGAGCGGGCGCCGGCATGCCGTTCTTCTCCACCGACACGGTCAGCGCCCAGCGCGCCCTCGAGATCAAGTGCGACGCCGTGCTCATCGCCAAGAACGGCGTCGACGGCGTCTACGACTCCGACCCGCGCACCAACCCCGACGCCAAGAAGCTCGAGACGGTCACGTTCCAGGACGCCATCGTCGAGGGGCTCAAGGTCGTCGACGCCGCGGCCTTCAGCCTCTGCATGGAGAACAAGCTGCCGATGGTCGTCTTCGGCATGGAAGGCGCGGGTAACATCACGCGCGCCCTGCTCGGTGAGAAGATCGGCACGCTGGTCACCAACGCCTGAGCGCTGCGGCACCTGCCGCGCGCGAGCACGACCACCCGAACCACCTGTCACCCCTGCACCACCCCGCAGCACCCCTGCAGCACCCACGAACGAGGGACGAGGAAGCCAGAGCCATGATCGAAGAGACGATGTTCGAGGCCGAGGAGAAGATGGACAAGGCCGTCGAGGTCCTCAAGGAGGACTTCGCCGGCATCCGCACCGGACGCGCCAACCCGGGCCTGTTCAACAAGCTCACCGTCGAGTACTACGGCGCGCCGACGCCCCTGCAGCAGCTCGCCTCGTTCCAGAACCCCGAGCCGCGCACCATCCTCGTCATCCCGTTCGACAAGTCGGCGATGCACGAGATCGAGCGCGCCATCCGCGACTCCGACCTCGGCGTCAACCCGAGCAGCGACGGCAACCAGATCCGCTGCGTCATGCCCGAGCTGACCGAGGAGCGCCGCCGCGAGTACATCAAGCTCGCCAACCACAAGGCGGAGGAGGCGCGCGTCTCGGTGCGCAACATCCGTCGCAAGGCCAAGACCGACCTCGACAAGCTCGTCAAGGACGGCGAGGTCGGCGAGGACGACGGCTCGCGTGCCGAGAAGGAGCTCGACGGCCTGACCAAGAAGCACACCGACCTCGTCGACGGGCTCGTCAAGGCCAAGGAGGCCGAGCTGCTCGAGGTGTGACCTCGATGCTCGACCGATGATGACGACTGACTCCCCGTCGGACCCCGTGGATCCCGCACCCGCGGCGCACGCCGGCGACGGCGGGGCCGGGCCGCTCGAGCCCGTCCCCTACGACCCTGCCCTCGACGAGCTCGCCGGCCTCCCCGCCGAGCAGGTCATCGAGAAGAAGCAGAGCCGCGCGGGCCGCAACCTGCCGGCGGCCATCGCGGTGGGCGTCGGGCTCGGCATCCTCATCGTCGCGACCCTGCTGATCCGCAAGGAGTCGTTCATCGTCCTCGTCGCGCTCGCCGTGGCCGTGGGCATCTGGGAGCTGCGGGCGGCGTTGCGGCACGCCGCGGTCCGGGCGCCGCTCGTGCCTCCGGTCGTCGGCATGGTCGTCATGCTGTGGGCCGCCTTCGTCCACGGTCCCGCCGGCCTCGTCGTCGCCTGGTCGCTGACGTGCCTCGCCGTCGTGCTCTGGCGCGGCACCGGGCGCCTCGACGGGGCAGGGCGCGACGTCCTCGGTGGCATCTTCATCGCCACCTACCCGACCTTCCTCGTCGGCTTCGCGATCCTGCTGCTCGCGCCCGCGGACGGCGTGGGCCGCCTCTTCGTCTTCCTCATCACGACCGTCTGCAGCGACGTCGGGGGGTATGCCGCGGGCGTCCTCTTCGGCAAGCACCCCATGGCCCCCACGATCAGCCCCAAGAAGTCGTGGGAGGGCTTCGCGGGCTCGGTGCTGCTCTGCATCGTCGCTGGCTCGCTCACCGTCCACTTCCTGCTCGACCACTCGTGGGTCATCGGGATCGCGCTCGGTGTCGGGGTGGCCGTCGCCGCGACGGTCGGTGACCTCATGGAGTCCCTCATCAAGCGCGACCTCGGCATCAAGGACATGTCCAACGTCCTGCCCGGCCACGGCGGCATCATGGACCGGCTCGACTCGCTCGTCGTCGTCGCCCCCATCGTCTGGGCCGTGCTGACGCTGCTCGCCGCCAAGCCGGGCTGACCGGGTGGCTGCGCCCCTGGCGTCCGGTGCCGTGACCGCGCCCTTCGACCAGAGCGGCCGGGTCGCGCTCGTGACGGGTGCCGGCAGCGCGACCGGCATCGGCTTCGCCACGGCGCTGATGCTCGGCCGGATGGGTGCGACCGTCGTGCTCGGTGCCACGACCGACCGGGTGCACGAGCGCGCGGCCGAGCTCCGTGGCGCGGGCGTGAGGGCCAGCGGCCACGTCGGCGACCTGACCCGGGAGCTCGCGGCCGAGGAGCTCGTCGAGGCCTGCCTCGCCGAGCACGGGCGCCTCGACGTCGTCGTCAACAACGCCGGCATGACGAGCGCGGCCGACCCCGACACGCTCGGCGGCGACCTGCCGGCCACCGACCCGTCGCGCTGGCACGGCTCGCTCGCCCGCAACCTCGACACCGCCTACCTCGTCACCCGGGCCGCACTGCCGCACCTGCGGGCGTCCGGGTCGGGCCGGGTCGTGCTCGTCAGCAGCGTCACCGGGGGCGTCATGGCCATGCGCGGCGAGGTCGCCTACGCGACGGCCAAGGCGGCGCTGGTCGGGCTCGCACGGGCCCTCGCCGTCGACGAGGGAGTGCACGGCACCACGGTCAACGCCGTCGCCCCGGGCTGGGTCGCCACCGGCTCGCAGACCGACGACGAGGCACGCGAGGGACGGGCGACGCCGCTCGGCCGCTCCGGCAGCGCCGACGAGGTGGCCGCGGCCATCGCCTTCCTCACCAGCCGAGAGGCGTCCTACGTCACGGGGCAGGTGCTCGTCGTCGACGGCGGCAACGCGGTCAGCGAGCAGCGCGCACCCCGGGCGTGACCGAGGCGTGGGCACCGGCTGCGGGAGGGCGGCATACGCCCTCGGTCGTGGTCGCCGCGCGCCCGACCCGCGTTTTGACTCCACCTGAGAGACTGGAGGGGAGATGACCGACACCCCAGCCCCCGCCTCCGAGTCCGCCGCTGCCCCAGCCCCGGAGCATGCTTCCGCGCCTGCTTCCGCGCCTGCTGCCGCGCCTGCTTCCGAGACCGCCACCGGGGCGGCGCCCGTCGCGCTTCCCGAGCCGACGACCGCCCGCCCCGTGCCGGGGCAGCTGACCTTCCAGGCACCCCGCCGCGGCAAGCCGCCGCGGCACCTCGCCGACTTCACGCCGTCCGAGCGCAAGGAGGCCGTCGAGTCCCTGGGGCACAAGGGTTTCCGAGCCAAGCAGCTGTCGACGCACTACTTCGAGCGCCTCGAGGACGACCCCGAGCAGATGACCGACCTGCCGAAGGCCGTGCGGTCCGAGCTCGTCGCCGACCTGCTCCCGACCCTGCTGACGCCGATCGTGCAGCGCGTCGCCGACGACGGCCAGACGATGAAGTACGCCTGGCGACTGCACGACGGCGCGATCGTCGAGTCCGTCCTCATGCGCTACCCCAACCGCGTCACGATCTGCATCTCGAGCCAGGCCGGGTGCGGCATGAACTGTCCCTTCTGTGCCACGGGCCAGGCGGGCCTGACGCGCAACATGTCGGCCGGCGAGATCGTCGACCAGGTCGTGTGGGCGGCCCGGGCGCTGCGACGCGGTGAGCTCGCCGGCGGCGGGGACGACGACCGTGAGGCGCCGCTGCGGGTCAGCAACGTCGTCTTCATGGGCATGGGCGAGGCGCTGGCCAACTACAAGGCCTCGATCGGCGCGATCCGCCGCCTCACCGACCCGGCGCCCGACGGCCTCGGCATGTCGGCCCGCGGCATCACGATGTCGACGGTCGGGCTCGTCCCCGGCATGGACAAGCTGACCGCCGAGGGCATCCCGGTCACCCTCGCGCTCTCGCTGCACGCCCCCGACGACGAGCTGCGCAACGAGCTCGTGCCGATCAACACCCGGTGGTCCGTCGACGAGGCGCTCGACGCCGCGTACCGCTACTTCGAGGCGACCGGGCGTCGGGTGTCCATCGAGTACGCCCTGATCCGCGACATCAACGACCAGGGCTGGCGCGCCGACCTGCTCGGCGAGAAGCTCAACCGGCGCGGCCGCGGATGGGTGCACGTCAACCCGATCCCGCTCAACCCGACGCCCGGGTCGAAGTGGACCGCGAGCCGGCCGGGCGTCGAGCAGAACTTCGTCGAGCGCCTGCGCGCCCACGGCATCCCGACGACGATCCGCGACACGCGGGGTCAGGACATCGACGGGGCCTGCGGGCAGCTCGCCGCCTCGACGGCCTGACACGCGTACGCTGGCGGGGTCGTGCCCCGCTCGGGCACTGGTGACGAGTCGCCGGGCAGAGCGCGGGGCGGCCCACCAGGAGGTCCTCGCATGGTCCAGCTCAGCCTCGGCGTCATGGCCCGGTCCCTCAAGGAGAACGAGCACCGGCTGCCGCTGCACCCCAAGCACGTCGACCGCATCCCCGAGGAGCTGCGCGGGCGGATCTTCCTCGAGACCGGCTACGGCGAGCGCCACGGCGTGTCCGACGACCAGCTCGAGCGCTACGTCGGCGGCTTCCTCAGCCGCGAGGAGCTCGTCGCGCAGTGCGACGTCGTCCTCGCGCCGAAGCCCCTGCTCAGCGACATCTCGGCCCTGCGGGTCGGCCAGGTGCTCTGGGGCTGGCCGCACTGCGTGCAGGACGCCGAGCTGACCCAGGTCGCCATCGACCGGGAGCTGACCCTCATCGCCTTCGAGGCGATGAACCACTGGAACAAGGACGGCTCGTTCAGCCTCCACGTCTTCCACAAGAACAACGAGCTCGCCGGCTACTGCTCCGTGCTGCACGCCCTCCAGATCGCGGGGATCACCGGCGACTACGGCCCCCAGCGGCGCGCCGTCGTCATCGGCTTCGGCGCCACGGCACGAGGGGCCGTCACCGCGCTCAAGGCCCTCGGGATCGGCGACGTCGACGTGCTGACCCACCGCCAGAAGGCGGCCGTGGCCTCGCCCATCCACTCGGCCCGGATCGTGCACTTCGACACCGACGACACGACGGCGCGCGTCAGCCACGCGGTCACCGAGGACGGCCCGGTCGCCCTGGGGGAGTTCCTCGCCGAGCACGACATCGTCGTCAACTGCGTGCTCCAGGACACCGACGCCCCCATCACCTTCATGTCGGACGACGACCTCAAGCGGATGACGCCGGGCAGCATCGTCATCGACGTGTCGTGCGACGAGGGCATGGGGTTCAGCTGGGCCAGGCCGACGACCTTCACCGACCCGACCTTCCTCGTCGGTGACCACGTGCTCTACTACGCCGTCGACCACAGCCCGTCCTACCTCTGGGACGCCGCCACGTGGGAGATCAGCGAGGCGCTGCTGCCCTTCCTGCCGACGGTCATGGGCGGCCCCGAGGCCTGGGACGAGAACCCCACGGTCCGGCGTGCCATCGAGATCCGTGACGGCGAGGTCCAGAACCCCGCGATCCTGTCGTTCCAAGGCCGTTCGTCGAAGCACCCCCACCTGCCGCTCGCGACCTGACCGGAGCCGCAACGACCCGGGAAGGGAGGGGACGGCGTGCTCACTGCGCTGGCAGGGCAGCCGATCCTGCTCCTCGCGCTGCTCATGCTCGTCGGCACGATGCTCGGGCGGGTCCGGCTGGGGACCGTCGAGATCGGCCCGGCCGGAGTGCTCTTCGCCGCGATCGCGGTGTCGGCCACCGGCGTCGCGAACGGCGTGAAGCTCCAGATCCCCGAGAACGTCGGCACCCTCGGGCTCGTGCTCTTCACCTACACGGTCGGGGTCGTCTCGGGCCCGAGCTTCTTCGCCTCCCTGCGCCGAGGGTGGCCGGTGATGCTCTCGGTCGTGGCGACGATCGCCGTCGTCGCGGTCGCCGCCGTGCTGGTCGGCCGGGCCCTCGGGCTCACGTCGTCGGTCGTGGCCGGGGCCTTCACCGGCGCCCTCACCAACACCCCCGCGCTCGCCGCGGCGACCGAGCGGGCCGCGGACCCCGCCGGCCCGACGGTCGGCTACTCCATCGCCTACCTCTGGGGGGTCGTCGGGATGCTCCTCGCAGCGGCGTGGTCGCTGCGCCACCGCGGCAACGAGGCGCCGCCCAGCGAGCCTCTCGTGCACCAGACGATCCGGACGGAACGCGGCGAGGGCCTCTCCCTCGCCGAGGTCGAGAAGCGCTACGACCACAAGGTCACCTTCTCGAGGCTCAAGCACGGCCACCTCGCCAACCCCACGCTCGTCGCCGACGACGAGCTGCTGCTCGGCCCGAACGACCTCGTGACGGTCGTCGGACCACGCGACCTCGTCGACCGGGTCACCCTCGAGCTCGGCCACCGCTCCTCGCACGACATCGTCGAGGAGCACGAGGACCTGGACTACCGCCGGGTGACGATCTCCAACGAGCGGGTCGCCGGCCGGTCGGTGGGCGAGATCGACCTCGAGAGCCGCTTCGGCGCCCACATCAGCCGGGTCCGGCGCGCGGACGTCGACCTCGTGGCGTCGCCGGGGCTCGTGCTGCAGATGGGAGACCGGGTGCGCGTCACGTCGCCGGTGACACGGATGCCGGAGGTGTCGGCCTTCCTCGGGGACTCCGACCGGGGGATGTCCGACATCAACCCGGTCGGCTTCGCCCTCGGGCTCTCCATCGGCCTGCTCGTCGGCATGGTCCACATCCCCCTGCCGGGCGGCGGCTTCGCGCTGGGCGCCGCCGCCGGCACGCTGCTCACCGGACTCGTGTTCGGGCGGCTCGGCCGCATCGGTCCCGTCGTCACCTCGATGTCGAACGGCGCCGCCCAGTCCCTGTCCTACTTCGGCGTCATCACCTTCCTGGCGTATGCCGGCACCCGGGCCGGCGAGCGGATCGTCGGTGCGATCACGTCCGACGTGGGCTGGAAGGTCGCCGTGCTCGGTTTCGTCGTCACGACAGGAGCCGCCGTGCTGCTGCTCCTGGCCGGACGCCTCGTCCACCACATGGGCGGGACCCAGCACGCCGGCATGCTGGCCGGCGCGCAGACACAGCCGGCGATCCTGGCGTTCGCCAACGACCGCACCGGCTTCGACACCCGGGTGAGCCTGGGCTACGTGCTCGTCTACCCGGTGGCGATGATCGCCAAGATCGTCATCGTCCAGGTCCTCGCCGGGCTCGGCTGAGCCTGCGGAGCCCTCCGAGCCCTCCGAGCCCTCCGAGCCCTCCGAGCCCTCCGAGCCCGAGCAGCCCCTCGGCCGGTCAGGCCGGCTCGGCCCGGTAGGTGCGACGGTAGGCGAGCGGCGACAGGCCGACGGCGGCCGTGAGGTGCTGGCGCAGCGAGGCGCTCGTGCCGAAGCCCGCGGCGGCGGCGACCCGGTCGACCGGCAGGTCGGTCGTCTCGAGCAGGTGCCGGGCACGGTCGACGCGGGCCCGCGCGAGCCACGTCCCCGCCGTCTCGCCCGTCTCCTCGCGGAAGCGCCGGGTGAAGGTGCGCACGCTCGTCCCGGCGCGGCGGGCCAGGTCGGTCAGGTTGATCGGCTCGTCGAGGTGCTCGAGGGCCCACGTCCGCGTCGACCCGGTGCCGGCGTCCGAGGCGTCGGGGACGGGGCGCTCGATGAACTGGGCCTGACCGCCCGCCCGCCACGGGGCGACGACGGCGCCCCGGGCCACCCGGTTGGCGGCCTCGGTGCCGAGGTCGCTGCGGAGCACGTGCAGCAGCAGGTCGATGCCCGCGGCGTTGCCGGCCGAGGTGAGGACGTCGCCGTGGTCGACGTAGAGCACGTCCGGGGTGAGGTGGACGGCGGGGAAGTGGCGGCGGAAGAGGTCCTCGTAGACCCAGTGCGTCGTCGCCTCGCGTCCGTCGAGCTTGCCGAGGCCGGCGAGGACGAAGGCGCCGGTGCAGATCGAGAGCCAACGCGCATCGGGCCGGGCCGTGCCGGCGAGCGCGACGAGCTCTGCGGGCAGCTCGCCCTGCGTGACGATCGCGGTGTTCGTGATGCCCGGGACGATGACCGTGTCGGCCTGCGCGACAACGGAGTTCGGGTGGGTCGGCACGGCGGCGTAGCCGGCCGACGTCATGACGGGCCCGTCGTCCAGCGTGCACATCGACACCTCGTAGGGCGGGGGAGCGCCGGTGAGGCGGCCGGGCCAGCCGGGGTCGAGGGCGCTCGCGCTGAAGAAGCGGTGCGGCAGTCCGAGCTCGAACGCGACGACGCCGTCGAGGGCGAGGACGGCGACGCGGTGCGGTCGCGAGGGAGCGGCGGTCATGGCCAGATTCTTGCACATCGTGTCCTTCTGGCCACTCGTCGCCATCGGGGCCGCTCCTGCAGAGTGGGTCCGTGAGCCTGACCGACCGCCGCGCCGACGTCCCCGACGACGCCACACCCGCGCCCGCCACCACACCGATCCGATCCGGTCACCGGGTCCACCCGGCCTGGTGGGTCGCCGTCGTCACCTTCCTGACGATCATCGGCTCGGCCGGCTTCCGCTCCACGCCGGGTGTGCTCATGACGCCGCTCCACGACGAGTTCGGCTGGCCGATGGGCGTCATCGGCGGTGCGGTGTCGGTCAACCTCGTCCTCTTCGGGCTGGCCGCCCCCTTCTCGGCAGCCCTCATGGAGCGCCTCGGCATCCAGCGCGTCGTCGCCGTCGCCCTCGTGCTCGTCAGCGTCGGCTCGCTGCTGCCCATCTGGATGACGGCCTCGTGGCAGCTCGTCCTGTGCTGGGGCATCGTCGTCGGCCTCGGCACGGGCGCCATGGCGATGAGCCTCGTCGCCACCGTCACGGGGCGCTGGTTCGTCGAGCGGCGCGGCCTCGTCACCGGCGTGCTCACGGCCGCGGGGGCCACCGGCCAGCTCGTCTTCCTTCCGGTCCTCGCCTGGCTGGCCGAGAACCACGGCTGGCGCACCGCTGCGATCGTCACCTCGGCCGCGGCCCTGACGGTCGTCCCGCTCGTGCTGTGGAAGCTGCACGACCACCCGAGCGTCCTCGGCATCACGGCCTACGGCGCACCCGAAGGCACCCCGGTCGGGCGCCCGCCCCGCCCGACCGGTCACCCGGCTCACCTGGCCCTGGCGACCCTGCGCGACGCGGCCCGCACCAAGGTGTTCTGGCTGCTCGCCGGCAGCTTCGCCGTGTGCGGCGCCTCGACGAACGGCCTCGTCGGCACGCACTTCATCCCGGCCGCGCACGACCACGGCATGCCGACGACGACCGCCGCCGGCCTCCTCGCCCTCGTCGGCGTCTTCGACATCGTCGGCACCGTCTTCTCGGGCTGGCTCACCGACCGGGTCGACCCGCGCATCCTGCTCGCGGCCTACTACACGCTCCGCGGCGGCTCCCTCTTCCTGCTTCCGGCGCTCTTCAGCGACTCGATGCACGTCAACATGCTCGCCTTCGTCCTCTTCTACGGCCTCGACTGGGTCGCGACGGTGCCCCCGACGATCGCCCTGTGCCGCAGTGCCTACGGCGAGCGTGCGCCGATCGTCTTCGGCTGGGTCTTCGCCTCGCACCAGATCGGGGCGGCCGCCGCGGCCCTCGGCGCGGGCCTCGTCCGCGACCAGCTCGGCACCTACGACCTCGCCTGGTACGTCGCGGGCGCCCTGTGTCTCGTGGCCGCCGTGATGTGCGTCGCGATCACGACCGCTCGTCTGTCAGATGCGTCACCTCGGCGCACCGACTCTGGCGCGCAGGCGCCACCGGCGGCACAGTGAGGCCATGAGCGACGGCGCTTCGACGGCATACGAACGCATCCACGACGACAGCCTGCGCGACCCCGAAGGGTTCTGGCGCAGGGCCGCCGAGGGCATCGACTGGGTGACGCCGCCGACGCGCATCCTCGACGACTCGCGGCCGCCGTTCTACCGGTGGTATCCCGACGCCGAGCTCAACGTCTGCTTCAACGCCGTCGACCGTCACGTCGCCGCCGGCCGTGGTGAGCAGGCCGCCATCCACTACGACTCGCCGGTCACCGGCACGAAGACCACGCTGACGTATGCCGCCCTGCTCGAGCGGGTGCGCGCGGTGGCCGGCGGGCTGCGCGGGCTGGGTGTCGCCAAGGGCGACCGTGTCGTCATCTACATGCCGATGGTCCCCGAGGCCGTCATCGCGATGCTCGCGTGCGCCCGCATCGGCGCCATCCACTCCGTCGTCTTCGGCGGCTTCGCGCCGCAGGAGCTCGCTGCCCGCATCGACGATGCCGCGCCGAAGGTCGTGCTCTCGGCGTCGTGCGGGGTCGAGCCGAGCCGGGTCGTGCCCTACAAGCCCTTCCTCGACGAGGCGATCAGGCGCTCGGAGCACCAGCCCGAGCACTGCGTCGTCCTCCAGCGCGAGCAGCTCGTCGCAGAGCTGGGGGAGCGCGACCTCGACTGGGGCGACCTCGAGTCGAGCGACGCGGCCCGCGAGGGCAGCGAGTGCGTCACCGTGGCGGCGACCGACCCGCTCTACATCCTCTACACCTCAGGCACGACCGGGAAACCGAAGGGCATCTACCGCGACAGCGGTGGCTACGCCGTCGCCCTGCGCTGGTCGATGGCCAACATCTACGACGTCGCCCCGGGCGAGACGATGTTCACCGCGAGCGACGTCGGCTGGGTCGTCGGGCACTCCTACATCGTCTACGCGCCCCTGCTGACGGGCGCCACGACCGTGCTCTACGAGGGCAAGCCGGTGGGCACCCCGGACGCCGGGGCGTTCTGGCGCGTCATCGCGGAGTACGGCGCCGTCTGCATGTTCACCGCTCCGACCGCCTTCCGCGCCATCAAGAAGGACGACTCGGCGGCGTCGAAGGTCGCCGAGCACGACCTCTCGGGGTTCCGCGCGCTCTTCCTCGCGGGGGAGCGGCTCGACCCCGACACGTACGAGTGGGCCTCGGCAGCGCTCGGCAAGCCCGTCATCGACAACTGGTGGCAGACCGAGACGGGGTGGCCGATCGCCAGCAACCCCAAGGGGATCGGGCTGCTGCCGATCAAGCCCGGCTCGCCCACCGTCGCCGTCCCCGGCTACGACGTGCGGGTGCTCGACGCCACGGGCGAGCAAGTTCAGCCGGGCACCGAGGGGGCGATCTGCATCAAGCTGCCGATGCCGCCCGGCACGCTGCCGACGCTCTGGGGCGACGACGACCGCTACGTCAGCTCGTACCTGTCGGCCTACCCCGGCTACTACCTCACCGGCGACGGCGGCTACCTCGACGAGGACGGCTACCTCTACGTCATGGGCCGCACCGACGACGTGCTCAACGTCGCGGGTCACCGCCTCTCGACCGGCTCGCTCGAGGCTGCCCTCGCGGGCCACGAGGCCGTTGCCGAGTGTGCGGTCATCGGCGTCCACGACGACCTCAAGGGACAGGTGCCGCGTGCCCTCGTCGTGCTGAAGTCGGGCGTCGACGCAGAGGCCGACGGCGAGCGGATCAAGCGCGAGCTCGTCGCGCGGGTGCGTGCCGAGGTCGGGGCCGTGGCGGCGCTGCACCAGGTCGACATCGTGGCCGGCCTGCCGAAGACGCGGTCGGGCAAGATCCTGCGCAAGACGATGCGCGAGCTGGCCGACGGCAAGGCACCGGCCGTGCCCGCGACGATCGAGGACGCCTCGGTCCTCGAGACCCTGACGCCGGTCCTGCGCGGCCCATCGTCCTGAGGCCCCTCGTGCACCGAACGCAGCGTTCGGTCTCGAACTCACTGTTCCAACAGCGCGTTCGGCACCGAACGCTGCGTTCGGTCGGGGAGTCGGGGGGTCGGGCGTCAGGAGTCAGAGAGTCGGGGCTGCCAGGAGGGGGAGGACCTCGTCGATCGAGTCGACGAGGTGGACGGCCTCCTCCATCGGGCGACCGGCGGCGATGGCGCGCAGGGCCGGCCAGACCGGCAGGCGCTCGGTCCAGTGCTCGCGCCCGACGAGGACGAGCGGGGGCAGGGGCGCATCCTGCGGCGCGTAGTAGAGCGGCGTCACGGCCTGGAAGATCTCCTGCACGGTGCCGGCCGCGCCGTCGAGGACGACGATCCCGGCGTTCGACCGGGCGAGCAGGCCCTCCTCGCGGATCGCGTTGGAGAAGTACTTGGCGATGACGTCGCAGAAGACGTTGGGCGGCTCGTGACCGTAGAACCACGTCGGGATACCGAGCGACCGGGCCGACGGGCCGAGCGTCTCGGACGGGGCCTGGGGCTCGTCGCCGACGACGACCCGCCGTGCCGCGAGGGCCGTCGTGGCCCAGGCCGTCACGTCCGGCCGGAATCCCGGCACGTTCGCGATGCGGCCCACGGTCTCCTCGACGGCTGCCACGCTCCGGCACAGCGCGCCGAGGTTGGCCGCCTCCATCGCACCGGGACCACCGCCGGTCGCGACGAGGTGCCCCTCCTCGGCGAGCGCGTGGCCCAGTCGCGCCGCGCCTGCGTATGCAGCCGAGTCCCGTTGCAGCGCATGGCCGCCCATGATCCCGACGACCGACCGACCCTGGACGAACTCGTCGAGCTCGTCGGTGACGGAGTCGTCGTGGATCGCGCGGACGAGCGTGGCGTACGCGTCGGTGCGCAACCGGGCGTCGACGAACCACGCGTACGCCCTGGCATCCGGGGTCTCGGCGTAGCCGTGCTCGAGGCCCTCATAGAGGTCCGACGGGAAGTAGAGGCCGCGCCACGGGTCGACCGGGGCGTCGGCGATGCCCGGGAAGAGGATCGCGCCGCGGGTCAGCAGCACCTCTGCCACCGGGACCGGCACCGTGCCCCCGAGCACGACGAGCCCGGTCAGGTCGCCACGGGAGGCGAGCCGGTCGCCGTAGGTGGTGAGGTCGAGGTCCTGGAGCCGCAGTCCGCGCAGCGGCCCGTCGGAGGCGAGGTGGTCGTCCAGCTCGTCGAGCGTCTCGATCTCCATGTGCCCCATCCTGCCCCGGGCGGGTGGCCGAGGAGCGGACCCGGGCGACGTCGCGTCGTCCCCGGCTGGAAGGATCGCCGCCATGGTCGGCGTGCTCGAGGGATTCGCGACGATCGCGATCATCGTCGCGGTCGGCTGGCTGCTCGCCGACCGCCGGGTGCTCGACGACTCGGCGCAGGTCAACCTCTCGCGCCTCGCCTTCCACGTCGCCTCGCCCGCGCTGCTGCTCACCGTCATGCAGCGCACCTCGCTCGACGCCGTCCTCTCGGCCAACCTCGTGACCTCGCTCATCAGCTTCGCGATCATTGTCGGCCTCTACCTGCTCATCGCCCGGTTCCGTTGGGCGGGAGGCACGCTCGGGTCGCGACTCATCGGCAGCCTCTCGGCGGCCTACGTCAACGCAGGCAACCTCGGCATCCCGATCGCGCTCTACGTCCTCGGCGACGTCGCGTGGGTCGCGCCGACGCTGCTCATGCAGCTGCTCATCATCACGCCGGTCTACATGGCGCTCTTCGACAGCGACGCCCGCGGCGAGCGCCCGACTCTAGGCCGGAGCCTGCGCCGGATGTTCAGCAACCCGATCACCCTCGGCGCCGTGGCAGGCCTGCTCATCGCCGTCTTCGACATCGACCTGCCACGCGTCGTCGCCGCCCCCATCGACCTGCTCGGCGCGATGGCCGTCCCGTCGATGCTCGTCGCGTTCGGCATCTCGCTGCGACGGGGGCCGCGCCCGGCGACCGGGCGGGCTGCCGAGCACGTCTGGACGATCGTCGTCCTCAAGACCCTGCTCATGCCGGCCGTCGCGCTCGGCGTCGGCCTCGCGCTCGGACTGCGCGGCGAGGCGCTCTTCGCCGTCGTCGTGACCGCGGCCCTCCCGACGGCGCAGAACATCTTCACGTATGCCGTCCGGTACCGGCGCGAGGTCAACCTCGCCCGCGACGTCATCTTCGTCAGCACCTTCGCGTCGGTCCCGGTGATCCTCGGGATCGCCGCGCTCTTCCACTGGCTCGCCGGCGTCTGACCGCAGCCGGGCGCCCGAGCTCCCGTCGAGTGGCCCCGTCGTCACGCCCCGACGGCTCGCGTCCCCGTCGAGTGGCCCCGTCGTCACACCCTTCTGGCCCGTCCTGCGTACCACGCAGGGGTCAGGTGTGGCTCGTGTGACGACGGGGCCACTCGAGCGGTGTTGCGCGCTCACTCGAGTGGTGTTGCGCGCTCACTCGAGTGGGCGAGGTGGGGTCAGCCCCAGTTGGCGGCCTGCGTCAGGCAGAACGGGTGACCGCTCGGGTCGAGCAGTACGCGCCACGTCTCGCCCGGCTGCTCGTCGGGCAGCGTCGCGCCGGCAGCGACGCACTCCGCGGCCGCCGCGTCGAGGTCGTCGACGGCCAGGTCGAGGTGGAACTGCTTGGTGCCGTGCTCGTTCGGCCAGGCCGGTGGCTGGTGGTCGTCGACGAGGCCGAGGCCGAGGGCGAGGCCCCCGGGGCCGGTGAGCATGGCGTACTCGTCCTGGGCGTGCGCGACCTCCCAGCCGAGCACCGTCGACCAGAAGGTGGCGTCGCGGCGGGCGTCCGAGCTGTCGAGGGTGAGCATCTTGAGGTCGGCGATGGCCATCGGGGTCCCTTTCGTCGGTGACGGTGAGCGCCCAGCATCGCTCGTGCCGGCCGTCGCCGTCTTGGACGAACCCGACACCTGAGCAGACGGTCGGGCAGACGGACGCGGCGCCCGGTTCCGTGGCCCCGAACGAGTCGTGGACCACGGGAACCGAACGCCGCGCGACGATCCTGGCTACGGAGTGGCTCAGAAACCCCCGAAGTCGCCCCCGCCGCCGAAGTCGCCGAAGTCTCCTCCGCCGCCGAAGTCGCCGAAGTCCGAGCCACCGGCATCCCCACCGGCGTCACCGCCCGCATCGCCCCCGGTGTCTCCGGTGTCTCCGGTGTCGCCCGTGTCGCCGGCGTCGGCGCTCGCGTCGCCGGCCTCCTGCGCCTCGGGTGAGGACTCGTAGCCGCCGAGCATCATGTCGGCGAGGGCCGAGCCGACGACGACGCCCGCGATGGTGCCGAGCATCGAGCCGGCGATCATGCCGCCCATCCCCATGCCGCCGCCCATCCCGCCGCGGCCTCCGCCGCCGAAGGCGCCCTGGAGGTAGCCGGGCCGGCTCATCTCGGCGCGGGTCGCGCTGCGGGCGAGGTCGGCCGGCTGGTCGCTGCGCGGGCGCTCACCCTCGGGGAGGTCCTCGTTGAGGCGCTGGAGGACGATCTGGCGCTGCTCGGGCGAGAGCTTGGCGAAGGCCTCCGTGTGCACCTTCTCGATGTCCTCCGGCGGCGCGGTGCGCAGCAGGTACTTGTAGCGGGCGATGGCCCGCTCGTCCTCGGACGACGCGCCACCGCGCGGCGGCGGGACGGCATACGGCGCCCCTGTGGGCGGCTGCTGGGCCCGCTGCTGCTGCTGCTGCTGGAGGGGCTCACGGCCCAGGAGCTTGTCGAGGAATCCCATGTCTTCTCCTTCGTCGGCGGTGCGTCGGCGTCGCACTCGTCGGATACCTACCCCAACGAACGGCCCGTGCCAGCGTTCCGGGCCGTCCCGTGCGCCTGCGTGACCCGGACACGCACGAAGCCACCCGCGAACGGGTGGCTTCGTGGCCGGCGACACCCCCACGGCATACGCACGGAGTCGGGAAGGCTGGGGTCAGAGGTGGTTCTCGGCCTCCGTGAGCACCGAGCGCAGCCGCGACTCGATGTCGTCGAACTGCTCCGGGCCCATGATGAGCGGCGGCGCGAGCTGGATGACGGGGTCACCGCGGTCGTCGGCGCGGCAGTAGAGGCCCGCGTCGAAGAGCGCCTTGGAGAGGAAGCCGCGCAGCAGTCGCTCGGACTCGGCGTCGTTGAAGGTCTCGCGGGTGGCCTTGTCCTTGACGAGCTCGATGCCGTAGAAGTAGCCGGCGCCGCGGACGTCACCGACGAGCGGCAGGTCGAGCAGCTTGTCGAGCGTCGCCTTGAAGATCGGGGCGTTCTGCTTGACCCGGTCGTTGAGACCCTCGCGCTCGAAGATGTCGAGGTTGGCCATCGCCACCGCGGCCGACACCGGGTGGCCACCGAAGGTGTAGCCGTGCGGGAAGTACGTCGTGCCGTGCTTGAACGGCTCGAAGAGGCGGTCGCTCGCGATCATCGCGCCGATGGGGGAGTAGCCGCTCGTCATGCCCTTGGCGCACGTGATGATGTCCGGCACGTAGCCGAAGTCGTCGCACGCGAACATCGAGCCGATGCGGCCGAAGCTGCAGATGACCTCGTCGGACACGAGGAGCACGTCGTACTCGTCGCAGATCTCGCGGACCCGCTCGAAGTAGCCGGCGGGCGGCGGGAAGCAGCCACCGGAGTTCTGCACCGGCTCGAGGAAGACGGCCGCCACGGTGTCGGGACCCTCGAACTCGATGGCCTCGGCGATGCGGTCGGCGGCCCAGCGGCCGAAGGCCTTCTCGTCGTCGCGCAGGTGCTCGGGGGCGCGGTAGAGGTTGGTGTTCGGGACCTTGTGCGCACCGGGCACGAGCGGCTCGAACATCTCCTTGGCCGCCGGGATGCCGGTGATCGACAGGGCGCCCTGCGGCGTGCCGTGGTAGGCGACGGCCCGCGAGATGACCTTGTGCTTGGTCGGCTTGCCGGTCAGCTTGAAGTACTGCTTGGCGAGCTTCCACGCGGTCTCGACGGCCTCACCGCCACCCGTCGTGAAGAAGACCCGGTTGAGGTCGCCGGGGGCGTGGCTCGCGAGCCGCTCGGCGAGCTCGATGGCCTTGGGGTGCGCGTAGCTCCACAGCGGGAAGAAGGCGAGCTCCTTGGCCTGCTTGGCCGCGGCCTCGGCGAGCTCCTCACGGCCGTGGCCGGCCTGGACGACGAAGAGGCCGGCGAGTCCGTCGATGTACTCGTTGCCGCGGTCGTCCCAGATCTTCCAGCCCTGGCCCTTGGTGATGATCGGCACGGTGTGGCCGAGGCCGCCCTCGGTCCGGTCCTCGAACACCGAGTGGCGCGTGAAGTGCATCCACAGGTGGTCGCGCGCGGCCTCGGAGTGGAGGGTGCCCATGGGCGTGCGGTGGTCCGAGGTGGGTTCCCAGACCTCGTTCGGGTTGATGCTCATCGTGTACCCCAGTTGTAGAGCTGTTTGTTGAGTTTCAGGTAGACGAACGTCTCGGTGGCCGTGACGCCCGGGAGCGGGCGGATGCGGGTCGTGAGCAGCTCGAGCAGGTGGGTGTCGTTCTCGCAGACGACCTCGGCGAGGACGTCGAAGCTCCCGGCCGTCGTGACGACGTAGGAGACCTCCTCCATCTCGGTCAGCGCGTCGGCGACCGACGTCATGTCTCCCGACACCCGCAGCCCGACCATCGCCTGGCGCTGGAACCCGACCTGCAGCGGGTCCGTCACCGCGACGATCTGCATGACGTCGGCGTCGAGGAGTCGCTGCACGCGCTGGCGCACCGCGGCCTCGGAGAGCCCGACCTCCTGGGCGATGGACGCGTAGGACTTGCGCCCGTCGTGCTGGAGCAGCTCGATGATGGTCTTGCTCACGTCGTCGAGATTGACCGAGGGTCTCTTGGCCCCGTTCCCCCCGGTGTTGGCCACACCTCGGATCGTCGTCATGCGCCGATACTGACCTGTGGAACACGCTGTTGGCAAGTCCCCGCACAACTGATTCCGAAGATTTATCTCGACAAGTCTTCACGATTGCGAAGGTATGTGTTTAGCATTCCCGCATGACTTCGCAGCCGCGCCAGCTCCGCAACTTCATCGGTGGCCAGTACGTCGACCCCGACGGCGACGCGACGACCGACATCGTCGACCCGTCCACCGCGCAGGTCGTGGCCACGGCCCCCGTCAGCGCCCAGGCGGACGTCGACCGGGCGTATGCCGCCGCGGCCACCGCGTTCGAGACGTGGGGTGACACGACCCCGGGCGAGCGGCAGGCCGCCCTGCTGAAGTTCGCCGACGCCATCGAGGCCCGGGCCGACGACTTCATCCGCCTCGAGGGCGAGAACACCGGCAAGCCGCACGCGCTGACGCAGAGCGAGGAGATCCCTCCGATGCTCGACCAGCTGCGCTTCTTCGCCGGTGCCGCCCGGGTGCTCGAGGGCAAGTCGGCGGGGGAGTACATGAAGGGCCACACGTCCTTCGTGCGTCGCGAGCCGATCGGCGTCGTCGGCCAGGTGACGCCGTGGAACTACCCGATGATGATGGCGATGTGGAAGATCGCCCCGGCGCTCGCCGCAGGCAACACCATCGTCCTCAAGCCCTCGGACACGACGCCCGAGACGACCCTGCTCCTCGCCGAGCTCGCCTCGGAGTTCCTGCCCGAGGGCACCTTCAACGTCATCACCGGTGACCGCGAGACCGGCCGCATGCTCGTGGAGCACCCCACGCCGGCCCTCGTCGCCATCACCGGCTCGGTGCGCGCCGGCATGCAGGTCGCCGAGAGCGCGTCGCGCGACCTCAAGCGCGTCCACCTCGAGCTCGGTGGCAAGGCGCCGGTCATCGTCTTCGACGACGCCGACATCGAGGCCGCCGTCGAGGGCATCGCCATCGGCGGCTACTTCAACGCCGGCCAGGACTGCACCGCCGCGACCCGCGTCCTCGCGGGCCCGCGCATCCACGACGACTTCGTCGCCGCGCTCGCCGAGTACGCCAGGGGCTCGGCCAAGGTCGGCATGCCGGACGACCCCGACGCCCTCTTCGGCCCCGTCAACAACCCGAACCAGGTCGCCCACGTCGGAGGCATGATCGACCGCCTGCCCGACCACGCCCGCATCGAGGCCGGCGGCCGCCGCGCCGAGGGCCTCGGCGAGGGCTACTTCTTCGAGCCCACCGTGCTCGCCGGCCTCCGTCAGGACGACGAGCAGATCCAGAACGAGATCTTCGGTCCGGTCATCACGGTGCAGCAGTTCACCGACGAGGCCGAGGCGCTCGCCTGGGCCAACGGTGTGCAGTACGGCCTCGCGTCGTCGGTGTGGACGCGGGACTTCGGCAAGGCCATGCGCATGAGCAAGCGGCTCGACTTCGGGTGCGTCTGGATCAACACCCACATCCCGGTCGTCGCCGAGATGCCGCACGGGGGTTTCAAGCACAGCGGCTACGGCAAGGACCTGTCCATGTACGGCCTCGAGGACTACACCCGCATCAAGCACGTCATGGCCAACATCGACTCCTGAGCCTCGCGCCGTCCACTGCGGGCGGCGCGAGCTCGTCTGTCGGACACGGCATCCCAGAGCACCACCATCTCGGGTCAGCGCTGATCCCTCCAACCGACCCCCACGAAACCCCTGGAGACGAACCCATGAACGACAAGTCCTTCGACACGGACAACCCGGTCTTCCGCGCGGCGCTAGCGCGCGGTCTCGTCAGCCGTCGTTCGGCGATGATGGGCGCCGCCGGTGTGAGCGCTGCCGCCTTCCTCGCGGCCTGCGGCTCGGCCGGCAAGAACCCCGCGACCGGCGGCGGCGCGTCCGGGACCGTCGCACCCGCCAAGACGGCGGCGGCCGCGCAGGACATGTCCGACACCGAGAAGGTCGTCAACTGGTCGAACTGGACCGAGTACATCGACACGAGCGACGACGGCAAGTCGCGTCCGACACTCGACGCCTTCCAGAAGAAGACCGGCATCAAGGTCACCTACACCGAGGACTACCTCGACAACGACGAGTTCTACGCCAAGGTGCGCCCGCTCCTCGAGGGCGGCAAGGACACCGGCCGTGACGTCTGGTGCAGCACCGACTGGATGGTCGCCCGACTCATCCGCCAGGGCTACGTCCAGAAGCTCGACCTCGCCAACATCCCGAACGCCGGCAACCTGGACGACTCCCTGAAGAACGTCGAGTTCGACCCGGGCCGGCTCTACTCGCTCCCGTGGCAGAGCGGCTTCGCCGGGATCGGCTACAACCTCAAGGCGACCGGCGGCAAGAAGATCGAGTCGATCACCCAGCTGCTCACCGACCCTGCCCTCAAGGGCAAGGTCACCCTGCTCACCGAGATGCGCGACACCGTGGGCCTCGTGATGATGGAGCAGGGCAAGAAGATCGACTCGTTCACGGACGCCGACTTCCAGGCCGCGATCGACATGATCCAGCAGGCCAAGGACTCCGGGCAGATCCTCCGGTTCACCGGCAACGAGTACACCGAGGGTCTCGCCAAGGGCGACATCGCCGCCTGCGTGGCCTGGACCGGCGACGTCGTCCAGCTCCAGTTCGACGACCCGAACATCCAGTACGCCCTGCCGGAGAAGGGCTTCACGCTCTGGTCCGACAACTTCGTCATCCCGGCGCTCGCCAAGCACAAGAAGAACGCCGAGAAGCTCATCGACTACTACTACGACCCGGCCGTCATGGCGCAGGTCGCCGCCTTCGTCAACTACATCGCCCCGGTCAAGGGCACGGCGGAGGAGCTGGTGAAGATCGACCCCGAGCTCGGCAAGAACCCGCTCATCGTGCCGACGGCCGACGTGCTGTCGCGGGCGCAGGTCTTCCGCGGCCTCAGCACGGTCGAGGAGACGAAGTACAACAAGCTCTTCTCCGCGCTGACGACGGCATGAGCGAGCAGCAGGGGAAGGGTGACCTCAGCCTTGTCGCCCTCACGAAGTCCTTCGCCACCTTCACGGCCGTCCACCCGCTCGACCTGACCGTCCCGCAGGGCTCGTTCTTCGCCCTGCTGGGGCCGTCGGGCTGCGGCAAGACGACGACGCTGCGGATGATCGCGGGTCTCGAGGAGCCCACCGACGGGCGCATCCGCATCGGCGACGCCGACATCACCGACACCAAGGCCTACCAGCGCAACGTCAACACGGTCTTCCAGAGCTACGCGCTCTTCCCGCACATGAGCGTGCTCGACAACGTGATGTTCGGGCTGCGGCGGCGTGGTGACAAGGACGCCAAGGCCAAGGCCAACGAGGTGCTCGAGCTCGTGCAGCTGGGACAGGTGGCGAGCAAGAAGCCGACCCAGCTCTCGGGCGGCATGCAGCAGCGCGTGGCACTCGCCCGTGCGCTGGTCAACCGGCCGGACGTCCTGCTCCTCGACGAGCCGCTCGGCGCACTCGACCTCAAGCTGCGCCGGCAGATGCAGATCGAGCTCAAGCGCATCCAGCAGGAGGTCGGGCTGACCTTCATCCACGTCACCCACGACCAGGAGGAGGCCATGACCATGGCCGACTCCATCGCGGTGATGAACGCCGGCCGCCTCGAGCAGCTCGGGGACCCGGCGACGCTCTACGAACAGCCGCGGTCGACGTTCGTGGCCAACTTCCTCGGGCAGTCCAACCTGCTGCGGGCCACGGTCAACCCGGGAGGCACCGACCACGTCGTCACGGTCCGCGCCCACGACGCCGACCTCGAGGTCTCGCGTGAGCACCTGCCCGACGGCGTCCGCGACGTCTGGCTCGGCGTGCGACCCGAGAAGCTGCGCCTCGGCGAGGAGGGCGGTCCCAACCACCTGCGCGGCATCGTGCGCGACGTGTCGTTCAGCGGCGTCGCCACGCAGTACTCCGTGCAGATGCCCTGGGGGCAGGAGCTCATCGTCGTGCAGCAGAACGACGGCACGGCACGAGCGGCCCTCGGGGAGACCGTCACCGTCTCGTGGGCGGCCCAGCACGGCTTCGCCCTCGACGCGTCGCAGGACGCCGAGGCCGGGGCCGAGCTGGTGGACGACCATGGCTGAGGCGGCCGTCCTCTCGACAGGCTCCGCGGCGCCCCCGTCGAGGCGCCGGCGCAACTGGGTGCCCTACGCCCTGCTGCTGCCCGGTCTGCTGTGGCTCGTCGTCTTCTTCGTCCTGCCGATGGTGACCCTCGGGTCGCAGTCGCTCCAGGAGGGCAACGTCGACGACGGCTACACCTTCACCGGCAACGTCGGCATCTACGTCGACGCCCTGAAGCAGTACTGGCCGCAGTACGTGCGCTCGTTCCTCTACGCGGGCACGGCCACCGTGCTCGCCCTCCTGCTCGGCTACCCCCTGGCGTACTTCATCGCGCAGAAGGCCGGGCGCTACAAGAACCTCGTGCTCGTGCTCGTCATCGCGCCGTTCTTCACGAGCTTCCTCATCCGGACGCTGGCGTGGCGCACGATCCTCTCCGACGACTGGTTCGTCACGACGTGGGCGCAGAAGCTGCACATCACCGACCTGCTCCAGGCCGTGGGCCTCACGGCCAACGACTCGCTCCTCAACTCGAAGTTCGCCGTCATCATGGGCCTGACCTACAACTTCCTGCCCTTCATGATCCTGCCGCTCTACACCTCGCTCGAGCGCCTCGACCCACGGCTCATCGAGGCGGCGGGCGACCTCTACGCCTCACCGTGGCAGACCTTCCGCAAGGTCACGTGGCCGCTGTCGCTGCCGGGCGTCGTGGCCGGCACGCTGCTCACCTTCATCCCCGCGGCCGGCGACTTCATCAACGCCCGCCTGCTCGGCAACACCCAGACGACGATGATCGGCTCGGTCATCGACAGCCAGTTCCTCCGGGTGCTCGACTACCCGCTGGCCGCCGCGCTGTCGTTCATCCTGCTCATCCTCATCGTCGCCATGGTCTCGGTCTACGTGCGCCGAGCCGGAACCGAGGAGCTGCTCTGATGGCCTGGATCAAGCGACACCTCATCGCCTTCGCCGCGATCGCGGTGCTCATCTACATGCTCGTGCCCAACGTGATCGTGGCGGCCTTCTCGTTCAACGACCCCAAGGGCAAGTACAACTACAACTTCAACGAGTTCTCGACCGCCGCCTGGACCAACCCGTGCGGGGCGCAGGGGATCTGCGAGTCGCTCGGGCTCAGCCTGCAGATCGGCGTCATCGCGTCGCTGACGGCGACCGTGCTCGGGACGATGATCGCCTTCGCGCTCGGCCGCTACCGCTTCCGCGGGCGGTCGGCGACGAACCTGCTGATCTTCATGCCGATGGCCACCCCCGAGGTCGTCATGGGATCGAGCCTGCTCACGCTCTTCCTCATGCTCGGCGTGCCGTCGGGGCGCACGGCCATCCTCATCGCGCACATCATGTTCTGCGTGTCCTTCGTCGTCGTGGCCGTCAAGGCCAGGGTGGCCACGCTCGACCCCAAGCTCGAGGAGGCTGCGGCGGACCTGGGGGCCAACCCCGCCCAGACCTTCCTGCGCGTGACCCTGCCACTCGCGGCCCCCGGCATCGCGGCAGGCGCCCTGCTCGCCTTCTCGCTGAGCTTCGACGACTACATCATCACCAACTTCAACGCGAGCCCGAGCTCGATCACCTTCCCGATGTACGTCTGGGGGGCCTCGGCCCGTGGCGTGCCCGTGCAGGTCTACGTCATCGGGACGCTGATGTTCCTGCTCGCGCTCGTGGTCGTCCTCACGGGGCAGCTCATCTCCAGCCGACGCAACCGACAGGTGGCCTGATCCCCGATGCGTGTCCTCATGATCGGCTCCGGCGGGGTCGGTGACGCCGCCGCGCGCATCGCCGCCGAGCGTGGCTTCTTCGAGCGCTGGGTCGTCGCCGACTACGACGTGTCGCGTGCCGAGCGCACGGTCGCAGCCGTCGCCGGACGCCACCCGGGGGAGTCGCGCTTCGTCGCGGCCCGGGTCGACGCCTCGTCGGCCGAGGCCGTGACGGCGCTGGCCCGCGAGCACGCGGCGACGCACGTCTTCAACGCCGTCGACCCGAAGTTCAACATGCCGATCTTCAACGGCGCCAAGGCTGCCGGGGCCGACTACCTCGACATGGCGATGAGCCTGTCGCAGCGTCATCCCGAGCAGCCCTACGAGAAGGTCGGCGTCATGCTCGGCGACGAGCAGTTCGCCGTGGCGGGGGAGTGGGAGGCCGACGGTCGCCTCGCGCTCGTCGGGATCGGTGTCGAGCCGGGACTCTCCGACGTCTTCGCCCGCTACGCCGCCGACCACCTCTTCAGCGAGATCGACGAGCTCGGCACGCGCGACGGCGCCAACCTCGTCGTCCACGACGACGACGGCAACGAGGTCTTCGCCCCGAGCTTCTCGATGTGGACGACGATCGAGGAGTGCCTCAACCCGCCCGTCGTGTGGGAGAAGGACCGCGGGTGGTTCACGACCGCGCCCTTCAGCGAGCCAGAGGTCTTCGACTTCCCGGAGGGCATCGGGCCGGTCGAGTGCGTCAACGTCGAGCACGAGGAGGTGCTCCTCATGCCGCGCTGGGTCGACGCCAGGCGGGTCACCTTCAAGTACGGCCTCGGCGACGAGTTCATCACCATCCTCAAGGTGCTCAATACGCTCGGCCTCGACCGCACCGAGCCCATCTCGGTCAAGGGCGTCCAGGTCTCGCCCCGTGACGTCGTCGCTGCGGCCCTGCCGGACCCCGCGACGATCGGCCCCCGGATGACGGGCAAGACGTGCGCGGGTCTCTTCGTCACGGGCACCGGCACGGACGGTCGGCCGAGACGGACCTACCTCTACCACGTCGTCGACAACGCCGAGACGATGGCGGGCTACGACGCCCAGTGCGTCGTGTGGCAGACGGCGGTCAACCCCGTCGTCGCCCTCGAGCTGCTGGCCCGGGGCACGTGGAAGGGCGCCGGCGTGCTCGGCCCCGAGGCGTTCGACGCCGTGCCGTTCCTCGACCTGCTCGCGGCGCCGAAGCCCGAGGGCTACGGCTCTCCGTGGGGCATCGACGAGCGCTGAGCCCACTCGCACGGACAGGGGCCCGACACGGGCCACGACGACAGGAATAGGGTTTCAGGCATGGCAGCGGTGACGCAGAAGTCAGTGATCGACTCGGTGCCCAAGGGCCTGCTCATCGGCGGGCGGTGGCGCGACGGCAGCGACGGGCAGACCATCGCGGTCGACGACCCCTCGAGCGGCCGGGTGCTGACCCACGTCGCGGCGGCCTCGGTCGCCGACGGCCGGGCCGCCCTCGACGCCGCCGTGGCGGCGCAGGCCGACTGGGCCCGCACGGCGCCGCGCGACCGTGGCGAGCTGCTGCGGGCGGCATACGAGAAGATCACCGAGCGCGCGGAGGAGTTCGCGATGCTCATGACGCTCGAGATGGGCAAGACGCTCGCCGAGAGCCGCGGCGAGGTCGCCTACGGCGCCGAGTTCTTCCGGTGGTTCTCCGAGGAGGCCGTGCGCATCTCGGGTCGTTGGTCGACCGCCCCCAACGGGGCCACCCGGCTCATGACGATGAAGCAGCCCGTCGGCCCGACGCTCATGATCACGCCGTGGAACTTCCCACTCGCGATGGGCACCCGCAAGATCGGCCCGGCCATCGCGGCCGGCTGCACCATGGTCGTCAAGCCGGCCAGCCAGACGCCCCTGACGATGCTCGCCCTGGCCGACCTGCTCCGCGAGTGCGGGCTGCCCGACGGCGTGCTCAACGTCGTCATGACGACCCACGCGACGACGGGCGAGGTCATGGAGCCGCTCATCCGCGACCCGCGCCTGCGCAAGCTGACCTTCACCGGCTCGACCCCTGTGGGCCGCTCGCTCATGGAGCAGGCCTCGCAGGGCATCCTCCGCGTCTCGATGGAGCTCGGCGGCAACGCGCCCTTCCTCGTCTTCGAGGACGCCGACGTCGACAAGGCCGTCGACGGCGCGATGCTCGCCAAGATGCGCAACATGGGCGAGGCGTGCACGGCCGCCAACCGCTTCTACGTCCACGAGTCGCTGGCCGACGAGTTCAGCGCGAAGCTGGCCCGCCGGATGGGCGCGCTGACGCTCGGCAAGGGCACGAAGAAGGGCGTCGACGTCGGCCCGCTCGTCGACGAGAAGGCCCGTGACAAGGTGTCGGCCCTCGTCGACGACGCCGTTGCCAAGGGGGCGAAGGTCCTCGTCGGCGGCTCGGCACCGAAGGGCGCCGGCTGGTTCTACAGCCCGACCGTCCTCGCCGACGTGCCGACCGACGCCGACATGGCGCGCGAGGAGATCTTCGGTCCCGTCGCGCCCGTCACGACCTTCCGCACCGACGCCGAGGCGATCCGCCTCGCCAACGACACCGAGTACGGCCTCGTCGCCTACCTCTTCACCCGGGACCTCTCGCGGGCCATCACGATGAGCGAGGCGCTCGAGTACGGCATGGTGGGCGTCAACCAGGGCATCGTCTCCAATCCTGCGGCTCCCTTCGGCGGCGTCAAGGCGTCCGGCGTCGGGCGTGAGGGCGGCTTCGAGGGCATCGAGGAGTACCTCGAGACGAAGTACGTCGGCATCGCGCTCTGACGCCGTCGGGCGCGGCCCGCGCGCCCTGAGGACATTCGCCGAACCGGCCCGGCTCGTGGGCACCCTGTGGTGCAATCTGCGCATGGTGACACCAGCCGGCCCCCGCGACGCGGGATCCCTGCGACCGCTCGGCGCCCTGCTCAGCGAGACGGACGACGTGCTCCGACGAGGGTTCCCGGCCGGGGCCCGCGTCTGGTCGACGGGCTTCCCGGCACTCGACACCGTCCTGACCGGCGGCTTCCGCTCCGGTGAGCTCGTCCTGCTCGGCGGGCCGGCCGGCCACGGCAAGACGACGATCGGGCTCCAGCTGGCCCGCAACGTCGTCGCCGCCGGCGCCAGCGCCCTCGTCCTGTCCTACGAGCACGAGAGCCACACGCTGCTCGAGCGGCTCATCTCGATGGAGGCCGCCGAGGGCGACACGGGCGAGGTGGCCGGGGTCATCGACGTGCGCCGTGCGCTAGAGACGGCCGACCACGGCGGCTCGCTCGGCTCGGTCCTCGGCAGCCTCCCCGGCGGCGAGCGCGCCCTCGCGGCGCTCGGCAGCTACGGCGACCGGCTCCAGATCCACGAGTCGTCCGGCGCGACGACGACGCTCGCCACGATCGGCGAGACGGTCGACCGCGTCACCGAGGCCACGGGCCAGGCGCCCTTCGTGCTGCTCGACTACATCCAGAAGGTGCCCGCCGACCGTGCCGAGGAGGACGAGCGGATCACCGCGGTCGCCGAGGGGCTCAAGGACCTCGCGCTTGCCGCGCGCGTGCCCGTCGTCGCCATCTCGGCCGCCGACAAGGAGGCGCTCGCCGCCGGCCACCGGATGCGCACGCACGACCTGCGAGGCTCGTCGGCGCTCGCCTTCGAGGCCGACGTCGTGCTCATCGTCAACGACAAGGTCGACGTCGTCTCGCGCGAGCACCTCGTCTACAACCTCGGCAACATCCAGCGCTTCCGCGGCTGGTCGGTCGTCAGCGTCGAGAAGAACCGCCACGGCAAGGCCCACGTCGAGCTCGAGTTCGCCAAGGACTTCGAGCACGGCCGCTTCCACACGGAGGGCCAGGAGGTCACCGAGCGGCTCATCGACGACCGGGTCTTCGTCTCCTGAGCCGTCCCACCGATGGCGTATGCCGTCCCGTGGCGTCCGCGCGCCCGCGCCGTCTCGCGCGGGGTGGCGTGCCGGCACACGCCGGCCCTGCGGTCCGGCCGCTAGCGGGTGATGACGGTGACGTGGAGGTCGTCGCGCTCGTCGGCGACCTGCTCGAGGATCTCGACGACGGTGTCGTAGGCGCCGCGATCACGTTGGCGCAGGGCGGCGGCGTGGTCCCAGACGAGCTCGACGGGGACCCCTCGCGCGCCGTCGAGGTCGCGCAGCGCATCGAGCAGGGCGTCCCAGTTGTGCCCGAACCAGTCGGGCAGGTCGAGGCCTGACGCGAACGCGTCGAGCACTCCGGCCTTGTCGTCCCCGCCCGAGACGACGCGCACGTCGTGGCCGAGCCAGACGAGCTGCGCGATGTGGTCGTCGGCCTCGCTGTGCCGGCCCAGGAACGTCGTCACGTGCCCTCCCTGATGCGGCTGAACGACGCGTAGTGGTCGTCGGTCCAGTATCGCTCGCCGCTGTTGCCGGTGATGATGCGGCGTGCACCGCGGTCAGCGGATCCCGGTGTGACGACGGTGAACTCGCGGTAGTAGCCGCTCGTGTGGGGTGGCAGCAGGCGCTCGCGGTTGGCGAAGGTCCGGTTGTCGCTGCGGGGGTAGGGGAACGGGCCGCCGGCGCGGATCAGGGCCAGCGTCTCGGGGGCCTGCGTGGGCAGGGCCGACTCGGCGACCCACGGCAGCCCCGAGACGGGGTCGGTCCCGTCGGTCCCGCCGGTCGCGTCGGTGCCGCCGGCGGACGGCCCGCTCGCCGTGGTGTCGCGGGCCGAGGGCCCGGCGGGTGTGGCCGGCCCCTGTGCGGCGCGCACGACGACCCAGGCCAGCACGACGAGGACCACGGCGAGCACGCCGAGGAGGACCTGGCGCGAGCCGAGCGTCTTCACGTCGTCATCATGCCCGAGGAGGGAATGGCCGAATCCTCTGACGGCGGCGCGCCGCTGGGGGAGACTGCCGCTCGTGAGCCTTCTACGCGGCCTCTTCGGGGAGCGGGGCGGTCGGCGTGACGAGCCGCCACCCGCGGTCGTGGCGCGCGACGTGGGCCACCGGGTCTTCGTCGAGCGCCGACCCGAGCAGGTCTGGCCGCATCTCGTCGCCCCCGCGCCGGGGGCCGAGCTCGGCGTCGACTGCGTGCGGGTGCTCGCCCTGCCGGCCTCGGGCCCTGCCGGGCTGCCCGAGTTCGCCGGCGTCTGGCGGCGGTCCAACGGCCGGCTCTGGGTGGGGCTCAGCACCGTCGTCGCCGTCGAGCACGGGGTCCAGGTCGTGTCCCGGTCGGCGGACGGCGCGACGGCGCTCACCCTGACGACGACGGTGGAGCCGCTCGACGACGGCTGCGTCGTCGCCCAGCGGCTCGACGGCCTCGCGCCCACCGACCCCGTGGCGGAGTTCGCCCGGGCCTGGATGGCGCGGGCACTGCTCGGGCTCAAGGCCGACGTCGAGGGGACGCCCCGCAGCCGGACGACCGACCCGACGTCCGACGGGCCGGTCGAGGACGCGATGGTGAGCGGCTTCGTCGGACACGGCGTCGCCACCGCCGGCGGTCCCGGAGTCCTGCCCGTGCACGAGACCGCCTCGATCGAGGTCGCCGTCGCCCCCGACCGGCTCCGGGAGCTGCTCGAGCAGCCGACGTCCGAGCAGCTGCTCAAGCCCTCCCTCGAGCAGCTCGTGCGCCTCGAGCTCGCCGACGAGCCCGGACGCGAGCACGTGCTCGCCGTGCACCGCCACGACGACGGGCGACGGGCCGGCTCGGTCTCGCTCGTCGCCCCGGCGTCCGAGCCCGGACGGACCGTCGAGCGGGACCTGACCTCCTCCCACGAGGCCGACGTCGTCACGACGGTCGAGCCCTGCGAGGGCGGCGCCCGTCTCACCGAGACCTTCACCGGCTGGCTGCCCGCCGGGCCCGGACGCGTCGTCGACGGCTCCGGGATCGCGGCGCTGATGGCCACCCGCCTCGCCGTCGTCAAGAACCTCGCCGAGGCCGGCGTCGCCCCGCAGCGTGACCCGAGCACCGGCTTCCTGCCGCCGGGGCAGCTGCCGGACCTCCCGCCCCCGACCGGCGCGCCGACGCCCCACGCACCCGTGGCATCGCTCGGCCCGGCACCGGCCGCGCCGGCCGCGCCGGGCGCCGCCCCAGCCGCGGGCGCCCGCCCGTCCGTCCCGTCGAGCGTCCTGCTCCCGCCCCCGCACGTCGCGGCGCCCGCCGCCGGCTACGACGTCGGGCCGTGGCAGCTGTGGACCGACGACGGTTTCTACGCCGCGAGCGAGGCCACGTGGTGGTGAGGTCGCCGGCGAGGACAGCAAGGACGATCAGGTCCGGCGCCGGCGCTCGGCGCTAGCGTCGGAGGATGCTCGAGACACCTGACGAGACAGCCGCGCTCCAGGACCTGCTCGACGCCTCGCACGCCAGGGCGTCCGGCCACCTGCGCAGCATCATCGACGACGACCGCACCCTCACCGCCGAGCAGCTCGTCGCGCTGCTCACCGGCATGAAGGTGCTCTCCGTGGCCACCGTCACGGCGGCGGGCGAGCCGCGCATCAGCGCCCTCGACGGCCACTTCCTCCACGGCACGTGGACGTTCAGCACCGCAGGCACGTCGGCCAAGGCGAAGCACCTCGAGACGCGCCCGGCGGTCAGCGTCGCCCACGTCGACGGGGAGGACCTCGCCCTCTTCAGCCACGGGTACGCCGACCTCATGCCCCCGGGACCGGAGCGCGACGAGGTCGAGGCCCACTGGACCGCGCACTACGGCAGCAGCCCGTGGACCTGGGCCGACGACATCCGGATGTACCGCCTGCGCATGACCTGGGCCGTCGCCTACGCCTTCAAGCGCGACGAGCTGCTCCGGGCGAGGGGAGTGACCGCCTGACCCGCGGGACGGCGGCCTGCGCGAGAATGCCGGGGTGACTGACACCTCGGCGCGCCCCCGCCGCATCGTCCTGCTCGGCTCGACCGGCTCGATCGGCACGCAGGCCATCGACCTCGTCCAGCGCAACCGCGACCGCTTCGAGGTCGTCGGGCTCTCCGCCGGCGCCAACCTCGACCTCGTCGCAGAGCAGGCCGTCGCGCTCCGCGTCCCCGTCGTGGCCGTGGCGAGCGGGACGCAGGACGACCTCGCCGCGGCGCTCGCGCGCGCTCGCGACGCGGCCGGCGTGACGGCATACGACCCCGAGCTGCTCGTCGGCCCAGAGGCCAGCACGACGCTCGCCGCCCGCGAGGCCGACGTCGTCGTCAACGGCATCACGGGTGCCATCGGCCTCGAGCCGACGCTGGCCGCGCTGCGCGCCGGCACGACGCTCGCGCTCGCCAACAAGGAGTCGCTCATCATCGGCGGCCCACTCGTCAAGGCGCTCGCGGCCCCCGGCCAGATCGTGCCCGTCGACAGTGAGCACTCCGCGATCGCCCAGTGCCTGCGCGGGGGCACCGCCGACGAGGTGCGTCGGCTCGTCGTCACCGCCAGCGGTGGCCCGTTCCGCGGCCGGTCGCGCGCCGAGCTCGCGGACGTCACGCCCGAGCAGGCCCTCGCGCACCCCAACTTCTCGATGGGCCGCGTCATCACGACGAACTCCGCCACGCTCGTCAACAAGGGGCTCGAGGTCATCGAGGCCCACCTGCTCTTCGACATCCCCTTCGACCGCATCGACGTCGTCGTCCACCCGCAGCAGATGATCCACTCGATGGTCGAGTTCGTCGACGGCTCGACGATCGCCCAGGCCGGCCCGCCGCGGATGCTCGTGCCGATCGCCCTGGGGATGAGCTGGCCCGAGCGCATCGCCGACGCCGACGTCCCCGTCGACTGGACGCGTGCACAGTCGTGGGAGTTCGAGCCGCTCGACGACGACGCCTTCCCCGCGGTCGCCCTCGCACGCCGGGTGGGGGAGGTCGGGGGCACGTGGCCGGCCGTCTACAACGCCGCCAACGAGGTCGCGGTCGACGCCTTCCACGAGGGCCGCATCGGCTTCGTCGACATCGTCGACACCGTGGCGCACGTCGTGGACGCGTATGCCGCCGAGCCGGCCTCCCGGGTCACCGACCTCACGCTCGACGACGTCCTCGCCGCCGACGCCTGGGCCCGCGAGGCCGCCCGCCGCACCATCTCCGGGTAGGCCCCGGTCAGTTCGCCGTGAAGAGCTCGTCGGACATCGGCCCGTCGACCTCGTGGATCTCGACGTGGAAGCCGGACTCGGCCCCCGCGTCGCCGACCGGCGCGCACGAGACGACCACACCGGTCTGCCGATCGAGCCCGACGAGCCACTCCGGGTAGTCCTCCGGAGGCCGCAGGGGGGTGTCGGGGCTGCCCGTGGCGAGCACCGACTCGGCGCCCCAGAGCAGGGGGCAGCACGGGCACCTCGGTTCGTACCCCTCGACGCCGACCGCCACGGCCCACCACGTCTCGCGTCCGTGCCGCTCCGTCGCGGCGAGGTCGGTGAGGCGGGTGCCGCTCGCGAGCTCGACCGGGTCGAGCATCGCCACCCAGTCGTAGGAGCCCCAGAGCGGGTCGTCGTAGTCGACCCCGAACGACTCGGGGCGACGCTCGACCAGTCCGTCCGGTCGCCACCGCGGCTCGTGGTCCTGCGGCGGCGACACCCGCCACCCGGGCTGCGAGCCGTCGAGCGTCAGGGACGTCCTGGCGTACGGGACTCCGGTGCTGACATGCCGTCGCCCGTCCGCGTCGACGACGGCCAGCCGCCCCGGTCGGGACAGCCAGGCCTCCACCGCGCGCCCGCGCCCGCGGTGGTGCGTGAAGTGCAGCGTCCGGAAGAGCCACGGCGACGACCGCGCCAGTGCCCGGAACTCACGCTGCGTCGGCGCCTGCATGGCGTCAGTGTCCCTGATGACACGGTTCTCGTCACCGCACGCGGGAATCACAGGAAGTCGATGTGACAATGGAGGGGTGCTGTTCTTCCTAGGGGTCCTGGTCGTCGTCGTCGGTGTGGCGCTCAGCATCGCGCTGCACGAGATCGGCCACCTCGTGCCGGCCAAGAAGTTCGGGGTCAAGGTGACCCAGTACATGGTCGGCTTCGGCCCGACGGTCTGGTCGCGCAAGCGGGGCGAGACCGAGTACGGCATCAAGGCGATCCCGCTCGGCGGCTACGTCCGCATGATCGGCATGCTCCCGCCGCGCCCCGGTGACAAGCCGGGCGAGCTGCGCACCCTCTCGACCGGCCGCTTCAGCCAGATGGTCGACCAGGCGCGCGCGGACTCGATGGAGGAGGTCAAGCCCGGCGACGAGGACCGCGTCTTCTACAAGCTGAGCCCCGGCAAGAAGATCGTCATCATGCTCGGTGGGCCGGTCATGAACCTCATCATCGCGTTCGTCCTCATCACCGGCGTCATCACGCTCTACGGCCTGCCGCAGGTGGCCCCCAAGGTCGGGCTGCTCTCGGCGTGCGTGCCGACGACCGCCCCGACGGTGCAGGTGCCGCAGCCCGAGTGCAAGCCCGGCGACCCCGTCGCGCCGGCCAAGGCCGCGGGACTGCAGGAGCGCGACCGCATCCTCTCCGTCGACGGAAAGGCGGTCAGCACGTGGGACCAGGTGACCGCGGCCATCCGCGACAGCAAGGGTGCCACGATGTCGTGGGTCGTCGAGCGTGGCGGCCAGCAGGTCACCATCTCGATCACGCCGGCGGTCCTCGAGCGTGCCACCTACGACGACCAGGGCAACCCGGTCGCCAAGGACGGCAAGCCCGTCCTCGCCTCGATGGGCTTCGCGGGCATCACACCGGGCCAGGAGCTCGTCCGCACCCCGGTCGCCCAGGCGCCCGGCTTCGTCTGGGACCGCCTCGTCGACACCGCCTCGATCATCGTCAAGATCCCCGAGAAGATGACGGGCGTCGTCCAGGCCGCCTTCGGCACGCAGGAGCGCGACCCCAACGGGCCAATCTCGGTCGTCGGCGTGGGCCGCATCGGCGGCGAGGTCGCGGCCCTCGACATCCCGGCCGACGAGGGCGGCAACTGGGTCAAGCTCGCCCAGCTGATCCTGCTCATCGCCTCGCTCAACCTCGCGCTCTTCGTCTTCAACCTCATCCCGCTGCTGCCGCTCGACGGCGGTCACGTCGCCGGGGCCCTCTGGGAGGCCGTCAAGCGGGGCTGGGCGCGCCTGCGCCACCGCCCCGACCCCGGCTTCGTCGACGTCGCCAAGGGGCTGCCCATCGCCTACGGCATGAGCCTCGTGCTCATCACCATGTCGGTGCTGCTCATCTACGCCGACATCGTCAAGCCGATCAAGCTCTTCGGCTGAGCCGGGCACGCCCCGGCGCCGGGCGCCGGGGCCCGCCGGACGGCATACGCGCCCGGGTCGTGGCCCCTGGGGGCCGGGAGTGTCACCTCCCCGGCTCCCGGCCCGGTGGGGCGGGACATAATGGCGACATGAGCGTCTCCCTCGGTATGCCGCCCCTGCCCCCACCGGTCCTCGCCCCGCGGCGCCAGACCCGCCAGATCCAGGTCGGCAAGGTCGGTGTCGGGAGCGACTTCCCGGTGTCCGTGCAGTCGATGACGACGACGCCGACGACCGACATCAACGCGACGCTCCAGCAGATCGCCGAGCTGACGGCCTCCGGCTGCGACATCGTGCGCGTGGCCTGCCCGAGCCAGGACGACGCCGATGCGCTGCCCGCGATCGCCCGCAAGAGCCAGATCCCGGTCATCGCCGACATCCACTTCCAGCCGAAGTACGTCTACGCGGCCATCGACGCCGGCTGTGCGGCCGTGCGCGTCAATCCCGGCAACATCCGCCAGTTCGACGACCAGGTCAAGGAGATCGCGCGCGCGGCCAAGGATGCCGGCGTCTCCATCCGCATCGGCGTCAACGCCGGCAGCCTCGACAAGCGGATCATGGAGAAGTACGGCAAGGCGACGCCCGAGGCGCTCGTCGAGTCGGCCGTCTGGGAGGCGAGCCTCTTCGAGGAGCACGACTTCCACGACTTCAAGATCTCGGTCAAGCACAACGACCCCGTCATCATGGTGCGCGCCTACGAGCTGCTCGCCGAGCGCGGCGATTGGCCCCTGCACCTCGGTGTCACCGAGGCCGGCCCCGCCTTCCAGGGCACGATCAAGTCGGCCACGGCCTTCGGCGCGCTGCTCTCGCGCGGCATCGGCGACACGATCCGCGTCTCCCTCTCGGCCCCGCCGGTCGAGGAGGTCAAGGTCGGCATCCAGATCCTCCAGAGCCTCAACCTGCGCCCGCGCAAGCTCGAGATCGTCTCGTGCCCGTCGTGCGGCCGGGCCCAGGTCGACGTCTACACGCTCGCCGACCAGGTGACCGCCGGCCTCGAGGGCATGACCGTGCCGCTGCGCGTCGCCGTCATGGGCTGCGTCGTCAACGGCCCGGGGGAGGCCCGGGAGGCCGACCTCGGCGTCGCGTCCGGCAACGGCAAGGGCCAGATCTTCGTCAAGGGTGAGGTCATCAAGACCGTGCCCGAGGCGCAGATCGTCGAGACGCTCATCGAGGAGGCCATGCGTCTCGCCGAGGAGATGGGCGAGCCGGTCGACGAGGAGTCGGCCGGAGCCCCGAGCGTCACCGTCAGCTGAGGTGCGTCCGCCCGTTCCCTCGACCCCGAGTGGAGCCGGGGACGAGCCACGCCCGAGCTCGCGAGGGCCCGGCACGTCACTCCGGTATGCCGTCCTGCGCGACCTCGCCGACCGTGTCGTCGCGCTGCGGCCGGGTGAGCGCGTGGCCGTGGCCGTCGACGGGTTCGACGGCGCCGGCAAGACGGTCCTCGCCGACCAGCTCGCCGAGGTGATCGGGACGGTCGACGGCGCCAGGGACGTGGTCCGGGTCTCGATCGACGGCTTCCACCGGCCGAGGGCCCAGCGCATCGCGCGGGGTCGGGGGCCCGAGACGTTCTACGAGGACTCCTACGACTACGCCGCGTTCCGGCGCGCGGTGATCGAGCCGTTTCGTGCGGGCCGCCCCGTCACCCCCGCGGTCAACGACGTCGACGCCGACCGGCCGGTGCACCCGGACCCCGTGGCTGTCAGGCCCGACACGGTCCTGCTCGTCGACGGGATCTTCCTCCAGCGCCACGAGCTCGCCGACGTCTGGGACGCTGCGGTGTGGGTCGACGTGCCCTTCGCCGTGTCGGTGCCACGCGGCAACGCCCGCTTCGGAGAGGGCCACGACCCTGACCCGGAGGCGGAGGCGAACCGCCGCTACGTCGGCGGACAGCGGCTCTACCTCGCGGCGGCCGACCCGCGGGCCCGCGCGACCTGGGTGCTCGACAACACCGACCTCGAGCGGCCCGTCCTCGGCACCGGACGCTGAGAGCCGGCCCGGCACTGCCGTCACCGGGTCGTGACGGGTTCGTGAGGCGCGCCGGGGTGACACCCGGCCCGCGGGCGGGCACTCTTGGGAGGTGCTCCGCCAACGCCTCCCCGTGCGACCGCTGTCGGTGGCCGACCACGACGCCGCCCTCGAGGTGTGCGCGCGTGACCGGGTGGCCAACGCCTTCGTCGCCGCCCGCATCGCCGAGGGATCGCTGCGCACGTCCCCGGGCGCCCTCCTCGGGCACTGGGGCGACGGAGAGCTGCGCGGCCTCGCGTGGGTCAGTGCCAACGTCGTGCCCGTCGAGCTCGACGACGACGGCGTCGCGGCCGTCGCGTCGCGGATCAGCAGGATGCGCCGTCAGTGCGCCTCGATCTTCGGACCGAGCGGACAGGTCGTCGGCCTGTGGGACCGGCTCGGCCCGACGTGGGGGCCCGTTCGCGCCATCCGCACCCACCAGCCGCTGCTGACGACGCGCACGCGTCCGTCGGCTCTCGGCATGACCCTCGACCCCGGCGTCCGGCCGGCCCGACTCGACGAGGTCGACCTCGTCCTGCCGGCGGCGGCGCACATGTTCACCGAGGAGATCGGCTACCCGCCCTACTTCGGCTCCGACCGCGGCTACCGGGCCAGCATCGCGGCCCTCATCCGCAACGGCCACACCTTCGTGAAGGTCGAGGACGGCGAGGTCGTCTTCAAGGCCGACGTCGGCTCGCTCGCGCTCGGCTGCGCCCAGGTCCAGGGCGTGTGGCTCCACCCTCGGCTCCGGGGACAGGGGCTCTCGGTGCCCGCGATGGCGAGCGTCGTCGAGCAGGTGCTGTCGGGCCTGGCCGACGAGGTGTCGCTCTACGTCAACGACTTCAACGTCGCGGCCCGGGCGACGTACGAGCGCTGCGGCTTCCGCGAGGTCGGGTCGTTCACCACGGTGCTGCTCTAGCGTCCCCGGGCGCCCGGCCTAGGGTGGGCTCATGAAGACCGCGACGAACGCCCCGCTCGGCAAGGACGCCATCGCCCTGGCCGGCCTCTTCCTCACCTCGGGGACGATGCACTTCGTCAAGCCGGAGCCCTTCGAGGCGATGGTGCCGCAGCAGCTGCCGTCGCGTCGGGCGCTCGTGTATGCGTCCGGCGCCCTCGAGATCGCTTGCGCGGTAGGGCTCTTCATCCCTCGCACGCGCCGCGTGGCCGGTCTCGCGTCCGCAGCCCTCCTCGTCGCGGTCTTCCCGGCGAACGTCACGATGACGGGCCAGGCCAAGCGCCGGCTCGACCGCAAGCCGGACGACGCGAAGCGGCAGGGCTACCTCGCCGCGACGGTCGCGCGGCTGCCCCTCCAGTGGCCGATGATCCGCACGGCGCTGCGCGCCGGGGGAGTGGTGCGCTGAGGCGTCAGGCTCGCTCACCGAAGGCGATGCTGATGCTGTCACCGACGCGGCGGTAGCCCATCGCCCCGTAGATGGCGTTCGACGTGGGGTTGGCGAGGTCGGTGTAGAGCATGCAGGCCTCGCCCGCGTCGAGACGGGCGGCACTGAGGGCTGCCACGACGCCGCTCGCGTAGCCGCGCCCGCGCAGCTCCGGCGGGGTCCACACGCCCGAGATGCGGGTGACCCCGCCGCTGGCGGGGGAGGCGTACGCCATCGACACCGTGCGCCCGGCGTCCTCCCAGAGACCGACCCGCCCGTCCGCGACGTGTCGGTCGAGCGACGGGACGACCCGACCCTGGCCCTCGATCGCGTCGACGAACTGCTGGTGCCAGAGGTCGACGAGCTCGATGTCGGTGCCGTCCGCGAGCCGGAAGGACCCGCTCACCACGAACGGCACGTGTGGACGGGCGGGCAGGTCGTAGCGACCCACCTCCATGGCGACCCTCGACGTCGCTCCCGTGCGCGCGACCCACTCGGCGGCGAACGCCTCGGCCGGTCCTCGCTGGCCGCCGACGCCGGGCAGCGCGACGCCCTGGTCCGCGAGCAGCGCTGCGAGGTCACGCGCCTCGTCGACGGTGGCGAGCGCGATGTGCACCGGGTGGGGAGGCGTGTGCATGACGGCGCCGACGACCTCACCCGACGCGTCAGTGACCGCCCACCAGCGCGGCCCGGCATAGCGGCTCGGGTCGGCGACGAGACCCTCCGTCACGCTCGCGATGACGCTGAGCGCCTCGGGTTCGCGCGCCACGAGGTCCGCGAAGCGCGCCCGTGCCGCGGCGGCGTCGGTGACGAGCGTGAACGTGGAGGAGGAGCGCGGCATACGGCAACTCTCGCAAAGCACGCCCGGTGACCGCGACCGGATTCCGGAGTGGCCCGGGTAGTGGACGTGTCAGACGTGGGCGAGGACCTCGGCGTGGGTCATCGCGAACCACGCGTCGGGGTGCGTCGACCAGTCCTGCCAGGCGGCGCTGATCTCCGCGAGCTCGTCGGCCGTCGCGAGCCCGCGCTCGAGCGCCTGCGTCGCGAAGGTCGACTCGAGCGTGCGCCGCGCCCACGCTCGGCCCCACCAGGCGCACTGCTCGGGCGTCGTGTAGCTCCACAGCGAGGCCGACGGCGTGAGCCGGGAGAGACCGGCGGCGTGCGCCCAGGCGACGAGGTGGCGGCCGGCATCCGGCTCGGCGTGGTTGAGACGCGCGAGACGACGGTAGAGCTCGAGCCAGCGGGTCATCGCCTCGGAGGCGGGATGCCACACCATCGAGGCGTAGTCGACGTCGCGCACCGCGACGAGGCCGCCGGGGCGCGCGACCCGAGCCATCTCGCGCAGGGCACCCACGGGATCGGTGAGGTGCTGGAGCACCTGGTGCGCGTGGACGACGTCGAAGGACGCGGCGGCATACGGGAGTGCCATGACGTCGGCGCGCTCGAAGCGGGTGCGCTCGTCACCCCGTGCTGCGGCGTTGCCGCGAGCCTGCTCGAGGGGCCCGGCGACGTTCTCGATGCCGACGACCTCGCCCGAAGGGCCGACGGCGTCGGCGAGGTCGAGCGTGATGGTGCCGGGCCCGCAGCCGACGTCGAGGATGCGTAGGCCGTCGCGCAGGTGGGGGAGCAGGTAGGCCGCCGAGTCGGCGGCGGTACGCGCGCCGTGGGAGGCGAGCACGCTCGCGTGGTGACCGTGGAGGTAGACGTCCGCCATGGCGCGACGCTACGCCTCGCGCGTGGTGCACGGCTTCGGCGTCCACGCACGACGAAGGCCCGCCCCAGGACGGGGCGGGCCTTCACCGAGTGCGGTTGACCGGGCGGTCTCAGCTCACTTGGTGAGCGGGGCCAGCGTCGGGTCGTTCGCGTAGGCCTCGGCTGCGTTCTCCTTGGTCACGATGACCGGGGGAAGCAGGTTGGCCGGGACGACCTTGACACCGTTGTTGTAGGACTTGGTGTCGTTGACCGTCGGGGCCTGGCCCTTCTGGAGGGCGGTGACCATGGCGATGGTCTCCTTGACGAGGTTGCGGGTGTCCTTGTTGATCGTGGAGTACTGCTCACCCGCCATGATCGACTTGACCGACTCGACCTCGGAGTCCTGGCCGGTCACGATCGGCACGGGCTTGCCGGCCGCCTTGACCGACGTGATGATCGCGCGGGCCAGCGTGTCGTTGGGCGACAGGACGCCGTCGAGCGCCGCGCTCGTGTAGTTGGCCGCGAGGAGCGTGTCCATGCGCTTCTGGGCGTTCTCGGCCTTCCAGCCCTGGGTGACGACCTGGTTGAAATCCTTCTGGCCGGAGACGACCTTCAGGGTGCCGTCGTCGATCTTCGGCTGGAGCACCTTCATGGCGCCGTCGAAGAAGACCTGGGCGTTCGCGTCGTCGGGCGAGCCGGCGAAGAGCTCGATGTTGTACGGGCCGTTCGGCTTCTTCTTGGCCATGCCGTCGAGCAGGGCCTGACCCTGCAGCTCGCCGACCTTGAAGTTGTCGTAGGCGACGTAGTAGTCCACGGCCGCGGTGTTCTTCACGAGACGGTCGTAGGCGATGACCGTCGCGCCGGCGTCCTTGGCGGCCTTGAGCTGGGTGCCCAGCTGCGAGCCGTCGATGGCGCCGACGACGATGACCTTCGCGCCCTTGGTGACCATGGCCTGGATCTGGTTCTGCTGCTCCGACACGCCGCCGTTGGCGAACTGCACGTCGCCCTGGAAGCCGGCTGCCGACAGGCCGTCCTTGAACAGCTGCTCGGCGAGCACCCAGTTCTCCGACGTCTTCTGCGGCAGGGCGACGCCGATGACCGCGTTGGCGGGGAAGCCCGCCGCAGCGGATCCGCCGTTCGATGCGCCCGGCGTCGTGCCGGTGTCGCTGCTCCGACCGCAACCGGTCAGAACAAGGGCGGCCACAGCCGTGACGCCCAGCACCTTGGTGAAGGTACGCATGTGCTCTCTTTCCTCTCATCGCGTCCGGGCGGAGCGCGGATCCATCTCGGTCGCGGGCGGGCGCCCTGACCGGGTCTTTGGTGGGTCTTGGGTGGGTCTCAGGTGGGTCCTGGTCGGGCGAGCCGCAGGCTCAGCTGGACTGACGGATGGTCTCGGAGACGGGGGTCGTCTCGGTGGCCGCGGACGGCGGGGGCGGGGCGGCCGAGTCGTCGTCGGTGCCGCCGCGTCGGAAGTTGCGGGTCAGCATCCCGAGGAGCGAGACCCGGCCCTGCGACTTGTTGTAGACGTCGAAGGCGACGGCGACGAGGAGCACGAGGCCCTTGATCATCTGCGTCGCGTCGGCGCCGATTCCCTTGAGCTGCAGGCCGTTGTTGAGCACGGCCATGACGAGGCCTCCGACGATGGAGCCGACGACGGTGCCGACACCGCCGGTGACGGCGGCGCCACCGATGAAGACGGCCGCGATGGCGTCGAGCTCCCAGCCGACACCGTCGGACGGGCCGGAGGCGGTCGAGCGCGCCACGAAGATCATGCCGGCCAGTGCCGCCAGGATCGACATGTTCATCATGACGAGGAAGTTGACCTTCTTGCTCTTCACGCCGGACAGCTCGGCCGCGTGGCGGTTGCCACCGACGGCGTAGATGTGGCGGCCGATCACGGTGCGGTTGGAGATGAAGCCGTAGAGCAGGACGAGGACGGCCAGGATGATGCCGGAGATCGGGAAGGACGTGCCGGGGCGGCCGGAGCCGAAGAGCAGCGTCGCACCGATGATCGCGGCGCAGATGAGGGCGAGCCGCACCCACATGACCCAGGCGTCCTCGACCTCGGCACCGAGCTTGACGAGGGCGCGACGGCTGCGGAGGCTGCCGACGACGATCCCGACGGCGAGCAGCAGGCCGATGAGGACGGTGAGGTTGTTGTAGCCGGTGTCGGGCCCGACCTCGGGGAGGTAGCCGCCGCCGATGACCTGGAAGTCCTCGGAGACCGGCACCGAGTTGGACTTGCCGACGTACTGGTTCGCGCCGCGGAAGAGGAGCATGCCCGACAGCGTCACGATGAAGGCGGGGATGCCGACGTAGGCCGTCCACAGACCCTGCCAGGCACCCACGAGGGCGCCGATGGCGAGGCCGAAGATGATGCCCATCCACCAGCTGAGGCCCCAGTCGCGCATCGCGATGGCCACGCAGATGCCGACGAACGCCGCGACGGAGCCGACGGAGAGGTCGATGTGGCCGGCGATGATGACGAGCACCATGCCGATGGCGAGCACGAGGATGTAGGAGTTCTGCTGGAAGATGTTGATGACGTTGTCCGGCGTGAGCGTCAGCCCGCCGGTCCAGATCTGGAAGAAGATGATCAGCGCCACGAGGGCGAAGATCATGCCGAGCTGACGGGTGTCGCCACCGAAGATCTTCTTGACCTTGTCCATGGGTGCAGTCCTGGCTGTGTCGGGTGTGGATGGGGGAGGTGTCGGGTCCGGCGTCGCGGCGCCGGTCACGCGCTCTCGCGCGTGGTCGCCTGGGAGCCGCCGTGGGTGCGCCGGGTCATGAGTCGCATCAGCGACTCCTGGTCGGCCTCCTCACGGGACAGCACGCCGGTGACCGCGCCCTCGGCGATCGTGTAGATGCGGTCGGACAGGCCGATCAGCTCGGGGAGCTCCGACGAGACGAGGATGACGCCCTTGCCCTCGGAGGCCATCTTCTGGATGATCCCGTAGATCTCGAACTTGGCGCCGACGTCGATGCCGCGCGTCGGCTCGTCGAGGATGAGCAGGTCGGGCTCGGTGAAGAGCCACTTGGCCAGCACGACCTTCTGCTGGTTGCCTCCGGAGAGCTTCGAGACCCCCTCGTCCACGTTGGGGGCCTTGGTGCGCAAGGACTTCCGGTAGGACTCGGCGAAGTTGTACTCCTCACGCTCGTCGACGACGAAGCCGCGCGTGATCCGCGAGAGCCGTGCCGAGACGGTCGTGCGCTTGATGTCGTCGAGGAGGTTGAGGCCGAGCGTCTTGCGGTCCTCGGTGACGTAGGCGAGGCCGGCGTCGATGGCGTCCGAGACGGTCCGCAGCCGCAGCTCCTTGCCGTCCTTGACGATCGTGCCCTCGACGTAGGTGCCGTAGGAGCGACCGAAGAGGCTGCGCATGAGCTCGGTGCGGCCGGCACCCATGAGGCCGGCGAAGCCGACGATCTCGCCGCGGCGGACGAAGAAGTCGCTGTGCTTGGCCACGAGCCGGTCGGGGACGCTCGGGTGGCGCACCGTCCAGTTGCGCACCTCGAAGAAGACCTCGCCGATCTCGGGGGTGTGGTCCGGGAAACGGGACTCGAGATCGCGTCCGACCATGCCGCGGATGATGCGGTTCTCGTCGACGCCGTCCTCCTTGACGCGGAGGGTCTCGATCGACTTGCCGTCGCGGATGATGGTGATGGAGTCGGCGATCTGCTCGATCTCGTTGAGCTTGTGGCTGATCATGATGCAGGTGACGCCCTTGGAGCGCAGGCCCGCGATGAGGTCGAGCAGGTGCTGGGAGTCGCCCTCGTTGAGCGCGGCGGTCGGCTCGTCGAGGATGAGCAGCTTGACGTCCTTGGACAGCGCCTTGGCGATCTCGACGAGCTGCTGCTTGCCGACGCCGATGTCGCGGATCTTCGTGTCCGGCTCCTCCTCGAGGCCGACGCGGGCCAGCAGCTCGCGCGCCTTGACGCGGGTGGAGAGCCAGTTGATGACGCCGCTCTTGGCCGTCTCGTTGCCGAGGAAGATGTTCTCGGCGATCGACATCTCCGGGATGAGCGCGAGCTCCTGGTGGATGATGACGATGCCGGCGTGCTCGCTGTCGCGGATGTTGTTGAACTCGCACAGCTGGCCCTCGAAGTGGATCTCACCGTCGTAGGTGCCCGCGGGGTGGACGCCGGAGAGCACCTTCATGAGGGTCGACTTGCCGGCGCCGTTCTCTCCGCAGATCGCGTGGACCTCTCCGCGGCGGACGGCCATGGAGACGTTCGAGAGCGCCTTGACGCCGGGGAACTCCTTGGTGATGTCCCGCATCTCGAGGATGACGCTGCCGGCCGGGTTCGCGGGGGCGGCCGCGGCTCCGGTGCTGTCCGCACCCGAGGATCCAGGAGCCGGGATGGAGGGGTCGCTCATCTGGTCGTCAACACTCCTTTGTGGTGTTTCGTGAGGCGCGGACGCCCTCCCCGATTCTTCCTCACCGTTCAGGTGCGCGTGGCCGAACACCCCGTCGTGTTGTCACAAGGACGTCACGATGTCTGGACGAGTTCGAGCACGGCGCCGAGCCGGCAGGCTCACTGAACACGCGGGGCTACTCGTCGGTCAAGCCCGTGACCGGTTCCTGTCCGGTCAGGACGGGAAGTGGACAGGACACGGGCCAACGGGACATCACGGGCGGCCGATATCCTGCCGGGGTTCCGCACCCGCGCGCGCCCCTCGTGGCGCGGGGTGCACCCTGTTCCACTCGAGGAGTCCCGGTGGCCCTGCACATGTCGTCCCTGTTCCTGCGAACCCTTCGTGAGGACCCGGCGGACGCAGAGGTCCCGAGCCACCGCCTGCTCGTCCGCGCCGGCTACGTCCGCCGGGTCAGCCCCGGTGTCTACACGTGGCTGCCGCTCGGCCTGCGGGTGCTGCGCAACGTCGAGAAGATCGTCCGCGAGGAGATGGACGCCATCGGCGCCCAGGAGCTGCTCTTCCCGGCGCTGCTGCCCAAGGAGCCCTTCGAGGCCACGGGCCGCTGGACCGAGTACGGCGACAACATCTTCCGCCTCCAGGACCGCAAGGGCGCCGACCACCTCCTCGGCCCGACCCACGAGGAGATGTTCACCCTCACGGTCAAGGACCTCTACAGCTCCTACAAGGACCTGCCGCTCTCGATCTACCAGATCCAGACGAAGTACCGCGACGAGGCACGTCCGCGCGCCGGGGTGCTGCGCGGCCGCGAGTTCGTCATGAAGGACAGCTACTCCTTCGACGTCGACGCCGCGGGGCTCGACAAGAGCTACCAGCTGCACCGCGAGGCCTACGTCCGCATCTTCGACCGCCTCGGCTTCCACTACGTCATCGTCGAGGCGATGGCGGGCGCCATGGGTGGGAGCAAGAGCGAGGAGTTCCTCGCGACGGCCGAGGTCGGCGAGGACACCTACGTGCGGTGCACGAGCTGCGGCTACGCCGCCAACGTCGAGGCCGTGCGCGTGCCCACTCCCGACCCCGTCGGCTGGGACGGCGTGCCGGCCGCGCACGCCGAGGACACCCCCGACACCCCGACCATCGACACGCTCGTCGCCCACCTCAACGAGCGCTACCCGCGCGAGGACCGTCCGTGGTCGGCGGGGGACACCCTCAAGAACGTCGTCGTGACGCTCGTCCAGCCCGACGGCACCCGCGAGCCGCTCGCCGTCGGCGTGCCCGGTGACCGGGAGGTCGACGAGAAGCGCCTCGGCGCGCAGGTCGAGCCGGCGGAGGTGGAGGCCTTCACCGAGGCCGACTTCGCGGCCAACCCGGCGCTCGTCAAGGGCTACATCGGCCCGGGCGCGCTCGGGCTCGAGGGAACGACCGGCATCCGCTACCTCCTCGACCCCCGGATCGCCGAGGGCACCCGCTGGGTCACCGGTGCCAACGTCGCGGGCCAGCACGTCATCGACCTCGTCGCCGGCCGCGACTTCACCGCCGACGGCATCATCGAGGCCGCCGAGGTGCGCGCCGGTGACGCCTGCCCGAACTGCGACCACACGCTGTCGACGGCCCGCGGCATCGAGATGGGTCACGTCTTCCAGCTCGGCACGAAGTACGCCGAGGCGCTCGACCTCAAGGTGCTCGACCAGAACGGCAAGCTCGTCACCGTCGTCATGGGCTCCTACGGCGTCGGCGTCTCGCGGGCCGTGGCCTGCGTCGTCGAGGGCAACCACGACGAGTCGGGCATCATCTGGCCGCGCGAGCTCGCTCCGGCCGACGTCCACATCGTCGCGGCCGGCAAGGACGAGGCTCTCTTCGTCAAGGCGGAGGAGATCGCCCGCGAGCTCGAGGTCCAGGGCCTGACCGTCCTCGTGGACGACCGCAAGGGCGTCAGCCCCGGCGTGAAGTTCAAGGACTCCGAGCTCATCGGCGTCCCGACCATCCTCGTCATCGGCCGGGGCCTCGCCGACGGCACGGTCGAGATCAAGGACCGTCGCACCGGCGAGCGCCGTGAGGTCGCCGTCGACGACGCCGTCGCGGCCCTCACCGCCGAGGTCACCGCGGAGGTCGAGCGCTCGTGACGCCGGCCGTCCCGCCCGTGCGGGCCGTCCTCTTCGACTGGGGCGGCACCATCACGCCGTGGCACGAGGTGGACTTCCACGCCACGTGGGGGGCGTATGCCGCCGGGCTCGGTCACACGGGCGACGCGCACGCCGCGTTCGTCGCGGCCATCTGCGCCGCCGAGGACGCGGCGTGGAAGCGAGGCCGGACCGGCGGCGGCAGCGCGCGCCTGCACGAGCTGCTCGAGTCGGTGGGCGTCACGGACGGCCACCCGGGCGTCGAGGAGGCGCTCACGGCATACCGCACGATGTGGGAGCCCCACACGATCACGGCACCGGGCATCCGCCCCCTGTGGGAAGGCTTGCGCGAGAGGGGGATCCGCGTCGGCGTGCTGTCCAACACCCTCTGGGACCGCGACTACCACCGCTCGATCCTCGAGCGGGACGGCGTGCTCGACCTCGTCGACGTCGACGTCTACTCCAGCGAGACCCCGTGGGTGAAGCCGCAGCCCGAGATCTTCGCCCACGCAGCCCGTGAGGCCGGCGTCGAGCCTGCCGAGTGCGCCTACGTCGGGGACCGGTCCTACGAGGACGTGCACGGTCCGCAGCGGGTCGGCATGCGCGCCATCTGGGTGCCGCACTCGAGCATCCCGGTCGACCAGCAGGTCTCGCACGACGCGACCCCCGACGCCGTGGCGCACGAGATCACCGACGTGCTGACGATCGTCGAGTCCTGGAACGCCCGCGCCGACGGTGCGGACGCGTGAGCGACCCGACCGTCACGACCCTCGCGTTCCTCGGGGCCGCGGCGTTCGTCGCGGGCTGGATCGACGCCGTCGTCGGTGGCGGCGGCCTCGTGCAGCTGCCGGCGCTGCTCATCGGCCTCCCCGGTGCGTCGCCGGCCCAGCTGCTCGCGACGAACAAGTTCGGCTCGATCTTCGGCACGGCGACGAGCTCGGTCACCTTCTACAAGCGCGTGCGCCCCGACCTGCGCACGGCGCTGCCGATGGCGGCCGTCGCCTACGTCGGGTCGATCGGCGGGGCGCTCATCGGGCTGCACATCCCCAAGTCGGCCTTCAACCCGATCATCCTCGTGCTGCTCGTCCTCGTCGGCGCGTACACCCTCTTCAAGCCGGACCTCGGCAAGGAGTCGATCCGGCGCTTCCACGGCGCCAGGCACACCGTGCTCGCGATGCTGACGGGCTTCACCATCGGGGTCTACGACGGCGCGCTCGGGCCGGGCACGGGCAGCTTCCTCGTCTTCGCGCTCGTGGGCCTGCTCGGCTACAACTTCCTCGAGGCGAGCGCCAAGGCCAAGATCGCGAACTTCGCGACGAACCTCGGGGCCTTGACGGTCTTCCTGCCGATGGGCCTCGTGCTCTTCAAGGTCGGCGTCGTCATCGCGGGGGCCAACCTGCTCGGCGGCTACGTCGGGGCGCGCACGGCCGTGGCGAAGGGGAGTGGCTTCGTCCGCGCCATCTTCGTCGTCGTCGTCACCTCCTTCATCGTCAAGATCGGCGGCAGCCTGCTCGGCTGGTGGCCCTGACGGGTCGCCCCGGTCACGTCCGGGGGCGTCAAGTCTCGGGCCGGTCTCAGGCTCGGGCGACGACGAGGCGGCGGTAGGTGGGGATGAGGACGCCGCGGGCCGGCTCGCGGTCGACCACGGTCCAGGGCCCGGCGTCGGCGAGGGCTGTCAGCACGGCCCGCAGCTCGGCCCGCGCGACCGGCGCGCCGAGGCAGAGGTGGCGCCCCGCCCCGAACCACAGGTGCCGGTTGTCCGGCAGGTAGGGCCGGTCGAGGTCGAACGCCCCCGGCGCGGTGTTGGCCACGTAGGTCAGGGCCAGCACCCGGTCGCCCGCCCGGAGCCGGCGACCGCCCAGGGTGACGTCCTTCGTGACGTGTCGCCCGATGACCGGGGCCGGTGTCGTCACGCGCAGGCCCTCCCGGACGGCGACGTCGAGCAGCTCGTCCCGCTCGGCACCGGTGGCTGCACTGACCCGTGCCGCCTGCCCGGTGTCCGCGAGCAGGGCTGTGGTCCGGGCGATCGCGCTCGCCGCCGTCTCCGTGCCCGCGACGAGCAGCAGCGAGGCCAGTCCCGTCGCCTCCTGCTCGGTGACGCCGAGCTCGCGGCAGCGTCCGAGCACCGTCGTGCCGGGGGAGGAGCGGTAGGCCGCCGGGACCCCACCGGTCAGATCGCCGAGGATGTCCTGGGCGCGGAGCACCGTGTCGGCGGACAGCGTCGTGTCGGACTGCGTGCCGAGCGCCAGGGCAGCGAGCTCCTCGCCGCGGGCGAAGACGAGGCGGTAGACGCCCCAGCCGTCGTCGTCGAGCCCCGCCGCTGTGGCCTCGTCGGCGAACGTCGCCGCGTCGATGCCGAGCATCGCGACGACGAGCCGACCGACGAGGACCCGGGCCAGGTCGGCGACGTCGACGGCTCCTGCCTCGCGCAGGCGTCGCCCGATCAGCTCCGTCACGGGGCCGGCGGCGTCCGCGACGAGGTCGTGGGCCGCGGCGTCGGTGAAGAGGTCACGCGCGCGCGTCCGCAGGGAGTGGTGCCCGCGGCCGTCGAAGAGGTCCTCGACCCAGTCGCCCAGCACCTGAGACCAGAGGTGGCCGACACCGCCCTCCCCGAGCAGCGACGTCGAGCGGTGGTCGACGAGCAGCTCCCGGATGAGGACGGGGTCACGCACGAGCCAGCCGAGGTGCGGCAGCCGGACGACCCGCGGTCCCAGGCGCGCTGCGGTGACGAGCAGCCCCAGCCGTGGGTCGGCCGACCACACGACGCGCCGCTCGTGGCCTGCCGCCGTCCGGTGGGCCGCGTGGTCGGTGCCGACGTCACGGGCCTGAGTACGTCGGCTCAGCGCGGGTGCCATGGGCTCACCGTAAACTGCCCGCACGGCTCCGGAGGGGCCACGTCGCCGAGCCAGGGAGTGCCGCGTTCGCATGTCCAGTCGCCTGTCCAGCCGGATCTCCGGCGTCAGCGCGCACGTCGCCGAGCACGTCCTCACCGTCGAGGAGGTCGAGGCCCGCGTCGTGGGGTCGAGCGACGGCTTCGTGCCTCCGACCGGGGTGCTCGGACGCCTCACCGGGGTGCGGCGCATCCACCACGCCGGAGCCGACACGCAGGCGTCCGACCTGGCGGCGCACGCGGCCCGCACGTCGCTCGCCTCGCTCGGCCTCGACGTCGCCGACGTCGACCTGCTCGTCTTCGCGTCCGCGTCACAGGACCTCGTCGAGCCCGCCACCTCGCACATCGTGGCCGACCTGCTCGACGCCCGCTGCCCCGTCATGGACGTCAAGAACGCGTGCAACTCCTGGCTCAACGGTGTCCAGGTGGCCGAGGCCCTCATCGCCATGGGGCAGTACGAGCGGGTGCTCGTCGTCACCGGGGAGATGCCGTCGCGCGCCGCGCGGTGGGCGGTGCGCGACGCTCGGCAGTTCGTCGAGTCGGTGCCCGGCTACACGATGAGCGACGCCGGGGCCGCGGCGCTCGTCGAGCGAGCCGCCCCCGGTGCGCGCGGAGAGATCCTGCACCGCTGGTTCACGGCGGAGTCACGGCACTGGTCCGTCGGCCAGCTCCCCGCCGGCGGCACCCGCCACCCCCGCGACGTCGACAAGGGCTACTTCGTCATGGACGGCGCGCGCCTGCGCCAGGCCTTCGACAGCGTCGACGTCGAGGAGATCCACCGAGCCCTCAAGTCCGACGGTCTCGGGGTCGAGGACTTCGCCGCCGTCGCCGTCCACCAGGTCGCGATGCCCTACCTCGACGTCTTCGCCGCACGCCTCGGGCTGCGCCGCGGCCTCGTCGTCGAGACCCTGCCCGACCACGGAAACTGCGCCTCGGCCACCCTGCCGCTCCAGTGGCAGCAGATCGAGCGGCTCGGTCTCGCCCGGCCGGGCGAGCCGGTGCTCCTCGTGGGGCTCGCCGGAGGCATCAGCGTGGGCACGATGGCGGTGCGCTGGTGACCCGTCCCGCACCGCTCGGCGCCGGAGGCGTCCGCCTCTGGGTCGTCGTCCCGGCCTTCAACGAGCAGGCCGGCATCGGGCGCACCATCGCTGCCATCGCGGCGCAGCGCGACCGCGACTTCCGCCTCGTCGTCGTCGACAACTCCAGCACCGACGAGACTGCGGCTGAGGTCGAAAGGGCCTGTGCGGCATACGATCTCGGCGTCACGATCGTCACCGAGACGCGCAAGGGCACCGGCGCGGCCTCCGACACCGGCGTGCGTCACGCGATCGCGCACGGCGCGACGCACGTGCTGCGCACCGACGCCGACACGCTGCCGGTCCGCGAGTGGACCGCCGTGGGTCGGCGCGCCTTCGCAGCCGGGGCCGATCTCGTGACGGGACCGATGCGCGCGCGCACCGACGAGGTGCGCCTCCAGCCGTGGGAGCGGGTCGTGCTGCCCGGGGTCATCGGGCTCTGCCAGACGTTCGGCCGCTTCCGTCCGAGCAACCGGTCTCCCGAGCTGCACGGGCCGTACCGGATGAGTCCCGGCTGCAACATCGGCGTCAGCGCCACGGCCTACGAGGCCAGCGGTGGCTTCCCGCGCACCGCCATCGAGGAGGTCCACGAGGACCGCGAGCTCGTCAACCGGGTGCGTCGCGTCAGCTCCCGCGTCGAGTACCACCGTGACCTCGTCGTGCACGCGTCGGTGCGTCGACTGCGGGCCTACGGCCTGCGCAACACCCTGCGGTGGTATCTCGACCACGGCCACCGCCCCGACGTCGTCGACGTCCGGGGCATCGCGTGAGGGCGCTCGCCGGCACCGACCCCGGGAGCCGCTGGGAGGCCCGGCTGGTCCGCTCGGCACATCCCGTCGTCGCCCGCGTCGTCGACGCGGCCGTGGCGCGGCGCGGGGTCGTACGCGTCCCCGGCGTCGGCGTGCTCGTGGCCGACCCGCGGTCGGCGCGGCAGGTGCTCACCGACACGGACGCCTTCGCCAAGAACGGCCCCGGCTCGTCGGGAGCGCTGTGGACGCCCGTGCTCGGCGATCGCGTGCTGCTCAACATGGAGGGCGAGGACCACCGCAGCCTGCGACGCTCGCTCGCCGACCTCTTCTCGCCCCGCGTCGTGCGCGAGGTCTGCGACGCGGCCGCCGGTCCGGTCGTGTCGGACGCCGCGGCGCGGCTACGGCGAGGGGAGGAGGTAGACGTCGTCCGGCTCGCCCGTGAGGTGTCCGCCGCCGCGATCGGCGTGGTCGTCGGGCTCGACCCCGCGACGCCGCCCGCGGCGCTCCTCGAGGCGAGCGACGCCATCGAGTCGATGGTGACGTGGCGCACCCGCACCTTCGACGACGCAGCCGCGCACCGGGCGCGCGCGGCCCTGGCCGTGGTGCAGGACGCCGCCGGGTCCGCCCACGCCGCAGCGTCGTCCGACACCGTCATGGGCCGGCTGGCCCGACAGGGCGCCTCGCTCGACGACGCGCGCTCCCTGGCCGCCGCCCTCTTCCTCACGGGCACGGGCACCGTCAGCAGCGCGCTGCCGCGGATCGCCGGGCAGCTGGCCGACGCCGGACTGCTCGAGGCACCCGCGGCGACGGGGTGCGACGTCGACGACGTGGTCGCCGAGGGCCTGCGCATGACGACGCCGAGCCTCGCGACCCTGCGCCGCTGCGTCCGTCCGACCGACGTGGGCGGGGTCCGTCTGCGCAGCGACGAGCGCGTCGTCGTGCTGCTGTGGTGGGCGACGCGACGCGACGGGGGCTTCGAGCCGGGGCGACCCGCGACGGGCGACCTGCGCCACCTGTGGTTCGGAGCCGGGTCGCACTTCTGCCTCGGTGCGCCGCTCGCGCTCGCGGAGCTGCGGGCCATGACGGGCATGCTGCTCGACGTCGCGGGGGAGCAGGGGCTCGTCGTCACGTCGCGCCGGGCCGCCCGTCGCGTCCTCGTGCCGAGGTACGCCGAGCTCACCGTGAGCGGCGCGGGCGTGCCCCACGTCCGGCGCGAGGGCCGAGCGGCATGACCGGGGAGCTCGACCTCGTCACGGAGGTCCTCGCCCGGGCATCCGCCGAACCGCATCGCGTGGCCATCCGGGACCACCGTGCCCGTTCGGTGACCTACGGCGAGCTCGGCAGCGGCGTCTGCGCCGTGGCCGCGCACCTCACCGAGCACGGCGTCGGCGCGGGAGACGGGGTCCTGCTCGCTGTCCGCCCCTCCCCGCGGGCCGTGGCCGCCGCCCTCGGCGTCGTCCTCGCAGGCGGTGTCGTCGTCGTCGCCGACCCCGGAGCAGGAGAGGCGCTGCTCGACGTCCGCCGTCGCATCGTGCCCGTGCGCGCGGCGGTCGCGGACACCCTCGTGCACGCGGCCGGCCGCCCGCCCCTCTCGTCCCTGCTCGCGCGGCTGCCGGCCACGAAGGGACTCCGGCTCCCCGACCTGTCGACGCCGGGCCTCGTCCACGTCGTCACCGGACCGCGCCTTCCCGGTGTGCCGCGCTCGGCGACCCGCTGGGAGCACCTGCCGCCCGCCGCCACGGACGCGCCCTTCGTGGGCGACCCGGCGCGCGACGCGCTCGTCGTCTTCACGTCGGGCTCGACGGCCGCGCCCCGCGCCGTCGTCCACACTCTGGCATCGCTCTCGGCCGGGGTCCGCGCCGCCGTGTCGGCCCTCGGGCTCGACGCCGGGGACGTCATGCACACGGACCAGCTGATGATCGGGCTGCCGACGCTCATGGCCGGGGCCGTCTGGTCGCTCCCGCCGGTGACCGCCTCGCCCGACGCGTGGCTGCGGCAGGCGGAGCGCGAGTCGGCGACCCACGCGTACGCCGTCCCGGCCAAGGTGCTCGCAGCAGCCACCGGGGGACTGCCACCGACGGTGAGGCACCTCGCCATGGGTGGAGCGCCCGTGCTGCCGGCCACGGTGCGACGGCTCGAGGCCCTGGCGCCCGGCGTGGACGTGCGCGCCGTCTACGGGCTGACCGAGGCGCTGCCCGTCGCCGTCGCCACGGGGGACGAGGTGCTGGGGTCACCCGCCGGACGCACGAGCCTCGGCCGGCCGCTGCGCGGCGTCTGCGTGCGCATCGACGCGTCGGGGTCGGGCCGGGTCGGCGAGATCGTCGTCCGGGCGGCGCAGGCACGGGACCGCCTGGCGGGCGAGGCCCCGACCGAGGAGGTCCGCACGGGTGACCTCGGTGAGCTGGCGGCCGACGGCACCCTCCTGCTCGCCGGCCGGGCCAAGAACATGATCATCCGCGGCCAAGCCAACATCTACCCGGAGCTCGTCGAGCCGCTCCTGCTCGAGCAGCTCTCGACGACCATCCGGGACTGCGCGCTCGTCGGGCTCCCCGACCCGGTCACGGGCGACGAGCGGGTGGTGCTCGCCGTGGTCCCCGCCGCCGCGGCCGGCCGGGTCGGGCCGGCGGAGGCGGCCCGGGTGAGCCGTCTCGTCCACACCACGTGGGCGGCCCTCGCCGACGAGGCCTGGCGACCCGACGACGTCGTCCTCGTCGAGACGGTGCCACGCCGAGGTCGATCCGCGGCGGTCGACCTCGACGGGCTGCGAGCCCTCGTCTCCCACGACCGGGTGCGAGCGGCCCGATGAGGGTCGCGGTGACCGGGGCCAGCGGCTTCGTCGGCGGAGCCGTCGTCAGCCGGCTGCTGGACCGCGGCCACGAGGTGCTCGCGCTGAGCCGACGGCCGGTGCCGGCGCGCCCGGGGCTCGAGCACCGCCGGTGGGACCTCACCGGCGGCGTGCTGCCCGACCCGCCGCCGGTCGACGTCGTCGTCCACGCGGCCGCGCACGTCGACGAGTGGGACCCGTGGGCCGTCCACGAGGCCGTCACCCTGGGCGGGACGCGTGCCGTCCTCGAGACCTGGCGTGGGGCCAGGGTCGTGCTCGTCTCGTCGTGCAGCGTCTACCCCCTCCGGGCCCCGGTCCGGCCCCGACACGTCTTCACCGAGGACGTCCCGGTGACGACCCGTCACCTGTCGGCCTACTCGCGCGCCAAGGCGGAGCAGGAGCGGCTCGTCCTCGGGCGTCAGGGCAGCATCGTGCTCCGGCCGCACGCCGTCCACGGTCCCGGCGACCCGACGCTGCTCCCGCGCCTCGAACGTGCCCGTCGCCGCGGGCGGCTGCTCTGCCCCGGGAGCGCCGACACGCTCGTCCACCTCACCGATGTCCGCCTTCTCGCCGAGGCCGCCGTTGCTGCCAGCGAATCCGTATGCGGCACAACGGTCCTCAACGTCGCCGACGCTCGCGCCCTGCCGCTGTCCGAGGTCGCGGCGGGTGTCGCGGCGGCCAACTGCTGGCCCGAGCGCCCCCTCCTCATCGGAGCGGGTCTCGCGTGGACCACGGCACTCGCCCTGGAGGCGACCGCCCGGCTGACCCGGGCGTCGACGCCCCCGCTGCTCACGGCATACGCCGTCTCGCACCTCGCGGTGACCCGGGTCTTCGACACCACGCGGCTACGGCAGCGGCTCGGGGTCGAGCCCGGCCTCACGGACCTGTCGCGGTGGCGTCACGAGCCCCGGAGACCGGCGTCCGGCGACTCATACGACTGACACCCCGTCGACACAGCGCACCCACAGGGTCCGTCACAAGTGTGGGTGACATGACCTCACTCGCCCTCCCCGAGAGCCGCGACCTCTCGGTGCCGGCCGCGTCACGGCCCCAGGCTCTCGCCCCGACGCCCCGGTGGTGGCGCGACGCGTCCGCCGTGTTCGCCTGGGGGGTCACGCTCTTCGTCGTGGCGCTCTGGGTCGCCGGTGGCGGACTGACTGCCTTCGGCTCGCTCGGCGAGAGTGTCACCAACGTCGGGCGCCTCAGCGGCCTCGTGGCCTCGGTGCTCCTGCTCCTGCAGGTCCTGCTCATGGCGCGCATCCCGCTCGTCGAGCAGGCCTGGGGGCAGGACGAGCTCGCCCGCGTGCACCGGCTCGTCGGCTTCACGTCGTTCACCCTCATGCTCGCCCACATCGTCCTCGTCACCGTCGGCTACAGCGCCGGCACCGACCTCGGCGTCATCGCCACCTTCGTCGACCAGGTCCTGCACTCCCCGGGCATGCTGCTCGCCCTCGCCGGCACGATCGCGCTCGTCATGGTCGTCGTCACCTCGGTGAAGAAGGCCCGGGCCAGGCTGCGCTACGAGTCGTGGCACCTGCTGCACCTCTACGCCTACCTGGGGGCCGGCCTCGCGCTGCCGCACCAGCTCTGGACCGGGGCGGACTTCACCGCGAACGTCGTCGCGACGGTGTTCTGGTGGGGTCTGTACGCCTTCGCGCTCGTCGCCGTCCTCGTCTACCGGGTCGGGCTGCCGGTGCTCCGCTCCCGCCGCCACCGCCTCGTCGTCTCCGAGGTCGTCACGGAGTCGCCGACCGTGACCTCCGTCGTCATGACGGGGCGCCGCCTCGACCGCCTGCCCGTCCGGGCCGGCCAGTTCTTCCAGTGGCGCTTCCTCGACGGCCCGGGGTGGACCCGCGGCAACCCGTACTCCCTCTCCGCCGCGCCCGACGGCCGCTCGCTCCGGATCACGGCCGAGGCCGTCGGTGCATCGAGTGCGCGACTCGCGTCACTCCGCCCCGGCACACCGGTGGTCGTCGAGGGTCCGTACGGCCGACTGCACACCGGTGTCCGCACCAGGGAGAAGGCCGTGCTCATCGGCGCCGGCATCGGCATCACGCCGCTGCGCGCCGTCCTCGAGGAGCTGCCCGCCTCGCCCGACGGCGTCGTCGTGATCTATCGCGTCGGCAGCCAGTCCGACATCGTCCTCGGCGACGAGCTGCTCGACCTCGCTCGCGCCAAGGGCGGCCGCGTCGTCGCCGTCGTCGGGCACCGCAACCGCGACCGCGCCAGCTGGCTCCCCGTCGACTCACGACACCTCACCGACGTCGAGGCCCTGACCCGGATCGTGCCCGACATCGCCGAGCGCGACGTCTACGTGTGCGGCAACCCCGCCTGGATGGACACCGTCATCGCCGCCGCCCACGAGGCCGGCGTGCCCCACGACGCCGTGCACCACGAGCGCTTCACCTACTGAGACGCGCGGCCCGGCACGCCCGGCTCCGCGACCTGCACCCACCCGCACCGACCTGCACCGACCTGACCGACCCGAATCGAGCCCCCATGCGCCGCATCGTCCTCTGGGCCATGAGCACCCTGACCGTGCTCGTCCTCCTCTTCAGCTACAGCACGTCCCGCAGCTCGTCCGCCGTCGTGGCCGCCGAGACCCGGCAGGTGACGACGAGCAGCAAGACGTCCGACAGCACCGGGTCGACGTCCGGCTCGTCGTCCGCGTCCTCGACCGACTCGTCCGGCCAGGAGCCCGCCGACGACACGGCCGACTCGGGCACCTCGTCGTCCGGGACGAGCGGTTCGAGCTCGTCCTCGGGCTCGTCGGGTGCGTCCGGCTCGACGGGCACCTCGTCGGCGGCCACGACGTACGCCGGTGACGCGGTCATGACCCGATACGGCAACGTCCAGGTCCAGATCACCGTCAAGGACGGCAAGATCACGGCGGCCGAGGTGCTGCAGGTGCCGTGGAACGACCGGCACGACCAGATGATCAACTCGGCCGCCGTCCCCGTCTACAACGAGGAGACCGTCACCGCGCAGTCGGCACAGATCGACGTCGTGTCCGGGGCCACGTACACGTGGGACGGCTACACGCAGTCCCTGCAGTCCGCCATCGACCAGGCCAACCTCTGAGGCACTCTTGAGACACGCGACCAAGGAGCGACCCATGAGCCGACGCGACACGCGACCGAGCCAGACCGGCGTCCCCGACTCCGCACCTGCACCGGCACCAGCCCCCGCTCGACGGGCGTGGGTCGAGCAGATCATGGGCATGCCGATCTCCATCCACCTGCGCGGCGACGACGTCGACGGCAGCGCCGCGAGCGAGGCGGTGGCCTCGGCCTTCCGGATCCTGCGCGAGATGGACTCGATCTTCTCGACCTACCGCGACGACTCGGACCTCATGCGGCTGCGCCGCGAGGAGCTCCAGGTCTCGCAGTGCAGTCCCCTCGTGGAGGAGGCGCTCCGCATCGGGCAGGAGGCGGAGGTCCTGACCCGGGGTGCGTTCACGACCCTGCTCCCCACCGGTGACGGCGACCTCGCGTTCGACCCGACCGGCCTCGTCAAGGGGTGGGCCGTCGACCGTGCGTCCGTGCCCCTGCTCGCGCTCGAGCGGATCTCCTTCTGCATCAATGCCGGCGGCGACATCCTCATCGGAGCCCACCCCGACATGCCCACCGACGGGCCGGGAGCCATCACGTGGCGCGTCGGCGTCGAGGACCCCGTCGACCGGCAGCGGATCGCGAGCACCCTGACCCTGACGCGTGGTGCCGTGGCGACGTCGGGGACCGCAGCCCGCGGGGCGCACCTCTACGACCCGGAGTCGGGTGAGCTCGTCGGACGTCCGGGGTCGGTGACGGTGACCGGCCCGACCCTGCTGTGGGCCGACATCTGGGCGACGGCACTCTTCGTCGGCTCGGAGCGCACGAGTGCGGCGTTCGCGGCGAGCGCGACGGACTACCTGTCGACAGCGCTCTGACCCGACCTCGTGGTGCGGTGCGACCGCCGTCGGTGGGCCCCGGCGGGCACCCGCGAGGACAAAAGCCGCAGGGGGACGCGAACCGGGAGGGCCTTGAGGCTTTCTTGCGGAAACCATGCGTGGCACGGGGTTCGGGCCTTGCAGTTGGCGCGGCAGAGTCGTCCTCATCAGCAGGAACGGTCGGGGGACCGGCTCGCTGACTCAGAGACCTTCGGGCGAGTGCCCGCCGATCCGGGGAGGAGAGCGCCATGACCCCCAGCACCAGCACTGACCCTGCAGTGACGGTGCGCGGTCGCGGCGCCCTCCCCGGTCGGCGGGCCCACTCGAGGATCTCGGTGGGGGGAGGGGACCGGAGCGGGGCGGGCCACCTGGTGGAAGGCAGGCCCGTCCCGACCCGGCACGTCGTCCGACGTCCACGGAGCCGCTGGGTGACCGGTGCCTTCGAGGCGTTCGACGCCTCCGGCGCCGGCCGTGGCCGCTGAGCAGGTCGTGGGCCCGGTCTGTCCCGGACTCACGGTCGACGAGCTCGACCCGGCGGCCCTGACCCGGCTCGCGGCGGAGCTCGAGAGCGACGACCTCGCCCGCTCGATCGCCCGGACCTACCTGCGGATGCTCGATGCCCGTCTGACCCGCGCCGCGTCCGCGCTGGATCGCCGCGACGAGGTCGCGGCGATGGACGTGCTGCTGAGCCTGCGCGTCTCCTCGGCCACCGTCGGCCTCGTCCGGCTGGAGTCGGCCGTGCTCTGCGTCATCGACGCGGTCCGCCGCGGTGAGGCCGACCTGGCCCGCGAACGCGGGGCGTCCATGCTCGGTCTCGCGCCCGCTGCGCGCGTCGCGCTTCGGTCGCACCTCGACCGCGCCGCACCGCCCGTCGTCGCCTGACGCTCGACGCCCCCGACGCGTCAGGCACGTTGAGGACTGCAGCAGACCGGGCCGCGTGTGCCGTCGGCGTCAGAACGCGTCGGGCTCCTCCATGCGGTAGCCCACGCCCCGCACGGTCCGGATCGGGGCGCGCATGCCGTCGGGGCCGAGGCGGCTCAGCTTGCGGCGGAGGTTGCCGACGTGCACCTCGACGAGGTGCTCCTCGGACCAGCCGGGCCCCCAGAGGCTGTCGAGGAGGACGGCACGCGACCACACGCGGCGCGGTGCGCTGACGAGGGTCGAGAGCAGGTCGAACTCGGTGCGCGTCAGGTCGACCTCCTGGTCGTCGACCGTGGCGACACGGCCCTCCGGGTCGACGGCGATGCGGCCGTGGCGGACGAGCTCGGGTGCTGGCCCGCCAGGTGTCGCGGTGTCGGCGGGCACCCCGCTCGTCGAGGGCGCAGAGCCGTTGGCACCGGTCCCCGACGTCTCGTCGGAGCCAGCGGGCGCGGCCGTGCGGGGTCGCCGGAACATCGCGTTGACGCGGGCCTGGAGCTCGCGGGGGCTGAACGGCTTCGTGAGGTAGTCGTCCGCGCCGATCTCGAGGCCCATGAGGCGGTCGATCTCGTCGGTCCGCGCGCTGATCATGACGACGTAGGCCTGGCTCACGTCGCGCACCCGACGGCAGACCTCGATCCCGTCGAGATCGGGCAGGCCGAGGTCGAGGGTGACGAGGTCCGGGTCGGTCGCGACGACGAGCTCGAGGCCGGCCTGTCCCGACGCCGCCGCCGAGACCTCGAAGCCCTGCATGGTCAGGCTGTGAGTGATGAGCTCACGGATGTCGTCGTCGTCCTCGACGACGACCGCGGTGCGTGCTGAGCCCATCATGCGGTGATTCTTGCAGAATGAGCGGGTTTGGCCCGCCAGATGCGAATGTCGGGCGGTTCGTCGCCTCAGCCGACGGCTCCGCCTGACCCGTCGGCGACGCCGTCACCCAGCTGCACCGCCAGCTCGCCGGGGTCGGTCGTGGGCAGCTCGCAGACCATCCCACGGCACACGTAGGCCGCGGCGCGGCCGGCGACGAGGGTGCGGCCGGCCAGCAGCGGGAGGCCGGGCGCGTCCGGTTCGCCACGCACGACGACGAGTCCCGGACTCGGTGACCGTCGCGCCACCGCCTCGAGGGCGTCGGCGTCGGGACCGGACCCGACGACGGCGACCTGCAGCGGACCGGAGACGAGAGCCTCGGCGACCGCGAGCGACCACCCGCCGAAGCGCGGCTCGCGGACGGCGAGCCCGAGCCCTGCGGCGGTCGACCGGGCTCCCGCCTCGAGGGCGGCGGTGTCACCGGAGACCGCCCCGAGCGTCACGAGCGCTCCCGCCAGGGCGGACTGCCCCGACGGCTCGGCGTTGTCGGCGGCGCTCCGTGGGCGCAGGTAGAGCCGCTCGGCGTCCTTGGCGGTGTCGTGGAACCCACCGTCGTCGGCGGCGAAGTCGCGCGTGGCGTCCAGAGCCTGGCGCGCGGCGTCCAGCCAACGCACGTCGCCCGAGACCTGGTGCAGCACGAGGAGCCCCTCCGCGAGGTTGCCGTGGTCGTCGGCGACAGCCCGGGCGGTGCCGACGCGGCCGTCGCGCGACGCGCGTCGCAGCTCGCCGTCGACGACGTGGACCCCGAGGACGTGTGCGGCGCACCGGGCCGCTGCCTCCACCCAGTCCGGCCGGTCGACGGCGGCGCCGGCGCCGGCGAGCGCGGCGATCGCGAGGCCGTTCCACGACGTCACGACCTTGTCGTCGCGACCGGGCTGAGGTCGCTCGGCGCGGGCCGCCAGCAGTCGTGCCCGCACGTCGTCGAACCAGGCGCGGTCGCCCGGCTCGGTCGGCAGCTGCAGCGTCGAGGCGCCGTGCTCGAACGTGCCCTCCGTCGTCACGCCGAGCAGCTCGGCCGCGACGGGGCCGTCGTCGTCGCCGAGGACCTCCCGCAGCTGCGCCGGTGTCCACGCGTACGTCAGACCCTCGACACCGTCGGCGTCGGCGTCGAGCGACGACGCGAACCCCCCGGTCTCCGTGCCGAGGTCGCGCACGACGAAGTCGGCCGTCTCGCGGACGACGCGCTCGGCCAGGGGGTCGCGGGTCACCTTCCACCACGTGGTGCAGGCCCGGAGCAGCAGGGCGTTGTCGTAGAGCATCTTCTCGAAGTGGGGCACGACCCACCCGGCGTCGACGGCGTAGCGCGCGAAACCACCGGCGAGCTGGTCGTAGAGGCCGCTGCGAGCCATCGCCTCCAGCGTCCGGCAGGCCATGTCGAGCGACGACGGGTCCCCGGTCCGAGCGTGGTGACGGAACAGGAACTCGAGCACCATCGACGGCGGGAACTTCGGCGCGCCGCCGAATCCGCCTGCCACGTGGTCGAACTGACGGGCCAGCAGCCCGACCGCGGACGACAGCGCCCCCGGCTCGACGGCATACGGCGTCGGTGGTTGGAGGGCCTCGGCGAGGCTGGTGGCGATGTGCGTGCCCGACGCGCGCACCTCGTCCTCGCGGGTGCGCCAGGCCTCGTCGAGGGCGGCCAGGACGCGCAGGAAGTGGTCGCGCGGGAAGTACGTGCCGCAGAAGAACGGCTCACCCTCGGGGGTGAGGAAGACCGTCATCGGCCAGCCGCCGTGGCCGGTCGTCGCGGTCACCGCCGACATGTAGACGGCGTCGATGTCGGGGCGCTCCTCGCGGTCGACCTTGACCGAGACGAATCGCTCGTTGAGCGCGGCGGCGACGGCCTCGTCCTCGAACGACTCGTGGGCCATGACGTGGCACCAGTGGCAGGCGGCGTAGCCGACCGACAGGAGCACGGGGACGTTGCGCTCGCGCGCCTCGGCGAACGCGGCGTCGCCCCACTCCTGCCAGTGCACGGGGTTGTCACGGTGCTGGAGCAGGTAGGGGCTCGTCGCTCGGTCGAGGCGGTTCGGCATGGCTCCACTCTCGCGCACGCCGGCGGCCGCCCGGCGACTGGTGCGTCACACCCGTCGTCCACGCATACCCCCCGGGGTTAGCCTCGAGGTGTGACCAGAGGTCGTCCCACCCATCGCTCGCCGGGTGGCTGGGTCGCGCTCGCCGCTGCCGGCCTCGTGCTGGCCGGGTGCGGGTCCGCGCCCGTCGCGACCTCCCCGATGGGTGGGGCCATGGGCGGCATGCGCTCCGGGTCGACCACGGGCGTCGGCATGGCGGCGCCGTTGTCGTGCCAGGCCCCGGCGGACCTTCCCGGGTCCCGCGTGACCGTCACCCTGGTCGACATGGGGATGTCGCGGATGATGGGTGGCATCGCCCCGATGGGGGCCCCGATGCGGCTCGTCGCCAGGCCCGGGACCGTGCGCTCCGGACCGGTGAGCTTCGTCGTGGAGAACTCCGGGTGGCGCACCCACGAGCTCGTCGTGCTCCCTCTCGCCGCCGGCGCCGTCGCCGGACAGCGCGTGCCGGGGCAGGACGGCACGGTCGACGAGTCGGGGAGCCTGGGCGAGGCCTCCGCCTCGTGCGTCGCCGGCGAGGGGGACGGCATCGGCTCCGGCGCCGTCGGCTGGGTGACCGTGACCCTGGCGCCGGGGCACTACGAGCTCGTCTGCAACCTCGAGAACCACTACGCGAACGGCATGCGCCAGGAGCTCGTCGTCACCGGCTGAGGCCCCCTGACGACGACCGACCAAGGCCGTCAGGCGGCGACGGCCTCGCGCGGCGTGACCAGCCGCTCCCAGCGGATCCGGCGCGCGCGCCACGTGAAGATGGCGAGCTTGGCCAGCTCCTCGAGGATGCGGGCGACGAAGATGCCGACGTAGCCGAGCGGGGTGTGCAGGCCGAGCAGGACGGCGAGCGGCAGCCCGATCGCGAAGGCGCCCACGACGTCGCCCATGATGACGCCCCGCACGTCGTTGGCGCTGGGCAGCACGCCCGCGCCGACGATCATGTTGCGCACCTTGACCACCTGGAAGGCCGCGTTGATGAGGATGCCGACGCCGGCCATGGTGCGCACGTCGCGCCCGGCCTCCCCGAAGAGGACGTCGAGCAGCAGCACCGAGGCGGCGAAGAGCACCCCGAAGACCGCCGCGGTCCCGATGCCCGCGCGCGTCAGCCGCCGCACCCACGCCATCGCGTCGTCGACGTCTCCTCGGCCGACCGAGCGGCCGACGAGGGTCGTCGTGGCGCTCATCAGCCCGATGCTGCCGACGACGAAGACGCCCTCCAGGGTCGTGACGATCTGTGCCGCGGCCAGCGCCTCGTCGCCGAGCTGCTGGAACACGACGTTGTAGAGGAAGGTCCCGACGGTCCAGAAGAGCTCCGTGACGCCGAGGGGGAGCGCCAGGACGAAGAGGGGGACGATGACGGCTCGCCACTGCCGGACCCCGTCGGGCAGGCTCCAGCCGACGACGGCGCGCCGGCCGTAGGCCATCCACAGGAGGATGAGCGCCTTGACGACGGCGGTCAGGAGCGTGGCCCACCCCGCGCCCGCCACGCCGAGCGAGGGCAGCGGGCCGAGCCCGACGACGAGGGAGTACGCGATCGCCGAGTTCGCGACGACGGTGACCATCGTCGCGATCATCGGGCTCGTCGGCCGGCCGGCCGAGCGGAGCACGCCGGACAGGATCGCGCTGAGCATGACCGGCAGCGTCGCGAGGACGGTGAGGCGGAAGTAGTCGGTGCCCGCCGCCGCCACCGACGGGGACGCCCCGACGAGCGACATCAGGTGGTCGGCGAAGAGCCACGGCACGAGCGAGACGACGATGCCGAGCCCGACGGCGACGACCAGTGCCGCGGTGACCGTGTGGTCGAGGGCGTCCCGGCGACCGGCGCCGTGCGCCCGCGCGACGAGGATGCTCACCGACGTGCCGAGGCAGCCGAGCGTCACGGCGAGGATGAAGGTGAGGCTGTTGGAGAAGCCCACGGCCGCGATCGCGGTCGCGCCGAGGCTCCCCACGACGATCTGGTTGACGAAGTTGAGCACCAGCATGAGGACGAACTCCATGCTCACCGGCACGGCGATGCGCGCGATCTCGCGAGCAGGGGTCGGCGGGGCCGAGCGCTGGTCGCGGGAGGTGGGCATGGCAAGGCGAGGCATGCGAGTGCCTTTCGACAACGAGGTGGGGGATCGCGTCAAGGTTAAGGCTTCAAGCACCTCGAGTCGAAACGATTTGATCGATGGCGTCGCGCGCGTGTCGTCGCAGTGTGCCGAGGGTGTGCGAAGGGTGCCGCGAGGGTGTCCTGACGGTGTCGTGTCGGCGCTCGCGAGCCCGACGGCTCAGTCGTTCATCGCCTTGATGATCGTCACCGCGAGGCTGATCCGGTCGTGGGCCCAGGCGTCGTCGGCCGGGCCCTTCGCCAGCGACTCGGCGGCGTCGAGGGCGTTGTCGGCCTCGCGGACGATCGTCCACGCGCGGGCTCGTCCCTCGTCGAGACCGGCGCGCTCGCAGATGATCTCGAGCCGCCGACGCAGGGACCAGCGGACCTCCGAGCCGGTCCCGAGCTCGTCGGCCCGGTTCCACAGCGCCGGGGCCACCTCGAACGCAGGGTCGCCGGCCATCGGCTTGGGGTCGATGGCGAGCCACGGGGAGCGGTAGGCGGCGAGCACGTTCGTGTAGTGCAGGTCCGTGTGCAGCAGCCGGTCCTCGGCCGGTGCGCGGTCGACGAGCTCGCGAGCGAGGGTGGAGGCCTGGTCGAGGTAGCGCCGCGGCAGCACCGCGGGCGCCGCCCGCAGCTCCTCCGACTGACGCAGGGCGTATGCCGTGAGGCTGGGTACCCGCGGGTGCGGGGGTCGGCGCAGCACCCTCAGCAGGTCACCGATGACCCCGCAGGCATCGTCGATCTCGACGCGGGTGAGGTCGCGCGTGTGCAGCCGCTCGAGCAGCAGGGCGAAGCGCGCGGGGTCGGCGCGCACGAGGCGCACCGCACCGTGCCCGTTCCACGTCTGCAGCGCGAGGTGCTCGGTCGCGGCCTCGGGGTGCGGCCAGGTGATCTTGAGGATGCCCTCGCCGCTCACGCCGACGACGTCGCGACCCGAGCCCAGCAGCCGCACCGGGATGGCCACGGCGCACACGCCGTTGGTCGCCCGCCCGATGGGCTCGAGCTCCCACTCGGCGAGCAGGTCGGTGATGAGCCCCGGCAGCGCGTCGATCCAGTCCTCTCCGGAGACGTAGCCGTCGGGCTCGTAGCCGCTCACCTCGTGGGCGAAGAGCGCGGGGATGAGGTCGTACATCGGGTCGTAGCTCACGCGGTGGCTCCCGGGAAGGCGGTCAGGGGCACGTCCCAGTCGACGGCGAGTGCCTGGATGTTGGCGCTCCAGCGTGCGACGTCCTCGAGCGAGGCGGCGCTCGGGCTCGGTCCGGCGACCTCGGTCCCCGAGTCCACGGCGGACGACAGCGTCTGCGTCGCGAGCCGGCCGGCCGCGTCGGGAGTGGTCACCGGGAAGGGGAGCGCCCATCCGGCGGGGGTCGTCGAGCTCACGCCGGACACGGCGATGTCGAGACGCAGCAGCGCGGCGAGCGTGTCCTCCGCCCTCGCCCGCTGGTCGCCGGAGCTCTGGGCCGCGACGACCTCGAAGGCGTAGACGAGGGGGGAGGTCCGCGACACGACCGCGGGCCGCACCGGGCTGGGCGGGGACACGGCGACGTCCCTCCCGAGGAGCACCGCGCCGGCGAGGCGTTGGCCGTAGGCCGCCGCGAGCAGCTCGCGGGTGTCTGCGGTCGCCGTCGTCAACGCGGACCAGTCGTCGGGACCGAGGGAGTCGAGCAGGGCGGCGAGCGCCCTGCGGGTGCGCACGGGCGGCGGGCTCGTCGCAGCGGCGCCCGAGGGGGAGGGGGTGCCCGTGGAGCCGGCCTGCGACGACGGCACCGGTCCGGCGGCCACGGCTGCGTCGATGACGGTCGTCGGGACACCGGCGTTCGTCAGGCGGCCGCGCAGCACGCGCAGCTGCTCCCGGTTGACCGTGCGCAGCCGACGGACGAGGGCCCCGCCCTCGTCGCCCTCGAGGACGGAGGTCTCGGCCGCCACGACGCGCTCGAGGTCGGCCACGGCCGAGAGCAGGAGCGCCTCGTCGGGAGCCGGACGGCGCGTGGGCACCGGCGGCGGGGGTGGCGGGACGTCGAGCCGCAGGCCCCGGTCGACGAGCAGCGCGAGGGCGGCGGCACCCCCGCCGAGCACGAGGAGGCGGCGTGGGGGACGGCCGAGACCGTCCATCACCCGTGACCCGAGCCCACGGGTGTCGCCGTCCATGCCGAGATCTTCGCACGCGGGCGGCGGTCTGCGACGACCCCCCGGCGCCGATAGAGTGGTGGGCACGCGGTGCCCCTCGCGCCCTTCGGGGCGTCGGCGCCGGACATTCGAGAAGAGCAGGAGGCGTCGACTGATGAGCACGGCCCAGGAGATCAGAGCGACGCTCGAGCCGGTGCTCGCGCCCCTCGGGCTCGTCGTCGAGGACGTCTCCGTGTCTCCCGCCGGCAAGCGGCGACTCGTGCGCGTGCTCGTCGACTCCGACATCGCCGGTCTCGACGCCGCCGACACGACGAGCACCGTGCCCCCGCTCTCGCTCGACGCCGTCGCCGAGGCGACGCGTGCCGTGAGCGACGAGCTGGACGCGAGCGACGTCATGGGCTCGGCCCCCTACGTCCTCGAGGTGTCCTCGCCGGGGGTGGGCCGTCCGCTCGCCTCCCGCGACCAGCTCCGGCGACAGGTGGGGCGGCTCGTCGAGGTCGTCCACCAGGACGGCACCGACACGGGACGGCTCACCGAGGTGGGCACCGACTCGCTCACCCTCGAGGTCCCGGCGACGAAGAGGACCCCGGCGCGCCACGTGACCCTCGACCTCGACTCCGTCCAGCGCGGCACCGTGCAGGTCGAGTTCACGCGCACCGGGCCCGCACACGACGCCTCGGACGACGCCGCAGACGACGTCCCGGACGACGCTCCGGACGGCTCCGTCGACGACGCACCCGACGACACCCACGACCCGGACGAGACGTCCGCCCTGGAAGGGGACCACTGATGGACATCGACCTCGCAGCCCTGCGCGCCCTGGAACGGGAGCGCGACATCAGCCTCGACGTGCTCATCCCGGCCATCGAGCAGGCGCTCCTCGTCGCCTACCACCGCACCGACGGCAGCCAGCGCATCGCGCGGGTCGAGCTGGACCGCAAGACCGGCCACGTCATCGTGTGGGCGCGCGAGGAGGGCGACCTGCTCCCGGTCACCGAGGAGGGCGAGCGCCCGCAGCGCGGCGAGCCCGGTCCCGAGTTCGACGACACCCCGGTCGGCTTCGGCCGCATCGCCGCCTCGACGGCTCGTCAGGTCATCGTCCAGCGCCTGCGCGACCTCGAGGACGAGGCGATCCTCGGCGACTTCAAGGGCCGCGAGGGCGACGTCATCTCGGGCATCATCCAGCAGAGCCAGGACCCCCGGAACGTCCTCGTCGACTTCGGCACGGTCGAGGGCATCCTGCCCCTGGCCGAGCAGGTGCCGGGTGAGCGCTACGTCCACGGCGAGCGCCTGCGCTGCTTCGTCGTCAGCGTCAAGCGCGGGCCCAAGGGCCCGCAGGTCGGCCTGAGCCGCACCCACCCCAACCTCGTGCGCACGCTCTTCAAGTTCGAGGTGCCAGAGATCGCCGACGGCACCGTCGAGATCGCCGCCCTGGCCCGCGAGGCCGGCCACCGCACGAAGATCGCGGTCCACAGCCGGGTTGCCGGCGTCAACGCCAAGGGCGCGTGCATCGGCCCGATGGGCGCCCGCGTGCGTGCCGTCATGACCGAGCTGCGCGGCGAGAAGATCGACATCGTCGACTACGCCGACGACCCCGCCACCTTCGTCGCGGCCGCCCTGTCGCCGGCCCGCGTTCAGTCGGTCGAGATCGTCGACGCCGCGGCCCGCGCCGCCCGTGTCGTCGTCCCCGACTACCAGCTGAGCCTCGCGATCGGCAAGGAGGGCCAGAACGCCCGCCTCGCCGCCAAGCTCACGGGCTGGCGCATCGACATCCGTCCCGACACCGAGGCGGCCGACGCTGCCGCGGCCGCGACGCCCGACGCCTGAACCGCTCGGACGCCTCGGTCGCGGCGTCGGCTCACGAGCCGTCGACGACGCGCACCGGTTCGCCGGAGCGGCACGTCACGAGGATGTGGTCCTCGCGTGAGCCGTTCGTGAACGTCGCCTGCAGGCGGCCCTCCTCGGTCTCCACCTCGTACCGGTAGCCGTTGCTGGGGGTGACCGAGCGCAGCTGGACCTGTCCGTCCCCGCAGCGCGCGGTGATGGAGCCACCGGTGACCGAGAAGCTGGTCGTGCGGGTCGTGGACACCCTCGCGCCCGAGACCGACGTGGCGGACGGCGGCTGCGACGTGGACGAGGTCCTGGTGGGTGCCCGCGCGCCCGACCCGGTCTCTCCGCCGGGACCTGTGGTCGTCCCGTCGGCTCGGGGCGACGGTGCACTCGCGGTCGCCCCGTCCCCGGTCTCGTCGGAGCCGGGAGCGGACGCCTCCGGCGCCGTGGCACCGGACGCCGGGGACGTCTCGTCCGTGTCCGGCTCCGTGGTCGAGGCCGACGGCACGACGGTGCCACCCGCGGTGGGCGAGGTGCCACCCGGCACCGCCCCCGTCGCGACGGGGAGGGCCTGGTCGAGCTCGCCCGCGACGTCCTGACCCACCCGTGTCACGACGGCCGTGGTCACGGCCGCGGTGACGAGCACGACGGCCAGCCAGCCGAGGAGCAGGCGTGCCAGTCCCGCCGGGCCGGACGTCATCTCGGCCCCCCGGACGGCGTACAGCGTGGATGCGTCAGGACCGCGTCTGCCGGGCCCGGGCCGGGCGTACGGTGAGCCGTGTGACCCACGTGCTCGTCATCGAGGACGACCCCGCCATCCGGGGATCGCTCGTGCGGTCGCTCAGCGGACGCGGGCACGCGGTCTCCAGCGCCGCCAGTGGGCTCGGTGGGCTCGAGCAGGTGCTCAACGAGCACCCGGACGTCGTCCTGCTCGACCTGGGCCTGCCTGACGTCGACGGCCACACGGTGCTGACCATGCTGCGCTCCGTGAGCCCGGTCCCGGTCATCGTCGTGACCGCGCGCGACGACGACGGCTCGGTGGTCCGCGCCCTCGACTCGGGGGCCGACGACTACGTGCCGAAGCCCTTCACCGTCGACCAGCTCGAGGCGCGGATGCGCGCGGTGCTGCGCCGCAGCGAACCGACCCACGCCGACGAGCGGGTCACGGTCGGGGGCCTCGTCATCGACCCGTCCCGTCGGGTCGTCACGCTCGACGCCGCGCCCGTCGACCTGTCCCGGCGTGAGTTCGACCTGCTGCTCATGCTCGCGAGCCGGGTGGGGGAGGTCGTGACCAAACGCGAGATCCTCGCCGAGGTGTGGCAGCAGGTCTACGGCGGTGGTGAGCGCACCGTGGACGTGCACCTGTCGTGGCTGCGTCGCAAGCTCGGGAGTCGGCAGCTCATCCGCGGTACCTCCACAGCGTCCGGGGGGTGGGGGTTCGGCTCGCGGCCCCGGAGGACGTGCCCTGATGCGTCGCCAGATCACGTGGCTCGTGGCCGCGACGACGTCTGCGGTCGTCGTCGCCTTCATCATCCCCCTGTGCCTGCTCGTGTCGAACGTCGCCGAGGACCGCGCCGTCAACCGGGCGCGTCAGCAGGCGCAGAGCGTCGCGACGGTGGTCGCGAGCGTGGACAGCGAGCAGGTGCTCGCGGACGCCGTCGGGCTGTTCACGGCGCAGGGCATGGTCGTCGCCGTGCACACGCCGTCGGGCCAGATCATCGGACGTGACACCTCGGTGGGCGACGAGGAGGCCGAGGTCGCTCAGGCCCGGTCGACCCGGACGGCGTTCACCCATCGCACCGACACCGGCCTCGACGTCATCATCCCGGTGCAGACGGAGAGCGGGATCACCGTCGTCGAGTCCACGGTGAGCAACGACGAGCTGCGCCAGGGCGTCGCGGCCGCCTGGGCCACGATCATCGGTCTCGGGCTGCTCCTCGTGGGCGTGGCCGCCGTCATCGCCCTGCGTCTCGGTCGCCGGGTGAGTGTGCCGGTGACCAGGCTGGCGGCCGTCGCCCACCGCATCCGCGAGGGCGAGCTCGGGACGCGCGCGGTTCCCGAGGGGCCGCCCGAGACCGTCGAGCTCGCGGGGGCTCTCAACCAGCTCGCGGACCGCATCGACGTGCTCGTCGCGGCCGAGCGCGAGGCCGTCGCGGACCTCGGACACCGGCTGCGGACGCCGGTCACGGCCCTGCGTCTCGACACGGACCTCGTCGCCGACCCCGAGGTCGCCGGCCGGCTGCGCCATCACGTGGACGAGCTCCAGCGCAGCGTCGACGCCATCGTCCGCGAGGCGCGACGACCGTTGCGCAGCGCGATGCCGAGCGGGTGCGACCTCGGGGTCGTCGTCCGTCGACGGGCCGCCTTCTGGGAGCCCCTCGCGCAGGACCAGGACCGGGACTTCACGGTGACCGGTCCCGACGGGAGCTGCGCCGTGGGCGTGCCCGAGGAGGACGTGAGCGACGTCGTGGACGTGCTGCTCGACAACGTCTTCGCGCACACTCCGGAGGGAGTGGGCATCAGGGTCGGTGTCCGGGTCGACGGCGACCGGGCCCGCCTCACGGTGGCGGACGGCGGCCCGGGCACCGGGGAGTCCGCCCTCGACCGCGGCCGAAGCGGAAGTGGCTCGACGGGACTCGGGCTCGACATCGCGCGCCGGGTCGCCGAGGCCGCGGGCGGGTCGGTGTCGCTGGGTCGTTCCGACCTCGGCGGACTGACGGTCGAGATCTCGCTCCCGCTGCGCACGGGCGACCACAAGAACCAGCGCTGAGTCCGGTCGGTCGCCGGCTCGGGCGACGGGGCAGCCCACCCCGCGGCCAGGCCACGGACGGCTCCGGTCCGCGAGGTCGGGACCGGTGAGGAGCTCACCGGTCCCGACCGCCGGCCGCCGTGACCGTCGGGGGAGGAGGAGGGTCGGGCGGCACGGGCGGTGGCGTCAGGGGTCGCGACCACCGTCCGTCGGTCCTGGTCGGCCGGGCCCGGGTCAGCCGACCGGGGACACCGCACCGTCATCTCGCTGCTCGTGCTCCTCGTCGCCGTGGTCGTCGTCGCCGTCGTCGTCGCCGTCCCGGTGGTCCTCGGCGTCCTCGTCCGCAGCCGGGTCGTCCCCCGTGGCGAGGGCGCGCGAGGGCGTGGCGGACGGGCTCGTGGCGGTGGGGCCGTCGACCCGGGTCCCGGAGGGCACGGGGACGACCGTCGACGTGGGGAGAGTCCTCGGCGGGCCGGCGACGTGCGTGACGCAGACGTCGTGCTCGAGGACCGCACCCTTCGGGCAGGGGGCCGGCACGAGGGTGGTGAACGTCGGCACCGGCCGGGCCTGGTCCTGCCGCACGTCAGCCCCCTCCGGCCCGGCGGCCAAGGGTGCGGCGGCCGGGCGCGGGGGCGTCGACGGGGACGCGACCGCGACGTAGATGCCCGTGGCGGCGGCGGCGCCGACGAGGGTGCCCAGGACGACCGCCCTGCTGAATGCCATGGAGACCTCCGGAGTCGGTGAGGCCACCCGCGGCAGCCCCACGACGAGCGTGCTCCGCGGGAGGTCAACATCGCCTCGTCGACACCTCAACGTTGCGTTAAGGGCCCCGCTCGACCCGCCGGAAGGCCCTCGCTGCGGACGTCACGCGACGTGCGGGACGGCACACACCCGACGCGCCACACGGCATACGCCCGACGCGCCGCACGGCACACGCCGTCGCGCGGCACACCAGGGATGACAGGGACTTAACGGTCTCCTGAGGCGCGCTTGGGGCGGTCCGGGCCACGGTGTCGACAACCGCCCGGCCCGGCCGGGTCCCGACGTCGAGGAGCCACGATGGCGCGACTGCTCACCCCCACCCAGCGCGACCGGTCCAGGGGCATCGCCACGGCCCTGGCGGGATCGGTCGCGGCGGGGGCGGTGGCCGGCGTCGGGCTCGTCACCGCGGTCGTGGCCAACGAGTCGACGGCTGCCCAGGCGCTCAGGGCCACGGCACGCGCCGAGGCCGAGGCCCAGGAGCGGCGCACCGCCGAGGCCGCTCGGGCGGCGGCCCTGGACGCGTCCTACGGGGCGCAGGTGGCCTGGGCCGCGGCGCACCCGGTCGAGGTCGAGCGTCCACGGCCCCTGCGCACGGTCGTCGACCCCGGTGCCATCGTGCGTGCCTCGGCTCCGGGCGTGGCTCGCATCGGCGGGTCCGGCTCGAGGGCCTCCTCGAACGGCTCCTCGGGCGGCAGCTCGTCGGGCTCGTCGACCCGGCTCCGTGCTCCGGCTGCCCCGCCCCCAGCGCCGGTCGCGGTGGTGCCGCCGGTGCCGAGCACCGCCTCGTGATGCGCCCGGAGGTCGCGTCCGACGCGCTCTCCCCGGAGGGCCGGCGCGGCGGGTCTGCGTCGTGGCGCGCCCTCGGCACCCACGTCCACCTCCGCACGGCCGATCCCGAGCTCATCGACGTCGCCCGGCACGTCGCCGCCGACGTCCTCGACGAGGTCGACCGGGCGTGCAGCCGCTTCCGGGACGACAGCGACCTGTCGCGGGCCAACCTCACGAGCGGCCCCACTCCGGTCTCGCCGGTCCTCGTCGGGGCCGTGCGGGTCGCGCTCGAGGCGGCAGAGGTCACCGGCGGCCTCGTCGACCCGACCCTCGGGCGGCTCCTCGTCGGTGCCGGTTACGCGCGCACCTTCGCGCTCGTGCCGGCGGACGACCCGACGCCGGTGTCCCTGCCGGGCCGGCGGGCCGGGTGGAGGGAGCTCGTCGTCACCGACGAGACGGTGACCGTCCCGGCCACGGCCTCACTCGACCTCGGGGCGACCGGGAAGGCGTATGCCGCCGACCTCGTCGCGCTCACCCTGTGCCGTCACCTGTCGACCCCCGTCGTGGTCAGCGTCGGCGGCGACGTGCGCGCCGCGGCACCCGACGAGTGCGGGGACGCGGGCGCCGGGTCCCGTCCGGACGCGTGGTCCTCCCCAGCAGTCGCCTGGCCGGTCGTCGTGGCGAACAGCGCGGCCGACCTCGACCGGCACGGGCCGACCACCTCCCTGCGCCTCGTCTCCGGTGGGATCGCGACGTCGTCCGTGACGGCCCGGCGGTGGGTGCGCGGAGGGCGCGAGTGGCACCACGTCTTCGACCCGCGCACCGGGGAGCCGGTCAGCGGCCCGTGGGTGGCCGCGACCGCACTCGGCCCGACCTGCGTGGCCGCCAACACCGCCTCGACGGCCGCGCTGGTGCTCGGCGCCGACGCGCCCGGATGGCTCGAGGAGCACGGCGTGGCGGCTCTGCTCGTCGGAGCCGACGGCAGCACCCTGCGTAGCTCCGGGTGGGTGGCCGCCGGCGTCGAGGACGCGATGGTGACGTGGTGACCGCGCCCCTGCTCTGGTACCTCAACCGAGGTACCGGTGTCGTCCTGCTCGTCGTCATGACGCTGACGACGCTGCTCGGGGTGCTCGCGACCGGCCGTGGCTTCCGGCCGTGGTGGCCACGCTTCGTGACGCAGGGCGTGCACCGCGCGCTCGCGAGCACGTCGGTGCTGCTCCTCCTCGGGCACGTCGTGTCGGCGGTCGTCGACGAGTTCGTCGACATCCGGTGGTGGCAGGCCGTCGTCCCGTGGGGTGCGACCTACCGACCGCTCTACCTGTCGCTCGGCACGCTGGCTCTCGACCTCGTCGCCCTCGTCGTCGTCACCTCGCTGCTGCGTGCGCGTCTCCCCGACCGTGTCTGGCGATCGGTGCACGTCAGCAGCTACGTGGCCTTCGGCCTCGCCGTCGTCCACGGGCTCGGCACCGGGACCGAGGCCGGGCGTGGCTGGTTCTCGGTCCTCACCTGGTGCTGCGTGTCGGCCGTGGCGCTCTCGGGGGCGGCGCGGCTGGTCGGCGTGCGGCGAGGTCTCGTCGGGAGCCGGCCGTGACGGCGGTCCGCCTGCTCGGTCCCTTCGGCGAGCTGCGAGTCCACGCCGGCCCGCTGCTGCTCGACGCAGTCGGCTCCGACCCGGGCCTCGACGCCCACCTCGCGCGCCGTGGTCCGCTGCCGCAGCCCACGCTCGCCGCCCTCATCGCCCTGACGGAGGCCGGTGCCGTCCGCGGGCGGGGGGGAGCCGGCTTCCCGCTCGCGCGCAAGCTGAGGGCCGCAGGAGGTGGCCGGCGCCCCGTCGTCGTCGTCGACGCGGCCGAGGGTGAGCCGGCCAGCGCGAAGGATCAGGCCCTGCTCGAGCTCGCACCCCACCTCGTCCTCGACGGGGCCGTGGTCGTCGCCCGGGCACTCGGGGCGCGCGAGATCCACCTCGTGACGCCCGCCGACCGCGGCGAGGTGCGGACGGCGGTCGGGGGAGCCCTGGGGGAGCGCCGCGAGCGGGGCCTGCGGTGGCACCGCCACGAGGCTGCGCCACGGTTCGTCGCGGGTCAGGCCCGGGCCGTCCTCGAGCTGCTCGCCGGACGTGAGGCGCTCCCGGTGACGGCCTGGGAGCCCGAGGCGGTCCGCGGCCACCGCGGTCGCCCGACGCTGCTCTCCAACGCCGAGACCTTCGCCCACGTCGCGGCGCTCTGCCGGGTCGGACCGGAGGCGTATGCCGCCCACGGCACCCCCCTCGAGCCGGGCACGACGCTGCTCACCGTCGGGGCCTGCTGGCGCGACCCGGACCGCGCGGGCGCCCGCGTCGTCGAGGTGGGGCACGGACGGTGGTTCGGGGAGGTCCTCGATGCAGCAGAGGTCGCGGGGCCGGTGCTCGTCGGCGGCTTCCACGGCACGTGGGTCCCGGGCGCCGACCTCGCGTCGCTCCCCGTCTCGTCCGTGGCCCTGCGGTCGCGGGGACTGACGATCGGCGCCGGTGTCGTGCTCCCGCTCGGGGTGACCGGGTGCCCGGTCCGACGCACGGCAGAGGTCGTCGACGTCCTGGCGCGCGAGTCCTCCGGCCGGTGCGGCCCGTGCCGCAACGGGCTGCCCGCCCTGTCGGTGGCCGTGTGCACCCTCGACGAGGGGGGCGACACGCGGGACCGGATCGAGCAGCTCGTCACCGTGGTCACCGGTCGTGGCGCCTGCGCCCACCCCGACGGCACGGCCCGGCTGGTCCGCTCGCTCCTCTCGCACCTCGGAGGGCTCGTCGACGACCACCTCGCGGGGCGGTGCGCGTGCCACGTGGTCGTCCGTCCGAGCGTCGCGGGTGGCGTGGGGGCCGGGCATGTCTGACATGCCGGGCAGGACTGACGTGACGGGCAGGACTGACGTGCCGGGCGCGGTGGGGGCAGCGGCGCACGCGGCGCGGCTGCGGGTCGACTGGCCCGCCTGCCGGGCGCGAGGCCTGTGCGCCGAGCTGCTGCCGGAGGTCGTGTCGGTGGACGAGTGGGGCTACCCCGTCGTCGAGCGGCCCGTGCCGCGGCGCCTGCTGGCCCTGGCGGCCGAGGCGGTCGACGCCTGCCCCCACCGGGCGCTGCGTCTGCTGGACCCGCCTCGTCCCCACTGAGGCGCCGACGTGCGGTGGGTCGCGGACGTGACGCGGGCCGCCCCTGACGGAGGCGTGGCATCCCCGATGCGCGGTCTCGCGCTGCGGCGCGGTAGACTTACCTGTGGCCGACCGGACTGGACTCCGTGCTGAGCCGTCCCGCACCTGTGTGGGATGTCGAGGAATGGATAGCTGGTCGGCCCTGCTGCGAGTGGTCGCGGCGACGGACAGAGACGCTGGGGACACCTCCCCGGTCACGCTCCGTCCCGACCCGAGGCACCGGATGCCGGGACGTGGTGCATGGCTGCACCCGACGCCCGACTGTTTCGAGCTGGCAGTGCGCCGCAAGGCGTTCGGTCGTGCCCTGCGCCTGCAGGTCGCGCTCGACGTCAGCGCGGTGGCACGACACCTCGGAGTCCAGCACGCGTAGCAACGTTCCGGTGCCCCACACGGGTCGCACCGATCAGTCAGAGATCAGTCAACGAACCAAGGCGGGTTGAAAACGCTATGAGCACCCGATGAGTACTCAGCGATGAGCAAGCCCCAGCAATAACCCACGGTTCGGCCACTTCCTGTTCAGGCCGGACCAGGAACAGGAGAGATGTGGCTAAGGTCCGGGTCTACGAGCTCGCAAAGGAGCTCGGAGTCGAGAGCAAGACACTGCTCGCACACTTGAAGAGCCAGGGAGAGTTCGTCCGGTCGGCATCGTCGACCATCGAGCCCCCCGTCGTCCGCAAGATCATCGAGACCTTCCCCCGGGAAGGCTCGTCCAGCGGAGACAAGAAGCCGGCGGCCCCCAAGGCCGCCCCCACGAGCGCGGCCCCCGCCGCGCCCCAGAAGGCTGCCCCGGCGCCGTCGGCCCCCGCGCCGGCCGCTCCCGCAGCCGCAGCGCCGGCGGCTCCCGCCCCGGCCGCTCCCGCAGCACCTGCCGCCCGCGAGGCCGCTCCGGCGCCCGCCGCCAAGGCAGCTCCCGCACCCGCCGCCCCGGCACCGAAGGCTCCGGCCCCGGCTGCTCCGGCTCCCGCCGCTCCCGCCGCTCCCGCGGCGTCGGCTCCGGCGCGGGTGCAGTCCAGCCGTGACGGTGGTCAGCAGTCCTCCGGCGTCCCGGCCTCCCCGCGTCCGGCTCCCCGTCCGGGTCAGCCGCGTCCGGGCAACAACCCGTTCGCCCCGAGCCAGGGCATGGGCCAGTCCCGCGCCCCGCGTCCCGGTGGCGACGCCGGCCCGCGTCCGGGCAACAACCCGTTCAGCCCCAGCCAGGGCATGCCGCGTCCGCAGCAGCGCCAGGGCGGTCAGGGTGGTCAGGGCGGTCAGCGTCCCGGTGCTCCCGGTGGCGCCCCGCGTCCCGGTGCGCCCGCCGCAGGCGGTCGTCCCGGCGCTCCCGGTGGCGCCCCGCGTCCCGGTGGTCCCCGTCCCAGCCCGGGCATGATGCCCGAGCGCAGCACCGTCGGTCGTCCGGGCCAGCGCCCGGCCGGCGGCCCCGGCCGTGGCGGCCCGGGTGGCGGCGGTGGCCGTGGCGGCTTCGGTGGTGGCCCCGGTGGCGCCCCCGGTGGCGGTCGTCCCGGTGGCTTCGGCGGTCCCCGCGGTGGTGGCGGCGGTCGCGGCTCGACGGCTGGTGCCTTCGGTCGTGGCGGCGGTCGCCCGGTCCGAGGCCGCAAGTCCAAGCGCGCGAAGCGCCAGGAGTTCGAGCAGATGCAGGCCCCGAGCCTGGGTGGCGTCAGCGTCCCCCGTGGTGACGGCAAGACGACCATCCGCGTCCGTCGTGGTGCCTCGCTGACCGACTTCGCCGACAAGATCAACGCCAACCCGGCGTCGCTCGTCACCGTGCTCTTCCACCTCGGCGAGATGGCCACGGCCACGCAGTCCCTCGACGAGGAGACCTTCAAGGTGCTCGGCGCCGAGCTCGGCTACGAGATCGAGGTCGTGTCGCCCGAGGACGAGGAGCGCGAGCTGCTCGGCTCGTTCAACATCGACCTCGACGCCGAGCTCGAGGCCGAGGAGGACGAGGACCTCGAGCCCCGTCCGCCGGTCGTGACCGTCATGGGTCACGTCGACCACGGCAAGACGAAGCTCCTCGACGCGATCCGCTCCGAGGAGGTCGCCGAGGGCGAGGCCGGTGGCATCACCCAGCACATCGGTGCCTACCAGGTCGCCACGACGCACGAGGGCGAGAAGCGCGCCATCACGTTCATCGACACCCCCGGTCACGAGGCCTTCACGGCCATGCGTGCCCGTGGTGCGTCGGTGACGGACATCGCGATCCTCGTCGTCGCCGCCGACGACGGCGTCATGCCGCAGACCATCGAGGCGCTCAACCACGCCCAGGCGGCCAACGTGCCGATCGTCGTGGCCGTCAACAAGGTCGACAAGCCGGACGCCAACCCGGCGAAGATCCGCCAGCAGCTGACCGAGTACAACCTCATCGCGGAGGAGTACGGCGGCGACACGATGTTCGTCGACGTCTCGGCCAAGAACGGCACGAACATCGACGGGCTCCTCGAGGCCGTCCTGCTCACCGCCGACGCGGCCCTCGACCTGCGCGCCAACCCGGACAAGGACGCCCGTGGTGTCGCCATCGAGGCGCACCTCGACAAGGGCCGCGGCCCGGTCGCGACCGTCCTCGTCCAGTCGGGAACCCTCAGCGTCGGCGACTCGATCGTGGCCGGCAGCGGTCACGGCCGCGTGCGTGCCATGCTCGACGAGCACGGCAACAACGTCGAGCAGGCCGGTCCCTCGCGTCCGGTCATGGTGCTCGGTCTGACCTCGGTCCCCGGCGCCGGTGACACGTTCCTCGTGGCACCCGACGACCGCACGGCCCGTCAGATCGCCGAGCGTCGTGAGGCCGCGTCGCGTGCGGCGAGCCTCGCCAAGCGCCGTAAGCGCATCTCGCTCGAGGACCTCAACGAGGCCCTCGCCGCGGGCAAGGTCGACACCCTCAACCTCATCCTCAAGGGTGACGTGTCGGGTTCGGTCGAGGCGCTCGAGGACGCGCTGCTCAAGATCGACGTGGGCGACGAGGTCGACCTGCGGATCATCCACCGCGGTGTCGGTGCGATCACGCAGAACGACGTCAACCTCGCGACGGTCGACAACGCGATCATCATCGGCTTCAACGTCCGCCCTGCGGAGCGTGTCGCCGAGCTGGCCGACCGGGAGGGCGTCGACATGCGCTTCTACTCGGTCATCTACCAGGCGATCGACGACGTCGAGGCAGCGCTCAAGGGCATGCTCAAGCCGGAGTACGAAGAGGTCCAGCTGGGCACGGCCGAGGTCCGCGAGGTCTTCAAGTCGAGCAAGTTCGGCAACGTCGCGGGTTCGCTCGTGCGCTCCGGCGAGATCAAGCGCGGGACCCGTGCGCGGATCATCCGCGACGGCACGGTCATCGGCGAGGGGATCGAGATCACCGGACTGCGTCGCTTCAAGGACGACGTCACCGAGGTCCGCGAGGGCTTCGAGTGCGGTATCAACCTCGGCAACTTCAACAACATCGAGATCGACGACGTCATCGAGACGTTCGAGATGCGCGAGAAGCCGCGCGCCTGAGCTCGACACGCTCGACGGCGCCGGCCCCCACGGGGGTCGGCGCCGTCGCCGTCCGCGGGGTCGCACCTCACCCGCGGACGCCCGGGTGGGAATGCGCGGGGCCCCCGGCCCGCTACTAGGGTGAACACGACGTCGGCCCGGCTGTCACGGCCCGACCGCACAGCACACGAAAGAGGTAGTCATGGCTGACCCCGCCCGCGCCCGCAAGATCGCCGACCGGATCAAGGTCATCGTCGCCGAGTACCTCGAGTTCCGGCTCAAGGACGAACGCCTCGGCTTCGTCACGATCACCGACGCCCGTGTCACCGGGGACCTCCAGCAGGCCTCGGTCTTCTACACCGTCTTCGGCAGCAACGAGGACCGCCAGGCCACGGCCGAGGTGCTCGAGGCCAACAAGGGCCGCATCCGCTCGGCCGTCGGCAAGGGCATCGGCATCCGCCTGACGCCGTCGATCGAGTTCATCGCCGACGCGCTGCCCGAGGGCGCCGCCCACCTCGAGGACCTCGTGGCCCAGACGCGGGCCCGCGACGAGGAGCTGGCGCGCGCCGCGGCCAACGCCAAGCCCGCCGGCGACCCCGACCCCTACCGCAAGCCGGTCGACCGCTCCGCGGACGACGCCGGTGACGAGACCGTCGACACCGTGGACGCCGAGGACGCCGTGGACGCCGAGGTGGACGCGGACGTCGACGCCCGATGACCGACCGTTCGGGTGGCCTGCTCGTCGTCGACAAGCCGGCCGGATGGACGAGCCATGACGTCGTGGCGCGCGCCCGCCGCCTCTGCGGCACGCGGCGAGTCGGCCATGCCGGCACGCTCGACCCGATGGCGACCGGCGTGCTCGTGCTCGGCGTCGAGCGCGGCACGAAGCTGCTGACCTTCCTCGTCGGCTGCGACAAGTCGTATGCCGCGACGATCCGTCTCGGGATGGCGACGCTCACCGACGACGCCGAGGGCGAGACCACCCAGGCGCTGGGGGTCGACGACGTCCCGGCGCTCGAGGCGGCCCTGCCGGCCGCCGTCGCCGGTCTGACGGGCGAGATCCAGCAGGTGCCGAGCTCCGTCAGCGCCATCAAGGTCAAGGGCGTGCGCAGCTACACCCGCGTCCGCCAGGGCGACACGGTCGAGCTGCCGGCCCGACCGGTCACCGTGAGCCGTTTCGACGTGCTCTCGGTGCGTCCCGGCACCGAGACGGTCGAGGTCGGGCCCCCGATCGACGTCGTCGACGTCGAGGTCGAGGTCGACGTGTCCTCCGGCACCTACGTCCGTGCGCTCGCCCGTGACCTCGGCGAGGCGCTCGGCGTCGGTGGGCACCTCACGGCGCTCCGGCGTACGCGGGTGGGCCGCTTCGGGATCGACGCCGCGGTCTCGCTCGACGACCTCACGGCCACGTCGGAGGCCGACGGGCCGGACGGCATACCCCTGCTCCCGATCGCCGAGGCGGCGCGCGCCCAGCTGCCGGTCCACGAGGTGACGGCCGAGGAGGCCGTCGCGCTCGGCTACGGCCAGCGCATCCCGAGCGTCGTGACCGGCTCCGACGCCGTGGCCGCGATCGACCCGGACGGGCGGCTCGTGGCGGTCCTCGACGAGACGCGTCCGACCGCGCGGGCCAAGGTGGTCTTCGCCGCGTCCGGGGCGGGGGCCTGAGCCTCGTGCCCGAGCCCTCGGACGTCCGCTCCGACGCGGCCACTACAGTGGTCGCCGTGCAGCGCTGGTACGGACTCGACGACATCCCGGCCGACCTCGGGCCCACCGTCGTCACCCTCGGCAACTTCGACGGGGTGCACCGCGGGCACCGCGAGGTCCTGACGCGCGTCGTGCGCGAGGCTGCCGACCGCGACGCGCTCCCGGTCGCCGTCACCTTCGAGCCGCACCCGATCGCCGTGCTCTACCCCGACCGCGCACCGGCGGCCGTCATGTCGCTCGAGCAGCGCCTCGACGCCCTGGCGTCGGTGGGCGTGGGCGCGGTGCTCGTCATCGAGTTCACGCGCGAGTTCGCCCAGCAGACCCCCGAGGAGTTCGTCCGCGGCACCTTCGTCGAGGCCCTCGGCGCGTGCGCCGTCGTCGTCGGCAAGGACACCCGGTTCGGCGTGCGCAACTCCGGCGACGTCGGCACCCTGCGCGACCTCGGCGCCGTGCACGGCTTCGAGGTCATCACCCTCGACGACATCGGCGAGGGTGCCGACGAGGGCGCCCGCTGGAGCTCGACGCAGCTGCGCGCCGAGCTGCTCGCCGGCAACGTCGACCACGCCGCCCAGATCCTCGGCCGTCCGCACCGGGTCACCGGCACCGTCGTGCACGGCGACCACCGCGGCCGCGAGCTCGGCTACCCGACGGCGAACCTCTCGCAGGACCACGAGGGCCTCGTGCCGGCCGACGGGGTGTATGCCGGGTGGCTCGTCCGTCTCGGCCTCGACGAGGGTGCCCCGGACCGCACCCTGCCGGCGGCCGTCTCCGTCGGCACCAACCCGACGTTCGACGGGCACCAGCGCCGGGTCGAGGCCTACGTCCTCGACCGCACCGACCTCGACCTCTACGGCGAGCGCGTCGCGGTGGAGTTCGTCTCGCACCTGCGTCCCACCCTGAAGTTCGAGTCGATCGACACCCTCGTCGAGCAGATGGCCCAGGACGTGGTCCGGTGTCGCGAGATCCTCTCGGCGATCGTCCCGTCGTAGCCTCACCGCTCCTGCGGTCGACGCGCCCTGACGGCGGCGTGCGGCGCCCGTCACGGCGCGCCGCCGGCCCCTCGTGGCTCCGGGTCGACCTCGGCCTGCTCATCGGCGCCTTCGGCCTGTCGGTCGTCGGCGTCGTCCTCGTCTGGTCGGCGACCCGCGCGTCGGCCGGCGGCACCGCGGCGCTCAAGCAGCTCGTCGCGCTCGGCGTCGGCATCGCGTGTGCCGCCGTCGTGACACGGCTCGACGTGCGCGTGGTCCGCGCGGTCGCTCCGGTCGTCTACGTCCTCGCCGTCCTCGGGCTCGCCGCGGTCGTCTCGCCGCTCGGGTCGACCGTCAACGGGTCACGCTCCTGGATCCGACTGCCGGGGGGGATGAGCCTGCAGCCCTCGGAGCTCATGAAGGTGGCCCTGGCGATCGGTCTCGCGATGCTCCTGGCGGAGCGGGCCGAGCGCGGGCTGCGCCAGCGCCACCGGGACGTGGCCCTCGCGTGGGTCGTGGCCGGCATACCCGTCGTGCTCGTGCTCGCCCAGCCCGACCTCGGCTCGGCCCTCGTGCTCGTCGCCATGGCCGTCGTCATCATCGCGGCCGCGGGTGCGCCGGCCGTGTGGACGCTCGGCGTCCTCGTCGTCGGCGCGGCCGCCGTCGCCGCCGCCTTCCTGACGCCCGCCCTGTCGGCCTACCAGCGCAACCGGCTGCGTGCCTTCCTCGACCCCTCGCTCGACCCGCAGGGCATCGGCTACCAGACCCGCCAGGTGCGCATCGCCATCGGCTCGGGCGGGCTCGACGGTCAGGGCCTGTTCGAGGGCCGCCAGACCCAGGGTGGCTTCATCCCATTCCAGGAGACCGACTTCGTCTTCTCCGTGGCGGGGGAGGAGCTCGGCTTCCTCGGGGCTGCCGGGCTCGTCGTGCTCATCGGCTTCATCGTGGTGCGGTGCGTCGTCGTCGCACGCCGGGCCGACGCGTTCGGGCGCCTCGTCGCGATCGGCGTCGCGGTCTGGCTCGGCGTGCAGGCGTTCGAGAACATCGGGATGAACCTCGGGCTCATGCCGGTCACGGGGCTGCCCCTGCCCTTCGTCTCGAGCGGGGGCTCCTCCCTCATCGCGTCGTGGATCGCGATCGGGCTCGTCGGCAACGTCGCCTCGGCGTCGCAGCGGCGCGGCGGTCGTCCTCCGGTGGAGCGCACCCGACGGGGGTGACCCTCGCCCGTCCTGGTTACCGAGGGGTCACATTTCGACGAGGACGCCGACGGATGCGTGACTGGCGGGTGGATTGTTGACATCATCCCCGCATGGCGGTCGCCCGCAGACGCCGATGACGGGCAACCGCAGTGACAAAGGAGTCCACATGCCCCTCCAGGCACTTGCCGACCGGGACGTCGACCAGAACGTCCTCGACGGACGCGCTCCCAGCGTGGGCGCGCTCTTCCGCAGCAGGGTCCGGGCCACGCCCGACGCCCCGGCCTACCTCTACTTTGCCGAGGGCTCGAGTGAGCTGACCACCCTGACGTGGCGCCAGACGCACGAGGTCGTGGAGCAGTGGGCCGCCGGGCTCGTCAGCCTCGGGGTGCAGCTGGAGGACCGCGTCGCCATCGCCTCGACGACCCGCGTCGAGTGGATCCTCGCCGACCTCGCCGTCATCTGCGCGGGCGGTGCGACGACGACCGTCTACCCGACGACGATCGCCGAGGACGTCGCCTACATCCTCACCGACTCCGGCAGCGGCATCGTCTTCGCCGAGGACGCCGAGCAGGTCGCCAAGCTCCAGCACGTGCGCTCGGAGGTGCCCGGCGTCCGCCAGGTCATAGCCCTCACCGGGCCCGGCAGCGACGACGGCTGGGTCATCACCACCGACGAGCTCGCCGAGCGCGGTCGCGAGTGGCTCGCCGCGACCCCCGACCTCGTCGACTCGCGCATCGACCAGCTCACCCCCGAGTCCCTCGCGGTCGTCATCTACACCTCGGGCACGACCGGCCGGCCCAAGGGCGTGCGCCTCGTCCAGGACAGCGTCGTCTACGAAGGCGCCGTCATCGACGCCATCGGCACCTTCACCAAGGACGACCTCCAGTTCCTCTGGCTGCCGCTGTCCCACGTCTTCGGCAAGATGCTCGTCGCGACCGGGCTGCAGATCGGCTTCCCGACCGCCGTCGACGGCCGCGTCGACAAGATCGTCGAGAACATGGCCGTCATCAAGCCGACCTTCATGGCCGGGCCGCCGCGCATCTTCGAGAAGGCGCGCGGACGCATCGCCCTGATGTTCGCCGGGGAGAAGGGCGTCAAGAAGAAGCTCATCGACTGGGCCCTCAAGGTCGGCGGCGAGATGCGCGACGTGCAGGCCCGCGGCGAGCAGCCATCGGCGGGCCTGCAGCGGCGCCATGCGCTCGCGACGAAGCTCGTGCTGCACAAGGTGCAGGAGCGCTTCGGCGGCCGGGTCCGCTTCATGATCAGCGGCTCCGCGCCGCTCAACGCCGAGGTCGCGCGCTGGTTCGGGTCGGTGGGCCTGCTCGTCCAGGAGGGCTACGGCCTGACCGAGACCTCGTCGGGCACCACGGTCAACGCCCCCGAGCACGGCTCGTACCAGTACGGCTCCGTCGGCTGGCCGCTGCCGGGCACCGAGGTGCGCATCGCCGAGGAGGACGGCGAGATCCTCGTCAAGGGTCCCGGGGTCATGCGCGGCTACCACAACAACCCCGAGGCGACCGCCGAGGTGCTGACCGAGGACGGCTGGTTCCACACCGGCGACATCGGGCGCATCGACGAGCGCGGCTTCCTCTACGTCACCGACCGCAAGAAGGACGTCTTCAAGACCTCGGGCGGCAAGTACATCGCCCCGGCCGAGATCGAGGCGCGCTTCAAGGGCCTGTGCCCCTTCGTCAGCCAGTTCCTCGTGCACGGCGCGGGCCACAACTACGCGACGGCACTCGTGACGCTCGACCCCGACGCCGTGGCCGGCTGGGCCCCGACCGTCGGGCTCGACGGCAAGCCGTATGCCGAGGTGGTCGCATCGCCGCAGGCGCACGCCCTCGTGCAGCGCTACGTCGACCAGCTCAACGACGGCCTCAACCGGTGGGAGACCATCAAGAAGTTCACCATCCTCGACAAGGACCTCACGGTCGAGGAGGGCGACCTGACCCCGAGCATGAAGCTGCGTCGCAAGGCCGTCACCGAGAAGCACCGCGCCGAGCTGGACGCGATGTACGACGGCGCCTGACGCCCGGGCTCAGCGCCGCGCCGGGAGGTCGATGACCGTCCCGGCGTCGGCGTGCCCCGGCTCGGGGAACACGACGCGGTGCCCGTGCGTCTCGACGAGCCGCGGGTCGGCCCAGCGTTCGGTGCGGGGCGTGCGGTAGTTGAACCACAGGGTCGGCCCGGCCGGGGCGCCGAGCACGACCCGGGCCAGGGCAGCGTCGTCGGGGTGGTGGAAGACGTCACCGTTGGTCGAGACGAGGTAGTGGCTGGCCGGCGCCGCCTCGAGCAGGGCCGCGACGACGTTGGCGTCGCTGCCGTGGTGAGGCAGCTTGAGGGCGTCGACGGTGAGGGTCTCGCCCCCACGGGCGCGGGCGACGCCCTGCAGGGCCGCCGCCAGCACGCTCCCGTAGGCGTCCGCACCGAGGACGACGCTCGCCCCGCGGTGCTCGACGAGCAGGGCGATGCTGCTCCCGTTGGGCACCGACGAGTCCCGCGGCGTCCGCTCGTCGGCCAGGTGCCTGAGGTCGTCGAGCGGCCCGGGCGCGTCGAGGCCCACCGCGCGGTCGTGGTCGCCCAGCGCGGCGAGCAGGCTCTTCGACCACGTGTCGGCCAGGCGTGTGAGCCGCTTCGTCGTCGGCGAGAGCACCGTGACCGTCGGTCCGTCCGGCACCGCGACCTCGACGAAGCCGCCCGCCGCGCCGGTGTCGACGGGCCCGCCACCGAACGCGACGTTCCACGGCAGGGCACGGCGCCGTGACTGCATCGCCGAGGGGCCGCCCGCCAGTGGTTCCGCCTCGGGGCCACTGAGCGCGGCGACGAGGCTCTCGCCCTGGTCGACGCTCCGGGGCCGGCCGGGTCCGGTCACCGGAAGGTGCGGGCGCCCGTTGAACCAGAAGTCGCGGACGTCCGCGGCGAGGTCGCTGGCGAGGAGCGGCAGCATGCCGCCGATGTGGTCGCTGTCGATGTGCGTGATGACCGCGACGTCGATGTGGCGGTCACCCGGGTCGAGGCGGCGCAGCCGCGCCTCGAGCAGCGGCCAGGTGTCCGGAGGGCCGCCGTCCACGAGCATCCGCCACGTCCGGCCGTCGGGGCGCGGGCACTCGACGAGCAGGCAGTCGCCCAGTCGCGCGGGCAGCACCTCCACGTGGATCGCCGTCGGCTTCGTCGCCACCTCTCCACCTCCGCCCACCCAGACTAGGTGGGGCGCCCCCGCCTGTCCGCGGCTTGGACGGGTGCGGGCGGTTCGCCGTGTTTCGGTGCAGCGGTAGACCCACGTACCATGGCGGGATGCCCGGAGAGTCCCTGTTCAACGCCCTCGAGCCCCTGCTGGAGCGGGTCAACAAGCCCATCCAGTACGTCGGCGGCGAGCTCAACTCCACGGTCAAGGACTGGCACGTCGGCGGCCACGGCCCCGACGGCGAGGAGCTGACCACCCGGTGGGCGCTGATGTACCCCGACGCGTACGAGGTCGGCGTCCCCAACCAGGGCGTCATGATCCTCTACGAGGTCCTCAACGAGCGCGCTGACGCCCTCGCCGAGCGCACGTATGCCGTGTGGCCCGACATGGAGGCGCAGCTGCGGGAGGCGGGCCTGCCGCAGTTCACCGTCGACGGGCACCGCTCGGTGCGCGACTTCGACCTCTTCGGCCTCAGCTTCTCGACCGAGCTCGGCTACACCAACATGCTGACGGCGCTCGACCTCGCCGGCATCCCGCTGCACTCGGTCGACCGCGACGTGGACGACCCGATCGTCATCGCGGGCGGGCACGCGGCCTTCAACCCCGAGCCCATCGCCTCGTTCATCGACGCCGCCATCGTCGGTGACGGCGAGCAGGCCGTCCTCACCGTCACCGACATCGTGGGGGAGTGGAAGGCCCAGGGCCGTCCCGGCGGCCGTCGCGAGGTGCTGCTGCGCCTCGCCCGCACGGGCGGCGTGTACGTCCCGGCGTTCTACGACGTCTCCTACCTGCCCGACGGGCGCATCCAGCGCGTCGCGCCGGCCGCCGACGCCGCTGGGGTGCCGTGGCGCGTGGCCAAGCACACCGTCATGGACCTCGACGCGTGGCCCTACCCGAAGCAGCCCCTCGTCCCGCTCGCGGAGTCGGTGCACGAGCGCATGTCGGTCGAGATCTTCCGCGGCTGCACGCGCGGCTGCCGCTTCTGCCAGGCCGGCATGATCACGCGGCCGGTGCGCGAGCGGTCCATCACAGGCATCGGCGAGATGGTCGAACGCGGCCTTGCCGCAACGGGTTTCGAGGAGGTGGGTCTGCTCTCGCTGAGCTCCGCCGACCACTCCGAGATCGCCGACCTCACGAAGGGGCTCGCCGACCGCTACGAGGGGACCCAGACCGGGCTGTCGCTGCCCTCGACGCGCGTCGACGCCTTCAACATCGACCTCGCCAACGAGCTGACCCGCAACGGCCGCCGGTCGGGGCTGACGTTCGCGCCCGAGGGCGGGTCAGAGCGCATCCGCAAGGTGATCAACAAGATGGTGTCCGAGGAGGACCTCATCAACACCGTCGCCGCGGCCTACGGCGCCGGCTGGCGCCAGGTCAAGCTCTACTTCATGTGCGGGCTGCCGACCGAGACCGACGAGGACGTGCTCCAGATCGCCGACCTCGCCAAGCGCGTCATCGAGACCGGGCGCCAGGTGTCCGGCCGGCGCGACATCCGCTGCACCGTCTCGATCGGCGGCTTCGTGCCCAAGCCGCACACGCCCTTCCAGTGGGCCTCGCAGCTCGGCGTCGAGGAGACCGACGCCCGGCTCGCCAAGCTGCGCGAGGCGCTTCGCTCCGACAAGCGCTACGGCTCGTCCATCGGGTTCCGCTACCACGACGGCCAGCCCGGCATCGTCGAGGGACTGCTCTCCCGCGGTGACCGCCGCGTCGGCAAGGTCATCGAGGCGGTGTGGCGCGACGGCGGTCGGTTCGACGGGTGGAGCGAGCACTTCTCCTACGACCGCTGGATGCGCTGCGCCGACGAGGCCTTCGCCGACGTGCCCGTCGACCTCGCCTGGTACACCACGCGCGAGCGCGGCGAGTCCGAGGTGCTGCCCTGGGACCACCTCGACTCCGGTCTCGACAAGGACTGGCTCTGGGAGGACTGGCAGGACGCCCTCGACGAGACCGAGGTCGACGACTGCCGCTGGACCCCGTGCTTCGACTGCGGCGTCTGCCCACAGATGGGCACCGAGATCGAGATCGGGCCCACCGGCAAGACCCTGCTGCCGCTCACGGTCCTCGGGTCCGGGCGCCAGGACCTGCTCGAGCACCAGCACTGACGACATCGCCCCCGGGTTGGCCGCCCGAGTCGGCGGGCCGTATGCCGCCGGCCGGGGGAGGGTGGCGGAGCGGCATACGGCGTCCGTGGGCGTCCGCGTCACGTGGAGTCACAGGGACCCGCCGAGCAGGTGCTCGACGGGCCCCTGTTCCCTGTGGTGACTCAGACGGCGAAGAAGACGCGAGACGTGTCGGGCACGGAGACGCTCGTGCCGTTCGTCGTGTCGGTCAGGACGATGTTCCAGTAGGAGACGGAGGCGAGGACGAGGCGCTGTCCGTTCGGGCAGGTGAAGCCACCCGCCGAGATCGGCCCGGCCGAGAGGCTGGCCTGGACGCGGCCGTTCCTCGACGCGAACGTGCCGCCGGCGGAGACCTCACCGTTCTCCGTCTCCTTGTTGGCGGCCTGGGGGTGCTTCCCGCCGCCGTTGATGCACGCGTAGACGGCGGAGGCGTCCGCCGTGAGGGTGTAGTCGATGTCGCCGTTGCCGAGACCGCGCTCGTCGAAGCTGACGACGAGGGCGCCGGAGCCGCTGACCGAGGAGTCGACGCTGTGGAACTTCGCGGCGACCGCGGAGGCCGGGCTGGCCATGACGAGGGCCGCGACGAAGGCGACGACGGCGACGAATGCTGACCTGGTGACCTTCATGATGGTGCTTCTTTCCTGGGTGGAGGTGCCCGAACCCCCGACTCGGGTCTATCACGAGCGCGGCCCTGGTCGGTCGCGTCGTGCTGGTGGAGGCGGGAACGGCGTCCCCGACACGCGACCCGCCGACGTGGCGGCATATGACCGGGAAGTGATGAGACCGGTCCGGGGACTGGCCCCGAACCGGTCTCATCTCGTGGTGCGATTGTGGTGGTGACGGTCCCGTCGCGGTCCGGCCGCCCCGTCGGCCGAACCACGATCAGGTGGAGGACTACTCGGTCCTGGAGATCGTCGTGGTCTCCGAGCCGCACGCCGTGGTGAAGGCGTTGTTGTAGCTGTCGCCGGGGTAGGCGACGGTCCAGTAGTAGGTCCCGGGCGAGCTGACGGCGACACCGTTCACAGTCGTGGCAGTGCTACCGGTCAACGTGCCGGTCTCGTTGGAACCCACCTGCGTCGTGCAGGTGGCGTTGCTGTAGAGCTTGAACGTCACCGACGTAGCTGCATCCGGTGCTCCGGTCCGCAAGCCAGAGATGTTCAACGTGTCGCGCAGCACCCAACGCTGTGTGGTCGACCCCGTCGGGGACGCCTTCGTGTCGTTGTTGAAGATGGTGCACTCGCCGGTGCCGCCGTTGGTCACGACGACGCTGGCGCAGTCGCTCGCGTCGGAGGTGTAGCCGGTGACGGCGGGTTCGGTGACGGTGTACGTGCCGGCGTTGACCGGGGTCAGGGTGTTCTTGCCGAGGAGTACGTTGGCGCCGTCCTGGGTGAACCCGACGGCGGTGGCACCGTTGACCGAGAAGGAGAAGTCGGTCGCCTTCTTGATGCCGCCGTTGTCGTTGGTGACGACCTTGTGCACGATCAGCGTTCCGGCCTGGTCGTTGTTGTAGATGGTGCACTCGCCGGTGCCGCCGTTGGTCACGACGACGCTGGCGCAGTCGCTCGCGTCGGAGGTGTAGCCGGTGACGGCGGGTTCGGTGACGGTGTACGTGCCGGCGTTGACCGGGGTCAGGGTGTTCTTGCCGAGGAGTACGTTGGCGCCGTCCTGGGTGAACCCGACGGCGGTGGCACCGTTGACCGAGAAGGAGAAGTCGGTCGCCTTCTTGATGCCGCCGTTGTCGTTGGTGACGACCTTGTGCACGATCAGCGTTCCGGCCTGGTCGTTGTTGTAGATGGTGCACTCGCCGGTGCCGCCGTTGGTCACGACGACGCTGGCGCAGTCGCTCGCGTCGGAGGTGTAGCCGGTGACGGCGGGTTCGGTGACGGTGTACGTGCCGGCGTTGACCGGGGTCAGGGTGTTCTTGCCGAGGAGTACGTTGGCGCCGTCCTGGGTGAACCCGACGGCGGTGGCACCGTTGACCGAGAAGGAGAAGTCGGTCGCCTTCTTGATGCCGCCGTTGTCGTTGGTGACGACCTTGTGCACGATCAGCGTTCCGGGCTGGTCGTCGTTGGTGATCGTGCAGGTCTTCGTGTCACCGGCGCCGACGGCGATGTTGCTGCAGTCCTGATAGGTGGTGGTGTAGCCGGAGACCGCAGGCTCGGTGACGGTGAAGGTCCCCTTGAGATCTGTGAGGGTGTTCTTGCCCTTGAGGGTGTCGGTGCCGTCCTGGATGAATGAGGTTGCCGTGCCGGCATTGACCTGGAACGAGAAGTTTGTGGCGATCTTCGTTCCACCGTCGTCGTTGATGACGAGCTTCTTGACGATGAGCGTTCCACAGTTGGAGATGGGCGGAGCCTGCTGGAGGATGGTGTCCTTGTAGTCGGCCGTGTCCGAGTTGCCGGTGACCGTGCTGGGAATCGTGTTCGCGAAGGACTCGCACGACGTCGAGTTCGGGTCGAAGATCTCAGCGGTCAGGTTCACCGCCGCCTCACCCTTGAACTTGTCGCCGCTGAACGATGCCTGGGATGTGGACGCGGTCAGTGGCACCTGGGGGCCGAGAACGAGGCCGCCTCCGGACGTGGCCCACACGCGCTTGTACAGAGTCGTGCTGCCGCCGGACTGGTCCCAGAGGATCATGAAGTCGCCGGCCTCGCGGTTCTTCCACGGGTTGCAGCTGGCGATGAGGTCCGCCTCGGACGCGGTCGTGTACGCACAGGCTGCCGGTGCCGCCTTGTGCATGAACTCATAGGCGATGAAGCCGCTGCCGCTGTTCGCGTCGCGCTCCCAGGCGAAGTAGAGCCACACGTCGCCGTCCTGGTTGGCGCCGTCGCGCTTGGTGCCGATCCAGGCTCGCCTCAGGTCCACCTGGGCGTTCGGGTTCGTCTTCTCGAGCATCGGCGTCGAAGCGTTGTGGATGACGCCGATCTTCGTCGTGCTGGCGTTCTTCGGCCCGAGCTCCTTGACGTTGCCGTACGGCTCGACGGGTGGCTCCAAGAGCGTGGCACCTGCATCAGCCACGGTCCCGTCGATGCTCCACGGTCCGTCCGCTGCTCGCGCCATCGGTGCCACGACGACCGAGACACCCAGAGCCAGAGCCACGCCGGCCAGGGCGGCGATGCCCTTGCGGCGGCGCGGGCTCGAGGAGCCGGGCGATGTGCTGTTCTTCCCCCGAGGCACGATCCATGAACGATTCATGCTGTGTCTCCAATGTGTGCCGGAATGACCGGCCCCCGATCCGGGTGGATGGAGTCGCTCGTCAGTCCCGAGCCCACAGCAGAGCGAAGCGTGCCCCCCGCGCCGCGTCATCGCGTGCGCCCGAAACGCGTACAACCAGCGTCCCACGTCCGAAAGTAGGACTCCCTTGTGGCGGTGTGATGGCGAACACAGAACTCGGCGGCTTATGTCCGACTAGTCCTTGACCAAGATGCGAAAAGAGCATCGAAATCGCGAAACATCAGGCGAATCACACTGTGCATCCAAGGAATTCGGCGAGTACGTCAGTGGCCCGGCGACGGATCGCCGGGCCACCTCTCGTGACGTTCGGTCAGATGATCAAGGGCCGGTCACCGTCCCGCCGTTGGTGATCGTCAGCGCTGACGTCTCGTGGCAGGTCGCCGGGATGTCGCGCTGTGCCGGGTTGGTGCTGTCGTAGGCCACCGACCAGGAGTACGACCCGGTGGCCGTCTGCGCGGCCGGCTGTGTCGCCGCATCCACCGTCCTGACCGTCACCGGGGAGGTGCCGGCCACCGCACGGGTGGTGCTGTAGATCGCAGCGTCGCCGCCGACGGCGCAGTCGCTCGACGCGTAGAGCGCGAACGACACGGTGCCGGCCAGGGCGCCGCCGCCGGGCGCGCTGATCGTCGCCTCGTCACGCGGGACCCAGCTCTGGGCGGTCGACACGGACGACGCCACCGAGATGACGTTGAAGCACTCGGTCGCGCTGGAGTCGCTCGAGGGCGGGATCCCGGCGGTCACGTCGCCGGAGTACTCCGCCCGGAAGCAGTAGCGCCCGACCTCACTCACGACGTAGCCGTCGGAGAGCACGGTGGCCGGGTTGACGTTCCCGGGCAGTGCCTCGCCCTCGGGAGGTGTGCCGACCTGGGTGCCGGTCTTCGCGGGCGTGCTGGCGTCACACAGGCCGACGTCCAGCTTGCAGATGAAGAACTTGACGGTGCCCACGGGGTTCTGGGCCGTGGCGCCGGTGACGGTGATCACCGCGGAGTCACGGACCGTGCTGCCCACGATCACGCCACCCGCGCCGATGGGGCTGCCCCCGGAGGTCGGGGTGGTGACGGTGGTCGAGTCGCAGTTCGACAGCTCGATCGGGATCGGCGTGATGAAGTCCTTGAGCTGCGAGGTGAACGCGTCGGACGAGCGGCTCTTCAGCATGGCCGAGCCGAAGGACTTGCACGTCGTGCCGTCGAAGATCAGGCGCAGGTCGATCTGAGCCTCTCCGAACGTCCTCGGCTGCTTCGTCCCCAGTCCGTCGGACTCACCGGCCGGGATGACCGAGGAGTTGATCGTGCCGACGGCGCAGGGGCCGCCGCCGCACGTCGTGCCCTGGTCGAGGTCGGCCGGCCCGCTCCAGGCGGTCCCGGTCCAGGTGCGTCCGGTGATGTCGGCGCGTGCCCCGCCCTGGTCGATGGCGTACTCGATGAGCAGGTCACCCGCGGTGCGGACGACGTTCGGGCCCAGGCTGCACTTCGTCGTGGACTGGTTGAACTCGAAGTCCATCAGCGTCGTGCCGCTCGGGTCGCTGACGCGACTCCAGGCGATGTCGACGAAGCCGGGGTGGCTGCCGACGCCCTCTTCCTCCCAGAAGTGGAAGGTCAGCAGGTCGCTCTTGTTGTTGGGGATGCTGCCGGTGACCTCGTCAGGACAGGAGGTGTCCTCCTTGACACCGCCCTTGTAGGAGTCGTCGTTCTGGCCGGTCGGTGCGTCGGTCTGACGCTGCTCGGTGACCGTGGCCCAGTCGATCTTGGGAGCCGCGCTGTCGAGCTTGAGGTTGGCGTCCTCGTCGATCTCGAAGTTGCTGCCCGGCAGGGCGATGTTGGCCGCGACGGCGGTGCTGGCGGTGACGATGCCGATCGGCAGCGCGACGATGGCAACGGCGGCGAGAAGGCGACGCCGTCGCGCGGAGCGTGAAGCTGGTCCTGATCCGGACCTCCCCCGAGTGGTGATCAGTGAACCCATCATGAAGTTCTCCAGATGTGGCGGAAGTCCCGCATCACAACGGTGCGGGGGGTGCCGCCCCAGTCGCTGAAGGCGCCTGCTGCCTCGGCCCCCGAGTACTTCATGAGGCAGCCGGTGTCGAGATCCTCGACGTTGGTGGCTACCCAACTCCCGACGGTAGGCCTGTGCCCGGCATCACACCGGCGTTCGCCGCAAGCCGTCCGAAATAGGTGCGAAGTCCAAACGCAAGTCGTGAACTGTCTTGCGTTTCAGGTGATCTCGCGAATTAGGCGTCTTTAGACGGGGAAACCCACGTGGGCGAGGGCCTGTCGGACGAGGACTCCGTGCGAGCCAGGCATCTCGCCGCGGACGGCGAGCGACGCGGCCTCCTCAGGAGTCACCCACGACAGGTCGAGGGCGTCCTGCTGCGGCCGGCAGTCGCCCATGACGGCGACGACGAAGGCCAGGGACACCGCATGCTGTCGCGGGTCGTGGAAGGGCGTGACGCCGGGCGTCGGGAAGAACTCGGCGACCGTGAACGGCTGCGGCGACAACGGGATGCGGGGGAGCGCCATCGGACCGAGGTCGCTCTCGACGTGCCGCGTCAGGGCGTCGCGGATGCGCTCGTGGTAGAGCACGCGACCGCCGACGACCTCCTGGCCGATCCCGCCGTCGCTGTCGGCGCGGAGCAGCAGGCCCACGTGGGTGACGACGCCACGGTCGTCGACGCGGACCGGGATCGCGTGGACGTAGAGGATCGGCAGTCGGTCACGGGCGTTGTCGAGGTCCTCGCGGCTCAGCCACGTACCCGTCGTGTCCACTTCGGTCATGACGTCATCCTGCCAAACGCGTGCGCCGACCCCGGGCGCGGTCCATCCGCGGCGCGTCGGGCTCAGCGCAGCGAGCGGATCCAGGCCCAGAGGACGGCGCCGGATCGTGCGAGCTGACTCCGGTCGACGACGGAGGGCACGTCGCCGGCCGAGTGGTAGGCCGCGTAAGGCACGCTGCCGAGCCGGGCGGCGGGGATGCCGGCCTTCTCGAACGACACGTGGTCGCTCGCCCTGTTGACACACCCCCTGGTCGGCGCGGCGGCGCCCGCCGCGCGACGGATCGCCTGCGCGAGCGAGGCGTCGGCGCCCGCGACGTGGCACACCGGCACCGCTGCCGCCCGGACGCCGACGCGGTCGAGGGCGACCATGCCACGCACGGCGCGACGCTCCGCCGCACCGAGCGAGCGGACGAGGTGCCGCGAGCCGAACGCATACACCGTGCCGTTGCCGCCGCGTGCCTCCTCCGCGCCGAACGCCACGAACCGCACGGGGAGGGCGCCGGACTGCTGGCGCGTCATCCTGGCAACCTCGGCCATGACCATGAGGCCGGAGGCGTTGTCCTCGGCTCCGGGTGACTGGGGCACGGTGTCGAGGTGCGCCCCGACGACGACGTGCGGCGCCGTCGGGTCGAAGCCGGGCGGGTCGGCGACGACGTTCACCGTCGTGCCGGCCGGGACCCGGACCCCCCACGAGACCCCGGCGGGCACCGCGACGGGCTGGAGGGTGACGCGGTAGCCCGCCGCGCGCAACCGCCCGGCGACGTAGGCGGCCGCCCGGTCGCTCGCCGGGCTCGCCGCGTCGCGCGGTCCGAGCGACGCCAGAGCACGTATGCCGCCCAGCACCCTGTCGACGTCGAAGGGGTCCGCGCGTGGCGGGGGAGCAGACGTCGCCGGAGCCGGTGCGGCCGGACGAGTCGCCGTGGCTGCAGCCGAGGAGGTCGAGGAGGGAGAGACGGGCGAGGAGGCCGTCGAGGACGGCGTCGTCGAGACGCTGTGGCCGGCCGGCGACCCGCCCGTGCAGGCTGCCGCCGCCAGTGCGACGGCTGCAACGAGACCGGCGCCGCGGATGCCCATCACCCACGCTAACCCGGGAGTGCGGTGGATCCCCGGCACCAGGTGCCGGGGACCAACCGCACCCGACAGGTCAACGGGGTGCGACGGGGAAGACCTTGCCGGGGTTCATGATCCCGAGCGGGTCGAAGACGGCCTTGAGGCGGCGCTGCCGGTCGAGCTCGGCGTCCCCGAGCTCGAGACCGAGCCACGGCACCTTGACCGAGCCGATGCCGTGCTCGCCCGTGATGGTGCCGTCGAGCGAGAGCCCGAGCCGGATGAGGTCGTCGAAGGCCTCCCACGCGCGCGCCAGGCTGTCGGGGTCGTCGTGGGCGAAGACGATCGAGGGGTGCAGGTTGCCGTCGCCGCCGTGGCCACTCACCGGGATGAGCACCGACCGGCGCTCCGAGATGGCCTCGATGCCGCGGACGAACTCGGCGAGCCGGCCGATGGGCACGCACATGTCCTCGGCGAGACGCCCGCCCATCGCCTCGAACGCGGTGCTCATGACGCGGCGCCCCGCGAGCAGCGCCTCCGACTCCTGCGCGTCGTCGGCGACCGCGACGTCGGTCGCGCCCGCGGACTCCAGCAGGGCGGCATACCTCGCGACGTCGTCGGCGACGTGGCCCGGGCGGTCGGACTGGACGAGCAGCACCGCGGCGCAGTCGTCGGGGAAGCCGAAGTCGCCGAAGGCCTGGATGGCCCGGACGCTCGTGCGGTCGATGATCTCGAGCAGGCACGGGCGGTGCGGGTCGCGGCGCAGGGCGACGATGCCGGCCACGGCCGCGTCGAGCGAGTCGAAGACGGCGAGCGCCGTCAGGGCGGGGTCGGGGGCGGGGTCGAGCCGGACCACGGCCTCGGTGACGACGCCGAGGGTGCCCTCCGAGCCGACGAAGAGCCCGGTCAGGTCGTAGCCGGCGACACCCTTGGCGGTGCGGTGACCGGTGCGCATGACCTCGCCGCCGGGGAGCACGACCTGCAGGGCCTTGACCCAGTCGGACGTCACGCCGTACTTGACGCAGCACAGCCCGCCGGCGTTCGTCGCGATGTTGCCGCCGATGGTGCACGTCTCCCACGAGGCGGGGTCGGGGCCGTAGAAGAGGCCGGCCGCGGCCGCCGCACGCTTGAGGTCGGCGTTGACGACGCCGGGGCCGACGACGGCATACCCCTCGAGCTCGTTGACCTCGTGGATCTCGTCGAGCGCCTCGACGTTGAGGACGATGCAGTCCTCGGTGGCGACGGCGCCGCCCGAGCGCGACGTGCGCGCTCCCTGCGGCACGACCGCGGTGCCGGTGGCCTGTGCGTGCTCGAGCACGGCCACGACGTCGCTGACGTCGCGGGCCCGCACGACGGCGAAGTCGTCGGGCGGGGGAGCGAGGGCGACGGTCGCGTCGAGCGCGTACGACCGACGCACGTCGGGGTCGGTGACCTCACGATGGGCGATCTGCTCGGGCAGGCTGGGCATGCTGACAGGCTAGACTGGACGGCACAGGCGTCGGAGCCGTGTATCAGCGGCGAGCCTCCGGAAGAACAGGGTCACCCTCCTCGGCGGGTGGCCCCCACTAGAACCGGACGGGTGGGCCCGTCACAGCCTTCGACAAGAGCGGTCGTATGCGGTCAGCCCGGGCGGGCGGGCGCGTGCGGCAAGCGGGGTGGTACCGCGGCAGCCTCCGGCAGGAGACGTCGTCCTCGTGGCAGAGACGAGCGACCAACAGACGCGAACGCAGGAGACCACGAGCATGACCTATCCCAAGGTCACCACGAACGACGACGCCGGCCAGTCCACGACGGGCGGTGTCCCGTCCAACCCGCGCTTCCCCGAGATCGAGCAGCGGGTCCTCAGGTACTGGGACGAGGACGGCACGTTCATCGCGTCGGTCGAGGGCCGCGACGCCGGCACCGACGGCTCCAACGAGTTCGTCTTCTACGACGGACCGCCCTTCGCCAACGGTCTGCCGCACTACGGCCACCTGCTCACCGGCTACGTCAAGGACATCGTCCCGCGCTACCAGACGATGCGCGGCAAGCGCGTCGAGCGCCGCTTCGGCTGGGACACCCACGGCCTGCCCGCCGAGCTCGAGGCGCAGCGCCAGCTCGGCCTCAAGACGAAGCAGGACATCGTCGAGCTCGGCATCGACACGTTCAACGACGCCTGCCGCAGCTCGGTGCTCAAGTACACCGGCGAGTGGCGCGACTACGTGACGCGCCAGGCGCGCTGGGTCGACTTCGACCACGACTACAAGACGCTCGAACCCTCCTACATGGAGTCGGTCATCTGGGCCTTCAAGCAGCTGCACGACAAGGGCCTGGTCTACGAAGGCTTCCGCGTCCTGCCCTACTGCTGGAACGACCAGACGCCGCTGTCCAACCACGAGCTGCGCATGGACGACGACGTCTACAAGATGCGCCAGGACCCCGCCGTCACCATCGGCCTGCGGCTCGAGACCGGCGAGCTCGCCCTCGTGTGGACGACGACGCCGTGGACCCTGCCCGCCAACCTCGGCATCATGGTCGGCCCCGACATCGACTACGTCGTCGTCGAGTCCGACGTGACGGGCACGACCGAGCGCTACGTCATCGGCGCGGCCCGCCTCGCGGCCTACGCCAAGGACCTCTTCGGGGCCGACGTCGACCTGGGCGCCCTCGAGGAGCGCGTCGTCGAGCGGCTCACGGGCCGCGACCTGCTCGGCCGCTCGTTCACGCCGCCGTTCTCCTACTACGAGGGGCACGAGCGCGCCCACCGCGTCTTCCCGGCCGACTTCGTCACCACCGAGGACGGCACGGGCCTCGTCCACACCGCCGGCGCCTTCGGTGAGGAGGACAAGATCGTCACCGACGCGGCCGGCATCGAGCCGGTCGTGCCCGTCGGCGCCGACGGCCGGTTCCTCTGGCCCGTCACCGACTACGAGGGCATGCACGTCTTCGACGCCAACGCCCACATCATCGACCACCTCAAGGCGGCGACCCGCGGCGAGGGCGAGACCGGCTCGGTGACGGCCGGCACGGTGCTGCTGCGCCGCGAGACCTACGACCACAGCTACCCGCACTGCTGGCGCTGCCGCGAGCCCCTCATCTACATGGCGGTCTCGTCGTGGTTCGTCGAGGTCACGAAGATCAAGGAGCGGATGCTCGAGCTCAACCAGGAGATCGAGTGGACGCCCTCCCACATCAAGGACGGCCAGTTCGGCAAGTGGCTCGCCAACGCGCGCGACTGGTCCATCTCGCGAAACCGCTTCTGGGGCAGCCCGATCCCCGTGTGGAAGTCCGACAACCCGGAGTTCCCGCGCCTCGACGTCTACGGCTCGTTCGAGGAGCTGGAGCGCGACTTCGGCGTCGAGGTCACCGACCTGCACCGGCCCTTCATCGACAGCCTGACGCGTCCGAACCCCGACGACCCGTCGGGGCGGTCGACCATGCGCCGCGTCGAGGACGTCCTCGACGTCTGGTTCGACTCCGGCTCGATGAGCTTCGCCCAGGTGCACTACCCGTTCGAGAACGCCGACTGGTTCGAGCACCACTTCCCGGGTGACTTCATCGTCGAGTACATCGGCCAGACGCGCGGGTGGTTCTACACCCTGCACATCCTCGCCACGGCGCTCTTCGACCGGCCCGCCTTCAAGACGTGTGTCAGCCACGGCATCGTCCTCGGGTCCGACGGCCAGAAGATGAGCAAGTCGCTGCGCAACTACCCCGACGTCCGCGAGGTCTTCGACCGCGACGGCGCCGACGCCATGCGCTGGTTCCTCATGAGCAGCCCGATCCTGCGCGGCGGCAACCTCGTCGTCACCGAGCAGGGCATCCGCGACGGCGTGCGCCAGGTCATGATCCCGCTGTGGAACGCGTGGTCGTTCTTCTCGCTCTACGCCAACACGGCGCGCGGCGGTGAGGGCTACGAGGCGAAGCGCTCGACGACCTCGTCCGACGTGCTCGACCGCTACCTGCTCGCCAAGCTGCGCGAGTTCGTCGGCGACATGACCGAGCAGCTCGACGCCTACGAGATCGCCGCTGCGTGCGACACGATGCGCGCCTTCCTCGACGTGCTGACCAACTGGTACATCCGCCGCTCCCGCGACCGCTTCTGGGGCGGGGAGACCGACGAGTCGCTCGCGGCCTTCGACACCCTGTGGACCGCGCTCGAGACGGTCACGCGTGCCACGGCGCCCCTGCTGCCGCTCGTGACCGAGGAGATCTGGCGCGGCCTGACGGGCGAGCGCTCGGTGCACCTCACCGACTACCCGACGGTCGACGACCTCCCGGCCGACCACGAGCTCGTCGTCGCGATGGACCGGGCGCGGGAGATCTGCTCGACCGGCTCGAGCCTGCGCAAGGCCCGGGGCCTGCGCGCGCGCCTGCCCCTCGCCGAGCTGACCGTCGTCGCGGCCGACCCGGCCGCGCTGGAGCCGTTCCGGGCGATCATCCAGGACGAGCTCAACGTCAAGGCGCTGACCTTCGTCGACGTCGCGACGGCGAGCGAGGCCGACTTCGGCGTCAGCCAGCGCCTGACCGTCAACGCCCGCGCGGCCGGACCGCGCCTGGGCAAGGACGTCCAGCGCGCCATCAAGGGCAGCAAGTCGGGCGACTGGAGCGTCGACGCCGACGGCACGGTCACGTCCGGCGGGCTCGCGCTCGTCGAGGGCGAGTACGCCCTCGAGACCGTCGTCGCCGGTGACGCCGACGCGGGTGCCACGGCGATGCTCCCCTCGGGCGGCTTCGTCGTGCTCGACACGACCGTCACCTCCGAGCTGGCCTCCGAGGGCCTGGCCCGTGACCTCGTCCGCGCGGTCCAGCAGGCCCGTCGCGACACCGGCCTGCACGTCAGCGACCGCATCAGCCTGACGGTCCAGGGCGGCGCCGAGGTGTTCGAGGCCACGGTGACCCACCGCGACCTCATCGTCGGGGAGACGCTCGCGACGCAGTTCGCCGCGGCCGGACCCGACCACGCGCTGCCCGACGGGCTGCCGGGCACACCGACCGACGTCGTCCTCGGCGACAACCACCCGGCGACGATCCTCGTGGTCAAGCGATGATCGCCGCGAACCGCGAGGACGAGCTGGAGGGCGCCGACGTGAGCACGACCCCCGACCCCGACCCGACCGACCACGACACCCGCACGGACGGGCGACCGGCCGACGGCGTCGTCGTGCGGGGGGCCGTGGGCGACGACCTGGCGGGCGTGCTGTCCGTCGGTCACCGGACCTGGCTCGCGACCTACGAGCCGATCGCCGGGCCCGAGTACGTCGCCATGGGACTGGCCAAGTGGTGGACGAGCGACGTCGTCACCGACTCGATCCGCAAGGGCCGCACCCTCGTCGCCGTGAAGGGTGACGAGGTCGTCGGAGTGGCGACCTTCGGATCCCAGGACGAGTCGTTCGTGCTGTGGAAGCTCTACGTCCTCCCCGGCCACCACGGTCACGGCATCGGCTCGCGTCTCATGGACGCCGTCGTCGCCCGCGCCCTGGAGAGCGAGCACCCGCGCATCACCTTGTCCTACCTCGAGGGCAACCAGCAGGCGGCGCGCTTCTACACGCGGCACGGCTTCGTCGAGACGCACCGTGAGACACCCGGATCGGGCCTGCCCGAGAGCGTGTGGATGGTCCGCGAGCTGGGCACGGGGGAGCCGGCATGAACGGCCGCCCGGACGCCGCCGCCGTCGAGGCCGCGCGCAACCTCGAGGAAATGAAGCGGATGCGCGAGATCGAGGAGGAGATCCTCGCCCGAGCGCCCGAGAACGACATCGGTCCGTCGCTCGACCGCATCCGCGCGGTCATGGAGCTCGCCGGCGACCCGCAGCGCACCTACCCGACGATCCACCTCACCGGCACGAACGGCAAGACGTCGACGAGCCGCATGATCGACTCGATCCTGCGCGAGACCGGGCTGTCCACCGGACGCTTCACGTCGCCGCACCTGCACGACATCCGTGAGCGGATCACCTTGTCGGGCAAGCCGATCCCGCGCGAGAAGTTCATCGCCGCCTACGACGAGGTCGCGCCACTCATCGAGCTCGTCGATGCCCGGTCGCTCGAGTCCGGCGGCCGCCGGATGAACTTCTTCGAGGTGCTCGTCGCCCTCGCCTACGCCGCGTTCGCCGACGCCCCGGTCGACGTCGCGATCATCGAGGTCGGTCTCGGTGGCTCCTGGGACGCCACCAACGTCATCGACGCCCAGGTCGCCGTCGTCACCCCCGTCGACCTCGACCACACCCACCTGCTCGGTGACGACGTCGTGTCCATCGCCGAGGAGAAGAGCGGCATCATCAAGGCCGACTCCGTCACCGTCTCCGGCGTGCAGGACGAGGACGTCGCGCGCGTCCTGGTCGACCGCGTCGAGGAGGTCGGTGGTGCCCGGATCGTCTTCGAGGGCAACGACTTCGGCGTCCTCGCACGAGAGGTCGCGATCGGCGGCCAGCAGGTGTCGATCCGTGGGCTCGCGGGGGAGTACGCCGACCTCTTCCTCCCGCTCCACGGTGCGCACCAGGCGAGCAACCTCGCCACCGCGGTCGCGGCCGTGGAGTCCTTCCTCGGGGGCGGCGACCAGCGCATCGAGCCCGAGGTGCTGACCGCTGCCGTCGCGGGCATGACCTCCCCGGGGCGGCTCGAGATCGTCCGGCGGTCGCCGACCGTCCTCGTCGACGCGGCCCACAACCCGCACGGCGCCCGCTCGCTCGTGGCGGCTCTCGGGGAGGCGTTCTCCTTCACCCGTCTCGTCGGGCTCGTCGGCATCGTCGCCGACAAGGACGCCGCCGGGATGCTCGAGGTGCTCGAGCCCGCCCTCGACCACATCGTCGTCACCCGCAGCTCGTCGCCGCGCGCGATGCGGCCCGAGGCTCTCGGAGCGCTCGCCGTGGAGCTCTTCGGCGAGTCCCGGGTGACGGTGGTCCGCGACCTGCCGGACGCGCTCGAGCAGGCCGTGACGATCGCCGAGTCCGACGGCATGGGCGGCGGTGTCGTCGCCACCGGGTCGGTCATCACCGCGGGCGAGGTCCGGATGCTCCTCGGGCACACCGACCTCTGACCCCGCCGACCCCTCGACCCCTCGACCCCTCGACCCCTCGACCCCGACCTAGGCTGGCCCCATGCACCCTCTGGTGAAGCTCGTCCTCATCGTCATCGTCATCGTCGTCGCGGTCGTCGTCTGGGGACGGGTCATGGGACGCAAGGACCCCGACCGCGAGCTCGTCGGCCTAACCGACGCGGTCCGCGCCCGGGTGAGCCGCGAGATCAGCGCCGGCCACAAGATCAACGCCATCAAGATCTACCGCGAGGCGACGGGGGCACCGCTCGCCGACGCCAAGCGGGCCGTCGACAGCTGGTTCGTCCCGGGCCAGGGGCCGGGCGTGCGGGACGCGGCGGCCGCCTACACCGACGGTCGGCTCACCGACGAGGCCCGGTCGCGCATCAGCGAGCTCATCCTCGCCGGCCGGCGCGAGGACGCCATGAGCCTCTACGCCGAGGCGACGGGGGCGAGCGGCGCCGAGGCGCAGGCCATCATCCGCACCTGGGACACCACCCAGAACTACTGAGCCCCACCGGCCACGAGACCCACACCCGAGGCGAGACCCACTCCCATGCGTTCGATCATCTTCTACGGCCAGACCGGCAAGTTCACCTTCCGCATGCTCGCGACGGTGCTCGGTGGGCAGGCCATCTGCATCCTGCTCGGTGCGCTCGTGGCCCGGGCCATCGCGGCCACCGACGAGGGGAGCGGGCCGAGCACGGCATACCTCGTCGTCGGCCTCGGCCTGGGCGCTCTCAGCATCGTCGCAGCGGGCCTCATGCGTCGCCCGTGGGGCGTGACGCTCGGCTGGGTCGTGCAGGCCCTGACCCTGCTCAGCGCCCTCGTCGTGCCGATGATGCTCATCGTGGGCCTCTTCTTCCTCGCCCTCTGGGTCACCTGCCTCGTCAAGGGCACCCAGGTCGACGCCGTCGTCGCCCGCCGCGAAGCGGCCGCAGCCGACGGCGACGCGGCCGATAGGGTGGACGGGTGACCACCGAACGTTCCCTCGTCCTCGTCAAGCCCGACGGTTTCCAGCGCGGCCTCACCGGTGAGGTGCTGCGTCGCATCGAGGGGAAGGGCTACCGTCTGGTCGCCCTCTCCGTGCTGACGCCCACCCGTGAGCAGCTCTCCGCGCACTACGCCGAGCACGAGGGCAAGCCCTTCTACGAGCCCCTCGTCGAGTTCATGAGCTCCGGTCCCGTCACGGCGGTCGTCGTCGAGGGCCAGGACTGCGTCAAGGGCTTCCGCAGCCTGGCCGGCGCCACCAACCCGACCGAGGCCGCCCCGGGCACGATCCGCGGCGACCTCGGGCGCGACTGGGGCACCAAGGTGCAGCAGAACATCGTCCACGGATCCGACTCCCACGAGTCCGCCACACGCGAGATCGGCATCTGGTTCCCCGATCTCGAGGGCTGATCGGGGCACAATCGCGGCATGACCTCCCGACCGTGGCTGCGCCCCCTCGGGCGTGACCTCGCGATCGACCTCGGCACCGCCAACACCCTGATCCACGTCCGTGGGCGCGGGGTCGTCGTCGAGGAGCCGTCGGTCGTGGCCGTGGAGGTCGGCACCGGCCGGCTCGTCGCTGCCGGCACCCGGGCCAAGGAGATGCTCGGCCGGGCTCCGGGCACCATCCGGGCGGTCCGGCCGCTCCGGGACGGCGTCGTCTCCGACGCCGACGAGACCGAGCGCATGCTCCGGTGGTTCATCGACCAGGTGCGCACCTCACGGCTCGTGCGTCCCCGCATGGTGCTCTGCGTGCCGAGCGAGGTGACCGGGGTCGAGCGCCGCGCCCTCGAGGACGCCGCGACCCGGTGCGGTGCGCGCCGCGTCTACATGATCGAGGAGCCGATGGCGGCCGCCATCGGCTCGGGCCTGCCGGTCTACGAGACCGCGGCGAGCATGGTCGTCGACATCGGCGGCGGCACGACCGACGTCGCCGTCATCAGCCTCGGCGGCATCGTCACCTCGAACTCGCTGCGCATCGCCGGCGACGAGATCGACGAGGCCCTCATCGGCTACGTCAAGAGCGAGTACTCCCTCCTGCTCGGCGAGCGCAGCGCGGAGGACATCAAGGTCGCCGTCGGGTCGGTGTTCCCCCTGCGCGAGGAGCTGACGACCCGCCTGCGCGGCCGCGACCTCGTGACCGGGCTGCCCAAGACCGTGCAGGTGAGCTCGGTCGAGGTCCGCCGCGCCATCGAGACCCCGGTGCTCCAGATCATCGAGCTCGTCCGCGCGACGCTCGACGTGTGCCCGCCCGAGCTCGCCGGTGACATCCTCGACCGCGGCATCACGCTGACCGGGGGAGGCGCCCTGCTGCGCGGTCTCGACGAGCGGATGCGCCACGAGCTCGGCGTGCCGGTCCAGGTCGCCGACGACCCGCTGCGGGCGGTGGTGCGCGGCGCCGGTCGGTGCGTCGACGAGTTCGCCGGCCTCGAGCGCGTCCTCGTCGGGGACCACCGCCTCTAGTCGCATGCAACCCACCGTCCGCCGCCGTCTCCTCGTCGTCCTCGCCTCGCTCACCCTCGCGCTGCTCGTCGCCGACCTCGCCCATCTGGCCGTCGCCGACGGGGTCCGCCGGACGGGCGGCCTGGTGCTCGGCCCGGTGCAGCGCGCCCTCGCCGGGGCGCCGCGTGACGACGTCGCCGCGCTCGAGAGCGAGAACGTCCGCCTGCGCGCGGTGGCCGCCGAGCAGCAGCACCGCCTCGAGGAGCTCGGTCGGCTCGACGAGCTCCTCGGCTCTGACGCCACGACCGGTCGCACGCTCGTGCCGGCGCGCGTCGTCGCCACCGACGTCAGCGCGCTCGGCGGACGGAGCGTGACGATCGACGTCGGCTCGAGGGACGGGGTCCGCACCGACTCGACGGTCGTGGCTGCCGACGGTCTCGTCGGCCGCGTCGTGGCCGTCTCGCCGTGGACGAGCGACGTGCAGGTCCTCGGCAGCGCCGGCTCGGTCGTCGCGGTGCGCGTCGGCCCGGCCGGCACGCTCGGCACGGTGTCGCCGCCGGCACCCGGCGACTCCGAGTCCCGTCCCCGTGGCTCGCTCCGGCTCGTGGGCATCGCACCGTCCACCCCCGTCGTCGGCGACGTCGTCCGCACCCTCGGCAGCGTCGACGAGACGCCGTATGCCGCCGGGATCGTCGTCGGGACCGTGACCGCCGTCGACCCCGACCGGGGCCAGCTGACGCGCGGCGCGACGGTGCGCCCGGCCATCGATCCCGACGCGATCGACGTCGTCGCCGTGCTCGTCCCGACCGCACGCTCGACCCCGCGCTCGACCCCGCGCTCGACGGAGGGTGCGACCGCGCCCGCCACCCGCCCGACGACGGGCTCCGGACGATGAGGCCGACGCTGCTGGGAGTGCTGCGGACGGCATACGTCCTCGTCGCGGCGCTCGTCGTGGCGACCCTCCTGCCGCGTCTCGGCGTCGAGCCCCGCTGGGTGCCCGACCTCGTGCTCGTCGGGGTCGTGGCGACCGCCGTGCTCCGGGGCCCTGTGCACGGTGCCCTCGTGGGGCTGCTCGCCGGCTGGGTCGTCGAGCTCGTGCCGCCCGTCGGCAGCCCGGTCGGACTGACCCCCCTCGTCATGATGGTCGCCGGGCTCGTCGCAGGCCTCCTGCGCCGATCCTCGTCACGCTCACGGCTGAGAGCCCCGGCGGCCCTGCTCGCGGCGGCCGCCGTCGTGCTCGTCGCACGCCTCGGCTCGGCGGTCCTCGCCGAGGGCAGCGTCGAGCTGACCGACGGGCTGGTGCGGCTGCTCGTGACGGTGGCCGTCGGCGGGCTGCTGCTGCCGGCGTTCCTCGCGCTCGACCGGGCCCTCGTGCGCCGGAGGCTCGGGTGAACGGCCCGCGACGACGGGTCGGCGTCGCGGGGGTCGTGCTCGTCCTGCTCGTCACGCTCTTCGGGCTGCTGCTCGGCCGCCTCGGACAGCTCCAGCTCGTCGAGGGTCAGGACCTCGCCCGCGCCGCCGTCACGGTCAACACCCGAACCGTCAGCGAGCACGCCTTGCGCGGCCGCATCCTCGACCGCACCGGGGCGCCCTTCGTCGACAACACCTTCGACACCGTCGTCACGGTCCAGCGCTCGGTGCTCGTCGGGGCCGACGACGGCGGCCGCGACCTCGTGACGCGACTCGCGACCGCGGTCGGCCAGCCCTTCGAACGGTTGTGGGGCAAGACGATGCTCTGCGGCACGACCGGGGCGCCGCCGGCCCCGGCGTGCTTCAACGGCTCGCCCTACGTGCCGATCCCGGTCGCGACCGGTGTCGACGCGCGCCGCGCCCTGACGCTGCTCGAGCGGCCCGAGAAGTTCCCGGGCGTCGGGGTCACCGCCGAGCCCGCCCGCGCCTACCCCCGTCCGCGGGGAGCGCTGGCCTCCCACCTGCTCGGCTGGGTCGCCCGGGCCGGCGCCGACGACGTGAGCGGCAGCCAGGGACGCATCGACGCCGAGGACGTCGTCGGACGCTCGGGGCTCGAGTCGCAGTACGACCGCGTGCTGCGCGGCACCAACGGGAGCACGGTCGTCGCCATCGACCCCCGGGGGATCGTCACCGACACGGTCAGCGCCACGCCTCCCGTGGCCGGCCGTGACGTCGTGACCCACCTCGACGCGCGGCTGCAGGCGCGCACCGAGGCCGCGCTCGTGCGAGCCGTCGCGTCGGCACGGGCCCAGAAGCTGCGCGCCGACACCGCGGCCGCGGTCGTCGTCGACGTGACGAACGGTGCCGTCGTCGCCGCAGCCAGCTACCCGTCCTACGACCCGTCCGTCTTCTCCGGCGGCATCAGCACCACGGAGCTCGCGCGCCTCACCGACGAGCGAGCGGGCACGCCACTGCGCTCACGGTTGACGGCCGAGACGTTCCCGCCGGCCTCGACGTTCAAGGTCATCTCGGTGCCCGCGGCGGTCAGCTCCGGGGCCCGGCTCGACGGGACCTACGACTGCTCACCCAACGTCTCCGTCGGTGGCCGACTCTTCAACAACTTCGAGTCGCGCGGCTACGGTCCCATCGACCTCCACCGGGCCCTCGTCGTCTCCTGCGACACCGTCTTCTACCGCCTCGCGTATGCCGCGTGGCTCGAGCAGGGAGGCCTCGCCGCGCCCGTGAGCGCCGCCGACCCCTTCGTCTCGATGGCCAAGGCCTTCGGGCTCGGACGGCGCACCGGCGTCGACGTCCCGGGCGAGGCGGCCGGTCGCGTCCCCGACCGCGCCTGGAAGGAGCAGTACTGGCTCGCGACGAAGGACGAGACGTGCCGCCGGGCGAGCAGCGGCTACCCGGAGGTCGCCCGCACCGACCGCCAGCGTGCCGACTACCTCAAGCGGCTCGCCACCGAGAACTGCTCGGCCGGCTACCAGTACCGCGCGGGCGACGCCGTGAACTTCTCCATCGGCCAGGGCGACACGGCCGTGACGATCCTCCAGATGGCGGGGGTCTACGCCGCCATCGCCAACGGCGGCACCCTGTGGCAGCCCCAGGTGGCCGCCGGCTACCGCACGGCCGCCGGGGTGACGACGCCGATCGCGCCGAAGCGCGTCGCCACGGTGCCCCTGCGACGCGACGTGCTGGCATACGTCCGCTCTGCCCTCGGCGACGTGACCCGACCCGGGGGGTCGGCGGGGACGGCCTTCGCGGGCTTCCCCCAGGACCGCTACCCGCTCGCGGGCAAGACGGGGACGGGTGAGGTCTTCGGCAAGCAGGCGACTGCGTGGTTCGCGGGCTACGGACCGACGACGAGACCGAGGTATGCCGTCGTGGTCGTCGTCGGGCAGGGCGGCTCGGGCTCCAAGGTCGCGGCCCCTGCCGTGCGACAGATCTTCGATGCCATCCTTTCCCTGGGGCTCTAGCCCTGGACGATCGGATGCACGAGTGACTACCCGCACGACCCCCGGTGGCACCTGCCGCGGGGACCGACCGAGAGGCGCGTTCGTGGACGACTACCTGAGGAGCGACGCCCCGGTCGCCGAGGCCCTCGACCGTGCCTGGGACCGGAGCCGGCTCAGCGTCCGCACCCGGTTCGAGCGGCTGCGCTCGCGGATCTTCCTCCTCGTCCAGTGCGCCGTCTCCGCCGGTGTCGCCTGGTGGCTCGCGACCGACGTCTTCGGTCACGCCTCGCCCTTCTTCGCACCCATCGTCGCCGTCGTCTGCCTCGGCATGTCCTACGGCCAGCGGCTGCGCCGGGTCTTCGAGGTCGCGATCGGCGTCGCCGTCGGCGTCTTCACGGCCGACGTGTTCGTGCACGTCGCCGGCAGCGGCCCGTGGCAGATCGCCGCCGTGGTGCTCGTGTCGATGGCGATCGCGACCCTCCTCGACGGCGGGCCGGTCATCGTCACCCAGTCGGCCGTGCAGGGCATCGTCATCGCCGCCCTCGTCGCGAGCCCGGGCCAGGCGTTCGGCCGGTGGACCGACGCGCTCATCGGCGGTGGCATCGCGCTGGTCGCCGCCACGGTCGTGCCGCAGGCGCCGCTGCGTCGACCGCGGGTCGCGGCTGCCGAGGCGGTCCGCAAGATCGGTGAGCTGCTCCGGCGGGCGGCGGTCAGCGCGCGCGACGGCGACGTGGAGGGCGCGGCCGAGGTGCTGGCCTCGGCCCGCGGCACGGAGTCGCTGCTCCGCGAGCTGCGGCAGGCGGCCGACGAGGGCCTGTCGGTGATCACCTCGTCGCCCTTCAAGCGTCAGCACGCCGCCGGGGTGCGCAAGATGGTCGACCTCGTCGAGCCGCTCGACCGCGCGATGCGGAGCACGCGGGTGCTCGTCCGCCGGGTCACGGTCGCGGTCGGGCGCGGCGAGCCGTTGCCTCCCGGCTACGAGACGCTCCTGCTCGAGCTCGCGTCGGCGACCGACGTCATCGGGCGAGCGCTCTCCGAGAACGCCTCTCCCGAGGTCGGGCGGACGGCGCTGCTCGCGGTGGCGGCCGCGACGGGAGAGGTGCCGCGCACGTCGAGCCTCGCCACCGAGACGGTGCTCGCCCAGGTGCGCTCCACCATCGTCGACCTGCTCCAGGTCACCGGTCTCGACGTCGACGAGGCCATCGCCGCCCTCCCGCCCGAACGCCCCCGCGACCCCTGACCCGCCCCACTCGAGTGAGCGCCCCGCCCCACTCGAGTGGCCCCGTCGTCACACCTCTCGAGGCCCCCAATGGTCGAGTGGCCCCGTCGTCGCATCCTCGGAGGGTCCCACCCGGTCGAGTGGCCTCGTCGTCACATGGTGCGGGTGGGGTCACGGGGCCACTCGACGGGGTGGGGGCTGGCTCGGTGGGGCGGGTGGGGTCACGAGGCCACTCGACGGTGTGGGGAGTCGGGACGCGCGGAGGGCCGGGTCCTTGCGGACCCGGCCCTGCGGCATACGTGCTCGGACGAGTCAGGCAGACGGCGTCGTCTCGTGGGGGCCGACGGCCAGCTTCTCGACGCGGGGGTCACCGGCGTCGGCGAAGTAGTCGGCCGGGATCGTCGCGTCCTCGCCCTCCGGAGCCTTGGCGGCCCGGAGCACGAGGGTGAGGATCGCGGCGACGACGACGTTGATCGCGAAGGCGGTCACCGCGATGTAGCCGAGCTGCCCGATGAGGGGCATGTTCGCGACCGACCCGGCGAACGGAGCGCCGGTGGCCTTGTTGGTCACGTTGTACGCGGCCAGCGTGCCGTAGACCATGCCGACCGCCCAGCCGGCGAGCAGCGCCCAGCGGTGGAACCACCGCGTGTAGAGGTAGAACACCAGGGCCGGGAACGTCTGGAGGATCCAGATGCCGCCGAGGAGCTGGAAGTTGATCGCGTTGCTCTTGTCGAGGGTGAGCACGAAGATCAGCGCGAACGCCTTGACGACGAGCGAGGTGAGCTTGCTGACCTTCGCCTCCTGCTGCACGGTCGCGTCCGGCTTGATCCACGCCTTGTAGATGTTGCGCGTGAAGGTGTTGGCCGCCGCGATCGACATGATCGCTGCCGGGACGAGCGCCCCGATGGCGATCGCCGCGAACGCCACTCCCGCGAACCACGAGGGGAACATGTCCTCGAAGAGCTGGGGGATGACCAGCTGGCCGTTCACCTTGCCGTCGAGGCCCACGGGCTTCGTGCCGGCCGCGATGGCCACCCAGCCGAGCAGGGCCAGCAGGCCCAGGAGGAAGGAGTACGCCGGCAGGATCGAGGCGTTCTTGCGGATCGTGTTGCGGCTCTTGGCCGACAGCGTCGCCGTGATCGAGTGGGGGTACATGAACAGCGCCAGGGCCGAGCCGAGGGCGAGCGTGCCGTAGGCCCAGTACGCCTTGGGTCCGGGGATGAAGACGTTCGGGTTGCCCGTCGCCGGGTTGGTCGTCGTCGTCATCTTCTCCTTGGCCGAGTCGAACACGTGGCCCCAGCCGCCGACCTTGGAGGGCAGGTAGATGACGGCCACGATGATGACGAGGTAGATGAGGATGTCCTTGACGAAGGCGATGATCGCCGGCGCGCGAAGGCCCGAGGTGTACGTGTAGAGCGCGAGCACGAGGAACGCGATGAAGAGCGGCAGGTCCTTGGCGACCCAGTTGTTGCCGCCACCGACGCCGGCGACCTCGAGGACGGCCTGGATGCCGACGAGCTGCAGGGCGATGTAGGGCATCGTCGCGAGGAAGCCGGTGACGGCGACCGCGAGGGACAGGACCCGTGACCCCGAGCGGCCCTCGACGAAGTCGGCCGGCGTCACGTAGCCGTGGCGGTGCGACACCGACCAGAGGCGCGACATGAAGACGAAGATGATCGGGTAGAGGACGATCGTGTACGGCACGGCGAAGAAGCCGTTGACGGCTCCGAAGGCCCACATGGCGGCAGGCACGGCGACGAACGTGTAGGCCGTGTAGAGGTCACCGCCGAGCAGGAACCACGTGATCCACGTGCCGAACGAGCGCCCGCCGAGCCCCCACTCCTCGAGGCTCTCCATGCTCTCCGGGCGACGCCAGCGGGCCGCCCAGAAGCCGGCCCCGGCGACGACGACGAAGAAGAAGATGAGGACGGTGAGCGCGACGCCGTTGACGCCACCGGTGTCGGCGGCCGGTGCGAGAGCCGGTGCGAGAGCCGGTGCGAGAGCCGGTGCGAGGGCGGTCATCGGGTGCCGTCCTCTCGCGTGTCGTCGTCGTCGACGAAGGAGTCACCCTCGGGGTTCATCGGCACGTGCGGGCGTGCCTTGAGCACGATGCGGTAGGCCGTGTAGGTCAGGGCCGAGCAGAGGACCACCCAGAGGAACTGGTACCAGATGAAGAAGGGGAAGCCGCCGAGACGGGGCTCGTCCTTGGCATAGGTGCCGACGAGCATCAGGGCGACGATGGGGATGGCGAGGAGGACGCCGGCGAGGGCCAGCAGGCCCTTGTTCGCCGGTGGCGCCTCGTGACGGTGCGGAGTGGTGCTCACGCGGGTGACCTCCGTTGGTCGGGCCGGACGGGTTCGGCCGTGCGTCGGGGAAACTTACTCTCGCCACGGCGGTCCGTGTGCTCTGCGACACAGGGAAATGCACAGTTCTGCGCAGATCGTGATGTGCGGGTGGGCGCCGTCTCGGAGCGCTCCCGCTCACGGATAGGCTGGGGCCATGGCTGATTTCGATGTCGTTGTGCTCGGTGCCGGTCCTGGTGGCTACGTCGCGGCGATCCGCGCGTCGCAGCTCGGCAAGAAGGTCGCCGTCGTGGAGAAGCAGTACTGGGGCGGCGTCTGCCTCAACGTCGGCTGCATCCCGAGCAAGGCCCTGCTCAAGAACGCCGAGCTCGCGCACACCCTGACGCACGAGAAGAAGAAGTACGGCATCGAGGGCGACGCCACGATGAGCTTCGGCCCGACGCACGCCCGCAGTCGCTCCGTGTCGGCCGGCATCGTCAAGGGCGTCCACTTCCTCATGAAGAAGAACAAGATCGAGGAGATCGACGGCTGGGGCACCCTGACGTCGGCGTCCTCGATGGACGTGGCGCTCAACGACGGCTCGTCGCGCTCGATCACCTTCGACAACCTCATCCTCGCGACCGGCTCCGTGACGCGGATGATCCCGGGTGTCGAGGTCAGCAAGAACGTCGTGACCTACGAGGAGCAGATCCTCGACCCCGAGCTGCCCGGCTCGATCATCATCGCCGGCTCCGGCGCCATCGGCGTGGAGTTCGCCTACGTTATGAAGAACTTCGGCGTCGACGTGACGATCGTTGAGTTCCTCGACCGCATGGTGCCCACCGAGGACGCCGACGTGTCCAAGGAGCTGCTCAAGCACTACAAGAAGCTCGGCGTGAAGGTCATGCTCGGCACCAAGGTCGAGTCCGTCGAGGACACCGGCTCCGGCGTCAAGGTCACGGTCAGCCCCGCCGCCGGCGGCGACCAGCAGGTGCTCGAGGCCGACCGTCTCCTGTCGGCCATCGGCTTCGCGCCGCGTACCGAGGGCTTCGGCCTCGAGGCCACCGGCGTCGAGCTCACCGAGCGCGGCGCCATCGCCATCGACGAGTACGGCCGCACCAACGTCCCCAACGTCTACGCCATCGGTGACGTCACCGCGAAGCTCATGCTCGCCCACGTCGCCGAGGCCATGGGCATCGTCGCCGCCGAGACGATCGCCGGCGTCGAGACGATGGCGATCGACTTCGCCTTCATCCCGCGGGCGACGTACTGCCAGCCGCAGATCGGCTCGATGGGTCTGTCGGAGGCACAGGCCAGGGAGGCCGGCCACGACGTCAAGACGGCAACGTTCCCCTTCTCGGCCAACGGCAAGGCGATGGGCCTCGGCGAGCCCGTCGGCTTCGTCAAGGTCATCGCCGACGCGGAGCACAACGAGATCCTCGGCGCCGCGATGATCGGGCCCGACGTCACCGAGCTGCTCCCCGTCCTCAACCTCGCGCAGACGTGGGACCTCACGGCCGACGAGGTGTCGCGCACCGTCTTCGCGCACCCGACGCTCGGCGAGGCCGTCAAGGAGGCCGTGCACGGCATCGCCGGCCACATGATCAACTTCTGAGCCCCTCACGGACAGGCGTGCGTATGCCGTCCGGCCGGCTCACGAGGGCACTCCCGATCGTCGGGGGTGCCCTCGCGCTGTGTCTCGGCCCGTCCGGGTGCACGACGGATCAGCCTGCGCCGCAACCCGGGCCGACCGGTGCCTGGTTCGGCACCCCACCCGGAACGCAGCATGGAGCCACCGCGGTGGCCGCGCCGACACTCGGCGACGGCATGACCGCGGTGCCGGAGGACTCGGCCTGCGCGGCCGAGACCGACCGCAGTGCCACCTCACCGGTGCGGGCGGCGGAGCTGTGGCCGGGAGCCTCCGTCACGGGCGGGAGGGCGACCGAGGTGCGCGCCCGCCCCGGCGTGCCCTGCCCCGACGTGCCGGCGCCCGTGCCGGACTGTGCCCTGCCGGTCTTCGCGTGGTCGAGCTCGACGAACGAGGAGCTGCTCGGGTGGACGGGAGCCGACCGCGTGCTGTCGGGACTCGCCGGTGCCCGGGTCGCGGCGGCGTCCGACCCCGGCAAGGGCTCGCTCCAGGTCGGCTACGTGCGGCTGCGCTTCCGCGCCGGCGACCCCCGCCTCGGTGAGACCCGGGCGCAGCTCGAGGACGCGATGCGCCGGTGTGGCAGTGGTCGACCGGGCTCGTTGGGCGGTGTCACCGGCTTCGTCGCGACGCAGGAGAGCCTCGTCGGTGCCGACCCCGTCCGCACCCTGCTCGTGGCCGAGTCGGACCGGCTCGTCTGGGTGGCCCTCGACGGCGGTGCGTGGTCGGCCGCGAGCACCGAGCGGGCGGTCCGCCTCACCCTGGCGCGCCTGCGGACGTCCTGAACGCCCGGGGCACGCGTGGGTCGTGGGCGCGGGGTCGGCCACACGGCATACGACCCGGGTCACACGGCATACGACCGCTGCCGGCCGGGGACGCAAGACGCCCCCGCGGAAGTCCGCGGGGGCGTCTGGTTCCTGCTGGTGGTGCGACCGATCAGTACCAGTGCTTCCGGCCACCGATGGCGCGTCCCGACGCGCCGAGGATGAAGAGCACCGCGCCCACGACGACGAGAATGATGCCGATCGTGGTCAGGATGCTGATCTTGGCGAAGATGCCAATGAGCAGCAGGATGAGTCCGAGAACGATCATGGTGTCGCTTGTCTCCTTCAAGAGGGTTTCCCCGAGCAACCTCTGTCGTACCCATGCTCCGGGCCGGGCCAAACACGCCCGCGGTCACGAAACGGTCACGGCCGCCGACGTGTCCTCCGAGCCGCCCCGAAGCCCCCGTGAAGCCCCCGTGAAGCCCTCGTGACGCGCCCCGAAGGCCCGATTAGGGCGGCACGTACCCCGCTGTTACGCTTGGAGACGCCGTCGAACGGCCGCGGATTCGATAGCGCCCAGGTGGACATGCCCTGGAGCACCGCGCAACGAGATGAGAAGGAGTCGGTTCATCCATGCCTTTGGACGCTGACGTGAAGAAGCAGATCATGACCGAGTACGCCACGGTCGAGGGCGACACCGGCTCTCCCGAGGTCCAGATCGCGATGCTGACGCAGCGCATCAAGGACCTGACCGAGCACGCTCGGGCCCACAAGCACGACCACCACAGCCGTCGTGGTCTCCTCCTGCTGGTCGGCCGCCGCAAGCGCATGCTGCGCTACCTCGAGGCGACCGACATCGAGCGCTACCGTTCGCTGATCAAGCGACTCGGCCTGCGTCGATGAGTTCGTGACGAAAGGCGGTCACCGCGTTCTGCGGAGACCGCCTTTCGTCGTAGGTGCAGGCGGGCGACGCCCGTCGTCCGCCGCACCAGGGCCACTCGGCCCGAAGAAGGAAACCACGCACACAACGACGATGTGCGCGGGCACATGAGAAAAAGAAAGCGAGGGCCCACATGGAGGGTCCAGACATCACCTTCGCCGAGGCCGTCATCGACAACGGCAGCTTCGGCACCCGCACGGTCCGGTTCGAGACCGGCCGCCTGGCACGTCAGGCCGGCGGCGCCGTCACGGCGTACCTCGACGACGACACGATGCTCCTGTCGACGACGTCCGCGGGCAAGTCCCCGAAGGACCAGTTCGACTTCTTCCCGCTGACGGTCGACGTCGAAGAGCGCATGTATGCCATCGGCAAGATCCCCGGCAGCTTCTTCCGTCGTGAGGGTCGCCCGTCGACCGAGGCCATCCTCACCTGCCGCCTCATCGACCGCCCGCTGCGCCCGACCTTCAAGAAGGGTCTGCGCAACGAGGTCCAGGTCATCATCTCGGTGTTCTCGCTGAACCCCGACCACCAGTACGACGTGCTCGCCATCAACGCGGCCAGCGCCTCGACGCAGATCTCCGGCCTCCCGTTCTCGGGCCCCATCGGTGGCGTGCGCGTCTCGCTCATCGACGGCCAGTGGGTCGCCTTCCCGAACTTCTCCGACATCGAGCGCTCGGTCTTCGACATGGTCGTCGCCGGTCGTGTCGTCGGTCACGACGTCGCGATCATGATGGTCGAGGCCGAGTCCACCGAGTCGACCTGGGACCTCGTGAAGAACGAGGGCAAGCAGGCTCCGACCGAGGAGGTCGTGGCCGAGGGCCTCGAGGCCTCCAAGAAGTTCATCAAGCAGCTGTGCGAGGCCCAGTCCCAGCTCGCTGCCGAGGCCGCCAAGCCGGTCCAGGACTTCCCGATCTTCCTCGACTACGAGGACGACGTGTACGCCGCCGTCGAGTCCGCCGTCGAGGCCGACACGACCGGTGCCCTCACGATCGCGGGCAAGCAGGAGCGCGAAGAGCGCCTCGACGAGATCAAGGCCGCCGTCAAGGCGCAGCTCGCCGAGCAGTTCGAGGGGCGTGACAAGGAGGTCTCGGCCGCCTTCCGCTCCGTGCAGAAGAAGCTGATCCGCCAGCGCATCCTGCGCGACAAGGTCCGCATCGACGGCCGTGGCCTCGCCGACATCCGCGCCCTGGGCGCCGAGGTCGAGGTCCTGCCGCGCGTGCACGGCTCGGCGATCTTCGAGCGTGGCGAGACCCAGATCATGGGTGTCACGACGCTCAACATGCTCAAGATGGAGCAGCAGCTCGACACGCTGAGCCCCGTCACGCGCAAGCGCTACATGCACAACTACAACTTCCCGCCCTACAGCACCGGTGAGACCGGCCGCGTCGGTTCGCCGAAGCGCCGCGAGATCGGTCACGGCGCCCTGGCCGAGCGTGCGCTCATGCCGGTCCTGCCGACGCGCGAGGAGTTCCCGTACGCCATCCGTCAGGTGTCCGAGGCCCTCAGCTCCAACGGCTCGACGTCCATGGGCTCGGTCTGTGCCTCGACCCTGTCGCTGCTCAACGCCGGTGTGCCGCTGCGCGCCCCGGTCGCCGGCATCGCGATGGGCCTCGTGTCCGACACCGTCGACGGTGAGACGCAGTACGCCGCCCTCACCGACATCCTCGGAGCCGAGGACGCCTTCGGCGACATGGACTTCAAGGTCGCCGGTACCAAGGAGTTCGTCACGGCCATCCAGCTCGACACGAAGCTCGACGGCATCCCCGCCTCGGTCCTCGCCGGCGCGCTGACCCAGGCCCGCGACGCGCGTCTGCACATCCTCGACGTCATGGCCGAGGCCATCGACGTGCCCGACGAGATGAGCCCGTACGCCCCGCGCATCATCACGGTGAAGGTCCCCGTCGACAAGATCGGTGAGGTCATCGGCCCGAAGGGCAAGATGATCAACCAGATCCAGGACGACACGGGCGCCGACATCTCGATCGAGGACGACGGCACCGTGTTCATCGGTGCGGTCGACGGCCCCTCGGCCGAGGCGGCTCGCGCGGCGATCAACGCCATCGCGAACCCGACGATGCCCGAGGTCGGCGAGCGCTTCCTCGGCACCGTCGTCAAGACGACGACCTTCGGTGCGTTCGTCTCGCTGCTGCCCGGCAAGGACGGCCTGCTGCACATCTCCGAGGTGCGCAAGCTCGTCGGTGGCAAGCGGATCGACAGCGTCGACGACGTCGTCAAGATCGGCCAGAAGATCCAGGTGGAGCTCAAGGAGATCGACCCGCGCGGCAAGCTCAGCCTCGCTGCGGTCCTCGCCGAGGGCGACAACGGTGACTCGGCCGCCGAGGCCGACGCGCCGGCCACGGAGTCCGCTGACGCCTGACCCATCCGGTGCCGACGCGAGTCGGCCCCGGTCGACCCGTCCAGGTCACGAAGCGGCCCGTCACCCCCCAGGGGTGGCGGGCCGCTCCGTCGTCCGGGTCAGAAGATCGCGTTGACGATGTTCCAGCCGGTGCTGACGAGCACGCGTGGGCTCCAGCCGCCGGCGGCGGTCCGCGGGTAGAGCCACAGCCGGCCGCTCGAGTCGCGGGCCAGCACGTCGGGCACGCGGTCGCCGTTGAGGTCGCCGGGGCTCATCAGCGCGGTCATGCCGTTCCAGCCGGTGCCGATCTGGACGCGGGTGCCCAGCGTGCTCGTGCCGGTCCCCGGCACGAGCCAGAGGATGCCGGTCGACGTCTCGCGGGCCAGCAGGTCGGGCCGCCCGTCGCCGGTGACGTCACCCGGCCCGACGAGGACGTTGTAGCGGTTCCACCCGGTGCCGAGGCTCGACCTGGGCTTCCAGCCGCCGCTGCCCGTGCCGGGGTAGAGGTAGAGCTCTCCGGTGGTGGCCCGGCGGGCCACGATGTCCATCCGACCGTCGCCGGTGAGGTCGCCGACGCCGACGATGGCGTTCATGACCTGCCAGCCGGTCCCGACGCGCACGCGGGGGAGACGCCATCCGCCCGCCCCGTTGCCCTTGTACATCCAGAGGTCGCCGGTCGACGTCTCGCGGGCGAGCACGTCCTGCGCGCCGTCGCCGCTCAGGTCGCCGGGCGTCTCGAGCGCGGACATGCCACCCCAGCCGGTGCCGATCTGGGTGCCGAGTGACAGGCTCCCCGTGCCCGTGCCGGCGTAGAGCTTGAGAGCCGCGGTCGCGGTCCAGCGCGCCAGCACGTCGTTGTTCCAGTCGCCGTTGAAGTCAGCGGTGCCACCCGAGAGGGACGCGGGTGCCACCGGGAGGCGGGTGAAGGCGTACGGGTCGCACGTGCGGTCGTAGTCCCACGTGGCGTCCCACCATTGCGACAGGTAGACCTTGCCGCCGGAGAAGCTCGGCTGGGTGCACTTGTCCAGCGCCTCGTTCGGGTAGTCGAGGGTGCCGGCCGTCGCCCACACGGGGACGCCGGGCAGCCACCAGGATCCCGTGATCGTCTGCCAGCCCGAGGCGTTGGAGTAGACGCCGTAGGAGTAGCCCGCGGCCCGCAGACCACGCATGATCCCCTCGATGACGTAGCGGTTCTCGAGGCGCTGCAGGGACGTCGACGTGGGCCACGGCTGCCTCCGCGGCTCTGTGTCGCGGGGCTCGACGTCGATCCAGACCATCCGCGGCGCCCAGCCGGGGACGTCGCGCACGGTCGCCACGGCGTACATCGCCTCGGCGTAGCCGACGTTGCTGAGTCGGCCTGCACGCGACGCGGTCGACCACGGGCCGCTGCCACCGTAGGTCGTCAGCTGCGCGGTGGTCGGGAAGGCCGCCATGGTGTAGGCGTGGGTCGGCTTGGCGTGGTCGGTCGCCCAGGCGGCCTGCGTTGCGACACAGGGGTTCTCGGTGAAGGGCAAACCGTTCGTCAGGCCGATGACGAGGAACTGCGTGGACGTCGGCGGGAAGCTCGACGGGCACTGCGGCCACGAGAGGTCGTGCCCGAACAGGACGGCCGCCTGGGCGCTCGGGGCGACGAGGAGACCGACGATCAGCCCGATGGCCGCGAGAGGAGCAAGGGCCAGGCGACGGAGCCGGCCCACGACGACGGTGCTGCGCGGACGGACGGACATGCGGACCACTTCCTCGGTCCCTTCCAGTGTGCGCCTCACAGCCGACTCCCAGCACGGATTGGTGACGCACGAGTCCGTATGCCGTGTGCCTCGTCCCGAGGCCCTGGGGCCTCGTTAGGCTGGCCGCGTGAGCGACACGACAGGCCAGCCGTCCCGCGACACCAAGGTCGCCGTCATCGGCGCGACCGGCCGGATGGGTTCCGAGGCGGTGCGCGCCGTCGAGGGCGCCGCCGGCCTGAGCCTCGTCGGTGCCTTCGGGTCGGGCGACGACCTCGGTGACCTCGGTGGGGCCGAGGTCGCCATCGAGCTGACCGTCCCCGGAGCCTCGCCCGCCAACGTCGCCCACTGCGTCGAGCGCGGCGTCCACGTCGTCGTCGGCACGACCGGGTGGGACGACGCGCGACTCGAGACGCTCCGCGGCCAGCTCGCCGATGCGCCGCCGGCGTCCTCCGGTGCCGGGGTCGGCGTCCTCATCGCGCCGAACTTCGCCATCGGCGCGCTGCTCATGATGTCCTTCGCCGCCAAGGCCGCCCCCTTCTTCGAGTCCGTCGAGGTCATCGAGCTGCACCACCCGGCGAAGGTGGACGCGCCCTCCGGCACCGCCGCGCGCACCGCGGCGATGATCGGTCAGGCGCGGTCCGAGGCCGGCTGCGCGCCGGTGCCCGACGCGACGACCCACGACCCCGACGGTGCCCGCGGCGCCCGGGTGGACGGCATACCCGTGCACTCCGTGCGGCTGCGTGGTCTCACCGCCCACCAGGAGGTGCTGCTCGGCAACGCGGGGGAGATGCTGACGCTGCGGCACGACTCCTTCGACCGCGGCAGCTTCATGCCGGGCGTCATCGCGGCGGTGCGGGCCGTCGCCGACCACCCGGGCCTGACCGTCGGGCTCGAGCACTACCTCGGCCTCGACTGAGCCGCCGCGCACGCGACGAGACCGACATGGCCATCCCCAGGGTCGTCCTCTACTACGCCTTCCGCCCGCTCGCCGACCCCGAGGCTCTCCGACTCTGGCAGCGCGACCTCTGCGAAGGACTCGGCCTCCGCGGGCGGATCCTGCTGTCGCGCCACGGGATCAACGCGACGGTCGGTGGCGACGTGACGGTGCTCAAGACGTACGTCCGCAAGACGAGGGAGTACGCGCCGTTCCGCGACATCGACGTGAAGTGGAGCGACGGCACCGGGCTGGACGCCGAGGGACGGAGCCTCGACTTCCCGCGGCTCGTCGTCAAGGCCCGCGAGGAGATCGTCTCGTTCGGGGTGCCCGACGAGGTCGTCGTCGACGAGCAGGGCATCGTCGGGGGCGGCACGCGGCTGAGCCCCGACGAGCTGGACGCCCTCGTCGCCGAGCGTGGTGACGACGTCGTGCTCTTCGACGGGCGCAACGCCGTCGAGGCGCAGGTGGGCCGCCTCCGAGGTGCAGTCGTGCCGGACATCCGTCACACGAGCGACTTCGTCCGCGAGCTCGACGCCGGCCGGTGGGACGAGCTCAAGGGTCGGCCCGTCGTCACGTACTGCACGGGCGGGATCCGCTGCGAGGTGCTGACGAGCCTCATGCGCTCGCGGGGCTTCGAGGAGGTCTACCAGCTCGACGGCGGCATCGCGCGCTACGGCGAGCAGCGGGGCGACCGCGGGCTCTGGGAGGGCCACCTCTACGTCTTCGACGAACGGATGAGCGTGGGCTTCGGCGACGGGGCGGCCCACCTCGCGACGTGCCACGTCTGTGGCACCCCGACGAGCCGGATGCACAACCGCGAGGACCTGCCGGGTCGCCCCCTCCAGCCCGTCTGCGACGCCCACGCCTGAAGCGGGTCGCCCGGACACACCATCTCGGCCCGTACCGGGGTGGTCGTGCGGCGGGGACAGCGTCGGGCCCGGGTTCGTGTGTCGTGCGGGCCCGCCCCGGAATGGTCGCCTCAGTCGTCGAGCAGGTCGGCGGGCGCTCGCATCCGCCACGCGTCGGTCACGAGCTCGTCGAGCCGGTCCGTGTCCACGTGCTCGAGCCGGACCATGACGAGCGGAGAGCCGTCGTAGGCGGGCGTCGTGAAGAAGAGGTCCGGCTCACCGAGCACGAGGGCCTGCTTCTCCGCCTCGTCGCCGACGTAGAGCACCGCGATGTCGGTGCGGATGACGCGCCGCTGTCCCGGGACGCGCTCGGGATAGGACCAGACGAAACCGTGCCCGCCGACCCGGAAGTCGAAGCCCGCACTGGCGATCTCCTCGACGCCGGGCAGCGCGAGGGCCAGTCGTCGCACGGCGTCCGCATCCGCCACCGGTCAGGCCCAGCCCAGGGCGCGCAGGAGGGCCGCGGTGGCAGCGCCCAGCACGACGACGACGATGAACGGCGCGCGCAGCAGGAGCGCGACGACGGCGACGAGCACGGCAGCGGCCCGCGCATCGAGGACGAACGATCCCCCGGGACCGGTGAACGCCTGCGTCGCGACGAGGGCGGCGAGCAGCGCGATCGGCAGGGCGGCCGTGATCCGGCGGATGCGTGGGGCGTCGAGCAGGTGCGCCGGCACGAGATGACCGGCGAGCTTGAGGCCGAAGGCGATCGCGGCCGCGACGATAACCGCGGTCCACAGGTTCACGGCTGCTCCCGCCTCGGGGTGCGCCACGCCAAGAGCGAGGCTGCGGCGGCCGCCACGACGGGTATGCCGGGCGGCATCGTCGGCGACAGCACGACCGCAACGACGGCGCCGACGACGGCGATCGCCACGGCGTCCCGGTTGCGCAGGCGCGGCCAGAGCAGGGCGGTGAACGCGGCGCACGCGGCAGCGTCCAGTCCGTAGGTGCGCGGGTCGCCGACGTGGCCGCCGACGAGGGTGCCGGCGAGGGTGCTGAGGTTCCACAGGACGAAGACGGTGACGCCCGTGAGCCAGAAGCCCATCCGCGACGTGCCCACCTCGTCCTGGGCGACGGCGACGGCGGTCGACTCGTCGATGGTCAGGTGTGCGGCCGCCACCCGTCGGGGGCCGCGGACGCCGAGGAGGTGTGTCAGCTCGAGGGCGTAGAGGCCGTTGCGGATGCCGAGCATCGACGATGCCGCGATCGCTGCCGGTGCGGCGTGCAGGCCGTTGGCGATGATGCCGATGAACGCGAACTGCGACCCGCCGGTGAACATGAGCAGGGACAGCGCCATGGCCTGCCACGTGTCGAGTCCGGCCGCGACGGCGAGGGCGCCGAAGCTGATGCCGTAGGCACCGGTGGCGACACCCACCGACAGGCTCTGGCGCACGACGGCCCGTCGTGCCCCCGGGTCGACGGTCGCGGTCACGGGACCTCCGGGGCCCTGACGTCGGCGGTGGGGGAGTCGGTGGTGCCGGACGTCTCGTCGGCGAGGGCTGCCGACAGGCGCACCTCGCGGGCCGTGTCACCGTCCGGCGACACGACGCGCTCGCGGTGAGCACCGTCGGCCACCATCCCGGCCGCCGTGAGGAAGCCGCGCGTGGCGTCGTCCGTGGCCAGCAGCCAGGCAGAGAGCTCGGAGCGGCCACGCGCACGTGCCGTGTCGACGACCGCGTGCAGCAGGCGCGAGCCGTGCCCCTGGCGCCGCGCGTCGGGGTGCACCCCGAGCACCCCGAGCTCGGCCGTGTCGGGGCTCGCGTCGGCGTCGTCCGACGCGCCCACCGCGGCGAAGCCGACGACCTGCTCTCCGGCGCAGGCCACGAGCAGCACGCCGTCCCCGGACTTCTCGCCCTCGAGCGTGGCGCGCCAGGCGTTCGCGAACGCCCTCGGCTCGAAGGTCGCGAGCACGTCGGGCGCGAGCACGGCGGCATACGTGTCCCGGAACACGACGGCCTGGACGAGGCCGACCGCGGGGGCGTCCGACGCGCGCGCGACCCGCACCGACGCGTCTGCGACCGGCCCGCGCTCGTGCTCGTGCTCGTGGTCGTGCTCGTGGTCGTGCTGGTCGTCGTGCTCGTGTGTGTTCGCGTCCTCGTGTGCCACCACGGCATCCTCTCAGGCGTGGACGCGCCGGCTGTCCACCCCAGCACACCCCGGCTTTGGACGCCCTCGGTCCCATCTCGCATACTGGACTCATGTATGGCAATGACGTCATCGACCCGAACGAACCGCTGAACGCGGCCGAGACCGCCGCCTACGACGCGGCGGCCGAGCACGACGACCAGCGGGACGGTCGGGACGCCGTCGGGGACGACTTCGACGCCCTCCTCGCGGCCGACCAGCGCATCGAGCCGCGCGACGCGATGCCGGACGACTACCGCGAGACGCTCATCCGCCAGATCGCCCAGCACGCGCACTCCGAGATCATCGGCATGCAGCCCGAGGGCAACTGGATCACGCGCGCCCCCTCCCTGCGCCGCAAGGCCATCCTCATCGCCAAGGTCCAGGACGAGGCCGGGCACGGGCTCTACCTCTACTCCGCGGCCGAGACGCTCGGCATCGACCGGCAGGAGCTGCTCGACCGGCTCCACGACGGCAAGCAGAAGTACTCCTCGATCTTCAACTACCCGACGCTGACGTGGGCCGACTGCGGCGCCATCGGCTGGCTCGTCGACGGTGCGGCGATCATGAACCAGGTGCCGCTCTGCCGGTGCTCCTACGGCCCGTACGCCCGCGCCATGATCCGCGTGTGCAAGGAGGAGTCCTTCCACCAGCGGCAGGGCTTCGAGATCCTCTGGAACCTCATGCGCGGTACCGAGGCGCAGCAGGCGATGGCCCAGGACGCCGCCGACCGCTGGTGGTGGCCCGCGCTCGCGATGTTCGGCCCGCCCGACACCGGCGAGGCCGCCAAGGGTGGCCACACCGAGCAGTCGATGGCGTGGGGCATCAAGCGGTTCAGCAACGACGACCTCCGCCAGAAGTTCGTCGACATGACCGTCCCGCAGGCCCAGAAGCTCGGCCTCACCCTGCCCGACCCCGACCTGCGCTGGAACGAGGAGCGCGGACACTGGGACTTCGGCGAGATCGACTGGGACGAGTTCTGGCAGGTCCTGCGCGGCGACGGCCCGTGCAACGCCGAGCGCATCGAGCACCGCCGCCGCGCCCACGACGAGGGCGCCTGGGTGCGGGAGGCCGCCAACGCGTACGCCGCCAAGCACACGACGACCGCTGAGGAGAGTGCCGCGTGAGCGGAGCCACCACCCCGTCCACTGGTGCCGGGGCCCCGTCCGAGCCTGCCCGGGGGGAGCGCAGCTGGCCGCTCTGGGAGGTGTTCGTGCGCGGCAAGCGGGGCCTGTCGCACGTGCACGTCGGCTCGCTCCACGCGCCCGACGCCGAGCTCGCCCTGCGCAACGCCCGCGACGTCTACACCCGCCGGCAGGAGGGCGTCTCGATCTGGGTCGTCCGGGCCGACGACGTCACGGCGAGCAGCCCGTCCGAGAAGGACTCGTTCTTCGACCCCGCCGGCGACAAGATCTACCGGCACCCGACGTTCTACGACGTGCCCGAGGATGTCGAGTACCTGTGAGCGACCAGACGACCGACACCGGCACGACCCCCGTCACCGAGCCCGTCACCGAGCCCGTCACCGAGCCCGTCACCGAGCCCGTCACCGAGCCCGTCACCGACGCGGCGACGTCCGCCGCTGGGTCCGCCCGGCGTGAGCCCCTGCCCGGGGCCGCCGAGAACACCGGCGCCGACCCCGGCGCCAAGCCGTATGCCGCCTACCTCGTCGGGCTCGCCGACGACGCCATGGTCTACGCGCAGCGCCTCGGCGAGTGGATGACGAACGCCCCGCAGATCGAGGAGGACATGGCGCTCGGCAACGTCGCGCTCGACCTGCTCGGCCAGGCGCGCGGGCTCTACCCCTACATCGGCTCGATCGACGGCAGCGGTCGCGGCGAGGACGACTTCGCCATGCAGCGCGACGAGCGCGAGTGGCGCAACGTCCACCTCGTCGAGCAGGAGCGCGGTGACTTCGCCGACGAGATGGCCCGGCTGCTGTGGTTCTCGGCCTACCAGGTCGAGCTGCACACCGCCCTGACCGGCTCGGGCGACGACGTCGTCGCAGGTGTCGCGGGCAAGGCGCTCAAGGAGGTGCGCTACCACCTCGACCACGCCTCGCTCTGGGTCGTGCGCCTCGGTGACGGGACCGAGGAGTCCCACCGCCGCATGCAGGCGGCGCTCGAGCGCGTCCTGCCCCACCTCGCCGAGCTCTTCGACGACGACGAGGCCTCGGTGCTCGCGGCCGACCTCGGCGTCGGCGTCCTGCCCTCGACCCTGCACGACGCCGTCGTGGCCCGGGTCGCGCGCGTCGTCGAGCAGGGCACGCTGACGCTTCCCGACGGCTCGCGGTGGCGCTCACGCGGTGGCCGCGCCGGCATCCACTCGCGCCCCATGGGCTCGCTCCTCGCCGAGATGCAGCACATCGCGCGGTCCCACCCCGGCGCGACGTGGTGACCGCCGTGGTCGCGCAGTCCGCTGTCGCAGAGGCGATCTCGCGCATCCCCGACCCGGAGGTGCCCGTGATCAGCATCGCCGACCTCGGCATCCTGCGGGCCGTCGACGTCGACGAGGAGGCGCACACGGTCGCCGTGACGATCACCCCGACCTACAGCGGGTGCCCGGCCATGGAGGCCATCGCGTCACGCATCGTCTTCGAGGCCGGACGGCAGGGGTATGCCGCCGACGTCCGCACGCAGCTGTCGCCGGCCTGGACGACCGACTGGATGAGCGACGAAGGACGAGCGGCCCTGCTGCGCTTCGGGATCGCACCCCCGGGCGCAGTCCCGGCGGGGGAGCCGCACGGCCCCGTGGCCGTGACCCTGAGCCGCCACGTCGTCGCCTGCCCGCGCTGCGGCTCCGCCGACACGACCGAGATCGCCCACTTCGGCTCGACCGCGTGCAAGGCCCTGCGCCGGTGCAACGCGTGCCTCGAGCCCTTCGACGAGTTCAAGGCCATCTGAATGACCGACGTCACCACCCCGAGCGCTCCCGCACGCCACCGGGCGCGTTTCCATCCCCTCACCGTGGCCGCCGTCGAGCGCCTTACCGACGACGCCGTGGCCGTCACGTTCACCGTGCCCGAGGACCTCGTCGACGAGTTCGTCTTCGAGCCGGGCCAGCACCTGACGCTCCGCGCCGACATCCGCGGCGAGGACGTGCGCCAGTCCTACTCGATCTGCCAGTCACGCGGGGCCGACCCCGCCGGTCGCAGCCTCCGGGTCGCCGCCGCGCGGGTGCCCGAGGGCCGCATGTCGAACTGGCTCAACGACGGGATCTCGCCCGGCGTCGTCGTCGAGGTCATGACCCCGCAGGGTTCCTTCACGTGCCCGACCCGACCGGACGGCATACGCCATCACGTCGCGATCGCGGCGGGCTCGGGCATCACGCCCGTCCTCTCGCTGCTGACCACGGCGCTGGAGGAGGAGCCCGGGTCGCGCGCGACGCTGCTCTTCGGCAACCGGCGCACGTCCTCGATCATGTTCCTCGAGGAGCTCGAGGACCTCAAGAACCGCTTCCCCGGGCGCTTCCACCTCGTCAACGTCCTGTCACGCGAGGCCCAGGACGTCGAGCTCTTCCACGGCCGGCTCGACACCGAGCGGCTCGAGGCGATCTTCGGCTCGCTGCTGCCGGTCGGTTCCGTCGACGAGTGGTACCTCTGCGGGCCGTTCGGCATGGTCACCGGCGCCGAGGCGCTGCTGACGGGGCGCGGCGTCGACCCGCGGCACATCCACCACGAGATCTTCCACGTCGACGACGGCACCGAGCCCAAGCGCAAGGTCGTCGTCGATGCCGCGGCGCCGCCCGAGGCCACGGTCACGGTCAACCTCGACGGGCGCACGACGGTCATCCCGATGCCGAGCCGCGAGGAGACCATCCTCGACGCGACGCTGCGGGCCCGGCCCGACGCGCCCTACTCGTGCACCGGCGGCGTGTGCGGCACCTGTCGCGCCCGCCTCGTGTCCGGCGAGGTGCGGATGGACCGCAACTACGCGCTCGAGCCCGAGGAGGTGGCGGCGGGCATCGTCCTCGCCTGCCAGAGCCACCCGGTGACCGACGAGGTCAGCCTCGACTACGACGCCTGAGCCCGCCGGTCGGGAGTTGCCGAATGTCCCGCAGGCGGCGGTCTGCCGGCGCACACTGGGGTCGAAGGCGAGGCGGTGACAGATGAGCAACAACGCGGGCGCCGCGGGTGGGGGCGCGATCTACGGCCTGGGCATCTTCGGGGCCCTGGTCTACTTCTGGCAGCAGGCGGACCAGTTCTGGGAGTACCTGCTCGCCGTCTTCCAGGGCCTCTTCTGGCCGGCCTTCATGGTCTACGAGGTCTTCGCCGCGCTGGGAAGGTGAGCAGCGGCGTCGGACGTCGGTGTTAGGTTGCCGACGTGCGGCAGTACCTCGACCTCCTCGACCACGTCCTGACCCACGGTCAGGAGAAGTCCGACCGGACCGGCACGGGCACGCTCAGCGTGTTCGGCCACCAGATGCGCTTCGACCTCGCCGACGGCTTTCCGGCCATGACGACGAAGAAGCTGCACCTGCGCTCGATCATCGGCGAGCTGCTGTGGTTCCTGCGCGGCGACACCAACGTGCGCTGGCTCCAGGAGCGTGGGATCTCGATCTGGGACGAGTGGGCCGACCCCGCGACGGGCGACCTCGGCCCCATCTACGGCTACCAGTGGCGGTCCTGGCCCACGCCCGACGGCCGCCGCGTCGACCAGATCGCCAAGGTCATCGAGCAGATCCGCACCAACCCCGACAGCCGCCGCCTCATCGTCTCGGCCTGGAACGTCGCCGACGTCGACGACATGGCCCTGCCGCCGTGCCACACGATGTTCCAGTTCTACGTCTCGCCGCCCGGACCCGACGGCCGCCGGCGCCTGTCGTGCCAGCTCTACCAGCGCAGCGCCGACGTCTTCCTCGGCGTGCCGTTCAACATCGCGAGCTACGCCCTGCTGACGCAGATGGTCGCCCAGCTGACCGACCTCGAGCCGGGCGAGTTCGTGCACACCCTCGGCGACGCCCACCTCTACCTCAACCACCTCGACCAGGCCCGCCTCCAGCTGACCCGCACGCCGCACGCGCTGCCGACGATGCGCATCACGCCCGGCAAGACCGACATCGACGACTTCGACCTCGACGACTTCGAGCTCGTCGACTACGTCGCGGAGCCCGGCATCAAGGCCCCCATCGCCGTCTGAGCCCGCGTCTGGGAGCCTTGGCGCCATGACCACCGTGCTGCCGAACGTGACGATGATCGCCGCCGTCGGGCGCAACGGCGTCATCGGCGACGGGCTGGCGATGCCGTGGCACCTGTCCGAGGACCTCAAGTTCTTCAAGCGCACGACGATGGGCCACCCGATGGTCATGGGGCGGCGCACCTTCGACTCGATGGGGGCGCTCCCCGGCCGGCGCAGCGTCGTCGTCACCCGCCAGCGCGACTGGAACGCGCCCGGCGTCGAGGTCGCGCACTCCCTCCCGGAGGCGCTCGCGCTGGTGGCTGACGCCGACCAGGTCTTCGTCGTCGGCGGGGGAGAGATCTACCGCGAGGCCATGCCGTATGCCGTCCGCCTCCTCGTGACGGAGGTCGACCGGTCCCCGGAGGGCTCGGTCACCTTCCCGGTCATCGACCCGGCCGTCTGGACCGAGACCGCCCGCGACGAGCAGCCCGGCTTCGCCTGGGTCACCTACGAGCGGCGCGGCTGAGACGGCATACGCCATCTCGGAAAATGTCCGGATCGGGCTGTAACGCCACGGCGACCCCGCCGATATAGGGGGTGGCGAGGCACTACTCGGACCCCCGAGCGAGTAGTGCCTCGCCTCTTTCGTGCCCGCGGCGAGCCGGCTCGTGGGTCCGGCGTGGGCGTGGCGTCGTGCGCGAGGGCCCGGGCGCTAACCTTGGGTCCATGGCTGACGCACCCGCCCTCGGACGTGTTCTCTCGGCGATGGTCACGCCCATGCGGCCGGACGGCTCGATCGACCTCGACGCCGCCCAGCGGGTCGCGACGCACCTCGTCGAGGCCGGCCACGACGGCCTTGTCGTCTCGGGCACGACCGGCGAGTCGCCCACGACCTCGTCCGACGAGAAGGACGAGCTGCTCCGCGCCGTCATCGAGGCCGTCGGCGACCGCTGCGTCGTCATCGCCGGGGCCGGCAGCAACGACACCGCCAAGAGCGTCGAGTCGGTGCGCCACGCGCAGAAGGCCGGCGCCGACGCGGTGCTCGCCGTGACGCCCTACTACAACAAGCCCCCGCAGGCCGGTCTCGTCGCCCACTTCACGGCCCTCGCCGACGCGAGCGACCTGCCCGTCATGGTCTACGACATCCCCGGCCGCTCGGGCATCGCCATCGCGCGCGAGACCTACCTGCGCATCGCCGAGCACGACCGCATCACCGCCGTGAAGGACGCCCGAGGCGACCTCTGGTTCGCGAGCGAGATGATGCAGGAGACCGGCCTCGACTGGTACTCCGGCGACGACGCCATGAACCTCGGCCACTTCGTCAACGGGGCCGTGGGCTTCGTCGGCGTCACGTCCCAGGTGGCCCCGGCGGCCTACCGCGAGATGGCCGACGCCGTCGTCGACGGGCGCTGGGACGACGCCCGCGCCGTCCACCGACGCCTCACCCCCGTCGTCAACGCCGTCATGAACGTCACCCAGGGCGCCATCATGGCCAAGGCCGGCCTCGCCGAGCAGGGCATCATCGAGTCCACGGCCGTGCGCCTGCCGCTCGTGCCCGCCGACGACGAGCAGTCCGCCCTCGTCCGTGCCGCTCTCGCCGCCCTCGCGGCCCTCCCGGCGGTCGGATGACCGCCCCATGACCTCTGACCGGAGCCCCTGACGGCCCGGCAGCACCACCGAATGACAGGACACCTGTGAGCCACCCCCACCCCGAGCTGACCACGCCCCCCGCCCTCCCCGACAACGGCCTGCGGGTCGTCGCGCTCGGCGGGCTCGGCGAGGTCGGACGCAACATGGCCGTGCTGGAGACGAAGGGCAAGCTGCTCGTCATCGACTGCGGCGTGCTCTTCCCCGAGGACCACCACCCCGGTGTCGACCTCATCCTCCCGGACTTCACCTACATCGCCGACCGCCTCGACGACATCGAGGCCATCGTCCTCACGCACGGCCACGAGGACCACATCGGCGCCGTCCCCTACCTGCTCAAGCTCAAGGGCGACATCCCGCTCATCGGCTCCACGCTGACGCTCGCGCTCGTCGAGGCCAAGCTCAAGGAGCACCGGATCCGGCCGTACTCCATGGCGGTCAAGGAGGGCCAGCGCGAGAAGCTCGGCGTCTTCGACCTCGAGTTCGTGGCGGTCAACCACTCGATCCCCGACGCGCTCGCCGTCTTCGTGCGCACCGAGGCCGGCACCCTGCTGCACACCGGTGACTTCAAGATGGACCAGCTGCCGCTCGACGGCCGCCTCACCGACCTGCGCGCCTTCGCCCGCCTCGGCGAGGAGGGGGTCGACCTCTTCCTCACCGACTCGACGAACGCCGACGTCCCCGGCTTCACGACGCCCGAGCTCGAGATCGCGCCGGCCATCGACAAGGTCTTCCGCCACGCCCAGCGCCGCGTCATCGTCGCCTGCTTCAGCAGCCACGTGCACCGCGTGCAGCAGGTGCTCGACGCCGCGGAGAAGGCCGGCCGCAAGGTCGCCATGGTCGGACGCTCGATGGTGCGCAACATGGGGATCGCCGCAGAGCTCGGCTACCTCCGGGTGCCCGACGGCATCCTCATCGACATCAAGAAGATCGACAGCCTGCGGGACGACGAGCTCGTCCTCATCTGCACGGGCTCCCAGGGCGAGCCGATGGCGGCCCTCTCGCGCATGGCCAACCGCGAGCACCGCATCGACGTCGGCCCCGGTGACACCGTGCTCCTCGCGAGCAGCCTCATCCCGGGCAACGAGAACGCCGTCTACCGCATCATCAACGGGCTCATGCGCCTCGGCGCCACCGTCGTGCACAAGGGCAACGCCAAGGTGCACGTCTCGGGCCACGCCAGCGCCGGCGAGCTGCTCTACTGCTACAACATCGTCAAGCCGCGCAACGTCCTGCCCGTGCACGGCGAGTGGCGGCACATGTACGCCAATGCCCAGCTCGCCATCGCCTCCGGCGTCCACGAGGACAACGTCGTGCTTGCCGAGGACGGCGTCGTCGTCGACCTGGTCAACGGGGTCGCCGAGGTGACCGGTGTCGTCGAGTGCGGCTACGTCTACGTCGACGGCAGCAGCGTCGGTGGCGCCGACGAGGCCCTGCTCAAGGACCGCCGGATCCTGCGCGACGAGGGCTTCATCACCTGTGTCGTCGTGCTCGACGCGGCTACCGGCAAGATCGCGAGCGGACCGGAGATCACGGCCCGCGGGTTCGTCGAGGCCGACGAGATCTTCCAGCAGGTCATCCCCAAGGTCGAGCGGGCCATCGAGGAGGCCGTGGCCAAGGGTGTGCGCGACGACCAGCAGCTCCAGCAGGTCATCCGCCGCGCGGTCGGCTCGTGGGTCGGCGGCAAGATCCGCCGTCGGCCGATGATCATCCCGGTCGTGCTGCAGGCCTGACGTGACGGTGCAGGAGGTTGCCCGGGGGACCGGGCCCGCCGGCGACGGCGACGACGTGCCCGCCGGCCCGCCGGGGGACACCGGGGAGACCGCCGGGTCGTCGACGCCGGAGCCGGCGCGACGGGCACCGCGCCGGCGCTGGGTCGACGTCGTCATCGGCGTCGTCCTGCTCGGGCTCGTCGCGGTCGGCGCGCTGCGCTGGTACGACTCGACGGCGTACGTCGTCGTCGTGCTCCAGACGGCCGGACCCTTCGTCGTCATCGGCCTGGGCCTGCTCACGGTGGCGACGCTCGTGCTGCGCCGGTGGTGGATGGTGGCCCCGGTCGTCGTCGCGCTCGTCGTGGCGGCGACCGTCGCGGCCCCCGCCTTCCGGGCCACGTCCTCGCCCAAGGCCGACCGCGACCTCACCGTCATGTCGGCCAATGTCTGGGTCGGCTCGGCCAACGCCGGCCAGCTCATGGACGCCGTGCGCTTCCACTCGGTCGACGTCCTCGTCCTCACCGAGGCCACGCCGGCGATCCTGCGGCGGCTCGACGCCGAGGGCGCCGGCGACTACTTCTCGCAGCGCGAGGGCGTGGCCCGCGCGAACACCTCCAGCGGCACGATGGTGCTCTCGCGCTACCCGCTCTCGGTGCGCAGCCTCGGCACCGACCCCGCGCTCGAGGGCACCCAGAGCGTCCAGCCCGAGGTCGACGTGACCGTCCCCAACGGCACGGTCCGCCTCAAGGTCGCCCACCCCGCGGCGCCGTTGCGCGGTGACACGCTCGAGTGGCGCGCCGGTCTGCGGGCGCTCGAGTCGTGGAAGCAGCGGCTCGACGGCGACGAGCTCGTCGTCATGGCCGGCGACTTCAACGCCGGCTTCGGCCACCCGGGCTTCCGCGACCTCGCCGCCGGTCTCGATGACGCGCAGCGCACCGACGGGCAGGGGTGGGTGCGCACCTGGCCGTTCGCCGGCAACCGGCTCCCGGCCTTCGTGCAGCTCGACCACCTGCTGAGCCGCGGGCTGACGGTCGTCTCGGCCGGGCAGGTGGCCTTCAACCGGGCCGACCACGCCGCCGTCTGGGCGAGCTACGCGCTGCCGGCACGCTGACCGAGCCGCTGACCGCGGCCACGCCCGACCGCGCTGACACACCGACCCCGCTCAGCGGCAGACGCCCGCAGTCACCAGGGTCGCTCGACCTCGACGTCGCGCGGGTCGGTGCCCTCGAGCGCCCAGCCGGTCTCCGTGAGCGTCCACTCGGCGTCGGTGCCGTGCTCGACGAGGCGCGCGACGGCGGCGACGAGGCGCTCGACCCCCTCGAGCGTGCTGCCGAGGCCGATGCTGGCGCGGACGGCGGTGACGGAGCGCTCGCCCCAGGGGTCCTCGAGGAGCTCGTCGACGAGCAGGTGGGCGCAGAACTTGCCGTCCCGCACGCCGATGCCGTGCTCGACGGAGAGCACCTGCGAGACGAGCGAGGAGTCCCAGCCGTCGATGGTGAAGGCCACGACGCCGACGCGGTCGCTGTCGTCGCCGAAGATCGAGAGGACCTCGACGCCTGCGACGTCGTCGAGGCCGGTGCGCAGCCGCTCGAGCAGGCGGGTCTCGTGCTCCTCGATCGCCTCGCGGTGGCGGCTGATCGTCGAGCACGCCGCGGCGAGCGCGATGGCGCCGATGACGTTGGGGCTGCCGCCCTCGTGGCGGGCCGGGCCGGTCGCCCACGTCGTGCCGTCCTCGGTCACCGAGCGCGTCGCGCCGCCGCCGAGCAGGTAGGGGTTGCCGGCGTCGAGCCAGTCGGAGCGCCCGGCGAGGACGCCTGCGCCGTAGGGGGCGTACGTCTTGTGCCCCGAGAACGCGACGTAGTCGGCGTCCCACGCGGCGAGGTCGATGGTGCGGTGCGCCGAGAGCTGGGCCGCGTCGACGGCGATCCGGGCTCCGTGCGCGTGGGCCAGCGCGGCGAAGCGCTCGACGGGCCAGACCTCACCCGTGACGTTCGAGGCGGCCGCGACGACGACGAGGCGGTGGCGCGACGGGTGGTCGGCCAGTGCCTCCTCGAGCAGGGCGTGCGCGTCCTCGACCGTCTGCGGGACGGGGAGGCGCACGGTGCGGAAGCGGCCCCACGGCAGCAGGGTCGAGTGGTGCTCGGTGCCGAAGACGAAGACCGTCGTGCGGCTCGGCAGCGCCTTGCTCAGCAGCGCCCAGGAGTCGGTCGTCGTCCGGGTGAAGACGACCGAGTCGCCCTCGCGCGCGCCGACGAAGGAGGCGACCTCCGCGCGGGCCTGCTCGTACCACGCGCTCGTCAGCCGCGAGGCGAAGCCGGCGCCCCGGTGGACGGAGGAGTAGGTCTCGAGGGCACGGTCGACGGCCCCCTTGACCGTCTCGAGCGCCGGCGTCGAGGCCGCGTGGTCGAGGTTGGCGTATGCCGTGTCGCCGTGCAGCGTGGGCACGCGCAGTCCCGCGCCGACGACGGTGGGCAGCGTGCGCGCCTCCGGCACGACGTGCAGGGCGCGGGTGCGCACGAGCGGTGCGGGGGAGCCTCCACAGAGGGAGGCGGCGGGGTGCGTCGAGGGAAGGACCGACATGGGAGTGCTCCTGGGTCATGGGACCCACCTCGTGCAGGTCCGCGCTTGCCGACCTCGAGGACGCATGCGGACCGAGGGCGGCCTGGTCGTCACCCGGAGCACCCCACCGCGGAGGAGGGTTGCTGGCCAGCGAGCCGGGGCTTGTCACTGGCACTCATGACCTGCGCAAGACCATAGGCGGGACGGTCGCCGGCTGTCCACCGGTCGCTCCCCGGGTGTCGCGATCTGAGACGCCGCCCGGCCCGAGGTGCGCCCGCGGCACCCGACGACGGTCCCCACGGTGCGCGGGAGGTGCGCCCACGGCACCCGACGACGGTCCCCACGGTGCGCGGGAGGTGCGCCCACGGCATACGAGAGCCCTGTGAGCCCTGGAGAGCGCTGTCCGACTGATCGGTCCTGTTGCGCGTGTGACGCGTGAGTTCATCGGTGCGTTGACGTACGGTGCCAGCATGGCGTCACGTCCGTCCACCAGCCAGCGCTCGAGCTCCGCCGCGGCCACCCGCGCCAAGGGATCCGCGGGCAGCGCCTCGTCACGCCCTCCGGCAGCACGCGGTGGTAGGCCGGCGCAGCGCAAGCCCGCTGCCCGCAAGCCCGCCGCCAAGACGGCGTCCAAGACCCGGGGCGGAGGCCTCCCCTTCCCGCTCGGCGCGATGCGCAACACGTGGATGGGGGTCTCGCACATGGCCGGGGGAGCGGTGCGCCGCGTCGGCCACAGCGCCGCCGACCTCGAGCCCGAGCACCGTCGCGACGGCATCGGCTTCGCCCTCATCGCGCTCGCCGTCGTCGTCGCCGCCCGTGAGTGGTGGGGCGTCTCCGGCACCTTCGGCCAGGTCGTGCACGCCGTCTTCGCCGGCACCTTCGGCCGCGTCGCGTACGCCGTCCCGCTCGTGCTGCTCGCGCTCGGCCTGCGCATGCTGCGCGCCCCCCAGGACGACGCGGCGACCAACCGCATCGTCGTCGGCACCATCGCCCTGACCTTCGCCGCGTGCGGTCTGTCGCACCTCGCCGACGGCATCCCCAACCCGCCCGACGGCGCCGACGGCATGCGCGCCGCCGGTGGCATCCTCGGCTTCCTCGCGTCGAGCCCCCTCGCGGCGGCCGTCTCGACCTACGGGGCGCTCGTCCTGCTCATCCTGCTCGGGCTCTTCGGCCTGCTCGTCATCACGGCGACGCCGGTCAACATGATCCCGACCCGCATGCGGCAGCTGCGGGCCCTCGTCATCGACCGCGACCACGTCGACGAGCAGCCCGACGAGGCGCTCGACGCCCCGGCCGCCGCGGTCAAGCGCGCGCGTCGCAAGGCCGTCGACCTCGCCGACCGTGACGGCGACGAGGCGTTCCGCCAGGCCGCGCAGAAGGCGCTCGAGGACGAGGCGACCACGCAGCTGCGGCCCGGCGAGAAGCGCCCGACGCCTCCCGGTCTGCTCGCCCCCCGCCCCGGCGGCGAGAAGGGCGCCGAGCGCGTCATCGACGCCACCGACCCCAAGACCCTCGGCGCCCCCGACACGAGCAAGGTCGGCCCCAAGGCCGAGCTCATCCCGCCGCCCATGTCCGACCTGCCCGCTCGCGTCGAGCAGCTGAGCCTCGGCGGCGACATCACCTACCAGCTGCCCGACCACTCGATGCTGACGCCGGGTCCGCCGCACAAGACGCGCAGCGAGACCAACGACCGCGTCGTCGAGTCGCTGACCAACGTCTTCGACCAGTTCGACATCGACGCCGCGGTCACCGGCTTCACCCGTGGCCCGACGGTGACGCGCTACGAGGTCGAGCTCGGCTCGGGCACCAAGGTCGAGCGCGTCACCGCGCTCTCCAAGAACATCGCGTATGCCGTGGCCTCGGCCGACGTGCGCATCCTCAGCCCCATCCCGGGCAAGTCCGCCATCGGCATCGAGATCCCGAACCTCGACCGTGAGAACGTGTCGCTCGGCGACGTCTTGCGCAGCAACACGGCCCGCACCAACGAGCACCCGATGGTCATGGGTGTCGGCAAGGACGTCGAGGGCGCCTACGTCATCGCCAACCTCGCGAAGATGCCGCACCTGCTCGTCGCCGGCGCCACCGGTTCGGGCAAGAGCAGCTTCGTCAACTCGATGATCACCTCGATCCTCATGCGCTCGACGCCCGAGGAGGTCCGGATGATCCTCGTCGACCCGAAGCGGGTCGAGCTGACGGCCTACGAGGGCATCCCGCACCTCATCACGCCGATCATCACCAACCCGAAGAAGGCCGCCGAGGCGCTCGCGTGGGTCGTCAAGGAGATGGACCAGCGCTACGACGACCTCGCGGCGTTCGGCTTCAAGCACGTCGACGACTTCAACAAGGCCGTCCGCGCCGGCAAGGTCAAGCCGCTGCCCGGCTCGGAGCGGCAGATCACGACCTACCCGTACCTCCTCGTCGTCGTCGACGAGCTCGCCGACCTCATGATGGTCGCCCCGCGCGACGTCGAGGAGTCGGTCGTGCGCATCACCCAGCTCGCGCGCGCCGCCGGCATCCACCTCGTCCTCGCGACGCAGCGGCCGTCGGTCGACGTCGTCACGGGCCTCATCAAGGCCAACGTGCCCTCGCGGATGGCCTTCGCGACGTCCTCGCTCGCGGACTCCCGCGTCGTGCTCGACCAGCCCGGCGCCGAGAAGCTCATCGGCCAGGGTGACGCGCTCTTCCTGCCGATGGGCGCGAGCAAGCCGATGCGTGTGCAGGGCGCGTGGGTCAACGAGTCCGAGATCCACGAGGTCGTCAAGTTCGTCACGACCCAGCTCAAGCCCAACTACGTCGAGAACGTCACCGTCGCGGCGCCGAAGAAGCAGATCGACGACGACATCGGCGACGACCTCGACGTGCTGCTCCAGGCCACCGAGCTCGTCGTCACGACCCAGTTCGGCTCGACGTCGATGCTCCAGCGCAAGCTGCGCGTCGGCTTCGCCAAGGCCGGTCGCCTCATGGACCTGCTCGAGTCGCGCGGTGTCGTCGGCCCGAGCGAGGGGTCCAAGGCCCGCGACGTGCTCGTGCGCCCGGACGACCTCGAGCAGACGCTCGCGCTGCTGCGTGGTGAGGACGTGCCGCACCCCAACGAGCCCGTCGACGCCGACGACCTCGCCGACATCATCGAGCCCGCGGAGCCGTATGCCGCCCCGCCCGTCGACGTGGAGCCCCCGGACGTGTCGGCCGGCTACACCGATGAGCCGGAGGAGGCCGCGCCCCAGCGGACGGCCGCCCTCGTCGCCGAGCGTGGCGAGCAGCGCGCCCACGAGGACGAGACGACCGCGGTGCCGACGGCCCGGTGGACGCCGGGCGACATGACGCGCACCGTCGACGAGGACGACGAGGAGTCCGAGGACGCCTGGAACCTCACCGACCGCGGCCCTCGTGAGCGCTACTGACCCGAAGTGCTCGACGCCTTCCCGTCCCAACCGTCGAAAGGCCACAAACCGGGAGGGACGCGCTTCGCGCGGCACACCGGTTTGTGGCCTTTCGACGGTCAGGGGTTGAAGCGGTAGCCGAGGCCGGGCTCGGTGACCAGGTGGCGCGGGTTCGCCGGGTCGGGCTCGAGCTTGCGGCGCAGCTGGTTGGCGTAGACGCGAAGGTAGTTCGACTCGCGGCCGTAGGACGGGCCCCACACGGCCCGGAGCAGGTCCTGCTGCTGGACGAGGTGGCCCGGCTCGCGGCACAGAGCCTCGAGCACCCGCCACTCCGTCGGCGTCAGACGGACCTCCTCGCCGTCGACGGTCGCACGACGCTCGGCGAAGTCGAGGACGAAGTGGTCGGTGACGACGGGGCCGAGGTGCCGCCCGAGGTCACCGCCGCGGCGCACCGCGGCGCGCACCCTGGCGAGGAGCTCCTCGACGCCGAAGGGCTTGGTGACGTAGTCGTCCGCGCCGAGGTCGAGCGCCTCGATCTTGTCGTCGGACTCGTGCCGTGCCGACAGGACGATGACGGGCACGACCGATGCGGCGCGGATGCGGCGGAGCACCTCGGTGCCGTCGAGGTCGGGCAGCCCGAGGTCGAGGATGACGACGTCGGGCGCGTCCTCGAGGACCGACTGCACGGCGGTGCGACCGTCGGCGGCCGTGACGACCTCGTTGCCGTGGGCGCGCAGCGCGATCGTCAGCGTGCGCTGCAGCCGCGGGTCGTCGTCGACGACGAGCACTCGGGTCACGCGTCCTCCTTGGTGTCGGCCGGCTCGGTCGCCCCGGTGGCCACGGTCGCCCCGGTGGCTCCGGTCGCCTCGGTGGCTCCGGTCGCCTCGGTCGAGGTGGTGCCGGCCGCGACGTCCGTGCCGCCATCACCTCGGACCGAGGGGGCGGGCGGCGCGTGCGGGGTCGGGGTGAGCGGCAGCTCCACGACCATGGTGAGCCCACCGCCCGGGGTGTCCTCGGGCACGAGCGAACCGCCGAGGACGCTCATCAGCCCTCGGGCGACGGCGAGCCCGAGGCCGAGGCCGTCGCCCTGGGGCGCATCGCCGACGCGCTGGAACGCGGCGAAGATGCGCTCCTTGTCGGCGTCGGACACCCCGGGCCCGCGGTCGACGACCCGCAGCTGCACGGTGTCGCCGATGCGACCTGCGGTGATGCGCACCTCGGCGTCGCCGCTGTGCCGCAGGGCGTTCTCGACGACGTTGGCGAGCACCCGGTCGAGCAGCCCGAGGTCGGTGCGCACGAGGGGGAGGTCCGGTTCGAGGTCGACCTCGACGCGCTGCGGCGCCGACGTGGTGCGCACCGTCGACACGACGGCGTCGAGCAGGTCGATGGAGTGGTGGTGCGCGCGCACGGCTCCGGTCTCGAGGCGTGACAGGTCGAGCAGGTTGCCGATGAGGGCGTCGAGGCGGTCGGCGCTCTCCTCGACCGACTCGAGCAGCTCCGCCTCGTCCTCGGCCGTCAGGTCGAGCCCGGCCTGGCGCAACGTCGAGACGCCGGCCTTGATGCTCGCGAGAGGCGTGCGCAGGTCGTGCGAGACGGCGGCGAGGAGCGTCGTGCGTGCGGCGTTGTCGCGCGCGAGCCCGGCGGCCTCGCGCGCGGCCCGGACGAGCTGCTCGCGTCCGTGGAGGATCGCGGCGTGCGCGGCGTAGGCGTTGACGACGCGCTGGTCCTCCGCGGCCACGGGAGGGCCGTCGAGCAGCAGGTGGACGCCGTCGTCGACGGTGACGTCGAGCGCCCAGCCCGTGCCGGCAGGGAGCACGCTTCCGGCCGGCAGGTCGGCGTCGGTCGAGGCGACGACGGTCGTGGGCCGGTCGGGGTGCACCTCGGCGAGCACGGCGGCCCGCATGCCGAGGTCGTCCCGCGCCCGGTCGAGCAGGGCCGGCAGGGGCCGAGGCTCCGCGAGCAGGTCACGGCTCATCGCGGCGAGCGCCGACGACTCGCGCTCGGCCGAGATCGCCTGTTCGGTGCGGCGGGCGGCGACGTTGACGACCGACGAGACGGCCATGGCCACGAGCACGAAGACGGCGAGCGCCAGGGCGTTGGGTGGGTCGCTGATGGTCAGGGTGCCCCGCGGCTCGGTGAAGAACCAGTTGACGACGAGCGACCCGACGACGGCGCAGAAGAGCGCGGGCCAGATGCCGCCGACGAGAGCGCAGACCACGGTGAGGGCGAGGTAGAGCAGCAGGTCGAGCGACAGGGTGTGACCTTCGCGCGTCGCGACGAGGACCCCCGTCAGGGCGACGAGGGCGACGACGGCGAGGAGCAGCCCGGTGACCACCCGACGGGTGGGCAGGCCGGTCGCGCGCGACCGCCGTCGGCCCACCTTCGAACCCTCGTGCGACACGAGGTGGACGTCGATGTCGCCCGACTCGTCGGCGACCTCGGAGGCGATGCTCGGTCGGAGGATCTGCTGCCAGCGCCCACGTCGGCTCACGCCGACCACGATCTGCGTCGCGTTGACGCCGCGCGCGTGGTCGAGGATGGCCTCGGCCACGTCGTGACCCGACACGTCGTGGAACTCCGCGCCGAGGTCGTGCGCCAGCCGGCGCAGGCGAGCGAGCACGGCAGGGTCGGTCGAGGTCAGCCCCTCGGCGGACCGGACGTGGCAGGCGATGAGATCCCCGCCGGCGGCCCGGGTGGCGATCCGGGCGCCGCGTCGCAGCAGGGTCTCGCTCCCGGTCTCGCCGGTCAGCGCCACGACGACGCGCTCGCGCGCGGGCCACTGGTCGAGGATGCCCTGGTCGGCCCGGTAGCGCTCGAGGGCCTCGTCGACCCGGTCGGCGAGCCAGAGCAGGGCGATCTCGCGCAGCGCCGAGAGGTTGCCGACCCGGAAGTAGTTGGCGAGGGCGGCGTCGACCTTGTCGGGTCCGTAGATGTTGCCGTGGGCCATGCGACGGCGGAGGGCCTCGGGCGACATGTCGACGAGCTGCACCTGGTCGGCGTGGCGCACCACCTCGTCGGGCACGGTCTCCTGCTGACGGATGCCGGTGATCGACTCGACCACGTCGTTGAGGGACTCGAGGTGCTGGATGTTGACGGTGGAGATGACGTCGATGCCGGCATCGAGGATCTCCTCGACGTCCTGCCACCGCTTCTCGTGGCCGGCGTCCGGACCGTCCGCGACTCCGCCATCGGTGGCGTCGCGGTTGCGGACGTTGGTGTGCGCGAGCTCGTCGACGAGGACCACGTGGGGACGTCGGGCGAGGACCGCGGGGACGTCGAGCTCGGTGAGCCGGCTGCCGCGGTACTCGACCGTGCGACGAGGGAGGACCTCGAGGCCCTCGAGCATGGCCGCCGTGTGGGACCGCCCGTGCGTCTCGACGTAGCCGACGACGACGTCGGTGCCGCGCTCGAGGCGGCGGTGGCCTTCATCGAGCATGGCGACCGTCTTGCCGACTCCCGGTGCTGCCCCGAGATAGATCCGCAGCGACCCACGCCCCATGAGGCGATCCTCTCAGGTCACCCCGCGCTCGGCGCCGTGAGGCGCGCGAGGGCGAGGTTGAGCTCGAGGACGTCGACCCGCGGCTGACCGAGGAAGCCGGCCACCCGCTCCTGCGTGTGCTCAGCCACGAGCGACCGCACCTGGCTCACGTCGAGCCCACGGGCCGCGGCGACGCGCTCGACCTGGGCTGCGGCATACGTCGGCGAGATGTGCGGATCGAGCCCGCTGGCGGATGCCGTCAGGGCGTCGGCGGGTGCGCTGGTCGCGTCGAGGCCGGCGGCCTGCCCGCGCTGCGCGACCTCGGCGTCGAGGTCAGGCCCGGGCCCGAGGTTGGTGCCGCCGCTCGTGTCCCCGGCGTAGGCACTGGCCGAGGGGCGGCCGTGGAACCACTCGTCGCCCGGCCACTGCTGGCCGATGAGGCTCGAGCCGACCACCCTGCCGCCGGACGAGACGAGCGAGCCGGCCGCCTGGTCTCGCGCCACGAACTGGCCGACACCCCACACGACGGCGGGGTAGAGCACCCCGAGCAGGACGGTGAGGACGAGCATGGCCCGGAGGCCCGCGAGGGACTGCTTGACGACGTTGTTCACAGGTCTCACATCATTCCGGGTAGGTGGCTCACGACGAGGTCGATCAGCTTGATGCCGATGAAGGGGGCGATGACGCCGCCGACGCCGTAGACGAGGATGTTGCGTCGCAGGAGGGCGGTGCTGCCGGAGGGTCGGTAGCGAACGCCTTTGAGCGACAAGGGGATCAGCGCGACGATGATGAGCGCGTTGAAGATGACGGCCGAGAGCATCGCCGACTTCGGGGTCGACAGGCCCATGACGTTGAGCGCGTCGAGACCGGGGAAGAGCACGACGAACATCGCCGGGATGATCGCGAAGTACTTCGCGATGTCGTTGGCGATCGAGAAGGTGGTCAGCGCGCCTCGGGTGATGAGCAGCTGCTTGCCGATCGAGACGACGTCGATGAGCTTCGTCGGGTCGGAGTCGAGGTCGACCATGTTGGCCGCCTCCTTGGCTGCGGACGTCCCGGTGTTCATCGCGACACCGACGTCGGACTGCGCGAGTGCAGGGGCGTCGTTCGTGCCGTCACCCGTCATCGCGACGAGTCGGCCGCCCTCCTGCTCCTTCTTGATGAGCGCCATCTTGTCCTCGGGCGTCGCCTCGGCGAGGAAGTCGTCGACCCCGGCCTCTGCCGCGATGGACCTGGCCGTGAGCGGGTTGTCGCCCGTGATCATCACGGTGCGGATGCCCATCGCGCGCAGCTGGGCGAAGCGCTCCTTCATGCCGGGCTTGACGACGTCCTTGAGGTGGATGACGCCGAGCACCCGAGCCGGCTCGCCCGGCTGCATCGACGCGACGACCAGAGGGGTCCCGCCGGAGCTCGCGATCCCCGCGACCTCGGTGAGCACCCCGGACGGGACGCCACCCCCGTGGTCGGAAGCCCAGCGGCACACGGCGTCGGACGCGCCCTTGCGCACGGCCGTGCCGTCGGGCAGGTCGATCCCCGACATGCGGGTCTGCGCGGTGAACTCCACGAACGTGGCACCCTCGCGCCGGACGTCGTCGAAGCGGGTACGCGTCTCGTCGGCGAGTCCCCGCGCTGACAGCTCGACGATCGAGCGCCCCTCGGGCGTCTCGTCGGCCAGTGAGGAGAGGTATGCCGCCTCGGTGACCTCCACGTCGGGAAGCCCGGGGGCCGCGAGCAGCTCGGTCGCACGGCGGTTGCCGAAGGTGATGGTGCCGGTCTTGTCGAGCAGGAGCGTGGACACGTCACCCGCCGCCTCGACGGCGCGCCCGGACATGGCGAGGACGTTGTGCTGGACGAGCCGGTCCATGCCCGCGATGCCGATCGCCGAGAGCAGAGCCCCGATGGTCGTCGGGATGAGGCAGACGAGGAGCGCCACGAGCACGACGACCGACTGCGCCTGGCCGGAGTAGACGGCGAGCGGCTGGATCGCCATGACGGCGAGGACGAAGATGATCGTCAGCGTCGTGAGCAGGATCGTGAGGGCGATCTCGTTCGGCGTCTTCTGCCGGGCGGCGCCCTCGACGAGCGCGATCATCCGGTCGATGAAGGTCTCACCGGGCCTGGTCGTGATGCGCACGGTGATGCCGTCGGAGAGCACGGTCGTGCCGCCGGTGACGGCGCACCGGTCGCCGCCGGACTCGCGGATGACGGGGGCGGACTCGCCGGTGATCGCCGACTCGTCGACCGTGGCCATGCCCTCGACGACGTCTCCGTCGCCGGGGATGACCTCGCCGGGCCGCACGACGACGAGGTCGCCGATCGTGAGGTCCGAGGCGGCGACCGTCTCGAGGGAGCCGTCGGCACGCCGACGCTGCGCGGTCGTCGTGGTGCGCGTGGCCCGCAGCGTGGCCGCCTGGGCCTTGCCGCGACCCTCGGCGACGGCCTCGGCCATGTTGGCGAAGAGCACGGTGGCCCACAGCCAGAGCGTGATGCTCCAGGCGAACCACGAGGGGTCGACGAGGGCGACGACCGTGGTCACGAGCGAGCCGACCCACACGACGAAGACGACGGGGCTGCGCCACACGTGGCGTGGGTCGAGCTTGCGGACGGCCTCGGGGAAGGTCGCGACGAGCTGCCGCGAGAGGGTGGCGAGCGACACGGACCCACGTGCGGCACGGATGAGCTCCGATGCGGGAGGCGCCGTCTCCGTGGCGCCGGACCTCGGGTCGGTGCCGGCGCCCTGACCGGTGGTGGGTGACGACGGCGTCGTCGTCACGGACGGGGTGGGCGAGGTGGTCATGACAGTGCCTCCGCGAGGGGACCGAGGGCCAGGGCCGGGAAGAACGTGAGTCCGGTGACGATGACCGCCACCCCGACGAAGAGGCCCGCGAACGTGGGTGTGTGGGTGGGCAGCGTGCCGGCATTGACAGGCCGGCGCCGTTGCGCCACAAGAGAACCGGCAAGAGCCAGCACGAGGACGATCGGCACGAAGCGGCCGAGGAACATGCACAGGGCGAGGGTGAGGTTCGTGTAGGGCGTGTCCGCCGAGAAGCCCGCGAAGGCGCTGCCGTTGTTGTTGGCGGCCGACGCGTACGCGTACATCACCTCGGTGAGCCCGTGCGGCCCCGAGGCGAGCATCTGCGACGAGACGAGCGGCGCGACCATCCCGATGCCGGTGAAGACGAGCACGAGGGCAGGCATGACGAGCAGCGCGAGCGCGGTGAGGGTGATCTCGCGCCGCCCCACCTGCTTGCCGAGCAGCTCGGGCGTGCGCCCGACCATGAGTCCCGAGATGAAGACGGTCAGCACGGCGAGGAGCAGCGCGCCGTAGAGCCCCGAGCCGACGCCACCGGGGGAGACCTCGCCGAGCAGCATCGAGAAGAGCGCACCGCCGCCGCCGAGCGCACTGTAGCTCTCGTGCATCGAGTTGACGGCGCCGGTCGACGTGCCGGTCGTGCTCGCCGCGAAGAGCGCGGACGGCCAGACGCCGAAGCGCAGCTCCTTGCCCTCGAGGCCGCCGAGGGGTCCGCTCGCGGCACTCACCTCGGCCCACGTCACGGCGGCGACCATGAGCCCCCACAGGGTCCCCATGAAGGCGAGCACCGTCCAGCCCTGCCGGCGGTCGCCGACGAGGATGCCGTAGGTCCGCGGCAGCGAGAAGGGGATGACGAGCAGCAGGAAGATCTCGACGAGGTTCGTGACGGCGTTCGGGTTCTCGAAGGGGTGGGCGGAGTTCGCGTTGAAGTAGCCACCCCCGTTGGTACCGAGCTCCTTGATCGCCTCCTGGGAGGCGACGAGCCCGCCCTGGATGACCTGCGACCCGCCGGACACGGTCGTGACCTCCGTCGGCGACATGAGGTTCTGGATGACGCCGCCGAGCAGCAGCACGACGGCGCCGACGAGCGCGAGCGGCAGCAGGACGCGGACGGTGCCCCGCACGAGGTCGACCCAGAAGTTGCCGATCTCGGCGCCACTGGAGCGTGACAGCCCGCGCACGAGCGCCACGGCCACGGCGAGGCCCACGGCCGGAGAGACGAAGTTCTGGACGGTCAGCCCGAGCGTCTGGACGAGCGGCGACGTGCCGGACTCACCGGCATACGACTGCCAGTTCGTGTTCGTCACGAACGAGACGGCGGTGTTGAGCGCGGTGTCGAGGTGCATCGACGCGCCGCGCGCGAGCGGCAGGACGCCCTGCAGGGCGATGAGCGCGAAGAGCAGGACGATCCCGACGACGGAGAAGCCGAGGACGGCGACGGCATACGTGCTCCAGCGCTGCTGGGACGACGGGTCGATGCGGCACAGGCGGTAGACGAGGCGCTCGACGCGCCAGTGCTTGGCGTCGGTGAAGACGCGGGCCATCCACGACCCGAGGGGCACGTGAGCGACGGCGAGGGCGGCGACGAGGACGGCGATCGTGAGCAGCCCGCTGGCGGTGTCGCTCATCAGAAGCGGTCCGGGTGGAGGAGCACGTGGACGAGGTAGGCCAGCACGGCGATCCCGACCACGCCGAGGAGGATGGAGGTGAACATGACTCCTTCCTAGGGTCGCCACCGCTGCCGACCGCGGCCGTTGACCTCGCGCTGACGGCTCTTGACGCGTTCTTGACGGGGCCGCCACTAGAGTCCGAGTCGTGAGTGCGTCGCTGGAGCTCTGGCCGTCATCGCCCCGTCGTTCGGGGCCGCCGTCGCGGGTCGACCGCCTGCGCCGCAAGGTGAACGAGCTGCCGTGTGCCCTCCTGCTCTTCACCCAGCTCGCGGCGCTCGTGGCCTACCCGTTCATCGAGACGCGGGCGGGTGACGTCCGTGAGACGGGCCGGGCCATCTTCGGCCTCATCGGCCTCGTCGTGCTGTTCCTCGCCGTGCGGGCGGTACGGGCGACACCGGCCCTGACGTGGGTCGCGGTGGGGCTGGGCGGCCCGGTCGTGCTGCTCACCATCGGCGAGGCGGTGTGGCCGACGAACGACGTCGTCGCCTTCTGGAGCGCCCTGCTGCACGCGCTCTTCTACTTCTACACGGGCTACGGGCTGCTGCGGTACATGTTCGCCGACAACTGGGTGACGCGCGACGAGCTCTACGCCACCGGCGCGACGTTCACCGTCGTGGCGTGGGGCTTCGCCTACCTCTACGTCGCCGTCCAGCTCCTGTGGCCCAACTCGTTCACCATCTACGGCGAGGCCGACCCGGGCACGCGCACGTGGTTCGAGCTGCTCTACCTCTCGATCACGACCATGACCTCGACGGGCCTCTCCGACATCATCGCGGTCGAGCCGCACGCCCGGGCCTTCGTGCTGCTCCAGCAGATCGCGGGCATGCTCTACGTCGCGCTCGTCGTCGCCCGCCTCGTCGGGCTCACCATCGCTCGCTTCCGCCAGTAGGCGTTCGCGCCCACCGAGGGCGTATGCCGTGTGCCCGGGTCGCGCTCGGACGCCCTCAGCGGGTGCCGTCGAGCTCGGCGAAGGTCCTGAGGCTCGGGGCGCGGGTGGCCTGCAGGTCGCGGGCCACGGCCTCGACGTCGCGCATGACACGCAGGGTGTTGCCGCGGACGAGCCGCGCGACCTCGGCCTCGGACCACGACCGGTCGAGCAGGGCGGCGACGAGCCGCGGGTAGCCGCTGACGTCCTCGAGACCGACGGGGAAGGTGTCGGTGCCGTCGTAGTCGCCGCCGATGCCGATGTGGTCGATGCCGGCGACCTCGCGCACGTGCTCGAGGTGGGCGACGACCTGCTCGATCGTCGCGTCGGGCTTGGGGTGCTCGCGCTGCCAGCCGGCGGTGAACCGGCCGAACGCCTCCCAGTCCCGCGCCTCGACGCCCACCTCGGCCGCAGCCGCGGCAGCCTCGACGCGCCAGGCGGCGGTGGCGGGGGAGACGAACTCGGGCACGAAGGTCACCATGCACACGCCGCCGTTGGTGGGCAGCGCGGCGAGCACGTCGTCGGGCACGTTGCGGGGGGTGTCGCACAGTGCGAGCGCCGAGGAGTGGCTGAAGATGACGGGGGCGTCGGTGGTCTCGAGCGCGGTCCGCATCGTCGTCGCGGCGACGTGGCTGAGGTCGACCATCATGCCGAGCCGGTTCATCTCCCGCACGACCTCGCGGCCGAACTCGCTGAGCCCGCCGACGACGGGCACGTCGGTGGCCGAGTCCGCCCACGGCGTGTTGTCGTTGTGCGTCAGCGTCAGGTAGCGCACGCCGAGGACGTGGAGCAGGCGCAGGGTGCCGAGCGAGCAGCCGATGGAGTGACCGCCCTCGGCGCCGAGCAGGGACGCGACGCGGCCTGTCGCGGTGGCCGCCTCCACCTCGTCCGCGGTGCGGGCCAGAGCCAGCCGGTCGGCATACGACCCGATCATCCGGTGCACGCCGTCGACCTGCTCCAGCGTCGCCGTGACGGCCGAGTCGCCCTGGAGGGTGCTCGGCACGAAGACCGACCAGAACTGGGCGCCGACCCCGCCCTCGGCCAGGCGCGGGAGGTCGGTCTGCGTCGACGTGAGGCGACCGGAGATGTCGAGCGCCTCGAAGTCGTAGCCGGTCTGCTCGCGCGCCTCCCACGGGAGGTCGTTGTGGCCGTCGACGAGGGGGTGCTCCCGGAGGAGCTCGCGTGCCCGCGTCAGGAGGTCGTCGTGGCCCTGGGGGGCGGTTCCGAGCATGTCGGCCATTGAACACCCCGCCATCTAGAGTGGACGCATGACCCCTCCCCACCCGAGCGCCGACAAGAGCGTCGCACTCGTCACCCTCGGGTGCACGCGCAACGAGGTCGACTCCGAGGAGCTGGCCGGCCGGCTGCTCGCGGAGGGCTGGCGTCTCGTCGACGACGCGGCCGAGGCCGACGTCGCCGTCGTCAACACGTGCGGCTTCGTCGAGCAGGCCAAGAAGGACTCCATCGACGCCCTCCTCGAGGCCTCCGACCTCAAGGGCGAGGGCAGCCGCACGCAGAAGGTCGTGGCCGTCGGCTGCCTCGCCGAGCGCTACGGCAAGGAGCTCGCCGACCAGCTGCCCGAGGCCGACGCCGTGCTCGGCTTCGACTCCTACCGCGACATGAGCAGCCACCTGCAGACGATCCTCGCCGGTGGCCACGTCGAGAGCCACACGCCCGGAGACCGCCGCACGCTGCTCCCGCTCACCCCGGTCGAGCGCCAGCAGGGCTCCGCGTCCGTCGCGCTCCCGGGGCACGGCGACGCCCGCCCGGACCTCGCCGACAGCGACGTGCCGACCCCTGCCTCCGGGCCCCGCGTCATCCGCGCACGCCTCGACGGCCGCCCCTGGGCGCCGCTCAAGATCGCGTCGGGCTGCGACCGCCGCTGCTCGTTCTGCGCCATCCCGATGTTCCGTGGCGCCTTCCTGTCACGCCGTCCGGCCGACATCGTCGCCGAGGGCCGCTGGCTCGCCGAGCAGGGCGTCAAGGAGCTCTTCCTCGTCTCCGAGAACTCCACGAGCTACGGCAAGGACCTCGGCGACCTCGCCCTCCTCGAGAAGCTCCTGCCCGAGCTGACCGCCATCGAGGGCATCGAGCGGGTCCGCGTCTCCTACCTCCAGCCGGCCGAGATCCGTCCGGGCCTGCTGCGTGCCATGGCCGACACCCCCGGGGTCGTGCCCTACTACGACATCTCCTTCCAGCACGCGTCCGAGCCGCTGCTGCGCTCGATGCGCCGTTTCGGCTCGCGGGAGGCCTTCCTCGACCTGCTCGGCCGCGTGCGCGCGGACGCGCCGGAGGCCGGCATCCGCTGCAACGTCATCGTCGGCTTCCCCGGCGAGACCGAGGCCGACCTCGACGAGCTCGAGGCCTTCCTCACCGAGGCGCGCCTCGACGTCGTCGGCGTCTTCGGCTACTCCGACGAGGACGGCACCGAGGCGGAGGGGTATGCCGGCAAGCTGGCCCCCGAGGTCGTCGCCGAGCGTCTCGACCGCTTCACCCGCCTCGTCGAGGAGCTCAACGCCCAGCGGGCCGAGGAGCGCGTCGGCGAGCGGGTCCTCGTCCTCGTGGAGGAGATCGACGACGAGGAGGGCACCGTCATCGGGCGCGCCGACTTCCAGGGCCCCGACGTCGACGGCGTCACCATCGTGCACGTCCCAGAGGGCGCCCCGGCCCCTCAGGTCGGCGACCTCGTGCCGGCTGTCGTCGTCGGCACCGAGGGGATCGACCTCGTCGCGGAGCCGCGATGACGCCACAGACCTTCCACCGGGGGGAGGGGCCCGCGCCCCGGCCCACCGACTGGAACCTGCCCAACGCCCTGACGGTGCTGCGCTTCCTGCTCGTGCCCGTCTACGCCGTGCTGCTCTTCCAGGACGGCGGCCACGAGCCGTGGTGGCGCTTCTGGGCCTGGGCGGTCTTCGTCCTCGCAGCGGTCACCGACGGCATCGACGGCAAGATCGCGCGGCAGCGCGGCGAGATCACGAACTTCGGCAAGGTCGCCGACCCCATCGCGGACAAGGCGCTGACGGGCACGGCCTTCATCGGGCTGTCGCTGCTCGGGGTCGTCTGGTGGTGGGTGACGGTCGTCATCCTCGTCCGTGAGATCGGCATCACCGTGCTGCGCTTCGTCGTCATCCGGCACGGCGTCATGCCGGCCGGTCGCGGCGGCAAGCTCAAGACGATGCTCCAGACGCTGTCGCTCGGCGCCCTGACCTTCCCCCTCTGGGTGCTCCCCTTTGGCGACGCCTGGCTGCTCGCGGCGTACGTCGTGCTCGGCGCGGCCCTCGTCATGACGGTCATCAGTGGCATCGACTACGTCTTCAAGGCCGCGCGACTGCGCGAGACGAGCGAGCGGACCCTTGCACGGCGGGCCGCCCGCGCCGCTGCCCGCGATGCCGCCCGCGATGCCGCCCGCGATGCCGCCCGCGATGCGAGGTCCGAGGCGGCGGACGGCCCGTCCGGCGACCCGGCACCGCCCGAGCGGACGGCGAAGCGGGACTGACGTGGACGACGTCGTCGAGTCCGCCGAGTCCGTCGAGTCCGTCGAGTCCGTCGAGTCCGTCGAGGCGCCCGGGGCGCGGCTCGTGGCCCGCCTGACCGAGGCGCACGAGACCGTGGCGTGCGCCGAGTCGCTCACGGCCGGCCTCGTCGCCGCCACCGTGGCCGACACCCCCGGAGCGTCCGCGGTGCTGCTCGGTGGGGTCGTCGCCTATGCCGCAGCGGTCAAGACGGCACTGCTCGGCGTGCCCGCCGACCTCGTCGCGCGGGTCGGCACCGTCGACCCCGAGGTCGCCGTCCTCATGGCCGAGGGCGTACGCCGCCGGCTGGGCTCCACGTGGGGTCTCGCCACGACCGGCGTGGCCGGTCCGGGACCGTCGGAGGGCAAGCCTGCGGGCACGGTCCACGTGGCCGTGGCCGGGCCGTCGGGAACAGTGACGCGCGCGCTGGGGTTGAACGGGACCAGGGCCGAGATCCGGTCGGCCACCGTCGACGCGGTGCTCCGGCTCGCGGTGGAGGAGACGGGCGCCACGCGCCAAACACCTGCGCCGCCGTGGGACCCTCGGGGTACGGTAGGGCTGTCGGGTCGCCCCGACGACGGCTCCACACCCGAACGCACGACACCAGCGACCTGAAGGAGGACGGCATGACGACACTGTTGCGACGCGAGCTCGGCGACGTCCTCCGTGAGCGCCGGCGCGCCCAGGGTCGCACCCTCCGTGAGGTCTCGGCGACCGCCTCCGTCTCCCTCGGCTACCTCAGCGAGGTCGAGCGCGGCGAGAAGGAAGCCTCGTCCGAGCTGCTCGCCTCGATCTGCGGCGCGCTGTCGCTCCCGCTGTCGCAGGTCCTCATCGACGTGTCCAACCGGATGGCCGAGAGCGAGGGCCTCGCCCCGACCGTCTCGCTGCCCGTCCCGTCGGGCGACGTGGTGTCCGCCTCCGCCGCCTGATCGTCTACCGTGCTGGGGTGCGCAGCCCCTTCTCGGACCTCGACTCACGACTGGACCGGGCCGTGGTGCCCCGGGACCCGTCGGCCCAGCCGCAGCCCGCCACCGTGTCGGTGTGGCTGGGCGACCTGCAAGGCCGGTCCCGCTACGAGCACGACGCGCTCGCACCCCACTACGCGGCGTCCACCATGAAGCTCCCGCTCGTCATCGCCGCCTTCCGGCGCGTCGTGCGCGGCGAGCTCGACCTCGACGCGCCGGTCGCGGTCACCGGCACCTTCGCCTCCGTGCTCGACGGCTCCACGTTCGCGCTCGACGAGTCGGAGGACCAGGACCCGCAGACGTGGGCGGCCGTCGGCGGCACCCGCACCCTGGGTGAGCTGGCCGAGCAGGCCATCACCCACTCGAGCAACATCGCGACCAACCTGCTCGTCGACGTCGTCGGCCTCGACGAGGTCGCCGAGGTGCTCCGGATCGTCGGCTGCTCGCCGGCCACCGTGGTCGGGCGCGGCATCGAGGACGCCGTGGCTCGTCACGCCGGGATCACCAACACCGTGACCGCCGCCGACCTGGGGCTCGTCATGGCCGCGGTCGGGCGTCGCGAGCCCGCTCTCGGCGGCGACGAGGTGCTCACACCGGTCGAGGAGATGCTGGCCCGTCAGGTCCACGTCGACCAGGTGCCGGCCGGACTGCCGCCGGGCACCGCGACCGCGAGCAAGTCGGGCTGGATCCCCGGCGTCTCCCACGACGTCGCGCTCGTGCGTCCGGAGGGGGAGGAGCCCTTCGTCATCGCCGTCTGCACGACGATCGACCTCGACGAGACGGAGGCGGCCGTCTTCGTCGCCGGCATCGCCCACGACGTCTGGCGCGCCGAGCACCCGACCGAGGACAACAGCGAGAACACCGAGGAGGAGCGAGCATGACCACCGTCGCGCGGGTGACGACGACGACCTCGTCCGTGCCGCTGCACACGCCGTTCGTCACGGCCCTGCGCCGCACCGAGACCACCGACACCGTCGTCGTCACCGTCACCGACAGCGACGGCCGCACGGGCTGGGGCGAGGCGCCGCAGGTGTGGCAGGTGACGGGGGAGTCGCTCGCGAGCGCCACCGCCTGCATCGAGCAGATGCTCGCCCCTGCCGTCACGGGTCACCGGCTCGACGACCGCAGCGACCTCGCCGTAGCCGCTGCCGTCGTCCAGCGCGCCGTGGCCCGCAACTTCGGCGCCAAGGCCGCGGTCGACGCGGCCCTGCACGACCTCGTCGCCCAGGCGGAGGGCACGTCGGTGGCGGTGCTGCTCGCGGCCCGGCCGGACGGCATACGCGAGGTGCTGACGACCGACGTCACCCTGTCGGCAGGTGCCGCTGACGCCCTAGCCGACACGGCCCGAGCGCGCGTGTCCGACGGTTTCCGCACCCTGAAGATGAAGGTCGGCACCGACGCGAGCACCGACGTGCAGCGTGTCGCGTCGGTGCGCGACGCCGTCGGTCCCGACGTCGCCATCCGGCTGGACGCCAACCAGGGCTGGACGCGCGAGGAGGCCGTGCAGGTCATCCGTGCGCTCGAGGTCGCCGACCTCGGGGTCGAGTTCGTCGAGCAGCCCGTCGTGGCCGACGACGTCGAGGGACTGGCCTGGGTGCGCGAGCGGGTCGGACTGCCGGTCATGGCCGACGAGTCGTGCTACGGCCCCTTCGACCTCGAGCGGATCATCCGGCTGGACGCGGCCGACCTCGTCAACGTCAAGCTCGCCAAGTGCGGGTCGCTCACCGTGGGCCGTGACATGCTGCGCCGCGCCCACGACGCAGGACTGCGCACCATCGTCGGATCGATGATGGAGAGCCACGTGGGGGTCGGGGCCGCGGCGGCGCTCGTGGCTGCCGAGCCGACCACCGAGGTGAGCGACCTCGACGCCGCATGGTGGTCGGTCAGCTCGCCCGTCATCGGTGGAATCACTTACTCCGGCAACCAGATCCGTGTGCCGAGCACAGACGGCCTGGGGATCACGGGGTTCGTCGACCGCGCGTGACCCCGCTGGTGCCAGACACACGAAGGGCCCCGCTCCGGCGGGGCCCTTCGTGTGTGTCGCGGGTCGGGTCAGTCGCCCAGGACCCGCAGTGAGAACGAGCCCTCACCGTTGCCGGTGTTGGTGGCGGTGAAGCCGACGGCACGCAGCGACTCGAGGAAGGACTTGGCCTCGCCGTGCACCTCGCCCTTGACGATGGCGTCGATCTTGTCGAGGTCGACGAAGAGCGTCGCGGTGGCGTTGCTGACGTCGCCGACGGCGAGCTTGAACGTGTCGCTCTCGCCGAGCTTGCCGGCCGACTTGAGGTCGTCGGCGTAGTCGGGCGTCGTGGCCACGAAGACCTTGTCGCCCTCGACCTTGTGGGTCAGCACGTCGCTGCCCACGCCGGCCGACTCCATGAGGCGACCGACGAGCTCGTCGGCGCGCTTGGCGTCGCTCGAGACGACCTTCGCGCCGAGGACGGGCACGTCGGACTGGAGGTCCTGCTCGGGCATGGCCAGGGTGAAGGACCGGCCGAGCAGCACCTTGAGGTCGTCGGGGAGCTTCATGCCGAGCTGCTGCTCGACCATGCCGATCGGGTCGGACTCACCGTCGGCGGCGGCGAGGCTCTCGATCTGCTTCTTCAGCTGGGGCCACGCGGAGTCGAGCATCTGGTCGGCGCCCGAGACGTTGAAGGCGGCCATCGTGTTGGCTGGGAGGGAGGCCACCTCGCTGCCGTCGCCCTTGACGGACCTCGTCGCGTCGGCGCCGCGCACGACGCCCGCCATCTCGACGTAGTCGGCGTCGAAGCGGACCGCCGTCGCGACGCGTCCCTTGGCCGAGGCCAGGGCCGTCGCGTCCATCCCCGTCGTGCCGCTGAGCTTCTGGATCTCCTTGAGGCCCGTGCCCATGTCGAACCACGCCGACAGGATGCCCTGCTCGCCGAGCGCCGCCATGTCGGAGGTGAAGTCGGCGTTCTGCGCGAGCGTGCCCTTGGAGGCGGCGGCGAGGGTGGCGTCGCCGACGCCGGGCGGGGTGACGATGGCGTAGCCGTCCTTCATCCGCAGCTCGGTGTCGGAGCCGCCCTTGTCGCAGGCGAAGAGCCTGGTCAGGGTGTCCTTGGCCGCCGACTCGTCCTTGACCTGGATCGCGATGGCGACGTTGGGGGCGTCCTCGGTGCCGCCGGGCCGGATCGCGGCGCCGACGCGGTCACCGAGCCAGGGCGCGATGTCGGTGTCGTAGCTGAACTTGGCGACGCAGTCGTTGCTCGCGTCCTTGGAGGCGAGCTGCCACAGCTGCTTTCGGGGGTCGTCGGCGCCGAGCGTGTCCTTGACCTTGGGCAGCTTGCCCAGGAAGCGCACCGCGGCGATCTTCTGGCCGGCCGACGGGTCGATGTCGAGACGGAAGTAGGCGTACGCGTCGCCGGGCAGCACGTCGGCGGGCTGGGAGCCGCCACCGCTCAGCGTCTGGAAGGCGAAGGCCCCTGCGCCGCCGAGGACGAGGGCCGTGACGACGCCGCCGACGAGCAGGCCCGTCCGCTTGCGGCCACCGGACGCGGGCGGCTGCGGGTCGTCGGAGAGGGTGACCTCACCGGGGACGGTCTCGGCCGCGCCGGCGGGCGTCGGGTAGGTGTAGGGCTGGGCCGCCGCGCGCGTGGGCTCGGTGGGCTCGGTGGGCCCGGTGGGCTCGGTCATGGTGTGCTCCCCTGAAGAGTTCGGTGTGCCGCGCGGCTGCGCGCGCGACGAGAGGACGATACCGGCCGCGCCGGACGTTCGCGGGCGGTTGCGGTAACGCTCCGACGACGGGTTCGCGCGGAACGGTTCCGGCGCGGCGGGTGGCACACTGCAGTGGTGCGGATCAGCCACTTCTGGACCTTGATGGACGACGAGTTCGGCGCGGCGTATGCCGGGTCGCTCGCCCGCGACCACGTGCTGGGTGCGCTCGGCAACCGCACCGTCGTGCAGGCCCTCGCCGAGGGCGAGCCGCCGCGCGCCGTGTGGGAGGCGCTCTGCACCGACATGGACGTGCCGCCGGAGCGACGCCTCGGACGCGACACCCGCGTCGCGCGGGGAGCCCAGGGCGGTCAGGCCGGTCGCTGACGCCGGCGCCGTTCGGCCCGGTGCGGAGCGGGGGAGCGCGCGGTGAGCGGGAGCTCCGCGTGGACCGCGTTCGACCGGGCGCTCACGCAGGTCCGGGCCGACACGCTGATCCCGACACCGGCGTGTCGTGCAGACTTCGAACACCTGTTCGGTACTGTTCTCCACAGGTCCTGCGCCACCACCCGCATCGTCCACAGGCCGTCTCGTGGATCCTCCCGATGTCGGCGCCGGCACCTAGCGTCTGACCCGACAGCGGACCTCGCAGCACGAGGCCGTGGCCCGGGTCGAAGGTAGACGACCGCAACGCAGACGGCAGATAGGTGACCGACATGGCTTCGGTGCAGGAAAAGGACAAGGACAAGGCCCTCTCCTCGGTGATGGGCCAGATCGAGAAGAGCTACGGCAAGGGTGCGGTGATGCGTCTCGGCGACGACATCCGTCCTCCCATCGAGGTGATCCCCACCGGGTCGATCGCCCTCGACGTCGCTCTCGGCATCGGTGGTCTGCCGCGCGGACGCGTCGTCGAGATCTACGGCCCGGAGTCCTCGGGCAAGACGACCGTCGCCCTCCACGCGGTCGCCAACGCGCAGAAGGCCGGCGGCATCGCGGCGTTCATCGACGCCGAGCACGCGCTCGACCCGGACTACGCGAAGAAGCTCGGGGTCGACACCGACGCCCTGCTCGTGTCGCAGCCCGACACCGGTGAGCAGGCGCTCGAGATCGCCGACATGCTGATCCGCTCGGGCGCCATCGACATCATCGTCATCGACTCCGTGGCGGCCCTCGTGCCGCGCGCCGAGATCGAGGGCGAGATGGGCGACAGCCACGTCGGCCTCCAGGCGCGACTCATGAGCCAGGCGCTGCGCAAGCTCACCGGTGCCCTCAACAACACCGGCACCACGGCGATCTTCATCAACCAGCTCCGCGAGAAGATCGGTGTCATGTTCGGCTCGCCGGAGACGACGACCGGTGGCAAGGCGCTGAAGTTCTACGCCTCGGTCCGCCTCGACGTGCGTCGCATCGAGACCCTCAAGGACGGCACCGAGCCGGTCGGCAACCGCACCCGCGTCAAGGTCGTCAAGAACAAGGTCTCCCCGCCGTTCAAGCAGGCCGAGTTCGACATCCTCTACGGCCACGGCATCTCGCGGGAGGGCGGCCTCATCGACATGGGTGTCGAGCACGGCTTCGTCCGCAAGGCCGGTGCCTGGTACACCTACGACGGCGACCAGCTCGGCCAGGGCAAGGAGAACGCCCGCAACTTCCTCAAGGACAACCCCGATCTCGCCGACGAGATCGAGAAGAAGGTCAAGGAGAAGCTCGGCGTCGGGCCGCGCGTCGACCAGCCCGCCGAGGTCTCGGACGTGCCTGTCGACTTCTGATCATGGGTCTCTCCGAACAGGAGACCGCACGGGACCGTCTGGCTCGCGCCGCGGCCGCCCTGGCTGAGGCCGAGGGTGTCGCCGGGGTGCGAGCCGGCGGTGCGTCGGGCATGGCTTCGGGCGCAGTGTCCGGGGAGTCGGCGTCCGAGGTCGGCGCAAGCCGGTCCGGGCTTCCGTGGTCCGAGCCTGCCCACGTCGAGCCGTCCGGGCGCGAGAGTGGTCGTCCAGCGAGCACGAGCGCGACCCGACCCGGCAACACGGGCTCGTCTGGAGCGGCGGGCGGGTCCCGTGGCGGCGGGCGTTCGGGCCGCTCCGGTGGCGCGAGCGGTTCCGGTCGTCAGGGTCGCCGGTCGTCGAGGCCCCGCTCGGGCTGGGGTTCGGACGAGGCGGGGGAGCGACCCGACTGGGCGCCCCCTCCCGACGACGTCGAGGTGGCGGTTCCCGACGCCGACGCAGAGTCGGTGGCGCGGGCCATCGTCCTGCGACAGCTGAGCATGGCTCCGCGCAGCCGAGCCCAGCTCGAGAAGAAGCTGCGTCAGCGCGGCTGCGAGGACGACATCGCGGCCAAGGTCCTCGACCGCATGACCGAGGTCGGCCTCATCGACGACGAGGCGTACGCCCAGATGCTCGTCCGGTCGAAGCAGTCGGACAAGGGCTTGGCACGGCGCGCCCTGGCGCACGAGCTGCGCAAGCAGGGCATCGACCAGGAGGTCGCCGACGAGGCGCTCGGTCAGGTCGGTGCGGGCGACGAGAAGGTGCGGGCCGAGCAGCTCGTCGCCAAGAAGCTCCGGTCGATGCGGGGTCTGGCGCCGGACGTCCAGACGCGACGCCTCGCCGGGCTGCTCGCGCGCAAGGGCTACTCGGGTGAGGTCGCGTGGCCGATCATCCGCGACGCCGTCGACGGTCTGCCCGAGCACCGGCGCGACTGACGTCCGGTGCAGTGGCTGACCAGGGCCACCCGGGCTTCTGCGGACACCACGAGGGGGTGAGGACCGTGCGGTCCTCACCCCCTGGGTGTGCTGTGGTGCGGTGCTGCTCAGACCTCGGCGGGCACGTTGGCGATCGCGGACACGTCGAACTCGAGCTTGACCTTCTCGCTGACGAGGACGCCACCGGTCTCGAGGGCGGCGTTGAAGGAGAGGTTCCACTCGGTGCGGTCGATGGTGACGTCACCCTCGAAACCGACGCGGGTGTTGCCGAACGGGTCCTTGGCCGAGCCGGTCTCCTCGAAGGGGATCGTGACGGACTTGGTGACGCCGTTGATGGTGAGGTCTCCGGTGATGTCCCACTCGGCGCCGTCGCGCTCGACGTTCGTCGAGACGAACGTGATCTGCGGGTAGTTGGCGATGTCGAAGAAGTCGGGGGTCTTGAGGTGACCGTCGCGCTGCTCGTTGCCGGTGGTGACGCTGGCCGCCTGGATCGTCACGGTGACCGAGGAGTTGGCCGGCGTCACGGTGTCGACGTGGGCCGAGCCCTCGAACTCGTCGAAGTGGCCGCGGACCTTCGTGACCATGGCGTGGCGGGCGGAGAAGCCGATACGCGTGTGGCTCGGGTCGATGGTGTAGTCGCCGGAGATGTTCTCGACGGCGACCGACGCGGTCTCGGTGGCGGTCTCGTCCTTGGTGCGGTTGAACAGGCCCATGATGTGTCCTTCGGAGTAGGTTATTGAATCTTCAACAACTATGATGCAACCAAGTCGTTGAACTGTCAAGCACCGGGGTCAACAGGTCCACCATCGCTCCTATTCCTCCGTCTCGCGCGTCGGGACCAGAGCCTGAGCAGCACGCCGCCCGCGCGCGACGCTGACCGGGCGCTGCACGACGTACCCTTGTCGGTGCCATGACAACGCAGAACTTCGCGCCCACGCCCGAGGCCGCCACCACCGCGCCCGCCGGCTCGCCCCGCACCTACGACGTCCGCACCCACGGGTGCCAGATGAACGTCCACGACAGCGAGCGCCTCGCCGGCCTGCTCGAGACGGCCGGCTACGTCGACCTCGCGAGCCTGCCGACGCAGGAGCGGCCCGAGGTCGCCGACGTCGTCGTGTTCAACACGTGCGCGGTGCGCGAGAACGCCGACAACAAGCTCTACGGCAACCTCGGCCAGCTGCGTCCGGCGAAGCAGAAGAACCCCGGCATGCAGATCGCCGTCGGCGGCTGCATGGCGCAGAAGGACCGCGGCACCATCGTGCAGCGCGCGCCGTGGGTCGACGTCGTCTTCGGCACCCACAACATCGGCTCGCTGCCGGCTCTGCTCGACCGGGCTGCCCACAACAAGCGGGCCGAGGTCGAGATCCTCGAGAGCCTCGAGGTCTTCCCCTCGACGCTGCCGACCCGTCGGGACTCGGCCTACAGCGCCTGGGTCTCCATCTCGGTCGGCTGCAACAACACGTGCACCTTCTGCATCGTGCCGAGCCTGCGCGGCAAGGAGCAGGACCGTCGCCCCGGCGAGATCCTCGCCGAGATCGAGGCCCTCGTGGCCCAGGGCGTCGTCGAGGTGACCCTGCTCGGCCAGAACGTCAACACCTACGGCGTCGAGTTCGGCGACCGTCTGGCGTTCGGCAAGCTGCTGCGCGCCTGCGGCGAGATCGAGGGTCTCGAGCGCGTGCGCTTCACCAGCCCGCACCCGGCCGCCTTCACCGAGGACGTCATCCTCGCCATGGCGGAGACGCCGAACGTCATGCCGAGCCTGCACATGCCGCTCCAGTCCGGCTCGGACAAGGTGCTCAAGGACATGCGTCGCTCCTACCGGAGCACGAAGTTCCTCAGCATCATCGAGAACGTCCGCCGGCACATCCCCGACGCCGCGATCACGACCGACATCATCGTCGGCTTCCCCGGTGAGACCGAGGAGGACTTCCAGGGCACGCTCGACGTCGTGCGCGAGTCGCGCTTCTCCAGTGCCTTCACCTTCCAGTACTCCATCCGGCCCGGCACCCCTGCGGCGACGATGGACGACCAGGTCCCGAAGGCCGTCGTGCAGGAGCGCTTCGAGCGGCTCATCGCCGTGCAGGAGGAGGTCAGCTGGGCCGGCAACCGCGCCGTCGAGGGCCGGGAGGTCGAGGTGCTCGTCGCACCGTCCGAGGGCCGCAAGGACGTCGAGACGAAGCGGCTGTCGGGGCGGGCCCGCGACAACCGGCTCGTCCACTTCGCCGTCCCCGAGGGCGCCGAGGTGCCCCGCCCCGGCGACATGGTCACCGTGAGGGTCACGTACGGCGCGCCCCACCACCTCGTCGCCGACTCGGGCCTCGACGGTGGGACGTATGCCGTCCGGCGCACTCCCGGGGGAGACGCCTGGGCGGCTCTCCAGGACGCGCCGCAGGGCACGGGCAAGCCGGCCGTCAGCCTCGGCATGCCGTCCGTCGGCCGACCGGCCGCGCCCCCGGCTGCGCCGGGCTGCTCTGTCGTCTGAGCCGATTCGGGTGAGCGCGTCCCCTCGTGCTTGACTTGGCGCATGAGTGTGCGCCCCATCGTCATCACCGGTGAGCCCGTCCTGCACCGGGCCGCCGCCCTCGTCACGGACTTCGACGACGAGCTCCGCACCCTCGTCGAGGACATGTACGAGACGAACGTCGCCGCCAACGGCGTGGGACTCGCCGCACCCCAGATCGGCGTCGGCCTGCGGGTGTTCATCTGGAAGATGGCCAACGAGGACGGCGTCCCGGAGCAGGGGCACGTCATCAACCCGACGGTCACGACGTCGAGGATCCCGCAGGAGCGACCGAACCCCGACGAGGAGACCGAGGGCTGCCTGTCGGTGCCCGGCGAGGCCTTCCCGCTCAAGCGGGCCGACCGGGCGCACGTCGTCGGTCTCGACGTCGACGGCAACCGCGTGGAGTTCGACGCGACCGGATGGTTCGCGCGCTGCATGCAGCACGAGTACGACCACCTCAACGGCACCCTCTACGTCGACCGGCTCGACGACCGGCAGTCGAAGAAGGCCCGCAAGGCCGTCAAGCGCAACGGTTGGGGCAAGCCCGGCAGCTCGTGGCTCCCGGGCGTCGACAAGGACCCGTTCGGTCACGACGAGGACGAGAGCGACGAGTACGCCGACGACCTCATCGGCTGAGGGCGCGCACCTCTCGTGACGGGCACCCCCAGCTCCGGTCCGGTCAGCCGTGACGCCTGAGAGCGCGTCGACGGTCGGTGCGCCCGTGGTCGCGGTCGTCGGGCCGACGGCGACGGGCAAGTCCGACCTGGCCCTCGACCTCGCCGAGCGGCTCGGCGGGGAGGTCGTCAACGCCGACGCCATGCAGTTCTACCGCGGCATGGACATCGGCACGGCGAAGCTCCCCGTCACCGAGCGACGCGGCATCGCCCACCACCAGCTCGACGTGCTCGACGTGACCGAGGAGGCGAGCGTCGCGGGCTACCAGACGGCGGCGCGCGCCGACATCGCCGCCATCCGCGGCCGAGGCCACCGGCCGCTCCTCGTCGGCGGTTCGGGGCTCTACGTCCGCGCAGCCCTCGACCGGCTCGAGATCCCGCCCACCGACGCCGCGGTCCGCGCACGCCTGGAGGCCGAGGCCGAGGTGGTCGGTAAGGACGCCATGCACGCGCGGCTGCTCGCCCTGGACCCGCGGGCGGCCGCCGCGATCCTGCCCGGCAACCGCCGACGCGTCATCCGAGCCCTCGAGGTCATCGAGCTCACCGGTCGCCCCTTCAGTGCGTCGATGCCCACGCGTGAGTTCGTCTCTCCAGCAGTGGTGCTGGGTCTCCGAGTCGACCGCGAGCTCCTCGTCGAGCGCATCGACCGGCGGGTCGAGCGCATGTGGGCGGAGGGTCTACGGGGCGAGACCGAGTCCCTGCTCGCGCAGGGCCTGCGTGACGGCGTCACCGCGAGCCGGGCCATCGGCTACAGCCAGGCCATCGCCGTCGTCGACGGCACCCTGGACGAGGCCACGGCACGGGGCGACACGGCGCAGGCGACGCGCCGCTACGCGAGGCGGCAGGAGTCGTGGTTCCGGCCCGACCCCCGGATCCTGTGGCTCGACGCCACGGACCCGCACCTGCTCGACCGGGCGCTCACGGCGGTTCGTGAGGCGGATGCACGGGTGCGCGACGGCATGCCGGAGAATGGCTGACATGACGCGTTTCACCAAGGGCCACGGCACCGAGAACGACTTCGTCCTCGTCCCCGACCTCGAGGGCTCGCTCGAGCTCACCCCGGCCCAGGTGCAGCGCATCGCCGACCGGCACGCCGGTCTCGGGGCCGACGGCGTCATCCGCGTCGTGCGCGCGGCACTCTCCACCGACGAGGACGTGCGGGCGCAGTCGCGCGAGGCCGAGTGGTTCATGGACTACCGCAACGCCGACGGCTCGCTCGCCGAGATGTGCGGCAACGGCACCCGCGTCTTCGCCGAGTACCTCCGCCGTGAGGGCCTCGCGTTCGGCTCGACCTTCAGCATCGCCACCCGCGCCGGCGTCAAGACGGTGCGTGTCGTCGACGAGGGGTATGCCGTCGACCTCGGGCCGTGGCGGCTCGGCGACGAGGAGGGCGCCCGCCGTGACGGCTTCGACGTCATGGTCAAGCCGCGCCACGGCAAGCCCGTGCCGGCCCTGACCCTCGACCTCGGCAACCCGCACGCCGTCGTCATGCTCCCCGAGGGCATCTCCCTCGAGAACCTCGACCTCGGTGAGGCCCCCGAGCTGCATCCCGAGCCGGCCGACGGCTCCAACGTCGAGTTCGTCCGGGCCGTCGGGCCCGGCCACATCGCCATGCGCGTCCACGAGCGAGGAGTCGGTGAGACCCGGTCGTGCGGCACAGGCGCAGCAGCGGCGGCCCTGGCGACGCGCTTCTGGTCGGGCGTCGAGGACCTCAGCCCGTGGACGGTCGACGTGCCGGGCGGTCGCCTGACGGTCACGCCCCTGGCGGGTCAGCGCGTCGAGCTCGCGGGTCCCGCGGTCCTCGTCGCCGACGGAGACTTCCCACTCTGACGGCCGTCACCTCTCGTTCGAGGTGATGTCGGCTAACTGCGGGCCCGGGGTCACCTCGAACCGAGAGGCGGTCGCGCCGCGGGGTCGGTGCCGGAGAGCCGGTGGCCCTCGAAGAGCGGACCTCCGTTGCGGGCCAGCACGTCGTCGGCGAAGGCGAGCACGAGGGACACGTCGCCGGCAGCGGCCGTGACGAGCGCCTGCTCGTGCCGGACCCGCCAGGAGCTGCCATCACGCTCGTCGAGGTCGGCCAGCTCGCGCACCACCCACTTGCCGCGGCCCCACCAGTGGCCTGCCCCGTGCAGGAGCAGGCGGGCGGCCTCGTCGGCGAGCAGGACGGCGCTCACGAGCCGCTCGTGGCCGTCGTGCGCGTGGGTCACGTCGTCGAGCAGGTCGGTGACGGCATACCTCAGGGTGGCGAGGTCGTCGCCGGTGAGCCGCGGAGGTCCCGCGGCCAGCAGCTGCTGGGCCGTCTGCTGCCACTGTGCGCCGGTCCCGTCCGTGTCGACGAGCACGACGGACCGTCCGACGAGGCGTGCCATCGTCGGACGCCCGCTGTCGACGTCACGCCGCACGTAGTGGCCGAGCGAGGTGTCGGTGTGCACGAAGAGCTCGACCGGCCAGCCGCGATAGCGCCGAGAGTCCCGGTACGGCGCAGGCGGCCCGGGGAGCAGCACGGTCACGTCGAGGTCGGAGCCCGGGGTGGCCGAGCCGAGGACGACGCTGCCGCCGAGCCACGCCGCCCGTGCCTCGGGGAACCACTGGGCCACGAGGGCACGCGCGTCGTCGACGGCCCCGCCCACCTCAGGCACGGCGCACCTCGAGGATGCGGAACGCCTTGGCCGACGACAGGCGCGTGCACGTCAGCCCCCAGTCCTGCTCGTTGATCCACCGCTGGAGCGAGTCGGAGCCGAGGTGCTTCTGGACGACGAGGTGCGCGACCCCGTCGTCGGCCAGGCGTGGGAGCCACCGCTCGAGGAGGGCGTGCAGGGCGGCCTTGCCCACGTGGATGGGCGGGTTGGACCAGATCGTCGCGAACCGCACGTCGTCGGGCACGTCGTCGGGCTCGCAGAAGGTCGTGTTGTCGACGTGGGCCGCCGCGGCGTTGGCCCGGGACAGGTCGAGCGAGCGGCGGTTGACGTCGACGCCCCAGACCCTGGCAGCGGGGGAGCGGAGCGCGAGCGTGAGGGAGATGGGCCCCCACCCGCAGCCGATGTCGAGCAGGTCGCCGGTCGGGCTCGGGTCCGGGGCGCCGTGGAGCAGCACGGCCGTGCCCGGGTCGAGGCGGTCGGGGGAGTAGACGCCGCGGGCCGTCGTCAGGGTGAACCGGCGCCCGTCGAGGGTGACCTCGATGGAGCGACGCTCCTCCGGTGTGGCCGGCTCGGCGGCGAAGTAGTGGTCGGTCGGCTCGCTCATCACGGTCACCGTATCGGCCCCGAGGTGCCCTCCGCGGCACGTGCGTGCCGTGCCCTGGGCGACGCATCGGGCACAAACGAGTGGCTCGTGGCGTTGGACGAGTGGGACCATAGGGAGAACATGACGAGCAACCACACGAACCACCCCAGCGACACCGACCGCGCCGTCCAGCGCGAGCGCACCCTCTTCGCCACCCGCGCCGACGCGCTGGCCGAGGAGCTCCACGAGACCGACGAGACGGCATACCCGCTCTACGACGGTGACCAGCTCGACCGCGAGGAGCGCGCCGCGCTCCGCCGCGTCCAGGGCCTGTCGACCGAGCTCGAGGACATCACCGAGGTCGAGTACCGCCAGCTGCGCCTCGAGCGCGTCGTGCTGGCCGGTGTCTGGACCGAGGGCACCGCCGACGACGCCGAGAACTCCATCCGTGAGCTCGCGGCGCTCGCCGAGACCGCCGGCTCGACCGTGCTCGAGGGCGTCGTCCAGCGCCGCCAGAAGCCCGACCCGGCGACCTGGCTCGGCAAGGGCAAGGCGATCGAGCTGCGCGACATCGTCGTCGAGGAGGGCGCCGACACCGTCATCTGCGACGGTGAGCTGGCCCCCAGCCAGCGGCGAGCGCTCGAGGACGTCGTCAAGGTCAAGGTCATCGACCGCACCGCGCTGATCCTCGACATCTTCGCCCAGCACGCCAAGAGCCGCGAGGGCCGTGCGCAGGTCGAGCTGGCCCAGCTCCAGTACCTCCTGCCGCGCCTGCGTGGCTGGGGTGAGTCGATGTCCCGTCAGGCCGGTGGCCGCGTCGCCGGCGGTGAGGGCATCGGTTCGCGTGGACCCGGTGAGACGAAGATCGAGCTCGACCGTCGCCGCATCAACACGAAGATCGCCAAGCTCCGCCGTGACATCAAGGGCATGAAGACGAGCCGAGACACGCGCCGGCACTCGCGCCGCGCGGGCGGCGTCCCGTCCGTCGCCATCGCCGGCTACACCAATGCCGGGAAGAGCTCGCTGCTCAACCGCCTCACCGGCGCGGGTGTCCTCGTCGAGAACCAGCTCTTCGCCACCCTCGACCCGACCGTGCGTCGCACCGAGACCGAGGACGGCCGCGTCTACACGCTCGCCGACACCGTCGGCTTCGTGCGCAGCCTGCCGCACCAGCTCGTCGAGGCGTTCCGCTCGACGCTCGAGGAGGTGGGCGACTCCGACCTGCTCCTGCACGTCGTCGACGGCTCGCACCCCGACCCCGAGGGGCAGATCACGGCCGTGCGCGAGGTGCTCGCAGAGGTCGGCGGCGACCAGATCAAGGAGATCATCGTCGTCAACAAGGCCGACATCGCCGACCCGGAGGTGCTCGACCGGCTCCGCCGCCACGAGAAGCACTGCATCACCGTGTCAGCGCGCACCGGCGCCGGCCTCGACGAGCTGCGTGCCCTCATCGACGAGGAGCTGCCGAAGCCCGACATCGAGGTGGACGTGCTCGTGCCCTACGAGCGCGGTGACCTCATCTCGCGCCTCCACGAGGAGGGCGAGATCCTCGAGAGCGAGCACGTGGCCGAGGGGACCCGGTTGCGCGCCAAGGTGACGCCGAGCATGGAGCCCGACCTCGCGGCATACGCCGTCGTCGCCAGCTGACGTCCACCGCACCGTCGAAGGGCCCCTCACCGGGGCCCTTCGGCATGTCGGTCCCTGGCCGTCGGGGGCGTCGGGGAGGATGAGGAGCATGGCCCTCGAGATCCCGTGCCCCTACTGCGGCACCCAGATGTACGCCGAGCAGGCGCACAACCGCTGCCCGAAGTGCCTCTACATCGAGCCCTGCTGCGACGGCGCGCCGCTGGCCGCCTGTGAGACGCGCGCGCCCGAGCGACAGGCGCCGTGACCGCTCCCGCCGACGACGGGGCCGTGTGGCTGACGACCGACCGGCTCGTCCTGCGCCGTCCTCGGGCCGACGACCTCGACGACTACGTGCGCCTCCACACCGACCCACGCACGTACGCCCACTCGCCCTCGAGCATGCCCAGCCCCGAGCGGTGCCGCGAGAGGCTCGAGGCCGACCTCGCCGACTGGGAGCGCGACGAGCTGGGGTATGCCGCCGTCGTCGACCGCGCGACCGGTGAGGTCGTCGGGTGGGCGGGCTTGCGGCACAAGGACTCCGACCGCTCTTCCCTCAACCTCTACTACCGGCTGGCACACGACCGGCTCGGCGCGGGTCTGGGGCGGGAGATCTCCCGCACCGTCGTCGCGTGGGGAGTCGAGCACCGCCCGGACGCCCTCGTGACGGCCATGGTCGACGCGGTCAACACCGCGTCGATGCGCACGGCGGTCTCCGCAGGACTCGTCCAGGTGGGCACCCGCCGGATGAAGGGCGAGCCGGACGGCGAGCCGATGCCGTACTTCGTGGCGCCGAGCGTCGTGTCCGTGCCGCGCGAGGCCGTGGACGCCGGGCTCCGGGAGGCCGTTGTCGACCTCTGGGTGCGCGTCAACGACGCCGGTGGCTCGGTCGGCTTCCTGCCGGGTGCAGCCCGACGCGACGTGGCGACCGCCCTCGACCGGCACCTCGACGACGTGCACGAGCGGCGCTCCCTGCTCTGCGTGCTCAGGGAGCCCGCCGGGGCCCTGCTCGGGGTCGGCCTCTGGGAGCACTCGAGAGGCTTCCCCTACGACCACGTCGCCGGGCTGAAGCGGCTCATGGTCGACCCGGCCGCCCAGGGGCGCAACCTCGGCCGCATCCTCCTCGGTGGCATGGTCGGCATCGCCCGACGCGAGCTGCCGTGGGTCGAGCTGCTGCGCCTCGACTACCGCGACGGTCTCGGTCTGGGGGAGTTCTACGTCCGCGCGGGCTGGACCGAGGTCGGTCGGGTGCCACGCGGCCTTCGACTCAGCGCGAGCGACTACCGCGACGACGTCGCGATGGCGCGGCGCGTCGACGGGACTCCGCTGTCGTGAGCGTCGATGCCCCGCTCGTCGCCCTCACCGCTGCCGCTGCGGTCCACGCCGGGTTCCAGGTCACGGTCACGGCGCTCGTCTACCCGGCGCTGCTCCGCGACGACCACGACTGGGCCCGGCGCCATGCCGCGCACGGCCGCCGGATCGTGCCGCTCGTCGCCATCACCTACGGAGCCGTGCTGCTGTCGGTGGCCTGGGTGCTGTCGAGCGGTCCGGCATCGCTCAGCGTGTGGGTCGCCGCCGGCGCGTTCGGTGTCATCCTCGTGCTGACCGCCGTGGGTGCAGCCCCACGGCACGGACGGCTCGGGCGGGGCTACGACGCCGATGTCGCGGCCGGCCTGTCACGCGTCGACCAGTGGCGCTGTGCCCTGGCCCTCGTCATCGTGGGTGGCGCGCTGTGGGCGCTGATGACGGCGTGAGCCGATGGACCGGATCGGGTCGGACGGTCACGACAGGCCGGTGACGGAGCCGTCCTCGCTGATGTCGATGCGCTCGGCGTTGGGGGAGGTCGGCAGGCCGGGCATGGTCCGCATGTCGCCGCAGACCGCGTAGACGTAGCCGGCGCCGACCGCGGCCCTGACCTCGCGCACCGGCATCCGCCACCCGCGCGGCGCCCCGCGCAGCGACGGGTCGGACGAGATCGACAGGTGCGTCTTGGCGATGACGACGGGCAGCCCGCCGTAGCCGAGGCGCTCGTAGTCCTTGAGCGCCCTCGCCGCCGCCGGGCTCACGTCGATGCCGTCGGCGCCGTAGATCTGCGTGGCGATGGCCTCGATCTTCTGCTCGAGTGGCAGGTCGAGGGGGTAGAGGAACTCGAAGCTCGTCGGCTCGTGCGCGGCCTCGATGACGACCTGGGCGAGCTCGAGCGCGCCGGCTCCCCCCTCGGCGACATGGCGGGTCACCGCAGAGCGCACCCCCAGGCTGTTGCAGAAGCGACGGATCACCGCGTGCTCCGAGTCGTGGTCGTCCGGGAAGGCGTTGATCGCGACGACGGGCTGCACGCCGAAGCGCCGCACGATCTCGATGTGCTTGCGCAGGTTGGCCAGCCCGGCCTCGACGTCCTTGGGACTCTCCTTGAGCAGGCCCGCGGGCAGGGGCTTCCCGGCCTTGACGGCATACCTGCCCGAATGGGTCTTGAGGGCACGGACCGTCGCCACGATGACGGCGACGTCGGGCTTGAGGCCGCTGACCCGGCACTTGACGTCGAAGAAGCGCTCGGCGCCCATGTCGGCACCGAAGCCGGCCTCGGTGATGGCGTAGTCGCTGCCGCGCATGGCGATGAGGTCTGCCGTGACGGAGGAGGTGCCCGTCGCGATGTTGCCGAACGGTCCGCAGTGGATGATGGCCGGGCCGCCCTCGAGCGTCTGGAGCAGGTTGGGCTTGAGGGCGTCCGCGAGCATCGCCGTCATGGCCCCGGCCGCGTGCAGGTCGTCGGCGCTGACGCCCTTGCCCTCGGTCGTGTAGCCGACGACGATCCGGCCGAGTCGCTCGCGCAGGTCGCGCAGCGAGGTCGCGAGGGTGAGCAGGACCATGACCTCGCTCGCGGCGGTGATGTCGAACCCCGTCTCGCGGGCCACCCCGTCCTGGCGGGCGCCGAGCCCGATGACGACGTTGCGCAGGGCCCTGTCGTTGACGTCGAGGACCCGGCGCCACGTGATGTTGCGGACGTCGAGCCCGAGCGCGTTGCCGTGGTGCAGGTGGTTGTCGATCATCGCGGCGAGCAGGTTGTGGGCCGACGTCACGGCGTGGAAGTCACCCGTGAGGTGCAGGTTGAGCCGCTCCATCGGCACGACCTGGCTGTAGCCGCCGCCGGCCGCACCGCCCTTGATCCCGAAGGTCGGACCCATCGACGGCTGGCGCAGGGCGACCGCAGCGCGCTTGTCGAGCCGCTGGAGCGCCTGGGCGAGCCCGACCGAGGTCGTCGTCTTCCCCTCGCCGAGCGGGGTGGGCGTGATCGCCGTGACGACGACGTACTTCGCGTCCGGCTGGTGCGGTGGCTCGTCGAGGACGGCGAGGTCGATCTTCGCGACGTCACGCCCCCACGGCTCGAGGTGGTCGGGGGTCACGCCGAGGTCGGCGGCGACGTCGACGAGCGGACGCAGGGTCGCCGCGTTCGCGATGTCGAGGTCGGTGGGCAGGGGTGCGCTCATACCTCGATACAACTCCCGCACCTGCCTGCGCACAACGGGATCGCCGGACGAGCTGTGGTGACGTGCGTCCCAGCACCGACGGCGATCGGCTCGCCTCAGCGCGTGGGGGACCAGCGGGGATCGCGCCCGAGGTAGCGCAGCAGACGGTCGACGGCGTCCCCGTCGTCGCCGGGAAGCGCTGCGGCGTAGGCGAACCCGCGCAGCGGCTCGACGATCTCGAGGGCCACGGCATGCAGCTGCTCGGCCAGCACGGCGTCCACCGGGGACGGCTGCCCGGTCCCGACGGCGATGTCCCAGGCGTGCACGGCTGCGTCCAGCGCGCTGGCGCCGACGGCGACCGGGGCGGCCAGCCGTCCCTGCGGCAGCGGCACGGGGACGGCGGGGTCTGCGGCGTCGACGCGCGAGAAGGCGAGCCGGGCGGCCGCGAGCGGCGGGTCGAGCAGGTCGGGAGCGTCGGCCTCGAGAGCGCCGGTGGGGGAGAAGGGGTCGTATGCCGGGAAGTCGCCTTCGCCGAGGACCGCGGCGTAGGCCTGTTGGTCGCCGGCGGCGTGCTGCAGCACCTGTGCCACGGTCCACTCGGTGCACGGCGTGGGACCGTCCCACTGGTCGGTGCGGACCGCGGACACGGTGTCCCGCAGGGCGGTGTGCGCGGTGTCGAGGATGGTCCAGGCGGTCGGGGCGGCGTCCATGGGGTGACCTCTCTATCGGAATGATGCGTTCCGACCAAGATAACGGAACGAAGCGTTCCGTTCAAGTGCTACCGTCGGCGGATGACCAGCGACCGCCCGCAGGAGCCCAGCACTCACGCCGAACGGGCCCGTCCCCGACGAGGCCGCCAGGCCGAGGCCGCGCGCAACGACACGGCGATCCTCGAGGCGGCACGCGCGACGCTGCTTCGTGACCCGGAGGCGTCCATGGCCGCCGTGGCGCAGGCTGCCGGCGTCGGCGTCGGCGGCCTGTACCGCCGCTATGCCGGCCGTGACGAGCTGCTCCAGCAGGTGTGCGGGGACGGGCTTCGTCGTTTCGTGGAGCTGGCCGAGCAGTCACTCGCCGACGACGGCGACGCCTGGTCGTCCTTCGAGACGTTCCTGCGCCGCGTGGTCGAGGCCGACGTCCACGCCCTGACGGTCCGGCTCGCCGGCACGTTCAGGTCGACGGGCGAGCTGCGGGACCTGGCCGCGCGCAGCGGTGGGCTCGTCGACGCCCTGGTGCGCCGGGCGCAGGCTGCCGGTCGGCTGCGCCCCGACGTGGAGGCGGCGGACGTCCCGATGCTCCTCGAACAGCTGACGGCCGTGCGCGTCGAGGACCCCGAGCGGACCGCCGCCCTCCGGCGCCGCTACCTCGGCCTGCACCTCGACGCGCTCCGGGCGCCCGGGCCCTCTGTGCTCGACGCGACCGCGCCGACGGGAGCCGAGCTCGGCGAACGCTGGGCCCGAAGCCACTGAGTCGCCGGGTCGCTGAGTCGCCGGGTCGCCGAGTCGCCGAGTCGCCGAGTCGCCGAGTCGCCGAGTCGCCGAGTCGCCGAGTCGCCGAGTCGCGAGTGAGTGCCAGACCATCGAGGGCACGCCGGACCACGCGTCGCGCGCGGGCGGGGGACGGGTGGCACAGCAGGTCACCCCTGCGGCATACGCTGATCCAATGCCTCAGCGACCCGCGCTCGACGACCTCCTCCACGCCGCGGTGTCGGGGGTCGGCGGCGCCGAGCGTCCCGGGCAGGTCGAGATGGCCAAGGCCGTCGCCCACGCCATCGACGGCGGCGAGCACCTGCTCGTCCAGGCAGGGACCGGCACCGGCAAGTCGCTCGCCTACCTCGTGCCCGCCGTCGCGCACGCCTTCGAGGCGGGCAAGCCGGCCGTCGTCGCGACCGCGACCCTGGCGCTGCAGGCGCAGATCGTCGACCGCGACATGCCGCGCGTCGCCGACGCGCTCGCACCGGTGCTCGGGCGTCGACCGACCTACGCCCTCGTCAAGGGCCGGCGCAACTACGTGTGCCTCAACAAGCTCGAGGGTGGTTTCCCCGACGACGAGGACGGGCTGCTGTCGGTCGGCCAGGTCGACGCCGCCGTCGGGCGTCTCGGCCAGGAGGTCGTCCGGCTGCGCGAGTGGGCGAGCACGACCGACTCGGGCGACCGCGACGAGCTCGTCCCCGGCGTCTCCGAGCGCGCGTGGCGGCAGGTCTCGGTCTCGGCGCACGAGTGCATGGGTGGCAAGTGCCCGCTCGTCGCCGAGTGCTTCGTCGAGCGCGCCCGCGAGGCCGCCAAGGACGTCGACGTCATCGTCACGAACCACTCGTTCATGGCCATCGACTCCTTCGAGGGCCGGCAGATGCTGCCCGAGCACGACGTGCTCGTCGTCGACGAGGCGCACGAGCTCGTCGACCGCGTCACCGCGACGATCACCGACGAGCTGACCGGCACGATGGTCATGACGGCCGCCAAGAAGGCCGGCCGGATGTCCGAGAACACCGCCGCCCTCGACGAGGCGGGGGAGATGCTCGCCCTCGCGCTCGAGCCGCTCGAGGAGGGCCGGATGCTCGGCGTCCCCGACTCCGTCGGGCTCGCCCTCGCCCGGGTCCGCGACACCGCGCGCACCGTCCAGAGCGACCTCAAGCCACCCCCGGGCCAGGAGGCCGACGGAGCCCGCCAGGTGGCGCGCGCGGCCGTCGACGAGGTCCACGAGAACGCCGAGCGCATCCTCGAGGAGCGCGAGCTCGACGTCGTCTGGCTGAACCGCGACCAGCGCCGGGGTCCCGTCCTGCGCGTCGCGCCGATGAGCGTCGCGATGCTCGTGCGCGACAAGGTCTTCGAGGAGCGGACCGTCGTCCTGACGTCGGCGACGCTCGAGCTCGGAGGCTCGTTCGACGCCGTGGCCGGGACCATCGGGCTTCGCGGCGACGGCGCTCCGAAGTGGCAGGGCCTCGACGTCGGCAGTCCCTTCGACTACCCCAAGCAGGCCATCGCCTACGTCGCCGCGCACCTGCCGCCGCCGGGTCGCGACGGCGCCGGCGACGACACGCTCGACGAGATCGAGGAGCTCGTGCGTGCCGCGGGCGGGCGCACGCTCGGCCTCTTCTCCTCGATGCGCGCGGCCCAGACGGCCGCCGAGGTCATGCGCGCCCGCTTCGGCGACGACATCCCGGTCCTCTGCCAGGGGGAGGACCAGATCACGACCCTCGTGCGCCAGTTCGCGCGCGACCCGCGCACCTGTCTCTTCGGCACCCTGACGCTGTGGCAGGGCGTCGACGTGCCGGGCTCGTCGTGCCAGCTCGTCATCATCGACCGCATCCCGTTCCCGCGCCCCGACGACCCGCTCGCGTCGGCCCGGTCGCAGGCCATCGCGCGGATGGGCGGCAACGGCTTCATGGCGGTGTCGGCCACGCACGCCGCGCTCCGCCTCGCGCAGGGCGCCGGGCGTCTCGTGCGCCGGGCCGACGACCGCGGCGTCGTGGCCTTCCTCGACTCCCGGATGATGACGGCGAGGTATGCCGGCTTCCTCCAGCGCTCGCTGCCGCCCTTCTACCCGACGACCGACAAGACGATGGTGCTCGCGGCGCTCGCCCGGCTCGACGCGATGGCGCCGCCACCCGTCGCCGTCGAGGAGCCCGCCCTGCGCTCGCTCACGGGCGCCCGGTCCGACGCCGACGGCACCGAGCACCCGCGGCCGGTCGCGGTGGCCCCACCGGCTCCGGTCTCGTCGCGCAGCGCGGTCACGTCCGGCCACGCGTGGACGGACGAGCAGGACGAGGAGCTGCGTGACGCAGCCGAGGCCGGCATGCAGCTCGACGAGCTCGTCGACCACTTCGAGCTGCCCGAGGAGACGATCGCGGCCCGGGTCGAGCAGCTCGGGCTCACCATCGCCTCAGGTGCTCTCTTCGACTGACGGGACTGTCGCCCGGGCATGACAGAGTTGGGCCATGACCGACCCGGCCATCCTTCCCTTCGTGCTCGTGACCGGCCCCGAGGGCGTCCTCGTCGAGCGGGCCGTCGCCGGCGTCCTCGCCGGTGCCAGGGAGGCCGACGTCGAGGTGATCCGCATCGAGGCCGCCACCTACGAGTCCGGGGCCCTGCAGATGCACGCCAGCCCCTCGCTCTTCGGCGGCACCAAGACGATCGTCGTGCGCGACCTGCACGAGTCACCCGACGAGCTCCAGCTCGACCTGCTCGCGCTGCTCGCGGCCCCCGACCCCGACGTCGGCCTCGTCGTCGCGCACGGAGGAGGGGTGAAGGGCAAGAAGGTCCTCGACACGATGAAGAAGGCCGGCGCCCGCGTCATCGAGTGCCCGGCCGTCAAGACCGACCGCGACAAGACCGACTTCGTCATGAAGGAGTTCTCGGCGGCCCGGCGCAAGATCACGAGCGAGGGCGTGCGGGCGCTCATCGAGGCCGTGGGCAAGGACGTCCGCGAGCTCGCCGCCGCCTGCTCGCAGCTCGTCTCCGACACCGAGGGCACGATCGACGACGCCGTCGTCGACACCTACCACGGGGGCAAGGTCGAGGCCACCGGCTTCCGGGTCGCCGACGCGACGATCGCCGGGCACTCGGGCGAGGCGCTGCGCCTGCTCCGGCACGCCATCGCCACCGGCGTCGACCCCGTCCCGATCGTCGCCGTCATCGCCTCCCAGCTGCGCCAGCTCATCAAGGTCGGTGCGGCCGGCCGGGGCAGCTCGGCCCAGCTCGCCAAGAGCCTCGGCATGGCTCCCTGGCAGATCGACAAGGCCCGCCGCGCCGTCGGCCACTGGACCGCCGCCGGCCTCGCCGTCGCCGTGCAGGCCGTGGCCGCCGCCGACTTCGAGGTCAAGGGTGGCGGCCGCGACCCCGTCTACGCCGTCGAGCGGGCCATCCTCACCATCTCCCGGGCGCGGGCCGCCCGCTGAGCGCGCCCCCGCCGGGCGTCCGCGCGGACCGCGGCGGACGGCATACCTCCGGTTTGGTCGAGCGCACCGGCCGCTGGTAACTTTGTCCCTTGCGTGCGCGCTCAGGTCGTGCGCGCATGCATGCACCATCCAGAGCCGCTCACGCAGGGTGTCCCCACGCCCGGTCCCGAGCAGCTTTGCCGCCCTCTAACGGCAACCATCCGACCGAACGAAAGAAACCATCAACGTGGCAAACATCAAGTCGCAGCTCAAGCGCATCAAGACGAACGCGACGCGCACCGAGCGCAACAAGGCCGTCAAGAGCGAGCTTCGCACGTGGGTCCGCAAGGTCCGCGAGGCCACGGCCTCCGGCGACAAGGACGCTGCTGCCGAGGCCCTCAAGACCGCCTCGAAGAAGCTCGACAAGGCTGTCAGCAAGGGTGTCATCCACCAGAACCAGGCCGCCAACAAGAAGTCGGCCCTGGCGAAGAAGGTCGCGTCGCTCTGACGCACCACCCTCGCGCGTGAGCGGGCCCGTCACCTCGTGGTGACGGGCCCGATCTGCGTCTCAGCCGTGGTGGGCGCGCGCGGCGGCCACGACCTCGTCGTAGCGGTCCCGCGGGAGCACGGCTCCCTCGCGGCGCACCCCGTCGGGGTCGACGCGGACGAGCCGGTTGACCCGCACCTCGCTCGGGCGTCCGCGGCCGTCCCACGCGCCGGAGCCTATGTCGACCCACTCGCGGCCGGAGCGCCGCTCCTGCTGCTCGTCGCGGTCGTGGTCCTTGCTCGTCAGGGGCAGCGCCACGAGCCAGTCGCCGTCGCGACCGATGACGAGCACGGGACGGTCCTTGCCCTGGGTGTGGTCCTCCTCGTAGGGCACCCAGGTCCAGACGATCTCACCCGGGTCGGGCCGTCCGTCCGGGCGCGGCGCGTACGTCGCGTCGGGCACGCGTGTCGCGTCACCGGGGTAGGGCTTCGTGGCACCCGGAGGCGCCGCGGGGGCACCCGGCGGCACCGGGCTGCGACCGGCCGGTGGACGGGTGCGGGTCGTTGAGGACGTGGCCCGCACGAGGCCGCGCAGGCGACCGAGCAGGCGATCGAGGGTGCTGGACATGGGAATCACCGTAGCCGCGCCACCGTTACCGTTGAGGTCCGAGACCGGGTCGACGGCGATCCGCACCACGCCTTCCCGCGCCACCCCGTGGACGCCGACCGACGACCGAACCCGGAGAGCCCTGTGAGTCCCGCAGCACGCCGCACGACCCTCGCCATCCTCGCCATCGCGGTCGGCGGCTTCGCCATCGGCACGACGGAGTTCGTGACGATGGGCCTGCTGCCCCAGATCGCCGACGGGACCGGGGTCGGCATCGCCACCGCGGGTCACTACGTCTCCGCCTACGCCCTCGGCGTGGTGGTCGGTGCCCCGATCATCGCCATCGCCTTCGCCAAGGCGCCGCGCAAGGGCCTGCTCATGGGGCTCATGGCCTTCTTCGCCGTCGCGCACCTCGCCATCCTCGCGGCGAACACGTACCCGACCGTCATGGCCGCCCGGTTCCTCGCCGGTATGCCGCACGGTGCCTTCTTCGGCATCGGCTCGGTCGTCGCCGCCTCCCTCGTGTCGCACCAGCGCCGCACCGCGGCCGTCGCCGCCATCCTCGGCGGCCTGGGCGTCGCCAACGTCGTCGGCGTGCCCCTCGCGACCCTGCTCGGGCAGCGCTTCTCGTGGCACCTGCCCTACGTCCTCGTCGGCGCCATCGCGGCCTTGACGGTCGTGGCCATCGCGTTCTTCCTGCCGCACCAGCCGCCGAGCGGTGAGGAGTCGATGCGCGCCGAGATGCAGGCGCTGCGTCGGCCCCAGGTGTGGCTCGCGCTCCTCATCGGCGTCGTCGGCTTCGGCGGCATGTTCGCGATGTACTCCTTCATCACGCCGACCATGACCGAGCTCGCGGGGCTCGACGAGCGCTACATCCCCTGGGTGCTCGCGGCCTACGGCGTCGGCATGGTCGCCGGCATGGTGCTCAGCGGCCGCGTCGCCAACCGCGTCGGCGTGCTCAGGGGCATCATCGGGGCTCTGGCCGCCATCGCCGTGCTCCTCGCCCTCTTCGGGTGGGCCGCCCAGATCCTCTGGCTCGCGGTCGTCATGGTCTTCGTCCTGGGCCTGCTGCCCTCGATCGTCGTGCCGCTGCTCCAGACGCGCCTCATGGACGTCGCGCACGAGGGGCAGTCGCTCGCGGCCGCGCTCAACCACTCGACGCTCAACACCGCGAACGCCCTCGGCGCCTGGCTCGGCTCGATCGTGCTCGCCGCTGGCTGGGGCTACGGGGCGCCGAGTCTCGTGGGTGCCGGTCTCGCCGTGCTGGGTGTCGGCGTGGCCGTGCTCTCGGCGGTGCTCGAGCGCCGGTCCCGCGCCGCAGCGCCGGGCTCCGACCGTCAGGTCGAGCCCGCTGCCGTCGTGTCGGCCACGACGAACGCCTGACGGCCGGGGTCGCTCACTCGAGCCAGTCGGTGACGAAGCGGTCACTGGCGTGGATGTGGACCGCTTCGTAGCCGCCCGGCCCCGTGCGGAACCGGTGCGGTGTGCCAGCCGGCACGACGAGCACCTGACCGGCGTGTCCGAGGACCTCTTCCGTCCCGACCGTGAAGGTCGCCGACCCCCGCCGGATGATGAAGGTCTCGGCGTAGGGATGCCGGTGCAGGCGGGGTCCCACGCCCTCGCGCGTCGTCGACTCGAGGATGATGCTGATGCCCGCACCTCCGGGCAGCTCCTCGTAGTTCTCGGTCCAGTCCTCGCCGTCGTCGCGTCCGTCGGCCCGCTCGATCAGGGTCTCCATCGCTCGTCCTCTCGGTTCGGCGGCGGCGTCGTCGGGGCCGTCGCGTCGGGGTAGGGCGCGGGGACGCCCTCACTCCCACGTCGAACGGCGGGAACACCGTTCGACAGGGCGTCGACCGGGACGCCCTGCGTCACCTCCCGGCTCGGCACCGCCTCGGGGAGTGGCGTGGGCGAGAACCCGACCATCGCGGGGAGGGCGTACGCGCCGGGCGCGGCCGGAGCGCCCCACAGCCACGGCTCCCTCGGGCGCCAGAGCAGCCGTCCCGGACGGCGCCGGTCGCGCAGGGCGTGCATGCGCCACAGCAGCACCGGGTGGCTCGCCGCGGCGTTCGCGACCCAGACGAACAAGCCCGGCTCGGTGACGGCGCGGTCGGCCATCGCGTCGACGTCGACCGACCGGCCCAGGTACTTGCCCCCGGCGAGGGTCGCCATCGCCGACCGGGCGCCCTGGGGTGCGAGCGCGTGGCCGTAGTTGTCGGCGGTGTACTCCTGGGCCCGGCTCAGGGTCGACCCGACGAGCGGGATCCACTGCGAGGCGAACGTGCCGAGGATCCGCCAGTAGCTGACGTGGCCGGCGGCGATGTGGCCGACCTCGTGGGCGATGACGAACCGCAGCGCGTCGGGCTCTCGGGCCGCGCCGCCGACCTCGAGGAGGTCGCTGTGGATGAAGACGAAGCGACGGAACCCGTGTCCGGATGCCGCCGCGTTGATGACACCGTTGCCGAGCACGACGTACGCGTCCGGCACGTAGGAGAGTCCGGACCGGCCTGCGGCGTCGACGAGCATCGCGTACGCCTCGGGGAACTGCTCGGGGGTCAGCTTGATGCCGTTGAGCCGCTGCTGCGCCCACAGCTGCCCCCGCGCGAACCAGACGAGGATCGGGGCGAAGACGAGCGCGAGCGCGTAGACGTCGGGCGTGCGCTGCTCGTCGACGGCGGCCGACACCTCGGCGATGGCCGCCAGGAGCAGGAGCAGCGAGGCGATGATGGCGACGACGAGCGTCACGATCTCCCGAGGGTGCCGCACGTGACGGCGCAGCGGCAGGTGCGACCCGGGGGCCACGGGCAGGACCTGCATGGGTTGGGCGCGCATGGCCGCCATTGTGCGTCACGACCCGGGGCGGTGGTGGGCGCGGGCCGTGAGGGCGTGAGCGCCGGGACCCCAAAGCATGGGACACTGTGCTGGCTGCGGCGGCACCCCGAGCGATCCGAGCGATCCGAGCGACTCGAGCCCGCCCGCCCACCGACCAGCACCATCCCCGTCACCCTGACTCTGCGAGGTTCGTCCCACGTGTCGCCCATGGCCCGCTCCGCGTTGGCACCCAACGCAACGCCGCCGGACCTGATCCGCAACTTCTGCATCATCGCGCACATCGACCACGGCAAGTCCACGCTGGCCGACCGCATGCTGCAGCTGACCGGCGTCGTCGACGCGCGCGCCATGCGCGCGCAGTACCTCGACCGCATGGACATCGAGCGCGAGCGCGGCATCACGATCAAGAGCCAGGCCGTGCGGATGCCGTGGGAGCTCGACGGCACGACGTACGCCCTCAACATGATCGACACCCCGGGGCACGTCGACTTCACCTACGAGGTGTCCCGGTCGCTCGCCGCGTGCGAGGGTGCCGTGCTCCTCGTCGACGCCGCCCAGGGCATCGAGGCGCAGACTCTCGCGAACCTCTACCTCGCGATGGAGAACGACCTCTCGATCATCCCGGTCCTCAACAAGATCGACCTGCCCGCGGCCCAGCCGGAGAAGTACGCCGAGGAGCTGGCCAAGCTCATCGGCTGCGAGCCCGAGGACTGCCTCCGGGTCTCCGGCAAGACCGGCGCGGGCGTCGAGCCGCTGCTCGACAAGATCGTCCGCACCCTGCCGGCCCCGGTGGGTGACCCCGACGCCCCGGCACGCGCGATGATCTTCGACTCGGTCTACGACACGTACCGCGGCGTCGTGACCTACGTCCGCGTCGTCGACGGCAACCTCAGCCCGCGCGAGAAGATCGTCATGATGTCGACCCGGGCCACCCACGAGCTCCTCGAGATCGGCGTCATCAGCCCCGAGCCGGTCCCCGGCAAGGGCCTCGGCGTCGGCGAGGTCGGCTACCTCATCACCGGGGTCAAGGACGTGCGCCAGTCGCGCGTCGGCGACACGGTGACCAACGCGAGCAAGCCGGCGACGAAGGACCTCGGCGGCTACCGCGACCCCAAGCCGATGGTCTTCTCCGGCCTCTATCCCATCGACGGCTCGGACTACCCGGACCTGCGCGACGCGCTCGACAAGCTCAAGCTCAACGACGCCGCGCTCGTCTACGAGCCAGAGACGTCGGCAGCGCTGGGCTTCGGCTTCCGCGTCGGCTTCCTCGGCCTGCTGCACCTCGAGATCGTCCGTGAGCGGCTCGAGCGCGAGTTCGACCTCGACCTCATCTCGACCCAGCCCAACGTCGTCTACGACGTCACGATGGACGACGGCAAGTCCGTCCACGTGACCAACCCGAGCGAGTACCCCGACGGCAAGATCCGCGAGGTGAGCGAGCCGGTCGTGCGCGCCACGATCCTCGCGCCGTCGGAGTTCGTCGGCGCGATCATGGAGCTGTGCCAGCAGAAGCGCGGCAACCTCCGCGGCATGGACTACCTCTCCGAGGACCGTGTCGAGATGCGCTACACGCTGCCGCTCGCCGAGATCGTCTTCGACTTCTTCGACCAGCTGAAGTCGCGCACCCGCGGGTACGCCTCGCTCGACTACGAGCCCGACGGCGAGCAGGTCGCCGACCTCGTCAAGGTCGAGATCCTGCTCCAGGGCGAGACCGTCGACGCGTTCTCGGCGATCGTCCACAAGGACAAGGCGTACGCCTACGGCGTCATGATGGCGAGCAAGCTCAAGGACCTCATCCCGCGCCAGCAGTTCGAGGTCCCGATCCAGGCCGCCATCGGGTCGCGCATCATCGCCCGCGAGAACATCCGCGCCATCCGCAAGGACGTGCTCGCCAAGTGCTACGGCGGCGACATCAGCCGCAAGCGCAAGCTCCTCGAGAAGCAGAAGGAGGGCAAGAAGCGCATGAAGATGGTCGGACGGGTCGAGGTGCCGCAGGAGGCCTTCGTCGCTGCCCTCTCGAGCGACGGCGACAAGGGCGACAAGAAGAAGTAGCCGAGGCCGCAGCCCTCCGGTGCGCTCGGGGGCGCTCGCGTGCGCTCGGGAGCGGACGGCATACGGCGTACGTCACCGTGGGTGTCCGGTGACGACAGGGTTACCTGTCGGTAACCTGACCGGCATGACGAACGCCTACGCGCTCTACCGCCGTCTCGAGCACCGTCCCTTCGGCAAGCGGGTCTTCGCCCGGGCGTTCACGGCCGCGGCGCCCTACTTCGCCACGGTGCGTCCGAGGGTCGTCGACGTGGCGCCCGACCGGGCCGTCGTCGTGGTGCCCAAGCGGCGCCGGGTGCACAACCACATCGGCACGGTCCACGCCATCGCGGCCTGCAACGGTCTCGAGGCGGCGATGGGACTGCTGGCCGAGGCGAGCATCCCGCCCACCCATCGCTGGATCCCGCGCGGCATGGAGGTGCGTTACCTCGCGAAGTCCACGTCCGACCTCACGTGCACGGCCGAGACCGACCCGCAGGTGTGGCGCGACGGGCGGGCGGAGGTGCCGGTGCGCGTCACGGCCACCCGGGCCGACGGTGTCGTGACGGTCGAGGGCACGATCCACCTCTACGTCAGCCCTCGCGGCTGACGGCTCTGCCCGCGACCCCGGGTCGCGGCTCTCAGGCCTCGAGGAGCTTGCGGCGCAGGCGCTCCGTGTCGGCCGCCGTCCAGCCCTGGGCGTCGAGCCAGCCCATCGGACCGCCGTAGCGCTCGTCGAGCGCGGCGAGCAGCAGGCGCATCGTGTCGGTGGTCGGCGACTGCTGGGCCACCGTCTTGTCCTTGAGGTTGGCGGCGTAGGCCTCCTTGGCGCGCAGCCGCTCCATGATCGCGGCGACGCGCTCGGCCGACGCCGCGTAGTCGGCGACGACGAGGTCGTCGGGCACCCCGACGACCTTGAGCGCGAGTCCGACGACGGTGCCGGTGCGGTCCTTGCCGGCGGCGCAGTGCACGACCGCGGCGCCCTCGCTCGTCGCGATGGCGTGCAGGGCCGCCACGACCGAGTCGGGACGGCTCGCGAGGTAGCTGAGGTAGTGCTCCGACCAGAACTGGTCGTGGCTGGGGCCGTGGCCCTCGCCCCGCGCGGCGGCCGCTGCGGCTGCGGCGTCTCGGCGCTCGTCGGTCTCCCAGGGCAGGGCGCGCTCCGCGGCCGGGATGCCGGACTCCGTCGTGTCCTCGCGGTAGAGCGTGTGGTGGTGGTGACGTATGCCGTCCAGCGTGCGGAGCGGGCCGTCGCCCTCCTTGGCGACCTCGACGTCGGTGCGCAGGTCCACGACGTCGCTGACGCCGTAGCGGTTGACGAGGGCGTCGACGGAGCCCGGGGTGAGGTCCTGGAGGTTGTCGGAGCGCAGCAGCCGACGGGGCCGGACGGTGTCGCCGTCGGCTGTCACCATGCCTCCCAGGTCACGCATGTTGACGACGCCGTCGAGCTCGATCCAGTTGGGGCTGTACACCCCAGCACCATATGCGACGGCCGAAAACGAGTTGCACCGATGTGCCCAGCGCCATATATCTTGACGTCGAGATAAGTGCGGGGACGAGAGAGAGTGCCATGACGTCGACGACGACCCGACCGCTGACCCACCGCGGCATCCCGGTGGACCGTGACCTGCGCATCCTCGCGCTGGGCTCGTTCGCCAACCGGTTCGGCGCCGGGGCCGTCCTGACGACGAGCGCCCTCTACTTCACCCGCCAGGTCGGCTTCAGCGCCACCGAGGTGGCGCTCGCGATGTCGGTGTCGGCCGTGGTCGGCATCGTCGTCCAGGTGCCGGCGGGCCACCTCGGCGACACCCGCGGCCCCCGCCAGGTGCTCACGGCGTTCATGGTCGGGGCCGCCGTCTTCAGCGCGCCGCCGGTCCTGGCCACGACCCCGTGGATGCTCGCGCTGCTGCTCGGCGTCCTCGCGTTCTTCGAGCGCGGGGCCGGCGCGGTCAACCAGGGCGTCATCGCCCAGCTCGCCACCGGCGGGCGTGGCGTGCTCTTCAAGGCCTATCTCCGCGCCGTGACGAACACCGCGCTCGGTCTCGGGTCGGTGTTCGGGGGCGCCGCGCTCATCATCGACGAGCGGTGGGCCTACGTCACCGTCTTCGTGCTCAACGCCCTCTTCACCGGCCTTGCGGCCTGGAACTCGACGCGCCTGCCGGACCTCGCCCCGCACGAGCGAGCCGCCGGCGAGCCACGTCTGGCGGTCATCCGGGACTGGCCCTACGTCGTCATCACCGTCATCACCGGGCTCTTCTCGCTGCACTTCTTCGTCATGGAGCTCGGGCTGGCCCTCTACGTCTCGGCCCACACGTCGGCCCCCACGGTCATGGTGGCCGTCCTGCTCGTCATCAACACCGCCGCCGTCGCGCTCTTCCAGGTCCGGCTCTCGCGCCGGGCCGACTCGGTCGTGGCCGGCGCCCGGGCGCTCGTGCGAGGGGCGTGGTGGATCGCAGCCGGCTTCGCGATCGTCGCCCTCGCCGACCGCGGCTCGATGTGGCTCGCTATCGCTGCCCTCGTCGCCGGCTCGCTCGTGCACGTCGTCGGCGAGATGATCGGCTCCGGTGGTCAGTGGGGGCTGCAGATGGGGCTCGCTCCGCACGAACGGCAAGGCCAGTACCAGGGCTTCGCCGGACTCGGCTTCAGCGTGCTCGCCGTCGTCGCCCCGCCCGTCGTCACCTACCTGTGCGTCGACCTCGGTGAGACGGGCTGGCTCGTCCTGGCGGCCTTCATGGTCGTCATCGCCCTGGTGTCGGTCCCCGCCGCGAGGTGGGCGCTCGCCTCCCGGGCCCGCTACGGCGTCACGACGCACTCGGGCTGAGCGCGTCCTGCGAGCTCTCCGACAAGAGACCCGTCCTGGCGTCCGGGTGGGTGCGGGCGTGCTTGGATGTCCCCTGTGCCAGCCACACGCCTACCGGACGGTGATGCCGCCGACCCCGTCGTGGGGGAGCCTCCGGTGCATCCGGCGAGCGAGCTGGTCCGGCGGGCCGACCAGCAACGATGGGCCGACGTGCGTCCCCACCTCGCCGCGATGGAGGTCGTCGTCACCGCCCTGCGCGGGCGCACGGACGGTGCCGTGCTCGTGGTGGGTGGACCCGACGCCGCACCGTGGTCGACGATCCTGGCGGCCCAGTGGCCCCTGCTGCGCGTGTCGACGGTGCAGCTGCCCGACGACGCCTCGAAGACCCACGCGCGGCTCACCGTCGAAGGGCCCTTCGACCTCGTCGTCGACGCCTCCGACGAGAACGGCAACGACCAGGCCCTGCTCTTCGAGCGGGTGTTCATGCACCTGCGCCAGGGGGGCGAGTACGTCGCTCGTCGTCTCGTCCCGCACCCGCTCGAGGACGCCGTGGCCTCCGCGAGCCCCGGGGAGTCCCTCGCGCAGCGTCAGGCCGCATCGCTGACCGCCTCGGACGGCGGCACCCGGATCGCGGTCGACGACGCCCTGCCCAACGAGAACCTGCCGCCGGAACCTGCCTACGCCGGCGACCTGTGGGGCCTGGTGGCCGCAGCCCAGGAGGCCCGCACGCGCGACTTCCACGACGAGCGGTTCGAGGCGCCCGCCTACCGGGACGTCGAGGGGCTCGGTCGCTCGCTCGAGCAGGTCCACGTCCACAGCAAGGTCCTCCGCGTCGTCAACGGCGTCCGCGTCGCCCCGAAGCTGCGTGAGGAGGAGGTCGACACGGTCCTCGCGGGACGTCCCGAGCTGGGGGAGCGGCTCGATGCGCTGCCCGCCGTCACGTGGACCGCGACGTGCGCCTACGACGTCAACCGGGTCGCCGATCCCTACGTCCAGTCCCGGCTGACCGTGCCCGAGATGGTCCTGCGGCGCTACGACGCGCCGACGTGCTCGCGCGGGCAGATCGTGACCCGGGACGACGTCCTCTTCCCCGAGACCTTCCGGCAGAGCTGGATGGAGCGGATCGCCAACGTCTACGTCGTCGAACGCGCCCCGCGCTTCGGGACGGTGCGGCGCGACATCAGCTCGCCGGACGAGCTGCCCGGGGCGTGGTTCCACCTCGACTCCGAGTGGCCCGGGCACTTCGGCCACCTCATGACCGAGCAGCTGAGCCGGCTCTGGGCCTGGGAACGGGTCCGCGCGCTGGAGCCGGACGTCAAGGTGCTCCTGACGCTGCAGCACGACCGCGAGCCGGCCGTGCTCGCTCCCTTCGAGATCGACATCCTCGGCGCGTTCGGCATCACCCCCGACGACGTGCACGTCTTCACGGCACCCTGCCGGCCCGAGCGGCTCTACACCGCGACCGGCATGTTCTCGCTGCCTCGATTCGTCCACCCCGCCATGGCGCAGCTCTGGGACCGCGTCGGTGACCACGTCGTTGTCTCGGCCGAGCGGCGTCGCCGGCCCGAGCGGATCTTCGTCTCGCGCCGCCCCTCGCTCAAGCGGTCGTGCCACAACGTCGCCGAGGTCGAGGCGTTCTTCGTGGCGAGGGGTTTCGAGGTCGTGCACCCCGAGGACCACCCGCTCGCCGAGCAGGTGGCGCTCTTCCGCGCCGCCGGGACGATCGCGGGCTTCGCCGGCAGCGGCCTCTTCTCGCTGGCCTTCTGCACGACGCCGAAGCGCGTCTTCGCCCTCGGGCCCGACGCCTACACGGCTCGCAACGAGTACCTCATCTCCGCCCTGCGTGGGCACGACCTCACCGCGGTGCGCAGCCGGTCCGACCTCGAGCACCCCGACGGCTCGTGGACCCAGCAGGCCTTCGCGTCGAGCTTCAGCTTCGACTTCGACGACGAGGGACGCTTCCTCGCCGACCGCCTCGACCAGCTCGACCGCTGACGCTCCCGCGCGGGGTCATCTCCGGGCGACGTCGACGGAGAGCACGCTGACCGACTGGAACGGCGGCCCGTCGGGCCGGGTGTCCTCGCCGCCGCGGCTCGCGACCTGCTGCACGACCTCCTGCCCCGAGGTCACCCTCCCGATGAGGGAGTAGACGGGTGCGCCTGCCGGCACCGTGAAGTCCTCGTGGACGACGAAGAACTCACCCGCCGTGCCAGGGAAGCCGTCCCCGCGGGCCATCCCGACGTCCCCGACCCGGTAGGTGCGGCCGGCCGGGACGTTCTCGAGCGGCAGGTCGTAGCCGGGGTCGGCCGTGCTGCGGCCCGTCGGGTCGCCGCACTGGAGGAGCTTCGTCGGCGCCTGGCGCGAGGTGAGCCGGTGGCAGACGCTGTCGGTCCAGTAGCCGGCCTCTGCCAGCGTGACGAACGAGGCGACGCTGCGCGGGGCGCGCGTCCCGTCCAGCCGCATGGTCAGGTTGCCGCACGTCGTGCGCACGACGGCGGACCAGGACGCGCCCTGCGCCACTGAGGCGTCCGGTGCCGACGTGAAGGTCGGGTAGGTCGTCGGCGGGAGCGGTGGCGGCGAGCACGTCGGGGCGGCGACGGGGGTCGGTGTGGGCAGCCGCCCGGGGCGGTTTCCCTCGACGAACACGTGTTCGGCGACCACGGGCAGCACGATGACGAGGCAGAGCACGAGCACGGCGACGCCGAGGAGGAGACGAGCGGCCCTCCGTCGCTGCGACGGACTCTCTGGCATGACCGCAGCGTACGACCGAGGGGGTGGACGGGACATGCCTCCGGGGCTGGGACAATGGGCGTATGCCGCCCTCCGCCCTCCCCGACGGCGACCCCGCTCCCAGCACGGGTGAGCTGCCCTCCGCGGCCCTGGCCGATCTCGCGAGCGCCGACCTCGGCGTCTACGTCCACGTCCCGTTCTGCACGGTCCGCTGCGGCTACTGCGACTTCAACACGTACACGCTCACCGAGCTCGGTGGCCCGGGCGCGAGCATCGGCATCGACACGTACGCCGACGCCGCCATCCGTGAGCTCGATCTCGCGCGCCGCGTGCTCGGGGACGAAGCGCCAGCAGTGTCAACGGTGTTCGTCGGTGGTGGTACCCCGACGATGCTGAGGTCCGCCGACCTCGTGACCGTGCTGGACGGCATACGCACGCGGTTCGGCCTGGCGGCCGACGCGGAGGTCACGACGGAGGCCAACCCCGACTCCGTGACGCCCGACTCCCTGCGCGAGCTCGCCGACGGCGGCTTCACGCGGGTCTCGGTCGGCATGCAGTCGGCGGTGCCCCACGTGCTCCGCACGCTCGAGCGCACCCACGACCCCGACAACGTCGCGCGGGCCGTCGCGGCCACGAAGGCGGCCGGCATGCAGGTGAGCGTCGACCTCATCTACGGCACGCCGGGGGAGTCGCTCGCCGACTGGCGCCGCAGCCTCGAGGCCGCCGTCGCGCTCGATCCCGACCACATCTCGGCCTACGCGCTCGTCGTCGAGGACGGCACCAAGCTCGCGGCCCAGGTGCGTCGCGGCGTCGTGCCCCCGCCCGAGGACGACGACGAGGCCGACAAGTACGAGCTCGCCGACGAGCTGCTCTCGGCCGCGGGCTTCGGGTGGTACGAGGTGAGCAACTGGGCGCGGTCGGAGCAGACCCGGTGCCGCCACAACGTCGCCTACTGGTCCGGCACGAACTGGTGGGGCGTGGGCCCGGGCGCGCACAGTCACGTCGGGGGGCTTCGGTGGTGGAACGTCAAGCACCCGAGTGCGTATGCCGCCCGGCTGGGTGCGGGGGAGTCGCCGGCCCAGGCGCGTGAGACCCTCACCGACGACCAGCGCTACGACGAGCGTGTGCTGCTCGGCACACGCCTCGTCGAGGGACTGCCGGTCTCCGATCTGCGAGGATCGGGTCGCACCGCCGTGGCCGGCCTCATCGCCGACGGCCTGCTCGACGGCACGGCCGTCGTGCGGGACTCCCGTCTCGTGCTGACGCGGCGCGGGCGCCTGCTCGCGGACACGGTGGTGCACCGGCTCCTCGCCTCCTGAGGGGCCTCGACGAGAAAGGCCCCGATGAGCGAGACCCTGTCGACGACCGCCGGTGACGAGGCGGACTCCCACGCGAGCCACGGGGCGGTGTCCCGGGCGGCCGAGGTCGTCGCCGCGGCCCGGCGCGCCTTCGACGACGGGGTCACCAAACCGCGCGCATGGCGCGTCGCCCAGCTGCGGGCCCTGCGCTCGCTGCTCGTCGACCACGAGGGCGAGCTCGCCGAGGCGCTGCACTCCGACCTCGGCAAGGGCGCCACCGAGGCCTGGGTCACCGAGACGGGTTTCGTCGTCCGCGAGATCGACCACACGCTGCGACACCTCCGGGCGTGGACCGCCCCGCGCCGGGTGCGGGTGCCGGTCTCGCTCGCCCCCGGCCGGTCCAAGGTCGTGCGGGAGCCGCTCGGTGTCGTCCTCGTCATCGCGCCGTGGAACTACCCGGTCCAGCTGTGCCTCGCCCCGCTCGTCGGTGCGCTCGCCGCCGGCAACGCCGTGGTGCTCAAGCCGAGTGAGGTCGCCCCGGCGACGTCACGGGTGCTGGCGCGCCTGCTGCCCCAGCACCTCGACACCTCGGCGGTCCACGTCGTCGAGGGCGCGGTCCCGGAGACGACGGCGCTGCTCGCCGAGCGGTTCGACCACATCTTCTACACCGGCAACGGAGCCGTCGGCCGCATCGTCCTGGAGGCTGCTGCTCGGCACCTGACGCCGGTGACGCTCGAGCTCGGGGGCAAGTCCCCGGCCTACGTCGCCGACGACGCCGACCTCGAGGTGACCGCGCGCCGCCTCGTGTGGGGCAAGTTCACCAACGCCGGCCAGACGTGCGTGGCGCCCGACTACGTCCTCGCGAGCCGCTCCACTCTCGATGCCCTCAAACCCCTTCTCGTGCAAGCGATCCAAGAGGCCTTCGGTGACGACCCGGCGGAGTCGCCCGACTACGGCCGCATCGTCGACGGCCGCCACTTCGAGCGGCTCACGGCCCTGGTCGACCCGGCTCGGGTCGTCACCGGTGGTCGTTCCGACGCGTCCACGCGCTACCTCGAGCCGACGGTCGTCGAGGTCGACGACGCGGACGACCCGCGGGAGCTCGTCATGCGCGAGGAGATCTTCGGGCCGGTGCTGCCCCTGGTCACCGTCGACGGGCTCGATGCCGCCATCGACGTCGTCAACCGGCGGGACAAGCCCCTCGCGCTCTACGTCTTCACGACCTCCGACCAGGTGCGCCAGCGCTTCGTGCGCGACACCTCGTCGGGCGCGCTCGGCTTCAACATCCCCCTCGCGCACCTCGCCGTCCCGGGGCTGCCCTTCGGTGGGGTGGGGGCGAGCGGCATGGGCGCCTACCACGGGGAGCGGTCGGTCGCGCTCTTCTCGCACGACAAGGCCGTGCTCTCGATGCCGACCCGACCCGACACGACGGTCTGGGTGCGCCCACCGTTCACCTCGCTCAAGGAGCAGGTCATCGCCCGGGTGGCCGTCCCGGGCCGCCGGCGTCGCGCGGACGGGTCGTAGTCGCGAGGCCGCGGGAGCGCGCGGCCTCGCGAGCCTCTTGTGGCCGAGAATGACAGCGGTGTCATTAACACAGGAGTGACCCGAGGGCACGTAGATCTCTCGCGTGTCGCATGGGATTTCTGGGAAACCAGTGATCGTGTGGCCCCATTGTCCTAGATTGCCGAATGCACCCACGGCGACCACGGGAGACCCCTATGCCACTCGAGCGCGACCTCACGGCCGAGCCCCGTCTCCCCGGACCCGGCGGCGAGCCCGCGCGGACCTCTCGTCCCGCCCGCACGCGCACGGGTGCCCTCCTCCTCGCGGTGGTCGCGCTGCTGCTCGGTGCGGCCGGCACGGTCGGTCTGGCGGGACCGGCCCGCTCGGCCGAGTGGATCGTCCTGTGCACCGGCTACGACCCGTGCCAGTCGGCCGGCTACCCGCACTCGGGCTACAAGGAGAACAGCGCCACGAGCTACTGGCGGCAGTCGACCGGCCACAACTGCACGAACTACGTCGCCTACCGCCTCGTCAGGAACGGCCTGCCGAACACCAAGCCCGCCTCCCTGTCCGGCAACGCCTACAACTGGGGCCCGTCGTTCCCGAGCCAGACCAACGACGACCCGGCCGTCGGCTCGGTCGCCTGGTGGAACACCTCCTTCTCCTCGACGGGACACGTCGCCTACGTCGAGAAGGTGGTCTCGGCCGACGAGATCCTCGTGTCCGAGGACAACTGGGGCGGCGACTTCAAGTGGCGCAAGGTCACGCGGGCCGGCGGCAAGTGGCCCAACGGCTTCATCCACCTCAAGGACCAGGGCGCGACGGTCGTCGACACCGACGTCTACCGTCCCGTCCGCCCGACCCGTCTGCTCGACACCCGCACGGGACTCGGTGCGCCCGCGGCCAAGGTGGCGGCAGGCACGTCGATCGCCGTGCAGGTCAGCGGCCGGGCCGGTGTCCCGAGCGGCGGTGTCGGCACGGCCGTCCTCAACGTCACGGTCACCGCGCCCGCCGCCTCCGGCTACCTCACGAGCTACCCGTCCGGCGCGGCACGGCCCGGCGCCCGGAGCGTCACCTTCACGACGGCGGGCACGATCAGCGAGCTCGTGCCGGCGCGGCTCGGCACCGACGGCAAGGTCCGGCTCTACACCTCGGCGACGACGCACCTCGTCGCGGAGGTCGTCGGGTGGTACCCCACGACCGGACACCTCGTGTCCGTCACGCCGACCCGCGTCCTCGACACGCGCACCGGCCTGGGCACCGCGCAGGTCCGGGTGCCCGCGAACGGGAGCGTCGACCTCCCGGTGGCCGGGGCCGGCATCGTGCCGAGCACGGGAGCGTCCGCCGTCGTCCTCGCCGTCTCGGCGGCCGCGCCCGGCGCGGGTGGCTGGCTGACGGCATACCCGGCGGGGACCGGCCGGCCGACCACGGCCCACGTGCGCTACGACGCGGACGCCGGCATGACGGGCGTCGTCGTGTCGCGGATCGGCACCGGCGGAAAGGTGACCATCCACTCGACGGCGCAGACCGACCTGCTCGTCGACGTCGTCGGGTGGTTCCGGACGGGCGGCGACCATGTCGCGGTCGCCCCGTCCAGAGTGCTCGACACGCGCGTCGGCCTCGGGGCCCCGACGGGCCGCGTCGCAGCGGGCTCGACCGTCTCGGTCCCCGTCCTCGGCCGCGCGGGGGTGCCCACCGTCGGTGTGGCCGCCGTGTCCATCACCCTGACGCCGATCGCGCCGACGGCGACGACCGCCGTGACGGCGTACGCCTCGGGCACGACCCGACCGAGCCCCGCGAACGTCACCGTGGCCTCGGGACGGACCCGGGTCAACGCCGTCGTCGTCCCCGTCGGCGCCGACGGGTCGATCACGGTGCACACGAGCGCGGCGTCCTACCTCGTCGTCGACGTCCAGGGCTACCTCAAGAAGTGACCCGGCCGCCGCGAGCCGCCGCGAGCCGCCGCGAGCCGCCGTGAGGCGCCGCGGGCCGGCGGTCAGGCGCCGGGCTCGGTGACGAAGTCGATGAGCTCCTCGACGCTCGCGAGCAGGGTCGGCTCGAGGTCGGCGTAGGTGCGCACCGTGCCGAGGATCCGCTTCCACGCGTTCGCGATGTCGGCCTGGCTCGCGTGGGCCCAGCCGAGCTCGGCGCAGATGCCGTGCTTCCACGACGTGCCGCGCGGGATGACCGGCCACCGCTGCCAGCCGAGCCGCTCCGGGCGCACGGACTGCCACACGTCGACGTAGGGGTGGCCGAGGATCCGCACGTGCTGCGAGAGGCCCGGCAGGGCCTGGGCCTGGGCGACGATGCGGGCCTCCTTGGTGCCGGGGACGAGGTGGTCGACGAGCACGCCGAGGCGACGCCCGGGCCCCGGCTGGAACTCGGCGATGATGCCGGCGAGGTCGTCGACGCCGTCCATGAGCTCGACGACGACGCCCTCGACGCGCAGGTCGTCGCCCCAGACCTTCTCGACGAGCTCGGCGTCGTGGCGGCCCTCGACGTAGATCCTCGACCCGCTCGCGACGCGTGCCCGGGCGCCCTCGACGGCCACCGAGCCGCTCGCGGTGCGGGACGCGGCACGGCGCGCCTCGGCGAGGGCGGTGCCGGCGGCGGCCTGCGGGGGAGTGAGCGTCACCGGGGCACCGTCGACGAGGAAGCCGGGTCCGAGCGGGAACGCCTTCGTGCGTCCGCGCCGGTCCTCGAGGTGGACGACGTGCATGCCGCCCGCCTTCTCGACACGCACGACGGCGCCGACCCAGCCGGTCTCGACCTCCTCGACGACGAGGTCGGGCTCCGCCGGGGTCGGGGTCGACCGGCCGCGCCGTGGGGCACGCCAGTCGCCGTTGAGCACGTCGGAGCCGTAGCGATCGTTGGGGGACACGACCAGTGAGGGTATGCCGCCCGGTGGGCTCCCACGCAGCCGCCACGCGGGCGGGGGCGGTGGCGCCGCGACGGCATACGGTTGGATGAAATCGGAGATCCGCGAGGCACGTCGTAGACTTGGCACTCGTCGATCGAGAGTGCCAGACCCGTGAAGGAGGGGACGCGATGAGCGAGGACCGCCGGCTGATGGTGCTGCGCGCGATCGTGCAGGACTACGTCCAGACCTCCGAGCCCGTGGGCAGCCGGGCGCTCGTCGAGCGCCACCACCTCGGTGTGAGTGCCGCGACCGTGCGCAACGACATGGCCCTGCTCGAGGAGGAGGGCCTGATCCACGCGCCGCACACGTCGGCCGGGCGGGTGCCCACCGACGCGGGCTACCGCGTGTTCGTCGACCGCCTGAGCGCCGTCAAGCCCCTGGGCTCGGGCGAGCGCCGCGCGATCGGCCAGTTCCTCGAGGGAGCTGTCGACCTCGACGACGTCGTCGACCGCACCGTGCGCCTCCTGGCCAGCCTGACCCGCCAGGTCGCCGTCGTGCAGTACCCCTCGCTGACGCGGTCGACGGTGCGCCACATCGAGCTCGTGCCGATGGGGTCGTCGCACCTGATGATCGTGCTCATCGTCAACACCGGTCGCGTCGAGCAGCGCGTCGTCGACACCGGACGCGTGCTCTCCGACGGCACCGGTGAGGCACTCGTGGCCTCGATCCGCTCGCGCATCAACGAGGTGGCGGCCGGTGTGCCGTTCACCGTGGCCGCGACGCGGCTGCGGCGCCTCGTCGACGAGGCCGACGAGGCCGACCGCGCCGCCATGGAGGCCGTCGTGTCCGCGCTCGGCGACGCCCTCGTCGAGGAGCGCGAGGAGCGTGTCGTCCTCGCCGGGCAGGCCAACCTCGCGCGCGCCGGCAGCGACTTCCCGCGCACCATCGGGCCGATCCTCGAGGCGCTCGAGGAGCACGTCACCCTCCTGCGCCTGCTCGGCCAGCTCGGGGACGACCCCGACCTCGTCTCCGTGCGCATCGGCTCCGAGAACCCCGTGACCGGGCTCCAGTCGACGTCCCTCGTGTCGATGGGCTACGGCTCCGGAGCCGAGCGCGTCGCGAGCCTCGGGGTGCTCGGCCCGACCCGCATGGACTACCCCACGACGATGGCCTCGGTCCGCGCCGTCGCGCGCTACGTCTCCGAGATCCTCGACGAGAACCAGGCCACCTGACCCACCTGCACCACAGCGGCCAGTCCGCCGGCGCAGCGCCGCGCCGGAACCGAAAGCACCACGTACCAAAAGGAATCTCAGCTTGAACGACTACTACGCCGTCCTCGGGGTCTCGCGCGACGCGAGCCAGGAGGAGATCAAGAAGGCCTACCGTCGGCTCGCCCGCAAGCTGCACCCGGACGTGAACCCCGGCGCCGAGGCCGAGGAGGAGTTCAAGCGGGTCTCGCAGGCCTACGACGTCCTCTCCGACCCGCAGAAGCGCCAGTCCTTCGACATGGGTGCCGACCCGTTCGCCTCGGGCGGCGGCGCCGGTTTCGGTGCAGGACAGGGCTTCTCGTTCAGCGACGTCATGGACGCCTTCTTCGGGGCGGGCGCCCAGGCCGGCACGCGCGGTCCGCGGGCGCGGGTGCAGCGCGGCCAGGACGCGCTGGTCCGCCTCGACATCGACCTGTCCAAGGCCGTCTTCGGCTCCGAGGAGGAGCTGACGCTCGACACCGCGGTCGGCTGCAAGCGGTGCGACGGCGACGGCGCCGAGCCCGGCACCGGTCGCCAGACCTGCCAGATCTGCAAGGGCGCCGGCGAGGTGCAGCAGATCCAGCGCAGCTTCCTCGGCCAGGTCATGACCTCGCGCCCGTGCGTCAACTGCCAGGGCTACGGCTCGACCCTCACCGACCCCTGCCACGACTGCTCGGGCGACGGCCGGGTGCGCACCCGCCGCTCGCTCAAGCTCAAGGTCCCTGCCGGTGTCGACACCGGCACCCGGATCCAGCTGACCGGCGAGGGCGAGGTCGGTCCCGGCAACGGGCCCAAGGCCGACCTCTACGTCGAGATCCGCGTCGTCAACCACGACACCTACACGCGTCGCGGCGACGACCTCCACTGCAGCGTCGAGCTGCCCATGGCCGCGGCCGCGCTCGGCACGAGCTTCAAGCTCTCGACCTTCGACGGCATGCAGGACCTCGAGATCAAGCCCGGCACGCAGAGCGGCGACGTGCTGACGCTGCGCGGTCTCGGCGTGACGCACCTGCGCCACGGGGGCCGCGGCGACCTGCTCGTGCACGCCACGGTGCAGACGCCGACCCGCCTGACCGAGGAGCAGCGCGAGCTGCTGCACCAGTTCGCGACGCTCCGCGGCGAGGAGCGCCACGAGGGACGGCTCACGCCCGCCAACAAGGGACTCTTCGGCAAGCTGCGCGACGCCTTCAAGGACAAGTGACCCGTCCGTGAGCGCCCGGTGACCCACCAGCTCTTCCTCGGCGAGCCGTCCGCGGTGGCCGGGGCCGTCGTGGGCGCGTCCCTGCTCCTCGAGGGCGACGAGGGGCGCCACGCCGCGACCGTCGTGCGCATCCGCCCGGGTGAGCGCTACTACGTCGCCGACGGTGCCGGTCGGCGCGCCCTGCTCGAGGCCACCGACGTCGACCGGGCCTGGGTCCGGGGACGGGTCCTCGACGTGACGGTCGAGCCCGAGCCCGCCCCACGGCTCGTCCTCGTCCAGGCCCTCGCCAAGGGCGACCGCGACGAGCAGGCGGTCGAGGCCGCCACCGAGCTCGGCGTCGACGAGGTGGTCCCGTGGCAGGCCGAGCGCTCCGTCGTGGTCTGGCGTGGTGACCGCGCCGCCAAGTCGCTCGCCAAGTGGGCCGCGGTCGTGACCCGCGCGACCAAGCAGTCACGCCGCTCGCGTGTGCCGGTGACGTCCTCCGCGGTGGGGCTCGCACCGCTCGTGGCCCGGGTGGCGGAGTCGGCCCTCACGCTCGTGCTCCACGAGGACGCCACCGAGCCGCTCGCGTCCGTCGAGCTGCCCGCGTCGGGTGACGTGCTCGTCGTCGTCGGCCCCGAGGGTGGCATCTCCGAGCGCGAGATCGAGGCCCTCACGGCCGCCGGGGCGCGGTCGGTGCGCCTCGGGCCGACGATCCTGCGGGCGTCGTCCGCCGGACCCGCGGCCCTCGCCGTCCTCAGCGCGCGCACCCGCTGGACCTGACGGCACACGCCCGTCCAGGGAGTGACCCGGGACGCCACTCTGGTCCGGGGTGGTCTCGATCCTGAGGTGGGTGCCGCGACCACCCCGAACGGGTCGGAGCGGGCCGGTCAGCGGGCGGTGACGGGGACGAGCTGCTCGGCGACCGCCGACCCGTCCTTCGCGCTGGTGGCGAAGACGCGGACGACGTAGGCGCCGGGCGTGAGCGAGGTCTTCGTCGTGAACCGGTAGGTGCCGCGGTCCGGGGCCCCCGCCGACGCCGTCGTGAAGCCGTGGTCGACGCGCCGGCCGTCGCGGAGCAGCTCCCACTCGACGGTGGCCTCGAACGTGCTGGCGACGCCCTTGACGGTGAGCCGAGCGCCCGCCTTGACGGCAGAGCCCCGGGCCGGCTCGTCGACCCAGACGGGCGCCACCTGCTCGAGGACGGCCATGGCGTCGGTGGGACGGGTGAAGGTCGACGAGGCCGGGTGGCCGGGCGAGACCTCGGTGCCTCCGTCGGCCAGCTCGAAGCGGACGGGCAGCGCCTTGCCCAGCGCCGCCTGGACGGTCCAGACGAGCTGTTCGGTCGCGAGCGACTCGGACGAGGTCGTGCCGGACGAGAGCCGGACCGTGACGACGTCGGGGCCGAGCGTCACCGCGTCGGCGGTGACGCCCTGCCAGGCCGTCCGGTAGCTGCTCCCGGTCGGAGCCGGTCCCATCGCGAGGCGCAGCGCCGTCAACGCGTTGCCCGCCGGCACCGAGGGCGAGGGGACCGCGGACGACACGAACTCGCGGAAGAGTCGCAGCTGGTCGCTGCCGGCCACGACCGGGCCGAGGTAGTAGACCGGCACGGTGGCGGTCGTCGTGGCCGGAGGCGGTACCGCGGTCGTTGCCGGTGTGGTCGGCCGCTGGGCCGTCTGCGTCGGGACGGTCGACGGTGCGCCGGACGACGTCGGGGACGAGGGCCGCGAGGTCGAGGAGGCCACGACCGTGGGCGTTCCGGCGACGGGCGGTGTCGGCGCGGACGGTCGGTTGACGGCCCAGACGGTGCCGGCGACGAGGACGGCCGCGGCCGCTGCCACCGCCGGCACGAGCCACCGGTGGTGCTTCGACCCCGACCCCGAGCCCGCCTGGTCCGCCGCGTGCGCGTCCGCGAGGATCGCGCCGAGTCGGTCGGTCGGGGTGATCGAGCGAGCCTCGGCCTCGAGGGAGCGGCGCAACCGGTCCTCGACCGGCCGCAGCCCGGCACCGATGAGGGTCGGCTCCTCGTCGGGCAGCTCGCCCGGTCGCTTCGGCTCGGCGTTCATGACAGCTCCAGGGGTTCGATGGTGCGGCGCAGGGCCGTGAGGCCGCGGTGGGCGTGGGTCTTCACGGCGCCGGGGGAGATCTCGAGCGCGTGGGCGATCTGTGCCTCGGAGAGGTCGGAGTAGTAGCGCAGCACCAGCACCTCCCGCTGGCGCGAGGGCAGGGTGCGCAGGGCGTCCAGCACGGCGTCGCGCTCGGCCGTGTGGAGGACCTGGGTCTCGGCGCTGCCGTGGCTGCCCCGCCCAGGGGCGTCGGCTGCAGCGGCGTCGCGGACGTTCTGGCGGTCGACGACGACGGTGTGGCGCTGCACCGAGCGGCACCCGTTGACGACCGCGGTCTGGAGGTAGCCGACGACGCGCCCGCCGTCCCGGATGGCCGACCAGCTGCGGTGCGTGGCGACGAACGCGTCCTGCACGACGTCCTCCGCGGCGAGCTGGTCGCGCAGCAGCAGCCACGCGAGGCGCACGAGCCGGTGCCAGTGCGCGTGGTAGAGCTCGGTGATGGCCACGTCGGGGTCGGTCGGCAGCTGGGCTCCGCCGGGGGCGCCCTGCGCCGGGAGCCCGGTGCCGCCCGTCGCGGGACGGCCAGCGTCCCCCGAGGCCCCGGGGTCGCTGAGCTGGCCGGCCGGCATACCCAACGTTCTCACGGACAGATGACGCGCACCGGGAGCTCGCGGTTGACACGTCGGAGCGGGAGATGTCCGGAAGGCGTCGCGGGCCCACGGCTGCCCGGAGGCTTCCGTGGGCCCGCGACCGGAGGGACCGGCTCAGGCCTCAGCCCGCGGACCTGGCCAGCACCTCGACCTCGCTGACGGTCATGTAGCTCGACGCCGTCATGACGACCCGCACGGCGGTGGTGCGTGTGGGGGTGACCGGCACCGACACCACGGGCGCGGCCGGTCCGCTCGCGGCGACCGTCACCTCGCCCGACACCGGCGTCCAGGTGCCACCGACGAGTGCCTCGACGTGGAGCGTCCTGGCGTAGCTGACGTTCCCGCCGTCCTGGTAGAAGCGCGTCACCACCCGGGTGACGTCACGGGCACCGGGCAGCGTGACGGTCAGGGTGTCGCCGGGACGCTGGGTGCCCGAGCGCCAGTTCGACCAGGCCTTGTCGGTCAGCACCCCGTTGACGATGCCCTGCACGGAGTAGCCCGGCTCCGTGAAGGTCGCCGATGCCGTCGTGCCCGGCGCGAGGGCCGCGTTGGCCTCGACCGGCTCGGTCACCGTGACGACCACGGTGGCCGGCGCGGTGGACCCGTCGGGCAGGGTGGCCCGGCCGGGCAGCGTGACCGTGCCGACCGAGTCGTAGGCCGCGCCGGTCGTGTCCCACACCACCGGCAGGGTGACCGTCACGGCGTAGCGGTCCGACGTCGCCGTGACGGTCGGCGGCAGGTCGGGCGTGCCGCCGACGTAGGTGCGGGCCTCGGCCGGGTCGGTCGCGGCGATGGTGTCGACGGTGACGACGGCCCGTGCCGCGTACTCCCGTCCGGTGGCCGGGTCGGTCGCGGTGCCGAAGACGACGACCTGGCCCGGGCGCGCCCAGCGCACGGCGGGCACGGGGCGCCACGTCACGGGCAGGGCGGCGGTCCCGGCGCCGACCCGGTCGGGCGTCACCGTCGTGGGCAGGGTCGGGGCCACCCCGGGCATCGTGAAGACCGGGACGTCGGAGACGCCGCGCACGGTCTCGTCGACGAGCCGCCACCGCTGGTTCGCGGCCGCGTTCGGCTGCCAGGTGCCGACGGGGGAGCCGTCGGCGGTCGCCTGACCGCCCACCTCGATGTTGCCGGGACCCGCAGCGCTCGAGATCGTCCACGTGCCGTCGCCGGTCGTCGAGAGGTACCACTGTGCCGCCACGTCCGGGGTGGTCTGCGCCGTCTCGAGGACGAGGGCGCCCGATCGCAGGGCCACCTGGCGACCGTCGAGCGCTCGCAGCTGGTAGCGCTCGCGGTTCGTGTCACCGCCGGTGAGCTTCGTCGTGGTCCAGAGCTGGTCGGCGCTCGCGGCGTCCGTCGTGCGGATCGCGAGACCGGTCTGCTCGGCGTCGAGGGAGCGCCCGCTCTGGACACCGACGAAGCGGTACGCGTGGTCCTCCTGGAAGGTCGCTGCGTCCTTGGCGACACCACGCACGTCGGAGACGACGAGCGTCGTGACCGACTGCGCGGGCACGCGGACCGTGGCCGAGGTGCCGTCGACGGGCACGGGGGTCTGCGACCGGAGCGCGCCCGCGGCGTCGGTGACGACGGCGGTCACGCTGGCCTTCGGGCCGACCTTGCCGAACTTCGACAGGTCGATCGCGAGGTCCTGGGGCGTCGTCCCGCCGTTGGTGTGCACGAGGGTCGCGGTGCGCGCACCGGGGCGGATCGCGGCGATCGTGCTCGTGTCGTCGACCGTGACGACATGGTCGCCGGGGCGGATGTAGTGGGTGAAGTTGCGGACGGTGTTGAACTTCTGGTTCGTGTAGATGGGGCAGGTGGCCAGCGTGTCCTGCGCCGTGCAGTCGAAGCGCATCTGGATGCTGCCCCAGTTGGCCCCGGCCGCGCTCTCGCCGCCCGGCTTCATGTTGTCGTAGTCCTCGACGGGCTGCCAGAAGACCCAGGCGGACGGCTCGAGCTCGCGCAGGTCGTCGGTCATCCGCTGCGCCATGCCGATGCCGGGCTCCATGGACGTGAAGCTCTGGCCGCTGCCCCAGCTGCCCTCGACCTCGGACATCCACAGGGGCTTGGCGTCGGACTTGCTGAGGTCACGCACGGCGGTGCGCTGCGCGGTGCCGTAGGTGTGGACGTTCATCCGCGACACGGCGGCCTTGACGTCGTCCGGGTAGCTCATCCAGTTGGTGACGAAGGTCCCCGGGTTGGTCTCGTCCATCGCCGCGATCCTCGCGTCGGTGCCCGAGCCGGCGAGCCGCTGCTCGAGCGAGCGGACGACGTCCTGCTGCAGCTGCGGCCCGATGTGGGCGCCCTCCTGGCGGCCGCCGGTGGGCTGCCCGTCGGCACCGAGCTGGGTGCCCCAGTAGCTCGTGTTCGGCTCGTTGAACGGGTCGATCGTGTCGACCTTGATGCCGTGCGCCGCCTCGAGGTGCTCGGTCACCCAGACGAGGTATGCCGTGAAGTCGCCGATGCTCTCGCGCTTCAGCTGGTCCTGGCTCGCGTCGAAGTTCCCCGACACGTAGCCGCTCTCGGTCATGAACCACGGCGGGGAGTTGCTGAAGGTCTCCCACTTCGTGATGCCGCCCTTGATGCGGTCGACCCACCAGCGCTGGGTCCGGTCGGCGTCCCAGTTCCAGTCGGCCTCGTCGTCCGGCGACCACCAGTCGACGTCGGTCCGCGTCGTGCCGGCCGGTGCCTTCCACCAGCCCTGCACGGCGCCTCCGGGGCGCAGGTAGTCCTCGACGTCCGGCGCGTTGCCGCCGCCGATGTTGTAGCGGGCGATGTTGAGCGCGAGCCCGTCCTTGCCGAAGACGAGGTCGGCGAGCCTGTCGCGGACGGCGTCGGGGTAGTCGCCGGTCGCGTTGGCGAACCAGACGAGGCTCGTGCCCCAGCCCTCGAACGCGGGCTGCTGGTAGGACGGGTCGGGCGTGAGGCGCACGACGGGGACGCCGTCGACGGCACTCGTCCGGGTGGAGGAGGAGGCGGTGGCCGAGGTCGGGGGAGCAGCTGCCGGGGCGGGCGCCGCCACGGCGACGGAGCCGGCCAGGAGCGAGCCGACGGCGACCGTGGCGGTCGCCAGGGCGCCCGAGGCGACGCGGGTGGGACGGGGTCTCATGGGTGGTGCCTTCCTGGAGCGACGGCGGTGGCGGTCCGGGGCGAATGCGCAGCCACCGCCCGGAATGAGCGTATGTTTGCGTAAACATCGACCGTCGCCACCGTCCCAGCCGAGCCAGACGGGTGTCAAGGGGCCGTCTCGCGGAGGCTGGCAGGATGGCGCCGGAGGCGGACGGCATACGCCCGCCGGACGTGTGGGCCGAGTGACACGAGCAGGAGGAACGGTGGGGGAGCGACGAGCGGTGTCGATGGCCGACGTGGCGCGCCTGGCCAACGTGTCGTCGCAGACGGTGTCACGGGTGGCGAACGGCGAGACGAGCGTCGTCGAGAGCACGCGCCAGACGGTGCTCCGCGCCATGGAGGAGCTGGGCTACCGTCCCAACAGCGCGGCGCGAGCGCTCAAGCGTGGGGCCTTCCGTGCCATCGGGGTCATGACGTTCACCCTGTCGACGACCGGCAACGTGCGCACCCTCGAGGGCATCGTCGCGGCGGCCGCCGTGCACGACTATGCGGTGACGCTCATCCCGGTCAACGCCCCCTCCCAGGATGCCGTCCGCGGGGCCTTCACCCGCGCCGGTGAGCTCGCCGTCGACGCCGTGGTCGCCATCATGGAGACCCACCTCGCGAGCGACGCCCCCGCGCCCTACCCGCCCGGGTTCAAGGTCGTCGTCGCCGACTCCGACGACGCCGGCGACCGCCACCCGGTCGTCGACACCGACCAGGCGGCGGGCGCCGCCTCGGCGACCGACCACCTGCTCGACCTCGGGCACCGCACCGTGTGGCACGTGGCCGGCCCCGAGAGCTCGTACGCCGCGCAGCGTCGTCGGGACGCCTGGCGGGCGCGGCTCGTGGCCCGGGGCCTCGAGGTGCCTCCGGTGCAGCACGGTGACTGGACCCCCGAGTCCGGCTACGAGATCGGTCTTCGGCTGGCCGACGAGCCCTCCTGCACAGCGGTTTTCGCCGCCAACGACCAGATGGCACTCGGTCTCCTCCGGGCCTTCCACGACCGGGGCCTGCGGGTCCCTGAGCAGGTGAGCGTCGTCGGCTTCGACGACGTGCCCGAGGCGGCGTCCTACATCCCCCCGCTGACCACGGTGCGCCAGGACTTCGAGCAGATCGGCCGGCTCTGCGTCGCGCAGGTGCTCGGCCAGGTGCGGGGCACAGGGCCGACCACCGGCACGACCCTCGTGCCCACGCAGCTCGTCGTGCGGTCGAGCAGCGCCGCGCCGAGCCGCACGGGTGCGCGCCGACCACGTCGTGCCTAGGGTGCAGTCATGACCTCGCAGACCCCCAGTGACTGCCTCTTCTGCAAGATCGTCGCCGGCGACATCCCGTCCGACCGGGTCGCCGAGAGCGAGCGGTCGATCGCCTTCCGCGACATCAGCCCGGCGGCGCCGATCCACGTCCTCGTCGTGCCCAGGCGCCACGAGCCGACCGTCGGCGCGCTGGCGGCGGCGTCCGGTGACGACCTCACCGACGTCTTCCGGCTCGCGGCCCGTGTGGCGGAGCAGGAGGGTGTGTCCGACGCGCACCGGATGATCGTCAACACCGGCAGCGGTGCGGGGCAGACGGTCTTCCACGCGCACGTGCACGTGCTCGCCGGTGCGGCCTTCACCGAGGGGAGGATGGTGTGAGCGACGAGAGCCCCACCCCCGACGAGAAGACCTCTGCGACAAAGGGATCGGCGGACACGGAGCCGAAGGCCGCTGACGCCGAGGCGAAGCCGGTCGACCCCGTCGACGACCTCGTGACGACCCACCACACGCTCAAGGTGGGCCGGCGACGGCTGCGCTACACCGCGACGACGGGCCGCGTCGTCCTCCGCGAGGAGGAGCACAAGGACGGCACCTTCGGGGGCCACAAGGCTCGCGCGGAGCTGTCGATGACGAGCTACGTGCTCGACGACGCCGACGCCCGCACGCGGCCCGTCACCTTCGCCTTCAACGGTGGTCCCGGCAGCTCGAGCGTCTGGCTGCACCTCGGCCTGCTCGGTCCCCGCCGCGTCGTCAGCGGCGACGTGGGCGCCCTCGAGCCGCCGCCCTACCACCTCGTCGACAACCCCGAGTCGCTCCTCGCCGTCAGCGACCTCGTCTTCATCGACCCCATGTCGACCGGCTACTCGCGGGCCGTCGAGGGCGGCAAGCCGGGGGAGTACCACGGCTACCAGAAGGACATCGAGTCCGTTGGCGAGCTGATCCGGCTCTGGACCTCGCGCAGCGGGCGCTGGATGTCGCCGAAGTTCGTCGCCGGCGAGTCCTACGGCACCCTGCGCGGCGCAGCGCTCGCCGAGCACCTCCAGTCCCGCTACGGCATGTACCTCAACGGGCTCGTCCTCATCAGCAGCGTCCTCGACCTCAGCTCGGTCGACTTCGAGAACCAGCGCAACGACCGAGCGCACGCGCTCTACCTGCCGACGTATGCCGCCGTGGCCCACTTCCACGGCAAGCACGGCCGCCGCGCCCTGCGGTCCGTCCTCGACGAGGCCGAGGCGTATGCCGCCCGCGAGTACCCGTGGGTGCTCTCCCGAGGCCACCGGCTGACGAAGGCCGAGCGCGCCGAGGCGGTCTCGACCCTGGCCCGGCTCTCGGGGCTGACCGAGGACTACGTCGACCGCGCCGACCTGCGGATCGAGCACTGGCGCTACTTCACCGAGCTGCTGCGCGACGAGCGCCTCTCGGTGGGTCGCCTCGACGCCCGCTTCACCGGGCCGGCCGCCACGGCCATCGCCGAGAACATGGACGCCGACCCGTCGCACGACGCCATCGCCGGCCCCTACGCCGCGGCCTGGAACCACTACGTCCGCGACGAGCTCGGCTACGTCAGCGACCTCCACTACGAGCAGATCTCGCGTCTCGTGCACCCGTGGAGCTTCAAGGACTTCGAGGGGCGGCCCATCGACGTGTCTCCGAAGCTCGAGCGCGCGATGCGCCAGAACCCGCACCTCAAGGTCCACATCGCCTACGGCTACTACGACGGTGCCACCCCGCACTTCGCCGCCGAGGACGTCGTGGCCCACCTGCAGCTGCCGGCCGACCGGCTCGCGAACATCGAGCACGCCTACTACGAGGCCGGCCACATGATGTACGTCCACGAGCCGTCGCGCGTGCAGCAGAGCAAGGACCTCGCGGAATTCGTGGTGAGGAGCTCCGGCCGCGACACGTAGACTCGTCACCACGATGAATGACGCGCAACCTCGACCATCCGACAGCGACGGCCCTGACGCCCCTGACGGCACCCAGCTCCCTGCGGGAGCCGAGAGCGGCGGTGACGCGCCGGTGCTGACCCGGCAGATCCCGCCGCCCATCGAGATGGTGACCCTCCTCGGTCCCCGCGACGAGCTGCTGCGCACGATGGAGCGCCAGTTCCCGCTCGTCGACACCCACGTGCGCGGCAACGAGATGACCTTCGCGGGACCCGCCGGTGAGCTCGAGATCATCGACACCCTCGTCGACGAGCTGCTGACCATCGTCTCGACCGGACAGCCGCTCAACCGCGACGCCGTCGAGCGGTCGATCTCGATGCTGCGCGGGCAGACCGCCGAGCGCCCGGCCGACGTGCTGACGATGAACATCGTCAGCAGCCGCGGTCGCACGATCCGCCCCAAGACGCTGAACCAGAAGCGCTACGTCGACGCGATCGACGAGCACACCGTCGTCTTCGGCATCGGCCCCGCCGGCACCGGCAAGACCTACCTCGCGATGGCCAAGGCCGTCGCGGCGCTGCAGGCCAAGCAGGTCAACCGCATCATCCTGACCCGCCCCGCGGTCGAGGCCGGCGAGCGTCTCGGCTTCCTGCCCGGCACGCTCAACGACAAGATCGACCCCTACCTGCGCCCGCTCTACGACGCGCTCCACGACATGGTCTCGCCCGAGACGATCCCACGGCTCATGGCGTCGGGCACGATCGAGGTGGCGCCGCTCGCGTACATGCGCGGACGCACGCTCAACGACGCCTTCATCATCCTCGACGAGGCGCAGAACACCTCGAGCGAGCAGATGAAGATGTTCCTCACCCGTCTCGGCTTCGGCTCGAAGATGGTCGTCACGGGCGACATCACCCAGGTCGACCTGCCCGGCGGCACGCGGTCGGGCCTGCGCGTCGTGCGCGACATCCTCGAGGGCGTCGAGGACGTCCACTTCGCCGAGCTGACCTCGCACGACGTCGTGCGTCACCGCCTCGTCAGCGCCATCGTCGACGCCTACGAACGCGACGAGGTGCGGGCCGAGCGCCGGGCCCGGGCGAGGAGCGGGGCGGTCGACCACCGCGACCACCGGGGTTCACGTCGTGGCCCCGACCACCGCGACGACCACCGCGACGACCACCGCGACCACGACGACCACCGCGACGATCGCGGCGGTCGCCGTGACGCCACGGAGGCCGGCGCGTGAGCATCGACGTCCTCAACGAGACCGACCACGACGTCGACGAGCTCGAGCTGCTGGCCTGCGCGGCCTACGTCATGGAGCAGATGCGCGTGCACGCGCAGGCCGACCTCTGCATCAAGCTCGTCGACGAGGACGCGATGGAGGTCCTCCACGTGCAGTGGATGGACCTGCCCGGACCCACCGACGTCATGAGCTTCCCGATGGACGAGCTGCGGCCCGGCCGCGAGGGCCAGGAGCCCGAGGAGGGCACCCTCGGCGACATCGTCCTCTGCCCGTCCGTCGCGACGAAGCAGGCGCTCGAGGCCGGTCACGCGCCGATGGAGGAGATGCTGCTGCTCACGACGCACGGCATCCTGCACCTGCTCGGCTACGACCACGCCGAGCCGGACGAGGAACGCGAGATGTTCGAGCTGCAACGTCAGCTGCTGCTGACCTTCCTCGCCACGCGCAACCGCCCGAGCGCCTGACCGCGGACGAGAGACCGAGATGTTCCCGCAGTTCGCCCTCCCGGCCCTCATCAGCATCGTCGTGGCGTTCCTGCTGTCGGCCGCCGAGGCCGCCATCTTCCGCATGTCACGGGTGCGCGCCCAGGAGCTCTTCGACGAGGGACGGTCGGGCGCCAAGTCGCTGATGACCGTGGTCGGCGACTCGCCGGCATACCTCTCGGTCATCGCGTTCCTGCGCGTCGTCGCCGAGGCCACCGCAGCGGTCCTCGTCACCCTGGCCGTCGCCGGGCGGTTCGAGTCGACGTGGAGCCGCGCCCTCATCAGCATCACGATCATGGCCGTCGTGTCGTTCGTCGTCGTCGGCGTCTCGCCGCGCACCCTCGGCCGGCAGAACTACGACACCGTCGCGCTGTGGAGCGCCCCCTTCGCCGTCGGCCTGCGGCGCGTGCTGGGCCCGCTGGCCAAGCTGCTCGTCGTCCTCGGCAACGCGGTCACGCCCGGCAAGGGCTACACCGACGGCCCCTTCCAGACCGAGTCCGAGCTGCGCGACCTCGTCGACATGGCCGGTGACTCCGACGTCATCGAGGCCGACGAGCGCGAGATGATCCACTCGGTCTTCGAGCTCGGCGACACCCTCGCTCGCGCGGTCATGGTGCCGCGCACCGACATGGTGGTGCTCGACGCGGACAAGACGCTGCGCAGCGCGATGTCGCTCTTCCTGCGCTCGGGCTTCTCCCGGATCCCCGTCGTCGGCGAGGACAGCGACGACGTCCGCGGCCTGCTCTACTTCAAGGACGTCGCCCGACGCCTCAACGCGGCCCCCGAGGACGGCCGGCACCCGGCCACCGAGGTCATGCGGCCCATGCACTTCGTGCCCGAGAGCAAGCCGGTCGACGACCTGCTGCGCGAGATGCAGCGCGACCAGAACCACTTCGCCATCGTCGTCGACGAGTACGGCGGCACCGCCGGCCTCATCACGATCGAGGACATCATCGAGGAGATCGTCGGCGAGATCGCCGACGAGCACGACCGAGAGGCGCCCGGCGTCGAGCAGCTCGAGGACGGCACCCTGCGGGTCCCGGCGTCGATGGACATCGACGACCTGGCGGAGCTCTTCGACGTCACCATCGACGAGGAGGACGTCGACACCGTCGGCGGTCTCCTCACGAAGGTGATCGGGCGGGTCCCGATCGTCGGGTCGTCCGGTACGGTCGCCGGGTTGGAGCTGACGGCCGAACGCATGGCCGGACGCCGCCACCGCGTCGCGTCGGTCATCGTGCACCGGGCCTCGGTGCCGGAGGACGACGCCGCGTACACCGAGACGGAGGACGCCCATGGGCACCCAGGACGCTGACCCGACGCACGGCGAGACCTCGGCCTCGGGGACGACCGACCGATCGGCCGACTACCGCGCGGGCTTCGCCTGCCTCGTCGGGCGACCCAACGCGGGCAAGTCGACGCTGACCAACGCGCTCGTGGGCCAGAAGGTCGCGATCACGAGCTCCAAGCCGCAGACGACCCGCCACACGATCCGGGGTGTGACGACGACCGCGACGGCGCAGCTGATCCTCGTCGACACCCCGGGTCTCCACAAGCCGCGGACCCTCCTCGGCCAGCGCCTCAACGACCTCGTCCGCGAGACGCTCCTCGAGGTCGACGTCATCGGGTTCTGCCTGCCCGCCGACCAGCGCATCGGGCCCGGCGACACCTTCATCGCCCACGAGCTCGCCGAGCTGCGCTCGGTCCGGCGCCGCCCGGTCGTCGCCATCGCGACGAAGGCCGACGCCGTCGACCGCGAGCGGCTCGCCGAGCACCTCATCGCCATCGACCAGCTGGGCGAGTGGGACGCGATCATCCCGTGCTCGGCCGTCTCCGGGAGCCAGGTCGAGGAGGTGCGTGACGTCCTCGCGTCCTTCCTGCCGCGCTCGCCGCAGCTCTACCCCGACGGGATGCTCACCGACGAGCCCGAGATGGTCATGATCGCCGAGCTCGTGCGCGAGGCGGCGCTCGAGGGCGTGCGCGACGAGCTGCCGCACTCGCTGGCCGTGGTGGTCGAGGAGATGGTGCAGCGCGAGGGCCGTCCCGACGACAAGCCGCTGCTCGACGTCCGCGTCAACGTCTTCGTCGAGCGTCCGAGCCAGAAGGCCATCGTCATCGGGCGAGGCGGGTCCCGGCTGCGTGAGGTCGGGACGAACGCCCGCAAGGGCATCGAGGCACTCCTCGGGCAGAAGGTCTACCTCGACCTCCACGTCAAGGTGGCCAAGGACTGGCAGCGCGACCCCAAGCAGCTCCAGCGCCTCGGCTTCTGACCCGCGACGAACACTGCAGCCCAACGGATTTCGCTCTCGTCCCGCGGTGCTTTAGCCTGCCGCGATGAGCAGCCCGATCCAGCGCCGCGTCGGCCAGGTCTTCGTCCCCGTCCGTGACATGGCTGCCGCCATCCGGTGGTATGCCGCCGTGCTCGGTTTCGAGCCGGGCGTGGCCTCCCATGGCGGCACCGTCTACGACATCCCGACAGACGGGGAGACCCGGCTCGCGCTCGACGCGAACCGTCCCGACTTCGTGGCGTCCGGGCCGCCGCGCTTCTTCCTCTGGACCGACGACATGGCGGCGACGGTCGAGCACCTTCGCCGCCTCGACGTCACGATCACCTCGGACGTCGAGGACATCGGCAGCGTCTTCTTCGTGCAGTTCGAGGACCCCGACGGCAACGCACTCATGGTCTGCCAACGCGCCTGACGTCAGCGTGCGGTCCTAGACTTCGGGCAAGGAGGCGCACATGTCGGAGACGGCTGCACACGACCACGAGCTCGAGGTCCTCGAGGAGGACCAGACGGTGCCCCCGCGTCCGGAGGAGCAGATCGCCGACGCCCGCCAGGATGCTTCCGAGGCCGACGCAGCCAGCCCCACCTCCGCGCCGTGACCGACGACCCCTGGGGACTCCACGAGCCACCTGCCGTCGCCGAAGCAGACCTCGAGCCGCTTCCGGGGGTCCTGGCCGAGATCGCCCGGGCCCTCGACTCAGGTGACCGGCTGCCCGCTCCTGAACGGGCGCACATGGACCGGCCCGGGGCGCGTGACCTGCCAGAGGTCGACGCTCTCGTCGGGCAGGGGTGGGAGCCGCTGGCCGCCATGCGCCTCGGCTCCGACGTCGGTCTGGTGCCCGCCGTGTGGCCCGCCGAGCACCGGTGCTGGCTTCACGACCGGGTCCCCGCCTTCGGCGTGTGCGCCTACGGACCCGGCGAGACGTACATCGAGCCGGACCTGCGCAACCCGCAGCGTGAGCACTGGGAGCTCGCGCGCCACGCTCGGTCCGTGGGCCTACCACCCCCGCCGCCGGGTCGACTGTGGCTGCTGCGCTCACCCTGGACCGGGATCAGCGCCAGCAGCCTCCTGCTCGCCATCAGGCAGGTGCGCGACGCCGATGCCTTCGGCTGGGACGCCGTCGGCATGATGCGGGCGGCCGCGCACGTGCTCGACCACGGCGAGGACGCCCTGTGGAACCGGTGGACCGGACGCCAGGCCGATGCCGCCATGGCCTGGCGTCGCGAGGGTGCCACCGGCCGGGACGTCGCCCAGTGGGTTCGTCTCGGGCTGCGACCCGACGACCTCGCCGTCCTGACCGCCCCCCTCGCCGAGGGCGGTGCCGGTCTGTCGCTCAGTTCGGTGCCCGAATGGTGCGAGAGCGTCACTGCCATGACGGGAGAGCCGCGGGACGACGACGTCTCGCGCGTCATCGCCTGGCGGAAGATCGGGCTGTCGGAGGATGCGCCGGTGTGGCGGCTGTCAGGTGTGATGTTCGAGCGCGAGCCGGCCCACGTCCGGGCCTGGCTCGAGGCGGGCCTCGCCGTGGAGGAGATCGTCGCCTGGGATGCCGACGACCTGTCCCTGGCGCTGCGGTGGCGCGAGGCCGGCGTGGAGGTGAGGGACGCCAGAGCGCTGACGCTGGCCGACCCGACCTTGACGCCGGAGGAGGCGCTCGCCTACGACGCCATGGGGATCGAGCGACGCGCCCGGCAGCGCTGGGTCGAGGCCGGCTTCTCGGCCGATGAGGCCAGGACGTGGACCGATCTCGACATCGTGGCGTCCGAGGCCCGCGTCTGGCGTTCCCTCGGCCGTGGAGTCGAGGAGGCCCGAGCACAACGAGCGGCTGGCGGGGCTGCACTGCCGGCCGGGTTCGAGGGCGGGTGGATCGGCTTCGGCTCGGACCGCGACGACGTCAGCTATGGCGTCACCGACCCGCCGGGCACTCGGGGAAGCGTGGCGAACACCGGTCCGGACGGCATGCCGTACCCCTGACCGGACTCGTGTCTCACGATCCGGGCAGCGGTCCCGAGGGGTGGACGCGAACGGAGCGACCGGCATACGGTGAACGGGTGCGAGCGGTGAGCCTCCTTCTTCTCTGCCGCGACGAGGCCTGACCCCGGCCCTCCTCGTCGCGGAGTTTCCCGTGTCCGGCCGGACACCGAGCGAAACGCAGACGAGAGAGTGACGCGATGATCCACCCCCAGCAGACGTCGGGAATGCCGTTCCAGAAGTACGTCCCGTTCCACGAGCAGATCCCGTTCGAGCTCCCAGACCGCACGTGGCCGACGAAGCGCATCGACCGGGCGCCGCGCTGGTGCGCCGTCGACCTGCGCGACGGCAACCAGGCGCTCATCGACCCGATGAACTCCGAGCGCAAGCTGCGGATGTTCCAGCTGCTCGTGAAGATGGGCTACAAGGAGATCGAGGTCGGCTTCCCGTCGGCGAGCCAGACCGACTTCGACTTCTGCCGCGAGCTCATCGAGGGTGGGCACATCCCCGACGACGTGACGATCCAGGTCTTGACGCAGTGCCGCGACCACCTCATCGAGCGCACCTACGACGCGATCCGGGGCAGCAAGCAGGCCATCGTCCACTTCTACAACTCGACCTCGGCGCTGCAGCGCAAGGTCGTCTTCGGCCTCGACCAGGACGGCATCATCGACATCGCCGTCCAGGCCGCGCGTCTCTGCAGGAAGCTCGAGGAGACGATCCCCGACACGACGATCTACTACGAGTACTCGCCCGAGTCCTACACCGGCACCGAGCTCGACTTCGCGATGCGGATCTGCAACGCCGTCGTCGACGTCATCGACCCGACGCCCGACCACAAGATCATCGTCAACCTGCCGGCGACCGTCGAGATGGCCACGCCCAACGTCTACGCCGACTCCATCGAGTGGATGATCCGCCACCTCGAGCGTCGCGAGTCGATCGTCGTGAGCCTGCACCCGCACAACGACCGCGGCACGGGCGTGGCCGCGGCCGAGCTCGGCTACCTCGCCGGCGCAGACCGCATCGAGGGCTGCCTCTTCGGCAACGGTGAGCGCACCGGCAACGTCTGCCTCGTCACCCTCGGCATGAACCTCTTCAGCCAGGGCATCGACCCGCAGATCGACTTCAGCGACATCGACGAGGTGCGCCGCACCGTCGAGTACTGCAACCAGCTGCCCGTGGGTGAGCGCCACCCCTACGGCGGTGACCTCGTCTTCACCGCCTTCTCCGGCTCGCACCAGGACGCCATCAAGAAGGGCTTCGAGGCCATGGCGTCCGAGGCCAAGGAGAAGGGCACGGGCATCGACGACCTCGTCTGGGGCGTCCCCTACCTCCCGATCGACCCGCACGACCTCGGCCGCTCCTACGAGGCCGTCGTCCGCGTCAACAGCCAGTCCGGCAAGGGCGGCGTCGCGTACATCATGAAGACCGAGCACCAGATGGACCTGCCGCGCCGGCTGCAGATCGAGTTTTCCGGTGTCGTCCAGCGCGGCGTCGACCAGGACGGCGGAGAGGTCGCGCCCGCCGACCTGTGGGCGAGGTTCCAGGACGAGTACCTCCCCGACCCGACTCGTGCGTGGGGTCGCTTCGAGCTCGTCAACGTCGTCACGGACTCGACCGTCGACGGGGCGAGCACGATCGAGGCGACCGTCCGCGACGGCGGCGATTCCCTGACCGTCACCGGCACGGGCAACGGCCCCATCGCCGCCTTCGTCGATGCCCTCTCGACCGTCGAGGGCACCCCGGACGTCCGGGTCCTCGACTACGCCGAGCACGCCTTGTCCGCCGGTGGCGACGCCCGCGCTGCGGCCTACGTCGAGTGCGCCGTCGGCGACCGCGTCCTCTGGGGCGTCGGCGTCGACCCCTCGATCGTCACGGCGTCCATCAAGGCGATCGTCTCGGCGGTCAACCGCGCCCACCGCGACGCCGTCCCGGCCGCCTCGTCGGACGCCTGATCTGACGCCCACTCGCGTGGGGTAGCGTCTGGCGCCATGGAGTCCCCGGTCGGTCGAGCACTGCTTCGACTGGCCGGGGTCTCTCTCGTCGCGGTCGCGGTCGTCGGTCTCGTCGCGCCCCGACCCGTCAACGTCGAGCACCGCTGGCAGGTGGTGGTGCCCGTCACGGTCGGGCTGGTCCTGCTGGCCGCCGTCGTCCGCGTGCCCGGGTGGGCGAAGCGGCGCTGGGTGCCCGTCGTCGTCGCGGTCGGCGGGGGCGTCGTCGCGACGATGGTCGGGCTCATGACCCGCTACCGCTACGGCTGGGACGCCCGCATCGTCATGGACATGGCCCGGGGACTGCAGTCTGGCCGACCGCTGAGCCCAGCGGAGTACGACTACCTCTCCCTCTACCCCAACAACCTGCCGCTGCTCGCCATCGACCGGATGGGCGTCGCTGTCGGACAGGCGTTCTCGCTGGCGCCCGACGCCGTCCTCATCCCGCTCAACGGGATCTGCGTCGGCGTGACGCTGTATGCCGTCCACGACCTCGTCGGGCGCGTGGCAGGTCGCGGGCCCTCCCTCGTGGCCCAGCTCGCGACGCTCGTCCTCGTCGGCACGAGCCCCTGGCTGGCCGTGCCCTACACGGACTTCTACGCGATGCCGTTCGTCGTCGGGGGAGTGGCCCTCGCCGTCCGGGCCATGACCCCACGGGCGCGGACCGGCCGGGTCGTCCTGTGGCTGCTCGCCATCGTGTCGGTGACCGTCGCGTACTCCATCAAGACCACGCCCGTCGTCATCGCCATCGCCGCGGTCCTGACGGCCGTCGTTGCGATCTTCGACCACGACCTCCTCCCCGCCCGACGCGCGGGCGTCATCGCGGCGTGCGCAGCGTCCGCGCTCGCGTTCGTCGGCCTCGGAGTCGGGCTGGCCGCCACCGCGACGGCCGCATCGGGCGTCGACTCCGCGCGCATCGACACCTCGGTCTCGCCCCCGATCCTCTGGTGGGTCGCGCTCGGCGCCGACGAGCAGCGCTCATCGACCGGGGTCGTCAACTACGGCGCCTACTCGCGGGAGATGGTCGACGCCGTGACCGGCCGCAGCCAGGCCGAGATGAAGACGTATGCCGCCGGCGTGCTCGCGGACCGGTGGGCCGAGCGCGGTCTCGGCGGCATGCTGGCCTTCTACGGCAACAAGGCCGCGTGGAACTGGGGAGACGGGATGTTCTGGGCCTGGGGTGAGGGCCCCGACTCGCTCCCCGGCACGCTCGCGCCCGCGACCGGTGTGACCGGGGTCGTCCACGACCTCAACGGGTTCCAGGGCTCGGGATACCAGACGCGCGCCGACCTGACGCAGGCGTTGTGGCTGGCCCTCCTGCTCGTGGCCGGTGTCGGGCTGCTGCGCGCGCCCTACCGGCGCGAGACCCTGCTCGTCGCCGCCTCGGTGCTCGGCATCGCCGCCTTCACCCTCGTGCTCCAGGGCCGGTCGCGCTACCTCTTCGCGTTCGTCCCCCTCGTCGTCGTCCTGGCCGGGATGGTCCACGCCTGGTTCCCGGGCCCGGGGCGAGCAGGTCGCTTCGGGCGCCGCACGGGCTGAGCCGTCCGGGTCCGTCGTCCGGGTCCGTCGATCGAGTCAGTCGATCGAGTCAGTCGATCGAGTCAGTCGATCGAGTCAGTCGATCGAGTCGGAAAGCACGGCGTCGACCGCGGCCAGCGCTGCGGCGTCGCCGTCACGCGTGATCTCGCCCTCGGCGGGGCGGTTCCAGAGCCAGCAGTCGATGTCGGCCGCGGACCCACTGATCTCGGCCGCCGCGTCGGCGTCGGGCCCGTCGCTGACGAGGAAGCGCAGCACGTCGATCTCGTCGCCGTTCCGCGTGCCGGTGATGCGCACCGGGGTCACGGTCCAGGAGTGCATCGCGTCGACCGTCGCGATCGTCACCGGTGCCGAGACCGGCACGTGGGTCAGGTCCGGCTCGGGCTCGTGACCGCGCATGATCCGCAGGGCCTCGTCGATGCCGTCGGCCGCGAGCCGACAGTCGAGCGGGGTGCGCTCACCGACGGTGAGCTCGGCGTCGATGCGGTGCACCATCGCCTCGTGGGCCTGACGTCGGCGGATGTAGCCGGCCGTCTTGTCGTCGGCCCACATCCACAGCGGCGTCTCCGGCGGCAGCTCGCCGAGCATCCGGTGCAGCCTCTCGCTCGAGCGGTCGAAGAAGTCGAGCAGGCCGGCGCGGTCGGCCGGTCGCTCCTCCCGGGTCGCGTTCATCGCGTCGAGGTCGGCGGGGTCGGTCAGCCCTCGCTCGGCGATCTCGCCCCAGAACCACTGCACCTCACCCAGGTGCCACAGCAGGTCGTCGGCGTCCCAGTCGGGGCACGACGGCACCCGGGCGCCAGCCGGCGCCGTCGCGAGCACCGTCCGGAAGCGAGCCGAGTCGGCCGCGAGGTGGTCGAGGAAGGGAAGGGGGCCACCTGAGCGGCTGGACGGCATACGTGGGTCTCCTGTCAGCGGACGCCGGCTACACGGAACTGCACCGAGATGCGCGGCCCCATCGGCTCCGACGTCTTGGGGACCGCGTGGTCCCACGTCCGCTGGCACGAACCGCCCATCACGACGAGGTCACCATGTCCCAGGGGATAGCGCAAGCTCTTTGTCGTCGCCCCGGGGATCGGCCCGCCGTCGCGCGGGCGCAGCGCGAGCGTGCGCGCCGAACCGAGGGAGAGGATCGCGATCATCGTGTCGCTGTCACGGGAGCGCCCGATGCGGTCGCCGTGCCAGGCGACGCTGTCGCGACCGTCGCGGTAGAGGCAGAGGCCGGCCGTGACGAACGGCTCTCCGAGCTCGGGCGCGTAGTGCCGGCTCAGCGCGTCACGCGCCTCGACGAGCATCGGGTGGGGGAGCCTCTCGTCGCCCGCGTAGAACTTCGTGAGGCGGGGGACGTCGACGACGGAGTCGTACATCTGGCGCCGCTCGGCGTGCCACGGCACGTCGCGCAGCAGCGCCGTGAAGAGCTCGTCGCCGGCCGCGAGCCAGCCGGGGCGGACGTCGACCCACGCGCCGTGGGCCAGGTGGTGGCGGGTCTTCCCGGTGCCCACGTCGCGGAGCGTCATCGCGTCGGCGAGGTCGAGGAGCGAACCCTGGAGTGAGAGGTCCATGCCCCCACGATAACCCAACCTGTCGAACGGGTGTTCGAACGACGGCGGCGTTTCGCGACGACCTCGGGCAGACCGGCGCGTGCGGTGCCCCCCACGCCCCGGCGGGGGAGAGAATGGAGCCATGCCCCTCTACCGTGACGAGGCGATCGTCCTGCGCACCCACAAGCTGGGCGAGGCCGACCGCATCATCACGATGCTGACCCGCACGCGGGGCCGGGTCCGCGCGGTCGCCAAGGGCGTACGGCGCACGAGGTCCCGCTTCGGGTCGCGCCTCGAGCCCGGGATGGTCATCGACGTGCAGTGCTACGAGGGACGCAACCTCGACACGGTGACCCAGGTCGAGACGCTCGCTCCCTACGGCGACGCGATCGCCCGCGACTACACCGCCTACACGTGCGCGACGTCGATGCTCGAGACGGCGCTCCAGCTCACGGAGGAGCACGAGCCCCAGACGCAGCAGTACCTCCTGCTCGCGGGTGCCCTGCGCTCCCTCGCCGAGCACAGCCACGACGCCGGGCTCGTCCTCGACGCCTACCTGCTGCGCTCGCTCGCCGTCGCCGGCTGGGCGCCGAGCTTCGTCGACTGCGCGAAGTGCGGTGCGCCGGGCCCCCACCGGGCGTTCAACGTGCAGGCCGGCGGCGCCGTGTGCTCCGTGTGCCGTCCGCCCGGCTCGAGCGCCCCCGCCCCCGAGACCTTCGAGCTGCTCGCGTCACTGCTCACCGGCGACTGGGACGTCGCCGACGCGAGTGACGACCGCATCCGGCGACAGGGCAACGGCCTCGTCTCCGCCTTCCTCCAGTGGCACATCGAGCGAGGGCTGCGGTCGCTGCGCCTCGTCGACCGAGCCTGAGCCAGCAGCGAACCCGATCCCGACCGACCGGAGACCCATGTACGCCAAGCCCTTCCCGCACCCGTCCGGCGCGACGCCGCCCGCCATCCCGACCGACCTGCTGCCCAAGCACGTCGCGATCGTCATGGACGGCAACGGCCGCTGGGCCAACGCGCGAGGGCTTCCGCGGACCAAGGGCCACGAGGCGGGGGAGGCGTCGCTGCTCGACGTCGTCGCGGGAGCCGTCGACATCGGCGTGACGCACCTGTCGGCCTACGCCTTCTCGACGGAGAACTGGCGCCGGTCGCCCGACGAGGTCCGCTTCCTCATGGGCTTCAACCGCGACGTCATCCGCCGGCGGCGCGACCAGCTCCACGAGTGGGGCGTGCGGATGCGCTGGGTCGGCCGTGCGCCGCGCCTGTGGCGGTCGGTCATCAAGGAGCTCGAGGTCGCCCAGGAGCTGACGCAGCACAACACGGGTCTCACGCTCTACTTCTGCGTCAACTACGGCGGGCGCGCCGAGATCGCCGACGCCGTGCAGCGGATCGCCCATGACGTCAAGGACGGTCGGCTCCGTCCGGGTTCGGTCGACGAGAAGACGATCAAGCGCTACCTCGACGAGCCCACGATGCCCGACGTCGACCTCTTCGTGCGCAGCTCCGGCGAGCAGCGCACGAGCAACTTCCTGCTGTGGCAGTCGGCCTACGCCGAGATGGTCTTCCAGAACCGGCTGTGGCCCGACTACGACCGCCGCGACCTCTGGTCCGCGATCGAGGAGTACGTCGACCGCGACCGCCGCTACGGCGGAGCCGTCGACGCCCCGACGACCACCTCCTGATCCCGCCTGCGGCTTGAGCGACCTGCTCGGGTCGACGCCACCCGGTCGGGTCGACGCCACCGGTGTCCGGGGGGTCGGAGCCGTCAGCGTGGCGTCGCCTCGAACGGCCGGCTGCGGGCGATCGCGGCGCGGATGCGCTCCCAGACCAGCTCTGGCCGGTCCAGGTCGCTCCACGTAACCCGGACCACCGTCCAGCCCTCGTCCTCGAGCGCGTCCTGGCGCCGTTTCTCCTGCCACAGGACGTCGGCCCCGTGCTGCGGGTCGGTGTACTTCACCTTGCCGTCGAACTCGACGAGCACTCGGGTGCCGTCGATGCGGAAGTCGGCGCGGCGCGTGCCGAGTCGGGTCGAGACCTCGAGCTGCGGCGTCACGGGCAGCCCGAGATCGGCGAGGAGGTGGGCGAGGCGCGTCTCGCCGGGGGACTCGTGCCTGCCGTCGCACCGCTCGAGGGCCGCTGCCGCGGCCCGGATGCCGCGGTGCCCCGACAACAGGACGGTGGCCTCGCGCAGCGACCCGGCGGTCACGAGCCCGGCCCGCAGGGCGGCGTCCCCGCAGATGGCGGCATCCATGGCGCCGGCGACGAGGCCCGTCTGGACGACGGCGACGGCCAGGGGCACGAGCGGTCCCAGGGCAGGTGGGCCCGGCTCCGGCGCAGGTGTGATCGGGACGAGCCCGGGCACCGCCGAGTGGCTGACGACGTGCGGCCTGCGCCGCGTCACGCGGTCACCGACCCGGGTGACGTGGACCGCCGACAGGTCGGCACGCCAGACCGGGAGGCCTGCGATCAACACGCGGGAGTGATGGCTGAGCGCCACCCGTCCGTCGAGATGGCGCACCACGGCCCGGGCGAGGAGCAGGTGCCGGTCGACGGCGTTCTCGGGGCGCCGCGTGGCGTACCAGCCCGTGCACAACCGGTGCAGCCGACCAGCCCGGAGGAGACGCCGGACCTGGTGCGAGTCGATCCCGTGCCGAGCCAGGTCGGCCGCGCTGAGGACGTCGTGGGCGGCATACGGCAGGTCGACGTCGGGCTGTGTGCGGGCGAGGGCGCTCATGGTGACAGCCTGAGCCGCACGCCCGGTCTGGCTGGCGGGACCGAGCGGGCTGTGGACGACCCGCCGCGGACGCGCGGGGGTGTGGACGGAGCCGCGCCGCCGGGGCCGGGCCACCCTTGCGGCACGGAGCGACCCGCCTGCCAGTGGCTCGCTTCCGCCAGGGTGGCGTCGGGCGTCGAGGGTGGCGTCAGCCGGCGGCGGTGCAGTCGGCGCAGGTGCCGAAGATCTCGAGGGTGTGCGTCACGCCGCTGAAGCCGTGGTCGCTCGCCACCTTGTCGGCCCACTTCTCGACGGCCGGGCCCTCGACCTCGACGGTGCGGCCACAGGCGCGGCACACGAGATGGTGGTGGTGGTGGGTCGAGCAGGCCCGGTAGACGGCCTCGCCGTCGTCGGTGCGCAGCACGTCGACGGTGCCGGCCTCGACCATCGACTGGAGCGTCCGGTAGACCGTGGCGAGCCCGACGCCGGCTCCCGCGTCGCGCAGCCGGGCGTGCACCGTCTGGGCGGAGGTGAAGTCGTCGGAGCGCTCGAGCAGCTCGGCGACGGCCACCTGCTGCCGGGTCGGCTTGCGCGAGGTCGCCGAGGCGCTCGAGGTGTTGGTGCCGCTCGTCATGGTCTCGATCCTGTCGTCGGGCCGGTGGCCGGGCCGGCCGGGCGGGCCGGGCCGGCGCCGGCCGTCTCCGGAGCGGGTCCGGAAGGGTTGTCGTGGTGGACACCGTGCTCGTCGTAGTGGCCCTCGTGGGCGGCGTGCAGGTGCCCGTCGTGGACGTAGTCGACGTGGTCCCCGTGGGTCACGGCAGGGTGGCCGCACTCGACCCCGTGCTCGTGGGCGTGCGTCTCGGCGATGTCGTGCCCCCGGCCTCCGACCCTCGCCATGACGCCGGTGACGAGGGCCGTGACGACGAACAGCCCGACCGCGAGCAGCACGATGGTGCCGCCGGAGGGTGTGTTGAGCGGGTAGGACAGCGCGACCCCGCCCACCGACGAGACGAGACCGAAGGCGATGGCCCATCGGAGGCCACTGCTGAACGACCGGGCGATGAGCTGGCTCGCGGCGTTGGGCACGATCATGAGCGCGCTGATGAGCAGGAGCCCGACGACCCGCATCGCCACGACGACGGTCGTGGCCGTGAGGACGGCGAGCACGATGTTGAGGGGAAGGACGGGGATGCCGACCGCCCGGGCGTACTCCTCGTCGTTGGCGACGGCGAAGAGCCGCGGGCGCAGGGCCCACGTGGTGACGGCGATGACGAGGGCGAGGGCTGCGAACAGGTAGAGGTCGCCGCGCTGCGTCGTGAGGATCGACCCGAAGAGGTACTTCATGAGGTTGGCGGGGGTGCCGTCGGCCGACTTGCTGATGATGACCACACCGGCCGCGATGCCGCCGTAGAAGATCACCGCGAGGGCGACGTCGCCGTTCGTGCGTCCCCTCGTACGCAGCAGCTCGATGACGATGGCGGCCAGCACGGCGGCCACCAGTGCCGTGAGCACGGGTGCGGCCCCGGAGACGAGGCCGATCGCGACGCCGGCGAGGGCGACGTGGCCCATGCCGTCGCCGATGAGCGAGAGCCGCCGCTGGACGAGGAAGATCCCGACCATCGGTGCGACGGTGCCCACGAGCAGTGCGGCGATGAGCGCGCGCTGCATGAAGTCGATGGAGAGCATGGCGATCACCGTCGTCTCCCGTCGTTGAACGTGTCGAGCGGACCGTGGGCGACGCCCATCTGAGCCTCGAGCTCGTCGTCGTGGTGGTGGCTGTCGTGCTCGTGGTGGACGCGGGCACGCGCAGCGGCGTACTCCTGCGGCGTTCCGTTGAAGCGGATGCGACCGCCGTCGACGACGATGATGCGAGACAGCAGACGTTCGAGGGCGCCCAGCTCGTGGGTGACGATCACCATGGTGACGCCACGTGCCACGAGGCGCTCGAGCACGTCCGCGAGCACGTGCTGGCTGGCGGCGTCCACACCCGCCGTCGGCTCGTCCATGATGAGGACGTCGGGCTGTCCGGCAAGCGCACGCGCGATGAGGACGCGTCGCTGCTGTCCGCCGGAGAGGGTGCTCACCTCGGTGGCGGCGCGGTCGGCCAGGCCGACGAGCTCGAGCGAGCGGGCGACGATCTGCCGGTCAGTGGCGCGCAGCCGGCCCAGCCACCCGAGTCGCGGTAGGCGTCCGGTCGAGACGATCTCCTCCGCGGTCGCGCGGACCGAGGCCGAGAGCGTATGCCGCTGCGGGACGTAGCCGAGCCTCGCCCGGTCGCGCAGGTCGGTGCTGGGGACACCGAAGAGGGTGACGCTTCCGGAGACGTGGTCGTTCAGCCCGAGGATGCCCTTCATCAGGGTCGACTTGCCGGATCCGTTGGGCCCGACCACCGCGAGGGTCTCACCGGGCCTCACGACGAGGTCGGCGTCGTGGAGCACCGCGCGGTCGCCGTAGCCGAACGAGGCGTGCTTCAGGTCGATGACGGGATCGGTGCTCGGTGCACGGCTCGCGTCCGGGGCAGGGTGCGTCACCGGCAGTTCAGACCCTTCTCCAGAGCCGCGAGGTTGCTGCGCATGACCTCAAAGTAGTCCTTGCCCGCCGACTCGGAGGTGATGCCCTCGATCGGGTCGAGCGTGGCGAGCGTGGCGCCGGTGGAGGTCGCCACGGTCTCGGCGAACTTCGGCTCGACGAGGGTCTCCTGGTAGATGGTCGTGACCTTCTCCTTGCGCACGAGGTCCGAGATCTGCTGCAGCCCTGCGGCGCTCGGCTCGGCCTCGGGCGAGATGCCGCTGATGCCGTGCTGCTCGAGACCGTAGCGCTGCGAGAGGTAGCCGAAGGCGGCGTGACTCGTCACGACGACCTTCGAGCCGCACGACGACAGGCCCTTCTCGAACTCGGCGTCGAGCACCGTCAGCCTGCCCACGAACGCGTCTGCGTTGGTCGAGTAGGTGGCAGCGTTGGCCGGGTCGTCCTTCGAGAGCCGGGCGGCGATGGCCCGCGCCACGGCGGAGTAGCGCTGCGGGTCGAGCCAGAAGTGCGGGTCGTCCGACGAGTGGGCGGCGTGGTCGCTCTCGGACTCGCCCGCGTGGTCGTGGCTGTCCTCCTCGGCCGCGGTCAGGGTGAGCTGGGCGGAGTCGGCGACGTCGAGGACCTTGGCCGCATCCACCTGACCCATGGCGTCGTCGACGGCCGGCTGGAAGCCATCGGCGTAGATGACGAGCTTCGCCTGGGTCATCGACCCGACGTCCTGCGGGGCGAGCTCGAGGTCGTGCGGCTCGGCGCCGGGCTTGGTCAGCACCGTGACGGGGATCTTGCCGCCGGCGATCTGCTGGGTCGCGAACTGGATGGGGTAGAACGAGGTGACGACCGAGCCCTCGGCCGAGCTGGTGCCGGCCTCAGACGTGCTTCCGCACGCGGTGGCGGTCAGGGCCACCGCGGTCGCGGCGACGAGGGCGGGTAGGGCGCGGCGCAGGGGAGGGCGGGTCATGAGAAGCATCATGGCCCGAGATGAGAATGATTGTCAAAACCGTTCTCGCCCTCAGGAAGGCGAGGTCAGCCGGCCGGGACGATCCTGACGACCGCGACCGCCACGGCGAGCACGAGCACCGCCGTGCGCATGAGCCGCTCGGGCAGGGTCAGGCGCTGCCACGTGAGGAAGAGCAGCCAGCCGACGAAGGCCGCGACGACGAGGAAGGCGATGCCACCCCAGGGACGCGGGGCGAAGATGCCGACGGCCAGCAGGACGACGAGGGCGCCGAACGCGACGGGACGCGGGACGGCGTTGAGCCGCTCCACCCACGGGTAGGAGGCGTGCTCGAGACGGGAACGGAAGCTCAGGGCCACACGACGAGCCTAGGGGACGCGACGGCATACCCCGGACGCGTGGCAAAGCAGTGGCGCCGGCCCGATAACCTGTCCCGCATGGCAAAGCAGACATCCATCGTGGACACCGTCGTCAGCCTCTGCAAGCGCAGGGGCTTCGTCTTCCCGAGCGGTGACATCTACGGAGGCACCCGGTCTGCCTGGGACTACGGCCCCCTCGGCGTCGAGCTCAAGGAGAACATCCGCCGCCAGTGGTGGAAGTCGATGGTGACGAGCCGCGACGACGTCGTCGGTCTCGACTCCTCGATCATCCTCCCGCGCGAGACGTGGGTCGCCTCGGGCCACGTCGGCACCTTCACCGACCCGCTCGTCGAGTGCCTGAGCTGCCACAAGCGCCGCCGCCAGGACCACCTCCAGGAGGCGCTCGCCGAGAAGAAGGGCATCGAGGACCCCGACTCGATCCCGATGTCCGACATCGTGTGCCCCGACTGCGGCACCAAGGGCCAGTGGACCGCACCGCGCGAGTTCAACATGATGCTCAAGACCTACCTCGGCGTCATCGAGGACGAGTCGGGCCTGCACTACCTGCGCCCCGAGACCGCCCAGGGCATCTTCGTCAACTTCAACAACGTCATGCAGGCCTCGCGCAAGAAGCCGCCGTTCGGCATCGCCCAGACCGGCAAGAGCTTCCGCAACGAGATCACGCCGGGCAACTTCATCTTCCGCACCCGCGAGTTCGAGCAGATGGAGATGGAGTTCTTCGTCAAGCCGGGCGAGGACGACGAGTGGCTCCAGTACTGGCTCGAGGAGCGCACCCGCTGGTACGTCGACCTCGGCATCAACCCCGACAACCTGCGCCACTACGAGCACGCGCCCGAGAAGCTCTCGCACTACTCGAAGCGCACCGTCGACATCGAGTACCGCTTCAACTTCGCCGGCTCCGAGTGGGGCGAGCTCGAGGGCATCGCCAACCGCACGGACTTCGACCTCTCGACGCACTCGAAGCACTCGGGCACCGACCTCGTCTACTTCGACCAGCAGACCGGTGAGAAGTACACCCCCTACGTCATCGAGCCGGCAGCAGGCCTGTCCCGCTCGCTCATGACCTTCCTCGTCGACGCCTACTCCGAGGACGAGGCGCCCAACACCAAGGGCGGGGTCGACAAGCGCGTCGTGCTGCGTCTCGACCCGCGACTCGCGCCGGTCAAGGCCGCGGTGCTGCCCCTGTCGCGCAACGCCGACCTCTCGCCCAAGGCCCGTGACCTCGCGGCCACCCTGCGCAAGCACTGGAACATCGACTTCGACGACGCCGGCGCCATCGGCAAGCGCTACCGCCGCCACGACGAGATCGGCACCCCGTTCTGCATCACGGTCGACTTCGACACGCTCGAGGACCACGCCGTGACGATCCGTGAGCGCGACTCGATGGCCCAGGAGCGTGTCGCGCTCGACCAGGTCGAGGGCTACCTCGCGCAGCGCCTCGTCGGCTGCTGACGCAGCACCACCGCACCACCGACGTATGCCGTCCGCCCACCCGGGCGGGCGGCATGCGCCTGTAGGCGCCGTCCCACGCGTCCCCCGAGCCTTCGCGCGCGAATCATCACCGGTGACAAGGGGGTTCGCATCCCGAGCCGGGCGTCCTGACGATGAAATGGGTTTCAAGGACTTCTCTTGACCGAACCCGGAGGCAAGCCTGAGGCGGTCCATGGACCGGTCTTGAGTGGCCCTTCCTAGGTTCGTCGTCGTCGGCCGGATCCGCGGTCGACGAGCCCGACACAGGAGAACCGCGCATGATCCGCACGAGCTTCACCGCCCTGGCAGCCACCGCTGCCGTCGCGACGGCGATCACCGTGATGCCGGCCCAGGCATCGACCCTCGCCGCAGACGAGACCCCCACGCCCACCCCCGCGGCGTCCACCGACTCCGGCCAGTCCGTCGCCGAGATGTCGGCCCGCTGGCTCGCGAAGGACCGTGGCATCTCGCTCGCCACGGCGCGTGAGCGCGTCGCGGCCCAGGACGGGCAGGCCCGCACGGCGGCCTCGCTCGAGCGCTCGCTCGGTGCCCGAGCCGCAGGGTCCTACATCGACGCCACGTCGGGAGTGCTCGTCGTCAACGTCGTCGACGCGGCGTCCGCCGCGAAGGTGCGGGACGCCGGAGCCGTCGCCCGCGTCGTCGACCGCTCGACGAGCGAGCTGTCCGCGACCGAGCGCAGGGCGCGTGAGCGGGCGGGTTCGGCCGTCGTGTCCTCCTACACCGACCCCGTCACCAACGGGGTCGTCCTGACCGTCCCCACCGCGCGGGTCTCGGAGGTCCGCAGCGAGGTCGCCGGTCTCGACGGTGTGGCCGTCGCGGGCACCGACGCCCGGACGACGACGCAGGCCAACGTCTACGGCGGCCAGCAGATCGAGTTCAGCGGCTACGTCTGCTCGCTCGGCTTCAACGCCACCCGCGGCGGGTCGCCGGTCTTCATCACGGCCGGGCACTGCGGTGAGGGCTGCCAGACCTTCAGCAAGGGCGGCACGACGCTCGGCAAGACACAGGCCTACTCCTTCCCGGGCAACGACTACGCCTACTCGACCCTGACGTCGAGCTGGACGGGCATCGGTGCCGTCGACCTCTACGACGGCGTCAACGCGCGCCCCGTCTCGGGCTACTCGAACGCCCCGGTGGGCACCGCCATCTGCAAGTCGGGCCGCACGACCGGCTGGACCTGCGGCTCCGTCCAGGCCAAGAACGTCACGGTCAGCTACAGCAACGGTGACGGCACGACGAGCACCGTGAGCGGCCTGACGAAGAGCAACACGTGCACCGAGGGTGGGGACTCGGGCGGCTCCTGGATGGCGAGCACGTCGGCCCAGGGTGTGACGAGCGGTGGTGCCGGCTACGGCGCGAACAGCGTGTGCGGCGAGAAGGTCGGCCAGCCCAACATCGCCTACTTCCAGCCCGTCGACGAGATCGTGTCTGCCTACGGGCTGACCCTCAGGACCTCCTGAGGTCCACCCCTGCCGACCCGTTCCTCCCGGGTCACGACCGACGGCCCCCACCACGACGACGTGGTGGGGCCCGCCGGCCGTCCCGGGCGCCGCCCGTCCGGGATCGGCGGCATACTGCCCGCATGGTCGAGCCCGAGGTGCTGCACGCCACGCCCGGCGACCGGGCGAGGGCCGCTGCGGATGCGCTCGGTGACGACGTCCTGACCCGCTGGTGCGCCGACCTGCTGTCGGGCCGTGCCAGCTGGGGCGACCCGGCCCTGCCCGACATCGGCTGGGTCGGCGGCCAGGTGGTGACGGGCTGGGGGTCGCCCCACCACCTCGACGACGACACCCGCTACTGGTCGCGGGTGTGGGCTGCCCGCACCCTGCTCTACGTCTGGTCGGAGCGGTGCGGGCCGGATGTCGTTGCAGGACTGGTCGATCCGGCCTGGCGCGTCCGCGAGATGTGCGCGAAGGTCGCGGCCCGCTGGGAGGTCGGACCCGCGGCCGAGACCTGCGCGGGCCTCGTCACGACCGACGACGTGCCGAGGGTCCGGGCCGCGGCCGCCCGGGTGCTCGGCGCCGTGGGGGAGGCCGAGCACGCCGACGCCCTGCACGGGGCCGTGGACGACCGGGACGAGTCCGTGCGCGTGGCGGCCGCCCGAGCGCTCGGCACGCTCGAGCGTCGCCTCGACCGCGACCTCTGACCGCGCCAACACGCCGAGCAGGTCACGACGCGCCGGGATCCGATCGCGGTGAGCCGTGACCTGCTCGGTGTGTTGCGGGGTGGAGAGGGTCAGCCGGGGGAGTGGCCGGTCGCGACGGGCCGCGCGGCGTCGCGGATCCACTCGCTCCAGGATCCGGGGTAGAGCACCGTGTCGACGCCGAGCTCGGCCAGCGCGAGCATCTCGTGGGCAGCGGTCACACCCGACCCGCAGTAGACCCCGACCGTCCCGTCGCCGGGGTCGACGCCGCCGGTCACGGTGGCCCAGTGCTCGGCGAGGTCGCGGCGGAACGTGCCGTCGCCGGTGACCCACGCGGCCGTCGGGCTGTTGACCGCCCCCGGCACGTGCCCGGCCACGGGGTCGATCGGCTCGGTCTCGCCCGCGTAGCGCTCGGGCGCCCGCGCGTCGAGGAGCAGCCCGTCCCGGGCCAGGGCGGCCGCACCCGCCGCGTCGAGCGTCGGCAGCTGCCCCGGCCGCACCTCGACGTCGCCGTGCCGGTCGGCCGGCTCCTCCGTCGAGACCGGCAGCCCGGCCGCCAGCCACGCGGCGTACCCACCGTCGAGCACGCGGACGTCGTTGATGCCGACCCAGCGCAGCACCCACCACGCCCGCGCGGCGGCATACGACTCCTTGCCGTCGAGGACGACGACGCGGCTGTGCTCGGTGATGCCGGCGCGGCGCAGGACGGTTTGCACCACGGCAGGGTCCGGCAGCGGGTGGCGCCCGCCGTCGCCCGCCGGCGAGGCGAGCTCGGTGTCGAGGTCGACGAAGAACGCGCCGGGGACGTGGCCGGCGTCGTAGTCCTTCCGGCCCGCGGGGGTGTTCGCCGTCGTCAGCGCCCACCGCACGTCGAGCACGACGACGTCCTCGATCTCGTGGGCGAGCTGGCCGGCGGTGATGAGGTGGGTCACCGGGCCATCGTGGCATCCTCACCGTGTGCGTGCTCACCTGGTCCTCGTCCACGGGTCGCGCCTGTCGAGCACCCAGTGGGCGCCCCAGGTGCCGCTCCTGCGCGACCACGTCGACCTGACGCTCGTCGACCTGCCCGGGCACGGCGCGCGCGTGGACGAGGAGTTCACCCTCGCCCGCTGCGTCGACGTCGTCGACGAGGCCGTGGTCGCGGTCCCCACCGGCACGCCGGTCGTGCTCGTCGGTCACTCGCTCGGCGGCTACGCCGCGATGGCGTATGCCGCAGCGCGCCCCGACACGCTCGCCGGGCTCGTCCTCGCCGGGTCCAGCGCGGTCCCCACCGGCCCCGGAGCCGCGATCTACCGTGGGGTCGCGGCGCTGACCGACCGGCTCGGCGCGGAGCGGATGACGCGGGTCAACGACCGCGTCCTGCACCGCCTCTACCCGCCCGAGCGCATCGACCCGGTCATCGCCGGTGGCTACTTCTTCGCGCCGACGGCTGCGGCCTGGCGGGAGGTCATGGCGCACTGCCGGCCCTCGATGCTCGAGCACGTGCACTGCCCGGTGCTGCTCCTCAACGGCCAGTTCGACCAGCTGCGGATCGGCGCCCGGGCCTACCTGCGCGCGTGCCCGAGCGCGCGCGAGCAGATCGTCCGTGGGGCCGGTCACCTGTCCGGCCTCGACCGGCCCGAGGCCTTCGCCGACGCGCTGCTCGGCTTCGTGCGGACCGACGTCGATTCGGCCCCGCGCGCCTGATCGGGGACAATCGAGCCCGTGACCGACGTGATGAGCCCCGCGACGCAGGCCGGTGAGGCCGCCCCCGCAGAGACGACGGGCGCCGTGCTGCCCCCGCTGCGCATCGGGCGCCACGTCATCGAGTCACCCGTCGTGCTCGCGCCGATGGCAGGGATCACCAACCGGGCCTTCCGCCGGCTGTGCCGCGAGTACGGCAACGAGGGTCGTGCGATCGGTGGCGCCAGCGGCGCGACGAGCCTCTACGTCAGCGAGATGATCACCTCCCGCGCCCTCGTCGAGCGCACGCCCGAGTCGATGCGCCTCATCGAGCACGACCCCGAGGAGAACCCGCGCTCGATCCAGCTCTACAGCGTCGACCCCGCGACGGCACGGGCCGCGGCCCGGATGCTCGTCACCGAGGACCGCGCCGACCACATCGACCTCAACTTCGGCTGCCCCGTCCCGAAGGTCACCCGCAAGGGCGGCGGCTCCGCCCTGCCGTGGAAGAAGGACCTCTTCAAGGCGATCGTCGGCGCCGTCGTCGAGGAGGGCGCCAAGCGCGAGATCCCCGTCACGGTGAAGATGCGCAAGGGCATCGACGACGTCCACCTGACCTACCTCGACGCGGGCCTGACCGCCGAGGCCGAGGGCGTCGCCGCGGTCGCGCTGCACGGACGCACGGCCGCACAGGCGTACTCCGGCACCGCCGACTGGAGCGCCATCCGGATGCTCAAGGAGACCGTGACGAGCATCCCCGTCCTCGGCAACGGCGACATCTGGTCGGCCGAGGACGCGGTGCGGATGGTCCGCGAGACCGGCTGCGACGGCGTCGTCGTCGGACGCGGCTGCCTCGGTCGCCCGTGGCTCTTCACCGACCTCGCGGCTGCCTTCGCCGGCACCCCGGCGCGGGTGACGCCGACGCTCGGGGAGGTCGCCGACACGCTCCGGACGCACACGGCATACCTCTGCGACTTCTACGGCGAGGAGGAGCGCGCCTGCCGCGACATCCGCAAGCACATCGCCTGGTACCTCAAGGGGTTCCCGGCCGGCTCGACGATCCGCAACTCGCTGGCGCTCGTCGACTCGATGGCCGCGCTCGACCGGCTGCTCGCGACCCTCGACCCCGACGTGCCGTGGCCCGGTGAGGCCGCAGAGGGCCAGCGCGGGCGTGCTGGGTCGTCGCGCACCGTGGCGCTGCCCGACCGCTGGCTCGAGTCGCGCGAGCTGTCCGAGGAGCACCGGCGCACGATCGCCGAGGCCGAGCTGTCGGTCAGCGGCGGCTGAGCCTCACTTCAGCCAGACGCTGAGCGGGCCGATCCGCTCGCACCCCGCGGCGACGGCGGCCTCGACGCCCGCCCCGGCCTCCCAGCCGACGAGGGGCATGCCGCCCACGACGCCACGGGCGGCGGCCGCGGCCGCACCCCAGGCGCGCTCGACGTCGCCGTCGGACGTGAAGACGTTGCCGAGACCGGCGACCTCGCCCGTCACGTTGACGACCGCCCCGGAGACGAAGGGCGACGTGCCGTCAGCGGGGTCGTCGGAGGCGCGGGCGCCGAGGACGTGGACGCCGGGCTCGTCGAGCAGCGACGGGCGCAGGATGGCCTCGGCGTCGGGGTCGCTCGCCCACGCACGCACCCAGTCGGCCATCGCGTCGGGCGTCGTGACGCGCTGCCACGCCGCCGCGGGTGCGGGCACGGGAGGTGTCGACGGGTCGAGCCAGACCCACTCGCCGACGACGAGGCGGGCGAAGTCCTCCATCGACAGGTCGAGACGCGACCAGGAGTCCTTGACCGAGCAGCCGTCGGAGTCGTCGACGCGCGCGAGGACGTCGTACTCGCCGACCTCGGGGGAGAGGGTCACGGCGTCGGGGTAGTAGGGCGGCGTGCGCGTCGACGCCGTCCACGCATGGTCGTCGAGGGTGCACACGACGCCGTGCGAGCGGGCCACGGCGTCGCACCAGAGCGCGTTGTTGCGGGCGGCGAGCAGGATGCGGTCGGTCACGGCACGATCCTCCCAGCGTCGGTGGCCGATGGCAGGATCGGGGCATGCGACAGGGCGGATCGGCCGAGCGGCCCGCGACCTTCTTCGACGACGCCGAGGACTTCCGGGCCTGGCTCGAGGCCCACCACGAGAGCGCCACCGAGCTGTGGATGGGCCTCAACAAGAAGCACGTCGAGCCGCGCGGTCTGCAGTGGGCCGAGGCCGTGCGCGAGGCCCTGTGCTTCGGCTGGATCGACTCGATGGCCCAACGCATCGACGAGGACGCCGTGCGCCAGCGGTGGACGCCGCGCAAGCCGGGCAGCAACTGGAGCGCCATCAACATCAACGCCGTCGCCGAGCTCACCGCCGCCGGGCGCATGCGTCCGGCCGGGCTCGTCGCCTTCTCGAGGCGCCGCGAGGACCGCTCCGGCATCTACGCCTACGAGAACCGCGAGCTCACGTGGTCCGACGACTACGAGGCGATGCTGCGCGCCGACCCCCGCGCCTCGGCCTTCTGGGACGGGGCGACACCCTCCTACCGCAAGATCGCGACGAACTGGGTGCTCACGGCCAAGCAGGAGGCCACCCGCGACAAGCGCATGGCAGAGCTCGTCGCCGACTGCTCCAACCTGCGCCTCATCAAGATGCAGCGCTACGGCACCGAGCCGGCCTGGGTGCGACGCATGCAGGCCGAGCTCGGCTGAGCCGGGTCGAGGTCAGACCCGTGTCAGACCCGTGTCAGACCCGTGTCAGACCCGTGTCAGACCCGTGTCAGATCGAGGTCAGCGCTTGCCCTTGGGCGGGATGATCTCGGTGTGGTCCTTGGCTGCGGACTTCGCGTGCTTGTCGGCACGCTTCTCCTTGAGCGATCTGGCCTTCGTGGACATGTGGGACTTCGGTGACTTGTCGCCCATGGCGCGCTCCTGAGGTTGGAAGCCTGAGCGGCTCCATGACTCAGTATGCGCCCCGGGAGCGGCGCCGCGGTCGGCTGCGCCTCGCCGCATAGAGTTCCGGTGTGGGCTACGAGGGTCGGGACCGGGAGCGCTGGGTCGCGGAGGACCCTGCCCAGAAGCGGGCCGACCGCGACGACTTCGCGCGCGACCGGGCGCGGGTCGTGCACTCCTCGTCGCTGCGCCGGCTCGCCGCCAAGACGCAGGTGCTCGCACCCGGCCACGACGACTTCGTCCGCAACCGCCTGACGCACTCGCTCGAGGTCGCCCAGATCGGCCGCGAGTTCGGGGCAGCCCTCGGCTGCAACGCCGACGTCGTCGACACCGCGTGCCTGGCCCACGACCTCGGTCACCCGCCCTTCGGGCACAACGGCGAGACGGTCCTCGACGAGATCGCCTCGGGGATCGGCGGGTTCGAGGGCAACGCCCAGACGCTGCGCCTGCTGACGAGGCTCGAGGCCAAGCGTGCACACGCCGACGGCACGTCCGCCGGGCTCAACCTGACGCGGGCCAGCCTCGATGCCACGACGAAGTACCCGTGGGCGCGCGGCGACGGCCCCTACGAGACGCACAAGTTCGGGGTCTACCCGTCCGACCTCCCCGTCTTCGAGTGGATCCGCGAGGGCGCGCAGCCGCAACGCCGGTGCCTCGAGGCCGAGGTCATGGACTGGTCCGACGACGTCGCCTACTCGGTCCACGACGTCGAGGACGCCATCGCCTCGGGCTGGATCGACCCCCGGCTGCTCCACTCGCGAGACATGGCCGACGTCATCGACGTGGCGGGCCGCACCTACGCGCCCGACCTCGGCGCCGACGCGCTCGGGGCCGCGCTGGAACGCATCCTCGCGTCGGGAGCGGTGCCCACGGCATACGACGGCTCGCGCGGCGACCTCGCGCGCCTCAAGGACATGACGAGCCGGCTCATCGGCCACTTCGTGCTCGTCGTCGAGCAGGCCACGCGCGAGCGTCACGGCCCCGGTGAGCTGTGCCGCTTCGAGGCCGACCTCGTGGTCCCCGACGGCACGCGCGCCGAGTGCTCCGTGCTCAAGGCCATCGCCAACCACTTCGTCATGACCACCGACGAGCGCCTCGCGATCATGTCGGGTCAGCGCGACGTCGTGCGTGCCGTCGTCGAGGCGTATGCCGCCGCGCCCGAGGAGCGCCTCGACGTGGCCTTCCGCCTCGACCACGAGGCCGCTGCCGACGACGGGGAACGGCTGCGCGTCGTCGTCGACCAGGTGGCCTCCCTGACCGACGTCCGGGCGCTCGCGCTCCACAGCCAGTGGTGCCGGTGACGGGCACCTCGAGGCCGAGCACCTAGAATCACGGATGGCGACAGGAGGCAGATGGCGGGGCTGATCAACAGCGAGGACATCGCGGCGGTCAAGGCGCGGTCGTCCATCGAGGACGTCGTGCGTGAGCACGTGACGCTCCGCTCCGCCGGTCCGGGGTCGCTCAAGGGCCTGTGTCCCTTCCACGACGAGAAGACGCCGTCGTTCAACATCCGCCCGGCCGTGGGTGCGTGGCACTGCTTCGGGTGCGGCGAGGGCGGAGACGTCATCTCCTTCATCCAGAAGGTCGACCACCTCAGCTTCTCCGAGGCCGTCGAGCGCCTCGCGCAGAAGCTCGGCATGGAGCTGCGCTACGAGAACGGCGACCGGCCGCGCGAGGAGGGGCTCGGCCGCCGCAGCCGCCTCGTCGAGGCCCACCGCGTCGCCGAGGAGTACTACACCGAGCTGCTCCTCGGCAGCCAGGGCGCCCGGCAGGCGCGTGACTTCCTGCGGGCCCGGGACTTCAACAGCGAGCACGTCAAGCAGTTCGGCATCGGGTTCGCGCCCCGTGGGGGCGAGGACCTCGTGCGCCACCTGCGCGCCAAGGGCTTCACCGACGACGAGCTCGTCACCGGCGGCATCGCCGGCCGGGGCGCGCGGGGTCTCTACGACCGCTTCCGAGGGCGTCTCGTCTGGCCGATCCGTGACATCACCGGCGACACCGTCGGCTTCGGAGCCCGACGGATCTTCGACGACGACCGCATCGAGGCGAAGTACCTCAACACGTCCGAGACCCCCATCTACAAGAAGTCGACCGTGCTCTACGGCCTCGACCTCGCCAAGAAGAAGATCTCGCAGGGCCGCCAGGCCGTCGTCGTCGAGGGCTACACCGACGTCATGGCCTGCCACCTCGCCGGCGTCGAGACCGCCGTCGCCACGTGTGGCACGGCCTTCGGCGCGGACCACATCAAGACGCTGCGACGCCTCATGCGTGACGAGGCCGGCCTCGCCCCGGCCAAGGTGATCTTCACCTTCGACGGCGATGCCGCCGGCCAGAAGGCAGCCATGCGCGCCTTCGCGGACGACGAGAAGTGGACCTCGCAGTCGTTCGTCGCGGTCGAGAAGTCGGGCAAGGACCCGTGCGAGCTGCGCCAGGCCGGGGGAGACCCGGCGGTGCAGGCGCTCATCGAGGACGCCGTGCCCATGTTCGAGTTCGCGGTGCGCACGACGATCAAGCGCTTCGACGTCGCGACGGCCGAGGGTCGCATCCAGGCCGTCCGCGCGGTGGCCCCGATCATCGCCTCGATCCGCGACCAGTCGCTGCGGCCGGAGTACACCCGCGAGGTGTCCGGCATGCTCGGCCTCGACGTCGAGCAGGTCGCGACCGAGGTGTCCCGGGCCGGCAAGATCAAGGTCGACGAGGACGCTCGCACGGACCGGGCCGACCGGGCCGACCGGGCCGACCGGAACGGCCGCGACCGTGGCGACGGACGCGACGACGTGGAGCCGCAGGCGGGTGACGGGGGAGGCATGCCCGTGCCGGACCGTCGCGATCCCGTCGTCCACGCCGAGCGGCAGCTGCTCCAGGTCCTGCTCCAGTTCCCGACGGTCTTCAAGCCGGGCGCCATCGACCTGCTGACGCCCGAGGCCTTCTCGGCGCCGGCGCACCGCGCGGTCTTCGACGGCATCCGCATCGCGCACCACAGCGGCGACAAGGGCAACGCGCGCGCCTGGACCTCGGCCGTCACCGAGGCCGCGCCCTCGCCCGTCGCCGGGCTCGTCAGCGAGCTCGCGGTCGACACCCTGCCGACGCGTATGGACGCCTCGACGGGGCTGCCCACGTCGCGCTACGTCGACGAGCTCTTCGACCGGGTGCGCACCATCGCCCTGACGCGACAGATCGCCGACTCGATGAGCGAGATGCGCCGGCTCGACCACGCCGAGACGCCGTCGCCCGAGCGCACGCGTGAGCTCGGCATCCAGCTGCAGACGCTCCAGCGCGAGCTCGCGGCGATCAAGGCAGGAATGGGCTGATGGCACTCTTCGAACGCCGGCGTCGACCGGCGCTGCCCGCTGACGTCCGCGCGGCGGTCCCGCTCGACGGCGGGGAGCAGGTGCTCGCCTGGGCCCGTGACGAGACGAGCGGCGCCCACGTCGTCGCGACGACCTACCACCTGGCCCTCGTCGACGCCGACGGCGGCCTCGTCTGGCGCCGCGCGTGGCACGAGGCCGAGTCCGGCACGTGGCAGGGCGAGTCCTCCCGGCTCACGGTCACCTGGGTCGACCGCGGGGTCCCTGCGCGCTGGCACCTGACGGAGCCCTCGCTGCTGCAGCAGACCTTGCGTGAGCGGCTCCAGGCGAGCGTCGTGCTCGCCGACGAGTTCCGCACCGCCGGGCGCCGCACGGTGCGCGTCGTGATCCGTCAGGACCTCGCCAGCGGCGCTCTGCTCGAGCAGACGATCCCGGGCAAGGGCGCCGACCTGACCGACCCCCAGGTGGCCCGCGAGGCGGCACAGCGGATGGATCGGCTGCGCTCCGAGGTCGGGCTCTGACGGGACCTGACGAGGTGTCCCGGAGGCTCGTCAGGACGTCGTCTCCGACCCGCCGAACCCGATTTCTCGACGGCGCTGATGCTTTGCTATGGTTGCGCAGCAGCATTCCCCTGTAGCTCAATTGGCAGAGCAGCCGGCTGTTAACCGGCAGGTTATTGGTTCGAGTCCAATCGGGGGAGCCCAGCGAGAAGGGCCCCGACACCAGTGGTGTCGGGGCCCTACTGCTGTCGGTCCCGCCGACGTCGGCCGGCACCACACCGAGACGCCGGCAGCCCCCGACGGCTGCGTCCGTCAGGGGCTGTCGACTGCTCGGGTGCTGCGACGAGGTGGTTCAGCGGCTGTTCGCGTCCCCGGTGCGGACGCCCGTGCCGGCGATGCCGACGGTGGGTGCGTCGACCGTGCCGGCGCCGACCACCCCGGTGGCCTGGGCGGCCTTGCGGGGGCCGCGGCCACGACGGTTGAGCCGGCGCTCGACGCGACCGGCGAGCACCGTGAGGCCGTAGTTGAGCAGGATGAAGATGACCGCGACGAAGATGTACGCCGGGATCGTGTTGCTGTAGGCCGTGCCGATGTCCTTCGCGGCCTGGAGCAGCTCCGGGTAGAGCACCGCGGTGCCGAGCGCGCTGTCCTTGAGGATGACGACGAGCTGGCCGACGAGGGCCGGGAGCATGGCCGTCAGGGCCTGGGGCAGCTGGATCGAGCGCAGCGTCTGGCCAGCGGTCAGGCCGATGGACAGGCCGGCCTCGGCCTGTCCCTTCGGGAGCCCGAAGACTCCCGAGCGGACGAGCTCGGCGATGACGGAGCCGTTGTAGAGGGTCAGGCCCGTGACGACCGCCGCGAGCGGGTTGATCGCGTTGGTGAAGACACCGTTGTTCGAGTAGTAGAAGTAGGTGAAGTACATCATCAGCAGCACCGGGACGGACCGGAAGAACTCGACGATGACGCCGCACACCCAGCGGACGGCACGCAGGTGCGACAGCCGGCCCATGCCGAAGACGAGACCGAAGGCGACGGCGAGCACGATGGAGATCGCCGCGGCCTTGAGCGTGTTGATCAGGCCGGGGATCAGGTAGGCGGTCCAGACGTCCGCGGTGAACAGCGAGGTCCACATCGAGGCCTCGAGCTGCCCCTGTGCGTGGAACTTCCAGATGACGAGCGCGATCGTGGCCGCGGCGAGGACGAAGCCGAAGGCGGTGAGGATCGCGTGGCGGCGCCGGGCACGGGGGCCGGGGGCGTCGAAGAGGACGGACTGTGCGCTCATCGCTTCACCGCCAGTCGCCGCGACAGCGACGTGAAGAGGATGCCGACCGGCAGCGTCAGGATGACGAAGCCGAGGGCGAAGATGAGGAAGACCGTGACGCTGGCCGTCTCGTTCTCGAAGATCTCGCTCATGAGCAGCGAGGCCTCGGCAACGCCGATGACCGACGCGACGGTGGTGTTCTTCGTCAGGGCGATGAGGACCGAGCCCAAGGGCGCGATCGCGCCGCGGAAGGCCTGGGGGAGGATGACCTCACGCAGGCTCTGGCCGAAGGTGAGCCCGATCGAGCGGGCCGCCTCGGCCTGGCCGACCGGCACGGTGTTGACGCCGCTGCGCAGCGCCTCGCAGACGAAGGCCGCGTGGTAGACGGCGAGACCGACGATCGCCCACCGGATGTTGTTGTCGACGATGGACGTCGGTGAGCTCGGGTCCGCGAGGTTGATCTGGAGGATGTAGAGCACGCCGAGCGAGCAGAAGACGAGGATCAGGGTCAACGGGGTGTTGCGCACCGTGTTGACGTAGAAGGTCCCGAGCCGCCGCAGGACCGCGACCGGGGACACGCGCATCACCGCGAGGACCGTGCCGATCACCAGCGCCCCGATGGCGGAGAAGAAGGTGAGCTTGATGGTCATCCAGAACGCGCCGAAGATCGCGTACTTCTCGAAGATGTCGAGCACTACGCCCCTTTCCGCAGGAGAGTCACACCGTCGTGGGTCGTGCGGTCACCCGTGGATGACCGCACGACCCGACGAACCGGCTGGGGGTCAGGAACAGGCAGCCGGCGTGGGCGGGTTGCCCGGGCCCGGCTTGTAGTTCGCCGGTCCGAGGTTGTCGGCGATCGCCTTGTCGAGCGAGCCGTCGCTCTGCATCTTCTTGATCGCGTCGGTGATCTTCTGGCACAGGGCGGTGTCGCCCTTCTTGAGGCCGATGCCGTAGTTCTCGGTCGAGAAGGGCTTGCCCACGACCTTGAACTTGCCCTTGTTCTCGGGCTGGGCGGCGAAGCCGGCAAGGATCGTGTCGTCCGTCGTCAGGGCGTCGACACCGCCCGTGGCGAGGGCCGGCAGGCACTCGGAGTAGCCCGAGAACTCCTGCAGCTGTACGGTCTGGGCGAACTTGTCCTTGACCTTCTGCGCCGACGTCGAGCCCTTGACCGAGCACAGCTTCTTGCCGTTGAGGCTGTCGGGGCCGGTGATCGACGTGTCGTCGGCCCGCACGAGCAGGTCCTGGCCGGCGACGAAGTAGGGGCCGGCGAAGCTGACCTTCTGCTTGCGCTCGTCGGTGATGGAGTACGTGGCGACGACGAAGTCGACCTGCCCGGTCGAGATGAGGTTCTCGCGCTGGGCGCTGGGTGCCTGCACCCAGGTGATCTTGTCCTCGGTCGTGCCGAGCTCCTTGGCGACGTACTTGGCGACGTCGACGTCCATGCCGGAGTACTCGGTGCCCTTCTTGAGGCCGAGGCCGGGCTGGTCGAACTTGATGCCGATCTTGAGGCCGTCGCCGCTGCCGGCGTCGCCTCCGCTGGTGCCGGAGCCGCACGCGGCGAGCGTGAGCGCCAACGTCGCAGCCGCCGCGACGGCTCCGATTCGTCGTGCCTTCATCTGGGTTCCTCCCTGAGTGGTTGCACGCGGCACGCGGTGCTGCGTGCCGCGCCCTGTCGCTTGGTCCAGTGGGTCGGTGGGTGGGGTCGGTTCAGTGGGTGAGGATCTTGCCGAGGAAGTCCTTGGCGCGCTCGCTCCTGGGGTTGGTGAAGAACTCCTGCGGCGTGCCGGTCTCGACGATCTGGCCGTCGGCCATGAAGACGACCCGGTCGGCGGCCTTGCGGGCGAAGCCCATCTCGTGGGTCACGACGATCATCGTCATGCCCTCCTTGGCGAGGCCGACCATGACGTCGAGGACCTCGTTGACCATCTCCGGGTCGAGGGCCGAGGTGGGCTCGTCGAAGAGCATGACCTTGGGGCCCATGGCCAGGGAGCGCGCGATGGCGACGCGCTGCTGCTGCCCGCCGGAGAGCTGCGCGGGGTACTTGTCGGCCTGGGCCTCGACGCCGACGCGCTTGAGCAGGTCGGTCGCCTGCTGGTCCGCGTCGGACTTGGACTTCTTGCGCACCTTGATCGGTCCGAGCGTCACGTTGTCGCGGATCGTCTTGTGCGCGAAGAGGTTGAAGGACTGGAAGACCATCCCGACGTCGGCGCGCAGCTGCGCGAGCGGCTTGCCCTCCTCGGGCAGGGCCTTGCCGTCGATCGAGATGGTGCCCGACTCGATGGTCTCGAGACGGTTGATGGCGCGGCACAGCGTCGACTTGCCCGAGCCGGACGGTCCGAGGACGACGACCACCTCGCCCTTGCCGACCGTGAGGTTGATGTCGCGCAGCACGTGCAGGTCGCCGAAGTGCTTGTTGACGCCCTCGATGACGACCATCAGGTCACGAGGCGTGTCCGGGGTGCGATCGCTCGGCGCCGCGGTGTCGGGGTTCACGTCGTCCATCCCGGAAACCTATCGGCTCCGGGGACCGCGGGGCACCCTCCGCGCCGAGCGTGCCCGAATCGTGAGGAGTCCCGTCCGACGACGCCCAGGCCGCGTCGGCCGGAACGGACCCGCCGAGCGCCCCCGTGCCCCGGGCAGGAGCCCGCGGACGTCCGGGTCAGGCGCCGCCCTCGGCGGCCGCCGTCGTCGAGGCGGTCGGCTCGCTCGTGGACGTGTCGCTGGCCGTCGCGACCGCGGTCGCGACCTCCGTCGCCGTCTTGAGGACCTGGGTCGCCGTGGCGGTCGCCGTGGCCGTCGGCGTGGGGTCAGCGGCCACGGGCGCGGCCGACGGCTCGCTCGACGTGCTCGGCGCCTCGGACGACGGAGCGGGCGGCGGGTCGCTCGTCGTCGTGGGCGGCGGCTCGCTCGTCGTGGTCGTCGTGCTCGGCGGCGGGTTGGTCGTCGTCGTGGTCGTCGTGGTCGTCGTCGTCGGAGCGGGCGTCGTCGGGGCCACCGTCGTGGTGGGCGAGCTCGTGGTCGTCGAGGGCGACGGCTTGGTGCTCGTCGGGCTCGACGTCGTCGTCGGGCCGGGAGCGCTCGTCGTCGTCGAGGGACGGGTCGTCGTCGGCGTGCCCGTGGACGTCGTGGGCTGCGTCGTGGACTGCGTCGGGGTCGACGTCGGCGGACGGCCGCCCGTGCTCGTCGGGGTCGGTGAGCTCTCGGTCGCCTCGGGGATCGGCACGTCGCCGTCCTCGACGGTGCGGATGACGCGACCGCCCTGGTCGAGCACGAGGTGCGGGACGACGGCATACGGCACGGAGGCCGTGGCCGACGGCGCGAAGCCGAGGTACGGGGCGGGGTCGACGTAACGGTCGTTGACGATGACGTCGAAGTGCAGGTGGCAACCGGTCGACCACCCGGTCGTGCCGCTGAGGCCGATGACCTGGCCCTGCTTGACGCGCTGGCCCTCGGTGACGAGGAACTTCGACTGGTGGCCGTAGGCCGTCTTGAGCGTCGGGCTGTGCTCGATGATGGTGCGCCCGCCCCACGACGCCGACACGCGGGCGTAGATGACGGTGCCGTCGGCGGCCGCGTGGATCGGGGTGCCGCACGCCGCGGCGAGGTCGATGCCCGTGTGGAACATCGGACGCCCGAGAAGCGGGTGGATGCGGGGGCCGAACGGCGAGGTCTCGCCACCGGCGACCGGGTGGATGAACAGCGGGCGCCCGATGATCGGTGCGGCGATGGCCTGGGCCGTGGCCGGAGCCAGGCTGATCGCCGGGAACATGAACAGGCCGCCACCGATGGCGGCGGAGAACGCCGAGTCGACCGGGGCGAGCGCGGCGGTGGGCGACGCGGCGACCGAGCCGCTCATCTCCTGGCGGGCCTGCCCGACGGCTGCCACGGCGTCCTGCACCGCGGCCGGGGACCCGGCTGCGAGGACGACCGAAGCGGTCGGGGTCTGGGGGGTGCTACCCCCGAGGAACGGCAGCAGCGCGAAGAGCAGCACCATCGTCGCGAAGGGCACAAGGCGACCGCTCATCCTGATGTTCAGGACGAACGGACCACTTCGCTCATTGGCATCTCTCACCGTCAAGCCACCCCCTCGAGGCACACGCGCTGTCACCTTCGACACTCTCCCGGCAGTCGCACCGCCGCAACCGGAAGGCCCCCACGGACGCCCCCACGTCCTGACTCACCGGTCTCCACCACCATAGGTCGACCGGTTGCGCAAGGGGCGGTTCCCGGGAAAATGCGTCGGGAATCGGTGACGAATGTGACTGATGGGGACAATGTCCGTCTCTCGTCGGGTCGGGAATCGGGGGCGTCGTCGCGAGGTTGGCGTTGGAGACCGTACCCCGCAGAGCAGATGGAGCCAGCATGACCCCGCAGGCAACCTGGATCGACGCCGTCCGCACGTCCCACGAGAGGCTCCGGGGGGTCCTCGACCGGATCGAGCCGCAGCAGTACGAGAGCAGGGCCTACCCGTCCGACTGGAGCATCGCCCAGGTGGCGTCCCACCTCGGCAGCCAGGCCGAGATCTTCGGCCTCTTCCTCGACGCCGGTCTCGCGGACGGTGTCGCCCCGGACGGCGACGCCTTCAAGGCCGTGTGGGACCGCTGGGACGCCATGGCGCCGGCCGACCAGGTCACCGGGAGCGTCGTGGCCGACGACCGCTTCGTCGCGCGGCTCGAGGAGGTCGCGTCGTCCGGTGCGCCGTTCGAGGTCGACCTCTTCGGCGGGCCGTCTGACCTCTCGGGCGTCGCCGCAGCCCGGCTCGCCGAGCACGCCGTGCACACGTGGGACGTCGAGGTGGTCCTCGACCCCGAGGCGACCGTGGGGCCCGAGGCCGTGGACCTGCTCGTGGACCGCCTGCCGGGCACCGTCGCCTTCGCCGGCCGACCGTCGACAGACGTCGGCCCGACCTCCGTGGTGGTGGGCACGCTCGGGACTGAGCGTCGCTTCCGTCTCGACGTCGACGCGGACGCGGTCCGCCTCGAGCCGGTCGACGTCGGGACGGAGTCCGGGGCGCACACCGCCGACGTCGTGCTGCCCGCGGAGTCGCTGGTCCGCCTCGTCTACGGCCGCCTCGACGCCGAGCACACTCCCGCCGACGTCGCCGGCGCCGAGCACCTGCCCGCGCTGCGGGCGGTGTTCCCCGGCTTCTGACGCGACCCGGACGCGGTGGAGCCCGCCGGTCACGAGACCGGCGGGCTCCGCCGTCCGCAGCACACGGCATACGCCATCAGCGCGCCGAGGCGGCGACCGTCAGCTCCTCGGGACCCTTCCGGAAGGCGACCCAGGCGCCACGGGATCCTGGCGTGACCACTCCGACGGGCGGAACGGTGGGCTCGGAGCCCTGCCACGACGGATCCCGTCGCGTCCCTTGCGCCAATCTTGCGGAAACCACGGCATTTGGGGGGTTTCGATCTTGCAGTCCGCACGGCACAGTGGTCGTTGTGGGGGAGGAAGCCCGACCAGGACCGTGGGGGGACGGGTCGGGGGCGTGACCGGCGGGGGAGCCGGCTGGGGGTGAGGACGGGGCGGGTTCTGCCGGGGGAGTCGGCGGGACCCGCCCCGACCGCTGTCCGGCCCACGTCGCCGTGCACGGCGTGACGATGTCGTGACTGCCGGATCTGTGCCGTTTGCACCCGGGACGCGCGGGTGCGGGTGGACACTGGGACCAGGGCCTCGCAGGCCCCTTCTCGGGAGAAGGGTCGGCGTGGCCCAGCGGACGGTGCGGCCCTCGTGGTCGACGAGCACCGGGCCCCGACTCCCACCCCCGGGGTCCGTGCTCTCCCTCAACGCCGTCCGGGCGCCGACCGGCCCGTGAGCGGGCCGCCCGGTGCAGGACTGGCCGGCGGCGGTCGCACCCCGCCGGCCAGCCCCACCGTGGCGACGGGCCGGTGCGTGCGGTGAACGGTGGGGCAGCAGGGGCTTGAACCCTGGACCGACGGATTATGAGTCCGCTGCTCTGACCGGCTGAGCTACTGCCCCGGGACCGTCGACGGCCGGGGCCGCCGAGATCGGTCGGAGTCTAGCGACCGGCCGGCAACCGTCGTGGAGGCGGGCGTGGGGGCTTGCGACCGAACCTCTAGGCTCGCCGTGACCATCGACACCGGGCACGTGAGGAACGACAAGCATGAGTGACGGCATCCGCGTGGCAGCGGTCGACGACGTCGAGCCCGGTGAGGCGCTCGTCCTCGACACCGCGGTCACGGCCACGGACGAGCCGATCTCGCTCTTCCGCGACGACGACGGCACGTACTACGCCCTCGACGACACGTGCTCGCACGAGGACGCGTCACTGGCGGACGGCTGGATCGAGGCGGGCGAGGTCGAGTGCCCGCTCCATGCCACGCGCTTCTGCCTCAGCGACGGCAAGCCGATGTGCCTGCCCGCGACGAAGCCGGTGCGCACCCACAAGGTCGAGGTGCGGGGCGACGAGGTCCTGCTGTTTCCGGGCGTGCCCGCCGGCACCTGAGAAGGGCGAAAGCCACATATCGGTTCCTGAGACTGCTGGTGCCGATGAGACTCGTGGTGCACAATGGGCGAGTGCTCGGAGTCGAGCACGCTCGTCCGGCACCACCGAGTCAGTCCACCGGCACGTGAAGCAGCAGGCGTTGGGGAAGACGTCCCTGCAACTTCAGGAGGTTCGGATGGCTGTCGCGATGCCGCGCACCACGACACGTGGGGTCCTGTTCGTACACGGAGCCCCCGCCGCGCTCTGCCCGCACATCACGTGGGCGATCGAGGCCGTCCTCGACCAGCCGGTCACGTTCGACTGGATCCCTCAGCCGGCCGCGCCCCGGATGGTGCGCACCGAGCTGGGCTGGACCGGCGCCCCCGGCACCGGGGCCGAGCTGGCCAGCGCCCTGCGCGGCTGGGACGGCCTGCGCTACGAGGTGACGGAGGAGCCGTCGCCCGGATGCGACGGGTCCCGGTGGTCCTACACGCCGCGCCTCGGCATCCACCACGCCATGACCTCGGCGTCCGGCGACGCCGTCGTGCAGGAGGACCGCCTGCGCGAGGCGATCCTGCGCACGCGCGGCGACGTCGAGGCGCTCCAGGACGAGATCGACCTGCTGCTCGGAGTCCCGTGGGACGAGGAGCTCGAGGTCTTCCGCTATGCCGGTGACGGTGCCGCCGTGCGCTGGCTGCACAAGGTGGGCTGACCACCACACCTCTCGCCCGTCGCGACCTCCAGCGCGGCGCACGAGATGACGAGGGCCCGGGCGGTTCGTGCTCCCGGGCCCTCGTCATGCGTGGCGCCGTGGACGGCCCGTGCAAAATCCTTGGCGGACAGGTGCTGTCGCCTGTCATGATCGACCGGGGCACGACGACCGCTGTGCCCCAAGACCTCTCACCGTCCGTCATCGAAAGGCCTGTCATGGCAACGGGACCCATCATGGAAGCGAAGCGCAGCCTGTGCCTCGCCGATGCGGCCTACCCGTTCCCGGGGGAGTGCGGCATCCGGCACCCCCAGCCACGGCATCCCCGCCTGCGATCTCGCTGACGCGACGAACCTCACGGTTCCGTCCGACGAGCCGCCCACCGGGATGACCCGGACGGGCGGCTCTTCTCGTGCCGCCCGTCGGCCTGACAGCAGCGCACCACGAACTGCAGCGCACCACGAGCAGCAGCGCACCACGAGACGAAGCACGAGACGACACGACGGACAGGAGGTCCCGGTCATGACACAGGTCGAGGTGTGGAACGCCGACGAGACGCTCCTGCACCGCGTGTCCGTGCGGCACGCCGTGCGGATGATCTGGCGCGGCGTCGCCACTCCCGTCGAGGTCCATGCGACGGAACGGTTCGGGCCCTACCAGGTGCCGGTCGTCGTGCGCCTCGTGCGCTACGTCGAGCAGAAGTGGCTCTACTCGCGCACCCGTGCCACCTACTCGCGTGAGGGCGTGCTGCTCCGCGACCGCCACCAGTGCGCCTACTGCGGCCGTTTCACGGCCACGACCATGGACCACGTCCTCCCGCGCTCGCGTGGCGGCGCGACGGCGTGGGCCAACGCCGTCGCGGCCTGCGAGCCGTGCAACGTCCGCAAGGGCGACCGAACCCCCGACGAGGCACGGATGCCGCTGCGCTGGGAGCCCTACGTCCCCACCCGGGCGCAGCTGCACTTCGCACGCACCACCTCATCGTCCGCAACGCACGTCACCGACCTCGGGAAGGAGCCCGCCAGATGACGAGGAACCGCACGATCACCCGCACCCAGTCCCTCGGACAGTTCGGTCTCCGACCGGCCGCCAGGAGCGCGCACGGCCTCGACGCGTGGATCTTCCGCGCGGCGTCGGAGCACCCCTTCGAGCCGGGCGGCGTCGAGCCGCTCTGCGCGGGGGAGGACCCGGACCTCTTCTGGCCGGCCACCGAGGCCGAGGCGGAGCTGGCCAGGGCGGTGTGCCGTGCATGCCCCCTGACGGAGGCCTGCCTGGCCGTGGCGCAGCAGCGCCTCGAGTGGGGCGTGTGGGGCGGGCAGCTGCTCGCCAAGGGACGCGCCACGACCGAGCTCCCGGGCAACGTGCGTCCGTCGGCGCACGACACGGCGCGCAGCGCCTGACACCGAGGACGTATGCCGGGTGGTGGGGTCCATGGGGACGCCACCACCCGGCATACCACCACGCCGACAGACCCTGTCGGCGACACGAACGTACGACCACGACGTCCGGGCGCCCGCCCGGCACCACGAAAGGATGAGGACCATGACCACCTTCCCTGTCGCGCTCCCGGGCGCGCAGGCCTCCACTCTCATGTGGGCCGACCCCGCGCAGGTCGAGCCCGCAGCCCTGGAGCAGCTGCGCACCATCAGCCGGCTGCCGTGGGTGCACGGCCTGCGCGTCATGCCGGACGTGCACCTCGGCAAGGGCGCGACGGTCGGCTCGGTCATCGCCATGCGCGACGCCGTCTCCCCGGCTGCGGTCGGCGTCGACATCGGCTGCGGCATGACCGGCGTCCGCACCAACCTCACGGCCGCCGACCTGCCCGACGACCTCGGCCCGCTGCGATCGGCCATCGAGGCCGTCCTGCCGGTGGGCTGGCACGCGCACGAGGGAACGGCCCCGGTGCTTCGACGCGAGCGCGCGCTCGCGGCACGCTTCGACAGCCTCATGGGGCGCTTCGGGGAGCTGCGCGCCCCGAGGATCGCGGACCGCCAGGGCCGGGCACTGGCGCAGTGCGGTTCGCTGGGATCGGGCAACCACTTCCAGGAGGTGTGCGAGGGCGACGACGGTCACCTGTGGCTCATGCTCCACTCCGGGTCGCGCAACATCGGCAAGGAGCTCGCGGAGCGGCACATCGCCACGGCCAGGACGCTCGAGCACAACCTCGGGCTGCCCGACCGTGACCTCGCGGTGTTCCTCGCCGACACGGACGAGATGGCGGCGTACCTCCACGACCTCTACTGGGCCCAGGAGTACGCGCTGATCAACCGCGAGGTGATGATGGCGACGACGCGCGAGGTCCTGGCGCGGCACTTCCCGCACGTCGTGTTCGACGAGCCGGTGCGCTGCCACCACAACTACGTCTCGGAGGAGACGTACGACGGGGTGGACGTCGTCGTGACCCGCAAGGGGGCGATCCGGGCAGGAGTGGGCGACCTGGGACTGATCCCGGGGTCGATGGGCACCGGGTCGTACGTCGTGCGCGGACTGGGCAACGAGGCGTCGTTCAGCTCTGCGAGCCACGGGGCGGGTCGCCGGATGTCGCGCAACGCGGCCAAGCGGCAGTTCACCGTCGAGGACCTCCGGGCGCAGACCGCCGGGGTGGAGTGCCGCAAGGACGCCGGCGTCATCGACGAGATCCCCTCTGCCTACAAGGATCTCGAGTCGGTCATCGCGGCGCAGGCGACAGGGCCGAGCCCCCTGGTCGCGGTCGTGGCGCGGCTGAGCACACTGCTCTGCGTCAAGGGCTGACAGCGAGTCACAGATAGACGGAGTGCCCACCCGACGAGCAGGTCGGGTGGGCACTCCGTCACGGCAGATGCGCCAGGCGAGTCAGATGCTGCGGATGGCCAGGGCGACGTTGTGCCCGCCGAAGCCGAACGAGTTGTTCAGGGCGGCGATGTCACCGTCGGGCAGCTTCTGGTGCTCGCCCGTGACGACGTTGAGCGGGATCTCGGGGTCCTGGTCCTCGAGGTTGATCGTCGCCGGGACGAGGCGGTGGTAGATCGACTGGATCGTGATGACCGCCTCGAGGGCCCCGGCCGCGCCGAGCAGGTGCCCGGTCATCGACTTGGTGGCCGTCACCGACATGTTCTCGGTGTGGTCGCCGAACGCCCGCTTGATGGCGTTGTACTCGGCCACGTCACCGACGGGGGTCGAGGTGGCGTGCGCGTTGATGTGGATGATGTCGGTCGGTGCCAGGTCGGCCCGCTCGACGGCATACAGCATCGCGCGGGACGCGCCGGAGCCGTTGGGCTCGGGGGCGGTGATGTGGTGCGCGTCGGCGGACATGCCGACGCTCGCGAGCTCGGCGTAGATCCGGGCGCCGCGGGCGCGGGCGTGCTCCTCCGACTCGAGGACGATGACCGCGGCGCCCTCACCGAGGACGAAGCCGTCACGGCCGGTGTCGTAGGGGCGCGAGGCCTTGGTCGGGTCGTCGTTGCGCGTCGACAGCGCCTGCATCGCGGCGAAGCCGGCGATGGGCAGCGGGTGGACGGCTGCCTCGGTGCCACCGGCCACGACGATGTCGGCCCGGCCCGTGCGGATCATGTCGATGGCGTAGCCCATGCTCTCGGCGCCCGACGCGCAGGCGCTGACCGTCGTGTGCGCCCCGGCGCGGGCGCCCAGGTCGAGCGAGACGGCCGCGGCAGGGCCGTTGGGCATGAGCATCGGGACCGCCAGCGGGTAGACGCGGCGGGGCCCCTTCTCCTTGAGGACGTCCCACTGGTCGAGGAGGGTCCACACGCCGCCGATGCCGGAGCCGATGGCGGCGCCGAGCCGCTCGGGGTCGACCTCGGGGGCGCCGGCGTCGGCCCACGCCTCACGGGCCGCGATGAGGGCGTACTGGCTCGAGGGGTCGAGACGTCGCGTCTCGACCTTGGCCAGCACGTCGACGGGCTGGGTGGCGATCGTCGCGGCGAACGTGACGGGGAGCTCGTACTTGGCGACCCAGTCGAAGTCCATGGGGCGGGCGCCGGACCGGCCGGCGAGCAGGGCCTCCCACGTCTCCGTGGCGGTACCGCCCAGGGGCGTGGTGGCTCCGAGACCGGTGACCACGACGCGTCGGTCGCGATTGGACGTCATGGTGACGTGCTCCTCTGGGTCGAGTGGGGTGGTGTCGTGCGAGGGGTGGTGGCTGTGACGGGACTGCGGTGCTGCTCGTGGGGCAGGCGCCCGTGGTGCGGCTCGGTCGGCGCCCGGTGGTGCCGGGCGCCGACCGGGTGCATCAGGACTGAGCGCCGGCGATGAACGTGACGGCGTCGCGGACGGTCTTGAGGTTCTTGACCTCGCTGTCCGGGATGCGCACGCCGAACTTCTCCTCGGCGTTGACGACGATCGTCATCATCGAGAGGGAGTCGATGTCGAGGTCCTCGGTGAAGGACTTGTCCATCTCGACGGACGCGGTGTCGAGGCCGGTCTCCTCGTTGACGATCTCGGCAAGACCCTCGAGGATCTCCTGCTCGGACTGAGCCATCTGTCTGCTCCTTGTTCGTGTTGGCGGTTCGTGCTGGCGGTGGTGCTCGGGGCTGTCATCCGCGTGGATGGCATTCCGTGGCCCGAATGACCCGTCGGGACCGGCGGGAGTGCTGGACTGCCCGTGCTGGGAGTGCTCAGGGCAGCACGACGACCTGCGCGGCATACACGAGACCGGCGCCGAAGCCGATCTGCAGGGCGAGGCCGCCGCTCGGGATCTCCTTCTCGGCGAGCATGCGGGTCGTGGCGATCGGGATCGAGGCCGCCGAGGTGTTGGCGGTGGTCACGATGTCGCGGGCCACGGGGATGTCGGCCGGCAGCTTGAGCTGCTTGACCATCGCGTCGATGATGCGGATGTTGGCCTGGTGCGGGATGAAGGCGTCGAGGTCGTCGGCCTTGATGCCGGCCTTGTCGATGGCCTGCTGCGCGACGGGGGCCATGCCCCAGACGGCCCAGCGGAAGACCGTCTGGCCGGCCATGCCGATCGCGGGCCACACGTTCTTGTCGGCCTGCGCGGACTGCCACGACTCCCGGACGTCGGTCCACGCCTGCTTCTGCGAGATGGCGTCGCGCTGCGTGCCGTCGGAGCCCCAGACGGTCGGGCCGATGCCCGGGGTGTCGCTGGGACCGATGACACAGGCGCCGGCGCCGTCGCCGAAGATGAAGGCGCTTCCGCGGTCGTAGGGGTCGGTGAAGTCGCTCAGTTTCTCGACGCCGACGACGAGGACGTAGTCGGCGGAGCCGCCCTTGACCATGTCGCTGGCCATCGCGACGCCGTAGCAGTAGCCGGCGCACGCGGCGGAGATGTCGAGGGCCGGGGCCGTCGAGCCGAGACGGGAAGCGAGCTCCGGAGCCGCGGCGGGGGTCTGGTAGGGGTGCGTGACCGTGGCGACGAGGACGAAGCCGATCTGCTCGGGCGCGATGCCGGCGTGCTCGAGGGCCTGGCGGGAGGCCGCCTCCGCCATGTCGATGACGCTCTCGTCGTCGGCGGCGAAGTGGCGGCTGATGATGCCGGACCGCTCCCGGATCCACTCGTCGCTCGAGTCGATCTTGTCGACGATCTCGGAGTTCATGACGACGCGGGCCGGGCGGTAGGCGCCCACGCCCAGGATCCGCGAGTGGCGTGCGGCGCCGTTGTCGACGAGGGTGCCGGTGCCCTTGGGCGTCGGCGCGGTGGCGCTGGGGGATGTCACGTGAGGCCTTCTCGAGGGTGAGGGTTCAGGTGGGGTCGTGGTGCGGCGCGGGGGAGGTCCTGGTCGGGCGGGGTCACCGTCGGACGGGGCCCTCTCCACGAGCGTGCCCCTGTCGGGGTCGGTGCGCCAGTCATGGGACGTCGGTGTCGTCAGGTGCTCGCGTGGGTGGCGACGAGCGCGCGGGCCGCCTCGAGGTCGTCGGGCGTCTTGACGGCGAGGGTCTCCACGCCGGGCATGGCGCGCTTGGCGAGACCGACGAGGGTGCCGGCGGGAGCGAGCTCGAGCAGCCCCGTGACGCCGAGCGCGAGCATCGTCTCCATGCAGCGGTCCCAACGCACGGGGTTGCTGACCTGGCGCACGAGCCGCTCGAGCGCGTCGGGACCGTCGGCCACGGTGGCTCCGTCGGCGTTGGACAGGAGCCGGAGGGTGGGCGCCGAGGGCGTGACGTCGGCCGCAGCGGCGGCGAGAGCGTCGACGGCGGGGGACATGTGGCGGGTGTGGAACGCGCCGGCGACCTGGAGGGGGATGACCCGCGCCTTGGCCGGCGCAGCCGCGCGGAGGGCCTCGACCTGCTCGAGGGTGCCGGCGGCGACGACCTGTCCCGCTCCGTTGATGTTGGCGGGCGTCAGGCCGTGGGTCTCGAGCGCGGCGAGGACCTCGTCGGGGTCGCCGCCGAGGACGGCGGCCATGCCGGTGGGGGTGACCGCGCTGGCCTCGGCCATCGCGCGCCCGCGGGTCGCGACGAGGGAGATGGCCTGCTCGTCCGTGACGACGCCCGCGAGGGCGGTCGCGGTGAGCTCCCCGACGGAGTGCCCGGCGAGGACGGCTCCCGTGCCGGCGAGCTCGTCGCGCGAGGGGAAGAGCGCCGAGGCCGTCACGAGCCCGGCCGCCACGATGAGCGGCTGCGCGACGGCGGTGTCCTTGATCGTCTCGGCGTCGGACTCGGTGCCGTGGGCGACGAGGTCGTGCCCGGCCGCACGGCCGAGGGCGGTCAGCTGCTCGCGCACACCGTCGAGCTCGAGCCACGGGGCGAGGAAGCCGGGGGTCTGGGAGCCCTGTCCAGGGCAGACGATCGCTAGCACGTGCTCAACCTTTCCGGGTTACCGGTGAGGACCTCGCCACCGAATGTCACGAAGTCGTCGGGGATAGTTTGGAGGTTTCCTCCAAGGGAGAACGATCGGTCGTGCGTGGCCGAAGTCGTGGCGTCCGCGACGGGGTGGTCGGGCCGTCGCCGCCCGGCGGGCCGAGGCCGCCCGCGCCGCGGGTGCCGCCGGAGCCCCCGGACCCGCCCGTGCTCGCCGGGGCGGCAGCGAGGCGGCCGAGGGCGAGCGCGATCCGCACGGCCCAGGCCTCGCGCGGCGTCGCGAGGTCGTAGCCCGTGACGTCGGAGATGCGCCCCAGCCGGTAGCGCACGGTGTTGGGGTGCACGAAGAGCACCCGCGCCGTCGCCTCGAGCGACCCGCCGTGCTCGAGGTAGGCGGTCGCCGTCTGGAGGAGGGGTGCGTGCCCGGCGGCGGTGAGCGGGCGATGGATGCGGTCGACGAGGATGCGGCGCGCCGGAGGGTCGCCGGCGAGGGCACGCTCGGGCAGGACGGCGTCGGCCTCGAGCACGCGCGGTGCGTCGGGCCACGCCCCGGCGGCCGCGAGCCCGCTCAGGGCGGCACGTGCCGACCGCCCCGCCGCGAAGAGGTGGGGGACCGTGGGCCCGAGCACGATCGGGCCGGGTCCGAAGCAGTCCGTGACGGCCTCGACGACCCGTGGCGCCTCACGCGTGCCGCCGAGGATCGCGATGAGGCGAGAGCGCTGGACGATGGCGAGGGCCTCGACGCCGTGCTGGCGCACCGCGCGGCGCAGGTCGTCGACGGCGGGAACCGCTCCGCCGCTCGCCGTCGGGGTGCTGCCCACGACGAAGGTCACGTCGGCGAGCTCGCCCCAGCCGAGTGCGCTGGCGCGGGACTGCATCGAGTCGTCGGCCTCGCCGCGCAGCACGGCGTCGACGACGAGTGCCTCGAGCCGGGCGTCCCACGCGCCACGGGCCTCGGCCGCGCCGGCGTAGACCTCCGCGGCCGCGAAGGCGATCTCACGGGAGAAGCGCAGCACCGACTCGCGCAGCAGCTGCTCGTCCCCGGGCGCGGCGAGGCCCTCGACGCGCGACTCGACGACGTCGACGACGGTCCGTACGAGGTCGAGCGTCTGGCGCAGGCTGACCGACCGGGTCAGCTCCTGTGGCGCGTTGGCGAAGATCGAGATGGCCGACGGCGGATGGCTCTCCTCCTGGTGGAACCACGCGATGAACTGCGAGATGCCGGCCTGGGCGACGAGCCCGACCTGCGAGCGTTCCTCGGCCGAGAGGTCGCGATACCACCGCAGGTGCTCCTCCATGCGCTGCGACGCGAGGGTCGAGAGCTCGCCGGCGCTGCGCTCGACGGCGCGGGAGGTCGCCTCGCTCGGGTGCTGTCGCCGTCTGCTCACGGGCCCAGCCTAGGTCTCCGGCAGCCCTGACTTTGTATGCCGCTCACAAAGGGATGGCGGGCACGTGACGTCGCGGACGGGTCGGGTCGCCGTCGGAGCGGCGTCAGTGGGCCGACAGGACGGCGGTGTGGCCGGCGTACGTCCGAGGGCCCTCGAAGTGCGGGAGGGACTGCGCGAGGTCGGGGGAGAAGGTCGCGAGGTAGGCGCTCGCGGCCGCGTGGTCGGCGAAGGTCGCGCGGGTCTCGACGTCGCGCTGGACGACGTGCTCGAAGTGTCGACCGAGCACCTCGGCGGCGTTCTCCGACATGAACTGGGTGACGAGCGCGTCGCCGCCGGCCTCGCGCAGCAGCCCGGCCAGGTGCTCGCGGCCGTTCGTCGCGACGTACAGGGCCCCTCCGTCGCGCAGGACGCGGCGCAGCTCGCGCAGCGTGCCGTCGAGGTCGGGCACGTGGTAGAGCATCCAGGCCGCGACGGCCGCGTCGCACGTGCCGTCGCCGAAGGGCAGGACGTCCGAGGAGGCGACCTCCGCCGGGACGCCCAGGGCGCGCGTCGCCTCGACCATCGCCGGGGACAGGTCGGTCGCGACGTAGTCGACGTCAGGCGCCTCGTCGAGGACCGAGCGAGCGAACTGTCCTGTGCCGCAGCCGATCTCGATCAGTCGCTTCGGCTGGGAGGACACCACGAGCGTACGCAGCACGTCCACGGGCGACACGCCCTCAGGACCGGGGCCCCACACGTCACGCCGCGTGCGGAGGTTGTCGGTCGAGCGGTACTGACGAGCGACGTGGTCGCTCTCGGTGAGGTGGGTCGTCGAGTCCATGACCGGCCACCCTAGCGGCGGTCACGGGGAGATCCCATGACCGCCGAGGGGTGCGTCGGTCAGCTCGAGACGGCTGACGCGAGGTTGCCGAGGCTGTCCTCGAGCTGGCTCTTGTCGACGAGGGGGAAGCTGACCTTGGACAGGATCTCCTTGTCGGTGACGTGGCTCCAGTCGTAGGTCAGCGTCACGAGGGTCGCGTTCGGGCCCTCCGGCGCGAGCTCCCACATCCACTCCCACCCGGGGGGCGGGGTGTCGGCGGGAGCCGTCTTCCACGCGAGCAGGGAGTTGTGCGAGTAGCCCGAGACCGTGTTGTCGGTCTGGTACTCGCCACCCATGTGGTCGCCGGCCATGTTCATCCGGAACACGTCGCCGACCTTCTGGAGGCGCTCGGCCTTCTCGTCGGACCGGACGAAGCCGGACCCGTCGAGCTGGACGTGGCGCTTCGGGTTGCTGAGCACGTCGAAGATCTCGGCTGCCGGGGCGTCGATGGTGCGCTGGACGGTGATTCTTCCGTTGTCGCTCATACAGGGCCCCTACCCGATCGGTGCGTTCCCGCGACCGGCTCCCCACCGGCCCCCACCGAAACGAGGTGGTCCCGGCAGCGAGAGGGCTGCCGGGACCACCTCTGACGACGGAGTCGGGCGGGGTCGGGCGGGGTCGGACGGGGTCAGTCGGGGTCAGTCGGGGTCAGTCGGTGCCGAACTCCATGGCGGCGCGGTCGAGCGCGTCGTCCTGGTCGTCGAGTCCCACGGCCGCCGGGTTGGCCGAGATCGCGGCCGCGCCACCGGGCGTCAGCTCGCCCACGAGCTCGCGCGCGTCGGCGCCGAGGAGGCCCTGGGCGGCATACAGCTCGAGCTTGGCGCGCGAGTCGGCGATGTCGAGGTTGCGCATCGTCAGCTGACCGATGCGGTCGACGGGACCGAAGGCGGCGTCCTCGGTGCGCTCCATCGAGAGCTTCTCGGGGTGGTAGCTGAAGGCCGGACCCGAGGTGCCCACGATCGACCAGTCGTCACCGCGGCGCAGCCGGATCGTGACCTCGCCCGTGACGGCCGAGGCGATCCACCGCTGGATGGACTCGCGGACCATGAGCGCCTGCGGGTCGAGCCAGCGTCCTTCGTAGAGAAGGCGGCCCAGCTTGCGGCCCTCGGCGTGGTAGTTGGCGATCGTGTCCTCGTTGTGGATCGCGGCGACGAGCCGCTCGTAGGTGATGTGGAGCAGCGCCATGGCCGGGGCCTCGTAGATGCCGCGCGACTTCGCCTCGATGATGCGGTTCTCGATCTGGTCGCTCATGCCGAGGCCGTGGCGGCCGCCGATGGTGTTGGCGGCGTCGACGAGCGCGACGGGGTCCGCGTACTCCTGGCCGTTCACGGCGACGGGGCGGCCGCGCTCCCAGCGCACCGTGACGTCCTCGGTCTCGATGGCGACCGAGGGGTCCCAGAACTTGACCCCCATGATCGGCTCGACGACCTCGATCGACTCGTCGAGGAACTCGAGGGTCTTGGCCTCGTGCGTGGCGCCCCAGATGTTCGCGTCGGTGGAGTACGCCTTCTCGGCGGACGCGCGGTAGGGCAGCTCGCGGGCCGTCAGCCACTCGGACATCTCGTGCCGGCCACCGAGCTCGGTGACGAAGTCGGCGTCGAGCCACGGCTTGTAGATGCGCAGGCTCGGGTTGGCCATGAGGCCGTAGCGGTAGAACCGCTCGATGTCGTTGCCCTTGAAGGTCGAGCCGTCGCCCCAGATCGACACGCCGTCCTCCTGCATGGCGCGCACGAGCAGGGTGCCCGTGACGACGCGGCCGAGGGGGGTCGTGTTGAAGTACGTCTTGCCGCCGCTGCGGATGTGGAAGGCGCCGCACGCGATCGCCGACAGGCCCTCCTCGACGAGGGCGGCCTTGCAGTCGACGAGACGGCTGATCTCCGCGCCGTACTGGCCGGCGCGGCCGGGGACGGAGTCGATGTCGGGCTCGTCGTACTGCCCGAGGTCGGCCGTGTAGGTGCAGGGCACGGCTCCCTTCTCGCGCATCCAGGCAACAGCCACAGAGGTGTCGAGGCCGCCGGAGAAGGCGATGCCGACACGTTCACCGACGGGGAGCGAGGTCAGGACCTTGGACATGGATGCAAGTATATGCACAGCCACGCATACCTATCCAATCGCTGTGGCAGCCCGTGAACATCGCGTATGCCGGGTGGCCGACTGCCGCTCAGCAGCGTCGGTCGCGCTCAGCCACGGTGGAGGACTCCGGCGCTGGTGAGCCGTCCACACCCTCCTGGGACCGGCCCACGTCGTCCACAACCCGTGGGCGGACCGTCGCCGTGGGCGCGCGCCCAGTGGACGCTCGAGCGCACGGACCTCCACCTCATCGCGCGTGACGGCGTCTTCTCGACCTCGGACGCGGCCCGCCTCGGACTGGACCGCAACGCGCTGGCCCGCCTCGTCCGTCAGGGGCGCTGCCTGCGCCTCACGACCGGTTGGTATGCCGTCGTCGACGGAGACCCGCCGGCCCGTGAAGCACTGCACCGGCTCACTGCCGTTGCCGTCGGGAGGGCGCTGCGCGGACGCGCCGCCCTCAGTCACCACTCGTGTCTCGTCGTGGCTGGGCTTCCGACGTTCGCGGCCGACCTCACGACCGTGCACCTCACCTCGCTGGTCGAGACGCGAGGTGGCGTGTCGGTCACCCGGCGCGGCGTCACGGTGCACCGGCGCGTCGGCAACCTCCGCATCCCCGCACCGGACCTGCTCGCACCGGACCGGCCGCGGCTCGTACCGACGGCGTGGGCAGCCGTCCAAGCCGGCATGACAGCCGGGCCCGAGGCGTTCGTGGTGTCGGCCGACGGCGCTCTGCGCGCGGGAACAGCCACGCCGGATGCGCTGTCCCGCGCGGTTGAGGTCTTCGCGACCCACACCGGCATCGGCCCGGTCCGAGCTGCGCTGCCCCTCGCGGATGCGCGGCACGAGTCGCCGGGTGAGTCGCGCGCTGCCTTCCTGCTGGCGGCTCTGGGTCACTCGGTGGAACCGCAGGTCGAGGTGGTGGCCGAGGGGCGGCGCTACCGCGCGGACTTCCGGATCGTCGGCACGCGGGTGCTCGTCGAGTTCGACGGTGCGGTCAAGTACGAGGACCGCCGCGCACTGTTCGAGGAGAAGCAGCGCGAGGACGCCCTGAGGCGGGCCGGTTGGGTCGTGGTCCGGGTGGTGTGGGGCGACCTGGACGACCCGAGGCGGGTCGCGCGGCGGTTGGCGGCGGCCCTGGCCGTCGCCGCGTGACCTGCTGTGGCGCTCAGCGGACCCACTCGAGCTCAGCGACGCCGGAGGCCTGCGGCGCCAGTGAGAGCGACCCGCGCGGGTGAGAGCGACCGGCGTCGCTGGGGTGGGGGCGGGTGGCCGGGTATGCCGTGCGGCCCGGTCCCTGGGCAGGGACCGGGCCGCACGGCATACGTCATCGGGGGAGCGTCAGCTCTCGCCGCCCGCGTTGCCCGACGTGCCGGCCGTGACGTCGTCGAGCTGGTACTTCTCGGCCGCGCGACGGGGGACGTCGGCGTCGACCTTGCCCTCCTTGGCGAGCAGCTGCAGCGTCCGCACGGCGACCGAGGGGCCGTCGATGTGGAAGAAGCGGCGTGCGGCCGGGCGGGTGTCGGAGAAGCCGAAGCCGTCGGCGCCGAGGGTGGCGTAGGTGCCGGGGACCCACTCGCGGATCTGGTCCTGGACGGCCCGCATGTAGTCGGACACGCCCACGACCGGGCCCTCGGTGCCCTCGAGGCACTGGGTGACCCACGGCTTGATCGGCGGGCCCTCGGGCTTGAGGAACTCCTGCTCGTCGGACCGCAGGCCGTCACGACGCAGCTCGTTCCACGAGGTCACCGACCACACGTCCGCGGCCACGCCCCAGTCGTCGGCGAGCAGCTGCTGCGCCTCGAGCGCCCACGGCACACCGACACCGGACCCGAGCAGCTGCGCGCGCGGCGCCTCGTGCGTCCAGCCCTCGGTGTCGGCCACCGAGATGCGGTGCATGCCGCGCAGGATGCCCTCGACGTCGACGTCCTCCGGCTCCTTCGGCTGCTGGATCGGCTCGTTGTAGACGGTGAGGTAGTAGATGACGTTCGACTCCTCGGGCGTGTTGCCCTCGCCGTACATCCGCTTGAGGCCGTCCTGCATGATGTGCGCGATCTCGTACGCGTACGCCGGGTCGTAGTGCACGACGGCCGGGTTGGTCGCGGCGAGGAGCGGGCTGTGGCCGTCGGCGTGCTGCAGGCCCTCACCGGTCAGGGTGGTGCGACCGGCCGTGGCGCCGATGAGGAAGCCACGCGTCATCTGGTCGGCGGCCGCCCAGATCGAGTCGCCCGTGCGCTGGAAGCCGAACATCGAGTAGAAGACGTAGATCGGGATCATCGGCTTGCCGTGCGTGGCGTACGACGTGCCCGCCGCCGTGAACGCCGCCAGGGAGCCCGCCTCGTTGATGCCGAGGTGCAGGATCTGGCCGCTGACGTTCTCGCGGTAGGCGAGCATCAGCTCGGCGTCGACCGGCGTGTAGTTCTGCCCGTTGGGGTTGTAGATCTTGATCGTCGGGAAGAACGCGTCCATGCCGAACGTGCGCGCCTCGTCGGGGATGATCGGCACGATGCGCGGACCGAACTCCTTGTCGCGCAACAGGTCCTTGAGCAGGCGGACGAACGCCATCGTCGTGGCGACCTCCTGCTTGCCCGAGCCCTTCTTGACCTGGGCGTACGCCTCGTCGCCGGGCAGCTTGACCGGCTCGAAGTCGACGCGGCGGCTCGGCAGGGTGCCACCGAGCTTGGTGCGGCGGTCGATGGAGTACTTGATGACCTCGCTGTCGGCGCCCGGGTGGTAGTACGGCGGCTGGTAGGGGTTGGCCTCGAGCTGCTCGTCGGTGATCGGGATGCGGAGGCTGTCGCGGAAGGCCTTGAGGTCGTCCAGCGTCATCTTCTTCATCTGGTGCGTGGCGTTGCGGCCGGCGAAGTGCGAGCCGAGGCCGTAGCCCTTGATCGTCTTCGCGAGGATGACCGTCGGCTGGCCGGTGTGCTGACGGGCCGCCTGGTAGGCCGCGAAGACCTTGCGGTAGTCGTGGCCGCCGCGCTTGAGGTCCCACCAGACCTGCTCGTCGGTCCAGTCCTCGACCATCTTGGCCGTGCGCGGGTCGCGACCGAAGAAGTGGTCGCGGACGTACTTGCCGTCGTTGGCGCGGAAGGTCTGGTAGTCGCCGTCGCTCGTCTGGTTCATGATGTGCACGAGCGCGCCGTCGCGGTCGGCGGCGAGCAGCGGGTCCCACCCGCGGCCCCACACGACCTTGATGACGTTCCAGCCGGCGCCGCGGAAGAACGCCTCGAGCTCCTGGATGATCTTGCCGTTGCCGCGCACCGGCCCGTCGAGCCGCTGCAGGTTGCAGTTGATGACGAAGTTGAGGTTGTCGAGCTCCTCGTTGGCCGCGAGCTGGAGCAGGCCGCGCGACTCGGGCTCGTCCATCTCGCCGTCGCCGAGGAAGGCCCACACGTCCTGCTGGCTGGTGTCCTTGATGCCGCGGTTGTGGAGGTACTTGTTGAACTGCGCCTGGTAGATCGCGTTCATCGGGCCGATGCCCATCGACACCGTCGGGAACTCCCAGTAGTTCGGGAGCAGCCGCGGGTGCGGGTAGGACGGGACGGCCTCGACCGTGCCGTCGACGCGGTGGCTCTTCTCCTGGCGGAAGCCGTCGAGCTGCGCCTCGGTCAGGTGGCCCTCGAGGAAGCTGCGGGCGTACATGCCGGGGGAGGCGTGGCCCTGGAAGTAGATCTGGTCGCCGCCGCCGGGGTGGTCCTTGCCGCGGAAGAAGTGGTTCATGCCCACCTCGTAGAGCGTCGCGGCGGACGCGTACGTCGAGATGTGCCCGCCGACGCCGATGCCGGGCCGCTGCGCGCGGTGCACCATGATCGCGGCGTTCCAGCGGATGTAGCGGCGCATCTCGCGCTCGACGTCCTCGTCGCCGGGGAACCACGGCTCGCGCTCGGGCGGGATCGTGTTGATGTAGTCGGTCGCCGTCAGGGACGGGACGCCGACCTGCTGCTGGCGCGCGCGCTCGATGAGCTTGAGCATGATGTAGCGCGCCCGCGTCCGGCCCTTCTCGTCGAGGACGGCGTCGAGCGAGTCGATCCACTCCTGCGTCTCGTCCGGGTCGATGTCCGGGAGCTGACTGGGGATGCCGTTGAGGATCGGTCCGGCCTCGGATGCCACGTCGTGGGTCCTTTCTCGTCGCGAGGCGGCGCCCGCGGCCGGTCGGCCACGGCGCTGCACCCACCCATCCTCTACCAAACCGTGGTGGCCGTCACACTCGGGTCCAGCACCGGGACGGCCACTCCGGCGTCGCCGCCGTCCCACCCGGTGGTATGCCGTGTGCTCCCTCTGGCGCGGCGTGCGCGTTGCGCACCCACCGGGTCGGGCTTGCGCGATAGCGTCGGAGCCAGTGCACTGATCTCGTGGCACCCACGCCACGACACGACGCGCCAACGATCGAGAGGACCGGTGACAGTGAGCGAGACCGCGGGAGCGGCGTCCTTCAGCAAGCTCGGATTTGCCAAGGGGCAGATCATCCAGGAGTTCGGCTATGACGACGACGTCGACGACGACCTGCGGTTCGAGCTCGAGGACGCCATCGGGACCGAGCTCGAGGACGAGGACTTCAACGACGGCGCGGACGGGGTGCTGCTCTGGTACCGCGACGGCGACGACGACCTCGTCGACCTCATGGTCGACGGGCTGACGAAGCTCTTCGACCAGGGCTTCATCGTGCTGCTGACGCCCAAGGCCGGACGCTCCGGTCACGTCGATGCCAGCGTCGTCGAGGAGGCCGCCTCGACAGCCGGCCTGACCACCGGGGGCCAGGTCAACGTGGCCGCCGACTGGGCGGCCACGAAGCTCATGCCACCGAAGGGCCCGCGCCGCTGAGCCCCGTCTGACGTCGGGTCCCGGGCCGAGCCCGTGTCGAGGGTGGCGGCGACACCCGGGCAGTGGTGTCACACTTGCCGCCATGACGAACGCGCACCCGACCGAGTCACCGGTCCAGGCGTCCGCCCCGTTGGGCGTCGGCGCGCTGGCGCCCGACTTCACCCTCGTCGACCAGTACGGCGTCGACGTCAGTTTGTCGGCCGTGCGCGACGTCAAGAACGCCGTCGTCGTCTTCTACCCGGCGGCCTTCTCGGGCATCTGCCGCGGCGAGCTGCGCGAGATCCGTGACGGGCTCGAGGACTTCCAGGACGACGACATCCAGGTCTTCGCCATCTCGTGCGACTCGATGTACACGCTGCGGGCGTGGGCCGACGCCGAGGGCCACTTCTTCCCGCTCCTGTCGGACTTCTGGCCGCACGGCGAGGTGGCGCGGCGCTACGGGATCCTCGACGACGAGGACGGGTTCGCACTGCGCGGCACGTTCCTGCTCGACCGCTCGGGCCGGATCGTCTGGACCGAGGTCCGCGGCATCGGTCAGGGACGCGACTTCCGGGCCTACCGCGAGGCGCTCGCGACGCTCCGCGCGAGCCAGCGCGATGCCGTAGGCTGACCGCCGCCTGCCGGTGTCAGCCACCTGCCTCCTGCGGGCACGTGAGGGCCTGTAGCTCAGTTGGTAGAGCACCGCGTTTACACCGCGGGTGTCGTCGGTTCGAGCCCGGCCGGGCCCACGTGGACGACATCGCCCCCGCCCTCAGCCTCCGTGACGTCGTCGCGGCGCTCGAGTCGCTCTACCCCCTCGAGAGCGCGGCCGACTGGGACCGCGTCGGCCTCGTGACGGGTGACCTCGACCAGCCCGTACGCCGCATCCTCTTCGCCCTCGACCCGACCCTCGCCGTCATCGACGAGGCGCGGGAGTGGGGCGCCGACCTGCTCGTGACGCACCACCCGCTGCTGCTCCGCGGCATCCACTCCGTCGCGACCTCGTCGGCCAAGGGCGCCTCCGTGACGGCGCTCGTCCGCGCCGGCGTCGCGCACTGGGTGGGCCACACGAACGCCGACGTCGCCGACCCCGGGGTCTCGACGGTGCTCGCCGACGCCCTGGGGCTCGTCGACCAGCGCCCACTGTCGACCGAGGGTGGGTACGCGATCGGTCGGGTCGGCGCGCTGACCTCGCCCGTGACGCTGGCGGAGTTCGCCGACCACATCGCCGCGGCCCTGCCCGCCACCGCCGGCGGCACCCGGGTCAGCGGCGACCCCGATGGCCTGGTCTCCACGGTCGCCGTGATGGGCGGGTCCGGTGACGACCGCTTCGACGACGTCCGCGCGAGCGGCGCCGACGTCTACGTGACGGCGGACCTCCGACACCACCCGGTGCTCGAGGCGCGCGAGGAGGCGCGGGGCGGCACGCCCTACCTCGTCGACGCGGGCCACTGGGCGACGGAGTCGCTGTGGCTCGCCAGCGTCCGCGACCGTCTGCTGACGGCGCTGGAGCAGGTGCCCGGAGCGACTAGGGTCGAGTCCAGAGTCTCAGCCATCCGCACCGAGCCGTGGACGTTCGTCGTCGGTGCGAACGCCGCGCGGGCCGACCGTGCGGCTCCCTTAACCGGAGGTGTGCCCTGAAAGCCGACCCGTCCCGCCAGTGGCGCCTGCTCGACCTGCAGGCGATCGACACGCGTCTCGACCAGATCACGCACGCGAAGGCGACGCTGCCGCAGACCCCCGCGCTCGAGGCGGCCCGGCGCGAGCTGGGTGCTCTCGAGACCGAGATCGTCAACGCCCGGACGGCCGCGGGCGACGTCCAGCGCGAGCTGACGAAGTCCGACCAGGACGTCCAGCTCGTCCGCGACCGCGCGGCGCGCAACCAGGCGCGTCTCGACGCCGGCCAGGGCAGCGCCAAGGACCTCCAGGCCCTCCAGCACGAGCTGACGTCGCTCGCGCGGCGCCAGGCCGAGCTCGAGGACGTCGAGCTCGAGGTCATGGAGCGGTCCGAGTCGCTCACGGCACGGGTCGCCGAGCTCGAGGCCCAGCGGGTCGAGCTCGCCGCACGCGTGGAGACCCTCGAGTCCGAGCGCACCGCCGCCATCACGACGCTCGATGCCGAGGCCGAGCAGGTCGGCTCCGGACGGGCCGACATCGTCGCGGGTGTCGGCGACGAGCTCATCGCCCTCTACGAGAAGATCCGCGCCAGCAGCGGTGGCATGGCCGCCGCCGAGCTGCGCCACCGCCGCTGCGGCGGCTGCCGGCTCGAGCTGGGCAACGTCGACCTCGCCCGCATCCGCAACGCTCCGGAGGACGAGGTCGTGCGCTGCGAGGAGTGCCGCCGGATCATGATCCGCACGGGCGAGTCCGGTCTGTGACCGCTGCGTCTCGCGGGTCGGGACGCCGGCTCGTCATCGAGGCCGACGGCGGCTCACGGGGCAACCCGGGGGTGGCCGGCTACGGCGCGCTCGTCCGTGACCCCGAGACCGGCCGGGTGCTCGTCGAGCTCGCCGAGCCGCTCGGCAAGGCCAGCAACAACGTTGCCGAGTACTCCGGCCTGCTCGCCGGCCTGCGCGCCGTGCTCGACCTCGACCCGGGGGCGTCGGTCCGCGTCAAGATGGACTCCAAGCTCGTCGTCGAGCAGATGTCCGGGCGCTGGAAGATCAAGCACGAGGACATGCGCCGGCTCGCGCTCGAGGCGCGCGACCTGTGCGCCGAGATCTCCGAGGCCGGTGGCAGCGTCGACTTCGAGTGGATCCCGCGCGAGAAGAACAAGGACGCCGACGCCCTGAGCAACGACGCGATGGACGGCAAGAGCGTGCACCGGGTCCTCACGGACGAGGCTGACGGTGCCGATGCGGCGGTCGACGCGGATTCCGTTGCAGCGCAGGGGATCTCCGAGACAACCTCGCCGCAGCCGGCGTCCCGACCGCTCCGCCTGCTGCTCGTCCAGGCACCCCACGACGGAGCGGCGGCGCCCCGCATCGTCACGGCGGTCCGGCGCCTCGTCGGCCCCGGCACCCGTGTCGTCGGCGCCGACGACGACCTCGCTGCCCGGGTGGCGGCCGACCTCGCCGCGGCGCTCGACGTTGAGGCCACGACGACGGGGGACTGGTCCGGCCAGGCACCCGGCGAGGGAGCCGACGAGAGGGTGCGGACGGCATACCACTCGCTCGCCGCGACCGGCGGCACCGTCGTCGCGGTGACGAGCCGCAGGGGCGTGCTCTCGGTGCTCAGCGACGTGCTCGGCACGCCCGTCGGGCGCTTCTGGGCCCTGGCGACCGCGGCCGGCAGCCTCACCGCCGTGGAGGTCTGGGAGGACGGGTCCGCGTCGGTGGCTTTCACCAATCGGACCGACCATCTCGCCTGACGGACGCTGTGCGATATTCGGGGCATGAGCTATGCCGGTGACGTGACCCCCGAGCAGGCCTGGACGGTCCTGCGCGACGAGCCCGGTGCGGCGCTCGTCGACGTGCGCACGAGGGCGGAGTGGTCCTACGTCGGACTGCCCGACCTCGGCGAGGTCGGCAAGGACGTCGTCCTCGTCGAGTGGCAGACCTACCCCGACGGCGCGGTCAACGAGCGGTTCACCGCCGAGCTCGAGGCCGCCGGGGTCCCCAAGGACGCTCCGGTCTACTTCCTCTGCCGCTCCGGGGTGCGCTCCGTCGCCGCGGCCGAGGCCGCCACACGTGGCGGGTGGGTCCGGTCGCACAACGTCGTCGAGGGCTTCGAGGGACCGCACGACGAGCAGCGCCACCGCGCGGTCTCCGGCTGGAAGGTCGCGGGACTGCCGTGGGTGCAGGGATGAGCGACGCGAGCCAGCCGTGGCGCCCCGACACCCTCGCGGTGCGGGGAGGCTTGTCCCGCAGTGGTTTCGAGGAGACCTCCGAGGCGCTCTACCTGACGTCCGGCTTCGTCTACGACACCGCGGAGGACGCCGAGGCGGCCTTCAAGGGTGACGTCGACCGCTTCGTCTACTCCCGCTACGGCAACCCGACCGTGGCGATGTTCGAGGAGCGGCTCCGGCAGATCGAGGGCGCCGAGGCGTGCTTCGCCACCGGCTCGGGCATGTCCGCCGTCTTCGTCGCGCTGGCGGCCATCCTCGGCCAGGGCGACCGTGTCGTCTCGTCCCGGGCCCTCTTCGGCTCGTGCTTCGTCATCCTCGACGAGATCCTGCCGCGCTGGGGCGTCGAGACCGTCTTCGTCGACGGTGCCGACCTCGACCAGTGGCGCGAGGCGCTCTCCGAGCCCACCACCGCGGTCTTCTTCGAGACGCCGAGCAACCCGATGCAGGAGCTCGTCGACGTCGCGGCCGTGACCGAGCTCGCCCACGCCGCGGGAGCGAAGGTCGTCGTCGACAACGTCTTCGGCACGCCGGTCTTCTCCAAGCCGCTCGACCTCGGCGCCGACATCATCGTCTACTCCGCGACGAAGCACATCGACGGCCAGGGCCGCACCCTCGGCGGCGCCGTGCTCGGGCCCAAGGAGTTCATCGACGGGCCGGTGCAGAACCTCATGCGCCACACGGGGCCGTCGATGTCGCCCTTCAACGCGTGGGTGCTCGTCAAGGGTCTCGAGACGATGTCGCTTCGCGTCGAGCGGATGGCCGACAGCGCCCTCGAGGTGGCGCGCTTCCTCGAGACGCACCCGAGCGTCAAGCGCGTCGTGCACCCGTTCCTCGAGTCGCACCCACAGCACGACCTGGCCAAGCGCCAGATGCTCGCCGGCGGCACCGTCGTCACGTTCGAGCTCGATGGGGGCAAGGACGAGGCGTTCGCCCTCATGAACGCCCTGCAGGTCATCGACATCTCCAACAACCTCGGTGACTCCAAGTCGCTCATCACGCACCCGGCGACGACGACGCACCGCCGCCTGACACCCGAGGCGCGGGCATCGGTCGGCATCACCGACGGCGTGCTGCGGGTCTCGATCGGCCTCGAGGACGTCCGCGACCTCGTCGACGACCTCCGCCGAGCGCTCGGCTGACGTCCCTAACCGCGTACGGGACCGACCACTCGACGGCCAAGATGCGTCGAGTGGTCGTGTCCGTGCGCCCGGCGCGCCAGGTGCGCGTACGGGAGTGACCACTCGACGGGCAGGATGCGTCGAGTGGTCGTTTCCGTGCGCCCGGTGCGCCAGGTGCGCGTACGGGAGTGACCACTCGACGGGTGGCGGCCGGTGGGTCAGGTGGTCGCGGCGAGGGCCAGGGTCGCGGTGGCCACAACGGTGACGGCGCAGAGGGCGCCGGTGCGCGCGATGCGCCCCACGTCCACGGTGAGGTCGGCGGAACGGCAGCGCGAGGCCCAGAGCAGCGTCGCGACCGAGCCCCACATCGTGATGATGGGGCCGGCGTTGACGCCGATGAGCAGGGCCGCGAGGCGCGCCGGGGAGTCGGCCACCGTCGGCTCGAGCGCCAGGTAGGCCGGCAGGTTGTTGATGCCGTTGGAGGTCAGCATGCCGATGCCGCTGACGCGGAAGAGATCGCCCGTGCCGGTGCCGTGCCCGACGACGGTGCGCAGCCACGCCTCCAGCCCGAGGCGCAGCGCGGCGTCGATGGCGAGGAAGAGGATGCAGATGCCCATGACCGTGAGCCACGGCATCTTGATCCGGCGCAGCAGCTCGGGTGCCCGCCAGTAGGTCGCCGCGAGCAGGACGAGGGCGGCCGGCACGGACGCCAGGGCCGGCTGGATCCCGACGACGAACGCCGGGGCGAGGAGCACGCACACACCGCCGGCGACGAGCATGAGCACCCGGTCGTGCGGCTCGGCGCGCGGCGGCGTGTCGTAGGTGCTGCCGAGGTCGCGTCGGTGCAGCAGCCAGAGCACGGCGACGGTGGCGATGATCGCGACGACGGCCGGCACGGCCATGAGCCTGATGTAGCCCAGGCTGCCGACGCCGAGCTCGGCGAACGGGTGCAGGGCCAGCAGGTTGGTCAGGTTGGACACGGGCAGCAGCAGCGACGCCGTGTTGGCCAGCCAGAGCGTCGTCATGGCGAACGGCAGTGGCGGGGCGCCGACCTGACGAGCCACCGTGATGGCCACGGGCGTCAGCAGCACGGCCGTCGTGTCGAGGCTGAGCACGATGGTGCACACCACCGCGAGCCCGACGACGAGCAGCCACAGCACGAGCACCCGGCCCTTGGCGACGCGCGCGGCGTGGTGGGCCAGGACGTCGAAGAGCCCCGACAGGTCGCAGATCTCGGCCACGAGGGTGATGGCGACGAGGAAGACGAGGATCGGGGCCACGCGCTCGACGAGCAGCCCGAGGTCGAGCACCTCAGGCCCTCGGCGTCGTGGCCAGCTGCCACGGTCGTCCCGGGCGCGGCGGTGGCGTCAGCTCGACGTCGAAGCGCTCCGAGAGGCGCTCGGCCAGGGCCTGCGGTGTGCGCGGCGCCTCGGCCTGCACGAGCTCGCGCGTGACGAGTCCGCGGGTGTGCTTGGCCATGTGCGAGGCGCCGGGGACCGTGACGTGCACCCACCGCTCGGCGCGCTCGCCCGTGGGGCGCCACACGGCGGCATACGTGCTCGACCGGCAGTCGACGACGAGCTCGCGGGGCTTCACCGCGGCGTCGAGGGCCGTCGGCAGCTCCTTGCGCCACTCGTGCGACACGTAGCCGATGCCCGGGAGGGTGCTGCAGATGTTGACGCGGTAGGCCGGCACGCGGTCACCGAGGCGCAGCGCGCCGAAGAGAGCCGACACGACGACGACCCAGCGGTTGGCGCGGCGCTTGGAGGCCGCGTCGAGCGAGTCGACGTCGAGGGCCTGGTAGAGGACTCCGGTGTAGACGTGGGCGGCCGTCGCCGTCGGAGCGGTGCGCAGGACCGTGTTGCCCTTGAGGTCGGCGACGAGGTTGGGGTTGATCTCGAGGACGCGGGCCGCGTCGGCCTCGCCGCTCAACCGCTCCACCGTCTCGACGAGCGACTCGCGCAGGGGCGTCAGCTCGGGGAAGGAGAGGCTGCCGAGGTCGAGCGACCGCCCCCGCCGGGGTCTGGTCTTGCCCTCGGACGGGGGGAGCAGGATGAGCACGGGGGTCAGCCTAGGCAAACCGGACAGGGATGTCTCATCCCTGCGCGTGTCGCGGACGACGAGCAGCGGTCCGACCGACAGGCGGGAGAGCGGGGTGCCGGGACCGCCCGGAGCGGGTCGTGATGCGTAGGGTGACGCCATGGCCCAGCGACACATCGTCTTCCGCCCGGCGACGCAGCCCGGCGACGTGGCACGGCAGCTCACGGCCCGCTTCGAGGCGGTGCGCCGCGAGTTCGAGGTGCCCGACCGGTTCCCACCGGAGGTGCTGGCCGAGGCGGCAGCGGCCGCCGGCGCCGCGACCCTGCCGGAGCGTGACGAGACGGCCATCCCCTTCATCACCATCGACCCGCCGACGTCGATGGACCTCGACCAGGCCATGTCGATCGAGCGCAGCGGCGACGGCTACCGCGTGCGCTACGCCATCGCGGACGTGCCGGCCTTCGTCCGTGCCGGTGGGGCCGTCGACGGCGAGGCCCGCCGCCGCGGCCAGACGGTCTACTGCCCCGACGAGCGCATCCAGCTGCACCCCACCGAGCTGAGCGAGGGTGCGGCCAGCCTGCTGCCCGACCAGGTGCGGCCCGCCTTCGTCTGGGACATGACGCTGGCCGCCGACGGCGAGGGCACCGCGGTCGAGGTCTACCGCGCGATGGTCCGCAGCGTCCGTCGCTACGACTACGAGCAGGTGCAGAAGGAGGTCGACGCCGGCACCGCCGAGGAGTGTCTCGTCCTGCTCAAGGAGGTCGGCGAGAAGCGCGTCCTGCTCGAGCGCAAGCGGGGCGGTGCGACCCTGCCGATGCCCGAGCAGGAGGTCGAGGAGGACGAGGACGGCAGCTTCCGGATCTCGTTCCGCCCGCTGCTCGCCGCCGAGGACTGGAACGCCCAGATCTCGCTGCTCACCGGGATGGGCGGTGCCGACCTCATGCTCCGGGGCAAGGTCGGCATCCTGCGCACCATGCCGCCACCGGACCCGCGGGACCTGGCGCGCTTCCGGCGGCAGGCCGCGGCGGCCGGTGTCGACTGGCCGAAGGACCTGACGTACGGCGAGCTGCTGCGCACGCTCGACCACAGCAACCCGCGACACCTCGCGCTCATCCACGAGGCGACGTCGCTCTTCCGAGGCGCCGGCTACACGCCCTTCGACGGTGACGTCCCCGCGCAGCCGGCGCACGCGGCGGTCGCCAACCCGTACGCCCACGTCACGGCCCCGCTGCGGCGCCTCGTCGACCGCTTCGGGCTCGTCGTGTGCGAGGCCCTCTCGGCGGGTCAGGACGTGCCCGGCTGGGTGCGCGAGGCGCTGCCGACGCTGCCCGAGATCATGGCGACCTCCGACCGGCGCACCAACGGTGTCGAGCGTGCCTGTACCGATGCCGTCGAGGCCGCCGAGCTGCACCCCTGGGTCGGGCGCACGGTGCAGGGCGTCGTCGTCGACGAGAACGACAAGGGCGTCGTCGTCCAGCTCATCGACCTCGCCGTCGTGGCGAAGGCCAGCGGGTCCGCCAAGGCCGGCGAGACGGTGACCCTGCGGGTGGACGCCGCCGACGTCGGCACGGGCACGATCGCGCTGTCGGTCGCCTGACCCCACGCGGCCGGAGCGCGAGGGACGCTGCCGAAAACCGCTGGCACTGCGCCGGCGTGCGCTCCTAGCCTCGAGGGCGTGCGGGTGAGCTTCGTGAGGACCGGCGAGCGTCGCTACGAGGTGCGCGTGGAGCGAGACCTCGCGACGGACCTCGTCATGAGCCCGGCCCCTGGGTGGAGCGACCTCGCCCCGCACGACCTCGTCCACCTCGTTGTCGAGCACCGCTTCGGCCTGCGCGACGGCATCTTCGGCCAGATCGCCGCGGGCGGCAACGGGGGCACCTTCGTGCCCACCCAGGAGCCGCGCACGAAGGCGTGGGCCCGTCGCGTCGCCCGCCGGAACCAGTCCCGGGGCACGCAGATCGGGCGGTCGGAGCAGCTCGCCGCAGCCGTCTACCCGGCCTGGCTGCGACACCGCGGCATGACCCCTGACGTCCACCACGAGCCAGGCCCAGGGGGAGCGGCGGACCTCGGAGCCCGTGAGCTCGGCGAGGTGTTCACCGACCTCGACCGGCTCTCGGCACAGTGGTCCGGGCTCGCGGTCGGGGAGTCCGTCGACGTCGACTGGCCCTGGCCCGAGCGACGCTGACCGAGGCAGCTGCGGCGGGTGCGGTCGGAGGAGGCAGGACCCCCTCGACCGCACCCGGCGGCCGACCACGACGACGTATGCCGCCACACCCGACGGCATACGCCAGCAGGTGGCTCGGACGCTCAGGGAGCCGTGACGGGGGCGCTCGGGGTGCTCGCGCCCGGGTCGGGCGTGGCCGGCGTCGTGGGCGGCGTCGGGTCGGCCGACCCCGTCGCCCCACCCGGGGTCGCCGGGGTGGTGGGGGTCGCCGGGGTCGGCGCGGACGGGGTCCCGGTGGAGGTCGCCTGACCGGGCGTGGACCCGGCGGGCGCCGTCGTCGCGCCGGTCGCGGGCGCGGTGGGCGCCGTGTCGACCGCGCCGGTGTCGGTGGAGGTGCCGTCGCCGGCGGTGTCGCGCGCGGTGCCGCCGGAGGTGCCGCCGGGGCTGTCGACCACGGCGCCCGCGCTGGTGCGGCCGCCGAGGTCCGTGCCGGTCACCTGGGCGCCGGTCGCCAGCTGGAGGCCGGTGAGGAAGGCCGCGGCGATGGCGAAGACGGCACCCGTCGTGACGAGCACGCGTCGCGTCGTCGCCCGGTCGGGACGTCGCCACCACGTCTCGCGCACGACCTCCACGTCCACGCCGTCGGGCCCGCGGCGCGATCGCACGAGCACGACGGCCTCCTTGGCGCGGGCCATGGAGTTCGTGTAGAGGCTGGCCGCGATCGCCGAGATGATGCTGAGCACCGCGGCGCCTGCGATCGTGCCCACGACGCCGAGCCGGGAGCCGAGGGCCGCGGCCGTGGCAGCCGCCATCGAGCCGCCGAGCAGCTGGGTCAGCGAGAGATCGAGCAGCTTCGCTCTGGGCCGTGCGTCAGGCTCCGCATCGGGGGCGGAGCCGGGCCGGGTGTCGGGCAGGTCGTCGGTCAGCGGTTGCGTCATGGTCCTGGGGTCGGTTGCGATCGTCATCTCCCATGCACGACGAACGACGGCACCGGATCGTTGACGCGACCGGCGAGGTGTGACTCGGGTCACCTCGCGTCACGTCGTCGTCGGGCCCGGTGGGCGGTGCCGATTCGGGCGATCAGGGCCGACGGTGACAGACTCGGGGCGATCACTGGAGGACCATGGACGCCACCGCACTGCACGACCGCGACCTCGCGGGCAGCCGAGACCCCGACGGCGCGGACCACCACGGGGGAGCGGTCGCCGAGGAGGCGGCCCGACGCCGCACCTTCGCCGTCATCTCGCACCCCGACGCCGGCAAGTCGACCCTGACCGAGGCGCTGGCCCTGCACGCGCGCGCCATCGGCGAGGCCGGTGCCGTGCACGGCAAGGGCAACCGGCGCGGCGTCGTCTCCGACTGGATGGAGATGGAGAAGGACCGAGGCATCTCGATCACCTCTGCCGTGCTCCAGTTCGCCTACGACGGCACCGTCATCAACCTGCTCGACACCCCCGGCCACGCCGACTTCTCCGAGGACACCTACCGGGTGCTCGCCGCCGTCGACGCCGCCGTCATGCTCGTCGACGCCGCCAAGGGCATCGAGCCCCAGACGTTCAAGCTCTTCGAGGTCTGCCGGGCCCGCGGCGTGCCCGTGATCACCGTGGTCAACAAGTGGGACCGGCCCGGGCTCGACGCGCTCGCGATCATGGACGAGCTGACGACCCGGATCGACCTGCACCCGATGCCGCTCACCTGGCCGGTCGGCGTCGCCGGGGACTTCCACGGCGTGCTCGACTGCGCGACGGGCGACTTCGTCCAGTTCACGCGGACGCCCGGCGGTGCCACCGAGGCCATCACCACCCGGATGAGCGCCGAGGAGGCCGAGCGGCTGCTCGGCTCCGTCTGGACCGACGCGGTGGAGGAGTACGACCTGCTCCGCTCCTCGGGCCACGACCTCGACCTCGAGCTGTTCCTCTCGGGCGCGGCCTCGCCCGTGCTCTTCGGCTCGGCCGTCCTCAACTTCGGCGTACGCCAGCTGCTCGACACGCTCGTGACGCTCGCCCCCGCGCCGGGTGCGCGGCCCGACCGCTCCGGCGACCCCCGGGCCGTGTCGGCGCCCTTCTCGGGCTTCGTCTTCAAGATCCAGGCCGGCATGGACAAGGCGCACCGCGACCGGCTCGCGTTCGTCCGGGTCTGCTCGGGCCGGTTCACCCGCGGGATGGTCGTGACCCACGCCGACACGGGCCGCCCCTTCGCGACGAAGTACGCGCAGAGCGTCTTCGGCCGCGACCGGTCGACGCTCGACGAGGCCTTCCCCGGCGACGTCATCGGCCTCGTCAACGCCAACGCCCTCCGGGTCGGCGACACCCTTTTCGCCGACGAGAAGGTCGCCTTCCCGCGCATCCCGCTCTTCGCTCCCGAGCACTTCGCCGTCGCGCGGGCGGCCGTCACCGGCAAGCAGAAGCAGTTCCGCAAGGGCATCGAGCAGCTCGGCGAGGAGGGCGTCGTGCAGGTGCTGCACTCCGACCGGCGCGGTGCGCAGGCGCCGGTGCTCGCGGCCGTCGGGCCGATGCAGTTCGACGTCGCAAAGCACCGGATGGAGCACGAGTTCGGCTCGCCGATCCGGCTCGAGCCGCTCGGCTACTCGGTCGCGCGGGCCGTCACGGCCGCCGCGATGCCGATCGTCGACAGCCGCCCCGGCGCGGAGTCGCTGACGCGCGAGGACGGGCTGCACATCGCGGTCTTCGCCGACAAGTGGCGCCTCGCGTCCGTCGAGAAGGACCTGCCGGCCGGCTCACTCACCCCGATCTTCGGCTGACGTCGTGAGCCGGCGCTTCGAGGAGATCGACTGGCAGCAGACGCCGATGGGCGAGATCAGCCTCCGCCGCCGGCTCGAGCCGTCGCTGCTCGTCGACGTCTACGAGGTCAAGCTCGGCGAGGAGTTCCTCATGTCGAGCCTCTTCACGGTCGCCGAGGTGGAGCTGGCCCGTCTCGGGCTCGCGGCCGTCGAGGGGGACGGCTCGGGCGAGGGGCTCGACGTCGTCGTCGGCGGCCTCGGCCTCGGCTACACCGCGGTCGCGGCGCTCGAGGACGACCGGGTGCGCACCCTGACCGTCGTCGAGGCGCTCGCACCCGTCATCTCCTGGCACGAACGGCAGCTGCTCCCGGGCACCGCCGCCCTCACCGTCGACCCGAGGACCACCCTGCTCGAGGGTGACTTCTTCGCCCTGGCGCGCGAGGGGCACGGTTTCGGTGACGCGCCGGACCTGCTCCACGCGGTGCTCCTCGACATCGACCACACCCCGCACCACGTCCTCCACCCCAGCCACGCCGACCTCTACAGCCGGGAGGGGCTCTCGCGTCTCGCCGCGACCCTGCACCCCGGCGGCGTCTTCGCGCTGTGGTCGGACGACCCGCCCGAGGACGCCTTCACGGCCCTGCTCGCAGAGGTCTTCGCCGACGTCGCGGCGCACGAGGTGTCCTTCGCGAACCCGCTCACCGGGGGCACGTCGTCCAACGGTGTGTACGTCGCGACCACTGCGGTCGGCAGCCGGCCCACCGACTGAGCCGCATCCGGTCACACACCACCCGAAGTCGTCCTAACGTAAGGCCGAGGACACCGACGTCCACAGGAGGTTCGATGAGCGTCACGGTCTCGGTCAACGGCGCCGTCACCACCGCCCGGCTCGCGGGTGAGATCGACACGTACACCGTGCCGGACGTCCGGGCGGCGTTCGAGAGGCTCACCATCGCGCCGGACGCGACGGTCGTCGTGGACCTGCGCGACGTCACCTTCCTCGACTCGTCGGGCCTCGGGGCGATCATCGGGCTCTACCACCGCGTCGTGGCCGGGGACGCCCGGCTCCAGCTCGTCTGCGGCGACCTCACCCTGCGTCTGGTCAGGCTCATGCACCTCGACCAGGTCATCGACGTCGTCGAGGCGGCCGACGTCGATGCGACCGACGGCGAGCCGGCGGACCCGGCCCGGGCTGACGCGGACCGTTCCTGACGGTCCCGACCGTCCGGCCCTCCGGGTCCCGTCGGTCAGGACGCCAGGCTGAGGTGCACGCCGATCCGCGTACGCGTCGGGCGGGCCTCGATGGTCAGCCGGTCGCTCAGCCGCTGGGCGATCCACAGCCCCCGGCCGCTCGTCGAGTGGGCGTCGAGTGCGAGGACCTCGGGCACCGACCCGGTGCCGTCGTCGTCCTCGACGGTGAAGACGAGCGAGTCGGCCGTCTCGTCGATGAGCAGGACCCCGTGGCCGCCACCGTGGACGATGCTGTTGACCGCGATCTCGTGGACGGCGAGGACGGCGTTGTCGGCCCGGTCGGGGATGCGCTCGCCCGCGATGGCCCGCACGACGTCGCGCACGTGACGGAGGTCGTCAGGACCGAACTCGACACGGCCGAGCTCGCGTCCCCTGGCCACCCCTTGACCCGTCACCTCTGCATGCTCCCACTTCTGCGGCATCCGTGGTTGTCCAAGCCCATCGGCTGTCAGGATGACCCCATGAACGCGCCATGGCAGAGCCCGGCAGCGAGCCGCGCGTCGGTCCCCCCGCGGCTGGCGTCGTTGGCGGGCGTCGCCGCGCAGGTCGCGGCGGCCACGACGCTCGACGAGCTCACCGAGACCATCACCGAGACCGCCTCGAAGGCCATGGGTGCCTCACGGGCCGTGCTCGCGGTGCAGGACGGCCCCTCGCGCCTGCGCACCATCGCCACGCACGGGCTGACCCCGTCGGAGGCCCGCCAGTGGGCCAGCCTCGAGCTCGACGACAGCTCCCCGCTCACCGATGCTTTCCGGACCACCGAGATCGTGTCGGTCGCGGGCCGGGCCCAGCTCCTCGAGCGCTACCCGGACCTCGACGACGGCACGGAGCGGTCGTCGGTGACGCTTCCCCTCATCTCGCGGGCCGGCGGTTCCGCCATCGGAGCCGTGGGGTTCCGGTTCGACGGACCCGGCGGCCCGGTCGACCCGGAGCTCGTCTGGGTCCTGGGCGTGCTCACCGACATGTGCGCGCAGACCCTGCTGCGCCTGCGGGCCGAGGCCCAGAGCGCGAGTCGCGCGGCCCAGCTCGAGTTCCTCGCCGACGCGTCCCAGGCGCTCGCCACCTCCCTCGACTACCGGCAGACCCTGCGTCAGGTCGCCTCGCTCGCCGTGCCGACGCACGCCGACTGGTGCTCCGTCCAGATGGTCGACGACGGGGTCCTGCGGACCCTTGCCGTCGCCCACGTCGACCCGGACAAGGTGCAGCTCGCCAAGGAGCTCGAGACCCGATGGCCCTCCGACCCGGACCGCCCCGGCGGAGCGGCCCAGGTGGCGCGCACCGGGCAGAGCCTGCTCATCGAGAACGTCACCGACGAGATGCTCGTCGCGGCCGCTCGGGACGAGGAGCACCTCCGGGTCGCGCGCGAGCTCGGTCTGCGTAGCGCCATGACGGTGCCGCTCATGGCCAAGGACCGGGTGCTCGGGGTGCTGACCTTCGTCGCGGCCGAGTCCGGTCGCCGCTACACGCACGACGACGTCGCCTTCGCCGAGGACCTCGCCCGGCGGGCCGGGCTCGCCATCGACAACGCCGACCTCTACTCGCAGACACGTCGCGTCGCGTCGGTGCTCCAGGCGACGCTGCTGCCCCAGGACCTTCCCGAGATCCCCGGCTGGCAGATCGGCACGGTCTACCGTCAGGCCGGGCGCACCGACGTCGGCGGCGACTACTACGACGTGAGCGGACTCGACGGCGGCCGCGTCGCCGTCGTGCTCGGCGACGTCATGGGGCGCGGTGTCGACGCGGCCGTCGCGGGATCCCGTATGCGTTCTGCCGCAAGGGTGCTCGCGACCCAGGACCCGGAGCCCGATGCACTCGCAGGCGCGATGGACCGCTTCATGGCGACGGAGCCGCCGACCCAGATGGCGTCGTCGGTCTACCTGCTCTTCGAGCCCGAGCGCGACGACCTCGCCGTCGTCGTCGCCGGACACCCGCCACCGCTGCTCGTCCAGGGCGGTCGCACCCGTTTCGTGACCGAGGACGGCTCGCCGGTGCACGGCCTCGGTGAGGTCCCCCGGGCCTCCGCCCGGGTGCCTTTCGCCGTGGGGGACATGCTCCTGCTCTACACCGACGGCCTCGTCGAGCGTCGCGGCGAGAGCATCGACATCGGGCTCAAGCGCCTGCAGGCCGCCGCCGAGGAGCTGCTCACCGGGGCCGACGACGACACCGACCTCGACGTGGTCCTCGACGAGCTGGCCGAGGCGGTCTCCGACCCCGACCGGCACGACGACGTGGCCGTGCTCGCGTTCCGCCGCGTCGTCTGAGCGGGCCACCGATCCGCGTCGGCGCCGGGGGAGCGGCTCGCCGGTGGGCGCGGACGCAGCGGACGGCATACGCCCCTATGCTGGTGCGCGGATGAGTCGGCCAGACGGTCGCGTCAGGGCCTCGGCCCTGCCGAGGAACGTCCGGGCTCCACAGGGCAGGGTGGTGGCCAACAGCCACCCGGGGTGACCCGCGGGACAGTGCCACAGAGAACAGACCGCCGGCGGCTTCGGCAGCCGGTAAGGGTGAAACGGTGGTGTAAGAGACCACCAGCGCTCCAGGTGACTGGAGCGGCTCGGTAAACCCCACCCGGAGCAAGTCCAGACAGCACACGATCGACGCCTCCGGGCGTCGGGAAGACCGGCCCGGTCGAGTGTGCGGGTAGGACGCTCGAGCCGGCCAGCAATGGTCGGCCTAGATGGATGGCCGTCGCCACGTCACCGGTAACGGGGGCGCGGAACAGAACCCGGCGTATCGGCCGACTCATCCACTTTCAGGCCTCTGACCTGCGGCGATGTGTTCGGTCGCCCCCGTTGGTCCGCAATGGGTCCGCAGATTTCGGAGGACTCCGTCGAGGGCCCTCGTGCACTCGTCGTTGTCGCGCCTGAGTGCTCCTCCCGTTCGTCACCGCTACCGCCAGCGCGGGGCACCTGCGCATGAGGAGCAGTACTTCGGGCAATCTCGTGAGTGCCAGGCCCGAATCAAGTCGGCGGTTATGGATCTGAGCTGCGGTGCGGAGGTCCGTGCGACGGTCCGTGGGCCGTTCCTATGCGGAGGCTCTGAGGGGCTCGAGGGCGGCGAGGACGAGGTCGAGGCCGAAGGTGAACTCCTCTGCCGGGTCGTAGCCGGCAGCGACGAGCGCCGCGGCGGACTCGTTGAGGTAGGGGAACTCGTCAGGAGGTAGCTGGGGCAGGTAGACGTCCTCGGCCATGTCCGCGAACTCATCGGCGGTGTCGAAGGGCAGGCTGGCTTCCTGCAGGGCGAACCCGTAGACGTAGACATCGAGCAACCAGTTGGCGTGCGTCGCCATCACGACCGAGAAGCCAGCCCGCCGCAGGCAGGCGGTGACCGCTTCGCGGTGGCGCAGGTGCGCAGGCCCCGGCGACGTCCGCGACTCCATCAGGCCGATCGCCCACGGGTGGCGTGCGAGAACCTGTCGAGCGGAGACCGTCCGCCGTCGCATCGCCGACTGCCAGTCGGTCTCCTCGGGCGGGAGCTCGATCTCCTCGAACACGACGTCGATCATGGCGTCCAGCAGCTCCTCCTTGCTCGCCACGTAGTGGTAGAGGGACATCGCGCCCGCGCCGAGCGCGCCAGCCAGCCGGCGCATGCTCAGCCCGTCGACACCCTCGCGGTCGGCGAGCCGGATCGCCTCGACCACCACCCGCCGCTTGCTGAGCCCCGCGTCTGACTGGACCTGGCGTTGCTTCCTCACAGACACGGGCCTCCTTGCTCCTTGGAACGGCTTGACAATCGTACAGTGTACGCCCATAGTACAGCGTACGAAGTACAGTGTACGAACCAGCGAGAGCCCACCGCTGACGTGAGGAGCTTCCATGGGAACCGAACAGCGATCGAATGCTGGAGAACGCCGGGTGCCGAGGGGGAGTCCGGCTGGGGCGGCGACGATGCGGGCCGCCGTCCAGCGCTGCTACGGGCCGCCCTCGGTACTCGAGTCGGGCAAGGTCGCGCTACCGCAGCCCGGTCGAGGAGAGGTGCTCGTCAAGGTGGGCGCGGCCTCGACGCATCCCGGCGACTACTTCGTCATGACCGGTGATCCGTACGTGGTGCGCCTGGCGTTCGGGCTCCGCCGGCCGCGCCGCGGCATCCCCGGTAGGGACCTCGCCGGCGTGGTTGCAGCCGTCGGGAAGGATGTCACCGCTCCCCGCCCCGACGAGCAGGTGTTCGGCTGGAGCACCACTGGAACGTTCGCGGAGTACGCCTGCGTCCCGGCGGACCACCTCGTACCGGTGCCTGCCAACCTGTCGGTCGCCGACGCGGCAGCGGTCCCCACGTCGGCCATGACGGCGTTGCAGGCCCTGCGCGACATCGCCAACGTCGGACCGGGCCAGACGGTGCTGGTCACGGGCGCGTCGGGCGGCGTGGGCTCCTTCGCCGTACAGATCGCCAAGGCGGTTGGCGCCGAGGTGACCGGTGTGTGCAGCACCAGCAACGTCGACCTGGTCCGGTCGCTCGGTGCCGACCACGTCGTTGACTACACGAGGACCGACTTCACCCGCACCGAGAAGCGTTACGACGTCATCCTCGACAACGTGGAAGCGCAGCCCCTCTGGGCTGTCCGCCAAGCGCTGACACACACCGGCACCCTCATCCCCAACAGCGGACGCGGCGGCCGCTGGCTCGGCCCCCTTGGTCGGATCGTCACAGCGCGCGTGCTGTCCGGGTTCACCCGTCAGCGGCTGAGGCCCTTCACGTCGGTCGGGAAGCGCCAGGACCTGCTCACCCTGGCCGACCTCCTCGCGACCGGGCAGGTCACGCCGGTCATCGACCGCACCTACCCTCTCGACGAAGCAGCCGACGCCCTCCGCTACGTCGGGGCCGGCCACACCAGAGGAAAGGTCGTGATCACCCTCTGACGACCGAACCGAAGAGCACGACCCACCCCGTGTGGGTGAGCTCCCAGACCCGCCGCCACTCCGGCGGACGGACGCGCCTCTCGAGAGAAGAAACCGATGTCCCTCCGAACGAAAACCCCGAACCTGCTCGACAACCCGCTGGTCCCCCTGCAGGCCAAGCTCGCGGCAGCCTGGACCAGCTTGATGTTCCTCGTCATCTACATCGACTACTTCCACCTCTACCAGCCCGGCGAGATCGACGTGATCCGGGGTGGCGAGATCTTTGCGTTTGACATCACCCCGACGTTGATGGCCGTCTTCTTCGTGGTCATAGCTGTCCCCGCCCTGATGGTGCTGCTCTCCATGGCGCTGCCCGCCCGGATCAACCGCGCCACCAACCTCGTCGTGGCATCGCTCTACATCCCCGTCATGGTGTTCAACGCGGCAGGGGCGTCCTGGGACTGGGCCTTCTACTACGGCCTCACCATCGGCCTCGAGGTGCTGATCCTGGCCTTCATCCTGCGCTGCGCCTGGACCTGGCCGCGCACGACCTCACCGTCGATGCCAGACCTGGTCGAACCTGACCGGCCGCAGATCCAGATGGGACGGTAGGCAGTAGGCCTCGATCAAACCGCAGGTCTGACCAAGAACTTCGGTGATCTCCGGCCGTCAACGCGGTTGACCTGCCGGGCGTGTGCCCGCGACGTCCCCGGCCACCCTGTCACCACGACCCCCGGCCCCTACCGCGAGGAGAACCTCGCCTACCCGGTCGAGGTCGCCGACACCGTCCGCTACCAGCCGATCACGCAGACCACCGTCGACCTGGTCGACATCGACGGCTCTATCGGCCGGCTGCAGTCCGCCGACTCTCGGGCAGCTCGCAATCCATCGGCTCGCCAACGGGTCCGTGAACGCCGTCATCGTGGGATGCGGACCGGGTCCGGCAGGTGGCCGTGACGACGGCTCGTTCCGTGTAGGGAGTCATACCCCGGGCCGTATGCTGAGAGTGGGGGTCGGTGGGTCCGGTCCCGGTCTGGAGTGGGCCATGGTCCAACGCGTCCTCGTCGTCGACGACGAGCCGAAGATCCGTGCCGTGCTCCGGTCCTACCTCGAGGCCGAGGGATTCGTCGTCAGCGAGGCGGACACCGGCGAGGGCGCTGTCGTCGGTGCGACCACCGGTGAGGACAGGCCCTCGCTCGTTCTTCTCGACATCGGTCTGCCGGACGTCGACGGACTCGAGGTGCTCCGCCGCATCCGTTCGCGTGGGGATGTGCCGGTCATCCTCGTCACGGCGAGAGCCGAGGAGGTGGACACGCTCGTCGGGCTCCGTGTCGGAGCGGACGACTACGTGACGAAGCCCTTCAGCCCCCGAGAGGTCGTGGCTCGGGTGCACACGGTGCTGCGCAGGGCGCGACCACCGGTCACGGGGGTACCGGCCGATGCCGCTCGCGCCGACGACCTACCCGGAGGCGACGGTGGCACAGGATCCCTGGCCGCCTTGAGGTTCGACGGCCTGCGCATCGACCCCGACCGCCACGAGATCTCCCGTCTGGGCGACGAGGGCTGGGTGCCGGTGCAGCTGTCGGCCCTCGAGTTCGAGCTGCTGGTGGCGCTCGCGCGTAGTCCGGGCCGGGTCTACTCGCGAGCGCAGCTGCTCGAGCAGGTCTGGGGCTACGACTTCTACGGTGACGAAAGGGTGGTGGACGTCCACGTCGCCAGCATGCGTCGCGCGTTGGGTGACGACGCCGGTCGGCCCACGATCATCGGCACGGTCCGTGGCGTCGGCTACCGGTTCGTTCTCCCGCCGGTCGGGTCGAAGCCATGAACCGCCTCGTCGCCCGGCTCATCCTGTCCCACCTGCTCGTGGTGCTGGTGGGGGCCGCGGTGACCTACCTCGTGGTGCGACAGCTGGCCCCCGCCCTCTTCGACGAGAGCCTCCGGATGGGTGCCCGCATGGGAATGGGCCAGAACGGGGTGGATCCGGAGGCGTCCGGGCTGCTGCGCCAGCAGGTCGGCGACGCCGTCAACCAGTCACTCGTCATAGGACTCCTCGCCGGTGTCCTGCTCGCCGCGGGACTCGGGACGTTGGCTTCGGCGAGGCTGCTACGTCCGATCGTGGCCATCAGACAGGCCGCCAGACGCCTGGCCACGGGACACTACGACGCGGCCGTGCCGGTGCCCGAGGAGCGCGAGCTCGCCGAGCTCGCCACGGACGTCAACACGCTCGCCGGCGCCCTGGCGAGCACCGAGCAGCGCCGGGTCCGGCTGCTCGGCGAGGTCGCCCACGAGATGCGCACGCCCCTGACCGTGATCCACGCGAACATCGAGGGCATGATCGACGGAGTCGTGCCGGCCGCTCCGGCCCAGCTGTCCTCCCTGCAGGTCGAGGTGCGTCGCCTCACCAGGCTCGTCGATGACCTGTCGACCCTGTCGCGAGCGACCGAGGGTGCCGAGCCCCTCCACCGTGGACCTCTTGACCTGCGGGAGGTCGTGCAGCTCGCCGCCGAGAGGCTCCGCCCCCAGGCGGCGGACGCCGGACTCGAGCTCGTCGTCGAGACGAGTGAGGTCCCGCTCACGGTCGACGGCGACGCCGACCGGCTGGCGCAGGTCGTCACGAACCTCGTGGGGAACGCGATCCGGGCCTCTCACGTCGGGGGACGGGTCTCGGTGCGCTCGCGGGTCGAGGGACACGACGCGCTCGTCGAGGTGCAGGACTCCGGGGTGGGGATCGGGGCTGAGGACCTCGAGCGCGTCTTCGAGCGTTTCGTCCGCCTCGACCCCGCCGGGTCTCCAGGTTCGGGAATCGGCCTGACGATCGCTCGGGCGTGGGTCGAGGCGCACGGCGGTACGCTCTCGGCCGCCTCGGCCGGCAGGGGAGCGGGCGCGACCTTCACCGTGCGGCTACCGCTGCCACCCGGTGGCTGAGCTCGCAAGGGCGGACCAGGGTCACGTGTTCGGGCAGTCGGTGGGCCGCACTCCGGTCATGCCGGCTCCGCGGCCGGGCGTGGTCGAGGACTCTGCATCGGCCCACCCCTGCCGCATCGGGCCGGCGCCACCCTCGTGCCTGCCCATCCCAGCCCGTTCCCCGGCGCCCATGCCCTGACCTGCGCCCTGACCTGCGCCCGGCAGGGGGGTCTGGCCCGAGGCGGCGGCCTGGAAGGCGGCGAGGTGTCGCTCCGACGCCGTGCGCAGGTTGGTCAGCACCTGGCGTGCGTCCGCCAGGGTGGTGCGGGCGATCGCGCTGTCGAGGTCTGCGATGTCACGCTTCTCGAGCTCGACGCCGACCTGGTAGGCCGCGTCGAGGGACGTGAGGCCTCGCCGGAGCCACCCGTCGTAGAGCGCCTGGATGGCCGGGTCAGCGTAGCTGCCGGCCGCCAAGCCTGCGGAGGGGTCGGTGATGCCGTGCGTGGTCAGCAACGCACCGACGGCGCTCCAGTGCATCTGCTCGCTGCGGGTGATCATCGCGAAGGGCGCAGCCCCGTCGTAGTGCTCGGCGAGCGCCTGGTACAGGTCGCGAGCCATCCGCTCCTCCTCACGGTTGTACGCCAGCAGTGCAGCGTCGTTGGTGGCCTGCGTCAGCGTCACGCCCGAGCCCGGCGCCGCGGCTCCGGACTGCGCGACGGCGACACCGAGCGCGCCGGTCATGGTCACTCCAGCCAGCACCATCGCAAGGGTGCGACGCGAGGTGGGGTGGGTGCGGATCCGCTTGGTGTTCATGATGGTCATCCCTTCGATGAGGCCTCTCGGCCGGAGGCCCGGTCTGGTCCTCATCTCCAGTTCACCGCGCGACTGTGTCGCCACGACCGGCGCGAGTATGAAGGCCTCGTGAAGGCAGGTGCTGCCACAGCACGGTGCGCGGGACCGTGATGCGGGTCAGGCGCTCAGTTCGGCGCCGACCTGAGAGAGACGGCCAGCCGCCCCCTGGCCGGCCTCGTCGATGACCGCGGCCTCGGCGGGGGCCTGGGCGGGGGAGGCGGTGTCCTCGAGGGCGGCGAGGTAGTGCTCGGCGTCGAGCGCGGCGGCGCAGCCGGAGCCGGCGGCGGTGATGGCCTGGCGGTAGGTGTGGTCGACGAGGTCGCCGCAGGCGAAGACGCCGGGCACGTTGGTGCGGGTGGAGCGGCCGTCGACGAGGACGTAGCCGGCGTCGTCGAGCGCGACGGACTCGCCCTCGGTGCCCTCGCGGGGGACGAGGAGCTCGTTGCGGGGGTCGTGGCCGATGGCGACGAAGAGCCCGGTGACGGCGAGGTCGCGGGTCTCGCCGGTGACGGTGTCGCGCAGCGTGATGCCGGAGAGCTTGTCCTCGCCGTGGAGCTGGGCGACCTCGGAGTTCCAGGCGAAGCGGATCTTGTCGTTGGCGAAGGCGCGGTCGGCCATGATCTTGCTGGCGCGCAGCTCCTCGCGGCGGTGGATGATCGTGACGGTGCGGGCGAACTTCGTCAGGAAGGTGGCCTCCTCGATGGCGGAGTCGCCGCCGCCGACGACGGCGATGTCCTGGTCGCGGAAGAAGAAGCCGTCGCAGGTGGCGCACCAGGAGACGCCGTGGCCGGAGAGCTCCTTCTCGCGGGGCAGGCCGAGCTCGCGGTAGGCCGAGCCCATCGCGAGGATGACCGAGCGGGCGCGGTGGAGGTTGCCCTCGCCGTCGGTGACGGTCTTGACCTCGCCGGTCAGGTCGACGGCGGTGACGTCGTCGGTGACGAGCTCGGCGCCGAAGCGTTCGGCCTGGGCGCGCATGCCGTCCATGAGGTCGGGGCCCATGATGCCGTCCTTGAAGCCGGGGAAGTTCTCGACCTCGGTCGTGTTCATCAGTGCGCCACCGGCGGTGACGGCGCCCTCGAAGACGAGGGGCGCGAGGTTCGCGCGGGCGGCGTAGACGGCGGCGGTGTACCCCGCAGGGCCCGAACCGATGATGATGATTTCGCGGGGAGTCACGTCAGTGGGCATGGTCATGGTCTTCCGGTGGGGTGGGTCGAATCCGTGTCTGAGGGTTGCCCTGTCCGCCTCGGGGGAACGGCTGTGGGGCAGGACGGGGGAGCGGTGAGCCGTTGCGTGAGCGCGAAGCCGGCGGCGCCGAAGGACAGGGTTGCCGAGCCGAGCACGCCGGGATCGGCGATGGTGAGCCACGTCGCACCAAGTGCGAGGAGGCCGCCGGCGGCGGCGCAGGGACCGCAGCCGAGATGCAGTCGGCTGAGTCGGCCCTGTGCTGGAACGAAGGTGGACAGTGCGCTCGACGCGAGCACGAGCGCCGCAAGACCGATGGCTGTCGCCCAGGCCGATGCCTGAGGGGTCTGCGCAGAGCGGACGACCAGGCCCGTGGAGAGCGCCGCCACCAGCGTCGACGCCACGACCGCGCGCCGTGGGCTCCATCGTCGTGGGGTGGACGTCGACGACGCGAGCGGGTGCGGCGCCACCGGCGACCTCGGGCTCGAGAACGGGTGTGGCGCGTCGTCGCTGACCGGTTCGACGTGTTCGAGCTTGCCGAGCGCGTCGCCGAGGGCGCGAGCTCCACCATCGGTGTAGTCGGCCCATGCGCTCCCGTGGCGGTGCTCGTTCTCGGACCTCCATGCCCGGATGCATCGCTCTGCGAGGGTGCCAGCCGGCTCGGCTGGTTCCTGGAGGACGGACGTGCGGAGCCGGCTCAGGGCGACGACGGCTCCTTCGAAGGACTTGAGCGTCTCGCCGTGGCCCGGCGTGCCGGACGGTGGTGCGGTGGAGCACAGGGGAGCCCCGCCGGCGCGGAGCGACAGCCGTTCACGTGCCTGCTCCAGCAGCCCGTCCACGACTGGCAGGGCAGACCCGCTGACTCCTCGTGTGGCATCGCCCGTGCTGCCGGACTCGACCCGTTGCGACATGCTCCATCTCCCCGCTCTCAGGCCAGGCTCAGGAAGAGCTTCTCGAGGACGGCCTGGTCCTCGTCCTGCAGGCCCTCGGGGGAGGTGATGCACTCGCGCAGGTTGGTCGAGATGATGGCGAAGCCGGCCCGGTCGAGGGCCTTGTTGACGGCAGCGAGCTGGGTGATGATGTCCCGGCAGTCACGGCCCTCCTCGATGAGGCGGATCACGCCGCCGATCTGGCCCTGGGCTCGCTTGAGCCGGTTGATGACCGGCGTCATCTCCTCGGCGGGGGGTGTGACCATGAGTGGACCTCTCCTGTGTTGGACGGCGCCCTCCAGGGCGCTGCGGGTGTGGTGGTGTGCTCGGCGCGATCTCGGCAGGTCGCCGCGGTCAGGCAGGACGGCCGAGCGCCTCGAGCGCGCGGCTGAGACGCTCGCGTGCGTCGGCGGCGACATCGGCGAGCTGGTCGTTGCCCGTGAGCTCGACCATCGTGGCCGGGTCCATCGCCTCGACGATGGTGCGCCCTGCCCCGATCGCGCGGACGACGACGTTGCACGGCAGCAGGACTCCGATGGAGGGCTCGGCCCGGAGTGCGGCATGAGCCAGTGGTGGCCTGCAGGCGCCGAGGATCACCTGGGGCGCGATGTCCACGTCGAGCTTCGCCTTGAGGGTCGCCGCCATGTCGATCTCGGTGAGGATCCCGAAGCCCACCTCGGCCAGCTGGGCACGGGTCGCGGTGAGTGTCGCGTCGAAGTCGGCGTCGACCGTGGTCGTGAGCGTGTAGTCCATGTTCTCTCCTGGGGTGGTTGATGACGGGCGAGCGGGGGAGGGGGCGCGCCTGTGACGGCCCGGTCCAGACTCAGACGTCGGCGGTCTGCGACGCGGCGACCTTGGCCCGGACGTCGTCCATGTCGAGGTCGCGGACTGCCGTGATGACCTGCTCCAGGGCGGCGGCGGGCAGGGCGCCGGGCTGGCTGAAGACGAGGATGCCGTCCCGGAAGGCCATGAGGGTCGGGATCGAGGTGATCCCCGCAGCGGCGCTGAGCTGCTGCTCGGCCTCGGTGTCGATCTTGCCGAAGACGATGTCGGGGTGCTTCTCGGACGAAGCCTCGTAGACGGGTGCGAACATGCGGCACGGTCCGCACCAGGCGGCCCAGAAGTCGACGAGGGTGATCCCCTCGCGGGTGATCGTCGACTCGAAGTCAGCGGCGGTCAGGTTCTGCGTGGACATTGGATCTCCTTGTGTGGGAACGGTTCGACTGGGTAAGGATATACCCACCGGGGTATACAACCGACCAGCGTGAGAGATCATTCCCGCCCGACCGGCGCATACGGGCAGGGGTATGTGCGCGACGCGCCGCCCGGTTCGACGAATCGCCCTGTCGCGGGTTACGGTTCTGTCCGTGAGATACCCCCATGGGTATCAAGTCCCTACCTCAGGAGAGTGAATGACCACTAGTGCCAGCATCGACGAGCTCGCTGCCGCCGCCGCTGACGGTGCCGCCGTCGTCGACGTGCGCGAGCCCGGTGAGTACGTGGGCGGGCACGTGCCCGGCGCCGTGCTGATGCCGATGGGTCAGCTGCCGTCACGGCTCGGCGAGCTCGACCGGCACCGCCCCGTCTTCGTCATCTGTGCCAGCGGCAACCGCAGCCGCGCCATGAGCGACTACCTCACACGCGCCGGCTTCGACGCCCGGTCCGTCGACGGCGGGACGGCGGCCTGGGCCGCGGCGGGGCGCCCGATCGTGGGCGGCGCCAAGGCCTCCGCCTGACTCACCTGCCACCTGCCACCTGCCACCTGCCGCGCCGGGCCGGCCTGGCCCGGCGCCGCACCTGACCGCATACCGGTCCGTCCCCGAAAGGACCCGCCGCATGGCGACCATCATCCCCATCGACACCCCGACGCTCGGTGACCGCAGCTACCTCGCCCATGACGGGCAGGTCGCCATCGTCATCGACCCCCAGCGCGACATCGACCGCGTCCTCGACCTCGCGAAGGACGCCGGCGTCTCGATCACCCACGTCTTCGAGACGCACATCCACAACGACTACGTCACCGGCGGCTACGCCCTGGCCCAGGCCACCGGTGCTGCCTACCACGTCAACGCTGCCGACGAGGTCTCCTACGACCGCGTCCCCGTCAGCGACGGCGACGTCCTCGACGTCTCACCCGCACTGCGGATCCGGGTCATCGCCACCCCCGGGCACACCTACACCCACCTCTCGTACGCCCTCGACGCCGCGGACGAGGCGACGGGGACGCTCGAGCCGGTCGGGGTGTTCACCGGCGGTTCGCTGCTCTTCGGCGCGACCGGCCGACCCGACCTCCTCGGGCACGAGCACACGCACGACCTCGTCCACCACCAGTACGCCTCGGCCCACCGGCTGGTCGACGAGCTGCCCGAGCACACCCACGTGCTGCCCACCCACGGCTTCGGCAGCTTCTGCTCCGCGGGCTCCACCGGCGACACGACCGCCTCCACGATCGGTCGGGAGAAGACGGCCAACCCGGCCCTGACCCAGGACGAGGAGCAGTGGGTCGCAGACACGCTCGCCGGACTGGATGCGTACCCCGCCTACTACGCCCACATGGCCCCGGCCAACAGTGCCGGCCCACACGCGGCCGACCTGTCGGCCCCGGCGCTTGCCGACAAGGCCGTGCTGGCCCGCCGCATCACGGAGGGCGAGTGGGTCGTCGACCTGCGCACCAGGACGGCGTATGCCGCCGGGCACGTCACGGGCACACTGAACTTCGGCGTCGACGGCCAGTTCGCCACCTACCTCGGCTGGCTCATCCCGTGGGGCACCCCTCTGACTCTGCTGGGGGAGAGCCCCGAACAGGTCGCCGAGGCCCAGCGCGAGCTCGTCCGCATCGGCATCGACCACCTCGAGGGCGCCGCCACCGGCACCCCTGAGGACTGGACCGACTCCCCGCTCGGCTCCTTCGAGCGCGCGACGTTCGCCGACCTCGCGCAGGTGCGACACCACCGCCGCGTCGCGGTCCTCGACGTCCGCCGCGCCTCGGAGTTCACCGAGTCGCACATCGACGACGCCGTCAACATCCCACTGCACGAGCTCCTCGAGCGCCTCGACGAGACTCCCGCAGGCGAGGTCTGGGTGCACTGCGCCGGCGGCTACCGCGCCTCCATCGCCGCATCCGTCCTCGCCGCCCACGGGCACCACGTCGTCGCCGTCGACGACAGCTACGGGGAGCGCGCAGAAGCGGCCGGTCTGCCGCTGACCGCGGCCGCCTGACGCGCCGCCGAACTCTCACCACACCTCATCACCAAACTCATCACCACAACCCACCCACCGCCGAACACCGACGGTAGACAAGGAGATCCATAATGTGTCGTCCCGCCACCTGCAAGACCTGCGGCAAGACCACCTGGGCCGGATGCGGCCAGCACGTCGACCAGGTCATGCGCAACGTTCCCGCCGGCCAGCGCTGCCCCGGCCACGTCTCTGCCTCCTCGGAGGGCAGCGGGGGCGGCTTCCTCAGCCGCATCTTCGGCGGCCGCTGAGCCGCGCGGTCGGCGGCGGGTCGCTCGCCTTCGGCCCCATCACCGCCCACCCGGTCTGTGCCCGGGCGGGTCCAGCCCGGGAGTCCGCCCCCACGGACCTCCCGGATCCGATCCCGAGCCCGGCGCGTCCTGTCCGCCGAGCCGTCGCCGTCTCGCCATCCCCCAGGAGAGGCCGACGCGCTCGAGACCGGGGCTCGGACGGCACCGTCGGGGGCCCGGGCCATCCTCGTCCGGGCCCCCGATGCAGCGCCGAACCCAGAACGTCCCCCACCATCAGTAGCGTCGAAGGAGCTCCATCCCATGCCCGTGCTGGCCATACCGCTCGGCGTGCTGATCGGCCTCGCCCTCGGGGCCCTGGGCGGAGGCGGCTCCATCCTCACCGTCCCCGCCCTGGTCTATGTCCTCGACCAGGACCCGCGTGACGCGACGACGAGCTCGCTCATCATCGTGGGGATCACCTCGCTCATCGCGCTGGTACCGCACGCCCGGGCCGGCCGAGTCAGGTTCGCGCAAGGGCTGCTCTTCGGTGCCCTCGGAACCGCAGGCGCGTTCGCGGGGACAGCCCTCTCACGGTCCGTGGCCCCCAACACCCTGCTGCTCGCGTTCGCAGCCCTCATGCTCTTCGTCGCAGCGCTCATGCTGCGCCGTGTCCTCAACCCCGCTGAGCGGTCGACACCGCTGGACCCGACGGTCGAGCCGATGATCACGCTTCACCCGTTCAGCTGCGCCTGCCCACGCGTCGCCAAGGTCGTCGTGACTGCCACCCTCGTCGGTCTGCTGACCGGGTTCTTCGGTGTCGGAGGGGGATTCGCGCTCGTGCCGGCCCTCGTCCTGGCCCTCGGCTTCCCCATGCCCACCGCAGTCGGCACCTCCCTGCTGGTCATCGCCGTCAACAGCGCCACCGCGCTGACCGCGCGCGTCACCCACACGAGCAGCAACCTCGACTGGGCGCTCATCGCGACGTTCACGGCCGCCGCCGTCGTCGGCAGCCTCATCGGAGGGCGCATCGCGTCCCGGGCCAACCCGCGACACCTCACCCTCGCCTTCGCCGTCCTGCTCGTCTGCGTCGCCCTGTACACCGCCGCGCGCAGCCTCTCCCTCCTCGGCTGACACCAGCCACCGGGACCTCCGGCGCGGTGGCCGATCCGTCGCGCCCTCCCTCGGAACCCGCACGCCTCCCGGCGCGCGGAACGTGAAAGGAACCATGAGCCACAGCCCCTCCGTCCACCCCGACCCGACCACCACCCGCACCATGCCGCGCCGGCCCGCAGCGCTCGACCCGCAGGCCCTGCGGGAGTGGATGGCCGCCGACGACCGGCCACGCCTGCTCGACGTGCGCACCCCGGCCGAGTTCACGACCGCCCACATCCCCGGGTCCTACAACGTGCCCCTCCCGCTGCTGCGCGAGCACCGCGACGAGCTGCGCACCCACCTCGACGACGACGTCGTCCTCGTCTGCCGCTCCGGGGCCCGGGCCATGCAGGCCGAGACGCTGCTCGGCTCGACCGGTCTTGCCAACCTCCACGTCCTCACCGGCGGCGTGTCCGCCTGGGAGGTCGCCGGCGGCCCGCTCAACCGCGGCGCCCAGGCGTGGGAGCTCGAGCGCCAGGTGCGGCTGGTGGCCGGCGGCATCGTCCTGACCGGCGTGCTGGCCAGCGTCAAGCTCCCGGCCTTCAAGTGGGTGTCGGCGGCAGTCGGAGCAGGGCTGACGGGAGCGGCGGTGACCAACAGCTGCGCCATGGGCAAGGCACTGTCGATGCTGCCCTACAACCGCCGTACCGGACCCAGCCTCGACGCCGTGCTACGCGAGCTGGCCACGCCGGCGAGCTGACGCCAGCAGCACGGCGGCGAGGCGAGGGAATGCTATTCTCGTTTTCCATGGAACAAGCGAGAAGGACAGCTGTATCGGGCGGCCTCCACGATCCTCTTTTCGATCACCTCGCCGTCGTGGGCAAGGCGTTCGCCAACGCCAAGCGCCTGCACATCATCGAGCTGCTGGCCCAGGCCGAACGATCTGTCGACGAGGTCGTGCAGCTGACCGGCCTCGGCCTCAGCACCGTGTCGGCTCATCTGCAGATCCTGCGGGCCTCCGCCCTCGTGCGGACCCGGCGCCAGGGCACCCGCGTCTTCTACCGACTGGCCGGTGACGACGTGGCCACGCTGTTCGCTGCCCTCGGCGCTGTCGCACGCGCGCACTCAGCGGATGTCGGGGCCGCGCTCGACGCATACCTCGGCACCGGCGGGGGAGTCGGGACGCTGTCCCGTGCGGAGGTCGCGACCGGGCTGGAGAGGGGCACCGTCGCTCTGCTCGACGTGCGACCGGTCGAGGAGTACGCCTCCGGCCACATTCCGGACGCCGTCTCCATGCCGTTGGAGGACCTGGTCGCACGGGTAGAGGAGCTGCCCTCCACCGGAAGGCTCGTCACCTACTGCCGCGGCGCGTACTGCGTCATGGCCCACGACGCGGTGACCCTGCTCGGCTCCGTCGGTCGGGAAGCGGTGCGCCTCGAGGACGGGTTCCTCGAATGGCGCCGAGAGGGTCTGCCGGTGGTCTCGGGTGCCTGAGATCGCGACCATCCCGGCGCCCAACCCCAGCCCGGCCTCTGCGGTCGCGGCGTGGACGGCACGCCAGTGGGTGACGGTGCTTGTCGGATCGGTCGTCTCCGCCCTGCTCGTCGCCGTGCCGACGGACCTGCTCGACACTCCGCTGTTCGGCCGTGCGGTCCCGCCGACGGCCTGGGCCTGGCCGTCGCTGGCCGTCTCGTCCCTGCTGTCCGGCCTGCTCCTGGCGACCTACGTGTCGCAGCCTCGGTCAGCACGGCCGGCAGACTCGGCCGACGCGCGCGGCGACCGATGGAGCTCACGCGGCTGGCTCGGCGCAGCGCTCACCTTCTTCGCGGTCGGCTGCCCCGTGTGCAACAAGGTCGTCCTCCTCGCCCTCGGCTACTCCGGCGCGATGCGCTGGTTCGCGCCGCTCCAGCCGCTCCTGCAGGTCGCAGGGATCGCCGTCCTCAGCTGGGCCCTCGTTGCCCGACTGCGCTCGAGCCTGGCCTGTGCCCCGCCGCGCACGCGCGCCAAGACCTTGACCGTCACTCCCGAGGAGAAGTGTCATGACTGACCCGTCCCCACCACGCGCGCGGCGCTCGGTGCTCGTCCCCGCCGCCGTCGCTGTCCTTGCCGCACTCGTGGCCGTCGTCGCCTTCGTGGCCTCCCACCCGTCCTCGAACCCGGCTGCGGGCACGGCCCCGCCGAGCTCGGCCGGCACCGGTCCAGCAGCCGTCATCGAGACCCCGAGCGCCGATGCGTCCACCACCGACCCCGTCATCGAGATGCTCAAGGGTCTCGCCCGCCGCACACCCGGCGACCCGATGGCCCGAGGCAAGACCGACGCGCCGGTCGTACTCATCAGCTACTCCGAGTTCCAGTGCCCGTTCTGCGGCAAGTTCGCCCGTGACACGGAGCCGACCCTGATCCGCAAGTATGTCGACGCCGGTGTCCTGCGCATCGAATGGCGCGACTTCCCCTACCTCGGCGACGAGTCCACGACCGCAGCCGTGGCCGGGCGTGCGGCTGCCGCCCAGGGCAAGTTCTGGCGGTTTCACGACGCGCTGTACGCCGACCAGCAGCCCCCGAACAGCGGCAGGCTCACCACAGCCTTCCTCACCGACGTCGCTCGAAAGGCCGGCCTCGACCCGACCCGCTTCGCCGCGGACCTCCGGAACGCGAGGCTGCGTGACGCGGTCGAGAAGGACTTCGCGGAGGGACAGCGGATCGGCGTCATCGGCACCCCCGCGTTCCTCGTCAACGGGACGCCGATCATGGGCGCCCAGCCGACCGACGTCTTCGAGCGGGCCATCGAGCAGGCTCGGGCGGCGGCCGCCTCGTGACCGAGGTCGGCCTCATCACCGCCCTCGCGGCCGGCGGGCTCTCGCTCATCTCCCCGTGCAGCGCCCTGCTGCTCCCGTCGTTCTTCGCGTACGCCTTCTCGAGCCGTACCGCTCTCGTCGCGCGTACGGGCGTGTTCTACATGGGTCTCCTGCTGACGCTGGTGCCATTGGGCACGGGGGCCGGTGCCGCGTCCACGATCTTCTACGGCCACCGCCAGCTGCTCGTCACCGTCGCGGGCTGGCTGCTCATCGCGATGGGCGTCCTCACGCTCGTCCTGCCCAGCCTGAGCCTCGGAGGCCGGTGGTCCGGCGCCCTTGCCGCGGCGTCGGGGCGTGCTGCCTCCGGTGTGGCTGATGCGTCCTCGGCCCGTGGGCGCTGGCTGTCGACACTCGTGCTCGGTGCGGTCTATGGTCTGGCGGGGTTCTGCTCGGGGCCGGTCCTCGGCGCCATCCTCACGCTCGCCGCGACGCAGGGCGGCCCGGTCCAGGGCGGTCTGCTCCTGGCGATCTACGCCCTCGGCATGGCACTGCCACTCTTCGTCCTGGCCCTGCTCTGGGACCGGTTCGACCTCGGACGGCGTCGCTGGCTGCGCGGGAGGCCTCTGCGGCTCGGGCCGCTCGTGACGCATTCGACGTCGCTGGTGTCGGGGCTGCTGTTCGTCGTCATCGGTGTGCTCTTCATCGCCTTCGACGGCACTGCGGGCATCGTCGGGAACCTCGGTCTCGACACCTCCGAGCTCGAGTTCGCCGCACAGGACGCGCTGGCCGCGGGGGTTGCTGACGTGCCGGTGTGGGTTGCCCCGGTCGCCGTGGCGCTCGTGGCATCGATCGTCGCCGTACGGCGCGCCACGACTAGGGAACATACCCCTGGGGGTATGCGTTGCGACAGTGACGACGTTTCCAGCCGCCCTCGAAGGAGCGACCCGTGATCTTCACCCAGTACTACCTCGACTGCCTCTCCCAGGCTTCGTACCTCATCGCCGACGAGACGACCGGCAAGGCCGTGATCGTCGACCCCCGACGCGACGTCGCGGGCTACCTGGCCGATGCCACCTCCCGAGGTCTTCAGATCGTGGGCGTGGTCAACACGCACTTCCACGCCGACTTCGTGTCGGGCCACCTCGAGCTGGCCCGGGAGACCGGTGCCTGGATCGGCTACGGCGAGGCTGCCCGGACCGACTTCCCCGTGCGCCACCTGGCCGACGGCGAGCGCATCTCCCTCGGAGACGTGACCCTGGAGATCATGGCGACCCCGGGCCACACGCCCGAGTCCATCTCGGTGCTCGTCCACGAGCACGCTCGGGACGACGTCGCCTACGGCGTCCTCACCGGCGACGCGCTGTTCATCGGCGACGTCGGTCGTCCGGACCTGCTCGCGTCGGTCGGCGTCACTGCCGAGGAGCTCGGCAGGATGCTGTATGACTCGGTGCAGCACCGCCTCATGGCGCTGCCGGACGCCGTCCGCGTCTTCCCAGCGCACGGCGCGGGGTCGGCGTGTGGCAAGAACCTCTCGACCGAGCGCCAGTCGACGATCGGCGAGCAACGGGCCGTCAACTACGCGTGCCAGCCGATGAGCGAGGAGCAGTTCCTCGAGGTCGTCACGGCCGGGCAGCCGGCGGCTCCCGCGTACTTCGTCTACAACGCCACCCTGAACAAGCAGTCCCGGAACGTGCGTGACGTCGACGCCGAGGTGCCGGCGCTCGACGCCGCGGGCGTCGAGGCGGCGCTCGCCCGCGGTGCCCGTGTCCACGACGCCCGCGACGTCCAGGAGTACGCCACGGGACACCTCCGCGGCTCGGTCAACGTGCCCGCCGACGGACGCATGGCCGAGACGGTGGGCATGGTCTTCTCACCGGACGACGAGATCGTCGTCATCGCCCCAGAGGGACAGGAGCAGGAGGTTGCGACCCGGTTCGCCCGGATCGGGTTCGACCACGTGGTCGGCTACGTTGCCGAGCCCGACGCATACCTGCTCGCGCACCAGGACGACACCGAGCGGGCCAGCCGGCTCACCGTGGTCGAGGTCGACGTGGCATCCGCGCGTCCCGACGTGCAGATCGTCGACATCCGCAACGCCGGAGAGCTCGAGGCGGGAGGCCTCCCCGGGGCTCGCCACATCCCGCTTGCCGAGCTGTCGCGACGCACGTCCGAGCTGGATCCGGACCGGCCCGTCCTGCTCTACTGCGCGGGCGGCTGGCGCAGCTCGGTCGGCGCGAGCCTGCTGCGCTCGCAAGGCTTCGACGATGTGTCCGACATCCTGGGTGGGTTCGGCGCGTGGGAGCGCGCGCACGTCACCGCGTGATCGGGTTGAGTCGATGGGCGCCTCCGGCCTCCGGGCGGGACTGCGAGATCCTCCGCGGCTCCTCGACTCCGCCGCGGAGGAGTCAGCGGTCGCCACTCTCCTCAGGCGCGCGGGCGATCAGCACGGAGCACTGAGCATGGTGGATGACAGCGTGTGCGGTGGATCCGAGGACGGTACGACGGAGCCCTCCGATGCCTCGTGTGCCCATCACGACCAGGTCGGGGCCGTCAGCGGCGATGGTGTCGAGGATCGTCGCCCGGACGTCGAAGGTCGCCGTGTGGGGTAGTGCAGCCAGCAGCCGGGTGCCGGAGAGCGTGACCCCGCGGGTCTCGAGGAGCCGCACAGCCTCCTCCACCCCGCGCTCGACGTCAGCGTGCTCCTCGCTGACGCCCAGGACCGTGACCTCGGTCGTGTCGATCCACGGGAGGCCGACGAGAGTCTCTGCAGCCCTCTGAGCGTGGACCGAGCCGTCGACGCAGAGCAGCACCTGTCGGCTGGGGCGTGCCGATCGCACGATGACCAGTGGCGTGAGCGGGCGATGCGCCGAGATCAGCCATTCAGCCGTGCTACCGATGAACAGGTGCTTCAGCCGTCCCGTGCCACGGGGTCCGATGGCCATCAGCGCCGCGTCGCTGAACGAGTCCAGGACGAGCCGAGGGTCGGCCTCCGCCATCAGGTGCTCCACCTGCGTCGCGCCGTCGGCGAACAGACGCCGCGGTGCCGGCGGTTCCCAAGGGTGTGGGGATGACCGCTCAGGGCCGACCGATGCGGTCAGAGGGGTCCTCTGCGCCGTGACCACGGAGATGCGCCAGCCTGGCCAAGGGTGGTTGTTGATCCACAACCAGACGACGTCGGCGGCCGCTGATCCGTCGTCGCCGAAGACCAGGTGCCGGCTCTCCGTGTTCATGTGTGGCCCTTCCTTCGCCGGTCTTCGGGATGTGACCCAGCAGCTCGTGCTTGCCCACCGGGCGGATCCCGAGGACCGCGCCGGCCCTGGGAACCCGGCACCAGGTGCTCGCGAGCGGCCGGGGGAGACCCCTCCAGGAACTATGCCCCGTCTGGGTCGGGGTGTCTCGTGATCCCCTGAGACGGGTCTCCGGGGGCGGCACCCGTCGCGACGCCGTGGAGGCGGGTCGTGTCGGGCAGGTCGTGTCGCGCCGTCGGGCTCGGGCGCCGCCCGCCACGCGCACGAGTGACCGCAGGTTCAGGACGCCTGTGGACGAGTGGGCGTTTGTGGTGTCGACTGGGCACGTGGATGCCGACGCGATCCGGGGCGCGTTCCTGGACTACATGACCGAGCAGGGCCACACCGTGATACCACGGGCGCCTCTCATCCCTCGGGACGACCCGACGACGCTCTTCACCGGGAGCGGCATGCAGCCGCTGCTGCCCTACCTCCTCGGCGCCGAGCACCCCGCCGGCACCCGGCTCGCCGACAGCCAGACGTGCCTGCGCGTGCAGGACATCGAGGAGGTCGGCGACAACCGGCACACGACCTTCTTCGAGATGCTCGGCAACTGGAGCCTCGGCGACTACTTCAAGGACGAGCAGATCCCGCAGTTCTGGACCTTCCTCACCGAGAAGGTCGGGCTCGACCCGGACCGCATCTACGTCTCGTGCTTCATCGGTGACCCGGCCCACGGCATCCCCAAGGACGAGGACTCCGCCACCATCTGGACGCGGCTCTTCGCCGAGGCGGGCATCACGGCCGACCAGGTCGAGGTCGACACCGAGGAGCACGCCGCGCAGGTCGGCACGGGCGGGGCGCGGATCGCCTTCTACGGCAAGAAGAACTGGTGGTGCCGCGGCGGCAAGGCCGAGGACATGCCGGTGGGGGAGCCCGGCGGGCCCGACACGGAGGTCTTCTACCTCTTCCCGCACGTCGAGCACGACCCGGCCTACGGAGCGCAGTGCCACCCGAACTGCGACTGTGGCCGTTTCATCGAGCTCGGCAACTCGGTGTTCATGGAGTACCGCCGCACCGAGACCGGCTTCGAGCCGCTGCCTCGCCGCAACGTCGACTACGGCGGCGGGCTGGCCCGGATCGCAGCCGCCGCTCTCGACACCTCCGACGTCTTCCGCATCGGGCTGCTCTGGCCCATCGTCGCGCGGCTGGAGGAGCTGTCCGGCCGGTCCTACGATGACGAGACGCTCGCGATGCGGGTCATCGCCGACCACCTGCGCGGCGCGACCTTCCTCGCCATCGACGGGGTGCGCCCGAGCAACAAGGCCCAGGGCTACGTCATGCGTCGGCTCATCCGCCGCGCCGTCCGGTTCGCCTTCGACCTCGGGCTGGAGGAGAACTTCTTCCCCGACGTCATCCCGACCGTGGCCGGCATCTACGACGTGCACTACCCCGAGGTCAAGGAGCACACCGATGACATCGTGGCGCTGCTGTCCAAGGAGGAGCAGTCCTTCCGCCGCACCCTGCGCAAGGGCCTGAAGCAGCTGGAGGGCTATCGGGGAACGGGGGTCACGGGCGCCGAGCTCTTCGTCCTCTACGACACCTTCGGCTTCCCGGTCGAGCTGTCCACCGAAGAGGCGCGCACGCAGGGCATCTCCGTGAGCGACACGTGGCGTGAGGAGTTCGACGAGCAGATGGCGGCCCAGCGGGCGCGGTCCCAGCGCGCCACGAACCTCCACGTCTGACATGGCGCCGCCGTCGACGCCGGACCGATCGGCACCGCAGTGGGATCTGGCCGGTCTTCTGGGGCGTTTCGGCCAGGACCTCACGAGCGTCGTCGACAGTCATCTCGGTAGTGAGTGGGCGGAGAACGACGAGATCCTCACCATGCTCGCCCTGCGTCATGACATGGGTCCGACGACGCGTGAGCTCGCCGGTGTGGGCGGTCTCAACCGACGTGCCGTCAGTCGCCTCGTGAGCCGGCTGCGTCATGACGGGATCGTGACCACTCGCAACAGCCCGTTCGATCGCCGAAGCGTCGTCGTGGAGCTGACACCGCACGGCACCGCCAGCTTCGCGGCGCTCGAGCGTGACGTGGTCTCTCTCTTCGAGGCGCATCGAGGGACAGCCGCACAGATCTGCGACCTGCTGCACTGCGGACCACCTCAGGGTGGGAGCCAGCACGACCCCCTGGGTCTGCTCGAACACCTCGTCCGCGCCGGCGCGGAGCTCGTTGGCAGCATCGAGTCGGCTGCCGGCGACTCCATGACCGGGAGCCAGCGCACGGCCCTCGTACGCATCGCCGCCGAGCCCGGCCTCCGTCCCGTCGACCTCGTGCCAACTCTGGGCCTCGGGCGCTCGGGAGTGGCGTACGTCGTCGACCAGCTCTGCGACAAGGGCTTGGTGACACGATCGCGGGACGCGGTCGCGGACGATGCGAGAGCGGTCGTTCTCAGCGTGACCTCGGAGGGCTGGACGGCCGCGCGGTCGGTGAGCGAGGCGGCAGCCGTGCACCGGCTGCGCTTCGGACCGTTGTTCGCTGCGGTGCGCGACTGGGAGTAGCTGAGGCTTGCCGGTCCCGTGGCATGCAAGGTCGACGGAGCTGATCGCGCGACTGGCGCCTCCTCGTCGGCGGGGTGCTCTCCGGCCTCGCCGCCGCTGCCGGCGCCCTGGTCCTGCTGCGTCGCCGGCGCCCCGCGGTGGGACAGGACTCATGAGCCGGCAGGCCTCCTCGCGGCTGCTCGTGACCCGGCTCGTCGCCGTCGTGACGGTCGCTGCGGCCGTCGCGTCCGTGGTGCTCGTCCGGGCGTGGCTCCAGCAGCCCGACGACACCGCGCTGGCCGCGGGAGCCGGGCGGACGGCATACACGGGCGGTCACGTGACCCGTGACCTCGACGGCACGCCCGTCGTGTGGGACGCGGCACCCGACGTGGCCCGCGCTGGGGCGCTGGCCACCGGTGGGAGGTTCGTCGCACCCCGGCAGCAGGTGTCCGTGCCGCTGCTCAGCGCGTCGGTCGTCGGCGGCGTCATCGTCCCACCGACGTTGACGGACGCCTATGTCATCCGCGACTTCGGCCGTCTCGACGACACGACGACCGGGCTCGTCGTGGTGGCCATGCACTCCGTGCGAGGCGGCCGCGGACCGGGCAACGCCCTCTTCGAGCCGGGGTCGGGGCGCACGCCACACGTCTCGGTCGGTGACCGGCTCGCCGTCGACGAGACCGACTACCGGGTGACAGCGGTGCTCATCGAGCCCAAGGGCGCCGCTGCCACCGACCCACGGGTGTGGGGCAGGTGGCGGGAACGTGGCGACGAGCTCGCGGTCATCACCTGCCTGCTCGACCCGCACGTACCGATGACCCGGCAGGACAACCTCGTCGTGCTCGCCCGCCGGACGTGACGAGGGACCTGCATCCGTCGGGTGTGCGGTCACCAAATGGGCGAGACCCTGTCGATGCTGCCTGTACCCGCCACTCACCTGCATGAAGGGGTCCACACTTGGTTTCCGTGGAGGAGGCCGATGGCGTGTCGACGTTCGTCCCGGGTGCCGAGCTGAGCCGGCGGTTGTACGACGAGGTCGTGCACCCTGTCATGCGCGCCAGGTTCCGCGACCTGCCCCACTCTGCTGCGCTCCTCGGCCGTGGGTCGGAGGTGCTGGGCTTCGATGACGAGATGTCGACCGACCACGACTGGAAGCCACGCGCCTTGGTGTTCCTCACGGAGGCGGACGAGGCGCGCCGCGGCGACGAGGTCCGGAAGGCGCTGGAAAGGGACCTGCCGGCGACCTTCGCCGGCCACCCGACGGCCCACGAGGTCCACACCGTTCGTGGTTACGTCCTGCAACAGCTGGAGCTGGACATCGCGCGCGACATCGAGCCGCGCGACTGGCTGACGCTGCCGGAGCACGCCTTGCGCGCGTTCACCGCGGGCGTCGTCTTCCACGACGGGGTGGGCCTGCAGGCGACGCGGGACCGTCTGGCCTACTACCCCCACGACGTCTGGCTCTACCTGCTGATCGCCGCCTGGTGGCGCGTGCACCCGGAGATGAACCTGGTCGGCAGGGCAGGAGCCACGGGCGACGAGCTGGGCTCCTCGCTCATCGGCTCGCGTCTCGTCTCGGACCTCATGCGGCTCGCCTTCCTGATGGAGCGGCAGTACGCGCCGTACTCGAAGTGGTTCGGCACGGCCTTCTCACGTCTTGCGTGTGGCTCGGAGCTGACGCCCCTCCTGTGGGACGTCGGGCGCGCAGAGGCGTGGCAGGACCGCGAAGCTGCCCTGATGACGGCCTACGAGAGGTTGGTCGCGATGCACAACGCCCTCGGGCTGACGGCTCCGGTGACCACCGAGGTCGTGCGCATGTGGGACCGGCCCTTCACCGTCGCCTGGGCCGACATCCCGGACCTGCTCCTGCCCCTGATCCAGGACGCAGCGGTGGTCGACATCGCGCACCGATGGCCGGTCGGACCCGTGGACCAGTTCCGCGAGCTGATCTGGGCGCCGAAGAACCGGCACCTCCTGCTGCGTCTCTTCGACTGACACGGCGCGGCGACCAGTGCCGAGGCACTGATCCGGTCGTGCAGAAAGCAGCCGAGGCGGAGGGGGCGTCGGTCCGTGAAGGACCGGCGCCCCCTCCTCGGGTGAGATCAGACCCGTGTATGCAGCGGGGCGAGCAGCCGTCAGAGGCCGAGCAGGCGGTTCAGCAGGGTGGCGAGCCCGTTGACACCACTGCCGTCGAGCAGCCCGGTGATGGCGCAGAGCAGGTTGCCCAGCAGGTTGCCGGCGCCGGTTGCACCGGTGATGTTCAGCACGACCTGGTTGAGGTCCACCACGAGTCCGAGGACATCGAGGTGCAGCGGTCCGAGAACGAGGTTGAGGATGTCGCAGGAGCCCGCCGCCGTCGCGCCGGCCACTGTGGTCGTGACGGTCTGGGTGACGGGCACGACCGCCCCCGTCAGGGTCGTGAGCGTGCCGGTGACGACGCCGGTCACCGCGAGCTGCCCGTTCTGGTTGGTGAACGCCGTCGGCGTGAACGAGCCGGCGAACGTGCCGACCCCTGCGATGACCTGGTTGATCGTCGAGGTGGCCGTGGTCCGAGGCGTGCTGGCTGCCTGGGCAGCCGACGGAGCTGAGGACGGTGCCGCGGACGCGGCGGCAGCGGGCACGAGCCCCAGCGCCGCGGTCGTGGCCAACGTGGCTCCGGCGGCGCACAGCTTGGTGGTCAGCTTCATGAGTGTGACTCCTTGATCGGTCTGCTTACCGGCCTCGTGGGCCGTCGGTCACACCTGAAGAGTCCGTCGCCGTCATGGCATGACGCGGGGTCGCTTCGACGGCATATGTCCAGATGCACGGCCCCCGGCGTCGTGACGCTCCGAATCTCGGGGACTGCCACGTCATGCCACCACCCCCAAGGCGTCCGGGTCGCGGCTCAGGGGTCGAGCACGCTCCGGTTGGTCATGTCGTATGCCGCGAGCACCTCGAGCAGCAGCTCACCCGCAGTCTCGAAGATCTCGGGGTGGCCCGCGGCGCGTGTCTCGTCCAACAGCTCGAGGCTCGAGTCGTGGTGCACCCGGCAGACATCGAGGAGGCTGATGCCTCCGGTGAAGGCTCGCCGCCCCAGGTCGTAGGCCGCTTCCCTCGCAGCCTCGTCGCGACGGGGGAGGAAGCGACGGAGGACCAGGCGGTAGTTCTGCCTGAAGTCCTCCGGGCTGATGTGGTCCCTCGCCTGTCCGGGCATCGTGATCCGTCAGGCCTCGGATGCGTCAGGAGCCGGACGGTTCGACCCGTGCTCGGCGAGAAGCGCGAGGCCCTCCTCGAGGTCCAGCGCGGTCGGGACGGCGCCGGTGCCCATGCCGAGGCGAACCATGGTGAAGGCCACCTCCGGCTGGATGCCGACGAGGACGGTCACCGCCCCTCGAAGGCGCGCCATCTCCGCGATCCGTCGCAGGGTGAGAGCAGCGAAGGAGTCGATGACGTCCAGGGCCGCGACGTCGATGATGACGCCGCGGGAGCGGTGTTCACCGATCTGGTCGACGAGGTCGTGCTCGAACCTGATGAGCTCGGAGTCGTTCAGGGCAGTGTGCACCGACGCGATCAGGGTCGATCCCTGCCGCATGATGGAGACGAGCGCCGGTCCGCCGTTCACGAGCTGGTGCTGACCTCCTTCCGGGTCACGGTGTAGCCGAGGAGCCGCTCGGCCTCCTCGAGACCCCCTTGCAGGTCACCGATGGTGTTCATCTTGCTGAGGTCCACCCCGATGGTGACGAGGGTCTGCGCGATCTTGGGGGAGAGACCCGTGATGATGACGCTCGCGCCCATCAGGCGTGACGCGTCGACGGTCTGCACGAGGTGGTTCGCCACCGACTCGTCGACGTCGGGGGAGCCGGTGATGTCGATGACGACGACCTTCGCGCGGTGCTTCCGGATGCCGGAGAGGAGCTGCTCGGTGAGCTGTCGCGCGCGTTCGCTGTCCAGCACGCCGATGATCGGCAGGATCAGGAGCCGCTCCCGGACGGGAAGCACCGGGGTGGACAGCTCGCGGATGGCGTCCTGCTGCTGGCGGATGACGCGCTCGCGTTCGTCGACGAAGCTGACGGCGACCGTGTTGGCGATGCGGTTGGCCGCGGGCTCGTAGGCGTCGAGCACCTCGTTGAGCATGGAGAAGTCCCGCTGGTACTTCTCGAAGAGTGACCGGGCGAGGACGTCGCGGAGGAGCAGCACGATGCCGACGACCTCATGGGTCTCGACGCCTCGCGGGATGATGCGCTCCGAGAGGTCCCGTGCATAGTGCTGCAAGGCTTCGACGTTGCCGGTCTCGAGCACCTCGACGTAGTTGTCGTAGACCGACGTGGTCTCGGCCGCCATCTCCTGGGGCGTCATGGCAGTCAGCAGGTGCGCTTGCTGGATGCGCTGCGACCACTCCTCCTGAAGGCGGGTCCGATGCTCTCGAAGGTGAGCCACCAGCTGCGACAGGAGGTGACCGCCGGGGCCGGAGTGTGCGGAGTCGTGATCAGGATCGGGTACGGGCTGCATCTGCCGTCGCTCCTCAGGTCGGTCGTTCATGGTCGGTCCTCTCCCACTTGGTCATCGTCACGGTGGTGCCGTGACCGGGCTCGCTCGCGATGGCGAACTCGTCCATCAGTCGCCTCACCCCAGGAAGGCCGAGACCCAGCCCTCCGTAGGTGCTGAAGCCGTCGCCCAGCGCTCGGTCGATGTCTGCGATGCCGGGACCGCCGTCGCGCGCGACGATCTGGATCCCGCGCCTCGGCCCCTCGAGCAGCTCGACGACGATCTCTCCGGCGCCGGCGAAACGGACGATGTTGCGGCACACCTCCGAGACGGCCGTCGCTATCACCGTCAGCTCGGTGGTGCCGAAGTCCAGACGGGAAGCCATCTCGCGGACGGCCCGGCGGGCCGACACGATGTCGGCGTCTGCGCTCACGGCGATGCGCAGACAGTCGTCGCGTTGCTGGCCGCGATCGAGCAGCGGCTGGCTCAGCCGGGCACACGGCTCGCACTCGAGAAGGTGCTGGGCTGCGCGAACCTCACGCTGACGCCGTTGGTCGCCGCTGCTCAGGGCGATCAGCACCGGCCGACAACGATCGGTCGGCGGGTCGACGTGCTCGAGCGCCAAGAGGTACTCGACGCGCAGCCGCGCCCTCGTTCGGTTGAGCTGCGCGGCCACGGCACCGGCACTCGTGCCGTGGCGTGCGGCCAGGGCGTGCGTGTCCGTCCCGTCGACCTCGTGGTCGAGCAGCGCCCGCCGTTCCCGCTCGTCGAGCCGTGCCAGCGCGGTGGCCATCGCCGACTGCTCCTCCTCGAGAACGACCTGTCTCTCAGGTGGCTCCGGGGCGCTGAGATCGACGAGCCGGTGCTGGTTGCGGCGCTTGCGGTCGGTGTCCCGCCACAGGGTGGCGACGACGTTCCGGGCCGTCACGATCGCGTAGGGCTCGAGCATGCCGGGCTCGATCGTCGAGGCTGTGGAGAGCACTCGGGTCAGCGTCTCCTGCACGAGGTCCTCGGCCGACGGGTGCGAGCCCACTCTGGCGTACACGATCCGCCGGACCATGGGAATGAGGTCCGCGACATCCTCCGCGGTGTGGCCGGAGCCGGTCCCGGAACGCTCGGTCGCGCTCATGGGGTGCCCGTGCCCGACCGGCACTCGTCATGCGGTCCGGTCGGTGGCGTCGTCAGACAGAGACCAGTCGGACACGACGGTCGGCTGCCACCAGGAACGGACATGACGCTGCTCACGATTCTGATCCCGCTCGGGGGACTCGTTCTCCTTCTGTCGCTGGGGCGACTGGAGACGTGGCTCGACGGCGAGGTGCCCGGGCGCCCACAGACATCGTCAACGCGCATCCGCCCGATCGCCGGCGGTGCGGCTCGCTGCGCACGCCGTCCATGCCGCCACACAGGGAGGCCGGGTGTCCGCCGCACTACCCACGAGTCTGGGGGGCCACCCTGCCGGTGTCGGTGGCGATGACACGCTCCTCGAACCACTGCAGCGTCAGCAGCAGGCCGAAACCCAGGACGGGGGCACTCAGGGCCAAGGCGATCACGGCGACTCCTAGCATCGGGATGTGGTGTGAATGCTTCGCCCCGACGAACGCATCACGCTGGTCCTTACCTACCCCGATCCACCTGAGTGGGCACACGCGTGCTTGCTGGATCCGGCTCTCTTCTTGCTCTGCTCGTCCTCCGCCGTCACTACGGCAGGTCGGTTGGCGCGTCGCGCCACCCCGGCCGCTACCGGCCGAGCGTGAGCTGCCGGCGATGGTGGTCGTAGTGCAGGACGGGGTAGGCGTAGACGGCGGCCACCGTCATGCGTTGCCGGAAGTACGGGTCCCAGCTCGTCGGGAACCGCATCCCGCGGCCGAGCCCCTCTTCGGGCTCCTGCATCAGGCTTGTGACCAGGCGGTCGACGGTGTGGGTGCACAGGCGCCCCATCCGGGTGTGGTCGAACACGAGTGCGCCTCCGCAGGAGCCCGCGTAGTTCACCCAGTGGAAAGGTGCCCGGCCCGCCTCGAGCACGGCGGCGAAGCTGCGGTCGACCCAGCCCGGGGCCACGGACATGAGTCGTACGAGCGGGAGCAGGCGGCGCACGACGAGGAAGCCGAACACCATGTGGAACAGCAGCTGCTCGTTCGTCCACCGGGTGCCGTTGCTGGCCGCACGCAACTCCGCGCGGGTGGCTCCGGCCAGGAGCGCGAGCAGGTCGACGCGACACCGCTCCAGATCGGCGGCGATGGCATCGCGGTCGACCGGAGGACCCCCGGCTCCGTCCTCGGGCCTCATCGCCACATGCCACCCATGCCGTCGCGGTGCGACCTCGCGCGGCTGGAGCCGAGGCTTTGGGCGCCGACGCGACGGCACGGCATACGCCCTCGTCAGCCGACGCGCTGCCGAGCCGACGGCCGCGCGACGGATGAGGTGGGCAGGTGGAGGGCGGCGTCGACCTCCTGCTGCGAGAGGTGTCGAGGATGCTCGGAGGCCGTGACGATGACGTCGAGCAGCAGCTCGATCTCGTCACGCAGGTGGCCGTCCTCGAGCGTCGCCGGTTCTCGCCGGTCTCGGGTGCGTTCAGCGGGTTGTCGTCTCATGGTGTCGTCCTGGAGGGGTAGGCGAGGGCGCTCGTGCACGTGTCGGGCGTCGTGGTTCAGGGGGACGGTCTGGTGAGCGTGGGGTGTCGCTCGGGGTCGTTGACGATCTCGGTCGCGACGGTGCTCAGACCGAGCCCTGCGCCGCGGGCGTAGGAGCGCAGCAGCGTGAACGCGTCGTCGACGCTGATGCCGTGGATGCGCGAGAGGATCCCCTTGGCCTGCTCGATGCTGATCCGGCTGACCAGGGCGTACTGCAGCTGCTCGGTGAGGAGGTCGCTGGCGCGGATGGATCGCTCCTGCAGGATGCCGATCGTGGCGATGTCGGCGACGGCCTGGACGACCTTCACGTCAGCGTCCTCGAGCGGGTGCGCGTGGACGCTGAGCAGGGTCAGGGCGCCGATCGCGGTGCCCTGGTGGCGCAGCGGCAGCGCGTGCACGGACTCGTAGCCCATCGAGACGGCGAGGTCGGCGAACGCCGGCCAGCGCCGGTGCGCCTCGGTGTCACGCAGGTCGGTGTTGACGACCGGCTCGCCGGTGTGGAAGCAGTCCTGGCACGGGCCACTCTCGCTCTGGACCGCGAGAGCCTCGAGGAGCCGGACCGACTCCTCGGACGCGGCCACGAACTGCAGTCGCCCCGTCGGGTCGCCCAGCACGATTCCGGCCGCGCTGGCCGTGCTGATGGCCGCAGCCTTCTGGGCGACGAGCTCGAGGAACTCGATGATGTCGAAGTCGGCGATCAGGGTGTCGGCCACGGCGACGAAGACGTCGGTGAGCTTGTCGATGGCAATCACGAGCGGTCAGCTCCTTTCAGCGTGAGGCACATGGGGGAACGGTCCGCAGACCTGGACGAGGGTGTCATGGGTGGTCATCGGGAGCGGGAGGCGGGCCGTCCCGCTGCAGGTGGAGGATGCCGTCGATGACGTCCCGGGCCACGACAGTGATGTCCTGACCGGTCGCGAAGGCGTGGCCACGCAGGCGTGCCATCGCCTCGTCGGGCCTGACGTCGAGGTCGACCATGACCATCCCCTGGGCCTGGTAGACCTCCATGCGGTAGGCCAGGGCATCGTCGAGCCCTTCGGGATGCCGGCCCTCGGAGGCTCCGGCCTGCTCCTGGAGCAGCAGCCGGAGCGCGACCTCGGCGAAGGTGTAGCCCGACGCGAGGGCCTCGGCGGAGAGCGGCCCGGCCTGCTGCCGGTAGATGTCGAGCACCCCCACCCGCACCGACCCGACCTGAAGGGGGAATGCGAAGACCGCGCCCACCCCGAGCTCGGAGGCCCGTGGGCCGTAGATGGGCCAGCGGTGCGCCCCGGCGCCCGCGAGGTCGGGTTCGAGCATCGGGCGCCGCGCCGCGTGCGCATCGAGACACGGACCCTCGCCCAGGGTGAACTGCAGCGCCTCGAGGCTGCGGCTGCGGGGGCCCGCGGCCGCAGCGATCCCGGCGGAGCCCTGCCCCTCGCCCACGAGGCTGATCCCCGAGCCTGACGCCGGCAGGTGCCGCACCACCGCGGCACACAACCGCGTCAGGGTGCTGACGAGCCCGTCCGCGCCGGGCGGCTGAGGCTCCTCGGCGAGCTGGAGCAGGACCCGAGCCACTGCTCGGTCCGGAGGGGACGTCGTCACGTGCAACCTCGGTTCTGCGGCATGAACCACGAGCCCGACGCCACGGTCCGGTGTCGCCCTGCCTGGGAACCCCACCCTACGCCTCGACCCCGGACGGGCGGGCCCCTCGAGGACGGGCGGGCGCGGCCCGCTCGGGTGGGGTGAGCGGGCCGCGCCGGGTGCGCCAGCGGCAGGGGGGTTGCCGCTGGGGCGTGAGCGCGCCCGTCGAGACAGGGGAGCATCGACGGGCGCGCGAGAGCGACAGTGCCACACCCGGCTGAACGAATCCTGCGCGCCACGCCGAAGGAAAAGTGCGTCATGATCCGGGCGCTCGATCGTCTTCCAGCTGACGGCGGTTCACCCCGAGTTGCCGACGTCAGGGGTCCCGGGTCTGCTCATGGAGGGGTGCCTGGGACCCCACCTCCCCAGCCGGTGCCGGGCCGTCGCGACGTCAGCCGCGCAGCTCCATCCGGTGCTCCGGGGGCTCGTCGGCCGGCCACCACTCCGGGACGCCGGCGTCGACGAACCCGACCCGCTCGTAGGCCCGGCGGGCGCGGACGTTGTCGCTGCGGACCATGAGGTAGGTCGACTTGTCCTGGGCGGCGGCCCAGTCCACCACCGCGCCGATGAGCTGCCCCGCCAGCCCCGTGCCCCGCGCCTCCGGGACCACCCACATCGAGATGAGCTCGACCCACGTCTCGTCGGCCGGCTGTCCGCTGACGACCCCCAGCAGCGTCCCGTCCTCGTGCGCCAGGAGGGTCAGCGGCACCTGGGTCAGGCGGGAGCGCCAGCGCTCGGCAGGGGCGTCGACCCAGTCGGCGTGCCGAGAGCCGAAGGCTCCCGGTGCCTCGGACAGCGACGCGAGCCGGACCGCTCGGAACTGCTCCCAGTCGCCCGCTGCGATGCGCGTGATCTCCACGCGGAGAACCTAGCAAGCGGCGGGCAGGCCACCCCAGTGGGCTTCCCAAGGGGTGGCCATGTGAGCCCGACCGGAGCATGCGTGGCACCATCGGGTCGGTCGAACCCGGTGTGGCAGGCGCGCTCGAGCCGCTGCCCACCGACCCGCTTGCACCACAAACCGTCCTGCCCCGGACAAGGAGGCGCCCGTGAAGGTCCTGCTGCTGGAGAACGTGCACCCCGTTGCCGTCGAAGCCTTTCGAAGCAACGGCCACGAGGTCGAGGTCCGATCCGGATCCCTCACCGAGGGCGAGCTCATCGACGCGCTGGTCGGGGTCTCGCTGCTGGGCATCCGGTCCAACACCAAGGTGACCGAGCGGGTGCTCGCGCGGGCGGACGACCTGCTCGCGGTCGGGTGCTTCTGCATCGGGACCAACCAGGTCGACCTCACCGCAGCTGCCGCGCACGGGGTCCCGGTCTTCAACGCCCCCTTCTCGAACACGAGGAGCGTCGTCGAGCTGGTCATCGGCGAGATGCTCGCCCTGGCCCGCCGTCTGCCCGAGAAGACGCAGCGGATGCACGACGGGATCTGGGACAAGTCGGCGCGGGGGAGCCACGAGACGCGCGGCCAGACGCTCGGCATCGTCGGCTACGGCAACATCGGCACCCAGCTGTCCAACGTCGCCGAGGCCATCGGGCTGCACGTCGTCTTCTACGACACCGCGGACCGGCTGGCCCACGGCAACGCCCGGCGCGTCGGCTCGCTCGAGCAGCTGCTCGCCGAGTCCGACATCGTCAGCCTCCACGTCGACGGGCGCCCTGGCAACGCCGGCCTTTTCGGCGACGAGCAGTTCGCCCTCATGAAGCCCGGCTCGGTGTTCATCAACGCCTCCCGCGGCATGGTCGTCGACGACCTGGCGCTGCGCGCACACATCCTGTCCGGCCACCTCTCCGGCGCGGCCATCGACGTCTTCCCGTCCGAGCCCAAGGCGCAAGGTGACCCGTTCGAGTCGCCGCTGCGGGGGCTCGACAACGTGATCCTCACCCCGCACGTCGGCGGGTCGACCCAGGAGGCGCAGGAGGAGATCGGCTCCTTCGTCGCCGCCAAGCTGCTCGGCTTCGTGCAGTCCGGCCTCACCTCCCTGTCGGTGAACCTCCCCGAGGTGTCGGCGCCGCCGGCCGACGGTGGCGGCTTCCGGGCGGGCTACCTCCACCACAACGTCCGGGGTGTGCTGGCGTCGATCAACCAGACGCTCTCCGAGGCAGGTGCCAACATCACCGGCCAGTCGCTCTCGACGCGCGGCGAGCTCGGCTACGTCATCACCGACACCGACGTGGCGCTGTCGGACGAGACCCTGGAGCGGCTGCAGCAGCTGGAGGAGACCGTCTGGCTCCGGACCTGGGCGACCTGACAGACGCTCAGGATCCGTCCGGGGCGGGAGCCGAGAGCGCCACGACGAGCTCGCGCACGACGGACGGGTCGAGGAGCCGGTCGCCGTAGAGCTCGCGCACCTGGCCCATGCGGTAGCGGACCGTCTGGGCGTGGACGTGGAGCTCGGCGGCGACCGCGTCCCGACGGCCCTGGTGGAGCAGCCACGACAGGAGCGTCTCGGCGAGCCGGTCGCGCGTGCTCGCGGGCAGGTCGGTGAGCGGCTCCAGCGCGTGGGCCCTGAGGTCGGCGAGGGCGTCCGGGTCGGCGGTGAGGACGAGGTCGGTCAGGTGCCGCTCGGTGTCGATCGGGGCTCCGGTGCGCGACGGCCGCACCAGCCGCGCCGTGCGGGCGGCCCGGTCGTAGGACGAGCGGGCGTCGTCCCAGGCGCGCGGCGGCCCGACGACGGCGTGGCGTCCGGCGAGCACCCGCAGCAGGTGGACGCGGCCGGGCCCGTCGGCGTCGGGGACGAGCAGCAGCGTCAGGGGATGGTCCGGGTCGACGTCGTCGACGCCCGGCAGGTCTTCGCCGACCTGGAGCGTGTCGGCCCCGAGTGACGCGAGGGCGCGCCGTCCCTGCGCCGCCGGCAGCAGCACGGCGGTCAGCGTGGCCGGGGGAGTCCACTCGGCACGGGCGGCAGCCGCGGTCAGCGCGTCGACGCCTGCCCGGGCCAGCAGGTGCTGACCGAGCCGCTCGCGGTAGCGGTCCCGGACCCGCCCGCTCGTCGTCAGCTCGTCGGTGTGGCCCGCGACGCTCGCCGCAGACAGCTCGTCGATGTAGGCGAAGAGCAGCTCGGCGAACTTCGCCATCGTCGTCGCGGGCAGGCCGGCCTCACCGGCGGCGCTGGCGAGCTCGCGCCACGAGACGCGGGCACCGACGCGGTATGCCGCGAGCAGGCTGTCCATCGAACGTCCCCCACGTGCCTCGCCGCGTCCGAGGGCGTAGGCCCCTTCGCGGGTCGGGCCCAGCGGGGTGCTCGGGTCGACGTCGCTCCCGCCGCCCGCGAGCTTGAGGAAGCCGGCGATGGCCATCTGCACGGCGCGCTCGATGGTGTCGCCGGCGGACCCGCCGAGGGCGCCCCGGTAGTCGGGGACCTCGTCGACGACGGCCGTGACCGTCGTCGACGCGATGGCCGGGAGCCGCTCGCGCAGCACCCGGAGCACCGCATGGTCCAGCTGCAGGTCGGCCGCGCCACGGACCGTCGCTCTCGTCGCTTCTGAGGCCATCGACTGTTCCCTCCGCACAAGAGTTCCCAAACACTTCACGCCCTGCGGTCAGGATCTTACCCTTGTCCCTCAGTCATGCTGGGTGCATGAGCCTGACCGCGCCCTCGAAACCCTCGACCCGAGAGAGCCGACCGTCCCTGCGACGACGGTTCCTCCAGCTCGCCGAGCGCGCGACCTCCCCGCTGCTGCCCGCCGACTACCTCGACCTCTTCGACCCGCTGCGCCCCGGCGCCGACCTGCGCGGACGCATCGTGGCCGTGCACCCCGAGACGGCCGACGCCGCCACCATCGTCATCCGCCCCGGGGCCGACTGGGCCGGCCACGTGCCGGGACAGTACGTCCGCGTCGGCGTCGACGTCGACGGCATCCGCCAGTGGCGGGCCTACTCCCTGACCCACGGGCCGCGCGCCGACGGCAACATCTCTATCACCGTCAAGGCGGTGCCGGACGGGCTCGTCAGCACCCACCTCGTGCGCGAGTCGCGAGCCGGCACCCTCGTGCACCTCGAGCAGGCCCAGGGCGAGTTCGTGCTCCCCACCGACGGCGGGAAGTTCCTCTTCGTCACCGCGGGCTCCGGCGTCACCCCGGTCATCGGCATGCTGCGCAACCTCTTCCCCGTCGCCGACGACGGCGTCGTGCGCCTGGCCCGATCGGCGGCATACGACATCGTCGTCGTGCACGTCGCCCCGAGCGAGCCGCACTCGATCTTCATCGACAACCTCCGCGCCCTCGACGAGGCCGGGCTCATCCGCCTCGTCGCGCGCTACGACGACGAGCACGGCGTCCTCGACGTCGCCGACCTCGACACCCTCGTCCCGGACCTCCACGAGCGGATGACGCTCGCGTGCGGTCCCGGCGGGCTGCTCGACGCGCTCCAGCGCCACCACGACGAGCGCGGGCTCGACCTGCTCACCGAGCAGTTCCGCGTCACGACGCTCGTCGTCGGCGAGGGCGGCACCGTCGACTTCACCGGCTCGGGCACGACCGTCGACGCCGACGGCGCCACTCCCATCCTCGACGCCGCCGAGGCCGCCGGCGTCCTCATGCCGTCCGGGTGCCGCATGGGCATCTGCTTCGGCTGCGTCCTGCCCCTGCGCGAGGGCGCCGTGCGCGACCTGCGCACCGGCGCCGTCACGACCGCGACGCCCGGCGAGACCGAGGGCCAGGGCGTCCCGATCCAGACCTGCATCTCCGCAGCCGCCGGCGCCTGCGTCATCGACCACTGACCCGATCCACAGACCTCCCGACCCCCTGACCAGAGGAGTCACCATGACCGTCCTGCAGAAGAAGGCCCACAACCCGATCGGGCACCTCACGCCCGAGGACATCGAGCAGATCGGCGTCGAGCTCGACGCGATCCGCCAGTCCGTCATCGACACCCGTGGGGCCGACGACGCGGCCTACATCCGCAAGGTCATCGCCACCCAGCGCAAGCTCGAGCTCGGCTCCCGCGCGGTCCTGCTCGTGTCGATGTTCCCGCCCGCCTGGGTCGTCGGCACCGCCGGCCTCGCGGTCGCCAAGATCATCGAGAACATGGAGATCGGGCACAACGTCATGCACGGTCAGTGGGACTGGATGCGCGACCCGAAGATCCACTCGACGACGTGGGAGTGGGACAACGCCAGCCCGTCGGAGCAGTGGAAGCACTCGCACAACGAGCTGCACCACACGTACACGAACGTCATCGGCAAGGACAACGACCTCGGCTACGGCATCATGCGCGTCGACGAGGACCAGCGCTGGGTGCCGCTCTACGCCGCGCAGCCGGTGTGGAACTTCGTCAACGCCTGCTTCTTCGAGTACGGCATCGCGGCCTACGACCTCGAGCTCGGCAAGAACCTCGCGACCAAGGAGCGCCGCCAGGACCCCGACTTCCGGGCGCGCGCCAAGGTCACGCTGAAGAAGATCCGCAACCAGATGACGAAGGACTACGTCATCCACCCGCTGCTGTCGGGCCCGTCGTTCCTCAACACGCTCGCCGCGAACGCCACGGCCAACCTCATCCGCAACCTCTGGACGCACTCGGTCATCATGTGCGGCCACTTCCCCGAGGGCGTCGAGACGTTCGAGCGCCGCTCGATCGTGGGGGAGACCCGCGGCGAGTGGTACCTGCGCCAGATGCTCGGCTCGGCCAACATCAGCGGCAGCAAGGCCATGCACTTCATGACCGGCAACCTCAGCTTCCAGATCGAGCACCACCTCTTCCCCGACCTGCCGAGCAACCGCTACCAGGAGATCGCCCCGCAGGTGCAGGACCTCTTCCGCAGGTACGGCCTGACCTACACGACGGGCTCGCTGCCGCGTCAGGTCGCCTCGGCCTGGAAGAAGGTCATCCGGCTCTCCCTGCCCAACGACTTCCTCGGCCGCAACAAGGGCGCGTCCGTCACGGACCTGCCGACGACGCAGCCCACCCGGGAGCACGCCGCCGCCTGACGCCGGTCGCGCCGCGCACCTCGTGGAACCGCGTGGAACCTCGTGGCACCTCGACGCGAAAACCCTGTCATGAAACCGCACCCCGGTCGTCTACAGGGTGAAGGGATGCCTCCGGGCGTCCTGGCAACAGCCTCGGGTGTTCGTGGAGGGGTACCCCAGGCTGGCCCGTCGGGGACGGGCAGCACCGAACAGAGCCCCCGCTCGCCCACCTGAGCGGGGGCTCTGTGCTGCCCGCGCCCGGGCCCCCGGTTCCCGGTCGGCCCCGGACCGTGGGGTCCCAGCGCCAGGCGTCGAGGCGTGGCCGGTCCGGGAGGGCCGCCCGGCCGCAGCACCACAGGAGGACCTCCGTCGGGTCCCCGTCGGGTGCCTGCGGGAAGAGCCGCGGCAGCACGGGCCGGCTCAGCTGCTGCGGCGGCGCCCAGCCCAGGCCCAGACCCAGGGCGATGTCGTGCGTGTGCACGAGCACCTCGACGACGCCCATGGCCGCGAAGCCCTCCGCGTCCGCGACGCCGGCCGGGTGCCACGCCCGCAGCCGGTCCGGCGCGGCCGCACACGCCAGGTGCAGCAGCTGCGCGCACGCCACGACGGATGCGACGAGACGGTCGGGCGTCGCGGCGTCCTCGACCGTCACCTCCATCGGCAGGTAGGCCCCGTCCGGCTGCGCGACGACCTGGCCGGCATACGAGAAGAGCACGTCCGCGACGTGCGCGGCGGTGCCTCGGCACGACCAGTCGAGGTCACCCGCCGGCTCGTCCCAGTCGCGGTCGACGGCGGCCTCGAGGACGCGCCGGCACTCGGCCGCCACGGCGGGGAGCAGGTCGGTGATCGGGCGCGGGTCGGCGAAGGGTGCGGAGGTCGTCGCGGTGGTCATGGCCCGACGGTGCCAGCGGATCCGGACGGTCCCCGACCGGGATGCCGCGGACTCACCCCTGTTGCCGGCGCTCGCGCTCGCGCACCAGCTCCTCGACGGCGCTCGGCAGCGTCTGCTCGAAGTCGATGAGCTTCGCCCACGTCGGGGTCACGACGATCCGAACCATCCCGGCGTAGAGCGAGCGCACCTCGGCCTCCCACGCGACGCGCTGCTCCGGCGTCATCGTGTAGGTCCCGTTCATCTGGAGGTACTCCTCCGGGATGCCGTCGACGACGTCGAGCTCGGCCGTGCCGCGGATGAGCAGCATCGTCGGCGGGTGCACCTCGGTGTCGATGGTGAGCGCCACCGACGGGTCGCGGCGCAGGGCAGGCAGCTTCGGCGCGTTCGTGGAGGTGCACATGACCAGCTGGGTCCCGTTCCAGGTGAAGGCGATCGGGATGGCGCGCGGCGTGCCGTCGGTGCCGACGTAGGCCAGACGGGCCACGTCGCGGGACAGCATCTCCTGGGCGCCGGGTCGGTTCAGGACCTCGGCGATCTCGTTCGGTTGCACGGTCGTCCTCCGTCGTCACGGGCCCCGGGTGGATGCCCTTCACCCGTGGGACGGAGCCGGCCCGCACGTCTCGACATCGCGCCGGGCCCGACCTCCGAAGACGTCAGCGGGCGTCCGCCACGGTCACCGCTCGCCGGCTCGCGACGAGCGGGCACAGGAAGGGGTCGTTGTCCTTGAGCCCGACCGTGTTGAGGTGGCTGATGACGCTTCCGTATGCCGTCCAGAGCGTCGTCTGCGTGTAGCGCACTCCCTCGGCCGCGCAGTAGGCGACGACGAGCGGCTGGACGCGCCGGAGGTGGGGCCGGGCCATCGACGGGAAGAGGTGGTGCTCGGTCTGGTGGTTCAGGCCGCCGAGGAGCACCGACATCCACCATCCACCGCTGATGTTGCGGCTCATGAGGACCTGGCGGTTGAGGAAGTCGAGCTTGAGCCCGGGCGCCACGAGCGGCATGCCGATGTGGTTCGGAGCGAACGAGAGGCCCATGTAGAGGCCGAAGAGGCCGAGCTGGACGGCGAGGACGGCGACGACCTTCGCCGGCGACATGACGAGCAGCAGGAGCACGGGCAGCCCCGCGAGGCGGATCGTGAGGAAGGCAAGCTCGACCCACCGACGGTCGACCCGGCGGCGGCCGGCGACCCGGTGGATGCCCTCCCAGTGCAGCGACAGGCCTTCGAGCAGCAGCAGGGGGAAGAAGTACCAGCCCTGGTGGGCCACGAGCCACCGGACGAGTGGTCGCTCGGGACGCTGGGCCTGCTCGGGGGTGAAGGCGAGGACACCCGGCGCGATGTCGGGGTCGTAGCCGACCTTGTTGGGGTTGCCGTGGTGGCGGGTGTGCTTGCTCTGCCACCAGCCGTAGCTGATGCCGACGAGCAGGTTGGCCACGACGAGGCTGACCCAGTCGTTCATCCGACCGGAGCGGAACATCTGGCGGTGGGCGGCGTCGTGGCCGAGGAAGGCGATCTGGGTCATCAGCACCGCAAGGACCGCCGCGGGTGCGAGCTGCCACCAGCTGTCCCCGATCCACACGACGACGAGCACCCAGGCCGCCATCGCCACGACCGCGCCGACGAGCCTGGTCCAGTAGTAGGCGTACCGCCGACGCATCAGCCCGAGGTCGTGCACCTGGCGGGTGAGCGCGGTGAACGAGCTCCCGGTCGTCTGGTCGTGGTGGGTGCTGGTCACGGCGATCGATCTCCTTGGGTCACGGTGGGTGCCCGTTGGTGTGCGACCGGTCGCGGCCAGCACGACACAGGGCTGCACGGGAATGTGAGCCGTGACCTGGCTCGGGGACGGCGGTGCCGGACGACGCGCGAGGTCACGTTCACGGGAGGGACGCGACCGGGGTCCAGGGACTCGCCTACCAGTGTGAGTGTACGCGTCCGGAGCGGCGTGACCTCCCGGTGACGGTCGGCGGCGGGGTCGCGGACCCCCCGAGCGCGGGGGAGGCGTCGCTGCGGGCGGACGGCGCTCACCGACCGTCCACCTCCCCTCGGTACCGACACGGGATGTGGGTGTCGAGCACCGACCGTGCGGCGCTCGAGGTACTCGGGGCGCGACGAGCGCGGGTCAGTAGCCGACGTCGTCGGCGAACCCGGCGGTGCACAGCGCCCAGATGACGAGGGCGTTGAGCGTCAGCAGCACGATGGACCAGAAGGGGTAGACCGGTATCGAGGCGAAGTTGAGGACCATCGCGATCGAGACGGGGACCAGGCCGAGGATCCGGCCGATGGGGCGCTCGGCGAGGATGAGCCCTCCGACCACGACGAGGACGATGCCCCAGACGAGGTGGATCCATCCCCAGGCCGTGACGTCGAAGGCGAAGATGTAGCGCGGCGTGTTGACGTAGAGCGTGTTGTCGAAGAGTGCCGACAGCCCACGGAGGAACTCCAGGATGCCGGAGATGAGCAGCACCGTTCCCGCGAAGAGCACGGTCCCGTACCTCCAGCCGTGCGGGCGGGTCGGAGCGGTGATGGGCGAGGTGGTCATGCGTCCTCCCGGGCTAGGCGATGCCTCATCGTCGCCTGGTGGGTGGCCGACCGTCCTCACCCGGTCGGCATGAGATCGCTGCGCTCGCCACTGCCCGGGCGGCGCGTGCCTGACGAGCTCGCGTGACCTCGTCAGGCCGGGAGCCGGAGCGTCAGGAGACGACCGCGTCGACGGCCTTCTTCATGGCGCTGGGCTGCTCGGGTCGGCGCGGCGCCTTCTCCCTGGCCTCGATCAGCTCCTGACCGAGCTCCTGGAGCTGCTTGCGGCCGAGGCCGTCGCGGACCTTGGGGAACCAGTCCTGCTCCTCCTCGGCCATGTGGTGCTCGACGTTCTCGATGAGCACGGTGGTCTTGGCGTCGAAGCGCTCGTCGGTGGCGTCCATCGCGGAGAGCTCCATGGCGAGCACGTCGGCGACGTGGTGCTCCTCGTAGGACTCGAGCACGTCGTCCTCGAGGTCGGGCAGCAGGGCCCTCACGCGGGGGTACATGACCTCGTTCTCGATGTAGGTGTGCACGGTCAGCAGCTCGAGGATCGTGTCGACGATCTTCTGCTTCTGGACGGGGGTCTGGTCGGGCTTGCGGAAGGCGCGGAACTGCTCGCGCACGTCCTTGTGGTCCTGCTTGAGCATGACGATGGCATCGGTGGACACGGGCACTCCTTCGAGCGGGGTGGGTGGTGCAGACGAGGGGTCGGCCCTGTGACGTCCACCGGCCTCGTACCCGGAGCGGGCGTGGACCCGCGGGCGCGCCCCGGGTTCATCCGGGACTGGACGGGGTACGTCGAGCACGAGGCGGACGAAGGGACATCGTGACGACGACGGATGCAGTGGTCATCGGCAGCGGACCCAACGGGCTCGTCGCGGCCAACCTCCTCGTCGACGCCGGGTGGTCGGTCGTCGTGCTCGAGGAGCAGGACCGGCCCGGGGGAGCGGTGTCCAGCGACGACTCCGTCGCGCCCGGTCACGTCCACGACACCTTCAGCCCCTTCTACCCCCTGGCCGCCGCGTCGCCGACCATCCGCCGGCTCCGTCTCGAGGAGCACGGGCTCGCGTGGTCGCACGCGCCGTCCGTCCTCGGACACTCGTTCGGCGGCGGCCGCTGGGGCGTGCTCCACCGGGACCGGGATGCCACTGCGTCGGGGCTGGACGCGCACGCACCCGGTGACGGTGAGGCCTGGCTCGCCCTGTGCGAGACATGGGACCGCGTCGGCGACGACGTGCTGCGCGGCCTCCTCAGCCCCTTCCCTCCCGTGCGTGCAGGCGCCGGTCTCGCGCGTCAGGTGCTCCGCCCCGGTGGGCTGGAGCTGCTGCGCGAGATGGCGATGCCGGCCCGGAGCCTGACCGAGCGGCTCTTCCGCGGCGAGGCGGCGCGCATGCTCGTTGCCGGCAACGCCGGTCACGCCGACATCGGCCTCGAGTCGCCGGGATCGGCGGCCATGGGCCTGCTGCTCGCGCTGCTCGGGCAGTCGGTCGGCTTTCCCGTCCCGCGGGGTGGTGCCGGGCGGCTGTCGACGGCGATGGTGAGCAGGCTCGGGTCCAAGGGCGGGCAGCTCTGCCTCGGCGAGCGGGCCGAGGGCGTACGCGTGCAGGGCGGTCGCGCGGTCGCCGTGCGCACCGCGTCCCGCGAGATCCGCGTCCGCCGCGCCGTCCTCGCCGACGTGTCGGCGCCTGCCCTCTACGGCGGGCTCGTGCCGTGGGACGTCCTGCCGACGCGGCTGCGCCATCGGATGGCGCGATTCGAGTGGGACCCCTCCACCGTCAAGGTCGACTGGGCGCTCGACGGCCCGGTCCCGTGGGAGGGCGCACCGGCTGCGGCCCCCGGCACGGTGCACGTCGCCGACTCGATGGACGAGATGACCCTGACCGGGGGACAGGTGGCCGCCGGACTCGTGCCGGACCGGCCGTTCCTGCTCGTCGGCCAGATGGGCGTGGCCGAGGCCTCCAGGGTGCCTGCCGGGGGAGAGGCGCTGTGGGCGTACACGCATGTGCCCCAACGGGTCCGGGGTGATGCTGCTGCCGGGCGACCCGGGGTCCGCGAGGTGCGCGGCACGTGGGACGAGGGTGACCTCGAGGCCATGGCCGAACGCATCGAGCAGCGCATCGAGAGCCGCGCGCCCGGCTTCCGTGACCGCGTCACGGCACGACGGGTCCTCGGCCCGCGCGAGCTGGAGGCGCGTGACAGCAACCTCGTCGGGGGAGCGCTCAACGGCGGCACCGCGGGACTCCAGCAGCAGCTCGTCTTCCGGCCCGTCGCCGGGTCCGGACGTTCCGAGACGCCGGTCAAGGGCCTCTACCTCGCCTCCGCCTCGGCCCATCCCGGTGGCGGCGTGCACGGTGCCTGCGGAGCCAATGCCGCTCGGGCAGCCCTGTGGCACCACAAGATCCAACCGCCTTGGAGGCGCACATGAGCACCACGACACGAACCGTCCACGGCACCCCCGAGGCGATCTTCGACGTCCTCGCCGACGGATGGAGCTACAGCCAGTGGGTCGTCGGCGCCTCGCGCGTGCGCGACGTCACCCCCGGCTGGCCGGAGCCGGACACGCACATCCACCACTCCGTCGGCGCGTGGCCGCTCCTCATCGACGACACGACGACGGTGCGCCGGTGCGAGCGCCCGCACCTGCTCGAGCTGACCGTGCGTGCGTGGCCGTCCGGTGAGGGCGTCGTGCGGATCACCTGTCGTGCGACCGGAGCCGGCACCGAGGTGACGATGGAGGAGGACGCGACGAAGGGGCCCGCGAAGCTCGTCCCGAAGCCGGTGCGCGACGTCGTGCTCGACCGCCGCAACCGCGAGGCGCTCCGTCGTCTGGCGATCCTCGTCGAGCGCGCCCAGCCGGACCCGGCCTGACAGCCCTCGCGGGGCGCCGGACCACGGCGCTTGGGGTCGTCGGTGCGAACCTTGCGGCAATCTTGCGAAACGGCTGCGCGAGTCTTGCGCAATCCGGACAATTCGGAGGGCTGGTCGCCACCCCTCGTCCCGGAGTCCTCTCATGTTCATCACCCGTCGTGCCCGCGCCACTCGCCTCGTCGCCGGGGCCCTCGCACTCGCGGGCACCACTGCAGCCCTGCTCGCCACGGCTCCCGGCGCAGCCGCGGCCCCCAAGGTCAGGACGGTGACCACCGTCGCGACCCCGACCCAGGACACCCGGGCCATGTGGGTGTGGGACACGAGCACCCCCGCGGCCACCGTCGACCTCGCCGTGAGCACCGGCATCGACCAGCTCTTCGTCGCCGTCCCGCCGAACCTCGCGACGTCGACCCAGCTGCCGAACATCACGACACTGAGCAACCGGGCCCGTGCCGCCGGGATCCGTGTGGACGCGCTCGGCGGTGACCCGGGATGGGTGGACAACCCGGCGTGGGTCGTCACCTACTGGCTCAAGCCGGCCAAGAGCTCGGGGCTCTTCACGGGCATCCACGTCGACGTCGAGCCCTACTCGACGCCCGCGTGGAGCACCAACCAGGCCACCGTCGTCAGCAGGTACCTCACCCTGCTCGACAAGCTCAAGGCCAGTGCCGGCGCCGCCCCGATCGAGGCGGACATCCCCTTCTGGTTCAACACGATCCACGCCGTCGCGTCCGCGGGGGCGGCCTCGACCCTGGACCGGGAGATCATGAAGCGCACGGCCGGCGTCACGGTGATGTCCTACCGCAGCAGCGCCACCGGCACGGACGGGACGCTCGACGTCGCGGCACCGGCCCTCGCGGCCGGGGCCTCGCTGGGCAAGCCCGTGCGCCTCGGCCAGGAGACCAACTACCTCGGCGCCACCGCGGTCGACACGAAGCAGACGTTCTACGGCTGGACCCGCAGCGCCATGGAGATCCAGCTGGCGCAGGTGAACGCCGGCGCGAGCGCCCACGCGACGTATGCCGGGCTGGCGATCCACGACGCCGCCGGGTATGCCGCGATGACCCCCTGACCGGGCGCTGACGGAAGGGCGACGGGAGCGCGACGGCTCAACCGCCGCCGATCCGGCCGGCGATGATGCTCGTGATGATGACGGACGTGATCGTCACGGTGGAGAAACCGGCGACGATCATCTTCGGCAGGATCTCGTTCTCGATCGCGGCCACCTCCTCGGGGGTCTCCCCGGCCCCCTTGGCGGCCTCCTGGGACAGGATCATCGTGCCGGGGAAGCCGTAGAGCGAGGTGAGCCCGATCGCCACGGACATCGGGACGCTGTAGCCGAGGAGCTTGCCGACGAGCGCCGCGAAGCCGGCGATGCCGACGATCCCGAAGAGGAAGGCGATGAGCAGGGGCCCGGCCAGCGCTGACACGTCGGAGGGCTTGACGGTGGCCAGCGGTCCGAAGACGAGGATCATGATGGCGATCATCATGAGGCCGAAGGCGTCGATGCCGGAGAGGACCGAGGGCTTGAAGACCCCCGTCGTCCGCAGCCCGATGCCGAAGAGCAGAGCCACGACGAAGGTGTTGAGGATGCCGTCGGTCAGGTTGTTGATGCCGAGGCTGGCGAGCACGACGACCCCGACGATGAAGAGCGTGCCGGCGGTCGTCCGCAGGGCGGCGGGGAGCTTGGTCTCCGGAGCGGGTGGGGCGGGTGCGGTGGACGCCTTCGCCGCACCGCCGCCGTCGCTCCGGCTGCCACCGCCGCCGGCGGCGACCGCCCCCACCACTGCGACGGGCGCCAGCGTGCCCGCGCGGTACTCCTCCCTCAGGCGGGCGGCTTCGCGGCGCAGGATGATCGAGGTGAGCGGGAAGCCGATGAGACCTTGCAGTGCGGCGATGAGGACGGGGAAGACGGCGATGCTCGTCAGGCCGACTCCGAGGGCGGCCTCCTGGACGATGAGCACCGAGATCGTGCCGCCGCTCAACGCGCCCGTGCCGGCGATCACGAAGTCGAGCGCCTGCGCGTAGCCGTCGGCCGCGGCGCCCGAGATCTTGGGTCCGAAGATGAGTCCGGCGAGGAGCAGCGCCAGCCCGATGCCGATCACGGTGGCGATGCCGACGAGCAGCGTCTTCCACTGCTTCTTGAAGTCGTCGAGGCTGATCATCGTGCCGAGATGGACGATGACGAAGCCGACGACGACGCCGGCGAGCGCGAGCAGGCTCGAGCTCGCGAGGAGGTCCTCGGGGAAGACGTCGGTGAGGAAGCCGACGAGGAAGATGATCGAGGCGACGAAGAGCGAGGACAGCAGTGACTGAGTCTTCTTCGCGACGAGGTCACTGACGGTCCAGACGAGCATGACGATGACGAACGCGAGCACCGGGTTCACAGCGGCCTCATCTTCCTCGTGGTGGCGGGGTGGTCGTCTCCCGATCGTGCCGGGGAGGGGGAAGTGCCGATTCCCCCTCCGTGGGTGATCGGGACCGACCCGGTCACGACGTCAGCCCCTGTGTCAGGCGGGTCGCAGGAGAGCCCGACGTTGGTCCATGGGCCCGTCGCGGCCCCGCCGTCCCGTCCGTCGACGGCGGGACCCGATTATCACGTCGAGTTAAGTGTCCTATAACCTTTTGAAGGTGAACGTCGCGCGAGCCCGGATGCCTGCCGCTTCGCGGCGCTGTCCCTAGCCGCACCCCCGACGCGCCCCTCGCGGCGCTCGGCGTGCGGCACGCCCGTTCCTCCCATGAGCCAGCACCGTTGCCCGGCGAGCCGGGCCTCGGCGCGCCCTGACCTGCCCGAACGAGAAGGACTACACCCATGCCACTGCTCCAGCGCTCCCTCACGGCCGCCGCCGTCGCCCTCGTCTCGCTCTCGCTGGCCGCCTGCGCCGGCGGGTCGTCCGCGAGCCAGGGGTCGGCCGACAACCCCTACGACCTCCAGCAGCCCGGCACGCTGCGCGCCGGCACCCTGACCGACGCGCCGCCGAACGTCTTCCTCAAGGACGGGAAGTTCACCGGCTTCGACAACGACCTGCTGACGGCCGTGGCCGCCAAGCTCGGCCTCGAGGTCGAGTTCGTCGGGACGGAGTTCAGCTCGCTCCTCGCCCAGGTCAAGACCCGCAAGTTCGACGTCGGCTCCTCGTCGATCAGCATCACCGAGGCGCGCAAGAAGACCGTCGACTTCACGAACAAGTACGACTTCGGCTTCCTCGGCCTCGACGTGCCGAAGGGCTCGAGCATCACCTCCTTCGACCAGCTCGCCGGCAAGCGGGTCGTCGTCGTCCAGGGCACCGTCCAGGACGACTACGCCACGCGCGAGAACCTCGACCCGGTCCGCGTCCCCGACTACAACGCGGCGCTGAACCAGCTCCGCGCCGGCACGGCCGACGCGTGGATCACCCCGGCCGAGATCGGTGAGAAGACGGCGGGCGACTCGGGCGGCAAGGTGCTCGCCGTGGCCAAGCAGCTCGACCCTGGCGGCATCGCGTATGCCGTCGCGCCCGGCAACGACAAGCTGCGCGCGGCCCTCGACAAGGGGATCGACGCGGTCGTCGCTGACGGCACCTGGGCCAAGCTCCAGAAGCAGTACTACCCGAGCCGAGAGATCCCGGCCGACTTCAAGCCGGGCAGCGGTTCCGCCGCCCCCCAGTGACCCCGACGCCGTAGCCGCACCCACCACCGAGAGGAGGGCCGGATGGACATCCTGACCACGTTGCGGGAGACGTTCTTCGACCTCGACGCCATGCGCGAGGCGCTGCCCGACCTGCTGCGCGTCGGCCTGCCCAACACGCTCATCCTGGCCCTCACCTCGGCGGTGATCGGCACCGTGCTCGGCATGGTGCTCGCCGTCTGCGGGCTCTCGCACCGACGCTGGCTGCGCTGGCCCGCGAGGGTCTTCACCGACGTGTTCCGCGGGCTCCCGGCTGCCGTGACGATCCTGCTCATCGGGGTCGGCCTGTCTCCGGTGGGACTGCAGATCTGGGGTCCGAACCCCTACCCGCTGGGCATCCTCGCGCTGTCGCTCATCGCGAGCGCCTACATCGGCGAGATCTTCCGGTCGGGCATCCAGAGCGTCGACGACGGCCAGCTCGAGGCGGCGCGAGCCCTGGGCTTCAGCCGGCCCTCCGGGATGCGGCTCGTCGTCATCCCGCAGGGGGTGCGCCGGGTGCTCCCGGCCCTGGTCAACCAGTTCATCGCCCTGATCAAGGAGTCCTCGCTCGTCTACTTCCTCGGCTTGCTCGCCAGCCAGCGCGACCTCTTCCGGATCGGGCAGGACGCCGCGGCCAACACCGGCAACCAGTCGGCGCTGGTCCTGGCCGGGCTGTTCTACCTGCTCATCACCGTCCCGCTGACGCACGTCGTCAACGCCGTCGACCGCCGGCTGCGTGACGGCCGACGCGCGGACGGCGCCGCGCGGCCCGACGACGTGGGCAGCGACGACCGACCGGCTGACGCGCCGCTCGCCCTGACCCAGGAGGCACGATGACCCCCGGCAGCACGACCATGACCGACACGCCTGCCACGGTCCGTGGGGTCGCCGTCTCCACCCGGGACGTGCACCTCTCCTTCGGGTCGAACCAGGTCCTGCGCGGCGTCGACCTCGACGTGCCGGCGGCGACCACGGCCTGCGTCATCGGGCCCTCGGGCTCGGGCAAGTCGACGCTGCTGCGCGTCGTCAACCGGCTGCTCGAGCCAGAGCGGGGAGACGTGCTCCTCGACGGCCGGAGCGTGCTGCGCGACAACCCCGACGAGCTGCGCCAGCGGGTGGGCATGGTCTTCCAGCACTTCAACCTCTTCCCGCACAAGACCGTCCGGGCCAACGTCACTCTGGGACTGACCAGGCTCAAGGGGCTCTCGAAGGACGCGGCGGCCGAGCAGGCACAGCACCACCTCGAGCGGGTCGGCCTCGCCCACAAGGCCGACGTGCGCCCCGGCAACCTCTCCGGGGGTCAGCAGCAGCGGGTGGCCATCGCCCGGGCCCTCGCCATGGAGCCCGAGGTCATGCTCTTCGACGAGGCGACCTCGGCCCTCGACCCTGAGCTCGTCAAGGGAGTCCTCGCCACGATGGCCGACCTCGCGTCCGAGGGGATGACGATGCTCGTCGTGACCCACGAGATGGGCTTCGCACGGTCCGTGGCGCAGCAGGTGCTCTTCATGGACCACGGACGGGTCGTCGAGTCGGGGGAGCCCGACCAGCTCTTCCGGGCCCCGCAGACCGAGCGGCTCCAGCGCTTCCTCTCGCAGGTGCTCTAGACGTCGCGCGCCGGAGATCACGAACCCCCCGCGCGGTCGCTCTTGTGGACGCAGCACGTCCGTTCCCACTGTCAGGACGACACTCACCGTGCCCGCCCGACGTCTCCCCTCGCGCTCGCTCGTCTGGCGCGACGTCCCGCCCTATGCGGCCGGCGGGAGGAGCTGTGCCAGGGCGTCACCCATGCGGTCCCGGCTGCCACCGTCGCGCCCGATGTTCCCCAGGCCGAACTGCAGGTTCGAGGACAGCGTCACCTGCACGGTGCCCGGAGTGACCTCACGGATCCGGGCAGTGACCTTCTCCCCGAACGAGAGCACCATCCGCCCTGCGGTGAAGACGAAGATGCCGGTCGCAGCATCAGAGGAGAGGTGCTGCATCCCCGCGCGGCGCGCTGCGTCCTCGAGCGCCGTGACCGCCTCGCCGGTGCTCGCCCGGAAGGTCATCGACCGCGTGTTCCTCGTGCTCATCTCACCGCTCCCTCACCCGACGCCATCCGTGGGTCCGCGGCGGGTCACACTCCATGGTCGGCCCGACTGCAGCCCTTCCGCGCGTAGGACGAGACTAGCGAGACGACGACGGCGCGGGCGGTGCTTTCGGGTGCACCGACGTCAGGGACCGGACGGAGCGGCGGTACGTACGGTCCAGCGCCACCGGACCGTGAGCGTGGCCCCTAAGTGCTGCGTTCGTGCCCGGGCCGACGAGCGGGAGCCCTACATTGGGGCATGGCAGACATCATCCTGGGCCTTTTCGCCATCATTGCCGGTGGTCTCATGCTCTTCGCCGGACAGCTGCTGCTGCGCTTGGTCCTCCCCATCTGGGGCTTCTTCGCCGGATTTGCTTTCGGGGCAGGACTCTTCGCTGAGCTTGCCGATGAGCGTGTCCTCGGCACCGTGCTGGGTTGGGTGGCGGGCTTCGTCTGCGCCCTGATCTTCGCCCTCCTCGCATACCTCTACTTCGCGGTGGCCGTCGTTCTCGCCATGGCTGCGTTCGGTTTCGCGATCGGTTCGGGCCTCGTCGTCGCCCTGGGCATCGACTGGAACTGGGTTGCCGTGCTGGCGGGCATCGCCGTCGGCGCCGTGCTCGGCCTGGTGGCGGTCATCGGCAACCTGCCGATGATCGTGCTGGCTGTCGTCAGCTCGATCGCCGGGGCCGTCAGCGTCGTCGCCGGTCTGATGCTGCTGGTGGGCACGATCGACTCCGCCGACTTCACCCGGGGCAACTTCACGCAGGCGGTGCAAGCCAGCTGGGGCTGGTACGTGACCCTGCTGGTGCTTGCCCTGGTCGGCATCGTCGCCCAGACCCGGCAGCGGCTGGCGATGCGCCGCTCCATCCAGGAGACCTGGTACGTCGAGAGTCGCTGACGGGGGACCCTGCGCCTCGGGCGCCGCGGTCGCGGACATTCGGCGTCGTCGGCGTGGCGTCAGCCGGGTGAGCGGCTCCGCCGCCGTGCCGAGCACCAGATCGAGACGCCACAGCGAGGCTTGCGACGTCTTCGTCGCCGGCCAGACGGTCGGACGAATCAGCGCTCGAGTGTGAATGCAAACTCTCCGGAGCGTTTGCCGTTCAGGCGGACACCGGATCTCAGCCTGCCCTCGGCGATGAGCTTCTCGACCTCGGGCCGCGAGAGGCCGAGGCCCTCGGCGATCAGTCGTATCGGCCGGACCGGGATCGGCGCTGCGAAGCGCACGACGACCTCGGCGTCCTCATCCACCAGGTCAAGCGGTTCAGAGGTGTCGAGGCGCCAGGCGTTGTCCCAGTCGAGCGCGACCCGGTTACGTCGCCGCACGGTCGGATCCGCAAGCAGCTCGGCCGCCAGATGGGGGTCGTTGTGGTGCAGGCGGTCCAAGAGCTCATGCCTCACCGCCCGGACGTTGATCCGTTCAAGCACCGTGAGCTTCGTGGTGTCGCCGCAGATGGTGCACAGGGCCAGGAGCCAGGAGTCGAGCAGCTTGTGGTTGGCGTTGACGCGGAACTTGCCGCTCGTGCGAAACCGTTCGGAACCACAGGCGTGACAGCGTCGGACGATGGTGGGCAGGCAGGTGGGTACGACGACCCAGATTCTGGGCACAGAGATGCACCGGTTCCCGTGAGAAGTTCGAAAGCGAAAGGAGCGCGACGCGCATTCGCGTCGCGCGACGAATCAGCGCTCGAGAGGTCTCACAGGTGGTGCATCGGCAGGTCCTTGGCGGTGGCTACTGGGTTTGCCGCACCGTAGCAACGCGACGAAGGACCGCTCCATCGGTTTTCAGGGGACCGTCGGCCTGGCCTCCCAGCTGGCAGCCCTCGATCACTGCTCGCCGACGAGCTCCTTGAACTCTGGTTCGTCACGGATCGGAACGAAGTCGGCGTCGGCGCGTGCATCTGCCCGGTACTTCTCCGAGGCGTCGATGGCGTGCCGGAGATGACGTATCGCCTCGGCCGGGCGGCCGCGGAGGCTCTCGCAGCAGGCCAGGTTGTAGGCGAGCATCGGATACCCGGGGTTGGCGGCGACGGCTTCCTCGAGTCGAGCGCTCAGCTCGTCGTGCTCGCCTTCGTCGTAGAGCGGTCTCAGCGGTGCCCACAGCTCCCAGCCGGTCGCGTCGTACGCCTTGCCCGGTGTGCCGTCGAAGACGAGGACGGTGGTTGCCGGCTCGGCCGCGACGGCTGTGCGCCGGGTGCCCTGTCTGGTGAACACGAGAGTGCCAGGGCTCGCTTCCACGCGTTCGTCCTCGAGCTCGAAGACCGCTCGCCCGCTGACGACGACGAAGAGCTCCTCGGCCGGCTCGGAGTCCTCGTCGAACTCGTTGATGATGGCGTCACCGTCAGAGCCCACCCATGCGGTCACCCCGAAGCTCGTGATGCCGAAGTGGTGCCGTACAGGCCGATAACGACCCGGACCGTCGGCCAGCACGTCGATCTCGTCCAGTCGTGCGACTGCGTACCCTCGCTGCGCGTCCGCAGCCTGTGTAGACGTTGCCATCCACACACGCTAGGACCGCTTCCGGACGACCGGCGTCCGGGACAAGGTTCACGTCGGGTGCCATTCCCGTGCGGGCACCAGTCGTCCTGCAGCGGCACGCAAACGGCGCCCTGCCCTGCTAGGGCCAGAAGTCGCCGAGCTCCAGCCGACGGGACCGTGCACTGCTGGGGCCCGTTCAGGAGCGTGTCCGCGTGCTGGGCCGTCGCGGTACGGTCACCGGGTGCCGGGTCACATCGACATACCTTCCGACGAGTTCGTCACGCTCGACGGTGTCCGCTTCCACTACCTCGACTGGGGCGGCGACGGAGACCCGCTGCTGCTGCTGGCAGGACTGGGCGGCACCGCCCACGTCTTCGCCGAGCTGGCCCCGCACCTGAGCGACCGGTTCAGGGTGCTCGCCCTGACCAGGCGCGGGCACGGCCTGAGCGACCGGGTCGAGGGCGGCCACGCGCTCGCCGACGCTGCCGAAGACGCGCGACGGCTGCTCGACGCCCTGGGCATCGAGCGTGCCCACGTCGCGGGGCACTCGATGGGAGGGGGTGAGGTCTCGGCCCTGGCCGCTCGTCATCCCGGACGCGTGGCCAGCATCGTCTATCTCGACGGGGCCTACGACTGGGCCGACAGCCCCACACCGGAGTGGCCGGAAGAGGCCGCGAGCCCGGAGCGGTTCGCCTCGTACGAGGACTACGTCGACGTCGTCCACTCATTGCTCCCCGACGACATCCGGGGACCCGCCTTCGACGCGATGCTGCGCACCTCCGTGGAGACCCAGGAGGACGGGTCAGTGGTGGGGACTGCTGCACGGATAGGTGACATCTGATCTGCGTCGATGTGTGTCGGCGCTGGAAGGATGTGCACCATGCCCAAGGCGTTTCCCAACGAGTTCCGCGAGGACGTGATCCGGGTCTTCAAGGAGTCGGATGCCTCCGTGGCCCAGGTCGCGAAGGACTTCGGCATCTCGCCGTCGTGCCTGAAGCGGTGGCTGACGATCGATGAACGACGCTCGGCCAGCGCTGCGAGCCCGGCCCGGACCTCCAATGAGTCCGAGGCGCTTCGGGAGGCGAACAAGCGGATCAAGCTTCTCGAGCAGGAGAACGAGGTCCTGCGCCGCGCGGCCGCCTATCTCTCGCAGGCGCACCTGCCGGGAAAATGATGTACCCGCTCGTCCGCGAGCTCGCCGGCGACGGGATCCCCGTCACGGTGACGTGCCGGGTGCTGAAGATCGCCCGCCAGCCCTACTACCGCTGGCTGGCCAACCCGATCACCGACACCGAGCTGACCGCGGCCTACCGGGCGAACGCGTTGTTCGACGCCCACCGCGACGACCCGGAGTTCGGCTACCGGTTCCTGCTCGACGAGGCCCGCGACGCCGGGCAGGCGATGGCCGAACGGACCGCGTGGAAGCTGTGCTCGCAGCAGGGTTGGTGGTCCGCGTTCGGCAAGAAGCGCGGCCGCAACGGCAAGACGCCGGGACCGCCGGTGCACGACGACCTGGTCGAGCGCGACTTCACCGCGCCCGCCCCGAATCGGCTGTGGCTGTCCGACATCACCGAGCACTGGACCGGCGAGGGCAAGCTCTACCTGTGCGCGATCAAGGACGTCTACTCCAACCGCATCGTCGGCTACTCGATCGACTCACGGATGAAGTCCTCCCTCGCCGTCGCAGCCCTGGACAACGCCGTCGCCCGACGCCACGCTGACGGCGCGGACGTGGCCGGATGTGTCCTGCACACGGACCGCGGGTCGCAGTTCCGGTCCAGAAAACTGGTCCACCAGCTCCACCGTCACGGCATGGTCGGCTCGATGGGCCGGGTCGGGGCGGCCGGTGACAACGCAGCCATGGAGTCGTTCTTCGCGCTGCTGCAGAAGAACGTCCTGAACCGTCGCGCGTGGGCGACCCGCGAGCAGTTGCGGATCGCGATCGTCACCTGGATCGAACGCACCTATCACCGCCGCCGGAGACAGCCTCGGCTCGGGCGGTTGACCCCGGTCGAATACGAGTTGATCATGACGACAACCGCCACGCAGGTGGCCTAACCGAAACTGTCACCCGTCCGTGCAGCAGACCCGTGGACACGTTCTCCTCCGTGGCTGCCGCGCCGTTCGTTCAGGCCCTTAAGGCGTTCCGTCATCCCTACTCCGACATCACCGCACCCGCGCTGGCGATCTACGCGCTCGGGGACCAGTGGCAGGGGCCGGAGGCGATCTGGCGGGTCGCGTGTCGTGACCGCTTCGCCGCAGAGACGGCGGATGCCCACGTCATCGAGCTCCAGGCCAGCCACTACCTCTTCATCGACCGCCGTGACGACGTGCTCGCGGCGATGCGGGCGTTCCTCTCGTAGCGGTCACCCCGTTCTGCGAAACGCGTCGCCCGCCGCCGCCCTCCGTGCGCGAGGTCAGCGGTCGCACCTGCCGCCGAGCGGCGGTGCCGACGAGGGCCGGTGGCCGAGCAGGTCGGCGGCCTCGTCGAGAACGACGACATGAGAGTGCCGGGACCGGAGGCGCCGGGCGGGCACCGTGCCTTTCCCTGTGCCAACGTTGGTACGTCGCTCCCGGCCGGGGGGGGGGGGCACCCAGGGAAGAGGGACGTGTGCGGGCCGACCACTACGACAGCTTCGCCGAGAGCTACGCGAAGGCCAACGAGACGGGCCTCTTCAACGCCTACTACGCACGACCGGCGATGGTCGAGCTGGCCGGCGATGTCGAGGGGCGTCGCGTGCTCGATGCCGGCTGCGGCTCCGGGCCCCTGTCCGAGGACCTCCGCTCGCGGGGCGCCCACGTGAGCGGGTTCGACTCGAGCCAGGCCATGCTCGAGCTGGCACGGCAGCGCCTCGGCGCGGAGGCGGACCTGAGAGTGGCCGACCTCAGCCAGCCTCTGCCGTATGCCGATGCAACCTTCGACGACGTCATCTGCTCCCTCGTGCTGCACTACCTCGAGGACTGGACGGCGCCCTTGGCCGAGCTGCGGCGCATCCTCCAGCCAGGAGGACGCCTCCTCCTGTCGGTCAACCACCCACGCATCCTCGAGTCGAGCGACCCCGATGCCGACTACTTCTCCGTCACCCGCTACTCGGAGGAGTACCTCTTCGACGGCCGGCCCGCGGTGCTCACGTACTGGCACCGGCCGCTGCACGCCATGAGCGACGCGTTCACCGAGGCCGGCTTCCGCATCGCCGTCATCAGCGAGCCCCCCTTCTCGCTCGACACCCCACGAGACCTCCTCCCACCGGACATCGGTGGCCGGACCGCCTTCATCTGCTTCCTCTTCTTCGTCCTCGAGGCGCACTGACGTCCAAGCCCGTTCCCGGCGCGATCGGTGGTGGTCAGGCACCCGCGCCAGACGGGTGGTGGCCGACGTGCCGCGGGAGGGGTGTGCGGTGCGCTCGGAAACCGTGCTGCCTCTCCGGGGCACCGAGGGCTGGTGTCGCGGCTAGGGTCCCCGTGTATGGACATGCTGAAGAGCGCCCAGATCGCCGAGGCCGGCCTGACCGACTGGCGCAAGCTGGCCCAAGGCCTGCACGCCCGCTACCTCGTCGACGACTTCGGCACCGGCGCTCGGTTCGTCGCGGCGGTGGGCGACGCGGGCGATGCCCTCGGCCACCACCCCCGCGTGTCCATGGGCAACGGTGTCGTCGACCTCAAGCTCGTCAGCGACGACGCCATCTACCGCGACGACGAGGGCACCGAGCACGTCGTCGAGTGGGTGACGCAGCAGGACGTCGACCTCGCGCGACGGATCACCGAGATCGCCGCCGACCACCACCTCGATGCCGACCCGGCGTCGGTCAGCGACATCGAGCTCGGGCTCGACACGACGCGCTCGGCGACCATCGCCCCGGTGTGGGCCGCCCTGCTGACCGGCAGCGCCGACTCCCAGGGTCGCGGGACGCCCAGTGACGAGATCCGGGACGCCACGAGACGTGTGCCGAACCTGTGGTTCGGTGACGCCGACGAGCAGGACTCCCCGCGCCAGCGGTTCCACGTCGAGGTCTACGTGGCGCCCGAGGTGGCGGACGAGCGGATCGCCGCCGTCCTCGCTGCGGGCGGGACCGTCGTCGATGACAGCGACGCGCCCGGGCTCACCGTGATCGCCGACCAGGACGGCAACAGGGGAGTCCTGTGCGTCGACGTGTCCGCTGCCAGGAAGGACTGAGACGCCGATCCTCGTGACGCGCGGCCGGCCCCGCGCGCCTCACGACGGCAGCGACGAGAGCGGCTCGGGGTCTCACCGTCTGCGCCCGCTCCCGATCGCCCGACCGATGTCCGGTTCGTCCGTTCGGCGAGGGTTCACGCAGACGCCACGTCGCGGGCACCCCGGCCGGGCGGGAGATCCATAGCGTCGAGGGGCCAGCCCAGCCCCGAGTGAAGGATCTCCGATGCCCGTACGCCGTCTCCTCGTCAGCATGGCACTCGCCGGACCCCTGGCCGCCCTGACCCTCGGCCCCGCCGTCGCCGCCGGAGGCGCCGGGGCCAGCGGCGCCGTCGCCGCCATCACCCCCAGGGCTGCCGTCACGCTCGAAGGCGCGGGGGAGTCCGGCGCTCGCGCCGTCCTGCCGCAGAAGACGCACTTCGACCTTCAGGCCCACCGCGGCGGCATCGGGATGACGACCGAGGAGTCCCTCGAGGGATTCGCCAAGGCGATGCTCCTCGGCGTCACCACGCTCGAGCTCGACACGCAGGTCACCAAGGACGAGAAGGTCGTCGTCAACCACGACCGCCAGGTCAGCGCCCAGAAGTGCCGCGACACCGCCCCCGTCACGCCCGGCGACCCGATGTACCCCTACGTCGGCAAGTACATCAAGGACCTCACCCTCGCCCAGGTGAAGACGATGGACTGTGGCTACCAGCAGCTGCCCGGATTCCCTGAGCAGGAGCGGGTGCCCGGCTTCCGCATGGTCGAGCTCAAGGACGTGCTCAACCTCGTCGAGTCCTACCGCGCCAAGCAGGTGACGCTCAACATCGAGACGAAGGTGGAGGCCGGCGCCCCCGAGCAGACCGCGCCGCGCGACCTCTTCGTGCGTCGCGTCTACGAGGAGATCCACGCCTCCGGCATCGAGGACCAGGTGACCATCCAGTCCTTCGACTGGGGCGCCCTCAACGTCATGCACCGGCTGGCGCCGTCGTGGCCGCTCGTCGCCCTCACCAACTACGACTTCCTCCAGGTCGGCCGGCCGGGCGCCTCGCCGTGGCTCGGAGGTGTCGACGCCGACGACTTCGGCGGTGACTACGTCGCGACCGCCGCGGCAGCGGTGCCCGGGCTCACGGCGCTGTCGCCGAACTACGGCTTCCCGCAGAACGGCACCGTCGCCGACCCCGGCTTCCGCTTCTACCCTGACCGGGCCATGGTCGACGCCGCCCACGCCAGAGGGCTGAAGGTCATCCCGTGGACCTGCGACGACCCGGCCACGGTCAGCGCGCTCATGGACCTCGGCGTCGACGGCGTCATCACCGACTACCCGAACCGGGTCCGCCGGATCATGGCTGACCGCGGCATGCGCCTGCCCAAGGCGTACGGACCGCGCTGAGCCACACGGCATACGCAGCCGTCAGGCCGTGCGCCGACGGTCGTCGGACGAACGGATCCCGACCTGCGAGAAGACGAGGGCGCAGGCTGCGACGAGAGCCAGCAGGGCGAGCCCGAAGCCGTACTGGGGGAAGACCTTGTCGTAGGTGGCGCCGAGGACGAGGGGCGGGAAGTAGCCGCCGAGCCCTCCTGCCGCGCCGACGAGCCCGGTCACGCTGCCGACCCGCTCCGGCGGCGCGAGGCGGGCGACCCAGGCGAAGACGCCGCCGGTGCCGAGGCCGAGGAAGAAGGCGATGGCGACGAACGAGATGCCGGCCGGCAGCTCGAGCGGCGGCCGGAAGGCCAGGATGATCGCGAGGACGGTCGTGCCGGCCAGCGAGATGGCGACGACCGCGCGCGGGCCGATGCGGTCGGACAGCACACCACCGATGGGTCGAGCGACGACCGCCGCGATCGCGAAGCCGGCCGTGCGCGTGCCCGCTGCCGTGAGGTCGAAGGAGTAGACGTCCTTGAGGAAGGTCGGCAGGTAGGTCGAGAACGCGACGAAGCCGCCGAACGCCACGGCGTAGAGGAACGACATCTGCCACGTGACGGGCAGCTTCAGCGCCGCCGCGAGCTTGGGCACGACCGGGTCGGTGTTGGGCTTCCAGACCGGTGAGTTGCGCATGGCGGACCAACAGAGCGCGGCCGTCCCGACGAGCAGGACGGCGATGATGACGTGCGTCAGCGTGTAGCCGAACCACGTCACCATCCGTGGCGTCAGGGCCGACGACAGGGCCGTGCCGCCCATGCCGGCGCCGAAGACGCCGGTGGCGAAGCCGCGCCGGTCGGCGCGGTACCACGCGTTGACGAAGGGCACGCCGACCGCGAACGTCGTGCCACCGATGCCGAGGAAGAAGCCGAAGAGCAGCATCAGCGGGAAGGACGCGAGGTTGCCGGCCAGTGCGACGAGGAGCACGAAGGGCACGGTGAGCAGCGTCAGCACCGGGAACATGACGCGGCCGCCGTAACGGTCGGTGAGCGCACCGACCGGGATGCGGCCGAGCGAGCCGACGAGCACCGGCGTCGCGACGAGCAGCGCCTTCTGGCTGCTGCTCAGGTGCATCTGCTCGGTGTACCTCACCCCCAGCGGCCCGATGAGGTTCCACGCCCAGAAGGTCACGGCGAAGGCGAACGTCGCGAGGGCGAGGTTCCGGCCCTGGCCGCTCAGCTCGACGTGCGGCGTGGACGGCGTCGATGCGCTCGGTGCGCTCGTACTCATGGCTCTCCTCGAGGCAAGGTCGGTCGGGTCAGTGTCTGCGGTCGCGGTCGGAGGTGCCGACGCCGCTCCAGCCCGGACGGCTCGAGCGGTTGCCGGAGGTCCGGCCGTCGCGGGACCGGTAGACGATGTAGGGCCGGAAGAGGTAGTGCAGGGGGGCCGTGAAGGCGTGGACGAGCCGGGTGAAGGGCCACAGCGCGAAGAGCAGCATCCCGACGATCGCGTGGACGTGGAACTGCACCGGTGCTGCCGCCATCGACGCGACGTCGGGGCTCAGCAGCAGCACCGACCGGAACCACGGGGACACCGTCTCGCGGTAGTTGTGCGCCTCGCTGCCCGCCCCGACGCTGACGAGCGTCGTCCAGAGGCCGAGGACGATGGCCGCGACGAGCAGGACGTACATCAGCTTGTCGTTCTTCGTCGTCGCCATGAAGACGGGCCCGGTCGTGCGGCGCCGGTAGACGAGGATGAGGATGCCGGCGAGGGTGCAGACCCCGGCGAGGCCGCCGAAGAGCAGCGCGTTGAAGTGGTAGAGGCCCTCGCTGACGCCGACGGCCTCGGTCCACGACTCGGGGATGACGAGCCCGCCGACGTGGCCGACGAAGACGAGCAGGATGCCGAAGTGGAAGAGCGGGGACCCGATGCGCAGCAGGCGCGACTCGTAGAGCTGGGACGAGCGGGTCGTCCACCCGAACTTGTCGTAGCGGTAGCGCCAGACCGTGCCCCCGACCAGGCTCGCGATGCAGAGGTAGGGCAGGACGCCCCAGAGGAAGGTGCTCACGAGCGGGCCCCCGTCGGTGCGCCGGACGAGACCGTCTGCAGGGGAAGGAGTCTCGGGTCGTAGGGCTCGAGCCCGACCGACTCGGTCGGGTGCGGCCCGCTCAGGCCGACCATCTCCATGACCGCCGCGCGGTCGGGAGGCGACTCACCGGGAAGGGTCGCGCACACGGCGACGACTGCGGCGGCATACGGGCTCTTCCTCTCCTGCAAGGCGATCCGCAGCAGCTCGAGACTTGCGCGGTACTCCTGGAGGAGCGAGACACCCGCCTCCGGATCGACGCGCGCCGCGAACTCGAGCACCATCGGGAGGTAGTCGGGGAGCTCCCCGTGCGTGTCGACGACCGCACCACTGCTGCGGTATGCCGTCTTGAACCGTCCCAGCACCTCCCCGCGACGGCGGGTGTCGCCATCGGTCCAGTACGACAGGTAGAGCGCGTGCTTGCGGCTGAGGTCGAAGGTGTCGACATAGGCCTGCTGGAGGTCCGGCAGGTCGGCTCCGCCGAGGTGGGCGACGAGACTCGTCAGTCGGGTGGCGGCGGCCGAGTCGCCTTGCTCCGCAAGGGCATCGCGCATCGAGGGGAGGGTGGTGACGAGCTCGGCCGAGGGGTAGTCGAGGCAGCGACCGGCCACGAGGTGCACGACGCGGTGGTCCCGGGGTGTCGCCCGCCGGCGCAGCCCGATCACGGTGCGTCCCCGTCCGAGCGGCCCGGGAAGAGTCCCGGGGGAGCGCCGTTGCCGTCCCAGTTGAGCAGGTTGACCCGACCGGTCAGGGAGCCGGACTCGGTCGTCGTCATGGCCGTGTCGGACGTCTGCCGCTGCTTGAGCGCGTTGAAGGTCTCGACGGCCACCGGCGCGGGCCGGCCGCTCGCCTCGCCAAAAGGTCCGGACTCGTACATCCCCGGACCCTCGTCGAAGTCGAGCGAGCAGCCGATCTCCTCGAGCTCGTGGGCGCGCTCGACGTGGGCGGTCGGGATGACGTAGCGGTCGGCGTACTTCGCGATCGCCATGAGGCGGTACATCTCGTAGAGCGTCTCCTCGCTCATGCCGACGGCCTCCGGGATCGCGGGGTCACCGTCGCGGCCCAGCGACACGTCGCGCATGTACGCGCGCATCGCGGCGAGCTTCTGCAGCACGCCCGTGATGATGTCGGTGCGGCCCGCGGTGAAGAGCTCGGCGAGGTAGTCGACGGGGATGCGCAGCGCCTCGATGGCCCCGAAGAGCACGGTGCGGTCCTCGGCGTCGTGCCCCTGCGACGACAGGACGTCGACGATCGGCGACAGTGGCGGGACGTACCAGACCATCGGCATCGTGCGGTACTCCGGGTGCAGCGGCAAGGCCACCCGGTAGGTCTTGGCGAGCGCGTAGACGGGAGACCGGCGCGCCGCGTCCATCCAGTCGTCCGGTATGCCGTCGCGCCGGGCCGCCGCGATGACCTCGGGGTCGCTCGGGTCGAGCATGAGGTCGAGCTGGGCCTCGTAGAGGTCGCCCTCGTCCGGGGTCGCGGCCGCGGCCGTGACCCGGTCGGCGTCGTAGAGGAAGAGCCCGAGGTAGCGCAGCCGTCCGACGCACGTCTCGGAGCACACGGTCGGCAGGCCCACCTCGACGCGGGGGTAGCAGAAGGTGCACTTCTCGGCCTTGCCGCTCTTGTGGTTGAAGTAGATCTTCTTGTACGGGCAGCCGGTGATGCACTGCCGCCAGCCGCGGCACCGGTCCTGGTCGACGAGGACGATGCCGTCCTCCTCGCGCTTGTAGATCGCGCCGGACGGGCACGACGCCATGCACGAGGGGTTGAGGCAGTGCTCGCAGATCCGGGGGAGGTAGAACATGAAGGTCTTCTCGAGATCGAGGCGGACCTTCTCCTCGGACTCGCGCCGCACCGAGGCGTTGAGCTTGGCGACGATGGGGTCGAGGTGGCCCATCTCGCTCGCGCCGCCGAGGTTGTCGTCCCAGTTGGCCGACCACGTGATCTTCGTGTTCTCGCCGGTGATGAGCGACTTCGGCCGGGCGACGGGGAAGTCGTCGCCGAGCGGTGCCTCGATGAGGGTCTGGTAGTCGTAGGTCCACGGCTCGTAGTAGTCGGCGAGCTTGGGCTGCACGGGGCTCGCGAAGATGCCCAGGAGCTTCTGCACCCGACCGCCGCCCTTGAGCTTGAGGTTGCCGCGGTGGGTGAGCGTCCAGCCGCCCTTCCACGTCTCCTGGTCCTCGTAGCGGCGCGGATACCCTTGTCCCGGGCGCGTCTCCACGTTGTTGAACCAGACGTACTCCGTGCCCGCGCGGTTGGTCCACGCCTGCTTGCACGTGACCGAGCACGTGTGGCACCCGATGCACTTGTCGAGGTTCATCACCATGCCCATCTGGGCCATGACACGCATCAGTACGTCACCTCCTGCGAGCGCTTGCGCACCGTCGAGACCATGTCGCGTTGGTTGCCCGTCGGCCCGAAGTAGTTGAACGTGTAGGACAGCTGGGCGTAGCCGCCGATGAGGTGGGTCGGCTTGACGAGCAGCCGCGTCACCGAGTTGTGGATGCCGCCGCGGCGACCGGTCGCCTCCGACTTCGGCACGTCGATGGTGCGCTCCTGGGCGTGGTGCACGTAGACGACGCCTTCCGGCATACGGGGGCTGACGATCGCCCGGCCGACGAGCACGCCGTTGGTGTTGAGGCACTCGACCCAGTCGTTGTCCCTGACGTCGATCGAGCCGGCGTCCTGCGGGCTCATCCACACCGTCGGGCCGCCGCGCGACAGCGAGAGCATGAGCAGGTTGTCCTGGTACTCCGAGTGGATCGACCACTTGGAGTGCGGCGTCAGGTAGCGGACGGTCACCTGCTTCGCGCCGTCGGGGCCGAGCTTCGGCTCGCCGAAGAGGCGGTGCATGTCGAGGGGCGGCCGGTAGATGGGCAGCGCCTCGCCGAGATCCTGCATCCAGTCGTGGTCGAGGTAGAAGTGCATCCGACCGGTGAGGGTGTGGAAGGGCTTGAGACGCTCGATGTTGACGGTGAAGGGCGCGTAGCGTCGCCCGCCGGTCTCGGAGCCCGACCACTCGGGCGAGGTGATGACGGCGACCGGTGCGCTCTGCGTGTCGGCGAAGGTGACGTGCTTCTCCTCGGACCCCTCGGCGAGGTCGGCGAGCTTCTTGCCGACCCGCTCCTCGAGGGTGCGGAAGCCCTGCACGGCGAGGTGGCCGTTCGTCGTGCCCGAGAAGGTGAGGATGGCCTCGGCCATCTTCGCGTCGGTGTCGATCGCGGGACGGCCGTCACCGGCGCCGCCGAGCATGACGCCGTTCGTGGCGGCAAGGCGGGCCACCTCCTCCTCGACCCGGTAGGTGACGTTCTTGACGGTGAAGCCGAGGCTGTCGGCGAGCGGCCCCACGGTGGCGAGCTTCTCGCTGATCGCGGTGTAGTCGCGCTCGACGAGCTGGAAGACCGGCATCGTCTTGCCCGGCACACCCGGCTGTCCCGTGGCCCGCCAGTCGACGGCCCGCCCGCCGGGCTGCGCCGTCTCGCCGGGGGTGTCGTGCATGAGCGGCACGCTGACGAGGTCCTTGCGCACGCCGAGGTGGGTGCGCGCGAGGTCCGAGAGCTTCTCGGCGAGGAGGTGGAAGAGCTCGAAGTCGCTCTTGGCCTCCCAGGGCGGGTCGATGGCCGGGGTGAAGGCGTGCACGAACGGGTGCATGTCGGTCGAGCTGAGGTCGTGCTTCTCGTACCACGTCGCGGCGGGCAGCACGATGTCCGACAGCAGGGTCGTCGACGTCATGCGGAAGTCGGCCGAGAGCAGCAGGTCGAGCTTGCCCTCCGGCGCCTCGTCGTGCCACTTCACCTCGGAAGGCCTTGGTGCCAGAGGGTTCTCGCTGCCGAGGACGTTGTGGTGCGTGCCCAGCAGGTTGCGCAGGAAGTACTCGTTGCCCTTGGCCGAGGAGCCCATGAGGTTGCTCCGCCACAGCACGAGGGTGCGCGGCCAGTTCTCGGGGGCGTCGACGTCCTCGATGGCCGAGGTCAGCGTGCCGTCGTGGAGAGCACCGGCCACGTATGCCGCCGGGCTGGCGGCGGTGCCCGCGTCGACGGCGGCCTGGGCGTCCTCCGCCACCTGGAGCGGGTTGGCGCCGAACTGCGGGTAGAACGGCATCCACCCCATCCGGGCGGACTGCGCGATGGTGTCGGCGGTGTGCTTGCCGGCCAGATGCCCTCTGGCGAGGGGCGAGTTGAGCGAGTCCGCGGAGTAGCCGTCGTTGCGCCACTGGTCGGTGTGCATGTACCAGTACGACGTGCCCGTCATGGTGCGCGGCGGCCGGCCCCAGTCGAGGGCGTTGGCGAGGGAGATCCAGCCGGTGATCGGTCGGCACTTCTCCTGGCCGACGTAGTGCGCCCAGCCGCCACCGTTGCGACCCATGCAGCCGGTGAGGACGAGCAGCGAGAGGATCGCGCGGTAGGTCGCGTCGCCGTGGAACCACTGGCAGATGCCCGCACCCATGATGATCATCGAGCGCCCTTGTGACTGCTCGGAGTTCGTCGCGAACTCGCGCGCGATGCGGATGCACTGCTCGGCCGGCACGCCGGTGATCTCGGCCTGCCACGCCGGCGTGTAGGGCGCGGTCACGTCGTCGTAGCCCGTCGGCCAGCTGCCCGGCAGCCCTTCTCGCTCGACGCCGTACTGCGCGAGCATGAGGTCGTAGACGGTCGTCACGAGGTGACCCGCGACGCGGCGAGCAGGCACCCCTCGGCGCAGGACCGAGCCGGTGCCGTCGGGCTCGACGAAGGCCGGCAGCAGCACCTCGACGGCCTCGGCGGCGTCGCCTGCCATCGTGAGCGCTGGGCTGACCCCGTCGAGGTCGAGGTTCCAGCGCCCCTTGCCGGAGTCCGCGTAGCGGAAGCCCATCGAGCCGTTCGGCACGACCGGTTCGCCGGTCACGTCGTCGAGCAGCACGGTCTTCCAGGCGTCCTCGTCCGGGGCCGTGCTCCCTTCGGCGGCGAGGTCGGCGGCGGTGAGGAACTTGCCGGGCACGAGGGGAGCGGTGGCACCGGCACCCGACGCGGCGGCATACGCCTCCTCGGGGGCCTCGAGACGGATGAGGAAGGGGATGTCGCTGTAGGTGCGCACGTAGTCGGTGAAGAAGGAGACCTCGCGGTCGACGAAGAACTCCTTCAGGAGCACGTGACCCATCGCCATCGCGAGCGCGGCGTCGGTGCCGGCCTGGGCGGGCATCCACTCGTCGGCGAACTTCGTGTTGTCGGCGTAGTCGGGGCTGACGGTGACGACCTTCGTGCCGCGGTAGCGGACCTCGGCCATCCAGTGCGCGTCGGGCGTCCGGGTCACCGGGACGTTGGAGCCCCACATCATGAGGTACGTCGCGTCCCACCAGTCGCCCGACTCGGGCACGTCGGTCTGGTCGCCGAAGACCTGCGGGCTCGCGACGGGCAGGTCGGCGTACCAGTCGTAGAAGCTCGTCATGACGCCGCCGATGAGCTGGATGAAGCGGGTGCCGACGCAGTGCGACACCATCGACATCGCGGGGATCGGCGAGAAGCCGGCGACGCGGTCGGGGCCGTACTCCTTGATCGTGTGGACGTGCGCGGCGGCGGCGATCTCGACGGCCTCGCCCCACGACGCACGCACGAGGCCGCCCTTGCCGCGAGCGCTCTGGTAGCGGCGGCGCTTCTCGGGGTCGGTCGTGATCTCGTGCCAGGCGGCGACCGGGTCCCCGAGGCGGGCCTTGGCCTCGCGGTACATCTCGAGGAGGACACCGCGGACATAGGGATAGCGCACGCGAGTGGGGGAGTAGGTGTACCAGGAGAAGGCGGCTCCGCGCGGACAGCCGCGGGGCTCGTACTCCGGGCGGTCGGGGCCGACGGACGGGTAGTCGGTCTGCTGCGTCTCCCACGTGATGATCCCGTCCTTGACGTAGACCTTCCACGAGCAGGAGCCGGTGCAGTTGACGCCATGGGTCGAGCGGACCACCTTGTCGTGGCTCCACCGGTCGCGGTAGAAGACGTCGCCGGCCCGCCCGCCCTCACGGAAGACGGCACGGCCGTCGTCGGACTCCTCCCACCGCGTGAAGAACCGGCCGGCCCGGAGCAGCGCCGCCGACGCCGCGCCGTCGAGGCCAGCAGGACCTGCGGTCGTTGACCGTTCAGCCATGACGCACCCCCTTCCGCGCTTCTTTGCGCGGCCAGGTCACCTCGAGGGTTGCCATGTCCTGCACCCTGTCACGGGTGTGACCCGTGTGACCAGACCTACGACCCCGTGTAGTCGGCGAGTTTGTATCTGGTGTCGTCGTGGTTGGGTTCGTCGTCATCGGTGCGCTCCTGCTGCTGTCGGGGTGAGGGCCAAGACCTCGTCCCACTCGGGGCCGCCGAGGTGGATGGCCGCTGCGGGGAAGAGACCGTTGTCCTCGCGGTCGATGTGGTCGCGCAGGGCGTCCTCGAAGCGGGGGAAGAGGGCGACGTCACCACCCGCCACGGCCGCGAGCAGCTCGTCGAGCTCGTGGTGCTCGCCGCAGAGCCGCGCGATGTGGTCGGTGAAGACTTCGTCGCGAGCCATGATCGTGAACAGCCCCGCCTCCTCGGCCACGACGTGCGGCGTCAGGTGGGCCTCGAGCTCGTGCGCCGCTGCGCGCCGCCGGGGCTCGTCGTCGAGCGAGCTCCGCAGGGCGCTGAGGTGGTTGATGATGTGCTCGTGCTCGGCCATGAACCGTCCGACCACCTCGAAGTCGGCACATCCGCAGTAGCTGCACATCATCGGTTCCCGTCGTCGGTGGTGGTGGTGGACAAGGGCGTGGTCGTCGCAGCGCTCATGGCTGCACCTGTACGATCCCGTGCGCTCCGCGCTCCGCGTCGGCCATGACGTGGCTGACGAAGGGGTAGTGGCCGGCTTCCGGGAAGGACGTCTCGACGAAGCCGCCCTGGGCCGCGCCGAGCGAGAGGGTCTGGCTGCCCCCGCTCGACCCGTCCCGCCGCAGCAGCCACGCGCCCTCGGCCCAGACGACGTCGAACTGCGCCCCGACGACGTGGAAGCTGCTCCCCCGGTTGGGCCCGGCGTCGAGCACCCAGAAGCGCACGCGCTCCCCGACGCGCGCCCGGAGGTGCGTCGTGTCGTACTGGAACGCGGTGCCGTTGAAGACGACGCCGTCCGGGGTGTCCGCCTGCGTCTTCGTCGCGTCGGCCTCGACGGCTGAGCCGTGGGCCGTGCTCGCGCCCAGATAGAGCTCCGACTGCACGAGCAGGAAGCTGCGGTCGACGGCGGGCAGGTCGGGCGGCTCGATGACGACGGCCCCGAAGAGTCCCGCCGCGATGTGCGCCGACATCGGCATCGTCCCACAGTGGTACATCCAGATGCCGGCCCGGGTCGCGGTGAAGCGGTAGGTGAGGCTGGCACCAGGCGGCACCGTCCGCATCACCTCGTCCGGCGCCCGTGAGCCGGCGTGGAAGTCGATGGAGTGGCCCATCGTGCCGTGGTTGACGAGGGTCACCTCGAAGACGTCGCCGACGCGCCCGTGCAGGGTCGGCCCGGGCGAGGTGCCGTTGTAGGTCCACCGCCGCTGCCACACCCCTGGCGCCACCTGCTGCTCGAGCTCCTCGACGGTGAGCGTCACCCGGTGGACCCGCTCGGCCATGAGCGGCGGCAGCACGGGGTCGTATGCCGTGAAGCCGGCTCCGAGCGCACCCTGGCCGGAGTGCACAGGGGCGTCGGGCATCGTCATGGACGACCCGCCGTGACCCGCCGACGGCACGCTGCCCGCCACGGAGCCCGCCCGGCCGCCCGGAGCGGCGGTGCCAGCGGCGTCGCCGCCGACGACCAGCACGTGCAGGACCATGCCCATCTGGCGGTGGCCGACGACGGAGCACCAGCCCTCCACCGGACCGGCGACCACGCCTGCATCGAGCTCGCCGGTTGCTCCCGGCGCCATGCGAGCGGTGCGGCCACCCGTGTCGAGGACGAGGTCGTGGGTCGTCGTCTCGTCGCGGTTGGTCAGGCGGATGACGAGACGGTCACCGAACGGCACCGTGATCGAGGCAGGCGTGAAGCGCATGTCCCGTGCGGCGACGTCGACGGTCGTCGTGTGCCCCGTCGGGGTGACCTCGGCGCGACCTCCCCCCGCCGCCGCAGACGGCAGGGCAAGGCTCGCAGCGACGACGAGGGCGATGACGGACACGGCGGCGGCAAGCTGTCCGGAGGTCCAGAAGGCCCGCCCGTTGGCCGGGACGCGAGAGGTGAATGCGGGAATGGCGGGTCCGGTGGCAGCGGGGATCTGCGCGGTTCGCGCACCCTCTGCTGCGGGCGGGTCCGCCTCGCCGAGATCGCCGGCTGCTGCCGGTACCGCCGCCGCCGCCGGTACCGTCGCCCCGGCTACCGACTGTGCGGCCCGGCGCCCCCGGATCGACTCGCGCACCGAGAGCCCGGTGAGGGGCAGGAAGCTCGCCACGGCCAGGGCGACCAGCCCACCCAGGGCCATCCGGGTGGGGCTGGGGAGCGGGAGCAGCCACAGCGCGAGGCCGAGGTTGAGCACGACGACCCGGAACGGCGCGCCGCGCTCGAACCAGTCGAGTCCGGCGCGCAGGACGGCCGGGCCTCCACCGAGGACGCTCGGCACGAGATGGCTGAGCGCCGCGAGCACGAGCTGCAGCGCGAACCCGAGGGCGAGCGCGGCTGCGACGAGGTCGTAGTGGGCGCCCACCTCGGTCCAGTCCGGAGTCACGAGCACGAGCACGGCGACGGCCACGACGGCGGCGACGAACCACGTGAGTGCGCACGCGGCGGACACGGTGGCGAAGCGTCGCGGCACGCTGCGACGGGCGGGGGTGACGAGCGCGCGTGCCCACCAGAGGAGGCCGGCGGCATACGTCATCAGGCCGAGCGAGGTGAGCGGGTGCCAGCCTGCGAGGGCACCACCCACGGCGACGGTGACGCCGACGATCAGCACCGGAAGTGCCTCTCGCGCAAGGCCTTCGGCGCGGTCGTCCATGCGGGCGCGCAGGAGCGTCGGCCAGAAGGTCACGAGGGTGCCGGTCACGGTGAGACCGAGCCAGCCGAGCGCCATCGTCATCGAGTGGGCCACGAGGAGGCGGGCGTGCCACGGGTCGGCCGGCTGCTGCGCGAGGAGGACCCCGAAGAACGCGCCCACCGGCATGGCCGTCGCTGCGGCGAGGTAGTAGCGGATGGTGATCCGGAAGCGCCCCGGGAGGGCTGCGCGGAGGCGGCGCCACAGCTGGACACCGTGCCACGTGACGGCGGCGGCCGCGCACGTGGCACCGGCGACGGTCACAGGCCCGCACCCGGCCGGCACCCCGACGAAGACGAGGGTGGATCCGACGAGCAGGAGCGCGAGGCGACGGCCCTGCTGCCGGCGCCCGTCGAGCGTCGGCGGTGTCTTGAGGAGGGCCTGCGCGAAGTGGGTGCTCCAGACCATCACCGCGTGGGTGACCGCGCCGAGGAGCACGAGGTGCACGACGAGCCAGTCGGCACCCGGGATCCCTCGACCGAGCGCCGTCACGACGAGGGCCGCGGTCAGCCACAGCGTCGTCGGGTGGTCGCGTAGCGGCCACACCCCGCGGCCCGGCAGGGCTGCGGCAGAGGGGCGCTCGAGCTGGCGAGTGCTCATCGCGGCGGCTGTCAGGGGCGTCTGTCAGGGGGCGTCGACGGCTGTTGGTCAGGCCTGACGGGTGAGGCGCAGGGTCCAGGCCTCGGCGCCGCGCACGAGGTAGTCGACCTCGATGGCGCCGCCCTCACGATCCTCGATCTGGGCGAGCAGCGGCTTCGGGTCGTGGGGCGCGACGAGGCGCAGCGACCCACCGACCGGCACGGCTCCCAGGGCGCCGAAGACGGTGGCGTGGCGGATCGCGTGCGGGATGGCGCGCACGTCGAGCTCCGGCTCACCCTCGTCGGAGCACCCGCAGGCGCAGCCGGCCGAGGTGATGTCGGAGACGGGAAGGGAATCGTGGATGCTCACGCTGGCTCCTTGGGGTGCGGTGGGGACGAGTATTTATTACACTGCCCTTGTGGAAAATAGCCCACGCGGTCGCGTCGCGCCAACCCGACCCCTGGAGCAGGCCCTGGAGCGCGAGCGAGAGCGCGGCCCCGAACCCCTGCCCGAGGTGCCGCCGGCGCGCGAGCGGGTGCTCGAGGCCCTGGCCGGCCACGGCCCGGAGCGGGCCGCCACGATCGGCGCTCTCGTCGAGGTCCTCGGCGGTCACCCCAACACCGCGCGCGCCCACCTCGCCCGCCTCGTCGACGACGGTCTCGTCGCGCGGACGGCCATCGAGGCCGGCACGCGGGGGCGGCCCGCGCTCGGCCACCACCTGACCGAGCGCGGGCGGCTCGTCCTCGAGGCGCTGCGCGTGTCACGGCCCGTCTCGACCGACGAGCTCGTCACGGCCATGGCCGAGCACCTCGCCGACACCAGCGACCCCGAGGCGCATGCCCGGGCCATCGGGCGCCGTTGGGCCAGCCAGCTGAGCGAGCCGTCAGCGGGCACGCGCCCGGCGCCTCCCGTCGACGCGGTCGTCGGCATGCTGACGACAGCCGGGTTCTCGCCGCAGGTGGAGCCGGACGGCGACATCGCGCTGCGCACGTGTCCGGTGCTCGCGTCGGCGCGGGCGCACCCGGGCATCGTCTGCACGATGCACGAGGAAATGCTGCGCGCGGCGCTCGACCGGTCCGGGGCGACGGACACCGAGGTGGGCCTGGTCCCCTTCGCTCGCGACGGCGCCTGCCTCGTGCACCTCCTGAAGCCCGATCCGGTAGAGGCTGGAGCCTGAGCCGCTCCACGATCAGGACCGCGACCAACGCCGATTCGAGGTGAGGGCGCCTCTCTCCCGATGATCCCCGAGGAGGTCGGCGAACGCCGGGGGCTGTCACGCAAGGAGGCGCCGGCGTCGCGGGCCGCCGTCACGCCCGACGCCTGGCTCGGCAGGCCTCTCGAGCACCGTCGACCTCGGTCGTGCACGCACACCCAGGCGCTGACGACCGGGTGGTCACGCGGTGATGGAACCGGACGGTCGCGGGGTATGGGGCCGGCGTGTGCACGTCGTCAGTGCCCGGAGAACGCCGGGGCCACTCGCAAGAGACCCCGGACCCGGCCATCGCCGCCCCGAGAGGCTTGAGCCCGCAGGGCGGCATCGACCTTGCCGTGGCGGTGGACCTCGTGATGCTGCAGCGTGGCCTGACCAGCGACGAGGCGCACGAGCTGTTGCGCAGGCAGGTCGAGGCCACCGGCGGCAAGCTCGACCGAGTCACGAGCGACGTCATCGACCTCGGCACCTCGAGCCTGCTGCGCTGACCACCGCGGCTCGACCGCCTCGTCGCCGCCCGGGTCGTGGAGCTTCGTCGGCGCTCAGGGTTCCTGGGCGCCCTCGCTGTTGGCCACGGCCTCGACCCAGTCGACGGCCGCGTCCGAGAGTTCGAGCCCGTCGGGACCGCGGCGGGCGACCCACCAGGCGTCGTGGTCTACGGGACCGCTGACTCGTGTGATGTCGTCGACGACGTCCACCGGTAGCGGTTCGCCGTTGTGGGCGACGAGCCAGTCGCGGGTCTCGGGCCTCACCGCGGACCACCACGTCTCGAGGGACATGAGCCCACTGTCGCAGCCTCGCGGGCCCGCGTCGAGGCCTCAGCCGGCAGGCCCCGGAACCCGTCGCGCCGGCGCGAGCAGGCGGCGCACGACGAGGCGGCTGACCAGGAGCGCGAGGATGAGCAGCGTCACCGACACGAACCCGCCGAGGCTGACGCTGTCGCCGAAGACGAGGTCGATGGTCTTGAGCACGAAGAACTTGCTGCCGACGAGGACGCCCCAGAGCAGCAGGCCCGCGCCGACCTTTCCCGCGGCGCTGCGCGCCGAGGTGAACCGCCACCTCGCGCGCTTCTTCACCGCGACGACGACCTCGAGGACGCCCTTGAGCAGGACCGCAGTGAGCAGCGACAGCGTGAAGGTCTCACTGATGACGGCCGGGAAGTACTCGACGAAGAGGTTGAGCACGACGACGTAGACGAAGATGTCGACGACATCGGCGGCGCGCCCGTTGCTCGGACTGGGCGTCGGATCGACCTGACCGGGCACGGAGCTCACTGTAGGGCCGTCATCGCGCTGCGGGCGTGACATCGGCACACACCGGCTCGTTGGGGCAGGACAATCCGGATCCGCCCGTGCGGCGAACCACGGAGGCACCACCACGTGCAGCCCGCCCCACCCCCGGCACTCCCGGTTGCACGTGCTCGTTCCGAGAAGGGACCCCAGTCGATGACGACGACCCCCGGCCACCCGCACGTCCAGAGCCCCGCCCGAGCCCCGGGTTCGCCACCCGGCGGCGTCAGCCGGAGGCGGTTCATCGGCTTCGTCGTGGCAGGGGCCACACTCACGGTCGCGGCGGAGGTCGGCGGCGCTGCCCCCGCCTCGGCCGCGGTCCCGAGCGCATCGCAGGTGCCCGAGCTCTACGACCTCGGCGACCTCCAGACCCACTCGGCGCTGCCGACGTCACAGCTGATCACCATCACGGTCGACGACCACGGACTGGCGCGCTTCGCGATCCCGCGCATGGAGGTCGGGCAGGGCATCACGACGGCTGCGGCCATGATCATCGCCGAGGAGCTCGCGATGCCCGTCGAGGACGTACGCGTGACGCTGGCGCCCGCACGCCCCGAGCTCGTCTTCAACCAGCTCACCGGCGGCTCGAACACCATGCAGTCGATGTTCACGCCGATCCGGGTGGCGGCCGCGGTGGCCCGCGGCGCCCTCCTCGAGGCTGCGGCGACAGCCCTCGGCGCCACGGTCGCCTCGCTCGTGGCCAAGGGCGGCGTCGTGACGGCGCGGGACGGCAGCAGCCGGACGTATGCCGAGCTGTCGGGTCCCGCCGCCAGCTCCACGACCACGGCCGTCGACGTCGAGCTCGCTCCGGTCACCTCGTTCGACGTCGTGGGCACGCCCCGCAACCGGGTCGACGCACTCGAGGCCGTGACGGGGCGCAAGCGGTTCACCATGGACCTCGACGTGCCCGACGCGCTGCCGACGATGGTGTGCCGACCCCCGACGCTCAACGGCTCGCCGCGCAGCGTCGACAACCTCGGGGCGGTCCAGGCACTGCCCGGAGTCACCGACGTCGTCGTCGTCGACACCGGAGTCGCGGTCCGCGCCGAGACGTTCGGCCAGTGCATCGACGCCGTCCGCGCCCTCCGGGTCACGTGGGACGGCGGTCCGGTCGAGGGCGAGTCCGACGACTCGGTGCTGCGCCGTCTCAAGGCGGCAGAGCTGCCGATGGCGGTGCCCAAGGTGCCCCTGCTGACGCAGACCGTCGACCTGCGCTTCGAGTTCATGTTCCGCAGCAGCGCGGCCCTCGAGCCCAACTGCGCCATCGCCGACGTGCGCGACGACCGCGCCACCGTCTGGGCAGGCCTCAAGGCTCCCATCGTCGCCCAGCGCAACATCGCCAAGGCCCTGGGCCTGCCGATCGCACGCGTCGCCGTCAACGTCGTGACCGGTGGAGGGTCCTTCGGGCACAAGCTCTTCGGCGATGCGGCCATCGAGGCTGCGAAGATCTCCCGGGCCATGGGCAAGCCCGTCAAGCTCATGTGGCACCGTGCCGACGAGCCCCGCCAGGGGCGGACGCACCCCATGGCGACGTCACGGATCCGTGCCACGCTGCTGGCGGGGGAGGTGCTCACCTTCGAGCAGCGGCACACGAGCATCAAGACGGACTTCTCGCACGGGCTGGGTGAGCGGCTGACGGCGATGGCCTCCGAGCTGCCCGCCGGTCTGGGCAACCTCGGTCTCGCCGAGTCGATCTTCACGCTGACCCAGGAGCTGCCCTACGACTTCGGGGTCGTGACCCAGCTGCTCAACGAGGTCGACATGGGCTTCAACACCGGGAGCATGCGCAACATCTACTCACCCGACGTCGCGTGCGCCAACGAGCTGTTCATCGACCAGCTCGCCAAGAAGCTGCGCAAGGACCCCCTCGCCTTCCGTCTGGCGTTCCTGCGCAACGAACGCGTCAAGGCCTGTCTGCGCAAGGTCGCCGAGGTCGGCCAGTGGGGACGCTCGATGCCGGCCGGCACCGCGCAGGGGATCGCGATCCACTCTGAGTACAAGGGCGCCACCGCGGTCCTCGTCGAGATCGACTGCCGCCCCGAGACGGTGAACCGGCAGGTGCGCGATGCCGTGACCGGCCCACGCGTCACCAAGGCGGTCATCGCCATCGACGCCGGACTCGTCGTCAACCCACGCGGACTGGAGGCGCAGATGATGGGCGGAGTCTCCGACGGCATCGCGCTCGCCCTGACGAGCAGCAACCACCTGCAGGACGGTCACTTCCTCGAGGCGAGCTGGGACAACTACTTCTACACGCGGCAGTGGAACGTGCCCCCGACCTTCGAGTGCATCGTCATGCCCTCGGACGCCGAGCTGCCGGGCGGCGCGGGGGAGGCCGGTGTGGCCGCCTCGGTCGCCGCGACGGCGTGTGCCTACGCCCGGGCCACGGGCACCGTCCCGACGCGGTTCCCCATCAACCACGGGACCGTGTCGTTCACCCCGAAGACCTTCGTCCCACCGGTGCCGCCGTCACCCACCGACGGCCTCGACCACACCTACTGAGGAGCACACCCATGGCACAGCACACCTTCCGGGTGAACGGCGAGTCCGTCACCGTCGACGTGGCCGACGACGTCCGGCTCCTCTGGGTCCTGCGCGACGTCCTCGGCATCACCGGGCCGAAGTACGGCTGCGGCATCAACGTCTGCAAGGCCTGCACCTCGCACATCAACGGCAAGGCCTTCAACCCCTGCTCGGTCCAGGTCAAGGACGTCGGTCCGGACGACGAGATCACGACCATCGAGGGACTGCCCGACACGGTGGGCGCCGACCTGCACCCCATGCAGGAGGCGTGGCTCCAGCGGGACGTCGCCCAGTGCGGCTACTGCCAGCCCGGGCAGATCATGGCCGCGGTCGCTCTCGTGCAGAAGGTGCGTGCCGAGGGCCGCGCCATCACCGACGACGACCTCGACGGCATACGCAACGTCTGTCGGTGCGGCACCTACACCCGCATCCGGGAGGCGATCAGGGACGGCGCCGAGCGGATGTAGCTCCGGCGTCCGGCCGTCGACCAGCGGTCGGTCGACGGCCCACCGGCGGCCGCGGGTCCTTCGGGCCGCGGCCGTCGGCTGACCATCCCTTGCACATTTCTTGAGACTTTCTTGCAGATATTCGGGCAATAGGGACGTATCCGTCCTTTACGACTGGTACACCTACTCCAAGGACACCGGCCACAGGGTAGAGCCGGGTGCCGCGACCAGGGAGAACCACCATGAGCGCAGTGACGGCGGCCGACGACGAGACCTTCGCGACCGTGATGACCGGCAGCGAGCGGGCAGCAATGCTCGAGCGTCTCGCGCAGGTGTGCACGACGAGCGTCGTGGCCCCGGTCGGCGCGGCGCGGAACCGAGCAGGGCACTCTGCACGTTCACTGGTCATGTGGCGCTGCCCCTGACGGTCCTCCCGTCACCGTCGAGCCACACCGCGAGCACCCCGCCGTCCGCGGCGCCCCGCCCCAGATCTGAGGCACGGCCACCCGAACGCGGACGGCGGGGCCTCGGGGCGCCTCGACCGCCGCAGCGGCCCGGCCGTCGTCAGAGCCGGCGGCTGCTCAGCACCGACGATCGGTCGATCTTGAGGATCCCGCCGTCGTCCACGAGCGAGTAGGACGTCCGCTCCTCGAAGCGGCGCCCGTCGTCGAAGGCGTAGCGCAGGGTCGCGACGACCGACCGCGGCGCCGACCCGGTCGCCTGGCGCACGTCGACGGAGTCGACGGAGCCCCAGAAGCGCTCGTAGGTCGCGCGGCTGCCCGACGTCGTGGACCGGTAGCGGTCGGTCAGGCGCGCCCACCCGGCGTCGGTGTCGCCGGGCAGCAGCGCGTAGTAGTCCCGCACGGCGCGGGCCAGCTCGGCGTCCGTCGGGCCGCCCGGAGCCGCCGTCGTCGTGGAGTTCGAGGGCGTCGAGGGCGCCGTCGTGGGCGTCGACGACGGCGAGGGTCGGGGGCTCTGGGGCGCGCTCGTCGAGGGCGAGGGTGTCTCGGCCCGAGACGTGGTGGGAGCCGACGTCGTGGGTCGCGTCGTGGCCTTCGAGGTGCTGGAGGCGACGGGTGGCGCAGCCTGTCCACCGGGGTCGGTCGCGTCACGCTGCAGGCCCCAGACGGCAAGACCGGCACCGGCGAGCACGACCACGGCGATCAGGAGGAGCACAGCGGCCCGGCGGTGGCCCGGGCTCTCGCCGCGGTCCACGACCTCGCCGTCGTGGTCACCGCCCTCCGGCCACGCGACCTCGGAGGGTGGGGGTGGCGTGGCCCTCGCCGGCGTGTCGGTCGGGTCGGGTGCCCCGGCCGTCGGCAACCGCGTGGTGCCCGGGGTCGCGCCGCCGAGGTCGTCGCCGCCGCGGTCGCCATCGTGCCTCGACGCACCGCCCGCACCGCCCGCGGCGGCGGCTGCGGCCCCGGCTCCCGCGGCCCGCGCCGCTCCGCCGGCGGGCAGGACACGCGTACGGGCAGGGCGGTCGGCGGGTCCGTCGTCGGACGAGGTCACCGCTCCGCCGCGGGGCGGACGTCCGGCAGCGACCTCGGCGAGCTCGGCCGAGACGTCCTGCATCGACGGACGGTCCTCGGGTGATGCGGCGAGCATCGAGAGCAGGACGGGCGCGAGGGGACCGTCACCGGGCGGGGTGATCGAGCCGGACGCGACCCGGTGCAGCAGCGCCATCGCGTTGTCGCCGGTCCCGAACGGTGGCGTGCCCTCGGCAGCGGCATAGAGCGTGGCGCCGAGGGAGAAGACGTCGGAGGCCGGGCTCGACGCCGCCCCCCGGGCGACCTCTGGCGCCAGGTAGGCGGGGGTGCCCGTGACCATGCCGGTCGACGTCAGGGACGCGTCACCGACGGCGTGCGAGATCCCGAAGTCGGTGATGCGGGCCGTGCCGTCCTCGGCGACGAGCACGTTGCCCGGCTTGACGTCGCGGTGCACGATGTCGGCGCGGTGGGCGGCGGCGAGCGCCGCGGCGAGCTCGCCGCCGAGCTTGGCGACCTCGCGCACCGGCAGGGGTCCGCGCTCGGCCAGAACGGCGTGCAGGCTGCGCGACGGGAGGTACTGCATGACGAGGCACGGCTGACCGTCGTGGTCGACGACGTCGAAGACGGGGACGGCGTTCGGGTGGTGGAGGCGGGCCGTGTTGCGAGCCTCCCGCATGGCGCGTTCGTGGGCGACGCGGGTGTCGGCCTCGTCCAGGCCGACGGGGGAGTGCAGCTGCTTGAGGGCCACGGCACGGCTCAGTCGCTCGTCCCAGGCGAGCCACACGTGTCCCATGCCACCGGAGCCGATCCGGTTCATGAGCCGGTAGCGCCCGGCGATGAGGTCAGCCTGTCGGTCCACCATGCTCGGCCTCTCCCTCGGGTTCGTGTCGGCTCGTGGCCCGCCGTCCGGAGGCGACCACCCGCCCTGTGCGGGCGACGCATAGGGCTTCGTACCCACAGCAGCGCCCCATGCTGCCATTGCCCGCCGACGACCAGGGACCGGCCCCGTCCCGTGCGGCCGTCCCACCCATTGGGTACGGGCAGGGAATGGCACCCGCAAGCGACCCCTCACGCAGCAGCCGCGGCCAGGCGCAGTCCGGCACCCCCGACGACGCCCCCGACAGCAGCCCCGACATCAGCCCGGACGGCAGTCCTGATGGCACAGACCACGGCACGAGGACGTCCGGAGAGCCGGACAGTCCCGCCGACCTGCCCCGCTCCTCCCTCGTCGCAGCCCTCAAGCGTGCCCGGGTCGAGTTCAAGCGGGACAACCTCACCGACCTCGCGGCGTCGTTGACGTACTACGGCCTGCTCTCGATCGCCCCGGCGCTCGCCGTGCTCGTCGCGGCGCTCGGGCTCATGGGGCGCAACGCCACGGCCGAGGTCATCAGCCAGGTCCAGGCCATCGCACCCGGGTCGAGCGCGGACTTCGTGCGCACGCTCATCGCCCAGGCACAGGCGAACCGGACGAGCGCCGGCTTCGGGGCGGTCCTCGGCCTGCTCGTGGCCCTCTGGTCGGCGTCCGGCTACGTCTCGGCGTTCATGCGGGCCTCCAACGTCATCTACGACATCCCGGAGGGCCGTCCGCTCTGGAAGACCGTGCCGATCCGTGTCGGGGTGACCCTCTTCGCCGTCGTCGTCATGGTCGCCAGCGCGGTGATCGTCGTCGTCAGCGGGCCGGTGGCCGAGCAGGTCGGCAACCTCATCGGCGCCGGTGACACGGCTCTCCTCGTGTGGGGCGTGCTGAAGTGGCCCGTGCTGCTCGTCCTCGTCTCCGTGCTCTTCGCCGTCCTCTTCTGGGCCAGTCCCAACGCGAAGCAGGGAGGCGTCAAGTGGGTCAGCCCCGGCGGCGTCATCGCCGTGCTCATCTGGCTCGTCGTCTCGGGGCTCTTCGCGGTCTACGTCGCCCTGTTCTCGTCGTACAACAAGACCTACGGGTCCCTCGCCGGTGTCGTCATCTTCCTCGTCTGGCTGTGGCTGACGAACATCGCGATCCTGCTGGGCGCCGAGGTCAACGCCGAGCTCGACCGGAGCCGCGCGATCGCCGAGGGCGTCCCGGAGGACCTCGAACCGTTCGCGGAGCCGCGCGACACCCGCGCCATGGACGACATCGACAAGCGGGCCGTCGAAGAGGCGTCGCAGCGCAGGTCTTCGTGATCGGCCCCGCCGGGCGGCGCGAGGCGTCCGGGACGGCGCCTTCGGTGCCGGGTGGCGCGCCGCCGCGTGAGGGGCTCCGCGGATGAGCCAGTGGCGTGACGACGCGAGGCAGCGGGTGCGCGCCCTGCGACGGGCGTTCCACCAGCCCGGTCCCGAGCGCGATGCGCTGCTGCTGCTCGTCAAGGCTGCGGTGGCGACCGTCCTGGCCTGGCAGTTCGCCGTGCGGGTGCTGGACAGCCCGGTCCCGTTCTACGCGCCGATGGCAGCCCTGCTCGTCGTGGACCGCACCATGGTGCGGTCGATCTCGGCCAGCGCCCAGCGGATCGCCGCCGTCGTGCTCGGGCTCAGTGTCGCGTGGGTCGTGGCGACCGTCTTCGGCGTCACGTGGTGGACGATGTTCGGGGTCATCCTCGTCGCGCTCGTCATCGGTCGGTGGTCCCGCCTCGGGGAGCACGGCATCCAGGTGCCGGCCATGGTGCTCCTGTCGCTCATCACCGCCGGCGGCACCGACGAGCAGTTCACCTACCTGACGATCGTCGAGACCGTCGCGGGCGGCATCATCGGCGTGGCGACCAACGCGATCGTGTTCGCACCGCTGCACCTGACCAAGCCCCGTCAGCGGGTGTCGGCGCTCGCGCGACAGGTGCGCGAGCTCCTCGAGGAGATGGCCACCGGGCTCCGCGGGGACTGGGACGCCGAGTCGGCGCGTCGGTGGTACCGGCGCGGCGGCGAGATCGGCGACAAGGCGCCGTACGTCGTCGACGACATCCGGACCGGGCGCGAGAGCACGCGCTACAACCTGCGCGACAACCTCCGCCCTGCAGACGTGGACTGGGACGGCTACGAGCGCACGGTCACGACCCTGCGTCGCACGGTCTGGGAGGTCACGGGCATCGGACGCACCCTCGTCGACGCTGCGGACGAGCGACGTCGACGACCGGCCCCGTCCGACACCTTCCTCGGGGAGTATGCCGACGCGCTCGAGGCCATGGCGCAGGCCGTCTCCCAGCTGGGTCGGCACGACGACGACGCGACGGCCGCGTTCGACGCCGGCACGGCAAGGGCCCGGGAGGTCCTCACGTCGCTGCGCGAGGAGGTGCGCACGACGCCGCTCGAGGACCCCGAGCAGTGGCCGGTCTACGGCTCGCTCATCAGCGACTCGCTGCGGGCCGTCGCCGAGCTCGAGTCCGCCCGCGAGACGGCGGTGGTCCCCGGTGACACGGGGTCGCTACGACTGCCTCCGTCCTCGTCGGGGCTGTGGTCCCGGCTGCGACGACACGGGGAGCCGGGTCACTGACGTCGGCGGCCGGCGCGTAACCCCCGGGGGTGTCGGGTCGTTCCCAGAGCACGCGGCCACGAGGTCCGCGTCCAGCGCGGTCGTCCCCGACCGGGTCGGGGTCGGGGGACCCGCCCGGTCGGTCGTCCGCCGAGGAGAGAGGAGCGACCTGTGCCGGCACCCACCCTGCTCGAGACCGATCTCCCGCCCGACGCCGCCGTGACCCGGGCACCGGCCCCACGCATACCTCCTCGTCCCGCGGCCGCGGTCCCGAGGGCCGCGCGGTGAGCCGCGACGGATGCGCCGGGAGACCCGGCCCCGGCTGGGAGTGCTGGACGTGGCCCGCCGCCCAGGAGCGGCGGCTCGCCCCCGCCCGTGGCGTCGGCCGTCGTCGCCGGCGGCTGCTCCGGGTGACCGTGTGCAGGCCCGTGTCAGGCGGTCGTGAGCGCGACAGTCGCCCTCCCACTTGACTTCGAGTGCGCTCGAAGCGTCAGCATGGGTCCGTGACCGCCATCGCACCGCCCCAGGGCCTGACCATCGCCGAGGCGTCCGAGCGCACCGGCCTCACCACGCACACGCTTCGCTACTACGAGCGCGACGGGCTGATGCTGCGCGGCGTCGGCCGCACGAGCTCGGGCCACCGCGTCTACACCGAGCACGACCTGACGTGGGTCCGGATGCTGACGCGCCTGCGCGCCACGGGGATGCCGATCCGCGAGGTGAAGGCGTATGCCGCCCTGTGTCGTTCGGGCGACGGCAACGAGACCGAGCGCCTGGCGCTGCTGCAGAACCATCGGGCGAGGGTGCTGGCGCAGCTGGCCGAGGTCACCGAGCACCTCGGCGCCATCGACAACAAGATCGGGATCTACCAGTCCACGCTCGAACGCGCCGACGCCTGAGCCCTCGTGGCAGGCGGCTTGACTTCGAGCGCGCTCGAAGGGTTTGACTCGAACGCATGACCCAGAACCCCGAGACCACCGCCCCCGCCGGAGCCCGAGCACCGCTCGGCACGCGCACCCTGGGCACGGCGTCGCCCCTGACCGTCTCGACCATCGGCCTCGGCTGCATGGGGATGTCCGAGTTCTACGGCACGGGTGACGAGTCCGACGCCGTCGCGACCATCCACCGAGCGCTCGACCTCGGCGTCACCTTCCTCGACACGGCCGACATGTACGGGCCGTTCACCAACGAGAGGCTCCTCGGACGCGCCCTCGACGGCCGCCGCGACGGCGTCGTGCTCGCGACGAAGTTCGGCAACGAGCGGGCCGAGGACGGCACCCGTCTCGGCATCAACGGCCGGCCCGACTACGTCCGCCGTGCCGCCGACGCCTCCCTCCAGCGGCTCGGCGTCGACCACATCGACCTCTACTACCAGCACCGCGTCGACCCGACCGTCCCGATCGAGGAGACCGTCGGCGCGATGTCCGAGCTCGTCGAGGCGGGCAAGGTCGGCCACCTCGGGCTCTCGGAGGCCTCGTCCTCGACCATCCGGCGCGCGCACGCCGTCCACCCGATCACGGCGCTGCAGACGGAGTACTCCCTCTTCACCCGCGACGTCGAGGACGAGATCCTCCCGACGCTGCGCGAGCTCGGCATCGGCCTCGTGCCCTACTCGCCCCTCGGTCGCGGCATCCTCACCGGCGTCATCACCTCGCCTGACGACCTCGAGGCCGGCGACTCGCGGCGCACCGCCTACTTCCCGCGCTTCCAGGGCGAGGCCCTCGAGTCCAACCTGGCCCTCGTCGCGCGGGTGCGCGACATCGCCGCGTCGAAGGGCGCGACCGCCGGGCAGCTCGCCCTCGCCTGGGTCCTCGCCCAGGGCGACGACGTCGTGCCGATTCCCGGCACCAAGCGGCTGCGCTACCTCGAGGAGAACGTCGGGGCCGCCTCCGTGCAGCTCACCGCCGACGACCGTGCAGCGATCGACGCCGCCGTGCCCCGGGCTGCCGTGCAGGGCGCACGCTACGGCGACATGTCGAGCATCGACGCCTGAGATCCCCGAGATCCCCGAGATCCCCTGAGAGACCTGGTGGCGGCCGAGGCTCCGGTGCAGCGGCGGCGTCGCTCCGGGCCTACCGCCGCAGGACGTCCCGGAGGTTGACGACGAGCACGATCACGGCCACCGACACGAGTACCCAGTAGCTGACCAGCTGCCAGTTCCCGGCGAAGTCGGAGAGCAGGGACAGCACCACCGTGAGCGCGACGAGGCGCAGGACGTAGGCGAGGAGGTAGCCGCGGGCGAAGGCTTCGACGCCGAGGACGAGGGTGATGACCACGAGTGCACCCAGCGGCCGGTCGGTCACCTCGGGCTTGAAGAAGCCTGCGACGAGGTAGAGGACGAGGGGCGTGCTGACGACGGCCCAGACCGCGAGCAGCCGGTCCCGCGAGCGCTCGCTCGCGGCGATCGGCGTCCGACGGTGGGACAGGTGCGCGTGCGGCGAGGCCGTGGGGAGCCCGTCGCGGAGGGCGCGCTCCATGCGGGACCGCTCGTCGCGCAGGCGAACCGCCTTCATCCGCACCGCCGTGAGCTCGCGCTCGTCGGGTGCGAGACCACGCACGTCGGGGCTGTCCGGACCGAGTCCGGCTGCGCGCGTCGTCACGGCGTGGACCCTGGCGTCGGCCTGCTCCGTCAGGTCGGCGAGCTGCTGGTCGATCTCGTCGATGCGGTCGGCGACGAGGGCGGCCTCGGCCTCGGGGCTCGGGGCGACCTTGGCGAGCGCGGCCCAGCCCACCGGGTCGCCCCAGGACAGCCGGACCGTGGCGTCGCGCTCGTAGCGCGGGCCGGCGGGCCCGCGCTCGCCGCCGAACCGGTCCTTCGTGTCGTGTCCCCAGAGCCCGCGGTAGTCGCGCACCCACGCGGTCCTGTCGTCGATGACGACGGGACTCCAGGCCAGCTCGGCCGAGGGGCCGATCGACGGCCCGTCGCCGCGTGCGTAGTCGATGTACGGGATGCCGAGCCCGGCGCCCTGGGCCGCGCGCGCCCACGGGGCGAAGAGCTTGGCGAGACGACGCACGGCGGGGATGACGCCGCCCCAGGACGGTGGAGCGACGGTGATGAGGTAGTCGCCGGGCAGGTAGGCGCCCGAATGGGATCCGGCGCCGGCGAAGACGACGGGGTGGCGGCCGTCGACCGTCTCGAGGTCGGGGTCGTCCCACCGGCGACGGAGGTCGTCGCCCGTCTCGTCGTGGGCGCTGAAGATGACCCAGCGTGGTGGTGGCAGACCGTCGTCGCCGAGCGTCCCCGTGCCGTCGAGGAAGATGGTCACCTGTTCCCAGTCGGCCTCGTGCTCGTTGACCCCGGAGAAGCCGGATCGCCAGTTGTTGAAGGCGTAGAAGAACCAGTACTGGCACACGACCCAGCCGTCGCTGCGCACGACGCGGCCGTAGTAGGTCGGGCGGTCGGGGGAGAGGTGCTCCTGCTGGACGGCATACGCGGTCGCGGCGCTGCCGCCGGGCACCGAGCCGCGGAGCAGCAGCGACAGCCGGCTCAGCGTGTCGATGGTCCGGCCCAGCAGGCCGACCTGCGCCAGCCGGCTCCCGGCCCGGAAGCTCGGTCGGGCACCCGGGAGCGCCCTCCGCAGGCGCTCGACGAACGACCGCGGCTCGGTGATGCCCGACAGCGACAGCCCGGGCCCGTCGTGGTCCGTGCCGTGGGCGGCGAGGGAGGCCAGGTCGAGCGTCCCGGGCGGAGCGACGACCGTGGCCGACCCCGCCTCGTTGCGGATGAGGCTCGCGTGCGTCACGTAGGCGTCGACGGCGACCGGCAGGAAGTACTCGCCGCGGGTGAGCCGCACGACGGGCTCGTAGGCCCGGAGCAGGCGGAGGTCCTCGTCATGCTCCACGGTGTCCACCCGCCGTCACCCCGATCCAGCCACGCCCGCACGTGCCGGTCCTGGGAGCGACCGGTCCTGCGGTGAGTCTGTCATCCGGCCATGACGCGTGCAGAGGGATGTTCGCGGGTGTGCGCTGTGTCTCGCGGTTCGGGCGGCGGGGACCGTGATTAGGGTGGTGGCATGCGCGTGACTCACCTCGGACATGCCTGCCTCCTCGTCGAGACCGCGGACCGTCGCATCCTCATCGACCCGGGCAGCTTCTCGACGGGCTTCGAGGAGCTCACCGGCCTCGACGCAATCCTCGTGACCCACAACCACGCCGACCACTTCGACGCCGAGCGCGTCAGTGCCCTGATCCGCTCCAACCCCGGCGCCACGGTGCACACCGACCCCCTCACGGCCGAGAAGCTGCGCGACGAGGGTCTGGCGGCGGTGCCGTCGCGGCAGGGCGAGGACTTCGCCGTCGGCGACGTCACGGTGAGCCCGGTCGGCGAGCTGCACGCGTTCAACCACGCGTCGATGCCGCGCATCCCCAACGTCGGTGTCGTCCTGCGGGCCGACGGCGAGCCCTCCCTCTTCCACCCGGGCGACGCCTACGACGGCGAGCCCGGGCAGGTCGACGTCCTCGCCCACCCTCTCAACGCCCCGTGGGCCGCGAGCCGGGACTCCATCGCCTTCGTCGGGCGCATCGCCCCGAGGGTCTTCATCCCCATCCACGACGCGCTGCTCAGCGACGTCGGGCACCGGATGTACTCCGGCCACATCGAGCAGTTCTCCGGTGTCGCCGGCCTCACGTACACCCCGCTGCGCGACGCCGAGTCGGCGACCTTCTGACGCTCGATCTCGGGGGAGTGACATGAGCGACGTGACCGATCTGCCTGCACCGCAAGGCGACCCGACCGAAGGGCCGGCGATCGCGCTTCGCGGGCTGGGCAAGCGCTTCGGTGACCTCATCGCCGTCAAGGGGATCGACCTCGACGTGCCGCGCGGCTCGTTCTTCGGGCTCGTCGGCCCCAACGGCGCCGGCAAGACGACGACGCTGTCGATGGTCACGGGCCTGCTTCGTCCGGACGCCGGTCAGGCGTTCGTCCTGGGCCGCGACGTCTGGGACGACCCCGTCGCCGCCAAGCGGCTCATCGGCGTGCTCCCCGACGGGCTCAAGCTCTTCGACCGCCTGACCGGTCTCCAGCTCATCACGTATGCCGGTCTGCTCCGGGGGATGTCGCGTGAGCTCGCGTCGGAGCGGGCGTCCGAGCTCGTGGCCGCCCTGGGCCTCTCCGAGGCGCAGGGCAAGCTCGTCGTCGACTACTCGGCAGGCATGACGAAGAAGGTCACGCTCGCGTCGGCGCTCGTCCACGCGCCGCGCGTGCTCGTGCTCGACGAGCCGTTCGAGGCCGTCGACCCGATCTCGGCCGCGACGATCCGTCGGATCCTCTCCGGCTTCGTCGAGTCCGGAGGCACGGTCGTGCTCTCGAGCCACGTCATGGACCTCGTCGAGCGCATCTGCACGCACGTCGCCGTCATCTCGGACGGGCTCGTCCTCGCCGCCGGCCCGCTCGACGACGTCCGGGATGGCCGGTCGCTGGAGGAGCGGTTCGTCGACCTCGTCGGCGGGTCGACCGAGGTGGTGGGGCTCTCGTGGTTGCGCACCTCGTCCGACTGAAGCTCACCCTGCTGCGCAACATCTTCCGGCGCAGCCGGGCCCAGGCCATCGGTGCCGTCGTCGGCATCGTCTACTTCGCGGTCCTCGTGGCCGGGCTCGCCGTCATCCTCGCCTCGTTCCGCCAGTCGCTCGACGCGGCGCGCGTCGTCATCCCGCTCGCGGGCGCCGCCGGCATCGTGCTCTGGACCGTCGTGCCGCTCTTCTCCTTCGGCTCCGACCCGACGCTCGACCCGGGGCGCTTCGCCACCTTCGCCGTCCCGCACCGCGACCTGGCGGTCGGCCTCGTGGCCGCTGCGCTCGTCGGCCTGCCGGCGATCGCGTCCATGGTGCTGTCGGCCGGGGTCGTCGTCGCGTGGTCCCACACCGTGGCCTCGACCGCGGTCGCCGTCGTCGCTACGGCGGTCGGTCTGCTCACGGCGATCACGACGAGCCGCTGGGTGTCCGCGATCATGACCCATGCGATCTCGAGCCGTCGGGGCCGTGACGTCATCGCGGTCCTGGGGCTGCTCCTGCTCATCGTCATCGGGCCGGCCATCTCCGTGGTGGCCAACCTCGGCGCGGACCTGCGCGACGTCGCCACGACCGCCGCAGCCGTCGTCGGCTGGTCGCCGCTCGGCTGGGCGTGGGCCGCCCCGGGTGACGTGGCGGCGGGCGACACGGCGATCGGGCTGGTGCGCCTGGCCCTGGCCGCAGGACTGCTCGTCGTCGTCTTCTCGCTGTGGTCCCGGGTGCTCCGTGACGAGGTCGACAACCCGCGCGCGGTCTCGCGGTCCGACTCGGGCACCTCTGTGGGCGACGACCTCGGCCTGCTGGCCCGGCTGCCCGGCACGCCGCTCGGCGCCATCGCGGCACGGGTTCTGACCTACTGGCGCCGGGACCCCCGCTACCAGATCAGCATGGCCATGACCCCGGTCGTCCCGCTCGCCCTGCTCATCCCGTTCGTCACCGGCGACGTGACATGGACGCCGCTGCTGATGGGCCCGCTCGTCGCGTTCCTCCTCGGCTGGAGCGAGCACAACGCCGTCGCCTACGAGTCCGACGCGCTGTGGCTGCACGTCGTCTCCGGCACCTCTGGCCGCGACGACCGGCGGGGGCGCCTGCTGCCCGACGTCCTCCTCGCCGCGGTCCTCGTGCCCGTGTACGTCGTCGTCGGGGTCGCGGTCGCCCACCGCTGGGACCTCCTGCCGGCCGCGCTCGGTCTGTCGGTGGCCCTGCTCGGAGCGGGGTATGCCGTGTCGAGCGTCATGAGCGTCGTGCTGCCCTATCCCGTGCCCGAGTCGGGCGAGAGCCCCTTCAACGCGCCACCGGGCGCCGCCGGGATCACCATCGCGGCCCAGTCGATGGCGAGCCTCGGCACGCTGCTGCTCGCATCGCCGACGATCCTGCTCGCCTGGTGGGCCTGGCAGGGGTCCGTCGCAGCGGGCTGGGCGGCCGGCGTCGTCGGGCTCCTGCTCGGCGGTGTCGTCGGCGTCGTCGGCGTCGGCGTCGGCGCACGGCTCTACGAGCAGCGTGCCCCGGAGCTGCTCTCGGCGCTGCGGCGCTCGTAGGCGCGGGCACCGCAGATCACATTCGGTCGCCGGGGCGGGGGCCGAGGATCTACTCTTACAACGTGTAGTAGATCTGCGCCGGGCAGGAGGACTCACAGCTTCGCACTCCCCGGAGGCCAGAGATGATCACCCAGTTCCTCGCCGCGTCGCAGCCGGTGCCCGCAGGGCCCGTCGTCCAGTGGGGGTGGCTGACGATCACGGTCGCCAACCTCCTGGTGATCCTGCTCATGGTCGTCGTCTTCGTCCTCGCGCTCCTGCTGCCCTTCCCGGCGCCCCCTGAGGAGGAGGACCGGTGAGCCGGGCGCCGACGCCCCTGCGCCCGGGATCTCCCGAGCCGCAGGCGCGGCCCCAGAGCACCACGTGGACGGCTGCGGTCACCCGTTGGGTCGAGGGTCTCGTGCCTCAGGGGCAGTGGCTGCCCGATCGCCAGCCGGCCTACGTCGCCTCGTGGATCTACGTCTTCGGGGTCGCCTGTCTCGCCAGCCTCGTCGTCATCATCGTCTCCGGACTGGTCCTGGCGATCGGTGGAGTCTCGTGGTGGCATACGAGCGAGCTCGGTCACTTCGTCAACTCCGTCCACCTGTGGAGCGTCGAGCTCTTCTTCGCCACCATGGTGATCCACCTGTGGGGCAAGTTCTTCATGGCCGCGTGGCGCGGCAACCGTGGACTCACTTGGGCGACAGGAGCGCTCGCCTTCTTCGGTTCGCTGGGGACCGCGTTCACGGGCTACCTCGTGCAGACCAACTTCGACGCTCAGTGGATCTCCACGCAGGCCAAGGACGGGCTCAACGCAGCGGGCATCGGCGCGTGGTTCAACGTCACGGACCTCGGGCAGATGATGCTGTGGCACGTCTCGCTGCTCCCGCTCGTGGTGGGAGCCATCGTCGTCGCGCACATCGTCCTGGTGCGGCGACACGGCGTCGTCCCACCGATCGGCGCGACCGAGCCGTCGGTCGCCGCGGGCGACACGTCCCCGACGCCGAGCACGCCCCCAGGGGTGCAGTCATGACCCGCCGGACGGGCGGGTGGGGACCCACTCCGGACTCGCACGCCTTCCCGACGCGTCGGTATGACCTCGTCAAGGAGTTCGTCATCGCCCTCGCCGCGGTCTCGGTGCTCTCCGTCGGGGCCGCACTCGTCTTCTCGTCTCCCGACGAACCGGCGATCTCGTTGCAGCAGTGGGCCCGACAGGCACCGGCCGACGTCGTCGCCACCGCCGCAGGCGAGCTCGCGGGAACCACGACGAGCGCTGGTTACGGTCCGCCCTACAACACCGCCGGAGAGGGCCAGAGCCTCGGCCCGGTGAACCTCCAGACCATGCCCGGGGTCACCATCCCGGTCGACTCCGCGAAGGATCTCGTCCTCGACCCGGTCCGGAGCCTCACCTCGGACCCGGCCGCAACCGCAGCGGTCCGCGCCTGGGACGCTGCGCCGGCGGACCGGCAGCAGGCCTGGGCCACCGCGTACGCGGACGCGCTGTCCAGCGCGCCGGACGGCGACCCGGCCAAGGTCGCCGCCGGCGACTACGGACCGGTCCCGGCCATCGCGGCGGCCGAGCTGCAGCTCGCCGACAGCGGGGCGCTCGAGGGGCTGCTCACCTCCCGGACGTCCTTCTTCGGTGCCGACAGCACCAAGGCACTGCTGCTGCTCGCCGACGGGACCCATCTGGAGGAGGCGGCTCGGTCCCAGAACCTGGGTGGGGACCAGTGGGGGATCATGAACGAGACCGGCAGCTACCCCGGTCAGCCCTGGCTCTGGCTCTACTCGCTGTGGTACCAGGTGCCGCCGTTCTCGACGTCCGAGAACGCGGACATCGCCGTCTGGGCCCTGATGGTCGTGCTGAGCATCGGCTTCATCTGCATCCCGTGGATCCCGGGGCTGCGCACGCTGCCACGCCATCTGGGGGTCCACCGGCTCGTCTGGCGCAGCCGACCCTGACGCGGGACGGCGGGGGTGGAGCGCCCGTGCCGGGCGCTCCGGCCGCCGGCTCAGGACCGGTCGGCAGCGATGTCGGCGGCGAGGTGGGCGGCGCCGATGATGCCGGCCTGGTTGCGCAGCTGGGCCGGGACGATGGGGCAGCGCAGCTTGAGCTTCGGCAGGAAGTCGTCGCTGTCCTTGGAGATGCCGCCGCCGACGATGATGAGGTCGGGGGAGAAGAGCTTCTCGATGGTGTCGTAGTAGGTCTGGAGGCGCTCGGCGTACTCGTCCCACGAGAGGCCCTCGGAGTCCTTGACGGACGACGCGGCCCGGTCCTCGGCGTCGTAGCCGTCGATCTCGAGGTGACCCAGCTCGGAGTTCGGCACGAGCCGCCCGTCATGGATCAGGGCGGTGCCGATGCCGGTGCCGAGGGTCGTGAGGATGACGAGGCCCTGCACCCCCTTGGCGGCCCCGTAGTACATCTCGGCGAGACCGGCGGCGTCGGCGTCGTTGAGGACGGTCACCGCGCGACCCGTGTGCTCCTTGATGAGGGCCTCGGCGTCGGTGTTGATCCACGACGGGTCGATGTTGGCCGCCGAGAGCACGGTGCCGCGGATGACGACCGCCGGCACGGTCACGCCGATGGGGGAGTCGCCCGTCACGTCGGCGAAGTGGTCGACGATCTGGTCGACGACCTCGGCCACGGCGTCGGGCGTGGCCGGCTTCGGCGTCAGGATCTTCAGCCGCTTGCCGGCCAGGTCGCCGGCCTTGAGGTCGACGGGCGCGCCCTTGATGCCGCTGCCGCCGATGTCGATGCCGAGGGGCTTGCCGTGCTTGGCCATGGTCCGTACTTCCTTGTCGAGGACGTGGTCGTGGGGTGTCAGCTGGTGGTGCGGGGTGACGCGGTGCGCTCAGGTGCTGCCGTGGGTGCGACGTGGTGCGAGTGGTGCGAGTGGTGCGACGTGGGTGGCCGGCCGGCTCAGGGGGCGGCGTCGCCCTCGGGCAGGGTGAGGATCTCGAAGCCGTCGTCGGTGATGAGGATCGTGTGCTCGAACTGGGCCGACCGCTTGCGGTCGCGCGTCACGACGGTCCACCGGTCGTCCCACATGTCCCACTCCGGCGTGCCGAGGTTGAGCATCGGCTCGATGGTGAACGTCATGCCGGGCTCGATGACGGTCTCGTAGTGGGGAGCGGCGTCGTAGTGCGGGACGATGAGCCCGGAGTGGAACTCGAGCCCGATGCCGTGCCCGGTGAAGTCGCGAACGACGCCGTAGCCGAAGCGCTTGGCGTAGCTCTCGATGACGCGGCCGATGACGTTGATCTCGCGGCCGGGACGGGCGGCCCGGATGCCGCGCATCATCGCCTCGTGGGTGCGCTCGACGAGGAGACGGGACTCCTCGTCGACGTCGCCGACGAGGTAGGTCGCGTCGGTGTCGCCGTGGACGCCGTGGATGAAGGCCGTGACGTCGATGTTGACGATGTCGCCGTCCTCGAGGGGCCGCGCGTCGGGGATGCCGTGGCAGATCACCTCGTTGACGCTCGTGCACACCGACTTCGGGAAGCCCTTGTAGCCCAGGGGCGAGGGGTAGGCGCCGTGGTCGAGCATGTACTCGTGGGCGATCGCGTCGAGCTCGTCGGTGGTGACCCCGGGCGCGATGGCCCTGGACGCCTCGACCATGGCCGTGGCCGCGATGCGCGAGGCGATGCGCATCTTCTCGATGGTCTCGGTGTCCTTGATGCGCAGGTCGCCGTCCTCGCGCGGGTTGGGCACGTCGACGTAGTGCGGCCGCTCGATCGAGGCGGGCACCGGTCGTCGCGGACTGAGGGGGTGTGCTGACACCCGCGGCTGGAGCAACGGCATACGGTGGAGTCTAGGTCGTCAGCGGGTGCCGTCCACGAGGGGCGTTCACGACGCGGACCCGCTCGAGCCGGATGGCAGGTCGGAAGAGTCCGAAGAGAGAAGGAGTGCGCACGTGAGCTTCTGGTACAACGTCGACACGGGTCAGGTCGAGACCGACGAGAACCGCAGCCGCGGTGAGCAGGTGCTCGGGCCGTACGCCACCGAGGCGGAGGCGCAGGCGGCCCTCGAGACCGCCCACAAGAAGACCGAGCAGTGGGACTCCGAGGACCGCGACTGGAACCAGCGCGGCGGCTCGGCCTCGGGCGGCGACAGCGACGCCTGAGCGCGGCGACCCGCCCCACCCCACACCGCGCTCCGCCCGACCGGTCCCGACCGGTCGGGCGGCGTCGTCTCAGGACTCGAAGGAGTGCTCGGCGTCGGGGAACGCGCCCGACTCGACGTCGGCGGCATACGCCCGGGCGGCGTCGAGCAGCGTGCCGCGCAGGTCGGCGTACTTCTTGACGAACCGCGGTGCCTTGCCGCTGCGCAGGCCTGCGAAGTCGCTCCACACGAGCACCTGGGCGTCGGTGCCGCTGCCGGCGCCGATGCCGATCGTCGGGATGCTCAGCACCTCGGTGACCCGGGCCGCGACGGGGGCCGGGACCATCTCGAGGACGACGGCGAAGGCGCCGGCGTCCTGCAGTGCCCGCGCCTCGTCGACGAGCGCGTCGGCCGCGTCGCCACGCCCCTGCACGCGGTAGCCGCCGAGCTGGTGCTCGCTCTGCGGCGTGAAGCCGACGTGGGCCATGACCGGGATGCCGGCGTCGGTGAGAGCCTTGACGAGCGGCACCATGGCCGTGCCGCCCTCGAGCTTGACGGCGTGGGCCAGGCCCTCCTTCATGAGGCGCACGGCGCTCGCGAAGCCCTGCTCGACCGACCCGCCGTAGGAGCCGAAGGGCAGGTCGGCGACGACGAGCGCGCGACGGGTGGCCGTCGACACGGCCCGGACGAGCGGGATCATCTCGTCGAGCGTGACGGGCACGGTCGTCTCGTAGCCGTAGACGTTGTTGCCCGCCGAGTCGCCGACGAGCAGCACCGGGATCCCGGCCTCGTCGAAGATCTGCGCGGCGTACATGTCGTACGCCGTGAGCATCGCCCAACGGCGCCCCTCCGCCTTGAGCGCGTGCAGGTGGGGGATGCGCACCTTCCGTGGGCCCGGAGCGGAGCCCGCGGCCGCGGGGGAGCCCTGGGCACGGCTCCCGGAACCGTAGGGACTCTGCTCCTCGGGGGCGTCTGTGCTCATCCCGGGAGCATATCGGCGCCCCGGGGGAGGCCCTGGGCAGTCGTCGGCCGGTTCAACGGATGCCTCTGTGACAGATGGGGTTCCCTACTCGACGCGAGGCCTGGTTGGGAAGGGTGAAGGGCCGTCTCTTTACGAAGATTTTACGTTCTTTGCGACGAACTGCCTTGCAGCACAAGTTTTTTCGAATTGTCTGGCACCAGGCGCCACATTGTCTGTGTTCTGTGTTCTTATACGCGAGGTGCCGGATTTGCGGCGCCTTGTGACCAGGAGGACAGATCGTGAACAAGCGCCATTGGAGTGCTGTTTCGGGGCTGGCCGTGGGGGCGCTCGTCGTCACCGGGCTGAGCGCGCCGATGCAGGCTCAGGCAACTCCCGTTGCCAAGGCCCCGGTGAGCGGAGACCCCGCAGCCGCCCAGGCCTCGCAGCCCGACAACCTGCCCAACCCCCTTGCCGAGGCCCAGGCGGCCGAGCGCAAGGACGCCGTGGCCAAGCTCCTCAAGGGCGAGGCCTCGACGAAGACCATCAACGGCAACCGCGTCATCGAGGTCAAGAGCAAGGGCAAGGACGGCAAGCCGGCCAAGTCCAAGTACGTCAACTACCCGGTGAACCGCGAGGAGGACATCTTCACGATCCTCACCGACTTCGGCACGCAGACGAAGTCGCCGTTCGACACGACCCCCGGGCCGGTGCACAACCAGATCGCCGCGCCCGACCGCACGTGGGACGGCAACGCGACCGACGACAACTCGACGTATTGGGTCAAGGACTTCAACCGCGACCACTACCTCGAGATGATGTTCGGCACGGGTGAGTCGTTCAAGGACTTCTACCTCAAGCAGTCCAACGGTCGGTTCCTCGCCAAGGGTGACGTCTCCGACTGGGTGACCGTCCCCTACAACGAGGCCCGCTACGGCGCCAAGAACAACGCCGACGGCTACTGGAACTACGTCAAGGACACCGCGACGGCCTGGTACAACGCCCAGAAGGCGGCGGGCAAGAGCGACGCCGACATCAAGACGTACCTCGCGCAGTTCGACAAGGTCGACCGCTACGACTACGACGGTGACGGCGACTTCAACGAGCCCGACGGCTACATCGACCACTTCCAGGCGATCCACGCCGGTGAGGGCGAAGAGGCCGGCGGCGGCGCCCAGGGCGTCAACGCCATCTGGTCGCACCGCTGGTACGCCTTCTCGACCGACGCCGGCAAGACCGGTCCGGACTTCAACAAGCTCGGTGGCGTGCCGCTCGGCACCTCCGGCATGTGGATCGGCGACTACACGACCGAGCCCGAGAACGGTGGCCTCGGCGTCTTCGCGCACGAGTTCGGTCACGACCTCGGTCTGCCCGACCTCTACGACACCAACAACGGTGACAACAGCACGGCCTTCTGGACCCTCATGAGCGGTGGCTCGTGGCTCAACCGCGGCACCGACTCGATCGGCACGACCCCCGGCTACATGGGTCCGTGGGAGAAGCTCCAGCTCGGCTGGCTCGACTACAAGACCGTCCCCTTCGGTGACGACACGTCGGTCAAGCTCAGCCAGGCCGACCTCGCGACGAAGAGCGGCTCGGTGCAGGCCCTCGTGGTCCCGCTGCCCGAGCGCACCGTGACCTCCGACCGCAACACGCCGCACTCCGGCAAGGCGGAGTGGTGGAGCGGCTTCGGCGACAACCTCAGCTCGACGCTCGCGCGCCCCGTCGACCTGACCGGCGCCAAGACCTCGGCCTCGATCAGCGCCTGGGTCCAGGGCAACCTCGAGAAGGACTACGACTACCTCTACGGCGAGGTGTCGACCGACAACGGCGCCACGTGGGTCCAGGTCGGCTCGCCCGTCAACGGCGTCTTCGCCTGGGCGCAGAAGACGTGGGACCTCTCGTCCTACAAGGGGCAGAGCATCCAGTTCCGCTTCCGCGTCGCCACCGACGGCGGCGTCTCCAGCGAGGCCTTCGTCGACGACATCGCCGTGACCACCGACGGCGTCGCCGGCGCGGTCGACGACGTCGAGTCGGGTGCCGGTGCCTGGGTCGCCAAGGGTGGCTTCGCCGTCATCGACGGCACCACCTCGAAGCAGGTCCAGGACTTCTACCTCGCCGAGAACCGCGTCTACAGCGGCTACGACGCGACGCTGAAGACCGGTCCGTACAACTTCGGCTGGGGCAACAGCAGGCCCGACTGGGTGGAGCGCTTCCCGTACCAGAACGGCATGCTCGTCTGGTTCGCCAACGGCGAGTACGGCGACAACAACACCATCGACCACCCCGGTGGCGGTCAGGTGCTCCCGGTCGACGCCCGCCCGGCGCCGATCATGCTCAACAACGCCGACGGCTCCAAGTCGATGCTCGGCAACCGTCGCCAGCCCTTCGACGCCACCTTCGGTCAGGAGGCCACCGACGCGGTGACCTTCCACCGCAACGGTGTCGAGACGGTCGTCCCGTCCTCGCCGGCGATGCCGACGTTCGACGACTCGGACGTCAACCGCTACTGGTCCGCGGCGAACCCGCTCGGCTCCACCAAGGTGGCCGGCTCGGGCACGACGATGACCGTGACGAAGACGCGTGACGGCGGCAACGAGCTGCAGGTCAAGGTCGCGTTCAAGTGACACACCCCGTGACCGCGAGGTCATGAGCGCGTCGGGCCCCCGGGACACGTCCCGGGGGCCCTTCGCGTGCCCGCCCGGCGGCATACGACAGGGCTCTCGTCCCAAAGATCGTGTGTCGCAACATCCGTGAAACAGCCATGCGGCAGGATCGACACATGAACCGTCAGGAAGAGTTCGTGCTGCGCACGATCGAAGAGCGAGACATCCGGTTCGTCCGTCTGTGGTTCACGGACGTCCTCGGCACCCTGAAGTCGGTGGCGGTCGCCCCGGCCGAGCTCGAGGGGGCCTTCGCCGAGGGCATCGGCTTCGACGGTTCGGCGATCGAGGGTTTCGCGCGCGTCTACGAGGCCGACATGCTGGCCAAGCCCGACCCGTCGACCTTCCAGATCCTGCCCTGGCGCGGCGACCCTCCCGGCACGGCGCGGATGTTCTGCGACCTCCAGCTGCCTGACGGCACGCCGAGCTTCGCCGACCCGCGGCACGTGCTCCAGCGGGCCCTCGGCAAGGCCGCGGACCTCGGCTTCACCTTCTACACCCACCCCGAGATCGAGTTCTTCCTCCTCGAGCAGGGACGCGGCCCTGACGGGCGGCCCGTCCCGGTCGACGACGCCGGCTACTTCGACCACGTGCCGCACGGCACCGGCCACGACTTCCGCCGCGCCGCGATCACGATGCTCGAGAACATGGGCATCTCGGTCGAGTTCAGCCATCACGAGGGCGCCCCGGGCCAGAACGAGATCGACCTGCGCTACGCCGACGCGCTCAGCACGGCCGACAACATCCAGACCTTCCGGACGGTCGTCAAGGAGGTCGCCCTGACGCAGGGGATCTACGCGACCTTCATGCCCAAGCCGTTCTCCGAGCACCCCGGGTCGGGGATGCACACGCACCTCTCGCTCTTCGAGGGCGACTCGAACGCCTTCTTCGAGGCCGGCGCCCCCTACCAGCTGAGCAAGGTGGGGCGGCAGTTCATCGCCGGCCTGCTGCGCCACGGGGCCGAGATCGCCGCCGTGACGAACCAGTGGGTCAACTCCTACAAGCGCCTCTGGGGCGGGGGAGAGGCTCCGGCCCACCTCACGTGGGGCCACAACAACCGTTCCGCGCTCGTCCGGGTGCCGATGCACAAGCCCAACAAGGGCCAGTCGACGCGCGTCGAGGTCCGTTCGCTCGACGCCGCCTGCAACCCCTACCTCGCCTTCGCGGTCCTGCTCGGGGCGGGCCTCAAGGGCATCGAGGGGGGCTACGAGCTGCCTCCCGAGACCGAGGACGACGTCTGGAGCCTCACCGACTCCGAGCGCCGCGCCATGGGCATCAAGCCGCTGCCGTCCTCGCTCGGTCGGGCGCTCGAGGTCATGGAGGAGAGCGAGCTGGTGGCCGACGTCCTCGGCGAGCACGTCTTCGACTTCTTCCTGCGCAACAAGCGCCAGGAGTGGCTCGACTACCGTCACGAGATCAGCCGCTTCGAGCTCGACCGCTACCTGCCGCGACTCTGACCGGACGGGCCCCACCCTCCCGGACCCGACCACCGAGCGATTCGACACCGATGTCATCACGCACCAGCACGACCGAGGGAGCCCTGGCCCGGCTCGGTTTCGCCGACCCCGACCGAGGCGTCGGGCTCATCGACGACCGCGCGCTGCTGCCGATCCGGGCCGCCTTCGAGGACGGCCAGCTCGACCCCCTCGCCGCCGTCATGGGCGACACCGCCGACCCCGACCAGTGCCTGCTCGGGCTGGTCCGGGTCGCGGAGTCCCTCGCCGCACTCGGTGACCCGCCCGGGTGGGGCATCTCCGCCTTCGCGGCCGAGCTCGCCACGCCCGGTGTCGGGCGCGACCGCGTCCTCGGCGTGCTCGGGGCCTCGACGGCACTCGTCGACGAGCTGGTGCGACACCCGGAGCACTGGGTCGACGCCGCGCGTGCCGAGCGCCGCACCGGCGAGCAGGTGCGCAGCGACCTCGTGCACGCCGTGACCGACGAGCGCGCGGACCGCACGCCGCTCGACGCCCTGCGCATCGCCTACCGCCGCGGGCTGCTGCGGATCGCCGCGCTCGACGTCACGGCCGCCGACCCGCTCGCCGAGATGCCCGCCGTCGGCGAGGCCCTCGCCGAGCTGGCGGAGGCCGCCCTGGAGGCCGCCCTCGCCATCGCGAGGGAGGAGTACGGCGACGGCCACGAGGTATGCCGTCTCGCCGTCATCGGGATGGGCAAGACGGGCGGTGGCGAGCTCAACTACGTGAGCGACGTCGACGTCATCTTCGTCGCGGAGCCGGCCGACGGCGCCGACGAGGACCTCGCGCTGCGGGTCGGCACGGCCCTCGCCACGGCCGTCATGCGGGCGTGCTCGACGCCCACGCCCGAGGGCAGCCTGTGGCCGGTCGACGCCGCGCTGCGCCCCGAGGGCAAGCAGGGCCCGCTCGTGCGCACCATCAGCAGCCACAAGGCCTACTACGAGCGCTGGGCCAAGACGTGGGAGTTCCAGGCGCTGCTCAAGGCGTGGGTGTCGGCGGGCGACAAGGAGATCGGGCTGCGCTACAAGGCGGAGATCTCGCCGATGGTGTGGGAGGCGGCCGGACGGGACAAGTTCGTCGAGGACGTCCAGGCGATGCGGCGCCGCGTCGAGCAGCACGTGCCCGCCAACGAGGCAGCGCGCCAGCTCAAGCTCGGTCCGGGGGGCCTGCGCGACGTCGAGTTCAGCGTGCAGCTGCTCCAGCTCGTGCACGGGCGCACCGATCCGAGCCTGCGGTCCGCGACGACGCTCGAGGCCCTCGCGGCGCTGGCCCGCGGCGGCTACGTGGGCCGTGACGACGCCGCCATCCTCGACCGGGCCTACCGCCACCTGCGCTGCCTCGAGCACCGCATCCAGCTGCACCGGCTGCGCCGCACGCACCTCATGCCGGTGACGGAGGCGGACCTGCGCCGGCTGGGTCGGGCGATGGGCCACCGCACGCACCCGGAGCGGGCCGTCGTGGCCGACCGCCAGGCGTCGGCCCGGGAGGTGCGCCGGCTCCACGAGCGGCTCTTCTACCGCCCGCTGCTCGCCGCCGCCGCGAAGCTCAGCCCGACCGAGGCACGACTCAGTCCCGAGGCAGCCCGACAGCGGCTCCTCGCCCTCGGCTTCCGCGATCCGGCCGGCGCCCTGCGCCACATCGAGGCCCTGACGACGGGTGTCAGCCGTCGCGCCGCCATCCAGCGCACGCTGCTGCCGGTCATGCTCGGCTGGTTCGCCGACGAGGCCGACCCCGACGCCGGGCTCCTGTCCTTCCGTCGCGTCTCCGACGAGCTCGGCTCGACCCACTGGTACCTCAAGATGCTCCGCGACGAGGGACGTGCTGCCGACCGTCTCGCGCACTGCCTCGCGCGCAGCCGGTACGCCGCGGACCTGCTCGTCCGCTCGCCCGAGAGCGTCTCGATCCTCGGCGACGACAACGGTCTGACGCCGCGCACGCGCGAGGCGATCACGGCGACGATGCAGTCGGCGGCCGGTCGTCGCGACTCGGCCGCGGACGCCGTGGCCGCGGTCCGCGCGATCCGGCGCCACGAGCTGCTCCGCATCGTCATGGGGGACCTCGTCGGGGTCATCGACCTGCCCGGTGTCGGGGCGGCCCTGACCGACCTCACCGGCTCGACGATCCAGGTCGCCCTCGAGGCGGCCACCCGTGAGGTGGAGCGGCGCGAGGGTGAGCCCGTCGGCGGTGACATCCTCGTCGTCGCCATGGGCAGTCTCGGTGGCCGGGAGCTCGGCTACGCCAGCGACGCCGACGTCATGTTCGTCCACCAGCCGCACCCCGGCTCGTCGGAGAAGGACGTCCAGGCCCGCGCGACCCTCGTGGTGCAGGAGCTGCGCAAGCTCCTCTCCGGCTCGGGTCCCGACCCGGCGCTCGGGCTCGACGCCGACCTGCGTCCCGAGGGCAAGGGCGGCCCGCTCGTGCGCAGCGTCGACTCGTTCCGCACGTACTACGAGCGATGGGCCCTCACGTGGGAGTTCCAGGCGCTCCTGCGCGCCACCCCGATCGCGGGGCCGTCGTCGCTGGCCGAGGCCTTCCTCGAGCTCATCGACCCGTTGCGGTGGCCCGAGGGCGGCCTCGACGACAGCCAGGTGCGTGACATCCGCACCCTCAAGGCGAGGGTCGAGAGCGAACGCCTGCCGCGGGGCGCCGACCCGCGCACCCACATCAAGCTGGGCCGCGGCGGCCTGACCGACGTCGAGTGGGTCGTCCAGCTGCACCAGCTCGAGCACGCCCACGCGCACCCGGCCCTCCGGGTCACCGGCACGATGGCCGGGCTCGCGGCGCTCGAGTCCGAGGGCCTGGTCGCGACCGACGACGTCGTGGCGCTGCGCGAGGCCTGGCGTCTCGGCGCGCTCATGCGCAACGCCGGTGTGCTGTGGCGGGGGAGGGCCATCGACAGCGTCCCGTCGGACCTGCGAGACCTCGACGGGATCGGCCGGATCATGGGTCGGCCGGCGGGCGAGGGAGCAGCCCTCGCCGAGCTGTGGCGCCGGGTGGCCCGACGCTCCCGGCACGCCACTGATTTCAACTTTTACGACACCCCACCTCGGGGTAGCGTCGTCACGTGAATCCGAGCCAGGGGCAGGGCGACAGCGCGCCGACGTACGCCGCCGTCCTCCGGGTCCCGCGGTACCTGCCGGTGTTCCTGGCCAACGCCCTCTCGATGTGGGGCGACTACATCGCGCGCGTCACGATCGCGGCCGTCGTCTACGAGCGCACGTCCTCGCCGCTCGCGACGGCCACGACGCTCGCGGTCAGCCTCGTGCCCACCTTCTTCGGTCGTAGCCTCATCGGTCCCATCGTCGACCGGTTCCCCTACAAGTGGGTCCTCATCTGGTCGCACCTGTTGCGGGCCGCGTGCGTCCTGGGTCTGATGTGGCTCGTCCTGCAGGGGGCGAGCTTCTGGTTGATGTTCCTCGTGCTCTTCGGGCTCGAGCTCATCGGCGGGGCGTCGACGGCCTCCTACATGGTGCTCGTCACGGACCTCTTCGAGGATCGCCACCTCTACGCCCGGGCCGTGGGACTCGGGGCGATGTCCGAGCAGTTCAACCAGGCGATCGGCCTGGCCGTCGGCGGTGGGCTCATCGTCCTCGTCGGTCCCGAGACGGGGCTGCTCTTCGACCTGCTGACGTTCGTCGTCGCGGCACTCGTGACGCTCTTCGTCGTCGAGCTCAAGCCCGTCTCGGGCGAGCGGGGTCGTGGCCTGCGCGGCTTCGCCCGCGACCTCACGACCGCCGCGGGCGACCTCGCGCGTCACCCGGTCCTCGCGCGACTCGTGACCCTGAGCGCCGTCGCGTGCCTCGGTATCGTCGCGCCCGAGGCGCTGGCCCTGCCGATCGCCGGGCAGAACGGCTGGGGCGGTGTGCTCATGGCCTCCCCGATCGTGGGGGCCGTCGTCGGCATCGTCCTCATCGGCCGCCGCGACGTGCACCAGCAGAACCGGTCGATCGTGCCGCTCGCGCTCCTCATGCCGCTGCCGCTGCTGCTGACTGCTCTCCAGCCGCCGATCTGGCTCGTCGCCCTGCTCTTCTTCGTGTCCGGCATGATGCAGGCGTTCATGGTGCCGTTGCAGGCGACGTTCGCCCTCGTCACGGAGCCGGCCCTGCGGGGTCGCATCTTCAGCCTGGCGGGGTCCGTCTCGATCGCCGCGGCCGGCCTCTCCTACCTCGCCGCCGGCTGGGTGGCTCAGCACTCGAGCGCCTACCTCGCCGTCACCATCTGTGCGGCGGTGTGCCTGGGCCTCATCACCCTCATCGCCGCGACGTGGCCGCACAGCCGGGTCCGTTCGGCCGTGGACTCCGCCTACGCGACGCCGTCCTCCCGCGCCGCCTGAGCGACGCGGAAGGACGTCCGGTGCCGGATGGTGTCCGGCGCGGTCCCCTCGGGGGGCAGCGCTTCGTCAGTGCATGCCGTTGGCGGCGAGCAGAGCCCGCCAGGTCGACGGGTAGGTGATGCCCGTGGCGCCGAGACCGTGCTTGGTCTGCCACGTCTTGAGGCGGCTCGTCGTGACCGAGGCGAAGGTGCCGGTCGCCGGGGACACCCCGATGGCCTGCTGCAGCGTCGTCACCGCGGGCCCGGACATGCCCGGACGCAGGACCATGCCCGAGCGGGGGACGAGCTGCTTGAGCAGTGCGCTCGCGCCGGACGGAGCCTTGACGACGGCGTAGCTCGGGCAGCGTCGCGGGTTGGGGGCCGCCTGGCCCTCGGACCAGTTGAGGTCCGCGGGTCGGCAGGGGCCCCAGTCGACCGGCGCGACCGCCTTGGTCCAGAACGAGGTACGCCCGTTCGCGCCCTCCCACGAGAGGCTGAGGTGGACGTGGTTGCGGTGACAGGCCGTGTCGTACGCCGATGAGGGCGTGTCGGCGCAGTTGCTGTACGGGCGCCATCCCTCCGAGGGGCGGTAGGAGCTCCACATCTTGTCGTTCCAGATGATGTACATGACGCCGAGTCGCCGCGCGTTGGCGTAGCGGTTGCCCGCCTTGTCGTACGCCAGCAGCCAGGTCAGCAGGGCGCTGGCCTCGGCGCGCTCGGTGGCGTTGCGCACGTTGAAGAACGTGTCGATGGCACGCCCGTCGAAGTGCTCCGACGACGGCGTCGTCGCCGACGTGCAGGTGCGCGAGAGGCCGTACGTGTTGCCGTACGTCGCCTGGATCAGCGTGGCGAGCTTCGCCGAGCCGGTCCGGGTGCGCAGGTCGCAGCCGGTTGGCGGGACGTAGGGCGACAGGCCCTCGATCGCGACCGGGAGGCCGGTCGGGGTCGGGGGCACGGCGGCGCCCCCGCCGGCGGTGGCCGGTGCGGCCACGGCGGACACGATGGCGAGCGAGGCGACCGCTGACAGCAGCAGGCCGAGACCGCGCAGGCGTCGGGGAAGGGTGGGGTGCTTCATGGGTTCTCCGAGACGGGGATCGGTGGGATCCACCCAGGCCGAGGCAGGGTGGCAGGGCGCGAGGGGCATGGTGTGGTGATCCCGTGCGCGTGGAGAGAGGCCGTCAGAGAACCTGCGAACGCGGGTGTGGCAATTTAACCCATTTGTCCGGCTACTGCCCAGTCAACGAGGACATCGACCTCCGGACACGCCGAACAGAGCGCGTGACCCGTCGCTCAGGATGAGGTATGCCGCGCTCGTCCGGGACGCCGGTGGTGAGGCCGGGAAGGGCCCGGCCGGGATCCCGGATCAGCGTCCGAGGGTGGACGCTGCCCGTTCGCGCCGCCTGCGCCCGCGCAGGTCGAGGGAGCTGGCGAGCAGGGCGACCGCGACGAGGCCCGCGGTGACGCGCAGGGCCGTCGACGCGTCGAGACCACCACCCGAGGCGGCCGTCGAGTAGAAGACGGCTCCGACGAGGGCGATCCCGGCTGCGGTGCCGATGCGTTGGCCGGTCTGGAGGAGCCCGCCCGCGGTGCCGGCTCGCTCGACCGGGGACCTGGGCGACGGTGAGGGTGATGTTGGGCGAGATGACCAGCCCGCTGCCGAGACCGGCGACGAGCAGGGGGCCGGCGAGCCACCAACCGAGCGAGGCGTCGTGGACCGTGCCGAGCACGACGTCCACCGCCACGATGCCGACGAGCACCACGCCCAGCCCGCCGGTCACGAGCGACCTCTCGAAGCGACTGACGAGTCGCCCACCGATCGCGGAGGTCACGGCCGACCCGGCGGCGAAGGGAGTGACCGCCAGGCCGGCGAGCAGCGGCGAGTAGCCGAGCTGCTGCTGGAAGAAGATCGTCAGCACGAAGAAGATGCCGGTGAAGCCGCCGAAGTAGATGCTGCCGACTGCAGCGCCCGAGGCATAGCCGGGCACGCGGAAGAGAGCCAGGTCGACGAGTGGGCTCCGGCCGCGCCTCGTGTAGGTGCGCTCCCACCAGAGGAAGACCACGAGGAGGACCCCGCCGATGACGGCGACCCACCCCGGCACACCCGCGCCGCCACGCCCGGTCTCGACGACGGGCAGCAGGATGCCGAGCACGCCGGCGCCGAGCAGCACCACGCCGAGGGGGTCGGCGTCGACGTGCCGGTTCGGGTCGCGCGGCGGAGGGTCGGGCAGCCAGCGCATCGCGAGGACGACCGCGACCACGGCGACCGGCAGGTTGACGAAGAAGATCCACCGCCAGCCGCGCTGCTCGCCCAGGCCGTCGAGGATGACCCCGCCGACGACGGGTCCCACGGCCGTGGAGATGCCGATGATCGCGCCGAGCAGGCCGAACGCCCGGCCACGCTCGGCGCCGCGGAAGAGCTGCTGGATCAGACCCGAGACCTGCGGGTTGAGGATCCCGCCGGCCGCCCCCTGGACCAGCCGGGCGACGATGAGCAGGGTGGCGTTCGGCGCGATCCCGCAGGCCAGGCTCGCGAGCCCGAAGAGGACGACGCCGACGACGAACACGGTGCGGCGGCCGAGCGCGTCGCCCAGGCGTCCCGCCGGCACGAGGGTCAGGCCGAAGGCGAGCGCGTAGCCGGACACGACCCACTGCAGGTCGCTCGGGGTGGCCTCCACCCCGGTCTGGATCGAGGGGAGGGCCACGTTGACGATGCTGACGTCGAGGAGCGTCATGAACCCGGCCACGAGGCACACCCACAGGGCCTTCCAGCGCCGCGGGTCGGGCTCGCCGTCCGCTGCGCCTCCCATGGTCCGACCGGATGGCTCACGGTCGGTCCGCCGGTCGGTCCGCCGGTCGGTCCGCTGCTCGGTCCGCCGGTCGGTCCGCTGCTCGGCGAGGCCGGCCTCGACGGCGTCGTCGGTCACGAGCCGAGGATCCCGGTCGTCGCGTCGTCGCGGCGGCCCTCGAAGAAGTGCTCGAGCACGCGGGCGAACGGCTCGGCCTCCTCCGCGTCCCGTGCGGCGAGCTCGAAGAGCGTCATCGACGAGCGCAGCTTGGTCGCGTCGACGGGACCGAGCACGCGCACCGGGTCATCGGTGTCGAGGGCGTCGAGCGCGTCCGCGCACTCGCGCAGTCGGGGTCCGAGGACCGGGTGGCGCAGGTAGGCGCGGGCCTCGCGAAGGCCCGACACGGCATACGCCCTGGCGGTCTCGCTCCTGCCCAGCCCGCTGACCTGGGGAAGGACGAACCACATCCAGTGACTGCGCTTGGCGCCGCCCCGCAGCTCCGAGAGCGCGGCGGCGTAGGTGCCGCCCGCGTCCTGGGCGCGCACGAACCGCTCGAGGTCGGGGGAGTCGTCCGTCATGTGGAGGTCGTACCCGAGAGGCCCGCGCGACCGGACACCCCTGTCCAGGGTCGCGCCCGTCGGTCAGGACGTCAGCGCACGCATCGTGGCGATCTCCCGCTGCTGGCCGGCGACGACGGCCTGGGCGAGCGCTCGCACGTCGGGGTCCGCGGTCGTCGAGAGCACCGTCCTGCTCATCGTGACGGCTCCCTCGTGGTGGGCGATCATCATCGTGAGCCACAGCCGGTCGAACGCCTCGCCCTCGGCGTCGGCGAGCGTCGTCATGTCGGCATCGGTCATCATCCCGTCCACGCCGTGGTCCATGTGACCGGAGGCGCTCGTGGGGGCTCCCCACTGCTGGAGCCAGCCCGTCATCGTCGCGATCTCCGGTGCCTGCGCGGCGCGGATCTGGCGGGCGAGGTCCCTGACGGCGCTCGAGGTCCCCGCCTTCTCCAGCGCGAGGTCTGCCATCTCGACGGCCTGCTCGTGGTGGGGAATCATCATCTGGGCGAACATCACGTCACCCGGAGCCTGGGCCGACCCGGTCGTCGACGCCCCTGAGGTCGCCGACGGCGACCCGGCGTGGGTGGCCACCGAGCCGTGGTCCATGCCTGCGGGCGCCCCGGTGTCGTGCCCACCACAGGCGCCGAGCGCGAGGGTGGCCGTGATGCCGACGGCGGTGAGGACGGGGATGCGGTGTCTGTTGCGCACGATGTCTACTCCTCGGGTTTCGGGAGTCCAGCATACCCCATAGGGGTATCCCTGCCCGACTGGGCGGCGTACAGCGCGAAACGCGGGCCCCCGTAGGGACCCGCGTTCCGAGTGTGGCCGTCCCACCAGGGGACCGGCCGGTGCTGCCGAGTCGGCTCAGATGTCGAAGTACATCTCGAACTCGTGCGGGTGCGGACGGAAGCGGATCGGGTCCACCTCGTTCTTGCGCTTGTACTCGATCCAGGCCTCGATGAGGTCCTGCGTGAACACGTCGCCCTCGAGGAGGTAGTCGTGGTCGGCCTCGAGCGCATCGAGCACCTCGGGGAGCGAGCCGGGCACCTGCTGGATCGCGGCGTGCTCCTCGGGCGGCAGCTCGTAGAGGTCCTTGTCGACCGGCTCCGGCGGCTCGATGCGGTTCTTGATGCCGTCGAGACCGGCCATGAGCTGGGCGGCGAAGCAGAGGTACGGGTTCGCCGACGGGTCGGGAACGCGGAACTCGATGCGCTTGGCCTTCGGCGACGTGCCCGTGATCGGGATGCGGACGCAGGCCGAGCGGTTGCGGGCGGAGTAGACGAGGTTGACCGGGGCCTCGTAGCCGGGGACCAGGCGGTGGTAGGAGTTCACCGTCGGGTTCGTGAAGGCGAGCAGCGACGGGGCGTGCTTGAGCAGGCCGCCGATGTACCAGCGCGCGAGGTCGGACAGACCGCCGTAGCCGCGCTCGTCGTAGAAGAGTGGCTCGCCGTCCTTCCAGAGCGACTGGTGCGTGTGCATGCCCGAGCCGTTGTCACCGAAGAGCGGCTTCGGCATGAACGTCGCCGTGTGGCCCTGCTTCCACGCGGAGTTCTTGACGACGTACTTGAACTTCATGAGGTCGTCGCCGGAGTGGAGCAGCGTGTTGAAGCGGTAGTTGATCTCCATCTGGCCCGCGGTGCCGACCTCGTGGTGGCTGCGCTCGACGTTGAGACCGACCTCCTTGAGGTCGAGGCAGATCTTGTCGCGGAAGTCGGCGAAGTGGTCGACGGGGGAGACGGGGAAGTAGCCACCCTTGTAGCGGGTCTTGTAGCCCTTGTTGCCGCCCTCCTCGACGCGACCGGTGTTCCACGCGGCCTCGATGGAGTCGAGGTAGTAGTACGACGCGTTCTGCTTCGTCTCGAAGCGCACGTCGTCGAAGATGTAGAACTCGGCCTCGGCACCGAAGTAGGCGGTGTCGGCGATGCCGGTGGACTTGAGGTACTCCTCGGCCTTGCTCGCGATGTTGCGCGGGTCGCGGCTGTAGCGCTCGTCCGTGAACGGGTCGAGGATCGAGAAGTTCATGACCAGCGTCTTCTCGGCGCGGTACGGGTCGACGAAGGCCGTGGCGGGGTCCGGCACGAGCTTCATGTCCGACTCGTGGATCGCCTGGAAGCCGCGGATCGAGGACCCGTCGAACATCTGACCAACGGTGAAGAAGTCCTCGTCGACCGACTCAGCCGGCACGTTGAAGTGCTGCATGACACCGGGCAGATCGCAGAACCGAATGTCGACGAACTTGACGTCCTCGTCCTTGATGAACGTGAGGACCTCGTCAGCTGAGCTGAACATCCAACCTCCTGATGTGGGGCGAGGGCGTCTCCCGGTCCGGGGCTCCACGGAGCGGCAGGGATCGAGGGACGGCCTCGTGCTGTCGGTGTCGACACTATCGACTGCCGATTTCTCTGCCATGACCCTCATGTTTCACGGGTGTTACGGATGGACAGGCCCGGGCAAAGAGCCCGGGCCGTGTCTCGTTACGCTGGACCCGTGGTGGACCGCAAGGATTTCGGCTCGTGGCTCGAGGGCCCGCGCGCACGTACGAACGCCGAGGGGCAGTACCGAGGCCGCGACCTCGGCCTGCCACCGCGCGGACCCGGCTCGGTGGCCGGCTTCGGCATCCGGTTCGCGGGTGTGCTCGTCGACTGGACCATCGCGTCGTTCATCGCGAGGGGCCTCTTCGGGGTGCCGCTGCCGTTCTCGCAGCCCCCGGCGTCGGGCGCCCAGGGGTTCGTCGTGCTCGCCGTGTTCGGCGTCATGCACCTCGTGCTCGTCGGCACGGTCGGCTTCACGATCGGTCACCGGATCATGGGTCTGCAGGTGCGCTCGCTCGTGGGCGACCGCGTGCTGCCGCTCCAGGCCGTCGTCCGCACCGTCCTGCTCTGCCTCTTCCTGCCCGCCGTCGTCTGGGACCGTGACGGCCGGGGCCTGCACGACAAGGTGCCGAACACCGTCATCGTGCGCACCCGCTGACGCGAGCACGCCTGCGAGGACGGGGTATGCGCAAGGGCCGGTTCCCGGGGAACCGGCCCTTGCGCATACCTCTGGGTCGTGCCGCCGTGGCGGCCGGGCTCACTTGCCGCGCAGGGCCTTCCGGTCCATGCGGGCGCGCATCGGGTCGACGCCGGGCGGGAGCGGGGCGCGCAGGCCACCGAGTGCCTTGAGGCGCTTGTTGACGAGCGCCATCTCGTCCTTGGTGATCTGCGGCTTGAGGCGCTGGACCTTGCTCGCGAGCTTGGGGAGGGGCACCTCGTTGTCGCCCGAGCCGACGCGCATCGTCGTGACCGGGACTCCGGGGGCGACGCGCTCGACGCGCTTCTTCTCGGTGGCGAGCAGCTTCTGGACGCGCGCCGTGGGGCCCTCTCCGACCAGGACGACACCGGGGCGGCCCAGTGCGCGGTAGACCATCGCGGCCGAGTTGATGTCGCCGGGCCGCGCCACGTCGGCGGCGACGGGCTCACGGTCGGTGTACCACCCGCGGCGGATCGAGGTGAGGGCGGCGCCGGCGGCGCCGGCCTGGCCCTCGATCTGGCTGTATGCCGCCCGCTCGGCGCGACGGCTCATGATGATCGTCGCGGCGAGGATGCCGAAGAGCACCCCGAAGATGCCGAAGATCCACGGCAGCTTGACGAGGAAGCCGATGACGAGCAGCACCCCGAAGACGACGAGGAACGACAGCAGCATGAACCAGCCGATGAGCGGGTCAGCCTGCTTGGAGACCCGGTAGACGTCACGGATCTGGGACAGCCGTCCCTGCTTCTTCTCCTGGGGCGCGCTGCTCGCGTCGCCGTCCTTGTTGCGTGCCATGGTGCTCAGGATACGGCGCTCTGGGCGCGGGCCACCAACGACGCCGCCTCCTGGCGGGCGGGGGACCCGGCGGCCTCGGCCAGGTGCGAGAGGTGGGCGGGGATCTCGCGCCCCCACTTGCGCATCGCGGTGGCCCACAGGCGACCGGCGCGGTACGACGAGCGCACGAGCGGACCGGCCATGACGCCCTTGACTCCCATCTCGTCGGCGACCTCGGACCAGTGCACGAACTCCTCGGGCTTGACCCACCGGTCGATCGGGTGGTGCAGCTTGGAGGGCCGGAGGTACTGCGTGATGGTGAGGATGTCGCAGCCGGCCTCGTGGAGGTCGCGGATGGCCTCCTCGATCTCGGTGTCGGTCTCGCCCATGCCGAGGATGAGGTTGCTCTTCGTGACGAGCTCGGCCTCACGGGCCATGCTCAGCACGGCCAGCGACTTCTCGTAGGTGAAGGCAGGACGGATGCGCCGGAAGATGCGCGGCACCGTCTCGAGGTTGTGCGCGAAGACCTCGGGCCGGGCGTCGAAGACCTGGCCGACGAGCTCCGGCTTGGCGCCGAAGTCGGGCGGGAGGATCTCGACGCCGGTGTTGGGGTTGAGCAGGTGGATCTGGCGGATCGTCTCGGCGTAGAGGCCGGCGGCGCCGTCGGGCTGGTCGTCGCGGGCGACACCGGTCACGGTGGAGTAGCGCAGGCCCATCTGGGCGACCGACTCGGCCACGCGGCGCGGCTCGTCGAGGTCGAGCGTCGTCGGGCGGCCCGTCGCGATGTCGCAGAAGTCGCAGCGCCGGGTGCACACGTCACCGCCGATGAGGAAGGTGGCCTCCTTGTCCTCCCAGCACTCGAAGATGTTGGGGCAGGCGGCCTCCTGGCACACCGTGTGCAGTCCCTCGGACTTCACCATCGAGTGCAGGGCGGTGTACTCGGGCCCCATCTTGGCCGTCGTCCTGATCCAGGACGGCTTGCGCTCGATGGGGGTCTCGGCGTTGCGCGCCTCGACGCGCAGCAGACGACGGCCGTCGGGAACGACAGACACACGGGCTCCTTGGTCGGGATTTGCTGCTCCGCACAGGTTACGCCTCTCCGCCGACGGTCCCGGACCACCCTCGACGTGGGCGTATGCCGGGTGGCCGGGTCCGGGGAGGGGCGTCCTCGGCGTCAGGTGACGTCGCGGCGCCGGAACGACGCGACCCCGACCAGCACGATCGCGAGCGCGACGACGAGGAGGAAGACCCAGCCGTGCGTGTAGGTGAGGGTCCGCTCGGTGTAGTCGCACGACGTGGGCCCGCAGGACTCGGCGACGTAGGTGGTGCCCCGCTCGACGACCGCCTCGATGTTCTTCAGGACCGACCACTGCTGGAGCCGGCCCTGGAGGAACGCCTGCATCGCGATGCCCTCGACGACGACGGCGAAGCCGAGCACGGTCCCGATGATCGCCGCCGTGTGCCGGAGCAGCAGGCCGAGGGCCGCCCCGACGACACCGGCGCCCACGGCCAGCGCGACGATGCGCAGCCCGAGCAGGGCCAACGGCTCCTCGAGCGGGGGCGCCTGGGGCAGCTGGAGGTCGGACCCGGGGCGGTTGACGACGGCGACCATGCGCGCGCCGAGGTTGGTCAGGACGAGGCCGAGGACGGCGACGACGGCGCCGCCGACGGCGGCCGCCGTGAGCTTGCTGGCGGCGACGCGCAGCCGACGTGGCTGGAAGGTGAGCCACAGGCCCATCGAGCCCGTGGAGAACTCGGCTCCGACGAAGCTCGCGCCGAGCAGCAGTGCCACGAAGGCGAGCAGCAGGGCGATCGTCCTCGCGATGCCGTCGGTGACCGTGTCGGCGACGGGCAGGGCGAGGCCCATCTGCTCGAGCGTCGGCGTCTGGCCCTGCTGGTCGCAGCCGAAGTCGAGCGTCTGGTCGCCGCTCCGGTCACGCTCGATGGCCTGCTGCTTGCGGCACTCCTCGATCATCCGGGGTGCTTCCTGCTGCATGATCCGGTAGCTGTCGAGCTGCTGGGCGAGGCGCTCGGGCGTGCTCGCGTTGTAGGCGTTGAAGACGCTGGCCCCGATGAAGACGACGACGGCGGCGAGAGCCACCTTCGTCAGGCGGCGCCACCAGAGTCGGCGCAGCTCGACGCCGACGAGGCCGACGAACGACGTGCCCTTCGGCTGTCGGGCTGCGCGGGGCCCGGAGTCGGGGGAGACGAGGGTGCTGCTCATGCCGCACCCCCGTTCCGGCGACCGCCGGCGGCCCGGTCGGCCTCGCTCCCGAGGCCCTCGTCGGCGGTGAGCGCGAGGAAGGCCGACTCGAGGTCCGGACGCACCGGGACGAGCTCGGCGACGTAGAGACCGTGCCCGGCGAGGGAGCGGGTGACGGCCGAGGGGTCGTCGGTGCCGACGACGAGGTAGGCGTCGTCGCGGGTCAGGGTGAAGCCGTCGGCGGCCAGCACCTCGGCGGCCCGGTCGGGCGAGGCGACGCCCACCCGCACCTGGGCGGTGCCGGCGGCACCCGCGCCGCCGAGGATGTCGCTGACGCGCCCCTCGGCGAGCAGCGACCCGTGGCCGATGATCGACACCGTGTCGGCGACCTGCTCGACCTCGGCGAGGATGTGCGAGCTGACGAGCACCGTCTTGCCCTGCTCGCCCAGCGACCTCATCGTGTCGCGCACCTCGCGGATGCCGGCGGGGTCGAGCCCGTTGGTGGGCTCGTCGAAGATGAGCAGGTCGGGGTCCTTGAGGAGCGTCGCCGCGATGGCCAGGCGCTGCTTCATGCCCAGCGAGAAGCCGGCGTAGCGGTCGCGCCCGCGGTCGCCGAGGTGCGTGGCCTCGAGCACCTCGTCGACGCGCTGTCGCGGGCTGCCGATCGCGCCCGCGAGCAGGGCGAGGTTCTGGCGGGCGGTGAAGGCGGGGAAGAACTTCGGCGACTCGACGATGGCCCCGACCCGGTCGATGACGTGCGGCAGCCGCTTGGGCACCGCCTCGCCGAAGACCTCGGCCGTGCCGGAGTCGGCGCGCACGAGGCCGAGCAGCATCCGGATCGTCGTCGTCTTGCCCGAGCCGTTCGGGCCGAGGAAGCCGTGGACGCCGCCGAGCGGCACGGCCATGGACAGGCCGGTGACGGCGACGCGTCTCGACCCTCGGCTCAGGTACGTCTTGCGTAGGTTGACGGTGCGGACGGCGACGTCCATCGATCCCCCTGGTTCGACCGGTTGGTGGTCGACACCCTAGGGGTGGCCCGAACGGACCGCGCGGGGACCCGCCGGTCACGACACGGCATACGGGACCCGGGGGCGGGAGGTCAGGCGAGGGCGCGGCGGTTCGGCTGGAGCGTCGGCAGGATGTCGGCGAGGTGCTTCTCGACGTGGGGGAGCACCTCGGTCACGGGCACGTCGCGCCCGAGCTCGTAGGACAGCGAGGTGACACCGGCCCCGACGATGCCGCACGGGATGATGACCTCGCCCCACGACAGGTCGGGGTTGCAGTTGAGCGCGAAGCCGTGCATCGCGACCTGACGGCTGACGCGGATGCCGATGGCGCCGATCTTGCGACGCGGGCCGCGGTCGTCGGCGGCGATCCACGTGCCGCTCTCGCCCTCGACGCGTCCGGCCTCGACGCCGAAGTCGGCGCAGACGCGGATCATCATCTCCTCGATGTGGCGGACGTAGCCGACGACGTCGATGGGCGCCGGGAGCCGGACGACCGGGTAGCCGGTGATCTGTCCCGGACCGTGCCAGGTGATCTTGCCGCCGCGGTCGACGTCGATGACGGGAGTGCCGTCGCTGGGTCGCTCCTGGGGCTCGGTGCGCTTGCCCGCGGTGTAGACCGCGCGGTGCTCGAGGAGGTAGACGGTGTCGGGCTCCTCACCCGCCACGACCTTCGCGTGCGTGTCGCGCTGGACCTGCCACGCCTGCTCGTAGTCGACGAAGTCGGGGTCGAGACCGAGGTGGACGAAGCGCATGCGGCCACCCTACGCCGGGCGGCATACGATGCCGGAATGCCTGCCACCGACGCGTCCCCGTCCACCCCGCCGCGTGTCGGACTCGTCGGCTACGGCTCGGCGGGCCGGGGCATCCACGCCCCGCTCATCGGGCGGGCCGGCCTCACGGTGGCAGCCGTGTCGACGTCGAACGCGACCCGCGCCGACGAGGTGCGGGCCGACCTCCCGGGGGCCGAGGTCGTCCCCGACCTCGAGGCCCTGCTCGGCGTCGAGGGTCTCGACCTCGTCGTCCTCGCGTCGCCGAGCGGCGTGCACGCCGAGCAGGCCGAGCGCGTCATCGAGGCGGGCATCCCGCTCGTCGTCGACAAGCCGCTCGCCGTCGACGCGAGCCGTGCCCTCGACGTCGTCGACCTGGCCGCCCACCACGGCGTGCCGCTCACGGTCTTCAACAACCGGCGCTTCGACCCCGAGCTTGCGGCGCTGCGCATCGTCCGCGACGACGAGCTCGTCGGCGAGATCTGGCGGGCCGAATACCGTTGGGACCGTTGGCGTCCCGTGCCCAAGCAGCGCTGGCGCGAGCAGGTCACCGCCGAGGAGGGCGGCGGTCTGCTGCTCGACCTGCAGACCCACCTGGTCGACCAGGCGGTGCTCCTGCACGGCGAGGTCGAGTCGGTCTATGCCGAGGTCGACTCCCGCACGACGGTCGCGGAGGACGACACCTTCCTCGCGTGCCGGCACACGTCCGGCGTCGTCAGCCACGTCATGTCGAGCTCGGTCAACGGCGCACCCGGACCCCGCGCCCGCGTCAACGGCTCGGCGGGCTCCTTCGTCATCGGCCGGCAGGTCGACGACGTCAGCGCGTTCACCGAGTTCGAGAACGACGGGGACGCGATCGGCTGGATCGTGCGCGGTGACGAGCGCGAGCGAGGACCGGTCGTGACCGACGCCGACCAGGCGGACTTCTACCGCGCGCTGGCGGTGGCACTGGCGTCGTCGGACCCGCAGGCGAAGATGCCGGTCGACCCGCGCGACGCCGTGCACGTGCTGGCGGTCGTCGACGCCGCACGGATCAGCGCCCGCGACCGACGGGTCGTCGACGTCGTGACGCCGGGCCAGACTCCCTGACGGGAGCCGGGCACCGACCGGTGGTCGTATGCCGGGTGGCCCGGTACGTCGTCGCGCGCGGTCCTCTCGCGACCCTGTGGACGACGCGCCCGCGGACGGCTGCGGCGCTGCTTGCATGGCCGGGTGACCGAGAACGAGCGAGAGCAGCCACCGGAGCGTCCCGACGTCGCGGGGCACCGCGTGGACTCCGTCATCGGCGTGGGATCGTCGGCGGTCGTGTGGTCCGGCGTCGACGCGACGGGACGCCGGGTGGCCGTCAAGGTGCCGCACCTCGTCCGCGACGAGCTCGACCGGCAGCAGTCGCTCGCCGAGCAACAGGTGCTGCTGGCCGTGCAGCACGACCACCTCGTGCCGCTGCGGTCGGTCGTGCCGCTGGCCGACGGCCGCGAGGCGCTCGTCTTCGACCTCGTCGCGGGGGCCCAGCTCGCCGGGATGGTGCGCAGCCGCGGCCACCTCCGGCCGGGCGAGGTGGTCACGGTCCTGACGCCCGTGTGCGAGGCCGTCGCCCACCTGCACGCGGCAGGAGGCCTGCACGCCGACATCTCGCCGTCCAACGTCATGCTGACCTCCGACGGGCGACCGGTGCTGCTCGACCTCGGAGCCGTTCGCGTGGCCGGCCACCAGCCCGGAGCCGTCCACGGCACGGCCGGCTTCGTCGCCCCCGAGGTGCTCCTCGGCGGCGCCCCGGACGAGGCCTCCGACGTCTACGCCCTCGGCGCCGTCGCGTGGTTCTGCCTCACGGGCAACGGTGCGCCGGACACGGTGGTGCGGCTCGACGAGGAGACCGTCGTGAGCCACGTCGGGCCCGAGCTCGCGGCCGTCGTCGCGGCGGCCATCGACCCCGACCCGGACCGCCGCCCGGGTGCGGCCGAGCTCGCACGGCTCGTCTACGACGCCGCTCCGGCCGAGCCCGTCGAGGTGGTGGTCGGAGCAGACCAGGCCTCGGCTCTGACCCACCGGCTCCGTGCCGAGGCCGGTCGCGAGCCATCGCTCGTGCAGCCCGACCGCCGTCGCTGGCCGCGGCGACTCGTCACGTCCGTGCTCGTCGCGCTGCCGCTGCTCGTGGCCGCCGGGTGGGCGTGGGCGGCCCGCGCTCCGGGAGCGACGGCGCCGCTGGCAGCGGTGGCCACGACGGACGCGAGACCGGGGTCCACGACACCCGGTGCCGCTGGGGCGGCGACAGCACGCCCGGCCCGAGTCCCGTCAGCCTCGCCGCCGACCGCGTCCTCGATGCCGTCGATGGGGCCGAAGCCGCCGATGGGGCCGAAGCCGCCGAAGCCGCCGACACCGGCGGTCCCGACGCCCTCGTCCGGGTCGGCCGTGGGCACCGCCGACCGGGTGCTGCGTGACCCCGCCGGCGCCTCGACGAGGCCGGAGGACCTGCTGCAGGCCCTCAGCGACCGGCGTACGGCCGCGCTCGTCGATCGCGACGCGAGCGCCTTGGCGGGAGTCCACGCGCCCGGCTCGCCGAGCCTGTCGAGCGACCGGGACCTGGTCTCCGGGCTCGTCGAGGCCCGCACGCGGTGGGAGGGGCTGCGGCTCGAGGTCGCCGAGGCGCTCTACGTGACGGGGTCACCCACGGAGGCGGTCGTCCGCGCCAGGGTCGACTGGACGGCATACGTCGTCGTCACCGCGGGCGGTGCGCGGCTCGGTCGACCGGCGGACGTCGGTCGTCAGCTCGACTTCCGGCTGACGCGTGGAGCGCAAGGTTGGCGGATCAGCGCGATCAGCGCTTCACCAGCCACCTGACGGCGCTCTCCAGGTCGGGGTGCTCGAACGAGAACCCGGAGGCGAGCAGGGCCTCGGGCTCGACGCGCTGGCTCGCGACGACGTAGTCGGCGAACTCGCCGATGACGGCGCGCAGGGCGAAGTGGGGCGCGGGGACGAAGGCCGGGCGTGACAGCGCCGATCCGATGGCCGAGGCGATCTCGCGCTGCCGGGCAGACCCCGGAGCGACGAGGTTGAACGGGCCGGTGAGCTCCGGGTGGTCGACGAGGTGCAGGATCGCGCGCACCTCGTCGACGAGGGTGATCCACGGCCACCACTCGCGCCCCGAGGCCATCGGGCCGCCGAGGCCGAGACGGCCGAGCAGCACGACCTGCTCGAAGGCGCCGCCCTCGTGGGCCATGACGAGCCCGGTGCGGGCCAGCGCGACGGGCAGGCCCGCCTCGACGGCGGGCCCGGTCGCGGCCTCCCAGCGGACGACGACGCCGGAGAGGAAGTCCTGACCCGGCGTGCTCGTCTCGGGGAGGTGCTCCTCACCCCGGTCGCCGTAGTAGCCGACGGCCGACGCGTTGACGAGACGGATGGTCTCGCCGGTGCGGTCGCGGTGGGCGACGAGGGCCTGCGCGACCGTACCGGTCGCGTCGGTGCGCGACCGCTCGACCTCACGCTTGTGCTCGGCGTTCCACCGGCGGTCGCCGATGCCGACACCGGCGAGGTTGACGACCGCGTCGACCCCGTCGAGCGCCCCCTCCTCGAGACGGCCACGGCTCGGGTCCCACTCGACCTCGTCCGGCGCGGACGGGGCATGGCGCACGAGACGCACGACGTCGTCCCCGCGCTCGGCGAGCGCACGACGAAGCGCGCCGCCGATCAGGCCGGACGAGCCGGTGACGGCGACGCGCTTCGTCATGGGGTGCTCCTCATGCAGGGGACCTCAGGCCTCGAACTGGCCCTCTTCGAGCCTGGCCTTCATCGTGCCGAGGAACCGTGCTGCGTCGGCTCCGTCGACGATGCGGTGGTCGTAGGACAGGGCGAGGTACATCATCGAGCGGATCGCGATGGTCTCGCCGCCGTCGGCGTCGGTGACGACGACGGGCCGCTTGACGATCGCGCCGGTGCCGAGGATGGCCACCTGCGGCTGGTTGATGATCGGCGTGTCGAAGAGCGCGCCGCGGCTGCCGGTGTTGGTGATCGTGAAGGTGCCACCGGCCAGGTCGTCGGGCGTGATCTTGTTGCTGCGCGTGCGCGCGGCGACGTCGGCGATGGCCCGGGCGAGACCGGCGATGTTGAGGTCACCGGCGTTCCTGACGACCGGGACGATGAGGCCCTTCTCCGTGTCGACGGCGATCGAGAGGTTCTCGCTGCCGTGGTAGACGACCTCGTCGCCCTCGATGCTCGCGTTGACCATCGGGTGCGCCTTGAGCGCCTCGGTCGCAGCGAGGGCGAGGAACGGCAGGAAGCTGAGCTTCGTGCCCTCACGGGCCTCGAAGTCGCTCTTGACCCGGGCGCGCAGGCGGGCGACCTTCGTGAGGTCGACCTCGACGACGGTGGTCAGCTGCGCGGAGACCTGCAGCGACTCGACCATGCGGGTCGCGATGACCCTGCGCAGTCGGGTCATCTTCTCGCGGGTGCCACGCTTCGGCGAGACCGCCGCAGCCGTGGGGGAGGCGCTGGGTGCGGCCGCGGCTGCCGGAGCGGCGGCGGGCTGCGCGGCGGGTGCCGGCTCGGCCGGTGCCTTGGCTGCCTCGGCGGCGTCGAGGACGTCCTGCTTGCGGATGCGACCGCCGACGCCCGTGCCGGTGATCGAGCCGAGGTCGACACCGTGCTGGTTCGCGAGCTTGCGGACCAGGGGCGTGACGTAGGCGGCGGCGTCGTCGCGCGACGGCGCCTCCGCCGGGGCGGCGGCCTCGGGGGACTGCTGGGCGGGGGCGCGCTCGGCGTCGGCCGGCTTTCCGGCAGCCTCCTGCGTCGCCTCCTCCGGCTGCTCCTGCGCCGGAGCCTTCGGCGCCTCGGCGGCGGGCTCGGGTGCCTTCTGGGGCTCGGGCTCGGGCTCCGGCGCCTTCGCGGGCTCGGGTGTCTTCTCGGGCTCGGCGGCCTTCTCGGGCTCGGCGGCCGCGGCGGGCGCGCCACCGCCGATGACGGCGAGGTCGGCGCCGACGGGGACGGTGTCGTCCTCCTGGACGAGGATCTTGGTCAGGGTGCCGGCGACAGGAGAGGGGATCTCGGTGTCGACCTTGTCGGTGGAGACCTCGAGGAGCGGCTCGTCGACGGCGACCTCGTCTCCCTCCGACTTGAGCCAGCGGGTGACGGTGCCCTCGGTGACCGACTCGCCGAGCGCGGGCATGGTCACGGTCTGGCCCTCGCCACCGCCGGATGCCGAGGAGGCAGCAGCCTGCGGCGCCTCGGCCTGCTCGGCCTCGGGCTCGCTCGTCGCGGCCTGCGGCTCCTGCTCGGTGCTCGGGGCCTCGGGTGCCGGGGCGGCCTCGGGCTCCTTCTCGGGCTCCTTCTCGGGCTCCGGCTCGGGCTCGGCGGCCGGGGCATCGCCACCGGAGGCGGGAGCGTCGTCGTCGCCGATGACGGCGAGGTCGGCGCCGACGGGGACGGTGTCGTCCTCCTGGGCGAGGATCTCCTGGAGGGTGCCCGCCACGGGGGAGGGGATCTCGGTGTCGACCTTGTCGGTCGAGACCTCGAGCAGCGGCTCGTCGACCTCGACGCGGTCACCGACGTTCTTCAGCCAGCGGGTGACGGTCCCCTCGGTGACTGACTCACCCAGGGCCGGCATGGTCACGCGTTCTGACATGACGTGTTTTCTCCTCTTCCCAGTTTCTGGCTCAAGCGTGTGCGTGCAGGGGCTTACCCGCCAAGGCCAAGTGTGCCTCGCCGAGCGCCTCGTTCTGTGTGGGGTGCGCGTGGATGAGACCGGCGACGTCCTCCGGGTGCGCCTCCCAGTTGACGATGAGCTGTGCCTCGCCGATCTGCTCACCCATCCGGGCCCCGATCATGTGGACGCCGACGACGGGCCCGTCGACCTGGCGCACGAGCTTGACGAAGCCCTGGGTGCCGAGGATCTGGGACTTGCCGTTGCCGCCGAGGTTGTACTCGTACGTCGCGACGTCGCCGTGCTTCTCGCGAGCCTGGGCCTCGGTGAGGCCGACGCTCGCGATCTCGGGGTCGCAGTACGTGACGCGGGGGATGCCCGTCTCGTCGATGGGCGCGGGTGCGAGGCCAGCGATCTCCTCGGCGACGAAGATGCCCTGGGCGAAGCCGCGGTGCGCGAGCTGGAGCCCGGGCACGATGTCGCCCACGGCGTAGACGCCGTCGACGCCGGTGCGCAGGCGCTCGTCGGTGGGCACGAAGCCGCGGTCGACCGTGACACCGGCAGCCTCGAAGCCGAGACCCTCGGTCACCGGCCCGCGGCCCACGGCCACGAGCAGCAGGTCGGCCTCGATGGTCTCGCCCGACTCGAGCGAGACGGTGACGACGTCACCCTCCTGCGTGGCACCCGCGAAGCGGACACCGGTCCGGAAGACGATCTTGCGCTTGCGGAAGGAGCGCTCGAGCTGCTTGCTGATCGCCTCGTCCTCGGCGGCGACGAGCCGCGGCAGCGCCTCGACGATCGTCACCTCCGAGCCGAAGCTCTTGAAGACGGAGGCGAACTCGACGCCGATGACCCCGCCACCGAGCACGACGACCCGGGCCGGCACGTGGTCGATCGAGAGGGCCTGCTCGCTCGTCATGATGCGGCCGCCGATCTCGAGCCCCGGGAGCGACTTCGCGTAGCTGCCCGTGGCGAGCACGACGTTTCGGCCGGTGATGCGACGGTCGCCGACGACGACGGTGTGCGGCCCGTCGAGGACGCCCGCGCCCTCGACGTAGTCGATCTTCGCGGCCTTCACGAGACCCTGCAGGCCCTTGTAGAGACGGCTGACGACGCCGTCCTTGTAGGCGTTGACGCCCGACATGTCGACCGACTCGAAGGTCGTCTTCACCCCGAACGACGCACCCTCGCGGGCGACGTCGGCGACCTCGGCCGCGTGGAGCAGCGCCTTGGTCGGGATGCAGCCCTGGTGCAGGCACGTGCCGCCCAGACGCCCCTTCTCCACGAGCGCCACGGAGAGCCCCAGCTCTGCCGACCGCAGGGCACAGGCGTAGCCGCCGGACCCTCCACCGAGAATGACGACGTCGTAGTCGCCTGCGGCACCAGCCGGCATGTGCATGTGCTCCTTCGGATGAATCGCCTGCTCCCGCCGTCGTGCAGCAGGAGTCCGCGGACGTTCTGGCGTACGCGTGGGTGGGCGTAGGGGTGGGCGTGCAACAGCATCTTGTCATTGATCGGATGAGACGTCACAGGCAGGTCACGCCTCCCGGCGCGCTGTGGTGGTGGGCACGGGTCGACCCCGTACAGTGCCGCCATGGGCTGGTTCTCACGACGCGGCAGCCGCAAGGGCAATCCCTTTCCCGGCCGGTCCGACGGGCCGCAGATGGAGATCGACCGGAAGGCGGTCGAGCAGCACCTGCGCGCGTTCGTCGAGTCGCGCCTCGGGGTCGAGGCCTACGTCGAACCCGCCACGAGCGTCACCCCGACGACGATCGTGCTCATCGCCTGGGACGGCGAGTGGACGCGTCGCGCCGTGCCGTCGCCCAAGGACGGCTTCGAGATGAGCCAGAAGCTCGGCGTCCCGGTCTACGACGTCAACAAGACGGGCTATCCCAACCGGATGCGCGAGTGGAGCAAGCGCCGACGTCAGGGAGATGCCTGACCCGGCGGCACGGCATACGACCTCGTCGTCGGTTGCCGGGCAAGAAGGCAAAAAGGGTGGACCGGGCCCCGGTTCGCTGACAGGGTGAAAAGTGTTCAGTCCGTGCCGGATTCGGCGCCACAGCACACAGGAGGTTCTCGAATGTCGAAGCAGGATGGCGAATCCGCAGGTCCGAGCGAGGAGATGAAGGCCAAGTTCCGGGCGGCGCTCGACAAGAAGCACGCCCACGGCGGCAAGGACGTCTCCGACGACCACGACCGCACCAAGGTGCACGGCGCACACGGCCCCGCCAAGGCCCAGCAGATGTTCCGTCGCAAGTCCGGCGGCTGATCCCAGCCGCAGACGCCGAGAGGCCCCGTTCCGTCACGGAACGGGGCCTCTCGCGCGTCGACGTCAGACGTAGGGCGTCAGACGTAGGACTCGGCGAGGCCGACCAGGGTGCGCACGCCGAAGCCGGTGCCGCCCTTGGGCCAGTAGCCCGTCGGGGCCTTGTCGTTGTAGGCGGGCCCGGCGATGTCGAGGTGGCTCCACGGGATGCCCTCGCCGACGAACTCGCTGAGGAAGATGCCGGCCGTCAGCATGCCGCCCTCGGCGCCGCCCTTGTGCGCGAGGTCGGCGTTGATCGAGTCGAGGCCGGGACGCAGCTCGGTGGGCAGCGGCATCGGCCACATGGCCTCGCCGACCGTGGAGGCCGCGTCGAGGACGCGGGTGCGGAAGTCGTCGTCGTTGCCCATGACGGCAGCCGTGTTGGCGAGCGCCACGACCTGCGCACCGGTGAGCGTGGCGATGTCGACGATGGCGTCGGGCTTGCTCTCCGAGGCCAGGGCGATGCAGTCACCGAGGACCATGCGACCCTCGGCGTCGGTGTTGAGCACCTCGACGGTCGTGCCGCCGCGCATCGTCACGACGTCGCTCGGGCGCTGGGCCGTCGAGCTCGGCATGTTCTCGGCGAGTCCGAGGTAGCCGGTGACGGCGATCGGCAGACCGAGCTCGGCGATGGCGAGGACGGCGCCGGCGACGGCGGCCGCACCGGCCATGTCGCACTTCATCGTCAGCATGCCGTTGGCCGGCTTGATGCAGAGGCCGCCAGAGTCGAAGGTGATGCCCTTGCCGACGAAGGCGATGGACGCCTTGGGTCGCGTGGGCGTGTAGCTGAGGACGGCGATCCGCGGCTCGTTGGCCGAGCCCTGGCCGACACCGACGGTGCCGCCGAAGCCGCCCGCACGCAGGGCCTTCATGTCGTAGGACTTGAGCTTGACCTTCGTGCCCTTGACGCGGTCGGCGAGGGAGTCGACGAACGTCTCCGGGTAGAGCAGGTTCGGCGGGAGGTTGACGAGGTCACGCGTGTACGCGACGGCCTCACCGAGCGCGGCCGCCCGCTTGACGGCACGACGCGAGGCGGCGTCGGCCGGACCGACGAGCGCGACGGCCGCGACGGCGTCGGTGCTCCGCGTGCCCGCCTTGGACACGGCGTACGCCCCGAGCGCCACGCCCTCGGCGACGGCGGAGACGACCTCGACGGACGTGCCCGGCACGACGACCGCGACCTTCTTCTTGCGGCTCAGCGAGCGGATCGCCCCGCCGATGCCCTTGCGGACGTCCTCGAGCGCGGACGCGTCGGCGGCCAGCTGGCCCACACCGGCGAGCACGACGAGCTTGGCGGCCACCTCGGGCACGGCCGCGAGGGTGGTGACCTCACCGACCTTGCCGGCGAGCTCGAGGTCGGTGACGACGGACTTGAGGTGGGCGACGGTCTTGCGGGGGAGTCCGTGGCCGGGGGCCAGGGTGGCACCGCCGTCACCGGGGACGAGCGCGACGACGAGCGCGTCGCCGGCCGTGTCGGCGGCCGAGCGGTTCGAGATGGTCAGGTTGGCCACGAAGGACTCCTTTGTCGAGGTGCTTGCGGGCGCACGGTCACAGCACGTCCTGAGGGGTGCGTCGAGGGTGCGTCGCTGGCGCACGGGCTCGTGCGCCGGTCGAACTCACGACACCGCCGCTGGTGGCGGCGTTCGATGATAACGAGCGGAGGCGGCATACCCGCTGGGCGGTAGGTTGACGACCATGACGACAGCGACGTCGGGGACGACCTCCCCGCTCACCTCACCCCTGCACGACCGCCACGTCGCCCTCGGCGCCAAGATGGCCGACTTCGGTGGCTGGGACATGCCGATCGAGTACCCGGGCGGCGGCGTCGTCGCCGAGCACACCGCAGTGCGCGAGCGCGTCGGCGTCTTCGACGTGAGCCACCTCGGCAAGGCCTCGGTGACCGGCCCGGGCGCGGCCGACTTCGTCAACGCGTGCCTGACCAACGACGTGCGCCGCATCCAGCCCGGCTCGGCGCAGTACACCCTGTGCTGCGACGACGCGGGGGGCGTCGTCGACGACCTCATCGTCTACCTCAAGTCCGACGACGACGTCTTCCTCATCCCCAACGCGGCCAACACCGCCGAGGTCGTCCGACGGCTGCAGGCCGCCGCGCCGGAGGGCATCACCGTCACGAACCTGCACCGCGACTACGGCGTCATCGCCGTCCAGGGCACGAAGAGCGACGAGGTGCTCGAGTCGCTGGGTCTGCCGACCGGCCACGACTACATGTCGTTCGTCGAGGCGGACTGGCAGGGCACGCCGGTCATCGTCTGCCGCACCGGCTACACCGGTGAGCGCGGCTACGAGCTCGTGCCGCGCTGGGACGACGCGCCTGCGCTGTGGGACGCGCTCGTCGAGGCGGTCGCCCCGTTCGACGGCAAGCCCTGCGGTCTGGGTGCGCGCGACACGCTCCGGACCGAGATGGGCTACCCGCTGCACGGACAGGACCTGTCGCTGCAGATCTCGCCCGTCCAGGCGCGCGCCGGCTGGGCCGTCGGCTGGAAGAAGGACACCTTCTGGGGCAAGCAGGCTCTCGAGGCCGAGCGTGCCAACCCGACGCGCCTCATGCGAGGTCTGCTCGTGACCGGTCGCGGCATCCCGCGCGCCCACTGCACCGTGTCGTGGAACGGGGCCGCGGCCGGCGAGGTCACGTCCGGCACCTTCTCGCCCACGCTCAAGCAGGGCATCGCGCTCGCGCTGCTCAACCCCGAGATCGCCGACGGCGAGACGGTGTCGATCGACGTGCGAGGTCGCGCCCTCGAGGCGACCGTCGTCAAGCCGCCGTTCGTGCAGGTGCAGGTCCGCGAGAGCTGAGTCCCCTTCTCCGAGAACGTATGCCGGGTGGCGCGCCCGAGTGCGCCACCTGGCACAGCGGCGTAGCGGCCTCAGCGGGCGCGGACGGCTGCAGCGGCCTCGACGATAGAGGGGGCGCTGACGAAGTCGACCCCGGCCTCGCGGGCGAGCGCTGCCCTCTGCTCGGCCTCGGCGTCGGTCAGGTGGACGCCGGCAGGGTCCCTCTCGCCACGTTCGTCGAGGCCGGACTGATGCCACAGGGTGGAGGCGCCGAGACGCCGGGCCTCGTCGAGCAGGCGCGGCATGTCATCGAATGGCCGGTGGCTGTAGATGATGTCGGCGTGCTCGGGAAGGCCGGACACGCGCTCGGTTTCCGGACGACCGTCGACGAGTCGGGTCACGTAGAGGTCATCGGGCTCCGGGCCGCCCTGGAAGGTGACATCGAGCCCGGCGGCGACGAGCGCGTTGGGGACGTCCTCGGACGGCCAGTCATGGAGCACGACGGTCCGGGCCGCTCGCAGGATCTCGACGGCATCGATCATGGCACTACCTCCGTGGTTTCGGTCCAGCTGTGCGGTCAGGGGCGATGGTGGTGCTGCGTCCGGGCGGCAGGTCCTCGCACCATGGAAGGAGCCAGCCGATGACATTGGGCCAGAAGAGGAAGGCGCGATCGCCGTCGTCGCGCAGGTACTGGTGCACCCGCACGGTCGTGCCGGTGGCGGAGGGCTCGAAGGAGACGTCCGTCTGGCTGTCGTCGACGATGCCGCGGTAGGACAGCCGGACTCCCGGCTCCCACGTGGTGATCTCGGCGATGACGAGCTCGCCGTCCGGGTAGACCTCGAGCACGCGACCGCCGGGTCGGCACTCGACACGCATCGTGGGCGAGCGGTTCGCGTCGAAGAAGTTGATCGGCCCCGGAACCCACCACGAGCCGATCTCGGCCGTGAAGGCCTCGAAGGCGCGCTGGGGCGGGACCCCCACGTCGACCTCGGCGCGGGCCTCGGGGCGGGTGCCCGGGGTTCGCGCGTCGCGACGGGGAGTCACGAACCCGCCTCGACGTGCGCGCGAAAGGCGGTGAGCTGCTCGTCCCACTGGGCCTGCACCTGGTCCATCCAGGCGCGGGCTGCCACGAGGCCGGCGTGGTCGAGTGCGAAGACGCGACGGCGTGCATCACGGGGGTCACGGGTGTCGGTGACGAGGCCGACCTCGTGGAGCGTCCGTAGGTGTCGGCTCATGACCGACGGGGAGACCGAAGCGAGCCGCGCGAGCTCGCCGGCGCTCAGTGGACCTCGTGCCAGGGTCTGCACGGTCGCTAGCCGTACGGGGTCGCCGAGCGCCGCGAACCTCTCGACGGCGAGAACGTCATGCATACCTGCAATATTTCATGACTTCCGCAACTAATCAAGAAGTCGTCAGGCCGTGCCGGCGGAGCCGGCTTGGTGGGCCGCGGACACGGCCACCGTGGATTCGCTACTCGCGGAGGGAGAAGCGGCGCCGGCCGTGGCGGTCGAGGATGCTCGCGAGACGCTCGCCGTCGAGGGCGTGGATCGTCAGGCCGTCGCGGCCCTCCATCGTCTCGGCCTGGAGCATGGCGTTGAGGATCGCCTCGGCGGTGGCCTCGATGACGGCGCCGAACATCGCGTCGAAGTACTCGAGGGCGAGCATCTCGACCTGCATCCCGATCTCGGTCCGGGCGCCGGGGCCCTGGTCGGGCATCCCGTGCGCGGCCGTCGAGAAGGCGATCATGAGGTCGCCGGAGTAGTTGTCCCCGCGGGCGCCGAACTTCGCGATGCCGAGCCCGGCGCGCTGGGCCAGCCGGTTGAGCTGGTGGGGGAGCAGGGGCGCGTCGGTCGCGACGACGGCGAGCACCGAACCCGTGCCCGGCGGCGGGACCCGGGTGATCTCGGACGTGCGGGGGAAGGGCACGACCTTCTTCGTGAGGACATGGCCGACGGGCACGCCGTTGACCTCGAAGTGCTTGCGGTCGCCGTGGTTGGCCTGGACGAGGACGCCCACCGTGAAGCGACGGTCGCCGAGGTCGACGACCCGCGAGGCCGTGCCGGTGCCGCCCTTGAAGCCGTAGCACTGCGTGCCCGTGCCGCCACCGACGTTGCCCTCTGCGATGACGCCGGTGCGCGCGTCGTCGAAGGCGGCATGCACGTGCTCGCGGGTGACGTGCTGGCCGCTGATGTCGTTGAGGATGCCGTCCCACGTCTCGCCGACGACCGGCAGCATGATCGGCATCCGCCCCGGCACCCGGGTCTCGCGGGCGATGAGGGAGTCGCGCACGACGCCGACGCTGTCGGTGTTGGTCAGGGCGATGGGGCTCGAGAGCATGCCCGACTCGTGCAGCCACTCGAGACCGGTCAGCTCGCCGAACCCGTTGAGCCGGTGGTAGCCGGCGAAGACCGGCTCGGTGGAGGCACGGCCGCCGTGGGGGAGCACCACGGTGACGCCGGTGCGCACCGGTCCCTGCCCGACGGTCATATCGCCCTCGCCGTGCACGATCGTGCTGTAGCCGACCCGTACGCCTTCGACGTCGGTGATCGCGTTGAGTGGACCCGAGCGCCCCGTCCCGATCTCGATCCCGACATCGGTGGCTCGCACGCGGTCTCCTCCTCGTCCACCCGCGGACCGGGAGAACCGGTGCTGCGGCTACGATCTGGCTTGTCGATCTGGCATGTCACCGAGCGGTCGCCCCTCGCTGCCGAGCGGCGCGACCCACGATGTCGAGAAGGGTAACCGCTTTTGTCTGACGCACGCGATCCGCTCCGCGCCCGCCTGGCGCTGGCCACGGGACGGTCGGCGGGACGGCTCTCGCAGGCCCTCGGCAAGGGCTCCGGCTCCATGATCGGTGGCCGCCTCGCCCTCCGCGTCGACCCGCAGGTGCTCCGCGCCGTGGCCGGTGACCGGCGCAGCGTCCTTGTCACCGGCACCAACGGCAAGAGCACCGTGACCGCCCTCGTCGCCGCGGCGATCACGCCCGGCGGCACCGTCGTGAGCAACTCGACCGGCGCCAACATGACCGACGGCATCGTCACCGCCCTCTCGGCAGACCGCACCTCCGAGCTCGCAGCCCTCGAGGTCGACGAGGTCTACCTCGAGCCGGTGGCCCGCGGCACCCGGCCCAAGGCGGTCGTCGTGCTCAACAGCTCCCGCGAGTACACCCGCGGCGTGTCGCTCCGGAGCACGCTCGAGCACTGGCGCCGCACCGCCGCCGCGCTGCCCGACGACTGCGTCGCCATCGTCAACGTCGACGACCCGCTCGTCAGCTGGGCCTTCGAGACCGCGCCGCGCCGCATCGGCGTCAGCGGCGGCCTCTACTGGCGCGGCGACGCCCTCATCTGCCCGGCCTGTGGCTCGGTCCAGGACTTCACCGACGACTCGTGGAGCTGCCCCGGCTGCCAGCGCTCGAGACCGGAGCCCGACTGGAAGGTCGTGCCGGACGGCGACGGCTGGGCCGTCGAGCACTCCGGGGAGCGCACGCGCATCGAGGTCACGGTTCCCGGCCGCACCGGCCCGGTGGGCGGCGCCTTCGCCCTCGCCGCGGCGGACGCGCTCGGCGTCGACGTCGCCACGGCCGCCGAGCGGGTGAGCGCCGTCGCCGACGTCGACGGCCGCTATGCGCCGTACCGGCTCGGCGACCACGCCGCTCGTCTGCTCATGCTCAAGAACCCCGCCGGGTGGGCGGAGGCGATCGACGTCGCGGTCTCGACCGGCCGGCCGCTCGTCGTCGCCGTCGACCCGTTCGGCCCCAAGGACACCGCCACCATGTGGGAGGCGCCGTTCGAGCGCCTCGCGGGCCAGCGGGTCGCCGTCACGGGCGGGCGCACGGCCGACGCCGTGGCGATCCTCGACGCCGCGGGGGTTGAGGTCGTCGAGGCCCCCGACATCGAGTCGGCCGTTCGCGCCCATGCACCGGGCGAGGTGATGGTGGCCTGCAACTACCCGGCCTTCCGACGCATCTCCAAGCAGTTCCGAGGAGGCACCCATTGAGCCGGGCACTCACCGTCGCCACGCTCTTCCCGCTCGCCACGGTCGCCGCGGCCGACGAGGCCAACGCGAAGGCGCTCGTGCGCCGCGGCGCCGCGCGTGACCTCTCCGTCGAGACCGTCACCGTCGACCGCGCCGACTCCTTCGTCGACGCGGACGTCTACCTCGTCGGCGGCACGGGACGCGGTGGCGTGGCGGCCCTCGTCGAGGCGCTGACGTCGACCGATCTCGCGGCACGCGTCGCTGACGGCGCCGTGCTCCTCGCGGTCGACGCCGGTCTCGACGCGATCGCCCGCTCGTGGGTCGACCCGTCCGGTGCCCGGCACCAGGGCCTCGGTCTGGCACCGGTCACCGTCCACCCGGCTCCCGAGGTCACCGGCACCGTCGTGACCCGGCCCGACGCCTCGCTCGACCTGCCGGCCCTCATCGGCTGGGAGGCGCACGACCTCCGCACGGATCGCGAGGACGGCGCGCGGGCCCTCTTCACCCTCGAGGTGGGCGCCGGCAACCGCACCGACGACGCCGCCGGCGCCACGACCGAGGGTGTGCTCGCCGGGTCGGTCCTCGGCACCCGTCTGCACGGACCGCTGCTGGCGCTCAACCCGGAGCTCGCCGACCTCGTCCTGGCCCGGGCCACGCGCCGGACCGAGCCGTGGGCCGTGCTCGAGTCCCCGGCGGTCGAGCGCGCCCGTCGCGAGCGCATCGCCGAGGTGCGACGCGAGTCGCCGAAGGCCGACTGGCGCAGCCGTCTCCCCGGACCAGTAGCAGGCCGCCTCCGCCGCTGACCGAAGCCCAGGTCAACCGTCGAGACGCGGGTCCGCGCCCACCGACGGAGCTGCCGAGGCGCTGCGTCTTGCGAGCTGGCACACGCCTTCTCAGGGCCAACGGTACGGAGCCGACCCCCGAAGAGCCCGAGCGGGTCGTGCTCCGATGCTGTGGTACCTGGGGTCACAGAGCCGACGTGGCCGCAGCGCCCCCGTACATGAGGAAGAACACGACGATCGACGCGAGCGCGGTGACGAGGCCGGCGATCGCCATGCCGCGACCGGGGTGCTTCTTGGCGAGAGCGATGCCACCGAAGACGATGGCGAGGACCGCGAGTGGCCACAGGCCGATGTTGAGGAACGGAACGAACGAGAGGAGCACGGCGAGGATTCCGAGGATCATGCTCGTGACCGCGAAGCCGGTGCCGGGGCGTGTCGTGGGTGCTGCAATGTTCGTTGCAGCCGGGCCAGGGATTGTTTGACTCATGATGTCTCTCCTGCAGATGAGTCGAGAACTCGACTCCGATGTGGGTCAGAATGCCCACGAGCCAAGTCAACTCCTCCCGTGCCCTGCGCGGATGGGCTGGAAGTCCCCCGAGCGCGGACCGAAGGTCCTGTCTGCTTGCCTCGGGCGTCGCTCACCTGGTGTCTGCTGCCCGCGCGGGGCATGCAGCCGTGACGGCACTGCGGCCGGACGTGGCCTCTCGACGGTTAGAGGTGGGGGAGGGCGGTGGTGACGACGGTCGCTGCCACGAGCCCGGCGGCCAGGGCGACCTCGACGGCCGCGCCGATGACGTCGCCCGTGACCCCGCCCAGACGCCGCACCGCGTGACGCCGGGTCACGACGGCCCCGGCCACCGCGACGAGCACGACGACGACGGCGCCGAGGCCGACGGTCCACGACGTCTCGCCGAGCACCCCTGACAGCCCGCCGACCGCGAGCCCGGCAAGCACGCCCACCGCGGCGACGAGTCCCAGCAGCCGCCCCCGGGCCACGGTGCCGGCGACACCCTGACCGAGTCCCTCGGGACGGGCGGGAGGTATGCCGTCCCGCGCGCACACCGCGCACGCGAGCCGGCTGGCCACGAGGGCCACGACGGCCAGCGCCGTGCCGAGCGCGCCGACGAGCAGGAAGGCGAGGCAGGCGGCGTCGAGGAGGAGGACGAGCACGACCGCTGCAGCGCCGGCCGGGCCGGTGTCGCCGCGTCGCATGACCTCGAGAGACCGCACCGGGTCGTGCCCGGAGGTGAGCCCGTCGGCGAGGTCCGCGAGCCCGTCGAGGTGGAGCGCCCGGGACAGCAGCGCCGTGACGACGAGCGCGATCACGGCCACCACGCCGGAGGGGGCCCAGCCCGTGACCGAGACCGTGCCGAGCACGACCCAGGCGAGCGCGGCCGGCGCCGCCGTCACGGGTGCGAGGAGCATGGACCGGCCGAGGACGGCCCGGTCGACGTGCGTCGGGGGCCCGACGGGCAGGGCCGTGAAGGTGCCGAACGCCAGGCGCCAGGCGTCACGCATCGAGCGTCCCGCTCCGCGGCTCGCGGGTCACGACGGGGGCGTCACTGAGGTCGACGACGCGTCCAGCGACGACGAGGTGCACGCGGGCCGCCACCGTCGCGACGAGCGCGTTGAGGCGGCCCAGCTCGTCCTGGAAGAGGCGTCCGGAGGCCGTCGTCGGCACCAGCGACCAGCCGACCTCGTTCGTCACGACGACCACGGGCACCGTTGCGGCGCAGAGTGCCTCGACGAGCCCGTCGGCCTCGCGACGCACCGCGCCCGCCGCGGCGACGAGGTCGTCCCAGCCGGCCTCGTCGACGAGGGCCGTGAGCCACGTGCCGAGGCAGTCGACGAGCACGGGACCCGTGGCGGCCTCGATCGCCCCGGCCACGTCCGTCGTCTCGAGGGTCCGCCACGTCGCGGGTCGGCGCGTGCGGTGGTCCTCGACGCGCCGGCTCCACTCGGGGTCCGAGGCGTCGGCGCGGCGCCCGGTCGCGACGTACGTGACGTCGTCGTGGCCCTCGACGAGGTCCTCGGCGTGGCGGCTCTTGCCGCTGCGCACCGGTCCCGTGACGAGGGTGGTGGTCCGGGCCCGGCGAGGTGAGAACGCGACGCCGTCCGTGCTGGTCATCGCAGCCCGCTCGCGTCCTGCAGCGGGACCTCGCGGGTCGCTCCTGGCGCGGGTGCCGGGCCGAAGACGACCGGCACTCCGAAGGCCGCCCGCCGCGCGCCGCGCCGGAAGACACGGAGCAGTGCCGGGCCGGCCAGCAGGACGAGGGCCGCGTTGAGCACGCCCCGCGGCAGGTCCCACGCGAGGGACGTCGCGAGGTAGAAGAGGGCGTAGTGGGCGAGGTTCTCCGAGACCGGGGCGCCGGGGACGAAGCCCATCCCGCTGGGCGCGTTGGTCCCGAGGAACGGCCAGAACCAGAGGTTCATGAAGAGCCCGAAGGCGAGTCCCGTCACGAGGGCGTATGCCGTGAGCACCCAGCGCTCGACGCGTCCTCCCGCACGGCCGGGGAGCAGGCCGGCGCCGAGCCCGATGCCTCCGGCGCAGATCATCTGGAAGGGCAGCCAGGGGCCGACCCCGCCGGTCAGCAGGGCGCCCGTCGTGACGGCGAGCGCCCCGGACACGAAGCCGACGCCGGGACCGAGCACGCGTCCGGCCACGATGACGACGAAGAACATCGGCTCGAGCCCGGCGGTGCCGGCGCTGAGCAGCCGCAGGCCACCGCCTGCGGCAGCAGCAACGCCGAGGACCGCGATCGTCTTGGCGTCGAGACGTCCGGCCGTGACCTCGGCGAGGCACACGACCGCGAGCAGCCCGAGCAGGACGGCGAAGAGCCAGGGCGCGTCGTTGCCGTGGTCGCGCGCGAAGTCCCCGGTGACGAAGAAGGGCCACGTGAACGCGACGAGCCCGACGATCCCGACCACCCCGACGGCCACGACGGCCGGCCAGCGCAGCGGGATGACGCGGCGGCCCGTCATGCGATCCTCGCGAGGGCGCCAGCGACCTCGGCCACGGTGAGCCACGTCTGGGGCAGGAGCACCTTCGTCACCTGCGGGGCGAACGCCGGTGACGAGGCGAGGACCTCACGCGCCGGGCCGTCGGTGACGACCTCCCCGTCGGCGAGGATGACGACACGGTCGGCGACCTCGGCCGCGAGCTCGACGTCGTGGGTCGCGAGCAGGACCGTCGTGCCGTGCGCCGCGAGGCCCGTGAGCATCTCGCCGAGCCGCTTCTTGGCGCCGTAGTCGAGGCCGCGCGTCGGCTCGTCGAGCAGGAGCACCTCGGGCGACCCCGAGAGGATGACGGCGAGCGCGAGCTCGAGGCGCTGGCCCTCGGACAGGTCGCGCGGGTGCACGGTGGGGTCGATGCCTCCGGAGATGCGGTCGAGCAGGCCGCGGGCCGTTCCCGGAGCGGCGCCGAAGTCCTGGTCGGCCGCGGTGCACTCGGCCGCCACGGTGTCCGCGTAGAGGAGCAGCTCGGGCTGCTGGGGCACGAGCCCGACGGTGCGCACCCGCTCGCGGGCGGACCGGGCGTGCGGGTCGACTCCTCCGGCCCCGACGCGCACCGTCCCGCCGGACAGCCGGTGCTGGGCCGCGATGGCGCCGAGGAGCGTCGACTTGCCGGCGCCGTTGCGCCCCATGAGCGTCGTCACCGAGCCACGGGCCACGGCGAGGTCGACGCCGTCGAGGACGACCCGGCCGCCGCGCGCGACGCGGACACCGTCGACGGTGACGGCGTCGGCGGGCCCGATCACCCGGAGGTCGGCCACGGGGCGCGGGGTGCTCGTGCCGAGGGCCTCGCGCAGCGCGGCGGCCTTGCGGCGCGCGTCACGGATGGACAACGGTGTCGGAGACCACCCGACGAGCCGGGAGAGGCCGACGACGGGCGGGTAGATCTGGGAGCGCAGCATCGCCTCGGCGGGGTCGAGCAGCTCGGACACATGGCCCTCGTCGACGAGGACGACGCGGTCGGCGTGGTGCACGACGCGCTCGAGCCGGTGCTCGGCCAGCACGACCGTGACCCCGAGGTCGTGCACGATGCGGTGGAGCGAGGCCAGGACCTCTTCTGCCGCAACGGGATCCAGCGCCGACGTCGGCTCGTCGAGCACGAGGACCCGAGGGCCGGCGGCGAAGAGGGCGGCGATCGCGACGCGCTGCTGCTGACCCCCCGAGAGGGTGCGCAACGCCCGGGCGCGCAGGGGAGTGAGCCCGAAGAGGTCGAGCGTCTCCTCGACGCGGCGACGGATCGTCGTCGAGTCCAGCCCCATCGTCTCCATGCCGTAGGCGACCTCGTCCTCGACGACGTCGGTGACGAAGGTCGAGGACGGGTTCTGCTCGACGAGCCCGACCACGGTCGCGAGGTCGCGCGGACGGTGCTCGGCCGTGTCGAGCCCGTCGACGGTGACGCGTCCGGTGAGCGTGCCGCCGCTGAAGTGCGGCACGAGCCCGTTGATGGTGCGCAGCAGCGTCGACTTGCCGCTCCCCGTGGGCCCGACGACGAGGACGAGCTCGCCCTCGGGGATCTCGAGCGTGACGTCGTGGAGGCTGGGAGCGGGAGTGTCGGCATACTGCACCGACACGTGCTCGAAGGTGATCACGGAGCGACCTCCCGGGGACGGGGCGACAGCCAGGCAGGCGTGGCGGCCACGAGCAGCGCGAGGACGGCGACGAGCGGCACGGCGGGCAGCTCGGCCTGCTGGCTCGGCACGATGCCCTCCCAGCCCTGCACCGAGGCGACGACGAGGACCGCGGCGGGCACGGCGCCCGCGACGACCGTCACGGTCTCGGTCCACGTCCACCGGTCGCGACGATGTCCCGACCGGGGGTCGCGTGACGCGCCGACGAGCAGGCTCGAGCCGGCGAGCAGTGCGCCCAGCACGAGGACCGGCAGCCCGAGCACCCCGCCGGCGGAGGAGTCGAGCAGACCGTAGAGCCCGGCGAGCACACCGACGAGACCGGCGAGGGCGAGCCCGGTGGCGGCACGGCGGCTCGTCGTCGTGGAGCGGACCGCGCGACCGTAGCCGCGCGACTCCATCGACGCGGCCAGCCCGAGCGATCGCTCGAAGGCGGTCTCGAGCACGGGCACGGTGAGGCGCGCCATCTCCCGCAGGCCCCGGCCGTCGCGTCCGCGCAGCGTGCGGGCCGCCCGCACGTCACGGGCGTCGGTCAGCAGCTGCGGCGCGAAGGTCAGGCCGACGACGACGGCCGTGCCGACGTCGTAGAGCGTGGCGGGCAGGTAGCGCAGCAGCCGGCGCGGGCTCGCCAACGCGTTGGCGGCGCCGAGGCACGCGAGGACCGCGGCGAGGCGCAGGGCGTCGTAGGCGGCATACAGCAGGGACTCGAGCGTGACCGTGCCGCCGAGGCGCACGCCCGCGGCCCAGTCCGGCAGCGGGACGTTCGGCAGGGTCATGACGACGGTCTCGCCGACGATGCCGTTGCCGAGCAGCGCTGTCATGACGATGCGGAAGGCGACGATGACGGCACCGATGACGAGGAAGGCGGGCAGCGGGTTGACCGTGGCGGGGTCGTGGCGCTCGCTGACGACGAGCACGCAGACGCCGATGACGAGCAGCAGCAGGACCGGGTTGGTCGTGCGCGACGCAGCGGTGGCCAGGCCCAGCCCCCACAGCCACCAGGCTGCGGGGTGCTGGAGCCGGGCCTTGCGCTGGAGTCCCGCCACGTCCGTCGGGGCTCCTCAGGCGTCCTGGCGGGCGCGCGAACGCGAGCGCACGAGCAGGTAGCCGACGAGCGCGAGCAGGACGAGGCCCGCGATGACGTATGCCGCGACCGTCCCACCCGAGGTGCCGGACGTCGGCGCTGCGGCGACGTCGGTGCCCGAGGCGGCGGGGGTCGTGGCCGCCGCGGACGGTGTGGCTGCCGGAGCGGCGATGGTCACCGGCTGGTCCGCCGCCTTCGCCTCGGGGCTGACCTCCTTGACGGCACCGCCGCAGTCGCTCGTCGGGTAGCCGTCCACCCCGCAGACGAGGCCCTTCTCGGTGCGCACGTCACCGGCCTGAGCGAGCACCACGGCGCTCGTGGCGTCCGTGGCGACGACCGCGCACAGGGCCTTCGGCTCGGGCGGGGTGGCGCCGTCGGCGGCGTCGGCCGGACGACCGAAGTCGACGACGAGACCGACGCGCTTCTTGCCCGCCTCGGCGGGGGTCGTGCCGCAGACCTGGTCGAAGGTGAGGACGGCGCGCGGGTAGCGGGTCGAGGCCTCGTCGGCGACGGCGAAGCGCCAGCCGTCGACGCTGCCGTCCTTCGGGACCGTCTGGTCCGGGCCCTTCTGTGCGAAGGTCCAGGCGCCGTCGGAGAGCTGGTAGAAGCCCCAGTAGCGGTAGGCGGCGGCGTGGGCCGGCGCGATGGTGAGGGCCGAGAGGCAGGCCGCGACGAGCGCGGCGAGCACGACCCGGAGCGGGGCACGACGGACAGGGGACACGGTTTCCTCCTCGCGGTCGGACACCATGTCGGGTCTGCTGGCTGAGGCCGGCCCGGCGGGGTGACTCCGGTCCGCATTCCACGACAGACTGACAAAGGAGCCGGTGGGACGCGGGTTTTCCGGCTGGTCACCCCGGGCCGCACTGCGGCGGGAGGTGGCTTCACGGTTGCGGGTCAGCGCCGGAGTCACACCGGCTTGCCCCATCGTCCTTCGGTTAGGCGAACCGTCGCACGCGGGGCGTCCGCCCGTCAAACGGCGTGCCAACTAGGGTGGCCGCATGAGTGCTGACTGGTCCTGGCTGTTCCTCGACGCGCACGGCAACCCGGTGGAGGGGGAGGGCGTGACGACGTCGGGCTTCCCGACCCAGAGCGACGCCGAGAGCTACCTCGGGGAGTCGTGGCGCGAGCTGCTCGACGCCGGCGTCGAGGCGGTCACCCTGCGTGAGAACGACACCGTCGTCTACGGCCCGATGAGCCTGCGGGCCGCGGAGTGAGCGCGCCGCTCGGCGCCGGCAACCCGTCGGACACGGCGCTGTCGGCCGGGCTCGAGCGCGACCTGCTCGCCCGGGTCGTCACGGCCCAGCGCTCGTGGCGCTCACCGGGCGTCAGCGTCGGCGTCGTGCGCGACGGCGTGCTCGTCTGGTCGGCGCACGTGGGGTCGGCCCGCCTCGGGTCGCAGCCCGCACCGGCCACCGACGACACGCAGTTCATGATCGGCTCGGTGACGAAGACGTTCACGGCGCTGGCCGTCATGTCGCTGCGTGACGAGGGGCTGCTGTCGCTCGACGACGCGCTCGAGACGTACGTGCCCGGCACCAGGCACGCACGGGTTCCCTTGCGGCAGATGCTCGCCCACGCCTCGGGACTGCAGCGCGAGCCCGTCGGCAACATCTGGGAGAGCCTCGTGGCGCCCGAGCGCGAGGAGTTCCTGGCCGGCGTCGAGCAGGCCGAGCAGGTGCTCCCCGCCCACCACGCCTTCCACTACTCCAACCTCGCCTACGGCCTCCTCGGCCAGGTCGTCGAGCGCGTCACGGGACGGGACTGGGAGCACGTCGTCCGCGAGCGCGTGCTCGAGCCCCTCGGGATGAGCCGCACCGGCCTGACGCCCGCCGACGACCGCGCCCTCGGCTACCAGGTCGACCCCTATGCCGGCACCGCGAGCGAGGAGCCGCTCTTCACGCTCAACGCGACGGCGCCGCTCGGTGGCCTGTGGTCGACCGTCGCCGACATGGCGCGCTACGCGGCCTACGTCGCGAGCCCCGACGACCGGGTCGTGCGGCCCGAGACCGTCGAGGAGATGTGCCGGCCGATCATCATGACCGACGTCGACGGCTGGAGCGGCGCCTACGGGCTCGGCTTCGGCATGGGCCGTCGCGGCGACCGCGTCTACGTCGGCCACGGCGGAGCCATGCCGGGCTTCCTCACCGGCCTGCGGGTCCGTCGCACGGACGGCGTCGGCGCGGTCGTCTTCGCCAACGCCACGTCCGGGGCCATGACCCTCGGCCTCGCGACCGACCTCGTCGAGGCCGTCGTCGACGCCGAGCCGTCCATGGCGGCGGCGTGGGTGCCCGAGACGGAGCAGCCGGCCCTGGCCGAGCTCCTCGGCCTGTGGTGGTCGGAGGGCTCGCCCCTCACCTTCTTCGTGCGTGGCGGCGAGCTGTGGTCGCGGCTCGCCGACGACGAGCCGCTCTCCGAGACGCGGTATGCCGCCGAGGGCACCGACCGCTTCCGTGCCGTGGCCGGTCGGGAGCGCGGCGAGGTGCTCGAGGTCGTGCGCGCCGGTGACGGCTCCGTCGACAAGCTCTACTTCGCGACGTACGCCGTGACACGGGCGCCGCTCGCGTTCGCCGACCTGCAGGGCTGAGCCGGGCGGTCAGCAGCCCCGTCGCCCCGGAGGTCGGTCAGGCGGGGTGCTCGCCGCGGGCGACCTGCGGCTTCGGCATGCGCGTGCGGCGCATCTGGAAGGCACGCATGATGGCGTACCACGCGTCGCCCTTCTCGGCGCCGCCGAACTTGTCGTCCATCTTGCGCCGCGTGCGGCGCCACATCAGCAGGGCGTCGCCGATGGCCACGAGGATGAGGCCGTAGACGAGGACGAAGACGAGCAGCAGGGCCCAGTTCGTGCGGACGAAGCTGAGCAGCAGGACGATGAGCATGATCGGCAGCATGAACTCGCCGATGTTCCAGCGGGCGTCGACGGTGTCGCGGATGAAGCGGCGGCGGGGGCCCTTGTCGCGGGCGGGGAGGTACTTCTCGTCCCCCGTCATCATGCCGGCGCGCTGCTTGGCCATCGCCTCGCGGCGGGCTGCCTTGTCCTGCTTCGTCGCGGCCTTGCGGTCGGTGACGATGAGGGGACGCTTGTTGAGGGCCTCCTGCTCGCGCCGCTTCGGCGTCGGCCGGTTCTTCGCGCCGGGGCGCGCCGACTCGTCGGTCGAGGCCGTGGGTGAGAGCTCTTCGTTGAGGGTCTTCTTGCGTCCGAACACGGGGACACTCTAAGCCGAAGGGCGGCCGGGACCCGCATCGCGCCCACGGCCACACGGCACACGGCCCCTCGTCGTCACGACCCGGGTGACGTGCGGAGCGGGACGAACCGGTAGTGCCCGTGCCGCGTGGTCCGGAGCGTGCCGTGGTCGCGCACGGCGAGTGTCATGGTGCCGGCGACGGGGACGACGAGCCGCCCGGGGTCGCCGAGCTGGTCGACGAGCGGCTGGGGCAGGCTCTGCGCCTCAGCCGAGACGAGGATGCGGTCCCAGGGCGCACCGTCGGGATCTCCGAGCACGCCGGCGGCGGCCTCGTGGATCTCTGCCCAGGGCATCCGGGCGGCGGCGAGGTTCTCGGCACCCCAGCGCGCCAGGGCGGGCTCGAGCTCGACGCCGACGACCTCGCCGGTCGGCCCGGTGAGGTGGGCGAGCAGGGCGGTCGTCCAGCCGGAGCCCGAGCCGACGTCGAGGACGCGCTGGCCGGGTTGCACGTCGAGCAGGCGCAGCATGTCGGCGACGGTCCGCGGCTGGGAGTTCGTCTGGCCGTGCCCGATGAGGATCGGGGCGTCGTGGGCCGCGCGGGACCGGGCGCCGCGGGGGAGGAAGCCCGCGCGCGGCACCGCGGCGAAGGCCTGCTGCACCCGGTCGACGGCGTCCATGGTCCGAGCCAAGCACGACCGGGCGCGGACGTCAGCCCCCGGCGGCGTGGCGGGACGCGCCGACGGGGGAGTCAGGCCATCCGCCGGGCGATGACGTGCACGAGGGTGCCGAGCGCGCGGTAGGGGTCGGTCGAGCCGAGCCTCTCCTCGACGTCGAGCAGGGTCGCGAGCTCGCCGCCCTCCGGAGCCGGCTCGTCGACGGCGACGTCGTCGCTCGCGACGCGGATGCCGTACCACGCGACGACCTCGAGGCCTGCTGCCTCGCAGTCGGCCGTCAGCGAGGCGAGGGTGTCGGCGCGGGCGTCGACGCCGATCTCGTTGCGGTAGCGCGCGTGCCGGCCCTCCCGGGCCGCGTGGCGCGTCTCGTCGAGCATGGCGAGGGCCGCGCGCCAGTCGTGCCGCCCGGCTGGGCGCCAGGCCATCGCGTCACCGTTGCGGGCCGCGATCGACACGATGCCGCCCGGCGCGACGCGACGGGCCAGACCGGCCACCGCGGAGCGGCTCTCGGGGAGGTACATGAGGACGCCGTGGCACATGACGACGTCGTATGCCGTCGGCCGCGTCACGCTCGCGAGTCCGGCGAGGTCGGTGGCCACGAGGGTGACGTGGTCGCGCTGGTCCGGAGTGAGTCCGGCGGCGGCCTGCTCGAAGGTGGCGCGCATCCGCCCGTCCGGCTCGACGGCGGTCACCGAGTGGCCGAGCCGGGCCAGGCGCAGCGCCTGCGTGCCCTGCCCGGCGCCGACGTCGAGGACGCGGAGCGGGCCACGTGGCAGGTGCGCCGCGAGCTGCCGGGTGACCATCTCCTGGCGCACGACGTTGCGCAGGTTGCCCAGGCGCTCGAGCCAGGGGTCCTGCCCGGCGACGAACGTGTTGTCTCCCATCCGGCCGAACCTACCCATGGGGGACGACAGCTCCCGAGGCGGCCACCGCGAGGGTGGTGGACCGGGGCCTCGCCTGCCTCGTGGGACGGACGCCCGCGTGGGTAGGGTCGGCACGTGACTGACGACGCCCTCACCCCCGCCCAGATCCAGCAGATCCGCGACCGCGTGGCCGAGCTCATGCCGCAGGTCCGGGCCGACCTCGAGGAGCTCGTGCGCATCCCGAGCGTCTCGGCCTCGTCCTTCGACCAGAGCCAGGTGACCCGCAGTGCGGACGCCGTCGCCGAGCTGCTCCGCCGCGAGGGACTCGACGTCGAGGTCGTCGTCGAGGGTGGCCGGCCCGCCGTCATCGGGCACCTCGACGGCCCCGAGGGAGCTCCGACCGTGACGCTCTACGCGCACCACGACGTGCAGCCCCCCGGCGACGACGCCGACTGGGACAGCTCGCCGTTCGAGCCCGAGGAGCGCGAGGGTCGCCTCTACGGCCGCGGTGCGGCCGACGACAAGGCAGGCGTCATGGCCCACGTCGCCGCACTGCGTGCCCACGCCGGCAACCTGCCCGTCGGCGTCACCGTCTTCGTCGAGGGTGAGGAGGAGTCCGGCTCCCCGTCGCTCGGCACGATCCTCGAGAAGCACGGCGACCGCCTCGCCGCCGACGCCATCGTCATCGCCGACTCCGGCAACTGGGACATCGGCACGCCCGCCCTCACCACGACCCTGCGCGGCGGCATCCGCGTCGTCGTCCGAGTGCAGACGCTCGACCACTCCGTGCACTCCGGCATGTTCGGCGGTGCGGCGCCCGATGCCACCACCGCGCTCGTGCGCCTGCTCGCCTCGCTCCACGACGCCGACGGCACCGTGGCCGTGGCCGGGCTCGACGCCGGTGAGGCCGCCGACATCGACTACGACGAGCAGCGCTTCCGCGCCGAGTCGGGCCTGCTGGACGGCGTGTCGCTCATCGGGTCCGGCTCGATCCTCAGCCGGCTCTGGAACAAGCCCTCGATCACGACGATCGGCATCGACGCGACGTCCATCGACAAGGCGTCGAACACGCTGTCGGCCAAGGCTGCCGCCAAGATCTCCGTCCGGCTGGCACCGACCCAGGACCCGCTCGTCGCCTTCGAGCGGGTGCGTGAGCACCTCGAGGCCCACGCCCCGTGGGGTGCCCGCCTGACCGTCGAGCTCGAGGAGCACGGCTCGGGCTTCGCGGCCGACGCGAACGGTCCCGTCTACGACGAGGCGCGGGCATCCTTCGCCGACGCGTGGGGGACCGAGCCGGTCGACATGGGCGTGGGTGGCTCGATCCCGTTCATCTCCGACTTCTCGGCGCGCTTCCCCGACGCCTCGATCATCGTCACCGGGGTCGAGGACCCCGACACCCGCGCCCACGGCGCGAACGAGTCGCTGCACCTCGGCGAGTTCGAGAAGGTCTGCGTGGCCGAGGCGGTCTTCCTCGCCCGGCTGGGAGCGCTGCGGTCCGCCCACTGAGGCGGGCGGCATACGCCATCGGTCCGAGGGTCGACCGATGACGTGTGCGATGGTGCTGCGTCTGCTGGGGTGGTCACACCACCGGAGGCAGCACCATCAGCAAGGTCCTCCACGCCGGAGCCCGGCGGGCCCGGGCCGGCCCGGCGGCTCAGGAGGCGGGGACCGCCGACCCCCGGTAGCGCTGCTCGCGCAGCTCGAGGGCGTACGCGTCCGCGCCCGGCATCCCGAGCTCCTGGGCGATCGCGACCTCGGCCTCGACGTCGTACGGGACGCGCACGAAGGCGATCCCGACGTGGCCCGGCGGCTCCTCCTCGCCAGGGGCGGCGAGGCTTCCCTCGAGCACGACGTAGGGCGCGCCCGGGCCGTCGAGGGCGTTGCCGACCGAACCGGCGTTGAAGACGGTGATGCCGTAGTCGACGGCGAGGTAGGCGCCGTGGATGTCGCCGTAGCCGACGATCGTGGGGACCGGCCCGTCACCGGTGAACTCCGTCTGTGCGACGAAGGCGCGGTGCTCGGCCTCGGTGGTGGGCGCGTAGACACGGGTGAACTCGTCGACCGGGGACGCGTGGAAGAAGCGGATCGGCTGCCCGCTCAACACGAGCTCGTGCACGTTCGGCAGGTCCGCGAGCCACAGCCGGTCAGCAGGTGTCAGCTCGTCGTGGACCCACTGCGGGTGCTCCCAGGGGTGCTCGTCGTCACGCGCGATGAAGGCGTCCCAGTTGCCGCGGACCGTCGGGATGTCACGGTCGCGGGTGATCCGGATGCACTCCGAGCCGCGCGGGCCCTTGCCGACGACGTCGCCGAGGTTGACGACGTGCTCGATCCCGCGACGCGCGATGTCGGCGAGCACGGCTTCGTACGCGGTCACGTTGCCGTGCACGTCGGAGACGACGGCGACCCGGTGGAGGCCGTCTGCGGGTGACGTCACCGCGGCTCAGTCCTTGTGGGTCGTGCCGGGCAGCGCGAGCATCCGGTCGAGGGCCGCGCGGGCCTCGGCGGCCACGCTCGGGTCGACGTGGATGGGGTTGACGACCCGACCCTCGACGAGGGACTCGAGCGCCCACACGAGGTGCGGCAGGTCGATGCGGTTCATCGTCGAGCAGTAGCAGACGTTCTTCTCCAGGAAGGCGATCCGCTGCTCGGGGAACTGCTGCGCGAGCCGTCGCACGAGGTTGAGCTCGGTGCCGACGACCCACGACGTGCCGGCCGGCGCGGCGGCGATGGTCTGGATGATCTTCTCGGTCGAGCCCACCTCGTCGGCCCGCTCGACGACCTCGTACTGGCACTCGGGGTGGACGATGACCTTGACGCCCGGGATCTCGCGGCGGGCGGCCTCGACGGCGTCGACGGAGAAGCGGCCGTGCACCGAGCAGTGCCCGCGCCAGAGGATCATCCGCGCCTTCTCGAGCTGCTCGCGGGTCAGGCCGCCGTTCGGGCGGTGCGGGTCCCAGACGACGCAGTCGTCGAGCGAGAGGCCGAGCTCGCGCACCGCGGTGTTGCGGCCGAGGTGCTGGTCAGGCAGGAAGAGCACCTTGCCCGTGCCGGTCCCGTCCAAGCCGACGCCACCGACCTGCTCGAAGGCCCAGTCGAGGGCGGTGCGGGCGTTGGAGCTCGTGCAGATGGTGCCGCCGTGCCGGCCGGTGAAGGCCTTGATCGCGGCGGAGGAGTTCATGTAGGTGACGGGGATCGTCTCGCCGGCGACGCCGGCCGCGGTCAGCTGCTCCCAGCAGTCCTCGACCTGGGCGATGGCGGCCATGTCGGCCATCGAGCAGCCCGCTGCGAGGTCGGGCAGGATCACGGTCTGCTCGTCGCTCGTGAGGATGTCGGCGGACTCGGCCATGAAGTGCACGCCGCAGAAGACGATGTAGGGCGCGTCGGGCCGGGCGGCGGCGTCGCGGGCGAGCTTGAACGAGTCGCCGGTGACGTCGGCGAACTCGATGACCTCGTTGCGCTGGTAGTGGTGCCCGAGGACGAAGACGCGGTCCCCGAGCGCCGCCTTGGCCGCGCGGGCGCGCTCGACGAGGCCGGGGTCGGACGCGGGCGGCAGGTCGCCCGGGCACTCGACGCCGCGCTCGGTGTGCAGGTCGGTGCCCTGCCCGAGCACGAGGAGGGGGAGCGGAGCAGGTGCCGGGGCCGATGCCGTGTCGGTCGTCATGAGCAGATCGTATGCCGCCGCGCGGGCTCCCAGCGCCCGGGCACTTGACCTCAAGTCAACTTGATGTCTGACGCTGTGGCCATCGACCCACGACCACCACAGGAGTCATGATGCCCACCGCACTCGTCACCGGCGCCACCCAGGGCCTCGGCCGGGCCCTCGCCGAAGCCCTCGCCGTCCGCCGCTGGGACCTCGTCGTCACGGCCCGCGACGCCTCGCGCCTCGCCGAGACCGTCTCCTCCCTGCGCGACCACGGTCACGTCGTCGTCGGCCTGTCCGGCGACGTCAGCGACGCCGTCCACCGGGAGGAGCTCGCTGTCGCCGTCACCGAGCTGGCAGGGCCCGGCGCCCTCGACCTGCTCGTCCACAACGCGAGCACGCTCGGCCCGGTCCCGCTGCGCCCCCTGACCGACCTGACGACGGACGCCCTCGCAGCCGTGCTCGCCGTCAACGTCATCGCCCCGCACGCACTGACCCGCTCGCTCCTCGCGTCCCTCGAGACCGCGGGAGGGACGGTCATCGCCATCTCGTCGGACGCCGGCGTCGAGCACTACGAGACGTGGGGCGCCTACGGCGCGAGCAAGGCCGCGCTCGACCACCTGACGCTGACGCTGGCGGCGGAGCTGCCGTCCGTCCGGGCGTACGCCGTCGACCCCGGCGACATGCGCACCGCGATGCACCAGGCCGCGTTCCCCGGGGAGGACATCGGCGACCGCCCGCTGCCGGAGGAGGTCGCCGTCCCCGCGATCCTGGCGCTGCTCGCGTCGCGGCCCGCGAGCGGCCGGTACCGGGCTGCGGACCTGCTCGCGGCCGGTTCGGCGGCCGGCTCGGCGGCGGTGGCCTCGTGACCGCGACCCTCGCGCACGCGCCGCACACCGTCTTCCGCGTCACCGACGACCTCACGGCCGACGCCCCACCCGAGACGAGGGGTCTCGGTCGGGACGGCGTACGCCTCCTCGTCGCCTCGGAGCCGACCTCGGGCGGGGTGCACGTCGAGCACACGACCTTCGCCGCGATCGGTGACCACCTCGCGCCCGGCGACCTGCTCCTCGTCAACAACTCGGCCACCGTGGCGGCCGAGGTCGACGGTCGGGTGGCGGGACGAGGAGCCGTCGTCGTCCACGCCGCGACCGAGCTCGACGACTGCACGTGGGTCGTGGAGCTGCGCACCGCGCCCGACGCCGCGCACCCGGTGCTCGACGCCCTGGAGGGCGACGTCGTCGAGCTCGGGCCGGGCGGTCCCCGGCTGCGCCTCGAGGCCCCGTACCCGAGGCCCGACTCGTCGCCGACGGGCCGCGGCAACCGGCTGTGGCGAGCGGCGGAGCTCGACGACTGCACCCTCGCGGAGCACGTCGCGGCGCACGGCAGACCGATCGCGTACGGCTACCTCCGCTCCAGGTTCCCGCTCGAGGCCTACCAGACGGTCTTCGCCCGGCTGCCGGGCAGCGCCGAGATGGCCAGCGCCGCAAGGCCGTTCACCGCCGACCTCGTCACCGCCCTCGTGTCCTCGGGGGTCCTCGTCGCCCCCGTGACGCTGCACACCGGCCTGTCGTCGCAGGAGGCGGGGGAAGCGCCGCAGCCGGAACGGTTCGCCGTGTCCGGGGAGACGGCCGCCCTCGTCAACCTCGTGCGCGACCGCGGCGGGCGGGTCGTCGCGGTCGGCACGACCGCGACCCGGGCCATCGAGTCGGCGACCGCCCCGGACGGTCGGGTGCACGCCGCGGCCGGATGGACCGAGGTCGTCATCTCGCCGGACCGGCCTGCCCGCGTCGTCGACGGGCTCGTCACCGGCTGGCACGACCCGGACGCCTCGCACCTGCTCCTCGTCGAGTCGGTCGCGGGGGCCGAGCTGGCCCAGCGGGCGTACGACGAGGCGGTCGCGCACCGCTACGCCTGGCACGAGTTCGGCGACGCCGGCCTCTTCCTGCCCCACCGCTGACGGGGCGCCGCCGCCGGTTCGAGGTGATCAGGGCACCCTGTGGCGCCCACGACCACCTCGAACCGGCACCCGGCGGCGACCACGGCAGTGGGAGGATGCCGGACGTGCACGTGATCATCGCCCCCGACTGCTACACCGGCACCCTCACCGCGTCCCAGGCCGCGGCCGCGATGGCCGAGGGCTGGGGACGCACCGCCCCGGGGGACCGCCTGACCCTCGTGCCCCTCTCCGACGGCGGACCGGGCTTCGTCGACGTCCTCTCCGAGACCCTCGCCGGCGAGGTGCACGCCGTCGTGACCACCGACCCGCTCGGCCGCGAGGTGCCCGGCACGATCCTGCTGACGACGGGCGCGGGCGGCCGGACGGCATACGTGGAGTCGGCGCAGGCGGCCGGGCTGCACCTGCTCGCCCCCGACGAGCGCGACCCCACCCGCACGTCCACCTCCGGTGTCGGGACGCTCGTGCTGGCGGCCCTTGACGCCGGCGCCCGGCGCGTCGTCATCGGGCTCGGCGGCTCGGGGACCAACGACGCGGGGGCCGGCCTGCTGGCCGCCCTCGGCGTGGGTTCTGCCGCCCGTCTCGGGCACGGAGGCCTGGCGCTCGCAGCGGCGACGCCCGACGACGTCGCCGGCCTGGACGCCGCGCGCGACCGGTTGCGCGGCGTCGACCTCGTCATCGCCAGCGACGTCGACTCGCCGCTGCTCGGCCTCAAGGGCGCGAGCGCGGTCTTCGGGCCCCAGAAGGGCGCGTCCGAGGAGGACGCCCAACGGCTCGAGAACGCGTTGGGCCACTTCGCGAGCGTCGTGGCGCGGGTGCGCCCGCCCGCCAAGGACCTGCTGACCGGCACCCTGCTCAAGCCCGAGCGCGAGCCGGGCGCCGGGGCCGCGGGCGGACTCGGCTACGCCCTGCACCTGCTCGGTGCCCGCCGGGTGTCCGGGGTGGAGGCCGTGCTCGACGCCGTCGGGTTCGCCGACCTCGTGGCCTCCGCCGACCTCGTCGTCACCGGTGAGGGCAGCTTCGACTGGCAGTCGCTGCGCGGCAAGGTCGTCGTCGGTGTCGCCGAGGCCGCCGCGCGCGTCGGCGTGCCGGTCATCGCCGTGCCGGGCCAGTCGCTCGTCGGCCGCCGCGAGGCGATGACGGCCGGACTCTCGGGGGTGTATGCCGTCGCGGAGCGTCCCGACCAGGTCGCAGCCGCCCTCGCCGAGCCCGCCGCACGCCTCGCCGACCGCACCGCCCGCGTCGCGCGGACGTGGTCGCCGTCCACATCCTGAGCCGCCGGAACGGGGGAGGATGCACGGATCGGGTGGGTCCCGACGTATCCTTGGAGGCGTCGGGAACACATCCGGCGCGGCATGGGTTCTCACTTCCGACCCATGCTCCACGACGTGAAGGACCAACACATGAGTGTCGAGACGAACGCATCTCCCGCCGAGGTTCAGACCGAGGCTCCCGCCCACGGTGTCGTCCTGACGGACGTCGCGGCCACGAAGGTCAAGAGCCTGCTCGAGCAGGAGGGTCGTGACGACCTCCGTCTGCGCGTCGGTGTCCAGCCCGGCGGATGCTCGGGCCTGATCTACCAGCTCTACTTCGACGAGCGCAGCCTCGACGGTGACCTCGTCCGCGACTTCGACGGCGTCGAGGTCGTCGTCGACCGCATGAGCTCGCCCTACCTCGAGGGCGCGACGATCGACTTCGCCGACACCATCGAGAAGCAGGGCTTCACCATCGACAACCCCAACGCGGGCAGCAGCTGCGCCTGCGGCGACTCCTTCAGCTGAGCCGCCTGCGCCACGGCGCACACCGCACCGCACGTCCGAAGGGCCCGACCGTCACGGTCGGGCCCTTCGTGGTCCCCGGGTCGGCGTCGGCGACGCCGTGATCCCGGGTAGGTTCGTGCTGTGCAGATCGCCATCACCGGTTCCATCGCGACCGACCACCTCATGACCTTCGACGGACTCTTCGCCGACTCGCTCGTCGTCGAGCAGCTCGACAAGATCTCCCTGTCGTTCCTCACCTCGGACCTGCAGGTCCGACGGGGCGGGGTGGCCGCGAACATCGCGTTCGGCATGGCCAACCTCGGACAGCGCCCGCTGCTCGTCGGGGCGGTCGGTGAGGACTTCACCGACTACCGCAGCTGGCTCGAGCGCCACGGCGTCGACTGCGGCGCCGTGCACTACTCCGAGTCCCAGCACACGGCACGCTTCATCTGCACCACCGACCGCGACATGGCCCAGATCGCCACCTTCTACGCGGGCGCCATGACCGAGGCCCGTGACATCGAGCTCGCGCCGGTCGCCCAGCGCGTCGGCGGGCTCGACCTCGTCGTCGTCGGTGCCAACGACCCCGAGGCGATGCTGCGCCACTCCGACGAGTGCCGCTCGCGCGGCATCCCGTTCGCGGCGGACCCCTCGCAGCAGCTCGCCTTCTGCGACGGGCCGACCATCGCGCGCCTCATCGACGGCGCCGAGTACCTCTTCACCAACGAGTACGAGAGCCACCTCGCCTGCCAGAAGACCGGCTGGAGCGAGGACGAGCTCGCCGACCGGGTCCGCGTCCAGGTCAAGACCCGCGGCAAGGACGGCGTCACGGTGCGCGTGCGCGGCGAGGAGCCCGTCGAGGTCGGGATCGCCCGTGAGGTGCGCAAGGCCGACCCGACCGGTGTCGGCGACGCCTTCCGGGCGGGCTTCCTCACCGGGCTCGCGGCCGGGCTCCCCGTGAGGCGGTGCGCCGAGCTCGGCTCGATGCTCGCCACCTACGTCATCGAGACGATCGGGACGCAGGAGTACGCCCTGGGCAAGCAGCGCTTCCTCGAGCGGCTGGCAGACGCCTACGGTGCCGACTCCGCCGACGAGATCGGGCCCCACATCACCTGTCCACGGCCATGACGCCGTCGCCGGCCCGGCGCTGACGGTCACCACGAGCCGCTGAGCAGCCCACCCCCACGACAGCCGGGAGCCCCGTCAGTGCCCACGCCGCCGCCGCCCACCCCTTGGGACTTCGCGCTCGACCGCGTGCCCCCGGGGGAGGACCTCATCGGCATCGGCGCCGACCTCGACGTCGCGACGCTCTTCGAGGCGTACTCCGTCGGCGTGTTCCCGATGGGGATCGGCGACCACGGCGCCGAGCCGATCGGGTGGTGGTCACCGGACCCCCGGGGCATCCTGCGGCCGCGTGAGCTGCGGGTCAGCCGGTCGCTCCGCAAGGCCGTGGCCCGCTTCGAGGTGCGCGTCGACACCGACTTCCGCGCGGTCGTCGAGGCCTGCGCGGCACCCGACCGCGACGGTCGCTGGATCACGCCCGCGATCGTCGACGCCTACGTCGGGCTCCACGAGGCCGGGTGGGCCCACTCGGTCGAGACGTGGCTGGACGGCGAGCTCGTCGGCGGGCTCTACGGCGTGGCCATCGGCGGCCTCTTCGCGGGTGAGTCGATGTTCCACCACGAGCGCGACGCCTCGAAGGTCGCCCTCGTCGGCCTGCGCGACCTCCTCATCACCGACGGGGACCCGCGACGGCTCGTCGACGTGCAGTGGCAGACGCCGCACCTGGCCACGCTCGGCGTGCGTGAGGTCCCGCGCGACGAGTACCTCGCGATCCTGCCGACCGTCCTCAGGGCGCCCCTGCCGGCCTGCTGGGCCTGACGACCTCGACGACGTATGCCGTGTGGTCGCCCTCCGCGCGCGCCTCGACGAGGCGGTGGCCGCGCATCCGGCACCAGGCCGGGATGTCGTGGGCGGCGGCGGGGTCGGTGGCCAGCACCATGACGCTCGCGAGGTCGGGCCGGTCGCGGACGAGCCGGGCGAGGCGGATGACGGGCAGCGGACAGCGCTCCCCGCGCGCGTCGACGACGGCCGGGTCGTCGGTCACAGGTCCCCGACCCCGAGCTGGTCGCGCACGGCCCGGACGGTCGGTGCGATGGCGGCCGTGAACTCGCTGACGTCGTCGGCGAGCAAGGGGGAGACGGCGGGCAGGGGCAGCGTCACCCGGACGTTGCCGTGGGTCAGGACCCCCATCGCCGCGAGGACGTGGCTCGGCTCGAGCGTGCTCGACGTGCAGGCCGACCCGCTCGCCACGGCGAAGCCGGCCGTGTCGAGGGCGCCGACGACGGTCTCGCCGTCGACGTAGAGGCTGGAGAAGGTGACGACGTGGGGGAGCCGGTCGTCCGGATCACCGACGACGACCGTGTCAGGCACTGCGGACGCGGCTCGGCGGATGTCGTCGACGAGCGCGCGCGTCACCTGCCTGTCAGCCGGTCCGGTGGCCGACGTCTGCTGCCACGCCTCGGCCGCGGCGAGCGCCAGCGGCACCCACGGCGTGACGTCCGCGCGACCGTGCTCGACGTCGGCCCGGGCCTCCGACCAGTGCCAGCGCACGCCCTCGCGCACGACGAGCACGCCGAGCGGGGGCCCGCCCCACGAGCGTGCGTCACCGACGAGGACGTCCCAGTCGGCAGGCACGTCGTCGCGTCCGAGGGACGCCGTCGCGTCGACGACGAGGGGTGTGCCGTGGGCGGCGGCCGCGTCGCGAGCCGCGGCGAGGGGCTGACGGGTGCCCACCTCGCCGTTCGCGCTCTGCAACGCCGCGACGACGGTGCCCGGGACCGCCAGGGCGCTGCGCCACGCGTCGAGGTCGAGCCGACCCAGGGGGTCGACGGCGACCTCCGCGAAGAGGGACGCGTCGTCGGCCGCGGCCGCCCGGGCCCGGCCCGGCACGAGAACGGCGGAGTGCTCCACCGCGGAGGCCACGGTGCGCGCCCCACGCCGGCGGGCGGCATACGCCAGCCCGTCGACGGCCCGGGCCAGAGCGGTCGGCCCGCTGGGCAGGAAGCTCACCTCGCCGGGGCGGACCCCGAGGCCCGCGGCGACGATCTCACGGGACCGGTCGAGCAGGGCCCGGGCCCGGCGGCCCTCGGCGTGCAGGCGGGCGGGGTCGGCCCAGCCGACCTCGACCGCGGCCAGCAGGGTGTCGCGGGCGACGGGGTGGAGCGGGCCGGACGACGCGTCGAGCAGCCGCCGCGTGGCGGGCGAGCGGGGCGGCGTAGGTGCCGGCGCAGGTGCCGGCGCAGGGGCCGGCGCAGGAGCGCGCTGAGGGTCGCGCTGAGGGTCGCGCTGAGGGTCGCCGGGGAGCCCGCCGGGCGCCTGCTGGGAGCCTCCGGAAGGGGACGACGGGCCGGGTCCAACGTTCGTGCCCGGATCGTGACTGACCACGGCGCAACGTTAGCCGCCCCCTGCGGACACCGTCAGGAGTGGGACGGTAGGGTTGCGCCGTGGGCCTTTGCTGCCCAGACGGTTTGACGTGAACACGTTCGACGCGCGCCCTGCGCGCCCACGTACGGAACGAAAGGTGCACCTGGTGCCTGAGCACGAAGACACCCCAGCGGCGTCGCCGGTGGTGACGACGGTGGATGGTCGGACCGGGCGGCGACGCACGGGTCTGCGCATCGCCGGGATCGCCGGTATCGCGGCACTGGCCCTCAGCGGTTGCCAGGGACAGGTGTCCAACGGATACCTGCCCCCCGTGGTTTCCGACAGCGGCCAGCGGGTCACCGACCTCTGGATCGGCAGCTGGATCGCGGTCCTGGCCGTCGGCGCCGTCACGTGGGGCCTGATGCTCTATGCCGCCATCCGCTTCCGCAAGCGTCGGGGCGACGAGACCCTTCCCGTCCAGCTGCGCTACAACGTGCCGATGGAGATGCTCTACACGGTCATCCCCGTGTTCATGGTGGCCGTCTTCTTCTACTACACCGCGCGTGACGAGGCCCGCCTCGTCGACACGAGCACGAAGAAGGACCTCACGGTCAGCGTCGTCGCCAAGCAGTGGAGCTGGGACTTCAACTACGTCGACTCGAACGTCCACGAGACCGGTGTCCACACCGAGCTCGACGGCACCGAGGGCAAGCGGGCCCAGATGCCCGTGCTCTACCTGCCCGTCAACAAGCGCGTCGAGTTCGTCCTCAACGCCCGCGACGTCATCCACAGCTTCTGGGTCCCCGCGTTCATGATGAAGATGGACATGCTCCCGGGCAAGACCAACAAGTTCCAGCTCACGCCCACCCAGGTCGGCACCTTCCAGGGCAAGTGCGCCGAGCTCTGCGGCGCCTACCACTCGCAGATGCTCTTCATGGTCAAGGTCGTCCCGCAGGCCGAGTACGACCAGGAGATGGCCCGACTGAAGTCCATCGGCCAGGACGGCCTCATCCCCGTCGACGTCAGCCGCGAGAAGATGGTCCAGGCCGACATCGACAAGATCCCCGCACCGGCTCGCACTGGGAGCAACTGATGACCTCCGCAACGTACAACCGTGAGGCGCAGGCCCCGAGCATGACCGCCGCGGCCCGCCCGCGCCTGGCCAAGGGCCAGACGTTCGTCAAGTGGGTGACGACGACCGACCACAAGGTCATCGGCAACCTCTACTTCATCACGTCGTTCATCTTCTTCCTGCTCGGCGGGCTCATGGCCCTGCTCATCCGCGCCGAGCTCATCGCGCCCGGCCTGCAGGTCGTCGACAACCCCGAGCAGTACAACCAGCTCTTCACGATGCACGGCACGATCATGCTGCTGCTCTTCGCGACGCCGCTCTTCGCCGGCTTCGCCAACGCCGTGATGCCGCTGCAGATCGGTGCGCCCGACGTCGCGTTCCCGCGCCTCAACATGTTCGCGTACTGGCTCTACCTCTTCGGTGGCCTCATCGCGTCCGTCGGCTTCCTGACGCCTCAGGGCGCGGCCGCCTTCGGCTGGTTCGCCTACGCGCCGCTGTCCGACGTCAGCTACTCGCCCGGCGTCGGCGGTGACCTCTGGGTCTTCGGCCTCGCGCTCGGTGGTTTCGGCACGATCCTCGGCGCCGTCAACTTCATCACGACGATCATCTGCCTCCGCGCGCCCGGCATGACGATGTTCCGGATGCCGATCTTCACGTGGACCGTGCTCATCACGTCGCTGCTCGCGATCCTCGTCTTCCCGATCCTCGCGGCCGCGCTCTTCGCCCTCGGTGGTGACCGGCGCTTCGGGATGCACATCTTCGACGCCGAGAACGGTGGGGCCATGCTGTGGCAGCACCTGTTCTGGTTCTTCGGGCACCCAGAGGTCTACATCATCGCGCTGCCGTTCTTCGGCATCATCAGCGAGGTGCTGCCGGTCTTCTCGCGCAAGCCGATCTTCGGCTACAAGACCCTCGTCTTCGCCACGATCGCCATCGCGGCCCTGTCGGCGAGCGTCTGGGCGCACCACATGTACGTGACCGGGCAGGTACTCCTCCCGTTCTTCGCCGTCATGACGATGCTCATCGCCGTGCCGACCGGTGTGAAGTTCTTCAACTGGATCGGCACGATGTGGGGCGGCAAGGTCGTCATGGCCACCCCGATGCTGTGGTCGATGGGCTTCCTCGTCACCTTCCTCTTCGGTGGTCTGACCGGCATCATCCTGTCCAGCCCGGCGCTCGACTTCCACCTCTCCGACAGCTACTTCGTCGTCGCGCACTTCCACTACACCGTCTTCGGCACCGTGGTCTTCGCGATGTTCGCCGGCTACTACTTCTGGTGGCCCAAGCTGACCGGCCGGATGCTCGACGAGACGCTCGGCAAGATCCACTTCTGGATGCTCTTCATCGGCTTCCACATGACGTTCCTCATCCAGCACTGGCTCGGCGTCGAGGGCATGGCCCGTCGCTACGCCGACTACCTGCCGGAGGAGGGCTTCCAGCTCGCGAACATCGTCTCGAGCGTGGGTGCGTTCCTGCTCGGCGCCTCGATGATCCCGTTCGTCTACAACGTCTGGAAGACGTGGCGCACGGCCCCGCTCGTCGAGTCCGACGACCCGTGGGGCTACGGCGCGTCGCTCGAGTGGGCCACCTCGTGCCCGCCGCCGCGGCACAACTTCACGTCGCTGCCCCGCATCCGGTCCGAGCGTCCCGCGTTCGACCTGCACCACCCCGAGGCCGCTGCGGGCGTCGCGCCCGTCGCCGACCAGGGCACCCTCGTCCAGGTCATGGGCCCGGCCGACGTCGCCGGGTCCGAGAAGGCCACCGCCAGCCCTGCCAGCACCGAGAAGCGTGAGGACTGATCCCGATGCGTGTCGAGACCAAGCTCTTCCTCTACCTGTTCGTCTTCTTCGTCCCCGTCGTGCTCATGTACGGCTTCTGGTCCAAGTGGGAGGAGCCGATCGGCGTCACGGCGCTGATCCTCACCGCCCTGCTGTTCGCCCTGACCGGCTTCTACCTCTGGATGACCGGCAAGAAGCTGCCGCTGCGCCCCGAGGACAACGCCGCCGGTGAGATCGAGGACGCCGAGGGCAACTACGGCTACTTCGTCGCCAGCTCGTGGACGCCGCTGTGGCTCGCCGGCTCCGGCGCCATCATGTTCGCCGGTCTCGCGATCGGCTGGTGGCTCTTCATCATCGGCGCCGTGTTCGCGATCGTCGCCGTGTGCCTGTGGGTCTTCGAGTCCTTCTCCGGCGAGTACTCCATCTGATCGCCATCTGAACGTAGGAGGGCCCCGGTCGTCGACCGGGGCCCTTCGTCGTTGTCCTGCGGCAGCTCGTCAGGCCGGGAGCCCTTGGCGCCAGCCGTGTCGCGGCTCGAAGCCGATGAGGCGTCGGGCCAGGGCGTTGGACAGCAGGGTCTCGTGCCCCGCGAGCTCGCCCCGGATCTCGACGTCCGGGAAGACCTCGTGCATGAGGGCGGCACTCGGCGTCTCCATGATCGTGTCCTCGGCGGCGATGATGACGTTGACCGAGCCCGTCGTGTCGGCCTCCAGCGCGTTGCGGCACGAGGCGGCGGCGTCACGCACGTCGATGTAGCCCCAGAGGTTCCACATCCGGCTCCTCGCGTCTCCCTGGAAGGACGGGACGCGTCGGTAGTCCTCGTCGGTGAAGATGTTGGACAAGCGAAGCCCGACGAAGGGGATGCCGCTCCACGTGCTGATGTGCTCGGCCATCGTCTCGGAGAGCACCTTGGACAGGGCGTAGGTCGACTCCGGGTGCGGGTAGTGCGCCTCGTCGACCGGTGCGTAGCGCGGGGGAGTGTCGGGACCGAAGGCCAGGCCCAGGGTCGTCTCGCTCGAGGCCCACACGACCCTGCGCAGTCCGAGGGTCTGCGCGGCGAGGAAGACGTGCGCGTTCATCGTCGTGTTCTCGGTCAGGGTCCGTGCGGCAGGCCGCAGACCGGGAGCCGGGATGTTGGCCAGGTGCACGACCGCGTCCGCCCCGTCGAGGACGTCGACGACCTGCCCGTGGTCGGTGAGGTCTGCCCGGAGGTATGCCGTGTCGAGGCCGTCCGGTGGCGGCGTCCGGTCCGTGGCGGTGACCCGGTAGCCGTGCTCGAGCAGGTCGGCGACGGCGGCTCGCCCGGCCTTGCCGGCGGCCCCGGTCACGACGATGTGCTGCGGTGATGACGTCATCGCCCAACCCTAACGACGTGACCTCTGGAGCCGGACAGCGCGAAGGGGAAGGCCGTGGGCCTTCCCCTTCGATCCGACCCTGACCTTCACGGTCCGAGCGGCTCGCAGTGCGATCGTGTGGGAGAGAACATCTGACGCACCTCCATCCGATCGGTTGAACGGTTCCTCGACGGTATCTCCGGCCGGCTGCGACGTAAAGGGGCGCTCCGTGCGGGTCCGACAAACTGTCCCGGGTGCGAGACGGCACGCTGCGGGCGTGGCCGGGGACGGTGGGGATGTGGCGGACCTCAGCCCCAGCCCAGCTCGTGGAGGTGCTCGTCGTCGATGCCGAAGTGGTGGGCGACCTCGTGGACCACGGTGATGGCGATCTCCTCGCGCAGCTGGGCGGCGGTGTCGCACATGCGCTCCAACGGGCCCTGGAAGATCGTGATGCGGTCGGGGAGCGAGCCGGCATCCCACCAGCCGTCGCGCTCGGTCAGCGGCGTCCCGTCGTAGACGCCGAGCAGGTCGGGGTCGTCGGGCGGGGGCTCCTGCTCGACGAGCACGACGACGTTGTCCATCGCCCGCGCGAGCTCCTCGGGGATCGAGTCGAGGGCATCGCCCACGGCCTCCTCGAACTCCGCCTCGGACAGGTGCATGGGCCGAGTCTGTCACGACGCCGCGGAAGCGTTCCGGCCACCGCTGCCGCGGCTCACGGCGCGCAGCGCCACGCTCAGCGGCTCAGTCGTCGTCGCCGCCCCCGGCGGGCGCGGGGGTCTGCGACACGGAGTCGGACCACGCCGCCTGCGCGCCGCTGTGGCCGATGCGCACCACCTGGACGGTCGTGCCGAGCGCTGCGACGAGGCCCACGACGGCGCCGCCGACGAGGAGCCGGCGGGGCACGAGCGAGGCGCGAGCCGAGCCCTCGGTGGCGTCGGTGGCGTCGGTGGCGTCGGTGGCCCGGCCGGTCCGGCCGGATGGTGTCTCAGCGGCGGCGGTGCGGAGAGCGCGCCGCTCGCGCCGCGCCACGACGAGGAGCAGGACCGCCGCGACCGCGAGGCCGACGACCCAGGGCAGCAGGCCCTCTGCAAGCTCCGAGTGCGTCTCGATCAGGTCACTGCGCCCGACCCGGCGCTCGAGCGACTCGCCCGACTCGGTCGACAGGGGAGTGAGGACCACGGCGAGGACGGACAGCGCCAGGGGCATCCATCCGGCCCAGCGGCGGAAGCGGGGCCACACGGCCGCCAGCAGCACCGCGAGGGCAGCGGCCGGGACGACGACGGTCGTCGCGTGGACGACGAGCGGGTGGACGGGGAGACCGAAGATCGTGTCGAGCATGGACCTGCCTGTCGTTCGGGGACGGGTGCAGCCGTGCGCCCAGATGCTCTCGACGACATCTCAGAAAGTTCTCATAACGGGCGGGCCGGCCCAGAACCCGGCCCGAGACGCCGAGAGGGACCTCCCGCGGTGGGAGGTCCCTCTCGTGTCGTTCTCGCCGGACGGCGATCCGGCGTCAGCCGTGCTGCTTGTCCGCCTTGATCGTCTCGCGCTCCTGGCCGGCCCCTGCGGACTCGATGGCCTCGTGCGCACCGTCGGGTGCCGCCGCGTGGTCGTCGTGCTCGTGGTGGGCCGCCTCGAGCTCCGACGGGGTGGCCGGGGCGACGCGGTCGCGGAAGTAGAAGTTCGAGAACTTCGCGCGGAGGCGCTCCTTGCGGGCGATCGGGCTGTCGACGCCGTTGGCGTCCTTGCCCGCGGTGAGCTGGAGCGGCTCGAGGGACTCGTGCTGGACCAGGACCCAGCGCTCCTCGGGCGTGAGCGGGGCGTGGATCTCCTCGAACCGGCCGTCGGCGTGGCGCCAGATCGTGCCGGTCTCGCGACCGTGCAGCACCTTCTGGCGATCGGCACGCTGCAGGCTGAGGCAGATCCGCTTGGTGATCCAGAAGGCGACCGGCGGCGCCACGAAGAAGAGCACGCGCAGCGTCTGCGTGATGTCGTTGATCGACAGGTGCAGCTTGATCGCCATGAGGTCGTTGCCGGCGGCGAGGAAGAGCACGACGTACATCGAGATGCCGGCGATGCCGATGGCGGTGCGGGTCGGGGCGTTGCGCGGTCGGTCGAGCAGGTGGTGCTCGCGCTTGTCACCGGTCACCCAGGACTCGACGAACGGGTAGACGCCGATGATGGTCCACATCAGGGGCAGCAGGACGAGCGAGCCCGGGAAGATGTTCATGCTCCACGTGAAGCCGAACGTCTCGAACTCGAGGAAGCCGGGCAGCAGTCGCAGCGCGCCGTCGGCGAAGCCCATGTACCAGTCGGGCTGGGAGCCCGCGGTGATGGGGGAGGGGTCGTACGGACCGTAGGCCCAGATCGGGTTGATGGTCACGACGGCCGAGATGAGGGCGATGACGCCGAAGACGATGAAGAAGAAGCCGCCGGCCTTGGCGACGTACACCGGCAGGAGCGGGTAGCCGACGACGTTCTTGTTCGTGCGACCCGGTCCGGGGAACTGCGTGTGCTTGTGCAGGAACACGAGCAGGATGTGCGCCGTGAACAGGCCGACGAGGATCGCCGGGATGAGCAGCACGTGTGCCGAGTACAGGCGCGGGATGATCGCCTCGCCCGGGAACGCCCCACCGAAGATGAAGTACGACATGTAGGAGCCGATGACCGGCGCCGACTGGATGAAGCCGTTCATGGCGCGGATGCCCGTGCCCGAGAGCAGGTCGTCGGGGAGCGAGTAGCCGGCGAAGCCCTCGATGCAGGCCAGCAGCGACAGGATGGTGCCGAAGACCCAGTTGATCTCACGCGGCTTGCGGAAGGCACCGGTGAAGAAGACGCGGGCCATGTGGACGAAGACCGACACGACGAAGATCAGGGCGGCCCAGTGGTGGATCTGCCGGATGAGCAGACCGCCGCGGATGTCGAAGGAGATCGCGAGCGTCGAGCGGTAGGCGTCCGACATCGTCACGCCCTGGAGCGGGACGTACGAGCCGTCGTAGACGACCTGGCTGGCGCTGGGCACGAACCAGAACGTCAGGAACGCGCCGGTCAGCAGGCAGACGATCATCGAGTACATCGCGATCTCGCCGAGCATGAACGACCAGTGGTCGGGGAAGACCTTCTTGGCGAGGAAGGAGACGCCCTTCGCGCCACCGAGGCGGTCGTCCATCCAGCCCGCGATGCCGCCGAGCGGCTTGGTGGAGGAGGCGCGCTCGTCGGCCTGGCGGTCGCCGGCGCGGAGTGCGTCGGCGGGACGAGTCTCGTTGATGGTGCTCATCGCGCACGCTCCCAGAAGCTCGGTCCCACGGGCTCTGCGAAGCCTGCGGGGGCGACGAGGTATCCCGCGTCGTCGACGGTGATCTTGAGTTGCGGCAGCGGCCGCTTGGCCGGGCCGAAGATGACGGCGCAGTCCTCGGTGAGGTCGAAGGTCGACTGGTGGCACGGGCAGAGCAGGTGGTGCGTCTGCTGCTCGTACAGGCCGACCGCGCAGCCCACGTGGGTGCAGATCTTGGAGTAGGCGACGACGCCGTCGACGCCCCAGTCCTTGGCCTTCTGTACCTTGATCAGGTCGGGGTCGAGGCGGATGAGGATGACCGCCGCCTTGGCCTTGGCCTCGAGGACGTGCTTGCCCTCGTCGATGTACTTCTGGAGGGTCTCGGGCATCACGTGGAAGACCGAGCCGGACGTGACCTCGTCCAGACGGATGGGCGTCATCTCCGGGTCACGCATGAGCCGGATCGGCTTGCCGTCGTTGTCCTCCGGGTCCCAGATCGTGTGCTTGAGCTCCTCGATGGTGACCGGTCCGAGCGAGCCGGCGACCTGCAGGCCGAGGGGGAGGATGAAGAGGCCGAGCGCGCCGCCGAGGGAGTACTTGAGCAGCGGGCGACGGTTGAGCTGGGTGGACTCGACACCTTCGGCGACGACGGCGACGGCCTTGGCGCGCTGCTCGGGGGTCGAGGCCTGCTCGTGGCGTTCCTCGACGACCTCCTCGTCGGACATCAGCGTCTTGGCCCAGTGCACGGCGCCGATGCCGATGAGGAAGATCGAGAAGCCGAGCGAGAGGCCGAGGACGACGTTCTGCGTCTTGGCCAGGCCGACGCCGGGGAAGAAGAAGGTCGCCTCGTCGGGCACGGCGAAGTAGCTGACGACGAACACGAGCGTCGCGAGCATCGACAGCCCGAAGAGCGTCGCGACCTGGCGCTCGGCGCGCTTCGCGGCGGCGGGGTCGTCGTCGGCGGCACGGTGGACGTGCGGGGGAAGACCGGGGTTCTCGAACTGGTCGACGTCGGTGATCAGCGACGCCGGCAGCAGGTCGTGTCCGTCACTGGACGCCGGGACGAGAGACGTGCTCTTCCCGTGGTCCGTGGTCTCGTGGTCGTTCATCGGGTCGTGGTCCTGTCGTCGTTCGTGATCGGGACGATGCAGCGCGGGGTCATGCGGCCTTCTTGCCGAGCCAGACGGCACAGCCGATGAGGATGCCGAGCGCGAACACCCAGGCGAAGAGGCCCTCGGACACCGGGCCGAGGTTGCCCAGCGTCAGTCCACCGACGTTGGTCGCGTTCTCCTGGGCCTTGAGGTAGGAGATGACCTTCTGCTTGGACTCGGGCGTGATGTTCATGTCGTTGAAGACCGGCATCGACTGCGGGCCGGAGACCATGGCCTCGTAGATGTGCTTCGGCGTCACGCCGTCGAGCGCCGGGGCGTACTTGCCCCGGGTCAGCGCGCCGCCCGCGCCGGCGAAGTTGTGGCACATGGCGCAGTTGACGCGGAAGATCGCGCCGCCCTCGGCGATCGCCTTGTTGTTCTCGGGCGTGCCGGGCTCGATGACCGTCGTGTACTTCTCCGCCGGGATCGCCGGGCCGGGGCCGAGCGACGCGACGTAGGCCGCGAGGGCGGAGATCTGGGCGTCGTCGAACTTCACCTTGTTCTGGGGAGCCTGGACGTTCGGGCCGGCGAGCGGCATACGGCCGGTACCGACCTGGAAGTCGACCGACGCGGCACCCACGCCGACGAGCGACGGGCCGGACTTCGTGCCCTGGGCGCCGACGCCGTGGCAGCTCGCGCAGTTGGCGATGAAGAGGTCCTTGCCCTTGGCGACGTCGTCGGCCGCAGCCGTCGGGGCGGACGCGTTGGCGTCCTTGGGGGCGAGGAAGGAGTAGGCGCCACCGGTCACGAGGAGGCCGAGCAGCAGCAGCACCGCGATCGCGGCGGGGTGTCGGCGTCGGGCGGCCAAGGCGTTCACTGTGGGTTCCTGTCGTCCATGGAGGTGGGGTTCGGGTTCGGCTGTGCGCTCATGCCGGAGGTCAGCGCAGGATGTAGATGGTCGCGAAGAGCGCGATCCACACGACGTCGACGAAGTGCCAGTAGTACGACGTGACGACGGCGCCCGTGGCGTTGGCGTGCGTGTAGCGACGCGTCGTGAACGTGCGGGCGATGATGAGCAGGAAGGCGATGAGGCCTCCGGTCACGTGCAGACCGTGGAAGCCGGTCGCCATGTAGAAGACCGAGCCGTAGGCGTCGGAGCTCAGCGTGACGTTCTCGTGGACGAGCTCGGAGTACTCCATGACCTGGCCGGCGATGAAGAAGGCGCCGAAGAGGTACGTCAGGACGTACCACTCGCGCATGCCCCAGCCCTTGATGTCGAGCAGCTTGCCGGTGCGTGCCTTCTGGCCGCGCTCGGCCTTCCAGACGCCGAGCTGGCACCACACGGAGGAGATGACGAGCACGAGGCAGTTGACGCTCGCGAAGGGCAGGTTGAGCTTCTCGGTCTGCACCGCCCAGAGGTCACCGCGGACCGACCTGAGCTGGAAGTAGACGGCGAAGAGACCCGCGAAGAACATGAGCTCGCTGGAGAGCCACACGATGGTGCCGACGGCAACCATGTTGGGGCGGGTCGCCGGCCCGTGATGGGCCGGATTCGCTACTGCGCTTGAAGGAACTGCCGATGCTGTCGCCACGTTGGACATTATTCCCACATTCCTGTCCGGCTGTGCGAGGGACCCCCCGCTTCGGGGCCCTTTCTCGCGCGGGTGTAGAGGATTCGTGACCATTCCGACACGAACCCTGAACAGCCGTGTCGCGGGCCGTCCGGGACCACCCTCCCACGTCGCCGTCCCGGGGCGTCTCGCGGGTGGGAGGTCCGTGCGGGCGCCCGCGACCCGCCCGGTAGCATCGGTCGCATGACCGCCTCGAACGACAGCGCAGCACAGGGCACGTCCACCGACATCGCGACGACGACCGGCGCGCAGCGGCCGGTGGCGCGGGTCAGCGTGCTGCTCTACAGCGACGACGTCACGACCCGCGACGCGGTGCGCGCGGCGGTCGGTCGTCGCCCCGCCAAGGACGTCGAGGTGGTCCGCTGGCACGAGTGCGCGACGGCCGACGCCGTGATCAGCTCCGTCGAGTCCGAGCGGTTCGACATCCTGGTCCTCGACGGCGAGGCCGCGAAGGTCGGCGGACTGGGCCTGGCCCGTCAGCTGAAGAACGAGATCTTCGAGTGCCCGCCGATCATCGTGCTCACGGGCCGTCCGCAGGACAGCTGGCTCGCCGCCTGGTCCCAGGCCGACCTGGCCGTCCCGCACCCGCTCGACCCGATCGCGCTGACGTCGGCCATCGCCACGCTCGCGCGTTCGGGCGTGCCCACGGCCTGACGCATGGCGCCCGACGCGACGACCTGGCCCGCACTGCTGACCGACCTGATCGCCGGTCGTGACCTCGACCGGACGACGGCCGAGTGGGCCATGGCGCAGATCATGACCGGTGAGGCCACGCCGTCACAGGTCGCGGGCTTCCTCATCGGCCTCCGGGCCAAGGGCGAGAGCATCGAGGAGATGCGGGGCCTGGCCGAGCAGATGCTCGCCCACGCGCGTCGTATCGAGGTGCCGGGCCCGAGCCTCGACATCGTGGGCACCGGCGGCGACCGGGCCCACACGGTCAACATCTCGACGATGTCCTCGATGGTGGCGGCCGCCGCCGGCGTTCGCCTCGTCAAGCACGGCAACCGGGCTGCGTCGTCCTCGTCCGGCTCGGCCGACGTGCTCGAGGCGCTCGGCATCGACCTGTCCCTGCCTCCGGAGCGCGTCGTCGAGGTGGCGTCGGAGGCCGGCATCACCTTCTGCTTCGCCCAGACCTTCCACCCCTCGTTCCGTCACACCGCGGTGCCGCGCCGCGACCTCGGGATCGGGACGGCGTTCAACTTCCTGGGCCCCCTGACCAACCCGGCCCAGCCCACGTATGCCGCCGTGGGCTGCGCGGACGCCCGCATGGCCCCGCTGCTGGCCGGAGTCTTCGCCCACCGCGGCAAGGACGCCGCGGTGTTCCGCGGCGACGACGGCCTCGACGAGGTCACCGTCTCGACGACGACGCACGTCTGGTGGGTCCGTGGTGGCGCCGTCACCGAGCGTTCGCTCGACCCCACGCGCCTCGGGCTCGAGCTGCACCCCATCGAGGAGCTGCGCGGCGGCGACGCCGCGCACAACGCCGGCGTGGTCCGCGACGTCTTCGCCGGTGCCCCCGGAGCCGTCCGGGACGCGGTGCTGCTGAATGCCGGCATCGCCCTCGCGCTGACGCGCCCGGACTCCGGGGCGTCGGAGAGCGACTTCGACGGCGACGTGCGTGCCGGGATGGACCTCGCGGCGGAGGCCATCGACAGCGGCGCCGCGACGAGCCTCGTCGATCGCTGGGTCGCAGCCACCCGACGCTGACCCCTTCGGCTCAGCGGTCCGTGCAGTGCGGCGGTGGTCCCTCGGCGAGCCAGCCGACGTCGGGTCGGGCTAGTCGCCCTCGAGGCCGAGGCTGAAGGCTGCCTCGAGGTCGTGCGAGGAGTAGGTGCGGAAGGCGATGTGCGTCGACGTGCCGACGATGCCCTGCACCTTGTTGAGCCGGTCGGCGATGACGTCGGCGAACTCCTCGTGCGCCTTGACCCGCACCATGGCGATGAGGTCGGCGTCGCCCGTCACCGAGTAGACCTCGGACACGGCCGGGATGTCGGCGATGGCCTCGGCCACCTCTGGGATGCGGTCGACCTCGCAGCTGATCATGACGATGGCGGTGATCACGACAACACCCTAGCCGGGCCTACCCGGCCCGACGCAGGCCGCCGCCCCTCCCCGGACGGGCGGCGCGACCGGGCCGGCCTCCGTGGGCCGCGCCACCGCGGGGTCCCGGGACGTCGTGGTCGAAGCCGACGACGTCGTGCGCCGACGCGACCGCCGGCTCGAGCTCGCTGCGCACCGAGCCGGCGCCGCCGACGGGGCACGTCCAGGACCCCTCGAGCTCGACGATGCGCACGCCCGGCGCCTCGAGCCACCGGAGCAGGATCTCGGTCTCCTCGGTGAGGGCGGACGGGCGGTCGGGCGTCGGTGCCGGCACGACCTCGGCGGTCGCCTGCATCGAGTGGACGTAGGGCATCGGGTCGGCGCCTCGCGGGCTCACGGCAACGCCGGCCATGCGGCCGTGGCGGATGGAGACGAGCTCCCACCCGCCGAGGTCGCTGCGGCGCGCGGCGATGATCTCGGGGGAGCGGACGAGCGGGGCGAGCCGTTGTGCGCGGGCCGCCCCGCGGACGAGCTGGAGGAAGCGGTCGCGCACCCGGGCCGCGTCCTCGAACCGCTCCTGGGAGGCCAGCTCCTCGAGGCGGACCCGGAGCAGCTCGGCGCTCGGTCGGGCGTTGCCGGTGAAGATGGCGCGGCACTCGGCGACGACGACGGCGTAGTCGCCCTCGGACTGCGCCCCGGTGCACGGTGCGCCGCAGCGGCCCATGTCGGCGAGGGCGCAGGCGGTGCCGCGGCCGGTGAGCCGACCGGTGCACTGGCGCAGCGGCACGACCTCGTGGACGGCGTCGATGGCCGCCTGGGCCGTGGCCCTGGAGCGGAACGGCCCGATGTAGTGGGCGCCGTCGTCGCGGACCTGCCGGACGATCGACAGGCGGGGGAAGCGCTCCTGCGTGAGCTTGACCCACATGACCTTGCGGCCGTCCTTGGACCGACGGTTGAAGCGTGGCTTGTGCTCGTCGATGAGCCGCAGCTCGCGCACCTGCGCCTCGAGGGAGGTCTGGCACACGACCGGGTGGACGACGTGGGCGAGGCGCACCATCTCAGCCATCCGGCTGCGTTGCTCGGAGGCCGTGAAGTAGGTGCGCACCCGGGTGCGGATGTCGCGGCTCGTGCCGACGTAGAGGACGCGGTCGCTGCCGTCCTTGAAGAGGTAGACGCCGGGGGCGCTCGGCAGCGGGTCGGCGAGGAAGCGCTTGCGTCGCTGTGACGGGGTGACCCGCGAGCTGTAGCTCGAGAGCTCCTCGAGCGTGTGCACCCCGAGGTTGCCGACGCGCTCGATGAGTCCGTGGAGCACGTCGACCGTCGCGCGCGCGTCGTGCAGGGCACGGTGGTCGGGGGCGGTGGTGGAGCCGAAGACCTGGGCGAGCGAGGAGAGCCGGTGGTTGGGCGACTCGTCACGCACGACGAGCTGGCGTGCCAGCTGGAGCGTGTCGAGGACGGGGAAGCCGGGCCACGGAGCGCCGACGCGCGCGGCCGCCGCCTTGAGGAAGCCGATGTCGAATCCGGCGTTGTGGGCGACGAGGACGCTGCCGGCCGCGAACTCGAGGAAGGCGGGCAGGGCGCTGTCGATGCGCGGCGCGTCGCGGACCATCGTGTCGGTGATGCCCGTGAGGACGGAGATGAACGCCGGGATGGGCTCGGCGGGGTTGACGAGGGTCTGGAACTCGCCGAGCACCTCGCCGCCGCGCACCTTCACGGCGCCGATCTCGGTGATGCCGCACTGCGCGGGCGAGCCGCCGGTGGTCTCGAGGTCCACGACGACGAACGTGACGCCGGCGAGGGGTGTGCCGAGGTCGTCGAACGTCGCCTGGATTGCCTGCATGACCTCGACGGTATGCCGGGGTGCCGACAATGCCTCGGAGGCGCGTCGGTCGCAAGCCCTTCTGGCACAAGGGGGCCGGGCCCGTCCCCTCGTCACGGTGTCGTGCCCCGGGACTCCGCGGGCGCGACTCGACAACCGGTTCCGACACAGCAGGTGGGCGCCGGGAGGCGACTCGACGGCCGGTCGCGTCGGGGCAGTGTCAGTGGGCCCGCCTAGCGTCTTTCACGACAGATCGCAACGAGAGACGAAGGGTTGGACCACGATGATGCTCGTCGACTGCCAGACCTGCCCGGTGCGGGACGTCCACTGCGCAGACTGCATGGTGACCGCGCTGACGGCGATCCCGCTGCGTCCGGGAGCGACCGCACCCGGCGCCGACACCGAAGGCCGCGACCGCGCGGGGACGCGTCCCGGCCGTCCGCGCGCGGTCGACGACCGCCGCGACGTCGACGGGGTCATGACCGCACCGCTCGACCGCGCCGAACGACGGGCCGTGTCGGCCTTCGTCGCGGCCGGACTGGTCTCCGCGTCCACCGCCAACGCCGCCCGGGCGGAGCTCGAGCCGGCCGAGGTCGTGACGCACCACCGAGCCCGACGCGCCGTCTGAGGCGCACCGTTCCGGCGGCAGGACCCTGGCGACAGGTCCGCGTGACACGATGTCGCGGTGTCGAGCACCCGTCGTCGTGGACAGGCGAGGTCTGCGGCCTCGGCGGCGCTGGCAGCCCTCACGGCCCTGGCCCTCGCGGCGTGCACGGCGGTCGGCTCGGCACCGGCCACGTCGTCCACCGCGGCCGCTGGCGCGACGTCTCCCGGCGACGCCGTCGCCACCACCTCCGACATCACCCCGGAGGCATGGGCGGCCGCCCGTCAGCGCGTGGTCACGGACCTGCTGCGCAGGCGCTTCGCTGCCGCCGACCGGGCGGACGAGGCCGGCTGGCTCGCGCCGCTGCAGGGCGCGTCCTCCGCGTCCCTGCGCACGACCCAGGCCGCGGTGCTCGACCGCATGACGCGCATGCGGGTGGGGAGTGTCCGGCTCGTCGGCGTCCGGGAGACGACCGCCCCGGTGCCGGCCGCGCGGGGGACCGCGGTGGAGTGGGACGTCAGGGCGAGCCTGACCTACCGGCTTCGCGGCTTCGACTCCGCGCCGCGATCCTTCGGCCTCGACCTCACCTTCAAGGCCGACCCGGCCCGTCCGGCCGGTCTCGCCATCACGGCCTCGACTCCCTCGGGGCGACCGCAGCCATGGGACCTCGCCGGCCTCGTCGTCAGGAGGTCGGACACCGCTCTGGTGCTGGCCGTGGGCGACGACGAACGGGTCGAGGAGGTGGTCCGCCGGGCGCGCACGGCGGCCTCGCGTGTCGCGACCGTGTGGGGAAGCGTGCAGCCCGCCGTCTGGATCTCCCCGGCCACCGATGCCGACGCCGCCAGGCTGCTCGGCCGCACGGCCGGCGAGCTCGACGGCGTCGCAGCGGCCACGGACGGTCCGCTGACGCCGGGAGAGCGGGCCGGGGCGGACCGCATCGTGCTCGTCCCCGGGGCATGGGTCTCGCTGCGTCCCGACGGACGCGACGTCGTCATGACGCACGAGCTGACCCACGTCACGGTGCGGGCCTCGACGACACGGGCCGTGCCCGTCTGGCTGTCCGAGGGCTTCGCCGAGCTCGTCGCGTACGAGCCGATCGACCTGCCCGAGGCGACCGTCGTGGCTCCGGCGCTCGACCGGGTCCGGGTCGCAGGTGTGCCTCGGACCCTCCCCGCCGACGCCGACTTCGACCCGGGCACCCACGCGCTCGCGGCGGCATACGGCCTCTCGCTGCTGGCGCTGCGCACGCTGGCCGACGCGCACGGCACCCAGGCCGTCGTGCGTCTCTACCGGGCCGCCGCCGGCGGGCTCGACGTCCCGACCTCCCGGCTCGACGACCGGGAGGCGGCTGTCGACGCGGCCCTGCGGAGCGCGACCGGGACCACCCGGTCAGCCCTCGTGGGGGACTGGCAGGCGCGCATCCGCGACCTGCTGCGGTGAGCCCTCAGGCGTAGAGCTTCTCGACCTCGTCGGCGTAGTCCTTCATGACGACGTTGCGCTTGAGCTTGAGCGACGGCGTCAGGTAGCCGTTGGCCTCGGTGAAGTCGCCGGGCAGCACGGCGAACTTGCGGATCGACTCGGCCTTGGAGACGGCCTCGTTGGCCCGGTCGACGGCCTCCTGCAGCGCCTCGAGCACCTTCGGGTCGGTGCGGGCCTGGTCGAGCGACACGCCCTCGACGCCGTGCGTCTTGGCCCAGAGGGGCCACATCTCCTCGTCGAGCGTCAGGAGGACGGCGACGAACGGCTTCTGGTCGCCGACGACGATGCACTGGGAGACGAGGGGGTGCGCGCGCAGCCGGTCCTCCAGCACGGCCGGGGCGACGTTCTTGCCGCCCGCCGTCACGAGGATCTCCTTCTTGCGGCCGGTGATCCGGAGGTAGCCGTCGTCGTCCATCTCGCCGATGTCACCGGTGCGGAACCAGCCGTCGACGATGGCGTCGGCGGTCGCGGTCGGGTTGTCGTGGTAGGCGCTGAAGACGCCGACGCCCTTGAGCAGGATCTCGCCGTCGTCGGCGATCCGGATGCCCGTGCCGGGCAGCGGCGGTCCGACGGTGCCGATCTTGATCTTGTCGGGCGTGTTGACCGCTACGGGCGCCGTCGTCTCGGTGAGGCCGTAGCCCTCGAGGATGACGACCCCGATGCCCCGGTAGAAGTGGCCGAGACGCGTGCCGAGGGGTGCCCCGCCGGACACGGCGTAGCGCACGTGCCCGCCCATGGCCGCTCGCAGCTTGCCGTAGACGAGACGGTCGAAGACGGCGTGCTGGATGCGCAGCCCCAGGCCGGGCCCGCCGGCGTCGAGCGCCTCGCTGTAGGCGATGGCGACGGTGGCTGCGCGCAGGAAGATCTTGCCCTTGCCCTCGGAGGAGGCCTTGGCCTCGGCGGAGTTGAAGATCTTCTCGAAGACGCGAGGGACGGCGAGGACGAAGGTCGGCTGGAAGCCGGCGAAGTCGTCGAGCAGGGTCTTGATGTCGGCCGAGTGGCCCATGCGTGCGCGGCCCTCGACGCAGAGCACCTCGATGAAGCGGGCGAAGACGTGCGCGAGGGGCAGGAAGAGCAGGGTCGAGGCGTTCTCGGTGAGGACGACCTGGCCGAGCTTCTCGATGGCGTTCTCGGCGAGGTCGAGGAAGTTCCCGTGGGTCAGCTCGCAGCCCTTGGGCCGCCCCGTCGTGCCCGACGTGTAGATGATCGTCGCGACCGACCGTCGGTCGAGCCCGGCCCGGCGCGCAGCGAGGTCGGCGTCGGTGACCTCGCGGCCCTTCTCGCGCAGGGCGTCGAGACCTCCGGCGTCGATGGTGACGACGTCACGGAGCGACGGCAGCTCGCCGCGGACCTGGTCGACGGTGGAGCGGTGGGCGTCGGTCTCGACGACGACGACGTGGGTGTCGGAGTCCGAGAGGATCCACTGGACCTGCTCGGCCGAGGAGGTCTCGTAGATCGGCACGACCACGGCGCCGGCGCTCCAGGCCGCGAAGTCGACGAGGGTCCACTCGTAGCGCGTGCGCGACATGAGGGCCACGCGGTCGCCGGGCTGGAGACCGTCGGCGATGAGGCCCTTGGCCACGGCCGCCACGTCGTCGGCGAACTGGGACCACGTCACGTGGGTCCAGCCACCGGAGGGCGTCTTGCGGGAGAACGCGGTGTCGCTCGCGTTCTCCGCGGCGTTGCGCACGGGGAGGTCGGCGAGGCTTCCCTCCGTCGTGACGGGGGCAAGTGGTGCGACGACGTTGTCCTTCACTGTCACTCCTGATGGCGGGGCCGGGGAACTGTGCTGCACCTTACCGATCGGTAACCGCGCAGACCACGTCAGCATGATCACAGGGCGGGCTCCGTGGTCGGGCGCGCCGCCCCTCGGCGCAGGGCTGCCGTCGTCCCCATCTTGGCACGCGGCCGACGCGCGATGACAGCGGCAGGGACATCCACCGTGGGCCCGCTGGTGACGCGATAGCCTTCGGCGCATGGCCGATCGCACCGAGTCCTCCATCGTCATCGACGCCCCGCCCGGCGAGGTGCTCGACGTCATCGCGGACTTCGAGGCCTACCCGGAGTGGGCGGGCGAGGTGAAGGACGTCAGCGTGCTCGCCGAGGAGGGCGACGGCTGGGCCGACCAAGTCCAGTTCACCCTCGATGCCGGTGCCATCAAGGACACCTACGTCCTGGACTACGAGTGGGACGTCGTCGAGGACGGCACCGGGGTCGTCTCCTGGTCGCTCGTCTCCGCCCACGTCCTCAAGGCCATGAACGGCTCCTACACCCTCGCGGGCGACGGTGACGGCACGAAGGTCACCTACCGGCTGTCGGTCGACGTCAAGATCCCCATGATCGGGCTGCTCAAGCGCAAGGCGGAGAAGGTCATCGTCGACACCGCGCTCAAGGAGCTGAAGAAGCGCGTCGAGGCCTGACCGACCGTGACCCCGAACGACGGTCCAGACGCAGCACCTACCGCTCCCGACCAGCCCCACCGACCTGACGTCGACGCGTCGGCACGCCCTGCGGACGCGCCTCCCGGCAGCGTCGCCGCGGAGGCCGCGCTGCTCGTCGACCTGCTCTCCGGCCGCAGCTGGTCGAACCGCTCGCGTATGCCGTCGAGCGGCGTCCGGGGTGAGCGCCCCGGCGCAACCCCTCACGACCACGACCACTCCGCGGGCCCCACGTCGGCCACGGGTGACCGGTCGGGACCGGAGCCGACGACCACTCAGGACGGACCCGCAGGGGAGTGCACGTGCGGAGGGGCGACGCCCGCCGCCTGCCGCGTCTGCCCCGTCTGCCAGCTCATCGCCTTCGTCCAGCAGGTCAACCCCGACACCATCGAGAAGGTCGCCGACTTCGTCGGCTTCGCGGCCACGGCCCTGCGCGACCTCGCGACGGCGCAGCGGGAGCGACGGTCCGAGCCGGCACCCGACACCGACGAGGCCGACACCCCCGACACCGACGACCACGTCACCGACGACCACGTCACCGACGAGAAGGGGCCCGGAGGCAGCGCATGAGCAGGCGTCTCGCGATCGGCATCGACATCGGCGGCACCAAGGTCGCGGGCGGTGTCGTCGACGAGTCCGGTGTCATCACCCACCGCACGCGTCGTGACACCCCGCACCGCTCGACCTCTCCGGCGGTCGTCGAGAACACCATCGTCGAGTCGGTCGAGGAGCTGCTCGGCCAGGTCGACCCGGACGACGTCGTCGCCGTCGGCATCGGCGCCGCGGGCTTCGTCGCCGAGGACCGCGCGACCGTCGTCTTCGCGCCGCACCTGTCGTGGCGCAACGAGCCGCTGCGCGACGCGTTGTCCCAGCGCATCGCGCTGCCGATCACCGTCGACAACGACGCCAACGCCGCCGCGTGGGCCGAGGCGACCTTCGGTGCCGCCCGGGGTGAGTCGCACGTCGTCGTCATCACCCTCGGCACGGGCATCGGTGGCGCCCTCATCATCGACGGCAACGTCCAGCGCGGACGGCACGGCATCGCCGGCGAGTTCGGCCACATGCAGATCATGCCGGGCGGCGCCCGCTGCGAGTGCGGCAACCGTGGCTGTTGGGAGCAGTACGCCAGCGGCAACGCCCTCGTGCGCGAGGCCCGCGCCATGATCGAGGCCGGGTCGCCCGTCGTGGCCGACCTGCTGGCCCGCCTCGGCGGCGACGCCAACGCGCTGACCGGACCCTTCATCACCGAGGCGGCCCGCGAGGGCGACCCGACCGCCCGCGAGCTGCTCGCCGACATCGGCGAGTGGCTCGGGATCGGGCTGGCCAACCTCGCGTCGGCCTTCGACCCGGGCCTCTTCGTCATCGGTGGCGGCGTCAGCGCGGCCGACGAGATGCTCATCGGGCCGGCCCGTGAGGCCTTCCGCCGTCAGCTCCCGGGCCGCGGCTACCGTCCGGAGGCGAGGATCGTGCGCGCCGTGCTCGGCAGCGACGCGGGCCTCATCGGGGCTGCCGAGCTCGCGCGCGCCGGCCGCTGACTCCGTGGTCCCGCGGCCCCGTGGCCGACCGGAGCACGTGCTCCGGGTCATGAGCTACAACGTCCACGACCTGCTCGACGACCGGGCCGCGGCCGCCCGGGTCGTGCGCGCCGTCGCTCCCGACGTGCTCTGCCTCCAGGAGGTCCCGCGCCGGCTCACGACCGAGCTGCGCCTCCCACCGTTCGCGCGCGACTGCGGTCTGCACTGGCACGGAGGCCGCCTCGGCACGGGCGGGACCGCCGTCCTCACCGCCGAGGACGTGGTCGTCCACGGCGTCTCGCGCGCCCGCCTGCCGGTCCGCTTCCCCGACCGCACGCGGGGGTATGCCGCCGCGACCGTGTCGCTCCCGTCAGGCGGTCCGTCGTGTCGTCCTGTCACCGTCGTCAGCGTGCACCTCGGGCTGCGGGCGTCCGAGCGTGAGCGGCACGCGGCAACCGTCCTCGCGCGACTCGGCGGACGTGAGGGAGTGGGCGGCGCGGGCGACCGCGCCGTCATCGCCGGGGACCTCAACGAGGGACCCGGCGGGCCGGCATACGCGATGTTCGCGGCGCACCACCCGCCGGTGTCCGGCGGCGTGCCGACGTTCCCGGCACGGCGTCCGAGCCTCGCCCTCGACGTGGTCTTCGCCGGCCCGGGACTGCGGGTCGTCGAGACCGGGCAGACGCCCGTGGACGAGCGTGACCTCGCGACGGGCTCGGACCACCGTCCGGTGTGGGTCGACCTCGACGTCGGGTCCGACTGACGCGTCGGACCGCAGGGATGGCCTAGACGCGGGTGCCGTCGTCGAAGGGGTCGCGCTCGGTGCCGCCGCGCAGGACGAGCAGCACGAAGCCGACGACGACCATGGTCAGGGCCGTCACGACCCACCAGCCGCTGCCGTCCCGGTCGAAGAAGAGGACGTAGAGCAGCAGGAGCGGGCCACCGCCGAGCCCGCCCACGATCGCCCAGAACATCGGGTCGGTCTCGGCGGACGGAAGGTCGATCTCGGACGGCGGGACGAAGTGGTCGTCGCCGTCCGAGAGGTCGTCGACGTCGTCGCGACGGGAGGTGGGGCCGCGCCACGCGTGGGACGTCGTCGGGGCGATCGGCAGCTCGAGCAGGCCGGACGACCCGGACGGGCTCGACGCGCCCGCTCCCGGCTGCTGGGGCGGCGCGGCGGGATCGCTGCCCAGGCCGCCCTCGGGGCGCTCCGGCGCCGAGGGCGCGGCGCCGGGCGTCGACGGAGGACGAGGCTCGTCGGCCGCGGCGGTCGGGTCGACACCGACGGGCGGTGCCGGCGGTGACGCAGGATCGGGCGCCGGCTCGGGCGAGGGTGCGGCATCGGGCGCGGCGGGGTCACGGCGCTGCGGCTCGGGTGCCTCGGCGTCCCAGCCTGCGATGATCCGCGCGAACTCGGCGTCGAGGTCCCGGTCACTCATCGACGGTCCCGGGGACGGTCGTGCGGAGGTGCTCGGCAGACATGCCGAGGCCCACTGCGGCGTCGGGACGGACCGTCACGGTGGGGCTCCTCGGGCGAAGCGGCTGGACCTGCTGATCCTCGCATGCGCCGCTGTCAGTGCGCGAGTGTCGTAGAGTTCGAGCCGTCACAGACGGAAGGCGGACACGGTTGTTCTACTGGTTCCTCAAGACGATCGTCATCGGGCCGATCATCAAGCTCCTCTTCCGTCCGTGGGTCGAGGGGGAGGAGAACATCCCCGAGGAGGGTGCCGCGATCTTCGCGAGCAACCACCTGTCCTTCTCCGACTCGATCTTCCTGCCGCTCGTGGTGTCCCGCCGCGTCACGTTCCTCGCGAAGAGCGACTACTTCACCGGCCGAGGCATCAAGGGCCGGCTCACCGCCGCCTTCTTCAAGGGTGTTGGGCAGCTGCCCGTCGACCGGTCGGGCGGCAAGGCGAGCAACGCTGCGCTGACGTCGGGCCTGAAGGTGCTGCGTCGCGGTGACCTGCTCGGGATCTACCCGGAGGGCACCCGCTCACCCGACGGACGCCTCTACCGCGGCCGCACCGGCGTCGCCCGGATGGCGCTCGAGGGCAAGGTCACCGTCATCCCCGTCGCCATGATCGGCACCGACAAGGCGCAGCCGACCGGCAAGGTCATCCCGCGGATCATGCGGGTCGGGGTGCGGGTCGGCAAGCCGCTCGACTTCTCGCGCTACGAGGGCATGGAGGACGACCGCTTCGTCCTCCGCTCGATCACCGACGAGATCATGTACGAGCTGATGCTCCTCTCGGGCCAGGAGTACGTCGACATGTACGCCACGTCGATGAAGGACCGGCTCGTCTCCGCGGCCCGGGCCAAGGCCCGTGAGCTGCAGGAGGCCGCCAAGCCCGGCAGCGCCGCCCCGGAGCTCGAGGAGGCGCTCGACGCCGCCGAGGGCAAGGCCCGTCCCGCGAAGACCACTGAGTCCACCGAGTCCACCGAGTCCACCGAGTCCACCGAGGCCACGGACTCCACCCAGTCCACCCAGTCCACCGAGGCCACGTCGTCGACCGGGCCGAGCGAGTCGGTCGAACCCGGGGCGTCCTCGGCCTCCGACGACGACGGCGACGCTCCCGTCGTGGCGGCGTCCTGAGGTCATGGCTCGCACGCGCCACGGCGCCGGCCCGGAGCGCGACCGTGATCCCGGCGGTGAGCCGGGCGGCCCGGACACCGACCTGATCCCCGCCCCGGCGCCGCTGTCCGACGACGACCTGCCCGCCGTCGTCTCGGGACCGACGGTGGCGGTGCTCGACGACGAGCACGCCATCGTGCGAGGGCTCTGGCGGGGCGTCGACGTCTTCCGCTGGCTCGCCCTCGTGTATGCCGCGTGGTCGGTCTGGGAGCGTCACGAGCAGATCGCCCACCTCGTCGGGGCGGTCGCCATCCTCGGGGTCCTCGCCGGCTGGACGCTGGCCGTCACGCTGCGGCCGATGCGGACGGTCCGCGCCTACACGGTCGAGCTGGCCATCGGCTGCTCCGCGATCCTCGCGACCCGGCTCGTCGACGACCCCGACGTCATCACCGCCGGCGCCAAGACCATCCCCTCGATCTGGCCGACCGCGGCCGTCGTCGGGTTCGCCGTGCTGCGCGGGTGGCGCGGCGGGCTCGCCGCCGCCTCGCTCGTCGCGGCGTGCTCCTTCGTCGAGGTGGTCCAGCCGACCCCCAACACCATCACCAACTCGATCTTCGGGCTCCTGCTCGGTGGCTGCATCGGCTACTGCGTCGACCTCGCCCGCTCGAGCCACGCGGCCCTCGCCGAGGCCATGCGGCTCGACGCGGCCCGTGCCGAGCGCGACCGGCTCGCCCGGACCGTGCACGACGGGGTGCTCCAGACGCTGGCCTTCATCAACCGCCGCGCGAGCGACATCGGTGGCGAGACGGCGCGGCTCGGTGCGATGGCCGGTGAGCAGGAGCGGATCCTGCGCACGCTCGTGAGCCAGACCGACCTGGCCGAGGTGGGTCGGGCCGTGAGCGGCGACGCCGACCTGCGCGGCCTGCTGCGCCACGTCGAGGGCGAGGGCGTCCAGCTCGTCTCGCCCGCCGACGCCGTGCTGCTGCCGAGACGGGTCGCCGACGAGGTCGTCGCGGCCGTCGAGGCCGCCCTCGACAACGTCCGGCAGCACGCCGGCGACGACGCGCGGGCGTGGGTGCTGCTCGACGACGACGGCGACGAGATCGCCGTGACGATCCGCGACTCCGGTCGAGGCGTGCCGGCAGGCCGGCTCGAGGAAGCCGTCGGCCAGGGCCGTCTCGGCGTCTCGTCGAGCATCGTCGGCCGGCTGGCCGACCTGGGCGGCACCGCGACCATCACGTCCGGACCATCCGGTGGGACGACCGTCGAGCTGCGGATCCCCAATCGCCGGACGGCACGTCTGACCAACCGGCACCATGGTCGCCGGACGCCCGCGACGACCGAACCGGTGACGCAGGCCCGCACCGAGGGACGAGGAGCATCGTGACGGAGCAGGAGGACGCCATGCCGCAGCAGGGGAGCAGCACGCCGCCCGAGCACATCCGGGTCGTCGTCGCCGACGACCACCCGATGTGGCGCGACGCCGTCGCCCGTGACCTCGCCGACGCCGGCTTCGAGGTCTTGGCGACCGCCGACGACGGCCGGTCCGCCGTGGCGCGGACCCGAGCCACGGTGCCCGACGTCCTCGTCCTCGACCTCAACCTCCCGGGCCTGTCCGGCGCCGAGGTCTGCGCCGCCCTCGCCGCCGCACAGGTGCCGACCCGCATCCTCATCCTCTCGGCCAGCGGCGACCACCAGGACGTCCTCGACGCGGTCAAGGCCGGGGCGCTCGGCTACCTCGTGAAGTCGGCGGGGCGCGAGGAGTTCCTCGCTGCGGTGCGCGCGACGGCCGCGGGCGAACCGGTCTTCACCGCGGGCCTCGCCGGTCTCGTGCTCGGCGAGTTCCGGCGGGTCAAGGCGGCGGGCGGCGGCAGCCCGGAGCGGCCCATCCCCGAGCTGACCGACCGCGAGACCGAGATCCTCAAGTACGTCGCGACCGGCATGGGCTACAAGGAGATCGCGGCGACGCTGTTCCTCTCGCACCGCACCGTGCAGAACCACGTGCAGAACATCTTCGGCAAGCTCCAGATGCACAACCGCGTCGAGCTCGTGCGGTTCGCGATGGAGCGCGGGCTCGACCTCGCCGACCCGACGTGACCCGAGCCGACCCCGGCTCGTCCCGACGGACCCTGTGAGCGCGCCGGACGGCATACGTCGTCGGTGACGCCGCCGGGACCCTGCGAGACCCGGCGGGACCCGGCGAGACCCGGCCAGACCCCCGAGGTTTCGGGATGCGGACCCGCGCGGGGGCACCGCCGTGCGACGTCTACGCTGTCGGAGTGAACACGAGGACCGCCACCGCCGATGCCGGCCTCGAACCCGTTGACGGGTCCGAGGCCCTCGCCGCCCTCACGGCCGCGGCCACCGAGCTCGAGGCCCAGCAGCAGCCTGCCTGGCCCGACACGGCTGCCCTGGCCGAGGTGATCGAGACCCTCGCCTCGTATCCTCCGCTCGTCTTCGCGGGCGAGTGCGACATCCTCACCGACCGGATGGCCAAGGCCGCCGTCGGCGAGGCCTTCGTCCTCCAGGGCGGCGACTGCGCCGAGACCTTCGCCTCCGCCACCGCCGACAACATCCGCGACCGCATCAAGACGATCCTGCAGATGGCCGCGGTGCTCACCTACGGCGCGTCCGTGCCGGTCATCAAGATCGGGCGCATGGCCGGGCAGTACGCCAAGCCCCGCAGCTCGACCGTCGAGACCCGGGAGGGCGTCACCCTGCCGGCGTTCCGGGGCGACATGGTCAACGACTTCGCCTTCCACGAGACCGCTCGCATCCCCGACCCGCAGCGCCTCGTCCGGGCCTACCACGCGAGCTCGGCGACCCTCAACCTCGTCCGCGCCTTCACGACCGGCGGCTTCGCCGACCTGCGGCACGTGCACGACTGGAACCGTGGCTTCGTCGCCAACTCGGCCAACCAGCGCTACGAGAAGATCGCCAAGGACATCGACAAGGCGATGCGCTTCATGTGGGCCTGTGGTGCCGACTTCGACGCCATGCGCACCGTCGAGTTCTACGCCGCACACGAGGCGCTCCTGCTCGACTACGAGCGGCCGCTGACGCGCATCGACTCTCGCTCCGGGCGCCTCTACGACACCTCGGGCCACTTCGTGTGGGTGGGCGAGCGCACCCGTCAGCTCGACGGCGCGCACGTCGACTTCGTCTCGCGCATCAGCAACCCCATCGGCGTCAAGCTCGGGCCCAAGGCCGACATCGACGAGGTGCTGCGCCTCATCGACAAGGTCGACCCGAACCGCACCCCGGGCCGTCTCACCTTCATCACCCGCATGGGTGCCGGCACGATCCGCGACGCCCTGCCGGCCCTCGTCGACAAGGTGACGGCCTCCGGTGCCACCGTGACGTGGATCTGCGACCCGATGCACGGCAACACGTTCGAGAGCCCCTCGGGCTACAAGACGCGTGACTTCGAGGACATCGTCGAGGAGGTGCGCGGCTTCTTCGAGGTGCACCAGTCCCTCGGCACGATCCCCGGCGGCATCCACGTCGAGCTCACCGGCAACGACGTCACCGAGTGCCTCGGCGGGGCGGAGAAGATCATCGACTCCGACCTCGAGAAGCGCTACGAGTCCGTCTGCGACCCGCGCCTGAACCACCAGCAGTCGCTCGAGCTCGCGTTCCTCGTCGCCGAGATGCTCGGCCAGGCCTGAGCGGTGGTGGCGACGAGTCCCTTCCGGGCGGACCTGCTCAGCGACACCCTGACCCGGCCCTCCGCGGCCATGCGCGATGCCATGGCGCGCGCGGAGGTCGGCGACGACGTCTTCGGCGAGGACCCGACGCTGCGCGCCCTCGAGGAGCGCGTCGCCGGGATGCTCGGGCACGAGTCCGCGCTCTTCACGCCCTCGGGGTCGATGGCCAACCAGCTCGGGGTGCGCCTGCACGTCAGGCCGGGGGAGGAGCTCATCGGCGACTCCCTCGCCCACGTCGTGCGGGCCGAGCTCGGCGCGGCGGCGGTGCTCTCGGGCATCTCGTCGCGCACCTGGGTCTCCGAGCGCGGCCGCTTCCGCGCTGACGACGCCGCGTCGCTGATGATCACCGGCGTCGGGCCCTACCAGGTCTGCACGTCGCTCGTGATCGTCGAGAACACCCACAACTTCGGCGGGGGCACCGTGCAGTCGCTCGACGAGATCCGCCGGGCACGAGAGGTGACGCGCGAGCGGGGCGTCGCCATGCACCTCGACGGCGCGCGGCTCTTCAACGCCCACGTCGCGTCGGGCGTCCCCGTCGGCGACTACGGCCGCGAGTTCGACACCGTCTCGATCTGCCTGAGCAAGGGCCTGGGCGCACCCGTCGGCAGCGTCCTCGTGGGGTCGGCCGACGCCATGGCCGAGTCACGGATCTGGCGCAAGCGCTTCGGTGGCGGCATGCGGCAGGCCGGGATCCTCGCTGCCGCAGGCCTTTTCGCCCTCGACCACAACGTGGAGCGCCTGGCCGACGACCACGCGCGAGCGCGGCGCGCTGCCGAGGCGATGGCCGAGGCGGCACCCGGTGCCGTCGACCTGGCCACGGTCGAGACCAACATCGTCATCGTCGACGTCGCCGCGGTGGGGTGGACCTCCGCCGCCTTCGTCGACGCGGCCCTCGCCGCCGGCGTGAGGACGTATGCCGTGGGGCCCGGTGCCGTGCGCCTCGTGTGGCACCTCGACGTCGACGACGCCGGCACCGACGTCGCGATCGACGTCCTCACCGGCCTGCTCCGTTCGGCGCCTCCGGCAGCCTGACCCGAGCCACGCCTCCCGCACCGAACGCCGCGTTCGGTGCCGAACTCACTGGTGGAACAGCGCTTTCGCCACCGAACGCCGCGTTCGATGAGGAGGGTGGGCTCAGACCTCGTGGTGGAGGGCCTCGGCGGGCAGCTCGCCCGGGCGTCGCCGCGCGAGGAGCTCGACGGCATACATCGCGGTGAGCACGAGCGCGCCGCCGACGACCATCCGCAGCGTCGCGGTCTCGTCGCCGAGCGTCACGGCGAAGAAGGCCGCGAAGACCGGCTCGAGCGTCATGACGATCGCAGCTCGCGTGGCCGGCATGTGCGCCTGCGCCCACGTCTGGACCCACAGCGCGAGGATGCTCGCGAAGACGACCATGTAGAGCACCGACGCCCACTGGGCCGGCGTGCTCGGCAGGATGATGCCGCCGGGCACCGCACCGACGACGCACAGGAGCGCGATGACGACCATCTGGACGACGGACAGTCCGGTCGCGATCTCGGACGCGCTGTAGCGGCCGAGCCCCACGATGTGCAGTGCGTAGAGCGCGGCGGCGAGCAGGGTGATCGCCTCGCCGACGCCGACGGAGAAGCCGTTGAGCGAGAGCAGCGCGAGGCCCACGGTCGCGAGCCCGACCGCGGCCCAGGTGGATCCGGCCACCCGCTCGCGCAGCAGGACGGCGGTGAAGACCGGCGTGAGCACGACGTAGGTGCCGGTGATGAAGCCCGACACGGAGGCCGGCGTCGTCGCGAGACCCTGCGTCTGGAAGATCTGGGCCAGGCCGTAGAGGGCCCCGAGACCGACGCCGACGAGGACCTGACGGCGGCTCAGGGCCCGTACCGGTCGCCAGAAGACGATGAGCATGATGACGGCCGAGAGGCTGAAGCGCACCGCGAGGAAGTCGACCGGGGGGACGGTCTCCACGAGGTCGCGGATGAGGAAGAACGTCGAGCCCCACACCGCCGTCAGGGCGACGAGGAGCAGCGTGGCCAGGCGCGTGCGCGCCGCAGGAGTCACGGAGGCCTCAGACGATCGTCAGGTGGATCGTCGTGCCCTTGGGCACGGGCGTGCCGGCGGCGGGGTCCTGGGCCCGGACCTTCTTCTCGAAGAGCTCGCCGAAGGGGTACTGCTTGTCGACCTTGAAGCCGAGGTCGGTCAGCGTCTTCTCGGCGGCGGCGTCCTGCTGGTCGACGACGTTGGGCACCGGCACCATCACCGGACCCTTGGACACGACGACCGTGACCGTGTCGCCCCGGTGCAGCGTGCCCTTGTCGGGTGACTGCGAGACGACCTGGCCTGCAGGCACGCTGTCGCTGTTGACGTCCTCCCCACGCTGCACCGTGAGCCCGGCCTTCGTGATGGCCGCCGAGGCCGCGTCGAACGGCGCGCCGGTCACCGTGGGCACCTCGATCGGCTCTCGGCCCTTGGACACGACGACGGACACGGGGGTGCTGCGCTTGACCGACTCGCCCGGAGCCGGGTCCTGGGAGATGACGACGCCCTTGGCCACCGTCTCGCTCCACGCCTCGGAGCGGTCGCCGAGGCGGAGCGTCAGGGGTGACAGGGCCGCCCCGGCGTCGCCCAGCCTGGCTCCGACGAGCTTCGGGACGGCATACCGCTCCTTGCCCTTGGAGACGACGAGACGGACGGTGGACTCCTTGCCGAGCTCGCTGCCAGCGCCCGGCTCGACGCGGAGCACGACGCCCCTGGCCCTGCCCTCGGAGAACTCCTCGACGGTCTCGACCGTCAGGGAGGCCTGCTCCATCGCACCCTCGGCCTGCGCGACCGGCTGGCCGACGACGGCCGGCACGACGGTCGACCCACCCGGTCCGGCCGTGAACCACCAGCCACCGAACGCCCCACAGGCCACGACGAGGACGGCCGCGAGCCAGAACGGCCATCGTCGGCGGCGTCCGGCGCGTCGGTCGATCGGCATGGCCGCGGTGTGCTCGAGGGCGGGACCGTCCTCGTGGACGGGCAGGCCGGCGAGGGCGGCGCGTCCGACCTCGTTGGGCCGGGTGCGCTGGCGCTCGGGGGCGGCGGGCAGGTCGGCTCGCTGCGGCCGGGCGGGAGTGCCGGGCTGCGTCGTCGACGAGACGGGTGGCAGCACGGAGGTGGCGGCGGGGTCCGTGGTGACGGCGCTCCCGCGCCGGTCGAGCTCCTCGGCCGAGAGACCGCGACGCACCGCGCGCAGGGCGGCCACGAACGCGGCGGCCGAGTCGAAGCGGTCCTCGGGCTCGAGCGCCGTCGCGCGGGCGACGAGGTCGTCGAGCTCGGCGGGGATCCCCGGGACGACGGAGCTCGGCGTGACGATCGAGCCGTGGACGTGGTTGTACGCGATCTGGATCGGGGTGCCGCCGGTGACGGCCTTGCGCCCGGTCAGCATCTCGAAGAGGAGCAGACCGGCGGCGTACACATCGCTACGGGTGTCGGCGACGCCGCGCTCGACCTGCTCGGGGGAGAGGTAGGAGACGGTGCCCAGCAGGACGCCCGTCTGGCTCGTCGCGGCCTGGTTGGTGATGGCGCGGGCGAGCCCGAAGTCGGCCACCTTGACCTCGCCGTCGCGGCGCACGATGACGTTCTCGGGCTTGACGTCGCGGTGGATCATGCCGGCCACGTGGGCGGCCCGCAGCGCCAGCAGGATCGGCTCGAGGATGGCGAGCGCCTCCCGTGCGGTGAGGGGCGCCTCCTCGTGGATGACGTCACGCAGGGTCTTGCCCTCGACGAGCTCCATCGCCAGGAAGACCTCGCCGTCGTCCTCGCCCTGGTCGAAGACGGCGACGACGTTGGGGTGGCTGAGGCGCGCGGCGGACCGGGCCTCAGCGCGGAAGCGCTCGACGAAGACGTCGTCGGTGGCGAGACCGGGGCGCATGATCTTCAGCGCCACCTCCCGGTCGAGGCGTCCGTCCAGCGCCACGTAGACAGAGGCCATGCCTCCGTCTGCGAGGTGGGAGAGGATGCGGTACCGGCCGTCGATCACCCGACCGACGAGGGCGTCCGCCACGCTGGACGTCACGGACCGAAGTTTACGGGCTGGTCCGGCGCATCCCGCGCAGGCCAGCCGCGGCGGGGTCTCGCGGTGTGGGCGCGCTGCCCGCCCGGTGGGCGCGCCGGCTCATGCGCACCGCGAGACCTCCGCCCGGCGCTCCGCGGCCGTGGGGCCGTCCGGCGACCACCCCGACGGACGGCCCGGGACGCGGAGCGGCACCCCGTCAGAGGCGGTCGTAGACGGCCAGCACGGTGGCCACGTACTTCTTCGTGTCCTCGTACATGCCCTTGGTGCGGACCGAGTAGAGGCCCTGGTAGTAGCCGGCGATGGCCTGCTCGCGCGAGTCGGCGCTGGCCTGCAGCGCGCGGATGATGAGGACGCCGCCGGTGATGTTGTCCTGCGTGTCGTAGCGGTCGAGCGTCCGGCCCGCGAGCTGCGAGGCCCACGTCTGGGCCACCGGCATCAGCTGCATGACGCCGACGGCGTTGGTGTAGGAGACGGCACGCTGGTACCACCCCGACTCCAGGTAGCCGATGGCGAGGGCCAGCTTCGGGTCGACACCGTGCCGGGTGGCCGTCGCGCGGATCATCGCCGCCGTCTCGGTGCGGCTGGGCACGTCCATGGCCGCGAGCTTCGCCTTGCTCTCGGCGACGGCCTGGGCGGTCTTGCTGGGGTACTGGTATCCCGGGGCGGGTGCCGGAGCGGGAGCCGGCGTCGTCGGCGCGGGCGCCGAGGCGGTGCCGGGGATGACGATCCTCTGGCCCACGTAGATGCGGCTCGCGTCGGGCAGCTTGTTGGCCGCGAGCAGCTTGGTCAGGGACACGCCGTGGCGCTGGGCGATGACGCTCATGCTGTCGCCGGCCTTGACGACGTAGATCGAGCCGGCACCGCTCGGCGTCGTCGGTCCCGTCGTCGGCTTGGAGGGCGTCGGCGTGGAGGGCTTCGGGGTGGCGGGCGCCGGCGTGGCCGGTGCCTTCGCGCCCGGCACGCTGATCCGCTGCCCGACGAAGATGAGTCCCGCGTTGGGGAGCCGGTTCGCGGCGAGGAGCTTGGTCAGGGACACCCGGTACCGCTTGGCGATCCCGCTCATCGTCTCGCCGGAGCGCACCACGTGGATGACGGTGGCGGTCGTGCTCGCCGGACGCGGCTGGGCCTGCGTCGACGAGGCGGACCTGGCGGGGGTCGACGACGGACGGCCGGGGACGAGCAGCTTCTGCCCCGGGTGGATCACGGATCCGCCTGCCGTGAGCCGGTTCTTCTCGACGATCGCCTGGACGGTCGTGTGGTGGGCGATGGCGAGGTGCCAGAGCGTGTCACCCGGGCGGACCGTGACGGTCTTCCACGGCGTGGCGGCCACGGGGGCCACGGCGGCGTGAGCGGGCAGCGCGAGCGCGGCGACGTCGGCGAAGGGCATGGGGTGGAGTCCTTTCCTGGAGCCCGAGCTGAGTTCGATAAGCGTGGAGGGGCGTTCGGAAGGGGTTCGGTGGTGGTGCTGGAGGTTGCTCTGGTGCTGCGGAGGTGCTGTGTGACGCTTGTGAGCGGAGTGGCGCCTGTGACGATAGCGCATAATTGAGCACTAAAGTATAAATACAGCGGTGTAATTCGTCCCTGTCCGCGCCACGGCGGTCCGGCCGGGGAGGTGTGCGCGGACCCGTCGGGACGGTGGCAGACTCTCGTCCTGTGAGCGAGACCCCCGAACCGCAGCCCGACGTGCCCACCTCCCACGACCTCGAGTCGCTCGTCGGGGAGTGGCTGACCGTCCCCGACGTCGCCGAGCGCCTCGGCCTCCAGCTGTCGCAGGTGCGTCAGCTGATCGCCGACCGCGAGGTCCTCGCGGCCCGGATCGGCGAACGGCGCGTCGTCGCGATCCCGGCGAAGTTCTTCGACGAGGCCGGACCCCGGCCGGAGCTGCGTGGCACCTTCACCGTCCTCGCCGACGGCGGGATGGACGACGACGAGATCATCGAGTGGCTGCACACGCCGGACGACACGCTGCCCGTCGAGGGTGCGCCCATCGACGCCATGCTGGCCGGGCACAAGACGGAGATCCGGCGCCGCGCGCAGGAGCTCGCCTTCTGACGCGTCCCGATCGGCCGAAGGCCGACAGGCCGAGGCCCGACAGGCCGAGGGCGTATGCCGTGTGGCCCGGTCGTCAGGACCGGCGCGCGGTCGAGACGGCGACGAGCGCCTCGAGGACGTCGAGCGCCGACGTGTCGTAGGAGCCCGTCGCCCGGGCGCGTTCGACGGCGTGGCAGGCCTCGTCGGCCAGCGTCGTGATGAGGCTCTCGACCCGGTCGACCGCCCCGGTGTCGACGAGGACCCTGCGGATCGCCTCGACACCCGCGAGGTCGAGGTCGTCGCGGCCGAGGAGGCCCTCGACCGTCTCGCGGTCGGTGTCGGACGCCGCGTCGAGGGCGTGGGCGACGAGCACCGTGCGCTTGCCCTCGCGCAGGTCGTCGCCCGCCGGCTTGCCGGTCGCCTCGGGGTCGCCGAAGACGCCGAGCAGGTCGTCGCGCAGCTGGAACGCCTCGCCGAGCGCGAGGCCGTAGTCCGACAGGGGTGCGAGCGAGCCGTCCGGCGCCCCGCCGACGAGGGCCCCGATGAGCAGCGGGTGCTCGATGGTGTACTTCGCGCTCTTGAATCGGATCACCTTGCGGGCCGAGGCGATCCGGGCATCGAGGTCGAGACCGTCCCAGCCGCGGGCCGACTCGAGCAGGTCGAGGAACTGGCCGCCCATGAGCTGTGTGCGCATCGAGTCGAAGAGCTGTCGGCCCCGGGCCAGCTCGTCGGCGGGCAGGCCGCACGTCGCGTACAGCTCGTCGCACCACGTGAGGCACAGGTCGCCGGCGAGGATCGCCGTGCCCTCACCGAAGCGGTCGGCGTCACCCGCCCAGCCACGCGCCTGGTGCAGGGAGGCGACGGCCCGGTGCGCGGACGGCATACCCCGTCTCGTGTCGCTGCGGTCCATGACGTCGTCGTGGAGCAGCGCTGCGCCCTGGAAGAACTCCATGCTCGCCGCCAGGCGCACGAGGGCGTCGGAGTCGGCGCCACCGGCGGCGCGGTAGCCCCAGTAGAGGAAGCCGGCGCGCAGGCCCTTGCCGCCGGTCAGCAGGCCGGACACGGCCGAGACGAGCGGGGCGGTCTCCTCGCCGATCGCGGCCAGCGACTGCGTGGCCCCGGCGATCTGCCCGTCGATCGCCTGCTGCACCCGACGGCGCAGCACGTCGAGGTCGGTGGGGGTCTGCACGGGGTCCTCCATCGAGTCGCGGGAATCGTGGTCAGCCTACGCGGCGAGCGGGTGCGCCCGTGAACAGCCCGGACACCGCGGACGCGCGCGGCTTATGGTGTGCGGCATGGCACACGGCACGGCATCCTCGATGGCGCGGGCGGAGCGGTTCACGCGGTCCATCCCGGCGATGATCGAGGCCGACACCCCGACGTTCAGCTTCGAGTTCTTCCCGCCCAAGGACGACGCGTCCGAGGCGCAGCTCTGGGACGCCATCCGACGCCTCGAGAAGGTCTCGCCGAGCTTCGTCTCGATCACCTACGGCGCCGGCGGCGGCACCCGCGACCGCACCGTGCGGCTCACCCAGCGCGTCCTCGAGGCGACCTCGCTGACGCCCATGGCACACCTGACGTGCGTCGGTCACTCCGTCGCGGAGCTGCGCGGCATCGTCGGGTCGTATGCCGCCGCCGGGGTCCGCAACATCCTCGCCCTGCGCGGTGACCCCCAAGGCGGCCTCGGCCAGCCGTGGGTCGCGCACCCCGAGGGCCTCGACCACGCCGACCATCTCGTCGCGCTCGTGCGCGGCCTCGGCGACTTCACGGTCGGGGTCGCGGCCTTCCCCGACGGACACCCCGAGTCGGGCGACATCAGCGAGGACGCCGAGACCCTGATCCGCAAGGAGCGCGCCGGCGCCGAGTTCGCCATCACCCAGATGGTCTTCGACGTCGACCACTACCTCCGGCTGCGCGACGAGCTCGCCCGGCGCGGGTCGCGGCTGCCCGTCGTCCCCGCGATCATGCCGATCACCAACGCCCGCCAGGTGGTGCGCATGGCGCAGCTCGCGGGTCAGCCGATGCCGACCGCGGTCACCGACCGTCTCGAGCGGCACGGCGACGACGCCGCCGGAGTCCGCGCCGAGGGCATGGCGATCGCCACGGAGGCGTCGCGGCGCCTGCTCGACGAGGGTGCTCCCGGGATCCACTTCATCACGATGAACCGCTCGTCGGCGACGCTCGAGGTCTTCGGCAACCTCTGACCTGCGAGCGAGGCCGAGCCGTCGGAGGCAGCGGCACCGTTGGAGCCAGCGGCACCGTCCCCCACGGCATGGGGACGACCGACCCCCAGGGAGGGGCCGGTCGTCCGGTTCGTGGGCGGGTCCGGTCAGGTGGTGCTCGACGGGGTGGCCGTACCGTCGGGGGAGGCCGGTGCCTCGCCCTGCTGGCCCAGCTCGCCCTGCTGGCCCTGGGGGCCGTCGCCGTCGTGGTCAGCGCCACGGCCGCCGGGTCCGCCCGGGCCGCCCTCCTGGACGTCGGTCACGGTGAAGGACGCGTCGACCTGCACCGTGATGTGCGTGCCGTCGGTGCGCACCATGTGCGCCTCGTAGACGCCGTCCGAGTCGGTCTCGACGCGCTCGATCGTCGCGGTCGGCTCCTTGGCCTCGGCGGCTGCCGTCACCTTGGCGGCGACGTCGCCCGTGAGCAGGGTCTCGTCGGAGCGCATCGGCGTGCTCGGGTCGGTGTTGCCGGCGGTGCTGCCGTCGGCCTGGCGTCCGGCGCTGGCGCCGGGGCCTTCGCCGAGCCGGCCGTAGCTGGTGGCGGTGCCTGTGGCACCTGTCTCGTCCGCGCTCGCGAGGGCTGCCCCGCCGAGCGCGAGCGCCGACGCGGCCACGATGCCGGCTCCTGCCAGCGCGATGGTCTTGTTCCTCATGCGTTCCACTCCTTCGATGGGCCGGCCTCGTGCCAGCTGTGTCCACCGTCGGCAACAGGGCTGTGCCCGCGCCTTCGTCAGGGTGGGGAGGGACTGTGAGACGGCCGCCGTCCTGTGAGTGGCACCCGTCGGGGGCGCGGCCGGACCCTGGCTCAGGAGTCCTGGTCGAAGGGTCGTTCGAACCGCTCGTGCTGCTCCTGCCACTCGTGGCGTTCCCCCCGGGGGAGCGGCTCGGTGGACCCGGCCGACGGGCGCCGCGGGTCTGCCGTGGTGTCGGGCGCTCGGCGGTCGGACGGGACGGCGATGCCCACGCGTTCGCCCCACGCGTCGTAGCGGCGCTTGTAGCGACGGATGCGTCCGGCGAGCTTGTAGACGAGGAAGGCGCCGAGCACGAGGAAGACCAGGGCGATGGCCGCCGCCAGCCACGGGTGCGCGATGGCGAGGGCCGTGACGCCGGTGACCGTGACGTCCTCGGTGGTGCTCACGAGGACGTTGCTCGCGGGCTCGGGGGAGGTGTTGACGGCCGCGCGCAGGCCGGCCTTGATCCCGTGCGAGATGAGGGCCGTGACGCCGCCCGTCGCCGCGCCGACGGCGGCGTCGAGGCTGGCCGTGTCGTGGCCGATGAGGTAGCCGATCGTCGCGCCGACCGCCGGCCTGACGACGGTGTGCACGGAGTCCCAGACGGAGTCGACGTAGGGGATCTTGTCCGCGAGCATCTCGACGACGAAGAGGACTCCTGCCCCGATGAGCACGTCGGTGCGGGCCAGGGCGTTCGGGATCTGGCTCAGGTTGAAGATCTTGTCGGCCAGCCCGAGGACGAGCACGACGGCGTACGCGTTGATGCCGCTGCCCCACCCGGTGGTGAAGGCCATGGGGATGAGCTCGGCGCCCACGACACCCCTTCGGTCGTGCGCCGGTCACGATGGGCCGGTGCGGGTCTGGCCAGGCCGGTCGGCCGAGCCCAGGTCCAACGTCCCTGACGCTCCCGTATTCCCGTGGGCGACGCAACGGGGCGCGCTGGGCTGGCCGGACGGGGGCAGCGGAACGGGCCCGATCCGTGAGCGGACAGGACCCCTGCGCCCCTCCGTTCGCGGACCGAGCCCGCGGCATCACTCTGCCGCTGGGGACGCACACCGACCTGAGCCCGGGTACTCAGATCGGTCCGGACCGTGACGGAACGGGCACGTGCGCCGTGGCGGGCTGCAGCGGTTCCGGATCGCGTGGAGGTGACCCGCGGACCGTCTTGACAGGCTGTCGGCGGCAGGGGTTAGGCTTCGAGTATCGAACAGGTGTTCGAATCTCGTTCTTCCGGGTGAGTGCCGGGGAGGAGGTCCGGGCCGGTGTTCGAGCCAGTCAGTGGTCAGTCAGTGTCAGTCAGTTGTCAGTTCAAGTCGTCGGTTGGTGTCGGGCCGCTCGTGTGGGGCGCGGGTGGTCTGGGTCGTGATGTCCGGCCTCGACGTGTCCGAGGGAGACGTGTCGTGGTGCGCAGGTTCAGTGACGCCGTGCAGGTGAGAGTGCGCGAGCGGGAGCAGCAGGAGCAGGAGCAGTCCGTCGTGGGCCGGTCCGATGGCCGGGTCGCGAGGTCGACCCGGCCGCCCGGGGCCTCGGGAACCACCGGGGCCCCGGGGTCCCCGGTGTCGGAGCCATCGGGATCGCCGGCGTCGCCGGGGGACGGGACCCTCGAGGCGCCACCCGAGGCGTTCATCTGGCGCGGTCGTCTCTACGTCGTGCGTGGCGTCCTCGCCCAGTGGCGCGAGCGGCGGGCCTGGTGGCACGACGCGCTCGAGGCCGACGAGGCGCAGGTGCGTCCCGGCGAGACGCTCGTCGCCGCGGCGAGCGAGCAGCACGTCTGGCGCGTCGAGGCGAGTCCGGGGTGGTCGTTCACGCCCGGGGTCTACGACCTCGCCCACGACGAGTCCCCGCGCGGCGACCGCTGGTCGCTCGTCCGGGTCGCCGACTGAGCCCATGAGACGAGAGAGGAGAGGAACCACCATGACCACCGCCCACGACCTGCGTCGCCCACCCATCTCGGTCGCCGTGCTCGACCTGCTCGAGCGGGGCCGGGCGACCCTCGAGAGCGCGTGCCGCACGAGCGACGCGTCCGAGCGCTACCGCGACGCCCACCTCGGGGCCCTGCGCGCCGCCGCGGCCCTCGTCGCCGCCCGCACCGTGCCGTCGCCCCGCTCGCGACCGCGCAGCGTCTGGCAGGTGCTGCCCGGGGTGGCCCCCGAGCTGGGGGAGTGGGCTGCCTTCTTCGCCGCCTGCTCGGCGCACCGGTCGGTCATCGACCGCGGGGGTCACATCAGCGCACGCGAGTCCGACGACCTGCTGCGCCAGGCCGAGATGTTCCTCGAGATCGTCCAGGACCTCCTCGGCGTCCCCGCGACGATCCCGCTGCCGCAGTCGATCACCCCGGTCTCGAGGAGCCGGGCGAGCGGGGCGTGACGACCGGTATGACCACCATCACCAGGAGCCGCACCAGCAGCGGCACGGCCGGCGGCACCGAGAGCTTCGTGCACCTGCACGTCGCGTCCGGCTACTCCATGCGCTACGGCACGGCCAAGCCGCACGAGCTCGTCGAGCGTGCCGCCGCGTTCGGGCAGCCCGCGCTCGCCCTGACCGACCGCGACGGGCTCTACGGCGCCGTGAAGTTCGTCCGTTCCTGCATGGAGCACGACGTCGCGCCGATCCTCGGCGTCGATCTCGCGCTCGGTCCCGACCAGCCCGAGCGGCGGGGCGGACGTCCCGTGCGCACCCCGGTCCGTGGCGGCGCCCTCGTCGACCCGCGGCTCCCGCGGGTCACGGTGCTGGCCCGGGGCAGCAGCACCGGTCTCGCCCCGGGCGCAGGGTGGGCGGCGCTGTGTCGCCTCGTCACCGCGACCCACCTGCGCGGTGAGCGCGGCAACCCCGTGACGACCACGGCCCTCGTCGCCGAGCACGCGCGCCGGCTGCCCACCCCGTCCGTCCCGCCCGTCCCGCCCGTCCCGCCCGTCCCGTCCGTCCCGTCCGTGCCGTCCGTGCCGTCCTCGGCGGAGGGCGACCGGCCCGACCGACCCGACGGGCGACGCGGACCCGACGGACGAGGCGGACGGCATACGCCATCGGTGGCGGACGGCGGGCCCTCCCGCCTCGTCGTGCTCCTGGGGCCCGACTCCGACGTCGGTCGCGCGGTGCTCGCCAAGCGACGCGACCACGCCCGGGCGGCGCTCGAGCGCTGGGTCGCGCTGCTGCCGCGGGGCGCCGTCGTCGTCGAGGTCGTGTGCCACGGCGGACCCGAGCACCAGCCCGGCAGCCTCGGACAGGCCGGACGCATGCTCGCGCTCGCCCGCGAGGTCGGCGTGCCCAGCGTCATCACGGCCGCGGTGCGCCATGCCGACCCGCAGGACGCCGCCATCGTCGACGTCCTCGACGCCGCCCGCCGGCTCGTCGCGCTCGACGCGCGCCACCTCGACCGCGTCACGACCGCCGGGCACCTCTCGCCGACACCCCTCATGCACGCGCTCGCCCTCGATGTCGTCCAGGTCTCCGGCCCGGGGCTCGTCGGCGGCGGGTCCCTGGCCCGCGAGCAGGCACGTGAGCTGCTCGCCCGCACGACGGCGCTGGCCGCCGACTGCGTCCAGGACCCGCGGGCCGACCTCGGCATCGGCTCGGTCCACCTGCCCGAGCCCGGCGTCCTCGGCATCCGGCCCGGCACCAACCCGCACCGCGTCCTCGCGCGTCGGTGCCGCGAGTCCATCCCGACCCGCTACCCCGCCCGCACCGAGAGCGAGCTCGTCGCCGTCAGCGACCGGCTCGAGGACGAGCTCGGCGTCATCGAGACCCTCGGCTACGCGACGTACTTCCTCACCGTCGCCCAGGTCTGCGACCTCATCCGCGAGATGGGCGTGCGGGTCGCCGCCCGCGGGTCCGGGGCCGGGTCGCTCGTCAACTACCTCCTCGGCATCTCCGGCGTCGACCCGATGCGGCACGGGCTGCTCATGGAGCGCTTCTGCTCACCGCTGCGGGCCGAGCTGCCCGACATCGACATCGACGTCGAGTCGGCCCGGCGCACCGAGATCTACGAGCGCATCCTCGACCACTTCGGCGGCGAGCGGGTCACGTGCGTCTCGATGATGGACACCTACCGGGTGCGCCACGCGATCCGCGACGCCGGGGCCGCGCTCGGGCTCCCGCCGCCCGAGGTCGACGCCATGGCCAAGGCCTTCCCGCACATCGCCGCCCGCAACGTCCGCAACGCCCTGGCCGAGCTGCCCGAGCTGCGCGCGAGCGGCCTCGACGTGCCCCGCCTGCAGCTGATGTTCGACATCGTCGAGCGTCTCGACGGCCTGCCCCGGCACATCGCGCTGCACCCGTGCGGCGTCGTGCTCTCCGACTCGGTCCTGCTCGACCGCACACCCGTCGAGGCGAGCTGGCTCGGCTTCCCGATGAGCCAGTTCGACAAGGACGACGTCGAGGAGATGGGACTGCTCAAGCTCGACGTCCTCGGCATCCGGATGCAGTCCGCGATGGCCCATGCCGTCATGGAGGTCGAGCGCGTCGACGGTGACCACGTCGACCTCGACGACGAGTCGCAGGTGCCCTTCGACGACGAGCCGACCTTCGAGCTCGTCCGCTCGACGAAGACCCTCGGCTGCTTCCAGATCGAGAGCCCCGGACAGCGCGAGCTCATCGGCAAGTTCGGGCCACGCACCTTCGACGACCTCATCATCGACATCTCCCTCTTCCGCCCCGGCCCGGTCAAGAGCGACATGATCATCCCGTTCCTCAACGCGAGGCAGGGCTGGAAGGACCCGTCCTACCTCCACCCGTCGCTCGTCCCGGCGCTCGAGGAGACCGAGGGCGTCGTCGTCTTCCACGAGCAGGTGCTCATGATCGTCGCCGAGACCACCGGGGTGACCCTCGCCCAGGCCGACGAGGTGCGCCGCACGCTCGGCACGCCCGACGGGCAGAAGCGGATCGAGGCGTGGTGGCGACCCGCGGCCCGGGACCGCGGCTATGCGCCCGAGGTCGCCGACAAGATCTGGGAGGTCCTCAAGGCGTTCGCGTCGTTCGGCTTCTGCAAGGCGCACGCCGCGGCCTTCGCGCTGCCGACCTACCAGTCGGCCTGGCTCAAGACGCACCACCCCGCGGCCTTCCTCGCCGGGGTGCTCACCCACGACCCCGGCATGTACCCCAAGCGCCTCATCCTCGACGACGCCCGCACCTTCGGCATCGCGATCCTCGGGCTCGACGTCAACGTCTCGACCGGCGCCTACCGCTTCGAGCGCACCGACGACGGCGGCGAGGCCATCCGGCTCTCGCTCGCCGACGTCCACGGCATCAGCGAGGCCGAGGTGGCACAGATCGTCGCCGGTCAGCCCTACTCCAGCCTGTCCGACTTCTGGCAGCGCGCCCACGTGTCGCGGCCCGTCGCCGAGAAGCTCGTGCTCGCAGGAGGATTCGACTCGCTGCACGACATCGACCTCGGTGGTCCCTCCCGCCTCGACGAGAGCGGGTCCGGGGTCGTGGGCCGGGCGCGCGGCGGCCTCGGCCGTCGCGGTCGGGTCACCCGGCGCGACCTGCTGCTCCACGTCGCCGAGCTCGACCGCTGGTCCTCCTCGCAGCGGTCGTCGCGCCGGTCCTCCCAGCGGGTCTCGGCCGCGAGCCGGTCGTCGGGACCTGGCTCGTCACGGGGCCGGGTCACGTCCGTCTCCGCCACGGGAGACATCCGGGCCCTCGCGGCCGCCCAGTCGCAGGCCTCCGCCGGGGCGCCCGCGCAGATCGCGACCCAGCTGACGCTCGACCTCGGCGACACGCCACGGCTCTCCGCGACGAGCGGCCTTCCCGAGATGACCGGCCCGGAGCGCGTCCGGGCCGAGCTCGAGGTGCTCGGCCTCGACGCGAGCGGTCACGTCGTCGACTTCTACGGCCCGCTGCTCGACGCGCTCGGCGTGACCCGGGCGCGCGACCTGCTCTCCGGCCGCAGCGGCCGCGAGGTGCTCGTCGCCGGGGTCAAGGTCGCCACCCAGACCCCGCCGATCCGCACCGGACGCCGCGTCGTCTTCCTCACGCTCGACGACGGCACCGGCCCGGCCGACCTCACCTTCTTCGAGGACGTCCAGGGCCCGTATGCCGCCACCGTCTTCCACTCGTGGCTGCTGCTCTGCCGAGGGGTCGTGCGACGCACCGGCCCACGCGGCGTCTCCATCCGGGCCACCGGTGCGTGGGAGCTCTCGGCCCTGCAGGACGCGTGGACCTCCGGAGGCATCACCGCCGTCCGTGACGCGCTCGAGGCCGCAGACCGGTCGGCGTGGGAGCGCGCCACCGCGCTCGCCGGACCCGACGGGGCGAAGGCCGGAGTCGGTGAGGGGCCGGACGGCCGGCGGGTGCTCGTCCATGCCTCGGGCTTCAAGCAGTCGCCCTACGCCGACATCAAGCCGGCGGGTGACGACGTCCGGGGACCGCGCGGCACGAGCGGGCTCGTGCCCACCGAGACCGTGGGTGGCCCGCCACGCAAGCTGTGGCACGCGAGTCCGGGAAGCTCGGGGCACTAGGGTGATGACGCACACGAACCACACGCGGCACCACGCGTACCACGTTCCCAGACGGAGGATCCCGTGCCCGACGAGCAGCGCCCCCAGCGACGTGGAGGGGTCCGGCCGTCGGCCGTCGTCTCGGCCGTGGGTCGCATCGCCGACGAGTGCTCGCAGCGCCTCGGCCGTCCGCTCGAGGTGCTCGACCTCGGGGGCGGCACCGGCGGCGTCGCCGTCCCGCTCGCCGAGGCCGGTCACCGCGTCACCGTCGTCGACCCCAGTCCCGACGCGCTCGCATCGCTCGCCCGCCGGGCCCGCGAGGCCGGCATCGTCGACCGCATCACCGCGGTCCAGGGCGACGGCGACTCCCTCGGCTCCGTCCTGGCCGGGCGTCACGTCGACCTCGCCTGCTGCCACGGCACGCTCGAGTTCGTCGACGACCCCGCGGCCACGCTCCACGCCATCGCGCAGGCGCTGGGCGAGGGCGGTGTCCTGTCACTGCTCGTCTCCGGCCGCCTGTCCGTCGTCTTCGCCAAGGCCATCGCCGGTGAGTTCGGTCAGGCCCGCGCCGCCCTCGTCGACCCGTCCGGTCGCTGGGGGAGCACCGACCCGCTGCCGCGCCGCTTCGACGTCGAGCAGCTCGAGACGCTCCTCGCCGACGCCGGCTTCACCGACGTCCGGGTGCGCGGCACCAACATCCTCGGCCACCTCGTCCCGGCCTCGCTCATCGACTCCGAGGCCGACCGTGTCGCCCTGGCCGAGCTCGACGAGCTGCTCGTCACCGGTCCGGGACGCGAGTTCCTCCGGACCCTCGGCAATGCCCTCCACGTCGTCGCGCGTCGCGACTGACCGCGCTGTCGTGAGCGCGTCGACCCGTCCGGCGGGCCGACGATGAGCCGCCGCCAGTTCACCGCGCCGACCCGCGCCGGCTCCGAGCCGCCCGACGACACCGGCTGCACCGTCCTGCACGTCGACATGGACGCCTTCTACGCGTCCGCCTCGCTCATCTCGCGTCCCGAGCTGCGGGGCCGACCCGTCATCATCGGCGGCGCGAGCGGGCGGTCCGTCGTGCTCTCGGCCACCTACGAGGCCCGAGCCTTCGGGGTCACCTCGGCCATGCCGATGGCCCGGGCCCAGCGGCTGTGCCCGCAGGCGGTCATCATCGAGCCCGACCACCGCCGCTACGCCGCCATCTCCGAGGCCGTCATGGCGACGTTCGCGACGATCACCGACAGCGTCGAGCCCCTCTCGCTCGACGAGGCCTTCCTCGACGTCTCCGGGGCCGTACGCCGCCTGGGCCGTCCGACGCAGATCGCCGAGCAGCTGCGTGACACGATCGCCGACGAGCAGGGCATCACCTGCTCGGTGGGGGTGGCCTCGACGAAGTTCGTCGCCAAGCTCGCCTCCAACCTCGCCAAGCCCGACGGGCTCATCGTCGTGCCGCGCGAGGAGGTCGTCTCGTTCCTGCACCAGCTGCCCGTCGGCGCGATCTGGGGTGTCGGCGACAAGACCGAGGAGCACCTGCACCGCCTCGGCCTGCGCACCGTCGCCGACCTCGCGCACACGCCCGTCGAGACCCTCCAGCGAGCCCTCGGCGACGTCGCCGGCCGGAGCCTGCACGACCTCGCGTGGGGTCGTGACCCCCGGTCCGTCGTGCCGGAGCGACGCGAGAAGTCGATCGGCGCCGACGAGACCTTCGCGCACGACATCGACGACCCCGTCCGCATCCACCGTGAGCTGCTGCGCCTCGCCGACCGCACCGCGGCCCGGGCCCGGTCCGCCGGGATGACGGGACGCACCGTGTCGATCAAGGTCCGCTTCGCCGACTTCACGACGATCACCCGCGCCAAGACCCTGCGCCACCACACCGACGTGTCCCGCGACATCTTCGCGACGGCACGCGAGCTCTACGACCGGCTCGGCCTCCAACGCGCCCGCATCCGGCTCGTCGGCGTCCGCCTCGAGGGGCTCGTCCCGTCGGCCGTCGCCCCCATCCAGGCCACCCTCGACGAGCCCGAGCACGGGTGGCGCGAGGCCGACCGCGCGGTCGACCGGGCGAGCGCCAGATTCGGTGCCGGGTCGGTGCGTCCAGCATCACTGATGCCTGACCGACCCTCGGGTTCCCAACGCGGTCGGCGCGACCTATCCTGAGGGAAAGAAGTCCGCGTCGGCCGTTTCCGACATACGATTCGGGCACAGTCGATTTCGCACCAGGGAGGTGCCCGGTGGCACTCTCGGAACACGAGGAAGCACTCCTCCAGCAGATGGAGGAGGCCCTCTACGCCGAAGACCCTCGATTCGCGTCGCGGATCGAGAAGACGAAGTCACGCGGTCTCGGCCGTGGGCGCCTCGTCGCCGGCGTGGTCGCAGCTGTCGTCGGTCTCGCCCTCGTGGTCTTCTCGGCGATGAGCAGCAGCATCTGGCTCGGTGCGGTCGGGTTCGCCATCATGGTCGCGGGCATCGTCTACGCGATCACTCCGTCCAAGACCAAGCTCGCCGCCGTCGCCAGCGACGGCACCACCAAGCCGCGGGCCGGCAAGGCCAAGGCCGCCTCGGCCAAGCAGGCCAGCTTCATGGAACGCCTCGAGGAGCGGTGGGAGAAGCGGCGCCGCGACCAGTGGTGACGTGTCGCTGACCGGCTCCGGCCACCCGCACAGACAAGGACCCTGACGTATGCGTCCGGGTCCGTCGTCATGTCCGTGGCCCGTTCGGGCCCGTGCACGGGGGCAGCGCGCCTGACCTCAGGGCGGCCTCAGGGCGGCCTCAGGGAGGTCCCAGCGAGAGGGCTCAGCGAGAGGTCCCAGCGAGAGGTCCCAGCGAGAGGGCTCAGGGGCGGGTGGCGTAGACCCCGAGAGCCCACGTCGCGATCATCGCGAACGCCGTCACGAGCTCGATGCCGATGTTGAGGGCCACCGCCCGCAGGGCCTGCGTCGTCGCGTGCCAGGCCGGGGCGTGGGCGCGGTGCTTGACCCGCTCGAGGACGTAGATCGTCAGGACGAAGCCCAGCGGCGCGCCCACGACGGGCACGACGAAGAACCCCACCACGGCGACGGCCAGCGCCACCGCGACGATGACCCCGTCGACGCCCGCGGTCTTCATCCGGCGCCCGGGGACGAGGTACTGCGCGACGAGGCCCACGGCATACAGCAGGGTCGAGATGCCGAGGACGAGCCAACCCGGCCCGTCCTGACGTTCGAACGCCCAGACGAGCGTCGCACCCCACACCAGGAGCAGTCCCGGGAGCACCGGGACGACGATGCCGACGGTGCCCACGAGCATCGCGAGGAGAACGAGGACGTTCGTCGCAGTGATCACGGGGCAGCCGTCGGCGGCGTGCGGATCAGGATGGGGTCAGGAGGGGCCGGGTCGGAGATCGCCTCTGGACTCAGTGTTCGTCCACGGGAGAAGATCCCGGGACCTCGGTGAGTCGTTCCGTCTCGTCGCGGATGTCGAGAGCCTTGTCCTTCAGCGCCGGGAGGTGCTCCCGTCCGTGGTGCGCGCAGAAGAGCAGCTCTCCGCCGGAAACGAGGCGGGCGCGGATGTAGGCCTGAGCCCCACATCGGTCGCAGCGGTCAGCAGCAGTCAGTTCGGGTGCCAGTGCTGTCGTCATCGTATTTCGCCTCTTTCCTCCCTCGGGGGTCCCCCGGAGGGAAACCCTGCCATGTACCTACGACGCCCGATCGGTCCATCGGGTGGACCTCTCGCGCCTCGTGGACGTTCCAACAGTGAATCACGTCGAAACCTTCCCGATGGTGAGGCTCGGTAACTGAGACGCCCGTCGGACCAACATCGTTACGTGTCAGTGATTCGCCGCGCCGCCCAGATACGGATTGGTGAGGTGCTCCCGGTGGGGCCCGCGTGGCTGTCGGGGACTCGTGTCCGGGTCGTCCGTGAGGTCGGTCACCCGGGGCCCAGCGAGCCTCCCGGGAGCGGTCGGTGGCGGTGACTAGGCTTCCCCTGCCAGCCCTCCACAGCCCGACCGCTGGCCGCACACCGACGGAAAGAGAACGACACACCGTGGCCTCCGCCTCACGACCCGCTCCCTCCGGCAACGGCGACTACACCGCCCGCCACCTCCAGGTCCTCGAGGGCCTCGAGGCCGTGCGCAAGCGCCCCGGCATGTACATCGGCTCGACCGACCAGCGCGGCCTCATGCACTGCCTCTGGGAGATCATCGACAACGCGGTCGACGAGGCCCTGGCCGGCGTGTGCACCGACATCGAGGTCATCCTCAGCGGCGACGGGTCCATCGAGGTCCGCGACAACGGCCGAGGCATCCCCGTCGACATCGAGCCCCGCACGGGCCTGTCCGGCGTCGAGGTCGTCTTCACCAAGCTCCACGCGGGCGGCAAGTTCGGTGGCGCGTCGTATGCCGCAACCGGTGGCCTCCACGGCGTCGGCGCGTCCGTCGTCAACGCCCTGTCCGCGCGGCTCGACGTCGCGGTCGACCGTGGCGGCAAGACGTACGGCATGAGCTTCCGGCGCGGCGAGCCCGGCACCTTCGGTGACCGCACGGCGATCCACTCGCCCGACTCGGAGTTCACGCCCTACGAGAAGAAGAGCGCGCTGCCCGTCGTCGGCAAGGCCAAGCGGGGCGTCACGGGCTCGCGCGTGCGCTTCTGGCCCGACCGGCAGATCTTCCTCAAGGACGCCGAGCTCGACTACGACGCCATCCTCGGTCGTGCCCGCCAGACCTCCTTCCTCGTCCCCGGGCTGCGCCTCGTCATCCGCGACGAGCGGCGCCTCAAGGGCACGCCCGGCGAGGAGGGCCCCATCGAGGAGGTCTTCCAGCACGACGGCGGCATCGCGGACTTCGTCGAGTTCCTCGCGCCCGACACCCCGATCACCGACGTGTGGAAGCTCGAGGGCTCCGGCACCTTCACCGAGACCGTCCCGGTTCTCGACGTCAACGGGCACATGACGCCGACCGAGCTCGAGCGCGAGTGCGCCGTCGAGGTCGCCCTGCGTTGGGGCCAGGGCTACGACACGAGGGTCCAGTCCTTCGTCAACATCATCACGACGCCCAAGGGCGGCACGCACGTCACCGGCTTCGAGCAGTCCATCGTCAAGGTGTTCCGCAAGCAGCTCGAGGTCAACGCCCGGCGGCTCAAGGTCGGCAACGACAAGCCCGAGAAGGACGACATCCTCGCCGGCATGACGGCCGTCGTCACGGTGCGCCTCGCCGAGCCGCAGTTCGAGGGGCAGACCAAGGAGGTCCTCGGCACCAACGCCGTGCGCGCCATCGTGGCCAAGGTCGTCGAGAAGGAGCTGACCGACCGCCTCACGTCGACCAAGCGCGGCGACAAGGCGCAGGCCGCACTGCTGCTCGAGAAGGTCGTCTCCGAGATGAAGTCGCGCATCAGCGCGCGGCTGCACAAGGAGACCCAGCGTCGCAAGAACGCCCTCGAGAGCTCGACGCTGCCCTCGAAGCTGCGCGACTGCCGCACCACCGACGTCGAGCGCTCCGAGCTGTTCATCGTCGAGGGCGACTCGGCCATGGGCACCGCCAAGGAGGCCCGCAACTCCGAGTTCCAGGCGCTGCTGCCGATCCGCGGCAAGATCCTCAACGTCCAGAAGGCGTCGGTCTCCGACATGCTCAAGAACGCCGAGTGCGCCTCGATCATCCAGGTGATCGGTGCGGGCTCGGGCCGCAGCTTCGACCTCTCCGCCGCCCGCTACGGCAAGGTCATCATCATGACCGACGCCGACGTCGACGGGGCGCACATCCGCACCCTGCTGCTGACGCTCTTCTTCCGCTACATGCGTCCTCTCGTCGACGCCGGTCGCGTCTACGCCGCCATGCCGCCGCTGCACCGGCTCGAGGTCATCAACGCCGGCGCCAAGAAGAACGAGCTGATCTACACCTTCAACGAGCCGGAGATGCGCCGCACGCTCGCCCGCCTCGAGAAGTCGGGCAAGAAGATCAAGCAGCCGATGCAGCGCTACAAGGGCCTCGGTGAGATGGACGCCGACCAGCTCGCCGACACGACGATGGACCCGCGTCACCGCACGCTGCGCAAGGTGACGATGCGCGATCTCGAGACCGCCGAGCGCGTCTTCGAGCTGCTCATGGGCAACGAGGTCGCCCCGCGCAAGGACTTCATCATCGAGTCCGCGGCCGAGGTCGACCGCGAGCGGATCGACGCCTGACGGGAGCGTTCGAGGCCCCCGGAGCGTCCGTGGGGTGACGGGACCACCGGCGCGGCACAGCCAGCCGTGCTTACGATGTGTCCCTGCCGGCGCGACTCCCTCCGCCGGTACGCGTCGAGAAGGGGAATCGATGGTGGGCAACGTCAACGCCGAGGAGTCGGTCGCCGACGGCCAGCAGGCCCAGGCCGACGGTGAGACCTTCACCGTCGCGCTCCCGGGCACGGCAGGCCACGCGCAGGACGGTCCGGTTGCACCCGCCCAGGACGGGCACGTGCCGGGCGTCCCGGACGTCCCGGGCGTCCCGAACGTCCCGGACGACGCGGCCGTCCCCGACGAGCCGGAGCAGCTCTCTGGCTCGCCCGCCGCCCCCGACGAGGACGTCGCCGTGGCTGGCATCGACACGGCTCCGGACCGCACCGCCCCGGCCCCGACGCGCTACCTCACCCCCGACGAGCTGCACTGGGCCGGCGAGACCATCGAGGCCATCTCGACGGCGTTCGCCTCGAAGGTCGTCGGCCAGGCACGACTGCAGGAGACCCTCCTCATCGCGCTGCTGACCGGGGGCCACGTCCTCCTCGAGAGCGTCCCGGGACTGGCCAAGACGACGGCCGCACAGACGATCGCGCAGGCCGTCGGTGGCAAGTTCCACCGCATCCAGTGCACCCCGGACCTGCTGCCGAGCGACATCGTCGGCACGCAGGTCTACAACCAGCACTCCGGCACGTTCGAGACCCAGCTCGGCCCCGTCCACGCCAACTTCGTGCTCCTCGACGAGATCAACCGCAGCAGCGCCAAGACGCAGTCGGCGATGCTCGAGGCGATGCAGGAGCGCCAGACCTCGATCGGCGACAAGAGCTACGCCCTGCCCGACCCGTTCCTCGTCCTCGCGACCCAGAACCCCATCGAGCAGGAGGGCACGTACCCGCTGCCCGAGGCGCAGATGGACCGCTTCATGCTCAAGGACGTCCTCGACTACCCGTCACCGGCGGAGGAGGCCGAGGTGCTGCGGCGCATCGACTCCGGGATCTTCCTCACGGCGTCCGAGCCGGTCGTGTCCGTCGCCGACGTCAAGCGGCTGCAGGCGCTCGTGGGCCGGGTCTACATCGACCCGGCCATCGTCAACTACGTCGTCGGCATCGGCTACGTCACGCGGCACCCGCGCGACTACATCGAGCCGCGCCTCGCCGGCTACGTCGACTTCGGCGCGAGCCCGCGTGCGAGCATCGCCTTCACGAGCGCCGCGCGGGCCCGTGCCCTCGTCGACGGCCGCAACCACGTCGTCCCCGACGACGTCAAGGCACTGACGCACCGGGTGCTGCGGCACCGGGTGACGCTCGGCTTCGAGGCGGCGGCCGACGAGATGGCCGTCGAGAGCATCATCGACGCGATGGTCAACGGGATCCGCACCCCCTGACCGGGGGAGCCGGACGAGAGACGCGACATGCCGACGACGCTGCTGACCAGGGTGAAGAGCAAGCTCTTCGTCCATGCGCGCCGCAAGTCCCGCAGCCTCCTCGAGGGCGAGTACGCCTCCGTCTTCCACGGCCGCAGCCTCGACTACGACGACCTGCGCGACTACGTCCCGGGTGACGAGGTGCGTGACATCGACTGGCGGGCCACCGCCCGCAGCCAGTCGCCGCTCGTCAAGCGCTACGTCGCGACGCGCAAGCAGAACGTCATGCTCGTCATCGACACCGGCCGCGGGATGGCGGCCTCGACCCGCAGCGGCGAACCGAAGAAGTCGGTCGCCATCGCGGCGGCGGGCCTCGTCGGCTACCTCGCGCAGCGCCACGGAGACCTCGTCGGGCTCGTCCGCGGCACCGCCGGCTCGACGGTGGCGCACGACCTGCGTGGCTCCGAGGCGCACCTCGAGCTGCTGCTGCGGGCCGTCGACGCCGCGACCGTCCTCGACGGCGACCAGAGCAACCTCGCGACGCAGCTGCGCTGGATCGTGCGCAACGTCCGGCGCCGGCTCGTGCTGCTCGTCGTCGCCGACGACAAGGAGCTCGACCCGGCCCTCGACGAGCTGCTGCGCCGGCTCCACGTGCAGCACGAGATCCTCTGGATCACCGTCGAGGACGCCGACCCCACGGCCATCGAGGGGGACCGGACGGCATACGACGTCGCCGACACGTACACCCTGCCGACGCTCGTGCGGCTCGACCCGCGGGTGCGCGCGGCGTATGCCGCGTCGGTCGCCGAGCGCGTGCTGCGCACCACCGAGCTGCTCGACCGCCGCGGGATCAACCACGCGCGTCTCGGCTCGTCCGACGAGGTCGTCGCCACGGTCTTCGCCCTGCTCGAGAGGCAGCGCCGTGCGCGCCGCTGACGCACCGCCGCCGGGCTTCTACGCCCCCGACCCGTATGCCGCGAAGTGGCTCTGGATCGGCATCGGCGCCCTCGCCCTCGTCGCCGCCTGGTACGCCTGGGTGTGGTGGTCGACCCGCGAGAAGAAGGTCGTCGTCCCACCGCGCATCACGTCGGACCGGCTGACCCGCCTGCGTGCCGACTACACGCGGCAGATCGACCTCGTGCTCGACCGAGCGGCTGCCGGCGAGATCAGCCAGCGCCGGGCGCACCAGCAGCTCAGCGTGCTCGTGCGCCACTTCGTCCAGGAGGTGTCGGGGATCCACGCGCCGACGATGACGCTCACCGAGCTCAACGCGACGGGGTCCCGGCTGACGCCCGTCTCGGAGGTCGTCGGCTCGCTCTACCCGGGTGAGTTCGGGCCGCGTGAGACGGCGACCCTCGTCGGGGCCGGCAGCGTCGCCAAGCAGGTGGTGGCGCGATGGAGCTGAACGGGCTCGACCTCAAGTGGCCGGGGGTGCTCGGCCTCGGGACGCTGCTCGCGGCACTGCTCGCGTATGCCGTCTACCGCCTCATGTCCCGACGCCAGGCTCGCGCGTCGGCGGCGGTCGCCAACTCGACCGCGCTGACCGAGCTGCCGGAGTACCGTCGGGCGCTGCGCCTGCACCGGATCCGGATGGCGGTGCTCGCCTCGAGCGCCGTGCTCCTCGGTGGGGCAGCGCTCGTCGGCGCGGCCCGACCGCTCGACACCACCATCGACAAGCCACAGACCCGCAGTCGCGACATCATGCTGTGCCTCGACATCTCCGGCTCGATGGCTGCCTACGACGCGACGCTCGTGTCGACGTTCAAGACGCTCGTGTCGAGCTTCCAGGGCGAGCGCATCGGCCTCGTCATCTTCAACTCCTCGGCCGCCACGGTCTTCCCGCTCACCGACGACTACGACTTCATCAACGGCGAGCTCGACTCGGCCGGCCGCGCGCTGACGGGCGACCCGGAGTACGACTCCTTCTTCGCCGGCACCTTCAACGGCCGCGGCACCTCCCTCATCGGCGACGGCCTCGCCACGTGCGTCTCGAGCTTCGACAAGGTCGACCTGCAGCGCGCCCGCTCGGTCGTCTTCGCCACCGATAACCACCTCGCCGGGCGGCCGATCATCGACGTCGACGAGGCCGGCGAGCTGGCCAAGGCCAAGGGCGTGCGCGTCTACGGGCTCAACCCGGAGGAGGACGGGGCCGACGATGAGGCGGTGGAGATGCGCGACATCGTCACCGGTACCGGCGGCCGCTACTTCGCGATGAGCGACCAGGCAGCCATCAAGGGCATCGTCGACGCGGTCCAGGCCCAGGAGGCGACGCTCATCGACGCGGCCTCCCGCGCCCTCTACTCCGACAACCCGACGCTGCCGATCACACTCGCCGGGATCGGGCTCGTCGGCGTCATCGGTGCGAGCCGGAGGTGGGCGTCGTGACCCTCCTGCCCGTCGCCCCGTGGCCCGTGCTGCTCGTCCTCGTCGTCGGGGCGCTCGCCGCCGTGTGGTGGAACCCCTCGTCGCGGGCGGTGCCGGGGGAGTCGCGGGCGACGCACTGGCGCCTCACGGCTGCGGTCGTGCTCCTCGGGATCGCCGCGTTGCGCCCGGCGGTGCCGGGCGAGCAGGTCGACACCACGGCCGCCAACCTCAACGTCTACTTCGTCGTCGACACGACGAGCAGCATCATCGCCGAGGACTACGGCGACGGACGTCCGCGCATCGAGGGCGTCTCCTCGGACATCTCTGCCATCGCCGCGTCCCTGCCGGGCGCCCGCTACTCCGTCGTGACGTTCGACCAGGAGGCGCGGGTGCGCCTGCCCCTGACCACCGACACGACAGCCCTCGACGCCGCGGTCGAGACGTTGCTCCCCGAGTCCTACGAGGTCTCCAGGGGCACGTCGGTGAGCGAGGCCAACACCCGCCTCAAGACGCTGCTCCAGCAGGCCGACGCGCGCACCCCCGAACGCGGACGCGTCGTCTTCTACTTCGGCGACGGGGAGCAGACGGCGCAGGACCCTCCCGCGCCCTTCGACGTCGACAAGCGGCTCATCAACGGCGGAGCGGTCCTCGGCTACGGCACGACCGAAGGCGGCCGGATGAAGGCCACGCGGTCCCGCTTCGACACGACCCGCGACTACATCAAGGACCCCGCGACCGGTGAGGACGCCAGGTCGGTCGTCAGCGAGGACACCCTGCGCACGATCGGCGACCAGCTCGGCCTGACCTACCTGCACCGAGAGGCGGGCGACGCCATCGGCCCCGCCGTCGACGGCATCGACCTCGAGCGCTTCGGCACGAGCGAGCAGATCGAGAAGCAGAAGGTCATCGCCCGTCGCGAGCTCTACTGGCCGCTCCTGCTCGGAGTGGCCGGGATCGCCGCGTGGGAGGTCGGCGCCGGCATCACGGCGCTCGTCCAGACCCGCCGCCGGAGGGAGACCCGCCCATGACGCTCCTCGACGAGCGGCCCGCACGCGCGGACGACGTCCCCGACGAGGGCGTACGCCGCCGCTTCCGACTGCGCCGACGTGACCGTCGTCCCCTGCCGCCACACCTCCGCCGGCGCCGCAGGCGCCTGCTGCTCGCCTCCGCTCCCGTCGTCGTCCTGCTCGTCCTCGTGGCGATCAGGCTGGTCTCGCTCAACCTCGTGCACGCGCAGACGCGCGACGCCTACGAGGCCGGCGACAAGCCCCGCACGCAGACCTGGGGTGAGCGACAGGGATGGGTCAACGTCGTCGAGCAGTTCCGTTCGCCCTTCGCGATCGGTGACGCCCACGTCCTCTCGGGACACTTCGAGCTGGCCCGTCCGTGGTTCGAGCAGGCCTTCGAGCAGGTGCCCAAGGGCGGGATCGACGACTGCAAGGTACGGGTCAACCTCGGCCTCACCTACGAGGCCCTCGGTGACGCGGCCAAGGCGCGCGAGCGCACCGACGAGTGGAAGCAGTACTACGACAAGGGCATCACCATCACGAAGGAGCGCCCACCGCTCTGCGAGGCTCCCGAAGGTGGCCAGACCGGGGAGCAGCTGCAGCAGGCGCAGCAGCGGATGGAGGAGAAGAACTCCGACGCGCCGCCCCAGGACCAGCAGCCGCCCGACAACCCCCAGCCGCAGCCCGGCCCGGGCCAGCAGCCCGCTCCCACGCCGGATCCCGGGAACACACCGAGCCAGGAGGAGCAGGACTACCTCCAGGAGCAGCAGCGCCAGAACACCATCGAGCGCAACCAGCAACAGCAGCAGGGCAACGACGACACGGTGCCGGGCGACGGGTCGCAGACCGTGCCAAAGCCCTGGTGAGAGGGCCCGTCGAGGTGCCGGGCTAGAACCACGCCTCGAGGATCGTCGCCCGGTGCTCCATGACCTCGATCGCCTTCTTGCCGCACGACTCGGGTCGGGTGCGACCGACCGGCTCGCGCGTGACGCGCACGTGCCAGCGGCGCCCGTCGGCATGGGTGACGGTCACGTCCCAGCCGCCGTCGGCGGGCTCCGGGGCGTCGGCCCAGAGGGCGTCGAGGCGGGTCTCGCCGGTCTCGGCGCGGACGTGCGACTCGGCGCACTGCGAGGGACCGGTCACGCCGGAGCGCCCCCGGTCGTGGAGCGGGCCGAGCAGCTCGGCCGGCAGGTGCCCGGTCTCGCTCGCGCCGAGGAGCCACTCGGAGGCCCGCTCGTCGAGGCGCGCGAACGTCTGGCCCCAGGGCAGGAGGACGGCGGTCGGCGCGAACCGGTGACCGCCGGTGTGCGACACCTCCCACGCCCGACCGGGAGCGACCCGCGCGGCGTGCGCCGCGAGGGGACGTCCGCGGACGGCGCAGCAGACGTCACGGCGACCGTTGGTGCACACGAGCAGAGTCGGCTCAGCGGGTCGTGAGCCGAGGAGCGAGGCCTGCACCAGCGCGCGGCTGCCGCGGGCGAGGGCACCCCAGTCGAGGCCGAGCAGGTCGCCGAGCTCGTCGACCTCGGCGGTGAGGAGCCAGGCGTCCTCGGGCCGCGCACCGGCGTGCGCGACGAACACGTGGCGAGGGCCGTCGTGCGCCGGGTGGCCTCCCGGGCGCCGGATGAGCATGAAACGCCCGCCAGCCCGGCTCGTGCGGCCCTCCAGCTCGGTCCCGAGCTCCCGGTCGAGGTGTGACTCGCGGGCCGCGTCGCGGCCCCACGGGCCGGACTGCTCGACGATGACGAAGAAGCGCGCCGTCGCCGCGGTGCCGTAGGCACTCGTGCCGTCGTGGTCCCACAGGACCGAGCACGCGTCGGACGCAGGAGTGCCGTAGCCCGTCGTCGCCGGGTGCTCGGCGTGCTCGGGCTCGACGGGCTCGGTGTGCTCGGGCTCGGTGGGCTCGGTGGGCTCGGTGGGCTCGGTGGGCTCGGTGGGCTCGGTGGGCTCGGTGTGCTCGGGCTCGGCGTGTTCCGGGTCGTCTCGTGGCGCGGGATCTCCTGAGACGGCGTCGACGACCGACGCCACCGTCGCGGATGCGGCAGCCGTGGCCGCCGCGGCGACGGCCGCAGCACGTCGGGCGGCCTTGCCACCTGGCGGCGTCATGCGTCGCCTCCGTCGGTCGGCGCGCTGTCACCGGTGCCGGCGTCCGGGGCGGCGTTGGCCCCCGGCTCCGGGTCCGTCGACTGGGTCGTGGCCGGTGGGGCCGCGACGTGCGCGATGACCGCGCTTGTCGGCACGCCGGAGCCGTCGCGGCGCCCGTCGGCGGTGGGCAGCTCGATCGCGACACCGTTCGCGGCGGCAGCGCGGGCCGGGGTGTTGCCGGCGAAGGCGAGCACGAGCGTGTCCTCGCCCTTGAGGAAGCGATGGCAGCGGACGCCGCCTGTCGCTCGCCCCTTCGCGGGGTACTCGGCGTACGGCGTCACCTTGAGCGACCCGCCCTCGGTGCCGGGCAGCGCACCCGACGAGCCGGACGACGTGACGACGACACCCTCGCGGGCCGGGTCGGCGACGCCGAAGAAGGCCACCCGGGCGCCGGCGGCGAGCTTGATGCCCGCCATGCCCCCGGCGCTGCGTCCCTGGGGCCGCACCGTCCGGGCCGGGAAGCGGAGCAGCTGGGCGTCGGTGGTGACGAAGACGAGGTCGAGGTCGTCACGGTCGGCGACACCGGCCCCGACGACGCGGTCGCCGTCCTTGAGGCTGATGACGTCCCAGTCGTTGCTCTTCGGGGCCTCGTTCGTCACACGCTTGACGACGCCGGCAGCGGTGCCGAGGGCGACGAAGGGAGCGTCGGCCCCGATGGGCACGATCGTCACGGGCTCCTCGCCCTTGCCGAGGTCGACGTAGGCGGCGAGCGGCGCACCCCCAGACAGCGTGGGGGCCCCGTTCGTCGGTGGGAGGGTCGGCAGGTCGAGCGCCGAGAGGCGCACCATGCGCCCGGCGCTCGTGACGAGACCGAACTCGCCTCGGGCGGTCGTGCGGACGGCGCCGATGACGACGTCGTGCTTGGCGCGCGAGCCCTCGGCGGTGACCGGTTCGGCCGTGCCGGTCCGTGCCAGCAGGCCGGTCGAGCTGAGGAGCACCCAGCACGGGTCGTCCGCGATCTCGAGCGGCGAGGCGGCCGTCGCCGTCGCGCTGGCGCCCGAGCTCTCGAGCAGCACCGTGCGGCGCGGGGTGCCGTGCGCCTTGGCGACGTCGGCGAGCTCGGTCGACACGAGCTTGAGGAGCAGCTTCTCGTTGTCGAGCAGGGCCCGCAGCTCCTCGATGGCGCGCTCGAGCTCGGTCTTCTCGTTCTCGAGCTCGATGCGCGAGAACTTCGTGAGGCGGCGCAGCTGGAGGTCGAGGATGTAGGTCGCCTGGGCCTCGGACAGGTCGAAGACGTCCATGAGCCGCGCGCGGGCCGTGGCGGCGTCGTCGGAGCTGCGGATGACCTGGATGACCTCGTCGATGTCGACGATGGCGATGAGCAGGCCCTCGACGAGGTGCAGCCGCTCCTCGCGCTTGGCCAGGCGGTGGGCGGTGCGTCGGCGCACGACGTCGGTGCGGAAGTCGACGTAGACCTTGAGGAGGTCCTTCAGGCCCATGGTGCGCGGCTGGCCCTCGACGAGTGCCACGTTGTTGATGCCGAAGTTCTCCTCCATCGGCGTCAGCTTGTAGAGCTGCTCGAGGACGGCGTCGGGGTTGAAGCCGTTCTTGATCTCGATGACCAGACGCAGGCCGTTCTGGCGGTCGGAGAGGTCCTTGAGGTCGGCGATGCCCTGCAGCTTCTTGCCCTGGACGAGGTCCTTGACCTTGTCGATGACCTTCTCGGGCCCGACGAGGTAGGGCAGCTCGGTGACGACGATCCCCTTGCGCCGGGCCGTGATCGACTCGATGCGTGCCGTCGCCCGGGTGCGGAAGCTGCCACGCCCGGTGAGGTAGGCGTCGCGGATCCCCTCGAGCCCGACGATCTTGCCGCCGCACGGCAGGTCGGGCCCGGGGACGAACTTCATGAGGTCCTCGAGCGAGCACGTCGGGTTGGCGATGAGGTGCCGTGCGGCGCCGATCACCTCGACGAGGTTGTGCGGGGGCATGTTCGTGGCCATGCCGACCGCGATGCCGGCCGCGCCGTTGACGAGGAGGTTGGGGTAGGCCGCGGGCATGACCCCGGGCTGGAGCTGGGTGTCGTCGTAGTTCGGGACGAAGTCGACGGTGTCCTCGTCGAGGCCGGCCACCATGAGGAGCGCGGCGTCGGCCATGCGCGCCTCGGTGTAGCGGGCCGCCGCCGGCCCGTCGTCCAGCGAGCCGAAGTTGCCGTGCCCGTCGACGAGGGGCAGGCGCAGGGTGAAGGGCTGCGCCATGCGCACGAGGGCGTCGTAGATCGCCTGGTCGCCGTGCGGGTGGTACTTGCCCATCACCTCGCCGACGACGCGCTGGCTCTTGACGTGGCCGCGGTCGGGCCGCAGCCCGAGCTCGTTGGCGCCGTACAGGATCCGTCGCTGAACGGGCTTGAGCCCGTCCCGGGCGTCGGGCAGCGCCCGGCTGTAGATGACGCTGTAGGAGTACTCGAGGAAGGCGTTCTGCATCTCCTCCTCGACGTCGATGCCGACGATCTTCTCCTCGAAGTCCTCCGGTGGAGGCGGGGGGGTCTTTCCACGGGCCATGCCGGGTGGTGCTCCTTGCCGCTAGCGGGTGAACACCCCATCTTCGCGCAGGGTCATGACGCGTCCTCACCTGCCACGCCGAAGCGGCCCCAGTGGGACACCTCGCGGCCGGTGCGCCGGTGCCGCCGCAGGCTCGGGCTCCGGGGTCCCGGGACGGCATACCCGATGGACACGACCCCGACGATGCTGCGGCTGGTGGGGATGCCGAACGCCTCGTGGACGGCGCCGTGGCGCTCCGGCGGCACCCCGAAGAAGAGGCTGCCCAGGCCCTCGTCGGTGGCGGTCAGCAGGATGAGGAGCGAGGCCATGCCCGTGTCGACGTCCCAGTAGGGCACCGGCCAGCGCGCCTCGTCACGGTCGGTCCATCCCTTGTCGGGCGCCGCGTAGCGCTCGAGGTAGGCGTCCTTGTGCGAGAGGCACAGCACGAGCACCGGAGCGGCGCGTATGCCGTCCAGCCAGGGGTCGCTCGCCGCGCCGGGCTCCGTCGTGGCCGCCCAGAAGGCGTCGCGCTCGGGCGGGCTCGTGAGCACGACGAAGTCCCAGCCCTGGCTGAAGCCGGCGCTGGGGGAGCGCACCGCGTTGTCGAGGCAGCGCTCCACGACCTCGCGCGGCACCTCCCGGTCGGGGTCGTAGCGGCGGACCATGCGTCGGGAGCGGACGACGTCGGTGAACTCCATGCGACCACACTCCCATCTCCCTGGGTCGTGCAGCCCGACGTGACACGATGAGGGCATGGAGGGTGGCGAGCTCAGCGACGAGACCGGCGCGATCGAGCGGGTCTCGGCGCAGGCCACGGGTGCCCCCGTCGAGTGGGAGGCGGACGTCGTGCTCCGGGACGGCACCGTGGCGCACATCCGGCCGATCACGCCCGACGACGCGGACGGCATACGCCACTTCCACAGCCTCCAGTCGGAGGAGTCGATCTACCTGCGCTTCTTCGCCCCGCTGCGCGAGCTGAGCGCCCGGGACCTTCACCGCTTCACGCACGTCGACCACCACGACCGGGTCGCCCTCGTCGCGACGCTCGACGGCGAGATCATCGGCATCGGCCGCTACGACCGCATCGACCCGACCTCGGCCGAGGTCGCCTTCAACATCTCGGACCACTACCAGGGCAAGGGCATCGGCTCGGTCATGCTCGAGCACCTGGCCGCCATCGCGCAGGAGATGGGGATCAACCGGTTCGTCGCCGAGGTCCTGCCGCAGAACCGCAAGATGCTCACCGTCTTCAAGGAGGCGGGCTACGAGGTCACGCACCACATCGAGGACGGCGTCGTCGAGGTCTCCTTCGACATCTCGCCGACCGAGCAGAGCAAGGCCGTCCAGCTCTCGCGGGAGCACCGGGCCGAGTCCCGCAGCATGCACACGATCCTCTTCCCGGAGCGGGTCGCGATCATCGGCGCGAGCCGGCGGGAGGAGTCGATCGGCGCCCTCGTCATGCGCAACATCCTGGCCGCCGGCTACCAGGGCGAGCTCTACCCGATCCACCGGGTGGCCGACCGGATCCAGGGCCTCACCGCCTACCCGAGCATCCAAGACGTGCCGGAGCCCGTGGACCTCGCCATCGTCGTCGTCCCGGCGGCGCAGGCCATCGAGGTCGTCAAGGACTGCGGCAAGGCCGGTGTCAAGGCGCTCCTCGTCCTCTCAGCCGGCTTCGCCGAGGCGGGCGAGGAGGGAGTTCGCCTGCAGGAGAAGCTCCGTCGTCGGGTGCGTCGCGCCGGGATGCGCATCGTCGGCCCGAACAGCTTCGGCCTCATCAACAACGACCCGTCGGTGCGCCTCAACGCCACGCTCGCCTCGGTCATCCCCGAGTCCGGTCGTCTCGGTCTCTTCGCCCAGAGCGGTGCGCTCGGCGTCGCGGTGCTCGCCTCGGCGGCCCGGCGCGGCCTCGGCATCTCGGTGTTCGCGTCGGCCGGCAACCGCGTCGACGTCTCGGGCAACGACCTCATGCAGTACTGGATCGACGACCAGGAGACCGACACCGTCGGCCTCTACCTCGAGTCGATGGGCAACCCGCGCAAGTTCTCCCGCATCGCCCGGGCGCTCGCGGCGGTCAAGCCCGTCGTCGTCGTGAGCTCGGGGGTCTCGAGCTTCGCCGCCCCGCCCGGGCACCGCACCCGCGTCACCAACGTGCCCCCGCAGGCGTTCGACGCGCTGCTGCGCCAGGCCGGTGTCATCCGCGTGGAGAACGTCCACCAGCTCTTCGACGTCGCCCAGCTGACCCTGCACCAGCCGCTGCCGAAGGGTGACCGCGTCGCCATCGTCGGCAACTCCGACGCCCTGGGCGCCCTGAGTGCGAGCGCCTGCGTCAGCTGGGGCCTGCGGGTGACGCACGGCCCGGTCTCGCTGCCGCCGCAGGCGTCGGCCGAGGAGTTCGCCGCCGCGCTCGACGCCGCCTTCGCCGATCCCGAGGTCGACAGCGTCGTCGCCGCCTTCATCCCGCCGCTCGTGACGCAGGACGAAGAGGTGCACATGGCGGTCCGCACCATCGTTGCCGACCACGAGAAGCCGTGCGTCGCAACGTTCCTCGGCATGCGCGGAGTCGGTGACGGGCTCTCCTACGAGCAGCACGGCATCCGGCGGTCGGTGCCGGCGTACTCCATGCCCGAGGACGGCATCCGGGCGCTCAACGCCGTGACGCGCTACGCCCTCTGGCGCCAGCGCGACCGCGGCACCCAGGTCGCGCCGGTCGGCATCGACCGGCTCCGCGCCGAGGCGCTCCTCGACGGCTACCTCGCGGGCAGCCCCGACGGGCGTGCGCTGACGCGCGAGGAGGCGCGCGAGCTGCTCGGGGCCTACGGCATACGCGTCTGGCCCGCCGTGGAGGTCGCGGGCGTCGACGCCGCCGTGGCCGCCGCCGAGGAGCTGACCTACCCCGTCATCCTCAAGTCGACCTCGCCGGTCGTGCGCCACCAACCCGGCCTCGTCGGGGTGCGCGGCGACCTCGTCGACGCCGAGGCCGTCCGCGACGCCTACACGTCCCTGACCCAGCGGCTCGGGCCCCTGGGAGCCGACCGGTTCGTCGTGCAGCGCATGGCCGTCCCCGGCGTCTCGTGCGTCATCCGCGCGAGCGAGGACCCGCTCTTCGGTCCGGTCGTCAGCTTCTCCGTCGCCGGGCCTCCGACGGAGCTGCTCGGCGACGTCGCGCACCGCATCCCGCCGCTGACCGACGTCGACGTCACCGACCTCATCGACAGCGTCAAGGCGGCGCCCCTGCTCAGTGGGCACCGGGGTGCGGCACCGGTGCACCGCGCGGCGCTCGCCGACCTCATCGCGCGGCTGTCGGTGCTCGCGGACGACCACCCCGAGCTGTCCTCGGTCGAGCTCAACCCCGTCAACGCCTGGACCGGCGGGGTCGACGTGCTCGGCGCCGAGGTCGTCGTGCGACCCGCCCTCGTGCGCAAGGACCCCGGCCGCCGGCGGATGACCTGACGCCGCACGGTGTGGACCGCTGGGAGGGGTCATTCTCTCGCTGGTGCAAGGATGGGGGCATGCGACGCGTCACCACGGGCACCGGTCGGGCCCTTCCCGAAGACCTCACCGAGGCGATCACCCGAGCCGGCTACTACCCCTCGCTCGTCTGCGACGTCGTCGAGTCGGCGATCGCCGACGACGAGGTCGTCTCGCACCTCGTGCACCAGGAGACGACCTTCGACCACGAGACGGTGCGCCGTCACGTCACGGTGCTCGTCGTCACGCCGCAGCGGCTCGTCATCGCGCACGCCGACGACCACGCCGAGTCCGAGGACAAGCTGATGGCGACGGCCACGACCGAGACGGTGCCGCTCGCCGCCGTGCGCGGCGTCATGCTGACCCACGTCGTGGCCCAGCCCGACACGTTCACGCCCGGCACCCACGGCCGCGACCTGACCCTGACGCTCGGCTGGGGCGCCGTGAGCCGGCTCGACATGATCCCCGCCGCCTGCGGCGACCCTGACTGCACCGCCGACCACGGCTTCGAGGGGACCATCGCCTCCGACGACATCTCGCTGCGCATCAGCTCGGCCGCCGACGGCGAGGACGCCGTGGGTCGCGCGATGAGCTTCGCCCGGGTGCTCTCCGCGAGCATCGGCGGCGGCACGGCGCACTGACGCGCGCGCCGTGGCCGACGACGTGACCACCCACGCCGCCACGCCGACCGACTGGTCGGCGGGCACCCTGGCATCGGTGCTCCCGTCGGTCGCCGACCGTCTCGGCGTGCCGCGGTATGCCGGCCGCGACGTCTTCGACCTGCCCGCGGTGCCGCGCACCGTCGTCGTGCTCGTCGACGGGCTCGGTCACGACCTGCTGCGCCAGCGCAGCGGCCACGCGCCCTTCCTGCGCAGCCACCTCGGCACCGCCCACCGGGTGCCGTGCGGCTTCCCGACCACGACGGCGACGTCGATGGGGACCTTCGGCACGGGTCTGCCGCCGGGCTCCCACGGTCTGGTGGGCATGCAGGTGCTCGACCCCGCCACCGACCGGCTGCTCAACGAGCTGTCCTGGGAGGACGGTCCCGACCCTCGGGCCTGGCAGCCGAACGAGACGGTCTTCGAGGCCGCCGAGAACGCCGGCGTCTCGGTGACCATGGTGGGTCCGCACTACTTCGACGGCTCGGGCCTGACCACCGCCGCCCTGCGCGGCGGGCGCTTCCGGGCCGGGCGCACGCTCGACGACCGCGTCTCCGCCGCGGCCTCGGCGGTGCGGGCGACGCCGCGTGCCCTCGTCTACCTCTACTGGGGCGAGGTCGACAAGATCGGCCACGTGCACGGCTGCCAGTCGTGGCAGTGGGGCGACGAGGTCGAGTCGGTCGACGCCGCGCTCCGGCAGCTCGCCGCGCGCGTCCCGGACGACACGTCGATCGTCGTCACGGCTGACCACGGCATGGTCGACGTCCCCTTCCACGACCGCATCGACCTCGTGCGCGAGCCGGAGCTCATGGCTGGCGTGCGCCATCTCGGCGGTGAGCCGCGCAACCTCCAGCTCTACGCCGAGGCCGGCGCCACCGATGACGTCGAGGCTGCGTGGGCGGCCCGGCTCGGTGACCGGGCGCGCATCCTCACCCGTGAGCGCGCCGTCGACGAGGGCTGGTTCGGCCCCGTGCGCGCGGGTGTCGAGGGCCGGATCGGCGACCTCCTCGTCGTCACGGAGGGCTCCTTCGCCGTCGTGCACTCCGGGCTGATGCGGCGCGAGGTGGTCGCGCTGCTCGGTCTGCACGGCTCGACGAGCGACGCGGAACTCGCCGTGCCGGTGGTCGTGGTGCCACCCCGCCGGGGCGCCTAGGGTGGTGCCTCGTGGCTGAGCTCGTCTTCTTCTCCGGGACCATGGACTGCGGCAAGTCGACCCTCGCCCTCCAGATGGACCACAACCACGGCGCGCGGGGTCGCGTCGGTCTCATCTTCACCAAGATGGACCGCGCCGGCGCCAACGTCCTCAGCTCGCGGCTCGGTCTGTCGACGGGCGCCCTCGAGGTCCGCGACGACCTCGACTTCTGGGAGGCGATCGTCGACCGGGCCACGGCGGGCACCCGCATCGACTACCTCATCTGCGACGAGGCCCAGTTCTACACCAGTGACCAGGTCGAGCAGCTCGCGCGGATCGTCGACGAGATGGACGTCGACGTCTTCGCCTTCGGCATCACGGCCGACTTCCGCACCGAGCTCTTCCCCGGCAGCAAGCGGCTCATCGAGCTCGCCGACAAGGTGCAGGTGCTCCAGGTCGAGGCGCTGTGCTGGTGCGGCCGTCGCGCGACGACCAACGCCCGCGTCATGGACGGCGTCATGGTCGTCGAGGGAGAGCAGGTCGTCGTCGGCGACACGAAGCCCGGCACGACCGGGCTCGTCGAGTACGAGGTGCTCTGCCGCCGGCACTACATGCGCCGGATGACCTCGCACGCCGCCCGGGCCGCCGCGATCTCGCCCGAGGTGCTGCCCTTCGACCTCGACGTCTGCCCGCTGCCGCCGCTGCCCATCACCCAGGCCGACTGAGCGCCCACGTCCCCAGCCGAGGGCGTATGCCGTCCCGCGAGCTCCGGGACCCGCCACCCGGGCGCCGCGGCGCCCGACGGGTCGGTGCGAGGGCCGGGTGGGGGACGGTCTGCGTGCCGTGGCCCCCTAATGGTTGCGGGGGAGGCGCTGGGTGGCCGTCAGTCGTTCTTGCGGCCGAACATGATGTCGTCCCAGCTCGGCACGCTCGGCCGTCCGGACTTGCGCGCCGGTGGAGCCGGGCGGGGGACCGGCTTGGCCGCCGGAGCGGCTGCCCGCTGCTCGACGACGTCGTAGCCGTCGTCGTCGGGCTCACCGGACTCGTCGCGATCCTCGGCTGCGGGGGAGGGCTCGCCCTTCCCGGCGGGGACGCGTGACAGTCGCCGGGAGTCCTCGCGGCGGTGCGCGGCGGGCCGCAGCGGCTCCTCGACGGGCTCCGGGTCCGACGACGACCGGTCCGTCGGGTCGTCGGCGACCTCAGCGGCGTCGTCGAGGTCGACCTCCTGACGGCGGTGCTGATCGAGCTCGGCCGCCGACTCGCTGACGGCCTCGGCCGCCGGCTCGGGCTGGCCAGCAGACTCACGCTCGGGCTCGCGGGTCAGGTCAGCGGGGTCGGAATCGGGTGCAGGCTCCGCCGGGTCCGGGTCCGGGTCCGGGTCCGGACCCGGGGCGGCGGTCGACTGCTCCGGCGCCTGTCGCACGGGCTGGGTGGGCTCGGTGCGCCGTGCCTTGCGGCGGGCGGCGTCGACCCCGACGCGCTGCTCGACGGAGCCGGTCTTGACGACCTCGGGGTCGTCCTCAGGGTGCGTGTGCGCCGGCGGCGGCAGCTCGTCGCGTGGGTCGCCGGCGAGCTCCTGCAGCGGCAGGGCCTCCTCGGGCGCCTCGTCGAGGCCGGGGACCTCGGTGGACTTGGGACGGCGGCGACGACCGCGCTGGGCGCTTCGCTCGCGCATGGCGGCCATGAGGTCGACGGTCTCGCCCTCGCGGCGCCGCATCGTGGCCGCACCGACCCCACCCTCGGCCTCGACGTCGTAGACGCGGCTCGGACGGTTGGAGGCGCTGAGGTGCGGGGCCGGGATCGGGCCGGGAGCCTGCTGGTCCTCGTCCTCGCTGAGCCAGCGGGCCTCGTCGTCGACGGCCGAGACGGTGCGGGCGAGCGGGTCGTACTGCCAGGCGGCCTCGCGCTCGCGACCGCCGGCGGTGAAGAGCAGCAGGACGGTCCAGGCGCCCTTGTCGGTGCGACGGGAGTCCCAGCGCGCTGTCACGGAGTCGATCTCGCGGGTGCGCAGGCGCTCGGTGACCCGCGCGTCGAGGGTGGGAGCCGCGCCGTGGGATCCGCCGCGCGGGCGCAGCCGGACCTGGCGGGCGAGGCCGGCGACGTGCTCGCGCTCGGCGAGGATCGGACCCTCGTAGCGATGGACCTTCTCGACGGTCCAGCCGGCGCGCTCGGCGACCTCCTCGGCCGTCATGCCCGCCCGGATCATCGCCTGGACGTCCTTGGGCCGCAGGCCGCCCGAGATCTCGATCTGGAGCTGGCCGAGCCGCGGCCGGTCGCGCCGCACCGCAGCGCGGAGCGAGTCGTCGAGCGGGACGGAGAAGCGGTTGCCCTCGTCGTCGGCCAGCAGCAGGTGCAATCCGTCCTCGTGGACGCCGACGAGCCTGAGGAGCTGCATGGGTGGGTCTCCCGGTACCGAGTCTGCGTGGTCCTGCCGTGAAGGGTGCGCCGGTCGCTGGTGCCGGCCGGTGCGCCGTGCTGTCGAGCATGCCACCGGCCCGGGTGCGCACCAAAGCGACCACGCCGCACGGGTACCGTTTGCTCTGGCATGCCTACCTCTTTCGCGTCCGCGCAGCTCGCCCTCGACCTCGTCGGCGTGTTCGTCTTCGCGCTCTCCGGTGGCCTCGTGGCCGTCAAGAAGCGCTTCGACCTCTTCGGGGTGCTCGTGCTGGCCTGCGCTGCGGCCCTCGGCGGCGGCATCGTGCGCGACCTGCTCATCGGCGACATCCCGCCGGTCGGCATCAGCGACTGGCGGCTGCTGACCGCCGCGGCGCTCGGCGGCCTCGTCACGTTCCTCTTCCACCCGGGCGTCGAGCGCATCACCCGCTTCGTCCGCGTGCTCGACGCCGCCGGCCTCGGCGCCTTCGCCGTCGCGGGCAGCCTCAAGGCCGTGACGACGCTGGGGGTCTCGCCCATCGCGGCCGTCCTCGTGGGCGTCATCACGGCGGTCGGGGGCGGGGTCGTGCGCGACCTGCTGGCGGGCCAGGTGCCCGAGGTGCTGCGCCGCGAGCTGTATGCCGTCCCGGCCATGCTCGGCTCGATCCTCGTCGTCGTGGCCGCCCAGCTCGGGTCGCTCCAGGACTGGGTGCTCTGGACCGCCGCGGCTCTGGTCTTCGCCCTCCGGATGCTCGCCGTCCGCCTCGACCTCAACGCCCCGACCCCGTTGCGCTCCAACCCGACCTGACGACGGCGCACCACGGCCCTGGCCCCTCGAAACCCTGCTCACCCACCGATGGCGGAGACATGACATCAGACGCAGCACCGACGCCCGACCAGCCCCAGCCCTCGCCGCTCGAACCGTACGACGCCGTGATCCTGCTCGGCTTCGGCGGTCCCGAGGGCCCCGACGAGGTCATGCCGTTCCTGCGGCGCGTCACCGCCGGCCGGGGCATCCCGGACGAACGTCTCGAGGCCGTCGGCGAGCACTACCACCACTTCGGTGGCCGCAGCCCGATCAACGACCAGAACCGGGCGCTCATCGCGGCCCTGCGCGCCGAGCTCGACGGGCGCGGCATCAGCACACCGATCGTCTGGGGCAACCGCAACAGCGAGCCGTTCATCGACGACGCCCTGCGCGAGAGCCACGCGGCCGGGCACCGACGCGTCGTCGCCCTGACGACGAGCGCGTACTCGTGCTACTCCTCCTGTCGCCAGTACCGCGAGAACCTCGCCGACGCCGCCGCCACGGTGGCCGAGGACGGCATCGAGCTACAGATCGACAAGGTGTCGCAGTACGCCCGGCGCCCCGGGTTCGCCGCGGCCAACGCCGGCGAGCTCGTCCGGTCCCTGCGGGCGCTCGACGGCGCGCCGGACGCGGAGATCGCGCTGCTCTTCGTCACGCACTCGATCCCCGACGCCATGGACGACACGTCCGGTCCCGGCGACGGGGAGGGCAACCTCTACCAGCGCCAGCACCTGGCGCTCGCGTCGCAGCTCACCGAGGAGGCCAACCGCGTCCTCGGCCGCGACCTCACGGGTGAGCTCGTCTTCTGCTCGCGCTCGGGCCCGCCCACCCAGCCGTGGCTCGAGCCCGACGTCAACGACCGGATGCGCGAGCTCGCGGCGGCCGGGATCCGCACCGTCGTCACCGCTCCGATCGGCTTCGTCAGCGACCACATGGAGGTCGTCTACGACCTCGACACCGAGGCGCAGGAGACGGCCCACGAGCTGGGCCTGACCCACGTGCGCGTCCCGACGGTCGGCACGGACGAGGTCTTCGTCCGAGACCTCGTCGACGCCCTGCTGGAGCGCGCGGCGGAGGCCCGCGGCGAGGACGTGCCGCAGTTCGAGGGCCGGATGCCCTCGGTGTGCGCACCCGGCTGCTGTCCCAACCTGCGCCAGGCCCGCCCGGCCCTCTGCGGCAGCGACTGAGGACGCCGCGATGACGACCGAACGCCCTGTTCCCGCCCTCCCTTACGGTGTCACGGTCCAGGAGCTCGAGCGGCTCTGCGTCGAGCTCGCGGTGGAGGCCGCCCGCTTCATCCGTGACGAGCGCCCGCCCCGGATGGGCGTCGCCGCGACCAAGTCGACCGAGACCGATGTCGTGACCGTCATGGACCGGCGTTCCGAGGAGCTGCTCCACCGGCTCATCCAGGCGGCCCGCCCCGACGACGGCATCCTCGGCGAGGAGGGGGCCGACGTCACCGGCACCTCCGGCCTGACGTGGGTCGTCGACCCCATCGACGGCACCGTCAACTACCTCTACGAGATCCCTGCGTATGCCGTGTCCGTGGCCGTCGTCGTCGGGGACGCCCACTCCCAGGGTGGGTGGACCCCCGTCGCGGGTGCGGTCGCCGACCCGTGCCGGCGCCTCGTGCACCACGCCGGCCGGGGCACCGGAGCCCGGACGAGCCCGGAGGACCCGACCGAGGGCGTCGCGCCGAAGCAGCTGTCGGTCTCGGACGAGGACCGTCTCGCCCGCACCCTGCTCGCGACCGGCTTCGGCTACGCCCCCGAGGTCCGCGCCCGACAGGCGGAGGTGCTCCTGGGGGTCCTGCCCCTCGTCCGTGACATCCGACGCATCGGGAGTGCCGCCCTCGACCTCGTCCGCGTGGCCGAGGGCTCCGTCGACGCCTACGCCGAGACCGGCCTCAACGCCTGGGACCTCGCCGCGGGCTGGCTCGTCGTCGAGGAGGCGGGAGGCGTCGTCATCGGCGCGGGGGAGGAGCCCGGGTCGGCACCCGGCACCGCCCTCACCGTCGCCGCGGGACCCGACCTCGTCGAGCAGGTGCGCGCGCTCTTCGTCGCGCCGCAGGGCGCAAACGGCTGACCGTCACGCCGCTCGCTCGAGGACGCAGGACGAACGCCCCACCCGGCCGAGCCGGGTGGGGCGCCTGTCGTCGTGCGGGAGCGGACGGCATACGTCCGCGGTCGTGCGTCGGGTGACGCTGCTCAGGCCGCCTGGAACGGCTCGAGCTCGGGGACGCGGACGCCGTTCTCCGTGGCGAGGCGGGCGAAGGACTCCAGCTCGCCGGTGTGCACCTGCACGCGGTAGTCGTCACCCGCCTGTCGCGCCTCGGCGAGGTCGCCCAGCGCGTCGTTGACACGTTGCCTGATCTGGTCGACGAACTCGGTCATGGGTGCCACCTCCGGGCCTGGGTTGTCGATCGGTCGAGTCCGGAGACCCTACCGCGCCGTAGGACCACCAATGTGCACCCGTGAAGGTCGGCGGATGGCAAAGCGCAGGTGAACTGTTCGTCCGAAAAGGGCAGGTGTGAGTGGTGCGGGCGGGGGCGCGTCTCAGGCCTTGGCTCGGGCAACGTGACAACGCGGTGGGGATCGGGCACCATACGCGCACGCGGACATGTTTCGTCGCTGTTAACAACGTCGTTGACCGCGCGGGTTCTCCGGGAACAAGCACGGGCCCACGAGCGTTCTCCGCGTCACAGACCGCAAGGCGCAGCACGAGTAGAAGTGAGACAACGAGATGGCAACCGATTACGACGCGCCACGCAAGACTGACGACGATCTGAGCGAAGACTCCATCGAGGAGCTGAAGTCCCGTCGGGTCGACAAGACGTCGTCCAGCGTGGACGTCGACGAGACCGAGCAGGCCGAGGGCTTCGAGCTCCCGGGCGCCGACCTCTCCGGTGAGGAGCTGTCGGTGCGCGTCCTGCCCAAGCAGGCCGACGAGTTCACCTGTGGACGGTGTTTCCTCGTCCACCACCGCAGCCAGCTCGCCAAGGAGAGCAACGGCATGATGATCTGCACGGAGTGCGCAGCCTGAGCGCATTCCCCACCGGGCAGCAGCATGGCCAGGAGCAAGTAGGGTCGGTCCTCGTGACCGACCCTTGTGCTGTCCCGGTCCGGAGGCTCGACCCCGACCTGGCCCTGCCCCGCTACGCGCACCCCGGGGACGCCGGCGCCGACCTCTGCTCGCGCGTCGACCTGACCATCGAGCCGGGGGAGCGTGTCCTCGTGCCGACGGGTGTGGCCCTCGCTCTGCCCGCTGGTCACGCGGGCTTCGTGCACCCGCGCTCCGGCCTCGCGGCACGTCACGGCATCTCCATCGTCAACGCCCCCGGGACCGTCGACGAGGGCTACCGGGGCGAGATCCTCGTCAACCTCGTCAACCTCGACCCACGCGAGCCGTTCACGGTCCGCAGGGGCGACCGGATCGCCCAGCTCGTGGTGCAGCGGGTCGAGCGCGTGCACTTCGTCGAGGTGGATTCGCTCGACGACACCAGTCGGGGGGACACTGGACACGGATCCACCGGTGGGTTCGCCACCGGCGGCGCCGCCCCGCCGACACCGGGGGAGACGCCCACCGGGGCGTGATCATCGGATACGGTTCGCCGGGCGCTGCGTCAGCGCCGCGACGACCACGGGCGGGCATCGTGCCCACCGTGCAGCAGGACTCAAAGGACGGAATGACGTGGGACTCTTCAGCCGGGGCAAGTCGAAGGACCGCCCGGACACCGATGCCGTGGACCTTCCCGACGACCTCGAGCAGGACGAGCTCGGTGACGGCGACGTCGACGGTGACGGCGCCCCTGCGGCCACGTCCCGACCGCTCGACCGCAGCGAGGTCGAGGACGACTCCGACTACCTCAACCTCGGCGCCATCTGGCTGCGCGGGCAGCAGGGCATGGAGCTGCGCCTCGAGGTCAACGAGCAGGAGCAGCAGATCACGGGTGTGACCGCCGTCATCGGCGAGTCGGCCGTGCAGCTGCAGGCCTTCGCCGCTCCGCGCACCGAAGGTGTCTGGATCGACATCCGCAACGAGATCGCCGCGAGCATCGTCGACGCCGGCGGCACCGCCGAGGTCCTCACCGGCGAGTTCGGCGAGGAGCTGCTGACCCGGATGCCGCAGGCCGGCCCCGACGGCCGGACGGTCTTCATGCCGGCCCGCTTCGTCGGTGTCGACGGCCCCCGCTGGTTCCTCCGCGCCGTGGTCTCCGGCCGGGCCGCGATCGAGCCCGCCGCCGCCGACGCGGTGCACGACGTCATCCGGACGACGGTCATCGACCGTGGCGAGGAGGCCATGCCTCCCCGCGAGCTGCTGCCGCTGCGCCTCCCCGACGCCGATGGCGCCGCCCAGGCCGGTGAGCCGGACGACGCCGCCGAGCAGGGCGGTCCCGACCTCAAGCCGTTCGAGCGTGGACCCGAGATCACCGAGGTCCGTTGATGTCCGGCCCGTGTCCCGCACCGCGTCCGAGCCGGACGCGCCCGTGAGCACGGGCCAGCCCGGCGCCCTGCGTCGCCTCACCGACCGCCTGACCCGCTCGTCGCACGAGATCGAGGCGGCCGAGCTGCGCCGTGAGTCCTCGGACCTCGACGGCGTCGTGCACATCGGCGACGCGCCCCAGCGCGTCAGGGTCACCGTGTGCGGCGAGGTACGGTCCGTCACCCTGCGGCCGCGCGAGGAGACCCCGGCGCTCGACGTCGAGGTCTGGGACGGCACCGAGTCGCTCCACCTCGTGTGGCTCGGTCGTCGGCGCATCGCCGGCATCGTGCCCGGGGTCAAGATCCAGGCCACGGGCCGCATCACCACCCGCCGGAAGGTCAAGACGATGTTCAACCCGGCCTACGAGCTCATCGGCCGGGCGGGGCAGGCGCATGGCTGACGCCGAGGGCACGGCCGTGGGACCGGGCGGAGAGCGCACCGGGGAGGGCGACGGGGTCGTCCGCTCCGAGGCCGACCTGCGCCGCTACGACACCGTCGAGGAGCTGCTCCGCGACAAGCTGTCCGAGGCGCTGGGCGGCTGGCGCGGCGCCGTCGAGTCGGCCGTGCCGACCCTCGCCTTCGCCCTCGTGTGGGCGCGCACCGAGAACCTCCGCACGTCCCTCGTGGTCGCCGGCGTCCTCGTGGGCGTCCTCCTGCTCGTGCGCCTCGCCCAGCGCCAGGACCCTCGCTTCATCGCGTATGCCGCTGCGGGCGTGGGGATCTCGGCCTTCTTCGCGCTGCGGTCGGGTCGGGCGGAGGACGCGTTCCTGCCGGGCATGCTGCAGAACGCCGGGCTGCTCGTGCTGCTGCTCGTGACGAACCTGACGCGGTGGCCGCTCTTCGGCTTCGTCGTCGGGGTCGCCGAGCCCGAGGCGTTCGCCGAGAACCCCACGTGGTGGCGGCGGCACCCCGGCATCGTCACGGTCGCGGCGCGGCTCGCGTGGGTCCTCATCGCCCTCAACGTCGTCCGGCTCTCGATCATGGTGCCGCTCTACCTCGCCGAGCAGGTCGCCGCTCTGGGCGTGGCCAAGGTGGTGCTCGGCTGGCCGGCGTACCTGCTCGCCATCACGGCGATGGGCGCCATCCTGCTCCGCGGGCGCACGCCGATCGACCCCTCGCGGGTCGCCTGACGCCCGACCCGGCGACGTCGAGGTCAGTCCTCGAGGTGGGTGTGGTGCCGCTCGCCCGGTGCGACGAGGTCCTGGAGGCGGTCCTCCTGCTCCGTCGTCGTGATGAAGAGCAGCTCGTCGCCGGCCTCGATCGCGTCGTCAGGGGTGGGAGCGAGCGGACGCTCCTCGCGGATGATCGCGACGAGCACCGTGTCGGTCGGCCAGTCGACGTCGCCCACGCGGCGCCCGGCGAACGGGCTGCCCTCGGGGAGGGTGATCTCGACCATCGAGGCCCGGCCCTGCTGGAACTCGAAAATGCGCACGAGGTCGCCGATGCTCACGGCCTCCTCGATGAGCGCCGTCATGAGCCGTGGCGTCGACACCGCGACGTCGACGCCCCACGACTCGTCGAACATCCACTCGTTCTTCGGGTTGTTGACGCGGGCGACGGTGCGCGGGACCCCGAACTCGGTCTTGGCGAGGAGCGAGAGCACGAGGTTGGCCTTGTCGTCACCGGTGGCGGCGACGCACACGTCCGACTCCTCGAGCCTGGCCTCCTCGAGGGCGGCGAGCTCGCACGCGTCGGCGAGCAGCCACGACGCCTCGGGCACCCGTGAGGCCTGCACGTCGTCGGCGTCCTTGTCGATGAGCAGGACCTGGTGCCCGTTGCCGAGCAGCTCACGGGCGATGGAGCGGCCGACGCTTCCGGCTCCGGCGATGACGACGCGCATGGGGGTTTCTTCTCCTGTGCCGGGTCAGTGGGCGGCCGGGGCCTGGTCGCAGAGCCGCTCGACGCGAGCGAGGTCGTCGCGCGGGACGGTGAGGTGCACGAGGTCGCCCTGCTGGACGACCATGTCGGGCCGGGGGAGCGTGCCCTCGCCGAGCCGGGTGACGTAGGCGACGCGGGCGCCGGTCTGCTCCTCGAGATCGGTGAGGTGCCGGCCGACCCAGCCTTCGGCGAGGGGGACCTCGGCGATGACGATCTTGCCGCTCGGGTCGGTCAGCTCGGGCACGGCGCCCTGCGGCAGCAGCCGCTGGATCATCTGGTCGGCCGTCCAGCGCACCGTCGCGACGGTCGGGATGCCGAGGCGCTGGTAGACCATGGCGCGCTGCGGGTCGTAGATGCGGGCGGCGACGTGCTCGACCCCGAACGTCTCGCGCGCCACGCGGGCCGCGAGGATGTTGGAGTTGTCGCCGCTGCTGACGGCCGCGAAGGCGTAGGCGTCACGGATGCCGGCGGCGATGAGGGTGTCGCGGTCGAACCCGATGCCCGTGACGGTCTGGCCCTCGAAGGAGGTGCCCAGCCGGCGGAACGCGGAGGCGTCCGCGTCGATGATGGCGACGTCGTGGCCGTTGCGGCCCAGGGTGCGGGCGAGGGTCGACCCGACGCGGCCGCATCCCATGATGACGAAGTGCACGGACGCGACGCTACACCGTGGGGACGTCGCCCACCCCGCAGGCCGCGCAGGCCGGACGCCGAGCGAAACGTGCGGGACGGCATACGTTCTCGGGGCGGTGTCCGCGCCGTCCGGAGTGGGTCAGTGCGAGGGGACGATCCGTCATACAGTTGCGTCGTGCCCGGTACCGGTTCGCTGTTCAAGCGCCTCCTCCTCGGTCGCGCGATGCGCAGCGACAAGCTCGGGGAGACCCTGCTGCCCAAGCGCCTCGCGCTGCCGATCTTCGCGAGCGACGCCCTCTCGTCCGTGGCCTACGCGCCCGACGAGATCCTGCTCATGCTCGGGCTCGCCGGCGGCACGTTCGTCGCGACGCACAGCTGGCAGGTCACCATCGCGGTCGTCCTCGTCATGGTCGTCGTGGTGGCGTCGTACCGCCAGAACGTCCACGCCTACCCCTCGGGCGGCGGCGACTACGAGGTCGCGACCGTCAACCTCGGTCCGCGGGCCGGGCTCACGGTCGCGAGCGCCCTGCTCGTCGACTACGTCCTGACCGTCGCGGTGTCGATCTCGTCCGGCGTGCAGAACGCTGCCACGGTGCTCGGTTTCGTCCGCGGCCACGAGGTCATCGTCGCGGTGGCCCTCATCGTCTTCCTCACCGCCATGAACCTGCGCGGCGTCCGGGAGTCGGGCAAGGCGTTCGCCGTGCCCGTCTACGCCTTCATGCTCGCCATCATCGGGATGGGCGTCTACGGCTTCATCCAGCACTTCACGGGCAACCTGACGCCGGCCGAGAGCGCAGGCCTGACGCTCAAGCCCGAGGAGGGCCAGGGCCTCACCGGACTCGCTGCGGCCTTCCTGCTCCTGCGGGCGTTCTCGTCCGGCTGCGCGGCCCTGACCGGCGTCGAGGCCATCAGCAACGGCGTCCCGGCCTTCAAGAAGCCCAAGAGCACGAACGCCGCGACGACCCTGCTCCTCATGGGCACCCTGTCGGTCGTCATGCTCGGCTCGATCATCGCCCTGAGCCAGTGGACCGGCGTCAAGATCGCCGACGACCCGGGCGCCCAGCTGCTGCGCGACGGACAGCCGGTCGGTGACTCCTACATCCAGCACACGGCCATCGGCCAGCTCGCCGAGTCGGTGTTCGCGGACTTCCCGATCGGCGTCGTCTTCGTCTCGATCGTCACCGGCCTGATCCTCGTCCTCGCCGCCAACACGGCGTTCAACGGCTTCCCGGTGCTCGGCTCGATCCTCGCCCGCGACGGCTACCTGCCCCGCCAGATGCACACCCGCGGCGACCGGCTCGCCTTCAGCAACGGCATCCTCATCCTCGCCGGGGCGGCCATCGTCCTCGTCATCGTGTTCAAGGCCGAGGTCACCGCGCTGATCCAGCTCTACATCGTCGGGGTGTTCGTCTCCTTCACCACCTCGCAGATCGGCATGGTGCGGCACTGGACGCGCCACCTGCGCCTCGAGCGCAACGCCAAGGAACGGTCGCGCATGCAGCGGTCGCGCATCATCAACGCGGTGGGTGCGGCGATGTCGGCGACGGTGCTCATCGTCGTCCTCCTGACGAAGTTCCAGGCCGGGGCGAAGTACGCCATCCTCGCGATGGTCGTCCTCTTCGCCCTCATGCTCGGGATCAAGAAGCACTACAACCGCGTGCGTGACGAGCTCGCCATCGACTGGGACGTCGAGCGGCCCATGCTGCCGAGCCACGTGCACGCCATCGTCTGCATCTCCAAGGTGCACAAGCCGACGATGCGGGCGCTGGCGTACGCCCGGGCGAGCCGGCCGTCCTACCTCGAGGCCGTGACGGTCGACGTCGACCCCGACGAGACGCAGGCACTGCTCGACGAGTGGGACAAGCGCGAGATCCCGGTACCGCTCAAGGTGCTGTCCTCGCCGTACCGCCAGATCACGAAGCCGATCCTCGACTACGTGCGGTCGATCCGCAGCGGCAACCCCCGCGACATCGTCACGGTCTACCTCCCCGAGTACGTCCTCGGGAAGTGGTGGGAGCAGGTGCTGCACAACCAGAGCGCGCTGCGCCTGAAGGCCCGGCTGCTCTTCACCCCCGGTGTCATGGTCGTCAGCGTCCCGTGGCAGCTCCAGTCGTCCGAGGGCGCCGAGCGCGACTGGATCGACGAGCCGCCGATCAGCGGGTCCGTGCGCGGTGGAGCGCTGTGAGCGGCCGCCAGAACCGCGAGCGCGCCGCAGGGGGCGAGTCGCTCGTGGGACGGGAGTGGACCGTCGAGGTCGGGCCCGTCGCCCACGGTGGTCACTGCGTGGCCCGGCACGAGGGACAGGTCATCTTCGTGCGCCACACGCTGCCCGGCGAGCGCGTCGTCGCGCGCGTCACCGAGGGCCGCGTCGGTGACAGCTTCGTGCGTGCCGACGCCGTGGAGGTGCTCGAGGCCGCGCCCGGTCGCGTGCCCGCGCCGTGCCCGTATGCCGCCCCCGGGCTCTGCGGTGGATGCGACTTCCAGCACGCCTCCCTGGACACGCAGCGTGCGCTCAAGGGCGCCGTCGTGCGTGAGCAGTTCGCGCGGGTGGCAGGACTCGACGTCGACGTCGTCGTCCAGCCGGTGCCGGGCGACGAGGGAGGGCTGCGCTGGCGCACCCGGGTCGAGTTCGCCGTGGACGGTGCCGGGCGCGCGGGTCTGCGCGGTCACCGGTCGAGCCACATCGTGCCCGTCGAGGACTGCCTCATCGCCACCCGAGGGGTCATCGACTCCGGCGTGCTCGACACCGAGTGGCCCGACCTCGAGTCGGTCGACGTCATCGACGCCGTGCACCCCGACGAGCCGGTGCTCGTCCCGCTGCCCGCGCCGGAGGGTGGCGGCAGCGGCGGTGGGCTCGTCGGCGAGCTGGCCCGCGACGGCGACTGGGAGGGCGAGTACGTCGTCTCCGCGAGGGGCTTCTGGCAGGTGCACCCGGGCGCGGCGACGACGTTCCTGTCCCGTGTGTCGACGCTGCTCGGCGCCGAGCCGGGGGACCGCGTCCTCGACCTCTACGCCGGGTCGGGCCTCTTCACGATGCGCCTCGGAGAGCTCGTCGCGCCCGACGGTGTCGTCCTCGGTGTCGAGGGGGACCGTCGCGCGGTCGAGAACGGCGAGTCCAACACCGAGCACCTCGAGAACGTCGAGTGGCGGGCCAACCGCGTCGACGGTGAGCTGCGGTCGCTCGTGGACCAGGACGTGACTGCCGACCTCGTGGTGCTCGACCCGCCCCGCACGGGGGCCGGCAAGGACGTCATGGGGCTGCTCGCTCGGATGGGGCCGCGCCGCGTCGTCTACGTCGCGTGCGACCCCTCGGCCCTGGCCCGAGACGTCAAGGCCGCCGGGACGCACGGCTACGACCTCGTCTCCCTCGAGGCCTGGGACGCCTTCCCGATGACGCACCACGTCGAGTGCATCGCCGTGCTGGAGCCCCGTGACGGGTCCGCCAGCGCCTGAGCACACGTGGCCGAGAGCCCACTCGGCGCGCGGGGCATGGCGTGGGTGCGGGCGCATGGCCGGGGGACGGCGCACTGTCCGTGGCTCGTACTAGTGTTCGATCATGGAGTCGAGGAGTGCCGTGGGGAGCAGCGAGGTCGCTGCCGGTGGCGTGCTCGCCTTCGTCACCCAGATCCCCCTGACGTCTTCGACGCGCTGCCGCCGGTCGCGCAGGCAGCCGTGGTGTGTCGCGTGGTGCCGGAGCGGTTGCGCAGTCTCGACACGGCCGGCGCCGAGGCGGTCCTCGCCGTCACACAGCGCGCGATGAACGTCCTCGGCGCCGTCCAGGATCTCGCGCTGGCCGCCTGCGTCCGCCGTCAGGAGCTCGACCTCGCCGACCTCGACGGGGACTGGTCCGACGGTTCCGAGTTCCGCCCGTCGTCGGTGAAGATCGTGGCCTCGAGCGTCGCGCCCATCCTGCGCTCGACCCCACGTGGCGCCGAGTGGCGGGTCGCCGACGCGCTCTGCCTCGTCGAGGACCTCCCGCGCACCCTCGCCGCCGCGCGGACGGGCACCTCAGCCAGCGGCAGACCGCCGTCGTGGTGGACCAGGCGGGCCTCGTCGCGGTCGGTGCCCGTCCGATCTTCGAGGCCGTCGTCATGGAGGGAGGCGGGGCGGAGTCGCTGACACCGGCTCGGCTCCGTCGGCAGTGCGAGCGTGCCGCCATGGCGACCGATCCGTCCTCCGTTCGGTGCCGATCGGAGCACGCCCTCCGTGACCGCTTCGTGCGGGTGGAGCCGGGTCTCGATCCCGGCACGACATGGTGGAAGGCCTCGCTGCCGGCGCGGGACTCGATGCAGGCGTGGGGTGCCGTCGACGAGCTGGCGCACGAGTACGTGCGCGCCGACCCTGCCCGGTCGATCGACCAGGCTCGCGCTGACGCCTTCCTCGATCTTCTCCTCGGCAGCGCCCAGGTGTCCACCACCGTCGAGCTGGTCGTGCCCACCTTCGTCGGTCCCGCGTCGGACGACCGGCGTGGCGTCGCGCTCCGTGGCCCGGACGAGGCCGCGGCAGTGCCCTCCGCCATCCCGGCGGCCGACGTGCGACCCAGCGCCCCGTCCCGCCGACCACGTCCGGGAGATGGGCCGAGCCGGTCGTCATCCGTCGATGTCGGGGCGTTCGACCTGGCACACATCACCGGTCCGCGCCTCGCACCGGAGCATGCGATCGGGTCAGAGCTCTTCGGGCTCGGGTCTGCGCCGCGTGCCGGATGCGACGCCGACCCGGCAGCCGCCGGGGCGTTGCTCGCGCACCAGGCAGCAATGCCCGTCACGGTGACAGGAGCGGTCGAGGACGCGGCGAGCCCCCAGCGTCTCCCGGGCGAACGATGGCGACCACCGAAGCTCGGTGTCCGACATCCACGGTTCGGCTGGATGCTCGCACCCGTGCTGGCAGAGGTGCTGTCAGACCCCGATGTCGTGCTGCGCGTGAGCCGAGCCGACGCGCTGACCGGTGTCACTGTGGCGCGCGATCCCGCTACCTACCGGCCCAACGCTGCTCTGGCGCAACGTGTTCGGGACCGCGATCGGACGTGTCGCTTCCCGGGGTGCGGCGTCGCCGCGCGCCGGTGCGACCTCGACCACGTGGTGCGCTTCCCCGACGGCTCGACCACCGAGTGCAACCTCGTCTGCCTGTGCCGCACCCACCACGGCTTCAAGCACCATGCCGGATGGACGTTGACGATGGACGCCGACGGCACGTGCACGTGGACCGCACCCACGGGGCGCTGCCACGTGACCCGTCCGGCTGACGTGAGGCTCGACGCTGCCTAGGTCGCGACCGTCAGCGATCGGCGAGCACGGAGATCACGACGCCAAGGGTCCGTGCACCTGTGGGCTTCCCTCGCGCCCGCCGGAGCACTCACGCGCCGGCAGTTTCGGCCAGCACGTGGCTGACGGAGCACCTGAGGGACCTGACGACCAGAGCAGGTGGCCGTCGCGAGAGCATGGGGCCATGTCGTTCAGCTACCCCGTGGCCGTGAAGTTCTCCGAGATCGATCTCGCCGGCGTCGTCTTCAACTCGCACTACCTGACGTGGTGCGAGGACGCGAAGATGGCCTTCCTCGACCACCTCGGCTACGGGCCCTACCGCTTCGCCGACGAGCACCGGCTCGCCCTCGTCCGGCACGCGGAGATCGACTGGACCGCGAGCCTCAAGCCTCTCGACCACGCCGACATCCGTGTCGTCGTCGACCGGATCGGCACGTCGTCGTTCACGCTCCGGCACGAGATCTGGCGACGGGGCGAGCAGCCCCTGCTCACGGCCACGTGCGTCATCACCTACGTCTGGTTCGACACCGAGGCCGGCGCCAAGGCCGAGCTCGACCCCCACTTCCGTGAGGCGCTGACGGGCGAGGGCGCCGGCGACGGTCCCGCCTGAAGGCCTTCTGGCGCGGGCCCCGCGGTGCTAGCGTCGAAAGACGTGCTCGGCATCGGGTGGAGGCGACATGGATGCGTTCATGAGGTTCGACGGCATCGAGGGCAGCAGCCAGAGCAAGGACCACAAGGGGGCGATCGACGTGGTCTCGTGGAACTGGGGCGTGACGACCCCGACGAACGGCTCGGGCAGTGGCGGCGCGGCCGGCCGGCCGCGTGCCCACGAGTTCCGGATCGTCCACCGCTACGACCTCGCCTCGCCCCATCTGGCGTCCTTCGCAGCGACGGGCAAGCACCTCAAGGACGCGACGCTCAACGTCGCCCATCCCGGCGCGCACAAGGACTTCCTCACGGTGACGATGAAGGACCTCGTCGTGACCGAGGTGCTCGTCTCCGGTGAGGAGGACGACGTCGACGAGGAGGTGGCCCTCCAGCCTGCGTGGATCCGCTTCGACTATGCCGAGCCCGGTCCCGGCGGCGGCGCGAGCGGCCGAACGTCCAGCGTCACGTGGGACATCCGATCCAACAAGATGGGCTGACCAGCGGCCCGGGTGGCGACGGGCACCGCGTCGGACCGGACGACGCGCTCGAACGGGCGCTGGCGCGGCTGCGCGCCGGTGACGGGCCGGGAGCCGAGGAGGCGCTCGCCGGTGTGACGGGGGCGCACGACGACGTCCGCGTCCTGCACCTGCGAGCCGTCGCGGCACACCTGTGTCGAGACGACTCCGCCGCTGAACGGCTCATGTCCGAGGCGCTCTCGGCGGTCACGGACCCGATGGTGCTCGCGAGCCTGCACAACGACCTCGGCAACATGCGCCTGGAGGTGGGGGACCCGGCGGGCGCGGTCACGTCGTACGAGGCCAGTCTCGCGGTCCACCCGACCGATGCCCCGACGTGGGCCAACCTCGCCACCGCACTGCGGCTCGCCGACGACCCGGCCGGTGCCGGGGACGCGGGCCTCCGGACCCTGGAGCTCGAGCCGCAGAGCTGGCGCGGGCGGGGCGCCGTGACCGCTGCCGTGCTGGCCCTGACGGCGCGTGACCGTGAGACCGAGGCCCTCGACCTCGTGCGGCGGTGGGTGCGGCTCGACCCCGACGACCCGGGTGCCCGGCACCGTCTGGCCGCCCTGGGCGGGCTGCCTGCCCCGGACCGCGCGCCGGACGACTACGTCGAGTCGCTCTTCGACGCCACCGCCGACGCGTTCGACCCGCACCTCGCGGGTCTCGGCTACCGGGCGCCGGAGCTCGTCGTGGACCGGGTCGCCGAGCTCCTCGGCGAACCCGTGGCTGACCTCGACGTGGCCGACCTCGGCTGCGGCACGGGTCTCGTCGGCGCGCTAGTGCGTTCCTGGGCGCGCACCCTCGCCGGCTGCGACCTGTCGCTGAACATGCTCCGGCACGCGCAGGTGCGCGGCTGCTACGACGTCCTGCAGCGCAGCGAGCTCAGCGCGTTCCTCCGCGCCCAGCCCACGGCATACGACCTCCTCGTCTGCGCGGACACTCTCTGCTACCTCGGCGACCTCGGCGCGACGACGGCGGCGGCAGCGCGGGCGCTGCGGCCGGGCGGCACCCTCGTCGCGACCGTCGAGCGGCTCGTCGACCCGGTGGGGGACTGGCGGCTGACGCCGTCGGGACGCTACGCGCACGGCGAGGGGTACCTGCGGTCCGTCAGCGCCGCCGCGGGTCTGGCCGACGTGGAGGTGACCCGTGTCCACCTCCGCCTCGAGGCCGGCGTCCCGGTCGAGGGACTGCTCTGGTCGGCACGCCGATCCGGGCCCGGGCAGCGGTCCGACCAGCGGTCGGGCGGGTACGCGACAGGGGCGCGACAGGGGGCGACAACGACGCGAGCGGAGGGAAGGATGGGCGGGTAGGGGTGGACTGACAAGGACGGACGCGTGTGGTTAGATATATCTTGACGTCAAGATAAATCGAGCACCGTGACATCAGAGTTGCTGGAAGGAGCCCGTCGTGGGCAGTGTTGACAGCTTCAAGGCCAAGGGGACCCTAGAGGTCGGTGGCCAGTCCTACGAGATCTACCGCCTCGCAGGGGTGAAGGGGCAGGAGACCCTGCCGTACAGCCTCAAGGTCCTCCTCGAGAACCTCCTGCGCACCGAGGACGGCGCGAACATCACCGCCGACCACATCAACGCGGTCGGCTCGTGGGACGAGAACGCCGAGCCCGACACCGAGATCCAGTTCACGCCCGCGCGCGTGATCATGCAGGACTTCACCGGTGTGCCCTGTGTCGTCGACCTCGCGACGATGCGTGAGGCTGTCGCCACCCTCGGCGGCGACGCGGCCAAGATCAACCCGCTCGCGCCGGCCGAGCTCGTCATCGACCACTCCGTCATCATCGACGTCTTCGGCCGCGCCGACGCCTTCGAGCGCAACGTCGAGATCGAGTACCAGCGCAACCGCGAGCGCTACCAGTTCCTGCGCTGGGGCCAGACCGCGTTCGACGACTTCAAGGTCGTCCCGCCGGGCACCGGCATCGTCCACCAGGTCAACATCGAGCACCTCGCCCGCACCGTCATGGTCCGCGAGATCGACGGTGAGCGCGTCGCCTACCCCGACACCTGCGTCGGCACCGACTCGCACACGACGATGGTCAACGGCCTCGGCGTGCTCGGCTGGGGCGTCGGCGGCATCGAGGCCGAGGCGGCCATGCTCGGCCAGCCCGTCTCGATGCTCATCCCGCGCGTCGTCGGCTTCAAGCTGAGCGGCTCGATCCCCGTCGCCGCCACCGCCACCGACGTCGTCCTCACGATCACCGAGATGCTCCGCAAGCACGGCGTCGTCGGCAAGTTCGTCGAGTTCTACGGCGAGGGCGTCTCGCAGGTCCCGCTCGCCAACCGCGCCACCATCGGCAACATGAGCCCCGAGTTCGGCTCGACCTGCGCGATCTTCCCGATCGACGAGGTCACCCTCGACTACCTGCGCCTCACCGGCCGCTCCGACGAGAGCGTCGCGCTCGTCGAGGCGTACGCCAAGGAGCAGGGCATGTGGCTCAAGGCCGGTCCCGACCAGCCGGAGGCCCGCTACAGCGAGTACCTCGAGCTCGACCTCTCGACCGTCGTCCCGTCGATCGCCGGCCCCAAGCGTCCCCAGGACCGCATCGCGCTGACCGACGCCAAGGACGCCTTCCGCAAGGTGCTCCCGACCTACGTCGCGCACGAGGAGGGTGACGCGGGTGCAGCCTCGTCCTTCCCGGCGAGCGACCCGACCCCGCAGGGCACCGTCGAGGGCACGAACGGCGGCGACCGCCCAGCCGACTCCGGTGGCGTGAGCGGCCGCCCCTCGAAGAAGGTGTCGGTCACCGACGCCGAGGGCCGCGAGTTCGAGATCGACCACGGCATCGTCTCGATCGCCTCGATCACGAGCTGCACCAACACGTCCAACCCGTCGGTGATGATGGCGGCCGCGATGCTCGCCAAGAACGCCGTCGAGAAGGGCCTCTCGGTCGCGCCGTGGGTCAAGACGTCGATGGCACCGGGCTCGAAGGTCGTCACGGGCTACTACGACAAGGCCGGCATGTGGCCCTACCTCGAGAAGCTCGGCTTCCACCTCGTCGGCTACGGCTGCACGACGTGCATCGGCAACTCGGGCCCGCTCAACGAGGAGATCTCCAAGGCGATCAACGACAACGACCTCGCCGTCACGTCGGTCCTCTCGGGCAACCGCAACTTCGAGGGGCGCATCAACCCCGACGTGAAGATGAACTACCTCGCGAGCCCGCCGCTCGTCATCGCCTACGCCCTCGCCGGCACGATGGACTTCGACTTCGCGTCGCAGCCGCTCGGCCAGGACGAGGACGGCAAGGACGTCTTCCTCGAGGAGATCTGGCCGGCTCCCGCCGACGTCGAGCGCACCATCGCGAGCTCGATCAGCCAGGAGATGTTCACCGAGGACTACGCCGACGTCTTCGCGGGCGACGAGCGCTGGCAGTCGCTGCCGACCCCCGAGGGCGACACGTTCGCCTGGGACGCCGAGTCGACCTACGTCCGCAAGCCCCCGTACTTCGACGGCATGTCGATGGAGACGACGCCCGTCAGCGACATCGAGGGCGCCCGCGTCCTCGCCAAGCTGGGCGACTCCGTCACGACCGACCACATCAGCCCGGCCGGCGCCATCAAGAACGACAGCCCCGCGGGCAGGTACCTCGCCGAGCACGGCATCGAGCGCAAGGACTTCAACTCCTACGGCTCGCGGCGCGGCAACCACGAGGTCATGATCCGTGGCACGTTCGCCAACATCCGCCTGAAGAACCTCCTCCTCGACGGCGTCGAGGGCGGCTTCACCCGTGACTTCACCAAGGGCGGCGAGCAGACGACGATCTACGACGCCGCGCAGAGCTACGCCGAGGCCGGCACGCCGCTCGTCATCCTGTCGGGCAAGGAGTACGGCTCGGGCAGCTCGCGTGACTGGGCGGCCAAGGGCACGAGCCTGCTCGGCGTCAAGGCCGTCATCGCCGAGAGCTACGAGCGCATCCACCGCTCCAACCTCATCGGCATGGGCGTCATCCCGCTGCAGTACCCGGCCGGCCAGAACGCCGACTCGCTCGGCCTCGACGGCACCGAGACCTTCTCGGTCACCGGCATCACGGCGCTCAACGAGGGCACGACGCCCAAGACGGTCAAGGTCGTCGCCACCAAGGAGTCGGGCGAGACGGTCGAGTTCGACGCCGTCGTGCGCATCGACACCCCCGGTGAGGCCGACTACTACCGCAACGGCGGCATCCTCCAGTACGTCCTGAGGTCGCTCGTCAACAGCTGACCCGCAGCACGGCCCAGCAAGACGGGCCCGTATGCCGTACGCCACGGCATACGGGCCCGTCGCCGTGTGCGCGGGGCTGGGGACCCGGCCGGACGGCATACGCCCTCGGATGGCATGCTCGTCGCGTGAGCGAGCGACACGCTGTCCTGACCGTGTGGGAGACCGGCCTCGACTGGTCCCCGGCGCCTGATGTCGACGACGTGGACGTCCACGTCGACGGCGCCGAGCCGGTGACCTACCGCACGCGGTTCTGGGAGTCGTCGGTCGTCGAGTCGCCCTTCGCCGCAACGGAGCTCATCCCTTCGTGGAACGCCCGCACGCCGGCGGGCACCTGGCTCCACGTCGAGGGTCGCGTGGGCGACGCCGCCGGCTGGACGCCGTGGTTCACCTTCGCGCGGTGGGCCGAGGACGACCCGGCGGGGGAGTCGCCGATCACGCGGACCACGGTGCCCGGGCAGACCTTCGAGGCCGGGAGCGTCTCGACGGACACGTGGCTGTCGGCGCCCGGGCGGGGCGTCGACCGGTGGCAGCTGCGCCTCACGGCCCATGCGATCCCCGATGGCGACGTCGCCTGGCCGACCGTGACGCTCGTCGCCGGCGCGGCCTCACGCTTCGACATCACGCCCGACGAGCCCACGAGCCGGCCCGGCGTGGGATGCGGGCACGAGGTGGCGGTCCCACCCCACTCGCAGCGGCTGCACGTCGGCTCGTTCCCCGAGTGGGACAACGGCGGCCAGTCGTGGTGCTCACCGACGTCGACGACGATGCTCCTCGAGCACTGGGGGCGTGCGCCGGGACGCGACGAGACGTCGTGGGTCGGCCACGACACCGACCCCGAGGTCGTGCACGGCGTGCGACGCGTCTACGACCGCGCCTACGGCGGGGCGGGCAACTGGGCCTTCAACACGGCCTACGCCGGGGCGCGGGGTCTGCGCGCCTACGTGACACGCCTGCGCGACCTGACCGAGGCCGAGGCGTTCGTGGCGGCCGGCATCCCGCTCGTCGTGTCGGTGACCTTCCGTGAGGACGAGCTCGACGGGGCCGGCTACGAGACGAACGGTCACCTGCTGACGGTCGTCGGCTTCACGGCCGAGGGCGACGTCGTGTCCAACGACCCCAACTCGCACCGCATCGCGAGCAACGAGCAGGTGCGCACCGTGTACCGGCGCGACCAGTTCGAGCGGGTCTGGCTCGGTCCCAACGGGGGTCTGGCCTACGTCATGCACCCGCGCGAGGTCGCGCTGCCGTCACCGCCTGCCGAGCCGAACTGGCGCTGACCCGTCAATTTCCTGCGCGACGCGTCCTCATCGCGAGAATTTACGACGGGAAGCCCCCACGGGGCGAGGACCGGGTGTTGACTGGCCGCGCGATCCCCCTCCGGAAGGTGTGCCCATGCCCAGTCGCTCCACCGTCTCAGCCGTTCCGTTCCAGCCCAGCCGCCGCTCGCTGCTCGCCAGCGCCGCCGCCGGTGCCGCCCTCGTCGGCGTCTCCGCCACGCCGCGGGCCCGCGCCGCCGAGGCGAAGAAGGGCGCTGCCGAGCGACACGTCCACTACGCCTCGTGGTCCGGTGCCGACCTCGTCTTCGGACCGTTCGACCGGACCCTCGACTACACCGACCCCCACGCCACGGACGGCACGCCCGTCACCTACGAGGTCGCGACGTGGACCTCTCCCGTCGTCGCGCCCGGCTTCGGCCTGACCGAGCTCGTCGCCTCGTGGAACGCCGCGACGCCCGGGGACTCGTGGGTCGAGGTGCTGGTCCGTGGCACGAGCGCCGGCACGACGACCAAGGACTACGTGCTCGGGCGCTGGGCGGCCAAGGACCCCGCTGACGGTGGCGGCATCCACCGGACCTCCGTCGCCGGCCAGGGTGACACCGTGGCGACCGTCTACACCGACACCCTCGCCACGCGCACCGGCTTCACCCTGACGGACTGGCAGCTCGAGGTCCGCCTCATGCGTCCCCAGGGCACCACGGACACGCCGAGCGTGTCGGTCGTCGGGGCCATGGCGTCCGCGCTCCCCGACACGAAGAAGGTGCCGCGCAGCCCCAACGGGCCCGCCTGCGGCACGGTCCTCGACGTCCCCACCTACTCGCAGGAGGTGCACATCGGGCACTACCCGCAGTGGGACAACGGTGGCGAGGCCTGGTGCTCGCCGACGTCGACGTCGATGGTCGTCGCCTACTGGGGAGCCGGTCCCTCGACCGCCGAGACCGCGTGGGTCGACCCGCCGGTCGACGCCCAGGTCGACTTCACGGCCCGCAACGTCTTCGACTACACCTACGACGGCGCGGGCAACTGGCCCTTCAACACCGCGTACGCCGCCACCCGGGGAGACCTGCACGGCTTCGTCACGCGCCTGCGCACCCTCACCGAGGCGGAGGCCTTCATCGCCGCCGGCATCCCGCTCGTCGTGTCGGTGTCGTTCAAGAAGGGCGAGCTCAAGGGCGCCGGCTACGGCACGAACGGCCACCTCATGGTCGTCGTGGGCTTCACCGAGTCCGGTGACGTCGTGTGCAACGACCCGGCCTCGCACCTCGTCGCGAGCAACGACCAGGTGCGCGTCGTCTACGACCGCGAGCAGTTCGAGAACGTCTGGGCGCCGCACAGCGGGGGCATCGTCTACGTCATCCGGCCCGCAGGCCGGCCGCTGCCACCGGCCCCGGCGCACGAACCCAACTGGTGACCTGAGCCCGGGCGGACGCCCCGCCGCACGCTCGTCACCGACCGAGGCCGGACCTCGGGTCGCGGTCGGTGATGCAGTAGTGGGCGCCGGTCGGGTCGCGCAGCGTGGTCCAGCCGCCGCCGTGGTCGGCGACGACCGTCGCGCCGAGTCCGACGTGTCGGGAGACCTCGGTGGGACGGTCGTCGCAGGCCAGGTCGAGGTGCCCGGTGACCGGCCCGTGGGCCGGCTCGACGAGGCGTTGCAGCAGCAGCCGCACGGGGATCCCGTCGGGGTGCACGAGGTGGTGGAACTCGGGGCGGCTCACCGACCCGCGCAGCGGCCAGCCGGTCAGCTCGGACCAGAACGTGCACTCGGCCTCGTAGGCCGCGGGCGGGATGTCGAGGCACACCTGGTCGACGACGCTCTCGTGCTCCTGGGGCCACCGGGTCGGCCAGGGACGCTGGGCGAGCGGCTCGTGGACGAAGCAGAAGACGAAGCCGCCGGGGGAGCGCAGCACGACGTAGCCGTGCTCCGAGCGGTGGACGACCTCGGCACCGTGGGCCTCGGCCCGCGCCGAGGACTGCTCCGGCGACGTGACGTGCAGGTCGAGGTGGACGCCGGGGGCGGTGTCACCGCCGTCGGCGTCCGTGCGCTGGATCTTGAGGTACGGGTCACCGACCGGAGGGAGCAGCGTCGTGAACTCCGCGTCGTCCCCGCGAGCCGGCGACACGGCATACCCCGTCACTGCAGACCAGAAGTGGGTGCCCGCCGCGTGGACGTCGGGCGGGAGGTCGAGGAAGGCCGTGACCCAGCTGACCGTCGTCATGGTCCGAGACTAGGCGAGGCAGACTGGGAGCATGCCGACTCCGACACCCTCCGAGTCTCGGGGGCACACCCCACCGGGGTGGCCGCCGGGCGTCCCGCCGGCCCACACCCCCGGCTGGGAGGACCGCGCCGTGCTGTGGCTGCTCGACCAGTGCCCACCGGACTACCGGGCGTATGCCGGGTGGCGGCGTCACCCGATCGCGCTCGCCTGGCTGGCCGGTCGGCACCTCGACGGGCAGGTGGTGGCCATGCGCGACGCGTGGCGCGAGGCTCGCGTCGCCATCGGGCCGCACGTGCCGGCCGACGCCCTCACCGAGATCCTCGGGCAGATCGAGGCCGAGGGGATCCGGCTGCTCGCCGCCTCGCGCTCGGCGCGGCTGCTGCACGAGGCTTTGCAGGGCAAGGTCTTCGCGCCCCGCCTCTGACGGGCGTCGGGGCGACCGTGTGGAGGTCGTGTGACGAGACCGACAGGGCCTCGTGCGCACGGTTGGGAGCCGCCGGACGTTGACCCGTAGACTCGATCGACCCCACCCCAGGGGATCGAGACACCACCGAGAGGACGAGGCAGCGTGGCCCTGCTGGAGACGATCACGAGCCCCGCGGCGCTCAAGGCGCTGCCGGCGACCCAGCTGCCGGCGCTGGCGGAGGAGATCCGCACCTTCCTCGTCACCGAGGTCTCCAAGACCGGTGGACACCTCGGCCCCAACCTCGGGGTCGTCGAGCTGACGATCGCGCTGCACCGGGTCTTCGACTCCCCGCGCGACACCCTCGTCTTCGACACGGGCCACCAGTCCTACGTGCACAAGCTGCTGACGGGGCGTCACGACTTCAGCAAGCTGAAGAAGCAGGGCGGACTGTCGGGCTACCCGAGCCGCGCCGAGTCCGAGCACGACGTCGTCGAGAACTCGCACGCCTCGACCGCGCTCTCGTGGGCCGACGGCATCGCCAAGGGCCGCCGACTGTCGGGGGAGGCCGACCGGCACACCGTCGCCGTCATCGGTGACGGCGCGCTGACCGGCGGCATGGCGTGGGAGGCGATCAACAACATCGCCGTCGACAAGACGCTCCCGCTCGTCATCGTCGTCAACGACAACGAGCGCTCCTACGCCCCGACCATCGGCGGCCTCGCCGACCACCTCGCGACGCTGCGCACGACGCGCGGCTACGAGCGCTTCCTCGACTGGGGCAAGCGCTCGCTCGCCAGGACGCCCGTCGTCGGCGGCGCGATGTTCGAGACGCTGCACGGCGTCAAGAAGGGCATCAAGGACATCGTCGCGCCGCAGGGGATGTTCGAGGACCTCGGCCTCAAGTACATCGGTCCCGTCGACGGCCACGACGAGCAGGCGCTCGAGCGGGCGCTGGGCAAGGCCAAGGACTTCGGCGGCCCCGTCATCGTCCACGTCATCACCCAGAAGGGCCGCGGCTACCAGCCCGCCATCGACGACGAGGCCGACCAGTTCCACGGCGTCGGCAAGTTCAACCCCGAGACCGGGCTGCCGTTCGAGGTGTCCGGGCGCATCTGGACCGACGAGTTCAACGAGGAGATGGTGGCCATCGGGCGCGACCGTCCCGATGTCGTCGCCCTCACCGCCGCCATGCTCATCCCGGTCGGCCTCGACGGCTTCGCCGCCGCCTACCCCGACCGCGTCTTCGACGTCGGCATCGCCGAGCAGCACGCCGTCACGATGGCGTCCGGGCTCGCGTATGCCGGCCTGCACCCGGTCGTCGCCGTCTACGCGACCTTCCTCAACCGGGCCTTCGACCAGCTCCTCATGGACTGCGCGCTCCACCGGGCCGGCATCACCCTCATCCTCGACCGGGCCGGCGTCACGGGCAGCGACGGCGCCTCGCACAACGGCATGTGGGACATGACGCTCACCTCGATCGTGCCCGGCCTGCGCCTGGCCGCGCCCCGCGACGGCGAGCAGGTCAAGCTCCAGCTGCGCGAGGCCGTCGACGTGTCCGACGGGCCGACCGTGATCCGCTTCCCCAAGGGCGACGTCGGTGACCCGCTGACCGCGGTGCGCTCGATCGGTGACGTCGACGTGCTCTTCGAGAACGCCGGCGACGAGGTCGACCTGCTCGTCGTCGGCGTCGGTGCCTTCGCCGGGATGGCCATCGAGGCGGGCGAGAAGATCGCCGCCCACGGACGCACCGTCCGCGTCGTCGACCCGAGGTGGGTGCTGCCCGTGAGCGACGACGTCGTCGCGCTCGCCCTCCGGGCGAAGGCCGTGGCCGTCGTCGAGGACAACCTCGTCAGCGGCGGCGTCGGTGCGGCTGTCACGCTCGCGCTGCGCGAGGCGGACGTCGACGTGCCCGTGCACACCTACGGCATCCCCAAGCGTTTCCTCGACCACGCGTCGCGCGGGCAGATCCTCGAGGAGCTCGGCCTGACCGCCGACCAGGTCGTCGTCGACCTCGAGCCGAGGCTCTGACATGCAGGTCCGGGACGCAGCCGACGTGACCACCGCCCCCATCGCCGCCCTCGGACTCGTCGGTGGCTACGTCGTGGCCCGCGAGAGCGGCATCCGGCCCCTGGGTGGGGTCGTGCTCGGTGCGGCCGGCCTCTACGCCGGCCGCAGCTGGGTCGCCAAGGCCGGAGGAGCGGGCGCCGCGGGTCTCGCGGCGGTCTACCTCGGTGGTTTCGGCGCCTCGCACGTGCTCGCGAAGAAGATCGGCGCCTGGCCGTCGGTCCTCACCGTGGCCGCCGTCAGTGCTGCAGCGTCCTGGGTCGTCGCCGACCGCCGTCGCTGACGGCCCGACACCCGGGGCCGCCGACGAACGACCGTTGGTCGACTGCGCCGCGCGACACGCCGCACGACACGCCGCGACGTGGCTGCCACTGCGACCAACGGTCGTCGGTGTGCGCCGGTGTCGCGTCGCCGGGAGCTGCCTCAGAACTCGGTGCGCACTCGGCTGCGCTCGTCGACGACCCGGCGCTCGTCGTAGATGTGGCCCGCGCGCGCGGAGGCCCGCCACGGCCGAGCGAGGTCGAGGGCGCCGCGCAGCGCCGGGTCCCGGCGATCCAGCGCTGTGACGACCAGCCCCGGATCGCTGCCCACGTCGCCGAGCCACTCGCCGTGCGGCCCGATCAGCCCGGAGTGGAACAGGTGCGTCGTCTGCGCCGGCACCGACAGGCTCACCCAGTAGGTGTGGATCGCGGCGTAGGCGCGCGCCTTGGTCGCGAAGATCGAGTCGACCGGGTAGGCGGACAGCAGCAGGCAGTCGACGCCGAGCCGGTCGTACTCGGCGAACAGGTCGGAGAAGTTGATCTCGATGCAGATCGCCAGGCCGAAGCGGAAGCCGTCGACGTCGAGGACCACCGCGTCGAATCCCGGTGAGTAGAACCGGGTGAGCTCGGTGTGCGAGCACTTCCGCTTGTCGTAGCGGTCGACGAGCCTCCCCTCGTCCGAGATGACGTAGAGGCTGTTGTGCGGCCGGTGCGGCGCGGTCAACGGGTGGGCAGAGCCGAGCAACACCCAGATCCCGAGCTCGCCGGCGAGTGCGGCGACGTCCTCGAGCTCTCGGCGGACCAGCGCCCAGTCGACGGTGTCCCACGAGGACACGTCCTCCACCGCGTACCCCGACAGGAAGCCCTCGGGGAAGTGGGCGAGCCGCGCACCCGCGGCCGCGGCCTCCCGGAGCATGCGGCGCACCTCGGCACCGTTCGCCCGGGGATCGGACGACGAGGTGGGCTGGCAGGTGGCGATGGCAAGACTCATTCGCGCATCCTGTCAGGTGCGGCTCTCGCCCCGGTGGGTGGCGGCGAGACACATGCCCGGACCGTGTTTGTGGTCTCCGGTCCCACCGCCGGCCGTTCGAGGCTGAACTACTTTCGCCGAAACGGTTGGGCGTCAACGGATCTCGTTGCAGCAAAGGCGCGAGCGCCCGCCAGAGGTGGAGGACATCGGTGTCCAAGCGGTGGAGTCTCGCGCTCGCGAGCGCCATGATCACGCTGTCGGTCGCAGCCTGCGGCTCTCCCGGCCAGCCGGGTGCGCCGGCTGCCGACAACGGCACCGGGGCTGCCTCGGGTGGTGCCGGCGCCCCGTACAAGGTGGGACTCGTCTACTCCAAGTCGGGCCCGCTGGCCAGCTACGGCGAGCAGTACCGCCAGGGCCTCACAGCCGGCATCGACTACGCCACCAAGGGCACCGGTGCGGTCGCGGGCCACACGATCCAGATCACCGAGCAGGACGATGCCGGTGACCCGGCCAAGGCCGTGGCGTCGGCGACCGACCTCATCGGGCAGGGCAACACGATCATCGCGGGATCGACGTCGAGCGGCGTGGCCCTGCAGGTCGCACCGCTGGCCAAGGACAACAAGGTGCTCTTCATCTCGGGGCCGGCCGCCGCCGACGCCGTGACCGGCGCCAACCGCTACACCTTCCGGTCGGGTCGCCAGACCTACCAGGACGTCGCGACCGCGGGCACCATCCTCGGCGACGTCAAGGGCAAGAAGGTGACGGTGCTCGCCCAGGACAGCGCCTTCGGCAAGGCCAACATCGCCGCCGTCACGGCCATCCTCGGCGCCAAGGGCGCGACGGTCAGCGCCGTCGAGGTCCCCTCGGCCGCGACCGACCTGACCCCGTTCGCGACGAAGGTCAAGGGCGCCGCCCCCGACCTGCTCTTCGTGGCCTGGGCCGGTGCCAACGCGACAGCGATGTGGACCACCCTCGGCCAGCAGGGCGTCTTCGACTCCACGAAGGTCGTCACCGGGCTCGACATCAAGGCCACCCACGCGCTCTTCGGCGAGGTCGCGACGAAGATCAACTTCCTCTCGCACTTCTTCGAGGGCGCCGCGGACAACGCGGCCTACCAGGCGCTCGACGCGGGCCTGAAGAAGCAGGGTGCGAGCGTCGACCTCTTCACCACCGACGGCTTCGTCGCGGGCCAGATGATCGTCCACGCGCTGGAGGCCGGTGGTGACGACGTCGAGAAGATGGTGACCTCCCTCGAGGGCTGGACGTTCGACGGGCCCAAGGGCTCGCTCGAGATCCGCGCGGAGGACCACGCGCTCCTGCAGCCGATGTTCACGGCGACCCTGAAGAAGGACGGCAGCAACGTCGTGCCGCAGCTCGTCGACACGCTCGACGCGGCCACCGTCGCACCACCCGTCACCCCCTTCAAGTGATCGGACACCCTCCGTCGTGATCAGCGCAGAGGCCGTCGGCTGGAAGGTCGGTGGCGCCCAGATCCTCGACGACGTCTCCCTGACCGTGGGGGCCGGTGAGCTGCTCGGCATCATCGGCCCCAACGGCGCGGGCAAGTCGTCGCTCGTCAACATCCTCAGCGGGGTGACCAAGCCGTCCGCCGGCCGGATCACGCTGCAGGACAAGGATGTCACCGGGGCGAGCGCCACGCGGCGCGCGCGCCTGGGGCTGGCGCGCTCCTTCCAGACGTCGGCGCTCTTCGACGGCCTGACGGCAGGGGAGAACGTCCGTCTCGCCATCCAGGCCTCATGCTCGGCGGCGTTCTCACCCTTCCGCGCCGCCGGCTCGGCGTCGTCAGGAGCCATCGAGACCCTCCTCACCCGGGTGCGTATGCCGGGTCGCGCGCCCACGCTCGCCCGTGACCTCTCGCACGGCGACCGTCGCAAGCTCGAGCTCGCGATGGCGCTCGCCTCCGAGCCCGCGGTGCTCCTCCTCGACGAGCCGATGGCGGGGGTGTCCGCCGAGGACGTCGACGGCCTGAGCGAGATCATCGGCGAGGTCCGCGACTCGGGAGTCGCCGTCGCGATGGTCGAGCACCACATGCACGTCGTGCTCGGACTCGCCGACCGCGTCGCCGTCCTGCACCACGGGCAGCTGCTCGCCGTCGGCGCCCCGACCGAGGTGACCGCCGACGAGCGTGTCCAGCAGGCCTATCTGGGAGAAGCGCTGTGACCGAACGCAACCCGTCCGCACCCGAGTCGTCGCCGCCAGCTCCCGTGCTGACGCTCGAGGACGTCCACGTCCGCTACGGCGGGTCCCACATCCTCCAGGGCGTGTCGTTCGACGTGCCCGCCACCGGTGTCACGGCGCTGCTCGGCCGCAACGGCGTGGGCAAGACGACGACCCTGAGGTCGATCATCGGACTCGCCCCGCGCAGCGGCCGGATCCTGCTCGAGGGCAGGGAGATCCAGGGCCAGACCACGGCCCGCATCGTCCGCGGCGGCATCGGCTACGTCCCCGAGGACCGGGAGGTCTTCGGCGGCCTCACCGTCGAGGAGAACCTGCGCCTCGTCGACCCCGACCGTGGCGTGGACGCGCCCGTCGTGGCCCGGCTCTTCCCGGACCTCGTGACCCGGCGTGGCCAGCGTGCCGGCACGCTCTCGGGTGGTCAGCAGCAGATGGTGTCCTTGGCCCGGGTGCTGCTCCGCGAGAACGCCCTCCTGCTCGTCGACGAACCCACGAAGGGGCTCGCTCCCAAGCTCGTCACCGAGGTGGCGGACGTGCTCGCCGAGGTGGCCAGAACCACCCCGATCCTGCTCGTCGAGCAGAACCTCCCGCTCGTGCGCCGCATCGCGGACCGGGTCGTCGTCCTGGACGCCGGGTCGGTCGTGCACCGCGGTGCCGCGGCCGACCTCGTCGCGGACGCGGACCTGACGCGCGAGCTGCTCGGGGTCTCGATGCGACGGGAGGGCGCGGCATGAGCGACCTCGTCCTGCTCCTGGTCACGGGCCTCGGCCTCGGCGCGCTCTACTTCATCGCCGCGAGCGGGCTCAGCCTCATCTACGGGCTCATGGGCGTGCTCAACTTCGCCCACGGCGTCTTCATGACGGCCGGGGCGTACGCCGCGTGGCTGACCATGGGTGCCCTGCCGGCCGCGTGGCCCGTGGCCGCCCGCCTCGGGGTCGGCATCCTCGGGGCGGTGGCCGTCGGAGCCGTGGTCGGGCTCGTCGTCGAGGTCGTGCTCATCCGGCCGCTCTACCGCCACCACATCCAGCAGGTCCTCGTCACGGTCGGTCTCTCGCTGGCGGGCGTGGCTGCTGCACAGGGGATCTGGGGTGCCGACCCTCGTCCGGTCGACAAGCCGCTGTGGATGAGCGGGACGACCGACGTCCTCGGCGCGCGGCTGCCCAACGACCGCTTCGTCTACGTGCTCGTCGCCCTCGCGCTCTTCGCCGGGCTGCTCGCGCTGCTGCACCTGACCCGCCTCGGCCTCGTGATCCGGGCCGGCGTCGAGAACCGGACGATGGTCGAGGCGCTCGGCATCAACGTGCAGCGGACCTTCACCACCGTCTTCGCCCTCGGCGGCGCCGCGGCAGGTCTCGCCGGGGTGCTCTACTCGCAGTACGCCGGGGCCGTCTCACCCGCGCAGGGCGGCTCGCTGCTCATCTTCGCCTTCATCGTCGTCGTCATCGGCGGCATGGGGTCGCTCACGGGCACCGCGGTCGCAGCCGTCGTCGTCGGGCTCGTCCAGCAGCTCGCCAACTACTACGCGGCGAGCGGGGTCGGCGACCTGTCGGTCGTGCTGCTCCTCGCGCTCGTGCTCCTGCTCCGACCGACCTCCCTGAAGGGAGCGACGGCATGACGTCGCCCACGGACCACCTGACGCACCCGCACCCGCCCTCGGTGTCACCGGACGGCAAGGACGAGGCGACGGGGACGCCGCCCTCGGCGTCGCGGGAGGGGCGCCACGTCGCGCGCCGCGTGCTGCGGGCGCTGCCCGTCGTCGTCGGCCTGACCGTGCTCGGCTACCTGCCCTACCTGCCGGTCGAGCTGCCGGGCATCCTGCCGGGGCGGGTCAACGGGCCCGGCGCGATGCAGCTGCTCGCGACCTGCCTCGTCGTCGGGGGCATCGCCCTGAGCTATGACGTCCTCTTCGGCCGCACGGGGCTGCTCAGCTTCGGGCACGCCCTCTTCGTCGCGTCCGGCAGCTACCTGCTGACGATCTCGCTCTCGACGTGGGCTCTGCCGCTTCCGGTCGCGGTGCTCGTCGCGCTGGCCCTGTCCACCCTGCTCGCCCTCGTCGTGGGTGGGATCGCCCTGCGCGTCGGCGGCATCGCGTTCGCCATGGTGACCCTGGCGTTCGCCCAGGCCGCCTCGATCATCGTCATGCGCAACCCGGGCGGCGTGACCGGCGGCGAGGAGGGACGTCCGCTCGACCGCGACGCCGTGCCGGACCTGCTCGTCGGTGTGGCCAACGCGCCCTACCGGTACTGGTTGGCGCTGGGCTTCGTCGTCGTGGCCTGGGTCGTCGTGACGCTCCTCGTGCGGTCGCGAGCCGGGCACGCGATGGCGGCCGTGCGCGAGAACGAGCAGCGTGCGTCCGTCCTCGGCTTCGGGACCTACCGCGTCAAGCTCCTCGCCATCGTCGTCGGCTCGTTCCTCGGCGCCCTCGGTGGGGTCGTCCACGCCCTCGTGCTCGGCGGCTCGAACCCGCACCTGACCACCTCGGAGTTCACCCTCTCGCTCCTCGTCATGGTCGTCCTCGGCGGCGCCGGCAGCCGCTGGGGTGCCCTCCTCGGCGGCGTGCTCTACACCTACGCCGACGCCCGGCTCGTCGAGGTGAGCAACGCCGCGTTCCTGCAGGACCTGCCTGTCGTCGTCCGCCAGGTGCTGTCGCAGCCCCTCTTCATCCTCGGCGTCTTCTTCGTCGTCGTGGTCTACTTCGCTCCGTCGGGCCTCACCGGGCTCGGCGGCAGACTGATCAGGAGGTTAGGGTCCAGATGAGCACCACACCGTCCGCGTTCGTCATCGAGCTGCCCGAGGGCAGCCTCGCCATCCACGACCTCAGCCTCGGCACCCCTCCTCCCGAGGCGCCCGTCGTGCTCGCCGTCCACGGCATCACCGCCAACGGCCTGTCGTGGCGCCGGGTCGCCGACGAGGTCGGCCGGCGCCACGGGCCCGGCGGTGTCCGCTTCCTGGCGCCGGACCTGCGCGGACGCGGTGACAGCCGGTCGGCCCCCGGACCCTACGGTCTCGGCACGCACGTGGACGACCTCACCTCCATCGCCACCGTGTTCGGCTCGGCCCCGGTGCTCGTCGGCCACTCCATGGGCGCCTTCGTCGCGGCCCTCGCCGCAGCCCGGCACCCCGAGCGGTTCCCGGCGGCCGTGCTCGTCGACGGCGGCCTCGCCTTCCCCGTGCCCGACGACCTCGACGTCGACTCCGCCCTCCAGTCGGTGATCGGGCCGGCCATGGACCGGCTGACGATGCGCTTCGCCGACCCCACGGCATACCTCGACTTCTGGTCGGGGCACCCCGCCCTCGGGCCGGTGCTGCACGGGCCGGGTGGCGACGCCGCCCGGGCCTACATCGAGCACGACCTCGTGCAGGACCCCGCGGACGGGCAGTGGCGCAGCACGTGCGTGCTCGAGGCCGTGCGCGCCGACGGCGCCGACGTCATGGCCGACCGGGAGACGCACGCGGGTCTCGCGACCGCGGTCGGGCAGGGTGTCCGGGCCGAGCTCGTGTGGGCCGAGCGAGGGCTGCTCGACGAGCCCCAAGGGCTCTACGACGAGTCACGGCTGGCGGCCCTGCAGCTGCCGGACGGTGTGCGGACGACCCGTGTCGATGCCAACCACTACGACGTCATCCTCGGCGACCGCGGCGTCGCGGCGGTCGCCGACGCCGTCGACCGTCTCCTCGTCGGCTGACCGCGAGAGCCGGGAGTTTCACCGTCTGCGGGTGATGTCCCGACCCCGCGCGGCGGCTGATCCTGCCGTCATGACCGGGACCCACGTCAACGCAGACACCTTCGCCCGCGCGGAGACCGACCGGATGTTCACCGCGCTCGTCAGGGACGCCGGTGGCGTCAACCGCCTCAACCACTCACGGGTGCCCACGCCGCTCGGTCACCAGCCGGTGATCCGGATGAACCGGGACACGCTCTACAGCTCGGCCATCGTCGACATCACCGGCGGCGCCGTCCTGACGCTCCCCGACGCCGGCGACCGCTACCTCTCGGCGATGGTCGTCAACCGCGACCACTACGTCGATGCCGTGTTCCACGACCCGGGCCCGCACGAGCTCACGACGGACCGGTTCGACACCGACTTCGTGTGCGTCGCGATCCGGACGCTCGTCGACCCGGCCGACCCCGCCGACGTCGCCGCGGTCAACGCCGTCCAGGACGCCATCGACCTCTCGGCCCGCTCGGCGCGCCCGTTCACGGCGCCGGACCACGACCAGGACTCCCTGGACCGGACGCGGTCGGCGCTGCTGGAGCTGGCCAAGGGCTACCCTGGGTTCGACCGCGCGTTCGGCGCACGGCAGGACGTCGACCCGGTGCGCCACCTCATCGGCACCGCTGCCGGCTGGGGTGGTCTCCCGTCCGAGGAGGCGACCTACGTCAACGTCGACCCCGGACTGCCCGTGGGGGAGTACCGGCTGACGGTGCGCGACGTCCCCGTGGACGGCTTCTGGTCCGTCAGCGTCTACAACGGCGACGGCTACTTCGACGACGACGGAAGCCGCGTCAGCCTCAACAACCTGACGGCAGAGCGAGATCCGGACGGCTCCGTGACGGTGCACCTCGGCGGGTGTGGCGACGGCCGACCCAACTGCCTCGGCATCAAGGAGGGGTGGAACTACCTCGTGCGCCTCTACCGCCCGCGGGCCGAGGTCCTCGACGGCACGTGGACGTTCCCGGAGGTCTCACCGGTCCGGTGACCCGTCCCGTCGACCCTTCTGCCGACCGGACCGCTGACGGACCGCTGACGGGGACGGCGGCGGTCAGGCCGGGGCCTGCAGCGACCGCAGGCGCAGCGCGATCTGCAGCTCGAGCGCGTGGTCGGGGTGCTGCCACGACTCCCCGAGCAGGGCCGCGATGCGTTCGAGCCGCTGCGAGACGGTGTTGACGTGCACGTGGAGCGTGCCCGCAGCGTGCCGTGGGCTGCCGCCCGCGGCGAAGTATGCCGCCAAGGTCCCGGCGAGGTCGGTGCCGCGCCGCTCGTCGTAGTCGAGGACGGGCCCGAGCAGCTTGCGGACGTACTCGTCGACGTCGGGTGCGGAGCCCACGATGAGCCCGGCGAAGCCGAGCTGCGTCGCCGCGGCGCCCTTGCCCCGGTGGCCGAGGGCGATGAGCGCGCCCACGGTGCGATGGCCCTCCTCGTGCGCCTCGCTGATCCCGTCGACGTCGGTGACGGGACCGACGCCGGCCACGGTGACGCACGTGCGCTCGCCGATTCGGGCGGCCACGGCGCGGGCCAGACCGTCCGGGTCGGTGCCGGGCACGAGAGCGATGACGTCGCCGTCGTGGGAGCCGACGAGCGAGGCCTCGCCGGTCGCGGCGCTGGCGGAGATGAGCAGGGCCCGGTGTCCGGTCGGCTCGTCGCCGCGGAGCACGAGCAGGCAGAAGGGCCGCTGCGGGTCGAAGCCCACGGCGCGCGACAGCGCGAGGCGCTCCTCGCGGGAACCGCGCGCGCTGACGAGGTCGCTGACGAGCCGGTTGCGCGCTGACTGCCGGGCGTCGGCAGCCTGGCGTTCGAAGAGCAGGACGAGAGCCGTGACGACGCCGGCACGCTCGACGGTGCGCTGGTCCGAGTCGCTGAGCGTCAGGCCCCCGACGTAGATCGTGCCGAGCCGCTCGCGAGCCGCGGTGACGGCGACGGCGTACACGCCGTCCCGCTCGACGAGGCGACCGGCGGCGAGGCCGGGGAGGGCGTTGAGCGCGGCGAACGGGTCACCTCCCGCGGGGTCGTGCTCGGGCGCCGGGCCGGAGGAGCTGTGGCGGTGGCCGTTCTCGTCGACGAGCACGGCCCACCCGCCGAGCAGCTCGGCGAGGGCGTGCGTGATGTCGTCCACGCCACCGCCGCCGAGGACGAGGGAGGCGAAGCGGTCGTGGGCGGCTGCTGCCTTCTCGACGCCCTCGGCATACTGCCGGACCGTCTCGTGCGCGTCCGACAGCGCGGCCAGGGCGTTCTCGGCATCGGCGAGGGCGCGCGTCTGCACGAGGGTCACCGCGGCCAGGGTGGCGAGGTTGCCGAGGAGGCCGACCTCCTCGCGCGTGAACGGGCGTGAGGACCGGTTGGCGGCGAAGAGCACGCCGACGAAGTGCTTCTCGACGATGAGCGGCGTGCCGCAGATCGCGATGATGCCCTCCTCGCCCACGGCGCCGTCGATGGCGTTCGTGTGGCGGAAGCGCTCGTCGGCCCAGTAGTCGGCGGTCCAGTAGGGCTTGTGCGTCGAGGCGACGAGACCTCCGAGGCCGGCGCCGAGGGCGAGACGTACGGACTGGAACGCCGCCGAGACGGACCCGTCGGTGGCCCGCATGAACGTGTCGCCGGCCTCGGGGTCGTAGAGCGTGAGGTAGGCGAGGTCGGTGCCGACGAGACGGCGGGCGCGGCGGACGATCGCGTCGAGCACGGAGCCGGGGTCGCTCTCGGTCGCGAGCTCACGGGCCGTGTCGAGCAGGGCGGCGAGGCCGGCCTCGCGGTGCTGGTGCACCTCGCGGGCGCTCGTGATGCGCAGCGCCAGGTCCCGGGCCTCCGCCGGCGCGTCGGCTGCCGCGATCTCGCCGACCGGGGCGTCGGCGGCCAGCAGCTCGAGCAGGTGGATGACCTGCTCGGCCGTCGACGTCTCGCTACGGGTGGCCACGGGCAGATCCTAGGCGGGTCGGGACGGGGTGGGCGGGGAGGCGTCGTCAGTGGGCGGTCCAGCCGCCGTCCATCGAGAAGGACGTGCCGCTGATCGAGCCGGAGGCCGGTCCGCAGAGGAAGAGCGTCAGTGCGGCGACCTCGTCGGGCTCGACGAGTCGCTTGACGGCCACGGGCTCGAGCATGATGCGTTCGACGACCTCGGACTCGGGGATGCCGTGGGTGCGGGCCTGGTCGGCGATCTGCTTCTCCACGAGGGGGGTGCGGACGTAGGCCGGGTTGATGCACGTCGACGTGACGCCGTGCGGGGCACCCTCGAGGGCGACGACCTTCGAGAGGCCCTCGAGCCCGTGCTTGGCCGTGACGTAGGCCGCCTTGAAGGCGCTGGCGCGCAGGCCGTGGACGCTCGAGATGTTGACGACCCGGCCCCACCCGCGGTCGTACATGTGGGGGAGGCTCTGCCGGATCAGCCGGAACGGCGAGGTGAGCATGAGGTCGAGGATGAAGTCGAAGCGGTCGAGCGGGAAGTCCTCGATGGGGCTCACGTGCTGGATGCCGGCGTTGTTGACGAGGATGTCGACCTCGCTCGGCAGGTCGGCGAGCGCGTCGAGGTCCGCGAGGTCCGCCGCGATGGTCGCGACGCCCGAACCCTTGGCGAGGGCGGCGAGGCCCGCCTCGTCCCGGTCGACGGCGTGCACCTTGGCGCCGGCGGCCGCGAGAGCCCGGGCGACGCTCGCCCCGATGCCGCTGGCGGCGCCGGTGACGAGGGCCGTGCGCCCGGTCAGGTCGATGGGTTCGTTGACCGCCAGGGAGCCGCGCTGGAGGCGGTCCGGGGCGTCGTCGCGTGCGTCGTTGCGGGCGTCGGCCATGCGGGAAGACTAGGTAGGGGCGTCCGGGCCACCTGTGTGGTGGACGAACACAAAACGTCCCAACCCATGTGGAGACGCGTCACGTCCCGAGAACCGCCGGACGGGTCGAGACGGGCCGGGACCTTCGGCTCTGGCGGCGGCGGTGCCGACGCGCGGACGCTGAAGAGGTGCAGACCGTGGCCAGGACGAACCGGGGATCGGTCCGCGGCGTCGTCACCGACGGGATCCACACCTTCCTCGGCATTCCGTATGCCGCCCCGCCCGTGGGTGCCGACCGGCTGAGACCACCGCGACCCCATGCGTCGTGGGACGGCGTGCGCGACGCCACCCGCCCCGGAGCGGAGCCACCGCAGGTCGCGCCCCCGCGCACCGGCGGCCCCGTCGCCGGAGCCGCGGAGGACTGGGACCAGATCGGCGAGGCGTTCGGGGCGGTCGTGCGCGGGGACCCGTCGACCGAATGCCTCAACCTCAACGTCTGGACGCCGGATCCGGGGGCAGCGGGTCTGCCGGTGATGGTGTGGATCCAGGGCGGGATGTTCGAGCTGAGCTCGACCGCGGCGTACGACGGGACCGCCTTCGCCCGGGACGGCGTCGTCTGCGTCGTCCTCAACTGGCGGCCCGGGGCCGAGGGATTCCTCTACCTCGACGACGGGATCGCCGACCTCGGCCTCCTCGACCAGGTGGCGGCTCTCGAGTGGGTCCGTGACAACGTCGCCGCCTTCGGGGGCGACCCGGGCAACGTCACCGTGTTCGGGGAGTCGGCCGGCGCGATGAGCATCGGCTGCCTGCTCGCCATGCCGCGTGCTGCCGGCCTGTTCCGCCGGGCGATCCTGCAGAGCGGCGCCGGGCACCACGTGAGCGAGCCCGAGGACGCCCTGCGCATCGCCCACGACCTCGCCCACCGGCTCGGCGTCCCTCCCGTCCGGGACGCGATTGCCGGGGCCGGCGTCGCGCGGCTGCTGGCAGCGCAAGCCGAGCAGAAGCAGGACCTGCTCGCCCACCCGGACCCGGAGCGCTGGGGCCCGGCGCTGGTGACGAGCACGATGCCGTGGCAGCCCGTCGTCGACGGAGTGGTGCTCCCTGCACCACCGATCGACCTGATCGCCGCGGGCTCGGCCCGCGACGTCGACGTCGTCGTCGGCACCAACACCGAGGACTGGCGGCTCTGGCTGCTGGTGAGCGGCGCGTTCGCCGGGATCACGGACGAGGTGCTGACCAGCGCCGTGCGCGCCCACGGGTACCAGTGCCTCGAGGCGTATGGACTCGAGGCGCAGGCCGCGCTGCGGGCCTACCGGGAGCGCTACCCGCATGCAGTCCCGGGTGACCTGCTGGCTGCGGTCCAGACCGACTGGTGGATGCGGATCCCCGCCATCCGGCTCGCCGACGCGCACGTCCGACGCGCCCGCGTCGGAACCGGCACGTACATGTACGAGTTCGCCTGGGCGGCGCCGGGACTCGGAGCGGTCCACGCGCTCGAGGTCCCCTTCGTCTTCGACACGGCGCGGCCGGACGCGCCGCTCTTCGGACCGCTGCTCGGACCGGACCCGCCGCAGGAGCTGGCGCGGACGATGCACTCGGCGTGGATCTCGTTCGCGACGACCGGTGACCCGGGCTGGCCCGCCTACGAACGCGACGGACGCGCCACGATGCGGTTCGACACCACGTCGTCGGTCGTGCACGACCCCCGGGCCTGGGAGCGTGCCTTCTGGAAGGACCTCCGGTGACCGCGGGCCGAGGCCCCGACCCGGGCTACGTGGTCGAGCGGGTCCCTCGTGACCGCCGCCCGGTGCTCGACCGGTTGGCGGGAGCCGGCCGACGGTTCCAGGTGCACGCGCTCGTCGAGCTCGACGTGAGCGAAGCCCGAGCCAGGATCCGCACGGCGCCGGAGCCGGTGACCTGGACCGCCTTCGTCGTCGCCAGCGTGGCCCGGGCCGTGGCGGCGCACCCGGAGCTCAACGCCCGGATGTCGGGCAGCCGCGTCATCACCTTCGACCGCGTCGACATCGGCGCAACGGTGGAGCGGTCGGGGGAGGGCCGGCCCGTGCTCGACATCGTGGTCGTGCGGGGCGCGGACCGGCTGGACTGCCTCGAGATCACGCGGATGCTGCACGAGGCCAAGACGGGACCGGCCCTGGAGCATCCAGCGCGAGGACTCGTCGCCCTGGTGGTGCGCCTGCCCGGTCCGCTCCGGCGCACGGCGCTCCGGCTGGTGGCGAGGCGGCCGGCCGTGTCGGCCACCTTCGGCCCGGCGGTCGGAGTGACGTCGATCGGGATGTTCACCCACGGGTGGGGTTGGGCGATCCCGTTGGCACCGCTCACCATCATCGCCACGGTCGGCGCCGTGGTCGAGAGGCCCGTCGTCGTCGACGGCGTCGTCGTGGCCAGACCCATGCTGCCGCTCACCCTGAGCTTCGACCACGCGGTGGTCGACGGTGCGCCCGCGGCCCGGTTCGTCGAGACGTTGCGTGACCTGGTCGAGACGGCGGCCGCCCTGAACGAGCCGGCCGCCGGCCCCTCCTGGGACCCGGGTCAGATGTCGCGGAAGACCTCGATCGTCGCGCCGAGGGCGTTGAGGCGCTCGGCGAGGTCCTCGTAGCCACGGTTGATGACGTAGACGTTGCGCAGCACCGACGTGCCCGGTGCGGCGAGCATCGCGAGGAGCACGACGACGCCGGGACGCAGGGCCGGCGGACACACGACCTCGGCCGCGCGCCAGCGGGTCGGGCCCTCGACGATGACACGGTGCGGGTCGAGCAGCTGCACCTTGGCGCCGACCTTCGTCAGCTCGGTGAGGTAGATCGCGCGGTTCTCGTAGACCCAGTCGTGGATCATCGTGCTGCCCTCGGCGACGGCGCCGATGAGCGCGAAGAACGGCAGGTTGTCGATGTTGAGGCCCGGGAAGGGCATCGGGTGGATCTTGTCGATCGGTGCATGGAGCGGACCGGGGATCGTCGTGAGGTCGACGAGGCGCGTCTTGCCGTTGGCCGAGGTGTACTCCGGCGTCAGGTCGTACTTCATCCCCATGCCGTCGAGGGTGGCGAGCTCGATCTCGATGAACTCGATCGGCACCCGGCGGATCGTGATGGAGCTGTCGGTGACGACGGCGGCGGCGATGAGGCTCATCGCCTCGATGGGGTCCTCGCTGGGGGAGTACTCGACGTCGACGTCGATCTCGGCGACGCCGTGGACCGTCAGGGTCGTCGTGCCGATGCCGTCGATGCGGACACCGAGCTTCTCGAGGAAGAAGCAGAGGTCCTGGACCATGTAGTTGGGGCTCGCGTTGCGGATCACCGTGGTGCCCGGGTGGCGCGCGGCGGCCATGAGGACGTTCTCCGTCACGGTGTCGCCGCGCTCGGTGAGCACGATGGCCCGCTCCGGTCCGACGGAGCGGTCGGACCGCGCCTCGTAGAAGCCGTGGGTCGCGGTGACCTCGAGACCGAACGACCGCAGCGCGGCCATGTGGGGCTCTACGGTGCGCGTGCCGAGGTCGCAGCCACCGGCATACGGCAGCTGGAAGGACTCGTGCTCGTGGAGCAGCGGGCCGAGGAACATGATGACGGTGCGCGTGCGGCGTGCGGCCGCGACGTCGATGTCGTCGAGGTTGAGCACGGCCGGCGGGATGATCTCGAGGTCGCTGCTCTCGGGCAGCCAGCGCGTCCTGACGCCGATGGAGGCGAGCACCTCGAGGATGCGGTTGACCTCCTCGATGCGGGCCAGGTTGCGCAGGGTGGTGCGACCGCGGTTGAGCAAAGCGGCGCAGAGGAGGGCGACGGCGGCGTTCTTGGACGTCTTGACGTCGATCGAGCCGGTCAGCTTCTGGCCGCCGACGATGCGCAGGTGCTGCGGTCCGGAGTGCCCGAGCGAGACGAACTCGGAGTCGAGCGCGTCGCCGATCTTGGCGAGCATGTCGAGGCTGAGGTTCTGCTTGCCCTGCTCGATGCGGGTCACGGCGCCCTGGGAGGTCCCCAGGAGCTCTGCGAGGTCCGACTGGGTCATCCCCTTGTGGCGTCGCGCGTCGCGGATGAGTCCGCCGATCCGGGTCAGGTAGGTCTGAGGCACGACGACGAGGCTAACTCATATATGAGTTACGGCAAATCCCGTCACGTCGAAAGGCCACGAACCGGGAGCGCTGCTCGACGCGAGCGGCCGCTGAGCCCGGTTCGTGGCCTTTCGACGGTGGGAGGTGGATCGCGGTCAGGCAGGGGTCCTGGCGTTGGCCACGCCGTCGGGCAGGAAGCGCGATCCGGTGACGGCCTCTGCCACGCCGGTCCGGTCGAGGAGCGGCGTGATGCCACCGTTCCAGAACTGGAAGCCCGCGCCGGTGATCATCGCGAGGTCGATGTCCATCGGCGCCTGCGCGACACCCTCGTCGAGCATGCGTCGCGCCTCGTCGGCCAGGACCGTGAGCACGCGCTGGCGCACCTGGGGGAGGTCGAGGACGACCGGCTCGGCCGGCTTCTCGATGAGCTCGGCGACCTCGGGGTCGAGGACCGGGCGACCCGAGCTGAGGTCGTAGAAGCCGCGCTTGCCGGCCGCGACGATCCGCTGCAGCGTCGGGGACGCGTAGAAGCGGTCGGGGAAGGCGCGCACGAGCGTCTCGCCGTTGTGCAGTGCGATGGCCGGCCCCACGAGCCCGATGAGGACGAACGGCGGCATCGGGGCGAGACCGGCGAAGGCGCGGTCGACGACCTCGATCGGCGTGCCCTCGTCGAGGATCTTCGCGGCCTCGCCCATGAACCGCCCGAGCAGTCGGTTGACGATGAACGACGGCCGGTCCGCGGCCAGGATGCAGGTCTTCTTGAGCGCCTTGCCGACGGCGAATGCCGTTGCGAGAGTGGGGTCGTCGGTGCGCTCGCCCGGGATGATCTCGAGCAGGGGCATGACCGCCACCGGGTTGAAGAAGTGGAAGCCGACGACCCGCTCCGGGTGCTCGAGCGTCCCGGCCATCTCGGCGATCGACAGGCTCGAGGTGTTCGTCGCGAGCACGCACTCGGCCGAGACGACGGCCTCGACCTCGGCGAAGACCTGCTGCTTGACCGACATCTCCTCGAAGACCGCCTCGATGACGAAGTCGGCGTCGGCGAAGCCGTCCTTGCTCGTCGACCCCCTGACGAGCGCCTTGTAACGGTTCAGCCTGTCGGGGTTCAGCCGACCCTTGCCGGCGAGCTTGTCGAGCTCGGCGTGGACGTAGCCGACGCCCTTGGCGACGCGCTCGTCGTCGATGTCGGTGAGCACGACCGGCACCTGGAGGCGCTGGATGAAGAGCAGCGCGAGCTGGCTGGCCATGAGGCCGGCGCCGACGATGCCGACCTTCGTGACCGTGCGTGCGAGCGCCTTGTCCGGGGCTCCGGCGGGACGCTTGGCGCGCTTCTGCACGAGGTCGAAGGCGTAGAGCCCGGCGCGCAGCTCGTCGCTCATGAGCAGGTCGGCGAGCACCTCGTCCTCGGCGGCGAATCCCTCCTCGCGCGTCGCGGTGCGAGCGGCGGCGAGCAGGTCGAGGGCGGCATACGGGCTCTTGGCCTGGCGGCCCGTCTTGACGTCGGCGAGGCCCTTGGCCTTGGCGATGGCGGCGCTCCACGCCGCCTCGTCGCGATCGACCTCGGGGCGCTCGACGGTCACCTCACCGGACAGCACGCGGGCCGCCCAGGCGATCGACTCCTCGATGAAGTCCGCAGGCTCGAGCAGCGCGTCGGCCATCCCGAGCCTGTAGGCGTCGACGCCCTTGAGCATGCGGTTCTGGCTCAGCGGGTTGTCGATGACGACGGTGATCGCCTTCTCGATGCCGACGAGGTTGGGCAGCATCCAGCAGCCGCCCCAGCCGGGCACGAGGCCGAGGAAGACCTCGGGCAGGGCGACGGCCGGGACGCCCGCGCTCATCGTGCGGTAGGTCGCCGACAGCGCCAGCTCGACACCGCCGCCCATGGCGGCGCCGTTGACGAAGGCGAAGGTCGGGACCGGCAGGTCGGAGAAGGCTGCGTATGCCGCGTGGCCGGCCCGGGCGATCTCGAGCGCCTGGTCGCGCGACCCGATGAACGGCACGCCGGTGAGGTCGGCGCCGACGGCGAAGATGAACGGCTTGCCGGTGACGGCGACGGCGACGATCTCGCCCGCCACGGCGCGCTCACGCAGGCGCTCGACGGTGGCCGCGAGACCGGCGATCGACTGCGGGCCGAAGGTGTTGGGCTTGGTGTGGTCGAAGCCGTTGTCGAGGGTGATGAGCGCGAGGGTGCCGCCGCCACCCGGGAGGGCGATGTCGTGCACGGGGGTGCGCGTCACGACCTCGGAGGCGAAGTCGCTTGCGGCCGTGGGCTTCTCGGTGGTGGTGGCGCTCACTTGGCGATCTCCTCTGCGGTCGTGCGGGTCGTCGAGGACTCGTAGGCCTCGTGGTGCGGGTTCTCCCAGATGACGGCTCCGCCCATGCCGATGCCGATGCACATGGCGGTCAGGCCGTAGCGGACCTCCGGGTGCTCCTCGAACTGGCGCGAGAGCTGGGTCATGAGGCGCACGCCGGAGCTGGCCAGCGGGTGACCGGTGGCGATGGCGCCGCCGTACTCGTTGACGCGCGGGTCGTCGTCGGCGATGCCGAAGTGGTCGAGGAAGGCGAGCACCTGGACGGCGAACGCCTCGTTGAGCTCGAAGAGGCCGATGTCGCCGATCGTGAGGCCCGCCTTGGCAAGCGCCTTCTCCGTGGCCGGCACGGGCCCGACGCCCATGACCTCGGGCTCGACGCCGACGAAGGAGAACGACACGAGGCGCATCCGCACCGGCAGGCCGAGCTCGGTCGCAGCCGTCTCGGAGGCGAGCAGGCACGCGGTCGCGCCGTCGTTGAGGCCGGCGGCGTTGCCCGCGGTGACGTTGCCGTGCGCACGGAAGGGCGTCTTGAGCTGGCCGAGGTCGTCGACGGTCGTGCCGGGACGCGGCGGCTCGTCGGCGGTCGCGAGACCCCAGCCCTGCTCGGCGTGACGGGTGGCGACGGTGACGAGATCGCGCTGGATCTTGCCGTCGGCGTACGCCTGGGCGAGCTTGTCCTGGCTGCCGACGGCGAAGGCGTCGGACCGCTGCTTCGTCAGCTGCGGGAAGCGGTCGTGGAGGTTCTCGGCGGTCTTGCCCATGACGAGGGCGTCGGGGTCGACGATCTTCTCGGAGACGATGCGCGGGTTGGGGTCGACGCCCTCACCCATGGGGTGGCGGCCCATGTGCTCGACGCCGCCGGCGATGGCGATGTCGTAGGCGCCGAAGGCGATCGAGCTCGCCGTGTTGGTCACGGCGGTCATCGCGCCGGCACACATCCGGTCGACGGAGTAGCCGGGCGTCGTGTTGGGCAGGCCCGAGAGAAGCGCCGCGGTGCGGCCGAGGGTGAGGCCCTGGTCGCCGATCTGGGTGGTCGCGGCGATGGCGACCTCCTCGACCTTGTCCTTGGGCAGGTTCGGGTTGCGGTGGAGCAGCTCACGGATGCACCGGATGACGAGGTCGTCGGCGCGGGTCTGGGCGTACATGCCCTTGTCTCCGGCCTTGCCGAACGGCGTCCGGACGCCGTCGACGAAGACGACCTCATTGAGTGCGCGGGGCACGGTGCCTCCCAGTGGATCGAGGGTGATCGCGGTGGATCGGGGTCGGTGGGCCGGCGATGACGCCGGCGTCGGGCCGCGGCGGAGAGCGACCTCCTCGATACTACTTCTCGGTAACTTCGGGGCCAACGGGCCCACGGGTGACCATCCTCACCACGGCTCGCGAGGGAGGGACACGCCTCAGGCGGGCGGGTTCTCGCTGCAGGCGAGGGAGATCAGGGGCGCGGTGATCGTCGTCTGCCAGCGCCGGGCCCCCATGGCGGAGAGGGCCTCGGCGACCTCGGAGGTCGACGGCGCCGCCGGTCCCTCCCACAGGAAGCGGCGCAGCAGGTCGGGGGTCAGGAGGTTCTCGACCGGGACGGCCAGCTCCTCGGAGATCGCACCGAGCAGCTCCCGGGCGCGGGCCAGGCGGGCCGCGGCGACGGGGTCGCGGTCGGCCCACGCCTTGGGCGGCGGCGGGCCGCTCGGCGGGAGGGCCAGGACGGGCAGCTCGTCGTCGGGGAGGGCGAGGGCGCGCGCGACGACCTCGATGATCGCCTCCTGGTGGCGGCGCACCGAGCGGGCCAGCCGCGGCTCGGCGGAGCCCACGGTGCGTGGCGGCTTCGTCGCCCGCTGGTTGGCGATGGCGATCTCGCTGATCGCCGCGTCCGGCAGGACCCGTCCGGGGGAGGTGTCGCGCTGCTGGGCCACGGCGTCGCGCCAGAGCCACAGCTCACGCACGATGGCCAGACCCCGACGGCCGCGCACCTTGTGCATCCCCGACGTGCGACGCCACGGGTCGACGCGCGGCTCGGGACCGGTGAAGTCGAGCAGGTGCGTGAACTCCTCGGCGGCCCAGGCCGCCTTGCCCTGCGACGCGAGCTCGGCGGCCACCGCGTCACGCAGGTCGACGAGCACCTCGACGTCGAGAGCGGCATACCGCAGCCACGGCTCGGGAAGGGGGCGCACCGACCAGTCGACGGCCGAGTGCTCCTTGGCCAGCTGCAGGCCCAGGTAGTGCTCGACCATGGCGCCGAGCCCGACGCGGGGCAGACCGGCGAGCCGGCCGCCGAGCTCGGTGTCGAAGAGCGACTGGGGACGCAGCCCGACCTCGGCCAGGCACGGGAGGTCCTGGGTGGCCGCGTGCAGGATCCACTCGGCGTCGCCGATGGCCTCACCGACGGGGGAGAGGTCGGGGCAGGCGATGGGGTCGATGAGCCAGGACCCGGAGCCCTCGCGGCGGACCTGCACGAGGTAGGCGCGCTGGCCGTAGCGGTAGCCCGACGCGCGCTCGGCGTCGATGCCGACGGGGCCGGTGCCGTTGCCGATGGCCTCGGCGGCGCGCATCAGGGCGCGCTCGTCGACGACGACGTCGGGCACCCCGTCCCGCGGGTGGGTCAGCGGGACGAGCTCAGCGGCGGCGTCGGGTGCGAGGTCGGCGGCCTGGTCGTCGCCGAGGTCGTCGGCGGGCTCGTTCGGCTCCGCCGTCACCGTCGCTGCCCCGGGAGGGGGACGACGCCGTCGGGCAGCGGCGGGATGCCGGCGATGGTGCAGAGCATGTCCGCCCACGCGCGCAGGTGGTCGGTGGCGTCGCCGCCGACCGGGGTCCAGGAGGCGCGGATCTCCATCTCGACACTCGCCTCGCGGTCGGCGAGACCCGCGAAGCTCTCACTGACCACACGGGTCACCGTGCCAGCCTCGGCCGTCCAGCCGAGGTTGCGGTTGGCGAGCGAGTCGGTCAGCCACGACCACCCGACGGCCCCGAGCATCGGGTCGCCGGCGAGCTCGGGCTCGAGCTCGGCCCGCGCGAACGTGACGATGCGCCACTGGCCGTCCCACGTGTCGGGGGCTGCCGGATCGTGCAGGAGGACGAACCGTCCGGTCGCGAGGTCGTCGTCGGGGTCTGCGACGTCGATGACGTCAGCGGTCAGGGCTGCGGCGTACGGCGCGATGCGCGTCGGCGCCGGCACCTCGGTCAGCCGCACCTCGGAACGCAGACGGACGTCTCGCAGGGCGCTGAGCGTCCTGGCGAAGACCGCGCCGTGGTTGCCCGGCAACGTTCGCGTGTGCACCAGATGAGGGTATGCCGGAGTCGGGCGATCTGTCCTCAGGGCGCGCCGGACGCGCGTGGCGCGGGGGCACGTGCCCGCCGTGGCAGGATTGACCGGTGCCGACCACAGCCCCGCCAGACACCCGCCAGAGCGACCTCGTCCGCGCTGCGCGCCGCGAGTCGGTGACCCGGACCCCGGTGTGGTTCATGCGCCAGGCGGGGCGTTCGCTGCCCGAGTACCGCGCCGTCCGCGAGGGCATCCCGATGCTCGAGTCGTGCATGCGCCCCGACCTCGTCACGGAGATCACGCTCCAGCCCGTGCGCCGCCACGGCGTCGACGCGGCCATCTTCTTCAGCGACATCGTCGTGCCCCTCAAGGCCATCGGGGTCGACCTCGACATCGTGCCCGGCGTGGGCCCGGTCGTGGCCCACCCGATCCGCACCGCCGCCGACCTCGACCAGCTCGTCCCGCTGACGCCCGAGCACGTCCCCTTCATCACCGAGGCCGTGGGCCTGCTCGTCCGTGAGCTCGGTGACGTCCCGCTCATCGGCTTCGCCGGAGCGCCCTTCACGCTCGCGTCCTACCTCGTCGAGGGCGGCCCCTCCAAGAACCACGAGAAGACCAAGGCCCTCATGCACGGCGACCCCGAGCTGTGGGACGCCCTGTGCGCGAGGCTCGCGCAGATCTCGGGCGAGTTCCTCCGCGTGCAGGCGCAGGCCGGCGCCAGCGCCGTCCAGCTCTTCGACTCGTGGGCCGGTGCCCTGTCGAAGGCCGACTACGCCGCGCGCGCCATGCCCCACTCGTCGGTCGCGCTCGCCGCCGTCGCCGACCTCGACGTGCCCCGCATCCACTTCGGCGTCGGCACGGGTGAGCTGCTCGGCCTCATGGGTGAGGCGGGCGCCGAGGTGGTCGGCGTCGACTACCGCGTGTCGCTCACCGACGCCGTGGACCGCCTCGGGCCGACGTATGCCGTCCAGGGCAACCTCGACCCGGCCCTGCTCTTCGCGCCGTGGGACGCCCTCGAGCGCCGCGTCCGGGAGATCGTCGAGGAGGGGCGCCACGCCCCGGGCCACATCTTCAACCTCGGCCACGGCGTGCTGCCCACCGTGGACCCCGACGTGCTGACCCGGGTCACGGCACTCGTCCACGAGTGCTCGAGCCGCCCATGACGACGGCGGCACCGTCGGTCGCTCGCTCCAGCCTCACCATGCTCGGTGGGTCTGTGGCATCGCGCGTGCTCGGGGTCGTGCGCAACGGCCTCATCACCGCGATCATCGGTGCGAAGCTCGCCGGTGACGCCTTCTCCCTGGCCAACACGCTGCCCAACGTGCTCTACGTGCTCGCGGCCGGCGGCATCCTCAACGCGGTCCTCATCCCGTCGCTCGCCCGGGCGATGAAGCTCGAGGACGGCGGCCAGGAGTTCACCGACCGCGTCATCACGGTGGCGCTCACGGCGATGGCGGTCATCACGGTCGTCGTCATGGCCGCCGCCGGGGGGTTCGTCTGGCTGCTCGCCCGCAGCTCGTCGCCGGACTTCAAGGACCTCGCGCTCGCGTTCTCGCTCATCTGCCTGCCGCAGATCTTCTTCTACGGGCTCTTCGCCCTGCTCGGGCAGATCCTCAACGCACGCGGGCAGTTCGCCGCCTTCGCGTGGGCCCCCTTCATCGCCAACGTCGTGGCCGTCACCGGGCTGGTGCTCTTCCTCTTCGTCTTCCCCAAGGACGCACCACGCGGAGCCCCCGGGCGCGACCAACCGCGGGACCCGTCCGAGTGGACCGGGCCGATGATCTGGCTCTTCGCCGGCTCGGCCACGTTGTCCGTGATCGTCCAGGCCCTGTCCCTCGTCCCTGCCCTGCGGCGGACCGGGTTCCACTACCGCCCTCGCTGGGGCCTGCGCGGCGTCGGCCTCGGAGGCGTCAGCCGCCTCGCCCTCTGGGCCTTCGGCGGGCTGGCGGTGTCGCAGGTCGGCTTCTTCATCAGCCAGGGCGTCCTCAACAACGCGACGGCCTCCGCCACGGCGCTCGGTCTCGAGGACGCGGTACGAGGCCCGGCGGCATACGCCATCGCGTTCACGCTCTTCATGCTGCCGCACGCGTTCATCACGGTCTCGATCATCACCGCGCTCTTCCCGCGCTTCTCGGCCGCCGCGGCCTCCGGGGACAAGGAGAGCCTGCGCCGTGACTTCCGCACCGGCCTGACGATGCCGCTCGTGGCCAACGTGCCGATCATGGTCGCGGTCATCGTGCTCGCCGAGCCGATCGTCGCGCTGCTCAACCCCGGCATCGAACCGCGCTCGGTCGAGGTCTCCGCCAGCGTCCTCATCATCATGATCCTGGGGCTCGTGCCCTTCGGGCTCGACCTGCTCTGCTACCGCATGTTCTTCGCCCTCGAGGACGGCAAGCCGACCGTCGTCATGCAGGTGCTCCTGACCGGCATCAGCGCGCTCGCCGGCGTCGTGACGCTGTTCATCAACCCGGTCTGGGCCATCGGGGTCATGGCGATGGGCCAGACGGTGGGCAACGTCGTCAGCTCCATGGTCGGCCTCTTCCTGCTGCGTCGGCGCATCGGGAGGCTCGGCCTCGGGGAGGGGCTCGTCACGGCGTCGCGCGTCGGCCTCGCCGCCGCCGTCGCCGGCGTCGTCGCCTGGGGTGTCACCCAGGTGCTCGACCCCATCACCGGGGCCGCGGTCGAGGGAACGACCTCGGCCCTCAAGCGGATGTTCGCCAGTGCCATCGAGATCGGTCTCGTCGGTCTCGTCTTCGGCGTCATCTACCTCGGCATCGCCCACGCCATGCACGTGCGCGAGGTGCGCCAGGTCGGCGACATGGTCCGCCGGCGGCTCGGTCGCTGACCGAGCCACCGACGGCCCCTGCGCCCTTCTCGTCTCCTCGCGTCAGTCGTCCGTCGCCGACGGGGAGGCAGATGCCGGTACCGGGGCTGCTGCCGGCTGCGGTGCCGGTGTGGGTCCGGCGCCGCTGCCGGTACCGGCACCACCGTTGGAGTGGGAGCCGACGGACGGCGTACCGGCAGCACGGCGACGCCACAGGCGCAGGGCGACCAGGGTGAGCGGCACGAGGAGGACGAGCCAGGGCAGGAGCGCCGCGAGTCCGGTGAGGATGACGGTGAGCGAGCCGACGAGGCTGTCCCACGCGGTGCGCAGGCCCCCGGTGAGGCCGCTCTCGGTCTGCACGGGCGTCGTCGCGTCGGTCCAGAGCGTCACCGTGACGTCGCTCGTCGTCGTCATCGCGTCGAGCTGGGCCAGGCGTTGCGTCAGCGAGTCGAGCTCGGCCTGACGGCGGGTCAGCTCGCTCTCGAGCAGGATGACCTGCTGGAGGTCCGTCGTCTTCGTGAGCAGGGCACGCACACGCGTGATCCCGTCCTGCATGGGCTCGATGCGCGCCTTGGTGTCGACGTAGGTGTCGGTGACGTCCTGGGACTGCGACGAGCGGTAGGACACCGTCCCGATCTTGGACAGCTGCGTCAGCACGTCGTCGAGGGTCTTGGCCGGGACGCTGAGCACCATCCGGGCCTCGTCGACGCCGACGGTCGGCAGCGACGATCCCGACTCGAGGCGGGGGTCGACCCCGCCCGGTCCGGTCGGACCGCCGGTCGGGTCGACCGAGGTCACGACGTTCTCCGACGTCACCTGGCCCCCGGCGTCCGTCGCGATGACGCGGGCTCGGGCCGCCGATCCCGTCAGGTCGGTGACCTTGATCCCGAGCCACGCGGACCGCGCGATCTTCGGCTCGATGACGGCGACCGACCCCGCGACGCCGGTGCCGAGCGAGCCCGTGTCGGCGGCGGGCGACTTGGCGCCTGCCGTGGCGTCGGGCTGCGGCGCGAGGTCCTGCCCGACCACGCCGTTGCCGGTCACGTCACTGCGACTCGCCTCTCCGGCCGATGCCGCGGACGAGGAGGAGCCTGAGGACGAGGCGCCCTGGAGAGCCTTGAGGCCCAGCGGGATCGACAGCGCGAGCACCGCGACGACCCCGGCGACCATGGCGAGGAGACGTCGCCGTGCGGGAGGGAGCGAGGCGAGACGCGGCAGGTGTGGCGTGGCGGTCATGGCGAGCCTTTCGACGGGTCGCCTCCCGTGCCGTACCTGACGGTGGAGCTGTGGTGCGCACGGTGTGTGTGGCGACGTCCCTTGTCATGAGAGACACGCAGGTGGACCCGATCGTTGCGGTGCCCCGCGGGGCGGTCGCGGCGGTGGGTCAGCCGTGCTCGTGGACGCGGCCGCGGCGGGTCCGGCGGACGCGGCGCACGACGAGCCAACCGACGAGGACGACCACGGCCGTCCCGACGACCCAGTCGAGCACCGAGGAGTACCGGTCGACGAGCTCGTAGCGCGAGCCGAGCACCCAGCCGAGGCCGATGAGCAGGCCGTTCCACAGGGCACTTCCCGCGACGGTGAAGACCGTGAACCGCGCCAGCGGCATGTGGACGGCGCCGGCGGGCAGGGAGACGAGGCTCCGGACTCCGGGGACGAGCCGGCCGAAGAAGATCGACCGGCGCCCGTGGTCGGTGAACCAGTCCGTCGCCCGCTCGAAGTCGTGCCGGTCGACGAGCGGGAGCCGGGCCATGACGTCGATCGCTCGCTCCTGGCCCAGGCGGTCGGCCAGCAGGTAGAGGGTCAGGGCGCCGAGGTAGGAGCCGAGGGTGCTCGTCACGAGGAGCAGCCCCAGGCTGAGCTGGCCCTGCCGCGCGATGAAGCCGGAGAGCGGCAGCACGACCTCGCTCGGGATGGGAGGGACCACCGTCTCGAGGAACGTCAGGGCTCCGACACCCCATTCGCCGAGCGCCTGGATGACGCGGTAGGCGGCACCGACGAGTCCGGAGAGGTCCGCGGGCTGGGCGACGGGCTGGGCGACGGGCAGCGCGGGCGTGCTCATGCGCCCAACATTCCCTCATCGGGCGGGCCTCGGACAAACCGCCGGAGCCGGGATGGGAGAGTGGCGCCATGGGCAGGACGGTCGCGGTCATCGGTGGTGGCATCAGCGGACTGGCGGCCGCCTGGGAGCTCGGTCGCTCCGGCGTCGACGTCTCCGTCACGGTCCTCGAGGGCTCCGACCGGGTGGGCGGGAAGCTGCGGCTCGAGGAGGTCGGCGGGGTGCGCATCGACGTCGGCGCCGAGTCGGTGCTGGCGCGTCGCCCCGAGGCGCTCACGCTCGTCGAGGAGCTCGGCGTCGCGGCCCTCACGACGCACCCCGGACCCGCCGGCGCCTCGATCGTCTCGCGCGGGCGCCGCTGGCCGATGCCCCGCGGCACGGTGATGGGGGTGCCGGCCGACCCGGAGTCGGTGCGCGGGCTGCTCACCGACGACGAGGTGGAGCGTCTGGCGCACGAGCGCGTCGAGGGCCCCGTCGTCGGTGACGTCTCGGTGGGTGACCTCGTGGACGCCCGGCTGGGGCGTGCCGTCACGGACCGCCTCGTCGAGCCCCTGCTCGCCGGCGTCTACGCCGGGCACGCCCGCGAGATCTCCGCCGAGCAGGCCGTCCCGGTCCTCGCGGCCGCAGCGCACGACGGCCGACCGCTGCTCGACGTGGCCCGTGCCGCAGCCGAGTCGGCAGCGAGCGGACCGATGGCCGGTCGCCCCGTCTTCGCCTCCCTCGTCGGCGGCCTCGGGACGCTGCCCGAGGCCCTCGAGCGCGAGCTCGTCGCCGCTGGTGTCCTGGTGCGACGGGGCGCGGTGGTGCGCGGGCTCCGTCGCGACGGCGACGCCTGGGTCGTGTCGACCGGTCCCACGACCGACGTCGTCGAGCAACGTTTCGACGCCGTCGTGCTCGCCGTCCCCGCGGCTCCGGCCTCGCGACTGCTGCGTGACGTCGCCCCCGCGGCCGCCGCGGCGCTCGCGACCGTCGAGTACGCGTCCATGGCCATCGTGACGTTCGCCCTCGACGGTGCCGCACCGGCCGTCCTCGACGGCAGCGGCTTCCTCGTCCCGCCCACGGAGTCGCTGACGATCAAGGCGTCGACGTTCAGCTCGGTCAAGTGGCCCTGGCTCGCAGCCGCCCACCCGGGGCGGACGTTCCTGCGGGCCTCCGTCGGCCGTCACCGCGAGGAGGCCTCGCTCCAGCGCTCCGACGACCAGCTCGTCGCCGTGGCCCTCGCCGACCTGCGCACGGTGCTCGGGCACGGGGTGCCCGACCCCGTCGACGCGCACGTCCAGCGCTGGGGCGGGGGACTGCCGCAGTATGCCGTCGGGCACCGTTCGCGTCTGGCGCCCACCCGCGTGCTGCCGCCCGGGCTCGCGCTGTGCGGGGCGGCATACGACGGCGTGGGCATCCCGGCGTGCATCGCGTCCGGCCGCGCTGCCGCGCGGTCGGTCCTGACCCGCTGACGAGGGGCCCCGAGCCGCTTGGGATGATGGGGCCATGAGCGAGCGCCTGACCCCGGCCGAGATGCGGGAGATCAACGACACCATCCGCTACTGCATGTGGTCGGTGTTCAGCACCGTCACGCCGGTCGGCGACGACCGCGACGCGGTCACGGCGGACCTCGAGGCGTTCCTCGACGAGATCGCCGGCGAGGGTGTCGTGGTCCGTGGCATCTACGACGTCGCAGGCCTGCGCGGCGACGCCGACTTCATGGTGTGGTGGCACGCCGAGACGATCGAGCAGCTCCAGTCGGCCTACCACCGCCTCCTGCGCACCGAGCTCGGCTCGCACCTCGAGCCGGTCTGGAGCAACGCGGCGCTGCACCGCCCCGCGGAGTTCAACAAGAGCCACGTCCCGGCCTTCATGGCCGACGAGGTGGCGCGGAAGTACGTCTGCGTCTACCCGTTCGTCCGCTCCTACGAGTGGTACCTCCTCGAGGACGCCGAGCGCCGCGACCTGCTCCGCGAGCACGGCCAGATGGCGCGTGACTTCCCCGACGTGCGGGCCAACACCATCGCCTCCTTCGCCCTCGGCGACTACGAGTGGCTGCTCGCCTTCGAGGCCGACGAGCTCCACCGGATCGTCGACCTCATGCGCGAGCTGCGCGCGTCCCGCGCCCGGATGCACGTGCGCGAGGAGATCCCGTTCTTCACCGGACCGAAGGTCGAGCCGGCCCAGCTCGTCGCCAACCTGCGCTGAGCGCCGGCGACGCCCGCGTGCGCCGCTGAGCCCCCGCCTGCACGTGCAGGCGGGGGCTCAGTCGTCGATCGCCTTGGCGATCGCCACGATGACGGGAATGAGCAGGACGACGAGCCACGACTCGGTGCGCAGGAACGCGGCGAGCGCGATGAAGGGGGCGAGGCTCACGAGCACGCGCGCCACCCTGCTCCGTGGCCCCTGGCGGGGCGCCGACGGACGCGAGACGGCGCCGCCCCGCGCGGGCTCGAGCCGCGGACGTGGCTCGGGCAGGTCGACGAAGAGCTCGGTCAGGTCCCGCCGGACGACGGCGTCGGTCGCCCGGCCGCGCCGGTCCTCGTACTCGTTCGCGTCGAGGCGTCCCGCGGCGTGGTGCTCGGCGAGCGCGGCGAGCGCCTCGTCGCGCTCGGCACTGCCGATGCGGATGTCGCCATCGTCGACCATGGGACGAATCTAGGCGAGGAGTCCGGGCGACCGCAGCCCGTCGGCGGTCGGCCGGTCAGGCCTGCGCAGACGGTCCCTCGTCGGGCTGCAGGCGCAGCGAGATCGAGTTGATGCAGTAGCGCTGGTCGGTCGGGGTGTCGTAGCCCTCGCCCTCGAAGACGTGCCCGAGGTGCGAGCCGCAGCGGGCGCACCGGACCTCGACGCGCTTCATGCCGAAGGCGCGGTCCTCGATGTACTCGACCGTGTCACCGGCGAGCGGGGAGTAGAACGACGGCCAGCCGCAGTGCGACTCGAACTTCGTGTCGCTGCGGAAGAGCTCGCTGCCGCAGGCCCGGCAGGAGTAGACGCCCTGCGTCCTGGTGTCGGTGTACTCGCCGCGGAACGCGGGCTCGGTGCCGGCCTGTCGCAGGACCTTGTACTCGGCGGGCGTCAGGGCTGCGCGCCACTCCTCGTCGGTGCGCTGGACGGCATACGGCTTGTCGGAGGTGTTCTCGTGGCTCATGTCCAGACCAACGCCACGTCACCCGGGTTTGTGCCCGCCCGGCGACGACGTGGTCCTTACGAGGTCTTACGGGCCGGGTGCGGACGCGCCACGAGGGCCCCGGTGGGTGGCCGGGGCCCTCGTGCTGCTCGGCCCGGGGTGGTCGGGGCCGCGCAGGACCTTCATCGACGCGCTGGCGTCACTTCTTGTTCGGCGGGACGGTGCAGGTGGCCGTCGCCGTGTTGCCCGCGGCGTCCGTGGCCGTCAGGAGCAGGTCACCCTGGACGGTGACGTGCCAGTCGACCATGCCCTCGAAGGGGACGGACGACGGCGTCGCACCGAGCGCCTGCGTCATCTTGATGTACGTGCCGGGGTCGTAGGGACCGAAGGAGGCCCCCGTGGCGGTGTCGGAGACCGTCACCGTCGTGCCCGGCAGGTTGTCGTCGGCGACGAGCTGGTAGAAGCCGGCCTTCTTGTAGCCGGGCGGCGTCACACCGTCCGGGTTGACGCCGGGGCCGCACGAGACGGTCGGCGGCGTGACGTCGTTGACCTTGATGCTCACGGTCTGGACGAACTCCGGCCCGGCCTCGGCACCGTTGACGAGGAAGGTCGTCGTGCAGGTCAGCGTCGACCCCTGCGGGGCGTCGGCGGCGACCGTGATGGCCTCGTCGAGCACGACGTCGCTGCCGCTCGTCACGGTCTGGGGCAGGGACGGAGTGAACCCGATCGACAGGCCGGCGTCGCAGTCGACGTTCGCCGTCACCTCGGCGGGCAGGTTGCCCAGACCGGCGAGGATGGTGCTCGCGACGTTGCCCGGCGTCACGCTCGGGAAGAACGTGCCCGACGTGGCGTCGGCGATGCGCTGGGCCTGGCCGGTCGCGTTGAGGCCGTCGGCCCCACCGGACTCGACGTTGATGGCGATGACCTGTGCGCCGACCCCCGTGAGGGATGCCGTCGCGTCGGCCTCGCTGTGCCCGCCGCTCGGGTCGTGACCGCTCGCGTCGCCGAACCAGACGACGATGCGCGAGGAGTCGGGTCGGTAGGCGATGGCGCCGCCGCCGGACCCGACCTGCCACAGGGCGTTGAGCTGGCCCTCGGGGGTGTCGCCGCCCCCGGACGCGGACAGGCTGTCGATCGCGGTCTGGGCGGTGGCCTGGCTGCCCGTCAGGCCGGTCTCGACCTGGAAGAACTCCGCCCCGTCACCCTCGTCCTTGTAGGAGGCGATGGCGAACTGGGCCTGCGGCTGGGCTCCCTGGACCGTGGTGACGATCGAGCCCATCTCGGACTTCACGTTGTCGATCGCCGGCCCCATGCTGCCGGTCTCGTCGACGACGAGGACGATGTCGGGCTTGGGCGGGATCTCCGGCGTGCTGATCGTCTTGGTGACGTGGACGGTGTCGCCCGGGTCGACGGACGCGTCGTAGGTGGCCGGGCTGACGCCGGCTCCCATCGCGAGGGCCGGCGTGGCGACGAGCGCCCCGGCCGCCGCGATGCTGAGTGCGCCGCGGCGCAAGGTGGTGAACACGGATGTCCCCTTTCGTGGGACGAGACGGTGAGAAGCGGCGCGTGGACCTCGTCCTCGCACCCCGAGACGGCGAGGTGGTGACCGCGACCCCGAACGGGCGCCTCCTCGACCGCGACCGGCCCACGCGTGGGCCGGGGAACGATCAGGGGGTGCGGCACGCCGCCCGTGGGTCCCCGAGGCTCCCGAAGGACGGTGCGCCGGACGCCCGATTTGATACGCCTGTCCTGATCCGTGTGCGCCCGGCGGCACGCCCTCCCACGGCGTGCGCCGGTCGTTTGCGACGATGGCCCCGTGCAGGTGCGCCGTCTCGTCTCGCGTCCGGTGCTCGTGGCCGCGGCCGCCGGCACGGGTTCGGTGCTCGGCGCGGCCGGCGGTTCGGTGGCGGCCGCCGCGTACTTCGCACGACGCGTCATCACGCCCGACGAGCTGCAGCCGGACGACGTCGAGATCCTGCGCCACGACGCCGACACGGTCACCTTCGGCGTCACCCCCGAGACCGTCGTGCCGGGCCGCTACGGCGTCTGGCTCGACGGGGGAGCGGGCCACGCGCGGGTCGGTGAGATCGTCGACGCGGACCCCACGTCGGTGACGCGACGGCTCGTGGCGGTGGACCGGGGAGCCGTCGAGACCGCGACCGCCCGCTGGAACCAGTACTACTTCTGGGACCGCCCCTCGGTGAGCCTGGGCCTGCCCGACGAGGACGTCAGCATCCTGTCCGACGTTGGCCCGCTGCCGGGCTGGGTGGTGCGCCGTGAGGACGGCACGACCGGGGCCGACTGGGCCGTGCTCGTGCACGGCCGCGGTGCGCGCAAGGAGGAGACGCTCCGGGCGGTGCCGGTGCTGCGCGAGGCCGGGTGGACGAGCCTCGTCGCCGCCTACCGCAACGACCGCGACGCCCCGCGTGGTCCGGACGGGCGCTACAACCTCGGGCTGTCGGAGTGGCGCGACGTCGAGGCGGCCATGGGGTATGCCGTGTCGCACGGTGCCCGGCGCATCCTCCTTCTCGGGTGGTCGATGGGCGGCGCCATCGTGCTCCAGGCCCTCGACCGGTCACCACTGTCGGACTACGTCGTCGGGGTGGTGCTCGACTCCCCGGTCATCGACTGGGGCGTCGTGCTGCGCCACCACGGGCGGCTGCACCGCGTGCCCGGACCGCTCGTGCGGGTGGCCACCGACCTCATGGGCTCCCGTCGCACACGTCGGCTCGTCGGGGTGCACGAACCGATCGACGTGGCCCGCACCGACTGGGTCGCGCGCGCCGGCGAGCTGCGGCACCCCATGCTCGTCATCGCCTCGGACGGCGACGACTTCGTGCCGATCGGGCCCGCGGTGGCCCTCGCAGGGCGGCGGCCCGACCTCGTGCGCCTCGAGCGGTGGGACACCGCGCGGCACTGCCGCGAGTGGAACTACGACCAGGACCGCTGGGAGCGCGTCCTGCGCGAGTTCGTGAGCGTGTTCGCCGAGGGCCGCTGAGCGCTCGTCGTAGGGCGTCAGACGCCGCCGAGCGCCGTCGTGCGGCCTGGTGCGGCGTCGTGCGGCTTCGTCACCGCCTGACGAACCAGCGTCCCATCAGCGTCGCGTCCTGCTCGACGAGCACCTCGAGGTCGAGGTCGGCGGGCGTGCCCTCGGGGCCGACCGGGCGCGGGTGCTGGCCGCCGACGACCTGCGGGGCGATGGTGAAGCAGAGCTCGTCGAGCCGACCCGCCGCGAGGAAGGACCCGAGCAGGCTCGGCCCACCCTCGGTGAGCACGTGGTCCCAGCCGCGAACGTGCAGCGCCTCGACGAGGGCCGCGACGTCGACCACGTCGTCGCCGCAGACGAGGACGTGGTCCTCACCGAGGTCACGCCTGGCCGAGTCGAGTCCGGCGGCCGAGGCCGGGACGGCCATCAGTGCCCGGCCGTCCCGGCATCCGCTCAGCGTCGGGGGGACGTGCCCCTGGTTGCTCACGGCGACGAGGGGCAGGGCGTCCGGGAGGCCGCGGTCGCGTCGCAGGTCGACGAGCGGATCGGCCACGGACAGAGGCGGATAGCCCTCGGCGCGGATCGTGCCTGCGCCGACGACCACGACGTGGCTCAGGGCTCGCAGCACCTCGAAGACGACGTGGTCGGCGTCGTTGTTGATCGAGCCGGAGCGTCCGTCCGCGCCGGTGGCGGCGCCGTCGAGGCTGGTCACCATGTTGCACCGCACCCACCGGTCCCTGGGCGGTGCATAGGCGCTGAAGAGCCCGGCCGCGTCGAGGTCGGAGTGGGCGGGCAGGCCGGAGCGACCGGGCACGAGCAGGCGCATGGGGCCAGTATCGACGACGGCCCGGGACGCCGCGCGGATCGGTGACCTCACATCCCGTCGCACCGGTCTCCGGTCGGGCAGGATGACGCCATGGGCAAGGGCGCGAAGGGCAAGGGCAAGAAGTCCGGGAAGTCGTCGGGCAAGGAGGGCAGGATCTCGAGCAAGAAGGCGGCCAAGGAGCTGGAGGCCCAGGTCGCCGAGGACGAGGTCATCGCGGCGCACGAGGAGGCGGCCGTCGAGGAGATCAAGGACGTCGCCAACGCGCTGAAGGTCGGGAAGGGCTTCGTGCTCGCCGACGTCGACACGTCCGGCACCCCGGGTTTCACGGGCGACAAGATCGCGGGCAAGGCGGCGCTCAAGGCCTGTGAGGCCGAGCTGTCCGACCTGCTCGAGCGGCTCTTCGCCGCGTCGACGGCCGGCTCGAGGCAGTCGCTCCTGCTCGTCGTGCAGGGCATGGACACCTCGGGCAAGGGCGGCATCATGCGCCACGTCATCTCCGTCAACCCCCAGGGCGTCAAGGCGACCGGCTTCAAGGCGCCGACGAAGGAGGAGCTCGCGCACGACTTCCTCTGGCGCATCGACAAGGCCCTGCCCGGCGCCGGCCAGCTCGGGGTCTTCGACCGCTCGCACTACGAGGACGTCCTCGTCGTGCGGGTCCACGAGCTGGTGCCCGAGGCCGTGTGGTCCAAGCGCTACGCCCAGATCAACGCCTTCGAGCGCAGGGTGATCGCGGCCGGCACGACCGTCATCAAGGTGATGACCCACATCTCCAAGGACGAGCAGAAGGCGCGGCTCATGGAGCGCCTCGACCGCCCCGACAAGCACTACAAGTACAACCCGGGCGACGTCGACGAGCGCAGCCACTGGGGCGCCTACATGGAGGCCTACCAGGCCGTCCTCGACAAGACCTCGACGGTCGGTGCGCCGTGGCACGTCGTGCCGTCGGACCGCAAGTGGTACGCCCGACTCGCGGTGCAGCAGCTCATCCTCGAGGCCCTGCGAGGGATGAACCTCCAGTGGCCGCCGGCCGACTTCGACGTCGAGGCAGAGAAGAAGCGCCTGTCGGCGAGCTGACGCGCTCGGCGCCGCAGGGGGCGCAGACCCGAGGACGTATGCCGCCCAACGGGTTTCGCGTGGTGCCGCGGTTCGCCTCTTGGTTCGTCAGCCGGCTCGGTCGATGACGGTCGCCGCGGCCCCGGCGAGGTCGACGTCGAGGGAGCCGAACGAGTGTCCGCGACGGCCCGCGATCCGACTGGCCACGAAGGCATCGGCGACGGGGCCGGGGGAGTGCTGGACGAGCAGGCTGGCCTGGAGGGCGAGCGCCAGCCGCTCGACGACGACACGCGCGCCGAAGGACGCCTCGGCGGACGAGGGGTCGAGCGAGCGCGCCTGTGCGAGTGACGAGTCCACGTGCGCGTCGAGCTCGGCGCTGCGGCCGCGGACCTCGTGCAGCTCCTTCGTCAGCGCCTCCAGGGTGGTCGGCTCGCGGGTCACGGCACGCATGACGTCGAGGGCGTTGACGTTGCCCGAGCCCTCCCAGATCGAGTTGAGCGGCGCCTCGCGGTAGAGGCGCGCGAGGCCGTTCTCCTCGACGTAGCCGTTGCCGCCGAGGCACTCGAGCGCCTCGGCCACCATGGGGGCTGTCCGCTTGCACACCCAGAACTTGCCGAGGGCCACACCGAGCCGGGCCAGCTCGGTCTCCCCGGTGTCGACGGCGTGGGCGAGCCGGAGACCGAGCACGGTCGCTGCCTCGGCCTCGAGGGCGAGGTCGGCCAGCACGTTGCGCATCAGCGGCTGGTCGACGAGGAGCGCGCCGAAGGCGGTCCGGTGACGGGCGTGGTGCACCGCTCGGGCCACGGCGTCACGCATCGTCGCCGTCGAGCCGAGGATGCAGTCGAGGCGGGTCGCGCCGACCATGTCGATGATGGTGCGAACCCCACGACCCTCGTCGCCGAGCCGGCTGCCCCACGTGCCGTCGAGCTCCACCTCGCTCGAGGCGTTGGAGTGGTTGCCGAGCTTGTCCTTCAGGCGCTGGAGGGCGAAGGGGTTGCGCGTGCCGTCGTCGAGCGCACGCGGCACGACGAAGCAGGTCAGGCCGTCCGGCGCCTGGGCGAGCACGAGGAAGACGTCGCTCATCGGCGCCGAGCAGAACCACTTGTGGCCCTTCAGCCGGTAGGTCTCGCCCGGCAGGGCCCCGCCGGGGGAGGCGACCGCCCGGGTCGTGTTGGCGCGCACGTCCGAGCCGCCCTGCTTCTCCGTCATGCCCATGCCGGCGATCGCCCCGGCCTTCTGCGACACGGGCCGGATGCCGAACTCGTAGTCGCGGCTCGCGAGGGCCGGGAGCCAGTGGGCACCCAGGGTCGGGTCGTGTCGCAGGGCCGAGCCGGCGGCATACGTCATCGAGACGGGACAGCCGTGCCCGGCCTCGACGCGTGACCACAGGACGAAGCCGGCCGCGCGGCGCACGTGGGCGCCCGAGCCGGCGGGCGACGTCCACGGCTCGGCCGTGAGGCCGGCCCCGACGGCCCGGGTCATGAGCCAGTGCCACGACGGGTGGAAGTCGACCTCGTCGACGCGGTTGCCGCGCGCGTCGTGGGTGCGCAGGACCGGCGGGTTCGTGTCGGCGAGGCGGCCGTGCTCCTGCGCCTCCGGGGTGCCGGCGAGGGACCCGAGCGCGGCGAGGTCCGAGACGGCCGCGGGGCCTGCCCAGCGCTCCACCGCCTCCCGCAGCGCGACGTCGTCGGAGAGGAAGTCGCCGCCGACGAACGGGGGCACCTGGTTGGTCACCTCGTGTGTGCTCACCCCGCCGAGACTAGGTGCCGAGCGGGTGGCCCGACCCGTCGGGCGCGTGTCGTGCCGGTCACGCGTGCCGCGGGTGGTCGTGGCCCCGTTAGCCTCGGAGACGATGAGCGTGCGGACGAGGATGCGGGCAGTGCTGGAGCGAGTGCCGTGGGGCGTCCCGCTCGCGCGGCTGACCCTGGAGACGATCCGGGTGTGCCTGCGCTACCGCGTCACCGGCCTCGCGGCCGAAGGCGCCTTCTTCATGCTGCTCAGCCTGCCGCCGCTCGTCCTCGGGCTCTTCGGTGGGCTCGGCTTCGTCGGCGGCTGGATCGGCGCCGACACGATCAACAGCATCGTGTCGGCCATCGAGGTCTACGCCTCGCGCTTCCTGTCCGAGTCGAGCATCAACGAGCTGCTCCTGCCGACCATCGACGACGTGCTCAAGGGCGGCCGTGTCGACATCATCTCCGTCGGCTTCATCCTGTCGCTCTGGTCGGGGTCGCGAGCCCTCAACGTCTTCGTCGACACCGTCTCGATCATGTACGGGCAGAAGGACGCTCGCGGTATCGTCCACATGCGCGCCTTCAGCCTGCTGCTCTACACGCTCGGCATCCTCTCGGCGATCATCGTGCTGCCGCTCATGCTCCTCGGGCCGGGTCTGCTCGCCTCGTGGCTGCCCGACGCGGCGGCGACCGTGACCAAGGCGCTCTTCTGGCCGACCCTCATCGTCTTCAGCGTGCTTCTTCTCGCGTCGATGTACCACGTGTCGACCCCGCGACGGAGCCCCTGGCGGCGCAACGTGCCGGGTGCCCTGCTGGCGATGGCGATCTGGCTCGGCGCGTCCTACGTCGTGCGGATATCGCTCGAGGTCTCCATGGGCGGCTCCTCGATCTACGGCCCGCTGAGCACGCCGATCGTCCTGCTCATCTGGCTGTACGCGCTGGCCGTGGCCATCCTCATCGGCGCGGGCCTCAACGCGGCGGTCCGCACCCTGTGGCCCGTCGACCTGCACGAGGGCGCGGACGTGCGGCTGGTCAACTGGGCGATGGAGGGTGCCGGTGGGCTCATCGCCCGCGCGGAGCCCGAGACCAGCGACGGTGGACCGGGGTCGGACACGGACCCGCCGGCGACCTTCGACGGCGTCGACGTACCAGCCGCAGACGCCGGCGCGCACGCGCGTCGAGGGCGCGACCAGCAGTACGAGAGCACCGACCACGGGCCGATCAAGACGGCGATCCAACGCAGCGTCGGGGAGGGGGCGCGGGAGGTCGAAGCGACCTCTGAGCAGGCCTCCGGAGAGGCCTCCGACCCGACCTCTGACGAGGCCGCGCGGCGGCGCTGAGGTGCTGGCACGGGGCCGACGACAGCCGGTTTTGTATCTCGTGGATCGATCGGCTAATGTCTACCAAGCACCGAGCGGGGAAGTTACACCGCTGGTGTTCCCGCGGACGTAGCTCAGTTGGTAGAGCGCAACCTTGCCAAGGTTGAGGTCGCCGGTTCGAGCCCGGTCGTCCGCTCGGAGGCAAAGATCCACTTGCCTTCCACGGTGGAGTGGCCGAGAGGCGAGGCAGCGGCCTGCAAAGCCGCGTACACGGGTTCAAATCCCGTCTCCACCTCGGTGAGACACCACGCAGTACCAGCAACACCCCAAGGGCGATTGGCGCAGCGGTAGCGCGCTTCCTTGACACGGAAGAGGTCACTGGTTCAAACCCAGTATCGCCCACCAGCACGAGACAGCCCCTGACCAGCGGAGACGCGGGTCAGGGGCTGTCTCGTCACGTGGCCACAGGCGGGCCGAGTCGTCATCGCGTCGTGGCGGATCGCCGCCAACGGCCCAGGTTCTGCTCGGTCGCTCTCTGCCGGAGGCGGGCCGTGTCCGCAGCCTTCGTCCGAAGCCGGGGGCGCCGACGATCCCACCGTGCTCAGAGGGGCGGATGTCGTGCGTCGCCCGCTCCTGGGTCCTCGGACAGGTCGTGCGGATGTCGTGGCGCGGCCGCCTGGTCGAGCCGGAGGGCGCCGTGGGTGGTCTCGAGCCCGATGACGTGCTCGATCGCGACCACGCGGTCGTGCCGTTGCCAGATGCGCACCAGGCGGCGCACGAGTGCCGGTCCCTGCGTGCGGTCCGTGGAGTAGCCCAGCTCGGAGCCCGCCAGGTGTCGGGTGTAGACGACCCAGCGTGCCCGGAGGGCGTCGAGGCGGTGCCCGGGCGGGCGGCTCACGCAGCGGACCTCACTGACCCGGCCGACGAATGTCCCGTCGGGCGCCAGCACTGTCCGTCCGATGAGGGAGCTGAGGCCACGAGCACCTTCCAGCGGTGCCCGCACCGGTAGCGGAAGGACGCCCGCCACCGTCTCGGCAACCGACGGGGGCTGCTTGCCCGTGGCCAGCTGCTCCGCGTCACCGGTCGCACCCGGCAGGCGGGAGATGACGTGCTCGCGCAGCCACAGCTCCAGCCCGAACGTGCTCGACAACGCCTGTGCGGCAGCGAGGTTCACCTCGATCACGGACCCGATCGAGGTCACGTGGGCGAGGGGCAGCACAACCGGGGTCGGGTCCGAGGACGGGTGCAGCCGCCGCCACACCGCGTACACCCATCGGCCGAGCAGGCCGGGGAGGCGCTGGCTCAGCGCCGCGGGTCCGACCATGAGCCCGGTGACGAGCCAGCCGGTGTCGTCGCTGATCATCTCGAGGTCGTCGACATTGCCCAGCAGGGCCCCGTCGGGGCCGACGATCTGGTGGTCGAGCAGCCGCAGCACGGCGTCATGCGGTCCCGCCCTGTGGGCTCGTCCCGAGCTCTCAGCGGCATCACGGCCGTCGCGGGCGGAGCTCACTGTCCGGCCCTGGTGACGATCATGAGGGGGATGGCGGCGACCGCAGCGACAAGCACCACGACGAGGTATACGGTGCCGAGGGTGTTGGCCAGCCGCCCGTTGACGTGGCGGCCCATGTAGGTGCGGTCGTTGGCGACGACGAGGATCGGGAAGTAGGTCAGCGGGAGCGCGACTGCGCTGAAGACGACCGAGTACTCCGTCAGCATGATCGGGTCGATGGTCGTGAGCAGGACCCCGACGGCGACGACGGCGGACAGCAGCACGACCGAATGGAACCGGGCGGCCTTGAGCGGCGCCACGAACTTGCCCCACTGCCAGCCCAGGTACTGGGCGATGCTGTAGCCGACGGACAGACCGGTCTCGCAGGCCGCGCCGAACGTCGCCGCGAAGAAGCCGATCAGCACGAGAGCGATCCCGAGCACGCCGAGGGCCTGCCCGACCGGCATGCCGATCTGCCCCAGACTGTCGACCTCGACACCTTCCGGCTGGTAGACCACCGCTGCGACTGCGGCGATGGCGACCGACAGCAGTCCGCCCAGCGGGAACCCGATGAAGACGTTGGCGCGCATCGTGCCCAGGTCGTCGCTCGTCCAGCCCTCCTCGACGCCGCCGGAGGAGAAGAAGAACACCTCGTACGGTGTCATCGCTGCCCCGAAGAGCGCGACCGCGTAGTAGAAGTACGTCGTGTGGCTCTCGTCGTGCGGGACGAACGGGCGGGACGCCTGCCGCCACAGGTCGGCCCAGTCCGGCTGGAGCTTCCACAGCGCCACCGCAAACACGACGAGCGCCAGACCGGCAAGGCCGAACGCGTTCTCGAGGACGGCGAACTTGACCCGCCACAGAACGATCCACACGGCCGCCCCGACGACCGGGATCCACAGGTAGGGGTTGACGCTGGTCGCGAGCTGCAGCGCCAGCGCGACCCCGCCGATCTCGGCGATGAAGGTCAACAGCGTGACGGCCATCGAGGCGAAGAGGTTGAGCAGCCCCACCCTCGGGCCGAGCCGTTCTCGCACCAGGTCGAACGTGGCCCGGCCGCTGACAGCCGCCACTCTGCCGGACATCTCCGCGAAGACGCAGATGCCGATGATGCCCAGCAGCACGACCCACACCAGGGCAAGGCCGAACCTGGCGCCCACGAGCCCGTTCGTGACGAGGTCGCCGATGTCGACGAAGCCCCCGATGGCGGTCAGGATGCCGAGCGCGATCGCGAAGACCTTCTTCACGACAGCCCCTCGGAGCGTTGCTCCATCCGGTCTGCCAGGCCGCGCAGCGTCTTGACGCTGTGCATCATCGCGGTCCGATCGTCGTGCCGAAGCGCGATTCTGGCCGCGGCCAGCGCGTCCCCCGCATCGGAGAGCAGAGCAGTCACCTCGTCGCGGAGGCGTGCGTCGGCCGTCGACGGCGGATCCACCGCCGCGAAGCTGTCCTCGACGGGACCGATGGCGTCCTCGCTCTCGGTCACCACCGTGTCCGCGTACGGTCGCGGAACCCGGGCGTCCAACACGTTCTGCAGCGCCAACGCGCTGGTGCGGGTGTCACTCACAGCCGAGTCCAGGGAGTGGATCGCGTTGCGCTGGAAGGCTCCCGAGTCAAGGGCCGGTGCCACGCATGCGGACAACGCTCCCGTCAGGGCGAGGGCCAGCGCCAGCCGGCCGACAGGGCGGCGCACAGGACGAGGCGCCGACTCCGCCCGTTGCTCCGGGGCGGAGCTCACTGCGTTCCCCGCAACACCCGCCACGCCAGATAGCCGAGGGCCGCCGCGTAGAGCAACCAACCCCCACCCAGCGCGAAACCCTCTGTCATGCAGGTCCCCGTACCCAGAACCGCCTCGGCCAGAGGTGGCGTGCGGATGCGTGTGTCGAGCGCGGCGGATCCGGTCCAGAGGCGACGTGGTTACGGTGCGGACTCGACGATGGTTCGTGTCGACGACGTGCTGGTGGTGTTCTGCTCGAGGGCCCGGCTCCAGGGGTGGCGGGACCTCGACTGGCCCCTAGCTCCCGGACACGGGGATCCCCGGTGCGAGCTCCGGTCCTCGTCGTGGGTACTCGGGCAGACAGCCTTGCTCCACCACATCCGAGGCGACGTCGCGTAGCTTGCGGTTGTGGTTCTGGCTGGCCTGCCGCAGGAGATCGAACGCCTCGTCAGGCCCCAGCTTGTGGATCCCCATGAGGATGCCCATGGCCATACCGATGCGCCGGGAGGTCTCCAGGGCACGCTTCAGCTCGTCAACCTCGACCCTGGCTGCGTGCAGAGCGCACATCAGCTCTTCAGTCGTCCCAAGTGCCGGTCTCGGGACTGCGATGACATTCATGTGACCCATCGGGACACCTTGCTCTTCGTTCCACAGCGGCCCCTTGTTCGACCGTTCGCCCCGGAAGCTTTGACAATATCCCCGAAGCGCCCGCAGGTGGGCCGTACGACTGTCACGCTGGCAGCTGGCGGGTGCTCAGGGTAAGCGCGCTACACGGTCGCCACCGGGATTGAGCAGCCAGTCCTGGTGGCGACCGGAGCGACGTGACCCACGTGCGCGTCGCGCGCCTCGCTACGTGCGGATCGCGTCAGCCGGCCTCGGGGATGGTGTCAGGCAGGCTCGCCCACCACCCGGTCGAGCGTGCGGCCTCCCAGTCGTCGACGCCGACGACGACCAGGTCCGGATAGACGCCACGGTCGTCCGCGAGGAAGCGGCGCTTCGCGATGGCTTCGTTCTCGAGCCCGAGGAACGCGACGCAGAGACCCTCTCGGTGGTGCGCGAAGGTCACGTTTCCTGGATGGTTCTCTTGCGGGACTCGACCTGTGTCGGCTCGACCTACATCCGCGACGCTCCTGGCGTCGAGGCTGGCGTCGAGGCGACCGACGTACAGCACTCGGGTTCCGACGGGGTCGGCGGTCGTGAGGGGACGCATGCTTCTCCTTCGCATGGAGTGGACGTGCTTCGTCAGTCAGATGGACCCCGTGCCCGGTGTCGAGCACGGGGTCCACCGGTAGGGCGGCGGTCCACCGACCGTCGCGCTCCCTGACCGGGCGAGATCAGACCCGGTGTGCAGCGGGGCGTGGACGGCGGTGCTCAGAGGCCGAGCAGGCGGTTGAGCAGGTTCGCCAGCCCGGTGATGCCGTTGCCGTCGAGCAGACCTGCGACGGCGCAGAGCAAGTTGCCGAGCAGGTTGCCGGCCCCGGACTGGGCGGTGATGTCGAGGACCACCTGGTTGAGGTCGACGACAAGACCGAGGACGTCCAGGTGCAGCGGCCCGAGAACGAGGTTGAGGATGTCGCACGAGCCGGCCGTGGTCGCGGTGGCGACAGTCGTCGTGACCGTCTGTGTCACGGGGATGACGGCGCCCGTCAGCGTCGTCAGCGTGCCCGTCACGACGCCCGTGACCGCGAGCTGCCCGTTCTGGTTGGTGAAGGAGGTCGGAGCGAACGAACCCGTGAACGTGCCGACGCCTGCGATGACCTGGTTGATCGTCGAGGACGCCGTGGTGCGCGGGGTGCTGGCCGCCGGGGCAGCCGCAGGGGCGGCGGATGCTGCCGAGGCGGGGACAAGCCCGAGGGCTGCGGTCGTGGCCAGAGCGGCTCCGGTGGCGCACAGCTTGGTGGCGAGCTTCATGGACGTGACTCCTTGATCGGTGGTCGGCCTCGTGGGCCGTCGGTCACACCTGAGGAGTCCGTCGCCCGGCCAGCATGACGTGGAACTCGTGAATGCGTCAGCCCTCCGTGCGCCCTTGCCGGTCGCGCCGGAGCACAGGCACGCAGCATTCTCGGTCGGACTCGGTGGTGTGTCCGCGTCATGCACGTGAGGTCAAGGCGTCCCGTTGAGGGCTAGTCCTGGACCGGGTCCTGCCCGGTGGACTCGTCGCGCGGCGCCGAGTGCGTGATCCAGCTCTCGAACTGGGCTCCGCACGAGGCGCACGTGTAGACCGCGAAGGCGTCGGTGGCCTCCTGGTACGGAACGGCTGCAGGGCTGCGGGTTGCCCCGCACGTCGGACACGTGGGCTGGCCTGTCTTGTCGTCACTCATCATTCGTTCGTCTCTGGCGGCTCGCGCCGAAGACGCTCCTTCCGCTGAGGGATCGCGATCGAGCCCATGACCTTCCTAGTGCGTACCCGCACACCAAGGCGCTACCCATGGCGCTGGCGGTACGCGCACTCCGGGTCGACATCCATGGGAAAGTGCCATTCGAGGCAATGGTCGGACTCGTCCGCCCCACCACCGACGAGCGCAAGCCGCTCTGGACCGGGGACTGTGATCGTGCCGACCGTTACGGCTGCTGGGTCTCACGGGCTTGGGTAAGTACATGGGGTGTCACCTCTCACGCAGCAGCAGTTCGGGCCTGCTCTCGAGATCGATGCTCGTCTCACCGGCCTCGAACGCACCGTGGACCTGCTTCTGAATCTCACGCCGGTCAACGCGGCAGAAGCGTGGCTCGACTTCGAGCGCAGTGACTGGGGCAGTGCGCCAACGCTTCGCCTCCGGCCGCTGGGGTTCGACCCGGACCTGGTGCGGCGTGATCTCTACCGTCTCGAGATCGAGAACGTCACCGACCCCGCACTGCACGCGCTCCTGCGGTCCAAGCGGGACGAGATAGCCAGACAGGTCACGGCATTGGAGGACCGCGACACCTCGCGCTTCGTCTACGGGTCGCTGCAGCTCTACGGAGGGATCACCCGGTCCTTGGCCGCGGAGGCGGAAGAGCTGCTTCGGCTCATCCCAGCCCAAGCCCCTAGTGGGCGCAGCGTCACGGCCGGAGCGTTCGCGGAGGCGGCCCGGGCAGAGTTCCATCGGTACGGCGCCAGGTATCCGGGCTTCCCTGTGAACGTCCATGTGCGCGAGGACATCTCGGAGCTGATGGTGTCGTTCGGTCATCTGCTCATTCCCGAGGCCGCGGCGATCAGGGCCGACCGCGTCGAGGCGTTGCTGCACCACGAGGTCGGCACTCACGTCGTCACGTACCAGAACGGTGCCAGGCAACCGCTGAAACTCCTGACGATCGGGCTGCCGGGCTATGACGAGACCCAGGAGGGACTGGCCGTGCTGGCGGAGTACCTGGTCGGCGGGCTGGACCCGCGGCGCCTACGCGTGCTCGCGGCGCGGGTCGTCGCCATCGACCAGATGCTGCACGGCGCCGACTTCCTGGAGATCTTCGAGTCCCTGAGAACCGACCATGCGATACCGGCGCGGACCGCGTGGTCCATCGCCATTCGCGTCGTCGTGGCGGGTGGGTCCGTCAAGGACGCGATCTACCTCCGGGGGATCTCGCGCCTCCTCGACCTGCTGGCAGAGGGCGTCCCGCTGGACGTCCTGTTCGTCGGCAAGCTCGCGGTCGACCACATCCCACTCATCCAGGACCTGCTCGACCGCGAGGTGCTCGAAGCGCCATGGGTCCGTCCGCTCTGGCTGGACGTTCCCGGGGCGCAGGAACGACTGGACCGCATCCGCGCGGGCATGTCCGTCACCGACCTCTACGAAGGAGCCGTGTCCGCATGAGACTTGCCTTCCTCGTCAACGACATCGCCACGGAGATCGACGAGTACACGACGACCCGGCTGGCGAGAGCAGCCGCCCAGGGTGGCCACGAGGTGTGGTACCTCGGAGTCGGGGACGTCGAGCTCGGCGAGCAGAACGGACAACTGCTCGCTCGTGGGCGCACCGCGACGTTCGCCGGCGGTGACACGCTTCGAACGTTCCTGGCCCGCATCCAGGAGGGCGACGCCGAACGCATCGTCCTGGACGACCTCGACGCCGTGGTGCTGCGCAACGAGTCGATCGATGACCTGCAGGAGCGCCCCTGGGCCAGCCCACTCGGTGCCGTCTTCGGCCAGATGCTCAAGGCCAGAGGTGTCGTCGTCGTCAACGACCCCATGTCGCTGATCCGCGCCACCAGCAAGCTGTACCTCGAGGAGTTCCCCGAGAAGATCCGGCCCCGATCACTGGTGACGCGGGACCCCGACGCGATCGAGCGGTTCGTGCGCACCGTCGGTCACTCCGTCGTCAAACCCCTCTACGGAGCCAAGGGTCGAAACGTCTTCATGATCAAGGACGCCGACGAGACCAACCTCGCGCAGATGACCGAGGCGGTGCTGCAGGACGGCTACGCGATCGTCCAGGAGTTCATCGACGGGGGAGAGCGCGGTGATGCACGCATCTTCGTCCTCGAAGGACGCATCCTCGAGCGCGACGGAAAGCTCGCAGCGTTCCGGCGAGTCCCCACCGGAAACGACCCCCGGGCCAACATCAGCACGGGCGGGCGCTCCGTTCCGCTGGAGGTGAGCGACGTCGAGCTCGCTGTCGTGGACGCCATGAGCGAGAAGCTCATCGCCGACGGGATGTTCCTCGTCGGCCTCGACGTCATCGGGGACAAGGTGCTCGAGATCAACGCCGAGAGCCCTGGAGGGATGCAGAGCGTCGAACGGCTCTACGACGTGGACGTGTGCCCCAGCGTCATCGAGGCCCTGGAGCGCCGGACACAGTCGATCCGTTGACCACGCCGCAGGGGCTGCTCAGCGAGCTGTGGTCGGCGTCGCCGGGCAGGTCGGTCCCGTGCAGGACGATGTGCAGGTTCGCCAGGTTCTTGGCGACCTCCTTGGGCACGACGACGCTGCGGCGGTAGCTGAGGTTGCCGTCGGCGTCAGCCGAGACGAACCGCTCCAGGGTGAGTCCGCTGGACGGGCCGGTGTCGCCGGCGCCATCAGCGGGGCCGTCGGGGCCCCGCCCGGTCGTCACGGGAGGTCATCGGGCCGGCGACGTCCGCCACATCACCGCGAGCTCGGAACGGATCGCCAGGGAGCTCGGATGGCGCGCTCAGATCGGTTTCGCGGAGGGAAATGAGGGAGTTCGCGGTCGCTCCGCCGAGGACACCTGTCAGCGGACCGGGCACGTCGTGACTGACCTCGCCCGGTGCAGGTCCATCCGATGGTTCACGCGCTGGCTGGCGTCCTGGCTCCAACGGAACGAGCCTGGCTCGAGCGAGGTCCGCCGCTTGCTGTTGTGGAGGGGCTTTGCGGGACGGCGACCACACTGGTCAGCCGCCGTCCCGCACCCTCCCCATCGCGTCTGCGCCCGGGTGTTCCAGGCGACGTCACTGCTCTGGTGGAGCGCTCACGCACTCAGCCTCGAGTATCACGTCGTCACCTACTACATCCACGCCTGTCGGGTTCTGTTACGCCGAAGCGCAGGGGCGACACGTCGCTCGCAGAGTCGGGGCCGGAGTCCGGCGCCCGACCGGGTGGCAGACGATCAGGGCAGCGGGCCCTTGGGCCCGTGGTCCTTCTGGAACTGCACGGCCTGCTCGACACGGTCCTCCGCGTTCTCCGGGCGCGAGTCCGCGGGGTCGGCGTCGGTGGAACCCGAAACCGCCGAGGTGACCTTGTCGGTCGCCGTCCGGGCGGCATCGGCCACCTTGTCCGCCACGACCGGCGCCTGCTCGCGCACGAGCTGGGCACCCTGGTGCGCCTTCGCCTGCACGCGGGGGTCGTCCTTCAGCTGTCCGATGGCGCGCATGAACTGCTCGTACGGCTCCCGACCGGCCCGCGAGCCGAGCAGGAATCCGACCGCGCCGGCGGTGACGATGAGCAGTCTCTTCATGAGGGGCCTCCGTGTCTCAGGGGTCGGCTGCCCTGGGCCGGGCGCCGACGATCTTCTTCAGCCATACCCACCACCGCCCCGTTCAGCATCAACGCCAGGACGGGTCGGCCCCGACCGTTCGCCACGGCGGTCGTCCGGCTTCGTGCGTGAAGGTCACACGTCGGGCAGGGCTCCGGTCGCGAGGAGGTCGGCCGCCACCTGCACGAGCTTGCGGTTGGTGTGCTGGCTCGCCTCGCGGAGCATCTGGAAGGCCTCGTCGCGCAGGATGCGGTGCCGCTCGACGAGGATGCCGATCGCGGCGCCGATGGTCCGGCTGTGCTCCAGGGCCGACTGCAGCTGGACGGAGCGGTCGTCGCTGCGGGCCGCCTCGACCGCGATGGCGGCGTGCTCGGCGACGAGAGTCGCCCGCGCGACCGACGCCTCGTCGAACGAGTGGGGCCGGGCGCTGTAGAGGGTGAGCACGCCGAGGGTGGCGCCGTGGAGGCGCAGCGGGACCGACAGCACCGCGCGGATGGGTGTGCGTGCGACGAGCTGCGTGGCGTATGCCGTGAACCTGCACTCGTGCGCGAGGTCGTCGCACCGCACGACGTCTCCGGCCTCGAAGGCGGCGAGACCGGGACTGTGCCCCGCCTCGGCCGCGACCTCGGCCACCGTCTCCATGAGCGCCTCGTCGGTCGAGTCGGCCAGTCGGGCCCGTGTGCGCGTGAAGTGCTCCGCGACGGCGACGGCGGCCCAGTCGCAGGGCACGAGGTCGACCGAACCCGCGGCGATCTCGTGGAGGGTGGGCAGCACTCCGGGTGTCTCGGCCAGGGTGCGGGCCAGGGTCGTGAGGACGGTTGCGGCGCCCAGACCGGACGTGGCGCCCACCGTGGTGTCGGGGCGGTTCGTGGTCATAGGTGCATGATGGCACTGCGGCGGCCCGCTGGGGGGTCACGGAGCCCACGGGGCCGGGCTCTTGCCGCGGCGTTCCTCAGCCCGTGAGCGAACCCTGGGCGGTCAGGGCCCCGAGGTAGTCGGCGAAGCCACCGGGCGTGCGTCCCCGGGTGCGTCCCGAGGTGCGCACGTGCACGGACGAGGTGGCCAGACAGCTGGCGCCGGAGGCCCGGACGCGTTCGACGAGGCCCACGTCCTCATGGACCGCGAGCGGCTCGAAGCCCCCGGTCGCCCGGTAGGTCGAGAGCCGGACGCCGAGGTTGGCTCCGTGGACGTGCGGGTGACCGTCGCGCAGCTGGTGCAGGGCGTGCCAGCGGGCGAGGGCGTCGGGGCCGAGCTCGTCGTCGGGCTGCACGGTGCCGGTGACGAGGTCGAGTCCGGTGTCGGCGAGCATGACCTGGCGCACGAGCCAGTCGGTCGGTACCGCGCAGTCCGCATCCGTGCCGGCCAGCCAGTGACGACCGGTGTCCGGTTCGGCGACGTGAGCCGTGGCGACGGCCACGCCGTGGGCACGAGCCGCACCGACGCACCGGCGGTCGACCTCGACGACGGTGACGTCGCGGTGCCGAGCGGCGACCTCGCGCGAGCGGTCGACGCAGGCGTCGAGCACGAGGACGACGCGTGCCCGGACGTCGGGCCGGGACCGGTGCAGCTCGGCAACGGCGTCGTCGAGGGAGCCGAGTGCACGAGGCAGGAGCGCCTCCTCGTCGTTGGCCGGGACGACGACGTGCACGTGGGTCACCGGACGGGGGAGGCGAGCCGTCACGGCGACTCCGCCCGGTGCGCCGAGGACGTCGACAGCACGTCGAGCCGGAAGTCGCCCTCGATGTGGGTGGCGACGACGGGCAGGGCGGACGTGCCGGTCCACAGCTCGTGGACCCGAGGGCCGTCGAGGGGCCAGCCCCGCACCGGGTGTCGCCAGTGGCACAGCACGACCGCGCCGTCGTCCGTGAGGGAGGCGTCGACGCGCGTGACGAGCCGCCGCAGTCGCGCGGGGCTGAGGAAGTATCCGATCTCCGAGACGACGACGAGGTCGAAGGGTCCGTCGGGCCAGTCCTCGGGGACGCTGCCGTGCAGGACCTCCACGTTGCCGACCCCCTGCAGCGAGGACCGCGCGGTCTCGACAGCCGCTTCGCTCTCGTCGACGACGACGAGCTGGTCACACCGTGTCGCGAGGTCCTCCGCCAGGGCCCCGACGGACCCGCCGACCTCCAGCGCGCAGCCGTACCGCTCGTGGGGGAGGGCCGCCAGGGTGACCGCCCGCTTGCGCTGCTCGTACCAGCTCGTCCGGACCTGCCACGGGTCGCTGGACGAGGCGTGGAGCTCGTCGAGGCTGTCGTCGGCGGGCACGTCCAGCCGGAGGAAGACCTCGAAGGGGCGCGCGAAGTGGGCGAGCATGTCCCCGTGGAGCACGGCCTCGTCTCCGGGCTGCTCTGAGACCGGAGCGACCTGCGTGCGGTGCAGTGCCACGGCCTCCTGCTTCGCGGCCAGCACGTCGGGGTCGAGCGCGAGCGCGTGGAGGTCGGCCCACGGGGCCTGCTCCGGCTCGCACCAGTGCCACAGCCACACGGGGTACTCCCACAGCTCCGCGTCCGTACGCCGGCACGCCACGCCCGCAGCACGACCGGCCGCGTCGTGGTCGGCGTGGCCGTCGTGCCGCCACGGCGCGACGACGACGGTGTCGGCGCCGCGCTCGCCGACGACGTCGACGAGGCCCGTGACGGTCTCGTCGGCGTGGACGGCGAGGTGGCCGTCGGGGAGACCGAGCCGCTCGATCGTCGCGGACGGTGCGAGTCGGGCCAGCGCCGCGCGGGACTCCTCGACCCTGAGTCCGGCAAGGTCGTGGCTCGACAGGGTGGGGGAGCCGGGATGCGACGCCTCGCCGTCGGTGAGCAGCACGACCGTCACCTCGAGCCCGGCTCGAGCGGCGAGAGCGATGAGTCCGCCGGCGGCGAGCGTCTCGTCGTCGGGGTGGGCGGCGACGACGACGAGTCGACGGCGCCCCGACAGGAGCGCGTCGGCCGACCTGAGGTCGCCCCACTCGGGTCGCTCGCTCCACTCGGTCTCTGCCGTGCCCGACTCGGTATGCGTGAAGGCCCGCGCGCCGGTCACCACGGTCCGCCGCCGGTGTCGCCGTCGCCGTGGATGTCGCCCCCGGCGTCGTGGACGTGACCGCCGAGGACGTGGCGACCGAGGGCGGCCTCGTCGCGCTCCGCGTGCTCCTGCCTCAGGTAGAGCTGCAGGTCGGCGACCCGCGCTGCGTGGTCGTCCTCGAGCGCCAGGGGTGCCGGTCCGGTCGCATGGCCGACGCGCTCGACGACGGACTCGGCGACCCGGGACACGACGTGCCGCACGCGCAGGGCGAGCAGTGCGCCGTCCTCGCCCGCCGCCCGGCCGTCGTCGACCCGGTAAGCCGCGTCGGCGAGGCAGGTCCGGGCCGCCCAGAGCCCGGCGTCGACGGCCCCCACGTGCATCTGCGCGATCTGGTCGGGCTCGCGTCCCCGGCGCAGCAGGCGGCGGGCCACTCCCACCGCACCGCCGTACCAGACGGCCGCCACGCCCATGCCGCCCCAGGCGAAACCGGGGCGCTCGAGGTACCAGCCCGTCGGCCCGACGGGGACCGCCTCGGCGCCGTCGAAGTCGACCGGACCGCTGGGCACGGCGGTCAGACCCCGGGCGAACCACGCCGAGGGCTGGACGGTCACGCGGTTCGAGGGGCCCAGGCGGACGGCATACAGCCGTCTGGTGGTGTCGCTGTCCCAAGCGGTGACGAGGGCGTGTGACAGTGATCCGGCGAGCGAGCACCACGGCTTGGTCCCGTGGAGCCGGACGGTGCCGGGCGCGTCGCCGGAGGCGTCGCGGGCCTCGAGCCGGACACCGGGGCCCTCGGCGGCGAAGACACCCCACGACGCATCGTCGGGCACGGGCGCGGGGACGGTGTGCCCGGCCGAGTGGGCCTCCGCGAGGATCGCCAGCGCGTCGAGGTGCGGCTCGAGCGTGCGGGCCGCCGTCAGGTCGACCGCCGCGACGGACGCCAGCGAGTCCCACAGGGTGCGTGTCGAGCCCGAGCCGGGCAGCGGGAAGGCGTCGGGCCAGGCCCGCACGAGCTCCGTCGTCGCCACCGGGTCGCGCCCCTCCCGGAGGCGACCACGGAGGTCGTCGACGAGGACCTCGAGGCGAGACGGCGACGTCACGCCGTCCCCGAGGCGCACCGCCCCGGTCACAGGAGGGGTCCGGGCGGCGTGGCGGAAGGCTCTGCGCGGTGGCTCACCGGCTGCACATACCCAGCAGCGGGGCGCCCCCTCGGAGGGGCCCACCGAGGTCGCACGGGGCGGAGGCAATCACCGCGTGAGGCCGCGGTGCCTGCAGCGGCCGGAGCACGAGACCGGAGATGTGCGACTGAGCCCGCCCGGGGTGGGTAGGCCGTGACCAGCGGCGTCGCTCCTCCGATCCTCCCCTGTGGTCTGGGGGGCGGCGCCGTCGGGGTGCGGGGCGCGTTCTCGCCGGGGACGCGTTCTCGCCGGGGACGGGTACCCGCCGACGTGAACCCGGACGCGTCCGTAGGCCCTGAGCGGGTACGGCACAGTCTCACCGGCATCGCGCCGCACGGCGCACGACCACCAGGACTCAGCATGACGGCATACAGCACCATCATCCGCGCCACCCACGTCGTCACGAACGCAGCGTGGTTCGGCGGCTCCCTGGCGGGGGCCATCGCGCTCGACCCGGCTTCCCGCAGGGCTGACGCCGCCCGCCAGCGTGCCCAGGTCGCCGACGAGGGGTGGCGGCGGTGGGGGCCGGTGCAGGGCGCCGCCATCGGTCTGCACCTGCTGAGCGGGATCGCCATCCTCGCCGACAACCGCCACCGCGTCGTCGCGCACCCCCCGACGGCGGTCGCCGTCGTCCTCAAGACCGCGCTGACGGGGACCGCCATCCTCGTCAGTGCCGAGGCCTACCGATCCGGCGCCGAGCTCGAGGAGGCGCTCGAGGGCTCCGAGACGGATCCGGCTGCGCAGGACCGGGCGCGCAGGCTCGCCAGGCGGATGAGATGGCTGCAGTGGGCCACGCCGGCGGCCACGGCAGTCCTGCTGACGCTCGACGCCTATCTCGGCGAGCAGCAGCGCGGCGTGGCCGGTCTGCTCGACCGACCGTCCTCTGCAGGGCGCACGTCCTGAGCCCCGCGTTCAGCTTCGCGTGCGAGCCCCGCTGCTGGACAGGGTGCTACGCAGGCGGTCTGTCCACCCACCGGTGAGTACGCCGGCGCGGTCGTCGGGGTGTTTTGCGGTCGCGGCCACGGGTACCTGTCGGGCATGCAGAGCCATCTCACGCCCTCCGGCCCCCAGAGTCCCCGGCGACGCGTCCCGGGCGAGCCGAGATGCTGAACGGAGCCGGCGGGCCCGGTCGTCTGCCGACGATGGACACGCTCGTCCTGGTCCGCCACGGCGAAAGCGTCGGCAACGTCGCGGATGCCCGAGCCCGCAGTGCCGGCGCCGGCCGTCTCGACCTCGACACCCGCGACCCCGACACCCCTCTGTCCGAGCGGGGCGAGCGGCAGGCGACGGTGCTGGCCCAGCACGTCGCGACAGCCGAGGCGCGCCGCCCCGACGTCGTGCTCAGCTCGCCGTACCTGCGGGCGGCGAGCACGGCACGCGTCGTCGCGGCGGCGGTCGGGCTGGAGCCCGTCTGGGACGAGCGGCTGCGTGAGCGTGACCTCGGCGTCTTCGACGGACTGACCGGTTCGGGCATCCGGGCCAGCCATCCCGACGAGGCCGAGCGAAGGTCACGGCTGGGGAAGTTCTACTACCGTCCGCCCGGCGGGGAGAGCTGGACCGACGTCGCGCTGCGGGTGCGCCATCTGCTCCTCGACCTCGCCCTGACGCACGCGGGCCGCAACGTCTGGGTCTTCACCCACCAGGCCGTCATCATGAGCTTCCGGCTCGTGCTCGATGGTCTCGACGAGACGACCCTGCTCGACCTGGACCGGACCCAGCCGCTCGCCAACTGCTCGCTGACGCGGTACCGAGGCACCCCGGGAGGAGCGTTGGAGCTCGAGTCCTTCGCCGACACCCGCCATCTGGAGGAGGCTGCCGTCGAGGAGACCAACGAGGCATCGGCGACCGAACCCATGGCTCCGCACGAGGGAAGGACGCCACGGTGACCGAGGAGCGTCCCGTGCACGTGGACGACGGCCTCCTGCGGGGGTGGCGACTGCCAGAGCCCGGAGGCGACAAGTCCGACCGTGGCACGGTGCTGGTCGTGGGCGGGTCCCGGCAGACGCCGGGCGCGGTCCTCCTCGCGGCCGAGGCTGCGCTGCGGGTGGGGGCCGGCAAGGTGCAGGTGGCCACGGCCGCCGACACCGCTGCAGCCGTGGGTGCCGCGCTGCCCGAGGCGTTCGTCGAGGGACTGCCCGTCCTGCATGACGGCGATCTGGCCGTCGCGGGTGCCGACCGTGTGCTCGAGCTCGCGTCCGGTGCAGACGTGGTCCTCTTCGGTCCAGGCCTCGGTCACCCGCAGAGCGCGAATCTCCTTGCTGCGCAGATCGTTCCGCACCTCGACTCTCAGCTGGTGCTTGATGCCCTCGGGACGGCATACCTCACGGGTCGTCTCGACGGAGTACGCCATCTGACCGGGCGCGTCCTGCTCACCCCCAACGTGACGGAGCTGGCAGCGCTCCTGGAGATGGAGGAGGACGACGTCTCGGAGGACGAGCTCGACGCGGTCCGCACGGTCGCTGACACCACCGACGCCGTCGTCCTCGGTGGGGGAGAGGTCTCGTACGTCGTCCGTCCGGACGCCGAGTCGTGGTCCTGCGACTCCGGGCCCTCGACCCTCGCGACGGCCGGGTCAGGGGACGTCAAGGCCGGAGCGGCTGCCGGGCTGCTCGCCAGGGGAGCAGCACCCGAGCAGGCGGCGGTCTGGACCGCCTGGCTGCACGCCCGCGCGGGGGAGCTCCTGCTGGACCTGCAGCCCGGGTTCCTCGCCCGAGACGTGGTCCGCGCCGTGCCGAGGGTGCTCCACCGCTTCGAGTCCGCCTAGCGCCTGGAGGCCGACCGGGTCGTGCCGGCTCGCTCGCTGTCACGAACGCCGGTGGTATGCCGTGTGGCCCGCTCCCACTGCTACGGGTGGCCGTGGGGGGTGACGTCCAGTGCCCCGGTGTCGATGACGTCGAGGGCGACGTCATGCAGCTTGCGGTTGGTGTTCTGGCTGGCGATGCGCAGCAGGTCGAACGCCTGGTCACGGGTGAGCTTGTGCTGGGCGACGAGCACGCCCACGGCGGTGCCGATGTCGCGGTTGGAGCTCAAGGCGCGTTCGAGGTTGTCGACCCGGTCGCGCAGGTGGGCGGCCTGGACGGCCTGCGCGGCGTGCGTCGTGAGCAGCAGACCCTCGGCGAGGTCGTCGTCGTCGAACGCGCCGGGCTCGTCCGCGTAGAAGTTGAGTCCCGCCACGAGGTCGGTCCACTCGAGGTTCATCCTGAAGGACAGCATGCTGCGCAGACCCAGCTCCGACGCCACGCGGCGACCGTACTCGGGCCACCGCTCGTCGGACGCCAGGTCCTGCGGCTGGTAGATGGTGTGCTCGACGATGGCGTCGACGCACGGTCCGGATCCGAGCTCGTACTGCATCGCGTCCGCCCGCCGGGCCACGTCGTCCGACGCAGCAGCGGTGACGAAACGGTTGTGGCTCAGGGTCGTGATGCTCGCGGCTCGCGCCCGCGGCACGCGCTCGACGGCAAGACGCGTCACGGCACCGAAGGCGTTCCTCGCGTCGCCTCGGCCGAGCTCTCGGCCGAGGCGGTCGAAGTCCTCGGCCACGCCGCGCAGGCGGTCGGGGACGCTGAGGTCGCTCGTCGTGTCACTCATCGGGTGGGCTCCCGTCAGTCCCGAAGCGTGTGTGGCGCCGTCGAGAGGGGTCGAGGGCGGCGACCTCGTCTTCCGAGTCACCGCCAGGTGGTCGTCATCATCGTGGAGCCCTTCCTGCCGGCTCGGGTGTTCCGTACCCATCTGCACGCCGCCCACGTCCGTGGGCATCGACGAACCCGAGGTCCCTCCGTGTTTGGTCCCGGCTCGTCCGGGCACGTGAGGGTTGAGTGGCGCGAGGCCGCTCGGTCCGTCCGTGGTGGGCGGCCGCACCAGGACGTCGATGGAGAGACGGTGGAACCGATACCCGAGACCCACGAGGCGCTCGTCGAGCTCGAGCGCTACGGCGACATGGACCTGCGCCAGGACCTGGAAGAGCTCACGACCACGGCCCGCGAGAGCGTGCCCGGGCTCGTGGGCGTGAGCCTGGCCCTGCTGACGGACGACCTCGTCCTGACCTACGTCGCCTCCGACTACCGCATCGCCACCCTCGACGGAGTGCAGTACGTGGACGACGGTCCGTGTGTCGAGGCGATCCGCGAGGACAACATCATCCTCACTGACACCGCCGGACTCCTCGACGAGTCGACGTGGTTGCTCTTCGCGCAGGCGACGGCCGCCGCGGGGATCCGGAGCACACTGTCGATGCCCTTCCGGCGCAGCGGCGTCGTGACCGGGGGAGTCAACCTCTACGGGTCCGAGCCGGGGACCTTCCACGGCAAGACCGAGGTGCTGGCCGAGCTCTTCGGTGCCTGGGCGCCGGGTGCCGTGACCAACGCGGACCTGTCGTTCGAGTCCCGTCTGGAAGCCGTCAAGAGCCCTGAGCGTCTGCGGGGGCAGGCCTTCGTCGACCACGCCGTGGGGCTGCTCATGAGCGCTCGAGGCCTGAGTCCGGACGATGCCGAGAGACGGCTCCAGGCCGCCGCGGCCCGCGCCGGCGTGGCGGTGTTCGTCCTGGCGCGCGCGCTGGTGGAAGTCTTGTCGCCCGAGGAATGACGGCCGTCGCAGGTCGTCGCCCGCTCGGCACCTCCGACTCAGGCATCGCGTGCTGGGTAAGGGACCGCCGAAGGGCCAACGGTCCTGAACCGCTCGCCGCTCGCCGACGGCCTGTTGACGAGGAGACGCCTGTGACGACCGAGGACCGCATTGTCGACGTCTGGGGTGACCGGACGCCCTACTCGCGCGGTGGCGCCTGGCCGGTCAGGGTCGACGCGCACCTCGCGTCAGGAGTCGGCCCCGGCGACGTCGACCGCTGGGTGCAGACGGCATCCACGCTGCACTCGAACGGGGACGCCTTCGACGTCGCCGTCCGCGATGGTCGGATGGTCGGCGTCCGCGGCCGCGCGGACGACCGTGTCAACCGGGGACGGCTGGGTCCCAAGGACCTCTACGGCTGGCAGGCGATCCAGTCACCCGACCGGCTCACCCGTCCTCTGGTCCGTCGGGACGGCCGACTCGTCGAGTGCTCCTGGGACGAGGCGATGGACGCCGTCGTCGGTCGGACGCAGCAGCTGCTCGACGAACAGGGACCCAGCGCCATCGGCTTCTACACGACCGGCCAGCTCTTCCTCGAGGAGTACTACACGCTGGCGCTCGTGGCCCACGGTGGCATCCGCACCAACCACGTCGACGGCAACACGCGCCTCTGCACCGCGACGGCGGCCGAGGCCCTCAAGGAGACCTTCGGCAGCGACGGACAGCCGGGCTCCTACACGGACGTCGACCATGCGGACGTCATCGCCCTCTTCGGCCACAACGTCGCCGAGACCCAGACCGTGCTGTGGATGCGGATCCTCGACCGGCTGGCCGGCGACGACCCGCCCGCGGTGATCTGTGTCGACCCGCGAACGACCCCCGTGGCAGGAGCCGCGACCGTCCATCTCGCCCCACGCCCGGGCACCAACGTCGCGCTCATGAACGCCCTGCTCCACCAGGTCATCGCCGACGGCCACGTCGACGAGGAGTGGCTGAGCGCCCACACCGTCGGCTACGCCGATCTCGAGCAGACCGTCGCCCGCTACACGCCGGAGGTCGTCAGCACGATCTGCGACGTGCCGGCGGCAGACATCCGCACCGCCGCCCGCCTCATCGGGGAAGCCGAGGCGCTCCTCTCGACCGTGCTGCAGGGCTTCTACCAGTCGCACCAGGCGACCGCCGCGGCGGTGCAGGTCAACAACCTCCACCTGCTGCGAGGCATGATCGGCCGACCCGGGTGCGGGATCCTGCAGTTGAACGGCCAACCGACCGCGCAGAACACCCGAGAGTGCGGCGCCGACGGTGACATGGCCGGCTTCCGCAACTGGAGCAACCAGTCCCACGTCGAGGACCTGGCCCGGGTGTGGAACGTCGAGTCCAAGCAGATCCCGCACGCGACGCCGCCCACGCACGCGATGCAGATCATGCGCTACGTCGAGGACGGCTCCATCCGGATGCTCTGGGTCTCGGGCACCAACCCCGTCGTCTCGATGCCGGAGCTGGCCCGCATGCGCTCCGTCCTCTCCCAGGAGCGGCTCTTCCTCGTCGTCCAGGACATCTTCCTCACGGAGACCGCGCAGCTCGCCGACGTGGTCCTGCCGGCCGCAGCCTGGGGCGAGAAGACCGGCGCCTTCACGAATGCCGACCGCACGGTGCACCTGTCGGAGAAGGCCGTCGACCCTCCCGGAGAGGCTCGGTCCGACCTCGACATCTTCGTCGACTTCGCGCGCCGGATGGGCCTGCAGGACAAGGACGGCCAGCCGCTCGTCTCGTGGTCGACGCCCGAGGAGGCGTTCGACGCCTGGCGAGAGTGCAGCCGTGGGCGACCCTGCGACTACAGCGGTCTGAGCTACGAGAAGCTCCGGGGAGGCAGCGGCATCCAGTGGCCCTGCACCGACGAGGCGCCGGACGGGACGGAACGGTTGTATGCCGGTGGTGCCTTCTGGGCGTCACCGGACGACTGTGAGACCTACGGCCGCGACCTCGAGACCGGCGCGCCCGTCGAGGAGCAGGAGTACCGCGCGCTCAACCCGTTCGGTCGGGCGGTCATCAAGGCCTCCGACTACCGACCGCCGCACGAGATGCCCGACGAGCAGCACCCGCTCCAGCTCATCACCGGGCGGACGGTCTACCACTTCCACACCCGCACCCGCACCGGGCGCGTGCCCGAGCTGCAGTCCGCGGCGCCCGATGTCTGGGTCGAGGTCTCGGTGTCCGACGCCGAGACTTTCGGGCTGCGGGAGGGCGACCTGGCGGAGGTCGCGACGCCGCGGGGCGAGGTGCGCGCACGGGTGCGCGTGAGCGGCATACGCCCCGGAGTGGTGTTCCTGCCGTTCCACTACGGCTACTGGGACACGGCGGAGGGGTGGCGACCCGAGGAGCACGGGCGTGCCGCCAACGAGCTGACAGCGACGGACTGGGACCCAGCCTCGAAGCAGCCCATCTTCAAGACCGCCGCCTGCACCGTGCGCAAGGTCGCTGACGGCGACGGCACGCCGTCGCCGGCCCCGGACAACACGGCCTCAGCGCCCGTGCGGGTGGCCTCGGCGGAAGGAGCGCAGCGATGAGGATCGGAACCGTCCTGCGGGACCTCCACCACGACGAGAACGAGCTCGCGCGGACCCTTCTCCGGCTGTCCGACGAGCACCGCGCCGATCACGAGGTGCACCGAATGGGCCGACACCTCGCGGAGTGGTCAACCCGCCACGTGCGCGAGATCGCCTCCATGGCAACCGCTTTCGGCGAGGATCTTGACCCCGTGCCTGACGGGACGCCGACGCTCGTCGACGACGCACGGCAGTGGATGTCCGAGCGCCGAGGACGTTCCGCCGAGACAGAGCTCGCGATGGTCCGCGATCTGCGCGACGTCTACCTCCGCGCCTCCGGGGTGCTGACCGACTGGGAGATGGTGGGGCAGGCCGCGCAGGCCATCGTCCATGACGAGCTGCTGGAGCTCGCGACGCGATGCCAGTCGGAGACGAAACGCCAAGCCACGTGGGCGAATGCCAAGATCAAGGAGTCCTCGACCCAGGCGCTGGTCGTATGAGCACGAGCACCTCGACGTCTCACGGCGTCGATGCCCACGGCGTCGAGACGCGTGTCGTGGTGCGACCGATCGGCAACCCCCTTCCGCTCGGGTTCCTCGCGCTCATGGTCGCCACCACGTCAACGGCGATGCTGCAGCTCGGCGTCCTCGCGCCCGCTCAGGGGCACGTCGTCGCGCTCTCGCTGCTCGTGCTCACCACGCCGCTCCAGACCATCGTCTGCGTCCTGGGCTTCATGGCGCGAGACCCGGTCGCAGGCACGGGCATGGGCATCCTGGCGGGGACCTGGGCGACCGTGGGACTCACGATGCTCGGCTCTTCACCGGGCACCACCTCACCGGCGCTCGGAGTGCTGCTCCTGTGCTCGGCCGTGGCGATGGTCGTCCCCACGGCAGCAGCGACGGGCAAGCTGGCCGCCATGGCCGTCATGGGCCTCAGTGCCGTCCGGTTCGCCGTGACCGGCGTCGGACAGCTGACCGGCTCAGCATCGTGGCTCACCGCCGCGGGCTGGGTCGGTCTGGCGCTCGCCCTCGTCGCGGGGTATGCCGCCATCGCCTTCGAGCTCGAGGACGTGCGGCACACGACGGTGATGCCTCTCGGACGACGCGGGGCGGGAGCAGACACCATGACGGCCACGCGGCGCGACCAGCTCGCCTCGCTCAGCCATGAAGCCGGCGTCCGCAAACAGCTCTGAAGGGCGCGGATGGCGGAGACCGGTTGCCGTCCCGCGACGTCTACTGACGCCCCAGCGTCTCCTCGCGGCGTGGGGAGTCGGGAGGCGTGGCCCGTTGCTCGGGCCCTGGCTCGTGCTGCGGGTCCGGCCGGCCGTCTGGGACCGCAGCACGTCGGCTGCGCAGCTCGGCGAGCAAGGAACGTTCACGTCGACGCAGGGCAGCCTCACGACTGACCTGCCCGGGAAGGGGGCGTGGCCCCGCATGATGGGCCTGCTCGCGCAGCCGGTCCTCGACGCGGGTGAGCTCGGCGAGCAGCTCCCGGATGCTGAGCTCGGTGACGGGGCGGTGCTCATCAGCAGTCACGAACCCGGATTACCCGATCACATCGACGTCAAACGGCCTCTGGCCGTGAGGACCGTCTGAGGTCTGTCCGGGTTGGGCCGTGCGGCGCAGCGTCAGGCGGAGTGACCGCAGGTGGGACACGTGCAGTCGTCACATGAGCACGAGTCACACGTGCAGCGGTCCGGGCAGTTGTCGCAGTCACAGGGACTGTCCGGACCGGTCTCGACCGGTACCGGGGGAATCTGGCCGCTCATGGAGCCTCCTTCACAGGTGTTCGGCGACGCTCGCTCTGGCAGGTCACGAGACGACCGCGTCGACGGCCTTCTTCATCGCGCTGGGCTGCTCGGGTCGGCGCGGCGCCTTCTCCCTGGCCTCGATCAGCTCCTGACCAAGCTCCTGGAGCTGCTTGCGACCGAGGCCGTCGCGGACCTTGGGGAACCAGTCCTGCTCCTCCTCGGCCATGTGGTGCTCGACGTTCTCGATGAGCACGGTGGTCTTGGCGTCGAAGCGCTCGTCGGTGGCATCCATCGCGGCGAGCTCCATGGCGAGCACGTCGGCGACGTGGTGCTCCTCGTAGGACTCGAGCACGTCGTCCTCGAGGTCGGGCAGCAGGGCCCGCACGCGGGGGTACATGACCTCGTTCTCGATGTAGGTGTGCACGGTCAGCAGCTCGAGGATCGTGTCGACGATCTTCTGCTTCTGGACGGGGGTCTGGTCGGGCTTGCGGAAGGCGCGGAACTGCTCGCGCACGTCCTTGTGGTCCTGCTTGAGCATGACGATGGCATCGGTGGACACGGGCACTCCTTCGAGCAGTGCAGGCGGGCGGCGACGGCCACGATGCCGTCCAGCAGTCCCGTACCCAAAGGAGATTCGCCCAACCAACCGCCGCCGGCTGGCCACCCTCTGGTCCTCCCGTCGGCGGTCGCTGAGGCTGGGAGAACGCTGAAAACGTGGTGTGTGTGCGGCTCTTGCACCTTCTCAGACCATAGGGTCGCGCCATGACTCGTCGTCGAGTGCTTCCTGCGTTCGTGGTGTGCGCCTGCTGGGCTCTGGCTGGCTGCTCGGGCGATGCGTCGCCCGGGGCGACAGCCGCCGGCGAGACCGCCACGATGTTCAGCGCAGCCGTCGGAGCACAGCCCGACACGGCCTGTGCCCTCCTGGCTCCGGAGACCCGTCAGGAGCTCGAGGACTCCTCCGGTCCGTGTCCCCAAGGCATCGCCGACGCCGACTTGCCCGACGCCGGGCGGGTGATCACGGTGGAGGTGTACGGCCAGGACGCCATGGTCCGGCTGGAGCACGACACGATGTTCCTGGCGCTGTTCGGCTCCGGCTGGCGTGTCACTGCTGCCGGTTGCACGCCTCAGGAACAGGACCGCCCCTTCTCCTGTGGCCTGAAGGGAGCCTGATCATGCGCGTTGCCTTCGTGGGCATCCTGCTGTTCATCGCCTTCGTGCTGGCCGCCTGCATCTTCGTCGGGATGGTGCAGCGATGAGGCGCCTTCGTGAGCAGGGACTGACCTTGGCGTTCACGGCCCTGCTGGTGGCGGCACTCGTCGGGCAGGCGCTGACGGGACTGGCGTCCTACAACCGGCAGGCGGCCGACGCCGGCTTGCCGTCGATGGGGCTGCTCCGGTACGTGACGTCCTCGCAGTTCGCGGTCGACGTGGCCGAGAACTGGCAGTCCGAGTACCTGCAGTTCCTCCTGTTCATCCTGCTCACCGTCTGGCTGGCCCAGAAGGGGTCCCCCGAGTCGAAGCCGCTCGAATCGCTGGGCCGGGAGTCCGACAAGGACCAGAAGGTCGGCCGCTACGCCCAGGAGGACTCGCCGGCGTGGGCGAAGGTCGGCGGGTGGCGCCTGCGACTGTTCTCGCGATCGCTGGGCCTGACCATGGGGGCCATCTTCCTGCTCTCGTGGCTCGCACAGTTCATCGCCGGACGCTCGGCGTACAACGCCGACCAGATCCAGGACCTCAAGGCGCCCCTCGGCTGGACCGAGTACGCGGCCGCCCCTGACTTCTGGAACCGCACCTTCCAGAACTGGCAGTCCGAGTTCCTGGCCGTCGCAAGCATGGTGGTGCTGAGCATCTACCTCCGGGAAAGGGGTTCACCCGAGTCCAAGCCCGTCGGGCAGCCGCACTCCTCAACCGGTGTCGAAGGCTGAGCCGAGATCGGCAACAGCGGTAGACGGTGCTGATACATACCCGGTCCCGGCAACACTCGATCGGCCGAACGAATCGGCTTGAGTTGCAGAGCGTTTGGGTATTTCCCCTGTGCAACAACCGCGCGGTGTGGAGGCTCGAGAAGCTGGCCGTTCCCGCCGCGCGGCCAGCGAAGGGAAACACCCCATGACCGAACGACCGTATGACACGCCCACACCAGTCGAGGTCGCCGGGAGCTCCACTCCGGTCTCCAGCGCCGCACGCACCACCCCGGACGTGGTGACGCCTCAGGGCGGCACGGACAGCACCAACAGCACGAACAGCACGAAGGCGGTCGTCGGCGACGAGGCCAAGTCCGTCGCTTCCGACGCGGCCCAGAGCGGGCGCCAGGTGGCCGAGACGACTGCGTCCGGCGTCAAGGACGTCACGTCCGAGGTCACCACGCAGCTGCGTCAGCTCTTCGACCAGGTCCGCTCCGAGCTCGACGGGCAGGCCTCGTCCCAGGGCGAGCGGGCGGCGAGCGGGCTCCGTTCGATCGCCGACGAGCTGAGGCAGATGGCGTCGAGCACCGAGACGAAGGGCATCGCGGGAGAGGTCGCTGAGCAGGCTTCTGACCGCGCCCGGTCCGCGGCGGACTGGCTGTCCGACCGCCAGCCCGGCGAGATGGTCGACGAGCTGCGCTCGTTCGCCCGACGTCGTCCCGGCACCTTCCTGCTCGGCGCTGCTGTGCTCGGCGTCGTGGCTGGGCGGATGACGCGCGGGCTCGCCGCGGGGTCAGGCACCTCCGACTCCGGGCGGTCCGGGCCTGTCCCGACCGCGACGGACGACCGATCGGGCTCGGGCGTCGGGGCCATGATGCCGACCGCCCCTGGGGGGACAGCCTCGGAGGACGCGCCGTACTCCGTCGGGGTCCGTGACAGCGAGACCCATGCCGTCACGGCGCCGTTCGGCACGGCGCAGGCCGACGCCGTCGACCTGGGCGCCGAGGGTCACGGCGGAGCTCGCTGATGAGCACCTGGCCCGACGCGCCCGGAACGCACGCACCCGACGCGACGGGCGCCCACGCACCCGACGCGACGGCATACGCCGACACCTTCAGTGCCAGCGAGGGAGCCCAGGACAAGGCCGATCGCGCATCGCTCGGCGAGCTCGTCAGTGACATCAGCGAGGGGCTCTCGACCTTGCTGCGTCAGGAGGTCGAGCTCGCCAAGGCGGAGGCCCGCGAGTCCGCGACACGGGCGGGCAAGGCCGCCGGACAGTTCGGTGCCGCCGCCCTCGCGGGGTGGATGACGCTCCTGTTCCTCTCGCTCGGCGTCTGGGAGTGGCTCTCCAACGCCATGGAGAGCAGAGGGTGGGCGGCGATCGTCGTCATGGCCGTGTGGGGGATCGCCGCCGCGGTCCTCGCGATGCTCGGCCGACGAACCACGAGACAGATCCAGGGAATGCCGCGCACGACGGAGACCGCCAAGCGGGTCCCGGGTGCGCTGATGGGAAATGAGGACGCGCGATGACCATGAACGATCCGACCGTGAACACATCCACCTACACGACGTCGAACGACCCGGACGTGATCCGCGCGAACATCGAGCGGACCCGCGAGGGGCTGAGCCGCGACGTCAACGCGTTGGGCGAGTCGGTGAGTCCCAGCCACGTGGCGCACCGTCAGGCCGCCAAGGTCAAGGACCGCGCGGCAGCCGTCCGCGACCACGTCATGGGCACGGCCTCCGATGCCGGCGACAAGACCTCGCAGATCGCCCACGGGGCCGGGGACTCCGCCGCCCAGGCAGGTGACTCGCTGAAGCGTCGGGCCCGCGGAAACCCCTTGGCAGCAGGGATGATCGCCCTCGGCGCCGGATGGCTCCTCGGCTCGCTCCTGCCCGCCTCGGAGAAGGAGCGGGAGGTCTCGCAGGACCTCAAGGACCGCGCCGCACCCATCCTCGACGAGGTGCAGAGCGTCGCCAAGGACGTGGCGAGCGAGTCCGCCGACCACCTGAAGCAGCCCGCCCAGGAGGCCGCTCAAGCCGTCGGCGACGCGGCTCGGAGCGCGGCCGCCGATGTGAAGCAGGACGGACAGCAGGCGGTCGACGACGTGCGCAGCAGTGCGGCCGACTCCGCCGACACCGTGCGGGAGCGCACTCAGGACTGAGCACGATCGCAGGAGCCCGAAGGACCGGTGGTGTGAGCCGCCGGTCCTTCGGCTGTGCCAGGTTCCAGCGGGCCGTCACTCCTGGGGTGTGAGGCCGCCTCCTCGGAGCCCTTCGTACGGGCACTCGGGTGGTCTACCGTCGTCAGGAAACGAGTCCGACGAGAGGACGGCCGAGGAATGAGCGCCGCGGCGAAAGCCGACAAGAGTCGTGAAGGACGTTTCTCTGCGGAGGAGCGAGCCGCGATGAAGGACCGCGCGGCGGAGCTGAAGGCCGAGAGCCGCCGCGCCAGCGCTGAGGACAAGGCGGCGGCCGATGCAGCGGCTGCCGTGGCGAAGATCGCCGAGATGCCGCAGCCCGACCGCGCCACGGCTGAACGTCTCCATGCGATCGTGACCGAGGCCGCGCCAGAGCTCCTGCCGAAGCTCTACTACGGACAGCCGGGCTGGGCGAGAGCCGGAGGGAAGGTCATCGTCTTCTTCCGGAGCGGTCTCATGGACAAGGCGCGCTACTCGACACTGGGATTCAGCGTCCACGCCACCCTCGATGAAGAGGGCGGACTCTGGCCGACGTCGTACGCCCTGGCAGAGCTGAGCGACGAGAGTGCGAAGACCATCGCGACGCTCGTCGAGAGGGCCGTCCGGAGCTGAGCCGACCGCTCGCACCGTCGTCGACCTCGGGTGTCGCGTCGGGCGGTCCTGCGACGTGGCGGGCTGGACAAGATCGTTCGCGCAGGTCGTTGAAACCTGTATACATGGCTTCATGTCCGCTGACGAATCCTGGTCGTTCGACCCGAGGCTGGACCCCTGTCGCGATGCCGTCTGGGAGCTGCGCATCGAGGGCCGAGCCCAGGCATACCTCCTCACCCGCGTGACCTGTGACCGCTCCTCCCGGTTCCGTGGTGACGTCGAGGAGCGGCTGTCGTGCAAGGTGTGCTGGCTCGACGGCCGACAGGACCGGTCGGAGGAGGACTACGGGCCCGAGTGGTTCACCGTGGCCGAGCTGGAGCGGGGCCGGTTCGAGAGCGGGAGCCGCCCCGGAGTCGTCTTCGACGCCGAGCCGGTGACGGGCCGTGGCCGGGACGAGGTGTGGCAGCGGTTCGGTCCGCCGTGACACCGACCTGACACCGACCTGACCAGCCGACGCGCCGTGGCCGCTACATCCCCGTCTGGGCCTCGAGGCGCCCGGACCTGACGGCCGCGACGAGTGCCTCGTAGTCGCGCTCGTTCTGGTCGGCGTAGGACGACGAGAAGTCGGCGATCGCCCGGTCGAAGGTGTCGCTCGTGCCGAGGTAGGAGGCGATGGCGATGCGGTCACCTGATCGCGCGTGCGCGCGGGCCAGGGTCGCCCCGCAGATCCGGGCGTAGGCGGCCATGACGCCGGCGGGCATGGTGTCGACGTCGGCCGAGCCCTTCCAGTCGCGCAGCTGTCGCAGGTAGAAGTCGCGCACCTGACCGTCGAGCCCGGTGACGCGCTGCCACCCGAGGAAGATGTCACTGGACGCCTGCATGAGCCGCTGTCCCGCGACGACGCGCTGGCCGTGGTTGACGTACCGGCTGCGGCCGACGAACCGCTCGAGGACGGACTCCTCGGCCTGCTTGGCCTGGAGGAAGAGCGGGTCCTGTCCGTCCCTGCCGAGCAGGAGGATGATCCAGGCCCGGGTGCCGACGCTCCCGACCCCGACGACCTTGCGGGCGGCGTGGACGTAGTGGAAGGACTCGAGCAGCTCGCGCCGGTCCGTCTCGAGGGTGCGCCGGTAGGACCGGATCAGGCTGCGGAGCTGGCTCTCGATGTCGTCACGACTCGAGTCGGCCGGGGCCAGGTCCTCGATCGGCACGACCAGGGGGGCGTCGGAGATGATGCGACGCTCGCCGTCGACGTCATGGGTCAGCTTGGTGAAGGCCTGCATGCTGTCGCGGGTGCGTGCCTTGGCGACGTTGGCCTCCGCCTTGGCCTTCTGCTTCTTCGTGACGCTGGACTTGAGGACCTCGAACAGCTTCTCGACCTCGATGCGGGCGTACCAGACGTCGAGGTTGCGGGCCTCGGCGAACTGCTGCATCCGACTCCGGTACTCCGCGACGCAGGACCTCACGACCATCCTGCGGTCCGCGGACGAGAACCCTCTGTCGCGGCCGGCGATCTCGAAGCTCGCCGCGAGACGCTTGACGTCCCACTCCCAGGGCCCGGGGAGCGTCTCGTCGAAGTCGTTCATGTCGAAGAGGAGCCGGCGCTCGGGTGAGGCGAAGACGCCGAAGTTCGACAGGTGCGCGTCGCCGCAGATCTGTGAGGTGAATCCCGAGCGCGGGGTGGCGGCGAGGTCGCTGGCCATGATGAGGGCCGCGCCGCGGTAGAACGTGAACGGTGAGACGAGCATGCGTCCGTATCGCAGGGGGACGAGCTCGGGCACCCTGCTCGTCGCCTGCTCCTCGAGCAGCGCGATCGGGTCGGGCCGGTTGGTCGTCGGCTCCCACGAGCCGTGGCTGCTCCTCGGCGTCTCGTTGCGGGCGCCCTTGCCCCTCGCCACCCGCTCGTCCGGGCTCAGGTGGGTCACCTTCCCGGCGGTCCCCGGCTCGCGCGCCCCCGACGTCGTCGCTGACTGGCTGTCGCTGCTCACGGTCTCTCCTTCAGGCGCGTCGTGACGGGGCGCGAGGTGCGCCCTCCTCGACGCTGGCACCGCACGCCGGGCCGCGCATCACCTCGTCAGGGCGATGTCCCGGCGGACCGTGCCTTGCGCATCCGGGCCTGGGCGTCGATCCTTGGCGCGTGGACGGCGCCGAGGGTCGGACGAGCCCGACCGCGGCGACCGTCGACGTGTGGGTGCGCGAGACGACGACCCACGGGTTCCCGGGCACGTCCGCACCTGCCGACGCAGGACTCGACGAGCACGAGCGAGAGCGGTGGGTGCGCTTCGCGGACCGCCGCGACGCCGCGGCATACCTCGCGCTCCACGCGCTCGCGCGTCGGGAGGTCGGCCGGCTCGTGGGCCGGCCACCCGAGTCGCTGCGCTTCGACCGCACGTGCCCCGACTGCGCTCGGCAGCACGGCGTCCCACGCCTGCTCGACGATCCCGGGATCCACCTGTCGCTCAGTCGCACCCGCGGCCTCGTCGCGCTCGCGCTCAGCCGGTCGGGACCGGTCGGCGTCGACATCGAGGTCGTCCACGCCGTGCAGTTCCGCGGCTACGCGGACGTGGCGCTGCACGCCGACGAGCGGGGCCACGGCTCGAGTGGACTCACGGACGCGGCGGCGTGGGTGCGCAAGGAGGCCGCCCTCAAGGCGCTCGGCGTGGGCCTGCGCGTCGACCCGACGACCTTCGTGACGCCCGTGTCAGGCGTCCCGACCGACGTCGTCCCCGGTATGCCGTCGGTGACGGTCGTCGACCTCGACGTGCCGAGGGCGTATGCCGCCGCCGTCGCTCTCGAGTCCGCCGGGGGAGCGCTGACGGTACGCGCCCACTGAACCGTCAGGCGCCCCCGACGAAGCGGGGCAGGGGAGTGGCCCACAGCCAGCGCTCGAGCAGCTCGCGTGCACGCCGCGCGCCGGCGTCACCGTCCACGGGGGTCGTCTCCCGCACGAACGTCTCGACGTGGGTGACGAACTCCTCGGTCGTCACGGACCCGTGCCGGTGGGACGCGACCCAGTCGCGCACGAGGTCGAAGAAGGTCACGTCGCCGAGCTGCACCCGCAGGGCGTGCAGGGTCAGGGCGCCCCGCTTGTAGACGCGGTCGTCGAACATGAGGTCGGGCCCGGGATCGGCGATCACGACGTCCTGGGCCAGGTGCGAGAGCCTGGACCAGTGGGTCGCGGCGTTGACCCGGACCGGGACGCCGTCGGCGTGCTCGGCCCAGAGCCACTCCGCGTAGCACGCGAAGCCCTCGTTGAGCCAGATGTCGGACCACGTCGAGGGGGTCAGGCTGTTGCCGAACCACTGGTGGGCGAGCTCGTGCGCGACGAGCCGCTCGTGGCGGCGACGGCCGTCGAGCCAGTTCGGCCCGAACGTCGCCATGGCCTGCGCCTCGAGCGGGATCTCGAGGTCGTCGGCGGTGACGACGACGGTGTAGTCGTCGAAGGGGTAGGGGCCGAAGAGTGTCTCGTAGAGGCTCGTCATGGCGGGGAGCCGCTCGAGGTCGTGCATGACGTCGCGCTCGCGGGTCGCCGGCAGCACGACGACGATCGGCACGTCCGCCGGTGCCAGAGCGCGTCGCACGTAGCGGCCGACGTGGACCGAGGCGAGGTAGGTCGCCATCGGGACGTCCTGCTCGAAGACCCGACGCGTCCGGCTGCCACGCGCCCGGGCGGCCACGAGGGCACCGGTCGCCACGACGTCGTAGGGGGTGTCGCACTCGAACGCCAGGCGGTACGTCGCCTTCGACCGCGGATGGTCGTTGCACGGGAACCACGTCGCGGCTCCGTTGGGCTGCGCGGCCACGAGCACGCCCTCGGTGAGCTCCTCCCAGCCGACGTCGCCCCAGCGCGTCGCCACGGGACCGGGGGTGCCGGCATACGTGATCGCGACCTGCGTGCGTTCGCCGCGCGACAGCGGCACCGACGGGGTGACGACCACCCGGGGGCCACGGTGGACCCACTTGGCGGCGCGACCGCCGACCGACACCTTGAGGACGCGCAGGCCCACGAGGTCGACGACGAGCCGCCGCACGTCGTGGAGCGCCGTGACGTCGAGGACCGCCCGACCGGCGAGGCGGTTGGTCGACACCTTGTAGTCGAGGTCGAGGTCGTAGTGGGTGACCTCGTAGGCCGGGTCGCCGCGGTCGGGCGTGTAGGCGTCGGTGAGGGCAGGGACCTGGTGGGCGAGCCCGCCCGTCATCGGACGCCGCTCGCGACGTCTCCGGACGACTCGACGGGCGCTTGTCCGGAGGCGTGGGCCACCGGGTCGGACCCGCTCCACGGCGCGATGGGGTTGCCCGTCCACCGGGTCCCGCGGGGCACCGCCTCGCCCCGGAGCACGAGCGAGCCCGGGCCGACCGTCGCGGCGACCCCGATGCTCGCCGCGGGCAGGATCACGCCGTTGGGGCCGAGGGTGGCTCCGTCCTCGAGGGTCACCGTGTCCATGCTCATGATTCGATCATGGAACAGGTGGGTCTGGAGGACGCAGCCCCGGTTGACGGTCACGCCGTCGCCGAGGGTCACGAGGTCGGCCTCGGGCAGCCAGTAGGTCTCACACCACACCCCATGCCCGATTCTGGCCCCGAGGCTTCGCAGCCAGACGTTGATGGCAGGAGTTCCCGTCGCCGTCCACGCGAACCACGGCCCGGCGACCATCTCGACGAACGTGTCGACCACCTCGTTGCGCCAGACGAAGGAGCTCCACAGCGGGTGCTCGACCGCACCGATGCGCCCGACGACGACCCACTTCGCGAGGGTCGTCACGGCAGCGGCGACGGCCCCGGCGGCCGCGAGGACCACACCACCCAGGACGGCCGCCCCGGCGAGGCCGACGAGGTCGATGAGCCACTCGAGCGACACGAGGACGCCGACGCCGATCGCGACCGTCACCATGACGGGCACGATCCGGCACAGCTCGACGAGGCCACGCACCACCTTGAGCCGCAGCGGGGGAGCGAACGTCCGCTCGTCATCGGAGCCCTGCGGTGGCCGGCGCAGCCGCACCGGTGGGCTGCCGAGCCAGCTCGACCCGGCCTTCGACTTCTGCGGTGCGGCCGAGAGCACCGCGACGAGGCCGTGCTTGGGCACGCGTCGACCCGGGGCCGTCATCCCGCTGTTGCCGAGGAAGGCGCGCTTGCCGATCTTGGCGGGGGCGATGTGCACCCACCCGTGGGCCAGCTCGTAGCCGGCGACCATCGTGTCGTCGGCGAGGAAGGCCCCGTCGGCGACGGACGTCATCGACGGCAGCAGGAGCACCGTCGAGGCCTCCACGTCGCGGCCGACCCGGGCCCCCAGCGCGCGCAGCCACATCGGGGTCAGGAGACTCGCGTAGACCGGGAAGAGCAGGGTCCGTGCCTGGTCGAGCAGCCGCTCGGTCGCCCACACCTGCCAGCCGACCCTGCCGCGCACCGGGTGGTAGCCCTCGCGCAGCCCGATCGCCAGCAGGCGCACCAGCACGATCGTGATGGCGGCCAGCGAGGCGAGACCGAGCACCGTCAGGACGGGCACCGCCGCGTATGCCGTCACGACCGCCTCGCGCGACCCCGTGGCCCGGGCGACCGCGCCGCCGACGACGAGTGCGCCGGGGACGAGGGCGAGGAAGGGCAGGACCGACAGGAGGATGCCGGACAGCCCGTAGACCGCGAGCCACGCCGGTGCGTTCGGGGGACGGGTCGAGGGCCAGCCCGAGCGGCTCGGGTCGGAGACCCGCTGGGCGGGGGAGCCGGCGACGACCCGACCGGGCCGCACGGACCGGAGGACGGTCGAGCCGGCCTCGACGACGACGCCGCGACCGATGTGCACGTCGGGACCGATGGTGCTCCGGGCCCCGATGACGGCCTCCCGTCCGATGTGGACGAGGCCGACGTGGACGACGTCGCCGTCGATCCAGTAGCCGGAGAGGTCGACCTCGGGCTCGATGCTGGCACCGGAGCCGATCGTCAGCATCCCCGTGACCGGCGGCACGGAGTGCAGGTCGACGCCGACCCCGACGGAGGCGCCGAGCATCCGGGCGTAGTAGATGATCCACGGCGCACCGGCCATCGTGATGGCACCCATGGCGTCGGCAAAGCGTTCGGCGGCCCAGAGCCGCATCTGCACGCTCCCGCCGCGGGGGTAGCTGCCGGGTCGCACGCCCGCGAGCAGGAGCCGGGCGGCCAACGCGGACAGGCCCATCCGGCCGAGCGGCGTGATGAAGAGGAGCCAGCCGACCCCGAGCGCCCACCACGACACGGGCTGGGACCAGTCGGCCAGACCGGCGAGGCGCAGCAGCTCGGTGAGGGTCACGAGGCCCACGAGCCACTGGAGCCCCTTGACCGTGAGCAGGACCATCGACACGGCCGTCTGCACGAGCTGGGTGCGCCGCGGGATGCGGCGCACCGTGCGCTCGGTCCGCGACCCGTCGGCGGTGTCCATCGTCTCGAGCAGGTCGGCCTGCGCGCCGAGGCGGGGATGGGCCTGGACGTCGGCCACGGTGACCGTGGGGTAGCGCTCACGCAGCAGCGACACCAGCCGGGCCGACGACAGGCTGCCGCCGCCGTGGTCGAAGAAGTCGGCCTCGACCGAGCGCACCTCGGTGCCGAGGACCGCGGTCCAGTGACCGGCGAGCCAGGCGGCCGTGCCGGAGAGGTCGGTCGGCTCGTCGTCGTCGGTGGCGCCGGACAGCGGCCACGGCAGGGCCGCACGGTCGACCTTGCCCGACGTGCGGGTCGGCAGCGCCTCGATGACGGCGAGCACCGGCACGAGGGCGGCCGGCAGCTCCTCGTGGAGCCGCGCGAGGGCCGCGGTGCGGTCGAAGGCGGTGCCCGGCGCCGAAGGGTCGGCTTCGCCATCGGCCTCGGGCACGACGTAGCCGACGAGCACCTGGCTCCCCGCACTCGTCGTCTTGACCGCCGCGGCCGCTCCGGCGACCCCGGGGAGGGACTGCAGCGCGGCGTCGACCTCGCCGAGCTCGATCCGGCGACCGCCGAGCTTCACCTGCTCGTCGGCGCGGCCGACGAACACGAGGCCCTCCGGGTCGTTGACGACGAGGTCTCCCGAGCGGTATGCCCGGTCCCAGCCGAGGGTCGGCATGGGGGCGTACTTCTCGGCGTCCTTGGCGGGGTCGAGATAGCGGGCGAGCCCGACCCCGCCGATGATGAGCTGGCCCGTCTCGCCCCGGGGGACCGGTCGGTCGTCGGGGCCGACGACGGCGAGGTCCCAGCCGTCGAGGGGCAGGCCGATCCGGATCGGGGTCGTCCCGTCGAGCCGGGCGCCGCACGCGACGACCGTCGCCTCGGTCGGACCGTACGTGTTCCAGACCTCGCGGTCGGGAGCGACGAGCCGCTCGGCGAGCTCGGGCGGGCACGCCTCGCCCCCGAAGACGAGCAGTCGCACCGGCTCGAGGGCCTCGGCCGGCCACAGCGCGGCCAGCGTCGGGACCGTGGAGACGACCGTGACGTCCTGGGCCACGAGCCACGGTCCGAGATCCATGCCGGTGCGCACGAGGCTCCGCGGCGCCGGGACGAGGCAGGCACCGTGTCCCCACGCGAGCCACATCTCCTCGCACGAGGCGTCGAACGCGACCGAGAGGCCGGCGAGCACCCGGTCGCCAGGGCCGATCGGACTGTCCTGCAAGAACATCCGTGCCTCTGCGTCGACGAAGGCTGCCGCGGACCGGTGGGAGACGGCCACGCCCTTGGGCACGCCGGTCGACCCGGACGTGAAGATGACCCAGGCGTCGTCGTCCACCCGCACGTCCGGCAGGGCGGCCCGCGCGTGGCGACCCTCCCGGGCGGGGCGCGGCGTGGGACGTCGTGTGGGCCTCACGAACGAGGAACCGGACGGCACCATGACCTGGCGACGGGTCCCGACGACCGCAGCGACCGCGGCCTCGGAGAAGACGAGGTCGGCCCGCTCCTGCGGGTCGTCGACGTCCACGGGGACGTACGCCGCCCCGGCGTGGAGCACGCCGAGGACGGCGACGTAGAGGTCGGTGGTCCCCGAGGGCACGCGCACGCCCACCCGGTCGCCACGGCGTACGCCCACGGCGACGAGCTCTGCGGCGAGCCGTCTCGCCTGCTCGGTCAGCTCGGCGTACGTCAGGACGGTGACCGTGTCGTCGAGGGCCGGCGCATCGGGGTGGCGCGACGTGACGTCGGCGAGGACGTCGACGAGCGTCCGCGGCTCGGCGGCGCGCTCACCGGCCAGCAGGGGGTCCACCACGCGTACTCCTCGTCAGGGCCGACGCGGACGCGTCGACCACCATGCCGAACCTAACGCTGCCGGGTGAACGAATGGTGCTGGTTCGACGACGTCGGCCGTGTCCTCCGATGGCTCGCATCGGCCCGGATGTCATACCGATCGTGTGAGCAACCCCGCGGAGGGGCAGACCTAGCATGGGGCGCGACCCCAAGGGAGACCGCCATGAGCCCCGTCGACGTGCAGCCACCATCGCCGTTCACCGTGGACGACTACCTCGCGCGCGGAAGACGCGTCGTCGCAGCCGCTTCCGAGGCCGGCCTCGCGGGAGTGCTCGTGACCCCCGGACCCGACCTCGTCTGGCTCACCGGCTACCAGCCCACGGCGATCACCGAGAGGCTGACGGTGCTCGTGCTCGCGCCCGACGAGGAGCCGACGCTGCTGGTGCCGGCCCTCGAGCGGCCCGACGCCGAGGCGGCCGTGGGGGTGCGCGGCATGAGGGTCCTCGACTGGGCCGACGCCACCGACCCCTACCGGGCTGCCGCTCCGCTGCTGCGACCCGAAGGCACGTACGGCATCTCCGACTCGGCGTGGGCCCTGCACCTGCTCGGCCTGCAGGGAGCGCTGCCCCGCACTGCCTACCGGTCACTCACCGAAGGCCTGCCGATGATGCGGGCGGTCAAGGGACCCGACGAGCTGGCGCGGCTGGCGGCCGCTGGCGCTGCGGCCGACGCGGCATACGGCGAGATCGTCAAGGTCCGCTTCGCCGGACGCCGTGAGACCGAGGTGGCAGCGGACCTCGCCGGGCTGCTGCGTCACTTCGGGCACGAGCAGGTCGACTTCACGGTGGTGGGTTCCGGCCCGAACGGCGCCAACCCGCACCACGAGGCCGGTGACCGGGTGATCCAGGAGGGTGACGCGGTCGTCCTGGACTTCGGCGGCCTGATGTTCGGCTACGGGTCCGACACCACCCGCACGGTGTGCGTGGGGGACCCGACCCAGCAGATCCGTGACGTCCACGAGATCGTGCGGCTCGCGCAGGAGGCGGGTGTCGCCGCCGCCCGGACGGGTGCGACGTGCCAGGACGTCGACCGCGCGGCGCGAGCCGTCATCACGGACGCCGGCCACGGCGAGGAGTTCATCCACCGGACGGGGCACGGCATCGGCGTGACGACCCACGAGCCGCCGTACATGGTCGAGGGCGAGGAACAGCCCCTCGTCCCGGGGATGTGCTTCTCGGTCGAGCCCGGAATCTACCTTCCCGGACGGTTCGGCGTGCGCATCGAGGACATCGTCACCGTGACCGACGACGGCCCGGTGCGGCTCAACACCACCGACCACGGGCTCGCCGTCGTCGAGTGAGTCCTGTCCGGTATCACCCCGAAGGGGTGACGCCCCTGGATGAGAGGCGCAGGAATCTTGAGGAACGCGCAGGGATCTCAGGAGCGGACGGTGGTCGGCATGCAAGCAGGCGTGAGGGCATACGAGCAGCACAGGCGGTCGACGCGCGGGCGCGGTTCCGCCGCAGGCCCGTTCACCACGACGGTGGCGGGGAGGCCGGCATGAGCGCCATGGACGCATCGGCCGACGAGCCGGTCGCGGCCACGCGAAGGCGCACCAAGGCGCCCCCCGCGGCCTACATCTCGTGGATCGCCCTGGCCATGATGACGACCAGCTCCGTGGCCAGCCTCCGGGCCGCCCCCACCATGGCGGTGTACGGCCTGGCCTGCGTCTTCCTCTACATCGTCCCGGCGATCGTCTTCCTCATCCCGACCTCCCTGGTCTCGGCGGAGCTCGCCTCCGGCTGGGACGGCGGCGTCTACAACTGGGTGTCCCGCGGCATCTCCAAGCCGATGGGCTTCCTCGCCGTGTGGTGCCAGTTCGCCATGACGATCTTCTACTACCCCAGCCTGCTGGGTTTCGTCGCGAGCACACTCGCCTACGTCATCAACCCGGCTCTCGCGTCCAACGGGGTGTGGACGGCCCTCGTCATCGTCGTCGTGTACTGGTCAGGCGTCTGGGTCTCCTCCCGAGGAGCGAAGGGCGTATCGGGGCTGGCGAGTGCGGGGCTCATCATCGGCACCCTGATCCCCGGCGTCGTCCTCGTCTTCCTGGGCGCCGTCTTCCTGGGTCAGGGCAACCCCTCGGCCGCCCCGATGACGGCGGACAACCTGCTGCCCGTCTGGGCGGGTCTGTCGAGCCTCGTGCTCATCGTCAACAACTTCCTGTCGTACTCCGGCATGGAGATGAACGCGGTGCACGTCGGCTCGTTGAAGAACCCCGCCAAGGAGTTCCCGAAGTCGATGTTCCTCGCGATGGGGCTGGTGCTGACGATCTTCATCCTCCCGGCCCTCGCGATCAGCTGGATCGTGCCGGCCGAGGAGCTGTCGCTCACGGCCGGGGTCATGCAGGCATTCGACGCGGTCTTCGCCAACTTCGGCGCGCAGTGGCTGACCCCGATCGTCGGCATCATGCTGGTGACCGCGTCGCTCGGCGGCATGCTCACCTGGCTCGCCGGCCCGTCGAAGGGACTGCTGCTCATCTCGCGCCAGGAGGGCTACCTGCCACCGGTGCTGCAGAAGCTCAACAAGAACGGCGTCCAGCAGAACATCCTCGTCGCCCAGGGCGTCATCACGACGGTCATCGGACTCGGCTACGCGCTGATCCCGAACGTGTCGAGCGCCTACTGGATCTTCTCCGTCATCACGACGCAGGTCTACCTCATCATGTACCTGCTGATGTTCGTGGCCGCGGTGCGCCTGCGGCGCAACGACCCGGACCACGCTCGCGGCTACCGGGCGCCGATGCTCGGGGCGCTCTGCGGCATCGGTTTCGCCGCCTCGCTCGCGGCCCTGCTCATCGGGTTCGTCCCGCCGTCCCAGTTCGGATCGGGCAGTCCCGCAACGTATCTCGTGATCGTCGCGGCCGGCGCGCTCGGCCTCGGACTGCTCGTCCCGTTCCTCTTCTACAAGCTGCGCAAGCCGTCGTGGAAGCAGCCTGAGACGTCAGAGGTGGCCGCGTCATGAACATCACGGAGAACGAGACGTACCAGCGGAACCGGACGACGTACATCGTGGCGGGCATCGCGGTCGTGGCCCTGACGGTCATCGCCCTGTTGACCTTCCACTCGGGCAAGGCGTCCCAGCAGGCCGACCAGAAGGCCACCGCGCTCGTCGCGGCCCTCACGGCCGCCGGTGCGCGTGCGCCGAGCAAGGAGCAGGTCGTGCGGCTCCTCGGGGACGACGGTGGCGCGGTCTGCGACGACCCGAACGGCTCCCTGCGCAAGGGCATCCTCCTCGGCCAGCTCATGAACGGCGCCGCCGGGCCGGGGATGCGACCGGTCATCGCGGACAACCGGGTGGTCAAGGGACAGCTCCTCGTCCTGAAGATCTACTGCCCCGACGAGGTGCCCAGCTTCCAGGAGTTCGTCGACAGCCTCGACCTCGCCGACACGGTGAAGGGCTGATGGGTCGTGGAGCTGCGTGAGCGTGTCGCCGACCTGATGGGTCAGGCCCGGTCCGACCTCGCCGAGCTGGTCGCGATCCCGTCGGTCGCCGACCCGCGGCAGTACCCGCCGGAGGAGTGTTCCCGCGCCGCCCGGTGGGTCCTCGACGCCTTCGCGGCGGTCGGCTTCGTCGACGCGCACCTGGCCGAGACCGCGGACGGGAGCCAGGCGGTCGTGGGGTCACGACCCTGCGGAGACCCCGACGCCGTCACGGTCCTGCTGTACGCCCACTACGACGTGCAGCCACCGCTGGACGACGACGCGTGGCGCACCCCGCCGTTCGAGCTGACCGAGGTCGACGGCCGGTGGTACGGCCGCGGGACGGCCGACTGCAAGGGCAACATCGTCATGCACCTCACCGCCCTCCGGGCGCTCGGTGATGACGTGCCGGTGAACCTCAAGCTCGTCGTCGAGGGCTCGGAGGAGCAGGGGACCGGCGGCCTCGAGGACTTCGTGCCGAAGCACGCGGACCTGCTGCGCGCCGACGCCGTCCTCGTCTGTGACACGGGCAACGCAGCCGTCGGACGACCTGCTGCCACCGTGAGCCTGCGCGGCATGGTCAACGTCGTCGTCACCGTCGACGCCCTTGCCTCGGAGATCCACTCCGGCATGTTCGGCGGAGCCGCGCCCGACGCTCTCGCCGCGCTCGTCGCGATGCTCGCCAGCCTGCGTGACGCCGAGGGCAACACGACGGTCTCCGGTCTCGAGAACAGCCAGGAGTGGTCGGGGGCCACCTACCCCGAGGACCAGTTCCGCAGCGACGCCGGCGTCGTCGACGGCGCGTCGCTCCTGGGCGACGGCAGCGTGTCCGACATGCTCTGGGCGCGGCCGTCGCTGACGGTGCTCGGCATCGACTGCCCGCCCGTCGTCGGGTCCGCGGCCGCCATCGTGCCCCGGGCGCGCGCCCGCCTCAACCTGCGCATCCCTCCGGGAACGGATCCGGCCGTGGCCGAGAAGGCGCTGACGGACCACCTCGTCGCTGCTGCTCCCTGGGGCGTGCACGTGACCGTCGAGACGGAGGCGACGGGCTCGCCCTTCTCGGCCCGGACCGACGGGCCCGGCTACCGCGCCATCGCATCGGCGATGGAGGAGGCCTTCGGTACACCGATGGTGAGCCTGGGCCAGGGCGGCTCGATCCCGCTGTGCAACGTCTTCGCCGAGACCTACCCGGATGCCGAGCTGATCCTCATGGGGGTCGAGGAGCCACTGGCCCTCATCCACGCCCCGAACGAGAGCGTGCACCCGCAGGAGATCGCGGACATGGCCCTGGCCGAGGCCCTCTTCCTCCAGCGCCTGACGCGCTGACCCGGGCGCGACGAGGTGCGCCGTCAGGCGCGCTTCGTCTGTGTTCCCGACGCCACGGCACCGGTCGCCGTGGTGCGCAGTGTCATGGCGGTGGACGCGGCGGCGGCCGCCGAGTCCTGGATCGTGCCCTTGGCGGCCTGGTGGCGGCCCATGAGGACGGCCATCAGCACACCCAGGAAGCTGAAGCCGGCCATCACCCACGAGGCGGTCGCGAGGCCCGAGGCCAGGGCATCCCCCGGTGGCCGTCCCTCCGCGGTTCGGTCGGCGATGACGGCTCCGTAGATCGTCGCGGCCAGCGCGGTGGCGACCGCCGCCCCGACGTAGCGCGCCATGTTCGAGACGCCTGAGGCGGACCCGACCTGCTTCTCCGGGACGCACGCGGTGGATGCCGACGACGCCGGCCCGTTGGACAGGCCCATCCCCACCGCGACGGCGAGCAGCGGCAGGAGGAAGGCTCGGTAGGCCCAGTCGGCGTCGGCGAAGCCGAGGGCCGCGAAACCGACGGCCGTCAGGACGAACCCGATGGCGACCACCTGGCGACCTCCGAGGCGCGCGGTGAGGCGCGGCACGGCAGCGGCGATGGCGACCAGACCCACCGTCGCCGGCAGCGTCGCCAGGCCGGCCTGGAGCGTCGTGAAGCCCAGGGCGGCCGGGTCCTGGAAGTAGAGGCTGAGGAGGTACATCAGCGCGTTGATGGTGCCCGCCCCGATGAGGATGGCGATCGTCGACCCGACGAGGACGCGGTTGCGGAGCAGCCCGAGGTCCAGCATCGGGACGGCCACGCGTCGCTCCACGGCGACGAACGCAAACCCCGAGGCGACACCGATGGCGACACAGGCGAGCGTCGCGACCGACCCCCACCCCCAGTCACCGCCCTTGCTCAGGGCGAGGATGAGCGGCGCAAGGGTCAGTGCGATGAGCAGCGAACCGGCGTAGTCGATCGACCGGGACCGTGTCGTGTCACGCGACTCCGAGACCTTGCGGGCCGTGATGAGGATGCAGACGACAGCGATCACGGCGTCGACCCAGAAGAGTCCCTGCCAGCCCATCACCGAGACGAGCACGCCACCCATGAGTGGGCCGGCCGCGGCGCCCACGGCCGCCGCGGCGCCCCAGAGAGAGACGGCACGCAGCTGCGCCTGACCGTCGTTCGCGACGGACAGCAGGCTGAGACCGCAGGCGAGGATGGTGGCACCCGCAGCGCCCTGGACGACGCGGCCGGCGATGACGGCGCCTCCGGACGACGAGAGCGCGATGAGGATGCACGACACGACGAAGAGCATCAGGCCGAGCTGGAAGACGCGCTTGCGGCCGAAGACGTCGCCGAGCGAGCCGGACGTCACGATGACGGCGGCACCGACGAGCGAGTAGCCGGTGACCGCCCACTGCAGCGTCGTCACGTCCATGCCCGTGTCGGCGCTGATGGCCGGCAGGAGGATGCTGACCGCGGAGGTGTTGGCGTTCACCACGAAGGTCGACAGGCAGGTGGCGGCCAGCACCCCGCCCGCACGCGCTGCGGTCTCTGCTGCCGCCTGTCCGGAACTCCCGGACCCGGCAGACGAACTCGTTCCGGTCATGGTTGCGCTCCCTCCGCCACGCACACGCGCCTCTCGCGCCCCTCGAATCTAGGACGCCCGTTCGCCGTGAGAGTCACCCGTGGAGGATGACTCTGGCGACCGCCGCGGCTGCCACGCTGGTGACGTGTCCAGCGATGCGGACCCCGCAGCCGCGGGGCTAGTCACACCGGGCGCACGCCTGCGGTCGGTGAGCCGCCGCTGGTGGTCGCGCGTCGCGGAGATCGCACAGGGTCACCTCGCACCGCTCGGTCCTGCGGCGGACCCCGAGCCCGAGGACTTCGACGCGCCACCCCCCGAGGCCGTCCTCGACCTGCTCCGGCATCTCGGCGTCGTCATGTCCCGTGCCGGCGACGCGACAGAGCGCGTGACCCAGATCCTCGAACAGGTGGCCGCGGTGTACGCCGCCACGGGTGTGACCTTCTTCGTCGTGCCCACCGGGGTGTTCGTCCGCATCGACACGGGTGGCTCGAGCCGGATGGACTTCGAGGCCGGCAGCAGCGTGCCCCTGCGGCTCGACCAGGTCGACGCGCTCTACCGGCTCATCGACGACATCCGCCACGGCTCCGTGGACGCCGGTGTCGCGCGCGAGCGCCTCGACGCGCTGGTGGCCTCTCGACCGCGTTTCGGAGGTGGCGTCTCGGTCCTCGCCAGCGGCGTCCTCACGGTCGGCCTCGGCCTCATGCTCAACCCCACGGCCAGCGCCCTTCCGGCGTTCCTCGTCATCGGCTTCCTCGTCGGTGGGCTGCGGTGGTGGGCCGACCGCGAGCCCATGCTCTCGCTCGTCCTCCCCGTCGTGACGGCGACGGTGGTCACGGCCATCGTCTTCCAGTGGGTGGCCCCGGCGCTCGACTCGCCGCCGCTGGAGATCGTCATCCCCGCGCTCGTGACCTTCCTGCCCGGTGCCGCCCTCACGATGGCGACCGTGGAGCTGTCGACCGGAGACATGCTGGCGGGCTCCGCCCGGCTGGTCTACGGGCTCGAGCGCCTGCTCGTGCTGACCTTCGGCATCGCGATGGGGGCCGAGCTGGCCGGTCTGCCGCCGGCCGTCGGCCACGGGCCCGAGGCCCTCGGACCGTGGGCGCCCTGGGTGGGTGTGCTCGTCTTCGGGGTCGGACAGTTCGTCGCCTCGTCCGCGCCGCCTCGCACCCTCGGATGGCTGCTCGTCGTGCTCTACGTCGCCTACGGGGTCCAGGCGCTGTCTGGGCGTGCCCTCGGGACCCTCGGCGCGAGCTTCCTGGCCGCGGCCGTCGTGCTGCCCGTGTGCTACGCGATCCAGAGCCGCCGCAGCGGTCCTCCCGTGCCGGTGACCTTCCTGCCCACGTTCTGGATGCTCGTGCCGGGAGCGCTCGGCCTCCAGGGGGTGGCTCGCATCGTCGGGGTCGACCAGGCCGCCGGTCTCGGCGACTTCGTCAACGCCCTGATGAGCATCGTGGCCATCGCCGTCGGGGTGGTCGTCGGCTCCGGCCTCTCGGAGCGCATCGGCCGCGCCACGTCGACCTGGCGCGGGATCTAGCCGGCACGTCCCGTGACACGGAGCGTCACCGTGGTGGCGTGGATGCTCCGTCCGGCGGCCCGTACGTGGTGTGCCCGCCCACCGACCGGCGTACCGCCAGCGGCTCTGCCGCAGGCTGGGTCTCGACCGCCGGACGGGTGCGCTGTGCCCAGTCCCCGTACCGCTGCGCCCAGGGGCCTGCGGACAGGCCGTGCAGCACGACGCTGAGGAGCACGGTCGTGGCGACGGCACCGATGAGGGTCTGGACGTCGGGGTCGGCGGCGCCGAGGGTCTCGTACGTGATGAGCGCGAAGACGACGGAGGCGAGCCCGCGCGGACCGAACCAGCCCACGAAGAGCACGGTGCGTCGTCGCAGCCCCGTGCCCACGAGACACAGGGCGACGGGAAGCATCCGCAGTGCGGTGAGGGAGAGCGCCGCGTAGAGCAGGCTCTGCCACCGCACCATCCAGTCGAGGTGGTGGGCGACGGTGATCCCGAAGAGTAGCCACACGGCGAACCCGAGGAGCGCGGAGAGTCGGTCGGTCAGCTCCAGGCCGGCGTGCGTGTGCCGCGAGTCCGTCTGGGCGGCTGCGTATGCCGTCCCGGCCACGAAGGCTGCGACGAAACCGTTGCCGCCGGCCTCGACGGCGCCGTAGTACGCGAGGACGGGCACCGAGAGCGTCGCGACGGGCAGCAGCGCCGACTCCGCCCATCCGGCCCGGCGCGAGCGCTCGATGAGCCGGCCGGACGCATACCCCGCCAGGATGCCGAGCACAGCCCCGATCGCGAGCTCGCGCAGGGCGTCGACGAGGGCGGCCTCGGGGGCCGCTCCGGCGGCGGCCGCGACGGCGAAGAGCACCACCGGGGTGGCCATCCCGTCGTTGAGCCCGCTCTCCACGTTGAGGATGCGCCGCACCCGCACCGGCACGACCGGGTTGAGCACGGTGGCCGCGCCGAGTCCGGCGTCGGTGGGAGCCAGGGTCGCCGCGAGGAGCAGCGCCAGCCAGACGCTGGAGCCGGGGAAGATCCAGCGAGCCAGCAGGTAGCCGGCCCCGATCGTGAGGGGGAGACCGACGAGGAGCAGCCGGCCGGTGAAGACGGAGTCACCGCGCACCTCACGGGGCTGCAGCTGTGCCGCGTCGTGGAAGAGCGTCAGCGCCAGCGTCACCTCGGCGATGGTGCGACTCGTCTCGGCGTCGGCCCCGCCCGTGAGGACGAGGCCGACGCCGATGCCGGAGGCGACGAAGACGATGGGGCCGGTCAGGTGCGCCCGACCGACGCGGGCCGACTGGGTCACGAAGACGACGACCAGCAGGGCGAAGACCGCGACGACCCCCGTCATGCGCCGGCCGCCGTGGCCTACCCGGACCCGGACCCGGCGCCCTCTGCGAGGCGCTGGAGCAGCAGGGCCTGGGCCACGATCATCTTCTCGATCTCGCTGGGGTCGACGCTCTCGTCCGACGCGTGGATCCGCGCGGCCGCCACGTCCTCCGGTCCCCACAGCACGAACTCCGCGCCGGGAGCGGCCGTCTCGAGCGTGCGGAGCAACGGGATGGACCCGCCACATCCCGCTTCGCCGGCAGGGCGGCCGAACGCCTCGGCCAAGGCGTCACGCGCCGCGGCATACCCCGGCCCGTCCGTCTTGCAGAGGAAGGGAGGAGCGGCCTTGGTGCGCTGCACCTCGACCTTGGCGCCCCAGGGGGCGTGCGTCTCGAGGTGCGCCACGAGGGCGTCGAGCTCGGCCTCCGGCTCGGACCCCGGCACGATGCGCATCGAGATCTTGGCCCGGGCCTCGGGGATCAGCACGTTGGAGGAGGTCGCGATGTTCGTCATGTCGACACCGATCGCGTTGACGGACGGGCGAGCCCACAGCCGGCCCCCGACGGGCCCGCTGCCTGTCAGCTCGACTCCCTCGAGCACGTCGGCGCTCGACCGCAGGTCGTCCTCGGTGAGGTCGGCCCCGTCCCAGACCGTCTCCGAGACGCCGTCGATCGCGACGTTCCCCTCGTCGTCGTGCAGCGTCGAGAGGAGCCGGGCGAGCGCCATCATGGCGTCGGGGGCCGGCCCACCGAACACCCCGGAGTGCAGAGGGTGTTCGAGGGTGCGCACCGTGACGACGCAGGCGACGTCTCCGCGCAGCGCCGTGGTCAGGGCCGGCTCGCCGACACGGAGGTTGCCCATGTCGCAGATGACGAAGAGGTCGCAGGCGAAGAGCTCCGGGTGGGCCTCGACGAAGGCCTCGAGGTTGCTCTCCGTCTCCTCCATGCCCTCGAGGATCAGCTTGACCGTGCACGGTGGCTTCCCGTCGAAGACCCGCAGCGTGCCGAGGTGGCTGACGAGCCCGCTGATGTCGTCGGCGGCACCCCGGCCGTAGATGCGTCCGTCGTCCTTGTGGGTCGCGGTCCACGGGTCGCTCGTCCACCCCTGCTCGGGCGGGGCGGGCTGGACGTCGTAGTGGGCGTAGAGCACCACGACCGGCGAGCCCTCCGGCCCCTCGATCTCGGCATAGATCGGCGGGTACCCCGATGGCACCTCCATGAGCTCGGCGTTGGTGAAGCCGACGTCACGGAACATCTGCAACGTGGTGGCCCCCATCTGCTCCATGGGCTCCGAGGGATACCCGGGGAAGGCGATCGACGGGATCGCCACCAGCTTCTCGAGGTCCTCGATGACCCCGGGCATGAGCGCCCGGGCCCTGTCGGCAATCTCGTTGGCCTGCATGGTCTCTCCTTCGTGGTGGTCAGTGGGCGCCGTCAGGCCGGGTCAGAAGAAGACCCCGCCGATCAGCGCGCCGACGGCGATGGTGACCACGGACATGACGAGCATCGGGACGAAGAAGCTGTGGTCGAGCAGCTTCGTGCCGAGCTTGGTCGTGCCCGTGAGGTCGAAGTTGGCTGCGGCGATCTGCGTGCCGTTCGCGGGCAGGGTGTAGACGCCGCTCAGGGCGCCGGCCCACATGCCGGTCACAACACCCACCGGCAGGCCCGCTGCTAGGCCGATGGGGACGATGGTCCGGGTCGCCGTCGACTGGCTCGTCGTCAGTGCAGCGACGAGGAAGACGGCGAGGGCGAAGATGAACTGCCAGCTCGTGACCCAGCCGCCGATGGTGCTGACGATGTAGTCCTCGTGGGCCGAGATGAAGGTGGCGGTGAGCCAGGCGATCCCGAACAGGGCGATCGCCGAGATCATGCCGGCCTTGAACACCGACTGGTCGGGGACCGTCTTCACCTCGGGGCGTCCGAGGAAGAGGATCGCGACGCCCACCACGAACATCACCATGACGATGGTCGTCGTCATGTCGATGGGGACGGCTGCCTCGCCCTCGGCGGCGAAGGCCGGCCGCAGCTGCGGGAAGAGGCCGAAGACGACGATGAGGATGACGCCGGCGAGGAACGCGAGCGCGGAGTTGCGACCCTCCTTGGTGTAGGTCAGCCTCGAGGAGGCCGACTCACCCTCGACGGCCTGCTGGGGTGCGACGAGCTCACCGGAGGCGATCTTCGCCTGGACCTCCGGGTCGTCGTCGAGGTTCTTCCACATGCGGTTCACGACGAGCGAGGTGACGACGATGCCGATGACGCACGACGGGATGGTGATCGCGAGGATCTGGGTCAGCCCGAGGTTGTAGGGCGCCACCTCCGTGAGCGTCAGCATCGCCGCCATGGCCGCCGAGACGGGTGACGCGGCCAGGGCCATGCCCGACTGGACCACGGTCACCGTCAGTGGTCGCGCGGGTCGGATGTGGTTCTTGTAGGACACGTCGTAGATGACCGGCAGCAGCGGGTAGATGATGTTGCTCGTGCCGGCGCCGATGGAGAAGAGGAAGGCCGTCAGCGGGGCGATGAGGGTGATCTGCTTGGGTCGCTTCTCGATGACTCCGGCCGCGACGTAGACCATCCAGTCGATGCCGCCGGCGGCCTGCATCATCGCGGCGGAGGTGACCACGGCGAGGATGATCGCGAGGGCCGCTGCGGGCGGCTCGCCGGGCGGCTCGCGGAAGACGAAGACGAGCACGAAGGTGCCGAGGCCGCCCCAGAGGCCGACCCCCACGCCACCTGCGCGGGTTCCCATGACGATCGCCCCGAGCACCACGAGTGCTTCGAGCACGAAGCTGACGCTCATGTCGTTTCCTTCCTAGCGAGCTGCCCGGCCGGTCAGCCGGTCGGGCACTGGGTGGCGAGGGACTCGTTGAGTGCCGCGTAGGCCGAGCTCACGTCCTTGAGCGACGACGTGAGCTGCGGTGCGGCGGCGGTGAACGCATCGTTGCCGGCGGCGGCGAGCGCCTGCCGGAAGGAGTCGAGGTTCGCGCGCAGCGTGGAGACGGCGGAGTCGAACCGTCCCTCGGTCACGGCCTGGAACTGGTCGAGCCTCGCCAGGGCGGCATCGACCTTCGCGGTGAGGGCGTCGATCTTGGCACCGTCGGGTTTGAGGGCGCGCATCTCCTCGACGGCCGTCGTGAGGTTCTTGGCGTTGCTGCACAGGTCCTGGGTCGCCGGGGCGGTGGCGCACCCTCCCAGGACGAGGGTCGTCGACACGGCGACGGTTGCCGCCGTCCGGCTGAGGGTCCGGTGTCTCATGGCGCTCACTCCTGCGCTGGTTGGGTGACGATCGCGACGAGGATCTGGCACGCCAGCACCATGTCGTCGATGGCGATGTGCTCGCTCGTGGCGTGCTCGTCGACCATTCCGGTCGGCAGCGCCACACAAGGGATCCCCTTGGCGTTGAAGTAGTTTCCGTCGGTGCCGCCCCCGGACTTGCGGGGGGAGACCTCCAGCCCGAGCGAGCGGATCGCGGCGGCGGCCTCCCGGTAGGGGAGGGCGTCCTCTGCGATCCGGTAGGTCTTGTAGATCTCCTCGGCGTCGAAGTCCACGGTGGCGCCAGCCTCGTCGGCCGCGCGCTCGCACGCGGTGCGCATCGCCGCCAGCTGTCCGTCGAGCTTGGCCTGGTCGTGGCTGCGAGCCATCCCCTCGAGCACGACGGTGTCGGGGATGATGTTGCGCGCCTCCCCGCCCTGGATGGTGCCGATGTTGGCGACGGTCTCCTCGTCGATGCGCCCGAGGGGCATCGACGCGATGGCCTCCGCGGCCACGCGCACGGCACTGATGCCCTTCTCGGGCTCGACGCCGGCGTGCGCCTTGCGTCCGTGGAAGCCGATCGTCAGGTAGACCGAGGTCGGGGACCAGTACGTCACCGACCCCATGACGCCGGCGGTGTCGAGGACGAAACCGTGGGTCGCGTCGAGTCGGCTCACGTCAAGATGACGTGAGCCGACCAGACCGCGCTCCTCGCCGACGGTCGACACGAACTCGATCGTCGGGAAGGACCAGTCGCGGTTGGCCTGCAGCAGCCTCAGCAGCTCCAGGCAACCGGCGATACCGGACTTGTCGTCGGCCCCCAGGATCGTCGAGCCGTCGGTCCGGATCACCCCGTCGTCACCGATGACGGGGACGATCCCGCGGTCGGTGCCGGCCGTGTCCATGTGCGTCGACACGAGGATGGTCCCGGGGCGGGTGCCCGGGTAGACGGCGACGATGTTGCCGATGTCGTCCTTGGTGGTCGTGCAGCCCAGCTCCCGGTAGCGGGCCTCGAGGACCGTGCCGATGGACTCCTCGTGTCCGGTCGGGCTGTCCACCGCGACCAGGCCGAGGAACGTGGCGAGCAGACGGTCGCGGTCGACGGACCCGGTGGGACGCACGGCCCCCGGGGCCGTCGGGGTCATGACAGGGCCCGCGTCTTGATCTGTGCGAACTCCTCCGGCGTGATCGCACCGGAGTCGAGCAGGGACTTGGCCTGTGTCAGCTCCTCGACGGACGACGTCCTGGGCGCCGCGACCGTGCGGATGTAGTCCTCCTGCGCGGCCATCTGCTCGGAGTTGCGCTTCATGGTGCGCTCCGCCATGCCCCGACCGCGGACGATGACGTAGACCAGCGCCGAGATCAGCGGGAAGAGGATGAGCACGACGATCCACAGCGCCTTCGCGAAGCCGCCGAGGGACTCGTCCCGGAAGAGGTCCCCGAAGATCTGGAAGAGCATCATGAGGTACGCGACGAAGAAGAAGGACCAGACGAGCAGCCAGAAGAAGCTCCAGAAGTCCATGGTGATGACCGCCCTTTCCGTGCCGCCGGGTGCGGCGGCGTCCGTGTGGATTGACCTGATGTCGAGCCCTACGTTCATCCTCCGGACCGGGGCCAGCATCGCTCTCCGAGAACGAGATGGGAGCGGGTCAGCGGACCGTTCCCGGGGGGTCGTATGCGCCCGGCTCGTCGACGAGCCGCGTGGAGGTGACCTCGAGCCCGAGCGCGGTGAGCGCACTGAGCACGCCCACGAGCTCCTGGCTGTCATGGACGTGGACGCTCAGCGTGGTGCTCGTCCCGTCGCTGTCCGACCAGACGGCATACGGCCACACGTCGCGCTCGTCGACGTCACCGGCCACGACAACGACAGCACGCATGTCGTCCGCCTCTCCCGTGTCAGTCACCTCTCCGTCGCAGCATGTCGCGGCGTGGGCCGACGCGCGTCATCCGCTGAGGTGGAGATGGGTGCCGGGAGCGCCGGGTCGGGCCGGCCTAGTAGAGGTCGAGGTCGGCGGCGCGACGGATCGCTGCGCGGCGGCTGCCGACGCCGAGCTTCTGGTAGATGTGCGCGATGTGCGTCTTCGTCGTGTGCAGCGAGATGAACTCGGCCTCGGCGATCTCGGCGTTGGTGAGGTTGGTGGCGAGGTACTGGAGGATGACCCGCTCGCGGTCCGTCAGGCGCTCACCCCACCCGGGAACGCTGTGCTCGTGCTCCCTCGCCAGGCGCGCCAGCACCTGCGTCAGGGCCGCCGGGTGGCTCGTCCCGTGGCGCAGATGGGCCTTGAGCAGGCCTGCCATCCGCTTGCCCCCGGCGAGGAAGGGCCCGTACAGCTGGTCGGGCTCGGCCGCCGCGAGTGCGAGCTCGAGCGATGCGTGGGCGTCCGGCCGGCCCAGGGCGGAACGGGCCTCGGCCTCGATGCAGTGGGAGAGGCACGTGACCTGCACGAACTGACTGCTGATCGGCATCCGGTCGAGCTCCGCGAGCGCGGCGGCGGGATCTCCGGCCCGCAGCAGGACCCGCGCACGGTGCGCGGAGGCGAGGCGGTACTCCGGCTCCGGTGCGGCGGACGACGCCAGAGCGACCGCCTCGCGCGTCCTGCCCTCGGCGACGAGGGCCAGTCCCTCGAGCCCGGCGAGCATCGAGGGCCACCACGGCGGGACCGAGGCCGACCTGCTCATGGCGCCGATCTGCGAGATGCTGGCGCGAGCGGCCTTGACGTCGCCCAGGGACAGGCAGGTCTTCGCATGGAAGTTCAGCGCGAGACCGCGCAGCTCCGCGTCGAAGGGGAGCACCATCGACAGGCTGCGCTCGAGCTGGGCCCGCGCCTGCGTCAGGTTGCCCCTCCAGTAGTCCAGCCAGCCGAGGTAGGCGACGGCCGGGGCCAAGGTCACGAGCCCGACCCACCCGCGCTCGGCGGCGCGGGCGAGCACGTCGACGGCGAGGTCGTGCACCTCGGTCAGCCGACCCTCGGAGATCGCGGGGATGCACGACTCGGCCAGCGCGGTCAGCTCGAGGGCCACCAGGCCGGTGTCGTGCGCGGTGGCGGCGGACGCGCGCAGCATCTCGAGGGGGAGCTCGAGATGGCTCGCGAGGCGCGCCTCGCCCATGCCGACGAAGACCTGCACCGACGCCCGGATCGCCGGGTCCGGCACCCGGTCCGCCCGAGCCATCTGCTCCAGGAGGGCCTGGCCGGTCTCGACGGCGGCACCCAGCCCCTGGTCGTAGCCGGTGAGGAAGAGCTCGACGATGGCGGTGCGCTCGTCGAAGCCGTCGTCGGCCGGCCCGGGCGAGCTCGCCGCCCTCCGGGCCGCGGCGACCTCGCCGCGGGCGGCGTCGAGCCTGCCACCGCGGACGAGGACCAGTGCCTTGGCCAGGTGCGCGTCCCGGTGGTCGGCAAGGGCGTGCGGCAGGTGGTCGATCGCGTGCATCACCGCGTCGACCCGTCCCTCGAGGAAGAGCGAGAGCCAGTGCTCCGAGAAGATCTGCGCGGCCGTCTCGCCGTCACCGGCGGCCACGGCGTGCCGGATCGCCGTCGGCGCGTCGACGGACACCCACCAGGCGGCGGCAGCGGCGTGCAGCTCGGCGGCGCGGTCGGGCCGGTCGGTCGCGAGGCGGCGCTGGACGTGGGTGGCGAAGAGCGGGTGCCAGCTGAACCAGGGCTCGTCGGTGGACGCGGTGCCGCGCGAGAGGAAGATGCCCTCGGCGAGACACTGTTCGAGGAGCATCTCCGCAGTGGTCGTCCCCCGGATGCTGTCGATGAGCGACGGGCAGACCTGCTCGTCGAGACAGCTGTCGAGGACGAAGTCCTTCAGCTCGTCCGGCAGCGAGGCCAGGACCTCCGTCGCCAGGTAGTCGGCCAAGGCCTGGTCGCGGCGCAGCTCGGACGGCACGTTGCGGGGCCGGTCGATCTGGCGAGCCGCCAGGATCGCCATCCGTACCCCGGCCGGCCATCCACCCGTGGCCTCGTGGATCGACTCGACGATCTCGGTGTCGAGGTCCAGGCCGGCCGTCTTGACGGCCAGGGCGGTCTCGTCGCAGCTGAAGGCGAGCTCGTCGTGGGCGAGGTAGGAGAGGCGGTCGTCGAGCCGGAGCCGCTGCAGGCGCAGGGGCGGGACCACCCGCGCGCCGATGACGACGCGCATGTTGGCGGGCGCCCACCGGAGCAGGTGGTCGACCACGGCGGCCGACGCCTTGGACCCGATGAGGTGCTGCGCGTCGTCGAGAGCCAGGGTGAGGGGCTCGGCCGTGTCGTAGAGCGCCTCGAGCAGCGCGTCGACGAGGGTGAGCGGCTCGGCGCGCAGGGACGAGGTGCGCAGGGGGGTGATCGCGGCGGTGAGCTCGTCGATCCCGGCGAGCGTGGCGGCGGACAGCAGGTCGGACACGAGGCGGACGGGGTCACGGTCCGAGTCGTCGATGGTCAGCCACAGCCCTGCGCCGCGGAGCTGTTGCCGGCCGACGGTCGCGGTGAGCAGGGTCGACTTGCCGAACCCGGCCATCCCGGCAAGCACCGCCACCGGTCTTCGGTCCAGCAGGGGGACGAGGCGCGGGCGGTCGATGACCCCTGCGGAGGGCAGGGGCAGCGTCATCCGCGCCTGACGTGGACCGGGCATGAGGGGTTCCCTGTCTCCGAGAGGTCATCCCCGTTGGTGGATGCGGGGGATGACTGACCCCTTGAGAGTAGCCATGAGGGGAGCCCACGAGCAGCATTTCGGGTCTTCGGGGATGTGAGGTCACCATGCAGGTCTACGAGATCGTCGTCGACGGAGAGCTGTCCGCGGACGTCGTCGACTCGCTCGGTCCCATCCCGCGGCGGGACGTCGGCGGCGCCACCGTGCTCAGCATCGCCATGGACGAGCCCGACGCCCTGGCGCGCGTGCTGGCCCTCCTCGAGACCTTGGGCATCGGCGTGACCGCGGTGCACCAGGTGGGCAGCGCCGGGCTCGGCCACGACGCTCCCGGCTAGTGCTGCCCGTCTGGGCAGGGCGGGCAAGGAACGGCTGGGACCGGGCAACTCATCCTCCCGGAGCGATGCAGCGGCATGGTCGCGCGACGAGTCTCGGTGTGTCAGTGGACAGTCGCCAAGGAGGAAGACATGAGTGTCAACGTCGACGTCGGACCGATCGACTACCTCGCGCTGGAGTTTCCCGGTGCCCGGCTCACGGGTGAGGGGATGGCGGAGCTGATCAGGCTCGTCGACGCCGGCGTCATCCGGGTCCTGGACATGAGGGGCATCGTCCGCGATGCCGACGGGACCGTGACCGCGGTCGCCATCACGGACCTCGACGGGGACGGCACGCTCGACCTCGCGATCTTCGAGGGCATCGAGTCCGACCTGCTCGACGAGGAGGACCTCGCAGCCGCAGCAGACCTCGTGCAGCCCGGCAACGCGGTGGCCGTCCTCGTCTACGAGAACACGTGGGCCGGTCCCTTCGTCTCCGCCATGCGACGTGCCGGGGCCGAGGTGGTCGCCAGCGTCCGCATCCCCGCGGACGCCGTCATCGCCCGGCTCGAGGCGCTCGAGGCCGCCGACAGCGACTCCGAGCAGGCGGAGTAGCGCAACCGCAGCCGCACCGTCGGGCGACCCGACGCGTGCACGCCAGGACGAACCACAGACGAGAAGGAGGAGAACACGATGGGACTACTACGTGGGATGGCCCGCACAGCCGTCGTCGCCGGCACGGCGACGGCGGTGTCCAACCGGGTGTCACGACGTCAGGCCGGACGATGGGCTGCCCAGGAGGAGCAGCAGCAGCAGGAGCAGGCGCCGCCGCAGTATGCCGCCCCCCCACCTCCGCCTCCGCCTGCGGCCCCCGACCCCGACGCCGACCTCGCCCGTCTGCAGCAGCTCGGCGAGCTGCGTGCCTCGGGGGTGCTCACCGAGCAGGAGTTCCAGGCCCAGAAGTCCCGGATCCTCGGTCTCTGACCGCTCGGCGACCGCTCGGCCTTGACGGGGCGGACCGTCCCGTGGCCCGACCGCGTACTCCCTCAGGGGGTGCGCGGTCCGGCTGTGCGCGGTCCGGGTGTTCGCGGTGGTCGACGCCGGGGCGGCGAACGATGTGGCGGCGGACGATGTGGTGGCGGACGATGTGGTGGCGGACGATGTCGTCAGGCCACGTGGGACGGCCGGACCGGCTCGAAGGGCCGGATCTCGTCGTCTCCGGGCTGGATGATGCCGCAGGACGACTCCGGCACCTCACGCCAGGCGCCCGGCAGGTCACGGAGCGGCTCGGACACGACGAACCGTGTCTCGTCGCCGAGCGTCCTCAGCATCTCCACCTCCGGGTGGAGGTCCCGCAGCTGGGCGACGTTCGTGGAGTGGAAGAGGGTCCGGCTCTGGTGCTGCGACGAGTAGCGGAAGGCCCAGACGCGCTCACCGTCGCTCGTGGCCATCGTGGCCTGGACGGGGTTGCTCATGCCGCGGCGCTCGGCGAGGTCCTCGACGAAGCCGACGGCTCGGGCGACCGCACCGATCGGGTCGTCCTGCAGGCCGAAGGTCAGCGCGAGGAAGAAGAGCGCCTCGGAGTCGGTCGAGCCCTCGACGTCGGGGTAGAGCGAGGGGTCGACCGCGAACATCAGGTCGCGCTTGAGCTCGTGGAAGCCGAAGACGGCGCCGTTGTGCATCCACAGCCACGTGTCGTGGCGGAACGGGTGACAGTTGCTCCGTTGCACCGGGGTCCCGGTGGAGGCCCGCACGTGCGCGAACATCAGGCGCGTGCGTACCTGCGCGGTGAGCTCGCGGAGGTTCTCGTCGTTCCACGCCGGGTCGACGCTCTTGAAGACCGCGGGCCTGGGGCCGTCGCCGTACCAGCCGATCCCGAACCCGTCGCCGTTCGTCGTCGTGGCGCCCATCCGCGAGTGCAGGCTCTGCTCGATGAGCGAGTGCTCCGGTTTGAAGAGCAGGTCCTCGGCGAGGATCGGGTCACCTGAGTACACCATCCAGCGGCACATACCTCCATGGAACGCGCGCACCCCCGCCACAGGCATCACTCCCCGGGGATGACGGCCTCCGAGAGGGGACGATGGTGGCATCGCCCGCGGGGGTACGCACTCGTCGGACCGTCGCAGCGCCACCTCCCCAGCACCCGCGAGAACCAGGAGTGACCAGCCTTGATCTTCATCACCGCGAAGTTCCCCGTGAAGCCCGAGCACGCCGACGACTGGCCCGAGATCTCCCGGGCCTTCACCGAGGCCACCCGCGCCGAGGACGGGTGCCTGTGGTTCGACTGGTCGCGCAGCCTCGACGACCCGACGGAGTACGTCCTCGTCGAGGCCTTCCGTGACGACGCCGCCGGCGGCGCCCACGTGCAGAGTGACCACTTCCGCGAGGCCACCTCGAGCCTGCCCGCCTACCTCTCCGCCACACCGAGGATCGTCAACGCGACCGTCGACGGGACGCAGTGGTCAGAGCTCGGCGAGATGGCTGTCGACAAGTAGCCGAACGGCCACTCCGAGAGCGGGTTTCGGCGCATTTCGCCAACCGGCCGACCGTCCGCTATGGTCTACCTCGCACCCACGGAGCCCCGGCTCCGAGGGCCTGGCAGGCGGACGTAGCTCAGTTGGTAGAGCGCAACCTTGCCAAGGTTGAGGTCGCCGGTTCGAGCCCGGTCGTCCGCTCCGCTGGAAGGGCCCGTCGACTCACGTCGACGGGCCCTTCCGCTCGTCCGAGGGCGTATGCCGTCCGGCCGGCTCACGCGCGGCCTCGCCGGTCCGCGCCCCGGCCGAGCCCCCGACCGAGCCCGTCCGGACCTCCCGGTCCGTAGGCTGTCGCCCATGGCTGCGTCGAGCAAGGCCCCCGCCGTGGAGATCGAGGTCGGCGACCACACCGTGCGCCTGTCGAGCCCCGACCGCGTCTACTTCTCCGAGCGCGGCGAGACCAAGCGCGACCTCGTCGACTACTACCTCTCCGTCGGGCCGGGCATCGTCAACGCGCTGCGTGAGCGGCCGTGCATGCTGCACCGCTTCCCCAAGGGCGTCGACGGGCCCAAGGTGCACCAGAAGCGGCTACCGGCCGGTGCCCCGCCGTGGGTCGAGACCGTCCGGCTGCACTTCCCGCGCTACGGCCTGCACGCCGACGAGCTCTGCGTCACCCGCCTCGCCGACGTCATCTGGGCGGTCCAGATGTCGACGGTCGAGTTCCACCCGTGGAACAGCCGTCGCGCCGACACCGAGAGCCCCGACGAGTGGCGCATCGACCTCGACCCGATGCCCGAGTGCGGGTTCGAGAAGGTGCGGCGTGCCGCGGCCACGACCCACGAGATCCTCGACGAGCTCGGCGCCGTCGGCTGGCCCAAGACCTCGGGCGGCTCCGGTCTGCACGTCTACGTCCGGATCGCGCCCGACTGGGGCTTCAAGGACGTGCGCCGCGGCGCGCTGGCCTTCGCCCGCGAGGTCGAGCGGCGGCTGCCCGACGACGTGACGACGACGTGGTGGCGCAAGGACCGCTCGCCGAAGGACCTCTTCGTCGACTACAACCAGAACGCCCGTGACCACACCATCGCCGCTGCCTACAGCGTCCGCGGCAACCCGCGAGGCACCGTCTCCGCACCTCTGGCGTGGGACGAGATCGCTGACGTCGAGCCGCAGGACTTCACCATCGCCACGATGCCCGAGCGCTTCGCCCGCCTCGGTGACCTGCACGCCGGCATCGACGACGCCGTCTTCGACTTCAGCACGCTCCTCGAGTGGGCCGACCGCGACGAGCGCGACGGCAAGGACGTGCCGCCCGAGCCCGACGACGACGCCTCCTCGTGACGGCGGCCGCGCCTCAGTCGCGGGAGATGACGTAGGGCGGAGGAGCGAGCGGGTCGCCCGCGGTGGGCCTCGGCTCGGTGAGGACGGAGCACGTGCCGTCCGTCGGACAGCCGACGAGGCGGTTGCTGCCGTCGGCGGTCACCGTGCTGAGCTCGAAGGTGCGCGGCACGGGACTCGTGCGGTAGCCGGCCTGCACGACGATCGACCCCGCGGGGACGCGCACGGCGAAGGCCGGCCGGCCCGTCGACGTGTCGACGAGGAGCACCTCGCTCGCCTCGGGTCCGGTCGGGGTGCTCCAGGCGATCGCGTAGCGCCCGTCGCCGGTCAGGCCCTGGACGTCCAGGCCACGGCAGTCGAGGTTCCGGGTCGCCTGCGACGGCGTGCCGACCTTGAGCACCGCGAAGCACCCACCGGCCGAGCTGCCCACGGCAGTGCGGGTCGTGTCGTTGAACACGACCATCTCGGTCTGCCGCCACTCAGCAGCGCGCTGGGTGGTCGTGTCCCACCGGAAGGTCGAGCCGTTGTCCGTGAAGAAGACGGCCGACCCGGCGAAGCCCACGACCTCGGCCTCGGGCCCGACGTCCGGCAGGGCCGCCACCTCGGTGCCCTCGACGTCACGGACGCTGAGGTGGCCGTCGCCCCGGTCGACGTAGGCGAAACGCGTGCCGCGGTTGGCCTCGACGCGACTGCGGAAGCCCCCGAGGTCCACGAGCGACTCGCCACCCGTGTCGGTCAGTGACATGCGGACGTTGCCTGCCTGCGACACCGTCACGACCCGGTTGCCGTTCGGCAGCCGCAGGACGTCGATGAGGTCACCCCAGGGGCCGATCTGGCTGCTCCCAGCCGCGCTGATGTAGTCGCCGCCGACGGCATACGGCAGGACGAGCTGTCCTGAGGGCGTGCCCGAGACGGGCAGGTCCACCGTGCGCATCGCGGCCGGGGTCGGGCCTGCTCCCGGTGTGGTCGCGGACGACGCCGTGGCGGATGGCGATGGGCTCGCCGAGGTCCCGGGGGTGTCGGTGATGCGCGTGCCGAGTCCCACCGCCACGGCCGTGACCACGGCGAAGCCGATCCCGGCGCCGATGACGAGGCGTCGGGCCCGCTGTCGTCCTGCGGCGTCGGCCGTCACGAGCAGGTCGACGACGTCCCGAACGTTCGCCGGTGGGGCAAGGGGACTGGTCGCCGGTGCGTTCGTCACCGTGGGCGCCGCCCCGGGCGGCGCCGCCTCCCCATCTGTCGCAGACTCGTTCGCCGGCACGTGCGCCGACGTCCCCGCCTCGACGCCACCTCCGCCGACGGCTCCGACGGCCGCCGCCCCACCGGGCCGGACGCGCTCGAGCAAGGCGGTGACGTCGGCGTAGTCCGGGCGCTCGGCGGCGAGCTGCTCGAGCATCGGCACGGCGGTCTGGGGAGCGTCGGAGGCGAGGGCGCCCTGCGCGACGTCGTAGAGCGACTGCCACCGGGTCTCGGGCGAGGTCGCCTGCACGGCCTGGGGGGCGAACGAGAAGGGCTGCCCCCCGCCCGACCGGAGCAGGACCGCCGTGCCCCACTCCGAGGCCTCGTCGGAGACGGCCATCGCCTTGCGCACCTCGCAGATCGCGGCGTCGATGGGCAGCCCACGGGTGAGGAAGGAGTAGAACTCGTGGCTGAAGACGAGCGCAGCCCGGTCGGAGATCTCGGTCTGCATCGCGACCACGGCGGGCAGCCCCTGGCGCACGAGGGCCTGGCCGACCCCCGAGAACGCGTCCCGCCCGGACGACCGGGCACCTTCGCACGCGTTGAGCACGGCCAGCTGCAGCTCGCGGGCGTCGTGGAGCAGGGTGCCGAGCCGGGCGCCGCTCACCCGGTGCGAGGTCCGGTCCTCGCGCTCGAGGACGAGCACCCCCTGCTCGGTCTCACGGTCCCAGCCCCCGTGCCCGATGAAGTGGAAGACGTGGAACGGCTCGAGCAGGGCGCGCTGGAGGGCCGGCAGCGTCGCCCGGTCGAGCACGACGAGCTCGAGCCGGCCGGCCGCGACGAGGTCGCTGGTCGTGGCCCGGAGCAGCTGCTCCTCGCGCTCGACGGCGAGCTCGGGCATGTCGCTCGGGCTCGAGATCATGACGAGGACGCGCAGCGGCGCCTGCACCGTCACGGGCGGGGGCGGGTCCAGCGCGTCGAGGAGCCGGACGACAGGGGTCCTGGTCGAGAGCGTGAGGAAGCGGCCGAGCCCGGCGGAGTAGAGGTACTCCCACGGCACCGCCTCGAGCTCGGGGACCGTCTCGAGCCGTAGGCGCACCCGCACGTCGCGGCCGTGCGCCCGGGCCTCGTCGAGTCGCCGGCGGAACGCCGCGCCGACGCTGCCGCTGAAGAGCGCGTCGCCGAGGCGTCCTCCGTAGTCCTTGACGTCGGTGACCCTGGCCGCGGCCGGCACGAGACGGCGCGTGGCCGCGCGGGGAGGTCCGACGGCGACCATGAAGGCAGCGAGCTCCGTCGGCGCGAACGGCAGGACGAACGGGGCGGTGACCGGGGCGTCCGCCGCGCTGTCGGAGGCGCCCAGGGTGTCCACGCGGACGGCGTACCCCTGCTCGGCGTGCTCGATGGTGACGTCGAAGTCGACGTAGTCCTCGGACATCGGGCACCTCCTCACCACGAGGGACGCAGGGCGACCGGAGAGGTTGCCCCCGTCACCAAGAGGGTCCCACCGTCAGGGCTGATACGGCAGCCCCGCGCGGCACGTGGCACCCATCCGTCGACGTCACGGCACCGAACCACCGACGCGACCCACCACGACGACGCGCCGCCCTGCCTTGCACGCCCCGGTCGACCGCCGATTCGTGGTTCGGGGGCTCCACGGGTGAGGATCGGGTGACGCGAGACCACCAGAGGAGACACCGTGACCGTCCTGCACGACTTCAAGGCCACCTCCATCGACGGCGGGGAGGTGTCGCTGGGTGAGTACGCCGGTGACGTCGTCCTCGTCGTCAACACCGCCAGCCAGTGCGGCTACACCCCGCAGCTCGGCGGGCTGGAGCAGCTCTACGAGACCTACCGTGCCCAGGGCCTGACGGTCCTCGGCTTCCCGTGCAACCAGTTCGGCGGCCAGGATCCCGGGAGCGACGAGGAGATCGGCGCCTTCTGCCAGAAGAACTACGGCGTCACCTTCCCGATGTTCTCGAAGGTCGACGTCAACGGTGCCGACGAGCACCCGGTCTACACGTGGCTCAAGTCCGAGAAGGGCGGCCTGCTGGGCAAGAAGATCAAGTGGAACTTCACGAAGTTCCTCGTCGCCCGCGACGGCACCGTCATCGGCCGCTACTCGCCGACGACCGACCCCGCCGACCTCGCCGGTGACATCGAGAGGGCCCTCTCGGCCTAGGCCCTACGATCTGCGGGTGGACCACGCCCGCTTCGCCGACCGGGACGCCCGCGGTGTCGTCGACATCCGCCACGGCCACGAAGCCCTCGACGCGATGACGCGCGGGGGCTTCTGGGCCGTCGTGGCCACCTTCGAGGGTGCCGTGACCGCCGTGCGCTTCGCCGAGGTCACCCCGAGGGCGTATGCCGCCGGGCCGGGTCGCGACCCGGCCCCCAATCCGGCCCCCGGTCCGTCGACCGCATGGCAGCCGCTCGACCGCCGCTGGCACACGTCGCTGGACCGGACGGCATACGTGGGCGCCGTGCGCGAGGTGCGCGAGCGCATCGCGGCCGGGACCGTCTACCAGGTCAACGTCTGCCGCGTGCTCAGCCACGCGTTACCGGCGGAGGCAGACCTCGACGGCCTCGATGCGCTTCTGCGACAAGGCAACCCGGCACCGCACGCCGCGCGCATCCGGTGCGATGCCGCCGGGCTCGACGTCGTCAGCGCCTCGCCGGAGCTCTTCCTCGGGCGGCGTGGGCGGCACCTCGTGACGCGCCCGATCAAGGGCACCGCCACGACCGCCGAGCAGATGCTGCCCAAGGACTACGCCGAGAACGTCATGATCGTGGACCTCATGCGCAACGACGTGTCGGGCGTGTGCGAGCCGGGCACCGTCTCGGTGGACGAGCTGTGCGCGATCGAGGCGCACCCCGGCCTCGTGCACCTCGTCTCCACGGTCAGCGGTCACCTGCGCGAGGGAGTCGGCTGGGCTGACGTCTTCGCGGCCGCCTACCCCCCGGGGTCGGTCTCCGGTGCGCCGAAGTCCAGCGCCCTGACGGCCATCCGCGACCTCGAGACGGTGCCCCGTGGACCGTACTGCGGAGCGGTCGGCTGGGTCGACGCCGACGCCGAGGAGGCCGACCTCGCCGTCGGCATCCGCACCTTCTGGGCCGAGCGGGACGACGCCGGCCGGCGGTGGTTGCGGTTCGGCACGGGCGCCGGCGTCACCTGGCACTCGGACCCCGAGGGGGAGTGGGCCGAGACCGAGCTCAAGGCGGCCCGCCTCATCGGGCTCGCCGCCGGCACTGTGACACCATGAGGGCTCCCGTCGGGCGCCTTCCGGGCGGCCGCCGAGCCACCAGGAAGGGACCATGAGCACGACCACGCGCGTCTGGGTCAACGGCGACCTCGTCGACCCGACCGGGCCCTCCGTCTCCGCCCTCGACCACTCGGTCACGGTCGGTGACGGCGTCTTCGAGACCGCCAAGATCGCCGCGGGGCAGCCCTTCGCCCTGACGCGGCACCACCGGCGCCTCGAGCGCTCGGCGGCCGGGCTCGGCCTGCCGCCCCTCGACCTCGCCTTCGTCGACAAGGGTGTCGCCGCGGTGCTCGACGGGCCGGCGATCGACTTCGGGCGGCTGCGCTACAGCGTCACCGGCGGGGTCGGCCCCCTCGGGTCCGACCGTGACGACTCCTCCCTGACCTACATCGTGCTCGCGGCGCCGCAGCCGCTCCCGCCCGAGAGCGGCAAGCTCACGGTCGTGCCGTGGACCCGCAACGAGCGCTCGGCCGTCGTCGGGCTCAAGACGACGTCGTACGCCGAGAACGTCGTCGCCCTGGCGCGTGCCAAGCAGGAGGGCGCGATCGAGGCCGTCTTCGGCAACACCCGCGGCGAGCTGTGCGAGTGCACCGGCAGCAACGTCTTCGTCGTCGTCGACGGCGTCGTGCTGACGCCTCCCGCCGGGTCCGGGCTGCTGCTCGGCATCACGCGCGAGCTGACGATCGAGTGGGGTCGGGCCGCCGGCATCGAGATCCGCGAGGAGGCACTGCCGCTCGACGTGCTCCAGAGCGCCGACGAGGTCTTCATCACGAGCTCGACCAAGGACGTCCTGCCCGTCCACGCCGTCGACGACCGGACGCTGTCCACGGTCCGGCCCGTCACGAGCGAGCTCCAGCGGGTCTTCCGCAGCAACGCCGAGCGGGACTGCGACCCATGACGGGCCAGGACCGCACACGCGACGAGGCCCGTCCGCCCGTCGACTACTCCGACCCCAACACCTCGCTCGATGCCGACGAGGACCGCTGGGCCTGGCGGGCACGCCTGCGCCGCAACCGTGTCACCCACGTCATGTGGCGCACCGCCGTCGGCGTCGTCGGCGCCGTGGTGACCGTGGGCGGCCTCATCATGGTCCCGGCGCCCGGTCCGGGCTGGCTCGTCGTCTTTGCGGGGCTGCTCATCCTGGCCAGCGAGTTCGAGTTCGCGCAGCGCTGGCTCGACTTCGCCCGGCGCCACGTCAGTCGCTGGAACGACTGGATCATGGCCCAGGCGATCTGGGTGCGTGGCGTCGTCGCCCTCGGCACCCTGCTCGTCGTGTGGGGAGTCGTCTGGGGCTACCTCGCTTGGGCGGGCATCCCGCAGTTCGTGCCCCAGTGGGCCGAGCAGCTCCTGACGCAGGTGCCCGGGGTCGACTGAGCGGCGGGCGACGTGTCGCCGTGACGGGACCCGAGGGGCGATTACCGCCCCCGCCTCCGCACCGGCTATTGTTTCCCTCCGTCACCCCGACGTCAGCCGGACACCATGTCGGCACAGGGGTGCCCGGACGTGTAGCTCAGCTGGTTAGAGCGCTCGCTTCACACGCGAGAGGTCAGGGGTTCGAGTCCCTTCACGTCCACCGATCGACGACGACCGGCTTTCGAGCCGGATCTGGCCGCTGACGCCGCGAGCCATCTGTGCGATGGTGGCGGCATGTCCCTGCTGACGGGGTACCGCCGCGAGTGGCTGCGTGGTGACCTCGTCGCAGGCGTGACGGTCACCGCGATCGCGATCCCCGAGTCGCTGGGCTACGCCAGCATCGCGGGGCTGCCGGTGCAGACCGGCCTCTACTGTGCCCTGCTCCCCGCGATCCTCTTCGCGCTCGTGGCCTCGACGAGGCAGCTCGTCGTCGGTGCGGACTCCGCGACCGCGGCGCTGGTGGCCGCCGGCGCCGGGGCCGTCGTCGCGGCAGGCTCGGCCGGGTACGCCGGCACCGTGGCGGTGCTCGGGCTGCTCACCGCCTGCATCCTGCTCCTCATGGGCGTCGCGCGCCTCGGCTTCCTGGCGGACCTGATCTCGCAGCCCGTGCTGGCGGGCTTCCTGAGCGGGGTCGGCGTCTCGCTCGTCATCGGCAAGCTCCCCGGGATGCTCGGCATCGAGGCGTCCGGCACGACGTGGGACAAGCTCGTCGCCACCGTGACGGACCTCGGTCACGTGAACGCGACCTCCGCCATGCTCTCCCTGGGCGTCGTCGTCTCGATGCTGGTCATGGAGCGGGTCCTGCCCAGGCTCCCCGCGGCGCTCCTGGCCGTCGTCGTCTTCAGCGTGCTCGGCGCCCTCGTCGGTGCCGGGGGCCGCGGGGTGTCGATGGTCGGCCAGGTCCCGGCGGGCCTGCCGAGCCTGACGCTCCCGAGCGTCTCGGTGGGGGAGGTCACCCGGCTCGCGGGCAGCGCGGCAGCCATTGCCGTGGTCATCCTGGCGCAGAGTGCTGCGGTGGCCCGCAGCTTCGCGACCAAGAACGGCTACCGGGACGACACCAACCAGGACCTCTACGCGCTCGCTGCGGCCAACACCGGCAGCGCCCTCACGGGCGGCTTCGCCATCAACGGCAGCCCGCCGCGGACGGCGGCGGGTGACGACGCAGGAAGTCGTAGCCAGCTCGTCAACGTCGTCATGGCCGTGGTCATCGGCCTCGTGCTGCTCTTCGCGACCGGTCTCTTCGAGTACCTGCCGTCCCCCGTGCTGGACGGAGTCGTGTTCTCCATCGGGATCGGCCTGGTCAAGGTCGCGCGGCTCCGGGCCATCAAGCGCACGAGGCTGTTCGAGTTCGGCGCCGCGATGCTGGCTCTGGTCGTCGTCGCCTTCGTCGGGGTGGAGCAGGGCATCCTGCTCGCGGTCCTCGTCTCCCTCGTCGACCGGCTTCGCCGCCAGTACCAGCCGCACGACCAGGTGCTGGTGGCGGACGGTGAGGTCGCGCCGCGCCTGCTCGGTCGCGTCCGGCCGGGGACGCCGGTGGACGGCCTGCTCGTCTACCGGTTCGGGACCGGCCTCTTCTTCGAGAACGCGGCCCACTTCGACCAGCGGGTCCGCGACCTCGTGTCCACGGCGACCGTCCCGGTCCGGTCCGTCGTCCTGGACACAGCGGCGATGGACGACATCGACTTCACCGGGACGGAGGTCCTGCGTCGTCAGGCCGAGGACTTCGCGGCCCGCGAGATCCGCGTGTTCGTCGCCGAGCTCTCGTCGGACGCCGAGGCGTGCGTGCGCCGGGCCGGACTGGACCAGGTGCTGACGATCGTCCCGCGTCTCGAGGAGGCGATCACCGCCGCCACCTCGTGACGGTCGACGACCACTTCCACTTCCACTTCCACTTCCACTTCCACGGCACGGTGACGGCGGCGGGGGCCTGCACGCACTAGCGTGGCGACCATGATCGCCGCTGTCTCGAGCCTGTTCATCTATCCCGACTCCGACGCCCCCGGGCAGGAGCTCGCGTCGTTCGAGGTCACCGAGACCGGTCCCGAGGGCAACCGCTCGAAGAAGCACGCCGTGCACCTCGTCTCCGTCGACGACTACGTCGCGACCCACCCCAAGGCCAACATCGTCCTCGACATGGACTCGTCGGTCCTCGAGAAGCTCGTGGGCCGGGTCGTGCGCCTCGGCGAGTGCACCCTCGAGGTGACCCAGACGCCTTCGCAGTGCGCCGGCGTGTACGCCCGCGTCGTCGTGCCGGGCGAGGTGTCGGTCGACGACGCCCTGCTCGTCGCCGAGGACGAGTGAGCGTCGATCCGGGCCGGCGGCCCGGACCGCCGGCGGGTGCGTGCGCGACGTGACGATCCACACCGAGCACCCCTTCGACACTCCCGACGAGGACCGTGACCCGGTCCGGCGACTGCGGGGCCGCATCGGTGGCACGGTGTCGCTCTGGACGTCGGGCGAGGGCATCGAGCGGGTCGGCCTGACCGTCTCGTCCTACCTCATCGCCACCGGCGACCCCGGCCGGGTGGTCGGGCTCCTGCACCCCGACGCCGACCTGCTCGACGCCCTCGACGAGACCGGCACGGCCGTCGTGACGCTCCTCGGCGCGCGCGACGAGCGCCTCGCCGACGTCTTCGCCGGCGTGATGCCCGCGCCGGGCGGGGCCTTCCGGCTCATCGAGTGGGAGCAGACCGAGTGGGGTCCCCGTCCCAGCCATGCCACGACGTGGATGGGCGTGCGCCTCGACCCTGGCAGCCGCCGCGACGTCGGCTGGTCGGTGCTCGTCGAGGCGACGATCGAGCACGCCGAGGTCGGGGCCGAGGACGCCCCGCTCGTGCACCGGCGCGGTCGCTACCAGCGCGCCACCGAGTGACGCGCGGCTGACCGCGCCGGACGGCATACGACCCAGGTGGGGTCAGGCGGTCCCTGACATCTCCGTCGTGAGCAGGCCGTCGGGGATGCCGAAGGCGTCGACGAGCGTCCGGGCGTGCGGGCGCAGCTCGGCGCACACCTCGTTGACGAGGGCGGTGAGGGCCTTCGTGCGTGCCGGGCTGAGGCGGTCGTGCTCGAGGTACCACGCCTTGTGGCGCTCGATGGTCGACAGGACATAGAGGTCGCAGACCCTGGCCAGCACGGCGCGGGCCTCGCCGTCGGCACAGGACTCCACCGACGCGGCGAAGGTCTCGGCGACCAGGCGCTCCACGTGGGCCGTCGCGGCATCGACGAGGTGGTCCTGCGTCGCGTTGAAGATCGCGAACGCGTCAGCGCCCGGCGCGGTGGCCCGTCGCAGCCGTCGGGCCAGGCCCTCGACGAGGTGGTCCTCGCGTTCGCGCAGCAGGCGCAGCTGGGTGCCGCGGATGCCGAAGGTGACGTCCTCCTCCCGGCCCGGGGCCGCGTCGACGAGCCGCTGGATGATGCCGCGCGCCGACGACCGCTCGATCACCGTGCCCCCGACGAGCCGGGCACCGAAGCGCACGATCCCGGCGGTGTCGAGGTCGCCGAACGTCGCCTGGTAGTCGGTGAGGAGCGACTTGGCGACGAGCTGGAGCAGCACGGTGTTGTCGCCCTCGAACGTCGTGAAGATGTCGGTGTCCGCCTTGAGCGCGGCGAGCCGGTTGGCCCAGAGGTAGCCGGCGCCGCCGCAGAGCTCACGGCACTCCTGGATGGTGTCGGTGGCGTGCCGGGTCGTCAGCACCTTGATACCGGCGGCCCGCGTCTCGAGCCGGCGCTGGTCCTGCTCCGAGGTCGCGCGCCCGGCGAGCACGTCGTCCATCGCCGCGACGAGCTCGTGCTGGGCGAGCTGGAGGGCGTATGCCGTCGCGATCCTGGGCAACAGCCGTCGCTGGTAGGTGCGGTAGTCGAGGACGGTCGTCTCCACCTCGCTGCCCGGGGCCGCGAACTGGCGCCGCCCCGCGGCATACGTCGTCGTGACGGCAAGGGCCGACCGGGCGGCGGCGCCCGCCCCGCCGGCCACGGAGATGCGGCCGCGGACGAGCGTGCCGAGCATGGTGAAGAAGCGACGACCGGGGTTGTCGATGGGGCTCGAGTAGGTGCCGTCGTCGCCGATGTCGCCGTAGCGCCCGAGCAGGTTCGTGCGCGGCACCCGGACGTGGTCGAAGAGGAGGCGTCCGTTGTCGACGCCGCCGAGGCCGAGCTTGGGCCCGCAGTCCTCGATGGTGACGCCGGGGGCCGGGGTGCCGTCCTCGTCGCGGATCGGGACGAGGACACAGTGCACGCCGCGGGACTCGCCGCCGACGACGAGCTGGGCGAAGACGGCCGCGAGCCGCCCGTCTCGGGCCGCGTTGCCGATGTAGTCCTTGCGCGCGGCGGGCTCGGGCGAGTGGACGACGATCTCGTCGGACGCCGGGTCGAAGGTCGCGGTCGTCAGCAGGCTCTGCACGTCGCTGCCGTGGCCCGTCTCGGTCATCGCGAAGCACCCCTGCAGCTCACCGGACGTGATGCGGGGCAGGAGGTGGTCGTGGCGGCTCGTGCCGAGGAGCGAGACGGCGCCTCCGAAGAGGCCCCACTGGACGCCGGCCTTGACGAAGAGCGAGAGGTCCGTGTGCCCGAGCATCTCGAAGGCGGCGACGGCCTCGCCGTAGCGGGCGGTGCCGCCCTGGCGCTCGGGGAAACCGTGGGCGGCGTAGGGCTCGGTCGCCAGGGCCGAGAGCTGGGCGGTGACCCGGGAGCGGTGCTCGTCCATCGGCAGCGGTGTCGGCGGCGGTCCGAACGTCGCCGGGTCGAGGGCGCGGCAGTGGTCACGCACCTCACCGAACGGTCCGTCGAGGTGAGCGCGGAGCGCCGCGGTGAGCGCGGGACCGGCCGGGTCGGCGGCCCCCGGGATCGGGTCGAGCTGCTCGGGTGCGGGTGCGGGTGACTCGGTGGGGGAGCCTGTGGCCGTGGACATCTCGGTGCCTTCCGGTCTGGACCTCAGGAGGTCGCGGTGGTCGAGGTGGTCGAGGGGGTGGATGCGGTGCTGGCGTGGGGCGTGAGGACGGGGGAGAGCCCGTGCCACGCGAGGTCGGTCAGGGCCTCGACGACGGCAGCCCGAGGTGCGCGGTCCCCCTCGGGGGTGGCGAGCCAGTCGTCGGCGACGGCGCGGACCGAGCCGACGAGGGCGATGGCCCACGTGCGGGCCCGGGACGGGTCGGTCGCGGGGGACCGGAGGGCCTCGAGGAGCAGGCCGGTCAGCTGGTCGGTCACCTGGCTCACCGTGCCGCCCACGGGGTCGTCGGCGAGCGGGAGGTCGACGAGCGGCCGGTTGACGACGAAGCGGTAGACCTCGGTGTCGGACTCGACGAGCGCGAGGTAGGCCTCGACGGTGGACGCGACGAGCTCGCGGGTGCCCGCGAGCGGTGTGCTCGACCGGCCGAGTGCCGACCCGACGTTGCCGACGACGCGACCGTCGATGCGGGCGGCCACGGCGCGGTAGAGACCCGCCTTGTCGTCGAAGTGGCGGTAGATGACGGTCTTGGAGGTGCCCGCCTCGGCCGCGATGTCATCCATCCCCACGCCGGCCCCGTGGGTCCGGATCGCGCGGATCGTCGCGTCGACGAGGGCGGCTCGGCGCTCCTCGCGGTGGCGCTCCCAGCGCGAGTCCCGCCCGTCCCGAGGGGCGGCGGGAGGCTGTCCCGGACGATCCACGTCGTTGTCCATCTCACGAAAGTAACAGGTACTTGCTGTATCGACTACTGCTGGTTTCGGTTATCTTGGTCGAGAACGACAGGTCACACATCCGACAGCAGGAGAGACCCATGGCTTCCCAGTCCACCCCGCGCGCACCGCGTCGAGTCGCGGTCCTCGGGGGCAACCGCATCCCGTTCGCCCGGTCCAACGGCCCCTACGCGAAGGCGTCCAACCAGGACATGCTGACCGCGACCGTCGACGGCCTCGTGGCCCGCTACGGCCTGGCGGGAGAGCGGCTCGGCGAGGTCGTGGCCGGCGCGGTCCTCAAGCACAGCCGCGACTTCAACCTCACCCGCGAGACCGTCCTCGGCACGCGTCTCGACCCGGCGACGCCGGCCTACGACATCCAGCAGGCCTGCGGCACCGGCCTCGAGGCCGCCGTCCTCGTCGCCAACAAGATCGCGCTCGGTCAGGTCGACGCCGGCATCGCCGGGGGGGTCGACAGCGCCAGCGACGCCCCGATCGCCGTCAGCGAGGGCCTGCGCCAGACCCTGCTCGCCGCCAACCGGGCCAGGTCCGCGGGGGAGCGGGCCAAGGCCCTCGCCGGCCTGCGTCCCGGTCACCTCGTGCCCGCCATCCCCGAGAACGTCGAGCCGCGCACCGGCCTGTCGATGGGCGAGCACATGGCCCTCACCGCGGCGCAGTGGGGCATCACCCGGGAGGCCCAGGACGAGCTCGCCGCCGCGAGCCACCAGCACCTCGCGGCCGCCTACGAGCGCGGCTTCTTCGACGACCTCGTCACGCCTTACCTCGGGGTCTCGCGCGACACGAACCTCCGTGCGGACTCGACCGTCGAGAAGCTGTCGACGCTCAAGCCCGTCTTCGGCAAGGGTGACGGTGCGACGATGACGGCCGGCAACTCGACCCCGCTCACCGACGGCGCGTCGGCGGTGCTCCTCGCGAGCGAGGAGTGGGCAGCCGAGCACCGGCTGACGCCTCTCGCCTGGTTCGTCGACGCCGAGACCGCAGCCGTCGACTACGTCCACGGCGACGAGGGCCTGCTCATGGCCCCGGCGTATGCCGTCCCGCGCCTTCTCGCGCGAAACGGCCTGACCCTGCAGGACTTCGACTTCTACGAGATCCACGAGGCCTTCGCCGCGACCGTGCTCACGACGCTCAAGGCCTGGGAGGACCCCGACTTCTGCCGCGAGCGCCTCGGCCTCGATGCCCCGCTCGGCTCGATCGACCGCAGCAGGCTCAACGTCAACGGCTCATCGCTCGCCGCGGGCCACCCCTTCGCGGCGACGGGCGGGCGCATCGTCGCCTCGCTCGCCAAGCAGCTCAAGGAGGCCGGCGGGGGCCGTGGCCTCATCTCCATCTGCGCTGCCGGTGGGCAGGGCGTCGTCGCGATCCTGGAGGCGTGAGCATGACCGATCTCTTCTCGACCATCGTCCGCTCGCCCGTGGCCCGCAAGGTCGGGGTCCCGCAGCCGACCCGCCTGCGGCGCTACGAGCCGGGCATGCCGCTCTGCGAGGGTCCCGTGCTCGTCGCGGGGGGCGGTCGCTTCGCCGACGGCGTCGCCGCCTGGCTCGGGGGTGCGGGGGTCGCCGCGGTGTCCACCCTGCCGGACGCGGGCGAGAAGGTCGGCGCCGTGGTCCTCGACCTCAGCGCGGCCGTCGACCCGGCCGAGCTCGACCAGCTGCGCCTGCTCGGCGCCCCGGCCGTCAAGGCGCTCAGACGCAACGGTCGCGTCGTCGTCATCGGCACCGACCCCGAGACGCTGACCGACGTGGCCGCGGTGGCGACCCAGCGTGCGCTCGAGGGTGCCGTGCGGTCCGTCGGCAAGGAGCTGCGCGGCGGTGCCACGGCGAACCTCGTTCTCGCGCAGGGGGATGCGCACGACGGCGTTCGTTCGGCCGTCGAGTTCTTCCTCTCCGGGCGGTCGGCCTACGTCGACGGCCAGGTCGTTCGCGTCGACGGGTCCACGAGCGGTGACGTGGACTCGCTGCGCCCGCTCGACGGCACGGTGGCCGTGGTCACGGGAGCCGCGCGGGGCATCGGCGCCGAGATCGCCCGGGTCCTGTCGCGCGACGGTGCGACGGTCGTCGCGGTCGACGTGCCTTCGGCCGGCGACGCGCTCGCCGTGGTCGCCAACGAGGTCAAGGGCACGGCCCTCCAGCTCGACGTCACGGCCGACGACGCGGGCCGGCGCATCGTCGAGCACGCGACCTCGCGCCACGGCGGTCTCGACATCGTCGTGCACAACGCCGGCATCACCCGCGACAAGCTCTTCGTCAACATGGACGACGACCGCTGGCGCAGCGTCATCGACGTCAACCTCCGCTCGGTCCTGCGGATGAACGACGCGATCCTCGGCGAGGGAGGCCTCTCCGACGGCGGGCGCATCGTCTGCGTCGCCTCGATCGCCGGCATCGCGGGCAACCGCGGCCAGACCAACTACGGCGCGAGCAAGGCCGGTGTCATCGGGCTCGTCTCCGCCCTGTCGCGTCAGGTCGCCGATCGCGGGATCACGGTCAACGCCGTCGCGCCCGGTTTCATCGAGACCGAGATGACGGCACGGATCCCCTTCGCCACGAGGGAGATCGGCCGGCGCATGAACTCTCTCCAGCAGGGCGGTCACCCGAAGGACGTCGCCGAGACCATCGCCTGGTTCGCCCAGCCCGGCGCCGCTGCGGTCACGGGACAGGTGGTCCGCGTCTGCGGCCAGAGCCTGCTCGGGGCGTGAGCGTCCGATGACGAAGGAGATCACCCTCGAGGCGTCACCGGACCTGCGCCGCATCTACGCCACGGCCGCCCTCCGGCGAGGCAACGCGAGCGACACGCTGCCCGACGTGCGCTGGTCACGAGCCGGCATACGCGTCGACGTCGACGACCTCGTCGCCTACGCGCACGTGTGCCGCTTCCCCGTGTCGGGCACGCTGCCGCCCACCTACCCGCACCTCGTCGCGTTCCCGCTCCAGATGGCGGTCATGAGCGGCGACCGCTTCCCGCTGCCGCTGCTCGGAGCCGTCCACGTCGAGAACCGCATCGAGTCGCTGCGGCCCATCCAGCTCGACGAGCCCCTCGACGTCTCGGTGTGGGCGCAGGACCTCCGGCCGCACCGCCGCGGGCGCCAGGTCGACCTCGTGTCCGAGGTGGGCGTGCGTGGCGAGGTGGTGTGGCGCGGGGTGAGCACGTACCTCTCGCGGGGAGCCGAGCACCCGGACGCCGAGCCGTCCGAGCCGCCGTCGACCGAGTCGCTCGCAGCCGTGGCGGCCGGGCCGACGTGGCGGCTCGGAGAGGGCACCGGACGGGCGTATGCCGCCGTGTCGGGCGACTGGAACCCCATCCACGTGCACGCCCTGACCGCCCGACCGCTCGGCTTCCCGAGCGCCATCGCCCACGGGATGTACTCCTACGCCAGGGTGCTCGCCTCACTCGGGCCACGGCTCCCTGATGCGGGGCTGACGAGCCGCGTCTGGTTCCGCAAGCCGGTGCGGCTCCCGTCGACCGTGCGCCTGCGCACGGCGTTCGAGCCCTCTCGCACGCTCTCGGTCCTCGAGCACGCGAAGGGCGAGGTCGAGCACGCCGTCGTCGAGAACGCCTGGTGACCCGTCGCCTGCCCGAGGGCTGTGACCGTCAGGGCCTCGGGCAGGTCAGGGACCAGCCGGGTGGATCGGCTGTGTCAGCCGGAACACACCGCTGCGCACCACGTAGCCGAGCTCCCGGTTGATGCGACGGATCCCGTGGTTGTGCTCCTCGTTGTTCGTCCGGCTCGAGGTCGCGCCCGCGGCGCGGGCGGACAGGTGCGCCTGCTGCTTGACCAGCGACATGAGTCCCCGGCCGCGGTGGGCCGGGTCGACGCCGCTGTAGGCGATCGAGAGGCTGCCGTCCTCGACGCCCCCGAACGTGATCGCGACGGGCACCCCGTCGACCCGGGCCACGACACCGATCGGCGTCTCGCCGGACGCCACGAGACCGCGCAGCCTGGCCAGGTCGAAGAGCCAGCCCTGCGCGGCCTCGGGGTTCGTCTGGCTGGCGAGGAGCATGCGTTCGACGGCGTCCTCGTCGTCGAAGACGAGGTCGGGGGCGTCGTGGAGGGAGACCCCGTCCGGAGGATCGGGCTCGGGCAGCTCCGTGAGGTCGAGCACGGACTCGATCGAGTGCTCTGCCACCGAGAAGCCCCAGTGACGCGCGACCTCGAGCGAGCGCGGGTCGTCGTCGAAGGTGCCGCCGATGAGGTGGGTCGTGCCGGCGGGCAGGTGCTCGAGCAGGCTCGAGCGCACCGCACGGCCGACGCCCCGTCCCTCGTGCTCCCGAGCGACGACGACGCGGAGGAAGGACCGCCCCGTCGGGGCGAACCGCGGGTGCGCGGTGAACCCCACCCCGAGCATGACCCCGTGTCGGTCCACGGCCTCGACGGCGCAGAGCCCCTCGAACATCTCGGGGGAGGTGAACACCCATCCCGCGTCGCTCCGCGTGACGTGCACCTGCCGGGCGCACACGAGGTCGAGGGCCTCCGTGTGGCGGTCGGTGGGAAGGGCGGCCACGCGTACCTCGGACGGGTCCGGGGGAGCCGTCGACCGGCGGCCCCCGAAGCCGACCACCTCGGCAGGTTCCATCAGGACGTCCCCCTTCGCCAGACCTCCGTCGGGCCGCCCTCCGAGGCGGCCTTCCGGCTCACCAGTATCCGCTCGGCCGGGGTCTCACGGGGGTCTTTCGAGTCAGCCCGGCAGGGCCACGACCAAACCGTGTCGCCCGGCTCGCCGGGGCCTCGATACGCTTGCACGAGCCGCTTCGAGCGGCACCACCCACGACCCGCCGCCCGCCGGCGGGTCCCTGTCGAACGAGGAGCACCAACCGTGTCTGCACAGATCACCGTCACCGTCGCCGGAAGCGAGCGATCGGTGGCGGAGCAGACGACGGCGGGTGAGCTCTTCGAGGGTGACCGCGCCGTCGTCGTCGCGCGCGTCAACGGTCAGCTGCGCGACCTCTTCCACGTCCTCGCGGAGGGCGACGTCGTCGAGCCCGTCACCGTCGACAGCGAGGACGGCCTCGCCGTCCTGCGCCACTCGACCGCCCACGTGCTCGCCCAGGCCGTCCAGTCGCTCCACGCCGACGCCAAGCTCGGCATCGGCCCGCCGATCCGCGACGGCTTCTACTACGACTTCGACGTCGAGACCCCGTTCAACCCCGATGACCTCAAGGCCCTCGAGAAGGCCATGCAGAAGATCATCAACGAGGGCCAGACCTTCGCACGCCGGGTCGTCACCGACGCCGACGCCCTCGAGGAGCTCAAGGACGAGCCGTACAAGTGCGAGCTCGTCGGGCTCAAGGGGGGCAACGCCGACGACGCGGCCGAGGGCGCGGGCGTCGAGGTCGGCGCCGGCGAGCTGACGATCTACGACAACATCCGTCGCGACGGCACGCGCGCCTGGGGCGACCTCTGCCGCGGCCCGCACATCCCGAGCACCAAGCTCATCGGCAACGCCTTCAAGCTGATGCGCTCGGCCGCCGCGTACTGGCGCGGATCCGAGAAGAACCCGCAGCTCCAGCGTGTCTACGGCACCGCGTGGCCGACCAAGGACGAGCTCAAGGCCTACCTCGACCGCCTCGCCGAGGCCGAGCGGCGCGACCACCGTCGCATCGGCGCCGAGATGGACCTCTTCAGCTTCCCCGACGAGCTCGGATCCGGCCTCGTGGTGTTCCACCCCAAGGGTGGTGTCATCAAGCGGGAGATGGAGGACTACGTCCGCCGCCGGCACATCGAGGAGGGCTTCTCCTACGTCGGCACGCCGCACATCAGCAAGGAGGGCCTCTTCCACACCTCGGGCCACCTGCCGTACTACGCCGACACGATGTTCCCGCCGATGGAGCTCGAGGGCGTGAAGTACCAGCTCAAGGCGATGAGCTGCCCCATGCACAACCTCATCTACCAGTCGCGTGGCCGCTCGTACCGCGAGCTGCCCCTGCGCCTCTTCGAGTTCGGCGGGGTCTACCGCTACGAGAAGTCCGGCGTCGTGCACGGACTGACCCGCGTGCGCGGCCTGACCCAGGACGACTCGCACAGCTACGTCACCAAGGAGCAGGCGCCGAGCGAGATCAAGCACCTGCTCGACTTCTGCCTCGGGCTCTTCCGCGACTTCGGCCTCGACGACTTCTACCTCGAGCTGTCGACCCGCGAGACCGAGGGCGAGAAGGCGGCCAAGTTCATCGGCTCCAACGCGCAGTGGGAGGAGGCCACCGCCGTCCTCGAGCAGGTGGCCACCGAGTCGGGTCTCGACCTCGTGCCGGACCCGGGTGGTGCCGCGTTCTACGGCCCGAAGATCTCGGTCCAGGCGCGAGACGCCATCGGCCGCACCTGGCAGATGTCGACGATCCAGTACGACTTCAGCCAGCCCGAGCGCTTCGGCCTCGAGTACCAGGCGGCCGACGGCTCGCGCCAGCAGCCGGTCATGATCCACTCGGCGAAGTTCGGGTCGATCGAGCGCTTCCTCGGCGTCCTCGTCGAGCACTACGCCGGCGCCTTCCCGGTGTGGCTGGCCCCGGTCCAGGCCCTCGGCGTACCCGTCGCCGAGGACTACGCCGACTACCTCGGTGAGGTGCTCGACCGCCTCAAGCGCAAGGGAGTCCGCGTCGAGCTCGACGCGAGCGACGACCGCTTCCCGAAGAAGATCCGCAACGCGAGCAAGTCCAAGGTGCCCTTCACGCTCATCGCCGGCGAGGAGGACCGCGCCGCCGGCGCGGTCTCCTTCCGCTACCGCGACGGGTCGCAGAAGAACGGCGTGCCGGTCGACGACGCCATCGCCGAGATCCTCGCCGCGATCGAGAGCCGCGCGCAGGTCTGAGCGCAGGTCCGACCGCGGCCAGGGGCCGCAGAGCCACCGACGACGTATGCCGTCGGGCCGGGTGCCCGTCCACGGGACCCCGCCCGGCGGCATACGTCCACTTCTGTCCGATGTCGCGCGTCCATCGGACAGGACACCGGTCACCGGTTGACCGTCGCGCCGGTCGTCACGAGTCTCGGGCAGGACATCGTCGTCGCCCGTGAAGGAACTCCCATGCGCCCCGTGCTCCGCTCGCTCGGCACCGCCGTCCTCGCCGCCGCCGTCCTCGGCCCCGTCCTGCCGTCCGGGGCGCCACCTGCCGAGGCCGCCGCGGCCGAGAGGCTCGTCGACGCGGTCAACCCCTTCATCGGCACGCAGGACAACGGGAACACCTTCCCGGGGGCCAGTGCGCCGTTCGGCATGGTCCAGGTGAGCCCGGACACGGGGGGCGAGGGTGGCTACGACCACTCCCAGGGCTCGATCTACGGCTTCAGCCAGACCCACCTGTCAGGGGTGGGCTGCCCCGTCGTCGGTGAGCTGCCGGTCATGCCGACGACCGGCACCGTGACGACCGTCGACCCGGGCCGCTACCGGTCGAGCTACAGCCACGCGGACGAGGAGGCCGAGCCGGGCTACTACCGCGTCGGGCTGCCGACGTACGGCGTCCAGGCCGAGCTGACGGCGAGCGACCGCACGGGCTGGCAGCGCTTCACCTTCCCCGCCGACAAGCAGCCGAACGTCCTGCTCAACACCGGCAAGGCCAACATGCGCGTCTTCGACTCCGAGGTGCACGTCGTCGGTGACCGGGTCGTCGAGGGGCGCATCCACGACGGCAACTTCTGTGCGGGCAAGGACGAGCACACCGTGTGGTTCCGGGCCGAGTTCGACCGCCCCTTCAGCTCGTTCGGCACGTGGAGCGGGTCGACGCTGACGTCGGGAGCGCGCGACGCCTCGACGAAGGACGGCGGCAACGGTGCCGCGGTCACCTTCCCGACCGGCACGACGTCCGTGACGATGAAGGTCGCCCTCAGCTACACCGGCCCCGACGGCGCCCGCGCCAACCTGACCGGAGAGACCGGCGACTCCTTCGACTTCGACGCCACCCGCGCCGCGCTCGCGCAGCGGTGGGAGTCCGAGCTCGGCAAGGCACGCGTCACGGGCGGCACGACCGAGCGCCGCACCGCCTACTACACGGCGCTCTACCACTCGCTCATGCACCCGAACCTCGCCTCCGACGTCGATGGGCGCTACCACGGCTGGGACGGGAAGAACCATGTGGCACAGGGCTACACGCCGCGACAGAACTTCTCGCTGTGGGACACCTACCGACCGCAGAACCAGCTCCTCGAGATCCTCGCCCCCGACGTCGCGCGGGACTCCTACCTGTCCGTGCTCGCGATCGGTCGGGAGGGTGGCTGGCTGCCGCGGTGGGCCCTCGTCAACAGCGAGACGAACATCATGACCGGCGACCCGGTGACGCCGTTCCTCGTCGAGGGCTGGAGCAAGGGCTTCCTCGCCGGCCACGAGGCCGAGGCGTACGCGCTCCTCAGGCAGAACGCGACCGAGCGCCCGCCGGCCGACAGCCAGTACAACGGCCGCGCCGGGCAGCACTGGTACGAGAAGCTCGGCTACATCCCGTTCGGCCTCGACGTCGGCACCGACTGCGTCTCCCACGGCGGCGACAACGACTGCGCCCACCCGGCGTCCGCGACGATGGAGTACGCGGCCGCGGACGCGTCCCTCGCCCTCATGGCCAAGGGCCTGGGGCACACGGCGGACGCGGCGATGCTGACGGAGCGCAGCGGCTGGTACCGCAACCTCTGGGACGCCGGCACGCAGACGTTCCGCCCGCGACTGGCCGACGGCACGTGGCTCGACCCGTACGACCCGGTCGAGGCGTCGCACGCCTTCCACGAGGGTGGCTCCTACCAGTACCAGTGGCTCGTCCCGCAGGACCCGGCCGGGCTGACCGAGCTCATGGGTGGCCGGGCGGCGACCGAGAAGCGCCTCGACGACTTCTTCGCCTACCCGAAGCTGCTCACCGACCCGGCGGGCACCGCGCGCACCGACTGGATCGAGGCGACGTACGCCTACTACAGCAAGCCGACCTACAACCCGAACAACGAGCCCGACCTGCTCGCGCCGTACGTCTACGCGTGGGTCCAGCAGCCCGCCAAGATCGCGACGGTGGCGCGGGCCGCCTTCACGCTCTTCACGTCCGGCCCCGACGGGATGACCGGCAACGACGACCTCGGGACGATGTCCGCGTGGTACGTCTTCTCGTCGTGGGGGCTCTACCCGACCATGAGCGGGTCGAACGTCTTCGTCGTCAGCTCGCCCCAGTTCGAGCGCGTCGACGTCGCCGTGGCCGCGCCGTCGTCGGTGCGGACCGGCCAGGGCGGTCGCCTCACGATCACCGCGCCCGGCGTCTCGGACGACCGGCGCTACGTCCAGACCCTCACCGTCGACGGCTCGCGCAGCACGAAGAGCTGGGTCGGCTGGGACGCCCTCCGGCAGGGCGGGTCGATCGCGCACACCGTGGGCACGACCCCGAGCCGGTGGGGCACGACGCCGGCCGACGTGCCGCCGTCGGCCGTCCAGGCCGGACGCGACCCGCGTCTGTCGCTCTCGATGGCCGTCCGGCCGAGTCCCGTCGTCGTGCCGACCGGTGCCCGTGAGGCCCGCCTCACCGTGGACCTCGTGGGCCAGGCACCCAAGAGCCTCCCCGTCGACGTGTCCGTGACGGCCCCGGCCGGGTGGACGGCCGTGGTGGGCTCCGGCGACGAGGGCGCCGCCGTGCTGCACAGCAACGGTGTCCCGGCGAGCGCATCGGTGCCGGTGACCCTGCGCCTGCCCGCGGGTCTGGGGGTGGGGGACCACGAGGTGGTCGTCACCGCCACGGCGCCCGGTGTCGATCCCGTGACGCGCACCGTCCCCGTCCAGGTCCGGGAGGCGCTCGACTGCGTCGCCGGTGCACCGGGCTGCGCGCTGGACCTGACCCCGGCCCGCAACCACGACGGCACGGCGACCGTCGCCGCGCCGAGCGAGGGCAACTTCGACGGCAGCGGCTGGAGCTACGACGCCGCTCTGCTGCCCGTCCCCGGCCCGTGGGTCCACGACGGCATCACGTATGCCGCACCGGTCACGTCGGGCACGACGCCCAACCTCGTCGAGGGACGAGGCCAGACGCTGCTCGTGCAGGCCGGAAGCCGCTCCACGATCCACCTCGTCGGGTCGACGCACAACGGCGACGTGTCGACGGCCCTGCGTCTGACGTACACGGACGGCAGCGTCCAGTCCGTCCCGGTGGCACTGACCGACTGGGCCGCGGGCAGCGGGCACAACGGCAACACCGTGGCGATCGCCATGGACCACCGGATCAAGGGCGGCTCCGGCGTCGACGGGCCCCCGGTCCAGATCTTCGGCACCACCGTCGCCGTCGACCCGGCCCGGCAGCTCCAGGCCGTCACGCTGCCCGCTGACGACCGCTTCGAGGTCTACGCCCTGACGCTCCGCTGACGGGCGCCCGGGCGGGCTGAGGGTATCGGTGCGGCGTGTCCCAGCGACACGCCGCACCGTCCGGGTCACCGTGAAGAAAGTGCCGACAAGGCCTTGCGCGCAGGCGTCCGCGGGGTTACAAATGAGGGACCGAACCGCTTCGGCGGATCGGTTTCAGAATCGCTTCGGCGAGGACGAACAGAAGGCCCGGGAACTCATACTTCCCGGGCCTTCACCTTCCTTCACGCGCGGTCGACCGGCGAGTCCGTCGACGCCGTGCGCGACCGAGGATCCCGGCCCTGCGGCTCTCACACCCGCAGGGCTGTTCCATGCCGCAGGGCAGTCCCGCGTCCGTCGATCGCGCCGGGGGACGTCGAAGGCCCTGCGGTCTCACACACCGCAGGGCCGACTCCATTGAACCGAAGGTCGGCCCGATGGGGAAATCGACACGCGGCCGGTGGGTCGTCGCGGCTCACGGACCTCGTCCTAGGATCAGTCACCATGACGACGCAGGGGAGTGGCCCGACGCCCACGGGTGGGAGCCCCGCCCCCGGGCACGAGCACGGGCGCCACCAGGGGCCCGACCGCGGGCCTGACCACCAGCCCGTCCTCGAGCCGGCAGCCGACTTCGCCCGCGTCGAGGACGGCTTCGAGCGGCTCTGGACCCCGCACCGGATGGCCTACATCCTCGGTGACAAGCCGACGGAGGAGGCCGGGCACGGGTGCCCGTTCTGCGCCGCTCCGGGCAAGACCGACGCGGAGGGCCTCATCGTCCACCGCGGCGAGCACTGCTACGTCGTCATGAACCTCTTCCCCTACAACCCGGGCCACGTCCTCGTCTGCCCCTACCGCCACGTCTCCCTCTACGTCGACCTCACGGACGACGAGACGGCCGAGTTCACGGCACTGACGAAGCAGGCCGTGCGTGCGCTCCAGGCCGCCTCGGAGCCGCACGGCTTCAACCTCGGCATGAACCAGGGGGCCGTCGCCGGCGCCGGCGTCGCGGCTCACCTGCACCAGCACGTCGTGCCCCGCTGGAGCGGCGACTCGAACTTCCTGCCGATCGTCGGCCAGACCAAGGCGCTGCCCGTCCTCCTCGAGGACACCCGCGCACGGCTCGTCCAGGCCTGGCCCGCCGGCTGAGGACCGCTCGGCTCGGTGTCCGCAGGTCACGGACGCGCCACGGTGCGTGCGCCCGGCCCGAGCACGCCCGAGCGGTCAGTACGCTGTCACCACCATGCTCAACAGACTCCTGCGCGCGTCGCTGACCAAGATCCTCGGTCCGATCGCCCACCTCTTCCTCCGCCTCGGGATCAGCCCCGACGTCGTGACGGTCGTCGGCACCCTCGGGGTCTGCGCCGGGGCGCTCGCCTTCTTCCCCCGCGGTGAGATCTGGGTCGGCGTGCTCGTCATCACCGCCTTCGTCTTCTCCGACAACGTCGACGGCATCATGGCCCGCGAGTCCGGCCGCTCCAGCAAGTGGGGCGCCTACCTCGACTCCACCCTCGACCGCATCGGTGACGCCGCGATCTTCGGCGGCCTCGTCCTCTACTACGCCGGCAAGGGCAACAACCAGCTCATGGCCGGTCTCGCGCTCAGCTGTCTCATCCTCGGCAGCGTCGTGTCCTACGCCAAGGCCCGGGCCGAGGGCCTCGGCTACACGGCGAACGTCGGCATCGCCGAGCGCGCCGACCGGCTCGTCGCCGTGCTCGTCGCGGCGTTCTTCGCCGACCTCTTCAACTCGACGATCCTGCTCGGCGTCGTCCTGGGGCTGCTCGCGGTCGCGAGCCTCGTCACGGTGCTGCAGCGGATGCTCACGGTCCGTCGCCAGGCCCTCGCCTCCGGCGAGGTGGGCGCGTGACCGACCTCGCGCGCCGGGCCACCGACACCGTCAGCGTGCTCGGCTTCAGGCTCGGGTGGTCCGTCGTCCGCGCCCTCCCGGAGCGGGCGGCATACGCCCTCTTCGACCGGGTGGCCGCCATCGCCGTCCGGCGCGGCGGCAAGGGCATCGTGCGCCTCCGCTCGAACTACCGCCGGGTGCGTCCCGAGCTGTCCGAGGCCGACCTCGACGCCCTCGTGCGCCAGGGGATGCGCTCGTACATGCGCTACTACTGCGAGGCGTTCCGGCTCCCGTCGCTGACCCGGGCCCAGGTCGACGGTGCGGTCGTCGTGCGCGGCGACGCCGAGATCCGCGAGCTGTGCGCGCGCGGCGAGGCGGGCGTGGTCTTCGTCGGCCACCTCGGCAACTTCGACCTCGCTGCGGCCTGGTCCGCCGGCAACCTCATGCCGGTGACGACCGTCGCCGAGCGGCTCAAGCCCGAAGAGGTCTTCCAGGAGTTCGTGGCGTTCCGGCGCAGTATCGACATGGACATCATCCCGCTCACCGGCGGGGGCGACCCCTTCCACGGGCTGCTCGACGCGACGCGGGCGGGAGGTCGGCTCATCGCGCTGGCCGCCGACCGCGACCTCACCAACGGCGGCGTCGAGGTCGACCTGCTCGGCCACCGCGCCCGGATGGCCAAGGGCCCGGCCGTCCTCTCGCTCATGACGGGCGCACCGCTCTACGCGGCCCGGATCTGGTACGAACCCGCGCCCGCCGGCACGGGACTCGGCGGCCACCGCACGGTCATCGAGTTCAGCGACCCCCTGGTGCCTCGCGTCGAGGGCACGACCGCGGCCAAGGCGGCCGACCTCATCCAGCAGTGTGCCGACCACCTCGCCGTCGCGATCCGCGAGCACACGTCGAGCTGGCACATGCTCCAGCGGGTCTTCGTCGACGACCTCGCGGCCCCCGCGGGGCCGTCCGCCGGTGCGGCGTCGCCAGCGTCCGTGGAGGCGTCCACCCCGACGACGGGACGCGCGACGTGAGGATCGGGATCGTCTGCCCGTACTCGTTCGACGTCCCGGGCGGGGTGCAGTTCCACGTGCGCGACCTCGCCGAGCACCTCATCAGCCAGGGCCACGACGTGTCGGTGCTCGCCCCGGCCGACAGCGAGACCGAGCTGCCCGACTACGTCACGTCGGCCGGACGGGCCACGGCCGTGCGCTACAACGGCTCCGTCGCCCGCCTCAACTTCGGCCCCGTCACGGCGTCCAAGGTCGGCAAGTGGCTCGACGCCGGCCAGTTCGACGTGCTCCACCTGCACGAGCCCGTGACGCCCAGCGTCAGCGTGCTCGCCCTCATGGCGGCCGAGGGGCCCATCGTCGCGACCTTCCACACCTCGATGCTGCGGTCGCGGACGATGCAGACGGCCTACCCCATCATCCGACCGAGCCTCGAGAAGATCGCCGGCCGCATCGCGGTGAGCGAGGACGCCCGACGGACCGTCACGACCCACGTCGGCGGCGACGCGGTCGTCATCCCCAACGGGGTCTACGTCGACCGGTTCGCCCAGGCGCCACGTCGCTCGGCGTGGATGGGCACTCCCGCCTCGCCGACGATCGCCTTCCTCGGCCGGATGGGCGAGCCCCGCAAGGGGCTTCCGGTGCTCGCGGCCGCGCTCCCCGAGATCCTGCGCTCGGTCCCGGGACTGCGCGTCCTCGTGGCCGGGCCCGGCGACCCCGAGGAGGTCACCGAGGGCTGGCCGCCGGAGGTCGTCGACGCGTGCGAGTTCCTCGGCTCGGTCTCCGACGACGACAAGGCGTCGCTGCTCGCGTCCGTCGACGTCTACGTGGCGCCCAACACCGGTGGAGAGAGCTTCGGCATCATCCTCATCGAGGCGATGAGTGCCGGCGCCTGCGTCCTCGCCAGCGACCTCCCGGCGTTCTCGCGGGTCCTCGACGGCGGCACCGCCGGTGCGATGTTCGCCAACGAGCAGCCCGACGACCTCGCGCGCACGCTCGTCGACCTCCTGCGTCGACCCGAGCGCCGGGCCGAGCTCGCCGCCGCCGGTCAGCACCGCGCCCGACTCTTCGACTGGTCGGTCGTCGCCGACGAGATCCTCGCCGTCTACGAGACGGTCATCGAGGGTGCTGCGGCCGCGCACCTCGAGCCGCACGGACGCTGGAACCGCTTCCTGCGCGGGGGTGCCCGGTGAGCGAGGTCCTCTCGTGGGTCTTCGCGATCCTCTTCGTCCTCGTCGTCATCGCCTGGTACCTCTCCTACACGGCGGCCCGCCTCGACCGGCTCCACGTGCGCCTCAGCGGCACGCTCGCAGCCCTCGACGCGCGGCTCGTGCGCCGGGCCGAGGCGGCGGTAGAGCTGGCCAACTGCGGGCTCCTCGACGGCGCGACGGCGCTCATCCTCGCCAACGCCGCGGCCGAGTCCCTCGAAGCGCCGTCGGAGCACGGCGAGGCCCGCGAGCTCGCCGAGAACGACCTCACCGAGGCCCTCGACCTCGCCCTGACGCCCCAGGCCGTCAGCACGCTGCGCTCGACGGCGCTGGGGCAGGACGTGCTCGCACGGCTCGCCTCGGCCTGCACCCGCGTGCAGCTCGCGCGACGGTTCCACAACGACGCCGTCACCGACGTCCGCCGGGTGCGGCGCAAGTGGACCATCCGCATGTTCCACCTCGCGGGCTACACCCCGATGCCGCACACCGTCGAGTTCAACGACGACTCGCCGGAGCACCTCGCCCTCGTGTGACCGGGCCCACGCGCGGGACGGCGGACCCCGTCGTGCGCCCCTCGCGCGGGGGCCTACGCTTTGAGGCACACCGAACCCAGATCACGGGAAAGCAGGACATCGTGAGCACCACCCCGACCTCGGGCAGCACGCCCGCGGCTGACCAGCAGAGCGGCACGAGCCACACCGGCACGACGCGCGTGAAGCGCGGCATGGCCGAGATGCTCAAGGGCGGCGTCATCATGGACGTCGTCACGGCCGAGCAGGCCAAGATCGCCGAGGACGCCGGCGCCGTCGCCGTCATGGCCCTCGAGCGGGTCCCCGCCGACATCCGCGCCCAGGGCGGCGTGTCGCGAATGAGCGACCCCGACATGATCGACGGCATCATCGAGGCCGTCTCGATCCCCGTCATGGCCAAGGCCCGCATCGGCCACTTCGTCGAGGCGCAGGTGCTGCAGAGCCTCGGCGTCGACTACATCGACGAGTCCGAGGTCCTGACCCCGGCCGACTACGCCAACCACATCGACAAGTGGCAGTTCACCGTGCCCTTCGTCTGCGGCGCGACCAACCTCGGCGAGGCCTTGCGCCGCATCACCGAGGGCGCGGCCATGATCCGATCCAAGGGTGAGGCCGGCACCGGCGACGTCTCCAACGCGACGACGCACATGCGCACCCTGCGCGCCGAGATCAACCGCCTGCACTCGATGAGCCCCGACGAGCTCTACGTCGCGGCCAAGGAGCTCCAGGCGCCCTACGAGCTCGTCAAGGAGGTCGCCGAGGCCGGCAAGCTCCCCGTCGTGCTCTTCACGGCCGGTGGCATCGCGACCCCCGCCGACGCGGCGATGATGATGCAGCTCGGTGCCGAGGGTGTCTTCGTCGGCTCGGGCATCTTCAAGTCCGGCAACCCGGCCCAGCGCGCCGAGGCCATCGTCAAGGCGACGACCTTCCACGACGACCCCGACGTCATCGCCAAGGTCTCGCGCGGCCTCGGCGAGGCGATGGTCGGCATCAACGTCGACGAGATCGCCCAGCCGCACCGCCTCTCCGAGCGCGGTTGGTGACCTCCGCACCCCCAGCCACACGCTGACGTATGCCGCCGTGCCCCACCGGGCGCGGCGGCATACGTCGTCCTGCGGCCTCGTGGCTGGCACGATCGTGGCGTGAGTCCCACCGGTGCCGAGCTGTCACGGTCCTACTCCGAGCAGGTCGTCGAACCGCTCGTGCGCGGGCGATGGCCCGGGATGCCCTGTGCCGCAGCGAGTCTCGGGAGCGGTTCGGACGTCCTCGGTCTGGATGACGCGATGTCGCGCGACCACGACTGGGGCCTGAGGCTCAACCTCCTCGTCCCGCACGACCTCGTCCCCGCGGTCGACGACCACCTCGCCGAGCAGCTGCCCGAGTCGTTCGCCGGCCACCCGACGCGGTTCGCGACGACGTGGGACCCGACCGTGCGCCACCGGGTGCAGGTCGAGACGGCCCGAGACCTCGCCGTGTCGCGCCTCGGCGTCGACCCCACCCGCGACCTGACGGTGGACGACTGGCTCCGCCTGACGGGCCAGGCCGTCCTCGAGGTCACCGGGGGAGAGGTGTTCGTCGACGACGCGGGCGAGCTGGACGGCATACGCCGTCGGCTCCAGTGGTATCCCGACGACGTCTGGCGGCACGTCGTCGCGACGGACTGGGCCCGGCTCGCGCAGGAGCTGCCCTTCGTGGGCCGGACGGGGGAGCGCGGCGACGACCTCGGCTCGAGGGTGGTCGCGGCGCGGCTCGCCGGCACCGCGATGCACCTGGGCCACCTGCTCGAGCGGCGCTGGCCGCCCTACGCCAAGTGGCTCGGCACGAGCTTCACCCGGTTGCCGCGGGCAGGTGCCGCGGGGGAACCGCTGCACGCGGCGCTGGCGGCCGGCAGCTGGCGAGAGCGCGAGCAGGGCCTCGTCGCGGCGCTTCGGGTGCTGAACCGGGTGCAGGGTGAGGCTGGGCTGCCGACTGTCGCCGACCCCGTCGAGCCGTTCTGGGACCGGCCCTACCGCGGCGTGCGCGAGGCCGTGGTCGTCGTGCTGGAGCAGGGCGTCGAGGACCCGGCCGTCCGGGCGCTGCCGCGCGGCGTGGGCTCGGCCGAGCAGTGGAGCGACAACGTCGACGTCCTCACCAGGTCCGGTCGCCGCCGGTCGTCACCGTGACCCGCACACCCTGGCAACTCACCGAGCAGGTCACGGCTCACCGGCTCCCGATCCCGGTGAGCTGGAACCTTCTCCGTGTGGTGCGGGAGGGGCCGACTCAGGTGACGGCGCCGCGCTCGGCGAACTCCGGACGCTCGAACTCGCGACCGTCGAGGACCTCCTTGACGTGCTGCGCGGCCCGCACCGCGTCGACGTGCGTGACGTAGAGGGGCGCGAAGCCGAGACGGATGATGTCGGGCTCACGGAAGTCGCCGATGACGCCGCGGGCGATGAGCGCCTGCACCACGGCGAAGGCCTGCGGATGGCGTAGCGACACCTGCGACCCGCGGCGCTCCGGCTCACGCGGCGTCGCCAGCGGGAGGTCGACCCCGAGCGCGTCGAGGGCGTCGATGAAGGTGCCGGTCACCGAGAGCGATGCCGCCCTGACGTCGGCGGGCGAGAGGCCGTCGTATGCCGTGAGCGCGGCCTCGAGGGCGAGGACCGACAGCAGGGGCGGGGTGCCGACGCGGGCCCGGGTGATGCCGGGCGCCGGCTCGTAGTCCGGCCGCATCTCGAACGGGTGCGCGTGCCCCTGCCAGCCGGTGAGGGGCTGCTCGAAGTCGTCCTGGTGGCGGCTCGCGACGTAGAGGAAGGCCGGCGCACCCGGCCCGCCGTTGAGGTACTTGTAGCCGCACCCGACGGCGAGGTCCGCGCCGCCCTCGTCGAGGTCGACCTCGATGACGCCGGCGGAGTGGCACAGGTCCCAGCAGGCGAGCCCGCCGACGGCGTGGGCGGCCTCGGTGATCGCGCGCAGGTCCCACAGCTCGCCCGTGCGGTAGTCGACGCTCGAGTAGGAGGCCAGGGCGAGGGCGTCGCCGGCCTCGGCGATCGCGGCGACGGCGTCACGAGGGTGGACCCGGCGCACCTCGAGGCCGGCCAGAGCGGCTGCCGACTCGGTCATGTAGAGGTCGGTCGGAAAGGAGTCGGGGTCGGTGAGCACGACCGTGCGACCGGGCCGCAGCCGTCCGGCGCCGATGACCGCCTTGAAGAGGTTCACCGACGTCGAGTCGGTCACGACCACCTGTCCGGGTGCGGCTCCGACGAGACGGCCGACGAGGTCGCCGACGCGGGTCTGCGCACCCCACCAGTCGGCCTCGTTCCACGAACGGATGAGCCGCTCGCCCCACTGCCGGTGCATGACGTCGTCGACGACGGCGGGCACGGCCCTGGGCAGCGCCCCGAGCGAGTTGCCGTCGAGGTAGATGACGTCGTCGGGGAGGGCGAAGCGGTCCCGGGTGCCGTGCAGCGGCGAGGCGGCGTCGGCCTCCGCGGCGCGGGCGGTCAGGTCGTCGTGGGTGTGCACCGTCGTCATGGCCGCAACGTATCCGGTGGCGTCGTGCCGATGTCAGGGCCGCCACCACGGACGTCTGGCATCCGAGACGGTTCTCGGCGCTCGACCCCTGGCGCGACCGTCACGACGGGCGCTCTACGCTGACCGGGTGAGCACCACCAGCACCGTCTCCGGCACGACCGCCGGCACGACCGGCAGCACGACCGCAGGCACGACTGCCGCCCCTGCGGACGTCTCCCTCGGCGTGCCGCGCATCGGCGTCCTCGCCGTCCAGGGCGACGTCCGCGAGCACCTCGCCGCCCTCACGGCGCTCGGCGCCGAGGGCGTCACCGTTCGCCGGCCGTCCGAGGTCGAGGCCGTCGACGGGCTCGTCATCCCCGGCGGGGAGTCGACCGTCATGGACAAGCTCGTCCGCGCCTTCGACCTGCGAGAGCCCCTGCTCCGGCGCATCGCCGAGGGCATGCCGGCCTACGGATCCTGTGCCGGGATGATCATGCTCGCCGACCGCATCGCCGACGCCCGACCCGACCAGCAGACCCTGGGCGGCCTCGACATCACGGTGCGGCGCAACGCCTTCGGCCGCCAGGTCGACTCCTTCGAGCAGGACCTCGACTACGCCTGGAGCGACCCGTCCACGACCGGCACGGTGCACGCCGTCTTCATCCGCGCGCCGTGGGTCGAGCAGGCCGGCCCGGGCGTCGAGGTCCTCGCCCGCGTGAGCGAGGGCCCGGCCGCCGGTAGGATCGTCGCGGTCCGGCAGGGCAACCTCATGGCCACGTCCTTCCACCCCGAGGTGGGGGCCGACCGCCGGATCCACGCCGAGTTCGTCTCGATCGTCAGAGAGCACCGACTCCAGCAGTCGGGTGCACGCCAGTCACCGGAACGCGAGGACACTGCATGAGCGGCCACTCCAAATGGGCCACCACGAAGCACCAGAAGGCGGCCAAGGACGCCAAGCGCGGCAAGCTCTTCGCCAAGCTCATCAAGAACATCGAGGTCGCGGCCCGCCAGGGCGGCGCCGACCCCGCCGGCAACCCGACCCTCTACGACGCCATCCAGAAGGCGAAGAAGACGTCGGTGCCCAACGACAACATCGACCGCGCCGTCAAGCGCGCCTCGGGTGCCGAGGCGGGCGCGGCCGACTGGCAGACGATCATGTACGAGGGCTACGCCCCCAACGGTGTCGCCGTGCTCATCGAGTGCCTCACCGACAACCGCAACCGGGCCGCCGCCGAGGTGCGGACGGCGCTGACCCGCAACGGCGGTCAGCTCGCCGACCCGGGCTCGGTGTCCTACGTCTTCAACCGCAAGGGCGTCGTGACCGTCCTCAAGGACGCCGGCTCCGAGGACGACATCCTCGAGGTCGTGCTCGAGGCGGGCGCCGAGGAGGTCAACGACAACGGTGACACGTGGGAGATCATCTCCGAGGCCACCGACTTCGTCGCGGTCCGCAAGGCGATCCAGGACGCCGGCATCGACTACGAGTCGGCCGAGGCCTCGTTCGTCCCGAACCTCCAGGTCCCGCTCGACCTCGACGGTGCGAAGAAGATGATCCGCGTCATCGAGGCCCTCGAGGACAGCGACGACGTGCAGAACGTGTTCGCCAACGGCGACATCCCCGACGACGTGCTCGCGCAGCTCGACGACGACGAGGACTGACCGCACGGGCCCACCCGGCCCGGGGGTTCGACGAGGAGGCACGCCGGGACCGGCGTGCCTCCCGTCCTTTCGGGGGAGGCCCGTTAGCGTTGTCCCGAACACCTGTTCGGATCGTCCAGTGCCCCAACCCAGGGAGGTATGCCGTGCGCGTCCTCGCGGTCGACCCCGGGCTCACGCGCTGCGGCGTCGGCGTCGTCGACGGGGTCCCGGGGCGCAAGCTGTCCCTCGTCGAGGTCGGGGTCATCCGGACGCCGTCCGGAGACCCGACACCGAGACGGCTCGTCGCCGTCGAGGACGAGATGCGCCAGTGGTTCGCGCGGCACCGTCCCGAGGCCGTGGCCATCGAGCGCGTCTTTGCCGACACCAACGTCTCCACCGTCATGGGCACCGCGCAGGTGACCGGGATCGTCATGATCATGGCCGAGCGGCTCGGCCTGCCCGTCACCCTCCACACCCCGACCGAGGTCAAGGCCGCCGTCAGCGGCAACGGCCGGGCCGACAAGGCGCAGGTCACGACGATGGTGACCCGCCTGCTCGGTCTCGACACCCCACCCAAGCCGGCCGACGCGGCCGACGCCCTCGCCCTCGCGATCTGCCACGTGTGGCGCGGCGGCACCCAGAGCCGCCTCGAGACCGCGCGGCTCGAGGAGCTCGCGCGCTCCGGCCGCCGGGGGAGCGGCATACCCCGCCGTGTGCCGCCGGGAGCCGCCCCACCGGTGCAGCGCCTGCGCGCCGCGACCACCCAGCCCACCCGCACCGGCCCGACCACCCGACCCCACCCTGGAGCCCAGCCCCGATGATCGCCTCGCTCTCCGGCACCGTCCTCAAGGTCGGCCTCGACTCGGTCGTGGTCGGCGTCGGGGGTGTCGGCATGCTCGTCCACACCACGCCGGCCACGGCGACGTCCGTGCGCCTCGGGCAGCCCACGCAGCTCGCCACGAGCCTCGTCGTGCGCGAGGACTCGCTGACGCTCTACGGCTTCGCCACCGACGACGAGAAGCACGTCTTCGAGACCGTCCAGACGGTCTCGGGTGTCGGCCCGCGCCTCGCTCTGGCCGTGCTCGCCGTCCACTCGCCCGACGCCGTCCGGGTCGCACTGGGCACCGGAGACCTCGTCGCGCTGACCAAGGTCCCGGGCATCGGGAAGAAGGGCGCGGAGCGGATGGTCCTCGAGCTCAAGGACAAGCTCGGCGCCCTGCCCGGCTCCGCCGGCCAGACCGACCCGGTCCACCTCGACACCGGCGAGGCGTGGCGCGAGCAGGTCCGCGAGGCCCTCGTCGGTCTCGGCTGGACCGCGCGCCAGGCCGACGAGGCGCTCGACAAGGTCGCGCCGCTCGCCGCCGAGGGCGCCGGTGTCTCGGCCCTGCTGCGGGCTGCCCTGCAGGAGCTCGGCCGATGAGCGTCGACCGCTCCTGGGAGCTCGACGCCGGCGCCGAGCCGGACGTCTGGGACGACGGGTCGTTCGACGCGACCGCGCGCATCGTCGACGCCGCCGGCGACACCGACGAGCGCCAGGTCGAGGCCGCCCTGCGTCCCAAGCGCCTCGATGACTTCCCGGGGCAGACCCGTGTCCGCGACCAGCTGGGGCTCGTCCTCAAGGCGGCGAAGGGTCGTGGCACGCCGCCCGACCACGTGCTGCTCTCCGGGCCGCCGGGCCTCGGCAAGACCACCCTGGCCATGATCGTCGCCGGTGAGCTCGAACAGCCGATCCGCATCACCTCGGGCCCCGCGATCCAGCACGCCGGTGACCTCGCGTCGGTGCTCTCCTCGCTCGCCGAGGGGGAGGTGCTCTTCCTCGACGAGATCCACCGGATGTCCCGCTCGGCCGAGGAGATGCTCTACCTCGCCATGGAGGACTTCCGGGTCGACGTCATCATCGGCAAGGGCCCGGGCGCGACCGCGATCCCGCTCGAGCTGCCGCCCTTCACCGTCGTCGGTGCGACGACGCGTGCCGGGCTGCTGCCCGCGCCGCTGCGGGACCGCTTCGGCTTCACCGGCCACCTCGACTACTACGCCGCGGCCGACCTCGTCACGATCCTGCACCGGTCGGCCCGGCTGCTCGGCCTCGATGCCGACGAGGACGGCATCCGCGAGATCGCCCTGCGCTCCCGTGGCACGCCCCGCATCGCCAACCGGCTGCTGCGCCGGGTCCGCGACTGGGCCCAGGTGCACGGCGAGGACCGCGTCACCCACTCCGCCGCCCGTCAGGCGCTCGCGCTCTTCGACGTCGACGAGCGCGGCCTGGACCGCCTCGACCGTGCCGTGCTGGAAGCGCTCTGCCGACGCTTCAACGGTGGCCCGGTGGGCCTCTCGACCCTCGCCGTCGCCGTGGGCGAGGAGCCCGACACCGTCGAGACGGTCGCCGAGCCCTACCTCGTGCGGGAGGGCTTCATGGTGCGCACCCCGCGCGGCCGCGCCGCCTCGAGCCTCGCCTGGGAGCACCTCGGGCTCACGCCACCGCACGACGCGCAGGCCCTCTGGACGGCGACCCTGCCGATCGACGAGGCCGGGGGCGCGCGGTTCGACTCCTGAGGACAGCCCCGGCGCGCCGTGCCGAGGCCTCCAACTGCAGCCAAAACGTGACACGGGCAGACGGCGGCACCCGTTCAACCGGTCTGACAAACTGCACCGGCGCACGTAGACTCCTGCGGGCACCATCGCCGCTGCCGCGGCACCATCCGGTGCCCCCGGTCGTTGACGCGACATCCGACCCGATCGACGGGTCGTGGCGCGCGCCCGCGCTGACCGGACGAAGACACGAAGGACTGAGCTGACATGAACAACAACGGGGCCCTCTCGTTGCTGATTTTCGCCCTGCCCCTGCTGCTGCTGGGCTGGCTGTTCTTTTCCCAGAACAAGCGGATGAAGCAGATGCGCGACTTCAGCTCGGCACTCAACGTCGGTGACGCCGTCGTCACGTCCTCGGGCATCTTCGGCACGATCAAGCACCTCGACGACAGCAGCGCCTGGCTCGAGATCGCCGAGGGCACGACCGTCCGTTTCGACCGGCGCGCCATCGCGATGAAGCAGACCGACACCGTCGCGAGCGACACGCCTGCGGCCGACGCCCCCGTCGACGACGCACCGGGTGCGACGCCCGGCCCCCAGCAGAACGGTCAGTGAGGCTTTCGTGGCACGCAGCTCCACCAAGACGTCGGCGAGACGGAGCCTCCTGGCACTGGTCGTCGTCATCCTCGCCCTCGGCGGTCTGGCCGTCGGCCTGACGAAGTGGGCCGACGGGTCGATGACCCCCCGCCTCGGTCTCGACCTCGAGGGCGGCACGGAGCTCGTGCTCCAGCCGCAGCTCAACGGCACCGAGACCATCAGCGAGGGCCAGGTCAACCGCGCGGTGGACATCATCCGCCAGCGCATCGACGCCAACGGCGTCTCCGAGGCCGAGATCACCACGCAGGGCGGTCGCAGCATCGTCGTGTCGATCCCCGGCCAGCCCACGGCCGAGCAGCTCGACGCGCTGAAGAAGCCCTCGCAGCTGCGGTTCCGCGCCGTCTACGTGCAGGCCCTCGACGCCAACGCCAGCCAGGCCAACCCGAGCGGGACGCCCACCGGCACCTCGACCGGCACGACCACCCCCTCCGGCACCGCGACCGGCACCGGCACGCCGAAGGCCACGAGCACCGCGACGCCCTCGACGTCCGCGACCGCGCAGAACGGCGTCGTCCCCGACGCGCTGCGCGCCGCCACGACCCCTGCCACTCCGACGCCGACCGGGTCGGCGACCACGCCCTCCGGCACCGCGACGACGCCTGCCCCCGCCGCCACCGAGGCCCCGGCCCCGACGGCGGCCCAGACCGAGGCCGCCATCAAGACGCAGGTCAGCACCGGCCTCGTCGGGCTCGGCTGGGACAAGGCCAAGGCAGACGCCGCCGCCGCCAAGGTCGCCAAGGAGTACACCGCGCTCAACTGCTCGACCCCGGGCGCCCTCGACAAGATCCAGGACGACCCGACGCAGCCCATCGCGACCTGCGGTGAGGACCGCGTCACGAAGTACGTCCTCGGCCCGAGCGAGATCGACGGCAGCGAGATCGCCGACGCCACGAGCGGCTACCAGCCCGGCCCCAACGGCCAGCCCACCTCCATCGTCGAGGTCGCCCTGTCGTTCAAGGACGCCGGCAAGGCCAAGTTCGCGGCCGTGACCAAGCGCCTCTACGGCCTCCAGTCGCAGCCGCCGCTCGACCAGTTCGCCGTCGTGCTCGACAAGGCCGTCATCACGGCCCCGCAGGCACGCGCCGTCATCACCGACGGTCGGGCCTCCATCACCGGCTCGTTCACCATCGACTCGGCCAAGCAGCTCGCCGAGCAGCTGAAGTTCGGTGCGCTGCCGATCTCGTTCGCGCTGCAGACGCAGGACAACATCACGCCCCAGCTCGGCGAGGAGCAGCTGCGCATCGGCCTGCTCGCCGGCTTCATCGGCCTGCTGCTCGTCGTCGTCTACTCGCTCATCCAGTACCGCGCCCTCGGACTCGTCACGGTCGCCTCGCTCGTCGTCGCGTCGGTCATCACCTACCTCGCGGTGACGGTGCTCGGGACGACGCACGGCTTCCGCCTGACGATGGCCGGTGTCACGGGTCTCATCGTGGCCATCGGGGTCACGGCCGACAGCTTCATCGTCTACTTCGAGCGCATCCGCGACGAGGTGCGTGACGGCCGCCCGCTCGTGGCCGCCGTCGAGACCGGCTGGAAGCGCGCCCGCCGCACGATCATCGCGGCCGACGCCGTGAACTTCATCGCCGCCGGTGTGCTCTACTTCCTCGCCTCGAGCAACGTCCGTGGGTTCGCCTTCACGCTCGGTCTCACGACCCTCATCGACCTGCTCGTCGTCATCCTCTTCACGCACCCCACGGTCCAGCTGCTCGCGCGGACGAACTTCTTCGGCACCGGTCACAAGTGGTCCGGTCTCGACCCGGAGCGCCTCGGCGCGAAGGAGTCGCCCCGCTACCGCGGCCGGGGCCAGTTCGGGGCACCCGGCGCCCAGCGCCCGCCCGCCACCGTGGGCTCGGCCCGCCTCTCGGATGGGAAGGCCCAGGCATGATCAACTTCGCCCAGGTCGGCAACGACCTCTACACCGGCAAGCGCTCGATCGACTTCATCAAGCGCCAGAAGACCTGGTACGCCATCTCGGCGGTGCTCATCGCCCTGGCCCTCGTCGGCATTTTCGTCAAGGGCCTCAACTTCGGCATCGAGTTCAGCGGTGGCTCGGAGTTCCGCGTCCAGGGCGTAGCCAACAGCCAGGGCTACGAGGAGAAGGCGCAGAGCGCCATCGCCGATGCCGGCATCGACGGCAACGTCGTCACGACGATCGTCGGCCAGGACACCGTCCGCGTGCAGTCCGAGGCCGCCGCCGACCGCACGGACGAGGCGCGCACCGCCCTCGCGGAGCGGTTCGGCGTCGAGGAGGGCTCGGTCAGCGCCTCGCTCATCGGCCCGAGCTGGGGCCAGTCGGTCAGCCAGCAGGCGATCCGAGGACTCATCGTCTTCCTCGTCATCGTGACCCTGGTCATGGCGCTCTACTTCCGCACATGGAAGATGGCCGTCTCGGGGCTCGTGGCCCTGCTGCACGACCTCGTCATCACGGTCGGCATCTACGCCCTCTTCGGGTTCGAGATCACCCCGTCGTCGATGATCGGGTTCCTCACGATCCTCGGGTACTCGCTCTACGACACCGTCGTCGTCTTCGACAAGGTGCGCGAGAACACCGCCGACGCGTTCCGCACGAAGCGCATGACCTACTCGGCCGCGGCCAACCTCGCCGTGAACCAGACGCTGGTCCGCTCGATCAACACGACCGTCGTCGCGTTGCTGCCGATCGCGGCAGTGCTCTTCGTCGGCTTCACCCTGCTCGGCCCGGGCACGCTGCTCGACCTGTCGCTCGCGCTCTTCATCGGCATCGCGGTCGGCGCGTACTCCTCGATCTTCATCGCGACGCCGCTGCTCGTCGACCTGCGTCGCAACGAGCCCGCCGTCCGTGACCTCGACAAGTACGTTGCGCGCCACGGCGCCAAGCAGGGTGCCTCCGCGGCCCAGGGAGCCGCCGAGCCGGCCTACGTCGGCGCGGACACCACGGGTGCTGCGGCCGATGCCGACTACACCGTCGACGGCGCTCCGCGACCCGTGCACAAGTACGCCCAGGCCGGCCCGCGCAACCAGCCCAAGCGCGCGCCGAAGTCGCGACGCTGAGGCCGGGGGTCGCAGGAGCGGCCCCCGTCCCGCACACCGCACGTCCACACCTGTAGGAGCCGGCGTGAGCCAGATCAGTGACCTCGTCGCGTCGCGCGTCCGCGACGTCCCCGACTTCCCGAAGCCCGGGATCGTCTTCAAGGACCTCTCGCCGCTGCTCGCCGACGGCGTGGCCTTCGGCGCCCTCGTCGACGACATCGCCCGGCGCTGGGAGGGGCAAATCGACATCGTCGCCGGCGTCGAGGCGCGCGGCTTCATCTTCGGCGCGCCGGTGGCCCACGCCCTGGGACTCGGCTTCGTCCCGATCCGCAAGGCCGGCAAGCTTCCCGGCGACACGATCGCGTCGGCGTACTCCCTCGAGTACGGCACCGCCGAGGTCGAGGTGCAGGCGGACGCCTTCCCGGCGGGCGCGCGCGTGCTGCTCATCGACGACGTCCTCGCCACGGGCGGCACGGCCGCGGCGGCGTGCGAGCTCATCGAGCGGTCCGGCGCCACGACCACGGCTCTCGAGTTCCTCATCGAGCTCGCCTTCCTCGAAGGCCGCTCCCGGATCACGTCCGGCGCCGTCAACGCCATCCTCACCGTCTGATCACAGAGGGACCGCCTAGACTCTCTTCATGAGCGAGGACGTCCGCAACGAGCTGTCCACCCCGTCGCGGGTGCGCGCCCGTTTCGCCCGGTTCGGGGCCACCCGGCCGGCGGGCAACCCCGTGCTCGAGCCGCTCATGACGGCCGTGCGGCAGAACCACCCCAAGGCCGACCTCTCGGTCATCGAACGGGCCTATGCCGTCGCGGAGAGCGCCCACGAGGGCCAGATGCGCAAGAGCGGCGACGCGTACATCACGCACCCGCTCGCCGTGACGACGATCCTCGCCGAGCTCGGCATGACGCCGCCCACCCTCGCGGCGGCGCTGCTGCACGACACGGTCGAGGACACGGCATACGGCCTCGACGAGCTGCGCCACGACTTCGGTGACGAGATCGCGATGCTCGTCGACGGCGTGACCAAGCTCGACAAGGTGACGTACGGCGAGGCCGCCCAGGCCGAGACCGTGCGCAAGATGGTCATCGCGATGGCGCGCGACATCCGCGTCCTCGTCATCAAGCTCGCCGACCGGCTGCACAACGCCCGCACGTGGCGCTACGTCAGCCCCGAGTCGGCCAAGCGCAAGGCCAACGAGACGCTCGAGATCTACGCGCCGCTCGCGCACCGCCTCGGCATGAACACCATCAAGTGGGAGCTCGAGGACCTCTCGTTCGCGACGCTCTACCCGAAGGTGTACGACGAGATCGTGCGCCTCGTCGCCGAGCGCGCCCCCGCCCGCGAGGAGTACCTCGCCGGCGTCCGCACCCAGGTCACCGAGGACCTCACGGCCGCCAAGATCAAGGCCGTCGTCACGGGCCGGCCCAAGCACTACTACTCCGTGTACCAGAAGATGATCGTGCGGGGCCGCGACTTCGAGGAGATCTACGACCTCGTCGCCGTCCGGGTCCTCGTCGACACGGTGCGCGACTGCTACGCGGCGCTGGGCGCCCTCCACTCGCGGTGGAACCCGGTGCCGGGGCGCTTCAAGGACTACATCGCGATGCCGAAGTTCAACATGTACCAGTCGCTCCACACGACGGTCATCGGCCCGCAGGGCAAGCCGGTCGAGATCCAGATCCGCACGCACACGATGCACCGCCGCGCCGAGTACGGCGTCGCCGCGCACTGGAAGTACAAGGACCAGAGCAACGGCGGCGGTCCCGCGCGTCCCGGCGAGATCACGCCCCAGAACGACATGGCCTGGCTGCGCCAGCTGCTCGACTGGCAGCGCGAGACCGAGGACCCGGGCGAGTTCCTCGACTCGCTGCGCTTCGAGATGGGCAGCAGCGAGGTCTACGTCTTCACGCCGAAGGGCTCGGTCGTCGCGCTCCCGATGGGCGGCACTCCCGTCGACTTCGCGTATGCCGTCCACACCGAGGTCGGGCACCACTGCATCGGGGCGCGCGTCAACGGGCGCCTCGTGCCCCTCGAGTCGACGCTCGAGAACGGCGACGTCGTCGAGGTGCTGACGTCCAAGGCCGACGGTGCCGGTCCGTCGCGCGACTGGCTCCAGTTCGTCAAGAGCCCGCGCGCCCGCAACAAGATCAAGCAGTGGTTCTCCAAGGAGCGCCGCGAGGAGGCCATCGAGGCCGGCAAGGACTCGATCGCCAAGGCGCTGCGCAAGCAGAACCTCCCGCTCCAGCGGCTCATGAGCCACGAGTCGATGACCGCCGTCGCAACCGACCTGCGCTACCAGGACATCGAGGCGCTGTATGCCGCCGTGGGCGAGGGGCACGTCTCCGCGCAGCACGTCGTCGGCAAGGTCGTCGCGTCGATGGGTGGCGTCGACGGCGCGACCGAGGACCTCGCCGAGGCCACCGTCCCGACGCGCGCGGCCAGCCGCCGCAAGCCCGGCGACCCCGGCGTCGTCGTCGTCGGCACGGCCGACGTGTGGGTCAAGCTCGCCAAGTGCTGCACCCCGGTGCCCGGCGACCCGATCATCGGCTTCGTGACGCGTGGCAACGGTGTCTCCGTGCACCGCGTCGACTGCACCAACGCCGACCAGCTGACGGCCAACCCCGAGCGGCTCATCGACGTCGAGTGGGCGCCGAGCTCGGCCAGCGTCTTCCTCGTGCAGCTGCAGGTCGAGGCGCTCGACCGCAACCGCCTCCTCAGCGACGTGACCCGCGTCCTGTCGGACCAGCACGTCAACATCCTGTCGGCGTCCGTCCAGACCTCGCGCGACCGGGTGGCCATCTCGCGCTTCACCTTCGAGATGGGCGATCCCGCGCACCTCGACCACGTCATGCAGGCGGTCCGCAAGATCGACGGGGTCTTCGACGTCTATCGCGTCAACGGCGGCAAGTCGACGATGTAGGCGAGGCCCGGTTGCCCGAGCCACCCGCCTGAACCGTCGAAAGGCCACAAACCGGGGGCTGGGCGGGCCTCAGGCCCGCCTTCGCTCCCCGGTTTGTGGCCTTTCGACGGTGGGGTGGTCGAGTGGTCAGCCGCCGAACTCGGCGACGCCCGCGCGGGCCTGGTCGAGCCAGACCTGACGCGCGTCGAGGGCCTCGCGGGCCTTCTTGATCTTGCTCGCGCTGCCGGACGCCTCGGCCTTGGCCAGGTCGTCCTGGAGGTCGGCGACGGCACGCTCGAGCTGGTCGACCATGGCCCGGGCGCGAGCTGCGACCTCGGGGTTGCTCGACTTCCACCTGCGGTCCTCGGCGTCCCGCACCGTCTGCTCGACGCGGCGCATGGCCTTCTCGACCCGCTCCATGTCGGACCGCGGGACCTTGCCGGCGGCATCCCACTTGTCCTGGACGACCCGCAGCTGGGCCTTGGCCTTCTCGAGGTCGGTCACGGGCAGGATCGCCTCGGCCTCGACGAGGAGAGCCTCCTTGACCGTGAGGTTGCCGCGGTACTGCTCCTCTTCGGCGGCGACGACCTCGTCCTTGGCGGCGAAGAAGGCGTCCTGCGCGGCCTTGAAGCGGGCCCACAGCTTGTCGTCGTCGGACCGGCTGGCCCGGCCGGCGCGCCGCCACTCGTCCATGAGGCGCTTGAAGGCGCCCGCGGTGGCCGCCCAGTCGGTGCTCGTCGCCAGCTTCTCGGCCTCGGCCACGAGCCGCTCCTTCGCGCCCTTGGCGTCGGCGTGCTGCGCGTCGAGACCCGCGAAGTGGCTGCGTCGTGCCTTGTCGAAGCCGTTGCGCGCGCTGCTGAAGCGCTGCCACAGGTTCGACTCCGTCTCGCGGTCGAGCCGGGTGGCAGAGCGCTGGTGCGCCTTCCACTCGTCGAGCAGCTCACGCATCCGGGCGCCGCTGCTCTTCCACTGGATCCGGTTCTCGGGCTGCCCGGCGATCGACTCGGCCTCGGCCACGATCTTCTCGCGCTCGGCCGTGGCGGCCGCCCGCGCCTCGGCGCGGTGCTGCTGCTCGACGTTGCGCTTGGCCGCGAGGCCGGACTGGATCTCGTCGAGCTTCGTGGCCAGGGCGTCGAGGTCACCGACGACGGTCGCGTCCTTGACCTGGGCCGCCAGGGTCTTGAGGGCCTCGGCGACGTCCTTGGACGGCACCTCGGGCTGCGAGAGCCGCTGTTCGAGCAGCACCGCCGAGGCGAAGAGCTCGTCGTACTTGCGCGCGAAGTAGGTCAGCGCCTCCTGGTCGCTCGCGCCGGGGTAGGAGCCGACCTCCTGCTCCTCGCCGTCCTTGGTGCGCACGAAGACCGTGCCGTTCTCGTCGACGCGCCCGAACGCCGCCGAGGCGGAGTGGTCGGTCGTGATCGGCGCCGGTGCGGCAGGCGTCACCGTCGGGTGCGCCACGACCTTGGCCAGCGCTGCCGGGGTCGGGATCGCCGAGGGCTTGGGGACGCTCGCCGGCGAGGGCGCGGCGGGCGCGGCCTCGGTGGCGGGCGCGGCCTCGGTGGCGGGTGCTGCCTCGGTGGCCGGGGTCGCCTCGGTGGCGGGTGCTGCCTCGGTGGCCGGGGTCGCCTCGGTGGCAGCTCCGGACTCCGTGCTGCTGACGGACGCCACGGCATCGGCGGTCTCGACCGCCGCTGCCACCGGCTCGCCACCCTCCACCGCGGCCGGGGCGGCGCCGGCCGGCTCGGCTGCCTCGGGCTCGGACACGGGCGCCGCGGCCGCTGCCTCGGGTGCCGTGCCCGCAGCGACGGCGCTCTCCGGCTCCGTCGTTGCGACCGGCTCGCTCTGGACCGTGGGCTCGGCCTCCTTCGGCTCGGCGTGCGCGGGCTCCGCCTCCGCGACGGGCTCTGCGACGGGTTCTGCGACGGGTTCTGCGACGGGCTCGGTCACCGCGGACTCCGTGGGCTCGCTGGCCGTCTCGGTCGTGTCGCCGGACTCCGTGGCCTCCACCGACGCGACGGCGTCAGCCGTCTCGGTCGCGGGCTCGGGTGTCGCTGCAGGCTCGGGCGTGGCCGGGCTCTCGACCGTCTCGACCGTGTCGACCGTGTCGGCGTTCTCGGCGGCCGGTTCGACCGCTGCCTCGCCGTGCTCGGCCTCCGTCCCGGGGTCGGTGGTGTCGTCCGGCTCGGGCTGCTTGATGTCGGTCATGCCTTCTTCTCCGTCACGCTGACGCTGAGGATGCTGATCGGGGAGACGGGGGTTCCGTCCGTCGGGCTCGGGGGCAGGGCCTTGTTCGCGGCGATCTTCTCGACGATGTTGAGGCCCTTGGTCACCTTCCCGAAGATCGTGTAGCCACCGCCGTCGGTGGGCAACTGGGTTTCCTTGTAGGTGATGAAGAACTGGCCGCCGTTGCTGTTCGGGTCGGAGGTGCGCGCCATGGCGAGCACGCCGGTGGCGTACTTCCCGTCCTTGGGCGCGTTCTCGATGCCGAAGGTGTAGCCGGGGCCACCCTGACCGGTGCCGGTGGGGTCACCGCACTGGAGCACGTAGATGCCCTCGGTCGTGACGCGGTGGCACGGGCTCGGGGCCCAGAAGCCGGTCTTGGCCAGGTTGATGAACGAGGCGACGGTCTGCGGCGCCTTCGTCCCGTCGAGCTCGAAGGTGAGGTCACCGCACGTGGTCTTGACGGTCGCGACAAAGGTCTTGCCGGCCGCCGTGGCCTTGGCCGGGACCTCCTTCTGCTGCTTCGGGGTGGTCTGGTTCGCCGGGGGAGCGGTGCAGCCGGCCGCGAGCTTCTGCCCCTCGGCGAGCCCGCCCGAGCTCGTCGGGGTGCTCGCCGGAGTCGTCGACCCGGCCGCGGGAGTGGCTGCGTCGGAGCTGCCGACGAGCTTGGGCACGACGATGACCGCAGCGATGATGAGGATGACCGCGAGGATCACACCGAAGACCTGCTTGTCGCGCGTCGAGTCGCTCACCGGCGGCTTGGCGGTCTTCTGCTGTTCCTCGTGGCGGCGGCGCGCACGTGCGCGTTCCTGCTCTTTGGTCACGAACCTCTCCTCGTACGGGCCACATGGGCTGTCCCCGGGCGTTCGGTCATTTTATGGAACGACTGCGGTGCGCACGCAGCGGGACGGGTCACGAGTCCGTGACATCTCCCCTCCGACGCGCGGATTTGCGCCCGGAACCCCCGCTGACGGCATACCCGCGGTCGTCCGTCCCCACTCCCGAGCACGTATGCCGCGTGCCCCGGCGCGCGTCGTCGCTAGGCTCCCAGCGTGCTGACCATTGCCTTCCCGGCCCGGGCGTTCGACACCAACTGCTACGTCCTCGCCCCCGGCGCGGGGGAGGAGTGCGTCATCGTCGACCCGGGGATCGGGGTCGAGGAGACGCTGCGCGAGGTGCTGGCGGAGCACCGGCTGCGGCCGGCCGCGGTGCTGCTCACGCACGGGCACGTCGACCACGTCTACTCCGTGACGCCCGTCTGCGGGTCCGACACCGCCGCCTACATCCATGCCGACGACCGCTACCGGCTCCACGACCTGCTGGGACAGAGCAACCCTGGCCTGATCGCCATGCTCGAGCAGCAGTTCGGCGCCGCGGCGACGTGGACCGAGCCGACCAACGTCGTCGAGATCACCGACGGCACCCGACTGACGCTCGCCGGCCTGGAGCTCGACGTGCTCCACGCACCCGGGCACACCGAGGGCTCGGTCATGTTCGGGATCGACCGGGTGCCCGACGGCATCCGCGACCAGGTGGACGTGGACCGGACGATGGTGACCGGCGACGTGCTCTTCGCCGGTTCGGTGGGACGCACCGACCTGCCGGGCGGCGACCCGGCGGCGATGCAGCGCAGCCTGCGCGACGTGGTGCTGCCGCTGCCCGACACGACGCTCGTGCTGCCGGGCCACTACCAGGCGACGACGATGGCCCACGAGCGCGCCACCAACCCCTACCTGAGAGACTTGCCCGCGTGAGCACGCGTCCCGCCTCGAAGTCCGGCAAGGTCACCCCGATCAGCGGCTTCCCCGAGTACCTCCCGTCCGAGCGCATCGTCGAGCAGCGCTTCCTCGACGTCATCCGGGAGACCTTCGAGCTGCACGGGTTCTCGTCGGTCGAGACCCGGTCCATCGAGCCCATCGAGCGCCTCAGCGCCCAGGGCGAGGACGCCGACAAGGAGATCTACGCCGTGTCCCGCCTGGCCGGCGGCAGCGACGACGACGCCCGCTGGGGCCTGCACTTCGACATGACCGTGCCGTTCGCACGCTACGTCCTCGAGAACGCCGGCAAGCTCGCCTTCCCCTTCCGCCGCTACCAGATCCAGAAGGCGTGGCGCGGGGAGCGGCCCCAGGAGGGTCGCTACCGCGAGTTCACCCAGGCCGACATCGACGTCGTGGACGTCGGCTCGCTCTCGCCGCACTTCGAGGCCGAGATGCCGCTCGTCATCGCCGACGTCTTCAGCCGGTTCCCGGTGGGCGAGTTCGTCATCCAGGTCAACGACCGCAAGATCCCCAACGGCTTCTACCAGGGCATCGGCATCACCGACGTCATCGGGACGCTGCGCATCGTCGACAAGCTCGACAAGATCGGCCCCGAGAAGGTCAAGGCCCTGCTCGTCGAGTCGGGCACGACGGACGAGCAGGCCGACCAGTGCCTCGCGCTCGCCGCGATCCGCTCGACCGACCTCGGCTTCGTCGAGCAGGTCCGCGCCCTCGGCGTCGAGCACCCGCTCCTCGACGAGGGGCTCGACTCCCTCGCCAACGTCATCCGCACCGGCATGGCCCACGCCCCCGGCAAGCTCGTCGCCGACCTGCGCATCGCGCGCGGCCTCGACTACTACACCGGCACGGTGTACGAGACCCAGTTCGTCGGCCACGAGTCGTGGGGCTCGTTCTGCTCCGGCGGCCGCTACGACGCCCTCGCCAGCGACGGCAAGAACACCTACCCGGGCGTCGGCATCTCCATCGGCGTGACCCGCATCCTCGGCCTGCTCATCGGCCGTGGGCTCGTCACCGCGTCGCGGTCCACGCCCGCCGCCGTGCTCGTCGCGCTGACCGACGACGAGTCGCGCGAGGGTGCCGTCGCGGTGGCCACGGCCCTGCGCCGGCGCGGGATCGCCTGCGAGGTCGCCCCGTCGGCGGCCCGCTTCGGCAAGCAGATCCGCTACGCCGAGCGTCGCGGGATCCCGTACGTCTGGTTCCCCGGGGCGGGGCAGTCCGGTGACGAGGTCAAGGACATCCGCAGCGGCGAGCAGGTCCCGGCCTCCGCCGACGCGTGGACCCCGCCGGCAGAGGACCTCGTGCCGCAGGTCACCCGCGCCGACTGAGCCCCCGACCGAGCCCCCGACCGAGCCCCCGACCGAGCCCCCGACCGACCGCCCCGCGCGACCAGGCGCGTGGCGAGGTCAGGTGCCGGGCGGCGGGCGCAGACCCTGGTCGCGCAGCTCGAGCAGGGCGAGCTCCCGGATGACGTCACGGTCCTGGCGTCGCCACGCCCCCGCCGGGTCGTCGGAGACACGGGCGAGTGCGCGCATCGGCTGTGTCGCCATCGCACGGAAGGCGAAGAGGTCGAGGTCCTCGCCGGCGTCGATGAAGCGTTGCGACTGGGTCGCGTTGCGCACGAAGCGAACCCGGACGTAGAGCCAGACCACGAGGACGAGCAGGATCGGCACGAGCGCCGTGCCGAACCCGAGTCCCCGGGCGAGCGTGTCGACGGTGTCGGCCATCGACGTCCCCGCCTCCTGCAGGGTCGTGCCCGATCCGGCCGCCTGGGTCAGCCACGTCTTCAGCTGGTCACCCACGAGGGGCAGCTGCCCCGCCTGGTCGCCCGCGCCCGTGAGGGCGCCGTTGACCGACTGGCCCGCCGACGTGATCGAGTCCGCGGGGGCACGCAGCTGCTCGACGGTGTCGTGGACCTGGCGACCGGCATACGCCCAGAGACCGATCCAGAGGAGCATGAGCACGTCGGACAGCAGCTGTCGGGTGCGGCGGGCGGGGGTGTCTGCGTAGAGCTTCACGGACCCATGTTGGCGAAGACGACGACGAAGAACACGACAAGGGCGATGAAAGCGGCGAACCCGCCCACCAGGGAGCCCACGACGAAGCCCCCCGCGAACGAGCGCAGTGCCGGGAAGGCCGAGGCCGCCGCGGCGACCGCGAGGCCGATCGCAAGCAGCACGAACGCCCCGGGTGGCTCCACGCCCTGGAAGGTCGGTCCCCAGACGGCAGGCACGGCGAAGACCGCGCCGGCGACGACGCCGTGGCGCCGTGTCAGCACGGGCCCCTCCGCCCTCGGGTGCCTCGAGGGCCTCGGCGGCCTCGGCGGCCGTGAACCGGCCGGCGCCACCGGCCAGGTGTATCCCTCGTGCCCCGGCGGATCGGTCACGACCCCTCCTTCTCCGAGCTCGTCGACCGCGGTTGGCGGTGAGCACACTGTGGCACGGGTCCAAGGCCGGTCGGAGGCAGTTGCACGAGGTCGTGACCGGGCCGTGACGCCCACGGATACAGTGGCCTCGCGGCCCCTGCGGGCCTCTTCTCACCACGGCAACGGCGCCGTGGCCGAGTCAGTCCGGAAGGAAGTGCAGCAGCATGAAGGTCGGCATCCCCCGCGAGGTCAAGAACCACGAGTACCGCGTCGCCATCACGCCCTCGGGAGTCCACGAGCTCACCGAGAACGGTCACGACGTCATCGTCGAGAAGGACGCCGGGGTCGGCTCGCAGATCAGTGACGACGACTACGTCGCGGCCGGCGCGCGCATCCTCGGCTCGGCCGACGACGTGTGGGGCGAGGCCGACATGGTCCTCAAGGTCAAGGAGCCCGTGGCGGAGGAGTACCACCGGATGCGGGAGGGCCTGACCCTCTTCACGTACCTGCACCTCGCGGCCGACAAGCCGCTCACCGAGGAGCTCGTCAAGCGCAAGGTCACGGGCATCGCGTACGAGACCGTTCAGCTGCCGTCCGGTGCGCTGCCGCTGCTCTACCCGATGTCCGAGGTGGCCGGCTGCCTCGCTCCGCAGGTCGGCGCCCACGCGCTGATGCGCGCCCAGGGCGGCCGCGGCGTGCTCATGGGCGGTGTCGGCGGCGTGGCCAACGCCAAGGTCGTCATCCTCGGCGCCGGTGTCTCGGGCCAGAACGCCGCCAACATCGCCCTCGGCATGGGCGCCGACGTCACGCTGCTCGACACCGACCTCGACAAGCTGCGGATGTCCTTCTGGCGCTACGAGAACCAGGTCCACGGTCTGGCCTCGAACCGTCTGACGGTGCAGCAGCAGGTCCAGGAGGCCGACATGGTCATCGGCGCCGTGCTCATCCCCGGCGCGGCCGCTCCCAAGCTCGTCTCCAACGAGCTCGTGTCGCAGATGAAGCCGGGCTCCGTGCTCGTCGACATCGCCATCGACCAGGGCGGCTGCTTCGAGGACAGCCACGCCACGACGCACGCCGACCCCACCTACACGGTGCACAACTCGGTCTTCTACTGCGTCGCCAACATGCCGGGCGCGGTGCCCAACACCTCCACCTACGCCCTGACCAACTCGACCCTGCCGTATGCCGTGAAGCTCGCCAACCAGGGCTGGCGCGACGCCCTGCGCGCCGACCACGCGCTCGGCCTCGGGCTCAACACGCACGACGGGCACGTCACCTACGCCGGTGTCGCCGAGGCCCACGGCATGGCGTCGGTCGGTCTCGACGAGGCGCTCTCCTGACCGAGCAGGTCCTCACCGAGCCACCCGCGGCACGTCCCTCGCGCCTCGAGCGCGACGTCCGCGGGTGGCTCGACCACGTCCGCGTCGAGAAGGGCGCGTCGGACAACACCCTCAAGTCCTACGCCCGCGACCTGCGCTCCTACGCGGCGTTCCTGGCCGCCAAGGGGATCGACGACGCGAGCCGGGTCACCGAGGCCGACGTCACCGACTTCCTCGCGTCCCTGCGCGAGCGCGGGCTCGCCGCCTCCTCCGCGGCGCGCACCCTCGTCGCCGTGCGTGGCTTCCACCGCTTCCTCGCGCTGGAGGGTGAGGTGGCCGGCGACCCAGCTGCCAACGTCGCCCCGCCCAAGCCACCCGCCCGGCTGCCCAAGGCGATCCCGATCGAGGCCGTGGAGCGGCTGCTCGCGGCGGCATCCGTCGGCGACACGCCCGAGTCGCTGCGCGATCGCGCACTCCTCGAGGTCCTCTACGGCGTCGGCGCGCGCATCAGCGAGGCCGTCGACCTCGACGTCGACGACATCGAGACCGCCGGCCCCGCAGACACCTCCGGCACCGCACCGACGGGTGGGGGAGTGGCGTCCGTCCGGCTGCACGGCAAGGGCGGCAAGGAGCGCGTCGTCCCCGTCGGGCGCTACGCGGTCGAGGCCGTGACGGCCTACCTCGTCCGAGGTCGACCGGCCCTCGCCACGCACGGCAAGGGGGGTCCGGCGCTCTTCCTCAACCAGCGCGGCGCCCGGCTCTCGCGGCAGTCGGCCTGGGCCATCATCCGGCGCGCCGCCGAGCGGGCCGACCTCACCGAGCACGTGTCCCCCCACACGCTGCGCCACTCCTTCGCCACGCACCTGCTCGACGGCGGGGCGGACGTCCGGGTCGTCCAGGAGCTGCTCGGGCACGCCTCCGTCACGACGACGCAGATCTACACGATGGTCTCGGTGCACCGACTCCGCGAGGTCTATGCGGGCGCCCACCCCCGTGCCCGCTGATAAGGTCACACGTGATCAGCGCGAGGCTGACCGCAGCATCCCAGGGCAAGGCCGAGCGGAGTGGAACACCCGGTGAACGAGGAGTCACACGACACCATGCAGTCCGTGCCGTCCGAGGACCTCGACCAGCCCCGACAGAGTCCGGTCAGTGCCTCCCCGCGGGTCGCGCACCTGCCGGGCACCGAGTCCGCCGGCTCCGGCGCCATGGGCCCGACCGGCCGGCCGCTGCCGGACTTCCCGAACCCCGCGCCGCTCTCGAGCCACGGTCCCGCGCGCATCATCGCCATGTGCAACCAGAAGGGCGGCGTCGGCAAGACGACGACGACGATCAACCTCGGCGCCGCGCTCGCCGAGCTCGGTCGCAAGGTCCTCGTCATCGACTTCGACCCGCAGGGCGCGCTCTCGGTCGGGCTGGGCGTCAACGCGCAGGAGCTCGACACGACGATCTACAACCTCCTCATCGAGCGCGGCCACGAGATCCACGACGTCATCCAGCACACGCGCACGCCCAACCTCGACCTGGTCCCGGCCAACATCGACCTGTCCGCGGCCGAGGTCCAGCTCGTCGGCGAGGTCGCCCGCGAGCAGATCCTCGCCCGCGTGCTGCGCCCCGTCGTCGACGAGTACGACCTCGTGCTCATCGACTGCCAGCCCTCGCTCGGCCTGCTCACGGTCAACGCGCTGACGGCCGCGCACGGCGTCATCATCCCGCTCGAGTGCGAGTTCTTCGCGATGCGCGGCGTCGCCCTGCTCATCGACACGATCGACAAGATCACCGACCGCCTCAACCCGCGCCTGCAGGTCGACGGCATCCTCGCCACGATGTACGACAGCCGCACGCTGCACAGCCGGGAGGTCGTGCGCTCGGTCGTCGACCACTTCGGCGAGCAGGTCTTCCACACGGTGATCAGCCGCACCGTGAAGTTCCCCGACGCGACGCTGGCCGCCGAGCCGATCACGTCCTACTCGTCCGAGCACTCCGGTGCCAACGCCTACCGCCAGCTCGCCCGTGAGCTCATCGCGCGCGGCGGCGCGGCCTGATCCGCAGTGATCTGATGACCGAGCAGGACACCGTCGACCGCACCGCGGTCGACGCCGACGACGCTGCCGTGCCCTCCCAGCCCTCCCAGCCCGGGCAGCCCGCCCAGCCTTCAGCGACCGGCGATCCCGACGACCTCACGCTCGCCGCGGTGCCTCGCCGGACGGCGCCGGAGGAGCTGACCCCCGGCGGTGTCATCACGCGCCGTTCGGCCGCGCCGTTCGAGGTCCACCTCGACGTCTTCTCCGGGCCCTTCGACCTGCTGCTCGGCCTCATCAGCAAGCACAAGCTCGACATCACCGAGGTCGCCCTCGCCAAGGTCACCGACGAGTTCGTGGCCCACATCAAGACCGCCCAGGCGGCCAACAGCGACTGGGACCTCGGCCAGGCGTCGGAGTTCCTCCTCATCGCGGCGACCCTGCTCGACCTCAAGGCCTCGCGCCTGCTCCCGCAGTCGGGCCCGCAGGACGACGAGGACCTCGCCCTCATCGAGGCCCGCGACCTGCTCTTCGCCCGGCTCCTGCAGTACCGCGCCTACAAGGACATCGCCGCCACCTTCCGCGAGCGGATGGCCACGGCCGGGCGCATCACCCCGCGCCAGGCCGGCCTCGAGCCGGAGTTCGCCGCCCTGCTGCCCGAGCTCGTCATCGCGATCACGCCCGAGCAGTTCGCGATGATCGCGGCACGCGCGATGACGCCGAAGGTGGTGCCGACGGTCGGTCTCGAGCACCTCCACGCCCCCCAGGTCAGCGTCCGGGAGCAGGCCGCGATCATCGTCGAGCGGCTGCGCCACCGCGGCCAGGTCTCGTTCCGCAGCCTCGTCGCCGACGCCGACAGCACCCTCGTCATCGTGGCGCGCTTCCTCGCCCTGCTCGAGCTGTTCAAGGAGGCCGCCATCGCCTTCGAGCAGGCGGAGGCCCTGGGCGAGCTCGACATCCGCTGGACCGGCACCGACGACGGCGACATCGCCATCGACGACGAGTTCGACGAGGACGACGAGGTCGACGAGGACGACGAGGACGCAGGCACCGAGGGTGACGCGGTCGACGACGAGCCAGCCGGCGACGCGTCCATGCACGACACCGAGGAGACGGGTGGCGACGCCACCGCACGAAGAGGAGCAGACGATGAGTGACCAGTCGGCGCAGGGGCCCGACGCGACCGTCGAGCCCGAGGGGCTCGGTGACCGCGAGGGTGCCGACGAGCAGATCGCCTTCGACATCAACGACTTCCCGGGTGGCGCCCGCTCGGCGCTCGAGGCCGTGCTCATGGTCGTCGACGAGCCGGTGACCGAGGTCGCCCTCGCGTCCGCGCTCGAGCTGCCCGTCGACGACGTGCGGGGCCACCTGCACGCCCTCGAGGAGGAGTATGCCGCCGCGCAGCGCGGGTTCACCCTGCGCAGCGTCGCGGGTGGGTGGCGCGTCTACAGCCGGTCCGACTTCGCGCCCGTGGTCGAGAAGTTCGTCCTCGACGGCCAGCAGGCCAAGCTGACCCAGGCCTCGCTCGAGACGCTCGCCGTCATCGCCTACCGCCAGCCCGTGTCCCGCGCGCGGGTCAGTGCCGTGCGGGGCGTCAACGTCGACGGCGTCGTGCGCACCCTGGCCTCGCGAGGCCTCATCGAGGAGGTCGAGGACGTGGGCGAGAGCGGTGCCATGCTCTTCCGCACGACCCCCTACTTCCTCCAGCGGATGGGACTGTCGTCGCTCGACGACCTCCCGGCGTTGGCGCCCTACCTCCCGGACGCCGACGTCATCGACGAGCTCATCGAGGAAGGACACGCATGAGCGAGTACTCCAGATCCCCCCGCCAGCCGCGCAAGAAGGGCTCCGGGCCCTCCGGGGGCCCGGGAAGCGTCGGTGGCGCCCGCCGCGGCGGCCGGCCCGTGTCGGGCGGCAAGACCGGCGGCGGCAAGAGCGGCGGCAAGTCCTCCGGCCCGCGCTTCGCCGGATCGACCAAGGCCAGCCAGCCCACCAGGCTGCCGGACCGCAAGGCCGCTCCCGAGATCGACGTCCACGACCCCGACGGCGTGCGCCTGCAGAAGCTCATGGCCGCCGGCGGTGTCGGCTCGCGGCGCGTCTGCGAGAACCTCATCGAGCAGGGACGCGTCCAGGTCGACGGCCAGGTCGTGACCGAGCTCGGGGTGCGCATCAACCCGCAGACCCAGGTGGTCCACGTCGACGGCGTGCGGGTCAACCTCGACGAGGACCGCGTCTACCTCGCCTTCAACAAGCCCAAGGGCGTCGTCACCACGATGCACGACGAGCTCGGCCGCATCTCGCTCGAGGACTACGTCGGCAACCGCGAGCAGCGCCTCTTCCACGTCGGGCGCCTCGACGCCGACACCGAGGGCCTGCTGCTGCTCACGAACGACGGCGACCTCGCCCACCGACTGCAGCACCCGGCATACGGCGTCCTCAAGACGTACGTCGCGACGATCCGCGGCCCCGTGCAGCGTGACGTCGGCAAGCGTCTGCGTGAGGGCGTCGAGCTCGAGGACGGTCCCGTCAGCGTCGACTCGTTCCGGATCGTCGACCACCAGCCGGGCAAGGCCATGGTCGAGGTCGTCCTGCACGAGGGTCGCAAGCACGTCGTGCGCCGGATGCTCGAGGCCGTCGGGCACCCGGTCCTCGAGCTCGTCCGCACCGAGGTGGGGCCGATCCGTCTCGCCGACCTGAAGTCCGGGCGCACCCGACGGCTCAACAAGGCCGAGATCGGGGCGCTCTACAAGGCCGCCGGTCTGTGATCCGGACGTCCCGGCCCTGGGACGACCCGCTCGCTACGCTGACGGGGTGAGCACGCACGTCCGCATCGTCGGCGCTGGGCTGATCGGGACCAGTCTCGGTATCGCCTTGTCCAACAACGGATTTCGCGTGTCGCTGGCGGACCCGTCCCCGACGGCAGTCCGCCTCGCACGCGACCTTCGGGCAGGCGAGATGGCCGAGGACGTGAGCGACGCGCCGGACGTCGTCGTCGTCGCCGCCCCGCCCGACGTCGCGGCGCGCGTCGTCGTCGAGGCCCTGGGGCGCTGGCCCGACGCCGTCGTCACCGACGTCGCCTCCGTCAAGGAGTCGGTGCTCCGCGTCGTGCTCGACTCGGGCGCCGACGCGAGCCGCTACGTCGGGTCCCACCCGATGGCCGGTCGCGAGCGCTCGGGTGCCGCGGCCGCGCGCGCCGACCTCTTCGACGGCCGGGCGTGGGTCGTCGTGCCCCACGAGGCGTCGACCGAGGCGGCCGTGCGCCGCGTGAGGGACCTCGCGATCGCCGTCGGCTCCGCGGTGCGGGTCATGCCGGCCCACGAGCACGACGAGGCCGTGGCGGCCGTCTCGCACGTGCCGCAGCTCGCGGCGAGCATCGTCGCGGCGTGCCTGCGAGAGCTGCCCGAGTCCGCCGTCGGTCTCGCCGGGCAGGGTCTGCGCGACGTCACCCGCATCGCGGCGAGCGACCCACGGCTCTGGACCCAGATCCTCGCCGGCAACGCAGCGGCCGTCCGCGACGTCCTGCGCCACGTCCGCGACCAGGTCGACGACGTCGTCGGGGCCCTCGACGCGCTCGTGGACGCCGACGGCGCCGGGTCGCTCGGCACCCTGAGCCGAGTCCTCGAGGCCGGCAACTTCGGCCACGCCCGCATCCCCGGCAAGCACGGCGCCGCTCCGGCCGCGTACGAGGTCGTCTCGGTCGTCGTCCCCGACGAGCCGGGATCGCTGGCGCGGCTGCTCACCGACGTCGGCCACGCCGGGATCAACCTCGAGGACCTCCACCTCGAGCACGGGCTCGGGCAGGCCGTCGGCGTCGCCGAGATCTCCGTGGTCCCGGCCTCCGTCGAGCCGCTGCGGGCCGAGCTGGCCCGGCTCGGCTGGCGCGTGCACGACTGAGGGTCCCGGCTCCCGGGCAGGTCCGGGAGCGGCCGGGACGAGGCACTATCCTCGTCCGCATGCCGCAGACCCCCGAGGACCCCCTGTCCGGTTTCGTCGTCGCCGTGGACGGTCCCTCCGGGTCCGGCAAGTCGAGCGTCAGCAAGCAGGTCGCACGGTCGCTCGGCTACGGCTACCTCGACACCGGCGCCATGTACCGCGCGCTCACGTGGTGGTGCCTCCACGAGGGTGTCGACCTCGCCGACGCAGACGCGATCACCACTGCGGCACAGCGCTTCCCGCTCGTCATCGGCACCGATCCCGACGCACCGACGGTGGAGGTCGACGGCACCGACGTCGCCGCGGCCATCCGAGAGACCGGCATCTCGACGAACGTCTCCGCGGTCGCCACGGTGATCCCCGTGCGCGAGATCCTCCGGGTCCTGCAGCGCCGCCTCATCTCCGAGGCGGCCGCGGCCACCGGCGGCGTCGTCGCGGAGGGCCGCGACATCACGACCGTCGTGGCCCCCGACGCTCCCGTGCGCATCCTGCTCACGGCCTCCGAGGAGGCGCGGCTGGCGCGCCGCTCGAAGGAGCTGCACGGCGCCGACGACGCCGACGCCGTCGCCGCCACCCGCTCGCAGATCGTCGACCGTGACAAGGCCGACTCCGCCGTGTCGGAGTTCACCGTCGCCGCCGACGGCGTCACGACGATCGACACCTCGCACCTCGACTTCGAGGGCTCGGTCGAGGCGGTGCTCCAGGTGGTCGAGGCGGCCCGGGCGTGAGCCAGGCGGTCGCTCCCCACCCGAACCGGGCCCGGATCGGCCGCCCGATCGGCAAGGTCATCTTCAGCACCCTCTACCGCGGCACGGCCCTGCACCTCGAGCGGGTGCCGCTCACCGGGCCCGTCATCCTCGTGGCCAACCACGCTGCGTTCCTCGACGGACCCCTCGTCTTCGGCATGGCCCCCCGCCCCGTCAGCTTCCTCGTCAAGCAGGAGGCCTTCTCCGGCTTCTGGGGCTGGACGATCCGCAACGTCGGCCAGATCCCCATCGACCGCTCCGTCGGTGACCGTGCAGCGCTCGCCTCGGCGAGCGCCGTCCTCGAGGGTGGGGGAGCGGTCGGGATCTTCCCCGAGGGAAACCGGGGAGACGGCGAGGTACACCAGGTCAACCACGGGGCCGCCTGGATCGCGCTGCGCACCGACGCGCAGATCGTGCCGGTGGCGGTCAGCGGCACGCGCGTCCAGGGCGCGACCAAAGACGACTGGCCGCCCTTCCGCTCGCGTCTGCTCGTCGACTTCGGCGTGCCGTTCCGGCTCGCCGTCGACGCCTCCGCACCCGGCCGCGACCGCCTCCGGCTCGCCAGTGACCAGCTGCGCGACGCCCTCGCGTCACATGTACGCCGCTCGCGGGTGGAGAATGGTCCCTCAACAGACGTTCACTGATTCGAGGACACCGTGACTGACGAGACCGCCCGCCCCATCGACGAGGGCGTTCCGATCTCGACCCCCGACCCCTCCGTCGACGACGCCGCCGTGGAGCGCGCCCTGCGCGCCGGGCTCGACGACTTCGAGCTCAGCCCCGAGGACCAGGCGCTGCTCGATGCCCAGGGGCCGGTCTCCGACGGCGGCGCGGCCCAGGGCCCGCTGCCCGTCGTGGCCGTGGTCGGCCGACCCAACGTCGGCAAGTCGAGCCTGGTCAACCGCATCCTGCGGCGCCGTGAGGCCGTCGTCGAGGACGTGCCGGGTGTGACGCGCGACCGCGTCTCCTACGAGGCCGAGTGGGGCGGGCGTCGCTTCACGATCGTCGACACCGGGGGCTGGGAGGCGGACGCCACGGGCATCCACCTGCGCGTCGCCGAGCAGGCCGAGATCGCGATCGACCTCGCCGACGTCGTCATGTTCGTCGTCGACGCCACGGTCGGTGCGACCGACGACGACGAGGCGGTCGTCAAGCTCCTGCGCCGCTCCGGCAAGCCGGTGGTGCTCGTGGCCAACAAGGTCGACGACCAGCGGGGCGAGGCCGACGCGGCGATGCTGTGGAGCCTCGGCCTCGGCCAGCCCTTCCCGGTGTCCGCCGTGCACGGCCGCGGGAGCGGCGACGCCCTCGACGCCGTGCTCGAGGTGCTGCCCGACGTGTCGGCCCACGGGGCCTACGCGCAGGGCGGTCCGCGACGGGTCGCGCTCGTCGGGCGCCCCAACGTGGGCAAGTCGAGCCTGCTCAACCGCCTGGCGGGCTCGGAGCGCGTCGTCGTGGACAACGTCGCCGGCACCACCCGCGACCCCGTCGACGAGCTCATCGAGCTCGGCGGCAAGACGTGGCGCTTCGTCGACACCGCCGGCATCCGTCGCCGGGTCCACCAGAGCCGGGGCGCCGACTTCTACGCGTCGCTGCGCACCCAGACGGCCCTCGAGAAGGCCGAGGTGGCCGTCGTGCTCATCGACGCCGAGGAGCCGATCGCCGAGCAGGACATCCGTGTCGTGCAGCAGGTCATCGACTCGGGCCGTGCGCTCGTCATCGCCTACAACAAGTGGGACAACCTCGACGAGGAGCGCCGCTACTACCTCGAGCGCGAGATCGAGAAGGAGCTCGTCCAGGTGCCGTGGGCGCCCCGGGCCAACATCTCGGCGCGCACGGGCCGCCACATGGACCGCCTCGTGCCCGCCATCGAGACCGCCCTCGAGTCGTGGGACACCCGCGTCCCGACCGGTCGGCTCAACGCCTTCCTCGGCGAGATCGTGGCTGCCCACCCGCACCCGCTGCGTGGCGGCAAGCAGCCCCGCATCCTCTTCGCGACCCAGGCCTCGACGCGTCCGCCGCGCTTCGTCATCTTCGCGTCGGGCTTCATCGAGGCCGGCTACCGCCGCTTCATCGAGCGACGTCTGCGCGAGCAGTTCGGCTTCGAGGGCACGCCGATCGAGGTCTCCGTGCGCGTCCGCGAGAAGCGCCGGCGCTGACCCCGACGCCGACCGAACGCCCTCCCCGGCACCGTCCCGACGCCGAGGCGCCGCCGGCCCGGAGGGGCCGGGGGTCGTTCACGGGGGCCGATTGGGACCAGCGGCATCCGGTGCGCTAATGTTCCTTTCGCCCCGAGGGGCATTCGGGCTGTGGCGCAGCTTGGTAGCGCACTTGACTGGGGGTCAAGGGGTCGCAGGTTCAAATCCTGTCAGCCCGACCGAACGACGAAGGGCCGCACTCTCCACGGAGAGTGCGGCCCTTCGTCGTGTCTGCCGGGACTCGATCCACCCGGTTCCGTGGTGGTCTGAATCCGCTTGTTGTGCAAGGTGTCCCGGCCGCCGCTGCAAGGTCGGCGTCGTGTCCACAAGCAACCCGCAAGGTATGCGCAACGTTGCCCGAGGTGCCCCCGAATCGGCCGAATCGCGTGTCACTGTTCCCTCAGCAGCACACCAAGAACCGGTAAAGCCACTCGAGGGAAAGGTCATGGGGGACACCATGCGCACTCAGAAGAAGTCCAGCTCCAGGAAGAAGAAGTCCGCAGCCTTCGTCGCAGCCGGGGTCATCGGCCTCGCGACCGCCGGCGGCGCCTACGCCTACTGGACGAGCCTCGGTGGCGGCACCGGCACGGCCTCCACGCGGGCCGGGGCCGGCAACGTCTTCCTCGTCACCGGCGGCAGCGCGACCCCGATGTACCCCGGCGACTCCGCCCAGACGATCACCGCGACGGTCAAGAACACGGGCACCGAGAACTACAAGATCCAGGCGGTCAAGGCCTTCGTCACGACCGACAAGGAGGGTTGCGACGGCACCGACTACATGCTGAACGGCAACCCGGCTCCCACGTCGCAGGCCACCGCCGCCTCGCTCAGCCTCACGCCGACCGACCTCGCGCCGGCCGCGACGACGACCGTCGACTACACCCTGCAGTTCAACAACAAGACGACGAACCAGGACGCCTGCAAGGGCGCCGCGGTGACGATCACCTACGTCGCCAGCTGAGACCCGGAAGGGGTGGGACGCCGCATCGACCCCGGCGCCCCACCCCTTCCGCGTCCGTCGCACGACGTCACGAACCACAGGCCGCACCGACCATGACCGGGGGAGTCCCATGAAGACGCCGACGAACGCCAGGCACACCGCCCTGGCGCTGCTCGGCGTCTTCGTCGCGCTCCTCGCCACCGTCCACGGCATGCCCCGCGCGGCCTCGGGCCCGTCGGTCGTCAGCCCGACGATCACGGCGAGGCCCTCCAACCCGTCGGCGAGCACCAGCGCGACGTTCGCCTTCACCGCCATGGCGGGAGCCGGCTTCCGGTGCGCGCGCGACGGAGCCGCGTTCACGGCCTGCGCGAGCCCGGTCACCTACTCAGCCCTGGCGCAGGGCGGCCACACGTTCAGCGTCAAGACGGTCGTCAGAGGCACGGAGAGCATGCCCACGGCATACACCTGGGTCGTCGACACCGTCGCGCCGCCGGCGCCCGTGCTCACGACGACCCCGTCGAACCCCACGTCGACGGCGACGAACACCGCGACGTGGACGTCCGCCGAGACGGGCGTGACGTTCCGGTGCTCCCTCGAGAACGGTGCGTGGACCGTCTGCACGACACCGCTGACGTGGGTCATCGACACCTCGAACAACGGACAGCACCAGCTCGCGGTCCGGGCCGTGGACGCAGTGGGCAACGTCTCCGCCACGACGGCGTACGCGTTCAAGTACCAGAAGGGCCTGCCCGAGACCGGCCTGCCCTTCACGGTCACCGGCAGCGTCGGTGACCTCGCACCGGGTGTGTGGCGGCCCGTCTCGGCCACCGTCACGAACCCGAACCCCGTCACCATCAGGGTCTCGGCGCTCACGGTCGCCGTCGCGGCCGACAGCACGCCACCCGGCTGCACCTCGGCACCGAACCTCGAGCTGCGCCAGCCCACGGCCTCGGCGGACCTCGTGCTCCTCGTCCCGGCCCGGGGCACCGTGACGCTTCCGGACCAGGGCGTGGCGACGGCGTCCATCCGCCTGCGCAACCTGCCCACGGTCAACCAGGACGTCTGCAAGAACAAGAGCTTCGCGCTCACGTGGTCGGGGACGGCGAGCAACTGATGCCGGCCCCGACGCCCCCGAAGACGCGCGCACGCCGTGCCGCCCCGAGCCGCGGCGTGCGCGCCCTCCACGTCGGCATCCTGCTGACCGTGCTGATGACCGTGTCCGGCACCGCCTGGGCGTACTGGGCCGTGAGCGGGGGCGGGACGGGCAGCGCCCCGACCGCGACCCTCACGGCCCCGTCGTCCGTCACGGCCACCGCTGCCGCGGGCGCCACGAGCGTGGCCGTCGCGTGGACCGCGCCGTCCGCGGGCGTGGCGCCCGCGGGCTACCGCATCGAGCGCACCGACGTCGCAACGGCTGTCAGCGCCGCCGCGTGCGGCACGTCGCCGTCGTCGCTCCTTCCCACGACCTCGTGCAGCGACGCGTCGGTGCCGGACGGGACCTACCGCTACACCGTCGTCGCGGTGCGCTCCGGCTGGTCGGCCACGAGCGCGTCCAGCGCCCCGGTGACCGTCCAGGCGTCAGTCGCGACGACGACCTCGGTGAGCTCGGCGACGAACCCGTCGGTGGTCGGACAGGCCGTGACGTACACCGCGAGCGTCAGCTCGGCCTCCGGGACACCGACCGGGTCGGTCACCTTCCGTGACGCGGGCTCGGCGATGACGTGCGCGGGCGGCTCACCGACGCTCAGCTCGGGCACTGCGACGTGCACCGTCAGCCACCCGTCCGCGGGCACCCGGTCGGTCACCGCGGCGTATGCCGGATCGGCGCCTTACGCGGCCTCGTCCTCCGCAGCCATCACGCAGGTCGTGGGCGCCGCCTCGACGACGACGGCACTGACGTCGTCGACGAACCCGTCGGCCGTCGGACAGGCCGTGACGTACACCGCCACCGTGTCGGTGGTCGCACCCGGCGGCGGCACCCCGAGCGGGACCGTCATCTTCAAGGACGGCTCCACGACCCTGACCTGCGCGGGTGGCAGCCAGAGCGTCAGCTCCGGATCGGCGACCTGCGTGGTGAGCCACGCGTCCGCCGCGACGCGCAGCATCACCGCCGTCTACGGCGGCTCGACCAACCACCTGACCTCCACCTCGCCGGCCGTCAGCCAGGTCGTCGGCCCAGCCACCACGACGACGAGCCTCACGACCTCCGCGACGACGGTCCGCACCGGCCAGAGCGTCACCTACACCGCGACGGTGGGCGCCACCGCACCCGGCGGGGGAGTCCCGACCGGCAGCGTCACCTTCAAGGACGGCGCGACCGCGATCAGCTGCTCCTCCGGCTCCCAGACGCTGAGCGCCTCGGGTGTCGCCACCTGCACGACGACCTTCGCGACGCCCGGCACCCGCTCGGTCACGGCGACGTACGCCGGCACGGGGAACCACTCGGCGTCCACGTCCGCGGCGGTCGGCCAGGACGTCGTCAACGGACAGGCGGCGGGGCTCGTGTTCTCGGGCGTCACCCTCAACGGCGTCGCGGTGACACCGAGCTGCACCGGCACCGTGGGCTCCACGTACAGCTGCACGGTCTCCGGAGGCGGCAACAACGCCGTCGTCCGGGCGACGGTCGGGTTCGGCACCGGCTCGGGGACCGCGGTGTCCTACAGCGGCGCGACGGAGACCATCAGCTGGTCCTCGACGGGCAAGACCGCCGGCACGGGCACGGTCAGCGTGGCGGCGAACGCCACGACCTCGACCGCCTCGGTCTCGGCGACGAAGAACGGCGTCAACGCGGCGGCGGTCACGGTGACGTTCACCGAGTCCGGGGGCGCGACGTGGACCGCGGTCCTGACGGCCTCCTGACCGTCGCCACGCCGGGTCCGCGACGGTGTGGCAGCGGACGCCGAGAAGGGTGAGGTGCGCGGGTCAGGTGCGACGGGTCATCGCGCCGGCCCGGGCACGGACGGCCTTGAGGCTCCGGCGGGTGCGTCGACGTGCACCGGCGTAGATCTCGCGGCTGCGTGACGGCCTGCTGTCGGGGTCGACGGTCAGGGTCCAGTAGTCGGTCGACTTCTTGACCGAGGCCGCGGTCGGCTTCCGGTAGGGCGGGTCCAGCGTGAGGTGCGGTCGCTCCCAGGCCACGTTGCGCTTGACGACCTTCGCCGGCGATCCGGCGCCGACGACGTTGTTGGGGAGGGACCGGGTCACGACCGAACGCATGCCGACGACGGTGCCGTCGCCGATGGTCACGCCACCGAGGACACAGGCGCCGAGGCCGAGCCACACGTGGTTGCCGATGACGATCGACCGGGCGGCGTTGACCCGCTTGCCGGTGCGGACGTCGAAGATGGGGTGGCCGTCGTCGGCACGGATCTGGATGTCGGAGGCGATCATGACGTCGTCGCCGATCGTGATCGACGTGCCCTCGGCCGTCGACATGGCCACGGTCGTCGTCGACGAGACGTTCTTGCCGATGCGCACCTGGCAGCCGTCCCCGACACGGATCGCCGCCCGCAGGCCAGGCACGCCCTGGCTGCTGTCGATCTCCACGAGGCCGTTGTCACAGTCGAAGTCGACGTAGAGCTGGGCGATGTTCTGCTGGGTCGCGACGCGCAGGACGTTGTTGCGTCCCCTGAACTTCACACGGATGTTCTTCTCGACGCTCCCGCCGAACTCGATGCGGTTCCCCCGGTCGTCTTCGTACGCCTCGAGGGTCGTCACACGGTTCATGGCGGCGAGCCTAGTGGTTGCTGAGAACTCGTTGAAAGTCCGACGAGTCCCGCCTGACGCGACCTGCGGAGTGACCTGCGCCGATGCCGTGACGGACGTTCTGGGACGCCTCCGTCACGGTCAGGACGAGGACATCCGCGAGCGCGCCTCGGCGCGTGTCGCGGGTTCCGGCGGCCCGCTCGCGGCGCGGACGAGGTCCGCCGCGGTGGGACCCTGCTGCCCCGCCCCGTCGGCAGCACGCGGGTGGCCCGGGCCGCGTCCTGCGCCATCCACCGGCGCCGGCGTCCGCGCGGCCCCGACGGTGAGGGCAGCGATCGCCGTCGTGACGGGCACGGCGAGCACGAGTCCGATGGCGCTCGCGAGCGTGCGCACGATCTCCTCGGACAGCGACTCCGTCTGGAGCATCTCGAGCACGGGACGCTCGTAGAGGAAGAGGAGCAGGAGCACGGGAAGCGCGGCACCGGCATACGCGAAGACGATCGTGTAGATCGTCGAGGCGATGTGGTCGCGCCCGATGCGCATGCCCGACTGGAAGAGCGCACGCCGGCCCATGGAGGGAGCGGCGGCCCGCAGCTCCCACACCGCCGACGACTGCGTGATCGTCACGTCGTTGAGGACGCCGAGACCGGCCACGATGATCGCGCACGTCAGCAGCTCGCGCGGGTTCATCGTCGTGACGAAGGACGCCAGCGTGGCCCCCTCGTCGTTGGCGACTCCGCTGAGGCGGGCCAGGTCGACCGCCAGCAGGCCGAGACCGGCCGTGATCGCGACACCGAAGAGCGTCCCGGCGAGAGCGGTGCTCGTCCGCACCGAGAGCCCGTGCGCGAGGTAGAGGACGACGAACATGATGGCCGAGGAGCCGATGAGGGCCACGAGCAGCCCGGACTGGCCCTCGAGCAGGGCCGGCAGCATGAACCTCACCACGACGAAGCCGCCGAAGACGAGACCGACGAGGGCGAGCACCCCGCGCCATCGTGCGACGACCGCCACGACGAGGAGGAAGAGCGCGAGCATGAGGGACAGGGGAGCGCCGCGCTGCACCTGGAGGAAGGAGTACGTCTCGGGCTGGGAGTCCTGGGGCGGGGTCCGCAGGAGCATGACGGTGTCGCCCTCGCGCAGCCCCGACGTGGAGATCGCGGGGGGCACCGAGACCGACACGACCGGACGGACGTCACCCGAGGTGGCGGTCGGCTGCTCGAGCTGGACGGTGATGGCGCCGCAGGTCGGGTCCCCGTCGACGACGTCACCGCCCTGGCCGTCCGCCGGGTCGGCCCCGGTGGCGGCGTCGGGGCCCTCGCAGACCGGGAGGACCCGCTGGACCTCGGCGACGGGGAAGGTCACCCCGGGTGCCGCGAAGTCCGAGGTGCCCACCCGGTCGGGCCCCTGGGCCTCCGCCGGCCAGTAGCGCACGAGACCGAAGACCGTGGCCGCGGCAGCGAGCACGATCAGGATCGTCAGGCCGACGCGGGCCAACGTGCTGACGGCGACGGTGCCCGACGCCGCATGGGCTCCGTGGGCTCCGTGGGCATGGCTGTGGGAGTGTCCGCCGGGCATGGTGCCGAGTGTGCCAGAGCAGGTCGAGCCGGAGGCGCCGGCGGCACCGGGCTTCCGAGTGCTCGTCCTCGGGCCCGAGCCGGGTCGTGTCCGGATCGATGCCGGGGACGGAACTCGCCCACTCCGGGCGCCCGTTAGGCTTGCCGCCGTGGAGGTCGAGAGAACGGGGGAGCGCGAGCACGTCGTGACGGAGCGCCTGCTGACGATCCCCAACGTGCTGTCGGTGCTGCGGCTGCTCGGCGTGCCCGTCTTCCTGTGGGCGATCGTCGCGGAGCAGGACGGGCTCGCCTTCCTCCTGCTGCTGTTCTCCGGCGTCACCGACTACCTCGACGGCAAGATCGCCCGCCGGTTCAACATGGAGAGTCGCCTCGGCCAGTTCCTCGACCCCATCGCCGACCGGCTCTACATCCTCACGACGCTCATCGGGCTCATGTGGCGCGACATCATCCCGGTGTGGCTCGTGGTCGTGATCCTGGCCCGCGAGGTCGTCATGGCCCTGATGCTGCTCTACCTGCGCACCAAGGGGCAGCTCGGGCTGCCGGTGCACTTCGTCGGCAAGGCCGCGACGTTCAACCTGCTCTACGCCTTCCCCCTCCTGCTCCTCGCGCACCGCGACGACTGGCTCGGCGACCTCGTCCGCCCGATCGGCTGGGGTTTCGCGTGGTGGGGCGTCGCCCTCTACTGGCTCGCGGCGGTGCTGTATGCCGTCCACGCGCGTCTCGTGCTCGCGCAGCGTCCGCGGGTGGTGACCCCGTGAGCACCGAGCGGCGGCCGGACGAGTCGATGACGCTCCTGACGACGATGATGGAGCGTCCGCTCGACGCCGGCTATCAGGAGGCCGCCGACCGACGGGTCGCGGCCGGGCTCCCGGGAGCCACGTCCACGCGTACCGTCCTCGTCGTCGTGCTGGCGATCCTCACGGGCTTCCTCTTCGCCGTGGCGGCACAGTCCCTGCGCCCGAAGCCCACGGCCGCGGCGGCCGTGAAGAAGGAGCTCGTCACCCGCATCGAGGCCCTGCAGAAGCACGGGACCGACCAGGAGGCCAAGGTGGCCGCGCTCGGCAAGCAGGTGCGCGACTACGAGGCCCTCGCCCTGCAGCAGTCGGGTGGCACCGATCTCACGAGCACCATCAAGGACCTCGAGGTCCAGGCCGGCGCCGTGCCCCTGAGCGGGCCCGGGCTGACGCTGACGCTCGACGACGCCGCCTCGACCGACGCCGGCGCCGACGCGGGCAGCCGCCCGAGCAGCGGGTTCGAGGAGGGTCGGGTCACCTCCGGCGACCTCCAGATCATCGTCAACGGCCTCTGGGGTGCCGGAGCCGAGGCCATCTCCATCAACGGGCACCGGCTCAGCTCCACCGCCGCCATCCGTTTCGCCGGCCAGGCGATCATCGTCGACTTCCGACCGCTCTCGCGCCCCTACGTCATCACCGCCCTCGGCGACACCCAGGGCATGCAGCAGCTCTTCGAGCCCTCGTTCGCGGGGCTCTACCTCTCGCAGCTGACCGACGAGTACAAGATCCGCTCGATCATGGCCGGGAGCGACTCCCTGACCGTGCCCGGCGACTCGGCCGCACGGCTCGAGGTCGCAGAACCCATCGGTCCGCCCGTAGGCTCGGCCGGGCCGGGCGCGACGACGCTCCAGCAGGGCACGACCCCCCAGAAGCGGAACGCGGGTGCCAGCGGCGCCCCGACCGGCACGAGCACGTCGAGCACGGACACCCCGTCGGACACCCCGCGCGGCACCACCGACTCCGGCACCGGTAGCCCGGTGTCACCGACCAGTCAGGAGAACCCTTCGTGATCCCAGTTCTCGGCCTTCTGGCCGGACTCGCGGTGGGGCTCTTCCTCGATCCCTCGGTGCCGGTGTGGCTCCAGCCCTACCTGCCGATCGCGGTCATCGCGGCCCTCGACGCCGTCTTCGGTGCCATCCGCGCGATCCTCGACGGCATCTTCAACGACAAGGTCTTCGTCGTCTCGTTCCTGTCCAACGTCGTCGTGGCCGCGTTCATCGTCTTCCTCGGCGACCAGCTCGGCGTCGGGTCGCAGCTCTCGACCGGTGTCGTCGTCGTCCTCGGCGTGCGGATCTTCTCCAACGTGGCCTCGATCCGCCGGCACCTGTTCAAGGCCTGAGCATGGGCAAGCGCAAGAAGGGTCGCCCCGCACCCGCTCCCGCCGACCAGCAGGAGCCGGTGGTCGACGCCACCGGTACCGCGGAAGTCACCGGTACCGCGGAAATCACTGACACCGCGGAGGTCGCCGACACCGCGGAGGTCACCGAAACCAGCGACGTCGTCGACGCCACGGACGCACCGCCGACCGAGGTGCCGACGTCGTCCGACCCGGATGCCGCGCCGACTCCAGGGCTCCCTCCCACGGCCGGAGCGACTCCCGAGCTCGCTCCCGACTCCACGGACGAGGCGACTGGGGAGGCGACGTCGGGACCGCCCGGGCCGTCGTCACCCGAGCCGACCGCACCGTCGCTCGAGCCGACCGCCGAGCCCGCCGCGGCTCCTGCTCCGGTCTCCGGGACGGATGTCGGCGAGTCCGCCACGGGCGACGGTCCCGAGACCGGGACGAGCCGGGTGCCCGTCGAGGGCCGGGCCGCCTGGACGCGCCTGCGCAAGATGAGCAGGCCCCGCGCCACCCGGGCCAACGTGCTCGGGGCCCTGCTCGCGGTGCTCCTCGGCGCAGGCATCGCGGCCCAGGTCCAGCTGACCAACCAGCGCGGCCTCGACGAGCTGAGCCAGACCGACCTCGTGCGCGTTCTGGACGACATCTCGCTGCGGTCGTCCCGACTCGACCAGCAGGTCCGCGAGCTCGAGTCCACCCGCGACCGCCTCAAGAACGGCACGGGCACCGCCGCCGAGGCCCTCGAGCAGGCGCAGAAGCGCGTCGACACGCTCGGCATCCTGGCCGGAACCCTCGCGGCCAAGGGACCGGGTATCACGCTGCGCATCAGCGACCCGACCAACGCCGTGACCGGACCGATCGTCCTCGACATCATCCAGGAGCTGCGGGACGCAGGGGCCGAGTCGATCGACGTGGGCGGCGTCAGGGTCGTGGCCTCGTCGTTCGTCGGCGACCGTGACGGCGAGATCCTCGTGGACGGGGTGCAGGTGTCACGCCCCCTCGTGATCAAGGTGATCGGCGACTCGAAGACGCTCTCGTCGGCCATGACGATCCCGGGCGGGATCGTCGAGTCGGTGCGGCAGAAGGGCGCCGAGGCCTCCGTCACCGAGTCGAGCCTCGTCGAGATCACCTCGCTGCACCGGCCCACCGAGATGACCCACGCGAAGCCCGTCGAGTGACCGCACCCGGCTGCCGGAGCACGGCCGGGACGACCGGACGGGACACCCAGTGGGGCCCACTCCCTGCGCTCGCTGCGCGGGCATGGCATCCTCTCAGGTGCCACCGCATCGCCGGCGACACCAGCGCCCAGCAGCACGCGCATCCACCACGACCCCGACCGGGGCCGTCCACTGACGAAGGAGCGACATGAGCGACCTGGACTACCCCTCCGACCTGCGCTACACCAGCGACCACGAGTGGGTCCGCGTCGGCGACGACGGAGTGGTCCGCATCGGCATCACGTCCTTCGCCCAGGACGCGCTCGGCGACGTCGTCTACGTCTCGCTCCCCGCCGTCGGCGACACCGTGACGCCCGGCGACTCGTGTGGCGAGGTCGAGTCGACGAAGTCGGTCAGCGACGTCTACGCACCGCTCGAGGGCGAGGTCACGGCCACCAACTCCGCTCTCGACGCCTCGCCCGAGCTCATCAACTCCGACCCGTACGGTGAGGGCTGGATGTTCGAGCTGCGCCCGGCCGACGCCTCCGCCGTCGACGGGCTCATGGACGCGGCGACCTACACCGCGTCGCTGTCCTGACCGTCCGGCGGGCGCGTGCCCGCCGTGGCGCCGGGCAGGTTCCGACCCCGCCCGGGTCAACTAGAGTGGATGGACCCGAATCCGCCCGCACCACAGAGGAGGACCGCATGTCGAGCGACCTGCCCGACCCCGACGACATGAACGTCGAACCCCGCACCATGCGGTTCCAGGGCGTGCCGTCGCAGGACAGCGACCACGTCGACACCGTCGGCGCCCGAGGCCTCACGGCCGAGGACCAGGCGACCATCGAGGCCCTGCGTCCCGGAACCGCCCTGCTCGTCGTGCTCCGCGGCCCCAACACCGGCGCCCGCTTCCTGCTCGACGACCAGGAGGTGGCCGCCGGTCGCCATCCTGACTCCGACATCTTCCTCGACGACGTCACGGTGTCGCGCAAGCACGCGGCGTTCGTCGCGCAGGGTGGCGGCTACGTCGTGCGCGACGCCGGCTCGCTCAACGGCACCTACGTCAACCGGGAGCGGATCGACGAAGCCCCCCTGCACCAGGGCGACGAGGTCCAGATCGGCAAGTTCCGCCTCGTCTACTACGCGTCCGGAGCACCCCAGCACCCGCCGGCATGACCGCAGGCACGGTGGCCGGCGACGGGGGAGCGCCGGCACCCCGGCGCCTCACGATCGGCAAGGTGCTGGCGGCGCTCTCCGAGGAGTTCCCCGACGTCACCGCGTCGAAGATCCGCTTCCTCGAGGCCGAGGGGTTGGTGCTGCCGCACCGCACGCCCTCGGGCTACCGCACCTACACCGACGACGACGTGCGTCGGCTGCGCTACGTGCTGTCGGCGCAGCGCGACCGCTACTGGCCGCTCAAGGTCATCCGGGAGGCGCTCGATGCGCTCGACCGCGGTCTGTCGGACCCGGGTGAGGAGTCGGGCGGGCGGCCCCGGCCACCCGCGCCGGCACCCGACCCCGAGGTCCCCGCGCCCCAGGACCTGACGGCCCGGAGCGAGGTGTCGCTCACCGGGCCCGAGCTGCGCGAGGCGACGGGGATCGACCGCGACACGATGATCGCCCTCGAGACGTACGGCCTGCTCCAGCCCGACGAGAGGGGCCACTTCGGCCACGACTCGCTCGCCATCGCCGCTGCGGCGCGGACGCTCGCCGGTCATGGTCTCGAGGCGCGCCACCTGCGTCCCTTCCGCACCGCCGCCGACCGCGAGATCGGCCTGGTCGACCAGGTCCTGGCAACGCGTTCGCGCAGTGGCACGCGCGAGGAGCGGGCGGCCGAGATCGCTTCTGCCTGCATCGCGTTGCACGTGGCGCTCGTCCGCTCGGGCCTGGCCCGCTGAGGCCGGTCCCCACCTCCCGCGTGCCGGGGTACGGTGGAGGAGTGAGAGAGGTCGATGTCCTGGGCGTCCGCGTCGAGATGCCCACGAACCAGCCGATCGTCCTGCTGCGTGAGCGGGACGGCGGGCGCTACCTGCCGATCTGGATCGGCGCGGCCGAAGCCGCTGCGATCACGTATGCCCAGCAGGGTGTCGTGCCGCCGCGACCACTGACCCACGACCTCATGCGTGACGTCCTGTCGGTGCTCGGTCACGAGCTGACCGAAGTGCGCATCGTGGCTCTCAAGGACTCCGTCTTCCACGCGGCGCTCATCATCGACGGCAAGGCCGAGGTCAGCTCGCGAGCCAGCGACGCCATCGCCCTCGCCCTGCGCACGGGCGCCAAGGTGCTCGTCGAGCCGGCCATCCTCGACGAGGCGGCCATCGTCGTCTCCTCGGAGGAGGACGACGAGGTCGAGCGCTTCAAGGAGTTCCTCGACCACGTGTCCGCCGAGGACTTCGAGGGGCCGGCTCCCGAGGCGGAGCCCGGCGATCGTCCCGACCTGCCCGACCGGCCTGACTGACCGGCCTGACTGAGCGGCCTGACTGACCGGCCCGGCCGACGACCCGCGCGCCGTCACGCGCACCTTCACCTTCAGGTGACACCTGAAGGTTGCCTCCACCGCCTCGACACGCCGCCGCGTCATGGCCGTGGTGATTGACCGGACGGTGGACGCGGCCTACCGTCAGGAGAACGACGCGACTGTAGTTATCCGGATGTCGTCTGCGCGCACGCACCACCGCGGCCCGCAGCCTGAGCAGGAGGAGGACGGCATGGCCGCCATCGAGGACGCGCACGACGCCGGTCGGGTCATGCCCGCCGGGTCCCAGGGCCTGCTGTTCACCGACGACCTGCCCGAGCTGTCCGAGGACACCGGCTACCGCGGTCCGACCGCGTGCAAGGCCGCCGGCATCACCTACCGACAGCTCGACTACTGGGCCCGCACGGGTCTCGTCGAGCCGTCCGTCCGCAGCGCCACCGGCTCCGGCACGCAGCGCCTCTACGGCTTCCGCGACATCCTCGTGCTCAAGGTCGTCAAGCGCCTGCTCGACACCGGCGTCTCGCTCCAGCAGATCCGCGTCGCCATCAGCCACCTGCGCGAGCGAGGTGTCGAGGACCTCGCGCAGATCACCCTGATGAGCGACGGCGCCTCGGTCTACGAGTGCACCTCCGCCGACGAGGTCATCGACCTCGTGCAGGGGGGCCAGGGCGTCTTCGGCATCGCCGTCGGTCGGGTGTGGCGCGAGGTGGAGGGCGAGCTCGCCCTCCTGCCGAGCGAGCGTGCCGACGAGGACGTGCCGGCCGACCACCCCGACGACGAGCTGAACGCGCGCCGTCAGGCCCGCCGCCTGGCCTGACCGACCACCTGGCGCGCCACCCTCACGCACCACCGTTCGACACGGCCCGACCGGACTCTCCGGCCGGGCCTTGTCCGTGCCGGGACGTACCGTGACCATGGCCGCCTGCTGGTAGATTTGCGGTGCCGATCGACCCTGCGTGGGAGAGTCCTCGGGGTGCCCAGCACCTGCGAGGCGCCGAAGGGGCAACATCCCCGGAACCTCTCAGGCGCCAGGACCATGCGGGCGAGGCAACTCTGGAGGCACCGTCGCGGTGCTCGACAGACGGGGAGCGTGTGTCATCCGCTCGAACCCGTCAGGAGCCCGCATGTCGATCGACCAGCTCGTGCCCGTCACCACCGGAACGTCCACGGAGACGGTGATGGCCGACTTCGTGAGCCGTCACGTCGGCCCAGCCGGCGACGACGTGCGCCACATGCTCGAGGTCGTCGGCCAGCCGAGCCTCGACGCCATGTGCGACCGCGCCATCCCGGGCGCGATCCGGTCCGGGTCGCCCCTGCGCATCGAGGCGGCCGCCAGCGAGAGCGCCGTCATCGAGGAGCTGCGCGGGTTCGCCTCTCGCAACACCGTGCTCACCTCGCTCATCGGGCTCGGCTACTACGGCACCGTGACCCCGCCGGTCGTGCGCCGCAACGTGCTCGAGAACCCCGCCTGGTACACCGCCTACACGCCCTACCAGCCCGAGATCTCCCAGGGCCGGCTCGAGGCCCTGCTCAACTTCCAGACGGTCGTCACCGACCTGACCGGGCTCGACGTGGCGGGCTCCTCGCTCCTCGACGAGTCGACCGCCGCCGCCGAGGCGATGTCGCTCATGCGTCGCGCGAGCAAGGCCGCGGCCGACGCCGTCGTGCTCGTCGACGAGCGGCTCTTCCCGCAGACCATCGCCGTCATGCGCACCCGCGCCGAGGCGCTCGGGCTGCCCGTCGCCGTCGTCGACCTGCGCGCCGTGACCGACACCGACTCCCTGTCTGCAGCAGCGGGCGGCCGGGCCGTCGTCGGGGCCATGGTGCAGTACCCCGACTCCACCGGCGAGCTCGTCGACTGGGCACCGCTGACCGCGGCCGTCCACGAGGCCAAGGGCCTCGTCACCGCCTGCGCCGACCTGCTCGCGCTCACGCTCGCCAGCGCTCCGGGGGAGTGGGGCGCCGACATCGCCGTCGGCAGCGCCCAGCGCTTCGGCGTCCCGATGGGGTTCGGCGGCCCGCACGCCGGCTACATGGCCGTCCACCGCGGGCTCGAGCGCCAGATCCCCGGACGCCTCGTCGGCGTCTCGGTCGACGCCGAGGGACACCAGGCGTACCGCCTCGCCCTGCAGACGCGTGAGCAGCACATCCGCCGCGAGAAGGCCACGTCCAACATCTGCACCGCCCAGGTGCTCCTCGCCGTCATGGCGAGCATGTATGCCGTGTGGCACGGGCCCGCGGGCCTCGTGGCCATCGCGCAGCGCGTCGCCGGCCTCACGGCCGCCCTGCGTGGCGCCCTCGTCGACGGCGGCCTCGACGTCGAGACGACGGCGTTCTTCGACACGCTGACGGTCGTCGTGCCGGGCCGGGCCGAGGAGGTCACCAGCGCTTTCGCCGACCGGGGCATCAACGTCTGGCGCGTCGACGCCGATCGCGTCTCGCTCAGCCTCGACGAGACCTCCACGCCCGCAACGGTGCTCGCCGTCCTCGAGGCCTTCGGCGTTCCCGCCTCCGCCGACGCGGAGAGCACGACCGGCACCCCCGGCGCGAGCGGCATACCCGAGGCGCTGACCCGCACGTCCGAGTTCCTCACGCACCCGGTCTTCCACGCCCACCACTCCGAGACGGCGATGCTGCGCTACCTGCGCCGCCTCTCCGATCGCGACTTCGCGCTCGACCGTGGCATGATCCCGCTCGGCTCGTGCACGATGAAGCTCAACGCCACCACCGAGATGGAGGCGGTCACCTGGCCGGAGTTCGCGAACCTCCACCCGTTCGCCCCGGCCGAGCAGACGGTCGGCATCCGTGCCCTCATCGACGACCTGTCCGCGTGGCTGTGCGAGATCACCGGCTACGACGCGGTGTCGCTCCAGCCCAACGCCGGCTCGCAGGGCGAGTTCGCCGGGCTGCTCGCGATCCACGCCTACCACCAGGCCCGTGGCGAGGGACACCGCCGCGTCTGCCTCATCCCCGCCAGCGCCCACGGCACCAACGCCGCCTCGGCGGTCATGGCCGGTCTCAAGGTCGTCGTCGTCAAGACGGCCGCCGGCGGCACCGTCGACATGGACGACCTGCGCGCCAAGATCGAGGCGCACCGCGACGACCTCGCCGCCATCATGGTGACCTACCCGTCGACGCACGGCGTCTACGAGGACACCATCACCGAGCTGTGCGAGCTCGTCCACGAGGCCGGCGGCCAGGTCTACGTCGACGGCGCCAACCTCAACGCGCTCGTCGGCCTGGCCCAGCCGGGGACGTTCGGCGCCGACGTCAGCCACCTCAACCTGCACAAGACCTTCTGCATCCCGCACGGCGGCGGTGGTCCCGGAGTCGGTCCGGTCGCGGTCCGCGCGCACCTCGCGCCGCACCTGCCGAACCACCCGCTGTCCGCGGAGGCCGGCCCCGAGACGGGAGTGGGCCCGGTCTCGGCCGCGCCGTTCGGCTCGGCGAGCATCCTGCCGATCTCGTGGGCGTACGTCCGGCTCATGGGCGGCGAGGGTCTGCGGCACGCCACCCAGATGGCGGTCCTCGGCGCCAACTACATCGCGGCCCGCCTCCGCGAGCACTACCCGGTGCTCTACTCCGGCAACGACGACCTCGTCGCGCACGAGTGCATCCTCGACGTCCGCCAGATCACGGCCGAGACGGGCGTCACCGTCGACGACATCGCCAAGCGCCTCGTCGACTACGGCTTCCACGCACCGACGATGAGCTTCCCCGTCGCGGGCACGCTCATGGTCGAGCCCACCGAGTCCGAGAACCTCTACGAGCTCGACCGCTTCTGCGATGCGATGATCGCGATCCGCGGCGAGATCGAGGCGATCCGCGCGGGCGAGGTGGCGGTCGGCGACAGCATGCTGCGGCACGCACCGCACACGGCCCTCAACATCGCGGGGGAGTGGGACCACCCCTACGAGCGCACCGAGGCCGCCTTCCCCGTCGGGATCAACGCCGCCGACAAGTACTGGCCGCCGGTGAGCCGCATCGACGGCGCCTACGGCGACCGCAACCTCGTGTGCTCGTGCCCGCCGCCGGAGGCCTTCGAGGGCTGACCGGCCCGCCCGTCCACGGGTCACCACCTGACCGGCGCCCGGTCAGGTGGTGACCAGTCCGTGCGCGCCCCTCGCGCCGCGACCGCGAGTGTGGTTGTCTCGGCACGTGGGAGCCGACGTCGAGCAGGCCAGGTACACACGCGAGCAGCGGCAGCAGTACCGGGAGAAGGTACGCCGCGACCTCGACGTGTTCGAACGCATGCTCGGCAAGAGCGAGTTCGAGTTCGACCGACCCATGACGGGTCTCGAGATCGAGCTCAACCTCGTCAACGAGGACCTCGGCCCCAAGCTCGACAACAAGACGGTGCTCGAGCAGATCGCCGACGAGGACTACCAGACCGAGCTGGCGCGCTACAACATCGAGCTCAACGTCCACCCGCGCCCGCTGCCGGGCGACTCGGCCATCGAGCTGGAGCAGCTGCTCCGCGAGTCCCTCAACCGGGCCTCGGCCAAGGCCGCCGAGGCCCATGCCGGCATCGTCGCCATCGGCATCCTGCCGACGGTCATGCCCGAGCACTTCGAGGGCGACTGGATCAGCGAGAACATCCGCTACGCCGCCCTCAACAACGCCGTGCTCGACGCGCGCGGCGAGGACGTGTGGCTCGAGCTCGAGGGCCCGACCGGTGAGCGCATCGCCCGCTACTCCGACAGCCTCGCACCCGAGTCGGCGTGCACCTCGATCCAGCTGCACCTGCAGGTGCAGCCCGAGCGGTTCGCCGACCACTGGAACGCCGCCCAGGTCCTCGCCGGGCCGCAGCTGGCCCTCGGCGCCAACTCGCCCTTCTTCCTCGGTCAGCGACTCTGGGCCGAGACGCGCATCCCGCTCTTCACCCAGGCCACCGACACGCGGTCGGTCGAGCTGAAGAACCAGGGCGTGCGCCCCCGTGTCTGGTTCGGGGAGCGGTGGATCACCTCGATCTTCGACCTCTTCGAGGAGAACGTCCGCTACTTCCCGGCCCTGCTGCCCGAGCTCTACGACGAGGAGCCCGAGGAGGTCTTCGAGCGGGGCGAGGTGCCCGAGCTCAGGGAGCTGCGCCTGCACAACGGGACGGTCTACCGCTGGAACCGCCCCATCTACGACATCGTCGGCGGCCGCCCGCACCTGCGCGTCGAGAACCGCGTCCTGCCCGCGGGGCCGAGCATCGCCGACGTCATGGCCAACGCCGCCTTCTACTACGGCACGATGCGCGTGCTCGCCGAGGAGGACCGTCCGGTCTGGACCCGGATGAGCTTCTCCGCGGCCGAGTCGAACTTCGAGGAGGGCGCCCGCCTCGGCATCGACGCCCGCACCTACTGGCCCGGGCTCGGCGAGGTGCCCGCCACGGAGCTCGTCCTGCGCCGTCTGCTCCCGATGGCCCACGAAGGCCTCGAGCGCTGGGGTGTGTCGGCCGCCGTGCGCGACCGCTTCCTCACGATCATCGAGCAGCGATGCCTCCTGGGCGTCAACGGCGCGTCGTGGCAGACCGAGTGCGTGGCCCGCCTCGAGGCGCGCGGGCTGACCCGCGACAAGGCCCTGCGTGAGATGTTGCGCCACTACATCGAGGGCATGATGGCCAACGAGCCCGTCCACACGTGGGAGCTCCCCAAGGACTGACGCCCGGCCGCGGACGTCCTGAGCCACGGCGCAGGTGTGCGTATGCCGGGTGCCCGGCGACCCGGCATACGTCCCTCTCGCGGGGCTCAGTCGGAGAGCAGGCGCCAGGGGGAGAGGTTGTACATCCCGAGGCACCGGGTCGACCGGTGGTGCGTCAGCACGCTCATCGAGCCCGCGTCGAGGATGAGCTGCGCGCCGAAGCGGGGGTCGAGCCCGAGGTAGGTCGCGGTGAGGACGCGCAGCGCGTGGCCGTGGCCGAAGAGCGCGACGTCGCCGTGCTCGAGGTCGGGCCACACCTTGTCGATGACCTGCTGCGCACGCGCCGAGACCTGCTCGACCGTCTCGCCCGGGGTGACGCCGGGCTGCACGCCGTCGACGAAGACCTCCCAGGGGTGGCCGATCTCGGCACTGATCTGCTTCGTCGTGATGCCCTCGTAGGCGCCGTAGTCCCACTCGCGCAGCAGCGGCTCGACCTCGAAGTCGCCGAGGCCTGCGAGCTCGGCCGTGCGCCTCGCGCGCTGGAGGGGAGAGACGAGGACCCGCTCGAAGCGGTGCTTGCGCAGCACGTCGGCGAGCTCACGTGCCGCGGCCTCGCCCTCGGGGAGCAGCGGGAGGTCCGTCGTGCCGGTGTGCTGCCCGCTCAGCGACCACTCGGTCTCGCCGTGCCGGAAGAGGTAGATGTTGCCGGGGACGACGCCGTCGGGGGAGGCCATGTCGCCACAGTATCGGCGCGGCGGGCCCTTCGACCCTGCCGCCCGGGCCGGGGCTCGGGCACACTCGGGTGCATGGACCTGCCCTTCCACCTGCTCAACGTCTTCTCCATCGAGGGAGAGCCCTTCTCGGGCAACCCGCTCTGCGTCTTCCCCGAGGCGGGTGGCCTCTCCGACGACGAGATGCTCGCGTGGGCGCGGCAGTTCAACCTCAGTGAGTCGACGTTCGTCACGTCGCTCGGCGACGGCACCACGACGGGCGACGCCGCCGTGCGCATCTTCACGCCCGGCCACGAGATGCCGTTCGCGGGGCACCCGACCCTGGGCACGGCCGAGGTCGTCGCGATGCTGGGTGGCGGCCTCGACGCCGTGCACCTCAGCATGCCCGCCGGGCGCATCCCGGTCGGACGGGTCGACGGCGGCTGGCGCCTCGCGGCCCGACCCGCGACGGTGCGCGAGGTGACCTCGAGCGGCGCGGAGCTGGCCGAGGCGCTCGGCATCGACCGGAGGCTGGTCGTGCGCTCCGACGCGTCCTGGGTCGACGCCGGCGTCGAGCAGCTGCTCGTGCGCCTCGACTCCGTCGACGCCGTGCGCGCCTGCGACCCCGACGCGCACCTCATGGCCGAGCACATGACGTCCCCGCCACGGGCTCCCCACGTCTACGCGTGGGCCTGGACCGGGCCGAAGAGCGTCGAGGCCCGCCTCTTCTACACCCAGGGACAGGCCGTCCTCGAGGACCCCGCGACCGGGTCGGCGTGCGCCAACCTCGGAGGGTGGCTCGTCTACCAGGGCGCCCGCGACGTCTCGGTCGTCGTGAGCCAGGGCACCGCCGTCGGGCGCCCCTCACGGCTGCTGCTCGACATCGACGCCGAGGGTGCCGTCCACGTGGGAGGCCGCGTCGAGACCGTCGGCCGCGGCACGTGCTCGGTCGGCTCTGTCGGCTCGGTCGGTTCGGTCGGTTCGGTCGGTTCGGACAGCACGAGCGGCACGAGCGGCACGAGCGGCACGGTCGGGGCCTGACGTGCCGGTGTGGATCGGCTTCCTCCGTGCCGTCAACGTCGGCAAGCGGCAGGTGCGCATGGCGTCGCTGCGCACGCTGCTCGAGGCGGAGGGCTACGAGGACGTCGAGACCCACATCCAGAGCGGCAACCTCAAGGTCCGCTCGTCCGCGCGCAGCGCGGCCACGGTGGAGACCGACCTGCGCCGTGCCATCAGTGCCGAGTTCGGCTTCGACGTGCCCGTCGTCGTGCGCACCCCCGCGCAGCTGAAGGCGCTGGCCGACGAGGCCGAGGCCATCGAGTCGCCGATCGCCGCGGACGCCAAGCGCTACGTGACGTTCATGACCGGCGACCTCGACCCCGAGGGCGTCACGGCGCTGCATGCGTGGGACGTGGCCACCGAGGGCGCCCGCGTCGTCGGCAACGACGTCGTGCTCTTCCTCTCCGACGGCGTCCAGGCGGCGAAGCTGTCGAACACCCGCATCGAGAAGCTCACCGGCGCGGTGGGCACGGCGCGCAACATCACCGTCGTCCGGGCGCTCGCCGAGAAGTGGGGCGACTGACGCGGTCGCCTCAGAGGCGCGCGCGGCGGACGAGCTCGAAGCAGACGACCGCGGCCGCGGCCGAGACGTTGAGCGACTCGACGCCCGCAGCCATAGGGATCGACACCCAGGTGTCGACGAGGTCGGCCACCTCGGGAGTGAGCCCGGCCGTCTCGCTGCCGAGCACGAACGCGACGGGCTCGGGCAGGTGGGCGGCGAAGAGGTCGTCGTCGCCGCCCGCGTCGAGCCCCACGACGTGGAAGCCGGACCGCTTGAGGTCGGCGACGGCCTCGGCGGCCGTGAAGGCCTTGAGGATCGGCGCCCGGAACGCCACGCCGGCGGAGGCCTTGACGACCAGCGGGTCGAGGGAGGCGACACCCTTGCGCGGGACGACGATGCCGTCGACACCGGCCGCCGTGGCCGAGCGCAGGATCATCCCGACGTTGGCGGGGGTCGTCACGCCGTCGAGGACGAGCACGGCACGGAGGGAGCCGGCGTCCTCGGCGAGCGCCGACTCGAGGGGGCGCATCCGTGGCGCGACGACGTCGGCAAAGACCCCTTGGTCCTGCCGGCCGTTGCCGGCGAGCTTCTTGACGCGCTCGGCGCTCGCGTACTGCACCTCGACACCGCGCCGGCGCGCCGCCTGCTGGATCTCGCGCAGGCCGCTGCCACGGGCCCCGTCGGCGATGACGACCTTGTCGACGTGCAGGTCACCGTCGAGCAGCACCTCGTGGACGGGGTTGCGACCGTAGACCGTGATGAAGCGGTCCTTGGGGGAGATCTCAGCGCTCACCGCGACAGGATCCCACGCGCCCACTGCAACACACCGTGCAGGTCACAACCCGCCGCGATCGGATCCCGGTGGGTCGTGACCTGCACGGTGTGTTGCCCGGGGGAGGGCGCGGGAATGGGGGAGCACCCCTCGACGTTCAGTATGATTGAATCGTCAATCAAAAGGAGCTGGGACACATGCAGTTCGGGATCTTCACCGTGGGCGACGTCACGACCGACCCCACGACGGGGCGTACGCCGACCGAGCACGAGCGGATCGAGGCCACCGTCGCCATCGCCAGGAAGGCGGAGGAGGTCGGGCTCGACGTCTTCGCGACCGGACAGCACCACAACCCGCCGTTCATCCCGTCGGCCCCGACGACGACCCTCGCCTACATCGCCGCCCAGACGGAGCGGATCATCCTCTCGACGTCGACGACCCTCATCACGACGACCGACCCCGTGCGGATCGCCGAGGACTACGCGTCGCTCCAGCACCTGAGCAACGGGCGCATGGACCTCATGATGGGCCGCGGCAACACCGGTCCGGTCTACCCGTGGTTCGGCAAGGACATCCGCGACGGCATCCCGCTCGCCATCGAGAACTACGCGCTGCTGCACCGCCTGTGGCGCGAGGACGTCGTCGACTGGCAGGGCAAGTACCGCACCCCGCTCCAGGGCTTCACCTCGACGCCACGCCCGCTCGACGGCATACCCCCGTTCGTGTGGCACGGCTCGATCCGCAGCCCCGAGATCGCCGAGCAGGCGGCCTACTACGGCGACGGCTTCTTCTCCAACCACATCTTCTGGCCGGCCAGCCACACGCGGCAGATGGTCCAGCTCTACCGCCGCCGCTTCGAGCACTACGGCCACGGCAGCGCCGACCAGGCGATCGTCGGGCTCGGCGGGCAGGTCTTCATGCGCAGGAACAGCCAGGACGCCGTGCGCGAGTTCCGTCCGTACTTCGACAACGCTCCCGTCTACGGGCACGGTCCGTCGCTCGAGGAGTTCACGAGCCAGACGCCGCTGACCGTCGGCAGCCCGCAGGAGGTCATCGAGAAGACGCTCGGCTTCCGCGAGTACGCCGGTGACTACCAGCGCCAGCTCTGGCTGCTCGACCACGCGGGGCTGCCGCTCAAGACCGTCCTCGAGCAGCTCGACATCCTCGGTGAGGAGGTCGTGCCCGTGCTCCGCAAGGAGTTCGCCGCCCTCAAGCCCGCCCACGTCCCCGACGCCCCGACCCACCCGAGCCTGCTCGCCGCCGCCGGGGGCGCCCACGACGCCACGGTCCACGCCGTCGACGACGTGACCGGAGCCTCGCCCGAGCCCACCACCGCAGCCACCCTGGAGGTGACGAAGTGACCGCCTTCCACATCGCCGTCATCACCGCCGGCATCACGCAGCCGTCGTCGACGCGGCTGCTCGCCGACCGCCTCACCGAGGCCACCGTCCGAGCGCTCGCCCGGCACGACCTCGGAGAGGTCGTCGTCGAGGTCGTCGACGTGCGCGACGTCGCCCACGACCTGACCAACAACGTGCTGACCGGCTTCGCGTCACCCGACCTGCAGGTGCGTCTCGACGCGATCGCCGAGGCGGACGCCGTCATCGTCGCCACCCCGGTGTATGCCGCGTCGTACAGCGGGCTGTTCAAGATGCTGGTCGACGTGCTGCCCAAGGACGCGCTGCGCGACACCCCGGTGCTGCTCGGCGCGACCGGCGGCACGGCCCGTCACTCGCTCGTCATCGACCACGCCCTGCGCCCGCTCTTCGCCCACCTGGGCGCGCTCGTCGCTCCGGTGGCCGTCTTCGCCGCCAGCGAGGACTGGGGCAGCGTCGACGCCGGTCGGCTGGGCGAGCGCATCGATCGCGCCGGAGCGGCCTTCGGCGCCCTCGTGAGCGGTTCGCCGCGGGCCGACCGGGTCGACCCGTTCGAGCAGGTCACGCCCTTCGAGTCGATGCTCACCGACCTGCGCGCCTGACCGACCGCACCTGCCGCCACCCGCCCGGCCCGAGGGGACCCTCGGGCCGGGTGGGTGCGACCGGCGTCGTCGAGCGGCGCAAACCCGGTCAAGGCCGTCGACGCGCCGGGCGCCACACTTGGGGCATGGCCACCCACCGCCCAGGCCCGTCCCTCGCACGCCGGCTGACCACCCCGGACGCCGTCGTCATCGGCGTCGGATCGATGGTGGGCGCCGGGATCTTCAGCGCCTTCGCCCCCGCGGCGCGGGCCGCCGGCGGATGGCTCTTCGTCGCCCTCGGCGTCGCGGCCGTCGTCGCCCTCTGCAACGCGACGTCGTCGGCGCAGCTCGCCGCCCAGTACCCGACGTCCGGCGGCACCTACGTCTACGGTCGCGAGCGGCTGGGCCCGTGGTGGGGCTTCACGGCCGGGTGGGGCTTCGTCATCGGCAAGACGGCGAGCTGCGCGGCCATGGCACTCGTCTTCGCGGCCTACGTCGTCCCCGACCGCTGGCAGAAGGCCGTCGCGGTGCTCGCCGTCGTGTCCCTGGCCGCGGTCAACTACCGCGGGATCACGCGGACGGCGCGCCTCACCCGTCTCATCGTCGCGGGCGTGCTCGCTGCCCTCGCCGTCGTGCTCGTCGTGGTCTCCGTATGGGGCGCTGCGCCTCCCGGCCCGCTGACGGACACCGGTGGAGCACCCGGGTTCGGGGGCGTGCTGCAGGGGGCCGCGATCCTCTTCTTCGCCTTCGCGGGCTACGCCCGCATCGCCACCCTGGGGGAGGAGGTCGTCGACCCCACGCGCACGATCCCGCGCGCGATCGTCGCGGCCTTCGCCGTCGTCGTGCCGTTGTATGCCGTCACGGCCGTCGTGCTCGTCCGTTCCCTCGGCACGTCCGGCCTGGCAGCGAGCGACGCCCCGCTGCGCGACGCGGCCGACACCGTCGCCGGCGCGGGTTGGCTGCCGCCCCTGGTCGCCGCCGCGGCGGCCGCTGCGACCCTGGGCGCCCTGCTGGCGCTCGTCGCCGGGGTCGGGCGGACGGCGCTCGCGATGGCCCGCGAGGGGGACCTGCCGCGCCCGCTCGCCGCCGTCCACCCGCGCTACTCGGTGCCGCACGTCGCCGAGGTCGCCGTGGCCGCCGTCGTCTGCCTGCTCGTCGTGCTCGTCGACCTGCGCGGCGTCATCGGCTTCTCGTCGTTCGGAGTCCTCACCTACTACGCCGTCGCGAACGCCGCGGCGCTGACCCAGGCGCCGGCCCAGCGCCGCTACCCTCGGGTGCTCGCGCTGACGGGCCTCGTCGGGTGCGTGACCCTCGCGCTGGCCGTGCCGTCGGGGTCGCTCGTGGCCGGGATCGTGGTGCTCGTCGTCGGGCTCGTCGGCCGGCTCGTCGTCCTCCGTCGTCGGGGCTGAGACCGGCTCGCTGGGCACGACACGCGGGGAGTGCTCCCCATGGACCGTCGGCGGCACCCCACCTACCGTGGGGCCCACCGTCGACAGGAGGCCCACGTGCTCTACCGCAAGGGTGCAGACCCCGAAGCGCTCGAGCGTGCCGCGCGCGAGCTGACCGCGTGCGCCGGCGAGGTGGACGGCATCCGTGCGACCGGGACCCGGGCGCTCGCGGTCATCGGCCGCTCGTGGGGTGGCGACGACGCGCAGTCGGCCCAGGAGAGCTGGCGCTCCACGTCCGCCGTGCTCGTGGCCCTCGGATCGACCCTGGAGACGATGTCCCGTCGACTGACCGACAACGCGCGGGCCCAGCGCGGCACGAGCGGCGACGGTGCGGGTCCGGGCGGCGGCGGCCTCCCCGGCCCGTTCCCGTTCCCCGGTGTCGCCGGGTCATCCACCGGCCCGGATGCCGTCGCCGAGCCGCCGCCCTTCGCCGACGACGTGCGTGGGGACCGTCCGCACGACATCGACCTCGAGCTGGCCGAGCTCGCCCGTGGCGTCTACGACGGCGAGGGCACCGAGAGCTTCGACCCGCTCAGCGACTCCGAGCTCGAGTCGCTCGGCATCGACCCCGACAGCCTCGAGGGATCGGGCGGGTTCCAGGCCAACATCTACCGCGACGACGAGGGACGCTACGTCCTGGCCTTCGCCGGGACCGACCCGTCCAGCGTGCGTGACTGGGGCACCAACCTGCAGCAGGGCGCCGGCGGGCTGAGCGCGCAGCACCTCCAGGCCGTCGCCCTCGCCCAGCACCTCGCCGGGGCCGTGGGCAGCGAGAACATGGTCCTCACCGGTCACTCCCTGGGCGGCGGGCTCGCGAGCACCGCCTCGGTGGCCACCGACGTGCCGGCCGTGACCTTCAACGCAGCCGGCGTGCACCCCAACACCGTCCTGGCCGCCGCGGCGCTCGGCCACGACGACGCCTCGCTCACCTCGGGCCAGATCCGCAACTACCACGTGCGCGGCGAGGTCCTCACGACCGTGCAGAACCCCCTCGGCTCCTTCACCGACCACGTCCCCTTCATCGGCGACAACCCACTGCCCAACGCCCTCGGTACGCAGATCGCCCTCGACCCCGCCGAGGGTCCCGACCTCGACGTCTCGCCGTGGGAGCTGCTGAGTCCCGTCAGCCTCATCGCCGACACCGCCGTCGACCTCGGCGGCTACGCGATCGGCCAGCACGGCGCGCCCTCCGTCATCGATGCCATGGAGGCGAGCGACTACTTCGGCAAGCACTGACACCCGCCGTCCGCAGTGACGCCGCCGGCACGGTGTCGGGACCTCGTCGTCCTGGCCGTGGCGGCTCAGGTGAGGCGCCTGACGGGGGATCAGCCCAGGTCGAGGAGCGTGACGACCCGCTCGGCGATCGCGAGGGATGCCGTGGCCGCCGGAGAGGGCGCGTTGCGGATGCACAGGACCGACCCGACGCGGCTGAAGCGGAAGTCCTCGACGAGCTCACCGTCCGGGTCCATCGCCTGGGCGCGGACCCCCGGGGGCGCCGGCACGACGTCCGACAGGCCGATCTCCGGGACGTAGCGGCGGACCCGCTCGACGAACGCGTGCCGGCTCAGCGACCCCACGACCTCGTGCGCTCCCGTGCGCAGGTTGGCTCGGGCGAACCGCAGGAACCCGCGGGACGAGACGAGCCCACGCACGACCCCGAGGTCGACGTCCCGACGCCGATAGCCCTCGCGAGCGGTGGCGAGGACGGCGTTCGGCCCGAGGAGGACCCGCCCGTCGACGCGCCTCGTCAGGTGGACCCCGAGGAAGGGGTAGCGCGGGTCGGGCACGGGGTAGACGAGTCCGTGCACCAGGTGCTCGGCGGACGGCACGAGGCGGTGGTACTCGCCGCGGAACGGCACGATCTCCGGGTCGGGACCGTCACCGGCCAGCCGTGCGAGCCGGTCGGCCTGCAACCCGCCGGCGATGACGACGCGGTCGGCGACGAAGCGCCGGCCGTCGGCACCCCGGACCTCGACGCGATCACCACGGCGGTCGAACCCCGTCACCTCGAAGCCCGTGACGACCGCGGCGCCGAGGGACGCCGCGTCCTCGAGCATCGCCGCCGCCACGCGGGCGAAGTCGGTGATGGCCGTCGTGGGCGAGTGCAGCGCCGCGCGCCCGACGGCATGCGGCTCGACCTCGCGCAGTGCGTCGGGCCCGAGCCACCGCAGGCCCGGTACGCGGTTGGCCCGGGCGCGGGCCTCGATGTCGCGCAGCCGTGCCTCCTGCACCTCGTCGAGCGCGATGACGAGCTTGCCCACCTCCTCGTAGGGCAGCGCCCGCTCGTCGCAGTAGCGGCGCAGACGCCGGACTCCCTCGCGCGAGAGCGTGGCCTTGGCCGAGCCGGGGGCGTAGTAGAGCCCCGCATGGACGACACCGCTGTTGCGCGATGTCTGGTGCCGACCCGGCGCCGTCTCCTTCTCGACGACGGTCACCTCGGGGCGCGGGTCCGACAGGGTGAGCCTGCGGGCCACGGCCGACCCCACGATGCCACCGCCCACGACGACGACGTGCGGGCGGGTCACCCGGCCCTCACCTCGCGGCCGCCGCGCGCTCCGCCGCGTCGACGTCGTCCCGGGTCGGCGCGAGGACGCGGGCGGCATACGGCTCCGGGTGACGGCGGAGGTACACCTTGATGTACGGGCACAGCGCGACGATCGAACGGCCCGCCGCGACAGTGGCATCGAGCGCGTACGCGGCGAGGCGCCCGGCGAGGCCCCGACCCTCGTAGGCCGGACTCACCTCGGTGTGGAAGAAGACGACACGGGCGGGCGTCCCGGGCGTGGCGCCCGGGACGACGGCATAGCTGGCGACCCCGATGACGTGGTCCCCGTCGCGCAGCTCGAAACGCCCACGCTCGGGGTTGTCGAGCACCTCGATGCCGTCGTGCTCGCCGTCAGCGACGATCCGGCCCTCACCCGTCTGCTCGGTCATGGCACCAGCATGGCAGGGTGGTGCCATGGCGAAGTACTTCGACGTGCACCCCGTGGATCCTCAGCCGCGGGCGATCGCGCAGGCGGTCGAGATCCTGCGGTCCGGCGGGCTCATCGCCTACCCCACCGACTCGTGCTTCGCGCTCGGCTGCTCCCTCGACAACCCGGAGGGCAAGGAGCGCATCCTGCGGATCCGACGCCTCGACGACAAGCACCACTTCACGCTCGTCTGCTCGGACTTCGCCCAGCTGGGCCAGTTCGTGCACCTCGACAACTCGGTCTTCCGGGCCATCAAGGCCGCGACGCCCGGGCCCTACACCTTCATCCTGCCCGCGACGAAGGAGGTGCCGCGACGCCTGCTGCACGCGAAGAAGAAGACCGTGGGGGTGCGCATCCCGGAGCACCCCGTCGTCCGTGAGCTGCTGCGGGAGATGGGTGAGCCGATCCTCTCGAGCACGCTGCTCATGCCCGACGACGACGAGCCGATGACCGAGGGCTGGGAGATCAAGGACCGCCTCGACCACGTCATCGACGCCGTCATCGACTCGGGGGAGTGCGGCCTCGAGCCGACGACCGTCGTCGACTACTCCGACGGCTACCCCGTCGTGACCCGTGTCGGTGCGGGGGACCCCAGTCCCTTCGAGTGACCTGCCGCCGGTGAGGGCCGCGTGCCCCTGTCGCGCAGCCGCCCGGTGCTGTTCAATCGGGCCATGAGCGACGCTGCGCACGACGTCCGGCCGACGGCGGAGTCGGTGACCTCGCTGCTCGCGGGGCTCGACGACCACGACCGCGAGACGCTCGAGCTGAGGCTCGAGCGATGGTCCGACGACCTCGTCGCGGCGCTCATGGTCCTCTATCCGGAGCACGACGTGTCAGCGCTCGCCCTGCGTCTCGTCGAGAGCGCGGTGGCCGGCTACCGTCAGCGCTCGCCCGAGCTGCGCCGCCTCGACCAGCGCCGGCTGCTGCGCCCCGACTGGCTCCAGCAGCCCGGCATGTTCGGCTACGCCTGCTACACCGACCGGTTCGCCGGCGACCTCGACGGACTGCGGGGGCGGGTGGGCTACCTGCGTGACCTCGGCGTCAGCTACCTGCACCTCATGCCGCTGCTCCAGCCCCGTGACGGGGACAACGACGGCGGCTACGCCGTGCAGGACTACCGCACCGTCCGGCCCGACCTCGGCGACGTGGAGGACCTGCGCCGGCTCGCGAGCGACCTTCGGGGGCAGGGCATCTCGCTCGTGCTCGACCTCGTGCTCAACCACGTCGCGCGCGAGCACGACTGGGCCCGTCGCGCCCGGGCGGGGGAGTCGCGCTACCGCGACTACTTCCACGTCTACCCCGACCGGGTCATGCCGGACGCCTACGAACGCACCCTGCCCGAGGTCTTCCCGGACTTCGCACCGGGCAACTTCACGTGGGACGACGAGCTGCGCGGCTGGGCGTGGACGACCTTCAACGAGTGGCAGTGGGACGTCAACTGGGCCAACCCCGACGTCCTCGTCGAGTACGCCGACATCGTCCTGTACCTCGCCAACCTCGGTGTCGAGGTGCTCCGGCTCGACGCGATCGCGTTCACGTGGAAGCGGCTCGGCACGAGCTGCCAGAACCAGCCGGAGGTCCACGCGGTGACCCAGGCACTGCGCACCGTGGCGCGCATCGCGTGCCCGGCGCTCGCCTTCAAGGCCGAGGCGATCGTCGGTCCGCGGGACCTCGTGCTGTACCTCGGGCAGGGCGAGCACGCCGGCCGGGTCAGCGACCTCGCGTACCACAACAGCCTCATGGTGCAGGTGTGGTCCATGCTCGCCACGGGCAGCACGGGGCTCGCCAAGCAGGCCCTCTCGGCGCTCCCGGCGACCCCGCCGAGCGGCACGTGGATCTGCTACGTCCGGTGCCACGACGACATCGGGTGGGCCATCGACGACGGGGACGCGGCCTCCGCCGGCCTCGACGGCTACGCCCACCGGCGCTTCCTGTCGAACTGGTACTCCGGAGACCACCCCGGGTCGTGGGCCCACGGTCTCGTCTTCCAGCACAACCCGGCGACCGGCGACAAACGCATCAGCGGCACGGCCGCATCACTGACGGGCCTCGCCGACGCGGAGGCCCGCGGTGACGCCGACGGGGTCGGTCAGGGACTGGCCCGGCTCTTCCTCGCCCACGCCGTGGTCGCCGGCTGGGGTGGCATTCCCGTCGTGTGGAGCGGCGACGAGCTGGGGATGCCCAACGACCCGGACTGGGCGAGCGAGCCCGGCCACGAGGACGACAACAGGTGGGCGCACCGCGAGCGGCTCGACTGGGCCGTCGCTGCGGAGCGGGGTGACCTCGACACCGTGTCCGGGAAGGTCTTCCAGGGACTGCGTCACCTCGCCGGCGTGCGCGCAGACCTGCCGCAGCTCCATGCGTCGGCGCAGACGAGGGTGCTCCTCGAGACCGACGACGGTGTGCTGGCCGTCGTCCGCACGCACCCGAGCGGCTCGATGGTCTGCGTCTACAACGTCACCTCGTCGTGGCAGCGGGTCGAGGTCCGCCACTTCGCCGACGTCGGCATCGCGCATCCCTACGACGCGCTCGGGGGATACCCCGTCTTCGGTGGGGCGGACGGGCTGGCGTCGTTGAGCCCGTATGCCGCGTGGTGGGTCGTCGAGGCCCCGGTGGACGTCGCGCACGCCTAAGCACGGAGCCTCCTTGATAAAGGTTGTGCGATAACCTTAACCAAGGAGGTGTCACCGACATGGCAACGACGTGGCCCGCACTCGGCTCGACGACGATGGCCTGGCAGCCCGTCGAGGGCCTGCTCGACCTGTCCCGACGTGCCCTCCGGTCGACGCCGGCCACGTTCGAGGCCGCGGTCGTGCCCACGATCGCGGAGGCCGAGCTCGTGCTGCCGGGCGACCTCGCCGCGGACCTCGACGAGGCCACCCGGCTGCTCGCCACCTTCGACGCCGGGGGAGCGGGGGAGATCGCGCCGTTCGCCTCGGTGCTGCTCCGGTCCGAGAGCGCCGCGAGCTCGCAGATCGAGAACCTCACCTCGTCCGCACGGGCCCTGGCCGAGGCCGAGATCGGCGAGGGCAACCGGGCCAACGCCGCCGTCATCCTCGGCAACGTCCGCACCATGCAGGCCGCGCTCGACCTCGCCGGGCGCCTCGACGAGGACGCCGTCCTCGCGATGCACCGGGCCCTCATGGCGCAGCAGTCGCTGCACCCGGGAGGTCGCTGGCGCGAGCAGCAGGTGTGGGTCGGTGGATCGGCCCTGCACCCGGGGGAGGCGCACTACGTGCCGCCCGGGGCGACCGACGTGCCGGCGCTGATGGCCGACCTCGTCGCCTTCATGGACCGCGACGACCTGCCCCCGCTGGCGCACGCGGCGCTGGCGCACGCGCAGTTCGAGACCATCCACCCCTTCACCGACGGCAACGGCCGCACCGGTCGGGCGCTGCTCCACTCGGTCCTGCTCCACACGGGGGCGATCCGGCGGGTCACCGTCCCGATCTCGGCCGGCCTGCTCGCCATCCGCGACGACTACTTCGACGCGCTCACGGCCTACCGCAGGGGAGACGTGGAGCCCATCCTGCGATGCGTGGCCGAAGCCGCGCGCAACGGCACCCACATCGGCGAGCGGCTCGTCGGGACCCTTCGACAGGTGCGCGCGGACTGGGCCGCGAAGCTCACGGCACGAGCGGGATCCACGGCGTGGTCGATGCTCGACCTCCTGCTGCGTCAGCCCGTCGTCACGGCACGAGTCGTCGCGCGCGAGCTCGAGGTCTCGCCCCCGACGGCGCAGGCGGCCCTGCAGCGACTCGTCGACGACGGCATCCTCGTGGAGTCGACCGGGCACCGGCGCAACCGCGTCTACCGCGCCCCCACGGTGCTCCGGGCGCTGGACGCGTACGCGGCAGGTCTGGGCCGTCGCATGCGGTGACGAATTTCCTTGCAGCCCAATATGATTCGCCCATAATCGACATTATGCAATCGGCATGCAGTGGGCCCCGGCGTCGACCACGTCGACGTCGGGACCCACCGGGCTCAGAAGGCCTTCGGGACGAGCAGGATCTTGACCGCCTCGACGCGCTTGGCCTGGTTCACCGTGCCGGCGGTGGCCCCGTCCGTGACCCACGGCTGCCACCCGACGTCCTGGACGTGAGCGGAGTAGCGGACGGAGTAGTGCTGTGCCAGCTCACCCGTCAGCCGGATCTGCAGCGCCTCCAGGCGTCGTGCCTGGCCGACCGTGCCGATCATCGTGGGCGGCGTCGTCCAGCTCATCCAGCCGAGGCCCTGGACGTTCGCGCGGTACTCGACGTGACCCGCGAAGGGCAACCGAGCCGTCGACATCCGCAGCGCCTCGAGGCGCAGCGCGCGACCCGTCGTGCCGCTCACCGCACCGTCGGACACCGTGGCCATCCACCCGATGTTCTGCACGTGCGCTGCATACGACGTCGACGGCGCCTTGGCCAGCAGGCGCACCTGGATCGCCTCGATGCGCAGCGCTCGACCCGTCGTGCCGGCCGTGGCGCCGTTCTTGACCCACCCCATCCAGCCGACGTTCTGGACGTGGACGCGGTAGGAGAGGTCGTAGCGCGTCGCCAGCTGGTCGGTCAGGCGCAGCTGGACGGCCTCGAGCCTCAGCGAGCGCCCGGTCGTGCCGACGAGGGCACCCGGGGAGCCCCAGCCCGTCCAGCCGACGTTCTGCACGTGGCCGTTGCCCTGGACCCCGCCGGTGAAGGCGGTGTTGGACACCGCGAACCGCAGGGCCTCGAGGCGACGCAGCTCGCCGGTGGTGCCGGCGATCATGCCGGAGGAGACCGCCGGCTGCCAGCCCGTGCCGGCGAGGTAGGCCGGGAAGGTCAGCGTCGGCATGGTCGAGCCGTACGCGAGGCGGAGGTAGGCGGCGCGGGCCGAGATCCAGTTCTTGAACGACGTGACGCCCTTGTCGAACGTGGTCGCCGAGTAGCCGAGGTTGCCGTCCCAGCGCTGGAAGTTGAGGCGGGCCGACGCGTCGATCTGGGTCTTGAGCGTGTCGATCTGCGCCAGCGTCGTGTCGATGCGGCTCGCGAAGGTCGAGGCGTACATCTGGTTCGTCAGGGCGACGAACTGCTTGTTGCGCATGAGCGTCTCGAACCAGTTGTGGCGCTTGGCCCTGAGGTACGTCGTGGACTTCACGTACTCTGCCGTCGGGTCGCCGCCCCACTCGCGGGCCGAGAAGTTGCCCATCGCGACGTCCATGTCCCACACCGGACCGGCGTGGAGCTTGTCGTTCGGGCCGTCCTTGTAGAAGTAGACGCTCGACCGGTCGAAGTCGTAGTTCTCGGTCAGCTCGTGGATGAAGTAGTACTTGACGAACGAGTCGACGTCGATGAGCGAGCTGATCTTCTGCCAGTCGGGACTCGGGGCGTAGAGCTGCGTCTCGAGCGCGTTGACGTCGGCCTTGATCTCCTCGTAGGCGATGGCGACCGTGGGGTCGAGCACGTCGTCGACGCCGAGGGTGGCGTCCTTGAGCACGAAGAGCGTCGTGGTCCGGTCGGTGAGGAAGTAGTGCGGCTCCTCGGTCCCGTGGACGTAGTCGAGCTCGAGGAGCACGCCGTGGTCGTCGGTGAGCTCGATCCGGTTGGTGCCGACCTCCGTCTTCTCGACGAGCAGGTAGTTGCCGAGGTACTCGCCGTTGATCGTGAGGTCGACGAACCGCGACTCCGGTGAGTACTGCAGCCCGAAGGCGTTCGCGAGGTCGTAGGAGATCTTGTTGCGCAGCAGCGAGGGGTCCTGGTGGTTCGCGAGAAGGACCCACGTCCGGCTCGTCTGCATCCCGAGCGGGCCGACGGCGGTCGTGAACTTGATCTGGTAGGGCCGCTTGTCGAGGGTCCACGTGTGGTTGCCCCGACCCTTGATGGTGGCGCTGGCGTCGACGATGTCGTTGGCAGCGTTGGAACCGTCGACGAGGTTGACCGTGGCCTTGACGGAGTTGTCCTTGGAGGCGTGGAGGTAGTCGAGCGTGTTCTTCGTCGGGTCGGGGTCGGTCAGCGCCACCGACACGAGAGGCAGGGTCGTCGGAGGCACCGGCGCCTCGGCCGCCAGGCTCGAGACGGTTGTCACCGGCCCCGAGGCCTGCGCGACGGCGGCCGTGCCCGGCACGAGAAGTGTGAGTGTCGCAAGGGCTGCGAGAACGCTGCGTCGTCGAAGTCTCATGGTGGCCAGTCCCTCCCCGTGCCCGGTATGGGCGAAATGCCGTGCATCAGCGTATTTGCTTATGCACCAAGGGAATTGCCCTCCCCGGCAACGTCCTCTGCGCAGAGGTTAGGCCGACAAACGGCCCGTCGTAGCCAGATGCGGGAATGTGTGTCCTGCGGAACATCCGCGGGCACCGGGGAGCGGCCCCGGGTGGGCGTCAGGCAGGGGGTGCCGGGAGTGTGGCGTCGATCCAGGCGCCATGCGGATGGCAGTTGCCGAGGAGGGCGGAAGGGAGAGCGCGTCCGTGGCGCCACCGATGCAGGCCGAGCACGGTGTTCCCCTCGATGGCGACGGTGGACCCCTCGAGACCCGGCACGCATCCCGGCGGCTCGGCGGTGAGCCAGGACAGGTAGGGGACGTCCCGGGCCAGCTCCTCGAGGGCCGCCGCGAGGTCGGTCCGGCGCGGTGGGGCGAGGTAGGTCATCGCCCACGAGCTCAGGACCACGGCGTGGGCATCGCCACCGGCCTCGGAGAGGGCGAGCCGCACGGCCTCGGTGAGTCCGTCGACCATGTCCCCACGGAGCACCGTCGGGGGATCGTCCCGGAGCAGGTCACGAGCCGTGCGGAAGCGGTCGATGCGGCCGGCCACCTCCGGCCAGAGGCACGCCTCGAGCCAGCGCACCTCGTCGGCCGAGGCGAGGTCGACGGGATGGAGGTCCAGCCCCACGCGGCCGCGCACGGTCGGGGCGGTGGCACCGGCGGCTGTGATCACGGCCCCCACACCGGAACGGTCCTCACCGGCACACCGGACCGGTGAAGCCTCGTCGCCGAGGAGCACGGTCCCGTCGGGGGAGGACAGCTCGACGGCGTAGCGGTCGACGCCGAGAAGCAGGCCGGCACTCGCGCCGAGCTCGACCAGTGCGAGAGGCACGTCGCCACAGTCGGCCGTGGCCGCGGCCAGACCCACCGCGACGTAGACGGCGCGGTTGACCTCGTTGGTCTGGGTGCCGTGTGTCCCGATGAGCCGGGTCAGCTCGTCGACGTGCGCGCGAACGGTGCCGCGGACGTCTGGCCACGGGTCGCCGAGCGGTGCTGAGGCTGCCCCGGTGACGCTCGGGAACCACTGTGCCGCAGGAACATCCGGGTTGCACAGGACCAGGTGGTGCAGGGCTGCGAGCCAGAGCACGGGTCGGGCCTGTCCCGGTCTGGCCGCGAGCAGGAGGGAGGCGGTCTCGTCGTCTTGGGACACGTGTCTGCAGATGGTCGAGTAGAGCGGGAGGGCGGCATACTCCTCGGCGAACTCGGCGAAGCGTCGCCGGATCCGCGCGAGCCGGACGGGGTCCGGTGACGGTCGCGTCGGCTCAGGCACCGGTGGCACCGTCGACGCGCTCGCGCACGAGGTCGGCGTGGCCGTTGTGCCGGGCGTACTCACCGATGAGGTGGAGGTAGACGAAACGCAGCGAGAAGGGGTCGCCGCCGGCCTCGACGACGTCGTCGAGGCCGCGCCCTGCGACGGCCCGGTCGGCCAGCATCCACTCGTCGAGCAGTGCCTCGTAGTCGGCCTGGGCCGTGGTGGGGTCGAGGTCGTCGAAGTCGAGATCCCGGCCACTGCCGAAGCCGTGCAGCGGCTCGACGTCCTCGCCGGCCACCCGCTGGCGCAGCCAGATCCGCTCGACCTTGCGCAGGTGGCGCAGGAGGCCGAGCAGGCTGAGGCCCGAGGGGGCGACGGACCGCTCGGCCAGCTGCTCGCCCGTCAGTCCGGAGCACGTGGACAGCAGCGTCGAGCGGTGCCAGGCGAGCATCTCGGGCAGCATCGTCGCCTCGGGCGCCACGAGTGAACCGCCCGGGCGCACGACGTCCGGTGCCGTCCAGGGTGTCGCTGGGGGACTCGTCATGAGCGCGCGGCCGCCGTGGTGAAATCGCTTGGTCGAGAATGGGATTCGCGCTCAAGCAGGACGATGACCTCATGGTGTGACGTCTGCGGGAACATGTCGAAGAGCCGGGCCTCGCGGGCCGTGTACGAGGGCAGCAGGGCGAGGTCCCGAGCGAGGCTGTCGACGTTGCAGCTCGAGTACGTCACGTGCGAGGCGCCGGAGCCCTCGAGCCACCCAGCGAGGTCCGGGCCGATCCCGCGACGGGGCGGGTTGACGACGACCATCGACCGTCCGGTCCCCAGCAGCTCCCGGTCGAGCGCGTCGACGTCCGTGGCGTCGCCGGCACGGAACTCGACGCTGCCGAGGTCGGGATGGTCCTCGCGCAGCCGGGCCGCGCTGGTCTCGGCACTGCGCACCGCCTCGGGCGAGACCTCCACGCCGACGACGTGGGGAGCGCCTGCCTGCGCACTGTGCAGCGCGAACCCGCCGACGCCGCAGTAGAGGTCGAGCACCGCGGCCGGGCCGACGGTGCGCGTCCAGGCCTGCGCCTGGCGGTAGAGGCCGGCGGCGACGGTGGTGTTGGTCTGGAAGAAGCTGTTGGGGCGCAGGTGGAGGGTGACGCCGCCGACGGGCATGGCGAGGTCGTCGTGCTCGGTCAGGACGAGCTCGGTGTCGCCTTCGAGGACGGCCTTGTGCTCGGGCTGGAGGTTCACGGTGACGACGGACACCTCCGGCAGCCGTGCCTGCAGCGCCGTCAGACGCGACTCCAGCAGGGCCTGGTGGCGGCGCGACCGCAGGACGATCCGGAGCATGACCTCGCCGGTGGGGGAGAGGGTGAGGATGAGGTGCTTCAGCTCGCCTCGACGGGCGGTGACGTCGTAGGGCTCCAGACCGATCTCGTCGACGACCGCCGCGAGACGAGGGATGAGGTGCTGCAGCGGCTGCTCGTAGAGTCCACAGCCGCGCAGGTCGACGCCGTTGGCGTCGGCGTCGAGGATGCCGACGGTCACCGCGCCGGTGACGCCGCCGACGACGAGCTTGGCCTTGTTGCGGAAGGCCGACTCGGCACTGGGGAAGGGCTCGAGCCAGGAGACGCTCGGGGCCGCGCCGGCCAGCGTGCGTCGACAGCGCTCGTCCTTGTCGGCGAGCTGGACGGCATACGGCACACCCATGAGGGCGCACGAGCGGCAGCGTCCGGCGTCGAAGTAGTCGCACTGCATCAGGGGGCAAGGCTACGGCGCCGAGCCTTCGTCCAGGACCACGGGTAGCGCGCCGCTTCGGGGAGGGCCCCACTCAGTCAAAGTGACATAATGTCGATTATCGGCGTTATGGGGGAAGCGACGAGAGCGGACGACCCGTCCGTCGGGCCCGAAAAAAGGAAAGAGGCGCCGAGCGCTTCCTTCCACTCCCAACGTATAGCGCACCCGGGGTCTTGCGGCAAGACCCCGGTCGTCACCGAGAATCACTGGCCGACACCAGAAACCTCGGGACGGAGCCCCTGCGTGAACCCGCTGACGACCAGCGCCTTCGACCTTCGCGACCACCTGGCGCCCAAGGCCGACCCGGCCCTCATCGCCCACGACGACGCCCACTTCGCCGCCATCGCCGAGACGCTCGACGCGACGGTCGCCGAGCTGTCCGAGCGCCTCGACGCCGTCCGGCGGGCGCCGGCACGCACCGGCCAGGCCGCCCTCGACCGCGACCAGGAGGTCCACCGCCTGTCGGCCCGCCTACGGGCGCTGCGCCGCTACGGGATCGACCTGTGCCTCGGCCACATCATCTCTGAGAACGGTTCTCACCCTGTCTACATCGGCAGGCTCGGCCTGACCGACAGCGACGGGCACCGTCTGCTCCTCGACTGGCGCTCCCCCGCGGCCGAGCCCTTCTTCGGCGCCACCCACGGCAACCCCATGGGCCTCGCGAGCCGCCGACGCTACCGCTGGACGCGCGGACGGGTCACGGACTACTGGGACGAGGTCTTCTCGACCGACGGGCTCGACGGACGCGTGGCGCTCGACGACGAGTCCGCCTTCATCGCCTCGCTGGGTGCGAGCCGCTCGCCGCGGATGCGTGACGTCCTGAGCACCATCCAGGCCGACCAGGACGCCATCATCCGCGCCGGGTCCCGGGGCGCGCTCGTCGTCGACGGAGGGCCCGGCACGGGCAAGACGGTCGTCGCACTGCACCGGACGGCATACCTGCTCTACTCCGACCCGCGCCTCGGCCACCGACGGGGCGGGGTGCTCTTCGTCGGCCCGCACGAGCCCTACCTCGCCTACGTCTCGGACGTCCTGCCCAGCCTCGGCGAGGAAGGTGTGCAGACGTGCACGCTCCGAGACCTCGTCGCCGAAGGCGCCACGGCGGCACCGGACACCGACCCGGAGGTGGCCCGGCTCAAGGCGTCCATGGACCTCGTCAGGGCCATCGAGCCGGCGGTGGCGCTCTACGAGGAGCCACCGACGAGCGGGATGGAGGTCGTGACGCCATGGGCGGACGTGTGGCTCTCCCCCGCGGACTGGGCCGAGGCCTGCACCGCCGGCCTGGGCACCCCGCACAACGAGGCCCGCGACGACGTGTGGGAGGCGCTCCTCACGATCCTCGTCGAGCGACACGACCTCGAGGGGCGGATCGACGACGACGGCGCGGACGTGGAGGCCGAGGCCACCCCGGCCATGGTGCGGCGTTCGCTCGAGCAGAACCGTGAGCTGCGCACCGCCTTCGACCGGACGTGGCCGCTCCTCGACGCCGAGGACCTCGTCGGCGACCTGTGGAGCGTCCCCGCGTACCTGCGTCGGTGCGCCCCGGCGCTGACCGTCGAGCAGGTGCGGCGACTCCAGCGGGCCGAGCCGAACGCGTGGACGGTGTCGGACCTCCCCCTGCTCGACGCGGCCCGGATGCGCCTGGGCGACCCGGAGGTCGCGCGGCGGCGGCGGCAGCGCGACGCCGCCCTCGCCGCGGAGCGGGTGGAACGGGCGGCCGTCGTCGAGCACCTCATCGCCTCGGACGACTCCGACATGCACGTCATGTCGATGCTGCGGGGTGAGGACCTCCGGAGCGCCCTCGACGACGACGCGGCCGGGCCCGGCGTCGATCCTGACCTGCTCGCCGGCCCGTTCGCCCACGTGGTCGTGGACGAGGCGCAGGAGCTGACCGACGCCGAGTGGCGGATGCTCCTCAACCGGTGTCCGTCGCGGAGCCTCACCATCGTCGGCGACCGAGCCCAGGCGCGGCACGGCTTCACGGACACGTGGCAGGAGCGCCTCGACCGCGTCGGCCTCGACCGCGTCACGGTCTCCTCGCTCAGCATCAACTACCGCACGCCCGAGGAGGTCATGCTCGAGGCCGAACCCGTCATCCGTGCCGTGCTGCCGGATGCCAACGTGCCCACCTCGATCCGTGAGAGCGGCGTGGCCGTGCAGCACGGCTCGACGGCAGACCTCGCATCGGTCCTCGGGACGTGGCTCGACGCGCACCCCGACGGGACGGCCTGCGTCATCGGCGACCCCACCGTCGAGGAGACGAGCCGCGTCCGGTCGCTCACGCCGGTGCTCTCGAAGGGCCTCGAGTTCGACCTCGTCGTGCTCGTCGACCCGGAGGCCCTCGGTGACGGCATCGAGGGCGCGGTCGACCGCTACGTCGCCATGACGCGCGCGACGCAGCAGCTCGTCGTCCTCACACCTTCGTGACGTCGGCTGCACCGTGGCCGGGGCCGGGCTCCAGCGCGTCGAGCCACGCACGCAGCAGCTCCTCCAGGGCGGCCCGCTGCCTCGGCTCCAGCCCGGACAGGAGCGACTCGTCGCCGGCAATGACGTCCGCGAAGATCCCGTCGAGCCGAGCCAGACCCTCCGGGGTGAGCTGGACGTGCACGGTGCGCCGGTCCGGCTCCTCACGGACGCGCTCGACGAAGCCGAGCGCCTCCATGGCCTGGACCCGCTGGGTCGTGGCCCCGGCCGTGACGCGGCAGCGCCGGGACAGCTCGCCGGCCGTGAGCCGGAAGGGCGCGCCGCTGCGCCTCAAGGCCGCGAGGACGTCGAGGTGGCTCTGCTCGAGGCCGTGGCCGGCCAGCACGTGGGCGCGGTGGTCCGTGACGAGCGCGGCGAGCCGCACGACCGGCGTGATGATGCCGATCGACGACACGTCCACGTCGGGCCTCTCCCGACGCCACGCCTCGATGATCCGCCCGACCTGGTCCCCCGGTGCACTGCCCATCCCGATACTTTAGGGCTAAACGAGGGGGTCGACACCCATCGGCGGTGGGACGATTCCGAGGGGGAAAGGAAGGCGCATGGACCTCTCCACGTTCTATGCCGTCGTGTCGGCCACCTGCTTCACGCTCGTCGGGCTCTGGTGGTCCGCCGTGGACCGCCGCCGTGAGCTGCTGGCGGGCGACGAGACCCGTCGGCTCGTGGGTGGCGTCTACCTCACCTTCCTGCTTCCCGGCGTCATGGGCCTCTTCGCCCAGGTCGCGCCCACCCAGCCGTGGCTCTGGCGATCGACCTTCGGCCTCGTCGCCCTCCTCGGAGCGTGGTCGACGCTGCGCCTCATCCGCGCCGACAGCGGCCCCGGCGTCCGCGGTCCGTTCCGGCACCATCGCTGGCTCGTCGCCGTGCTCTACGGCGTCATCGTGGTGCTCGGTGTCGCGCCCGAGCTGGCCGGTGCCGTCGGGCTGAGCGGCCTGCAGGCGCCCGCCCTCGCCGTCGTCTGCCTCGTCGTGCTCGCCCACGGTCTGGCGTGGGAGCTGCTGACGACGACGCCCGACGTCCGGGAGCGACCCCTCCCCTCCCCCGCCGGCGACTGAGCAGGGGAGGCGGAGGAGCGCCGTGCCCGGCGTCGGTGAGGTGGTGCCCAGGTGGTGCTCAGGTGGTGCTCAGGTGGTGCTCAGGTGGTGCTCAGGGCCGTGTCGTCGATGACGAACGACGTCTGCGCCGACGAGTCCTCGGTCGCGAGGAACTTCACCGTGACGCTCTTGCCGCGGTAGGCCGTGAGGTCGAAGGTGCGCTGCGTCCACGTCGCGTCGGCGCCGACGTTGCTGTACGTCGCCAGCGTCGTCGTGACGCCCGAGGCCACCACCTGGACCTTCAATGTGTCGTAGACCGTCGACCCCGTCTCGGCGGTGTCGAAGCGGCCCCAGAAGGACAGCGAGGCCGTCGTCGCGGCGGACGGGATCGTCACGGTCTGCTGCTCGGTCTCGGTCGCGATGGTGCCGTTGCCACCGAGCCACAGCTTCCACGTGCCGGAGTGCGCCGGCCGGCCCGCCCCGCTCGTGATCGGCCCGCTCGTCCCCGTCCACGAGACGGCACCGGACTCGAAGCCCGGGTTGGCGAGCAGGTTCGACCCGGTCGGCGGCGTCGTCGTGCCGTAGTCCTTGGCGGCGTAGCGCCACACCATGTAGCCGATGGTGTCGACGTTCTTGTCGAGCGCGACGAGGTCGAGGTTGGTGTTCGTGTCGCACGAGCGGTGGTAGCAGGCGTCGAACGCCCGCCCCGCGGTGCCGCCCCACTTGCTCGCCTGGGCGCTGGTCTTGATCGACTCGGCCCCGCTGAAGATGCCACCGGTCGCGATGCCGCTCGAGCGGAAGGCCGCGTGGTCGCTGCGACCCTGCACGTCGATGTACTCCCAGGGGATCCCCTGAGTGTCGTAGTACGCCGTGAAGTCGTTGCGGACGCCGTTGCCGACGGCGTTGTCGTCGTAGACGAAGTAGCCGACGTTCGGCGAGGCGATCATGTCGAAGTTCTGGTAGCTCCTGATCGCCGTGCGCTGCGCCGTCGTCAGCTGGCCGACGTAGTACTTCGAGCCGAGCAGGCCGAGCTCCTCGGCGCCCCAGAAGCCGAAGCGCACGTGGTTGCGAGGCGTCTGGCCGCTCGCGGTATACGCCAGCGCCGTCTCGAGGATGCCGGCGCTGCCGCTGCCGTTGTCGTTGATGCCCGGGCCGACCGACACCGAGTCGAGGTGGGCACCGAACATGACGACCGACGACAGGTCGCCGCCCGGGAGGTCCGCGACGAGGTTGTAGGACGTGCCCGACGAGGTGCTGAAGCTCTGGACGGTCGTCGTGTAGCCGGCCGCGTCGAGCTTGGCCTTGACCCAGTCGACGGACGCCTTGTAGCCGGGCCTGCCGGTGCTCCGGTTGCCTCCGTTGGCGTTGGCGATCGACTGGAGCTGGTCGAGGTGCGCCTTGGTATTCGTCACCGAGATGTCGGGGCCGGCGGCCAGCGCGGGCGTCGGGGCGATCGTGAGGCCGGCCGTCGTGACAGCGGCGAGCACCAGCGGGGTGAGCAGGGCGCGCGTGCGCATGGATCTCCTTGTGGGTGTGGGGGGGTCGGGCGAGCGAAACCCTGTCGAGCCGCGGGCGCGCCGGGCAATGCATCTGGCGAAGACTTGGCACCTGGTGACCAAGTCCTGACGCCCCCGCGGTCGCCCGCTGAGTGGTCGTATGCCGTCCGCTGACCACGGGCGCCCGACGCTGCGGCGTGTTTCGGCCTCTCCCCCTGTCCCCGCCGCGGCCGTGTGGGACAGTCCTCGCATGTCGAACGTCGTCGTCAACGCCGCACGCCCGGAGACCCGGGAGCAGCGGGCCTGGTACTGGTACGACTGGGCCAACTCGGCCTACGTCACCACGACCGCGACGGTGCTCATGAGCCCGTACCTCACGTCCGTCGCGGAGCAGGCGGCCTGTCCCGGCCTGCCCGACGGCCAGGACTGCACGACCAACCTCTCGGTGCTCGGCGTCCCCGTGGCGCCGGGCTCGCTGTGGTTCTTCACCGTGACCTTCACGACGATCCTGTCGGCGATCGTGCTCATCTTCATCGGCGCCGTCGCCGACCGCAGCCCGAGACCGACCCGGCTCTTCGCCGCCTTCGCGTGGGCCGGCGCCCTGGCGGCGAGCCTCATGTTCTTCGTCGCGGGCACGAACTGGCAGCTGGGCGCCCTGCTCGTCGTCGTGGCCGGCATCTGCCTCGGCTCCTCGCTCGTCATCTACGACTCGATCCTGTGTCGCATCGCCAACGAGAACGAGCGCGACCGCGTCTCCTCGAAGGGCTGGGCGTTCGGCTACCTCGGCGGCGGCATCCTGCTCGCGCTCAACTTCGCCCTCGACTTCTTCCACGAGGACCTCGGGCTCGACCGCGCGCTCAGCACGCGCATCAGCATCCTGTCCGCGGGTCTCTGGTGGGCCGGCTTCACGCTCATCCCGTACCTCGGCCTGCGCCACCTGACGGGCACGGTCGAGACGCCCGTCGACCGCTCTGCCGGGGTCGTCGGCGGCAGCATCGCCCAGCTGCGGAGCACGTTCCGCGACCTGGCCGGCTACCCGCAGACCAAGCTGTTCCTCGTCGCCTACCTCTTCTTCAACGACGGCATCCAGACGGTCATCGGCAGCTCGAGCGTCTACGGGTCCAAGGAGCTCGGCTTCTCCGAGACGACGGTGCTCGGCGTCTTCCTCTTCGTGCAGTTCGTCGCGTTCTTCGGTGCACGGCTCGCCGGCCGGGTGGCCGCCACGAGGGGGGCCTGGCGCACGGTCCTCTACGGCATCGGCCTCTGGACGGTCGTCGTCGTCTTCGCCTTCCTCGTGCCCTCCAAGTCGCTCGTCATCTTCCTCGCGCTCGCGCTGCTCATCGGCCTCGTGCTCGGTGGCACCCAGGCCCTGTCCCGCTCGCTCTACAGCCAGCTGATCCCCCGCGGCCGAGAGGCGGAGTACTTCAGCCTCTACCAGGCCATGGAGCGGGGCACGAGCTGGTTCGGGACGCTCATCTTCGGCCTCGTCTACCAGTTCACCCTCAGCTACCGCTGGGCGATCATCGCGCTCATCGTCTTCTTCGCCATCGGTGGCGTGCTCCTGTCGAGGGTGCGGATGCGGGAGGGCATCGAGCAGGCCGGCAACCCGGTTCCCGCCGTGATCTGAGAAACGCCTACACTTCGCCGCGCGCCGGGGAACAAGTGGGCCGTTTCGCTCGTTCAAGCGTCTGTGAGGGTAAGACACCAGCGAGGTGTCACACGGGCATACGTCTTGGAGGGGTCCACATGGCCGATCGAGCACTACGCGGTTCCAACCTCGGCGCGAGGAGCATGGAGTCCGACGAGAACGTCGTACCGAGTGAGCGTCAGCTCACCGTCTACGTCTGCGCCGACGGGCACCGGACCGAGCTTCCCTTCTCGATCGAGGCCGACGTGCCTCCCACGTGGGAGTGCCGCTGCGGACTCGACGCGAAGCTGCAGGGCGGCGGTCCCGAGCCGGAGGCCAAGCCGGTCAAGCACCAGCGCACGCACTGGGACATGCTTCTCGAGCGTCGTTCCATCCCCGAGCTCGAGGAGCTCCTCGAGGAGCGCCTGACGCTCCTGCGTGAGTCGCGTGGCGAGAAGCCGCGCCGCCGCAAGACCGCCTGACCTCGCCAGAACGCACCACCGAGAAGCCCGCCCCGTTCGTGGAGGCGGGCTTTCTCGCGTTCAGAGGCTTGTGCATGCCGTCCGCCCGTGGCTCGAGGTGAACCTGACAGCGCGGAGCACGACGAGCAGGCACCGCCGAGGCGCGCTCAGTCCTCGTCGTCGATGATCTCGCCCTCGACGACCTCGTCGCTCGTCGTCGAGCGCTGCGGGCCGTGGGGCGTCTGCTCCTGCTCCCACGTGGGCGCGGCGGGCTGTCCCGCGACCGTGGGGCCGGTGAAGCGCTCGGTCTGGGCGAGCAGGCGACGGGAGATGACCGCGGCGAGCATGCTGCGCGCGACGGGCCGGGTGAACGGGAGCACGAGCACGAGAGCGAGCACGTCGGTGACGAAGCCCGGCAGGACGAGCAGGCTGCCGCCGACGAGCACGACGACGCCGTCGGCGATCTCGCGGGCCGGCATCCGACCGCTGCGCAGGGCCTGCTCGAGGGCGCGCCAGGCTCGGCCGCCCTCGCGTCGGATCAGCCACGCACCGAGCAACGAGGTCGCGACGAGCAGCAGGAAGGTCGGCCAGCCGCCGATGGCCTGACCGACCGCGACGATGACGACGACCTCGATGATCGGAAGGAGCAGGAGCGCGACGACCGCCAGGCGGGTCAGCCGCACCCGCCGGACCCGTGACGGGCCGCGCGACGGGCCGGAGGTCGCACTCACGACCGGTCCCCGACCGGCTCGCGCCCACGCACCCGGCCGGCGACGGAGCGCAGCTGGCCGAGCCGGTGCTCGACGCCCCACCGCGTGACGCTGGTCAGCGCCTCGCGGACGATGTCCTGGCCCATCTTCGAGACACCGACCTCACGCTCGACGAACGTGATCGGCACCTCGACGACGGTGAGCCCGGCGCGGACGGCCCGCAGCGTGAGGTCGATCTGGAAGCAGTAGCCCTGGGACTCGACGCCCTGCAGACCCATGGCCCGCAGCGCGCTCGCGCGGTAGACGCGGTAGCCGGCCGTCGCGTCGTTGACCGACATCCCGAGGAGCACCTTGGTGTAGAGGTTCGCCCCGACGGAGAGCACCTTGCGACGGGCCGGCCAGTTGCGCACCTCGCCGCCCTTGACCCAGCGGGCGCCGATGACGAGGTCCGCCTCACCGAGCGCGGCGAGCAGCGACGGCAGCTGCTCGGGAAGGTGGGAGCCGTCGGCATCCATCTCGACGACGGCGTCGTAGCCGCGCTCGAGGACGGTGGCGAACCCGTCGAGGTAGGCCTTGCCGAGGCCCTCCTTGGCGGTGCGGTGCACGACGTGGACCTGCGGGTCGGCGGACGCGAGGTCGTCGGCGATCTGTCCGGTGCCGTCGGGAGAGCCGTCGTCGAGCACGAAGACGTCGGCGGCGGGCACGCTCGCGCGCACCCGCGCGACGATGCCGGGCAGGTTGTCCCGCTCGTTGTACGTCGGGATGAGCACGGCCACTCGGGTCACCGGCTCACGCTGCGTCGTCGTCATCCTCTTCCTTCGTTGTCTCCGGCGCTGCCGGGCGGCCGCTGCGAAGGCCCAGGGCGAGCATCGTCAGCAGTGCGGCGGCGGCGACCCACTCCGGGGCCTCGCCCACCCGGGTCGCCAGCGTCGTGGCGTCCCGCAAGGGTAGTGCCCCTCTGACCACCGCCTGTGTGAACAACGACGTCACCTGGTGCGCGGTTCCGTCGGGTGTGATGAGGGCGCTCTGTCCGACCGTCGACACGTGGACGACCGACCGGCCGAACTCCATGGCCCGCAGGCGGCTGATCGCCAGCTGCTGGGGCGACTCGGCGGTGTAGCCGAAGGTCGCGTTGTTCGTCTGGACCACGAGGACGTTGGCACCGGTCTGCACGGCGTCGCGCATGATGTCGTCGTAGGCCACCTCGAAGCAGATCGCGAGCCCGGCCCGGATCTGCTGGCCCGAGGCCGTCGTCACGCGGAAGACGCCGGGCGCCGGGCCCTGGACGAAGTCGCGGGTGACGAGGTCGACCTCCTTGCTGAAGGTGCGCCAGAACGACCGGTTCGGGATGTACTCGGCGAAGGGCACCGGATGGCGCTTGACGTAGCGGTCGGTGTTGCCCTTGCCGGGCTCGAAGAGCAGCGCCACGTTCGAGACGAAGCCCACGGGCTCCTCGAGCAGGCCCCCGACGATGAGCGGCCGCTTCAGCGCGTCGACGGTCTCGAGGATGAGGTCCTTGGCGTCGGCGTTGCGCAGCGGGTCGATGTCCGAGGCGTTCTCGGGCCACACGACGAGGTCCGGGGCCGGCGCCCTCCCGGCGTCGACGTCCTCCTGCGCCTCGAGCGTCGCGGTGACGTGGTTGTCGAGGACCTGGCGGCGCTCGGCGTTGAAGTCGAGACCCGGCCGCGCCACGTTGCCCTGCACGCCGAGGAACTGGGCGGTCGGGCCGTCGGTCGGCAGCGGGACGGCCAGACCGACGAGGCCGAGCACGAGCGCTCCCGCGACGGGCAGCACGAGGGGACGGGACGGCATACGCGACCGGGGCGTGGCGGTGGCGCCGCTCCCCCGCCGGTCGGCGAGGGCGGAGACGGCGTGCTGGCCGGCGAGCGCGAGCAGGCCGCCGCTCAGGGCGATGACGAACCCGACGAACGGCGCTCCGCCGAGGGCAACCAGGCGACCGAAGGGCGAGTCGGCCTGGCCGAAGGCGAGCTTGAGCCAGGGGAAGCCGCCGTAGGGGGCCCGGGCCCGGAAACCCTCGGCGACGACCCACACGAGCGCGAACGCCAGCGGGCGGACGCTCCCCCGGCGGCCCAGCCAGCCGTAGAGCGCGCCGGCGACGCCGACGAAGAGGGCCTGCAGCGTCGCGAGCGCGAGCCACGGCAGCGAGCCGACGTAGATGCCCGACCAGCTGAGCGTCGGCACGAAGAAGACGAGCCCACCGGCGACCCCGAGCAGGAAGCCGCGACGGGCCCCGGTGCCGGTCCAGGCCCACGCCCACAGCGCGAGGGCCGCAGGTGCGGCCACCCAGATGTCGAAGGTCGGGAACGCGAAGCAGAGGAGTCCACCGCCGAGCAGGGACACGAGGAGACGCCGCACGGGGTTCACCGTATGCCGTGCGGCCGGGACGTCAGCGCTCAGGGCACGACGACGACGCCACGGGCGGTCGTGGCGACGATCGGCGGGTCGAGCATCTCGGCCGCCGACTCCCCGCGCTCCTGGTTGCCGCGCCCGACGACCCGCACCTCGAAGTCCATCTCGCGCGAGCGGGTGCCGACACGGACGATCTCGGCCGAGATCTCGATGACGTCGCCGGCCGTGATCCGAGAGCGGAACTGGACGTCGCTGTAGGAGGCGAACAGGCCCTCGTCGCCGTCGGTGACGATGCACATCTCGGTGGCGACGTCGCCGAAGGCGGCCATGGAGTAGGCGCCGTCGACGAGGTTGCCGGCGTAGTGCGCGTGGCCGTAGGGGACGTAGCGGCGGTGCGTGATGCGCAGCCCGACCTTGGCCTTGGTCAGCGTGGCCGGCGTGGTCGACGCCGTGGCCGGCGTGGTCGGCGCGGTGGCCGACAGGGGCTCCGGCGCCGCGGCGTCGGTGGTGCTCTCGCTCATGACTTCTTCCCCTTCCGGAGGCCGATCTCGTGGACCAGGTAGCTGGCGACCTCGCCGGGGGTCGTGCCCCGGCCGAAGATCCGGTCGACGCCGAGGGCCTTCTCGGAGCCGTCCTCGAACCGCGGGCCGCCGGCGATGAGGATCGGCACCTGCCCGGCCGGGTAGGCCTCGCGGAAGGCGGCCGACATCTGCGTCGTGTTGTGGATGTGGGCGTCCTTCTGCGTGACGACCTGGCTGACGAGCACGGCGTCGGCCTTCTCGGCGCGGGCCCGGGCGACGAGCTCGGGCACGAGCACCTGGGCGCCGAGGTTGACGACCTTGATCTCGCGGTAGTACTCGAGGCCCTTCTCGCCCGCGAAGCCCTTGATGTTGAGGATCGCGTCGATGCCGACGGTGTGGGCGTCGGTGCCGATGCAGGCCCCGACGACGACGAGCTTGCGGCGCAGCTGCTTCTTGATCGTCAGGTTGGCGTCCTTGGCGGACAGCAGGGGGTACTCGCGCTCGACGACGTGGACGTCGTCGAGGTTGACGAGGTGCGTCGAGCTGCCGTAGACGACGAAGAAGGTGAAGTCGGGGCCCATGGCCTTGGCGTGCACGAGCAGGGCGGGGTCCAGGCCCATCTTGCGGGCGAGCTGGAGCGCGGCGCCCTCGGCCTTCTTGTCGTGCGGCAGGGGCAGCGTGAACGACATCTGCACCATGCCGTCACCGGTCGTGTCGCCGTAGGGCCGGATGACGGAGCCCTGCGGGGCGGCGGTGGTGGCTGCCTGTCCGGGCTGCTGCTTCGCGGCGCTCATCGGCCGGCCCCCTTCGCCGGCGGCGTCCACGCGTCGAGGGCGGTGGTGGCCGGGTTGTCGTAGTCGTCGGCGCGCTCGCTGACCCCGTCGAGGCCCTTGCCCCCGGTCGCCGGCCGCTTCATGAGGCCGAAGGTGCCGTCGGCGATGGCCGCGAGGAGCGGCGCGTCCCCGGCGGCGTCGGTGTCGCTGACGATGCGGTCGAGCAGGTCGACGGCCTCGGAGAGCACCTGGCGCGCGCGCGTCTGGATGAAGCCGTCGCGCGGCGGGTGGAAGTCCTCGGTGAGGCCGCTGGCCGCGTTCATGACGTAGCGGACGTTCTGCAGCGCCAGGTCGCGGTCGGAGAGGAAGGGGGTCACGACGGCCTCGGTCATCATCCCGACGAGCAGGATGCCCTGACCGGTCATGGCGCCGACGAGGTTGAAGAACCCGTCGAGCAGGTAGCCGCGGAAGACGTCGCCCGTCATGTGCTTCGTCGGCGGCATCCACTTCAGCGGAGCGTCCGGGAAGAGCTGCCGGGCGAGCATCGCGTGGGCGAGCTCCATCCGGAAGCTGTCGGGGATCTCGGGATTGATCTCGAAGGCGTGGCCCAGGCCCAGCTGCCAGTCCTCGAGACCGGCCTCCTTGGCGAAGCGCTCGTTGAGCAGCTGGCTCACGGTGACGGTGTGGGCGGCCTCGACGGCGTCGGCGGTCGTGAGGTAGTTGTCCTCACCGGTGTTGATGATGATGCCGGCGCGGGCGTGGACCTGGCGGGAGAAGCGCTGGTCGACGAAGGTGCGGATCGGGTTGATGTCGCGGAAGAGGATGCCGTACATCGAGTCGTTGAGCATCATGTCGAGACGCTCCATGCCCGCGAGGGCCGCGATCTCGGGCATGCACAGGCCCGACGCGTAGTTCGTCAGGCGGACGTAGCGGCCGAGCTCCTTGCTGACGTCGTCGAGGGCCGACCGCATGAGCCGGAAGTTCTCCTGCGTCGCGTACGTCCCCGCGAAGCCCTCACGGGTCGCGCCCTCCGGCACGTAGTCGAGGAGGGACTGACCGGTCGAGCGGATGACGGCGATGATGTCGGCGCCCTCGCGCGCGGCAGCCTGGGCCTGCGGGATGTCCTCGTAGATGTCGCCGGTGGCGACGATGAGGTAGATCCACGGCTTGGTCTTCGGGTCGCCGTGCCGCTTGATGAGACGGTCACGGGTGGCGCGCGAGCGGTCGATGGTGCGCAGCCCCGCACCGACCCCCTTGGCGGCGGCACGACGGGCCGCGGTGGCCTCGCGCCCGGTGGGCAGGCGGAAGGAGACGTTGCCGCTCGCGGCCTTCTGCGCGAGCGTCGTGAGGTCGGGGGCCTCGCCGCGGAGCAGCGCGTCGTAGACCGGCGTCGTGACGCCGTGCTCGAGGCCGACCTCGTCCCGGACGGCCGTCACGAGGTGGTTGACCCACGGCACGCGCTCGTGGTCGGCGCCGGCCAGACCGGCGAGGCGCAGGGTCGCGCGCTCCACCGACACCGTGGTGTGGCTGCGCGCGATCTTCACGACGGGGGCGGCGGCCTTGCGGGCGAGCGAGCGGGCCCGGCGCACGACGGCCGGGTCGAGCTCGAGCATGGCGTTGGGGCGGGTCATGCGTCAGATCCTGCCTTCTCGGTGGCGAGGCGACCCTCGAAGAGGGCCCGCACGGCCGGGACGTCGCGCACGAGGCGCAGCGCCGTCTCGGCGTGGCCGGGCACGTAGCCGTTGCCGACGAGCATCCGCACGTCGGCGGCGAGGCCCTCGGCGCCGAGAGCGGCCGCGGCGAAGTTCGTGGCCATGCTGAAGAAGATGATGGTGCCGCCCTGGGCGGTCGCGAGGATCGCCGGCTGCTCGCAACCGGGCACGTCGACGCACACGACCGTGACGTCGGCCGGTCCGCCTGCGGACTCGACCGCGGCCGCGAGACCGAGCGGCGAGCGCGCGTCGGCGAGGACGACGGCGTCGGCGAGTCCACTCGCCTCGAGGACCGAGCGCTCGCGCTCGACGGGGACGACGCCGATGGTCCGCCCTGCGCCGGCGGCGCGAGCGGCCGCGAGCGAGAGCGAGCCGGACTTGCCCGCCCCGCCGAGGACGGCGACGGTCGGCGCGACGCCGCGGGCGGCGTACTCCCCCACGACACGCTCGACGAGCGCCGGGGCGCCGCACACGTCCATGACCATGAGCGCCAGGTGCGGGTCGAGGTCGGCGGGCAGGGTGGCCGCGATGCTGCGCCCGAAGAGGATGGCGTGGCCGGCGGCGGGCACCTGCTCGGACCGGCCGTCCCAGCGGGCGAGGCCGTCGGTGATCGCGAGCGGCGTCAGGGAGAGCGACACGAGGGTCGCGACACGGTCGCCGACCGCGAGTCCGAGGGTGCTGTCCGGCCCGACCTCCTCGACGGTGCCGATGAGCATGCCGCCCGAGCCCGTCACGGGGTTCTGCATCTTGCCGCGCGTCGCGACGATGTCGAGGACCTCGGCGCGGACCGCCTCCCCGTCCACGGTGCCGCCCGTGCTGTGCTTCTCGGCGAGCTGACGGTAGGACGCCGCGTCGAGGTTGAGGGTCTCGACGGCGATGCGGACCTCGTCGGACCACAGCTCCGGTCGGGCGTCGAGGCGCTGGGCTGCCTGAGGAAGGGTGATGGCGTCGCCGGTGGGCTCGAGCACGCGGTGCAGGCCGACGGGCGACGACACGCGGGCGGCGTCCGTGCGATCCGGGGCGGCCGACGTCGGGTCTGACACGTTCACAAATCCTTCTGTATGTACGGACGGGGACCGAAGATCTTGCGTCAGCATAGGGCTAGGTCGGAGGTATCTTCACAATTTCGTGAGCCGGACGTGTTTGAGCCGGACCGCACCTGCCGTTACTGTTCTCCGCATGAGCAAGGTTGAGCAGCCCTACGCGTACCGCCGACGCGAGCTTGTCGAGCCTGACTGGACGCGTTTCCCGGGCTGGGCGAGTGTCACCCAGGCCGACTGGGACAGCGCACAGTGGCAGCGGGTCAACTGTGTCAGGAACATCAAGCAGTTGCGAGCCCTCATGGGCGACCTGCTCGACGACCGCTTCTACGACGACCTCGCCAAGGACCAGAGCGAGCGCGCGACGATGTCGATGCTCGTCCCGCCGCAGATGCTCAACACGATGGTCCCGTCCACGGACTCGCCGATGCCGTCGGCCGGGCACGACTTCACCGAGGCCTTCTACGCCGACCCGATCCGCAACTACATGCTGCCGGTCTTCTCCGACCGCCGCACCGACTGGCCGTCGCACCCGCACGCCTCGCGCGACTCACTGCACGAGCACGACATGTGGGTGGCCGAGGGCCTGACGCACCGCTACCCCACCAAGGTGCTCGCCGAGCTGCTGCCCACGTGCCCGCAGTACTGCGGCCACTGCACCCGGATGGACCTCGTCGGCAACTCGACGCCCCAGGTCGCCAAGCTGAAGTTCGACCTCAAGCCGGTCGACCGCTACGCCGCGATGCTCGACTACCTCCGCACCTCCCCCGTCGTGCGCGACGTCGTCGTCTCCGGTGGCGACGTCGCCAACATGCCGTGGAAGAACCTCGAGGCGTTCATCGACCAGCTCCTCGACATCGAGAACATCCGCGACATCCGGCTCGCGACGAAGGCCCTCATGGGTCTGCCGCAGCACTGGTTCGCCGAGGACGTCGTCGAGGGCGTCGCCCGGGTGTCGGCGAAGGCGCGCTCGCGGGGCGTCTCGCTCGCGATCCACACGCACGTCAACAACGCCCAGTCGCTGACCCCGTCGGTCGCCCGCGCGTCGAAGGCGATGCTCGACGCCGGCGTCCGCGACGTCCGCAACCAGGGCGTCCTCATGCGCGGCGTCAACGACACGACCGAGCAGCTGCTCGACCTGTGCTTCGGGCTCGCCGACGGCGCCCAGATCACGCCGTACTACTTCTACATGTGCGACATGATCCCGTTCGCCGAGCACTGGAGGCTCTCGCTCGCCGAGGCCCAGCACCTCCAGCACTCGATGATGGGCTACCTTCCCGGCTTCTCGACGCCGCGCATCGTCTGCGACGTGCCCTTCGTCGGCAAGCGCTGGGTGCACCAGGTCGAGGAGTACGACACCGAGCGCGGAATCTCCTACTGGCGCAAGAACTACCGCACCTCGATCGAGGGCGACGACACCGAGGCGATGTCGCGCGAGTACGTCTACTACGACCCGATCTACACGCTGCCCGAGGCCGGTCAGCAGTGGTGGCACCAGTCGGTGGACCACGAGTCGGTCCTGGCGCAGGCGACCGAGCAGGCCGCCACGAGCCGTGCCGCTGCCGAGTCGCAGCTCGTCGTCTGACACAGCACGAGAGCACGTATGCCGTGTGGCCCGGGACCGTCGAGGTCCCGGGCCACACGTCGTCCGGGGTCGAGGACCGGGCATCAATTCCGTTGTCGCCCTCCCCCGGGCCGCCTACCGTGGCTCGGGTCCGTGCACCAGCCGACCGGAGACGAGGCCCCGATGACCAGCAGCCTGACCGAGCTGTGCGTCGACGCGAACGACCCGCTGGTCCTCGCCGGGTTCTGGGCGGGGCTGCTGGGGCGGGAGACCGACGCCGACGGCGTGGTCATCCTCCCGAGGGAGGACCCTGAGCTCGCGATCCGGTTCCTGCCGGGGCCGGTGCGCAGGACGGGGCCGAACCAGATCCACCTGCACCTGACGAGCGCCACGCCCGAGCAGCAGCAGTCGACCGTCGACCGGGCGCTCGCGCTCGGCGGCCGGCACCTCGACGTGGGCCAGAAGCCCGAGGAGGGGCACGTCGTGCTCGCCGACCCGGAGGGCAACGAGCTCTGCGTCATCGAGGCGGGCAACTCCTTCCTCGCCGACACCGCGTTCCTCGGGGAGCTCGCCTGCGACGGCACGCGCGCGGTCGGTCTCTTCTGGAGCCGGGCCCTGGACTGGCCGCTCGTCTGGGACCAGGACGAGGAGACAGCGATCCAGTCGCCCCTCGGCGGCGCGAAGATCGCGTGGGGCGGCCCGCCCGTGCGGCCGAGATCCGGGCGCAACGTCATGCACTTCCACGTGAGCCCGCCGTCACCCGACGAGCAGGAGGCGGAGGTCGAGCGGCTCGTCTCGCTCGGGGCCACCCGGCTCGACGGCGCACGCGGGGACGCGTGCGGGATCGCCCTCGCCGACCCGGACGGCAACGAGTTCTGCGTCCAGACCCCCGGTCACGGCCCCCGTAGACTGCGGCGGTGACTTCCCGCTCCCCCGGCACCCGCGTCCGCATGCCCCGCGCCGAGCGGGAGGCGCAGATGCTGGCGGTGGCCGAGCAGGTCTTCTCGGCCCGTGGCATCCAGGCCGCGACGATGGACGAGATCGCCGAGCTCGTCGGCGTCACCAAGCCCCTCATCTACGACTACTTCGGGTCGAAGGAGGGCCTGCTCGCGGCGACGATCGAGCGGGCCCGCGGGCAGCTGCTCGCGGCGCTCATCGACTCGTGGGTGGCCCAGCCGGGCGCGCCGGCCCGTGCCCGGGTCCGCGGCGTCGTCCACGCGTTCTTCTCCTTCATCGACGAGCACGACCAGGCGTTCGCGCTGCTGCGCACCGAGGGCGCTCTCATCGGTGAGGCCTCGGCGTCCGTCGAGCGCATCCGCCAGCAGACCGCCAAGGCGTTCGCCGAGGGCCTGCGCACGCTCCCGGCGTTCGAGGCCCTCGAGGCCCGACGGGTCACCGTCATGGCCGAGATCCTCATCGGCGGGTGCGAGCGCCTCGCGGTCTGGCGCAGCACGCACCCGGGCACGACGGCCGACGAGGCCACCGACCTCGTCGTCACGACGATCTGGGACGGGCTCGCATCCGTCGCCGACGCCTGATGGCGAGGCACCGCCCGGCCGACGGGCCGTCGACGCCGGCCACCGTCGCGCTCGACCGTGCGGGCATCACGTACTCACGCCACCCGTACGAGCACGACCCGGCGGCGGCGAGCTACGGCCTCGAGGCCGCCGCAGCGCTGGGGGTCGAGCCGTCGCACGTCTTCAAGACCCTGCTCGTCGACACCGGCACGACGCTGGCGGTGGGCGTCGTCCCGGTCGACGGCCAGCTCGACCTCAAGGCCGTCGCGGCAGCGCTCGGCGTCAAGAGCGTGACGCTGGCCGACCCCGCGGCGGCCGAGCGCAGCACCGGCTACGTCGTCGGCGGCATCTCCCCGGTCGGGCAGAAGCGCGCGCTGCCCACGGTCCTCGACGAGACGGCATACGACCACGGGACCGTCTACGTCTCCGGCGGGCGACGCGGCTTCGACATCGGCCTGTCACCTGAGGACCTCGCGGCGGTCACCCGCGCCCGCCGGGCCCGGATCGGTCGCGCATGACCGTCACCCAGGACACGTCCCGGGACGCGTCGTCCGGTGCGTCTGCACGGTCCCGTGTGCCGCGACTGCAGCTCGTCCTCGTCCTCGCCGCCCTGACGATGGTCGGGCCGTTCACCATCGACGCGATCTTCCCTGCGTTCGAGGTGATGACCGGCGAGCTCGGCGTCGACAAGGTCGCGATGCAGCAGACGGTCAGCGTCTACCTCGTCGCGTTCGCGGTCGCGAGCCTCTTCCACGGGTCGCTGTCCGACGCGCTCGGCCGTCGACCCGTCATCCTCGTGGGCTGCGCGCTGTATGCCGTCACGAGTGCCCTGTGCGCGCTGGCGCCGAGCATGCCGCTCCTGCTCGGCGCCCGCGGCGCGCAGGGCCTCGTGGCGGGTGCCGGGATGATCGTCGGGCGCACGGTGGTGCGCGACCTCTTCGACGGCGCGCAGGCGCAGCGCTTCATGAGCCACATCTCGATGATCTTCGCCATCGCTCCGGCGCTCGCGCCGATCGTCGGTGGCGCGATCCTCGGCTGGGGATCGTGGCGCACGATCTTCTGGGTGCTCGCGGGCTACGGCGTGCTCCTCGTCGTGCTGACGCTGACGTCGCTGCCCGAGACGCATCCGGCGGGTGAGCGCGTCCCGTTCCGGCCGAGGCCGCTGCTCGCGTCGTTCACCTCCGCGGCCGGTGACGGGGCCGTGCTGCGCCTCAGCGCCGCGATCGCCCTCAACTTCGGCGCCCTCTTCCTCTACATCTCCTCGGCGCCCGCGATCGTCGTCGACCACCTCGGGCTCGGCGAGCGCGACTTCGGCGTGCTCTTCGTTCCGCTCGTGGTCACCATGATGATCGGCTCGTTCCTCACCGGACGGCTCGCCGGACGTGTGCGTCAGGGTGCCTTCGTCCTCGTCGGCTTCCTCGTGGCCCTCGCCGGTGGCGTCTTCGCCGTCGCCTACCAGGCGGTCGTCGACGTGCCTGCTCTGCCGTGGACCGTCCTGCCGGTGGCGGCCGCCTCGCTCGGCGTCTCCCTCGTGTTCCCGATCCTCACGATCGCGCTGCTCGACCTGCGCCCACGCGAACGCGGGGCCGTCTCCTCGTTCCAGTCCTTCCTCAGCACGTGCGTCAACGCGCTCGTGGCGGGGGCGGTCTCGCCGCTCGTCAGCGGGTCGCTGACGACCCTTGCCGTCGTGGCAGGGTCGATGACGCTCTCCGCGCTCGTGCTCTGGTGGTGGCACCGGCGCCGTATGCGTGCCCGCGCAGGCGCTGCCCATCGACGGGACGACGTCGTGGTCCCGTCACCCGCACCGGAGCCGATCGACCAGCTCTGAGCACGGTCCCTCGGGTCGGTCTTCGAGGGGTCGGTCAGGGGGTCTCGCGCGGCATGGCCGACGCGCTGCGGGCCTCCCACGGCGTCGACAGCACGACGGTCGTGCGTGTCGCGACGTTGGCGGCCGACCGGATGCGCGCGAGCAGGTCCTCGAGGTTGCCCGGCGTGGCGACCCGCACCTTGAGGATGTAGCTCTCGATCCCGGCCACCGAGTGGCAGTCCTCGATCTCGGTGATGTGCCGCAGCCGCTCGGGCACGTCGTCGGGCGCGCTCGGGTCGAAGGGCGTGACCGAGATCAGCGCCGTGAGCGGCAGGCCGAGCGACTCCGGCGACACCTGCGCCGTGTAGCCCGTGACGACCCCACGCTCCTCGAGTCGACGGACGCGCTGGTGCACCGCGGACGTCGACAGGCCCGTGGCCTTGCCGAGGTCCGTGTAGCTCATCCGGCCGTCCGCGAGCAGCAGGCCGACGAGGCGACGGTCGAGATCTTCCATGGCCGAAGGGTAGACCAGCGGTTACCTGACGGGTGCTCCATTCCTCATGCCGGTACGACCGCCCCGGGACGGGCGGGCGCACCGGCATGCTGACGGAGGTTCAGGGAGACTCAGCGGAGGTCCGGGGAGGCTCAGGGGAACGACGTGACCGTGCTCGGCACCCCGACGGCCGCCGAGCTCACCGGCGCCCCGGTGTCGTTGACGACGTGGTCGAGCGTGCCTGCCCCCAGCTGGACGGTGAGGAGGGAGTGCAGGCGTACGCCCGGGGTGACGGGCACCTCGAAGCCGCGCGTCGCGTGGATCGTCGGGTCGACGTTCGTGTAGATGTAGCTGCCGCCGCCCCACAGCTCGTGGGTGCGCACCGTGTCGGCGACCTTGTAGCCCGCCCACCCGAGCACGCCGTCGTGCTGCCAGGCGGCCTGGTTCGGCGCGTCGTACGGCAGCTCGTTCTGGTAGAACACGGTGCGCCCGCGCTCACCGTTCCACACGGTGTTGTACTCCCGGAAGTGCTCGGAGAAGAGGCCGGTCGCGGTCACGTCGTCGCCGTTGACGACGACACCGTTCTCGGACGGGTTGACCGTCCAGCCGACGCCCTCGCCGTGGTCGGCGCGCCAGGCCCAGATGTCGTCGAGCAGCGTGTGGTCGCTGTTGACCTCGAGGCCGACGGTCGCGCGGCCCGCGAAGGGGCCACCGACGCGGAGGAAGACGTCGAGCAGGGTCGTGGGGTTGGCGGCGTCCGACCGGGTCGCCGCGCGCCCGGAGCCGACGCGCACGAGCGCCGGTGAGTTGACCGGGCCGGCGTCGACCATGAGGCCGGCGACGACGACACCGGGGACGTCCCCGATGACGAGCGGCACCGCTCCCCCGCGGGCCGTGAGGCTCGCGAGGCCCATGGCGAGGACGACGGTGTCGGCCCGGCGCACGGTGATGCTGCGGTCGACGTCGTAGACACCGGGCGTCAGCAGCAGGTGCTTCCCGCGAGCCAGCTGGCTGTTGATCGTCGACACCGAGTCGGAGGGGCGGGCGACGTAGAAGTCCGAGAGCGGCACCGATCGGCCGGGGGTCTGGCCGTCCGCCCAGGTCACACCGGACGAGTCGGCCGTGGCCGAGGGGACCCGCACCTGCCACGTGCCGGAGGCGTCGACGTAGAGGAAGGGCCGCTCGCGGCTCACCGGCGTCTTGTCGAGCGTCGTGTAGGGCGGGCTCGGGAAGGAGGTGGCCGGCGCCCCGTCGACACCCGAGAAGACCTGGTTCCAGACGGCGTTGGACCAGCCGCCGATCTCGCTGTTGCGCACGAGGTACTGCTGCTGGGAGCCGTTGATGACGAAGCCGGTGCGCGTGTCGGCGATGAACCCGCCGCTGGCGTACTGGGGGCCGGCCGTGCAGTAGTCCATGAGCGTCAGGTTGCCGCCGACGATGTTGACCCGGCGCATGGGCGCGGCCTGCGAGGCCGCCCAGAAGTTGCCCGAGGCACGGCAGTCCGACAGGCCCGTGACGTTGATGGTGAGGTTGGACAGCGACCGCCAGAAGTTGTTGAGGGCGATGCAGTTGTCGGGTGCCAGGCACCGGTTGTAGACGTCGACGTGCCCGTTGATGACGACGTCGGTGGGCAGCGCGCCGAGCCCCGCGACCTCGGTGTAGTAGCCGACGCGCACGATGAGCGGGTCGGCGGCCGTGCCGTACGTGCCGGGCTTGAACAGCAGCGTGTAGCGGGAGGGGCCCATCTCGTTGTCGACCTGCTCGTCGTAGACGGCGTCGACGCTCGCGCGGATGTCGGCCACCGACATGCTCGGGTCGTAGACGCGGACGTTCGGGCCGAGGTCGGGCCCCGGGCGCGGTGGGGGTGCCGCCGAGGCACTGCCGGCACCCACGAGGGCGACGGCGGCCGCGATCGCGACGAGCACGGCCGACGCGCGGCGCGCCCAGCCTGCACGGGCGGGGGTGGACGTGGGGCCAGCACTGCGAGACGTCATCGTCGTCGTCGCCTCTCCGCGAGGGGGGTGCGCTCCGGGTGGTCGCGCTCTCACGCCATCATCGTGGCCCCACGGGGCCGCGGCAAGGTGCGCTCCCGTCGTGGCCCGGTACCCTCTCGCGTATGCCGTCCCGAGCCCCCAGGATGCTCCTGCTCGACTCCGCGTCGCTCTACTTCCGCGCCTTCTTCGGCGTGCCCGAGGTGATCGGTCCGAGCGGGGTGCCGACCAACGCGGTCCGCGGGCTGCTCGACATGATCGCCTCGCTCGTCGAGCGGGGTCGCCCGACGCACCTCGTCGCCTGCTGGGACAACGACTGGCGTCCGGCGTTCCGCGTCGAGGCCATCCCGTCCTACAAGGCCCACCGCGTGGCGGAGCCGGGGCCCGACGAGCTCGCCGGCGAGACGGTCCCCGAGGCCCTCGGCGTGCAGGTGCCGATCATCGTCGACGCGCTGACGGCCCTCGGCATCGCCCGGGTGGGCGTCGACGGCTATGAGGCCGACGACGTCATCGGCACCTTGGCCACCGCGTTCAGCGGCCGCATGCCGGTCGACATCGTCACGGGCGACCGGGACCTCTTCCAGCTCGTCGACGACGCGAACCAGGTGCGCGTCATCTACACCGCCCGTGGCGGCGTGCGCTCCCCCGACCTCGTCGACGAGGCCTTCCTGGCCGAGAAGTACGGCGTCGGCACCGGACCGGCGTACGGCGACATGGCGATCCTTCGCGGTGACACGAGCGACGGTCTGCCGGGCGTCGCGGGCATCGGCGAGAAGACCGCGGCCAAGCTCATCACGACCTACGGGACCCTCGCGGCGATCCGGGCGGCGATCGACGACGGCGACCCCGCGATCAAGGGCGCCCAGCGTGCCCGTCTCGAGGCCGCCGGCGACTACCTCGACGCCGCCCCCCGCGTCGTGGCCGTGGCCAAGGACGCCGCCGTGCCCGACATCGACCTCGCCGCACCGTCGGCCGTCGCCGACCCCGCCCTGATGTCGCGGCTGGCCGTCGAGCACGGCCTCACGTCGTCCTTCGACCGCGTCATCTCCGCCCTCGGCATCGACTGACCCGCGGCACGTGCGCCGGACCGTCCGCGACGTCACGGTACGGTCACCTTTCGGTCGGCCGGACGCGTGCGTGAGCGTCCGAAGGCGACCCGGGGTTCACCACCCGGGCGCAGAAAGGCGCATACTGAAGGGTGCCCACCCATGGAACCCCCGACCGTCGTCGCCACCTGTCCAGCAGCCCGTTCAGGCCGGCCCCGGCTCCGGACATCGAGGAGTTCGCGGTCGGTGACCGGGTCTCCCACCTGCGTCACGGACTCGGCGTCGTCGTCTCGTGCACTCCCGCCACCGTGACCCTGAAGTTCGAGTCCGGCGTGGTCCGCGTCAACAGCCCGTTCGAGCGTGTGACCCGGCTCTGAACGCACGCTGAACGATCTTCGCGGCGAGCCCGGAGCTGCTGCGGACCTGCCATTCGGCCGTCCGCCCGCCACCGGACGCCGCCCCGGACCGCGACCGGCACACGGCACGACGCGGACCCGGGCATGACGAAAGGCCGGTCCCCACACGGGGACCGGCCTTCGTCGTACGGACTCTTGGGTCCGACGAGATCAGCGAGCGATCAGAGAGCGCGGACGCGCATCGCCTGCGGGCCCTTGGGGCCCTGCTCGACGTCGAACTCGACGGCCTGGTTCTCCTCGAGGCTGCGGTAGCCGTTGCCCGTGATCTCCGAGTAGTGGACGAAGACGTCGGGACCCTCGGTCGGGGCGATGAAGCCGAAGCCCTTCTCCGAGTTGAACCACTTGACGGTTCCCTGTGCCATGTTTTTCTCCTTTGGGTGGAAGTGAGTCGTTGCTTGTCAGCGACCCCCGGTCGGCAGAGACGCGACCACTTTCCAGAAACCCTGAAGAAACAGTTGCGCTCGCAATGGCGTTCCTTGCGAGCGTGTGAAGACACGAGCACCAAAAACGTCGACCGGTGCCCCAACCATAGCCGACCGGGCACCCCCGACGACAATCGCGACGGGGGCGCAGCAGCGCTGCTCAGTCGAGACGGTCGGCCGCGACGACCCCGCGCAGGACGCCGTCGCTCGCCCGGCGCGCCGTCGTCGCGAGGTCCGGGTCCGCCGCGTCGGTCAGCTGCCCCAGCAGGTCGATGACCTGCTTGCAGCGGCGCACGAAGTCGCCTGCGGCGAGGTCGGTCCCGCGCAGCACGTCCTCGAGACGCTGCCCGCTCGCCCACCGGTGCATGGCCCACGCGAGGCCACCGTCCGGCATACCGGTACGCGGGAGCGCCAGGGCGCCCTCGGCGTCCTCGAGGTCGGACCAGATCCGGATCATCCGGTCGTACGCCTCGCGCACGTCGTCGTTGGGCCAGCGCGGGGTGAGCCCGGTCTCCTCCCGACGAGGCTCGTGCACGAGCGTCGAGACGACCGCCGCGAGCGACGGCGGGTCGAGACGTCTCCAGACCCCCTCGCGCAGCGACTCCGCGGCGAGCAGGTCCTTCTCGGTGTAGAGCTGGCGCAGGCGGTCGCCGTCGGTCGTGACCGTCTGACCCCCCGGGCCGAGGTAGCCCATCTCGACGAGCAGCTCGCAGATGCGGTCGAAGGTCTTGGCGACGGAGTTCGTGCGCCCGTCGATCTTGCGCTGGATGCCGTCGGTCTCGCGACGCAGGCGCCACCATCGCTCGGCCCAGCGCGCGTGGTTCTCGCGGTCTGGGCAGCGGTGGCACGGGTGCGTCTTCATCTGCCGACGCAGCTCGTCGACGCGGTCGTCGGACGGGTCCGCCTCGGCCTGTCGCCGCCGTGACGGCGGGTCGTGCGGCATCGTGGCGCGCAACGTCGCCGCGAGGTCACGACGCGCCTTGGGGTTGCGGGCGTTGAACTGCTTGGGCACGCGCATCGAGCCGAGCGGCTCCAGGGGCGTCGGGACGTCGTGCAGGGTCAGGCGGCGCAGCTGGTGGTCCTCGGTGACGACGGCCGGGGACGCCGACTCCCCCTTGCCGCCCCGGTTGGGCATGACGACGACGGCCAGGCCGCTGTGGCGTCCCGCGGGGATGCGCACGATGTCGCCGATCTTCAGCGACTCCAGGGAGATCGCCGCAGCCGTGCGCACCGACGCGGAACGGGCCCTCGCCCCCTCCTTCTCGACGTCGCGGATCTCGTTGCGGATGGCGGCGTACTCGGAGAAGTCACCGAGGTGGCACGTCATCTGCTCGGCGTAGCCGGCCAGGGCCTCCTCGTTGCGGCGGACCGTGCGGACGAAGCCGACGACGGCCCGGTCGGCCTGGAACTGGGCGAACGAGGTCTCGAGGATCTCGCGGGCGCTCTCCCGGCCGAACTGGCGCACGAGGTTGACGGCCATGTTGTACGTCGGCCGGAAGCTCGAGCGCAGCGGGTAGGTGCGCGTCGACGCGAGGCCGGCGACGCCCGCTGGGTCGAGCCCGCGGTTCCACAGCACGACGGCGTGACCCTCGATGTCGATGCCGCGGCGACCGGCACGCCCGGTGAGCTGGGTGTACTCGGCCGGCGAGATGTCGACGTGGCTCTCGCCGTTGAACTTCACGAGCTTCTCGAGCACGACGGTGCGCGCCGGCATGTTGATGCCGAGGGCCAGGGTCTCGGTCGCGAACACAGCCCGCACCCGGCCGGCGGTGAAGAGCTCCTCGACGATCTCGCGGAACGTCGGCAGCATGCCGGCGTGGTGGGCGGCGAAGCCGCGGGACAGCCCGTCGACGAAGTCCCAGTAGCCGAGCACCGAGAGGTCCTCCTCGGCCAGACCCTGGATGCGCTCCTCGACGAGGCGCCGGTTGGCCTCCCCCTCGGACTCGGGGATGAGGCGCATGCCGCTCGACAGCAGCTGGCCGACGGCGCCGTCGCAGCCGGCGCGGCTGAAGATGAAGGTGATCGCGGGCAGCAGCCCCTCGCGCTCGAGGCGCTCGATGACCTCGGCTCGGGTCGCGCCTCCACCGGGCCGGCCACCGCGGGCGAAGCCGCGTCCACCGTCGCCGCCACCGGGTCCGCGCCCCGACGGGGAGTCGTTTCCGCGACGGCCTCGGCCGGCCCAGTCGTCCCGTCCGCCGCGGCCGCCGCCACCGGACCCACCCCGCGCGCCCTTGCCGCGTGGACGGCCCTTGTCGCGCCCACCCCGCGAGCTGACCCAGTGCGAGTCCCACGCGCCACGACCCTCGGTGCCGCGGATGGCGTGCACGAGGTCGGGGTTGACGCTCACCGAGTAGCGGCCGGGTGCGGCCACGAAGTGCTCGTCGTCCGCGCGGGCGTCGCGCTCCTCGACGAAGAGGTCGAAGAGGGTCTGGCCGACCATCATGTGCTGCCAGAGCGGCACCGGACGGTGCTCCGAGACGATCACCTCGGTGTCGCCGCGGACCTCGCCGAGCCAGGCGCCGAACTCCTCGGCGTTGCTCACCGTCGCCGACAGCGAGACGACGCTGACGTCGGGGGGCAGGTGGATGATGACCTCCTCCCACACCGCCCCGCGGAAGCGGTCGGCGAGGTAGTGGACCTCGTCCATGACGACCCAGCCGAGCCCGCGCAGGGTCGTCGACCCGGCATACATCATGTTGCGCAGGACCTCGGTCGTCATGACGACGATCGGGGCCTCGCCGTTGACCGAGGAGTCACCGGTCAGCAGGCCGACCTTGGCGGCGCCGTGGACGCGCACGAGGTCGGCGTACTTCTGGTTCGACAGGGCCTTGATCGGCGTCGTGTAGAACGCCTTGCGTCCCGTCGCGAGGGCCAGGTGCACGGCGAACTCGCCGACGATCGTCTTGCCGGCACCCGTCGGTGCCGCCACGAGGACTCCGCGGCCCTCCTCGACCGCCCGACAGGCCTCGGTCTGGAAGTCGTCGAGGGGGAACTCGAGCTGCGCGGCGAACTCGGCCAGCCTCGGCCACGTGGCGATCACGCGGGCACCTCCATCGGGGTCACGACGTGCAGGGCACCGGGCACTGCCTCGGCGTCGATCGGTAGGTCGGCGAACGTCTCGCCATCGGCCTGTGAGTGGATACCGCTCGCCTCCAAGCGAACTCGCCGGGCGCGATGGATCTCGACGGCCGGGTGGGTGGTGTGCGTTCCGGAGTAGACCTTGGGGAAGACCCGCAGGAACGCGGGGATCGACAACGCGTGGACGATCAAGACGTCGAAGAGGCCGTCGGTGACGTCGGCATCGGGACAGACCCGCATGCCACCACCGAAGGAGGTCGTGTTGGCGACGGCCACGAGCATCGCCCGCGTCTCGAGACGACGCCCGTCGAGCTCGACGGCATACGGGATGGGGCGGAAGACGGGGAGCTCACGCAGCACGGCGAGGTTGTAGCGCATCTGCCCGCGCGGCCACGTCATGCGCTGGGCGCGGGCGTTGACGACGGCGTCGAAGCCGGCGCCGAGCACGCCGCCGAACCACCTCTCGCCGGCCACGCCGTGGGTGACCCGGCCGAGGTCGATCTCGCGCGTCCGACCCTCGGTGAGCAGCGCGACCGCAGCGCGCGCGTCACGGACGGGGAGACCGAGGTTGCGCGCGAAGTCGTTGCCGGTGCCGGCAGCGACGACGCCGAGCCGAGAGGGCGTGCCCGCGCAGAGGTTGACCCCGAGGTGGACCATCCCGTCGCCCCCGACGACGAGCACCGTGTCCACGCCGGTGGAGACGACCTCACGGGCCCGCGCGCGGGCCTGCTGGTAGTCGCTGCCCGACACGTCGACGACGTCATGACCCGCCTCGTGCAGCAGCCTGCGCGTCTCGTCGCCCATCTGCCGTCCGACGCCCTTCCCGGAGGTGGGGTTGACGATCAGGGCGACACGCTGGGACACACCCGAACGCTACAGGGCAGAGGCCTGGTCGTCGGGGACGTCCAACCAGTCGGGCTTGTGCTCCTGCTTGCGCCGGTCGAGCAGGTAGGCGATCCCGACCGAGGCGAAGTAGAGCAGCACCATGGGACTGGCGAGGAAGAGCATGGTGTACGCGTCGGGCGTCGGGGTCATGATCGCCGCGAAGACGAGGATGATCATGACGGCCGGCCGCCAGCCCTTGAGCATCGCCTGCGCCGACAGGACGCCGACGAGGTTGAGCGCGACGAGGAAGACCGGGAGCAGGAACGCGCAGCCGAAGGCGACGATGAACTTGAGGACGAAGTTGAGGTACTGCGACCCGTCCTGCAGGTTGTAGGCGCCGTCCGGAGTGAAACCGAGCAGGACCGCGACGGCCTTGGGCACCATGATGAACGCGAAGAAGCAGCCGGCGAGGAAGAGCGGCACCGCGGCGACGACGAAGAGTCGCGCGATGAGCTTCTCCTTCTTCGTCAGGCCCGGGACGATGAATCCCCAGATCTGGAAGAGCCAGACCGGCGACGCGACGATGAGCCCGACGAAGAGCGACGTCGTCAGCTGGAGCGCGAACGCGTCGGTCATGCCGGCGAAGTTGATGTTGACGACACCCTCGCGGCCGACCTGGAGCTCACGCAGGGGCTTGGTCAGGGCGTTGATGACCTGGTCGTAGTAGATCCAGCCGAGGACACCGCCGATGATGATCGCGATGGCGCTGATCGTGATGCGGTTGCGCAGCTCACGGAGGTGATCGCCGAGCGACATCCGCCCCTCGGGGTCGCGCTGGCGTCGCAGTGACGGCATTCAGGTGATTCCGTGTGAAGGGTTCGGGATCCGACCCACTCAGAGCGTCGTGTCGCGACGGACGTCGTCCGTGCTGCTGGTCGGCGTGGGGCTCGTCGTCGGCGTCGGGGCGCCGGCCCGGAGGCGGTCGGCCTCGGCGCGGGCCTCGGCGGCGCGGCGCTCGGCGTCGGCGAGGCGGGCGTCGGCGGCGCGGCGCTCGGCCTCGGCGTCCACGACGTCACCGGGGACGGTGGTCTGGGAGGCGTCGCTCGGGACGGGCTTGCCGTCCTTCTTCAGCTCGTCGACCTCGGACTTGAAGACCCGGGCGGAGCGGCCGAGGCTGCGGGCCATGTCGGGGAGCTTCTTCCAGCCGAACAGGGCGATGAGCACGACCGCGATGATGATGAGTTCGGGGGCACCCAGGTTGGGCATGGTTACGTCTCCTCGTCGAAAGCCGGTCCGGATCCGAACCGTCATGGTGCAGCCTCGGTGCTGCAGGTGTCCAGCATACGTGCGCCCGGTGAACCTGACCCGTGCGGCGCCAGTGAGAACGGCCAACTGACCGGTATGTGGGCACCCGGGGTCACTGGGTGGACAGCGGTCGCGTCGCCGCGGGACCCGCGGCGCCCCGGCGTGTCGGGTGGTCAGCCGTCCGAGCCGTAGGCCGACAGCGCGGCGCGGGCCTCGTCGGCGACGGCGTCGACGAGCTCGGGCGGCTCGACCACGCGGGCCTCTCCCCCGAGGCGCAGCACGAGCCGACGCACGAGGGCGGGGTCGGCCACCTTGAGCGTGACGCGCAGCGACCCGTCGGGGCCGCGCTCCACGCCCTCGTTGGGGTAGTAGTCGGCGATCCAGGCGGCCCAGCGGCTCGCCTCGATGACGACGGTGACGTCGTTCTCACCGGGGACGAAGACGTCGTCGAGGTCACGGGGACGCGCGTCCTCCGGCGGCGTGCCGTCGACGTCGAGCACCGACGCGTCCTCGATCCGGTCGAGCCGGAAGAGCCGGACGTCCTCGGCGCGGTGGCAGTAGCCCTCGACGTACCACTGGGCGTCGAGGTTGAGGATGCGCATGATGTCGACGTCCCGCTCGGTCGACTCGTCGCGCGTCGCGACGTAGTAGCGCAGGTGGACCCGACGCCCGCGGGCGAAGGCGTCCTTGAGGGTCGCCATGGCCGCGTGCTGGCTGCCGTCGTCGAGGTCGAGGTCGATCCGGCCCGTGGGCCCGCCGACGGTCGTCGCGGCCGCAGCCCGGATCTTCTCGAGGGTGCGCTCGGCGACGTCCGAGCCGACGAGCGTCGATCCCAGGGCCTGGAGGCCGGCGGTCAGGGTGACGGCCTCGTCGCGCGTCAGCCGCATCGGCGCCGCGATGTCGTCGGCGTTGTCGAGGTAGATGTGGCCGCTGTCCCACTGCGCGTCGATGAGCTCGGCATGGCCGTAGCCGGGCGTGCCGCACACGAAGAGCAGCTCGAGGTCCTCGACGACCTGCTGCTCGTCGACCCCGAACTCCTGTGCCGCCTCGGCGATCGACACGCCCCGGTGCTGCAGCAGCCACGGGACCATGTCGAGCAGCCGTCCGAGGCGTTGCGTGGCCGTCTCGGGGGCACGCCGTGCCGTCGTGCGTCGTGTCGTGCTCATGCCTGCTCCCCCGTCCGGACCTGCTCGCCGTCCGACCGCCCATCCTCTTCGGCCTGTCCAGCCGGCTCGGCCTGCGCCTCGAGCACGGCCCGGAGCGCGGACCTCACCCCGTCGACGAGCTCGGGCGGCGACACGGCCACGGCATGCGTGCCGAGGGCGACGACGTCGCGCTCGGTCGTGCCGCGGCGGTAGGGCACCTCGATCTCGGCCCACCGCTCGTCGAGCTCGGTCGTGCGCTGGGCGTGCCGGCGCAGGGTGTGGCCCCGGCCGTGCCGCACGCGCACGACCGCGGTGCCCTCGGGCTCGGGCAGCTGCGCCTCGAGGGCCACCTCGGGCACGTGGTCGGTCGGGACGGCATACGAACCCGCCCGTCCCTTGCGACGGACGGCGCCCTCGAAGCGGCTGAGCCGGAAGGCGCGCTCGTCGCCACGGTCGACGTCGAAGCCCGTGAGGTACCAGCGGCCGTGCCAGTTCTTCAGCGCCCAGGGCTGCACGTGACGGGTCGTCAGCTCACCGTCGTTCTTGCGGTAGTCGAAGGTGATCGGCTGCAGGGCCGACACGGCGGCGTGCACCGCCTCGAAGGCCGGCTCCTTGGTGCGGATGCGCGGCTCGGCACCCGCGGCCACGGACTCGTCGATCTCGACGCCGGACAGCCGCAGCTTGCGCAGGCCCGCGGACGCGGCGCCCGAGATGCTCGCCGTCGACCACGCGCGGGCGGCCAGCGCCAGGGCGGCGACCTCGTCGGCCTCGAAGCTGATCGCCGGCAACGTCGTCTCGCTCGCGTCGATGCGGTAGCCGACCTCGTCGTCGAAGAGGACGTCGAGGACCGTCGTCGTGATGGGGATGCCCATCTCGCGCAGCTCGTCCTTGTCGCGCTCGAACATGCGGTCGAAGGCCTCGTCGGAGCTCGCCTGGGCGTAGGCCGGCAGCGACTCGCGGATCTTCTGCTTCGAGACCGGTCGCCGCGCGGACTTCAGCGCGAGGATGAGGTTGAGCAGCCGTTCGGTCTTGTCGGCCGAGGCAGACGCAGGGCTCATCGAGACCTTCCTGAAGGGGCGCGGCGCAAGGGGGGCAGTCCGACGCTACCCGAACATGCGATCGAATAGGGTCAGCCCATGATCCAGTGGCGCCGGGGTGTCGTGGTCGAGGTGCGCTCGCGCTGGGCGGGCGCGGTCGAGTATGCCGTCCGGCTGCCCTCCGGTGACGTCGTCCGCGCGCTCGGCTACGTCGACGTCGTCGGTGACCTCCGTCCCGGGACCGCCGTGCTGCTCAACACGACGGCCCTCGAGCGGGGGCTCGGCACCGGCGGCCTCGCCATCGTCGTCGCCGCGCCGGACGCCCTCCCCCGCCCCGTCGACGACGTCACCGCCGTGCCCGGGCACGTCGTCAAGGCGCGCTACACCCCCTCCCAGACGATGGTGCTCGGGGTCGACGAGCAGGACAGCGAGCACCACGCGGTGCTCGCCGAGGCCGACGACCTCGACGGGCTGCCCGTCGTCGTGGCCGACCTCCACTCGGCGCTGCCCGCGATCCTCGCGGGCGTGCGCGAGACCGCGCCGACGCTGCGGGTCGCCTACGTCATGACCGACGGCGGCGCGCTGCCCATCGACTTCTCCCGCACCGTGGCCGGTCTGCGCGAGGCCGGCTGGCTCGACGCGTCGATCACCGTCGGTCAGGCCTTCGGCGGCGACCTCGAGGCGGTCAACGTCCACACGGGGCTGCTCGCCGCGCGCCACGTCGTCGGTGCCGACGTCGTCGTCGTCTCGCAGGGGCCGGGCAACCTCGGCACGGGCACCCGGTGGGGCTTCTCCGGGACCTCGGCGGGCGAGGCCGTCAACGCCGCAGGCACTCTCGGCGGCCGCCCGGTCTGCTCCCTGCGCATCTCGGAGGCCGACCCGCGCGAGCGGCACCGCGGCGTCTCGCACCACAGCCTGACGGCATACGGCCGCGTGGCGCTCGTGCCGGCCGACGTGCCGGTGCCCGACCTCCCCGGGGAGGTCGGCACCCGGGTCCTCGCGCAGGCGCGCGCACTCGCGGCGGCGAGCGACGGGCGCCTCACCCTCCAGGAGGTGGCGACAGAGGGGCTCGACGCCGCCCTGCGCGCGTCGCCGGTGCCGCTGCGCACCATGGGGCGCGGATACGACGACGACCGCGCCGGATTTCTCGGCGCGGCCGTCGCGGGGAGGTATGCCGCTCGCGTGGTCCGGCGCGCGTCACGCCTGGCCTGACGAGCGACGCGAGCGCATCGAGCGAGTCGAGCGAGTCGAGCGAGTCGAGCAGGGAAGGCGTGACGTCAGGCGCGCCGAACCCTGCGAGCGAAGCGAGCCAGTGTCAGCGCACGTCGTCGAGGTCGACGACGAAGATCAGCGTCTCGCCGGGCTTGATGGCAGCGCCGGCACCGCGGTCGCCGTAGGCGAGGTGCGCCGGGATCGTCAGCTTGCGCCGACCGCCGACCTTCATGCCCTCGATGCCCTTGTCCCAGCCGGGGATGACCATGCCGACGCCGAGACGGAAGTCCAGCGCGCTGCCCCGGTTCCAGGACGAGTCGAACTCCTCGCCCGTCGAGTGCGCGACGCCGACGTAGTGGGCGCTGACGGTGTCGCCGGCCTTCGCCTCGCGGCCGTCACCCTCGATGAGGTCCTCGACGACGAGGTCGGCGGGCGCGTCGCCCTCCGGGAAGTCGATCTCGGGCTTCGTGCGGTTGGGGTCGAGTGCCATGCTGCGTGTTCCCTTTCGTCGGTGAACTCGGTGGGTGGAGCGGTCAGTACGCGTCGAGGATGTCGACGACGAAGACGAGCGTGTCGGTGCCGGAGATCTTCGGCGCGCTGCCGGCCTTGCCGTAGCCGTCAGCCGGCGGGATGACGAGCAGCACGCGGCTACCGACCTTCTTGCCCACCAGCGTCTTGTCCCAACCGGGGATGACGCCGCCGACGCCGATCGGGAAGTCCGCGGCCGCGCCGCGCTGCCACGAGGAGTCGAAGACGCTGCCGTCCTTCCAGAGGACGCCGTGGTACTGGGCGCTGATCGTCTGGCCCTTCTGGACCGTCGCGCCGGTGCCCTCGACGAGGGTCGCCTGCTGCGTCGTCGTCGGGGCCGCCGACTTGGGCACCGTGACGGTGGGCTCCTTGGTCGGGCCGTTCTTGAACTCGACCGTGGGCAGCCCCGCGGGCGCGGCCGTCTGGGTGCCGTCGATCTTGGTCAGGGGCGTGTGCACGTCCTGGATGTCGGCGACCACGACGATGGTGTCGGTGCCCTTGACGCCGAGCTGGTCGTTGCCGGCGCTGCCGAAGCCCTTCTCGGGCGGGATCGTGAAGGCGATGCGGCCGCCCTTCGTGGCGCCCACGAGGCCCTCGGTGAAGCCGGCGACGATGTCGGTGCGGCCGAGGCGGTAGGCCTCCGCGGACCGTCCGGCGGCGTAGCCGTCGTCGATGAGCTTGCCGCTCGTGCCGTTGTAGATCTGGGCGCGCAGGCGCACGGTGTCGGCCTTCGTCGCGGCCTTGCCGGTGCCCGGGGTCAGCACCTTGTGCTCGACGGCCTTCGAGCTGATCGGCGTGGCGCCGAGGGTCACCTTCGGAGCCGTCTTGAGGTCGACGGCACCGGTCGCGGTCACGCCCTTGAGCGCGGCCGAGGCGGCGACGGTCGTCGTGGCGGTGCCGGTGGAGCCGGACGACCCGGACCCGCAGGCAGCGAGCGTGGTCAGGCCGAGGGCAGCGATGAGGGCAACGGCCGTGCGAGCGGCCGGACGGTTGGGGCGCACAGGGGAAGACTTTCGGTCGGGGCGGGCGGGCGTGGAGGTCCCGCAGGGCAAATCCCAGCCACTGTAACGCCCGCCCTTGTGCGCGCTTCACAGCGCACTGACAGGTCCGCACAGGTTCCCACGGGCTGTCGTGCGGCGGGGAGGAGGCCCGGTCGGGACCGTGCGGACCCGGGTGGGTTCAGAGCGGGCGCTGGATCGTCGGCGACCGGTCGATCGTCTCCATGAGGCGCTCGACGCGCTCGTCCACCGACCGGAAGGGGTCCTTGCACAGCACGGTGCGCTGCGCCTGGTCGTTGAGCTTGAGGTGCACCCAGTCCACCGTGAAGTCACGCCCGTGGGCCTGGGCGGCGCGGATGAAGTCGCCACGCAGCTTGGCCCGGGTCGTCTGCGGCGGGCGCACCTTCGCCTCGAAGATCTCGACGTCCGAGGAGACGCGCGCCGTCCGGCCGTGGCGCTGGAGCAGGTAGAACAGGCCCCGACGGCGGTTGATGTCGTGGTAGGCGAGGTCGATCTGCTGGATCCTCGCGTCGGTGAGCGCCAGCCCGTGCTTGGCGCGGTAGCGCTCGATGAGGCGGTACTTGATGACCCAGTCGATCTCGGTGTCGATGGCGTCGAGGTCGCCCGAGCCGATGGCGTCGAGGGCGCGGCCCCACAGGTCGATGACCTGCTTGGTGTCGGGGCTGTCCATCCCCTCGCGGTCGACGAACTCGACGGCCTTGTCGAGGTACTCGCGCTGCATGTCGAGGGCCGAGAGCTCGCGGCCGTTGGCGAGCCGCACGGTGGCCCGTCCCGTCGGGTCGTGGCTCATCGTCCGGATCGCACGGATGGGGTTCTCCATGGACAGGTCGCGCATGACGACGCCCGACTCGATCATCCGCAGGACGAGGTCGGCACTGCCCACCTTGAGCAGGTTGGTCGTCTCCGACATGTTGGAGTCGCCGACGATGACGTGGAGGCGGCGGTACTTCTCGGCGTCAGCGTGCGGCTCGTCACGGGTGTTGATGATGGGCCGGCTGCGGGTCGTCGCCGACGACACGCCCTCCCAGATGTGGTCGGCACGCTGGCTCACCGCGAAGCTCGCGCCGTGCGCGGTCGCGACGACCTTGCCGGCACCGCAGATGATCTGGCGGCTGATGAGGAACGGGATGAACATGTCCGAGACGCGCTGGAAGTCACCCGAGCGTCCGTAGAGGTAGTTCTCGTGGCAGCCGTAGGAGTTGCCGGCGGAGTCGGTGTTGTTCTTGAAGACGAAGATCTCGCCCTCGACGCCGTCGTCGCGCAGCCGACCCTGGGCATCCTCGACGAGGCCCTCGAGGATGCGCTCGCCCGCCTTGTCCTGGATCACGAGCTCGCGCACCGAGTCGCACTCCGCCGTGGCGTACTCCGGGTGGGACCCCACGTCGAGGTAGAGCCGCGCGCCGTTGCCGAGGAAGACGTTGCTCGAGCGGCCCCACGCGACGACGCGGCGGAAGAGGTAGCGGGCGACCTCGTCCGGAGTCAGGCGCCGCTGGCCCTGCGTCGTGCAGGTGACGCCGTACTCGTTCTCGATCCCGAAGATCCGCCGCTCCATGAACCAACTCTAGGCGGCGGGTCCCGCGGCCGTCGGGCACGACCACCCGTCGGCGCGGCTCTGCGGCCTCCGGAGGCTCCGAGAGGCGTCGGGGGACGCCCACGGCGCCTGCGCCGTACGCCGCTCGAGGAGGGCCGCGGCGGGCCCGTGTCTCGGTGTCGCGACGATCCCTCCGGCACGGTGTCCGACAGGCCGACGTCTGTGATAGTCAGTCAGGTGTGGCTGTCACAATGGCCGCTGTCCCCCTCTTGCCGTACCCCTCCACGATCCCCTGCATTGGACGGAAATGATCGACAGACCACACTTCAAGTTCTCCCGCCGCGGCTACGAGCCCGAAGAGGTTGACTCGTTCATCGAGTCGCAGAACCGCACCCTGCAGGCGGCCAAGAAGGACGCCGCCGAGCGCAGCGTCGAGCTGACCAAGCTCAACGCCGCCCTGACCGACCTGCGGGGACAGCTCGGTCAGCAGTCGCGCGTCATGGCCGACCTCAAGAAGAACAGCTCGCCGGCGCCCGCCCAGACCTTCGCCGACCTCGGTGAGCGCATCGCCCAGATCCTGTCCCTCGCCGACCAGGAGGCCGGCGAGATGCGCACCCGGGCCAACGGCGAGGCCGACGAGATCCGCGAGCGCGCCAACCGCGCCGCCGCCGAGCTCAAGGCGACGACGGCGAGCTACGCCGAGCAGGCCCGCGCCCGCGCCGACGAGGAGGCCGTCCGCATCATCGCCCAGGCCAACCGCGAGGCGCAGGCCATCGTCGCCGAGGCCCAGAGCGTCACCGCGGCCCAGCGCCAGGAGGCCGCCGCGGAGTACGAGGCGCACCGCCTCAAGGCGTCCACCGCCTCCGCCGAGCTCGAGGTCAAGCTCGCGGCTCGCCGTGAGTCGGCCGACGCCGAGTTCGAGGCCCGCCGCCAGCAGCAGGAAGCCGCGCTCAACGAGAGCGAGTCGCGCCTGCGCCAGCTGACCGAGCGTGCCGAGCACGACGCGCACGAGATGCGCGCCAAGGCCGAGCGCCTGCTCGAGAACGCCCAGGCCCAGTCCGACCAGATCGTCTCCGAGGCGCGCGACCACGCCTCGCGCCTGCGTGAGGAGTCCGACCGCGAGCTCGCCGCGGCGACGGCGCAGCGTGACAGCATCACCGCCCAGCTCGGCAACGTCCGTCAGATGCTCGCCACCCTCGGTGGCGGTGCCCTCATGGACACGCTCGGCGCTCCGGACAAGCCGGCGCAGCCGCCGCAGGTGCCCGACGTCCAGCAGCCTGTCCCGGCCGTGCAGCAGGCGTCCGAGACCGAGGACAACGACGACCGCACCGACGAGGCCTCCCCCGAGGCCGTCGCGCCCGAGCCCGAGCAGGCCGAGGACGACGCGCAGCCCAGCGCCGAGGCCGACGTCGCGCAGGGCGACGACGTGCAGGACGACGCGGACGGCGAGAGCTCGTCCTACGGCTCCGACCAGTCGTCGTACTACCAGCGCAGTGCCTCCAGCGACCGGGTCGGCGCCACGCGCCGCTGACCCGACGGCGTCGCCCCGGTGACGGGGTCACGGCACCGCACGGCGGCACACCGGACGACACGAAGGCCGCCCACCGTCACGGTGGGCGGCCTTCGACGTGTGCACCCCCGGGTGCAGCCTCGCCGGCTCAGGCAGGCGGTGGCGGGGACGCGGGACCATCAGGGGTCTCCCCCGTGGCCACCGAACCGCCTTCTCCTGCAGGGGGCTCCGTCGCCGCCACCTCGGTTGGAGCACCGGGGGCACCGCTGTCTCCGGTGGCTCCGGGCGCGTCACCGAGGAGCCGCGTCAGCAGCGGACCCACGATGCGCCGGAACGAGCGGCGCGGACGGTCGCGGTCGAGCACCGCGACCTCGAGCTGGGCCTCGTCGAGGGCCCGGCGCTCGCCGTTCTCGCCGGCGCCGAGGACGTCGACGGCCAGTCGCAGGACCTCGGCGAGGGTCATGCCCGGTCGCCAGCCGGTGCCGAGGCGCTCCTCGGCGGCGTCGCTGGCGCCACCCATCGCCACGAAGCCCTGCTCGTCGGCGACCGACCCGTCATAGGTGAGCCGGAAGATCTGGTCGGTGTCGCTGTCGACCCCGACCTCGGCCACGACGATCTCGATCTCGAACGGCTTGGACTCCTGGGTGAACACCGCCCCGAGCGTCTGGGCGTAGGTGTTGGCGAGGGCCCGCGCCGTGACGTCGGTGCGGTCGTAGGAGTAGCCGCGCAGGTCGGCATACCGGATGCCGGCGACCCGGAGGCTCTCGAACTCGTTGTAGCGGCCGACGGCGGCGAAGGCGATGCGGTCGTAGATCTCGGACACCTTGTGCAGGGCCCGCGACGGGTTCTCGGCGACGAAGGCGATGCCGCGGTCGTAGCCGACGACGATGACCGACCGTCCACGCGCGATCCCCTTGCGCGCGAAGTCTGCCCGGTCCTTCATGACCTGCTCGGGCGGGACGTAGAACGGCATGCTCATCGGGCACCTCCCGGGTTGTCGCGACGGGCCGCGACGACGCGCTGCACGTGTGCTTCGAGGACGTCCTGCGCGACGAACCGCGCACCGGAGTGGTCGACGACGGCGACGGTCGGCCAGATCTGGCGGCCGAGGTCGGGGCCACCGGTGGCGGAGTCGTCGTCGGCGGCGTCGTAGAGGGCCTCGATGGCGACCGACACGGCCTGCTGCTCCTCGAGACCGGGGCGCCAGAGCTTCTTGAGGGCACCACGTGCGAAGACGGACCCGGAGCCCGTCGAGTGGTGGCCGCCCTCGACGTAGCAGCCGCCCGTGACGTCGTAGGAGTAGATCCGCCCCGTGGCCGACTCGAGGTCGAAGCCGGCATACGTCGGGACGACGGTCAGGCCCTGCATCGCGAGCGCGAGGTTGCCCCGGATCATCGAGGCGAGGCGGTTGGCCTTGCCCTCGAGCGACATGATGGCGCCCTCGATCTTCTCGTAGTGCTCGAGCTCGACCTGGTAGAGCCGGACGAGCTCGATCGCGATGCCGGCCGTGCCGGCGATCCCCACGACGCTGTAGTCGTCGGCCGCGAAGACCTTCTCCATGTCGCGGTTGGCGATGACGTTGCCCATGGTGGCCCGGCGGTCGCCGGCCATGACGACGCCGCCGTCGAAGAGCAGGGAGACGATGGTCGTGCCGTGCGGGGCCTCGATGCTCGCCCCGGACGGCAGGCGCCGACCCGAGGGGAGCAGCTCAGGACGGTAGGCGGAGACGAACTCGGCGAACGACGACGACCCCGCGCTGAGGAAGGCGTCGTCGAGGCGGCGGGGCTGCCCCGTGGACCACTGGGTCACTGGCCGCCCTTCTGCACGAAACCGCGGACGAACTCCTCGGCGTTCGACTCGAGGACACCGTCGATCTCGTCGAGGACGCTGTCGATGTCGTCGGACAGCCCCTCCTTGACGGCGGCGCCGGCGGGCGCGGTCGGGGGTGCCTCCGGTGTCTCCGGCGGCTCCTCGTCACGACGCTGTGGCTTGACGTGCTCCTGACCCGGCATGGCTACCTCCCAGACGTGAAAGACCTCGTGCCCCGACCCTAACCCGTGCACGCCCCGCGGTCCGAGCACCCACCGTCGACGGTGGACGCGCCTCTCCCCCGGCGCGGCTCACGATGGCGTCACGCCCTCACCGACGCCTGCCGTTCCCCGGCCGACCGGTCGCCTCGGCTCGGGTGTCACGGCCCCGCTCCCGGACCGCTCGCGGACACGGCTGGGACGCAGCGGTGGGCACGGTCGGGACACAGTGGGGCAACCCGGACACCTTGTGCGCCAAGCGTTCCCATCGATGGCGGTGGCTGTTACGTTGTCGCCGGACGCCCTCGTTCTCGGCGTCCACACAACTGCATCTACTCGGGGGAGTAACCATGAACGCTGCTCAGCAGCAGGCGACCGCGCCTTCTCGCGGCCAGTCGCGACGCGCCGTCGTCAAGGGGGCCGCCTGGGCGGTGCCCGTCCTCGCGATGGGGGCACCGGCCGCGCACGCCGGCATCAGCCGGTGCACGGTGACCGGTTCGATCCAGATGGGTCCCAACGTCTTCACCGACGTCGACGCCGTCTGCCAGGCCAACGCCCAGAGCCCGGACCTCAACGTGCCTCGCATCCGCACGGGCTACGGCCGTGCCTACCTGCCGGTCTACATCGAGATCTGCAACTGCACCGTCGACTCGGCGTGGTACCGGTTCCGCGAGGTCGACACGCTCGACAACTTCCAGATCGAGGTCGCCGGTCGGCACAACGACCAGAACGGGGCGGGGGCGGGCTACCGCCCCGGCTTCAAGCTGAGCCCGGTCGGCGAGTCCGGCGGCTGCCAGCGCTTCCCGCTCACGTACCGCACGTCACAGAGCCGTCCGTTCTCGTCGAGCCTGAGCGGCGTGCCGGGCAACGCGGTCGGCGTCTCGATGACCGTCACCCTCCAGCGTCACCCGAGCGCGAGCGGCAGCGCGCCCTCGCAGAACGACCCGGGGTGGGCGACGGTCTCGACCTTCACCGTCTCGGGCTCGGTGTGGCGCACGGTGCGGGTCGGCGCGTCGAACAGCTCCGACCCCGTCAACTTCGGCTCGTGCGCGCGGCAGTCGGGCGTCGCCGGCGCGGCCGTCCAGGCGGAGACCCGCGTCGCGGGCCTCGATTGAGGCGTCAGACACGGCAGGCCGTCACCCGCGATGACGACGGCCTGCTGTGCCTGCGCGTCCTCGGCGAGGTCGTCGGTGTGCGCTTCGCGGGCTCCGGCCCACGGGAGCAGGTGCGGGCGGTGTGGTCGAGGTGTGTCGTCCCGACGCCCGACGGCGCCGTACGCACCATCCGGTCCGAGGAGTCCGACCTGCCGTTGACCCGGCCGCTCGCGCACCGGCTCGCCCACGACCTGACCGACCTCGGAATCGACCTGCAGGCGGGCCGCGCCGTCATGCTGCACGCAGCGGGGCTCAGCCGTGGCGACGGGTCGGTCGTCGCACTCGTCGCGACGTCGGGGACCGGCAAGACGACAGCGGCGGCGACCTTGGCCCGCAAGGGGTTCGGCTACGTCACGGACGAGACCGTGGCGGTCCTCGCGGACGGCACGGTGCTGCCGTTCCCGAAACCCCTCTCGGTCGTCGTGAATCCCGACGTCGCCGACGACAAGGTCCACGTCGGTCCGGACGAGCTCGGGCTCGAGCCGTGCCCCGACGGGCTGCGGCTGCGTGCGGTGGTGCTGCTCGACCGGGACGCCACGCAGGCGGGTCCCGCGCGCCTGGAGCGGCTCGACGTCCTCGACGCCGTCATGCACCTCGTCGGTCACACGAGTGCCCTGACCCGCCTGCCCCGACCCCTCCTGCGCCTCGCGCGGCTGGCGGCCGACGGCGCCGGGGTCCATGTCGCGCACTACGCGGAGGCCGGGGACCTCGAGCCGCTCCTCCACGCGTTGCTCGAGGCACCCCCCGCGGCCCCCTCCGTGCTCGACGACGTGCACACGGGCGGCCGAGCGCGTATGCCGGCCGGTGCCCCCGGGCGGCATCGCGAGGGCTACGTGCGCGCCCGGGTGGCGGACGGCATACGCACGCAGGACGGTGCGGTCCTGCTCGTCGGGGCCGACCCGGTCCGGCTCGGCCCGCTGGGGCTCACGCTGTGGGACGCCGCAGCCGACGGGGCCGGGCGCGAGGACCTCCTCGCGGCGGCCCTTCGCGAGCACGGACCGCACCCGGACGCGGAGGGTCTCGTCGACCGTGCCGTCGCGGCCCTCGTCGACGCGGGGGTGCTCCGGGCTCGGTAGGCCGTGGTGTCGCCTACTCGGGCGTGGCCAGGCCGCGGAGCAGCTCGCCCACGTCGGCGCTCTGCTCGAGGAGGGTGCCGACCTGCGCCCGGGTGCCGCGCTCGGGCTCGAGGATCGGCACGCGCTGGAGGCTCGCCCGGCCCGGCACGTCGAAGACGACGGAGTCCCAGCTGGCCGAGAAGACCTGGCCGGTGAAGCGGCGGACGCACTCGCCGCGGAACCATGCGCGGGTGTCCTCCGGTGGTGTCGTCTGGGCCGCCTTGACCTCCTCGGGGGTGACGAGGTCACGGAGCAGCCCCCGGTCGCGCAGCCGGTGCACGAGCCCCTTCTCGGGGCGCACGTCGGCCCACTGGATGTCGATGGCCGCGAGCCGGTGGTCGTCCCACGCGAGGCCGTCACGGGCGCGGTAGCCCTCGAGCAGCTGCAGCTTGGCGACCCAGTCGAGCAGCGGCGCGCACGACATGACGTCGCGCCCGAGGCCGGTGAGGACCTCCTCCCACAGACCCATCACCTCGGCGGTCGCCTCGGCCTCCGGGTCGTCGCCGCGACGGTCGAGCCAGGCGCGGGCGGCCTCGAGGTACATCCACTGGAGGTCGAGGGCGGTGACGGTGCGACCGTCGACGAGCTCGACGGTGGCGGTGAGCGTCGGGTCGTGCGAGACGGCCTGGAGGGCGGCGACGGGCCGGCGGACCGACCAGTCCTCGGTGAGGTGGCCGTCCTCGATCATGCCGAGCACGAGCGAGGTCGTGCCGGTCTTGAGCAGCGTGGCGACGTCGAGGTGGTTGGCGTCGCCGATGATGACGTGGAGGCGCCGGTAGCGGTCGGCCACGGCGTGCGGCTCGTCGCGGGTGTTGATGATCGGGCGCTTCAGCGTCGTCTCGAGCCCGACCTCGGTCTCGAAGAAGTCGGCGCGCTGCGAGATCTGGTAGCCCGCTCCCCTGCTGTCGACGCCGATCCCGACGCGTCCCGCACCGCAGACGACCTGCCGCGTCACGAAGAACGGGATGAGGTGCCGCACGATGTCGGGGAAGGCCGTGCGCCGTGGCATGAGGTAGTTCTCGTGGGTGCCGTAGGACTGGCCCTTGCCGTCGGCGTTGTTCTTGTAGAGGTTGACCGGCGGCTGCCCGGGACGCGCGGCGAGCAGGCGTACCGACTCGAGCGCGATCGCGTCCCCGGCGCGGTCCCACGTCACGGCGTCGCGCGGCAGGGTGACCTCGGGCGAGCTGTACTCCGGGTGCGCGTGGTCGACGTAGTAGCGGGCACCGTTGGTCAGCACGACGTTGGCGAGCGTCGGGTCCTCGACGTCGGTCAGCTGGCTCGGGTCGGCCGTCTGCCGGTCGAGCTGCCACCCGCGCGCGTCGCGCAGCGGGTCCTCGAACGCGTAGTCCCAGCTCGACTGGTTGGACCGGATCCCCTGGGCGGCGGCGTAGACGCTGATGACCTGGCCCGAGAGGAACATCGGGTTGGCCATCGGGTCCCCGGGCACGGAGATGCCGTACTCGGTCTCGAGCCCCATGATCCGCCGCACCGTCATGGCCCGACGATAACCGTCCGGGCCGGCTGCGCCGCGTCCGGTCCCGCCGTGACCGATGGCGTATGCCGTCCGGCCGGGGCTAGATGGCCCCAACCTTCTGCAGCCGGTTGAGCGAGAACCACCCGAACGGGATCGGCAGCCAGTACGTCGCGAGCCGGTAGAGCAGGACGGACGAGACGGCCGTGCCGCTGTCGACGCCGATGGAGATGAGCCCGAACGACATCGCGGCCTCGATGCCGCCGAGGCCGCCGGGCGTCGGGACGGCCGAGCCGACGATGGCACCCGCGAAGTAGACGACGGCGATGGCGGCCACGGGCGCGTCGGCACCGAACGCCCTCGTGGCGCAGACGAGGGCGGCGACGAACGACATGTCGAGCAGGAGCGCCCCGCCGAGCAGCTGGGTCAGCTTGGCCGGGTGCTGCAGGACGGCGAGCACCTGCGGGACGGCGGACTTGACCTGCGGGAGCACCCGGTCGGTGAGCAGCGCCCGGACCTTCGGCAGCGCGAGCAGCCCGAGGGCGAGGATGACGACGACGAGGATCGCCGCCACGAGCACCGGGGACGGGCTGAACGAGACCGCGGGGCCGGTGCCGGCGAGCACGCCGGAGATGACGAGCAGGACGAAGTACGAGCAGAACTGAGCGACCTGCGCGACGCCGACGCTGGCGCCCGCGACCGTCGGGGACAGCCCGGACGTCTGCAGGTAGCGGGTGTTGAGCGCGATGTTGCCGACCGCGGCGGGGGCGACGAGGCCGCTGAACGCCACGGCGAGCTGCGTCATGTAGGTCCGGACGAACCTGAGGTGGATCTGGACGGCGCCGGCGAGCGCGACCGAGGCACCCGCGAAGGTCGCGGCCGCGAAGAGCAGCAGCAGGGCGGCCCAGCGCCAGTCGGCCGTGCTGACGACCTGGCCGATGTCGACCTGGGCCAGCTGCGTCAGGAGCAGGTAGCCGGCGATGCCGCCACCGATCAGGGTGACGATGCCGCGCGCCGAGATGCGACGCAGCTGGACGGGCTCGACGGCCTCGGCCTTGGGCCTCAGCGCCACGAGGCGCTCGCGCAGCTCGCCCATGACCGACTTGGACTCCTTGAGCGCCACGCGTGCGTCGGGGCTCAGGGCGACGGGCTGGAGCACGGGCACGGCTCGCAGGACGGCGTCCTCGCCGAGGGCCGCGACGGCCGAGTCGACGGTCCGCTCGGGACCGACGGCGAGGGCCACGGTCGTGAGCAGCTGCGCGAGGTCGATGCGCAGGCTGATGTCGTCGGCGGCGACGTCCCCGCTGCCGAGGCGGGACAGGGCGACCCGCCCGTGGTCGTCGATGAGGATCGTCGACGGTCCGAGCTGACGGTGCACGATGCGGCGTCGGTGCAGCGTGGCGGCGAGTCGCCAGATCGCGGCGAGCCGGGCGTCGTCGAGATCACCGTCGACCTCGGTGAGCGGGGTGCCCTGCGGCTCGTCGTAGGCGATGACCGCCGAGAAGGGGCCGACCTCGGACACGGCGACCGGCCGTGGCGCGCGGATGCCCGCGTCGTGCAGGGCGAGGCCCATCAGGGTGCGGTGCTCGATCTCGGAGCGCAGGGTCAGCGCGGGCGGTCTCGTGAAGCCGCTGCGCAGCCGCAGCACGCGCAGCAGGCGCCGACCGGAGGCGAGGCCGAAGGTGTCACGGTCGATGACGTGGACGTCGAGGGTCCCGTCGTGGGTGGCCCCCACGTAGCGTCGGTCGCCGGCGTCGTTGGCGTCGATCAGCTCGAGGCGGGTCAGGGGCACCCCGCCCGAGACCAGCACCGCGGCCACCTCGATCCCCGGTGGGCGGGTCGACGTCACGCCGAAGGCGAGTCGGAAGGCCAGGCCGACGATCCAGCCGAGCAGGAGCGAGCAGACGAGGGCCGCGAGGGTCATGGCCCCCGAGAGGAGGGTCGTGACGAGCGTCGCGATGACGACCACCGTGGCGATCGGGGAGATCCACTTGCGGCCGGAGATGTCGGCGACCGTGAGCAGCGCAACCATCGAGACGATGACGATGTCGAGCGGACCGGTGCGGCCTGTCGCCGTGGGTCGGGTCAGCACGTCGGTGAGGAACCCGCCGTTGCCCGAGTGCACGAGCACGGCCACGACGATGACGAGGACACCCCCGACGACGGCGGCCCCGAGCGCCTGGATCAGCTGCATCGGGCGGCGACGCACGAGCAGGTCGGCGCCCACCCCGATGGGCAGCAGCAGGACGCCGAGGCCGCTCATCCAGCCGAGCAGCGTGAGCAGCAGCCGCGGGAGCCCGCTCGTCGCCTCGGTGAGGTCCTGCTCGACCGCACCGCGCGTGCCCGACGCGACGTCGGCCACGACGAGGCCGAGCACGAGGAAGACGACGGCCGCGGCCAGTCGGACGCCGTCGACGGGACGGCGTACCCGCTCCGGGATGGGTGGCTCGATCACCTCGACGTCGGGGAGCTGCGGCCGGGAGCGTCCGTCGGACGGCGGCTGCGCGCCGGGCACGCCGCCGTCGTCAGCACCGGCGACCGGTTCCCCCTCGGTCACCTCGGCGCGCTCGTCACGCTCCTCGGTCTCGTCGTGCACGTGCTCCGCCGTCCGGCGCATGGTCTCCCCCGTGGTGTCGTCCGATGATCCGGCGGGTCGGGAGACGGCCCCGTCCATGGGGGGCTGCGTCCTCTCCGAGTCGCCGGGCATGTCCCAATCCTGCCTGAGGCGGGGGCCGAATGGCCGCAGCGTCGCCGTGCGAGCGTCCGTGCTCCCGGTGCGGCGACCATCAGGAAGCGGTGCGAGACTGACGCCGTGACGGTCACCGACTCGTGGGACATGCCCCTGCGCACCAAGCTGCTCGCCCGCGTGCTGAGCCGCACCCGCGACGGGTCGCGGATGCTCTCCGGTGACGAGATCGCCCGCAGCAGAGCGTGGTTCGCTCCTGCGCGGGTGCCCTTCACGTGGGTCACCGGTCCGGTCCCGGCCGGCGTCGAGATCGGCGAGACGAGCTTCGCCGCCCGGGACGGGCACGTCGTCGACGTCCGCACCTACCGTCCGAGACACGCCGACGGCGAGGCCCTGCCCGCGATGCTGTGGTTCCACGGGGGTGGCTGGGTGCTCGGCAACACGCGAGGGTATGACCCGATCTGCGCCTGGATCGCCGACCGCGCCCGGGTCGCGGTGCTCAACGTCGACTACCGCCTCGCGCCGGAGCACCGCGCCCCGCAGGCCGCCCACGACTGTGTCGACGCCGCCCGCTGGGCCGCGTCCGACGCGTCCGGCGACCGCATCCGCCACACGGGTCTCGGCCTCGCCGGTGACTCGGCCGGCGGCAACCTCGCGGCCGTGGCCGCACAGGTGCTCCGTGCCGAGGGTGGCGCCGACGTGGCCTACGAGGCGCTCGTCTACCCGGCCGTCGACGCGACGATGAGCTCGCCCTCCGTGGCCCAGCACGCGGCGGCACCGATCCTCACCCGCAGCGACATGGACGCGTTCCTCGCGCACTACCTCGGGGACGGCGACGACGCCCTCGACCCGCTCGACCCGCTCGTCTCACCGCTGCACGCCGACGACCTGGGCGGGCTGCCCCCGACGCTCGTGCAGACGGCCGACCTCGACCCGCTCCGCGACGAGGGCACGGCCTACGCCGAGGCGCTGCGCGAGGCCGGGGTCGAGGTCCGGCACACCAACTACCCTCGCGTCCCGCACGGCTTCATGAGCTTCCCCGGGGCCACCCGCGTCGGCGGCGCCGCCCGTGCGGAGCTCGCCCAGTGGGTTGCCCGGCACGCGCGACCGGGAACGGTCGGATAGTCTGCGAACGCACGCGAGTCTCGTGAGGGATGGTCTCGAAGTGAACGATGTCGTCGTGTTCAGCGGCTCGGCGCACCCCGCCCTGGCCGACCGGATCTGCTCCCACCTCGGGGTGACCCGGTCCCCCGTCGACATCAAACGGTTCAGCAACGACTGCCTGCAGGCGCAGCTGCTCGCCAACTGCCGCCAGCGCGACGTCTACATCGTGCAGCCGCTCGTGCCCCCGACGCAGGAGCACCTCATGGAGCTGCTCCTCATGATCGACGCGGCCCGCGGCGCGTCGGCGGCGCAGATCACCGCGGTCATGCCGCACTACGCCTACGCCCGCTCCGACAAGAAGGACGCCTCGCGCATCTCCCTCGGTGGGCGGCTCGTGGCCGACATGATCTCGACGGCCGGCTGCCACCGCGTGCTGACGATGGCCCTCCACGCCCCCCAGGTGCACGGCTTCTTCTCGACACCCGTCGACCACCTGACGGCCATCGGAGTCCTCGCCGACCACTTCCGCGACAACGACCTGACCAACTCGATCGTCGTCAGCCCCGACCTCGGCAACGCCAAGGTCGCGACCCAGTTCGCCCGCCTCCTGGGGCTGCCCGTGGCGGCCGGCTCGAAGCAGCGGGTGGCCGACGACCGCGTCGTCATCGACTCGATCGTCGGCGACGTGTCCGGTCGCCGGGCCATCATCCTCGACGACGAGATCGCGACCGGCGGCTCGATGCTCGAGCTCATGGACCGCCTCAAGGACGCCGGCGCGACCGAGGCGGCGATCGTCTGCACCCACGGACTCTTCGCCGGCAAGGCGGTCGAGCGGCTGCGCGACCACCCCTTCGTCACCGAGGTCGTCACCACCGACACGGTCCCCGCTCCGGACGGCTGGCCCGAGCTCAAGGTGCGGTCGGTGTCGGCACTCTTCGCCGAGGCGATCAGCCGGATCCACCACGGTCGCTCGGTGAGCTCGCTCTTCGAGGGCGTCGACCCGACCCACGCCCCGCCGCAGGCCAAGCTCCCCTTCGACACGCCTTCATGAGCCGACCCGCCTGGTGGCGCCGCCCCGCGGTCGCGCTGCTCCTCGACGTCGCGCTCGTCCTCGTCTTCGCCGCCGTCGGTCGGGCGAGCCACGAGGAGTCGAGTCCGGTGGTCGGTGTCCTCGCCACGGCGTGGCCCTTCCTCGTCGGGACCGGCCTGGGCTGGCTCGTCGTGCGGGTCCGGCGTCGCGCGTGGCCCCTCGACGTCGGGCCGGGCATCACCGTGTGGTTCGCGACCGTCCTCGTCGGCATGCTGCTGCGTCGCGCGGTCGGGTCGGGCACGGCGCCCAGCTTCGTCGTCGTCGCCTCGGTCGTGCTCGCGCTCTTCCTGCTGGGATGGCGTGCCCTCGGGACGTACGCCGCCCGCCGCGCCACCCGGCATACGCCAGCCCCGCCGACACACCGAGCAGGTCACAACCCACCGTGATCTGATCCCGGTGGGTCGTGACCTGCTCGGTGTGTTGCGGACGGTGTGTCTCGTGACGAGGCTGCCAGGGCGTTGGCCGAGGACTCAGAGGTACTGGCCGGTGTTGGCCGTCGCGATGGAGCGGCCCGGCTCGGTGCCGTCCTTGCCCTTGAGCAGCGTGCGGATGTAGACGATCCGCTCGCCCTTCTTGCCGCTGATCCGCGCCCAGTCGTCGGGATTGGTCGTGTTGGGCAGGTCCTCGTTCTCCTTGAACTCGTCGACGCAGCTGTTGAGCAGGTGCTCGACGCGGATGCCCTTCTGGCCGGTCGTGAGGAAGTCCTTGATCGCGAGCTTCTTGGCCCGGTCGACGATGTTCTGGATCATCGCGCCCGAGTTGAAGTCCTTGAAGTAGAGGATCTCCTTGTCGCCGCCCTGGTAGGTCACCTCGAGGAAGCGGTTCTCCTCCATCTCGGAGTACATCCGCTCGACCGCGGCCGTGATCATCGCCTCGACGGTCGCGTCCCGGTCCCCGCCGTTGACGGCGAGGTCGTGCTCGTGGAGCGGCAGCGACTCGGTGAGGTACTTGCTGAAGATGTCGCGCGCGCTCTCGGCGTCGGGACGCTCGATCTTGATCTTCGCGTCGAGGCGACCCGGCCGGAGGATCGCAGGGTCGATCATGTCCTCGCGGTTGGAGGCACCGATGACGATGACGTTGTCGAGGCGCTCGACGCCGTCGATCTCGGCGAGCAGCTGCGGGACGATCGTCGTCTCGACGTCGCTCGAGACGCCCGAGCCGCGGGTGCGGAACAGCGAGTCCATCTCGTCGAAGAAGACGACGACGGGCGTGCCGTCGGAGGCCTTCTCGCGGGCCCTCTGGAAGATGAGCCGGATGTGCCGCTCGGTCTCGCCGACGTACTTGTTGAGCAGCTCGGGGCCCTTGATGTTGAGGAAGTAGCTCTTCTCCGTCTGCTTGCCGGTGCGCGCGGCGACCTGGCGGGCGAGGGAGGCGGCGACCGCCTTGGCGATGAGCGTCTTGCCGCAGCCGGGAGGACCGTAGAGCAGCACGCCCTTCGGCGGCTTGAGCGCGTGCTCCTTGTAGAGCTCGGGGTGCAGGAAGGGCAGCTCGACGGCGTCGCGGATCTGCTCGATCTGGCCGGCGAGGCCACCGATGTCCTCGTACTCGACGTCGGGCACCTCCTCGAGGACGAGCTCCTCGACCTCGAGCTTGGGCACGACCTCGTGGACGAAGTTGGACCTCGGGTCGAGCGTGAGCGAGTCGCCGACCCGGAAGTGCTCACCGAGCAGGGGCGTCGCGATGCGGCACACGCGCTCCTCGTCGCCGTGGGTGACGACGACGACGCGGTCGTCGTCGAGACGCTCCTTGACCGTCACGACCTCGCCCACGCGCTCGTAGCCGTGGACCGAGACGACGTTGAGGGCCTCGTTGAGCATGACCTCACGGCCGAGGCCCAGCTCCTGCTGGTCGACGGAGGGGCTGACCGCGACGCGCATCTTGCGACCACCGGTGATGATGTCGATCGAGCCGTCCTCGGGCGGGTCGATGACGAGGCCGTAGGTGCTCGGTGGCTGCGCGAGACGGTCGACCTCCTTCTTCAGGGTGACGATCTGCTCGCGGGCGTCCTTGAGCGTGCGCACGAGGCGCTCGTTCTGGGACGAGAGCGTCGACAGGCTCGTCTGGACGTGGGCCAGCCTCGCCTCGAGCTCACGCGTGCGCTGGGGCGAGTGTCGCGCCACCTCGCGCAGCGACTCGACCTCGGCGCGCAGGGCTGCGAGCTCGCGGTCCCCCGCTCCGGGGACTCCGGCGCCGGCGGCACCTTCGGGGTCTGGGTTGCGGACGTCATCAGACATCTCGGCCTCCTCAATCCGTCACTCGCACATAGTGACGATTCGACCCTAACCCCGTGTCAGCCGATGTCGTCGGACGTTTCAGCCAGTGATCGGCGCACGCGTCGGATCGTCTTGTCGCTCTTGACGCGCTCGCCGAGCGCCTCGGGCGTCCACGCGTCCGCCGGGATGTCCGTCGAGGCGGTCGAACCGGCGACCGGCGCGGCGGCACCCGCAGCGTCGTCCGAGGCGTCGACGACCGTCGCGGCCGCGTCGCCCGCGTCGCCGTAGGCGCCCTTGGCCGGACGGCGCTTGCGCTCCGGCGGGACGACTCCCGGCGCGAGCCGCCGCGTCGTGATGAGGAAGCCGGTGTGCCCGTGCATGCGGTGCTGCGGACGCACGGCGAGGCCCTCGAGGTGCCAGCCACGCACGAGCGACTCCCAGGCGGACGGCTCGGTGAACCCGCCGTGGGCCCGGATGCCCTCGGCCACCCGGCTCAGCTGGGTCGTCGTGGCGACGTAGCAGATGAGCACGCCACCGGGGATGAGCGCGTCGGAGACGGCGTCGAGGCACTCCCAGGGCGCGAGCATGTCGAGCACGACCCGGTCGACGGTGCCGGCCTCGGCGACGGACGGCAGGGACTCGACGAGGTCACCGACGGTGACGGTCCAGGCCGGGTGGTCTCCGCCGAAGAACGCCCGTCCGTTGCCACGGGCGATCTCGGCGAAGTCCTCGCGACGCTCGAACGACAGCAGGCGTCCGCGCTCGCCGATGGCGCGCAGCAGGGACATCGACAGCGCACCGCTGCCGACGCCGGCCTCGACGACCGTCGCGCCGGGGAAGATGTCGGCCATCTGGACGATCTGGCCGGAGTCCTTGGGGTAGACGACCGCGGCGCCTCGCGGCATCGACATGACGTAGTCGCTGAGCAGCGGCCGGAGCGCGAGGTACTCGACGCCGGCGGTGTTCGTCACGACGGAGCCGTCGTGGGAGCCGATGAGGTCGTCGTGGCGCAGGAAGCCACGGTGCGTGTGGAACTCGCGCCCGGGCTCGAGCGTGATGGTGTGCAGACGTCCCTTGGGGTCGGTCAGCTGGATGCGCTCCCCCACCTCGAAGACGCCACGACGGTCGTGCGCGCCGGCGACGTGGGACCGCTCCGTGTCGGCACTGGGGCCGTCGCTGGGGACGGCGCTAGTGCCCGACTCGTCGCGGGTCCCGGCGTGCCCGGTGTCAGGCCCGGAGCGCTCGGAGTGCTCGGCGTCGGGCTGCTCGGCGTCGGTCGTGGGAGCGGTCATGGGAGCACAGTCTAGGTGCCGGCGAGGCCTCCTCCGGACACCTTCCGGAGCGCCGCCGCCTCGACCTCGTAGCGGCTCTGGGGACCGGCCGGCCCACCGAAGAACCGTCGCCGCAGGGCACCCTCGACCTCGACGAGGTCGCCCGCGCGAAGACGCAGCGCGCGCCGTCTCGTCACGGCCGTCCAGCACACGACGTCGATGGTGTCGACCGTCGCCCGCCTCGGCTCGTCGGCGCCTGCGCGGCGTCGCCCGGGCAGCGGAGGGCGTGGGACGACGACGCGCAACGTCGCGATGCGGTCACCGCTCGGGAGCTCACGCTCCTCCGCCTCGGACCCCAGGCGCCCGCTCAGGACCACCTCGTTGCGGCCCGACACCGACGCGCTGCCGACCGGTCCGCCGCCTTTCGCCTGGCGGCCCGGGCGCGGAGAGGACCGAGGTGCTGCCCCGCCCGCAGTCGTCGTCGTCTCGCTGCGGCTCGTCCTCATGGTGTCTCCCTCCGGCCCGCCCGTCGGGCCCTGGACCAACCGTGACGGGATCGTGGCCGTCCTGCTGCCGCGGTGGGAGCGCCTGTGGACGACGGACCGAGCCGTCGAGGGGGTGTGGACACGACGAACCGACACGGGGCGCTGAGGTGACGGACGCGGGGGCCTGCGCCGCACGGCACACGCCGTCAGGGGCCCTGGGCGGCCTGGCCCGACTCGGTGGAGGGGGTCAGCGACGACCGCGGCGCGCCAGCTCGGCCCCGACCACGGCGTTGATCCGCTCGGCGCTCGCCAGGCCGCGGATGTCGCGGGTCGCCTCGTCGACGACGACGGCCAGCGAGAGCTCGCGCTCGCTCATGACGCGGATGAGGTCGGTGAGCACGGCGTCGTCGGGCAGCGCCACGACCCACGACGCGGGCTGGGCCAGCGTGACGGACGCGATGGCCGTTCGCGCCCGGCTGTCGGCCGGCACCCCGGCCGCCGAGTCGGCGTCGACGACGCCGAGCGGCCACCCGGTCGGGTCGGCCGCCGCCACCCATGCGCCTGCAGCCACCGCGGTCTCGACCTCGGAGACGGTGGCCGTGCCCGCGACGAGGGACAGCGGCTCGAGCACGTCCGTCGCGCGGCCGGCGGTCGCCTCGTGGATGTGACCGGCCCGGACGGCTCCCGTCGCGCCCTGCCAGAGGAAGAAGGCGATGGCGAACGGCCAGACGAGGTCGAAGATGTCGGGCGCCCGCCCCTCGGCGAGTGGGCGCAGGGCGAACCACGCGACGGTCAGCACCGCGACGACGCGTCCCAGCCAGCCGGCCGTGACGAGGCCGCGACCCTTGCTGCCCGTGGCGCGCCAGACGAGGGCGCTGACGATCTGGCCGCCGTCGAGGGGCAGGCCCGGCAGGAGGTTGAAGACGCCGACGAGGACGTTGGCGAAGGCGACGATGCCGAGCAGCGTCAGCGCGGTCTCGTTCGTCGTCAGGGCACGGAGGCCCCAGACGACCGCGGCGAGCGCGAGGTTCGACAGCGGCCCGACCACGGCGACGATGGCGGTCGTGCTCGGCGACGTGCGGGTCGCGTCGTAGACGGTGTGGCCGCCCCAGACGTCGGCGACGATCCGGTTGACCGGGTGCCCCCGCCACCGCGCGGCGAAGGCGTGGGCCGCCTCGTGCACGAGCACCGAGACGAGCAGCAGGAGGGCGTAGGCCGAGGCGAGCAGGTAGCCGTAGGCGGCGCCGCGGTCGGACCTCGACAGGTTGGGCCCGAAGACGACGACGATGAGCACGGCGATGATCGGCCAGGACCGACCGAGGTAGACCGGGATCCCGGCGAGGCTGCCGATCCGCCACCCGTGGGACGCGTCCGGGCGGGCGGGAGTGCTCATGGGCTCGACCCTATGCCCTGCGCGACCCGCTCCCCTGTGCCGGTCCCGTGCGCGGGCTGTGGGTGGCGGCCGTGCGGTGTCGGCCCCGCGGCATACAGTCGCCCCATGGTTGCAGCGCTGTCCCCGAGTCGGGCCTCCGACTTCATGTCGTGCCCGATGCTCTACCGCTTCCGGGTCATCGACAAGCTCCCGTCGCCGCCCACGCAGGCGACGGCCCGGGGCACGCTCGTGCACGCCGTCCTCGAGCGGCTCTTCGACCTTCCCGCGCCCGAGCGCACCATCGACGCCGCGGTCGGGCTCGTCCCCCAGGAGTGGGAGCGGCTCGCGGAGGAGGAGCCGGCGATGCTCGACCTGCTCGCCGAGCACGACGGCCGCACCGACGAGTGGTTCGCCGGGGCGGCGACGTTGCTCCAGACGTGGTTCGGTCTCGAGGACCCGACGCGCCTCGAGCCGGCCGAGCGCGAGTTCTACGTCGAGACCGAGGTCGACGGGCTCGTCCTGCGCGGCTACGTCGACCGGCTCGACGTGGCCCCGGGCGGCGCGATGCGCGTCGTCGACTACAAGACGGGCCGGTCACCCTCCGAGCACTTCGAGGCCAAGGCACTCTTCCAGATGAAGTTCTACGCGCTCGTGCTCTGGCGCCAGCGCGGCGTCATCCCCAAGCGGCTCCAGCTCGTCTATCTCGGCAACGGCGAGATCGTCGCCTACGAGCCCGACGAGCAGGACCTGCTCGGCACCGAGCGCAAGGTCAAGGCGCTCTGGCAGGCCATCGAGCGCGCGGCGACGACGGGCGACTGGCGCCCCAGCCCCAGCCGGCTGTGCGACTGGTGCGACCACCGCGCGCTGTGCCCGGCCTGGGGCGGCACTCCCCCGCCGCTGCCCGACGACGCCGCCCAGCGAGCCGTCGACCCCACCGTCACGGGGCTCGTCGAGCTCGACGCCTGACCCACCGACGACCGAGGGCGTATGCCGCCGGGCGGGCCCGACGGCATACGTGCGCCCTTCGTGTCGGGCGGAGGTCGGACGCGCCTCAGACGGTGAACTCGTCGGCGACGTCGAGCGCCTCGTCGAGCACCGCCAGGCCCTCCTCTACCTCGGCCGGGGTCGTCGTGCATGGGGGCACGACGTGGGTGCGGTTGAAGTGGGTGAACGGCCACAGCCCGCGCTCCTTGCACGCTGCCGCGAAGGCCGCCATCGGAGCGGCCGCCTCACCCGCCGCGTTGTAGGGCACGAGCGGCTCACGCGTCTCGCGGTCACGCACGAGCTCGACGGCCCAGAAGACGCCCAGTCCGCGCACGTCGCCGACGCTGGGGTGCTTCGCCGCGATCTCGCGCAGGCGCGGCCCGATGACGTCGGTGCCGAGGCTCCGGGCGTTCTCGATGATGCCCTCCTCACGGAACGCGTTGATCGAGGCGACGGCCGAGGCGCAGGCGAGCGGGTGACCGGAGTAGGTCAGTCCGCCCGGGAAGGCCCGCTGGTCGAAGGTCCCCCGGATCTCGTCGGAGATGACGACGCCCCCGAGAGGGACGTAGCCGGAGTTGACGCCCTTGGCGAAGGTGATGAGGTCGGGGCGGATGCCCCAGTGGTCGACGGCGAACCACTCGCCGCACCGACCGAAGCCGGCCATGACCTCGTCGGCGATGAGCATGATGCCGTGCTCGTCGCAGAGGTCACGGACGCCCTGGAGGTAGCCGTCCGGCGGGACGAGGATGCCGTTGGTGCCGACCACCGTCTCGAGGATGATCGCAGCGATCGTGTGGCCGCCCTCGACCATGAGCGTGTCGCGCAGGTGCGCGAGCGCGCGGTCTCGCTCCTGCTCCTCGGACTCGGAGTGGAAGGCTGAGCGGTAGGTGTAGGGGCCCCAGAAGTGGACGATCCCCGACAGGCCGGGCTCCGAGGGCCAGCGGCGCGGGTCGCCGGTCAGGGTGATCGAGCCACCGGTGGCGCCGTGGTAGCTGCGGTAGGTCGCGAGCACCTTGTGCCGGCCGGTGTGCAGACGGGCCATGCGGATGGCGTTCTCGTTGGCCTCCGCCCCGCCGTTGGTGAAGAAGACGGCGGAGAGCCCCTCGGGAGCGACCTCGGTGATGAGCCGGGCCGCCTCGCTGCGCGCGTCGTTGGCGAACGACGGCGCGATCGTCGCGAGCCGCGCGGCCTGCTCCTGGATCGCGGCGACGACCTTCGGGTGGTTGTAGCCGATGTTGACGTTGACGAGCTGGCTGCTGAAGTCGAGGTAGCGCTTGTCGTCGTAGTCCCAGAAGTAGGAGCCCTGGGCCCGGGCGATGGGCAGCGGGTCGATGAGCCCCTGGGCCGACCACGAGTGGAAGACGTGGTCACGGTCGAGGGTGCGCACCTGCTGCTCCGTCATCCCGTCGAGGAGGTCGGCGATCACGGTGCGCTGGTCGAGGTCGGTCATGGGTGGGTCCTTCTCTCTCAGCGGGTGCGCGGGAAGCCGAGGTCGACGGTCGAGGTGGCCGGGTCGGGCCACCGCTGCGTCACGACCTTGCCGCGCGTGTAGAAGTTGATGCCCTCGGGGCCGTACATGTGGGTGTCGCCGAAGAGCGAGTCCTTCCAGCCGCCGAAGGAGTAGTAGGCGACGGGCACGGGGATCGGCACGTTGATGCCGACCATGCCGACCTCGACCTCGTTCTGGAACCGGCGTGCTGCGCCACCGTCGCGGGTGAAGATCGCGGTGCCGTTGGCGTACTGGTTGCGGTTGATGAGGGCCAGGCCCTCGTCGTAGGTCGCGACGCGCACGACCGACAGGACGGGGCCGAAGATCTCGTCCCGGTAGACGGTCATGTCGGGCGTCACGTCGTCGAGCAGGGTCATGCCGAGGAAGAAGCCGTCCTCGGGCACGTCCTGCTCGCGCCCGTCGACGACGACGGTGGCGCCGGCCTCCGCTCCGGCCGCGACGTAGCCGGCGACCTTGTCGCGGTGCTCGCGCGTGATGAGGGGACCCATGTCGGTGCCCTCCGCCGAGCCGGGGCCGACGGTGAGCTTCGGCAGGCGGGTGGAGATCGCGGAGACGAGCTCGTCGCCGACGTCACCGACGGCGACCGCGACCGACAGGGCCATGCACCGCTCACCCGCGGCGCCGTACGCGGCGGAGACGATGGCGTCGGCGGCCATGTCGATGTCGGCGTCGGGCAGCACGAGGGCGTGGTTCTTCGCGCCGCCGAGGGCCTGGACGCGCTTGCCGTTGGCGGTGCCGCGCTCGTAGATGTACTTCGCGATGGGGGTCGAGCCGACGAAGCTGACGGCCGCGATCTCGTCGTGGTCGAGGAGCGCGTCGACGGCCTCCTTGTCGCCGTGCACGACGGTGAAGACACCGTCGGGCAGGCCGGCCTCCTTCCACAGCCGGGCGAGGAAGAGGGCAGCCGACGGGTCCTTCTCGCTGGGCTTGAGCACGAAGCTGTTGCCGCAGGCGATGGCGTTGGCGCACATCCACAGCGGCACCATGACGGGGAAGTTGAAGGGCGTGACGCCGGCGACGACGCCGAGGGGCTGGCGGATGCTGTAGACGTCGACACCGCTGGCCGCCTGTTCGGAGAACCCGCCCTTGAGCAGCTGGGGCACACCGGTGGCGAACTCGACGTTCTCGAGGCCACGGGCGATCTCGCCGACCGCGTCGGACAGGACCTTGCCGTGCTCGGCGGTGACGATCGCGGCGAGCTCGTCGGTACGCGTGTGCAGCAGCTCGCGGAAGGCGAAGAGCACGGCGGCCCTCCGCGACAGCGAGCTCGTGCGCCAGTCGCGCCCGGCGGCGACGGCGGTCTTGACCGCCGCGTCGACCTCGGCGGCGGACGCGAGCGCGACCTCACCGGTCTGGCGCCCCGTGGCGGGGTCATGGACGGGCGCGGTGCGGCCGGAGGTGCCGGGCACGAGGGCGCCCGAGATCCAGTGGTCGATGGACGTCACGGTGGGGGTCGTCATGCTCCTCACGCTACGTTCCAGTTGCACCCCATACAAAGCATTGATTGCTATGTTACGAACATGCGCGCCCTCATCTCCTCCATCGAGGAGCGCCTCGACGCCCCCACCGCCAAGGGCCTCGCCCAGGCCGTGTCCCGGGCGATCCGCGACGCCACGCTGGTCCCCGGTGACCAGCTGCCGCCGATCCGTCGCGTGGCCGAGGAGCTGATGATGTCCCCGACGACGGTGAGCGCCGCCTGGCAGCTGCTCGCCCGCTCGGGCACCATCCGCTCGGACGGCCGCCGGGGCACGACCGTCGCCCCCACCGCTCGCGGCGGGGAGCGCTACACGAGGGCCTTGCGGCACGAGTCGCCGGTGAGCCTCGACCTGTCGACCGGCATCCCGGACAGTGCCCTGCTGCCCGCCCTCGTCCCGGTGCTGTCCGCGCTGACCGACCCGACGACGCCGAGCAGCTACCTCGACGACCCCGTGCTCGACGAGCTGCGGGACGAGCTGACCCGCGACTGGCCGTATGCCGCCGACGACCTCCTCGTCGTCGACGGCGCCATGGACGCGCTCGACCTCGTCACCCGCGCCCTGCTGCGTCCGGGAGACCTCGTGATCGTCGAGAACCCGGGCTTCCCTCCCCTGCTCGACCTGCTCGAGGACCGCGGCGTCGCCGTCGTCGGCGTGCCGCTCGACGAGACCGGCCTCGACCTCGACACCGTCGAGGCGCTCCTGCCCCGCCGACCCGCCGCGGTCGTCATCCAGCCCCGGGGACAGAACCCGACCGGCGTGTCGATGTCGCCCACCCGCGCGCGACGTCTGGCCGCGCTGCTCGAGGGACGCGACTGCATCGTCATCGAGGACGACTCGAGCGGCCCGATCTCGACGTCGGCCGCGACCAGCCTCGGCCGGTGGATCCCCGACCAGGTGCTGCACGTCCGCAGCTTCAGCAAGTCGCACGGGCCGGACCTGCGGATCGCCGCCCTGAGCGGCCCGGACGCGCTGCTCGCCCCGGTGCGGCACGCACGGGCCATCGGACAGGGCTGGACGAGCCGGCTGCTCCAGCGGGTCCTGGCCGGACTGCTGCGCGACGAGGGGTGCGCCCGCGGGATCGCGTCGGCCGGCGCCGAGTACGCCCGCCGCCGGGAGCTCGTCGTCCGCCGTCTCGCGGAGCACGGCATCGAGGTGCCCGGCACCGACGGGCTCAACATCTGGGTGCCGGTGCGGGACGAGGCGGCGGCGGTGCTGCGGCTCGCGAGCCAGGGCATCGCGGTCACGCCGGGGTCACCGTTCTCCGTCGAGCACGTCGCCGGACCCGAGGGGCACGTCCGCGTGACGACGGGGCTGGTCCGCGAGAACCATGCCGAGGTCGCCGACCTCATCGCCGAGGCTGCGAGCGCCGGCGCGTGGACGGCGCAGCACCGCTGAGCTCCACGTCGAGCACCGGCACCCGAGGTCGACGAGAATCGGTGGCGCGCGGTGTCCGATCCGGCCCGGGGTGTTCGTTGCACAGGTGAGAGGCGGCCCGCACGGGCGGCCCGAGTCACAGGAGATGGTCCGACATGCAGTACCTCGTATCCGTCATCGACGACGGCACCGGCCCGGAGACCGCCACCGAGGAGGCCGCCATCGATGCCTTCAACGACCGGCTCCGGTCCGAGGGCTACTGGGTCTTCGCCGGCGGCCTCGGCTCCCCCGACCCGGCGACGGTCGTCGACAACCGCGGCAGCGAGGCCGTCTTCACCGACGGGCCCTTCCTCGAGTCGAAGGAGTACCTCGCCGGCTTCTGGATCCTCGAGGCGCCGGACCTCGACGTCGCGCTCCGGCTGGCGGCCGAGGGATCCAGGGCCTGCAACCGCAAGATCGAGGTGCGACCCTTCCTGTGAGCCGGGTCGACGTCCGCGAGGCGATCACCCGGGTCCACCACGACGAGTGGGCCCGGCTCGTCGCCACCCTGACCCGCCGCTTCGGTGACCTCGACCTCGCCGAGGACGCCGCGGCCGAGGCGTTCGCGACCGCCGTCGAGCTGTGGCCCGCCGACGGCATACCCCCCAACCCCGGTGCGTGGCTGACGACGACGGGCGCCCGTAAGGCGATCGACCGGCTGCGGCGCGAGAGCAAGCGGGACCACAAGCACCAGGAGGCTGCGATGGTGCACGACGACCTCGGCTCCGAGCCGCTCGGCGCCATCGACGACGACCGGCTCCGTCTCGTGTTCACCTGCGCTCACCCCGCGCTGGCGATGGAGGCCCGCGTCGCCCTGACGCTGCGGATGGTCGGGGGCCTGACCGTGCCCGAGATCTCCCGGGCCTTCCTCGTGCAGGAGTCCGCGATGGCTCGGCGCCTGACCCGGGCCAAGGCCAAGATCGCCGCGGCCCGTATCCCGTACCGCGTGCCGACCGCGGAGGACCTGCCGGCGCGGGTCTCCGGCGTGCTCGCCGTGCTCTTCCTCGTCTTCAACGAGGGCTACCTCGCCTCCGGTGCGGACACCGACCCGGTCCGCCAGGACCTCACCGGCGAGGCGATCCGGCTCACCCGGATGGTCAGGGACCTGCTGCCCGACGACGGCGAGGTGGCCGGGCTGCTCGCCCTGATGCTGCTCACCGAGGCCCGCCGGGAGGCCCGGGTCTCACCGGCCGGTGAGCTGGTCCCCCTCGACGAGCAGGACCGCGGAGCCTGGGACCGCGCACTCGTCGCCGAGGGCCACCGTCTCGTGCGCGAGCGCCTCGACTCAGGGGCGGCACCGGGTCGCTACCAGGTCATGGCCGCCATCAACGCCGTCCACACCTCGGCCCGCGGGATGCGTGACACGGACTGGTCACAGGTCGTCGCCCTCTACGACCAGCTCCACCTCCTCGACCCCTCACCGATCGTGGCTCTCAACCGGGCCGTCGCCCTCGCCGAGCTCGACGGGCCGGAGGTGGCGCTGGCCGTCGTCGACCGTCTCGCGGACGCGTTGGCCGGCTACCACGCGTTCCACGCGGTCCGGGCCGACCTGTTGCGCCGCTCGGGTCGCGACGAGGAGGCGCGCGAGGCGTACCGACAGGCGGCCTCGCTGGCCGGGAACACGGCCGAGTCGGCCTACCTGACCCGCCGCCGCGACGAGCTGGCCTAGCGTCGCCCGGCGCCGTCCCGGAGGGCCTCGACCACCTGGGAGAGTCGTCGCTCGCGGGTCTCGTCGGTCCTGGCCGAGGACACCGAGAGCGCATGCGCCTTCTGCTTGCCGGCGGACAGGGCCGTCCAGGCGGCCCGCAGACCGGGGTCGGCGTCGAGGACCGCTCGGAGGGTATCGGGCACGTCGACCTCACGCGGTGCGTCGTCGACCTCGAGCCGGACCTCGACCTCGTCACCGGCCCCGCGTCCTGTCGCAGCCCGCGTCTCGGCGTTGAAGGAGACGAGGAACCGGCCGCCCATGGAGGCGATCGACGTCCGGTAGGTGTAGCCGCCGTCCACCGTCACGGAGACGCGTACCCGCTTGCCCCGGGCGAAGGCCGCGACGACCTCTTCGGGGACAACGATGCCCACGTTGTTGCCGCCTGTCGCCTCGAGGGTGGTGCGGAACGTCCGGACGGTCTCGCCCACGGGGTCAGGCCCGTCCGGCGTCTCTGGCCTTGAGGCGCAGGTCCTCGGCGCGGACCTGCGCGAAGGTGTCGCGCTCGGCGACGAGCCAGTCGGGCATCTCGTCGAGGACGGCCTTGATCTCGTCGGTCGTCAGGTGCTCTCCGACCCCACCGCGGGCCAGTCCCGAGTTGGAGATGCCGAGCCGCCGGGCCGTCTCCTGCCGGGTGTGGGGCCCGTTGCGGCGCAGGGTCGCCAGCCACTCCGGCGGCTCGGCCTGCAGCGCGTTGAGCTCGGTGCGGCTGACGACGCCCTCCTGGAACTCCGCAGGGGTCTCGGACAACAGGACGCCGAGCTTCTTCGCGGCCGTCTGGGGTTTCATGGTCTGCGGCTTCGGCGTGGGCATGGGTCCAGCCTAGGGCGTCACCCGACCACGCCGGCCCGCACGTCAGGCAGCGGAGCGACCAGCCGTGTCCGCTCCGGCGGTCCGGTGGCGCCGACGCGGTGGACTAGCCTCGGAGGGACCTGTCCCGACCGCGAAGGCCCACCATGACGGATCCGTTCCACGTCGAGTTCGTGCCCGGCGTGACGCCCGACAAGTGGCTGCGTGTGTGGAGCCAGCGCCTGCCGGACTCTCCCCTTCAGGCCGCCCCCGTCGAGGACGCCGACGCCCTGGCCCACCTGCGCGACGGCACGTCCTCGATGGCGCTCCTGAGGCTGCCGGTCGACCGCGACGGTCTGCACGTCATCCCCCTCTACGAGGAGGTCCCCGTCGTCGTCGTGGCCAAGGAGCACGTCATCGCGGCGTTCGACGAGGTCGACGTCGCCGACCTCGGCGAAGAGGTCCTCATGCAGGACCCCGCACTCGTGCCCGAGTGGGTGGCGGTCGCCACGTCGGAGGTGCGGGACCGGGCTGCCGCCATGCCACCCATGACGACGAAGCAGGCGGTGTCCGTCGTGGCGACGGGCTCTGGCATCGTCGTCGTGCCGATGTCGGTCGCGCGACTGCACCACCGCAAGGACGTCGTCCACCGGCCCGTCACCGGCGTCGCGCCCTCACGGGTCGGCCTCGCGTGGAGGGTCGACGACGACGACCCCCGCATCGAGGACTTCATCGGCATCGTCCGGGGCCGGACCGAGCGCAGCACGCGTGGCGGCGGGTCGGACCCGACGTCGCCGTCCGGCTCGGACGGGCCGGCCGGGCAGCGCGGCAACGCCAGCTCCTCCAAGACCTCGAAACCCGCCAAGGGCGCCAGGACCTCGGCCGGCTCCCGTGCGCACGGCGCCGGGTCCCGGCGCGGTCAACAGACCGGGCGCAAGGGCGCGACGCGCGGCGGTGGCCCCAAGCGCAAGGGCCGCCGGTGAGCTCAGGGCAAGCGGCCGGCTCGACGGAACTGGACGGGCTCCCTTGGCGCTGGGGCGAGTTCGGTGCATCGAGCCTTCCCGACCGTCTGGTCGGCCATGCCGGCCCGGTCGTCAGCCGCGCGGTGACGGTCCGCGCCGAGCCCGCGGTCGTCTTCCGATGGCTCTGCCAGCTGCGCGTCGCGCCGTACAGCTACGACCTCGTCGACAACCTCGGGCGCCGGAGCCCCGGCACCCTGACACCGGGCCTCGAGTCCCTCGCGGTCGGACAGCGCTTCGCGACGATCTTCACCCTCGTCGACTGGGTGCCCGACGAGCTGGTCGCCCTCGAGATCACCGCGCCGGCCGGCATACGCCTCTTCGGGAGGCTGCCGCTCGTCTACCAGACCGTCCCGCTCCCGGGCGGGCCGGAGGCGCGCACGACCCTGCGCGGCGACATCGCGCTCCCCCGCGCCGGGTCACGCTCCGCCCGCGCACGGTCGGCCGCCCTCGCGTGGGGAGACCTCGTGATGATGCGGCGTCAGCTGCTGACGCTCGCGCGCCTCAGCGAGGAGACCGCAGGCTCGACACGATCGTCGTGAGGTCGGCCGCACCGACCCCGGCCAGCGTGTCGATGTGCACGGCGCCCTCGACCTGGGGCACGGGCACGACGTGCGGGATCGCGATGGTCGGGACCCCGGCGGCCGTCGCGGACCGGACGCCGGCCGGTGAGTCCTCGATGGCAATGCACTCGGCGGGCTCGGCGCCCACGAGACGCGCCGCCGCGAGGTAGGGCTCCGGGTGCGGCTTGCCGTGGCTCACCTCGTCACCGGTCACGAGGTAGTCGAACGCCCCCTCCGGGAGTCGACCGACGACCGTGTCGGCGAGCGAGCGCCACGACATCGTCACGAGCAGGGACGGCACCCCGAGGTCGCCGAGCTCGAGCAGCAGCTCCCGCGCACCGGGACGCCACGGCACGCGCTGCTCGACCTGGGCGATGACCCGCTCCAGGAGGGCGTCGATGATCTCGGGGACCGTCAGCGAGATCCCCGACTGGTCGATGATCAGCTGCGCCGAGACCTCGAGGGCGTTGCCGACGAGCTGGTGGGCGAACTCGTCGTTCCAGACGCCGCCGTGCGCCGCGACGAGCTCGTGCTCGGCCTGGATCCAGTAGGGCTCGGTGTCGACGAGGGTGCCGTCCATGTCCCACAGGACGGCAGCCGGGAGGGCCGGCACCGTGCGGTCGGGGTCGGCGGTGTGCGAGAGGGTCACCGGGTCAGTCCTCCGGGTCGTAGGCGAGGTTCGCGGAGAGCCAGCGCTCGGCCTCGGCCAGCGTCCAGCCCTTGCGGTCGGCGTAGTCCTGAACCTGGTCGCGGCCGAGCCGGCCGACGACGAAGTACTGCGACTGGGGGTGCGAGAAGTACCAGCCCGACACCGAGGCACCGGGCGCCATGGCCATGCTCTCGGTCAGCGTCATGCCGGTGTTGGCCTCGACGTCGAGCAGGCGCCAGAGCGTCTCCTTCTCGGTGTGCTCGGGACAGGCGGGATAGCCCGGGGCCGGACGGATGCCGGCGTACTGCTCCTTGATGAGGGCCACGTTGTCGAGGTGCTCGTCGGGCGCGTAGCCCCAGAACTCCTTGCGGACCCGCTCGTGCATGCGCTCGGCGAAGGCCTCGGCGAGGCGGTCGGCGAGCGACTCGAGCAGGATCGCGTTGTAGTCGTCGAGGTCGGCCCGGAACGCCGCCACCCGCTCCGCGCCACCGAGACCGGCCGTGACCGCGAAGCCTCCGATCCAGTCCTTGGTCCCCTTCGGGGCGACGTAGTCGGCGAGCGACCGGTTGGGCACCCCCGCGCGGTGGTCGCCCTGCTGCCGCAGGTGGTGCAGCACGGTGAGCGGATCTCTGCGGGCGTCGTCGAGATAGACCTCGACGTCGTCGCCGACGGAGTTGGCCGGGAAGAAGCCGATGACGCCGTTGGCGGTCAGCCACCGCTCCTCGATGACCTGGTCGAGCATGGCCTGCGCGTCGTCGTAGAGCTTGCGGGCGGCCTGGCCGCTGGCCGGGTTGTTGAGGATGTCGGGGAAGCTGCCCTTCATCTCCCACGCGTTGAAGAAGGGTTGCCAGTCGATGTAGCGGCGCAGCTCACCGAGGGGATAGCTGCGGAACACCTTGACGTGCTGGGAGATCCGGTGCGAGCGGGTGATCGAGGAGACGTCGTGGTCCTGCTGGAGCAGCAGGTGCGGGTGCGGCGGACGGTAGCCGGACCAGTCGACCGGCGTGCGTCGCGCACGGGCCTCCTCGAGCGCCAGCAACGGCCGGTCCGCCTTGCCCGCGTGCCGGGCACGCAGCGAGTCGTAGTCCTCCTTGACCTTGGCCATGAGGGTCGGCCGCAGCTCGTCGCTGAGCAGGGCCGCGGCGGTCGGCACCGAGCGGGACGCGTCCTTGACCCAGACGACGGGGCCGTCGTACTTCTGGTCGACCTTGACCGCCGTGTGGGCGCGCGAGGTCGTCGCTCCGCCGATGAGGAGCGGGATCGTCAGGCCCTGGCGCTGCATCTCGGCGGCGAAGCCGACCATCTCGTCGAGCGAGGGGGTGATGAGCCCCGAGAGGCCGATGATGTCGGCGTCGTGCTCGCGGGCTGCGTCGAGGATCTTCTGGGCCGGGACCATGACGCCGAGGTCGATGACCTCGTAGTTGTTGCACTGGAGCACGACGCCGACGATGTTCTTGCCGATGTCGTGGACGTCGCCCTTGACCGTGGCCATGACGATCGTGCCGTTCGTGTCCTTCTGCGTCGCCAGCGAGGGGTCGTCGATCTTCTCCTGCTCGATGAACGGGATGAGGTAGGCCACGGCCTTCTTCATGACGCGCGCGCTCTTGACGACCTGCGGGAGGAACATCTTGCCGGCGCCGAAGAGGTCGCCGACGACGTTCATGCCGTCCATGAGCGGACCTTCGATGACCTCGATCGGTCGGCCCCCGCGCTCGGCGATCTCGGCGCGGAGCAGCTCGGTGTCGGCCTCGACGTGCGCGTCGATGCCCTTGACGAGCGCGTGCGTGATGCGCTCCCCGAGCGGCAGGGCGCGCCACTCCTCCTCGCTGACCTCGGCCGCCTGACCGACCTTGTTGTACTCCTCGGCGATCTCGAGCAGCCGCTCGGCCGCGTCAGGACGCCGGTTGAGCACGACGTCCTCGATGCGCTCCCGCAGCTCCGGGTCGACCTCGTCGTAGACGGCCAGGGCGCCGGCGTTGACGATGCCCATGTCGAGGCCGGCGCCGATCGCGTGGTAGAGGAACACGGCGTGGATCGCCTCGCGCACCGGGTTGTTCCCGCGGAAGCTGAACGAGACGTTGGAGATGCCCCCGGACACCTTGGCCCCGGGGAGGTTCTCCTTGATCCAGCGCGTCGCCTCGATGAAGTCGAGGCCGTACGAGGCGTGCTCCTCGATGCCGGTCGCGACGGCGAAGACGTTGGGGTCGAAGATGATGTCCTCGGCCGGGAAGCCGACCTCCTCGGTGAGCAGGCGGTAGGCGCGGGAGCAGATCTGCCGGCGCCGCTCGAGCGAGTCGGCCTGGCCGTCCTCGTCGAACGCCATGACGACCGCGGCGGCGCCGTACTTGCGCACGAGCCGGGCCTGCCGGAGGAAGGGCTCCTCCCCCTCCTTGAGGGAGATCGAGTTGACGATCGCCTTGCCCTGCACGCACTTGAGCCCGGCCTCGATGACCTCCCACTTCGAGGAGTCGACCATGACGGGCACACGGCTGATGTCGGGCTCGCTCGCGACGAGCTTGAGGAAGCGGTCCATGGCCGCGACCCCGTCGATCATCCCCTCGTCCATGTTGACGTCGATGACCTGGGCGCCGTTCTCGACCTGCTGCGCGGCCACCGACAGGGCGGTGTCGTAGTCGCCGTCCTTGATGAGCGTGCGGAACCGGGCCGAGCCGGTGATGTTGGTGCGCTCGCCGACGTTGACGAAGAGGCTGTCGTCGGTGATGGTGAACGGCTCGAGGCCGGAGAGGCGCATCGCCGGCGTGACCGTCGCGGGCTCGCGGACCGGCTTGCCCTCGACCGCCTGCGCGATGGCGGCGATGTGCTCGGGGGTCGTGCCGCAGCACCCTCCGACGAGGTTGACGAGGCCGGCGTCGGCGAACTCGCCGACGATGCCGGCGGTCTCGTCGGGCGCCTCGTCGTACTCGCCGAAGGCGTTCGGCAGCCCGGCGTTCGGGTAGCACGACACGAACGAGTCGGCCAGGCGGGCCATCTCGGCGATGTAGGGGCGCATCTCCTTGGCGCCGAGGGCGCAGTTGAGCCCGACGGCGAGCGGCGACACGTGCCGGATGGAGTCCCAGAACGCCTCGGTCACCTGGCCGGACAGGGTGCGTCCGGATGCATCGGTGATGGTGCCGGAGACGACGACCGGCCAGCGGCGCCCCTGCTCCTCGAAGAGCGTCTCGACGGCGAAGATCGCCGCCTTGGCGTTGAGCGTGTCGAAGATCGTCTCGATGAAGATGACGTCGCTGCCGCCGTCGACGAGCCCGCGGGCCGCCTCGAGGTAGGCCGCGACGAGCTGGTCGTAGGAGACGTTGCGCGCGCCGGGGTCGTTGACGTCCGGGGAGATCGAGGCCGTACGCGTCGTCGGCCCCAGCGCCCCCGCGACGTAGCGCGGCCGGTCGGGGGTGCGATCCGTCATCGCGTCGGCCTCGCGGCGGGCCAGCGCGGCCGCCTCGACGTTGAGCTCGTAGGCGAGCTCCTCCATGCCGTAGTCGGACAGGGAGATCGCGTTGGCGTTGAAGGTGTTCGTCTCGATGATGTCCGCGCCGGCCTCGAGGTACTCGCGGTGGATCCCGGCGATGATCTCGGGCGCCGTGAGCGTCAGGAGGTCGTTGTTCCCCTGGACGTCGCTCGGCCAGTCGGCGAAGCGCTCGCCGCGGTAGCCGGCCTCGTCGGGCCGGTCGCGCTGGATGGCCGTGCCCATGGCGCCGTCGAGGATCATGATGCGCTGGCCGAGCGTGGCGGTCAGGCTCTCGGTGGCGTCGGGTCGCTGCTGCGACTGGGACAACGTGGCTCCTCTCGGCGGCACCTGTTTCGTGCCGAGTGACGGGACCGGCCCGATTCTACGGACCTGCTGTGTCCGGCGCGTCGCCGCCCGCACTGCGGTCACGCGACCGCGCCACACGGCATACCCCGTCCGGTCGCTGCGTGGGCAGCGGACGTCTCCCCGACGCGGGTGGGGCGCGCCCGCCCGCTGGACTCCGGCGCTTCGGTGGCGGCAGGTCCTAGGCTGGAGGTGTGGACGCGAGCGCGCCCACGGTGAAGGAGACATGGTGCTGGAGTTCGAGGACGTGCCGGAGCTGACCGATCCGGTGCTCATCGCGGCCTTCGAGGGCTGGAACGACGCCGGCGAGGCCGCCACGAGCGCGGTCCGCCACCTCGCGGAGGTCTGGGACGCGGAGGTCGTCGCGGCCTTCGACCCCGAGGACTACTACGACTTCCAGGTCAACCGCCCCCGCGTGTCGCTCGAGGAGGGTCGGCGCATGCTGGCCTGGCCCACGACCCGCATCCTCGTCGCGACCGAGACCGGCTTCGACCGCGACGTCGTGCTCGTGCAGGGCATCGAGCCCTCGATGCGCTGGCGCGCCTTCTCGATCGAGCTGCTCGAGCTCGCCGACCAGCTCGGCGTCACGACGATCGTCACGGTCGGCGCGCTGCTCGCCGACGTGCCGCACACGCGCCCGATCCCCGTCACCGCCACCGCCGAGGACGAGGCGGCGATCCACCGCTTCGACGTCGAGGCCTCGCGCTACGAGGGCCCCACCGGCATCGTCGGCGTGCTCAGCCACGCCGCCTCCGACGCGGGCATCCCGACTGTCTCGGCGTGGGCCGCCGTGCCGCACTACGCCGGCGGAGCCCCCTCCCCCAAGGCGACCCTCAGCCTGCTGCGCCGCATCGAGTCCCTCATCGGTGTCACCGTGCCGCACGGCGAGCTCGAGGAGAACGCCCGGGCGTGGGAGCGCGGCGTCGACGAGCTCGCGCAGTCCGACGAGGAGGTCGCCGAGTACGTCCAGTCCCTCGAGGAGGCACAGGACACCGCCGAGCTGCCCGAGGCGAGCGGCGACGCGATTGCGCGCGAGTTCGAGCGCTACCTCCGCGGGCGCGACGACGACCAGACGGGTCGCTAGGACCTCCTCGGCGACCCACCGACCACGTATGCCGCCGGGTGCCCTCGGGTGCCCGGCGCTCGCGTCTCAGGTCCCCCGGCCAACGGGCCTTCGGCGCGAGACCTACTGCACCGTTACGGAGTGTGCGAGGCGAGCTCACGGACGGTCGTGAGCGTCCGCATCTGCCGATGAGCGCGCGTTGCCGCGTCGCCTGCTTCTACACCCTCCCTTGCGGGAGGATGCTTTGATGACCGTCGACGCCCAATACCGAAGAGCCTTGTCGGACCCGAATCTCACGGAGCGGATCCGACAGGGCGCGTACTCGGTGCAGGTAGCGCGGAGGCTGCTCAACGCGGAGGACATCCATCAGGCGTTGGCAGGGGTCGATCACCCGGATCTGCGCCCGCGTGACCTCGACGAGATCGCGACGTCGTCGGATGCGCTCCGACGGTACGTTGCCGCGAGTTCCACGCGGGCCGGCGCGCTCACGCTCGCGCGGCTGGCCGAGGACCCCGATCCACGCGTCCGGGAGGCAGTCTCGGGCAATACGAGCACGCCTCCCGACGCCCTCAGGAAGCTGTACGACGATCCTTCGATGCGGCCGGCGCTCCTCGCAAACCATGCGTTGCCGCAGCAGCTCATCTCCGACGTGTCCTGCGACGAGCTGTCTGCGGCAGCAATCATCGGATTCCTCGCCTGGCGAGCAACTGGGTCATCGGGGATTCCTGGAGACCACGTGTTCGCGCGGATCAACGAATCCGAAAGACCTGCGCCGTCTGCTGGGGAAAGTGTCGGCCAGTACGCCACCCGTGCAGGATTCCCACCACGCTGAGTACGCCGGTTACGCGATCTTCAAGCACGCCACGGACGCCCGCTCGCAGCCACCGCGGTGTCGACTTGGTGCGGCCACGAGGACGCTCATGCCGCGGACGGGACGTCCGATCCTGCCGCGGTCAGCGCGGTCGTGCCGAGAAGCGGACGTTCTTCGGAGGCGCTCTAGCGTCAGTGACGGAGCCACCGCCGCGGGCGGCGTCGTCGCTCCCGGCGTCGTCGAGGGGCCGCGGCTCGATGGCGCCGAGATGTTAGATGAATCGAATGCCGTTGACAGTGTCGTCGAGGTGGGTGACCGGGGTCTTGGTGAGCCCGCCCCGTACGCAGCGAAAGACCTCTACCGTCGGGCTTCGCCACGTCACGCCAGGGGCCCGTCAGATTGAGGGCGGCGGCACACCGTGATGTGGTCACGCCTCCGGTTGCAAGCTGGGTTGGTTTTACGCTCAAGGGATCCGTTTCGATTCGGTGCGGTTCAACCCGCCCGAAATGTCGGTTGGTCCGCTACGATGCACGATGCACGGCTCACTGCCGTGCGTCGGTGCAGACAGGGGAAAAAGATGCTGACAACTACGTGGAAGCGTCGCTGCGGCTTGACAGGGAGCATCGCAGCAGTGCTGCTCTCAGCCACCGGCGTAAGTTTTGCGGCTGCCTCCATCCCGTCCAGCTATTTCACCTTTTCCACAAGGTCAAGTGGTAGCGCTGAATCGCCTACTTTCGGTCCTCTCAACCCGATGCGGCTGTGCTCAGATGTGCAGAACTCAACGTCGTCCACGTTGCTCTACAGCCGTTTGATGCGCAACCTCCAGTTCTCTCCCGACCCCGTCCAGCGCGATTACTGGCCGACGTACAGTGCCGCCTACGGCTGCAACCCCAATACGTTCAACGGATCGAGCGGCGAGGGGTACTACACGTCCGCTTCATGGGCCTCCGAGTCGACGGGCCACCCGGGCTTCGTCCAGATTACGAAGTAGGTGCTCGATCCAGTTCTCGTCGTGCAGGGCCTCGCCGTAGATTTCGGTTCGACTCAGGCCCTGCGCGACGTCACACTTGTCATGGAACCGGGTGAACGTATCGGTTTGCTCGGTCGCAATGGTGCTGGCAAGTCCACACTGTTCGACGCGATTATCGGCGCGGCTCGTCCGAGTGCAGGACAGTTGGTGTACGGCCAAGGCGTGCTGGACTCGCCCCGCCGTTGGCGCTCTTGGCGGGCATGTGTGGGCCTACTGCCTCAACGGTTCGCTTTCGACCCGGCCCTCACCGCGCAGCAGACGGTCGAGTACTCGGCGTGGTTACACGGCGTTCCGAAGAGAGGTCGCGACGTCAAAGTAAGCTCTGCCCTGGATGCCGTGGCGCTCTCTCGTTCGGCACAATCGTCTCGCATGTCAAAGTTGTCCGGCGGGATGGTGCAACGGGTCGGCCTGGCCTCCGCGCTGGTACACGAACCATCCGTGCTTCTGCTGGATGAGCCAACCACTAGCTTAGACATCGAACAGCGGGCGATTTTCCGCGAGCTTTTGCTTTCCATGGACACACGCGCCGCGGTCCTGATGAGCTCTCATCTGGCTGAAGATTTGGCGGCAACCTGCGAGCGACTCCTCATCATCGAACAAGGCCGGATCGTTCGCGATGGGCCCATGCACGAGGTGTGTGGGCTCCCCGATAACTCAGCTGTGACGGGGCAGGAGCTTGAGGCGGCGTTCCAACGCACTCTTCAAGGAACGTCTTCAGGACGGCTGTCGTAACGTGCCATTCCGTCGCAACCCCGTCCTGTGGGTCTTCCCGCTCCTCTTAGGGCTCCTTGTCGGTTCGTTGGCGCTGGATCCGGCTGCGACCTGGCCGGGCTGGTGGCAGCGGACCACGGTACAGATTCACACGGCCACCCTGATGCTGCTTGGGACCGCCACGCTGGCGGCCTCGGCGTGGTTAGTAGCCGTGGCTCGAGCCCGCGGACTCTTGGGCCGCCAAGCTGCAGTCCCGAGGACGGGTCCTGCCATTCTCGTCGGACTGGTAGCCCCCGTCTGGATAGCCAGCGCCTCGTGTTGTCTCGCCCTGCTCCTCGTGGCCAGCATTCGCTCCGCGAGCCAGTCCAGTGGTATGCCTTCTTGGCCGCTGGTTGCTCTAACTGTGGCGTTCCTCCTCGTTCAGAGCGCGTTCGGGTCCGTGTGTGGCATGTGGTTACCGCGATTTGTAGCCCCAGTCGTAGCGGTTGTTTTTTTTATGGTTTTCACTTCGACGCAGTGGTATGTCACCGGAGCCGAAGTAACGTGGGGACGTTTATTGCCAATCCTTCAGCAGCCGTTCTGGGATCCTACGTTGCAGGCGTCAACCCCTAGGATCTTGCTTACAACGTTCTGGTTGGTGGCGTTTGCGGCCCTTCTATTCGTGATCGCCGGACTGAAGAGGCCACTCACTCCGGTCAAGTCCACCCGAGCGTTGGCTCTTCTGATGATCTCCGCCTTGTCACTGCTACTGGTCCTGGTCACAGTCGTGCCGGCGGGCAGCGCGGCGTTTGCTGACCCGATGCCTCCCCGGGAGGATGTCGTGTGCGAGGCCGCAGGGGGAGGTCAGGTTTGCGTTCGTGGTCGCGAGCGGGATCTTCTCCCGACGTTCCGAGCCTCGTATCAGCGTCTCGAAAGTGCAATCGGGACCTTAGACGCCATGCCACGCGCCCTTAAAGAAGAGGGCCTGGAGTTGACGGCCGGAGATTCGCCCGTCACGCTCATCGCTCGGCACCCGTCCGTTGACTCAATCCTACTAAGTCAAGCCGGTCTCCTGGTTGCGTATTCACCGAGCGGATGCCCTCGCACAACTGAGCCATCGCTCGGTCAAGAGCAATGGTCGCAGATCTTCGGAGAGCTGCTACTGCGGCGACTGGGTTTGCCTCCCCAGGCCGACCCTTATGCTGCGGTGCAGCGTCTGGAGCGTTCGACGCGCGCCGTTCAAGATGATTGGATCGATCGAGCGCAAACAGCGGTGTCCAACTGCGCCGCAGTCCCTCGTCTCCCATGAGCCCCTCGGACAGGCAACGTCCCGCAGCGCTGCAACCTTCGACCTCGCTCAGTCTGCGTGCATTGAGGCGACCCGGGCCCGGGCTCACATTTCTTCGAACACGTCGATATCAAGTGGCAGGTCCAATGATCGCGGTCACGCTTCTCGTCTTTTCGACGTTCCTCCGAGACCTATCCCTTCCAATAGGCGCCTTGACGGCCCCAGTTCCCCCGTCCGCTCTGATGATCCGGGTTGCTGAGCCCTCACTACTGGCAGCACTATGCGGACTGACGCTTCATTCCGGTATGGCCATGATGGAATCGGCATCGTCGAGACGCATAACATCCTGGCACATGTCTGCGCATGCCAGCCTCTTGTCGGTGACCCTCCTTGTGGTATCCGTGCAGGGTCCGACCGCATACGTCAAAGGGTCGTTGGTCGTGGCCACAGTTGGCTACCATGCCATTGTTATGATTGGCACGGCGGTTTTCGGTACATTCGGCTCGATGTTGAGTCTCGTATTCGCTTTCGCCGTCGTTGTGATGGGGGTCGACGGGGTAAATCACCCCGCATGGTGGGCCTGGCCTCTCCAACCGGACATTGCGCATCAGGCCGCGATCGTGCTGTTGCTGTGGCTCGCCGGAGCCGCAGCGTTGATAGCTCGTCAAAGTCGCCGTACTGGGCTCGTGCAGGAGTAGATCAGACAACCGGCTCTGCCGCGGACGGGACGTCCGACATTGCCGCTGTGGGTTTTCTTTTTCGGGGGTCGGGTGGTGTCTTGCCAAGGACGGCGTCGCGGGCTTCGCGGAGGTCGTTTAACACAGCCAGAGCTCGGCCCACGAGTAGGCAGATGTACCTAGATGCCGCAGCGGCACCCAGTTTCTGAAATCGAGTGGCCTTCAGCCCATATGTCAACAAGCGTCAGAGCGGCATTTGAACCTTTCCGAACCTTTAAGCACCTTTGAACCTTTCAGTGGGCTAGAGCGACTAGCATCACACCCATCCACTAGTTCTCGCGAAGGAGCGTGCTCTCATGTCTCAACTGCGCCGAAGAAGGTCGGCCACGCTTGTCGTAGGGGCTGTGGCAGCCCTCGTGCTGAACGCGTCCGTATCGTCCGCGACGGAGTCGGTCACAACTTCCATCGCAGGCACCGAGTCCTGCCCCGCGGGCTCGGTTGTTCGGTTCTACGTCACCACGACATACAGCCAGCTCGTGTCTGGTTACTGGCCCTCAAGCCGGACCACCGCGAACTCGACCCAGTACGCCTCCAACCAGGCAAGCTTCCAAACGACGTCCCAGTCCACGTCGTGGAAGGTGACAGGCCCGTCCCTGCAAACCGCCGACTCGTACTGCTCACCCTGACGATGTCTGAACGAGCTCTACTCAATGAGACAACCGGAAGCGTGCGGCCGCTGCGAGTTGTCGAGCCCCAGGACGTGCGGGACCTTTGCCTCCAGGCCCTAACTCTCTTTGGTATCCCCGCCGTCCCTCGCGGCAATACGGCAATCGACTTTCCCGACGATCTAGACGATCGCGACGCCGACCTTCAACACGCGGTTCTTCGCCTGGTTGAGCTGAGGTTCCCGACGTTGGGCGACCCACGCTCGGCCCTCGTCGAGCCAACGCACGACACGTAAGAGCCGGAACCCGAAGCCCAAACGAGCCGGCACGATCCTGATCGTCCACGTCTGAAGGCCGACCAACAGGTGGGCCCGAATCAAGCCGTCACCGTGGACCTCGATCAGGTTGACACAGCCAAGGCATGATGTCGCTCACGGGGTCGACAGGCAGAACGTGCGACGATCTCGTCGTGAGAACGATGGGTGGTCTTATCCGGCTCTTCTCAGATGAGTGTGGGGTCATAGGTTCAGGCCTCCTCCGATGAGGAGCATTCTGAGCCGGTAGTTCTCGCGGTTGCGGAAGCCTCGGGCGACGCGTCGGTGCAGCTCGATGAGGCCGTTGATCGCTTCAGTGCCGCCGTTGTTCGCGCCGCCGGTGGTGAAGTACGCCAGGAATGCCTCACGCCACTGCGCCAACGTCCGTCCGAGGCGGGCGATCTCTGGGATCGGGCACGAGGCGAAGCTGTCGAGGATCTTCTCCGCGACGACGCGGCCTTGGGTGTGGTTGCTCTGGTGGTAGGTGGAGCGGACCTGCTGGGCGCACTGGTAGGCGACCCACACCTCGTCGTGACGCTCGTCGGCGGCGATCGCTGCGGCGAGCCGGGACCGTTGGCGTTCGGTGAGGTGCTCGGCGCCGGCGTGCAGGATGTTCCGGATCCGATAGAGCGGGTCGTTCTTGCGGCCGCGGTGGCCGTGGATCTCCTGCTGGACGCGACGCCGGACCTCGTCGACGGCCTGGATGGCCAACTTCACGACGTGGAAGGCATCAAGGACGGCGACGGCGTCCTGGAGCTGGTCATCGATGGCGTTCTTGTAGCCGCGGAATGGGTCGAGCGTCGCGACCTGCACCCGGGCTCGGAAGGCCTCGCCGCGGTCGCAGAGCCACCCGGCGTACGCGGGGCCGGAGCGGCCGACGACCAGGTCGAGCAGCCGCGCCCGCACGATGTCCTTGCCGGGGTTCTTCGGGTCGGGTTGGCGGGTCAGGTCGACCATCCCGGTCAGCTCCTTCGGGCCACGCTTGATCGGGGACACGTGGTGCCACACGTGCTCATCGACCCCGAGGGTGGTGACCCCGTCGAACCGGGACTCGTCCGCGGCAGCGTCCTCGAGCAGCGGCCGGATCGAGGACCACACCGTGTCCCAGCCGGTGCCGAGCTGCCGGGCGAGCCCGTGGATCGAGGCGTGCTCGTGGCGGATCTGCTCGATGGCCCACCGGCACGCCCGCGCGGTCAGCAGCGCCCTCGGCCGGGCGATCTGCTCGTCCTGCTCGACGAACGAGACGCGCGGACAGGACGGCTCGGGGCACACCCAGCGCCGCTTGCGCCACACGACCGTCACCGACCGTCCAGCCCACGGCGCATCCACCAGACGCACCTCGACTCGGCCGTGTCCGTGGGCCAGCACCCCGCACGATGGACAGCCCATCACCGCCTGTTCGGACTCCACGGCGACGCTCAACGCGCCGTGCTCGTCACGGGCCACGGCAGTCACGCGTAGGCCGTCCAGGCCGACAAGAAGGTCACAACGGTCGCAGTAGCCGCCCAGCGCGGAGCAGCACGACGTAGGCTCGGGCACGTCGAGGTCCTAGAGATCAGGAGAGGTAAGAGTCCTCTGATCCTCCGGGACCTCGACCCATTCCCAGCTCAGGCAGCGACCCCGCGCGTCGCGTTCACCCCACACTCAACTGGGAAGAGCCTCTTATCCCTTCAGACAGCGCCCCTGGGAAGACCTCGACCGGGAGTTCGACTCCTGGTCCACGACGCATCCCGAGTTCCAGCACATGTTCGCCATCGTCACGAGCGTGCGAGAAGCGTGCGCGGTGGAGGTTCTCGCGGCATCCACTTCGATGCACGACTTGTTAGTCCTGCCCACTCCTCTGCCAGACCCGCCCTATGACGTGGTCGCGGTTCGGCCCCCAACTCGATGTTCAAGGTGGCTCCTGGCTCAGTTCTCATCGAGCACCTGTCCGTAACCGGGAGGAACGACCGCATCGTGCGCCCTGCTGCGGCCGCCGTCCCGCCGTTTTGACGCTTCATGATCGAGAAGTTCGGGGTCGCCCCCAAGTTGTGCGAGCGACCATCATAGAACCGCCGGGGAGCACCGTCTGACCACCAGCGGTAGGCGTTACCGCTCATGCCGCGGACGGGGTCGTCCGACATTGCCGCTGGGAGGACGGGACGTCCAACATTGCCGCGTTCAGTGCCCCGCGCATGGATTCGAACGGGTGTGGCAATCTGCTTTCGTGATGATGCGGCCTCAGCTCGTGAACCGAGTTGCGAACCCCTTGCCTGGCGTAGCGGCAACGGTGCTGGGGTTCGCCGCCCTCGCACCTGAGAGTGGGTGGTGGGTGGCGGGCTCAGTCCTGATCCCAGTCGGTGCGCTCGTGGCGGTGCGCGGTTATCGACTTGGTGTCGAGACCCACCAAGCCTCGGTCCAGGTCCGGGGCATGTTGCGCACGCGCTCGATCCCACGAGGTGCCATTCAGCAGATCACCGACTGCCCGGCCATTGCGTGGACGGATACGACCGGTCGTGCGCGCTGGACCCCGGTCACGGCGTTCATCACACCAGGGCGCACCTTGACCCCGATCGCGTCGCACCATGCTGACTGCGTGAAGCAGCTGCGCAAGTGGGCAAGGAGTCGGTGACCCCGGATCATCGAGACCGAGCAGGCGCTGTTAGCAATGCGCTGTCATGCCGCACTGAGGACGGCTACGCTCGTCCGAATCTGCCGCACTGAGGACGGCTACGCTCGTCCGAATCTGCCGCACTGAGGACGGCTACGCTCGTCCGAATCTGCCGCACTGAGGACGGCTACGCTCGTCCGAATCTGCCGCACTGAGGACGGCTACGCTCGTCCGAATCTGCCGCACTGAGGACGGCTACGCTCGTCCGAATCTGCCGCACTGAGGACGGCTACGCTCGTCCGAATCTGCCGCACTGAGGACGGCTACGCTCGTCCGAATCTGCCGCACTGAGGACGGCTACGCTCGTCCGAATCTGCCGCACTGAGGACGGCTACGCTCGTCCGAATCTGCCGCACTGAGGACGGCTACGCTCGTCCGAATCTGCCGCACTGAGGACGGCTACGCTCGTCCGAATCTGCCGCACTGAGGACGGCTACGCTCGTCCGAATCTGCCGCACTGAGGACGGCTACGCTCGTCCGAATCTGCCGCGTTTGTGGCAGGCGGTCCGCGCCGAAGCGACCGGGGCTGGCTGCGTCTTTACAGAGAAGATGGCGGGTCTGTCAGGATCGATTCATGGTTCGGTCCAGGGGTCACGCCGAGTACATGGAACCGTCCCGCCCGCGCGCTGGCGGCCGGCGTCGCTCATGGCTCCGGACCGCTCGGCTAAACGTAGTGGGCTGGTCGGCGCTCATCGGTGTTTGTCTCTTGGCAGCCGCTGCAGGACTTGCAGTATCGGCGGCAACTCGCGTTCCGCTCCTGTTCGGCGCCGCATTTGGCGTGGCCCCGTTGCTCGTCGTCGCCCTTCTCGATCGCAGGCGGTGGTCGCGGATGCAGACCAGTTTCGGTTGGGGTGGCTCAGTGGAGGAGGTTGCTCAGCTCGCCGCAGAACTGGCAGCACGAGGAGTTCAGGCGCGAGTCGTCACTGAGGAAATCGCGATTGAATGGGGCGAGAGTGCGCATCCCCATGCCGGTGACCGTGTCGTGAGGACGGCGGCTCTTGAGTACGCCAACCGGGACAGGGCGGCAGTGCGTCAGGTATTGCGCGGGCACGGCATCCGCCCCCCGGACGCGTTGTAACGGGCTACAGGGGGCGCCGTCACCCCGTCCTGTCATGCCGCCCGTCGGACGACGTCCGACCATGCCGCTGGCCGGTGATCACTTCTGCGTCGTGGGGCCGGAGATCCGCGTCAGCTCTTGTCGTCTCCGCCGTACAGCCGACTCCTCCACTTCGTGCCCGACCGAATGTTCTGCCAGAGGATGAGTCGGCCCAAGAAGAGGATCACGACCGCCGCTATCGCAAGTTCCCACCGCGAGCCCTCACCCAGACCCAAGATGGCGGATAGGGCGGTGATGGCGAGCAGGCCCTGTACGAACGCCCAGCCAAGTCTGTCTCGCTGTCGGACGGCACGATCGCGAAGGTCCAGCATCAAGATCCACGCGCCCACTCTTCGGAGTCGAGACACCAAAGTCGGCATGTGCCTAACGCTCTCATGTCGGGATGAGCCCGGACGTCCGTTCTTGCCGCACTGAGGACGGCTACGCTCGTCCGAATCTGCCGCGTTAAGGGCGGCTGCGGAGCCGCCCGGTCCCTGCTCCGGTTGCTCGGTGATTGGCGAAAGCCGCGTGTGCCGCATACTCGCTGCCATGCGATCGATCTCGTGGGCGAGCGACCCGACATGGGTGGACGCAGGGAGCGTTCTGATGGGCACCATCACAGTCCCGTCCGCGATTCGGCGCCCCGCCGACAATGGGAATGACGAGCTCGAAATCGACATAATCGGGCCCGAAGCCGAGCAGCGTTGTGCTGCGGTTCTAGCCGAGTTGCCCGGCCTCCTCATCTCCCTGCCTGGCCTACGCCAAGCCGCGCTGCGCGCCGCTCCTCGAGAGTGGACAGAACACTTCGGCCAACCCGACCTGTGGCTCATGGCGATTGAGTTTGAGCCAACCGCCACGCGCTTGGTCTTCGACTTCGGGGACTTGGACTCGCTGGTTCTTAAGATCGATCCCACGGGGGCGCGGACTGTGTCCGTTCGGCCATAGCCGTCCGGTCATGCCGCTTGTCGGATGCTTGTTCGCAACGCAGGAGATCGCCCGGCGGACCACAGCCGTGGCGGCCGACAACACGTGAACGCGACCCCTGGTCCCTCATTCCTTCCAAGAGCGAGGGCCGAGCGGAGCGCCTCCTTGTCGCATCTGCCTGGTGGCCATCAGCTCCTGATGGCCGCAGCGCTGGCAGACGAGCATGTCCTTGTCCCCGGGCTTGTGTAGGTACATGTGGCCCATGACCCAGCACGGGAAGTTCTTCAAACGCATACTTCGATCGTCCACCCGTCCGCGCTTGGGCGGTATGGGTTTCGGAATGCTGAGGTGTGTCGAGACGACGGTATTGTCTACGTCCGGTCATGCCGCGAGCCGCGCGTAGTGGTTCCTCTGGCGGTTCCTGCTTCGCAAGCCACTGCTCCAAGCCGCGCCATGCGACACTCGCGCATGCCCACGACAACGACGGAGTCCGTCGAGCGGACAGGACGGTCGCGGCGCGGCCTACGGCTCAAGGTCGCGATCGCCATCGCGGGTGCCGTCCTGATCGCGGCCGCCCTGATCGGGTGGCACCTTTGGACTGATCGCCAACCCACGATCTACTCCGCGATCGACGCATACACCTCCGCCGTGGAGTCCGGGGAGCGATCCGCGCTCGAAGCGATCATTGCCGAGGGCCCCGGCAGCGGGGCGCTACTCGCACGTCACGTTGGAAAGCCGAGCGCGGTCACCGGCGTCACGCTGGAGATGAGCGTCTCGGCCGTGTGGTGGCAGGTCGAGGTGCGCTATGAACTCCCCGGCCAGGAGCCGGTCAGCGAGCACCTGTTGGTGCACCCACGGAGTGACTCGCCCGACCGCTTGATCGACTACGTGATCAGCCCGGCTCCCTGAGAAGCCCGTCGGCGGCCCGGCCGGCGACGTCCGAATCTGCCGCGCTCAGGACCTTTTCCCATGCCGATTTGGATCGGGCTGCAGCGAGGCCCGGGCTCGAGTGCAGGAAGTCTGGACTTCAACCGTCCTCCGGATACGCAGTCACTTCAGGCTGCCGGAGAGTGCTACCGGTGGTTCCCCAAGGGTCATGTGCAACGGAACGGCGGTGGCGTGTCGCCGGGCTTCCACCAACTCGTCGTCGAGTGATCCCGTCACTATGTCGACGCCGCTGCCGTCGACAGCCGGTGAGAACGAAATGCAACGCAATCCTTGTGGGACGCTGCGCCTCCGCTCATCAGAGATGACGGCGTCGACCGCTGCCTGCAGTTCGACGAGGGAGTACCGGGCACTCATGACGTGCACCGTGATGCCTGAGCGTCGGACGCGTTCGGCCGCTTCCTGCACTCGGGACGGCACGGGGCCGCGCCAGTAAAGGGTCACCGAGTACTTGTCGAGGTCGATGGCCACGCTCGTGTAGCCGTCATCGTCCGACGTCTCTCTCACCGGGAGGAGCTCGTCACACGCCGCGGTCAACCGCGCCTGCTTTCGCTGCGAGTACGCGGCATAGGCCATGGATACAGATTGCCAGTGCGCCACCTGCGGATGTGCCGCTCCCGATCACGTCATCGGATCCACTCATCCGAATCTGCCGCTGCCCGCGCGATCGTGCCGAATGGCGGACGTTCGGTTGAGCGCTCCTTGGTCCCCGCGTGGCAGGACCTCACGTTGGCGTGCGGCCATTGGCTGCTAGGTCACGATTGCCGCACGGTACTGCCTTGGTCTGCACACTTGACCGGCTGGCACTCCTATCTTGACCGACAGGGACAGGGACAGGGGGATCCGATGGGACGGAGTCAGAACGCCGTGGATCAAGTGCTGCGAGGTGGCCTCATCGTGATCGGAGTGGGAGTCGCCGGCTACCTCGCGATGCTGGTCCTGCTCTCCTTCGCGATGCAGGAGCCGTATCCGTTTCTGAACGTCGCCAACAAGAGCGGTCGCCCGCTGCTCATCGAGCAGGCCGACGTCGTGAGTTCCCCGGGGTGGCGGTCGAGCAGGCTCGTGTGGGGCAACTCGGGGATCTGGCCGGCGGCCGGCAAAGGTGCGTGCGAACAGGACCGACTGGTGGCTCGCGACCTGCAGGGCACGGTGGTGGCGCGCCGCACGGGCGCCTGCAGATCGGACACCTGGACCATCACAACCGAGGGCTTGTCGGAAGCACCCCGCTACCCGCGGCTGCCCGTACCTCCCGGCCACGTCGAGGTCCGGCTCGTCCTCGATTCCTCCGGGACGGAGGACTCGGTGGTCGCCTGGTGGCGCGCGCTGCCCCAAACCCTCGAGCGCGCCACGGCAAGGGGCGCGGCCGCGGGAGTGACCGTACACGGCCCGTTCCTCGAGAATGAGGACCTCGCGATATACGTCCGAGGGCCAGACGCCGCCACGGTCCGGGATTTCGCCCGGACCCAGGTGCTGCGGCCCTCACCCGGCCGGGTGTACGCGTACGTCGGCGCCCCAGGTCAACTTGCACCGCACACCGGGGCGGAGATCCTTGTGCCGACGGTCGCGCCGAGCGTCACCACTCGCTGAACGTGGCGGACGGGCTGTCGCGCGAAACGTCCGACCATGCGCAGATAGCGCGTCGGCCAGATCGACTGCCGCCAGCCGTAGGTCTGCTCATGAGCTCCAGGACACGACGGCTTCTGGTTGCGGGCTGGGCTATAGGAGCAGCCCTTGGCCTTGGCGCGTGCCCGGCAGGGGGTGCGTCTCAGGACGCTTGCGCTCAGCCGACGGCAGGTCAGACGGCGGCCGACGAGTGTGACGACACGGGCGGCGGTCCGGTCTACCGGCCTTGACGAAGAACCGATCGAGGAACGTCCGCTTCTGCCGCGAGCAGCACGAGCGACACTCATCCGCGAGGCTCTCTGCCACTCGTGCGCGGCAGCGCAGCTGTCGCCACTTTCGAGGGCCACGGCGGACCTCGGCTCAGGAGCGAATCCTGGAGGGGTGCACAGCCTGCTCCATGCACACCAGTCGGTCCCGCGAGTCCCAGGAGTCGACCACGGTGAAGCCGATCCGCTCGTAGACCCGGAGGGCATCCGTCCGCCACGCCCACACCGACAGTCGAACGGTGTCGACGCCGACATCGGCGGCATGCTCCAGGCAGGCCTTGACCAGGGCCGACGCGACACCTCGGCCACGCACAGCCGGGTCCACCCACAACCGTTTGATCTCCGTGCGTCGCTGGGCCGGTGCCGTCACCACCGCGCAGCCCACAGCCACTCCCCCGCTCATCGCCACCAAAACGATGTCGTCGGCGAACGCAGCGCTGGGCTCCAGGACCTCGGCCCGATATCGCTCTGGCAACTCGACTAGATCGACAACGGCCGAGCCCTTCTCCGCCTCGGTCTGAAGATGGTAGGCAGCCAGCAACCCCGCGAGCTCGCTCTCAGAGGATGCGCCGTGACCTGTCCAGCGTGCGACGACAATCCCGGGGTGAACCGTCATGGCGGCCAGCATCACACGAACTCTTGGCGGCTCGACACACGACTCCCAGATTCACGTCTAGAAACAGGCCGTCAGGACTCGTCCGCACGTGCCGCCGACAGGGCACTGAGTTCGACGGCCTACGGACGCTGAAGAGCCAGCTACTGTCTGTGCCATGGGCGCGGACGACCTCGAAGAACTACTCGCCCGCGCCCTGCGCGTACTCGTCGACTACATCGACGAACGCGAGGACACCTTCACCGCCGATGATGATGTGCGAGCACTCGAAGAGGTCGCAGCGGTGCTGCATGAGGTCTCGCCGGCGAGCCGTGACCGGCTCAGGACGCTGCTCGGCCCCAAGCTGTCCTTCGAGGTAGGACTCAGCGAATGAGGGATTGCCCGGTCATGCCGCGTCAAGGGCGGCGTCGCCCACCGGCAATGCCGCTGGATGTGACGGCCCAGCCGGCACACGCTTGGATGGCCAGGTGGACGCGACGCCGACCCCGCCCGCCGTTGTGACTCCAACCCTGACCGTCCTGGCGGGGCGGCCAGGCACTGGCAAGACCACGCTGGCGACTGCTCTGGCCCGCCGTCTGCGGGCGTGCTACTTGCGAGTGGATGCGGCAGAGACAGCGCTTCAACGGACCGGCCTCCCCGTCGGCATAGAGGGCTACGCCGTGATCCATGAGCTCGCCGTCTCCAACCTCCTTCTCGGCCTCGATGTCGTCGTTGACGCTGTCAACCCGGTTCCAGAAGCTCGGGCGGGATGGCGCAAAACGGCCCACCGTGGCAGAGCTCAACTGCTGCAGGTCGAGACTTGGCTGCCGGACCAGATCGAGCACCGTCGCCGCGTCGAAGCTCGAACAGGCGACATCCCTGACCACCACCTCCCGGCGTGGCACGAGGTCGAGACCCAAGTCTGGGTGCCGTGGGACTCAGAGCGGGACGGGCCTCGCATCCTCATCGAGACCATCGACTCTCGCGACGCCCTGATCGCTCTCTTGGCAGTGCATCCGTCTTCCTAACGACGTCCGCCTTGCCGCTTTGAGGGCGGGACGCGCCGTCTGCGAATGATCCTGCCGGTGCGCGAACACGGGTGCCGATACTGCTAGGACCGGGGTCCCAAGGGCAGCACAATCGAGACCATGACTCGCGCCGCTCAGCAGCGTTACCGACTGACGACTCCGGGACGCCGGGTTCTGCGCGCACCCAAGCCCGAGGTTGTGTTGGGCGTCATCGAGTCACTGCCCAGGGACGGTCACGCTCTTCTCGAGAGCATGGACCAGCCGGAGGTATACATCCAGGTCTGGTTACGTTCCGACGGCAGCTACCAACTAGAGCTCCGGGATGGTTCGGTTCACACCCACGTGCAGACGCGCTCCGTGTCCCGCGAACGCGTGGCTGCGGCCTTCACGAGCTGGCTGCAGGAACACAGTGGAGACGGCGACGCTGGTTGGCGGGACAACTATCACTGGAACGACATCAGCGGCACCTTCTCGAATGGGCCCCAGGCATGAAGCCCACTAGCTCGCAGCCGGCGTAGCGCCCGCTCGACGGCCATTCGGATAGCCGCTCCAGCCGCTCTCCGCGACCCGTTGTACCGACGCATCGTCGTTGGGAAGCCAGACGTCGTCTCGTTTGGCACGGACGGCAAGTACGCGTGTTCGTGGTCGCCGCCGTGCCCCTGTGCTTCCATGAGTCATGGCAACCGCCCAGCGGTTCCGACGCGCCGCACGAGGCATCATCGGCGTCGGCCACCTGCTGGTTGGTGGGGCGGCGTTGGTCTTCGCCGGAGTGATGATCGTCGCCGGTGCAGACTCCGGCGCCGAACTGGGCGGAGTGGTTCTCCCACTGGGGGTGTTGCTCGCGCTCGCCGCAGGAGTCTTCACGTACACGGCAGCCATGGTCCTACGGCCTGGACGAAGGGATCGTCACCGCCCCTCGTTGATCCTCAGCATCGTCGAACTGGTAGCCGGAGCGACCTTGGCCTCAGGGGTGATTGTCGCGGTGCAAAGCTACGGCGACCCCTGGCGCTCTCCTCTGCTGCCGCCATCGGTGCTACTCGTCGCTCTCGGCCTCGCCGGCCTCGTTCTCGAGGTCTCGGAACCCATGACAGCGTCGCCGACGCACTGAACTGGCGCGTTGAGGACGGGACGTCCGACCCATGCCGCAGGAAGCAATGGTCCGCTCCAAGGGCATGGGCCTCCTGCGCCTAGTCGCCAGGCGTGTTAGGCCCGGCGAGAAAGGTGCGCCAAAGCGAGGGGTGCGACCTATTCCATTCGGCCAAGGCGACCACCCGATCGGCTCCGATCAGCTCAGCGATGGTCTCGCGGTCTTCATCGGCAAGCCAGATCGCGAGGCAGCTTCCCTCGTCGGCCAGACTGGCAACCTCGGCGTAGTCGGACCGCCAAAACGTCGCATCGTAGGCATGTGGCGCTACAGCGATGAAGTCATCGCGCGTTCCGGGGTCTTCAGTCGACGTGACGTCGGTCATCATGTACGGCTTCTGGCGGTCCTGCTCTGGCACGAAGCGATCTCGCAGCCGTGCCGCTGCCTTCACTGCCTCTGCAGGCCACGTGTCGCGCGTGCTCCACGGAATGTCGGTCTGAGCTGTTGCCATGTCCACTTCAACAAGATTGAGCGCCACCCTGCTGGCTGCCCACAGGGTGTCGTTGTCCAGCCCATCCAGAAGGAGCAAGTACTCCAAGCGATCGCTCGGCACGACGCGAGTATGCCAGTGGCAGAAACATCCTTCGGCCCGGGCGCGGAAGCACGAGAACATCCCGGTGCCGTCCCAAGCGCTCGTCAGGTTGTCGCGGAACCGTCCTCACATTCCCAGGTCGCGCGTCGTGCACCTAGAGCGGTACGCCGCCAGCGAACGCTGAGCTAGAGGACGGCTCGGCATCGTCGATGCGGCCGAGAGGAGCAGCGCCGGGGCGGTTCTGGTCGCAGACCTGATCTGAGCGCACATCCCCTTGGGTCAGCGCGAGGGTCACCTCTCTCCTGGCGAGCCGGCGTCGGGTCTGCCACAGGCCGACCCCGAGTACTAGCCCCCACACCAGGAACAGCGGGTCCCACAGCCAGGCGTGACCCCGCGTCGCTGCGAGGTCGTCCACCGAGCCGACGACGCCGACGAGGGCGAGATTGGCGACGGCCGTGTTGGCCAACCCGTACGCCACCAACAGGACGGAGCCAGCCCAGCACAGCAGCCGCAGCGCCCCACGCGGGCCTCCAGAGCGTGCAGAGATCCATGGCACTGACGCGGCGGTCAGCTTGACAAGACCGATGGCAGCCAGAGCGAACCCGGCAGCCACGGGAGAGCCGGCGCGCCAGGCCACCGCCCAGGCCCCGACGGTGTCTGCGAGCGCATCGCCACCCAGAGCCCAGTACAGGCTTGCCGCAGCATGCACCGTGCCGACGCCGGCGGCGATGGTGAACCAGGTCAGGGAGGCGCGGTGCATGTCGTCGACACTAGGTGCTCCTGGCATGCGGCAGGGATGGGTGAGATCCCCCAGCTGGCCCTGGTCCGACGTGGGCATCGTAGGGGGCGTCCCGACCCGAACGCCGACAAGAGCGGAACATCTGGTCGTGCGGCGGTGACGGCGTCCTGCTACGCCGTCACCGCACCGCAATGGTGCGTGCCACCATCAAGCATGCGGAAGCGCAAGCAGCCCGGGTCCACCTTCGCCGACCTGGTCAAGGAGCCGACCTGGTCACACAGCGATGCCTCCCGGAAGGGCCTGCACGCGCCCCGGCCCGGACGTTTCAATGGCGCGGGTGACTTCTTCGACCCGAGCGGCAACCCGTTGAGACTCGTGGCGGAAGACATCACCGAAGAGGAGGCGCAGCGTCTGCTCGAGGCCGGTGCCGCAATCGTCTCCGAGGCCTGCGGGTGCGGAGGCGCCTACGGCGACTGCACCCCGGCGTGGGCTCCGGAGAACCAGCTCCGAGAACTGCGGTCCGGCCCACCTCCGACGTTCACCGACCGCCACGGTGCCCCGACGTGGCTCGATGTCTGGGCCAGCCGAACACGATCGGCTCCCACCACGACTGCGTGAGCTCGGGCGAAGACCCAGGACCCGCGACCGCTCGTCGCCCCGTCCTCACTTCTGCCTCAAGGGTGCCCGTCACCTGCCCGCGACGGACCGTGGCCAAGAGATCGAGAACCTCGGCGTATTGGCGGTCGCGCAGTACACCGTGGAGCCGGTCGCGGGCCTTCCAGGCACGGCCGCTCGCAAGGTCAGCTCGGGCCCTGGAGAGTTGATCTGTCACGCGCCGATGTTCCCAGCGGCGGTCCGCCTGCTCAACGGCATTCTCGTCATCGTCGGCAACGTACGCACGTGGCTGCGATGGGCACGGTGCGGGCCCTTGCCTCAAGGCCAGACTCGGGCCACGCTCGTGGATGAGTACCTACGAGAACGTCCTGGTCCCGATCCCGCTACCTCCTGAGTCAGACTCGCTCCGGCGTGCTGTGGCTGCCTACCTGGCCCGGTTCAGAAGCCAGTCCCGTGTCCACACCGAGTCGGATCTGCGCGCGTACCTGACGTGGTGCGCCAGTCACCGCCTGGACCCCCTCATTGCGCAACGACCCCACCTCGAGCTCTACATCCGCTGGATGCAGGAGACCCGCCGCTACAAGCCCTCGACCGTCAGCCGACGCATCGCCGTCGTCGCCGGGTTCTACCGGACCTGCGTCATCGACGCAGTCCTGGCCCACTCGCCGGCCGAGCACGTCCGACGCCCGAACGTGCCCGCCGAGTCACCCACGCTCGGGCTGACCCATCTGCAGTTCGAGGCAATGCTCGCCACCGCCCGTGCATCAGCGAACTGCAACGACTTCGCCCTGGTCGCGATGCTCGGGTTGCTCGGCCTTCGCATCTTCGAGGCCTGCGGAGCCGACATCGAGGACCTCGGCGAGGAACACGGGCACCGTGTCCTGCGCGTCAACGGCAAGGGCGGCACGGTCGTCCTCACTCCGCTGCCACCTGCCGTGGCCCGCGCGATCGAGCGCGCCGTCGACGCCCGAATGGCGGGCCCCATCCTGCGCACCAGCCGCGGCACCCGGATGGACCGACACTGCGGCACCCGACGCCTGCACCACCTCGCCGAAGCCGGCGGCGTCCACGCAGCACGAATGCACCCACACATGCTGCGCCACACCTTCGTCACCACCATGCTCGACGCCGGCGTCGACCTGCGCGACGTCCAGATCGCCGCCAGGCACGCCGACCCACGCACCACGATGCGCTACGACCGAGCTCGGAAGAACCTGGACCGTCACCCCAACTACATCCTCGCCGCGTACATGGCCTCAGGGACGTGACGGCCAACGGTCGCGCCGAGAAGCGGACGTTGCGTGGTTGTCCGGCGACGCGGCTCGCGCCGATCACTAGGTTGCGTCCATGCGAACCATCACGTCAGAGCGACTGATTCTCAGACCGTGGGATGCCGACGACGCAGATTTCCTTCTTGATGTCGAGGGTCGCTGGGACGTGGTGCGCTACCTGGGGGCCGACCCGACGACCATGACCTCTCACGACGAGGCGGTCGCCTCCATCGAACGCCGCCGTACCACCAGCGCGCACCCCATCCATGGCATCTGGGTCATCACCGACCGGACCGGCGCACGGCTCGGGAACCTTTTGCTCAAGCCCATCCCGCTGTCGACAGGCGAAGAGCCGTCGGACCCTGCCGAGGTCGAGATCGGATGGCACCTGCACCCTGACGCCTGGGGGCGCGGATACGCGACCGAGGCCGCCGCCGCCGTGTCCGCCGCCGCCTTCGCCCGCGGCCAAGGCCGGATCATCGCCGTGACCCACCCCGACAACCACGCTTCGCAGGCCGTATGCCGGCGCATCGGCATGCGCCACCGGGGCACGACGACCCGATACCTGGACATGTCCAGCGAACTGTTCGAGCTGGCCTCGGAGCGATGAGCGGCATCGTGCCGCACACCGAGCGAACGTACGCACGTGCCGCCCTCCGAGGGATCGTGCCGTTGGGCGAACGTGCCGTTGCGGGAACGACCGCGCTTCACCCAGGTTGCCCGTCCCGGCATCATGAGAGACTTCCGGTCCCTTGGCTCTTGAGAGGTGTTCATGTCCGACGTGGCCGTTGACCGCCCGAGGATCGTCTGTCTCTGCGGTTCCCTGCGCTTCGGCAGAGAGTTTGCGGCTGAGCGCACGCGCCTGACGCTCGATCTGGCGATCGTCTTGGCTCCGGAGGCCACCGACGTGTCCGTGCCGGACCCTTCCCTCGTCCGCTCACTGGGAGAGCTGCACCTCCGCCGGATCGACCTCGCAGACGAGGTGCGAGTCGTGAACCCCGGCGGCTACGTCGGAAAGGCCACCCGGCGCGAGATCGCGTACGCCGACGCATGGGGCAAGCGCGTGACGTACGTCCACGCGCCGGCCACGACGGACAGCTGAGCACGACGCTGTCGAGTGGGTGGGATCGTGCGCGACGGGAGATGACGCCGACAGTTCTCGGTACCGTCCGTTGAAGACGCGCCGCGCATCAAGGGAGAGCAACGAGATGAGACCACTTCGATACTCGATCAACGTCACCCTCGACGGCTGCTGCCATCACGAGGCAGGGCTGCCCCCCGACGAGGAGTCGATGGGCTACTGGACCGCCGAGATGGAACGAGCCGATGCCCTGCTCTTCGGCCGGGTGACCTACGAGATGATGGCGTCGGCGTGGCGGCGGCCGGCCACGGGCACGTGGCCCGACTGGATGGATGAGTGGGAGATCCCGTTCGCCGAGGCCATCGACCGGACGAGGAAGTACGTCGTGTCGAGCACGCTGGACGGCGTCGACTGGAATGCCGAGCTGGTGCGAGGCGACCTGGGGCAGGCGGTCCAGCGGCTCAAGCAGGAGCCAGGCCAGGGCCTGTTCGTGGGTGGCGTGACGCTCCCCCTGGCCTTGGCCGACCTCGGCCTGATCGACGAGTACGTGTTCCTGGTGCAGCCGGTCCTTGCCGGACACGGGCCGACGTTGCTCGCCGGTCTGCGCGAGCGCATCCGGCTCGAGCTCGTGGACCGCCATGAGTTCCGGTCGGGTGCGGTCGCCCTGCGATACCGGCCCACGCGAGGAACGGCGTGACCTGACCCGGCCTGGCACGTGGGCCAGCCGGTGCACGCGCGAGCCGCACCGCGGCCGCGAGCCTCCCGACGCCGCCCCGGTGACCGAGATGCCCGAGCGCCCCAGAGCTGGTCAGAGACGCACGCCGAGGAGCGCGTCGAGCGCGCGGCCGAGCACACCCGGAGCACCCGGGTCGTCGCCGCCGCGGGTCAGCGACTGGCTGGCCCAGCGGTCGACCGCCTCGAGCGCCCGGGGGCTGTCGAGGTCGTCGGCGAGGGCCGCCCGGATGTCGTCGACGGTCTGGTCGGCGACCGGTCCGCCGTTGCCCGACAGCGCCTCGCGCCAGGTGGCGAGCCGCTGCTGGGCCTCGGCGAGCTGGTCGTCGGTCCACATCCAGTCGTGAGCGTGGTGGCGGGCGAGGAGGGCCAGGCGGATCGCCATCGGGTCGACGCCGTCTCGGCGCAGCTGCGAGACGAGCACGAGGTTGCCCTTGCTCTTGCTCATCTTCTCGCCGTCGAGGCCGACCATCCCCTGGTGCACGAAGGAACCGGCGAACGACTCCGAGCCGCTGAGCGCGCGACCGTGCGCCGAGCTCATCTCGTGGTGGGGGAAGACGAGGTCGGTGCCACCGCCCTGGACGTCGACCGGGATGCCCAGGTGGTCGAGCGCGATGCAGGCGCACTCGATGTGCCAGCCGGGGCGGCCGGACCCGAGGCTGCCGCCGTCCCACTCGGGCTCGCCCTCACGGTGCGCCCGCCACAGCAGGGCGTCGAGACGGTTGCGCTTGCCCTCGCGGTCGGGGTCGCCGCCGCGCTCGGCGAAGACCGCCATCATGCCGGCCTCGTCGAGGTGGCTGACGGAGCCGAAGCGCGGATCCCTCGCGACGTCGAAGTAGTAGTCCTGCGCACCCTCGCGGGACGCGTCGGGGGCCGGCACGGCATACGCCCAGCCGTCGGCGACGAGCTTCTCGACGGGGCGCACGAACGTGGGGATGCTCTCGACCGCGCCGAGGTACTCGTCGGGCGGGATGACGGCGAGCGCGGTCATGTCCTCGCGGAAGAGCGCGATCTCGCGCGTCGCGAGGTCCCTCCAGTCGACGCCGTCGCGCTCGGCCCGCTCGAGCAGCGGGTCGTCGATGTCGGTGATGTTCTGGACGTAGCGCACCTCGTGCCCGCTGTCGCGCAGGGCCCGACCCAGCAGGTCGAAGGTCACGTAGGTCGCCGCGTGGCCCAGGTGCGTCGCGTCGTAGGGCGTGATGCCGCAGACGTAGAGGGTGACGACGTCGCCGCGCGCGGCGGGCACGAGGTCTCCGGATGCCGTGTCGCGGACTCGCACCTCGGGTGCGCTGCCGGGAACCTTGGGGATGAACGGCATCGGCCAACTTCTCACGCGCAGACTCTATCCCGGCGCCGACCGTGCCTCGGGACCGGTCAGGACCGCGGGCTCCCCTCGGCGGGTGACGTCACAGCGGCGGCCACGGGACGGACGGCCAGTCCGGGCTCGGGAAGGGGTGCACACCGCGGTCGATGAGGCGCCTCACCCGCTGGGCCAGAGCGTCCACGTCGTCCTCGGGGAGCAGCGCGAGGAGACGCTGCCGCGGCTCGTCGTCGGCCAGCGCGTCACGCAGGCGAGCCAGGCGCGAGAGGTCCGCCTCGGCGATCGGCTCCCCCGCCCAGCCCCACAGCACCGTGCGCAGCTTCGGGGTCGGCGAGAACGTCACTCCGTGGTCGATGGCCCAGAGCCGCCCCTCCCGGTCCCGGAGGCAGTGCGAGCCCTTGCGGTCGGAGTTGTTGAGGGCCGCGTCGAGCACGGCGAGGGACCGGACGTCCTCGGCGCCGGAGTGCACGACGGTCACGGCCGAGCCGGCCGGGGTCTCGCCGTCGAAGACCGCGTGCCAGCCGTCGGGCGTACGCCCCTCCGGCACCAGGTCGACGACGACGTCGTCGTCGACGGGGTCGAACGGGTCGCCGATCCACAGCTGCACCGACCCGGGACCCAGGGGCCCGTCGCGCAGGACCGTCGGGGGGACGACGTGCCAGCCGCCGAGCTCCGAGACCACCTGCGCCGCCACCTCCCTGCCGGCCAGCGTGCCGTCAGGGAAGTCCCAGAGCGGGCGCTCCCCCCGGACCGGCTTGTAGATGACGTGGCCACCGGGAACGCTCGAGATGCGCGCCACGACCGCGAGGTTCGAGGACTCCGTGATGCGCCCGAGGACCTCGAGCTCGCCGGTCAGGTCGACCGACGCCGGGGTCGCGTCAGCGCTTGTAGCCATTGGCCCGCGGGCAGATGTGGCCCGTGGGGTCGAGCGGACTGCCGCAGAAGGGGCACGGCGGACGGCCGGCGGCGACGAGCGCGTTGCTGCGCCGAGCGAAGGCGCGGGCCTCGGCCGGCGTCAGCGCGACCCGGATCGAGTTGCGCCCGAGCGGGCCCACCTCGTCGTCGTCCGCGTCCTCGTCGACCTCGTCCGGGTCGTGGTCGTGGCACTCGATGACGAGCTTCTGCGACTCCTCGTCCCACGCGAGCGAGAGGGTCTGCACGTGCCAGTCCTCGTCGAACGGCGTCTGCAGCGGGTCGGTGTCCTCCGGCGCACCCCCGGGCTCCCCCGGCTCGACCGCGGCGCCGGGCGCGAGCTGGTCGAGCACGTCGTTGATGCGGTCGGCGAGGATCGAGACCTGCTGCTTCTCGACGCCCACGGTGACGACGAGGGGGCCGGTGCTCGCCTGGAGGTAGAAGGCCCGCTGGCCGGCCGGGCCGACCGTCCCGGCGACGAACCGGTCAGCGGGATCGAAGTCCTGGACCGTCATGCGCTCGACCCTATCCGACGCTTCCGGGTGCTCCGGCGCCCCCGCCCACGACGGCGTCGCCGTCCTCGGCGGCGGGCTTCTCGGGCGGTCGCAGGCCGGTCAGGTCACCCCCGACGTCGTTGAGCCGCAGGACGAACGGCTTGCGGCTCGTGTAGCGCACGACGCTCACCGAGGCGGGGTCGACGTTGATCCGCTGGAAGTCGTCGAGGTGGGCACCGGTGGCGTGCGACAGGATCGACTTGATGACGTCGCCGTGCGACACCGCGACCCAGACGGCGTCCTTGCCGTGCGTCTCGAGGATGCGCGCGTCGGTCTCGCGGACGGCCCGCAGGGCGCGCTCCTGCATCTCCACCATCGACTCGGCTGGGTATGCCGCCGAGTCGGGGAAGCGCGCCTCGCTGGGTCGGTCCTGCACGACCTTCCAGAGCTCCTCCTTCGCGAGCTCCGCGATGGGTCGCCCGGTCCACGCGCCGTAGCGGCACTCCCCCAGCCCCTCGTGCACGCTGCGGGCCAGGTGCGCCGGGAGCGGGGCTGCCAGCAGGTCAGCCGTCTGCACGCACCGGTCGAGCGGTGAGCTCACGACCTCGACGATGGGCAGCACTGCCGCGGCGAGCCGCTGGCCGACGGCGGCGGCCTGGGCCTCCCCCGTCTCGTCGAGGAAGACCCCGGGCATCCAGCCGGCGAGGGTGCCTGCGGTGTTCGAGGTGGAGCGCCCGTGGCGCACGAAGATGACGGTGGGCACGAGCGCCACCCTAGCCCGGCCCCGTCACGCCACCCCACGTCACCACCACGTCACCCGCGGCACGCGCCTGCCTGCGGGACGTCGACGAGCGGACGTGGTGAAGTAGGAGATGTGATCGTGGACAAGGCCATCTACCGCAACGGCCGGCGGCAGGGCTGCGGCGACCTCAGCGACGAGCTCGACGTGCTGCGCCTGACCCAGGACGGCTTCCTCTGGATCGGCCTCAAGGACCCGACCGACCAAGAGTTCGACCTCGTCAACGAGGAGCTGCACCTGCACCCGCTCGCCGTCGAGGACGCGGTCAACGGGCACCAGCGGGCCAAGATCGAGAAGTACGAGTCGTCGGTGTTCGTCGTGCTCAAGACGCTGCGCTACATCGAGGCGACGAGCGACATCGAGACCGGTGAGGTCATGCTCTTCATCGGCGACCGTTTCGTCGTCACCGTCAGGCACGGCGAGGGCAACCCGCTCGCCGGCGTGCGCCAGCGGCTCGAGACCGAGCCGGAGCGGCTCGACCACGGCCCGATGACGGTGCTGCACGCCGTCATGGACTCGGTCGTCGACAACTACCTCGTCGTCGACCGGGAGGTGCGCCAGGACCTCGAGCAGATCGAGGAGCAGGTCTTCGCCTCCGACATCGGCGGCGACGCGAACACCATCTACCGGCTCAAGCGCGAGGTGCTGGAGTTCCGCCGGTCAAGCCAGCCCCTCGCCGACACGCTGACCCAGTTCATGGAGCGGGCCCGGGGACGCGGGCTCACCGAGGAGATGCTGCCCTTCTTCCGCGACGTCGCCGACCACCTGCGCCTCGTCAACGACCACGTGGAGTCCTACGACCGCCTCCTGACCGACGTCCTGTCGGCGCACCTCGCGAGCGTCTCGGTCAAGCAGAACGAGGACATGCGGCGGATCTCCGCCTGGGTCGCGATCGCCGCGGTGCCGACGATGATCGCCGGCATCTACGGCATGAACTTCGAGCACATGCCCGAGCTGACCGCTAGCGTGCGCCTCGGTGACGGCGAGTTCCAGTACGGCTACTTCCTCGTGCTCGCGGTCATGGCCACGGCGTGCGTCGGCCTCTACCGGGCGTTCAAGCGCTCGGGCTGGCTCTAGGACGACGGACGGCCGGCCCCCTCGATGGGGAGCCGGCCGTCCGGTGTCTGTGCGGGACGTCAGGTCGCGGTGATGACGCCACCGGCGAGGACACCGGCCAGCAGGACGCCGAGCACCACGCGGTACCAGACGAAGGGCATCAGGGTGTGACCCGCGACGAAGCGCAGCAGCCAGGCGATCGACGCGTAGGCCACGACGAAGGCCACGACGAGGCCGACGAGCACCGGGCCGACACCGAGGGCCGACAGCCCGTCCTTCTCCTCGACGGCCTGGAAGAGGCCGGCGGCGGTGAGGGCCGGGATCGCGAGGAAGAAGCTGAGCCGGGTGGCCGTGACGCGGTCGATGCCGCGGGCGATGCCGGCCGAGATCGTCGCGCCCGAGCGCGACACACCGGGGATGAGCGAGAAGCACTGGATGAGCCCGATGACGACGCCGTCGACCGGGCGCACGGAGTGCTCACCACGGAGCTGGCCACGAGCCTCGTACCCGGCGTAGATGCGCTCGGCGAGGACCATGACGACGCTCCATAGGAGCAGCGCCGCCGCCACGACCCAGAGGCTGCGCAGCCCGCCCGAGATGAGGTCGCGCCCGACGAAGCCGACGATCCCGACGGGGATCGAGCCGATGACGACCGCCCACGCGAGGCTGTAGTCGGGGTCCTTGCGGCCCTCCGCGCTGGCGAGACCGCGGACCCAGGCGAGCGCGAAACGCACGATGTCGCGGAAGAAGTAGAGCAGCGTCGCCGCGATCGCGCCGAGCTGGATGACGGCGGTGTAGGCCGTCACGGCCGGGTCGCTCACCTCGAGGCCGAGGAGCTTCTCGGTGATGGTCAGGTGGCCGGTCGAGGACACGGGAAGGTACTCGGTGAGGCCTTCGACGACACCGAGGATGACGGCGTCGAGGTAGCTGAGGTCAGCCATGGGTCAGGGTGGGCCTTCTGCGCAGGAGGGACGGGACGGGCCGCTGGTCCCGACGGGGAGCGGCCGCTGGGCACAATGTCGCACCCTATCCACAACGTGGACTGGGAGTGGTCGTGGGCGAGCGGCGCGGAGACGAAGCCCTCGGGAACGTCCGGCGCCGGGTGCTGCGCCTACCGGCTCGGTGTGAGACCGGCGGTCGCGGCCACGACCTCCAGCGTCGCCAGCGCCTGGTCGCGCGTCATGCCGCCCCCGACGGCGACGGCCAGCGTGGTGACGCCGGCCTCCTCGTAGCGGCCGAGCCGCTGGGCGATCCGCTGGGGCGAGCCCAGCAGGGCCGTCTCGTCGATGAACTCGAGCGGTACGGCCGCCGCGGCCTCGCGGTGGCGACCGGCGAGGTAGAGGTCCTGGATGCGCGCCGCGTCCTCCTCGAAGCCCATCCGGCACGCGAGCTGGTTGTAGAAGTTCTGCTCGCGCGAGCCCATGCCGCCGATGTAGAGCGCGCAGTAGTCGCGCACGTGCTCCGCCGCCTCCTCGACGTCGTCGAGGAGGACGACCGGCGTCGTCGCCACGACGTCGAATCCGGTCATCGGCGCGTCGACGGGTCCCCGCCCGCCCCGTCGGCGACCGGCCTCGAGGGTCGCGAGCTGCTCGGCGGCGTGCTCGGGGCTGAAGAAGATCGCCAGCCAGCCGTCGGCGATCTCACCGGTCAGCTCGAGGTTCTTGGGGCCGACGGCGGCGAGGTAGACCGGCAGGTCGGGTCGCACGGGGCGCGCGGAGAGCTTGAGCGGCTTGCCCGGGCCGCCCGGCAGCGGGAGCGGGTAGTGCGGACCGGCGTGCGTGACGGTGTCCCGGCGCAGGGCGGCGCGCACGATCTCGACGTAGTCGCGCGTGCGGCCGAGAGGGCTGCGGAACGGCACGCCGTGCCAGCCCTCGCTCACCTGCGGACCGGACACCCCGAGCCCGAGCCGGAACCGGCCGCCGGACATCGTGTCGATCGTCGCCGCCGTCATCGCCGTCATCGCCGGGGTGCGCCCGGGGATCTGCATGACGGCCGACCCGAGGTCGACGTGCTCGGTCAGCGCCCCGATCCACGCGAGCATCGATGGGCTGTCCGAGCCGTACGCCTCGGCCACCCACACGCTGTCGTAGCCGAGCCGGTCGGCGGCCTGCGCGACCGCCACCTGGTCCTGCCCCGTCGTGCCGCGTCCCCAGTAGCCGAGATTCACACCGATCCTCATGGATCGCAGGCTATCGGCGCCGTCGCCGACGTGGCGGCCCTCGGGGTGCGGCGTCGGCCACTACCGTTCGTGGCATGCGCAGGCGTCTCGGCTCGTCCGGTCTCACGGTCACCCCCCTCGCCCTCGGGACCATGCTGTGGGGCAACGCCGTCGACCGCCACGAGGCCGGTGACCACCTGCGTGCGTTCGTCGAGGCGGGCGGCAACCTCGTCGACACGGCGTACGGCTACGGGGGCGGTGACGCCGAGACCATCCTCGGCGGCCTGCTGGACGGCACCGTCCCGCGCGAGGAGCTCGTCATCTGCACCAAGGCGGGCATCTCCCGGGCCGGTGGCCAGCGTCGGGTCGACGTGTCGCGGCGCGGGCTCATGGCCCAGCTCGAGACGTCGCTGCGGCGACTCGGCACCGACCACGTCGACCTGTGGCTCGTGCACACGTGGTCCGACGATGTGCCGCTGACGGAGACGCTCTCCGCGCTCGAGTGGGCGGCGGCGTCAGGTCGGGCCCGCTACGTCGGCGTCTCCAACTACTCGGGCTGGCAATCCGCGCGCGCCTTCAGCCTGCTCGAGTCCGCTCGAATCCCCTTGGTGGCCAACGAGATCGAGTACTCCTTGGTATGCCGCACGCCGGAGCACGAGGTCGCGCCGGCCGCGACGTCGCTGGGTTACGGGCTGCTGCCCTGGTCGCCGCTGGGACGCGGCGTGCTCACCGGCAAGTACCGCAACGGCATACCGTCGGGGTCCCGGGCGGCGTCGAACGACTTCCCCGGCTTCGCCGAGCGCTTCCTCGACGAACACGCCAGGCATGTGGCCGACGCGGTGGCGATGGCTGCGCGTGGCCTCGGGGCCAAGCCCGCCGAGGTGGCGCTCGCCTGGGTCCGTGACCGGCCCGGTGTCGCCGCGCCCATCGTCGGCGCCCGCACGGCCGCCCAGCTGCGCTCTGCGCTCGCGAGCCTCGAGCTGTCGCTACCGTCAGAGATCGTCGCCGCCCTGGACGACGTCTCGGCCTGATCCGGCCGCACGCGGCCCGCGGGGCCGCAGTGACCGCCCCACGTAGGTCTCAGGCTCGCGTGTCGGAGCCCTCGGTCACGCCGTCGTCGAGGTGGTCGTCCTCGTCGTCCTCGTCCTCGTACTCGTCATCATCATCGTCGTCGTCATCATCATCGTCGTCGTCGTCGTCGTCGTCGTCATCATCGTCGTCATCGTCATCGTCATCGTCGTCCTCGTCGTAGTCGTCCGAGTCGAGCCCGGCGTAGACGCGGCCCTCGGTGCCGTCCTCGTCCTCGTGACCGTCGAAGTCGTCGCCGTAGATCGCGAGGGGCGTCGCGACCTCGGTCGCCTCGTAGAGCGCCTCGTCGTAGTCGTCGAAGGCCTCGGCGAGGTCCTGCGCCGCCGCCATGACCATGGGGTGGTCGGGGTCTCGGCTCGCGTTCGCGGCCTCGAGGTGGCGTTCGAGGGCGGCGATCAGCTGCTCGAGGGCGGAGCGGGGGTCGACGGTCATGCATCGACCGTAGTCGACCCGCACGACCGAGCGCACCGAATCCGGGCCCGGAAACACCCGGGAACACAGCGATCCCGCAGCGAGCCGTGCTCGCTGCGGGATCGTTCACGCGTGGTTGGCGGGCCGTTCACCGGTCGCCGGCGTGGCGTGTCACGAGGACGTCACATGGGTGCCTTGACGGTGTCGGCGGCCGGCGGGGCGGTGATGTCGACGGGCTCGCCGTACTTGCTCATCGTCATGTCGGCCTTGACGCCGGAGAGGTCGAAGGTGACCTTGCGCAGCTGGTCCTTCTCGTCGAGCCACGCGGTGTACGTGATGGTGGCGGGCATCTTCGTCTTCTCGTCGGCGGGCAGCTGGGCCTGCATCGCCTTGGTGTCGAGCGTCAGGTCGTACTTCCAGGTCTTCTCGCCGTCGATGGTGTCCTCACCGACGTACTTGACGTCCTGCACGGCCGCGCCGAACTGGTCGTACATCTTGGTCGGGTCGGCCTGGTCGAGGGACTGCGAGAGCTGCTTGCCGAGCGTCGAGCTGCTGTCGATGACGGCCCACTTGCCGGCGGCGAGGCCCGGGAAGCCCTTCATGTAGACCTTCTTGTCGACGAGGATCATGTCGAGCTTCATCGAGGAGCCCATGTCCATCGTCATCTTCATGGCCGGGTTGCTCGCGTCGACCTTCGTATCGCCGGTGATCGCGATCTTCTGGCCGGCGGCGTCCATCGCCATCGTGACGTGGGCCGTGGTGGCGTTCTTGCCGGCGGCCTTCATCGCGGCGACGAACGACGCCTTGTCCTTGTACGGCTGGCCGGCGGCGGGCGCGTCGCTCGTCGCGGACGCGGACCCGGCCTGGGTCTGTCCGGCCGCGGGAGCCGGGCTCTCGCTCTTGCCACAGGCGGCGACGCCGAGGACGGCCGGAAGGACGATGACTGCTGCCGCGACGCGGCGGGTGTTCCATTTCATGTGTGTTGACCTCCTGGGCCCTTGACGCCGGGCGGTGCCAGGCGGTTCCCCTGCTCGCCGCGCGGGACCGCACGCGGTCCCGGGTCTGCGGACGGATGACCCAGCGACGGTACCGCGGCCGCCTGAGCGCCACGCCGCGCATACGGTCTCGGTGGGGTCACGGTTGGTGTCAGAATGGACGGCGATGACGGAGTACGAGTACCGGGTCCTCACGTTCGACCGCCACACGTCGAAGGCCCAGGCCAGACAGGCGGTGCGTGAGCACGCCGAGTACGGCCGCTGGGAGCTGTCCCGCACCGTGATCTACGAGGGCGGCATCCGGCGGATGTGGCTGCGCCGGAAGATCATGCGCGTCGAGCGCACGGCCTGACCCGACGCCTGACCCGACGCCTGATCTGGCGGTCGCCGCGGCCGTCAGCAGGTGCGCAGGAAGTCGCCGAGGACGCGCGCCCCGAAGCGCAGCGACGACGTGGGCACGCGCTCGTCGATGCCGTGGAACATCGGCGCGAAGTCGAGGTCGGCCGGCAGCCGCAGCGGTGCGAAGCCGTAGCCGCTGATCCCGAGCCGGCCCAGCGCCTTGTTGTCGGTGCCTCCGGAGAGGCAGTACGGCAGGACGGCCGCCTCGGGGTCCTCGCGCAGCAGCGCCTGCTTCATCGACTCGACGAGGTCGCCGGAGAAGGGCGCCTCGATGGCGACGTCGCGGTGGACGACCTCGACCTCGACGTGCTCGCCGGCCAGCTCACGGATCGTCGCCATGAGCGCGTCCTCGTGCCCGGGCAGGAAGCGGCAGTCGACGGCAGCGGTCGCGGTCTGGGGGATGACGTTGTGCTTGTAGCCCGACTCGAGCATCGTGACGTTGGCCGTGTCGCGCAGCGTCCCCCGCACGAAGCCCTGGGCCCCGCCGAGCGTGGCGAGCAGCGGCTCGAGGTCGTCGTCGGACGACGAGATCCCGGTCATCGTGCCCAGGGTGTCGAGCAGCTCGCGGACCGACGCGATGTACTCGCGCGGCCACTCGTGGGCGGCGATGCGGCCGATCGCGGCGGCGAGGCGGACGATGGCGTTCTCGTCGTTGGGCACCGACCCGTGACCCGCCCGGCCGTGGGCTCGCAGCCGCAGCCAGGCGATGCCCTTCTCGGCGGTCTGCAGGAGGTAGGCGCGCTGCTCGCCCCGGGGGGTCGGCACCGTGACGCTGTAGCCGCCGACCTCGCTGATCGCCTCCGTCACACCCTCGAACCACTGGGGGTGGTGGTCGACGAGCCAGTGGCTGCCGTAGGTGCCGCCGGCCTCCTCGTCGGCGAAGAAGACGAACGTCGTGTCACGGGCGGGCTTCGTGCCGGTGCGGGCGAGGTGACGGATGTTCGCGAGGATCATCGCGTCCATGTCCTTCATGTCGACCGCTCCCCGGCCCCAGATGCAGCCGTCGCGCTCCTCCGCGGCGAAGGGGTCGACCTGCCAGTCGGCGGCGTCGGCCGGCACCACGTCGAGGTGGCCGTGGACGGCGAGTCCGGGCCGCGAGGAGTCCTCGCCCTCGAGGCGGACGACGACCGTGGCGCGGCCCGGCTCGCTCTCGAGGAGGGTGCCCTCGAGGCCGACCTCGTCGAGCTGCGCCATGACGTACTCGGCGGCCTTGCGCTCCCCCGGACCCGACCCGTCGCCGTAGTTGGAGGAGTCGATCCGGATGAGCTCGGCGCAGATCCGCACGACCTCCTCCTCGGGCGTCACGGCAGTCTGTCCCGAGGTCGTCACGGTGCGGTCGGCGTCGTCGTGGCTCATGCCGATCAGCGTATGCCGCCGCATCCGGCCGCCTGCAGCCGCCCGTTTGGTCTTTTGGTCGGGCCCCGTGTAACGTTTCGCCTCGCCGCAAGGGATTCCCACGAGCCCCTTGCAACACCTTGTCGGGGTGGCGGAATGGCAGACGCGCTAGCTTGAGGTGCTAGTGCCCTTAACGGGCGTGGGGGTTCAAGTCCCCCCCTCGACACCATGAGACCCCCGGGTTCCTGCAGGTCAGGACCCGGGGGTCTTCTCGTGTCCCGACAGCGTCTTCGGGACACGGCAGCTCCGCGTTTCTCTGGTCACTGCTCTGCGACAGACGTAATCTTCGACCGTGAGCGACGAGAACGTGGCCGGGCTGGCGGACGACCTCTACGACGTCATCGGACTGCTGCGCCGTCGGTCGCGCCGTGTCGTCGGCGCTCCCCTGCCCGAGCTCGCCCTGTCCGGGGCCCAGCTCGAGCTGCTGCGCGTCGTGCGCCGCAACCCGGGCATCACCGTGGCCGAGTCCGCGCGCGTCCTCGGGCTCGCCGCCAACACCGTCTCGACCCTCGTCGGCCAGCTGCTCGCCCTCGGGGTGCTCGTCCGAGAGCGCGACGCGACTGACCGCAGGGTGGCCCGGCTCGACCTCACGCCCTCGGCTCGCGAGGGCCTGGAGCAGTGGCGGGACCGTCGGGCGCAGTCCACCGCCGTGGCGCTCTCGGGACTCCCGGCCGCCGACCGCGCGCGACTGGCCGCGGCGCTGCCGACCATCGCGCGCATCGCCGCGGACCTCCCGGAGTCCCCCGAGTCGCCCGAGTCCCCGGAGTCCCCGGACGTCACCGCACCGCAGCGCCCCGAGCCCACCGTCGCCGTCGCCCTGGCCGTCGACCGCCCGGACGAGCCGTCCGCCGACGACCGTCCATGACGTCGGCCATCGACATCCGGGGGCTCGGCTACAGCTTCGGGACGCACCGGGCCGTCGACGACCTCACCCTCGCCGTCGAGCAGGGAGAGTGCTTCGGTCTGCTCGGGCCCAACGGTGCCGGCAAGACGACGACGATCCGCCTGCTCAACACCCTCCTGCCCCTGCAGACCGGCGAGGTCGAGATCTTCGGGCGCTCGGTGCGCACGGACGCGATGGTCGTGCGGCGGCTGCTCGGCTACGTGCCGCAGCAGCTGTCCATCGAGGGCGCGCTGACGGGCCGCGAAAACGTCGAGTGGTTCGCCCGACTCTTCGACGTCCCCCGTCGCGAGAGGCGGGCTCGCGTCGACGAGGTGCTCGACATGGTCGACCTGCGCGGGGACGAGTCGCGGCTGGCCGCGACCTACTCCGGCGGCATGGTGCGTCGCCTCGAGCTCGCGCAGGCACTCGTCAACCGCCCCGCGCTGCTCGTCCTCGACGAGCCGACCGTCGGGCTCGACCCCGTCGCCCGGGACAGCGTGTGGCAGCGGGTCGCCGAGATGCAGCGTGACCACGGGATGACGGTGCTGCTCACGACGCACTACATGGAGGAGGCCGACGCCCTCTGCGACCGGGTGGCCCTCATGCACCGCGGCGCCCTGCGCGCCCTCGGCTCCCCCGACGAGCTGAAGACCGCCGCCGGCGAGGGGGCCAGCCTCGAGGACGTCTTCCGCCACCACACCGGCGAGGCCCTCGGCGAGCGCGGCGACGTCGAGGGAGAGAAGGGAGGGCTGCGCGGTGTCCGAGCGACTCGTCGAACCGCCCGCCGTCTGGGCTGACCGGCAGAGCCGGACCGGCACACGGCTCCTCGTGTCGCGCATCGGCACGTTCTGCCTCGTGGAGCTCCAGAAGCTGCGGCACGACCGCAGCGAGCTCGTCACCCGGGCGATCCAGCCCATCCTCTGGCTCGTCATCTTCGGTCAGACGTTCAGCCAGATCCGCGCGATCCCCACCGGCGGCATCCCCTACCTCGACTTCCTCGCCCCGGGCGTCATCGCCCAGTCGGCCCTGTTCATCGCGATCTTCTACGGCATCCAGATCATCTGGGAGCGCGACGCCGGGGTGCTGACCAAGCTCCTCGTGACGCCGACGCCGAGAGCCGCCCTCGTGGCCGGCAAGGCGTTCGCCGCGGGTGTGCGATCGGTGGCGCAGGCCGTCATCGTCGTCCTCGTCGCCGCCGCCATGGGAGTGGCGATGACGTGGAACCCCGTGCGGCTGCTCGGGGTGGTCGTCGTCGTCATGCTCGGCGCCGCGTTCTTCTCGTGCCTCTCGCTCAGCATCGCCGGGATCGCCCTCAAGCGCGACCGGCTCATGGGCATCGGCCAGGCGATCACGATGCCGCTCTTCTTCGCCTCCAACGCGCTCTACCCGATCGAGATGATGCCGGGCTGGCTCCAGGTCATCAGCCGGGTCAACCCGCTCACCTACGAGGTGTCGGCGCTGCGCGGTCTGCTGATCGGCACACCCACGAACTACTGGGTCGACCTCGGGGTCCTCGTCGGCAGCGCCGTCGCCGGCATCGTGTGCGCTGCGGCCCTCATCGGGCGACTCGCGCGCTGACCGCGTCCCGACACCGGGGACGGCACCGGTGACCGTACGCTGTGCCGCGTGACCTTCCTGCGCGCCCTGTTCACCCTGCTGCGTGGGCGCGGATTCCGTCGGCTCTTCGTCAGCCGGGTCACGTCGTCGTTCAGCGACGGCATCTTCCAGGTCGCCCTCGCCAGCCACGTCCTCTTCAACCCGGAGAAGGCCGCCGACGCACGCGGGATCGCGATCGCCTTCGCCATCGTGCTGCTGCCCTACACGGCGCTCGGGCCGTTCGTCGGGGTGCTCCTCGACCGGTGGCCGCGCAAGCGCGTCATCGTCGTGAGCCAGCTCATCCGCGCCGTGGCGATCCTGGGCGTCACCGGCCTCGTCACGGGCGCCGACACCGGACCGGCCTTCTTCGGCCTCGTCCTGCTCGTCTTCTCGGTCAACCGGTTCATCCTCGCCGGGCTCGCATCGGCCATGCCCCACGTGGTCCCCCGCGAGGACCTCGTCAGCGCCAACTCGGTCGCTCCGACGTGCGGCTCCCTCGCCTACCTGCTCGGTGGGGTCGTCGGCACCGGGGTCCGCGCGCTCGGCGGCAGCGACGTGCTCGACGTCCTCCTCGCCGCCGTGGGGGTCCTCGTGGCGGCGTGGGCCGCGACCCGGCTGCCGTTCATCGGTCCGGACGACACGAGCGGCGCACCCTCGGTCGGGCAGATCACGAGGTCCGTCGTGACGGGCCTCGTCGAGGCCGTGCACACGCTGCCGCGGCGGGCCCGTCTGCTGCTCGTCCTCGTCTTCCTCACCCGCCTCCCGTTCGGCTTCCTGCTGCTGCAGACCCTGCTGCTCTTCCGCGGCCCGTTCGAGTCGGGCCACGGCGCGCGCGGCTTCGGCATCGCCGCAGCCGCGTCGGCGCTCGGGTTCGCCTCGGCGGCCTTCGTCACCCCGTGGCTGGCCCCCCGGCTGACCGCCGTGCCGTATGCGGCCCGGATGCTCGCGCTCGGCGCGCTCGTGTGCGCCGTGCTGGGTCCGTTCCTCACGCCGTGGAGCATCGTCGTCGTCGGCTTCGTCGTCTCGTTCACCTCGCAGTGCGTCAAGATCACCGTCGACTCGCTCCTGCAGGCCCACGTCGACGACCACCTGCTCGGCCGGGCCTTCTCCGCCTACGACGTCGTCTACAACGCCGGCATGGTCGCGGCCGCTGCCCTCGGCGCGCTCGTCCTGCCGGAGAGCGGGCTCGCGTGGTGGCCGCTCGTGGCCTTCGCCTGCCTCTACGGGGCGACCGCGATGCTCCTCGGCCGGCTCTGGACCCGGGCCACGGTGCTCGACCACGAGCGGCCACTAGGCTGACGGCGTGCTTCCTGAGCTGACCGCCACCCGCTACGTGACGCCGCTCAAGGAGGGCGGCTCGCTGCCCGGCATCGTGGAGGCCGACGACGACGGCACCTACGTCCTGAAGTTCCGGGGCGCCGGTCAGGGGCTCAAGGTCCTCGTGGCCGAGGTGCTCGTCGCCGGGATCGCCCGGCTGCTCGAGGTGCCGGTGCCGGACCTCGCCGTCGTCCGCCTCGACCCGCGCATCGCGAAGTACGAGGCCGACGAGGAGGTCCAGGACCTGCTCACCGCCTCTGTCGGGACCAACCTCGGTGTCGACTTCCTGCCCGGCTCCCTCGGCTACGACGGCTCGAGGCCGCCCGACGCGGACCTCGCCGAGCGGATCATCTGGCTCGATGCGCTGACGGCCAACGTCGACCGCACGTGGTCCAACCCCAACCTGCTCGTGTGGCACGGCCGCACGTGGGCCATCGACCACGGTGCCGCGCTCTACTTCCACCACTCGTGGCCGAGCAAGGCGCCCGCGCCGGAGCGTTTCGCCGCCCAGCCCTTCGACGCCAGCCGCCACGTGCTGCGCGACGTCGCCGGCGACGTCGCGCGGCGCCACGACGAGCTCGCCGCGCGCCTCACGCCCGAGGCCGTCGACGCCGTGGTCGCCGAGGTGCCCGACGAGTGGATCGAGCCCACGCCCCACCTCGCCGACGCACCCGCGGTGCGGGCGGCATACGCCCTCATGCTGCGGGCCCGTCTCGACGGGCCGCTCACGTGGGTGCCGACGGGTGTCGCCGCGTGAACGCCTACCAGTACGTCCTGCTCCGGCTCGTGCCGCGCGTCGACCGGGAGGAGTTCATCAACGTCGGCGTCGTGCTCTACTCGCAGGACGCCGGCTTCCTCGACGCCGCGTGGGAGCTCGACGAGCGCCGCGCGGACGCGCTGTCGCCGACGTGCGACCTCGACGGGGTACGGTCGATGCTCGAACGCGTCAGGGCCGTGTGCCGCGGCGAGACGGGCCGCGGCCTGCCGACCCTCGACAAGCCGGGCCAGCGCTTCGGCTGGATCATCGCTCCGCGCTCGACCGTCGTTCAGCCGGGACCGGTCCACGGCGGCCTCTGCGACGACCCCGCCGTCGAGCTGGAGCGCCTGCTCGACCGGCTCGTCCGGGCCTGAGCCGGTCGGTCAGGCCCGCGTCCGCGGTCGCAGCGCCCACATCGCGACGGCGCTCGCCGCGGCGACGTTGAGCGAGTCGACGCCACCGGCCATGGGGATGCGCAGGGTGAGGTCGGCGTCGGCGACCGTCCGCTGCGACAGGCCGTCGCCCTCCGTGCCGACGACGAGCGCGAGGCGCTCGGGAGGCCCGCTCTCGAGGTCGTCGAGCGAGACCGAGTCGTCCGAGAGCGCCATGGCCGCGACCGTGAGGCCGGCGTCGTGCAGCAGGGCCATGCCCTGCGGCCACGGGTCGATCCGCGTCCACGGGACCTGGAACACCGTGCCCATCGAGACCCTGATCGAGCGTCGGTAGAGCGGGTCGGCGCACCGGGGCGTGATGAGGACCGCGTCGACGCCGAGGGCAGCGGCCGACCGGAAGATCGCGCCGACGTTCGTGTGGTCGACGACGTCCTCGAGGACGATGACGCGCCTCGCGTCGGCGATGAGCGACTCGACGCTGGGCAGGGCCGGCCGCTGCATCGCGGCGAGGGCACCGCGGTGGAGGTGGAAGCCGGTCAGCTGCTCGATGACGTCGTGGTCGCCGAAGTAGACGGGGACGCCGTCGGCCTCGGCGTCGGCGACGATGTCGGACAGGTCGTCGAGCCACCGGCGGGCCATGAGGTAGGACCGCGGCCGGTGCCCGGCCCGCAGCGCGCGCCGGATCACCTTCTGGCTCTCGGCGATGTAGAGGCCGCGCTCGGGCTCGTGCCGCCTCCGCAGCACGACGTCGGTGAGCGACACGTAGTCGGTCAGCCGTGGGTCGGTCGGGTCGGTGATCTCGATCGGCACGCCCGACAGGCTAGTGGTGATCGCCCGCTCCCCCGGCATCGTGGACCCGGCCCGGGCGCCGGTGAGGGTCACGCGAGGGTCACGGAGGGTCACGGGAGGGTCAGGGCAGCCACACGAGCTTGACGATGGCGACGAGGCCGATGGCGATGATGAGGCCTCGCAGGACGTTCGGCGGGATGCGCCGGCCCACCCGGGCGCCGATGATGCCCCCGACGAACGCGCCGGTGCCGATGAGCACGACGATGAGCCAGTCGATGTGCTCGCGGGCGAAGAGCACGAACACCGCAGCGGCGACGACGTTGACGACGAGGGAGAGGACGTTCTTGTAGCCGTTGAGGCGCTGCAGCGGCTCGAGGCTGAGAGCGCTGAGCAGCCCCATGAGCAGGACGCCCTGGGCAGCGCCGAAGTAGCCGCCGTAGACACCGGCGGCGAACACCCCGGCTGCCATGGCCGGGGTGTGCCAGCGCGGCACGGGCCCGTCGTGACCCTCGGGGTGGACGCGCGCCTGGATGCGCGGTCCGAGAACGACGAGCACGAGGGCGATGAGGATGAGCACGGGGACGATCGCCAGGAACGCCGCGGCCGGCAGGACGAGCAGCAGACCCGCCCCCACCACCGAGCCGAGGAACGACATGGGCATGAGCCGCCGCAGGGTGGGCGCCTGGCCGTGCAGCTCCCGGCGGTAGCCCCACGCCCCGGTCACGCCTCCCGCGACGAGGCCGATGTTGTTCGAGACGTTCGCGACGAGCGGGTTGACCCCGAAGAAGAGCAGGGTCGGGAAGGTGATGAGTGTGCCGGAGCCGACGATCGTGTTGATGATGCCGGCTCCGGTCCCGGCCAGCGCGACGGCGACGGCGGACCAGAACGACACCCGGTCACCCTACAGAGGGTGACCGGGTGTCGTTCTGGTGGTGTCGCCGGTGGGTGTCGCCGGTGGGTGTCCGTCAGCGCGCGACCGGGGGCTCCGACGGTGCGTCGGGCAGGTCCTCCACGGACGCCGGGGGCGCGACGACCGGCGGCGCGGCGGCGGGCGGCGGGGGCACGTCGGCGCCGCCCGGGTGCATCGGCGGCAGCTGGCGACCCATGGGTGCGGCGTGCTCGGTCGACTCGGCGCTCGCCTGCGCGGCCTGGCCACGGGCCTCGGCAAGTGCCTTGGCCGGGTCCTCGAGCACCGTCTCGGCGAAGGCGTTGTCGTCGGCGTCGCCGGTGTCGACCCACTGCTCCTCGTCGTCGCCGCCCGTCGGGGCCTGCTCGCTGCCACCGAGCGCGTTGCCGATGCCCTTGAGCGCGTCGGTCAGCTCGGACGGGATGATCCACATCTTGTTGGAGTCGCCACGAGCGAGCTGCGGCAGCACCTGGAGGTACTGGTAGGCCAGCAGCTTCTGGGTGGGCTTGCCGCGGTGGATGGCCGCGAACACCTGCTGGATGGCGCGGGCCTGGCCCTGGGCCTCGAGGATGCGGGCCTGCGCCGAGCCCTCGGCCCGCAGGATCTGGCTCTGCTTCTCACCCTCGGCCGTCAGGATGGCCGACTGCTTGAAGCCCTCGGCGGTGAGGATCGCGGCACGACGGTCGCGCTCGGCACGCATCTGCTTCTCCATCGTCTCCTGGACGGAGTGCGGCGGGTCGATGGCCTTGAGCTCGACGCGGTTGACGCGGATGCCCCAGTTGCCGGTGGCCTCGTCGAGGACGCCGCGCAGCTGGCCGTTGATCTGGTCGCGACTCGTCAGGGCCTGCTCGAGGTCGAGCGAGCCGATGACGTTGCGCAGCGTCGTGACGGTCAGCTGCTCGATGCCCTGGATGAAGTTGGCGATCTCGTAGACGGCGGCCTTGGCGTCGGTGACCGAGTAGTAGATGACGGTGTCGATGTTGACGACGAGGTTGTCGCTGGTGATGACGGGCTGCGGCGGGAAGGTGACGACCTGCTCACGCAGGTCGATGTTGGCGCGCACCTTGTCGACGAACGGGATCAGGAAGTGGATACCTGCCGTCAGCGTCTTGTTGTAGCCGCCGAGTCGCTCGACGATCTGTGCCGTCTGCTGCGGCACGATGCGCACGGTGCGCAGCACGACCACGAACGCCACGACGACGATGAGTATCGGAATGATGAGTACCGGGTCCACGACCTTCTCGACCTTCTCCCTGTGCGGTCCGTGCTCCCCCGAGGAAGCACGGTTGGTGCGGGCGGATCGGTCGATCCGCTCGGTGGTTCGGTGGTTCGGCGGCGTCGCCGGGCGCGGGGCCGGAGGCCGGCTCAGCTCCCCACGACGCGGGCGCGGCTCACGATCGCGGTGGCGCCGTCGATGGAGTCGACGACGACCTCCTCGCCGGGCTCGATGTCGTCGCCGAGCGTGCGCGCCGACCACGTCTCGCCGGAGAGCTTGACCCGCCCCCCGGCCGGGTTGACGCGGTCGATGGCGACGGCCGAGCGGCCGACGTGGGCCGCGGCGCCCATGAGCTGTTGTGGCGTGCTGGCCGACAGGCGGTTCTTGAGCCACGGACGCACGATCGCGAGGAGGGCGACGGCCACGAGGGCCGCGACGATGGCCTGCACCACGGGGGGCGCCCCGAAGGCTGCGGCGATCGATCCGCCCACGGCCCCGCCGGCGAGCATGAGGAAGGTGAAGTCGACGGTGACCGCCTCGATGGCGACGAGCACGAGTGCCACCGCCAGCCAGACCATCCAAGCGTGTCCCTCGACCACGTGCCCCCCACCCTGCCTTCGTCCGCGCCGGCGACGGGCCCCGATGTCCCGTGCGTCACTCCTGTGACGTTCTCGATTCTGCCTCAGTTCCCTCTCGGGACCTACGGATCGAGCGGCCGGGACTGGTTGCGATCAGGACTCGGCCCGCGCCGACCAGCGCTCACCGTGCTGCTCGAGCACGAGCGGGAGCCCGAACGTCCTGCTGAGGTTCTCGGCCGTCAGGGTCAGCGGGATGGGTCCTGCGGCGACGACCCTACCGTCGCGGATCATCAGCACGTCGGTGAACGACGGCGGGATCTCCTCGACGTGGTGCGTCACGAGCACCATCGCGGGGGCCTCGGTGTCGGCGGCGAGGTCGGCCAGGCGACGCACGAGGTCCTCGCGGCCGCCGAGGTCGAGACCGGCGGCCGGCTCGTCGAGGAGCATCAGCTCGGGGTCGGTCATGAGCGCCCGCGCGATCTGGACGCGCTTGCGCTCCCCCTCGCTCAGCGTCCCGTAGGCACGGTCGGCGAGGTGGTCGGCCCCGAGGGTCTTGAGCAGCTCCATGGCGCGCACGTAGTCTACGTGGTCGTACGTCTCGCGCCAGCGGCCGATGATGCCGTACGAGGCGGTGACGACGACGTTGCCGACGAGCTCGTCGCCCGGGATCCGCTCGGCCATCGACGAGCTCGCGAGGCCGATGCGCGGCCGCAGCTCGAAGACGTCGACGGCGCCGAGCACCTCACCGAGGACGCCGGCGACACCGGATGTCGGGTGCAGCCGTGCTGCGGCGACCTGGAGCAGGGTGGTCTTGCCGGCACCGTTGGCGCCCAGCACGACCCAGCGCTCCCCCTCCTCCACCTCCCACGTGACGTCGTCGAGGAGCGTCGAGGCACCGCGACGAACGGTGACTCCGGCGAAGGCGAGGACGTCGCTCATGGCTCGACCCTATGACAAGGCCCCCGAGGCCGCCGCGGCGGCGCACCCTACGATGACGGGGTGTCCGAGCTGCCCGCGTCCGTGCGCCTCGCGCTGTGGGTGACGGCCTCGTGGCGCGGTGACCTCGCGACGAAGGACGCGCTGGCTCGAGCCTTCCCCGACCTCGACCACGTCGCCGGTGACCTGGCCCGGCTCGACGTCTGGCGCGACCTCGGCGAGCGGGCGCTGTTCGTGGCGCTTCCCCGTCCGGGCGACCTCAGCCGGATGCCGCGTGGGTCGTCGGCGGCCACGGCGCACGCCGCCGACGCCGGCGAGTGCGTCTTCGTGGCCGGCATCGGCGGGGTCCTCGTGCCGACGCTCTCGGAGTTCGGCCCCGAGGGGGACGTGGGCGTCCGCGCGGACTGGACGGCCTACGAGGCGGACCCGCTCCCCCGGCACCGGATGGAGATGCTCGACCTCCGCGAGATCGAGCGCGACCTCATGCGCCGCCTGCGTGAGCACACGATGCGCTTCGAGCAGGTCGGCGGCCACCCGTGGGGTGACGAGGCGCGCGCCGAGGCGCAGTCCGAGCTCGACACGACCCTCTGGGGCATCCCGTCGGCGACCTCCGGACGCGCCCTGCGGATCATGGCCCTCTCGGCCAACCTCTCCCGCGTCGCGCACCGCAACGCGAACCGGACCGCGCTGGGTTCTGGCGGGCTCGACGCCGCCACCACGGCGAACCGGACGCGACTGCTGCGCGACCTCGCCGCCGATGCCGACGCCGCACTCGCCGACGCGACCAACGTCGCCGTCATGTCCATCGCGGGCTGGCGCCCCGCCTGAGGATCGGCTCGCGAGACGGCGTGCCCGACCGGCTACTCCTCGGGAGCGAGCGTCTCGAGCTGCGCGAGCAGCGCCCGCGCGTAGGCGCGCTCGGCGTCGATGTCGGCGTGGCGCCCGACCGCACCGTCACGCCCACGGGCCGACACGGCATACCCACCCTCGAGCTGTTCGAGCGAGACGAAGGACTCGCCGAGCAGGTCACGCAGCTGGTCCTCCCGCGGGAGCCAGACGGCCTTGTCCTGCTCGACGCTGTCGAGAGCCCACTCGGTCGTGCCGTTGAAGCCGATGACGTCACCCGTCGTGAAGTGGTGGACGTCGACCGTGATCTCGCTGATGACGAAGACGTCGTCCTCCATGCCGCTGACGGCCACGACGAAGCGGTCACCGGAGACGGGCTTCCACGTCAGTCCCGCGTCGGAGAGCCGGCGGGCGAGCTCGAGGGTCAGCATGGTCCCCATCGTCACATCCGCCCCGGACTTCGCCAAGCAACCCTAGATTTGGTCCATGACGGAGCACCCTGGGCTGGAGCCGCTGGACGAGAGCACCTTCGAGACCGTGCTGTGCGTCGTCGCGCACCCGGACGACCTCGAGTACGGCACGGCAGCCGCCGTCGACCGGTGGGTCCGCGCGGGCAAGACCGTGACGTACCTGCTGGCGACGCGCGGGGAGGCCGGCATCGACACCGTGCCGCCGGAGCAGGCCGGTCCGCTGCGCGAGCAGGAGGAGCGGGACGGAGCGGCGAAGGTCGGGGTCGGGGTCGTGGAGTTCCTCGACGGGTTCACCGACGGGGTGGTCGAGTACGGCCTCCCACTGCGTCGCGCCATCGCCCGCGAGATCCGGATCCGCAAGCCCGACCTCGTCATCACGTCGACGTACGCCGACCGCTTCCCGGGCGGTTTCGCCAACCAGGCCGACCACCGGGCGGTGGGTCTGGCCGTCGTCGACGCCAAGGCCGACGCGGGCAACCGGTGGATCTTCCCGGACCTCGTCGACGAGGGGCACGAGCCGTGGCAGGTCGCCCGGCTGCTCGTCGTCGCCGACCCGGACCCGACGCACTTCGTCGACGTCACGGACCACTTCGACGCGGCGGTGGCCTCGCTCTCGGCCCACGACGCCTACCTCGCGGCCCTCGGGCAGGACTACCCGAAGCCGGCCGAGCTGCTCGGGATGATCCTCGGCGGCCCGTCGGAGCTCGTCGGCGTGCCGTATGCCGTGACCGGGAGACTCCTCGGCGGCTGACGTCCGCCGCCCGTGCGAGGGCCTAGCCCAGCGCCGCGACCGCCGTCCGGACCGCCGCGAGGTCGTCGGCAGTGACGCCTTCGGGGCGCATCACGGCATTCCAGGCGTCGACGTACTCGGTCGTGTACTTGTGGCCGTGGCCGGCGGGGACCCCCGTGGAGAACGGGAGGTCGGCGGTGACCTGCCAGAAGGTCACGAACGGCATCCAGAACATCCCCTGGAGCACGTCCTTGCCGGCAGCCTCACCGATCCAGTCGGGCTCGCTGAACACGAGGTTGGGGCTCCACCACACGATCGGGTCGGAGGGGTGCATGAGGTAGAGGACGCGGGTGCCGTCCCACGGCTGGCCCTCGGGCGGCATCGAGGCGGCAGGGTCGGTCGCGAAACGCACCGTCCGCCCGTTCTTGTAGACCGGCTGGATCTCGGGGCTGCCCGGGTCACGCTGGTCGCTGAACTCACGGAACAGCGTGTTGAAGTTCGGCGGCCCGGCGAAGACCGTGCCGGCCGTCCGGTTGCGCAGGTCGTACTCCCCGCTGAAGGCCGTCTCGCCCCCGAACGTCCCGAGGCTCTCGCCCGACACGAACAGCTTGGGACGGGAGTCCTGCGGTAGGCGCGACCAGCGGTCGTAGACCGCGTCGAAGAGCGCCCGGCCCGCCTCGCGGGCCTTCGACTGGTCGACGAGGAACGAGAGCCACGACGGCAGGTACGAGTACTGCATCCCGACCGTGGCCGCGTCGCCGCCGGTCAGGTACTCGAAGGGGGCGACCAGCGCAGGGTCGACCCACCCGCTGCCCGTCGTCGTCACGACGAGCAGGTTCGTCCGCTCGAAGCCGCCCGCCCGCTCGAGGTCGTCGACCGCCAGGGCGGCCCGCTGCTCGGCGTCCTCGGCCGAGTCGAGACCGGCGTAGGTGCGGATGGGCTCCTCGGCCGGGTGGTGGACGACCGCCTCGATGTCGCTCGCCGTGGGCCCCGACGCCGTGAACGTGCGTCCCTCCCGACCGAGGGAGTCCCACGACACCATCGAGCCCGGCCCGCCCGAGCGAAGGCCGCTCGTGGGCTGGACCACTCCCTCCTGCGTCACCGTGTTGCCGACCGAGAAGGCCTCGTCCATGGCGCTGACGAGGCCGTCGAGCAGGATGCCGCTGATGACGAGGTAGGTCATCGTCGTGACGAGGACCCAGCCCGTCGCGCCGGCCGCCCGCCGCCCGAACCGGCGGCTCAGCCGGTCCGCGACCCAGTGGTAGACGCGTCGGATGCCCCGGCCGATGAGCAGGAACACCGCGAAGAAGAACACCGCGACGAGCGGCGAGGCGATCACGAGTGCGATGTTGTACTCCGTCACCCCCATCAGGCTGCGGATCTCGTGCTGCCAGTACTGCCCGAGGCCGAAGAAGACGAGCAGGAGCACGCCTCCGCCGACGACCAGGGCGCGCCAGGACGACGCCTTGGGCGCGCGTGGCTCGCGATCCGCGAAGGCGCGCCACAGCCATGCGCCGAGGACCCCGAGGCCGTAGCCGATGGATGCGGTGATCCCACAGACCAGTCCCTGGATGAAACCGCCGCGCGGGAGCAGCGACGGGGTGAACGACAGGGCCGCGAAGAGGACCGCGCCCCAGCACCCGGGGATCGTGAAGTGGAGCAGCCCCCGGAGCCGTCCGGGGCGGGGCTCCGGCCCGTTCGCCCCTTCGACCGACCCGGGGTCGGTGCCGGGCAGTGCTTCGTGGCCAGCCACATCAGTCGCCATCTCGAGCTCGATCCGGTCAGCGGGGTCGGGACGTGTCATCCGAACGGTCCCACGCCTCCCGGCCCGCAACCACCGGAACGCCGGATTCGCGACCGCTTCGCGTCCCGTCCGAGACCCACCGCGTCAGCCCTTGGCCCGGGCCTGCGCCTCCTCGCGGAGCCGGGGCTCCGTGCGCCGTTCGGGGTGGATGCCGCGCTTGTCGCGGTAGAACGCCCGAACCTTGTCCATGTCCGCGACCACGTCTGCCGTGGCTGTCATGGTGGGCCCGAATCCGGCTGTGCGAGAGGGCCCGTCGATGAACGCCAGGGCGATGGGCAGGCCGGCTGACCGCGCGATGCGCCAGAAGCCGGACTTCCAGTAGCCGCCCTTCGTGCGGGTGCCCTCGGCAGCGAGGATCAGCAGGAACGGCTCCCCGCTCCGGGCCTCCCGCACGAGTCCCCGCACGACGTCGCCGGGGTTGTCACGGTCGATCGGGATGCCACCGAGCCGCGGCAGGAGCCACCCGAGTGGTCCACGGAAGAGCTCCTTCTTGATGAGGACCCGGGGCGTGACCCCGCCCCGCCACATGACGAGGAGCATCATGACGAAGTCCCAGTTGGACGTGTGTGGGGCGCCGACGAGGATGCCGGTGCGGGGTACGTCACCCACCGCGGTCCACCCGCTGAGGCGCAGGACGAGGCGGGCCAGGCGACTCCTCATGACATGTCCTTTCGACCTGCGGCGGTCGTCCGCCTCCCCCAACCTACGCGAGGTGCACGCCGGAGCCGAGGTGCCGCGTGGGTGTGGTGCGTCCGCGGCTGCAGCGCGGGCCCGGGCCGCCACCCGTCAGGGGCCGAGAACCGAGCGGTAGACCTCGAGGGTGCGGTCGCCGATGGAGGCCCACGAGAACGAGTCGACCGCCCGCTGTCGGCCGGCGCGACCGAAGGCGCGGGCCCGCTCGACGTCGGAGACGGCGTCGGTGAGTGCGGCGGCGAGGTCGGCGACGAAGCGGTCGGGGTCGACCGGCGTGCCAGTGCCGTCCTGGACCTGCTCGATCGGCACGAGCCACCCCGTCTCGCCGTCGACGACGACCTCGGGGATGCCGCCGGTGGCCGTGGCGACGACGGCGAGCTCGCACGCCATCGCCTCGAGGTTGACGATGCCGAGCGGCTCGTAGACGGACGGGCACGCGAACACGGTGCCGTGGCTCAGCAGGGCGACGACCTCGTTGCGGGGCAGCATGTCGGGGATCCAGACGACGCCCTCGCGCTGGGCCCGCAGCTCGTTCATGAGTCCCTCGACCTCGGCGAGGATCTCCGGGGTGTCGGGGGCGCCGGCGCAGAGCACGAGCTGGACGTCCGGAGGCAGCTGCGCGCAGGCGCGCAGCAGGTAGGGCAGGCCCTTCTGGCGGGTGATCCGACCGACGAAGACGACGGAGCGCTTGTCGGGGTCGACGCCGTGGCGACGGACGATCTCGGTGGCCTCGGGCGACCGGTCGGCGGACCACAGCTGCGAGTCGATCCCGTTGTGCACCACGTGGACCCGCGCCGGGTCGAGCGACGGGTAGCTCTTGAGGATGTCCTCGCGCATGCCCGCGCTGACCGCGACGACTGCAGCGGCCGACTCGTACGCGGTGCGCTCGGCCCACGACGACACGCGGTAGCCGCCACCGAGCTGCTCGGCCTTCCAGGGACGCATCGGCTCGAGCGAGTGCGCCGTCACGACGTGCGGCATGCCGCCGAGGAGCGACGCCAGGTGGCCGGCCATGTTGGCGTACCACGTGTGCGAGTGGACGAGGTCGGCTCCGACGCAGTCACCGGCCATGCTGACGTCGACGCCGAGGGTCTGCATCGCCGCGTTGCCGGCGGCGAGCTCGGGCAGATCGGCGTAGGCCGTCGTCCCGGGCTCGTCGCGCGCGGCGCCGAAGCAGCGCACCTGCACGTCGATGTCACCGCGCTCTCGCAGGGCCCGGACGAGCTCTGCCACGTGAACACCCGCGCCTCCGTAGATGGCCGGCGGGTACTCCTTGCTGAGGATGTCGACGCGCACGTTCCGACCCTAGTGCCGCGTCCGTCCCGCGGAGCGGAAAGCTCGGCCGATCTTGCGTGCTGAACCTGTCAGCCGACGGACGCCTGCCCTAGGGTGGCGCTCATGGCCCGACGAAGCCCAGCTGCTGGTCCGAAAGTCCTCGCGATCGTGCTCGCTGGCGGTGAGGGCAAGCGATTGATGCCTCTGACCGCCGACCGGGCCAAACCCGCCGTGCCGTTCGCCGGCATCTACCGCCTCATCGACCTGGCCCTGTCCAACGTCGTCAACTCCGGCTACCTCCAGGTCGTCGTCCTGACGCAGTACAAGTCCCACAGCCTCGACGCGCACGTGACGAAGACGTGGCGCATGTCGACGCTCCTCGGCAACTACGTCACGACGGTCCCGGCGCAGCAGCGCGTCGACAAGAACTGGTACCTCGGCAGCGCCGACGCGATCTACCAGAGCCTCAACCTCATGCACGACGAGCGGCCCGACATCGTCGTCGTCGTGGGTGCCGACCACGTCTACCGCATGGACTTCAGCGCGATGGTCGAGCAGCACATCGAGTCGGGGGCAGCCTGCACCGTCGCGGCCATCCGCCAGCCCATCTCCCTCGCCGACCAGTTCGGCGTCATCGAGGTCGACGACGCAGACCCGTCCAAGATCGCGGCCTTCCTCGAGAAGCCGAAGGACCCCAAGGGCCTGCCCGACAACCCCAACGAGGTCCTCGCGTCGATGGGCAACTACGTCTTCACCGCCGCGGCGCTCGAGGCGGCCGTCATCGCCGACCACGACAACGAGGCGAGCAGCAACGACATGGGCGGCGACATCGTGCCCTACTTCGTCAGCCGCGGAGAGGCAGGCGTCTACGACTTCAAGGACAACGAGGTGCCGGGCGCCACCGACCGCGACCGCGGCTACTGGCGCGACGTCGGGACCATCGAGTCGTACTACGACGCCCACATGGACCTCATCTCGATCCACCCCGTCTTCAACCTCTACAACTACGACTGGCCGATCTACACGAGCCACAGCCCCTACCCGCCGGCGAAGTTCGTCCACGGCAGCGGCGACCGCATCGGCGAGGCCCTCAACTCCGCGGTCTCCCCCGGCGTCGTCGTGTCCGGAGCGCACATCTACGCCTCGGTGCTCTCGCCCCTCGTCAAGGTGCACTCCTACGCGAGCATCCAGGGGTCGGTCCTGCTCGACGGCGTCGAGGTGCACCGGCACGCCCAGATCCGCCGGGCGATCATCGACAAGAACGTCGTGATCCCGGAGGGCTGCCAGATCGGCATCGACCACGAGCACGACCGGGCCCGTGGCCTCCACGTCACCGAGACCGGCATCGTCGTCGTGGGCAAGGGCCAGCTCGTCACCCGGTGAGCATCGCGCGATGACATCTGCAAAGGTCTGACCATGACGTCCACTGCCACGAATCCCCCTGCCAGCGCAACGGACTCCCGTCCGGCCCGCGTCGGGATCCAGATCCCGCCGCAGCACGCCTCGTGGGCCCAGATCCGCCGGACCGCGGCGACGCTCGAGGAGATGGGCGTCGACGTCCTGCTCAACTGGGACCACTTCTTCCCGCTCAGCGGCGACAGCGGCGGCCAGCACTTCGAGTGCTGGACGATGCTCGGCGCGTGGGCCGAGTCGACCGAGACCGTCGAGATCGGCGCGCTCGTCACGTGCAACAGCTACCGCAACCCGAGCCTGCTCGCCGACATGGCGCGCACGGTCGACCACATGAGCGAGGGACGCCTGATCCTCGGGATCGGCTCGGGCTGGAAGCAGCTCGACTACGACGAGTACGGCTACGACTTCGGGACGGCCGGCGGCCGCCTCGACGACCTGGCGCGCGACCTGCCGATCATCCGGGACCGGTGGACGCGGCTCAACCCCGCCCCGACCCGCGACATCCCCATCCTCATCGGTGGCGGTGGCGAGAAGAAGACGCTGCGGATCGTCGCCGAGCACGCGGACATCTGGCACGGCTTCGGCGGTCCCGAGGAGATCGCGCACAAGCACCGGGTCCTCGACGAGTGGTGCGCGCGCCGCGACCGGGACCCCCTCGAGATCGAGCGGTCGGCCGGCGTCGCCTTCGTGCCCGGCCGCAACCCCGACCAGTCGGGCGACTACGCGAGCAACGCCCAGCAGCTCCACGACATCGGGACGCGCCTGTTCACGGCGAGCGTCGCCGCGGCGGACCCCGACCTCGCGCGGGTGCGGGACCTGCTCCAGTGGCGCGACGAGGTCAACGAGGTCAACGCGGTCAGCTCGTCGTGACGTGCTGACCGCGACCTTCTGGGGACTCGTCGGGGGCGCCGCCCTGCTCGTCGGCGCGCTCCTCGGGCTCTACGCCCGCGCCTCGTACCGCGTCATCGGCCTCGTCATGGCCTTCGGCGCCGGTGTGCTCATCAGCGCGGTCGCCTTCGAGCTCACCGAGGAGGCGTTCCACTCCGCCGGGGCCGCGCCCGTCGTCGTCGGCCTCGTCAGCGGCTCGCTCGTCTTCTTCGCCGGCGACTGGCTCATCGACCGTCGGGGCGGCCACCGGCGCAAGAGCCCGACGGGTGAGCCCCAACAGGGGGCGGGCGCGATGGCGCTGGTCCTCGGGGCCCTGCTGGACGGCATACCCGAGTCGGCGGCGATCGGTGTCAGCGTCATCGGCGGCGGTGAGGTCGGGATCGCGATGGTGGCCGCGGTCTTCCTCTCCAACGTGCCCGAGTCGATGTCGGCGAGTGCCGGCCTCAAGCGAGCGGGACGGTCGACGCGCCAGATCCTGCTCCTGTGGTTCGTCGTCATGCTGGCGTCGGGCCTCGCCGCAGGCCTCGGCTACGTCCTGCTCGAGGGTGCCTCACCGGCCGTCGTGGCGGGGATCCAGACGTTCGCGGCCGGTGCCATCATCACGATGCTCGCCGACACGATGATGCCCGAGGCGACCGAGCACGCCGGGCGCCTCGTCGGGCTCGTGACGATGCTCGGCTTCGCCCTCGCCTTCCTGCTCAGCGCCCTGGGCTGAGGCGCGCGGGACGCCGCCGGACGGCATACGCCCTCCGCCATGACGGACGTCACCGGCCGTATGCCGGAAGGTGGCGCGGGCGCGCCCGCGTGCTCACTACCCTGACCCGGGTGACCGAAGCGAACAGCACGGACGGAACGGACATCCAGACCCTGAGCGTCACCGTGACGGGCGCCGACCGTCCGGGCGTCACCGGCACGCTCCTCGGAGCGCTGTCGGGGGTCGACGCGGAGGTCCTCGACATCCAGCAGGTCGCCGTGCACGGCCACCTCACCCTGACGGTGCTGCTGCGCCCGGGCGCGCACGTCGACCAGCTGCGCGACGCCGCAGCGGTGGCCGCCCACCGGCTCGGCCTCGCCCTGACGGTCGTCGAGGGCACCGGCGTCAACGCCCGCTCGCGCCAGGGACGTGCGGCCGTCGTCGTCCTCGGCGCCCCGCTCAGCGCCGACGCCGTCTCGCTCGTCACGACCCGCATCGCCGACCACGGCGCCAACATCGACCGCATCCGCCGGCTCTCGCGCTACCCCGTGACGACGGTCGAGTTCGACATCTCCGGTGCCGACGTGCCGTCCCTGCGCACCGAGCTCGCCCTCGTGGCCACGTCCGAGGGCATCGACATCGCCGTCGCCCCCGGCGGGCTCGCGCGGCGCGGCCGCCGCCTCGTCGTGCTCGACGTCGACTCGACCCTCATCCAGCAGGAGGTCATCGAGCTGCTCGCCGCGCACAGCGGCCGGGAGGCCGAGGTGGCCGAGGTGACGGCGCGCGCCATGGCGGGCGAGCTCGACTTCGAGGAGTCGCTGCGCGCCCGCGTGGCGACGCTCGCGGGACTCCCGGAGTCGGTCCTCGACGAGGTGCGCGAGTCGGTGCAGCTGACGCCCGGGGCGCGGACGCTCGTGCGGACGCTCAAGCGACTCGGCTTCACCGTCGGCCTCGTCAGCGGTGGCTTCATCGAGATCGTCGGCGAGCTCGCGGACGACCTCGGCATCGACCACGCCCGGGCCAACCGGCTCGAGATCGAGGACGGCCACCTCACGGGACGCGTCGTCGGCGAGGTCGTCGACCGGGCCGGCAAGGCGCGCGCGCTGCGCGAGTTCGCCGAGCAGGAGGGCCTCCCGCTCAGCCGCACCGTCGCGATCGGCGACGGCGCCAACGATCTCGACATGCTCGACGTCGCCGGCCTCGGGGTCGCCTTCAACGCCAAGCCGATCGTGCAGGAGCAGGCCCAGACGGCGGTCAACGTGCCCTACCTCGACTCGGTGCTCTACCTGCTCGGCATCTCCCGCGAGGAGATCGAGGAGGCCGATCTCGACGACGGCACGCCGACCCAGGCTCCGCCGGTCCCGCACGCCGGTCACTAGGCTGGCGCGATGCAGTCCGTGGCCTCCTCGTCCGTAGCCCCGAACCCGAACGGCGTCCGGAGGACGCTGCTCATCATCGGCGGTGCCGAGGACCGGATCGGGCGGTCGGTCGTGCTCAAGCGCTTCGTCAAGCTGGCCGGCGGCCGTCGGTCGCACATCGTCGTCATCCCCACGGCGTCCTCGTACGCCGACGAGGTGTCCGAGGCCTACCGCGACGTCTTCACCCGGCTGCGCGGTGGTGAGTACTCCGTCGTGCACCCCGAGACGCGTCGGGACGCGAACGACCCGGCCATGGTCGAGGCGCTCGACACCGCGACCGGCGTCTTCATCACCGGCGGCAGCCAGGTCAAGCTGGCCCAGAACATCGTCGGCACGCCCGTGGGCGACGCCGTGGTCCGCGCCTACGAGCGCGGCGCCGTCGTCGCCGGCACGTCGGCCGGCGCCTCGATCATGAGCCGCTACATGATCTCGCTCGGCGAGGAGGGTCTGACGCCCAAGCAGCGCGCCAGCCAGATCTCGGCCGGCCTCGGCCTCGTCGAGGACGTCATCATCGACCAGCACTTCGACCAGCGCGGCCGCTACGGCCGGCTCATGTCCATGGTCGCCGCCTCACCGAACCTGCTCGGCATGGGCATCGACGAGAACACCGCGGCCGAGATCCGCGGCGGCAGGGTCATGTCGGTCATCGGCGCCGGCTCGATCTTCGTCGTCAACGCCCGCAACGCCATCACCGACGCCCCCGACGCCCGTCGCGGTGCGCCCCTGCTCGTTTCGGGTGCGGTCGTGCACTCGCTGCCCACGGGCAGTACGTTCGACCTGGACCACGTCGAGCTGACCGCGTTCGTCGAGCGCCACCCGGACATCGAGGGCGCGGTCGTCCCGGCCAAGGTCCGTGCGGCGCGCTCGTCGACGAGCAGCGCCGCTCACTGAGTCCCCGTTCGTCCAGCCGCACCGAACCGCACCAACGGTCGACCGGGGTATGCCGCACGGCACGTCCCGCACGACCCCGTAGGAGGAGATCCATGGCCGTCGAGGTACCCACCCCCACAGGCCCGGCCCGACCGGACCTGAAGATCCTCGAGACCCGGATCTACCGCGGACCCAACGTCTGGTCCTACCAGCAGGCCGTCCACCTCGTCGTCGACCTCGGCAGCCTCGAGGAGTACCCCACGGTCTCGCTCCCCGGCTTCACCGACCAGCTCGTCGACCTCGTGCCCGGCCTCGAGCGCCACACGTGCTCGCTCGGTCGGCGGGGTGGGTTCATCGAGCGGCTGCGGGAGGGGACGTGGCTCGGCCACGTCGCCGAGCACGTGGCGCTGCAGCTGCAGACCCTCGCGGGGCACGACTCGCGCCGTGGCAAGACGCGTGCGGTCAAGGGCAAGCCCGGCCAGTACAACGTCGTCTACAGCTACACCGACGAGACCGTGGGTGTCGCCGCGGGCAAGCTCGCCGTGCGCCTCATCAACCACCTCGTGGAGCCCGAGGACGGCTTCGACTTCGAGACGGAGTTCAACGCCTTCCTCCGTCAGGCCGAGCGGGTGGCGTTCGGACCGTCGACGGCCGCCATCCTCGAGGAGGCGGCCTCGCGGGACATCCCCTACATCCGCCTCAACTCCGCCTCCCTCGTCCAGCTCGGCCAGGGCGTCCACGCCCAGCGCATCCGCGCCACGATGACGTCCAAGACGGGCGCCCTCGCCGTCGACATCGCCAGCGACAAGGACCTCACGACCAAGCTCCTCGGCTCGGCCGGGCTGCCCGTGCCCAAGCAGGAGGCCGTGCGCACCCTGCGCGGGGCCATCGAGGCCGCGCGTCGGATCGGGTTCCCCGTCGTCGTCAAGCCGCTCGACGGCAACCACGGCCGCGGGGTCTGCCTTAACCTCATGAGCGACGCAGACGTGGAGAAGGCCTACGACATCGCCAAGGCCGAGTCACGTCGCGGCACGATCATCGTCGAGTCCTTCGTCACGGGTCGCGACTACCGCTGCCTCATCGTCGGCGGACGGATGCAGGCCATCGCCGAGCGCGTGCCCGCGCACGTCATCGGCGACGGCACGCACACGGTCGCCGAGCTCGTCGAGATCACCAACGCCGACCCGCGCCGCGGCGTGGGGCACGAGAAGGTGCTGACGAAGATCAAGGTCGACGCCAACGCCCTCGAGATCCTCGCGGGCCAGGGGCACACGACCGAGTCGGTGCCGCCCGAGGGCGAGATGGTCAAGCTGGCGCTGACGGGCAACATGTCGACCGGTGGCATCTCGATCGACCGCACCTTCGACGCGCACCCCGACAACGTCGAGATCGCCGAGGAGGCCGCCCGCATGGTCGGGCTCGACGTCGCGGGCATCGACTTCATCTGCCCCGACATCACCTACCCGGTGCGCGAGACGGGTGGCGCGATCTGCGAGGTCAACGCCGCCCCCGGCTTCCGCATGCACACACACCCGACCATCGGCGAGCCACAGTTCATCGCCAAGCCGGTCGTCGACCTGCTCTTCCCGCCCGGCGCACAGTCGCGCGTGCCGATCGTCGCCGTCACCGGCACCAACGGCAAGACGACGACCTCCCGCATGATCGCCCACATCTTCAAGGGCCTCGGCCGCAAGGTCGGCATGACCTCGACCGACGGCGTCGTCATCGACGAACGGCTCGTCATCAAGGCCGACGCCTCCGGCCCGCGCTCGGCCCGGATGGTGCTGCAGAACCCCCGCGTCGACTTCGCCGTCATGGAGGTCGCCCGGGGCGGCATCCTGCGCGAGGGCCTCGGCTACGACCGCAACGACATCGCCGTGGTCACCAATGTCGCTCCGGATCACCTGGGGCTCAAGGGGATCGACACCCTGCGCCAGCTCGCCGACGTCAAGGCCGTCATCGTCGAGGCGGTGCCGCGCGACGGCTTCGCCGTGCTCAACGCCGACGACCCGAACGTGCGCAACATGCGCCGTCGCTGCTCGGGCGGCATCGTCTGGTTCTCGATGGCCGAGCCCGGCAGCGAGACCCGTGAGTTCGTCGACGACTACTGCCGCCGCGGAGGACGTGCCGTGGTGCTCGAGCCGAGCGAGCGCGGCGAGATGATCGTCATCAAGCACGGCCGACGCAGCATGCAGCTCGCCTGGACCCACCTGCTCCCGTCGACGTTCGGCGGTGCGGCGCGCTTCAACGTCGCCAACTCGCTCGCCGCCGCGGGCGCAGCCTTCGCGGCAGGGGCCCCGCTCCACGACATCCGCCAGGGCCTGCGCACCTTCGCGACGACGTACTACCTCTCCCCCGGCCGCCTCAACCTCGTCCAGGTCGACAACGCGGACGTGTTCGTCGACTACTGCCACAACGCGGCCGGCATGAAGGAGCTCGGCGCCTTCGTCGACCGCTACGCCGACCAGAAGCAGCGCCAGGCCGACCTCGGCAAGACCTCGCGCATCGGGATGATCGGTGCCGCCGGCGACCGACGTGACGACGACATGCGCGAGCTCGGGGCGGTGGCCGCCCAGCACTTCGACGTCCTCGTCATCCGCGAGGACGAGCGCCTGCGCGGTCGCAAGCCCGGTGAGACGGCCGAGCTCGTGGCCGAGGGCGCGCGCGCCGCGATGAAGGACGGAGCCCGCTGCCGCCAGGTCGAGATCGTCCTCGACGAGCTCGACGCCACGCGCCACGTGCTTGCGCGCACCAACCCCGGCGACCTCGTCGTCATGTGCGTCGACCAGCACGCATTGGTGGTGGCCGAGCTCGAGGAGCGCACCAAGCACGCCCAGGCCGGTGCCCGCATCGGTACGGCCGCAGCGGCGACGAGCGACCCCGACCTCGATCCCAGCACGCTGACCGAGACCGCCGAGGCGGAGGGCGACGAGGCCGAGGGCGAGGCCCTGGGTGCCGTGCCGTCGGACTCGCAGCCGGACCAGTCGGACGACACCGCCATCTGACGCGGGGGTCGACCCCCGCCGACCGACGCCGCAACATCCCAAAGCCGCCCGGGCGGAGTTGGAGCAGTCGAAACACCCTGCCGCTCCTCCACAACTCCGCCCGGGCGGACTTCTGGCGGTCGAACACCCCGGCCCCCGCCCCACAACTCCGCCCCGGCGGACTTATGGCAGTCGAAACACCCGCCGGTGCTCCACAACTCCGCCCGGGCGGAGTTGTGGAGGCCCGCCAGCGCCGATGGGAGCGCGGTGGACTGATCAGTCGGTGACGGGGGCCAGCTCGTCGGCGTAGGCCCGCAGGGCCCGGCGGTAGGCCTGGGTGTCGACGTCCGTCGTCGCCTCGAGCGTGGCCCGGATGAGGTCGGCGACGGCCTGCCGCTCCTGGCCGAGGTCGGCCTGCACGAGCGCCCTCAGCATGAGCGCGGCCGTGTTGTGCGGCCGTGCCTCGAGCACGTCGGCGACGAGGTGCTGGGCCTCGGCGGTCCGACCCACGACGCGCAGGCTCGAGGCGAGCTGGAGCTGCGCGCGGTGGCGGTGCGGCTCGCGGAGCCCACCCGCCAGGGCCTCCTCGTAGAGACCGATGGCGCCCTGCTCGTCGCCCATCGCGTCCTTGACGCCGGCGAGCTCGAAGACGAGGCGTGGGTCGCCCGGGTGGCCGTCGACGAGCTCCTGGGCGGCGGCGAGCCGAGCCTGCTCGTCGTCGCCCTCCCACAGGGCCGCGATGTCGGCCTCGAGCTCGTGCTCGCCACGCGCGGCGACGACCTTGCGGCGGATCGAGCGCGCGTCGTCGACCTTGCCGCCGTGGGCACGGATCCAGCCGTCGACCTCGGTGCGCTCTGCGTGGCACATGAGGGCGATGACGTCGCCGTCGAGCGCGTGCGGCACGAGGGCCTCGAACGACTCGAGCTCCGTGTCGTAGCCGGGCACGTCGAGGACACCGACCTTGGCCAGACCCTCACGGAAGAGTCCGAGCAGGTCCTCGGCCTCGCGTCCGCGCAGGTAGTGACGGGCCACCTTGAGGACGACCTCCTCGGCGCCGCGACCGGCGATCTCGCCCATCGCGACGATCGCCTCGTCGGCGCGGTCACCCGCGCAGCCGAGACCGAGGCGCACGGCCCCACCGGGCGCGGCGAGACCGCGGGCGACGTCGAGGAGGGCCTCGAGGCCGGCCTCGTTGTGGGCCATGTCCATGATGACGGTGGCCTTGCCGCCGCTCGGCAGCGGCAGCGAGTACGTGTTGAGCCGGCCCCAGTTGTGCTCGGGGTCGGGCGCGAAGGTCCGCAGGCCCTCGACGACGGCCGAGCGCGGGACACCGAGGCCCAGAGCCGCGGCGGCACCGGCCACCGCGTTGGCGATGTTGTTGCGGGACAGGCCGCTCAGCGTCATGGGGACGTCGACGATCTTGACCAGGCGGTCCGGGTCGCCGTTGGGCGACAGGACGACGATCTCGCCGTCGAGGACGGTGATGCCGCGGCCGCCGGAGTTGATCGACTCCCAGAGCGCCGGAGACGCGGGGTCGAGGCTGAAGGCCCACGGCTTGGCCTTGATGCCGAAGCGCATGGCCCACACGCGGGGGTCGTCGCCGTTGAGGACGACCCAGCCCTGCGGCTTCGTGACGGTGGTGACGATCGCCTTGACCTCGGCCAGCTGGTCGAGGGTGTCGATCCCCTGCAGCCCGAGGTGGTCGGCGCTGACGTTGGTGACGACGCTGACGTCGTTGGCCGTGACGCCCATGCCCTTGAGAAGCATGCCGCCGCGGGCGGTCTCGAGGATGCCGATCTCGAGGCCGGGCGTCTCGAGGACGCCGCGCGCACCGGCGGGTCCGGAGAAGTCCCCCTCCTCCTTCGTCTCCCCCATGACGACGACACCGTCGGTCGAGCTCCAGGCCGTCGTGAGGCCGGCGCTCATGCACATGTGCGCCATGAGCCGGGTCGTCGTCGTCTTGCCGTTGGTGCCGGTGACGGACGCGACCGGAACCGTCGGGGTCAGGACGCTGGGGCCGGGACCGTCCGGCGCGGCCAGGATGACCCCGGCGGCCTCCTCGATGACCTCGTCGGCCCGCCGGGACGGGTCGAGCAGCCCGGCCATGACGGCGCCGACCTGCTCCCCCGCGACCCGGCCGCGCGTGCGGTGCACCCACGGGAAGGCGAGCACGACGTCGTCGACGGTCTGACCTGCCCGGACGCGTACGCCCAGGCGACCGGCGCCGATCTCGGTGCCGACGCGACGCGTCACGGTGCGGATGACACGCATGACGAAGCGCTGGCGCAGGGCGGTGCCTCGCTTGCCGGGACGGGCCGAGCGCATGCCCAGACGGCGGGCCAGGGCCTCGGCGTCGGTGCGCTTGAGGTCGAGGAAGCCGGGGACGTGCAGGATGACCTTGATCGCGGGCCGGGCGAAGTAGAGGTTGGGCCCGTCGAGCACCCTGACCTCGTCGACGCGGACCTGGTCGACGGGCAGCGACACCACCTCGGGCTCGGTCGTCGTCAGGGGGCTGGACTCGGTCCCGGCGTGAGGCATGGGCAGGACTCTAGCGAGAGCACCCGTGGGCGTGCGCGGTCACTGCCCCATCGCGTGGACGCCGCCGTCGACGTGGACGATCTCGCCGGTCGTGGCGGGGAACCAGTCGGAGAGCAGGGCCGCGCAGGCCTTCGCCGCGGGTACCGGGTCGTTGACGTCCCAGCCGAGCGGCGCGCGGTCGTCCCAGATCTGCTCGAACTGCTCGAAGCCCGGGATGGACTTGGCCGCCGTCGTGCGGATCGGGCCCGCCGCGACGAGGTTGCAGCGCACGTCCTTGGGGCCGAGGTCACGGGCGAGGTAGCGGTTCGTCGACTCGAAGGCGGCCTTGGCCACGCCCATCCAGTCGTAGACCGGCCACGCGAACTTCGCGTCGAAGGTCAGGCCGACGACGCTGCCGCCCTCGGACATGAGCGGCAGGGTCGCGACGGCGAGCGACTTGAGGCTGTACGCCGAGATCTGCAGGGCCGTCGAGACGTCCTCCCACGTGCCCTCGAGGAAGTTGAAGGCGCCCTGCGGGGCGAAGCCGATCGAGTGCAGGACCCCGTCGAGGCTGTCCACGTGCTCGCGCAGGCGGTCGGCGAGGGTGTCGAGGTGCTCCTGGTCGGCGACGTCGAGCTCGATGACGACGGGCGTCTCGGGCAGCCGCTTGGCGATGGTCTGGGTGATCTTCATCGTCCGGCCGAACGAGGTGAGGATGACCGTCGCACCCTCCTGCTGGGCGATCTTGGCGACGTGGAACGCGATCGAGCTGTCCATGAGGACACCGGTGATGAGGAGCTTCTTGCCTTCGAGGATTCCCATGCCTGCGACTTTCTCGTGTGGGTGGGGAGGCTTGCTGCACAAGGGGGCTGACGGCATACGACCGTATGCCGTGGGGTGGGCTCAGTGCCCCATGCCGAGCCCGCCGTCGACGGGGATCACCGCACCGGTGATGTAGCCGGCGTCGTCGCTCGCGACGAAGCGCACGACGGACGCGACCTCCCCCGGGGTGGCGAAACGGGCGGCGGGGATGTTGGAGAGGTAGGCCTTCTTCTGCTCGTCGGGCAGCACGGCCGTCATCTCGGTGTCGATGAAGCCGGGCGCGACGACGTTGGCGGTGATGCCGCGGCCGCCGAGCTCGCGTGAGATCGAACGGGCGAGACCGACGAGGCCCGCCTTCGACGCGGCGTAGTTGGTCTGGCCGGGCGAGCCGTAGAGACCGACGACGCTGCTGATGAGCACGATGCGGCCACGGCGCTTGCGGATCATGCCCGTGGCGGCGCGACGGGCGCACCGGAAGGCGCCGGCGAGGTTCGTGTCGATGACGGAGTCGAACTCGTCGTCGCTCATCCGCATGAGCAGGGTGTCGCGGGTGATGCCGGCGTTGGCGACGAGCACCTCGACGGGGCCGCCGAAGATCTCCTCGGCTGCGGTGAAGGCCGCGTCGACGGAGGCCGAGTCGGTGACCTCGCAGATGACGCCCCGGAGGCCCTCGGGCGGCTCACCGGAACGATGCGTGATGACGACGTTGTCGCCCGCGTCGGCGAAGGCCCTGGCGATCGCCAGGCCGATGCCGCGGTTGCCTCCGGTCACGAGCACGTTGCGCGCCTCGGTCGTTGACACTGTGCGTTCCTCCGTCCGTCCGGCCACTGCCGGGTCGCTGCCTTGCCCCGAAACCTAACGGACTACCGAAGGGTAGACAGCACGGTGCCGCGCGCGTGGGACGGGCTTATGGTTGAAGGGTGCCAAGAGCCAAGAACGAGCCGGTCGTCTACTCCGTCACCTCGGCGTCGACGTCCACGACGGACGACCAGGACCAGCGGGTCCGCCGCTACCTCACGATGATGGGCATCCGCATCGCGTGCTTCGGTCTGGTCTTCGTCACCTCGGGCTGGCTCCGCTGGACCGCCGTGCTCGCCGCGGTCTTCATCCCCTACGTCGCCGTGGTGCTCGCGAACGCCGTGAGCCCGCGCCAGCCGGGCAGCATCCAGTCGGTCGTGCCCCGGGACGACACGCAGCGCCTCGAGCAGTGAACGGCCCACTCTCCCTGTCGCCCGACCGCGGCGCCGAGGTCGAGCACGTCTGCAGCGCCAAGGGCTGCCGCGCCACGGGTGTCCACGCCGTGATCTGGAACAACCCGAAGCTGCACACCCCTGAGCGGCGCAAGGTGTGGCTGGCCTGCGACGACCACGAGAAGTCCCTCGCCGACTTCGTGGCGCTGCGTGGCTTCCTCATCGAGGTCGTCCCCGTCGAGGCACTCACCGACGCCGACGGCTGAACACAACGGTCTCGGGACCCCCGGTCAGTCGCGGTGCAGTCCCGTCTGGAGCACCCGCCGGGTCGAGGCCGGATGGGCGTCCAGCTGAGCGGCTGGTCGAACGGGTCGGGGCTGCAGGTCACCACCGCAGTTCGGGCACGTGCCGCTCAGGCAGGCAACGACGCACCGCGCGCACCACGTGCACTCGAAGGTGCAGATCATCGCCTCCGTCGACTCGGGCGGCAGGTCACGGTCGCAGCACTCGCAGCTCGGGCGCAGTTCCAGCACCGCCACAGTGTCGCAGCGATCTCGCGGTCCGGAAACGAAGGGGTCAGAGCCCGCGTGCCGGATCCCGCCACGTGCGAGCCCGTCGTCGGGAGCGTAGCCTCGGTCGTCGCGCACGCCCAACGCCCCTGCTGACCTCCACCCAGACGTCACCGGCTGCCGTCACCGGGATGCGCGGAACGACTCTCGCCGTCGATCGTCGCCCGTGCCCGAGCTAACGTCGGCCGGACCCTCGGTGGGGGCAGCCGCGGTCAGCCGCCGATGGCGGACATGGGTCGGTCGGGCTGGACGAAGTCAGGGTCGCCGATGCCGTGGCCGCGGCGCTTGCGCCACATCTCGCCCCGCATGAGGCCGAGCAGCTCGTCGTCGGTGGCGCCCTCCCGGAGGGGCCCCCGCAGGTCGGTCTCGGTCGTCGAGAAGAGGCAGTTGCGCACCTGCCCGTCGGCCGTGAGCCGCGTGCGGTCGCAGGCCGCGCAGAACGGTGCGCTGACGCTGGCGATGATGCCGACCGTCTCGGGTCCGCCGTCGATGAGGAAGCGCTCGGCCGGCGCACTCCCCCGGTCTGCGGCCGGCAGCGGCGTCAGCTCCCAGCGCTGCGACAGTCGCTCGCGGATCTCGTCGGCGGAGATCATCTGCGTGCGGTCCCAGGCGTGCTGGGCGTCGAGCGGCATCTGCTCGATGAAGCGCAGCTCGTAGCCGCGCTCGAGGCACCAGGCGAGGACGTCGGCGACGGAGTCGTCGTTGATGCCGCGCATCGCGACGGCGTTGACCTTGACCGGCGTCAGTCCCGCGTCCGCGGCGGCCTTGAGGCCTGCCTCGACGTCGGCGAGGCGGTCGCGGCGGGTCAGCTGCGTGAAGGTGTCCGAGTCGATGGTGTCGAGGCTGACGTTCACCCGGTCGAGGCCGGCCTCCTTGAGCCCGATGGCGACGCGCTCGAGGCCGACACCGTTCGTCGTCATCGCGATCTTGGGACGCGGCTCGAGCGCGGCGATGCCCGCGACCAGGTCGACGAGCGAGCGGCGCAGGAGCGGCTCGCCGCCCGTGAGGCGCACCTGCGTGATCCCGTCGCGCACGAAGACACCGATGATCCGCAGCATCTCCTCGTCGGTCAGCATCTCCGCCTTGGGCATCCACGGCAGTCCCTCGGCGGGCATGCAGTAGGTGCAGCGCAGGTTGCAGCGGTCGGTGACCGACACTCGGAGGTCGCGGGCCCGGCGCCCGAACTGGTCGGCCAGCCCTGCCGGTCGGACGCTCGGGTCGGGAAGGCGGGTCATGGGCTCCACTCTAGGCCGGGTCCTGCAGCGAACCGATCTGCTCATGCTGCCGATGTTGTCCCAGCCCTCTGAACTGCGGTGATGTGTCGTCTGGGTGCTTCGTCAGGATGGCAGGGGCGGGTCGTTTCTGGACCTCCTGCGGACGGGTTGCGGACGGCCCGAGCTCATCACGCCGGAATGGCGCCACTGCCCTCGTGCGACCTGCGTGCCTGATGAGTGCCTTGCACCTCAGGGCCGATGACCCCGTATCGCAGCCACCAAAGCGGCCCGCACTGCAAGCCCGCTACGGCAGCGGTCGACTCGTCAGGCTGTCCGGCGGGCTGACGGCCACCAGCGGGCGCTGGTGCGGCGTCACGTCGAGGGCGCCGGTCTGCACGACCTCGTGCGCAAGGTCGACGATCTTGCGGTTGGTGTTCTGGCTGGTGATCCGCAGCAGGTCGAAGGCCTGGTCCTCGGTGACCTTGTGGTTGGCCATGAGCACTCCCATCGCCGTTCCGATCCCTCGGTTGCTCCGAAGTGCACGCTCGAGGTTCTGCACGTGGCGGTCGTAGAAGGCAGCTGTCGCGACCAGCGCGCCGTGGGTCGCAAGGAGCAGACCGATCATGGTGTCGCGTTCGGTGAACGCACCCTGAGCCTCGGCATAGAGGTTGAGGCCCGCGACGGTACCGGTGGAGGGCAACAGCATCCTGTAGGACAGCATGCTGTGGAGGCCGAGCTCGTCGGCCACCCGTCGGCCGTAGGCCGGCCAGCGGTCGTCGGTCCGCAGATCGCACGGGCTGTACATCGTTGACGTGACGATGGCATCGAGGCACGGTCCGGAGCCCAGCTCGAACTGGATGGCGTCGGCACGTCGTACGCGCTCGTCCGTCGCCGCCACGGTCAGGAACTCGCCGTACCGCAGGGTCGTGATGCTGGCACCCACGGCTCCTTGCACGCGTTCGCAGGCGACGCTGGTGATGGCCTGGAAGGGGTCGTGTCCGCCCTCGTCCTCCACGCGCCTGCCGAGCTGGGCGAACCCTTCGGCAACGTCGCGTAGGTACTCGACGCCGGGGTCGAGTCCCATCTCGCTGTACTGCTCGTCCATGGCCATCCTTCGTCGGTGTGTTCGCGCCCGGGAGGGCAACACCGGCGATCCCCGCTCTCTGACTGGCCCCTGATGCTCTGGGACCGCGGCTGGTGACCATGTGTCGCTGCATCACTGACTCTACGCTCCTCCGGCGGCGGCTCCTCTCGCGAGAGCCTGACCACCGTTGGGAACCGGCCGAGGTCCAGTCGGACGTCGTTGTTGCTCCGACAGGGCTCGCGGGCCCTCCCGCACGCATGGGCCGGCTCACGACGTCGACCGTCCGTTGTCGGGGTACCGCGGGTTCGGGTGGGCGAGATCATTGGGTAACACAAGAGCATGGAACCGATCCCAGAGACGCGGCTCGCACTCGAGCGACTCGGCCAGTACGGCGACTCGGCGTTGCAGGACGACCTGACGGAGATCGCGGCGATGGTCGTTGCAGCGGTCCCCGGGATCGTGGGGTTCAGCCTCGGCCTCGTCCGCCAAGGTGTCACCTTCACCTACGTGGCGACGTCCGAGACCGTGTCCTCGCTCGACGCCGTCCAGTTCATCGACGGCGGTCCCTGCGTGGATGCGGTCAGTGCCGGCGAGCCCGTGCTGACGGACGAGGAGCATCTGTTCGACGAACAGCGCTGGCACACCTTCGCCCGGGCCAGCGCCACCGCTGGAGTCCACAGCACGCTGTCTCTCCCGATCCTGACGGGCGAGACCGTCACGGCTGGCATCAACGTGTACGGCGCCGGGACCGATACCTTCAGCGGTCGCGAGAAGCGACTGGCTGAGATCTTCGGTGCCTGGGCTCCGGGCGCGGTGCACAACGCCGATCTGCCCTTCGCCACCCGGGACAGAGCGGCTGAGACCCCGGCACGCATCGAGGACCTCGACACCATCAGCCGAGCGGCCGGCATCCTGGCGGTCCAGCAGGGCATCTCGCCCGACGAAGCCGACAGCAAGCTCCACGGTGCCGCTGAACGTGCCGGAGTGTCGGTCGTGGCCGTCGCGCGGCTGATCGTCCGTTCCAGTTTCCGGTCGCGCCCGTTGGACGGCTGAACGTCCGCTTCCGACGCGGCCCTGCCGGACGAGCTCCTGTGGCCTTGCCTGCCCGGACCGAACACGGGCGACGGCGTCGACCGAAGCCCTGAGTCCTCTCCGCGGTGCAGCACGCTTCGCCGTGGCAGCATCGGGGTGTGCCGTTGGAGGGGATTCACCAGGACCGGGGACGCGCGGAGTCGTTCGGCCCGGCGGCGCAGGCCTATGACCGGTTTCGCTCGGGCTATCCCGACGCGCTGATCGACGATCTGCTCGCCGCCCGTCCCTCGAGCACGCTGGACGTCGGGTGCGGTACCGGCAAGGTGGCGGCGGCGATCGCCTCCCGTGGTTTCCGCGTTGTCGGTGTGGAGCCGGACGACCGAATGGCGGCGGTGGCGCGCTCGCATGGTCTGGAGGTGGACGTCGCCTCGTTCGAGAGCTGGGACAGCCAGGGCCAGACGTTCGATCTGGTCACCTGCGGTCACGCGTGGCAGTGGATCGACCCGCTCGTCGGCGGCCCCAAGGCGGCGTCTCTTCTCCGCCCGGGCGGCACCATCGCGCTGTTCTGGAACTACCACGTGCTCGACGACTCCGTGCTCACCCGGTTTCGTGCCGCCTACCGGGTGCATGCACCTGGCCTGGCCGTCGTGGGACAGGACCCGAGCGGTCTCGAGGACGCGGACCCCTTCCGTGACGTCCCGTCGCTGACGCCGGGAGAGACGCGCACCTACCGGTGGGTCCGCGAGTTCGACGGCGCGGACTGGACCGGGATGGTGGGAACGTTCAGCGACCACCAACGTCTGGGCCCAGACCGTCTGGCCGCCTTGCAGCGGGACCTGTGGCGCATCATCGATGAGCACGACGGGCTGGTCGTGGCGCGGGGCGGCACGTACGTGTGGTCGGCTCGCACGCTGCCGACCTGAGCCGCGGCGACGCCGCTTGCGTCAGCCGGTGTGCGCTTCACGTCGACGGCCGCGGCTCCGAACTGCTCTGCAGAAGAACGGCTCTCGTCACCGCCAATGAGGCAGCGGAGGCACGCGCCGGGCTGGGAACGCGAGCGCCACCAGCACCAGCATCGACCTGCCGGTCGCTCCTTCAGTCCGTCATGCCCAGGGCTTCAGCTGCACCTTGACGTGTCCGTCCCGCTTCTCCTGGAAGGCCTTGTAGGCCTCGGGCGCCTCGTCGAGGGTGAGTCGATGGGTCGCGAACGTGTCGACGCCCAGCGGGTCCTCATCCGAGAGGAGCGGCATGATCTCCTCGACCCAGCGCTTGACGTTGCACTGGCCCATCCGCAGCTGCACCTGCTTGTCGAAGAGGGTCAACATGGGGATCGGGTCGGCCGCGCCCCCGTAGACGCCGGTGAGTGAGATCGTGCCTCCGCGGCGCACGATGTCGATGGCCGAGTAGAGGGCGCCGAGACGATCGACTCCGGCCACCTCCTGCAGGGGTCCCGCGACAGCCGATGGCAGCAGTCCCACCGCCTTCTGCACGACGGTCGTGACGGGCGAGCCGTGTGCCTCCATGCCGACCGCGTCCAGCACCGAGTCGGGACCGCGCCCTCCGGTCATCTCACGGATCACGTCACCGAGGTCGTCCTGGTGCTCGTCGAGGTCGAGCACCTCCACACCGCGGGCCTCGACCCGACGCAGACGGTCCGAGACCCGGTCGACGCCGATGACCCGGTAGCCCTTCAGCGTGCTGATCCTGCAGGCGAAGTCACCGACGGGGCCGAGCCCGAGCACGACGATGGTGCCGCCGTCAGGCACGTCGGCGTACTCCACGCCCTGCCAGGCGGTCGGCAGGATGTCCGACAGGTACGCGAAGCGATCGTCCGGCGGCCCTTCCGGAAGCTTGGTGTGGGTGAACTGGGCCTGAGGGACCCGAAGGTACTGCGCCTGCCCACCAGGGACCGACCCGTAGAGCTTGGAGAAGCCGAAGAGCGCTGCGCCAGTACCGTGCTCGCGGATCTGAGTGGTCTCGCACTGTGTGTACAGGTGCTGGTCGCACATCCAGCAGGAACCGCAGGAGATCTGGAACGGGATCGAGACGCGATCTCCCACGCGGAGATCCCCGCAGTCGGCACCCACGGCCTCGACGACACCCATCGGCTCGTGCCCCAGGATGTCACCCGGGGTCATGAAGGCGGCGAGCGGCTCGTAGAGGTGCAGGTCCGATCCGCAGATGTTGGTGGTCGTCACCCGGATGATCGCGTCAGTGGGCTGCTCGATGACGGGATCAGGCACGGTCTCGACCCGCACATCTCCCTTTCCTTGCCAGGTGACTGCTCTCATCGGGGTCTCCTTCGGAGGATGCGTCGGTTACGTGGGCCGTACCCCGGACCTTCCCGTCCGAACCCGCACGTCCAGGACCCAGACGTGACGTCACCGCAGGTCAGGGACGGACCGGTAGCCGGGTCCGTCGTCGTGCCGGGTACCGTCGATCCGTGCTTCGACTCTGGCTGACGCGGCGCTGGCTGCTCTGGACCCTCGTCGCGGTCCTCTTCGGGGTCGCCTGCTTCTACCTCGGCCTGTGGCAGTGGCACCGTCATGTCGAGCAGCGGACCAAGGTCGACGCCATCGCGCGCAACTACGGCGCAGCACCTGTCCCCTTCGCTCCCGGCCTCGTCGAGTCCCCGATCCCGGCTGAGCAGCAGTGGACCCGGGTCACCCTGACGGGGACGTATGCCGTCGGCACCGACCTGCTCGTCCGCAACCGGACGCTCGACGCGACGGTCGGCTTCGAGGTGCTGACACCGATGCGGACGGGTGACCTGACGCTCCTCGTCGACCGGGGCTGGGTGCCCAACGCGGACGACGCCGAGACGAGCCCGCCCGTCGACCCGCCGCCCACGGGCCCGGTGCAGGTCACCGGCTGGCTGCGCACGGGTGAGGTGAGCCTCGGTCGCGACCTTCCTCGGCCCCAGATGGCGAGCATCAACGTCGCCGACGCCCGGACGCAGGTGCCCGCGCTGAGCCCGGTGGACGCCTACGTCGTCCTCGGCGCGCAGCAGCCGACGGCCACCGCGGGAGAGCACCCGCTGCGCCTGCTCCCACGCCCCGAGGAGGACCTGGGACCCCACCAGGCGTACGCCTACCAGTGGTGGCTCTTCATGCCCGGCGGACTCATCTTCATCTTCTTCGCCGTCCGGCGCGAGGCAGCCGCCCAGCGTGCCGAGACCGCCGGTCCCGACGCGGCACCAGCCAAGCCGAAGAAGGTGCGCATCTGGGACGAGGAGGACGCCTGAGCCGGCCCTCCCCCGCCGGCACCGGTGCAGGTGAGAAGGTCGACGTCCGACCACACCGAGGAGTCACCCCACATGGACATGCGTCTTGAGCTCGTCCCCCTCCCGACCACCGACGTCGACGCCAGCCTGGCCTTCTACGCCGAGGGCATGGGATTCGTCCTCGACCACGACGTCGAGCCGGGCAATGGTATGCGCGTCGTGCAGCTGACGCCGCCGGGGTCGAGCTGCTCCATCGTCATCGGGGTCGGGATGAGCGCACCCGACGCGCCCCGCGTGCAGAACCTGCACCTCGTCGTCGACGACATCGTCGAGGCGCGGGCGATGCTCAGCAGCAACGGGATCGAGGTCTCCGAGGTCCAGGACATGGGCGGCGTCAAGTACGCACACCTCAGCGACCCGGACGGCAACACGTGGGCGCTCCAGCAGCTCTCGCGATGAACGGGACGACGGGGCGACCATGACGACCGGCGACTCCGCGACCAGCCGGCTGTTAGCCCGCCCGACGGGCTCCGAACGGCACGCCCGCCTACCGGGTGACGCCCTCGTGGCCGCCGACGTCGTCATGGACCGGGCCTTCACCGTCTCGGGCGCTCCAGGGTCGGTCTGGCCGTGGCTCGTCCAGCTCGGTCGGCTCCGCGCCGGGTGGTACCTCCCACGGGTCGTGGAGCGTGCCGTCCCGCGGGCGCGGCGGGCCCTGCGCCACCTCGAGCCGACCCTGCAGGGGCTCGCCGTCGGCGACGTCATCCCCGACTGGGGCGGCGCGGACGCGACCTTCACGGTCGTGGAGCTCGAGGCGGCCTCGCACCTGCTCTTCGCCTCCACGAGGGGCCACATGCAGCTCACCTGGTGCCTGCGACTACGACCCGCCGGCGACGACCGGACGCGGGTCCACCTCCGGCTCCGGCTCGGTCCGGTGCGTCACCGGCTCGCGGCCCGGAGCCTCGGCGGTCTCGTCGACCTCGCGACCGTGGCCGGCCTCGCTGCCGGGCTCGAGGAGCGGCTGGCCGACGTCGCCTGACCCGGGCGCCGGCGCTCAGACGTGGTCGAGCGCGTCACGCTCCAGCGACGTGAGCTCGCGGTCGGCACGACCCGGACGCTCGACGGTCTGGTCGTCGAACTGCGTCGCGTGGAGGTCTGCGTAGAGGCCGCCGGCCGCGAGCAGCTCGGAGTGCCGCCCGGTCTCGACGACGCGGCCGTGGTCGAGCACGACGATGAGGTCGGCCTGGCGGATCGTCGAGAGCCGGTGGGCGATGACGATCGAGGTGCGGCCCTCGAGCGCGGCGTCGAGGGCGCGCTGCACGGCGACCTCGGACTCGGAGTCGAGGTGGGCGGTGGCCTCGTCGAGCACGACGACGTCGGGTGCCTTGAGCAGCAGCCGCGCGATGGCGAGGCGCTGCTTCTCGCCGCCGCTGAGCCGGTGGCCGCGGTCGCCGACGACGGTGTCGAGGCCCTCGGGCAGCTCGGCGACGAGGTCGCTGATCTGGGCGGCCCGCAGGGCGGCGTGGATCTCGTCGTCGGTGGCGTCGGGACGGGCGTAGAGGAGGTTGGCCCGGATCGTGTCGTGGAAGAGGTGGGCCTCCTGGGTCACGACGCCGACGCGGTCGCGCAGCGAGGTCATCGTGACGTCACGCAGGTCGACGCCACCGATGCGCACCGTGCCCTCGCTCGGGTCGTAGAGCCGGGACACGAGCGAGGTCAGGGTCGTCTTGCCGGCGCCCGAGGGCCCGACGAGCGCGACGAGGTGGCCCGCAGGAGCGCTGACGGTGATGTCGCGGAGCACGACGCCGCTGCCGCGCCGGTCCCCCGACGCCACGGACTCGAGCGAGGCGAGCGACACCTCGTCGGCCGACGGGTAGCGGAACCCCACGTGGTCGAGCTCGACCCCGAGCGGCCCGTCGGGCAGGTCGACGGCGCCGGCGCGCTCCTTGACGAGCGGCTCGAGGTCGAGCACCTCGAAGACGCGCTCGAAGGAGATCAGCGCGGTCATGATGTCGACCCGCACGTTGGACAGCGACGTGAGCGGGCCGTAGAGGCGGGCCAGGAGCGCGGCGAGCGCGAGCAGCGTGCCGACCGAGAGCGTGCCGTTGACCGCCATGACACCGCCGAAGCCGTAGACCATCGCGGTCGCGAGAGCGGCGACGAGGGTCAGGGCGGCCATGAAGATCGTCCGGTTGAGCGCGATCTGGATGCCGATGTCGCGGACGCGTCCGGCGCGCTCGGCGTACTCGGCCTGCTCGCGGGAGGGCGTGCCGAAGAGCTTGACGAGCAGGGCCCCGGCAACGTTGAAGCGCTCGGTCATCCGGGTGCCCATGTCGGCGTTGAGCGTCATCTGACGGTGCGCGAGGGTCGCGAGCCGCTTGCCCATGAGCTTGGCCGGGACGAGGAAGAGGGGCACGAGGAGCAGTGACCCGAGCGTCAGCTGCCACGACAGGGCCAGCATGGCCGCGATGACGAGCACGACCGACACGACGTTGGAGACGACGTTGGACAGCACCGACGTGAAGGCCTGCTGGGCGCCGACGACGTCGTTGTTGAGCCGGGAGACGAGCGAGCCGGTCTGGGCCCGGGTGAAGAACGCGATCGGCTGGCGCAGGACGTGCCCGAAGACCTGGGTGCGGAGGTCGTTGATGAGCCCCTCGCCGATGCGCGAGGAGTACCACCTGGAGATGACGGTCAGCACGGCGTCGACGATGGCGATGGCCGCGACGACGAGCGAGAGCCGCACGACGACGGACGAGTCCTTGGGGATGACGCCGTCGTCGACGAGGCTCTTGAGCAGGAGCGGCACCGTGACGACGAGGACCGAGTCGAGGACGACGACCGCGAGGAACGCGATGATCGCCCGGCGGTAGGGCGCGGCGTACGTCAGGACGCGGCGACGGGTGCCCGGCGACAGGCTCCGCTCGGCCACCGACGAGTCGCGCGACATCGATCGCATCGCCATCCACGGCTGCATGCCCACGGCACAGACCTCCTTCAGTCCCTTGATCCAACCGCGAGGGACCGACAGCGATTCCCCCGGGCCCCCGGATCAGCCGCGAGCCGCGGCCGGACTCAGGCGCCGAAGCCGCCGAGCATCGTCTGGAGCAGCCCGGTCTGGGCCTCCCGCTCGCGGGCGAGCTGTCGGTCGCGGTCGCCGTCCATCGCCCCGCGCAGCAGCGGCTTGAGCGCGCGCAGGGCGGGTGCCGGGGCGGCGAGGAGCGCCTCGAGGAGCGACCCCGTCGCCTCGTCGAGGTCTGCCGCGGGCGCGAGCGTGCCGACCAGGCCGATGCCGTGCGCCTCGGGCGCCGAGATCTTGCGCCCCGTCGCGCAGATCTCGAGGGCGCGGGCGTAGCCGACGAGGTGCACGAGCGGACCGGTGCCGCCGAGGTCGGGCACCAGGCCGAGGCTCGTCTCGCGCATGGCGAACCACGCGTCGAGCGCGGCGACGCGCAGGTCGGCCGCCAGCGCGAGCTGGAAGCCGGCGCCGATGGCGTAGCCGTGCACCTGCGCGACGACGACGGCCGGGCACTCGGCCCAGGCGGTGAAGCCCTCCTGGTAGGCCGCGATCCCCCGCTGGACGGCCTCGGGACCTCCCGCGGCGAGCTGGGCCACGCTCTCCTCCCCGGGCACGCCCTCGGGCGTGAACATGGCGGTGTCGATGCCGGCGGAGAAGGCGTCCCCGGCCCCGCGGAGGACGACGACGCGTACGTCCTCGGGGAGGGAGCGTGCCTCGTCGGCGAGCGCGGCCCACAGCGAGGGGGTCTGCGCGTTGCGCTTCTCCGGGTGGTCGAGCGTCAGCGTGCGGACGGGCCCGTCGGTCTCGACCCGGAGGTGGGGATGCGTCATGGACGCAGGTTACCCGCGGGTCACCGTGGTGGCACCGGGCTCAGGCCGCGACCGCATGACCGACAGTGGTCGGCGAGACGACGCGCAGGATGCCCCACCCCGTGACCGATGCCGGCTGGACCAGCTCGACCCGGAAGACCCGGGCACAGTCCAGGCACGACCACGCGGACGTGGGGTCCGGGAACGGCGTCAGGTCCTCGCCCGAGCAGAACGGGCAGGTGAGGTGGTGGTCGGTGGGCATGACACACAGTGTCCCGAGCGACCCACCCAGATACAATAACCGTCCATTAGGTGAGCCCAACTATTTGCTTATGTATGCCGGTCGCCGCCCTCACTGCCCCAGGGCCCCGACCGCACGGGCCACGACGAGCAGCGACGTGAGCAGCGCGGCGGTCGCCTCGAGGCCCATGAGCGCCTTGGCCCGCGCCGACAGCGGCATCGTGTCGGTGGGACTGAACGCGCTGGAGTTCGTCAGCGACACGTAGAGGTAGTCGACGAGCTCAGGTCGCCAGTTGCTCCGCTCGCTCGAGGTGGCGGCCACCTCGGTGACGGCGTCCTGGTTCTCGTCCTGCGAGAACCGCCAGTCGGCCGGCGGCAGCCGGTCGCGCACCACCGTGTGGCGGGCGACCGGACCGCCACGGTCGATCTCCCAGAAGAGCAGGCCGAAGCCGATGACGTTGGTCAGCCACACCTGCATCCCGGCGAGCAGCAGGGGCATCCCGCCCGGCTCGGACGAGGTGAGGCTGCGCACGAGCATGCCGAGCGCCACGAGGTTCGTCGCGATGACGAGGCAGGCGAGGGCGATGGAGATGCCGCGCGACCAGCGCGTCTGCCGCACGAGGCGCCGCGGGTTGGTGACGACCAGCGCACCGAGCAGCACCAGCTCGATGACCGGGATGGCGAGGCGGGGGCCGACGAGCAGGCTCTCGGGCAGCACGGCATACGCCAGCGCCGCCACGACGACCGCGAGCGCCGGCCACAGACGGTTCTCGCCGGCGCTCGACTGCGGCTCACGACGTCGCCGTCGCCGCGCGCTCGATGTCATGGCGCCAACGTAGCCAGTGGCGCCCTGCCACGAGCGCCGACAGGCTCAGGCGAGCGAGATGAGGTCGAGGTAGTCCGGTCCCCAGAGGTCCTCGACGCCGTCGGGCAGCAGCAGGATGCGCTCGGGCTCGAGCGCCTCGACGGCTCCTTCGTCGTGCGTGACGAGCACGACGGCACCCTCGAAGGTCGACAGCGCCCCGAGGATCTCGGCGCGGGAGGCCGGGTCGAGGTTGTTGGTGGGCTCGTCGAGGAGCAGCACGTTGGCCGCCGAGACGACGAGGAGGGCGAGCGACAGACGGGTCTTCTCACCACCCGAGAGCACCCCGGCGGGCTTGTGCACGTCGTCGCCGGAGAACAGGAAGGAGCCGAGCACCTTGCGCACCTCGGTCTCGCCGAGCTCGGGCGCGGCCGACTTCATGTTCTCGAGGACCGTGCGACCGACGTCGAGGTTCTCGTGCTCCTGGGCGTAGTAGCCGAGGCGCAGCCCGTGACCGGGCTCGACCTCGCCGGTGTCAGGGGTGTCGACGCCGGCGAGCATCCGCAGCAGCGTCGTCTTGCCGGCACCGTTGAGCCCGAGCACGACGACCTTGCTGCCGCGGTCGATGGCGAGGTCGACGTCGGTGAAGACCTCGAGCGAGCCGTACGAGCGGGAGAGCCCGGACGCGCGCAGGGGCGTCTTGCCGCAGGCGGCCGGCTTGGGGAAGCGGAGCTTGGCCACCTTGTCCTGGACCCGCTCGCCCTCGACGCCCGCGAGGAGCCGCTCGGCACGCTTGGCCATGTTCTGGGCAGCCGTGGCCTTCGTGGCCTTGGCCCGCATCTTGTCGGCCTGCGCCATGAGCGCGCCGGCCTTCTTCTGGGCGTTCTGCAGCTCGCGGCGCCGACGCTTCTCGTCCGTCTCGCGCGCCTGGAGGTAGGTCTTCCAGCTGACGTTGTAGACGTCGAGGGCCGAGCGGTTCGCGTCGAGGTGGTAGACCTTGTTGACGACGGCATCGAGCATCTCGGCGTCGTGGCTGATGATGATGAGCCCGCCCTTGTAGGCGCGGAGGTACTCCCTCAGCCAGATGATCGAGTCGGCGTCGAGGTGGTTGGTCGGCTCGTCGAGGAGCAGGGTCTCGTTGCCGGAGAAGAGGATCCGCGACAGCTCGACGCGGCGGCGCTGGCCACCCGACAGGGTGCCGAGCGGCTGGCCGAGGATGCGCTCCTCGAGGTTGAGGGCGCTGGCGATGGACGCGGCCTCGGACTCGGCGGCATACCCGCCCTGCGCCTCGAACTCCGCCTCGAGCCGCGTGTAGGCGCGCATCGCCTTGTCACGGACCAGCTCGTCGTCACTGCCCATCCGGGCCTCGGCCTCGGATCGCCGGCGCACGATCTCGTCGAGGCCGCGCGCAGAGAGGATGCGGTCACGGGCGAGCATGTCGAGGTCACCCGTGCGCGGGTCCTGCGGCAGGTAGCCGACGGCGCCCGTGCGGGTCACCGTGCCGGCGGCCGGCTGGCCCTCGCCCGCGAGCACCTTGGTCAGGGTCGTCTTGCCGGCACCGTTGCGGCCGACGAGACCGATGCGGTCGCCCGCGTCGATCCTGAAGCTGGCGTCCTCGACGAGCAGGCGCGCGCCAGCACGCAGCTCGATCCCGGTGGCGACGATCACGGCATTCCTCCTATCGGTGCCGCACTACGTCAGCGGCCGGACAACCCCTCCAGTCTAGGAGCCGCGGAGGGGTGCTCTCGACGCCTTATCCGCGCGGCGGCCTCGTGGCAGGCGTCACAGCCACACGTCGTCGTCGCGTGCATCGTGCCGACGTTGCGCCGGGTGCCGGGCTCCCACAAGGGCTCGCGTATGCCGCCGGGCGAGGTCACCGTCGGCAGCAGGGTCGGCGTGGGGTGGGGGTCCGCCGTCCCGGCCAGACAGCACCGGCACGGCGTGTAGCCGCCGTTGCCGGACTCGTGCCACGCCTGCTGGTGACCGCAGCCTCGGCACAGGTGGACGAGGACGCTCACCGACGCGAGGTCTCGGGCGCGACCGGCATGAGGACGGAGAAGCCGGCACCGTCCCCGCGGATGGCGAGGGGGCGGTGGGGACCGTCGAGGACGAGCGTCGGCCGGGCACCGGCGACGGCGAGCGCCTCGTGGAGGAACTCCGGGTCGACGAGGACGTCGGCGACGCCGTCCGTGCCCGCACCGGACGTCTCGGCGACGTGGACCGAGCCGTCACGGACGACGAGCCCGACGGTCTGCCGCTCCACCGGCAGGAGGGCCTGGAGTCCCCCGGCGTCGACCGCACCCCGGCCGGGGTCCTCGGCGACGATGCTCCGGTAGTCGGGGAACGAGCCCGGGAGCACCGGGGTCGCGAGCAGCTCACCGTCCACGAGCGCGACCGACCGACCCGGGCGCAGCTCGAGCACGACCTCGGCGTCCACGGCGAGGGCGGCGCACGCCGCGGCCACCCGGTCGGCCCAGCCGACCGGGACGACCGCGGCCACCGGCTCGTCCGGCGAGGCCGCGGGTGGACCGAGCACGATGGCCCACCCGACGGCGAGGCGGTAGCGGTCGGTCGCGACGCACCGCACCTCGGCGCCGCACACCTCGACGAGGATCCCCGTCAGCACGCGCAGGTCCACCCCGTCGGGGGCGCCCGCGACGGGCTCCCCGGGCGCCACGGCGAACCGGACGGCCGCCAGGGCCGCGGCCAGGTCGCCGGCGCGGACCCCGACCCGGCAGGCCTCCGTCCCCGCGAGGTCGCGCTCGGCGAGGAGCGCCAGCGTACGCACGATCTCGCGCCGGGCGTCCGCCAGGCCGTCGACGAGGCGCTGCTCGTGGGCGGTGACGACGTCCGCGGCAGCGCCGGACGCACCCCGCGCATCCTCGTCGAGCACGAGCGCGACCTCGGCGAGCGGCATGCCGACCCGGCGCAGCGAGGCGAGCAGGCGCGCGGCGCGGACCTGCGCGACGGCATACCTCCGGTAGCCCGTCAGGGCGTCGACGTCGGCGGGGACGAGGACGTCCTCGCGGTCGTAGAAGCGCAGCGCGCTGGCGGTGAGGCCGCTCTGACGGGCGACCTCGCCGATCGTCAGGAGGCGGTCGGCGTCGTCGGCGTCGTCGGCAGCTGGCACGGGGGTGGCGGGCATGACGAGAAGACTGGGCCCTCGACCGGGTCGAAGGTCAAGACCCGTAACGACGTCGACACATCGATGCAGCACGATGTCCTCCATGAACAGCCCCCTGCCCCCGGGTGAACCGCTCAGTGCGGAGCACGCGCGGCTCATCGACTCCCCCGGCCACGACGCCCCGTGGCGCCTCTGGGGCCCCTACCTCTCCGGCCGGCAGTGGGGCACGGTCCGCGAGGACTACTCGGCCGAGGGCAACGCGTGGTCCGAGTTCCCCTTCGACCAGGCCGTGTCGCGCGCCTACCGCTGGGGCGAGGACGGGCTCGGTGGCATCAGCGACCGCTTCGGCTTCCTCAACTTCTCCGTCGCCCTCTGGAACGGCAAGGACCCGATCCTCAAGGAGCGCCTCTTCGGCCTGACCAACGAGGAGGGCAACCACGGAGAGGACGCCAAGGAGTACTGGTGGGCCCTCGACGGCACGCCGACGCACTCGTGGATGCAGTGGCTCTACCGCTACCCGCAGGCCGAGTTCCCCTACGAGCAGCTGCGCCGTGAGAACCGCGAGCGCACCCGTGACGAGCGGGAGTTCGAGCTCGGCGACACCGGCATCCTCGACAGCCACGAGTTCTTCGACGTCACGATGACGTACGCCAAGGCCGGGCCCGACGACATGTGCATCCGGATCTCGGCGACCAACCACGGGCCGGCCGCAGCGCCGCTGCACGTGCTGCCGACGATCTGGCTGCGCAACACGTGGAGCTGGGGCGTCGACGACCGGGTCACCGAGCTGCGCGAGATCCGTCGCAACGGCCGACCGCCACGCGGCTACCGCGCCGCCGAGGTGACCCACGGCTTCCTCGGCCGCTACGTCCTCGCCGCGTCCGGCTCGCCGACGACCCTCTTCTGCGACAACGAGACCAACGCCAGGCACGTCTTCGGCGACCACGCCCCCGCCAACCAGTCGCTCTACCCGAAGGACTCGATCAACGAGCGGGTCGTCCACGGCCGCACGCAGGCGGTCAACCCCGGCGGCTACGGCAGCAAGTGCTCCTTCTGGTACCGCTTCGACTCCGTCGGGCCCGGCGAGACCGTCACCGTCGACCTGCGCCTCGCTCCCGGTGACCCCGGGCTCGAGTGGTTCGGCGACGACTTCGAGGACGTGCTCGGCGCCCGGTCCGCCGAGGCCGACGAGTTCTACGGCCACGTCATCGACGCCTCCCTCGACGAGGCCGACCGGCACGTCGCGCGCCGCGCCTACGCCGGCCTCCTGTGGGGCAAGCAGCTCTACCGCTACGACGTGCGCCAGTGGGCGAACGGCGACCCCGTCGGCCCGGCCGTCGCCGAGTCGCGGAAGAAGGGCCGCAACGAGCACTGGAAGCACCTCGCGCTCGCCGACGTCATCTCGATGCCCGACGAGTGGGAGTACCCGTGGTTCGCCGCGTGGGACCTCGCCTTCCACACCATCCCGCTCGCCCACGTCGACCCGGAGTTCGCCAAGGAGCAGCTGGTCCTCATGTGCCGCGAGTGGGCCATGCACCCCAACGGCCAGCTGCCGGCGTACGAGTGGGCGTTCGGCGACGTCAACCCGCCGGTCCACGCGTGGGCGGCCTGGCACGTCTACCGGATCGACGGCTACCGCGACCGTGAGTTCCTCGTGCGCGTCTTCACCAAGCTGCTGCTCAACTTCGCGTGGTGGGTCAACCGCAAGGACGCCAACGGCTCCAACCTCTTCGAGGGCGGCTTCCTCGGGATGGACAACATCGGCCTCTTCAACCGCTCCGCTCCCCTGCCGCCCGGCTTCCGGCTCGAGCAGTCCGACGCGACGAGCTGGATGGCCTTCTACTGCCAGCAGATGCTCAAGATCGCCCTCGAGCTGGCCCGCACCGACAAGGCGTGGGACGACGTGGCGACGAAGTTCCTCGAGCACTTCCTCTCCATCGCGCAGGCGATGCGCCACTTCGGCTCGAGCGACAAGAGCCTGTGGCACGAGGAGGACGGCTTCTACTACGACGTGCTCGTCCAGCCCGACGGGCGCGCACCGCACATGCGGGTGCGGTCGATGGTCGGCCTCCTGCCGATCCTCGGCGCGACGGAGATCCCGTCGTGGGTCGTCGACGAGTGCCCCGACGTGACGAGCCGCTTCCAGTGGCTCCAGGAGCGCCGGCCCGAGCTCGTCAAGCCCATGCTGGCCCGCGACGACGGCAAGATGCTGCTGACCCTCGTGCCGCCCAAGCGACTGCGCCGCATCCTCGAGCGGATGTTCGACACGGAGGAGTTCCTGTCCCCCTACGGGATTCGCTCGCTGTCGGCCGCGACGCGCCAGGCCGTCACGGCGACCCTCGGCAACGAGACCGTCTCGATCGAGTACGAGCCCGGCGAGTCGCGCACCGGCATGTTCGGCGGCAACTCCAACTGGCGCGGGCCCGTGTGGTTCCCCACGAACGTGCTCCTCGCCGACAAGCTGCGCACCTACGGCCGCTACTTCGGTGACGACTTCCGCATCGAGATCCCGACCGGCTCGGGCGACTGGCGCACGCTCGACGAGGCGGCCGACGTCATCGACGGGGGCCTCACGGCGCTCTTCCGTCCCGTCGACGGCCGTCGTCCGTCCGACGGCAAGCGCATCGAGTCCTCGCCCGACCCGCTGTGGTCGGCGCACCCCACCTTCTCGGAGTACTTCGACGGCGACACCGGCGAGGGCCTCGGCGCGACGCACCAGACCGGGTGGACGGCCCTCGTCGCCCACCTGCTCAACCCGCGGCTGCCCCCCGACCCACGCACCATGGGCTGGGCCTGAGCGACCCGGCATACGTCCTCGGTCGGTCCGGCTCGTGCCGGCGGGTCGGCCGATGGCGTATGCCGTCCGGCGGGCGAGGCGTGTCGGGTCACCCGTCGCGCTCGGGTAGCGTGAGCCAGCGTGAACGCGCCCATCTCCGTTCGTGACATCACCGCAGCCGAGCACCTCGCCTGGCTGCGGTCCCAGCCCTCGGCGAGCTTCCTCCAGACGCCGGCCTGGGCCGACGTCAAGAAGGAGTGGCGCGCCCAGTCGGTCGGCTGGTTCGAGGGCGAGGAGATGGTCGGCGCCGCACTCGTGCTGCACCGCTCGCTGCCCCGCATCAAGCGCTCGCTGGCCTACGTGCCCGAGGGCCCCTGCATCGACTGGGCCTCACCGCGGCTCGTCGAGCTGCTCCGCGCGCTGCGCGACCACCTCAAGGCCGAGGGCGCCTTCGCGCTGCGGCTCGGGCCACCCGTCGCGACGCACCGCTGGCGCACCGCCACGATCAAGGCAGCCATCGGCGACCCGGCCGTCCGTCGCTACGACGACGCGACGCCCGACGTCGTCGAGCCGGTGGGCACGGCCGTCGTCGCCGAGCTCCGGCGGCTGGGCTTCAGGCACCTCAGCCCCGACGACGGCTTCGCGGCCGGCCAGCCGGAGTACGTCTTCCAGGTGCCGCTCGCGGGCCGCACCGAGGCCGACGTGCTCGCCGGCATGAACCAGCTGTGGCGCCGCAACATCAAGAAGACCGCGAAGAACGGCGTCGAGGTCCGCGTCGGAGACGCGTCCGACCTGCCGGCCTTCCACCGCACCTACGTCGAGACCGCCGAGCGCGACCGCTTCACCCCGCGCGGGCTCGCCTACTTCGAGACGATGTACGCCGCCCTCTCGGCGGAGGATCCCGATCGGATCCGCGTCTACCTCGCCGAGCACGAGGGCGACGTGCTCGCCGCGACGATCTTCATCCGGGTCGGCGAGCACGCCTGGTACTCCTACGGCGCGTCGACGTCGGCCAAGCGCGAGCTGCAGGGCTCGACGGCCATCCAGTGGCGGATGATGCAGGACTCCATCGCCGCCGGCGCGAGCGTCTACGACCTGCGCGGCATCACCAACACGGTCGACGAGGCCAACCCGCACATCGGTCTCATCCGCTTCAAGGTCGGCACGGGCGGCGAGGCCGTGCGACTGGCCGGCGAGTGGGACCTGCCGCTGAACCGCTTGCTCTACAAGGCTTTCGACCTCTACATGAAGCGGCGGTGATCGGACGTGTCCTTCGTCCTCCACGTCGACGGTGAGCGCTGGCGCGCCGCCCACGACCGTTTCGTCGCCGACCACTCCGGCGTCGTCCCCGTCATCAAGGGCAACGGCTACGGCTTCGGCCGTGACCTGCTCTGCGCCGAGGCCGCCCGACTCGGGGTGCCGATGGTCGCGATCGGCGCCTACGCCGAGCTACCCTCTGCCCTGGGCGCGTTCGGCGGTGACGTGCTCGTCATGGAGCCCTTCCGTGCCGCCGTCCACGCCCACCTGCCCGACCTGGCGAACCGGCGCGTCGTCCACACGGTGACGACCGGGTCCGACCTGGCGAGCCTTCGCGAGGTGCTCGCCGACGCGCGGGTCGTCGTCGAGGGCCTGACGTCGATGAACCGTTACGGCACACCCGTCGCGGACGTCGCCGACCTGGCCGGAGTCGCCGACGCGGTCGGGGTCACCCTGCACCTGCCGCTCGGGACGGGCCACGTCGAGGAGATCTCGCGTTTCATCGCCGCCGTGCCCTGGGTCCGCACGTGGTTCGTCTCCCACGTGTCCGCGGCCGAGCTCGCCACTCTCGCAGCGCGGTTCCCGGAGCACGAGTTCCGGCCCCGCATCGGCACGGACCTCTGGTACGCCGACAAGGGCTCCTACGAGGTGCGCGCCCACGTGCTCGACGTGCGACCCGTCGCCAAGGGTACGCGGGTCGGCTACCGACAGCGCGCCGTCGGCGCGGGCCACCTCGTCGTCGTCAGCGGCGGCACGTCGCACGGGGTCGCGATGGAGAGCCCGTCGTCGGCCGCCACCGCGCGCTCACGTGCCATCGCCGTCACCGAGGGCGTGCTCGAGGCCGCGCACCGGGTGCGTTCGCCCTTCACGGTGTCGGGGGTCATGCCGCGCTTCGCGGAACCGCCGCACATGCAGTGCAGCCTCCTCGTGCTGCCGGCCGGCGTCGCTCCCCCACGGATCGGCGACGAGGTCCCGGTCCGGATGCGCCTGACGACCACCACCCCGGACGCCGTCGTCGTCTCCTGAGACGCCTGGCTTCCGGTCCCGTGCCGCGCGGACCTAGGACCGTGCCGTCGTCGGGACGGTGAGGATCTCGACTCCGTCGCCCGTGATGGCGATCGTGTGCTCGCTGTGGGCCGACCGGCTGCCGGTGGCGCTCCGGAGCGTCCACCCGTCGGCATCGGTCACGAGCTCGGCGGTGCCGGCCATGACCCACGGCTCCAGGGCCAGCAGGAGGCCGGGACGCAGCGTGTAGCCACGGCCCGGCCGTCCGGCGTTCGCGACGTGCGGGTCCTGGTGCATCGTCGACCCGACGCCGTGGCCCCCGAACTGGGTGTTGACCGGGTAGCCCGCCTCGGAGAGGACCGAGCCGATGGCATACGAGATGTCCCCGACGCGAGCGCCCGGCCCGGCCGCGGCGATGCCGGCGGCCAGCGCCCGCTCCGTCGCCTCGATCATCGCGACGCTCTCCGGGGGCCGCGACTCGCCCACGACGAAGCTGATCGCCGAGTCGGCCACGACTCCGTCCAGGGACACGGCGAGGTCGAGCGAGACGAGGTCGCCCTCGGCGAGCGCCCGGTCATGAGGCAGTCCGTGCAGCACGGCGTCGTTGACCGACGTGCAGATGTAGTGGCCGAACGGTCCCCGGCCGAAGGACGGCGCGTAGTCGACGTAGCAGGACGACGCCCCGGCCTCGACGATCGCCGTCTCGGCCCACCGGTCGATGTCCAGCAGGTTGGTACCGACGGTCGCGCGGCCCTTCAGCGTCTGCAGGATGTCGGCGACGAGAGCTCCCGCGGCCCGCGCGCGGGGCAGCTCGGAGGGGCTCAGGATCTCGATCATGCGGCGCCTTTCCATGCGACTGTGGTGCGACCAATAACTATCCCGGCCATGTTATCCCGGTCTAGGATCGAGAGCATGGTCAGGTTGCCGCTCACACCCGCCGAGGTCGAGCGCGGACAGCGGCTCGGTGCGCTCCTGCGTCGCGCCCGCGGTCAACGCACGATGCTCGAGACCGCCCTCGAGGCACGGATCTCCCCGGAGACCCTGCGCAAGATCGAGTCGGGCCGCGTGGCCACGCCGGCCTTCCCGACGATCGCGGCGATCGCCGAGGTCCTCGGCCTGTCCCTCGACGCGGTGTGGGCCGAGATCAGCCCCCGCGAGACCGACGGTGCCGCTCAGGGCTCCGGTCGGGCCGCGCGAGACCGCATCGCCTCGTAGGACGACCCGCTCAGGGACGTGGGCGTCGTCGCCCCCCCCCAGCCGTGCGGCGGGGGTCAGACGCCGGCCCCCGCCGCGATGACGTCGAGGTCGCGCACGGCGTAGCGGTGGTGCTCCCACTCCTCCTCGAGGATCGTGTGCAGGCAGGAGAGCACGGTCTCGGGGTAGGCCGGGTCGTGCGGGTTGGGTCGCGCCGACGCAAGCAGCTCGGGCGTGACGTCCGCGATGAGGTCGCGCACCATCGCGACGCGTCCTGCCCGCACCTCGAGGACCTCGCCGTAGGACGGCGCGACCTCGGCGAGGACCGACGTGTCGAAGCCGTCGCCCTTGGTCGCAGCATCGACCAACCCGAACGGGTGGAAGGGCTGCTCCTCCCCGAGGATCGCCTGGCGCAGCCACGTGTCCGTGGCCATCACGAGGTGCCGCAGCGTCTGTGCGAACGACCACTCGCCGGCGACCGACACGTCCACCGTGCCGGCCGGCATCGTGTCGACCCGCTCGAGCGTGGAGCCCCAGGTGCGCTCCAGCCGGTCCCACGCGGCGGCGAGTCCCTCCGGATCGGTGGCGCGCCGCTCGGCGCGTCCCGGGAATCGACGGTTCAGCTCGGCCTCGACGAGCGGGATCACGTCGACGCCGTTGACGCGCAGGAAGGTGTCGCCGTCGGAGAGCCACGGCGCGTCGATCTCCACGCCCTCCGCCTGCACACCGCGCATCACGACGCCGGAGATGTCTGCCCCGACGAAGCGCGCGCGACGCAGGTCCGTGTCGACGAACTCCGCCGCCTGCAGGTCATCGGACGGTCCGAAGGTGGCCATGAGCTCTCCTTAGTCCTCCGCGGGACGGCCAGACTACCGAGGTCGGTCCCGTCCCGCGGCTCGACCCAGGCGGTACTGGTCGGCGGCCAGGAGCAGCCACGCCACCGACGCGAGCACCAGCCACGGCTCACCCGAGACCGCCACCCACAGGAGCCCCGCGGCCATCACGACGCCGAAGCAGGCGTCGGTGACGAGCTCGCCGCGGCTGAGCCTCCGGTCACCCCACGGCGCGAGCTGCTCGGCGTCGAGCCGGGACAGGACCGACCGGAACAGGCCGCGCCCGGCGGTCATGGACGCGACCGCGAGCGCGCCGCCCCAGAGGTCGCGGACGCCCGAGGCGGCGGGGACGTCGGAGGTGGCGCAGGACGCGTGCCGTGGATGGTCACGTCAGGCCCCCCTCCTGTGTCGCCGCTCCGTGCCTCGTCGCCGAGTGTGCCCGAGGTGCGGCCTCGGCGCCGTGCACCATGCCGATTGCGTCACCGTGCGACCTGGTGCGCGTGCCCCCGGCCGTCACCGCCGAGCGATACCGTCGTCCCGGACGGTCGGCGTCCGGGAGGTGACAGGTATGCGGTACGACACGAGTCCCACGGCGCGGGCGCTCCTCGCCCTCGAAGCCATCCAGGACTGCCCCGGCATCACCGCGCAGCGGCTCGGCGACCACCTGGGCGTCACCGAGCGCGCCGCCCGCCGCTACGTCGCCATCCTCCGCGAGGCCGACCTGCCCATCGAGTCGGTCACCGGCCCGCACGGCGGCTACCGCGTCGGCCGAGGCCTGCGACTCCCGCCGCTGATGTTCACGGCCGCCGAGGCGCTCGGCCTCGTCATGGCCGTGCTCGAGGGACACCGGGGTGCGGCCGACCCGACCGAGCTCGTCGGCGCGGCCCTCTCCAAGATCCTGCGCGTCCTCCCCCAGCAGGTCGCCGAGCCGGTGCGGGCGGTCCGCCGTGTCACGAGCCCGCCGCCCGACCCGAGTCTGCGCGTCGACCCGGCCCTGACGGCACAGCTCGTCGAGGCGTGCACGAAGTCGCGCCGGGTGCGCATCGACTACCGCCTAGAGGACGGCCGGGAGCGCCCGATGGAGGTCGACCCGTGGGCCGTCGTCCTGCGCCACGGCCGGTGGTACCTCCTCGGCTGGTCGCAGACGAGCGACGCCCAGCGGGCCCTCCGCGTCGACCGGGTCGTGTCCGTCTTCACGACGTCGCTGACCTTCGAGCCACCGAAGGACCTCGACGCGCTCCGGACGCTGGAGGAGCACCTCTCCCAGGGCTGGCGCCACGAGGTGGACGTGCTCCTGCGGGCCGACCTCGACGAGGCCTCGCGCTGGCTCCCGCGCAGCCTCGGACGCCTCGAGCCGGTCGAGGGTGGGGTCCGGCTCCGAGCCACGACCGACGAGCCCGAGTGGTACGCCCGCCAGCTCGCCGTCACCCCGCTGACCTTCGAGGTGCTGGGGTCACCCGCGCTCGTCCAGGCCACCGAGGACCTCGCCGCGCGCCTCGTGAAGTCGGCGGGCGCCACCGACTCCACCCGCAGCCGCGCCGCCCACCGCTGACCCGGGCCCAACGGGTACGACACCGGCAACGGCCGCAGGTGCAGCAGCCGACGTCCACAGGTCCCCGCGCACTAGGGTGATCTCGACCGGACCGGGGAGGCCCCCGGTCCCGACCCGAGGAGCGGCAGATGAGCTTCAACGACAGCGCCCAGCTCGACACTTCCCAGGTGCAGAGCGGCGGCAGCGGAGGTGGCGGCGGAGGCGGAGGCTTCCCCGGCGGCATCCAGGTCGGCGGAGGCATCGGTGGCCTCATCCTGCTCGTGCTCATGCTCATCTTCGGCGGCGGCAAGATCCTCGGTGGCGGTGACTCCGGCAGCACGACCGGCGGTCTGCCCTCGCAGCAGCTCCAGTCCGACCAGGTCGGGGCCGCGGGCCAGGTCGACCAGGGCGACTTCTCCCAGTGCAAGACGGGCGCCGACGCCAACAAGAACGACGTCTGCCTCATCATCGCGACGGTCAACAGCGTCCAGGACTACTGGGGCAAGACGCTGCCGAAGTACCAGATGAACTACGAGCCGGTGAAGACCGTCATCTACCAGGGCCAGACCCCGTCGGGCTGCGGCACCGCCAACTCGCAGGTCGGGCCGTTCTACTGCCCGCTCGACTCCAAGGTCTACGTCGACGCCAGCTTCTTCGAGGAGCTGCAGAGCAAGTTCGGCGCCGACGGCGGCCAGCTCGCCAAGGAGTACGTCATCGCGCACGAGTACGGCCACCACGTCCAGAACCTCCTGGGCATCCTCGACCGGGCGCAGCAGGACCCCCAGGGCCCCAACTCCGGAGCCGTCCGCATCGAGCTCATGGCCGACTGCCTCGCCGGCACGTGGGTCAAGCACGCGACCGAGACGACCGACGCCAACGGGACCCCCCTGCTCAAGCCCATCACCGAGCAGGACATCACCTCGGCACTCTCGGCCGCGTCAGCCGTCGGTGACGACCGCATCCAGAAGAAGATGCAGGGCCGCGTCACTCCCGAGAACTGGACGCACGGCTCGTCAGAGGCCCGCCAGAAGTGGTTCCTGCAGGGCTACCAGACCGGCGACCTCAACCAGTGCAACACCTTCGGCGTCGACACCGTCAGCTGACGCCGCCCGGGGTGGTCTCGGTGAGCTCGATGCGCACCGCACGTCCGCGACGCAGCGCCTGCTCCAGCACGTCGCGCTTCGGGTCGGGCAGGTCGTAGAGCTCGCGGAGCGGCAGCCCCGACAGGGCCCGAAGGGCCCCCGCGTCGAGGACCTCACGCACGAGGGTGCGGTCCCCGCCGACGACGAGACCGTGAGGTATGCCGTCCGCTCCCGTCGCCGGTGACTCGTCGTCCCCGAGGAGCACCCGTCGCGCATGACCCACGACGGCGTCGACGAGCTCGTCGGCCTGCTTGCCGCGCCGGCGGGCGAAGCGCTGCTGCGACCAGCCGCCCGCCGCGGTGCGCGACTGCACGTGACGGGTCCCGACCTTCGAGGCCGTGAAGGCGCTGGCGGAGGCCAGCCCGACGGCATACCCACCGCGCCTGACGAGGATGACACCGAGCGGCTCGTGGGCGAAGGGCGTCGCCACGACGGTGGATCCGTCGGCCGCGCGGGCGGACACGACGACGCCGCCGGGAGTGGTCTCCTCGGCGGCGTCGTAGGGGCCGTGTCGCTCGGCGAAGCCCGCCATCCAACGGTCGAACCGCCCGGGGTCGACCTCGATGACGCGCGTCGTCACGAGCGCGGGTGCTGCTGGCTCAGAGGTTGAAGCCGAGGGCGCGCAGCTGCTCGCGGCCGTCCTCGGTGATCTTGTCGGGACCCCACGGCGGCATCCACACCCAGTTGATGCGGTGCGTCGTGACGAGACCCTCGAGCGCCTGCGCGGTCTGGTCCTCGATGACGTCGGTGAGCGGGCACGCGGCGGACGTCAGCGTCATGTCGATGACGGCATGGGACTGGGCGTCGACGGTGATGCCGTAGACGAGGCCGAGGTCGACGACGTTGATCCCGAGCTCGGGGTCGACGACGTCGCGCATGGCCTCCTCGACGTCGGCCACGTTGGGCGGGGTAGCAGTCTGGGTCATGACGAAACTCCTTGGGGGGAGACGGAACTCGTGGAAGAGATGTCGACACCGGCTCGGGCGAGGGCGTCGGTGAACGCGGTCCAGCCGAGCAGGGCGCACTTGACGCGCGCGGGGTACTTCGAGACGCCGGCGAAGGCGACGCCGTCACCGATGACGGTCTCGTCGCCGGCCACCTGGCCGCGGGAGGTCAGCATCGCGCGCATCGCCTCGAAGGTCTCGAGGGCCTCGGCGACCGGGTGGCCGATGACCTCCTCGGCGAGGACGGACGCACTCGCGACGGAGATCGAGCAGCCCTGCGCCTCGTAGGACACGTCGGTGACGACGGCGTCGGCGCCCGTGCCGGAGACGTCGACCCGGAGGGTCACCTCGTCGCCGCACGTCGGGTTGATGTGGTGCACCTCGGCGTCGAACGGGTCGCGCAGGCCCGCGTGGTGCGGGCGCTTGGAGTGCTCGAGGATGAGCTCCTGGTAGAGGTCCATCAGCTCGCCTTCCTCTGGGTGTCGAGTCCGAAGACCACCGGCACGCGGTCGAGGGCCGCGAGCAGCGACTCGACCTCGGCGACTGTGTTGTGGACGGCGAACGAGGCGCGGGTCGTGGCGGTGGCCCCGAGCGCACGGTGCAGGGGCCACGCGCAGTGGTGGCCCACGCGTACGGCCACGCCGGCGTCGTCGAGCACCTGGCCCACGTCGTGGGCGTGCACGCCGTCGACGACGAACGCGACGGCGCCGCCACGGGCCGTGCCGACCTCGGGCCCGACGACACGGACCCACGGGCGTTCGGCGAGACCGCGCTGCAGCAGGTCGACGAGCGCGGCCTCGTGCGCGTGGATGCGCTCGATGCCGAGTCCCTCGATCCACCGGACGGCGGCGGCGAGGCCCACGGCCTGGGCCGCGTTGGGCACGCCGGCCTCGAACTTCTGCGGTGCCGGGGCGTACGTCGAGCGCTCCATCGTGACGAGCTCGATCATCGAGCCGCCCGTCAGGAACGGCGGCATGACCTCGAGCAGCTCGCCGCGGCCCCAGAGGACGCCGACCCCCATCGGGCCGTACATCTTGTGACCGCTGAAGGCGATGAAGTCGGCGCCGAGCGTCGTGACGTCGACCGCGAGGTGCGGCACCGACTGGCACGCGTCGACGACGACGAGCGCCCCCACGGCATGCGCGCGGGCGGCGAGGTCGGCGACCGGGTTGACCGTGCCCAGCACGTTGGACACGTGCGTGAACGCGAAGACCTTGGTGCGCTCGGTGAGCAGCTCGTCCAGCCCGGACAGGTCGAGGGCGCCGTCCGCGCCCACCGGCACCCAGCGCAGGGTCGCGCCCGTGCGACGGGCGAGCTCCTGCCACGGCACGAGGTTGGCGTGGTGCTCCATCTCGGTCACGAGGATCTCGTCACCGGGCCCGAGCACGAAGCGCTCGTCCTTCGGGTCGTCGGTCGGGGCCGCGTTGGAGAAGGCGTACGCGACGAGGTTGATCGCCTCGGTGGCGTTCTTCGTGAACACGACCTCGTCGGCCGGCGCGCCGATGAACGACGCGACGGTCGCGCGGGCGGCCTCGAAGTCGTCGGTCGCCTCCTCCGCGAGCTGGTGAGCGCCGCGGTGGACCGCGGCGTTGTGCTGCTCGTAGAACGCGCGCTCGGCGTCGAGGACGGGCGTCGGCTTGTGCGACGTCGCCCCCGAGTCGAGGTAGACGAGCGGCCTGCCGTCGCGCACCGTGCGCGCCAGGATCGGGAAGTCACCGCGGATCGCGGTGAGCTCCCCGTCCGAGAAGGGCAGGACGTCGGTCATTCGGCTCAGACCTCGACCGCCGCGGCCGGGGCCGCGGTGAGGTAGCGGTCGTAGCCCTCGTCCTCGAGGCGGTCGGCCAGCTCGGGGCCACCCTCCTCGACGACCTTGCCGTCGACGAAGACGTGCACGAAGTCGGGCTTGATGTAGCGCAGGATGCGCGTGTAGTGCGTGATGAGCAGGACGCCGAGGTCGCTCGAGTCCTTGGCCCGGTTGACGCCCTCGGAGACGATCTTGAGCGCGTCGACGTCGAGGCCGGAGTCGGTCTCGTCGAGGACGGCCACCTTGGGCCGGAGCAGCTCCATCTGGAGGATCTCGTGGCGCTTCTTCTCGCCACCGGAGAAGCCCTCGTTGACGTTGCGCTCGGCGAACGCGGGGTCCATGCGGAGGTTGCCCATGGCCGCCTTGACGTCCTTGACCCACGTGCGCAGCTTGGGGGCCTCGCCGTCGATGGCCGTCTTGGCCGTGCGGAGGAAGTTGCTGACCGTGACGCCGGGGACCTCGACGGGGTACTGCATCGCGAGGAAGAGCCCGGCGCGGGCGCGCTCGTCGACGCTCATCGCGAGGACGTCCTCGCCGTCGAGCGTCACGGTGCCGCCGGTGACGGTGTACTTGGGGTGGCCGGCGATGCTGTAGGCCAGCGTCGACTTGCCGGAGCCGTTGGGCCCCATGATCGCGTGGGTCTCCCCCGACTTCACGGTGAGGTCGACCCCGCGCAGGATCTCCTTGGGGCCGTCCTCGGTCTCGACCGAGACCGTCAGTCCCTTGATCTCGAGCGTGCTCATGGGTCAGTTCTCCTTGTGGGTGCTGGGGGTGTGCTGGGTGGGAGCGGCGTAGGCGGTCGACGCGAGCTCGTCCTCGATCGCCGCGGTGATCTCGTCGCGCAGGTCGGCGAGCGGGATCTCACGGATGATGTCGGCGAAGAAGCCGCGCACGACGAGGCGCTTGGCCTCGTCCTCGTTGATGCCGCGGGACTGGAGGTAGAACAGCTGCAGGTCGTCGAACCGCCCTGTGGCAGAAGCGTGTCCGGCACCCTCGATCTCGCCGGTCTCGATCTCGAGGTTCGGCACCGAGTCGGCGCGCGCGCCGTCGGTCAGCACGAGGTTGCGGTTGAGCTCGTAGGTGTCGGTGCCCTCGGCCTCGGCGCGGATCAGGACGTCGCCGACCCACACGGTGCGGGCGGTCTCGCCCTGGAGGGCACCCTTGTAGGTGACGCGGCTCTTGCAGTGCGGCGCGTTGTGGTCGATGTACGAGCGGTGCTCGAGGTGCTGGCCGGCGTCGGCGAAGTAGACGCCGAGCAGGGTCGCGTCGCCGCCGGGACCGGCGTAGCGCACGTTGGCGTTGACGCGGACGACCTCGCCACCCAGCGACACCGAGAGGTGCTTGTAGCGGGCGTCGCGACCGACGAGGGCGTCGTGCTGGGCCAGGTGCTGGGCGTCGTCGGCCCAGCGCTGGACCGACACGACGGTGAGGTCGGACCCGTCGTCCGTGATGACCGAGACGAGCTGCGAGTAGCGGGCCGACCCCGTGTGCTCGACGACGACGGTCGCCTTGGAGAAGCGACCAGCGCGCACGACGAGGTGGCCGTGGACCGGCTCGCCGCCCCGGCCGACGAGCGACAGGCGCACGGGCGCCTCGAGCTCGGCCTCGGCCGGGATGTCGAGCAGCAGCGCGCCGTCGCCGGCCGCGCCGGCCACGACGGCCGCACGGTCCTGCGGCGGCAGGACGCCGAGGGCCTGGGCCTGCTCGGCGGTGATCGTCGACGTCGTGACGCCCTCGGGGAGCGTCGTGGTCCAGTCGAGGCTTCCCGAGGCACCCTCGGCCAGCAGGCCGGTGAGCTTCTTGACGGGCGTGAAGCGCCAGTCCTCCTCGCGACCGGTCGGGAGCGGGAACGCCGCGACGTCGAAGGACGCCGTGCGCTCGGCCCGCGACTGGTCGGGCACGAAGGCCGCGGCGGAGTCGGTGTGGGCGGCGGCGCCGGGCAGGGTCGTCGTGGCGGTGGGGGCGGCGTCGGGCACCGTGGTCTCGCTCTGCTGGGTCTCGGGGGTGTCGGTGGTCGTGTCAGCCAGAAGGCTCATCAGCCGACGGCTCCTTCCATCTGCAGCTCGATGAGGCGGTTGAGCTCGAGGGCGTACTCCATGGGCAGCTCACGCGCGATCGGCTCGATGAAGCCGCGCACGATCATCGCCATGGCCTCGTCCTCGGCCATGCCGCGGGACATGAGGTAGAAGAGCTGGTCCTCGGACACCTTCGAGACCGTGGCCTCGTGACCCATCGAGACGTCGTCCTCGCGGATGTCGACGTAGGGGTAGGTGTCGGAGCGGCTGATCGTGTCGACGAGCAGGGCGTCGCAGCGCACGGTCGAGGCCGAGTGCGACGCGCCCTCGAGCACCTGCACGAGGCCGCGGTAGCTCGCGCGACCGCCACCACGGGCGACCGACTTGCTGATGATCGAGCTCTTGGTGTTGGGAGCCGCGTGCACCATCTTGGAGCCGGTGTCCTGGTGCTGGCCCTCGCCGGCGAAGGCGATGGAGAGCGTCTCGCCCTTGGCGTGCTCGCCCATGAGGAAGACGGCGGGGTACTTCATCGTCACCTTGGAGCCGATGTTGCCGTCGACCCACTCCATCGTCGCGCCGGCCTCGCAGGTCGCGCGCTTCGTGACGAGGTTGTAGACGTTGTTGGACCAGTTCTGGATCGTCGTGTAGCGCACGCGGGCGTTCTTCTTGACGATGATCTCGACGACGGCCGAGTGCAGCGAGTCCGACTTGTAGATCGGCGCGGTGCAGCCCTCGACGTAGTGCACGTAGGAGCCCTCGTCGGCGATGATCAGGGTCCGCTCGAACTGGCCCATGTTCTCGGTGTTGATGCGGAAGTACGCCTGGAGCGGGATGTCGACGTGGACGCCCTTGGGCACGTAGATGAACGAGCCGCCCGACCACACGGCGGTGTTGAGCGCGGCGAACTTGTTGTCGCCGGCCGGGATGACCGTCGCGAAGTGCTCGCGGAAGAGGTCCTCGTGCTCCTTCAGGGCGGTGTCGGTGTCGAGGAAGATGACGCCCTGCTGCTCGAGGTCCTCACGGATCTGGTGGTAGACGACCTCCGACTCGTACTGGGCGGCGACACCGGAGACGAGGCGCTGCTTCTCGGCCTCGGGGATGCCCAGGCGGTCGTAGGTGTTCTTGATGTCCTCGGGCAGGTCGTCCCACGTGGCGGCCTGCTTCTCGGTGGACTTCACGAAGTACTTGATGTTCTGGAAGTCGATGCCGGTGAGGTCCGAGCCCCACGAGGGCATGGGCTTCTTGCCGAAGAGGCTGAGGCTCTTCAGGCGCAGCTTCGTCATCCACTCCGGCTCGCTCTTGCGGGCCGAGATGTCGCGCACGACGTCCTCGTTGAGCCCTCGACGCGCCGTGGACCCGGCCACGTCGCTGTCGGCCCAGCCGTACTCGTAGGTGCCGATGCCCTTGAGGCCGGGGTTCAGCTCTTCGATGTGGGTGGTCATGAGGAACCTTCCTTGACGTGCGTGAGCGTGTCGGTGGTGCTCGGGCGAAGTGGGGCAGCCTCGGGGTCAACACCCGGGGGCTGCGTGGTCTTCCGGGGGCGGGAGCCGATCCCACCGGTCGGGACGAACGTCGTGCAGACGTGGTGTCCGCCCGCGAGGGTCGCGAGGCGCTGGACGTGGACCCCGAGCAGTCGGGAGAACGCGTCGGTCTCGGCCTCGCAGAAGGCCGGGAACTCGGTGGCGACGTGCTGCACCGGGCAGTGCCCCTGGCAGAGCTGGACGCCGGTCAGGCCGCCTGCGCCGACGGGCCGGGCGGTCGCGGCGAAGCCGTCCTCGCTCAGCGCCTCGACGAGGGCCTCGGTGCGTGCGGCGGGGTCGTCGCCGACGGCCGCGAGCCGGGCGGCATACCGCTCCTCGAGCGCACCGACGCGGCTGCGGGCGAAGTCGCCGACGGCCGCGGGTCCCGCGTGCTCCTCGAGGTAGCGCAGCACCTCGACGGCGAGCGAGTCGTAGTCGGCCTCGAGGGCGCTGTGGCCAGCGTCGGACACGACGTAGGCGCGGGCAGGGCGCCCACGACCGCGGCGACCACCGGTGGGCTCGTGCGGCACGACGGCGCCCTGCTCGACGAGCGCGTCGAGGTGACGACGCACGGCGGCGGGTGTCAGGTCGAGATGACGCCCCAGCTCGGCGGCCGAGATGGGACCGTCGGCGGAGACCATGTGGAGCACTCGCGAGCGCGTGCGCGACTCGAGCGGCGAGACGTGCAGGCCGTCCTCGCCGTCCTTCGTCTCACGCGGGGCATGCGCTCCGATAAACACCACACCATTGTGACGTAATTAAGGCCACGACTCCAGTTAGGGCGTCCTTACCGCCCTACGCCGCGCTCACCGGTCGTCGTCGTCCCCGTCGTCGTCGTCATCGTCGTCGTCCAGGTCCGGCGGCATGATGACCGACGGCATCCGCGTCCGTGGCGGCGCGACGGCGTCCTCCCCGAACCAGCGCCTGCGCAGCGGCGCCGTGACCCAGCCCAGCGGGCAGGTGAGGACGTAGCCGTAGGCGAGCGCCATGCCCGTCGCCCCGGGGAGGAGCACGAGCCCGAGGACGACGACGATGCCGAGCGGGACCGTGATCCGCAGGTGCCGCGGCGAGAGCAGGTCGCGGAAGGAGCGGAAGCGGAACGACGAGGCCATGAGAGCCGCCGGGACCACCCCGGCCACGACGGGCACGAGGGGCGCCCAGTCGTAGAGCGGTTCGCCGATGGCCAGCACCGTCGAGATGACGACGCCGGCCGCGCCGGGACTGGCGAGACCGACGAAGTAGCGCTTGTCGGCGAGCGGGTCGATGGTGACGTTGAAGCGGGCCAGGCGGTAGGCCGCGCAGGCCAGCCAGAACATCGCCCCGGCCCAGGCCCACACCGGGTAGGCCGGCAGCGCCCACGTGTAGACGAGCACGGCAGGTGCGATGCCGAACGAGATGAGGTCGGCGAGCGAGTCGAACTGCAGGCCGAACGGCGTGATGGCACCGACAGCGCGGGCCACCGCGCCGTCGCAGATGTCGAGGACGATCGAGATGCCGACGAGCACTGCGGCCGCCCGGAAGTGCCCCTGGAACGACAGGAGCACCGACGAGAAGCCGCACAGCATGTTGCCGAGCGTGAAGAGGCTCGGCAGGGTCGCGCGGGCACGGACGCGCGGGTTGAGCCGCTCGAGCGGGATGACCCGGGCGCCCGTGGCCGACACGAGCCGGATCCGCCGGCTCACGCGGTCGCGCCGGCGGGGGCGCTCGTCGGAGGCGGAGGCGGAGGCCGCGTCGGAGGCGGCGTCGGAGGCGGAGGCCGCGTCGCCGCTCACGAGGCGTCCGCCGCCGGGAAGCGGCCCAGCACGGTCTCGCCACCGATGGCGCGCTTGCCCTTGGTGACCTCCAGCTGCACCTCCGGCGGCACGAAGACGTCCATCCGGGAGCCGAACTTCATCAGGCCCATGCGCTCGCCGGTGGCGACCTCGTCACCGGGCTCGATGCGGGTGACGATGCGTCGCGCGAGCTGGCCGACGAGCTGGCGGTAGACGACACGGCGAGGGCGGCCGGCGACGACCCGCTCGACGATGATCTCGCTGCGCTCGTTCTTCGTGGCGCTCTCGGCACGGTAGGCGGCGAGGAAGCGGCCCGGCGTGTGGGTGACGTCGATGACGCGGCCACCGTAGGGCGAGCGGTTCATGTGCACGTCGAGCAGCGAGAGGAAGATGCTGACCTGCTGCCAGTCACCGGGCGGGGCGATGCCCGGCTGCGGCTCCCCCACGTGCATGACGATCCCGTCGGCCGGGGCCAGGACCACGTCGGGGTCGGCCACGGGCGTGCGGTCCGGGGTGCGGTCGGGATCGCGGAAGAAGAGGGTCACCCCCGCGGTCAGCAGGCCGAGGGCGGCGGTCGTGCGCGGTCGGCGGGCCAGCGCGGCGATCACCGTGGGCACGGCGGCCATCGCGGTGAAGGGCTTGGCGGCTGGGTCGATCTTCACGGGTGGGGTCTCCGTCAGGGTCGAGTGGGGCGAGCAGGTCGAGTGGCGCGGGCGCAGCTGGGCTCGGCGGAGGGGTACGCCGGTGGCGACCGAGGTGCGGTGACCGGGGTCGTCGGCACCGAGCCTAGACTCATGAGCCATGACCGATGCGGTGACACTGTCCGACCTCCGCCGCACCTTCGGTCAGGTGTCGGCCCTCGACGGGCTGACGTGGACGGCCCCCGCCGGGCGCATCACCGCGGTGCTCGGCCCCAACGGCGCCGGCAAGACGACCGCCATCGAGTGTGCCGTGGGGCTCGCGCGACCCGACGGCGGCACGGTGCGCGTCCTCGGCACCGACCCGTGGCAGGCGGACGCCGACCACCGGGCGCGCGTGGGCGTCATGCTCCAGGCCGGCGGGCTGCCCAACGGCACGAAGCCGCTGCGGCTGCTCCACCACCTCTCCCGCCTCTACGCCGACCCCGTCGACGTCGATGCGGTGGCGCGGCGCCTCGGCGTCACCGACTTCGCCTCGACGACGGTGCGCCGGCTCTCGGGCGGCCAGAAGCAGCGCCTCGCGCTCGCCGCGTCGCTGCTCGGTCGGCCCGAGGTGCTCTTCCTCGACGAGCCGGCGGCCGGTCTCGACCCGCACGGCAGGCTCGACGTGTGGGAGCTCGTGGCCGAGCAGCGCGACGCCGGCACGACCGTCGTCGTGACGACCCACTCCTTCGAGGAGGCCGAGCGCCTCGCCGACCACCTCGTCATCATGAACGCCGGACGCACCGTCGCCGAGGGGACCCCGGCCTCGGTGACCGACGGCCGCTCCCTCGAGGACGTCTACTTCAGCCTGACCCGCAAGGGAGCCGCGTGAGCACCTCAGCCACCCCGACGACGCCGACCGCCGCGGCCGCCGCCGCTCCCCGCCGCCGGGTCCTCGCCCAGGCCGGGTTCGAGGTCGGGAGCCTGCTCCGCAACGGTGAGCAGCTCCTCGTCTCCCTCGTGCTGCCGGCCATGGCGCTCGTCGGGCTCAGCGTCACGACGTCACCGTCGCTCGGCCCGGGCACGCGCATCGACGTGGCCACGCCGGGCGTCATCGCCCTCTGCGTCATCTCCGCGGCCTTCACCGCGCAGGCGATCTCGACGGGGTTCGACCGGCGCTACGCCGTGCTGCGCTACCTCGGCGTGACGCCGCTCGGACGGGGCGGGCTCGTCGCGGCCAAGGTGCTGGCCACGCTGGCCGTCGAGGTGCTCCAGATCGGCGTCATCTCGGTCCTCGGCCTCGTCCTGGGCTGGCGACCCGAGGTCGCCGGGATCGCGTATGCCGTCCTCTTCGTCGTCCTCGGCACGTGGGCCTTCGTGGCCCTGGCCCTCCTGCTCGCCGGGACCCTGCGGGCCGAGGCCGTGCTCGCGATCGCCAACCTCGTGTGGGTGCTGCTGCTCGCGGTCGGCGGCGTCATCGTGCCCCGGTCGGAGCTGCCGGCGGGACTCTCGCACGTCGTGGGCTACCTGCCGTCGGCGGGCCTGGCCGACGGGCTCCGGTCGGCCCTGGTGGACGGGCAGCTGAACCTTTTCGCGCTCACGGTCGTCCTCGCGTGGGGACTGGTGGCGACGGTCCTCGCGGCGCGTCTCTTCAGGTTCGACGACTGACCGGACGACACTGGCCGCAGCACGACCGCACGCCCGCACGCCCGCACGGAGCAGCCGCACCACCCACCCATGACCCCGACCGGCCCGGAGGCGACGTGTTCGACTACATCTTCGGACTTCCGATGCACGCTCTCGTGATCCACGCGGTCGTCGTCCTCGTGCCGCTCTCGGCGCTGTGCGCGATCGCCTACGTCGTGCGCCCCGCGTGGCGACGACTCCTGCGCTGGCCCACGGCCGCCGGTGCCCTGATCTCGGGCGTCTCGGCGTTCGTCGCGGCCGAGAGCGGCGAGGCCCTGCAGCGCCGGGTGTCCGCCGTGCGAGCGAGCACGACCGACTTCGACCTGCTGCGTGAGCACGTCGAGTGGGGCGACCGTGCCAAGCTGTTCTGCCTGCTCTTCATGGTCCTCACCCTCGTGGCCCTGTGGTTCGCGCGTCCGCCGGAGGAGGAGTCGCCGCGCGGCCACGCCTTCGACGTCATCATCGGCACGCTCGTCGTCCTGTCGGCCGTGGCCGCCATCATCACCGTCGTCCTGGCCGGCCACGCGGGATCCCAGGTGGTCTGGAACGGCCTCGCCTGAGCGCGTCCCCGCGACACGGGGCGATGCGGGGGGACCGAGCCGTGCGGCATACCCTTGCGGGGTGTCCTCCACGCCTACCGTGACCGACGCCGACCCGGCGACCGGTCTCAGCCGTCTCGCCCGGGCCGCCGGCCGTCTCCCCGCCGCCCCCTCCCGATGGGTGCGTCCGCTGCTGCTGGCCAACCTCGTCGGCGAGGTCGGCATCGTCGTGACCGGGGGCATCGTGCGCCTCACCGGCAGCGGGCTCGGGTGCAGCACGTGGCCGGAGTGCCAGCCCGGCTCGTTCACGCCGGTCCGCACGCCCGAGAGCGAGTTCCACGACCTCGTCGAGTTCGGCAACCGCACCCTGACGAGCGTCGTCACCGTGCTCGCGCTCGCGTCGCTGTGGGTCGTGCTCACGCACTGGCCTCGACGCCGTCGGCTGCACCGCGTCGCCATCGGCGTCCTCGCCGGCATCCCCGCGCAGGCCGTGCTCGGCGGCATCACCGTCCTGACGGGCCTCAACCCGTGGACCGTCATGTCGCACTTCCTGCTCTCCATGGTCCTCGTCTCGCTGTCGACGATGCTCGTGCGCGGTGCGCAGGACGACGTGTCCGGCCCCGGCGAGCTCGTCGTGCACCCGCTCGCGCGAACGCTGGCCCTCGGCACGAGCGCCGTCGGGGCGGTCGTGCTGCTCCTCGGCACCGTCGTCACCGGCTCGGGGCCCCACTCGGGCGACGCCGACCGGCCCGCGCGCACGGGCTTCGACCCGCGGTTCGTGTCGTGGATGCACGCCGACGCCGTCATGCTCTTCTGCGGTCTCGTCATCGCGACCCTCGTCGCGGTGCGCATCACGGCGACCACCGACGAGGCCCGCCGTGCCTGGACCATGGTGCTCGTCGTCACCCTCGCGCAAGGACTCATCGGCTACGTCCAGTACTTCACGAAGCTGCCCGAGCTGCTCGTCCTGCTCCACATGCTCGGGGCCAGCCTGCTCGTCGTCGCCCTGACCTTCGGCGTCCTCGCGACGAGACGCCACCCGGTCTGATCGCACCGACCGCACCGACCGCACCTGACGCACCTGACGCACCCGACAACCGGACGACGTCACCGGACCGCAAGGACTTTCGCGGTCCTCCCAGGACCGTCGCTCCGTAGGCTGATGGCGTGCCCACCGTCCTCGTCGTCGACGACGACCCCACCCTGCGCGAGGTCGTCGCCGGCTACCTGACCCGCGCCGGGCTCGACGTCCTCGAAGCCCAGGACGGCCACGACGCGCTGGCCGTCGCCCGGGACCGCTCCCCCGACCTCGTCGTGCTCGACCTGACCCTGCCCGGGCTCGACGGTCTCGAGGTCTTCCGCAGGCTGCGCTCGGAGCGCGGCGACCTGCCCGTCGTCATGCTGACCGCCCGGGGCGAGGAGTCCGACCGGGTGCTCGGCCTCGAGATCGGCGCTGACGACTACGTGACCAAGCCGTTCAGCAGCCGCGAGCTCGTGCTGCGCATCCAGTCGATCCTGCGCCGGGCGACGCCCGCCACCACCCCGCCCGCCGCGACCACCCTCGTCGACGACGACCTGCGGGTCGACACCCGACGCCACCAGGCGTGGCTCGGCGACGGCCTGCTCGCCCTGACCAGCCGCGAGTTCGACCTGCTCGCCCACCTCTTGGCGCACCCGGGCACCGCCTTCTCCCGGCGCGAGCTGATGGAGCGGGTGTGGGGCTGGGAGTACGGCGACGAGTCCACGGTCACCGTCCACGTACGCCGTCTGCGCGAGAAGGTGGAGACCGACCCCGCGCGACCGGTCCGGCTCCAGACCGTGTGGGGCGTCGGCTACCGCTGGGACGGCGCGGCCCCTGCGACGGCGGCCGGGCCGTGATCGCCGAGGCGGCGCTGCTCGCCGCGCTCGCGGCCGTCGCCGTCGGGACGGTCGGGGCCCTCGTCGTCCGGGCGCTCGCCGCCCGGTCGCTCGTCGCCGCCGCCGTCGTCGCACCCGTCGTCGTCATCCTCAGCGTCGCGCTCGGCGTCGTCGTCACGGCACGCGCGATGTTCATCAACGAGCACGACCAGGCCGTGGTCCTCGTCGTGACGGCGACCTCCCTTCCCATCGCGGCCGTCTTCGGCTGGCTCATCGCCCGGCGGGTGCAGGAGCTGATGCGCGCCTCCGCCGAGGAGGCCGCCGAGCGCGACCGTGACCGGCAGGTCGAGGAGAGCCGCCGTGAGCTCGTCGCCTGGGTGTCGCACGACCTGCGCACGCCGCTCGCCGGCATCCGTGCGATGGCCGAGGCCCTCGAGGACGGCCATGCCCCCGCCGACGGGTCGTATCCCGCACGCATCCGGTCCGAGGCCGACCGCATGTCCGACATGGTCGGCGGGCTCCTCGCCCTGTCCCGCCTGCAGTCCGGCACCCTGCGGCTCGACCGCGCGCCCGTCGACCTCGGCGACCTGGTCTCCGACGCCCTCGCCTCGGCGCGCGTCCTCGCGGACCGCCGTGGGGTGCACGTGGCCGGCTCCGCCCCGGCCGACTCCGTCACCGCCTCGGCCGACGCGGGCGAGCTCTCGCGGGCCCTCGCCAACCTCGTGACGAACGCCCTGACCCACACCGACGCCGGCGGCAGCGTCGACATCTCGCTCGCGGCCGACCACGACGTGGCTCGCATCGCCGTCGCGGACGGCTGTGGCGGCATACCTCAGGACGAGCTCGACCGGCTCTTCGAGCCGGGCTGGCGCGGCACGAGCGCCCGGACGCCGGCCGCAGGAGTCGGCGCCGGCCTCGGCCTCGCCGTCGCGCGCGGCATCGCCAGGGCGCACGGCGGCGACGTGACCGTGACCAACGTCCGCCCCGGCTGCCGGTTCGAGCTGACCCTGCCCCTGTCGGGCCCCCTCACCCAGCCGCTGCCGGGCGGTCATCCCTAGGCTGGGGCGGTGACCGACCAGCCGACGCTCCGTGAGGGCGAGCTCGTGCTGCGGCCGTGGACGCTCGACGACAGTGACGCCACCCGGCCCCTGCACGACCGCGAGATCGCCCGCTGGTTCGACTTCCCCGCGGTCGAACCGCCCCCGGACGAGCACCGGGCGTGGATCGAGCGCACCCACACCGAGTGGACCGCGCGGTCCAAGGTCACCTACCTCGTCGAGTGGCGCGGGCGCGCCGCGGGCACCGTCGACGTCCGGGTGCAGGACCCCGGGGTGGGCGTCCTGTCCTGGGCGGTCTTCGCGCCCTACCGCGGCCAGGGGCTCGCGTGGCGGGCCGTCCGCCTCCTCGTCGAGTGGGCCTTCAACGCGCTCGGCCTCGAGCGGGTCGAGGCGCACGTCAACCCCGACAACCGCGCGTCCGTGCGCACCGCGCTGCGCGCCGGACTGCGGCGGGAGGGCCGCCTGCGGGGCAACGCGACCCTCGCCGGGCTCCGGCAGGACACCGTCGTGCTCGGTCGGCGTCGCGACGACGCCCACCCGGACACGCGTGAGGGCTTCACGGCCATGCTCGACTCCACGCTGCCGACCAAGCGCGCCATCGCCCAGGGCGTCCTCCGCTCGGACGCGGGTCACCTGCTCCTGTGCGAGCTCGTCTACAAGCGCGAGTGGGACCTCCCCGGCGGCGTCGTCGACCGGCACGAGTCCCCCGCTGCCTGCGTCGTGCGCGAGGTCCGCGAGGAGCTCGACCTCACCGTCACGGCGGGGCCGCTGCTCGCCGTCAACTGGCTCCCCGCGCTGCACGGATGGGGTGACGCGACGGTCTTCGTCTTCGACCTCGGCATCGTCGGGACCGACGTCGTCGAGGGGGTGCACCTGCAGCAGCGCGAGATCCGCGACATCCACTGGACCGGCCCCGACGACTGGCCGGGTCGGGTCGCCCCCTACAACGAGCGGCTGCTCACCGCCCTGCACGGGCACGAGGGCGGGACGCTCTACCTCGAGGACGGCACGCCGAGCCCCTAGCGAGCCCCCTAGCGAGCCCCTGACCGCGCCACGCGGCATACGCCCGCTGTGGGCGCCTCCGGTCAGGAGAAGAACGGCAGCGGCAGGTGCCAGATGGGGTCGAGCGCGACACCCACGAAGAGGACCGTGAGGTACGTGATCGAGAAGTGGAAGAGGCGCATCGGCTTGAGGACGTCCTCGGCCGCACCCGCCTTCGCCTTGGCGAGGAGGCGGTGCGCCTCGGTGAGGAAGAGCGCACCGGCGACGACGGCGGCCGCGGTGTAGACCCAGCCGACTTGCTGGACCGGCACGAGCGCGAGGGACGTCAGCACCATGGCCCACGAGTAGGCCACGATCTGGCGCGCGACGACGACGAAGCGCTCGACGACCGGCAGCATCGGCACGTGGGCCGTGGCGTAGTCGTCCTTGTAGCGCATCGACAGCGGCCAGTAGTGCGGCGGCGTCCAGAAGAAGATGACCATGAAGAGGATGAACGCCGACCAGCTGAGCGAGTCGGTCACGGCCGACCAGCCGATGAGCACCGGCATGCAACCCGCGGCACCGCCCCAGACGATGTTCTGGGCCGTGCGGCGCTTGAGCAGGAGCGTGTAGCCGAAGACGTAGAAGAGCAGTGCCCCGAGGGCGAGCCACGCGCTCAGCCAGTTGACGAGCAGGCCCAGCCAGACCGTCGAGACGACGGCGAGCGCCACCCCGAACACGAGGGCGCCGCGCGGGCTGACCGTGCCGGTGACGAGCGGCCGGCGGCTCGTGCGGTGCATGACGGCGTCGATGTCGCGGTCGATGTAGCAGTTGAGCGTGTTGGCCGCTCCGGCGGACAGCGTGCCGCCGACCACGGTGACGACGACGAGCCACAGGTCGGGCACGCCCTGCTCGGCCAGGAACATCACGGGGATGGTCGTGATGAGGAGCAGCTCGATGATCCGCGGCTTCATCAGCGAGACGTACTGTCCGAGGAGGAACTTCAGCCCACTGCCGTCGGGACCGTGCAGCGCCGAGAGGTCGGCGCGGGGGTCCACCGTTGTCACTGAGATCCTCACCGCTGGTACGTCGCTCCGACCCGCTGGGTACGTGAGCATTGCGTCGCAAGTCTAGACCGTCACTGCGGACGGCCGGCACCGCACCAGGAGAACGCTGTACCGACCCCCGGGCGAGGTGTCGTCCCTCACAGCGCGGGCACTAGGCTCGTGGCCGTACGTGATCAACCCTTGTTGAAGGAGACCCGTTCCGTGCCCACTGCTGCGTCCAGCACCGCCACGAAGGCGAAGAAGCCCACCCGATCCGGCACCACGCGGACGGCGAAGACGAAGGGCCTGCTGGCACAGCGCGACCCGGGTCTGCCGCTGCCCGTGGCGAAGAAGGCCGGCTGGAACGACCTCGACGTCCGCGCGGTCGACACCACGCGTCTGCTCGCCGCCGACGCCGTCCAGAAGGTCGGCAACGGCCACCCCGGCACGGCCATGTCGCTCGCGCCGCTCGCGTACCTGCTCTACCAGAACGTCATGACGCACGACCCCTCCGACCCGGCCTGGCTCGGACGCGACCGGTTCGTGCTCTCCTGCGGGCACTCGAGCCTGACGCAGTACATCCAGCTCTACCTCAGCGGCTACGGCCTCTCCCTCGACGACCTCAAGTCGCTGCGCACGTGGGGGTCGCTGACGCCCGGGCACCCCGAGGTCCACCACACGCCGGGTGTCGAGATCACGACCGGCCCGCTCGGCTCGGGCCTCGCGTCGGCCGTCGGCATGGCCATGGCGCAGCGCCGCCAGCGCGGCCTCTTCGACCCGGACGCCAAGCCCGGGACGAGCCCCTTCGACCACCACGTCTACGTCATCGCCTCCGACGGCGACATGCAGGAGGGCGTGTCCCACGAGGCCTGCGCCCTCGCCGGCCACCAGGAGCTCGGCAACCTCACCGTCGTCTACGACGCCAACCAGATCTCCATCGAGGACGACACCGACATCGCGTTCAGCGAGGACGTCGCCGCGCGCTTCGAGGCCTACGGCTGGCACGTCGTGGAGGTCGACTGGCGCAAGGACGCCGACGGCGCCACCTACGTCGAGGACGTCGACGCCCTGCTCGCCGCGATCCGCTCCGGCGACAAGGTGACGAACAAGCCGACCCTCGTCGTGCTCCACACGATCATCGCGTGGCCCGCACCGACGAAGCAGAACACCGGCAAGTCGCACGGGTCGGCCCTCGGTGACGAGGAGATCGGCGGGACCAAGGAGCTGCTCGGCTTCGACCCGAAGAAGACGTTCGTCGTCGAGCCCGCCGTCCTCAAGCACGCCCGCGACGTCGTCAAGCGCGGCAAGGCCGCCCACCGCGAGTGGGACAAGGCGTACAAGGCCTGGCGCAAGGCCAACCCCGACCGCGCGGTCCTGCTCGACCGCATCCTCGCAGGCCAGGCCCCGGCCGGTCTCGCCAAGGCCATGCCGACCTTCCCCGCCGACGAGAAGGGCGTCGCGACCCGTGCCGCCTCCGGCAAGGTCCTCACGGCCATCGCCGACGTCATGCCCGAGCTCTGGGGCGGCTCTGCCGACCTCGCCGAGTCCAACAACACGACGATGGAGGGCCAGCCCTCCTTCATCCCGACCTCGAAGCAGACGTCGACGTGGAAGGGCGGCCCGTTCGGGCGCACCCTGCACTTCGGCATCCGCGAGAACGGCATGGGCATGATCCTCAACGGGATCGCGCTCGAGGGGCTGACCCGTCCCTACGGCGGCACCTTCCTCGTCTTCTCCGACTACATGCGCCCCGCCGTGCGTCTGGCCGCGATCCAGCAGGCACCCGTGACGTACGTCTGGACGCACGACTCCATCGGCCTCGGCGAGGACGGCCCGACCCACCAGCCGATCGAGCACCTCGCGGCCCTGCGCGCCATCCCCGGCCTCGACGTCGTCCGCCCGGCGGACGCCAACGAGACCGCTGCGGCCTGGGCCCAGATCCTGACGAACACCGACGGCCCGGCCGCGCTCTGCCTGACGCGCCAGCCCGTCCCGACCTGGGACCGCACGACGTACGGCAAGGTCAGCGGCGTCGCCAAGGGCGCCTACGTCCTCGTCGAGGAGTCGCGCGCCGGTGACCCCGACGTCGTCATCGTCGCGACCGGCTCGGAGGTGCAGCTCGCGGTCCAGGCCGCCGAGCGCCTCGAGAAGTCCCGCATCGCGACGCGCGTCGTGTCGATGCCCTGCCGGGAATGGTTCGAGAAGCAGACCCGTTCCTACCAGGACAAGGTTCTGCCGCCGGCAGTCCGGGCCCGCGTCAGCGTCGAGGCGGGGATCTCGATGGGCTGGCACGACATCGTCGGTGACGCCGGACGCATCGTGAGCATCGAGCACTTCGGCGCCTCCGCCGACCAGGCCACCCTGTTCCGCGAGTTCGGCATCACCGCCGACGCCGTCGTCAAGGCCGCCAAGGACTCGATCAAGGCCGCCAAGGGCGCCGCGACGAAGGCCCCCGGTGTCACCGAGACCAACCCGGCCCGCGCCGCCCAGAGCGCCTCCACCGATGTCATGGGTGGCGACGCGCACACCGGCAGCGGCAACGCCGCCGGCGCGGCAGCCGCATCCGCTACGAGCAAGGGGAAGTGACCAGCATGACCAACCCGAACACCCAGGCCCTCTCAGAGGCCGGCGTCTCCATCTGGCTCGACGACCTGTCCCGCGAGCTCATCGAGACGGGCAAGATCTCCGAGCTCATCGACGAGCGCAACGTCGTCGGCCTGACGTCGAACCCGTCGATCTTCCAGGCCGCCCTCTCCAAGGGTGAGCGCTACAACGACGACCTCGCCGCGCTGACGAAAGACGGCAAGGACGTCGAGGAGGTCGTCTTCGAGCTGACCACCTCCGACGTGCGCCGCGCCTCCGACCTCTTCCTCCCGATCTACGAGTCGACGAAGGGTGTCGACGGCCGCGTCTCCATCGAGGTCGACCCGCGCCTCGCCCACGAGACCGACAAGACCGTCGAGCAGGCCAAGCAGCTGTATGCCGCCGTCGACCGCCCGAACGTGCTCATCAAGATCCCCGCCACGAAGGCCGGCCTCCCGGCCATCACGGCGACCATCGCCGAGGGCATCAGCGTCAACGTCACGCTGATCTTCTCGCTCGAGCGCTACCGCGCCGTCATGAACGCCTACCTCGAGGGCCTCGAGAAGGCCCACGCCAACGGTCACGACCTCTCGACGATCCACTCCGTCGCCTCGTTCTTCGTCTCCCGCGTCGACACCGAGATCGACACGCGACTCGACGCCATCGGCACGCCCGAGGCGCGCGCCCTCAAGGGCAAGGCCGGGCTCGCCAACGCGCGCCTCGCCTACCAGGCCTTCGAGGAGGTCTTCTCGACGCCGCGCTGGGGCTCCCTGGCCGAGGCCGGCGCCAACGTGCAGCGTCCGCTCTGGGCCTCGACCGGCGTCAAGGACCCGGCCTACCCCGACACGATGTACGTCGACGAGCTCGTCGCCGCCGACGTCGTCAACACGATGCCCGGCAAGACGCTCGAGGCGACGGCCGACCACGGCGACATCCACGGCGACACGGTGACGGGCGGCTACGAGCTGGCCGCCAACGTGCTCGACGACCTCGAGCGCCTCGGCGTCTCCTACACGGAGGTCGTCGACCTGCTCGAGACCGAGGGTGTCGACAAGTTCGAGAAGGCCTGGGGCGAGCTGTTGGACGGCGTCACCGCGGAGATGGAGAAGGTGACGGCATGAGCTCGCTGTCCGTCAGCGCATCGGGAGCAGCGGCGGACGCGATCGGGAGGCACGTGCCGAGCCTCGTCGACGACTCCGTCGCGAGCCGCCTCTTCGCCAAGGACGCCACGCTGTGGGGTCCCGACGCCGAGTCCGAGTCGCGGATCCGCCTGTCGTGGGTGGGTCTCCCGCGCTCTTCGCGCCCCCTCGTCGGCGAGATCGCGGCCATGCGGGACTCCTTCGTCGAGCAGGGCCTGACCCATGTCGTGCTCTGCGGCATGGGCGGCTCGTCGCTCGCGCCCGAGGTCATCTGCGCGACGGCCGGCAAGCCGCTCGTCGTGCTCGACTCGTCCCAGCCCGACTACGTCCGTCGCGCGCTCGGCGACGACCTCGAGCACACCGTGGTCGTCGTCTCGAGCAAGTCCGGCTCCACCGTCGAGACCGACTCACAGCGCCGTGCCTACGAGCAGGCGTTCACCGACGCCGGCATCGACCCCGCGTCGCGCATCGTCGTCGTCACCGACCCGGGCAGCCCCCTCGACGAGGAGTCGCGGGCCAAGGGCTACCGGGTCGTCAACGCCGACCCGGACGTCGGTGGCCGCTACTCGGCGCTGACCGCCTTCGGCCTCGTGCCGAGCGGGCTCGCCGGTGTCGACGTCGAGGCCCTGCTCGACGAGGCCGAGTCCGTCGCCGACCTGCTGGCCGCCGACGACGACGCCAACCCGGGCCTGCGCCTCGGCGCCGCCATGGGCGGCACCGACCCGCTCCGCGACAAGCTCGTCCTCGTCGACGACGGCTCCGGCATCGTCGGGTTCGCCGACTGGGCGGAGCAGCTCATCGCCGAGTCCACCGGCAAGAACGGCACCGGCGTCCTCCCGGTCGTCGCCGGAGGCGACCAGGACCCGGAGGTCGCCTGGCCCGCTGCCGACGTCACCGTGGCGCGTCTTGTCGCCGCCGACAGCGAGGCGATCCCGTCCGACGACGTGGCCTCGGAGGTCCGCGTGGGCGGCGCCCTCGGTGCCCAGCTGCTCCTGTGGGAGGTGGCGACCGCCGTCGCCGGCCGCCTGCTCGGCATCAACCCGTTCGACCAGCCCGACGTCGAGAGCGCCAAGAAGGCAGCTCGTGCCCTGCTCGACCAGGGGACGGGCGCGAGCGCCGACCCGGCTGCCACGGTGGGTGCCATCGAGATCCGCGCGCTGGGTGGTCCGAGCGACTGGCTCGGCGACGCGCAGACCGTCCCCGCGGCCCTCGACGCCCTCTTCGCGCAGCTCGACCCGGAGCACGGCTACGTCGCCGTCATGGCCTACCTCGACCGGCTGGCCGACGCCGACCTCGCCGAGTGCCGCGTCCCGCTGGCCCGCCGCACCGAGCGTCCGACGACGTTCGGCTGGGGCCCGCGCTTCCTGCACTCGACCGGCCAGTTCCACAAGGGCGGCCCGGCCGTCGGCGTCTACCTCCAGGTGACCACGGCGCCCAAGGCGGACCTCGCGATCCCCGGACGCGAGTTCACCTTCGGTGACTTCATCGCCTCGCAGGCCGGCGGCGACGCCGCGGTCCTCGCCGACCACGGTCGCCCGGTCCTCCAGCTGCACCTGACCGACCACGACGCAGGGCTCGCGCAGCTGCGCGAGGCGCTGCTGACCGAGGGCCGCGCATGAGCCCGGCGCGCATCTCGCACGGGAACAACCCGCTGCGCACCGCCGAGGACAAGCGCATCCCCCGGATCGCCGGACCCTGCGGTCTCGTGCTGTTCGGGGTGACCGGCGACCTCGCCCGCAAGAAGCTCATGCCGGCGATCTACGACCTCGCCAACCGCGGACTGCTGCCGCCGGGCTTCTCGCTCGTCGGCTTCGCGCGGCGCGACTGGGCGACCCAGGACTTCGGCCAGGTCGTCCACGACGCCGTCAAGCAGCACGCTCGCACCCCGTTCAGCGAGGACGTCTGGCGCAACCTGTCCGAGGGATTCCGTTTCGTGCCCGGCACGTTCGATGACCCGGCGGCGTTCGACCTGCTCGCCAAGACGGTCGAGGAGCTGGACCGGGACCGCGGCACCGGCGGCAACCACGCCTTCTACCTCTCGATCCCGCCGGGTTTCTTCGCGACGGTCTGCGAGCAGCTCGAGCGCTGCGGCCTGACCACCGCCGAGGGCGACAGCTGGCGACGCGTCATCATCGAGAAGCCGTTCGGCCACGACCTCAAGAGCGCACAGCAGCTCAACGAGATCGTCGAGGGCGTCTTCCCGCCCGACTCGGTGTTCCGCATCGACCACTACCTCGGCAAGGAGACGGTCCAGAACCTCCTCGCCCTGCGCTTCGCCAACCAGCTCTTCGAGCCGGTCTGGAACGCGAACTACGTCGACCACGTGCAGATCACCATGGCCGAGGACATCGGCATCGCGGGTCGCGCGGGCTACTACGACGGCATCGGTGCGGCGCGCGACGTCATCCAGAACCACCTGCTCCAGCTCCTGGCCCTCACGGCCATGGAGGAGCCGGTCTCCTTCGACGCCAAGGACCTTCGCGCCGAGAAGGAGAAGGTGCTCTCGGCGGTCCGCCTCCCTGCGGACCTCGACAAGGGCGCCGCGCGCGGGCAGTACGCGACCGGTTGGCAGGGTGCCGAAGAGGTCGTCGGCTACCTCGACGAGGACGGCGTCGACCCGAAGTCGGTCACCGAGACCTTTGCTGCGGTGACGCTCGAGGTCGACACCCGGCGCTGGGCAGGTGTCCCGTTCTACCTGCGCACGGGCAAGCGTCTCGGCAAGCGCGTCACCGAGATCGCGGTCGTCTTCAAGCGGGCACCACACCTGCCCTTCGAGCACACCGCCACGGAGGAGCTCGGCCAGAACGCCATCGTCATCCGGGTGCAGCCCGACGAGGGTGTCACCATCCGCTTCGGCTCCAAGGTGCCGGGTGCCCAGATGGAGGTCCGCGACGTCACCATGGACTTCGGCTACGGCTCGTCGTTCACCGAGGCCTCGCCCGAGGCGTACGAACGCCTCATCCTCGACGTGCTCCTCGGCGACCCGCCGCTCTTCCCGCGGCACGAGGAGGTCGAGTCGTCCTGGCGGATCCTCGACCCGCTCATGAAGCACTGGGCCAAGGCCGGCAAGCCGGAGCAGTACCCCGCAGGCACCTGGGGTCCGCCCTCGGCGGACCACATGCTCGAACGCGACGGACGAACGTGGAGGATGCCGTGATCCGCGACCTGACCGACACCACGACGACAGGGATCAGCAAGACCCTCGTGCGCCTGCGCAACGAGGTCGGCGCCCTGGCGCTGGGGCGGGTGTTGACGCTCGTCGTCGTCGTCGAGGACACCGACGCCGGGCACGCCATCGAGGTGGCCAACCAGGCGAGCCGCCAGCACCCCTGCCGCATCGTCGTCGTGATCCCCGGCGACCGACGAGGCAAGAACCGCCTCGACGCGCAGATCCGCCTCGGCGGTGACGCGGGTGCGAGCGAGATCGTCGTGCTGCGGCTGTACGGCGCACTCGCGAACCACGGGCCCAGCGTCGTCGTGCCGCTGCTGCTGCCGGACTCCCCCATCGTGGCGTGGTGGCCCGGCCAGGCTCCCGCCGACGTCGCCAAGGATCCCATCGGTGCGATGGCCCAACGCCGGATCACCGACGCCGCCGAGCACCACAACCCGCGGCTCATGCTCAAGAAGCGCGCGGCCAACTACGCGCCGGGCGACACCGATCTCGCGTGGACCCGCCTGACCCGCTGGCGCGGCCTGCTCGCAGCCGCCCTCGACCAGCCGCCCTACGAACCGATCACCGGCGCCGTCGTCAGCGGTGCGCCCGACTCCCCGTCGTCGGACCTCCTCGCGGGCTGGCTCTCACGCCGGCTCAAGGTGCCCGTGCACCGGGTGTCGACGCCACGTGGCTCGGGGATCAGCTCGGTGCGGCTGGAGCGCAAGAGCGGTCCGATCGACCTCGTGCGACCCGGCGACGACGTCGCCACCCTCTCGCAGACAGGTCAGCCAGACCGGCGGATCAGCCTGCCCCGACGCGAGCTGCCCGAGTGCCTGGCCGACGAGCTGCGACGCCTCGACCCCGACGACGCCTACGAGGACTCGCTCCTGCACGGCATCCCGGCGCTCCAGCCGGTGCGTCTCACCGCAGCCGCCGCGGCCAAGGTCGGCAAGGCTCCGGACCCTGCGGAGTCCCGCCGCCTCGCGGCTCGCCTGGGCCGTGACGAGTCGGCGCAGGAGGCGAGCGCGATGATCACGGCTCCCCCGGCGCCCGAGCACGCCGAGACCGCCGACGTGCACGCGGCCACCGCGCGCAAGCTCGCCGGCAAGCGGACGCCCCGCGAGAAGCAGGCCGCCAAGAACCGCAAGACGTCGACGGGGACCGAGACGGCGTCCACGGGCACGGCAGCGACGAAGCGGGCGCCGGCCAAGCGGGCGACCACCAAGCGGGCGACGACCAAGGCGGCATCGACGACGACCACGCGGACCGCGGCGAAGAAGACTGCCGCGAAGACGGGTGGCGCCGCCAAGAGCACGACGAAGAAGACCGCGTCGCGCACCACGGCCGGCACCCGCAAGGCCACGGCCCGCAAGGCGGCGACGAAGACCGCCGCCAAGAGCACGGCGAAGAGCACGGCGAAGAGCACGACGAAGAGCACGGCGAAGTCGGCGAGCAGGACGGCGACCTCGTGACCGCCGAGCCCCGCCTCGTCGTCCATCCGGACAAGCAGTCCCTGGCCGACGCCGCAGCCGCCCGGTTCGTCACCGCGCTCCTCGATGCCCAGACCCGCAACCCCGAGGCCCAGGTGGCGCTCACCGGGGGGTCCATGGGCTCGGCGATCATCGCCTCCGTCCTGACGACGCCGGGTCGCTCGGCCGTCGACTGGTCACGGGTGCGGGTCTGGTGGGGCGACGAGCGCTACCTGCCGGCGGGTGACCCCGACCGCAACGACACCCAGAACGACGAGGCCGGGCTCAGCGCGCTGGGGCTCGACCCGGCCAAGGTGCACCGGGTGGCCGGCCCCGACGCGTCGGAGAGCGCCGAGGCCAGCGCCGAGGCGTACGCCCGCACCATCCGCGAGCACGGCCAGAAGGCGTGGGACGTCGTGCTCTTCGGCGTCGGCCCGGACGGTCACGTCGCCTCGCTCTTCCCGCACCACCCCGCTCAGAGGGTCACCGACGCCATCGCGGTCGCCGTGCACGACTCGCCGAAGCCCCCACCGGACCGCGTCAGCCTCACCTTCGAGTGCTTCGAACGCTCCCACGAGGTGTGGTTCCTCGTCTCCGGGGGCGACAAGGCCGACGCGGTCAAGGCCGCGCTCGACCCCGCTGCGGACCGATGGGACGTCCCGGCGTCCGGACCCGCGGGCACCGAGGCGACGCTGTGGCTCGTCGACGCCGACGCGGCCTCGGCCCTCGGCTGACCGACGCGGCCGGCAGCGCCGCCCACCGGACGGCATACACCCGCTGACCGCACGCGCCGGCAGACGGCACACACGACGAAGGGCCCGGGAGGATCTCCCGGGCCCTTCGTCGTCAGGTCACCCGCAGGGCGACCCGTGAGGTCACTGGATGAGGCCGCGCTCGCGCAGCGTGCTGAGGGCCTCGTCGAGGATGGCGGCGCCGTCGGCGTCGCTGCGACGCTCCTTCACGTAGGCGAGGTGCGTCTTGTAGGGCTCGACCTTCGGCGGAGCCGGAGGGTTCTCCTTGTCCTGGCCGGCCGGGAAGCCGCAGCGCGGGCAGTCCCACGTCTCGGGCAGCACCATGCCGGGCTCCTCGGCGAAGCTCGGACGCGTCTCGTGCCCGTTGGAGCACCAGTAGGAGATGTGGACGCGAGGGGCGGCGTCGCCGCGCTCGGCCTCGCCCATCGGGCCGGCGCCGACCCGGCTTCCACGAATGGCGTTACCGCTGGCCATCTGTTCCTTCTCTCAGCTCGCGAAACGGGCCAGCAGGCCCAGACCGATGATCGCCGTCGCCCACACGAGCGCCACGGCCACCGTGAAGCGGTCGAGGTTGCGCTCGGCGACCGAAGAGCCACCGAGCGACGTGGACATGCCCCCGCCGAACATGTCGGACAGCCCGCCACCCTTGCCCTTGTGCAGCAGGATGAAGAGGGTCAGGACCATGCTGGACAGCACCAGCAGGACCTGAAGCACGATGCGAACCGCATCCACGTGGTCACTCCAAATCGTCGGGATCTCGGGGTCGTCGGGCCGGACGGCCACTCCCCCGCGTGTTCCGGGGCTCGGGCAAGGATACCTGCCCGAGTGCCCATCGGCCGAACGGCCCCGTCGGAGTCCGTGGGAGTCCGTCGAAGTGCGCCCGGCCGACGGGAACGGGTCAGGACGTGCCGACGTGGTCGCGGTAGCGACAGATCGACGCGAACTCCGTCGGGTCGATCGACGCGCCGCCCACGAGGGCGCCGTCGACGTCCTCCTGGGCCATGATCGCTGCGACGTTGCCCGACTTGACGCTGCCGCCGTAGAGGACGCGTACGCCGTCGGCGACGTCGCCGCTGTAGAGCTCGGCGAGCAGCGTGCGGATGGCCGCGCAGACCTCCTGCGCGTCGTCGGGGGTCGCCACCTCGCCGGTGCCGATGGCCCAGATCGGCTCGTAGGCGATGACGACCGAGGCAGCCTGCTCCTTGGTCACCCCGTCGAGGTTCTCGCGCAGCTGGGCGACGACGTGCTCGACCTGGCGGCCCTCCTTGCGCACGTCGAGCGCCTCGCCGCAGCACAGGATCGGCGTCAGGCCGTGGGTGTAGGCCGCCTTGACCTTGGCGTTCACGACGGCGTCGGTCTCGCCGTGGCCCTCACGCCGCTCGCTGTGCCCGACGACGACGTACGTGCAGCCGAGCTTGGCGAGGAAGGCGCCGGAGATGTCACCGGTGTAGGCACCCGAGGTGTGCGGCGACAGGTCCTGCGCGCCGTACCTGAGGTCGAGCTTGTCGCCCTCGACGAGCGTCTGCACGGAGCGCAGGTCGGTGAAGGGCGGCAGCACCGCGACCTCGACGGCCGCGTGGTCGTGCTTCGCGTCGCGCAGTGTCCAGTCGAGCTTCTGCACGAGGTGCGTCGCCTGGAGGTGGTCGAGGTTCATCTTCCAGTTGCCGGCCATGAGCGGCACGCGCCCGACCGGCTTGGTGTCCTTGGCCATCAGGCGTCGCCCTCCTCGAGCACGGTGAGTCCGGGCAGCTCCTTGCCCTCGAGGTACTCGAGGCTGGCACCGCCACCGGTGGAGATGTGGCCGAAGTCGGAGTCGGCGAAGCCGAGCTGGCGCACCGCGGCCGCGGAGTCGCCGCCCCCGACGACGGTGAGCGCCCCCTGGGCGGTGATGTCGACGAGCGCCTGGGCCAGGGCTTTGGTGCCGGCGGCGTAGGGCTCCATCTCGAAGGCACCCATCGGGCCGTTCCAGAAGACCGTGCGGCAGTCGGCGAGCTTCTCGGCGAAGAGCGCGCTCGACGCGGGGCCGATGTCGAGACCCATCCGGTCGGCCGGGATGGCGTCGGCCGCGACGACCTCGTGGGCGGCGTCGGCGCTGAACGCGTCGGCCGCGACGACGTCGACGGGCAGGACGATCTCGACGCCCTCCTTCTCGGCTCGGTCGAGGTAGCCCTTGACCGTGTCGATCTGGTCAGCCTCGAGCAGGCTCTTGCCGACCTCGTGGCCCTGGGCGGCGAGGAAGGTGAAGACCATGCCGCCGCCGATGAGGAGACGGTCCGCCGTGCCGAGGAGGTTGCCGATGACGCCGAGCTTGTCGGAGACCTTCGCGCCGCCGAGGACGACGGCATACGGCCGCTCGGGGTCGCGGGTCAGGCGACGCAGCACGTCGACCTCGGTCGAGACGAGGTCGCCCGTGGCGTGCGGCAGCAGGCGCGCGACGTCGTAGACGGATGCCTGCTTGCGGTGCACGACCCCGAAGCCGTCGGAGACGAAGACGTCTGCGAGAGCGGCGAGCTCGCGCGCGAACTCGGCACGCTCGTCGTCGCTCTTGGCCGTCTCACCGGCGTTGAAGCGGAGGTTCTCGAGGAGCAGGACCTGCCCGTCCTCGAGCGCGGCCGCCTTGGCCTTGGCGTCGTCACCGACGGTGTCGTGGGCGAAGACGACGTCGCGGCCGAGCACCTCGCTCAGGCGCTTCGCGACGGGAGCGAGGGAGTACCTGGCCTCGGGGGCGCCCTTGGGGCGTCCGAGGTGGGCGCAGACGATGACGCGGGCGCCGGCGTCGGCCAGGCCCTTGATCGTCGGGGCCGAGGCGCGGATGCGGCCGTCGTCGGTGATCGTCGAGCCGTCGAGCGGCACGTTGAGGTCGGACCGGACGAGGACGCGCTTGCCGCGCAGATCCCCGAGGTCGCTGGTGGTCTTCACGCGGGATGCCTCTTCGTCAGTTGGGAATGGGGCGGGCACGGATGACAAGGGTGCGGCCACCGCCCGGGGTGCTCATGAGAGCACCGAGGGCGGTGGCCGTGTGGCTCAGAGGGACTTGCCGACGAGCGCGACGAGGTCGACGAGGCGGTTGGAGTAGCCCCACTCGTTGTCGTACCAGCCGACGACCTTGACCTGGTTGCCGATGACCTTGGTGAGGCCGGCGTCGAAGATGCACGAGGCGGGGTCGGTCTCGATGTCCTTGGAGACGATCTCGTCCTCGGTGTAGACGAGGAAGCCCTTCATCGGGCCCTCGGCGGCGGCCTTGACGGCGGCGTTGACCTCTTCGACGGTCGTCTCGCGACCGGCCTCGAACGTCAGGTCGGTGGCCGAACCGGTCGGGACCGGGACGCGGAGCGCGTAGCCGTCGAGCTTGCCCTTGAGCTCGGGCAGCACGAGCGCGACGGCCTTGGCGGCGCCGGTCGTGGTCGGGACGATGTTGAGGGCGGCGGCGCGGGCCCGGCGGAGGTCCTTGTGCGGCGCGTCCTGGAGGTTCTGGTCCTGCGTGTAGGCGTGGATGGTCGTCATGAGCCCCTTGACGATGCCGAACTCGTCGTTGAGGGCCTTGGCCATCGGCGCGAGGCAGTTCGTCGTGCAGGACGCGTTGGAGATCACCGTGTGGGCGGCCGGGTCGTACAGCTCGTGGTTGACGCCCATCACGATCGTGATGTCCTCGTTCTTGGCCGGTGCCGAGATGATGACCTTCTTGGCCCCACCGTCGATGTGGGCCTTGGCCTTCTGGGCGTCGGTGAAGAAGCCGGTGGACTCGACGATGATGTCGGCGCCGACGCCGGCCCAGTCGATGTTGGCGGGGTCGCGCTCCTCGAAGACACGGATGGCCTTGCCGTCGACGATGATCGACGTGTCGTCGTAGCTGACCTCACCGGGGAAACGGCCCAGGATCGAGTCGTACTTGAGCAGGTGGGCGAGGGTCTTGTTGTCCATGAGGTCGTTGGTTGCCACGACCTCGATGTCGGCTCCGGACGCCACGATGGCGCGGAAGAAGTTGCGGCCGATGCGGCCAAAGCCGTTGATACCAACGCGAACGGTCACTGCTGTGCACCTCTTCGGTGAGACTGTGTGTCGGACGAAAATGCCGGACCTCGGACCGCCCCGTTGCGACCTCGATCACACCACACCCTAGTGCGTCGCCTCCGACGCCGAAGCGGCAGTCTCAGCGCTTGGTGAGCACGCGCTCAGCACGCGCCACCCCGGCGGGCAGGCCCCGACCACCCACGTGGACGGGCGCGCTCAGCTCTCGAGCATGTCGGGCGTGAGGTTGGCGTCGGTGCCTGCGACGCCGAGCTCCTCGGCCCGCTTGTCGGCCATGGCGAGCAGGCGGCGGATGCGCCCGGCCACGGCGTCCTTCGTCATCGGCGGCTTGGCCAGCTGGCCGAGCTCCTCGAGGCTCGCCTGCTTGTGCTCGAGGCGCAGCACCCCGGCCTCGCGCAGGTGGTCGGGGACGTCCTCGCCGAGCAGCTCCATCGCGCGCTCGACCCGGGCTCCGGCCGCGACGGCGGCGCGCGCCGAGCGGCGCAGGTTGGCGTCGTCGAAGTTGGCCAGTCGGTTGGCGGTGGCCCGCACCTCGCGACGCATCCGCCGCTCCTCCCACGCCATGACGGCGTCATGGGCGCCGAGACGGGTCAGCATCGCGCCGATGGCGTCGCCGTCGCGGATGACGACGCGGTCGACGCCGCGGACCTCGCGGGCCTTGGCCTGGATGCCGAGCCGACGGGCAGCGCCGACGAGGGCCAGTGCGGCCTCGGGCCCGGGGCAGGTCACCTCGAGCGCGGACGAGCGGCCGGGCTCGGTCAGCGAGCCGTGGGCGAGGAACGCACCCCGCCAGGCCGCCTCGGAGTCGCACGTCGCGGCGCTGACGACCTTGGGCGGCAGTCCGCGGACGGGACGGCCACGGGTGTCGATGAGCCCCGTCTGCCGAGCGAGCGTCGCGCCCTCCTCGACGACCCGGACGACGTAGCGCGAGCCACGACGCAGGCCGCCGGCCGCGAGGACGAGCACGTCACTCTTGTGGCCGTAGACCTCGGCGATGTTGCGGCGCAGGCGGCGTGCGGCGTTCGCGGTGTCGAGCTCTGCCTCGACGACGATCTGTCCCCCGATGATGTGCAGGCCGCCGGCGAAGCGGAGCATCGTCGAGACCTCGGCCTTGCGACAGCAGGGTTTGGTCACCTCGAGGCGTGAGAGCTCGTCCTTCACCTTCGCTGTCATGGCCATGGGCGACATCCTGCCACCCTGATCAAGCACCCTCGTGCGGGAGCCCCGGCCCTCTCGGTGAGCGGCGTCGCCGCGCGCTCAGGAGATGACGTCACGCAGCGCCGCCGCGAGCCGCAGCGGGTCGTGCACCCCGGGCTCTCCCCGGGCCGCCACGGGCGCGACGACGAGCTCGGCCCCGAGCTCGGCCGCGGCCGCGCGCAGGGACGCGTCGTCGGGCACGACGCTCGGGTCGGCGAGGACGACGTCGAGCCGGAGGTCGGGGGCGTTGGCGGCGAAGGAGGCGAGGTGGTCCTCGGCGCGGAAGTCGCGGGTCTCCCCCTTGTGCACCTCGAGGTTGAGGTTGAGCAGTCGTTTGGCCGGCGTCGAGACCAGGGCGTCGACGAGGTCGGGCACGAGCAGGTGCGGCATGACGGACGTGAACCACGACCCGGGGCCGAGCGTCACCCAGTCGGCGTCGCGGACTGCTGAGAGCGCCTCGTGGCAGGGCTCCGGGCAGGTCGGCACGATGCCGATGGACGACACGATGCCCGGCGACGACGCGACGCGGTGCTGCCCGCGCACGTCGACGGTGGCGTCGGGGTGGGCGGGGTCGTGGCCGCGGATCTCGGCCACGATCTCGAGCGGCTCGGCCGCCATCGGGAGCACCCGGCCCCGCGCGCCGAGCAGGCGCCCCACGAGGTCGAGGCCCTGCACCGTGTCGCCGAGCAGCTCCCAGATCGAGACGATCATGAGGTTGCCGAGGGCGTGGCCCCGGAGGTCGCCGGTGCCGGCGAAGCGGTGCTGGAGCACGTCACGCCAGGTGTGGCCCCAGTCGCTGTCGTCGCAGAGCGCCGACAGCGCCATCCGCAGGTCGCCGGGAGGCAGCACGTCGAACTCCTCGCGCAGCCTCCCGCTCGACCCACCGTCGTCGGCGACCGTGACGACGGCGGTGACGTTGTCGGTGAGCAGCCGCAGCGCGGTCAGCGCCGCTGCCAGGCCGTGGCCACCGCCGAGCGCGACGATGCGCCGGTGGTGCGACGAGCCGAGGGGCAGTCTCTGGGTCGTCACCGCGGTCGTCCCGGTCACTCCCGACCCAGGTCGCGGTGGACGACGAACGTGTCGACGCGGTCGCGGCCGCCGAGCCGCTGGCTCAGCGCCTCGGCGATGGCGACGGAGCGGTGCTTGCCGCCGGTGCAGCCGACGGCCACCGTGACGTAGCGGCGCCCCTCTCGGACGTAGCCGTCGATCATCGTGTCGAGCAGGTCGCCGGAGCGGTCGAGGAACTCGTCGGCGCCCTCCTGCCTCATGACGAACTCGCTGACGGGAGTGTCGCGCCCGGTCAGCGACCGCAGCTCGGGCACCCAGTACGGGTTGGGCAGGAAGCGCATGTCGAAGACGACGTCGGCGTCGAGCGGCAGGCCGTACTTGAAGCCGAACGACATGACGGCGATGCGCAGCTGCACACGTCGGTCGCCCGCGAAGAGCGAGGAGAGCTTGGCGCTCAGCTGGTGGACGTTGAGGCCCGAGCTGTCGATGACGACGTCGGCCGACGAGCGCAGGTCGAGGAGCAGCTCGCGCTCGCGCTGGATGCCGTCGAGGAGGCGGCCGTCGCCCTGGAGCGGGTGCGGCCGGCGCACGCTCTCGAAGCGGCGCACGAGCGCCTCGTCGGTGGCGTCGAGGAAGACGAGGCTGGGACGCTCGCCGCGCTCGCGGGCCGCGCCGATGGCGCCCTCGAGCTGGGCGAACCAGCCGCGTGAGCGCACGTCGACGACGACCGCGACCTGCTGGAGGTGGGCCTCCGGGTGCTGGGCGCGGGCCTCGTCGCGCAGCTCCGCGAGGTGGGTGAGCAGCTGGGGCGGCAGGTTGTCGACGACGAGCCAGCCGAGGTCCTCGAGGACGTTGGCGGTCGTGCTGCGTCCGGCCCCGCTCATCCCGGTGACGATGACGATCGGAGCATCGGCCAAGGGCGTCTGCGGTGTGCGCCTGGTGTCGGCGGTCATTCGAGCACTTCTCCCGTCGTGAGGTTCACGGCTGGCTCCTGGGGTGCTCCCTCAGCCAAGTGGTTGACGACGGCCGAGGCAAGCGACCGGCCGAAGCCGGGTACGGCCATGATGTCCGTTGTGTCCGCCGCGCGAAGGCGTTTGACCGAACCGAAGTGGCGCAGCAGCGCCTTCTGACGGCTCGCGCCGAGCCCGGGTATGCCGTCCAGCTGGGACGTCGTCATCGCCTTGGACCGTCGCTGGCGGTGGAACGTGATCGCGAAGCGGTGCGCCTCGTCGCGCAGCCGCTGGAGCAGGTAGAGCCCCTCGCTCGTGCGGGGCAGGATGACCGGGTGGTCGTCCCGAGGGACCCACACCTCCTCGAGGCGCTTGGCGAGCCCGACGAGCGCGACCTCCTCGATGCCGAGCTCGTCGAGCACGGCCTGGGCGGCGTTGACCTGCGGCAGGCCGCCGTCGACGACGACGAGGCTGGGCGGGTAGGCGAACCGCCGCGGGCGTCCGGTCTCGGGGTCGATCGGGCCGGAGACGGACGGCTCGTCGTCGTCACCGGACGACTCGGCGCCGGTGGACCGGTCCGGGCTGTTGGGGCTGTCGGCCGATCCGCCGACGACCCCGGTGGACAGGTCGAGGTCGCCCGCACCCTCGGCGTCCTCGAGGTAGCGCCGGAACCGGCGGGTCAGCACCTCGCGCATCGCGGCGGTGTCGTCGACGGTGGCGGGCTCGCCGCCGTCCTCGGTGGCCGCGCCACGGACGATGAAGCGGCGGTACTCGCTCTTGCGCGCGAGGCCGTCCTCGAAGACGACCATCGACGCGACGACGTTGGTGCCCTGGACGTGGCTGACGTCGTAGCACTCGATGCGCAGTGGCGCGTCGTCGAGGCCGAGGTAGTCCTGCAGCTCCTGCAGGGCCTTGCTGCGCAGCGTGAGGTCCCCGGCGCGGGCCACCTTGTGCCGGGCCAGGGACTGCTCGGCGTTGCGCCGGACGGTCTCCATCAGCGTGCGCTTGTCGCCCCGCTGCGGGACGCGGACGCTGACGGCCGAGCCGCGCACCGACGAGAGCCACTCGGTGACGGCCTCGACGTCGGCGGGGTCGGTCGGGACGAGCACCTCGCGCGGGATCGCGTCGCGCTCGGCGTCGCCGTAGACCTGCAGGAGCAGGTGCTCGACGAGGGTCGGGAGGTCCTCGCTCTCCTTCTCCACGACCCAGCCGCGCTGGCCGCGGATGCGCCCGCCGCGGACGTGGAAGACCTGCACGGCGGCCTCGAGGTCGTCGTCGGCGAGGGCGAAGACGTCGGCGTCGGTGGCGTCACCGAGGACGACGGCCTGCTTCTCGAGCGCCTTGGTCAGGGCCCCGATGTCGTCGCGCAGACGGGCGGCCTGCTCGAAGTCGAGCTCGGCGGCCGCCTCCTTCATCCGCGTCTCGAGGCGCTTGGCGAAGCGTGTCGTGTTGCCGGCCATGAAGTCGCAGAAGTCCTCGGCGATGGCCCGGTGCTCCTCGGGGGTGACCCGGCCGACGCACGGGGCGGAGCACTTGTCGATGTAGCCGAGCAGGCACGGGCGGCCGCTCGCCGTGGCGCGCTTGAAGACACCGGATGAGCAGGTGCGGATCGGGAAGACGCGGAGCAGCAGGTCGAGGGTCTCGCGGATGGCCCACGCGTGGCCGTAGGGCCCGAAGTAGCGGGTGCCCTTGCGCTTGGCGCCGCGCATGACCTGGGCGCGCGGGAACTCCTCGCCCATCGTGACGGCGAGGAAGGGGTAGGACTTGTCGTCGCGGTACTTGACGTTGAAGCGCGGGTCGAACTCCTTGATCCAGGAGTACTCGAGCTGCAGCGCCTCGACCTCGGTGCGCACGACGGTCCACTCGACCGAGCTCGCCGTCGTGACCATCGTCGCGGTGCGCGGGTGCAGCGCCGTGATGTCCTGGAAGTACGACGACAGCCGCGGGCGCAGCGACTTGGCCTTGCCGACGTAGATGACCCGGCCGTGCGCGTCGCGGAAACGGTAGACGCCCGGGTCGGTCGGGATCTCCCCCGGCTTCGGTCGGTAGGTCGTCGGGTCCGCCACGTTCCCACCCTATGTCGGGCCACCGACGTCGCCGCAGGGCGTCCTCGCGTATGCCGTGTGGCCGCGGGCGCAGGGCCGCCGGGTGGGCGTCCGGCGGGGGACGCACGACGCCCGGCCGGCGCCGAGGAGGCGCCGACCGGACGGCATACGACTGCAGGTGGCTCTCAGCTGACGGTGAAGGTGTCTCCGGTGACCGTGATGGTCTTGGCCGTGAGGCCGGTCGGTGCCGGACCGGACACACGGTCGCCGGTCGACGCGTCGAAGTGGCTCTGGTGGCAGGGGCAGATGATCTGGCCGCCCTCGACGGAGCCGACGGTGCAGCCCTGGTGCGGGCACACCGCGTCGAACGCCTTGAACGTGCCGGCCGCCGGCTGGGTGACGACGGTCTTGGTGTCGGCGAAGATCGTGCCGCCGCCGACGGGGATCTCGGACGTCGGGGTGCCACCCGCCGCGGCCGACGTCGCGTCGGAGGTGGCGCCGGAGGCCGGCGCCGCTGCACTGCTCGGCGACGAGTCGGCCGGAGCCGTGGGGACGGGCGGGCTGCTGCAGGCCGCCAGCGCCCCGGCCCCGACGACGACGCCGGCGACGCGGAGGACGCCGCGCCGGTCGGTGAGGACCGAGATGCGGTCGCCGAGGCTCGGCTCGGCCGTGCTGGTGGTGGATGGGCTGGTGGTGGATGGGCTGGTGGATCGGCTGTCGGAGGTGCTCGTGCTGCTGGTCGGCTCGGTGGTGCTGGAGTGCGTGCGCTCGGTCATGCGTTCCTCTTCCGGGTCGGGGTCGACCTCGTCTTGCTCACGGTGGTGCTCGACGTGGTCTTCTTCGCAGCGGCGGTGGTGGCACCTCCTCGTGCGCGACCGCTCGCCTTCGGTGCCGTGGGTGCCTTCGCCGTCTTCGTCGCCGTCTTCGACGCCGTCTTCGAGGTCTTCACCGTCTTCACGGTGCGGGACGCGGATGTGCCCGCGCCGTCAGCCCGCTGTGAACCGGCCGAGTCCGCAGGGCCCGAGGAGGCCGTGGCCTTCTTCGCGCGGGTGCGGGCCGGGCCACGGGTCGTCGTGCGGGCCGTGCGCTCGAGGATCGGCTTGAGGAACCGGCCGGTGTGGCTGGCGGCCACCTCGGCGACGTCCTCGGGCGTGCCCTCGGCGATGACCGTGCCACCGCCGGAGCCGCCCTCGGGGCCCATGTCGATGATCCAGTCGGCGTTCTTGATGACGTCGAGGTTGTGCTCGATGACGATGACGGTGTTGCCCTTGTCGACGAGGCCCTGGAGCACGTCGAGGAGCTTGCGGATGTCCTCGAAGTGCAGGCCGGTGGTCGGCTCGTCGAGGACGTAGATGGTGCGTCCGGTGGATCGCTTCTGCAGCTCGCTGGCGAGCTTGACGCGCTGGGCCTCACCACCGGAGAGGGTCGGCGCCGGCTGGCCGAGGCGCACGTAGCCCAGGCCGACGTCGTTGAGGGTCTTGAGGTGACGCGCGATCGCGGGAACCGCCTCGAAGAACGTGGCGGCCTCCTCGATCGGCATGTCGAGCACGTCCGCGATCGTCTTGCCCTTGAAGTGCACCTCCAGCGTCTCCCGGTTGTACCGGGCCCCGTGGCACACCTCGCACGGGACGTAGACGTCGGGCAGGAAGTTCATCTCGATCTTGATCGTGCCGTCGCCGGAGCACGCGTCACAGCGTCCGCCCTTGACGTTGAAGGAGAACCGGCCCGGCTGGTAGCCGCGCACCTTGGCCTCCGTCGTCTCGGCAAAGAGCTTGCGCATGTTGTCGAAGACGCCGGTGTAGGTCGCAGGGTTCGATCGGGGCGTGCGTCCGATCGGGCTCTGGTCGACGTGGACGACCTTGTCGAGGTGGTCGAGGCCCGTGACGGACTTGTGCCGGCCGGGCACGTGGCGCGCACCGTTGAGCTTGTTGGCGAGCACGTTGTAGAGGATGTCGTTGACGAGGGTCGACTTGCCCGAGCCCGACACGCCGGTGACGGCCACGAGGTTGCCGAGCGGGAAGTCGACCGACACGTTCTGGAGGTTGTTCTCGCGGGCGCCGTTGACCGTGATCTGCCGACCGTCGTGGCCGCGGCGCACGTCGGGCGACGGGATCTCGCGGCGGCCGGAGAGGTACATGCCGGTCAGCGAGTCGGGGTGCTCGAGCAGACCCTTGACGGTGCCGGAGTGCACGACGTGCCCGCCGTGCTCACCCGCGCCGGGGCCGATGTCGACGACCCAGTCGGCCGTCGCGATGGTGTCCTCGTCGTGCTCGACGACGATGAGGGTGTTGCCGAGGTCGCGCAGACGGGTCAGCGTCTCGATGAGGCGGTGGTTGTCGCGCTGGTGCAGGCCGATCGAGGGCTCGTCGAGGACGTAGAGCACGCCGACGAGGCCGGAGCCGATCTGGGTCGCGAGTCGGATGCGCTGGGCCTCGCCACCGGAGAGGGTGCCGGCGGGCCGGTCGAGCGAGAGGTAGTCGAGCCCGACGTCGAGCAGGAAGCCGAGCCGCGCGTCGATCTCCTTGATGACGCGCTCGGCGATCTGCTTCTCGCGCGCCGTGAAGTCGACGGTGTCGAGGAAGCCGGCGGCCTCGTTGATCGCGAGCCCGCAGACCTCGGAGATGTTCTTGCCGCCGACGAGCACCGCGAGCGACTCGGGCTTGAGGCGGGCGCCCTTGCAGACCGGGCACGGGACCTCGCGCATGAAGCCCTCGTAGCGGTCGCGGCTCCACTCGGAGTCGGTCTCGGAGTGGCGGCGCTTGATGAACGGGACGACGCCCTCGAAGCCGGTCGTGTAGGAGCGGTCGCGACCGTAGCGGTTCTTGTACTTGACGTGGACCTTGTAGTTCTGGCCGTGCAGCAGCGCCTCCTTGGCGCGGGCCGGCAGCGCCCGGAACGGGGCGTCCATCGAGAACTTCATGTCCTCGGCGAGCGCGCCCATGACGCGCTGGAAGTACTCGGCCGAGCCGGACCCCTGCGCCCAGGGCGCGATGGCTCCCTCGGCGAGCGACAGGTCGTCGTCGGGCACGACGAGCTCGGGATCGACCTCGAGCTCGGTGCCGATGCCCGTGCACTCGGTGCACGCGCCGAACGGCGAGTTGAACGAGAAGGACCGCGGCTGGATCTCGTCCATGCCGAGCGGGTGGTTGTTGGGGCAGGCCATCTTCTCGGAGAAGCGGCGCTCGCGCTCCTTGTCCTTGGCATCGCGGTCGACGAAGTCGATGATGACGACGCCGCCGGCGAGGCCGAGAGCGGTCTCGACGGAGTCGGTGAGGCGCCGCTTGGAGCCGGCGTCGTCGCCCTTGGCCACGAGGCGGTCGACGACGACCTCGATCGTGTGCTTCTTCTGCTTCTCGAGGGCCGGGGGCTCGGCCAGGGACACGACCTCGCCGTCGACACGGGCGCGCGAGAAGCCCTTGGTCTGGAGCTCGGCGAAGAGGTCGACGAACTCGCCCTTGCGGCCCTGGACGACGGGCGCCAGCACCTGGAAGCGGGTGCGGTCCTCGAGCGTCAGGAGCTGGTCGACGATCTGCTGCGGCGACTGCCGGGTGACGGGCTCGCCGCAGACCGGGCAGTGCGGCCGGCCGGCGCGCGCGAAGAGCAGGCGGAGGTAGTCGTAGACCTCGGTGATGGTGCCCACGGTCGAGCGCGGGTTGCGGTTGGTCGACTTCTGGTCGATGGAGACCGCGGGCGACAGGCCCTCGATGAAGTCGACGTCGGGCTTGTCCATCTGCCCGAGGAACTGCCGGGCGTACGCCGACAGCGACTCGACGTAGCGACGCTGCCCCTCCGCGAAGATCGTGTCGAACGCGAGGCTCGACTTGCCCGACCCCGAGAGCCCGGTGAAGACGATGAGGCTGTCGCGTGGGAGGTCGACGGACACGTCGCGCAGGTTGTGCTCGCGCGCGCCGCGGACGACGAGGGAATGGGCGTTGCCGGTGGGCGTAGCAGTCACGCGCAACATGCTAGGTGGGGTCACCGACAGTGCCCCCATCGGCGGCTCAAGGCTGGACATGACACGAGACGTACCCACCCCGCCACGCGCCCGGGCGACAGGAGCGCCCGACCCGGCTGGACGGCATACTCGCACTCATGAGTGAGCCCGCGCCCACGCCGATCGAGGACTACGCCGTGCTCGGCGACCTCGGCACCGCCGCCCTCGTGAGCCTCCGGGGCTCGGTCGACTGGCTGTGCCTCCCCCGTTTCGACTCGCGTGCCTGCTTCTCCGCGCTGCTCGGCACGCCGGAGCACGGTCGCTGGCTCATCGCCCCGGTCGACCCGGACGTCGTGACGACGCGCCGCTACGTCGGCAACTCGTTCGTCCTCGAGACGATCCACGAGACCGCCACCGGCCGGGTCCGCGTCACCGACGTCATGCCGCTCGGCGACGGGCGCTCCGACCTGCTGCGCCGGATCGAAGGGCTCGAGGGCACGGTGCGCATGGTCCACGAGTGGACGGTGCGCTTCAACTACGGCCGCACCCGCCCGTGGGTCATGCGCCACACGGACGACCGCGAGGACCACACCGACGAGATCATCACCGCCATCGCCGGTCCCGACATGCTCGTCCTGCGCGGCGCCCGCCTCCCCCACGCCCAGGACGGCCACCACGTCGACGAGTTCGACGTCGTCGCCGGCCAGACCCTCACCTTCTCGACGACGTGGTTCCGCAGCCACGAGGAGATCCCGCCACCGCTGCGGGTGCGCGCCCGCATCGACGAGACGATCGCGCTCAGCGAGGAGTACGCCGCGCGCAGCGACTACGTCGGTCCCTATCAGGAGGCCGTGACGCGCTCGCTCCTCGTGCTGCGCGGCCTGACCCACCAGGCGACCGGCGGCATCGTCGCCGCGGCCACGACGTCGCTGCCCGAGGAGTTCGGCGGCGAGCGCAACTGGGACTACCGCTTCTGCTGGCTGCGCGACGCCGCGCTGACGCTCGAGGCGCTGCTCGGCTGCGGGTACGTCGAGGAGACCGCGCTGTGGCGCGACTGGCTCCTGCGCGCCGTCGCCGGTGACCCCGAGGACATGCAGATCATGTACCGCGTCGACGGGGGCCGTGACCTCCCCGAGCGCGTCCTCGACCACCTGCCGGGGTATGCCGCGTCGCGCCCCGTGCGCGTCGGCAACGCGGCCGTCGACCAGCGCCAGACCGACGTCCTCGGCGAGGTGATGATCTCGCTCGACCACGCCCGGTCGAAGGGCCTCGTCGAGACGGACGACTCCTGGCACCTCCAGCGGGCGCTCGTCAACCACCTCGCCGAGCACTGGGAGGAGGCCGACAACGGCCTCTGGGAGATCCGTGGCCCGCTGCGGCACTTCACGCACTCGCGGGTCATGGTGTGGGCCGCGTTCGACCGCGCGATCCGCGCCGTCGAGCAGCACGGAGTCGAGGGGCCCGTCGAGCTGTGGCGCGAGCTGCGCGACCAGGTGCGCGACGAGGTCATGGCCAAGGGCTACGACCCCGAGCGCAACACCTTCGTCCAGCACTACGACACGACCGAGGTCGACGCGTCGCTGCTGACGCTCTCGTCGATCGGCTTCGTGGCGGGCGACGACCCGCGGATGCTCGGCACCATCGCCGCCGTCGAGTCCGACCTGCTGCGCGAGGGCCTCGTCATGCGCTACCGCACCGACACCGGCGTCGACGGTCTCGCGGGCGACGAGCACCCCTTCCTGGCCTGCTCCTTCTGGCTCGTGACCGCCTACGCCAAGGCGGGTATGAGGACGGAGGCCACCGAGCTGATGGACCGGCTCGTCGGCCTCACCAACGACGTCGGACTGCTCTCCGAGGAGTACGACCCCGTCGCGGGGCGCATGGTGGGCAACTTCCCGCAGGCGTTCTCACACCTGACGCTCGTCGGCGCCGCACTGGCCCTCGCGAAGGCGTCGGGCGAGGCGTCCGACACGGAGACCGAGAAGCAACCCGGGAGGGCCACGGCATGAGGCACGCCGACGTGACACCCGCGCTCGTCGCGGCCGAGACCGACCGGGTCGCCTCGACGGCGGCCTCCTTCCGCAACGACGCCGTGCTCGCCCCCTCGCTGTGCGCGGGCTGGTCGCGCGGCCACGTCCTCGCGCACCTCGCCCGCAACGCCGACGCCCTCGTGCGGGTGTGCGACGTCGCCCTGACCGGCACCGCCGACACGATGTACGACGACACCGAGTCACGTGACGCCGACATCGAGCAGGGCGCCCGACGCTCGGCGCACGACCACGCGACCGACATCCGCGACACCGCGGCCCGCCTCGCCGAGCGGCTCGAGGCGCTGCGTCCCGAGCACGCCGACGTCCGGGTCGAGCGCACCCCGGGCGGCTTCCCGATCCCGGTCGGGATGGTGCCGTTCATGCGGCTGCGCGAGGTCGTCTACCACCACGTCGACCTCGACGCCGGCTACACCTTCGCCAGCGCTCCGACCGAGGTCGCGTCCCTCTTCCTCCGCGACGCGGCCAACCGCCTCGCCCACGACGACGCACCGCCGTCGCTGCACATCGTGACGACCGAGGGCGACGAGCACGTCGTCGGGGACGGCGCGACACGGGTGACCGGGTCCGTCGCCGACGTGCTGCTGTGGCTCGCCCGCGGGCGCACCGACGGCGTGACCTTCGACGGCCCCGTCCCGACCCTGCCCTTCGGAGGCTGACCATGACGCACACACCCGACGACACCTACACCGGCCACGTCACCGCGACCGGTCCGGCGGGCGTCCGCGAGCTCGCCGACCTCACGATCCGCAAGCTCGAGGTCGGCGGCTTCGGCAACAACGCCTACCTGCTGACCTGTCGCGCCACCGGCGCGCAGCTGCTCGTCGACGCGGCCGCCGAGCCGGACCGCCTGCTCGAGCTCGTGTCCTCCGGTGGCGGCGGCCTCGACACCGTCGTCACGACCCACCAGCACCACGACCACGTCGGCGCGCTCGCCGAGGTCGTCGCCGCGACCGGCGCCCGCACCGTGGCCGGCGCCGACGACGCGGACGCGCTGCCCGTCCCCGTCGACGAGCGCGTCGGCCAGGGCGACACGGTGTCCGTCGGCGACGTCACGCTCGACGTGGTCCACCTGCGGGGCCACACGCCGGGCTCGATCGCGCTCGCCTACGCCGACCCGGCGCCCGGTGGGCACACCCACCTCTTCACGGGCGACAGCCTCTTCCCCGGCGGCGTCGGCAACACGAAGAACCCCGGGCAGAGCTTCGACTCGCTCATCGAGGACGTCACGACCCGCGTCTTCGACGTCTACGACGACGACACGTGGTTCTACCCGGGCCACGGCGACGACTCGACCCTCGGCGCCGAGCGCCCCCACCTGGCCGAGTGGCGCGCCCGCGGCTGGTGACCGCCTGAGCCGGCCGGACGGCATACGTCCTCCAAGGACGTCGCGATGGCGTATGCCGTCCGGCGCGGCGGGCGGTCAGGGGGCAGGTGGGTGGGCGGCGCGGACCGGCAGGCGCACCCGCAGGCGGGTGTCGCCCGGCCGGGACTCGATCTCGATCGACCCGCCGTGGCGGTCGACGACGATCCGGTGCGCGATGTCGAGCCCGAGGCCGGTCCCGCGGCCGACGTCCTTCGTCGTGTAGAACGCCTCGAAGGCGCGCTGCTGGACCTCCGGGCTCATGCCCGTGCCCGTGTCCGCGACCTCGACGACGACCGCGTCACCGTCGAGGCGCGTCGTCACGCGGAGGGTGCCGTGGCCGTCCATGGCGTCGACCGCGTTGTCGACGAGGTTGGTCCAGACCTGGTTGAGCTCGCCCGGCATCCCGTCGACGAGGGGCACGTCGGCGCCCCAGTCGCGCACGACCGTGACGCCGGGACGCAGCCGCGGGCCCATGACGAGCAGCGTGCTCTCGAGGCCCTCCCGGACGTCGACGCGCTGGTGCGAGGCGCGGTCCATCTGCGAGTAGGACTTGATGCCGGCGACCAGCTCGGACACGCGACGGGTCGACTCACGGACCTCGCCGAGCAGCGACGCGACGTCGATGGTGCGCGCGACCCAGCCGAGGCAGGCACCGAGGCCGTCGGCCGGGGACGCGGCGGCGGCCCGCTCGAGCCAGCCGACGTCGGCGCCCGCGGAGACGAGGGACGCGGCGAGCTCCCACGGCCGCTCGACCCCGGCACGGTCCAGCCACTCCCCCAGCGCCTCCTCACGGTCGGCCGTCTCGAGCGGGTCGGGCAGCGTCGTCGGCGGCTCGAGCTCGCGGCGCAACGCGTCGAGCTCCCCGAACTGCGCCGCGGTCAGACCGGCCGTCGCCATCTGGCGCAAGGCGTCGAGCAGACCGTCGCAGGCGTGCTCGAGCTCGGCGGACGACCGGGCCGCGGCCGCGGCGGGGTTGTTGATCTCATGGGCCAGACCGGCGGCGAGGGTCCCGAGCGTCACGAGGCCGCTGCGCTGCCGGGCCGTCGCCTCGATCGACCGGGCCGTGCCGTAGAGGCCGGCGACGAGGTGCGCGGCGAAGGGGAACCAGACGTTGGCGAGCTCGTGGAGGCGTTGCGCCGGGACCCGCAGGAGCCGCCCGGGCGCGACGCCCCGAGCCGTCGCGAGGTAGACGCCGTGCTCGTCCCAGGCCCGGAACCCACCGGCCCAGCGGCCCGGCACGTCCATCCGGCCGACGACGACGTCCTCGCGGCCGATGTGGCGCGAGAGGTCGAGCGACCCGTCGACGACGACCCACCAGTAGTCGGCGCGGTCCCCCTCGAGCCAGACCACCTCGCCGGGGACGATCGGCACCTCGGAGCCCCCGTCGAGCAGCTGCACGAGCTGGTCGTCGTCCAGCCCGTCGAAGAGCGGCACCGTGCGGAGGTCGGAGAGCTCGAGCATCGCGGGTCCCGTCTGCCGGTCAGATCGTGGCGAGGTAGCGGTGGACGAAGTAGACCGACATCGAGCCCTCGCCGACGGCGGACGCGACGCGCTTCATCGAGTCCGAGCGCACGTCGCCCGCCGCGAAGACGCCCGGCAGGCTCGTCTCCAGCGCGAACGGCGGACGGGCGAGCGTCCACCCGTGGGCCTGCTGCCCGGTGACGAGGTCGTGGCCGGTGACGACGAAGCCGTGCTCGTCGCGCACGACGTCGGCACCGAGCCAGTCGGTGCGCGGCGAGGCGCCGATGTAGACGAAGAGCCAGGCGGCCTCGACCTCCGTCGTGGCGCCCGTGTGCCGGTCCCCGAGGGTCAGCCGCTCGAGGTGGCCGTCCCCGTCGGCGCCGACGACCTCGGTGCGGCACAGCACGCGGATCCGCTCGTCGGCGCGGATCCGCTCGACGAGGTACTGCGACATGCTCGCCTCGAGCGACTCACCGCGCACGACGAGGGTGACGCGGCGGGCGTGCCGGGCGAGGTTGAGGACCGCCTGGCCCGCGGAGTTGGCGGCCCCGACGACGTAGACCTCGTCACCCTCGCACGCCGCGGCCTGGCCGGCGTTGGACCCGTAGTGGACACCGCGTCCGGCGAGCGCGTCGAGACCCGGCGCCTCGAGCCGCCGGTAGGAGACGCCGGTCGCGAGCACGACGCTGCGCGCCTCGATGTCGTCGGCGCCGTCGAGCCGGACGGCGCGGACGGGTCCGCGCTGCTCCAGCGCCACGACGTCACGCGCGAGGACCATCTCGGCACCGAAGCGGCGGGCCTGCGCGATGGCCCGCTGGGCGAGGTCGGCACCGGAGAGCCCCCGCGGGAAGCCGAGGTAGTTCTCGATCGCCGCGCTCTGCCCGGCCTGGCCGCCCGGGGCGTCGTGCTCGACGACGACGGTGCTCAGCCCCTCGGACGCGGCGTAGACCGCGGCGGCGAGCCCCGCCGGTCCGCCGCCGACGATGCAGAGGTCGTAGAGCGCGCGCTCGGCCCGGGTGCGCAGCCCCAGGGCCGTCGCGACGGCGACGGGCGTCGGCGCGCGGAGCGTGTCGCCGTCGGGGACGAGGACGAGCGGCAGGTCCTCCGGGCCGGCGTCGGCGAGGTCGCGCAGCCTGGCCCCTTCCGCGTCGCGCTCGACGTCGAGCCAGACGTAGGGCACGTGGTTGTTGGCGAGGAAGGTCTTGACGAGGTGGCTCGCCTCCGACCACCGGTGGCCGACGACGCGGACGTCGGACGCGCGCTCCGGATGCGCGTTGTGCCAGTCGGAGAGCAGGTCGTCGACGACGGGGTAGAGCCGGTCCTCGGGCGGGTCCCACGGCTTGAGGAGGTAGTGGTCGAGCCCGATGTCGTTGATGGCCGAGATCGCGACGTCCGTGTCGGCATACGCCGTGAGCAGCAGCAGCTTCGCGTCCGGGACGTCGACGCGCACCCGCGCCAGCAGCTCGATGCCGGTCATCCCGGGCATCCGCTGGTCGGAGGCGACGAGCGCGAGGGGCTGACCGCGCAGGACGAGGCGGGCCACCAGGTCGAGAGCCTCGGCCCCGGAGGAGGCGCGCAGGATGCGGTGCTCGGCGCCGTAGCGGGCCCGCAGGTCCCTGGCGATCGCGGCCGAGACCGGCGCGTCGTCGTCCACGGTGATGATCGCGGGTCTCGCCACGCGCTCAGCGTACGAGCGGGACCCGGCGCGTGGGGGTGAGTCGGGCCGGTTCACCCCGTCGAGGTGAGAGGGACGAGAGGGGCGGACCGGGGCACGACGTCACGAACCGGGCACGCGGGTGAGGTGGCCGCGTCGGCCGGCGCCCGCGGCGGCCCCGGCGCCCAGGGCGCCGCTGCCGCGTGGCGTCCGGCTACTGGGCGTCCTCGAGGTCCGACGTCGCGTCGGGGTCGAGCTCCGCGATGAGCGACTCGAGCTCGGACCGGAGGAAGTCGAGGTCCGGCGGGACGTTGGTCAGGAGGATGTGGCGTCGCGGGTTGCCCGCGACGGAGAGGCCGACACCGAGGCGCGACCGGCCGTGGCGCTCGCGCCAGGCCCGCTCCAGACGGGGCCCGCCGATCCAGTCGACGGGAGCGTGCAGCCAGCCCTGGACGTCGACGAGGTCTCCGTCGGGGCCGTGACGTCGGTTCTTCGGGGGATCGAATCCCTCGAGGGTGATTCGCTCTTCCATACCTCTGACGGTACGGGTCCGGGAGCCCGCGGACCAGTACCTCGCGCAGGTCCACACCGATTCGTGAGGGAAGAGACAGGCAGGTATCAGGCAACGCATCGGCGGCCACTGACCGGCAACCGTGCGAAGGAGCCACCATGTCCGTCACCACCCCCGTCGTCAGCCAGGAGTCCGAGCGCCACGTCGCGCTCGCCGTCGCCCACGCCAGCCTCCTGCTCAGTGTCGACGCGCTCCCGCGCTCGCTCGCGGGAGCCGACGTCGAACCGGCCGCGACACCAGTGCACGACCTCTCGGGAGACGTCCTCTTCTGGCGGGCCCGTCTCAGCGGCAGGAAGGCTCGCGGCTACCTCGACGTCGGGGCCAGTCCCGCGATGGGCGCCGTCCTCGTCGCCGCGTCGCCCGACGCCGTCTGGGAGCCCGAGCGTCTCGTCGAGCAGGCCCTCGAGGTGCTCGCCAAGCAGAACGACGGCACCCAGGTCGAGGTCGACGAGGTCCGCTTCGTCGACTACAGCCACCCCAAGCTCGCGCTCCAGCTCCTGCGCGAGGGCCGCGAGGTCGCGATGCTCGAGCTGCACACGTGGGAGGTCGTGCCGCCGGCGAGCAAGCGCGAGCGCGGCGCTCCCCCGGGGAACTTCGAGCGCTGGTCCCTCCTCGGGAGCCTCACGGCGAAGGCGCGCGAGTCCCGGACCGCGCGCTACGACACCACGGTCGGCGAGCTGTCGCGGCTCGTCGAGCGCCTCGACCGGGACCGCTACACGGTCTCCGTCGTCGACACCGTCGACATCCTGCTGCGCACCCGCCGCCGGGACCTGCACTACAGCACGCGCAACAGCGACCACCAGGTCTGCTACGAGCTGCGGGGCCAGCAGACGAACGTGTGGTGCGTCGCCGCGAGCGTCCAGATGGTCCTCGACTTCTACCGCTACGAGTACGGTCAGGTCCGCATCGCCGCCGAGCTCGGGCTCGGGACGCTCGCGAGCCCGACGGGACTGCCGTACGCGAACGACGCGCTCGTCGTCACCGTCCTCGAGCGGCTCAGCAGCAACGCCCTCGACGCGACGATGTACACGACGAACCCCTTCTCGCGGTTCGTCAGCGAGATCAACGCCAACCGGCCGCTCGTCAGCTTCGTCCCGGGCCACTCGCGCACCGTCGTCGGCTACTCCGAGACCGGCTGGCTGCTCCTCACCGCCACCGACCGTGGGCTCACCGTCTTCGACCCGTGGCCGCCCAACGCCGGTGTCGTCACGCGGTGGGAGAACTTCGACGCCACGACGTACCGCCGCACTTTCACCGCGCAGGTCACACTGGCCTGATGGAGCGCGACGCCGACCGGACGAGCGAGCTGCCCGACGAGGGTTCGCTCGCGGCGCAGGCCCGGACGGCGACGCTGCGGCTCGTCGCGGACGTGGGTCGGGTCGGTCCGCTCGTCCACGGCCGGGGCGTCGTCGGCCGGCCGGTGCCGGTCCGGGCGCCGGCCCCGCCGACGTCGTCGGGCCCGTCGGGCTCGTCAGGCGGCCCGGCCGCCGGGGTCTCTACGTGGTTCGTGCCGGTCACGACCGGCGACCGCCTCGCCGGTTTCGCGCTCGTCGACGTCGAGACGAGCCCGCCACCCGCGGACCGCGCCGACGCGCGCGAGCCCGCTGCACGCATACGCCGGTGGTCGACGTTCCAGCGCCACGAGGGCGACCTCGAGTCGTGTCCCCCGGCACTCCTCTGGACCGACCCGCCGACGATCACGGCCACGGCCGTGGCCGCCGTCGGTGCGCCCGACGGCGTGGTCACGGGCGAGCCGACCCTGACGTGGGAGCGCACGCCCGAGCACCTCGTGTGGGAGGTGACCGTCGGAGGCCGGTCCGTGCACGTCGCGGGGTCCAGCGCCTGGCCGGCGTGAGCGAGGCACGGAGCGTGGTGCGAGGATGACGGGCGTGAGCTCGTCCGTCGCCGTCCACGCCGTCACCGCCACCCACCTCGTCCGCGTCCCCGTGACGACGGTGTGGTCCAGTCCCGGGAGCCCCCGGCCCGTCGACGCGCCCGTCGTCGCCGACGAGCCCGATGCCGCCGGCTGGCTCGCGGCGCTCGACGCGCACGCCTCCGACGACGAGTCGGGCCAGGGGCGACTCGGCCTGCACGGCCGCGTCGAGTCGCAGCTGCTCGCCGGCGAGCCCGTCGTCGTCACCGACACCGCCGAGTCCGGCGCCTGGTCGCACGTCGTCGCGCCGTGGCAGCTCTCCCCGAAGGACGACCGGGGCTACCCGGGTTGGGTGCCGTCGGCCCACCTGGCACCCGCGACCGACCCCCTGGTGGAGGGGCCGACGCCCGTCCTCGACGCGGCGGGCGCGGCAGACGGGGACGACACGCACGCGGCCGTCGCCGAGGCCCGCCGCCACCTCGGGCTGCCCTACCTCTGGTCGGGCGTCTCGCCGCTCGGCTTCGACTGCTCCGGTCTCGTGCTGCACACGTGGCGCCTCCTCGGCGTCGTCGTCGCGCGCGACGCGTACGCCCAGGCGGAGCTCGCGACGCCGGTCGAGCTCGACGCCGTGCAGGCGGGCGACCTCTACTTCTTCGCCCGGCCCGGTCGGCGCATCCACCACGTCGGCATCGTCGTGCGCCCCGGTCGCATGGTCCACGCCTCGGAGACCGGCGGCGTCCTCGTCGAGGAGGACCTGCCCGCCGAACGCGTCGCCACCCTCGTCGCCGCCGGGCGCCTGCCGATGCCGTGAGCGTCGACCACCGCACTGCTCCCCTTCTCGTCCTCGGCGGCGTCGTCTCCGTCCAGTTCGGCGGCGCCTTCGCCGCCACGCTCGTCCCCCGCATCGGGGCGCCCGGCTCGGTGCTGCTGCGCCTCTTCTTCGCGATGGTCATCCTGTATGCCGTCGCGCGGCCCTCGTGGCGGGGGCGCAGCCGGTCCGACTGGGGCACCGTCGTGCTCTTCGGGCTGGCGCTCGCGGCGATGAACACCTCGTTCTACGCCTCCCTGGCCCACCTGCCCATCGGGGTCGCGGTGACGATCGAGTTCCTCGGCCCGCTCGGGCTCGCGGCCGCCCTGAGCCGTCGGCCGCGGGACGTCGTGGCCGTCGCGGCGGCGGCCCTCGGCGTCGTGCTCGTCTCCGGGGTGCTGCACACGTCGTGGGACCGGCTCGACCTCGTCGGCGTCGGGTTCGCGGCACTGGCGGGCGTCATGTGGGCGGCCTACATCGTCCTCAGCCAGCGCACCGGCAAGGCGTTCGGGGGCCTCGACGGCCTTGCGCTCGCCCTCATCGTGTCGACGGTCGCGGTGGCCCCGCTCGGTCTGACCTCCGTCGACCGCTGGACGCCGCGTGACGTCGCGCTCGGCCTCGGCATCGCCGTCCTGTCGTCGGTGCTGCCCTACTCGCTCGAGCTCGTCGCGCTGCGTCACCTCGCGCAGCGCGTGTTCGGCATCCTGCTCAGCCTCGAGCCGGTCGTCGCGGCCGTGGCCGGCTTCGTCGTCCTCGACCAGGTGCTCGACCGGGGACAGGTCGCGGGCATGGCGCTCGTCGTGCTCGCGAGCGTCATCGTGCTCGGCGCCCAGTCCCGGCCCGAGTCGCCGGACGCCGCGATGGGGCCGGGTTGATGCGCCGTGTGGCCGACTGCTTGACCTCAAGTGCGCGTGAGGTCCTACCGTCGCCGGATGACCTCCAGCACGATGCGCCCTGACACCGGCACGACCGTCCCCGACGAGGGCGGCGGCATCATGGCGCCGGCCCTGCGGGCCACGACCATCGGCGTGCTCGCGCTCGTGTCCCTGCACGCCTTCGAGGCCCTGGCCCTGACGACCGTCATGCCGACGATCGCCCACGACCTCGACGGTGCCTCGCTCTACGCGATGGCCTTCACGGCAACGCTCGCGTCGGGGATCGTCAGCATCGTCTGGTCGGGCAACCTCGCCGACCGGCGCGGGCCACGGCCTCCCCTGCTCCTCGGCCTCGTGCTCTTCGCCGCCGGCCTCGTGGTCGCCGGCCTCGCGCCCTCGATGGGGGTCCTCGTCGCGGCGCGGGTCGTGCAGGGCCTCGGCGCCGGGATGACGAGCACGGCGCTCTACGTCCTCGTGACACGCGTCTACCCGCAGCGGCTGCACACGGCGATCCTCGCCGGCTTCTCGGCAGCGTGGGTCGTGCCGTCGATCGCGGGGCCGTTCGTGGCCGGCCTCATCACCGAGACGATCGGCTGGCGCTGGGTCTTCGGGCTGGCGCTCGTCGTCCTCGTCGTGGCGGCCGTGCTGCTCGGCCGCATCATCACCGGCCTGCGGCAGGACGTCGTCGACGTGCCGTGGCGGTGGCGGTCGATCGCCGCGTCGGTCGTGCTGGCCGTCGCCGTGCTCGGTCTCAACGCGGCCGCCGAGCGTCTCGACGCCGTCGGCGTCACCCTCGCGGTGCTCGCCCTCGTCGTCGTGGGCCTCACCCTGCTGCCGCTCACACCGCGGGGGACGTTGCGGGCCGCCCGTGGGCTGCCGACCGACATCGCCCTGCGCGCGCTCGCCTTCGCCGCCTTCAGCGGCGCCGAGGTCTACCTGCCCCGTCTCCTGACCGAACGCGACGGCCTCAGCCCCAGCCTCGCGGGCGTCGCACTCACCGTCACGGGCGTCACGTGGTTCGCCGGGTCGTGGGTCCAGGGACGGTGGGACCGGCGCTTCGAGATCGGTCGCACCGCGGCCGTCTCCCTCGCCGCGATCGCGCTCGCCCTCCTCGCCCTGGCCGGCGCGGTGGCGCTCGACGCGCCGACGTGGGTCGTCATCGCCCTCTTCCCCGTCGTCGGCCTCGGGATCGGGACGCTCTACCCCCGCGTCACGGCCCAGGCGCTCGCCCGGGCCGAGTCGACCGAGCAGGGCTTCGTCAGCTCGGCCCTGCAGATCGGCGACTCGTCGGGGGCCGCGACGGCGATCGCCCTCTCGGCCATCGTCTTCGCCGGAGCGGGGTCGGCCGTCCCCGGGGCGTATGCCGTCGTCTTCGCCGTCATGGCCGTGCCCGCCCTGCTCGGCTGGGTCGTCGCCCACCGGGTCCGCTGACGACCGCGAGCGCCGGGACGAGCGCCGGGACGGGCGCCGTCCTCCGCCCGGAACCTCGTCGCCCGCGATCGTCGCCCGGTCAGAGGTCGCCTACTCCGTGCCGAGGGCCGGCAGGCGCTCCGGCAGCCCCAGGCACGGGAACCGGTCGGCGTGGAACGTGGTGATCTCGGCGACGGCCCCGCCCGTGACGCGCAGCGCGTCCACCGTCAGCGGCAGGTACGCGGCCTCCGCCTCCTGCCAGAGGTAGAAGGCCACGGCGGGCTGCCGGTTCAGGGCGGTGGGGACGGTGCGCAGGTGTCCCAGCTCCTCGAAGCCGCCCTCGACCCAGTCCTGCAGGACGGCCTCGCGGCCCACGAACAGCCCCGGGGTGGGCGGCATCGAGCAGCGGACGTCGTCCTGCACCAGGGCAGCCAGCCCGTCGATGTCCTTGGCCACGCTGGCCTCCGTGTAGCGGCGCACGAGCTCTCGCGTGCCCGCGTCCTCGTCGCCGCCGGTCCAGTCCTGGCGCTCCGCCGGCAGGTGCTCCCGCAGTCCTGCGCGGGCGCGCTGCAGCGCGCTGTTCACCGAGTTCACGGAGTCCCCGAGCAGGTCCCCGACGTCCTTGGCCGGCCAGCCGAGCACGTCGCGCAGGATGAGCACGGCCCGTGCGCGGGGCGCGAGGTGCTGGACCGCGACGAGATAGGCCAGCTCGATCGTCTCGCGCGCGAGGGCGACGGCTTCCGGCTCGTCCCCGCCGTCGGCGGGCAGCTCGTCGAGCAGCCGGTCCGGATACGGCTGGAGCCACGGCACCTCACCGCCGGTGGCGGCCGTCGGGCGGCGCTTGGCGAGCAGGTCCAGACAGGTGTTCGTCGCGATCCGGTAGAGCCAGGCCCGGAACGTGGAGCGCCCCTCGAAGGTCTCTCTCCGGCGCCACGCACGCAGGAACGTCTCCTGCACGGCGTCCTCGGCGTCCTCGAAGGACCCGAGCATCCGGTAGCAGTGCACGTGCAGCTCCCGGCGGTGTCGCTCCACCGTTCCCGAGAAGGCCGGCTCGTCGACCTTGTCCAGCTCGTCCAGCTCGTCCACCCGTACGTCCGCGCTCATCACGTCATACTTCCGTCTCACCGTGTTCCTGTCGTAGGTGAGACGGCTGCCGGGCCCACAACTCATCACCGGCGCCCAGGGTCGTGCGGAGCGGGCGGCCCCCTGTCACTCGTCCGAGACGACAGGGGGCGTGCCGTGCCTCAGAGGATGTAGCCGCTGGAGGCGCTCCAGATCGCGTGGGTGCGGCAGTTCGAGTCGGCGTACTCCTTGGAGGTCGACTCGAAGACGGAGTAGAGCCGCTTGACCGACGAGCCGGCCGACTGCGGGGCCCAGACGATCCCCTCCATCATCGGCAGCGTGTTGTGGCTCGAGCGGGCACCCGTGGACCGCACCTGCGTCGTCACCTTGCTCAGGTTGTCCCGACCCCACGAGCGGCTGAAGACGAAGTGGCTGCCGGTGACCTGCACGCCCTGGACGATCGAGGGCGTGCCGTAGGCCGCGTTCGACGTCACGGTCACGTAGCCCGCGCTCGACGTCGCGTAGCGGCGCATGAGGTTGGAGTAGAAGTCCCCGACGTAGAGGTTGCCGCCGTAGTAGTCGACGTACGAGGCGTGCGTCAGGCCGCCCATGGTGTACCGCGCGGCATACGACACGGCCCGGCGCGCGCCCGCGGGGACGGCCCGGATGCGGTCGATCGGGATGCGGTAGACGTAGGCACCGCCCTCGCTGTCGGAGACGTAGAGGTTGCCCCGCCCGATGGTCACACCACCCGCGTGCCCCTTCTTGGGGACCCCGCTCAGCTCGATCGTCTTGACCCACGCGGACGTCGACCGCTTGTAGACGACGACGCGCGGCACCTCGAGGGCGTCGCGGTGGTACATCGAGACGTAGAGGTAGTCGCCGTTGGAGTCGTAGGTCATCCCCTGCGGCACCCAGTTGGTGTCCTTGTAGGCGCCGAGCGTGTGCCCCGACCAGTTGTCGAACGCGTTGAGCTGCGGATCGGCGCAGCTGCTGACCTTGGCGAAGCCGACCGGCTCGATCGCGCTGGCGGGACTCGCGGCGACGACGCCGAGGGTCGATGCGAGTGTCAGCGCGAGCCCGGCGGCCGCGGTGCGAAGTCGTGTCCTCATGAGGTTCCCCTGTGCTCGTCGGAGGACCTCTTCCCCCGATGCTCGGACCCTACTCGTCGTCATCGGCCACCGGCGGCAACGTCACGAGGTGATTTCCTCCCGGCACCGTGGTCGACCGGACGGAACCTGGACCGATGGGTGGTCGAGCGACTCCCCTTCGCCCGAGCGACGCGTCACCTCGCTTCGGTAGCGTGCCCCTCATGCCCATCAAGCTCGAGAACGTCGGGATCGCCGTGCAGGACCTCGAGGCGACGATCGCCTTCTTCACCGACCTCGGACTGACGGTCCTCGGTCGAGACACGGTCAGCGGGGAGTGGACCGACACCGCCGTGGGCCCCGACGGCAACCACGCCAGGATCGCCATGCTCCAGACCCCCGACGGCCAGGGCCGGCTCGAGCTCTTCGAGTACATCCACCCCAGCGCCATCGAGACGACCCCCACGCTGCCCAACGAGATCGGCATGCACCGGGTCGCCTTCTCGGTCGACGACATCGACGAGGCGCTCGAGATCGCCGCGAGGCACGGCTGCCACCCGCTGCGCGGGGTGGCCACGTACGAGGACGTCTACAAGCTCACCTACGTCCGCGGACCCAGCGGCATCCTCGTGATGCTCGCCCAGGAGCTCACGGCGAGCTGAGCCGGGCGGCCTGCCGCCCACGCAGCGTGGGCCCAGCTGTTTCGTGGCAGCCCCGGCCGTACGACGGTGAAGGCGTCCCGACTCCCGACGCGACCCCGCCCGCCGACCAGGCGGTCGGCGGGCGGGGTCGTGACGGCATACGTCGTCAGCGCTGGTCGTGCGTGGCGTGGGGTGTGGTGACACCCTCGTCGCCTGCGAGCCCCGCGGGGTCCTGCGACGCGTCGCTGGTGCCGGCCTCGCCCTCGTCTGCGCTGTCCACGTCGGAGGTGCCGTTCGCGGCCTCCAGCTTGGCGTCGCGGCTGGACTTCCAGAGGCTCGCGACGGTGGTGACACCGAGGATGAGGACGATCGCACCGAGCGAGACGAGGATCGGGATGTCGGGCACGCCCTCGATCGGCTGGCCGCCGTTGATGAACGGCAGGTTGTTCTCGTGCATCGCGTGCATGACGAGCTTGACGCCGATGAACGCGAGCAGGACCGCGAGGCCGATGCTGAGGTAGACGAGCTTCTTGAGCAGGCCACCGATGAGGAAGTAGAGCTGCCGCAGTCCCATCAGGGCGAAGATGTTGGCGGTGAGGACGAGGTACGGCTCGTTGGTCAGGCCGTAGATCGCCGGGATCGAGTCGAGCGCGAAGAGCAGGTCGGTCGTGCCCAGAGCCAGGATGACGATGAGCATCGGCGTGATGAGGCGCTTGCCGTTCTCGATCACCGTGAGGCTCGTGCCGTGCCACTCCTTGGTCGCCGGGAAGCGCTTCTCGACCCAGAGGAGGAAGCGGTTCTCGTGGTACTCGTCGTCGTCGCTCTCGCCGCCGGTCGCGAGCTTGATCGCCGTGTAGACGAGGAAGGCGCCGAAGATGTAGAAGACCCACGCGTACGCGTTGATGACGACCGCACCGAGCCCGATGAAGATGCCGCGCAGGACGATCGCGATGACGATACCGACCATGAGCGCTGACTGCTGGAGCTTCTTCGGCACCTTGAAGCTGCCCATGATGAGCAGGAAGACGAAGAGGTTGTCGACCGAGAGGGAGTACTCGGTGAGCCAGCCCGCGTAGAACTCGCCGGCGTACTGGCCGCCCCACTCGAACCAGACGAAGAGTCCGAAGAGCACGGCCGCCCCCACGAAGAAGGCCAGGTGTCGGCCCGCCTCGGCCATCGACGGCACGTGCGGTCGCCGCGCGATGACGAAGACGTCGACGAGCAGGAACACGGTCATCAGACCGATCGTGAGGAACCAGCCCCAGGCGGGAACGTTCATGGGCACAACCTTCCGGTCACCAGATCAGCAACCGGAGGTCTCTCCCGCCCGGAGCGCCCGAGGCGCTGCCGGACCGACGGGACCGGGAGCGGCGGTGAGACCCACTCCGTGATGACGAGCCCGTCGTGTCGGGGATACTCCCCTCCGTGAACGCCTGAGTCTTTCACTCCCGGCGCCATGCCTCAAATCGGTCCCGTCCCGTGGGCAGGCCGTGGGCGTCACGAGGCATCCTCCGGCGGGAGCTCACGCCACCGACGCTCAGTCCGCGGGCCCGGGTCGCCTGCTGCGCGGCAGGCCCGACACGACGATCTCGTAGGAGGTCTCGATCGCCTCGAGGAGCTCGTCGGGGTCGATCGCCCCGGTCGTGCGCAGGGTGTTCCACCCGTGCCGGCCGATGTAGGCCATGACCGATGCGTCGTCGGGGTAGCGGTGCAGCCACTCGTCGGCCTCCGTGCGGCTGCGGGCGCTCTTGACCCCGATCGACTCCCCGCCGAGGAAGACGAAGATCTTGTCTCCGACCTTGGCGACGGTGTCGCCGTCCCACGGCGAGTCCTCCCACGCCCCGGGCAGCGCGAGGGCGGCGGCACGAAGCCGGGCAGCCACGCTGCCCCTCCCGGCCCCCTTGGGCGTCATCGGGTCCTCACCGCGCCGTCACGCGCCGTCACGCGCCGTCACTGAGCCGTCACTGAGCCGTCACCGGGCCATCACCGCACCATCACCGGGTCGCGGCACTCATCTGCCGCAGCTCCTTCTTGAGGTCGCCGATCTCGTCGCGCAGGCGCGCGGCCAGCTCGAAGTGCAGCTCGGCCGCCGCCTGGTGCATCTGTGTCGTGAGCTCCTGGATGAGACCGGCGAGGTCGGCCGCCGCCATGTCGGCCGGACGGTTGGTCGTGCCGCCGGCCGACACCCCGACGTCGGCGGCCATGGCGCCGCGACCGGCACCGCTCTTGCCGCGGGACTGCATGCGCCCGGAGCCGAGCAGCTCCTGCGTGTCGGCGTCCTCGCGCTCGAGCAGGTCGGTGATGTCGGCGATCTTCTTGCGCAGCGGCGTCGGGTCGATGCCGTGCTCGGTGTTGTAGGCGATCTGCTTCTCGCGACGCCGGTTGGTCTCGTCGAGCGCCTGCTCCATCGACGGGGTGATCTTGTCGGCGTACATGTGCACCTGGCCGGACACGTTTCGGGCCGCGCGACCGATCGTCTGGATGAGCGACCTGGCCGAGCGGAGGAAGCCCTCCTTGTCGGCGTCGAGGATCGACACGAGCGAGACCTCGGGCAGGTCGAGGCCCTCACGGAGCAGGTTGATGCCGACGAGGACGTCGAAGACGCCGGTGCGCAGCTCGCGGAGCAGCTCGACCCGCCGCAGGGTGTCGATGTCGCTGTGGAGGTAGCGGACCCGGATCCCCTTGTCGAGGAGGTAGTCGGTGAGGTCCTCGGCCATCTTCTTCGTCAGGGTGGTGACGAGCACGCGCTCGTTGCGCTTCGTGCGCTCCTGGATCTCGTGCATGAGGTCGTCGATCTGGCCCTTGGTCGGCTTGAGCACGACCTCGGGGTCGATGAGACCGGTGGGTCGGATGATCTGCTCGACGGGCGGGCCGGACTTGGCCAGCTCGTACTCCCCCGGCGTCGCCGAGAGGTAGACCGTCTGCCCGATGCGCTCGAGGAACTCCTCCCACTTCAGGGGACGGTTGTCCATGGCGCTCGGCAGGCGGAAGCCGTGCTCGACGAGCATCCGCTTGCGGGACATGTCGCCTTCGTACATCGCGCCGATCTGCGGGACCGTCTGGTGCGACTCGTCGAGGACGAGGAGGAAGTCCTCGGGGAAGTAGTCGATGAGGCAGTTGGGGGCCGAGCCGGACGTGCGACCGTCGATGTGGCGGCTGTAGTTCTCGATGCCGTTGCAGAAGCCGACCTGACGCATCATCTCGAGGTCGTAGGTCGTGCGCATGCGCAGCCGCTGGGCCTCGAGGAGCTTGCCCTGCTTCTCGAAGAGCGCCAGCTGGTCCTCGAGCTCGAGCTCGATGCCGCGGATCGCCCGCTCCATGCGCTCGGGGCCGGCGACGTAGTGCGAGGCAGGGAAGACGTACATCTCCTGCTCCTCGTTGACGACCTCGCCGGTCACGGGGTGCAGGGTGTAGATGCGCTCGATCTCGTCGCCGAAGAACTCGATGCGGATCGCGAGCTCCTCGTAGACGGGGATGATCTCGACGGTGTCACCCCGGACGCGGAACGTGCCGCGCGTGAAGGCGAGGTCGTTGCGGGTGTACTGCATCTCGACGAACCGGCGCAGCAGGTCGTCGCGCACGACCTCCTGCCCGACCTTGAGGCGGGCCATCCGGTCGACGTACTCCTGCGGCGTGCCGAGGCCGTAGATGCACGAGACCGAGGCGACGACGATGACGTCACGCCGGGTCAGCAGCGAGTTGGTCGCCGAGTGCCGCAGCCGCTCCACCTCGTCGTTGACCGAGCTGTCCTTCTCGATGTAGGTGTCCGTCTGGGGGATGTACGCCTCGGGCTGGTAGTAGTCGTAGTAGCTGACGAAGTACTCGACGGCGTTGTTGGGCAGCAGCTCACGGAACTCGTTGGCCAGCTGCGCGGCGAGGGTCTTGTTGGGCGCCATGACGAGGGTCGGGCGCTGGACCTGCTCGATGAGCCAGGCCGTCGTCGCCGACTTGCCCGTGCCGGTGGCGCCGAGCAGCACGGTGTCGGTGTCGCCTGCCCGCACGCGCTTGGCCAGCTCGGCGATCGCCGTGGGCTGGTCACCGCTCGGGGTGTACTCGGAGATCACCTCGAAGGGTGCCACCGTGCGCTGGAGGTCGGTCGTGGGACGCATGGCTCAACCGTACGTCGCACGACCGACAGCGCCCATTCGCCTACTCCTCCCAGACGTATGCCGGACGCAGCTCGATGGTGTCGCCGGGCCCCGCGAAGTTCACGGCGAGCTCCTCCGCCCGCTCCCGCGACGCCACGTCGAGCAGGAAGAAGCCGGCGAGGTGCTCCTTGCTCTCGGCGTACGGCCCGTCCGTCGCGACGGTCCCGCTCTCGCTCCACCGGTAGATGCGCGAGGAGGCGGGGTCGCCCAGCGCCTCACCGCCCTTGAGCTCGCCGCTCTTCGAGAGCTCCTCGAGCATCGCGTCGAAGGCGGCGCCGCCGGCGTCGCGCTCCTCCTGCGGGCGGGCCAGCGCCTCGGCGACGAAGTCACCGGTCGGGTGGCCCCACGGCTGCGGGTTGGAGTGGATGAGGATGACGTACTTCATGGGGTGTCCCTTCGGTTCGCGGGCGGCCAGTCTGCCGCCTCGGGAGGGACGTCGGAGCCGACACGCCGGTCTCGACATCACGGCACGCGGTGGGTCCACTCCGGCGTCGCGAACTTGTCGTCGACGAGCCGCTGGGCCTCGGCGAGCTCGGCGTCGGTGTAGTCGGAGAGCGTCGTCCGGTAGCGCCGGGCGAAGGAGGCCGCGAACGACTCGAGGATCGCGTCACGCGTCATCCCGGTCTGCGAGCGCATCGGGTCGACGCGCTTGTTGGCCGACTTCGTGCCCTTGTCGCTCATCTTCTCGCGGCCGATCCGCAGCACCTCGAGCATCTTGTCCGCGTCGATGTCGTAGGCCATGGTCACGTGGTGCAGCACGGCGCCCGACACGAAGCGCTTCTGCGCGGCACCGCCGATCTTGCCGCGGTCGCTCGCGATGTCGTTGAGCGGCACGAAGTGGGCGGTGACGCCGATGTCGGCGAGGGCCTCGATGACCCACTCGTCGAGGAAGGAGTAGGAGCGCTCGAAGCTGAGCCCCTCGACGAGCGAGGTCGGCACGACGAGCGAGTACGTGATGGTGTTGCCCGGCTCCATGAACATGGCGCCCCCGCCGGAGACGCGCCGCACGACGTCGATGCCGTGCCGCTCGGCCCCGTCGGGGTCGACCTCGTTGCGGACCGACTGGAACGAGCCGATGACCACGAGGGGGCTGTCCCAGTCCCAGAAGCGCAGCGTCGGCGGCCGCTCACCGGCGGCGACCTCGCGGGCGATGACCTCGTCGAGGGCGACGTGGAGGGCCGGGTCGAGCACGCGGGCCGGGATGACGTCGAAGTCGTGGTCGTCCCAGCCGGTCGCCTTGCCCAGGGCGCGGCGGATCGCGATGCCGATCGACTCGGCGGTGAAGCCGATGAGCGACACATCGTCGGAGAGGGCGCCGGTCACGGCCCCGGCCAGCTGCTCGACCCCGGCGTCGACGGGCATGCCGGTCAGGGCGGCGTTGATGTCGCCCAGCGCCTCGTCCGGCTCGAGGAAGAAGTCGCCCGACAGGCTGACGCCTGCGAGCCTCCCGTCCACCTCCTCGACGTCGACCGCCACGAGCTTGCCACCGGGGACCTTGTACTCACCACGCATGTCACGCTCAACACCGCACACGGCGTGGGTATGCCGGCCGCTCCCTACCGCGGCTGCCACCCGGTGCGCTCGGCCCAGTCCGTCGCGCGCTGCCACGCGCCCTCGAACCACGCCTCCTTGGCGTCGACGTAGTCCGAGGTGGACTCGTGCAGCCCGAGCAGCCGGTGCTTCTCCGCGGCGTACGCGTCCCGCTCTGCGGGCTCGTGGCGCAGCCAGTCACGGAAGAGCAGGGCGAAGCGCCAGCCGGCGGAGCCGTGCTCGCGGACGTGGACGTGGACGTGGTTCGCCGGGTCGCAGCCGCCGAGGAAGCGCTTCGTCCAGTCGGCCGGGTCGGACCCGAGCGGGTGCGGCGTGTCGCTGTGGTTGCCGTGGGAGAACACGTAGCCGGCGTCCTGGAAGGCCTGCTGCACGTCGTCCCGGTCGGCGTCGGACAGGTGGTGGACCCCGACCTGCACGTCGATGACGTCCTTGGCGAGGAGGCCGGGCACGGCCGTCGACCCGACGTGCGACACCTCCGTGGCCACGCCGCACGGCGCGAGGGCCGCGGCGAGACGGGCGACGACGCGCTCGGCTCGTGGCTCCCAGTCCGGGCCGGGGTCGACGACGCAGTCACGGGCGAGGTCGGGCCGCCGTGACCGGGTGCCGGTCACGAGGTTGCTCTCGTAGGGCACGAGCCGCTCGTGCCAGAGCGCGTCGACGGCGCGGACGAGGTCGTCGGGGCTGCCGGTGTTGTCGAGGACGACGTCGGCGACGGCACGGCGCTGGTCGTCGGTCGCCTGTGCCGCGATGCGGTGCCGGGCGTCCTCCTCCCCGAGCCCGCGCTGCTCAACGAGTCGGCGCACGCGCGTCTCGACGTCGGACTCGACGACGACCGTCAGGTGCTCGTGCACCCAGAGCCCCCGCTCGACGAGGAGGGGCATGTCGTAGACGGAGATCGTGTCGTCGGGTGCGGCGGCCCGCTGCTCGGCGACACGGGACGCGATCGCGGGGCCGGTGATGGCGTCGAGCGCGTCGAGTGCCTCACGGTCGGGGAAGACGATCGCGGCCAGGGCCGCGCGGTCGAGGCTGCCGTCGTCACGGATGACCGCGTCGCCGAAGCGCGCCCTGATCCGGTGCAGCGTGGGCTCGTCCGGCTCGACGACCTCGCGGGCGACGGCGTCCGCGTCGATGACGTGCGCGCCGAGCTCGCCCAACCGTCGTGACACCGTGGACTTGCCCGACCCGATCCCTCCGGTGACTCCGACGCGCAGCACGGGGGTCAGCCTACGGGCGGGTCCCGGCGCCCGCCCGCGCGGAGGGCCCCGTCACACCGCCGCCTCCGCCCACCGAACGCCGCGTTCGGTCTCGACAGCCATGCTGGAGCAGTGGGTTCGGCACCGAACGCGGCGTTCGGTGAGGTGGGCGGAGGGGACGGGCGACCTCAGGCGAGGCGGGCAGGGAAGCCGCCCCTGGCCACCGGACCCCACCGCGTCGGCGTGACGCGGAGCAGGGACTTGCCCTGGTCGCGCATCGCCTGGCGGTACTCGTCCCAGTCGGGGTGCTCGCCCGAGATGGCGCGGAAGTAGTCGACGAGCGGCTCGACGGAGTCCGGCAGGTCGATGACCTCGCAGTCACCGTCGACCTGCACCCACTCGCCGCCGAAGTCGTCGGAGAGCACGAGGACGCTGACCTGCGGCCGACGGCGGGCGTTCGTCGTCTTGGCGCGCTCGGGGTAGGTGGAGATGACGATGCGACCCTGCTCGTCGACTCCGCCCGTGACCGGCGAAGCCTGCGGCCGGCCGTCCGCGCGCTGCGTCATGAGCACCATGGAGTGGCGCGGCCGCACGAAGTCGAGCATCGCGTCACGGTCGACCTCGGTGTTGGTCGCGATCTGACGGGGCATGGTCAGTCCTCCTGCTGGGTGCTGGCGCGGTCGAAGATCGCGACGACCGCCTCGGCCAGCCAGGCGGCATACATCGCGTGGGTCCACCCGCAGCGTCGCACGAAGCGGTCGTAGATCTCGGGCGAGGTCACGGTCCAGACGATGTCGATGAACCGCTCGCGGTCGAGCTGCGGCGGCAGCCCGTGCGCAGCCTCCAGGGCGTTGAGGGCATTCGTGTTCCCGGCGCGACGCTCGCGGTCGATCGTCGCGACGAACTCCTGAAGGCCGGCGTCGCCGCCGGCGCCCTGGGCGAGGAGCACGCCGAGGAGGGGCCCGACGCGTTCGTAGATCGTCGCGCACAACGCGGCGTACGCCCGGACGAAGCCCTCGCGGTCGGGGGCCGTCGACATGGCGCGGAACTCCGGGCGGTCCTGCATCGCGACGGGCGCGTCGTCGCCGACGAGGAGCACGTCGTAGACCGCCTTGACGACCGCCGCCTTGCCACCGACGGCGTTGTAGACGGTCTGCGCGCTGACGCCGGCGTTCGCCGCGAGCGCGCTGACCGACATGGCGTGGTAGCCGTCGCGCAGGAGCATCTCGCGGGCTGCCTCGATGATCCGGCGCCGGGTGGCTTGGGCTGCTTCCGCACGCGAGCTGTTGTCGTACGCCCGGTCTGTTGACATCGGAGCCCTTCGAAAGCATCATGAGTTCGCTGGAACGGCGTTCTAGCGAATGGGTGGGGTCCAGGGGTCCCCACCCTGCTGCTGCACCGGACGGTGGCAGCGCCGACATCGGCGCCTGTCGACCGCACGAGTGTGCCACGGGCGCCGAGTCCCCCGCCCCGGCGGGGCACCGGGAGGGGGAGCGAGGGGCCGGACCACGGGGGTCCGGCCCCTCGCTACGGGGAGAAGTCCGGTCCGCGCCGGAGGGTCCGCTCAGGCAGGCGCGGGGGCCAGCACCGACAGGGCGCGGTCGGGGTAGTCCGACACGATGCCGTCGACCCCGGCCTCGACGAGCTCGACCATCCGCCGGGGCTCGTTGACGGTCCACGGCAGCACCGCGAGGCCGGCTGCGTGCGCACGCTCGACGAAGTCCGGGTCGACGAGCACGTGCTCGGGTGAGATGACGGCGGCGCCGACGGCGGCGGCCCCCGCACACATGTCGTCGTGCGACTCCCCCACCGTGACGCTGCCGGTCCACGGGCTGCCCGGCACCCACGTCACCGAGGCCTCGACGAGGGCCGAGCGGACCACGTCGGGTGCCAGCTGCGCCGAGAGCTCGAGCACGGTCCAGTCGAACGAGTGCATGAAGCACTGCCGCTCGAGGCCCGCCTCGTGCACGCTCGCGAGGACGCCCTCGAGGAGCCGACGGCGTCCGGCGGACTCCCCCGCGTCGAGCGGGTTGACCTTGAGCTCGATGGTCCACCACACGTCGGGCGCGCGCTCGAGCCCGTGGGCGAGCACCTCGTCCAGCGTCGAGATGCGGGCGCCCGGCGACGGACGCTGCTCCGGGAAGCCGGCGAGGGTCTGGCTGCCGACGTCGACCGTGCGCAGCTGCTCGAGGGTCAGGTCGGCGACCCGGGCACCGACGAGGTCGGGACCGGTCGGCCGGCACTTGAGCGGCAGGAGCACGGGGTCGTGCCAGACCACGACCTCGCCATCGGCCGTGAGACGGACGTCGAGCTCGACGCCGGTCACGCCGGCGTCGTAGGCGGCGGCGAAGCTGGCCAGCGTGTTCTCGACGACGAGCCCCTTGGCACCGCGGTGCCCCTCGACGTCGAAGCGGCCCGAGGCCCAGGGGCCGGGGCGTGACGCCATGCTCAGGCCTCGATCCGCTCGCCGGAGGCCGCGTCGAAGAGGTGGACCTCGCCGTGGTTGGGCTCGACGTGCACGGTGTCGCCGACGGTCAGGTGCGTGCGCTTGTCGAGGCGCACGGTGACGCGGTCGGAGCCCTCCTCGGCGCCGACCGGGCGACCGTAGACGAACGACTCCGAGCCCAGCGACTCGACGAGCTCGACGTTGAGCGCGAGGGCCGACGGGTCGGACCCGTTGCTCCCGCCTCCCGCGGGCGTCTCCACGACGTGCCACGACTCCGGGCGCAGTCCGACGACGACCCTCTCCCCCGCGCGACCCGCGACGGCGCGGTCGAGGGGCACCGGGACGCCGTGGACGCGGGCCACGCCCTCGCGCACGTCGGACTCGACGAGCGTGATCGCGGGCGAGCCGATGAAGGCGGCGACGAACGTGTTGACCGGGTGGTCGTAGAGCCGCTCCGGCGTGTCGACCTGCTGGAGCTTCCCGTCGCGCAGCACCGCGACGCGGTGGCCCATCGTCATCGCCTCGACCTGGTCGTGGGTGACGTACACGGTCGTGATGCCGAGCCGGCGCTGCAGCCCGGCGATCTGCGACCGCGTGGAGACGCGCAGCTTGGCGTCGAGGTTGGACAGCGGCTCGTCCATGCAGAAGACCTTGGGGTTGCGCACGATCGCGCGGCCCATGGCGACGCGCTGGCGCTGACCGCCCGACATCTGGCCGGGCTTGCGGTCGAGCAGCGGCTCGAGCTCGAGGATCTTGGCGGCCTCGGCGACGCGCTGCTTCGTCTCGGCCTTGCTCACCTTCGCGTTGTCGAGCGCGAAGGCCATGTTCTGGGCGGCCGACATGTTCGGGTAGAGCGCGTAGCTCTGGAAGACCATGGCGATGTCACGGTCACGGGGGCGCACCCCCTTCTGGTCGTGGCCGTCGACGAGGATGCGCCCGCCGTCGACGGGCTCGAGACCCGCGAGCATCCGCAGGGTCGTCGACTTGCCGCAGCCCGAGGGGCCGACGAGGACGAGGAACTCACCGTCGGCGATGTCGAGCGTGATGCCGTCGACCGCCGGGGCGTCGTCCTTGGAGAACCGACGAGTCGCCTCGTCGAAGTACACGGTTGCCATCGGTGGCCTCTCGGGTCGTTCTGGTTCGGGGGTGGTAGCCGTCCGGCGGGTCCGTGCGGAGCCCGCCGGACGGCATACGACCGGGATGGTGCGGTGGTGCGGTGGCGCGTCAGGCGCCGAGCTTGCTCTTGATCTGCGAGTCGAAGACCTGCTGGCTCTCGGCGTCGAGACCCTTGAAGACGGTCGCGACGTCCTGGCCCTGGACGATCTGGTCGAGGCCCTTGCCGATGCGGGCGCCGCCACCGGGCAGCAGCACGCGGACGTTGTCCTGCGACCGCGTCTTGGGCAGCTGCTCGATCGCCGTCTTGGCGTTCGGGTTCTTCTCGAGGAAGGCCTGCTCCGCCGGGAGGTCGACCGCCGACTTGCGCACGGGCATGTAGCCGGTGGCCTGCGTGAACGTCACGGTGTTCTCGGCGTTCGTGAGGAACTCCATGAACTTCAGGGCGTTCTTCTTGCGCTCGTCGGAGATGTTCGCCGGGATGCCGACACCTGCACCGCCGGTGGGGCAGTTGCCGTCACCGGGCAGGAAGGCCGTGCCCACGGGGAACTTCGCGTCCTTGGTCACGCCGCCGAGCGAGCCCGTCGACATCATGCTGCAGCCGACGATGCCGGACGTGAAGTCGGGCGCCGGGTCCTTGGACACCTTGAGGTAGCCGTCCTTGGCGAGGTTCTGGAGGTAGGTGCCCGCCTTGACCGTGTTGGGGTCCGAGAAGGTGGGCGTCCACTCCTTCGAGTAGGCACCGCCGTAGCCCCACACCATGTTCTGGAAGACCCAGTCGAGGTAGTTCGAGCCGTCGGGCAGCTCCATGACGATCTTGTCGGAGCCGGCGGCCGCCTTGAGCTTCGGTGCCCACGTGAGGAACTCGTCCCAGTCCTTCGGGCCGCGGTCCTCGAGACCGGCCGCCTTCCAGAGGTCCTTGTTGTAGTAGAAGAGCGGCGTGGACCGCGCGAACGGCAGCGCGTAGTGCTTGTCGTCGAGGTTGTAGTCGTTGTACAGCGCGTCGACGTAGTCGCTCGTCTCGAGCTTCGCCGTCGACAGCAGCTCGTCGAGCGGGCTCAGCTGCTTGTTGAGCGCGAAGTTGAACCACGTGACGTCCGAGACGACGACGACGTCGGGCAGCGCGCCGCCGGCGAGGGAGGCGTTGAACTTCTGCGCGACCTCCTCGTAGTTCTTGCCGGCGTCGACGAGCTTGACCTTGAGGCCCGGGTTGGCCGCCTCGAAGGCCTTGATGATCTGCTGCTCGACCGGCTTGCTGTTGCCGGGGTGGTTGCTCCAGAACTCGATGGTGTTGCTCGAGCCGCCACCGCCGCCGGTCGTCGGCGAGGTACCGGTGCCCGCGCAGGCCGCGAGACCGGCGACGCCGGCCGCGCCGGCGAGGCCGAGGAAGCCTCGACGTGAGAACTCGTTCATGGATGGTGCCTTTCCCTGTGGTGGTGGGTGGGGTCGTTGAGATGGATCGGTATGCAGCAGAGCCGGGTTCAGCTCTTCACGGCCCCCGCCGTGAGTCCCTTGATCATCTGGCGCTGGAGGAAGAGGAACAGCACGAGGATCGGCAGCATCGCCAGCACGGTGCCTGCCATGACTGGTCCCCAGTTCGTGACGCCGTCGTTGTTCTGCAGGAACGTCAGACCGACGGGCAGGGTGGCCGTCGACTCGTCGTCGGACATGAGGAACGGCCAGAGGTACTCGTTCCACTCGTTGACGACCGTGATGAGCGCGAACGCGACCAGCGTCGGCCACGACATCGGCATGACGACCCGCCACAGCAGCTTCATCGGTCCGGCGCCGTCGAGGCGGGCCGCCTCGATGATCTCGCCAGGCAGGTTGAGGAACTGGTTGCGCATGAGGAAGGTGCCGAAGGCGACGCCGGCCAGCGGGATGATGATGCCCTGGTAGGTGTTGCGCCAGCCGAGCTGCGCCACGAGGGCGTAGTTGCTGATGACGGTGATCTGGTTGGGCACCATGAGTGCCGCGATGACGACGAGGAAGACGATCGATCGTCCCGGGAAACGCAGCAGCGACAGGGCGTACGCGCTGATGACGCCGAGGATGATCTTGGCGAGCGACGTCGCCGTCGTGATGATCACCGAGTTGCGGACGTAGTCGAAGAACGGGATGCGGGTCGTCAGCTCGCTGTAGTTCTGGGTCGTCGCGGGGTCCGGCCACCACTGGGCCGGACGCACGTAGATGTCTCCCCGCTCCTTGAACGAGGTGAGGAGGATCCAGAAGAGCGGGACCGCGACGACAAGGACGACGAGGACCATCCCGGCGTAGCCCGCGGCGGTCCAGACGGGGCCGCGGTTGTGCGTCGAGGCCTCGACGTTGTGGGCTGCCCGGCGACGCTGCCGGCGGGTCCGGGTCGGCGGGGCCTTCTCGTCGTCCAGCGTCCCGACGATGGTGGAGGTGCTCATGCCTTCTTCCCCCTGTCCATGAAGCGCACCTGGACGACCGTGACGGCCAGCAGGATGACGAACATGACGGTGGCGACGGTGGCGCCGTAGCCGGCGCGCTGGTTGACGAACGTCTCCTGGTAGACCTGGTAGACGAGGGTGGTCGTGGCGTTGCCCTGCGGGCCGCCGCGGGTCATGACGTTGATGATGTCGAAGACCTGCACCGAGCTGAGCAGCACCGTGATCGACAGGAAGAACGTCGTCGGGCGCAGCTGCGGCATGAGGACGCGCCGGAAGCGGGTCCAGGCGGAGGCGCCGTCGATCTCGGCCGCCTCGTCGAGGTCGGCCCGCCGGCCCTGCAGGGCGGCGAGGTAGATGACGAAGGTGTAGCCGATGTTCTTCCAGATGTAGGTCACGGTGACCATGAACAGGGCCCAGCCCGGCTGCTGGTAGAAGTCCGGCACCCCGACGCCGATGCGGACCAGCAGGTCGCGGATGAGGCCGTAGTTGGGGTCGAAGACGAACTGGAAGGCGATGCCGATCGCCGCGCCCGAGATGACGAACGGCGCGAACACGACCGAGCGGACGAGGTTGCGACCCCTGAGCTTCTGGTCGAGCAGCAGGGCGAGGCCGAGGCCGACGGCCATCGAGATGCCGACAGTCGCGACCGTGAAGACCAGCGTGTTGCGCACGATGATCTTCGTGTCGTCGCGCCCGAACCACTCGATGTAGTTCGACAGGCCTACGGGGTTGGCGATGGGCGAGGAGATGTTCCAGTCCGTGAACGACAGCCTGATGTTGTCGAGCAGCGGACGGTACGTGAAGACGATGAGCAGCACGAGGTTGGGCAGCAGCAGGAGGGCCGCGAGCGACCACTCCCAGGCCCGTCCACTCGACCGTCGCGGGGGCGGCCCCACCTCGGGCGGGGGTCCCCCGGATCCGGGCGTGGCACTGCGGGGTTGGGTCACCGATGACTGCACTCGGCAAACCTAGCCGCGTCGGTGCACCGATTGCGGCTTTGGTGCGTCGGGCATTCAACGCGTGTCTGAACTCCTGTCCCCAGCGGACCCGTGCGGTCCACGCGCGCAGCACGCGAAAGAGCCCCGGACCACAGGGGTCCGGGGCTCTTTCAGAGCGTGTCGCTCCGAGCAGTGACTGGCGTCAGTTGCCCGTCAGCTTCTCGCGAAGCGCGGCGAGCGCCTCGTCCGAAGCCAGGGTGCCCTCGGCCGGGGCCGGGGCGTTGCGCGGTGCGCGCTCGCCACGGTCGGCGTCAGCGGCCTCGGCCACGTCACCGGTCGCGGACGAGTACGAGGTCGCGGAGCCGGCGTTGGCCGCAGCCTCGGCGTCGGCCTTCGTCGCGGCGTCGACCTGGGCCTTGTGGGCCTCCCAGCGGGCGTGGGCGTCGGCGTACTGACGCTCCCACTTCTCGCGCTGGGCGTCGAAGCCCTCGAGCCACTCGTTCGTCTCCGGGTCGAAGCCCTCGGGGTACTTGTAGTTGCCCTGCTCGTCGTACTCGGCAGCCATGCCATAGAGGGTCGGGTCGAACTCCGACGCCGCGACGGCCTGGTCGTTGGCCTGCTTGAGCGACAGCGAGATGCGACGACGCTCGAGGTCGATGTCGATGACCTTGACGAAGATCTCGTCGCCGACGTTGACGACCTGCTCCGGCAGCTCCACGTGGCGCTCGGCCAGCTCGGAGATGTGGACGAGGCCCTCGATGCCGTCCTCGACACGCACGAACGCGCCGAAGGGGACGAGCTTGGTGACCTTGCCGGGGACGACCTGGCCGATGGCGTGCGTGCGAGCGAAGTGCTGCCACGGGTCCTCCTGCGTCGCCTTCAGCGACAGGGAGACACGCTCGCGGTCCATGTCGACGTCGAGCACCTCGACGGTGACCTCGGTGCCGACCTCGACGACCTCGGACGGGTGGTCGATGTGCTTCCACGACAGCTCGGAGACGTGGACGAGACCGTCGACGCCGCCGAGGTCCACGAACGCACCGAAGTTGACGATGGAGGACACGACGCCCGAACGGACCTGGCCCTTCTGGAGCTCCTTGAGGAACGTCGTGCGCACCTCGGACTGCGTCTGCTCGAGCCAGGCACGGCGCGACAGGACCACGTTGTTGCGGTTCTTGTCGAGCTCGATGATCTTGGCCTCGATCTCCTTGCCGACGTACGGCTGGAGGTCGCGGACACGACGCATCTCGACGAGCGAGGCCGGGAGGAAGCCGCGGAGGCCGATGTCGAGGATGAGACCACCCTTGACGACCTCGATGACGGTGCCGGTGACGACGCCGTCCTCTTCCTTGACCTTCTCGATCGTGCCCCAGGCGCGCTCGTACTGCGCACGCTTCTTGGACAGGATCAGACGGCCTTCCTTGTCCTCCTTCTGGAGGACGAGGGCCTCGACCTCGTCACCGACCTTGACGATCTCGCCCGGGTCGACGTCGTGCTTGATGGACAGCTCGCGCGAGGGGATGACGCCCTCGGTCTTGTAGCCGATGTCGAGCAGGACCTCGTCCCGGTCGACCTTGACGATGCGACCCTCGACGATGTCGCCGTCGTTGAAGTCCTTGATGGTGGCGTCGATCGCCGCAAGGATGTCTTCCTGAGAGCCGATGTCGTTGATGGCGATCTCAGGCGCGGTCTTCTCGACCGTGTTGGCAGTCATGTAGTAGGAACTCCGATTGTGGACAGTTAGATTGGGGACCTCGGGGCGGCTGACCTGACGGCCTGCGCCACGATGCCTTGTGGACAGGTGCAACATTGATCGTGCGCACACGGATGTGCACGGCAATCCTATCCGTGCTGTCACCAGCCGGTCAAAAGAGAGCACGTATGCCGTGAGCACGCCCACCGAGGCCACCCGCCGTCCCGCTCCCCCGGACGAGACGGTCGCCGCGAACCGCACGTGGTGGGACGCCGAGGCCACGTCGTACTACGTCGAGCACGGGTCGTTCCTCGGTGACACGGACTTCGTCTGGGGTCCCGAGCGGCTCCGCGAGGAGGACGCCCATCTCCTCGGCGCCCCCGAGGGCCAGGTCGTCCTCGAGATCGGCGCCGGCTCGGGCCAGTGCTCCCGGTGGCTGGCGGCCCACGGCGCGACCGTCGTGGCCACCGACCTGTCCGCGGGGATGGTCGCCACCGGCGTCGCCGTCAACGAGGCCCTCGGCGACGGCCCGGGCGACCCCGTCCGGGTGCCCTTTGCGCAGTGCGACGGCCGCGCCCTCCCCTTCGCCGACGCGTCCTTCGACACGGTCTTCACGGCATACGGGGTCGTGCCGTTCGTCGCGGACTCGGCCGTCGTCATGCGGGAGGCCGCCCGCGTGCTGCGCCCCGGTGGGCGCTTCGTGTTCTCGACGACCCACCCGGTGCGGTGGGCGTTCCCCGACGACCCGGGTCCGGGCGGCCTGACGGCACGCCACTCCTACTTCGACCGGACGCCCTACGTCGAGCAGGACGACGAGGGCCATGCGACCTACGTCGAGCACCACCGCACGGTCGGCGACCGGGTGCGGGAGATCACCGCGGCGGGGCTCGTCCTCGTCGACCTCGTCGAGCCCGAGTGGCCGGAGGGGCACGACGAGCCGTGGGGCGGGTGGTCCCCCCTGCGCGGGCGCGTCATCCCCGGCACGGCCATCTTCGTCTGCCACAAGCCCGCCTGACGGCATCGACCCCGGCGACGACCGCGTCCCGGCACACGACGGCGGCCACGGACCCGAAGGATCCGTGGCCGCCGTCGTCACACTGCCGTCAGAGGAAGCGGCGCCGCAGGAGGACCGCGCCACCGGCGAGGCCGAACACAGCGGCTGCCGCCGCGGTCCGACCCAGGTTCGCCGAAGCCTGCCCGTCGACACCGGCGAGCTCGTACGAGTACGCCGTGGCGCCCATGGCGCCCTTGGGCGCGCCGTACGCCATCCCCTCGGCCTTGGCCCGCCGCGCACCGATCTCGATGAGGGCGTACTTCTCCCCGTAGTCCGCCGCCGTGGCCTTGCCGGCCGCGACGAGCTTCTTCGTGCCCTCGTCGGAGAGACGCTGCGCGCCGTCCTTGAGCTGGGGCGCGCCGGCTGCCGCGTCGGTCAGGCCGGCAGCGAGCTGGCTCGTGCCGTCCGCTGCATCGGCAAGACCGTCGGAGAGCTGACCGGCACCGTCACTGAGCTTGCCCGCGCCGTCGTCGAGCTGACCCGCGCCGTCCGCGAGCTTGCCGACGCCGGCATCGAGCTGACCCGCACCCGAGGCGACCTGGCTCGACCCGTCGGCGAGCTTCGAGGCCCCCGCGCCGAGGTCCTTGGCGCCCTGGGCCACCTTCGACGTGCCGCCGTGCACCTGGTCGGCCCCGACCGTGAGCTGGTCGATGGCGTCGAGCAGGTCCAGGCCACCGAGACCGAGGAGGTCCACGCCGTACTGGAGGTCGTTGACGCCCCCGCGCAGCGTCCGGTTCTTCGCCGTGTCGGTCGGGCTGCCGATGCCGCCCTGGACCTTCGTGACGACGCCGTCGACGAGCGTCGACACGCCGGCGTCGACAAGGTCGACGCCCTCGAGCAGGCCCGGCACCTTGGGGTCACAGATCCCCTTGAGCGTCGTGTTGCTCAGGCCGCACTCGACCTTGGCGAGCCCGAAGGCCGCGTCGCTCAGCTTGCCCTTGAGCAGACCCAGACCACCCGACACCTGACCCAGGCCCGTGGACACCTGACCGAGGCCACCGGAGACCTGCCCCAGACCGTCCGACACCGAGCCGAGCCCGCCGGCTGCGGCCGTCGTCTTCGTCCGGAGGTCTCCGAGTCCTGCCTGCACCTGCCCGAGGATCCCCTGGCACACCGCGCCGCAGTCGGTGGTCTTGGCCAGCGCCACTCCACCGTCGAGCTGGTCGATACCGCCCCCTGTCTTCAGGGCGTCCTGGAGGCCGGCGCGGACCTGGTCCACGCCACCCTTGGACTGGTCGACCCCACCCTTGGACTGGTCGACCCCGCCCTTGGACTGGGTGACCCCGCCCTTGAGCTGGTCGAGGCTCCCGCCGTCCTTGGTGGCCTCCGCCAACCCGCCGCGGATCTGGTCGACGCCGTCGATGAGGGTTCCGGTCTGGCCCTTGTCGCCGAGCCCGGCACGCAGCTTCGCGATGCCCGCGTGCAGCGGCTTCGCCTGGTCCGGCAGCGCACCGACGCCGTCGTAGAGCTGGGTGAGACCGGCATCGACCTGGTCGAGACCGTCGGCCACCTGTGCGAGCCCGTCCAGCAGGGCCGGCGCGTTCTCGCCCACGAGGTGCAGACCGCCGGCCACCTGGCCGGCACCGTCGTCGACCTGACCGGCGCCACCGCTCAGCTTCTGTGCGCCCGCGTCCAGCTGCTTGTTGCCGTCCGCGACCTGGGTGGCGCCGTCGGCCAGCTTGGCCGAGCCGTCCTTCGCGTCGCCCGCTCCGGCGCGCAGCTTGGACGTGCCGTCCTTGAGCTGGCCGGCGCCACTGGCGAGCTCGCGCGAGCCCGGCAGGGCCTGGGCCCCGAGGCCGGCGTCGAGCTTCTTCGCGCCGTCACGCAGCTGGATCAGCCCCGCGAGGAGCGTGCTCGCCCCGTCACGCAGCTTGAGGAGGTTCGTGTCGATCTCGGTCGCACCGGCCGTCAGGGTGGCACCCGTCGTGGCACCGCCCTTGTAGCTCTCGGCCCCGCCCTTGAAGGACGGGCTCTCGAGCGGGCTGACCGGCAGGGCGGACACGGACGCCTTGGGAAGCGTCCCGTCCACGATGTCGGCGGCGTACCCGAACGTCGCGGTGGGCGTCCCGATGGGGCCGAAGAGCGTCATCGTGAAGGTCAGCTTCGTGCCGCCGCGCCCGTCACCCGCGAGGTTGGCCTCCTTCGAGCTGACGTTCGTGAACGTGCCCGGCAGCGTCGTGGTGAGCGATCCCACCATGGGGATGACGACGTCCTCCGTCGCCGACGCCTGGTTGCCCGTCCCGTCGTCGAAGGTGACGAGCTGCGAGGAGCCCGTGACGTTCTTGACCGTGTAGCGCACCTCGAGACGGCCGCTGCGGCCGAGCAGGTCACCGGGCTCGACGGGCTGACCGTCCAGCGTGTAGACAGCCCGGACCTCGAGGGGCAGCTTCTTCGTGAAGTCGCTGACGGTGCGCAGGCGCTGCTCACCGTCCACGTCGAAGCTGCCGGTCATGACGCCGTCCTTGACGTCGAACCCGCTGAAGCCGTCGAGGTTGCGCAGGCCCTGGGTCTCGATGGGGTTCTGCAGGTCGACGGTGCCGCGGCCCTTCATGGCCACCTGCTCGTAGACGCGCGCGACGTCCACGTTGCCCGTCGCGTCGAGGTAGGCCTGCACCGTCTCCGTGTTGGAGACCTGCACCGATCCGTCCCCGGCGGCAGCCGCCGGCGACGCTGCCAGCAGCAGGAGGGTGGGCATGGTCGCCAGGCCGGCGACGATGGTGGCGAGGGTCCGCTTGCTCACTGTGCTGCTCCCTTCACGAGGTCATCGAGGTCTGTGGTGCTGGAGGAGTCGTCGTGCTGGTCGTGCTGGTCGCGCTGGTCGCGCTCGGCACGCCTCGCCTCGACGGCCGGCTGCGGCCGCGCCGACGCGTGCGGTTCCGACTGTGCTGCAAGCAGGTTCGTGGCGAGATAGCCGAGACCCACGGCGAGCAGCACCGTGGTGGCAGCCGCAGGCGACTCGGTGAGGAACTGCGAGGGCGCGTTCGTGTAGACCGACTCGTAGGCGCCGACGATCGAGGCCGCACCCACGAGCCCGCTCCACAGCGGGAGACGGCCACGGCTGACCGCGGCGACGACGGCGATGAGCGCCACGACGACGAAGGCCGCGACGGCGCGCCCCGCGGACGAGTCCGGGAGGACGGCGGCACGCAGCGCGAAGCCGAGCCAGGCCAGGAGGAAGCCGGCGAGGAAACCCGCCACCTTGCCCCAGGCGGGACGGTGCGGGACGAGCCCGAGAACACCGCCGAGAGCCGCGCCGAGAAGGGCGACGTGCTCGAGGTCGAGACCGAGCAGGTCGCTCAGTCCGATGATGACCGCCGCGAAGACGGCGAGACACAGACCTGTGACCAGGCTTCTGACCATGTCCACCTCACAGTAAAAGCACCCGTCTCCGATGACGGGTGCAAGTTACCGAGCAGTATGCAGGTGCGGTGGGGTCCGTGGTGTGTCAAGTGGTGGACACCACGTCGCCGTTGCCAGAACGTGACCTAACGGACACCGTGAAGTGGGTAGGCGGGCCACGGAGCGTCGCGCGGACGGTGCCGGGTGCCCCGCCCCGTCAGTGGGCGGCGTCGTGCCAAGAGTGACCGACGCCGACGTTGATGTCGAGCGGCACGTCGAGCTCGGCGGCGTGACCCATCTCGTGGCGCACGAGCTTCTCGACGTCGTCGCGCTCCCCTGCGGCGACCTCGAGGACGAGCTCGTCGTGGACCTGGAGCAGCACGCGCGACCGTGCGCCCGCGTCGGTGAGCGCGCGGTCGACGCCGATCATGGCGACCTTCATGATGTCGGCGGCCGAGCCCTGGATCGGGGCGTTGAGCGCCATCCGCTCGGCCATCTCGCGTCGCTGGCGGTTGTCGGACGTCAGGTCGGGCAGGTAGCGCCGGCGGCCGAACATCGTCGCGGTGTAGCCGGTGCCGCGGGCCTCGGCGACGACCTCCTTGAGGTAGTCGCTGACGCCGCCGAACCGCTCGAAGTAGCCGTCCATGAGGCCGCGGGCCTCCTCGGTGCTGATGGTCAGCTGCTTGGACAGGCCGAAGGCCGACAGCCCGTAGGCGAGGCCGTAGGACATGGCCTTGACCTTGGAGCGCATGGCCGAGGTGACGTCGTCGGGCTCGACACCGAAGACCTTCGAGCCGACGAAGTTGTGGAGGTCCTCGCCGGTGCGGAAGGCCTCGATGAGGCCCTCGTCGCCGGACAGGTGCGCCATGACGCGCATCTCGATCTGGGAGTAGTCGGCCGACATCAGCGCGTCGTAGCCGTCACCGACGACGAAGAGCTCGCGGATGCGTCGGCCCTCCTCGGTGCGGATCGGGACGTTCTGGAGGTTGGGCTCGGTCGAGCTGAGGCGGCCCGTGGCGGCGATGGTCTGCAGGTAGGTCGTGTGGATGCGGCCGTCGTCGGCCACCGACTTCTGCAGTCCCTCGACCGTGACCCGGAGCCGGGCGGCGTCGCGGTGGCGCAGCAGCGCCTCGAGGAACGGGTGCTCGGTCTTGGTGAAGAGGTCGGACAGCGCGTCGGCGTCGGTGGTCCAGCCCGTCTTGGTCTTCTTCGTCTTGGGCAGGTTGAGCTGGCCGAAGAGCACCTCCTGCAGCTGCTTCGGCGACCCGAGGTTGACGTCGCGACGGTCGATGGCGTCCCACGCGTCCTCCTGCGCCTGGGCGACCTTGGCGGCGAAGTCGCCCTCGAGGGACTCGAGCCCGGCCACGTCGACGGCGATGCCGGTGCGCTCCATGCGGGCGAGGACGCCGACGAGCGGGATCTCGACCTCCGCGAGCAGCTGGTCGCCGCCGGTGGCGCCGACCTGCTCGTCGAGGACGTCAGCGAGGTCGCGCACGGCAGTGGCGCGCACCATCTCCTTCTGCGCGGCGACCTCGTCGGCGTCGCCGCCGAAGTCGAGCATGCCCTGGCCGTCGGTCGGGGCGGCACCGCTCAGCTCGCGGTGCAGGTTGCGCAGCACGAGGTCGTCGAGGTGGTAGGTGCGCTGGTCGGGCTTGACGAGGTATGCCGCGAGCTGGGTGTCGCTCGTCAGGCCGCCGAGCGTCCAGCCCCGGGCGCCGAGCGCCTCGATCGGCCCCTTGGCGTCGTGCATGGCCTTGGGTCGCGCGGCGTCCTCGAGCCACCCGCCGAGCGCGGCCTCGCCCTCGGGGGTCAGGGTCTGCAGGTCGATCCACGCGGCGCTGCCGTCGGGTGCGGCCACCGCCACGCCGCTCGCGTCACCGGTGCCCCGAGCCCACGTGCCGGCCACGGAGAGACCGGCACGCTGGTCGGACGCGAGGTGCTCGGCCACCCAGGCCGGCACGGCCTCGGGTGCGAGGACCTCGCCGTCGACGTCGAAGCCCTCCTCGGCCTCGGGCGCAGCGGCCTCGACGGTGGCGAAGAGCCGGTCGCGCAGCACGCGGAACTCGAGCCCGTCGAAGACCGTGTGCACCTCCTCACGGCTCCACTGGGTGCGCTGGAGGTCCTCGACCTCGACGCCCACGGGGCTGTCCTTGACGAGCTGGTTGAGCCGACGGTTGCGCAGGACCTGGTCGAGGTGGTCGCGCAGCGACTGCCCGGCCTTGCCCGGGATCTTGTCGATGCTCGCGACGATGCCGTCGAGGTCGCCGTACTGGGTGATCCACTTAGCCGCGGTCTTCGGGCCGACACCGGGCACGCCCGGCAGGTTGTCGGAGGTCTCGCCGACCATGGCCGCGAGGTCGCTGTAGCGGGTCGGCGGGACGCCGTACTTCTCCTCGACCTGGGCAGGGCCCATCCGCGACACCTCGGAGACACCACGGACCGGGTAGAGGATCGTCACCTTGTCGGAGACGAGCTGGAAGGTGTCACGGTCGCCCGAGCAGATGAGGACGTCGATGTCCTGGGCCTCGGCCTGCGTCGCGAACGTCGCGATGATGTCGTCGGCCTCGTAGCCGTCGAGCTCGACGTAGCGGATGCGGAGCGCGTCGAGGATCTCCTTGACGAGCGGGATCTGGCCCTGGAACTCGTCGGGGGTGCGCGCCCGGCCCGCCTTGTACTCGGCGTACTCGTCGGTGCGGAACGACTGGCGGGCCTTGTCGAAGGCCACGACGACGTGCGTCGGCTCCTCGTCGCGCAGCATGTTGATGAGCATCGAGGTGAAGCCGTAGACGGCATTGGTGTGCTGCCCCGTGCTCGTCGAGAAGTTCTCGGCGGGGAGCGCGAAGAACGCACGGTAGGCCAGCGAGTGTCCGTCGAGGAGGAGAAGTCGGCTCACACGGCAACCCTAGTGGCGGCCACCGACGGCGTGAGCCGGGGCACCGGGAGGGCGGGAGGGCGGCATACGATCCCGGCATGACCGACTCTTCGACGCAGGCAGCCGACCAGAACCTCGACGACATGCGGTCGATGGCCGAGGGGACGCTCCTCGAGCGGATGCACATCGAGCTGACCGAGGTCTCCCCCGAGCGCCTCGTCGCGACGATGCCCGTCGCCGGCAACACCCAGCCGTACGGCCTGCTCCACGGCGGGGCCAGCGTCGTGCTCGCCGAGACCCTCGGCTCGATCGGCGCCCAGATCCACGCCGGCCCGGGTCGCGTGGCCGTCGGTCTCGACATCAACGCCACGCACCACCGTGCCGCTCGCACGGGCGTCGTGACCGGCACGGCGACGCTGCTGAGCGCCGGCCGCACGCTCGTCAGCTACGACGTCGTCGTCACCGACGAGGACGGCAGGCGCGTCTGCACGTCGCGGATCACCTGCCTGCTGCGCGACGCGGCCCCGGGGGCCTGACGCCGGACGCGCCGACCTCCGGAGAGGTCTCAGCCGGCGATCTTGGGGTCGTGCCGCGGCGCCCGCGCCCGCAGGTCACGACGCCGCTGGAGCAGGTCGAGCGAGACCCGCTGGGGTCGCGGCTCCCCCGCCAGCTTGCGCTGCATCGTCGCCGAGGTCGCGACGCGCCGCACGGTCTCGGGTGCGAAGCCGAGCCGGGCGAAGAAGCGGTTGGCCTCGCGGTCACCTGCGGGCACCGAGCTGGCCAGGTGCTCGCAGCCCTGACGGTCCGCGTAGCGCCCCGCGGCCGTGAGCAGGGACCGGCCGACGCCCTGACGGCGGAACTCGGGGTGGACGAAGAGCATGTCGATCGACACGCAGGGCGAGTCGACGAGCAGGCTCCGCGTCGAGTCGGCGAGGACGACGTAGCCCGCCGGACGTCCGTCGATGGAGGCGATGAAGGCGCAGATGTCGTTGCGCTGCAAGGCATTTCGCAGGGTTCCGTCGAGCGCCAGCCGCTGGGCCGCCTCTGGGGTCGTGCCACCCTCGATCCGGTGCGTGATCCACAGCTCGATGAACTGCGAGTGCAGGCTCTCGTCGACCCGCTGCACCGAGACCAGTGCTCGACCCATCATCCCTCCCGTTCCTGCCCCGAGGTCACCCGGGAGACACTACGACCAACGAGGCCGCGGCGGAAGAGGAACGCGCAGGTGCACAGCTGGCGAACGGGGCGTCACGACCGTGGTCGTGACGCCCCGTTCGGATTGCTGGACCCGGCACCAGGTGCCGGGATGCCGAGCCGACCGTCCGGCCCGGAGGCCGTCCTAGACGTCGCCGCCGAGGTAGGCGGCCTTGACGGCCGGGTCGTCCGCGAGGTCCTTGCCCGTGCCCTCACGGACGATCTCGCCCGTCTCGAGGATGTAGGCGCGGTGCGACCTCTTGAGCGCCTGCGCGGCGTTCTGCTCGACGAGCAGCACGGTGGTGCCCTGGCTGTTGATCTCCGTGACGATGTCGAAGATCTGCTTGATCAGCTTCGGCGCAAGACCCATCGACGGCTCGTCGAGCAGCAGCAGCTTCGGCTTGGCCATGAGCGCGCGGCCCATCGCGAGCATCTGCTGCTCACCGCCCGACATCGAGCCGGCGGCCTGGTTGCTGCGCTCCTTGAGCCGCGGGAAGAGCTCGAAGACCCGGTCGAGGTCGTCCTTGACGGCCTTGCTCTTGCGGTCCGGACGGGCATACGTGCCCATCTCGAGGTTCTCCATGACGGTCATGCCGACGAAGCACCCACGGCCCTCGGGCGACTGCGAGATGCCGAGGACCGGCCGCTCGTGCGACGGCAGGTGCGTGATGTCCTTGCCGTCGAAGACGACGGACCCGGCGCGCACGGGGCGCAGACCGGAGACCGTCTTCATCGTCGTCGTCTTGCCCGCACCGTTGGCGCCGATGAGGGTGACGATCTCACCCTCCTCGACGGTGAAGCTGATGTCGCGGATGGCCTCGATGCGCCCGTAGTTGACGCACAGGCCCTTGACCTCAAGAAGCATCTTCCTCATCAACTCCCAGGTAGGCGGCGATGACCGCCGGGTTGTCGCGGATCTCCGCGGGCGAGCCCTCGGCGATCTTGCGGCCGAACTCGAGCACGACGATCCGGTCGGTCACGCCCATGACGAGCTTCATGTCGTGCTCGATGAGCAGCACCGTGTAGCCCTGGTCGCGGATCGTGCGGATCAGCTCCATCAGCTTGGCCTTCTCGGCCGGGTTGAAGCCGGCCGCCGGCTCGTCGAGGCAGAGCAGCTGTGGACTCGTGGCCAGGGCGCGCGCGATCTCGAGACGACGCTGGTCGCCGTACGGGAGGTTGCGGGCCAGCTCGTCGGCCTTGCCGTCGAGCCCCATGAACGTCAGCAGCTCCATGGCCCGGGCATAGCCCTGGGCCTCCTCCCGGCGGTGCTTCGGCAGGCGGAACATCGCCGAGACGACCCCGGTCGAGTGGTGCGCGTCGACCCCGACGAGGACGTTCTCGAGCGCCGTCATGTTGGCGAAGAGGCGGATGTTCTGGAACGTGCGCGCGATCCCGAGCTTCGTGATCGCGAACTTCTTGCGCTTGCCCAGCGGCTTGCCGAGGTAGCGGACGCCACCCGAGGTGGGCTGGTAGACGCCGGTCATGACGTTGAAGCACGTCGTCTTGCCGGCACCGTTGGGCCCGATGAGGCCGAGGATCTCGCCCTTGTTGATGTGGAAGCTCACCTCGTTGAGGGCCACGACACCGCCGAAGCGGAGGGTGACCTCGTCGACCTCGAGCAGTCGCTCGCCCTCGGACACGACGGGGACGCCGATGTCCTCGGGGGCGATGTCGACCTCGGGGTTGATCTCGGTGACCTCGTCGGCCGGGTCGGCGAGCGTGCGCTCCCCGGCCGGTTCGGCGAGCGTGCGCTCCCCGGCCGGTTCGGCGAGCGCGCGCTCCTCGGCGGGCTCGTCACCCGTGGCGGGTCGTGTGGGGTCAGACATGGGCTTCTCCTTCCTCGAGGACGGCCTGTCTGTCGTCGGCCCGCTTGGCGCGGACCGTGCGCCGCGGGGGCAGCAGCCCCTGAGGACGGAAGATCGCCAGCAGCATCAGGGCGAGACCGAAGACGAGCACGCGGAAGTCCGCGAACTCACGGAAGCGCTCCGGGAAGTAGGCGACGACGATCGCACCGACGATGACGCCCCAGCGGTTGCCGGCGCCACCGACGACGACGGCGGCGAGGAACAGGATCGACAGCAGCAGCTGGAAGCTGTCCGGCGAGATGAAGCCTGCCTTCGTCGCGAAGAGCGCACCCGAGAGGCCACCGATGGCAGCGCCGAGGGCGAAGGCGAGGAGCTTGAACCGGAAGGTCGGCACACCCATGAGCTCGGCGGCGTCCTCGTCCTCACGCGTGGCCTCCCAGGCACGACCGACCCGGCTGCTCTTGACGAGGATGTCGAAGAGCAGGACGAGCCCGATGATGCCGAGGGCGAGCCAGTAGTACGGCACGAAGTCGTTGATCCCGAACTTGAGGAACGTCGAGGTCGTGTCGAGGTCGACGACCGGGGTACCGCTGCTCCAGTCGATGCTCGGGACCTCGAACAGCTCGAGGCCGGGCGGCTTCGGGATGTCGGAGATGCCCTGGGCGCCGCCCAGCCACTGCGAGTTGACGAGCGTCAGACGGACGATCTCACCGAAGCCGAGCGTCACGATGGCGAGGTAGTCGCCGCGCACGCGCAGGGTCGGAGCACCGAGGATGATGCCCGAGATCATCGCGACGACGATCGCGATGGGCACGACGACGATCCACGACATGTGGGCGTGCTCCGAGGTCAGGACACCGACCGTGTAGGCGCCGATCGCGTAGAACCCGACGTAGCCGAGGTCGAGCAGTCCGGCGTAGCCGACGACGATGTTGAGGCCGAGGGCGACGAGCACGTACGTCGCGACCGTGAAGAGGACGCCACCGAAGTCGGAGCCCTCGGTCGTGATGAACGGGATGTTGAGCAGCGGGAGGAGGAACAGGAAGATCGCGAAGAGCACCCAGAGGGCGATCTTGACGGCCTTCGGCAGGGTGTCGACCCGCTCCTTGAACCCCGGCGAGGACGGCTTGCGAGCCGCCGGGGCTGACGTCGAGGTGCTCATGCGCGCGCCTTTCCGAGGGACTCACCGAGCAGGCCGGTGGGTCGGAAGAGCAGGATCAGGACGAGGAGCACGAAGGCCACGACGTCCTTCCACTGCGAGCCGACGACGGCGGAGCCGTAGTTCTCGGCCAGCCCGAGGATGAAGCCACCGAGCAGCGCGCCGCGCAGGTTGCCGATGCCGCCGAGGACGGCCGCGGTGAACGCCTTGACGCCGAGGATGAAGCCGGCGTCGTAGCGGGTGATGCCGATCTTCAGCATGTAGAAGACGGCTGCGGCACCGGCCATGACGCCACCGACGAGGAACGTCACCTGGATGACGCGGTCGCGGTTGACACCCATGAGGGCGGCGGACTCGGGGTCCATCGCGACGGCGCGGATGCCGCGGCCGAGGCGTGAGCGCTTCACGAACTGGTCGAGGACGACCATGATGACGATGGCTCCGACGATGACGAACACGTCGACGTTCGTCACGTTGTAGCCGCCGATCGTGAAGATCGGCTGCGGCGCGATGATCGTCGGCATGCCCGCGTTGTTGCGCGAGTTGCGGACGTAGTCGCGCAGGTTGTCGTCGAGGCCGACCCAGCCGGTGATGCGGCTGCGCAGACCCATGATCTCCGCGAGGACGAACGAGGCGCCGATCGCCGAGATGAGCGCGATGAGCGGTGGCGCGTTGCGTTTGCGGAGGGGCCGGTAGGCCACCCGTTCGAGCAGCACGGCGATGAAGCCGGACATCGCCATGGCCGCCACGAACATCATGGCGACCCAGAAGACGACCTGCCCGACGCCGGCACCGGGTCGGCCCCCGAGGAGCATGACGACCCACAGCGCCGCGAAGGTGCCGTACATGAACACCTCGGAGTGGGCGAAGTTGATGAGGCGCAGGACGCCGTAGACGAGGGTGTAGCCGAGGGCCACGAGCGCGTAGACCGCGCCGATCGTCAGGCCCGTGATGGTGTACGCGAAGAAGTTGTCGATCAGGTTCTGCATCCAAGACCTCCTGGGCCGGGTGCGGTGGACGGGACCAGAGCTCGCGCGTCAACCGAACGGAGGGGCGGTCGGAGCGTACTGCCCCGACCGCCCCCCTTCGATGACGTTCGCGCTACTTGATCTCGCCGGTGCCGACGATCTTGCCGCCCTCGACCTTGTAGGCGAAGACCTTGATGTCGGCGGACTCGCCCTTGTCGTCGAACTTGAGCTGCTTCGTCACGCCCTTCTTGTCGTACGCCTTGACGAAGTCGACCATGCTCGCGCGGTCCTTGCCGGCGGCGATGCCGTCGAGCAGGATCGTGGCGGAGTCGTAGCCCTCACCGGAGTAGGTGTTGGGGTCCTCGTTGTACTTCGCCTTGTAGGCGGCCTGGAAGTCCGGGGCCACGTCGGCCGGGACGCACGGGCACGTGATGATGGTGCCCTCGGCGGCGTCCTTGGCGTTGTCGATGAAGGACTGGTCCTTGACGCCGTCGGCCACGACGAACGTGCCCTTCCAGCCGGCGTCGCGCAGCTGCTTGATGAGCGGCGCGGCCTCGGGCGAGTAGCCACCGAAGAACAGAGCGTCGGCGCCCGAGCTCGTCACCTTGGTGACGGAGGCGCTGAAGTCGGTCTGCTTCTGCTGGATGGTGTCGTTGCCGGCGACCTGGGCGCCGAGATCCTGACGGACGATGTCGGCCAGGCCCTTGCCGTACTCGGACGCGTCGTCGATGACGAAGGTCTTCGTCGACTTGACGGTGTCCTTGATGTACTTGGCGGCCGCGGGACCCTGCGTCGCGTCGTTGCCGAGCGCGCGGAAGAACGTCTTCCAGCCGTTGGAGGCAAGAGCCGGGTTGGTCGCGGACGGCGTGATGGTGACGAGGCCGGCCTCGTTGAACGCCGGGTCGGCGGCCTTGGACTCACCGGAGAACGCGGGACCGACGATGCCGACGACCTTCTTGTCGTCGATGGCCTTCTTGGCCAGGGCCGGAGCCTGCGTCGGGTCACCCTGCGAGTCGTAGTTCTCGAGCGTGACCTTGCAGTCCGCGTGCTTCTTGTTGTAGTCGTCGAGGGCGAGGTTCACGCCGTTCTGGATGTAGATGCCCAGGTTGGCGTTCGGGCCGGTGAGGGCGCCGAACATGCCGATCTTGTAGTTGCCGCAGGCTGCAGCACCACCGCTGGCGGCAGGTGTCTCAGTGTCGCCACCCTTGGTGCCACAGGCGCCGAGGGCAAGCGCTGCGACCGCGAGCGGCACAGCGAACTTGAGGGTAGAACGCACGGGTGTCCTCCTGATGTCACACATCCCTCGGTCGAGGGCTGACTGGAGACTAAGCCCCACCCTGCGCCGGGGTCACGGGAAACTCGCGATGAGTGACCGTGTCGTGACCTGTTCGGGACGTGCTCCCGGAGGATGTGCGGTCGAGGATGCGTCAGGACGCCGGAAAGCCGTTGATGACGGCCTCGGCGACCTCCTTCATCCCGAGGCGGCGGTCCATCGCGGTCTTCTGGATCCAGCGGAAGGCGTCGGACTCGCTCAGCTTGAGCTGGGTCATGAGCACACCCTTGGCACGGTCGACGAGCTTGCGCGTCTCGAGGCGCTCGCCGAGGTCGGCGATCTCGGCCTCGAGCGCCTTGAGCTCCTGCCAGCGCGAGGTCGCGATGTCGATGGCGGGGCGCAGGTCGTCGGCGGTGAACGGCTTGACGATGTAGGCCATGACGCCGGCGTCGCGGGCGCGCTCGACGAGCTCGGTCTGCGAGAAGGCGGTGAGCATGATGACGGGGCACAGCTTGGCCTCGTGGAGCTGCTCGGCGGCCGAGAGCCCGTCGAGGACGGGCATCTTGACGTCCATGATGACGAGGTCGGGCTTGACCTCCTTGGCGAGCTCGACGGCCTGCTCGCCGTTGCTCGCCTGGCCGACGACGTCGTAGCCCTGCTCCCCGAGCATCTCGACGAGGTCGAGACGGATGAGCGCCTCGTCCTCGGCGACGAGGATGCGGGTGGCCCCGCTGACCGGCGCAGCGGCGCCGGCGTCCTCGGGTGCCGGCGTCGCCTCGGGGACGGCCGGGGCCGCGGAGGCCGCGGAGGCATCGGCGGCGGTGGCGGGGGTCGGCCTGGGGGTCGTGCTCTCGTCAGTGCTCACGGGCAAAGCGTAGCCGGGGCCACGTTTCCGGCGCGTTTCGGGACCGTCGACCCGGCAGTCGCGCCGGGGCGGGCGCGGTCGTGGGCGCCCAGGGTGCCGAGGGCGGGACTCGAACCCGCACGGCCTTGCGGCCAGAGCATTTTGAGTGCCCCGTGTCTGCCATTCCACCACCCCGGCCGGAGTGCCGCGCCAGCATACCCGTGACGACGCGGGAGCCGCGGCCGCCGGCCGCGCCGCACTCCCCCGGACACACGTATGCCGCCGGGCGGGCCCGGCGGCATACGTCATCGGTCGCTTCTGGCGAGCCGTGCGTGACGTGCGTGACGTGCGGTAGCACGCCTCAGCTCGTGACCTCCTCCGGCCGGTAGGCCGGGGCCGCACGGTTGACGGCGTCGCCGACCCGGTGCACGCGCAGCGCGTTCGTCGAGCCGGGGATGCCGGGGGGCGACCCGGCGACGATGACGACGCGGTCGCCCTCGGTGACGCGGCCCTCGGGGATCAGCTTGAGGTCGACCTGCATGGCGAACTGGTCGGTGTGGTGCATGCGCGGCACGAGGTAGGTCTCGATGCCCCAGACCAGCGCGAGGCGCGAGCGGACGCGGGGCTCGGAGGTGAAGGCGAGCATGGGCAGGCGCGGACGGATGCGGGCCATCCGCGTGGCCGACCCACCCGTCTCCGTGAAGGTGATGAGGAACTTCGCCCCGACGACCTCGCCGATCTCGGCCGCGGCCTTGGTCACCGCTCCCCCGACCGTCTTGGGGTTGGTCTTCATCCGGGCGATCTTGTCGTAGCCGTGCACCTCGGTGGACTCGATGATGCGCGCCATGGTGCGCACCGAGTCGATCGGCCAGGCACCGACGGACGTCTCGCCCGACAGCATGAGCGCGTCGGCGCCGTCGAGGACCGCGTTGGCGGCGTCGGACGCCTCGGCGCGGGTCGGGCGGGGGTTCTCGATCATCGACTCGAGCACCTGCGTGGCGACGATGACCGGCTTGGCCTCGCGGCGGGCCAGCTCGATGGCGCGCTTCTGCACGAGCGGGACGTCCTCGAGGGGCATCTCGACGCCGAGGTCGCCGCGGGCGACCATGATGCCGTCGAACGCCGCGACGATGCCCTCGAGGTTGTCGACGGCCTGCGGCTTCTCGATCTTGGCGATGACGGGGATGCGCTCGCCGAACTCGTCCATGATCGCGTGCACGTCGACGATGTCGTCGGCCGAGCGGACGAACGACAGCGCGATCATGTCGACGCCGAGGCGCATGGCGAAGCGGAGGTCCTCGCGGTCCTTGTCGGACAGGGCCGGGACGCTGACGGCGACACCCGGCAGGTTGATGCCCTTGTTGTTGCTGACCTGACCGCCGATGACCGTCTCGGTGAGCACGTCGGTGTCGGTGACCTCGACCGCGCGGAGCATGACCTTGCCGTCGTCGATGAGCAGGACGTCGCCGGGAGTCACGTCTCCGGGCAGCCCGTCGTAGGTGGTCCCGACGATCGTGTCGTCGCCGTCGACCGCGCGGGTCGTGATGGTGAAGCGCTGGCCGGGGCTCAGCGTGACCGGACCGCCGGAGAAGCGACCGGTGCGGATCTTGGGGCCCTGGAGGTCGACGAGGATGCCGACGGCTCGGCCGGACGCGTCGCTGGCGGCGCGGACGTCGCGGTAGACCTGCTCGTGCACGGAGTGGTCACCGTGGGAGAGGTTGAGGCGGGCGACGTCCATGCCGGCGTCGACGAGGGCGCGGAGCTGGGTGGGCGATGAGGTCTTGGGTCCGATCGTGCAGACGATCTTGGCGCGACGCATGCTTCAACCTTATGGGTGCTGTGACGTGGGTCACCACACGGGTTCGTCCAGTGGGACGCCCCGCGGCGTCGTCGGCGCGGGCTCCGTTGTGGCTCAGGGTGATCATGAGCGTATGCCGTGTCGCCGAGGTGGCGACACGGCATACGCCAGGGTGCGGCGGGGTGGCCGGATGCCGGCCGGTGGTCAGACCGTGACCGGGCGGTCGCTCGGGCCGATCGGACGCGGGAGCGAGCTGGACCCGGTGAGCCACGCGTCGACGCCGGCGGCCGCGGCGCGGCCCTCGGCGATGGCCCAGACGATGAGCGACTGGCCACGACCGGCGTCGCCGGCGACGAAGACGCCGGGGACCGAGCTCATGAAGTTCTTGTCCCGCTGGACGTTGCTGCGCTCGTCGAGGGCGACGCCGAGCTGCTCGACGACACCCGGGCCCTGCGGACCGAGGAAGCCCATCGCGAAGAGGACCAGCTGCGCCGGGATCTCGCGCTCGGTGCCGGGCTTGGACGTCGGGCGGCCGTCGACGAACTCGACCTCCGTCAGGCGCAGCGCGGAGACGTTGCCGTCGTCGTCACCGACGAACTCCGTCGTGCTGACGGCGTAGAGGCGCTCGCCGCCCTCCTCGTGGGCGCTCGCGACGCGGTAGAGCATCGGGTAGGTCGGCCACGGCTGGTTGCCCGGCCGGTCCTCCCCCGGCTGCGGCATGATCTCGAGGCTCGTGACGGACGCCGCGCCCTGGCGGTGCGCGGTGCCGATGCAGTCGGCGCCGGTGTCACCGCCGCCGATGACGATGACGTGCTTGTCGGTGGCGAGGATCTGGCCCTCGACCTGCTCGCCGAGCGCGGCCCGGTTGCCCTGCGGGAGGTAGTCCATCGCCTGGTGGATGCCTCCGAGCTGACGGCCCGGCACGTCGAGGTCGCGCGGGACCGTGGCCCCGAGGGCGAGCACGACGGCGTCGTAGCGGTCGCGGAGCTGTCGGCCCGTGATGTCGACGCCGACGTTCATCCCGTTGCGGAAACGGGTTCCCTCGGCCGTCATCTGGTCGAGTCGCCGGTCGAGGACCGACTTCTCCATCTTGAACTCGGGGATGCCGTAGCGCAGCAGCCCCCCGGGCTTGTCGGCCCGCTCGAAGACGGCGACGGTGTGGCCCGCGCGCGTCAGCTGCTGGGCCGCGGCGAGGCCGGCGGGGCCCGACCCGACGACGGCGACCGTCTTGCCCGAGAGCCGCTCGGGCGGGAGCGGCGTGACGAGACCCTCGTCGAAGGCCCGCTCGATCGTCGTGACCTCGACCTGCTTGATCGTCACGGCAGGCTGGTTGATGCCGAGCACGCACGCGGTCTCGCAGGGCGCCGGGCAGAGACGGCCCGTGAACTCCGGGAAGTTGTTCGTCGCGTGGAGCCGCTCGATGGCGTCGGACCAGTCACCGCGCCAGGCGAAGTTGTTCCACTCGGGGATGAGGTTGCCGAGCGGGCAGCCGGAGTGGCAGAACGGGATGCCGCAGTCCATGCAGCGCCCGGCCTGGCGCTGGAGCTGCCCGAGCTCCTGCTCCTCGTAGACCTCCTTCCAGTCCCGGATGCGCACGGGGACGGGGCGGCGGGCCGGGAGCTCGCGCTCGCGGGTGGTGAGAAAGCCTTGGGGGTCAGCCACGGGAAGCCTCCATGATCCGGTTCCACACTTCGGGTCCGTCGAGGTCGAGGCCCTGCGCCTCCGCCTCGGCCCGGACGTCGAGGACACGCTGGTAGTCACGCGGGAGCACGAGCGTGAAGCGCTCGCGCGCGGCCGCCCAGTCGTCGAGCAGGGCTTGCGCGACCGGCGACTCGGTCCACCTGACGTGTCCCTCGAGCAGCTCGCGGAGCGGCTTCTCGTCGTCGGGTCGCAACGGCAGGAGGTCGACCATCTCGCGGTTGACGAGATCGGCGTCGAGGTCGAGGACGTAGGCGACGCCGCCGGACATGCCGGCCGCGAAGTTGCGACCGGTCCGACCGAGCACGACGGCCGTGCCACCCGTCATGTACTCGCAGCCGTGGTCACCGACGCCCTCGACGACCGCGTGCGCGCCGGAGTTGCGCACGCAGAAGCGCTCGCCGACGATGCCGCGCAGGAAGAGCTGGCCGGTCGTCGCGCCATAGGCGATGACGTTGCCGCCGATGACGTTCTGCTCGGCCACGAGCGAGGCGTCACGGTGCGGCCGGACGGCGACGCGGCCACCGGAGAGGCCCTTGCCGACGTAGTCGTTGGCGTCACCGAAGAGCTGCATCGTGACCCCCGCCGGCAGGAAGGCCCCGAAGGACTGCCCACCGGAGCCGGTCATCGTCAGCTCGATCGTGTTGTCGGCGAGACCGTGCGGGTGCGCCTTGGTGACGTGGTGCCCGAGCATGGTGCCGACCGTGCGGTTGACGTTGCGGACGGCGATCTCGGTGCGCACCGGCTCACCGGTCTCGATGGCCGACAGGGCGCGGCTCAGCAGCTCGTTGTCGAGGGCCTTGTCGAGGCCGTGGTCCTGCGTGGCCGACTGGTGGAGCGTGCCACCGGTCGGGTTGTCGGCGACGGCGAGGATCGGGCTCAGGTCGAGACCCGACGCCTTCCAGTGCGCGATGGCCTTGTCGAGGTCGAGGCTGCCGACCTGGCCGACGGCCTCCTCGATCGAGCGGAAGCCGAGCGAGGCGAGGTGCTCTCGCACCTCCTCGGCGATGTACTCGAAGAAGGTCTCGACGAACTCCGGCTTGCCGGAGAAGCGCGAGCGCAGCTCGGGGTTCTGGGTCGCGATGCCGACCGGACAGGTGTCGAGGTGGCAGACGCGCATCATGATGCAGCCCGAGACGACGAGCGGCGCGGTGGCGAAGCCGAACTCCTCGGCGCCGAGCAGCGCGGCCACGACGACGTCGCGACCGGTCTTGAGCTGCCCGTCGACCTGGACGACGATGCGGTCGCGCAGGCCGTTGAGCACGAGGGTCTGCTGGGCCTCGGCGAGGCCGAGCTCCCACGGCGCACCGGCGTGCTTGAGCGAGGTGAGTGGCGAGGCGCCCGTGCCGCCGTCGTGGCCGGAGATGAGCACGACGTCGGCGTGCGCCTTGGACACGCCGGCCGCCACGGTGCCCACGCCGATCTCGGAGACGAGCTTGACGTGGATGCGGGCCGCCGGGTTGGCGTTCTTGAGGTCGTGGATCAGCTGCGCCAGGTCCTCGATCGAGTAGATGTCGTGGTGCGGAGGCGGCGAGATGAGGCCCACGCCCGGCGTCGAGTGCCTCGTCTTGGCCACCCACGGGTAGACCTTGTGGCCGGGCAGCTGTCCGCCCTCGCCGGGCTTGGCGCCCTGGGCCATCTTGATCTGGATGTCGTCGGAGTGGGTGAGGTAGAGGCTCGTCACACCGAAGCGTCCGGACGCGACCTGCTTGACGGCCGAGCGGCGCTCGGGGTCGAGCAGGCGGTCGATGTCCTCACCGCCCTCGCCGGTGTTGGAGCGACCGCCGAGGTGGTTCATCGCGATCGCGAGGGTCTCGTGCGCCTCCTTGGAGATCGAGCCGTAGCTCATCGCGCCGGTGTTGAAGCGCTTGACGATCTCGCTGACCGGCTCGACCTCCTCGATCGGCACGGGCAGGCGGCCGGTGACCCCAGTCGGCCGGAAGCCCATGAGACCGCGCAGCGTCATGAGGCGCGACGTCTGGTCGTCGATGCGCCCGGTGTACTGCTTGAAGATGTCGTAGCGACGCTGGCGCGTCGAGTGCTGGAGGCGGAAGACCGTCTCGGGGTCGAAGAGGTGCGGCTCGCCCTCGCGTCGCCACTGGTACTCGCCACCGACCTCGAGGGTGCGGTGCGGCTGGTGGACGCCGTCCGGCGGGTAGGCCCGGGCGTGGCGCTCGGCCGTCTCGCGGGCGATGACGTCGAGACCGACGCCGCCGAGCTGGCTGACCGTGCCGGTGAAGTAGCGGTCGACGAGCGGCTGCGCCAGGCCGATGGCCTCGAAGACCTGCGCCCCGCGGTAGGAGGCGACGGTCGAGATGCCCATCTTGGACATGACCTTGAGGACGCCCTTGCCGAGTGCCTTGATGAGGTTGGCGACGGCCTTCTCGGCCGTGACGCCCTCGATCTCGCCGGCCCGGACGAGGTCTTCGACGGTCTCCATGGCGAGGTACGGGTTGACGGCAGCGGCCCCGAAGCCGATGAGCAGGGCCACGTGGTGCACCTCGCGCACGTCGCCCGCCTCGACGAGCAGGCCCACCTGGGTGCGGGTCTTCTCGCGGATGAGGTGGTGGTGCACGGCGGCCGTGAGCAGCAGCGACGGGATGGGCGCGAGGTCACGGCCCGAGTCACGGTCCGAGAGCACGACGAAGCGGGCTCCGCGGCGGATCGCCTGCGAGACCTCGGCGAAGATCTCCTCGAGGCGGTCGCGCATGGCGGCCGCTCCCCCGGTGACGTCGTAGAGGCCGCGGACGACGTGCGTGGCGTAGCCGGGCAGGTCGCCGTCGGCGTTGATGTGCACGATCTTGGCGAGCTCGTCGTTGTCGATGACGGGGAAGTCGAGGACGAGCTGGCGGGCGTGCGACGGCGTGGCCGACAGCGCGTTGCCCTCGGGGCCCATGTAGGTGCCGAGGGAGGTGACGAGCTCCTCGCGGATCGCGTCGAGCGGCGGGTTGGTGACCTGCGCGAAGAGCTGGGTGAAGTAGTCGAAGAGCAGCCGCGGCCGCGACGACAGGACGGCAATGGGCGTGTCGGTGCCCATCGAGCCGAGCGCCTCGCCGCCCGAGCGGGCCATCGGCGTCAGCAGGATGCGCAGCTCCTCGGCGGTGTAGCCGAACGTCTGCTGACGTCGAGCGACCGAGGCCGCGGTGTGCACGATGTGCTCGCGCTCCGGGAGGTCCTCGAGACGGATGAGGCCCGCGTGCAGCCACTCGGCATACGGCTTGGCGGCGGCGAGCTGGCTCTTGATCTCCTCGTCGCTGACGATCCTCCCGTGCTCGGTGTCGACGAGGAACATCTTGCCGGGCTGCAGCCGGCCCCGCTGGACGATCGTCTCGGGGTCGAGCTCGAGCACGCCGGACTCCGACGCCAGCACGACGAGGCCGTCGTCGGTGACGGTGTAGCGGCCGGGGCGCAGGCCGTTGCGGTCGAGGACCGCGCCGACGAGCGTGCCGTCGCTGAAGCAGACGTTGGCCGGCCCGTCCCATGGCTCCATGAAGGTCGAGTGGAACTCGTAGAACGCCTTGCGGGCGGGGTCCATCGTGGCGTGGTTCTCCCACGCCTCGGGGATCATCATGAGCACGGCGTGCGGGAGCGAGCGACCACCGAGGTGGAGCAGCTCGAGCACCTCGTCGAAGCTCGCCGAGTCGGACGCCTCCGGCGTGCAGACCGGGAAGATCCGCTCGAGGTCGCCCGGGATGATGTCGGACGTCAGGAGGCTCTCGCGGGCGTGCATCCAGTTGCGGTTGCCCTTGACGGTGTTGATCTCGCCGTTGTGCGCGATGAACCGGTACGGGTGCGCGAGGGGCCACGACGGGAACGTGTTGGTCGAGAAGCGCGAGTGCACGAGCGCGAGCTCGCTCTTGAACCGCGGGTCGGACAGGTCGGGGAAGAACGGCTCGAGCTGCCCGGTCGTGAGCATGCCCTTGTAGACGATGGTGCGCGAGCTGAGCGAGGCGAAGTAGACGTCGACCTCGTGCTCGGCACGCTTGCGCAGGCAGAAGGCGAGCCGGTCGAGACCGAGGGCCACCTGGCGACCGATCGAGCTGCTGACGAAGAGCTGCTCGAAGAACGGCATGCAGTCGCGTGCGACCGTGCCGACGAGGTCGGCCTCGACGGGGACCTCGCGCCAGCCGAGCACCTTGAGGTTCTCGGCGACCGCGATCTCCTCGATGCGGGCCTTGGCGGCCGCGCGCTCGATGGGGTTCTGGGGCAGGAAGGCGATGCCGGCGGCATACGCCCCGCTGTTGGGGAGCGTGAAGGGGACGCTCGCCCGGAAGAACTCGTCGGGGACCTGCGTCAGGATGCCCGCGCCGTCACCGACGAGCGGGTCGGCGCCCGTGGCGCCACGGTGGTCGAGGTTGCGCAGCGCCGTGAGGGCGTGGTCGACGATGTCGTGACCTGCCGTCCCCCGCATCGTCGCGATGAGGGCGACGCCGCAGGCGTCGTGCTCGAACTCGCGTCGGTAGAGACCGGAGTTCTCCGGGTGTGCACTGAAGAGGGCACGGGTGCGGGTGTGCGGCGGCATCTTCACCGTCCTTCTGCTGGGTCCCAGGCGGGCGACCGCGACGGGGCCACGCGACATGACTGAGGGCATGTGGACGGCACTGGCCACAGGCGTTGCTGACGACGATATCGGAGGGACCGCTCGTCCTACCTGTTGATACGGCGGATTCCGAATCGTGAGACGCCGTGCTCACGTCCACGGTCGGGACGTGACGCAGACCGCATCAGGACTGCGCCGGACGGTCCACCTTCGACGCGGTGTCCGCGGTGTCGTTCGGCCGGTCGGCGACGGTCTCCGCCGAAGGATCTTCGGGGCCGTCGGCGCCCGGGCGCTCGCCCGCCTCGGTGGCCTGCTCACCCTGCTCGGCCTGCTCGTCGCCGTGGTCGGGCCGGTCACTGCCCTCGGCGAGGGCCGGGTCGTCCGGAGCGGTCGGGACGGGGGGCTGCTCCATCCGGCCGAAGTGCCGCCACAGGTAGACGCCGAGGAGGAAGACGAGGATCGAGACCCACGTGTTGACGCGCTGCCCGAGGATGAGGTTGGCCGAGTCGGTGCGCATGTTCTCGATGACGATGCGGCCGATCGGGTAGCCCATGACGTAGGCCGCGAAGACCTGGCCCGCCTTGAGCGGGCGGTGGTGGCCGAGCCAGATGAGGAAGGCCGCGAGCAGCAGGCACCAGAGGGCCTCGTAGAGGAAGGTGGGCTGGAAGTAGCCCTTGACGACCGGGTTGCCCTGCGCGTCGACGACGGCGCGACCGAGCGAGGTGTCCCACTCGTAGATGCGCAGCCTCCACGGCAGGTCGGTGGGCGCTCCGTAGATCTCGTTGTTGAACCAGTTGCCGAAACGGCCCATCGCCTGGGCGATCGCGAGACCGGGAGCCGCCGCGTCGACGAAGTCACGGAAGGCGACGCCGTTCTTGCGGCAGCCGATCCACGCGCCGACGGCGCCGAGCGCCACGGCGCCCCAGATGCCGAGCCCGCCCTCGTAGATGGCGAACGCCTTCCACGGGTCGCCGTTCTCGCCGAAGTACGGCTGCGGCGTCGTGATGAGGTGGTAGATCCGTCCGCCGACGATGCCGAACGGCACCGCCCACGCCGAGATGTCGATGGCGATGCCCTTGCGGTGACCACGGGCCTCGAGACGCTTCTGCGTCAGCCAGACCGCGACGACGATGCCGGCGAGGATGCACATGGCGTAGCCGCGGATCGGCAGCGGGCCGAGGTGCCAGACCCCGACGCTCGGCGACGGGATGTCGGCGGGCAGGGCGGCGCCCAGTGCGGCGGGGACGCCCGCGAGCACGCTCATGACCGGCCCCGACGGACGCCGTCGGCGAGCTCACGGGCCAGGGCGCCGAGCGCCTCGAGACCCTGCTCCTCGGAGTCGGCCTCGGTGAGGCAGCGCACGAGCGCCGAGCCGACGATGACGCCGTCGGCGTAGCGGCCCACCTGCGCGGCCTGGTCGCCGGTGGAGACGCCGAGCCCGACGCAGACGGGCAGGTCGGTGTGCTCGCGGGTGCGGGAGACGAGCGCGTCGGCGGCCTCGCCGACGCTGGCGCGCGCGCCCGTGACGCCCATGACGGCGGTCGCGTAGACGAAGCCGCGGCACTGGGCGGTCACGGCCTCGAGGCGCTCGGGCGTCGAGCTGGGCGCGACGAGGAAGACCTTGTCGAGGTCGTGGGCGTCGGCGGCAGCGATCCAGTCGCCGGCCTCGTCGGGGATGAGGTCGGGCGTGATGAGCCCGGCTCCCCCGGCCGCCGCGAGGTCGGCGGCGAAGCGCTCGACGCCGTAGCGCAGGACGGGGTTCCAGTACGTCATGACGAGCGCACCGGCGCCGGCGGCCGAGACCTCACGGGCCGCGGTGAAGATGTCGGTCAGGTGCACCCCGGCGGCCAGGGCGCGCACGGCGGCGTCCTGGATGACGGGGCCGTCCATCACGGGGTCGCTGTAGGGCACCCCGATCTCGACGATGTCGACGCCGGAGTCGACGAGGACCTTCATCGCGGCGATCGACCCCTCGACCGACGGGAAACCGACGGGGAGGTAGCCGATGAGCGTGGCGCGGTCGTCGGCGCGGCACTTCTCGATGATCGTGGCGACGCTCACTGCTGCACTCCCATGCCCTTGGCGCCGTCGTCGTCGGGCAGGCGCGCCGACCCGTCGTCGCCGATGAGGCCGAACCACTCGGCGGCCGTGTGGACGTCCTTGTCGCCGCGGCCCGAGAGGTTGACGAGCAGCACGGCGTCGGGGCCGAGCTCGCGTCCGACCTTCATCGCGCCGGCGAGCGCGTGGGCGCTCTCGATGGCGGGGAGGATGCCCTCGGTGCGCGAGAGCAGCGAGAACGCCTCCATCGCCTCGACGTCGGTGACGGGGCGGTACTCGGCCCGCCCCGACTCGAGCAGGTGGGCGTGCTCCGGACCGACGCTGGGGTAGTCGAGACCGGCCGAGACGCTGTGCGACTCGACGGTCTGGCCGTCCTCGTCCTGCATGACGTAGGTGAAGGCGCCGTGGAGCACGCCGGGGATGCCGGCCGAGAAGCGCGCGGCGTGCTTGCCGGACTCGACGCCCTCGCCACCCGCCTCGAAGCCGATCAGCCGGACGGCGCGGTCGTCGATGAAGCGGTGGAAGATCCCCATCGCGTTGGAGCCGCCGCCGACGCAGGCGAGGACGGCGTCGGGCAGTCGACCGACGAGGTCGAGGACCTGCTGGCGCGCCTCCACCCCGATGACGCGGTGGAAGTCGCGGACCATCTCCGGGAAGGGGTGGGGCCCGGTCACCGTGCCGAGGACGTAGTGCGTCGTCGACACGTTGGCGACCCAGTCGCGGAACGCCTCGTTGACGGCGTCCTTGAGCGTCTTGCTGCCGTTGTCGACCGGGACCACCTCGGCGCCGAGCAGGCGCATCCGGGCCACGTTGAGCGCCTGGCGCTCGGTGTCCTTGCGGCCCATGTAGACGACGCACTCGAGACCGAGCAGGGCTGCCGCGGTCGCCGTCGCGACGCCGTGCTGGCCCGCGCCGGTCTCGGCGATGACGCGGGTCTTGCCCATCCGCTTGGTCAGCAGCGCCTGGCCGAGCACGTTGTTGATCTTGTGCGAGCCGGTGTGGTTGAGGTCCTCGCGCTTGAGGATCACGCGGGCTCCGCCGCAGTGCTCGGCGAAGCGCGGCACCTCGGTGATGATGCTCGGCCGCCCCGTGTAGGTGCGCTGGAGGCGCTCGAGCTCGCCGACGAACTCCGGGTCGACGACGGCCTTGCGCCAGACCTCCTCGAGCTGCTCGAGGGCGGGGATGAGCGCTTCGGGGACGTAGCGTCCGCCGAAGCCCCCGAAGCGGCCGTATGCCGGCACGTTGGATGTCGTGGTCATGCTCACTCTCCTGCCGCGCCGGGGCGGGCCGTGGCCCGGACCGCGGTCGCGGCGTCGATGAAGCCGCGGATCGCGGCCTCGGGGGCGCCGTCCTTGACGAGGGCCTCGCCGACGAGCACGGCGCCGGCTCCGGCGCGCACGTAGGCGGCGACGTCCTCGGGGCCACCGACACCGGACTCGGCCACGCCGACCACGCCCTCGGGCACGCGGGGCAGCAGATCGGTCACGGTGCGGGGGTCGACCTCGAGGGTCTTGAGGTTGCGGGCGTTGACGCCGACGAGCGCGGGGTCGAGCGCGAGGGCCCGGTCCAGCTCGGCGGCGTCGTGGACCTCGACGAGCGCGGTCATGCCGAGCTCGCGGGCCTGGTCGTGCAGGTCACGCATGAGCGCGTCGTCGAGAGCCGCGACGATGAGGAGGATGAGGTCGGCGCCGTGGGCCCGGGCCTCGGTCACCTGGTAGGCGTCGACCATGAAGTCCTTGCGCAGCAGGGGGGTCCGGACCGCCGCGCGCACCTCGTCGAGATCGGCGAGGCTGCCGGAGAACCGGCGCTCCTCGGTGAGCACGCTGATGGCGCTCGCTCCCCCGGCGGCATACGACCGCGCGAGCAGGCCGGGCTCGGGGATCTCGGCGAGCGCACCCTTGCTGGGGCTGGACCGCTTGACCTCGGCGATGACGGCGACGCCCTCGGCGGAGCGGATGCCCGGCATCGGGTCGAGCGCCGGAGGGACCGAGGCGAGGCGCGCCTCGAGGTCCGGGAGCGACAGCGCGGCACGACGGCGCCCGAGATCCTCGCGGACGCCGCTGATGATCCCGTCGAGAACCGTCGGCACTGCTCTCAGCTCTTGCCGATGGTGTCGGCGCCCGCCTCGTCGGGGGCGTCGACGATCGAGCCCGCCTGCGCGTGGTGGCCGTTGCTGCCGTAGCCGGCCATGGACATCGTCTTGCCCGCTGCGACCCCGGCGACGATGACGGCGGCACCGATGATGCCGAGCAACAGGCTGGGGATGACGACGGCCACGGACGCGATGGCCGTGCCGAGCAGGATGATCCCGACCCCGGTCCAGGCGGCGGTGCTGTGACCGTGGTCCTCGTGCTGCTCTTCCATGGCGTCCTCTCTGGTCCGGTCGGCTCCACTCTCGTGCGGGCCGACGACGTTCATTCTGTCAGGTCTCGTCGGGGGCGTCGCGCAGGGTCGGGTCCCGGCCCTCGGACAGCTCGTCCCACGTCGTGCGGACCTCTCCCCGGGGCCCGCTCGCGGGCTTGTCGCCCCGCTCGTAGCGACCGGAGAGGCCGGCCCACGTGCGGCTCGACACGGCGGCGAGCACGGAGCCGAGGACCAGCAGGACCGCCGCGGCGACGGCGAGCCAGACCCAGACGGTGCTCGCCCCGGTGGCGGCCGGCGCCGTCGTGCGGGCGAGCTCGCGGGCGACGGCGTCGGCCACGGTGTCGACGGGGCGCAGGGCCACGAGGAGCGTCATCGCCAGCGCCCCGAGCGAGGCGAGCACGATGACGGCGGCGGCGACGGCGCGGATGACCCGACCGCCCGTCATGAGGCCGAGCAGCGCGACGACGCAGACGACCGTCAGGCCGACGACGCCCGGTGCCGCGGTGCCGCCGGTCACGTCGGTGACCGCCTGGCTGAGGACGTCCTTGGACTCACCACTGGCCCACGTGCGCGTCGTGAGGCCGAGCAGCAGGGCCGCGGGCACGAGGACGACGAGGGCCGCGCGCTTCTTGTCGAGCGCGACGGGCCGGGCGTCGGACGAGGTGCCGGACGGGGTGCCGGACGGGGTGCCGGAGGTCATGGGCGGTGCTCCCCCAGCGGTCGCAGGCCCGCGGCGGCGGCCACGGCGCGCAGGGCGGCGGCGGCCTTGTTGACCGTCTCCTCGTACTCGAGGTGCGGCACCGAGTCGGCGACGATGCCGGCGCCGGCCTGGACGTGCGCGAGCCCGTCCTTGATGAGGGCGGTGCGGATCGCGATGGCCATGTCGAGGTCGCCGGCGAAGTCGAGGTAGCCGACGACGCCGCCGTAGAGGCCGCGGCGCAGCCCCTCGTAGGCGTCGATGAGCGCCATGGCCCGCGGCTTCGGCGCCCCGCTCAGGGTCCCGGCGGGGAACGTGGCGACGAGCGCGTCGTAGGCGCTCTGGTCGTCGCGGAGGTCACCCACGACCGTCGACTCGATGTGCATGATGTGGCTGTAGCGCCGGATCGACATGAAGTCGACGGTGTCGACGGTGCCGGCGCGGCAGATGCGCTGGAGGTCGTTGCGGGCGAGGTCGACGAGCATGAGGTGCTCGGCGCGCTCCTTCGCGTCGCCGAGCAGCTCCTCGGCCAGGTGCGCGTCGTGGTCGGGGCTCTTGCCACGCGGGCGCGACCCGGCGATCGGGTGCGTGATGGCCTGGCGCCCGGTCACCTTGATGAGGGCCTCGGGGCTCGAGCCGACGATGTCGTAGGCCGTGCCGTCGGGGTGGGGCAGCCGCAGGAGGTACATGTAGGGGCTGGGGTTGCTGACCCGCAGGGCGCGGTACACGTCGAGGGCGTCGGCGCGGCAGGGCACGGTGAAGCGCTGCGAGACGACGATCTGGAAGGCCTCGCCGGCGCGGATCGCCTCCTTGGCCTCCTCGACCATCTCCTCGTACTCGGTCTGCGTGTGGCTGCTCGTCGGGTTGCTCGGGGTGGGCTCGATCGTGGCCACGGTGCTCGGCGCAGGGGCCGCGAGCTCGTCGGTCATCCGGTCGAGGCGGCTGACGGCGTCGGCCCACGCGTCCTCGATGCGCTCGTCGGTCGCGTCGTGGTTGACGGCGTTGGCGATGAGCAGCAGGGACCCGTCGCTGTGGTCGAAGACGGCGAGGTCGGTGGCGAGCATCATCGCCACCTCCGGCAGGTCGAGCTCGTCGCGACCGCCGTCGGGGACCTTCTCCCAGCGCCGGACGGCGTCGTAGGTGATGGCGCCGACGAGGCCCCCCGTCAGGGGCGGCAGACCGGGCGTCCGGGGCGTGGCGAGGGCGGCGACGGTGTCGCGGACCGCTGCGGTCGGGTCGCCGTCGGTGGGCAGCCCGACCGGCGGCTCGCCGATCCAGTGGACGCGGCCGTCCTTTTCCGTCAGCGTCGCGGCGCTCCGGGCGCCGACGATCGAGTAACGCGACCACACTCCGCCGTGCTCCGCCGACTCGAGCAGAAAGGTGCCCGGGGCGTCCTTGGCGAGCTTGCGGTACACGCCCACCGGCGTCTCCGCATCGGCGAGCACCCGCCGCACGACGGGGATGACACGTCGGTGCTCGAGGGCGAGCTCGGTGAAGACCTCGAGGCTCGGCCACGTGCGGCCCCACGCGAGGTCGGCGTGTGGCGCGGGCGCGGCGGCGAGCGAGGTGTTCGAGTCGGGCACCGAGCCATTCTGGCCCACTCGGTGGTATGCCGTGTCCCCGCCTCACCCGTCGAGCACCACCCCCGCTCCCGAACCCACCTCGAGCGAGCGCGCAGCCACGGACGCTGCGCGTAACCACCGACGAGCGAGCGCCACCTCCGGAGCCGGCGGGACGGAGCGCTCACTCGAGTGGGACGGAGCGCTCACTCGACGTGGGGGGTCTGGCTGTGGCGGTGGGGTCAGGCGGTGGCGTCAGGCGGTGGGGGGTCAGGCGGTGGGGGTCGGTTCGCCGACGGTGGCGGGGAGGACCCGCGCGTCGAAGCACGTGCGGTCCCCGGTGTGGCAGGCCGCGCCGACCTGGTCGACGGTCACGAGGAGGGCGTCCCCGTCGCAGTCGAGGCGCACGCCCTTGACCCACTGCACGTGGCCGCTCGTGTCGCCCTTGCGCCAGTACTCCTGCCGGCTGCGGGACCAGAAGGTCACGCGGCCCTCCCCGAGTGTGCGACGCAGGGCCTCGTCGTCCATCCAGCCGACCATGAGCACGTCTCCCGTGTCGTGCTGCTGCACGACCGCGGCGACGAGGCCGTGCTCGTCACGCTTGAGCAGCTCGGCGATCTGCGGGTCGAGCGTCGTGGGGTCGGGGATCGGGTCGAGGGCGTCGGTCACCCACCCATTGTGCCGGGCCACCCGTCAGCCTTCCGGTCCGGACCCGGTCCGGACCCGGGCCGAACCGGACCGCCCGGACCTACGATCGGCGGGTGGTGACCGACCGAGCGACCCGGGCCGTGCTCCTGCTCCCGAGCCCGCTCCTGCCGGGCTCGGTCCACGACGGCCTGCGCGACGCCCTCGGTCGCCACCGCCTCGAGGCCTCCGTCGCCCCGGCACGACTCGACCGGGGCGAGGGGGCCGTCGACCTCGTCACGCGCTGGCTGCACCTCGTCGGTCCCGGCACGGTCCTCGTCGCCCACAGCAACGCCGGCTACCTCGCACCGCTCGTCCGCGCGGCCGGCGACGCACCGCCTCCGGTCGTGTTCATGGACGCAGCGCTTCCTCCGGCCGACGGGTCGTGCGCTCTCGCTGCGGCCCCGTTCCGCGCCTGGCTGGCGACGCTCGCCGACGCCGAGGGGCTGCTCCCGCCGTGGACCCGGTGGTGGCCGCGGACCGACCTCGAGGAGGCGCTGCCCGCGGACCGTCTCGACGCCGTCGACTCGGTCTGCCCGCGCCTGCCGCTGGCCTACTTCGACACCGAGGTGACGGCGCCTCCCGGATGGGTCGACGGGCCCAACGCATACCTCGCCTTCGGCGACACGTACGGGGACGAGCGGGCCTTCGCCGAGCGCCACGGCTGGCCCGTCGCCGACCTCGAGGGGTCGCACCTGTGCTTCGTCACCGAGCCGGACGACGTGGCCTCGACCATCGCCTCGCTCGTGGAGCGGCTCAGCGCGTAGGAGCGGTCAGACCGCCTGCTGCTGGGCGACCCACGACTCGTGGAGCTTGGAGTAGACGCCTCCGAGGCGGACGAGCTCCGTGTGGTGGCCGCGCTCGACGATGCGCCCGGCGTCGACGACGATCACCTCGTCGGCGGCCTGGGCCGTCGAGAGCCGGTGCGCGATCGCGATGGACGTGCGGCCACGGGTCAGCGAGTCGAGGGCGCGCTGGATGCGCACCTCCGTGCTCGGGTCGACGGCCGACGTCGCCTCGTCGAGGACGAGCAGGTCGGGGTCGGCGAGGTAGGCGCGAGCCAGGGCCACCAGCTGCCGCTCGCCGGCCGAGAGCGACTCGCCGCGCTGGCCCACGTCGGTGGCCAGCCCGAGCGGCAGGGTCGAGACCCACGGGTCGAGGCCGAGCTCGGTGAGGGTGAGCCGTACGTCCTGCTCGCTCGCCTGGGGCCGCCCGAAGCGGATGTTGTCGAGCAGGGTGCCGTCGAAGAGGAACCCCTCCTGCGGCACGAGCACGACGCGCGACCGCAGGGACGAGAAGCGGATCGTGCGCAGGTCGACACCGTCGAGGAGGACCTGGCCGCTGCTGGAGTCCATGAGCCGCGTGAGCAGCTTGGCGAGGGTCGACTTGCCCGAGCCGGTCTCGCCGACGATCGCGACGCGGCTGCGCGGCGCGATGGTGAGGTCGATGTCGTGGAGCACGGGAGCCCCACCGGGGTAGGCGAACCCGACCTCGTTGAACTGGACGGTGATCGGTCCGCGGGGCAGCGTCACGCCTTCGTCGCCGGGGTCGGAGACGTCGGCCGGGGTGTCGATGATGCCGATGACCCGGCGCCAGCCGGCGACGGCGTTCTGCATCTCGTTGAGGATCTCGGTCGCCTGCTGCACCGGCTGGGTGAAGAGGTTGACGAGGAAGAGGAAGGCGAGCAGCTCACCGAGCGTCAGGCTGCCGCGCGCGGCCAGCACGGTGCCCACGACGAGGACGACGGCCGTGGTCAGCCCGGAGACGAGCTGGCCGGACGTGAAGGCCACGACCGAGCGGGCCTGCGCGCCGATGGCGGCCTTGCGGTGGGCCTCGACCGCGGCGTCGATGCGCTCGGCCGTGCGGTCCTCGACGCCGTAGGCGCGGATGGCCTGGGCCCCGACCACGGCCTCGGAGATGGCGCCCAGCATGTCGCCGACCCGCTCGCGGACCGTGGTGTACGCGCGCCCGACGATGCCCTGGAACTTGCGGATGATGACGAAGAGCGGCACGAAGCAGAGCCACACGACGAGGCCGAGCAGCGGGCTGTAGACGACCATGAGGACCGTCGCGAGCGTGATCTGCGCGATGTTGATGAGGAGCATGAGCCCGCCGAACTGCACGAACATCGAGATCGTGTCTACGTCGGAGGTCACGCGGGAGACGAGCGACCCGCGGCGCTCGGTGTTCTGGGTGAGCATCGCGAGGTCGTGGATGTGACGGAACGCCTTGAGGCGCAACGTCGCCAGGCCGTTCTCGGAGGACCGGAAGAGGCGGATGTTGACGAAGTAGGCGGACACCGCCGTCACGGCGACGCCGACGAGGGCGATGCCGATGTAGACGGCGACGACCTGGGTGTCGGGGCCGCCCTCGGCGAGGATGCCGTTGTCGGTGATGCGCTGGACGACGAAGGGCACGAGCACCCGGCCGAGGGTCGAGAGCACGGCGAGCAGCACCGTGACCCAGATGCCCTTGCGCAGCTCGGGTGAGAGCTCGACACCCCGACGCAGCGTCTGCCACGTCGTCATCTCCTTGCCCGTGGCGACACCGTGGTGCTCGACGAGGACCTGGGACCGCATGCTCATCGGGAGACCTCCTCGGCCGCGTCGGCGCCACGGCCGTGGTCGTCGAGCTCCTCTGCGGCCGCGATGGCCTCGCGCTCTGCCGCCTCGCGGGCGTATGCCGTGACGAGCCTCTCGTAGCCGACGCACCGGCCGAGCAGCTGCTCGTGGGAGCCGTGGTCGACGACGCGTCCGCCCTCCATGTAGACGACCTCGTCGGCGAGCAGGATCGTGGCCATGCGGTAGGCGACGACGAGGACGGTCGTGCCCGAGCTCGCCTCACGCAGTCGGGCGAGGATGGCCTGCTCGACGCTGGGGTCCACGGCCGAGGTGGCGTCGTCGAGGACGAGCAGCTGGGGCTCGCGGATGACGGCGCGGGCCAGGGCGATGCGCTGGCGCTGCCCGCCCGAGAGGCTGGCGCCGCGCTCGCCGACGTGGGTCTCGAGACCGTCGGGCAGGCGCTCGACGAAGCCGGCGCCCTGCGCGACGTGCAGCGCACGCCAGACGCTCTCGTCGTCGTGCTCGGCCCCGAGCGTGATGTTGCCGCGCACGCTGTCGTCGAACATGAACGTCTGCTGCGCGACGAGTGCGGCGACGTCGCTGACGCCACCATGGCGAACCTGTCGCAGGTCGACGCCGTCGACGAGCACGGCTCCCGAGTCGGGGTCCACGAGCCGCATGACGAGGTTGGTCAGCGTCGACTTGCCGCTGCCGGTGGGCCCGACGATCGCGACGGTGGCGCCGGGCGCGACGTCGAGCGTCACGTCGACGACCGCGGGGTTGAGGTCGGGCTCGCCCGTCTCGGACTCGATCTCGTAGGCGTACGCGAGGCGCTCGGCCTGCAGGTGGCTCGCGGCGCCTCGCGGCAGCGACCGGTCACCGAAGGTCATGCTGCCCGTCGCGTCCAGGACGGCCGAGACGCGATTCCACCCGACGACGGCCCGCGGCAGCTCGGCGAGGACCCACCCGAGCGCACGGACGGGGAAGGCGAGGATGGAGAAGAGGTAGGCGATCTGGACGACCTGGGCGGCCGTGATCTGGCCGCTGCTGACCCGCAGGGTGCCGACGAAGAGCACGGCGAGCGTGCCGATCGTCGGGATGGCCTCGATGGCGGGGTCGAACCGGCCGCGGGTGCGGCCGACCTCGATGTTGGCGTCGCGCAGCTCGTGGGTGACGACGCGGAAGCGCTCGGCCTCGTGGTCCTCACGACCGAGCGACTTGACGATGAGGGCCGCCTCGAAGCTCTCGTGCGCGACCTCCGAGACGTCGGCGCGCAGCTGCTGCGCGCGGGTGACCCGCGGTGACATGGCCCGCTGGAAGGCGACGTTGGCCAGGAAGAGCATCGGAAAGACGGTGAGCCCCACCAGCGCGAGCCAGGGGTCGACGATGACCATCTGGACGATGCCGAAGACGAGCATGACGACGACACCGAGGGCCATCGGCAGCGGCGCGAAGATGTTCCACGTCGCCTCGACGTCGGCGTTCGCGTTGGAGAGCAGCTGACCGGACGGGTGCTTGTGGTGCCAGCTGAGCGGGAGCCGGAGGTACTGGCGGGTGACCTGGCGGCGGTACATCGCGCCGAGGTTGTACATCGCGACGCCGCCGGCGATGCGGCGGCCGATGACGCCGATGATCGTCGTCAGCACGACCGCGGCCATGACACCGCCGATGAACCACAGCTGGGACGCGGTGACGTAGCCGGCCTCGATGGCGGGCGAGACGGCGTGCTGCACGACGAAGCCGATGGCCGCCGCCGTCAGGCTCGTCATGACGCCGTAGACGACGCTGCCGACCACGGCGAGGGAGAACCAGCGCGGCTGGCCCTTGATGCCCCGACCGATGACGGCGAGACCCTCCCGAAGGGTCGAGGTGGGCGGGACGTTCACGGTGTGCTGCTCCCCTGGTGACGTACTCTGTTGTCGACCCCTCAGCCTCTCACGCGTCACCGACACCTCTGACATCCGACTGTCTGGCCCAGAGCCACTCCGCGCCCGCCTCCCGGGGCCGCACCGGCTCCCCCGGCTCCCCCGGCTCGTCGGCCCGCTCGAACCCGAGGCGGGCGAGCACGCGGTGGCTGGCGACGTTCCCGGGTTCGGTGTGGGCGACCACGGAGAGCCCGGCGGCCTCGAGCGAGCGCACCATCCCCGACAGGACGTCGGTCATGAGGCCACCTCCCCGGGCCTGCGGGACGAGGCCGTAGCCGACCTCGACGACGCCCGCGTCCGGCGGTCCGAAACAGCCGATCGAGCCGACGACGAGCCCGTCGGACCTCCGGACGACGTGGCGCGGAGACCACGCGTCCGGCCCCGAGGTCATCATCCCGACGGCGTCGAGGTCGTCCTCGCGCGGGTAGCCCTCGGCCCAGCCGGCCCGCCTCTCCCCCGCGCGCATCGCCGCGGCCTCCTCGGACGTGACGGGCACGAGCCGCGCCTCACGCGTCTCGACCGGGCCGGGACCGATCGGCTGCGCCGGCGCGCCGGACCGGACCCAGTGCCGCAGGACCCCGTCCCGCTCGTCCTCCAGGACGCCGCCGCAGGAGGTGATGGTCCTCGCGGACGCCGTGTTCGTCGCGTCGCACGTCACGAGGACCGGGTCGATGCCGCGGGACGCGGCGAGGCCCAGTGCGAGTCCCAGCGCCTCGCGGGCGATCCCCTGCCGCCGCACAGCCGGCGCGACGGCATACCCGATGTGGCCGCCCTCGACGAGGAGGGACGGGGTGAGCGCGTGGCGCACGGCGATCGTGCCGACGACGCGACCGTCACGGACGATCCACCGGTTCGACGACGGCACCCGGCCCTCCGGGAGGGCCTCGTCGGAGCGCTCCATCCGCCCGAGCCAGTCGACCCACTCCTCGAAGGCCGTGCGGTCGCGGAGCAGCTCCCGGTCGCTCGAGCGGTAGCTCGAGCCGTGGACGGTCTCACCGCCGAAGTCGTCGACCATCTCCCACCACGAGTCCGACAGGTCGACGGTGGGGCGCACGAGCTCGATCACCGTCCGACCCTAGGGACCACGCACCGCCGGGTGCCACCGGATTCGACTCCCCCCGCGACCCTGAGAGGATGGGGCCCATGACGCGCCACGCCCAGTCCGAACGCCTCCAGCTCTGCGACGAGCTCGACCGGCTCGGCCCCGACGAGCCGACGATGTGCGGCGGGTGGGCCACCCGCGACCTGGCGGCGCACCTCGTGATCCGTGAGGGCCGGCCCGACCTCGCCGTCGGCACCCTGGTGCCGTTCCTCGCGGGTCGGCTCGAGAGGGAGCAGCGCCGGATGGCGCACGGCGACTACCCCGCCCTCGTCGAGCGCGTCCGCAAGGGTGCCCCGGTCTGGAACCCGATGGCGCACCCGAAGGTCGACGAGCTGACCAACCTCATCGAGTACTTCGTGCACCACGAGGACGTGCGCCGCGCCCAGTCCGGCTGGGAGCCGCGCGAGCTGCCCGCGGCGCTGCAGGGCAAGCTGTGGTCGGCGCTCAAGCGCTCCTCGCGCCTGATGTTCCGCAAGTCGGCGACGGGCATCGTCCTCATCGGCGAGGGGCAGGGCCGGTACGCCGCCAAGCTCCCGGACGAGCACGGCACCGTCGTGCTCCGCGGGACGCCCGCCGAGCTCGTCCTCTACGCGTACGGACGCAAGAGCGTCGCGCGGGTCGAGTTCGAGGGGGACGCCGACGACATCGCCGCCCTCCAGAAGGCCGAGCTCGGCATCAGCTGAGCCGGCCGGCCCTCACGCTCAGCGCACGGTCACGCCGGCTGCCCGCAGGGCGTCCTTGACCTCACCGACGGTGAGCTCGCGGAAGTGGAAGACGCTCGCGGCGAGCACCGCGTCCGCGCCCGCCTCGACGGCCGGGGCGAAGTGCTCGACGCGCCCGGCTCCCCCGCTCGCGATGACGGGCACCGACACGGCCGCACGGACGCGGCGGATCAGCTCGAGGTCGAAGCCGTCCTTCGTGCCGTCGGCGTCCATCGAGTTGAGCAGGATCTCGCCGGCGCCGAGCTCGGCGGCGCGCGCGCACCACTCGACGGCGTCGAGGTCGACGGGCGTGCGCCCGCCGTGCGTCGTCATGACGAAGTCGTCCGTGGGGCGGCCGTCGGCGCCGATGCGCCGGCGGACGTCGGCCGACAGGACGAGCACCTGCGCGCCGAACCGCGCGGCGATCTCGGCGATCAGCTCGGGTCGGGCGATGGCGGCGGTGTTGACGCCGACCTTGTCGGCGCCGGCCCGCAGCAGCCGGTCGACGTCGTCGACGGTGCGGACGCCGCCCCCCACCGTGAGCGGGATGAAGACCTGCTCGGCGGTCCGGCGCACGACGTCGTAGGTCGTCTCCCGGTCTCCGCTGCTCGCCGTGACGTCGAGGAAGGTCAGCTCGTCGACGCCCTGGTCGTCGTAGAGCTTCGCCAGCTCGACGGGGTCGCCCGCGTCACGGAGGTTCTCGAAGTTGACGCCCTTGACGACGCGCCCCGCGTCGACGTCCAGGCAGGCGATGACTCTCGTGGCGACCGGCATACGACAAATCTAGGGCAGCCCGGGTGACACCCCGGGTCGGTAGGGTCGCGCCCATGTGGGACGAGGTGACGCGGCCGCCGCGCGAGGAGCACGTCGCCGCCGTCGTGTCCCTCGCGCTCGCGGCCCAGGCCCGCTGCGGCGACGTCGTCGTCATCGCCATCGACGGGCCGAGCGGCGCCGGCAAGACGACCCTGGCCCGCGGCATCGAGCTCGCGCTGGCGCCGTCGGGCCCGGTCGCCGTCGTGCACATGGACCACCTCTACCCGGGCTGGGACGGGCTGGCCCAGGCACCAGGGCTGCTCACGACGCAGGTGCTCGAGCCGCTCTCGCGCGGCGCGCGGGCGGCCTACCGGATGTGGAGCTGGGTCCGCGAGGAGTGGTCGGGCACGCGCGAGGTGCCACCGTGCCGCTTCCTCGTCGTCGAGGGGTGCGGTTCCAGCGTCGAGCCGGCGGGGTCGTATGCCGCCGTGTCCGTCTTCGTCGACGCCGACACCGCCCTCCGGATGCGCCGCGGGATCGAGCGCGACGGCGAGGCCTACCGGCCCCAGTGGCAGCGCTGGGCCGACCAGGAGGCGGCCCTCTTCAGCGCCGACGCCACGAGGGAGCGCGCGGACCTCGTCCTCGACACATCTAGTCTCTGATGGTGCTTCGACGAGACCGACCGCTCCGCCCGCTCCCGCCCGTCTGGGTCATGGCCATGGCACTGGTCGCCGTCGCCGCCAACCTCCGGATCGCGATCACGAGCGTCCCCCCGCTGCTCGACGCGATCTCCGCCGACCTCGGCCTCAGCCACGCCGCCGCCGGGGCGCTCACGACGTTGCCGGTCCTCTGCATGGGCCTCTTCGCCCCGGTCGCGAGCCGCATCGCCCACCACATGGGGGCGGCCGCCGCGGTCCTCGGTGCCGTCATCAGCATCCTCGTCGGCACGGCCAGCCGTTTCGCGGGCGACCACGTCGTCGTCCTCTATGCGGGGACCTTCCTGTGCGGCGTCGGGATCGCTGTCGCCGGCACCCTGCTGCCCCGGCTCGTCAAGACGTTCTTCCCACCCGAGCGGACCGGGCTCGTCACGGGCCTCTACATGCTCGCGATGATGGGCGGCGCGGCCCTCAGCTCCGCGGTCGCCGTGCCCCTGGCCGACCGCTTCGGCAGCTGGCAGGCCTCGCTCGGGTCGTGGTCGCTCGTCGCCCTCGTCGGCGCGCTCGCGTGGGCGCCGTTCACGGTCCGGGCCAACCCGCACCACACCCCCGACGAGGAGGGTCCGGGCCGGTTGCCCTGGCGGCACCCGACGGCCTGGCTCGTCGCCGGCTACCTCACCCTGCAGTCCTGGTGCTTCTACTCGGCCGTCACGTGGCTCGCGCCGACCTACGTCGAGCACGGGTGGTCGCGGGGCTCGGCCGGCTACCTCGCGGCGGTCTTCAGCGGGGCCCAGATCGTGTCGGGCCTGCTCGGACCCGTCCTCAGCGACCGGACCCGGGACATGCGCCGCCTGCTGTGGCCGGCCGCCGTGCTCGGGACCATCGGGTCCCTCGGGATCTGGCTGTCGCCCCTCACGGCGCCCTGGGTCTGGGCGGTCGTCACCGGGCTCGGCCAGGGCGCGGCGTTCTCCCTCGCGCTCGTGCTGCTCGTGCGCTACGCCGTCACCCCCGAGGCGAGCGGGCGCCTCACCGGGATGGCCTTCCTCATCTCCTACGGCATCGCCTCGATCGGACCGCTCGCGATGGGGCTCGTGCGCGACGTCACCGGCAGCCTGTCGCTCGTGTGGGGCCTCCTCGCCGCGATCGGGATCGTCCAGATCGTCGTCGTCGTGCGCCTGCGCCCCGACCTGCGTCGCGTGGAGTAGCCCGCCGGACCACTGTGCCGACCCCTACATCTGGGGCTCGTGGTGCGTCTGGGGCGACCCAATTAGGGCGAAACGGCGTACAAGGGACGATTTGCCTGTGCAGAATGCTCGCCGGACGTGCTGACTGCAAGGAGACGGACGAATGCTGCCCCGCCCCACCCCGCTGACCGAGCGTCACCGCGACGTCGACCGCAGGACGACGACCGGGCGCCTGCTCTCCGTCCTCGTCGTGACCGCCCTCCTCGCCGGCGTGCCCGGGCTCGCGACGGCACCGACGGCGTCCGCGGCCGTGCTGTCGGCGGCCCCGTCGCTGTCCGCCGTCACCGGCACCGCCCCGACAGCCGTCAGCCTCTCGGTCGTGGCGGGACCGACCCGAGGCGGCACGACGGTCGAGCTGTCGGGCACCGGCGTGGGGGCGACGACGACGGCCTGGTTCGGCTCGACCGCCGTCACACGCATCACGAAGGTCTCGAGCACCCGGGTCCGCGTCGTCACCCCGGCACACCCCGCCGGCGTGACCGGCGTCCGCGTCACCACCCCGGCCGGCACGTCGCCCCTCTCGTCGCGCGCGAGCTTCGCCTTCGACGCCGTCCCGACCGTCACCGCCCTGTCGTCCCGCACGGCAACGACGCGTGGCGGCACCACCGTGACGCTGACCGGCACCGGCCTCTACCGCACGAGCGTCGTGCGCTTCGGCACCACGCCCGCGACGGGCCTCACCCGTCTGTCCGCCACGCAGGTCCGCGTCACGGTGCCGGCACACACGGCCGGCGCCGTCGACGTCCGCGCCACGACGCCGGGCGGCACCTCGCCGGCGACCGTGGCCACACGGCTCACGTACACGACCCCGCCGGTGATCACTCCGCCCACGGTCACCCGGCTGTCCGTCACCGCCGGCCCCGTGCGGGGCGGCACCGCCGTGACCCTCACCGGCACCCGGTTCACGGGCGCGAGCGCGGTGACCTTCGGTGCGACCGCGGCGCGGTTCACGGTGCTGTCGAGCACCCAGATCCGCGCGACGTCGCCGGCGCGACCGGCCGGGCTCGTCAACGTGCGGGTCCGGACCGCGGCCGGCACGTCGTACGGCTACTCCGCGAACGCCTTTGCCTACGAGTCAGTCCCGACCCTCACCGGGATCTCCTCCACGACGGGCCCCACGGCCGGTGGCGTCACCGTGACCCTGACGGGCACCGGTCTCGGCCGAGCCACCAGCGTCGCCTTCGGCTCCACGACGACGACGAAGGTCGTGCCGGTCTCGGCGACGACGCTGCGCGTCACCACCCCCTCGCGCCCGGCGGGCACCGTCGACGTCCGCGTGAACACACCGGGCGGCACCTCGGCCGTCACCTCGCGAGCCCGCTACGGCTACCAGGCGCCGCCTGCCGTCGCGTCCCTGTCCACCACGGCCGGGCCGGTCCGCGGTGGCACGGTCGTCACGCTCACCGGGGCGAGGTTCACGGGCGCGACCCGGGTCGCCTTCGGCGGCACGGCCGCCCGCTTCACCGTCCTGTCGGCCACGAGCATCCGGGCCACGGCGCCGGCCCACACGGCCGGGGTCGTCCCCGTCACGGTGACGACCCGCTACGGGACGTCGGCCCAGCACACGTCGAGCACCTTCGCGTACGTCCCGGTCCCGACCATCACGTCGCTGACCCCCCAGACGGGCCCACCGGCCGGCGGCACCGTCGTGACACTGACCGGCACCGACCTGGGCCGCGCCACCGCGGTCCGCTTCGGCACGGCCGCCGCCACCACCGTCGTGCGGGTCTCGGCGACGACCGTGCGCGCCACGACACCGCGCCACGCATCCGGCCCCGTCGACGTCCAGGTCATCACCCCGGGTGGCACGTCGGCCACCGGGGTCGGCGCACGCTTCGCCTACGGCTCTCCGCCGGTGGTCACGGGGCTGTCCATCAAGGCCGGCCCGCTGCGCGGCGGCACGGTCGTGACGATCTCGGGTGCCCACCTGGCCGACGCCACGTCGGTACGCTTCGGCGCCGTCGCGGCCACCGGTCTCGTCCGGCTCTCCGACACCAGCATCCGGGTCACCGCCCCGGCACAGGCCGAGGGAACCGTGGCCGTACGCGTCACCAACCCCAACGGCACGAGCCCCGAGAGCGCGACCGGCCGGTTCACGTACGTCGGCGTGCCCGCCGTGTCCGCCCTGTCGGTCCCGGCGGGTCCGCTCCGCGGCGGTGCCGTCGTCACGGTGACAGGCACCCGGCTGGGCCTCGCGACCGGCGTCGACTTCGGCGGCGTGGCCGGGACCGGGCTCGTGTGGGTCTCCGACACGACACTACGGATCACGGCACCCGCCCACGCCGTCGGCACGGTCGACGTCCGCGTCACGACCCCCGGCGGCACGTCCCCCGTCATCCCGGCCGGTCGCTTCACCTTCCAGGCCGTGCCGACCGTCGTCGCCGTCTCCCCCACCCTCGCCCCGACGAAGGGCGGCGGCACCGTCGTCCTCACCGGCACGGCATACGACCGCGTCTCGTCCGTGACGTTCGGCGGTGTCGCGGCCACGGCGGTGACCCGCCTGTCCGCGACCCAGCTGCGGGTCACCCTTCCGGCCCATGTCGAGGGGGACGTCGACGTGCGCGTCACGACCCCCGGCGGCACCTCTCCCGTCGTCCCGGCCGGTCGCTTCAGCTTCCAGGACCCGCCCGTCGTCGCCTCGGTCTCGCCGGCCGCGGGGCCGCTCGCCGGTGGCACGGTGGTCACCCTGCGCGGCACGTCGTTCACCGACGTGCGCGACGTCCTCTTCAACGGCGTCGCGGCGACCGCGTTCACCCGGGTCTCGGCGACGCAGCTGACCGCGGTCGTCCCGGCGCGGATCGCGACCGGCACCATCCCGATCCGGGTCACGACCCGGGCGGGAACCGTCGTGCGTACCGACGGGTTCACGTACATCGCGGGGGCCACCCTGCGGACCGGGCAGTACCTCTCCTCCGCCACGGCCCTGCGCTCCTCGACGGGCGCGTTCGTCGCGACCATGCAGGCGGAAGGCAACCTCGTCATCAGCACCTCGGCGGGCGTCCGTCGGTGGTCGAGCGGCACGACGGGCGCCGGCAACCGCCTCGCCGTCCGGGCCGACGGCAACGTCGTCATGCTCCGCACCAACGGCACGGTCGCGTGGTCGAGCGGGACCAACAGCTGGACGGGGGGCCTGCTCACCCTCACCAACGACGGCCTGCTCCAGGTGCGCCAGGGCACGACGACGGTGTGGGACCACCGCGGCTACCGCTACGACCGGATGCTGCCGGGACAGGTGCTGCGTTCCGGTGAGTCGATCCTGTCCACGAGCCAGGCGTGGCGTCTGACGATGCGCTCCGACGGCAACCTCGTGCTGACGTCCGCCGCCGGTGTGCGGGAGTGGGCGACCTTCACCACGGGGACCGGCAGCACGGCCACGATGCAGACCGACGGCAACTTCGTCGTGCGCAACTCCCGCGGTGTGACGCTGTGGTCGACCGGGACGAGCGGGAGCGGGTCGGTCGTGCGCGTCCTCGGCAACGCCAACGTCGCCGTCTACCGCTCCACGACCGTCACGTGGGCCATCACCGGCGGCCCCGCACCGTCGAGCTGGAAGTGCTACTCGCGCGCCACCCAGGACTGCATCGAGCGGTTCGGCTACTACGGCCAGCGCGCGTGGAACTACCCCGTCGACCCGTGGGGCAACAACTGCACGAACTTCTCCGCGTACCGGCTCTCGCGGGACGGGGTGAAGAACCCGGGCAACCTCGGCAATGCCACGAGCTGGGACACGAACGCCCGGGCCAAGGGCTTCGCCGTCGACCAGAAGCCCCGCGTCGGCGACATCGCCCAGTGGAACTCCAACCACGTCGCCTACGTGGACTGGGTCAGTGCCGACGGCGACACCGTCGCGATCTCCGAGAGCGGTTACGGCGGAACGGTCCTCGGGGCGACGTACACGTCGATGAGCGGTCGCCGCATCCTCGAGCGCGGCAGCTACTCCTGGCCCTCGAACTTCATCCACTTCCGCTGACGACGAGGCCTCGGGACCCCGGACGGTCCCGAGGCCTTGTCGTGCGGCGCGCCGGGTGGGAGCCTGCGACGATGACCCGGACCCTCTACGGCGCCGTCGGCGGGATGCCCGCGCTCGTCTCCCTCGCGCACGCCTGGCACGAGCGCTGCCTCGCCGACCCGGTCGTCTCGCACGCCTTCTCGCACGGCTTCCACCCCGACCACACCGCGCGGCTCGCGGCCTACTGGGCCGAGGCGCTCGGCGGCCCACGGACCTACACGGAGTCCGTGACGAGCGAGTCGGAGGTCGTGCGGATGCACTCCGGCAACGGCCCGCACCGCGAGATGGACGAGCGTGCGGTCACGTGCTTCGAGCGGGCCGTCGAGGACGCCGGCCTCGCCGGCGACACGGACGTACGCGATGCGCTCGTGGCGTACTTCACCTGGGCCGTGGGCTACATGGGCTCCTACCACGGCTCGGCGGGCGAGGTCCCCGACGACCTGACCGTGCCCCGGTGGTCGTGGGACGGGCTCGTCGACGGCACCGACGCCCGTCTCCCGCGACACACCGAGTAGGTCACAACCCACCGCAATCCGATCCCGGTGGGCTGTGACCTGCTCGGTGTGTTGGCGGCGTTGCGTCGTGAGCGGGGTGGCGCTCGGCGGGTGGGGTCAGCCCCAGTAGTCGTCGATCGTCTCGGGTCCCTCGTCGGTCCCGGCAGACGTGCGCCGCTCGGTGACCGTCAGACGCCCGCGGTAGAAGAGCATCGGCCGGCCGGACTCACCGTCCTCGAGGTCGAGCACCCGACCGACGACGACGTCGTGGTCACCGGCGACATGGACCTGCTCGACCGAGCAGTGCACGCGCATGAGCACACCGGGCAGGCTCGGACCACCGTGCTGCGACGGCTCCCAGTCCAGGGACTCGAACCGCGCGCCGCCCGCGGAGCCGAACCGTGCGATGAGGTCGTGCTGCTCGTGCCCGAGGACGTTGACGGTGAAGCGCCCGTCGTCACGCATCCGCGGCCACGACCTGCCGCGGTGGTCGGCACAGAAGAGCACGAGCGGCGGGTGCAGGGAGACCGACGCGAAGGACTGGCAGGCGAACCCGACCGGCTCACCGCCGTCGGCGAACCCGGTCACGATCGTCACCCCGGTGGCGAAGTGGCCGAGCGCGTGGCGCATCCGCTCCGGAGTCGGCTGATGCGTCATGCCGGATCCTGCGGACGGCCGGGCTCCCGCGCCTCGCCGAACGCCTGCACAAGGGCTGCCAGGCGGGATGCCTCCCGGCCGGCGAGCGGACCGTCGGCCTTCTGGATCGCCATGACGGCGACCGTGTCGCCGTCCTCCAGGTCGAGGGTGACCCAGGGCTCTCCCCCACCGAACTGAATACCGACGATCTCGGCCCACTCGAGCGTGCGGGTGAGCACGAGGTTGCGCACGACGAGACCGGCGCGGCTCGGCACCGCGCGGATCGACGCGTAGCGCCAGGCGAGGAAGGCGACCACGACACCGAGTCCGAAGAACATGAGACGGTCGCCGAGGCCCCACCGGCCGTCGACCTGCGCCGGCATGACGACGGCGATGATGCCGAAGACGGCGAGCGAGGCCCAGACGACGCCGAGCGCGACGGCGCGACCCCGCTTGGGCCGGAAGGGTGCCCACGCGGCGGAGTCCGCAGCCGGGTCGTGCTCCGGCCGGGAGGAGGGTTGCTGCGTCATGGGGTCACGTCCGTCGCCCACCGTTGCCCACCCTTGCCCACCCTTGCCGACCGTCACAGCCGGCAGGCGGCGATGTCGGTCACGAGGATCGCCCGCGCGCCCAGGTCGTAGAGCTCGTCCATGAGCCGGTTACGGCCGACGCGCGGCACCATGGCCCGCACGGCGACCCAGGCCTCGTCCTGCATCGGCGAGACCGTGGGCGACTCGAGGCCCGGCGTCAGCCGGCAGGCCCGGTCGACGAGGTCCCGGGGGCAGTCGTAGTCGAGCATGACGTAGGTACGGGCCGTGAGGACGCCGGCGACGCGTCGCTGGAGCACCTCGATGGCTTGGTCCTCGCCGGGGCGGTCGCCGCGGATGAGGACGGCCTCGGACTGCAGGATCGGCTCGCCGAACACCTCGAGCCCCTGCTGGCGCAGGGTCGTCCCGGTCTCGACGACGTCGGCGATGCAGTCGGCGACCCCGAGGGTGATGGCCGTCTCGACCGCGCCGTCGAGGCGCACGACCTCGGCCGACAGCCCCCGCGAGGCGAGGTCGGAACGGACCAGGCCGGCATACGACGTCGCGACGCGCCTCCCGGCGATGTCGTCGACGGTGGCCACGTGGCCGGGCTTGCCGGCATAGCGGAAGGTCGAGGCCCCGAAGCCGAGCGACATGACCTCGACCGCGCTCGAGCCCGAGTCGAGGAGCAGGTCGCGGCCGGTGACGCCGGCGTCGACCGTGCCGGAGCCGACGTAGACCGCGATGTCGCGGGGGCGCAGGTAGAAGAACTCGACGTCGTTCTCGGCGTCGGTGACGACGAGCTCCTTGGTGTCACGGCGCACGCGGTAGCCCGCCTCGCGCAGCAGCTCGACGGTCGCGTCGGAGAGAGAGCCCTTGTTGGGCACGGCGATTCGCAGCATGGGGATGGGAGTCCTCAGAGGTGGGAGTAGACGTCGTCGAGCGAGATGCCCTTGGCGAGCATGAGGACCTGCAGATGGTAGAGGAGCTGGCTGATCTCCTCGGCGGCCTCGTCGTTCGACTGGTACTCGGCGGCCATCCACACCTCGGCCGCCTCCTCGACGATCTTCTTGCCGATCGCGTGGACGCCGGCGTCGAGCTGCGCGACGGTGCCCGAACCCTCGGGTCGCGTCTGCGCCTTCTCGGCCAGCTCGGCATACAGCTGCTCAAAGCTCTTCACGGTGCCCCAGCCTACGGGCCGGGCAGCCGTGCCCCCGACGGTGCTCACGTCGTGGCGACGCCACGGAGGGCGACGACGGTCGCCACGGCCGCCGACGCGGCCTCGTGACCCTTGTCCTCCGCGGACCCGGGCAGCCCGGCCCGGTCGAGGGCCTGGGCCTCGTCGTCGCACGTGAGGACCCCGAAGCCGACCGGCGTGCTCGTGCGCACCGAGACATCCGTAAGGCCGACGGTCGCGGCCTGGCAGACGTAGTCGAAGTGGGGCGTGCCACCGCGGATGACGACGCCGAGCGCGACGAGGGCGTCGTAGCGGTCGGCGAGGCTCGCGCACGCGACGGGCAGCTCGAACGTCCCGGGGACGCGGACGACGTCGACGTGCGTGACGCCGGCGTCGGCGAGGCCGCGGCGCGCGCCGTCGAGCAGGCCGTCCATGACCTGCTTGTGCCAGCTCGCCGCGACGACCGCGACCCGCAGCCCCGTGCCGTCGGTGGTGATGGTGGGGGCGCCGTCCTTCATGCCGTCTCCTTGCCGTGCCGGTCGGTCGTGACCGGGATGTCGTGACCCATGCGCTCGCGCTTGGTCGTGAGGTACTGCTCGTTGTCCGCGCCCATCGGCCCGTGCAGCCGCTCGACCGCGACGACGTCGAGACCGAGGTGCCGCAGGGCCGAGACCTTGTTGGGGTTGTTCGTCAGGAGCACGACCTGCGTCGCACCGAGGTCGTGCAGGATGGCCGCGCCCGCGGCGTACTCCCGCGCGTCGACGGGCAGCCCGAGCGCCGTCTGGGCGTCGACGGTGTCGGCGCCCCGGTCCTGCTGGGAGTAGGCGCGGAGCTTGTCGACGAGGCCGACGCCGCGGCCCTCGTGGCCGCCGAGGTAGACGACGACGCCCCCGTCGCGCCCGACGCGCGCCAGCGACGCCTGCAGCTGGGGCCCGCAGTCGCAGCGCAGCGACCCGAAGGCGTCGCCGGTCAGGCACTCGGAGTGCAGGCGCGTGACGACGGGCCCGCTGCGGCCACGGCCCTGCAGCCCGCGCGGGCCGACGAGGGCGACGTGCTCGTCGCCGGTGAGCGTGTCGCGGTACCCGTGCGCGGTGAACGTGCCGTGGACGGTCGGGATGCGGGTCGTCGCGAGCCGCTCGACCCGGTCGAGGCGCTGGCGGTGGTCGATGAGCTGCTCGATGGTGATGACCGGGAGGCCGAACTCGCGGCCGAGCTCGACGACGGCGTCGAAGCGCATCATCGTGCCGTCGTCGTGGACGAGCTCGCCGATGACCCCGACGGGCGAGAGGCCCGCGAGCCGGGTCAGGTCGACGGCCGCCTCCGTGTGGCCCGGACGCGTCAGCACGCCGCCGTGGCGGGCACGCAGCGGCAGGATGTGCCCGGGTCGGATGAGGTCGGCGGGCGTCGAGTCCACGTCGGCGAGCACCCGGACGGTGTGCAGGCGGTCGGCCGCGCTGATGCCGGTCGTGACGCCCGAGGCCGCGTCGACCGACACGGTGTAGGCGGTGCGCAGCGGATCGCGGTTCTCGGCGACCATGAGCGGCAGCTCGAGCCGGTCCGCGATCTCGTCGGGCATCGGCGCGCAGAGGTAGCCGGACGAGTGGCGGATCGTCCACGCCATCCAGTCCTCGGTGGCCGTCTCCGCCGCGAGGACGAGGTCGCCCTCGTTCTCGCGGTCCTCGTCGTCGAGGACGAGGACCGGCCGGCCGGCCTGGAGTGCCTCGAGGGCCACCTCCACGGTGGAGAGGCTGGTCATGACTCGACCTCCTGTCGGTCGCTCCGTCGGTGGGTGAGGAGTCGCTCGACGTACTTCGCGATGACGTCCACCTCGAGGTTGACGACGTCGCCGACTCCCTTGTGCCCCAAGGTGGTCAGGTCGAGTGTCGTGGGGATGAGCGAGACGCCGAACCCGTCGTCGCCGACGTGGGCGACGGTGAGCGAGACGCCGTCCACGGTGATCGAGCCCTTCTCGACCACGTATGCCGCGAGGCCGGGCGGGAGCGTGAAGTCGACCGTCTCCCAACGGTCCCCGGGCGTGCGCGCCGTGATGGTGGCGGTGCCGTCGACGTGCCCCTGCACGACGTGACCGCCGAAGCGGCCGTCGGCCGGCATGGCGCGCTCGAGGTTGACGCGGTCGCCGGGGGCGAGGGCCCCGAGGCTGCTGCGGTCGAGGGTCTCGGCCATGACGTCGACCGTGAAGCCCGACGCGTCGTGCTCGGTCACGGTGAGGCAGACCCCGTTGACGGAGATGGAGGCGCCGTGCGTGGCGTCGCTGACGACGAGGGGGCCGTCGATGCGCAGCACGGCCGAGTCGGCGCCGTGCTCGATGGCCACGACGGTGCCGAGCTCTTCGACGATTCCGGTGAACATGTCTGTCTCCTCAGGGTTCTGCGTGCACTCGCTGGGTGGCGCCGTCCGGCTCGTCCCTGGTCAGGGCGTCTCCCGTCGCGCCGTCAGCGCTCGGCTCGTCGGCGGCGGGCACGGCGTGGATGCGGACGTCTCCCCCGACGACCGTCACGTCGACGAGGTCGAGGCGGCGGACGTCCGCGATGGTGGCGATGCCCAGGTCGGCCACCGCGGCCCGGCCCGAGCCGAGCAGCGCGGGCGCGACGTAGGCGTAGACGTCGTCGACGAGCCCGGCCCGGAGGAACGCTGCCGCCAGCGTGGGGCCGCCCTCGAGCCACACGTCGCGGACTCCTCTGTGCCACAAGCGATCCAGGGCCTCGCGAGGGTCACGGGTGGTCAGGTGCAGCACCTCTCCCGGCCCGTCGTGGAGACGCGCCCCGGCCGGCAGGGGGCGCTCTCCCATGACGACGCGGAGTGGCTGCTGCGGCGCGAGCGCGCCACCCGGCATACGCACGGTGAGGCGGGGGTCGTCGGCGAGCACGGTGCCGGTGCCCACGAGGACGGCGTCGCGGGTGGCGCGCAGCGCGTGCACGTCGGCGCGAGCCGCGTCTCCCGTGATCCACTGGCTGCTCCCGTCGGCCGCCGCACTCCTGCCGTCGAGGGTCGTCGCGAGCTTCCACGTGACGAGCGGTCGGCCGCGGGCCACGCTGCGCGCCCAGCGCTCGTTGAGGGCGGCCGCCTCGTCGGCGAGCACTCCCCCGGTCACCTGGACCCCGGCTGCGTGCAACCGTTCGGCGCCGCCGGCGGCGTCCGGGTTGGGATCGGACTGCGCGAAGACCACGCGGGCGACACCGGCCTCGACGAGGGCCTCCGCGCACGGGCCGGTGCGGCCCGTGTGCGAGCAGGGCTCGAGCGTGACGTAGGCGGTCGCCCCCCGTGCGGCGGCACCGGCCGCGCGCAGGGCCTCGATCTCCGCGTGCGGCGTACCGGCCCCGTGGTGGTGGCCCTCACCGACGACGGCGCCGTCCGCGGCCACGATGACGCAGCCGACCCGCGGGTTGGGGTCGGGCCACGGCCCGGAGGCGGCGAGCCGGAGGGCTCGTCGCATCCACGCCGGGGCAGCCGTGTCACCCATGGGTCAGCTCGACGTCCCGGTCAGCTGCGGCTCGACGTCGGGCTCGCTGACCCGCGAGACCTTGACCCACTGGGTGAAGCCGTAGATGACGAAGAGGCCGTAGAACGTGTACAGGACGCCGGTCGGCACGTAGTCGGTCGCGAAGGCGAACGGCACGCCGACGAGGTCGACGGCGATCCAGGCCAGCCAGAACTCGTTCCAGCCGCGCGCCATGGCGTACGTCGCGACGATCGATCCGACGAAGATCCAGGCGTCGCACCAGTAGAACCACCACTCGGGCGTGAAGAACGGGTTCGGCGAGAGGTTCCACAGCCAGACGAACGCCTGGTGCACGACGACGGTGGCGACGAGCCAGAAGGCGACGACGGCGACGCGCTCGCGGGTCGTGGCCCACCGCGGGGTGATCGCGACGCCGCTCGAGTCGCCGGCGTGGTTGAGCCGGCGCACCTGCGACCAGCGCCACCAGCCGTAGATGCTCGTGATGATGAAGAAGACCTGCCGGCCGGCCTGCCCGAAGAGCGGGATGCGCTCGTCGGCGCCGAAGACGGCGCCCAGGTAGACGAAGAACAGCATGATGTTCGCGAGGATCCCGACGGGCCAGGCCCAGACCCACCGGCGCATGCCGAGGTAGGCGGAGGCGAGTCCGATGAGGACGCCGATCAGCTCGAGCCAGTGCAGCTGGTAGGGCCCGATCGGGATGGTGGCGTCGATGGCCTGTTGGAAGACGTTCTTCGTCTGGTCGGCCAGAGCAAGAGCCTGCATGTGGTGTTCGTCCTTGGTCGTTCGTCGTGGCACGGACGAACTCCGGGGTAACTCCACACGCCAACGTGGTCGAGCCGGAACGGACGACGCCGACGGCCCAGGCCACGACGGCCTGTTTCGTGCTGCCTCCCATCCGGACTTTCACCGTCGGTCCCGGAATTTCACCAGGTCAACCGGCCGCTGGATGCGGTCGGGTCGCGGACTGTAACCGCCGGCTCGGAATTACACCGACCCCGGAGCACGTACAGCCAGTATGCACCCGCGTCCGTGGGCGACGCACGTCGCGCCCGCGTGACGGCCACCACGACAGGTCTGCTCACCGTCCGTGGGCGCCCGCCCCCCTGTTCAGCGCTGCTGCCCCCGCTGCAGTGCCAGATGGACGGTGGTCGGGTCACCGGGGTCCACGAGGGCGTACCGGGACCACGCGGGATGCGTGGTCGAGGTGCTCGCGCACCATCGGGATCCCTCGGTCACGCGAGGACTGCCGAGGGCGGCCATGACGTCGTCCGACACGTCGCGAGGCACCGCGACCGCGCCGCCGAGACCACCCTGCTCGCAGAACGCGGTCGCTGTCGACCGGTCGACCCGGAAGGCGAAGAGATAGCTCTCGGTACCGATCGGACCGCCGTGCGTCCCGACCTCGGTGACCGTGGCCGTGGCCGGCAGTCTGAGCCCGGACCGCTCGACCGCGTCGACGGGTGTGCCGACCGGCCTGCCGGACGCGTCCGTCGCGCCGAGTGGCGCGTAGGCGAACCAGCCGAAGCCGACGCCTCCGTCCGGCACGGCCGTCGTGCTGCCGCCCGGCTGGTTCGGGGTGCCGCACCCGGCGACGGCCGCAGCGGTGGCGACGGACACGAGCGCGGCCATGAGGACTCGTGGCCCGCGTGTCATGTCTCCCCCGTCCCGGCCATGTGTGTCACCGCCCTGGGCTCCAGTGTGGCGCGCCGCGTCCACCGACCACGGCAAAACAGGATCCTCGATCGTGTCGAAATCGCCGTCAGCCGTTCGTGTAGTAGGCATGACGCGGACAACAGGGTCCGCCGCACAGAAGGAGCCCGTCGTGGCCGAGTACCTCCTCTACTTCAACCAGCAGTGGGTCGGTGACCACTCCGAGGAGTGGTTCCGTGGTCGCGGACCGCTCGCGATGGCGGTCGTCAACGAGATGAAGGCCGCCGGCGTGTACGTCTTCGCGGGGGGCCTCGAGGAGGAGGACGGTCCCGTCTACCACGCCGACCCCACGAGCGGCAGCGTGATGGTCACCGACGGGCCGTACGTCGAGACCAAGGAGTTCCTCGGTGGCTTCGCCATCGTGAGGGTGCCCGACGACGAGACGGCGAAGATGTGGGCTGGTCGGATCGCCGAGGCGTGTGGCTGGGCGCACGAGGTCCGCCGCTTCAAGCCGCAGCCGAAGGTCGACTGACCGCGGCGGTCGCCGTGGCCGGCGTCGTCAGTGCCGGTGCGTGAGCGCCAGCGCGCGCAGCTCGTCGACGGCGGCCGCGGCGTCCTCGGCCCCGTAGACCGCGGAGCCGGCGACGAACACGTCGGCGCCAGCCTCGGCGCACTGCTCGATCGTGTCGGCGCTGACGCCACCGTCGACCTGGATCCAGATCTCGCCGCCGTGGCGGCGCACCGCCTCGCGCACCTGGCGCACCTTCGGCATCTGGTCGGCCATGAAGGACTGGCCGCCGAAGCCCGGCTCGACCGTCATGACGAGCACCATGTCGAGGTCGGGCAGCAGGTCCTCGTAGGGCGCGAACGCCGTGCCGGGCTTGAGCGCCATCGACGCCCGGGCCCCCGCCGCGCGCAGGGTCCGCGCCAGCGACCGGGGGTCGCGGGCCGCCTCGACGTGGAAGGTCACCGACTGGCAGCCGGCCTCGGCGTAGGCCGGCGCCCACCGGTCCGGGTCCTCGATCATCAGGTGCGCGTCGATCGGGACCGGGGTCACCCTCAGCAGCGCCTCGACGACCGGGAGTCCGAGGGTGAGGTTCGGCACGAAGTGGGCGTCCATGACGTCGACGTGCGCCCAGTCGGCGTTCGCGATGCGCCCCAGCTCCGACTCGAGGTTGGCGAAGTCGGCGGAGAGGATGCTCGGTGAGATCTGCACGCGCACAGCCTAGGGGCCGGTGGCCGGCGTCAGGCAGCACCCTTCGTCCACACCGACACGTGCGACTCCGACTCCGCGGTGAAGGGAGAGCGGTCCCAGTCCGCCCAGCGGTGCGTCAGGGTCAGGCCCGCGATGCGCGCCATGAGGTCGAGCTCCGACGGCCACACGTAGCGGTGCGCGGAGGCGGCATACCTCGCCACCTCCCGGCCCTGGGCGTCGTGCAGCCCCTCCCGGACGTAGTGGTGCGACACGCACTGCTGCGTGACCATGTCGACCGTGTCGAAGCCGACGTGGCGGCTCCCGACGTGGAAGGGCACGGCGGTCTGCCCGGGCGGCATCCGACGCAGCTGTGGCACGAAGACCTCGACGACGAAGCTGCCGCCGGGCGCGAGCTGCTTTGCGACGGTGCGGAAGCACTCGACCTGCTCGTCCTGGGTCAGCAGGTTCGTGATCGTGTTGTAGACGAGGTAGGCCACGCGGTAGCCGCTGCCGACGCGGGTCGTCGCCATGTCACCGATGGTGACGGGGATCCCGTCGCCGCCGGGCTTGCGTCGCAGCTCGGCGACCATCGCCTCCGAGACGTCGATGCCGTGCACCTCGACGCCGCGCTCGGACAGCGGCAGCGCGACCCTGCCCGTGCCGACGGCGAGCTCGAGCGCGGCTCCGTCGCCGGCGAGGTCGTGCAGCACGTCGACGGTCGGCCCGAGGACCGCCGGCGCGAACATGTGGGCCGACCCCGCGTCGTACGTCGGTGCCACCCGCTCGTCGAAGGGGGTGGGCTCGAGGTCGTCGATCGCGTATGCCGTCACGGCCCCACCCTGCCCACGGCTGCGCGGGCGCGCGAGCGCTTTTCGGGCGCTACCGCTTGCGGAGCAGGGCGAAGAACATCGCGTCGGTGCCGTGGACGTGCGGCCAGAGCTGGACGTAGGGCCCCTCGCCGAGACCCGTCAGCTCGCGACCGGACGCGTCGACGAAGAGCGGCCGTGCGTCGATGAGCTCCACGTCGTCGCGCCGCTTGAGGATGTCGGTGACGACGAAGCGTGTCTCGTTGAGGTGGGGGCTGCACGTGGCATAGCCGACGAGCCCTCCCGCCGCGGTGGCCTCGATGCCGGACTCGAGCAGCTCCCGCTGCAGCCCGGCCAGGGCCGCCACGTCTCCGGGGCCCCGCCGCCAGCGCGCCTCCGGACGACGCCGCAGCGCCCCGAGACCCGTGCACGGGGCGTCGATGAGGACCCGGCTGAAGCCGCCGGGCTCGAGCTCGCCGAGCTCGCGCCCGTCGCCGTGCCGCACCTTGAGGCTCGTGTCGAGCTCGCGCGCCTCGGCGCGCGCGGCCGCCAGGGTCTGCCAGACGAGGTCGGCGCGGTGCTCGCTGATCTCGTTGGCCACGAAGGGGATCCGGCGCTCGATGGCGAGGGCTGCGAGCAGCCCGGCCTTGCCGCCGGGTCCGGCACAGACGTCGAGCCACCGCTCGTGCTCGGCGGCCTCTCCCTCGGTGTCGGCAGCGGCCAGGGCGAGGACGAGCAGCTGGGAGCCCTCGTCCTGCACGGCCGCGCGACCGTCGCGCACGGCCGCGATCGCTCCGGGGTCGCCCTCGGGCAGCGTGGCACCCACGGGACTGAGCCCGGAGCGCTCCGCGCCGGCATCCTCGAGCTCGTCGAGCGAGGCGAGGCCCGGGCGCGCGACGAGCGACACCTTGGCGGCGGCGTTGTCGCTCTCCAGCAGCGCTGTCAGCGACTCCCCGACGTCGGTCGGTCCCGCGGCACCGTGCCCGATGAGCGCGGCCCTCAGGGCCTTGGCGATCCACACGGGGTGAGACGTGCGCAGCGCGAGGCACTCGACCGGGTCGGCGACGTCCCGGGTGACGAGGTCGGTCCACTCCTCCGGCTCGCGCTCGCTGATGCGCCGCATCACGGCGTTGACGAAGCCGGCGGCACCGGCGCCGTTGACCTGCCGCGCCAGGGCCACGGTCTCGTCGACGGCGGCGTGGCTGGGCACGCGCATGCCGAGCAGCTGGTGCGCCCCGAGGCGCAGCGTGTCGAGCACGTTGGCGTCGATCTTGTCGACGGGCCGACCGGCGGCCGACGCGATGATCGCGTCGTAGAGACCGGACAGGCGCGTGGCGCCGTAGACGAGCTCGGTGGCAAAGCCTGCGTCGCGGCCGCTGATCCGCTTCTCGCGCAACAGCTTCGGCAGCGCGAGGTTGGCGTAGGCACCGTCGGCGATCTCGCGCATCGCGGTGTAGGCGGCGAGCCTGGGCGCGTCGGTGCGCCGGGCCCGCTCTGACGGCCGCTGCTCGGACCGGTGACCGGCCGAGCGCTCCCGGGCCTGGGGCCGCTGGCGCTCTCCCCGGCGCCCGTCGCCCGGTCGTCCGTCGCCCTGTCGTCCGTCGCCCCGTCGCCCGTCACTCATCGCCGACCCGCTCCCCCGCCTCGATGCGCGTGCCTCGCGCCCAGTCGGCGGCCGGCATCGGCTTCTTGCCGTGCGCCTGCACCGTGCCGAGACGCACCGGCCCGGTGCCGGTGCCGACGAGGACGGCCTTCTTCGTCACCCGCAGCTCGCCGGCGCCGAGGGCGTCCACGGTGGACGCGTCGGCGCCGTCGGCGAGGGTCACCGGCGACACCTTGAGCCGCTCACCGCGGAAGGTGGTCCATGCGCCGGGCGCCGGCGTGCAGCCCCGCACCAACCGGTCGACGGCCGTCGCCGGACGGGTCCAGACGATGCGGGCGTCCTCGACCTCGATCTTCGGGGCGAGCGACACGCCCTCGGACGGCTGCGGCACGGCGACGAGGTCACCGGACTCGAGCCCGTCCAGGGTCGCGACGAGCAGGCCGGCCCCGGCTGCCGACAGCCGACCCAGCAGGTCGCCGGCGGTGTCGGTGGGCCGGATCGTCTCGGTCATGACGCCGAGGACGGGGCCGGTGTCGAGACCGCGCTCGATGACGAACGTCGACGCTCCGGTCACCGCGTCGCCGGCCATGATCGCGTGCTGGACCGGCGCCGCCCCCCGCCACGCGGGCAGGAGCGAGAAGTGCAGGTTGATCCAGCCGAGCCGCGGGATGGCGAGCGCGTCGGGCGGGATGAGGTTGCCGTAGGCCACGACGGGGCACGCGTCGGGCGCGAGCGCCGTGAGGGCCTCGAGGAAGTCGGGGTCCTTGACCCGTGCTGGGGTGAGCACCGGGATCCCGAGCTCGTCCGCCCGGCGGCGCACGGGCGAGGCCTCGAGCCGCCGGCCCCGGCCCGAGGGGGCGTCAGGGCGGGTGACGACGCCGACGAGCTCGTGGCCCGAGGCTGCGACGGCATCGAGGCTGGGCACCGCCGCCTCGGGGGTGCCTGCGAAGACGACTCTCATGTCACATCGCCCGGCCGAAGGTCGAGTGCGGGCTGATCCGCACCTCGGGTGGGTCCTCGGCGAACCACTCCGCTGCTCGGATGGCCCGCATCGCCTCGCGGCGTGCCTCGGGGTCGAGCCGGTCGAGGAAGAGGATGCCGTCGAGGTGGTCGGTCTCGTGCTGGACACAGCGCGCGAGCAGCTGGGTGCCCTCCAGCACGACGGGCTCCCCCCACATGTTCTGGCCCTTGGCGACGACGGACAGAGCGCGTCTGGTGTCGAACGCCAGACCCGGGATCGAGAGGCAGCCCTCGGGACCGTCCTGCTCCTCGTCGGAGAGGTCGAGGACGGGGTTGACGAGGTGGCCGAGCACGCCGTCGACCCAGTACGTGAAGACCCGCAGGCCGACGCCGATCTGCGGAGCCGCGAGGCCGGCGCCGGGGGCGTCGAGCATCGTGTCCTCGAGGTCCTTGACGAGCACGCGCAGCTGCTTGTCGAAGTCGGTGACCTCGGCGGCGGCGGTCCGCAGGACCGGGTCACCGAAGAGTCGGATGTCCTTGATCGACACAGGTCTCCAGGGGTCGGGAAAGGCGTGGGGCGCCGCCAGTCTAGGACCGCGGCGGCCCGTCGGCCTCGGTGCCGGCCGCAGCACCGGTCACGTCGCGGGTCGCGTCAGGCGTGGCTGCACCTCCGGGCGACCCGACCGCGGCCGGGTCCTCGCTGCTGCGCCCCAGCTCACGCACCGACCGCGACAGCAGCGCGGAGAGGGAGATGACGACGTAGACGGCGGCGCTGACGAGCATCAGCACCTCGGTGTCGACGGTCGTCGCGAGCCAGCCGTAGAGGAACGTCCCGATGGGGATGGCGACGAACGACCCGAGCGCGTCGTAGCTCGACACGCGTGAGAGCACCGAGACGGGGACGTGCTCGTGCAGGGCCGTGCTCCAGCCGACGCCGAAGACCTCCACGGCCGCGCCGGCGAGGAAGAACCCGATCGCGACGGGCACGATCGCCGGTGCGACGCCGAGGAGCACCATGGGGACCGCGAGCACGCAGATGGCGAGCATCCCGGCGCGCAGCGGTCTCCGCAGCTGCAGGCGCAGCATGACGATGGTCATCAGGACGGTGCCGACGGCCTCGGCACTGAGCACGACGCCCCACCCCGCCTCGCCGATCGAGGCGGACGACTTCGCGATGAGCGGACCGAGCACTCCGACGATGCCGGAGTGGATGGCGTTCGTCAGCCCGAAGACGAGGACGATGACCCACAGCCACTCGCGGCTCGTGAACTCGCTCCACCCCTCGCGCAGCTCACGCACCATCGAGTGCTGCGGGCCGCCTGCCTCCTGGGACCGACGGGGCAGACCGACGCGCGTCAGGCAGACGATCGCGACGACGTAGGTCAGTGAGTCGACGGCGAGGGCCCACCCGGGCCCGACACCGACGACGAGCAGGCCGGCGATCGCCGGTCCGATGATCGACAGACCACTGCGGCTGAAGGAGAGCAACGCGTTGGCCTGCTGGAGCCGTGAGCGGTCGACGACGAGCGGGACGATGCCCATCATCGCGGGCATCGTGAACGCCGACACCGCGCCGTTGACGCCCTCGATGACGGTCAGCTGGGTCAGCGTCGCGTCGCCGCTGATGATGAGGTACGCCGAGAGCGCCTGGGTGAGGCACGTCAGCACGTGTGAGACCTGGAGCACGACGATCCGCGAGAAGCGGTCGGCGACGACTCCCCCGACGAGGAGGAAGACGACCATCGTCAGGGTCCGCACGCCGAGCACCTGCGCGAGCGCCGCCGCCGACTGGTCGATGTGGAGCACGGCGAACGCGAGGGCGACGGGCACCATGACCGAGCCGGCCGTCGAGACCGTCCGGGCCGCGAAGTACCACGCGAACCTGCTGTCGGACAGGGCGCCCAGCGACTCCCGGACCTTCATGACGTCTCCTTCCCGTCGCGGAGGCGGAAGGCGGCCACGGACAGGGCGGTCCGGATGGTGCCCTCGGTGCGTGGCGGGCGTGCCGACGCGTGCAGCAGGGCGCTCGCCTCGTCGACGAGCGCCGTGACCTTCTCCCAGACCTCCGGCTCGACCCAGAGGTCGGCGTCGGTGAAACGGCTCTGCGTGCCGGGAGCGAGCTCGAGGAAGCGCCGCGGGATCATGTCGGCGAGCACCCGCACGTCGGCGAGCCGGTCCTCGTCCCGCGCGGCCTGCGGACGCACGACCGCGGCGTCCCACGGGTGGCGGTACTTCTTGGCCTTGCCGCCGCGCACCGTCTCCTCCCCCGCGACCTCGAGCAGGCCTGCGGCGTGCAGCAGGCGCAGGTGGTAGCTGGCGTTGGCCTGGGTGACGTCGAGCTCGCGTGCGACCTCGGCCGCGCTCAGCTCGGCGCCGGTCAGCAGCGAGAGCATCTGCAGCCGCAGCGGGTGGGCCGTGGCGCGGAGCTCGCTGATCCGCTCTTCCTCCAAAGACATGTTTGGGAGTATGCCGTCCGGCCGGGTCGACCGTCAAGCATTCCTTTGGAGGTCGTCCCGCGCTCGGTCCGAAGGCTTCAGCCCTGGCCGTAGGCGAGGTGCACGACGCCGCTGTCGTAGGCCTCGGTCTCGAGCAGTCGCAGCCCCGTGACGCCCTCGTCGGCGAAGAGCCGCTCCCCCGCGCCGAGCACGATGGGGAAGACGAAGAGGTGCAGGCCGTCGACGAGCCCGTCCCGCAGCAGCGCCCGGACGAGCGTGCCGCTGCCGCTGACGTAGAGCGACCCGTCCACCTCGTCGCGCAGGCCGCGGATCACGTCCGCGTCGTAGGGGCCCAGGACGCGGGAGTTGTTCCACTCGGGATCGCGCAGCGTCGAGGAGACGACGTTCTTGCGGGCGCCGTTGAAGAAGGACGCGCCGGGGTCGTCGTCGTCGCTGCGGGCCGACCAGGCGGGCGCGAACATCTCGTACGTCCGGCGCCCGAGGAGCAGCTCGGACCCGGTGCCGGTGAGGCGCGCGATGGCCTCGCCCATCTTCGGGTCGAAGGGGAACTCGGCCGTCCAGCTCGGGCTCTCGTACACCCCGTCGAGCGAGATGAACTCGTGGACCTCGATGCGTCCCATGCGCTGCCTCCTGTCGGTCGTGGTGCTCAGTCGGTGGGCTGGTCGTCGCGCTCGACGTCGAAGGTGAAGCCCTGCTCCCGCAGCCGCTCGACGAGGACCTCCCCGAGCGCCGTCGCGGGCGTGCAGACACCGCTCCGTCGCGGCAGTCCGTCGTCGAGGGCAAGGGCCAGGGCGGTCTGGCCGAGCATGACCGCCGTGCCGCCGTAGCCCGGGTCGTAGTCGGCCCCCACGCGGGTGCGGTAGCGCGCACCCGTCGTCGTCGTCGAGCGGATCTCGAGCCGGAAGCGGCCTGCGGCCTGAGCCTCCGGGCTGGGACCCTCGCCGGGCCTGGGCAGGAAGCGGTCGATGACGGCCCGGGTCGGACGGAACGCCATGCCTGCCACCACCCCGCCGAGCCCGACGGCCATGCCACCGGCGAGGACCGGCGACATCGGGCCGGAGCCGAAGTCGGTCGCCTCGCGGTAGCGCAGGTCGCGGCCGTAGGACCAGTCGGTGAGCGTGTTCGACAGCCGCACGATGCGCGTGTTGAACGACGCCATGACGAACGGCCCGGTCCAGCGACCGGTCGACGGGTCGCGGTCGACGGGCACGAGCCGACGGAGCCGACCGAGGACGCCGGTGGCGGGGCGACGACCCGAGGACGGCTCCTCGGAGCGTCGGGGGCTGAGCGCATACGAGTCGCCCAGCACGCGGCGGGCGCCTGCGTCGGCACGGGCCGTGATCGCCTGCTGGCGGGCGGAGTCGATGGTGCCGCCGGAGAAGCCGCCCTTGAGCGAGCGGACGAGCAGCGTCGTCTCCGCCAGGGTGCCCTCACCGTCCGCGGCCACGCGCTGGGCCGTCGTGAGGACGCCGAGGTCGGAGGGGATGGAGTCGAAGCCGCAGGCGTGCACGATGGCGGCGCCGGTCTCGCGGGCCCGGGCGTCGAGCTCGTCGAGGGACCACCGGACGAAGAGCACCTCGCCGGTGAGGTCGGCGTAGTGCGTCCCTGCCTCCGCACAGGCACGCGCGACCTCCTTGCCGTACGAGGCGTACGGGCCGACGGTCGTGGCGAGGACGCGCGTGCGCCCCGCCAAGGCGCGGAGGGCGGGAGCGTCGGTCGCGTCGACGGCCACGAGCTCCCAGCCGGCCGCGGCCCGGCCGAGCTCGATGCGCAGGGCCTCGAGCTTGGGGCGCGACCGGCCGGCCAGGGCGATCCGCACGTCCGGCCCGGCGTGGGCGGCGAGATGGGCGGCGGTCAGGGCCCCGACGAAGCCGGTGGCGCCGGAGAGGACGATGTCGAGCTCGCGTTCGGGCATGCCGTCACTCTGTCACGACGGCGTCCCCGTGACGCCACGGAGACGCCCGCGAGACGCCGGCGAGACATCACCGGAGACCCGACGGCGGGTCAGAACGTGTCGAGCGGGTCGACCCGCACCGCCACGACGTCCGCCTCCTTGCGCGCCGAGCGAAACGCCTTGAGCGCCAAGAGCGCCCGGGTCAGGGACTCCGTCTCTGAGGCAGGCACCCGCACGAGCACGTGGTGGTCGGCGACGGCACGCTCGGGCTCCCCGTCGACCGCGGATCGACGGGGCGGGGCACCCGCGTGCGAGAGGCGGACCGGACCGAGCACCTGGGCGGCTGCGGGGAGGTCGGCCTGCTCGAGCGCCTCCTCGAGGGCGCGCCGGCCACCGGTCAGCTGGGCCACGCGCACGGCCGGCGGGAGGCCGAGCTCACGCCGCTCCGCCAGCTCACGGGCCGCGAGCCACGCGGGGTCCCATCGCACGAGCGCCTCGACAGCAGGCAGCGCGACGGCCTCCGGGGCGCCGCTCAGCACGACGGCACGCCCTTCGCGGGCCAGCGCGGCCGCAGCCATCCACCGGCGCACCGCCTCGAGGGGCGCATCGAGCACGGGAAGGTCGAGGCTCGCCCACGCGTCGAGCAGCAGCACCGCGGTGTAGCCGCCGTCGGCGACCGGCTCGGCTCCCGGGGTCGCGATGACGAGGGACGGTTCGCGCCCGACGGCGGCGAGCACCTCACCGGAGCCCGACGTGTGGACCGGGAAGCCGGGGAAGGCGCGGCCGATCTCCTCGGCGGTGCGCCGGGCGCCCGTGACCGACGAGCGCAGGCGTCGCGACCCGCAGTGCCCGCACTCGAAGCCGTGTCCGGTCAGTGCCAGCCCGCACCACCGGCAGGCCGGGGCCGTGCCCGCGGCACCGAGGGCGACCGGGCCCTGGCATCGGACGCACCGCACCGGTGTCCGGCACTCGGCACAGCTGAGGGAGGGCAGGTAGCCCCGCCGCGGCACCTGCACGAGGACCGGTCCGTCGACGAGGGCGTCCTTGGCGACCCGCCACGCCCGGGAGGGGATGTGGGCCCGAGCCGCCGGGCCGTCGCGCTCCTCGTCGACGCCCTCACCCGCGATGGTGACGCGGGGGGCAGCTGCGCGCACGGTCGGGGCGTCCGCCTCGACGGGCACGAGGGCGCCCGCCTCGACGGCGACCTGGACGCGCAGGCTCCGCCCGAAGCCTCCGGTGAGCAGGGCCGCCCCCGTCGCGGCCGCCCGCAGCCCGAGCACGACCCCCACGTGGTGGTAGGGGGCACGCGGCTCGGCGAGCAGGTCGTCACCGTCGTCCCACCAGGCCACGAGCCCGAGGTCGTGCACGGGGGCGAAGGCGGCCGCGCGGGTGCCGACGACGACCCGGACGTGGCCGCGCAGCACCTTGAGCCAGGCGGTGTAGCGGGCCTGCGGGCCCTGGTCGGACGTCAGCCGAACGTGCCGTCCCTTGCCGAGGACGGCGGTCAGGGCCGCGTCGAGGCGGTCGACGTCGCGATGGTCGGGCACGACGACGACCGCGCCCCGCCCCGCGGCCAGCGCCGTGGCCACGGCGACGGCCAGGGCAGCCGGCCAGTCCGCGTCTCCCGCGCGTGCCGGCAGTGCGGCCCACGCCGCGGCGGGAGCCTCACCGGAGGCGACGCGACGCAGCCACGCCGGACCCGCCGGGTAGGCGGCCCACGGCCCGGGGTCCGGCGCGGCGAGCTCGTCCTGGGGCGGGCACTCCATCGCGAGGTTGCGCTCGGCCGTGGCGTGGCGCTTCGGCACCGCGAGGCGCAGGACGTCGCTCAGCGTGCCGGCATACCGGTCGGCGACGGCGCGGCAGAGGGCGAGGACCTCGGGGGTCAGCACCGGCTCGGGACTGACGACCCGGCGCAGCGGCGTCAGGCGGCCGTCGTGCTGCGGCCGATCCCGTCGCTCGACGACGAAGCCGTCGAGCTCACGGCCCGAGAAGCGCACACGCACCCGCGCACCGGGGACTGCGGTCGCGTCGAGCTCCTCCGGCACGGCGTACTCGAAGACGCGGTCGAGGTGCGCGAGCGGGGTCTCCACGACGACGGCAGCGACCGGCCGTCCGGCCGGTCGCTGCTTGGTCTCGTCGTCGCCCACGGGGGCGAATCTAGCCTCAGCGGGAGACGGCCGTGCGCAGGGCCTCGACGCGGTCGGTGCGCTCCCACGTGAACGGGTTCTCGACGCCGTCGGCCTTGGTGCGGCCGAAGTGGCCGTAGGCGGCCGTCGGGCGGTAGATCGGGCGGAGCAGGTCGAGCGCGTCGACGATGGCGGCCGGGCGCAGGTCGAAGACGTCGCCGATGGCCTGCTGGATCTTGTCGACCGGGACGGTCTCGGTGCCGAAGGTCTCGATGTAGAGGCCGACGGGCTGTGCCTTGCCGATGGCGTAGGCGATCTGGACCTCGCAGCGACGGGCCAGACCCGCGGCGACGACGTTCTTGGCGACCCAGCGCATGGCGTAGGCGGCCGAGCGGTCGACCTTGCTCGGGTCCTTGCCCGAGAAGGCGCCGCCGCCGTGGCGGGCCATGCCGCCGTAGGTGTCGACGATGATCTTGCGTCCGGTGAGACCGGCGTCGCCCATGGGTCCACCGATCTCGAAGCGGCCGGTCGGGTTGATCAGGGCCCGATAGGCGGAGACGTCGAGGTCGGTGCCGCTCTCGCGCAGCTCGGCGAGGACGGGCTCGATGACGTGGGCCCGGATGTCGGGCTCGAGCATGCCCTCGAGCGACACGTCGGGGGCGTGCTGGGTCGAGAGCACGACGGTGTCGAGGGAGACGGCGCGGTCGCCCTCGTAGGCGATGGTGACCTGCGTCTTGCCGTCGGGGCGCAGGTAGGCGAGCTCGTCGCTCTTGCGCACCTGCGTCAGGCGCTCCGAGAGGCGGTGCGCGAGGTGGATCGGCAGCGGCATGAGCTCCGCCGTGTCGTCGCACGCGTAGCCGAACATCAGGCCCTGGTCACCGGCGCCCTGCTTGTCGAGCAGGTCGTCGACGTCACCGGTGCGGTGCTCGTGCGCCGTGTCCACGCCCTGGGCGATGTCGGGCGACTGCGCGCCGATGGAGATGGAGACGCCGCACGTGCGACCGTCGAAGCCCTTCTGCGAGCCGTCGTAGCCGACCTCGAGGATGGTCTCGCGCACGATCTTCGGGATCTCGACGTAGGCCGTCGTGGACACCTCGCCGGCGACGTGGACGAGTCCGGTCGTGACCATCGTCTCGACCGCGACGCGCGCCTGCGGGTCGTCGGTGAGCAGCGCGTCGAGGATCGAGTCGCTGATCTGGTCGCAGATCTTGTCCGGGTGTCCCTCGGTGACGGACTCGGACGTGAACAGACGTGCGGACACTTGCTCTCCCTCGGTCGGGTGCGGAGTTGGTGCGGGTGGTTCGGCGGCCCCGGTCCTGCGGATGGCAGGCCATGCTGGGGCGAGAGTCTAGTGCTCAGTCCAGCAGGGGCGAGATGGTGTCCCACAGCGCGTCGGCGACGGCGTCCTTGGATGCCGGTCCGACCGTCGTCGCCTCGTCGTTGCCGCGGCGGAGCAGGTGCACCGTCGTGTCGTCCTTGCCGAACGTCAGGTCGGTGCCCACCTCGTTGACGACCTGCAGGTCGCTGCCCTTGCGGGCGAACTTCGCGCGCGCGTGGTCCATGACGCTGCCCCGGGCGTCGCCCGTCTCGGCGGCGAAGCTGACGATGAAGGGCGTGGCCTCTCCACGCGCCTCGCGTGCTGCGACGAGACCCCGGACGATGTCGGGGTTCTCGACGAGCTCGACCCGCAGGCCGGCGTCGGGGTCCGAGGACTTCTTGATCTTGCTCTCGCTCACGTGTGCCGGGCGGAAGTCGGCCGGCGCGGCAGCCATGACGACGACGTCGGCGTCGGCCGCCGCGTCCTCGACGGCGCGCTGCAGCTCGAGCGTCGTCTCGACACGCACGACGTCGATGCCCTCGGGCACCGGGAGAGCGACGTTGGCGGCGACGAGGGTGACCTTCGCCCCGCGGCCGGCGGCGGCGCGCGCGATGGCCACGCCCTGCTTGCCGGACGAGCGGTTGCCGAGGTATCGCACCGGGTCGAGGGGCTCGCGCGTGCCGCCGGCGGACACGACGACGCGGCGACCCTCGAGGTCAAGCGGCGGCTCGCCCGCCACGACGGCGCCGTCGCCCGACACGATCGCCAGGCAGGCGGCATACAACGCCTCGGGCTCGGGGAGCCGGCCGGCGCCGCTGTCCTTGCCGGTGAGGCGTCCGACGTCGGGGTCGATGACGTGCGCCCCGCGCGAGCGGAGCGTGGCGACGTTGGCCTGCGTGGCCGGGTGCTCCCACATCTCCGTGTGCATCGCCGGCGCGAAGGCGACCGGGCACCGGGCGGTGAGCAGGGTGTTGGTGAGGAGGTCGTCGGCGAGGCCGTGCGCGGCCTTGGCGAGCAGGTCGGCGGTGGCCGGGGCCACGACGACGAGGTCGGCGGACTGGCCGATGCGCACGTGCGGGACCTCGTGGACCGACGCCCACACCTCGGTGCTGACGGGCTTGCCCGAGAGGGCCGACCACGTCGGCGCCCCGACGAACTGGAGCGCCGCCGCGGTGGGGACGACGGTGACGTCGTGCCCGTGCTCGGTGAAGAGCCGGAGCAGCGAGCACGCCTTGTAGGCGGCGATGCCGCCACTCACCCCGAGGACGACGCGCATCGGCTGCTCCGGACCCGTCGGGTGGCTCAGGCCTCGGTGGGCGTCGAGGTCAGCAGGCCCTCGTTGATCTCGCGCAGCGCGATCGACAGCGGCTTCTCGTGGACCTCGGTCTCGACGAGCGGGCCGACGTAGTCGAGCAGGCCCTCCTGCAGCTGGGAGTAGTAGGCGTTGATCTGGCGCGCGCGCTTGGCGGAGTAGATGACGAGCGCGTACTTCGAGTCGGCGGCGGTCAGGAGGTCGTCGATCGGCGGGTTGGTGATGCCGATGGGAGCAGCCTGGGTACCGGACACAGTGATCTCGTTTCGTTGGTTTCAGCGGGCTTGAGGTGCGTGCCGCGACGTCGACGGCGGTGCGGTCGTATGCCGTCGGCTGGCACACATCACGTCGGGACTCACCGGTCGGCGCGTCCCGATCTCATCAATGATACGAGTTCTTCGCTGGCCCGACGAACATCGTCGTTGACGATGACCTCGTCGAACTCGCTCTGGGCGGCCAGCTCGGCCCGCGCGGTGGACAGGCGGCGCTCCCGCTCGGCCTCGTCCTCGGTGCCGCGGCCGACGAGCCGGCGGACCAGCTCGTCCCAGCTCGGCGGCGCGAGGAAGACGAAGAGCGCCTCGGGCCACGTGTCGCGCACCTGGCGGGCACCCTGCAGGTCGATCTCGAGCAGGGCGTCGCGGCCCTCGCGGATGACGCGCTCGACGGGACCCCGGGGGGTGCCGTACTTGGCGGCCCCGTGCACGACGGCGTACTCGAGGAACTCCCCCGCCTCGACGAGGCGGTCGAACTCGTGGTCGTCGACGAAGTGGTAGTGCACCCCGTCGACCTCGCCCGGACGCGGCCGGCGGGTCGTCATGGAGACGGAGAACCACACGCCCGGGAAGTGCGTGCGCACGTAGGCCGCGATGGTGCCCTTGCCGACGGCGGTCGGGCCGGCCAGCACCGTGAGACGGCCACGCCGGGGGCCGGCTGCGTCGTGCTGGGGCTCCGCGGGCGTCGTCGGGTCAGCCGACATCACGGCTTCTCGAAGCGGTGGAGCAGGGCTGCGACCTGGTTGGCCCCGAGCCCACGCACGCGGCGCGACTCGGCGATGCCGACCTCGGCCATGATCGCCTTGGCGCGGACGCGTCCGACGCCGGGCATCGACTCGAGCAGCTCGGTGACCTTCATCTTGCCGATGACCGGGTCGGCCTTGCCGTCCTCGAGGACCTCGGCGAGCGAGCCGCTGGAGTACTTGAGCCGGTTCTTGACCGCTGCTCGCTCCCGACGTGCGGCTGCAGCCTTCTCGAGTGCTGCGGCCCGTTGCTCAGGGGTGAGCGGTGGAAGCGCCACGGTCTTCGGTCTCCTCGCTGCCTGCGGGGAGCGCCCTGCGCCCCCTGCCGTTCTTCACGTCTCGCGTGTTGTCTCCGCCGAACCTAGCGATCCGGCCGTCCGCGCCGCAACGCGGGGGCCCAGCCCGACGGCCGCCCGTCCCGCTCTGCTCAGCTGCCGAGGTCGATCCCGCACGTCTCCTTGGCGTGGGTCTCGATCCGCTTGGCCGAGCTCTCGAAGCCCTGCATCTGCTTCGTCAGCGCCGTGAGGTCGGGCTGGTCCACCGTGAACTTCGCCACGAGGGCGTGCAGCGAGGCCCAGTCGGCCTTGACCTCCTCGGGGGCGCTCGCCTCGACCTGCGTGATGGTGGCGACGAACCGGGCCGCGGCGGCGGGGTCCTTGAGCGTCGCGCCCGCGTCCTTCCAGTCCGCCTCGGCGGTCGTCAGGGCGTCGCAGTAGGAGCCGGTCGACCCCGACGAGCAGGCGCCGAGGGAGGTCGCCGAGAGGAGCAGCGCGAGCGCCACCGAGGGGCCCCTGCGCATCGCGGTCGTTCGCATCCCCACACCGTATGCCGTGGGGTCGGCGCCGGTCCCGCGACTGCCCGAAGCGAGTCGCTCCGGCCGGTGGAGAGCCGGTGACGTTTGGAGCCACCCCCGGGGGCGTGGGGAGCCCGGGGGCCCGGGGTCAGGAGATGTCGAGGTTGCAGGTCGCCTTGGCGTGCGCCTCGATCTTCGTGCTGGAAGCGTCCATCTTCGCCGTCGCAGCGGTGACGGCGCTCTTGTCGCCCGACGCCGCGGCGTCGACGAAGGCGATGAGGTCGCCCCAGGCCTGCTTGACCTCGTCGGGTGCGGCGGCCTCGATCTTCTCGAGCACGACCTTGCCCTGCTCGAGGGCGGCCTTGTCGCTGATCTTCGACGACATCGACTCGAGCTCCCTCTGCCCGGACTCGAGCGCCGTGCAGTAGGCGGAGTCGGCTCCGGACGGGGCACTCGTCGTGCTCGGAGTCGCGCTCGGTGCCGAGGACGCGGATGACGAGCTGCTGCCGGCTGCGGTCGTCGGCGGGGCGCTGGAGCCGCACGCGGTCGCGAGCGGGATCGTCGCGGCGAGGGCGACGGTGGCGAGCAGTCGGCGTACGCGTGGAGTGTGAGTCATGCCACATCGCATACCCGGCTGGGAACGTGCTGTGACACGGCTGGGAACGTCAGGTCGACCGGAGCGTCTCGGCGACCTCCGCCGTCCGGGCGACGAGGCGGCGCGGATCGGGACCGGCGCCGAGGATCTCGCGGCTGGACGCGGCGAGCACCTGACCGCGGGCTGCGCCGAAGGTCGACGCGAGCGACTCGACGGTGCCGCCCTGGGCTCCGAAGCCCGGTGCGAGCACCGGCGTCGCGGCTTCCACGAGGTCGAGCCCGAGGTCGTGCACGGCCGTGCCGACGGTGGCGCCGATGACGAGTCCGATGCTGCCGAGCTCGCCCCGGCCTCGCGCCGGGGCGTTGTCGCCCGCGGCGCCGTCGACGACGGACGCGGCAACGGACCGGCCGTCGCGGACCGCGTGCTGGACTGAGGCGCCCTCGGGGTTCGACGTCAGGGCGAGGACGAAGAGCCCACGGCCCGTCTGCTCCGCGAGGTCGATCGCGGGACGGAGCGACTCGTAGCCGAGGTAGGGGCTCACGGTGAGGGCGTCCGGTGGGGCGACGGCGTCCGGGCCGAGGTAGGCCTCGGCGTAGGCGCCCATCGTCGACCCGATGTCGCCGCGCTTCGCGTCGAGGACGGTCAGGGTGCCTGCCTCGCGCAGCTCGGTGAGCACCCGCTCGAGCACGGCCAGGCCGCGGCTGCCGAAGACCTCGAAGAAGGCCGACTGAGGCTTGACGGCCGCGACCCGGCCGGCGAACGCCTCGACGCAGGTCAGGGCGAAGCGCTCGAGGCCGGCGACGTCGTAGGACAGGCCCCACGACTCCACGAGCCCCCGGTGGGGGTCGATGCCGGCGCACAGCGGCCCGTGGGTCTGCATGGCGTCGTGGAGGCGGGCCCCGAAGGCCTTGCTCATCGTCGGTCTCCGTTCACGGTGTCAGGTGGCTCGTCAGCGGCCGTGGGCCACGGCGACGGCATCGGTGAAGTGCTCGAAACCCTTGGCGTCGAGCAGCTCGCAGAGCTCGCGCAGGACGCGGACCGGCGCCGAGGGGTCGTTGAAGACCGCGGTGCCGACCTGGATCGCGCTCGCGCCGGCAGCGACGAGCTCGAGGGCGTCACGACCCGTGCGCACTCCCCCGACGCCGATGATCGGCACGGTGGGGATGCGCCCCTCGAACATCGCCTGGCGCACCTGCCAGATGGCACGGACCGCGACCGGCCGGATGCCCGGACCCGAGAGGCCGCCGGTGACCCCGCCGAGCTGCGGCCGCATCCGGTCGGTGTCGATGACCATGCCGAGCAGGGTGTTGATCATCGTCAGGCCATCGGCGCCGGCCTTGACGCAGGCGGCCGCGATGGCGGTGATGTCGGTGACGTCCGGGCTCAGCTTCGCGAACACCGGGATGTCGCGCGGGAGCTGCTCGCGCACGAGCGCGATGACCTTGGCCGAGGCCAGCGGGTCGCAGGCGAAGACCAGTCCGCGGTTGGCGACGTTGGGGCACGAGATGTTGACCTCGACGCCGATGACGGCGTCGAACGCCCGGCTCGCGCGCAGCGTCGCCGCGACGTGGGCGTACTCGGTGCTCGAGCTGCCGGCGATCGAGGGCAGCACGCGCGCCCCCACGGACTGGAGCCACGGCAGGTCCTCGTCGACGAACGCCTCGATGCCGGGGCCCTGCAGGCCGATCGAGTTGAGCATCCCCGACGGGGTCTCCGCCATGCGGGGCGTGCCCCGGCCGGAGCGCGGGTCGGCCATGACGGACTTCGTGACGAACGCGCCGAGGTCGGCGACGTCGAAGAAGCGGTGCAGCTCCCTGCCGTTCGCCGCGCAGCCGGAGGCGGTCATGAGCGGGTTGGGCAGCCGGTGGCCGCCCCCGAGGTCGATGGAGAGGTCCACCATCAGTGACCACCCACCTTCGGGGCGCCGACGGCATCGTCCGGGACGCGCGCATGACCTCCGTCGAAGGCGTCCCAGCGGACGCGGTCCCCGCGGAAGACGGGTCCCTCGACGCACGAGCGCACCATCCGGGTCCTGCCGTCGGAGCCGACGACGGGCATGACGCACGTCATGCACACGCCGACGCCGCAGGCCATCGACTCCTCGACGGCGACCTGTGCGACTGCGCCGTGCGCCTGGGCGACCCGGGTGATCGACTCGAGCATCCCCATCGGACCGCAGCCGTAGACGACGCCCGCCTTCGTGCGCTCGATGATCTCGGGCAGCGGGTCGCTGACCCAGCCCTGCTGACCGGCGGAGCCGTCGTCGGTCGTCACCGTGACGCCGTCGCAGCTGCGGCGTGCCTCGACGACGCCGAAGAGGCGGTCCTCGCTGGCGGCGCCCAGGACCATCTCGACGTGGCAGCCGCGCTCGCGCAGCTCGCCGGCGAGCCAGAAGAGGGGCGCGCTGCCGTAGCCGCCGCCGACGAGGACGCAGGCGACGGGCTCGGTGGGCAGCGGGAACGCCTTGCCGAGGGGGCCGACGACGTCGATGGTGTCGTGCGGCGCGCGGTCGACGATCCATCGCGTGCCGGTGCCCACCGCCGAGACGACGATCTCGACGGTGCCGCCGTAGGTGCCGCTCGGGCTGACCTTGTGGATCGAGAAGGACCGGCGCAGCAGGGTGCCGGACGTCTCGCCGCCGACGGCCAGCGCGACGAACTGGCCCGGGCGGGCGAGCTCGGCGACGCCGGGGGCGACGAGGGTGAGGTGCTGGTAGGCACCGACCCGCCGGGTCGCGATGACCTCCGCGACCTCCTGGGTGACCCGGGCCCGCAGCTGGCGCTCGCTCATGCGGTCGCTCCGGCCGTCGCCGTGGCTTCCGCCGATGCCGTCGGCGTCGCCGTGGACCGCGCCGTGGTCGCTGACGTGGTCGCTGACGTGGTCGCTGACGTGGTCGCTGAGGTGGTCGCTGCCGTGCCGCGTCCGTAGAGGTCGAGGTCGCGCGCGTGGTCCTGCAGCGACTTGACCCGGATCTCCTCGGTGAGACCCGCCTCGATGCCGAGGACGGCGGCGGCGAGCGTCGCGATGGTCGTGATGATCGGCTTGTCGGCGCTCGTCGTCGCGGCACGGATCGCGTAGCCGTCGGCACGCGCGTCCTGCCCCGACGGCGTGTTGACGACCATCTGGACCGTGCCCTCACGGATGAGGTCGACGATCGACTTCTCGCCCGGCGCGTCGCCGTCCCGCTCGGTGATCTTGCGGACCAGCGTCGCCGGGATGCCGTTGCGCTTGAGCACCGCGGCCGTGCCGCTCGTCGCGAGGATCGTGAAGCCGAGGTCGACGAGGCGCTTGACCGGGAAGAGCATGGCGCGCTTGTCGCGGTTGGCCACCGACACGAAGATCGCACCGGAGCGCGGCAGCGCCGACCCGCCGCCCTGCTGGGCCTTGGAGAAGGCAGAGCCGAAGTCGACGTCGATGCCCATGACCTCGCCCGTCGAGCGCATCTCGGGGCCGAGGAGCGAGTCGACCGCGACGCCCTCCTTGGTGCGGAAGCGCTTGAAGGGCAGGACCGCCTCCTTGCACGAGACGGGTGCGTGGTCGGGCATCCGGCCGCCGTCGCCGGTCGGGGGCAGCATGCCCTCCTCACGCAGCTCCTTGATCGTGGAGCCGAGCATGACCCGGGCCGCGGCGCTGGCGATGGGCACGCCCGTCGCCTTGGCGACGAACGGCACGGTGCGCGAGGCGCGTGGGTTGGCCTCGATGACGTAGAGGATGTCCTGGGCCAGCGCGAACTGGACGTTCATGAGGCCGCGGACGCCGATGCCCTCGGCGAGCTTGCGCGTCGCGATGCGCACGCGCTCGAGCTCGCCGTCGCCGAGCGTCGCCGGCGGCAGCGTGCACGAGCTGTCGCCCGAGTGGATGCCGGCCTCCTCGACGTGCTCCATGATGCCGCCGAGGTACATGTCCTCGCCGTCGAAGAGCGCGTCGACGTCGATCTCGATGGCGTCGTCGAGGAAGCGGTCGATGAGGATCGGGTGGTCGGGCGAGGCCTCGGTCGCCTTCTCGACGTAGGTCACGAGCGAGTCGTCGTCGTAGACGATGACCATGCCGCGGCCGCCGAGGACGTAGGACGGACGCACGAGCACCGGGTAGCCGATCTCTCGCGCGACGACGAGGGCCTCGTCCGAGCTGTAGGCCGTGCCGTGCTTCGGGGCGATGAGACCCGCCCGGGACAGGACCTGACCGAACGCACCACGGTCCTCGGCGAGGTGGATCGCGCTCGGCGACGTGCCGACGATCGGGACCCCCTCGTCCTCGAGCGCCTGCGCGAGACCGAGGGGCGTCTGCCCACCGAGCTGCACGATGACACCCGCGATCGGGCCGGCCTGGCTCTCGGCGTGGATGACCTCGAGGACGTCCTCGAGCGTCAGCGGCTCGAAGTAGAGACGGCTGCTCGTGTCGTAGTCGGTCGACACCGTCTCGGGGTTGCAGTTGACCATGACCGTGTCGAATCCCTTGTCGCGCAAGGAGAACGACGCGTGGACGCAGGAGTAGTCGAACTCGACACCCTGACCGATGCGGTTCGGGCCCGAGCCGAGGATGATGACGGCGGGGCGATCGCGTGGCGCGACCTCGGTCTCCTCGTCGTACGAGCTGTAGTGGTAGGGCGTCGTCGCGGCGAACTCGGCCGCGCACGTGTCGACGGTCTTGTAGACCGGGCGCACCCCGAGGGCGTGGCGCACGCCGCGGACCACGGCTTCCGGCATACGCCGGACGGACGCCACCTGCGCGTCGCTGAAGCCGTGGCGCTTGACGAGGCGGAGCAGCTCCGGCGTCAGCTGGGGGGCGTCGGCGAGCATCGTCGCGACGTCGTTGATGAGCGCGATCTGGTCGAGGAACCACGGGTCGATGCCGGTGGCGTCGTGGACCTCCTCGACGCTGCACCCGCCGCGCAGCGCCTGCTGCACGAGCACGATGCGGCCGTCGGTCGGGACCGTGGCCTCCTCGAGCGCCCGCTCGGCGGCGGCCTTGGTGATCTCGCCGTCCCAGTGGAAGCTCGCGCCCTTCTTCTCCAGCGAGCGCAAGGCCTTCTGCAGCGCCTCGGTGAAGTTGCGCCCGATCGCCATGGCCTCGCCGACCGACTTCATCGTCGTCGTCAGCGTCGGGTCGGCCGCCGGGAACTTCTCGAAGGCGAAGCGCGGCACCTTGACGACGACGTAGTCGAGCGACGGCTCGAAGCTCGCCGGGGTCTCGCGGGTGATGTCGTTGGGCACCTCGTCGAGCGTGTAGCCGATCGCCATCTTCGCCGCGATCTTGGCGATCGGGAAGCCGGTCGCCTTGGAGGCCAGGGCGCTCGACCGCGAGACGCGCGGGTTCATCTCGATGACGATGATGCGTCCGTCGTCGGGGTTGACGGCGAACTGGATGTTGCAGCCGCCGGTGTCGACGCCGACCTCACGGATGACGGCGATGCCGATGTCGCGCAGCCGCTGGTACTCGCGGTCGGTGAGCGTCAGGGCCGGCGCCACGGTGATGGAGTCACCGGTGTGCACGCCCATCGGGTCGAGGTTCTCGATGGAGCAGACGACGACGACGTTGTCGGCGTGGTCGCGCATGACCTCGAGCTCGTACTCCTTCCAGCCGAGGATCGACTCCTCGAGGAGCACCTCGGTCGTGGGGCTGTACTGGAGGCCGGCGCCGCCGAGGAGGCGCAGGTCCGCCTCGTCGTAGGCGAAGCCCGACCCGAGGCCGCCCATCGTGAACGACGGGCGCACGACGACCGGGTAGCCGAGCTCGTCGGCGGCCGCGAGCAGCTCGTCCATCGAGTGGCAGATGAGGGACTTCGCGGACTCCGCGCCGCACCGCTCGACGACACCCTTGAACTTCTCGCGGTCCTCGCCGAGCTGGATCGCCTCGACGTTGGCGCCGATGAGCGGGCAGCCGTACTTCTCGAGGACGCCGTTGTCGTGCAGGGAGATCGCGCAGTTGAGCGCCGTCTGACCGCCGAGGGTGGCGAGCACGGCGTCGGGACGCTCCTTGGCGATGATCGCCTCGACGACCTCGGGGGTGATCGGCTCGACGTACGTGGCATCGGCGAACTCGGGGTCGGTCATGATCGTCGCGGGGTTGCTGTTGACGAGGATGACGCGGATGCCCTCCTCGCGCAGCACGCGGCAGGCCTGGGTGCCGGAGTAGTCGAACTCGCAGGCCTGGCCGATGACGATCGGGCCGGACCCGATGACGAGGACGCTCTTGATGTCGTCGCGCTTGGGCATGTTAGTTGCTCCCGCTCTGCTCGTGGCTTGCTTCGCTCGCGTGTCCGGCGCTCTTGTGCGTAGCGCCTTCCCTCCTCGGCTCGCTCGCTTCGCTCGCATCGCTCGTCTGTCCGGGCGCTACGCGCGCCGGACCGTTCTGCTGGGTGGTCTTGCCAGTGCCGCCGGCTTCCATCAGCTCGATGAAGCGGTCGAAGAGGTAGGCGGCGTCGTGCGGTCCGGCCGCGGCCTCGGGGTGGTACTGGACGGAGTAGGCGGGACGGTCGAGGCACTCGAGACCCTCGACGACGTCGTCGTTGAGGCACACGTGCGAGACACGCACGCGGCCGTATGCCGTGTCGCTGTCCTCGTCGAGGGGCGCGTCCACGGCGAAGCCGTGGTTGTGGGCGGTCACCTCGACCTTGCCGGTCGTGCGGTCCATGACCGGCTGGTTGATGCCGCGGTGGCCGTACTTCAGCTTGTAGGTGCCGAAGCCGAGGGCACGCCCGAGCAGCTGGTTGCCGAAGCAGATGCCGAAGAACGGGATCCCCCGGTCGAGCACCTCGCGCAGCAGCGCGACCTCGCGCTCGGCGGTGGCCGGGTCACCGGGCCCGTTGGAGAAGAAGACGCCGTCGGGGCCGGACTCCCCCACCGCGAGGACGTCGTCGATCGTCGCGGTGGCCGGCAGCACGTGCACCTCGATGCCGCGCTGCGCCATGAGCGCCGGCGTCATCGCCTTGATGCCGAGGTCGACGGCCGCGACGGTGAACCGCTTGTCGCCGACGGCCGGGACGGCATACGGCTCGGTGGTGGTGACCTCAGCGGCGAGCGCGGCGCCCGCCATCTGGGGGCTCGTGCGGACCGCGTCGAGCAGCTCCGCCTCGGGGCGCGCGGCGGCGTCACCGCTGAAGATGCCGACCCGCATCGCGCCGCGCTCGCGCAGGTGGCGTGTCAGGGCACGCGTGTCGATGTCACAGATGCCGACGACGCCCTGGTCGACGAGCTCGTCCTCGAGGTCGCGGGTGGCACGCCAGTTGGACGAACGGATGGCGGGGTCGCGCACGACGTAGCCGGCGACCCAGATGCGGGTGCTCTCGTCGTCCTCGGTGTTGACGCCGGTGTTGCCGACGTGCGGGGACGTCATGACGATCACCTGCCGGTGGTAGCTCGGGTCGGTCAGCGTCTCCTGGTAGCCGGTCATGCCGGTGGAGAAGACCGCCTCGCCGACGGTCTCGCCCAGCGCGCCGTAGGACGACCCGCGGAAGGAGCGGCCGTCCTCGAGGACGAGGGTCGCCGCCACGCGAGTGCGGGTGGGCCACCCGTCACGGCTGGGCACGGTCAGGGGGGTCTGGGTGGTCACAGGTCTGCTCCCGAGGTCGTCGCGTTCGTCAGTTCTCGTCGGGTGCCCGCGCCGTTGCGGACGTCGTGGGTGACGCGTCCCGCGTGGACCGTCGCGAGGACGGCTCCGCGCAGGGTGCGCCCGTGCCACGGGTTGTTGCGCGAGCGGCTGCGGCTCGCGGCGGCGTCGACCGTGATCTCGCGGTCAGGGTCGACGAGGGTGATGTGGGCGGGGCTGCCGACGGCGAGCTCCCTTCCCTGGTGGGCGAGCCCGCCGATCCGGGCCGGGGCGGTCGACATGACGCGCGCCACGTCGGCCCAGTCGAGCAGGCCCGGTCGCACGAGGACGTCGCTGACGACCGAGAGGGCCGTCTCGAGGCCGAGCATCCCGAAGGCTGCGTCGACGAAGGCGTGCTCCTTGTCGTGGCGGGCGTGCGGCGCGTGGTCGGTGGCCACGGCGTCGATGGTGCCGTCGGCGAGGGCTGCGCGCAGGGCCTCGACGTCCTCGGTCGGGCGCAGCGGCGGGTTGACCTTGTAGACGGGGTCGTAGCCCAGGAGCAGGTCGGTCGTCAGCGCGAGGTGGTGCGGCGTGACCTCGGCGGTGACGTCGATGCCCTGGGCCTTGGCCCAGCGGATGACCTCGACCGTGCCGGCGGTCGAGACGTGGGCGACGTGGACGCGGGAGCCGGTGTGGCGGGCGAGCATGACGTCGCGCGCGACGATCGACTCCTCGGCGATGCCGGGCCAGCCGGGCAGGCCGAGCCGGCCCGAGACCTCGCCCTCGTGGCAGCAGGCCTCGCGGCCCGCGAGGCGAGGGTCCTGCGCGTGCTGGCTGACGACGCCACCGAAGGGCTTGACGTACTCGAGCGCCCGGCGCATGATCCGCGCGTCGTGCACGCAGTGGCCGTCGTCGCTGAAGACCCGCACCCTGGCCCGCGAGCGGGCCATGAGACCGAGCTCGGCGAGCTCGGCGCCCTCGAGGCCCTTGGTCACGGCGCCGACCGGGACCACCTCGGTGAGCCCGCAGGCGCGCCCGAGGTCGAGCACGCGTTCGGCCGCCTCGGCGGTGTCGGTGACGGGGCTCGTGTTGGCCATGGCGAAGACGGCGGTGAAGCCGCCGGCGGCCGCCGCGGCCGAGCCGGTGGCGATGGTCTCGGCGTCCTCGCGGCCCGGCTCACGCAGGTGGACGTGGAGGTCGACGAGGCCGGGCAGCGCGACGAGTCCGTCGGCGTCGAGCACCTCGGCGTCCGAGGGTGCCGAGACCGAGCCGACCTCGGTGATGACGCCGTCCTCGACGAGCAGGTCGGCCGAGTCGGCGCCGAGCAGGCGGGCGCCGCGGATCACGAGGCGGGTCATCGGACGGCTCCTTCACTGGGCGCGGTGGCGGCGGTGGCGGCGGTGGCGGCGGTGGCGGCGGTGGCGGCGGTGGCGGCGGGCACTGGCGCGGGCGTCTCCTCGCCGGCGAGCAGGTGGTAGAGCACGGCCATCCGGACCGCGACGCCGGCCGAGACCTGGTCAAGCACGACCGACTGCGGGGAGTCGGCCGCCTCGGGGGCGATCTCGAGGCCGCGGTTCATCGGGCCGGGGTGGAGCACGAGCACGTCGTCGTTGCGGGCGACGAGCCGCTCGAGCCGGTCGCGCGTCAGGCCGTAGCCGACGGTGTACTCGCGCGCCGTCGGGAAGTAGCCGCCGCTCATCCGCTCGCGCTGGACGCGCAGCATCATGACGGCGTCGACGGGGCCGTGCTCGCCCTCGCCGTCGAGGACGGGGTCGAGGTCCCAGCTCGTGGCGAAGCCGTCGGCCGCGCTCCACGCCCCGATACCGCTCGGCATGAGCGTGGGCGGAGCGACGACGGTGACGCGTGCGCCGAGGGTCTTCAGCGTGATGACGTTGCTGCGGAAGACCCGGGAGTGGGTCAGGTCGCCGACGATGACGACGTGCTTGCCGTCGAGGTCGCCGAGGCGGGTGCGCAGCGTGTAGGCGTCGAGCAGGGCCTGCGTCGGGTGCTCGTGGGTGCCGTCGCCCGCGTTGATGACGCTGCACCGGACCCACTGCGCGACCTGGTGGCAGGCGCCCGACGCGTTGTGCCGGATGACGAGGGCGTCGACGGCCATGGCGTCGACGGTCATGGCCGTGTCCCGCAGGCTCTCGCCCTTGCTCGTCGAGGAGCCCTTGGCCGAGAGGTTGATGGTGTCGGCCGACATCCACTTGCCCGCGATCTCGAACGAGCTGCGGGTGCGGGTCGAGTCCTCGAAGAAGAAGTTGATGATCGTGCGCCCGCGCAGGGTCGGCACCTTCTTGACCTCGCGTCGCTGGAGGTCGTGCATCGAGGCCGCGGTCTCGAGGATGTCCTCGACCTCGGCGCGGCTGAGGTCCGCGGAGGAGATGAGGTGCTTGGTCATCGCGCGTCACCCCCGCTGATCCGCACGATGTCGAGACCGTCGACCTCGGCGACCCGGACGTGGACGCGCTCGTCGCGGGAGGTGGGGAGGTTCTTGCCCACGTGGTCGGCGCGGATCGGCAGCTCCCGGTGGCCCCGGTCGACGAGGACCGCGAGGCGCACGGCGCGGGGACGGCCGAGCTCGGAGAGCGCGTCGAGGGCGGCGCGGATCGTGCGCCCGGAGTAGAGGACGTCGTCGACGAGGACGACGACCTGGTCGTCGATGCCGCCCGCCGGGATGCGCGAGCGGTGGGCCGTGCGCACCGGGTTGCGGCGCAGGTCGTCGCGGTGGAGCGTGATGTCGAGCTCGCCGACGGGGATCGCGGTCCCCTCGACCTCCTCGATGCACGCGGCGAGACGGCGCGCGAGCGGGACCCCGCGCGAGGGGATACCGAGGAGGACGAGCCCCTCGCTGCCCTTGTTGCGCTCGAGGATCTCGTGACCGATGCGCCGCAGCGCCCGGGAGATGTCCCCCTCGCTCATGACGTCGCGAGCGTCCTCGGGGATGCTCGAGCGATCTGTCGATGACTGGTCGGGTGCACTCAGGTCAGGGCAGGGCATCGCCGCTGGACCTCCTTCCCCGCCTCACAGGACGGTGGTTAAAGGATGTCTTCGCGAGGGAGTCTAACGCGGCCCCGCTCCCCGGCCGACACCGGTCCGCCCCTCGGCACGGCGCCACCCGCGGTGTCGGTCCGCGGAGCCCCTGCACCCGGGACGCCGCGAAGCCACCCGCGCAGGGGTGGCTTCGAGGAGTCGTGCAGGCACGGTCGGGCGTTCAGACGATGGTCGCCTTGACCTCGGCGATGCGCGCGAGCAGCCCGTTGACGAAGGCCGGAGACTCGTCGGTCGACAGGTCGGTGGCGAGCGCCACGGCCTCGGAGATCGCGACGCCGTCGGGGATCTCGTCGTTCCAGAGCACCTCCCACGCGCCGAGGCGCAGGATCGCGCGGTCGACGGCGGGCATCCGCTCGAGGGTCCAGCCCTGGCTGTAGTCGGTCAGCGCCGCGTTGATGTCGTTCCAGCGCCCGACGACACCGCGAACGAGGTCCGCGGTGTAGGGGTTGTTCGCCGCCCGGGACTCGCTGTCGCCCAGGCGCTCGTCGAGGAGCGTCTCGGCGTTGAGACCGCGCTGGTCCGCCTCGAAGAGGATGTCGAGCGCCCGCGTACGGGCCTTGCTGCGTGCTGCCAAGGGAATTCGCGTCCGCTCAGTCGTTGACGCGGCCGAGGTACGACCCGTCGCGGGTGTCGACCTTGACGCGGGTGCCGGACTCGAGGAAGAGCGGCACGTTGATCTGGGCACCGGTCTCGAGGGTGGCCGGCTTGGTGCCGCCGGTGGAGCGGTCGCCCTGCAGGCCCGGCTCGGTGTGGGTGATCTCGAGGACGACCGACGCGGGCAGCTCGACGTAGAGCGGCAGGCCCTCGTTGGTGGCGACGAGCGCGTTCTGGTTCTCGAGGAGGTAGTTCGCGGCGTCACCGACGACGGTCTCCGACACGTTCAGCTGGTCGTAGGTGTCGGTGTCCATGAAGACGAAGTCGGTGCCGTCCTTGTAGAGGTACTGCATCGTGCGCTTGTCGACGTTGCTCGTCTCGACCTTGGTGCCGGCGTTGAACGTCTTGTCGACGACCTTGCCGGAGAGGACGGCCTTGAGCTTGGTGCGCACGAACGCGGGGCCCTTGCCGGGCTTCACGTGCTGGAACTCGACGACGGACCAGAGCTGTCCCTCGATGTTGAGCACCATGCCGTTCTTCAGGTCGTTGGTCGAAGCCATCGTCACAAACCACTTTCGTATGCCGGCCGGTCGGGGCGCGCGCCTGCGGGCACGCCGGATCGCCGGGCGTTCACTGTCTTGGGGAGTTGCCGCACGAGTCTAGCCGTGCGGCCACCGGATCGCGGAATCGCGCCCGTCCGCGCGACCCCTGCGCGGTGTACCCTGATCCGTTCCCCCCGCCCCGCAACACACCGAGCAGGTCACGACCCACCGGCGTCCGATCCCGGTGCGCCCACACCTTCTCGGTGTGTTCCGCTGCAGAAAGGTCCTCGCGTGCCCTCGCCCGACCACGGACTCGCCACCGAACTCGCCCGGGAGCAGGCCTACCTCGACGACGCGCGCGAGCAGCTGGCGCGGATGCGCCGGCTCGCGGAGTCGCTCGACGCGTCGAAGGCGAGCGACGCGGTGTCGGGCGAGGTCCTCGGCTGGGTGCTGGCGCGACGCATCGCCTCGCTGCAGGACGACCCGCGCACGACCCTCTTCTTCGGACGCATCGACGTCGACCCTGCCGACGGGCCGGCCGAGCAGTTCCACATCGGCCGGCGGCACGTGTCGGACGAGGCGGGCGACCCCGTCGTCGTCGACTGGCGCGCCCCGATCTCGACCGCGTTCTACCGGGCGTCGCCGCTCGAGCCGATGGACGTCGTGCTGCGGCGACGGTTCGGCGTCGACCGCGGGCGCCTCACCGCCCTCGAGGACGAGCACCTGCGCGAGCCGGCGCATTCCGGCGGGACGGCCGGCTCGATCCTCGCCGCCGAGATCGAACGCCCGCGCACCGGCCCCATGCGCGACATCGTCTCGACGATCCAGCCGGAGCAGGACGAGATCGTCCGCAGCGACGTCGCCGTCAGCGTCTGCGTCCAGGGCGCGCCGGGCACGGGCAAGACCGCCGTCGGACTGCACCGGGCGGCCTGGCTGCTCTACTCCTTCCGCGAGCGGCTCGACCGCTCGGGAGTGCTCGTCGTCGGCCCCAACCGCGCCTTCCTCGACCACATCGGCGCCGTCCTGCCGTCGCTCGGCGAGGTGCGGGTCGGCCACGCGACGATCGAGAGCCTGCTCGACCACGGCCGGGTGCGCGCCGACGAACCGGCCGACGTCGCCACCCTCAAGGGCGACCCACGGCTGGCGGCGGTGCTGCGCCGCGCGGTGTGGTCGAGCATCGTGCGCCCGACGGAGGCGGTCGTGGTGCCGCGCGGCGTGCGCAAGTGGCGCGTACCGGCACACGAGGTCGCTGACGTCCTCGACGAGCTCGCAGCCCGCGGCGTGCGCTACTCCGCCGCGCGTGACCTGCTCCCCCAGCGGCTCGCCCACCACGTGCTGCTCGAGATGGAACGCGCCGGCGACGCGCCCGACGACCGGGTGCAGGACGCCGTCGCGAAGTCGGCCGCGGTCAAGAAGTACGTCTCGTCCGTCTGGCCCGCCCTCGACCCGCAGGGGGTGCTGCACCGGCTGTGGTCCGACGCCGACGCGCTGCGGGCTGCCGCCGGTGACGACCTCACCGAGCGGGAGCAGTCGATGCTGCTGTGGGACAAGCCCGCCCGCACCAAGGGTGCAGCCCGCTGGTCGCGCGCCGACATGGCCCTGCTCGACGAGCTCGACGACCTCCTCCGTCGCGTGCCGAGCCTCGGCCACGTCGTGCTCGACGAGGCGCAGGACCTCTCCCCGATGCAGCTGCGCGCCGTCGGCCGACGGTGCTCGACGGGGTCGGTCACCGTGCTCGGCGACATCGCCCAGGGCACGACGCCGTGGGCGACCGCGTCCTGGGACGACGCGATGCGACACCTCGGCAAGGACGACCACGACCTCGTCGTGCTCGACCGCGGCTTCCGCGTCCCCGCTGTCGTCATCGAGTACGCCGCCCGGCTGCTCCCCGTCATGGCGCCGGGGCTCGGCGCGCCGGTGTCGGTGCGCGACAACCCGGGGCGGCTCGAGATCCGGCCGGCCGACCCGAGCGCCCTCGACGCCGAGGTCGTGCTGGCGGTCGAGCGGGCTGCGAGCGCCGTCGGTTCGGTCGGCGTCATCGCGCCGGACGCCGACGTCGAGCGGGTCTCGGCCGCACTCGCGGCCGCCGGGGTCTCCCACGGTCGGCTCGACCGCGACCACGGCGACGACGAGGACCACCAGGTCGAGGTCGTGCCGGCGAGCGTCGCCAAGGGTCTGGAGTTCGACCGCACCGTCGTCGTCGAGCCGGCAGCGATCGCCGCGGCCGAGCCCGACGAGCGCACCGGCCTGCGACGCCTCTACGTCGTGCTGACCCGCGCGGTGTCGGAGCTGACGATCGTGCACGCCCAGCCGCTGCCAGAGGCTCTCGGCGCCGCCTGACGCCCGCTCAGCGGAGGCCCTGGTGGGCCGCCCACCTGTCAGCGGCTCGGTCCGCGGCGGCCGCGACGAGCGCCGCGAGCTCGGGTCGCTCCGGCACGGTGAACGACACGTAGGCCCCGCGTCCGCCCTCGACCGGTCGCCCGTAGGCCTTGGCCGCGAGGTGTCCGTCGGGGAGCATGCGGACGTTCAGGGTGTCGAGCCGGAACTCCTGTCCGCGGCGGCTGTCGGTCCAGCGCAGCGACTCGGGGATCGTCACGTTGATCGCCATCGCGCTGACGACGAGGTCCTCGTCCTCACTCATGGGAGCAGGTTCCCACGCGCCCGGGCCGGTCGGCGGGTCAGACGCCGATCGTCAGCGCTGCCGTGTAGCCGGACGTCGCGTTGCCCGACATCGTCGCGAGCTGGTGGATGCCGCCGTCGTCACCGAAGACGTTGTCGCGCTGGAGACTGACCTGCGAGAGGTTGCCGACGCTCTGCTCGTAGCCGCTCGTGGCATAGACCGTCTCGCAGGTGGCCTGGGGCAGGGCGATCTGCGAGGTCTTGACGATGGGGCCGCTCGACGTCGCGTCGCTCACCTTCGAGTAGACCTCGAAGTGGATGTGCGGCCAGCGTCCCGAGTAGCAGGCCGGGAAGATCGACGTGAACGTCGCCGTGCCCGAGTCGTCGGTGGCCTGCACGCCGCGCAGGTAGTTCTCGTCGGCCGCGCCCTGGCTGTACATCGAGTAGCGCCCGTCCCGGTCGCAGTGCCAGACGTAGACGGCAGCGCCGACGAGCGCAGAGCTCGTCGCGAGGTCCTTCACCGTCAGCGTGATGGTGAGGGGAACACCCTGGGCCGTCGTCGTCGAGGAGCCGAAGCTGCTGCGGATGTCGCGGCGCACGATCCCCGAGTCGTCGAGGACGTTCTGGCCGTTGGAGCCGTCGCCCGGGAAGGGCCCGGCCGTCTCGTCCGGGGCCTCGACGAGGTCGGCGTCGGTCACGGCGGCGGCTGGGGTCGTCGAGGTCGCGCCACTCGTCGTGACCGCCGAGGATGTGGCGCTCGTCGGGATGCCCGTCGAGCCGCTCGTCGCGACCGGTGCGGTGCCGGTTCTACATGCCGCGAGCGCGCCCGCGACGCCGAGACCACCGAAGAGGGACAGCGCCCGCCGCCGGTCGACGAGCGTCTGGAGGTCGTAGACGAGGCCTCGGTCGTGGTCCTCGATCTCCTTGCCGTGCTCGTCGAGCCACTCGTGCTCAGGAGCCGAGGGAGTGCGCGGTGCCATGGTCCGACCTTTCGTCGTGGGCCCGGCGGGCCCGTCTGGCAAGACTCTGGGAGCCAGGCCGTTGAGACAGCGATGCAGCGTCTGTGCGGTCGCTGTGAAGGGGACGGACCGCGCTCGGTGGACGGGCCGAGCCTGCCGGTGCTCTCATGATGAGGTGAGATTCGACCTGGAGACGCGAGCGTCACCGGGACAGGTGCGTCACGCCCTGACGGACTTCAGCGAGCACCGTCTCCAGACCTGGCGCCGGAGCCTGGACCCCAGGACGTATGAGCTGCGCGACCACTGGGAGGGGTGGGCGGTCGCCCGCGAGAGCAGCTCGGGATCGCCCGCCTGGGTCGTCTCCCGCTACGACTGGTCCGATCCCGACGTGGTCCGCTGGACGGTGGTGGAGAGCAGCTACGGGGGCGGTGGCGACGGGTTCGTCCGGATCACGCCACGCGAGGACGGTGGGAGCAGCCTGCACGCCGAGTGGAGCGCTGCGGACCCCACGCGTCAGAAGCTGCTCCTCTTCCTCATCCACCACGGCCCCATGAACAGGCTGATCGCCCGGATGTGGGCGTCCGCACTGGACGACGTAGCCACGGAGGGCACGCACTGACCGTGAGGTCATGAGCGCGCGTCCTGCGTCGACCGTCCCGGGTCGAGCGCACACTCCTTGAACCTCGAGGCCTCGGGAGTGTCGACCGTGGCGAGGTAGACGAACCAGCTGCCGTCGTGCTGCGCCGCGAGACGGCACGCTGTCGGCCAGCCCGACAGCCCGTAGACGGGTGACCGGGCCGGGATGAAGCCGGCCGAGTGCTCGGTCGCCTCCGGCAGCTCCGACTGCGTCAGCTCGTTGAGACTCGAGTACGTGCAGGAGACGCGGAAGACCTCCGGTCCGAGCCGGTCCGGCGTCAGAGCCTGCGACCGGTCCGGGCGCGAGCTGTACGTGACTCCGTCGTGCACCACGAAGTCCGTGAAGTCGATGAGCGCCCGCTGCACCGGCTTGACCACCACCGGCGGGCAGCCGGGCACCACCACGGTCGTCGACGCCGGGGCCCGGGCGGGCTGCGGAGACGGTTGGGCGCACCCCGACAGCACGGCCGCGGCGACGAGCACCGCGGTGCCGATGCCGAGCCGCCCCGCGTGGGTCACGTCAGCACCGTACGACGCCCCGTGGCGGTGAGGATCGGGACGGTCGGTCCCGTCACCACATCGTGACGGCCGTCGCCGGTCAGACGAGGGCGCGCAGGGCGAGCAGGTAGGACTGCAGGCCGAAGCCGGCCACGGTCCCGGTCGCGACGCCCGCGACGACCGACGTGTGCCGGAACTCCTCCCGCGCGGCCGGGTTGCTGAGATGCACCTCGACGAGGCTGCGACCGCTCGTCGTCACGATGGCGCACGCGTCGCGGACGGCATACGAGTAGTGCGTGAACGCGCCCGGGTTGAGCACGACGTCGGCGCCGACGTCGACGGCCTCGTGCAGCCAGTCGATGAGCTCGCCCTCGTGGTTGGTCTGGCGGCAGTCGGCGACGAGGCCGAGGTCACGCGCCTCGCGCTGCACGGCCGCGTGCACGTCGTCGAGCGTGTCGGAGCCGTAGACCTCCGGCTCGCGGGTGCCGAGACGGTTCAGGTTGGGGCCCGACAGGACGAAGACCGTGGGTGCCGTCATGCCCGCGAGTCTAGTGAGCGGACGCGTCGGGGCGCCGCGACACGAGGCCGTATGCCGCCTGGAGCAGTGCGTCGTCAGGCCCGGCCAGTCGGCTGGGCCGGCCCAACCCGTCGAGCACGACGAAGCGCAGCGTCGAGCCGCGGGACTTCTTGTCGCGGCGCATGGCCGTCAGCAGATCGTCCCATCGCCCGGCGGCATACGTCGTCGGGAGGCCGAGCGACGCGAGGACGGAGCGGTGTCTGGCCACGAGGGCGTCGCCCTCCGTGCCGGTGAGGTGACCGGTGAGCCGGGCGAGCTCGGCGACGTAGACCATCCCGACCCCGACCGCCTCTCCGTGCCGCCACGAGTAGTGCTCGACCTGCTCGATGGCGTGGCCGAACGTGTGGCCGTAGTTGAGGATCTCGCGCAGCGAGCTCTCGCGCAGGTCGGCCGCGACGACGTGCGCCTTGACCCGGACCGCGCGTTCGATGAGCTCGCGCAGGTGCGGGTTGCCCGCGGTGCGGGCCCGCTCCGCGTCGTCCACGACGGAGGACTCCACGAGGTCGAGGATGACGGGGTCGGCGATGAAGCCGCACTTGACGACCTCGGCGAGGCCTGCGACGAGGTCGGCCTCGGGCAGTGTCGAGAGCACGTCGACGTCGCACAGCACCCCGGCCGGCGGGTGGAAGGCACCGACGAGGTTCTTGCCCTCGGCGGTGTTGATGCCCGTCTTGCCGCCGACGGCCGCGTCGACCATGCCGAGCAGGGTCGTCGGCACCTGGACGACGCGCACCCCCCGCAGCCAGGCCGCGGCCACGAAGCCGGCGAGGTCGGTGACGGTGCCGCCCCCGACCCCGACGACGGCATCGGTGCGGGTGAAGCCCGCCCGGCCCAGCTGTGCCCAGAGGGCCGCCGCGACCTCGGCCGTCTTGGCGGCCTCCGCGTCGGGGACCTCGGCCACGTGAACGGCATACCCCTGCTCCGCGAGGGCAGCGGTCACCCGCGACGTGAGATCCGGCAGCGTCGGGGGGTGGACGACGAGGACGCGCTCGACGTCGTCGCCGAGGAGGCCACCGACCCGGTCGAGCACACCGGACCCGATGACGACGTCGTAGTCGTCGCCGACGGAGATCGTCGTCGGGTCGGTCGCAGCGCTCACGCGCGGGCCGCCTCGAGCTCGGCGACGACGACGTCGACGACCTCGTCGGGCGTGCGTCCCGCGGTGTCGACGCGCACGGTCGCCACGCGCTCGTAGGTGGGACGGCGGTCGTTCATCATCCGCACCCACGAGGCACGCGGGTTGACCGACAGCAGTGGTCGCGAACGGTCGAAGCCGATGCGCCGGCTCGCGTCGGCGATGGCGACGTCGAGGAAGACGACGGCGTGACCGGCGAGAGCCACCTCGGTGAGCGGGTCCATGACGGCTCCCCCGCCGAGCGAGACGACGCCCGGCTCCTCGCTCAGCGCGCGAGCCACCTCGGCGCGCTCGAGGTCGCGGAAGACCGACTCGCCGTCGTCGACGAAGATGTCGGAGATCGAGCGGCCCTCGGCGGCCTCGATCGCGGCGTCGACGTCGTGGAAGGCCACGCCGAGGCGCGCCGCGAGGGCCTGGCCGACGGTGGTCTTGCCGGCGCCGGGCGGCCCGACGACGACGGCGACCGGGCGGGTCACCTGCTCGTTCACCATGTGCGCAGCCCCTCCCGGATGCCGGCGAGGTATGCCGTGTGGTTGCGTGACGTCTCGGCCACCGAGTCTCCCCCGAACTTCTCGAGGCACGACTGCGCGAGCACGAGCGCGACCATCGCCTCGGCGACGACGCCGGCAGCCGGCACCGCACAGACGTCGGAGCGCTGGTGGATCGCGGTGGCGGCCTCGCCCGTCGCGACGTCGACCGTCGACAGGGCGCGGGGCACCGTGCTGATCGGCTTCATCGCGGCGCGGACGCGGAGCACCTGACCGGTCGACATGCCGCCCTCGGTGCCGCCCGCCCGACCGGTGCGACGGGTGATGACGCCGTCGACCATCTCCATCTCGTCGTGCGCCTCGGAGCCTCGACGACGGGCCGTCTCGAAGCCGTCGCCGACCTCGACGCCCTTGATCGCCTGGATGCTCATGAGGGCCTGCGCGAGCTGGCCGTCGAGCTTGCGGTCCCAGTGGACGTGTGACCCCAGGCCCGGCGGTACGCCGTAGGCCAGCACCTCGACGACGCCGCCGAGGGTGTCGCCGTCCTTCTTCGCCGCGTCGACCTCTGCCACCATGGCCGCCGAGCCCGACGGGTCGAAGGCCCGTACCGGGTCGGCGTCGAGACGCTCGACGTCGTCGGGCGTCGGCAGGGCGGCGCCCTCGGGCACGCCCGCCGTGCCGATCGAGACGGTGTGCGAGACGAGGCGGATGCCGTAGGACTGCTCGAGGAATCGGGCGGCGATCTCGCCGAGGGCCACGCGGGCCGCGGTCTCGCGGGCCGAGGCGCGCTCGAGCACGGGGCGGGCGTCCTCGTGGCCGTACTTCTGCATCCCGACGAGGTCGGCGTGACCGGGCCGAGGTCGGGTCAGCGGCTTGTTGCGCGCGACCTCCTTCTCGGCGTTGACGTCGTCGGAGGCGGCGTAGGCCTCGTCGCTGACGGCCTCGGGACTCATCACGGTCGTCCACCTGGGCCACTCGCTGTTGCCGATGCGCACCGCGATCGGCGAGCCGAGGGTCAGTCCGTGGCGCAGGCCGCCGAGGAACTCCACCTCGTCCTGCTCGAACTTCATCCGCGCGCCGCGGCCGTAGCCGAGACGGCGACGGGACAGGGCGGCCTGCAGGTCCTTCGCGCCGACCTCGACGCCGGCGGGGAGTCCCTCGATCATGGCGACGAGTGCGGGACCGTGCGACTCACCGGCCGTCAACCAACGCAACATGACCCGATCCTCCCACGCGGTCCGTCGTCGCCCCCGACCCGCCCGCTCCGCGGGACCGTGGGGCGGTGGCCGGCTCCGGCCGTCAGACGAGCGGGCGCACCTGGACGACGAGGGAGATGAGCAGACCGAGCAGCATCCACGGGCCGAACGCGATGTCGTCCTTGCGGGTGCCGCGTCGCAGCACGAGGCGGACGAGGCCGTAGACCCCCGCGAGGATGAACGCGGCGTACGAGGCGACGAGGGTCGTCGACACGCTGACGTAGCCCGTCGCGAGACCGACGAGCCCCGCGAGCGTCACGTCGCCGTAGCCGAAGCCGCTGCCGAGCAGCGCCGCCACGAGGGCGAGCACGAAGTAGATCGTCCAGAGGACGGCGCCGGCGACGGCCGCCCGGCGCAGCGCCTCCCAGTCGCCCGAGGCGAGGGACGCGAGCGCGAGCTGGGCGACGAGCAGGGGGTATGCCGGCCGCGTCAGTCCGCGCGGGAGGCGATGCACGTCCGCGTCGATCCAGGCGAGGGCGACCGCGACGAAGGCGAACGCGAGGTAGGCGGGCGTCAGCGCCCACTCCGACAGGGGTCCGAACCGCCAGCCGAGCAGCGCCCAGAGGACGGCGAGGGCGACCGGCACGACGGCCGACGGGACCCGCGGCAGCGGTCCGGTCTCGTCGTCGAGGCGGTAGCCACCCGTCGCGAGGCGACGCCGGAGCACCTCTCCGACGAGCCCACCGGCCACGGCGAGAGCGACGACGAACCACCACGGCGCCCCGGGCGCCCCGGCCCACATGAGCGGCGGGATCACGAGTTCTCGCGCCGTTCGCGCAGCGCCGCGCGGAGGGCGTCGGACATGGCGCCCAGCGGTGCCTCGCGACCCGTCATGAGGCGTACCTGCTCGGTGGCCTGGTGCAGGAGCATGTCGGTGCCCCGGGCGATGGCCCAGCCCCGCTCGCGGGCCGCGCGCTGGAGGGGCGTCTCGCCCGAGCCGTAGACGACGTCGAGGAGGACCGGCCGGCGCCCGCCGCCCTGCGACGCGGCGGGGAAGACCTCGAGGTCGGGCACCGACGTGGGTGGCACGGTGCTGACGACCGCGTCGACCTCGCTCGCTGCGGCCCACTCGCCCAGACCGACGACCTCGACGGCCAGTCCGGCGGCCTCGGCCTGTCGGAGCGTCTCCGGACGCACCCGGTCACGGACCATGAGCACGATGCGGCCACCGGGGGCCGTCACCGCCGCGACCGCCGAGCGCGCCGTCGCGCCCGACCCGACGACGAGCAGGCTCGCGGGGGCGGTGCACCCGGCGAGACGCAGTGCCGTGGTGAGGCCGTGGACGTCGGTGTTGTGCGCGGTCCAGCGGGACGGGTCGTCCGCGTCCCGGACCAGCGTGTTGGCCGCCCCCGTGGCCGCCGCGACCGGCGTCGCCGTGGTCGCGGCGCGCAGCGCGACCTCCTTGAGCGGCATCGTCAGGGAGAGGCCGACCCAGGTCTCGTCGAGCCCCGCGAAGGCGTCCGCGAAGCCGGCCTCGTCGACCTCGCGCCGCTCGTAGGACCAGCCGTCCAGGGCGAGGGCCGCATATGCCGCCCGGTGCAGCAGGGGCGAGAGCGAGTGCTCGATCGGGCTGCCCCACACCGCGCAGTGCCGGGCGACCCCGCGCCCCTCGCTCAGCACTTGCCCTTGTTGTCGGTGCACCACTTCTGGAACTGGGCCACGTTGCGCTGGTGCTCCTCGTACGTCGCGGCGAACTTCGTCTCGCCCGTGTCGAGGTTGACCGTCACGAAGTAGAGCCACGGCCCGGCCACCGGGCTGGCGGCCGCCTCGAGGGCGCTCTCGCCCGGGTTGGAGATCGGTCCGGGCGGCAGGCCGGTGAAGCGGCGCGTGTTGTAGGGGTTGTCGCTGTCGAGCATCTGCTGGGTGGGCACGCCACGCTTCTTGAAGATGTAGTTGACCGTCGAGTCGAACCCGAGCGACATCTTGGCCGCGAGCCGGTTCTCGACGACGCGCGCGACCTTGGAGCGGTCGGCCTCGATCTGGGCCTCACCCTCGACGAGGCTCGCGACCGTGACGACGCGCTCCATCCGGTCGGGCGTGATGCCGAGCGCATCGAGACGCTTCGTCGACTCGGCGACCATCTGCTTGAGCTGGTCGAGCGCCGTGGCCGTCGGGCCGAACTCGTAGCTGGCCGGGAAGAGGTAGCCCTCGAGGTTGCCCTTCGCCGACGGCGGCAGGCCGAGCTCGTCGACCTGCTTGGCCGCCGCGGTGTACTGCGCCACCGGGATGCCCGAGGACTTGGAGAGCTTGGCGTAGATCTCGCTCGCCCACAGCCCCTCGGGGATGGTGACGCGGGTGATGAGGCGGTTCTTGGGGTCCACGAGGATCGCGAGGGCGTCGGACGCCTTCATCTGCTTCTTCATCTCGTAGACGCCCGGCTGGATGCCGGCGCTCTTCGGGTCGTTGTTGGCGGCCTCGATGAAGGCCTTGCTCGACTTGACGACGTCCTGGTCGGCGAGGGTCTTGGCGATCGCGCTGCCGCCCGCGCCCTGGTCGACGGTCACGCGGACCTCTCCCGTGCCCGGCCCCGGGTAGTCGTTGGACTCGAGGAAGCCCTCGACGACGGGCCTCAGCGCCTTGTAGGCCACGGCCACACCGCCACCGATGACGGCGAGCGCCAGCACCATGACGACGAGCCTGCGAAAGACCGAGGGCTTGCCCTTCGGAGCGCCACTCTTGGTGTCCTTGCCGGACCGGCGGCCGCCGCGCTTGCGGGCGGCGAGCTCCTGCTCGCGCATCTCGCGTCGGCTCATCGGGGGCGCGGCGTGCGTCTCCTCGACGTGCTCGACGGTCTCTTCGTGGTCGCCGAAGATGGATGTCTCGAGATGGTCCTTCATCGGCGACGTTCCTTCTTCCGTTTGCCCCCCGGCGTGACGGTCTCCCCGGGCGGCCTGCCCGACAGCGCTTCCGTGTCGAGGGCCGACTGCAGGATGAGCACCGCAGCAGCCTGGTCGACGACGGCCCGTTGCCCCCGACCCGGGACGCCGCTGTCGCGTAGTCTGCGATGCGCATCCACGGTGGTCAAGCGTTCATCGACCATCCGCACCTCCACCGTACCCAGACGGGCCGCCAGCCGACCGGCGTAGTCGCGCGCGATGCGTGCGGCCTCGCCCTCCTGGCCCGACAGCAGCCGAGGCAGGCCGACGACGACCTCGATCGCGTCCAGCTCCTGCGTCAGGGCGACGATGGCCTCGACGTCGCTGTCGGCCTCGACGTCCCGGGGCAGGGTCCGCACCGGGTGGGCGAGCACCCCTGAGGCGTCCGACGCCGCGACGCCGACGCGGGCATTGCCCACGTCGACGCCGACGCGTGCACCGGGACGGGTGCGGGGTTCGGTCAAGTCAGGCGCCTCGGTTGCGGAGCTGGTCCTCGACGGTGCCGAGAGCCACCGAGACACGAGTCGCGTCGGTGCCTCCGCCCTGGGCGAGGTCGTCCTTGCCGCCGCCACCGCCGCCGAGTGCCTGGGCGGCGAGCTTGACGAAGGCGCCGGCCTTGAGGCCGATCTCACGGGCGCGCTCGTTCGTCGCGACGATGACGACGGGTCGACCGGAGGCGACGGAGGCCATCGACACGAGCACCGGCCGGTCGTTGCCGAGGCGGCCGCGCACGTCGGTGACGAGCTTGCGCAGGTCCTCGCCGGTGACGCCCTCACCCGCGTCGTGGCTCACGAACGTCACGCCGGCGATGTCGCGAGCCGACTGGACGAGACCGGACGCGGCCCCGAGCACCTGGCTCTGGCGCACGGCGGCGATCTCCTTCTCGGCCTCGCGCAGCCGGCCGAGGATGCCCGCGATGCGGTCGGGCAGCTCGTCCCGACGGACCCCGAGGGTGTCGGTCAGCTGGCTGACGATCGTGGCCTCGCGCGCCAGGTGGGTGTACGCGTCGGCACCGACGAGCGCCTCGACGCGCCGCACGCCGGAGCCGATCGAGCTCTCACCGAGCAGCTTGACGACACCGATCTGGCCGACGCGGGGCGTGTGCGTGCCGACGCAGAGCTCGCGCGACCACTCGCCGATGGACACGACGCGGACCCGCTCGCCGTACTTCTCGCCGAAGAGCGCCATGGCTCCGAGCTTCTTCGCCGCATCGATGTTCATGACGTCGGCCGTGACGGGCAGGTCGTCGAGCAGCACGGCGTTGATCCGCCCCTCGATCTCGCCCATCGCCGCGGCCGGGACGGCCTGGAGCGACTTGAAGTCGAAGCGGAGCCGGCCCGGGGAGTTCTCCGAGCCCGCCTGCGTCGCCGTGTCACCGAGCTCGTCGCGCAGGGCCTGGTGCACCATGTGCGTCGCGGTGTGCGCGCGCGAGATCGACCGGCGGCGCACGACGTCCACCTCGGCCTCGGCGTCCTCGCCCACTCCCGCCTCGCCCTCGAGCACCGTCGCGCGGTGGACGACGAGCCCGGTGATGGGCCGCTGGACGTCGGTGACCTCGATGAGGGCGCCGTTCGCGAGGCGGATGTGGCCGTGGTCGGCCTGCTGGCCACCGGACTCGGCGTAGAGCGGCGTCCGGTCGAGCACGATCTCGACCTCGTCGCCGGGGCCGACCCGGTCGACGACGACGCCGTCGCGGATCAGGCCACGGATGCGGGTGTCGGTCTGGGTCTGGTCGTAGCCGGTGAACTCGACGTCGTGGCCGATGGTGTCGGACAGCTGCCGGTAGACGCTCGTGTCACCGTGCGCCGACTTCTTCGCCCTCGCGTCGGCCTTGGCGCGGTCACGCTGCTCACCCATGAGCCGGCGGAATCCGGGCTCGTCGACCTGCAGGCCCTGCTCCGCGGCCATCTCGAGGGTCAGGTCGATCGGGAAGCCGTAGGTGTCGTGCAGCGCGAACGCCTCCGCCCCACCGAGGGTCGTCGCCCCGGACGACTTGGCCCGCGCCACCGCCGTGTCGAGGATGGTCGTGCCCGAGCTCAGCGTGCGCCGGAAGGCCTCCTCCTCGGCGTACGCGACCTGGCTGATCCGGTGGAAGTCGGTCTCGAGCTCCGGGTAGGAGGCCTTCATCCGCTCCATGCTGACCGGCAGCAGCTGCTCGAGGGTGGGCGCGTCGACGCCGAGCAGGCGCATCGAGCGGACCGCGCGGCGCAGCAGACGGCGCAGGACGTAGCCGCGGCCCTCGTTGCCGGGAGTGACGCCGTCACCGATGAGCATGAGCGAGCTGCGCACGTGGTCGGCGACGACGCGGAAGCGCACGTCGTCCTCGTGGTCGGAGCCGTAGCGACGGCCCGTCAGGTCCTCCGCGGCCGCGATCACCGGGAAGACCTCGTCGGTCTCGTAGATGTTGTCGACGCCCTGGAGCAGGAACGCGACGCGCTCGAGCCCCATGCCGGTGTCGATGTTGCGCTTGGGCAGCTCGCCCGCGATGTCGAAGTCCTCCTTCGACCGGACGTTCTCGAGCTCGTACTGCATGAACACGAGGTTCCAGAACTCGAGGTAGCGGTCGCCCGCCTCCCAGTCGCCGTCGGCGCCGAACTCGCGACCGCGGTCGAGCAGGATCTCGGAGCAGGGGCCGCCGGGACCGGCGACGCCCATGTTCCAGTAGTTGTCCTTGCGTCCGAGGCGCACGATGCGGTCGTCGGAGAGGCCCGCGATCTTCTTCCAGAGCGCGATGGCCTCGTCGTCCTCGTGGTAGACGGACGCGTAGAGGTCCTTCTCCTCGAAGCCGAGACCGCCCTCGGCCTGGCTGCGCGTGATGAGCTCCCACGCGAGCTCGATGGCGCCTTCCTTGAAGTAGTCGCCGAAGCTGAAGTTGCCGTTCATCTGGAAGAACGTGCCGTGCCGGGTCGTCTTGCCGACCTCCTCGATGTCGAGGGTCCGCACGCACTTCTGCACGCTCGTGGCGCGCGAGAACTGCGGGGTCTCCTGACCGAGGAAGTAGGGCTTGAAGGGGACCATGCCGGCGTTGACGAACAGCAGGTTGGGGTCCTCGTGCACGAGCGGGGCGCTCGGCACGACGGTGTGGCCGCGGCTGCCGAAGTACGAGAGCCAGCGACGCCTGATCTCAGCGGTTTCCATGATGAGTCCTTGGGGTCGACGGGTGTGGTCTGCGGGAGGCCCGTCGCACGTGCGGACGGGCAGGCGGGGCGGGGTCAGCGAGGCGCCTCACTCGGGCGCGGCTGACCCCCGGGGAGCTCGCCTCGCCGGCTGCAGGCCACCGCTGCGGGTCGGCCTGGGTCCCTTGTGGGCCACGGTCATCGTCCTTCGGTCGTCGGCGCACGCTCGCGCCGAGGTGGTTCAACCCTAACGGACCGCGTGAGACTCGTCCCACCACCTTTGACCGGGTATGCCGCTGGGCCGGCTCCCCCGTGCGGGAGCCGGCCCAGCGGCATACGTCATCGGGCAGCAGCGCGTCGCTCAGGCGAAGTCTCTGCCCGCCTGAGCCGAAGCGGCGCTCCGCTCCTCCCTCGCTGGCGCTCGGTCGATGCTCACGCCTCGGCTCAGGCGGTGTGCTCGACCTCCGCCACGAGGTCGGTCTTGACCTCCGGGAAGTGGCACGCCTGCAGGTGCACGCCGGCCTCGCGGTACGTGCGGGTCGACTCCTCCGAGGTCGCCGAGACGAGCGGCGGCTCCTGCTGGGCACAGATGTCCTGGGCCTTCCAGCAGCGGGTCCGGAAGCGGCAGCCGCTCGGCGGGTCGATCGGGCTCGGCACGTCGCCGACGAGGCGGATGCGCTCCTTGGGGGCGATGCCGCGCGCGACGTTGATGTCGGGCGCCGCCGAGAGCAGGGCCTGGGTGTAGGGGTGCTCCGGCGCCTCGTAGATCTTCTTCTTGTCGCCGTACTCGACGATCTTGCCGAGGTACATCACCGCGACCTGGTCGCAGAAGTGGCGCACGACGCCGAGGTCGTGGGCGACGAAGATGAACGCGAGGTCGAGCTCGTTGCGCAGCTTGGCGAGCAGGTTCATCACCTGCGCCTGGATCGACACGTCGAGGGCCGACACCGGCTCGTCGGCGATGATCAGCTTGGGCTCGACCGCGAGGGCGCGGGCGATGCCGATGCGCTGGCGCTGACCGCCGGAGAACTCGGACGGGTAGCGGTTGATGTGCTCCGGGTTGAGGCCGACGAGCTCGAGCAGCTCCTGCACGCGGGCCTTCTCCTTGCCCTTGTGCAGGCCGTGCACGCGCAGCGGCGTGCTGAGGATCGCCCCGACCGTCTGCCTCGGGTTCAGCGAGGAGTACGGGTCCTGGAAGATCATCTGCACGTTGCGACGGATGTCGCGCAGCTCGTGCTCCTTGAGGTGCGTGATGTCACGCCCCTCGAACTCGACCGTGCCGCCGGTGGGCTCGTCGAGCCGCGTCACGAGCCGCGACGTCGTCGACTTGCCGCACCCGGACTCGCCCACGAGGCCGAGGGTCTGGCCCTCGTTGACCGTGAAGCTGATGCCGTCGACGGCCTTGACCGTCGCCTTGACCATCCGCAGGCCCTGGACCTCGCGGAACGGGAAGTGGCGCTGGAGGTCGGTGACCTTGAGCAGCGTCTTGTCGCTCATCGGGCTCCCTCGTCGTGCTGCAGCGTGGCCACGGGGTCGGCCAGGTGGCAGCGGATCTCACGGTTGGACAGACCCGGTGTCGGACGCCACTCAGGGAGCTGCGTCCAGCACGCGTCACCCTCGACCTGCGTCTTGAACTCGCAGCGCGGGTGGAACGAGCATCCGGTGGGCAGGTTGAGCAGGCTGGGCGGCGTGCCCTTGATGGCCTTGAGCTCTGCGAGGTCCTCGGAGTGGGAGGGCAGCGACTGGAGCAGACCGTAGGTGTAGGGGTGCGACGGCTGGGCCAGCACCTCCTTGGCACTGCCCTTCTCGACGCCGCGACCGGCGTACATCACGAGGATGTCGTCGGCCGTCTCGGCCACGACCGCGAGGTCGTGCGTGATGAGGATGACCGCCGAGCCGAACTCCTTCTGGAGGTCGTTGACGAGGTCGAGGATCTGCGCCTGCACCGTGACGTCGAGAGCCGTCGTCGGCTCGTCGGCGATGAGCAGCTTCGGGTTGTTGACGAGGCCGAGCGCGATCATCGCGCGCTGGCGCATGCCGCCCGAGAACTCGTGCGGGTAGGAGTTGGCGCGTCGCTGCGGGTTGGGGATGCCGACGAGGTCGAGCATCTCGACCGCGCGCTTGAGCGCGACCTGCTTGCTCACCTTGTTGTGGGCCTGGTAGGCCTCGGCGATCTGCTTGCCCACCTTGTGGAACGGGTGGAGCGAGCTCTGCGGGTCCTGAAAGACCATCGCCGCCTTCGTGCTGCGGATCTTCTGGAAGGTCGAGTCCGGGGCACCGACGAGCTCGATGCCGTCGAGCTTGATGCTGCCCGTGATCTGGGTGCGCTTGGGGTTGTGCAGGCCGAGCACTGCCATGCTGCTCACGGACTTGCCGGAGCCGGACTCGCCGACGATGGCGAGCGTGCGCCCCAGGCGGGCCTGGTAGTTGAGGTTGGAGACGGCCCTGACCACGCCCTCCTCGGTGGGGAAGGCCACCGAGAGGTCGCTCACGTCGAGGACGACGTCGCCGGCGTTGCGGGCTTCGGCGCTCTGGGTCGAGATGGTGTTGACGGTCGCGGTCACGAGAGCCTCACTCGCGGGTCGATGAAGGAGTACGCGATGTCGACGACGAGGTTCATGACCACGACGACGACGGCTCCGATGAGCACGGTGCCCATGATGACAGGCAGGTCGAAGGACCTGAGGGCCGCGAGGCCGCGACGGCCGATGCCGTCGACACCGAAGATCTGCTCGGTGATGAGCGTCCCGGTCAGCAGCGCGGCGATGTCGAGGCCCAGGATCGTGGCGATCGGGCTCATCGCGGCGCGGAAGCCGTGCTTGAACAGGACGGTGCGCTCGTTGATGCCCTTGGACCGTGCCGTACGGATGTAGTCCATCGACAGCGTCTCGATCATCGAGTTGCGGGTGTAACGGACGTAGGACGACGCCGTGACCAGCCCGAGGATCAGGGCCGGGGCGAGCATGCCCATGAAGTAGGGGCCGACTCCGGCGGATATGGAGGAGTACTGCGGAAGGATGTTCCACAGGATGACCGGGTAGAGCGCGACGAGCAGCGCGAGGACGTAGTAGGGGATCGAGCCGAGCACCTGGGAGGCACCGACGAGCCCGCGGTCGCTCGCCGAGCCGCGGCGGACCGCGGCGACGATGCCGAGCGTCACGCCGACGGTCACGAACACGACGGCGGCCATGAGGGCCAGCACGACGGTGTTCGGGAAGCGGGTGAAGAGCTCCTCGTTGACGGAGCGACGCGTCACGAACGAGAAGCCGAGGCAGGGAGCACCGCAGTGGACGGTGTCACCGGCGTAGACGAAGTCGCGGCCGACGAAGAGTCCCTTGAAGTAGGTGAGGAACTGCTCGATGAGGGGCTTGTCCAGCCCGATGCTCTTGGTGATGGCCTCGAGCCGTGCGGGGTTGCACTTGGTCTCGGGGCACATGGCCTGGGCGGGGTCGGCGGGGCCCGCGAAGAAGAGCAGGAACGCCGAGACCAGGGTGGCCATGATGACGCTCAGGGCGAGAGCCAACCGCCTGAGGATGTACGTGAGCACGTTTTGCCTTCCAAACGAGGTGGGCGCCGGTGGTGGGGGCCCGGGAAACCCGGACCCCCACCACGGCTTCAGTTCAGATCTTGCTCTCCCGGAGGAGAACTGTCACTGACGACTTACTGGTCGAGCCACACGTCGGTGAGGTCCGGCATACCCTTGTTCGGGTTGTTGTGGACGTTCATGACCTTCGTGCCGAAGACCGAGTTGCCCTTGTCGTTGTTGTCCGGGATGGCCAGCAGGTAGTTCTCCGTCAGCCACTTGTCCATCTTGCCCCACTCCGGGCCCTGCTCCGTGATGGAGAGGTTCTGGATGCGCTTGATCTCGGCGTCGATCTTGGCGTCGGAGAAGTTACCGAACGTCGTGCTACCACCCGAGAGGGCGATCGTGCCGAAGGTGGGCGGGATGATCGAGTCGGCGGACGGCCAGTCGAAGCACCATCCACGCGGCGACTGGAGCATGTTGTACTTGCCCTTGGGGTCGCCGACGATCTTGCGACGCTCGGCTCCGGGGACACCGATGTCCTGAACCTTGAAGCCCGCGGCCTCGAGCTTCTGCTTGCGGACCTGGTTGACCTTCTGCGCGATGTCGTCGTCGTTCGTGTAGTAGTAGATGAGCTCGAACGGCTTGTCGGGGCCGTAGCCGGCCTTGGCAAGCATGTCCTTGGCCATCGTCGGGTTGCCGTCGCCCTGGCCGTTCATCTTGACGCCGGGGGCAGCCTCGGCCTCGTAGTCGAGGTGGCCCGGGATCTGCGGCGGGATGATCGTGCTGGCGGGCGAGAACGAGTGCGTCGTCTCACCGCCGGCCTTGTGGATCGAGTCGAAGGGCCACGCGACGGCGATGGCCTTGCGGATCTCGAGCGGGATCTTGCGGGCGTCAAGGTTGACCATGAGCACGCACGAGGAGGGGCCCTCCTCGAACTGGGCCTTCTTGTCGCCCTCGATCTGCGGGATGAGCGAGGAGTCGATCGGGTCCCAGTTGAGGCTCGTGGCGTCGTCGCCGTTGGAGGCGAGGATGGCCGTCTGCGTCTTGATGGTGTCGACGCCCCACTTGAAGTGGAAGCCGTCGGGGTAGGCGTTGCGCGCCGGGTCGGTGGCCGGGTCCCAGTTGGGGTTGCGCTTGAGGACCAGCTCGGTGCCGGGGGTGTACTTGTCGAACATGTACGGGCCGGTGGCGAGCGGGTGCAGCTGGTAGTCGGCCTTCTTGTCCTTCGCCTCGGGGATCGGCGTGAACTGGTTGAAGGAGACGAAGTAGGGCAGCGTCTCGAAGCGCTTCTCGAGGTGGAAGATGATGGTCTTGTCGTCGGGAGCCTCGACACCCTTCCAGGCCTTGTCGCCCTTGTAGGGGCCCTGGTAGTCGGCGCCACCCTTGAAGAACTCGCGCTGGTACGTCGGACCGTTGGCCGCGAGGTCGGGGTCGAAGGACCGCTTGGCAGCGAAGACGATGTCGGCGGCCTTGACCGGCGAGCCGTCTTCGTACTTGATGCCGTCCTTGAGCGTGAACGTCCAGGTCAGGCCGTCCTCGGACGCCTTGCCGAGGTCCGTGGCGAGGTCCGGAACGAGGACCTGCTTGCCGTCACGGCTGACGTAGGTCGTCAGGGCGCGGTGCGTCAGCGAGAAGATGACGGCCGTGTCCTGGTAGAACTGGTCGCTCGGGTCCATGTTGGCGGGCGTCGAGGCGTAGGGCACCGTGAGGATGCCACCCTTCTTCGCACCCGGGATCTCGGGGGCGGGGCCCTTGGCGTTCGGGTCGAGGGCGGCACCCGCCTGGTCGACCGGCGCGTTTCCGCCGTTGGTGCCGTTGCCGGCACCGCCGTTGTTGGCTGCGGGGGCGCCGCAGGCCGCGACGAAGCCGAGGGAAGCCGCGGCTCCCACGGTCAGGACTTTGGTCCAGCGCATTGTTGTTTGCTCCCTTTTGTGCTTGTCCCGGCGCTTTGCCGAGAACATCTGGTGACCGTGACCCGGTGGGGTCAGCGGCGGCTGGTGGGGTCGAAGGCGTCGCGGATCGAGTCGCCGAGCAGGCTCAGGGCGAGCACGAGGAGCGACAGGCCGATGACCGACGGCCAGAGCCACAGGGGGTACGTGGCGAAGAGGTTCTGCGCGTCGGCGATCGTGCGCCCCCATGACGCGGTGGGCTCGACGAGGCCGGCACCGAGGTAGCTCAGCGTCGCCTCGTAGGTGATGTAGGCCGGGACCGCGATCGACGCGGAGACGATGATCGGGCCGACGAGGTTGGGCAGGATCTCACGGAAGAGGATCGAACGCGTCGGCACGCCGATGGCGCGGGCGGCCTGGACGAACTCGCGCTCGCGCAGGCTCTTGACCTCACCGCGCACGAGGCGCGCCAAGCCCATCCAGCCGAACACGACGAGGATGACGATGAGGACCCAGAAGCGGATCATCGAGGTCTCCTCGGGGGTCAGGTCACCGCCGGCGGCGATGCGCTTCTGCATGATCGGGATGATCGCGAGGACGAGCAGCAGGATCGGCAGCGACAGGAAGAAGTCGATGACCCAGGAGATGACCTTGTCCGAGGCGCCACCGAGGTAGCCGCCGATGAGGCCGAGGGCCACGCCGATGAGCGTCGAGGCGAAGGCCGCGACGAAGCCGATGATGAGCGAGGGCCGGGCGCCGTAGGCCCAGCGGGCGAAGAGGTCGCGTCCGAGGCGCGGCTCGACGCCGAGCCAGTGGGCCGAGCTCGCCCCGACGGTCGGCAGGCCGTTGAAGTCGACGAGCTCGGTGTGCACCGTGCTGGGGTCGGCCTTGGCCCCGGTGATGGGGTCGACGGCCTCGAGCGAGACGAGGAACGGAGCGAAGATCGCGACGAGCAGGAAGAAGAGGATGATGGCGGAGCAGACGATCGCGACCTTGTCCCGCTTGAGCCGGGCCCAGGCCACCTGACCGGGAGAACGGCCGGTGCGCACCTCCTGGTGCTCAGGCGCGGTGGTCGAAGCCTTCTCCTCGGATTCCTCTGTCAGCGTGGCTGCTGAGGGCTCCGGCATTGCGTTCAACGCGTTGTCTCCATCCTTGTGGGATCACATCCGACCCGGGGATTCGTCACCCGAGCCGCCCTCGGGAGCACACCAGATGATCCGGATGCCACCCCCGCCGGGACGACGCGAGCCTGCCACACAGTTTCGCGCTGTCCAAGCATCGAGACGTGCATGGATGACAAATCGTTACCGAGCACCACGTCCCGCCACACATTGTCCGTTCATGCCGCGCAGGCCCGAAACAATCCCCGACGACGCACGGGCCGACCGGTCCCTCCGGTCACTCTCCGCGCGTGCGCCCCAGCCGTCCCGAGAGCCATTCCCAGCGCGCCCGGAGGCGCTCCTCGAAGCCGCGGTCCGTGGGGCGGTAGTAGCTGACGGCGTCGTGGAGGTCGTCCGGGAGGTACTGCTGCGCAGCGACCCCGTCGGGCTCGTCGTGGGCGTAGACGTACCCCTTGCCGTGGCCGAGCCGCTCGGCCCCGGCGTAGCCGCTCCCCCGCAGGTGCGCGGGGACGACGCCACCACGGCCTGCGCGCACGTCGGCGATCGCCTCGTTGATCCCGAGGTATGCCGCGTTGGACTTCGGTGCCATGGCGTTGTGCACGACCGCCTGGGCGAGGATGATCCGCGCCTCCGGCATGCCGATCTGGGCCACCGCGTGCATCGCGGCGACGGCCGTCTGCAGGGCGGTCGGGTCGCCCATGCCGACGTCCTCGCTCGCCGAGATGACGATGCGACGGGCGATGAAGCGGGGGTCCTCCCCCGCCTCGAGCATCCGCGCGAGGTAGTGCAGGGCGGCGTCGACGTCGCTGCCCCGCATCGACTTGATGAGGGCGCTCGCGACGTCGTAGTGCTGGTCTCCGGCGCGGTCGTAGCGGACGGCCGCCTGGGCGACGGCCTGCTCGACGTGGGCGAGGGTGATCTCGACGGGGTCGTCGGACACGCGACCGGCAGGCTGCGCGTCGAGCGCGACGCCGGCGGCGGCCTCGAGGGAGGTCAGCGCCCGGCGGGCGTCGCCGCCGGCGATCCGCACGAGGTGCTCGGTGGCGTCGGCGGCCATCGTGTGGGCGCCGCCGAACCCCCGCTCGTCGGTGAGGGCCGCGGCGAGCAGCTCGGCGATCTCCTCGTCGGACAGCGACTCCAGCGTGACGAGCACCGACCGCGACAGCAGCGGCGCGATGATGCTGAACGACGGGTTCTCGGTCGTGGCGGCCACGAGGATGACGGTGCGGTTCTCCACCCCGGGCAGGAGCGCGTCCTGCTGCGCCTTGGTGAAGCGGTGGATCTCGTCGAGGAAGAGCACCGTCTGGCGGGCGTAGAGGTCGCGCTCGCGCACGGCCGACTCCATGACCGAACGGACGTCCTTGACCCCGGCCGTGACGGCCGACAGCTCGACGAAGCGGCGTTCGGCGGCCGTGGCGACGAGGTGGGCGAGGGTCGTCTTGCCCGTCCCGGGAGGGCCCCAGAGGATCGCCGACAGCGGGCCGGCGGCACCGCCCGAGCCCTCGATGAGCCGGCGCAGCGGACTGCCGGGACGCAGCACCTTGGCCTGGCCCCGCACCTCGTCGAGGGAGCGGGGGCGCATCCGGACGGCGAGCGGGGCGACGCCGGCCGACGCCGGCTGCTCGCCGCGCTCGGCGGCGGAGGCCGCACCGAAGAGGTCCTCCGTGCTGTTCGACATCACTGTGGAAGGCTATCCGCGTGCAGAACCCCTCACCCGCGGGCCCGGCGCCGCGCACCCGTCTGGCTCGTCTCGGTGCACTCATCGCGCGGCACCCGCGCTCCTGGGTCGCCGCCTGGGCCGTCGCCGCGATCGCGTGCTTCGCCGTCGCCGTCGGCGGCGTGACCGGGGAGTCGCTCTTCGAGCGGCTGCACTCGGGTGCCCCGACCGTCGAGTCGGAGTCGTCGCAGGCTCAGGAGATCATCGCCGAGACCCAGCCGGCGCTCGAGACGCTGACGATGCAGGTGAACGGAGCCGACCTGGCCGATGCCGCGACGGTGCAGGCCGGGGCGTCGGCGACGCGCGAGGTGGCGCAGGTCCCCGGGGTCAAGAGCGTCCGCTCTCCCCTGCTCGCGCCGGCGGGCCTCACCGACCCGTCCGTGGCGCCCCTGCTCAAGGGCGGGACCCCGACGGCGGGCGGGTTCGTCACCGTCGTCGACTTCGAGCCGGGGCTCGACAAGGCTGCGCAGGACTCGGCCGAGACCCAGGCCGAGACGCGACTGCTCGCTGTCGCCACCGCCATGGACGCCCAGGGGTCGGTGGGCAGCACGAGCAAGGTCATCCAGGCCATCACGAGCACCGTCGAGCGCGACCTCCTCCGCGGCGAGGGCATCGCCCTGCCACTCACGTTCATCGTCATGTTCTTCGTCTTCGGCGGCTTCGTCGCGGCGGGCATGCCCATCGTCGGGGCGATCGTCTCGATCGGTGGTGCGCTGCTGTCGCTCTTCGGCTTCTCGCACGTCGTCGAGCTCGACGCGACCGTCGTCAACATCGTCACCCTGCTCGGTCTCGGGCTCTCCATCGACTACGGCCTGCTCACCGTCAGCCGCTTCCGCGAGGAGCTCGCGCACCGGGAGCACGAGGTCCCGACCCGCGAGGAGGTCGCCCACGCAGCCGAGCGGACGGTCGCGACGGCCGGACGCACCGTCCTCTTCTCCGGCCTGACCGTGGCGATCGCCCTCGCGGGTCTGCTGATCTTCGAGGCGTCGATCATGCGCGCCATCGGGGTGGCCGGGGTCAGCGTCGTGCTCGTCGCGATGGTCGTCGCCATCACGCTGGTGCCGGCGCTGTGCGTGGTGGGAGCAAAACGGTTGTCCCGCAAGGCAGTCGAGAAGCCGTCCGACGTGGGCCTCTTCTCGCGCCTCGCCGTCGGCGTGCAGCGGCGCCCGGTGGCCGTCATCATCGGTGTCGTCGTGGTGCTCGTCACGCTGGCGCTGCCCACCCTGTCGATGAAGCTCACGTCCTCGGGCACCGAGCTGCTCCCGAAGGACGCCCCGCAGCGGGTCTTCTTCGAGCAGCTCGACCGTGACTACCCGGCCCTGTCCGCCCCGGAGGTCACCGTCGTCGCCCGCACGGCCGACACCGCCGCCGTCACGGCGTGGGCCGAGCAGTTCCGCACCCGACCGGGGGTCGAGGGTCTCGTCGTGCGCCCGCTCGGCAGCGGCGACCAGCGCGTCGACATCCGGGTCGCCGGACGTCCGACCTCCGACGAGGCGCAGGACCTCGTGTCGACCATCCGCGGGACGAGTGCCCCGTTCGAGACACTGACGACGGGCCAGGCCGCAGGACAGATCGACTTCCTCGACTCGATGTCGGACCGGGCGCCGTATGCCGTGGCGCTGGTCGTGCTCGGGACGTTCGTGCTGCTCTTCCTCATGACGGGGTCCGTCGTCCTACCGATCAAGGCGTTGCTGCTCAACGTCATCTCGCTCGGGGCCGCGCTCGGCGTCGTCGTGTGGATCTTCCAGGAGGGCCACCTCGAGGGCCTGCTCGGCTTCACGTCGGTGGGCGCCCTCGAGTCGATGGTGCCCTTCCTCGTGCTCGCCTTCGGGTTCGGGCTGTCGATGGACTACGAGGTGTTCCTGCTCTCGCGGATCGTCGAGTTCCACCGGCACGGCGCCGACAACGACCGCGCCGTCTCCCTGGGCCTCCAGCGCACGGGCCGCATCATCACGTCAGCCGCACTGCTCATCGTCATCGTCTTCGGCGGCTTCGTCGCCGGCGACATCCTCATCATCAAGCAGATGGGCGTCGCGCTCGTCGCAGCCGTCGTCATCGACGCGACACTCGTGCGGATGCTGCTCGTCCCGGCGACGATGACGGTGCTCGGCCGGTGGAACTGGTGGGCACCGGCGCCGCTGCGTCGCCTGCACGACCGGTTCGGGATCACGGAGTGACGGCCGTCGTCACGGCGCACGGCCTCGACGACCTGCTCGACGCGACCGGTCGCCACCCGTTCGTCCGCTGGGAGGTCACCGACGACCTCGCCGCGACGTGGTGGGCCTCGTCCGACGCCGTCGCCTTCCAGCGCACCCGCAAGGCCGTGCACCGCACCGTGAACGTCCTCGGCGACGACGACGGGGTCACGACGCTGCTCGACCACCTGCCGGAGATCGCGGCGACCGTCTCCCCCGCGCGTCGCGCCTTCTCGGTCAGCGTGCCGCAGCACCTCGAGCCGCGGCTCCGGGAGCGCTACCGCGTCATGGACGGCGGCGACTGGGAGTGGTTCCACACGACCTCCGCCCCCGACGAGCACCCCTCGTACGAGCGGGTCGTGGTCCTCGACGACGTCGCGCGCGCCGACGAGGTGAAGGCCTTCCTCGAGGCGCACTCCCCCACCGCCGACACCGTGCCGGGACAGGGAGAGCGCTGGTTCGCCGTCGAGGCTCCCGACGGTTCCCTCCAGGCCGTCGCGGCGTGGGGCACCACGCGGGGCGGCGCACCACACCTGTCGTCCGTCGCCGTCGACACGGGCCTGCGCGGGCACGGTCTCGGACGCACGATCGTCGGCGCGGTCACGAGGAGGGCCGTGGCCGAGAGCGGCGTGTGCACGCTCGGGATGTACTCCCACAACGACGTCGCGCGCGGGCTCTACCTCTCGCTCGGATACGACCGGCTGTGTGCGTGGGCGAGCCGCCCGGTCGTCATCGACCGCTGACCGGGCGGCGCGCCGCGTCGCGCGTCAGGCGAAGTCGGCTGCGGTGACGGTCCGGTCGGCCGGTTCCACGAGGACGACCCAGTTGCCCGAGTTGTCGCGGCACACCGCCTCGGTGCCGTAGGGGCGGGCCGACGGCGGCTGGAGGAACTCGACGCCCTTGGCCGACAGGTCGGCATACGTCTGCTCGCAGTCGTCGACGGTGAGGCCCAGCCCGTTGAGCCCGCCGGCGTCCTGCGCCCGCTTCATGGCGGTGACGAGCTCGTCGGGGAAGGGCGGCCCGGGGATGGCGAGGCTGACCTGCAGCTCCGGCTGGCTGGGGTGCACGACCGAGCACCAGCGGTAGCCGTCGCCGAGCGTGATGTCGTCCTTCTCCTCGAAGCCGAGGACGTCGACGTAGAAACGCTTGGACTCGTCGATGTCCTTGACGAAGACGCTGACGATGGAGATGTTCGTGATCATGCGACCACGCTAGGCCGGGTCCGGCGCCTCGCGCTTCTCCTGGGTTGCGGAGCCCTCCACGAGCCCCCACATGAACAGGACGCAGCCGGGGATGTGCGGCGCGCCTGTCGCGGCATACCTCGCCTGGAAGTCGCTGGGGCTCTCGCCCACGACCGACCGGAAGCGGCTGCTGAAGGAGCCGAGGCTCGAGAAGCCGACCGCGTGGCACACCTCGGTGACGGTGAGGTTGGTCGCGCGGAGCAGGTCCTGGGCGCGCTCGATGCGGCGGCGCGAGACGTACTCGGCCGGCGTCACGCCGTACGTCGCGCGGAAGAGCCGGAGGAAGTGGTACTTCGAGAGGCGCGCCTCGGCGGCGAGCCCGTCGAGGTCGAGCGCCTCGGCGTAGTTCCGGTCCGCGTGGTCGCGAGCGCGGCGCAGGTGGACCAGCACGTCATCGGGCGCGCGTCGCTCCGTCGTGGTCACCCGCCCATTGTCGCTCTCCGCGCCTCAGCCGACGGTATCCGTGACGAAGGTGCCGTTGACGGCGCGCAGCCGGTGGTCCCAGGACGTCGCGGGCCGGCCGAGGACCTTCTCGCTCAGCGTGGCCCGGGCACTCGTGTCGGCGGTCGCGTGCCGCTGGTCACGCGGCACCCCGTAGATCCAGCTCGCCTGCCCGTCGTAGGACGAGGTCTCCGACCTGCTCGACAGGCGCGCAGCACCGCGCGTCAGCGAGTCCTGGCGCGACCACGTGATGGCCAGGTCGCCCGTGACGTCGTACGCACCGGCGACGTCACTGCGCGGGTGGAAGCCGAGGACGCCGTCCTTGTCCCAACGGTGCTGGGTGCGCTCGACGGTCGGGGTCGCGTTCCCGTGGCCGGTCGCCACCTCCTGGGTGTCGGTCCACGACGCCGCGAGCGTGTCGTCGGCCTCGTCGTCGGTCCACGAGTGTCGCGACGTGTTCTCGAGCCGGCGCGTGACCGTGGTCGTCACCGGGCCTCGTGACGTGGACAGGGTCCCCGTGACGCGGAGCTGACGTCTCGCGTCCAGATCGACGTGGCCCGCCTGGTCTCCGGCACCCGACACGGTGCTCTCGACGACAGGGTCACCTGCGTATGCCGTTCCGGTCGTCCCTGCCACGACGCTGCGGCCCGTGTCGCGCCAGACCCGAAAACGTGGAGCGAGCGTCCAGCCGCCCTGCCCGGCCGGCAGTCCTACGACCGAGATGCGCACCTCGTGGGGGCGACCGTCGTTGAGGCGCCCGAGGTAGGGGGTGAGGTCGTAGCCGAGCGAGGGGATGTCGAACGCCTTGGGCGAGGGGATCGTGTACCAGAGGAAAGGGTTGCTCCAGCCGCCGGTGTAGACGACGGGGTACGGCGCCGCGATCCCGGCGAGCTGTCCGTCGATGCGGACGTCGACCTCGCGGTACGGCAGTCCGTCCGGACACGAGTAGCCCGTGCTCGCAGGGGCGCTCGTGTCCCAGAACTCCTCGCAGCCACCGCCGGACCCGGTCGCGAAGACGTCCGCGAGCAACCGCGTCGAGTTGCGGGGCACCGTCAGCGTGCCGACGAGGTCGGTGCCGTCGCGGGAGGTGTCGGAGAGGGGAAGGACCGCGTCGGACGTCCGGGCCGCCGGGGCGTCGCGGCCCGTGGTGTAGAAGTCGAGGTCGACCGTCACGTGGATGACTCCGGTGTACGTGGAGTCGACGACGTTGCCGATGAACGCCTGCACCTGCTGCGGGTCCGCGAGCAGCGGTGCAAGGTCGGTGACGTCCTTCTCGACGTGCCACCGGATCCCGTCGACACTCGGCTCCGGCGTCGAGAGCGTCAGCATGCGCACTCCCCCGACGTCGACGTAGCCGATGCGGTCGAACTGCCTCCCGGCCACCGAGCCCTCGAGCCGCATGACCACCGTGGACCACGGACCCGCGCACCCGGCGGGCGGGGTGTAGCCCCGTGTGTGGACGTCGAAGTCGTCGAACGCGTCGTCGACGACTCGCACGGTGCAGTGGCGTGTGGCCGGCACGGGGACGGGCGGCTCCGGCGTGCGCGGGTCGTCCCAGTCGGTGCCGAACTCCGGTGGCGGCGCGGCGGCGGGCACCACGGACGGGCCGGCAGTGGGGGCGGCGGAGGGAAGGCCCGAGGCCGCGGTCGCACCGGACAGGACGAGGACCGTGCCCAGGAGCACCGCTGTGACCGGACGCCGACGTGGTGTGCGCATGGCTCCGACCGTAGGACGGCGCAGGTCAAGGATGGGCAAAGCGCATGGCAGGTGACGGCATACGTGCGGAGGGGCTGTCGTCACCGAGGTGACGACAGCCCCTCCCCGGGCACGGGTGCCGAGGTCAGCTCTGCTTCGGGTTCACCTCGGGGGCGCCCTGGGCTGCCGGTGCGGAGGCCGCCGGCTTCGCGTCGACGCCGGCCTCCTTGCGCTGGGCGGGGGTGATCGGCGCCGGGGCCGCGGTCAGCGGGTCGTAGCCGCCACCGGACTTCGGGAACGCGATGACGTCGCGGATCGAGTCGGTGTGCGCGAGCAGCGAGACGATGCGGTCCCAGCCGAACGCGATGCCGCCGTGCGGCGGGGCACCGAAGGCGAAGGCGTCGAGGAGGAAGCCGAACTTCTCCTGCGCGTCCTCCTCGGACAGGCCCATGACCTGGAAGACGCGCTCCTGAACGTCGCGGCGGTGGATACGGATCGAACCGCCACCGATCTCGTTGCCGTTGCAGACGATGTCGTAGGCGTAGGCGAGCGCCGGCCCCGGGTCGGTGTCGAAGGTGTCGAGGAACTCGGGCTTGGGCGAGGTGAAGGCGTGGTGGACGGCCGTCCACGCGCCGGCACCCACGGCGACGTCGCCCGAGGCGACGGCGTCGGCCGCCGGCTCGAAGAGCGGGGCGTCGACGACCCAGAGGAAGCTCCAGGCCTCCTCGTCGATGAGCTCGCAGCGACGGCCGATCTCGAGACGGGCGGCGCCGAGGAGGGCCCGCGACGGCTTGGCCGCACCGGCGGCGAAGAAGATGCAGTCGCCCGGCTGGGCGCCGACGTGCTCGGCGAGGCCCGCGCGCTCGGCGTCGGTGAGGTTCTTGGCGACCGGGCCGCCGAGCTCGCCGTCCTCCTGGACGAGGACGTAGGCGAGGCCACGGGCGCCGCGCTGCTTGGCCCACTCCTGCCACGCGTCGAGCTGCTTGCGCGGCTGGCTCGCACCACCGGGCATGACGACGGCACCGACGTAGTCGGCCTGGAAGACGCGGAAGGTCGTGTCGGCGAAGTAGCCGGTGCACTCGACGAGCTCGTTGCCGAAGCGCAGGTCGGGCTTGTCGGAGCCGTAGCGGGCCATCGCGTCGGCGTAGGTCATCCGCTGGAACGGGGCGTCGAGCTCGACGCCGATGAGACGCCACAGGGCCTGGACGATCGACTCGCCGAGCTCGATGATGTCGTCCTGCTCGACGAAGCTCATCTCGATGTCGAGCTGGGTGAACTCCGGCTGGCGGTCGGCGCGGAAGTCCTCGTCGCGGTAGCAGCGGGCGATCTGGTAGTAGCGCTCCATGCCGGCCACCATGAGCAGCTGCTTGAACAGCTGCGGGCTCTGCGGCAGGGCGTACCACGAGCCGGGCGCGAGGCGCGCGGGCACGAGGAAGTCGCGCGCGCCCTCGGGTGTGGAGCGAGTCAGGGTCGGCGTCTCGATCTCGACGAAGTCGCGGGCGCCGAGCACGGCTCGCGCCGCGGCGTTGACCTTGGAGCGCAGGCGGATCGCGGCGCCCGCCGAGCTGGCACCGGGTCGGCGCAGGTCGAGGTAGCGGTGCTTGAGGCGCGCCTCCTCGCCGACGGTGACGCGCTCGTCGATCTGGAACGGCAGCGGGGCGGCGGGGTTGAGGACCTCGAGCTCGCTGACGATGACCTCGATCTCGCCCGTGGGCAGGTCGGGGTTGGCGTTGCCCTCGGGGCGCTCGCGCACCTCCCCGGTGACCTTGACGCAGAACTCGTTGCGCACGTCGTGGGCACCGCCCTGGGCGAGCACCTCGTCACGCGCGACGACCTGGGCGACACCCGAGGCGTCGCGCAGGTCGAGGAAGGCGACCCCGCCGTGGTCTCGACGCCGCGCCACCCAACCGGTGAGGGTGACGGTCTGGCCTGCGTGGTCGGCGCGGAGAGTGCCGGCCTCGTGAGTGCGGAGCACGGAGGGTCCTTCCGGGACGTGGTTCCCGCGGCACGAGGGCCGCCGGGGCTCAGCGAGGTGGTGAGCGAGGTGGTGAGCGAGTGTCGTGAGCAGGTGCCTGGCCGCTGGTCGGCCGTGGGCACCGAGGACCAATCCTAGACCGCCTGCACCTAGGCTCTTCGCCGTGCAGCACTCCCGCAACCGCGACCTCGACGGCGTCCGAGGTCTCGCGATCCTCCTCGTCGTCGCCGCCCACTCCGGGCTGCCGGTGCGCTGGGGCGGGCTGTCCGGGGTGACGCTCTTCTTCGTCCTGTCCGGCTACCTCATCACGAGCCTGCTCATCCGGGAGTGGGACCGCTGGGGCTCGGTGAGCCTGTGGCGCTTCTGGGGACGTCGGGCCCTGCGCCTGCTGCCCGCCCTCGTGCTCCTGCTCCTGCTCGCTCCCGTGCTGCTGTGGGCGACCGGCGACGACCGGCTCTCGACCTACCCGACGGCGGCGCTCGCGTCCCTCTTCTACGTCGGCAACTGGGTGCGCATCGCCGGGACGGACCTCGGGGTGCTCAACCACCTGTGGTCGCTCTCCGTCGAGGAGCAGTTCTACGTCGTCTGGCCGGCGATCTTCATCGTCCTGATGACGTGGCTACGCAGCCGGGCGCTCGCGGTCGTCCTCAGCCTCGCGGCGCTCGCGACCTTCTACTCGGTGTGGACGGTCGGCAGCGCGATCCGCCTCGACATCTCGACCGAGACGAACGCGTTCGCGCTGCTGCTGGGCGTGGCGCTCGCCTTCGCGCTGGCGGCTGTGCAGTCCCGGGGCTGGGAGCTGCCGGCCACGAGCCCCCTCGTCCCGTTCGTCGTCATGGTCGCCGTCTCGGCCTTCCCGGGCCACGGGCTCGCGGTCGACCACCCGCTCTTCCGCCCCCTCGGGACCGTCTACGCCGTCGTCGGGGTGTGGCTCGTGTATGCCGCCGTGTCGGGTCACTCGCGGGTCGTGGGCTCCCGCTTCATGGTCTTCTTCGGCACCATCAGCTACGCGCTCTACCTGTGGCACCAGACGTTCATCAACAGCCTGCTGCTCGGTGAGCACACGACGCCCCGCAACCTGCTGCTCATCGCGGCCGCGGTCCTCGTGTCGTGGCTGTCGTGGGTGCTCGTCGAGCGTCCCGTCGGTCGGCTGCGCGGGCGTCTTCGCCTCGACCAGCCCTCTCGACGCCAGCAGCAGTTCGCCGAGGCGTGCGACGTGCCGGCCGGTCCGCGCGCCACCCCGACGGCGTAGGGAGGGGTCCCGCAGGGCGGGGACCTTCGTTCCTGAGAGCTCCCATGCGGGCTCGGCCGTCGTCGGCTTCGTCGTCGGCACGGCCCACACGGTCCGGTCACTGTCCTGAGAGGGGCCGGAGATCCCGAGAGGCTTCTGCCGCAAGGCAGTCCACGGCCACGGTCAGCGCGGGACTCGCCGTCATGGTGCGCCGCCAGACGAGGCTCACGGTGCGCTCGGAGACCGGGTCGACGATGGGGACGGCGACGACACCCGCGGGCAGCGGTCCCCGGCCGAGGCGGGGCACGAGGGCGATGGCCTCCCCCGCCGCGACGAGGGCGACGTGCGTGGCGAACTCGAGCGCGACATGGGCGATCCGGGGAGCCCGGCCGACGTCGGCATACATCTTCTGGAGCCACTGGTGGCAGATGGAGCCGGGCGCGACGCTGGCCCAGTGCTCGTCGAGCACGTCCCTCACGCCGATGCTCCGTCGCGTGGCGAGGGGGTGGTCCTCGTGGACGAGGACGTCGGCGCGGTCCCGGCCGAGGTGGCGCACGTCGAGGTGGTCGGGGATGGCGAGCGGCAGCGGCTCCCAGTTGTGCACGAGGGCGAGGTCGTGGGTGCCGGCCGCGACGGCATCGACGGCGTCCCAGGGGTCGATCTCGTCGGGCCGCAGCACCACCTCTGGCGCGGCCTCCCGCAGGCGACCGATGGCGCCGACGACGACACCCCGGTAGGCCGTGGCGAACGTCGCGAGGCGCACCGTGCCCACGGTCTCACCACTGGCGCCGTGGAGGCCGGCCTCGAGTCGCTCCATGTCGGCCAGCAGGCCCCGCGCGGCCCCGGAGAGCGTGCGACCGGCCTCGGTCAGCAGGACGCCGCGCCCCTGCCGCTCGAGCAGCTGCACCCCCGTCTGGGTCTCGAGGCGCTTGATCTGCTGGGACACCGCGCTCGGGGTGTAGTCGAGCGCGGCCGCGGCCGCGCCGACGGAGCCGTGGGCCTCGACGGCGACGAGCGAGCGCAGCGCGACCGGATCGATCATGCAGTGATGCTACACATTCGACGCCAGAACAGTTTGATGGACGTGAACAGTTCCGGGCCGCGACGATGAGGACATGCGCCGCCGTGACACCGCCCTCGCCGTCCTCGTCGCCCTCATCTGGGGCACGAACTTCGTCGCCATCCGCACCGGCATCGACTCGGTGCCGCCGCTGCTCTTCCTCGCGGTGCGCTTCGTCGTCGTCTGCGTCCCCGCGGTCTTCCTCGTCCGGCGCCCGGGCCTCCCCTGGCGCGACCTCGCGCTCATCGGGCTCTTCACGAGCCTCGGACAGTTCGCCCTCATGTACCTCGCCCTGCACCTCGGCATGCCGCCCGGGCTCGCCTCGCTCGTGCTCCAGGCGCAGGTGCTCCTCACCGTGGTCATCGCCGCGGTCTGGCTGCGCGAGCGTCCTTCGACGGCGCAGCGCCTCGGCGTCGCCCTGGGCGGGGCGGGACTGCTGACGATCGCGGTCGGGCGCGGGTTGTCGGCGCCGCTGCTCCCCCTCGTCGTGCTCGTCCTTGCCGCCGTGTCGTGGGCCGTCGGCAACGTGCTGACACGCCGAGCCGGAGCCCTCACGGGTCCGGGAGCCGGCCTCGGGGTCACCGTCTGGTCCGGCCTCGTCGTGCCGCTGCCGGCTCTCGCCCTGTCGTTCGTCTTCGAGGGACCCGATGCCATCGGGGCCGCTCTGGGCCATCTCCAGTGGCAGGCCGTGGCCTCGACCGCGTTCACGGCCTACCTCTCGTCACTCGTCGGCTACGGCATCTGGAACACCCTGCTCAGCCGCCACCCCGTCGCGAAGGTGACGCCGTTCGCGATGCTCGTCCCGGTCTTCGGCATGGCCGCCGCGGCCGTCGCCTTCGACGAGCGGCCCAACGCCCTCGAGCTGACCGGCGGGCTGGTGCTGCTGGCGGGCGTCGCCGTCGCCGTCATCCGCCGACGCGGTGACGTGACGGCTCCTGCGCCGACCGTCCCCGCGGACGGGTCACCCGTGCTCGCCGTCGACGTAGAGCCAGCGGCCACCCCAACGGCCGAAGCGGCTCACCTCGTGCAGCTCGCCCCGACCCACGGTCCCCGCTGACGGCTCGGCCCACCGGGCCACGAACTCGACGACGCCGTCGACGTCATCGGGCCCGCCGCGCTCGGTGCGCAGCACCGTCAGGCCCGTCCAGCGGGTCTGGGGGTCGAGCCCCACCCGCTCGGGCCGCGTCCGCGGGTGCCAGGTGCGCAGGAGGTACGCCTCGTCCCCCACGACGAAGGCCGTGTAGCGCGAGCGCATCAGCTCGTCCGCGGTCCCGGCCGGACGGTCGCCCGCGTGGAGCGGACCGCAGCACACGGCATACGCGAGCCCCTCGGTGCCTCCTCCGCACGGACACGTTCCGGAGACCCCGGGGCCGAAGGGCCCGCTCACGACCGCTGGGCGCGCTGCGCCTCGCGGGCGGGCCACGGCGCGTCGTGCGGCCGCAGGGTCGACCAGCCACGCCCGCGGGACAGCCCCGCGGACAGCAGGCCGACGAGCGTGGCCGAGTTGCTGATGCGTCCGTCGAGCGCCGCGTCGACGGCGTCGTCGAGGGACACCCAGAGCGGCCGGATCCCCAGCTCCTCGGCGGTGCGCTGGTGGGCGTCGGCGGCGGCGACCTCGTGGAGGCCACGAGCGAGGAAGATCCGCACCGTCTCGGGGAAGGCCCCCGGCGACGTGACGTCGTCGGCGAGCACGTGCCACTCGTCGGCGGTCAGGTCGACCTCCTCGACGAGCTCGCGCGCGGCAGCCTCCCACGGCGGCTCACCGTCGACGTCGAGCAGGCCCGCGGGCAGCTCCCACACGTGGCCGCCGCTCGCGTGGCGGTACTGCCGGATGAGCAGCACGTGCGGGCTCCCGTCGAGCTCGCGCAGGGCGAGCACGGCGACGGCGCCGGGGTGCGTGACGAAGTCACGCGTCACGACACCCCCGGCGCCGAGGTCGACGCGCTCGCGCACGACGTCGAAGATGATCCCCTCGAAGGGCGTCGACGACTCGACCACCGGCTCGGCGGTCCAGTCCTCGACGAGGTCGGCTCCAGTGCCTCGCGGCGCGTCCAGGCTCACCCGCGGCTCAGTCGGCGTCCGGGCCGGCACCCGACGCGGACACCGAGGCGAGCTCGTCGTGCGCGGCCCGCGCGCTCGCGTCCCGCTCGACCTGGCCGGCGTCGACGGCGGCACGGTGGCGCTCGACCTCGACGAGACGTTCGCTGCGCTGGCGTTCCAGGGCGGCCCCGACGAGACCCGCGAAGAGCGGGTGCGCGCGGTTGGGGCGCGACAGGAACTCCGGGTGGGCCTGGGTCGACACGTAGTACGGGTGGACCTCGCGCGGCAGCTCGACGAACTCGACGAGGCTGCCGTCGGGCGAGGTGCCGGAGAAGACGAGACCCGCCGTCTCGAGGTCGGCCCGGTAGGAGTTGTTGACCTCGTAGCGGTGGCGGTGGCGCTCCTTGACCTCGGCCTCGCCGTAGGCCTCGCGGATGACACTGCCCTCCTTGAGAGCGGCCGGGTAGAGGCCGAGGCGCATCGTGCCACCGAGGTCGCCGGCGCCCTCGACGAACGCCTTCTGCTCCTCCATCGTGGCGATGACGGGGTGCTGCGTCTCGGGGTCGAACTCCGTGGAGCTCGCGTCCTGGTTGCCGAGGACGCTCCGGGCGTACTCGATGACCATGCACTGCAGGCCGAGGCAGATGCCGAGGGTCGGCACCTGCTTCTCGCGGGCCCACGTCAGCGCGCCGAGCTTGCCCTCGATGCCGCGCACCCCGAAACCGCCGGGCACGAGGACGGCGTCGACGCCGCCGAGCGCCTTCTGGGCGCCCGCCGGGGTCTGGCACTCGTCGCTGGCCACCCAGCGGATGTTGACCTTCGCGTCGTGGTGGAAGCCGCCGGCGCGCAGCGCCTCGGTGACCGAGAGGTAGGCGTCGGGCAGGTCGATGTACTTGCCGACGAGGGCGATCTCGATGTCGTGCTCCGGGTCGTGGACCCGCTCGAGCAGCTCGTCCCACTCGGTCCAGTCGACGTCGCGGAAGTTGAGCCCGAGCCGGCGGATGACGTAGGCGTCGAGACCTTCGCGGTGCAGCACCTTGGGGATGTCATAGATGCTCGGGGCGTCGACCGCCGCCGCGACGGCGGTGACGTCGACGTCGCACATGAGCGAGATCTTGCGCTTGATGGGGTCGGGGATCTCGCGGTCGGCGCGCAGCACCAGGCCGTCGGGCTGGATGCCGACCTGGCGCAGCGCGGCGACGGAGTGCTGGGTCGGTTTCGTCTTCAGCTCGCCGCTCGGCGCGAGGTAGGGCACGAGCGAGACGTGCAGGAAGAAGCTGTTGTCGCGACCGATGAGGTGGCGCACCTGGCGCGCAGCCTCGAGGAAGGGCAGCGACTCGATGTCGCCGACCGTGCCGCCGATCTCGGTGATGATGACGTCCGGGGCGTCCGGACCTCCCGTGGCGAGCGCGCGCATCCGGGCGACGATCTCGTTGGTGATGTGCGGGATGACCTGGACGGTGTCACCGAGGTACTCGCCGCGGCGCTCCTTGGCGATGACGTTGTTGTAGACCTGCCCCGTCGTCACGTTGGCGCTGCCGACGAGGTTGACGTCGAGGAAGCGCTCGTAGTGGCCGATGTCGAGGTCGGTCTCGGCCCCGTCGTCGGTCACGAAGACCTCGCCGTGCTGGAACGGGTTCATCGTCCCGGGATCGACGTTGATGTAGGGGTCGAGCTTCTGCATCGTGACCCGCAGGCCCCGCGATCTGAGAAGTCGTCCGAGGCTCGAGGCGGTGAGCCCCTTGCCGAGCGAGGAGGCGACGCCCCCGGTCACAAAGATGTGCTTCGTCGTATCCACCACGGGCTTTGAGTCTACGTCACTCAGCGGGGGTCCGTGACGTAGCGTTCCACCCACCGGCGCGTCTCGTCGTCGGGAGTGGGCCACCCGGCCGCCCGGGCACGTCCCGCGGCGCCCTCCCTGAGCCGGGCGTCGGCGTCGGTGAGCAGGCGGTCGACCTCGGCTGCAACTGCGGCCGGGTCCCCCACGGGGACAAGGGATCCCGTGTCACCGACGAGGTCGGGCAGACCGCCGGTGCGGGTCACCACGACCGGCACGCCGGCGGCCATGGCCTCCTGCACGACGAGCGCCCGGGCCTCCCAACGGCTCGTGAGGACGAACACGTCGGCCGCTCGGAGCCATTCCGACACATCGGTGCGCGCCCCCACGAAACGGACCTCCGCCCCCGCGCCCTCCCCCTGTCGTATGCCGTCCGCCTCCTCCTCGAGCCGCGCGCGGAGCCGCTCGTCCCCGCTTCCGATCACGACCCACGTCGCGACGGTGCGGGAGAGCCGGGCGGCCTCGACGAGCGTCGGAAGGTCCTTCTGGGGCGCGAGGCGCGACACCGTGAGCACGAGCGGACGGTCGGTCGGCACGCCCGCCCCGGCGAGGAGCTCGGCCCGCTCAGCCGGTTCGAGAGCGTGACGGTGGAGCAGGGCGGCGACGGCGGAGGACGGCACGAGGGCCAGCTCGGTCCGCCGGGCCCCGAGCGCGTCGGCGAGCGAGACGAGGTCGGCGCTCGCACCCGTCACGAGGTCGGCGCGCCGCAGGGACCACGCGAGCAGTCGCCGGGCGGCGGACCCCCCTGCGCGTGCGGCCGCCGAGCGGGAGACCGGTGGGAGGTCGTTGTGGAGCGAGACCACGAGCCGCGGCCGGGGCCGCGCCCGGGCGACGGCCACGGCGGCGACGACCGCACCCTGGTGTCCGTGCGCGTGGACGACGTCGACCGTGCCCGCGAGGCGCATGATGCGGTGCCAGTCGATGAGGCCGCGAGGAGCGCGCAGCCCCCCGTGGACCGGCCAGAGGCGATGGGCGTCGGCCCAGCCGAACGTCCGCGCCGTCGAGTCCGCCGTCACGACCTGCACGTCGTGACCGTGCTCGCGCAGCCCCGACACGAGGGTGTCGACGTGCGCGCCGACACCGCCTGCGGCGCGGCCGAGGACCATGAGCACCCTCATGACGTCTCCGAGGGCCCGGCCGCGCGGGGGTCGGACCCTCCGGTCGGGGCAGACGTGGACGCGGCGTCGTCGGCCGGACCCCGACCCGGCGAGGTCGGTGAGGTCGGTGAGGTCGGTGAGGTCGGTGAGGTCGTGGCGGGCGTGGTCGACGTGGTCGTGGTCGACGAGGGCCGGCGCAGGCGGGTGAGGACCGAGCGGTCGAGGAGGAGGACGACGACGACGAGCGTCACCGCGGCCGCGAGCGCCACGGCGAGGCCCTGCGCTGCGGCGACGAGCAGTCCGTCCGCGGTCCAGAGGCCGCCGAGCCACCAGCCGAGGACGGCTGCCGACGCGGCGCCGGCCAGCCCGGCGAGGACGGGCCGGGCGGGGACGGCCAGCGCCGCCGCGCCCCAGCTCCGCGCGACGAGGACCGCGAGGGCGAGCGCCCCGGCCACGAGCCCGACGCTGGTGCCGAGGGCAAGGGTGCGCACGGTCGCCGCGGGTCCGGGCGCGCCGTCGAGGGCCAAGAGCGGGACGACGGTCGTCGCGAGCCACGCGACGGCGACCACGGCGCCGGCGACCCGGGCACGGCCGCGCACGTACGACGCCCGGGTCAGCAGGCCGATCACGCAGAGCCCCACGATGCCCGGCGCCACGAGCACGAGAGCGTCGGGGATGGCGGACAGCGCGTCGGCTCCGTCGCCGTCCGCGCGCCCCGCGTCGAGCAGGGCGAAGAAGGCGCCGACCGGGCGGGCGACGGCCACGAGCAGGCCCCCGGCCAGCAGTCCGGCCAGCAGGGTGGCGAGCCACGTGCGCCGCAGCACGTCCGCGGCAGCGGGCCCCGGCTCGGACCCCACGGGATCGCGCTCCGGGCCCCGGCGGCCGGCCTCCGCACTGCCCGCCAGCGTCGGGAACGCCGCGGTGGCGAGCGGGACGGCGAGGACGGCATACGGGAGCAGGGAGACGGCTTGGACATAGGTGTAGACGTTGAGCGTCCCGGGCCCGCCGCGGTCGTTGGCGAGGCGGATGAAGACGAGGGTCGCGAGCTGCTGACCGGCCACGGCGAGCAGCCCCGCCACCGCGAGCCGCCGGACGCGGGCGGCCACGCCGTGCGGGAAGCGCGTCGTCACGGTGAGGTGGACCCCGGCGCGACGCACCGGCACGAAGAGCGGCAGGGACAGCGCGACGACTCCGAGGGTCGTGCCCACGGCGAGCACCGTCGTCGCGGACGTCGGGACCTCCGCGATCGGAGCGGCGGGGTCGGTGGCGACGGCGGCGTAGGCGACGTACGTCGCGATGACGACGAGGCTGGACAGGAGCGGTGCCAGGGCCGCCGCGACGAAGCGGTGGTGCGACTGGAGCACCCCACCGAGCACGATGCCGATGCCGTAGAGCGGGATCTGGATCGCGAACACCCTCAGGAGGTCGGCGCCGAGACCCACCGCGCCGGGACAGGCGTCTCCCGCTCCGAGCAGACCCCGCGCGATCGGCTCGGCGGCGAGGGCGACGAGCAGGCCCAGCGGCACGAGGACGACGACCACCCACGTGAGCAGGGCGGAGGCCGTGTGGTCGGCCTCGACCCGGTCGCCCCGAGCCAGGGCGCCAGCGACGAGAGGCACGGCGACGGCCGCGAGCACTCCCCCGGCCGCGATCTCGAAGAGCACGTTGGGCACCGCGTTGACCGACTGGTAGACGCTGCCGACGCAGGTGGCGCCGACCGAGTGCGAGAAGACGAACCACCGTCCGAAGCCGACGACCCGGGCGACGAGCGTGATCACCGCGATGGTGCCCGCGGCGGCGAACATCCCGCGGCGGGAGACGGGCCCGGTCCCCGGGGTCCGGTCGGTCATCGGAGGTCCCGGCCCCACTCGTCGAGACGGCGCAGGACGGGGTGGGCCTCGATGACGCGGGTGAAGCTGATGCGCTCCGAGGCGATCGTCAGGGCCGCGAGGCCGGCGAGCGCGACGGCCCGGCCGGCGAGCCCGGTGCGCTCGACGATCGCGAGACCGACGATCGCCCCCGCGGCGTTGGCGCCGGTGTCGCCGAGCATGGCGGTGGCCCGGAGGTCGTCGCGGACGACGCCGAGCGAGGAGCCGACGGCGGCCGCGGCCGGCAGCCCGCCCACGAGCGGGAGGCCGGCGGCGACGGTGACCTTGAGCGCCCGTCCGGGACGCAGGTCGAAGAGGTTGACCGCGTTGGCGGCCCCCGCGACGACGGCACCGCCGACGAGCGTGGCCAGCACCCCCGGATGGGAGGGACGGGTCGCGTCGGAGAGCGCCGCACCGATGAGACCGGCGGCGCCGAGACCGACGATCTTGACCGTGCCGGTCGTGACCTCGCCCCGCGCCAGGGCGCCGAGGTGGCCCTTGAGGCCCTTGTCCGATGTCCCGCCCGCGAGGTCGTCGAGCGCCCCTAGAGCGCCCGCGGCCACCGCGACCACGACCGCAGAGCGCGCCGACCCCCGGACGGGTCCGCCGGGTCCGCCGGGTCCGACGGGTCCGCCGGCCAGACGTGACGCGGCGGCTCCGGCGACGGCCCCGGCGACGGCACCGCCGACCCAGGCGGGACCCTCGAGCAGGGTGACCGGGTGGCCGGCGTGGTTGATGCGCTCCCAGGGCTCGCGGAGGGAAGGTGCCCCCCTCCGGCCGAGGCGCAGGAGGGCCCAGGACGCCGCCGCCGAACCGAGGAGGGCAGCCAGCGACGCGACGGCGGACGAGCCCCCGCGCTGGCTTGGCGTCACGGAAGCACCCGCGGGACGGTGGCCGTGGCTCCTGCGGCGACGCCGTAGTGTCCGACGCGCTCGTCGAGGACACCCTCGATCGCGAGGACCACGGTCGCCGGACCGTCACCCGCCCGGGCGTGGTCGACCGTGGAGGCGATCCCGGCCGTCTCGGACTCCTCGCGGACGGCCTGAACGGCGTTCGACGTCACGGGCTGGCCCGCGGCCGCGGCCGTCTCGCCGCCGGCGACGACGGTCGCCCGGGTCGAGCCCGCGAAAGACGTGACCAGGGCGCGGACGGCGTCGGAGCGCGCGTTCACGACGGACTCGGTGCCGGCGTAGTCGCCGGACACGACGACGGCGAGGTCGGCGGGCGCGAGATCGGCCACCGAGCTGTCGACGAGGTCCGCGTCGACGAGCACCTTGAGGGCGGCGGTGCGCTGTGCCGAGGTGCCGGTGTCGCTCGTCGAGACCGTGAGGTCGGTGAGCACCTGCACGAGCAGGTCGTCGCCCGTCGCGGTCGACTCGACGCCGTATGCCGACGCGGCCTCCTTGGCGGCCTGCGCGCGGTCGGCGGCCTGGGTGGGGTCGAACCAGTCGGGGCTGAGCGTGACCGTCCCGGTGAGGACCGCGCCGCTCTGCGTGACGACACCCTCGAGGTTCGTGACCATCGTGCCGTCGGCGGACGGCAGCACGACGACGACCGTGCGGTGACCGGACAGCCGACCCTTGACCACCCGCTGCTGCACGGCGGTCGCGTACTCGTCGGACGCGTCCACGAGCTTCTCGCTCGTGGCCAGCTTGTCGTTGAGGGTCTGCTTCTCGGTGCGCAGGGCGGCGACCTGGTCGCTCAGCTGGTCGCCGAGGTTGGCCTGCAGGGGCCCCGCCCCGAGGACGATGCCCACCGCGAGCGCGAGGAAGACCGAGATGATCGAGACGAGGTGGTAGCGGAAGTCGATCACGTGAAGATCCCAACGATGGCGGTCCAGAGGTCGTCCCAGCGGGCGGCGAGGACCTGCAGCCACGCCTGACCGGCCGGTGTCGACGCGAGGGCTGCGAAGAAGGCGAGGACCCCGGCGAGCAGCATCGTCACGAGCAGCCGGCCCGGGATGCGGGCGCGGTAGAGCTGGCTGACGCCCTTGGCGTCGACGAGCTTGCTGCCGACGCGCAGGCGGGTGAGGAAGGTCGACGCCTGGCCGTCGCGCCCCTTGTCGAGGAACTCGACGAGCGTGACGTGGGTCCCGACGGCGACGATGAGCTCGGCACCGGAGTCGTCGGCCAGGAGCATCGCGACGTCCTCGCTCGTGCCCGCCGCGGGGAAGACGACGGGAGTGATCCCGAGGGCCTCGACCCGCGCGAGGCCCGGGGCGCGCCCGTCACGGTAGGCGTGCACGACGATCTCGGCGCCGCAGCGCAGCGCCTTGTCCGAGACGGAGTCCATGTCGCCGACGATGAGGTCGGGCTGGTGACCGGACTCGAGGATGGCGTCGGCGCCGCCGTCGACCCCGATGAGGATCGGACGGTACTCGCGGATGTAGGGCCGGAGGGTCTCGAGGTCCTCGCGGTAGTGGTAGCCGCGCACGACGATGAGGCAGTGCCGGCCGTCGAGCTGGGTGGTGATGGGTGGCACGCCGATGCCGTCGAGGAGCAGGTCGCGCTCCTTGCGGATGTACTCCATCGTGTTCGTCGCGAAGGCCTCGATCTGCACGGCGAGCCCGGCCCGAGCCTCGTGCATCTGGGCCTGGACGGCCTCGGCGTCGAGCAGCGTGCCCGTCGCGACCCGGGTCTCGCCCGCCCACAGGTCGCCGCCGTCGAGGCGCACGGTCTGGCCCTCGGTGAGAGCCATGACCTCGGGCCCGGCGGCGTCGAGCACGGGGATGCCGGCCTCGACGAGGATCTGCGGACCGAGGTTCGGGTAGCGACCGCTGATCGAGGCGCTGGCATTGACCACCGCGGCGGGGCGGACGGTGACGAGGGCGTCCGCACTCACCTTGTCGAGGTCCGCATGGTCGATGACGGCGATGTCGCCCGGCTGCAGCCGCTTCGTCAGCGCCTTGGTGCGCCGGTCGACACGCGCGGGGCCGACCACGCCGGGACCGGTGTCCCGGGCGTGCGAGCGACGTCGGATGGAGAGGGCCATGATGGCCTCAATCGTGCCACGTCGGAGGATCGGCGACCCCATCGGTCCGGGCCGTGGCGCGGCGCTCGGGACGCCACTCGGAACGGCGGTCCGACCGATGCTCGGAGGCGTGTCCCGGGATCAGGCGCGGGCGCCGCTGCGGGCGGTAGGACGCGTGCCGACCCGGGCGCCGCTGGTCTGCTCGAGCAGGTCACCGGCGTGGGCCAGCCCGGCCTCGGAGTCGGGGTCGCCGCCCATCATCCGGGACAGCTCCCGCAGCCTCGCGTCACCGTCGACGACGGTGACGCTGCTCGAGGTGATGCGGCCGTCGTCGGCCTTGTGCACGACGAGGTGGCGGTCGGCGAAGGCCGCGACCTGGGCGAGGTGGGTGACGACGATGACCTGGGCGTGCTCGGCGAGAGCGGCCAGTCGCGCACCCACGTCGAGAGCCGCCCGACCGCCGACCCCGGCGTCGACCTCGTCGAAGACGAACGTGGGCGGTCCGCTCGCGGCCTCGCCCGACGCGCTGCGCGAGCCGACGACCTCGAGCGCGAGCATGACGCGGGAGAGCTCACCGCCCGAGGCGGCGCGGGCGACGCTGCGCGGCGTCGCTCCCGGGTTGGCCGCGAGCAGGATCTCGACGTCGTCGATGCCGTGTCGGGCCAGCCGCACGCGGTCGCCGTCGGGCAGCGCCACGCCCTCGGGGTCGGTGCGGCGGCGCAGCTCCACGTGGACGACCGCCTTGCCCATGGCCAGGTGCGAGAGCTCGTCGGAGACGCGGGTGCCGAAGTCGTCCCCCGCGGCGCGACGGGCCTCGGACAGCGAGACGGCGGCCGCGACGACGGCGGCCTCGAGCTCGGCCACCTCGGCGCCCAGCCGCTCGACGCGGTCGTCGGCGGTCACGAGCTCGTCGAGTCGAGCAGCCCCTCGACCCGACCACTCGAGGACCTCGTCGACGGTCTCGCCGTACTTGCGGGTGAGGACCCCGAGCGCCGCCCGACGCTCCTGGACGTAGCCGAGCCGCTCCGGGTCGAGGTCGACGTCCTCGAGGTATGCCGTGAGGTCGGCGGACAGGTCGGTGACGAGCGTGCTCACCTCGTGCAGACGCTCGTCGAGGCCCGCGAGGGCCTGGTCGTGCGCCGTGGCCGGACCGAGCGCACCGCGCGCCGAGCCGATGAGGTCACGGACGTTGGGAGCCGGCTCGGCGGCATACTCGTCGCCGCTGAGGTCGGCGAGTGCCTGGGCTGCGGCCAGGCGGAGGGTGTCGGCGTGCGCGAGGCGCTCGTCCTCGGCACGCAGGGCCGCGTCCTCGCCCGGCTGGGGGTCGACGGCCTCGATCTCCTCGAGCGAGGCGGTGAGCGAGTCGATCTCACGGGCACGCTCGCGCGCCTCCGAGACGAGTCGCTCGTGCTCTCGAGCCGACTCGCGCCAGCGGTCGTAGAGCTCGCCGACGCGGTCGCGGAGCGCCGTGAGGTCGGGCCCCCCGAAGTCGTCGAGCACCACCCGGTGGGCGTCACCCTGCTTGAGCCGCCACTGGTCGGCCTGCCCGTGCACGGCGACGAGCATCTGGCCGAGCTCGGCGAGCACGGAGACGGGCGCCGTGCGACCACCGACGTGCGCGCGCGACCTGCCGGCCGCGGCGATGGTGCGGGCGATGACGAGCTCGCCGTCCTCGTGGTCGGCGCCCGCCTCGTCGGCCCGGACGAGGGCCGGGTGGTCCAGGGGCAGCTGCACGACTCCCTCGACGAGAGCCGAGGCGGATCCGGTGCGCACGAGGCCGGAGTCTGCTCGCTCACCGAGCAGCAGTCCGAGACCCGACACGACCATGGTCTTGCCGGCGCCGGTCTCACCGGTGAGCACGTTGAGCCCGGGGCTCAGGTCGAGGACGGCGTCGTCGATGACACCGACACCCCGGATCCTCATCTGGCTGAACACGGGTCCACCTTAGGGCCGGGCACCCTCACCGCCGTCGACGTCGTCCACGGGCGGGGCGGTGTCGCCGTTGCCGCGCCACCCGGCGACCGAGAGGTTGAACTTCGCGACGAGGCGGTCGGTGAACGGTGCGCTCGTCAGCCGGGCGAGGCGCAGCGGACGCAGCCCGCGGCGTACCTCGATGCGGGCACCCGGCGGGAGGTCGACGTGGCGCCGGCCGTCGCACCACATGACCCCCGCTCCCTCGGTGGCCGCCTTGATCTCGACGGCCAGGTGGGTGTCGGGACCGAGCACGAGCGGCCGGGCGAAGAGGGCGTGGGCCGCGCTGGGGACGAGGAGCATGGCCTCGACCTGTGGCCACACGACCGGCCCACCGGCCGAGAAGGCGTATGCCGTCGAGCCCGTCGGCGTGGAGACGATGACGCCGTCGCAGCCCCAGCTCGACAACGGTCGACCGTCGACCTCGACGGTGACCTCGAGCATGCGCTCGCGGGCCGCCTTCTCGACGCTGACCTCGTTGAGGGCCCAGCTGCTCGCGATGAGGTCGCCGTGCAGCTTGGCGTCGACGTGGAGCGTCATGCGCTCCTCGACGGCGTAGTCGTTGCTCGCGATGTGCTCGACCGTGGCGTCGAGGTCGTCGCGCTCGGCCTCGGCGAGGAAACCGACGTGGCCGAGGTTGACGCCGAGCAGCGGCACGTCGACGCTGCGCGCGAACTCGGCGCCGCGCAGGATGGTGCCGTCGCCGCCGAGCACCACGACGAGGTCGCACCCCTCCGCGACCTGCTCCTCGGCCGACGCGACGTGCACGCGCGAGCTGTCCTTGAGGTCGAGGGCCTCGGCCTCGTCGGCCTGGAGCGACACGTCGATGCCGAGGTGCGTGAGGCGTTGCACGACGCCCTTGGCGACCGTCAGCGCCTCGGGGCGCCTCGGGTGGGCCACGAGCAGGATGCGGCGCGTCACGGGGCTCCTTCCAGGTCGACGGCCTCCAGCATGTCATCCACCGCCGTCACGGAGGCGCCCGGGACCGGTCTCGGCGCGAGCCAGAGGAGGAACTCGCGGTTGCCGTCACCGCCCGCGATCGGGCTGGCCGTCGCGCCGTGCAGGTGCAGGTGCAGGTCGGTCGCGACCTGGACCACGTCCCGCAGCACTCGGCGGCGCTCGTGCGGCGAGGTGACCACGCCCGTGCGGCTGAGCCGCTCGCGCCCCACCTCGAACTGTGGCTTCACGAGGACGACGACGTCGCCCTCGTCGGTGACGAGGGGTCGCATGGCGGGCAGGGCGATGGCGAGTGAGATGAAGCTGAGGTCGGACACGACGAGGTCGAAAGGGCCTCCGAGCATCTCGGCGTCGACGTCGCGGATGTTGGTTCCGGGCAGGTCGCGCACCCGCGGGTCGGCACCGATCGACGCGACGAGCTGGTCGTGGCCGACGTCGAGCGCGGTCACGTGAGCGGCGCCGCGCTCGAGGAGCACCTGGGTGAAGCCGCCGGTGCTCGCCCCGACGTCGAGGCACCGCCGGCCCTCGACGGCGACCGGCCACGTGTCGAGGGCGTGGAGCAGCTTGACGGCCGCGCGCCCCACCCAGCGGTCGGGCTCGCGGGTCAGCTCGACGGTCGACGAGTCGTCGACGGGCAGGGCTGGCTTGCTGGCCTGCCGGCCGTCGACGAGCACCACACCGGCGGTGACGAGCTCACGGGCCTGGGTGCGCGACCGGGCCAGGCCACGGGCGACGAGCTCGACGTCGAGACGACGCGTCACGCGCCACCCAGACCGCCGAGGCGGCTCTGCAGGCTGCGGTGGGCGTGCTCGCCCGACTCGATGCGTTCGGCGAACGACCCGGCCTGCGACTCGGCCAGGCGCATCATCGCCTCGTCTACCGCCTGGTCACCCGTCAGGGGCGGGGTGGGCACGTCGGGCGTCGCGTCGAGCGGGGCATAGGGCACCTCGGCCGTCGCGGTGTCGGCGTCGCGGGCGTCGTCGGACGGGTCGTCCTCGTCGTCCTCGTCGTCCTCGTCGGTGAGGTCCTCGAGGTCGTCTCCGGACACGTCCGCATCGCTCGCGTCGTCGGACTGGTCGTCGGAGTCGTCCCACTCGTCGGTGGTCTCGTCGCCCGCGTCGGTGTCCGAGTCCATCGGGTCGAGATCCTCGGCGACCTCGAGCGGTTCGCCGGACCCGAGGTCGTCGCGCCGAGCGTCACTGTCGCCGAACATGTGCTGCCTCCGTGCCGAGTGGTTGGTTCGCTGCGGTCACGCTACCGGGTCGGGGTCGCCGAGTCGTCGACCAGGCGGTCGAGCGTCGCTGCCTCGCGGCGCAGCTGCTCGCGCGGCACTCCCTCGCCGCGCGCGTCCAGCAACGCCGCCAGGCCGGCCCGCACGAGCTGAATGCCGCCCGCACCCCGCCGCTCGATGACGAGGTCGTCGCCGTTGCGGGTCACCCGCGCCGCACCGCACCGCCAGCCTCCGGCGTCGGCCACCGGGGCGGCATACGGCATGAGCAGCTCGGCCAAGGAGGCGATGACGTAGGTCGGTGACGACTCGCTCACGACGAGGTCGGAGGGTCGGTCGACGCCGGTGAGGACCCACGCCGAGTCGAGACCGGTCGCCTCGGCGCCGACGATGTCGGTGCCGATCCGGTCGCCGACCGCCAGCGTCCTGGCGGCGGTGGTGCCGAGACGCTCGAGAGCGAGGCCGTAGAGCGGCGGGTGCGGCTTGCCGACGACGTGTGGGCGACGCCCGAGTGCGGCGGCAAGCAGGTCGACGTAGGCACCGTTCCCCGGGGACTGGCCCCACGGCAGCGGCAGGGTGGCGTCGTCGTTCGTCGCGACCCACGGCAGGCCGGTCGTCAGGAGTCGCGTCGCCCTCTCGAAGTCGCGCACGCGCAGGTCCTTGCCGAAACCCTGCAGCACGGCATCGACCTCGTCCGGGCCGGGTCCCTCGTCGTCGCCGACGACGACGGGCGTGAGGCCGGCATCACGCAGCGCCTCGACGACACCCTCTCCCCCCAGCGCGAGGACGGCAGCGCCCGACGGGAGGTCGTCGGCGAGGCGGGCAGCGCCTGCCTGCGCACTCGACACGATGTCGGATGCCGTCGCTGGAGCGCCGAGGCCGGCGATCTGGGCGGCCACCTCGGTCGGGACCCGGGAGGCGTTGTTCGTCGCGTAGACCACGCGGATCCCGCGAGCCACCAAGTCCTGCAGCGCTTCCGGCGACCCGGGAACGGCGTCCGCACCTCGGTACACGACGCCGTCGAGGTCGCACACCACTGCGTCGTAGCCCGCGATGAGCGGCTGCGCCGGCGCCTCCGTGGCTGTCTCCGTGTCCATGCGACCTCCTGCGCCAGACCCTACGACGAGCGGTGGGCAGGCACGCCAGTCGGTCCGGAACGCAGAACGGGCCCGACCGCGGCGGTCGGGCCCGTTCTGCGTTCACCGCTTGGTGATCAGCGCTCGTCGGCATCCTCGTCGGCGTCGGCGTCGGCGTCGGCGTCGTCCTCGTCGGCGTCGTCCTCGTCGGCGTCGTCCTCGTCGGCGTCGTCCTCGCCGTTGTCGTAGGACTCGAAGGCGTCGTCCTCGTCCTCGTCGCCGAGCAGGTCGGTGACATCGACTCCGTCGAGCTCCTCGAGACGTTCCGCAGCGTCGGTGGTCAGCTCGTGGTCGGCGTCCGCGGCCCGTGCGAACCAGTCACGCGCGACCTCGAGGTCACCGGCGGCGAGCTTGGCGTCCGCGTAGGCGTAGAAGAGCCGCGCTGCCGAGGGACGGTTCGGGTTGATCCGCTTGACCAGGTCGCTGAGGCCGGCGACAGCGGCATCGAGCTGACCGAGGTCACGGCGGATGCCGGACACCACGATCGCCAGCTCGACGCGGTCGTCGATCGCCAGGTTGGCAGCCTCGTCGGACTGGGCGAGCTCGAGCGCCTTGTCGTGACGACCGAGGGCTCGCTCGCAGTCGACCATGAGCGGGAGCAGATGGCTCGACCCGGAGAGACGCCGGACCGTGCGGAACTCCCCCAGCGCCCGAGCCCAGTCGCCGAGGCGGTAGGCGACGAGACCCAGTGACTCCCTGGCCGCCGGGACACGGCCGGCGCGGCGCACCGCGGTCTCGGCGTGGGCGAGCGCGGCCTCGGGCTCGACGTCGAGCAGCTCGGCCACCATGACGAGGTGCTGGGCGACGCCCTCGGCGTTCTCCTTGGAGAGCGTGCGCAGCTGGTTCTTGACGCCTCGGTCGACCTCCTGGCCGGTGACACCCTCGCGGATGGCAGGCTCCGGCTTCCTCGGCGACTTCGGCGTCAGACGAGCACCACCGCGCCGCTCGTCGTCCTGAGGACGGCCGGACCCGCCGCGCGGCCGGTCGTCGAAGCGACGCGGGCCTCTGTCGTCACGACCGCCACCGGAGCGACGGTCATCGGACCGGTAGCCGCCACGGTCGCTGCTGCCACCGCCGGAGCGACGGTCATCGGACCGGTAGCCGCCACGGTCGCTGCTGCCGCCGCTGGAGCGACGGTCGTCAGAGCGGTAGCCCCCACGGTCGCCGCCGCTGCTGTTCGAAGGGCGGTAGCCCCCGCGGTCGCCGCCGCTGCTGTTCGAGGGGCGGTAGCCGCCACGGTCGCTGCTGCCGCCGCTGGAGCGACGGTCGTCAGAGCGGTAGCCCCCACGGTCGCCGCCGCTGCTGTTCGAAGAGCGGTAGCCCCCACGGTCGCCGCCGCTGCTGTTCGAAGGGCGGTAGCCGCCACGGTCGCTGCTGCCGCCGCCGGAGCGACGGTCGTCAGAGCGGTAGCCCCCACGGTCGCCGCCGCTGCTGTTCGAAGGGCGGTAGCCGCCACGGTCGCTGCTGCCGCCGCCGGAGCGACGGTCGTCAGAAGGGTAGCCACCACGGTCGCCGCCGCTGCTGTTCGAGGGGCGGTAGCCACCACGGTCGCTGCTGCCACCGCCGGAGCGACGGTCATCGGACCGGTAGCCACCACGGTCACTGCCGCCGCTGGAGCGACGGTCGTCGGGCCGGTAGCCACCACGGTCACTGCCGCCGCCGGAACGGCGGTCGTCGGGCCGGTAGCCACCACGGTCACTGCCGCCGCCCGCACGGCGGTCGTCAGACCGGTAGCCCCCACGGTCGCCGCCGCCGCTGTTCGAGGGGCGGTAGCCACCACGGTCGCTGCTGCCGCCGCTGGAGCGACGGTCGTCAGAGCGGTAGCCCCCACGATCACTGCCGCCGCTGGAGCGACGGTCGTCAGACCGGTAGCCCCCACGATCACTGCCGCCGCTGGAACGGCGGTCGTCAGACCGGTAGCCCCCACGGTCATCTCGACGCGGTCCCGCTGAACGGGGGGCGCCCGACCGGGGAGCCCCCGAGCTCCGGCCGGCGCCGCTGCCACGTGCGGGACCTCGCTGGCCGCCGTCGCGGTCGCGTCGGTCGCCTCGGCTGTCGTTGCCGTCCTGGTCACTCATGTTGTTCATCCTTCCGCGCCGACCGCGGTCGGCGCCACCTCTGGTGTCGTCGAGCACAAAAAGAAAGAGCGCCCCAGTCGGATCAATGAAGTTCCGTCTGGGGCGCTCTGACAATGTGTGTCCGGCTGCGTCCTACTCTCCCACACCGTCACCAGTGCAGTACCATCGGCGCTGAAGGGCTTAGCTTCCGGGTTCGGAATGGAGCCGGGCGTTTCCCCTTCGCTATGACAGCCGAAACTCTATGGAGATATCAATTCAGTGGGTGTTGGTGTCCCGTTTGTATCTCGGGAACCGCACAGTGGACGCGTAGCATCTTTGTAAGTCAAGTTATCGGCTTATTAGTACCGGTCAGCTCCACACATTGCTGTGCTTCCACATCCGGCCTATCAACCCAGTAGTCTAGCTGGGAGCCTCTCGCCCTCGCGGGCCTGGAAACCTCATCTTGAAACGTGCTTCCCGCTTAGATGCTTTCAGCGGTTATCACTTCCGAACGTAGCTAATCAGCGGTGCTCTTGGCAGAACAACTGACACACCAGAGGTTCGTCCATCCCGGTCCTCTCGTACTAGGGACAGCCTTTCTCAAGTTTCCTACGCGCACAGCGGATAGGGACCGAACTGTCTCACGACGTTCTAAACCCAGCTCGCGTACCGCTTTAATGGGCGAACAGCCCAACCCTTGGGACCTACTCCAGCCCCAGGATGCGACGAGCCGACATCGAGGTGCCAAACCATGCCGTCGATATGGACTCTTGGGCAAGATCAGCCTGTTATCCCCGGGGTACCTTTTATCCGTTGAGCGACGGCGCTTCCACAAGCCACCGCCGGATCACTAGTCCCGACTTTCGTCCCTGCTCGACATGTCTGTCTCACAGTCAAGCTCCCTTGTGCACTTACACTCGAAACCTGATTACCAACCAGGCTGAGGGAACCTTTGGGCGCCTCCGTTACCTTTTAGGAGGCAACCGCCCCAGTTAAACTACCCACCAGGCACTGTCCCTGATCCGGATCACGGACCGAGGTTAGATATCCAGAACGACCAGAGTGGTATTTCAACGTTGACTCCACCATCACTGACGTGACGGCTTCACAGTCTCCCACCTATCCTACACAAGCCGTACCGAACACCAATACCAAGCTGTAGTAAAGGTCCCGGGGTCTTTCCGTCCTGCTGCGCGTAACGAGCATCTTTACTCGTAGTGCAATTTCGCCGAGTTCGTGGTTGAGACAGTGGAGAAGTCGTTACGCCATTCGTGCAGGTCGGAACTTACCCGACAAGGAATTTCGCTACCTTAGGATGGTTATAGTTACCACCGCCGTTTACTGGCGCTTAAGTTCTCAGCTTCGCCGTGAGGCTAACCGGTCCCCTTAACGTTCCAGCACCGGGCAGGCGTCAGTCCGTATACATCGTCTTGCGACTTGGCACGGACCTGTGTTTTTAGTAAACAGTCGCTTCTCCCTGGTCTCTGCGGCCGATCACGCTCAGCCAGCTAGTGGCGTCACGATCAGGGCCCCCCTTCTCCCGAAGTTACGGGGGTATTTTGCCGAATTCCTTAACCACGATTCACTCGATCGCCTTGGTATTCTCTACCTAACCACCTGAGTCGGTTTGGGGTACGGGCGGCTCGAACCTCGCTAGAAGTTTTTCTCGGCAGCATAGGATCACCCTCTTCCCGCATTCGCGGTCACTATCAGGTCTCAGGCTTCATGCGATCCGGATTTGCCTGGATCGCGCCCTACACCCTTGGACGTGGACAACCATCGCCACGCGGAGGCTACCTTCCTGCGTCACTCCATCGCTTGACTACTACCAGATCGGGTCGTGCGCTCCACACACCCGATGGACCCGAAGGTCCGGTGGGCGTGCTTCAGGCACTTAGCATCACTGGGTTCATCATGGGCGGTTCTTCGCCGGTTCCGGAATATCAACCGGATGTCCATCGACTACGCCTGTCGGCCTCGCCTTAGGTCCCGACTTACCCAGGGCAGATTAGCTTGACCCTGGAACCCTTGGTTATTCGGCGGACGGGTTTCTCGCCCGTCATTCGCTACTCATGCCTGCATTCTCACTCGTGTGGCCTCCACGGCTGGTTCACACCGCCGCTTCCCTGGCCACACGACGCTCCCCTACCCATCAACACGCCTGGACACCGAACCCGCAGGTGTCGGTGCCGAGCAGTATGTCAATGCCACAGCTTCGGTGGTGTGCTTGAGCCCCGCTACATTGTCGGCGCGGAATCACTTGACCAGTGAGCTATTACGCACTCTTTAAAGGGTGGCTGCTTCTAAGCCAACCTCCTGGTTGTCACAGCAACTCCACATCCTTTCCCACTTAGCACACGCTTAGGGACCTTAGCTGGTGATCTGGGCTGTTTCCCTCTCGACTACGGAGCTTATCCCCCGCAGTCTCACTGCCACGCTCTCACTTACCGGCATTCGGAGTTTGGCTAACGTCAGTAACCTGGTGAGGCCCATTAGCTATCCAGTAGCTCTACCTCCGGCAAGAAACACGTGACGCTGCACCTAAATGCATTTCGGGGAGAACCAGCTATCACGGAGTTTGATTGGCCTTTCACCCCTACCCACAGCTCATCCCCTCAGTTTTCAACCTAAGTGGGTTCGGTCCTCCACGCAGTCTTACCTGCGCTTCAACCTGGCCATGGGTAGATCACTCCGCTTCGGGTCTAGACCCAGCGACTCAAACGCCCTATTCGGACTCGCTTTCGCTACGGCTTCCCCACACGGGTTAACCTCGCCACTGAGCACTAACTCGCAGGCTCATTCTTCAAAAGGCACGCTGTCACCCCACACGCCCAACGGCGGGAGGCTCCAACGGATTGTAGGCACACGGTTTCAGGATCTATTTCACTCCCCTCCCGGGGTACTTTTCACCTTTCCCTCACGGTACTTGTCCGCTATCGGTCACCAGGGAATATTTAGGCTTAGCAGGTGGTCCTGCCAGATTCACACGGGATTTCTCGGGCCCCGTGCTACTTGGGAAATCCACCGGGAGTCCACACCATTTCGTCTACGGGGGTCGCACCCTCTATGCCGAGCCATTCAATGCTCTTCGACTATGACGCAGATTTCTTACTCCCTACCAGCATGTCAGCACTGGATGGCGGGTCCCACGACCCCGAACGTGCAACGCCTGACAGCTATCACACACGCCCGGTTTAGCCTCATCCGCTTTCGCTCGCCACTACTCACGGAATCACATGTTGTTTTCTCTTCCTGTGGGTACTGAGATGTTTCACTTCCCCACGTTCCCTCCACACACCCTATATATTCAGGTGCGGGTGACTGGACTTGCCTCCAGCCGGGTTTCCCCATTCGGAAATCCTCGGATCACAGTCTGGTTATCGACTACCCGAGGCTTATCGCAGATTCCTACGTCCTTCTTCGGTTCCTGGTGCCAAGGCATCCACCGTGTGCCCTTAAAAACTTGACACTACAAAGATGCTCGCGTCCACTGTGAAGTTCTCAAAATACAACCGGCACCCCACACCCACCACAAGCACAGCTCGCGATCTCGGCAGGGCCCACAACCAGAAAAACCAGCCCACACACACCACCCGAGCCAACCAGACCCCGAAAGGGCCAGGCCAGCTCGAGCCGGCGCGTGTCGTCCGATCCTTCAGGACCCAACAACGTGTCAGACACCGCACCCGCCATCCCCCACGTTCCACTGCCGTTCCCCGAAGGGACGCAGGCCCCCGCGAGGGAGCTGCCGGCTTGTACTAGTGAGAGACACCAGGACGGTGTCAAGTAATCGATGTTCCACCCTTGAGCACCCCCCACCGAGCATTCGTCGGTGGCGAGGCCACTGCGCCACAGACCATGACGGCCTGGGCGAGTTGCTCCTTAGAAAGGAGGTGATCCAGCCGCACCTTCCGGTACGGCTACCTTGTTACGACTTAGTCCCAATCGCCAGTCCCACCTTCGACGGCTCCCCCCACAAGGGTTGGGCCACCGGCTTCGGGTGTTACCGACTTTCGTGACTTGACGGGCGGTGTGTACAAGGCCCGGGAACGTATTCACCGCAGCGTTGCTGATCTGCGATTACTAGCGACTCCGACTTCATGGGGTCGAGTTGCAGACCCCAATCCGAACTGAGACCGGTTTTTTGGGATTCGCTCCACCTCGCGGTTTCGCAGCCCTTTGTACCGGCCATTGTAGCATGCGTGAAGCCCAAGACATAAGGGGCATGATGATTTGACGTCATCCCCACCTTCCTCCGAGTTGACCCCGGCAGTCTCCTATGAGTCCCCACCATGACGTGCTGGCAACATAGAACGAGGGTTGCGCTCGTTGCGGGACTTAACCCAACATCTCACGACACGAGCTGACGACAACCATGCACCACCTGTACACCAGTCCGAAGACGCACCCATCTCTGAGTGATTCCGGTGTATGTCAAGCCTTGGTAAGGTTCTTCGCGTTGCATCGAATTAATCCGCATGCTCCGCCGCTTGTGCGGGCCCCCGTCAATTCCTTTGAGTTTTAGCCTTGCGGCCGTACTCCCCAGGCGGGGAACTTAATGCGTTAGCTGCGGCACGGATCTCGTGGAATGAGACCCACACCTAGTTCCCAACGTTTACGGCATGGACTACCAGGGTATCTAATCCTGTTCGCTCCCCATGCTTTCGCTTCTCAGTGTCAGTAATGGCCCAGAGACCTGCCTTCGCCATCGGTGTTCCTCCTGATATCTGCGCATTCCACCGCTACACCAGGAATTCCAGTCTCCCCTACCACACTCTAGTCTGCCCGTACCCACTGCAAGTCCGAGGTTGAGCCTCGGATTTTCACAGCAGACGCGACAAACCACCTACAAGCTCTTTACGCCCAATAATTCCGGACAACGCTCGCACCCTACGTATTACCGCGGCTGCTGGCACGTAGTTAGCCGGTGCTTCTTCTGCAGGTACCGTCACTTGCGCTTCTTCCCTGCTGAAAGAGGTTTACAACCCGAAGGCCGTCATCCCTCACGCGGCGTCGCTGCATCAGGCTTCCGCCCATTGTGCAATATTCCCCACTGCTGCCTCCCGTAGGAGTCTGGGCCGTGTCTCAGTCCCAGTGTGGCCGGTCGCCCTCTCAGGCCGGCTACCCGTCGTCGCCTTGGTGAGCCACTACCTCACCAACAAGCTGATAGGCCGCGAGTCCATCCCAGACCGAAAAACTTTCCACACCATACCCATGCGGATTGGTGTCATATCCGGTATTAGCTCCGGTTTCCCGGGGTTATCCCAGAGTCTGGGGCAGGTTACTCACGTGTTACTCACCCGTTCGCCACTGATCAGACCAAGCAAGCTTGATCGTCACCGTTCGACTTGCATGTGTTAAGCACGCCGCCAGCGTTCGTCCTGAGCCAGGATCAAACTCTCCGTTGATGTTCAAACACCCACCACCAGGCCCGAAGACCCAAACAGTGAGCAAACTTTGAACCCGTTGAAGGGCTCGAAAACCCGACTGAAGTCGAACAACCAGCTCAAAAAGAGTTGATCATTCAGTTTCAACCAAAGGATAATTCGTTCCGAAACAGACACAGACACCACCAAACAGTGGCACCGCGCCAACCCCGGGACGAGGTAATTGGCATCGATTTTTGACACGCTGTTGAGTTCTCAAGAATCGGACACACACCATCAACCACCTCAACGAGGAGGCCTCCGGGGCAACCCTTCAAACTTACCCGCCGCAAGCTTGGGAGTCAAACCCGCGAACCGTCCTTCAGGACGACCGGATCCGACCCGCTTGGTGTCAGCGGTCCTGCTCTCCGAGACTACCCGATGAGATCGAGTGCCGCGGACCTTCTGCCACCCCCGGGACCGGCCTGCTTCGCGTCGCGATCACTCGCTCTGCGGTGGTGTCCGGTGCTCCCTGTCGGGCTGACGAAGAGAACATTAACCCGGCCCTCCGGGGAAACACAAATCCGCCTCCCCGAACGGAGCGGGCAGGCACAGAAGGGGCGGATCCCTTTGTGGCCCAACGGACTCCGCCCCTGTGTGCGCTTGCAGACGCGTGGTTCGAGCCCAGGTGGGTGCCGATCCACGCCCGGTCTCAGGCGCGTCGCGCCGCCGCCAGGTTGCGCCGACCTCGCTTGAGGACGGCCACGCTCCCCTGCAGGAAGTCGCCCTCCCCCAGCACCTGCTCCGGGTCGGTGACCTTGACGTTGTTGAGCGAGGCTCCACCGTCGCCGATCGCCCGCCGCGCGGCGTTGCGCGAGTCGACGAGACCGACGGCCACGAGGGCGTCGACGACCGATGTCCCGACCGACACCGCGGCCCCCGGCAGCTCGGCGGTGGCGTCCCGCAACGTCGATGCGTCCAGACCGGCCAGGTCGCCCTTGCCGAAGAGCGCCTCGGAGGCCGCCTGGACCGACGCCGTGGCCTCGGCTCCGTGGACGAGGGTCGTGACGTCGGCGGCGAGCGCCTTCTGGGCAGCCCGCCGGAACGGCTCCTCGGCCACCTGCCTCTCGAGCTCCTCGATCTCCTCGCGCGAGCGGTCCGAGAGCGCCTTGAGCATGCTGACGACCGAGGCGTCCTCGACGTTGAGGAAGTACTGGTAGAAGACGTACGGGCTCGTCATGTCGGCGCTGAGCCAGACGGCGTTGCCCTCGGACTTGCCGAACTTGCGCCCGGTGGAGTCGACGAGCAGCGGCGTCGCGAGCGCGTGCACGGACGTGCCCTCGACCCGGTGGACGAGGTCGACGCCGGCCGTGATGTTGCCCCACTGGTCGCTGCCACCGATCTGGAGGGTGCAGCCGCGGCTCCGGTGCAGCTCGAGGTAGTCGAGCGCCTGGAGCATCTGGTAGCTGAACTCCGTGTAGGAGATCCCCTGGTCGCTCTCGAGCCGGCGCGCCACCGCCTCCTTGCGGATCATCTGGTTGACGCGGAAGTGCCGGCCGACGTCGCGCAGGAAGTCGAGCGCGCTCATCGGCGCCGTCCAGTCGAGGTTGTTGACGAGCACCGCGGCGTTCTCGCCCTCGAAGTCGAGCAGCGGCCCGACGAGCTGCTGGATCCGGCTCACCGCAGCAGCGATGGTGTCCTTGTCCTGCAGGACGCGCTCGGCGTCGGGCTTGGGGTCACCGATGAGTCCCGTCGATCCCCCGACGAGGCAGATGACGTGGTGGCCGGCCGCCTGCATCCGGCGCATGACGGACAGCTGGACGAAGTTGCCGAAGTGCAGCGAGGGCGCGCTCGGGTCGAAGCCGCAATACAGCGTGAGGGGTCCCTCCGCGAGTGCTTCGCGCAGCGCCGCCTCGTCGGTGGTCTGTGCCACCAGGCCGCGCCACTGCAGCTCGTCGAAGATGTCCGTCACGGGTATCGGTGTCCTCTCGTTCCGGTGGGCTCCCTGCCCACCGGCACACAGCCTGCCGTATGCCGCCGCGCGCGGGCCACCGAGTACCGCCGGGTCCCGCATGGCGGGCGTCACGGACGTCGCCGACGGGCGCCCGGTCGGTAGGCCGAGACGGTGGGGTCACCGTCGAGCCAGAAGCGCCACGGGAAGGCGGTCCCGTCTCCCCCGGGACCGCTGACGCCCACGCGCGGTCCGGTCCGGACCGAGCGCCTGTGCACCACGTCGCCGTCACCGTCGCCGTGCACGTCACCGAGCGCGTCGCCGTGGCCGAGGACGAGTGGCGATCCCGTGCGGCAGACGTCGACCCCGGAGATCGAGCCCGTCACCGCCAGAGCGCTCGTCAGCCGGCCCGGGCCACGGCACCAGTCGCGCTCACGCACGCCCGCGCGGCGAGCGGCGGCGACCTCGTGGCCGGCCACGACCTCACCCGCGCGGAGCAGGACCACCTCCGGCACGCCCTCGTCGCCCGTCGCGACGCAGAGCATCCAGTGGTGGCCGTAGGTGACGTAGACGAAGGCGTGTCCGGGCGGCCCGAAGACCGGGGCGTTGTGAGGGGTCGGCCGGCTGAGCACGCGTGACGCGGGGTCGACGAGACCGGCATACGCCTCGGTCTCGGTGACGCGCACGGTGACCCCGCCGTGCTCGACGTGCCGGCCGAGCAGGTCGGGTGCCACGTCGAGCACGGGGCGGGCGAAGAACGACCGCGACAGCCGACTCACGGACGTCGGCGCCGCACGACGCCGGGACGGTAGGTCGAGACGAACGGGTCGCCGTCGACCCAGAAACGCCACGGGTATGCCGTCCCGTCGCCCCCGGGCCCGCTGACCCCGACCCGGGGTCCCACGCCCACGCGCGCCGCCGCGACCGGCTCGCCCCCGGACACGACGAGGTCGATCGGCTCCCCCACCGGCGGGCGGCAGAAGTCGAGACCGGTGTGCTCCTTGGTCATCGCGAGCGCCTGCCCGAGCCGGCCCGGGCCGCGCGCCCAGTCACGCTCTCGCACCGGCCCCCGTCGGGCCCGGACGAGGTCGTGACCGGCCACCACCTCACCGGCCCGCACGAGGACGGCCGAGGCGGCGCCCTCCTCGCCGACGACGAGGTTGACGCACCAGTGGTGGCCGTAGGTGAAGTAGACGTAGGTGAACCCGGGAGGCCCGAACATCGGTCGCGTGCGCGGCGTCTCGCCCCGGTAGGCGTGCGACCCGGGATCGAGGGCACCGGCATACGCCTCGAGCTCGGTCAGGCGCAGCACGACGCCACCGAACGCCAGGTGCCGACCCAGCAGGTCGGGGGCGACCTCGACGGACGGCCTGGCGAAGAACGCGCGCGGCAGGCGGGTGTCGTCGGGGCTCACGGACGACACGCTAACGGCAGGGTCAGACGGTCGCCGACGTCCAGGTGCGGGCGTCGGCGAGACGCTCGCGCGCGGCCGTCAGCTGCTCGGTGACGCGCACCGGGGCAGTGCCGCCGAGGGCGTCGCGCGACGCGAGCGACCCCTCGACCGACAGGACGGATCGCACCTCGGGGGTCAGGTGCTCGCTGATCCGGGCGAAGTCCTCGTCGGTGAGGTCCCACAGCTCGATGCCGCGCGGCTCGCACTCGCGGACGCACGCACCGGCGACCTCGTGAGCGACCCGGAACGGGACCCCCTGGCGCACGAGCCACTCCGCGATGTCGGTGGCGAGGGCAAAACCCTGCGGCGCGAGCGACGCGAGGCGCTCGGTGTCGAAGGTCAGCGTGTCGACCATCCCGGAGAAGGCCGGCAGGAGCACCTCGAGCGTGTCGACGGCGTCGAAGACGGGCTCCTTGTCCTCCTGCAGGTCGCGGTTGTAGGCGAGCGGCAGGGCCTTGAGCGTCGTCATGAGGCCCGCCAGGTCGCCGACGAGACGACCTGCCTTGCCGCGGGCCAGCTCGGCGACGTCGGGGTTCTTCTTCTGGGGCATGATGCTCGACCCCGTGGAGTAGGAGTCGTGCAGCGTGACGAAGGAGAACTCCTTGGTCGCCCAGATGACGACCTCCTCGGCGATCCGGGAGATGTCGACCGCGGTCATCGCCGACACGAAGGAGAACTCGGCCACGAAGTCGCGCGAGGCGGTGCCGTCGATGGAGTTCTCGACCGCATGGGCGAAACCGAGGTCGTGGGCGACGGCCTCCGGGTCGAGCCCCAGGGAGGAGCCGGCGAGGGCGCCGGAGCCGTAGGGCGAGGCGTTGGCACGGACGTCCCAGTCGCGCAGCCGGTCGACGTCGCGCAGCAGCGCCCACGCGTGGGCGAGCAGGTGGTGCGAGAGGAGCACGGGCTGGGCGTGCTGCAGGTGCGTGCGCCCCGGCATGGCGACACCGAGGTGGCGGTCGGCCTGCGACACGAGGGCGTCGACGACGTCGAGGACGAGGCCTCCGACCACGCGCGCGTGCTCGCGCAGGTACATCCGGAAGAGGGTCGCCACCTGGTCGTTGCGGGACCGCCCGGCGCGCAGCCGTCCGCCGACGTCGGTGCCGACGCGCTCGAGGAGACCGCGCTCGAGCGCCGTGTGGACGTCCTCGTCGTCCTCCGCCGGCGCGAAGTCGCCCGACAGCACGTCGGCCTCGAGCCGGTCCAGGCCCTCGAGCATCGCGGTGAGGTGCTCGTCGGAGAGCAGCCCGGCGGAGTGGAGCACACGGGCGTGGGCGCGGGACCCGGCGATGTCGTGCGGCGCGAGACGCCAGTCGAAGTGGGTGCTCTTGGACAGCGCCGCGAGCGCCTGGTCGGGACCGCCGGCGAAGCGTCCGCCCCACAGGCTCACCCGCGCGGCCGGTGTGCCCTCCGTGCCCTCCGTGCCCGGCGCGCTCTCCGGGCCGTCGGTGGAGCTCGGGTGGGTGGGGTCGGTCATCGCGGGGTCTCCTCGTGCGTGGGTCTGGTGGTGCTGCGTCGGTGCCGGCAGGTGCCGGAGGTCTCAGTCTCGCGTGCCGGAGAGCGCCTGGAGCCGCTCGGCCACGGCGCTCGCCTGCTCGGGGCTGCCGGTCACGAGCAGGATCGTGTCGTCACCGGCGATCGTGCCGACCACCTCGGGGTCGCGGGTCTGGTCGATGGCCGACGCGAGGTAGTTGGCGGCGCCCGGAGGGGTGCGCAGCACGACGAGGTTGACGGCGGCTGCGGCCGACACGAGCAGCTCCTCGCAGGTGCGCCGCAGGCGCGCCGAGGCCGCGTCGCCGATGGACCCGACGGCGGCGACCTCGCCGCCCTCCCCCGGGACGGCATACGCCAGGGCGCGGCCCCGCCTCACCTTGACGGCGCCGAGCTCGACGAGGTCCCGCGAGAGGGTCGCCTGGGTCACCTCGGTGCCCTCGGCGGCGAGGAGGTCGGACAGCTCGCCCTGGCTGTGCACCTCGTGAGCGCCGAGCAGCTCGACGATGCGGCGTTGTCTCTGGGTGCGGCTCACGGCGTCGCCTCCCCCGCCGCGCGAGCGGCCTCGAGGATCGAGGGCAGAGCGTCGAGGAAGCCCTGGAGCTCGTCCGTCGAGATGACGAGCGGCGGCGCCAGGCGCAGCGCGGTCGGGGTCACCGCGTTGACGATGAAGCCCGCGTCGCGGGCGGCCGCCATGACGGCCGGAGCAGGTATGCCGTCCAGCTCGATCGCCCGCAGCAGGCCGCGTCCGCGCGTGCCGCTCACGCCCTCGACCTCGACGTCGTCGAGCAGCGCGGCGACGTCGCGGACGTGCTCGAGCAGGTGGTCGCGCTCGATGGTGTCGAGGACGGCGAGGCCCGCTGCGCACGCGAGCGGGTTGCCGCCGAAGGTCGTGCCGTGCTGGCCGGTGCTGAGCAGGGCGGTGACCTCGGGGCCGAACGTCACGAGCGCGCCGATCGGCACGCCACCACCGAGACCCTTGGCCAACGTCATGGCGTCCGGGACGACGCCCGACCGCTGGTGCGCGAACCAGTCGCCGGTGCGGCCGATGCCGGTCTGGATCTCGTCGACGACGAGGAGGGCACCGTGGGCCGAGGTCACCTCGCGGGCGAGGCGGAGGTAGTCGGTCGACAGCTCGCGGACGCCTGCCTCGCCCTGGACCGGCTCGACGACGACCGCTGCCGTCGTGTCGTCGACGGCCGCACGCAGGGCGTCACCGTCGTTCGGCGGGACGAAGACGACCTCGGGGATCAGTGGCTCGAACGGCTCGCGGTAGGCGGCCTTGTGGGTCAGGGCCAGCGCCCCCGTGGACCGGCCGTGGAAGGACCCCTCGAGCGCGACGATGCGGGTGCGACCCGTGCGCCGCGAGAGCTTGATCGCGGCCTCGGTGGCCTCGGTGCCGGAGTTGGCGAAGAAGACGCCGGAGCCCTCCGGCGCCGCCGCGACGGCGAGGATGCGCTCGGCGAGCGCGATGGCCGGCTCGGACGTGAAGAAGTTGGACACGTGGATGGCCGACTCGGCCTGCTTCGTCACGGCCTGCACGAGCGCCGGGTGCCCGTGGCCCAGGGCGTTGACGGCGATGCCGGAGAGCAGGTCGAGGTAGCGCTTGCCGTCGACGTCGGTCACCCAGCAGCCGTGGCCGGAGGCGAGGACGAGCTGGGGCGTGCCGAAGACCTGGACCATCGAGCCGGCGTAGCGGCCGAGCAGGTCGCTCCCTGCGGTCATGAGACCTCCTCGGTCGTGGCGGGTGCGCGCGGTGTCGTCGGCTCGGAGCCGGTGATGTCGGGCAGGACCATGGTGCCGATCCCCTCGTCGGTGAAGATCTCGAGCAGGATCGAGTGCGGCTTGCGGCCGTCGACGACGTGCGTCTGGGGCACGCCGCCCTCGACGGCGCGGATGCACGCCTCGAGCTTGGGCACCATGCCGTGGTCGACGCGCGAGAGCAGCTCCCGCGCCGCGCTGACCGTGATGGTCGAGAGCAGCGACCCGCGGTCGGGCCAGTCGGCGTAGATGCCCTCGACGTCGGTGAGGACGACGAGCTTCTCGGCACCGAGAGCGACGGCGATCGCCGCAGCGGCGGTGTCGGCGTTGACGTTGAGCACCTGTCCCTCGACGTCGAGGTCCGGCGCCACCGTCGAGACCACCGGCACGCGGCCGGCGTCGAGGATGTCGATGATCGCGGACGGGTTGACGCTCTCGACGTCTCCGACGAGCCCGAGGTCGACCTCCTCGCCGTCGACGACCGTGCCGCGACGTCGCGCGCCGAGCAGCGCGGCGTCCTCGCCCGACAGTCCGACCGCGATCGGGCCGTGCTGGTTGAGCAGGCCGACGAGCTCGCGCCCGACCTGACCGGTGAGCACCATCCGGACGACGTCCATGACCTCGGGCGTCGTGACTCGCAGGCCGCCCTTGAACTCGCTCTGGAGCCCGACCCGCTCGAGCATGGCCTTGATCTGCGGACCGCCGCCGTGCACGACGACGGGGCGCAGGCCGGCATACCGGAGGAAGGCGATGTCCTCGGCGAAGGCGGCCTTGAGGTCGTCGTCGACCATGGCGTTGCCGCCGTACTTGACGACGACGAGGGCGCCGCGGAAGCGCTCGAGCCACGGCAGTGCCTCGACGAGGGTCGCGGCCTTGCCGGCGGCGACACGGAGGGCCGCGGCGTCGATGAGGCCCCGCAGGTCGGCGGGCTGGTCGGGACGCGTGCTCGTGCTGCTCATGTGCTGTAGGCCGAGTTCTCGTGGACGTAGTCGTGGGTCAGGTCGTTGGTCCAGATCGTGGCGGCCTCGGGGCCGGCATGGAGGTCGACGAGGACGTGGACCTCGCGCGGGGCGAGATCCACGAGGCTGCGGTCCTCCCCGACCCCGCCGGCGCGGCACACCTGGACACCGTTCATCGTCACGTCGAGCGTGGCCGGGTCGAACGCCGCCTTCGTCGTGCCCACGGCCGCGAGCACGCGCCCCCAGTTGGGGTCGTTGCCGAAGATCGCGCACTTGAAGAGGTTGTTACGGGCCACCGAACGCGCCACCTCGAGCGCGTCGTCGATGCTCGCCGCGCCGACGACCTCGATGGCGACGTCGTGCGCCGCGCCCTCGGCGTCGGCGATGAGCTGGCGGGCGAGGTCGGAGCAGACGGCGGTCAGGCCCTCGGTGAGGTCGGCCCGGTCGACGGTGACACCCGAGGCCCCGGAGGCGAGGACGACGACGGTGTCGTTGGTCGACATGCAGGCGTCGGAGTCGATGCGGTCGAAGGAGACGGCGGTCGCGGCCCTCAGCGCCGCGTCGAGGTCGCTCTGGTCGACGACGGCATCCGTCGTCACGACGACGAGCATCGTCGCGAGTGCCGGCGCGAGCATGCCGGCGCCCTTGGCCATGCCGGACACCGACCAGCCCGCGCCCGTGTGGGTCGACACCTTGTGCACCGTGTCGGTCGTCTTGATCGCGACCGCGGCCGCCTCGTGCCCGTCCGGCGACAGGGCTGCGGCCGCGGCATCGACGCCGGCCGTGACCTTGTCCATCGGGAGCAGCTCGCCGATGAGGCCGGTCGAGCAGACGACGACGTCACCGGCCGAGAGGCCGAGCGTGCCGGCGACGTGCTCGGCGGTGCGGTGGGTGTCGAGGAAACCCTGGGCGCCCGTGCAGGCGTTGGCGCCACCGGAGTTGAGGACGACGGCGTCGACCCGGCCGTCGGCGACCACCTGGCGCGACCACGTGACCGGAGCCGCCTCGACACGGTTGGTCGTGAAGACCGCGGCCGCGTGGTGGTCGGGACCGTCGTTGACGACGAGCGCGAGGTCGGGGGTGCCGCTCGCCTTGAGGCCGGCGGTGACTCCCGCGGCACGGAAGCCCGCGGGCAGCCGGACGGGCGGGTGGACGGGCGGGTGGCCACTCACGGTGCGACTCCTGCGATCGGGAGGCCGAGGGTCTCCTCGAGGCCCAGGGCGAGGTTGGCGCACTGCACGGCGGCGCCCGCCGTGCCCTTGGTGAGGTTGTCGATGGCCGACACGACGACGACGCGACCGAGGCGCTCGTCGACCGCGACCTGGAGCTGCACGTGGTTGCTGCCCACGACCGATGCCGTGGCGGGCCACGAGCCCTCGGGCAGCACGTGGACGAAGGGCTCGTCGGCGTAGGCCGTCTCCCAGGCGGTGCGCACGGCTGCTGGGTCGGTGCCGGGGCGCAGGCGAGCCGTGCACGTCGCGAGGATGCCGCGCGGCATCGGGGCGAGCGTCGGCGTGAAGGACACCGTGACCGCCTCACCGGCGGCCCGGGAGAGGTTCTGCTCGATCTCGGGGGTGTGACGGTGCACGCCGCCGACGCCGTAGGGCGACATCGAGCCCATCACCTCGCTGCCGAGCAGGTGGGGCTTGAGGGACTTGCCGGCACCGGACGTCCCGGAGGCGGCCACGACGACGACGTCCTCGGCCTCGAGGAGCCCGGCCGCGAAGCCGGGAGCCAGCGCGAGCGAGATGCCCGTCGGGTAGCAGCCAGGCACGGCGATCCGGCGCGCGCCGGCGAGGCGTTCGCGTTGCACCGAGCCCGCCGGCCCGGGGAGCTCGGGGAGGCCGTAGGGCCACGAGCCGGCATACGCCGTGTCGTAGAAGGTGGTCCAGGCCGACTCGGACTCGAGCCGGAAGTCGGCCCCGCAGTCGATGACGACGACCGAGTCGGGCAGCTGCGCGGCGAGCGCGCCCGAATGGCCGTGCGGCAGCGCGAGGAAGACGACGTCATGGCCGGACAGCGTCTCGAGGGTGGTCACCTCGAGCACGCGGTCCGCGAGAGGGACCAGGTGCGGGTGGACGCCCCCGAGTCGTTCACCCGCACTGCTGGCCGCCGTGACGGCGCCGACCTCGAACTGCGGATGGGCGAGCAGCAGCCGGAGGATCTCTCCTCCGGCGTAGCCGCTCGCCCCCGCCACTGCTGCCCTGATCACGATGCATGACTATACACGGTCATGCATATTCGTGCATTCAAGGTCTCAGCGCTGCACGGCTCCCGTGGCCGAGGCGGCCGCCGCGACGGCCGCGTCACGGAAGTCGTTGACCTCGTCGGTCGTCAGCGTGCGGTCGGGTGCCCGGAAGGTGAGGCGGTAGGCCAGCGACCGGTGCCCGGCCTCGATGCGCTCCCCCTCGTAGACGTCGAACAGCACGACCGACTCGAGCCACTCCCCCGCGCCGGAGCGCAGGGCGGTCTCGACGTCTGCGGCGGGGACGTCGGCCGCGACGAGCAGCGCGATGTCGGTCATCGCCGGCGGGAACGTCGAGAACGGCCGCGCCTGGACGGGCTCGGCGCTGGCGGCGACGAGCACGTCGACGTCGAACTCGGCGGCCACCGTGCGTGCCGGCAGCTCGAGGGCGGCGACGACCTTGGGGTGCAGCTCGCCCGCGTGACCCACGAGCGTGCCGTCCTCGAGCGTGATCCGCGCGCACCGGCCGGGGTGCCACGGGGCGTGGCCGGGGTCGTTGGCCACGAGGATCGGCACCGCGAGCGCGGCGGCGACGGTCTGCACGGCGGCGACCATGTCGCTCCAGTCGGCGGCGCGGCCCGGGCCCCACCAGCCGGCCTGCTCCGCCTGACCCGTCGCGAGGATGCCCGCGCGACGCGGCTGGGGGGGCACGGCGGCATACAGCTGCTCGAGCGTCTCGGCGTCGGGTCGCTCGGAGACGCCCGGGATCGGTGCGGTGCCGATCGGGCCACCGGGACGGAAGACGAGACCGAGCTCGTAGATCGCGACGTCCTTGAGACCGCGGGCGAGGTTGCGTCGCAGCGGGTCGACGAGGCTCGCGAGGACCGACGTGCGCAGCAGGGGCCGCTCCTCCGACAGCGGGTTGGCCAGCCGGACGGCGTGGCGACGGTCGTCGTCGGCGGGCAGCATCAGCTGGTCGGCGAGCTCCTCGGACACGAACGGGTAGCTGAGGACCTCGGTGAGACCCGCGCCGGCGAGCGCGTCGGCGACGACCCGACGGGCCTTCTGCGCATGGGTGAGGCCTCGGCCGTCGCTCGGCGTCGGGGTGATCGACGGGATGTTGTTGTAGCCGTCGATCCGTGCGACCTCCTCCGCGTAGTCGGGGGCGTCGACGAGGTCGGGTCGCCACGACGGCGGGGTCACGAGCACGTGCGTGCCGTCGGCACCCTCGCCGGACTCGTCGACGACGCAGCCGAGGTCGCGCAGGATGCCGACGACCCGCTCGCGGGGGTAGTCGACGCCCACGATGCGCGCCGGCTCCGTGACGTCGAGCAGGTATGCCGTCCGGTCAGTCGTGCGGTCGACGTCGGTCACGGCGTCGTCGACCGTGCCGCCACCGTGCTCGACGAGCAGGTCGACGGCGAGCTGGGCGGCCGCCGCGGTCACCTTCGGGTCGACGCCGCGCTCGAAGCGCTTGGACGCCTCGGTGACGAGGCGGTGCCGGCGCGACGAGCGCGCGACGGTCGTCGGGTCGAAGTGCGCCGCCTCGATGAGCACGTCGGTCGTCGTGTCGGAGACCTCGGAGGAGGCACCACCCATGACACCGGCGATGGCGAGCGGCTGCTCGCCCCCGTCGGTGATGAGCAGGTCGTCGGCGTGCAGGGTGCGCTCGACGTCGTCGAGGGTCGTCAGCACCTCGCCCGAACGGGCCCGCCGCACGACGATCGAGCCCGAGAGCCGGTCGACGTCGAAGGCGTGGAGGGGCTGGCCGACCGCGAGCATGACGTAGTTGGTGACGTCGACGGCGAGCGAGATGGGACGCATGCCCATCTGCGTGAGGCGCCTGCTCATCCACGGCGGCGAAGGCCGCGTCGGGTCGATGCCGCGCACGATCCGCGCGACGTAGCGGTCGCACCCCTCGTTGCCGTCGATGGGAGAGTCGTCCTTGAGCTCCACCGGGTAGCCGCCCGGCGTGGCCGCCGGCGTCGCGACGTCGGCCGGGTCGCGGTAGCCGCCCTCGGGGCTGCCCTGCGCGTGCCAGTACTCACGGGCCAGGCCGCGGACCGAGAAGCAGTAGCCGCGGTCGGGCGTCACGTTGGTCTCGACGATCTCCTCGCCCAGGCCGAGGAGCGCGATCGCGTCGTCGCCCGGCTGGAGGGTCGCCGCCTTCTCCTCGCCGAGCAGGCGGCTGAGCACGATGATGCCCTCGTGGTCCTCGCCGAGACCGATCTCGTCCTCGGCACAGATCATCCCGTGGGAGACGTGGCCGTACGTCTTGCGCGCGGAGATCGCGAAGCCCCCGGGCAGCACGGCGCCCGGCAGCACGCACACGACGAGGTCGCCGACCTCGAAGTTGTGGGCGCCGCAGACGATCTCCTGGTGCTTGCCCTCGGTCAGCATCTGGCCGTTGTGGCCGACGTCGACGGTGCACCAGCGGATCGTCTTGCCGTTCTTCTGCGGCTCGAGCTCGAAGGACAGCACGCGCCCGACGACGAGCGGACCGACGATGTCGCCGCCGTGGAGGTCCTCCTCCTCGAGACCCACGCGGACGAGGCTGGCGGCCACGTCGGCGCCCCGGGTCCCGGGCGCGAGGTCGGTGTACTCGGCGAGCCAGCTCAGTGGCATACGCATGTCAGACCCCCATCCCGAACTGCCGCGAGAAGCGGACGTCGCCCTCGACGATCTCGTGCATCCCCTGGACCCCGTGACGTAGCTGGAGCGCCCGCTCGATGCCGAGCCCGAAGGCGAAGCCGGAGTAGACGTCCGGGTCGATGCCGCACGTCCGCAGCACCTTGCGGTTGACCATGCCGGAGCCGCCGAGCTCGATCCACCCGGAGCCGCCGCACGTGCGGCACGGCTCGGCGCTGCCCCACGTCTCCTCGCCGTGGCAGGCGAAGCAGAGGAAGTCGGTCTCCATGCTCGGCTCGGTGAACGGGAAGTAGTTCGCGCGGACGCGGGTGCGCGTCTCCTCGCCGAACATGATGCGCACGAACGCGTCGAGCGCGCCGCGCAGGTGGGCCATGGTCAGGCCCTTGTCGATGGCGAGGCACTCGATCTGGTGGAACACCGGCGTGTGCGTCGCGTCGAGGTCATCGGTGCGGAACACCTTGCCGGGCGCCACGACGTAGATCGGCGGCTCCTGCTCGAGCATCGTCCGGATCTGGACCGGTGACGTCTGCGTGCGCAGGACGAGACCGGAGTCGACGGGGTCGAGGAAGAAGGTGTCCTGCATCTGCCGGGCGGGGTGGTCGGGCCCGAGGTTGAGGGCGTCGAAGTTGAGCCACTCGCTCTCGAGCTCCGGGCCCTCCGCGACCTCCCAGCCCATGCCGACGAAGGCGTCGACGAGGCGCTGCGAGACGAGCTCGATCGGGTGGCGTGCTCCGGGCTCGCGACGGAGCGCCGGGAGGGTGACGTCGACGCGCTCGTCGACGAGGATGCGCTCGTCACGCTCGGCCTCGAGCTCGGCCTGTCGGACGGCCAGGGCCTGTCCGACGCGACCCCGGGCCTGTCCGACGCGCTTGCCGGCCTCGGCCTTGGCGCTCGGCGGCAGGGCGCCGATCTCGCGGTTGGCGAGGGCGAGCGGGCTCTTCTCGCCCTGGTGGGCGATGCGGGCGGCCTTGAGGTCGTCGAGGGACGCGGCCGCGCTGATCGCGGCGAGGGCGTCCTGCACCGCTGCGTCGACGTTCGCCGGGTCGAGCGCGGAGACCTCGACCGGGTCGTAGTTCGTGTTGGGTCCGGACATCGGCGTGCGTTCGCTGCTCTCGCTCGGGTTCACGGGGTGGCTGTCGTGCGGGTGCCCAGTCTAGGGGCGGCGTCGAACCGGCGTGCCGGCCCATCCGCCCAGCGGAGGGTCAGCTGCCGACGACGTCGGGCAGCCCCGCCGGGAGCGTCACGACGAAGCGCGCGCCGCCGGCGTCGTTGTCGCTGACGAGCACCGAGCCGCCGTGGGCCTCGACGAGACCCCGCACGACGTAGAGACCCAGGCCGGTGCTCGCGTTGGAGGGGCCGTGCCAGAAGCGCCCGAAGATCTTCTCGCGGTCGGACGGGGGTATGCCGTCCCCCTCGTCGTCGACCTCGACGACCACCGACTCCGGCGCCTCGCCGAGGGCACCGCCGCGGTCGAGGGTCACCGTGACCTTGCCGGCGCCGTGCAGCAGGCCGTTCTCGATGAGGTTGAAGAAGATCTGCTCGAGGCGGTCGGTGTCGGCCCACATCTCCGGCAGCCCGTCGGCGAGGGCGGCCTCCCCGAGCCCGAGCTGGACGACCCCGGACGAGCGACCGAGCTCGTAGCGCACGACGTGCGTCGTCAGCAGGGCGTGAAGGTCGACGGGACCCCGCCGCAGGTTGAGGCTGTCGGAGTCGAGGCGCGAGATGTCGAGCAGCTCCGTGATGAGCCGGGTCAGGCGGGTGGCGTCGGCCTCGATCGTCTCGATCATGAGGCGCTTCTGCTCGTCGGTGAAACGGTCCCAGCGGCGTAGGAGGCTGCTCGTGAAGCCGGTCACCGACGTCAGCGGGGCGCGCAGCTCGTGCGCCACGGTGGACAGGACCGTCGCCTGGTCGCGCTCGGCCCGCTGCCGCGCCTCGGCGTCACGCAGCCCGAGCATGACCCGCTCGACCGTGCCGCCCGGCTCGGACCGCACGTAGCGCGCCGTGACGAGGACGTCCTGGCCCTTGGGTGCGACGAGCAGCTTCTCGCGATGGCCGGGCCGCGTGGCCAGGCCGTTCCAGGGGTCGGTGTGCGCCCACCAGTCCCGCCCGTACTTGTCGGTGAGCGGCAGCCCTTCGTGGAGCGTGCGACCGACGACGTCGGCGTGGTCGCAGTCGAGGATGCGCAGCGCCTCGGCGTTGGCGAACCGGATGTGCCGGTCGCCGCCGATGACGACGAGCCCGTCGGGGAGCAGCTCGCCCAACATGGCGACCGGGGCCGTCGCGCCCGCCGATCCGGGCAGCTGCGCACCGGTCCCGTCGACGGAGGTCATGGCCCGAGGATAGCCATGAGGCTGCCGGGAGGGGTCGGTCAGCGGCTCGTGCGGCGCGCCTCGGCGGAGGCGTAGAGACAGATCGTCGCGGCCATGGCGAGGTTGAGCGACTCCGCGTGGCCGTGGATGGGGACACGGACGACGTCGTCACAGGCGTCGCGCACCTCCTGCGGCAGTCCCCACGCCTCGTTGCCCATGACCCAGGCGTGGGCCCCGGAGAGGTCGGCGTCGTGGAGCAGCGTCGTCCCCGCCCCGTCGGCGGCGAGCAGCCTGACCCCGCGCTCACGCAGCGCCGCGAGGATGTGGGGCACGGACGCGCCGAGGCTGAGGGGAAGGTGCCACAGGGACCCGACGGTCGACCGGACGACCTTGCTGTTGTAGACGTCGACGCTCGCGTCGCTGACGATGACGGCATCGGCGCCGGCCGCGTCGGCGCCCCGGATGACGGTGCCGGCGTTGCCGGGGTCACGGACGTTCGTCAGGACGCACACGAGCGCGTCCGGCGGCAGGTCCGCGAGGACGGCGTCGAGCGGCACGTCGAGCACCCGGCACACGGCGGCGATCCCCTGCGGGGACTCCGTGTCGCACATGGCGGCAAGGACCTCCGGGGTCACCTCGTGCACCCAGAGCTCGGCGGAGCGGGCGGCCTCGACGATGGCGGGGTGCCGCTCGGCCGCCTCGGGCGTCACGTAGACGTCGTGGACGAGGTCGGGACGGAAGGCGACCGCCTCACGGACGGCCTGGGGCCCCTCGGCGAGGAACTCACCCGTGCGCGAACGCACCGAGCGCCGGGACAGCGCCCGCACCGCCTTGACCCGATCGGATCGGGTGTTGGTCAGCACGGGGGTGTCCCGGCGCTCGTGATGCTGGTGCGTCGTCGGTCGACGTCGCTCAGGCGGCGTCGCCGGCGACCTTCGCCTCGGCTGCGTTGACAGCGGCCGGGACGTTGGCGCGGGAGAGCTCGACGAGCGCGGCGAAGGCCGGCGCGTCGTTGACGGCGAGGTCCGCGAGGATCTTGCGGTCGACCTCGACACCGGCGACCTTGAGGCCCTGCATGAACCGGTTGTAGGTCATGCCGTTGGCGCGGGCCGCGGCGTTGATGCGCTGGATCCAGAGGCGGCGGAAGTCACCCTTCTTGGCGCGACGGTCACGGTAGGCGTAACCCAGCGAGTGGGTGACCTGCTCCTTGGCCTTGCGGTAGAGGCGCGACCGCTGACCGCGGTAGCCGCTGGCGCGCTCGAGAACGACTCGACGCTTCTTCTGGGCGTTGACCGCCCGCTTCACGCGTGCCACGTGAATACTCCTTCTCTGCTTGACGCAGTGCTTGCTGCTGCTGGCTTACCGGAGACCCGGCTGCTCAGCGAATCGCTGATGGGTGGGGGTCCCGGCTCACTTGCCGAGGAGCTTCTTGGCCTTCTTGGCGTCCGGCTTGGCGAGCTCGACGTCGTTCGCGATGGAACGCATCTTCTTGCTCGACTTGTGCTCGAGCAGGTGGCGACCGCCGGCCTGCTCACGCATGACCTTGCCGGTGCCGGTGAGGCGGAAACGCTTCTTCGCACCGCTGTGCGTCTTCATCTTCGGCATGGGGGCCGATCTCCTTCGTGTTGCGTGCGCCAGTGGACGCACGTGGTGTGTCGTGCCGGTGGCTCGAGACTGGGCTCGCGCCTCCGGCGGGTCACCGCCCGCCGATCACTCGGCGGCGGCGGTGGCCTCGTCGGTCTGCGGGGCCTGGGCCTCCGGCTGCTCGCCGGACGCGGCCGGCTCGCTCGCGGGGCGCTGGTCGTGCTGCTCGCGGGAGCGACGCTGCTCGGCCTTGGCCTCCGCCTTCTTCTTGGTCGGGCCGATCACCATGATCATGTTGCGGCCGTCCTGCTTCGGGGCCGACTCGACGAAGCCGAGCTCGGCGATGTCGTCGGCGAGACGCTCGAGCAGGCGGCGACCGAGCTCGGGACGCGACTGCTCGCGACCGCGGAACATGATCGTCACCTTGACCTTGTCGCCGGCCTTGAGGAACCGCTCGACGTGGCCCTTCTTGGTGCCGTAGTCGTGCGGGTCGATCTTCGGACGGAGCTTGATCTCCTTGATGACCGTGTTGACCTGGTTCTTGCGCGCTTCCCGTGCCTTCATGGCGGCTTCGTACTTGAACTTGCCGAAGTCCATGAGCTTGGCGACCGGCGGCTTGGCCATGGGGGCCACCTCGACGAGGTCGAGGTTCGCCTCCTCGGCCAGACGCAGCGCGTCCTCGACGCGGACGATGCCGACCTGCTCGCCGTTGGGGCCAACCAAGCGCACTTCCGGGACCCGGATGCGCTCGTTGATGCGAGGCTCGCTGATGTGGTGCTCCTAAGTTCGATGAATGGTGTGACCAGACGGGGTGGTGCCTGTCCTGCTGCGACCACAACGAGAAAAGGGCTCCCCGTGTGTGCACGAGGAGCCCAAGGGTCGCGTATGCCGGACGGTCGCCGTCGCGTCACACGGCTCGAGGCGCATGCCGCGGACGGCATCCGGTCGAGCAGACCTTGACCCGGCGACCGTGAGGTCGACGCGGGTGGAAGCGAGCTTCTCTTGCACGTCGTCACCGGCCTCCGCCGGAGCGGGAGCATGGGTGACGGCTGGTCAGTGCTCCATGCTAGCAGTCGTGACGCCGTGCTCCGAATCGGTGGCGGCGCCGCCGCTCGCCCGCCGGCCCGACCTCCGAGTGGTGCGCGACCCGATGAGGCCGGCGACGGCGACGAGGACACCGAGCGCGGACACGACGAGGAACCCCCACTGCCAGCCGCCCTGGTCGATCGCGAAGCCGGCCACGGGGGCGCCGACGGCCGAGCCGGCCGTCATGGCCGACCCGTGCCAGCCCATCATCTCTCCCCGGAACCGCTCCGGGACCTGACGGCTCAGCTGCTCGACCGTCGCCGTGATGGTCGGGGCGCACAGGAAGCCGGACACCGTGATGAGCACGGCGAAGCTCGGCACGCCGACGGCAAGGGCGACGGGGGCGGTCGTGGCCGCCAGCCCACCCAGGAGCCAGAAGACGGAGAAGGACCGGTGCCAGGCGCCGTAGAGGATGCCGCCCACGAGGGACCCGGCGCCCCAGAGCGCGAGGACCCAGCCGATCGAGCCGGTGGCCCCGAAGGAGCGCAGCGCGGCGACGATGCCCACGTCGGTGCCGCTGAGGACCAGGGTCGAGCAGGCGGCGGCGAGGTAGACCGCGGCGACCGGGACCGTGATGAAGCCGCGGACCCGCCGGCTCGGCGCGGGGTCGTCGGGAACGGCCGGGGCGGCGATGGACTCGGCCCGGGCGGCCTCGCCCTGCTCGTCCAGGGCACCGGACTCCCCCGTCGGCCCACGGTCGGCGCCGGCGTCTCCGTGACCGGGCTCCGACGTCAGGCGAGGGTTGACGACCCACAGGACGAGTCCCGCTGCGGCGGAGGCGAGCTCGCACACGAGCAGGGCCCACGCCGTGTCCCAGGACGTCGCGAGCCACACGCCGATGGCGGGACCTGCCATGAACGACAGCTCGGTCGCCGACGAGTCGAGCGAGAGGGCCGTGCGGCGCTGCTCGCTCGGCACCGACCGGATGATGACCTGGCGCAGGATCGAGAAGGTCGGCACGACGAAGAGCCCGGCGAGCGCCGCGAAGGCGACGAGCGGGGCGTAGCCCACCCACGGCGCGATCGACCAGCAGACGACCTGGACCACGAGAGAGGGACCGACGGTGCGGCGCAGGCCGATCCGGTCGAGCAGGCGGCCTCGCCACGGGCCCGAGACGGCGATGGCGACGGTCGACGCGGCGGTGACCAGGCCCGCCGCGCCGTAGCTGCGCCCGAGGGACGACACGACGTGGAGGGTGAGGATCACCCCGCCCGCCCACATGGGCACGCGGATGAGGAAGCCGAGCAGCAGCGCGTTGCGCGTGTCCCGGTTGGCCAGCACCGGCCGGTAGGCCCCCAGATCCATGGCGCCAGCCTGTCACCTCGCGCCGACGGTCCGCACGCGGGTTTGCCGGACGGGACGCGCGGGAGGTGTCGGCCGGCATACTCCCGGGGTCTTGTGACGGCTGGGCGACAGGTGAAGGGTGGGGGCATGGCAAAGACGCCCGGCAGATCAGACCTTCCTGCGGCCCCCAACCCCGCCTCGCCGCAGGACATCCGCAACGTCGTGCTGGTCGGACCCGGCGGGGCCGGAAAGACCGCACTCTTCGAGGCGCTCGTCGCGGCACGTGTCCCCGGTCAGCGCACCGGTACGGGTGACCACGTCCGCACCACGACCCTCACCGCCGCCTCGTTCGAGTCCGGCCCGGTCACCCTCAACCTCCTGGACACCCCCGGCTACCCCGACTTCGTCGGGGACCTCCGCGCCGGTCTCCGGGCCGCCGACGCCGCGGTCTTCGTCATCTCGGGCGCCGACGACATCGACCGACCCGTGTCGCTGCTGTGGCGTGAGTGCGCGGCCGTCGGCATGCCACGAGCGGTCGTCGTGACGCACCTCGACCAGCCGCGCGCCGACTTCGCCGCGACCGTCGAGACGTGTCGTCGCACGTTCGGCGACGCCCGGGCCACGCACTGGCCCGTCGTCGAGGACGGCTCGGTCACCGGGGTCGTGGGCCTGCTGACCGGCGAGACGTCCGACGAGCACGAGGACGCGAGGTCCGCCCTCATCGAGTCCGTCATCGAGGAGTCCGAGGACGCGACCCTGCTCGACCGCTACCTCGAGGGCGAGACCATCGACACCGAGTCGCTGCTCGGCGACCTGCGCACCGCCATCGCGCAGGGAACCTTCTTCCCCATCGTCCCGGTGTCACCGCTCACCGGCGCGGGCGTCGAGGAGCTGCTCGCGATGGTCGAGCAGGCCTTCCCCGACCCGACCGTGCACCCGCTCCCGGCCGTCACCTCACCCGTCGGTGGTCCCGTGTCCGGGGTGGCGTGCGACCCGTCCCAGCCACTCGTGGCCGAGGTCGTGCGCACGACGACCGACCCCTACGTCGGGCGCCTGTCGCTCGTGCGGGTCTTCTCGGGGACGCTGCGGGTCGACGAGACCGTGCACGTCTCGGGTCACCTCGGGGACTTCGTCGGGCACGAGGTCGCCGGCCACCCGGCCCACGACGACGACGAGCGCGTGGGCCCGCTCGCGTCACCTTTCGTCGACGGGCACCGCCCGCGGGGCACCGCCATCGCCGGTGACCTCGTGCTCGTGACCAAGCTGACCCGGGCCGAGACCTCCGACACCCTCTCCTCGGTCGACCGGCCCGCGGTCGTCGCCCCGTGGCTGCTGCCCGAGCCGCAGCTGCCCGTCGCGATCCGCGCCGCGACGAAGTCCGACGACGACAAGCTCGGTGGCGCCCTGCAGCGACTCGTGGCCGAGGACGTGACGATGCGCATGGAGCACTCCCACGAGACCGACCAGGTGGTCCTCTGGACGATGGGCCAGGCGCACGTCGACGACCTCATCGGCCAGCTCGCCGAGCGCTACGGCGTCACCGTGACGGCCGAGCCCTACCGGACCTCGCTGCGCGAGACCTTCGTGCGCCGGTGCTCGGTGCAGGGCCGCCACGTCAAGCAGTCGGGCGGCCACGGACAGTACGCCGTGTGCTCGATCGACATCGAGCCGCTCCCGCGGGGCGCGGGCTTCGAGTTCGTCGACAAGGTCGTCGGCGGCTCTGTGCCGCGCCAGTTCATCCCGTCCGTCGAGAAGGGCGCCCGGCTCCAGCTCGAGAAGGGGCTGCTCACCGGCCACCCGGTCGTCGACGTGCGCGTCACGCTCACCGACGGCAAGTCGCACTCCGTCGACTCGTCCGACGTGGCCTTCCAGACGGCCGCGGCGCTGGCCCTCAAGGAGGCCGCGAACGCCTCGACGATGGCACTGCTCGAGCCGATCGACCGCGTCGACATCACCATCGCCGACGAGTACCTCGGCGCGGTGATGTCGGACCTGCGTGGACGGCGGGGCCAGGTGCTCGGCACCGAGCCGGCCGACGGGATGGGCCCCGAGGGCGGCTGGACCGTCGTGCACGCCGAGGTGCCGCAGGCCGAGCTGTCGCGCTATCCCATCGACCTGCGCTCGGTGTCGCACGGCACCGGGTCGTTCGTGCGCGAGCCGCTGCGCCACGACCTGCTGCCGGCCGACAAGGCCAAGGAGCTGCTCGGGGGCTGAGCGGCGCGAGGACGTGCGAGCACGTGCGAGAACGGAGGAGGGCGGGCGCCGCAGCACCCGCCCTCCTCCGATGCGTCCGTCGGACGTCCGGGTCGTGCGCCTCAGAGGCGGACGACCATCTTGCCGACGTTCTCCCCGCGCAGGACGCCGAGGAAGGCGTCGACCGCGTGGTCGATCCCGTCGCCGAACGTCTCGCGCGATGTGAGCGTGCCCTCCGCGATCCACCCGGCCGCGCGCTGGGCGTACTCGCCGGCGAGGTCCCAGTGGTCGCCGACGAGGAAGCCCGTGATGGTGCCGCGGGTCTGGATGAGGCGCGCCAGGTTGCGCGGCCCCGGGGCCGGCTCGGTGTTGTTGTAGACCGAGATCGCGCCGCAGATCGCGATCCGGCCGCCGAGGCGCAGCGAGCCGATCGCGGCCTCGAGGTGGTCGCCGCCGACGTTGTCGAAGTAGACGTCGATGCCGTCGGGTGCCGCCTCGCGGAGCAGGTCGGAGACACGGCCGTCCTTGTAGTTGAACGCGGCGTCGAAACCGAGGTCGTGCAGGAGGTGGTCGACCTTCTCCTGGGAGCCGGCACTGCCGATGACACGGCTCGCGCCGAGCGCCTTGGCGATCTGCCCGACGACGCTGCCCACGGCGCCTGCGGCGCCGGACACGAAGACGACGTCGCCCTCCTTGATCCGGGCGACGCGCGTCAGGCCGGCGTATGCCGTGAGGCCGGTCATGCCCAGCACGCCGAGGTAGGCGGACGCCGGGGCCACCGACGTGTCGACGACGCGGACGGCGGGGCCGTCGACGACGGCCTCCTCGCGCCAGCCGAGGCCGTGCAGGACGTGGTCGCCGACGGCGACGCCGTCGGCCCGCGACTCGGTGACGACGCCGACCGCGCCGCCGTGCATGGCCTCGCCCAACGCATACGGCTCGGCGTAGGACTTGGCGTCGCTCATCCGACCCCGCATGTAGGGGTCGACCGACATGACCTCGTTGCGGACGCGGACCTGGCCGTCGGCGAGGTCGACGGGCGCGCTCTCGACGAGGGCGAAGTCGTCAGGGGTGGGCCAGCCGACGGGGCGGCTGACGAGCTGGACCTCACGGGGGTTGGTCATCGGGTCTCCTTCTGGGACAGGGGTGCTGGGTCGTTGCGTGTGGCGCCGGCGGTCAGTCGACGACGATCTCGACGGGGATGTTGCCACGCGTGGCGTTGGAGTAGGGGCACACCTGGTGTGCGGTGTCGACGAGCTCACGGGCCAGCTGGGGGTCGAGGCCCTCGGGCAGCTCGACGTGGAGGACGACCCCGAGTCCGAAGCCGGTGCCCGACGACCCGGAGAGGCTGACGTCGGCGGTCACGGCGACGTCGAAGTCCTCGACGCGGCGCTTGCGCGCGACGAGCCCGAGAGCGCTCGCGAAGCACGCGGCATACCCCGCGGCGAAGAGCTGCTCGGGATTCGTGCCGTCCCCGCTGCCGCCGAGCTCGCGGGGTGCGGCGAGCGTGACGTCGAGGCGGCCGTCGGAGGTGACGGCACGGCCCTCACGTCCGGAGGCGGTGGCCGAGGCGACGTACTGGGCGGTCTGGGTGGTGGTGCTCATCGATGCTCCTTGTATTGCCAACAATTAAATTGTGCGCAATTTGATAGTACGCTTGGGTCATGAGCCCGTCCAATCCACCGTCCGCCGCGACCGGCACCCTGAGCCTCGAGCAGCAGATCTGCTACGCCATGCACACGACCGTGCGCGCCTTCGACGCCGTCTACCGCGAGCTGCTGTCGGAGCACGGGCTCTCCTACCCGCAGTACATCGCCCTCATGGCGGTCGGCGAGCACGGGCCGCTCACCGTGAGCCGTCTCGGCGAGCACCTGCGCCTCGACTCGGGGACGCTGTCGCCGCTGCTCAAGCGGATGGAGGCAGCCGGGCTCGTGGAACGCGTCCGCGACCCCGAGGACGAGCGCCGCGTCCTCGTGTCGGCGACCGCCGCGGGCCGCGCCCGCCTCGCGGGCCTCGGCGACCTGCCGCACCAGATCGCGGTCCGCAGCGGGCTCTCGCGGCAGGAGCTGCTGGACCTGCACCGCACGCTCCGCCAGGTCACCGAACGGCTCGACACCGGGGTCTGAACGCGTCCGGGTCGACCGGCAGGGCCACCTCAGGAGGGCAGCACGATCGAGACGGCGTGGATGAGCATCCCGATGAGCCCGCCGACGAGGGTGCCGTTGATGCGGATGAACTGCAGGTCGCGACCCACCTGGAGCTCGACGCGCTCGGCCGTCTCCTTGCCGTCCCAGCGGTCGACGGTGTCGCTGATGATCCTCGTCAGCTCGGTGCCGTAGCGGTCGATCGCGTAGATCGTCGCGTCGCAGATGCGGGTGTCGATGCGCTCGCGCAACGACGCGTCGGCGAGCAGCCGCTCGGCCAGCGCCGCCACCTCGGTGACGGCGCGGGCGCGCACCGGCCCGTCCTCGTCCTCGAGGGCGGCGACGACGACGGCGCGGAGCGAGCCCCACAGCGACATCGCCGTGTCGGCCACCTGCGGGTGCGACAGGACCCGTTCCTTGAGGCGCTCGGCCTTGACCTGCGTCACCGGGTCGTGCTGGAGGTCGTCGGCGAGGTCGATGAGCAGCTTGTCGAGCGCGAGGCGCACGTCGTGCCGCGGGTCGTTGCGGATGTCGGCGAGCCACTTGAGCGCCTCGACGTGGACCTTGCGGGCCACGATGTCGTTGATCGCGTCGGGCACCCACGCCGGAGCACGCTGCGTGATGAGCGACTCGAAGACGTCCTCGTTGTCGACGAGCCAGACGCGGACCTCGTCGAGCGCGAGGTCGACGAGGCCGACGTGCGCCTCGTCGCGCACCACCTGGTCGAGCAGCCCACCGGCCAGGGAGCTGATCGGCTCCTGCGCGAGACGCGGGAGCAGGGCCTGCTCGATGACGGCGCGGACGTCCTCGTCGGGGATGCGGTGCAGCGCGTGGACCGTGACCGTGGCCACCTCGTCGACGAGCCGCTTCGCGTGACCGGGGGCAAGGGCCCACTCGGCCGCCCGCCGGGTGGGCTCGGCGTCGAGCACCCGCTCACGGATGATGTCCTCGCGCATGAAGTTCTCGCTGACGAACTCCTCGAGGCTGCGCCCGATCATCTCCTTCTTGCGCGGGATGAGGGCCGTGTGCGGGATCGGCAGGCCGAGCGGGTGCCGGAAGATCGCGGTCACGGCGAACCAGTCGGCGCAGGCGCCGACCATCGAGGCCTCGGCACCGGCGTTGACGAAGCCGAGCAGGCCGTCGTCGTGTCCGCGGGTGAGGACGTAGACGATGGCGGCGAACACGAGGAGCCCGGTGGCGACGAGCCGCATCTGCCGGAGGTCACGGCGGCGCTGGGCGTCGAGGGCCGGGTCGACGATGAAGCCAAGAGGGCCGCTGGCGCCTCCCGACCGTCCGCTCGAGCGTCCGCCCGACCGCCCGCCGGAACGGCCGGGGCCGGTCGAGGCGTCGCGGGCTGCTGCGGCGCCGCCCGTCGCGGGAGGGACCTCGGGGTCGCGCTCCCGAGTCGCCTGGGGTGTGGTGTCCACGTCCGGCACCTCCACGGGTGATGTGCTCAGCGCGCCGCTTCGAGCGCGAAGGTCAGAGCATCGATCCTCGCACGGGTCTCGCCGTCGGTCGCGATGCGCTCCCCGATCCGTGTCGCGACGGCCCCGACGAGGGCGGCGTCGAGGCCCGGCTCGAGGGTCAGCACGACCCGCAGCACGCCGGCCCCAGCCGGGTCTCCGGCCTCCAGTCGGTGGCTCGTGACCTGCGGCTCGCGCTCGACGGCCGCTCGCACGGCCGCCGCGACATGGGCGTCCCGGTGGCTGGGCTCCCACGCCCGCTCCTGCGCGAGCGCCCACAGCATGCTCGGCCGCAGCACCGTCGCGTGGGACGAGGCGACGTCGACGAGGAGCACGTGGCAGTCCTCGCTGATCGCCGCCTGCGCGGCGGCGGCCGCGCGCACCGGCACGGGCCGGGCGCCGGCGTCCCACGCGGCGAGGCTCTCGAGGGAGGTGAACATCGGCAGCGCCCGCGACCCGTCGGGGGACGTCAGCGTGACGGCGGCCATGTCGCTGCGCGTGTCGACGGCGTGCGCCCCGGAGTCGTCGACCTCCGACGCCACGGCGACGACGGGCACGAGCCAGCGCGCCTGCGCGACGTGCTCCATGACGGCGGTCTCCGCGTCGTCGCCCGGGGTCGCGTGTGCCGCCACCAGCGCCGCGACGAGCGCCGCGTCGGCCGCGCCCGGGTCGCCGGAGAAGCCGTGGGACGGGATCGACTTGCCCTCCCACGCCTGGCCGGCCGAGTCGGCGGGACGACCCTGCTCGTCGTGACGGCCCGAGCCGGGCGCCGGTGTGGTCATGCGCCCGGGCGCCCGGCGACGTCGAGGGCCTCGGGCAGCGTGAACGCGCCGCGGTAGAGGGCCGAGCCGACGATGGCCCCCTCGACCCCGTCGCCGACGAGCTCGCGGATCGTCGCGATGTCCTCGAGGGTGGAGACGCCGCCGCTGGCGACGACCGGACGGTCCGTGCGGGCACACACGTCGCGGAGCAGGTCGACGTTGGGACCCTGGAGCATGCCGTCCTTGTTGACGTCGGTGACGACGTAGCGGGCACAGCCCTCGGCGTCGAGGCGCGCCAGCGTGTCCCACAGGTCCCCGCCCTCGCGGGTCCATCCCCGGGCCGCGAGCGTCGTCCCCCGGACGTCGAGGCCGATGGCGACGCGGTCACCGTGCGTGGCGATGATCGACGCCGTCCACTCGGGGTCCTCGAGCGCGGCGGTGCCGATGTTGACGCGGCGGCAGCCGGTGGCGAGCGCCGCGTCGAGGGAGTCCGTGTCGCGGATGCCACCGGAGAGCTCGACCTGCAGGTCGAGCCGGCCGACGATCGAGGCGATGAGCTCGCGGTTGCTGCCGCGACCGAATGCTGCGTCGAGGTCCACGAGGTGGATCCACTCGGCGCCCTGCTCCTGCCAGCGCAGCGCCGCCTCCCACGGGTCGCCGAACTCGCCACCGCTGCCGGCGACACCCTGGACCAGCTGGACGGCACGGCCACCGGCGATGTCGACGGCGGGCAGCAGCTCGAGATGGGGCTGGTCGGTCATGGCGTCGTGTGCTCCTCGGGTCGTGGTGTGGCCACCCGAGTATGCCGTGGGCCACCTCCCCCGTGCCGTCCGGCCCACGTCGTGGCCGGGTCGACGGGCACCCTCGACCTCGTCGGGGTCGGGTGTCACCTCACGCTGTCGGCGGGGCGGGGTCCACCGGCTCGCCGGACGCCCCGTCAGGACGCGTGTCCGTGCCCGCCGACAGGGCTGGGGGTGCGTCGGCAGCCGCCCCTGCGCCTTCCTCTGCAGCGCTGGGTGCGGCCGCGATCTCGGCCCGGTGACGCCAGAGGACGTAGCCCAGCCCGGCGACGACGACCACGACGACGAGGGCGATGCGCACCGACCACGACAGGTCGAGCAGGGTCGTGACGACCAGCGTGCCGAGCGCCGTGCCCACCGTCGTCGGCAGGCCCGGCTGGCTGCGCCGACGCCTCGGGTAGAGCGCGCCGGACGACGTTCGCCTCGCCGACGACGTGGTCCGCCTCGTCGTGCTCCTCGTCGTCCTGGCCGTGCGCTTCCTGCCCGCACTGCTCGCCGTCTTCCTCGTCGCCACGGGTCCACTCCTCGTCGAGGCCGCGGCCGCCGGTCAGTCGGCGGACGTCGGCACGGTCACAGGTCGCGGACCCAGTTCTCGAGCAGGTGCAGCCCAGCGTCGCCGGACTTCTCGGGGTGGAACTGGGTCGCGCTCAGGGGCCCATTCTCGACGGCGGCGACGAACTTCGCACCGTGGCGCGCCCACGTGACCGCAGGCGCGACGCGGGCGAAGGCGCCGGTGGCCTCGAGCGTCCACTGCTGCACCGCGTACGAGTGGACGAAGTAGAAGCGCTCGTGCTCGACGCCGGCGAAGAGACGCGAGCCCTCGGCGACCTCGACCTCGGACCAGCCCATGTGCGGCACGACGTCGGCCGGGAGCCGCTCGACGGTGCCGGGCCACTCCGCGAGCCCCTCGAGGGGGTGGTCGGAGGGCTCGGTCGAGCCGTCGAAGAGGGCCTGCATGCCGACGCAGACCCCGAGGACGGCTCGGCCGCCGCTGATCCGCCGGCCGATGATGCGGGGACCGTGCGCCGCCGCGAGTCCGGCGATGCAGGCGTGGAAGTTGCCGACACCTGGCACGAAGAGGCCGTCGGCCTCGAGCGCCCGGACGGGGTCGGACGTCAGGGTGACCGTGGCGCCGACGCGCTCGAGGGCGCGCACCGCCGAACGGACGTTGCCGCTGCCGTAGTCGAGGACGACGACGTCGGCGCTCATCGACGACCCACCATCGTCAGAGCGCTCCCTTGGCGCTCGGGATGCCGACGACGCGCGGGTCGGGAGCGATGGCGGCCCGGAGCGCCCGCGCCACGGCCTTGAACTGCGCCTCGACGATGTGGTGCGGGTCGCGGCCGGCGAGGACGCGCACGTGCAGGCAGAGGCCCGCGTTGTAGGCGAAGGACTCGAGGACGTGACGGGTCATCGAGCCGGTGAAGTGTCCACCGATGAGGGCGTACTGCTGCCCCTCCGGCTCGCCCTCGTGCACGACGTACGGACGGCCGGCGACGTCGACGACGGCGTGGCACAGCGCCTCGTCGAGCGGGACGGTGGCGTCACCGAAGCGGGAGATCCCGGACTTGTCTCCGAGCGCCTCGCGCAGGGCCTGTCCGAGGACGATCGCGGTGTCCTCGACCGTGTGGTGCACGTCGACGTCGACGTCACCGGTGGCCTTGACCGTGAGGTCGATGAGCGAGTGCTTGCTCAGCGAGTGGAGCATGTGGTCGTAGAACGGCACACCGGTCGAGATGTCGGACGTGCCGGTGCCGTCGAGGTCGAGCCAGAGCTCGACGGAGGACTCGGACGTCGCACGGCTGATCTTCGCGGTGCGGCTGGTGGGGCTCATGCGGATGGCTCCTGCCGGTCGGCGCTGCTGGGGAGGACGTGGGTGGGAGCGAGGCGGGTCATGGCCTCGAGGAATGCCGTCGTCTCGTGGGGGTTGCCCGCCGTGACGCGCAGGTGGTGGGCGATACCCATGTCGCGGACCAGGACTCCCTCGTCGAGCAGGGCGTTCCACGTGGCCTTCTCGTCGCGGAGTCCGCCGAAGAGGACGAAGTTGCTGTCGCTGGCGACGGGCCGCGCGCCGAGCTCGGCGAGACGGTCGACGATGCGGTCGCGCTGGTGCTTGATGACCTCGACCGTGCCGAGCATGACGTCGGCGTGCTCGAGCGCGATCCGGGCGATCGTCTGCGTCGGGCTGCTCAGGTGGTAGGGCAGCCGCACGAGACGGAGCGCGTCGACGAGCTCCGGGGCCGCGACGAGGTAGCCGAGGCGGCCGCCCGCGAAGGCGAACGCCTTGCTCATCGTGCGCGTCACGACGAGCCGAGGGTGCTCGGCGAGCAGCGTGAGCGCCGATCGCGTGCCGGGGCGGGCGAACTCGGCGTAGGCCTCGTCGACGACGACGACGGCGTTCGGGGCCGCGTCGAGCACGGCACCGATGACGTCGAACGGCAGCGCCGTGCCGGTCGGGTTGTTGGGCGAACAGAGGAAGACGATCGACGGGTCGTGCTCCCGCGCCTGCTGCGCTGCCGACTCCGCGGTGAGGTCGAAGGCATCGGGATCGGTTGCCGCAGAGCGAAGCCCGTCGACCCACGTCGTGCCGTGCGTCTCGCTGATGATGGGGTGCATCGAGTAGCTCGGCGTGAAGCCGAGCGCGACCCGGCCGTGGCCGCCGAAGGCCTGCACGATGTGCGAGAGCACCTCGTTGGAGCCGTTGCCGGCCCACACCTGCTCGGGCGTCACCGACACCCCCGACTGCTTCTCGAGGTATGCCGTCAGCGCCTTGCGCAGGTCGGTGAACTCGCGGTCGGGGTAGCGGTTGAGCGAGGCCACGTCGTCGGCGAGGGCCGCGACGACGGCGTCGACGACGACCTGCGGCACCGGGTAGGAGTTCTCGTTCGTGTTGAGCCGCACCGGCACGTCCAGCTGCGGCGCGCCGTACGGGGTGCGACCCCGCAGGTCGGGACGGAGCAGCCGCTGCACCTCGTCGGCGGCGCTCGGCCGTTCGCTCACCGGGGCACCTCGTCGCCGAACCGCGCCGTCACGGCCTCGCCGTGGGCCGGGAGGTCCTCGGCCTGGGCGAGCGTCACGACGTGGCGGGCGACGTCCCGCAGCGCGGGCTCGTCGTAGTCGACGACGTGGATGCCACGCAGGAAGGACTGCACGGACAGGCCGCTCGAGTGGCACGCGCAGCCGGCGGTGGGCAGCACGTGGTTGGACCCGGCGGCGTAGTCGCCGAGGCTGACCGGGCTGTGCGGACCGACGAAGACGGCACCCGCGTTGCGCACACGGGCAGCGACGCCCGCGGCGTCGCGCGTCTGGATCTCGAGGTGCTCGGCGGCATAGGCGTTGACGACCTCGAGGCCGGCGTCGACGTCGTCGACGAGGACGATGCGCGACTGCGTGCCCTCGAGGGCCTCGGTGACGCGCTCTGCGTGCTTCGTGGCGGGCACCCGGCGCGCCAGGGCACGTCGGGTCTCCTCTGCGAGCTCCTCACTGTCGGTGACGAGCACGGAGGCCGCGAGCGGGTCGTGCTCGGCCTGGCTCACGAGGTCGGCCGCCACGTGGTCGGGGTCGGCGGAGTCGTCGGCGAGGATCGCGATCTCGGTGGGGCCGGCCTCGGCATCGATGCCGATGAGCCCCTTGAGCAGTCGCTTGGCGGCGACGACCCAGATGTTGCCCGGCCCCGTGACGAGCGACACCGGGTCGCACACGACCTGCTCACCGTCGACGTCGCCCCACTGCGGGTCGTCGTCGACGAAGCCGTGCGCGAACATCGCGACCGCCTGGGCGCCGCCGACGGCATACACCTCGTCGACGCCGAGCAGGGCGCACGCCGCGAGGATCGTCGGGTTGGGGTAGCCGGCGAACTCGCCGACGTTCTCGCGCTGCGGCGGCGAGGCGACGGCCAGCGAGCCGACCTCCGCGAGCTGGGCCGGGACGACGTTCATGATGACGCTGCTCGGGTAGACCGCGAGGCCACCGGGCACGTAGAGGCCGACGCGGTCGACGGGGACCCAGCGCTCGGTCACGGTGCCGCCGGGCACGACCTCGGTGGTCGTGTCGGTGCGGCGCTGGTCGGCGTGGACGATGCGGGCGCGACGGATCGACTCCTCGAGCGCGGCACGCAGGTCGGGGTCGAGGCGGTCGAGGGCGGACTGCAGCACGGCCCGCGGCACCCGCAGGTGGGTCGGCCGGACGCCGTCGAACCGCTCGCCGAGGTCGCGCAGTGCGGCGGCCCCGCGATGCTCGACGTCCTCGCAGATCGGCCGCACCTGCTCGAGGGCTGCCGTGACGTCGAACTCGGCTCGTGGCAGGGCCTTGCGCAGGAAGCGCACGTCGAGCGTGCGACCGCGCAGGTCGAGGGAGGACATCATGGGTCACCAGTCTAGAAGGCGTCGCGCGGGGCGCTGACCACTGTCCAGGGTGCGGAGCGAGCGGCGCAGGGACGACCGCTCGGCCTGCCGAATCTTGGACCGGCCCTGACGAAGGTCAGACCAACGACTGACCCGGCGTTCACGGGCGGTCCGCCACGCTCGTGCTGCCGCCGTCCGACCGGGCGAGAGGCGCACAAGCCCACCGACTTCCCGTCCCGACAGGAGAACCCGTGCCCGTCGTCATCCCCCGGCGTCGCATCGCAGCCGTCGTCACCGGCCTCGCCATCGCCCTCGTCCCACCGAGCGTCGCCCTCACGAGCGCCGCCGGCGCGCCGGCCACGACCCTGCCGGTCCCCCACGTCGCCGCCGTGCCGGCCCTCGCCGCGGCTTCCCCGCTGACGGTCTCCCAGGCCATCGGCTCGCAGACCGGTCAGAGCGCCACCGTCCGCGGCTACGTCGTCGGACAGCCGACCGCGACGAGCACCGTCGTGCGGTCGGGCTTCCCCAACGACTACGCGCTCGCCATCGCCGACTCCGCCTCCGAGACGTCGACGAGCCGGATGCTCTACGTCCAGATCCCGTCCGCGTTCCGGTCCTCGTGGGGCCTGCGGAGCAACCCCTCGCTCATGGGACGCCAGCTCGACGTCACGGGTGCGCTGGCCGCGTACTTCTCCCACCCGGGCATGACCTCGACGAGCGCCTTCGCGTTCAGCGGCACGTCGACGACCACGACGACGAGCCCGACGAGCACGACGACGAGCCCGAGCCCCACCGGCACGACGAGCCCCTACGACTCGACGTACTACGCATCGGCCATCGGCAAGTCCGGCTCGGCGCTGCACACCGAGCTGCACCGGATCATCTCGAGCGGCGTCACGACCCTGACCTACGACCAGGTCTGGACCGCCCTCAAGGACACCGACCAGGACCCGAACAACACGAGCAACGTCGTCGAGATCTACTCGGGACGCTCGATCGCCAAGTCCGACAACGGCGGCGGCGTCGACCAGTGGAACCGCGAGCACGTCTGGGCCAAGAGCCACGGCGACTTCGGCACCGTCAACGGCCCCGGCACCGACGTGCACCACCTGCGTCCCGAGGACGTCACGGTCAACAGCACCCGCGGCAACCTCGACTTCGACCTCGGCGGGTCGGCGGTGTCGCAGTGCACCGGCTGCCTCAGCGACGGGGACTCCTTCGAGCCGCGGAACGCCGTCAAGGGCGACGTCGCCCGGATGATCCTCTACATGGCGGTGCGCTGGGACGGCGGTGACGGCTTCGCCGACCTCGAGCCCAACAACCTCGTCGGCAACGGCACCGCGCCCTACATCGGCAAGCTCTCGGTGCTCAAGCAGTGGAACCTGCAGGACCCGCCCGACGCGTTCGAGAAGCGCCGCAACCAGGTCATCTTCGACACCTGGCAGCACAACCGGAACCCGTTCATCGACCACCCGGAGTGGGTCACGGCGATCTACGGCTCCTGACCCGCGCCACGGTGCGGCCGGGGGACGGCCGGCTCACGACGTCTGGTCGATGAGCACGGCCGTCTCCCACGCCCACTGGCGCCACAGGTCGTAGCGGCCGGAACGACCACCGTGGCCTGCGGACATCTCGGTGCGGAAGAGGATCTGCGCCGGGTCGTCGACCTCGAGGTCGGCGTGGCGCAGCGCCGCGACCCACTTGGCCGGCTCGGTGACGTAGACGCGGGTGTCGTCGAGACCGGCCGTCACGAGCAGGCTCGGGTGACGCGTCGGCCGGACGTTCTCGTAGGGGCTGTAGGACTTCATGAGGGCGTACGCCGCGGGGTCCTCGAGGGGGTTGCCCCACTCCTCCCACTCGACGACGGTGAGCGGCAGGCTCGGGTCGAGCACCGTGTTCAGCGCGTCGACGAACGGCACCTGGGCGTGGACGAAGCGGAAGCGCTCGGGCGCGAGGTTGACGACGGCCCCCATGAGCAGGCCGCCGGCCGAGCCACCCTCTGCCGCAAGACGGTCCGGGGCGACGATCCCGGTCTCGACGAGATGGTCCGCGCAGGCGATGAGGTCGGTGAAGGTGTTGGGCTTCGCCTCGAGCTTGCCGTCGTCGTACCACGACCGCCCCATCTCCGAGCCGCCGCGCACGTGCGCGATGGCGAAGACCCAGCCGCGGTCGAGCAGCGAGAGGCGCAGGACCGAGAACCACGGGTCGCTCGAGATGCCGTAGGCGCCGTACGCGTTGAGCAGGCCGGGCGCCGTGCCGTCGGCCGTGACGTCGTGGCGGTGCACGACGGAGATCGGGATGCGGGTCCCGTCGGGCGCGGTGGCCCACTCGCGTCGCTGGCGGTACTGCGCCAGGTCGACGTCGCCGCGCACGTGCTGCTGCTTGAGGAGCGTGAAGGTGCGGGCGCGCACGTCGTAGTCCTCGACGGTGCGGGGCGTGACCAGGGACTCGTGGACCACCTGGAGCGTCGGCGTGTCCGCCTCGGGGTTGACGCCGACGTGGAGCGTGCCGATGGGCTCGCCGACGGCGATGTCGTGGGCCTCCCCCAGACCGTTCGGGGCCGCAGGGTCGCGCAGCACGACCCGCACGCCCGTGCCGCCCTCCCGTCGCAGCGAGACCGCGATGAAGTCGTCGAACCCCTCTGCGCCCGTGACGTACTCGTCGTCCGTCGTGACGCCCAACGGCACCCAGTCGTCGGCCGTCGTGCTCGTCACGGGAGCGGTGGCGAGCTCGAAGTTGACCCGGTTGGCGTTGTGCGTGACGAGCAGCTGGTCGCCGAAGGGCTCGATGTCGTACTCGACGCCCTGGCGGCGCTCGGCCACGACCCTGGGCGTCCCCAAGGGATCGTCGGCGTCGAGGAGGCGGAACTCGCTCGTCGTCTTGGACCCGATGGCGATGATGACGAGCCGGTCGTCGCGCGAGGTGCCCACCCCGACGAAGAAGCGCTCGTCGGTCTCCTCGTGGACGAGCACGTCCTCCTCGGCGGGGGTGCCCACCTCATGGCGCCACACCTGGTACGGACGCCAGGCGTCGTCGACCCGCGTGTAGAAGAAGTGTCCGGCGTCGAGCGACCACGCGAACGAGCCGCCGGTGCGGCGCACGACGTCGTCGAGGACCACGCCGTCCTCGATCCTGCGCACGCGCACGTCGTAGCGCTCGTCGCCGACGACGTCGACGGCATACGCGAGCAGGTCGCCGGACGGCGACACCTCGCTCACGCCGACCGCGAAGAACTCGTGGTGCCGGCCCTCCTCGTTCTGGTCGAGGAGCACCTGCTCACCGGCCGGCGGACCTCCGTCGTCGAGGGTCGGCCGCTGCGGGTGGTCGGCGACGAGCACCCGCGCCTCGACGGCGTACTGCTCCCCCTCGACCGTGCGCGAGTAGTACCACCAGCGGTCGTGGCGCACCGGCACCGACAGGTCGGTCTCCTCGATGCGCGAGCGGAACTCCTCGAAGACCTGCTCGGCGAGCGGACGCAGGTGCTCGGTGCGCTCGGTGGCGTGGGCGTTCTCGGCCGCGAGCAGCTCGCGCACCGCGGCCGAGTCCCGGTCGGCCATCCACGCGTAGGGGTCGTCGAAGCGGTCGCCGTGGTGCTCGCGGGCGACGGGGTCGCGCCGAGCGGTCGGGGGGTGCTGCATCCGCGCAGTCTAGGTCGCGGCGCCGTGCGGCGCGGCCGGTGCCTGAGCCGACCGGGTCGAAGACCTGGTCAGACGGCGCTGGGCGTCAGCCTGACGACGGCGATCCGTCGGCTCACCTTCGCCTGGTAGGCGTCGAAGTCGAAGACCCGGTCGTTGAGCTCGACCCAGAGCTGCTCCCGCTCCGGTCCGGTGACCTCCTCGCCGCGCACCGGCACCACCCGGCCGTCGACCTCCACCGTGCCCGGCCCACCGGCCCGGAGGTTGAGCCACCAGCCCGGCTCCCAGTCGGCGCCGCCGTTGGAGGCCACGACCAGCCAGTCGCCGTCACGTGCGAGGTGGAGGAGCGGTGTCGTGCGGTGCTGCCCGCTCCGGCGCCCGGTCGTCGTCAGCATGAGCAGGTCACCACCTCGGAAGCGGCGCAGCCCGAACCGCCGCACGACGACGTTCATGACCCGGTTGACCCGCACGAACAGTGCTCGCCTCATGCCGTCACGGTAGCCGCGGGCGGACCCGTGCGGGCTGCCGGAACACGACGAACGGCCCGGGATCCGAGGATCCCGGGCCGCACGTGTCGTGGGCGGTCAGTGGATGACGATCTGACCCTTCACGGCCTGCGTGCCGGAGTCGTAGGCCACGGAGCCCGAGGCGGCCGTCACGACGAGGCGGAACGTGTCGTTCCTGCCCTTGTCGGTCACGGTGACGACGGCACGGTAGCCGGCGGTCCCGTCGACCGTGACCGGGGCCGAGAACGTCGCCGTCGTGCCCGTCACGACGAGCCAGTCGAACGTCGTCGCGGCGACGGCGAAGGACGTGCCCGCGAGGCTGTACGTGAACGACCCTGACGGGACGGTGGCCCCGCGGCCGTAGGCGACGGACAGCTCGAGGCTGCCCTTGCCGCTGTGCGACGGGTTGTCGGCCAGAGCGCCGGCCGGGGACGCGATGGTGCCACCCCCGGTGACGAAACCGGCCGCGCGGTCGTAGACGACGACGGTCGTCGTGCCCGCGCCCGCGTTGCCCCACTGGTCCGTGACGGTGACGGTCACGGTGTAGATGCCGGCCGCGGTGTACACGTGGCTGCCGCTGACGGTGCCACCGGTCACGGTGCCCGCCGAGGACTGCCCGTCACCCCAGGCGATGCTCGCCGAGTGGGTGTCGAGGCGGTCGGCGTCGGTGAACGTCGCGCTGACGCCCGCCGGGGCGCCGACCGAGACGGCCGAGGTCGGCCCGGTGACGGTGCCGACGACCGGGGCGGCGTTGGTCAGGTCGAGCCCGACGACGACCGGGTCGTGGTCCGAGACGCGGAACTGGTCGGGCGCGTACAGGCTCGTGACCTGGGCCGCTGTCTTGAACTCGGTGTTGTAGTCGAGGATCGAGGGCTCGTCGGCGTTGACGTGCCAGTCGCCGACTCCCGTCACCTGGCTGGTGATCGACGCCGAGCCGAGCGCGTGGTCCAGGTAGCCCCACTGCCCGTCGAAGGCGTAGGAGTACGCCTCGCGCCCGTTGCGCTGCTCGATGAGGTTGGTGAAGCCGGCCTTCTCGAGCGTCGTGATCGGGTCCTCCTTGGCGTAGGAGTTCATGTCGCCGAGGATGAGGACGTCGGGGTCACCCGTGCCCGTCGGGTCGCCGGCCAGCCACGTGGCGAGCAGCTGTGCCGAGCGGACGCGGACCTCGGTGCAGTTGCCCTGGCCGTCGCCGGCGTCGGGCGTGTCGCACGCGCTTCCCTTGCTCTTGAGGTGGTTCGCGACGGCGACGAACGTGCCACCGGTCGTGTTGTCGCGGAACGCCTGGGCGAGCGAGGGACGGTTGCGGGGACCGGAGTCGCCGCCGTTGACGAAGTCGACGGAGTTGAGCGCCGCGGTCGTGCCCACCGGTGTCACCGCGCCCGGCTTGTAGAGCATGCCGACCTTGATGGCGTCGTTGCCGAGGGCGTCGGTCTGACCCGTGCGCGCGTCGGCGTCGATGAAGGCCCACGTGCCGGCGCCGTCCTTCTCGTTGAGCTTGCCGACGAGGAACTGCTCGGCGCTGTCGGCGCCGTAGCCGTCGTTCTCCATCTCCATGAAGGCGACGACGTCGGCCTGCGTGCCCGAGACGGCGGCCAGCGTCTTGTGCCACTGGCGGTCGAACTCCGTGGCGGTGTTGGCGCCTCGGCAGTCCATGGCCGCGCCGGTGAGCCCGCCACGACAGTTGTTGCCGGTCGTGTCGAGGGTGTTGAAGAAGTTGAGCAGGTTCATCCCGACGACGCGGGTGTCACCGCCGACGGCCGGCGGGGTCGTCGGTCGTGGGTTGGTCGGCTGGAAGTCGACCGTCGCCGCCGGGGACACCGGGCGGATGCGGTAGGCGTTGCCGCTCGCGGCGTTGCCGCCCCACGTGTAGTTGAGGACACCGGTCAGGTCGGTGACGGTGTCGCCCCCGCGCAGCGTGTTGGCCGCGGTGAGCGGCTGGCCGCCCCGACCGAAGACGATCGGGTCGACGTTCTGGGCCTGCGTCGTGTCGTCGAGGATGATCTTGCGCAGGTTGTTGGACGCCTGGAGCGCGGCGGCGGGGGCGCCCGGGGCGACGACGTTGGTCGGCTGCTCGAGGCGGCCGCCCTCCGAGAGCGTGACCTGGCCGAAGCGGCCGAGCTGGAAGTGCTCGGTGACGGACATGTCCTGCGGCAGGGTGACGAGCATGCCCTCGTAGCGCTCGAGCGCCGTCGGGCTCGCCACGGGGAACCGCACCTCGGTCGGGGCGACCGTGCCGGTGCCGCAGACCGTGATCGCGCCGGCGCTGACCTGGGTCTGGCCCTGGTTCTCGCCCGCGTTGCCCGTCACGGTGACGAGGTCACCGAGCTTGACCGTGTTGGCGTTGCTGCCCTCGAAGACGAAGATGCCGTCGGACGTCGCGGGGTCGCCGTCGCCGTTCGGGTCCTGGATGAAGAAGCCGCGCAGCGCGGGCGACGGGCCCTCGTAGTCGCCGACCACGACGCCGCGCGTCGTGACCGAGCCGGTGACCGCAGCCGTGTCACCGCTGCCCTGGATGGTCGGGATCGAGGTCGGGGTGACCTCGCACGGGCTGACGGCGGGGACCGAGAAGCGCACGACGACCTCGCTCGCCAGGGAGTCCGGCGGGTCGATGGCGTCCTGGTCGGTGACGGCGGACGCCGAGACCGTCAGGCTGCACGCGTCGCCGAGGGCGAAGTCGGCCGACGGGTCGAGCGTGAACGTCGAGGGACCGCCCGTGACGGCCAGCGTCTTGGCTCCCGAGAGGGAGCAGGTGACGGTGAAGGCTCCGGCGGCGTTGACCGGCTCGGAGAAGGTGACCGTGGGGCTCGCGTCGACCGCGACGTTCGAGGAGCCGTCGGCCGGGGTCGTCGAGGTCACGCTCGGGGCGACGTCGGTCGCCGGACCGCCGTCGACGGTGTGGGTGCCGAGGCCGTCGAAGGTGCCAGCAGGGAAGGAGTCCCACTCAGTGGCCGGGTCGAACGCGTCAGCACTGTTCGTGTCGCCGACAGTGATGCTCGACTTGCGCCGCAGCGTGTGGTCGGCCGTCGTCACGGGAGAGGTCCCCCACGCAGTGCCCGGGTCGACGCCGACCTGGCCGATCGAGTCGACGACGGTCGATCCCTTGCGCAGCTCGATGGCGTCGTCACCGTTGAAGGTCAGGGAGCCACTCAGCTGGTCAGCCGCGAGGATCGCCGGGTCGTTCGTCGTGCTGCTGTTGCCCACGAAGAAGGCGTCACCCGGCTGCACCGTGCCGACCAGGGCAATCGTCGAGTTCGACGAACCGCCGTTGATCGAGGTGTAGAGGCTGTAGGTGCCGGTGAGCGTCACCGGAGCACTCGTCGGGTTGTAGATCTCGATGGCCTTGTTGTTTCCGGTGGCCGGTTCGACGTACTCGCTGATGAACAGCTCCGTCGGGGCCGCCGCCGAGGCCGGTGCGGCCACGACGAAGGGGGTGACGCCCACGGCGAGTGCGGCGGTGGTGACCGCGGCGACCCGGCGCAGGGCAGGACGAGAATGACGCATGGATTTCCTCCCTGGGACCGGCTCTTCCGCGCGGTCTGCGGGTCACCCTAGACCGGAGCGGTCCGTCTCGCGCGTCGAGAGGCCCACGGGATCCTGAACACCCGGTGACATCGCGCGGTCGGCCCCGAGGCAGGCCCGGGGGCGGGTCTCAGGGCGCCGGCCAACGGCCGGGCCACCGGGCGAGGCGGCGTCGCGTCACGAACCGGCGCGGCGTCCCGTCGACGGGGTCGTCGAAGGCCAGCACGGCCGCGAGCAGCTGCAGCGGGGTGCTGAAGTCCTCCGCCGGCACGTCCCGCTCCACCGGGTAGAGGGGGTCGTCGACGATGGGGATGTCGAGCCCCTGGAGCTGGCACCGCAGCTGGTGCGTGCGCCCGGTGCGCGGCGTGAGGCGGTAGAGCCCCAGGTCCGCTCCCGACCCTCCGGGACCGGACGCGGTGCCCACGAGCTCGACGAGCGTCTCGGCGTTGGGCTCGGCCCCGTCGACCTCGTGCGCCTGGTGCGTGCCGTGCTCCTTGACGAGGTGCGTGCGCCGCACGAGGGGCAGGGCGAGCCCGTCGCGGACGGGCGCGACCGCGAGATACTCCTTGTGGGCGAGCGCCTCCGCGAAGACGCGTTGGTACGGGCCACGCCACCGCTGCTCGGTCGTGAACATCAGGACGCCTGCCGTGGGTCGGTCGAGCCGGTGGGCCGGGGTGAGGCGATGCTCGCCCGTCAGGACGCGGGCACGGGCCAGGGCGCTCTGCACGACGTGCCGACCCCGCGGCATCGTCGCCATGTCGTGGGGCTTGTCGACGACGACGATCCGCTCGTCGCGGTGCAGCACGACGAGCTCTTCGGGGTGCGCGACCTCGACCGGCAGGTCGCGGTGCGCCCACACGGCCGACTGGGGCACGAACGGGGCGTCCGCCGGCACCGGCGCTCCCGAGCCGTCGACGAACTCCCCGGCCTCGAGCATCCGGTCGACCTCGTCGGGCGTGAGCCCGGGCGCGAGCCGCTCGACGAGGTGGTCGCGCAGCGACGACCAAGGGCCTGACTGCGGCATCCGGAAACGCTGGGCGTCGACACCGTGGCGCGGGGGCAGCGGGGAGGGTGGGACCGGCCCACGCGCCACGTCAGCCGGTCCTCTCAGCCGGCCCGACGCGTACGACCTCGGCCTCGGTGTCGAGGAACGTGCCGTAGGCGGCCGCGGCCGTCTCGACCTCGCGCCACCGCCGCGCCGAGAGGTCGACGAACGGCGAGACCTCGACGACCACGTGCTCCCGCTTCTGGACGCGACGCCACGTGCCGGCAACCTCGCCGTCGACGACGAGCGTCGGCTTGAACACCATGTTGCGCCCGGGCACGACCTTGACGAAGTGCTCGGGCGGCAGCGTCACCTCGCGCGACTTGTAGCCGAGGAGGAACTCGTCCCACTGGGGCAGCAGGTGCACTCCACCGGGACCGTCGGGGACCGGGCGCGCGTCCACGTGGGTGAGCCACGTCTGCCCGTCGAGCTCCGCGCGCACGATGCGGTCGCCGACGAGCGCGAGCGCCTCGCGCGTGAGTCCGAGCGGCTTGAGGAGCCAGCCGGCAAGGTCCTTCTCCGTGACGGGTCCGTGGCTCCGGACGTAGCGCTCGGCCACCGTCGCGAGTCCCTCCTCACGGGAAGGCTTGCGGGAGTGGGGAACCCACGAGTCGATGAGGACGAAGCTCGGTTGCCTGCCGATGACCGGCCCCTGGCAGATGAGACCGCTCATGCAGTGGTGGCCGATGAGGTGGTAGTTGCGCTGGTCGGTGGGGTCGATGCCGTGGGCGACGAGCAGGGCGGCGACGTCGGGACGGCTCATCGGCTCCCGCAGGTGCTCCTCGAAGAGCCGTCCGGACAGCTCGACGTCGGCCTCGGTGAGGCCGAGCTGGGCGAACCGCGTGGCCAGCGTCGTGCTGCGGGGCGCCGCGAGCAGCTCGCACATCCAGCGGGCGTCCTCGGCCGGGACCCAGTGGATCGTGCCGCGCATCGGCCACGTGCGCACGACCTCGCGGTCGACGACCGCCCGCTCGACCTGCTCGAGCGTCAGGCCCGAGCGCACCCCGAGCGACCACGCGCCGCTGCCGTAGTCCTGGGCCTGCAACGCGCCGAGCTCCCGGGCGACCGCCAGCGCCGACACGGGCCCGTCGCTGCCGAGCGCGGGCGCCAGTCCGAGCGCGGCCATCCGCGTCCGGCGCATCTGCCGGCGGTCAGCCTCGCGCATCAGCTGAGGCAGGCCGGACCGAGGAGGGCCTTGAGGTCACCGAAGAGCGCGGAGGTGGCGTTGACCCGGAGGGAGTCGTCGAGGGACATGAGCACCGAACGCCCGGGCTGGGTCAGCTTGACCTGCACCTCGGTGGCACCGGGGTGCTCCCCCAGCACGCGCTTGAGGCTCTCGGCCACGGCCGGGGTGGCCCGACCGAGCGGGAGGGTCAGCACGACCGGACCGCGCGGGCCCTCCTTGATGTCGGGGATCGTCAGCTCCTGGGCGAAGATCGAGATCGAGTCGTCGCGGGCGCTGATGCGACCCTTGACGGCGCAGACGGTGTCCTGGGCCAGCATCGTCGAGTAGGTCATGTAGGCCGAGGGGAAGAAGAGGCACTCGATGGCGCCGTCGAGATCCTCGACGGTCGCGATGGCCCACAGGTCGCCCTTCTTCGTGCGCTTGAGCTGGAGGCTCGTGATGAGCCCCGCCACGGTGACCGGGGTGCCGTCGGCCTTGGGGTCGTCGCCCATGAGCGAGGCGATCGAGGTGTCCGCGTGCGTGGCGAGGATGTGCTCGATGCCGAAGAGCGGGTGGTCGCTGACGTAGAGGCCGAGCATCTCGCGCTCGAAGGAGAGCAGGCTGGCCTTGTCCCACTCGAGCGTCGGCACGGGCGGCAGGCCGTCGAAGGCCCCCGGCCCGTCGGCGGCACCGGCGTCGGCGTCGTCGCCGAAGCTGCCGAAGAGGCTGTCCTGGCCGATGGCCTCCTGCTTCTTGACCTCGACGAGCGCGTCGATGTAGCGCTCGTGCACCTCGACCATGCCGCGACGGCTCTCGCCGAGGGAGTCGAACGCGCCGCCCTTGATGAGCGACTCGATGGTGCGCTTGTTGCAGACGACGGCCGGCACCTTCGAGAGGAAGTCCTTGAACGAGGCGAAGGCGCCCTTCTCCTCGCGGGCCTTGATGATGGCCTGCACGACGGGCAGGCCGACGTTGCGGATCGCCGCGAGCCCGAAGCGGATGTCGGTGCCGACGGCGGCGAAGTTGGCGATCGACTCGTTGACGTCGGGCGGCAGCACCTTGATGCCCATGTGCCGGCACTCGTTGAGGTAGAGCGCCGACTTGTCCTTGTCGTCGCGCACGCTCGTCAGCAGGGCCGCCATGTACTCGGCGGGGTAGTTGGCCTTGAGGTAGCCCGTCCAGTACGACACGAGGCCGTATGCCGCCGTGTGCGCCTTGTTGAACGCGTAGTCCGAGAACGGGACGAGGACGCCCCACAGCGCCGCGATCGACGCCTCGTTGAAGCCCTGGGACTTCATGCCCTCGGAGAAGGGGACGTACTCGGCGTCGAGGACCTCCTTCTTCTTCTTGCCCATGGCCCGGCGCAGCAGGTCGGCGTTGCCGAGGGTGTAGCCGGCAAGCTTCTGGGCGATCTCCATGACCTGCTCCTGGTAGATGACCAGGCCGTAGGTCATCCCGAGGATGGGGTCGAGGGCGTCGATCATCTCCTGCTGGAGCTTGCCCTTGAGCTGGGGGTCGAGCGGGACGACCTCCTGCTTGCCGTTCTTGCGCAGCGCGAAGTTCGTGTGGGCGTTGACGCCCATCGGGCCCGGTCGGTAGAGCGCGAGGGCGGCCGAGATGTCCTCGAAGTTGTCGGGCTGCATGAGGCGCAGCAGCGAGCGCATGCCGCCGCCGTCGAGCTGGAAGACGCCGAGGGTGTCGCCGCGACCGAGCAGGTCGTAGGTCGCGCGGTCGTCGAGGGTCTTGGACAGCTCGTCGAGGTCGATGTCCTCGTCGCGGTTGAGCTTGATGTTCTCGATGGCGTCGTCGAGGATCGTCAGGTTGCGCAGGCCGAGGAAGTCCATCTTGACCAGGCCGAGCGACTCGCAGCTGGGGTAGTCGAACTGCGTGATGATCTGGCCGTCCTGCAGGCGGCGCATGATCGGGATGACGTCGACGAGCGGCTCGCTCGACATGATGACGCCGGCCGCGTGCACGCCCCACTGGCGCTTGAGGCCCTCGAGGCCGAGCGCCGTCGCGACGACCTCCTGCGCCTGGGGGTCCTCGTCGTGGACGACACGGAAGTCGGCCGCCTCGTTGTAGCGCTTGGAGTCGGGCTTGAAGACGTCGGCGAGCGGCATGCCCTTGCCCATGACGTCGGGCGGCATCGCCTTGGTGAGCTTCTCACCCATCGCGAAGGGGTGGCCGAGGACGCGGCTCGCGTCCTTGAGGGCCTGCTTGGCCTTGATCGTGCCGTAGGTGACGATCTGGGCGACGCGCTCCTCGCCGTACTTCTCCGTCACGTAGCGGATGACCTCACCGCGGCGGCGCTCGTCGAAGTCGACGTCGAAGTCGGGCATCGACATGCGCTCGGGGTTGAGGAAGCGCTCGAAGATCAGGCCGTGCGGCACCGGGTCGAGGTCGGTGATGCCCATCGCGTAGGCGCACATGGAGCCGGCACCGGAGCCACGACCGGGTCCGACCCGGATGCCGTTGCGCTTGGCCCAGTTGATGAAGTCGGCGACGACGAGGAAGTAGCCCGGGTAGCCCTTGGAGACGATGACGTCCTCCTCGAAGGCCGCCTGCTTGCGGGCGTAGTCGGGCACCCCCTCGGGGAAGCGGCGCGAGAGGCCGGTCTCGACCTCCTTGATGAACCACGACGTCTCGTCCTCACCCTCGGGGCAGGGGAAGCGGGGCATGTAGCGCCCCTCGCCCTCGGTGAAGGAGACCTCGCAGCGCTCGGCGATGAGCAGGGTGTTGTCGCACGCCTCGGGCAGCTCGCGCCAGAGGTGACGCATCTCCTGGGCGGACTTGAGGTAGAAGTCGTCGGCGTCGAACTTGAACCGGTTGGGGTCCATCAGGGTCGAGCCGGACTGGACGCAGAGCAGGGCGGCGTGGGCCTTGGCGTCCTCGGCCCGCGTGTAGTGCAGGTCGTTGGTGGCCACGAGCGGCAGCTTGAGGTCGCGCGCGAGCCGGATGAGGTCCTTCTGCGTGCGCCGCTCGATGTCGAGGCCGTGGTCCATGAGCTCGACGTAGACGTTCTCGTTGCCGAAGATGTCGCGCAGCTCGCCGGCGACCTCGCGCGCCTCGTCGTACATCCCGAAGCGCAGCTTCGTCTGGATCTCGCTCGACGGGCAGCCCGTCGTGACGATGAGGCCCTTGCCGTAGGTCGAGAGCAGGTCGCGGTCGATGCGCGGCCACTTCGTGTAGACCTGGTCGAGGCTCGCGATGGAGCTCATCCGGAAGAGGTTGTGCATGCCCTGGTTGTTCTCGGCGAGCATCGTCATGTGCGTGTAGGCGCCGCTGCCCGAGATGTCGTCGCGGCCGCCGTCGCCCCAGCTGACCTTGGTGCGGTCGGTGCGGTGCGTGCCCGGCGTGATGTAGGCCTCGACCCCGATGATCGGCTTGACCCCGGTGCCCTGCGCCTTCTTCCAGAACTCGTAGGCGCCGAAGACGTAGCCGTGGTCGGTCGTCGCGAGGGCCGGCATGCCCATCCGCGCCGCCTCGCTGAAGAGGTCGCCGATCCGGGCGGCCCCGTCGAGCATGGAGTACTCCGTGTGCACGTGGAGGTGCACGAAGTTCGGGTCGTTGCGCGGGGCGGCTTCGGTCGACATCGTGGACGAGTCTAAGCCTCCGGGAGGACACTCCTCGGCGTGTCGGGACCGGGTGTCGTGGGCCCGGTGGGCCGAGACGCCGACGACCCCACCGTGCCGACCCGACGGCATACGCCACCAGCCTTCACGGTGAGGTCGAAGGTCAAGCCCTCAGAGGGTTCCGATGATGTCGAGGGCCCGCTGGAGGTCCTCCGGGTAGGGACTCTCGAAGTGGACGTACTCCCCCGTGCCAGGGTGCTCGAAGCCGAGCCCCACGGCGTGCAGCCACTGGCGGTCGAGCTTGAGCCGCGCCGCGAGCGTCGGGTCGGCGCCGTAGGTCGGGTCGCCGCAGCAGGGGTGGTGCAAGGCCGCGAAGTGGACCCGGATCTGGTGGGTGCGCCCCGTCTCGAGGTGGATGTCGAGCAGGCTCGCGTAGCGGAACGCCTCGATCACCTCGTAGTGGGTCACCGACGGCTTGCCGCTCTTCATCACGGCGAACTTGTAGTCGTGACCGGGGTGCCGGCCGATCGGGGCGTCGACGGTGCCGACGACCGGGTCGGGCAGGCCCTGGACGAGGGCGTGGTACGTCTTGTCGACCGTCCGGCTCCGGAAGGCCTGCTTGAGCCGCGAGTAGGCGGCCTCGCTCTTGGCGACGACCATGAGACCCGACGTGCCGACGTCGAGACGGCTGACGATGCCCTGGCGCTCCGGGGCTCCCGAGGTGGAGATGCGGTAGCCCGCCGCGGCGAGCCCGGACACCACGTCGGGACCGCTCCAGCCGACGCTCGGGTGCGCGGCGACCCCCACCGGCTTGTCGACGACGACGATGTCGTCGTCGTCGTGGACGATCGACATGCCCGGGACCGGCTGGGCGACGACCTGCAGGCCCGGCCGGTCCTCGGCGCGCGGCAGCGACACCTCGAGCATCGAGCCGGCCGAGAGCCGCTCTGACTTCGCGACCGCCTTGCCGTCGATGACGACGTGGCCGTCGGCGGCGAGGTCGGCGGCCTTGCTGCGCGAGACACCGAAGAGCCGCGCCACACCGGCGTCGACGCGCTCGCCCTCGAGGCCGTCCGGCACGAGCACGGTGCGCACGTCAGGCATGGTCGCCCCCGTGGCGCCGCGCCTCGTGCGTCTCGGGCGCGTCGGGCGTCCCACCGGTCTGCTGCGTCATGTCGGTCTCGCCGTTCGTGGTGGTCGCGCCGGTGGTGCGGGCGGTGGTGTCGTCGATGGTCTGTCCGGAGGCCTCGCCGGTCGTGGTCTCGCCGGTCGTGGTCTCGCCGGACTGAGGCTCGGTCGCTGTCGCGGTGGCGGCGCGACCGTGGTCGCGCCGGCCGTCGACGCCGATGCCGAGCAGCGCCAGGAGGACGACGAGGCAGGCCGCCGAGACGATCCAGATGTCGGCGACGTTGCCGATGAACCATCGGTTGTAGTCGATGAAGTCCACGACGTGGCCCTGGCCGCCACCCGGCGGGCGGACGAAACGGTCCGTGAGGTTGCCGACCGCGGCGCCGAGCAGCAGGCCGAGCGCGACGGCCCAGGCCAGCGACCCGAGCTGGCGGGCGACGACGATGATCGCGACGAGCACCGCGAGGGCGATGCCCGTCATGACCCACGTGTTGCCCGCCCCGAGCGAGAGGGCCGCTCCGGGGTTGCCGATGAGCTTGAGCCGGATGAAGTCTCCGACGAAGGGACGGGACTCGCCGTCGGCGAGCACGTCGAGGGCGACCATCTTCGTCAGCTGGTCGGTGACGAGGGCGAGGACGGCGACGACGCCGAGGACGACGAACAGTCGCCTGCGCCGGTCAGGCGTGGGACGGCTGTCGTCGGCGGGCGTCGAGCTCACGATCTCGGTCGAGGTAGTGGTGGACACGCCGTCGACCCCCGCGCGGGGGGTCGACGTGGCGTGCGTGGACGTCAGTGGCGGTCTTGCTTCTCCTGGCATGTCATGCACAGGGTCGCACGAGGACGGGCCTGAAGTCGAAGCTTGCCGATCGGGTTGCCACAGTTCTCGCAGATGCCGTAGGTGCCGGCTTCGAGCTGCTCGAGCGCGTGCTCGGCCTGGCGCAGGCTCGCGCGAGCGTTGGCGGCGACCGAGATCTCGTGCTCGCGCTCTGCCGTCTTGGCACCGGCGTCCGCCTGGTCGTCACCCGACCCGTCGCCCGAGGCGCGCAGCAGGTCGTCGAGCTCGTCCTCGGCGAGCTTGAGCTCGACGCGGTGCTGCTCGATCTCCTCGAGGAGGACGCCTCGCACCTCGCCGATCTCGTCCTCGCTCCACGGGCTCTCGTCGTCCTTGACCCGCAGCTGCTCGGCGATCTTGCGGGCGCTGGTCCGGTTCGTCGTGGTGCTCGCGGCCTTCTTGGTGGCCGTGCGGGGTCCTGCAGTGGAGCTCGTCGTCACGGATGCCTTCTTGGTTCGGGTCGCCGGGGCCTTGGCGGCGGACTTCGCGCTCGCGGCACCTGCTCGGGTGGACGTCGTGGCGGACGGCTTCTTCGCCGCCGTGGACCTGGTGGTGCTTCCAGCCGCCGGAGCGGACTTCTTGACGGGTGCGGCCTTCGTCGCGGTCTTCTTGACCGGCGCGGCCTTCGTCGCGGTCTTCTTGACGGGTGCGGCCTTCGTCGCGGTCTTCTTGACCGGCGCGGCCTTCGTCGCGGTCTTCTTGGCAGGCGCGGCCTTCGTCGCGGTCTTCTTGACCGGCGCGGCCTTCGTCGCGGTCTTCTTGACCGGCGCGGCCTTCGTCGCCGTCTTCTTGACCGGCGCGGCCTTCGTCGCCGTCTTCTTGACCGGCGCGGCCTTCGTCGCCGTCTTCTTGACCGGCGCGGCCTTCGTCGCGGACTTCTTGACCGGCGCGGCCTTCGTCGCGGACTTCTTGGCCGGCGCGGCCGTGGTCGTGGACGTCGTGGCGGCCGCGGTCTTCGTCGCGGACTTCTTCGCAGTCTTCGCCGCAGGCGCCGCCTTCCCGGCTGCGCCCGTCGTCCCGCTCGCGGTGGCCCGCTTGGCCGCGGTCGTCGCCGCTGCCGTCTTCTTCGCCGCCATCAGACCCTCCGTCGCTCAATCCGTCGACGCTGACAAGTGGGGCTGACAATAAGCCCCGCACGGGTCGCGCACAAACGCGAAACGCTTATGCGGGCGAAGTGTTCGCCCTTCGGATGCACCTCAGGCCGCCCGGGACGATGCCCGGACGGCCTGCGTGCGTCTGTTCGAGGTGGGACTCAGCCCTGGTTGCCGTCTCCGGCACCGGCGTGAGCCGGCTCCTGGACGCTCGAGTCGAGGTCGTGCAGCTGGCCCTCGATGTAGGACTTGAGGTTGCTGCGGTAGTTCTTCTCGAAGCCACGCAGCTCGGCGATCTTGCGGTCGAGCAGGCCCTTCTGCTTGTCGAGCTCCTCGAGCAGGGCCGCCTTCTTCTGCTGTGCCTCGGCGACCATGCCGGTGGCGCGCTCGCGTGCCTCGGTGAGCATCTCGTCGCGCTTGGACGTCGCCTCGGCGATCATCTGGTCGCGCTGCGAGGTGGCCTCGGCGATCATCTGGTCACGCTGGGACGCGGCTGCGGCGGAGATCTGCTCGGCTTCCTGAGTGGCCTTGTCGTGACGGCTCTGCCCGGTGTTGATGAGGTCGTCGTGGCGGGCCTGGGCCGCGGCGAGCAGCTCACGGTGACGGTTCTCGGCCTCGGAGATGAGCTCGTCGCGGCGGGTCTCGCCGGCGGCCACGTGCTCGTCGTGGAGGCGCTGGGCGAGCGCGATGACGCCCGCGGCGTCGACGTTGCCGGTCGCGGCGGCAGCAGCCGGTGCGGCAGCGGCAGCGGCAGCGGCAGGGGCGGCCGCCGGCGCCTTGGCGGCCTCCTCGCGCAGGCGGGCCGCGGTGGCCGCGGCTGCCTCGGCGTCGGCCTGGGCCTTGGCGGCCCGCTCCTCGGCGGCGCGGGCGTTCTCCTGGGCCTTGGTGAGCTTGCCCTCGGCGTCGGCGACCTGGGAGTTGAGGCCGTTGAGCTTGGCCTGCGCGTCGTTGAGCGCCTGCGAGTCGACGGCGGACTTGGCGGCTGCCTCGGCGCGGTCGGCCTCGGCCTTCGCACGGTCGATGCGCTCCTTGGCGACGCGCTCGGCGTTCTCGGCGTCGGCCTTGGCCTTGGCCGCGCGGTCGGTGGCGGCCTTGAAGGCGCGCTCCGCGTCCTGGATCTTCGCGGTGAGGCCGCCGAGCTTGGCGTCGTCACCGGGCCGGCCGACGGCCGGCATGGCCGCGGTCGCGCCGTCGGCTCGCACGGCCGACTGGTTCTTGCTCGCGCGGCAGTCGTTGAGCTGCTTCAGGTAGTCGTCACGCTGCTCGATGAGCGAACGCATCTCCGCCACGATCTCGTCCAGGAAGTCGTCAACGTCCCGCTCCTCGTAGCCACGACGGAACTGCGTGGTCTGGAAGTGCTTGTTGAGCACCTGTTCAGGCGTAAGCGCCATGTGTCACCTCGATACAGACGTAATGGTTCGGGTCAACGGTATCTAACGTTCCGGTCACGAACCAAAGCCATGCTCACCGGTCGGCGTGTGGACACCCGCGGTCCGTGCTGCGGGACGGGTGACCGCCGGTCGGTCAGAAGAAGCTCGGCACGTTGAGAGCGAGAGAGGTCAGCAACATCAGGACGAGGAAGCTGAGGTCGAGTCGTACGCCACCGAGGCTCGGTGACGGGATGACCTTGCGCAGGGCGCGCAGGGGCGGGTCGGTCACGGTGTAGACGGCCTCGGCGAGGACCAGGACGACCCCCGTGGGTCGCCACGACCGGGCCAGCACCTGCACCCAGTCGATGACGAAGCGGCCGATGAGGGCGATGAAGAAGGTGAAGACCACCACCCCGTAGATCGTCCAGAACGCGTCCATGTCGGTCAGTGTCCCTGATGTCGGGGCAGGAGTGTGAACCGGGGCCCAGGTCGATGGTCCTGTGACCCCGGTTCGCGCTCACGGCGGTGGACGGTCGGGCTCAGCTCTGGTTGAAGAATCCGCGGGTCGAGGCGGCCGGCGCCTCGGGCTCGTCGGCGGAGATCTCGACGTGGGCGGGCGAGAGGAGGAACACCTTGGAGGTGACCCGCTCGATCGTCCCGTGGAGGCCGAAGACGAGGCCGGCCGCGAAGTCGACGAGACGCTTGGCGTCGGCGTCGTCCATGTCGCTGAGGTTCATGATGACCGGCACCTGGTCGCGGAACCACTCGCCGATGTTCTTGGCCTCGTTGTACGTGCGGGGGTGGATCGTCGTGATGCGGTTGAGCGAACCGACCTCGACGTCGCGCACGACGGCGGCGACCGGCCGCTTCGTGGGCAGCTGCGTCACGGCAGCGGTGTGCTCGGTCTCGTCGTCGTAGCGGTCGGACTCGTCGTACGCGTCGTAGTCGTCGTAACGGTCGTGACGCTGGTCCTCCTCGCTCAGTCCGAGGTACACCATCGTCTTGCGCAGTGCCCCTGCCATGGCCAACTCCCAAAACGTCGGATTGTGATCGTTGACGACGTTACAGAAGTGACGGGCGTGAACCGAGGATTGCCGTGCCGACACGCAGGAGTGTCGCTCCGTGGCGCAGCCCCGCCTCGAGGTCGCCGCTCATGCCGGCGGAGATCCAGTCGGCACCGGGGTGCCGAGCACGTATGCCGTCCGCCACCTCCCGGAGGCGCGCGAACGCCGCGTCGGGGTCGGCACCCAGGGGCGCGACGGCCATGACGCCGCGCAGCTGCAGGAGCTGTTGTGCCGCAACGGCATCCGCGAGGGCCTCCGCGTCGGCGGGCAGGACGCCGCCGCGCGAGGTGTCGCCGTCGAGGCTCACCTGCAGCAGCACCTGGACGGTCCGGTCCGCGGCGTGGGCGCCCTTGGCGAGCGCGCCGACGAGCTTCGGGCGGTCGACCGACTGGACGACGTCGGCATAGCCCGCGACGTGCGCCGCCTTGTTGCTCTGGAGCTGCCCGATGAAGTGGAGGGTCAGGCCCGGCGCGCCGGCCTCCGAGAGGGCGTGTCGGACCTCGCGGAACTTCTCGGCCGCCTCCTGGTCGCGGTTCTCGCCGAAGTGCCGGACGCCGAGCTCGTGGAGCAGCAGCACGTCGGAGGCCGGGAAGTACTTCGTGACGACGACGAGGGTGACGTCGCCGGGATCGCGTCCGGCCTCGGCACAACCGCGCTCGATGCGCTCGTGCACGGCGGCGAGACTGTCGCGCAGCTGCTCCCGCCGGGCCGGGTCACCTCCCGACACCACGCCGGTCATGGACCCACCGGCCGCAGCGCGACGATGCCGGCGAAGCGGCCGGTGCGGCCGTCGCGCCGGTAGGAGTAGAGGTCACCGGTCTCGCGGGTGCATCCCGGAACCCATTGCACCGCAACGTCGGCCGCAGCAAGCTGCTCGACGACTCCGGCTGCCACGTCGATGGCCGGCGTGCCGGTCCAGGAGCGTGCAGCGGCCGCCGCCGAGGTCTCGGCGGCGGTGCGCGCCATCTCGGCGGGGACCTCGTAGCAGCGGCCGCAGACAGACGGTCCCACGGTCGCCGAGACAGCCGTCGCGCCGAGGTCACGCATCGCCGAGACGGCCCGACCGACGATCCCCGCGAGCATCCCGGGGCGGCCGGCGTGCACCGCCCCCACGACGCCGGCGCCGGCATCGTGCAGCAGCACCGGGACGCAGTCGGCGACGAGCACCCCGAGGGCGAGATCGGTTGCGCGCGTGACGATTCCGTCGACGGCAGGCGGCTCACCGACCCACGGCCCGTCGACCTGCACGACGTCGGCGCCGTGCACCTGGTTCATGAGGACGAGACGCTCTCGCGGGAGGTCGATCTCGTGGGCGACGGCGGTGCGGTTGCCCTCGACGTCAGCGGGGTCGTCGCCGACGTGCCCGCCGAGGTTGAGGCCGGCATACGGCCCGCTCCCCCGGCCGGCCGATCGGCCCGTGAAGGCGAGGTCGACCGCACGGGCGTCGCCGTCGCTGGGGGTGGTGGTGCGCCAGTAGAACACGATGACAAACCTATCCCGCGGACCCGCCGGGCCCTGCGACGGACCGCCCCGTGGCGGTCCGGCGCCGGGACGCCGACGGGCGGGAGACGCTGAACGCGTCTCCCGCCCGTCGAAGCGGATCTCGGCCTCGGGCCGCCCTCGCTCCTACTTGAGGAAGTCGGGCACGTCGAGGTCGTCGCCCTCGTCGAACGTCACCTGGCGTGGCGGCTGCTGCGCCGGCTGGGCCGCGGGGGCCGGAGCGTGGTGCTGGGGCTGCTGCGCCGGGGTCGCAGGCTGCTGGGTCGGCAGCTGCTGGGCGGGCTGCTGCTGGTGGTGCACCGGGGCCGGCTGGGCCTGCTGGGGCGCTGCCTGCTGCGGAGCGGCCTGTGGCACGCCGTTGGAGTGCTGCGGCGCCGACTGCTGCGGGGCCGGCGTGGCCGGACGCTGCTGGGCCGGCTGCGACCGGCCCATGACCTGCCCGAGGGCGCGGTCGTCGTGCCGCTGGCTGGGGCCGCCGCTGTCGAAGCCCGCAGCGATGACCGTGACCCGGACCTCGTCGCCGAGCGCGTCGTCGATGACCGCACCGAAGATGATGTTGGCCTCCGGGTGCGCGGCCTCCTGGACGAGGCGCGCGGCCTCGTTGATCTCGAAGAGGCCGAGGTCGGAGCCGCCCTGGACCGAGAGCAGCACGCCGTGGGCACCGTCGATGGACGCCTCGAGCAGCGGGCTGCTGATGGCCAGCTCGGCGGCCTGGACGGCCCGGTCCTCACCGCGCGCGGACCCGATGCCCATGAGGGCCGAGCCGGCACCCTGCATGACCGACTTGACGTCGGCGAAGTCGAGGTTGATGAGTCCGGGGGTCGTGATGAGGTCGGTGATGCCCTGGACACCGGAGAGCAGGACCTGGTCGGCCGAGCGGAAGGCGTCCATCATCGAGACGTTGCGGTCGCTGATCGACAGCAGCCGGTCGTTGGGGATGACGATCAGGGTGTCGACCTCCTCGCGGAGGCTGCCGATGCCCGACTCGGCCTGGTTGGCGCGACGGCGACCCTCGAAGGTGAACGGGCGCGTCACGACACCGATCGTCAGGGCACCGAGCTCGCGGGCGATGCGGGCCACGACGGGAGCGCCGCCGGTGCCCGTGCCGCCGCCCTCACCGGCGGTGACGAAGACCATGTCGGCCCCCTTGAGGACCTCCTCGATCTCCTCGGCATGGTCCTCGGCGGCCTTCTTGCCGACCTCGGGGTCGGCGCCGGCGCCGAGTCCGCGCGTCAGCTCGCGGCCGACGTCGAGCTTGACGTCGGCGTCGCTCATGAGCAGCGCCTGGGCATCGGTGTTGATGGCGATGAACTCGACACCCTTGAGGCCGACCTCGATCATGCGATTGATGGCATTGACGCCGCCGCCGCCGATGCCGACGACCTTGATGACGGCCAAGTAGTTCTGCGGTGCTGCTGCCACGAGAGTGGGCCTTCCTGACTGGTGGTGCCGGTGCTGCGGGTGGTCTGGGGGACGGGCGGTGCGTGGTGTGGGTGGTGCGGCTCGTTCCGAGCCTGTAGCCCTCAAACCTTAAACGTAGACATAAAGGTTACAGTTTGGTCACGAACCAGTGCCCTGACGGTATGACGAGGCACAGGGTCGATCAACCCACGGCGCGGCGTGTCGTCGCGGGGATTGCCCCAATTCCGAGGGCCGCGCCCCAAGGGCCACACCAGCACCACCGGACACTCGGGTCCCGACCGCCGGGATCACCCTCCCGCGGCCGGACTGCGGCCCCGTGGCCGGGTCCCCATGTCGGACGGCCGGCACCGCGTGGGCGTCAGCGGGTCACCGGCGACGACGGGACGCTGACGTCGATCGTCGAACCCGGTTCTGGCAGAAGGATCTTCACGAGGTCGGCCTTGCGCTTGCCGTCATCGGCGCCACCCCAGACGACCGTCTTGCGCTTCTCGCCCTTGGCCTTGACCGTGAAGGAGACCTGGTCCGCCGTCGACACCGACACTCCGGAGACCTCGGCGCGCAGGGTGGGGTCGAGCGACCCCAGCGCCGCCAGAGCCGCCTCGACCCCGGCCTTCGTGACCTGCGACGCCCCGGAGCTGACGAGCGGCACGCCGGCGGGGGCGCGGTCGACGGTGCGGAAGGCGACCCCGTCGCGGTCCACGACATCGACCTCACCCTGAGGGTTGCGGACCGCGAGCACGGCGACCCGGGGGGTCACGGTGATGACGACGGTGTCGGGCAGCCCTCGGCCCACCGTGACCGCGCTCCATGCCTTGCCGGCGAGCAGCCGCTGGGTGACGGCGTCGGTGTCGACGCGCATGAGGGGCCCGCCGAGCGGCACCCGGGCGACGGCGCGCACCTGTGCCGAGGCGGCCGCGCTCACACCGTGGACCTCGACCCGCGACGCCGTGAGCGCGTTGCTGAACCAGCCCACCCACACGAGCAGGCCGGCGAGCAGCACCACGCCCGCGAGCACCCCGGCGACGAGGCGGGGCCGTCGACGGGCGGCCGCCGCGCGTCGCTCGAAGCGCGTGCGCGACGAGGCGAGGCCGGTGCCCGCGACGCGACGACGGGCGGTGCCGTGCTCGAGCATCATGGCGTCCCTCCCCCGAGGATCCGCAGCACCTCCGGGCCGATCATGGTGACGTCGCCCGCGCCCACGGTGAGCACGAGGTCCCCGGGACGGGCGAGGGCGGCGACCCGACCGGCGACCTCCGACCACGAGGGCACGTAGTGGACCTCGACCTCGGGGCGGGCGGCGGTCACCGCATCGGCGACGAGGCGGCCGGAGACCCCGGGCACGGGATCCTCGCGTGCGGCGTAGACGTCCATGAGCACCACGACGTCCGCCGGCGACAGGCCGGCGCCGAGCTCGGCGGCGAAGTCGCGCGTGCGGCTGTAGAGGTGCGGCTGGAACACGACGACGAGCCGGCCGCTGTCACCGACGAGGGCCTTGGCGGTCTCGACGACCGCCGCGACCTTGCCCGCGTTGTGGGCGTAGTCGTCGACGACGACGACTCCTCCGGCCTCGCCCTTCGGCTCGAAACGGCGACGCGTGCCCGTGAAGGACGCCAGCCCGGACAGGACCTGCTCCGGTGCCTGACCGAGGCCGTGGACGGCGGCGGCGTACGCGGCCGCCGCGTTGAGGGCGTTGTGGCGCCCCGGCACGCCGAGGGTCATGCGTCGCTCGGTGCCCTCGTCGAGGAGGGTGACGGAGGACGTGACGCCGTCCTGCTGGTGGTCGGCCAGGACGACGTCGGACGACGGGTCGAAGCCGTACGTGACGACACGCGTCCCCGCCGCGCGGGCACGCTCCGCGAGCGCCACCGCCCCGGCGTCGTCGGCGCACGTGACGAGCAGGCCTCCGGGACGGATCGTGCCGACGAACGCGTCGTAGGCCGCCTGGACAACATTGAAGTTCGAGTAGAAGTCGAGGTGATCCGGCTGCACGTTCGTGACGATCGCGACCTCGGGACGGTAGACGACGAACGAGCCGTCGCTCTCGTCGGCCTCGACGACGAAGATGTCGTCGGAGCCGTCGTGGGCGTTGGTGCCGTGCTTGGCCAGCTCACCGCCGACGGCGAACGACGGGTCGAGTCCGCAGCCCTGCAGCGCCACCGTCAGCATCGAGGTCGTCGTCGTCTTGCCGTTGGCGCCGGCCACGGCGACCGGTCGGCGACCCTGCATGAGCGCAGCGAGCCCCTGGGCGCGGTGCAGCACGGGCACGCCCCGCTCCCGGGCGGCGACGAGCTCGACGTTGTCGTCGCGGATCGAGGAGCTCATGACGATGGCGTCCGCGCGCTCCTGGTGCCCCTCGTGGAAGCCCACCCAGACGCCGGCGCCCTCGCTCTCGAGAGCCTTGAGGACGGGCACGTCCTTGGCGTCGCTGCCCGTGACGCGGATGCCGCGCGCGAGCATGATGCGGGCGACCCCCGACATGCCGGCCCCGCCGATGGCGAGGAAGTGCACACGACCGAGCTCGTCGGCACCGGGCACGGGAGCCCGGAAGTCGAAGCGCGCCGCCGCGAACGGGTCGTCGACGGTGGGGGTGCGCGGGGTCTGGGTCACGTGCGGTTCCTGCCTTCTGCGGCCTGGTCGACCAGGTCGGCGAGCTTCTCGTCGGCGGCGGGTTCGCCCAGCGTCCGGGCGGCCGCCGCCATCCGGGACACCCTCTGGCGGTCGGTCGCGAGCCCGACCAGCACCGCGTCGACCCACGCCGGGGTGAGGTCGGCGTCGTCGACGAGCAGGCCGCCACCGGCGGCGACGACGTCGGCGGCGTTGACGCGCTGCTCGCCGTTGCCGACGGGTAGCGGGACGTAGACGGCCGGCAGGCCGACGGCCGTCAGCTCGCACACCGTGTTGGCACCGGAGCGTGCGACGACGAGGTCGGCGGCGGCATACGCCAGCTCCATCCGGTCGGCGTACGGCACCACGACGTAGGGGGCACCACCAGAGGTGGGCTCGGGGACGAACTCCTTGCCCAGGCCCGTCACGTGCAGCACCTGCACTCCCGCGCTGCTCAGCTCGGTCACGCGAGCCCGGAAGGCGTCGTTGAGGCGCTGCGCGCCGAGGGATCCTCCGGTGACGAGGACGGTGGGCCACTGTGGCTGGAGCCCGAAGTGCACGAGGGCCTCGGCACGGACGGCAGCGCGGTCGAGCGTCGCGACCTCTCGGCGCAGCGGCATGCCGATGCGCTGCGCGTGCGGCAGCGAGGTGACCGAGAAGGTCGTCGCCACGGCGCTCGCCCAGCGGGCGCCGAGACGGTTGGCCAGACCCGCACGGGCGTTCTGCTCGTGGACGACGATGGGGACGTGACGGCGCCGCGCGGCGAGGTAGGCCGGGGTGCTGACGTAGCCGCCGAAGCCGACGACGACCTCGGCGCCCGTCTCGTCGATGGCGGCACCGGCGGCGTCGACAGCCGCCTTGAGCCGGCCGGGGAGGCGGAGCAGGTCGACGCTCGGGCGACGCGGCAGCGGCACCTTGGGCACGACCCTCAGGTCGTAGCCGCGCGCGGGGACGAGGCGCGCCTCGAGCCCCTCCTGCGTGCCGAGCGCCGTGACCCGCAGATCGGGGTGGCGCCGACGGAGCGCGTCCGCGAGGGCCAGCAGCGGCGACACGTGGCCGGCACTGCCTCCCCCGGCGAGCAGGACGGAGGTGGGCGAGGACAGGGGGATCACCGGCTTCTGCGACGTTGCGGGACGGACCGCACGCGGGACGGGAGCACCGCGAGCGACCGACGGACGAGACTCGGGCGCGCGTCGAGCAGCGCCTTGCAGCCCGGCTCGTTGCGCGCGAAGGACAGCAGGATGCCGAGGGCGAGCAAGGTCGTCACGAGGGAGGACCCGCCGGCCGAGACGAGCGGGAGCGGGACCCCGATGACGGGGAAGAGCCCGATGACGGCCCCGATGTTGATGATGGCCTGGCCGAGGAGCCACGCCATGATGCCGAAGCCGGCGATGCGCACGAACCGGTCCTGGGTGCGGCTCACGAGCCGGAAGCAGGCCCACGCGAGGATGCCGAAGAGGAGCAGCACCATGAGCGTGCCCGGCAGCCCCAGCTCCTCGCCGATGATCGCGAAGATGAAGTCGTTGTGGGCCTCGGAGAGCCACTCCCACTTCTCCTTGGACGCGCCCAGGCCGACGCCCCACCACCCGCCGTCGGCGAGGGCGTAGAGACCGTGGACGGACTGGCCGCACCAGCCGTCGGGGTCGGCGTTGCACGAGGGGCTGAGCCAGTTCGCGATGCGGCTCGTGCGGTTGTTGCTGCCGGTCACCATGACCACGACCCCGAGGGCGGCGAAGCCACCCGCGATGGCGAAGACGCGCTTCGGCGCGCCCGCCACGAGCAGGACCGCGGCGACGATGACGAGCACGACCATCGCCGTGCCGAGGTCGTGCCCGGCGAGGATGAGCCCGATGACGATCGTGGCGATGGGCACGAGGTAGGGCAGCACGACGTGGAGCATGCTCGCCATGCGCGACGACTTGTTGGCGAAGATCACGGCACCGACGAGCACGAGACCGACCTTGGCGAACTCGGCCGGCTGGAACTGGATCGGCCCGATCGCGAGCCAGTTGCGGTTGCCGTTGACGGTCTTGCCGAACGGGATGACGGCCGCGAGCAGCAGCACCGACACGATCATCGTCGGGAAGGCGAGGCGCTTCCACGAGGCCACCGCGACCCGGCTCGCCGCTCCGGCCGCGGCGGCGCCGATGACGGCGAAGAGCAGCTGGCGCAGGAAGACGGTGTAGGAGGCCTCGTCGGCGAGCAGCTGCTCGACGCTCGAGGCCGAGAAGACCATGATCAGCCCGAAGACGACGAGCGTCGACGTGGCTCCGAGGATGAGGTAGTACGTCGTCAGCGGCGACTCGAGCTTGCCGATGACGGGCAGCGACCGGTGGCCCGTGTCCACAGCGGCGCCCTTGGCGCCCGGGGCGCCCGACTTCTCGTCAGCGGTGGTCGCGCTCACTCCAGCCCCCCGTGTGCCTCGAGGTGCCGCCGGACCGCCTCCTCGAAGGCGTCGCCGCGGGCTCCGTAGTTGGTGAACATGTCCATCGACGCCGCGGCCGGCGCGAGCAGCACGACGTCGCCCGGCTGGGCGAGGCGGGCAGCCTCCCTGACGACACGGTCCATGACCCCAGTGTCGGTGTCGGACACGTCGACCACCGGGACATCCGGCGCGTGTCGGGAAAGGGCCTGGGCGATCTGATCACGGTCGGCACCGATGAGCACGACGCCCCGAAGCCGGGACGCCATCTCCTCGACGAGGCTGTCGACGTCGGCTCCCTTGAGCAGGCCGCCCGCCACCCACACGACGGAGTCGAACGAGCGGATCGCCGCGGCGGCGGCGTGCGGGTTGGTGGCCTTGGAGTCGTTGACGAAGCGGACGCCCTTGACGGTCGCGAGCTCGGCGATGCGGTGCCGGTCGGGACGGAAGGCCCGCAGACCGTCGCGCACGGCGATGGGTCCGACGCCGTAGGCCCGGGCCAGCGCGGCGGCCGCCAGGGCGTTCGCGACGTAGTGCGGTGCCACCGAGGGAGCGTCACCCCGCAGGTCGGCGATCGTGCACAGCTCGGCCGCCGAGCGCTGGCGCTGCTCGACGAACGCGCGGTCGGCGAGCACGTCCTCGACGACGCCGACCATCGACGGGGCCGGGATGCCCGTCGTGAAGCCGATGGCGCGGCACCCCTCGACGACGTTGGCCTCCATGACGAGCTGCTCGGTCTGGATGTCGGCCACGTTGTAGATGCACGCGAGGTGGGTGTTCTCGTAGATCTTGCCCTTGGCCCGGAGGTACTCGGCGTAGCTGCCGTGCCAGTCGATGTGGTCGGGCGCGACGTTGAGCACGGCGGACGCGACGGCCGAGACCGACCGCTGCCAGTGCAGCTGGAAGCTCGAGAGCTCGACGGCCAGCACGTCGTAGGGCTCGGGGTGGAGCACGGCCTCGAGCAGGGGGGTGCCGACGTTGCCCGCGGACGTGGCGCGCAGGCCGGCCGCGCGGAGGATCGAGGCGAGCATGTTGACGGTCGTCGTCTTGCCGTTGGTGCCGGTGACCGTGAGCCACGGGGCGGCGCCCTCCTGGGCGCGCATGCGCCAGGCGAGCTCGACCTCCCCCCACACGGGTATGCCGGCCGTGGCCGCCGCGAGCATGAGCGGATCGTGCGGGGGCACCCCGGGCGAGGTGACGACGAGCTCGGTGCCTGCCGGCGGCTCGACGACGTGCTCGGGGCCGAGGCGGACGTCGACGTCGAGGATCTCGAGGATCGTCGCGCGCTCGCGGATCGCCTCGGTCTCGTCGCGGGAGACCGCCGTCACGCGGGCGCCGCGGTCGGCGAGGGCGTCGGCCGCGGCGAAGCCGGAGACCCCGAGACCGACGACGAGGACGTTGATGCCCGACCAGTCGGCGTCGCGGTGGGTCAGCCCCTCGCGGGGCTCGTAGAGCGGGTCGAAGCTCACTGGGACCCCACCACCCACTCGGCGTAGAAGACGCCGAGGCCGAAGGCGACGAAGAGCCCGGCGATGATCCAGAAGCGGACCACGACCGTCACCTCGTTCCACCCGACCATCTCGAAGTGGTGGTGCAGCGGCGCCATCCTCAGCACCCGTTTACCGGTGGTCTTGAACGACGCCACCTGGGCGACCACCGACAGCGTCTCGAGGACGAACATGCCGCCGAGGATGATGAGGAGCAGCTCGGTGTGGGTCGTGATGGCGAGACCGGCGAGCGCGCCACCGAGGGCGAGGGAGCCCGTGTCGCCCATGAAGATCTTGGCAGGCGTCGCGTTCCACCAGAGGAACCCGAAGCAGGCGCCCATGCCCGCGGCGGCGACGAGCGCGAGGTCGTGCGAGTCGCGCACCTCGTAGCACTTGATGCCCGGGTTGGTCTGGCAGTTCTGGTTGAAGGTCCAGATGCTGATGAGGACGTAGGCGCCGAAGACCATCGTCGAGACGCCCGTCGCGAGGCCGTCGAGGCCGTCGGTGAGGTTCACGCCGTTGGACGCGCCCGCGATCATGACGTTCGCGAAGATGACGAAGAGGATGACCCCGACGACGGTGCTGCCACCCAGCGCGAGGCTGATGTTCGTGTCGCGGACGAACGACACGAGCAGGGACGCAGGCGTGCGGTACTGCTCGTTGGGGAACTGCAGCGCGAGCCCGGCGAAGGTGACGCCGACGAGGGCCTGCCCCAGCAGCTTCTGCTTCGACCGGAGGCCGAGGCTGCGTTGCTTCGTGATCTTGATGAAGTCGTCGAGGAAGCCGACGAAGCCGAGCCCGGCCATGAGGAAGAGCACGAGCAGGCCGCTGGCCGTCGGCGGGTTGAACGTCAGCAGGTGTGCCAGGAAGTAGGCACCGAGCGTCGCCGCGAGGATGACGGCACCACCCATGGTCGGCGTGCCGCGCTTCGTGTGGTGCGACGTCGGGCCGTCGTCGCGGATGAACTGGCCGTAGCCGCGCTTGACGAGGAACTTGATGAACAGCGGGGTGCCGAACAACGAGATGAGCAGCGAGATCGATGCTGCGAGAAGGACGCCCTTCACCGCGAGACCGCCTCTCCGGAGGTCGTGGGGACGGGTGTGGTGGTGCGCGCGCCACCCTCGGAGGCGAGGCGGTCGCCGAGCCAGCGCAGTCCGCTGTCGCGGCTCGACTTGAGCAGGACGACGTCGCCGGCCCGCACGCGGGCGGCGAGCAGGTCGTGCGCTGCGTCGGTGTCGGGCACCCACTCCGAGCCCGGGACGGCATCGGCGAGCGGGCGGGCGCCCTCGCCGACGGCCACGACGTGGTCGAAACCGCGCGACACCGCATACGAGCCGACGGCCGCGTGCTCGGCGTCGCTGTCGGGACCGAGCTCGAGCATGCCGCCGAGGACGGCCCACCGCTCCCCCGTCGCGTGCATCGCGGCGACGGCGTCGAGCGCGGCCCGCATGGAGTCGGGGTTGGCGTTGTAGGCGTCGTTGACGACGACCACGCCGTCGGGCCGGTCGGTGATCTCCATCCGCCAGCGGCTCACGGCCTCGGCGGCGCCGAGCCCGGCCACGACCTGGTCGAGCGACAGCCCGAGCTCCAGCGCAGCGGCGGCGACGGCGAGAGAGTTGCCGACGTGGTGGGCACCGCTCTGGCGCAAGGAGACCCGAGCCGAGCCCTGCGGGCACACGAGGGTGTATGCCGCCCTCCCGCGCTCGTCGAGGCTGACGTCCTCTGCCCGGACGTCCGCCTCGGGCGAGAGCCCGACGAGCTGGACCCGCGACGCGAGACCGGTGGCCATGGCGGCGACGACGGGGTCGTCCGCGTTGAGGATCGACAGCCCCTCGGCGGGGACGGCCCTCGGCAGCTCGGCCTTGGCGCGGGCGATGTTCTCGCGCGACCCGAACTCGCCGATGTGCGCGGTGCCGACGTTGAGCACGATCGCGACCTGGGGCGGTGCGATGCGGGTGAGGTAGTCGATGTGTCCGATGCCCCGGGCGCCCATCTCGGCGACGAGGAAGCGGGTGGTCGGGGTGACGCGGCACACCGTGAGCGGCACGCCGATCTCGCCGTTGAGGGAGTTGACCGGTGCGACCGTCTCGGCCACCGACGACAGGACGGAGGCGAGGAGGTCCTTGACGCTGGTCTTGCCCGACGAGCCGGTGACGCCCACGACCCGCAGCTCCGGCGCGCGGTCGACGACGCCGCGGGCGAGCCGGCCGAAGGCCGCCTGGACGTCGTCGACGACGACGCACGGCACGCCCTCGACCGGACGCGAGGTGAGGGCGGCGACGGCTCCGGCCGAGACGGCGGCCGCGACGAAGTCGTGCCCGTCCGCGGTCTCGCCGAGCCGTGCGACGTAGAGGCTGCCCGGGCCGCACTCGCGGGAGTCGGTGCTCACCGGGCCGTCGACGACGACCGCCTCAGGCGTGTCGGTGCCGTGGACGGAACCGCCGGTGAGATCGCGGACCTCGCTGAGGGACAAGGCGATCACGACGTCACCCCCGACGAGGTCACGGCTGCGAGGGCGGCGCGCACGGCGTCGCGGTCGTCGAACGGGTGCTTCACTCCGTGGATCTCCTGACCCTTCTCGTGTCCCTTGCCGAGCACCACGACGGTGTCGACAGGGCGGTCCTCCCCCGTGTCGACCACCGCGAGCGCGATGGCCTCGGCGATCGCGCTGGAACGCGCGCCGCCGTCGATGATCTCGGACGCCCGCGCCGACCCGGCACCGACCTCCTCGCGAGCCCCGGCGATGACGGCCGAACGGATCTCGGCGGGGTCCTCGGAGCGCGGGTTGTCGTCCGTGACGACGACGACGTCGGCGCGGCGGGCTGCGGCAGCGCCCATCGCCGGTCGCTTGCCACGGTCACGGTCGCCCCCCGCGCCGAGCACGGCGATGAGCCGTCCCTCGGTCGAGGCACGCAGCGCGGCGAGGGCCGCGTCGACGGCGTCGGGAGTGTGGGCGAAGTCGACGACGCAGCGCGGACCCTCGGGGCCGCCGGCCGCCACGACCTCCATGCGGCCCGGGACGTCCGGTGCCACGGACATGGCGGCCTCGACCTCGGTCGGCGCGAGGCCGATCCGCAGGAGCGCGAGCGCGGCGAGGGCGGTGTTGGCGACGTTGAAGTGGCCGGGCAGGTGCGAGACGAGGCGCAGAGCACGGCCCGACGACCGCTCCCGCAGGGTGAACGCGCCACCGTCGCCCTCCTCGGCGACCCAGTCGGCGTCGCGCCCGCCCTCGGTGGTCGTCGCGAGGGTCGTCACCGGGACGGTGGTCTCGGTCGCGAGCCGTCGGCCCCAGGCGTCGTCGACGCACACGACCGCGGCGCGGGAGCGCAGCGGCGTGAAGAGGGAGGCCTTGGCCGCGAAGTAGTCGTCCATCGAGGCGTGGAAGTCGAGGTGGTCCTGCGAGAGGTTGGTGAAGAGTGCGACGTCGTAGACGACGCCGTCGACCCGGTGCAGCTCGAGGGCGTGGCTCGACACCTCCATGATGCAGGCGTCGATGCCCCGCTCGGCCATGAGTCCCAGGAGGGCGTGCAGGTCGGTCGCCTCGGGCGTCGTGCGCACCGACTCGACGCGCTCGTCACCGATACGCGTCTCGACGGTGCCGATGAGCCCCGTGCGCTGGCCGTGCGCCCGCAGCGCCGACTCGACGAGGTAGGCCGTCGTCGTCTTGCCGTTGGTGCCCGTGACACCGAGCATCGTCAGCGACTCCGAAGGCCGACCGTAGACCTGCGCCGCGACGTCGCCGAGGACGCCCCGAGGGTCCTGCGTCACGATGACGGGCACCGTGAGGTCGGCCAGCTCGGCGAGGCCGGCCGTGTCGGTGAGGACGGCGACGGCTCCGGCGGCCACGGCGTCGGCGACGAAGCGCGCGCCGTGCACGTTGAAGCCCGGCAGGGCCGCATACAGGTCGCCCGGGAGCACGGCTCGGCTGTCGAGCGTGACCCCTGTCACGACGGCGTCGACGCCGGCTCCGGAGGCCACCTCGGCCCGGATCCGGGTCGTCAGGTCGCGGAGGTGCACACCCGACGTGGCGGGTCGAAGGGGGGAAGGTGACACGTCATCCCAACTTACAGGCCATCCCGCTTCGCCCGCGCATTGCTGATGACCTCGGGGTCGTCGGACGACAGGGGCTTGTCGGCCCAGACGTGGTAGTCGAGGGTCGACTTCGGGCTGGGCGGTGCGCCGGTGCGCTCGAGCAGGTAGGACATCACCTGGTTGAAGACGGGTCCGGCGAGCGCGCCTCCGAACATGCCGGCGCTGGGCTTCTGGATGAAGACGGCGACGACGTACTTCGGCGCCTCGGCCGGGGCGAAACCGATGAACGAGGCGGTGAAGCCGTTGTAGCGCCCCAGCTTCTCGTCGTAGCGGTCGGCCGTGCCGGTCTTGCCGGCGACGCGGTAGCCCTTGATGCGGGCCGCGCTCGCGGTGCCGTTCTCGCCCGTGACCTCCTCCATCATCCGCGACAGCTTCACCGCGGTGTCCTCGGTCACGACCCGGCTCGGCGTCGTCGGCGTCGACGGGATGAGGGTGCCGCTCTCGTTGACGGTGCCCTCGACGAGCGACGGCGGCACGCGGACACCCTTGTTGGCGATGGTCTGGAAGACGCCGGCCTGCTGGATCGCCGTCACGGCGTAGCCCTGGCCGAAGAGGATCGTGTAGCGGCGCGTCGAGACCCAGTCCTTGGCGCCGGCGAGCAGGCCCGCCGACTCCCCGGGGAAGCCGACGGGAGTCTTGGAGCCGATGCCGAACTTGCGGTAGTACGCCTCCATGATGGCCGGTGAGACCCGCTCGCCGATGAGCATGGTGCCCATGTTGGACGACTTGGCGAGCACGCCGGTGGCCGTCATGTTCTCGACGCCGTGCGGCTCGTTGTCCTTGAACGACGTGCCGGCCCGAGGCAGGCGCGAGGGCACGATGACGCCGGTGTCGGGGGTGATGACGCCCTGCTCGAGGGCGGCCGCCATCGTCATGAGCTTGCCGGTCGAGCCGGGCTCGAACGCGTCGTTGAAGGCGTAGTTGCCGAGCGAGGCCTTCGTGGCGTCGCCGAGGTCGTTGGGGTCGAACGTCGGGTAGCTCGCGGCGGCCCGCACCTTGCCCGTGGCCACCTCGATGACGACTGCAGTGCCGGACTCGGCCCCCACGCCGGTCACCTGCTTGGCGAGGGCGTTCTGGGCGTACCACTGGAGGTCGGCGTCGATCGTCAGCTTGACGTCGCGCCCGTTGGCGACGGGTGTGTCGACGCGCTGCGAGCCGGGGATGATGTAGCCGTCGCGGGCCCGCTCGGCGACGCTGACGCCGGGGGTGCCCTTGAGCGCCTTGTCGAGCATCTGCTCGACGCCGCCGGCACCGCTCTGGTCCGAGGGGCGCACGAAGCCGACGAGCTGGCCCAGGGCCATGGATGTCGGGTAGATCCGCTGGGCCGTGCGCTCACCGGTGATGCCGGGGATGCCCAGCGCCCGGATCTCACGGTAGATCGCGGGGTTGACCTCCTTCTTCACCACGACGTAGCGCGTGTTGGAGCGCGTGAAGAGCTTCGTCAGCGCCGACGGCGTCATGTCGAGCAGGGGCGCGAGGTCGGCGGCGGCCCGGGTGACCCCGACCTCCTGCCGCACCCCGTCGATCTTGACGGTGTAGCCCGGGATGATCTTCGGGTCGGCGGCGATGGTGAACCGCTCGACCGAGTCGGCGAGGACCTGCCCGTTCGTGTCGAGGATCTGGCCGCGCATGGCCGGCGTCGTCGTCTTGACCGACCGCTTGAAGAGCGCGGCCTCCTGGGTGGCCGAGGCGTCGAAGGCCTGGATGCGCAGCAGCTGCCCGGCGAAGATCGTGAAGACGAAGAGGATGGCGACGAAGATCACGCGCGCCCGACGACGCGGGTTGGCGCGCGAGATCTTGAGCGGACGACGGGGCCCGCGCGGACCCCGCGGACCTCGTGGACCTCGTGGTCCGCGTGCCGCAGCGGCCCGCTGCTGGGCCGGCCCGCGACCGCGGCTCGGCGCCGCCTGGGTCCGGGGAGCGTTCGTACGCGTGGTGGCTCGTGCGCTGCCGCCCGACGTGCCGCTGCGGCTGCGGGCCGGCGCGGCGCCCCGACCCGCCGGGGTCGCGCGCGCCGACGAGCTCGCGCGTGCGCCGGCGGCCGCGCCCGACTTCTGGCCGGACTTCGGGCTGGGCTTCTGGCCGGGCTTCGGGCTGGGCTTCTGACCCGTGGAGCGCGCGGGAGCGCCCTGCCGGACGGCGGCCGGCTGACCGGACCGAGTCGGGGTGGCTCGACCTTGGCTCGTGCGCGCCTGGCCCACGCGGGTCGTACCCGTCGCGGAGGAGGCGCGACGGTTGTCCGCTGCGGGCGCAGGACCGCGACCGGTCCGTCGTGGATCGGTCGCTCGGTTCTGCGTCACGGGATCACCTCACCGTCGTCTGCTGGGCCTGCCCTGCCTGGCCCGCCGCGTTCCCGCCCGTGGCCCGGCCGGACGCTCCGGGCGTCGTGCCCAGTGTGGGCGCTGCGGGGGTCTCCGGCTCGGCACCCGGCGTCGTCGGCGTGGCGGCCTGGGCCGGCTTGGCGGAGGCCGCCTTGCTGGCCTTCGTCGCCGAGGAAAGGACCTTCTTGACCTTGGCCGTCACCGCGGGAGGCGTCGGGCTCGTGACGATCGGGAAGGCGTTGTTCTTCGTCGCGGGCTCGGGCTCACCCGACACCGTGCCCGTGGAGAGGTCGATGTAGCCGCGGGTGTTCATCCGCACCATGCCGATCTCGGCGGCGCTGCGGGCGAGGGCGCCCGTGGCCGAGGCACGGTCGATGTCCTCCTGGAGGTTGCCGGCTGTGTCGCTGAGGCGCGCCGACTCGCGCTGGAGGTCGCCGAGCGCGAGCGATCCCTGCGCGAGGGCCGTGTTGAGCAGGAGCAGGGCGATGAGCCCGGCGGTGAGCAGGCCGATGCAGATCGTGGCGAAGGCGCCGTTGCCGGTGCGCGTGATGCTGCTCGGGATGACCCGGAGGGGCGTGGGGGCTGGGCCGCGTCGCGGCGCGCGGAGCGGCCGGGCCGTGGCGGTCATCTGGCTCATCGGGTGGGTCCCTTCCTGGTCCTGCTGGCTGAGGTGTGCGTGGAGGTGTCGCGCACGCGCTCTGCGACGCGAAGTCGGGCCGAGGCGGCCCGTGGGTTCGTGGTGACCTCGTCGTCCCCGGGCGCCTCGGCGCCGCGGGTGACGAGCGAGAGGTATGCCGCGTGCTCGGCGAGCTCCACCGGCAGCCCTGCGGGGGTGCTCGAGGTGGCGCCCGCGGCGAAGGCCCGCTTCGTCGCGCGGTCCTCGAGCGAGTGGTAGGACAGGACCGCGATCCGGCCGCCGACGGCGAGGACGTCGATCGCCTCGTCGATGGCGCGGCGCCAGACCTCGAGCTCGTCGTTGACCTCGATCCGCAATGCCTGGAAGGTGCGCTTGGCCGGGTGGCCGCTCTGGCGCTGGGAGGCCGCCGGGATGACGCGTCGCAGCATGTCGACGAGACGACCGGACGAGGTGTACGGCTCGACGGCGCGGTCCTGCACGACGGCCCGGGCGATCTTGCGCGCGTAGCGCTCCTCGCCGTAGTCGCGCAGGATGCGGGTGAGGTCCTCGACGGAGTAGGTGTTGAGCACGTCGGCGGCGGTCATGCCCGTGGACTGGTCCATCCGCATGTCTAGCGGCGCGTCGACCCGGTAGGCGAAGCCACGGTCGGCCTCGTCGAGCTGGAGCGAGCTGACGCCGAGGTCGAAGAGGATGCCGTCGACGGCCGGCACGTCGAGGTCGGCGACGACGTCCTTGATGTCGTCGTACACGGCGTGGACCGGACGGAAGCGGTCACCGAACCGGGCGAGCCGCTCCCCCGCGAGGGCGAGCGCCTCACGGTCGCGGTCGATCCCGACGACGACGCACTCCGGGAAGCGCTCGAGCACGCCCTCCGCGTGGCCGCCCATGCCGAGCGTGCCGTCGACGTGCACGGCGCCCGGACGCTCCAGGGCGGGCGTGAGCAGCTCGAGGATCCGGTCGCGCATGACGGGGACGTGACGCTCCTGCGCCTGTCCTCGATCGCTCATGGTGCGTCCCTCTCACGCTCGTGCTGCTGGGCCCGTTGTGGTGCGCCTGTGGTGCACGGGGCTGGTGTGACTCGTGTGACCTGGCGGCGGATAGGCATCCGCCTTGGCTGGTGGTGGTGGTGGCCGGTCGGCCGCAGTGGCAGCGATCAGGTGGAGGGAGCTGATCGGGTGCCGGGGGGTGTGGTCGTGTGGTGCCGGTCTGCTGGTGCCCGTCGACCTGGGGGCTGGTCCCCATCCGCTGCCTCGCCCGGGACGGGGGAAGTCGTCCCGGGAGTGGAGCGGCTGGAGGCCGGCGCTCAGGTGCTGGTCGGTGGTGTCGGGTGGTCCGGGTGGCAGGTCTCGCCGGCGGGTCTCGTGGCGGTGTCGGTGGCGGTGGTCGTCCGGACTCAGAAGAGCCCGGGGATCACCTCCTCCGCCGTGTCGGCGAAGCTCTGCTCGGTCTGCTCGAGGTAGGCGTTCCACACCGCGCTGTCCCAGACCTCGAGGCGGGCGCCCGCGCCGATGACCGTGACCTCGCGGTCGAGGCCGGCGTACTGGCGCAGGTTGGCCGGGATGGTGAACCGGCCCTGCTTGTCGGGGATCTCGTCGGACGCACCGGAGAGGAAGACGCGCATGTAGTCGCGGGCGACCTTGCTCGTCGTGGGGGCCTGGCGCATCTGCTCGGCGACCTTGACGAACTCGTCCATCGGGTAGATGAACAGGCTGCGTTCCTGGCCGCGCGTGACGACGAGCCCGCCGGCCATCCGCTCGCGGTACTTCGCGGGCAGGAAGAGCCGGCCCTTCTCGTCGAGCCGGGGCGTGTGCGTCCCGAGAAACATGGTCCGCCACCTCCCCTTTGTCGACCCGAAGGCGTCCCCATTCCTTACCTTGGAGCCCCACGATACTCCACTTTGCTCCACCGTCAACGAACCTTGCCCTTTCTTGGAGCGGCGAGTCCCGTGTTTTCGCAGGTCAGCAGGGGTGGAGCGAAGTGGAGGGGTTGGGGCGCCGCCGCGCGACGGCGGCCCGTGCGACGGTCACGGTGACGCCCGACCAGGGCGGACGGCATACGGCCACGAGCCTCGGCTCGTGCTCAGCGGCGGCCACGGCGTCACGTCGAACCGCTCGGAACCGCACGGAACCGAACCGAACGGCCACCCCGGACGTTGGAGGTGGAGGAAAGTGGAGGTGGTCCCGGGAGCGCTCCCGGGAGCGTCCACCACGAGCCCTCGGGCAAGGTCTCCATCCGGTCACGACCGGGGCAGCCCTACCGGTGTCGAGGGTCCATGGGAGAAGATCACCTGACGGGTCGCGCAGCCCGCCACGAGCAGTGCTGCGCCACGACATGGGGACGACGACGGAGGACAGTGTGACGACGACGGACACGGGGCTCGGGACCACGGCATCACCGGGCTCGGGGACGGGCTCGACCGCGAGCCCCACCACGGGCGCGGCCGACCTCGGCCTCATCCATGACGTGGCAGAGCGCCTCATGGGCGCCATGACGAGCGTCATCGAGGGCAAGCCGGACGTCGTCCGCACGACCGTGACCGTCCTCTTCGCCGGCGGTCACCTGCTCATCGAGGACGTCCCCGGCGTCGGCAAGACGATGCTCGCCAAGACCCTGGCGCGCTCGATCGACGCCACGGTGCGCCGCATCCAGTTCACGCCCGACCTGCTGCCGAGCGACGTCACGGGCGTCAGCATCTTCAACCAGGACGCCCGGCGCTTCGAGTTCCGACCCGGCGCCATCTTCGCCAACGTCGTCGTCGGCGACGAGATCAACCGCGCCTCCCCGAAGACGCAGTCGGCCCTGCTCGAGTCGATGGAGGAGCGCCAGGTCACGGTCGACGGGACGACGTACACCCTGCAGGCCCCGTTCATCGTCATGGCCACCCAGAACCCCATCGAGATGGAGGGCACCTACCCCCTCCCCGAGGCCCAGCGCGACCGCTTCATGGCCCGCATCTCGATGGGCTACCCCGCACCCAGCGCCGAGCTCGACCTGCTCGAGACGCACGGCTCGAGCTCACCGCTCGACGCCCTGACACCGGTGACCGACGCCGAGACGATCAACCGCGTCGTGCACGCCGTCAGCCAGGTCCACGCGAGCCCCGCGATCCGCCAGTACATCGTCGACCTCGTGACCCGATCCCGGTCGACGACCGCGCTGCGGCTCGGCGCGTCGCCGCGTGCCGCCCTGCACCTGCTGCGCGCGTCCCGGGCCTTCGCCGCGCTCGAGGGGCGTGACCACGTGATCCCCGACGACGTTCAGGTGCTGGCCGGACCGGTCCTCGCCCACCGGCTCATGCCGTCCAGCGAGACCCAGCTCGCCCGCCGCACCACCGCCGAGGTGGTCACCGACCTGCTGCGCCAGGTGCCGGTGCCGCCCGCAGCCCGCTGAGCGGGGGCGCGCGCCCATGCGCTCGCTGCGCAGCGTCCTGACGACGAGGGGCCGGGCCTTCATGGGCTCGGGTGCCGTCCTCGTCCTCGCCGGGGTCATCTTCGGCTTCCGCGACCTCACCCGGTTCGGGGTGCTCCTCGTCGCGCTCCCCCTCATCTCCGCCGTGCTCGTGCGCACCCGCAAGACGCGCATGCGCATCGAGCGGCACACCCACCCCGAGCGCATCAGCGTCGGGCAGGACGCACACGTCACGCTCTCGTTCGAGAACGTCTCGACGAACACCACGCCGATCTTCCTCGCCGAGGAGCGGCTCGACTACGTCCTCGGCGACCGGCCGCGCTTCGTCGTGGGCCGGATCCCCCCCGGCCGCGTCCGCGCCATCGACTACGCCGTCCGCTCCCACCTGCGCGGACGCCACCACCTCGGGCCGCTCGGCGTCCAGGTGCAGGACCCGTTCGGTCTCGCCAACCGCAACGCCGTGCTCGAGGGCACGGCCGACCTCGTCGTGCTGCCGGCGGTGCACCCGCTGTCGTCGAACCGGCGGCCGAGCGCGGGCGTCGGCTCCGAGGGCGAGCAGGCCCACCTCATCGCCCTGCACGGAGAGGACGACGTCACGATCCGCGAGTACCGCGACGGCGACGACCTGCGCCGCATCCACTGGCCCGCGACCGCGCGCACCGGCGATCTCATGGTGCGCCAGGAGGACCGTCCGGCGCAGCGTCGCGCCGTCGTCCTCATCGACCCGCGGCCCTCGGCACACGGGGGGACGGGCGTGAGCAGCTCGTTCGAGTGGGCGATCACCGCGGCCGCCTCCATCGCCGTGCACCTGTGCGACTCGGGGTACGCCGTCCACCTCGTCTGCGCCGAGACGGTCGAGACGTCTCGCGCGGCCGAGACGATGACGCCCGAGGAGATCCTCGACGTGCTCGCCGTGGCGACACCGCGCGACGACACCGGCGAGGACGAGATCCTGCGCGCCGGACAGGCGCTCGCCGCGGCCGGAGGCTTCCTCGTCGCCATCGTCGGGCCGTCGGGACGCGACATCACCTCCCGCGTGGCGAGCCTGCGCCAGCCGGGCACGACGGGCCTCGCGCTCGTCCTCGATGCCCGAAGCTTCGGCACGACCGATGCCGACGAGGCCGAGCCGCACGTCGACACGCTGCGCCTCGCCGGGTGGCGAGCCGTGTCCGTCCAGCGCGACGAGGACGTCGCGCACGTCTGGGCCGTGCTGACGGCCGCCACCGTGGGAGGCAGCCGATGACCCGCCGTCGCTGGAGGATCACCGTCCTCGCCGCGCTCGCGACCCTGGCTGCGGTCTACCCGATCACGAGCCTCTTCGTCGAGACGACGTGGCTGCCGCAGGCGGCTTTCGTCATCGCCCTCGTCGCCGGACTCGGCCTCGTCGGCCGCGGACTCACCCGCTCGCGCGGCCTCGTCGTGCTCCTCCAGGTGCTCGTCACGGCCTACGTCATCCTCGCCCGCTACACCGGCGAGACGTTCACCCTGCTCGTGCCGACCCCGGCGACGCTCGAGGCCGCCAACACTCTCGGGCTGCAGGCGCTCGAGACGATCAACCGCTACTCGGCGCCCGCGCCACTCAACGACGGCATCACGTTCTGCCTCGTCGTCGCCGTCGCCCTCGTCGCCATCGCCGTCGACGCGATGGCGGCCACGTGGCGCAGCCCCGCGGCCGCGGGACTGCCACTGCTGACGGCATACCTCATCACGGCGGCCAACGGCGACGCGGCCCTCGCGCTGCGCTACTTCGTCGTGCCCGTCGTGCTGTGGCTCGTCATGCTGCACACGACCGCCCGAGCCCAGTTCGGCCGCTGGGGCACCGCCAGCGCGGCCGACCACAGCGAGATCGACGAGGCCGCGCACGACCGTGACGCCCTGCGCTCGTTCACGGCAGGGGCGCTCAAGCTCGGGGCCGTCGGTGTCGTCGTCGCGCTCGTCGTGCCGGCCGTCATCCCGCACTTCCCTCCGCGCTACCTCACCGAGGGGCTCGGCCGCTCGGGCGGCGGCGGCGGCGAGGGGTCCGTGGGGTTCAACGACACGCTGGACCTCTCGCGCAGCCTCAACAACCAGGACCAGTCGCCCGTCCTCACCTACACGACGACCGCCTTCACGCGGTCTCCCCTGCGGGTGCTCGCGACGTCGTACTACTCCCGCGGGCAGTGGAGCGTCGCCGGCGCCACCGGCGACCGTCCCGACAGCCCGGCGCCCCTCCCGCCTCCGGACAAGCGGCGTGACTACGAGATCACCGTCACGGACAACACGCTCGCCGCTCCCCGTGTCGCCGCGCCCTACCCCGTCGTCGCCGTCGCGATGGAGGGCACGCCGTGGAGCATCGACCCCGTCACGCGCGACGTCCGCGTCGACCGTGCCGTGAGCAGCTACCGCGTGACCTACGCCGACCTCGCCCCGTCACCGCCGCAGCTGCGGGAGTCGGGAGCGCCGGACTCTCCCGACATCACCGACGACGACCTCACCATCCCCGACCGCTCACGTGACCTCATCCAGCAGTGGTCCGACGAGGTCACCCGCGGCGAGGACAACCCCCTCGACAGGGCCATCGCGATCCAGAACCACCTGCGCGACACCAGCCGCTACACGTACTCGCTCGACCTCGGCGAGCAGCTGCGCGACAGCCAGGGGCGCCTGCTCGAGCCGATCCAGAACTTCTACCAGACCCGGCGCGGCTACTGCGTGCAGTTCGCGACGGCGATGATCATGCTCGCTCGGGCCCAGGGCATCCCGGCCCGCATGGCGATCGGCTTCCTGCCGGGACAGCTCTCGGGCGAGCGCTACATCGTCCGCGCCAGCGACGCCCACGCGTGGCCCGAGCTCTACTTCCAGGGCTACGGCTGGCTGCGCTTCGAGCCGACCCCGGGTGCCCGCGCGGGCTCACCGCCGCCGTATGCCGTCCTCGGCGCGGACGGCGGGGCGACCGGTGGTGGCCGCGAGGTCAGCGAGACGAACACCGCGAGCGGCGGGTCCACCGCCACGCGCTCGACCACGACGGCCACGAACGCACCCGTGCAGCCCGAGACGTCGTTCCTCGACTCGGTCGGGCAGGCGTTCACGCTGCGCAACGTCGTGCTCGCCCTGGCGGTGCTCGTCGGGCTGCTGGCCGCCTTCGCGATGCCCATCACGGCGTGGCTGCTGCGGCTGCGCCGCCGACGCGCAGCCGTGACCCAGCAGGACCTCATCGAGGCGGAGTGGGACGACCTCACCTCGCACTTCGGTGACCTCGGGCTCAGTGCGCCCGAGGGCGTCACCCTGCGCCAGCTGCGCGAGCGCTACGTCGCCGACGGGCACCTCGACGAGGAGAACGCCACCGCCATGCGACGGGTCACGGCCACCCTCGAGAAGTCCCGCTACGACCTGCCCGAGCGCACGACCCCGCAGGAGGCCTTCCGGCTGCACGACGACATCCGGTCGATCCGGCGTCAGGTCGGCCGCACCCGGGCCTGGCAGACCCGGGCACGGTCCTTCTTCTGGCCCGAGGCGGGCGTGTCGTTCTGGCGCTCGCTCCCGGACCGCCTGCTCCCCCGGCGCCGCTGACCCCGGCACACGGCAGCCTGCAGAGCACGGACGCGAAGGAGCCCACGACGACGTGTCGTGGGCTCCTTCGGTGCCGGACCGGCCGGCGCGGCGCGACCTCAGTCGAGGTAGTCGCGCAGCACCTGGCTGCGGCTCGGGTGACGCAGCTTGCTCATCGTCTTGGACTCGATCTGGCGGATGCGCTCGCGCGTCACGCCGTAGACCTTGCCGATCTCGTCGAGCGTCTTCGGCTGGCCGTCGGTCAGGCCGAAGCGCATCGAGACGACGCCGGCCTCGCGCTCGGACAACGTGTCGAGCACCGAGTGCAGCTGCTCCTGCAGGAGCGTGAAGCTCACGGCGTCGGCCGGGACGACCGCCTCGGAGTCCTCGATGAGATCACCGAACTCGCTGTCGCCGTCCTCGCCGAGGGGGGTGTGCAGGGAGATGGGCTCGCGGCCGTACTTCTGGACCTCGACCACCTTCTCAGGGGTCATGTCGAGCTCCTTGGCGAGCTCCTCCGGGGTGGGCTCGCGGCCCAGGTCCTGGAGCATCTGACGCTGCACGCGGGCGAGCTTGTTGATGACCTCGACCATGTGCACCGGGATGCGGATGGTGCGAGCCTGGTCGGCCATCGCGCGGGTGATCGCCTGGCGGATCCACCACGTCGCGTAGGTCGAGAACTTGTAGCCCTTGGTGTAGTCGAACTTCTCGACCGCACGGATGAGGCCGAGGTTGCCCTCCTGGATGAGGTCGAGGAAGAGCATGCCGCGACCGGTGTAGCGCTTGGCGAGCGAGACGACGAGTCGCAGGTTGGCCTCGAGCAGGTGGTTCTTGGCCTTCTTGCCGTCCTGGGCGATCCACCACAGCTCGCGCTTGAGCTTCATGTCGATCTTGTCGCCGGAGTTGAGCTTCTCCTCGGCGAACAGGCCGGCCTCGATGCGCTTCGCGAGCTCGACCTCCTGCTCGGCGTTGAGGAGGGCGACCTTGCCGATCTGCTTCAGGTAGTCCTTGACCGGGTCGGCGGTGGCGCCGGCGGTCACGACCTGCTGGGCCGGGGCGTCGTCCTCGTCGTCGTCACGGATGACGAAGCCGGACTCCTCGGTCTCCTCGGTCTTCGCCGCGGCGGCCGGGGTGGCCTCGTCGCCGTCCTCGGCGTCGTCGTCCACGTCGACGGGCTCGACGACGACCTCCTCGAGCTCGCCGACCGGGGCGTCCTCGGGCTCGGCGTCACCGGCGACGACGGTGCCGTCGGCCGACGTCGTGACCTTCTTCGCCGCCGTCTTGCGGGTGGCCGTCTTCTTGGCTGCGGGCTTCGCAGCCGCCTTGGCGACACCCGCGTTGGTGGCGGCCTTCTTGGCCGTCCTGGCTGCGGCCGCCTTCGGCGCGGCAGCTGCCTCGTCGTCGGTGGCTGCGGCGGCCCGGGCCGGCGCTGCCTTGGCCGTCGCCTTCTTGGCGGCGGTCTTCGTCGTCGCGGTCGTGGTCCGCGTCGCGGACTTCGTCGCCGCGGCGGTGGTGCTGCGTGCGGTGGCCACAGTGCCTCCCTTGGTCCCTGTACGGGTCTTCTTCGTCGTGCTGGAGTGCGGCGCGTCGACGACGATCTCGATGTCGTGGGCCTCGAGGGTCGTGAGGACCGGCTTCATCTGCTTCAGGTCGAGTCCTGCATCGACCTGGGCACGCGCGATCTCCGTCCCGGTGATGGTGCCGCTGGTGCTGCCCTTGACCAGGAGCTGCATGATCGCCTCGTGCTGGAACACCTTCGGCAGGGTCTTGGGAGCTCCAGCGGTTGTTGCCTTAGGCACGGATGCAGTCGCCTTTCGTCGCAGGTCTCGTCAGATGATCGACCCGAATCCGGGCATGCACCATCACAACGAACGAGAATGGGGGTTGGTGCCGGAAGAGCTTGGCCTGTCGGAGTCGATCCCTGTTTCGAGCTCTCGGTGCGCCTCGTGCGATCCGGTACTCGGACATTATAAAACGGCGCACGCCCTCCGAGCGAACGCACGTCGAACCCGCGCGCCGGACCAGGCCCTGACGGCCGCTCTCCGGGCCACCGGGACGGAGGCCGGGCGCGGGTAGACGGGCCCGCAGGAAGGGCTCGGGAGGCCTGCCAGGAAGGTCAGTCGCCCTTGACCGCGAGCACGGGACAGCTCGCGTCGAGCAGGATGCGCTGCGCGTTGGATCCGAGGATGAGCTTGCCGACGGGGCTGCGGCGACGCAGGCCGATGACGATGAAGTCGGCCTTCTCCTCCTCGGCGACGGAGATGAGGTCCTCGGCGGGGTCGTTGCCCCGGACGAGCTGGCGCACCTCGTGCTCCAGGCCCTTGTCCTCGAGGAGCGCCTGCACGCGGCTGAGCTCGCTCTCGAACTGGCTGGCCTCGTTCGCGTCGAAGTCCTTGCCACCCCGGTGGGAGCTGATGACGACGAGCTTCGCTCCGCGCAGGACGCACTCCTCGGCGGCTCGCTTGAGCGCCGCGCGACCTTCCTTGGTGGCGACATAACCAACGACGATGGCCACTTTCCCGGACCTCCTTGGGACGGAAACAACCAGTGCTCGCACCGTACCCGATAACGCGACGTCCGGCGCGTCCCGCGCGAAGTCTCGCCGCGTCGTCGGCGGCGCGCACGACGGGGCCGTGGCCTCGGCACGGATCTGCGAACCCGCCCGGGCCGCAGAAGGGTTCAGTCGCGACGGCGCTCGAGCGCGTCGCGGACGATGCGACCCACCTGGTCCTCCTCGATGAGGAAGCCGTCGTGCCCGAACTCGGAGGTGATGTGCGCGCGCCGCGACCCGGGAAGGGCCGCGTGAAGCTCGTCCGAGAGCCGGGGCGGGTAGAGGCGGTCGGTGTCGACCGAGACGATCGTGCAGTCGGCGCGCACGCGCTCGAGGGCGGCCTCGAGACCGCCGCGGTCGCGCCCGACGTCGTGGGAGTTCATCGCCTCGGTCAGCACGACGTAGGAGTTCGCGTCGAAACGCCGGGCCAGCTTGCCTGCGTGGTGGTCGAGGTAGGACTCGACGGCGAACCGTCCGCGGTCACCCGCACGCAGCGGGTCCTCGCCGAGCTGGGCCTCGCGTCCGAAGCGCGAGCCGAGCTCGGTCTCGGTGCGGTAGGTGATGTGGGCGATGCGCCGGGCGAGGCCCAGGCCGGTGTCGGGACGCGCGTGGCCCTCGTAGTAGTCGCCCCCGGCGAAGTCCGGGTCGTTGCGGATCGCGAGCAGCTGCGGCTGGCACCAGGCGATCTGGTCGGCGGTGGCGTACGCGGTCGACGCGAGCACGATGCAGCGGTCGACGTCGTCGGGGTGCGACACGGCCCACTCCACCGCGCGCATCCCGCCCATCGACCCGCCGACGACGGCTGCGAGGCGGCGGATGCCGAGCCCGTCGAGGAGGCGGCGCTCGACGGCGACCTGGTCGCGGACCGTGACGTAGGGAAACCTGCTCCCCCACGGCCGACCGTCGGGTGCGGGGCTCGCGGGGCCGGTGCTGCCCTGGCAGCCGCCGAGGACGTTGGACGCGATGACGAACCATCGGTCGGGATCGACCGGGCCGCCGGGGCCGATGAGGGCGTTCCACCAGCCGGGCGAGGCGTGTCCGTCACCGGCCTCGCCGATGACGTGGCTGTCGCCGGTCAGTGCGTGCTCGACGAGGATGACGTTGTCGCCGGCGTCGTTGAGCCGGCCCCACGTCTCGTAGGCGATGCGGACGTCGGGCAGCATGCCCCCGCGCTCGAGCTCCACCTCGCCGATGTCGGCGAACTGGCGCCGACCGACGGGGTCCCCGTCGCGCCAGGCGCCGTCGGGCCGGCGCGGCCCCGGGGTCATCGGGTCGACGTGGCTCGTCGCTGCACGGGCGGGCGCTGCTGCTGCGTCGCCGGTCTGGCCGGTGCCAGCGGTCGCGAGCCGCGCGGGTCGGCGCGTGCTCTGCTTCCGGTGGGTGACGGTCATCGGGGTACTCCTCGGTCCTCGCGCTTGCGCACACCCGGGGACAGGTGCGGCCTGGTCCTCACCCGGGGCACCCCACCGCGAAGGAGGGTTGCCGACCAGCGAGCCGGGGCTTGTCGCTGGTACTCATGACCTGGTCCAACCATACGCGAGGCCTCCGCCCGACGAGATCGACCGGTCCACGACATGGACTCCCGCGCCGCGGACCCGCCACGCCGGAGCGCGGCTGGGTCAGGCACACCGGCGGGGCCGGAGGCCGTGGTCGAGCGCGGCTGGGTCAGGCACACCGGCGGGGCCGGAGGCCGTGGTCGAGCGCGTCTCGCACGAGCGTGCCCAGCGAGTGGTCCGGCTCGAGCGCCAGGGCGTGGTCGACCGCGACACCGGCACGCGCGCCGTCGCCGCACCACCAGGCGAGCGAGGCGACGACCGACAGCAGCGGAGCAGCGTGGGCCGCCGGGGTGAGGCGACACACCTGCTCGAGGCGCGACAGGAGCAACCGGGGCGTCGCGGCCCCGTCCCAGTCGTCCCAGCCGGGCTCGCCTGCCGGCCCGTCGATGCCGTCCCACGCCTCGCGCTCGACCCGCTCGAGCAGGCCGGCGAGCGCGTCGAGCGCGTCCAGCTCGTCCAGCTCGTCCATCTCCCCGAGCTCGTCTCGCTCGTCCAGTGCGCGGCGGGCCGCGAAAGCGTCACTCTCGGGCACCTCGTCACCCTCCTCGTCGGCGTGCTCGCTGCCGTCCCCACCGGGACCCGTCCCAGCCGCAGCGGCCTCGCGGGCCAGCAGCTCGCGCAGGGCGCGCAGGGCGTCACGGTCGGGGTCGGGCAGTCGGGCCCCGACGTCGGCGCCTACCCCGCGGCCTGTCGCCCCACCACCACCGGTCCGCCCGGACGGCCACGGGACGTCGTCGAGATCGCCCGAGGCCGGGGCCATGCGCACGTCCGGCCCGAGCAGGAGCTCGAGCAGCACGGCGACGTCGTCGGAGCAGGTGTCGGTCGGGAGCATGCCCGGGCACAGCCAGCTCATGAGGGCGTCACGGACCTCGCGGTCCCGCAGCGGTCCGACGAGGGACGGCAGCCAGTGCTCGACGCCGAAACCCTCGATCTCGCCGCGCAGCACCCCGCCCCAGGCCACGAGGGACTCGTTGACGAGGAACTGCCGGGGTGTCGGTTCGCCGCCGTCGAGGAGCCCCAGACGCAGCTCGACCGGGCGGATGCGACGTCGCGGGCCCCGGCGGCGCCCGGGCGGGTCGGGCTTCTCGGAGATCGGCCCGCCGGCGGCGGCATACCGACGCTGCCAGTCCTCGATGGCCGCGACCGCCAGGTCGTGCCGGGGCTCCGAGAAGTCCAGCGGGGCGACGAGCCGCGCGAGCTCGTCGCGGTCCGGCAGCACGGCGTGACCCAGGGCGACGTAGCTCGCGACCGCGGGCACGTCGGCCTGCTCGGGGAGGCGCCACCCCTCGTCGGGACAGCAGTCGCAGCCCACGGAGCGCCACCGTCCGTCGCGCACGACGAGCCGCTCCCGGACGACCACGCGCTCGGACTCGACCCCGGCGGCCAGGGCCTCGAGCAGCGGCAGGGACTCGTCCTCGTCGTCCTCGAAACCCACGAGGGCCACGGACGACGGAGAGCCCTGCAGGAGGGTCGGCAGCGTCTGGGCGACGGCCTCGGGGGCCAGGGTCTCGTCCACGAGGTCGAGCCGGGCGACGAGCCCGAGCCGTTTGCCGTGGAAGCACACGACGACGACGCTCCGCGTCGGCTGGAAGCCGAGGTGGAAGGGGATGACGGTCAGCAGCTCGGCCGGCCCGGACAGTGAGATCTTCGGCATGTCCCGAGCCTGTCCACCGAGCGTGGCGGCCGACAGACCCGACCGCGCGCCTGTGGACCACTGCCCTCCCCCGGAAGGGGGTGTGGATCGACGTCCTCCGAAGGACGCCACCTCTCAGCCCCTCAGGCCCTCCGGCCCCCGGGGCGGCCGCCCCGGGTGCTCAGCGCTCGAGGCGCTTGCGGACCGACTCGAGCACGTAGTCGGTCGCCGCCTGGCGCGTGCCCTCGGGCAGGCGCACCCGCTCGTCGCCACCGGGCCCACCGGGCCCCCCCGGCCCATCGGGCCCGCTCGCGCTCCCGGCACCGGTCGCGGTGCTGCCGCTCCCACCCCGGGCACCACCCGGCCGGCGGAACGAGCCGGTGACGCGCGTGACGCGTCCGGCGATGCGGCCGGGCGCTGCGGCACCGGTGGTGTCGCGGTCACGGCGGAGGCCGTCCTCGAACTCTCCGGTCCACGCACGCGTCTGCGCGTCCTGCTCCCCACCCAGGGGCACACCGGGAACGGTGGCCCGTGACGCGTCCGACGGGACACCGCTCGCGGGCGCCCACGGCGCGGGCCCCCGCCGGGAGCGCGGAGGGTGCAGTCCCTGACCGGCCTCCCACGCGATGAAGCGCTCGGTCTCCTCGAAGAAGGCCTTGACCGCCCACGAGATGACGACGGCGTCGTCGGCCGCGCCGATGACGGGCAGGACCGCCTCGGGCAGCAGGTCGACGGGCGAGGCGACGTAGACGACCGCACCCGCGACGAGCCCGAGTCGCTTGAGGGTCGTGCCGGCATACGACCCGTCGCGCGTGGCGCGCACGAGGCGCGGCACGGCCTGCACCCGCTCGGGGAGGCTCGGGGCGCCGGGGCGCGTGGAGGCACGCACGACCGACGCGACGGTCGCGGCCATCTTGATGCGGGACGCGCTCTTCATGCCTGACCCAACGAACGGCCGCCCGGGGCGATTCCCCGGCGCGGACGGCGATGCGGAACGGTGATCTCGGGGCTCATCACGGGCTCATCACGGGTCAGGCGTTCCCGTCGGGGCGGTCAGCGACCGAACGTCTCGACGGGAGGGAACTCCTTGGCGGCCTGCTTGCCGATGCGGCCCAGCATGTAGACGTCGACCGCCGCGCCGATGAGTCCGCCGACGACGGGCACGAGGCGACCGAGCCGGGCGAAGGTGCCCTGCCCGATGCGACCGAGCAGGCGGAAGCCGATGGCCTTGTTGAGGACCATGAGCGCCGGGGCCGGCAGACGGTCGAGGGCGACGGACGACAGCTTGCCCCCGGGGGCCTGCAGGCCGGCCTTCTTGAGGAGGTCGTCGCTGTCGGCGCCGGCGAGGGTCAGCAGGATCGCGGAGCGGATCTCGGGCTGGTCGATGTCGTAGCCGCGCACCTTGGCGGTCGCCGCGGTCATGCGCGTGGCCAGCAGGTAGAACTCCAGGACGTTGGCCGGCAGCGAGATGGGCATCGTGAAGAAGCCGCCCAGACCCGTGACGAAGCCACCGACGGCGCCGAGCTGCCGGTGGTCGCGGACGATGATCCGCAGCGCCTGGTCGCTGTCGCCCCGGGCGTGCTTGAGCGCGTTGGCGGCGATCTCGTGGGCCGGGTCGAACGGGCCCTGGCCGTCGATGCCGACGTCGAGGAGGCGCTCGACCAGCCGGGTCGCGGCTCCCGAGAGCCCTCCCTCGGCGGGCATGGCAGCACGCTCGAGCGCGCCGGCGTCCTTCGCCGTCCGCAGCTTCACGGCGGTCGCGTCCGATGCCTCGACGGTCTCGTCCCTGCCCCAACCCAAGATGCCCACCGGCTCCACCCCTTCGTCCGTCGTCCCTGTGTGGCGGCTGTCGATTCGCCGCCGACGACACCGTATGCCGCCCGGGTCGCTCGTGGCACCCTCGTACCCAGTCGAGTCGCCCGGGGACCGCGGGAGACGACGTCGGCTGGCTCTCGTAGGGTCGATCCCATGGGTGAGAGCCGCGGGAGCAGCGCGACGATCTTCGGCGTGCCGCTGGCCGACCTCCGGCGCGACCGCACATCGGTGAAGTGGGGACGCTACGACCCCGACGTCATCCCGATGTGGATCGCCGAGATGGACTGCGCGCCGTGCCCGGCCGTCGTGGACGCCGTGAGCGCCGCCGTGGCCCGGGGCGACACGGGCTACGCCCTGACGCAGGAGTATGCCGCCGAGATCGCCGCGTTCGCCGACGCCGAGTGGGGCTGGGGCTTCGACGCGCACACGACGACACGGGTGGCCGACGTGTTGACCGGCGTGACCCACCTGCTCGGCCTCCTCACCGACCCGGGCGGTCCGGTGGTCGTCAGCCCGCCCGTCTACAACGCCTTCTACGAGGTCATCGAGGCGTGCGGGCGCACGGTCGTCGAGGCGCCGCTCGGCCCCGACCACCGGCTCGACCTCGACCGTCTCGCCGACGTCTTCGCCGAGGTGACCGCGCGGGGCGACCGGGCGGCATACCTTCTCTCCAACCCGCACAACCCGACCGGCACCGTGCACACGCCCGACGAGCTGGAGGCCCTCGCCCGGGTCGCCGACGAGCGCGGCGTCCGGGTGGTCTCCGACGAGATCCACGGTCCGCTCGTCCTGCCGTCGAGCACGTTCACGCCCTACCTCACCGTCGCGGGCACCGAGCGCGGCGTCACCGTCACGTCGGCCTCCAAGGCGTGGAACCTCGCCGGGCTCAAGGCCGCGATCATCGTCCCCGGCGCCGAGGCCGTCGACGACGTGCGCCGGCTGCACCCGTGGGTGACGTTCGGCGCGAGCCACCTGGGCGTCATCGCGCAGACGGCCGCCTACCGCGACGGCCGCGAGTGGGTGCACCGTCTCGTCGGCGAGCTCGACGCGAACCGCCGTCTGCTCACCGACCTCGTGGCCGAGCAGCTGCCCGGCGCCCGTCTCGTCGTGCCCGACGCGACCTACCTCGCGTGGCTCGACCTCTCGGGGCTGGGGCTCGGCGACGACCCGGCGGGTGAGGTGCTGCGGCGCGCACGCGTCGCGCTCTCCCCCGGGCCGATCTTCGGCTCCGGCGGTGCGGGACACGCGAGGCTCAACTACGCGACCTCGCCCGACATCCTCCGCGAGGCGATCGAGCGAATCGCGGGCTGCCTTGACTGACAAGGCTTCCGGTCCGCCGCTCGTCGCGCTCGTGGTCGGCCTCCAGGGAGCGTATGCCGTGGGGCCCGGTGTCGACGAGGCGTGGCCGCTGGGCGACGTGGTGCGGCGGTTCGTCGACACGACGTCGCGTCTGGGCCCGCGCTGGGTCGTCTGGTCGGCCGCGTCGACCCTGACGGGCGTCGTCGCGGCCGGGGTCGACGTGTCCCGCACGTGGGACCTGGCGGAGGCGCACCGGATCATCCACGGCGGCTGGTGGGCCACACCCGGTCACGTCGTGGCTGGGTGCCGCGGGCTCGACGAGGCCGACGTGCCGGCGCCTCGCTCGCCCCGGCTCAGCGGGTTCGACGGCGACCTCTTCGACGTCGCGGCCGGCGAGGACGTGTCCTTGCTGACCGCCGCCGGCCACCTCCGTGCCGACGCCCTCGCGTGGGCCACCGACGACGCCCGGCTGCGTGAGCTGGCGGTGCTGGCCCTCGACTGCCGGTCGGCGCAGCTCGAGGCCCTCGCCCGCCTCGGCGGCGTCCACGTCGGCCGCCTCGAGCGCACCGTGTGGTCCGAGTCCGCGGCGGCCGTGCTCTGCCTCGAGCTCGAGCGCGACGGGCTGCCCGTCGACCGCCCCGCCGCCGAGGACCTCATCGCGGCGTCGGCCGGGGCCCGTCCGCACGACGAGGCCGACGCGGCGCGCATCCGGGCCGAGCGCGACGCCGTCGTGCTGCGCCTCGCCCCCGGCCGTGAGCGCACCGACCTGCGCAACCCGGGCCAGGTGCGCGACCTGCTCCTCTCCGTCGGCGTCGACGTGCCCAACACGCGCGCCTGGGTGCTCGAGCCCTACCGGCACACGCACCCCCTCGTCGACGCCCTGCTGCGGTGGCGCAAGGACGAGCGGATCGCGACCACCTACGGCTACCGCTGGCTCGACGACCACGTCGGCGCCGACGACCGGCTCCGCGGCGGATGGACCGCGTGCGACGGGGCAGCCGGGCGCATGACGGCGCAGAACGGCCTGCACAACCTCCCCGCTCCCCTGCGCCCCGCGATCTGCGCCGCCCCGGGTCACGTCTTCGTCCGCGCCGACCTCGGCCAGATCGAGCCGCGGGTGCTCGCCGTCGTCAGCGCCGACCGGGCGTTCGCCGAGGCGACCAGGGCCGACGACCTCTACGCTCCCGTCGCCGCCAAGCTCGGGGCCGACCGGCCGCGGGCCAAGGTCGCCGTGCTCGCAGCCATGTACGGCCAGCGCTCCGGTGCGGCGGGCGAGGCCCTCAAGGACCTCGAGCGGGCCTATCCCGTGGCCATGAGCCTGCTCGACCGGGCCTACGCCGACGGGGTCGCGCGTCGTCCGGTGCGCACGTGGGGTGGCCGCCTCATCCGCTTCGGCGGAGTGCCCGTGCCTGCGCTCGAGCCGGGCGCGCCCGAGCCCTCGGGGAGCGCCGAGTTCTCGGCGACGGGCGCGGACGGAGCGCGGGGACGCTACGCGCGCAACGCGATCATCCAGGGCTCGGCCGCCGAGCTCTTCAAGGCCTGGGCGGCGACGGTGCGCCACGCGGTGCGCCCGCTCGGCGGCCAGATCGTGCTGTGCCTGCACGACGAGCTGCTCGTCCACGTGCCCGAGCAGCACGCGGCGGCCGCGGCGGCCGCCGTCGAGGGCACGCTGACGAGTGCGGCGCGCACGTGGGCCGGCACCGACGAGGTCCGGTTCGTCGCCGACACCTCGGTCGTCCGTCGCTGGAGCGAGGCCAAGGCCTGACCCGAGGCGGCCGGCCGGGCGCGAGCGGCCCCAGCACCACGAAGGCGGGCCCGACCAGCTGGTCGGACCCGCCTTCGTGATGACTGCGTCAGCTCCGGTCGTCGCCGGACTCGTCCTCGGTGACGTCCTTGAGGAACGCCTCGAACTCGGCGCCGATCTCGTCGGCGGTCGGCAGGTCCGAGAGGTCGGTCGCGAGCAGGTTGCGCTGCTGGCGACCCTCGAGGAAGGTGTCGTACTGCTGCTCGAGGGCGTGCACCACCGCGGTGATCTCGTCGGACTCCTCCATCTGCCGGGTGATCTCGGCGCGGTTGAGCCCGGCGGTCGCGGCGAGCTCGCGCAGGTCGAGGTCGAGGCCGGTCGCCGCACGCACCCGCTCGAGTCCGAGCACGGCCGCGTCGGCGAACTCGCTCTGGCCGAGGTAGTGCGGCACGTGGACGGCGAAGCCGATGGCGTCGAGGCCCGCCTCGCCGAGCCGCAGCTCGAGCAGGGACGAGAAGCTCGCCGGCACCTGGACCGTGCCGAAGGCCGGGTCGTTGCCGGTGACGAGGCGCGGGTTGGTGCCGTGGGCGGTCACGCCGAGGGGGCGGGTGTGCGGCACGGCCATGGGGATGCCGTGGACGCTCACGGTGAGGTCGACGCCGAACGCCTTGACGAGCATCGAGGTCGCCTCGACCATGCGGTTCCACTGGTAGTCGGGCTCGGGGCCGACGAGGAGCAGGAAGGGCACGCCCTCCTTGTCGACGACGCGGTGCAGCAGCAGGCTCGGGTCGTCGTAGCTGCTCCAGTGGTCGCGGTCGAAGACCATGACGGGACGGCGGCCGCGGTAGTCGAGCAGCTGGTCGACGTCGAAGGAGGCGATGACGCGCGACTCGTGCGTCTCGAGGATGTGGTCGGCCATCAGTCGCTGGGTGTGGCCGGCGTCGATGAATCCGCCGAGGGCGACCACGAGCACCGACGCCTGCAGCTGCTGGAGCTGGCTCGGTGAGGTGTCGCTCTCGAACTGGAAGAGCTCGGTCGGGTCCTGCACGGGTCTGGCCTTTCGTCGTACGGGGTCCTTCGTGCAACGCTCCGCTGCATCCCATGATTCCCCACCGGTGGGCGCGGGACGGGTCAGGCGTCCACCTTGGCGATCGCCTTGAGGATGCGCTGCGGCGAGACGCTGTATGCCGTGCCGACCGTCTGCGCGAAGAGCGAGACCCGCAGCTCCTCGATCATCCAGCCGATGTCGACGACGGCGGCGGCGCCGCGCTGGGCGGGCCGTAGCGCGTCGAGCAGGTCCGCGTAGCGGCCCTCGACGAGGTCGACCTGCTCGAGCGCCTGGGCGTCGCGTGCCAGGTTGGCCGGTGCCTTGTCGAGCCGGTGGGCGATGCCCCGCAGGTAGCGGTCGAGGTCGGGCAGGCGGCGCAGCCCGGTGTCGGCGACGAAGCCGGGACGCACGAGCTCGCGCAGCTGGGCCCGGACGTCGGCGAGCATCGGCCGCACGGCCGGGTTGCTCGACCGGTCGAGCTCGGCGAGCCGGTTCGTCAGGGCGAGGTGCTTGGCGAGGATCGGCTCGACGAGCCCGACGACCTGGACGACCTTGGCGGTGGTGTGGGTGCGCACGGCCGACAGGGCCCACTCGAAGTCCTCCCGGGTGCGCACCGTGTGGTCGGACCGGTCGGTGACGGCGTCGTCGCGGATCGCGTCGATGGCCGCGGCCAGGCAGTCGTCGAGCAGGGCCGGGACGCTGCCGTGCGGGTTGTGGCCCAGGGCGAGCTTCTGGGTGTTGGTCAGCCGGGCGAGGATCTGCTTCCACGGCGGCGAGATGCCGAGCAGCAGCAGCCGTCGCACGCCGAGGCGGTGCTCGGCGTCGGCCTCGGCACGCGTCGGGAGCACCCGGAGGTCGACGGCCGAGCCGGTGTCGACGAGGGCCGGGCAGCCGTGGACGCCCTGCGCGCTCTCGAAGGACTCGGCCACGCCCTCGTCGGGGAACGAGGTGAGCCCGGTGCGCTCGAGACCGGAGCCCGCGCGGCTGACCTGTCGGCGCAGCTGCGGCGCTGCGGTGTCGCGGACGGCCTCGAGGTCCTTGCCGGTGGCGACCGGGCGACCGTCCACCCCGTCGACGCTGAAGGTGACCTGCAGGTGCGCGGGGACGCGTTCGACGTCGAAGTCCGCCGGGGTCACCGCGACACCGGCGCGGCGCCGGAGCACGGCCGCGAGCGCCACGAGGAGCGGGCCGGAGGTCGGGTCGAGCTCGGGCAGGACGGCGCGGGCGTGGTCCGGCGCGGGGACGAGGTTGCGGCGGATCCCCTTGGGAAGGCTGCGGATCAGCGCCGTGACGAGCTCCTCGCGGAACCCGGGGACCTGCCAGTCGAAGCCGTCGGGGGTCACCTGGTTGAGGCGCTCGACGGGGATGTGGACGGTGACGCCGTCCTGTGCCGACCCCGGCTCGAACTGGTAGGTCACGGCCAGGACGTTCTCCCCCTGGGTCCACGTCGTCGGGTGGTCCTCGTCGGCGATGCTGCCCGCGCTCTCGCGGAGCAGCAGCTCCTCGGTGAAGGTCAGCAGGTCCGGCGTCTGTCGTCGGGCCTTCTTCCACCACGTGTCGAAGTGGCGCCCCGACACGACGTCGGCGGGAATGCGCTTGTCGTAGAAGGCGATCAGCGTGCTGTCGTCGACGACGATGTCGCGGCGTCGGGTGCGGGCCTCGAGCTCGCCGAGCCGCTCGACGAGCGCGGCGTTCTCGCGCAGGAAGGCGTGCTCGGTGTGCCAGTCGCCCTCGACGAGGGCGTGCCGGACGAAGAGGTCGCGCGCGAGCTCGGGGTCGACCTTGCCCAGCCCGACGACCCGCCCGACGACGAGCGGGACGCCGTAGAGCGTGACCCGCTCGGTCGCGACGGCCGAGCCACGCTTGCCGGACCAGCGCGGCTCGGAGTACTGCCGCTTGACGAGGTGCTCGCCGAGCTGCTCGGCCCACACGGGGTCGATGCGGGCGTTGACCCGCGCCCACAGGCGGCTCGTCTCGACGAGCTCCTCGGCCATGACGAACTGGGGTTGCTTGCGGAAGAGCGCCGACCCGGGGCTGATGCCGAACCTCGTGCCGCGCGCACCGGCATACTCCCGCTTCTGCTCGTCACGGACGCCGACGTGCGAGAGGAGGCCGGCGAGCAGCGACTGGTGGATCGCGTCGACGTCGACCTCGCCCTGCGCCACGTGGGTGCTGCCCCGGCTGAGGTCCAGACCGGCCTGCTTGGCGGCCTGCTTGACCTGGCTGTGGAGGTCCTGCCACTCCCGGATGCGCAGGTAGTGGAGGAACTCGGCCTTGCACATCCGTCGGAAGGCGCTGCTGCTCAGCTCGTGCTGCTGCTCCTTGAGGTAGGCCCAGAGGTTGAGCCACGTCACGAAGTCGCTCGTCTCGTCGGCGAAGCGCTTGTGCGAGGCGTTCGCGAGCTCCTGCTTGTCCTGGGGGCGCTCGCGCGGGTCCTGGATCGAGAGCGCGGCGACGATGACGAGCGCCTCGCGGAGCACGCCGCGCCGGTCGGCCTCGATGACCATGCGGGCGTGGCGCGGGTCGATCGGCAGCATCGCGATGGTGCGGCCGTATGCCGTCAGGCGGCGTCCCGGACGTCGCCTCCCCCGCGCTGCGGCGGGTTCGTCGTCCTCGGGCGAGAAGGCCTGGAGCTCCTCGAGCAGCCGGACGCCGTCGGTGATCTGGCGGCTGTCGGGCGGGTCGACGAAGGGGAAGCGCGCGATGTCGCCGAGCCCGAGGCTCGTCATCTGGAGGATGACGGACGCGAGGTTGGTGCGCAGGATCTCGGGGTCGGTGAACTCGGGACGGCTGTCGTAGTCGTCCTCGGAGTAGAGGCGGATCGCGATGCCGTCGGAGACGCGGCCGCAGCGACCCGAGCGCTGGTTGGCCGACGCCTGGCTGACCGGCTCGATGGGAAGGCGCTGGACCTTGGTGCGCTGGCTGTAACGACTGATGCGCGCCGTGCCGGTGTCGATGACGTAGCGGATGCCCGGGACCGTCAGGGAGGTCTCGGCGACGTTGGTGGCCAGGACGATCCGCCGGCCGGTGTGCGAGGAGAAGACGCGGTGCTGCTCGGCCGCCGAGAGCCGCCCGTAGAGCGGGACGACCTCGGTGACCGGCAGCTTCATCCCGTTGAGGGCGTCGGCCGCGTCGCGGATCTCCCGCTCGCCGGAGAAGAAGACGAGGATGTCGCTGCTCGTGCCGGAGTGTCGCTCGGTCCACAGCTCCTCGACCGCCTCGCAGACTCCGGTCACCATGTCGCGCTCCTCCGCGTCGGGGCGGTCGGGGTCGACGAGGGGGCGGTAGCGGATCTCGACGGGGAAGGTGCGGCCGGACACCTCGATGATCGGCGCCGGCTCGCCCGTGGTCGGGTCTGCGAAGTGCTCGGCGAACCGCTGGGGGTCGATCGTCGCCGAGGTGATGATCACCTTGAGGTCGGGGCGCCGAGGCAGCAGCTGCTTGAGGTAGCCGAGGATGAAGTCGATGTTGAGGCTGCGCTCGTGGGCCTCGTCGATGATGATCGTGTCGTAGCGGCGCAGCTCGCGGTCGCGCTGCATCTCGGCGAGCAGGATGCCGTCGGTCATGACCTTGACGAGGGTGTCGCGGCTGCTCTGGTCGGTGAAGCGCACCTGGTAGCCGACGGCGGTGCCGAGCTCGACGGCGAGCTCCTCGGAGAGCCGCTCGGCGACCGCACGGGCAGCGATGCGCCGGGGTTGGGTGTGCCCGATGACGCCGTCGAGGCCGCGCCCGAGCTCGAGGCAGATCTTCGGGATCTGGGTCGTCTTGCCCGACCCGGTCTCACCCGCGATGACGACGACCTGGTGGTCCCGGATGGCCGCGGCGATGTCGTCGCGGCGCTCGACGACGGGCAGGTGCTCGGGATAGGTGATGGGAGGGACCGTGGCGGCGCGCGCAGCGCGCCGGGCCTCCCTCTGCTCGGGTGTCAGGGTGCGGCCGCCCTGGCGGGGAGGGGCCCCGGCACGGCCGTGGTCGCGCCTCCCCCGGTCGTCGGGCCGGTCAGGGCGGTCGGGCCGGTCAGGGCGATCGCCGGATGCCTGGGGAGCAGCCGTTCCCGGGGCTGCAGACGTCGACGGCGTCGGCGCGGCGCCGGCCGGGCGTCGGCGTCCTCTCCGACGGGGTGGCCGCGAGCGCGCGGGTGCGGTCGCAGGCTCGTCGGACATGCTCGACAGGATAGGCGGGCCACGAGGCCGGCTCCGAACGGATATCCCGGCCGCGGACCGTGTGGTGACGGTGAAGACCTCGTCGAGGACTCGTGGGACCGGGTCGACGCAGCCCGGCCCTCGCCTAGCGTGGAGGCATGGGAGCGACCGGCGTGCACGGGGCGGCAGCCAGGACGCGGACCGGATCCCTCGCGGCCGTGGCAGCCCTCGCGTTCGTCGCCGTCCTCGTCGCCGGCTGCGCGAGCCCGCCGCCCGAGCCCACCCTCGACGCGACCGCCCCACCGGCCACCGAGCAACCGACCGGGCAGACGCCGACGGCGCTGCCCACCGAGCCGCCGCTCGTGCTGCCGCCGAGAGGGAGCCCCAGCGCACCGACGGGAGACCTCGACGCGGCGCCTCCCTTCCCGGACGGGCCGTGCCAGCCGAGCCGGCTCGACGTCGCGGCGAGCCCGGTCGACCCCGCACTGGGGTACCGCCAGATGCGCGTGCGCGTCACGAATGCCGGCCGGGTGCCGTGCGTGCTCACCGGGTACGCGGTCGTCTCCGCGCGCGGACCGTCCGGGACGGTCTTCGCCAACCCTCGCGGTCGCATGCACGACTCCGAGACGGCGAGCGCGCAGACCGTGCCCCTCGACCCCGGCGACACCGCCCACGTCGACCTCGGGTGGCGGGGTGACCTCGCTGCCGCCGGTGTCGAGCAGACCGCGTCGATGACGATCGTCGTCACCGAGGGGTCGTCACCCGTGGCCGTGCCGCTCGACCCGACCTCGCCCGTCGACATCGTCGACGGCACGGAGATCAGGGTCGGCGGCTGGAGGCCCGGCGCCGACTGACCAGCCCACCACGCGGGGTGGGCCCGGTGGTTGGATGGGCGGACCGTCACCACGAACAGGGGCTCCGCCGTGACCAACCATCCTCCGACCGACCCGTCGTCGGCCACCGTCGACCCGATCAGCTCGGACCCGCTCGCCGACGACTACGGCTCGGTCCTGCAGCCTGCGTCCTCGGGATCGGCGATCCCGCCTGCGCCGTCAGGGTCTGCGATCCCGCCTGCACCGTCGGCCGCGCCGATGCCGGACCCGACCTCCGACCGGTTCTCGGCGTTCGACGACCCCGCGGCCACGCCGCCCCCGAAGCCCGCGCGGGGCACCCGCAGGCGTAGCCGCACCAAGGGCCGCGCCGGCTCCGCACCGTCCCCCGCAGCGTCTCGCCCGAAGACTGCGCCGCGAGTGGGCAGCCCCTCGGGTCAGGGTGGTTCGCCGTCCTCCACCCCACCTGCCCGTCCCTCGGGCCGTAGGACGTCCGGCGTCGCGCGCGGCGTCATCCTCGTCGTCGGGGCCCTCGTGCTGCTACCCGTGGTCGTCGGGTTCGCGCTGAGCCGCCTCGTCGGTGGCGATGACGGTGACGGCGCGGACTCCTCCGACCCGGCCGACCGTCCCCTCGTCGCCACCGAGGTCTCCGTGCCGGCGTCCTCCGTCGCGGAGGTGCCGGCGACCGTGACGTCGGTGCGCGTCGAGCTCCAGGGGCCCGGCCGCACCGCGGACGTACGCCTCTTCACGCCCGACGGGACGAGCAACCTCAGCAACCGGGTGCTGCCGTATGCCGTGGACGTGCCGGTCGCCACCGACGACGCCTACCTCTCGGTGTCGGCCGACGACTACGGCTACCGGGGGAGCCAGCCGATGCGATGCACCATCTCGGTCGGCGACACCGTGCTGGCGACCGCGGTCGGCACCCGGTCCGTCGACTGCAAGGTCACCGACTCGACGTGGAGCCGCGTGCGCTGAGCCCGCACCATCGCCCCGCGGTCCGAGTGGACCGAGGCACGGAACGCGCCGGGCCTGCGCACGGTCTGAGGTGCGACGACCCGGGCACCCGAGGACCCACCGGGGTCCCACCCGTCTGAAGCGAGGCATCGTTGTCCGAGCCCGACCGCACGCGCCCGGCCCTCCCGGACCCTCAGCGGGACCGCCACGTGTCCTTCCCGGACGACCGGCCGAGCGCAGACCCCGCCCCCTCCGGCACGTCGCTGCCACCGGAGGCCTGGGCACCGCGGTCCTCGGGACCCGGTCCGGAGTCGCCCACGCCACCCTCGTGGCAGACGCCCGTGCCGCCCGTCCTCGCGTCCCTGCCGGTTCGGCAACCGCCACGACGGCGCCTGCCGGGCTGGGTCGCACTCTTCCTCGTCCCGCCGCTGCTGCTCGGCATCTCGAACCACACCGACGCGACCGAGGTCGACGGCTGCTGGTCCTACGACACGGGCGCGGGCCCCGGCGTCTCCGACTGCGACGGCACGATGGACGGCACGATCGACGGCACGATGGACGGCAACGGTGAGGTCCCCGGATCCGTTGAGGGGGTCTGGGTCGAACCCATCACCGACCCCATCGGCTTCGCCGAGGTCCTGACCGGCACGCCGCAGGTCCGACGCGTTCCCGTCGACGCCTCGCTCCTGCGGGTCGAGGTCGTGTCGACGACGGGACTCGACGGTGACCCGATCGAGGCGCAGGTCGACACCACGGTCGGAGACGTCACGCTGGACTCGTCGTACGGCCCGCTCCCGACAGCCTTCGAGATCCATCTGGACAAGCACCCGAAGGATCTGTCCGTCTCCGTCGTCGTCGGCTCGGGCACCGTGCAGTGCCGCGTCTACGCCGACGACCTCCTCGTCGCCGTCTCCACGTCGAGCAGCCACGCGACGTGCAGCCCGAAACTCTGACATGGCCGGGTCCGACGCCGGGCCGCACTACATTGAGCAGTCGCACGCACGAGACGAGGGGACCCCGTGTCTGAGATTCCGCCCTACCAGCCCGACCCGACGCGCGACACGACAGGAGATGTCGCGCCCGAGCGGACCGACGCCGCTGACGGGGGCCCCAGCACCGGCACCGGCGACCCGGCCGGGTCGCTGGACCCGGCCGACCTGCCCGCCGACGCGTCGGCGCCCGCGGACGTGACGGCATACGACACGAGCTTCGGCCGGGAGCGGCCGGCGGCGACGAGCTGGGTGCCGCAGAAGGCGGGGCCACCCCACGCGGCGCCGCCACCCCCGCCTCCCCCACCGACCTCGCCGGCCGTGACCGAGCGCCTGCGCACCGTCACCCTCCCGGGCGTCGCGGGACGGTCGCTCGGCGGCCGTCTCCAGGCGTGGCACGTCGTGGCGGTCGTGGTGGGGCTGCTCGTCCCCCTCGGATTCTGGGCGGCGACGAGCCTCGTCGACGACCTCGACCCGGTCGCCCGGCCCTCGATCAGCGTGACCCGCAACCGTCCCGTCGTCACCCGCACCTTCCAGGTCCCCACGATCACCCCCGTCGTGCCCGGCGTCAGCCCGACCCGGTCGGTCCCCGGTGCCACCACGAGGCCGACCACCCCGACCCGCGGCGTCATGACGTCGCCGCCCACGCTCCTCCCGGTCCCGGCCGTCCCCGTGACGCCCGTCCCCGCAGACGCGCGGACGATCCGCTTCGAGGCGTACGCCGAGAAGGGCGCTCGCATCGAGGTGTCCCTGTCGGACGCGACGCACCAGCGCTACGACTACCCCGCTCAGGCCGCGCCCCTCGGCTTCGAGGTGCCCGTCAAGCCGGGGGCCACGAGCAACGACTACTTCAGCCTCCGGGTGCGCACGAGCGACCCGACAGGGTCAGGCGCCCGCGGCGCCGTGTCGTGCCGGGTGCTCGTCGACGGGATCGTCGTCACGGCGCAGCAGGGGCAGGGCTACGCCACGTGCTACATCAGCCCGTACTTCGACATCCAGCGCCGCTGAGCCGCCGTCAGCCGGGTCTCCGCCGCGGTCCGTTCAGATGTCGGCGGCGTCGCCCGAGGCGCGAGCGGCCTTGCGGCGCTTGTTGATCGCGATCCGGGCAGCCATGGCCTTCTCGAAGGCGAGGTGCCAGAACCTGCTGATGACCAGCTCGCGCTCCCCCACCATCTCGACGACGTCGGCCCCGGCCCCGAGCTTGAAGAGCAGCAGACCGGTGAGCGGGCTCGTCGCACCGAGGGAGGTGTTGAAGCCGCGGAAGTCGTAGGCCTCGCAGCCCGCCGCGGCTGCGTCGCGCATCGCCTGCCACTGCAGGGCGTTGGAGGCTCGGGCATCGCGGTTGCGCTCGGTCGAGCCGCCGTAGAGATAGGAGAACGTGCGGCCGAAACGGATCATCAGCGCCGAGGCGAGCACGTCACCGTCGACGTGGGCCTCGTAGAAGCGCGCCGACACAGGGCCGTCGGAGCCGTCTGAGCCGTCGGACGCGAACGAGCGCGCCATGACGTCGAAGTACGCCTTGGGGCGGGGCAGGAAGTTGTCGCGCTCGGCCGACTCGACATAGAGCGCGTGGAAGGTGTCGAGACCCTCGGGCCCGACGGCACGCACCTGGACGCCGGCCTTCTCGGCCTTCTTGACGTTGCGACGCCACTGCTGGTTCATGCCCTTGAGCAGCTCGGCGTCGGAGCGGCCCCGGAGGTCGACGATGCAGAGCAGACGGGGCTGGCCCACGGCGACGCCGTCGGCGCCCAGCGGGAGCCAGTGGTTGCGGTCGAGCCAGGCCTCGAGGGTGCGTGCGGCCGGGTTGTCGACGGCCGTGGGCAGGCTCGTGAAGCTGAGCAGACCGTTGTCGACGACCTGCTTCTTGACCGGCTCGCGGTCCCAGATGCGGGAGACCACGGGGTAGCCGAGCCGGAGCGCGAACGCCTTGTTGGCCCTGGCCCAGGCCACGAGCGGGTCGAGCCACGCGGCCGGGTCGGTCGCCACGACGTCCCACGGCAGTCCGGGCCCCTCGGGCAGGTAGGCGTAGGAGCGGGAGAGGCGCGGGATGGTGCGCGAGAGCACGAGGCCCGCGCCGACCCGGGCACCGGAGGCGTCGAACCAGCCGAGGTGCGTGCGCCGCCAGCCCGCCTTCGCCCGACCCCAGGCGGGCGTCTGGAGGAAGCTGCCGCCGAGCTCGAGGAGTGTCTCGACAGCCTCGTCTGCGCTGATCTCGCGCACGGTGAGCGGGCCGGCGACGGGTGTCGCCTGCGGGGTCGGCGCAGGGGCAGGGGTCTGCTCGGTCATGGCCGCAACCCTATCGGCGGCGCGTCAGTCCGCCGACCGCGCCACCTCGGCGTCGGACGCGGCACTCGCGCGGGCCGTGCGGCGGATCCACCACAGGCCGACGAGCGGCAGCACGAGGGGCACGTAGCCGTAGCCCGCCCCGAAGTGGGACCAGACGGTCTTCTCGGGAAAGGCGGCCGGCTGCCTCACGCTCCACGCGCCCACCGCGAGCACCCCGACGAGCTCGACGGTCAGGGCCACCGTCGCAAGTCGCACGGAGGCGCGGTCACCGCGGGCCAGGCCGATGGTCGCGACGAGGTAGATGAGCGCGGCGAGCGCGGACAGCAGGAACGGGACCGGCGCCCGGTCGAAGTACTCCGTGATCTGCAGGATCGACCGGCCGGTGGCGGCGAGGGCGAGCAGGCCGTAGACGGCGACGAGCACGCGACCGAAGCCGTGCCCGGTGTGGGGTCGCTCAGCCGTCTCCGGGCCCGGGGTCTCCGGGGCAGGGGTCTGCGGGGCGGGGGTCGGCTCAGACATTGAGGGTCCAGACCTGCTGCAGGCGGGCGACGAGGATCGCCACGACGAGGGCCCCTCCGAGCACGACGGCCATGGCCCACTGCGTCTTCTCCTTGACGGCGATGACGATCGTCGCGGGGATGACGAGCAGGACGGTGAAGAGGTAGGCGATGAAGGTGGCCCGCTCGGCGCCGTCGCCGATCGCGGACGCCTTGGTGAGTCCCACGACGAGCTGCACGAGGAGGGCCACCTCGATGGCGGCGCCGACGATGATGAGCGGGTCGTCGACGAGACGGCCCCGGAGCAGGTGGTGGGCGGCCAGCAGGCCGAGCAGTCCGCTCGCGACGAGGAGCACGACGGTCAGGGGTTGGAGCACGCGAGAAGCCTACGGCGTCGGTCACACGCTCCCGGGGCCGGCGTCGAGGGTTGGACCGGGCCTCGGGCCGGGCCCGCGCGGGCGGTAGTTTCTTCCCGGAGCATCCCCACCCACCCGAGCGTCACAGAGGAGCCGTCGTGTCGATCCGCCCCATCGCCGTCGATCGCGCGGCGGGGGTGCTGCTCGGCGAGGCCTGCGGAGACGCTCTCGGTGTGCCCTACGAGATGGCCGCTCCCCCGGTCGGCGAGGCCGTCATGAAAGGTGGTGGCCTCGGGCCGTACGAGCCCGGCGAGTGGAGCGACGACACCCAGATGACGCTCTGCGTGGCGCGCATCGCCGCCCAGGGCATCGACCTCACCTCCGCCGAGGGACTCGACGGCGTGGCCGACGCGTTCACGGCGTGGCTCGACGGTGGCGCGACGGACGTCGGGATCCAGACGCGCTCGGTGCTGACCGAGGCCAAGGAGCTCTCGGGCGCCTCGCACGAGCGCCTGACCCGGGCGAGCGAGGCGCTGCACGCCCGCACGGGGCTGACCGCCGGCAACGGCGCGCTGATGCGGACGCCCATCGTCGGCCTGTCGGCTCTCGACGACCGTGACGCGACGGCGCGCGCCGCACGCGCCATCGCCCTGCTCACCCACGCCGACCCGCTCGCCGGCGACTCGGCGGTGCTGTGGTCCGAGGCGATCCGGGTCGCCGTCACCGAGGGACGTCTCGACCTCGCGGCCGGTCTCGACCTCGTGAGCGCCGCGAACACCGGGCGGTGGGGTGACTGGATCGAGGCCGCGACCGGCGCCGAGCCGGGACAGTTCGGCAACAACGGGTTCACGGTGACCGCGCTGCAGGACGCGTGGGCCGCGATCACGACGACCGACCGCGGCGACGGGTCGGCGATGCACCTGCAGCGGGGCCTGCAGGCCGCCGTGCGAGCCGGCCACGACACCGACACCGTCGCGGCCATCGCCGGCTCGCTGCTCGGCGCCCGCTACGGCGCGTCCGCCGTGCCCACCCAGTGGCGTCGCATGGTGCACGGGTGGCCGGGTCTGCGCGCCCACGACCTCGTCGAGCTCGCCGTGTCGACCTCGGAAGGTGGGCGTCGAGTCGGTGAATGGCCGTCGGTCGTCTCGATGGGCGACGCGCAGATCCCGACGCTGGGCATCCCGCACCCGATCGACCCCGACATCGTCCTGGGCACCATCAGCGATCTCGCACGCGTGCGCGAGCTCGACGTGCAGGCGATCGTCTCGCTGTGTGCGCTCGGCCTGGAGGACATCCCCGCCGCCGGCATGACCGCCCGCGACCACATCGAGTTCTGGATTAACGACGAGGAGCAGGAGGAGAGCAACCCCCACCTCGACTTCGTCCTCGACGACGCCTCGTCGGCGCTGCGACAGTTCCGCGCCGAGGGCAAGCGGGTGCTCGTGCACTGCCGCCAGGGTGTCCAGCGCACCCCGGCCGTCGCGCTGCGGTATGCCGTCGACCTCGGCGTCGCACCCGAGCTCGCCGAGCGGTCCATCCGGGAGGCCCTGCCGGGCATCCGCGGTGAGGGACGCCTCTGGGACGTCGCCGCGCACGGCGCCTGACGCACCTCGGGTCTCGCCGCGACGTCGGGCACGGGACTAGGTTGCGGCCATGAGCGAGATCGACCACCGCCGCCTCGGCGTGGACCTCTACAACGCGACGTGGGACCTGCTCGAGCAGACCGACCGGTCACGGGAGGACGACGACGAGATGCTCGCCCGCGCGCACGCGTCGATGTACCACTGGGGCAGGTTCGAGGGGGTGCAGCCGGAGAACCTGGGCCGTGGTCACTGGCTCGTCTCCCGTGTGCACGCCGTGCTCGGGCAACCCGACGCCGCGGCGTACCACGCGGGCCGGTACGTCACGATCGCGCGGAGCGGGGCCGGCGAGCCCTGGGACCTCGCGGCTGCGCTGGAGGCGTCCGCGCGGGCAGCCGCGGTCAGCGGGGACTTCGACGCGGCCGAGCGCTTCGAGGCGGAGGCCCGTGACGTGCTGGCCACGATGGACGACCCGGAGGACCGCGAGGTCGTCGAGAAGGACCTGGCCACGCTCCCACGCCGCGCCTGACGGCTCGGATCTGACGGCCCGGACCGCAGCGGGCCGGCGATGACGACGGCGTCGCGGGTCAGACCGTCTTGGCCTCGTCGACGAAGCGGCACAGCGCGTTGACGGCCCGCAGCTCCTCCGGCGTGTGGACCTCGGCGTCGGTGAGCAGCGGACTGCCGACGATGACGGCCATCGCCCGGGCCCGGGAGATCGCGACGTTGAGCCGGTGCAGGTCGTAGAGGAACGAGACGCCGCGGGGGGCGAGCGCAGCCGTGGTGCTCGCCATCGAGTAGATGACGACGGCACCCTGCTGGCCCTGGAACTTGTCGACCGTGCCGACGCGGGCGCCGTCGGGCAGCTCGGCCGCGAGCGTCGCGACGTGCGCGTTGTAGGGCGCGACGACGAGGATGTCGGCGAGACCGATCGGGCGTGAGTCGCCTTCTGCGGTGGTCCAGCTGCCGCGGAGCAGGTCGTCGACGAGGGCGCGCACGACTCGGGCCTCCTGGCGGCTCGACTGCTCGCACAGGGCCTCGTGCTCGACGGGGACCCAGCGCAGACCGTCGCCCGACAGGGCACCCGGCGCCTCGATGCGGAGCCGCTCGCGCCCCGGCGCCGACTCGAGCCGGCCCTCGTAGGCGAGCTGCGACACGAACGCCGTCAGGCTCGGGTGCATCCGGTGCGTGCGGTCCAGGAAGACGCCACGGTCGTCCGGGATGACGTCGTGGACGAGCCCGTCGTCGTCGGTGCGGAGGTGGTCGAGGGCCGAGACGCCGGACCCGTAGGGGTGGACGGCCTTGGTCGGCTGCGTCAGCTGCTGCGGGTCACCGAGCAGGACGAGCGAGCGGGCCGCCGGGGCCACGGCCACGGCGTTGGCGAGCGAGAACTGACCTGCCTCGTCGATGACGAGCACGTCGACGGCGTCGACCATGTCCTCACGCGACCACAGCCAGGCCGTGCCCCCCACGAGCGTCGCGTCCCCGCTCGCGAGGGCGGCCGCGATGGCGGCGTTGTCGGAGGTGTGACGGATCAGGGCGTTGGGGTCGTCGGGCTCGTCGCCCTCCTCGACGTTGGTGCCGTCCTTGTGCCAGGCGGGCCGCGCCACCTCGTCGAGGAGGTTGAGCACGACGGCATGCGACTGTGCGGTGACGCCCACGCGCAGACCGGCATCGAGCAGCTCGCGGATCAGGGCCGACCCGGCATACGTCTTGCCGGTGCCCGGGGGGCCCTGCACCGCCAGCACCTCACCGGCCAGGCCGCGACCGACGCGGACGACGACGTCCTTCGGCGACTCGCCGCCCCGGGCGGCGAGGACCTCCGGGGCCGGGACGACCCGGTCGACGAGCCGCGTCGCGAGGTTGGTGCCGCCGGCCAGGGCGAGCTCGCCGGTGCGGGCGATGCTGGCCCGCAGCGCCTGGTCCATGACCGGGCCGGGGCCACCGAGCCCGCGCGGGCGTGGCGGCTCGAGCGACTTCTTCATCGACAGCTCGACCCAGCCCTCGACCGGGTCGAGGTCGACGACCTTGCCGACGGGCGCGTGGGTGTCGACGTCGGGGACGTACTTGCCGACCGACACCTTGCAGTCCTGCGGCGGGAAGGGGTAGCGCCAGACCTTGGAGAGCTTGACGATCCGCATCTCGCGGGGCTCGCCGAGGTCACCGATGGCGGTGCCGTCCTCGACGAGCTCGGCCGTCTCGAGCTCCTTGTAGCGGAAGAAGTCCCACCACTCGGGTCGCTTCTCGCGCCGGTGCCACCCGACGAGCCCGGCGAGGAGCGGGTGGTCGTCGGCGACGAGCCGCTCGGAGAGGGCGATCTCGGCGCGCTCCTCGTCACCGATCTCGCGCAGCTGCTCCGGCACCGGCCGGCTCAGGGTGTGCCCCGTGCGCGCGAGCTCGGTGCGCCGCTCCTCGAGCCACTCGTGCAGCGCGAGCGTCGAGCGGACGTCCTCCTCGTTGTAGCGCCGGATGTCGTCGAGGATCGCCTGGTCTGCCGACCCGTCGTCGCGACCGGCGAGCCAGCGTTCGTACTCGACGACGGACGACAGGCCGTCGGCGACTACGGCCCCGTCGGCGGATCGCGTGTGACCCCAGTAGAACTCCTCGAGCTTCTTGATGGAGTAGGAGCCCTTGCTGATGCGCACGCCCTGGCGCACGACGGCGTAGAGGTCGACGAAGACCTCGTGGCGCAGCAGCTGGTCGAGCTCGGCCTCGCGGGTCGCGTGCTGCCCGACGAGCCGCTTGAGGGCCGTGGTCTCGTAGGGGGCGTAGTGGTAGACGTGGAGGTCGGGGAATCGCTGCCACCGCTCGGTCAGCCAGTCGACGAGGTCGGTGGTCAGGCGCCCCTCCTCGGCGAAGTCGTGGGCCCAGAACTCGACGAACTCCCCCTGCCGCGTCCAGATGCCGGCGAGGTACTCGCGTCCCGCGCCGCCCTCGGCCCAGGGGTCGCCCTCGAAGTCGAGGTAGACGTCGCCCTCGTCGGGCTCGGGCAGCATCTGCAGCCCTCGGGCGGGCTCCGGGTCGAGCAGCTCGTACTGGGCCTGTCCGGTCTCGCGCTCGGCGAGCTGGAGCCGGGCCTGCTGGAGCAGGCGCCGTCGGCTCGCGGTCGACAGGGCCGGGGCCAGCCGCTCCTCGCTGGACTCGGCGAGCGAGCGCAGGGTCGGGATGCCGAGGTCGATGAGCGCGGCGCGGTGGTCGGCGCGCATGCCCGCGACCTGGATGAGGTCGTCGCGGTCGAGCCACTCCTGGGCGCACCGCTCCTTCCACCGGCACTGGCCGCAGTGCTGGACGCGCGCTGACTCGGTCTCGCGGGGGTTGGCGATGGCGTCGAGCAGCTCGGCACGTCGACGGCGGGCGTAGGGCGCCACGTCGACGAGCCGCCACGGGTGCGACTCGGTGTCGCCGGTGACGACGGTCAGCCACTGCGGCGGCACGCCCTGGAGCACCTCGAGCCGGGCGGCATACGTCGCCATCTGGAGCAGCGCCGGCACCTTGAGCCGGCGGGCGAGCTTGGTGTCGGCGATGTCGTAGCGCCACGGGCCGAGTTCACTCGGCTCGTCGACGCGCAGGAGGAAGTCGGCCAGGCCCACCCAGTGCCCGTCGAAGAAGGTCGCCTGGTAGATGACGTCGACCCCCCGGCGCATGGCGTCGAGCGTCGCCGCCTCCGCCTCCACACCGCGCACGCCGAGGGCCGCGATGTCCTCGACCACGCGGCCCTCGGCGACGAGACGTTCGAGGTAGGCGCGCTCGTGGTCGAGGCCCTTGGCGAAGACGAGGTTGAGGGAGTCGTCGGCCCCGCTGGCCCGGGCAGGCGTCCCGCTCCCGGCGTCGAGGGCCTCGAGGTCGAGCGTCGTGATGTGCGCGCAGGCCACGTGCTTCGTCAGGTCCGTGGGGCTCAGGACGAGGTGACCGTCGATGCGCTGCATGGCGCCGAGTATGCCGTCCGGCACCGACACCCTCGACACCCCGCGAATCAGTTTCTCCCGAACGCGCACGAACGGCCCGAACGGGGATAGGTTGCATCCGGCGTGGCAGGCAAGTTCGGGGGCGAGCGTCCCTGCGCACGCGATGCGCTGACGCGTCGCGTGCGAATGGAGCCACGCAAGGAGGATCCGTTGTCCGACAACACTCGGGGACCATGGCGCTCGCGCCGTGGCGTGATGAGCTCGGTGAGCGCAGGTGCCATCGCGGCCCTGGCCGCCACCACCCTCGGGGCCACGCCGGTGTCGGCGAGCCCTGACCCGTCCGTCAAGCACCGCAGCGACCGCTCGGTTCCGGACGGCCTCACGAGCGCCGGCTCCCTCGCGCTCGGCACGCAGCGCGTGGCGTCCGGCGACAAGGTCGACGCCGGCCTGCGCAAGGCCACGGGGCCTGTCGACGTCATGATCGAGCTCGACGCCGCGCCCGCGACGACGGCGTTCGGCCAGGCTCGCGGACGCGGTCTCGCCGCCGCCAAGAGCGCGGCGCGCACCCAGACCTCGACGGTCAAGGCCGCCCAGAAGGGGGTCGAGTCCCGCTTCGCCGCCACGGCGACGAAGGCACGGACGCTCTACAAGGTGCACGCGGCGTACGCCGGCATCGCGGTGCGCACGGACGCCGCGAAGCTCAGCGCCCTCGCGGCGATCCCCGGCGTCAAGGCGATCCACCGCCTGACGCCCAAGGCGCCGACCAACTCCTCCTCCGTCCCGCTCATCGGCGCACCCAAGGTGTGGCAGGCGATGTCGCAGACGGGCAAGGGCGTCCGCGTCGGCATCATCGACACCGGCATCGACTACACCCACGCCGATTTCGGCGGCCCGGGCACGGTCGACGCGTTCGAGGCTGCCGGAGCCTCCAACACCTTCACGCCGACCGCCAAGGTCGTCGGCGGCTACGACTTCGCGGGCGACGACTACAACGCCGACCCGGCCTCGGACACCTACGACCCGAACCCGCAGCCCGACCCCAACCCGCTCGACTGCAACGGCCACGGCTCGCACGTCGCCGGCACGACCGCCGGTCTCGGCGTCGCGTCCGACGGCTCGACGTGGTCCGGCGGCTACAGCTCGGACATCGACCCGGCCAGCCTCGACATCGGCCCCGGCGTCGCCCCCGAGGCGAGCCTCTACGCCCTCAAGGTCTTCGGCTGCGACGGCTCCACCAACGTCGTCGGCGAGGCCCTCGACTGGGCAGCCGACCCCAACGGTGACGGCGACCTGTCCGACCGCCTCGACGTCGTCAACATGTCGCTCGGCAGCTCCTACGGCTCGCCCGAGGACCCCGACGCCGTCGCCGCCAACAACCTGGCCGCGCTCGGGACCGTCGTCGTCGCCTCGATGGGCAACTCCGGCGACGTCTACGAGGTCGGCGGCTCGCCGGGCGACGCGCCGCGCGTGCTCGCGGTCGCCGCGTCCGACGACGGCAACGACGTCGTCGACGGCCTCGAGGTCGACTCCCCCGCCGGCATCGAGCCGGCCGACACCGTCGACGGCACCCAGGACAACGTCTTCGCCGCTCTCAAGTCGGTCGCCTACGACTGGACCGCCGAGCCGGGCGTCACGAACGTCCCGGTCGTCACGGTCGGTGACTGGTCGCAGGACCCCAACGCGGGCAACAACACCGACGGTTGCTCGGCCTACTCCCTGGCGGACCAGGCCAAGGTGACCGGCAAGGTCGTCATGCAGATGTGGCTCGACGGCACCGGTCGTCGCTGCGGCTCGGCCGCGCGCGCCCAGCTCGCGCAGGACGCGGGCGCCATCGGCGTCATCTACGGCAGCGACGTCAACGCCTTCTCGGCCGGTGTGACCGGCGACGCCGACATCCCCGCGATGCTCACCGTCAACCAGGCGACGCAGGCCATCAAGGCCCAGCTCGACGCGTCCAACGAGGTCCGCGTCACGATGACGAACGATCTCCGCAACGGCGTCTCCATCCGCAACCCCAAGGCGATCGACCAGCTCGCCGGCTTCTCGTCGCGCGGCGTCGGCGTGGCCGGTGGCGTCAAGCCCGACGTCGCTGCCCCTGGTGTCACGACGTTCTCCGCGGCCGTCGGCACGGGCAACGAGGGCATCGCCGAGAGCGGCACCTCGATGGCCTCGCCGCACGTGGCCGGTGAGGCGGCGCTCGTGCGCGGCTCTCACCCGACGTGGACGGTCGAGGAGGTCAAGGCCTCGATCATGAACACCGCGACCCAGGACGTCTTCGTCGGTCCCGACCACACGGGCGACGTCTACGGTCCCGAGCGCGTGGGCGCCGGCCGCGTCGTGGCCGACGCCGCCGTCGGCACGAGCACGCTCGCGTACGTCACGGACGACAAGGGCGCCGTCAGCGTCTCGTTCGGTCCCGTCGCGGTGACGGCTCCGACGCAGACCCTGACGAAGACCGTGCGCATCGTCAACAAGCGCCCCGTCACGTCGGCGGCCTACGTCCTGTCCTACGACGCGGCTCACCCGACGCCGGGTGTGACGTACTCGTTCAGCCCTTCGCAGGTCCGCGTCCCGGCCAACGGCTCCGTCGACGTCACGGTCACGGCGACCTTCACGCGCTCGGCGCTGCGGGCCGTCGCCGACCCGACGACCCAGGCCGACCCGCTCGAGATCGGCATCCAGCGCAGCTACCGCGCCGACGCGAGCGGCCGCATGGTCCTCGAGCCTGCCCAGGGCACGTCGGGCGGCGCGCTGCGCGTGCCGGTCTGGTCCGCGCCACGCGCGGCGTCGACGATGTCGTCGCCCGCGAGCACGACGGTGACGAGGCAGTCCGGCCTCCCGGCCGGTATCGCCACCTCGACGCTCCCGCTCACGGGCACCGGCATCGACCAGGGCAGCGACAGCACGTCGTACGTCTCGACGGTCTCGACGTTCGAGCTGCAGGGCACGAGCCCGCGCCGCGCGGACTGCTCGGCCACTCGCGTCGTCGACTGCAACGCGACCGCCGACGACCGTGGGGCCGACTTGCGTTACGTCGGAGCGGCCACCGATGCGCCGCTCATGCCCAGCCTCGACCAGGCGATGCTGACCTTCGGGATCAGCACCCACGGCCCGTGGCGCACGCCGGCCACGTCCACGGAGTTCGACGTCTTCCTCGACACGAACGCCGACGGCACGGCCGACGCCGCCGTCTACAACACGCGGCTCTCGACGACCGACGACTACGACTACTTCGTGGCCGAGCTCGTCGACCTGCGACCGGGTGACGGCTTCGGCGACGTGCTCGACCAGGCGCTCGTCAACGGCGTGGACGGGTCGTTCGACACGAACGTCTTCAACAGCGACTCGCTCGTCATGCCGGTCTCGGTCAAGGTGCTCCAGGACGCGGGCCTCGTGACGGGATCCGCACCGAAGGTCCGCTACTGGGTCAGCTCCTACGCCCAGGGCGCGTCCGTCGACGCCGTCGGCTCGGCCGCGAAGCCGATGACGATCAGCCTCGCGTCCCCCGGCCTGTCGGCCTACGGGGACTACGGCACCCTCCTCAACACCGACCTCCCCGGCGAGAAGCTCGAGGTCCGGCGCGACGAGGCGACGGCCGCGGTCGACAAGCCGCAGGGTCTGCTCCTGCTGCACCACCTCAACGCCAACGGCTCCCGGGCCAAGGTCGTCACGGTGCGCACGACGTCGAGCACGAAGCTCACGGCGAGCCCGTCGAGCTACACCTACGGCGGGCACACGACGCTCACGGCGACGGTGTCCCCGTCCACCGCGACCGGCACCGTGACGTTCATCCTGAGCGGCAAGGTCGTGCGCACGGTGGCCGTCACCGGCGGCAAGGCGGTCCTGCCCCTCAGCAGCAGCCTCGGCCGCGGCGCCCACGCGTTCACCGCCCGCTACAACGGTGACGCGAACCTCGCCGGCAGCACCTCGGCCCCCGCCGTGGTGACCGTCAAGGGACTGGCGAGCCGCACGAGCGTCTCGTCGAGCAGCACCGGCTACCGCTACGGCGGGCGGCCGGTGCTGACGGCGACCCTGTCGCCGAGCGCGGCCACGGGCACCGTCACCTTCCGTGACGGCTCGCGCGTGCTGGGCACCTCGACGGTGAGCAAGGGCAAGGCCACCCTGTGGGCCCCGGTGCTCTCGCGCGGGACGCACTCGGTCAAGGCGACGTACAACGGCTCCGGCGCCTACGTCCCCTCGACGTCCACGGCGGTCACGCTCCGCGTGAGCTGAGCGGTCTCCCGCACCATCCCGACGACGTATGCCGTCCGGCCGCCTCGGCCGGACGGCATACGTCTGCCCGTGGTCGGCGAAAGGCCGGGCTCCCCGGCGGCGCAAGGGACTACGGTCGGTCCATGCCGCTCGCGACGTACAAGGACCTGTGCATCGATGCCGTCGACCCGCACGCCCTGTCGGCGTTCTGGGGACCGTTGCTCGGCTGGGAGTCCCACCCGCACGAGGACGGGGACTCGTGCCTGCGCGTCGGCGAGGAGGTCAGGGTCTGGGTCAACCGCGTACCCGAGCCCAAGACGGTCAAGAACCGGCTGCACCTCGACGTCCGGGCCGCCTCGCTCCAGCCGGCGCTGGACGCCGGCGCCGTGGTCCACGACGAGCAGGCCCGCTGGACCGTGTTGCTCGACCCCGACGGTCAGGAGTTCTGCGTCTTCGTCCGGGACGAGTCCGTCGTCGACCCGGTCTACGAGCTCGTCTGGGACGTCACGGGCGGGGAGGGCGACGCCCTCCGGGTGGCGCAGTGGTGGGCCGAGACCCTCGGCGGCGCGGCCGTGCGCGACGAGGGTTGGAGCCACGTCGAGGGCATCAGCGGGCTGCCGTTCGAGTCGATCGTCTTCCAGCCGGTGCCCGAGGACAAGACGGCGAAGAACCGCATCCACGTCGACGTCACGACCGACGACGTCGGGGCCCTCGTGGCCGCCGGTGCGACGTCGGTGCGCGAGAAGGGCGACGGGGGCATCGGCTGGACCGTCATGGTCGACCCGGCCGGCAACGAGTTCTGCGCCTTCACGCCGGACTGACGCGACACAACAGGAAGGCGGCCCTCCGAGGAGGACCGCCTTGCTGCTCGGGCCCGAGGGCCCGTGCTGGTGGCCGTGTCAGGGAACGCGGCCACCGACCCGCTCACCGCAGGAGGCCGTTACCGACGTGGCGGCCCCACCACTTGCCAAGGCCCCAGGTGTCCCCGGCGAGCGTCGTGGCGAGAACCGCAACGCCCAGTGCCTCGATCCAGTGGCTGTCGATGATCGGGTTCGTGTAGGCGCCGGTGGTGCCGAGGGGGAACTCGGCGAGGTACATCAGCGCGAGGAGGATGCCAGCGGTCCAGGCGGCGATCTTGAGGCCGGCGCCGGCGAGGAGGGCGATGCCGATGCCGAGGAGGCCGGCCATGAACAGCCAGTCGGCCCACGGGCCGGCGATGCTCTTGAAGAAGTCGGCGAACGGGCCCTCGGCGTTCTTCATGAAGCCTTGGGCGGGGGTGCCGCCGTGGATCCACGCCCTGGCGGACGGGGTCATGTAGCCGAGGCCGAACATCTTGTCGATGAAGGGCCAGAGGAAGGTGAAGCCGAGCACGATGCGCAGACCAGCGAGGAACTTGCGAGCAACGGCCGAACGGACCACCTCCTCCTGGAAGGTGACGACGCCATGGGTGGGGTCGTGCGCGCTGACTGGCGTGACGCCTTCGGCGTGCGTGCCGCGTGGGATGGTGCTCATTGAACTCAACTCCAGAACTCGGTGTGTGTTCCGGCAGCTTCTCTGTCGGTACTACACAGCGTAGTAGTGATGGGTTCACAGGGATCCCTCATCCGGGTGTGATCTGCAGGACACCCCCCGGGGGGACACGCTCTACCCGCCCCGGCCCCGCTCTCCCGGGCCGGCGACGGCCCCTGCCGCGTCAGCGGCGCGAGCGGATGAGCGTCGGAACCTCGAGCTCCCCTGGTGTCTCGGCGAGCTCACGCACCAGCTCGGCGAGCGCGTCGAGCGACCGGCACACGGCGGCATACGAACCGTCGAGGCGGATCGGGCGGCAGAGGATCCGCGTGCCGGCGTTGCGGATGACGATCTCCGACTCCGGCGCCCGGTCGGTGTTGCAGTGGATGAGCAGGCCCGTCGGCAGGCCCATGGCGGTCGTGTACGCGATCAGCTCGAGGTAGTCGCGCGACGCCATGTAGCCGTCCGCGCCCATCGAGTACTTCGCGTCGCCGACGAGGACGACCTCGCTGCCGCGGCGCACGACGAGGTCGGGCGCCATCGTGACGGCACGACCCTCGTCGAGCCAGACGTCCTCGTCGCGCTCGATGCGCATCTGGGGGGCGAGCCGGAGGTCGAGCTCCTGCGCGATCCAGCGCTGGAAGAGGTCGTCCATGTCGACCATGAGGCTGTTGGCCTGCTGGTCCCCGGCCTCGTGGCTGAGCGACATCGCCTGCAGGACAAGGCGACTGAGCCTCATCGCGTCCTCGTAGTGCTCGTTGAGCCGCGTGATCGGCAGCGGCGCCGCGTGCTTCGTCGCCGGTGTGTCGGCGACGCCGTCGAAGCGGCCGAGGACACGCAGGGCCTCGCGGCGGACGTGCGGCGCGAGCTGGGGCCACGACAGCATCGCCTGCAGGGTGCAGCGGAAGAGCTGGTTCTCGACGATGTCGGCGGTGAAGTCGTCGAAGCGGCACTGAGGCTCTGCGGCGCTCCACGGCCGGCGCGCGAACTCCTCGACGAGCAGCCGCCCGCGGATGGTGCGCATCCGCTCCTCGCGAGGGACGTAGCCGTGCACGAGACCGCGCATCGTCGCCGAGTCGATGAGCCGGATCGCGAAGTAGGCGACGCCGTCGATGAGCTCGTCCGTGTCGCTCCACGTCACGTGCTCGTGGTCGAACGCGTCGGGCGAGACGCCCGCGCCGAGCATCGCGAAGAAGTTGGTGACCGACACCTTCGGCGTGACCCGCACGACGAGGCCCGGGACGGCGAGCGCGCCGACCCAGCTCGTCGCACCGATCGTGACGACGTCGGGGTCTGCGGTCGCGTGGATGACGAGCCGCTCCCCCGCCGCTGCGACGAGAGCCGCACGGGTCTCCCGGGACAGCCGGACCGGCCCCGAGCGTCCGTGCTCGGGGATCGGGGCCAGCTCGATGGTCATCGGCGCGTCGACTCCACCGTCACGGCCTCGTCAGGTCGAACTGGCCGTAGCGGGCTCGGACGTTCTCCCAGCGGAACTGGGCCAGCTCGTGCTCGCGACCGTAGAGCTGGTCCTCGATGAAGGGGTAGACGTTGTAGTCCCAGATGCGGCGCAGGGTCGCCTCGTCACCGTCGAGTCCGGGGCGCATGAAGTAGCTGTGGCCGATCTGCAGGTGCGGGCCGCGCAGCGCCCGGCGCAGGTCCTCGTTGACGCGGTCGACGAGCTCGGCGACCCACACCGGCCCGTCGTGGACCTCGAGCCACCGGCGCAGCAGACCCTCCATCGGCCCGTCGTGCGGCATGAACGGCACGAAGTCGAAGCGCCGTCGCAGGGCCGCGTCGACGAGCGCGATGGACCGGTCGGCGGTGTTCATCGTGCCGATGAAGTAGAGGTTGGGCGGCAGCTCGAAGCCCTCGTCGGGTCGGTAGCTCGTCTTGACCGAGTGCGAGCGGTACTCGAGCAGGAAGAGCAGCTCACCGAAGACGCGCGGGAGGTTCGCGCGGTTGATCTCGTCGATGATCATGATGTGCGGCGTCAGCGGGTCGGCCTCGGCCGCCTCGGCGAGGAGGGCGAGCGGACCCTTGCGCAGCTCGTAGACCATCTGGCCCTGGTGGTCGATCTGCGGCCGGAAGCCCTCGAAGAAGTCCTCGTAGCTGCTGCTCGGGTGGAACTGGACGATGTCGCGCTTGGCCGGGTCGGGCTGCAGCGCCTGCGCGAACCGCTGCGCGAGGTAGGTCTTGCCGGTGCCGGGGGGCCCGTAGAAGATGACCTGCTTCTTCTCCTCGAGCAGGCCCTGGATCTCGCGGAGGAAGTCCTCCTCGATGAGCAGCTCCTGCGCGGCCTCGCCGAGGGCGTCGTGGTCGGGCATGAGCGCCTTGTCGGAGCGGCGCATGAGCCAGTAGGCGAGCTGCGCCTGGCCCCACGGGTCGTCCGGCAGCAGCGGGTCGAGCGTCTGCTTGAGCAGGGCGTTGGTCTCGACGTGCGTGCGGCCGCGGGACTTGCCCTCGGTCCAGCGCGCCGGTCCGCCGAGGCGGCCGAGCATCGCGATCTTGCCGGAGTCGCCGCCGAGGGCGAAGAGCGGCAGCCAGTGCTCGGGGTGCGCGATCGCGAAGAGCTTGAGCACGACGCTCTCGCCGAAACCCTGGACCGGCACGTCGTCGGAGCCGAGCACGCGGTTGATCCGCTCCTCGTCGCGCCCCTCGCCCCAGAGCAGGTCGCGCACCATGACGCGCAGCTCGTCGATGCCGGCGGCGTCGAGGGCGTTGATGCTGCTGATGAGGACGGACTGGGCGCCGATGTCGCCGTAGCCGCGCGTCGACACGATCCGCTTGAAGGTCGGCAGGTCGAAGGCCTCGAGGCCCTCACGCGACAGGCAGGCGGCGAAGACGCGACGCTGCTCCTGGTGCCAGGCGTCGCGCTCGCTCGGGTAGGGCCTCTCGGTCTTGAAGATCTCGACCTCGCTGTCGAGGTCGACCATGGAGGCGAGCTCGAGGCTGGGATCGTCGAGGGGCCCGCGCTGGCTCGAGGTCATGAAGCGCAGCAGCGGCGTCAGGGCACGGGCGGTCGCGATGACGTCGTCGGCGAAGTCGGCACGGCCGACCGCCTCCTCACCCTTCCACCAGCGGCCGACGAAGGCCTCGCCGCCGGGGTACTCGCGCCCGACCGGCTCGAGCCGGTCGGTGCGGCCGTCCTCGTGGACGCGCAGGAAGCTGAGTCCCCGCGGGAGGTGCTCCTGGACGATGGTGCCGACCTCGCGGTGCTGCTGGTCGCTCTCGCCCTCCCAGCCGCCGTGCAGGCCGAACGCGACGCCCGACGGGGTGACCCAGAGCCGGAAGCCGGGGGCGCCGGCGCCGCCGACGAGGATCCACGCGGCATACAGGTCGGAGCGGTAGGCGGCGTCCTCGCCCGCGTGCTGCTGAAGCGCGAGCGTCGGGGCCTCGAGGTAGAGGCCCGTCTCGCTGGAGAGCCGGTCGATGAGGCTGTCGCTGATGTGGTCGGCCTCGCCACGCAGCTGGCGGGCGAGGTCGGCGGCGCGGTCCTCGCGCTTCGCGTCGCCGTAGCCGGTCGACGCGCGGAAGTCGGCCGCGATCTCGGCCGCCTCGACGCACACGTCGAGCACCTTGGGGGCGATGCCGACGAACGCCCCGGTCTCCTTGAGGTACCAGAGGATGCGGGCGGCATACTTCGGGTCCTCGGGCCGCAGGGCCGCGCAGAGGTCGGCGAAGGCGACGTAGCGCTCCGCGTGGCTCAGACCGCGCTCGAGCCAGCCGAGGCGCTGGAGCATGTGCGGGGCGTTCTCCCACATGAGCGGCCACTCGCCGCCGTCGTCCGTGGACCAGAAGAGCGAGAGGACGTATGCCGTGTGGCCGGGTCCGGGGGCGCGCTGGCCGCGCGAGCCGCCGCGGGCGAGGAAGGCCTCCATCGCCTGGAGCTTGTCGCCCGCGTCCTGCGGGGAGGCCGGGGTCTGGAGGGTGAGCTTGAGCAGGCCGACGACCTCGGCGTACTCCTCCTCGGCACGCCGCACGAGCGAGGCGAGCCACGGGCCGCCGATGGGGCCGAAGCCGACGTAGGGACCGTCCTTGCGGGTCCACTGGTTCATCGCCTCCTTGAAGGCGACGAGGTCGCTGGAGGCCACGAGGTCGGCGAGGATCTCGCGCAGCTCGCCGTTGCGGGCGCCCCGCTCGGAGTCGAGCTCGGCGAAGAGGGCCTGGGCGTCCTTGTCCGCCTCAGCGGCACGCTCTATAAGGGCGTACTTGGCGCGCCAACGCTTGACGTCGACGGTGTCGGTGCGAGACATGGGGCTCCCTTGCACGCCCACTTCTAGGGCGCATAGCTACTGCGCGCGTGGAGGTGCGCGCAGGACCGCGAAAAGGTTACCTGCCGGTCGCCCATGCTCCGAACTCGTGGGTGTGTCGCCGGTGAGACCCCGTAGATCGCAGCGTCGAACGGCCCCTGACGGCAGCGAATCGCCACCATTGTCACCCGAGCACCCCCGCTCCGTGCACCCGGGGTACCTGTGGATGACGGACGGGCCTCGGCGTGCGGGTGCGGCACGATCGTCGTAGGTTGCCGTCGAGGAACGAAGGGTGCGAAACGCACCTCACACGACACAACCGCACGATGATCGACGATCGACAGGGGACGCCGATGACCGCCGCCGCACGCCCGCACCGACACCGCTCGCTCCTGGCGTATGCCGTCGCCCCCGTCGCGCTCGCGACGCTCGGTGCGTGCACGGGCGGCGACCCGGCTCCCGCGGTGACGACTCCTCCGTCGACCTCGGCCGTCACCAGCTCCGCAACCCCCACGACCACCACGTCCACGGCACCCAGTCCCACTGCCTCGGTCGACCCCGTCATCGCCAAGATCCCCGCCGCCGCCCGCCCCCATACACAGGATGGGGCCGAGGCCTTCGCACGCTTCTACATGGAACAGGTCAACCGAGCTTTCACGACCGCTGACCCAACGGCGCTGACAGCGCTGGCGGGAGCCGACTGCAAGACGTGCTCAGCATTTCTGGCTGGTGCCAAGGACCTAAAAGACAAGGGTCACCGGCACAAAGGCGTCTCGATAAGCGTCGACGGGGCGCCGGCGAACACTTACACGCCGACAAAGGCCGTGGTCCAGATCTTCGTGACGCAGCATTCCGTACCTGTCATCGATCAAAGCGACAACAAGGTGGAGCAGACGAAGGAAGGGCAGGGCATCTTCCTCGCGACCTTGACCTTCGACAAGCATTGGGTGGTCCAGCGACTGCAGGTCGCAAAGTGAGGCCCTTGCGATGGATCCCGACGTGCGCGATGGCCTTGTTGGCTAGTCCGCTTGCAGTGGCACTGCCTGCTACAGCGGACGATCAGCCGTGCACGATTGACATCTTTCACGAGTGCGAGACCGATCCCGACGCAGTCACAATCGGGCTGATGACCCGAGATGAGGTGCTGGCCCTCGAACAGTTCCCTGGGGATAATGGCGGCCCGATCGTTGACAGGCCCAAGAATGCCCCCGTGTACGAGTACGTGTCTCTCAATGACTGTCCACAGGCAAAGCCGGACTCCATGACCGAGCAGGTTTCGTGCGCTCACGCGCTGCGCGACTGTCCTGAAGGCGAGCTCGGCCCCCTTCTTCGTATCTGGCGACGCACCATGACGGCCGGCGAGGTGACCGAGCCCTGGCGCACACGCGGCCTCACCTGCGCGTCCGACGTCGCACCGGGCGCCCGGCCGACGTTGACGATGGCTGACCTCAAGGCAGCGTTCATGCGGACGCCGTGGTCGAAGCCGCAGATCTCCAGCCAGCCGGCCGGCAACACGACCCTCGTCAACCTCCGCACCTTCTACCGGGTGAACTGGACGTCGCAGGGCTTCCAGCCGGGCGAGGTCGACCGGTCCGTGCTGCGAGGGATCCCGGTCCAGATCCGTCCGAAGCTGGTCGGTTTCACCTACGTCTTCGGCGACGGATCGAGCACCGGCCCCACCACGTCGACCGGTGGTGTCTACCCGGACGGAGACATCACGCACCTCTATCGCGCCAAGGGTGAGTATCCCGTTCGCGTCGACACCACGTTCGGGGCCGACTTCAGCCTCGACGGGTCGACCTGGGACGAGATCCCCTCGACGGTGACCGTTCCCGGCCCGTCGACGACGGTCACGGTGCGGGAGGCGAAGGGCGTGCTCGTCAACCACTGACCTCTTCCCAGCAGTCGCGTGCGAGCGAGAGGGAGCCGGGTCAGGGCTGGTCCTCCGGGGGGACGGACTCCTCGGGCTCGTCGAAGGTGAGCTCGCCCTGTGTCGGCCGTGCCCGCGACCCGCCGACGCCTGCCACGTCGCCACTCGGGGTCGCGTCCGCGACGGGCACGACGCCGTCGGCCGGCTCCACCGACACGTCCGCGTCGAGGTCGTCCTCCGGGCTCGGCCCCACGACCGGCACCTCGTGCGCCCTGGACGCCGCGTCGTCGGCCTCGACCGCCTCGTCGAGTGCTGCCACCACGACCGGCTCACCGACGCCGGCCACGTCACCGTTCGGGGTCGCGTCGACGACGGGCGCGACGTCTGCGACCCCATCACCGTTCGGGGTCGCGTCGACGACAGGCGCGGCCTCGTCCCGCTCCGTCGAATCCTCGGTCAGCAGCGCATCCTCGTCCTGTGCGTCACGGTCCCACGACTCCGCCGCACCTCGAGCCTCGGAGAGCGGCGTGTGGGCCCCACCGAATCCGGTCCCGTCCGCGTCATCCGCCTCGTCGACGTCCGCCCCCGCGGCCGCGCCGACGTCGTCCGCCTCGTCCCGCGAACCAGCATCCGGAGCGGCTTCGGCCGTCTCGGCGGCCAGGGCCCCTGCACCGGCCGCGGCGGCGAGGTCGGCGCCTCCGGCGATGCCCACGGCACCCGCCACCGGCTCGCCCGGGGAGACCACCGGCGTGAGCTCAGGCCCCGTGGGGTCGGCGTCAGCCTGCACGCCGGCGCCGGCCTGCTCGCTCGCTGCAGCGGCAGGCGATGCACCCGCGCCCGTGCCTGCCTGGACCGTCCGGCTCGCGCGCCTGACGGTGAGGAACCACGTGATCGCAGCACCGAGGACGAACGCCAGCACGAGGAGCAGCCACTTCATCGCGTGACCTCCGAACCGCTCGCGGCGCCGAGATCGGCGAACGCCTCGTCCGCGGAGCGCGCCGGCACGAGCCGTCCGGCCACCGCGATGGCGACGAGCGACCCCACGACGAAGCCGACGATGCTCCACAGGAAGCCGCTCCAGAAGCCGCTGTCGCTACGACCGAGGAAGCCGAGCAGCACGGTCACGACGACGAGAGCCGCCCACCAGGTGCCACCGACACCGGTGCGGTACGAGCGCGTCACGGTCTTCCCACTGCTGTGGGCCTGCTGGGCCATCGGTCCTCCACGGGTCGGGCGTCGCGCGGTCGCGACCACGGCTTGGACGCTACCTCGCCCACCCCCGACGACGCAGGGAACGCCACGGCATCTTCCCCACGAGGTGGCGCCCTCCGTGCCCGTCTCAGGCCGCGGCGCAGTCACCCTGCGCCGGCAGCACCGCAACGGCTTCCGGAGCCGCGATCGCGACGGCGTGCAGGGTGAACCCAGCCGTGCGGCAGGCGCCTTCGAAGGCTGCGCGCAGGTCGTGGTCGCGCGGGGTGGGCGTGGCCCGGCCGGGGCGGGCGATCACCATGACGACGTCGTGCACGTCATGGCGCGCCACCTCGGCGAGCAGCAGGCCGACTCCCTCGAGGACCTGGCCGACGTCGACGCGGCGCGGCTCGTCGGGCAGGCAGATCGGCTGGAGCAGGCGCCCGTTGGGGTGCATCAGGAGCAGGTAGGTCGCTCCGTCGGACCTCGTCTGCTCGGTGACGATGAGGTCGACGACCCCCTCGAAGACGTCGGGGTCGGTGATGGGTCGCTGGGCCCAGTCTCGCGGTAGCTCGTCGAAGCGCATGCCACGAGCATGGCCGCGACCGGTGACAGTCGACCGGCGTCGTCCACAGCCCCCGAGCCCGCCGGGAGCCTCAGCGCACGTCAGGTCGGAGGCGTGTACCGGCCGTCGATGACGGTCCAGCCGCCGTCGACGAAGAGCTGGCTCCCGGTGACGAACGACGACGCGTCCGAGGCCAGGTAGACGACGGCCCCGACGAGCTCGTCCGGCCGTGACCAGCGTCCCAGCGCACTCTTGCTCGCGTACGCCTCGGACCACTCCGGGACCGAGCGGATCTGCGCCGTGAGGGGTGTGTCGACGATGCCGGGGGCGATGGCGTTGACGCGCACGCCCTGCTGACCCAGCTCGACGGCCGCCGTCCGCAGCAGCTGCACGAGCCCGGCCTTGGTGGCCGCGTAGACGCCCTGCCCCGGCTCGACCGTCACCGCACGGATGGAGCTGAACCCGACGATGCTCCCGCGTCCCCGCTCGGCCATGCCCGCACCGAAGGCCCGCACGAGGTCGAAGGAGGCGCGCAGGTTGAGGCCGACGACCCGGTCGAACTCCTCGGGTGTGTAGTCGAGCAGCCGCTTCCGCACGTTGGTGGCAGCGGTGAAGACGAGCACGTCGACGTCGCCCAGGTCCGCTGCAGCGCGGCTCACGGCGTCGCCGTCGGTCACGTCGAGCTCGTACGCCTCCGTGCCGGCTCCCAGGGCCACCGTCTCCTCGGCGGCGGCGAGGTCGCGGTCGGCACAGACGACGTCCGCGCCGTGGGCAGCGAGCGCCAGGGCGCTCTCCCTGCCGATGCCGCTGCCGGCGCCGACGACGACCGCGCGCCGTCCGTCGAGCCGGAACATCCTCGAGTAGTCCGGGCGCCCGGTCGTGTCTGTCGTCGTGTCGGTCGTCGTGTCGGTCGTCTGTGTCATCTGGTCACTTCCTCGTGCGTGCTGACGGGCGGATGATCGCCATCCGGGTCACGGTCAGCTCCTCGATGGCGAAACGTGGCCCCTCGCGGCCCACGCCGCTGTCCTTGACCCCGCCGTACGGCATGACGTCGGACCGGAAGCCCGGCACCTCGTTGACGACGACGCCGCCGGCCTCGATGCGGTCGATCGCCGCGAAGGCCGAACCGAGCCCCTCGGTGAAGACGCTGGCGTGCAGTCCGTAGCGCGAGCGGTTGACGACGTCGATGGCGGCGTCGAGGTCGGGCACCGAGCGCACGACGACGACCGGCCCGAAGACCTCCTCGTCCCAGGCGAGCTGCCCGTCGGGGACGTCGAGCAGCACCGTGGGCTCGATGACCCCGTCCCGTATGCCGCCTCCGTGCACGAGAGTGCCCCCGGCGTCGCGGGCCGCGCGCACCCACTCGACGACGCGCTCGGTGGACCTGGGGTCGATGAGGGCCGAGACGCGGGTGGCCTCGTCGCGCGGGTCGCCGACGACGACCTGGCCGATCCGTGCCGACAGGGCGGCGAGGAAGCCCTCCCGCGCGGACTCGACGACGACGACGCGCTGCACGCTGATGCAGGCCTGGCCGGACGCGTAGTAGCCACCTCGCACGACGGCGTCGGCGGCCGCGTCGAGGTCCGCGTCGGCGGCCACGACGAGCGCCGCGTTGGAGCCGAGCTCGAGGAGCACCTTCGTCGGCGCGGCATCTCGGGCGATCCGGTGCCCGACCGAGGCCGAGCCGGTGAACGAGACCGCAGCGACGCGCGTGTCGGTCGTCAGGGCGACACCGACCTCCACCCCGCCGGTGACGAGCTGGATGCCGGCCCGGGGTCCGCCGGCCGCGGCCAGGGACTCCCTCAGCACGTGCACGAGCCACAACGTCGCGAGCGGCGTCTGCGGGGCCGGTTTGACGACGACCGGGCAGCCCGCCGCGAGGGCAGGAGCGAGCTTGTGGACCGCGAGGAGCAGGGGGTAGTTGAAGCCGGCGATCCCGACGACGACCCCGACGGGCTTGCGCACCCAGAAGCCCATGAGTCCCTCGCCGCTCGGCAGCAGGTCGAGGGGCACCGTCTCGCCGTGCAGACGGGCGACCTCCTCGGCTGCGGTCACCAGCGTCAGCAGGGTGCGGTCGACCTCGACCCGGCAGTCGACGAGCGGCTTGCCGGTCTCGAGCACGAGGAGCCGCTCCACGTCGTCGCGCCGCTCCGACAGGATGCGGTGCGTCTCGGCGAGGGCGGCGCGGCGGACGTGCGACGGGAGCGAGCCCATCTGCTCACGGACGTCAGCGGCATACGCAATCGCTTGTGCAGCAACGTCGCTCGTGCCGACGGGCGCTTCCGCGACTGCCTCACCGGTGAAGGGGAAGGTCACCGTCGCCGTCTCGTCGACGGCGACCCAGCCGTCGCCGACGGGCAGGCCTGCAGGGTGCTCAGGGGTGTACGTCGTCACGATGCGTCTCCGAGGAGGTCGGCCGCGCCGGCCCCGGCGAGGGCGCGGCGCATGCTGGGCGCCGCCCGCAGGAGGCGCTGGGTGTAGGGATGCTGGGGGTCGTCGAAGATCTGCTGCGTCGGCCCGGTCTCGACGATCTCGCCGTCGCACATGACCACCACCCGCTCGCACACGTGACGCACGACGGACAGGTCGTGCGAGACGAAGACGAGGGTGAGCCCGAGGTCGCCGACGAGGTCGGTGATGAGGTTGAGCACCTGCGCGCGCACCGACACGTCGAGGGCGCTGACCGGCTCGTCGGCGAGCAGGATGGACGGCTTCGGTGCGAGGGCCCGCGCGATCGAGATGCGCTGGCGCTGACCGCCCGAGAACTGGTGGGGGAAGCGGTCGCCCGCCTCGGGGCCGAGACCGACGGCGTCGAGCAGCTCGGCGACGCGGGCCTTCCGATTCGGGAGACCTTGGGCCACCAGGGGTTCCGCGATGATGTTGCGGACCCGCATCCTCGGGTCGAGCGAGCCCATGGGGTCCTGGAAGACGAGCTGGAGGCTCGAGCGCAGGAAGCCGAGCTGCTTCTCGGGTAGCCCGGAGACGGTGCGCCCCTCGACCTGCACCTCCCCGCTCGTCGGCTGGTCGAGTCCGGCGAGCAGGCGCATGAGCGTCGACTTGCCGCAGCCGGACTCGCCGACGATGCCGAAGCGCTCCCCGGGCGCCACCTCGAACGACACGCCCTTGAGGGCCTCGACGACCGGCCCGGGGCTGCGCAGCGAGGATCGTGGCCGCCGGTAGTCACGGCGCAGGTCGCGCACGCTGATCGCGGGGGTCGTCATGACGCACGCTCCTCGTCGGCGGGGTGGTGGCAGGCGAACCCGTCACCCGGGTCGGGGCCGGTCCACGGGGGCTCGGTCGCGCACTCGTCGGTCGCGTGGTCGCACCGGCTGCGGAAGACGCAGCCGTCGGGGAAGGACCCCGCCGAGGGGACCGTGCCCCGGATCGTCGGCAGGCGACCGCCCGGGGCGGCGGAGTCGAGGTCGGACGCGGCGAGCAGCCCCTGCGTGTAACGGTGGCGCGGCCGTCGGAAGACGTCCGTCACGGGCCCGGCCTCGACGACGCGACCGCCGTACATGACGAGGACGCGCTCGCACACGGTCGCGACGACGGAGAGGTCGTGGGTGATGAAGAGCATCGCGGCGTCGCGCGCGGCCACGCCCTTCACGATGAGGTCGAGGACCCTCGCCTGGACGGTGACGTCGAGAGCCGTGGTCGGCTCGTCGCAGACGAGCAGCGCCGGGTCGTTGGCCAGGGCGATCGCGAGGACGACGCGCTGGCGCTGCCCACCCGACAGCTGGTGGGGGTATGCCTTCGCCGCCTCCCCGGGGTCGGGCAGGCCCACCTGGTCGAGGAGCTCCACGGCACGTGCGCGGGCGGCGCGCCGGTCCGGCCCGGTCCGGCCCGCGTGGACCGTGATCACCTCGGCCACCTGGTCACCCACGCGCATCGTCGGGTTGAGGGCCGTCATCGGCTCCTGGAAGACCATGGCGACGTCGCGGCCGCGCACTGCGGCCAGGTCGCGCTCGCGCGCCCCGACGAGGTCGTATCCGACCCCGGCCAGGCGGATCGAGCCGCCCACGCGCGCGTCGTCCGGGAGCAGGCCGAGCAGTGCGAGGCTCGTCAGCGACTTCCCGGAGCCCGACTCGCCGATGAGGCCGACCCGCTCCCCACGGTCGATGCTGAAGGTCACGTCGTGGAGCAGGTGGAAGCGTCCGAGCCGCACGTCGAGCCCCTGCACGTCGAGCACGCGCGACGTCGGGACCTCGACCGAGCGGGTCTGTGCTGCAGGGGCGCTCATCGACGGTCCTCCATCCGGGGGTCGTAGTGGTCGCGGAGACCGTCGCCGAGCAGGTTGAAGCCGAGCACGGCCAGCGCGATCGCGACACCGGGCACGATGGCCAGGCGCGGAGCCGCGAAGAGCAGCTCTTGGCTCTCCTGGAGCATCCGGCCCCAGCTCGGCGTCGGCGGCGGGGTGCCGAAGCCGAGGAACGACAGCGCGGCCTCCGCGAGGACCGCGATGGCGAAGGACACCGACGCCTGCACGATGACGAGGCCGTTGACGTTCGGCAGCACGTGGTGCACGCCGATCGCCCAGGGGCCGCGCCCGGCTGCCCGTGCCGCCAGGACGTACTCGGTGCTCATGACCTGCAGCGAGCCGCTGCGGACCACTCGCACGAAGCTCGGCACCGACGCGATACCGATCGCGACCATGGCCACGAGGGTGCTGCCGCCGTAGACCGCGCTGAACATGATGGCGAGCAGCAGTGCCGGGAAGGCGAGGAGGAGGTCGATGCCGCGCATGAGCGGCTCACCGATCCTGGCCGGGGCCATCGCGGCGACGATGCCGAGCGGCACCCCGACGAGCCCGGCGACCCCGACGGCGACGAGCCCCACGAAGAGCGTCGTCCGGGCGCCGACGAGGATCTGGCTCAGCACGTCGCGGCCGAGCTTGTCCGTGCCGAGAAGGTAGTCGGGGTCGCCGATGGGGCGCAGCCGAGCGGACGCGTCGACGAAGGTCGGGTCGTGCGGCGTCCACACGAACGACACGAGCGCCATGAGCGCGACGACGCCGACGATCGCTGCCCCGACGAAGAAGCTGGCACCGGGCCGACGCCGCGTCGGCGGCGCCCCGGGCGGCCCGGGCGGCGCCCCGAGTGGGGCGACGGCCGCGTCGGCGGGACGGGGCGTCAGGTCTGCGCTCATCAGGTGGCCACCTTCAGTCTCGGGTCGATGACGAGGTAGAGCAGGTCGACGACGAAGTTGACGAGGAGGACGGCGAGGACGAGGAGCATGACGATGTCCTGCACGAAGATGAGGTCCCGGTTGGCGACCTGGTCGAGCAGCAGGCTGCCGAGACCGGGGATGACGAAGACGCGCTCGACGACGACGGCCCCGATGAGCAGGGTCGCGAGCTGGAGCGCCAGGACCGTGACGACGGGGATGGCCGCGTTGCGGAAACCGTGCCGTCGCAGCGCCCTGGAGGGCCCGAGCCCCTTGGCACGTGCCGTGCGGATGTAGTCCTCGCGCTGGACGTCGAGGACCGCGCTGCGCACGTAGCGGGTGAGGACCGCACCCTGGACGAGCCCGAGGGCGAGCACCGGCAGGATGAGCTGGCGCACGAACTGCACGGGGTCCTCGCTGGGTGGGGTCCAGCCGTTGGCGGGCAGCCACTGGAGCTTCACGGCGAAGACCGTGATGAGCAGGATGCCGGCGAGGAACGCGGGCACGGCCACACCCACCTGCGAGAGCGCCGAGAGCACGAGGCCGCTCGGCCTGCGGTGCCGCAGCGCCATGACCGTGCCGAAGGGCACGGCGATGACGAGGGCGAGCACCATGGCGCACACGACGAGCCACAACGTCACCTGGAGCCGGTCCAGGATCTGCGGGGCGATCTCGGCCTGGGAGACGTAGCTCGTCCCGAGGTCGAACCTGACGAACCCGCCCATCCACGAGAGGTACTGGCTCACGAGCGGCCTGTCGAGACCGAACTCCTGACGCAGCTGCGCGACCGACGCCTCGGAGGCGTTGACGCCCAGGGCGACCCGGGCCGGGTCGCCGGGCAGCAGCGCCATGAAGACGAAGACGAGCATGGAGCTGACGACGAGGCTCGCGACGAGGGTCGCCGTGCGTCTGAGGATCTGGAGCAGCATGATGTCCTGTCCTGGGTCAGGCGGGTCGGCCGCGGACGGCCACCGGGTCGTGCGGGACCGGCCGGCCCGGTCGAGCAGCGACCGGCCGGTCCCCGACGGTCACGACCGGGCCAGCGGGGCGAGCTCGAACGACTCCGTGATCGCGTTCTTCGGCAGCCCGGTGATGCCCTTCTCGGCGACGATCAGGTTCGGCAGGACGAAGAGCACGTCCCCGGCTGCGTCCTCGGACAGCTCCTTGGCCGCCTTCTTCATGAGCGTCACCTGCTCCTCCGGCGTGCCGGAGTCGGCGGCGGCCAGGTCGGACTGCAGCTGCTTGTTGTCGTAGCGCGTGTAGTACTTCGGGTCGCCGAAGACGGCCGGCAGGTCCCGGGGCTCGACATGCGCGACGATCGACATCTCGTAGTCGGCGTCGGTGAAGACGGTCGAGAGCCACACGGCCGGGAACTCGAGCTGGTCGAGAGTGACCTTGAAGCCTGCCTGCTCGAGCTGGCTCTTGACCACCTGACCGCACGACACGGCATACGGCAGGGACGGGATGCGCAGGCGCACGGGCGTCGCGGCGGCGTTCGTCTGCGACAGAAGGGACTTCGCCTTGGCGACGTCGTGGGGGTAGAGGCCGGTGAGGTCCTCGTACCACGGGTCCGTCGGCGGGACCATGCTGCCGACGAGCGTGCCGCGGCCGGCCCAGCAGGTGTCCATCAGCGCCTTGTGGTCGATGGCGTAGCGCGCCGCCTGGCGGACCTTGAGGTCGTTGAAGGGAGCCTTGCCGTTGTTGAACGACAGAAGCACCTCGCCGTTGGTCGTCCCCTCGATGATCTGGTACGCGTCATTGCCCTGGAACTGCGCCAGCGACTCGGGTGCCTGCACCGTCCCGATGACGTCGATCGTCTTCGTCAGCAGCGCGTTGTTGAGGGCCGTCGGGTCCTTGAAGTACTTGAGGGTGACCTGCTGGAAGTAGGGCTTCGTGCCCCAGTAGGCGGGGTTGGCCTTGAGGCTGATCGAGTCGCCCCGGCGCCACTGCTCGAAGACGAACGGGCCGGTGCCGACGGGCTTGGTGGCGAGGTCTGCCACGGCCGTCTCGGTCATCATGGCGCCGACGCGCGTCGACATCCGGTAGAGCCAGTTGTTGCTCGGCTTGCTCAGGGTCACCTGGAGCTGGGTGTCGCTCAGCGCCTTGGCGTCCTGGACGACGTCCATGGCCGCCTTGAGCGAGACGGTCCAGTCCGTCTTGACGCGGTTGATCGAGTAGACGGCGTCCTTGGCGGTGAAGGGCTGGCCGTCGGTGAACTTCGCGTTGTCCACGAGGTCGAACGTGTACGTCTTGCCGTCGTCGGAGACCTTCCACGACTTCGCGAGCGAGGGCTTGAGCTCACCCTGCTGGTCGACGGTCACGAGGGTCTCGTAGACGTTGTCGAGGAGGGCCTGCGGGATGGCCGCGCCGTCCTTCGTCGTGAAGTCGAGGCTGACGGGCTCGGCGACGAGCCCGACGGTGAGCGAGGTGTCAGCACCGCCGCCACCTCCTCCCGCGGTGCCGCCGGAGCCCGAGGCGCCGGAGCCCGCGGAACAGGCCGCCGTGAGGACGAGGAGCAGCGCCGCGGACGCCGCCGTGCCGATGCGGGAGGGCTTCATCGTGACTCCATCTCGTGCAGGACCGCTGCGGCCAGCTGCGAGGTGCTCGCGGTGCCGCCGAGGTCGGGGGTGTGGTGGTGTGCTGAGCGGAGGGTCGCGGCCAGGGCCGCGCGGACCGCTTTCGCGGGTCCGGTGTGGCCGAGGTCGTCGAGGAGCATGGCCCCGGAGAGCAGGCAGGCCGTGGGGTTGGCGATGCCGCGTCCGGCGATGTCCGGCGCGGAGCCGTGCACCGGCTCGTAGATACCCGGCACCGTGCCGCCGGGCAACACGTTGGCGCTGGGCGCCATCCCCATGCCACCGGCGAGCACGGCCGCGAGGTCGCTGAGGATGTCGCCGAAGAGGTTGCCGGCGAGGAGCACGTCGAGCGAGTGGGGGTGCTGCACGAGCCGGGCTGCCATGGCGTCGACGAGCACGATCTCGAGCTCGACGTCGGGGTGCCGCTCCCCCACCTCGCGCACGACGGCGTCCCAGAGCGGGTAGCCGTGGCGCATGGCGTTGGACTTCGTCACGAGGGAGAGGCGACCGCGCCGCTGCTCCGCGAGTCCGTACGCGTGCTCGGCGGCCCGCTCGATGACGCGCCTCGAGTGGACGGCCACCTCGATGCCGAGGTCGTGACCGGTGCCGGCATGGGCGAGGCCACCGGCGCCGACGTACTCGCCCTCGGTGTTCTCGCGGACGATGACGAGGTCGACGCCCTCGACGTCGCGGACGCGGCTCGGCACGCCCTCGAAGGCGCGCACGGGTCGCACGTTGACGGCGAGGTCGAGCTGCTGGCGCAGGCCGATGATGAGGCCCCAGACGAGCTCGTGGTCGGGCACGTCGGGACGTCCCACCGCGCCGAAGAGGACGGCGTCGTGGCGGCGCACGATGTCCGCGCCGTCGGCCGGCATCGCGGCTCCCTCACGGAGGAACCGGTCTGCGCCCCAGTCGAGCTCGGTGACCTCGAGACGCTCGCCGTGGCTCTCGAGTGCTGCGTTCAGCACCGGGAGGGTGGCGGCGACGACCTCGGGACCGACACCGTCGCCCGGGATCGCTGCGAGTCGCACCGTCATGGCTCTCCTTGTCCGGGGCAGGTCGTTCGTGGAGGGTCCGACGTCGTCATCGTCGCCGGTCCGCGATGTTCACTGGTCTGACCAGTGGACTTTCTCGCCGTGAGAGGTACCGTTGCCCTCATCAGGCCGGATGTCAAGACCTCGTCCGGCGGACCAGGCGGCCCGAGGGCCGTCCGACGCGGAAGGACGTCCATGCCGCACCCGTCTGGCCGACCGGCCGGTCTCACCGCCACCGAGCTCGTCGCCGCGTACGCATCGCGGGACCTCTCCCCCGTCGAAGTGCTGCACGACGTCGCCGACGTCATCGAGGCCCGTGAGCCCGAGCTCAACGCCTTCTGGCACCTCGACCTGGAGGCCGCCGCGACTGCGGCACGTGCGAGTGAGGAACGTTGGCGCAGAGCGGAACCCGCTGGTCCCATCGACGGCGTCCCGGTGACGGTCAAGGAGAACCTCGGGCGCGCCGGCGTGCCGATGCCTGCGGGCAACGCCGGTGTCGAGCCGGTCGTGCCGACCCGCAGCAGCCCCGTCGTCGAGCGTGTCGAGGAGTCCGGCGGCGTCATCCTCGGCTCCACCGTCATGCCGGACTGGGGCATGCTCAGCTCCGGCGTGTCGAGCCTGCACGGCATCACACGCTCCCCGTGGGACCCCACCCTGACGACGGGCGGCTCGAGCTCGGGCGCCGGTGCCGCGGCCGCGGGTGGCTATGGGCCGCTCCACGTCGGCACCGACATCGGCGGCTCGATCCGCCTGCCCGGCACGTGGCTCGGCCTGACGACGCTGAAGCCCAGCGCGGGTCGCGTGCCCCTCGACACCCCCTACCTCGGACGCGTAGCGGGACCCCTCACCCGCTCGGCCGGAGACGCGGCGCTCCTGCTCTCGGTCATCAGCCGACCTGACGCGCGTGACTGGACGAGCCTCCCCCCTGTCGACCTCGGCACCGTGCTGCCGGCCGAGCCGCTCGACGTCAGCGGGCTGAGGGTCGGTCTCCAGCTCGACGCCGGGTGCGGGCTGCCGCTCGACCGCGAGGTGCACGCCGCCGTCGAGGCGGCCGCCGAGGTCTTCGCCGCAGCCGGTGCCGACGTGGCGCCCCTCGGGCCCTTCATGACGCCCCAGATGCTGCGCGACCTCGACGAGTTCTGGCGGGTGCGGTCGCTGACCGACTTCGACGCCCTGTCGCCGGAGGCCCGCGATCGCGTCCTCCCGTTCATCCAGCGCTGGGTGCTCGCGGTACGCGACGTCGACGGGCGCTCCGTCCTGCGCGACTACGCGAGCATCATGCAGCTCCAGCAGGCGACGGTCGCGGCCACCGAGGCCTTCGACCTCGTCCTGTCTCCCGTCGCCCCGGTCACGGCCTTCTCCGCCGAGTGGCCGATGCCGTGGGGCGAGGACGACAAGGGCATGGCGCACATCGGCTTCACGGCGCCCTACAACATGTCCGGCCAGCCGGCCGCGTCCGTCAACTGCGGCTTCACCGCCGACGGGCGGACCATCGGCCTGCAGGTGTCCGGACGTCGCTTCGACGACGTCGGTGTGCTCCGCGCCGTCGACTGGTACGAGCGACACCGCAGCGAGGCGGCGACACCCCGGTGGCCCATCCCCCAGACAGGAGCAGCACGTGCCTGACGCCCCGGTGACCCCAGCGGCCACGACCGGCTTCGAGCCGGTGCGCTCGGTCCGGCTCTACGAGCGCATCGTCGAGCAGGTCGAGGAGGCCATCGCGCGAGGCGAGCTGCGCCCCGGCCAGCGGCTGCCGAGCGAGCGCGAGCTCGTCGTGCAGTTCGGCACGAGCCGCGCCACCGTCCGCGAGGCCCTCCGGGTGCTCGAGAGCAACGGCGTCGTGCGCTCACGGGCCGGCGACCCCAACGGCCCCGAGATCATGCCCTTCACGACCGGCGGCCTGACCAAGCAGATGCGCCGCCTGGCTCGCGCCGACGGGCTGTCGCTCTCGCAGCTGCTCGTGTCGAGGATGATGCTCGACTCGACCGCCAACCGGCTCGCCGCCGTGCTGCGCACCGAGGCCCAGCTCGCCGAGATGGACGCCGCCATCGAGCAGATGCGCGCGGCCGTCGAGGGCGGCTACGGCTCGTTCAGCGAGGCCGACTTCGCCTTCCACGAGGCGATCGCCCGCGCGAGCGGCAACACCCTCATCCAGGTGTGCAACTCCGTCGTCCGCGACACGGTGCTCTCCCTCATCTCCGACAAGATCGCCCACGCCCGCAACGCTCAGGCGCTCATGAAGCGCTCGCTCGGCCACCACGAGCAGGTGCTCGCCGCGATCCGCGCCGGCGACGGTCCCGAGGCGGGTCGGGCCTCGCTCCACAGCCTCTACGACTACTACGCGAGCTACGTCCCCAAGGCCGAGCGCGTCGCCCTCGAGGCCCTGCTCGACGACTGACGGGGCACGCACGGCAGAATGCGGGGCTCGGTGTGTCGTCGACGTCAAGGAGTTCAGCCCCCGTGAGCGTGCAGGTGAAGGTGCCGTCCATCGAACGTCGCATCGCAGAGGAGCTCGGCGTCCGCGACGGACAGGTGACCGCGGCCGTGGGCCTGCTCGACGGCGGATCGACCGTCCCCTTCGTGGCGCGCTACCGCAAGGAGGTGACGGGCGGCCTCGACGACGCCCAGCTGCGCACCCTCGAGGAGCGCCTCGGCTACCTCCGCGAGCTCGAGGAGCGGCGCGCAGCCGTGCTCGCCTCCGTCGACGAGCAGGGCAAGCTCGACGACGCACTGCGCGCGCAGATCCTCGCCGCCGAGACCAAGGCGCGCCTCGAGGACATCTACCTCCCGTTCAAGCCCAAGCGACGGACCAAGGCCCAGATCGCCCGCGAGGCCGGCCTCGAGCCGCTCGCCGAGCTGCTGCTCGGCGAGCGGGGCACCGACCCGGCCCAGGCTGCGGCGCGGTTCGTCGACGCCGACCGCGAGGTCGCCGACGCAGCCGCTGCCCTCGACGGGGCGCGCGCCATCCTCGTCGAGCGGTTCGCCGAGGACGCCGACCTCATCGGCGACCTGCGCGAGCGCGTCTGGAAGCAGGGCCACGTCGGCTCGCGCGTCCGCTCCGGCAAGGAGGAGGAGGGCGCCAAGTTCTCCGACTACTTCGACTTCTCCGAGCCGCTGTCGAAGCTGCCGTCCCACCGCATCCTCGCGCTCTTCCGGGGCGAGAAGGAGGACGTCCTCTCGCTCGAGATCCACCCCGAGGACCCGGCTGCCGAGCAGCAGCCCGGCCCGACGGCATACGAAAGGGCGATCGCCCACCGCTTCGGCATCGAGAACGCCGGGCGGGCGGCCGACCAGTGGCTCGCCGACACCGTCCGCTGGGCCTGGCGCACGAAGATCCTCGTCCACCTCGGCATCGACGCCCGGATGCAGCTGCGTCGCGCCGCCGAGGAGGAGGCCGTACGCGTGTTCGCCGCCAACCTGCGCGACCTGCTGCTCGCCGCCCCCGCCGGTGCCCGGGCCACGATGGGCCTCGACCCGGGCTTCCGCACCGGCGTCAAGGTCGCCGTCGTCGACGGGACCGGCAGGGTCGTCGCGACCGAGGTCATCTACCCCCACGTCCCGCAGCACCAGTGGGACCGCTCGCTCGCGACCCTCGCGCGGCTCGCCGAGGAGCACTCGGTCGACCTCATCGCCATCGGCAACGGCACCGCGTCGCGGGAGACCGACCGCCTGGCGGCCGACCTCATCAAGGCACACCCCGAGCTCCAGCTGACGTCGGCGGTCGTCTCCGAGGCCGGCGCCTCGGTCTACTCCGCGTCGGCGTTCGCCTCGCAGGAGCTGCCCGGGATGGACGTGTCGCTGCGCGGAGCCGTGTCGATCGCCCGTCGCCTCCAGGACCCGCTCGCCGAGCTCGTCAAGATCGACCCGAAGTCGATCGGCGTCGGGCAGTACCAGCACGACATCAGCCAGACGGCCCTCTCGCGCTCGCTCGACGCGGTCGTCGAGGACTGCGTCAACGCCGTCGGCGTCGACGTCAACACCGCCTCGGCTCCCCTGCTCACCCGCGTCTCGGGCATCACGCCCGGGCTCGCCGAGAGCATCGTGGCGCACCGCGACGCCACCGGCCCGTTCCGCACGCGGAAGGCCCTCAAGGACGTGCCGCGCCTCGGGCCCAAGGCCTTCGAGCAGGCGGCCGGCTTCCTCCGCATCCCCGGCGGCGACGACCCGCTCGACGCGTCCGCCGTGCACCCCGAGGCCTACCCCGTCGTGCGTCGGATGCTCGAGTCGACCGGGCAGAAGCTGACGTCACTCATCGGCAACACCGTTGCGCTGCAGTCGATCCGGCCCGCGGACTACGTCGACGACACGTTCGGCCTGCCGACCGTCACCGACATCATCAGCGAGCTCGACAAGCCCGGCCGCGACCCGAGACCGACGTTCAGGACGGCGACCTTCAAGGAGGGCGTCGAGGAGATCAAGCACCTCCGGCCCGGCATGACCCTCGAGGGCGTCGTGACCAACGTCGCGGCCTTCGGCGCGTTCATCGACATCGGTGTCCACCAGGACGGCCTCGCCCACGTCTCGGCCCTGTCGAAGAGCTTCGTCCGCGACCCCCACGACGTCGTCAAGTCCGGCGACGTCGTCATGGTCAAGGTGCTCGACGTCGACGTGCCCCGCAAGCGGATCTCGCTGACCCTGCGCCTCGACGACGAGGTGACCCCGGGCGCGCCGCGGGAGCGCACCGGGCAGGGGCGCGGCGGGCAAGGGCGCAGCGGACAGCCGCGCGGCGACGGGGGCGGCAGCGGACAGGGTCGCGGCGGCCAAGGCCGTGGTGGCCAGGGCCGTGGTCAGGGCCAGGCCGGTCAGGGCACCCGCCCCCGCAGGGACGAGGCCCCGGCCGACAGCGCCATGGCCGACGCCCTGCGCCGCGCCGGCTTCACCGGCTGAGCGCCGGGCCGGGCGCCGGACCGGGCGCCGGGGTGGGCGCGTCGCGCGTCACACGCAGCGTGGGTGAGACGCAGCGTGTCAGGCGCGGCGCGTCACGCGTCGGGTCCGGCGCGGTGGAAGACGGCCTCGACGTTGTTGCCGTCGGGGTCGCGGACGAAGGCGCCGTAGTAGCCGGGGTGGTACTCCGGCCACAGCCGCGGCTCGTGCAGCGACTCCGCCCCGAGCTCGAGCGCCTTGGCGTGGAAGGCTCGCACGGCCTCGACGCCGTCCGCCTGGAAGGCACAGTGCATCTCGCGGTTGGGCTCGGTGCCCGACCAGCGGCTGATCCAGAAGTCCGGGTGCCCCTCGGTCCCGTAGCCGATGGCCACGCCGACGTCCATCTGGCGGCTGTAGCCGAGCACGCCGAGCACCTCGTCGTAGAAGCGGGCGCTGGCCTCGAAGTCGGAGCAGTTGATCCCGAAGTGGTCGATCATCCCCCGAGGCTAGGCCCGAACGGGACCGAAGAGGGGCCCTTGACCCATTGTCATCGGCGCCAGTCTTTGGTCGACTGTCTGTGGTGGGTCCGGCCCATCAGGGGGCCGGTCCGTAGACCCGGAGGTGCCCATGAGCAGTTCAACGCAGTCGATCCCCGAGAACGCAGAGGATGCCGAGCTCGAGGGATCTCCCGCGGGCGTGCACTCGACGCTGACCGTCGAGGCGCCCGTCGACCGGGTGTGGCAGCACCTCATCAGTCCCCGCGGCACCGAGGCCCTGCTCGGCCCCGGCGTCACGCTCGGCAACAAGGGCGAGTCGTGGCACAGCGCGGACGGCCCGCACGGCGTCGTGCGCAGCTACCACCCGATGGAGCAGGTCCGCGTGTCATGGCACCCGCACGAGGACGGCCCCCTCAGCATCGTCGACCTCCAGCTCAAGCCCGACGGCGACCGCACCCGCGTCGACCTGTACCACGAGGGTGAGGGCATCGCCGAGGACGGCGCCGGCGACAAGTCGCGTTGGGACGACGCGCTCGGCCGTTTCGCGCAGGCCCTGGACGCCTGAGACGGACGCCCGGGAGCTCAGCGGGGACGCTCAGCGGACGACCATGACGGGGCAGGCCGCGTCGTGGATGGCGCGGTGGCTGACCGAGCCGAGCAGCATGCCCGTGAACCCGCCGTGCCCGCGCGAGCCGACGACGATGAGCCCTGCCGTGGCGCCCAGGTCGGCGAGGGACTGGCCAGGGTCGCCGTAGAGCACCTCGGTCGTCACGATGACCTTGGGGTTGCGCGCCCGCACGCGCTCGGCCGCGCGCAGCACCGACTGCTCGGCGTGGTCGCGGATCGCGTGGGTCTCCTCGGTGCCGCCCTTGGCGGTCTCCACGTACGTCCATGCCTCCATCGAGCGCGAGTGGGCGACGCGGACGATGTGGAGCACGGCGTGCTCCCGCTCGGCGACCTCGACGGCGGCGTCGACGGCGCGCATCGACGCGTCCGAGTCGTCGATGCCGACGACGACGTCGTGTCCGCGGCCCGGTCGAGGCGGGGCGGGGACGTCGTCGGGTGCCTTCCCCTCGGGTCCGCGCACGACGACGACGGGGCAGTGCGCGTGCGCGGCGACGGCATACGACGTCGAGCCGAGCAGGCCGGCCAGCAGGCGTCCGCGGCCGCGGCTGCCGACGACGACGAGGTCGGCGTCCCTGGACATCTCGACGAGCTGGGCGGCCGGGCTGCCGAGCCAGTACTGCGTCGTCACCTGGGACGCGTCCAGCGTGGCGCCGGCCCGGACCGCGCCTTCGTCCACGATCGCCTTGGCGGCGTGCTCGAGCGAGGGCTCGATCTCCGAGAGGTCCATCGCCGGGAACGCCGGGGTGGAGGCCAGGTTGACGCTGTGCATGAGGGTCAGGTGCTTGCCCTGCTGCCGAGCCGTCTCCGCGGCCCACTCGAGCGCGAGCTGTGATGATGCCGAACCGTCGTAGGCGACGACGATCCCGTTCGTGGTCCGCACCGGGCCGTTCATGGTGCTCCCCTTCTCTCGTTCGCATGGCCGGGCCTCTGCTCCGTCCACCTCCATCGTCCCGCCCGGCCCGCGGCCCGTCGGTCCTTTGTGACCACTCAGACAGGGGGACGCGCCCCCCGAGGGCGTATGCCGCCGGGCCGGGTCGCGCGACCCGGCCCGGCTGCAGACGCGGTGGGTCAGCCGACGGCCTTCAGCGCGTCGACCTCACCCGCCCCGAACCAGCTGTTCTGCGTCAGCGTGCCCTCGCAGGTCTGCGGCGCTCCCCCGTCGAGCGCCGGGTAGAAGGCGTACATCGAGACGTCCGTCGGGCACGGCATCGGGTTGACGGCGTCCTGCAGCGCCGCGGACAGCGCCCCTCCCGTCTTGCCGGTGACGCTGGCGATGAGCGCTGCCACGCCTGCCGCGTGGGGTGACGCCATGGAGGTGCCCTGCTGGTAGCAGTAGGCCGCTCCGCTCGCGTCGACGACGCGTCGTGCCGGGAGGCACGTCACGGTGAGCAGGGAGGCGGGCCACGTCGAGAGGACCCGTCCGTTGGGAGCGGCCGGCGTCAGCTGCAGGATGGAGTCGCCGCCGGGTGCTGCGACGTCGACCTCCGAGATGCCGTAGGACGAGTAGAACGACTTCATCTGCTTGTTCCCGGTGGCGCTGACGCCCACGACGCCGGGCACCTCGGTCGGCACGACGGCGCACGCGTTGCTGATGTCGCGGAGGACGGGGGTCGAGTCGTCGGGGCTCGTCGCGTCCTGGGTCGGGTGCGACAGGTCGTCGGCCTGGTTGCCCTCGGCCGCGACGACGAGCACGCCCTTGTTCTGGGCGTACTTGATGGCGCGACGCTCGGCGGTCCAGATGGCTCGCTGCTCGGCGTCGTTGCGGCAGTTGAAGAGCCACGGATCGGCGAAGTAGCTGTTGTTCGTGACGTCGACGCCGTGGTCGGCCGCCCACATGAACGAGCAGACGACGGCCTCGGGGAAGAAGAAGCCGGCGGCGTTGCCTGCCTTGATGCCGGCGATCCTGACGCTCGGTGCGACACCGACGATGCCGAGGCCGTTCGCGGCTGCGGCGATCGTGCCGGCCGTGTGCGTGCCGTGGCCGTTGTCGTCGGCCGCGGCCGCAGCGCCGGGCACCGCCGCCCCGCTGACGCAGTTGGCGCTCGCGGCGGAGTCGACGTTCGGTGCGAGGTCGGGGTGCGTGTAGTCGAGGCCGGTGTCGATGTCCCCGACGAGGATCGAGGGGTCACCGGTGCTGACGGCGTGGGCCTCGCCGACCTTGATCTGGGTCATGTCCCACTGCAGGCCTGACAGCGAGTCGGCGAGGCCCGGGAGCCCGGCGCCGTTCTGGGTGGTCTGGGTCGTCGTCGAGTCGTCCGCGCTGTCGCCCGAGACCGCTCCACCGTCGATCGCGCTGGCGAACCTCGTCGTGGCGACGGCGCCCTCGACACCCTTGACGTTGCGCATCTTCGCCGCGAAGTCGGGGCTGGCCGACCGTGCGACGACGACGCTGATGGGGGCGTAGGTCGCGACGACCTGGCCGCCCGCTGCGGTGACGGCGCTCCCGGCGCCGTTCGTGGAGGTCTTCTCCCTGTAGACGACCAGATAGGTCGAGCTCGCACCGGTCGTGGAGGCGTCGGCCGACGCCACCCCGGTTGCGAGGGCGGCGGCCGCGACGACCGCGACCGCCCCGAGTACTGCAGTTCCCCGAGATCCACCCCTTCGTGACACGGACATGGCTCTCTCCTCCGCGGCGGCGGCGGCGTGTGCGTCCCGCCGCTCCGGGCCGACTCCTGTGGCGGCCCAGTTGTCCACGCTAGGGCCGTCGAGTCGCCGGCACGGCTCTTCGCCGGAGCCTGTGAGTCCGCTCGGAGATCGCTGGGACCGATTCAGGCCATAAGGGCCCCGTCGGGCGAATCCTCCCGTGGGAGTGGCGGACTCGTCAGCCGGAGTCGCGGGCTGCCGCCGTGGCGCGGTCGTTGGCGCGTTGGATCGCCTCGACGAGCTCGTCCTTGCTCATGCTCGATCGGCCCGGGACCTCGAGGCGTCTCGCGATGTCGTAGAGGTGCCGCTTCGAGGCGTTGACGTCGACACCCCCGGCGGAGTCGCCGTCGTCCCGGTGGGCGCGCGCCTCGGCCCCTCGCCGTTCGGCCTGGGGGTCGCTCGGGCCTTTCTCGGCCTTCTCCTCCCAGTGGTCGCCGACCTTCTCGAAGGAGTGCTTGAGAGAGGCGAACGCCGTGCGGTGGGCACGCTCGCCCTCCCCGTACTGCTCGACCGCGGCGTCGTGCGTCGCGAGCCACGTCTCCTGCGCCTTCTTCGAAGACCGCTCGAGGGTCGAGGGCAGGTCCGTGCTGGCGCTCGATCGCTTCTTGCCCGGCATGTCGTTCCTCCTGCGCTGTCGAGGGGGCCGTCGGTGCCCTCGCCCGTGACGTACCCAGCCGGAGTGCGTCAGGGCACGCGACGGCATACGCACCACGGGAGCGCACCGGGACAAACCGTCACGAAGCACGTTCGTCGCGCCCCGGCCCGGGGTACGACCTCCCGCGGTGAGGACGCGGCGCCGCGCGCCCTACCCGACGGTTCACTGCGATTCGGATCGAAGGAGATGGGATGAGCGAGGCTGTCGCACAACGCACGGACGGTGCCATCAGGAGTCTGGTGCCCGCCCGCATGGACCGGCTTCCATGGACGAAGTTCCACTGGTCGGTCGTTCTCGGACTCGGGGTGTCGTGGATCCTCGACGGACTCGAGATCCAGATCGTGTCCGAGTCGGGCTTCCAGAAGACGCTCGGCATGTCCGCCGCGCAGGTGGGGCTGACGGGCACCGTCTACCTCATCGGCCAGGTGGTCGGAGCGCTGACGTTCGGTCGCCTGACCGACCGCCTCGGGCGCCGCAAGCTGTTCATCATGACCCTCGTCATCTACCTGGTCGGGTCGGGTCTCGCCGGCCTCTCGCCGAACATGTGGTTCCTGTGGGTCTGCCGGTTCGTCGCCGGCATGGGCATCGGCGGCGAGTACACCGCCATCAACTCGGCGATCGACGAGCTGATCCCGTCCCGCTTCCGAGGCCGGGTCGACATCGCGATCAACGGGACGTACTGGTTCGGCGCGTTCTTCGGGGCGCTCGCCAACCTCTACCTGCTCAACCCCGACAACGTCGCCGAGAACGTCGGCTGGCGTCTGGCGTTCTTCATCGGCCCGATCCTCGGCCTGTCGATCATCTGGCTGCGCCGGCACATCCCGGAGAGCCCGCGGTGGCTCCTGACGCACGGTCGCGCAGAGGAGGCCGAGCGCACGGTCGACGAGATCGAGGAGCGGGTGCGTCGCGAGGGCGGCGACATCCCGGAGGTCGATGACAGCAAGGCGATCCTCGTCAAGGCCGAGGACCGCATGGGGCCGAAGGTGCTGTGGGACGTCTTCGTGCGCCGCTACGGTCGCCGCACGGTGCTCGGCCTGACGATGATGGTGACGCAGAGCTTCCTCTACAACGCGATCTTCTTCACGTACGCGCTGGTCCTGACGAACTTCTACGGCATCAGCAAGGCCCAGACGTCGCTCTACTTCCTGCCGTTCGCGGCCGGCAACCTGCTCGGGCCGCTGCTGCTCGGTCATCTCTTCGACACCATCGGGCGCCGCAAGATGATCTTCAGCACCTACACGATCGCGGGCCTCGTCCTGCTCGTGTCGGCTTGGGCGTTCCACGCCGAGATCCTCACCGCGACGACGCACACGATCTTCTGGTGCGTGTCGTTCTTCTTCGCGTCGGCCGGCGCGTCCGCGGCCTACCTCACCGTCAGCGAGATCTTCCCGCTGGAGGTGCGCGGGCAGGCGATCAGCTACTTCTTCGTCGTCGCCCAGTGCGCCGGCGCCGTCGCGCCCGTGCTCTACGGCGTGCTCATCGGCGAGGGCACGGACCGCGGCCCGCTCACGTGGGGCTACGTCGCCGGTGCGGTGATCATGATCATCGGCGGGGCCGTGGCCCTGGCGATCGGGATCGACGCCGAGCAGAAGTCCCTCGAGGACGTCGCCGACCCGCTGAGCAAGGTCTCGGAGGAGTCGGGGGTCAGGGTATGAACGTCGCGGACCTCGGGCGCGAGCACACCATCGTCGTCGGTGTGAGCCCGACGAGCGGCTCCCCCGGCGCCCTTCGGTGGGCCGTCGAGCAGGCCGCGCTGCGCGGTGGCCGCGTCGTGGCCGTCCGGGCCTGGCGCCCGCACGCCCCCGAGACGGCGACCGGCGGCCGCGTGCCGTCGGTCGTCTCCGACGACAGCGCGCTGTCGGCCGAGCAGTCGCGTCTGGCCGAGGACGTCGCGCACGTCCTCGGCCGCGACCACCTCGTCGAGACGCGCGTCGTGGCGGGCAAGCGCCGCGCCGTCCTCGTCGAGGAGAGCCGCGGCGCCGACCTCGTCGTCATCGACGCCGGCCACTCCACCGAGGTGGGCGCCCGCTGGCTCGGGAGCCGCCTCGTGCGCGCCGCCCACTGCCCCGTCGTCGTCGTGCCGCCCGCGCTCGGCGACCGTGGGTCGAGTCATCTCGGGGCCGCGGCAGGACGCTTCGGCCGCTCGGTCGAGCGTGCCGCCGGCACCGCCGGTCGCCCGGGCTTCCAGCGCCCGCCCTCGGGCTGACGTCTTCGTCACCCCCACGCGGCCGTATGCCGTGTGGCCCGGTCCCGGGACCCGAGTCCTCTGCGAGTTGCATCGATTCGGGCCCGGGACCCACCGCGGTGACTCGAGTTCGGACTCAGGCAGCTCGGTCCCGTTCAGGGCACGAGCATGACCGGGCAGGTCGCGTCGTGGATGAGCCGGTAGGCCGAACGCCCAGCCAGCACCGCCCCGACGCCGCCTCGGTGGGGAGCGCCGACGACGAGCAGACCCGAGCCACGGGTGGCCTCCGCGAGCGTCGGAACCGGATCACCGGTGAGGGTCTCGACGGTGACCACGAGCCCGGGATGCCGTGACGTGAGGGACGTGACGGCATACGGAAACCGCTGTCCCCCAGCGTGACCGCGACTTCCGGGCACGACCGTGACGAGTCGCAGCGGGGCCGCGCAGGCGGCCGCGATCCGAGCCGCAGCGGACACGATCCGTTCCACCCGCGCCAGGTGCGCCTCGTCTTCGCCACCAGTGACGGCGCAGACGACCTCGTGGCGCAGACCGGGAATCGGGATCTCGTGGTGGGCACCGCGTGCGGGGTGACCGAGGTCGTGCAGGACGACGACGGGGCAGTACGCGTGGGCGACGACCGCGAAGGACACGGAGCCGATGAGCGCACTGCGGGTCCGTCCGCGCCCGCGGGTCCCGAGCACCACGAGCTCGGCCGACATCGACGCGTCGACCAGCCCGGCGGCCGGACCACCGAAGGCGTGGACGGCACGCACGCGCGACCGGGCGAGCGGTGGGCCGGGCCAAGTCGACGGACCGCCGACGAGCGTCTCGGCCACCATCTCCAGCGACGGGCTCAACGGACGCAGGGCATAGCCGCGTCGGCTCGGCACGAGGTCGAGCTCGACGGCGTGGACGATCTTGAGCGAGTCGTCGAGCGCCCGTGAGACCGCCGCGGCCCAGACGAGGGCACGCTGCGAGGCCGCGGACCCGTCGTAGCCCACCACGACCTGACCGTCGGCCGGAGCGACAGCGTGGACGCGAGTTCCCTTGACCACCAGCAACGTCGACTCACTGATCGCGTCAGCGGATCACCATGACCGGGCACGGCGCGTCGTGGACGACCCGGTGGCTCACGGATCCCAGGAGCATCCCGGTGAATCCGCCGTGACCGCGGGACCCCACGATGACGAGGCCTGCCTTCTCGTCCACGGCGTAGGCGGCGATCGCCGGGCCGGCACCTCCACCGAGGACAGCGGTCTGCACGTCGAGCCCGGGGTGAGCGCGCCGCGCGTCGTCCGCGACGTCGCGCAGCACCTGACCGACGCGGCGGTGCATCTGGTCGATCATCTCCTCGCGCCCGAGGATCGTGTCGGTCTCGGGCCACGCCTCGAGGCCACCAACGTTGTCGACCGCGACGATGTGCAGCGACGCCTCCGCAGCCGTGGCGATCTGGACGGCCGTCTCGAGCGCCCTCTGCGAGTACTTGGAGTCGTCGAAGGCGACGACGACAGGGTTCGACGGACCCGCGTGGATCACGGACGACCCGCGCACGACGACCGCGGGGCAGTGTGCGTGGGCGGTGACGGCATACGACGTCGAGCCCAGCAGGCCGGCGGAGACCGCGCCATGACCGCGCGACCCGGTGACGACGAGGTCGGCCCGGGACGAGATCCCGACGAGCTCGGCAGCCGCGCCTCCGATGACGCTCAACGGGTGGACGTCCTTGCGGTCCAACGTCTTCGCGGCGATGTCGATGGCCTCCGCGAGGACACCCCGGGACATCTCGTCGTACGCGTGAGCCTGGACTCCGGGGTCGTAGGCTCGGAAGGTCGGCGTCATCGTCAGGCCGACGCAGTGCAGGAGCGTCAGTTGGCGGTCGTCCCGCTTCGCTGTCTCGATGGCCCAGTCGAGGGCCAACCGTGCTCCCGGGGACCCGTCGTAGCCCACGACGATGCCCAGGTCCGTCGTCTCGTCGGTCGACTCGTGCGTCGACTCCGTCGTCGAGCTCTCTGCGGCGCTCATCGCTCTCCCCTTCCACGGCGGTCGGGGCCGCCTGCTCCGGCCACCCCCATCGTCCCGCGTCGGGCGTGAGTCGGCAGGCGGTTGTGACTGCTCTGACATGCCGGATGCGAGAGCAGGCCGCCGTGACGGGTCTCGGCCCGGCCGACCGGCACCCTCAGGGCAGTGTCGCGGTGCGGGCGGCCCGGAGGATCGCATCGGCGGACACGTCGATGTCACGCCCGGTGGTGGTCGCGTTGGACACCGAGACGCGGATGAGTCGCTGGCCGTGCCACGTCGTGCCACCGACCCAGCACGTGCCCTCGCGCTGGACGGTGTCCACGATGGTGTCGGTGCGGCTGGGATCGCCGACGCTCACGAGCACCTGGTTGAGGACGACGTCGTTGTGGACGGTCGCCCCACCGGCCGCGAGGCGTTCGGCCATGCGGACCGCCAGGGCGCACGACCGGTCGACGAGGTCCGCGACTCCGTCCGTGCCGAGCTCCCGCAGGGCGGCCCAGACCGCGAATCCCCTTGCCCGTCTTGATGACTCGGGCGTCAGATCGCCGAGGACGGGGTCCGACACCGCGCCCGACCCCGTGAGGTATGCCGCCGCGTACGACATCGTGGCAGCATGCAGCTCCGCGTCGGCGCAGAAGGCGAGCCCGCAGTCGTAGGGGACGTTGAGCCACTTGTGGGCGTCCGTCCCCCACGAGTCGGCGAGCTCGACGCCGTCGACGAGGCGGGCGGTCCGGGGGCTCGCGGCCGCCCAGAGTCCGAAGGCGCCGTCGACGTGCACCCATGCGCCGTGCTCGTGCGCGACGGTCGTCGCCGCCCTGAGGTCGTCGCACGCTCCGGTGTTGACGTTGCCTGCCTGGAGGCAGACGATCACCGGTCGGTCGCGGACGGCATCGAGGGTGGTCCGGAGACGGTCGACGTCGATGGCGCCCTGCGAGGTGGCGGCGACCGGCTCGATGCTGCCTGTGCCGAACCCGAGCAGCCGCGCGGCCCGGTCGATCGTGGCGTGTCGCTCCTCGCTCGCGACGACGGCCACACGGGGCGCACCGAAGAGACCATCCCGCGCGACGTCCCAACCGACGTCGGCGAGCACGCGTTGTCGCCCGACCGCGAGGCCGACGGTGTTCGCGGCCTGCGCGCCGGTGACGAAGCCGACCGAGGCGGTTTCCGGCAGCCCCAGCAGGGCCTTCGCCCAGCCGCCGGCCGCCCGCTCGGCGGCTGCGGCAGCCGGCGAGAGGACCTCGTTGTAGGCGCACTGGTCCCAACCCGCGGCGAGCAGGTCTGCGGCCGTGGCAGCCGGCAACGCGCCGCCGATGACGAAGCCGAAGAAGCGAGGACCGACGGTGCCGACGAGACCGGGGCGGGCTGCAGCGATCAGCTCGTCGACGACCTCACGTGGATCGGTCGGTGCGGCTGGTAGCGCGCCACCGAATGCCGCCGCCAGGGCTGCGTGGTCGGGCGATGGCTGGACCGGGAGGTCGGCGACGGCAGCGCGGTGCCGAGCCCCCTCGGCGGCGGCCCGGGCGAAGAGCTGGTGCAGGTCGACATCCATCCCTGCACGTTCCTCCGCACGGCGGCGGGGGCGCAAGGGGATGGCCGGGCTCCGTCGATGCTCGGCGGGGACAAAGACGTTCGAGAGCGCGTGTCGCGAGTCAGTTCCTCTGTGCAGCAGCGGATCTGAGGTGGCTTGGGTCTTGACGGTGAATTCGAACACATGTTCTAATTGACCATGGACGACGCGCTGGAGGTGAGAGGCCACTCTCCGCTCCATGCTGTGCGAGGTGCCGACGCCATCGTCGATCTCGAGCGTCTGGCCGATGTCTACCGCTCGCGCGCCGCCGGCCGCGTGCCGCTCCGCCAACGCCACCTGTCGCTCCTCGAGCGGACGCTGCGCAAGCAGGTGGCAGAGACGCTGCTCACCCACCTGCTGCCGGCGCTCGTCAGCGAGCTGCTCGAGGCCGCAGCCGACGACCTGTCCCACGCGGGGCCCGAGGATCCGCTGTCGGAGCTCGAGTCGCTGGCCGACGCCGAGCTCGGGGTCGTCGAGTCGGTCGAGCGCTGCAAGGCGGTGCTCGACGCCGCGGGCCTAGAGTCACTGGCCCGGCTCCGCTCGACCATCGAGTCGGCCGAGCTGGCGCGTTTCGCCGAGCTCGACCGACCGCGACCCCCGGGCTGGGTCGACGCCGACGAGCTCACGGCCATGGAGGTCTCCACGGCCACCGGCCTCGGCACCCACGAGGTGCGGGCACGGCTCGACCTCGCCACTGCCCGCACGCCCGGCGCGACCGCGCTCCGGGGACGCCTGCGGCAGGGCGCGGTCACGCTTTACCGCGCGTGCACGATCCAGAGCGAGATTGCCACGTTGCCACCCGAGTCCGGGCCCGGCATCGTCGACGCGGCGCTCCGGTTCAAGGACGACGCTCCGCCCTCCCCCAGCCTCTTCCGTCAGCGGCTCACGCGCGCCTGCCTTGCCGCCGACCGCGAGGCCGCCGAGCGCCGACGCGCAGCCCGACGGCGTCGGAGCGCCTACGCACAGATCGACCGCGACGGCCTCGGGGTGCTGACCGTCGTCAACGACGCCGACAAGATCATCGCCGCGATGGAGCGAGCGGATGCCGTGGCCAGGGCAGCGCGGGCGCAGGGCGACCCACGCGATCTCGACTCCCTGCGCGCCGACGTCATCACCGACACCCTCATGTTCGGATGGCCCGTGCCCGCCCCAGACGCTGCTTCGTCTGCCCGGAGCACGGTGGACGATGACGTATGCCGCCCCGGCAGTGAGTGGTTCACGCGCCTCGGTCGCCGGCCGGCGGCGACGGTGACCCTCGTGGTTCCCTTCACGACGGCGGTCGGCCTGACCGACGCGCCGTGCGAGGCCCCGGGCCGTGGCTGGGTGACGGCCGAGCACGCCCGTCAGATCATGCTCAACGACGGCTCGACGTGGCGCCGCCTGGCCGTCGACGCCGACACCGGCGCCGCCGTCCACCTCGAGACGCTCGCCTACCGGCCGACGGCGGAGATGCGAGCCCATGTCGAAGCCGTCGACGGGACGTGTCGCGCACCCGGATGCACCGTGCCGGCCGCGCGGTGCGACCTCGACCACGACGTCCCGTGGCCGTATGGCCCGACCGACGTCACCAACCTCACGAGCAAGCACCGGCAGCACCACAACGTGCACACCCACGGCCACTGGCTCGTCCGCCGCGATGGTGACCGAGTCCGTTGGCGCACCAAGGCCGGGCGGGTCTACGACACCCACCCGAAGGACTGGCTCGACGGGGTGCGCGACGCGCGACCGCTGGCTCCCACACCGGGACGACCAGCCATCGGGTCGTCGCGCGAGAGCGAGCCGCCGCCCTTCTGAGCCCGTGCGTCATGCCCGCCCTCGCCTGCGCTCAGGATGCCGCCGTGAGCGGCTCGGGCAGACGGAAGACGCCGTCACGGGTGGCGAGGTAGAAGCCGAGCAGGTCGACCCCGTGGACCGCGCAGCGGTCGATCGCCAGCTGGTGCCATGCCCGGTCGACGTCATCAGGCCCCGTCCCTCGAGGGCGGCCTCGACCGATGAGGACCGAACCGTCGTTGTCGGCCACGAGCGGCAGGAGCAGGCTGAGCAGCTGGGCCAGACCACTCGCCTCGGCGTCGGGCGGCACGTCGTGGAGCAGGATCGGCTGGATGCCCCGGTCCTCGGCATCGCAGATCACCAGGGCGACACAACCGGTGGCGCGGTCCGTCTCGCCGACGATGAGGTCGATCACGTCCGAGGCGACGCGGCGGTTGGTCAGTGGGATCTCGCTCGCCCGAGGGGGCAGGTCGTGGAAGGTCATGCGCCTCATCGTCGCCAGAGTCGGGCGAGGCGTGCCGGAGTTGTCCCCAGCCCCCGTCGCGGGTCACCGTCGTCGGCGCCCTCCGGTCCGCGACGACCGCGACGACCGCGACGACCGCGACGCATCCGTCCTCGGTCGGCCTGTCTGTCTCGTCACGAATTGTCTCCGGCCCTCACCAACGCGCCTAGCGTCGGAGATGAGCAGGACCACTCTTCGAGGAGGCCGAGATGTTCGGCAGAGCGTCCGTTCGTCGGACGCACACAGTCACTCTGGCAGTCGCACTCGTGAGCACGGTCCTCGTGGCGTGCAGCTCCCCGGTTCCGGACCCGGACGTCCTGCCGACAGAGTCCGAGGCGACGTCGGTATCGCCCTCGCCGGAGCCGCCCCTGCCGACGAGCGACGACCCGACGACCACGACCGAGCCCACGACCGAGCCCACGACCGAGCCCACGACCGAGCCCACGAACACGAGCGAGCCCACGACCACGACGAGCCCGTCGCCCACCGATCTGGAGGGCATCTGCGCCGAGCTCTACGCGTCACGTGGCGACATTCCGGACGCGGAGGACATCAGCGACTCCATGGCACTCGAGGAGAGCTGGCACTCGGACCTGTTGACCGACGCTCTGAGCTCGCTCCCGGACGGCACGCCGTCGCAGCTGACATCCGCTCTTCGCGAGGCACGCGAACTCAGTGACCGTGCGTCCCAGCTCTATGCCCGACGCGTCATCGTCAGCGACGAGCTGACCCAGATCCAGCAGCGGCAGGACGAGCTCTCCTCGGAGGTGGCCACGATCGCCGCCTCGGTGAGCGCCCCGTCGTGTGGTGACCTCGTGACGCTGCCGTGAGCGGGCAGAGCACAGACCGGAGGGGAGTGGCACCCATGACCACGACGAACAGTCCTCAGTCGAATGACCTCGAGCAACGACTGGATCGCCTCGAGACGAGCAGCGCGCCGAAGCCGTGGTTCCGGCAGGCCTCCGTCATCATCTCGATCGTCGCGCTCCTGCTGTCCCTGTCGGCCACGGTCTACGGCGAGCAGCGAGCCGGCGCGCGGGACGCATCGACAGCGAGGGACCGCCTCTCGGGGCTCATCGCCCGCCTCGACGCCCTCCCCAAGGAGAACGCCTCTCTCATCGCGCAGTATGCCGACGACCCCCAGACCCTGGCCAACCTCGGGTCATCCACCCAGACCGAGCTGGTGGTCACCTCGCAGCAGGCAGCGGACATCATCTCGGTGATCCCGGACGACGTGTCCGGTGCCGAGTACTACGCCGTCGGGGCCGGACTCGCGTTGGCAGGCAACTACGGCAGAGCCCAGGCGATGTTCGATACCGGACTCACGCGAGAGAGCGACCCTCAGACGCAGGCCGCCATCTGGCGTACCAAGGCAAGCATCTACTTCGGTTCAGGCGATCTGGATCGTGCTCGCACGGCGATGTCGGAGGCGTTGAGCGTCTTCACCAGCGCCGGTGACAGCGGCTCGGAGCTGCAGGCCACCTACACCGAATGGCAGTGGTCGCTCGGCGAGCTGTTCGCCCGCCAGTGCTCGGACGCCCAGGTGCACCTCGGTCGCGCGCGCGAACACCTCGCCAGTACGCCCGCGAGCCCGGTCGCGCAGATGTACGACGGCCTGGTGACGCAGACCGAGTCGGCCGCCGAGGAGTGCGTGCCCTGAGGGCCCGGTCCGGGATGGACCGGACACGACAGGGCCGGGAGCACCGCCATCTGGCGCGGCTCCCGGCCCCCTCCCGCTGGGTTACGGCATACGTCAGGCGACGCGCTGCTGCGGCGCGGTCTCCTTCGTCTTGCCCGGGTCCTTCTCGACGATGTCGCCGAGGACGTCGTCGATCTTCGTCATGAGCTCGGGCTCGAGCTTCACGCCGGCCGCCTTGACGTTCTCGGCGACCTGCTCGGGACGCGAGGCGCCGACGAGGGCAGCCGCGACATTGGGGTTCTGGAGCACCCAGGCGACGGCGAGCTGCGCCATGGTCAGGCCGGCCTCGTCGGCGATCGGCTTGAGGTTCTGCACACGGGTCAGCACGTCGTCGTTCATGAAGCGCTTGATCATGTCGGCGCCGCCCTTCTCGTCGGCGGCACGCGAGCCCTCGGGCGGCTGCTGACCGGGCTGGTACTTGCCCGTCAGCACGCCCTGCGCGATGGGGCTCCACACGATCTGGCTGACACCGAGCTCTTCGCAGGTGGGGACGACCTCGCCCTCGATGACGCGCCACAGCATGGAGTACTGGGGCTGGCTCGAGATGAGCTGGAAACCGAGCTCCTTTGCGAGAGTAACGCCCTCGCGGATCTGGTCGGCCGTCCACTCGCTGACGCCGATGTAGAGCGCCTTGCCCTGGCGGACGACGTCGGCGAAGGCCTGCATCGTCTCCTCGAGCGGCGTCTCGGTGTCGTAGCGGTGAGCCTGGTAGAGGTCGACGTAGTCGGTCTGCAGACGTTCGAGCGAGCCGTTGATCGATTCCATGATGTGCTTGCGCGACAGGCCCGTGTCGTTCTTGCCACCGGGGCCGGTGGGCCAGTAGACCTTCGTGAAGATCTCGAGGCTCTCGCGCCGCTCGCCCTTGAGGGCATCGCCGAGGACGCTCTCGGCCTTGGTGTTGGCGTAGACGTCCGCCGTGTCGAAGGTGCTGATGCCGGCGTCGAGCGCGGCCCGGACGCACTGGGTCGCGACGTCGTTCTCGACCTGCGACCCGTGGGTCAGCCAGTTGCCGTAGGTGATCTCGGAGATCTTGAGTCCGCTGTTGCCGAGGTATCGGAAGTTCATTCTTCTACCGTATGCCGCCCCGCAGACGGCGCCAGAGGCGCCCGGTCGACTGGTGAGACGGTGCGCGACGAGTGCACGCGGAACTGCCGGGGCGGGTACGAACGTTGCTCAGTGACCGGCGGCCCGACCGCCGCGTGAAGCGGAATCTTCACGTTCACTTGAACGTTGGACTGCTTGAGGAACGCGTGGACAGAGGGTCCACGCCCGAACCCGGAGGGGGTGCACCATGAGGCGAAGGAAGTACGAGGAGTTCGAAGAGGACAACGGAACCGTGCTGCGCTACGCCCGCCACGACAACGGTGGCGGTTTCGTCGAGTCGCACGCCCACGTCGACCCGGCGGCCTACGTCGCCGAGAACGCCTATGTCGACCGCGGAGCCGTCGTCGGCGCAGGGGCACGCATCGCGACCGGCGCCTGGATCGACCGCGGCGCGGTCGTCCACGCCGGAGCCAGCATCGGCACGACGGCCCACGTGGCCGCGGGCGCCGTCGTCGGACGCGACGCCCGGATCGGCGCACGCGTCAAGATCGGCGCCAACGCCCATGTCTGGGACGGCGCCCGCGTCGACAGCGACGACGTCATCGCCGAGAGCTCCGTCGTCCGCACCGGCTCGCAGCGCCGCCGCGCCGCCTGACCCGCGCCACCCGACGCGCGGAGGGCAAGGCCGGAGTCACCCGGCCCGCCGTCCGGCGTCGCCGGCGAGCGAGCGCACCGACGTGCACGACAGCCAGGGGTATGCCGTCCGGCTGGCTGACGGGTCGAAACGCAGGTCGGCGCGGTCCATCGCCAGGCTCATCCGGGCCAGGCGGGCCAGGGACGGCCGAACGGGGCGCGCGGCCTGGCCCATGACGTGCAGCACGAGTCGCGGCACGTGACGCGGAGCCTGACCCGGCCGGACGAGACCGGCGAGCTCGTCGAGCGTGAGGTCGTCGGGGCCGCCGACGTCGACCACCTTCCCCCTCAAGGTCTCGTCGGTCGCCGCACGCGCGACGGCGGCCGCGACGTCCTCGACGCTGACGAAGTTCACGGGGTTCTCCCCGTCGCCGAAGACCTGAGGTCCCTTGCCGCCCGCGGCCGACTGCTGGAGCATCTCGATCCACATCTCGGCGAACGCCGAGGCCCGCACGATGGTCCAACGGACCCCGCTGGCACGGAGGTGCTGCTCGGCGGCCCACTTCATGCGGTGCAGCTCGAGCGCATGGTCGGGTGACGCGTCGACCACGGAGACGAGCACGACGTCGGCCCCCCGGGCTCGCGCTGCGTCGATGAGCGCGATGTTCCCATCGCGGTCGACGCCAGCCGGCGACTCGCCCTTGGTCGGGTCCATCCCGTGTGCCGCGGCGACGACGACGCGGGCTCCTTCGAGTGCCCGATCCAACGTCTCAGGGCGGCGCAGGTCCGCGGCGACGAACTCCGCACTCGGGATTGGGGGCGCGGGAGCAGCGCGGGCAACGACCCTGACCCGGTGCCCTCCGTCGACCAGCCGAGCGGAGACGAGACGTCCGAGGCGGCCGGTGCCGCCGATGACCGCGATCATGGCCACTGTCCTTCCGTGGACTGCCCTGGCGTGGGCGCGCGGCGCGGGGAGATGCTCGCGTCCCTCCCAGACTCCCACCCGGCCGGGCGCGAGGGCAGCGCGTCGCGGTGATCTCCCGGTCACACCGGTCCGCCGTCAGTGGGTGCCGGCCACCCGGCATACGGCAGCGGCGACGGCTGGGGCGACGCTCGCGTCGAAGACACTGGGGATGATGAAGCTCGGGTTGAGCTCGCCCGGCTCGACCGAGTCGGCGATGGCGCTGGCCGCGGCGACCATCATCGCGTCGGTGATGTCGGAGACACCCGCGTCGAGCAGGCCCCGGAAGAAGCCCGGGAAGACGAGGACGTTGTTGATCTGGTTCGGGTGGTCGGAGCGACCCGTGGCGACGACGGCGGCGTGCTCGCTCGCGGCGATGGGGTCGACCTCGGGCACGGGGTTGGCGAGCGCGAAGACGATGGCATCCGGCGCCATGGTCGCGATGTCGTCACCCGTGAGCAGGTCCGGCGCCGAGACGCCGATGAAGACGTCCGCACCCACGAGGACCTCCTTGAGGGTGCCGCTCTGGTGACTGGTGTTCGTGTGGTCGGCGATCCACTGGCGGAAGGGCTCCATGCCCTCGTTGCCGTTGTGGACCGCACCGGTGCGACCGCAGGCGACGATGTCGCGGGCACCCTGGGTGAGCAGGAGCCGGATGATGGCGTGGCCGGCGGCGCCGACGCCGGAGACGACGATGTGCACGTCGTCGATGGACTTGTTGACGACGCGCAGGGCGTTCTTCAGGGCGGCGAGGACGACGATCGCCGTGCCGTGCTGGTCGTCGTGGAAGACCGGGATGTCGAGGAGGTCACGCAGGCGTGACTCGATCTCGAAACACCTCGGGGCAGAGATGTCCTCGAGGTTGATGCCGCCGTAGACCGGGGCGATCGCGCGCACGATGTCGACGATCGCGTCGGGGTCCTGGGTGTCGAGGCAGACCGGCCAGGCGTCGACTCCCCCGAACTGCTTGAAGAGCGCTGCCTTGCCCTCCATCACCGGCAGCGCCGCGAGCGGGCCGATGTTGCCGAGCCCCAGGACCGCCGAGCCGTCCGTGACGACGGCGACGGTGTTGCGTTTGATGGTGAGCCTGCGGGCGTCCTCCGGGTGGTCGACGATGGCCTGGCAGATGCGCGCGACGCCTGGCGTGTAGGCGCGCGACAGGTCGTCTCGGTGCTTGAGCGGCACCTTGGGGTTCACCTCGATCTTGCCGCCGAGGTGGAGCAGGAAGGTCTGGTCGCTGACCTTGCGGACGACCGCACCCGGGATCGCCGCGATTGCCTCGGTGATGAGGTGACCGTGGGCCTCGTCCCGCGTGTCGCACGTGACGTCGACGACCAGTCGGTCGGTGCGGCTCTCCGCGACGTCGAGCGCCGTGAGGGCTCCACCGGTCGAGGAGACGGCGGTCGTGAGGGCCGAGGTCGCGTTGGCGGCAGCAGGCACCTCGACCCGGACGGTGATCGAGTAGCCAGGACTCGGGATGGCCATGACAGTCCTCTCGCGCAGAGCAACGTTGCCCGACGAGCCCATCCTCTACCGTCCACGCCGATGCGGCGGGATGTCGCGGATCTGGGCCGACCGTGCCTCGCTCCGATCCTGCGACCTGACCGGCCGGGTCGAGGTCTTTCGCCTCTGGCGAGCGTGTGGACTGCCAGCGAGGCTCGACGTGACGGGGCCCGTCGGTCCCCGTGATCTTGAGGAGGAGCCATGGGCATCAGCCGAGTCGGACGAGGGCTCGCGATCATCGCGGCGGCCGGGCTGGGGGTGGCGCTCACGACCACGGCGCAGGCGGCGACCCCGGACGACATGCACTACCCGGCGGCGAACCTCACCTATGCGCCTGTCGACATCGGTGCGCGAGGCGTCCAGTACACGCACGTGACCGGGATCAACAGCACCGGGACGATCGTCGGGGACTACGGGGACAAGCAGGGACAGCACGGGTTCGTGAACGATCAAGGGAGCATCAAGGTCGTCAACGTCCCGCGTGCGAAGCGGACCGTGTTGACCTCGATCAACGATGTCGGGACCGTCACAGGCGTCTACTGGAACGCGGGGAGCCCCATCGAGCACGGCTTCGTCCAGACGGCTGCCGGCGCCTTCACCCCCCTGGATGACGTGGCGGCGCAGAGCACGAGGAAGCGCGACGTCTGGGGAACGGTGCCCGAGGGCATCAACAACGCCGGTCTCGTCGTCGGCTACTACTTCACGACGACACCCAACGGCGCTGTCTGCGGGGACACCGCGTGCGACAAGACGGTCGCGCACGGCTTCACCTGGACCGAAGGCAGCTTCACGACCTACGACCCACCAGACGTCGGGACCCAAGACAACCCGCGCACCGGGACACGGCTGTTCGACGTCAGCAACAGCGATGTCGTGGTCGGCTCGTACCTCTACCTCGCCCCCTTCGCTGGTGAGCCCGACCCTGTGGGAGTCACTCCGGGCTTCAGGATGGACCCGAGCGGGGGCAGCTTCTCGACCTTCGTCGACCCCGGGTTCCCGGCCAACTGGTGCTGGTCGACGACGCCGTCCGCGGTCAACGCCAGCGGCACCGTCGCAGGACTCACCGTCAACGGGTGCGGGATGAGCGACGTCGCCTGGCTGCTGCCGGCCGGTGACAGCACCTTTGCCTCGGCCACCGAGGTCTTCTACCCCGGCAGCACCTACACCGAGGTCGGTGACCTCAACGACGCCGGCGTGGTCGTCGGCTCCTGGACGGACGTCGACGGACGCGACCACGGCTTCATCGCGCCCCCGGAGTGACCATGACGGCCGGCCGCCGGCGCTTGTACACGCCATGGATGCACGAAGAGGGTGACCCGGACGGGTCACCCTCTTCGTGGTGGTTCTACGGCGTGGTCAGCTGCAGCCGCTGGTGCTTCCGCAGCCCTCGCAGACGTAGCAGGAGCCGGCGGGACGCATCTTCGTGCCGCAGGTCATGCAGATCGGCGCGTCGGCGGTGATGCCACCGAACTTCTCGAGCAGCTCGGCCGAGCTGTGCACGTCGTTCGAGATCTCGCGGGCCGAGGCCGCGCCGGCACCCGACTTGACCTCGGCGGCCGCGGCCGGGGACTCGGCCTGGACCTCCTCGGCCTTGTGCTCGGCCTTCTTCGAGACCGGCGCCGACTGCTGGAGCGACTCGAGCTCGTCCTCGAGGTCCTCGTCGGACTCGTCGGACTCGGTGGCCTCGTAGGAGCCGGTCTCGACCTGGCGGGCCCGCTCCGACGCCGTGTGGATGCCCATGAAGGAGCGCGTGTCGAAGTCGAGGTAGTCGAGCGCGAGGCGGCGGAAGACGTAGTCCATGATCGACTGCGCCATGCGCACGTCCGGGTCGTCCGTCAGGCCGGCCGGCTCGAAGCGGAGGTTCGTGAACTTCTCCACGAACGTCTCGAGCGGCACGCCGTACTGCAGGCCGATCGACACCGCGATCGAGAAGGCGTCCATCACGCCGGCCAGGGTCGAGCCCTGCTTGCCGAACTTGAGGAAGATCTCGCCGAGCTGCTGGTCGTCGTAGGTGCCGGCCGTGAGGTAGCCCTCAGCCCCACCGACGGCGAACGACGTCGTCTGCGAGGTGCGGCGCTTGGGCAGGCGGCGACGGACCGGGCGGTACTCGATGACCTTCTCGACCTTAACCTCGGCAGCAGCAGCGTCAGCAGCGGCCTTGTTGTCCTTGGCCGTCGAGCCACCGTCGGACAGCGGCTGACCGACCTTGCAGTTGTCGCGGTAGATGGCGAGCGCCTTGATGCCGAGCTTCCAGCCCTGCATGTAGACGTCCTGGATCTCCTCGACCGTGGCCGTCTCGGGCAGGTTGACCGTCTTGGAGATGGCACCGGAGAGGAACGGCTGCGTCGCGGCCATCATGCGCACGTGGCCCATGGCCGAGATCGAGCGCGCACCCATCGCGGTGTCGAAGACCTCGTAGTGCTCGGGCTTGAGCCCGGGGGCGTCGATGACGTGGCCCTTGTCGGCGATGTACTCGACGATCGCCTCGACGGTCTCGCCGGTGTAGCCCATCTTGCGCAGCGCGCGCGGGATCGTCAGGTTGACGATCTGCATCGAGCCGCCACCGACGAGCTTCTTGAACTTCACGAGCGAGAAGTCCGGCTCGATGCCGGTCGTGTCGCAGTCCATCATGAAGCCGATGGTGCCGGTCGGGGCCAGCACCGACGCCTGGGCGTTGCGGTAGCCGTGCTTCTCACCGAGCTTGACGACGTCGTCCCACGCCTTCGTCGCGAGCTTGTGGACGTCGGAGTCCATCGCGTCGAGCGTCTTGATGTTGTCGTTGGCGGCCTGGTGCTTGCGCATGACCCGCTTGTGGGCGTCCGCGTTGCGGGCGTAGCCGGCGTAGGCGCCGACGACCGAGGCCATCTCGGCGGAGCGCTTGTAGGCGGCACCCGTGAGCAGCGACGTGATCGAGGCTGCGAGCGCGCGGCCACCCTCGGAGTCGTAGCCGTGGCCGGTCGCCATGAGGAGCGCACCGAGGTTGGCGTAGCCGATGCCGAGCTGGCGGTAGTTGCGCGTGGTCTCGCCGATCGGCTCGGTCGGGAAGTCCGCGAAGCAGATCGAGATGTCCATCGCCGTGATGACGAGCTCGACGACCTTCTGGAAGGTGACGGCGTCGAACGTGTCGTCGTCGCGCAGGAACTTCAGCAGGTTGAGCGAGGCGAGGTTGCACGAGGAGTTGTCGAGCGACATGTACTCCGAGCACGGGTTGGACGCGGTGATGCGGCCCGTCTCGGGGTTGGTGTGCCACGCGTTGATCGTGTCGTCGTACTGGATGCCCGGGTCGGCGCACTCCCATGCGGCCTTGGCGATCTTGCCGAAGAGCTCGCGGGCGTCGACGGTGTCGATGACCGAGCCGTCGCCGCGCGAGCGCAGCCCGAACTCCGTGCCGTCCTCGACGGCCTTCATGAACTCGTCGTTGACGCGGACCGAGTTGTTGGCGTTCTGGTACTGGACGGAGACGATGTCCTTGCCGCCGAGGTCCATGTCGAAGCCGGCGTCACGCAGGGCGCGGATCTTGTCCTCCTCGCGCGCCTTCGTCTCGACGAACTCCTCGATGTCGGGGTGGTCGACGTCGAGCACGACCATCTTGGCTGCACGACGCGTGGCGCCGCCCGACTTGATGGTGCCGGCGGACGCGTCGGCGCCGCGCATGAAGGACACCGGACCCGAGGCCGTGCCACCGGAGGAGAGCAGCTCCTTGGAGGAGCGGATGCGGGAGAGGTTGAGGCCGGCGCCGGAGCCGCCCTGGAAGATCTTCCCCTCCTCCTTGTACCAGTTGAGGATCGAGTCCATCGAGTCGTCGACGGCGAGGATGAAGCAGGCGGAGACCTGCTGGGGGCTCTTGGTGCCGACGTTGAACCACACGGGCGAGTTGAACGAGAAGACCTGGTGCAGCAGGGCGTGGGTCAGCTCGTGCTCGAAGATCTCGGCGTCGTCGGGCGCGGCGAAGTAGCCGTTGCTCTTGCCGGCGGCGACGTAGGTCAGCACGACGCGGTCGATGAGCTGCTTGAGCGAGACCTCGCGGGCAGCCGTGCCGACGGCGCCGCGGAAGTACTTGGTGGTGACGATGGTGCTGGCGTTGACCGACCAGAAGTCGGGGAACTCGACCCCGCGCTGCTCGAAGATCGTCTCGCCCGTCTTCCAGTTCTGCTGGACGACGTCGCGCTTCTCCCACGTGACCTCGTCGTACGGGTGCACGCCGGGCGTGGTGTAGATGCGCTCGATCTTGACGCCCTTGGCGCCTGCCTTCGAGCGTGAGCTGCGGTTACCGATCTCCGTCATGTCGTGCGGCCTCCCTGACCGAATCTGCTGCTGGTTTAAGTGTTGCGTGGGGCACCGACAGTGCGGGGCCCCGGACGTGCTGTGGAGGGTGGTTACCGCTGGACGTCGAGCCGGGACGGAGCGGTGGGCTCCTCCCCCAGCGCGTCGTGCTCGGCTCGGAGGAGCGCGATGGCTCCCTCGAAGTCCTCGAGGCTCTCCCACGCCTGGTAGACGCTGGCGAACCTGAGGTACGCGACCTCGTCGAGCTCGCGGAGCGGTTCGAGGACGGCCATGCCGACCTCGTGCGCCTCGATCTCGGCGTTTCCCTGCGACCGGATCGTCTCCTCGACCTTCTGGGCGAGAAGGGCCAGGTCGTCCTCGCTGACGGGCCGCCCCTGGCATGACTTGCGCACGCCGGAGAGGACCTTGGCCCGACTGAACGGCTCGGAGGCCCCCGACCGCTTGATCACGTTGAGGCTCGAGGTCTCGAGCGTCGTGAAGCGGCGGTTGCACTCGGGGCACTGGCGCCGACGCCTGATGCAGGCGCCGTCGTCGGTCGTGCGCGAGTCGATGACCCGCGAGTCGGTGTGGCGACAGAACGGACAGTGCACGTCTGGTCACCTTCCCTTCCCCGAGACCCAGTCGTTCAACGGTTCCAGGCCCTCCCGTATGCCGCCTCCAGCCCGTCCCGCACCCCGCCCGGTGTTCGTGGGACCGGTCGGGCCTTGGGGACGGATCTGGGGATGACGTGGGGATGACCTGTGCGTAACCCCCGTTTGCCTGGGGACTACATGTGGATGTCTTACATCTGTGTAACTACTAGATGTAGGGGTAACTGTAGGCATGGTGTGACCCCGATCGCAAGCACGTCAGCGCGGTCCGGCGCGTCGCGCCCCTGACCTGCACAAACGTCACTCCAGTCCCAGCCGTCCCGGCGCGTCGCGAGACGTCGACCCCCAACATCTAGGGGTGGACCATGCCCTCCACTCCCCCATCTGCGGGTCCACGAGCGTATGCCGTCCCGCCGCGATCGCGGTCAGCGACCCCTGCGCGCCCGGGAGTCCCACGCGGCCCGGCGGACCGGGCGCGGGCGCGACCCGCGCCGCGGGCGCGTCAGCGGGCTGCGTCCTCGCCGACCTGTGCCTCGAGCTGGCGAACGCGGGACACGAGGCCCTTGAGGAGCAGCACGGCGGTGTGCGGGTGCTGGTCGATGAGGTCGGTGAACGCGGCCGGCGACAGCCGGAAGGCGGTGAGGCCCTCGGGCCCGCTCGTGACGGTGGCCGTGCGCCCCGACCCGTCGATGAGGGACATCTCCCCGAAGTAGTCGCCCTTCGCCAGCGAGCCAACGGCACGACCGTCGACGTCGACGTCGGCCGAGCCGTCGAGCAGCATCACCATGCCGGCGTCGCGGTCGCCCTGCTTGACCATCGGCACACCGGGGCTGACCTTGACGGTGGAGCCGCGGGCGATCACCTCCTCGACGAGGTCGTCCGGCAGCTCGCAGAAGAGCTCGACCGCGCACAGAGAGTCCTTCAGGCTCATGCTTGCCTCCCACACCCGGGCCCGCCACACGGGCCAGCCCTTCGACGGTAGCCCTCCGGGGCACGCGTGGGGTCCGCATTCGACGAAGATCCGTGGCGGCTCAGGGGGTCGGTCAGCGGAGCCGCGCGATGCCCGGCCGCGTCGCGAACCACAGGCAGAGCACCGACATCGCGGCACCGTAGACACCGGCGGCCGTGAGGACGGAGGTGGCGGCCGCGAGCGCACCGAAGGCCGGGATCGCGAGCGGCACCAGCGCCATGTCGCCGAGGCTCGAGACCGACGAGACGCGTCCGAGGTGGCTCGGCGCGATGGTGCGCTGGTAGGTGCCGGACAGCCAGACCGACGCCGCGCCGGCCGCGACGCCGACGAGGAGCATCGACACCAGCAGGACGGCGCGCGAGCCGACGCCGGTCCCCGCGATGCACACGCCCTGCCCGACGAGGACGGCGAAGCCGGCGCGGGCCGGGCGGGCCACGCGCCACCGGATCCCGAGGACGCTCCCCGAGATCGCGCCGACCGCGAACGCCGCCTCGGCGGCGCCGAGCCAGGCCGGGCCCCATCCCGAGCCGCTGACCCGCAGGGCGATCCCGAGGGCGATGACCGGCGACACGAAGACGTTGAGGGCCGCGAGCCCGAGCACGAGCAGCCGGGCCGACTCGTCCCGACGCAGGTATGCCGCCCCGTCCCTCAGGCTGGCCGTCCACGACGTGAGGGGCACCCGAGGCATCCGGTAGCGCGGACGCACCACGACCGCGAGGACGGCGGCGACCGCGAGGAAGGTGACGGCATTCGCGAGCATGGCCCCGGCGGGGCCGAACGCGGCCACGGCCACGCCCCCGGCCGGGGCGCCCAGCAGGCGCGCGACGCGTCCCCCGATCTGGTTCCAGCCACTCACGGTCGCGAGGTCGGCGGGCCGCACGAGCTGGCGGGCGAGCGTGGCCCCCGCCGGCAGGGTGAGCCCCGTGGCGGTGCCGAGCAGGACACCCATCGTGACGAGGAGCGGTGCGCCCCTGACTCCGGCGGCCCACGCGGCTGCGCCGCCGAGCAGCACCACCGCCTGGGCGAGCCGGCCCGTCACGAGGATGCGACGGGTGTCCCACCGGTCGGCGATGACCCCGCCGAGGAGGACGAAGACGGCCTGCGGCAGCGTCTCGGCCCCGAGGACGACGCCGGCCATCGCCGGGGACAGCGTGTGTACTGCGGTCCAGGCCAGCGCCACCGTCCACACGGCGTCGCCGAACCACGAGAGCGCCATCGAGCCCACCCAGGTCTGCACCATCCGGTCGCGGGTGACGGGCGGGGGTGCGGCGCCGAGGAGGGTCGGCTCGGCGGGCTGCGGGTCCGGGGCCGCGCGCGCGGTGCGGGTCGTCGTGACGTCGGCGCGGTCGCTCACGGCTTCACCGGCCCGCTCGGGAAGACGCGCGCTGCGACGCGGACCGGGAGGCGCTCGGCGTCCGGGCGCGCCTGCGCGTCGGCACGGCACTCCTCGCTCCACTCGACGACGAGGTCGGTGAGCCGGCGACTCAGCTCGCCCATCTGGTCGACCGTGGCGGTGACGAGCGTGTCGGACGCGACCGACGCGTGCCGCACGTCGGGCGGGGCGGACTCGCCCTCGGCCAGCCACCGCTGGACCGCCCGCACGTGGTGGCGGAAGTTCTCGGCCTCCGCCGCCCCGGCGATCCGTCGCGCCACGGTCCCCTCGCCGTAGTCCGTGGCGTCCCACGAGAGCTGCCGAGGACGACTGCGCCACCAGCTCTCCCGGGTGTCCCGGGCCAGCTCCGGCGCCGGTTCGACGAAGCCGTAGCGGTGCAGCGTCCCGAGGTGGTGGCTCACCGAACCGGCCGCGAGGCCCGTGCGCTGTGCCAGCCGCCCGACGGTCGCCGGGCCCTCGACGGCCAGCAGCTCGCACAGCCATCGGCGCGTCGGGTGGTGGAAGGCCGTGAGCACGTCGAGCAGGGCGTTGCCCCTCTCGCTGCCGAGCTCGTCGCCGTCAGACGGACGAGTGGCGGTGTGGCGTTCGGAGGCGGTGCGACGTGGCATGCGACCCACCCTCAGGGGCCGCGGCCACCGTGCACAAGACTTCTTGTATAACTGGGTGGGCGTCGCCGACGACGAGACATGGCGGGGTGGGTTCTTGCCCTCGAGCGCCTCCATGACAGAGTCTGCCTATCGTGACAAACCGGACATCATCACCAGACGTCCTCGACCCCGCCCAGCGACGCGAGGACGCGTTGGCGGGCTACGACGTGCTCGGCAACGCGCCCGAGCGCGAGCTGCAGGCCCTGGTCGACATCGCGGCACAGGTGTGCGCCGTCCCCCGGGCGGCGATCAACCTCATCACCGCGACGCACCAGCAGCAGATCGCCACCACCGGCTTCGCCGCCTCGATCTGTGCCCGCGAGGACTCGATGTGCGCCGCCGTGCTCGAGCACACCGACCGGGTCGTCGTCCCGGACGCCAGCCTCGACGCCAGGTTCCGCGAGAACCCTTTCGTGACAGGCATCCTCGGCACCGTCCGCTTCTACGCGTCAGCACCACTGACCACACCGGACGGCGTCATCATCGGTCGCCTCTGCGTCTTCGACTCCCAGCCCCGTGAGCTCGACGAGTCCCAGGAAGAGGCACTCGTCGCCATCGCCGAGCGCGTCGTCGACGTCCTCGAGCTGCGCCTGCGCACCCGGGAGCTCGAGGACTCGCTCGCCACCCTCACCGAGACGAGGGACGAGCTCCACCGCTCCAACGAGGCCCTCTCGGTCTTTGCCGGACAGGTGAGCCACGACCTGCGCACCCCGCTCACCGCGATCATGGCGAGCACCGAGATGCTGGGCCAGCAGCCGGCGGTGGCTGCGGACGAGTGGTCCGAGCGTCTCGTCGCCACGGCCTTCCGTTCCGCGACACGCATGGCCGGCATGATCGAGCAGATCCTTGCCCACGCCAGGGTCGGGGCCGAGCTGCACCGCAGCGACACCGATCTCGACGGCGTCCTCTCCTCGGTGCTCGAGGACCTCGCCCCGACGCTCAGCGCCCGGTCGGCCACCGTCACGGCCGGCGCCCTCCCGACGCTGCCCGCGGACGGGCAGCAGCTCTACTCGGTGCTGCTCAACCTCGTGTCCAACGCCGTGAAGTACGCCCGGCCCGGTGTCGCTCCCCTCGTCGAGATCTCGTCGACGCGGGTCGACGGTTCATGGCGTGTCTCGGTGCGTGACCACGGGATCGGCATCTCGGCCGCCGACCGTGACCGCGTCTTCGGTCTCTTCAACCGGGTCGAGACCTCCGTCGACGGCAGCGGCATCGGCCTGGCCACGGTCAAGCGCATCATCGAGGCCCACGGCGGGTCGATCGGGATCAGCTCGGTGGACGGCCCTGGGACCGACGTGTGGTTCGAGCTCCCGGCGGAGCTGCCGGGCCAGGACGGTCAGGACCAGCCGGACGGCACCCGCGCGGACTGACCGGACGGCGCGCCCGGGTGAGCACGACGAGCGCGACCACGACGGCCAAGGGGGCCCGCACGTCCATGAGGAGCACGTGCAGGACCGTGGCGACGTAGGCCCAGACCGCGGATCCGTCGTCGAGGGCGTCGCCGACGGCGAACGCCCCCGAGCGTGCGGCGTCGTCGAGCAGTACGGCCCCCGCGTGGGCCGCGGCCCCACCGATGGACGCGAGAGCCGCCCACCGCAGTCGCGGCAGCACCGACCTCGTCGTCCGGGCCGTCCCCGACCCGCGCGACGCCAGGAGCGGACCCTCTGCGCCGCCGCCGGCGGCAGCTCTAGGGCCGACCCGTGGCCGCAACCCCGGCCGGGACAGTGCGACGGCGAGGACGACCCCGAAGCCGACGACGCCCAGCAGTGCGCGGGGCGAGAGCGCGTACAGGGCGCCGTCTCCGGCAGCGGTCCCGCCGTCGATGACCCAGCCCACCGCGACGTAGGGCAGCGCCTGGAGCGCGACGAGCCACCCGCACGCCCAGAGGACGAGGCGGTCTCGGCGGACCGCGACAGCCAGCGCCTCGAGGTCGCGGGTCGGGCCGTCGGCGACGGTCCTCACGGGAGGAGCCTCGGCCAGCGCATCGGGTCGGTCCCCAGACTCGGGCCGGTCGTCGTGCACGCTCGTTCGTCGGCGCCCTGGAGCACCCGCAGGTCGGGACGACCCGCCGCGACGGCGACGAGGTTGCGCGCACTGTCGGTGCCGGCCCGGAGGTAGTCGGAGTGGCCTCCCGAGGTGCGGCCCGTGTCGACGAAGTCGGATCGCGAGTGGAGCCAGTGGTTGCACCCCGTCCCGGACAGCTTCAGGGCGAAGGTCGAGAGCCGGGTCGCGCCGGAGACGTCAGCCGCCGACGTGCCGTGCACCAGCCAGCCGTAGCTGAAGACGTCGTCTCCCACCGCGCCGAGGACGTTGAGGGACCCGGGCTTGAGAGCCGTGCGGGCGACGTCGCTGAACGGCAGACCCGGCACACCGAAGACCGCGACGTCGTCGACAGCGCTCGTGCGCAGCGCGGCGTAGCCGGCCAGGGTCCCGCCGTAGGAGTGGGCCCAGACCGTCTGGTGGGCCGGTCGTTCCCGAGCCGCCTCGACGCCGGTGACGAAGTCGGACAAGGCACCGGCGTTGTCGCGGGCGAGCTTGGCGCTGAGGACGTTCCGGTCGACGGAGGTGACGATCTCGTGGACCTGCGGCGCGTCGTAGCCCATCCACGTCACGACCGCGACGTCCTCGCCGCGCGCCACCTCGCGGGCCTCCGAGCGCATCCGCACGAAGGTCTCGTCGTAACGACGCAGGTCGGCGCCGACCATGGTCGAGAGCCCACCGACGAAGGTGACGACGTGCTCGGCCCGGTCGACGTCGCCGACCGCGACGACCGCCTTGACGTCGGGCCCGGTCGCGTCGACGAGGAGCAGGCGCCGCTGTCCGCCGTCGCGCCGTGACAGCACGTCGCGCACCGCCTGCAGGGCCGCGACGTGCTCGGCCGAGCGGGTGCGCTCGGCGGCATTGCTCACGGACGCCCCAGCCTGCGCCTCACGAGCACGGGCCCGGGCGGCCTGCTCCGCTCGGGCCAGCAGGGTGAGGTTGGCCTCGTGGCGAGCGGCGGCGGGCACCCCGTCGCGGGGACCCACCCACTCCGGACGATCGCGGACGACGCGGCGCCGCTCCTCGTCGGTCAGGGACCGCCACCAGGCGGCGGAGGCGAACACCTGGCCGCCGGGTCCACCGGCCGCCGACTGCGCCGCCGGTGGGGGTGGCAGCGACGCCGGGACCACATGGGCAGCGGTCCCCGGCGGCGCGGTAGAGCCACGAGCCGCGGTCAGCAGTGCCCGCCACAGCTCGTCGTCGGTCTCGAACGCCGATCGTCGGGCCTGCGACAGGCAGGCGTGCACCTCCACCCTCAGCAGCTCGTCGAGCCGGGCCCGGTGCGCCTCGCCCGCAGGGTCTCCGAGCGAGGCGCGCACCGGCAGGAAGAGGCGACCCTCACCGTCGACCCAGGCACCCTCGTCGGCGGCCCGCCGGTCGGCGCGACCGACGAGGTCGAGCGCGGACTGGAGGCGTGACGCGGCGTGTCCGACGGCGTGACCCGTCGCGGCGATGCTCCCCGCGAGCCTCCCGAGCCCGGCGACGACGAGACCGTAGCGGTCGACTGCTGCCGACGAGGCGGCACCGGACCACCGGGCAGCAGCCGAGCGACGCCAGAGCACGAGCTCGGCCAGACCGAGCACCCGGCACCGGCGCTCCTCGAGACGCCGACTCAGCTCGACCAGGGACTGCGGCCGGCAGGCGCGCAGGTCACCGACCGTCATGATCAGCGACGCGTTCGAACCGGTCCCGCCCAGGCTCCCCGGGCTCCCCGCGCTCATCGGGCGCCACCGGGCGACCGCACGGCCAGACGCGCCGCCTGCTCGACCGCGTCATAGGTGTCGGCCGCGGCGGCGAGGCAGCGACCCAGCTCGCGCAGCTCCCAGCGCATCCCGGCCAGCCGCGCCTCCCAGGCCGCCGCCACCTGACCGAGGCCCGAGGCGACACGGCCCCCGGGCACCGCCGCGCCCAACGGCCGCAGCTCGGCGGCGATCTCCAGCCGTTGCACCCGCGCCAGCACCTCACCGATCGAGGTGGCGTCGTCGCGCAGCGCGTCGGTGTCCACGTCGTAGCGCATCCCCTGCTCCCTTCCCGAGGCAGCAACGCTAGGCCGGGCCCGGGACGGCGGGAGCCCGTCATCCACAGGACCGCGGTCGAGCCCGGTCGCGCGGGCGACCTTGCGCCACAAGGACGGCGCCACGACCAGGGGTCGGGACAGCAGGACGCCGCACCCCCGGTCAGGGGTGCGGCGTCCGGGGCAGGAACGGCGGGGTCGAAGCGCCGCTACCGCCAGCCGCTGAAGGTGGAGCCAACGCGGCGGATCAGGAGGGCCGGGACCGGCGCAGCCGAGCACACGGCAGACGACACGGGACGGGCTCTGGACGGGCTGGACGGGCTGGACGGGTCAGCGACCCGGGACGACGAGCTGCTGGCCGCTGTGGATCGCTGTGGTGCTGAGGGCGTTGGCGATCTGGAGCTCGACGACGCCCTCGGCCGTGGTCAGCTCGGGCAGCTCGCGGGCGGCGATGCCCGACAGGGTCTGGCCGGACTGGACCGTGATCGTGCGTGGCTCGCCCGTGGCCGACGCGAGCTGGCCCGCCAGGCCGACCCCGAGGACGGAGACGACGCCCGCGACGAGGAGCGTGACGACGAGGCGGCCGAATCGCGTCAGGCGCATCGGCGGCCTCGCGGCACGGGCCGCACGCGCGGCCTCGGGCCCGGTGGGGACGAGGACGAGGCGAGGCCGGCCGGTCGACTGCGACCGCGCGGGCTCCTCGGTGTGCGGCTGACGAACGGCCTCGAGGACGATGGCGCTCATGGTGACCTCCCCTTGCTCCTGAACTGGCGAACACATGTTCGATAGAACGTCTGTACGAGTTGTAGCACGTATGTTCGACGAAGTCGAGACACGCATCGAACAGGTGTTTGGCAACTGTGTTCGAACTGCGTAGTCTTTCCTCACACCACAGACCTCACCAGCCACCACTGACACTGGCCCCACACCCAGCGTCACGACGCGGTCTGACGAGCCGACGAAGGGGACACCATGGGCGTGACCGAGCTTCCCGATCGCGAGACCGGCGACGGTCTCACCGTCCGCCAGCGGCGGGTGCTCGAGGTCATCCGCAACTCCGTCGACCGGCGCGGCTACCCGCCGAGCATGCGCGAGATCGGCGACGCCGTCGGCCTCGCCAGCCCCTCGAGCGTCTCGCACCAGCTCAACGCCCTCGTCGCCAAGGGCTACCTGCGCCGCGACCCGAACCGGCCGCGGGCCCTCGAGGTCGTCTCGCCCGACGCGAAGGCCGAGGAGCTCGGCTACCGCGGGGGCGACGCCACCGCGCCGCGTCCGCGCGGCGACCACTACGACACGGAGACCGACTCGGGCGATGCCCGCCCCGAGGCGTCGTACGTGCCGGTGCTCGGCCAGATCGCGGCCGGTGTGCCGATCACGGCCGAGGAGGTCGTCGAGGACGTCTTCCCGCTGCCCAAGCAGCTCGTCGGCGAGGGCGACCTCTTCCTCCTCAAGGTCAACGGCGACTCGATGGTCGAGGCCGCGATCTGCGACGGTGACTGGGTCGTCGTGCGCCAGCAGCAGCACGCCGAGAACGGCGACGTCGTGGCCGCGATGCTCGACAACGAGGCCACGGTCAAGACGTTCAAGCGCACCGACGGGCACGTGTGGCTCATGCCGCACAACCCCGACTTCTCGCCCATCGACGGCGACCACGCGACGATCCTCGGCAAGGTGACGGCGGTCCTGCGCCGGCTCTGACAGCGCCCGCTCCCCCACCGACGACGGATGCCGTCGGCGCCCTCCGCGCCGACGGCATCGTCGCGTCCCGGGAAGCGTATCGGGTGAGGCGGCGACAGACTCTGAGCCGTGAGCCCTGCGAAGGAGACCGCCATGGCACCTGGCCGCACCCGCGACGTCGTCCTCACCTACCGCTACCTGCGCGGCGCGATGATCGCGCTGCTGCTCTTGCTGCTGCTCTCGGTCGGCTACCAGTGGTGGTGGGAGACCGACCACTCGTGCTGGCTCGGCTCGATCAGCGCGTACTACTACACGCCGGCGCGGACCGTCTTCGTCGGCTCGCTCTGCGCGCTCGGGGCCAGCCTCATCGCCTACAAGGGCCATTCGCCCGAGGAGGACGTGCTGCTCAACTTCTCGGGCTTCATGGCGTTCGTCGTCGCCATGGTGCCGACGGTGCCGGACGGACGGTGCGGGCCGAACGCGTACACCCAGACCCCGACCGAGATCGCGGCGGCCGTGCGCAACAACATCTGGTCGCTCGTCGTCGTGGCGGTGCTCGCGGCCCTCGTGGCCGCCTGGCTCAAGCGGGGCGCGATGACGCGCGACCCGTCCGAGCGGCCCACGGTGCGCTCGGTGGTCGTCTCCGTCGTGTGCGGTGCGGTCCTGCTCGGTGAGCTGACCCTCTTCCTCGTGCTGCGCGACCGCTTCATCGCGCTGAGCCACGGCATCGCCGCGGGCACCATGGTGGCCGGGGTCATCGCGGTCATGGTCCTCAGCGCGCTGAGGGCCGAGGAGCGGCACCGGGGCGCAGCCGGGGCCGCGGGGGCGAGCGGGACCGCCTACAAGCGCATCTACATCGCCATCGCGGTCGCCCTGGCCGTCGCCCTCGGGGTGACGGTGCTGACGGCCCTGACGGTGAGCGGCTTCGACCACCTCGTCCTCATCGCCGAGGTCATCATCATCGTGCTCTTCGCGGCGTACTGGGGCGTGCAGACCAAGGAGCTCTGGGACCTGCGCGAGGCCGACGGCACCGAGGCGCGGTCGGCTCGGTCGGTGGCCGAGTAGCCCTCAGGACAAAGGCGGTTCGTCGCCCAGGGCACCGAGCCACCAGGTGCCTGCATCGCCGTGCTCGACGGCCTCGGCCGGCGTCAGCGTCGCGGTGACCCGTAGCCACGACTCGGCCCGGCCGAGCCGACCGAGCCGCAGCGCGGACGGCAGCGCCGCCCGCAGCTCACCGGCCGGGACGACGTCGCCCCAGACCTCGAGCGCGGCGTCCCCCACCCGCCGCAGCCGGGGATCGTCGGGGGTCGTCTCGAAGCGGTGGAGCAGCACGTTGAGCGGGACGAAGAGCGCCGAGAGCGGGTGCGCGAGCAGGGCGTCGCCGAAGTCGAAGAAGCGCATCCCGTCCGCCGTCGCGAAGACGTTGCTGGCGTGGAGGTCGTTGTGCACGAGGCTCTCGGGCAGGCCGAGGGCCTGGACGTCCTCGGCCCACGCCGTGACCGCGGGGAGCAGGGCGCGCAACCGGTGCGCGACGTCGCCGGACATGCGGCGCGGGTCGTCCGTGGGCAGCCCCGTCAGGGACGCGACCCGCGCCTCGACGTACGCCGCCGCCTCGGCCGGGCACAAGCTCGTGACGCCCGCAGCGACGAGGTCTGACCCGTGGCCGACGAGGTCACGTTGGAGGCGCATCGCCTCTGCGGCGACTCGGCACCAGGCATCGACGTCGTCGTCGTCGACCGTCTCGGCGAGGACGGGACCCTGGTCGGGGACGAGGTGCAGACCCCGCTCGAGGTCGACCGCGACGACCGGGACGACCCGGCGGGGCGAGAGCCGGTCGAGCACGACGAGCAGCGCCGCCTCGAACGACTGGTGGTCGCAGTTCTGCTTGGCCCAGTAGGTGGCGCCGTCCGACGCGGCTGCGCGCCACACCGTCGACCACGGACGCTGGTGCACCGCCTCGAGCGACACGAGGTCGGCGCCGAGACCGCCCAGGACCCCACCGACCCAGTCGCGCAGCTCGCCCTCGAACGCGGCCGAGGTCCAGCGGACGGACGGCCCGGGCCCGGACTCCGGGAGGGCGGCATACCAAGGCAGCTCAGTGCCCGAGAGCATCACGCAGCTCCGTCAGGGTCGTGCCGAGAGGCGCGTGGAGGCGCAGGGTGGCCTCGGCGTCGCCGCGCGTCGCCGAGCGGGTGACGATCGCGACGGGCACATCGCGCTGGTGCGCGCGACGGACGAAGCGGTAGCCGCTCATGACCGACAGCGACGACCCGAGGACGAGGACGGCGCCGGCACCCTCGACGAGCGAGAAGCAGTGCTCCACCACCGCCTTGGGCACCGACTCGCCGAAGAAGACGACGTCGGGCTTGACGGTGTCGTGGCCGCAGACGAGGCAGCGCGGGGCGTGGAAGGACTCGACGAGCGCGTCGGCGAGCACGATGTCTCCGTCGGGACGCACCTGCTCCCCCCACTGCGAGCCCACCGCGTGCGCCGCCTCGGCGAAGCGGTCCATGAAACCGGGGTTGGCCTCGGTCATCCTCTCGTGCAAGCCGATTCGGGAGGTGTACTCACCGCATGTGAGGCAGACCGCGCGCTCGAGCGACCCGTGCAGCTCGATGACGTCGGTGGCGCCCGACGCCTGGTGCAGGCCGTCGACGTTCTGGGTGATGATCGGCCCGACGTAGCCCGCGCGCTGGAGGTCGGTGACGACGCGGTGGCCCTCGTTGGGAGCGGCGGCGTTGAACCGTTGCCAGCCGATGTAGCTGCGGGCCCAGTAGCGCCGGCGGGCGTCGCTCGACCCGGCGAACTCGCCGTACGTCATCGGCTCGACGCGACGTGTCCCGTCGGGTCCGCGGTAGTCGGGGATGCCCGAGTCGGTCGAGAGCCCCGCGCCGGAGAGCACGACGACCCCTCCGCCGCTGACGAGGTCGACGAGGTCGTCGAAGCTGCCGAGGTCGTGCGTCTGGAGCGGAAGGGTGCGCGACGTGGACAGCCGGGTGGTCGCCGTGGTGACCGCCGCGGCCGTCGTCTGCGGGGGTATGCGGTCCGGCTGCTGCACCCGGTCAGCCTACGTCGGACGACGCGGCCTCCCGGTCCCACGTCGTCGACGTGACCGCGCGACGTCGCAGCTCGGCCTTGCGCACCTTGGCCGTGGGAGTCCGCGGCAGCTCCTCGACGAGGTCGACGTAGCGAGGCCGGGCGAAGCGCGGCAGCACGGCGTCGAGCCGTTGCACGAGCTCGGCGCAGTCGATCGCGACCCCCGGCGCCGGGACGATCGCGAGCATGACCTCGTCCTCGGTGCCGACCGGCCGCGACGGCACCGCGTAGGCGGCGACCTCGGCGACGTCGTCCATCGACGCGACGGCCGCCTCGACCTCGAACGAGGAGATGTTCTCGCCGCGCCGTCGGATGCAGTCCTTGGTGCGGTCGACGAACGTCACCCACCCGTCCTCGTCCATGACGCCCGAGTCGCCCGTGTGGAACCAGAAGCTGCGCCAGGCCTCGAGCGTCGCCTCGGGCAGACCCCGGTAGCCGGCCATGAAGCCGAAGGGCACCCGCGGACGGACCATGATCTCCCCGACCGTCCCGCGCGGCAGCGCCACGTCGGTCCGGGGATCGCGGACCTCGACCTCGAACCACCGGTCGAGCACCAGCCCTGCGCTGCCCGGACGTGACTGCCCCAGCCGGCCGTAGAGGGGGATGTTGACCTCCGTCATGCCGTATGCCGACACGACCTCACGCACGCCGAACCGTTCGCGCCACTGCGTCTCGTGCGCGGGCGGGTTGGGGACGGGGCACACGACACGCAGGCCCAGCTCGCGATCGTCGTCGCGCCGAGGCCGGGCCATGACGAACTCCGTCATCGAGCCGAGCAGGTTGGACACCGTGCACCGGTGCTCGCGCACGTCATGCGCCCAGGCACTCGCGCTGAAGCGTGGGCGCAGGACCGCGCTGGCACCGGCGAGGATCGTCGCCCCGAGCTGCATGAAGAGCCCGTTGGCGTGGAAGAGCGGCATCGTCACGTAGTAGCGGTCGACGTCGGTCAGCCCCAGCCCCTCGATGCTGCCCACCCCGAAGAGGACGCAGTGGGCGTGGGGCATGACGACCCCCTTCGAGGGGCCGGTCGTGCCGGACGTGTACATGACGCACGCCGTGTCGGCGGCGCGCGGCAGCGGCCCGTCCCACTCCGGCTCGGCCTGCCAGTTCGCGAGATCGACGGACCGCAGTGCGGCGTCCCGGCCCAGCGCTTCGCGGACGGCGCGGGCGCGCTCGTCGTCGGCCACGACGAAACGTGCCCCGTAGTCGATGAGCTGGTGCGAGAGGAAGGCACCCTCGAGGGCGGTGTTGATCGGCACGATGACCGCACCGAGGCGACCGAGCCCCAGCCAGACGCGGACGAAGTCGAGTCCGCTGGGCAGGAGCACCGCGACCGCGTCACCGCGGCCCACCCCGACGGCCGCGAGTCGCGAGGCCACCCTTCGGGCGTCACGGGCCGCGACGGCATACGACAGCGACCCCTCCCCGAGGACGTGCACGAGCTCGCGGTCGCCGAGCTCGGCGGCTCGTTCCTCGAGCGCGAGCGGCAGCACCCAGCGCGTCACGTCGTCATCGACCATGGCGGCCAGACAACCACCCGAGCGCCCGACACCGGGTGTGACGGGACGACATCACGAGCCGCCTCGTGTGGCCCCTCGCCCCACGACCCGCGACCGGGTCCTCGTTAGCGTGAGCCGCATGAGCCTGCGAGACGCCTTCGGCACCGACGTCCTCCTCACGGGATGGGGACACACTCCCTTCGGCCGGCTCGACGACGAGTCCCTGGAGAGCCTCGTCGTCCGTGCCGCGGCGGAGGCGCTCGAGTGCGCCGGGGTCGAGCCGGGCCAGGTCGACGAGGTCGTGCTCGGGACCTTCAACTCCGGGATGTGGCCGCTCGGCTTCGCGTCGTCCCTCGCGCTCCAGGTCAGCGACGACCTCGCCAACGTGCCCGCCACGCGTGTCGAGAACGCCTGCGCGTCGGGCTCGGCCGCCGTCCACCAGGGGGTCAAGTCGCTCCTCGCCGGTACGGCGCGCACCGTCCTCGTCATCGGAGCCGAGAAGATGACGCAGGCGCCCGCGGACGTCGTCGGTGCCGCCCTCCTCGGCGCCGACTACGAGCTGGCCGGCACCTCGTCGACGACGGGGTTCGCGGGTCTCTTCGCCGACGTGGCCCGGCACTACGAGAAGCGCCACGGCCCCGTCGGGGACACGCTCGGTGCGATCGCCGCGAAGAACCACCGGCACGGTGTCCTCAACCCCTACGCGCAGCTGCGCAAGGACCTCGGCGAGGACTTCTGCCGGACGGTGTCGGACCGCAACCCGGTCGTGGCGGATCCGCTGCGCCGCACCGACTGCTCGCCGGTCTCCGACGGCGCGGCGGCGCTCGTGCTGTCGACCGCACCGACCAGCGGACGCGTCGACCCGGTGCGCCTCGCCGGCTTCGGCCACGCCAACGACTTCCTGCCCTCCTCGAAGCGCGACCCGCTCGCGTTCGCCGGGACCGTCGCCGCGTGGCAGCGCGCCATGGGCATGGCCGGCGCCACGTCGCCCGACGACCTCGACCTCGTCGAGCTGCACGACTGCTTCACGATCGCCGAGCTCGTCCTCTACGAGGCCATCGGCCTCGCAGCCCCGGGCGAGGGCGCCCGCCTCCTCGAGGAGGGGACGGTGGCGCGCGGTGGCCGCATGCCCGTCAACCTCTCGGGCGGGCTCAAGTCGAAGGGGCATCCCGTCGGTGCGACCGGGGTGTCCCAGCACGTGCTCGCCGCGATGCAGCTCTCGGGCACGGCCGGCGAGATGCAGGTCGCGGGCGCGAGGAGGGCCGCGGTCCACAACATGGGCGGGCTCGCCGTGGCCAACTACGTCAGCGTCCTCGAGTCGGTGCGGGCCTGACCCGCCTGCTCCCTTTCAGCGACGTGGCCCACAGATTCTCACTCTTTCCATAATCATCGGTTATGATCAGGGCATGATCGATGCTGCCGGCCTGCGGGTCATGAAGGCGATTGCCGACGAGGGAAGCTTCACGAGCGCCGCCAACGCGCTGGGCTTCACGCAACCGGCCATCTCGCAGATGGTCCGGCGCCTCGAGCAGCGCACCGGGACCGTCCTCGTCGAGCGCTACGGCCGCCAGGTCCGCCTCACCGAGGCCGGTCAGGTGCTCGCGCGCCACGCCGTCGGCGTCCTCGCCGCCCTCGACGCGGCCGAGGAGGAGATCACCGCGATCGCCGGCCTGCGCGCGGGACGCGTCCGCCTCCAGGCCTTCCCCAGCTCGTCGGCGACCCTCGTGCCCCGCACGCTCGCGATCCTCAAGGCCCGCCACCCCGACATCACCGTCACCTTCACCGAGGCCGAGCCGCCCGAGTCGCTCGCGGCCCTGCGCAACGGCGACTGCGACGTCGCGGTCGCCTTCGCCTACGAGGGAGGCGACCTCGGCGAGCTCGAGGAGGACCTCTCGCTCCTCGTGACGCGCCGGCTCATGGACGACGAGGTGCGTCTCGTCGTCCCCGGCACGCACCCGCACGCCGGCGACGCGGCCGCCTCGCTCGCCGACTTCTCGGACGAGGAGTGGATCGCCGGCTGCCCCCGCTGTCGCGGCCACCTCCTGTCGCTCGCCGACACCGCCGGCTTCCGCCCCAACGTCGCCTTCGAGACCGAGGACTACGTCGCCCAGCTCGGGCTCGTCACGGCTGGGCTCGGCGTGGCCCTCGTGCCCGACCTCATCCTCAACGCGGCCAAGCACGACGAGGTCGCGACCCTTCCCCTCTCCCCCGCGTCGCGCCGGCAGATCCTCGCCGTGACCACGCCCGACCTGCAGCGCGTCCCCGCCGTCGCCGCTGCGCTCGACGCGCTCTGCGAGGCGGCCGGGGCCGACCCGCTCGTCTCCACCGCCGAGCTCGTCGGCGCCAAGGCCTGAGGGCCGACCACTCCGGCAACGGGCACCACCACGCGCCCGGCCACGACCCGGCATACGGTGGCCTCATGACCAGGGTCGCCCTCGCCGCTCCCAACGCCTCCGCGCTCGACGCCGGTCTCGAGGTGGCCGCCGAGGGTGGGAACGCCGTCGACGTGGCCGTCGCCGCATCGGTGGCCGCCATGAGCACCGAACCGGGCGTCGTCAGCCTCATGGGCGGCGCCTTCGTCAACGTCTGGCTCGCCGGCGCCGACCCGGTCGTCATCGACGGCAACGTCGAGATGCCCGGACGCGGCCTCGACGCGTCGGCGTTCGGGCACGGCGTGCGAGAGGTGCGCACCGACTACGGCGGCGGCGTGGCGATCGGGGCGGGCCACGGCTCCGTCGCCAACTCCGGCGCGCTGCAGGCGCTCTCGGCGGCACGGGACCGCTTCGGAGTCGTCCCGTGGCGCCGCCTCGTCGAACCCTCGGCGCGGGCGTGCCGCGAGGGCTACCGGATCGGCGCGGCCGCAGCGCTCTACCTCGGCCTCGTCCGCGAGAGCCTCTTCGGCGACGACCCCGAGGCGCACGCGCTGGTGACGGGGGCCGACGGGGGTCCCCTCGAGCCGGGCGAGACCTCGCTCAACCTCGACCTCGCCGACATCCTCGACCTCCTGGCGGCGCAAGGCGTCTCGCTCGTCACCACGGGCGCCGTCGGACATGTGCTCGTCGACGACATGGCCGCGAACGGCGGGCTCGTCACCCAGGCCGACCTCACGGCATACGCGCCCGTCGTGCGCAGCCCCACGATGCGGACCGTCGGGTCGTGGCGCATCGCCCTCAACCCGCCGCCCTCCGTGGGCGGCCCGATGCTCGCCGTCATGCTGGGAGAGCTCGCGCGGCACGAGCACTGGACGTGGAGCGAGGTCATCGAGATCCAGCGCCGGGTGCTCGCCTACCGCCTCTCGGTCCACGACCGGAGCCACGACCTCGAGGCCGACGGCCACGCCCTCCTCGAGGCGGTCGAGCGATACGGCCTGCCGGGCCTGCCGACATCCGCCTCGACGGCCCACGTCTCGGTCGTCGACGAGCACGGAAACGCCTGTGGCATCACGATGTCCGCCGGCTACGGCGCCGGCATGGTGATCCCGGGCACGGGCATCCTGCTCAACAACGCGCTCGGCGAGCCTGAGCTCAACGGGCTCGGGCTCCACGCCGTGGCGCCGGGCACGCGTCTCGCGTCCAACATGGCGCCGACGACCGGCCGCAGCGCCAGCGGTGGGGCGCTCGCCGTCGGCTCGCCCGGCGCCGACCGGATCACGACCGCGCTCATGCAGGTGCTCGGGCGGGGCCTGCTCCGGGGCGACGACCTCCAGCACTCGATCGACGCCCCGCGGCTGCACGTGCGCTTCATGGCGGACGGCTCCCCCCGGGTCGAGCACGAGCCCTCCGACGACATCGCTGCGGCCGTGCAGGCGAGCGGCCTGCCCTCCCACCACTACCCCGGACCCCACATGTACTTCGGTGGCGTCGGTGCGGCCGTGCTCGGTCCGGACGGCCTCGTCGCCGCCGGGGACGCGCGACGGGAGGCAGCCATCGGGGTATCTCCATGAGGACCTGCCGAGCGGTCCCATCCGGGACGCGGCCGGCACCGAATCATCTCGAGTCGACCCCCAACGAGAGGCCACCCCGATGACCATGACCGACGACCGCCCCGACGCTCCCGCCCCCGCCACGGCGTCCTCCCGTCCGAACGGCATCGCCGCCCGGCTGGCGGCCGTCGTCGAGCCCCTCTTCGGCGGGCAGCTGCCGGTGCGCCTCAAGGCGTGGGACGGCACCGTCGCCGGACCCACCGACGCCCCGACCGTCGTCCTGCGCGACCCGGCCGCCCTGCGCCGCCTCGTGCGCCACCCCGGCGAGCTCGGTCTCGCGCAGGCCTACGTCACCGGCGAGCTCGACGTCGAGGGTGACCTGCTCGACGGCTTCCGGCGCGTCTGGTCGACAGCCCGCACGCTCGCGGGTGGGCGTCCTTCGGCCGGCACGGTGGCCGCCGTCGCGAAGAACGGCATCCGGACCGCGTTCGACCTCGGGGTCGTCGGACTGCCGCCCGAGCCTCCCGTCTCGCAGGCCCGCCTCCGCGGTCGGCTGCACACCAAGACCCGCGACCGCAGTGCCATCGAGCACCACTACAACCTCTCCAACGACTTCTACTCGCTCATCCTCGACCCGCACATGGCCTACTCCTGCGGCTACTGGACGAGCACCGAGCCCGGCTACACCGTCGAGGACTCCCAGCGCGACAAGCTCGACCTCGTGTGCCACAAGCTCGGCATCGAGCCCGGCGGCCGGCACCTCGACATCGGCTGCGGCTGGGGCTCGCTGTCGCTCCACGCGGCCGAGAAGTTCGGCGCCCAGGTCGTCGGGGTGACGATCTCGAGCCAGCAGAAGGCCTTCATCGACGAGCGGATCCGCGAGCGTGGCCTCCAGGACCGCGTCGAGATCCGGCTCCAGGACTACCGCGAGGTGCCGGACGGCCCCTTCGACACCATCTCCTCGATCGAGATGGGCGAGCACGTCGGACAGAAGAACTACCCGACGTTCACGGGCCAGATCCACCGTCTGCTGCGACCGGGTGGCCGCGCCCTGATCCAGCAGATGTCGCGCACGACGCGTCCGGGCGGCGGACCCTTCATCGAGGCCTTCATCGCCCCCGACATGCACATGCGCCCGGTCGGCGAGACCGTCGACCTCATCGAGCAGGCCGGCCTCGAGGTGCGCGACGTCCACGCCCTGCGCGAGCACTACGTGTGGACCGTCAACGCCTGGTACGACACGTTCGAGGCCAACTGGGACCGCGTCGTCGCCATGGTCGGCGAGGAGGTCGGCCGCGTCTGGCGCCTCTACCTCGTCGGTGGCGCCCTCGCCTTCGAGGAGGGTCGCATGGGCGTCGACCAGATCCTCGCCGTCAAGCCGACGGCCGACGGCCGCAGCGGTATGCCGCCCGTCCGGGCCTGGTGACCACCGTGACCTCGGTCTGGGCGACCGTCGCCCCCGGCGTGGCTCCGGCGGCCGAGGCCGCCGGCTTCGACGGCGGCGCCTTCGGGCGCACGCTGCTGCTCACGGCCCTCGCGGTCGTCGTCGTCCTCGGCATCACCTTCGCCGTGGCGCTGCGCGTCGGCAAGCAGGCCGTCATCGACGTGACCTGGGGGCTGGGTTTCGTGGCGATCGCGCTCACGGCCTTCGTGACGAGCGGCGGTCATGGCGACGCGCTCCGCCGCTGGCTCGCGCTCGTGCTCACCGCGCTCTGGGGACTTCGTCTCGCGGCCCACATCTTCAGCCGGTCGCGCGGCAAGGGCGAGGACCCGCGCTACGAGGCGATGTTGAAGCGCGCCGACGGCAACCCGAGCACGTACGCGCTGCTGCACATCTACCTGCCGCAGGGCGTCATCATGTGGTTCGTCTCGCTGCCGGTCCAGATCGCGATGTTCGTCGAGGGCGGCATCGGCTGGGTGCTGTGGCTGGGCGTCGTCGTCTGGGTGATCGGCTTCTTCTTCGAGTCGGTGGGCGACCTGCAGCTGACGCGCTTTCGCAACGACCCGGCCAACAAGGGCACGGTGCTCGACACCGGCCTCTGGCGCTACACCCGGCACCCGAACTACTTCGGCGACGCGAGCGTCTGGACAGGGCTCTTCCTCGTCGCGGCGAGCGCCTGGCCCGGCGTGCTGACGGTCCTGTCGCCCGCCGTCATGGTGTGGAACCTCTACGGCGGCACCGGCAAGAAGCTGCTCGAGAAGGACATCGGCGACCGCCGCCCGGACTACGCCGACTACGTGCGGCGGACAAGCGGCTTCTTCCCCTGGCCGCCGAAGCCCGCCGACCCGTCGGTGAAGCGCGGCTGATCGCGGCCGAGCACGGCCGAGCGGACGGTGCGAGGGGCGGGGATGATGGACGGCATGCGCCCGCCCCTCGCCGACGTCCTCGACCTGCAGCCCCACCCAGAGGGTGGCTGGTTCCGCCAGACGTGGGTCTCCCCCGACAGCGTGACGCTGCCGGACGGTCGCGTGCGCGCGACCGCCACCCTCATCCACTTCCTGCTGCCCGCCGGCGAGTCCTCGGCGTGGCACCGGGTGGCCTCGGACGAGGTCTGGCTCGCCCACACCGGCTCGGTCGTGCTCGAGCTCGGCGGGGCCGGGGCACAGCCGCCGTCCGACGGTGACGTGGAGTCGGTCGTGCTCGGCCTCGACCTCGCGGCAGGCGAGGTGGCCCAGGCGGTCGTCCCCGCGCACGTCTGGCAGCGCACCGTGCCGGGCGGCGCCGACGCGCTCGTCAGCTGTCTCGTGTCGCCCGGCTTCGACTTCGCGGACTTCGAGCTCGCCGGGCCCGCCACCGGGCCCGCCACCGAGGTCGCCGACGAGGTCGCCGACGAGGTCGCCGACGAGGTCGCCGACGACGTGCCTCGCGCTCCGGCAGGCCCGGAGGACGCGCCGGTCGACCCCTCGACACCGACGAACCCCGCCTGACCGGACCCGGCGCGGGGTGTCACCCGCGACGGCCGTCATCCCGAGACGGCGTGGACGCCGTCGGCGTCGCTGACGATCGCGACGTCGCCCTCGAGGTCGGTGCGGTGCACCTCGAACCCCCGCTCCTGCAGGGCCTTCATCGTCGCGGGCGCCGGGTGGCCGTAGTCGTTGCCGGCGCCGACGCTGATCAGGGCCAGCCGTCCGTCGACGTGGTCGAGGATGCGGTCGTCGCGGTTGCTCGACCCGTGGTGGGCCACCTTGAGCACGTCGACGCGGCCCCAGCGCTGCGGGTCGAGCTGCGACTCGTGGAGCACCTGCCCGGCGGCCTCGCGCTCGATGTCACCCGCGAGAAGCACGGTCAGCCCGTGGACGTGCATCGTCATCACGACCGAGCCGTTGTTGGGCACGGAGCCCGCGTCGATGCGCCGGGCGGGCCACCAGACGTCCGCGCTGACCGCGCCGACGGTGAGGCGCTCCCCCGCCCGCAGCTCGCCCAGAGGGATGTGACGGGCCGCCGCCAGCCGGGCGACGCGGGCTGCCTCGGCTGGCGGGTCGAGGACGGGCGAGGCCCGGATCTCGGCGACCGGTCGCTCGAGCACCGCGGCCAGTCCGCCGACGTGGTCGGCGTGGTAGTGGGTCAGCACGACGAGGTCGACGGCCGTCGCGCCGATGCGGTCGAGGCACGCCCGCATCGGCTCGGGGTCGGGGCCGGCGTCGACGACCACGACGTGCCCGCCGCCGTTGTCGACCACGAGCCCGTCGCCCTGCCCGACGTCGCAGGCGATGAGGGCCCAGCCGGGTGGGGGCCACGCGATCGGGGCGGTCGGCGCTGCGAAGCCCGCGGTGAGCACGACCACCGCGACCGCGACCGTGGGTCGGTGTCGGGTGCGGAACCACGCCCAGGGCGCCGCGACGACGACGCCGACCCTGAGGAGCGCGAGCAGGATCGCCGCGCCGGCGGAGTCACCCCAGGCGATGGCACCGAAGGGCAGGTCGGCGCACGACCGGGCCACGGCCGCGATGGCCTGGGCAGGCAGGGCCGCCACCCACGCGAGCCAGCCCGCACCCGTGACCCAGACGACCGAGACGAGCGCGACGATGACTCCCACGACGGTCGTCGGCGCGACGAAGGGCGCTGCGAGGAGGTTGGCGAGCACGGCGACGACCGAGACGCTCCCCTGCAGCGGCACGACGACCGGTGCGCAGACCACCTGCGCCGCCACCGGGATCGCGAGGACGGGTCCCAACGGCTTGAGCGGACCCGGGAGCCTTCGCGCGATGACACGCCCCCACGGGCGGGCCAAGACGAGCAGACCGAGCGTGGCGATGCTCGACAGGGCGAAGCCGTAGGAGCGGGACAGCCACGGGTCCCAGACGAGCAGCACGACGATCGCCCCCGCGAGCGCCGGGACGCCGGCTCGGCGCCGTGACGTCGAGAGCGCGAGCAGCCCGACGAGACCCATGACGGCGGCGCGCACGACGCTGGGCTCGGGCCGCGCCAGGATGACGAAGCCGAGCAGGCCGAGCGCAGCCGCCGGCGGGCGCCAGCGGCGCCGGACGCCGACCAGTCCGCAGAGCCAGACCACCGCGGCGAGCACGAACGTGACGTTGCTGCCGGACACGGCGCTGAGGTGGCTGAGGCCCGTCCCGAGCATCGCCGCGGTGAGGTCGGCCGGGGTCTGGGTGGTGTCGCCGACGACGAGCGCCGGGACGAGGCCGCGCGCATCGGGCCAGAGGGACTCGGTGGCGGCCCGGAAGCGCTGACGCACGACATCGGCCGCCTCGAAGACCCCGCCGGCTCCCCCGACGACCTGCACGGCTCCCTTGGGCGTCGCCACCGCGACGACGTCGTCACCGGGCTCGGCCGGCCCGAGCCGCAGGACGACGTCGACCTCGTCGTGCCAGTGGAGCCTCGACCATTGCGGGCCCCGTCCGATGACGAGCACGGGAGCCGTCACCGCCGTCGTCCGGCCCCGGCCCGCGACCTGGGTCACGTCGAGTCGCACGACGCTCACGGACGGGGCGTCCGGACGGTCCGTCCCCGCCCCGGTCCCGCTGCGGACCGCCCGGGGATCGGCGGCCACCGTGGCCCGGACCGTGACGACGGCCCGCTCGGCGGCGAGGTCCCCGACCGGACCGGCGGTGCGCACGGCCCGGTGGCCGACGGCGACGCCGAGCAGGAGGGAGAGGACGGCGCAGACGGCTGCGACGCCGCGCAGGGCAGGCGGACCGAACGCCACCGCACTCGCGCGCACACCCCCACCGCGACGCGGCAGCCGCACGCAACGCGGCAGGCACGCGATGACCCCGCGCCGTGCCGCGGTGGCAGCAAGGACCCCTCCAGCGATGGCGGCCAGGGCGACCGTGGCGACGAGCCAGGTCGGGGCGAGGAGTCCCCAGAAGGCCACGGCGGGCCAGGCGAGCAGCACCGGCACGAGCAGCCGCAGGTCGAGACGGCGCGAGGCGCGTGGCCGGACCCGACGCACGGTCTCCCGACCGGTCAGCACGACGAGCGACGGACCCCGTGGCGCCTGCTCGCGCTCCCTCGGCGGCACGGGCGCCCGCCGCGTCACAACGTCACCTTCGGGCGTAGCTGCGCCATGAGCTTGTCGCCGATGCCGCTCACCTCGCCGAGCTCGTCGACCGAGGTGAAGCGGCCGTGCTCGGTGCGCCAGTCGATGATCCGCTGGGCGAGCACCGGACCGACACCGGGCAGCGTGTCCAGAGCGGCTGCGTCGGCAGCGTTGAGGCTCACGGGACCGCCCGAGCCACCGGACGAGCCGGACCCGCCCGTGCCCACCGTCCCGGCGCCGCCGGACCCGCCGGACCCACCGGCACTCCCGACAGCAGCCGACGGCTCTCCCGGCCTGGGCACCCGGATCTGCTCCCCGTCGACGACGAGCCGCGCCAGGTTGAGGGCCGCGAGATCCGCCCCCGAGCGGGTGCCACCGGCCGCCGTGATGGCGTCGGCCACGCGAGCGCCCTGCCGCAGCCGCACGAGACCCGGACGCGCGACCTGCCCCACGACGTGCACGACCAGCTCCGCGCCGGAGGTCGGCGCACCCGTCGGCGCACCCGTCAGCGCACCCGTCAGGGCGGCGGGTGACCCACCCGTCGGCGCACCCGCCGGCGCACCCGTGGAGGCGACCGCCGCCGTCCCACCCACGACCTGGACCGACCTCGACGGTCCGGGCGTGACGTCGGGCGCCGACGCCGACCGTTCGGCCCACAGCACGCGCAGCACGAAGACGCAGCCCACGGCCACGACGAGGGCGAGCAACGAGACGACGGCGGAGCTGCTCACCCCACGCCGCCCACTGCGCAGCTCGTCCGGGACCGTGAGCACGCCCGGCCGACGGGCCCGACGCAGGTCGGCGTCGAGACGCTCCACCTCGTCGTCGTCCGTGGCCCGTTGGGTGAGCCTCCGCACCGCCGACGCCACCGGGCTGCCTGTCACACCCGCGCCGGGGGCGCGCGGCACCCAGCCACCGGCCTCCTCCTGCGCCACGACGAAGACGGCCGCGTCATCGCTCGGCCTGGCCCGCACCCCGCCGGCCCCAAGGATCCGCGCCACCCGCTCGAGATCCGGCGGTCTCTGGGCGGGTCGGAACGGCATACCCCGACGCTAGGAAACCGGCCGCCCACCCGCCCGCGCCCAAGCACCCGCTGGGGACAACCGGTCCCGCGCCGGATGGGGTGTGGACGGCCACGGCCCGAGACGGCCCGCGCGTCGATTCACGCCCTCACGCCCGGCTGGTCCAGACTGCTCCAATGGCTCGGCACATCATGACCCTCACCTGCGACGACCGACCCGGCATCGTGGCGGCCGTCTCCGCGGCGCTGCTCGCCGTCGACGCGAACATCGTCGAGAACCAGCAGTACTCCGACGAGGACACCGACCTCTTCTTCATGCGCACCGTCTTCGACGCCGAGCCGCACGAGGTCGAGCAGGTCCTGGCCGCGGTCCGCGAGAGCCCCGCCATCGCGCACCACCACCTCGCGGCCCGGCCCGAGGACGAGCACTGCCGCACCGTCATCCTCGTCAGCAAGTTCGACCACTGCCTCCTCGACCTGCTCTACCGCTGGAAGTCCGGCGACCTGCCCATCGACATCGTCGGCGTCGTGAGCAACCACGAGGACTGCCGCGGGCTCGTCGAGTACTACGGCCTGCCCTTCACCGTCATCCCCGTCACCAAGGACACCAAGGCCGACGCCGAGGCCGAGCTCCTGCGTCTCGTCGAGGCCGAGGACGTCGGGCTCGTCGTGCTCGCGCGCTACATGCAGATCCTCAGCGACGACCTGTGCCGCGCGCTCGAGGGCCGCGCCATCAACATCCACCACTCGTTCCTGCCGGGCTTCAAGGGCGCCAAGCCCTACCACCAGGCGCACGACCGTGGCGTCAAGCTCATCGGCGCCTCGGCCCACTACGTCACGGCCGACCTCGACGAGGGCCCGATCATCGAGCAGGACGTCGTGCGCGTCACGCACGCCGAGTCACCCGAGCGGCTCGTCGCCATCGGCCGCGACGTCGAGCGCCGCGTGCTCTCCCGCGCGGTCCGCGACCACGCGGAGTCCCGCGTCTTCCTCTCGGGTCGCCGCACCATCGTCTTCTGAGCCGTCACCCGCTCGCGTATGCCGTGTGCCCCGGGACGCTGACCGGGCACCGCCGGCCACGTCGCTCGGTCACCTGCCGGACCCACCCGGTCTGTAGCGTGCTGGCATGAGTGGGTCGAGGTTCGTCGTCGGGGACCCGCACTTCGGACGGTTCACCCGGACGGCGGAGGAGGACGACGCTGCCCTCGAGGCCGCTCGCGCCGACCTCGCGTCCGCCGTCGAGGCAGCGCCCGGCGACGGCGCGGGCGCAGCGGTGCTCGACGCCGCCGTCGACCTCGCCGAGGCCCTCACGATCGCCGGGCAGGAGCAGGAGGCGGTCGCGCTCGCCCGCCCAGCCGTCCACGTCGCCCGGGAGACCGGCCGCGACGAGACCCTCCGCTGGGCCCTCCTCGTGCTCGCCACGGCCGAGCACTACGCCGACGAGACTGCCGCCGCCGAGGCGCACTTCCGCGATGCCCTCGACCACGCCCGCTCGTCCGGCGACCGGGTCCTCGAGCACTACACGTTGCACCACCTGGGCCGGTTCCTCGTCGACACGGGCCGCACTGACGAGGCGGTGGTGTGCTTCGAGGCGTGCCTCGTCATCCGCGAGGAGCTCGGCGAGCCTCGGGCCGAGACGACGCGGGCAGCCCTGGCCGCCCTCACCGCCCTGACCGAGGGCTCCTGACGGCCGGCGCGGAGCCGCCGACCACGTCGGACGGGGTTTGGGGCGCGGCTCGTCCCGCCGTGGTGGCAGCACCACGGCGGGACGAGCCTGCACACGTCAGAGCCCGAAGGCGTACAGCTTGTTGTTGAAGGTGCCGAAGCCGAAGTTGCTGTAGCCAGAGCCCCAGTAGACGCTGCCGTTCGAGATGGCCGCGCCGGAGAGGCATGACCCGCCGCTCTCGAAGCTCCACAGCACGCCGCCCGTCGCAGCGTCGAGGGCGTACATGTGCCCCAGCGAGTCGAGGGAGCAACCGAACACGACGCCGTTCGCGGTGGTCACGGGTCCGGAGGTGCTGCCGCCGTCCGGCGGACGCGTCTCCCACGCCCTCTGTCCGGTGACCGCGTCGAGCCCCGACCAGACGCCGCTCGTCTGACCGCTCGGGCCCCACGGGACGAGGTTGCTGTTGGCGTTGGCGGTGTAGACCCGCTTGCCGTCTACGGCCGACCCCCACTGCAAGCCTCCGGCGGTGCCGCCGGGACCGGCCTGGGTGCGCCAGATGAGCGCCCCCGTGTCGGCCCGCAGGGCCCAGTACTGACCGCTCTTCTGACCGGCACCGACGACGTCGACCGAGCGGCCGCCGGCGTCCTTGACGGTGTAGAGGTTGGGTGCCTGCCCGAAGTCGTAGTCCGGACCGGCCGGCTCGGGACAGTTGACACCGTCACCGAAGAACGGGATGCACCCGACCGTCCAGGCATCGAAGGGCAGGGCTTGAGTGGCCCACTTGATCGCGCCCGTGCGCATGTCGAGCGAGAGGATCGAGTCGAAGTGGTCGTCGGCCGGCAGGCAGGCTCGCTTGGCCGCGTCCGTGGGCGCCGTCGCAACGCAGTCGAGGACGGTGTCGGGCACGTCGTAGTTGTTGCCCGTGGCAATGTAGACCGAGCCGCGCTTGGTGTCGATCGCGGGCGAGCTGCCCCACACCGCGTTGCCCGGGTAGCCGACGGGAGTCAAGAACGTCTTCCAGAGGATCGCTCCGGTCGCGAGGTCGAGCGCGGCCATGCTGCCGCGGAACGAGCAACATTCGTAGTCGCCAGACGCCGAGAAGGCCTCCTCCTGCGAGGCGACGCCGACGTAGACGACGCCGTCGAACACGGTCGCCGACTGCGTGATGATCGCTGCGGGGTGGCTCTCGACCTGGGTCTTCCACAGCAGGGCGCCGGTGTTCTTGTCGACGGCCATGACGGCACCGCCACCGCCGAACGGCCCCTGGTTGCCGATGACGAGCGCGCTGTCGGTCACGGCCGGGGTGGCCCGGGCCTTGTCCCCGGGGATTCCCGTGTAGCTGGTGATCGTGCGCTGCCACACGACGGCACCGGTAGAACGGTTGACGGCGTAGAGGTTGCCGGCCCAGTCAGGGACGTACACCCGGCTCCCGTCGACGGCAGGAGTGGCCGACACGTCGCCACCGGTCGTCAGCTCCCACTTCTTCGTCAGTCCCCCGACCGTCGCCGCGGAGATCTTCGTCTCGCTCGCGGCGTACCTCGTGTTCTGCCGGTCCCCGCCGGCAGAGTTCCATCCGTTTCCCCCTGGAGCGGCTGCTGCCTGTCCCCCGACGAGCAGGGTCCCTGCGATCCCTGCTGCCACCCACAGCCGTGCATGACGCATCATCCTGGTCATCTCAGCTCCTAGCCCGACGACCCCTCGGGGTCGCCATGGTGACCCCCGAGTGGACGTCTTCGAAAATAGACCCGTCGGACGGGCGCGGTACGCGGTTCCGGCCAGACTGACGACGGACTCGGGGGACGCAGCGGTCGAAGTGGGACAAGCCGCTCGGGGCAGCTCAGGGCAGGTGTCGCTGGCGCCACCAGCCGACGACGTTGTTCTTGTGGCGAGCGAGGACCAGCAGCCCGATCGCCATGAGCCACAGGCCAGTCCACACGTCACCGGGTGCATGGCCGGTCCAGATGAGGACGGCCACGACGAGCATCGCGAGGGCGCCGAAGATCGAGCCGGCCGCGACCCAGCGGGTGACGGCGACGGCGACGCCGAAGACCACGACGACGACGAGGGCCACCCACGGGTGCACCCCGAGGATCGCGCCCAGCGTCGTCGCGACCCCCTTGCCGCCGCGTCCCTTGAGGAAGGGCGACCAGATGTGTCCGAGCACCGCGGCGATGCCCACGGCGTAGGCCGCGTGGGCGCCGAAGAGATGACCCGCGACGAACGTCGGGACGAGTCCCTTGAGGACGTCGAGGACGCCGACGACGACACCCCACTTGCGCCCGAGGACCCGGCCGGCGTTCGTCGCACCCGGGTTGCCCGACCCGGACGAGGCGAGGTCCTTGCCGAGGAGACGGGCGATCATCGTCGCCGGGTTGAGCGAGCCGACGAGGAAGGCGGCGACCACCCCTCCCGCCCAGGCGAGACCCGTGCCGACGTTCACGACCCGGGGACCTCGCCGGGTGACGGACGGTGCGTGAGAGCGTCGCCGGGACGCGGGCTGACGGCGATGGCCACGGTGCCGGGCCCCACGTGGGCGCCGACGACCGCGCCGAGCTCGACGACGAGCACCTCCGGCGAGCCCGGGACCATCGTGCGCAGCTCCGACGCGATCTGCTCGGCACGAGCCGGTGCGTCGAGGTGGTGGACGGCGATGTCGACGACGACGCCGCCCTGCTCGACCTGCTCGACGACCATCGCCTTGATGCGGGCGACGGCACGCGAGGACGTGCGCACCTTCTCGACCGGCACGATCCGGCCCCCGCGCACGGCGAGGATCGGCTTGATGGCGAGGGCCGACCCGAGCAGGGCCGACGCGGCGCCGATCCGGCCGCCACGGCGCAGGTGCTCGAGCGTGTCGACGTAGAAGAGGACGCCCGAGGGCTCGAGCCGCGAGCGCACGGCCTCGAGGACGGTCGGCACGTCGGCTCCCCCGGCGGCCGACTCGGCGGCGGCGATGACGGCGAAGCCCATGGCCATCCCGATGGTCTCGCTGTCGACGACCTCGACCGGGACCGGCGCCTCGGCCGCCGCCAGCCGGGCCGCCTCCACGGTCCCCGACATCTGCGACGACAGGTGGATCGACACGATCGCCGTCGCGCCCTCGTCGGCGAGCCGCTGGTAGGTCTCGGCGAACACCTGCGGCGTCGGGCGCGACGTCGTCACGATCGTGTACTCGCGCAGGGCCGCTGCGACCCGCTCGGCGGAGATGTCCCGCCCCTCGACGTGGTCACGACCCCCGACGACGACGTGGAGCGGGACGACCTCGATGCCGTGCTCCTCGACGACCTCACCGGGCAGGTAGGCCGTCGAGTCGGTGACGATCCTCGTGGTCACGTCCCGCTCCCTCCGTCGTCGGTCAGGTCGTCACATGGGGACGACGTTGACGAGCTTCGGTGCCCGCACGATGACGGTGCGGATGCCGCCCTCCGTCGCCGCCCTCACCTTGTCACGACCGAGCGCCAGCTCGCGCAGGTCGTCCTCGGAGATGTCGGGGCTCACCTCGACGCGGTCGCGGACCTTGCCCTTGATCTGGATGACGCAGGTGACCTGCTCCTCCACGATCTTCGCGGGGTCGCTGACGGGGAAGGCGGCATACGCCACCCCACCGTCGTGCCCGAGCCGCTGCCACATCTCCTCGGCGATGTGCGGGGCGACGGGCGCGAGCATGAGCACCATGGCCTCGACGACCTCACCCGGCGGCGCGTCGAGCTTCGTCACGGCGTTGTTGAGCTCGATGAGCTTGGCGATGGCCGTGTTGAAGCGCAGACCCTCGAAGTCCTCGCGCACGCCGGCGATCGTCTGGTGCAGCTGCGTCGTCAGGGCCTGGTCGAGGGGCGCGTCGACGACCCGCACCTCGCCCGTCGTCTCGTCGACGACGTTGCGCCACAGGCGCTGCAGGAAGCGCTGGCTGCCGACGACGGCGCGGATCTCCCACGGCTTGCTCAGCTCGAGCGGGCCCATCGACATCTCGTAGACACGGAAGGTGTCGGCGCCGTACGCGTCGTACATCTCGTCGGGGCTGACGGAGTTCTTCAGCGACTTGCCGATCTTGCCGTACTCACGGTTGACCTGCTGCCCCTGCCACGTGAACGTCGGCTCGGCGCCGTGGCTGCCCGCGTGCTCCTCGACCTCGGACGCGGTGACGTACTGGCCGCGGCTGTCGGTGTAGGCGTACGCCTGGATGTAGCCCTGCGAGAAGTACTTCCGGAAGGGCTCCTCGCTGCGCACGTGGCCGAGGTCGTAGAGGACCTTGTGCCAGAAACGGGCGTAGAGCAGGTGCAGCACCGCGTGCTCGACACCGCCGACGTAGAGGTCGACGCCACCCGGGTCGCGGGTGCCGGGCGGGGCGCCCTCGACGGGGGTGTCGTGCCGGCCCAGCCAGTACGCCTCGTTGGCCGGGTCGACGAACGTGTCGTGGTTGGCCGGGTCGAGGTAGCGCAGGTAGTACCAGCACGAACCCGCCCAGTTGGGCATGGTGTTCGTCTCGCGGCGGAACTTCCGCAGGCCCCGGCCGTCGCCGAGGTCCTGCTCGACCTCGACCCACTCGGGCACGCGCGACAGCGGCGGCTCCGGGCTGCTCTGCGAGTCGTCCGGGTCGAACGTCTTGGGGCTGTAGTCCGGCACGTCCGGGAGGGTCAGGGGCAGCTCGTCGTCGGGGACGGCATACGCCACCCCGTCCTCGTCGAACATGATGGGGAACGGCTCGCCCCAGTAGCGCTGGCGGCTGAAGAGCCAGTCGCGGATGCGGTAGCTGATGGTGCCCTCGCCGAGCCCCTCGGCCTCGAGCAGCTCGATGATGCGCGCCTTGGCCTCGGCGACGTGGAGGCCGTCGAGCGAGACGCGGTCGTTGGCCGAGTTGATCGCGACGCCGTCGCCGAGGAACGGCTCGTCGTCCGGGTGTCCCTCGGTGGGCTGGACGGTGCGGACGATCGGGATGTCGAACTTCTCGGCGAACTCCCAGTCGCGGGTGTCCTGACCGGGCACGGCCATGATCGCGCCGGTGCCGTAGCCCATCAGGACGTAGTCGGCGACGAAGACCGGGATGCGCTCTCCCGTCAGGGGATTCGTGGCCCACGAGCCGGTGAAGACACCGGTCTTGTCCTTGCCCTCGGTCTGCCGCTCGACGTCACCCTTGCGCGATGCCGCGAGCTGGTATGCCGTCACGGCCTCCTTCGGGGTGCCGGCCGCGTCGGCGTCCGCCCCCTTCCAGGCGTCCTGGGTGCCCTCGGGCCACGGGCCGGCGGGGACGAGCGCGTCGACGAGCGGGTGCTCGGGAGCGATGACCATGAAGGTCGCGCCGAAGATCGTGTCGGGGCGGGTCGTGAAGACGTCGATGCCGTCGTCCTCGCCGGTGCCGGTGACGACGGGGAAGGTGACGCGGGCACCCTTGGACCGACCGATCCAGTTGCGCTGCATGAGCTTGACCTTCTCGGGCCAGTCGACGCCGTCGAGGTCGTCGGCCAGCCGGTCGGCGTACGCCGTGATGCGCATCTTCCACTGGCTGAGGTTGCGCCGGAAGACGGGGTAGTTGCCGCGCTCGGAGCGACCCTCGTTGGTGACCTCCTCGTTGGAGAGCACCGTGCCGAGGCCGGGGCACCAGTTGACCGGGGCCTCGTCGGTGTAGGCCAGACGATGACCCTCGAGGACCTTGGCGCGCTCGGTCGCGGACAGGTCGGCCCAGCCGCGGCCCTCCGCGTCGACGACGGCGCGGGCGCCGGACTCGAACTGCTCGACGAGCTCGCTGATGGGGCGGGCCTTCCCGCGGCCGCCGTCCTCGCGCACGGCGTCGACGTCGTACCACGCGTCCCAGATCTGCAGGAAGATCCACTGCGTCCAGCGGTAGTAGTCGTCGTCGATCGTCGCGAACGTGCGGCGGTTGTCGAAGCCCAGCCCGAGGCGGCGCAGCTGGCGCTTCATGTTCGTCATGTTCTCCTCGGTGGTCTTCCGAGGGTGCTGCCCGGTCTGGACGGCGTACTGCTCCGCGGGCAGGCCGAAGGCGTCGTAGCCGAGGGCGTGCAGGACGTTCTTGCCGAGCATCCGGTGGAAGCGGCTGTAGACGTCGGTCGCGATGTAGCCGAGCGGGTGGCCGACGTGCAGGCCGACGCCCGAGGGGTAGGGGAACATGTCGAGGACGACGAGCTTCTCGCCGCGTGCCGCGACCTTCTCCGGCTCGGCCCAGGGGCCGGCGGGGTTGGGGGCGTTGAACGTGCCCTCCTCCTCCCAACGGTCCTGCCAGGAGGTCTCGATCTGCTGCGCCATCGCCGCGGTGTAGCGGAACGGCGTGTCGTTGCTCTGCTCGCTCATGTCTTCTCTTTCGTCGCTGCTCGGTCTGGGCAAAAGAAAACCCCTCGCACAGGAGGGGAAGCCGCGTTGATGTCGGGAGTCCCGACCTTCGTCAACGCGGCTGCGGAAGGAGCAGCAGGCCAGCCATGCGCCCAAGGTTAGCGCAGCCCCGCTCCCCACCCATGTCGAGTGGCCCCGTCGTCACAGGCACGAGCGCCGCATGCCGTCGAGTGGCCCCGTCGTCACAGGCACGAGCGCCGCATGCCGTCGAGTGGCCCCGTCGTCACAGGCACGAGCGCCTCATGCCGTCGAGTGGCCCCCTAGTCACAGGGCGGCGAGAGGTGTCAGCCGTACGCGGAGCGCCGCATCTGCCGTTGGATCGCGACGTCGATGGCGTGGCTCGAGAAGAAGCGGGCATCGACGTCAGCGAGCCTCAGCGTCTCGTGCGGCACGCGCAGGGCATCAGCGAACCGCACCAGCGTCGCCCTCCGGGACGTCGAACCGTTCAGGTCGTCGTTCCAGATCTCCTGCACGTCCCAGCCATCGGCCTCCAGCCCATCTCGGCGGTAGCCGTCCGCGACCCGTTGCTCGTCGTCGGAATGGTAGAGCGCGCCCTGGCACTCGCCGACGACCTTGACCACCCTGCCGTCGAGGTCCAGCACCCGCCAGACGAGGTCACCGACGCCGAGCAGCACCGTGGGGTCCCAGGAGGCGTGGATCGGCTCGTTCAGCGTTGGCTCCGGGAGACCGCCACGCGTCAGGATGAGCCGAGCGAGCGACTCGCGCGGCGACGCCGAACCGACCCGGATCTCCTCGTACGCCTCGAGCAACGTTTCCTTGCCGCGTGGCCGGTTACGGCTCAGACACCTCTGCATGAGTGGAGTCCGCGCGTTGAGTCGTGTGGCACAGGCGTCCCCGAGCACCACCAGATCGTCAAGCCCCACCGGTTTGCCCCGACCGACCAGCTCACCCAGGTCGACCCACGTGTCAGCGACATCGACAACGGGAAGACCGTCGATGTCGACGATCTGCCGAGCATGCAGTGCCCGATGTCCGATGACCCCGGGGAGCCTCACCCGGTTCCTGACGATCGGGCGCATCACGTGGAGGCGCACGTCCTCCTCCATGGCATACGACATCGGGAGTCCGAGGAGCCGGGCGGCGGTCACGTGGGAGAAGGCACTGTCGGCCGGGAGCGCGGACAGGGTCACGCGACACTCCTGCAACAGAACCTGCCGCGCAGCCATGACTGCCTCGTCTGAACCTGAGGCCCGGGTTGTCGATGGTGCCGCCACGCTCACACCTTGCGCCGTCGGCTCCCCCTCGGGCACAGCGAAGTCCGCGCCTGTGCACAAGCCCGCGAGTGAGGAGAGGGATGTGGACGGTGCCGTGTGACGACGGGGCCACTCGACGGCATACGTGGTCTGGTCCTCGCGACGACAGGGCCACTCGACGAGGTGGGTGGGGACGCCGGTGAGGCGGATGGGACGGGGAGGCCACTCGACGGGCTGGGGTGGTGGCGGGGTCAGCGGTAGAGGGCTACGACGATGAGGGTCTGGGCCACGTGGTAGGTCACGATGACCGTGAGCGGCGCCCAACGCCTCTCGTGGACGAAGCGGTCGTGGCCCAGCACGGTGTCGGAGACGACGAAGACCATGCACCCGAGCAGCAGCAGCCAGTCGCCCGTGCCGGCCGCGACGAGCACGAGCACGAAGAGGACGAGCTGGTAGACGAACACCGGCCCCCGCTGCGTCCCGGAGTGGCGCACGATGTCCCGCCCAGCCTTCGCGTGCAGCACCGCGAGGAAGGGCACGGCCACGAGGATCGGCCAGGGGAAGCCGTCCGCCCGGACCGTCTCGAGGATCGCCCAGACGTAGGCCAGGTGGCCCACGAGGAAGGCCCCGAGCCCGACGAGGAACCGCGTCTCGGTCGCGTGCAGCAGCGCGATGTCGCCGAGGAGGCAGAAGGCGAGCGCCACGATGACGGGCAGCAGCGGCGGAGAGCCCGGCGCGCGTCCTTCCCAGTAGAGCGACCAGGCCAGCCCCATCAGGAGCAGCACGACGAGCGGCTTCGTGATCCGCTCGACGACGTGGTCGCCGCGCAGGACGGAGCCCCAGTTGATGAGCGCCGTCACCCCGAGCGCCACGCTGATAACCCACAGATGGGTGGTCACGTGCCCACATTCCCAGCCGCGGCTCAGGTTGGCCGCGCAGACACGCTGCGGAGGCCCACCACCTGTCGAGACGAATCGGCGTACGTCCAGTTCTCTGCCAGACTCGTCCAATGCCCATGCGCAAGTTCCAGCACACGGTCACTGCCGACGACACGTCCGCCCGGGTCGGCAGCGGTGACCTCGACGTCCTCGCGACCCCGCGTCTCATCACGTGGTGCGAGAACGCCGCGTTCCAGGTCTGCAAGCAGAACATCGACGCCGACCACACGACGGTCGGCACCATGGTGAAGATCGAGCACGTGAAGGGCAGCGCGGTCGGCTCCGAGATCACCGTGCTGTGCGCCGAGCCGATCAACGACGGACGCCGGCTCGTGTGCCACGTGACCGTCAGGGACTCCGACGGCGAGGAGCTCGCCAAGGGCGAGTTCCACCGGGCCGTCGTCGACCCGGACCGCTTCATGAGCAAGTGCCAGCGGGTCCTCTGACCCGCAGCCACCTCCCAGCCGCGGTTGCCACGATGACCGTGTGACGCTCGGACTGCTCGGTGCGCTCCTCGCAGCGCTCGCCTACGGTGCGGCCACCGTGCTCCAGGCCGTGGGTGTACGTCGTGCCGCCGCACTGCCGCCCGGCACTCCCTGGCGCGGGCGCGTGCGGGCCGGCCGGCCGTATGCCGTGGGCCTCGCCCTCGACGGGATCGGCTTCCTCGCGTCCGTGGCCGCCCTGCGCACGCTGCCGCTCTTCCTCGTCGAGTCCGCGGTCGCCTCGTCGGTCGCGGTCACCGCCGTGCTCTCCGTCGTCGTGCTCGGCGTCCGCCTCGGAGCGGCCGAGGTCGTCGCGCTGCTCGTCGTCGTCGCCGGCCTCACCGGCCTCGCCCTCACCGCGGCGGCCGGACCGGCCGTGCAGCCCGGGCCCGGCGCGACCTGGTGGCTGCTCGCGTCAGCAGCGGTCGTCGCCGTGCTGGTCGTCGTCGGGACCATCGACCACGACCGACGACGCGGGTCCGTCGTCCTCAGCGTCGCGGCAGGCCTCGGCTTCGGCGGTGTCGGAGTAGCGGCCCGTCTGCTCGAGGTCCCCACGCCGGTGTGGCGCCTCGCGACGGACGGCGCCACCTGGGCCCTCGTCGCCCACGCCGTGCTGGCCACCGTCGCCTACGCCCTGGCCCTGGCCCGGGGCCGGGTCACGACCGTCGCCGCCCTGACCTTCGCCACCGAGACGGTCGTCCCCGCCCTCGTCGGCGTGATCCTGCTCGGCGACCGGGTCGGACCGGGCCGTGGTCCCGCGGCCGTGCTGGCCTTCGTCGCCACGCTCGGAGGGTGCGTCGCGCTGGCCCGTCGCGCCGAGCCCACCGCCACCGATCCCCACCCCCCGGGCGACGAGGCGAGGCGCCAGACAGCCCCGCAGGACGCGTCCCGGCAGCGCTGACCTGAGGTCACCGACGCCGCAGGCGCTCCATCTCGGTCTCGATCTGATCCTCGGTCGGCGCGTCGACCGCATAGGCATCGACGGCGTTCGCCACGATGCCGATGCCCCACCCTGCGATCGGGAAGATGGGCCAGAAGAAGGCCGCGCCGGTCACGGCCCAGAACACGACGAGCATCCCGTTGACGAGCACGTAGATGAGCAGGTGGGTGCGGAAGTCGGCCTTCTTCTTGAGCCTGGCGAGCGCTCTGCCGCGCAGGTCGACCTCCGTGACGGCGCGGTCGACTGTCGGGTCGGGCACGTCGTGGTCGGGTTCGACCGGAAGCTGGTTCGCGGTCATGGTCGTCACCGCTCCTTCGCGGGCCGCTGCGCAGGAACTCCGCGCAGCTCCCTGCTTCCAGCGTAGGCCGGACGCGATCGCCCGGTCGGCGAGCGTGCCGGACGTCACCGTCGCACCGGCACCGCCGGGCTCTCGTGCCGTCAGAGCACGTACGCGTCGCCGTCGCGGCGGTAACCGAGGCTCTCGTAGTACGGCTCGACCATGTCGGGTGGCGTCAGCACCCGCCGGAACCCGCGCCGACGGAACGGCCCCTCGGGACCGAAGACGAACTCCCCCGGCATGACGTCGCGGTGGCGCGGGGTCACCCAGTCGAGCAGCAGCTGGGCGGTGCCCTCTCCCGCGTCGTGCATGAGGACGACGCCGACCATCTCGTCGCCGCGGAGCACGAGGTAGGACGGGTTACCCGCGAACGGGTCGTGCACGAACTCCGGGTTGTAGCGGCGGATGTCGCCCTCGTGCACCCGCAGGACGTGCCGCAGGTAGGTGTCGTCGCCGGCGACCTCGAGCACCTCATAGACGCCGGAGTCGTGCTTCTCACGCGACATCCGCGTCAGGTAGTAGACGTTGATGCCGGCGAGGACGACGTTGAGCCCGACCATCGGCCAGACGTGGTTGACGGCGTTGTAGGCGATGAGGACGACGCAGCCGACGAGGTTGATGATCCGGAGCCGGCGCAGCTGCGTCTGCAGCAGCGACCAGACGAGGATCGCCGACCCGATCCAACCGACGGCCTCGAGCCACCAGGTACCCATGGCCGCGACCCTAGCGCCCGGGGCGCCCCGGCTCGCCGGGATCGGGGTGGTCCGCGTCGTGCTCGGCGCGGGCCACCCCCGTCACGACGACTCAGGCGTCGGGCGCGACGAACTGCGGGAGCGCCGCCTCGAACCGGGAGTCGAGGGTGAGCGACGGCAGGACCTGCCCCTGCTTCTGCGCATCGGCCGCGACCGACGCGCCCCACGACGAGGCCCGGAGCCGCTGGTCGGGCGTGCCGTGGTGACCCGCGCTCGCGAAGGCGCAGTCGCCCACCTGGTAGAAGGACTGCTCCGCCTCGAGGACGCGCCTCGTGTTGAGGGCGAGTCCGCGCTTGTGGGTCACGAAGTACGTGCCGAACGCGTCGGCCATGAGCTCGGTGCGGCGCGTCGCCTCCGGACCGGCGAGCGGCGAGGCGAACAGGTTCTGGTCGTACTGCACGTGGTGGCCGTACTCGTGGCCGAGGACGGCACGGGGCCCGACGTCGCCGACCCCGATGGCGGCCAGCGCGTCGAGCATGCCGTCACCGAAGACGAGCTTGTCCGGCAGCGAGGAGATGACCGGGTCGGGGTCGCCGACACCACTGAAGGCGAAGGCGTTGAGGGTGAAGATCGGGCTGGCTCCGCCGGCGAGGCCGGGGTCGGACGTCACGACGTCGACGACGATGGCGGCGAGCTCGGCCGCGTCGGCGTCCGACACCCCGTAGAGCACCGCGATGAGCCGGGCGAGCCGAGCCGGGTCACGCATGACGTCACCGTGCATCGCCATGAGCTGGATGTCCGTGCCGTCGGTGTCCCAGAACCTCTGCGCGGCCCGGAACGAGCTCGTCAGCTCGTTGCGGGACGCCTTTGTCAGGGCGTAGGCCGGGTCACCCGTCGACCCGAAGAGGAGCGCGTCGTAGGTCGGGAAGTCGAAGCCGCCGAGCAGTGAGAGCACGAAGAGGCTCGACGGGTCGATGCCGGCGATGATGCCGTCGACGTAGGCGTCGAGCCGGGTCGGCGCGCACTGGTAGGTCGTCGGGTCGATGGCGCGCCCCAGGGCGTCCTGCGCTGCGGAGGGCTCGACACCGAACCTCTCGAGGGCGCTCGCCCGGCGGGTCCGCCAGTCGGCAGGCAGGTGGGCCCGCGCCGCGGCGATCAGCGCCGCCGCCCTCGGGTCGTTCGTCGTGCCCGCGACGTAGTCGTACGTGTGGCCGGTTCCGGCGACGGACGTCGGGACGGCCGTGCCTGTCGCTGGGGTCTGGTCCTGGGTCTGGGTCTGGCTCTGGGCTGCGGGAGCCGCCGTGGCGACCGCCGCTCCGGTGGCCCCCGAGATGGCCAGCGACGTGACGAGAGCGATCGTCCTGGTCGTGGTCCTGCGCACGTGAGAGCTCCTTCGTGTCGTGCCCCCCGCCCGGTGCCGGGGCGACGTGCCCATCATCACCGCCGAGGACGACACCAACCCCCGAAACAGCCCATATCCGGGTGAACGGTGCGATGCGTCTCAGCCCGCGGGAGCGTCGTCCATCCCGGAGGCCTCGGAGGCCTCGGAGGCCTCCGAGGTCTCGGAGGGCTCGTGACCGACGAGCTTGAGCCCCACGACGGCGGCGACGATCCCCGCGAGCAGGACGACCTTGACGGCCGAGAACGCCTCCCCGCCCGTCGTCATCGCCCACGTCACGGTGAGCGCGGCCCCGAGACCGGTCCACACGGCATACGCCGTCCCGATGGGGATGGAGCGCACGGCGTGCGCGAGCCCGGCCATGCTCAGCGCGCCGGCGACGAGGAACACGACGGCGGGGACGGGGCGCGAGAGTCCCTCGGACGCGGCGAGCGCTGAGGCCCAGACCGCCTCGAGGACGGCGCTGGCGAGCAGGACGACCCACGGCATCACGCCACCGCCTTGAGGCCGGCGACGCACGCGACGAGCACGAGCAGCAGGGCGGCACGGGCGCCGCCGAGGCGCTCCTCGCCGCGGGCGACCGCGAGCAGGACGGTGCCGACGGCGCCGATCCCGACCCAGACGGCATACGCCGTGCCCGTGGGCAGGGCGGTCATGGCCCACGCGAGGCCGACCATGCTGAGCACGAGCGAGACGGCGAAGAGCGCGGTCGGTCGGGGACGGCGGAAGCCGTCGGACGCTGCGAGCGCGGTGGCCCAGACGGCCTCCAGCGCGCCGGAGAGGATGAGGACGAGCCAGTGCACGGCGATTCCGATCCGGCCGTCTTGTCGCTGTGCGGGTACGGCTCCCTCGTCCGCGAGCGCGGCTCGCGCGCTCACCGACGATTCTACCGAAGGGGCGCGTCCCGGTCGAAACGGCGTATCAGGAGCACCCGCCCGGCGTACTGTCGGGTGCAGGCGCGCTCCTGCGAACAGAGGATCGCCATGAGCCGTGACTATCTCGACTTCGACGTCGCCGTCACCCGTGAGGGCCAGGGGTATGCCGCTCACGTCCTCGCCTCGCCCGCTGGCGAGGCGTCGGCCCCCTTCACGCTGCCGTTCGCGGCCACGGACCTCGCCCAGTTCATGATCGCGGTGGGCCCACCGCGCGTGTCCTCGAGGCGCCTCGTGCCGGCGGAGGCACGGGTCGTCGACGTCAAGGAGTACGGCCGCCGCCTCGGTGACGCCCTGCTCTCGGGCGAGGTCGGACGGGCCTTCCGTGACAGCCTCACGACCGCCACCGGCCAGGGCAAGGACCTGCGCCTGCGGCTGCGCCTCGACGCCGTCCCCGACCTCGACCCGGTGCCGTGGGAGTACCTCTACGACTCGCGGCTCGGCCGCTTCCTCACGCTCTCGCAGGAGACCCCGATCGTGCGCCTGCTCGACTCGCTCGAGCGCCCGCCGGTCGTCCACGTCGACGCGCCGCTGCGCGTCCTCGTCATGATCTCGAGCCCCAGCGACATGCCCGAGCTCGCCGTCGACCGCGAGCGGCAGCTGCTCACGGCGACGACCGGCGACCTCGTCGCGAGCGGACGGCTCACGGTCACCGTCCTCGAGGACGCGACCCTGACGGGGCTGCAGCGGGCCCTGCTCGACGACTTCCACGTCTTCCACTTCATCGGCCACGGCGGCTTCGACCAGCAGGCGCAGGAGGGGGTCCTCGTCCTCGAGCGCGAGGACGGCACGGCGCACCGGGTCTCCGGCGCGCGGCTCGGGACGCTGCTCCACGACGCCCGCACCATGCAGCTCGCGGTGCTCAACGCGTGCGAGGGGGCGCGCACGTCGGGACGCGACGCGTTCTCCGGGGTCGGCCAGGCCCTCGTGCGGCAGGGGCTGCCCGCGGTCGTCGCGATGCAGACCGAGATCTCCGACCGGGCTGCGCTCGTCTTCAGCCACGAGTTCTACTACTTCCTGACCCGAGGCCTCGGCATCGACGCCGCGATCTGCGAGGTGCGCAAGGCCATGGCCGTCTCCGACGAGGCCTCGGAGTGGGGCACCGCGGTGCTGCTGCGGTCGGGTGCCGACCAGCCGTTCTCCTTCACGGCGAGCGCCGGCGTCGCGACCGAGCGGCCCGAGAGCCGGCTCGAGTCGCTCTACGACGCCGCCAAGGGCGCGCTGCTCGCCCGGGCCCCGGCGACCGCGCTACCGCTGCTCGAGCAGATCGCGGCTGAGCACCCCGACTACCAGGACGTCACCCAGCTGCTCGAACGGGTCCGGCCGGAGGCGGCCCCCGTCGACGACGGGCCGGTGCCTCGGCCGCGGCCCGAGACGGACACCCAGGGCGGCCGCACGCCGCCGCCGACCGAGCCCGACACAGACACCGACACCGACACCGACACCGACTCCCACGACACCCACGACACCAACACCAACACCAACACCAACACCGACAACGACAACGACAACGGCCGGGGGCGCAGGGGCAACGGCTTCGTGCGCAGCCTCATCGGCCTCGTCGTGCTCTTCGGCCTCTTCTGGCTCGGGGCGACCCAGGTCCCGAAGTGGTTCAAGGGGGCCACGGCCGACGTCACGAGCGCCTGCGGGCCGGCGCCCGCCGCCGCGAGCAGCGCGGCGACGACGTTCGTCGCGGGCTGCGCCACGACGACTCCTGCCGTCGACGGGGACTTCGCCGACTGGGACGGCGTGCCCTCGCACTCGATCCCCCACGTCATCGCCCAGCAGGGCACGCCGCAGCGCGAGTTCGGCGGCGACTGGCAGGTCGTCTGGGACAGCACCGCGCTCTACCTGCGCGTGCACGTCGTCGACCCGGACGTGCGCAGCGTCAACCTCGCGACCCCCGGCGCCTGGTTCAACGGCGACGGCTTCTCCTTCGAGTTCGGCCCTGACGCGCGGAGCCTCGACCCCGCCGCGACGACCCGGCGCGGGCAGGACGTCCACGTCATGGTGGGGCTGTCCCGTGACGCCCCCACCTCGGGCGTCGCGTCGATCAACCCGGCCGGGCGCGGCACCTTCACCACCGGCACGCGCCACCCCGAGATCACCGTCGGACGCGCCGACACCCTGACCGGCTACGACCTCGAGGCCCGGGTGCCGTGGTCGTCCCTGCAGCTGAAGAAGGCGCCGGTCCGTGGCTCGGTCTTCTCGATGAACGTCAACCTCAGCGACGCGACGAGCGCCCCGGCGGCGTGGAAGCTGCGCACCATGAAGAGCACGAACGCCGCGCGCACCGCCGAGACGCAGGGTTTCCCGCACGGCTGGCAGACGATCACCCTCGCCGACGAGGCCTCCTGAGATGACCCCTGAGATGACTTCCTGAGATGGCCGGACGACTGCTCGCCCTCCTCGTTGGGATCGACGCCTACCCGGCACCGATCCCGCCGCTGTCGGGCTGCGTCAACGACGTCACGGGGTTCGCCGAGGTCCTGCGCGACCGCGTCGGCGAGGACGCGCTCGACCTCGTCGTTCTCACCGACGCCGAGGCCACCCGCGCCGCCGTGACCGGCCGCCTCGCCGAGCACCTGGGCCGGGCCGGCCCGCAGGACGTCGCGCTCTTCTACTACAGCGGCCACGGTTCGCAGCAGACGACGCCGGAGGAGCTCTGGTCCATCGAGCCCGACCACCGCAACGAGACCCTCGTCTGCGTCGACAGCCGCTCCCCCGGCAGCTGGGACCTCGCCGACAAGGAGCTGGCGGGCCTGCTCGACGCCATCTCGTCATCGGGCTGCCACACGCTCGTCGTGCTCGACTGCTGTCACTCGGGCGACGGGACGCGTGATGCGGACGAGGTGGTGCGGCTGGCGCCGCCGGACCCGCGGGTAAGACCCGCGTCGACGTTCGTCGGGCTGGGCGACGTGACGACCGGCTCGCCCACCCGCGGCACGGCCAGGTGGACCCCGGCCGGCCGGCACGTGCTGCTCGCCGCGTGCCGGTCGTCGGAGAAGGCGAAGGAGGTGACCGTCCTCGGCCGTCAGCGGGGCGCCCTGTCGGCGGCCCTCGAGGCAGCGCTCCTCGGCAGCGACGGACGCCCGTCCTACCGCGACGTCCTGCGGATGGTGACGGCCGACGTGACGAACCGCGTCACCGACCAGCACCCCCAGGTCGAGACGGCCGACGCGACCGAGCTCGACCGGCCCTTCCTCGGCGGCGCGATCCCGGCCACCGCGAGGCCGCTCACCCTGAGCCGGCTGCCCGACGGCTGGTCCATCGACTCGGGCGCCGTCCACGGGGTGCCCGAGCCCATCGGTGACGACACGACCGAGCTCGCCGTCTACCCGCTGACCGGCGAGACGTCGGGCTCACCCCTCGCCACGGCGCTCGTCACGAAGGTCCTGCCCGACCGGAGCCTGGTCCGCCTGACCCCCGAGCTCGACGAGGCATACGTCTACCGCGCGGTCGTCACGTCCATCCCGCTCGCACCGCTGCGCGTGGGAGTCGTCGGCGACGCCGCCGGGACCGCCGCGCTCCGCACCGCGGCGGACGCCGCCGACGAGACGCTCGTCGACCTCGTCGAGGGTGCGGGAGACGAGGACGGCGGGGCCGACCTGCTCGTCGAGGCCACCCCGGACGGCTTCGTCATCACCCGTCCCGGCGTGACGCGTCCGCTCGTCCCGGTCGTCGCCGGCGAGGCCCGTGAGGAGCGCACCATCCTCGCCCTCGAGCGCGTGGCCCGCTGGCTGCGCCTGTCCGCCCTGACCAACCCCGCGACCCGCCTGCCCGACGGCGCCGTGCGTGTCGAGGTGGACGCGGGCACGGGCCCCGTCGGTGCCGGCGGCACCCTCCGGATCGCGTATGCCGGCACGGACGCCCCGCGCTTCACCGTCCGTCTCGCGAACACCACGTCCACCCCCCTGTGGGCAGCGCTGCTCGACCTCACGGAGACCTACGGCATCTTCACCGACGCCTTCCCTGCCGGTTCGGTCGCGCTCGGAGCGGGTGAGGCGACGAGCGTCGACCTCGTCGGGCAGGTCGCCGACGCGCTGTGGGAGGCGGGGACCGTGTCGCTGCGCGACCAGCTCATGGTCGTGACGAGCACGCTGGAGTTCGACCCGCGGTCGCTCGAGCAGGAGGAGCTCGACGTCAGCGCGGTGCCTGCTGCCGGGACGACGAGAGGCGCCGGCGTGCCGCCCGCGCTGCGCTCCAACCTCGAGCGGGTGCTCGGCGGCACGCGGACGCGGCGCCTGGGCCCGAGCGCCGCGGCCGCCGCGGTGGCCGACTGGCGCACCGACTCCGTCTTCGTCGTCACGACCCGACCCCGTCCCTGACCGACCACGGACACGCCACGGACAGGCCATGGACGCGAAGAAGGACCAGACGGATTCCGTCTGGTCCTTCTTCGTTCGGTGGAGCTGAGGGGACTCGAACCCCTGACCCCCTGCATGCCATGCAGGTGCGCTACCAGCTGCGCCACAGCCCCTTGCGGGTGTCACCTCGTCGAAGCGACTGCGTAACCATAGCGGGTCTCCGGCCGAGAGCCAAAATCGGGGGCGGCCTTTCGGGTCAGACGTTCCAGGGCCCGAGGTTCCAGCCGCTGATGCGCCACCGGGTGATCTCGGAGAAGCTCTTGCCCGCCTCGACGAGCTCGATCCAGTGGCAGTTGTCGAGCCCGCGGAACACGGCGTCCGACACGTCCTGGTCGAGCCCCACGAGGGCGCTGGCCGCGACGCGGGCGGAGACCCCGTGGGCCACGACGACGGCGGTCTCGCCCGGGAGCAGCTCACGGGCGACGTCGCGCAGGGCAGCACCGGCCCGCTCGGCCACCTGCGCCCGGGTCTCTCCCGTGACGCCGCGCGGGGTGTCCTCGCCACGGTCGAGGGCCGCGATGACGTCCGGGTAGCGCTCACGCACCTCGTCGGCGTGCATGCCCTGCCACTCGCCGACGTGCACCTCGCGCAGGCGGGCGTCGAGCCGCACCTCGAGGCCCGTGAGGCCCGAGATGGCGTCGGCCGTCGAGGCCGCGCGCCGCAGGTCGCTCGAGACGATGAGGGCCGGCGCGTAGGCGGCGAGGTGCGGCGCCGCGGCCTCCACCTGCTCGTGTCCGCGGTCGGACAGCTCGGTGTCCTTGTGGCCCTGCCAGACCCGGGCCGCGTTGTCGACCGTCTCGGCGTGCCGGACGATGACGATGCGGCGCGGCCCCACGGGCGGCACGGACCCGGCTGCGGTCACGCCTCGTCGGCCTCGTCGCTCGCGTCGTCGGCACCCGGACGGGCCGGCGCCTGGACGGCCCCGAGGTCGATCTCGGGGCAGTCCTTCCAGAGGCGCTCGAGCGCGTAGTACTCGCGCTCCTCCTCGTGCTGGACGTGGACGATGATGTCGCCGAAGTCGATGAGGACCCAGCGGCCCTCGCGCTCGCCCTCGCGGCGGATCGGCTTGCTGCCCAGCTCACGCAGCCGGTCCTCGACCTCGTCGACGATGGCGCCGACCTGCCGCTCGGACGGTGCCGAGGCGATGACGAACACGTCGGTGAGCGGCATCTGCTCGCTCACGTCGATGGCCATCACCTTCTCGGCGAGCTTCTCCTCGGAGGCCAGGGCGGCCACCTTCGCGAGCTGGATCGAATGGTCTGCTGCGGTCACGAATCTCCTCGGGGCGGTGCCGGCGACAGGTGCGTCGGCACGGTGCCTGCGCTCGCCAGGTCGGCGGCATACAGGCGGTACTTGTTGATGTACTGGACGACCCCGTCGGGCACGAGGTACCAGACCGGGGCGCCGTCGGCGACGCGCGCCCGGCAGTCGGTGGAGCTGATCGCCATGGCCGGCACCTCCTGCAGCGTGACGCGGTCCTCGGGCAGCCCCTTGTCGGACAGCTCGTGGCCGGGCCGGGTGACGCCGATGAAGTGGGCCAGCTCGAAGAGGTGCTCGGCGTCCTTCCAGGACAGGATCTCGGCCAGGGCGTCGGCGCCGGTGATGAAGAACAGCTCGTCGTCGGGCCGCTCGGTCCTGATGTCGCGCAACGTGTCGATCGTGAACGTCGGCCCGGGCCGGTCGATGTCGACCCTGCTGACGGTGAAGCGCGGGTTGGAGGCCGTCGCGATGACGGTCATGAGATAGCGGTCCTCGGCGGGCGAGACGCGACGGTCCGCCTTCTGCCACGGCTGTCCCGTGGGGACGAAGACGACCTCGTCGAGGTCGAAGCGCGACTGGACCTCACTGGCGGCCACGAGGTGGCCGTGGTGGATCGGGTCGAACGTCCCGCCCATGACGCCGAGGCGCATGGTCAGTGGTGGGCCCCGTCGGATCCGCTCGTGCTGCCGTGCGTGCCCTCACCGCGCCGCGGGGACTGCACCTTGTAGGCGGTGTTGCGGAAGCTCCACGTGACGCCGAGCGCCACGAGGAAGAGCGCGAACGTGATGAGGAAGTAGGCGATCACCGGCATGGGAAGCTCGCGAGCGGCTTCCTCCCCCTCGGTGACGAGTGCGAGGACACGATCAGACATGCGCCCAGCCTAGCGCCCGCACGCCCCGGCCGACGCAGCGCGTGCCCACCGAGGGCGTATGCCGTCCGCCCGGCTCAGTGCCCGCCCGTCCCCTCGGCGCCACCGGGCGCCTCCTCCCCCGGGTCCGCGCCTCGCAGCCACGCATGACCCACGGTCGCGAACGGCTCGTCACCGGCCACCACCGCCGCGAGGACGAGGTCGCGCCAGCGCTCGGCGAGAGCGACCACGTCCGCCGGGTAGCCGAGCTCGACCCGGTGCTCGGCGAACTCGTCCTCGTCGTCGACGAAGAGGTGTCCGTCGCGGGTCAGCACGACGTCGAGGTCGAGGTCGACCATCGTCACCTCCCACTCCGGCCCGCCGTGGCTGGCCTCGCGGCGCTGCCAGACCGGTTCGGTCGTCATGTCGACGTAGACGCTGATCTCACGGTGCCCCGGGTAGAAGCCGCCGACGTACGCCCCCTCGTGCGGCACGAGCGAGACCCAGCCGCTGGACTCGACGAACTCCACACCGGGGCGCGCGCAGCGCGTGCCGGCCGGCGCGTACCACCAGTGGCCGTGCTCGTCGGACCCGAGGTAGCGACCGTCCCACTCCCAGTGACGGCCCCCACCCCACTTCGTGAACCGACCCGCGACCGGGGTGCCGGGCTCGAGCCCGCCCGGCGGCATACCTCGTCGGGACGGGCGGTCAGCGGCGGAGGCGGTCACGCCCGGCACGTTACCGGCGGCGCCGTGGACCTGCAGGGTACGAGCGGGAACAGCACCCGCACAGCGAGGTGACAGGCGCAGCCCATCGGCGGCCGTACCCTAGAACCCATGGTTCCCGAGTTGTCCGTGGTCATCCCGATGTACAACGAGGAGGAGGTGCTCCCCCTCCTCGTCGAGCGGCTCCGACCGCTCCTCGACGGCATGGGCACCACCTACGAGGTCGTCGCCGTCGACGACGGCAGCAAGGACCTGACGGCCGCGCTCCTGCAGCGCTACCACCGCGAGTGGTCCGAGCTGCGCGTCGTGCGCCTGCGCGCCAACGCCGGGCACCAGGCCGCGATCTCCGCCGGCCTCGTCAGCGCCCTCGGCGACTACGTCGTCACCATCGACGCCGACCTGCAGGACCCGCCCGAGATCATCCCGCAGATGCTCGCGGCCGCGAAGGACGACGGCGTCGACGTCGTCTACGGCGTGCGCAACGACCGCTCGACCGACACGTGGTTCAAGCGGGCCTCGGCCCAGGCGTTCTACAAGCTCATCGGGCTCATGTCGCAGACCTCGGCGCACGCCGACGCCGGCGACTACCGCCTCATGTCGCGCGCCACCGTCGACGCCATCAACAGCCTCCCCGAGCACAACCGCGTGCTGCGCTTCATCGTGCCGGCCCTCAACTTCCCGTCCGACACGGTCGAGTACAAGCGCGAGGAGCGCGCCGCCGGGGACTCGAAGTACCCGCTGCTCAAGATGATCAAGCTCTCGCTCGACTCGCTGACCGGCTTCTCGACGGCGCCGCTGCGGCTCGCGACGTTCGCCGGCTTCGGCGGTGCGGTCCTGGCCGTGCTGCTCGTGCTCTACACCCTGATCTCCCGGTCGCAGGGCCACACCGTCGCCGGCTGGACCTCGACGGTCGCCATCGTCGCGGGCGTCGGCGCGGTCCAGCTCGTCTGCGTCGGCATCCTCGGCGAGTACATCGGCCGGATGTACGGCCACATGCAGGGCCGCCCGACCTACTTCATCGCCTACGACTCGAAGACCGCCGACACCGGCGCGCACGGGCCGACCGACACGCCCCTGCCGGCCCAGCCGAGCGAGGCGCACATCCGCACGACGTCGGAGGAGCCGGACACCGACGCCGTCGACACCATGCCCGACACCGCGTCCGACACCGTGCACGACACCGCGTCCGACACCGTGACGGTGCTGGACCCAGAGCCCCGGACCGAGCCCGAGCGCACTCAGCTGCGAGGCTGAGCCCGCACGAGCAGGCTGACGCCGGGCAGGCCTCCGACGGGCAGGTAGCGCTCGGCAGTGATGATCGTGCGCAGGCCGAAGTTGACGACCGGGTGCAGGTTCTCGAGGTCCGAGCCGGAGCTCGTCCGGCGCCGCATCGCCACGACGGGGCGCAGGAGCACGTTCCACGACCGTACGTCGGTGACGTCGAAGCCGCCGCGGTCGAGCAGGTCGAGCAGGCCCTCGCGGGTGTAGCGACGCACGTGGTCGACGGCCTCGTCGTGCTCTGACCACAGCCTCGGGTCCGCCGGCACGGCCACGAGGTACGTGCCGGTCGGCTTGAGCACGCGACGCACCTCCGCGACGGCGGCGTCGTCGTCCTGGAGGTGCTCAAGCAGGTCGAAGGCCATGACGAGGTCGAGGGAGTCGTCCGCGAGAGGCAGCCGCGTCGCGTCGCCGCGCAGCGTCGCGAGTCCGCGACCGTGGGCGACCTCTGCGCCGTCAGAGCCGTACTCGAGCGCGACGGCGTCCCAGCCGTGCTCACGCAGGACACGGGTGTTGCCCCCGCCTGCGGCGCCGATGTCGAGGGCGCGTCCGGGCACCAGCCCCGCGATGGCCTTGGCCAGGAGGTGACGCCGCTCGCGGTACCACCAGTGGTCGTCCTCGAGCTCAGCGAGCTTGCGGACCTCGGTGCCTTCCATGGTGGGCCATCATGCCATCCGGGGTGCCCGGATGCGCCAGCGCCCGTCAGCGGGTGTGGCCGTCGCCCTCGACGATCCACTTCGTCGTCGTCAGCTCGGGCAGCGCCATCGGTCCGCGCGCGTGCAGCTTCTGGGTCGAGATGCCGATCTCGGCGCCGAAACCGAACTCGCCGCCGTCGGTGAACCGGGTGCTCGCGTTGACCATGACGGCCGCCGCGTCGACCTCCGCGGTGAAGCGCCGGGCGGCCGCCCGGTCCTCCGTGACGATCGCCTCGGTGTGCCCGGTGCCGAACCGACGGATCCGGTCCATCGCCTCGTCGAGGTCGTCGACGACGGCCACGCTCATCTCCAGGCCGTGCCACTCCGTCCCGAAGTCCGCCTCGCTCGCGAGGTCGTATGCCGCGCCGGCCGCCTCGGCGTACTGCGTGACCTCGGGTGCCACGTGCAGTCGCACCCCGGCGCCGGCGAGGTCGGTGAGGGCCTTGGGCAGGAAGTCCGCGGCGACGTCACGGTGGACGAGGAGCGACTCGGCGGCGTTGCAGACGCTGGGCCGGTGCGTCTTGGCGTTGAGGGTGATGGCCCGGGCCCGGTCGAGGTCGGCGGCACGGTCGACGTAGACGTGGCACACGCCGACGCCGGTCTCGATGACGGGGACCGTCGACTCGCGGACGACGGTCTCGATGAGGTCGGCTCCCCCGCGCGGGATGACGAGGTCGACGTGGCCGCGAGCGGTCATGAGGGCCCGGGCGGCGTCGCGACCGCCCTCCTCGAGCAGCGTGACGGCGTCGACCGGAAGGCCCTGGGCGGCGAGGGAGCCGCGCATCGCCTCGACGAGGGCGTGGTTGCTGCTGGCGGCCGCGGAGCCACCGCGCAGCAGGACGGCGTTGCCGGACTTGAGGGCGAGGCCTGCGGCGTCGACGGTGACGTTGGGCCGCGCCTCGTAGATCATCCCGATGACGCCCATCGGCACCCGCACCTGACGGATCTGCAGGCCGTTGGCGAGGGTCGAACCGCGCACGATCTCACCGACGGGGTCGGGCAGGGCCGCGACGTCGCGCAGCGCCTGGGCGACGGCGGCCACGCGCGGCTCGTCGAGCCGGAGCCGGTCCTGCAGGCTCTCGCTCATGCCGCCGGCGCGACCGCGCTCGATGTCCTCGGCGTTGGCCGCGATGACCTCCGGCGCGGCGGCGTCGACGGCGTCGGCGAGCAGCAGCAGGGCCGCGTCCTTCTCCGCGCGGGACATGAGGGCGAGCCGTCGCGAGGCGGTGCGCGCGCGCTCCGCCAGGGCCGTCACGTGCTCGACGACGGCAGGGTCGATCGTCTGGGACATGCCTCCAGCGTAGGTCGTCGTGCAGGCAGTGAGCCGTCCGTTTCCGGGGGCTGGACCGAAGGCCCGATCCGGACGGCCCTGCGTGCGCCCCGGCCCGTCACTAGAGTTCGACGTGTGTCGCCCCACTCCGTCATCAGCACCGCGCGACGGCTCGTCGTCAAGGTCGGCTCGAGCTCGCTGACCGGCGTCGACGGCGGCATCGACCACGGCCGCCTCGTCGCCCTCGCGAACGCCTTGGCGCACAAGCACCTCGACGGCACCCAGATCGTCCTCGTCAGCTCCGGTGCCATCGCGGCCGGCATCCACCCGCTCGGCCTGACCGCCCGACCTCGCGACCTCGCGACCCAGCAGGCCGCCGCCTCGGTCGGCCAGGGCGCCCTGCTCGCCGGCTACACGCAGGCGTTCGGCCGGCACGACATCACGGTCGGTCAGGTGCTGCTCACCGCCGACGACGTCACCCGGCGCACGCACTACGCGAACGCCCGCCGCACCCTCGAGCGGCTGCTCGACCTCGGGGTGCTGCCCATCGTCAACGAGAACGACACCGTGGCCACGAGCGAGATCCGCTTCGGCGACAACGACCGGCTCGCCGCCCTGGTCGCGCATCTCATCGACGCTGACGCGCTCGTCCTGCTCTCCGACGTCGACGCGCTCTACGACGGGCCTCCGAGCCGACCGGGAGCCCAGCGCATCCCCGTCGTCCGCGGACCGCAGGACCTCGTCGGCATCGAGATCGGCGGCAGCGGCTCGAAGGTCGGCACGGGCGGCATGACGACGAAGATCGAGGCGGCCCGCATCGCGACCGCCGCCGGCGTCGTCACGTCCGTGACGGCGGCGGACCGGGTCATCCAGGTCCTCGCGGGCGAGGACGTCGGCACCGTGTTCCTGCCGATCGGGGTCCGCGGCCGGTCGAGACGGCTCTGGCTCGAGCACGCGACGACCGCACGCGGCCGCCTCATCATCGACGACGGCGCCGTCACGGCGCTGGTCCAGCGCAAGAAGTCGCTGCTCCCGGCAGGGATCACGGCGGTCGAGGGCAGCTTCCACGACGGCGACCCCGTCGACGTGTGCTCCCCCGACGGCACCGCGATCGCCCGTGGTCTCGTCAACTACAGCTCCGCCGAGCTGCCCTCGCTGCTCGGCCGGTCGACGAGGGAGCTGGCCCGCGAGCTCGGCCCGGAGTACGAGCGCGAGGTCATCCACCGCGACGACCTCGTCGTCATCTGAGGCAGGACGCGCGAACGGCCGCGCACACCCCTGGCGTGCGCGGCCGCTCCGCGTCCCCCGCGACCTCGCGGGGGACGGGTCGGATCAGTGGTGGGTCGCCGTCTCGGCTCCGTGACCGGTGAGCGAGCGCACCTCCATCTCGGCGTACTTCGCCGCGTTGTACTCCTTGCTCGTGACCGTCCCGATGTAGCCGAGGACGAAGCCGAGCGGGATCGAGATGATGCCCGGGTTGTCGAGCGGGAACCAGTGGAAGTCGACCCCCTGGAGCATCGAGGGGCTCTTGCCGGTCACCGGGTCGTTCGGCTTGCCCGAGACCACGGGGCTGAAGATGATCAGCGTGATGGCGCTGATCAGGCCGCCGTAGATGCTCCACAGCGCACCCCTGGTGTTGAACCGCTTCCAGAAGAGCGAGTAGAGGATCGTCGGCAGGTTCGCGCTCGCCGCGATGGCGAACGCCAGCGCCACGAGGAAGGCGATGTTCTGGCCGAGGGCGAAGATGCCGCCGATGATGGCGATCGCGCCGAGGACGAGCGCTGCGATGCGCGCGACCTTGACCTCCTCCTCCGGCGTGGCGGTCCCCTTCTTGACGACCGTGTTGTAGATGTCGTGCGACAGGGACGCGCTCGCCGTGATCGTCAGACCGGCGACGACCGCCAGGATCGTCGCGAAGGCGACCGCCGAGATGATCCCGAGCAGGATCTCGCCGCCCAGCTCGAAGGCGAGCAGCGGGGCCGCCGAGTTGACGCCACCCGGTGCCGCCTTGATGGCTGCCGCTCCGACGAGCTCCGCCGCCCCGAAGCCGAGGATGAGGGTGAAGATGTAGAAGATGCCGATGAGCCAGATGGCCCACACGACGGACCGACGGGCCTCACGCGAGGTCGGCACCGTGTAGAAGCGCATGAGCACGTGCGGCAGGCCGGCCGTGCCGAGGACGAGTGCCATCGACAGGGAGATGAAGTCGACCGGGTTCTTGTACTGAAGCCCGGGCTGGAGCAGGTCCTTCCCGCCCGCCTCCTGCGAGGCGGTCGTGGCCTCGCCGAGCAGGTTCGAGAGGCTGAGGCCGAACTTGGCGAGGACCCAGAAGGTCATGATCGCCGCGCCGATGATGAGCAGCACGGCCTTGATGATCTGCACCCAGGTCGTGCCCTTCATGCCGCCGAAGATGACGTAGAAGATCATGAGGATGCCGACGACGACGATGACGAGCCGCTGTCCGACGGCCCCCTCGACGCCGAGCAGCAGAGCGACGAGGCCACCGGCCCCTGCCATCTGGGCGAGCAGGTAGAAGAACGACACGACGAGCGTCGAGATCGCCGCGGCGATGCGGACCGGGCGCTGTCGCAGCCGGAAGCTGAGCACGTCGGCCATCGTGTACTTGCCGACGTTGCGGAGCAGCTCGGCGACGAGCAGCAGCGCGACCAGCCAGGCCACGAGGAAGCCGATGGAGTAGAGGAAGCCGTCGTAGCCGTTGATGGCGATGGCGCCGGCGATGCCGAGGAACGAGGCCGCCGACAGGTAGTCACCGGCGATGGCGATGCCGTTCTGGCGGCCGGTGAAGGCACGCCCACCCGCGTAGTACTCCGCGGCACTGCGGTTGTTGCGCGAGGCGCGGATGACGATGGCGAGGGTGACGACGACGAACAGGGCGAAGATGCCGATGTTGATCGCCGGGTTGCCGACCGTGGTCGCCGCGGGGACGAGCGACGGGGCGGTGGTGAGGAGGGCGCTCACTGCTGCACCCCCATCTTCTGGGCGAGGGCTTCGGCCTCGGGGTCGAACACGCGGTCGGCCCAGCGGGCGTAGACCATCGTGATCGTGAAGGTCGAGACGAACTGGAGGAGGCCGAGGATCAGGCCCCACGTGATGTTGCCGACGACCCTCGTCCCCATGAAGTCCTTCGCGAAGACGGACAGCAGGACGTAGAGGAAGTACCACGCGAGGAACAGCGCGGTCAGCGGGAACACGAACTTGCGGAACTTGCTGCGCAGCTGGGCGAACTCGGGCGAGTCCTGCATGGCGACGTTGGGATCGTCGGCCACGCGCTCTGGAGCGTCTTTGCTCACTGGGGCCACCTCCGGGGCGGTTGGGTCGTGCCTGGTCTGCTGGGCGGTCGGCGCGGTCCTGCTGCCGCCGACGCTCCCCGGACGGTCCCGTGGTGAGTCGACGCCCCTGTCGCTCCGCGCTGCCGGCACACGGCCGGCGAGAGCCAAGGTAGGAGCCGGCGGGGTGCCACGGCAGGCTCGGCGGAGGCGACATCGCCCAGTGGGGCCGACGGCTCGCCGTGCGCGGGATCAGCTGCGACGAGCGGTCGTCCCCGGGCGACGAGCGGTCTCCTCCGTGCTGCCGTATGCCGGGTGCTGCGTGCCGTCGGACGCCCCCTCCGCGGTCGGCGGGCGGCGGTACCAGCGCTCGGGGTGGAACGAGCCACGGTTGAGGTCGATGTGCTCGGGGGCGTGCAACCGGACCATCGTCTGCGCGACGTGCTCCGGGGTGCTCGACCGGGTGGCCAGCGACACGAGCACCATCGTCGTGAAGGCCAGCGGCACGCTGACGGCCGCGGGCTGCGTCAGGACGACACCGAACCAGCCACCGGTGGCGATGCCGAACGTCGTCGTGACGACGGCTCCCATCGACAGTGCACCCCCGACGACGAGGCCGGCGATCGCCCCGCGCGAGGTGAGTCCCCGCCACCAGATCCCGAGGAGGAGCATCGGGCAGAACGTCGATGCAGCCACCGCGAAGGTCAGCTCGACCGCGTGGGCGACCGGGACCCCGGCCGAGACGACGGTGAGAAGGAGGGCACCCGCCACGACGGCGACCGTCGTCAGACGGAAGGTGCGGATGCCCTGGCGGTGCCCCGCGCCCCAGCGCACGAGGTCCTGGCTGACGACGCCGGCGACCGACACGACGAGACCGGTCGATGTCGACAGGAACGCCGCGAAGGCGCCTGCGGCGAGAACGGCGGTCAGCCCCTCCGCGACGGGGCCGTCGAAGAGCCGGCTCGGCAGCTCGAGCACGACCGAGTCCGCACGCCCGGCGGCGACGAGGTCGGAGGCGACGTAGCGGCCGATGACGCCGTAGACGACGGGCAGCAGGTAGAAGCCGGAGAGGAGCACGAGCACCGCGAGCGTCGTCCGCCGGGCGGCCCGCCCGTCGGGGTTGGTGTAGAAGCGGACGACGACGTGGGGCAGGCCCATGGTCCCGAAGAAGGTCGCCAGGACGAGGGAGTAGGTCAGGTAGAGGGCGTGGTCGCCCTGGAGCGGCTCGACCCAGTCCGACACGAACACCGCGCCGACGTCGGGGTCGTCGCGGCGCTCGCCGACGGCGCCGAGCAGGAGGAACAGCGGCGTCAGCAGTGCGAGCAGCTTGAGCCAGTAGTGGAAGGCCTGCACGAGCGTGACGCTCCGCATGCCACCGGGGAGGACGTTGAGGCAGACGACGAGGGCGACGGCGAGCTGCCCGACCCAGGAGGGGGCCCCGGTGAGGGTGCGCAGGGTCAGTCCGGCGCCCTGGAACTGCGGGATGAGGTAGAGCAGGCCGATCGCGACGACGAGCAGGCTCGACGCCCGGCGGGCCACGACGGACTCGAGGCGCAGCTGGGCGAAGTCGGGAAGCGTGTAGGCCCCGGAGCGACGCAGCGGCGCGGCGACGAAGACGAGCAGCAGCAGGTAGCCCGCGGTCCAGCCGATCGGGAGCCAGAGCATGTCGACGCCGCGCGCGAGGATGAGCCCCGCGACCCCGAGGAACGATGCGGCAGAGAGGTACTCGCCGCTGATGGCCGATGCGTTGAGCACCGGGCTGACCCCGCGCGAGGCGACGTAGAAGTCGCTCATGGTCCGCGAGAGGCGCAGCCCGAAGGCGCCGACCACGAGTGACGCGACCGAGACGAGGACCACGGCGACGATGCTCGCGGAGTTGTTCACCCGTGACCCACCCGGCTCATCGACCGTCGAGGAGGTCGCTGAAGGTGTCCTCGTTGCGCTCGGACCGCCGCACGTAGAACCAGCCGAGGCCGATGATCTCGGCGAAGGCGACGACCGTGAGCAGCATCCAGGGCAGGGGCACCCCGAGCACGTCGACGTCCGCGATGCCGGGGACGGCCGTGAAGAGCAGCGGCAGCAGACCCAGCGTCGAGGCGAGCACGAGGAGCACGCCGAGCGCCAGCCGCAGCTGGCTGCGCATGAGGGAGGTGATGTAGACCTCGCCGAGCCGGGTCTGCTCGTCGATCTCGGAGGCGATCGAGACGCTCCGGGTGCGTGCGGCCGAGGTCCGGGGGCTCGTGACCCGGACCCGCGCCCGTGGCGGCTCGGGCGGCGTCATGACCCGCCGCGCCCGAGGGGCTGGGCACGCCGCACGAGCAGGTCGCGCAGGGCGCGCGTGTGGCGGCGGCTCACGACGAGCTCGTGGCCGCCGACGACGACCGTCGTACGCCCACCCTCGGTGCGCCACTCGGTGATGTGGCCGAGCGAGACGAGCGAGGACCGGTGGATGCGCACGAACCCCGCCTCGCGCCACTGGTCGGCCAGGGTCGTCAACGGCACGCGGACGAGATGGCTCTCGCTCGCCGTGTGCAGGCGGGCGTAGTCGCCCTGCGCCTCGACGTAGAGGACGTCGGACCGCGGGACGAGCCTGCTCACCCCTGCGAGCTCGACGACGATGCTCTCGTCGGCCGCCGACGGGGCCGGTTCGCGGCCCTGGATCTGCCGGACGACGCGGCGCACGGCCTGGTCGAGCCGCTCGTCGCGCACCGGCTTGAGGACGTAGTCGACGACGTTGAGCTCGAAGGCGTCGACGGCGTGCTGCTCGTGGGCCGTGACGAAGACGATCGGGGGCTGGGTCGTGAAGCGTGAGAGCACGCGGGCGAGGTCGAGCCCGCTCAGGCCCGGCATCTGCACGTCCATGAAGATCGCGTCGACCTGCTCCTCGTGGAGCACCCGAAGCGCCGCCTCCCCCGAGCCGGCGGGGACGACCTGGCGCACGCACTCGTGCCGGCCGAGCATCCAGGTGAGCTCGTCGAGGGCCGGCGCCTCGTCGTCGACGGCCAGCACCCGCAGCAGCGGCGCCGGCTCGGTGTCCGGGGTGGCGGTCACACGTGCACCCCCGGCCGGAACTTCGGCAGCCGCACCACGACCTTGGTGCCGGCGCCGGGCGCGGTCTCGACGACGAGCCCGTAGTCGTCGCCGAAGGCGGTGCGGAGGCGCTCGTCGACGTTGGCCAGGCCCACGGAGTCGCTCCCCGGGTCGCCGGCGAGCACCCGGCGCACCCGCTCGGGGTCCTCGCCGACGCCGTTGTCCTCGATGGTGACGACGCACTCGTGGTCGGCGTCCTGGGCGAGGATGCTGATCTCGCCACTGCCCGCGCGGCCCTCGATGCCGTGCTGCACGGCGTTCTCGACGAGCGGCTGGAGGCACAGGAACGGCACGACGACGGGCAGCACCTCGGGGGCGACGCGGACCGTCACGGTGAGGCGGTCGCCGAAACGGGCCTTCTCGATGACGAGGTAGGCCTCGATGGACCGCAGCTCCTCGGCCAGCGTCGTGAACTCGCCGTGCCGTCGGAAGGAGTAGCGCGTGAACTCGGCGAGGTCGACGAGCAGCTCACGGGCCCGCTCGGGGTCGGTGCGCGTGAACGACGCGATCGCGGTCAGCGAGTTGTAGATGAAGTGCGGGCTGATCTGCGCCCGCAGGGCGCGCACCTCGGCCTCCATGAGCCGGGTGCGTGAGGCGTCGAGCTCGGCCAGCTCGAGCTGGCCGGAGACCCAGCGCGCCACCTCGTTCGTGGCGCGGACCAGACCCGCCGAGGCCCGGCCGGTGAAGACCTGCAACGTCCCGACGACCTTCTCGTCGACGTCGAGGGGCGCGACGATGGCCTGTCGCACGACGCACGACGGCTCGGGGCACGCGACGTCCGCGCCGTCGACGACGGTCGTCCGCCCGTGGCCGAGAGTCCCGGCCGAGATGACGGCGGGCTGGTGGGCGTGGTGCGAGCGACCGCCCTCCCAGGCGAGCAGAGAGCTCGTGTCGGTCATCGCGACCGCGGGCGCGCCGAGGAGCGAGCGCAGGTGCCTGAGCGACCGCTCGGCAGCCGCCGGCGTCAGGCCCATCCGCAGCGGCGGCGAGGCCAGCAGCGCGGTGTGCAGGGTGCGGTACGTCGCGCGGTCGGCCTCGGTGCCGAGGTGACCGCGACGCAGCAGCGCGCCCCACGAGCTCATGCGGCCACCCTATGCGGTCGCCCCACGCCCGGTGCCCGTCCTCGCGACCTTCGTGACCCGGCCTGAGCCGGTGGGCTCAGGCGTCGTCCTCGTCGGCGGCGACGTGCCACAGACCGGACCGGCGCTCGGCCTCGAGCTCCTCCTGCGTGGCCGCGCGGGCCGCGTAGCGGTCCTTCTGGGCCTCGCGCTTCTCGTCACGCGTCGGTCGCGAGGACTCCGCGAGGCGCAGGTCGGTGCCGCGGGTGCCGAGCAGCTCGGCGCCCGCCTGCAGGGTCGGCTCCCAGTCGAAGACGACGGCGTCCTCGGCGGTGCCGATGACGACGGTGTCGCCGGCGACGGCGCCGACCTTGTAGAGCTCCTCCTCGACACCGAGACGGCCGAGACGGTCGGCGAGGTAGCCGACGGCCTCGTCGTTGGAGAAGTCGGTCTGGCGCACCCAGCGGTACGGGCGCTCGCCGGCGACCCGGAAGATCGGCCCGTCGGGACCGTTCTCCTTGACGATGGTGAAGCCCTTGTCGTCGACCGACTTCGGGCGCAGCACGACGCGCTTGGGCACGGCGGCCTCGGCCTCGATCTCGGCGCGGGCGGCGTCGACGTGGCGGGCCATCGCGAAGCTGAGCTCGCGCAGGCCCTGGTGGGCCACCGCGGAGACGATGAAGACCTCGATGCCGCGCGCCTCGAGGTCGGGCTTGACCATCTCGGCCAGCTCGCGGGCCTCGGGCACGTCGGCCTTGTTGAGCACGACGATGCGGGTGCGGTCGGCGAGCGGCTTGCCGCCGAGGTCGGCGTCGGGCACGTAGAGCGACAGCTCGTTCTCGATGACGTCGAGGTCGCTCATCGGGTCACGGCCCGGCTCGAGCGTCGCGCAGTCGATGACGTGGACGAGGACCGAGCAGCGCTCGACGTGGCGCAGGAACTCGAGGCCCAGGCCCTTGCCCTCGTGGGCGCCCGGGATGAGGCCCGGGACGTCGGCGACGGTGAAGCGGGCCGAGCCCGCCGTGACGACGCCGAGGTTGGGCACGAGGGTCGTGAAGGGGTAGTCGGCGATCTTCGGCTTCGCGGCCGACAGCACCGAGACGAGCGAGGACTTGCCGGCGCTCGGGAAGCCGATGAGCGCGACGTCGGCGAGCGTCTTGAGCTCGAGCACGACGTCGACCTCCTCGCCCGGCTCGCCGAGGAGCGCGAAGCCGGGCGCCTTGCGCCGGGCCGACGACAGCGCCTTGTTGCCGAGACCGCCGCGGCCACCACGCGCGATGACGTGCTCGGTGCCCATGCCGACGAGGTCCATGATGATCCGGCCCTCGCCGTCCTTGACGACCGTGCCCTCCGGCACCGACAGCACGAGGTCGTCGCCGTCGGCGCCGTTCTTCTCGTCGCCGGCACCGGGCAGCCCGTTGACCGCCTTGCGGTGCGGGTGGCGGTGGTAGTCGAGCAGCGTCGTCGCCTGCGGGTCGACCCGCAGGATGACGGAGCCGCCGTGGCCGCCGTTGCCGCCGTCAGGACCGCCGAGCGGCTTGAACTTCTCGCGCTTGACGGAGGCGACGCCGTGCCCCCCGGCGCCGGCGCTGAGGTGCAGCACGACGCGGTCGACGAAGGTCACTGCCATGGGGTCACTCTTCCAGATCAGGGTGGGCGGACGGCATACGCCGGTTGGGGGATGCCGTGTGCCCGGGAAAGGCGGAAGGGCGGGCCACGCGGGCCCGCCCTTCCGGTACAAACTCAGTGGTGATCAGCAGATCACTCGGCAGCTGCGGTCTCGACCTGCTCGATGTTGACCGTCTTGCGGCCGCGCTTGGAGCCGAACTTCACGGCGCCGGCGACGAGGGCGAACAGCGTGTCGTCGCCACCGCGACCGACGCCCTCGCCCGGGTGGAAGTGCGTGCCGCGCTGACGGACGAGGATCTCGCCCGCGTTGACCTTCTGGCCACCGAAACGCTTGACGCCGAGGAACTGTGCGTTCGAGTCGCGACCGTTGCGGGTCGAGGACGCACCCTTCTTGTGTGCCATGTCAGTCCTTCTCTCGTGAGTCTCTGGGTTCCGGGTGGATCACGCGTTGATGGCGGTGATCTTGACCTGGGTCAGCGGCTGACGGTGGCCCTGACGCTTGCGGTAGCCGGTCTTGTTCTTGTACTTCATGATGACGATCTTGGGGCCCTTGGCGGCCTTGACGACCTCGGCCTTCACCGACACCTTGGACAGCTTGTCGGCATCGGACGTGACCGTGGTCCCGTCCACGAGGAGCAGCGGCGTGAGCTCGATGGCATCGCCGGGCTGACCCGTCACCTTGTCGACGAGCAGGACATCGCCCACCGACACCTTCTCCTGGCGACCGCCAGCGCGAACAATCGCGTACACAGTGAAACTCACTCTCTCATCAAGGGTTGGTATCGCCGCTTTCGGCACCGGCCCGTCAACACGGGCCCGGTGGGCGCACCAAGGAAGAAGATTACCGGCTGAACGGCCCCAGCTCCAAACCGAGGTCAGCCCTCGCCCGAGGCGCCGGGCTCGCTGCTCCCACGCGGGGGGCCGGCCGGCGCGACGACCCGGCCACGACGGCGACGGCCACGTGCAGCGGGCTGCACCTCGACCGCGGCCTCGACGGGTGCGGCGCCGCTCGTCTGCACGCTCGCCTCCGGCTGCGTGGCCGGCGGCTCGTGCTCCGCGTCGGCGGACGAGGACACGTCGTCGGTGGCATCGGGGACGTCGGCGGCACCGGCCACGTCGGACTCGAGCTCGACGTGGGCGCCGCCCTGGGTCGCCTGCTCGTCGCCGGGGTCGACGTCGTGCGCGTCGTCCCCGGACCACGGGCCGTCGTCCTGCGGGAAGCCCCGGCCGCCGCTGACCTCGGCGACGGCCTCGGCGGCAGCCTCGCCCACCGGCTGGCCGGACGCGCTCTTGAGCGCGGCCGCGTGCGCCGCTGCTGCGATCTGGGCGGCGGTGGGGCCGTTGCTCTTCGACTCCGGCTGACCCTGGCCCGACTGCTGGCCCGACTGCTGGCCCGACTGCTGGCCCGGCTGCTGGCCCGACTGCTGGCCACCGTTGTTCTGGTTGCCGCCCTGGCCCGCACCCTGGCCCGCACCCTGACCGGTGTTCTGGCCACGGCCCCGACGACGGCTCGTGCTGCTGCCGCCGTTCTCGCCCTGGCTCTGCTCGTGCTGGTGCGCGCCCTTGTCGACGGGGTCCGTGTGGATGATGAAGCCGCGGCCGTTGCAGTGCTCGCACGTCTCGGAGAAGACCTCGATGAGGCCCGACCCGACACGCTTGCGCGTCATCTGGACGAGACCGAGCGAGGTGACCTCGGCGACCTGGTGCTTCGTGCGGTCGCGGCCGAGGCACTCGAGCAGCCGACGCACGACGAGGTCGCGGTTGCTCTCGAGGACCATGTCGATGAAGTCGATGACGATGATGCCGCCGATGTCGCGCAGCCGGAGCTGGCGCACGATCTCCTCGGCCGCCTCGATGTTGTTCTTGGTGACGGTCTCCTCGAGGTTGCCGCCCGAGCCGACGAACTTGCCGGTGTTGACGTCGACGACCGTCATGGCCTCGGTGCGGTCGATGACGAGGGAGCCGCCGCTCGGCAGCCAGACCTTGCGGTCCATCGCCTTGGAGAGCTGCTCGTCGACGCGGTGGTGCGTGAAGAGGTCCTCCTCGGAGGTCCACTTCGTGACGCGGTCGGCGAGGTCGGGAGCGACCGAGGAGATGTACGGGTGGATCTCGTTCCACGCCTGGTCGCCGGCCACGACGAGCTGCTTGAAGTCCTCGTTGAAGACGTCGCGGATGACCCGGACCGTGAGGTCGGGCTCGCCGTGCAGCAGCATCGGGGCCTGGCCGCCCGTGGCGGACCCGGCCGCGCCGTTCTTCTTCTTGCCCTTGCTCTTGCCCGCGCGCGGGGAGGAGGCCGCCTCGGCCTTGGCCTGGATGTCCTCCCAGGTGCGCGTCAGTCGCTCGACGTCGGCGCGCAGCTCCTCCTCGCTCGCGCCCTCGGCCGCGGTGCGGACGATGACGCCGGCCGAGTCCGGCACGACGTCGCGCAGGATCTTCTTGAGGCGGGCGCGCTCGGTGTCGGGCAGCTTGCGGCTGATCCCGGTCATCGAGCTGTTGGGGACGTAGACGAGGTAGCGGCCCGGCAGCGAGATCTGCGAGGTGAGGCGGGCACCCTTGTGGCCGATCGGGTCCTTCGTGACCTGGACGAGCACGGTCTGGCCGGAGCCGAGGGCGTTCTCGATGCGCTTGGGCTGGTTGGCCTCGAGACCGGCGGCGTCCCAGTTGACCTCACCGGCGTAGAGCACCGCGTTGCGGCCCTTGCCGATGTCGACGAAGGCGGCCTCCATCGAGGGCAGGACGTTCTGCACGCGACCGAGGTAGATGTTGCCGGCCATGGAGACGTTCGTGGCCTGATCGATGTAGTGCTCGACGAGGACGCCGTCCTCGAGGACGCCCATCTGGGTGCGCCCCTCCTTGTTGCGCACGACCATGACGCGGTCGACGGCCTCGCGGCGGGCGAGGAACTCGGCCTCGGTGATGATCGTGCGTCGGCGTCCGGCCTCGCGTCCCTCGCGGCGGCGCTGCTTCTTCGCCTCGAGGCGGGTCGAGCCCTTGACGGCGACGGGCTCGTCGCTCTGGCTGCGCGGCTGGCGCACCCGGGTCGAGACGTTGGGGGTGTCGTCACCGGAGTCCGAGGAGGAGCCGGCCCGACGGCGGCGACGGCGACGACGGCTCGAGCCGCCCTCGTCGTCCGAGTCGCCCTCGGAGTCGGCGTCGTCGGTGCTGTCGTCGCCGGAGTCGACGGAGTCGTCGGTGTCGAGGGTGTCGCCGGACCTGCCGCGCGCGTCGCCCGAGCCACGGGAGTCCCGCGAGTCACGGGAGTCCTTGGAGTCCTCGGCGTCGGGCTGCTGGTCCTGGGTGTCCTCGTCGTCGGCGGCGCGGCCGCGACGGCCCTTGCCTCCGCGGCGACGGCGCGACCGGCGGGGGCTGGTCTCCTCGTCGGGCTGCTCGTCGGCCTGTCCGTCGAGCTCGGTCTGGTCCTCGTCGGCGACGGTGGGCTCGTCCTCGACGTCGGGGGCCGGCTCCTCCGCCTCGACCGGCGGCGTGCCGCGGCGGCGGCGCGTCGGCACGGCCTGGCTCGCGTCGGGCGCCTGGAAGAGCACGCTGAAGCTGGGCACGACGGCGGCCTGACGGGCGGCGTCGACATCGCCCGCGGCGGCCGCGGCGTCGTCGGTGTCCTCGGACTCGTCCAGGGCGTCGACGTCGATGAGGTCGGAGAGGTCGATCGCGCCGGGGTCGGCCGCGGTGGACGTCGCTGTGCTCGTGTCGGCGGACGTCTCGGGGGCGGTGCCTGCGTCGCCCGAGAGGGTGCCCGCGACGAGCTCCTCGACGGCGGCGGTGGCCCGGTCGGCCTTGGTGCGCGAGCCACGCTTGGTGGCCCGAGCGGCCCGCGGGGCCTTCTCGGCCTTGGGTGCCTTCTCGACCGGCGTCGCCTCGGCGGACCCCTCGGTGACCTCGGCGGTCACGTTCGTGCCGTCGGTGTCGGAGGTCGGCGCGTCCGGAGCGACGGTCGTCTTCTTGCGCGTCGCGCGCTTGCGGGCCGGACGCTTGGTCTCCGGGGCGGCGTCAGCCACGGCCTCGCCGGTGGAGCTGTCCTCGGGTGCTGTGGCGACCGAGGGCTCCTCGGCGCGAGCCACGGCCGGGGTGTCGGCGGTGGGCACGATGGTCGTGGCCTTCTTCGTCGTGCGACGCGTCGCGCGACGACGCGGTGCCGGAGCGTCGGTGCCCTGCTCGGAGGGGAACAGCGTGGCTTCGTCGCCGTTGGTGGTGTCGTTGGGTGCCATCAGGCAGCCTCCCGTCAGGTGCGGTGTGACCCACACGCGGCCGGGGCCGTCGACACCGCACGAGTGCGGTTGCAGTCGTCGCGCCGCGTGTGCGACGGGACGGAAGTCGTCTCGCTACACCCGAAAACGGTTCGCGCTGGGCGCGGCCCCGTGATCGAATGCCGTCGGCGTCCTGGTCGGCAACCATTTCGTCGTCATGACCTGGCAGGTCATTCCAGCGGGTCGGTCACCCGCACGTTTGCGGTGTCGAGCGGTCCCTGCGCCAGTCGCGTCACCAGTGGGGGGCGCGGAGGCTGCAGGTCGGCGATCTCACGCAGCGCGGTCAGAATGTCGTCGGGGCGTACAGCAGGTGTGGTGTGCCGTACGACCATGCGCAGTATCGCACAGTCGGTCCCGACTTCGTGAGTCGTGACCGTGTCGTCGAGCGCGTCGCGCGGGTCCAGCACGCGTGCGGCCACGATCGAGCCACGCACGTCGAAGGTGCGCGGACCCGACTTCGTCAGGCGTGTGACCTCGGCCGTGTCGCGCCCCATGAGGGCCGCGACGGCCGCCTCGAGGACCTCGAGGGAAACCCCGGCGAACTCGAGCACCCAGTCGCTCGCCTCGAGACGGTCGGCGAGCGCCCCGGGGGCGGCCTCGACGACCTGGAGGATGTCGATCCCCTCGGGCAGGGCCTCGTCGAGCGCGGCGCGCACCGACTCGGGCTCGACGCGCTGGGTCACCGAGATCTCGAAGTACTCCGCCTCGCTGCCCGTGCCCGTGGCCGCCGCGTTGGCGTAGCTGATCTTCGGGTGCGGGTGGAAGCCGGCCGAGAAGGCCATCGGCACGTCGGCGCGGCGCAGCGCCCGCTCGAGCGCGCGCTGGAAGTCGCGGCTCGAGGTGAACCGCAGCCGACCCCGCTTCGTGTAGCGGATCCGGAGCTTCTGGACCGCGGGGTCCGGGGCCGGACCCTCGGGGACGCGCTGACGTGCCTGACGAGCCATGCCAGGAAGGCTACCGGCGCCGAGGCGCCGGCCCGAACCACCGGCCACCCGCTCAGTCGGTCGCGAAACCCCGCTGCTCGTCGGCGCGGCGCTGACGCTCCACCGTGTCGGCCTCGTCGAGGCGGGTCGCCTCGGCAAGGGTCGGTGCGGTGCCGCCCATGCTCGCCGGGAGGAACTTGAGGTCGGGCCCGGTGAGCGGCTCGTACGCCGCCCGGGCGACCGCGAGCAGGTCGGCCATGACGGCCTTGTACTGCTCGGTGACGGCCACGGGGTCGGCATCGGACGCGACGGCGATCGGCTCGCCGACGTTGATGAGGATGGGCACGTTGGTGCGGCCGAGGCGCTTGGGGTGCCCCTTGGTCCAGACGCGCTGCGAGCCCCAGATGACGACGGGCAGGATCGGCACGCCGGCCTCGATGGCCATCCGGGCGGCGCCGGTCTTGAACTCCTTGAGCTCGAACGACCGCGAGATCGTCGCCTCCGGGAAGACCCCGACGATCTCGCCGGACCGGAGCGCGTCGACCGCGGCGGCGTACGACGCGGCACCGGCGGTGCGGTCGACCGGGATGTGGTGCATGCCGCGCATGAGCGGACCACTGACGGCGTGCGAGAAGACGCCGTCCTTGGCCATGAACCGCACGAGGCGGTCGGACTTCTGGGCGGCGAGGCCTGCGTAGGCGAAGTCCATGTAGCCGGTGTGGTTGATCGTCATCACCGCACCGCCGACGCGTGGGACGTTGTCGTCTCCGAGGATGGTGAACTTCAGCCCCTGCATCGCGAACACCCCGCGGGCGAAACCGATGACGGACGAGTAGACGGGCTCCATGGGGACACTCTGCCCTGCGTGGCTACGCTTCGGCACGCCGATGGGCCGATCGGCCCTGCCGACGAACAGGGGATGACCGTGATCGCGAGTGCCGCAGTGACGCACGCCACGCCGGACGGGGGCCTGACCGCCCTCGGGTATGCCGCGGCGCCGGCTCTCGTGGACCGTGACACCGTCGTGGGCGCCGCACTCCTCGGGCTCGTCCCCCTCGCCGTCGCCGGTGTCGTCGTGCTCGTGAAGTGGTGGCGCGGACGGGACGAGATGTTCGACGACGTGACTCCCGGTCTGCTGCCCGCCGATCCCGCGCGGGCCTCCCGGCACCGTGTCCGGGGCGGCGAGTGGTCCGGCGTGGTGGCCCCCGCCTTCGCTCCCCCGCGCGACGTCCGGCCCGGCGTCGTCGGCACGGTCGTCGACGGCGTGGCCGATGCCCACGACGTCAGCGCCACGCTGCTCGACCTCGCGGTCCGCGGCTGGTTCCGCATCGTCGACGTCCGCGAGCAGGAGGGCGAGCGTCCTCGCGACTGGGAGCTGCGCCGCACCGAGCCGGCGCCGGACGAGACGCCGACCGCCTTCGAGCAGCTGCTCCTCGACCGGATCTTGGGCGGCCGGGACCGGGTGCGGCTCTCGGCGCTCAGGGGCTCGTTCGGCCTGACGATGCGCGAGGCCCAGATCGGGCTCTACCGGGAGGTCGTCGACCGCGGCTGGTACGCCCGGCACCGGCGCGCCCGCAACGGCCGGACGCGCGCCGCCGGACTCGCCGTCCTCGTCCCGCTCACGGTCGTCGCGGCCGTCGTCGTCGGAGCCGGGCTCGTGGACGCCCACGACTGGTCGCTGACCCCGGTGCTCGTGGGGCTGGTCGCGGCGCTCGTCGTGCTGGCCCGCTGGGCGGTGCACGGACCCCGCGCACCGCCGAGGGCACGGCACTGCGCATCCAGGCGCTCGGCTTCCGCGAGTACCTCGCGACGGCCGAGGCCGACCAGCTGCGCTTCGAGGAGAAGCGGGCGCTGCTCAGCACCTACCTGCCGTATGCCGTCGCCTTCGGGCTGACCGCCCACTTCGCCGACCTGCTCCGCACCCTCGCGCAGGAGAGCCACTGGACCGACTACGTCGACGGGCTCGACTGGTACGACTTCGGCGGCTGCGGCCCGGACGGTGCGGACCTCTCGCTCGGTGACGCGCTCGGCGACATCGGCGACGCCTCGACCTGGCTCACCGACCCCGGCGACCTCCTCGACGGTGTCGACGGGTTCACCGACGCCGCCGACTCGCTCTTCTCCTTCGACGGCCTCCCCGGCTGCGGTGACGGCTGCGACGGGTGCGACCTGCCCGGCTGCGACGTCTGAGCCGGCGCGCGGGCCGCGCCGGACGGCATACGCCCGCTGCTCGCCCGCTGAGGAAAGGCGGTCGAGGGCACCCCGGCGCGCATGGAAGGATTGGGCGCATGACTGACACACCTGCACCCACGACCTCGCGGATCCCCGAGCGGCCCACGCTCGACGGGCTCGAGGAGAAGTGGATGCAGGTATGGGCCGACGAGGGCACCTACTCCTTCGACCGCGAGAAGGCCCTGTCGCTGCCCCGCGACCAGGTGTTCGCCATCGACACCCCGCCGCCCACGGCGAGCGGCAGCCTGCACGTCGGCCACGTCTTCAGCTACACCCACACCGACTGCATGGCCCGCTACAAGCGCATGCGCGGCCTCGAGGTCTTCTACCCCATCGGCTGGGACGACAACGGCCTGCCCACCGAGCGCCGGGTGCAGAACTACTACGGCGTGCGCGGCGACGCGAGCCTCCCCTACGAGGAGGGATTCACGCCGCCCTTCGAGGAGGGGGTCGACAGCAACGGCAAGGCCATCAAGGCCGCCGACCAGCGCCCCATCAGCCGCAAGAACTTCATCGAGCTGTGCGACGTCCTCACCGTCAAGGACGAGGTGACGTTCGAGTCCCTCTTCCGTCGCCTCGGCTTCAGCCTCGACTGGGACATCTCCTACCGCACCATCGACGAGCGCTCGCGCGCCGTGGCGCAGCAGGCCTTCCTGCACAACCTCGAGCGCGGCGAGGCCTACCAGAGCGAGGCCCCGGGCCTCTGGGACGTGACCTTCCAGACGGCCGTCGCGCAGGCCGAGCTCGAGGCGCGCGACTACCCCGGCGCGTACCACCGGGTCGCCTTCCACCGGGACGGCGGGGAGCCGGTCTTCATCGAGACGACGCGACCCGAGCTCATCCCGTCGGTCGTGGCCCTCATCGCCCACCCCGACGACGAGCGCTACCAGACGCTCTTCGGCACGACGGTCACCTCGCCGCTCTTCGGCGTCGAGGTGCCGGTCCTGGCCCACCGCGCCGCCGAGATGGACAAGGGTGCCGGCATCGCCATGTGCTGCACCTTCGGCGACCTCACCGACGTCATGTGGTGGCGCGAGCTGCAGCTGCCGATCCGGTCGCTCATCACCCGCAACGGCCGCCTCCAGGCCGAGACGCCCGAGTGGCTCGCCGGTGGTCCCGGCGAGGCGCTCTACGCCGAGTCGCTCGCGACGAAGACGACGTTCAGCGCTCGCGAGGCCGTCGTGGCCGCGCTCCGCGAGTCCGGCGACCTCGACGGCGAGCCGCAGAAGACCCAGCGCAAGGCGAACTTCTACGAGAAGGGCGACAAGCCGCTCGAGATCGTCACCTCGCGCCAGTGGTACATCCGCAACGGCGGCCGCGAGGAGGCCCTGCGCTCCAAGCTCGTCGGCATGGGCGACGAGGTCGACTTCCACCCCGCCTTCATGCGCTCGCGCTACAAGAACTGGGTCGAGGGCCTCAACGGCGACTGGCTCATCTCGCGCCAGCGCTTCTTCGGCGTGCCGTTCCCCGTGTGGTACCCCGTCGACGCCGCCGGCGAGGTCGACCACGACCACCCGCTGACGCCGCCGGCCTCGGCGCTGCCCGTCGACCCCCAGATCGACGTGCCGGAGGGCTACGAGGAGTCACAGCGCGGCCAGGCGGGTGGCTTCGTCGCCGACCCCGACATCATGGACACGTGGGCCACGTCGTCGCTGACCCCGCAGATCGCCGCCGGCTGGCCGGTCCGCGAGGGCGCCCCCGACGGCGACCGGCTCGGGTCGGACGAGGCGCTCTTCGCGAGCATCTTCCCCTACGACCTGCGCCCCCAGGGCCACGACATCATCCGCACCTGGCTCTTCGCCACGGTGACGCGCTCGTACTTCGAGCACGGCGTGGCTCCGTGGAAGCACGCCGCGATCAGCGGCTGGATCCTCGACCCCGACCGCAAGAAGATGAGCAAGTCCAAGGGCAACGCCGAGACGCCCGAGGACGTCGTCAAGGCGAACGGCGCCGACGCGGTGCGCTACTGGGCGGCCTCCGGGCGCCTCGGCACCGACGCCGCCTACGACACCGGCCAGATGAAGGTCGGGCGCCGGCTCGCCATCAAGGTGCTCAACGCGAGCAAGTTCGCCCTCGGCTTCGGCGACGTCGACGGCGACCTGCGGGCAGCCGTCACCCACCCCCTCGACCTGTCGATGCTCGCGGCCCTCGCCGACGTCGTCGACAAGGCCACGCAGGGCTTCGAGGGCTGGGACTACACCCGCTCGCTCGAGGCCACCGAGACCTTCTTCTGGACGTTCTGCGACGACTACCTCGAGCTCGTCAAGGACCGCGCCTACGGCGGCCAGGGCGACGAGGCGGCCGCGAGCGCCCGGGCCGCGCTGCGGCTCGCGCTCGAGACGCTGCTGCGCCTGCTCGCGCCGTTCATCCCCTACGCGACGGCCGAGGTGTGGTCGTGGTTCGGTGAGGGTTCGGTGCACCGCCAGCCCTGGCCGACCCGCGACGAGCTGCCGACCGGTGGTGAGCCCGCGCTCCTCGCGTCGGTCGGCGCCGCCCTCGCCGGCGTGCGCAAGGTCAAGTCCGAGGCCAAGGTCGGCATGCGCGCCGAGGTGCGCACCATGACGCTCGTCGCCCCCGCCGCCTCGGTGGCCCACGTGCAGGCGGCCGAGTCCGACCTGCGGGCCAGCGGCCGCATCAGCGAGCTCGCGTATGCCGAGGGTGAGGTCGTCGAGGTGCGTGACGCCGAGCTCGTCCCCGTCGAGAAGGCGCCCGCCCAGGGCTGACCCCCGAGCGACCCGTCGGTCGTTGCCGCCCCGACCTATCGGGACGGCAACGATCGGCCGGCTCCGCGACTGTCGGCGACCGCGCTGGCATAGGGTCACTCGCATGTCGAGGCGGGGGGCTCAGGTCACCATCGTGGGTGGCGCCGTCGTCATGGCCGCTCTGGTCGTGGCCGCGCTCGGCCAACCCGTGTCGCTGCTCTCCCGCCCGGTCGACACGCAGACGTTCACGCCGCTGCCGACCCTCACGTCGCTGCCGCCGTCCGCCACGTCGTCGCGGCCCACGTCGACGTCGACGGCGATGCCCTTCGACCCCTCCCCCGTGCTCGTCACCCTCGTCCAGATCGTCCTCGTCCTGGCCGCTCTCGTCGTCCTCGTCGTCCTCGCGCAGCTGGTCCGGTCGCTGCTGCGCCGACGACCGCACCTCGAGCTGCACGAGGAGCCGGACTTCGCGATCCCCCTCGTGCCGACCGAGCTGCTCGAGGGGGCCCGGGACCGGCTGCGGGACCTCGAGACCGGCGAGCCCCGCAACGCCATCGTCGCGGCCTGGCTCGGCCTCGAGACCTCGGCCGCAGCGACCGGCCTGCCGCGCCTGCCCGCCGAGACGTCGACGGAGTACACCGAGCGCGTCATCGGCGTGTGGCCCGTCGACTCCGCCCGCCTCGGCGACCTCGCGGCCCTCTACCGCGAGGCGCGCTTCTCGGTCCACGACCTCGGCGAGAGCCACCGCGACCGGGCGATCACCGACCTCCGGGTCCTCATCGCCGACCTCGAGCAGGTGGCCTCGCGCCACGCGGCCGAGCGGGGCGCGTCCGCTGCCGTCGGGGAGGAGGGACCGTGAGCAGCGAGCCGGACGGCATACCTCCTCGGACCCGGCGCGAGGCGCGCGAGCGCGCAGCGGCGGCGGCAGGACGGCCACTCCCCCGCGGCGCGGTCCGGCGAGCGCCCTCCCGGACGCGGCAGGTCGCCGCGGCGCTGCGCCCGTGGCGTCGACGCCTCGTCGGGCTGCTGCTCACCTGGGTCGTGCTGGCTGCGCTCACGGCCGGGCTCGGCCTCGCGCCCGACGTGCCGGTGCTCCTCGCGATCCTGCTCGCGGGGGCGCTGCTGGTCTGGCACCTCATCGACCACACCGCGCCACAGCACCTCACGGTCTGGCCCCTCGTCGACGGCGACCTCGGTGGGCACTCCCGCGGCAACGACTTCCGCGTCACCAACCTCGCCGGGCGCCTCGAGGCGGCCAACACCCGGCGAGAAGGACGCGAGAACGTCGTGCACGACCTCCACCTGCAGCTGCAGGTGCTGATCCGCGAACGGCTCTACGCCCGCCACGGCATCGTCGCGGAGGAGGAGCCGAAGTGGGCCCAGAGCGTGACCCCGCCCGAGCTGTGGGACCTGCTCGTCGGGCTCCCCCCGACCGACCTGTACCGTCCCCAGCGCCTCGACCCCATCCTCCGACGAATCGAGCAGTGGTAGAGCATGACCGAGATGAACCTGACCCGGGTCAGTGAGCTGAGCAGCGCCGTCCTCGACGAGGTCGACCGGGCCGTCGTCGGCAAGCGCGAGGCGCTGCGGCTCGTCCTCTCCGGGATCCTCGCCGGCGGCCACGTCCTCATGGAGGACTTCCCCGGCCTCGGCAAGACGCTGGCCGCGCGCAGCTTCGCCCAGACCCTGGGGCTCGACTTCAAGCGCGCCCAGTTCACGCCCGACCTGCTGCCCGGCGACATCACCGGCTCGTTCATCTACGACCAGCGGGCGGGCGAGTTCGAGTTCCGCGCGGGGCCCCTCTTCGCCGGGCTGCTCCTCGCCGACGAGATCAACCGCACGCCACCGAAGACGCAGGCCGCGCTCCTCGAGGCGATGCAGGAGAAGCAGGTGACGGTCGAGGGCCGCACCTTCCAGCTGCCCCGCCCCTTCCACGTCCTCGCGACCGCGAACCCCGTTGAGTACGAAGGCACCTACCCGCTGCCGGAGGCACAGCTCGACCGCTTCCTCATGCGCATCTCGTTCGGCTACCCGACCCTCGACGAGGAGTGGGAGATCCTGTCGAACCGCATGGCCCGCCAGCGGGAGGAGCAGGAGCTGCGCCGCATCGTCGACGCCGAGCAGCTGCTCGCGATGCAGGCGGCCATCGAGGCGACGGCGGTCGACGAGTCGGTCGGGCGCTACTGCGTCGCGCTGACGGCGGCCAGCCGCACCCACGGCGACGTCCTCATGGGCGCCTCACCCCGTGGCGCCCTCGGTCTGCTCCTGTGCGCCCGGGCGTATGCCGTCGTCGACGGCCGCGACTACGTGACCCCCGAGGACGTCAAGGCGGTCGCCGTGCCGGTCCTCGCGCACCGCATCACGGTCAAGCCGGAGCTGTGGATGAGCAACGCGTCGGGGCGCAGCATCGTCGAGAGCCTGCTGCGCACCGTGGCCACCCCGTCGGCCCGCGAGCACCTGGCACCGGGGCCGGCCGCCGACCCTTCCGCGGGCCCAGCAGCGGGCCCGGCAGCGGGCCCTTCGATGGGCCCTCCAACGGGCTCGGCAGCGGGCGGCTGAGGACCCGTGCAGCCCTGGCGTCCGCACCGGACCGCCACGCGCCGGCTCGGCGGGTGGGAGCCGACCGCTGCCCACCAGCGGGCGATCCTCCTCGCGGCGGGGGGCGCCATCGTCGCCGTCGTCGGCCGGCGCGCCGACCTGCTCGTCATCGTCGCGCCGCTCGTCGTCGCCGCCCTGTGGGGTCACCTCGTGCGGCCGCGCACCGAGGTGACCGGCACGGCCCGCCTCGGCGACACGACGCTGCGCGAGGGGTCGGTGACCGGGGTCCACGTCACCACCGAGCCGTCCCTGCCCGACGTCCACGGCATCGTCACCCTGGCCCGGGCCCCGTGGGTCGAGCGCAAGCCGTCGAGCGGGATCGCCGAGCTCGAGGACGGCCGCGCGACCCTCGGGCTGAGGTCGACGCGCTGGGGGCGCCGCCGGGTCGGCACCGTCAGCGTCGCGCTCGTCAGCACGTGGGGAGCCTTCCGCGCCGGTCCCGTCGACCTGCCCGACCTCGACTCCGCCACCCTCCCCGTGCCTGCGTCCTTCGACGCGAGCGCCCCGACACCGCACCCGCGCGGCATCGTCGGGCTGAACCGGTCGAACCGGCCCGGCTCCGGCTCGGAGTTCAACACGATCCGCCGGTTCCACCCGGGTGACCGTCTGCGGCGGATCCACTGGCCCGTCTCGATGCGCACCGGGGCCCTGCACGTCACGTCGACGTTCACCGACGAGGACGCCCACGTGTTCCTGCTCGTCGACTGCTTCAGCGACGTCGGCCCGCGCGAGGGCATCGACGGACGCCCGACGAGCCTCGACGTCACGGTGCGTGCCGCGGGCGCGATCAGCGAGCACTTCCTCCGGAGCAACGACCGGCTCACGCTGCGCACCGTCGGTGCGGCCGAGGTGCCGACGCTCGGCGTCGGCTCGGGCACGAACCACCTGCGCCGCGTGCTCGACACGCTCGCGGCGATCTCGCCGGCCACCGAGCGCCGCGACACGGGTGAGCACGCGATCCGCGGCGTCGACCCGCATGCCCTGTGCCTCGTGCTGTCCCCGCTCATCGACCCGACCACGGTGACCCTGGCCCACACGCTGGCCGCGCGCGGCATGACCGTCGTCGTCGTCGACACCTTCCCCGACCACCTCGTCGCCGACCCCTCGAACGTCTACCAGGCGCTGGCCTGGCGGATCCGGCTGCTGTCGCGCGACGCCGAGGTGCACAACCTGCGGCTGCGCGGCGTCCCGGTCGTGCCGTGGCGTGGCGCCGGCTCGCTCGACCAGGTGCTGCGCGACATCGCACGGCGAGCGTCGGCGCCCCGGATGGCGAGGCGGTGACCGTGCCCGGACCTGCTGACGACCCGCTGCGCTCGACCCGGACACCGTGGGGCCCCCGCCGTGTCCGGCTGCGCCGGACCGTGCGGTTCGGCGCCGGCCCCGAGTGGTCGCTGAGCCAGCTCGGTGTGACCGCCGCGGCCATGGGCGGCGTCGCGGTCTACCTCGCGAGCCTCTCCCTCGCGGTCGGCGGGTTCGACTCCCTCTGGTGGGGGCTCGTCCTGCTGCCGCTGGTCACGATGGCCTGGGCCGGCTCGGCCGGCCCGCTCGTCTACTGGACCCTGCTGCTCTACGGCTGGTTCACGCTCACCCCGGCCGGGAGCTTCTCGTGGTGGTCGCTGCCGGCCGCGGCCGGGTGCGTCGTCGGCCACGCGGCGACCGCGCTCTCCGCGTCGTCGCCGCCGGCCGGCTCCTTCACCGCCTCCACCGCCCGTCGCTGGGTGCGGCACACGGCCCTCGCCTTCGCGGCGGCCGTCCCGGTGGCGATCCTCGCGGGGCTGCTCGTCGGGCGTTCCGCGGGACTCGTCCCGGCGGCATACGTCATCGGGCTCGGCGGCGTGGCCGCCGGCCTGTGGTTCGTGCGCACGAGCCCGCCCGTCGAGCGGGTCTGAGCCGCGCCGACCGTCGCTGAGGGGCACTGACGGGGACGAACGGGGACGGACGGGACGTCCGGCCCGAGGCTCGACAAAGGGTTTGCCAACGCCGTCGACCCGACCTACTCTTTGATGAAACGAAACAGTTTCGTTTCATCGGGGTGGGACCGGGGTGAGCATGAGCACGACCAGCGCGAGCACGACGGACGCGGCACACGCGAGCCGTCCACGCGTCGCCGGTGACCGTGAGGTCGAGATCCTCGAGGCCGCGATCGACGTCCTGCGCGAGACCGGCTACGACCGGCTCACGTTCGACGCCGTCGCCACGGCTGCACGGGCGTCCAAGGCGACGCTCTACCGACGCTGGCCGCACAAGCGCGACCTCGTCATCGACGCCGTCGGGCTCTTCATCGACTGCCCCGCCGAGCAGGACCCCGACACCGGGAGCCTGCGCGGCGACCTGCTCGCCCAGGCCTGCGCCGACGGGGGCCTCGACGACGAGGTCGTCATCGGCACGTGGGGGGCACTGCTCCCCGTCATCCACCGCGAGCCAGAGCTGGCACGCGGCATCCACGAGCGGTTCCTGGCCCCGAAGATCGAGGCCACCCGCACCATCTTCGAGCACGCCCGAGAGCGCGGTGAGGTCGCCGCCGACGCCGACCTCGACACCCTGCTGATGATCCTCCCGTCCCTGTCGATCCACGAGGCACTGCTCTCGGGACGTCGACCCGGGCCGGACCGCATCGCCGAGTTCGTGGACAGCGTCGTCCTCCCGGCCTGCGCCGCCACCCTCGCGCCCGCGCCCAGCACTCGCTGACCCGGCCCGCGACGGGGCGACACCACCACCACACCTGCACGTCTTCGAGAGGAACACCCATGTCTTCGACCACGGTCGAGCAGGTGGACGAGCCCCAGGGCGAGTTCACCTCCCACGACACGCCGCCGAAGCGCCTCGGCCTGGCGCTCTTCGTCATCTGCGCGGCCCAGCTCATGATCGTGCTCGACGGCACCATCGTGAACATCGCGCTCCCCCACATCGAGGCCGACCTCGGCTTCAGCCAGGCGAACCTCCAGTGGGTCATCACCATCTACACGCTCGCCTTCGGTGGCGTGCTGCTCCTCGGCGGTCGCCTCGGTGACCTCTACGGCCGGCGTCGGCTGTTCTTCTGGGGCATCGTGCTGTTCACGCTCGCCTCGCTCGTCGCCGGTCTGGCCCAGAACGAGGCGATGATGCTCGGCGCCCGCGCCGTCCAGGGCCTCGGTGGCGCGCTCGCCGCCCCGAACGCGCTGGCGCTCATCACGACGACCTTCCCGGCCGGCAGGGAGCGCAACCGCGCCATGGGCGTCTTCGCCGCCATGTCCGGTGCCGGCGCCGCCATCGGCCTCATCCTCGGCGGTGCGCTGACCGAGATCGACTGGCGCTGGAACTTCTTCATCAACCTGCCGATCGGCATCGTCGTCGCGTTCCTCGCCCAGCGGATCCTCACGGAGTCCGAGGACGGCGGCGGCACGCTCGACATCCCCGGCGCCATCACCTCGATCGCGGGCCTCTCCTCGCTCGTCTACGGCCTGACCCAGGCCGCGAGCACCTCGTGGAGCGACCCGACGACCGTGACCTACCTCGCCATCGGCGTCGCCCTGCTCGTCGCGTTCGTCGTCATCGAGACGCGGGTCAAGCACCCGCTCCTGCCGATGCGCATCCCCGGCGACCGCACCCGCGGCACGTCCTACTTCGTCATGCTCGTCGTCGGCGCCGGCATGTTCGCGATGTTCTACTTCCTCGGCATCTACATCCAGACGATCCTCGGCTACTCGCCGCTCAAGACGGGCCTCGCGTTCCTGCCCTTCTCGGTCGGCATCGTCGTGGCCGCGCAGGTCGCGTCGTTCCTCATCGCCAAGGTCGACCCGCGCTGGATCTCCGGCGCCGGCGCGGGCTTCGCGGCCCTCGGCATGTGGGGCTTCACCCACCTGACGCCGCAGAGCACGTACGCCGCAGACCTGCTGCCGTGGATCGTCGTCCTCGCCTTCGGCCTGGGCCTGATCTTCGTGCCGCTCACCCTGACGGCTGTCCACGGCGTCGCGCACGAGGACTCCTCGGTGGCCTCGGCGGTGCTCAACACGATGCAGCAGGTCGGCGGCACGCTCGGCCTCGCGACACTGAGCACGATCTTCGTCAACAACATGGGCGACAAGGTCGCCGAGCTGACCGCGAAGCTGCCGCAGGGTGGCCCGGCTCCCTCCAAGGAGCAGCTGGCAGCAGCCCAGAAGATGATCGCCGACGAGGCGTTCACCTACGGCGCCAGCCGCGCCTACCTCGTCGCGGCGATCATGATCGCCGTCGCCGGCGTCGTCACCCTCGTCGCGCTGCACGTGCGACACGAGGAGCTCGCGACCGACGGGGCGGCCCCGGCCCACATGGGCTGACCCGCGTCACCCGCCGAGAGGCCACCGTTCGTCGCGAACGGTGGCCTCTCGCCGTGTCAGGGGTGGGGATCGGCCCAGACGGCGGCCCACGGGACGTCCCAGCCGGCGATGGCGAGGCGACGCTCGACGAACGCGTGCTCCGGCAGGTCGACGACGCGCCCGACCGAGGGCTCGTAGACGTCGAGCTCCTGCTCGCCCGTCGGCGGCAGGACGAGCACGACGTGCCGCGGCGCCCACGCGTTGCCGACGTAGAGCAGCGCGGGACGGCCCGGGCGCACCCGGGCGCGGAGGGCGGCATACGTGTGCTGGAGACCGACCCGACCACGCTGGCGGAACCACGAGAGGTCGTAGTCGGCCGCGGGGTCGGCGGCGCCGTACTCGAGCTCGTTCAGCGCGCCCCACGGGAGCGTGCCGAGCGCGCGCGGCCACGGCAGCTGGAGGCGGCGCCCCGCGCCGACCAGGGCGTTGGTGCGCAACGCGACGACCTGCTCGTAGGCGGCGAAGCGCTGGACCTCGGTGCCACCGTCGGGGACGTCGCCGTCACGTGCGTCCTTGCGTATGCCGTCCCGGATCCACTGCGCGAACGCGGGGTTGGCGAGCATGCGGGCCACGGTCAACGACGCCGACCCGCACGTCGTGCTCGTCTGCTGCACGGGCGCATGGTCACCGGCGACGAGCCGGAAGGGAGCGGCCACGGGTCAGTCTCCGTTCACGCGGACGCGGCGCGGGCGACCTCGAGGGTCAGGCGGACTCCTTGCGCGGACGCTTGGCCCGCGGCTCGGCCTCACGGCGCACGATCGTCGGGTTGACGTTGTCGAGGACGACCTCGCGGGTCACGACGACCTTGGCGATCTCGTCGTCGCTCGGCACGTCGAACATCACGGGGAGGAGGACCTCCTCCATGATGGCGCGCAGGCCGCGGGCACCCGTGCCGCGCAGCAGCGCCTGGTCGGCGACCGACGCGATGGCGTCCTCGGTGAACTCGAGGTCGACGCCGTCGATCTCGAACATCTTCTGGTACTGCTTGACGAGCGCGTTGCGCGGCACCGTGAGGATGTTGACGAGGGCCTGCTGGTCGAGCGGCGCGAGCGTCGTCAGGACGGGCAGGCGGCCGATGAACTCGGGGATGAGACCGAACTTCAGCAGGTCCTCGGGCATGACGTCCTGGAAGGAGTCGCCGAGGTCCTTGGGGTTGTGCAGCGGCTGGCCGAAACCGAGGCCCTTGCGACCCGAGCGCGACTCGATGATCTTCTCGAGGCCGGCGAAGGCGCCGCCGACGATGAAGAGCACGTTGGTCGTGTCGATCTGGATGAACTCCTGGTGCGGGTGCTTGCGCCCGCCCTGCGGGGGCACCGAGGCGGTCGTGCCCTCGAGGATCTTGAGCAGCGCCTGCTGGACGCCCTCACCGGAGACGTCGCGGGTGATCGACGGGTTCTCGCTCTTGCGGGCGATCTTGTCGACCTCGTCGATGTAGATGATGCCCGTCTCGGCCTTCTTGACGTCGTAGTCGGCGGCCTGGATGAGCTTGAGGAGGATGTTCTCGACGTCCTCGCCGACGTAGCCGGCCTCGGTCAGGGCCGTCGCGTCGGCGATGGCGAACGGCACGTTGAGCATCTTGGCGAGCGTCTGCGCGAGGTAGGTCTTGCCCGAGCCCGTGGGGCCGATGAGCAGGATGTTGGACTTCGCGATGTCGATGTGGTCGTCGTCGCGCTTGACGCCCTCACCGGCCTGGATGCGCTTGTAGTGGTTGTAGACGGCGACGGCGAGCGACTTCTTGGCGACGTCCTGGCCGATGACGTAGTTCTCGAGGAAGTCGAAGATCTCGCGCGGCTTCGGCAGGTGGTCGAGGCCCAGCTCGCTGCTCTCGGCGAGCTCTTCCTCGATGATCTCGTTGCAGAGGTCGATGCACTCGTCGCAGATGTACACACCGGGACCGGCGATGAGCTTCTTGACCTGCTTCTGGCTCTTCCCGCAGAAAGAGCACTTGAGGAGGTCTCCGCCTTCTCCGATGCGTGCCACCGATTCGCTCCTGGTTCGTCGGCGCCGAACGCTTGGGGTGCACCCGGCAGGCCCCAACGTAGGGGCCGACTCCTATTAGACGACGGAGGGGGCCACCCCCGCTCGCGCAACGCCGTTTGTCCGCTGATGGCGGACAAACGACGAGGCTGTCACTTGAACGGCGTTCCAGCCGAATCGGGCTGTGTCCCATCGTCGCTGCCGCCGGTCTGTCCACGCCGACGTCGCGTCAGGAGCCCGAGCCCGACCGCCAGCGCGAGACCCCCGAACGTCACGACGAGCAGGCCCACGAGCCCGATGACGACCATCGTCGTCAGCGACATCCCTCCCCCGTCGCCCAGGTCGAGGTCGGCTGAACCCGGTAGGGCCGTGCCGCCTGCCGCCGGCGCGTGTGCGGGCCCCGCAGCGTCCGTCAGGGCGGCGGCCTCGTCGGTGCCGGCGGCCACGACGTCCTGGCAGCCACTGGCCGTGAGCGCGCTGCCGGACGCGACGAGGGCGAAGACGTAGCTGCCGCCCGTGCTCACGAGGTCGGGGCTCTCGGGCGTCGCCCGGACGTGCGTGGTCTGTGCGGCGTCGCCCTGGTGCACCGCGCTGACGGCGACGGTCCACGCGACCGGCCGGGGGTCGTAGTCGCCTCCCGGGTCGTCCACGGCGGTGACGCGCCCGGTGAGGACGACGTCCGCGTCGGCGACCACCTGTGCCGGCTCGCGGCCCGCGCACGACGCGTGCGCGGCCGACGGTGCGGCACCCAGCGCGACGGCGAGCAGACCGAGCACCGCGACCAGGCGCACGGCATACGTCCTCATGCGCTGAAGCGTACGCAACGTCATGGGGGCATCCGCCTGTCGCTCAACAACCGACCAGGTGGTGCGATGCGGTGGTCCCAGCGGTCGATTGGACGCGTCAACCGACCAGATGGTGCTCTTCTCGGTTCACGCGGGCATCGAGGCGTCTCCCGGCAGGCTCGGGAAGTGCCGCCGCCACTCGTCCGCGAGCCGCGGCACGCGCATCCCGCGAGAGCGCATCACGGCAGTGATCCGAGAGAGCGTACGAGCGGGGGTGCGGTAGATGTCCTTGGACCGCACGACGACGAGGCGCACGCCGTTGCCGTCCATCCACTCGCGCCGGTCGATGTCGCGGTCCCACTGCTCGTCGGACTCGGCGTGCTGTCGACCGTCGTACTCGATGACGATCCCGACGGCCGGGAACGACAGGTCGAAGCGCCACCGCACCCGGCCGTCGGGCCACCGCACCGTGTGATTCACCACCGGTTCGGGCAGCCCTGCGAGGACCATGAGCATCCGAACACGCGACTCCATCGGGGAGTCCACGCCCTCACGGACCAGCGATGCCGCTCGGCCTGCCAGCCTGCGGGCCTTGCCAGCGTAGGTCGCGGCGGCCTCGACGAGCGCGCTCGGCGTGGTGCGTCGTGCGCGGACAAGGGAGTCGCCGAGGACGACAAGGTCCACGAGCCCGAGCTCGTCGCTGAGGTCCAGGAAGGTCGACGCCGGTGTCGTCACGGCGACGTCGGCCATCACGGTGCCCCGCTGACCCGCCTTGGGGCGATGCGCCTTGAGGCCGGCTCCCCGTGGACGTCGCACACAGGTGACGTGGACGAGGCCGTCGTCGGGCACGATGCCGCCCCAGAGCCGCGCCGCGGTCTGGTGTGACACCACCGCTCCCTCCCCCGCGGCGAGCAGCCCGGCTCGAGCCAGGACGAGGGGCGTCACCGACACCGACGCCTCGACGTAGACGCCGCGCAGCAGCCGGCGGTAGCGCCCCGAGCGCAGGTCCCACGGTGTGATGCCAGGAGGCGGGTCGGGCACGCGCCGACCGGTGGCCGCGTCGGTCACGGAGCCGACGCGAAACGGTCCACGGGTCGAGGTATCCACGCCAGCGATCGTGGATCACGGACGTCGACGTCCGGGCCGCTCATCCACAGACCACCCACGGTCGCCACGACACGGCACCAGATGGTCGGTTGATGTGGCGCCCGGTCGCGGTCCGACACCACGAGCCGCCACGTGGCGGAGTGTGGCGGAGTGTGGCGGGGTGGCGGGGTGTGGCGGCGAGCGCCGGCCCGGTCAGGCGGAGGTGAGGTCGCGGACGATCGCGACGTACTGCTCCTGGGCCGCCTCGGGCGAGGTGCCCGAGAGCTTGGCCCACGCGTCGTACTTCGCGCGCCCGACCGGGTTGGTGAAGCCCGGACGCGAGCCGCTCACGTCGCCGGCCGTCGCCTGCTTGAACAGGCCGTACAGCCGCAGCTTGACCTCGTTGCCGGGGTCGGTCGTCAGGCCCTTGACCGACTCGACCGCCTGCTCGAACTCCGCACTCGCCATGACCGGACCTCCACGCTCGACACCAGGTTCAGGCCCATCCAAGCAGGTACGCCGAGGGCCGGGTCCCAGCGGAACCCGGCCCAGCGGCGTACGTGCTCTGACGAGCGGGAGGTCAGTCCTCGAGCGAGGCCTTGCGCGAGGCGAGGACCTCGTCGATGAGGCCGTAGGTCTTGGCGTCCTCGGACGACAGGATCTTGTCGCGCTCGATGTCGGTGCGGACCTGCTCGGACGTGCGGCCCGTGTGGTGCGCGAGGGTGTCCTCGAGCCACGTGCGCATGCGCAGCACCTCGTTGGCCTGGATCTCGATGTCCGAGGCCTGCCCGTAGTCGCCACCCGAGAGCGCCGGCTGGTGGATGAGGATGCGGGCGTTCGGCAGGGCGAAGCGCTTGCCCGGCGCACCGGCGCCGAGGAGCACCGCGGCCGCCGAGGCCGCCTGGCCGATGACGAACGTCTGGATGTCGGGCCGGACGAACTGCATCGTGTCGTAGATCGCCGTCATGGCGGTGAACGAGCCACCCGGGCTGTTGATGTACATGAGGATGTCGCGGTCGGGGTCGAGCGACTCCAGCACGAGCAGCTGGGCGATGATGTCGTCGGCCGACGCGTCGTCGACCTGCACGCCGAGGAAGATGATGCGGTCCTCGAAGAGCTTGTTGTAGGGGTCGGACCGCTTCATGCCGTAGGAGGTGCGCTCCTCGAACTGGGGCAGGATGTAGCGGCTCGAGGGCTGGGCCACCGCGAGGCGGTTGGTGGGTTCGATGTTCATGTGTGTCTCCAAGTCCTGGTGGCCGCGGTCAGTTCTCGGCCTTGGCGTCGGCCTGGCCGACACCCTTGCCCTCGACCGCCTGGTCGGAGCGGCTGAAGACGTGGTCGACGAAGCCGTACTCCTTGGCCTCCTCCGCGCTGAACCAGCGGTCGCGGTCGGAGTCCTTCTCGATCTGCTCGATGGTCTGGCCGGTGTGCTCGGCGATGAGCCGCGCCATCTGCTTCTTGACGTAGAGCATCTGCTCGGCCTGGATCTTGATGTCGGTGGCCGTGCCGCCGATGCCGCCCGAGGGCTGGTGCATCATGACGCGGGCGTGGGGCGTCGCGTAGCGCTTGCCCTTCGTGCCGGCCGAGAGCAGGAACTGGCCCATCGAGGCGGCCATGCCCATCGCGACGGTGGCGACGTCGTTGGGGATCCAGTTCATCGTGTCGAAGATGGCCATGCCGGCGGAGATCGAGCCGCCGGGGCTGTTGATGTAGAGCCAGATGTCCTTCTCGGGGTCCTCGGCCGAGAGCAGCAGCAGCTGCGCCGCGATGGCGTTCGCGTTGTCGTCGCGCACGTCGGACCCGAGGAAGATGATCCGCTCCTTGAGCAGGCGGTTGTAGATGTGGTCGTCCAGACCACCCGGCATGCCGTTGCCGTTGGCGGAGGTCTCCGAAATCACCGTGTCTCCATCGTCGAAGTGGTCCAGCCTCTCGCCACGGGATGTGGCGCCTGGCTGGCTCGTCACTGACCCTAACGCCCGACCCCTCGGCCAGATTTCCCGAACCGCGCCGTGTTCGCCGTGAGCGCACAAACCTGAGCGGGAGCGGCGCAACCACACGCACGGACCCCACCGGTCGTATGCCGTCCGGCGGGGTCCGTGACCGGGTGCGGTCCCCGGGTCGGTGCCCGGGCGGTCAGGCGCTCAGCTGTTCAGGCCGTTGTCCTGGCCCGAGTCGCCGAGGTCGGAGGCGTCGCTCTCGGTGCCGGTCTGATCCGACGCGTCGTCGAACGAGCCGTTGCCGCCGGCGTGGTCGAGCGAGCGGTCCCGCGGCTCGTCCACGGCGTTGCTGCCGTCGAGGTTGCCGCGCTCGGCGTCGTCGCCCTGGCCCTGCGGCGTGGGGCCGTCGCTGCCGTCGTCGTGACCGGGCACGTTGGTGCCGTCGGCGTCGGTGCTGTTGATGTCGGTGTCCGCCATGCCGGCGCCCGACTCGTCGGTGCTGCTCATGTCTGGCTCCCTCGTCGAGGTGCGTGCCGCCGGACGGCGACCGTAGGCGACGTACCCGGGCCACCGGGTGGACAACCGTGGGGACCGTCTGCCGGACGAGCGGTCGGCCGGAGCCGGACACGGCGAGAGGCCGGCTCCCGAGCGGGAGCCGGCCTCACGGCACACGTGGTGGTGACGCTCAGGCGTCGGCCTTCTCGGCCGTCGGCTCGTCGGCGTCCGCCGCGTCGGCGGCCTCGTCCTCGTCGCCCTCGGTGCCGGGGACGGCCTCGTTGAGGTCGATGACGTTACCGGCGGTGTCCTTGACGGAGACCTTCTCGAGGACCGTGGCGAGCGCCTTGCGGCGGGCGACCTCGGCGACCATGGCGGGGATCTGACCCTCCTGGTCGAGCGACTGCGCGAACTGGTTGGGGTCCATGCCGTACTGCTGCGAGCTCATGACGAGGAACTCGATGAGCTCCTGCTGCTCGACCTTGACCTCTTCCTTCTCGGCGATGGCGTCGAGGACGAGCTGGGTCTTGAGGCCCTTGCGGGTGCTCTCGCCGACCTCGGCACGGTGCTCGTCGTCCTCAAGACGACCCTCACCCTCGAGGTGGCTGTGCACCTCGGCCTCGACGATGCTCTCGGGGATCGGGACCTCGATCTTCTCGAGGATGGCCTCGAGGAGCTGGTCGCGGGCCGCGACGCCCTGGGCGAACTTCGCGTCGACCTCGGCCTTGGCCGTGAGGTCGGCCTTGAGCTCGTCGAGCGTGTCGAACTCCGAGGCCAGCTGGGCGAACTCGTCGTCGAGCTCGGGCAGCTCGCGCTCCTTGACCGCGGTGACGGTCACGGTGCAGTTCGCGTCCTGGCCCTCCTGGTCGCCGCCGGCGAGCGGAGCGGTGAACTGCTTGGTCTCGTCGGCCGTCATGCCGACGAGCGCCTCGTCGAGGCCCTCGAGCATGTTCTTGCTGCCGACCTCGTAGGAGACACCGGTGACCTCGTCGATCTGCTCGCCGTCGATCTCGGCAGACAGGTCGATGGAGACGAAGTCGCCGTCCTGGACGGCACGGTCGACGCCCTTGAGCGTGCCGAAGCGCGCGCGCAGGTCGGTGAGGCGCTGCTCGACGGCCTCGTCCTCGACCTTCGCCTCGTCGACGGTCAGCTCGATGTCGCTGAAGTCGGGCAGGTCGATCTCGGGGCGCTTGTCGACCTCGGCGGTGAAGACGAAGTCCTCGCCGTCGGTCGCGGGCACCTGCAGGTCGGTGATCTCGGGCTGGCCGAGCGGGCGGACCTCGTTCTCCTCGAGGGCCTGGCCGTAGAACGTCGGGAGGGCGTTGTTGACGGCCTCCTCGAGGACGGCCGCGCGGCCGACGCGCTGCTCGATGATGCGGGCAGGCACCTTGCCCTTGCGGAAGCCGGGCACCTGGATGTGCTCACCGATGTGCTTGATGGCCGCGTCGAGGCTCGGCTTGAGCTCCTCGAACGGGACCTCGACGGTCATCTTGACCCGGGTCGGGCTGAGGGTCTCGAGCGCACTCTTCACTGCGGGGTACTCCATAGGGGCTGGTGCCGACGTGGTCGTCGACGGTGAACGGACGGGCCAGCGCACCATGCTATAGGCCCCGCGGCCGATGGCTAAATGCGCGGATCGTCCGCGGGCCGCCCCCGCCTATGCTCGGGAGCCATGAGCACCCCTCCCGGCCCCTTCGCGTCTCCCGAGAGCGCGGCCCTGCGCCCGATCCAGATGGTGTCGGTCGCGGTCGGCATGGGAGCGCTGATGCTCAGTGCCGTGCGCATCCTCGTCGACCCGTCGGCGCCGCTGCCGTCGGCCTGGGCCGTCGGCATCGTGCTCGCCTCGCTCGTCGGCTCGGCCACCCTGATCCGCTACGTCGGCTACGCCGTGCCCGCTCTCCCCCACGGCCTGCCGCGCGAGAACGCCGAGGCCACGAGCCTGCGCTACTTCACGTCGACGACGACCCTGCGCACCGCGCTCGCCGAGGCTCCCGTGCTCGTGGCGTTCGCGTGCTCGTTCGTCTTCACCCCGCACTCGTGGCTGACGCTGCTCATCGCGCTGCCGGGCGGGCTCGCGCTCTTCTGGGTGCACGGGTGGCCGTCGCCGCGCACGGCCGCCGCCGTGGAGGAGGGTCTCGAGGCCGACGGCGCAGAGAGCTGGCTCAGCGAGGCGCTCGGCTTCCGCTGAGGCGCCTGTCGTATGCCGTGTCGCCGACTCGGGTCGGGGGTGCGGTCAGTCGACGGTGCCGCCACTGCGCCAGTAGAACCCGTCCGCCCGGTCGAGGAAGCCCTCCTCGACGAGGTAGCGGCGCAGGGCCGCCACGTCGGGGTGGAAGGCGCGGAGCCGGTTGTTGACCTGGGTCTCGTCGTAGCGCTCCCCCGGCTCGAACTCCTGCGAGAGCAGGTCGAGGACGACGAGGCGCTTGCGGATCTTGGTCGGGATGCTCGTCAGGGTGCCGTCGGGGGCGACGAAGGAGCGGAGGACGGCGTCGCGGTCACGCAGGGCGTCCTGCAGGTCTGGGCGGAACATGCGACCACGCTAGGCGCGGGTCCTCAGGCGTCGCCATCCGTTTTGGGCGCCCGGCGGCGGTCGCGCCGCTTCGGCAGCGGGCTCAGGATCGTCGACTGCACGGCGGGGTCGTGGGTGGCCATCGCGTCGTGCGTGCGGGTGACGACCCCGGCGACGACGGAGGCGAGACCGCGGTCGTCACGGCGGATCCACACCGTCAGCAGCTCGGCGACGACGACGGCCAGCCAGAGCCCACCGGCGACGCCCGTCCACGTGAGCAGGAGCGGCACCCATCGGACGAGGAAGACGACGACCATCGCCCGGCGGGGCGCGGGGTGCCGGGCGCGCGAGGACTCGACGCCGAGCAGGACGACCGCCTGCCCCGGGGTGGCGCGGTCCGAGCGCACCCAGGGCACGACGAGGAGCCACCCGACGCCGAGCGCCCAGGCGGCGACGGTGAACGCGTCGTCGTAGACGCCGAGGTCACGCCCGGACCCGAGGGCCAGGAGCGCGAGCCCGACGCCGATCGCGAGCGACAGGACGAGGAGTCCGGTGAGGTCGATGACGGCGGCTGCGATCCGTCGCCGCATCGTCGGTGGGGCGAGGTCCTCACGCGCCGGCGGGCGACGGTAGGGCAGCGCTCGCCGCAGCAGCGCCCCGAGGCACCACCCGATGACGGCGCCGAGGGTGTTGGTGAGCAGGTCGTCGACGTCGGCGAGCCGGTACGGGCAGGGGTAGAGGCCCCACAGGGCGGTCCCCTGGGTCAGCTCGACGAGCAGGGACAGGCCGAGACCTGCGAGCACGGCCGTGACCAGGCCGCGACGCAGCACGTAGGCGAGCACGAGCCCGAGGGGCACGAAGAAGACGACGTTGAGGACGACCTGGAGGAACACGCCGCTCGTCAGTCCGGCGACGACCCCGTCCGCCCGGAACGCCGCGGCCACGTCGTCGAGCGAGGCGAGCGGGGTCAGCTGCCAGTGGCTCCCGCGACCGGTGCGGCACGCCCTGAGCGGGTCCTTGGGCAGGGGGAAGGTCGTGAAGGCGACGACGGCACACGCGTAGAGGCCCGAGAGCGCGGCCGCCGCCGTGGGGGCCGGGGCGGGCCACCGGTAGCGGCGGTAGACGAAGGCGAGGAACGGGCCGATGGCGAGCGGGACGAGCAGGACGAAGAGCAGCACCGACGTGGCGCCCTCGACGAGCCAGGTCCTCACGCGCCCCCCTCGGGCCTCGTCCCGTGAACGGCGCCACCCCCGCCCGGGGATCCGGACGGGGGTGGCGATGCTGGAGCGGGCGACGAGAATCGAACTCGCGTGATCAGTTTGGAAGACTGAGGCTCTACCATTGAGCTACGCCCGCGGGGCACCGGTCGAGCCGGCGATCCGAGGCGTCAGCCTACTGGTTCGCGCCCGATCCGCAGAAATCGACCCGCCCGCGCCGCGTGGGAGCCGGTCGGTCCGCCGGCCGGTTGTCGGCTACGATTCCGACGCCACGGGGTGTGGCGCAGCTTGGTAGCGCATTGCGTTTGGGACGCAAGGGCCGCAGGTTCAAATCCTGTCACCCCGACTTCGCAGCACGGCAGCATGGCAGCACGGCCCAGGGTCGTGGAGGTCCACCGGCACCAGGTGCCGACAGGACTCCACGACCCTCGCGTCCCTCACCACCGACGTCAGGGCAGCAGGTCGAGGCGGAGCTCGTTGATCGTGCGCCCGGCCGCGATCCCCTTGGCCTCGAAGCCGTCCCGCGGCCGCCACTGCGGCCGGTCGACGCGGTGGGCCTCGAACCGGGGGTGAGCCGCGACCTCGGCGAGGGCGTGCTCGGCGTAGAAGTCCTGGTCGGTGGCGACCAGCACGTGACCGCCGGGCTTGAGCACGCGCGCGAGCAGGTCGAGGTTCGCGGGGCTGACGAACCGTCGCTTCGTGTGCTTCTGCTTGCGCCACGGGTCGGGGAAGAACAGGTGGACGGCGTCGAAGGTGGCGGCGGCGACCCGCTCCTCGAGGAAGAGCACGGCGTCGCCGAACTCGACGCGCAGGTTCGGCACGCCGGCCTCGTCCGCGTCGGCGAGCATCCGGGCGAGGCCGGGGGTGTGGACGTCCATGGCGAGGATGTCGCGCTCGGGGAACGCGGCGGCATACGCGATGGCGGCGTGGCCGTGCCCGCAGCCGATCTCGAGGACGACGGGTGCCGTGCGGCCGAAGGCGGCAGCGGCGTCGAAGGGGCCCTCGGGCAGGGAGCGGGCGGGCGCGAGCCGCTCGACGCGGTCCTTGGTCAGGGACGACAGCCGCCCCCGGCGCACGAAGGTGCGCACCCGGGCGGGGGTGACGCCCGGCGGCAGGTCGGGCACGACGTGCTCCTTGCGCCGATCGGGGCCGGCCTCGTGGATCGTCGCTTCGGTGGGGTGCTCGCTCACGCAGGCATCGTAGTGACGGGGGCGCGTCGACCCGAAGTCCGCGGCGACGGCTACCCGCTCCGGACGGGAGGGCGGTCACCCGGACAAGTCAGGTGCGCCAGATCGTGACGACGGCGCGGTCGTCGCCGAGGCCCGCCGCAGCCTGGTCGCAGAGCCGTTGGGCGAGCCCCTCGAAACCGGTGCGGATGAACGACTCGGCGCGGCCGAGCATGCGGTCGATGCCGTCGACGAGGGCCTTGTCGCGGGCCTCGATGACGCCGTCGCTGTAGAGCACGAGGGCGTCGCCGCGACGGATCGTCCCGGACTCGCGGGGGTACTCGGCGTGGTCGATGACGCCGAGCAGCGGTCCGCGGCCGCCGGAGAGCATCCGCCAGCGGCCCGACCCGGCGGCGAACTGGGCGGCGGCGGGGTGGCCGGCATACCCGATGGTGAAGTTGCCGGTCTCGAGGTTGACGGCCACGTGCACGGCCGTCGCGAAGCCCTCGGGCCAGCGCAGCCGGAGCAGGTGGTTGTTGGCGGACTGGAGGAAGCCGCGCTCGCTCATCTCGCCGAGCAGGCCACCGAGTGCGCCGGACAGGAGCAGCGACCGGGCACCGACCTCGCGCCCCTTGCCCGAGACGTCGACGAGGGCGATCTCGAGGGTGCGGCCGTCGGTGGAGCGGCTGGCGACGACGAAGTCTCCGGCGAAGCTGTCGCCGTAGGCCGACTCGAGGGCGACCTCGGCCCCCCACTGCGGCGGGAGCGGGGGCAGCTCGCCCTGGGCCCGGAGTCGGTCGCGCATGTCGACGAGCATGGACTCACCCGTGACCCCGACGACGCCGACCTGGGCCCTCGCGTGCGAGAGCCAGATCATGAGGAGCATCGTGACGACGGTGACGATCTGCGCGCCCGTCGTCGTCGGCTTCGCGGGACCGAGGTAGGCCCCGAGGATCGCCATGGCGAGGAAGAGGCCGATGTAGACGACGAGCAGGTAGCGCGGCTCGAGGAACAGCCCGGCGGCCACGACGATGAGGCCGTACACGCCCCAGGGGATCACCGTCGGCCACACGAAGACGGCGGCCGTCGCGAGGATGCTGAGGACGAGGAAACCGGTGACGACGGCCCACGGGGCACGGCTCAGCCACGGGCCCAGGAGTCGGAGTCGTCGCATCGGTCCGGCAGCGTAGCGCGGGCGTCGAGAGACGGAGCTCTCGTTGTGGGCCACGTGCCTCCCTTGCGGCGATGAAGGGGGACGGCGGACGTCGCGACGTCAGCGTGCGTCCGAGTCCGGCAAAGCCGGCAAGTCCCCCGTGGTCTCGTACGCGGAAACCATACCCAGACGGCGGCTGTGGCGCGCCTCATCGGTGAAGTTCGTCGCCACGAAGGTGTCGACGATCTCCTTCGCGACGTCGTCGGGGGTGAAGCGTGCCCCGATGGAGACGACCTGCGCGTTGTTGTGCTCGCGCGCAAGGCTCGCCAGCTCGGCGTTGTAGGCGAGCGCGGCCCGGATGCCGCCGACCTTGTTGGCCGCGATCTGCTCGCCGTTGCCCGACCCACCGAGCACGACGCCGAGCGATCCCTCGTCGGCCGCGACGGCCTCGGCGGCCCGCAGCACGAACACCGGGTAGTCGTCCTGGGCGTCGTAGGCGAAGGGGCCGTGGTCGACGACCTCGTGGCCGGCGTCGCGCAGGTGGGTGACGAGGGACTGGTGGAGCTCGTATGCCGCGTGGTCGCCGCCGATGTGGATGCGCATGTCCGTCCTTGGTTGCGTCGGTGGATGTCTCGGGTGGAGCTGGAGGGCGTGGGTGCTCAGGTGAAGATGGGTCCGAGGGTGCGGGTGCGCTTGAGCTCGAAGAAGCCGGGCGTGCTCGCGACGAGCACGCAGCCGTCCCAGAGCCGGGCGGCGTCCTCGCCCTTGGGCGCGGGGGTCACGACGGGGCCGAAGAAGGCGACGCCGTCGACGGCGATGATCGGCGTGCCGACCTCGGTGCCGACGAGGCCGATCCCGCGCTTGTGGCTGCGGTGCAGGGCCGCGTCGTGCTTCTTGTGGTGCGCCTCCTTGGCCAGCTCGGCGGGCAGGCCCACCTCCTCGAGCGACTCGCGGATGACCTCGTCGAAGTCGTTCATCCTGCGCAGGTGGATGCGGGTGCCCATGGCGTCGTAGAGCGGCTTGATGACGGAGTCGCCGTGCGCCTCGACGGCGGCGATGATGACCCGGACCGGGCCCCACGCCTCGTCCATGCGTGCGCGGTAGGCGGCGTCGAGGTCGTGCCGGTGCTCGTTGAGCACGGCGAGGCTCATGACCGACCACGTCACCTCGATGTCCCGCAGGGTCTCGACCTCCATGAGCCAGCGCGACGTCATCCACGCCCACGGGCAGATCGGGTCGAACCACATCTCGACGGCGTCGCGGCTCGTCTTCGGGCTGTCCTTCGCATCGGCCATGCGGCCCATCATGGCACTGCCCCCTGCACGCCCATCGCGGTGGTGGACGGGTCGGGGTTCCGTGCGAGGATGGCCCGCGACGACGGCGTCCGACCGACGATCCGTCGCGCCCCCAGCACCCTTCCCAGGAGGTCCCTACGTGCCCGGCAAGAACCTGACCCGCGACGAGGCGGCGAGCCGCGCCAGCATCCTGCGCGTCGACTCCTACGACGTCCGTCTCGACCTGACGACGGGTCCGGAGAACTTCCACACCGTCACCACGGTCACGTTCACCTGCTCCGAGCCCGGCGCCGACTCGTTCATCGACCTCATCGCCGACTCGGTCGAGAAGGTCACGCTCAACGGCGTGGACCTCGACCCCGCCGCGGTCTTCGCGGACTCGCGCATCGCGCTGCCCGGCCTGGCCGCCGAGAACGAGCTCACCGTCGACGCCACCGGCCGCTACACCAACACCGGCGAGGGGCTGCACCGCTTCGTCGACCCGGTCGACAACGAGGTCTACCTCTACACGCAGTTCGAGGTCCCGGACTCCCGCCGGATGTACGCCGTGTTCGAGCAGCCCGACCTCAAGGCGTCCTTCCGCTTCACGGTGACCGCACCGGCGCACTGGAAGGTCATCAGCAACTCCCCCACCCCCGCCCCCGAGGCGGCCGGTGTCGCCGACGGCGTCGAGCGCGCGACGTGGGCGTTCGAGCCGACGCAGCGCATCTCGTCGTACATCACGGCACTCATCGCCGGCCCCTACGACGAGGTCCGTGACGAGGTCAAGACGCGCAAGGGTGTCGTGCCGCTCGGTGTCTTCTGCCGCAAGTCGCTGACGCAGTACCTCGACGCCGACAACATCTTCGACTGCACCAAGAAGGGCTTCGCGTTCTTCGAGGAGGAGTTCGACCAGCCGTACCCCTTCGAGAAGTACGACCAGATCTTCACGCCCGAGTACAACATGGGCGCGATGGAGAACGCCGGCGCCGTGACCTTCGTCGAGGTCTACGTCTTCCGGTCCAAGGTGTCCGAGGCGAAGATCGAGCGCCGGGCGCTGACGATCCTGCACGAGCTGGCCCACATGTGGTTCGGCAACCTCGTGACGATGAAGTGGTGGGACGACCTCTGGCTCAACGAGTCGTTCGCCGAGTGGGCGTCGACGACGTGCCAGGCCGAGGCCACCGAGTGGACGAGCGCGTGGACGACCTTCGGCACGTCGGAGAAGGCGTGGGCCTACACCCAGGACCAGCTCTCCTCGACGCACCCGATCGCAGCCGACATGCGCCACCTCGAGGACGTCGAGGTCAACTTCGACGGCATCACGTACGCCAAGGGCGCGTCGGTGCTCAAGCAGCTCGTCGCCTACGTCGGGCGCGAGCCCTTCGTGGCCGCGCTGCGGGAGTACTTCCGCAAGCACGCGTGGGGCAACACGACCCTGGCCGACCTGCTCGGTGAGCTCGAGAAGGCCTCGGGCCGCGAGCTGGGCGAGTGGAGCAAGCTGTGGCTCGAGACGGCCGGCGTCAACACGCTGCGTCCCGTCTTCGAGGTCGACGCCGACGGTCGCTACAGCTCGTTCGCGATCACGCAGACCGCCACCGAGGAATACCCGACGCTCCGCCCGCACCGCATCGGCATCGGGCGGTATGCCGTCCGGCCGGGTGCGGACGGCGACGTGCTCGAGCGCGTCGGCTACGACGAGGTCGACATCGCCGGCGAGCGCACCGACCTATCGGAGCTCGTCGGCCAGGAGCAGCCCGACCTGCTGCTCCTCAACGACGACGACCTCGCCTACGGCAAGATCCGCCTCGACGAGCGGTCGCTCGCGACGGCGCTCTCCCTCCCCCGCGGTTTCACCGACTCGCTGCCGCGCTCGCTCGTCCTCGGCGCGACATGGGACATGACGCGCGACGGCGAGATGCCCGCACGCGACTTCGTCCGCTTCGTCCTCGAGTCGATGCCGGGCGAGACGGACTCCACCCTGCTGCGGGTCCTGCTCGGCCAGGTGTCGACGGCGGCCCGGCTCTACACGGCCCCGGAGCACCGCTCCGAGGTCTCGGCTCTCCTGTCGTCGTCGCTGCGCTCGCTCGCCGAGACGGCCGAGGCCGGCAGCGACGCCCAGTTCCAGCTCGTCGAGGCGTGGGCGGGCTCGACGTCCGACCCGGCCGACGAGGCCCGCCTCCGCGCCCTGCTGACCGGGGCCGAGTCGCTGCCGGGCCTCACCACCGACACCGAGCTCCGGTGGACCTTCGTCAAGGCCCTCGCGGCCCTCGGGGTGGCCGACGACATCGAGATCGAGACCGAGCTCGACCGTGACCCGACGGCCACGGGCAAGGAGCGCGCCGCCGAGGCGCTCGCCGCGCGCCCCACGGCGGAGGCCAAGGCCGACGCCTGGGCCAAGGCCGTCGAGCGCAACGACCTGTCCAACCAGATGGTCGAGGCCGTGAGCGCCGGCTTCCGTCGCAGCAGCGACCTGTCGCTGCTCGAGCCCTACGTCGAGAAGTACCACGCGATGCTCGTCGACGCGTGGGCCGAGCGCAGCGTCGCCATCGGCGAGCGCGTCGTCGGCGGCTTCTACCCGTTCTCGCTCGCCAGCCAGGAGCTCAAGGACGCCTCGGACGCGTGGCTCGCAGCGAACGCCGACGCCGCTCCCGGCCTGGTGCGCACCGTCGCCGAGAACCGCGACACGATCTCGCGCGCCCTCGTGGCGCAGGAGCGCGACCGCCGCGGCTGAAGCCCGGGTGCGGGGCCGTCCAGCCGGGCGGCCCCGCACCAGTCTCCACCTGAACCCGACCCCTGACTGAGACCTCTGTGATCGACGCCTTCACGAACCTGACCCCCTTCTCCTCCACGCCGACCCCGACTCCACCCCCGACTCCCGCCCCGAGTCCGTCTCCCTCGCAGGAGCTGCCCGTGACCCTCTCGATGCCCGACCTGGCCAGCCTCACGTGGGAAGAGGTCACTGACTGGCTCGTCGGCACACCGTTGCTCATCATCACGGTCATCGTCGTCGGCCTCGTCGCGCGGTTTCTGCTGCACCGGCTCATCAACCGGGTCGTCTCGACGGCCACGTCACGCCGCGCGGAACGCCTCGCGAGCATCCCGGGCGCCGGCCGGGCGCTGCAGGCCGTCGGGGTCGCCAACGTCCGCCACGTGCAGCGCACCCAGACGATGGGCGCCCTGCTCAAGAGCATCACGACGTTCGTCGTGGGGGGCATCACCGTCCTGACCGTCCTCTCACTCGTCGGGATCCCCCTCGGCCCGATGCTGGCCTCCGCCAGCGTCGGCGGAGTGGCCCTGGCCTTCGGTGCCCAGAGCCTCGTCAAGGACTTCCTGTCGGGCGTCTTCATGATCGTCGAGGACCAGTACGGCGTCGGTGACGTCATCGACACCGGCGAGGTCGTCGGCACGGTCGAGAACGTGTCGCTGCGCGTCACCCAGCTGCGCGACGCGGGCGGCATGACGTGGTACGTCCGCAACGGTGAGATCGTCCGCATCGGCAACAAGACGCAGGGCTGGTCGACGGCGATCGTCGACGTGCCGATCGCCTACGACCAGGACGTCGAGAAGGCGATCGCCGTGATCCGCGACGTCGTCGGCTCCATGGACGACGACGACGCCTTCAAGGACATCCTCCTCGAGGAGCCGAACGTCGTCGGCGTCGAGTCGATCGCCAACGGCGTCATCACGATCCGCATCATCGGGAAGACGATCGCCAACGAGCAGTTCGGCGTCCAGCGCGAGATGCGCGAACGGGTCAAGGCCGCCTTCGACCGTGCGGGCGTGCGCAGTCCCGTGCCCGTCATGCCGCCCTACGGCGGGGCGGCCCCGCAGTGACCCCGCAATGATGACGGGCACCGCTCTGGGAGACTGGCCGACGTGACGTACTACGACGACTTCGGTGGCCACGAGACCTTCGCCAAGCTCGTGCACGAGTTCTACCGCGGCGTCGCCGAGGACGAGCCGCTGCGCGCCCTCTACCCCGAGGACGACCTCGGGCCGGCCGAGGAGCGCCTGCGGATGTTCTTCGAGCAGTACTGGGGCGGACCCACGACGTACTCCGAGCAGCGTGGCCACCCGCGGCTCCGGATGCGCCACATGCCGTATGCCGTGACGCCAGACATGCGGGACCGCTGGCTGCTGCACATGATGAACGCCGTCGACACCCTCGGGCTCTCCCCTGAGAACGACGACCGGCTGCGCGACTATCTGACGCGGGCGGCCTACTCCCTCGTCAACGCGCCCGGGCCCGACGGCACCTTCTGACGAGCTTCTGACGGCTTCGCGACTCTCACAGCAACTCACAGCCCATTCACGGGTCACGGCCCTCGCTGCGGGTGTTCTCTGGAGTCAGGTGTTTCCACGGTCGGGCCGCGCGTCCGACGACCACGACGGAGGGATGCGGCATGGTGTCGATCAACAAGAAGGTGGCAAGCGTCGCGGCGGCCGGTGCCGCAGCCGCCGCCATCGGCCTCGGCGTCTCCCAGGTGGCCCGCGCCGACGACGCGACGACGACGACCACCCCCACCCCCTCGGCGACCTCGACGCAGGGCGACCCCAACCAGGGCACGACCGACAGCACGCCGGGCAACGGCCGGGGCTGGGGTCCCGGCGGTCGCCACGGCGGCGGCCTGGGTCCCGGCATGGGAATGGGCAAGGGCATGGGGAAGGGCGCGGACCTCGCGGCGCTCGCGACGACGCTCGGCGTCGACCAGACCAAGCTCGAGGACGCCCTCAAGGCCGTGCGGGACGAGCTGAAGGCCGGCCGCACTCCCGGGCAGGGCGCTGCGACGAAGCCCGACCCGGCGACGATGCAGGACGAGCTGGCGACGAAGCTCGCGAGCAAGCTGGGCATCGACGCGGCCAAGGTCAAGGCGGCCTTCGCCGACCTGCGGGCTGCCCACGAGGCCGACGAGCAGAAGGCGTTCGACGACCGCCTCGCCCAGGCCGTCAAGGACGGCACGCTGACGCAGGCGGAGGCCGACGCGGTCGAGAAGGCGGCCAAGGCCGGCGTCATCGACATGCACGGCGGTCCTCGCTGACCGTGCCGTGAGCGTGCCGTGAGCGTGCCGTGAGCGTGCCGTGAGCGTGCCGTGAGCGTGCCGTGAGCGTGCCGTGAGCGTGCACGGAAGGTGCGAGCAGGGCGTCACCCGGGTCCCGGGTGACGCCCTCAGCGTGTCGCGAGGTGCGCCCGCAGCGACGGCACGACGTGGTTGCGCAGCAGGGGCGCGAGGTCTGCCGGCAGCTCGTCGTCGAGACCCAGCCACCGCTGCTCGGCGATCTCGGCGAGCGGTGCCGGGGCGTCGTCAGGGCGCAGGTGCGCGACGTACACGGTTGCGTCGACCCAGGCGTCCGGCTCGTTGGCCGCGACGTCGTGGAAGCGCCCCAGCGGTTCGCCGACCCCCGAGACGTCTAGCCCGACCTCCTCCATGACCTCGCGGACGGCTGCCTCACGCGCGGACTCCCCCGGGTCGATCTTGCCGCCGGGCAACATGAAACGGGTCGAGCCGGCCTTGCGCACGGTCAGCAGCCGACCGTCCCGGACGAGGCAGAAGGCAGCGGTGACAAACGTCGTCATGACCCCGACGGTAGTGCCGGCGCGTCGGCGGGCTCCCAGCGGACCCGGTGGCCGGTGACCCAGGCGCTCGAGCGCTCGGTGACGACGAAGCGGAAGACGAGGCGCATCATCGCGTCGCGCACCGCCCGCCCGGCCCGACCCGGGATCTTCGAGCTGCTGCTGCGCGCTCCGGCGGCCACGATGCGCTCGACGCGCCGCCGCCGCGCGGTGTCGTATGCCGTCAGGGCCTCCTCGACCGTGCCGGCGTCACGCAGGCACGTGGCGAGGACCACGGCATCCTCGAGGGCCAGGGCCGCTCCCTGACCCGAGCTCGGTGACGGCGCGTGCGCGGCGTCGCCCACGACGACCATGCGGTCGCGGTGCCAGCGGGCGACCCGGGGCAGGTCGTGGGTGTTGTCGGCCCACAGCTCGAGCCGGCCGGTGCGCACGAGCTCGGCAGCGGGGCCGGCATCGTCGGCGAGCAGGTCGACGAGGAGGTCGCGCCACTGCTCGGGGGTGCGGGCGGCGCGCTCGGCCGGCGTGATCGCCGGGCCGGGGACGTTGACGAACCACACGACGTCACCGCCCGGGGTCGGGTGGGCACCGAAGAAGGCGCGGGACCCGAAGACGAAGTGCCACTCCCGGGCAGGGAGCGTCGCGGCGACCGGTGTCCCCTCGGTGATGCCACCGAAGTTCGTCAGCCCGACGTAGCGCGCCGCCGCCGCCTCGGGGTCGATGGTGCGACGGACCAGCGAGCGGACACCGTCGGCGCCGACGAGCAGGTCGCCGTCCGCCGTCGACCCGTCCTCGAGGGTCACGGTCACCCCACCGGGCCGGCTCGCGACGTCGACCACCCGGCTCCCGTGGCGCACGACGATCCCGCGTCGTTCGGCCTCGTCGACGAGAGCCGCGGCGAGGCGGGAGCGCTTCATGGTCACGGCGACGGTGCCGTCGTCGAGCGGGACGCCGAGGCTCATCGTGCCGAGCACCCGACCGGTGGCGCCGACCATGACGTTGAGCTCGCTCGGGAAGCCGATCGGTGTGACGAGTCGCCGGGCGCCGAGCAGGTCGAGGGCGTGCAGGCCGTTCGGGGCGAGCGTGAACCACGAGCCGGCCTCGCCGTCGGACCGCGGCCAGGCCTCGAGGACGACGGCCTCGATCCCGGCCTGCTGCAGGGCGAGCGCGGTGGCCGGACCGGCGATGCCGCCTCCCACGACGAGAGCCTTCATCTTGGTAGCCTTCCTTACGAGAATCGAATGTTTCGAGATTCGAAAGGTAAGGCCGATGTCGTCCGCCCGTCAACCCCCGCTCCCCGACAGCCGCGAGCAGCTCGTCCACGCGCTCGGCGACGCGATGCAGCAGTACCAGCGCTCCGTGCAGGCGTTCGACGACACCGTGGGGCGCGCGCTCGGCCTCGGGCCGGCCGACCTGCGCTGCCTCGACTGGCTCGTCGACGGACCGAAGTCGGCGGGCCAGCTGAGCACCGCGACGGGTCTGCGTCCGGCCGCCACGACGGCGCTCATCGACCGCCTCGCCAAGCGCGGGCTCGTGCGGCGGACGCGTTCCGAGACCGACCGACGCACCGTGCTCGTCGAGATGACCGAGCTCGGCCAGACGCGGACGTGGGAGGCCTACGGGCCTCTCGTCCGCGCCGGGCAGCCGATGCTCGACGAGCTGAGCACCGAGCAGCTGGGGTTCATGGCCGACTACCTGCGCCGGATCACCGCCCTGACCGACGAGCACCGGGCGCTGCTCGCGCAGCACCCGCCCGAGCCCGCCTGAGCGGGCGACGCCGCCACCCGGCATACGCCGTCGTCGTGGCCCGGCGGAGCCGCGCTCAGCGGGTCGCGGGCGGTCCTGCCTCGACCCGGCGACGGACCTCGGCGAGGCCCTGCGGCCCCGGATCGAGGTCCCACCAGCTCTCGATCCACCACGTGGCGCCGGCCTGCTCCCAGGCGGCGGGCTCTGCCGGCTCGAGCGAGGTGAACGAGCCCCACGAGTCGGCCTCGATGACGACGTCGTAGTGCTCCCAGGGCAGGCCCGCCTCGGTGCGGAGCCGGCGCACCGGGTCGACGACGGCCGCGAACGCCTCGACCGTCTTGGCCTGCCCGTCGGGTGGCGCGATCGCGGGAACGAGGCCCTGCCATCGGGCGGCGCGCTCGAGCGAGCGCTGGCGCCCACCCCCCGGCGTGGGCGCCCCGACGACCCAGACCGGCGGGTGGGGGCGCTGGGGGGTCGCCGGTGGCAGCATGAAGTCGTTGGGGCCGGCGCTGTAGTGCTCACCCGCGTACGTGAAGGTCGCGGCGTCCTCGAGCAGCCCGGCGTAGATCGCCAGGCACTCGTCGAGCTTGCGGGCGCGCACGGCGCGCCCCTCGTCGGCCTCGAACGCCGTCCAGCCGGGATGGAGGGCCCCGAGACCGACCGACATGAAGGCCCGCCCGCCGCTGATGCGGTCGACCGAGCCGACCCGGGAGGCGAGGTCCCACGGCCGGTGGCGGGACGCCGGCGTCAGGAGCGTGCCGAGCCGGATGCGCTCGGTGACCATGGCGGCCGCGCCCAGCTGCACCCAGGCGTCGACGCCGTAGAGGGCCTCCCAGCCCAGGACGGCGTCCCACCCCCGCTCCTCGCCGAGGCGCGCCAGCTCGGCGAACTCGCGCTCGGTGGCGTACGGGACGACGAAGCCGCTCTTCATGCTCCGTTCCTACCAAGGGGTGGGGACAGCGGGGCCCTCGTCGCGCGACAGGCGACGCGTTGCAAGAAGTTGCAGAACTTTCTTTGAGTTTTCGGCCTGATGCGGAACGATGGTGGCCCGTGACGCGATCAGCAACCCAGACCCTGACCCACCCGGCGCGCGACCTCGAGGTGCGCGAGGAGGCGACCCCCGTGCACGCCGCGGACCGCCCGGACGCCGCCTGGTGGCGCCAAGCCGTGATCTACCAGATCTACCCGCGCTCGTGGGCCGACAGCGACGGCGACGGCATCGGCGACCTTCCCGGCATCACCTCGCGCCTGCCCCACCTGCGCGCGCTCGGCGTCGACGCCATCTGGCTCTCGCCCTTCTACACCTCGCCGCAGGCCGACGCCGGCTACGACGTCGCCGACTACCGCGACATCGACCCCATCTTCGGCACGCTCGCCGACGCCGACGCGATGATCGCGCGCGCCCACGAGCTCGACCTCAAGGTCATCGTCGACATGGTGCCGAACCACTCCTCCGACGAGCACGTGTGGTTCCAGGCCGCCCTGGCCGCCGGCCCCGGCTCGGCCGAGCGCGAGCGCTACATGTTCCGCGAGGGCCGCGGCGAGCACGGCGAGCTGCCCCCGAACAACTGGGAGTCCGTCTTCGGCGGCGCCGCGTGGACCCGGGTCACCGAGGCCGACGGCAAGCCGGGCCAGTGGTACCTCCACATCTTCGACACGAAGCAGCCCGACTTCAACTGGGAGCACCCCGAGGTGCGCGCCGAGTTCGAGTCGATCCTGCGCTTCTGGCTCGACCGCGGTGTCGACGGCTTCCGCGTCGACGTCGCGCACGGCCTCATCAAGGAGCAGGGCCTGCCCGACACCGAGGAGGAGCGCACGACGATGCTCGGCCACTCCGAGCACGAGCACGGCCTCGAGGGCCTGCACGAGGCGGCTCCGGTCGAGGAGGCACCGCGGATCGACCACACGAAGCGCAGCCCCATGTGGGACCAGGACGGCGTGCACGAGGTCTACCGCGCGTGGCGGCGGATCCTCGAGTCCTACGGCACGCCCGACCGCATCCTCTGCGCCGAGGCGTGGGTCGAGCCGCAGGAGCGGGCCGTCGCCTACGTCCGTCCGGACGAGATGCACCAGGCGTTCAACTTCGACTTCCTCACCGCCTCCTGGACGGCCGAGGACCTGCGCACCGTCATCACCTCGTCGCTGCACGCCGCCGACTCCGTCGGCGCTCCGTCGACGTGGGTGCTGTCCAACCACGACGTCGTGCGCCACGCCTCGCGCCTCGGCTTCGCGCCCGGCACCCCGCGGATGAACGGCATCGCGGCCACCGACCCGCAGCCCGACCGCGAGCTCGGCCTGCGTCGGGCGCGGGCCGCCACGGCGCTCATGCTCGCACTGCCCGGCGGCGCGTACATCTACCAGGGCGAGGAGCTCGGCCTGCCCGACTCCACCGACATGCCGGCCGAGTTCCGCCAGGACCCCACCTTCGCGCGCACCGACGGTGCCGAGACCGGCCGCGACGGCTGCCGCGTCCCGATCCCGTGGTCCGCCGACGGCCCGTCGCTCGGCTTCGGCCCCGGCGACAGCACGTGGCTGCCGCAGCCCGACGTCTACGCCGACTACGCCGTCGACCGCCAGGAGGGTGTGGCCGGCTCGACCCTCGAGCTCTACCGCGCGCTCCTCGCCGCCCGTCGTGAGCTGTCCCTCGGGACCGGCTCGCTCACGTGGGTCGAGGGGTATGCCGGCGACGTCGTCGCGCTGACCAACGGCTCCTCCCAGCGTGGCCGGGTCCTCGTCGTCGCGAACCTCGGGGCCGAGCCCGTCGCCCTCCCCGAGGGCGCGGAGCTCGTCGTGGCCTCCGGGCCGCTCGAGGACGGTCTCGTCCCGACCGACACGACGGTCTGGGCCCGCTGGTCCTGACGTCCTGACCACAGGTCCCCGACCCGCTCGCGCGTGAGGCCCCCGTCCTGCTGGACGGGGGCCTCACGGCATACGTGCTCGCGACCTGCGGCGCCGGTCAGGTCACCGGCGCCCGGGCCCGGACCCCGTCGACCGGGTGTAGTCGGCGGTGGCGCCCGACGGTGGGGTCAGGGAGTCCGCCGACGCCCAGGTCGTCGGCCGGGGCGCCAGCGCGAACCTCACGTCGGCGCCGTTCCTGACGGAGCGCAGCGGCAGCCACGAGCCCGGGTGGGTCGCGCCGTCGACGGTCATGCCGGCGATGAAGGGCGACGACGCCGCGTCACGGTCGGTGGTGATGCGAACCGCCTTGTTGCGCAACCACATCGTGACGCCCGGGAACTGGGGCGTGGACAGCGCCAGCCCGGACGACGAGCCGACCGTCGGGTACATCCCGAGGGCGGCGAAGACGTACCAGCTCGACAGGGCTCCCATGTCGTCGTTGCCGGGCAGGCCGTCCCGACCGGTCCCGAACGTCACGTCCATGAGCTTCTGCACGATGTACTGCGTGGACGCCGGCGCGCCGGCCCAGTTGTACGCCCACGGGGCGTTGAACCCCATCTCGTTGCCCATGTAGAAGGTCTCGGAGTCCTGGCCTCCGTTGAGCTGCTGCATCGTCGGCACCGTCGAGAGGGTTGCGTCGATGGAGAAGAGCCGGTCGAGGCGTGCGACCGCCTGCTCCTTGCCGCCGATCGCCCTGATGAGGTCGGTCCACGCGTAGCCGAACGACCAGAAGTAGTTCGGCTCCGTCGACTCGTGGAAGGTGCCGGGCTGGAGCGCCCCCGGCGTTCCCGGGGTCGTCGGGGCGGCGCGCGTCGCGATGCGGCCGTTGTCCGCGTCGAAGATGTGGCGCCACCAGCCCGTCCGGTCCACCAGCGTGTCGAGGTCGGACTGGGTGACGTCGACACTCGGGTCGGTACGCACGGACTGCGGGATCTCGGCCAGGAAGGCCGCGGCGGCACGGTCGCTGTTCCAGCGCTCGATGTTGCTCGAGGACCACTCCGGGCTCGGGTAGTAGCCGTCGCGGAGGTACTGCTCGGAGCTGCTCATGCTCTTGTTCGCGTTGCACGTGCTGCTCTGGTCGAAGACGGACTGCTTCACCAGTCGGGCCGCGTTCCTGACGTCGAAGTCCCTGGCCCCGAAGGAGTAGACGCCCGCGAGCACCGGCAGGGCGTTGTCGCCGGCCATGGGGGTCGAGTCGTCGCTCGCGTCGACCCAGTGCGGGAAGGCACCGCACTGCTCGGCGTCCACGACGAGCGACTGCATCATCTCGCTCGACTCCTTGGGCGCGAGCAGCGCGAGCAGCTGGGCCTGGGAGCGGTAGGTGTCCCACAGGGAGAAGCTGCTGTAGTGCGTGCCGTAGCCACCCGTGCTGCCGTCCGGGCGGGTGTACGCGTAGTCCGCCACGTTGGCGACGGCTCGCTGCTCGATCCCGCCCGTGGTGTCGACACCGGTGGCGAGGGGCCGTCCGGCCTTCATGCTGCGGAAGTCCCCGTTGACGTCGGAGTAGACCGTGGGCGAGCCGAAGACCCGGTAGAGCGCCGTGTAGAACTTCACGAGCCCGTCGCGCTGCCCGGGCGTGAGCGTCCTGGGGTCTGCCGCACGGTCGACCTGGATCGTGTTGAGCCGCGCGTTCCAGGCGGCGTCGGCGGCCCGGCGGGTCTGCTCGAAGCTGTTCCGGGCGTTCTCGGCGTGGAGGTTGCGCTCGGCGTTGGCCACGCTGACCGCGGAGATCCCGACCCGCATCGTCAGGGTCGGGTCCGAGGCGGGCAGGTCGTAGTGCAGCAGGGCGGCCCCGTCGCGGACGGTGTTGACGCCGGGCTCGGCGGCGTGGGTCAGCGGACGGTCGAGCTCCGCGTAGAAGTGGACCGGCGAGTTGTACGGCGTGCCGTACGGGGTGCAGAACGCCGGGGCGACCGACGTGCCGGACAGGACCCGCCCGGAGCTGCTCACGGTCAGCGACACGTGGTCCGACGTGATCTTGCCGGCCTCGGTGCCGCGGTTGCTGTTCCCGTTGAGCCTGGTGTCGATGGAGAAGTAGCCGGAGCCGGCGTCCGGGTAGGTCAGCTGCGCCATGCCCGTGCGGGTCGTCGCCGTCAGGTCGACCTTGACCTTGTTGTCCATCGTCACGCCGTAGTAGCCGGGTGACGCCGACTCCGTCTCGGTGTGGAAGCCGACACCCGTCGGGACGCCCGTGCTCGATGCGACGGCGGTGGGCGTCGAGGCGGGCATCATGCCGACAGCTCCCTGCCCGGGGCAGCCCACACCATTGAGGTGCGTCAGGCTGAAGAAGTTGATGCGTCCCGTGGGCGCCTCGGGCGGGTTGAGGTAGCCGCCGGACCCGTTGAAGTTCGTCCGCGGCATGTCGGGGCCGAAGTTCGTGAAGCCGAAGGGGACCTTGGCGCCGGGGTTGTTGTTCCCGGCGTAGCCGCTCGTGGCAGAGACCGCCGTGCCGATGAACGGGTCGACGTACTGCGTCAGGGGCAGCACGTCCCGGTGGTGCGGGGGGACGGCCGGATGGCCCTCGGCGAGAGCCGTCGCCCCCGAGCTCGCTGCGAGGAGGCCGACGGCCACGAGCGCGACGGCCCGCCTCCTCCGGTAACTGGGATGGGACATGGTTGGCGCTCCTTCTCCCCCGACGCTGGGGGGGTGGTCGTCTGGCCGGGCCACCGTATGGGCGTGCCGGAACGGCGGACAAGGCGGATTGCCCTCTTTGTCCGATCAGGACGTCCGGCGGGACACGTCGTGTCGGCCACCGGCCACGAGTCCTGCGCCTGCCCCGGGACGCGCTCGTCACGGCATACCCGGGCCTGTGGATGACGGCCGAGGGGGCACGCGCGGCTCTCCTACGGTCGAGGACATGACGCGCTACGCCATCGACGCCCACGGGGTGTCCCGTGAGCGGCTCGCGCTGGCGCACGACCCCGCCGAGCTGCGCGAGTGCGCGTCACTCGTGGGCGCGTCGACCTCTGGTGGGCTGGCCTCGCTGGGTGACGAGGGTGACGTCCTGAGGGTCGCGCTCGAGCGGTTCCGCGTCGTCCACACCCACGCCCTCGATGCCGTCGCCGATGCGGCCGACGCGCTCGGCGGCCGGCTCGACCGGTCGACGCTCGAGGCACGGGCGGCGGAGCTGTTCGTCACCGCCCAGTTCGCCGGAGTGACCACGAGCAGCGCTGTGGCTCTTGGTGATCCGATTGACGCAGCGGCGTCGTGAGTCGCGTCCACGAGACCGGTCACGCGTCCGTGACGATCCCCGGCGACGTCGCGCTCCCGCTACCGAGGGGTGACGTCGCAGGCCTCCGAGCGGCCGCGCGCTCGCTCGACCGGGCCGCATCTCGAGCCCGTTCGACGGCCACCGTGCGCGGGACGCTGGGGACGCGGCTCGCAGCCGTCTGGACCGGGGACGTCGCGACCGCGGCCTGTTCGGAGGCCGACGAGCTGGGCGTCCGGGCGCGTCGCGTGGTCGGCGCGCTGCCCGTCGCGTCCCGGTCCCTGCTCACGTATGCCACCGCGCTCGACCACGCCCAGGCGCGCGTTCGCTCGTTGCAGCGTCAGTGGGACGCGCTCGACACCGAGCACGCTCTGGCTCTCCTGCGTGTCGCGGCGCTGCCCGACCCGACGGGCGCCGTCGGACTGCTGGGGACGGAGCGAGCCCGCTCGGAGCAGGCGGTGGGTCGCAGCCGGCTGAGCCGCACGTACGCCGGCGTCCTCGACGACCTGCGCGCGGCGGCACGACGTGGTGCGGGGCTCGTAGCCGGCGCCACCGACGTGACGTTCCCGTCCGGCGCGATGGCCGGTGCGGAGCGGGTGCGGTCTGCCGTCACGGGTGGCCTGTGGTTCGCGGACGGTGTCGTGAGCGCACGCGTGTCACGTGACGCCGCGCTCGCCGACAGCCTCCTCGTGCGCCGGGCCCTGACCGCGGTGGGCGCAGCGCGCGCGATGGGCGACGAGAGCACTGCGCAGGCCGTGAGCCGTGTCCGGGCACGAGTCGACGACCCGGTCTACGCGCAGGCGCTGCTGTCGGAGCTCGGTCCCGACGGGCTCGCCCGGCTCCTCATGGCCGCCGGTGTGACCCGGAGCGCATCGGGTGCCCACGTCGACAGGGTGCGCGATCTCCTGGGCGCGTTCGGTTCGCTCGTCATCACGGCCACGAGCCACGCAGCGCCCACCGGGACCGACCCGCGGACTCGTGCCCAGCTGGCGTCGAGTGCCGCCCTGCTCGCGGACGACCTCGTCGCCGGTGTCGACACGGTTCACGTCGACCCGGTGGGCGGGGGCCGGGCGACCGGGGCGTGGCTGCTGGGCCAGCTGCTCTCGGGGGCCCGGTCCGCCGGCGACGACCGCCGGCTCCAGCCCGGGCTCGCACGACGCGCGGCCGCCGCGGCAGCCACCGCGGAGATCGCCGAGACCCGAGACGCCGACGTCGCGCTGACGCACGGGACGACGCTGCTCGCCGACGCCGGGGCGGCCTTCGCCTCGTGGTTCGACGACGGCACGCGCACCGGTGACCCGGTGCACGTGCTGCTCGGTCATGTCGGCAACGACCCCGTGGAGCAGTCGGCTCTGCTGGCCGAGCCGCTGCCCGGGTCGCCGACCGCCGGGGGTGCGTTGTCCAACGCACGGGGCGACCGCCTCACCCTCGGTGAGCACCTCGTGCGTCGATGGGTCACCCACGAGGCCAACGGGATCGAGAGCCACCCTGATCTCCGGCTGTCGACCGACACCGACCTCGTGCGGCTTCTCACGAGCGTCGCGACGTCCACGGACGAGGGAGCAGCCGAGACCCGCGCGCGGGTGATGCTCGAGGTCTCGCGCACGAGCGCGCACGCGATGCTCGAGGCGTCGACGACGCGCATCTACGCCGGGGCGACGGCGCCCCTGGAGCACCTCGTCGTCGACTGGTTCTCGGCGATGCGCGAGAACGTCGACCGCGCTCTCGGGGCGCTGATGCTGGGCTCGGAGCCTGCCTCGGGCTATGCCGTCGCGACCTCACACGGTATGCAGCCGTGGCTCGACGGTCCGGAGCTGACCGGAGTCGTCGGCGCCCTGGCGCTAGACACGGGCATGGGCCTGCGCGCCAAGGACACTGGTGTCGCCTACCAGCGACTCGTCGACCGCGAGCTCGGGGCGGCGCGGGACACCGTGGAACGCGGGGGCGACGTGGGTCGCGACGTCGTGCGGCTGGGCTTTCTCGACCAGGCGGCGTCCGCGTCGCTCGTGGCCGTCGCCCGACGCCAGGACGCGCTCAACCGCTCGGCGTGGCAGTCGCTCGCCGAGGCCGGTCACGTCATCGCCGAGGTCCGACGCAGGGGTGTCAGCGGCCTCGCCGCGACGGTGCACACCTACGTCGACGGCGGGACGATGCGCACGTCGACCGACGATCTCGTCATCGCCCTCGTCCGTTCCCACGTCGAGCTGGCCCAGACCGAGCTCGACGACGGCCGTCGCGCAGAGCTGGTCGCCCGCATCGAGGCGATCACCCGAGACTGCACCGACGTGCTCCCGGCCATCCGACTCGGGGCCGGCCGCGCTCCTCTCCTCCCGACGGTCTCTGACCTGCGGGCGGCTCGGGACGCCGAGATCCGGGCCGCGTTCGACGCCGCCGTCAAGGACGGCGCACGCAGCACCGCGAGATCGGCCACGGACCGCCTCAGACAGCACACGGGCCCTCTCGACCGGACCCATGTCGTCCCCGGGCGGGCGCAACCGTGGGAGCCTTCGCCCGCCGATGCGGAGACTCGACTACGCGACGCGCCGCTGACGGGGTCGGCGCAGAAGGCCGATCCGTGGCATCGCGCCGGTTCCTGGGTGATCGACGACATAGGCGAGCGCGCAAGCGTGTTCCCCCTGCTCGGCGGGGACGGGCGACGACGGACGCTCATCCAGATGCCCGGTAGCGTGAACGGGGTGCCCGGCCGGTTCGAATGGATCCTCGACGGGGACCACCTCACTCATCAGCTGTTCGTCCGAGACGGAAAGATCAACGGGGTGCCCATCAAGCCATGAGTCACGACATCCGGACACCGATGACGGCCGACTTCGTCGCAGAGCACGTCGAGCTGACGCCCGCTGAGCTGGCTCGTGGCTTTCGCCTGCGGTTCGTGGACGAGGCCGCCGTCGTCCACCTCGCCGAGCGGTCGATCTCCGACGGAGGCTCGCCCGATCCCGCCCTCGACGCGCTCAGTCTGCTGCTCGCCGACGAGCTCGACCGCGTGGAGCCATTGATCTCCGACATCGAGGAACGACATGCGGTCGACGGCACCGAGGCCAGCAGGATCTGGCTCTACCTCGTGCTGCTCCTCGCCTTCGAAGGACGCAACGCCTCCGGCAATCCGATGTCAGAGATCGAGCGGATCTACGCCGACTTCGACTATCCCGAGGAGATCGAGAACTTCGTTCCCTTCCTCCCCGCGCCAGAGGGGCAGGCTCCGGGGCCCGAGGGGATCGAGGCGCGCTGGGTTGCCTACCTTGAGGCTCGTGACATCGAGTTCCGCGAGCGCGGCAGGAGTGACTGACCCGTCGCGCACGAGGCAGACGGACGTGGTGGTCCGACGTGACCACCACACAGGCGGATAGCCTCGGAGACATGGTGACGACGCGGGCCTACCTCGCACACACGCCCGTGGCACTCGCCCACCGCGGCGGGTCGCTCTATGCGCCGAACGTCGGCCTCGAGAACACCATGACCGCCTTCGGCAACGCCGTCGACCTCGGCTACACCCACCTCGAGACCGACGTCCACGTCACCCGTGATGGCGAGCTCGTCGCATTCCACGACACGAGGCTCGACCGGGTCAGCAACGCCCGCGGACGCATCCGCGACCTGCCCTGGTCGGAGGTCTCACATGCGGAGGTCGGCGACGGTGGCCATGTGCCGCTGCTCACCGACGTGCTCGACGCGTGGCCGGAGGTCAACCTCAACATCGACCTCAAGGCGCCCGGCACGGCCGAGCCGCTCTGGCGCATCATCGAGGAGCGCGGCCTGCACGACCAGGTCTGCGTCGGCTCCTTCTCCCAGCGCAACATCTCGCACTTCCGCCGTCTGTCGCGGGGCACCGTCGCGACCGCTGCGGCTCAGGTCGGCACCGCCCTGGCGCGCTTCGGGCCCGGCGCGCTCACCGCGGTCTTCCGCACCCCGGCGGACGTCTTCCAGGTGCCGCCGTCGGTCCCGCTGCGAGGGCGTTCGGTGCCGGTCGTGACCCGGCGCCTCGTCGACACGGCCCACCGCTTCGGCAAGCAGGTCCACGTCTGGACCATCGACGACGCCGACGAGATGCGGCGCCTGCTCGACCTCGGTGTCGACGGGCTCGTCAGCGACCGCATCGACGTGCTCAAGGAGGTCCTCGTCGAGCGCGGCGCCTGGACCGGTCGCGCCTGAGCGCCGGCCCTGCACCACCGCGCGACCTGGCGGAGACGTCGGCCGCAGCTGACGGCATACGCCATCGGGTCAGCGGACGAGGACGTGCCCTCGCGACGTGCTGAGACGCGTCCAGCGGCCATGGGCCGCGATCGACGCCGGCTCGCCCGGCGCCGTGAAGCCGAGCACGTGCGCGCCGAACGCGAGTCCTGCCGCGATGGGCGGCACGGTGTCGCTCATCGTGCCCCAGGTGCGCCGCCGGAGAGCGTCGACCGCGTGACTCCCGGCATTCGCGGGGGTGCCCTCTGCGACCTGCGAGATGCCTTGGCGCGCAATGGAGTCGATGACCTCACCGTCGAGCTGACCGACCGGCTCCCATCCGTCCCGTGGAGGGGTGAGCCCGCTCCACGGCGCGCGGACGGTCGTCGGCGGGACGCTGAGCACCGCACCCGCACCGTCGCGGGCGAGTCTGTCGCTGACCGACGCGAACGACACGGTGGTGTCGACCGCGTCGGACGGCGCGATCGTCACGACGCGCATCCCGAGCACCGTGCCGTCCCCCATGAGACCGGTGCCCTCGATGACCGCGACCGTGGTGACGAGGAGGGTGCCGAGCACCTGGAGGCGCACGGCGCCGTCGGGGTTGGCGCGGCCCGCGCGCGCGAGGTAGGTGCCGAGGTCGGCGAGCCCTCGCTGGTCGCCGAAGTCGATCTGCGGCGTGCCCGTCATCGACGTCGCCTCCGGAAGGGTGCGGGGGCACCGACGTGGGACTGCACCGATGCCCGCTCGTCGGGCCGCATGCGCCTCGGCGACTCGCTCGCGAAGTCGTAGAGGGCGAGCTCGGTCTCGGCGACGGCGTAGACGGGACGCTCGCCCTCACCGACGCCGTCGGGGTCGGTGACGATGTAGGCGACGTCGAAGCCCGCGCCCCCGACCCGCGAGACCCACATCTGGATCTCGACCGGTGCGTGCCGGAAGCCGAGGGGGCGGCGGTACTCGATCTCGTGGCGCGACACGAGCACGCCCTCGTCGAGCATCGTCTTGTCGCCCGCTCCCCCGCCGTCGAACCAGTCGCGGAACGCGATGACGCGCGCGTCCTCGAGCAGGCGCAGGAACTGCACGTTGTTGATGTGCGCGTACGCGTCCATGTCGGACCAGCGCAGCGACACGTGCGCGGCATACGGCGTGGTCTGCGGTTCCGTCTCCGTCATGCCCCCATCCTTCCAGCCGCGCGGGCGCGCCCTCGTCCACATCCCCTCCGTGGACCGGCCGTCGGTCCACAGCCACGGGGTATGCCGGTCGGCCCGGTCGGTGGCGCCCCGTAGGTTGGGTGCCATGACGTCACCCCCCGCCGCTCCCCCCGTTGCCGACGTCGACCCCGACCTGCGCGAGCGCGCGACGACCGCGCTCCGGCGCCTCGTCGGCCGCGACGACGTCGACTTCCGCGACGGTCAGCTCGAGGCGGTCAACGAGCTCGTCGCCGGACGACGGCGCGTGCTCGTCGTGCAGCGCACGGGGTGGGGCAAGTCCGCGGTCTACTTCGTGTCCACCGCGCTGCGCCGAGCCGAGGGTGCCGGGCCGACCGTCATCGTGAGCCCGCTCCTCGCCCTGATGCGCGACCAGATCGCGGCCGCCGAGCGAGCCGGCATCAAGGCCGTCACCCTCAACTCGACGAACGCCGACGAGTGGGGCGCCGTGTCCGGCGCGCTCGCGCGTGGCGAGGTCGACGTGCTGCTCGTCAGCCCCGAACGCCTCAACAACCCCCGGTTCCGCGACGAGCAGCTCCCTGCGCTCGCGGAGTCGTGCGGTCTCCTCGTCGTCGACGAGGCCCACTGCATCAGCGACTGGGGTCACGACTTCCGCCCGGACTACCGGCGCATCCGCGACCTGCTGACGACGCTGCCCGAGCGCACTCCCGTCCTCGCGACGACGGCCACCGCCAACGCGCGGGTCGTCACCGACGTCGTCGAGCAGCTCGGCGCCGGCGGGCGTGACGTCCTGACGCTGCGCGGCCCGCTGGCCCGGGCGTCCCTTCGGCTCGGCGTGCTGCCCCTCGCGGCACCCGAGCAGCGCCTCGCCTGGCTCATCGCGCACCTCGGTGAGCTGCAGGGGTCGGGCATCGTCTACGCCCTGACGGTCGCCGCCGCGGAGGACGTCGCGGTCGCGCTGCGCGAGGCAGGACACCAGGTCGCCGCCTACACCGGACGCACCGAGCCCTCCGAGCGGATCCGGCTCGAGGAGGCCCTGCGCGACAACGAGGTCAAGGCCCTCGTCGCCACCTCGGCCCTCGGCATGGGCTTCGACAAGCCCGACCTCGGCTTCGTCCTGCACCTCGGGGCCCCCTCGTCACCGGTCGCCTACTACCAGCAGGTCGGTCGAGCCGGCCGAGCCACGGAGCGCGCCGACGTCCTGCTCATGCCCGGGCCGGAGGACAAGGACATCTGGCGCTACTTCGCCTCCGCGTCCATGCCCAGGCAGGACCAGGCCGACGCCGTCATCCGCGCCCTGTCCGAGTCCCCCAAGGCGCTCTCCACGGTCGCCCTCGAGTCCATCGTCGACGTGCGCCGCACGCGCCTCGGGCTGCTGCTCAAGGTCCTCGACGTCGACGGCGCCGTCCACCGCGTGCCCGGAGGATGGACCGCCACCGGACAGCCGTGGACCTACGACGCCGAACGCTACGGCCGCGTCTCCGAGGCCCGTGAGCGCGAGCAGCAGCTCATGGTCGACTACGAACGCACCGACCGCTGCCGCATGGCCTTCCTCCAGGAGACCCTCGACGACGACTCGGCCGAGCCTTGTGGTCGCTGTGACCGGTGCACCCAGCCCTGGTTCGACACGACGATCCCCGAAGCCGCCGTCAACACCGCCCGGTCGCGCCTCGAGCGCCCCGGCGTCGTGCTCGAGTCGCGCGCGCAGTGGCCGTCGGGCATGGACCGCCTGGGCGTCCCCCTCAAGGGCAGGATCGCACCCTCGGTGTCGATGCAGGAGGGGCGAGCCGTCGCCCGCCTCAGCGACCTCGGGTGGGGCCAGCGGCTCCGCGAGCTGCTCCGCGGTGAGGACCGGGAGGTCCCGGCCGAGGTCGTCCGCGCCTGCGTCGACGTGCTCGCCGGGTGGGGCTGGCAGGAGCGGCCGACGGCCATCGTCTCCGTGCCGTCGCGTCGGCGCCCGGTGCTCGTCGAGTCGCTCGCCACCGGCCTCGGACAGCTCGGACGTCTCCCCTACCTCGGGGCGCTCGACCTCGTCGAGGGCGGCCCGGTCGGCGAGCCCGGCGGCAACAGCGCCTTCCGGCTCGCCAACGTGTGGGGTCGGCTCGCCGTCGGCTCCGAGCTCGCGGCCTCGCTCAGCGGCGTCCCGGGTCCGGTGCTGCTGCTCGACGACGTCAGCGACTCACGGTGGACGCTCACCGTCTGTGCCGGGCTCCTGCGCGAGGCCGGCGCGCCGGCCGTCCTGCCGATGGCCCTGGCGATGGAGGCGTGACGCGGGTCGGGGGTCGCAGCGAGCACTCGCCCGGGGCCACTAGGGTCGACCTGTGAGTGCCGACGCCCCCGCCGAACCGCGCCCGCTGCCCCCGCTCGAGGACCTCATCGAGGTGCTGACCCTCCGCGACGTCGGCACCGCGCAGATCGCCGTCACCGACGTCCAGGGACGTGACGCCGCCGAGTCGATCGGCGCCTCGTCCGCCCGCGTCTTCGAGGGTCGCAGCCAGAAGATGCCCCATGGGCGCGTCTTCGGTGGCCAGGTCCTCGCCCAGTGCGTCATGGCCGCCGGCATCACCGTGCGCGACCTCAACGACGGCGACGGTGCACGACCGATCCACTCGCTCCACGGCTACTTCATGCGTCCGGGTGACGACACCCTGCCGATCCGCTTCGCCGTCGAGGAGATGCGCGACGGCAACTCGTTCTCGACGCGCCGGGTCCACGCCGTCCAGAAGGGCGCGCCGATCATGTCGATGGTCTGCTCGTTCCAGGAGCGTGCCGGGGGTCTCGACCACCAGAACGCGATGCCGCAGGTCGCCGGACCCGACGGGCTCACGTCCCTCGCCGACGCCTTCCGCGGGGTCGACCACCCCGGCGCCCGGCACATCTCCGAGTCGCGCCCGATCGAGCTGCGACCCGTCGAGAGCAACATGTTCCTCGACGCCGGGCCCGAACAGGTCGCGACGAACCACGTGTGGATGCGCGCCATCGACCGGCTCCCCGACGACCCGCTGCTGCACGCCGCCGTCCTCGCCTACTCCAGCGACTACTCGCTGCTCGAGCCGGTGCTGCGCCGGCACGGCCTCGTCTGGACCGACCGTCGCCTGCGGGTCGCGAGCCTCGACCACTCCATGTGGTTCCACCGCGACGTGCGCCTCGACGAGTGGCTGCTCTACGCCCAGCAGTCGCCGTCGGCCGTGAGCGGCCGTGGCCTGTCCATCGGCGAGATCTTCAGCCAGGACGGCACCCTCGTCGCCACGACGGCCCAGGAGGGCATGGTCCGCGTCAAGGAGTCCTGACACACGAGGTCGGCTCCGCCCCGGAGGACGGGCAGCCCGCCCGTTCAGCACATCGCCTCGCAGACGCGCACGCCGCCGCACTCCTTCGCCTTGGGCGGGCCATTCCCCCTCGCCGCTCGCCCGCTCGCCCGCTCGCCCGCTCGCTCGCCGGCTCGAGCGAGCCCTCACAGTCGAGTGGCCTCGTGGCCCCACGTGCACCAGGTAGGCATGGGACCACTGTGACGTCGCGGCCACTCGAGCGGCGAGCGTGGTGGGGCCACTGTGACTTCGCGGCCACTCGAGTGGGGGTGAGGTCAGACGGCTGTGCGCAGGACCGCGACGTCGTGGCCGTCCAGCCTGACACCGTGGGAGTCGACGATCGGCGACCGGCCCCACGACGCGAGCACGTGCTCGACCTCGCCCGCAAACGGGACGACGCCGGCGCGCCCGGCGAGGTTGGCGACGACGTGGACGGACCCGCGCGACATGATGAGCCACCGAGCGTCCTCGTCGTAGGTCACCGACGTGCCGCGCAGGTCGCCGGAGGCGACGTCGGGCTGCGTGCGCCGCACCTTGATGAGCTCGCGGTAGAAGTGGAGCATCTCGTTGTGTCCCGGAGCGTTCGGCTCGCTCCAGTCGAGCACGCTGTGCGCCCGCGTGGCCGGGTCCTGCGGGTCGGGGACGTCGGCCTCGTTCCACCCGTGAGCGGCGAACTCGGCACGCCGGCCCGTACGCACGGCCTCGGCCAGCCACTCCTCCTCGAAGGAGGTGAAGAAGGCGAACGGGGTGCTCGCTCGCCACTCCTCTCCCATGAAGACCATCGCCGTGAACGGGGAGAGCAGGTAGAGGGCGGCGCCGATCGCCTGCTGACCGGGCGAGACCTGGTCGCTGATGCGGTCGCCCGTGGCACGGTTGCCGACCTGGTCATGGGTCTGGAGGTAGGCGAGGAACTCGTGCCCTGAACGCACCTCCGGGTCGACCCGTGCGCCCCAGACCTCGCCGCGGAAGGTGGAGAGGCGCCCGTCGTGGAGGAACGCGTCGGTGAGCGTCTTGGCGAGCACCGAGATCGAGCCGCCCTCGGGCCACGCCTCGTTGCTGCCGGCGAAGTCGGCGTAGTAGCCCTGCGTCTCCCCGGTGAGGGCGACGTGGAGCGCGTGGTGGATGTCGTCGTCCCACTGGGCCGTCATGCCGCGACCGCCCTCGACGGTGGGCGTCACCATGATGGCGTCGTTGAGGTCGCTCTCCGCGATGAGGTCGAGCGGACGCCCGAGCTCTGTTGCGAGAGAAGCGGTCTCGTCGGAGAGCTGCGCGAGGATGTGCGGCTCCGACGCGTCGCGCAGCTCGTGCACGGCATCGAGCCGGAGGGCGTCGACGTGGAAGTCGCGGAACCACCGGAGGGCGTTGTCGACGACCCAGCGCCGCACCTCGTGGCTGCCGTCGGCGTCGAGGTTGACGGCCGGGCCCCAGGGCGTCGTGTGGGTATCGGTGAAGTAGGGCCCGAACTCGGCGAGGTAGTTGCCGGTGGGACCGAGGTGGTTGTAGACGACGTCGAGGCACACGCCGAGGCCACGACCGTGGCACGCGTCGACGAAGCGCTGGAAGGCGGCCGGTCCGCCGTAGGCCTGCTGCACGGCATACGGCGCGACCCCGTCGTAGCCCCAGCCGTGCGTACCGCCGAAGGCGGCGACGGGCATGACCTCGACGACGTCGACACCGAGGTCGACGAGGTGCCCGAGGTGGGCGATGGCTGCGTCGAAGGTGCCCTCCGGCGTGAACGTCCCGATGTGCAGCTCGTAGAGGACGCCGCCGAGGACGCCACGGCCGTCACGGGTGCCTCGCCACTCACCGTCTCCCCAACGGTGCGCCGCCGCGTCGAAGGTGCGGCTCGGGGCGTGGACGCCGTGCGGCAGCCAGGCGCTGCGCGGGTCGGGCCGCGGGTCGCCGCCGTCGATGCTGAACGCGTAGTCCAGGGTGACGTCGTCCGGACGCGCCCACGTCCACCATCCGTCGTCGCCGGCCGTCATGGCGTGCCGTTGCGCCGCCGAGGTCGGCTCCGCGCCGGACCCGTCGACACGGGCGACGACGACGTCGACCCTGGACGCTGATGGGGCCCAGACGCTGAGCGTGGCGGAGGTCATGACTCGTCCCGTACCCGCACGAGCAGCGCGACGGGCAGGGCGCCGTCGCCGACGAGGTCGGCCAACGGCGTGGGTCCACCGTCGAAGGTGCGCGCGGAGACGACGTCGGACCATGGTCCCTCGGGCAGGTGGAGGGCTGCGTCCCCGAAACCCCCGGTGTCGGCGAGCCGACCGGCGAGACGCGTCACGACGGTCACGACCTCCACGTCCTCGCCCGTGCCCCGCCCGAAGGCGACGACGTGCTCGGAGCCGGTCGCGACCGGGACATACGTCGCGTCCTCACCGGTGAAGCACTCGGGCCATTCACGACGCGTGCGCAGGGCGGCTGTCGTGACGAGGAGCTTCTCGTCGTCGAGGTCCGCCGGGGAGCCGCCGCCGTCGAGACGCGCCAACCGGTCGCGACGGTCGTCGTAGTCGACGAGCCGCCGGTTGTCGGGGTCGACGAGCGACAGGTCGACGAGGTCGGTGCCCTGGTAGACGTCGGGCACGCCCGGCATCGTCAGCTGGACGAGCTTCTGGCCCAGCACGTTGGCGCGTGTCTCGCGCTCCGTCGAGCCGACCCAGGCCTCGACGTGCGCCACGATCTCGGGTGTCGTGACGACGCCCGAGACGAACCGCTGGACCGCAGCCTCGTAGGCCTCGTTCGGGTTGGTCCACCGCGTGTGCAGCTTCGACTCGCGAATCGCCTTGAGCGCGTAGCCCTGCAGCCGCTCCTCGCTGATCGGCCAGGCGCCGACGACGGTCTGCCAGAGGAAGTACTCGGTCAGCGCGTCGAGCTCGGCGGCCCGCACCGGTGCAGCGATCTCTCGAGCCGCCCGCACCCAGGTCGACCACGCCTCGGGCCGCTCGGCGAGCACGAAGAGCCGCGCCCGCACGTCCTCGGCACGCTTGGTGTCGTGGGTCGAGAGCGTCGTCATCGACTGCGGCCACTGCGCGAGCAGGTCCTGCGCGAACGAGTGGAAGTCCGCGGTCGGAAGGCCCACCTGCGTCGGGTCGCCGCCGACCTCGTTGAGCCCGACGAGCCGGACGTAGCGGTAGTAGGCCGTGTCCTCGATCGCCTTGGCCATGGCCGGACCGCACGTCTGCTGGAAGCGCACGACGAACTCGTCGCGCGCCGCGTCGTCCCGGACGTCTCCCTCGCCGAGGGCGAGCTCGACGAGGCCCTGGACCACCGCGTCGTCCAGGGCACCTGAGGCGCTCCTCGCACCACGCGCGGCGGCGGACCGGAGCTCGGCCGCGTCCTCGCTCGCAGCGGGGACTCCCGGCCGGACGTAGACGCGGTAGCGGTCCATCCCGACGAGCATCGCCTCGAGCACCTCCCGCGCGGCGGCCTCCTCGAGGTCCGGGCGCGCGCGGGCGACGAGCCTCATGAGCCGGCTCAGCTCGGTGGCGAGCATGACCTGCACGACCCATCGCTTCGACTCGGTGACGATGGCCCCGAGGTCCTGCCGCTCGCCGAGCAGCTCGGTCGAGAGGTCGTCGAGCGGGGCCGCCCCGGCGGGGTCGACGAAGAGCCCGCTCATGCGCAGCAGGGCGTCGTAGCCGGTCGTGCCGGCGGTGTTCCACGCGTGCGGCAGCGGCTCCTCCCCCTCGAGGATCTTCTCGACGACGACCCAGGCGTCGCCCGTGGCAGCACCGAGCCGCTCGAGGTAGCCCTGGGGGTCGGCGAGGCCGTCGGGGTGGTCGATCCGCAGGCCGTCGATGGCGCCCGAGCGGATCCCGTCGACGAGCAGTGCATGCGTCGCGTCGAAGACCTCGGGCTCCTCGACCCGCACGGCGATGAGCGAGGTGACGTCGAAGAAGCGGCGGTAGTTGAGCTCGGAGTCGCCGACGGTCCACGACGCCAGGCGGTAGTGCTGCGCGTCCAGCAGCTCACCGATCGGCAGCCTCGGGTCCGTGCCGGGCGCGAGGGGAAAGACGTGGTCGTAGTACTGCACGACCGGCTCGCCCTCGTGCTCGGCGACGGAGATCTCCCCGGCCGCAACCGCCTCGTCGAGCGAGGCCCCGAGCACCGGCATGAGGATGCGGCCGTCCTGGGCGTCCCAGTCGACGTCGAACCACGTGGCGTATGCCGACTGCCGGCCCTCGCGGAGCACCGACCACAGCGGGCGGTTGAGCGAGAGCGGCGTCGGCGTCGTCATGTGGTTGGGCACGACGTCGACGACGACGCCGAGTCCGGCCGCGTGCGCCGCCTCGACGAGCCGCTCGAAGGCGGCGTCGCCGCCGAGCCCCTCGGCCACCGTCGTGTGGTCGGTGACGTCGTAGCCGTGCTTGGAGCCCGCCGTGGCCTGCAGCACCGGCGACAGGTAGAGATGCGTGATCCCCAGTGCCGCGAGGTGCCTCACCTGCGCGACCGCGTCGTCGAGCGTGAAGTCCGGTTCGAGCTGGAGCCGGTGGGTCGAGACGGGTGCGCTGGCATACCTCACGCGGTGGCCTCCTCCGTGACGCCCGGGATGATCGGCGAGACGATCTCGCGCGGGCACCTCAGCACGACGATGCTGCGCGGCTGGACCTGGATCTGCCACGTCGCGTCGAGGTGGTTGGCCTCGACCTCGTGCAGTGCCGTGTCGATGACCGGGATCCACTCCGCGCCGTACTCCTCGTCGGGCAGGGTGAACGTCAGCGGCTCGTCGTGGGCGTTGAACATCACGAGGAACGAGTCGTCGAGGATCTGCTGGCCGCGCGGGTCCGGCTCGGGGATGGCCGAGCCGTTGAGGAAGATCATGAGCGACTTGGCGAGGCCGTTGCTCCAGGCCTCCTCGTCCATGTGCTGCGCCTCGGGCGTGAACCAGGCGATGTCACCGAGCTCGCTCTCGCCGCCGTGGTCGGCGTTGCCGGCGAAGAACCGGCGGCGACGGAACACCGGGTGCTCGCGGCGCAGCTTGACGAGCGACTGCGTGAAGACGAGGAGCTTCTGGTCGTCCTCGTCGAGGACCCACTGGATCCACGAGATGTCGTTGTCCTGGCAGTAGCCGTTGTTGTTGCCGCCCTGGGTGCGGCCGAGCTCGTCACCGTGCAGCAGCATCGGCACGCCCTGGGAGAAGAGCAGCGTCGTGAGGAAGTTGCGCTGCTGGCGCAGGCGCAGGTCGCGGATCTCGGGGTCGTTCGTCGGCCCCTCGACGCCGCAGTTCCACGACCGGTTGTGGCTCTCGCCGTCGTTGTTGCCCTCTCCGTTGGCCTCGTTGTGCTTCTCGTTGTAGGACACGAGGTCGCGCAGGGTGAAACCGTCGTGGGCCGTGACGAAGTTGATCGAGGCGATCGGCTTGCGGCCCGAGTGCTCGTAGAGGTCACTGGATCCCGTGAAACGAGAAGCGAACTCGCCGAGCGCGCCGCCCTCGCCGCGCCAGAAGTCGCGCACCGTGTCGCGGAACTTGCCGTTCCACTCGGTCCACAGCGGCGGGAAGTTGCCGACCTGGTAGCCGCCCTCGCCGACGTCCCACGGCTCGGCGATGAGCTTGACCTGGCTGACGACCGGGTCCTGCTGGATGAGGTCGAAGAAGGCCGACAGCTTGTCGACCTCGTGGAACTGGCGGGCCAGGGTCGCGGCGAGGTCGAAGCGGAAGCCGTCGACGTGCATCTCGGTGACCCAGTAGCGCAGCGAGTCCATGATGAGCTGCAGGACGTGCGGGCTGCGCATGAGGAGGCTGTTGCCGGTGCCGGTCGTGTCGTAGTAGTGGCTGAGGTCGTCGCTGACGAGGCGGTAGTAGCTGTTGTTGTCGAGCCCGCGGAACGCCAGCGTCGGGCCCATGTGGTTGCCCTCGGCCGTGTGGTTGTAGACGACGTCGAGGATGACCTCGATGTTCGCCGCGTGCAGCGCCTTGACCATGGCCTTGAACTCGAGCACCTGCTGCCCGCGCTGGCCACCGGCGGCGTACTCGTTGTGCGGGGCGAGGAAGCCGATGGTGTTGTAGCCCCAGTAGTTGGACAGGCCGCGGTCGACGAGCGGCGCGTCCTGGACGAACTGGTGCACGGGCATGAGCTCGATGGCAGTGATGCCGAGGTCGCTCAGGTGCTTGATCATCGCCGGGTGCGAGATGCCGGCATAGGTGCCGCGGATCTCCTCGGGGATCTCCGGGTGGAGCATCGTCAGGCCCTTGACGTGGGCCTCGTAGATGATGGTCTCGTGGTACTCGTGGCGCGGCGGGCGGTCGTCGCCCCAGTCGAAGAACGGGTTGATGACGATGGAGTGCATCGTGTGGCGCACGTTGTCGTCGGTGTTGATCTTCGTCGTCGTCGCGGCCTTGGCGTCGCCGAAGGTGTACGAGTAGAGCGACTGGTCGTTCTCGGCCTGGCCCTCGATGGCCTTGGCGTACGGGTCGAGCAGGAACTTGCTCGGGTTGCAGCGGTGACCGTTCGCGGGGTCGTAGGGCCCGTGCACGCGGAAGCCGTAGCGCTGCCCGGGCTGCACGTAGGGCACGTAGCCGTGCCAGACGAACCCGTCCGTCTCGGGCAGGTCGAGGCGCGTCTCGTTGAGGTCGTCGTCGAGCAGGCAGAGCTCGACGCGTTCGGCGACCTCGGAGAAGACGGCGAAGTTGACCCCCGAGCCGTCGTACGTCGCTCCGAGTGGGTAGGGCTTGCCCGGCCAGATCTCCATGGACCTTCTTCCGTCGTTCGGTCGCGGCAGCGCCGCGGCGCCACGGCGTGGCGACCTGCGGACGACGGTGGCCGCACAGCGCATTCTCCCCTGCCGAGGCCCGTCGAGCGCAAGCGGCCGTATGCCGGTCGGCGCGCCGCGCGGCGACGCGCCGTCCGGGGCGTGGCGGAGAGGGCGCTGGTCAGCCGGCGCGTCCCTGCTTCCAGTACCCCATGAAGGCGACCTGCGGACGGGGCATGCCACCCTCGCCGACGAGGAGGCGCCGACAGGCCTTGACCGTGTCGGAGTCCCCGGCGACCCAGGCATACGTGTCGACACCGCCTGATCGGGGCCGCGCCCGGGCCGTTGACGTGACGTCGTCGCCCGAGGAGCTGTAGGCCGGCGTCTCCCACACCTCGTCGTCGTCGAGGTCGGCGGACGGTCCGAGCAGCCCACGGTCCGCGACAGGACGCGCGTCCGCGTCGAGGCCAAGGCACTCCCGCAGGGCAGCGAGGGTCTGCTCACCCCGGGGGTGGGACCCCCGCGCGATCCAGTGACACCGGATCCCGGCCGGGAAGCGGACGTCGAGGAAGTCCGCGGCGCCCGGCACCTCCACGACGGCCACGCCGCGGGTGCCGGCCGGCAGGGACTCGACGATGGAGGCGAGGGCGGGCAGGGCCGTCTCGTCGGCAGCGAGCAACAGACGCCGCCCCGTCCCCGGCTCGAACTCGATCCCGCCGAAGGCGCGTTCGTGACCGCGGCGGGGGGCGAGCAGACCGATCTCGTCGCCGACGGTCGCAGCCGCCGCCCACGTGCCCGCCGGTCCCGCAGCCGCGTCGGACGCGCCGGGCGTGGCGGGCGTGCCGTGACCGTGCAGCACGAAGTCGACGACGAGCTGGCGCTCGTCACCCTCCCCCTCCACGGCGCGGGCGGTGTACGTGCGCAGGTGCCCACGGTCGGCCTCGGGGAGCGCGAGCCACGCGGCATACCACCCGTCGGGGTCGAGGAGCACGCTCGGGGCCGGCCTCCCCGGCGACGGGATGAGCAGCTTGACACGCTGGTCGAGCGTCGGCCCCTCGGGGCCGAGGTGCTCGAAACCGTTGCCGCCGAAGCGGATCCGGACGAAGGACGGACTGAGTCGCTCGACCCGGCGGACGACGGCGGTGAGCAGCAGGACGGGGCTGACGGTGGTGGTGGTCACGAGGTGGGTCCGCTCTGGTGGTGGGTGGAGGTGGGCACGACGAGCGGCGAACCGGTGACGGGGTCGGCGATGACGCGGCAGCCGAGGCCGAAGACCTGCGCCACGAACTCCTCGTCGACGAGGTCGGCCGGTGCACCGCTGCCGACGAGACAGCCGTCGCGCAGGGCGACGACGTGGTCGGCGTAGCGGGCCGCGAGGTTGAGGTCGTGCAGGACCATGACGACGGTCGTCCCCCGGCTGCGGTTGAGGTCGCGCAACAGGTCCAGGACGTCGACCTGGTGGGCGAGGTCGAGGTAGGTCGTGGGCTCGTCGAGGAGCACGACGTCGGTCTCCTGGGCAAGGGTCAGGGCGATCCAGACGCGCTGTCGCTGGCCGCCGGACAGCTCCTCGACGTGTCGCTCGGCCAGCTCGATGGTCCCGGTCGCCCGCATGGCCCGGACGACGGCCTCGTCGTCCGCCGCCGACCAGCGCCGGACCAGCGTGTGGTGCGGGTGTCGGCCCCGACCGACGAGGTCCACGACGGTGATGCCCTCGGGCACCGGCGGACTCTGCGGGAGGAGCGCGACGCGACGGGCGAACTCCTTGGGTCGCAGCGACCACACGTCGTCGTCCGTGCTGCCGGGCCCGCCGGGGCCGCCGGGGCCGCCGGAGACGAGGTGGACGCTGCCCTCGGCGGGACGCAGCAGGCGTGAGAGCCCGCGCAGGACCGTCGACTTGCCGCAGCCGTTGGGCCCGACGACGACCGTGACCCGGCCGGCCGGCACGTCGAGGTCGAGCCCCTCGACGACCCGGCGACCGTCGTAGGAGAGCGCCAGTCCGCGGGCCTGCAGGGCTACGCCGTCCGTCCTCGTGGGGGCCAGGGTCGTGGAGGTCATGTCAGGCCTTTCTTGCTCGGCCCGCGGTGACGACGACCGCGAGCATGAGGGGGGCACCGAGGGCGCCGGTGACGACGCCGACGGGGAGGTTGACGTCGGGGATGAGGTAGTCGCCGGCGAAGTCGGCCAGCACGACGACGACGGCGCCCACGAGGGCGGCCGCCCACAGGGAGGGCCGGCCACCGCAGAGCCGGCGCGCGACCGGACCCGAGAGGAAGGCGACGAAGGCGATCGGGCCGGTGGCGCTCGTCGCGACGGCAGCCAGCGCCACGGCCACGACGAGCCCGAGACGAGCCCGGCCCGCGGGCGCCCCGAGGGTCGTCGACAGGTCGTCCCCGAGCTCGGCGAGCCGCATCCACCGGGCGCACACCGCGAGCAGGGGGGCCAGCACGAGGACCCCGGCCGCGAGCAGCCCGATGGCGGGCCACGTGGCGCGCGCGAGGCTCCCGGTCAGCCACACGAGGGCCGCCTGGGCGTCCTGGATCGACGTGCGCGTCATGACGAACTGGATGACGCTCGACAGGAGCGCGGCGATGCCGATGCCGACGAGCACCATGCGCTGGCCGGCGAGGACGGTGCCGCGGCCCACCGCATACATGAGCAGGCTGACCGCCACCGCGCCGACGAGGGCCGCCGCCGGAAGCCAGAGCCCCTGGGCGTCGAGGAACGTCAGGGCGATGACGGCGGCGGCGGACGCGCCGAGGCTGATGCCGATGATGTCGGGGCTCGCGAGCGGGTTGCGCAGGGTCGTCTGGAACATCGCCCCCGCGGCCCCGAACGCCAGCCCCGCGAGGAGTCCCATCAGGGCCCGCGGCAGCTTGGCCTCCATGACGATGAAGGAGGCGCCCGGGGCGTCCGGCAGCGTCTCTCCCCGCAGGATGGGCAGCAGGTCGGCGAGCGCGACGACGTAGTCCCCGAGGAGCACGCGCACGAGGACGGCCGCGACCGCGGCCACGGCGAGGGCCGCGATGACGAGGCGCACCCGACGCGCGGGAGCTCGGCGGGCCCGGACGACGCGCGCGAGGTCGGCCGGACCGTCCACCGTCCCGCCGTGGGCACCGGCCTGAGCCGCGGTACGGGTGAGCACGTCGACGGTCACAGGCTCGCCATCCGTCCCCGGCGCACGAGCACGACGAAGAAGGGCACGCCGACGACGGCGGTCATGATGCCGGCCTGCACCTCGCTCGGCTGGGCGACGAGCCGGCCGACCGTGTCGGCGGCGAGCAGCAGCGTCGGCCCGGCGACGAGGCACACCGGGATGATCCGACGGTGGTCGGGGCCGACGACGAAACGGGCGACGTGGGGCACGACGAGGCCGAGGAAGCCGATCGGCCCGGCGAGCGCGGTCGAGGCACCGCAGAGGACGGCGACACCCACGGCGACGGTGGCCCGGGCCAGCAGGACGTTCTCGCCGAGACCGCGGGCCAGGTCGTCGCCGAGGGCGAGGGCGTTGAGCCGGCGGACGGCGAGGAGCACGACGACGAGCCCCACGGCGAAGAACGGCAGCACGGTGACGACGAGGTCGAGCCCCCGCCCCCCGATGGTGCCGACCTGCCAGAAGCGGAAGGAGTCGAAGGACTGCCGGCTGGAGACGAGCAGGCCCGACGACCAGCTGGCGAGGCCTGCCGTGACGGCAGCGCCGGCGAGCGTGAGGCGCAGGGGCGTCACGCCCCCACCGAGGCCCGCGAGCGCGTGGACGAGGACGGCCGCGAGGCCCGCGCCCACCATGGCCCACCAGACGTAGCCGCTGAGCGAGCCGACGCCGAAGACCGAGATCGCGACGACGACGGCCAGACCGGCGCCGGCGTTGACGCCGAGCAGGCCGGGGTCGGCGAGCGGGTTGCGGGTGAGCCCCTGCATCGCGGCACCCGCGAGGGCGAGCGCCGCGCCGACGAGGACGCCCACGACGGTGCGCGCGACTCTTGCCTCGACGATGCCGCGGTCGGCAACGGTGTCGCCGTGCCCCGTGAGCACCTGGAGGACGTCGCCGAGCGGGATGGCCTTGGAACCCAGCACGATCGAGGCGACGACGGCCACGACGAGCAGCCCGAGGAGCAGGGCGGCGAGCGCGGGGGTGCGGCGGCGCGCACCCCCGGCTCCCCCGCCCCGACCTCCGCGGCCCCCGCGGCCCCCGCCCACGGAGGTCGACGGGGCCGCCGGCAGGGTCGCCTCGGCCGAGGCCGTGAGCCCCTCCCGGTCGGCGGTCCGGGTGGCGCCCATCAGGCTGCGTCGGCCTTGTCGGCCGCGGCCGCCACGAGCGGCACGAAGAGCCGGGTCATGTACGGGATCGACAGCGGCGTCGGCGAGCTCATCGTCAGCCCCACCTTCTGGTCCTTCGTCGCCACGAGCGCACCCGCCTTGATCGCCGGCACCTGTCCGACGAGCGGGTCCTTCGTCATGACACCGACCTCCGAGTCCTCCGTGATGTAGGTGAGGAAGACGTCGGCCTCGAGCGTCGAGGCCTGCTCGGCGCTGACGGTCAGGTAGAACTCCTTGGAGTCCTTGGCCTTCTCCTCGACGACGGGCGCGTTCTTCATGCCGAGCTCGGTCAGCATCTGCGGTCGCAGGTCGCTCGGGGTGTAGAAGCCGATCTGCGAGAGGTCGGTCGGCGCGACGTAGCCGTAGATGAAGGTCTTGCCGGCGAGCTGTGGGTACTTCGCCTTCGCCGCGTCGAGCGCCGCGACGGTCTTCGCCTCGACGGCGTCAGCCTGCGTCGAGCGGCCGAGCGCCTTGCCGATCGTCTCGAGCGAGTCCTGCCACGGCGTGCCGTAGGCGACGCCCGGGTAGGCGACGACGGGGGCGAGCTTGCTCAGCTTGTCGTACTCGTCCTTCGTGATGCCGGAGTTCGTCGCCAGGATCAGGTCCGGCTGGAGCCTGGCGATCTCCTCGACGGGGTTGCCGTCGGCGTCGTCGAAGCGCGTCGGGGCGGCGCCGCCGAAGGTGGCGAGCTGCGCGTCGAACCAGTCGGTCGAGAGGTTCGCGTTGCCGCCCCAGGTCACCTTGGGAGCACCGACGGGGGCCACCCCCAGCGCCGCGACGTGGTCGGCGTCGGACCAGCCGAGGGTGACGACACGCTGCGGCTCCTTCGTGATCGTGGCCGTGCCGAAGGCGTCCTCGAGGGTGACCGGGTATGCCGCCGGGTCGGCTCCCGGGGCGCCGGCACCTGCCGCTGCCGTGCCCGCGGGAGTCGGGGCGGCGCCCCCGGTGGGGCCGGTGGGGCCGGTGGTGCAGCTGGCGAGGACGAGGGCCGCGGCGACGGCGGCGAGGAGGGCGGTGCGAAGGCGCGACACGGTGACGGTCTCTCTGTCGGGGACGGGACCCACGCCACCCCTGTCGGACACTCCCCCGAGACGGCATTAGGTGAGGCTTACCTTAGTAAGCCTCACCTAACTGATGTCAAACCCGGCCCGGCACGCGTCCGGCCCCGTGCGCTCGCACGGGGCCGGACGGCATACGTCGTCATCGAATCGCCTTGTGGCGGAAGGGATCCGCCTAGAGCGCGCCACCGAGAGTGACGCCGCCGTCGATCGTCAGCGTCTGACCGGTGACCCACGACGCGTCGGTGCTGAGCAGAAAGCTGACGGCGGCCGCGACGTCCTCGGGCAGGCCGAGACGCTTCATCGGGTAGGCGCGCACGACCTTCTCCTCGCGCCCCTCGTAGAGCGCCTCGGCGAACTTCGTCTTGACTACGGCGGGGGCGACGGCATTGACCCGCACGTCGGGACCGAGCTCGTAGCCGAGCTCGGTCGTCAGGTGGATGAGCGCCGCCTTGGACACGCCGTACCAGCCGATGACGCCGCTCGCGCCCTGCCCCGCGACGGAGGCGAGGTTGACGACCGACCCGGGATGCGCCTCGTCGCCGAGCCCCGCCGCGACGGCCTTCTTGATCCACGAGAAGGCGGCGACGACGTTGACGTCGAGCACCTTGCGCGCGATGTCGAGCCCGGAGTCGAGCATCGGCCCGTAGACGGGGTTGATGCCGGTGTTGTTGACGAGCAGGTGCAGGCCGCCGAACGTCTCGCGGGCCGCGGCGATCACCTCGTCCTGGTGCGCCTCGTCCGCCGCGTTGCCCGCGATGCCGAGGGCGTGCTCGGGGCCGCCCAGCTGGTCGACAGCCTCCGCCAGGGCCTCGGGCCTGCGAGCCGTGATGACGACCTTGGCCCCCTCGGCCACGAGGCGCTCTGCGATGCCGAGCCCGATGCCCCGGCTGGCACCCGTGATGATCGCGACGGCGCCCTCGTGGCGCGCGCCGCGTGCGTCGGCCCCCATCAGAAGCCGAGGTCCCGGCCGATGAGCTCCTTCATGATCTCGTTGGAGCCCGCCCAGATCTTCGTGACGCGGGCGTCGCGCCAGGCGCGGGCCACGCGGTACTCGTTCATGAAGCCGTAGCCGCCGTGCAGCTGCACGCAGTGGTCGAGCACGTCGTTCTGCACCTCCGAGCTCCACCACTTCGCCTTGGCGGCGTCGACGGCGGAGAGCTTGCCCTCGGCGTGCGCCGCGATGCAGTCGTCGACGTAGGCCTCGGCGACCTCGATCTTCGTCACGAGCTCGGCCATGAGGAACTTGTTGTGCTGGAAGGCGCCGATCGGCTGGCCGAAGGCCTTGCGGTCCTTGGCGTACTGGATCGTCTCCTCGAGGATCGCCTTGGCGTGGGCGACGTTCGAGACGGCCGCGCCGACGCGCTCCTGGGGCAGGCGCTGCATCATCGAGATGAAGCCCATGCCCTCCTCACCGAGGCGGTTCTCGTCGGGGACGCGGACGTTCTCGAAGAAGAGCTCGGCCGTGTCGGACTCGTCCATCCCGACCTTGTCGAGCTTGCGGCCGTTCTGGAAGCCCTCCATGCCGCGCTCGACCATGAGCAGCGTGATGCCCTTGGCGCCCTTGGACGGGTCGGTGCGCGCCGCCACGATGACGAGGTCGGCCTGGTAGCCGTTGGTGATGAAGGTCTTGGAGCCGTTGAGGATCCACGAGTCACCGTCACGGACTGCGGTCGTCTTGAGAGCGGCGAGGTCGGAGCCGCCGGAGGGCTCGGTCATGGCGATGGCACAGATGAGCTCGCCGCTCGCCATGCCGGGCAGCCAGCGCTGCTTCTGCTCCTCGGTGCCGAGGTCGACGACGTAGGGCGGGCACACGTCGGAGTGGATGCCGAAGCACGAGCTCGTCGCCGCGTTGAAGCGCGACATCTCCTCGGCGACGACGGCGTTGAAGCGGTAGTCGTCGACGCCGGCGCCGCCGAACTCCTCGGGGATGTCGAGGCCGAAGAAGCCCTGCTTGCCGGCCTCGAGCCAGATGTCGCGCGGGATCGACTTGCCTTCGATCATCTCCTCGGCGCGGGGCGCGAGCGTGCGGGCGACGAACTCCCGCGCCGACGCGCGCATCGCCTCGTGGTCCTCGTCGTAGATGTTGCGGGGCATGGCGTCCTCCATCGGGCGTGCTCACGGGTGCGATGCGCCGGTACCCGTCGGTAACTAAGCGCTTGCTTAGTTTCCCTCCCCTGCGGCATGCTGTCAACGTGCCGCAGCCCACCACGACCCCGCCGACCGTCGGCGCCCGGACGTCCGACCCCGACGCCTCGACCGTCGAGCGGCTCCTGCAGGCCGCGGCCCATGCGTTCGCCGACAAGGGCTTCCACGCGACGACCACCCGCGACATCGCCTCCGGGGCGGGCCTCTCCCCGGCCGGGGTCTACGTGCACTTCGGCTCCAAGGAGGAGCTGCTCTTCGCCCTGAGCCGCAGCGGGCACGAGTCGGCCCTGCGTCTCATGCGCTCGGCCATCGCCGACGGCTCGACACCCGCCGAGCAGCTCGTCACCGTCATGGCGCGCTTCACCGAGTGGCACGTCGAGCAGTACCAGGTGGCGCGCGTCGTGCAGTACGAGCACCACCACCTGACCCCCGAGCACCACGCCGAGGTCCTCGCCCTGCGCAAGGAGATGGACTCCCTCGTGCGCGACGTCCTCGACCGCGGCGTCGCCGACGGCACCTTCTCCGTCGACGACAGCGCCGACACCGCGCTGGCCCTGCTCTCGATCGTCGTCGACGTGGCCCGCTGGTACTCCCCGACGATCCGACGCACGCCTGCCGAGATCGGCGCGACGAACGCCGCCCTCGCGCTGCGGCTCGTGGGCGCCGGGCACTGAGCGTGACGCCGGCCGTCACCGGCCACACGGTCCTCCAGGTGCCGGTGCCCGCGCTCGAGCCGTTCGTGCTCGCCCGCACGCAGCACTACGACACCGACTACGTCTCCGCCGACCCGGACTTCGTCCACGCGCACGTGACGGCCCTCGCGCCGTTCCTGGGCGAGGAGGCCCTGACGGGGGCGGATCTCGACGTCGTCGCCGACGTCGCGGCCTCGACGACGCCCTTCGACTTCGTGCTCCGGACCGTCGACACCTTCCCCAACGGCATCGTGCACCTGCTGCCCGAGCCGTCGGGCCCCTTCGCGGCGCTCACCGCGACGCTCTGGGCGGCTTTCCCGCAGTGCCCGCCGTATGCCGGCCGCTTCGGTGACGTCGTCCCCCACCTGACGCTCGACGCCCTGTCCGACGAGGTCACCGAGAGGTCGACGCGCCGACTGGTCGCCCCGCACCTCCCGGCCCGCTGCCGGGCCGAGCGACTCGACCTCGCGTGGTACGAGCCGGGCGCGTGCCGGGTGCTCCGCTCCTGGCGCCTCGGCGGCACCTGAGGGGTCAGCTCGTCGTCGAGCCCAGCGCCGACGTCGGCGTCACGGGCGCGACCCCCTCCCCGGGGACGGCCACGGGCGCCTGCTCGCGGCGCAGCTCGACGGTCAGGCGGGGGAGGAAGAACTGGACCAGCGGGCCGATCGACACGGCATACAGCACGGTGCCGAGGCCGACGGGTCCACCGAGCAGCCAGCCGACGGCCAGCACGACGACCTCGATGGTCGTGCGGACGAGTCGGATCGACAGACCCGTGCGCCGCGCGAAGCCCGTCATGAGCCCGTCGCGGGGGCCGGGACCGAGCTGGCTGCCGATGTAGAGCCCTCCGGCGACGCCGTTGAGCACGATGCCGGAGCCGAGCAGCAGCACGCGCGCCCACATCGACTCGGGCGGCGCGATGAGCGCGAGGCCGGCGTCGGCGGCGAGACCGATGACGACGACGTTGGCCACGGTGCCGAGGCCGGGCCACTGCCGCAGCGGGACCCAGAGCAGCAGGACGAGGGCCCCGACGATGATCGTCACCTGCCCGAACGACAGCGGCACGTGCGAGGCGATGCCGGCGTGGAAGACGTCCCACGGGTCGAGGCCGAGCGTCGAGCGGATCATCATCGCCATCGAGACGCCGTAGAGCACGAGCCCCACGAGGAGCTGGACGACGCGGCGCGGGAGGTGGCCCGCCCTCAGCTGCTGGCGCGGGGTGAGGTTGGCGAGGGGGACGTGACGTCTCATACCGTCCATGATGGGTGCCGGTGGACTGCCTTTTAAGGGCCAGTCGTGCGACAGTGGACCGGTGCGCACCATCTCGGCCCGGTCACTGGCCCTGCTTCTCGGGTCCGGTCCACTCCCCCGGCCGGCCTACCGCGGCCTCGCCGACGGCATCCGCCGGCTCGTCTCCGACGGACGGCTCCTCGTCGGGACGCGGCTGCCGAGCGAACGCACGCTGACGACCGAGCTGGGCCTCAGCCGCACGACCGTGGGCGCGGCCCTCGACACCCTCCGCGACGAGGGCTTCGTCGCGACGCGCCGTGGCTCCGGCAGCGTCGTCTGCCTGCCGGCCGGCCCGTCCGGCCTCGCGCTCTCGCAGGCGGGCCTCATCCCCACCGACGTCCCGCCGGACGTCATCGACCTCACGTATGCCGCCCTCCCGGCCGCGGCCGGCGTCACCGCGGCCTACGAGCGGGCACTCCTGGAGCTCCCGCGCTTCCTCGCGACCGCGGGCTACGACCCGCGGGGGCTCCCCGAGACCCGTGCCGCCGTGGCTGCCTGGTTCGAGGGGCGGGGGCTGCCCACGTCACCGGACCAGGTCGTCATCACCTCGGGCGCCCACGGCGGCCTGTCGGCCGTGCTGCGCTCCCAGCTCGAGATCGGTGACCGGGTCCTCGTCGAGAGCCCCACCTACCCGAACGCCTTGGTGGGGGTGCGCCGTTCGGCGTACCGAGCGGTGCCTGCCCAGCTGACGGCGACGGGGTGGGACGTCGAGGCGATCGAGGTCGGGCTCCGTCAGAGCGGCGCGCGGGCGGCATACCTCATCCCCGACCACCAGAACCCGACCGGGCTCGTCATGGACGGGCCGACGCGACAGGCGCTGGCGGGCGTGCTCGCCCGTGCGAGCTCCGTCCCGGTCATCGACGAGACGTTCGTCGAGCTCGGCCTCGAGGACCACCCGACGACGAGCCGGCCGTCGCCCTTCGCGGCCTCGTCCGTCACCGCCCACACCCTCGGCAGTGCCGGCAAGACGTGGTGGGGCGGTCTGCGCGTCGGGTGGGTGCGTGCTCCCCGCGGCGGCGCCGAGGCCGTCATCGAGGCCCGCCACAGCCTCGACCTCGGCACGGCCATCCTCGAGCAGCTCGTCGTCACCGACCTGCTGCACCAGGGCGAGAGCCTGCTGACCGAACGCCGGCGCGAGGCGCGCGCCCGACGCGACGCCCTCGTCACGGCGCTGCGCGAGCACGTGCCCGACTGGCGCCTGACCGTGCCGACCGGCGGCCTCAACCTGTGGTGCGAGCTGCCGGAAGCACGCGGCGACGAGCTCGCGCGCGTCGCCGAGTCCGCAGGCGTCCGACTGGCCCGTGGTGGGCAGTTCGGGGTCGAGGGCGGCTTCACCCGCTGGGTGCGCGTGCCCTTCTGCGTCGCACCCGACGAGGCCGACGAGGTCGGCCGACGGCTCGCCGCCGCCTGGCAGCTCGCGCTCGGCGAGCGCCCCACGACCCGCGAGGTCACTCCCCTCATCGCCTGACCGTCCCTGACCGTCCCTGACCGTCCCTGTGCCGTGGGCTGCGAGACTGGCCGGGTGAGCAACGACGGAGCCGGGCGCATCACCTCCTGCCGGTGGGAGCACGGCAAGGTCGTCGACGAGGGCTTCCCGCTCGAGGACGTCTCCGAGCTGCTCGGGCGCGAGGACTCGCTGATCTGGGTCGACCTGTGCGAGCCGGACCACGCCGGGCTCCGGGCCCTGTCCGAGGAGCTCGGGCTCGACCCGCACGCCGTCGAGGACGCCGTCTCCGCGGGCGAGCGACCGAAGGCGACCCGGCACGCCAGGCACACCTTCCTCACCGTCTACGCCACGCGGCTCGAGCCCGGCGTCACCCCGACCGGGGCCGAGGACCGCGAGCCGCTCGGGCCGGAGTCCCGGCTGCGCACCGCACGGATCTCGGCCTTCGTGCTCCCCGGCGGCATCATCACCGTCCGCGGCAGCGACGACGTCGACATGCAGCAGGTGCTCGACCGGTGGAACGACGACCCCCAGCTGCTCGAGCTCGGCGTCGGCGCGCTCGTCCACGGGCTCCTCGACACCGTCGTCGACGGGCACTTCGAGGCGATCCAGCAGCTCGACGACGCGATCGAGGACCTCGAGGACCTCCTCTTCGACGAGAGCGGCCGCACCCACGCCGTCCAGGTGCGCACCTACCGGCTGCGCAAGGAGCTCGTCGAGCTGCGACGCGTCGTGCTGCCGATGCGCGACGTCGTCAACGCCGTGCTGCGGCACCGGGGCGAGCTGGACCAGCGGCACACCGAGCTCGACGGCTTCTACGACGACCTCTACGACCACGTCCTCCGGGCCGCCGAGTGGACCGAGTCGCTGCGCGACATGGTGACGACGATCTTCGAGACGAACCTGTCGCTGCAGGACGCCCGCCTCAACACGGTCATGAAGAAGCTCACCGGGTGGGCCGCGATCATCGCCGTCCCGACCGCGGTGACGGGCTGGTTCGGCCAGAACGTGCCCTACCCGGGCTTCGGGCAGCCCTGGGGTGTGCTGTTCAGTGCGGCCGTCATCGGCGGCGTGGCCCTCACGCTCTACGGCGTCTTCCGGCGCAAGGGCTGGATCTGACGCGAGAGGGCCGGGATGCGGTGCATCCCGGCCCTCTCGTCGACGGCGTGGCCGACGCTCGCGGTCAGTCGCGTGTCAGCTTGCGGTAGGTGACGCGGTGCGGGCGAGCGGCGTCGGGGCCGAGACGCTCGACCTTGTTGGCCTCGTAGGACTCGAAGTTGCCCTCGAACCAGTACCAGCTGGCCGGGTTCTCCTCGGTGCCCTCGTAGGCGAGGATGTGCGTCGCGACGCGGTCGAGGAACCACCGGTCGTGGGTGATGACGACGGCGCAGCCGGAGAACTCGAGCAGCGCGTTCTCGAGGGAGCCGAGGGTCTCGACGTCGAGGTCGTTGGTCGGCTCGTCGAGGAGCAGCAGGTTGCCGCCCTGCTTGAGGGTGAGCGCGAGGTTGAGACGGTTGCGCTCGCCACCGGAGAGGACGCCCGACAGCTTCTGCTGGTCGGGGCCCTTGAAGCCGAACTGCGACACGTAGGCCCGCGACGGGATCTCGACGTTGCCGACCTTCATGTGGTCGAGGCCGTCGGAGACGATCTCCCACAGGCTCTTCTTCGGGTCGAGGCCCTCGCGGCCCTGGTCGACGTAGGAGATCTTGACGGTCTCGCCGATCTTGACCTCGCCGCCGTCCGGCTCCTCGAAGCCGACGATCGTCTTGAAGAGCGTCGACTTGCCGACGCCGTTGGGGCCGATGACGCCGACGATGCCGTTGCGGGGCAGGGAGAAGGAGAGGTTGTCGATGAGGACGCGCTCGCCGAAGCCCTTCTTGAGGTTCTTGACCTCGATGACGGTCGAGCCCAGGCGCGGGCCCGGCGGGATCTGGAGCTCCTCGAAGTCGAGCTTGCGGGTGCGCTCGGCCTCGGCCGCCATCTCCTCGTAGCGGGCCAGACGCGCCTTGCTCTTGACCTGACGGCCCTTGGCGTTGCTGCGGACCCACTCGAGCTCGGTCTTGAGCCGCTTGGCCAGCTTGGCGTCCTTCTTGCCCTGGATGGTGAGTCGCTCGGACTTCTTCTCGAGGTAGGTCGAGTAGTTGCCCTCGTACGGGTAGAGGCGGCCTCGGTCGACCTCGGCGATCCACTGCGCGACGTTGTCGAGGAAGTAGCGGTCGTGGGTGACGGCGATGACGGCGCCGGGGTAGCCCTCGAGGTGCTGCTCGAGCCAGAGGACGGACTCGGCGTCGAGGTGGTTGGTGGGCTCGTCGAGCAGCAGCAGGTCGGGCTTCTGCAGGAGCAGCTTGCACAGGGCGACGCGGCGGCGCTCACCTCCGGAGAGGTTGGTGACGGGCGAGTCCGGCGGCGGGCAGCGCAGTGCGTCCATCGCCTGCTCGAGCTGGCTGTCGAGGTCCCACGCGTCGGCGTGGTCGATGTCCTCCTGCAGCTTGCCCATCTCGGCGAGCAGCGCGTCGTAGTCGGCGTCGGGGTCGGCCATCTCGGCGGAGATCTCGTTGTAGCGGTCGAGCTTCGCCTTGATCTCGCCGGCGCCCTCCTCGACGTTGCCGAGGACCGTCTTGTCCTCGTTGAGGGGCGGCTCCTGCAGCAGGATGCCGACGGTCGCCCCGGGGGCCAGACGCGCCTCGCCGTTGCTCGGCTGGTCGAGTCCGGCCATGATCTTGAGGATCGTCGACTTGCCGGCGCCGTTGGGGCCGACCATGCCGATCTTCGCGCCGGGGTAGAAGGACATCGAGACGTCATCGAGGATGACCTTCTCGTTGTGTGCCTTGCGCGCACGGGTCATGGTGTAGATGTACTCGGCCATGCGCAGAAGGCTATCTGTCAGCGAGCGCGGCACCGAATCGGTGTCCGCGCTCGCGGACCGTCACCGACCTCAGGCCGTGAGCCGCTCGACGACCTCGTAGTCGTCGGTCTCGGGATCGCCGGTGGCGAGCACCGTGCCGGTGTCGGCACGCGCGCCGTCGACCGCGTCCGCTCCGGGGTCGTAGTCGTCGTCGACGACCCCGTCGGCGTCGACGTGGGCCGGGCGCTGACCGGCCACCGCCGACTCGCCCTCGGCCATGGCACGCACCGTCGCCTGGACGTCGGGGTCGGCCGTGCGGTCCTGGCCGAGCGCGGCCGCGCGGCTGACCCGCTCGAAGCTGGCGCGACCCCACGACAGGTCGTGCCCGACGTGGTCGGCGTCGATCTCGGGCGAGGTGCGTGGCTGGCCGTCGTTGCCGACGTACTGCTTGATCGACAGGTTGCCCTCGACGATGACGGGCTGGCCCTTCCGCAGCGCCGAGGCGGCGTTGGCCGCGAGCGCGTTGAAGGCGATGACGCTGTAGAAGCTCGTGTCGCCGTCGACGAAGCGTCCGTCGGCCGTGCGGCGGTAGGGCGTCGTGGCGACGCGGAAGGTCGTGAAGATGCTGCCGTTGCGTCCCTGACGCTCGACGGGCTCGGACACGACGTTGCCGTGCACGGTGATGCGGGTCTCGTTCATCGCTGCTCCTCGGGGGTTCCAGGGGCGGCCTCGCGCCGCCTGCAACCACCTTCGGACCCGGCGGGACGGCACGACAGTCGCCACCGGTCCCCTGTGGACAGAAGGGCATCGGGCCCGAGGGGTGTGGACGCCGAGGCGCCGGAGCCGCGTCAGCCCGCTGCGGCCTCGAGGTGCTCGCGGGTCTCGCGGTGACGGAGGAGGACCTCGTCGACGGGGATGAGGATGTGCTCGTCGGCCACCGCTGCGACCGACTCGGTGAGCCGCTTGCCGACCACGGTCCGTCGGTGCCTGGCACCGACGCGCGCCCACCACCGCGACAGGATCCCGAGCCCGACACCGAGCAGCACGCCGAGGATGAGCATGACGAGCGGCAGCGGCAGGATGCCGACGGCGGGGGTCTCGGGGCGCGGGAGCTGCAGCAGCGCGAAGACCCACAGCACGGCGTACCAGACGAGCCCTGCGAGGGCGACGAGACCCAGCACCCACTGGAGGATGTTGACGACGAACCACCAGACCGGGCGACGTGCGCGCAGGGACGTGCCGATGACGGCACGGTCGAGCGAGTCGCTCAGGGCGCCGTCGCCGCCGTCGACGGCGTCCTCGACGGCCTGGGCCCAGCGCACCGGCAGTCCCCCGGACGCGTCGCGCACGAAGCTGCGCGTGGCGAGGTCGACCGCCGACACGGTCGACACGGTCGGTGCCGGGATCGACGAGCGGCCGAGCACGGCGCGCACGTCGGCGCCGTCGATCTCGACGGGGATCGGCGGACGTCCACCGGTGCGGTCGAGCCGGAGGCGACGCAGCGGGTCGGCGGCGAAGCCCTTGGTCCAGCGAGCGAAGAGCCAGCCGGTGTGCGCGAACGCCTCGCGGCGGTAGTCGCGTGCGACGGCGTCGAGGACGATGGGCACACCGGCCGCGCGGGCCAGCGCCGCGTCGAGCGCCTCACGCGGGACCCGTCCCACGTCGGCCTCGGAGTCAGCGACACCCGGGCGCAGACCCGTCGCCGCACCGACGACGTCGGCCTTGAGGCGCTGACGCGAGGCCGCATGTCCTGCAACGGCATTCGCGAGTCGCTGCTTGAGCTCGAGGATGCCCTGACCGGTCACGGTGGAGGTCGCGAGAACCTTCGCGTCGGCGACGCCGTCGGCCACGAGGAGCTTGGCGAGATCCTGGGTCAAGGTCTTGACGCTCTCGCCGGTCAGGCGGTCGGACTGGTTGAGCACGCCGAGCGTCACGGCGTCGTGGTGCGACATGAGGCTCACGAACTCGTCGTGCAGCCGGGCGTCGGCGTACTTCTGCGGGTCGGTCACCCAGACGAAGACGTCGACGAGCTCGAGCACCCGCTCGGCCTCCCGTCGGTGCTCGAGCTCACGGGAGTCGAAGTCCGGCAGGTCGAGGAGCACGAGCCCGTCGAGCGAGCCGGCGACCTGGACCGACCCCTCCCCCGCGTCGGCCGGCGTGTTGACGACGTGACGGGCGGCGACTCCGAGCCAGTCGAGCAGCTCGGACGCGTCGGCGTCACCCCAGAGTCCGGCCGTCGGGCGGGAGGTCGTGGGCCGGCGCGCGCCGATGGTGGCGACGTCGGCGCCGACCAGGGCGTTGAAGAGCGAGGACTTGCCGCTGCCCGTGGCCCCGGCGAGCGCGACGACCGTGTGGTCCCCGGCGATACCGGAACGCTCGACGGCCTTGTCGACGACCCGCCGGGCGACCTCGACGCCCGAGGGGTCGAGCTCGTCGGCACCCGACACGAGCGCCATCGACAGCTCCGTCGTGCGCGTGCCGAGCTCGGCCGCCGAGACCGTCGCCACCTTGGCGCGGCCCATCCTGATCGGGCTCATCGCGCAGCCTTGACCGCTGCAGCGGTCGCGGTCAGGTGCTCGGTCTGGTCGGTGTCGACGTGCAACGTCGTGACAGCTCCTTCGTAACGGGCGAGCTCGGCGGCATACAGCTCGTCGACGCGCGCGGTCAGCTGCTCGCGGGCCTTGCGCGCGAGCTCTCGGACGGCCTGGTCGCCGAAGACCGCCTCGAGCAGCTTCTGGCCGACGACGGCCGTGCCACCGGCGATGCCGACCTCGGCGCCGGTGATGCCGGCCGTGCTCGCGAAGGTCACGAGCATGAGGACCACGCCGAGGCCGTTGACGCCGTAGGCCATGATCCGGGCGGTCGTGCGTCTGTCGCGACCCTCGTCGCGAACCATCTGGAGGATGTCGCCCTGCCAGTCCCGCACGAGGCGCTGGATGCGCTTGTCGACGTCGGTACCGGACCGCGCGAGGGTCGGGTCGGCCGTGAGCAGCTGGTCGCCACCGGGCAGGGTGCGCCACGAGCGCGCGATGGCGCCGGCGGCGAGCTCGGCGCGGTTGACGACGAGGGACTCGACGCCGGACTGGAGCGCCTCACCGAGGTGGTCGGCCCGTGCCGGCTCGCCCTTGAGGAACGAGGTGAACCGGTCGCGCACCCGGGAAACGGTCGACTCGACCTGCCGGAAGAACTCTCCGGTGCCGACGAACTCCTGCCACCGCGCGAGGACCTCGCCGCGAAGCAGCGTGCCGTCGAGCACGCCCTCGTGGACCTGCGCCTTCGCCTCGTCGTAGGCCGCAGCGGCCGCGGCGACGAGCGCCTGGCCCGCCGCTGTCTGCTCCTTCGAGGCGGTCACGAGCGACTGCGTGCGGGTGTCGAGGGAGACGAGCGCACCCTGGAGCGTCTGGCGCACGACGTCGGCCCGGGCCTGCGCGTCGCCGGCGAGCGCCGCGAGCCAGCCCCGCAGGCGCTCGGTCTGGTCGGCGGGCAGCAGACCGTCGACGAGCTCGGACTCCACGACCGTGAAGATCGGCGCCTGGTCGAGCCCCTGCTCGCGCAGCATCGACGCGAAGTGCGTGCGGATCTCGTCGACGGCCCCGACGGGCACGCGGTCGAGGACGACGGCGACGGCGGTGCCGCGCTCCGAGGCCTCGCGCAGCAGCTCCCACGGGACGGCGTCGGCGTAGCGGGCGGCCGTCGTGACGAAGACCCAGAGGTCGGCGGCGGCGAGCAGCTGCGTCGCGAGGTCGCGGTTGGCCTCGACGACGCTGTCGATGTCCGGCGCGTCGAGCAGGGCCAGGCCGGCGGCGACCTCGTCGGTCGAGACGAGGCGCACCGCGCCCGGGCCGTCGGACGACGAGTGGCGACCCGTGATGCGCGCCAGGGTCGGCAGGATCCGGGGCCCGGAGAACCACGCCGCGTCGGAGGGGTGGTGGATGAGCACCGGCGAACGGGTGGTCGGCCGCAGGACGCCGGGCAGCGTCACCTCGCGCCCGACGACCGAGTTGACGAGCGTCGACTTGCCGGCGCCCGTCGAGCCGCCGACGACGGCGAGCAGCGGGGCGTCGAGCGAGGTCAGCCGCGGGATGACGTAGTCGTCGAGCTGGTCGAGCAGCCGCGTGCGCGCCAGCCGGGCAGCCGGGGCGGACGGGAGGTCGAGGGGCAGGGTGGCGTCGTCGACGGCAGACCGAAGTGCCTGAACGCTCGAGAGGAGACGGGCATTGCCCACCCCTGAATCACCTGCCACGCCCGTATCCTTCCGTGTCGCACTGGCACAACCAAACCGAAAGGCGGCGCGCCACCACGACATACCCCGAGTCGTGACCTGAGAGTGCCACGGGCAGACGTGATCCGCCCTGCTGACACGGCTGTCCGGCGGGTCAGTCCTCCGGCGGTCCGGCCTGCACCCGGCGCTCGGCCTCCACCGCCCGGGCGACGTTGCCGTGGACGTGGTCGGCACCGAGACGCTCCATGACGCCGTCGACCTCGAGCGTCGACCGCACCGCCGCCTTGAGCCTGGCCAGTCGCAGGACGACATCGGAGTCCTCGGCGAGGTCGAGCACGTCGGCCATCTTGGCCGACCCCTGGGAGTCGACGAAGTCGATGCCGCCGCAGTCGAGCACGATGGCCTTGACCCCCGGGTTCTCGTGGATGACCTCGCGGACGCGGTCCTCGAGGGCGTCCGACGTGGCGAAGAACAGCCCGCCGTCCATCCGGATCACCACGATGCCGGGGATCGTCTCGCCCTCCGGGTGGTCGGCGAGGTCGCGGTAGACGTCCGTGCCCGGCTCGCGTGCGAGCGTCGGGATGTGCGGTCGGGTGGAGACCTTGATGAGCCAGAAGATCGACAGCGCCACCCCGATGACGACGCCGGCCAGCACGCCGAAGACGAGCGCGCCCAGCAGTGCGGCGACGGCCACCGCGAAGTCGAACGGCTTGACGCGCAAGAGGCGTCGCATCTCCGGCAGGTCCATCATCCCCATGACGACGGCCTCGATGATGATGGCGGCCAGCACCGGTTTGGGCAGGTCGGAGAAGAGCGGCGCCAGCAGCAGCAACGTCAGCAGGACCGCGAAGCCCGTCGTCAGCGAGGCCAGCCCCGACCTGGCTCCCGAGTGGTCGTTGAGCGAGCTCGCCGACAGGCTGGTCGACACCGGCATCCCCTGGAGGACCCCCGACCCGGCGTTGGCGAAACCCTGCGCGACCGACTCCTGGTCGATGTCGATCTGGTAGCGGTGCTTCGCGGCGAAGGCGCGCGCGTCGCCGGCCGTCTGCGAGAAGCCGATCAGCACGAGAGCGAAGGCCGCCACGGCCCCGACACCGACGTGGTCCCACATCAGCTGCATGTCGGGCAGGACGACGGTCGGCAGTCCTCTCGGGACCTCGCCGACGAGCGCCACACCACGGTCACCGAGACCCAGCAGCCACGAGGCGAGCAGGCCGCCCACGACGAGCACGAGGGCGCCCGGCACCTTCGGGGCGACGACGCGCAGGCCGAAGACGACGGCGAGGGAGACGAGCCCGACCACGACGGTCGTGCCGTGCGCGTCCCCGAGGGTCGTGAACCAGGACCGCAGCTCCTGCAGGGGGTTGCTCCCCGAGACCTTCGTGCCGGTGAGCTTGGGCAGCTCGCCGATGACGACGTCGATGGCAGCACCGAAGAGGAACCCCGTGACGACCGCACGCGAGAGGAACTGCGCGATCCACCCCATCTTCAGCACCGCGACGAGCAGGTAGAGCACCCCCGAGGCGAGGGTGATGCCGGCGACGAACGACGCGACGGCCTTCTCGTCGACGATGCCGGCGGCGAGGACGGCGCTCGCGGCGACGGCCGCCAGTCCTGAGCTCGGCCCGACCGAGATCTGCCGGCTGGTGCCGAAGATCGCGTAGAGGATCGCACCCGCGGCCGCGGCGTAGAGACCGTTCTGGACGGGGATCCCGGCGATGCCGGCGTAGCCGAGGTTCTTCGGGACGACGAGGGCCAGCACCGTCACACCGGCGATGAGGTCGCCGCGCAACCAGCTGCGGTCGTACGAGCGCAGCCAGCCGAGGATGGGGATCCGGCTCGTTCCCGTGGTCCGACCCGCCATGAGAGCGTCATCCCTCCCGTCAGGCCGCGAGGCCGAGACCGTTGGGTGGACGAGGTCCCTCGCAGGCCGGCTGACGACCCCATGATCGCAGCAGGTGGCGGCGTACGTCCCGGTTTCCGAAGGGTCGCCGGCGGCGTCCGTGCTGCGTCGCCTTCGGAGAGTGCCCCCGGCAGGACTCGAACCTGCGACCAAGAGATTAGAAGGCTCTTGCTCTATCCGCTGAGCTACAGGGGCGGGTCGCCCGATCCGGGCGCCGTCCAATGATAGGCACCGCGGGCCGGCACGCCCGATCAGGTCACGGGCGAGCCGACGAAGTCACGGCGGTGCGAGGTGATCGCCTCGAGCAGCACCATCTCGCGCTGCGACGCGTCGTCCTCGGCCGTGCCGTGGACGAGCCGCGAGCGCAGCAGCGCCAGGTCGCTCGCGCTGTCCTGGAAGGCGTCCATCGAACGCCTCGCCGGACGACCACCGTTCTGCCGCGCCCAGGCTCGCGCCGCCCGGCGCAAGCGCAGGTTGGAGAGCATCATGACCTCGGCGTGCGTGAGCCAGCCCGCGTCGGCGTACGGCGAGAGGTAGCGACCGATGAGCCGGCCCTCGCGACGACGCAGCCAGAAGAGGAAGCCGACGAAGGCGAGGAAGAGCGGCACCTGGTAGGTGACGTACGCCGCGAAGAAGCCGTCCATGCCGGCGAGCGCGGAGAGGTTCCAGAGCCCGTGGAGCAGCATGGCGAGGACCCAGCCGGCGAGGATCGCGACGACGCGCACCGCCGGGCGTCGGGCGGACACGGCGATGCCGATCCCGATGCCGGTCAGCGAGGTGAAGAGCGGGTGGCCGAACGGGCCCATGAGGCCGCGGACGAGGAAGGTCGACGTCAGGCCTTCGCCGCCGTACTCGTTGTAGGCCTGCCCGAGGTAGAGGATGTTCTCGCTGAAGGCGAAGCCCGCCCCGATGAGCCCGCCGTAGACGATGCCGTCGATGATCCCGTCGAACTCGCGCCGACGGACGAGGTAGATGAGCAGGATGCCGAGGCCCTTGAGCGTCTCCTCGGTGACGGGCGCGAGGTAGACGGCGCCCGTCTCGAGCGGGTCGGTCCAGCGCGCCTCGACGAGCATCTTGAGGCCGAAGGTGTTGAGGAAGAAGGCACCGACGACGGCGACGAGCGCGCCCCAGAGGAACGCGAAGACGATGTAGCGCGCCGGCTCCGCCTCGTAGCGGTCGAGCCAGAGGAAGGTCGGCACGATGATGAGCAGCGGGATGACCGCCATGAGCGCGGACGTGATGATCGTCTGGGCCGTCAGCCGCTCGCCGAGGATGCCGAGCAGGATGAGCAGGCAGACGAGGAAGGCGGATGCCGCGACGCCGATGGTGAGGGCGGTGCGCAGCATCGGCCGCCGGGTCGGGTTGCGCACCGGGCTCCACTGCTGCGCCTGCCCGCCCGGGCTCGCGCCCGTCCCCTGTGTCGTCACGTCCCCTGAGGTCATGAGGGCAGGCTAGTGCAGCGCCGGGGCCGCGCACCCGGGCTCGTCCTCCTCAGCCTCTATGGTGGACCGGTGAGTGACACCAACCACCGAGCCATCGCCGACCGGATCATCTGGATCGACTGCGAGATGACGGGCCTGTCCCTGAAGTCCGACGCCCTCGTGGAGGTGGCCGCCCTCGTCACGGACTTCGAGCTCAACCAGCTCGGTGACGGCATCGACGTCGTCGTCAAGCCGCCGGACGAGGCGCTGGAGCAGATGGACGACTTCGTCCGCGACATGCACACGAGCTCGGGCCTCATCACCGAGCTCGACTCCGGGGTGACGCTCAAGGAGGCCGAGCACATCGTCCTCGACTACGTCCGCACGTTCGTCCCCGAGCCGCGCAAGGCCCCGCTCGGCGGCAACACCGTCGCCACCGACCGCGGCTTCCTCTCGCGCGACATGCCGGTGCTCGAGTCCTACCTCCACTACCGGATCATCGACGTCAGCTCCATCAAGGAGCTCTCGCGCCGGTGGTACCCCCGCGTCTACTTCAACGCCCCGAAGAAGTCCGGCGGGCACCGGGCGCTCGCCGACATCCGCGAGTCGATCGCCGAGCTGCGCTACTACCGTCAGGCGGTCTTCGTGCCACAGCCCGGCCCCGACAGCGCCACCGCGAAGGCGCTCGCGTCGCCTCACGTCATCGAGCACTGAGTGCTCCCGGACAGCCCTTCGGGCGATGGCGTATGCCGTCGGGCGGGGTGGTCACGAGCACCTCACGAGAGCCTGTAGCATTGTCGACGCCGTGACACGGCGCCGAGCCTTCGGGCCCGGCTCGTGTTGTGCATGGTGGGTGTAGCTCAGCTGGTAGAGCACCTGGTTGTGGTCCAGGTGGCCGCGGGTTCAAGTCCCGTCACTCACCCCACGGTCCTGCTCGTCAGGACGAACGCATGGCCCGGTTCCCCCGCGGGGGAGCCGGGCCGTGCTGCTTCCACGGCACGGTCCGAGCCCGGTCCGAGGCGGGTCCGAGCCTGCGCGGCTAGGCTCGTGGCAGCCGGTCACACCGGCCCGCAGCCCGCAACGCTGCCCTGCGGTCGCTTCCCCGCCGACCCCCGAGGTGACCCCATGAACGACCCGAGCGTGCCGTCGGTGGACGCGCGGTTCTCCCCGTCTGCAGGTCAGACGCTGGGCGTCGAGTGGGAGATCGGCCTGCTCGACCCGGCCACGCACGACCTCACCTCGCGCGCCGTCGAGCTGCTCGGCCTCGCCAACGGGCCCGAGGACACCGGTCATGCCCGACCGACGAAGTCGCGGTCGACCGTGACGCAGGAGCTGCTGCGCAACACCGTCGAGATCGTCACCGGCATCTGCGCGAACGCCGAGGAGGCGGCTGCGGATCTCGCCGACGGCCTCGGGCGCGTCCAGCGCGCGGCCTCCGAGCTCGACGTCCTGCTCTACGGGGGTGGGGCGCACCCGTTCGCGCGGTGGGAGGACCAGGAGGTCACCGAGGGACAGCGCTACGCGACCCTCATCGACCGCACCCAGTGGTGGGGCCGGCAGATGGTGATCTTCGGGGTCCACGTGCACGTCGGCGTCCGGTCCGCCGCGAAGGTGTGGCCCCTCGTCAACGCCCTGCTGACCTACCACCCGCACCTCACGGCGCTGTCGGCGTCGTCGCCCTACGGCTCGGGGGCCGACACCGGCTACGCGAGCAACCGCACGATGCTCTTCCAGCAGCTGCCGACGGCGGGCCTGCCCTTCCAGTTCGAGACGTGGGCGCAGTACCGCGCGTACCTCCACGACGTCTTCACGACCGGGGTCGTCACCGACGCGAGCGAGCTGCGCTGGGACGTCCGACCGTCGCTGCGCCTCGGCACGATCGAGGTCCGGGCCTGCGACGGCTTCTCGCGACCGCAGGACGTGGCCGCGATCGCGGCGCTCATCCACTGCCTCGTCGCCCATCTCGAGCACCAGCTCGACGAGGGCGTGCTCGCGCGCCCGCTGCCGCCCTGGCACGTGCAGGAGAACAAGTGGCGGGCGGCGCGCTACGGGCTCGACGCCATCATCATCCGTGACGCCGACAACACGGAGGTCCACGTCGTCGACGACATCCACGACCTGCTCGAGCAGCTGCAGCCGACGGCGCGACGCCTCGCCTGCACGCGCGAGCTCGCGGGCGTCGAGGACATCCTGAGCGACGGGGCCGGTTACCAGCGGATGCGCGCGGCTGTCACGGACGACGGCACCGGCGACCTGCGGGCCGCGGTGCGCGCCATGCTCGTCTCCGACGGCCGGTGAGACCTGACAGCTACTCCGCGACGCTCGCCATCGCCGTCCGGGCGGTCTCGCCGTCGGTGTCGGGGGGCAGGACCGTGAGCACGAGCCGGCCGTAGTTGCTCAGGGACAGCAGGACGTGGTCGGGGAAGCGGCTGTGCTCGAACCAGCCGAGGTGCGTGATCCCGATCGGGCTGCGCACGGTCCGGGGTCCGTCCTCCCACCCGGCGCGCTCGTAGCCGAACCGGGCGATCCGCGCGCGGGCGCGGTCGTTCACCGCGACGTCGAGCAGCGGCACCTCGACGCGGAGGTCGCTCGACCGGGGCCACCACACGCCGTCGGAGGCGTCGACCCCCGGACGGGGCGACAGGGCGAGGCGGCTCGAGAGGTCGTCTCCTGGCGACTCGGCGGCGGGGGCCGGCAGGGAGGTGGACACGGGAGGGGACAGGGGCAGGGCGTTCACGGTGGCTCCTCGGGGAGCAGGTCGAGATGGGTGGCCGCGGCTCGCTCGTCACTTCCTGCCCTGGAGGACCGACGCCGCGCAAGGGTCGGTTCCTCTGCTGCCGACGGGCACCCTGACCGGGTGACCTGTCTCCACCCCAGCGTACGCCCGCGTCGACGCACCGGCCCCGCGACGGCATACCGCACAATGGGGTCATGCTCATGGGGAACAAGAAGGCCCAGCGGATCACGGTCGGTGTCATCATCGGCGTCATCGTCGTCAGCCTCGCGCTGTCCCTCATCTCGACGGCGAGCGCGACCCCGTAGGCACGCGAATCCGCCCGCAGCGCCGGGTCGCCCGGTCAGCGGCAGGGGTGGGTCGCGCGGCTCGGGACGCCTCGCGCCGACCGATTTTGTCCCGGCCCGGGACGGCTGCTAACGTTTCCCCTCGTTGCGCCGCTAGCTCAATTGGCAGAGCAAGTGACTCTTAATCACTGGGTTCGGGGTTCGAGTCCCTGGCGGCGCACTTCAAGACCCCCGTTCGGAGCGATCCGGACGGGGGTCTTCCCTTTGCCCGTCCTGATTCGCGTATCAGGCTGACAACGCCACGACTCCCTTGGACGATGGACGTACCACCCGGGACGCGGGTGACCGCGTCACCGGCTCGAGGGGAGATGCGATGAGCGGCTGGGACGACGAGCTGGACCGAGGCGACCAGGGCGAGCGTGAGGTCACGCCCGACCTGCCGTGGACCGACGAGCCCCCGCCGCCGGGCGGGGGCGACCGCGACGTGACGGTGCGCGGGCCGGGTGCGAGCGTCGGCAAGGCGCGGGCCTTCACGACGTACCTGCCCGTCGGCATGTGCTGCAACTTCGTCTGGAACTGCATCGCCGCCCCGCACCGGTTCGGGCTGGCCGACGCCAACGCCGCCTGGGCGCGTGCTGCGAAGCGGCGCGGCGGCACCGACGCCCCGGCCGGCGCCCCGGTCTACTGGGCGGGCGGCAAGCACGGCCACATCGCCCTCTCCGTCGGCGGTGGCCGCGTCCGTTCGACGGACTGGCCCGCCAAGGGCAAGGTCGGCGAGGTCGGCATCGCCGAGATCACCAAGGCGTGGGGCATCACCTACCGTGGCTGGTCGGCCGACTTCGCCGGCACGACGATCCCCGGGCTCGGCGGCGACGGCCTGACCGCCCTCGCCGGTGGCGGCGCGGCCGTCGACGACGAGGCGATCCGGCCGGGCAAGCGCAACGCGGCGGTGCGGCGCTTCAACAAGGCGCTGTGGGACTCGATGCCGGCCGACTACCGCGCGTCGCACCAGAAGGCGTGGATGAGCGAGGCGGCCGACCTCTACGGACCCGTCGCCCAGCAGGTCTGCTTCGACAAGTACGTCCTGCTCAACCGCAAGGACCCGAAGAAGTGGCCGCTGCCGAGCAAGCCGGTCTGGCCCGGTCCCGGCCTGCTTCGCAAGCTCGGGCTGCGCCCCGACTGACGTCGGGCGCGCACGGCGGGCGAAGGTGGCTCAGAGGTAGAGGCCGGTCTGGCCGTCCTCGACGCGCCGGGCCGCGACGGCGTGGATGTCGCGCTCGCGGAGCAGGATGTAGTCCTTCCCGTGCAGCTCGACCTCGCCGCGGTCCTCCGGGTCGAAGAGGACGCGGTCGCCCAGCTCGACCTGGCGCACGTTGGCGCCCGTCGCCACCACCTCGGCCCACGCGAGGCGCTTGCCGACCGACGCGGTGGCGGGGATGAGGATGCCGCCGCCGGAGCGCCGCTCCCCCTCGCTCTCGATCGAGACGAGGACGCGGTCGTGCAGCATCCGGACCGGCAGCCTGGCCGCCGACGCGGCAGCATCCTTCTTCGCCATGGGACTGGTCGGACCCGCCGGCCGGCTCAGCGCCGGCGGCGCAGGAAGCCGATGGCGACCACGACGACGACGGCCGCCGCCACGACGGCACCGATGCGCTCGATGCGCAGCTCGCCGTCCTCGGTGTGCGTGGCCGCGGCGAGACGCAGCCGCAGGCCCTGCACCTGGCGCTGGGCGATGACCTGCGGCTGGGCGCGGTAGGCCAGCTCGTTGACGGTGCCCTCGAGGCGCGCGCGGGCGGCCTGGATGTCCTGCTCGATCCGTACGGTGTCGCTCATCTGGCTTCCTTTCGGGGGACGGTGCGACTCTAGTCGGCGATGCCGAGGTCGCGACGGAGCTTGGCCACGTGGCCGGTCGCCTTGACGTTGTAGAACGCGTGGCTCACCTTGCCCTCCTCGTCGACGACGAAGGTCGACCGGATGACGCCCTCGACCGTCTTGCCGTAGAGCTTCTTCTCACCCCAGGCGCCGTATGCCGTGTGGACCGCGAGGTCCTCGTCGCTGAGCAGCGGGATGGTGAGGTGGTCACGCTCGCGGAACGCGGCGAGCTTGGCCGGCTTGTCCTTGGAGATGCCGACGACCTCGTAGCCGTCCTTCTTCAGCGAGTCGAGCGACTCGCTGAAGTCGCAGGCCTGCTTGGTGCAGCCCGGGGTCATGGCAGCCGGGTAGAAGTAGACGATGACCTTGCGGCCCGCGAAGTCGGCGAGGCTGACGGTCTGGCCGGTGTCGTCGGTGAGGCTGAAGGCAGGGGCCTGCTCGCCGGGCTCGAGTCGTGCGGTCACGATCTGCTCCTTCGTCGTCATGTCTGCCGGGCTCGTACCCGTTCCGGACACCAGGTCGGTCCGGCTGGTGCGGACGGCGGGACTCGAACCCGCACACCTAGGGCACAGGAACCTAAATCCTGCGTGTCTACCAGTTCCACCACGTCCGCTCGCGTCATGCGCGGCCCCCACTGTAGTTGGCGGCCCCCCGGTATCAGGAGCCACCGTCCCGCCCTCCGTCTCCCATGAGCCACGGACGAGGAGGTACGTCATGGACGGCACGAACGCACCGGTGGGGGCCGCGCTCGACACGACGACGTGCCCGGAGTGCGGTGCCCTCGCCGAGGTGACGGAGCGGGCGGTGCTCGAGAGCACCGACGGGCCGGTCGAGCACGCCCGGGTGCAGTGCGTCGCACGGCACTGGTTCCTCCTGCCCGCCGCGTCGCTGACGAGCCCCTCCGCTCCCACGCCGGCCAGGACTAGCCTTCGGTCATGAGGCGGAACATCGCGACGGGCAGCGCCTGGGAGGGTGTCGTCGGCTACTCGCGGGCCGTCCGCGCCGGGGACACCGTGCACGTGGCGGGGACCACGGCGATCCGCGACGGACGCGTCGTCGCGCCCGGGGACGCCTACACGCAGGCGAAGGTCGCGCTCGAGATCGTCGTCGAGGCCCTCGCGGCCTGCGGCGCCGCACCGGCCGACGTCGTGCGGACCCGGATGTTCGTCACCGACATCCGCGACTGGGAGGCGGTGGGCCGCGCACACGGCGAGGTCTTCGCCGACGTGCGACCGGCCTCGACGATGGTCCAGGTGACGGCGCTCATCGACCCCGACCTTCTCGTCGAGATCGAGGCCGAGGCCGTCGTCGGCTCGGGATCGACCGAGCTCACTCCACCCTGACGTTGACGACGTGGATGCCGGTGGCGCCGTCGGGCGCCGGCGGCGCCTCCAGCGGCGACTGCACCTGCCCCTTGGCGTCGTAGGCCCGCACCCGGATGTCGTGGCTGCCCGGCGTGGCGTCCCACTCGTAGACCCACTGCCGCCACGTGTCGATGCTCGCGTCGGCCGCGAGACGGGCCTCGGTCCACGGCTGCTGGTCGACCTGGACCTCGACCTTGGAGACGCCGGTGTGCTGCGCCCACGCCACCCCCGCGACGGCGACGGTTCCGGCCTTGACGCTGGCCCCCGCCGTGGGGACGTCGATGCGCGATGCCGTCTTGATGGGTCCCGTCGCCGACCAGCCACGCGGCGTCCAGTAGGCCACGTCGTCGGCATACGTCGTCACCTTGAGCTCGGTGACCCACTTCGTGGCCGACACGAAGCCGTAGAGACCCGGCACGACGACGCGCACGGGGAAGCCGTGCTCGAAGGGCAGGGGCTCGCCGTTCATCCGGATCGCGAGCAGGGCGTTGCGGTCGTCGGTGAGTGCGCCGAGCGGGGTCGAGGCGGTGAAGCCGTCGATGCTCGTCTGCAGCACCATGTCGGCGCCCGCCTTGGGGCCGGCCATCGCGAGCAGCTCGCGCACGGGCCAGCCCGTCCAGACGGCATTGCCGACGAGGTCGCCGCCGACCTCGTTCGAGACGCACGTCAGGGTGACCAGCGCCTCCTGCATCTGCTTGCCCTGCAACGTCTTCCAGTCGATCTCGACCTCGCGGTCGACCATGCCGGTGACCTTGAGCTTCCAGTCGTTGGCGTCGATGCGAGGCACGACGATCGCCGTGTCGATGCGGTAGAAGTCGGCGTTCGGGACGATGTACGGCGTCAGGCCCGGCACCTTGAGGTCGGCGCCGGCCGGGATGGCGAGCTTCGTGCCCTTGAGCGGCGTGCTCTTGAGGGCGTCGCGCGAGACCGTGGCCGCCGCGGAGTCACCCCCGAGGTAGCTGCCGGCGTATGCCGCCACGGCACCGACCGCTCCCCCGATGATCCAGCGTCGGCCGGGACCGGCAGCGCCCGTCGCGCTCGCCGACGGGGCCGCGGCGCGGCTGAGGAACCAGAGACCGGCCGCGGTGCCGAGGATCGTCGGCAGCACGTCCGCCGGGCCGGCGCCGGGTCGGGTGAGCACCGCGGCCGCGCCGATGACACCGATGACGGCGAAGACGACGAGTCCCGCGACGAGCCGTCGGCTGGCCAGGATCCCCACCGCCGCACAGGCCAGGGCGAGCACGACGACCGTCCCGACGAGCAGGGCCCGCTTGTCGTTGGTGCCGAAGGTCGCGATGGCGACGTCCTTGAGCCACGGCGGCGTCCGGTCGATGAAGGCCCCGCTCACCGCGGCGATGGGCGCCGGCTGGCCGGAGGACTGCCCGACGGCCGTGAGCAGCGCCGCGGCGAGCGTCGCCAGCCCGACGGTGAGCAGCCCGGCCACCAGCCCGTCGAGGGCTCCCCACCAGAGCGGACGGGCCGGCTGCTGCGGGGCGGTCTCGGGACGCGTGGCCGGGCTGGTCGTGGTCATGGCCTCAGGTGCTCCTTCAGGTGTGGCACGAGTGCACGGAAGGCGAGCGCCCGGTGCGAGACGTGGTTCTTCTCGTCGGCGTCGTACTCCGCCAGTGTGCGTTCGTTGCCGTCCGGCTGGTCGGATGGGACGAAGATCGGGTCGTAGCCGAAGCCGTTGGTCCCTCTCGGCTCACGGCCCACGGTGCCCGGGAAGCGCCCGAGCTCGGCGGCCGAGCGACCATCGGGCAGCACGAGGGCCGCGGCGCAGACGAACGCCGCGGCGCGGTGCTCGTCGCGGACGTCGCCGAGCTGAGCGAGGAGCAGCTCGAGGTTGGCGCGGTCACCGCCGCCACCGGACCAGCGGGCGCTGAAGATGCCGGGTGAGCCGCCGAGCACGTCGACGGCCAGGCCCGAATCGTCGGCGAGTGCCGGCAGGCCCGTCACGTGTGCCGCGGACGCGGCCTTGAGGATGGCGTTCTGCTCGAACGTCACACCGTCCTCGACGACGTCCGGCGCGTCGGGGAAGCCGTCGAGCCCGATGATCTCGAGACCGAGGTCGGCGCTGACGTCGGCGAGGATCTCGCGCAGCTCCTCGACCTTGTGGGCGTTGCGGGTGGCGAGGACGACCCGCGTCACGAGGCGACCTCCTGGGCGGCCAGGGCGGCCTGCTGCCGGTCGGTGAGGTCGGCGCAGCCCTTCGTGGCGAGGTCGAGCAGCTGGCCGAGCAGGTCGCGGTCGAAGGGCGCACCCTCGGCGGTGCCCTGGACCTCGATGAACCGGCCGTCGCCGGTCATGACGACGTTCATGTCGGTCTCGGCGGTCGAGTCCTCGGGGTAGTCGAGGTCGAGGACGGCACGTCCGCCGACGATCCCGACGGAGACGGCTGCGACCGAGCCGGTCAGCGGCTGGGCCTTCGCGCCGATGAGGCCCTTGGCCCGGGCGTGCTCGACGGCGTCGGCCAGGGCCACGTACGCGCCGGTGATGGCGGCGGTCCGGGTGCCGCCGTCGGCCTGCAGGACGTCGCAGTCGAGGACGATGGTGTTCTCGCCGAGGGCCTTGGTGTCGATGACGGCGCGCAGGCTGCGGCCGATGAGTCGGCTGATCTCGTGGGTGCGGCCGCCGATGCGGCCCTTGACGCTCTCGCGGTCGGAACGGGTGTTGGTGGCGCGGGGCAGCATGGCGTACTCGGCGGTGACCCAGCCGGTGCCCTTGCCCTTGAGCCAGCGCGGGACGCCCTCGGTGAAGGACGCCGCGCACAGCACGCGCGTGCGCCCGAACTCGACGAGGACGCTGCCCTCCGCGTGGTCGAGCCAGTTGCGGGTGATCCGCACCTCTCGGGTCTCGTCGGGGGCACGGCCGTCATGTCGGTCAGTCATGCCCACGAGGCTAGCCATGACTCCACGCTAGGCCTCAATCGCGGGTGCGGGGACGGGCCCCGACGGCTCGTTCGCGAACCGTAAGGACCCGTCCCTGCGACGCCGCGAGGGCTCGTCAGTCGAGCGTCTCGGCCGAGAGACGCTCGACCTCGTCGGCCGTCAGCTCGAGGTCGGCGGCCTGCACCGAGTCCTCGATGCTCTCGGGACGGGAGGCACCCGGGATGGGCACGACGGTCGGGGCGAGCGCGAGCTCCCACGCGAGCGCCACCCGCTGGGGGCTCACGTCGTGGGCCTTCGCGACCTCCGCGAACGCGTCGTGCCGGCTGCCGAGGTCGCCCGCCCTGCTGATGCCGCCGAGCGGGCTCCACGGCAGGAAGGCGATGCCGAGCTCGGCGCAGAGGTCGAGCTCGGCCCGGCTGCTGCGGAAGGCGGGCGAGAACTGGTTCTGCACGGAGACGAGCCGGCCACCGAGCACGTCCTGCGCCTCGCGGATCTGCGCGGGGTCGGCGTTCGAGATGCCGGCCATCTCGATGACACCCTCGTCGAGCAGCTCGACGAGCGCACCGACGGACTCGGCGTAGGGCACGTCGGGGTCCGGCCGGTGGAACTGGTAGAGCCCGATCGCGTCGCCGCCGAGCCGCTGGAGCGAGGCCTTGGCCGCCTCCTTGAGGTGGTCGGGGCGGCCGTTCTGCGTCCACGAGCCGTCGCCGGGGCGCAGGTGGCCGCCCTTGGTCGCGACGAGCACGTCGGCCGCGCTCCCGGACCACGACGAGAGCGCCTTGGCGATGAGGGACTCGTTGTGACCCACCTCGCCCGCGTCACGGTGGTAGGCGTCGGCCGTGTCGATGAGGGTGACGCCGGCGTCGAGCGCGGCGTGGATGGTCCGGATCGAGCGGTCCTCGTCGGGCCGGCCCTCGATGGACATCGGCATGCCCCCGAGACCGATCGCGCTGACCTTCCTCGATCCGATGGTTCGCTGCTGCAACGGTGCCTCCTTGGTTCGGTCGTTCCGGTCGTCGGCGCTCGGTCCGGCGACTGCCGGGCGCGCGCCGCACCGTCACGGTCCATACCCGGCTGCTCGGGCGGACCACCCGCGAGGTCAGGCCCGTCAGCGCTCGTCAGTGCTCGTCAGTGCCCGTCAGCGCCTGTCAGCGCCTGTCAAAGGCGGTAGGTGGCGTCGGGCTCGGCGAGCTCGACGCAGCCGGGCCACACCGCGGCGGCCTGCTGACGGCACACCTCGGGGTCGTTCCAGGCAGGGATGTGCGTGAGCATGAGTCGCCCCACTCCCCCGGCCCGGACGGCCGCCTCGGCGGCGCGACGACCGGAGAGGTGGATGTCGGGCACGGTGTCGCGCCCCTCGACGAAGGCCGAGTCGGCGAGCACGAGGTCGGCGCCCGTCATGAGCTCGTCGAGCTGGTCGCACGTGTCGGTGTCGCCGGTGTAGGCGAGCACGCGGCCGTCGGCCTCGACGCGGAAGCCGTAGGCCTCGACGGGGTGGTTGACGCGGACCGGGGTGATCGTGAACGGCCCGACCGTCACCGGCTCGCGGTGGCGCAGGTCGTGGAAGTCGAAGACGCCGAGGACGTCCTCGGCCTCACCGCCGCCGTAGGCCCGGGCGAGGTGCACGCCGGTGCCGGGTGGGCCCCAGACCGGCATCGTCGCGCGACCCGGCCCGCCGGGGAGGTAGCGCATCATGACGTAGAGGCCGCACATGTCGATGCAGTGGTCGACGTGCAGGTGGCTGAGCAGGACGGCGTCGACGGCATACGGCTCGACGTGGCGCTGGAGGGCGCCGAGGGCGCCGTTGCCGAGGTCGAGCACGATGCTCCACGTGCGGCCCTCGTGCTCGGCGCGGACGAGGTAGGACGAGGCGGGCGAGCGGGGCCCCGCGAAGGATCCCGAGCACCCGACGATCGTGACGTCCACGTGACGAGCCTAGGTGCCGACGCCGACGACGGCCCGACGACGTGGCGTCGGGTGCGTCACATCGTGTCGTCCGGCCGCGCGCCTTCGTCGTCGTCGAGGTCGTCGTCGACGTCGTCGTCGAGGTCGTCGTCGAGGTCGTCGTCGTATGCCGCCACGACGTCGCGCAGGTCCGTGCCCATGAGCGCCTGGGTCAGGGTCTCCTGCAGCCAGGTGAGGAAGTCGTACCACGCCATGGCGTAGCCGAGGGGGTCGTCGTCGTCGATGTCGTCCATCGCGGCGTGCAGCGCCTCGGCGTCCTCCTCGGTGCGCATGCCCATCCGCTCGCCGAGCAGGAGGCGGACGTCGGTGAGGGCCATGAGGAAGGCCGGCGCCTGGGACTCGTCGAGCACGACCCGGTTGCCGACGGCCTCCTCGACGCACGCGAGAGCGACGTCGAGGTTGCCGCTCTTGCGCTGCCGAAGGCCCTCCTCGGTCAGGCGACGGAACTCCGCCGCGATCTGGTCGTCACCCCGATGGGCGGTCGGCAGGAGCCGGTCGAGGGCTGGGTCGCGGTCGGCCAGCGATGCCGAGTCGGCCTGTGCGGCAGGGCCGCCCGCGTCGTCGGCCTGCTGGTCCGCGGCACTCAGCGACAGGCCCATCGACGCCACGAGGTCGTCGAACGCGTCGCCGGTCGGCTCGATCTCCGGAGAGAGCAGCAGTCGCGTCTGCTGCATGAGGCCGAGGAGCACGGTGCGCTCGGTGGACTCGAGGAGACCGACGTAGTGGTCCTGCTCGCGCAGGAAGGCGCGTGCCATCAGCGGTCCTTCTCGAACGTGGCCCAGAGGCCGTAGCCCTGGAGCGCCTCCGCGTCGCGCTCCATCGACTCGCGGGGGCCGTTGGAGACGACGGCACGGCCCTTGACGTGGACGTCCATCATCAGCTTCTCGGCCTTCGGGCGGGCATAGCCGAAGTAGGTCTCGAAGACCCACGTCACGTACGTCATGAGGTTGACGGGGTCGTTCCAGACGATCGTCACCCACGGCACGTCGGGTGCGACGACCTCGTCGGTGGAGGTCACCTCCTGCTCGGCGGGCGCGAGGGAGAGGGTGGCTGCGGTCACAGGGCCACCCTAGGTCCACCGAGGCGCGTGGGGCAGACGGTCCCCGGGGCCTGCTGACACCTAGGGTGGGCACGTGAGCCCGACGAGCCCTCGCGCCGCGAGCACGGCGCTGCTGACCGACCACTACGAGCTGACGATGCTCCAGGCCGCCCTCGCCTCGGGCGAGGCGCACCGGCGCTGCGTCTTCGAGGCGTTCGCCCGCCGGCTTCCCGACGGGCGCCGCTACGGGGTCATCGCTGGAACGGGCCGGGTGCTCGAGGCGCTCGAGGAGTTCCGCTTCGGCGACGACGAGCTGCGCTTCCTGTCCGACCGGAAGGTCGTCGACCGCGCCACCGTCGACTGGCTGGCGGACTACCGCTTCTCCGGTGACGTCAGCGGATACGCCGAGGGTGAGTGCTACTTCCCGCAGTCGCCGGTCCTCGTCGTCGAGTCGACCTTCGCCGAGGGCGTCATCCTCGAGACGCTCGTGCTCTCGATCCTCAACCACGACACGGCGATCGCCTCCGCGGCCTCGCGCATGACGACCGCGGCCATCGGCAGGCCCTGCATCGAGATGGGCTCACGACGCACCCACGAGGAGTCGGCCGTCGCGGCCGCTCGCGCGGCCTACGTCGCCGGCTTCGACGCGACGAGCAACCTCGAGGCCGGGCGCCGTTACGGCGTGCCGACGACGGGCACGGCCGCGCACGCGTTCACCCTCCTCTACGACTCGGAGAAGGAGGCCTTCACCGCCCAGGTCGAGTCGCTCGGCAAGGGCACGACCCTCCTCGTCGACACCTACGACGTCCGGACGGCCGTCGCGCTCGCGATGGACATCGCCGGCCCCGAGCTCGGGGCGGTCCGTCTCGACTCGGGCGACCTGCTCATCCAGGCCACCGAGGTGCGCGCCCAGCTCGACGCGGCGGGCAACACCGACACCAGGATCATCGTCACCTCCGACCTCGACGAGTACGCCATCGCGGGCCTCGCGGCCGGCCCCGTCAGCGGATACGGCGTCGGCACGGCGCTCGTGACCGGCTCCGGGGCACCGACGGCGTCCATGGTCTACAAGCTCGTCCAGCGCGAGGACGCGTCGGGACAGATGCAGGGCGTCGAGAAGAAGAGCAAGGACAAGACGTCGGTCGGCGGACGCAAGTGGGCCATGCGCCGCCTCAGCGACTCCGGCGTCGCCCAGGCCGAGGTCATCGGCATCGGTGATCAGCCGCACGACGACGGCAACGACCGACGCCTGATGATCGACCTCGTCCGCGGCGGCGAGGTCGTCGACCACCAGGGCATCCACGAGGCGCGCGCGCGACACGAGGCGTCGCGGGCGGAGCTGCCCCGGGCGGCTGCCCAGCTGTCACGAGGCGAGCCCGTGATCCCCACGATCTACGAGAAGGACTGAGCCATGGCCGGATCCACGCATGACGGCGGACGCGCGCTGATCATCGTCGACGTGCAGAACGACTTCTGCGAGGGCGGGTCCCTCGCCGTCAGCGGCGGCGCCGAGGTGGCCCGGGAGGTCACCGAGCACGTGAGTCGCCACGCTGCCGACTACGACCATGTCGTCGCGACCGCCGACTGGCACGTCGACCCCGGGCCGCACTTCTCGTCGACCCCCGACTTCGTCGACTCGTGGCCGGTGCACTGCGTCGCGGGCAGCGAGGGCGCGGAGTTCCACCCGAGGCTCGCGGGTGCCCTCGGGCACGTGGAGGCGGTCTTCCGCAAGGGCGAGCACGCCGCCGCCTACAGCGGCTTCGAGGGGCGCTCGGACGACGGCCGGGACACCACGCTCGCCGCCTGGCTCACGGAGCGCGACGTCTCCCGCGTCGACGTCGTCGGCATCGCGACCGACCACTGCGTCCGGGCCACGGCGGCCGACGCGCGACGCGAGGGCTTCGAGACCACCGTGCTGCTCGACCTCACGGCCGGCGTCTCCCGGCCCACGACCGACGCGGCCCTCGCAGAGCTGCGCGAAGCCGGCATCCACCTTCTCGGCGCCCCCAGGGTCGGCGGCTGACCCAACCGATCCCCCACGTCGCCGGCTGACCCCAGCCCGTCCCCAGCTCGAGTGGCCGCGCAACCCCATCAACCCCATGGGTCACCGATTCGGGGTGTGACGACGCGGCCACTCGACGAGCCTCGGATGTCTGGCGTGTGACGACGGGGCCACTCGACGTGAGAGGAGGGCGAGGGGTCAGCGGAGGACGGCGCGCAGGGCCCGGGCCGCGTGCTCGAGCCGTGGACCCACGGTGCGCACGTCGAGGGGCTCGAGGGAGACGACCCCGACCGAGGCCTCGACGCCTCCGGGGGCGGGGTCGGTGCGGGTCGACAGCGACACGGCCAGGCCGTGCGCCCCCGCCTGCAGCTCGCCGTCGGTGCCGACGACACCACGCTCCCCCGCCCGACCGGCGAGGATCGCCCGACCGGCGGCGCCCTGGTCGAGCCGGTGCCTTGCCCCGGAACGGTAGGCGACGTGGACGTCGGTCCACGACGGCTCGACGACGACGAGCGCGAGCGCCTCGTCGCCCTCCGCGATCGTCAGGTGCGCCGTCGCCCCCACGGCGTCGGCGAGGTCGCGCAGCGCGGGCCGTGCCTCGGTGCGCACGACGGGAGTGACGGCCGAGGCGAGGCGGCTGATGCCGAGCGCGAGACGGACCCTCCCGTCGGCGGCCCGTGAGACGAGGTGGTGGTCCTCGAGCGTCGTGACGAGGCGGTAGACGACGGGCCGACCCACACCGAGCCCGGCCGCGAGCTCGGTGATCGTCAGGCCTGCCGCCTCGCCGGTCCCGGCCAGTGCCTCGAGCACCCGGATGCCACGGTCGAGCGTCTGGGAGGACTCGCCCCGCGGCGCAGCCGGTCCTGGCACGCGCTCAGCCCTCGGAGTGGGGGCGGCCCGTGGGCGAGCCGCGGTCGCTCCCCTTCGACCACGACATCGCGTAGAGGCCGTCGTCGACCGCGAGGCCGCCCTCGCCGAGCTCGAGCGGGCGGAACGTGTCGACCATGACGGCGAGCTCGTCGAAGCTCTCGACGCCGATCGAGCCCTCGGTCGCACCGGGCTGCGGCCCGTGGGGGTGCCCACCCGGGTGGACCGAGACCGATCCCCTGCCGATGCCCGAGCCCTTGCGGGCCTCGTAGTCGCCGTCGACGTAGAACATGATCTCGTCGCTGTCGACGTTCGAGTGGTAGTAGGGGACGGGGATCGCGAGCGGGTGGTAGTCGACCTTGCGGGGCACGAAGTTGCAGATGACGAAGTTCGAGCCCTCGAAGACCTGGTGCACGGGCGGCGGCTGGTGGATGCGGCCGGTGATCGGCTCGAAGTCGCGCACGTTGAAGACGTAGGGGTAGAGGCAGCCGTCCCAGCCGACGACGTCGAGCGGGTGGAACGGCAGCGTGTGGATGGTGCCGACGACACCGCCGGGGCCGTTGCCCCGGTGCTTGATGTAGACCTCGGTCGCCTCGTCGGGGCTCGCGCCGACGTCCTCGGCGAGGAGCGGACCGTCCGGCTGGCGCAGGTCGCGCTCGCAGTAGGGGGCGTGCTCGAGGAGCTGGCCGTACTTGCTGAGGTAGCGCTTCGGCGGGGCGATGTGGCTGTTGGCCTCGATGCAGTACGCGCGGAGCGGGTCGGTCGTCGACCGCTCGGGGAGCCACCGGTGGGTCGTGGCGCGCGGGATGACGACGTAGTCGCCCTCCCCGACCTCGAACGAGCCGAAGACGGTCTCGACGCGGGCTCGGCCGCGCTCGACGTAGACGCACTCGTCGCCGATGCCGTTGCGGTACCACGGGCTCGGCGCGCCGGCGACGGCATACGAGATGCGCACGTCGCCGTTGCCGAGCACGAGGCGGCGGCCGGTCACGACGTCCGTGCCGTCGACCGACCCGGCGTCGAAGAGCTCGTGGAGCTTGAGGTGCCGAGGCGTGAGCGGGTGGTTCGGGGTCGTCGACTGGTCGGGCACCTCCCAGACCGCGGCGCCGACCGTCGTCGACGGGATGTTGCGGTGGTAGAGCAGCGAGCTGTCGGAGCTGAAGCCCTCCTCACCCATGAGCTCCTCGTAGTAGAGCTCGCCCGGCGTGCTCCCCGGCCCAGGACGTCGGTGCTGGGTGTGCCGCTTGGGCGGGATGCTTCCGACTGCCTGGTAGTGCGCCATGGGCGAAGGCCTCTCCGTCGAGCGCGTCCGTTGAGCGGACGCTGGTGTATCACTATTGCAACAGTGGAGTACGCTCCCAGTCATGTCAAGGACGCCCTTCGCGCCCCTCTTCGACCGCCTCGTCGACGACGCCGCGGTCTTCCCACCGGGGCTGGCGCCCCTCGACGTCGCCGTGCGCGAGCACCTCGACCGGCGCACGGGGCCGTATGCCGTCCACATCGGCCCGCTGCTCGTCCCCGCCACCGCGGCGGGTGAGCTCGCGACCCTGGCCGCCGCGGACCCGCGCACTGCGCAGGAGCCCCTCGAGGTCAGCCTCGTCGTGCGCCCCGGAAGCCCGGCGCAGCCCCTCCTCGACGCCCTCACCACGCTGCGGCACGACGACCGGGTGCTCGTCACGGCAGCCGAGCTCGGCTGGGCCGACGGGTGGCGGCAGGTCCTCGACGCGGAGGTTCCCGTCGTCGTCGAGGTCGGCCTCGGCGACGACCAGGCGCGCGGGCTCGACGACATCGCCGCCGCCGTCGACGACGAGCACGACGTGACGGCGAAGTTCCGCACGGGACCGACCCCGGCCTGGCCGTGGCCCGACGAGGCGGCGCTCGGCGGCTTCCTCGACGCGGTCGTGCTGCACGGACTCCCCTTCAAGCTGACCGGAGGCCTGCACCACGCGGTCCGGGGCACCCACGGCGGCGAGCCGATGCACGGCCTGCTCAACGTGCTGCTCGCGACGCACGAGGCGCTGGGCGGTGCCGAGGCGCACGAGCTGTCCGGCGCCCTGGCCCGCCGCGACACGGAGGTGCTCGTCACCGCACTCTCGAGCCTGTCCACCGAGGACGCCGAGCAGGTCCGCGACAGCTTCACGGCCTTCGGCTGCTGCGGTGTGCTCGACCCGCTCACCGAGCTCGAGGCGCTCGGGATGATCACCACCGAGGAGTCCCACGCATGACGCCGCCCATCCGGACGAGCACCTGGCTCGACGTCCCCGCCGACCACCCGTTCGGCATCGACACCCTCCCCTACGGCGTCTTCAGCACCGCCGGCGACCCGGTCCGGCGCGTCGGCGTGCGCATCGGCGACCACGTGCTCGACGCCGGCGCCGTCGCCGCGATCGGCCGGGACGCCGGGCTCGTCGGTGACGGACCCGACCTCGCGACGGCGTGGCAGACCCCGACCCTCAACGCCTTCCTCGCCCTCGGCCGCCCCGCCTGGACCGTGGCCCGGGAGTGGCTGACCGAGGTCCTGCGCGACGACGTGCACCGCGACGGCGTCTCGCCGCACCTGCACCCCCTCGCCGAGGTCACGCTCCACCTGCCCGTCGAGGTGGCCGACTACGTCGACTTCTATGCGAGCGAGGACCACGCGAGCAACGTGGGCCAGATCTTCCGGCCCGACAACGCCGCCCTGCCGCCCAACTGGAAGCACCTGCCCATCGGCTACCACGGCCGCGCCGGCACCGTCGTCGTGTCCGGCACCGACGTCATCCGACCGACGGGGCAGCGCAAGGGTCCGAACGACCCCGCCCCCGTCTTCGGCCCGAGCATCCGCCTCGACATCGAGGCCGAGCTCGGCTACGTCGTCGGTGGCGCGACCGCGCTCGGGTCCCGCGTCTCGGTCGACGAGGCGCAGGACCACCTCTTCGGTGTCGTCATCCTCAACGACTGGAGCGCCCGCGACCTGCAGGCCTGGGAGTACGTCCCGCTCGGTCCGTTCCTCGGCAAGTCCTTCGCCACCTCCGTCTCGGCGTGGGTCACGCCGCTCGAGGCCCTCGGTGCGGCGCGCGTTCCCCTTCCGGGACAGGCGGATCCGCAGGTCCTGCCCTACCTGCGTGGTGACGCGTTCGGCCTCGACGTGCACGTCGAGGTCAGTCTCAACGGGACTGTCGTCTCACGCCCGGAGCACGCGGGGATGTACTGGTCTCCGGCGCAGATGCTCGCGCACCTCACGGTCAACGGTGCCTCGATCCGGGACGGCGACCTCTTCGGCTCGGGGACCATCAGCGGTCCCAGCCGCGACACCCGCGGCAGCCTGCTCGAGCTGACGTGGAACGGCACCGAACCGCTGACGCTCGGCGACGGCACGACGCGCGGCTTCCTCGAGGACGGGGACACCGTCACGATGACGGCGTGGGCACCCGGACCGGGGGGCGCGCGCATCGGTCTCGGCGAGGTCACCGGCACGATCCGCCCGGCCGTCTGAGCCGTGCCCGTTCCCCGACGTCGGGGAACGGGCACCCGGGCCCGGGACGGGATCAGTGGATGACGACCGGTGCCGCGTCGGCCTGGTCGTCGAGGAAGTGCGACTCCTCGTGCTTGCGGGGCAGGAACGAGGCGGGGATCAGCGTCAGCGCGACGAGGATCGCGGCGACGAGGAAGGTGGCACCGAACGCGTCAGCGGCCTCGACGAGGCCCTGCTGGACGGCGGCCGGCCCACCGACGTCGTCGACGAGGGTCGGGTCGTGCAGCGCCGCGATGGCCGGCCCCGCCAGCGCCGAGGCGCTGAGGTAGTTCGTGAAGACCACCGAGATGACGGCGACGCCGACGGAGCTCGCGATCTGCTGGGTGATGTTGAGCAGCGTCGAGCCACGCGCCACCTGGTGGCTCTGGAGCGTCTTGAGCGCCGAGGTCATGAGCGGCATCATCGTGCCGCCCATGCCGAGTCCCATGACGAAGAGCACCGGGATCATGAAGCCCCAGTACGGGGTGTCGACGCCCACCTGCGTCAGGGCGAACATCCCACCCGTGATGGCGAGCAGACCGAAGGGCACGATGCGGCCCACCGGGATGCGGTCCGACAGGGCGCCGGCGATCGGCATCGTCACCATCGCGCCCAGGCCCTGAGGCACCATGAGGAAGGCCGCGTGGAGGGTGTCGAGCCCCCGCACCTGCTGGAGGTAGGTCGGCACGAGGAGCAGGCCACCGAAGAAGGCGGCGGCGAAGAGGAACATCGTGATCGTCGCGACGCTGAGCCGCCGGTTGCGGAAAAGCCGCAGGTCGAGCAGCGGGTGCTGGGGCCGGAAGCTGTAGAAGACGAAGGTCACGAGCATGGCGAGCCCGATGCCGAGCGGGATGAGCACCTTCTTCGAGACGAAGGTCCCCTCACCGGGGATCGAGCTGATGCCGTAGAGGAAGAGCGCGAGGCCGGGCGACATGAGCAGCATGCCGACGACGTCGAAGGACTCCGACGGCTCCGGCGCGTCGGACGGCAGGGCCCACAGCGCGTAGAGCGCCGCGACGACGCCGATCGGCACGTTGATGAGGAAGATCCAGTGCCAGCTCGCGACCTCGATGAGCCAGCCACCGAGGATGGGTCCGAAGATCGGGCCCAGCAGCATGGGGACGCCGAGGATCGCCATCAGCCGACCCATCCGGGCCGGGCCCGCGGCGCGCGTCATGATCGTCATGCCGAGCGGCATGAGCATGCCTCCGCCGAGCCCCTGGAGCACGCGGAAGCCGATGAGGAGCTCGATGGACCCGGCCGTGGCGCACAGGGCCGAGCCCGCCGTGAAGAGGACGACGGCGAGGACGTAGAGCCGCTTCGTGCCGAAGCGGTCGGCGGCCCAGCCCGTGAGTGGGATGACCGTCGCGAGCGCCAGGGTGTAGGCCGTCACGGTCCACGCGACGGTGGAGTAGGGCAGCGGCTGGTCGGGACTCTCGGCGAAGACCGTCTGGAAGGTCGGCAGGGCGATGTTGACGACGGTGATGTCGAGGATCGACATGATCGCGCCGAGCACGACCACGCCGGCGATCTTGAGGACCGGCCCGTCGATCTTGTCGGGGTAGGTGGACTGGCCGGTGGCGCTGGGAGCAGACACGATGACTCCGGTTCGGGCGAGGGGCATCGACGGCATCGGGTCGTCGACGCCGAGGGCGCGGGCCTGCCCGCGCACCCTCCATTCTCGCGCCGACCACGGACGGCGACGCAACCGAGTTACGCCGTCGGCCGACCCACCCGGACTGCGGCGCGGAGCCCCGTCAGACCGGTCAGCCCTGCTTGCGCGGCTGCTTGCCCTCGACGACCTGGGTGCTCGCGACCTTGTCGTGCAGGGCCTGGCGCTTGTCGTCCCAGAGCGGCCACAGGCCGTCGAGCAGCGACAGGAAGGGGACGAACTGGCCGGCCAGCGGGACGAGCCGACGCATGACCGCGGTCCCGAGCGGCAGGGGTCCGGGCTCGGCGGCCCGGCGCACGCTGATGCCGAGCGCCATCTTGCCCGGGGTCTGCGCGATCGTCGTCCAGAAGACGAGGCAGTAGGCCGTCGCCACGAGCCACAGGAAGAGCGAGAACTGCACGGCGGGTCCCGTCAGCTCGTTCTGGATCTCGACGAGGCGGGTCTGGTCGCCGGCCTGTGCCGCGGTGACCATCTGGGAGAAGAGCTCGGACAGTCGCGGCGTCGCGGCCCACGAGATGATCCCGCCGACGACGGCGAGGATGAGGCCGTCGATCACCCAGGCAGCGAAACGCTTGCCCCACGAGGCGAGCGGCACGCCGTCTGCGGTGGTCTTGATGTCGTGCATCCACTGGGTGTTGGCCGGCGCCTGCTGGTAGTAGCCCTGCGGCGCCTGCTGCTGCGGCACCTGGGACTGCGTCTGCCACCCGCTGCCGTGCGGCATCGGTGTCGTCGGCGTCGGCGCCCCGGTGCGGTCGGACGGCATCTGCCCCTGCTGGCCCGCCTGGCCCTGCGGGCTCTGCTGCGGCAGGCCGATGGTGCTCTGCGCGATGGTCGGCGACTTCTTCGGGGCGGTGTGGTTGGTCCACGACACGCCGTCCCAGTAACGGAGCATGTCGGTGTTGCTGGGGTCGTCGTACCACCCGGAGGGCTGCTGGCTCATGCCCCAACTGTGCCACGGCATCGGCGTTCCCAGACCGGCGGCGCCCCGACTGGTCCCGGGCGCGCCTCGGCCCCGGCCGGTTCCCGCCCGAAGGCAGGGACCGGACCGGGGCCGAGGGCCACGTCGGAGCGGGTCAGAGGTTGCCGCGCTTGTCCTGCTCGCGCTCGATGGCCTCGAAGAGCGCCTTGAAGTTGCCCTTGCCGAAACCGAGCGAACCGTGCCGCTCGATGAGCTCGAAGAAGACCGTCGGGCGGTCGCCGAGCGGCTTGGTGAAGATCTGGAGCAGGTAGCCGTCCTCGTCGCGGTCGACGAGGATCTTGCGCTTCTGCAGCTCCTCGATCGGGACCCGGACGTTGCCGATGCGCTCGCGCAGCTCGGCGTCCTCGTAGTAGCTGTCGGGGGTGTCGAGGAACTCGACGCCGTTGGCGCGCAGGGCGTCGACGGAGGCGAGGATGTCGTTCGTCGCGACCGCGAGGTGCTGGGCGCCGGCGCCCCGGTAGAACTCGAGGTACTCGTCGATCTGGCTCTTCTTCTTGGCGATCGCCGGCTCGTTGAGCGGGAACTTGACGCGGTGGTTGCCGTTGGCGACGACCTTGCTCATGAGGGCCGAGTAGTCGGTGGCGATGTCGTCGCCGATGAACTCGGCCATGTTCACGAAGCCCATGACGCGGTTGTAGAAGGAGACCCACTCGTCCATGTGACCGAGCTCGACGTTGCCGACGATGTGGTCGAGGGCCTGGAAGAGGCGCTTCGGCTGGCCGTCGCGCTTGACGTGCGTCGACGCGGTCGTGACGTAGCCGGGGAGGTACGGGCCGGCATACGTCTGGCCGTTCACCTGACGCTGGACGAGGGTGTGGCGCGTCTCGCCGTAGGTCGCGATGGCGGCGGTGCGGACCGTGCCGTGCTCGTCGGTGTGGTCCGTGGGCTGCTCGAGGACCGTGGCGCCGGCCTTGACGGCCTGCGCGACGCACCTGTCGACGTCGGGCACCTCGAGGGCGATGTCGACGACGCCGTCGCCGTGGCGGCGGTGGTGGTCGGCGAGCGGGCTGTCGGGGTCGACCGCGCCCTTGATGACGAAACGGATCGAGCCGCTCTTGAGGACGAACGCCTTGTGGTCGCGGTTGCCGTTCTCGGGACCCGAGTAGGCGACGAGCTCCATGCCCCAGGCGCTCTGGTAGTAGTGCGCGCTCTGCGTCGCGTTGCCGGCGACGAAGACGATCGCGTCCCATCCGGTGACGGGGAAGACGTCGGTGTTCTCGTCGTACTCGACGAGACCGACGAGCTGCTTGAGCTGGTCGAGGTCGAGGTCGGCCTCGCGCTCCTGGTCGGTGAGGTCGGTGGCCGGAGACGGCATCGTGTCGGTCATGGAGCGAGAGTGACCGAGAGCGTCGAGGTGTGCAACAGCAGCCGTGGCGGCTGAACACAGTGCACAAAGTGTTGCCCATATGCCGGTTCGTGCTGGACACTCTGTCCATGACGTCTCCGGCGACGCCCTCGGCGCGCGCACCTGTCGACGCGCTCGACTGCCGCATCCTGCTCCTCCTGCTCACCGAGCCGGGCATCGGCGTGCTCGGCGCCTCGCGCCGGCTGGGCGTGGCTCGCGGCACGGTGCAGGCCAGGCTCGACCGGCTCCAGCGGACCGGCGTGCTGCGCTCGATGGCCCCGGACGTCGACCCGGCCGCCATCGGCTACCCCGTGACGGCGTTCTGCACCCTCGAGATCCGTCAGGGTCGCGGCGGGCACTCCCCCGTCGTCGACCACCTCGCCGCGATCCCCGAGGTGCTCGAGGCGCACACGATCACCGGCTCCGGAGACGTGCTCATCCGGATCGTCGGGCGCGACAACGCCGACCTCCAGCGGGTCATCGACCGCGTCGTCGACGACGCGCACGTCACGCGGGCCTCGACCGTGATCTCGCTCGCCACCCGCCTCGACCACCGCACCATCCCGCTCGTCGAGCACCTGCTCGACGAGTCGTCCTGACGTGCGACCCTCGCACGAGCCCCACCGCACCGCCGATCCCACCGACCCGGACCAGGAGCCACCCGTGACCGCCAACCCCTACGCCCCCCGGCCCGACGTCGAGCTCACCCACCCGGAGTGGAGCCGCAGCGCGACGATCTACCAGATCAACCAGCGCCACTTCACGCCCGAGGGCACCTTCCGGGCCGCCGAGGCCCACCTGCCCCGCCTGCGCGACCTCGGCATCGACATCGTGTGGATCATGCCGGTGCACCCGATCGGCGAGCTGAACCGCAAGGGCGTGCTGGGCAGCCCGTACGCCGTCAAGGACTACCTCGGCGTCAACCCGGAGTTCGGCACGCTGGAGGACCTGCGCCACTTCGTCGACACGGCCCACGCCCTCGGCCTGCGCGTCATCCTCGACTGGGTCGCCAACCACACCGCGTGGGACAACCCCCTCGTCGAGGAGCACCCCGACTGGTACGCGCGTGACTGGAAGGGCGACCTGCGTCCCACGCCCTGGTGGGACTGGGACGACATCATCGACCTCGACTACGACAACCCCGAGCTGCGCCGCTACATGACCGAGGCGATGAAGTTCTGGGTCCGAGACGTCGATGTCGACGGGTTCCGTTGCGACGTGGCCGGCTTCGTGCCGGTCGACTTCTGGGACAACGTCCGCCGCGAGCTCGACGAGATCAAGCCGGTCTTCATGCTCGCCGAGTGGGAGTCGCGCGACCTGCACGTCCGCGCCTTCGACATGACGTACGGCTGGAGCTGGAACGAGACGCTGCACAAGATCGCGCACGGCAAGGCCGACGTCGAGGCGCTCAAGGTCTACTACGCGTGGAACGACCGCTTCTACCAGCGTGACGCCTACCGGATGCTCTTCGTCAGCAACCACGACAAGAACGCGTGGGAGGGCACCGAGTACGAGCAGTTCGGCGATGCACTCCTGCCCTCGATCGTGCTGTCCGTCGTCAGCGAGGGCATGCCGCTCGTCTACAACGGTCAGGAGGCGGGCAGCGACAAGCGGCTCGTCTTCTTCGACAAGGACGAGATCGACTGGCGCGAGGACGATCAGGGCGAGCTCTACCGGCAGCTCTTCGCCCTCAAGAAGGCGCACCCCGCGCTGTGGAACGGTGCCGCGGGCGGGCGCATGGTCCGCGTCCCGAACTCGGCCGAGGCGTCGGTGCTGAGCTTCGTGCGAGCCGTCGGCGACGACCGGGTCTTCGGGGCCTTCAACTTCAGCGACGAGGACCGGACCGTGACGCTCGGCGACGGCCCGCAGGTCGGAGCGTGGCGCGACGCCTTCACCGGCGAGACGCTCGAGCTCGAGCAGGGCCAGGAGTACTCCCTGCCCGCCTGGGGCTACCAGGTGCTCGTCGGCGCCTGACGCCTCGGAGCAGGGCCCCGAGCCGCTCCTCCACGGGCGGCCCGAGGCCCCGGACGGCACAGGGGTCGTGTCCCGTCGACTGGTAGACGATCGAGCGCGCAGATCATGACGTGATCCCGTCGAAACCGTTCACGCAGCGGCCCTCGATCCGAGAGAATGGAGCTGCGTACCCGTCGGTGCTCCCCTGTCCCGGCGGGTACGCCTCTGCCGTGCCGACGTCCCACCAACCGGTCGGCCGGGGCGGGGCGTCCTGCTGAACTCCCAAGCGGCGGGACGCCCCCGGGCAGGCCGGGTCAGCGGCGGCGGCGCGCCTCGATCAGGTGTCGCGTCGAGTGCGCCACGAACGGACGGCCGGCCCTGAGCTCGGCATCGAGGCGCTCCAGCGCGTCACGGTAGCCCTCCACCGAGAAGTCCGGCACCCACCAGACGCACTTGCGCAGGAGCCACACCACCGCGCCCACGTCGCGGATCTCCATCCGGCACCGCGCGGTCCGCAGGTCGACGACCTCGAGGCCCGCCGCGCGGGCCGCCCGCGCCTCGGCGTGCGGGTCGCGACCGAGCCGCTCCTGAGGGAGGGGCCCGAGGAAGTACTCGATGAGCTCGAACGCCGAGGCCGGGCCCACGTGCTGGGCCAGGTAGGTGCCGCCCTCGACGAGGACCCGGGCGATCTCGTCCCAGTCCGGTCGCACCGGGTGCCGGCTCGTCACGAGGTCGAAGCTCGCGTCCGGGAAGGGCAGCGAGTCGCCCTGCGCGACCGGCACCACCTCGACGCCTCGGTCCGCGAGCAGGGCGCGCGCCCGCTCGACGTTGGGAGCCCAGCCCTCGGTGACGACCATGCGGTCCGGCAGCACCGGTACCTCCGCGACGATCTCGCCACCGCCGGTGTCGAGGTCGAGGGCCGCCGCGGCCTCCGGCAGCCGAGCGGCGAGGAGCCGCGCGTAGCCCCACGGTGGCCGCTCCTCGGTGGCCCGGCCGTCCAGCCAGCCGAACCCCCAACCGGTCACGTCAGCGGCGACTGCCTCGCCGACCAGCTCGTCGAAGGTACGCATCCGCCCATCCAAGCCGCGCGTCGCCCGGGCCTCCACCGGATATCGACCGACGTGCCGCGGCCCGGCCGGGGACTCCGGCCGGGCCATCGACATCAGGGCGTGACGGTGATCGCGCTGCCGTTGCTGACGAGCCTCCAGTCGAGGCTCGAGAAGGCCGCCGGGTCGATGACCTTGTTGGCGGTCGCCCAGTCGATGAGCAGCTGGCGGATCTCGATCTGACGGTTGTAGACGACCGGGGCGGCCACGACGCCCGGGAAGTTGCCGCCGCCCGACTGGCGGTAGTTGTTGATCGCGACGACGAAGCGCGCGTCGAGCGCGACCGGGCTCCCCGCATACGCGAGGTTCACGATGCGCGAGCCGACCCCCTTGGCGAGGTCGATGTCGTAGGTCAGGTCGGCGTCGAGCCCGCCCATGACGTCGTAGTTGTAGTCGGGCGTCGCGTTGGCGTTGGTGATCGCGTCGGCGGCGACCGGGCCGGTCGTCGTGCACGGCTTGAAGTACTCCGCGCTCTTCTCGAGGTAGGCCTTGACCTGGGCGCCGGTGAGGACGATGCCGAGGAGGGTGTTGTCGTAGATGTAGAGCCCGGCCACGTCGCGGATCGTCACGTCGCCGGCCGGGATCGCGGCGAGCTTGTTGAACGGCGCGGCGATCGACAGGACCGGCAGCGAGGCCTCCGGCGTGCCGGCGAGGGCCTTCTTCACCGCGTCGGCCTGGACGTAGTTGATGAAGTCGATCGCGGCGGTGTCCTCGTAGCGCGACGTCGCCGCCGACATCGCCTGCGTGCACGTCCCGATGACGCCGTTGACGTAGGTGAGCACCTTCTGGTGGGCCGCGGCCACGGCTCCGGTGACGGCGGGGTCCTCGGGCGCGACGTTGGAGTTGTAGAGCGTCGCCTCGGAGTGGACGACCTGCCACTGGCCGCGGACCTTCTGGACGTCGATCGACATCCGGGTCACGCGCATGCCCCAGTAGTAGGGCTCGGAGAGCAGGACCTGCTTGCCGGTCGCGGCGTTCGTGACGTAGCGCTGCGGGATCTCGAGGTGCGCGTGGCCGACGAGCACGGCGTCGATGCCGGGGACCTGCTCGGCGAGGAGCGCGCTCGCGTTCTCGACGTAGGGCAGCGCGTCGCCCCACGACGACTTGCCGTTGTCGCCGGAGTGGCACGCGACGATGACGACGTCGGCGCCGGCGGCCTTGAGGCGGGGCACCATGACCTTCGCCTGCTCGATGATGCCGGGGAACTTCACCTTGCCCTCGACGTTGGCCTTGTCCCAGATCGCGACGCCGGGGGTCACGAGACCGAGGATGCCGACCTTGATCGCCTTGGTGTCGGGCAGCTTGACCGTCTTGATGACCCACGGCTTGAAGACGGGGGCGCCGGTGTTCCAGTCGACGGAGTTGGCCGAGAGCAGGGGGAAGTCGAGCTGCTTCTCGAACGCCCGCAGCGTGTCGAGGCCGTAGTTGTACTCGTGGTTGCCGAGGGCGGCGGCGTCGTAGCCGACCTGGTTCATCGCCGCGGCCATCGGGTGCGTCGAGCCGCCGGTGACGGGGTCGATCTTGGCGTAGTAGTAGGCCAGCGGCGTGCCCTGGATCGTGTCGCCGGCGTCGATCGTCAGGGTGCGCTCGCCACCGACCTCGGCCCGGATCGCCTTGATGATCGAGGAGGCCTTGGCCACGCCGATGTCGTTGGCCTTGGAGTCGGTGTACTCGGCGTTCTTGAAGTAGTCCCAGTTGTAGACGTTGCCGTGCAGGTCGGTCGTGCCGAGCACGGTCAGACGGACGACCTCGCCGTTGGTGCCGGGGCCGGCCGCAGCGGCAGCGGCGTCGGCGGGCGCGGCCGAGCGCACGCCCGCGAGGCCCGCGCCACCGACGGCGGCGAGGGCCAGCAGCTGGCGACGGGTGGTGGAGGATCCGAGGAGGTCAGGGGTGGGGTCGGTGCTCATGTCGTCCTTCGCTGTCAGGTGCTCGATCGGAGCAGTCCCGGTTCACGGTGCGCGGCTCGCCCCCGAGGCGCAGGGCACGACCATAGCCGGACACGTCCGCCGACAGGCCGACAGCACCGGTCGGTTTCGTGAACCCTCAGCGTCGACCGACGAGCCAGAGCCGGATCTTGTCGATCCGCTCGGTGACCTGCTCGGACGAGGCGGCCGCCAGGTCGGGTCCGCCGCAGACGCGCCGGAGGTCCATGTGGACGTTGGCGTGCGGCAGGCCCTTCTGGCGGGCGTACGTCGAGACGAGCTTGTTGAGCTCCTTGCGCTGCGCGGCAAGGGCGCGGTGCGCGGCGACGGGCACGGGGGCGGAGGCGCCCTGGGGCGCCTTCCTGACCTGCCGGCTCTGCCGCTCGCGGAGCAGGGCCGACACCTGGTCGGGCTCGAGGAGGCCGGGCAGACCGAGGTACTCCTCCTCGTCCTCCGACCCGATCTGGGCGTGCATGCCCCACTGCTGCTTGTCGAAGAGCACGTGGTCGAAGTGGGCGTCCGACTCGAGCGCCTCGAAGGCGCCCTCGTCGAGGGCGCCGCTCGCCTTGTCGGCGCGGTTGGCCTCGTCGAGCAGGCTCTGCTCCTCGGCCCACATCTGGCCGATGTCGTCGGGGTTCGGCTTGCGGTCGAGCGCGTGGTCGCGCTGCTCCTCGAGCCGCGCCGCGTGGTCGAGGACGACCGGCACCGACGGCAGGAAGACGGACGCGGTCTCGCCGCGCCTGCGGGCACGCACGAAGCGTCCGACGGCCTGGGCGAAGAAGAGCGGCGTCGACGTCGACGTCGCGTAGACCCCGACCGCGAGGCGGGGCACGTCGACGCCCTCGGACACCATGCGGACCGCGACCATCCAGCGCTCGTCGCTCGCGCCGAAGTCCTCGATGCGCTTGCTCGCGCCGAGGTCGTCGGAGAGGACGACCGTGGGGGCCTCGCCGGTCAGCGAACGGAGGATGGCGGCATACGCCCTCGCCTGGGTCTGGTTGGAGGCGATGACGAGCCCGCCGGCGTCCTCGACGTGACGGCGGACCTCGGTGAGGCGCCGGTCGGCGGCGGCGAGGACCGCGGGGATCCACTCGCCCTTGGGGTCGAGGGCCGTGCGCCACGCGTGGGCCACGAAGTCCTTCGTCATCGGCTCGCCGAGGTGGGCCTCGAGCTCGTCGCCGGCCTTGGTGCGCCAGCGCATGCTGCCGCCGTAGGCCATGAAGAGGACCGGTCGCACGACGCCGTCGCGCAGCGCCTCGGCGTAGCCGTACGTGTAGTCGCTCGAGCTGACGAGCGTGCCCTCGGCGTCGAGCTCGTAGGTGACGAACGGGATCGGCGAGGTGTCCGAGCGGAACGGCGTCCCGGTCAGCGAGAGCCGGCGGGTCGCGGGCTCGAACGCCTCGCGGATGCCGTCGCCCCAGCTCTTCGCGTCACCACCGTGGTGCACCTCGTCGAGGATGACGAGCGTCGAGCGCGACGTCGTCAGCTCGCGGTGCAGCGACGGGCGCGACGCGACCTGGGCATAGGTCACGGCGACCCCGTGGTAGTCGTCACTGTGCCGGCCGATGCTGTTGCTGAACTTCGGGTCGAGGCTGATGCCGACGCGGGCGGCGGCGTCGGCCCACTGGGTCTTGAGGTGCTCGGTGGGGGCCACGACGGTGACGCGCGAGACGATGCCCGCGCTCAGCAGCTCGGTGGCCACGCGCAGGGCGTACGTCGTCTTGCCGGCGCCCGGCGTCGCGACGGCGAGGAAGTCGCGCGGCGCCTTGCCGAGATAGAGGTCGAGCGCCTCCTGCTGCCACGCGCGCAGCTTGCTGGCGGTACCCCACGCAGCCCGCTCTGGAAAGGCGGGTGGGAGGTGGAAGGCGGCCCCTGAACTCATAGAGAGGCCACCGTAACGAATCCCCGGGGACGACATGCCGAGGCCCCGCCTTGCGGGCGGGGCCTCGGACTGGATGGTATGCCGCTCAGTCGCTTTCGCGGCCGGGCGCAGGTGGGACGGGGCTCAGTTGCCGGCGCGGTAGGCGGTCCACTGGGCCTGCATGCGCGAGACCTGGCCGGTCGTGAAGGTGTTCATGCAGGAGTCGTAGGTGTAGTCCATGAAGTTCTTGATCGGGTCGAGGCCGGGGCTCGTGCACGTGTCGCGACCCGTCGGGCACTCGTAGGCGGGACTCGCCTCGGCGGGCGTGTCGGCGACGTAGTCGCCGTTGCCGTTACAGCCGCCCTGGAAGGTGTGGTAGAGCCCGACCCAGTGGCCGACCTCGTGGGTGGCCGTGTCGCCCTGGTTGTAGTTCGTCGCGCTGCCGCCCGGGAGGGACGCGGTGAGGACCACGACGCCGTCCATGGCGTCGTAGCTGCTCTTGGGGAAGGTCGCCCAGCCGAGCAGGCCCTGGCCGATGTTGGCCGAGTAGAGGTTGAGGTCGGCCATCGTGCCCTTGCGCAGCGCGGTCTTCATGTTGCGCTCGGCGCTCGAGCCCGGCGTCACGGTGTACCAGGACGAGTTGCTCGTCGAGTCGGACCCGGCGAGGCTGAAGCTGAGACCGGTGCCGGCGTAGGCGTTGTTGAGGACGTTGATCTGGCTGCTGATCGTGCTGCTGCTGACGGAGCCGGTCGTGCCGTTGGTGATCGTGTGCCAGTAGACCTTGACCGTCGTAGGCGCGAACGTGCCCCCGGTGCCGGGCTTGCCCTTCTGGCCCTCCTTGACGACCTTGCCCGACGAGTCGCGGGTCAGGCCCTTGGCCTCGAGGGCCTTGGTCAGGGCCGCCTCGTTGGCGCGCACCTGCGCGTCCGTGAGCTCGTGCGGGTCCTTGGCGGTGCCGTGGGTGCCGCGGGCTCCGACCGCGCCGACGGCCGCCGGGTCGAGGCACGCGGCGCTGCCGCGGCCGTCGAGCACGGGCGCGGCCTGCGCCGGCGCGCCGAGGGATACCGCGGCGAGTGCGAGCGGTGCCGCGAGCATCAGGGAGCGAAGCTTCATGGGGTGACCTTTCTCGTCCGACACGACACCCGATCGGGGGTCGATCCCAGCGACTGTAGGTACGCGACAGTCAGTGGCGGAGCCGGGGCGAGTAAAGAACCCTTAAGGAAAGCGCAGCCGGTCGGGTGCCGCGGTTCGGGCGAGGAGGGAGCCGCCGGTCAGGACTGGCCGCCGCCGCCCTGGTCGCCGTCGCCGCCGTCCTGCGGGTCGCGCAGGCCTTCGTAGATCTCCTTGCAGACCGGGCAGACCGGGAACTTCTGGGGGTCGCGGCCGGGCACCCAGATCTTGCCGCAGAGGGCCACGACGGGCTCGCCCGACAGTGCGCTCTCGAGGATCTTCTCCTTGCGCACGTAGTGCGAGAAGCGCTCGTGGTCGCCGGGCTCCTGGAGCTCCTCGCGGACCTCCTCGCGCTCGATCGTGGCCGTGCTCGTGCGCCGCAGGGGCTCGGGCTCGGGCTCGAAGGGGTCGGGAGGCATCGTGCTCATGACGAGAGTGTATGCCGCCCTGCCGCACCCCGACGGAGCCGCTCCCCCGCCGGGTAGGCCCCCCAGGACGCGGGCAGCGAGCCGGGTCGGCCGCTGAGCAGCACCGCCTCGACACCGGCCTCGGGGGCCGTGGGGTCGGGCTCGAGGCCGATGCGGCGGAGGGTCTGTCGGGCCACCGCGACGGGCGAGTCGAAGATCGTCACGCCCCGACCCAGGGCCGCGACGATGCGCTCGACGACGAGGCCGTAGTGCGTGCAGCCGAGCACGAGCGAGCGCACGCCCGCCGGGGTCTGCGACGCGGCATACGCGATGCACTCGTCGACGGCGTCCGGGTCACCGGACTCGATGGCCTCGGCGAGGCCGAGCGCCGCGACCGCGTAGGTCTCGACGTCGGCGGCGAAGGCGTCGACGAGTCCCCGGAGGTAGTCGCTCGACGTCGTGGCCGCCGTGGACCACACGGCGACCGGCCCACCCCCGGCGGCTGCCGGGCGGATCGCCGGCACGGTGCCGATGACGGGGACGGCCGGCTCGAGCTCGGCACGCAGGGCCCCGAGGCCGTGCACCGAGGCCGTGTTGCACGCGACGACGATCGCGGCGGGCTCGTGGGGCAGCGTGGCGCGCGCCGAGGCGAGGATGAGGCGCTGGACCTCCTCCGGCGACCGCGGGCCGTAGGGCATGTTGTCCGGGTCGAGCGACAGCACGAGGCCGAGGTCGGGTCGCAGCGCGTGGAGCGCGTCGGCATACCCGAGGAGCCCGAGCCCGCTGTCGACGAAGGCAACTCGCCTGGTCGACGTCGGCATCTCGGGATGCTCCTCGGTGTCGGGCCGCACGGGCTCCGTGACGCCCACGTCAGTTCATCGACGGGTCGTCGGGGAAGTTCGCGACGTACGCGAGGCTGTCGCGCTGGCGTCGGAGCACCTCGCGCCACAGCCCGTCGGGGCGCGGGGTGAAGGCGTCGCGCACCTCCGCGTCGACGACGTACCAGTCGCCCCGCAGCACCTCGTTCTCGAGCTGGCCCAACTCCCACCCGGAGTAGCCGGCGAAGATCCGCAGACCCGCCAGCTCGGCCGCGACGACGGGGGTCGGCACGTCGAGGTCGACGAGACCGATCGAGCCGAAGAGTCGCTTGACCCCGAGCGGCTCGGGCTCGTCGCCCGGCACCGTGACGAGCCCCAGCGCCGACGACGTCGACACCGGCCCGCCCTGGAAGAGCACGTGCGGCGCTGTCACGACGCGCTGCCAGCCCGGCAGCACCGAGTCCACCTCGGCCGACAGGGGCTTGTTGAGCACGACGCCCTGGGCGCCGCCGTCGTCGTGGTGGAGCATGAGGATGACGGACCGGTGGAACACGTCACCCCCGACGGACGGCGTCGCCACGAGGAGGCGGCCGGTGTGGAACGTCGAGCTCACGGGCCCAGCCTTCCACACCGGCGACTGCTCAGAAGCGCGCGCCCCGCTGACCACGGCGGTCGTCGTCGCCCCAGCGGGACACGAGACCGTCACCGCGGTCGTTGCGGCGGCCCCGACGGTCGTCGGAACGACCGCCACCGTGCTGCGGACGCGAGCCGCCGCGCTGGCCCTGGCGCGGACCGCGCGGACCGGCAGGTCCTCGATGGTGCTGCTTCGGACCGGCGATGAGGCGCTGGAAGTCGTCCTCGGCGATCGCGACACCACTGGGGGTCGTGGCACCGGTCGCCGCGATGATCGCGTCGCCGGGCGTGGCCCGGACGGGCGAGATCTCGAGTCCGGCGTCCTTGAGCTGGCGCTCCATCGTGCGGCGCTGGTGCGGCAGGGCGAGGGTCACGACGGTGCCCTTGTCGCCGGCGCGGGCCGTACGGCCGGAGCGGTGCAGGTAGTCCTTGTGGTCGGCCGGCGGGTCGACCTGCAGGACGACCGAGACGTCGTCGACGTGGATGCCGCGGGCGGCGACGTCGGTGGCGACGAGCACCGGGAGGGTGCCGTCACGGAACGCACCGAGGACGCGGTTGCGCTGGCCCTGGTTGAGCCCACCGTGCAGCGCCGCCGCCATGACGCCCTGCTCGCGCAGCTGGAGCGCGATGCGGTCGGCGCCGAGCTTGGTGCGGCAGAACACGACGGTGCGGCCCTCGCGGTTGGCGACCTCGGCCGTGATGACCTTCTTGTGCTGCGGGTCGATGAGCAGGACGTGGTGGTCCATGCCCTCGACCGATGCGGTCGCGTCGTTCGTCGAGTGCGTCACCGGGTCGGTGAGGTACTTCTCGACGAGCGCGTCGATGCCGCGGTCGAGCGTCGCCGAGAAGAGCAGGCGCTGGCCGTCGGACGGGATCTTGTCGAGGCTCGTCGTGATCTCGGCCATGAAGCCCATCTCGGCCATGTGGTCGGCCTCGTCGAGCACGGTGATGGCGATGTCGTCCATCTCGACCGCGCCGCGCTCGAGCAGGTCGTTGAGGCGGCCCGGCGTCGCGATGAGGATGTCGACGCCCTTGTTGAGCGCGTTGATCTGCGTCGTGTAGCTGAGGCCACCGGCGACGAGCTTGTGGCGCAGGCCGGCGACGTGCACGAGCGGCTCGAGCGCGTCGGAGATCTGCATGGCGAGCTCGCGGGTCGGCGTGAGGATGAGGGCGTGGGGCTTGCGCGGGCGACGCTTGAGGTCGGCCTCGAGCAGCCGCGCGATGAGCGGCAGGCCGAAGGCGAGCGTCTTGCCCGAGCCCGTCTGGCCGCGGCCGAGGACGTCCTTGCCGGCCAGGGCGTCGGGGATCGTCGCGGTCTGGATGGGGAAGGGCGAGGTGATGCCCTCGCGGGCGAGACGCTCGACGATCCGCTCGGGCAGGCCGAGGGCGGCGAAGCCGTTGTCGGCGGCGACGTCGACGGGTCCGTCGGACACGTCGGCGCGGGTCGACTTGGTCCAGCTGTCGGCGTCCATGCGCTCGGCCTCGGCGTCGTCGAAGCTCACGGGGGCACGGTCGGAGAAGCGGTCGGCGCCGCGGTCGGTGCGGCGGTCGAACGACGGACGGTCGTCACGACGCTGGAAGCCACGGTCACCACGGTCGTCACGGCGCTGGTATCCACCACGGTCGCCACCGCGGTCGTCACGGCGGTCGAAGCTCGGGCGGTCCTCACGACGCTGGAAGCCACGGTCACCGCGGTCGTCACGGCGCTGGAAACCACCACGGTCACCGCCGCGGTCGTCACGGCGGTCGAAGCTCGGGCGGTCCTCACGACGCTGGAAGCCACGGTCACCACGGTCGTCACGGCGCTGGTAGCCACCACGGTCGCCACCACGGTCGTCACGGCGGTCGAACGACGGACGGTCGTCACGACGCTGGTAGCCACCACGGTCGCCACCACGGTCGTCGCGACGGTCGAACGACGGACGGTCGTCACGACGCTGGTAGCCACCACGGTCGCCACCACGGTCGTCGCGACGGTCGAACGACGGACGGTCGTCACGACGCTGGTAGCCACCACGGTCGCCACCGCGGTCGTCGCGACGGTCGAACGACGGACGGTCGTCACGACGCTGGTAGCCAACACGGTCGTCACGACGGTCGGAGGAGCGGTGCTCGTCACGCGGGGCGCGCCACTCGCGGCCGCCGACGTGCGAGGAGCCCGACGATGCCGGGCGGGAGGTCTTGGGACCGGAGAAGGAACCGGACTTCGGTCCGCCCTGTCCGCGGTGCGGCTTCTTGGTCGCGGCGGACTTCTTCTCGGTGGACCAGCGGGCCTTCTTGGGCGCGCCGGAGGAGGTGTGCTTGGGCATTGCGTATTCAACTCTCTTGACTCGATGCAGACTTCGCCTCGAGCCGTGAGTCACACCACGACCATGCAGACGAGCCTCAGGCGCAGGAATCTCTGCGCCCCATGTGTACCGGTCCCCGGCATCTGTGCCGTCCGGTGTTCGGATCCGCTCCGCGTCGGTGCCGGGCCGCGCCGTCTGCGCGATCTTCCGGTAGGGGTGTCACCCCGTCGGACGAGCCTGCCCGCCGGGCATCCCCGGCGCCATCTCTTCCGTCGTGATCCGAGGAGACCTCGGAGTCGGATGCCGGCAAGTCTACCAGCGACGCAGCCTGGCCCCGACCACGAGCGCGACCGCCCCGAGGGCCACGCCGACGAGGTCGAGGACGGCGTCCCACACGTCGCCGGAGCGGCCGGGGAGCAGGAAGTGCTGCACGAGCTCGCTCACCGGGGCGTGGATCGCGAAGACGACGACGGCGGTCCGCACGGACCCCAGGGCCCGCCCGACGGCATACGTCGGCACGGCGAAGACGAGGAGGTGGACGACCTTGTCGGTCCAGCTCACCGGGCCCTCGACCGTGACGACGGGCCAGTAGAGGACGAGCAGCTGCGCCACGACGGCCGCGACCGCCAGCCCCACGACGAGGCGCGAGGCGGGGGCGGAGCGTCGCGGAAGGCTCGTCATGGCACCGCAGTCTAGGTAGGTTGCGACGAGGGCCCCGACCCCCTCGGCGAGGGCCGCGACGAGAGGAACCCCATGGGCAAGCGCACGGTCACCGTCAACGGCGTCGGCAGGGCGGCCGTCTCCCCCGACGTCGTGCGGCTCGACCTCCGCGTCGGGCACGACGCCGACGACGTCGCGGCGGCGCTCGCCGGCGCGGCCGAGGGCATCACGAAGGTCGGGGCGGTCGTGCGCGACCACGACGTCGCCGACGCCGACATCCGCACGCTCGACGCCGGCGTCAACCAGCGCTGGGACAACACCGGTGTGGCCGTCGGCTTCACGGCCCAGCAGCGGCTCGCCGTCACGGTGCGCCGGCTCGAGTCGGTCGGCGAGATCCTCGAGGCCGCCGCGTCCGCGGTGGGCAACGCCCTGCTCGTCGACCAGGTGCGGCTCGACGTGTCCGACCGCAGCGACGGGCTGCGACGCGCCCGGGACGCCGCCTTCGCCGACGCCAAGGACAAGGCGCAGCAGTATGCCGTCCTCTCCGGCGCCGAGCTCGGCGCGGTCCTCGGGGTGGCCGAGGCGGGCGCCGTCCCGGTCCAGCGCCGCGAGATGAAGCTCATGGCGGCGTCGATGGACGCCGGTGGCATGCCGGTCGAGGGCGGTGACCTCGACCTCGGGGCCTCCGTCACCGTCACCTGGGAACTGCGCTGACGGCGGAATACCACTCACACACCGATCGTTGGGAGAGACATGGCTACCACTGACCTGACCGCGCAGTCCTTCGAGAAGACCGTTCTCGACAACGACATCGTCCTGGTCGACTTCTGGGCGTCCTGGTGCGGCCCGTGTCGACAGTTCGCCCCGGTCTACGACGCCGCCTCGCAGAGCGGCGACAACGAGGGCATCGTCTTCGGCAAGGTCGACACCGAGGCCGAGCAGTCCCTCGCGTCGGCGGCGAACATCACCTCGATCCCGACCCTCATGGCCTTCAAGGAGGGCGTGCTCGTCTTCGCCCAGCCCGGTGCGCTGCCGCAGTCCGCGCTCCAGGACGTCATCGAGCAGGTCAAGAACCTCGACATGGCCCCGATCAAGGAGCAGATGGCGGCCGAGGCCGCCGCGGGCTCCGCCCCCTCCGACTCGACCGGGCAGGCCTGAGTCCTTGCGGCTGGTCCTCAACGTCGTCTGGGTCGTCTTCGGCGGCTTCTGGCTCTGGCTGCTCTACCTGCTGGCCGGGGTCGTCGCCTGCGTGACGATCGTCGGGATCCCGTTGGGGCTGGCCGCCTTCCGCATCGGGTGGTTCGCGCTGTGGCCGTTCGGGCGCACGGTCGTCGACCACCCGGCCGCCGGCGTCGCCTCGACCCTCGGCAACGTGCTGTGGGTCGTCTTCTTCGGCTGGTGGCTCGCACTCGGGCACGTCACGACGGCCATCGCGCAGGCCGTGACGATCGTCGGCATCCCGCTGGCCCTCGGCAACCTCAAGCTCATCCCGGTCTCGCTCTTCCCGCTCGGGAAGCGGATCGTCCCCGTCGACGGCGGGTCCTGGTCCGCGTTCGGACCGGACCTCGTCGGACCGGGCCGCACGGGCGGCAGCGAGGACCTGCGCCTGCGCTGAGCCGGCCGGCCCGCGCGACCGGCGTGACGGCATACGACAGGAGGGCGTCCCGCGAACGGGACGCCCTCCTGCGCTTGTCGGCGACAGCGTGACGTGGCCACCACGTGAGTGGTGGAGGTGGCGGGAATTGAACCCGCGTCCGATGACGAGAAACCAGGGCTTCTCCGGGTGCAGTGCGCTATGGCTTTTCTCGGCCCCAGGGCTCGCACGCACGCGTCCCCTGACAGGCCCAGTTGAGTAAGAGTCCCGCGCAGCCCCCCAACATGACTGCGCAGCAAGTTTCCTAGCTGATGCCAGACACTGAGTCGGAAACTAGCTCAGGCTGACAGACTTCGAGGCTCGCTCAGGCGGCGAGGGCGAAGTCGGTGCGCTTGGAATTGGCACCTATTGTTTTGCAAGGAGCGTTTACGAGATAACCCTGCATCCTCGACCCGCTTCCCCTGATGTGTCGACCACCGTCGAAACCGATCACCCCCGTGAGGGGTGTCCACGTCACGCTGTTCACTTGTCAAGCTGCCCTGTGCTCCACCGGGGTGGAGTCCACAGTATGCAGGAGGAACGTCGGGACGGTCCAAGGCATTCCCGTCTCGAAGGGGAGCACCGCGCCCGGGGGTCAGGGGCCCGCCACTAGGCTGCCGACCGTGGTCGACGCGGACCACACCAGTCGCCCCCGCACCCTGGAGGTCCGATGTTCCGCAAGGTACTCGTCGCCAACCGTGGCGAGATCGCCGTCCGCGCCTTCCGGGCCGCGACCGAGCTCGGCGCCCGGACGGTCGCCGTCTTCCCCTACGAGGACCGCAAGAGCGAGCACCGGCTCAAGGCCGACGAGGCCTACCAGATCGGCGAGGAGGGCCACCCGGTCCGCGCCTACCTCGACCACGAGGCGATCGTCGCGAAGGCCGTCGAGGCGGGTGCCGACGCGATCTACCCCGGTTACGGCTTCCTCTCGGAGAACCCGCTTCTCGCCGAGGCGTGCGACGCGGCCGGCATCACCTTCATCGGGCCCCCGGCCTCGGTGCTGCACCTCACGGGCCACAAGGCCCGCGCCATCGCTGCCGCGCGTGACGCCGGCCTGCCGACGCTGCGCGGCTCCGAGCCCGGCACCGACCTCGACACCCTCGAGGCCGCGGCCGAGGACATCGGCTTCCCCGTCTTCGTCAAGGCGGTCAGCGGTGGTGGCGGCCGGGGCATGCGCCGCGTCGAGGCCCGCGAGGGTCTGCGCGACGCGCTCGAGGCCGCCCAGCGCGAGGCCGAGTCGGCGTTCGGGGACCCGACCCTCTACCTCGAGGAGGCGGTGGTCAACCCGCGCCACATCGAGGTCCAGGTGCTCGCCGACAGCACCGGCGAGGTCGTCCACCTCTACGAGCGCGACTGCTCGCTCCAGCGCCGCCACCAGAAGGTCGTCGAGATCGCGCCGGCGCCCAACCTCGACGCGGCGACGCGAGAGAGCATGTGCGCCGATGCCGTCGAGTTCGCGCGCTCCATCGGCTACGTCAACGCCGGCACCGTCGAGTTCCTCCTCGGTGAGGACGGCCGCTACGTCTTCATCGAGATGAACCCGCGCATCCAGGTGGAGCACACGGTGACCGAGGAGGTCACCGACATCGACCTCGTCGTTATGCAGATGCAGATCGCGTCGGGCGACACCTTCGCGTCGATGGGTCTGCGCCAGGACGACATCCGCACCAAGGGCTTCGCCCTGCAGTGCCGGATCACGACCGAGGACCCCGCCAACGGCTTCCGTCCCGACGCGGGGACCATCACGGTCTACCGCTCGGCCGGTGGCAGCGGTGTGCGCCTCGACGGCGGCACCGTCTTCGTCGGCGCCGAGATCAGCGCCCACTTCGACTCGATGCTCGTCAAGCTGACGTGCCGCGGGATGACGTTCCCGATCGCCGTGCGCCGGGCGCAGCGCGCGCTCGCGGAGTTCCGCATCCGCGGCGTCTCGACCAACATCCCGTTCCTCGAGGCGGTGCTCGGCGACCCGGTCTTCCAGGACGGCCTGGCCACGACGTCGTTCATCGACCAGCGTCCCGAGCTGCTCTCGGCGCGCGTCAGCGCCGACCGTGCGACGAAGCTGCTCAGCTACCTCGCCGACGTCACGGTCAACCAGCCCAACGGCCCGGTCACGACGCGGATCCGCCCCCGCACCAAGCTCCCCCCGCTCCCGGACGCCCCGCTGCCTCCCGGGGCCCGGGACCGTCTCGTCGCCGACGGGCCGGCCGCCTTCGCGCGTGCGCTCCGCGCGGCGAACGACGTCGCCGTCACCGACACGACCTTCCGCGACGCGCACCAGTCGCTCCTCGCCACGCGCATGCGCACCCGCGACCTGCTCCACGTCGCCACGCACGTCTCGCACCTGACACCGCAGCTGCTCTCGATGGAGGCCTGGGGCGGCGCCACCTACGACGTCGCGCTGCGTTTCCTCGCCGAGGACCCGTGGGAGCGCCTCGCCGCCCTGCGCGAGGCGATGCCCAACATCCCCCTCCAGATGCTGCTCCGCGGGCGCAACACCGTCGGCTACACGCCCTACCCGACGGCCGTGACCGACGCCTTCGTGCGCGAGGCCGCGTCGACGGGCCTCGACATCTTCCGCATCTTCGACTCGCTCAACGACGTGTCGCAGATGCGGCCGGCCGTCGAGGCCGTGCTCGCGACGGACACCGCGGTCGCCGAGGTCGCGCTCTGCTACACCGGCAACCTCATGTCGCCCGGCGAGAAGCTCTACACGCTCGACTACTACCTCCGCCTCGCCGAGCAGATCGTCGACACGGGGGCCCACGTGCTCGCCATCAAGGACATGGCCGGACTGCTCCGCGCCCCGGCCGCGGCCCGCCTCGTCCGGGCGCTGCGCGAGCGCTTCGACCTCCCGGTGCACCTGCACACCCACGACACGGCCGGAGGCCAGATCGGCACGCTGCTCGCCGCCATCGACGCCGGGGTCGATGCCGTCGACGCGGCCACGGCGACGATGGCGGGCACGACGAGCCAGCCCTCGCTCTCGGCCCTCGTCGCCGCGACCGACGACACCGACCGCCCGACGGGTCTCGACATCGAGAACGTCTTCGCCCTCGAGCCCTACTGGGAGGCGGTGCGTCACCTCTACCGGCCCTTCGAGTCGGGTCTCGACTCCCCCACCGGGCGCGTCTACTTCCACGAGATCCCCGGTGGCCAGCTGAGCAACCTCCGCCAGCAGGCGATCGCCCTCGGCCTCGGCGACCGCTTCGAGGCCATCGAGGACATGTATGCCGCCGCGAACCGCATCCTCGGCAACGTCGTCAAGGTGACGCCGAGCTCGAAGGTCGTCGGTGACCTCGCCCTCGCGCTCGTCGGCGCGGGCGCCGACCCGAAGGACTTCGAGGACGACCCGCAGCGCTTCGACATCCCCGACTCGGTCATCGGCTTCCTCAACGGAGAGCTCGGCGACCCGCCCGGTGGGTGGCCGGAGCCCTTCCGCACCAAGGCCCTCGCCGGTCGCCGCTCCAAGCCGCGGCTGACCGAGCTCACGCCGGACCAGGAGCGTGCCCTCGACGAGGCCCCCCGACGCACGCTCAACGAGCTGCTCTTCCCCGGACCGACGAAGGAGTTCGAGAGCTCCCGCGAGTCCTACGGCGACCTCTCCGTGCTCGGCACCGTCGAGTTCCTCCACGGCCTCGAGGCCGGCGAGGAGTACGAGGTGGAGATCGAGCCGGGCAAGCGGCTCATCCTCGGCGTCCAGTCCATCGGCGAGGCCGACTCCAAGGGCATGCGCACCGTCATGTGCACCCTCAACGGGCAGTTCCGCCCGATCCAGGTGCGCGACCGGTCCGTCGAAGCCGACGTCAAGTCCGCCGAGAAGGCGGACCCGGGGGCCACGGGCCAGGTCGCTGCACCCTTCGCCGGCGTCGTGACGCTCGCGGTGGCCGAGGGCGACGCGGTCGAGGCCGGCGGCGTCGTCGCGACGATCGAGGCCATGAAGATGGAGGCCAACATCACGAGCCCCACGGGTGGCACCGTCTCGAGGGTCGCCATCGGTGCGCACCAGCAGGTCGAGGGCGGAGACCTGCTCGTCGTCATCGGCTGACCGCGGGTTCGCCCACCGCAGGTTCGCCCACCGCAGCAACCCACGCACGGCGCGTATGCCGTCACCCCCGCCCGGCGGCATACGCCCGGTTCTCGTGTGCACCGGTGTCCGACGTCGCTACGCTCGTGGTCTCGGGGAGATCGAAGCAGGTGCGTCATGGGCGATCCCGAGGAGCTCCGCCCGGACCCCGAGCCATCGGGACGCGGAGGGCTCAGCGCGAGCGGATGGGCGGCCGTCACGGCGCTCGGAGCCGCCGCGATCACCGCTGCCGCGACGCTCGTCACCCACTTCCTGCCGCCTCCGGGGTCGCAGCAGGACGTCGTGGCCGGGTCGGAGGCCTCGGGTTCGTCGCGAGCCGGGTCCCTGGGCAGCGCCTCCTCCACAGCGCGACCCCTGACGCCCGTCCCCGCACCGGTGCCCGCGCCACGGTCCGAGCTGCTCGAGCGGCTGACCGGGACCTGGTCGGGTCCCGCCCGGTCGGGGGCGCTCGACTACACGCTGACGCTCGTCGTGACGAGCACGTGCGCCGAGAGACGGCCGTGCGGCACTATGACGACGAGCCTGCTCCCCTGCGTCGGCAGCATCACGCTCGTCAAGATCGACGACGGCCCGGCCTTCGACTTCGCGACCGGCTCGTTCAGCCCGGACAGCTCCTCGTCCTGCGAGCTGCGGACGGGCGGGGGTGACTACTTCGTGCTCGGGGACGACGTCCTCGCGTACCGCACCGGCTATGACAGCGGCACGCAGGGCATCCTGCACCGCGTCAGCTAGGCCTCACGTCGGGCTCGGCGACGGACGCGAGCTCGCGGACGAGCCGCAGGGCGTCCTCGACCGAGCCGGTGACGTCGGGGATCGGGAAGAGCGTCGCGCGCACGACGCGGTCGCGGTCGACGACGAGCGTCTGGCGCTTGAGCCGTGTCGTGCCACCGGCGCGGAAGGTCGGCAGGCGCAGCGCCGTCGTCAGCTCGAGGTCGGCGTCCGAGAGCAGGGGGAAGCGGATGCCGTTCGCGGCGGCGAACTCGGCCTGCTCCCCCGGGCGCTGGGTCGAGACCCCGACGACGGCGGCTCCAAGGCCGGCGAACTCGCCGAGCCGGTCCCGGTAGGTGCACGACTCGAGCGTGCACCCGACGCCGCCGGGGATATCGTCGGCCCCGGGGAACGCGTTGCCGGGGTAGCAGTAGACCACCGTGAACGGCTCGTCGGTCACGGGGTCGAGCGCGTGCAGGCGCGGGATCCTCTGTCCGATCAGGCTGCTCACCCGCATGACCTCGTTGGAGTCGGTGGCGGCACCGGCGTCGGGGCGCCCGTCGCCGAGCAGCCAGGTGTCGCCGAACTGCTGCAGGGCGCTGAGGACCGGGAGGGCGCCGCGGCCGAGGGCGGTGAGGACGTACTCGTGACGGGGCGGACGCTCGGAGTAGGCGCGGCGCTCGAGGACGCCGTCGGCGACGAGGGCGTCGAGGCGTTGGGTGAGGACCTTGCGGGAGATCCCCGTCTCGGCGACGAGCTGGTCGAAGCGGGTGCACCCGCCGGCGACGTCGCGCAGGACGAGCAGGCTCCATGGGTCTCCGAGGACACCGACGGCGTGGGCGATGCCGCACGGGTCGACGGCGCTCGCGTGTCGCCTCGTCATGTCGCCATCCTAACTTAGTTCCCAAAAGAGACTCACTGTGGTCTGATGTCGGGGTGCGCGACCTGCGAGACCTCCCGAGAGTCGTCTGGGTGCTGGCCGCCGGGCGGTTCGTCAGCTCGGCCAGCGCCTTCCTCATGCTCTTCCTCGTGCTCTACCTCACCGGGCCCCGAGGACTCGGGGTCGTGCCGGCCGGCATCATCGCCGGCTCGAACGGCGTCGGAGCGCTCCTCGGGAACGTGACGGGCGGGCGGTTCGGCGACCGCCACGGCCACCGCCGCGTCCTGCTCCTCGCGGCGAGCGTCGTCGGCGTGCTCACGGCACTCATCCCGTGGCAGCCGGTGTGGCTGCTCGCCGTGACGATGCCGGTGACCGGCTACCTCGGGGCCGTCGCCTCCCTCGGGCAGGGTGCACTCGCGGCCCTCGCCGTCCCGGCTGGGTCGCGTCGGTCGTCGGTCGCCGTGAGCCGCGCCGCGTCGAACGCCGGCTTCGTCATCGGCCCTCCCGTCGGAGCACTGCTCGCCGGCCACGGCTACGACACGCTCTTCGTCCTCGACGGCGTCCTCACCCTCGTGCTGCGCCACGTGACGTCGCACTTCCTGCCCGACGACGCGCCGGCGGCGCCCGCACCCGACGCCCCGGCCGGGCTCTGGCGGGCCGTCCGTGGCGATCGCTCGCTCCTGATGCTCCTGCCGGGGGTCGTGCTCGTCGACCTCGTCTACCGTCAGCTCTACTCGACGCTGCCGCTGCACCTGCGTGACCACGGCCAGCCACTGGCGCTCTACACGCTGCTCGTGGCGGTCGGGTCGGGGCTCATCCTCGCCCTCGAGATCCCCGTGGCCCTGTGGCTCCGGGACCGGCCCTCCATCCCCATCATCGCGACCGGATACGCCCTCGTGGCAGTCGGTTTCGTCATCTTCGGGCTGACCTGGCTGGGTGTCGCGGCCGCGGCCGTCGTCGCCATGGTGGTGCTCACCGCCGGCGAGATCCTCTACAAGACGACGGCCACCGCGCACGTGCTCGACGCAGCACCGGCTCACCTCGTCGGGCAGTACCAGGGCCTCTACACCGGCGCCGCGACGAGCGGGACGATGCTCTCCGCGCCGCTGGGCGGGATCGTGTATGCCGCCGCCCCCGGTCTGCTGTGGCCGCTCTGCGGCGTCGTGGCGGGCGTCGGGGCCCTGCTCGCCCTGGCCTCGGCACGGGTCCCGGCGCGGGTGCCCGCGCCGGCGACGCACGAGGCCCGGGCCGCCCGACAGCGCTGAGGGGACACCTTGCGCCGGGCGGTGCCGTGTATCACCGCGCCCTCGCCCGGCACCGAAAGGCACGTCGACCGCGCCCCCGGATCTCGCACTGCCCGGGGCAGGCGATGGCCACCACAACCCTCGGAGGACCCATGCGCGCCATCAGCAAGCTCGCCATCGTCGCGGCCGTCGGCCTCGGCACCGTCGCCGGAGGACTCGGCATCGCCAACGCCGACCCCACGGCCGTCACGAGCACGGCCCCGACTCCCCCGCCGATCCCGGCCGCCGACGAGCCCGTCGCCGCGCAGAGCGCCCTGGCCACGGCGATCGAGCCGAACCCGATGTCGGTGTTCGTGCCGCTCAAGAACTGCCGAGTGGCCGCGACGGCCACCGCCGGCGGGAAGATCCCGAACGGCGCGACGCGCAACTTCCAGGTCACCGGCACGACCGGCTTCCCGGCCCAGGGCGGCACGTCCGGCGGGTGCGGGGTCCCCAGCTATGCCACGGCGGTGAGCGCGCGCCTGTCGTCGGCCTTCGCGGACGCGAACGGGGTGTTCGTCATGTATCCGACCGGAGCTCCCGTCGGGCAGGGCAGCCTCTACTACGCCAAGGGGGTCAACGTCACCACCGCCGGCACCGCCCAGATCGGCACAGGCGGCAAGGTCAGGGTCTGCTGCACGGACGGGTGACAGTTTCGGTTAGGCCACCTGCGTGGCGGTTGTCGTCATGATCAACTCGTATTCGACCGGGGTCAACCGCCCGAGCCGAGGCTGTCTCCGGCGGCGGTGATAGGTGCGTTCGATCCAGGTGACGATCGCGATCCGCAACTGCTCGCGGGTCGCCCACGCGCGACGGTTCAGGACGTTCTTCTGCAGCAGCGCGAAGAACGACTCCATGGCTGCGTTGTCACCGGCCGCCCCGACCCGGCCCATCGAGCCGACCATGCCGTGACGGTGGAGCTGGTGGACCAGTTTTCTGGACCGGAACTGCGACCCGCGGTCCGTGTGCAGGACACATCCGGCCACGTCCGCGCCGTCAGCGTGGCGTCGGGCGACGGCGTTGTCCAGGGCTGCGACGGCGAGGGAGGACTTCATCCGTGAGTCGATCGAGTAGCCGACGATGCGGTTGGAGTAGACGTCCTTGATCGCGCACAGGTAGAGCTTGCCCTCGCCGGTCCAGTGCTCGGTGATGTCGGACAGCCACAGCCGATTCGGGGCGGGCGCGGTGAAGTCGCGCTCGACCAGGTCGTCGTGCACCGGCGGTCCCGGCGTCTTGCCGTTGCGGCCGCGCTTCTTGCCGAACGCGGACCACCAACCCTGCTGCGAGCACAGCTTCCACGCGGTCCGTTCGGCCATCGCCTGCCCGGCGTCGCGGGCCTCGTCGAGCAGGAACCGGTAGCCGAACTCCGGGTCGTCGCGGTGGGCGTCGAACAACGCGTTCGCCCGGTAGGCCGCGGTCAGCTCGGTGTCGGTGATCGGGTTGGCCAGCCAGCGGTAGTAGGGCTGGCGGGCGATCTTCAGCACCCGGCACGTCACCGTGACGGGGATCCCGTCGCCGGCGAGCTCGCGGACGAGCGGGTACATCATTTTCCCGGCAGGTGCGCCTGCGAGAGATAGGCGGCCGCGCGGCGCAGGACCTCGTTCTCCTGCTCGAGAAGCTTGATCCGCTTGTTCGCCTCCCGAAGCGCCTCGGACTCATTGGAGGTCCGGGCCGGGCTCGCAGCGCTGGCCGAGCGTCGTTCATCGATCGTCAGCCACCGCTTCAGGCACGACGGCGAGATGCCGAAGTCCTTCGCGACCTGGGCCACGGAGGCATCCGACTCCTTGAAGACCCGGATCACGTCCTCGCGGAACTCGTTGGGAAACGCCTTGGGCATGGTGCACATCCTTCCAGCGCCGACACACATCGACGCAGATCAGATGTCACCTATCCGTGCAGCAGTCCCTCACGATCAAGAACACCCTCGGACCGGCGCACCTGGCCATCGACGTCAACGGCTACTACACGCCCCAGATCCAGGGCCACGTCGAGCTCGACGGCACGCTCACCTCCGGCACGCCCCTGCTGACCAACAGCGCCCGCATCGCCACGGGCACCTACCAGGTCACCACCGCCCGGAACGTCAGCACGTGTGCCGCCCACGCGGACCCCGACGGGTCCGGCGGCTACATCGCCAGCGCGGTCCCCTCCGGGAACACGGTGACGATCTACACGTACGCGGTCTCGGGCACTCCGACCAACATCCGCTTCACCCTCAGCATCACCTGCTGAGACGGCGGAGCTCGACGGGGCCGGCGGGAGACCGCCGGCCCCGTCGTCGCCGCTGACCTACCACGAGCCGGACGACGAACCGCCGCCACCACCACCGGAGAAGCCGCCTCCGCCTGAGAACCCGGACGAGCCGGACGATCCCGGCGTCGAGGTGAAGGTGCCCGTCGACGTCGTCGAGAAGGAGTCGACGCCGTCGGCGATGCTCGTGAAGTCGGGGAACGCGTTGCCGCTCCAGACGTACCACGTCGGCATCACGAGCGGACGGTTCGCGGCCTCGGCCGCCCTCGCGACGTCGGCGAACGTGCTGGCCCAGCGGTCCGCGACACCGAAGACGACGGCATACGGGAGGTACCGGCTGAAGATGTTGGACGCCTCCTCGAACTCGATCTGCCCGGCCTCGGCGGTCGTGAGGTACTCCTTGAAGCCGAGGGACTGGGCGAGCACCGCCGAGCCCTCGGCGGTCTTGGCGGCCATCCGCCCGCCGAGGATCCAGACGATGAGGCCCGCGACGACGAGGCCGATGCCGAGGGCGACCCCGCCACCGAAGCTGCCGCCGAGGATCGCCCTGATCGCGGGGCGGCCGTAGAAGAGCATGAGGCCGCCGAGCACGGCGATGACGAGCCCGAGACCCTGCCACGCGCTGCGCTGGGTCTGGGGTGAGGACCGGAACCAGCCACGCGTCACGACCTCCTCGTACATCCCGGCCTGGATGCGCTTGAGGGTGCTCGCGAAGGTGTTCTTCAGCTCCGAGAGGCGCACGACGTCGCCTCGGCTGGCGAAGATGCCGTCGAGCAGCTGGCGCTCGTAGGGCAGCAGCCGCTCGTCCGGGGGTGGCGCGAGCCGGGTCAGCGTCCAGTCCGTGCGGGTGAACACTCCCCCGCCGCCGCTCTCCTCGATGCGGATGAAGCCGCGCACCGCGAGGTCGATGACCGTGGCCGAGACGTCGATGGGGTTGGCGGTCTCGTCGATGATGGTGCCGACCATGCCCGGCTGCACGCCCTTCGGCGGCTGGAACTGGACCGCGACGGTGGACGACCCGCCGCGCATGGTGGTGGCACTCGGGGTCCCGTCGCCCGTGGCGCCGGTGCCGTAGGCGGGCGAGAGGCCCGGCGTGAGGTCGGCGTAGCGCTCGTCGCGGCCGCGGGTCCACACGAGGGTCCCCATGACGGCCAGCGCGAGGACGGGGGCTCCCACGCCGCCCACCCAGGCGGCGGCGTTGGCGGCCGGTGCCGCGTCGGAGCCGATCGTCGAGCCGGAGTCGCCCTCGCGCACGTCGGCGCGCACGTTGTCGAACGCCGAGGCGGGGTAGGAGGCGAGCACCGACATGGCCTCGCCTGCGGTCAGACCGCTCGCGGAGAAGCGGGCCGGGTCGCCGGCCGTCGCCTGGCAGGGCGTGTCGGACCGGTTGACACCCTGGTAGCAGGCCACCTGGCTCGGGGTCGCCGGCGCCTTGACGGTGATCGACACCCGGTCCCGGGCGGTCATCTCGTTGGTCCCGAAGACGTTGTAGTAGAGCTCGACGGTGGCGGCCTGGCTCGAGTCGGGGGCGGGCTTGCCGTCGGCGGTGATCGGGTTGAGCACGTCGTGCAGGGTGTAGCTGACGGTGTAGACCTGCGTGCCGCTCGTGAGCTCGTCGGCCGAGCCGATCCGGATCTCCTTGGCGGCACCGTTGTCGCTGACGCGGAAGGCGTCCGGTGCGCCGCTCGGGCTCGACACGGCGACGTCGGTGAGGTCGTAGTAGCGGTAGCGGTTCTCCTCGCCGTTCCACCCCATCCGGACGACGATGTCGCGGAAGATCCCGTGCCGCTCCTCACCGCTCGGGAAGCGCCAGGTGATCGTCTCGGTGACCTTCATGCTGCCGTCGGGCTGCAGGTCGTAGACCGCGGCGAAGGAGTCCATGCCCTCGTCGGCGGCGGCCTGTGCGCCGGACGCCGGGGCGAGCAGGAACAGTGCGGCCGCCAGGAGCAGTGCCAGCACGCCGACGCGCCGGGCGCGGGTCACGCTCGATCGGGTCGATCCGGTCGGTCCAGCCATCGGGGTCCCTCCACGTCGTTGGTCCCTGCATCCTGACACCGGACGCGGGATCGGGGCCCGTGGTTCCGGTCGGAGGGTCAGCGCCGGCGGTTGGCCGCGCTCATCGCCCGGTCGGCCTCGCGGTTGTCCTGGCGCTCGCGCAGCGCATGGCGCTTGTCGTACTCCTTCTTGCCGGTCGCGATCGCGATCTCCACCTTGGCGCGGCCGTCCTTGAAGTAGAGGGCCAGCGGCACGATGGTGCGCCCGCTCTCACGGGTCTTGTGCGCGATCTTCGTCAGCTCTGCGCGGTGCAGGAGCAGCTTGCGCTTGCGGCGCGGCGCGTGGTTGTTCCACGTGCCGTTGAGGTACTCGGGGATGTGGACGTTCTCGAGGTAGAGCTCGTCGCCGGTGAACATGGCGAAGCCGTCGACGAGCGACGCGCGCCCCATCCGCAGCGCCTTGACCTCGGTGCCGGAGAGGACGATGCCCGCCTCGAAGGTGTCGTCGATGAGGTAGTCGTGTCGGGCCTTGCGGTTGCTCGCGATGAGCGACCGCCCCTTCTCCTTGGGCACCGGACCGTCCTTCCGCCTACTGGGTGTGTGGTCAGCGCACCAACGCTACCCCGAAGGGACCCTCGGCTCAGAGTCGGTTTTGTCCGCGTGCCGGCTCAGAGCCACTTGCGCGGGTTGACCGGCGTCCCGTCCTCGTAGGTGCCGAAGTGCAGGTGGCAGCCCGTCGAGTAGCCGGTCGTGCCGGAGTAGCCGATGAGCTGGCCACGCCTCACGCTGCCGCCGAACTTCACGATGCTCGACAGGTGGTTGTAGCTCGTGACGAGGTCGACGCCCCGGTGGATGCCGTGGTCGATGAGGACCTGGTTGCCCCAGCCGCTCGCGCGCCAGCCGGCGCGGATGACCTCGCCGGGCGCCGCGGCATACACCGGGGTGCCGCAGGCGATGCCCCAGTCGAGACCGTCGTGGAGCATCCACTTCTGGAGCACGGGGTGCCACCGCATGCCGAAGCCGGACGTCGTCGGGCCGATGGCCGGGTAGCTGAGGTAGTTCGAGGGCGTCGGGTCGCTCTGCACCGGCGGCGGGGTCTTGGGGATGTAGACCTGGCCGCGCTTCTTGGCGGCCGCGGCCTTGGCCCGCTCGGCGCGGATCTTGGCGGCGCGCTCGGCGCGCAGCTTGGCCTGGCGCTTCTGCTCCGCGATCCGGGCCTGGCGGGCCCGCTCGACGAGGATGGCCTGCAGGCGGGACGACTCTGCGCGGGCGGCGGCGAGGTCGGCGGCCTCGCTCTTCTTCTGCACGGCGAGGTCGGCGGTGTAGGCCGACTGCTTCGACTTCAGCTGGTCGAGCTGGGTCTTGGCGGCGGCGGCGTTCTGCGTTGCGGTGACGGCGTTGTTCTTGGCGATGATCGCCTGGTTCTTGGCCTGGGTGGCTGCCGCGGCCGCAGCCTCGGCGCCACGCAGCGCGGCCTCGGCCTGGCGCTTGAGCTCGGCGATCTCGCCCCGCACCGACGTGAGGTAGGAGCGGGTCGAGGTGTTGTCGGCCGTCATCGCGGCGAGCTTGTCGATGGTGTCGCTGGCGACCGCGCTCGCGGTGTCGGCCATGACGAGCCGGTTGGCGAAGTCCTCCGGCGAGGTGGAGCCGAAGACCATCCCGAGCTGGGACTCCTGGCCGGACCCCTGGAAGACCTCGGCGGCATACGAGTCGAGGGCGTCCTGGCTGCTGACGAGGTCGGCCCCGCTCTTGGCGAGCTGCTCCTTGGCGCGCTGCTCGTTGGCCTGGGCCACGGCGAGCTTCTGGGCCACGGCCTCGTTGTGCGCGCGGGCCTTGGCCTCGGCGGCGATCGCCCTGGCCTCGGTGGCCTCGGCCGCGACCTGGGCGGCCTGGGCGCGCATCTGGGCCGCCTGGGCCGAGGCGACCCGCTGCTGGGCGATCGGGAGCGCGGCGTTGGTGCGCTGGAGGTTGACGTAGGCGCGCGCGAGCGCGGCGTTCGTGCCCTCGAGCTGCTGGCCGAGCGACGCGATCTTCTGGTCGTTGCGCTTCTTCTGGTCCGACACCGAGTCGGCACGGGCGACGAGCGCCGAACCCAGGGAGACGGAGCACGCGATGACGAGCCCTGCGGCCGTCAGTCGGGTCGCGGGTCCGCTCGTCTCAGAACGCCTCATGAGCCACATATGCTCCATTGGTACCACACGTCACTCGCGTTGGGGAGAGTTCGTCATGATCAGGGCCGAATGCCGGCCCGGGACAGCATGCGACGGCGCCCGATCGCCCCGGGGCGAATTCGGGAAATCTTGCAGTTCGGGCCGGGTCAGACGCGCAGGTAGCGGCGCAGCGTCACCCAGGACGTCAGGCTCGAGAGCACGATGACGCCGAGGATGACGAACGGCGCGACGTAGTAGACGTCCGCGACCCCGATGAACGCCGTGTCGGTCAGGGTCTGGCTCAGGAAGCCGACGACGCCGTAGCGCACCGTCGCCCAGAGCATCCCCATCGCCAGGACCGCCCCGAGCACGCTCGACAGGACGGTCTCCATGACGAAGGGGAAGCGGATCGTGAAGTTCGAGGCACCGACCAGCCGCATGATGCCCGTCTCGCGCCGGCGGCTGAAGGCGGTCTGGCGGATGGTCGTCGAGATGAGCATGACGGCGGCGAGCACCATGAGCGAGGACAGCGCGATCGCTGCCCAGGACACGGTGTTCATGAAGGTGAAGAACTTCTCGAGGAGCTTCTTCTGGTCCTGGACGTCGGCCACGCCGGGCATGCCCTTGATCGAGCTCGCGACGACGTCGAACTTGCCGGCGTCGTTGAGGTTCACCCGGTAGGAGTCGGCGAAGTAGGACTCCCCCGCCCGCGCGAGCGGCGAGTTCTTGTAGGTCTGCTTGAACCGCTCGTACGCCTCGTCGCGCGACTCGTAGTAGACCTCCTTGACCGTCGGCTTGAGGGCCTCGAGCTCGGCCTTGATCGCCGTGCGCTGGGCGTCGGTCGTCGCCTCGCCCGCGCAGTTGGTGAAGCGGGTCTTCTCGGCGCAGAGCATGACCGTGACCTGGACGCGGTCGTACCAGTAGTCCTTCATGGTGTCGACCTGCCGCTGGCCCATGAGGCCGAGGCCGAGGAGGTACATCGAGATCATCGTGACGATGACGACCGAGACGGCCATAGAGAGGTTGCGTCGGAGGCCGTTGCCGATCTCGCCGAGGAGGAACTGGAATCGCATGTCGTGTCTCGCTTCGTCTCGCGCTCAGCGGTCGCTCGTCTGGACGGCCTTGTGCCGCCGGAAGATTCCGCCCTTGCTGCGTGGCGCGTCGGCGTCGCGCCCGATGGGCGGCAGCCCGTCCGGCTCGTCGTCCGTGTCGTATGCCGTGGGGTCCCCGTCGTCGTAGCCGTCGGACACCTCGGGCTCGACCGCGCGGCGCGGCGCCTCGGCCTCCTCGTCGAGCCGGATGCGCGGGATGGAGCCGGTCGTGTAGTCGCCGGCCTCCATGTCGCTGACGAGCACGCCACGGTCGAGGCGGATGACGCGCTTGCGCATGGCGTTGACGGTGACGGTGTCGTGGGTGGCCATGACGACGGTCGTGCCGGTGCGGTTGATGCGGTCGAGCAGCTGGACGATGCCCAGGCTCGTGTCGGGGTCGAGGTTGCCGGTGGGCTCGTCGGCGAGGAGGATCGGCGGCCGGTTGACGAAGGCGCGGGCGATGGCGACGCGCTGCTGCTCGCCACCCGAGAGCTGGTGGGGCAGGCGCTTCTCCATGCCGGCGAGGCCCACCAGCTCGAGCGTCTCGGGCACCGTCTGGCGGATGCGGGCGCGGCTGCTGCCGAGGACCTGGAGGGCGTAGGCGACGTTCTGGAAGACCGTCTTGTTGGGCAGCAGGCGGAAGTCCTGGAAGACACAGCCGATCTCGCGGCGCAGGGCCGGGACCTTGCGCTCGGGCAGGCGGTCGAGGTCACGCCCGGCGACGAGGATGCGGCCGCGGGAGACGTCCTGCTCCTTCATGACGAGCTGCATCATCGTCGACTTGCCGGAGCCGGACGTGCCGACGACGAAGGCGAACTCGCCGCGCGGGATCTCGAGGCTGACGTCGTCCAGGGCCGGACGAGTCGTCCGCGGGTAGGTCTTCGTGACGTTCTCGAAGAGGATCATGCGACGGGCCTCGACTCGTACTGGACATCAGCTGGGCATCAGCGGGACAGCGGCTGGGCCGGGAGGCACGTGACGGCATACGCCGGCGTGCACAGGGCCGGCTCCGAGGCTACGGGCCGACAGGCGAAACCCCCGGAAAACGGCTGGGCCCGGCGTGGCGGCGTGCTGCGCCCGTCCGGACGCTCAGCAGACGAGCGTCGTGAGGCCCTGGGCCGACTCCGAGCCGGCGCGGTAGAGCTTGCCCCAGCCCTGCGTGCAGAGCGAGGTCGTGCGCACCGGCGTCGAGTAGCTCAGCTGCTGGCGGTTGGCGCTCGAGGTGAAGCCGCGGGTCTCGGGCTCGCCGCGGACGGCGACCCCGGAGTACGAGCGGTAGGCGAAGCCCCGCGCGTGGTACTGGTCCCAGACGTAGACGGACGCGAAGTTCATCCACGCCGAACCGCGGGAGTCGCTGCACCACCCGATGTACTGGCGGACCGTGAAGGCGGACATCCCGAGGTCGGAGACGACCTTCCGGTCGCCGATCTGGCGGACGCTGCTGCACGGCTGGGACGCGCTGCTGGTGGCGGCCGACGCCGCGGGAGCCAGCCCGACGGCGACGACGGCGGCCGCGACGAGCGCGGCGAGGGTCATGACGAGACGGTGGAGGGGTGACATGGGTGGAACCTCTCGAGCGGGAGCCGTCGGGTGGAGCCGACGACGCGACCCTACGAGGGCTGCGGCCGGCGCGCCCGCCGAAAGCCGAGATCGCCCGAGATGTCAGTCCTCGCGGCGGTTCTCACCGATCTGCCACCGGATGCCGGCCTCGATGAAGCCGTCGATGTCGCCGTCGAAGACCGCGCTCGGGTTGCCGGTCTCGAACTCGGTGCGCAGGTCCTTGACCATCTGGTACGGGTTGAGCACGTAGGAGCGCATCTGGTCTCCCCAGCTCGCCTTGACGTCGCCCGCCATCTCCTTCTTGACCGCGGCCTCCTCGGCCTTGCGCTGCAGGAGCAGACGCGACTGGAGCACGCGCAGGGCGGCGGCGCGGTTCTGGATCTGGCTCTTCTCGTTCTGCATCGAGACGACGATGCCGGTCGGGATGTGCGTCATGCGCACCGCCGAGTCGGTCGTGTTGACGCTCTGGCCGCCGGGACCGCTCGAGCGGAAGACGTCGACCTTGAGCTCGTTCTCGGGGATCTCGACCGAGTCGTCGCTCTCGATGAGCGGGATGACCTCGACCGCGGCGAAGCTCGTCTGGCGACGGCCCTGGTTGTCGAACGGGCTGATCCGGACGAGGCGGTGAGTGCCGGCCTCGACGGAGAGGTGGCCGAAGGCGTACGGCACGTTGACCTCGAAGGTGGCGGACTTGAGGCCGGCCTCCTCGGCGTACGAGGTGTCCATGACCTTCGTCGGGTAGCCGTGGCGCTCGGCCCAGCGGAGGTACATCCGCATGAGCATCTCGGCGAAGTCGGCGGCGTCGACGCCACCCGCGCCGGCGCGGATCGTGACGACGGCCTCACGCTCGTCGTACTCCCCCGAAAGCAGGGTGCGGACCTCGAGCTCGCCGACGTCCTTCTTCAGCGTGGCCAGGTCGCGCTCGGCCTCCTCGAGGGTGGCGGCGTCGCTCTCCTCCTGGCCCATCTCGACGAGGGTCTCGAGATCCTCGATGCGGGCGTCCATCCCGAGGATGCGGTCGCGCTCGGAGTTGGCGCGGGACAGGGCGCTCGTCACCTGCTGGGCCGCGTCGGGGTCGTCCCACAGGTCGGGGGCGGAGGCCTGCTGCTCGAGCTCGTCGATGGTCCGGGCGAGCTCGTCGAGGTTCGTGACCCCGCGCACGGAGTCCATCGTCGCGCGCAGGTCCTTGATCTCTTGCGTGAAGTCAACAGCCACGATGGAACAGCCTACGGCAGCAGCGAGCCGCGTCGCGCACGCCGGGCTCCGCTCCGGCGCCGCCACCCACCCCGCGGATGAGGTTGCTGGGACGCGCATCGGGCCCACGACATACGCCGTGGACCCGATGTGGTTGCGGTGCAAGCTCCCCCGAGCAGTGGTGCGGGTCGATCAGTAGTTGCCGCCCATCCACTGGATGTCCTGGCCCGAGGGCCGCGTCATGGCGGTCCCGGAGCTCGTCGCCGCGTACATGACGCTCTTGAGGTTCGACGAGTGCGGCAGGCCGCCGCAGTGGCCGAGCTCGTGGATGGCCATGTGCTCGGAGTAGACCTCGTTGGCGAAGGCCGGGCCGAGCTTGACCGTGCAGCCGGTGATGACGGCGCCGCTCGTGACGAGCGAGGCCTCGCCGATCGCGCCGCTCAGCGGCTGCTCCGGGAGCACCTTGATGTTGGCCCTGGTGGCGTCGGTCGTCATGCTGACGTTCCAGCCGGACTTGCGCCACTCCGTGACGGCCTCGGCGACCTTGAACCTCGTGTTGGTGCCGGTCGCGTCGTAGACGAGGGCCGGGCTGCTCCAGTGGCCCCAGTAGGCCGGGTTGACGGTCGGGCTGGGCTTGGCGGCCTGCGAGGGCGCGGCCGCGCCGACGGCGAGACCGATGGCTGCGAGGACGACGAAGATGATCCGCTTCATGTGCCTTCTCCTGCTGTGGGGGATGTGCTGGGGGCTCAGGACTGATGGGGCTCCATGCGGTGTGTTCGGACAGACGCCGAGACCACCCGTGGGGTAGGTGGTCTCGAGGGGATTGGCGCTGTTTGTCCAAATTATCGACTTCGTGGCGTAATGAGACCTTTTTGACGATCTCTTGACCTTTACTGGCGGGTTGCTGGGACAACTCCCAGTTCCGCGGGCACGACGAAGGCCCGCCCCCCGGGGTGCGGGGGCGGGCCTTCGTCGTGCGCTGTCCTCGTGCGAGGCGGGTCGTGCCGGGCGGGCGGGGCGGGCTGGCTCAGCAGTACTTCGCGGTGCCGCCGCCGCTCCATGCACACGTGTCGACCGTCGTGCCCGAGGCGTTCTTGAGGTATGCCGTGTCGCCCGAGTTGTTCCAGACGTACCAGGTCTTGTTGTAGTAGCGGTGCGTCGACGTCGCCGACCCGCGGCCGGTGTGGACCGTCACGGTGGCGCCGGCCTTGAGGGTGAAGGTCGGGAACCGGTAGGTGTAGCCGGTCTTGTCGCGCAGGGTCCAGCCGGTGAGGACGCGGTTGCTGCGCGTCGTGTTCTTGATGACGACGTACTCGGCGTTGAGGCTCGTGTTGCTGCCGGTGTCGGAGCCGGGCGAGTCGTACTGGACCTTGTAGATCATGATCGCCGGCAGGGCCTGGGCCGAGCTCGCGGCGGCGATGGGGGCGGCCACGGCGAAGCCGAGTCCCGCGGTGGCCACGAGGGCCTTGGTGATGAACGTGCGCATGCTTCCCTGTCTGTCGTCGCGGCCCCGTGGCCGCGGCACGTGCGGATGGCGCCGCCCGAGGGGCGGCGCCATCACTCCCTGTCTCGACGCGCCACGCCGCCGGGCCTTCGACGTGCTGGGCGGTGCGGGCGTCGTCAGCGGACGCTAGTGCGGATCCACCTGTCGCGTGAGCGTTTTGGGGTTTTTGCGTCGTTGCTGCGCGGGCCGTCCGCGGGCCGGAGTGCGACGGACGTCGTCAGACTCACGTCACCCGAGCGGAGCGCGGGCCCGCGACGTCACGGTGATGGTGACGCTGCCCCCGAGCGACTCGAGGACCCAACCGCTCATCGGCAGGGTCGCCGTGCCCTGGATCGTGACGACGGCGGTCGCACCGTCACTCGTTCCGGTGTCGGGGACCACCGACCAGGACGTGATGCCCGACGGCAGCGGCGTGCGTGCCAGGTGCGCGGCAGCCGCGTCGGCCACGGACTCGTCGGTGAGGGCGAGCTGGTCGAGGACGCCACCCTCGTAGGCAGCGCGCTCGTCGAGGGCGTCAGCGGCGTCGAGTGCCGCGGAGTCGGCAGCGTCGAGCAGGCGCATCCGCGCGAGCTGGGCCGCCGTGACGTCGACGGCCCCCAGGACCAGGAGTGCCGCGAGCACGAAAAGGCCGAGGGCGAGCACGCCGATCTGGCCGTCGTCGCCCGCTCGACGGTGAGCCGACCGGGAGCGGAGCCGACGGTGGACGCGCCGGAGGCGGACGGCATACGTGCTCGTCATCGCGCCACGAACCGGTCGACCGAGGCGACGTGCGTCGACGTGATGGTGACGGAGGCCGGGACGTGGGCCGCGATGAAGTCCGGTACGAGCGGGAGCTGGACCTCGATGGACGCGGTGGAGGTGACCGTTCCGTCGGGGCGCAGGCACGGGGAGCCGTCGCACATCACCGAGACGGCCGCGCCGTCCTCGAAGGAGAAGTCGGCGAAGGCGAGCTGGGCCGCTGCGCGGGCCCGGGCGTAGCCGTCGTCGTCGGACGGCGCCGTGACGAAGGCCCGGCCGGCCTCCCGGCCTGCCAGCGACGCCGAGAACGACGCAGCCTGCAGGCGGGCCGCCGTGAGCACGAGGTAGGTCAGCGGCAGCAGGAGCAGGATGCCGAGGAAGATGAACTCGAGGATGGCGCGGCCGGCCTCGCCGTCGGTCCGGGTCACGGCTCGGCCGGCGGCCCTGGTAACGACGTCCTGCGGCCGGATCATCGACTCGCTCCGGCCGTGACCTGCTCCTCGCTGAAGGCGCGGCCGGACACCGTGAGCGCACCCGCCGGCCCGACCGGACCGATCACGGGCAGAGGTGCCGTCACGCGGACCTCGACCACGCGCACTCCCGAGGCGGTCACGGAGCGGGTGGCGCTCACGTCCTGGGCGAACGTCGAGCTCAGCGCCGAGGTGATCAGCGCCTCGGTGCGCGCGATGCCGTCACCGGGCTGCGCATCGGCTCGAGCGCCGTAGCGGGCGCCCTCGGACGCAGCCGAGATGAGCGTGTTGCGCACGTAGAGCGCCAGACCGAGCTGGAAGACCCCGAGCGCCACGAACAGCAGGAGCGCCGCCACCATCACGAACTCCGCGATGGCGGAGCCGCGCTCGCGGTCCGCGGCCGTCGTCGAGCGGCGCTCCAGACGAGCCAGGACCGACCCGGGGCTCGGCACGGCCGGGCCGACGAGCCTCACGGGCCCTTGACGTCCGAGATGGCGTCGCTGAAGAGCTGCCCCAGCTGGGGGCCGGCGAGGGCCCAGAGCGCGGTGACGAGACCGGCGGTCATGATCGTGATGAGGACCCAGCCGGGGACGTCGCCGCGGTCACGAGGGCCGGCGATCCGACGCGACACGACGGTCGCGACGGCTGCCAAGACTCGGGTGTGGGCCGTGATGATGCGGTTCATTCTCTTTCTCCCTGTGTCGGATTCGTGCCGGATTGCGGTGAGGACACTCGGTGGCCCGGGTGTCAGAGCTTGAGGTGGAGGAAGCTGAGTCCTGGGTAGAGCGCGAAGAGCACCGTCACCGGCAGCGTGAGGAAGACGATCGGGACCATCATGTAGATCTCCTTCTTCCCGCCCTCCTCCATGAGCGTGCGTCGCCCGTCCTCGCGGACGTCCTGCGCCTGGGCCCGGAGCACGTCGGCAAGAGGCGTTCCGCGCTCGACCGCGACGACGATGCCGTCGACGAAGCGGGTCAGGCTCATCAGCCCGGTGCGGTCGGCGAGGCCTTGGAGCGCCGTGGGCAGGTTGGCCCCCGCGCGTGCGTCGGCCAGGCACCGGCGCAGCTCGTCGGACAGCTCTCCGCGGGAGAGACGGCAGACGCGTTCGAGCGCGCCGACGGCTCCTTCTCCTGCGCTGACCGCCAGTGCGAGCAGCTCGGCGACGGTGGGGAACTCGGTGAGCATGCGAGCCTCGCGCCGGACCGCGGCACGGCTGAGGAGGTAGTCGCGCCCGGCGATGCCGCCGAGCACGCCGACGAGCACCATCGACACGAGGACCGGCACCGGGAAACGTCGTTGCGCGACGGCGACGACGGCGGTGAAGACGAGCCCACCGAGTGCCCCGATCGCCCCGAACATGACCTGCTCGGCGCGGAAGCGGTCGACGTCCGCGGCCTGGCCGGCCCGCAGCTGACGACGGACCACGGAGGGGGCACCACCGACGAGCGAGCCGACCCCGGACCCCAGCCGGGCCACGTAGGGGGCGAGCAGCTCGCCGAAGCCGAACGGCCCACGAGGAGGAGCCGGCCGGGCGAGCAACGTCGACGGGCGCGGGGTGTCACGCAGGTAGGGCTCCAGGCGGTCGTCGAGAGTCGGGCGACGGCTCGCCGGCAGACCGGCGATGACGAGTGCGAGACCCGCGACGACGAGCACACCGGCCGTCGCGCCCGCCCACGACCACCCCTCGCCGAGGAGCTCGCCGAGTCGACCCGTCAACCCGTTCACCGCAGGACCCGCTCTTCCTCGGGAAGCCGACCGATCCAGACCATGACCCGGTAGGCCACGACGCAGAGGCCGGCGCCGACCGCGAGGACGGCCCAGCCGGTGGGCGACGAGTAGGCCGCGAGCGAGCTGCCGTTGAGGGCGAGCAGACCGAGGATGACCCAGGGCGCGAAAGCCGCGAGGCGGGCCGCGTTGACCGTCCAGCTCTGCCGGGTCTCGAGCTCGGAGCGGGTGCGGGCGTCCTCCCGCAGGAACGACGAGAGCGTGCGCAGCAGCTTCCCGAGGTCGCTGCCACCCACCTCGCGGGCGATCCGGAGCGACTCGACGATCCGGTCACCGACCGGGTCGCTGAGCCGGTCCTTGAGACGGTCGAGGCAGTCATGGAACCGACCCGTCGTCCGGTAGTCCTCCGCGAACGCGGCGAAGGCGGGACGCAGCTCGGCCGGACCGCGGACGGCGAGCTGAGAGAGCGCCTCGGGCAACGCCAGTCCCGCTCGCACACCCGACGTGATGTTGTCGACGACGTCGGGCCACAGGTCACGGAGCTTGTTGCGGCGCTTGCGCGCCCGCATCCGCACGAGCGACAGCGGGATCGCGCCGGCCATGAGGGCGAAGCACAGCGAGATCGGCACGACCCGTGTCAGGGCGAGGACCATGACGAACGCGATGACGAAGAGGACGACCGATCCGACGACGACGTTGCCGGGTGTGACCGAGGAGTAGCCGGCCTGGGTGAGGTGGTCACGCAGCTCGACCGTGAAACCGCCCTTGCCGGTCTTCGCGCGCGCGGGCTCCTGCGGCCAGAACGACCAGTAGACGAAGAAGACGCCGACGCCGAGCACCAGGCCGACGACCAACGGCGAGATCATGAGCTCGCCTGCCCGAGAAGGGCCGCCACGTCGTACCCGGCCCGCTCGAAGGCCTCTCGGTGGGGTGGGAACCCGTCGGCGCGTCTCAGAGCACCGTCACGCGTGACGAAGAGGTCGGCGATCTCGATGACGTCGCCCTCGGCCCGTCCCGGGACGGCGACGATCTCGCGGACCCGCCGGACGCCGTCACGCTCGAGGGCCACGTGGACGACGACGTCGACCGCGGCCGCCACCGTCGGCACGACGAACCGGCTCGACACGTTCTCACCGGCGAGGAGAGGCAGCGTGCACATCTTCGTGACGGCCTCGCGAGCGCTGTTGGCGTGCACGGTGCACATGCCGGGCACGCCGCTGTTCAGGGCGATGAGCAGGTCGAGGCTCTCCTCCTGCCTGACCTCGCCGACGATGATCCGCGACGGACGCATCCGCAGCGCCTCCTTGACGAGGCGGCGTAGCGGGACCTCCCCGGTGCCCTCGAGACTGGGCTGACGGCACTGCATGGCGGCCACGTCACGCTGCGGGATCTTCAGCTCGAAGACCTCCTCGCACGTGACGATGCGCTCACGCGGCGGGATGGCAGCGGCGAGGCAGTTGAGGAGGGTCGTCTTGCCCGCCTGGGTGCCTCCGGCCACGAGCACGTTGAGGCCGCTCGCGACCGCGGCCTCGAGGAAGGTGGCCGCCTGTCGTGGCATCGTGCCGAGCCGGACGAGGTCGTCGAGGTGGTCTGCCTTGACGACGAACTTGCGGATGTTGACCTGCCAGTGGGCCCGGCTGATGTCGGGGATGACGACGTGCAGCCGCGAGCCGTCGGTGAGCGTCGCGTCGACGAACGGGCTGCTGAGGTCGACGCGACGGCCGCTGCTCTTGAGCATGCGCTCGACGAGGTCGCGCACGTCGTCCGCCGTGAGGATCGTCGGGGTCAGCTCGGCGATACCGCCGCGGGCCACGAACACCCGCGAGGGCTCGTTGATCCAGATCTCCTCGACCGTGGGGTCGTCGAAGTACTGCTGGAGCGGACCGTAGCCGGCGACGACCGCGAGGATGGAGTGGACCGCCAGGCGCTGGTCGCCGAGCGACGGCAGCCCCCCGTGGAGGGAGCGCTCGTCGTAGTCCTGGACGGCGTCCTGGACGAGGCGGCGGACGGCCTTGGCGTCGCTGGCGGGATCGAGACCCGAGCGACGGATCAGCTCACGGACCTCGCCCTCGACGTGGCGCACCGCTTCCTGTGTGGACATGCGTTCCCCTGAACCCTGTGAGTTGCTACGCCCGACATCCTGCCCGGACTGTCGTGATCTGGCGCGTCCAAGCTAGGTCAAATGCGCGCAAACGCGTCGTCCTCCTCCACAGGCGTGCCGTGGGCTCGCGCGGGGGCCGGGCACCGTAGCGGGTGCCGGGACAGCCCCGCCGTCGTCGTCCACAGCTGTGCACGCGACGGTGGGCGGCCGGCTGGCCGGCGGTCTCATGGGGGCCCCACGAGAAGGAGGAGCCGGTGCGCCTGACCATGACCGTCGTCGCCCCCCGTCAGGTCGGCGTGCCGCCGCGACACGTCACGGTCGAGGCCCCGTCGGGCACGACGTTCGGCGCGGTCCGTCCCGAGCTCACCGCCGTCGCCGGTGTCCCGGGCTGCGGCTTCAGCGTCGGCGGCCGCGTCGTCACCGACGATGCCGTGGTCGGGTCACCGCCGCTCCTGCGGGGGGCCCTGCTGACCATCGCCCGGCCGGGCGACCCCGTGGAGGCCGCGCCGGGTCGCGGCGCCGTGGAGCTGCGCCTGGCCGGTGGGGTCGGGGCGGGAAGAGTCGTGTCTCTCGGCCGCGGTGAGCACGTCATCGGCCGGGCCGCGTCCGCGGACGTCCGCCTCGACGACCCTGGCGCCTCGCGCGTGCACGCGGTCGTCACCGTGGCCCCCGACCACATCAGCGTCACGGACCACCACCCGACCAACGGTTCGCGCATCGACGGGGTCTTGTTGCCGAGCAAGGGTGCGCGGCTGGAGCCCGGCCGGCTGTTGACCGTGGGGTCGACGACGCTCGTCCTCGGCAGCGTGGACGTCCGCAGCGGGCACCACGACATCGTGGACGGTGAGGTCCGGATCCACCGCCAGCCACGCTTCCGCGACCCGGGCACGCCGCCGTCGGTGATCTTCCCCGAGGCCCCGTCGCGCCCGGAACGACACCGGATGCCGCTGCTCACCTCACTGGCTCCCGTGGCCCTGTCGGCTGTCCTCGCCGTCGCGCTCTCCTCACCGGCCCTCCTCCTCTTCGCCCTCATGTCACCGCTCCTGCTCCTCGGCCAGTGGTGGGGCGACCGGCGCGCCGGTCGGGTGTCGTACCGCAGGCAGGTCCGGGACCACGCCGTGCTGCTCGCCCGGGCCCGCGATCACCTCGCCGAGGCTGCCGCGGCGGACGCCGAGCGACGACGCGAGCACCATCCCGACCTCGGCCACCTCCAGGCCGTCGTGCGGCGGCGCGGCACCCGCCTGTGGGAGCGCCGCCCGTCGGACGACGACCACCTGGTGCTCCGGCTCGGCACGGCGACGCAACCGGCCGCGGTCGACGTGTCCGGTCCGGCGCCCGAGGGCATCCCGCTCGTGGACGGACTGCCTGCCCTGCTCAGTCTCGGGACGTCCGGCGTCGTGGGGATCGCCGGCCCACGTGAGCACACGGTGTCGCTCGTCGGCAGCCTGCTCCTGCAGGTGGCGACCTGGCACACGCCGCGCAGCGTCCAGGTGCACGTCCTCGCCGACACGCACCAGCGCGCGCTCGACTGGGAGTGGGCTGCGCACCTCCCCCACCTCCGGGACGAGGACGGCTCGGGGGCGCGTCTCGCCGGCGCCGCGACCGACGTGGCACGACACGTGTCCGCGCTCCGCGAGCTCGTCGACAGCCGCCTCGCGGCGGACGACGGTCGTTGGACGGGCACGCACCGTCCCTCCCCTGACCTCGTCGTGCTCCTCGACGGAGCCAGCGGGCTGCGTGCCCGTCCCGGGGTCGCAGACCTGCTGCGGGCCGGGCCCCGGGCCGGGCTCACCTTCGTCTGCATCGACCGCGACGTCGCCTCGCTCCCGGCCGAGACCCGTGCCACGGTCGAGCTCGCCGACGCGGCAGCCTCGGCCACGGTGCGCGAGGACGGACAGACGCTCACGGGAGTGGTCCCGGACCTACCCGCCGACGGCTGGCTCGAGGACGTCAGCCGCTCCCTGTCGCCATGCGTCGACGCCACACCGGAGGCCGGGTCTGCAGCCCTGCCGCGCACCGTCTCGTTCGTCGAGCTGCACCGGGGCGTGGGCATCGACCCCACGACCGCCGACGGTCTGGCGCGGTCTTGGTCGCGGAGCACGGGTCGACCCGTGGCGCTTCTGGGCCGGAGCACCGATGGCGACCTCGCGATCGACCTGGCGACGGACGGTCCACACGTGCTCGTCGGCGGAACCACCGGCTCCGGCAAGTCGGAGCTGCTCCAGACCCTGGTGACCGGCCTCGCCGTCAGCAACCGGCCGGACGAGCTGGGCCTGCTGCTCGTGGACTACAAGGGCGGCTCGGCCTTCAGCGACTGCGCGCGACTACCGCACACGGTCGGCCTCGTCACCGACCTCGACGCGCACCTCACCGCACGAGCGCTGACCTCGCTCGATGCCGAGATGAAGCGCCGCGAGCGGCTGCTCTCACAGGCGTCCGCGCGCGACCTCGACGACTACCGGCGCACCGCGGGCGTATGCCGTGAGCTCCCACCGCTGTCCCGGCTCGTCATCGTCGTCGATGAGTTCAAGGCCCTCGCGGACGAGTTCCCGGAGTTCGTCGCCGGCCTGGTGCGCGTCGCGGCCCTCGGCCGGTCGCTCGGGCTCCACCTCGTGCTGGCGACCCAGCGCCCGGCCGGCATCGTCTCCGCCGACATGCGTGCCAACGTGGCCCTCCGCATCGCCCTGCGGGTCCGTGACCGCGCCGACAGCGAGGACGTGGTGGACGCCGCCGACGCCGCGTCGCTCGACCCGCGAGCGCCCGGACGGGCCTGCGTGCGCTCGGGCGACCGGAGCCTCACCACGGTGCAGACCGCCTACCTCGGGCATCCCCTGGCCGACGGCCGCGAGACCACGGACCGCGTCCGTGTGGTCGTGCGCGACCTGCTGTCCGCGGTCGAGGCGCCCGCGGACGCCGCGGACGAGCCACGCCCACCGAGCGAGCTCCTCGCCGTCGTGGACGCGGCGCGCGCCGCCGCTCACCGCTCCGGCGTCCGGACCCAGCCCCCGCCCTGGCTGCCGCCGCTCCCGACAGAGCTGACCCCGACCGAGCTGACCCGGACCGAGCTGACCCGGGCCGAGCCGACCGGGCGTGACGAGGCCGCCGACGGCGGGCACTGCTCGGGCTCGACGGAGGCACTCGACGTGCCGATGGGCATGGTCGACGTGCCCGACGAGCAGCGACGTGACACCTTCCGGTGGTGTGCGAGCGACCATGGGCACCTCGGGATCGCCGGCGGTCCACGGTCGGGTCGCTCCACCGCCCTGCTCACGCTCGCCCTCGGCCTCGCCGCGAGCGCCTCACCCGACGATCTGCACGTGCATGTGCTCCAAGGCGTCGCCGGACCGTGCTCCGCCCTCGGGTCGCTTCCCCACGTCGGGGCGGTGACCGACGGTGGCGACCCGACCCGCACCCGACGCCTCGTCCGCCGTCTCCTGCACCTCGTCGAGGGGGACGAGCCCGGACCGCCCCGCACAGTGGTGCTCGTCGACGGCTGGGAGTCGCTCGAGGAGTCCTTGTCGCGACTCGACCACGGCGCACCCGTGGACGAGCTGCACCGCCTGCTCCGTGACGGGCCCGGCGCGGGCGTGAGGTTCGCCGTGACGGGTGGCCGGGCGATCCTCTCCGGCAGGCTGCCCGGGCTTCTCGACCACCGGCTGGCCCTGCACCTGCCCGACCCGCTGGACCTCACCCTCGCGGGCGTCTCCCCCGAGCTCGCGGCCACGGCAAGGCCGCCGGGACGGGCGGTCGACCTCCGCACCGGACGCGAGGTGCAGCTGGCCACGCCCGGCCCCGGCCCCTCCGCCGTCGCGGACGCCGTCGAGCGCACCGCGGCAGCACATCGCGCGACCCCGGGCGAGAGGCCAAGCCGCGCCCCGTGGCGCCTCACGGCGCTGCCGGAGCGGGTGCGGCTCGAGGACCTGCCGCCGACGCGCGACGGCGTGTGGGTCGGCGTCGGGGGTGACGACGCGGTCCCTCTGGCGGTGCCGCTCGGTGCCGGCCACCGTCGCGTCCTCGTCGCCGGCCACCACCGGTCCGGTCGATCGACGACCCTGGTGACCATCGGTGAGCAGCTGCTCCAGCAGGGACGACACGTCTGCGTCGTCAGTCCGCGACACTCCATGCTGTCCGTCTGGGCGGCCGGCCAGGAGTGCCCACTGCTGGCCCAGCACGACTCCACGGACCTCATCCGGATGAGGCGCCACGACCCCGACCTGTGTCTGCTCGTCGACGACGCGGAGCTCGTGGACGGCAGCCCCGCCGAGGCCGCGCTCGTCGAGGCGGCTCGGATCGTCGACGGCACGGACGGGGTCGTCGTGGTCGCCGCCGACCTGTCGCGCGCCAACGGGGCCTTCCGCGGGCTCGTGCCGGAAGTGGCCCGCGACGGCGTCGGCATCCTCCTCGGTGCGACGTCCTCCGGTGACGGCGACGTGCTCGGCGTCCGCCTCGAGATCGGGACGACCCGTCGGCCCGGCCGGGGCCATCTCGTGCTCGACGGTCGCTCGACACCGGTCCAGGTGGCCCAACTGGACCCGCCGGCGTGCCGGACGTCGGACTCACCACCCACGACGGCTCCCTCTCTGCCACTCTCGTGACCCACACCCCAGGCCCCCAGGAGGACCCATGCCGCGCGGCGCCCGAGAGATCACCCTCCGTTTCCTCGCCGCGCCCACCGACGCCGGGTACTCCGGCACGGTCGGCGGTGGACGCGTCCTCGAGTGGATCGACAAGGCGGGCTACGCCGCAGCCGCGGGGTGGAGCGGGACCTACAGCGTCACGGCATACGTCGGCAACGTGCGCTTCACCCGGCCCGTCGAGGTCGGCGACCTCGTCGAGGCCACGGCTCGTGTCATCCACACGGGCACGACGAGCATGCACATCCTCGTCACGGTCTCGGCCGGCAATCCCAAGGACGGCGACCTCCGGCCGACGACCGACTGCATCATGGTCTTCGTCGCCGTCGACGAGCACGGCCGGCCGACCCCGGTCCCCCAGCTCGTCCCCGAGGACGAGCACGACCGCGAGTGGCAGGAGAGCGCGGTCACGCGGATCGGGCTGCGCAACGAGATCGCCGCCGCGATGTCCGCCCAGACCTACAGCGACGCCGGCACCGCACCCCGCGCAGTGCTGCGTTTCCTCGCCGCCCCGACCGACGTCAACTGGGGAGGCAAGGTGCACGGCGGGATCGTCATGCGCTGGATCGACGAGGCCGCGCACGTGCTCGCCACCCAGTGGACCGGCTCGGCGTCCAACGTCGCGGTCTACGCCGGCGGGGTCCGCTTCTACCGGCCGCTCCGCATCGGCCACCTCGTCGAGGTGGAGGCGCGGCTGCTGCTCACGGGCACGTCGAGCATGCACATCAGCGTGCACGTCCGCTCGGGCGACCCGTCCACCGGCGACCTCGACCTGACGACCCACTCGCTCATCGTCTTCGTGCCGCTCGACGTCGACGGCAACGCCGTCGCCGCGCGCCCGTGGGTGCCGGTGAGCGACGAGGACGTCGCCCTGCGCGACCATGCGCAGTCGCTCGTCGAGATGCGCAACGAGGTCGATGCCGAGCGCCACATCCCCTGACGCCGGGACGTGCCCCACCCGTCACGCCGATCGCGGCGTCACGTCACGTTGGGTCGGCCCACGGCAAGCGCTTCGACGACTTCGACGACCTCCGAGATGTCTGGCAGAGAGGCGATCTCGTCAGCAAGTCCTCTGGCCGCCGCTCGCATGGTCGGGTCCGCGAGGACCCGTGTCACAGCCTCGGCCAGGTGCTCCGTCGCCCGTGTCCGGCCGCCCAGTCGTATGCCGGCACCCGCCTCGTGGACGCGCGTCGCGTTGATCTCCTGGTCGGACGCGAAGAGCGGCAGGACGACCTGCGGAACCCCGGCGGCCACTGCCGTCATGGTCGTGCCGAAACCGCCGTGTCCGACCATCGCCGACGCGAGCGGCATGATCTCGTCCTGGGGCCACCACTGCTCGACGTGCGCGTTGTCAGGCCACGGACGGAGCGCCTCAGGGTCGCCGGCGTGGCCCGTGGTCAGCAGCACCCGGACGGGCAGGCCCGCAAGCGCCTCGAGCGACCCACGGAAGACCGGGCTCAGGTCATCGAGCCCGCCCGTGACCGACCCGAAGGTGACGTAGACGAGCGGCTGGTCGCCGTCGCCCCACGCCGCCGGGAGCGAGCCCTCACGAGCCTCGAACGGTCGGGCGCGATAGCGGATCGTGGCCTGGCTCGGCGATGTCCCCGCGTCGCCTTCGAGCGACGCCGGGACGGAGCTGAGCACCGGCGCTGTCGTCGACCCGCGAGTGCACGTGCCGGACGCGAGTCCGGCCATCTCGTCGAGCTCGAGCAGCGGCTCCACGAGGTACTCCCCCGCCCAGGCGCGAACCCGGCCGACCCCGATCGCCACCTCCGCGTGTGGCACACCGGACCGCTCGGCGGCCGCGAGCGACCCGAACTCGCAGGGCTCGCGGAGGATGACGTCCGGCGCCCAGTCATCGACGACCTGCTGCACCCGCGGATAGGCCGCTCGGGCGTCGAGCCGGCCGAAGACCTCCCGGACGACCGTGGCGTTGGCCTCCTCCGGCGTCATCGACGGGATCCGCGCGAAAACGGCACCCATGACCTCCGGGGGCACGTCGTCGAACGGGACGTGCTCGAGGCCGGCCCGGGCCACGTGGTCCGCGAAGGATTCCGGTGCCGCGACCCGCACCTCGTGTCCCGCCGCCACGAGGGCGTGGGCCACGGGGACCATCGGGCCGAAGTGGCCTGCCCCTGCAGTCGACGCGAAGAGCATCCGCATGGCCACCAGCGTCCCACTCACGCCACCCGCCCCGAGTGGTTTCCGGCGGCATACGTGCACGGCCTGAGCAGACACGCGGAGTTCACCGGATGGCCACCGCAGCAGCACCCGACCGCTCCCCCACCGCTCATAGCGTCACAGGCGGATCCCGGCCGCGCCGACCCCAGGGGCGCGGCGGACTCACTCGCCGAAGGAGCACCCGCGTGACCCCCAAGCTTCTCCCCCTGATCGCCACACCCCGGCACGGCTCGCGCAGCCGCATGACGTGCCACTACCGCTGCAACAACGCCTGTGACGCGCCCGTCCCCAACGAGTCGGCCGGTCCCGCCATGCGCGACCTCGTCGAGAGCGCCCTCGCCCGTCGGTCCCTCCTCAAGGGTGGCGCCATCGGCGCCGGAGCCCTCGTCGTCGGCGGCCTCGCGAGCGCCACGCCCGCCGCGGCGGCGGGCACCGGCGCCGGCACCGCGGCCAGCCGCAGCCGCACCTCCGGCGACGTCGGGCGCGCTGCCTTCACGCCGGTCGCGCCGAACCGCGCCGACGCCGTGACGAACGCCCCCGAGTTCACCCACAACGTCGTCATCCGCTGGGGCGACCCGGTCGAGGCCGGTGCGCCGCGCTTCGACGCACACGCCCAGACGCCCGAGGCCCAGGCCAGGCAGTTCGGCTACAACAACGACTACGTCGGCGTCCTGCCCCTCGACGGCCGACGCGCGCTGCTCGTCACGAACCACGAGTACACCGACGAGAACCTCATGTTCCCGACGGGCGAGTACGACGACGCCACCATCAAGAAGATCGCGATGGCCGCCCACGGCATGTCGGTCGTCACCATCGAGCGCGGCCGGGCCACTGGCTCGTGGATCCGCTCGGACCACCGCCGCGCCCACCACAACCGCCGCGTCACGGTCCACACGGAGTTCGCCTTCCACGGCCCGGCTGCGGGCCATGAGCTGCTCCGCACCGCCGCCGACCCGACCGGCACCCGCGTCCACGGCACGTTCGGCAACTGCGCCGGAGGCACGACGCCATGGGGCACCGTCCTGTCCGGCGAGGAGAACTTCAACGGCTACTTCGACGCGAGTGGCACCGTCGACCCCGCCGACGCGACCTCGTTCAAGCGCTACGGCCTCGCGACCGCGGCCGTGACGAACCGCGGCTGGTCGACCGTCGACGAGCGCTTCGACCTCAGCAAGCACCCGCACGAGGCCTACCGCTTCGGCTGGGTCGTCGAGGTCGACCCCTTCGAGCCCGACTCGACGCCGGTCAAGCAGACGATGCTCGGCCGCTTCAAGCACGAGGGCGCCAACGTCACCATCTCCGACTCCGGCCACGCCGTCGCCTACATGGGTGACGACGAGCGCGGCGACTACCTCTACAAGTTCGTCTCGGCCGACCGCTTCCGCAAGGGCGGCTCGCGGGCTGTCCGCGCGCACAACAAGACCCTCCTGACGAAGGGCACGCTCTACGTCGCGAAGTTCGTCGGCGACGGCACGGGCGACGGCGAGTTCGACGGTGCCGGCACGTGGGTCGCGCTGACCTCGGACACGACCTCCTACGTCGCGGGCATGAGCGTCGCCGAGGTGCTCGTCAACACCCGCCTCGCCGCCGACACGGTCAGCCCGACGAAGATGGACCGTCCCGAGGACGTCGAGCCCAACCCCGTCAACGGCAAGATCTACGCCGCCCTCACCAACAACTCCGACCGCGGCGTGAAGTACCCGACCGACGAGACCAACCCGCTCGCGTCGAGCATGGTCCGCTCGGCCCTCGGCGCCCCGCTGACGAGCAAGTCGGGCAACCGCAACGGCTACGTCCTCGAGCTCACCGAGCACGGGAACGACCACACCGCAACGACGTTCACGTGGGATCTCTTCCTCGTCTGCGGTGACCCCGCGGCCCCGGAGACGTACTTCGCCGGCTACGACAAGTCGAAGGTCAGCCCGATCAGCTGCCCCGACAACGTCGCCTTCGACGCCGTCGGCAACCTCTGGATCTCGACGGACGGCAACGTCCTCGGCTCCAACGACGGCCTCTTCCGGGTGCCGGTCGCCGGCCGCGACCGTGGCCGCGTCGAGCAGTTCCTCACCGTGCCGTTCGGCGCCGAGACGTGCGGCCCGCTCGTCTCCGAGGACCAGCGCTCGGTCTTCATCGCCGTGCAGCACCCCGGCGAGACGGACGGCGCGACCTTCGAGACCCCGTCGAGCACGTGGCCGCACACCGACGGCTTCCCGCGCCCGAGCGTCGTCGTCTCCTACCGCCGCTGACCGAGCGTCACGACGGGCGAAGGCCCGGCACCGTCAGGGGGTGCCGGGCCTTCGTGCGTCCGAGGACGTATGCCGTGTGCTGCGACCGAGGGGACGCTCAGGCCGTGAGCAGCATCGTCTTCCAGCCGCCGCCCTCGCTGAAGACCTCGCCGGGGACGAAGGTCCCGTCGGCGTAGAGCTCGTAGCCGACGAGGTCGCCCGTCGCCGTGCGGGCCCACACCTGGGCGCGGCCGTAGGTCGTCTCGGTCACCGTGAGCGAGGTGAAGCCACCCCAGCCGGTGCCGATCTGACGACGGGCGAGGAAGCCGCCCGTGCCGTTGCCGGGGTAGACGAAGAGCTTGCCGAGGCCGTCGCGGGCGATGAGGTCGGTCTTGCCGTCGAAGTCGGCGTCACCGCTCGCGACGATCGCCGTGATGCCCGACCAGCCCGTGCCGATCTGGACGCGCGGCGCGAGCGAGCCACGGCCGGTGCCGGCGTAGAGCCAGAGGACACCCTTGCCGTCGCGGGCCACGATGTCGGCGCGGTCGTCACCGTTCCAGTCGCCGGGGCCGACGATCGTGTAGCTGCCCCACCCGGTGCCGAACTGCGTGCGGGCGAGGAAGCCGCCACCGCCGGGACGTCCGCGGTAGAGCCACAGGGTCCCGGCCGAGTCGCGGGCGACGAGGTCTGCCTGGTCGTCGCCGGTCAGGTCACCGAGGGCGACGACGGTGTTGTAGATGCCCCAGCCGGAGCCGATCTGTGCCCGGCCGGTGAGCTCCCAGCCGGTGTTGCGGTAGGCCCACAGCGCGCCGGCGCTGTCGCGGGCGATGAGGTCGTGGTGGCCCTCGGCGGTCCGGTTCGAGCTGCCCTTGGACTGCGGCTGGCGCACGTCCCAGCCGGCGAGGCCGGTGCCGTCGGGGGCGTCCTCCCAGCCGATCGCGGTGAGCTCGTCGTCGTCGCCGTTCGTGGCGCCACCCGGGGCCACGACGTACACGCCGACGGAGTACGCGTCGGGCGTGACGGGGTCGGGGGTGTCGCGCTCGACGTAGAGCGTACCGTCCAGCGTCAGGCGCGGCGAGGTGTACGAGTCGGTCGTCGACGTGCGCAGCGTGGTCACGGTGCCGGCGGCCGTGCGCTTCTTCAGCGTGCTCGTCGTCCCGTTGTCGGTCGTGAACCACACGGTGCCGTCGGGGCCGACCTCCGCGGTGTAGCCGCCGGCCGTCCCGGACAGCGGGGTCACCGTCGCGCACGTGGCGCACAGGGTGCCGAGGCCGTCGGCGTCGGTGCCGAAGGTGCTGACGACGAGGGTCCCGTCGGGACGCCAGGCCGGCTCGGCCGCGGGCGGCTCCGTCGTGACGGAGCGCTTGGTGTGGGACCCGAAGACGTCGACGAAGCCGAGCCCGACCGGCTCGCCGTTGGCGTCGTAGCGGGAGTACGCGAGCGTCTGCCCGTCGTAGGAGAAGGCCGGGTCGGCCGGGATGAAGCTGCTGCCCAGGTCGACGGTGAAGACGACCGCGGACGTCGACGAGCGACGGACCTCGAGCACCGGGTGGCCCACGGCCGCGTCGGTGCGCGTCACCGCGAAGAGCCGGCCGTCCGTGGAGTAGGCCGGCCCGACCCAGTCACCGGTGGTCGAGCGGTCGCCCTGGTCCCAGCGGCCCTGCTGGTAGACGCCGGACGTCGTCGCGACGACGGCGTCGGACTCTCCCCAGCCGTCGCGGGTCCAGGTGCCCTGGAAGTCCTCCGTGACGCAGTCCTCGAGGACGGCGCCCGACGAGCTCTTGGCGATGAGGCGGTACTTCGTGAAGGCGCGCTGGTTGTTCGTCCGGTCGTCGACGACGACCGAGCTCGTCGACGCCGAGCCGACGGTCCGCCACGTGCCGTACTCGCGCTGGCGCTGGACGGTGATGCTCGCGGCGCCGGCCGAGCTCGCGTGCACGACGGTGCGATCGGCGAGGGTGTTGAGCCAGAAGTCGTCGGGCACGCACGCCACCGCCTGGGCGGAGTAGGTGGTGTCGCCCGGGGCCGCCAGCGACGCACCGTCGCGCGCGCTCGGGTCCTGCTTCGTGCGCGACGGCTTGGTGCGCCCCGTCGACGCGGCGGCGACCTTCTCGGCACCCGTCCGGACGTCGGCGTCCGAGGCGTCGAGCTGGCCCGCGAGGACCTGGCCGGCTCGGCCGCGCAGGTTGCCGGGGTCGATCGAGCCGGCATCGGTGGCGGCACCTGCCGGTGCCGAGACGGCGATGGGCGCGAGCAGCGCCGCGGCGAGCCCGATGACGAGGGCGCGCGCCCCCTGATGCTGACGAGCCACGTGGCTGTCCTTCCCTGTGTGGACGAAGGCCGTTCCCCCGGACGGCCGACGCAGAGCATAGATGACATCACCGACGAACCGGGCAGCGAGCGAGCGACCGCCTCGGTCGTCCCCCGGCGGCGCGGGTCAGCGGGTGCGCGTCGGCAGGTGCGTGCGCGGCGCCATCCTCGGACCACGTCGCGGCCGGTGGTGGCCCGCGAGGCCGAGCAGCTGCTGCACGCGGTAGCGGTGACCGCGGTAGGGCTCGAGCAGCTCGGCGAGGCCGTCGTCGTCGACCGGGGTCCCCGTCAGCGCCCACCCGATGTCCTTGGCCACGTGGTAGTCGCCGAACGACACGGAGTCGGGGTCGCCGAGAGCCCGCTGCGCCACCTCGGCCGCCGTCCACACCCCCACGCCCGGCAGGGCGCGCAGGCGACGGTTCGCTTCGGCGACGGACACGGAGGCACCCTGCTCGAGCCGGCCGGCATACCCCGCCGCCCGCACGATGGTGCGCGAGCGCGCGCCGTCGACGGACGCCTGCAACCACGCCCACGACGGGACCGCCGCCCACCCGGCCGCGGTCGGCGGGGCCATGAGCCCCGGGAACGGCCCCGGCGCCGGCTCGCCGAAGCGGCGCACGAGCACGCGGTAGCCCGAGAACGCCTCCTGGCCGGTGACCTTCTGCTCGATGACGGCCGGCGCAAGCGCGTCGAACACGAGGCCCGACCGCGGCACCCGCCAGTGGGAGAAGCGCCGCCACGCCTCGGCGACGAGGTCGTGGTGCGGCTCGAAGCCCGAGGGGTCGTCCTCCTCGCCGAGCAGCGCCGGCACCGCGTCCAGGAGCCACGCCGCCCCCGGACCCCACGCCTGCGCGTGCACCTCCGAGTCGCCCGGGCGGCACGCGAGGTGGAGGGTGCCGACACCCTCAGGCGTCTGCGCCGCGCGCGTCACCGTGCCCTCGCGTCCGAAGCGCGAGGTGGGGTCGCCCGAACCCCGGCGGAAGACACCGAGCTGGGCGCGCAGCGCGATCTCACGGTCGCTGCGCCACAGGCGGGTCGAGGCTTCGGGCACCACAACATCCTCGCTTACACTCGGCACCGTCGCCGCACGGGACGACCCGTCCGTCGACAGAGCGACTCACACCGCCCCGCCCCACCGGCCCCACCGGCCGCCGCCGACAGACCGACAGGAACGAGGAACGATGGCCCGCGAGACGAGCCGAGACCGCCGCGAGCGCGTCGCCGAGATGCAGGCCGCCCAGAAGAGGGCCGAGCGACGTCGCCTCCTCGTCGTCATCGGGGCCTGCGTGGCCGTCATCGCCATCATCGGCGCAGCCGTCGCCTGGGCGATCATCGGTGAGCAGAACAAGAAGGACGAGGCGCTCCAGAACATCAGCGGCGACGTCGCGGCCGCATCGTGCGACCCCATCACCAACGACCCCGCCAGCGGCTCGAGCGACCACGTCGGACCCGGCACCAACCAGGCCGACGTCACGAAGATCGAGTACTCCACGGTCCCGCCGTCGAGCGGCAAGCACTTCGCGGTCCCGGCCGTCGACGGGCGCCGCGTCTACACCGTCGCGGACGCCCCGCAGATCGAGACGCTCGTGCACAACCTCGAGCACGGCTACACGATCCTCTGGTACGACCGCTCCGTCGAGAAGGAGCAGGCGGCCGCGTTCGAGGCGCTGTCGACGAAGGTCAACGCCATGAAGGAGTCGGCCAACAAGTTCCTCATCAGCCCGTGGGACCCCGCCTACGGTGCCCTCCCCGCCGGCAAGAAGTACGCCCTGTCGCACTGGTCGGCCGACGTCGACCAGGCGAGCGGCAAGGTGTCGAACCAGATGGGCCACCGCCAGCTGTGCGGAGGCCTCAACACGACGGTCGTCGAGGACTTCGTCAAGAAGCACCCGTGGAGCTCCGCCCCGGAGCCCGGCGCCGCCTGAGCAGCCCGCTGGGCGACGCCCACGCACCCGCCTCCCGGCCCCCGGTGACCCACCGGGGGCCGGTCGCGTGCCCGCCGGGTTACCCTGCCGTCATGGCGATCACCGGCGAGTACGTCCCCAGCCCCAGCGAGTGGGTCCGCAACCAGGTCGAGACGATCGAGAGCACCGGCACGACCGACTCCGTCGACATCATGGGCCTGCCCGTCGTCATGCTGACGATGCGCGGCGCGAAGACCTCGGCGATCCGCAAGGTCCCGCTCATGCGCGTCGAGCACGACGGCTCGTTCGCGGCGGTCGCGAGCCAGGGCGGGGCGCCGACGCACCCGAACTGGTACCACAACCTCCTCGCCCACCCCGACATCGACCTGCAGGCCGGCACCGAGACGTTCCCCGTGCACGCCCGCGAGCTCGAGGGCGAGGAGCGCGAGCAGTGGTGGGAGCGGTGCGTCGCGGCCTACCCGCCCTACGCGGAGTACCAGACGAAGACCGACCGCCTCATCCCCGTGTTCGTGCTCGAGCGCCGCTGACCGCGGGCGCGGGCGCGGGCCCGCTCACACGCCGGCTCAGACGCTGACGTCGCTCTCCGCGGCGGCGTGCCGCTCGCTGATGAGGTGGTGCGAGCGGGCGTAGAGCCACCCGCCGAGCGCTGCGACGACGTCGACGATCGTCACGATGAAGCGCGACATGATCGCGACGGCGGCCGCGGCCGGCGTCGGCATCGCCGTGGACAGGATCAGGGTGAGCAGTCCCTCGCGGGCACCCAGGCCGGCCGGCAGGACGATCGTCAGCATGCCGAGCGACACCGACAGGGCGTAGCCGGTCATCGCCGCGGTCGTCAGGTCGGGGTGCGGCGAGGCGTCGCCGGCGACCGCCCGGGCCAGCAGCAGGGTGTGCACGCCGAAGGCGACCCACACGAGGATGAAGATGACGACGGCGCGCAGCACGGCTCCGGCCGACAGCCCGTGCTCGAGCGGCTCGCGCTTGATGGTGCGCAGCATCTTGTCGATGACCGCGTTGAGCAGCTTGGGCACGCAGAGCACGACGAGGATCGGGATGCCGAGCAGCAGCCACCAGTCGAAGCCGGCCGAGCTGCTCGTGAGCAGGAACGACGCGGCCGGGAGCCCGACGAGCAGGCCCGTGAGCAGGGCGAGGCCGAGCGCGAGGAGACCGGTCACGGCGGTGCGCCGGCGCGGGACCTTGAGGTGGCTCGCGATGTCGGCCTGGACGAGCACCGACCACAGCGACCCGGGGAGGTACTTGCCGAGCTGGCCGACGAAGTAGACGCCGGAGGCGGGTGCCAGGTGCAGGTCGGACCCGAGGTCGCGCAGCAGCGTCTTCCAGCCGATCATCGTCAGCCAGGTGCCGAGGGCCGCCGCGAGGGTCGACCACACGAACGTCGTCCACGAGATCTTGTCGAGGTGCACCGACACGTCGGCCCAGTTGTGGACGACCGCGTAGACCACGGCGGCGAGGGTGATGACCGCGATGGCCACGCGGAGGGCGGTGAGGATCTTCTTCCGGGTCATGTCGCCACCATCATCGCAGTGTCACCCGGGTGCTCAGCGCCGTCGCAGGGTCAGGCGCACGAGACCGTATGCCGCGTCGTCGGCTCGCGCGCGTGACGCGGCCTCCCGCATCCGGGCGTTGACGTCGCCGTCGAGGTCCCCGATGAGCACGAAACCGAGGTCGTGGGCGCGGGCCAGGATGCCGCGCACGTCGGCGGGCCCGACGGCGCCCTCGGCCGCACGCGGGCCGATCGGGACGGTGACGACGAGGAGCCCGCCGGAGCGCAGCGCCCACGAAGCCTGCTCGAGCACGTGGTCGACGTCGTCGGCGTCGCACCCGTGGGGATGGATGCGCACGATGACGTCGAGGGAGCCGGTGTCGACGTCGAGCGCCGCGACGCTCGGGTGCGAGCCCGTGAAGTCGATCTCGACGGGAGCGAAGCCGACCGCACGGGCCCACCGCGACAGGAGCGAGCGCGTGCCGCCCTCGTCGACGATGACCGCGCTGCGACGGCCGTCGTCGCGCACGCGCAGGATCGCCGCGAGGCTGCCGAGCGCCGCCCACGCCGAGACGCTGTCGAGCGACCGGGGCAGGCCGAGGATGCGCGAGAGACGGCGGGCGTCGTCGGCCTCGTCGGGCTCGCCCAGCACGTCGGTGGCGAGCACCCACTCGGGCAGGTCGTCGGGACGGAGGGAGACCAGCGGTCGCCGCGCCGCGATGGCCCGGGTCGCGCTGCGTCGGGCCCGGCCGGCGACGCGGCGGGCCCCTCGACCGAGGACGCGACGCGCCCGCGGGACCAGGCCCCGGCCTGCTGCCTCGGCGCCGTCCGCGACCTCGAGCGCGTCGGGGTCGTCGGGGTCGTCGGGGTCGTCGGGGTCGTCGGGTTCATAGGGGTCATGGGCACCCACGACGGGGTCGGGGTCGTCGGCGGGCGCGCCGACATCGCCGAGCAGCACGCTCTCGTCGACGGACAGCGCCTCGAGCGTGCCGAGGTAGTGCGCCCACGGTCCCGAGAGGTCCGGCGTCTGCACTCCCTCGGCGAGACGGCGGCGGACGTCGGGGTCACCGAGGCGCCGCAGGGCTCCGGCGAGCGCCCGCTCGTCCTCCGGCGGGACGAGGATCCCGTTGACGCCGTCGGCCACCTGCTGCGAGAAGGGCGCGATGTCGGAGGCGAGGACGGGCAGGCCGTGGGCGTGCCCGAGGATGACGTTCTGCGAGGCCGTCGCCGAGCGGTAGGGCAGGGCGAGCACGTCGTGGTCGGCGAGGAGCGAGGCCAGGGCGTCGGCCGGGACGTAGCCGTCACGGATCTCGACCCGGCCGGCGAGAGCCGGATCGGACGCCAGGCGGGCGATGACGCCGCGGTTGGCGCCCCAGATCTCGCCGGCGATGGTGAGGGTCACCTCGGGCACGGTCCGCATCGCGCGCAGGAGCACGTCGATGCCCTTGTACTCACGGATGAGACCGAGGGCGAGCAGGCGGGTGGGCCCGGGTCGCGGGCCCCGGTGGATCGGGTCGCCGCCGGGCAGGTGGGGCGGGAGGTCGGCCACGGACACGCGACGCGCCCCGAGGTCGTGGGCCACCGTGGCCTGCTCGGCGCTGTGCACGAGGACGGAGTCGACGCGCGAGAAGAGCACCGACATGAGCCTGGCGTCACCCGGGTGCGGCTCGTGGGGCAGGACGTTGTGACAGATGACGACCGACTGGGGTCGCGGTCCGGCCCCGCCCGGCACGGCGCCGGCGGCCCGCAGCAGCGCGAGGTGCGCCGGCACGACGGGGGGCATGACGTGGACGACGAGGATGGCATCGACGTCGCGCAGCCGCCGACCGGCTCGCACCCACGTGTCGGGACGAGCCCAGCTGAGCGCCCGGATCGTCCGCGGGAACGGCGGCACCTCGGGCACCCCGTCGGGCACCGAGGCGTCGGCGTGGTGCAGCTTCGAGGGATACAGGTGCGCCCACGACACGAGCGTCACGTCGTGCCCGGCGTCCGCGAGGTGGTGGGCGAGCATCGTCGTGTGCGCGGCGACGCCGCCCTTGTGCGGGTGGGTCGGGCCGACGATCGCGATGCGGAGCGCGGCCGATCCCGTCGAGTCGTCCGTCATGGTGTCCCGACTCTAGTTCCCGGTGGGAGCCCTCAGGCGTGCTGCCGCGCGCGCCTCGCGTGTCGGTCAGGGCACCGGCGGCGCTCTACGCTGGGCGCATGCAGAACGAGGACGTGTGGCTGGTCGTGCCGCTCTACGACGAGGCAGCCGTCATCGCCGACGTCGTGCGCGAGGCCCGCACGGTCTTCCCCAACATCGTGTGCGTCGACGACGGGTCGCACGACGCCTCGGCCGAGCGTGCCGAGCAGGCCGGTGCGGCCGTCGTGCGCCATCCCGTCAACCTCGGGCAGGGAGCGGCCCTGCAGACCGGCTTCGACTACGCCCTCGGTGACCCGGCCATGCGCTACGTCGTCACCTACGACGCCGACGGACAGCACCAGATCCATGACGTCGAGGTCATGGTCGAACGCATCCGACGGGGCGACGTGCGTGTCGTCTTCGGCTCCCGCTTCCTCGACGAGCGCACCGAGGCCTCGGCCTCCAAACGGCTCGTCCTGCGGGCCGCGGTCGCCTACACGAACTTCACGACGGGCACCCGCCTGACGGACGCGCACAACGGCCTGCGCGTCCTGCACCGTGACGTCGTGCAGCGCCTCGACATCACCCAGAACCGGATGGCGCACGCGTCCGAGATCGTCGCCCAGATCGGCTCGATGCGCTTCGACGGCGCGAAGGTCGCCTACGCGGAGGAGCCCGTGCACATCCTCTACACCGACTACTCCAAGGCCAAGGGCCAGTCGCTCTGGAACGCCGTCAACATCCTCGCGGAGCTGATCTGGCGATGAGTCGACAGAGCGTCATCCAGATCCTGCTCATCGCAGCCGTCCTCGCCATCGCCTGGCGGCTGCTCATCGGCTCGGGCCAGCGCACGCAGGCGCTGCGACGGCTCGGGCTGCTCTTCCTGCTCGGCATCGTCATCTACTCGATCATCGACCCGAGCAAGACGTGGACCAACCTCGCCAAGGCGCTGGGGATCGGACGTGGCGCCGACCTCATCCTCTACGGGCTCGTCGTGGCCTTCCTCGGCTTCGTCGTGACGACGTACAAGCGCTTCCGCGCGATGGAGACCCGCTACACCCGCCTCGCGCGGCGCATCGCGCTCGACGAGGCACCGACCGCGGCCGAGCACGTGAGGTCGACAGGTTCGGCTGTCACACTGTCCGGCGAAGTTCCCCCGTCCCCGAGCGTGAAGGCAGCCGATGCCGACTGATCCGAGCACTCCGCGCCGTCCCGGCCGCGACGACGCCTACGTCGTCGACACGCGCCGTCGCCCCAAGCGACCCGGTGGAGGGGCCATCGCCCCGTCGCGCGACGACGAGCGGGACGCCCGGCCGGAGGCCCGGCCCCGGGAGCCGCGGGAGCCCCGGGAGCCGCGCGAGCCCCGCTACCGCTGGCGCCGCGGACGCATCGCGCTCATCGTGCTGCTCGTGCTGCTCATCGCCTGGATCGGCTTCATGGTCTGGGTGCCGATGCAGGCCTGGGGCGCCGTCAACAAGGTCGACAACATCCCCGACGGGGAGCGCCCGACCGACACGTCGGGCTACAACTACCTGCTCGTGGGCTCCGACAGCCGCGAGGGCCTGACCAAGGAGCAGCGCAAGAAGTACGCGACGGGCAACGCCGCGGGCAACCGCACCGACACGATCATGCTCGTCCACGTCCCCGAGAGCGGCGGCAAGCCGGTCATGGTCTCGCTCCCCCGCGACTCCTACGTCCCCATCCCGGGCCACGGCTCCAACAAGATCAACGCCGCGTACTCCATCGGTGGACCCAAGCTGCTCACCAACACCGTCGAGCAGGTCACCGGCATCCACGTCGACGGCTACATCGAGATCGGCCTCGGTGGCTTCGCCGCCGTCGTCGACAGCGTCGGCGGCGTCGACCTCTGCGTGCCGCGCGACATGAAGGACAAGAAGGCCGGCATCGACCTCAAGAAGGGGTGCCAGACCCTCGACGGCGGCAACGCGCTCGGCTACGTCCGCTCCCGCTACGAGGACCCGCTGGGCGACATCGGCCGCGCCGCCCGCCAGCGCCAGTTCCTCGGCGCCCTCATGAAGAAGGCGGCCACGCCCTCGACCGTGCTCATCCCGTGGCGCTACAAGAGCTTCGCCGACGCCTCCGCCGCAGGCCTCGCCGTCGGCCAGGAGACGGGGATCATGGACGCCGTCCGCGTGCTCCAGGCGATGCGCGCCGTGAGCAACGACGAGGGCCTCTCGCTCTCCGTCCCGACCTCCGACCTCGCCTACCGCACGAGTGCCGGCGCCCTCGCCGTCAAGTGGGACACCGAGCGCGCCAAGGCGCTCTTCAAGGCGCTCAAGGACGACGAGCCGCTGACGGAGCCGCCACCCGGCACCACCGTCGAGGGAGCGAAGAACAGCTGATGGCCGACCTGCTGCCCGCCGACGTGCTCGCGCGGATGGTCGTCTCCGACCCGGGCCGGCCGCGCCTGACGTGGTACGACGACGAGCCGGGACCGACGTCGGGCGAGCGCATCGAGCTCAGCGCGCGCGTCCTGGCCAACTGGGTCTCCAAGGCCGCGAACCTCCTGCAGGACGACGCCGCGGCGGGACCGGGCACGACGGTCGGCCTCGACCTGCCGGCGCACTGGCGCTCGCTCTACTGGGCCCTGGCGACGTGGTCGGTCGGCGCGACGGTCGTCCTCGGCAGCGCGGCCGCCGGCGCCGACGTGCTCGTCACCGACTCCCCCACTGCCGCCGCCGGGCACGGGGGCGACGCGGTGCTCGTCTCCCTGCCGGCGCTGGCCCGCCGTCACCCGGAGGCGGACGAGGCCGGTGGCGCCGTCGACGAGGCCCGCGAGCTGGCCACGCACGGCGACCTCTTCTCGCCGATGTCCGACCCCGAGCCGGGCGACGTCGCCCTGGCCGCGGACGGCGTCGACACGGCATACGGCGCCGTGGTCGTGCCCGACGAGGGCTGGGGCACGGCCCCCCGCGTCGCGCTCGGCGGCGGGCTCGAGCCGGTGCTGCGCCTGGCGCTCGCCGCGTGGGCGGTCGACGGGTCGGTCGTGCTCTTGCGTGGCCGGCGCGACGACCTGGCGGACCGCTTCGCGTCGGAGGGCGTCACCGTCGACGCGCGCGAGACCGCCTGAGCCCCAAGGGTCTACGCCGAGAGCCGGTCGAAGAGCGACCAGGTGCGCGACGCGACGACACCGGTGCTCGCGAGGCCCGCTCGCGCCTGGGCGGACTTGACCGCCTCGCGGGTGGCCAGGTCGAACACGCCTGTCTGACGCACGCCGAGGAGGCGTTGCACGGCGACGACCTGGGGCCCCGTGTCACCCGCGCGCAGGACCGTCGAACGGTCGGCCACGAACGGGAAGTCACGCGCCTCGAGCACGTCCCAGAGGTCGGGTGTCATGACCCCGGTCTGCGGCAGTGCGAGCGAGCGCTGGAGCGAGGCGACCTTGTCGCGCGTCACGGAGCCGAAGACGCCGTCGACGGCGAGGCCACCGAGCGCCCGCTGGAGGACGCGCACCGCGGCGCCGCGCGAGCCGGTCGCGAGCGTCAGGCTCTTGTATGCCGTGTAGCTCGTGCCGATGTCGACGCTGGCGACCCCGGCGCTGCTGCGTGACGACGTGCTGGCGTAGGCGGTCATGGCGAGGTCCCTCCCGGTCGTGGTGCTGCTGGTGACGAGCGCGACGGTGCTCGCCGTGGCGGACCAGCCGCGCGTGTAGAGCCGCTGCTGCGTGGCGGAGTCCGCGACACCGGTCTGCGGCAGCCCGGCGAAGCGCTGGTAGGCCGTCACCCGGGCCCGGGTCATCGTGCCGTAGTAGCCGGTCGTCGGCAGCGAGCCGAGCCGGGCCTGGAGGGTCTTCACGGCCGCGGAGGTCATCCCGAACCGCAGGGTCGGGTAGGCCTTCGTCGTCGTGCCGGACGCCGCCGCGGTCCCGGTCCAGCCGCGGACCCACAGCCGAGCCTGGGTCACGGGGTCGGCGACGCCGGTCTGAGGCAGCCCCACGAACTTCTGGTACGCCGTGACCCGGGCCTTCGTCAGGCTGCCGTAGTAGCCCGTCGTGGGCAGCGAGCCGAGCTTGGTCTGAAGGACCTTGACGGCGGCCGAGGTCATGCCCGGCTGCAGCGTCGGGTAGGCGGCGGTGACGCTCTTCCAGCCGCGCGCGGCGAGGATCTCCTGGGTGCGCAAATCGGCGACGCCGGTCCGGGCCAGCCCGACGAAGGTCTGGTACGCGATGACGCGGGCCTTCGTCTGGTCGCCGAAGTAGCCGGTGGTGGGCAGGTTGCCGAGCCGGACCTGCAGCTGGCGCACGGCCTCGGAGCGCATCCCGTAGGACAGCACGACGGGCTTCGTCGTCACCGGGGTCGTCGGCACCGTCGACGCAGCCGCCGGCGGCAGCGAGGTGAGGTAGCTGCGGGTCGCGACCCCGGTCCACCACGACGTGCGGCCGGCGGCCCCGTCGTAGTTGAAGCTGAAGTGGATGTGGTCGGTGTGCGGCGAGGTGCCGTAGTACGGCGCCCAGCCCCGCTCCGGTGCGTACGAGCGCCACATCTTCCGGTTGTGGATGATGTACATGATCCCGAAGCGGCGGGCCATGGCGCCCTTGACGCCGTTCCTGTCCGGCGCCGTGAGCCACGCGAGCACCGACTGGGCGACCGCCTCCTGCGAGGGGTTGCTGACGTTGAGCATCCAGTCCCAGGCCCGGCCGTCGTAGTGCTCGGACGGGCCGCTGCCGCAGGTACGTCCGATGAGTCCCGTCGACCCCATCCCGTAGTGCGATGTCATGAGCCGGGCGAAGGCGAGCACGCCGGGACGCGCCACGGGGTCGCAGATCGTCTGCTCCTGGTAGGGCACGTACACGTCGAGCGCGCTCGGGAGCGTCCGGGTCGGTGGTGCCTGGACCGCCGCGGCCGGGCTCGCCGCCAAGGGCACCGTCAGTGCGGGCAGGGCGAGGACGAGGCCCATCGGGCGTCGGCGCAGGGCCATGGTGAACCTCTTGTCAGGGGTGGAACGGGGCGGAACAGGGGTCGAGCAGGTTTACTCCCGCACCATTTATGCACTCCAGTCACACCCATCACAAGGCGGTCCGCCGAATTACAGCGCTGTTCTTATCCGAGGGGTGCACATGACAGCGCCGTCATTCGGCACCCGCCCGCGCCGGACGGCATACGTGCTCGGCGACCACACGTCGGTCCGCTCGTGTGGGTCGACCCCACGGCACCGACGCGCGGCGGCGCGGATAGAGTCCGACCCATGGACAAAGTCGTCTCCACCCCCCAGGAGGCCATCGCCGGGATCAGCGACGGAATGTCGCTCTCGGTCGGCGGCTTCGGCCTCTGCGGCATCCCCTCCGTCCTCATCTCGGCGATCCACGACGCCGGCCTCACCGACCTCGAGGCCGTCTCGAACAACTGTGGCGTCGACGACTGGGGGCTCGGCATCCTCCTGCGCGACAAGAGGATCCGCCGCATGGTCAGCTCGTACGTCGGCGAGAACAAGGAGTTCGAGCGGCAGTACCTCTCCGGCGAGCTCGAGGTCGAGCTGACGCCGCAGGGCACGCTCGCCGAGCGGCTGCGCGCCGGCGGCTCCGGCATCGGCGCCTTCTTCACGATGACCGGCGTCGGCACGCAGATCGCCGAGGGTGGGCTCCCCTGGCGCTACGACGACTCCGGCAACATCGCCGTCGCGTCCCCGCCGAAGCAGACCCAGGACTTCGAGTGGATGGGCGAGACGAAGACCTTCGTCCTCGAGCAGGCCATCACGACCGACTTCGGGCTCGTGCGCGCCGCCAAGGGCGACCGGCACGGCAACCTCGTCTTCAACCAGTCCGCCCGCAACTTCAACCCGCTCTGCGCCATGGCCGGCCGCGTCACGGTCGCCGAGGTCGAGGAGCTCGTCGAGCCGGGCCAGCTCGACCCCGACGAGATCCACCTGCCCGGCATCTTCGTCCAGCGCGTGCTCCCGCTGACCCCCGAGCAGGCCGCCGAGAAGCGCATCGAGCGGCGCACCGTCCGCCCGCGCACGACCACCGAGCAGGAGGCCTGAGATGGCTCTGACCCGCGAGCAGATGGCGGCCCGCGCCGCCGCCGAGCTGACCGACGGCGCCTACGTCAACCTCGGCATCGGCCTGCCGACCCTCGTGCCCAACTACGTCCCCGACGACGTCGAGATCGTGCTCCAGTCCGAGAACGGCATCCTCGGGGTGGGCGCCTACCCGCTCGACGGTGACGAGGACCCCGACCTCATCAACGCCGGCAAGGAGACCGTCACCCTGCGCAAGGGCGCGGCCTTCTTCGACTCGGCGACGAGCTTCGGGATGATCCGTGGCGGCAAGGTCGACGCCGCCATCCTCGGCGCCATGCAGGTCTCGCAGGGCGGCGACATCGCCAACTGGATGATCCCCGGCAAGATGGTCAAGGGCATGGGCGGCGCGATGGACCTCGTGCACGGCGCCAAGAAGGTCATCGTGCTCATGGAGCACAACGCCAAGGACGGCTCCTACAAGATCGTCAAGGAGTGCTCGCTGCCCTACACGGGGCGCGGCGTCGTCCAGCGCATCATCACCGACCTCTGCGTCCTCGACGTCACCGAGGCCGGCCTCGTGCTGCGTGAGCTCGCCCCCGGGGTCACCGAGGACGAGGTGCGCGAGAAGACCGAGCCCGAGCTCACGGTCGACCTCCAGCCGGCACCCACGCACGGCTGACCCTTCAGTCGGCCCCGCCCTCCCGAGAACGCCGAAAGGCGCGGTCATGAATGTCATGACCGCGCCTTTCCGTTATTCGGCGAGGACCGCGGAATTTACCTCCCGCTGACATTTCATGGACGGATCATGGCGCCTTTCCTGTGAATTCGGCTGGCACGGTCACGAATTGGCCACCAAAGCCTTGCGCTCACCGCGATGAATGGGACATTTGGGACCATTGCGTCTTCCGACCCAGGAGTGACTCCCGTGCGTCCCATCCCCACCTCGCTCGCCGTCGTCGCGATGGCGGCCACCTTCATGGTGGTCCCCACCGTGACGTCCGGCGCCACGCCGCGCCCGGTCTCTCCGGTCGTCCACGACGTCGCCATCCCGGCCGTGGCCGGCGTCGGCGCGGGCACCGCGAAACGGTCCGCGACGACCTCCACGGCGACCTCCGGGACCGGCGTCGCGGCCGGGGACCGCCACGGCGCGGGCGACCCCGTCGTCGCCACGAAGCAGGTCCAGGGCGTCGACTTCGACCTCGCGGGCGTCACCTTCGACACGGCTCCGCCCGCCGGCACCCACGTCGAGGTGCGCACCCACGGCGAGAGCGGCTGGTCGGGCTGGACCGACCTCGGCCTCGACGGTGACGGCCCCGACCCGGGATCCGCCGACGCCCGCCACGCCCGCCCCGGCACCGAGGCCGTCGCCGCGGCGGACTCGGACGGCATCGACATCCGGGTGACGACCCCCGACGGCACCGTGCCGCGTGGTCTGCGGGCGAGCCTCGTCGACGGCGGCCGGTCGAGCGCCGACGACGCGCTGTCCGCACCCGCCGGCTCGGCCGTCGCTGCCGTCACGCGACCGACGATCATCTCGCGCGCGCAGTGGGGAGCCGACGAGAGCCTGCGCACGTGCGACGCCGAGCGCCTCCCCGGTTTCAAGGCCGTCGTCGTGCACCACACCGTCAACTCGAACACCTACAGCGCCGACCAGGCTCCCGCCATCATCCGCTCGATCTACGCCTACCACACCCAGAGCCAGGGCTGGTGCGACCTCGGCTACCAGCTGCTCGTCGACCGGTTCGGTCGCGCCTACGAGGGCCGCAAGGGCAGCCCCACCGGCTTCGTCCAGGGCGCCCAGGCCGGCGGCTTCAACGCCGAGACGACCGGCATCTCCGTCATCGGCGACTTCACGTCGGTCCCCTTCCCGGCCGCCACCCAGAGCACCGTGACCAAGCTCGTCGCCTGGGAGGCCGACCGCTCCCTCTTCGACCCGACGAGCTCGGTGACCCTGACCTCCGCGGGCAACTCGAAGTTCGACCCGGGCGAGAGGGTGACGCTGCCGCGCACGATCGGCCACCGCAACCTCAGCCTGACCGGCTGCCCGGGCGACACGGCATACGCCCAGCAGCTGCCGGCGATCCGCAGCAACGCCGGCACGATCTGGCGCGACGGCCAGTGGGACCCCCAGCCGGCCGTCACCGCCGTCGAGACGTACGCGCTCCCGGCCTCCTCGACGTACGCCCTCTCGGGCCGCGGGTTCGGCCACGGCGTCGGCCTCTCGCAGTGGGGTGCCTACGGCGCGGCCACCAAGGCCCTGACGTGGCAGGCGATCGCCGGCTTCTACTACCCCGGCACGACGCGCACCTTCCAGAGCGACCCGACCCTGCGCGTCTGGCTCTCGGCGGTCGGGACGTCCGGGGTCCAGCTCTCCCAGCTGAGCGGGCTCGTCGTCAGCGACGGCACCCGGACCTCGTCCCTGTCGAGCTCCTACCGCTGGCGGGTCGTGCCGGAGGGCTCGGCCGTGACGCTGCAGGCGAACTCGGGCTCCGGTTGGGCCCCCGCGACGAACTGGCGCGGCTCGACGAAGCCGCTGACCGTGAGCCGCCCCTCGACGTCGTCGATCCGGGTCCTGCTGCCCAGCGGCACCCAGCGCGAGTACTCCGGCTCGGTGCGCGTCGTGCCCGTCTCGGGCAAGGCGTATGCCGTCAACATCCTCGGCTTCGAGCGCTACACCCGGGCCGTGGTGCCCGTGGAGATGTCCCCGAGCTGGCCGGCTGCCGCCCTGTCCGCCCAGGCCGTCGCGGCGAGGACGTACGCCGCCCACTCACGGGCGGCCGCCGGCTCGCGCGTCTACGACATCTGCGACGTCTCGTGCCAGGCGTACAACGGCGTCGCCGACTACAGCTCGACGGGCACCCTGGTGCGCCGCTACGAGGACAGCCGCTCGACGAACGCCACGGCGGCGACCGCCGGCACCGTCCTGACCTACGGCGGCAAGCCGGCCTTCACCCAGTACTCCGCCTCGAACGGGGGTCGCACCGTCAGCGGCGGCACGGCCTACCTCCCGGCGAAGACCGACCCCTACGACGGCGCCGTGGCGTCCTCGGCCAACCCGGGCCGATGGACGTTCTCGCTGCCCGCCGCCTCGGTCCAGAAGGCCTTCCCGACGGTCGGGACCCTGCGCACCGTCGCCGTCGGCTCCCGCTCGGGCGGCGGCGGCACGGGGACGTGGGGCGGGCGCGTGGCCTCCGTGACGGTCACCGGGTCGGCCGGCACGAGCACGGTGAGCGGCGAGACGTTCCGCACCCGGCTCGGTCTGCGCAGCACGTGGTGGACCGTGACGTCGGCCCCAGTCCGGTCCGTCCCGATCTCACCGCGCGATGTCACGGGTGAGACCCTGCCCGACGTCATCCTGCCCTCCGGCTCGACGCTGAAGACCGTCAGCTACACCGGCTCGATGGCCTTCACGACGAAGCAGATCCTCTCCGGCGGCTTCAGCGGGATGCGAGCCGCGGCGGCCGTCGGGCCGTGGAGCCAGGACAGCCTCGGGGACGTCGTGGCCATCGACGGTGCCGGCACCGCGTGGTACTACCCCGGGCTCGGCAAGAGCGGCCTCAACGCGGGCCGCTACCAGCTCGCGACCGGCTGGGGGTCGGTCAACCTCGTGGTCCCCGTCGGCGACTGGGACGGCGACGCCAAGACCGACATCGCCACCCGGACGACCGACGGTCGACTCGTGCTGCACCGGGGCGACGGCACGGGACGCATCGTGTCGAGCGCGACGATCGGGACCGGATGGAGCGGCCTGAGCCAGGTGACCTCCGGCGAGTACGACGGCGACGGCCGACGGGACCTCGTCACGGTGCGCGCCAAGGACGGCGCCCTCGTGCTCTACCCGGGCAACGGCACCGGCGGCTTCCGCTCCCCCGTCGTCATCGGCTGGTCCGGCTGGAACGCCATGAGCGCCGTCCGTGGCGTCGGGGACATCACCGGCGACGGGCGAGACGACATCCTGACCCGACGCGCGAGCGACGGGAAGCTGCTCGTCTACCGCGTGCAGGGAGCGGCCCGGCTCACGCCGCCGCTCTCCGCGGGGACGTATGCGTCGACGGCCGCCTGGGGGCAGTGAGGCCGTCGTCGGCGGGACCCGGGACCGGGTGCATCGGTCCCGGGTCCTCTGCGCGACCGGCCTCAGCCGAGGCTGGCGATGTGCTCGATGAGGCCCGTGGTCGACACCGAGGGCGTGCGCGGCAGGTAGACGACCTCGCAGACGTCGCCGACCCAGTCGAACTTGCCGGCCCAGTCGTCACCCATGACGAGGACGTCCGCGCCGTGCTCGACGATGTAGTCGCGCTTGAGCTCGAGCGACTCCTCGACGAAGACCTCGTCGACGACCTTGAGCGCCGAGATGATCTCGAGGCGCTCGTCCTGGTTGAAGACCGGCGGCCGGCCCTTCTTCGCGATGTTGAGGGCGTCGGCCGAGACCCCGACGACGAGGCGGTCGCCGAGCTCGGCAGCTCGCTGGAGCACTCGGACGTGCCCGACGTGGAAGACGTCGAAGGTCCCGAAGGTGATGACGGTCCGCTGGCTCACTCTTCTCCTAGGGCAGGTGGACGGGTGGGGAGGCCCACCGCGTCGTCAGCGAGGGTACCGGTCCCCGTGCTCAGCGACGAGCCGCCGCGGACTCGGCGGCCCGCACCGCGTCGGCGAGCGTCGTCTGGGCGAGACCGCTGCCGTCGCTCACGGGTCCCCCGTCGGTGACGGCGGTCGCGAGAGCACGCGCCTCGAGCGGGGCCAGCACGACCCCGGCCGGCCGGGGTGCCGCGTCGCTGGCCACGACGGTGGCGCCGGCAGCCTGGGCCTCCCGGACGATGACGGAGTCACCGTCCCAGCTCGTGGGGCGCAGGAAGGTGCCGACGCGCGACAGGACGGCCGACACCTCGTCGGCGCTCGAGTCGAAGGCCACGGTCAGCCACGGCTCCGCGTCGGCGAGACGACGGAGCGCCTCGACCTCAGGCGTGTCGTTGCCGTAGGCGAGGACGGTGAGCGTCGCGTCGCCCCAGCGCTCGCGCACGACGCGGGCCGTCTCGATGCCGAGCAGCGCGTTGTAGTGCGGCAGCCCGGCGTTCGTGGCGAGGGCGAGGGCGTGCGGCTCCCGCTCGTAGGGGCTCGGCACCGGTGCCGCGGACGAGTCGAAGGGCGTCACGACGGTGATGCGGGCGCGCAGGGCTGCGGGGAGGATCGCCCCGATCTCGTCGTTGACGGCCCAGATCTCGTCGTAGGCGTACAGCGCGAGCACGAGAGCCCGCCGCCGCCAGGCCGTCATCCGCGCGACCTGCCCGCCCGTCGAGCCCGAGTGGAGCACGAGGACGGTGCGACCGGGCAGCAGTGCGAAGGCCGGCGCGAGCAGCATGGCCCGCCACAGGCGCGTCAGGTGCAGCAGGTGGAGGGACCGTCGGGCCAGTCGTGGCAGCATCGCGGCCGCGCGCCGGGCCGAGCCGGTGTCGACGTAGGAGACCGGGATCCCCTCGGCACGCAGGACGGACGTCAGCTGGGCATGGCTCGTGCGCACGCCGCCGACCTCGCCGTGCTCCTGGGCCCACTGGACCACCGGCAGCGGCGTGGCGTCGGCCGACATCAGTCGAGCCTCGAGCTGGACAGCACGCCCAGCAGGTGACCCCCGGCGGTGACGACGATGAGCGGCACCATCGCGACGACGAGGACCTGCGTGCCGAGCAGGTCGCCGTGGACGGCGTCCACGACGGCTGCGACGAGCGCGAGGATCGAGGCCTCGACGGCGACGAACGCCCGGAAGATCGGCACGTAGTCGAAGGCGCGCCGCAGCCGCGCCATGCCCGACGCCTTGGGGCGGGCCGTGCCCTCGACGTCCTCGAGCGGCGGGCGTCCGGTCTTGGCCCGGGCCACGTGGACGAGGTCGGTGAAGGCCTTGTTGAGCAGGACGCCGAGGGCCACGAGCATGCCGAGCGCGGTCCAGCCGCCGACGTCGCCCGGCGCCGACAGGCTCCACCCGTCGGCCCGCAGCCCGATCGCGACGGGGATCGCGCCCTCGGTCACGTAGTGCCCGATGCGGTCGAGGTAGATGCCGGCGGGCGAGAACCGCTGGCGCCATCGGGCCACCTCGCCGTCGGAGCAGTCGAGCAGGATCTGCAGCTGCATGGCGACGACGGCGACGATCGGGCCGACGAGGCCGCCGAACGGGATGGCCAGCGCGCCGACGAGGCCGGTGAGGATCATCAGCCAGGTCACGCCGTTGGGCGAGATGTGCGTCGGCAGGAGGGCGCGCGTCGCGTAGATCGAGAGGTGACGGATGTAGAGCGCGCCGGCCCAGTGCTCCGCGTTGTAGCGGGCGATGTGCTCGGGCGGCTGGGCGACGGCCTTGAGCTCGGCGATGCTCGGGCGGTCGTTCGTCGGGTCGTGCGTCACGAGGAGCCATCCTGCCGTGTCGCCGGGCTCGACGCCGCATCGGCCGGCGCCCCGATGACCGCGCGCCACGCGCGGGCCGACTCCGCGGCATACGCACCGAGGAGCAGGACGGCGCCGACGAGCAGCGGCACGGCGGGGCGGTCGGTGAAGCCGCCGATGACGGCGAGGACGACGACGCGACCCTCGACGCCGAGGGTGGCGCGCACCAGGGAGAGCGGCGTGCCGCGGCCGGTCTCGCGCAGCCGGTAGACGTTGTCGTAGACGTGCCAGCACACGGCGGCGAGCCAGGCGTAGGCGGCCGCGCGCGCGACGGGGTCCCCGCCGGCGGCGAGGAGCAGCGCCGCCGCCTCGACGGCGACGAGCAGGCCGGGCACCTGCCAGGCGAGCCTGCTCCGGCCGGTCGGTCGCGGCAGCACGGCGAGGTCGACGAGGTGCGGCAGCGTGGGGTCCGGCTGGTCGGCGCGGAAGCGGTCTCGCCGGGTCAGGGCCTTGCCGAGACGTCCCACCTGGGTCCAGGCGAACGCGAGGGCCGACGCGATCCCGAGCGCCCACAGCAGGAAGGCGGGGCTGAAGACGAGGAGCCCGACCGACATGACGAGGTAGCGCTCGGCGATGGGCAGGTGCAGCACCTGCTTGACGTCGCGGACGACGCGGGCGCGGCCCCACGGGGCGGGCGGCACGTCGGTGCGAGCTCCCTGCGCTCCCCCGTCGCCCGGCACGTCGAGTGCCCGTGGCACGACCGGGCGGGCCGACAGGGCACGGTGGCGCATCGCGTAGGCGAAGTCCTCGGCGTGCCGGGCCGCGAGGAGGGTCAGCACGACGATGGCGAGCCACCACAGGTCGTCGCCGCGGCGCGCTGCGACCCAGGCGACCGCCGCCACGAGGGTGAACTCCTTGATGCGGTCGCTGACCGCGTCGAGCCATCCCCCGAGCGGGCTGTAGCGACGGGTGAACCGGGCGATCTCGCCGTCGACGCAGTCGACGACGAGCGACGCCTGGAGCAGCACGGCGGCGAGCACCCACGTCCAGCGCGTGTCGACGGCCGCGAGACCGCACGCCATGAGGCCGAGGAGGAGGCTGACGAAGGTGACGACGTTGGGCGTCCAGCCGCGCCCGAGGCCGTATGCCGTGAGGCGCCGTGAGAGCGGACGGATCGCGTGCGTCGAGAAGACCCCGTCGTTGCCGCGCGACGCGGCCCGCAGGCGCTGCTGCCACGCGGACCCGGCGGCACCCGGACGCTGCTCGTGCCCGCGCTCGACGGTGACGTGGGCCAGGGGCAGGGCGGCGACCGGGACCGTGGCGTCGCGGACCACGGCCAGCAGCGCCAGGTCGAGGGGCTGCATGCCGGGCTCCCGCGCCGACTCGCTCGTCGCCGCCGCGCGCAGGACCTCACCCGCCCGGGCCCGGTCGGCTGCGGCGACGCGGAGGATCCCGGCGGCATACGTCGTCGGTCCGCTGACGACGTGACGCACGGTCCCCACGGAGGTGACCCGCCGGGACACCGGGTCGACGCGCACGGGGGTGAACCCACCCGGTGCCTCGTCGGACCCGTCGCCGCGCAGGTCGGTGACCGGGCCGTCGACGACCGCCGCCGAGGTCACGTCGCGCGGGCCGTCCAGGACGTCGAGGAGGGCCACGGGGCTGATCCGCAGGTCGTGGCTGACGAGGACGAGCGGGACGTCTGCCGACCTCGCGGCCGCGTCCGCCGCGGCCGCGAGGGCCGAGGAGACGTCGTGCCCGTCGCTCGGGCCGGTGAGGTCGGTGAGGCCGAACGGCTCGAGCGACTCGAGCAGGTCGGTCGCCGGGGCACCGCCGAGCACGACGAGGTCACCACCGGACGACCGGCCGTGCACGGCCCGGGCACGAGCGTCGCCGACGAGCGGGCGCTCGTCGAGTCTCACGAAGCGGCGTCCGCGTCGGCGTCGGCGTTGTACTGGGCGATCACCTCGTCGATGGGGCCGTCGTCCTTGAGCTCGCCCGCGCGCAGGTAGAGGCCGCGCTCGGAGAAGCGGCGCAGGTCGTGCTCGCTGTGCGACACGAGGAAGAGGGTCTTGCCGCCCGACAGCATGTTCTCCATGCGCTGGTAGCACTTCTCGCGGAAGGTGCGGTCACCGACGGCGAGCACCTCGTCGACGAGGACGACCGGCTGGTCGAGCGTCGTGATGAGCGCGAAGGCGATGCGCACCTGCATGCCGGACGAGAAGTGCCGGAAGGGCATGTCCATGCCCGCCTGCACCTGGGGTCCGGCGAAGTCGACGATCTCGTCGTAGCGGGCGTCGATGTCGCGCTTGGTCAGGCCGTGGAGGCCGGCCGCGAGGTAGACGTTCTCGCGCGCGCTGAGGTCTCCGAGGAAGCCACCCGTCAGCTCGATGAGCGGGGCCACCCCGCCACGGATCTTGGCATGGCCCTCGTCCGGGAGCATGACGCCGGCGATCATCTTGAGCAGCGTGCTCTTGCCGCTGCCGTTGCCGCCGACGAGACCCACGGCCTCACCCTTGTTGACGTCGAAGGAGATGTTGCGCAGGGCCCAGAACGTCTCGTTGGTCGCCCCGGACCTGCCCTTGAAGACCATCTCGCGCAGCGACATCCGCCGCCGCCGCGAACGGTAGAACTCGATTCCCAGGTCTCGGACCTCGATCACCGGCTTGGCCATCAGATCTCCTTGAGCACGGCCGGCTCGAGCCGCTTGAACACGAACGCCCCGGCGAGGAGCAGGACGACGGTGAGGACACAGGCCGACGCGACCGAGAGCAGGTTCATCTCACCCTTGAAGAAGCCGGACCGGAAGAGCTCGAGGATGCCGCTCATCGGGTTGAGAGCGAGGACGGTGCGCAGGGTCGGCGGTGCCATGTCGGCGCTGTAGAGGACCGGTGTCGCGTAGAACGCGAGCCGCAGCACGATGCGCACGACGCGCGCCATGTCGGTGACGAGCACCGTGACGGGCGCGAGGATCATGCCGATCCCGACGGACAGCAGGAAGGTCAGCAGGAGGGCGACCGGGATGAAGACGAGCGTCCAGTGCAGCTTCGTCTGGCCGGTGGCCACGTAGTAGATCGTGAACGCGATGATGACGGGGAGCGTGAGGATGAACTCGATGCCCTTGGCCAGGACGACCCGCACGACCCACAGCTCGCGGGGCAGGTTCGCCGAGCGCACGAGCTTCGACTCGGACAGCAGCGCCCTGGAGGTCTCCGACATGTTGGAGGCGAACCACTGCCAGAGGAAGAGGCCGGTCACGAGGTGGAGGAAGTAGGGCTGGTTGCCGCTCGAGCGCGCCGTGAAGATCACGGTGAAGACGACGAAGTAGACGAGGGCCATGAGCAGGGGGTCGAGCACGGTCCAGATGTAGCCGAGCACGCTGCCGGCGTAGCGGACCCGCAGGTCACGCTCGACCAGGGTGCGCAGCACCTGACGTTTGGCCATCAGGCCTCGGAACTGGGACACGCCGATCATGCGCGCAGACCACCTTCTCCTTCGTGCTCGGGGGCCCTCTGCATCCAGGGCCGGGCTGGGCGATCCCCTGCCCGATCCTCGCCGAAGTCTAGGGGTGCTCGCCGTGTGCCGCGTCCAGGCCCGCTCGGGGCCCGTGGCGGGGCACGGTCAGGACGGACTCAGGTCTGGTGCACCATCCGGTCGACCCGCGCGTCGATGAGCTCGGTCGCGGCCTGCACGAAGCGCTGTGTCGCCGCGCCCGGGCTGGTGTCGCCGAAGTAGTGACGCACGACCTCGGCACGGGAGTCCTCTGGGGCCGACATCGCGTCGTCGAGGATGCTGACGATCTCGCGGGCGCGGTCGACCTCGACCATGGGCACGCTCGTGTTGAGCCGGGTCGGCTCGACGTCCGCGAGCGGGCTCGCGGGACGCGTCAGCACGAGCGGCTTCCCCGTGGCGAGCCAGTCGAGGGCGACGGCGGAGATGTCGGTGACGCACGCGTCGAGGCGGGCCAGGTGCCAGCCGAAGGCCGTCTCCGTGTCGACGAGATGCCCGGCCGTCGGGTCGGCGTGGTTGGCCTCCGCGACGAGGCGGGCCAGGTGCGTGGACGCCGTGCCGTATGCCGGGTCGAACGTCCCGGAGCGCGGGTGCGGTCGGTAGACGACACGGAACCTGCGGTCGGCGAGCAGGCTGGTCAGCAGCGCCGCGCCGTGGCTGGCGATCGACCCGTAGGCCATGCTCTGGCGGTCGCCCTCCCAGGTCGGGGCGTAGAGGACCGTCGTGCGCCCGTCGTCGGGCAGCTGCGGCGCCTCGTAGGTCACGTCCGCCTGGGGCCGACCGATCTCGACCGCCCGCGTGGCGACGTCGAACTCGACGAGCGCCCCGCGGAGGCGCTCCGCGGCGGCGGGTCCGGCGATGAACACCCGGTCGTAGGCCTTGAGCTGGTTCGAGGCCATGTAGGACTTGTCGCTCTCGCCGTGGCTCACGAACACGTGGGCCGGGTCGGCGAAGCGGAGCATCTGGAAGTTGCGGACGTTCTGGTTGACGTAGAGCACGAGCCCGATCTCGTGTCCCGCCATGAAGGCCTCGATGTCGGTGACGCGCGGGCCGTGCACGACGGGGAGCGGGCACTCGTCGAGCAGCAGGCTCGTCGTCTCGGGCATGCGCGAGATGACGACCACGGGCTGGGTCTTGGCGAGCTCCTGCAGCGGGGCGTACCACTGCCGGATCTGGTAGAGGTTGACCGGGTCGTCGGAGAAGTAGACGGCGCACCGGAACGGGGCGTCGGCGCCCGGCTCGAGGCCGGATCGCTGCAGGCGCTCGGAGAGCCTGCGCTTGGCCAGCTGGCGGCGAACGACCTGTTGGCCCAGCTGCACCAGCAGCTTCGCGTTGTCGAGCACGATCGACGTCCCTTTCCGATGCGGTGTCGTGAGGTGAGGTCGGGCGGTGGCGCCCTGGGTCAGCGCTTGAGGCGGCTCGGGCTCGTCAGGAACCCTATGCCCCACGACCAGTGCATCGTCGCCAGGACGACCGGCGTCACCGCTCGGGTCGCGGGTGACTCTCCCCTGCTGATGGCGAGGCCTCCTGCGGTCACGCCCGCGGCATACGCCGCCGGGACGAGCCAGGCAGGCGCCCAGACGAAGCCGGCGATCGTGGCCACCGTGGTGACACCGACCATGGTCGGTGGCGCGAGGTAGCGCGGGTTGATGGTGCCCTCGTGGTGACGGGCGACGACGCGGCGCCAGCGTCCGTAGTGGAAGTACTGCTTGGCCAGGGCCTGGACGGACGCACGAGGGCGGTAGGTGACCTTGAGCGCCGGGGTGAACCACACCTTGCCGCCCGTCTCGCGGATGCGGTGGTTCATCTCCCAGTCCTGGGCCCGGGCGAAGTGCGGGTCGTAGCCACCGACCCGCTCGAGGGCTGCACGGCGGAAGACTCCGAGGTAGACGGTGTCGGCGTCACCGGCCTCACCGCCGGTGTGGAAGCGTGCGCTGCCGACGCCGAGCGGGCTGCGCATCGCTGCGGCCACGGCGCGTTCGAAGGGCGACGTGCCCTGGGCGTCCATGATCCCGCCGACGTTGTCGGCGCCGACCCGCAGCAGCTCACCGACCGCGACGCTGATGTAGTCGTCGGGGATCTCGGCGTGGCCGTCGACGCGGACGATGACCTCACCGGTGCTGGCGCCGATCGCGGCGTTGAGCGCGTCGGGCGTGCGACCGGTCGGGTTGGCCACGACCCGCACGCGGGCATCGGCCGCGGCCAGCTCGGCGGCGACCTCGTCGGTGCGGTCCGTCGACGGCCCGAGCGCGAGGACGACCTCGAGAGGTCCGGGGTAGTCCTGCGCGAGGATCATCGCGACGGCGTCGCGAAGGTGCCTCTCCTCGTTGAGGATCGGCATGATGACGCTGACCGTGGGCTGGGGGTCCGGCTGGGGGTCAGGACTCAGGTCCACAGGCGTCCTTCTCGTCGTCGGGTGTCATGGCGCGATGGCCCGGCCTCCCCGCGCGAGCGGCGCCCAGCCTACTTGAGGACCTGGCGGGCCATGACCAGGCGCTGGACCTGGTTGGTGCCCTCGTAGATCTGGGTGATCTTCGCGTCGCGCATCATCCGCTCGAGCGGGAAGTCGCTCGTGTAGCCCGCCCCGCCGAGCAGCTGCACGGCATCGGTCGTGATCTTCATCGCGACGTCGGAGGCGTAGCACTTGGCGGCTGCGCCGAAGAAGGTGAGGTCCTTGTCGCCACGCTCGGACTTGGCGGCCGCGACGTAGACCATCTGACGGGCGGCCTCGAGCTCCATCGCCATGTCGGCGAGCATGAACTGGATGCCCTGGAAGTCGGCGATGCGCGTGCCGAACTGCTTGCGCTCCTTGACGTAGGCGACCGCCTGGTCGAGGGCGCCCTGGGCGATGCCGACGGCCTGGGCCCCGATGGTGACGCGCGTGTGGTCGAGCGTGCGGAGGGCGATCTTGAGGCCGTCGCCGACCTCGCCGACGACGCGGTCGCCGGGGATCCGCACGCCGTCGAAGATCAGCTCACGGGTGGGGCTGCCCTTGATGCCGAGCTTGCGCTCCTTCTCACCGAACGTGAAGCCCTCGTCGGACTTCTCGACGACGAACGCCGTGACGTTGCCGCCGCGGGGTCCGTCGGGGTCGGTGACGGCGAGCACGGTGTAGTACTCCGACACACCGGCGTTGGTGATCCACGACTTCTGGCCGTTCAGCACCCAGCCGTCGCCGTCCTGGCGGGCACGGCACTTCATCGCGGCCGTGTCGGAGCCGGCCTCGCGCTCGGACAGACCGTAGGAGAAGGTCGTCTCGCCCTTGGCGAGCGGCGGCAGGTAGCGGGCCTTGACGTCGTCACTGGCGGCGAGGATGAGCGGCAGCGACCCGAGCTTGTTGACGGCCGGGATGAGGGACGCGGAGGCGTCGACGCGCGCGACCTCCTCGATGACGATGCACGTCGCGAGGGCGTCGGCCCCGACACCGTCGTACTCCTCGGGCACGTGGGGGGCGAAGAAGTCGGACGCGACGAGGGCGTCGTGCGCCTCCTGGGGGTAGCGCGCCTCCTCGTCGACGGCCGCGGCGTACGGGGCGATCTTGTCCTCGGCGACCGCGCGGACGGCCTCCCTCAGGGCCTCGTGGTCCTCGCTGGTCCGGAACAGGTCGAAGTCGGCATTCGTGCTCACGGATCGTGATCCTACTCGCGAGTTCGGTTTAGTAGGACGTCCTCGTGATTCACGCCACGGAGGCATCGACAGGGTCAGAAGGGCGGCGACTCGTCGTCGGTCGCGGAAGGGGTCTGCGGGGTCGGGCTCTGGAGGTGTTGCTCGTCGGGAGGGTCCGGTGGGGAGACGCCGGCGCGCCAGTTCTTGGGGTGGGTGGTGTAGGTGCGGCCGGTGAGGGTGGTCCAGATGAGGCCGTGGTCGGTGTCGGGTGCGGAGGTCCAGATGCCGGTGGTCTTGAGGTTGTGGTGGAGGCGGTGCTTGGCGTGGAGGTTGTCGGTGCTGGTGGGTCCGGTGGGCCAGGGGGTCTCGTGGTCGAGGTCGCAGCGGGTGGCAGGGACGTGGCAGTCGGGTCCGCGGCAGGTGCCATCGACGGCTTGGACGTGCTCGAGGACGGCTTGGGTGGGGCGGTAGGTGCGGGTCGCTCGGGTGAGGGCGCGGCCGGTGCGCAGGTCGACGGGCAGGGTGGCCCAGACGGAGCCGGGTCGGGTGATGATCTCGCGGGCGTGGGTGGCGGTGACCCAGCCGTGGCCGGGCAGCTCGCACGCGGTGTCGGCCTGTCCGGTGGCGACCTCGAAGGGCACGACGATCCACGCCAGCGCGGCAGCGCCACCGGAGACCTCTCCCGAGGTGGCCCTGGACGCTGCACCGGGCGTCGTGTCGGGCATCGTGTCGGGCATCGTGTCGGGCATCGTGCCGGGCATCGTGCCGGGCGCCTTGTCGGTGGCATGGCCGGCCGCGGCGGTGAGCTCCGGCCGGCGATGGTGGGCTTCGCGGAGGAGGGCGTCGGTGGCGAGGTCGGCGCGGAGCTGGTCGAGGCTGCGCGGGTCGCCGCCGCCGCGCAGTCCGCGCGCGGTGGTGTCGAGGCGGTCCATGACCGCGGCGACGGACGCGGCGTCGGTGGTGACGGTCAGCCAGCCCATCCCGTCGTCGGTGACCCGGCCGAACACCCCGCGCCGGGACCGGGCGTGCGCGTGCCGCTCGGCGCTGCCCCGGGCATCGACCGAGGCGACCGCGCGCCGCAGCCGGGCGGTGAAGGTGCGTTGCGGGAGGGGTTGGCCGTCCCGGGACGGGGCGAGCACGGCCTGTGCGACGGTGGTGACGTCGGCGTCGGGCAGCAACGCGGTGTCGGAGGCGACCTGCAGCGCGCGGTGCAGCGACAGCCGCCCGGCTCGCAGCGCGTTCAGGACGACTCGGTGCCGGCGGGGTGCGGTGGCCAGGGTGAGCCGGCGGGCGACCTCCCCGGTCCCGACGCCGGTCGCGAGCGCGATCTCCTCGGTGACGACCCGCTCGGGAGAGACCCGCGAGGACGCCCGGGCGGCGGCACCGGCGGGCAGGGCCTGGATCTGCTGGGCCTCGATGGTGGCCAGTGCGCCGTACGCGGCGAGCAGGTCGGCCTCGAGGCGGGCCTTGGCGACCTCGAGCGCCTGGATCTCGGCGAGCACCCGCTCCCCGGCCCGCGCCAGCCCCTCGAGCGCCGCCGCCGCTCGGGCCCGCCCGCGCCCCGCGCGCAGCTGCGTGAGGACCGGGTCGAGGACGGGGTCGAGGGTGCGCGCCCAGTGGTCCGGGTCGGAGGACCATCGGGCACGCAGCACCGGCCAGGGCCCTCCCGAGCGCACAGCGGAGGTCTCGGCCGGCGACGGGGTGAACGGCACGGTGACCCTCCTCTCGACGCTCGTTCCCTTCACTCGATTAGAACACGTGTTCGAAAGACTCGCAAGACCCGCTGGCTCATCTGTGGACAACGAACTCCTCTGCCCTGCAAGCGATCCCACCCGAGCCGGCACTTCCCAACACGCGCCAGGCGCCCACACCGGTGACGACGCGTCCACGATGAGGACACGCCCTCCCACGTGGCGGACACGCATACGTACACTCGCCGGTAGGTCATGAGCGCCAGCGACAAGCCCCGGCTCGCTGGCCGGCAACCCTCCAACCGCGGTGGGGTGCCCCGGGTGAGGACCTGGCCCGTCGACGCCACCCGGCGCGCGGGCAAGCGCGGAGAGCCTCTCTCCCGCACCGACCCGTCGGTGCACGGGGCCCGGTGACACGGGACCCCGGTCAGCGACACGACCCAGGAAGAGCAGGACGACCGATGACCGAGCCCAACTGGTCCTTCGAGACCAAGCAGATCCACGCCGGCCAGGCCCCCGACAGCGCCACCGGAGCCCGCGCGCTGCCGATCTACCAGACGACGAGCTACGTCTTCAACGACACCGACCACGCCGCGAACCTCTTCGGGCTCAAGGAGTTCGGCAACATCTACACCCGCTTGATGAACCCGACGACCGACGTCGTCGAGCAGCGCATCGCGGCGCTCGAGGGTGGCGTCGGCGCCCTGCTCGTCGCCTCGGGCCAGGCGGCCGAGACCCTCGCCGTGCTCAACATCGCGGAGGCCGGCGACCACGTCGTCGTCTCCCCCAGCCTCTACGGCGGCACCTTCAACCTCTTCAAGCACACGCTGCCCAAGTTCGGCATCGAGGTCGGCTTCGTCGAGGACCCGACGTCGATCGACTCGTGGCGCGCTGCCATCCGGCCCAACACGAAGCTCCTCTTCGGCGAGACCATCGCCAACCCCAAGAGCGAGATCCTCGACATCGAGGCCGTCGCGGCCCTCGCGCACGAGCACGGGGTCCCGCTCGTCGTCGACAACACCGTCGCGACGCCCTACCTCATCCGCCCGATCGAGTGGGGAGCCGACGTCGTCGTGCACTCCGCGACGAAGTACCTCGGCGGCCACGGCACCTCGATCGCCGGTGTCATCGTCGACGCGGGCACCTTCGACTTCGGAGCCGACCCGGAGAAGTTCCCCAACTACAACACGCCGGAGGAGAGCTACCACGGGCTCGTCTTCGCCCGCGACCTCGGCGTCGGCAGCCCCCTCGGGGCCAACCTCGCCTTCATCCTCAAGGCGCGCGTCCAGCTGCTGCGCGACCTCGGCCCCGCCGCGTCGCCCTTCAACGCGTTCCTCATCGCCCAGGGCATCGAGACGCTGTCGCTGCGCATCGAGCGCCACCTCGAGAACGCCCACAAGGTCGCAGCCTTCCTCCAAGGGCACGACCAGGTCGAGAAGGTCGTGTGGGCGTCCTTGCCGGACAGTCCTTTCCACGCCCTGGCGGAGAAGTACACGCCTCGCGGCGCGGGTGCCGTGCTCTCCTTCGAGATCGCGGGCGGCCTCGAGGCGGGCAAGAAGTTCGTCGAGGCGCTGACCCTGCACAGCCACGTCGCCAACATCGGTGACGTGCGCTCGCTCGTCATCCACCCCGCGTCGACGACGCACTCCCAGGGCCCGGACGAGGACCGTCTGGCCGCCGGCGTGACCCCGGGCCTCGTGCGCCTCTCGGTCGGCATCGAGCACATCGACGACATCGTCGCCGACCTCGAGCAGGGCTTCACGGCCGCCAAGGTCTGACGCACCGACGGGCCGGGCCCGATATCGGGATGAAGCGGATCGGCATGGCTGGCACGATGGCAGCCATGCCGATCCGCTACCCCGCCCCGCTGCGCCCCGGCGACCGGATCGGCGTCACCTCGCCGAGCTCCGGCGTCTCCGACGCCCTCTGGGGACGGTTCGCGTATGCCGTCCAGTCCCTCCGCGACCGTGGCTTCGACGTCGTCGTGGGCGAGCTCAACCACGCGCCCAGCCACGTCAGCGGGCCGCGCGAGGCACGTGCCGCCGAGCTGATGTCGATGCTCCTCGACCCGAGCATCCGTGCGGTCGTCCCGCCGTGGGGCGGTGAGACCGGCATCGACCTGCTCGACCTGCTCGACCTCGACGCGGTCGCCGCCGCCGAACCGACGTGGTGCGTCGGCTTCTCCGACACCTCGACGTGGCTGACCCCGCTCACCCTCACCACGGGCATCGCGACGATCCACGGGCAGAACCTCATGGACACCCCGTACGCCCTGCCGGACGGCATACTCCACTGGGTCGACGTCGCGGGCGCCGCGGGCGGGGACGAGCTGCGCCAGCACTCCCCCGGCCGGCACCGCTCCGGCGGCTGGGACGACTACGCCGACGACCCGACGGTGTCCGAGATGACGCTCGACGGCCGTGGCACGTGGACGCGGATCGACCCGGGCCACGAGGACGAGCCGGTCACGTTCTCCGGGCGTCTCGTCGCGGGCTGCGTCGAGACGGTGAGCTTCCTCGCGGGCGGGCGCTTCGCCGACATCGGCGCCTTCACCCGCGACCACGCGCCCGAGGGCACCGTCGTGCTGCTCGACATCGCCGAATGGAGCTCCTACGACATCTGCCGAGCCCTGCACGCCATGCGCCTGCGCGGCTGGTTCGACGCCGCCAACGGCGTGCTCGTCTCGCGCACCAGCGCACCCGAGCCGCACGGTTTCACCCAGCACGCCGCCGTCGTCGACGCCCTCGGCATGCTCGGCGTGCCGATCGTCGCCGACGTCGAGTGCGGCCACGTCGCCCCGTTCCTCGCCCTCGTGCAGGGCGCGACGACGACGGTCGTCCAGGACGGCGGCACGCACACCGTCACGCAGCGCCTCGACTGAAGGCCGGTCCGCGGTGACGGGTACGCTCGCCGCGTCATGGAGAAGCACCTGGTCGGGTCCGAGCTCGAGGTCGTCGGCGCCGAGGTGACGGGCGACGCGCCCGTCGCTCCGGACGAGCGCCCGCACGACGGCGGGGCCGCAGGTCGCGTGCTGCACGACGTCTTCGGCTTCAGCTCGTTCCGCGGCGCCCAGCAGGCGATCGTCGACCGCGTCGTGACGGGTCACGACACGGTCGTCCTCATGCCCACCGGTGGCGGCAAGTCGCTGTGCTACCAGCTGCCCGCGCTCGTGCGGCCCGGCGTCGGCATCGTCGTCTCGCCGCTCATCGCGCTCATGCACGACCAGGTCGAGGCCCTGCGCCTGCTCGGTGTGCGGGCGGCCTTCTGGAACTCCACGTCGTCCGCCGAGGAGTCCGACGCCGTCCGCCGCGACGTGCGCGAGGGCGGCCTCGACCTGCTCTACGTCGCGCCCGAGCGCCTGCTCATGCCCTCCTTCCTGCGTCTGCTCGACGACGCGGCCACCGGAGCCGGCATCGCGCTCTTCGCCATCGACGAGGCGCACTGCGTGTCGCAGTGGGGCCACGACTTCCGGCCGGAGTACCTCCGCATCGCCGAGGTCACCGCACGCTTCCCCGGGGTGCCGCGCATCGCGCTGACCGCCACCGCCGACGCGCTCACCCGCAGCGAGATCCACCAGCGGCTGCGCCTGGACGGCGCCGCCGAGTTCGTCTCGAGCTTCGACCGACCCAACATCCGCTACGTCGTCGAGGAGAAGAGCGACGCGCGCGCCCAGCTGCTGCGCTTCCTCGAGAGCGGCAACGACGGTGCGAGCTTCCGCGGCTCCGCCGGCATCGTCTACTGCCAGTCACGCAAGCGCACCGACGAGATCTCGGCGTTCCTGCGACAGCAGGGCTACGACGCGATCGCCTATCACGCCGGCCTGCCCAGCGAGGCGAGGGCCGCCGCCCAGCAACGGTTCCGTCGTGACGAAGGCGTCATCGTCGTGGCCACCATCGCCTTCGGGATGGGCATCGACAAGCCCGACGTGCGCTTCGTCGCGCACGTCGACCTCCCGAAGAGCCTCGAGGGCTACTACCAGGAGACCGGTCGGGCGGGCCGCGACGGCGAGCCGGCGGTGGCGTGGATGGCCTACGGCCTCGCCGACGCCGTGCAACAGCGCTCGTTCATCACGAGATCCGACGGCAGTGCCGAGCACCAGCGCGTCGACTCGATGAAGCTCGACGCCATGCTGGGCTACGCCGAGGCCTCCACGTGCCGCCGGCGGCTGCTGCTGGCGTACTTCGACGAGGACTCAGGCGACTGCGGCAACTGCGACACCTGCATGGAGCCGCCCCAGATGTGGGACGCCACCGTGCCCGCGCAGAAGGTGCTCTCGGCCGTGATCCGCACCGGTCAGCGCTTCGGCGCCGGGCACGTCATCGACGTGCTGCTCGGCAAGCGCACCGACAAGATCGCGAGCTGGGGGCACGACCAGCTGCCGACCTTCGGGGTGGGCAGCGACCTCGCCGACCGCGAGTGGCGCTCGGTCATCCGCCAGCTCGTCGCGCGCTCGGTGCTCGTCCCCGACCCGAGTCGGATGGGTGCCCTCACCATCACGGAGGCGGCCCGTCCGATCCTCGACGGAGCGGAGAAGGTCGAGCTGCGTCGGCTCTCGGCCGCGCCGGCACGCAGCCGTTCGGCGTCGGGCTCACGCTCGGCCGGGTCCGGGTCTGGAGCCGCGACTGGGGCCGGAGCCAGCCCTGCCGACCGGGCGCTCTTCGAGCTGCTGCGTACCGAGCGGCGGACGATCGCCGACGCCGAAGGCGTGCCGGCCTACGTCGTGCTGCCCGACCGCACGCTGTGGGAGCTGGTGAGGGCGCGACCGGGCAGCACCGCCGCGCTGCTCACGGTCAACGGCATCGGGCCGGTCAAGGCGGAGAAGTACGGCGCCGCGTTCCTGGCCCTGCTGGCCGAGCACACCGGCTGAGCGATCCCGGGATTCAGCCGACGACCTCGTCGACGAAGCACCAGCGCCACGCCTCACCCGGCTCGATGGAGCGCATCACGGGGTGCTGCGTCTCGTGGAAGTGCGCCGTGGCGTGCTTCATCTCGGAGGAGTCGCAGCAGCCGACGTGCCCGCACTGGAGGCACAGACGCAGGTGCACCCACGTCGTGCCGTCGCGCAGGCACTCCTCGCACCCCTCTGGCGTGCGCGGCTCGACGCACGTGTCGGTCTCCTGCAGGTGCTCGCACGGGGCTTCGATCGTGTCCACGGGCAACATCTCACTCTCTGCCAGGCGGCTCTCCTGGTCGTCGATGCGGTCGAGCATGGTCTCTTCGAGGTCGAGGGTGCTGAGGACGACACGGAGCACGACGTGGTCGGCTCGCCCCTCGTCGCGCAGCCGGAGGACCTCGTCGCGCTCGGCCTGCAGCATCTGCATCCGGGCCCGTCGGTAGCGGACGCTCGGCGTCTCGTCGTCGTTGCCGCTGCGCGGCCCGAGGCGCTCCCACATCTGGTTGAGCCGGTCCTCGGAACGGGACCGCAGCATCTCCCGCGTCGCCTCGTCGACGTCGTCCATCCCGTCGAGCACGTCGAGGCCGGACCGCGTCGCGGCCTGCAGCACCGTGGCCGCCTGGAGCGCGTCCTCGCGGGGGTCGGGCCCGCGCACGTCGAGCCAGCGGGCCAGGGCAGGCAGCGTCGTGCCCTGGATGAGCAGCGTGCCGATGGTGACGACGACCGCGATGAGGACGAGCACCTTCTGGTGCGGCGTCTCCGGGGGCAGCAGCAGGGCCGCGGCGAGCGTCACCACACCACGCATGCCGGCCCACGACAGGACGACGGTGTGCGTCCACGGGGCGTGGGCCTCGATGCGGAACACCCGCGTGCTGAGGAAGCGGAACGGCACGATCCAGAGCGGCCGCAGGACCAGCACCGCGACGAGCGTGCCGACCGCGGCGAGCGTGATCTGCCCGGCCGACAGGCTCGAGGTGCGGACGTCGGCGATGACGTAGAAGACCTGCAGGCCGATGAGCAGGAAGACGGCGTTCTCGAGGAGGAACTGGATCGAGGTCCAGTTGATCCGCTCGCTGAGGCGCGAGGCACCGGTCTGGGTGCGAGGCGACTTGTGGCCGAGGACGAGACCGGCCGTCACGACGGCGATGACCCCGGAGGCGTGCAGCTCCTCCGCCGGGACGTACGCCGCGAAGGGCACCATGAACGACAGCACCGTGTCGAAGGCCGGCTCGGTCGAGAAGTGCCGGCGCAGCACGGAGACGACGAGCGCCACGGCGACCCCGATCGCGATGCCTCCGACCGACGCCCAGGCGAAGTCGAGCACGACGCCACCGAAGGACACCCCGCCGGAAGCCACCCCCGACGCGAGGCCCGCCGCGGCCAGGGCCGTGCGCAGGGAGACGAGGGCCGTGGCGTCGTTGACGAGCGACTCGCCCTCGAGGATCGACACGAGGCGTCGTGGCAGCCCGATGCGGCGGCCGACCGCCGTGGCCGCGACCGCGTCGGGCGGCGCGACGACCGCGCCGATCGCGAAGGCGACCCCGAAGTCGAGACCGAGCACCCACCGGAGGAAGAGCGCCACCCCGAGCGCCGTGAAGAGCACGAGCCCGACGGACAGGCTGAGGATGACGCCCCGGTTGTTGCGGAAGTCCACGAGCGAGGTCTGGATCGCGGCGGCATACAGCAGCGGCGGGAGGATGCCGAGCAGCACGATGTCGGGGCTCAGGGCCACCTCGGGCACGAACGGCAGGTAGGAGCCGAGGATGCCGATGACGATGAGGACGAGGGGCGGCGGCAGGTCGAACCGGTCAGCGAGCCACGACCCGCCCAGGACGGTGGCTGCGATCGCGAGCAGCCCGATGGCGATCTCCACGTCGACATCCTGCCCCACCTCGGGGCTCGGCGCGTCGGCCGTCCGGACTAGACGAAGAAGGCGCGCACCGCCGCGACGACGCGGTCCTGGTCGGCCTCGGTCAGCTCGGTCGCGCAGGGCAGCGAGAGACCGCGCGCGAAGAGGCCGTCACCGACCGCCCCGCCGACCAGTGGCGCCGACAGGAACGGCGGCTGGTCGTGCAGCGGCCGCCACAGGGCCCGCGCGCCGACGCCGAGCCCGTTCAGGTGGTCGAGGAACTCGTCGCGTCCACGCCCGTCGGACTCGGGCACGAGGACCGAGTAGAGCCAGTACGTCGCGTCGAGCCCCTCGACGCGCGGCGGCAGGACGAGCGGGAGGTCGGCGAAGGCCTCGTCGTAGCGGGCCGCGATGCGGTGCTTGGCCGCGACGAACTCGTCGAGCCGCTCGAGCTGGGCGAGGCCGAGGCCGGCCGCGATGTTCGTGAGGCGGTAGTTGTAGCCGACCTCGTCGTGGAGGTAGCCGACGTCGGGCACCTTCGCCTGCGTCGTCAGGTGACGGGCGCGCGCGGCGAGGTCGTCGTCGTCGGTGACGATCATGCCGCCGCCGCCGGTCGTCGCGATCTTGTTGCCGTTGAAGGAGAAGCAGCCGATCCGGCCGACCGTGCCCGTGTGGCGCCCGGCGTAGGGTCCGGCCGTCCACGTCGCGCCGAGCGACTCCGCCGCGTCCTCGAGCACGGGTATGCCGTGTCGGTCGCAGGCGTCCATGAGGGGTCCCATGTCGGCGGGCTGCCCCAGCACGTGGACGACCTCGACGACCTTGGGCTGGGTCTCGCCCGCGGCGGCGCGGCGGTCGAGCTCGGCGGCGAGCAGGGCGGGGTCGATGTTCCAGGTCGTCCACTCGGCGTCGACGAGCACGGGCCGCGCGCCGCAGTAGGCGATGGGGTTGACCGAGCCGACGAAGGTGAAGTCGGAGCAGACGACGTCGTCGTCGCGCCCGACGCCGAGCAGGAGCAGGCCGATGTGGATCGCGGCGGTGCCGGTGGCGCAGGCGATCGCGTGCCTCGACCCGACCCGCTCGGCGAAGCGCTGCTCGAACTCCGAGACGAAGGGTCCGACGGACGAGACGAAGCCCGACTCGACGGCCTCGAGGACGTAGCGGCGCTCGAGCTCGCCGATGTTGGGCACGGCGAGCGGGATCGTGCCCTCGGGTCCGCGCGCTCCGGGAGCGTGGGCCTCGCCGGTCGCCGTCACCGGTGGTACCGCCCGGCGGTCTCGGGGTCGACGCGCGGCCGCAGCCACTCGGCCGTGGCCGCGAGGCCCTCCTCGAGCGACACCGTGGGCGCCCAGCCGAGCACCTCGTTGGCGAGCGAGGGGTCGGACAGCAGGATCTGCACCTCGGACCCCTCGGGCCGGATGCGGTCGCTCTCGGTGACGATCTCGGCGTCGCTGCCGGTGACCTTGCGGCACAGCTCGACGACGTCGCCGACCGAGACCGTGCGTCCGGTGCCGAGCTGGATCGTCGTGCCGGGTGCGACGTCGGCCAGCGCAGCGCGGACGAAGCCGTCGGCCGTGTCGGCGACGAAGGTGAAGTCGCGCTTGGGCGTCACGTCACCCAGCTTGAGCTGGCTCGCCCCGGCGAGCAGCTGCGACAGGACGGTCGGGATGACGGCGCGCGTCGACTGGCGGGGACCGAACGTGTTGAACGGGCGCAGCGTCGTCACCGGCGTCTCGAAGGACAGGGCGTACGACTCGCACATCTTGTCGGCCGAGATCTTCGTCGCCGAGTAGGGCGACTGGCCGCGCAGCGGGTGCGCCTCGGTGATCGGCACCGACTCCGGCGTGCCGTAGACCTCGGACGTCGACGTGTTGACCATCCGAGGCGTCCCGTGACGGCGTACGGCCTCCAGGACGTTGAGCGTGCCGATGACGTTGGTCTCGACGTAGGAGCGGGGAGCCACGTAGGAGAAGGGGATCGCGATGAGCGCCGCGAGGTGGAGCACGACGTCGACGCCCTCGGTGGTGGCCATGACGTGCTCGGGATCGCGGATGTCGCCGAGGACGACCTCGGCCTGCCCGTCGCGGACGGCGGCCTTGAAGGCGTCGGACTCGTCGAGCCAGCCCGTCGACCCGTTGGAGTTGTAGAGGCAGAAGGCGCGCACGTGCGCGCCGTCGGCGAGCAGCCGCTCGACGACGTGCGACCCGATGAAGCCGTCGGAGCCGGTGACGAGGACGGTCTTGCCGGCGACCGATCCCTCGACGGGTCGCGCGGTCAGCTCGATCTCGGGGATGTCACCGTTGGCGCTCTGGCCGGAAAGTGTTGTCACAGCTGCCTTTCGTCGTCCGTGTGTCCTCGTATGCTGTCCGTCACGTCGAGCGTGACCGTGGCGGTCGCGTCGTCGCTCAGGCGCGCGCTCACGTCTCGCCCTTCGCGCGGGCCAGGTCCTTGGGGGTGCCGACGTCGATCCAGTCGCTCTGGATCGGCCACGCCGTCACCGGCTCGTCGCGCTCGAGGCACGTCTCGACGAGGCCCGGCATCGTGCTGGCGCGCCCGGTGGGCAGCCACGCGAGTGCTCGCGGCTCGACGGCATACACGGCGGCGTTGATGTCGAAGCTCAGCGTCGGCTTCTCCGAGACGCCGGTGACGCGCCCGTCGGTGCTCTCGACGACGCCGAACGGCACCTCGTGCTGGTAGGTGCGGGTCGCCACGGTGACGGCGGCGCCGGTGCGTCGGTGGGCGTCGAGCAGGTCGCTCGCGTCGAACTCGACCATGAGGTCGCCGTTCATGACGAGGACGGCGTGCTCGAGGTCGGGTCGCTCGTCGCGCAGCAGCGTCAGGGAGCCCGCTGTACCGAGGGGTCGCTCGGGGTCCTCGCGGAGGTAGCGCACGGTGCAACCGAGGCGCGACCCGTCCCCCAGGTGCTCCTCGATCTGCTCGGCGAGGTAGTTGACGCTGACGTAGATCTCGCGGATGCCGTCCCCGACGAGCCCGAGGACGATCCACTCGAGGATCGAGCGCCCCGCCACGGTCATGAGCGGCTTCGGGGTGTCCTTCGTCAGGTCACCGAGGCGCGTGCCGCGGCCGCCGGCCATGACGACGGCGACGTTGGGCAGCGGCGCCGACCCGACGACGTCGGAGAGCGTGTGGAGGCCGACGAGGGTGCGGTCGTCGGCGAGCTCGGGCACGGCCGAGATGCGCAGCGCCTGCATGAGGTCGAGGACGAGTGCCCGCGGTGACCCGGCGGCGACGAAGTGCGGCGTGCGCGTCGCGTGGTCGAGGGCGAGGTCGTCGAGGCTCGTGCCCTTGAGGAAGGCACGGCGCAGGTCTCCGTCGGTGAGCAGCCCGGCGAGGCGGTTCTCGTCGTCGACGAGCAGGCACACGAGGTTGCCGCTGCGGTCGACGACCTCGAGGGCGTCGCGGATCGTCGCGGTGGTCGGCGCGCACGCCGCGCGCAGGTCTCGCGCCGTCACTCCTCCTCCTCCTCGTTCGTGTCGCGGGTCCGCTGCCGGCCCGGCGTCGGCGCCGGCCGCAGGTCCACGAAGTGCTTGGACCGCGGGGCGAGCGCCGCTGTCCGAACGATATCGAGGATGGCGGCACTCGCCGTACCGGTGCCGTAGGGGTTGGCGACGTGCGCCGAGTGCTCCCGCCACCGGGGGCTGAGCGCGGTGCGCAGCGCGGCCTCCACGGCCTCCCGCCCCTCCCCCGCGTGCACGACGTTGTCGCCGCGCAGGCGACCGCGCTGGCGCTCGCCGATGTCGACGGCAGGCACGTGCAGGGTGGCGGCCTCGATGACACCGGAGCTCGAGTTGCCGACGACCACGTCGGCGGCCGCGAGGACGCGCGGGTAGTCGCGGCCGAGGGCGGCGACGAGCCGGAGGCGGGGCTCGCTCTCGGCGAGAGCGCTCAGCGCCGTGAGGATCTCGTCGCGACCCTCGTCCATGCCGGGGTGGGTGGCGACGACCGTGCCGCACGTGGCCAGCGCGGCCTCGGCGGCCTCGCGCGCCCACTGCCCGACGGGCGCATCGGGCTGGGCGGTCGGCGGGTGGTAGGTGAAGAGCCCGAGCGGTCGCTCGACGCTCGTGCCGAGGACGTCGCCGAGGTCGGCGTCCGAGATCGGCGTCGCGCTCGCCAGCCGGTCGAGGCCGGGCGCGCCGGTCACGTGGACGCGGTCGGCCGGCTCACCGAGCTGGCGCACCCGCGCCGCGGCGTCCTCGGACGCGACGCAGTGCTGGTCGGCGAGCTTGGTCACGGCGTGGCGCACCCGTTCGTCGAGCGCCCCTTCGGTCACCTCTCCCCCGTGCAGGTGCACGACCGGCACGCCGAGCAGGACGGCCGGTGGCACGACGTAGAGCAGCTCCCAGCGGTCGCCGAGGACGACGAGGACGTCGACGTGCCCGTCACGGAGGGCACGGCCGGCGGCGCGGGCGAGCAGCGCACCCTGCTCGAGCTGGGCGTCGACCGTCACGTCGGACATCGGCTCGGCGAGCGGCACGACGATCTCGCGCCAGACCCCCCGAGGGGCGCTCGTCGGCAGGGCCGCGACGAGGTCGTCGGCGGCATACATGACCCCGGTCAGGACGCGCAGCGTCACGTCGTCGGCCGACTGCAGGGCCTCGAGGACCGGCGACAGAGGTCCGAGGTCGGCGCGGGTGCCGACGAAGACGGCGACCGTGGGCGTGACGGCCACAGGTCAGCCGACGAGGTCGGTGTCGGTCACGGGAGCCCCGGCCTCGACGGCGCGGGCCAGGACGCGTCCGCGGATGTCGACGGCGGGGCTGACGCCGCCCTCGGGGCGCAGCAGCTGCAGGTCGGTGCCCGCGAGCTCCGTGCCGGCCGGCATGGCGTGCGCGGCGTGCCACGACCGGCGGACGAGGACGGCGTTCTCCTCCTCCGAGGGCATGCGCACCTTGACGCCGTCACCGAGAGCCAGGGCGAGCTGCTTCGTCGTCGCGACGTAGTCGGTGAGGGCGTCCGGCTCGAGGCTGGCGAGGTGGTCCGGGCCGGGGAGCGTGCGGTCGCTCGTGAAGTGCTTCTCGAGGATCGGCGCCCCGAGCGCCACGGCGCCGAGCGCCGTCGTGAGCCCGGGGGTGTGGTCCGACCACCCCACGGGTATGCCGTGCAGCTCGGTCAGGCGCGGGATGACCCGCAGGTTGCACTCCTCGACGGGCGCCGGGTAGGCCGAGACGCAGTGGAAGAGCACGAGCCCCGGCGCGTCGGCGCAGGCCTCCACGGCTGCCTCGACCTCGTCCTGGGTGCCCATGCCGGTGGAGACGAGCAGGACGACCCCGAGCCGTGACATCTCGCGCAGGTAGGGCAGGTTCGTCAGCTCTCCCGAGCTGACCTTGAGGGCGGGCAGCCCGAGCTCGACGAGCATCTCGGCGCTGTCGAGGTCGAACGGGGTCGACAGGAAGGTCGTGCCCGCCTCGGTCGCGTGGTCGCGCAGCTCGACCCACGCCTCCTTCGGCAGGGTGAGCGCCTCGAGCAGGCTGCGCTGGTCGGCGCTGCCGCCGCGGTCGCGCTGGTAGGGCGTCGTCGCTGCCGCCGACGAGACGAGCTTGTCGGGTGAGAACGTCTGGAACTTCACGGCATCCGCGCCGGACGCGGCTGCGATGTCGACGAGGCGGTGGGCCAGCTCGATGTCGCCGTTGTGGTTCACGCCGGCCTCGGCGATGACGTAGACGTCGCCGGGGGTCGGGACGTCGACGTCGCCGATCGCGACCGGTGTGACGGCGTTCAGGTGGTCGCTCATGCGGTGCCTCCGGTGGGGCGCGTGGCTGCGGGGACGCCGACGACGGTCTCGCCGTCGGCGACGTGGGCGGTGACGACGGCGCCGGCCCCGACCGTGGCGCCCGCCCCGACGGTGACGCCGGGCAGGACGCGGGCGCCGCTGCCGACGAGCGTGCCCTCGCCGACGGTGGCGGCGCCCAGGAGCACGGCGCCGGGCGCGACGTGGGTGCCGGCGCCGACGATGCAGTCGTGCTCGACGACGGCGGCGGTGTTGACGACGACCGCGTCACCCAGGCGGCTGGCGGGTCCGACGTGCGCGTGCTCGAGCACGACGCTGCCCGCCCCGAGGAGGCTGCGGGGCGAGACCGTCGCGGTCGCGGCGACGACCGGCGGGACGGAGAGCCCGCGCGCCACGAGCTCGCGCACGAGCCGCGCCCGGGCCGGGTTGGCGCCGATGGCGACGACCGCGTGCAGCCCCTGCGCCGCGACGAGCTCGAAGGCCGCCCGGTCGTCGGCGAGCACGTCGACGTGCCAGGGCTCGCCCGCCGGGGCGGCGCCCGAGACCGCGACGACGGTGTGGCCGGCGCGCTCGAGGACGTCGACGACCGAGCGAGCGTGACCGCCCGCGCCGAGGACGACCCAGCCGGGCTCGCCGGACGTCATGTCGGACCGCCCCCGTGGCCGAGTGACGCCGCGGCCTCGCCGAGCGCACCACCGACCTTGCGGATGTTGTCGGGCTCGAGGACGGCGGGCACGCGCGGCGGGTCGAGCACGAGGCCCTCCCACGAGTTGCGCACGTAGTCGTGGACGAACCAGTCGTCGATCGAGGCCTGGTCGGCGCGCAGCGACTCCCAGCCACGGTCGGCGACGAACTGCGTCAGGTCGTCGGGCGAGTCGAGCCGCGCGACGTTGCCCAGGCCGCTCCACGGCATCTCGGCGCCGGTGACGACAGGCAGGCCGAGCAGGCCCGCCTCCAGGCCGACCGTGCCGGTCGCGGTGACGGTGAAGACCGCCTGCTTCATCAGCTCGCGCGAGTCGGCGAACGGGTCGATCGTCGCGATGTTGGGGTGGGCGTCGAACTGCGGCCAGTAGTCGGGGTCGCGGCGCCACATGAAGTGCGCGTGCTCCTTGACGGCGACACCGATGTCGAGCGGCGCCAGCGCCTCGGCGAGCACGCGGGCGGTGTAGGCCTGGTCGCGCCACTCCTGGCCCATGACGTCGGCGCTCGACTCGGGCTGCACCTGCAGCGGCAGGAAGACGAACTTCTCCGGCACCGGGTCCCACCGCCGGTCCTGGTACTCGCGCAGGTTGAGGCGGGCCTTGACGGGGTTGAGCCACGGCAGTCGGGCGTAGTCGGAGGGGCGGGGCAGCTGGAGGTTCGCTCCCCGGTCGACGGCGAACTCCTTGAGGCGGTCGCTCGCGAGACGCCAGATCTCCTGACCGGTCTCGACCCGGAGGTTGCGGGCGAAGCCCATCGGGCGGCCCTGCTCGGCCCGCCACGTGTCGATGAACGCCCGGCCCGCGGCCTCTGCCGACGGGTCCTCGACCTGGCGCTCCCACAGGGTGATCCCCTTCGGCGCGCCGATGAGGCCGAAGCGGTCGGACGGGAGGCGTATGCCGCGTGGCCAGGTCGCGAGGCCGCCGTGGTGGGTCACGAGGCCCGCCGTGAGCAGCTCGGAGGTCACCGTGAACTCGACGAGGGCGAGCACGGGGCCGCGACCGGCGACGGCCGCCTCGAGCTCCTCGGCGGCGAGGTTGAGGAAGTTCATCGCCGTGTCGACGCGGTTGCGACGCAGGGCCCGCTCGGACACGAGCAGGTCGAGCGGGTCGAGCCCGACGCCGGCACAGGCCCGCTTGAGAGCCGCGTGGGGCGCGAGGCCACTGACGACGTTGGCCTTGCGCGCGGCGGCATACGGCAGCCGGACGGTCGTGGCGCGCGGCGCGTGCCTGCGCACCCACGCGAGGTTGGCGTCCGTGCGGACGACGAGGATGAGGTCCTTCGTCTCGAAACCCGCGTGCACGAGGGCCGGGACGAGGAGGTCGTCGTAGCCCAACCCCATGTGGACGAGCGGTGTCACCACGAAAGCGTCTCTCCTGCGGTCGGTGCGGGTCGGTGCGTGCCGGATCGAGGTGAGCCGGGCGAGCGCCTCATCCTATCCGCGCAGCGTGCGCAGGATCCGCGGCGCGACGGCGGCGGCACCCGCCCCGACGAGGACGGCGAGGACGACCCGCAGCCACGCGGCGGGCCCCTCGAGCGGCAGCACCGCACCGACGAGCGCCAGGGCGACGCCGGCGAGCGCCACGGCGGCGGCCCGCGGGGGCCAGCGCAGCGGCGAGTGGGTCTGCGCGAACCACGTCGTCAGCGCCATGAGCACGACGTAGCCCACGGCCTTGGCGACGGCGACGCCGACGACCCCGCCCGTCGGGCCGGAGCCCGGTGCGAGCCAGAGCGAGACGAGGACGAGGACCGCGAGGGCGACGAGGGCCGCCCACGCGAGCCGGCCGGTGCGCTCCGCGTCGAGCACGGCGAGCGACGAGCCCTGGTAGAGCATGTACGACACCGACACGGTGCAGATGACGCCGAGCGCGCCGACCATGGCGACGTGGTCGAAGCCGGGGTCGGCCATGACGGCGACGAGCCACGGCCCGAGCAGCGCCACCCCCGCCGCGCCCGCGGCGACGACGGTCGTCAGGGCGGTGCCGGTGCGTGCCGTCCAGGCCCAGCGCCGCTCCAGGGGGTGGGAGAGCACGAGCGGTCCCCAGGCGTTGAAGAGGGCGACCGCGAGGACGAACGGCATGTTCCCCAGCTGGAGCGCCACCTGGTAGGTGCCGGCCCCGGCCTCACCGACGAGGGCGCGGGCGAGCAGGACGTCGCCCGAGAGCAGGCCGAGCATCGCGGCCGCCTGCGGCAGCAGCGGCGTGGCCAGGCGGATGCCCGCCCGCACCCGCTCGCGCTCGACCGTGGGCGGCAGCGGGCGACCGAGGACGAGTGCCAGGACGGCCGTGAGCACGACGACCCCGGCGTATGCCGTGAGGTACGTCCCCGCGGTGGGCTCGTCACGCGCTGCGAGGAGTCCCGCGAGCTGTGCCCCGACCGTGGCGAGCACGGCGAGCGCGAGGAAGCCCCAGGGCTGGAGACGCGCCCGCATCAGCGTCTGGCCGGCCACGACGGTCGTCAGGGCCACCGCGGCCACGACGAGCGGCACCCACTGGCGGAGGTCGGCGTGCCCGGCTGCGGAGAGGACGAGCGCCAGGACCAGCCCGACGACACCGAGCGCGAGGGCGAGCAGGACCATCGTGCCGGCGAGCGCCCGCGCGACGCGCGGCCCCTCGGCGCCGCGGTGGTGCTCGCGGAGCACGACCTGGGGCAGTCCGGCGGCGGCGATGGTGCCGACCATCTGGACGACGACGAGACCCGTTGCGACGCGACCGAACTCGACGGCTCCGAGCACGCGCGTGGCGAAGGGCAGGACGAGGAGCACGCCGAGGCCCTGCAGGGCCGTGCCGACGAGGTAGACCACCGAGTGCGCCCCGAGCGAGGCGCCGGGACGGCCGTCGGGGGGCGCGGGGCTTCCGGGCGGGCTCGTCACAGACCGAAGGTACCGGTGCCGGGCCTGCCGACCGGTCAGCCGCACAGGGCGGTGGACGTGCGCGCCCGGACCTCGCGTCCTCTAGCCTGCAGGTGTGCCCAGCCCGTCTCCGTCGCCACTGCCCGTGGTCGTCCGCGGCTCCGGCTCGATCGGGCAGCGTCACGCACGCGTCTTCCGGCAGGAGGGCGCCGACGTCGCCCTGTGGCCGGTGCGCGACCGTGGACTCGGGCCCGACGCCGTCGACGACGCCACGGGAGCGCGCCTCCTCGACGACGCGACGGGCCGGGCCGCCATGGCCGACACCCTCGTCGTCGTCGCGACCGACACCTCCCGGCACGTGGCCGACGCGATCGAGGCGCTCGACGCGGGGGCGCTCGCCGTCCTCGTCGAGAAGCCCGTCGCCGCGACGGTCGACGACGTCCTCGCCCTGCGCGACCACCCGCGGGCGGTCGACGTCTGGGTCGCGGCCCCGCTGCGCGCTCACGAGGCGTTCCGGCACCTGCGCCGTCTCGTCGGGCGCATCGAGGGCAGCGCATCGGCGCACGTGAGATCCCAGTCGTGGCTCCCCGACTGGCGACCGGACCGCGACTACCGCGCGTCCTACTCGGCACGCCCCGACGAGGGCGGCGTGCTGCGCGACATGGTCCACGAGATCGACTACGCCACCGTGCTCTTCGGCCGCCCCGACCTCGTCGGCTCCCACCTCGAGACGACCGGCCCGCTCGACATCGGGGCCGAGCAGGCCGCCACCCTCCTCTGGACGACCGAGCACCCCTTCACCGTCACCGCCCGGCTCGACTACGTCACCCGCCCCACGTCCCGCGGGGTCGTCGTCCACTCCCCCGACGGCATCCTCGAGTGGGACGTCACGCGGGCGGTGGTGCGGCACACGACCTCCGAGGGCGAGGTCAGCGAGCAGGTCTTCGACCACGACCTCGACCGCGACATCGTCATGGGCACGCAGGCCCGGGCCGCCCTCGACCTGCGGCCGTCGGCACCCGCCGCCCAGCGCCTCACCCGGGGTGCCCCGGCCACCCTCGCCGAGGGCATCGACGCCGTGCGGCTGTGCGACGAGGCCCGTGCCGCCGGGGTACGAGCGGCCCCCACCGACACCGACCCCGAGGACGCCTCGTGACCGACCTCCGTCCACCCCGCGTCCTGGCGGTCATCCCCGCGCGCGGTGGCTCGAAAGGCCTGCCGGGCAAGAACATCCGCCCGATGTGGGGTCTGCCGCTCATCGCTCACAGCGTCCGCGCGGCAGCCCTGACACCGGAGGTGACGCGATGCGTCGTGACGACCGACTCGGCCGAGATCGCCGACGTCGTGCGCGCCCACGGCGGGGACGCCCCCTTCCTGCGCCCGGCGGAGCTCGCGGCCGACGACACCCCGATGGCCCCGGTGGTCCGGCACGCCCTCGAGTGGGTCGAGCACGACGAGGGCACCGCCTACGACGCCGTGCTCCTGCTCGACCCGACGAGCCCGGCCCGCGTGCCCGCCCAGCTCGCCGAGGCCGTGACGCGCCTCGCGGGCGACCCGGCGCTCGACGGCGTCATCAGCGTCTCCGAGCCCACCTTCAACCCCGTCTGGGTGGGGGTGCGGCCCGACGACGGGCGCGCCGGCGCCCTCTCGCGCTACTTCGAGGCAGGCACCGGCATCACCCGACGCCAGGACGTCGGACGCTTCCTCCGGATCAACGGCAACTTCTACCTCTGGCGGGCCGACTTCGTGCGCCGCCTCGAGGCCTCGTGGTTCGACGAGGGCACCCACGCGGGCCTCGAGATCCCCGAGGCGCAGGCCTTCTCGATCGACGACGAGTACGAGTTCCGGCTCATCGAGGCCCTGATCGGTGCCGGCCTCATCACGCTGCCCTGGCTGGACGTCCCTGCGCCGGCCCAGGCCCCGACGGAGGAGTCCCGATGACGACCGCACCCACCACGTCCCTCGAGGGTCGCACCGCGGTCGTCACCGGAGGCGCCGGCCCGCTCGGCCGCGTGCTCGCCGACGCCCTCGCGACCGCGGGCGCCCGCGTCGTCGTCGTCGACCTCGACGAGGCCGCCTGCGCTGCGACCGCGAACGCGCTCCCCGGCGCCACCCACGTGCCGCTCGGCGCCAACCTCCTTGATCCGCAGGGAGTCTCGCGCGTCGTCGATGCCGTCCGTGACATCGGCGCCTGTGACGTGCTCGTCAACAACGCCGCCTTCACCGGCACCTCCGGGGTCCCCGGGTATGCCGTCCCGTTCGACGAGCAGACCGACGACGCCTTCGCGATGGCGCTGGCGCTCAACCTCACCGCGCCCTTCTCGCTGACCCGGCAGCTCGCGCCCCTCCTGCGCGCCTCGGGACACGGGAGCGTCGTCAACGTCTCGAGCATCTACGGGCTCGTCGGGCCCAACATGGGCCTCTACGAGGGGACCCGGATGGGCAACCCCGCCGCCTACGCCGCGAGCAAGGGCGGCATCGCCCAGCTGACGCGCTACCTCTCCACCGTGCTGGCCCCCGAGGTGCGGGTCAACGCCTTTGCCCCCGGCGGCATCGCCCGTGGCCAGGACGACGCCTTCGTCGAGCGGTACGAGCGCCTGACCCCCATGGGCCGGATGGGCACCGAGGACGACTTCCGCGGTGTCGTCACGTGGCTCGCGTCGGATGCCTCGGCCTACGTCACCGGCCAGGTCGTCGCCGTCGACGGCGGCTGGACGGCCTGGTAGCAGGCCGTCCAGCCGAGCGCCGCGAAGACCGTCAGCCCTTGAGCTCGGGAGCGACCGTCTGCTCGAAGAGCTCGATGCCCGAGCGGTCGTAGGCGGCCTCCGCGAAGTACGTGATGGCATACGTCATCCCGCGGGCCTCCATGTCCTTGAGGGTCGTGACGATCTTGTCCGGCGTGCCCACCGCGGGCTGCGTGCGGAGGTCCTCCACGGACGCGGCGGCCTTGTCGTCGGCCACACCGCCCTTGCGGAGCAGCTCGCCATAGAACTGGAGGCGGTCCTCGACGTCGGCGTCCGTCTCGCCGATGACGACGTTGTAGTTGGCCGAGCGCACGATCTCGCCGAAGTCGCGGCCCCGGTCGTCGCAGTGGCCCTTGAGGATCGCGCTCTTGTGGTCGAAGCCCTCGGCGGTGCCGTCGAAGTTCGTGTAGTCGGCGTACTCCGCCGCGATCTTGAGCGTCACCTTCTCGCCGCCTCCGGCGATCCACATCGGGATCCCGTTGAGGGCGCTGCCCGGGTGGCTCGTGCCCTGCAGCGGCCGCGGGGCGCAGAGGGCGCCGTCGACCTGGTAGTACTTTCCGTCCAGCGTGGCCGAGCCCGTCGTCCACATGTCGCGGAAGACCTGGACACCCTCGCGCAGGGCGCCGAGGCGGTCGCCGGCCTTGGGGAAGCCGTAGCCGTAGGCGCGCCACTCGTGCTCGTACCAGCCGGCGCCGATGCCCATCTCGGTGCGGCCGCCCGAGATGACGTCGACGGTCGCGGCGACCTTGGCGAGGTAGGCGGGGTTGCGGTAGGCCATGCACGTGCACATCTGGCCGAGTCGCACCCGGCTCGTCGCGGCCCCGAAGGCGGCCATGAGCGACCACGCCTCGTGCGTCGCCTCACCCGACGGCTGCGGCACCGTGTGGAAGTGGTCGTAGACCCAGATGGACTCGAAGACGTCTCCGTCGTCGGCGTGCTTGGCGAGGTTGACCATGGCTTCCCACTGCTGGGCCGGCTCGATGCCGACGAGGTCCATACGCCAGCCCTGGGGAACGAACATTCCGAATCGCATCCCGCCATCCAACCACGGCCGGCTGGACGTCGTCCGGGCGCGATGCGCGCGGGATCCGGGCGCGATCCGGGCCCGATCCGGGCGCGATCGGTGGGACGTCGCGTGTGAGGATGGCGGCATGAGTCCGCACCACCACAACGACCCGGACGTCATCCGGGACCTGCTGCACACCCCGGCCACGTGGGCCGTCGTCGGCCTCGGTGACAACCCCGACCGCACGGCCTACCGCGTCTCCCTGTGGCTCCAGCGCGAGCTCGGCATCCGTCTCGTCCCGGTCCACCCGAGCGCGGCCACGGTGCACGGCGCGACGGGTCACCAGACCCTCGCCGACATCCCGGACGGCACGGTCGTCAAGGTCGTCGACTGCTTCGTCAACAGCAGGCGCGTGGGTGCGGTCGTCGACGAGGCGATCGCGGAGCGGGAGCGGCTCGGCATCGAGGCGCTGTGGCTGCAGCTCGGCGTCGTCGACGAGGACGCCGCCGCCCGCGCCGAGGCGGCCGGGCTCTCGGTCGTCATGGACACCTGCCCCAAGATCGAGTACCCCCGCATCCAGCCCGGTGACGGCGCGTCGGCCGTGACCGACTGACCCGACCGTGGCTGCGGTCGCGCTCCACGCCCGGCGCTGGGGCGGGCCGGGCGGTCTGCCGCCTGTCCTGCTCGTCCACGCCACGGGAGACACCTCGGCGGACTGGGGCGAGGTGGCCGAGGGCCTCGCGGACGACCGCCTCGTCGTCGCCGTCGACCTGCGCGGTCACGGCGCGAGCCCGTGGCCCGGCAGCTACGCGCTGTCCGAGCTCGCCGACGACCTCGTCGTGGTCGCCGCCGACCTCGCGGCCGAGGCCGGTCGCCCGGTCGATGTCGTCGCCCACTCGCTCGGCGGCCTCGTCGCGTGCCTCCTCGCGAGCCGTCGGCCCGATCTCGTCCGGCGCCTCGTCCTCGAGGACGTGCCGGTCCCCCACCCGCGCGAGCCGCGTCCTGCGCACCGTCCCGGCGGCGACCTCCCCTACGACTGGGAGGCGGTGCTCCAGGTGCGCGCCCAGATCGACGACCCCGACCCGCACTGGCCGCACGTGGTCGCCGGGATCACGGCCCCGACGCTCGTGGTGTGGGGCGGTCCGAGCAGCCCGATGCCGGCCGAGCACGTCACGGAGATGGCCGGGACCGTCGCCGACGGCCGCCTCGTGCGCATCGACGCGGGACACCTCGTCCACGCCCACCAGCCCGGCGTGTTCACGGCCGCCGTGCGCGGCTTCCTCGCGCAGCCGGACTGACGACGGGCGTACGCGGGCAGCCCGGTCCGCAGCCGCCGCGGGGTGGGACGACGGCTCAGTCCGTGAGGCCGCGGGCGACCTGCTCGCGCAGCGACGCCCCCTTGGCGTGCGCCTGGTCGCGCAGGTCCGCCTGGAAGGTGACCATCCGCTCGCGCACGTCGGCGGCGAGCTCGTCGGTGCCGGTGCCGACGATGCGTGCGGCCAGCAGTCCGGCGTTGCGCGCGCCACCGATCGACACGGTCGCGACCGGCACACCGGCCGGCATCTGGACGATCGAGAGCAGGGAGTCCATGCCGTCGAGGTACGTCAGCGGCACCGGCACCCCGACGACCGGCAGCGGCGTCACGGACGCGAGCATCCCGGGCAGGTGAGCGGCTCCCCCGGCGCCGGCGATGACGACGCGCAGGCCGCGCTCGGCGGCGTTCTGGCCGTAGGCGATCATCTCGTCCGGCATCCGGTGGGCCGACACGACGTCCGCCTCGTAGGGGATGCCGAACTCCTCGAGCGCACGGGCGGCCTCGCGCATGACGGGCCAGTCGCTGTCGCTGCCCATGACGATGCCGACGACGGGCGCGGGGCTCTCGGTCATTCGGTGATCACTCCTCGGAGGTAGTCGGCGGCGTGCCCGGCGCGCTCGCGGGCCTCGCCCAGGTCGGGGCCGCTGACGTTGACGTGCCCGATCTTCCGGCCGGGGCGCACGCCCTTGCCGTAGACGTGCACCTTGGCGCCGGGGTCGCGAGCCATGATGTGGCGGTAGGCCGGATAGAGGTGCTCGTAGTCGCCGCCGAGGACGTTGGCCATGACGGTCCAGGGCGCCCGGGGGCGGGGGTCGCCGAGCGGCAGGTCGAGCACGGCGCGCAGGTGCTGCTCGAACTGCCCCGTGACGGCGCCGTCCATGGACCAGTGGCCGCTGTTGTGCGGCCGCATCGCCAGCTCGTTGACGACGTAGGCGGACGTGCCGCCCGTCCCGGGCCGCACCTCGAACATCTCGACGGCGAGCACTCCGGTGACACCGAGCTCGCCGGCGATCCGCAGGGCGGCCTCGGTGGCCACCGAGGCGAGGTCGGCGTCGAGGGCCGGGGCGGGGGCGAGCACCTCGGTGCAGATGCCGTCGGTCTGGACCGTCTCGACGACGGGCCACGCCGCGGCCTGGCCGGACGGACTGCGAGCGATGAGGACGGCGAGCTCGCGGACGAAGTCGACCTTCTCCTCGAGGAGCAGGCCGTGCTCGAGCGGGCCGGGCTCGCCGATCCGCGAGATCCAGTCCGTGAGGTCGCTCGCCGAGGACGCGACCGCCACGCCCTTGCCGTCGTAGCCGCCCCGCGGGGTCTTGGCGATGATCGGCCAGCCGACGTCGTCACCGAAGGCGGTGACCTCCTCGGCGGTCGTGGCCCGCGCCCAGCGGGGGCACGCGATCCCCAGGTCGGTGAGGCGCTCGCGCATCGCGAGCTTGTCCTGGGCGAAGTTGAGGGCGGCGCGCGTGGGGTGGATGGCCACGCCGTCGGCCTCGAGCGCCTCGAGCACGGCCGGCGGCACGTGCTCGTGGTCGAAGGTGATGACGTCGCAGTGCTGCGCGAAGGCGCGGACCGTCTCGAGGTCGGTGTGCTCCCCCACGGGTGAGCTCGGCACGACGAGGGCCGCCGCCGCGGTGTCGCTCTCGGCGAGCACCGACAGCTGGACGCCGAGCTCGACCGCTGGGCCCTGCATCATGCGGGCGAGCTGTCCGCCGCCGACGACGCCGACGACGGGGAATCCTCCGGGGGCGCGCTTCGGCTGGGTCACGACGCCCAAGCGTAGCCGTCGTCAGCCGAGCGGGTCGTGGCGGCCCGGGACGGCGCCGGCCCTCCGGTCCGCGTCGCTCGGCTCGGGCAGCTCCTCGCCCTCGTCGGAGAGCACCGCCTCGACGTGGCTGGGATCGGCGAGGTCGGGGTGGTGGGCGCGCACGGCGGCGAAGGTCCACAGCTTGTTGAGCACGAACGAGACGGGGGTGACGACGGCGATGACGATGAGCTGCGCCCAGTAGAGCCGGGTGCGGAAGCCCGTGGAGTCGTCGAGCACCGTGGGCGAGAGGTGGATCGGTGAGTCGAGGTGCATGAGCAGCGTCAGCAGGACGAGGCCGATGACCTGGCCGAGCAGACCCACGGCGAGGAACGGCCAGTACTCGTGCCACCAGCGGGCGTGCTTGCTCGTGCGGAACGTCCACGTGCGGTTGAGCTGGAAGTTCCAGAGGTTGGCGACGAGGAAGGCGATGGTCGAGTAGACGTGGTACCAGCGGACGTTGAACTCGGTGCCCGGCACGCCGACGATCGCCTGGTCGAAGCTCGGTCCGAGCTTCTTGACGACGACGAGGGTGAGGAGGTTGACGAGCACGCCCGAGACGCCAACGGCTCCGAACCGGAGCAGCAGCAGCCAGTTGTGCCGGTGGCGCACGAACAGGAACTCATGCAGGCGCCTCACCGGGGCACCCTACCCCGGCCGGCAGGGGGTCCCGTGGGCGTTCAGTCGGTCTCGGCCTCGGAGAGGAAGAGCGCGAAGCGTGCCGGCTGGGCCTGGACGAGGTCGAGGCGACCGCCGTTGGACTCGGCGAGGTCGCGCGCGAGGGCCAGACCCAGACCGGTGCTGCCACCGGCGCCGCTGCTGACCGAGCGCTCGAAGATGTGGGGGGCCATCGCGGCGGGCACGCCGTCGCCCTGGTCGCTGACCTCGACGATGACCGACGGGCCGGAGCGGCGCGCGTGCACGTCGACGGTGCCCCGACCGTGCACGAGGGAGTTCTCGAGGAGCGTCGAGAGCACCTGGGACAGCGCGACCGGCGTCGACCGGACGAAGAGGCCGCGCTCGCCGCGCACCCGCACCGACCGGCGGGCCTGCTCGAAGGCGGGCTGCCACTCGCGCTGGAGGGCGGCGATGACGGAGTCGAGCGACACGGCCGGCGACGGCCCACCGGATCCGCGGGTGCGGCCGAGCAGGTCGTCCACGACCCGGGTCAGCCGCTCGACCTGCGCGATCGCGATCGTCGCCTCCTCCTTGACGACCTCGGCGTCATCGGTCTCGGAGATCTCCTCGAGACGCATGAGCAGGGCCGTGAGCGGGGTGCGCAGCTGGTGCGAGGCGTCGGCGGCGAAGTCACGCTCGGCCGCGAGCGACTTCGTCATGTCGTGGGCCCGACGGGTCATGACGCCCGACACGTGGTCGATCTCGTCGATGTCGGAGTGCACCGGCGTCAGACGCGCCTCACCGGCCGCGAATCGGGTGGCGAGGTGGACGAGCTCCTGGGAGGACCGCTCGACGTGGGCCCGGGTGCCCGAGGTGGCGAGGTAGGCGGCGGCGCCGCTCAGCGCACCGACCCCGAGCATGACCGCACCGAACCGGGCGATCCCGACCGAGGGCTCCGAGGCGATCCACGCGGTGACGGTGCCGGGTTGCTGCGTCACCGCCCAGACGACGACCACCGTCGAGAGCAGCACGAAGAGCCCGGCGCAGACGACTGCCCCGACGAGCGCCATCCGGTCGAGCACCCGGCGCACGGTCAGTCGACCTGGGGACGCTCGAAGCGGAAGCCGACACCACGCACCGTGGCGATGTACTGCGGGGAGGTCGCGTCGTCGCCGAGCTTCCGGCGCAGCACCGAGATGTGCATGTCGAGGGTCTTCGTCGACCCGAACCACGCGGTGTCCCAGATCTCGCGCATGAGCTGCTCGCGAGAGACGACCTTGCCCTGCTCGCGCACGAGCACCCGCAGCAGGTCGAACTCCTTGGCCGTCAGCTGCAGCTCCTCACCCTTGAACCAGGCGCGACGCCCGTCGGAGTCGATGCGGACGAGCTCCCCGGAGGCGACGACCTCGGTGGGGGTGCGCCGCAGCAGCGCCCGCACCCGCGCGAGCAGCTCTGCGAGACGGAAGGGCTTGGTGACGTAGTCGTCGGCCCCGGCGTCGAGCCCCACGACCGTGTCGACCTCGTCGGCGCGGGCCGTGAGGATGAGGACGGGGATCGCGCGGCCCTCGGCCCGGATGCGGCGACACACCTCGAGCCCGTCGATCTTCGGCAGGCCGAGGTCGAGGAGCACGAGGTCGGGGTTCTCCTTGGCACCGTCGAGCGCAGCGACACCGTCCTCGCGCACGTCGACGTCGTAGCCTTCTCGCCGCAGCGCACGCGCCAGCGGTTCGGAGATGGCTGGGTCGTCCTCCGCCAGGAGCACTCGGGTCATGTCACCGTCCTCAGGATCTGCCGGCCCGGGGGTGCACCGACCGTCGTGAGCCTATCGACAACGGCCCGATTTGCACCCTGACGCCCCCGCGACACGGCAGATGGGGCCTCAGCGACCCGGCCAGACCGGGCGCCGCTTCTCCGCGAAGGCGGCCACACCCTCGCGGCGGTCGCCCGAGAATGCCGTCGCGCGCCAGCAGCCGTCCTCGATCTCCAGGCCCGCGTCGAGACCCACGTCGGCGCCGAGACGCATGGCCCGCTTGGCGTTTCGCAGCCCGATCGGCGAGTTCGCCGCGATCGTCCGGGCCAGCTCGAGGGCCCGGTCACGCGCGGTGCCGGCCGGGACGACCTCGTCGACCGCGCCGAGCTCGAGGGCCTCGGCGGCCGGGAGGCGCGCGGCCGTGAAGATGGCCCTCGCCGCGCGCGACCACCCGACCCGACGCACGAGCAGCTGGGTGCCACCGCCCCCCGGGATGACACCGACGCTGACCTCCGGCAGCCCGACGACGGCGCCCTCGCCGGCGACGACGAGGTCGCAGGACAGGGCCAGCTCGAAGCCACCCCCGAGCGCGAAGCCGTCGACGGCGGCGATGGCCGGCACCGGCAGGTCGAGGACGCCGCCGTAGGCCGCCCGGGCGACGGGGCGCTGCTCCATGAGGTCCGCGTCCGAGAAGGCGTTGCGCTCCTTGAGGTCGGCGCCGACGCAGAACGCCTTCGCGTGGCTCGAGGTCAGCACGACGCAGCGCACCGACTCGTCCGCCGCGACCTGAGCCGTCGCCGCCGCGATGGCGCGGGCCATCGCCGTCGACACGGCGTTCATCGCCTCGGGTCGGTCGAGGACGATCTCGGCGACGTGGGCGAGCTCGGGGTCCTCGAAGCGCTCGACGCGCACGAGGGCGGGCTGCCCCGACCCCGCGCTCGCGGTGGCGTCGGCTGCGGTCGGCTCTGACGGCATACGAGAGTCTCCTTCGGGGGTCACGCGTCGGTGCGCGACGTGGCTCGGTGGGTGGTGTCGGGGAGCGGCTCGCCCGAGACGGAGCGGCGCCCGGCCGACGTCGCACGGCGGAGCAGCGAGGGCGTGACGGGCCCGACGCCGCGCAGGATGCGCCGGCGCTGCCCCGTCAGCTCGAACCCGGAGAGGCTCGCGAGCTCTCGCGCCATCGTCGCGTCGACGAGGACGCTGCCGGCCTGGGCCACGGCGGTCAGGCGCGAGGCGCGGTTGACGGTGGTGCCGAAGACGTCGCCGAGGCGCGAGATGATCGGGCCGCGCGCCATCCCGCACCGCACGTCCGGCAGCACGTCGTCGTCGGTCATCGTCTCGACGAGGTCGAGCGCGATCGCCGCGGCGGGTGCGGCCCCCATCGTCGTGAAGAGCACCTCGTCGCCGACGGTCTTGATGAGACGGCCGCCGTGGGCCGTGATGACGTCGGCCGAGAGCGCCTCGAAGCGCGACACGAGTCGGGCGAGGTCGCGCTCGGACATGCGGCGCACGAGCGCCGTGAAGTTGACGAGGTCGGCGAAGCCCACCGAGCGCATCTTCGTCATGCCGTAGGACTCCGGGTCGGCGTCGGCGAGCATGCGCGCGACCGTGGCGGACAGGTGCCGTCGCCAGGCGTAGACGAGGAGCGGCTCGAGGCGGTCGGTGAGCACGGCGAGGCGCTTCGCGGTCTCGGTGGCGGTCTCGAGGCTCGGGACCGAGCGCGACTCGTGCTCGTCGTCGTCGCCCTCGTCGGCCAGCGCCGCCGTCATGTGGTTCTCGACGGCCTCGGCGATGAGCTGCGACTGCCAGCCGGCAAGGCGGTCGGCCGAACGCGCGAAGGCACGGGTCATGGCGAGTGCCGTGGGCTCGTCGAGCAGACCGTCTCGCACGATGCCCGCGACGGCGGCGAGCGCCTTCTGGTCGGCCTCGGTGAACAGCTCGTCGTCGGTGTCGACGACGGGGAAGCCCAGGGCGTGCCAGAACTTGCGCGCCGAGAGCAGGGAGACCTCGGCGCCGCGGCTCACCTCGCGGCGGCGCAGCTCGAGCGGACGCCCCAGCAGCCGCTCCGTGTAGTCCTCGCTCGCCCGCCCGACCGGCTCTGAGCCCTCTGGGCCCTTCGAGCCCTGGGTGGCCTCGGTGCCCGGCTCGGTCATGGCCCGATCATGCCAGTCCGCCGGCCGCGGGCCGGACGTGGACGACGTCACCGGCCGCGAAGGTCCGCACGCCGTCGTCGGTGCGCACGACGAGGGCGCCGGCGTCGTCGACGCCGACCGCGGTGCCCTCGACCGCGACCCCCGTGGGCAGGTGCACCCGGACCGTGAGCCCGATGGTCGAGCAGGCCTCCCGGTATGCCGTCCGCACCCCGGCCGCCCCGGCCGCCCCGTCCACCCCGTCCACCCCGTCCACCCCGTCCGCGCCCGACGGGCCGGTGCCGACACCCGCTCCGGCGAGCACGGCCGTCAGCTCGTCGAGGTAGGCGACGAGCACGTCCTCGCGCCGCACCCGGGCCCCGGCGAGCGCCAGGGACGTGGCGGTGTCGACCGGCAGCTCCTCGCGGGTCTGGTCGACGTTGACCCCGGTGCCGACGACGACCGCCTGCCCCCCGACGCCGGACCCGAGCGTGACGAGCTCGCAGAGGATGCCGCTCAGCTTGCGGTCACCGTCATCGGCCAGGAGCACGTCGTTGGGCCACTTGAGCCTGGCCGTGAGGGCGTGCCCGGAGGACTCCGTCACCCGGCGCACGGCCCGCGACAGCGCGAGCCCGGCGAGCAGCGGCATCCAGCCCGCCTGCGCCGGGTCCGTGACCGGCACGGCCACGCTGACGGCGAGCGAGGCCCGGTCGGGCACCGTCCAGGCCCGGCCGAGACGCCCGCGCCCGCCGGTCTGGTGGTCGGTGACGACGACCCACCACAGCCCGCGGTCGTCAGGAGCCCGCCCGGCGGCGTACGCCCCCGTCGGCTCGGCCGCGCCGGTCAGCAGCTCGCGCAGGCGGGTGTTCGTCGACCCGAGGGCGGGGTGGAACTCCACCCCGCGCCACGGCCGTCCGGACGTGACCAAGGCCGCACTCACAGTCTCGATGTCGAGCGAATCGCGCACGTCCACAAGGCTAGAGTGCCGAGCATGGCCACCGATCACGCCGTCGCAGAACAGCCGACCAGCACGTCGCCGGAGAGCCCCGGGCCCGACCTCGGCACGACCGCCGGAAAGCTCGCCGACCTCAAGCGGCGCGTCGCCGAGGTCGCCAACGCCGGCTCGGAGCGCGCCGTCGAGAAGCAGCACGCCCGCGGCAAGAAGACCGCCCGCGAGCGCATCGAGATGCTCCTCGACGAGGGCACCTTCATCGAGCTCGACAAGTACGCCCGGCACCGCAGCAACAACTTCGGCCAGGACAAGAACCGTCCCTACGGCGACGGGGTCGTCACGGGCTACGGCATGGTCGACGGTCGCCAGGTGGCGATCTTCGCGCAGGACTTCACCGTCTTCGGCGGGTCCCTCGGCGAGGTCTTCGGCGAGAAGATCGTCAAGGTCATGGACTTCGCGATGAAGATCGGCTGCCCCGTCATCGGCCTCAACGACTCCGGCGGCGCCCGCATCCAGGAGGGGGTCGTCTCCCTCGGCCTCTACGGCGAGATCTTCTTCCGCAACGTCCGCGCCTCGGGCGTCATCCCGCAGATCTCGCTCGTCATGGGCCCGTGCGCGGGCGGCGCGGTCTACTCCCCCGCCATCACCGACTTCACCGTCATGGTCGACCAGACCTCGCACATGTTCATCACCGGTCCCGACGTCATCAAGACCGTGACCGGCGAGGACGTCGGCTTCGAGGAGCTCGGCGGCGCCCTGACCCACAACAGCAAGTCGGGCGTCGCGCACTACATGGGCACCGACGAGCAGGACGCCATCGACTACGTCAAGGCGCTCCTGTCCTACCTGCCGAGCAACAACCTCGAGACCCCACCCTCCTACGGCGAGGGTGAGGCCGACCTCTCGGTCACCGACGACGACCGCTGGCTCGACACGTGCATCCCGGACTCGCCGAACGTCCCCTACGACATGAAGCAGGTCATCGAGCACGTCGTCGACGACGGCGAGTTCCTCGAGGTGCAGCCGCTCTTCGCGCCCAACATCCTCACCGGATTCGCCCGCATCGACGGCATGTCGGTCGGGATCGTGGCCAACCAGCCGCTGCAGTTCGCCGGGTGCCTCGACATCGACGCGTCCGAGAAGGCCGCGCGCTTCGTGCGCACGTGCGACTGCTTCAACGTCCCGGTGCTGACGTTCGTCGACGTGCCCGGCTTCCTGCCCGGCACGAGCCAGGAGTGGGACGGCATCATCCGTCGCGGCGCGAAGCTCATCTACGCCTACGCCGAGGCCACGGTCCCCAAGATCACCGTCATCACGCGCAAGGCCTACGGCGGCGCCTACGACGTCATGGGCTCCAAGCACCTCGGCGCCGACATCAACCTCGCCTGGCCGACCGGCCAGATCGCGGTCATGGGCGCGCAGGGGGCCGTCAACATCCTCTACCGCAAGGAGCTCAAGCACACCGCTGAGCAGGGTGGCGACGTCGACGCCCAGCGCCAGGAGCTCATCACGCACTACGAGGAGACGCTGGCCAACCCGTACGTCGCGGCCGAGCGCGGCTACATCGACACCGTCATCAGCCCGTCCAACACGCGGATGAACGTCACGCGGGCCCTGCGCGCGCTGCAGAACAAGCGCGAGACGCTCCCGCCCAAGAAGCACGGGAACATCCCGCTGTGAGTGATCCCACGACGTCCGCTGCGGGGCCCGTCCCGCCCACGATCCGTGTCTCCGGGCGCCCGACGCCCGAGGAGGTCGCGGCGCTCGTCGCCGTGCTGTCCGCCCTCGGTGGGGACGAGCCTGCTCCCGAGCACGACCGCTCAGCCTGGTCCGACCCGTCCTGGCGGCTCGTCGGGCCATCGGCCCGCCACGGCGGGTGGCGCCGCACCGGCCTGCCGCGCTGAGGCGGGACCCGTTTCGGTTGGCCGTCACCCGACCCGCTGCCCTACGCTCGTTGCCCATGTCTGTCGAGTCGAGCCCCACCGTCCGGATCGCCGAGCGCTACTCCCTGCGTGAGCGCCTCGCCGTCGGCGGCATGGGTGAGGTCCACCTCGCGACCGACGACCGCCTGGGTCGGCTCGTCGCCGTCAAGGTGCTCGCCGCCGGCTTCGCCGACTCCCCCGACTTCGTCGAGCGCTTCCGCCGCGAGGCGCTGACCGCCGCCGCGCTCTCGCACCCGAACATCGCGCAGGTCTACGACTACGGCGTCGACGGCGACTCCCACTTCATCGTCATGGAGTATGCCGAGGGCCAGGACCTCGCCCACGTGATCCGGGAGCACGGCCGGCTCACCCCCGGCGACGCGGTCCGCGTCGCCGAGCAGGTCTGTGCGGCGCTCGGCGCCGCTCACCGGGCCGGCGTCGTCCACCGTGACGTCAAGCCCGGCAACGTCATCGTCCGTTCCGACGGCACCGTGAAGGTGACCGACTTCGGCATCGCCCGGGCCCTCGGGCAGGCCTCGCTCACCGACACCGGCACCATCATGGGAACGGCCGCCTACGTCGCCCCCGAGCAGGCCCGTGGCGAGGCCACGACGCCGTCGTCCGACCTCTACTCGCTCGGCATCCTGCTCTTCCAGATGCTGACCGGCTCGGTGCCCTTCGAGGGCGACACCCCGGTCGCGATCGCGATGCGCCACCTCGACGAGCCGGTGCCGCTGCCCAGCTCGCGCGTCGCCGACCTCCCCGCCGACCTCGACGAGGTCGTCGTCCGCGCCACGGCCAAGTCTCCCGCCGACCGTTACGCCGACGCCGACGCGATGGCCGCCGCCCTGTCCGGTCACGAGACGCGCGCCGACGCCGCCACCCGCGCCCTGCCGGCCGGCGAGGCCACCTCGGTGCTCGACCTCGCCGCCGGCGGCGCCGGCGCCAGCACGGCGATGATGCCGACCGTCGGCGTGCCGTCGAGCGTTGCGCGCACCGCTCCGACGACGCCCGCTCCGGCCGCGACGCGGCGCGGCGCGGCACACCGGCGCAGGTCCGGACCGAGCCCTGTCGTCTGGGTGCTCCTCGCCGCCGTCGTGGCCCTCGTCGGGATCCTCGGCTACGTCCTGCTGTCGGGCTCGGACGCGCCGACGGCGGCCGCCCCCGGCACGCGCCCGTCGGCGACCTCCGGAACGCCGAGCTCCCCGCCGTCCACGACGGCCGCGCCGTCCGACGGCAGCACCGTCCCCGGCGGGCTCGTCGGCCAGCAGCGCGATGCCGCGGTCGACGAGCTGATCGGGCTCGGCGTCAACGTGCGCTGGGTGCTCGTGCGTTCCACGCAGCCGGACGGAGCGGTCATGGGCAGCTACCCCGCCGAGGGCCAGCCCATGACGAAGGGGCAGACCGTCGCCCTCGTCGTGAGCCGCGGCCACGCCCCCGACCGGGTCAACTCCTCCTTCGTCGTCCCCGACGGTCTCGTCGGCACGGACGCCAAGGACGCGGAGAAGACCATCGACGGCGAGGACGTGCGCGTCACCCGGGTCACGGTCCCCTCCGACGGGGACAGTGGCCAGGTCATCGCGACGTGGCCCGCGGCCGGCACCCCGACGGCCGACGGGATCGTCGTGCTCGTCGTCTCGGGCGGCGACAAGGGCGGCTCGTCCGACGGGGACGGCTGAGTCCCGGCCGCTCCACCCCGGGCCCACAATGCACTGGCACGTGACCCCGGGCTGGATTACGTTCGCCGGGTGACCGCCAACACCCAGACCGCGCGACCCCAGACCGACGTCGACCGCATCGCGGAGACCTACTTCGACGCCTCCGTCGCCCTCAGTCCCATCAACGCGACCTTCCTCGGTGTCCCCGGCGCCGAGGAGGAGCTCGACGACCTCTCCCCTGCCGGCAACGCCGCCGCCTCCGAGCTGCGCCGGGCGACGCTGGCCCGGCTCGTCGCCGCGAGCCCGACCGACGACGTCGACCGGGTCACCGTCGACGCCATGACCGAGCGCCTCCAGCTCTCCGAGGACCGGTATGCCGCCGGCCTCGACGAGATGTCCCTCAACGTCCTCGCGTCGCCGCTCCAGGCCGTGCGCGACGTCTTCGACCTCATGCCGCAGGAGACCGAGGACCACTGGCGCACCTTCGCCGTCCGACTCACGAAGATCCCGGCCGCGCTCGAGGGCTACAAGGAGTCGCTGCTCCTCGCGCGAGAGCGCGGACAGGTGTCGCCGCGCCGCCAGGTCGAGGCCTGCGCCGAGCAGTCCCGTGACCTCGTCGCCGACGACGGCTACTTCGCCAAGGTCGTCACCGACGCGACGGTGGGCGACGCGCCGCTCGCGGGCGACGTCAAGGACCAGCTCGCCGAGGGCGCGAAGGTGGCCGCTGCGGCATACGGCGACATCGCGGACTGGCTGGAGCGTGAGCTGCTGCCGCACGCCCCGGAGGCCGACGCCTGCGGCATCGAGCGCTACCGGCTCGAGTCGCGCTACTTCCTCGGCGCCACGGTCGACCTCGAGGAGACCTACCGTTGGGGCCAGCAGGAGGTCGCGAGCCTGCACGCGCAGATGAGCGAGATCGCCGAGGGCCTCGAGGCCGGCGCGAGCGTGCAGCGCGGTGTCGAGATCCTCGACGCCGACGACCGCTACGCCCTGCACGGCACCGACGCGCTCAAGGCCTGGATGCAGGAGCGCGCCGACGAGGTCATCGCCGACCTCAAGGACGTCCACTTCGACATCCCCGAGCCGGTCCAGCGCATCGAGTGCATGATCGCCCCGACCCAGACCGGCGGCATCTACTACACCGGCCCGTCCGACGACTTCAGCCGGCCAGGCCGGATGTGGTGGTCGGTGCCGAAGGGCAACACCGAGTTCCGCACGTGGAACGAGCTGACGACCGTCTACCACGAGGGCGTCCCGGGCCACCACCTGCAGGTGGCCCAGACGGTCTACCGCTCCGAGCTGCTCAACAAGTGGCGGCGCCTCGAGGCCTGGACCTCGGGTCACGGTGAGGGCTGGGCGCTCTACGCCGAGCGGCTCATGGCCGAGCTCGGCTACATGGACGACCCCGGCAACCGGATGGGCTGGCTTGCGGGACAGTCACTCCGGGCTGCCCGCGTCGTCATCGACATCGGCGTCCACTGCGGCTTCGACGCCCCCGAGGAGGTCGGTGGCGGCGCGTGGGACTACGACAAGGCCTGGGCCTACCTCACCCGCTACGGCTTCATGGACGAGAAGATCCTCCGCTTCGAGCTCAACCGCTACCTCGGCTGGCCGGGGCAGGCGCCCAGCTACAAGATCGGCGAGCGGCTGTGGCTGCAGCTGCGTGACGAGGTCAAGCAGCGCGAGGGCGACGCCTTCGACCTCAAGGCCTTCCACCGTCGCGCCCTCGACATCGGCGGCGTGGGCCTCGACACCCTCCGCGGCGCGGTGCTGCAGGAGATCTGACGGTCTCAGGAGGCCCCCGACCCAGCCGGTCGGGGGCTTCCTGCGTCCCGGGCACCGCTCCCCATGGTCACCGTGTCGACGCGCACCTATGCTGACGTCGCGTCCGACGACAGCGCGGGCGCCGACACAGCTCACACAGGGGAGACAACAGTGTTCAGCCACCGCCTTGCGGTCGGCCGGGCCCGGGGGACGATCGCGCGCCGTGCTGCGCGCCGCCTCCTGACCGTGCTGACCGCCACCACCGTCGCGCTCGGGCTGCTGCCGCTGGCAGCCCCGTCCGCCAGCGCCGCCACCTACACCATCACGGGCAGGGTCACCGGACTGTCGTCGACCGGCACCGTCGTCGGCGTTCCCGACGCCGGTCTCTGGATCTACGACGCCGACTACGACTACGCCGGCTCGGTGACGTTCGGCAGCGACGGCACCTACACGGCGACGTTCGGCTCGCCGGGCCCGTACAAGATCCAGGCGGGCTGCTGGGGCACCATGACGTGCGCCTCGCAGTGGGGCATCGAGTGGTATCTGGACAAGGGCAGCTTCGAGGACGCCACCGAGGTCACCGCCGGCGCCACCCCGACCGTCGCGGACATCCGGCTCGACCGCCGCTCGACGATCAAGGGCACGGTCCGGAACATCCTCGGCCAGCCCGTCCAGGCCGCCGAGGTCAGCGTCTCCAAGAGCACGGGTGGGCAGGTCGTCACGGCCACCCCGGCTAGCGATGGCACCTTCACGCTCACCGGTGTCGAGGCCGGCCCGAGCAACCTGCACGCCGAGGACACCTCGGGCCAGCACCTCTACGAGGGCGAGAGCTGGAACGGCACCGCGAGCACGCCCGACTACGTCGACTGGTCGGTGCCTGCCGGCGCCACCGTCACGGGCGTGAACTTCGTCCTCGACCCCTGGACCGGCGTCGTCGTCAAGGTCACGGACGCCGCAGGCACCCCGCTCCAGAACATCAACTGGAACCTCTACGAGTACCGCCCCACCGAGGGCGACTGGTTGGGCCGGCAGTACGGCCCCCTGCTCACCGGGGCCGACGGCACCTTCGCCGAGGGCACCGACGTCGGCACGACGTACAAGATCTGCGTCTACGACACGTGGTACTACGACTGGGCTCCGGCGACGCGCTACCAGGACCGCTGCTACGACGGCGCGGCCACCCTCGAGACGGCGACGCCCTTCACGGTGACCACCGACACGCGGCGACGTGAGCTGACCCTCGTGCTGCCGGTCGCGGGCAAGGGCCTGACCGCCCGCGAGCCGTTCGTGAGCGGCACCGGGTCGGTGGGCAGCACGCTCAGCGTCGACGCAGGAGCCTGGGGACCCTCAGGAGTGGCCCTGTCCTACCAGTGGATGAGCGCCAAGGGCAATGGTGGCCTCGTCGCCATCCCCGGCGCCACCGGCCCGAGCTTCACGCTGACGAGCGACCTCGCCGGCGCCTACGTCACGGCCCGGGTCACCGGCACCCTCGCGGGGTACCGCACCGCCCAGTTCCTGTCGAACGGCGTCGAGGTCCGCACCTCGGCCGCCACGTTGTCGAGCCCGCTCACCATCTCGGGCACCGGCGTCGTGGGATCCACGCTGACGGCGAGCCACGGCACGATCAGCCCGGCCGACGACTGGTACCCGTCCTACACCTGGGTCGTCGGCGGCGTCCCGCGTCCGACGGACTACGGCGGCGTCCAGCCGCTCGCCGTCACGAGCGACATGGTCGGCAAGCGGGTCACCCTGCGCATGGCCGGCTGGACGGAGAACAACGGCAGCCTCCAGCAGGCAGCCAGCGGACCCGTCGTCACCGCGGGCACGCTCACGGCCGCGACGCCGACGGTCACGGGCACGGCCCGGGTCGGCACGGCGCTCACCGCTGCGCCGGGGACCTGGGGTCCGGCACCGGTCAGCCTCGCCTACCAGTGGCTCGCCGGCGGCGTCGCCGTCAGCGGTGCCACGGCGAGCACCTTCACCCCGACGGCGACCGAGCTCGGCAAGACGGTCACGGTCCGAGTCACGGGCAGCAAGGCCGGCTACACCAGCGTCTCGCGGACCTCCGCGGCGACCGCGGCCGTGGTCGCCGGCACGCTCACGGCACCGACCCCGACGATCAGCGGCACCAAGGCCGTCGGCTACACCCTCACGGCCGTGCCCGGCTCGTGGGGCCCGGCACCGGTCACGCTGACCTACCAGTGGTACCGCTCCGGCACGGCGATCTCCGGGGCCACGGCCAGCACGTACACGCTGACGACGGCCGACCAGACGAAGACGATGACCGTCAAGGTCACGGGCACCAAGGCCGGGTTCACCTCGGCCGCACGGACGTCCGCCGCGACGACCGCCGTCCTCGGCGCGCTGACGGCTCCCACGCCGACGATCAGCGGCACCAAGGCCGTCGGCTACACCCTGACGGCCGTGCCCGGCTCGTGGGGCCCGGCACCAGTCACGCTGACCTACCAGTGGTACCGCTCCGGCACGGCGATCTCCGGCGCCACGGCCAGCACGTACAGACTGACGACGACCGACCAGACGAAGACGATCACGGTCAAGGTCACCGGCAGCAAGAGCGGCTACCTCACCGTGGCACGTACGTCCGCCGCGACGACGGCCGTCCTCGGCTCCTTCACCGCTCCGACGCCGACGCTGTCGGGCACGCAGAAGGTCGGCTACACCCTGACGGCCAACCCCGGCACGTGGAGCCCGGCCCCGACGACGCTGACCTACCAGTGGTACCGCTCGGGCACGGCGATCTCGGGAGCCACGGCCAAGACGTACAAGGTGACGAGCACCGACAAGGGCACCTACGTCAAGGTCCGCGTCACGGGCGCGAAGTCCGGCTACCTCACGAAGTCGATCTCCTCGGCACAGACGGCAGCGATCGGCTGACGTCGGTGCCGCGCGGACGGCCGACGGCGCCGCTCCCCATGGGGGCGGCGCCGTCGGCGTTCCAAGCGCGGGCGTGCCGCCTACCATGGCGTCATGCCGCCGAGCCCCCTCCCCGACGTGCCCACCGTCCAGATCGTCCTCGCCTCCGCGTCGCCCGCTCGCCGCGCGACGCTCCGCTCCGCCGGCATCGAGCCGGTCGTCGTCGTGAGCGAGGTCGACGAGGACCTCACCGTCGCCGAGGCCACCGACCGCTACGGCCCGCTCGAACCCGCCGACATCGCGCTGCTCCTCGCGCGTGCCAAGGCCGAGGACGTCGCGGCCAGGGTCGACGCCGGGGTGGTCGTGCTCGGCTGCGACTCGGTGCTCGAGCTCGACGGGGAGGTCCACGGCAAGCCGGGTGACGCCGCCGAGGCCGTGTCCCGGTGGCGCCGGATGCGGGGTCGGTCAGGGGTGCTGCACACGGGGCACTGGCTCGTCGACGAACGCGGCAGCGGCGGGGCGACGCTCGGCGCGACGGCGTCGACGACCGTCCACTTCGCGACGCTCTCCGACGAGGAGATCGAGGCCTACGTCGCGACGGGCGAGCCCCTCACGGTGGCCGGGGCCTTCACCATCGACGGGCTCGGCGGAGCGTTCGTCACGGCTGTCGAGGGTGACCACCACAACGTCGTCGGCCTGTCGCTCCCGCTGCTGCGAGACCTGCTGGCCGACGCCGGCATCGAGTGGTTCGACGTCGTCGGCACGCTCCGTCGCGAGGCCGAGTGACCAGGGCCCGTCAGGGGTAGAGGTCGTCGGTGAGGTTCTCGATGACGAGGTAGTGCTCGGTCCACCACCACATCTGGGCGGCGCCGATGACGACGATGAGCCCGAGCAGCCAGTAGCGGTAGCGCCGCCACCACCGCAGCTTGAGGAACCACGCGATGATGAGCGTCATCGGGAAGGCCAGCAGGGCGTAGCGCACCCGGCTGGGCGTCGTGCTCGTCACGAGGACGATGTAGGCCGGGTAGGCGCCGGCCCAGCCCCAGATCTCCGGGCCCCAGCGCCACGAGTTCTTCGTCAGCATGAACCACGTGAACGCCGCGATGCCGAGCACACCCGCGACCTGTCCGACGACGCCCCAGTAGTCGTAGAGCAGGTTCCACCACAGGTAGAGCTTGATCTTCGTCTCGATGTTCCAGGCGAGCATCGTGTCGTTGTACGCGTTCGGCGTGTCGGTCGCGATCGTCACGATCGTCGGCCAGAGGAAGGTCAGGGCGCCGGCGTATGCCGCGAGCGCTCCCAGCGCGACGCGCAGGCGCACCGGGTGCTCCCCCTCGTCACCCTGCCGCCAGCGGACGACCGCGTGGGCGACGATGACCGGCACCATGGCGATGACGACGTTGCGGCTGAGGGAGAGCACGAGCAGCGCCAGGGCGACCCACCAGTACTGCCGCCGGCGCAGCAGCCACAGGACGGTGACGACCCCCAGCAGGGCGGTCGACTCGGTGTAGGAGGCCGAGAAGGCCGGCGACGCGATGAAGAAGCAGGTCGCGACGACGGCGACGATCGCCTCCCAGCGGCCCACGGCCTGGTCGACGAGCTTGAAGAGGACGTGCATCGCCGCGAAGCCGATGACGATCGAGAGCGTCGGCGCCACGACGGCGAAGGGCAGACCCGTCACCGTCATGATGAGGCCGGCCGTCATCGGGAACACCGGGAAGAAGGCCCACGGGTTCATGTCGATGCCGCCCCAGCCGACGCGGGGCAGCACGGCGGGATAGCCCTGTTCGGCGATGACGCGGTACCACTGGCCGTCCCAGCCCGTCATGACCGCGGCGTAGCCGGGGTCGGCGGGCGAGGGGTAGAAGATGCGGATGTTCGCCGTCCCGATGGGCAGCGGGATCTGGTAGCGCGAGAGGTAGGTCGCGGCGACCCAGACGAAGAGACGGGAGATGCCGAAGACGGCGAACGGGAACCACACCGGGAAGCGGCGCCAGAACGGCTGCTTCCGCTCGAGGTCGCGGTCCGGGTGCTCCAGCTGGTGACCGAGGCGCGGCTCAGACCGGCGGGACGGCGCGTCGGCGCTCGCTGAAGTGACGGTCACGCCGGGAAGCATAGGCCAGTCGGCGCACCAGGTCCGAGCGCAGCTCATCCGCCTCGATGATCGAGTCGAGCACGAGGTCGGCCGCGAGACGCTCGATGTCGACGTCCTCCTCGTACTCCCGGCGGCGGTCTGCGACGAATCGTGCCTGTTCGTCCGGGTCGGCGATCTCGGCGATCTTGTTGGCGTAGACGGCGTTGACGGCGGCCTCCGGTCCCATCACCGCGATGCGCGCGGTCGGCAGCGCGATGGTCGCGTCGGGTCCGAAACCGGGCCCGCCCATGGCGTAGAGCCCGGCGCCGTAGGCCTTGCGCACGACGACGCAGAACTGCGGCACGGTCGCGGACGAGACGGCGCTGACCATCTTGGCGCCGTGGCGGATGATGCCGCCGCGCTCGACCTCGGAGCCGATCATGAAGCCGGGCACGTCGGCGAGGTAGACGAGCGGGATGTTGAAGGCGTCGCACAGCCAGATGAAGCGCGCGGCCTTGTCGGCGCTGTCGGTGAAGAGCACGCCGCCCTTGACCATCGAGTTGTTCGCGACGATGCCGACGGTCTGGCCCTCGAGGCGGCCGAAGCCGATGACGAGCTCGGCGGCCCACAGGGGCTTGAGCTCGAAGAAGGAGTCGTCGTCGACGAGACCGTCGATGACCTCGTGGACGTCGAAGGGGACCGACTCCCGCTCGGGCACGGTCTCGCGGGTCAGTGGCGTCGCGGGCTCCTCGGCGGCATACGTCGGCGGGTGGTCGCGCCAGCTGCCGGGGACGTAGGAGAAGTAGAGCTTGGCCAGCTCGATGGCCTCGGCGTCGTCGTGGGCGAGCAGGTCACCGACACCGGAGACGGTGCAGTGCATCCGGGCGCCGCCCATCTCCTCGAGCGAGACCTTCTCCCCCACGACCATCTCGGCCATGCGCGGGCTGCCGAGGTACATCGAGGCGTTGCCCTCGACCATGATGATGAGGTCGCAGAAGCTGGGGATGTAGGCCCCGCCGGCGGCGCTCGGGCCGAAGAGGCAGCAGATCTGCGGCACCTTGCCCGAGAGCGCGACCTGGTTGTGGAAGATCCGGCCCGCGCCGCGGCGACCGGGGAACATCTCGACCTGGTCGGTGATGCGGGCGCCTGCCGAGTCGACGAACCAGAAGACCGGAAGCTCCTCGCGCAGCGCCATCTCGGTGGCGCGGACGATCTTCTCGACGGTCCGGGCACCCCAGGAGCCGGCCTTGACGGTGGGGTCGTTGGCGATGACGATCGCGGCCCTGCCGTCGACGGTGCCCCGGCCCGTGACGACGCCGTCGGCCGGCAGCCCCGGCTGCAGGGCGTTGGCGTAGCGGCCGTCCTCGACGAAGGAGCCCTCGTCGAAGAGCAGGGCGATGCGGTCGCGGACGTAGATCTTGCCCTGCGCGTCGAGCTTGGCCTGGGCCTTCTCGGGCGCGGCCGCCGACGCCGCGCGCGCGGTCGCGAGCCGGGCCCGGACGTCGGCCACGCGCGGGTCGCCCTGCGAGCTGGGGCTCGGTGCGGCCTCGCTCATGCGGGCAGCCCCAGACCACGGGCGATGAGCATGCGCTGGACCTCGGAGGTGCCCTCGCCGATCTCGAGGATCTTGGCGTCGCGGTAGAAGCGGGCCACGGGGTACTCCTCCATGAAGCCGTTGCCGCCGAAGACCTGCGTCGCGATCCGGGTGGCGGTGACGGCGGCCTCGGTCGAGTAGAGCTTGGCGATGGCGGCGGCCTGCTTGACCTCCTTGACCGATCGCTTGCCGGCGTGGAGCTCGTCCTTGAGCCAGGCAGCCTTGTAGGTCAGCAGGCGGGCACCCTCGACCATGACGGCGAGGTCGGCGAGCTGGAAGGACACGCCCTGGTTGACACCGATGGGGCGGCCGAACGCGATGCGGGTCTTCGCGTAGTCGGTGGCGAGCTCGAGGCAGGCCTGGGCGCAGCCGACGGCGAGCGCCGAGATGGCGATACGGCCGTCGTCGAGGATCTTGAGGAACTGCTTGAAGCCCTCCCCCTCCTCGCCGAGGAGGTGGTCGGCGGGGACGCGGCAGCTCTCGAAGGTGAGGCCGTGGGTGTCGGAGACGTGCCAGCCGAGCTTGTGGTAGGCCGGCTCGACGACGAAGCCGGGGGTGCCGGCGGGCACCATGATCGCCGAGATCCGGGGCGAGCCGTCCTCGTTGGTGCCGGTCCGTGCGGTCACGGTGACGACCGACGTGATGTCGGTGCCGGAGTTCGTGATGAAGGCCTTGGCGCCGTTCACGACCCACTCGTCCCCCTCACGGACCGCACGCGTGCGGGTCGCTCCGGCGTCGGAGCCGGCCTCGGGCTCGGTGAGGCCGAAGCCGGCGAGGGCGCGGCCCGCGACGAGGTCGGGCAGGAAACGCTGCTTCTGCTCCTCGGTGCCGTAGGTGAGGATCGGGTTGATGCCGAGGCCCACGCCCGCGGACAACGTGATGCCGATCGACTGGTCGACGCGCCCGAGCTCCTCGATGGCGACGCAGAGGCTCGTGAAGTCGCCGGAGTCTCCCGCGCCGCCGTACTCCTCCGGCACGACGAGCCCGAACAGCCCGAGGTCACCCATCTTCGGCACGAGGTCGGCCGGGAAGTGGGCGGCGGCGTCCCACTTGGCGATGTGGGGCGCGACCTCCTTCTCGGCGAAGTCGCGGACGACCATCCGGAAGTCCTCGTGGTCCTGGCTGAGCTCGAACATCGCTGTTCTCCTGAAGGGTGGTGGCGGCCATCACGCGCTCGTGACGCGTGCTTGACGTTGACGTAAACGTAAAGCACTATCGACCTCATGACAAGCGACACCGCGACCGCGTCGACGGGGCGCCCGTCCTCGCGGACCGGCGAGACCTGGACCATCGCCCAGGTGGCCGAGGAGTTCGACGTCACCCACCGGACGGTGCGCCACTACGAGGACCTCGGGCTCATCTCCCCCGAGCGTCGCGGCACGCAGCGCGTCTACCACCGCCGCGACCGCACGCGCCTCGGCCTCATCCTGCGCGGCAAGCGGCTCGGCTTCCCGCTCGAGGAGATCCGCACGATCATCGACCTCTTCGACGCCCCGCGTGGGCGGCGGACCCAGCTCGAGTACGTCCTCGGCCAGATCGACGAGCGCCGCACCGACCTCGAGCAGCGCCTGCGAGACGTCCAGGACGCCATCGCCGAGCTCGGCGAGTTCGAGCGGCGCTGTCGCGACGACCTCGGGCGCCTCGACCACGTGTGAGAGGCCCGACCCCGCGTGACACGATGGGGCCATGAGCGCTGAAGACACGAAGATCTCCGCCTACGCCCACCCCGAGCGCCTCGTCACGACGGAGTGGCTCGCGGAGCAGGTCGCAGCCGGTGGCATCGGTGGCCCGGACGGCATCGTGCTGCTCGAGTCCGACGAGGACGTCCTCCTCTACGACACGGGCCACATCCCGGGCGCGCTCAAGATCGACTGGCACGTCGACCTCAACGACCCGGTGACGCGCGACTACGTCGACGGCGCCCGGTTCGCCGAGGTGATGGGCCGGCGCGGCATCAGCCGCGACACGACCGTCGTCATCTACGGCGACAAGAGCAACTGGTGGGCGGCATACGCCCTGTGGGTCTTCAGCCTCTTCGGACACGAGGACGTCCGCCTGCTCGACGGCGGCCGCGCCAAGTGGGTCGCAGAGGGCCGCGAGCTCACCCGCGACGTCACGTCGCCGGCGACGGTGGACTACCCCGTGGCCGAGCGTGACGACGCGCCGATCCGCGCCTTCAAGGACGACGTGCTCGCCCACATCGGCAAGCCGCTCGTCGACGTCCGCTCCCCCGGCGAGTACTCCGGGGAGCTGCTCCACATGCCCGACTACCCCCAGGAGGGGGCCATGCGCGGCGGTCACATCCCCGGCGCGAAGTCGGTGCCGTGGGCGCGCGCCGCCGCCGAGGACGGCTCGTTCAAGTCGCGGGAGGACCTTGAGGCGATCTACCTCGAGGAGCAGGGCCTCGCGCCCTCGGACGACGTCGTCGCCTACTGCCGGATCGGCGAGCGCTCCTCGCACACGTGGTTCGTCCTGACCCACCTGCTCGGCTTCGAGGCGGTGCGCAACTACGACGGCTCGTGGACCGAGTGGGGCAACGCCGTGCGCGTGCCCATCGAGAAGTGACCCGGACGCGAACCAGGAGCCTCTCGTGAGCGACACCCCACTGCCGGCCCCCCTCGCCGAGATCGCCGAGGACTTCCGCTCGGCGAGCAACGACCTCAAGCTGCAGCTGCTGCTCGAGTTCAGCGACGAGTTGCCGGGACTGCCCGAGCGGTATGCCGGCCACCTCGACCAGCTCGAGCGGGTCGACGAGTGCCAGTCGCCGCTGTTCCTCACGGTCGAGGTCGCGGACGGCACCTCGCTCGAGGACCGCGTCGTCAGCCTCTTCTTCGACGCTCCCGCCGAGGCCCCGACGACCCGCGGTTTCGCCGGCATCCTCCACGAGGGGCTCGACGGCCTCTCGGCCGCCGAGGTGCTGGCCGTGCCCGACGACGCCCCCATGCGCTTCGGCCTCGCCGAGGCGGTGTCACCCCTGCGCATGCGCGGCATGGTGGCCATGCTCGGCCGCATCAAGCGCCAGGTCCGCGCCAAGACCTCTGGCTGAGCACCTGAGCTCGGCGCCCGCTACGTCACTGCCCCGCCCACCGGAGCACTGACGTAGCGGCCAGCCACCCCCGACCCCCCGAGCCCACCCACGGGCTACGTCACTGCCCCGCCCACCGGAGCACTGACGTAGCGGCCAGGCACCCCCGACCCCGCGAGCCCCACCCGCGGCCTACGTCACTGCCCCACTCACCGGAGCACTGACGTAGCGGCCGGGCACCCCGACCCCGCGAGCCCCATCCACGGGCTACGTCACTGCCCCGCCCGCGGGAGCACTGACGTAGCTGGTGACGCCGCTCCTCGACGGTTCCACGCCCACAGGGTCGGTCACTGCTCCGTGGTGCGGGGCACTGACGTAGGGGTCGTCCACATCCCCTGCCCTGAAGGCTGCGCCTGTGGATGTGCGGCCGGGGAGACCCGTGACCTGTCGGTGCGCGTCCTCAGGATCACCTCATGAGCGCTGATCCCGCGAATGAGCAGAGACGAGATGAGGTCGCGCGCTACGTCGTGCGCGCCCGACGGATGGCTGACCTCAGCCAGCGCGATCTGGCCGCGCTCCTCGGTGTCTCCTCGAGCACGGTCGGCAGGTACGAGACGAACGTCGCGGCGCCGCCTCTTCGGCTCTTCGAAGAGATCCTGGCCGTGGCCGGGTTGCGTCTCGTCGTCGTCGACGGCGACGGGAACGAGGTGCGGCCCGTGCCGGTCGACACCGTGCGGGACAACCAGGGCCGACGGTTCCCGGCCCACCTCGACGTCGCCCCACCCGACGAGGTGCCGTTCGAACGCTGGGCCTTCCCGCGCTACGACCGGCCCGAGGCTCGGGGCTGGTTCCGCCACCGCGCCGCCCGGGACGACCTGGCCGAAGCCGCACCGCACCGCGAACGCCCGACCGACCACCCGACCGAGCCCACGCTCGCCCTCCGGCGCCGTCTCATGCGAGGACGGCAGCCACGCGTCGACGCACCACCCGTCGCCGACGTCGAGTGCGCGTGCCCCGACGCCTGCTTCGAGGAGCTGTGCATCGCCGAGTGCCCGTGCCAGTGCGAGCCGCGCCGATACCGGGACCGCAGACACCTCGCGCTCCCCGTCGAGACCGACGAGGAGCGCGAGGGCACCGATGGCCGGGCGAGCTGAGCAGGCCTAGTTGACGGGCCCACCGCCGCTGAGGTCGTCCGTGTCACGGAAGTACGTCTTCTTCGCGCGCAGGCCACGGTTGGCCATCCACGTCAACGCCCAGAGCACGACGCCGAGGGCGAGCAGGCCGCCGCCGATCGTGTAGTGCTCCGCCGGTCGGCCGGAGAAGGGCAGCACGAGGAAGAAGCAGCAGATCGCCCCGATGACCGGCAGCACCGACGGGGTGACGAAGTGGTCGCTCTGCTGCGGGTCGCGACGCAGGACGAGGACGACGATGTTGACGATCGTGAAGACCCCGAGGAGCAGCAGCGACGTCGTGCCACCGAGGGCCGAGACCGCGTCCTCGCTCGCTCCCGACACGTAGATGATGAGCCCGAAGGCCAGGAGCGTCGTGAAGACGATGGCCGCCCACGGCGTCTGGCGGCGCGGGTGCACCTTGCCCAGGAAGTGCGGCAGCACCTCCTGGCGGCTCATCCCGTAGAGCAGCCGCGACGCCATGAGCATGTTGATCAGAGCCGAGTTCGCGACGGCGAACATCGAGATGAAGGGGAGCAGGTCCTTGATCGGCACACCCGGCGCCGCCCGTTCGACCACCGTCACGAGGGGTGTGTCGCTGGCCGCGAGGTCGCCCACGGGCACGATCGCGACAGCGCACAACGACACCAGGACGTAGATGACCCCGGTGATGCCGATGCCCGTGATCATCATCTTCGGGAAGATGCGCACCGGGTCCTTCGTCTCCTCGGCCATGTTGACCGAGTCCTCGAAGCCGACCATCGCGAAGAAGGCCAGCGAGGTCGCCGCCGTCACGGCGAAGAAGGTGGACTTGTCGCTCGGCGACTCGAAGATCATCGTCCGCGAGAAGTCACCCTTGCCCGCGAAGATCGCGAAGAAGCCGACGAAGATGACGAGCAGCAGCCCCGACAGCTCGACGAGCGTCAGGACGATGTTGGCCTTGACGCTCTCCCCCACACCGCGCAGGTTGACGAGGGCCACGACGGCCATGAACCCCAGCGCGACGAGCATGATCAACGTCGCGTTCTCGTCGTCGAGGCCGAAGCCCTTCGCGAGGTTCGACGCGAACGCGCGCGACGCCGTCGACGCCGACGTGATGCCCGAGCACATGACGGTGAACGCGACGATGAACGTCAGGAAGTGGATGCCGAACGCCTTGTGCGTGTATAGCGCCGCCCCCGCCGCCTGCGGGTACTTCGTCACGAGCTCGAGGTACGAGAAGGCCGTGACCATCGCGATGGCGAACGCGACGATGAACGGCGCCCACGCCGCTCCCCCCACCTCGGCAGCGACGTCTCCCGTCAGGGCGTAGACGCCCGTCCCGAGGATGTCGCCGACGATGAAGAGCAGGAGCAGCCCCGGCCCCATGACCCGTTTGAGCTCGCCGCCCTCGTGCGTCTCCTGATCCGTTGCAACCTGAGCCACGTCGCCTCCCATGCGTCTGGTGTGGTCGCGCCACGAATGTCGCTGTGACACCACCGTGGCGCATGACACCTACCCCGGCAACGTCAGACACGAGCGCGGCACACCGGAAGGACCCTCCGGTCAGCCCCCGATGCGGGTGCGCACCTCATAGAGCTCCGGGAAGAAGGTCAGGTCGAGCGCACGACGCAGGAAGTCCACTCCGGTCGAGCCCCCGGTCCCGGTCTTCTGCCCGATCGTGCGCTGCACCACCTGGAGGTGCCGGAACCGCCACTGCTGGAAGTTGTCCTCCAGGTCGACGAGCTCCTCGCACGTCTCGTAGACGCCCCAGTGCTCGTCGGGCTGGGCGTAGACGGCCGCGAAGACGTCGACGAGGCCCTCGTCGTGGCGGTAGGGCTGCGTCCAGTCACGGTCGAGCAGGCCGGCCGGGACGGCATACCCCCGTCGTGCGAGGTAGGCGAGGAACTCGTCGTAGAGGCTCGGCTCGTGCAGCAGCGCGTCGAGCGCCGAACGGGCGCCCTCGTCGTGGGAGAACACCGCCACCATGTCGGGGTTCTTGTTGCCGAGGAGGAACTCGACCTCGCGGTACTGAGCCGACTGGAAGCCCGAGCTCGCGGCGAGGAAGGGTCGGATCTCGGCGTACTCGCTCGGCGTCAGGGTCGCGAGCACCGACCACTGGTCGGTCAGCGTGTGCTGGATGTGCTTGACGCGCGCGAGCCGCTTGAGTGCCGGCGCCAGCTCGTCGGCCTTGAGCAGGCTTCTGGCAGAACGCAGCTCGTGGATCAGGAGCTTGAGCCACAGTTCCGAGGTCTGGTGCTGGATGATGAAGAGCAGCTCGTCGTGCTGCGGCGGCTCGCTCAGCGGCTGCTGCGCGCTGAGGAGGGTGTCCAGCCGCAGGTAGTCGCCGTAGGACATCTTGCGCGTGAAGTCGCGCTGGATCCCCTCCTCCAGGTCGCGCTTGCTGCGTCGGTCGGGCCCGTCCGGGGCGGCACTGTCCATGCCGGCGATCCTAGGGGCCTGCTCAGCGGGAGCGAGGGCGGATGCCGGCGAGGTGGGAGACGACGCCGGGGATCCAGCCGGTCTCGCCGCGCATCCACCGTGCACCGACGAGGTTGTGCGGCACGACCACCGTGTCGGCGCGTGCCGCCACGAGGCCGAGATCGGTGCCGAAGACGTCGGTGACGATCGCCCAGTCACGCGCGCTGTGGCGCGCGAGGTGCTCGCCGATGGCGACGGCATACGTCTCGACGACGACGTCGGGCCCCTCCCCGGAGCCGCCCTCGTCGGCCCACCGACGGTAGGCCGAGTCGTAGTGGGCGCCGATCGACGCGAGGTCGTCGACGTCCACCCCGTCGGCGGCGGCGTGCTCGAGCGCCGAGGCGATGCGCGCCCGCTCCTCGTCGCCGAGCGGCACCGCCACAGGTCGGCCGGTGAGGTCTGGGCCGAGTGCGTCGTCCGAGTCCTCGCCGACCGCGGGCTCGACGCCCGAAGGCTCGTCGGTGTCGTCCTTGCCCTTGCGCGAGAACAGTCCCATGACTGCCAATCTAGTGGCTGGGACGCGCCCCGCGTCAGGTCAGCCGAAGGTGTCCGGGTCGGGTCCGGTGCGCGTGCCCCGGTCGAGCCCGGCGAGGGCCTCGAGGTCGTCCTCGCCGAGGCTGAACCCGAAGATGTCGACGTTCTCGACGATGCGGGCCGGGGTGACCGAACGCGTCAGCACGACGTTGCCGAGCTCGACGTGCCAGCGCAGCACGAGCCGGGCCGGCGTCACCGCGTGCTTCGCGGCGAGGTCGACGACGACCGGGTCGTCGAGCAGACCGGCACGCACGGCGAGCGGGCTCCAGGCCTCGGTGACGATGCCGTGCTCGGCGTGGAAGGCGCGCAGCTCCCGCTGCTGGAGGTACGGGCTCAGCTCGACCTGGTTGACCGACGGCAGGACCCCGGTCTCGTCGAGCAGCCGCTGCAGGTGGGGCACCTGGAAGTTGCAGACACCGACCGAGCGGACCCGGCCCTCGCGCTGGAGCTCGAGCATCGCCCGCCAGGCGTCGACGTAGGCGTCCTGCTGCGGGGCCGGCCAGTGGATGAGGTAGAGGTCGAGGACCTCGATGCCGAGGCGCTGCATCGACGCGTCGAAGGCGGCGGGCACCTGCGCGTGGTCGTCGTTCCAGACCTTCGTCGTGACGAAGACGTCGTCGCGGTCGACGTCGTCCCGGGCGAGGACCCGGCCGACGCCCTCCTCGTTCCCGTAGATGCGGGCGGTGTCGATGTGGCGGTAGCCGGCGTCGAGGGCCTGCCCGAAGGCGGCGTCGACGGCGGCGTCCGGCACCTCCCAGACACCGAAGCCGATCTGCGGGATCGTGAGGCCGGGGGTGGAGGCGTGGCCGAGCTCGAGGGTGGGGACTGACCCGTGTGTCGTCATGGCGTCCACGCTAGGCCGGACCCGACCGCGGTGGTGTGCGCGACCTCACTCCGAGACGACCGGGAATACGGCCGAGGAGGCCGAATTGACGTGACGTCAGCCCGATAGAGTCCGATCCATGGCACCCATCAGCAAGGTACTGATCGCAAACCGTGGTGAGATCGCCGTCCGCATCGCGCGGGCGTGCGCGGACAGCGGGATCGCCTCGGTCGCGGTCTACGCCGACCCGGACCGGGATGCCCTGCACGTCAAGGTCGCCGACGAGGCGTACGCCCTCGGGGGCTCGACCCCCGGCGAGAGCTACCTCGTCCAGGAGAAGCTGCTCGACGTCGCCCGCCAGGCCGGCGCCGACGCCGTCCACCCCGGCTACGGCTTCCTCGCCGAGAACGCGTCGTTCGCCCAGGCCGTCATCGACGCCGGACTGGTCTGGATCGGCCCCGGGCCGCAGGCCATCGACTCGCTCGGCGACAAGGTCAAGGCGCGACACATCGCGACGAAGGCCGGCGCCCCGCTCGTGCCCGGGACGAAGGACCCCGTGTCCGGGGCCGACGAGGTCGTCGAGTTCGCCAAGGAGCACGGGCTCCCCGTCGCGATCAAGGCGGCCTACGGCGGCGGCGGACGCGGCCTGAAGGTCGCCCGTGCGATGGAGGAGATCCCCGACCTCTACGACTCTGCGGTGCGCGAGGCCGTGACGGCCTTCGGCCGCGGCGAGTGCTTCGTCGAGCGCTTCCTCGACCACCCGCGCCACGTCGAGACGCAGTGCCTCGCCGACCAGCACGGCAACGTCGTCGTCGTGTCGACGCGCGACTGCTCGCTCCAGCGCCGCAACCAGAAGCTCGTCGAGGAGGCTCCCGCGCCCTTCCTCACCGAGGAGCAGCACACGGAGCTGCTCCGCGCGAGCAAGGCGATCCTCAAGGAGGCCGGCTACGTCGGCGCCGGCACGTGCGAGTTCCTCGTCGGTCCGGCGGGCGACATCAGCTTCCTCGAGGTCAACACCCGCCTGCAGGTCGAGCACCCCGTGACCGAGGAGGTCACCGGCATCGACCTCGTGCGCGAGCAGTTCCGCATTGCGAACGGCGAGTCCCTCGACTACGGCGACCCCGAGCCGCACGCCCACTCGATCGAGTTCCGGATCAACGGCGAGGACGCCGGCCGTGGCTTCCTCCCGGCGCCGGGCACCGTGAGCCGCATGGTCGTGCCGCAGGGACCCGGCGTGCGCTGGGACGCCGGCATCGTCGAGGGCGACACCGTCGCCGGCGCGTTCGACTCGATGATCGCCAAGCTCGTCGTCACCGGCCGCACCCGGGAGCAGGCCATCGAGCGCTCCCGCCGGGCGCTGGCCGAGCTGACCATCGAGGGCATGCCGACCGTCGTCCCCTTCCACCGGGCCGTCGTCGCCGACCCCGCCTTCGCGCCCACCGACGGCGCGCCCTTCTCGATCCACACCCGTTGGATCGAGACGGAGTTCGACAACACCATCGAGGCGTATGCCGGTGGGTCGGCCGAGTCCGCCGAGGCCGAGGAGCGTCAGACCGTCGTCGTCGAGGTGGGGGGCAAGCGCCTCGAGGTCTCGCTCCCGGGCGGCCTGTCGCTCGGTGGTGGCGGGACCGCGTCCGCGGCGAAGAAGAAGGCGCCGAAGCGGTCCGGTGGGGGCAAGTCCGGTGGCGCGGCCTCCGGCGACTCCCTCACGGCGCCGATGCAGGGCACCATCGTCAAGATCGCCGTCGAGGAGGGCGCGACCGTCGCGGCGGGCGATCTGGTCATCGTCCTCGAGGCGATGAAGATGGAGCAGCCGATCACCGCGCACAAGGCCGGTGTCGTCTCCGGCCTGACCGCGAAGGTCGGTGAGACCGTCACGTCGGGCGCCGTGCTCGCCGAGATCGCGGACGCCGCCGAGGGCTGAGCGCCGCAGGACACACGACGAGGGCCGACCTGCCGCGAGGCAGGTCGGCCCTCGTGCGTCGCCGGGTGGGCGGTGTCGCGTCAGCCCTGCTTGGCCGGCGGGTCGCCGAGGGTGATGTCGCCCTCGCCGGTGCCGGGCAGGTTGGGGTCGGGGACGCCGGGCAGGTCCTGCTCACCGGCGGGCTCGCCCGCGGGCGGGATCTCCGAGGGTCCGGGTCCACCGGGCAGGTGGGGGTCGACGGGGGCCGGGTCGGTCGGGTCGACCGGCGGCCTCGGCTCCGAGGGCCCCGGACCGGGGGTCGGGGTGGGGGCGGGTTCCGGTGTCGGCGCCGGCTCCGGGGTCGGCGCGGGCTCGGGCGTCGGCGTCGGCGCAGGGCTCGGGGCCGGCACCGGCTGAGCCGGCGGCTCGGGGGCGCCGGGCGGCTGCGTGCCCTCGGCGTCGGGCGGCAGGCCGAGGCCCTCCTTGAGCTTGTCGGTGCCCTGGTCGACCTTGTCTGCGTACTTCCCGCCGGTGCGCTCGTTGATGAGCTCCTCGGCCTTGTCGAGACCCTGCTGGGCCTGCTCGGGGTGCCCCTTGACGAAGTCCTTGGCCTTCTGGATCCAGTCGCTCACTGCGTGTGCCTCCACGGTCCGACCTGCTCAGGGACCTCCGCCCGCAGCACGGGCGGCCTCCCTGACGTGGCGACGACGCCGCCACGGGCCCGACGCTACGCCTCTGGCACACTGCTCATGTGTTTGCGACCCTCCCCACTGCCACGGCCGACCAGCCCGTCTTCTCCGTGGCGAACCTCGTCATCCTCATCGTCGTGGCCGCGGTCGTGTACCCGCTCCAGAAGAAGCTGCGCCAGGTGGTCTCCCGTCGCCGCCGGGAGCGGTGGGCCGAGGAGGACCGTCTCGCCGAGCTCGAGCGCGAGCAGGCGGACCGTCCCGCGCCGGGCGACGAGCGGCACTGACCCGCCACCGACGACGTATGCCGTCAGGCCGGGTCCCGGGGTGGCGCGCAGTGCCGCGGGCCTCCGGGGTCGCCGACGCGTCAGCCGGGGTGCCGGTCCGGGCGTCAGTCGGGGCGTCAGTCGGGTCAGTCGGACTGGTGCAGCTGGCGCGCCGCCTCGGCGATCGAGCCGGAGAGCGACGGGTAGACCGTGATGGTGCTCGACACCTGGTCGACGCTGAGCCGGTTCTGCACGGCGAGCGCCACGGGGTAGATGAGCTCGGAGGCCTTCGGCGCGACGACGACGCCGCCGAGCACCGTGCCGTAGACCTTGCGGCAGAAGAGCTTGACGAAGCCGTCGCTGATGCCCTGCATCTTGGCGCGCGGGTTGCGGGCGAGGGGCAGGGTGACCGACTCGACGTCGGGTGACTCGTCGGCCGCGTTCTGGCTGATCCCGACGGTCGCGATCTCGGGCTCGGTGAAGATGTTGGCGGCGACGCCACGGACGTTGAGCGGCGACACGGCATCGCCGAGCGCGTGCCACATGGCGATGCGTCCCTGCATGGCCGCGACGGAGGCGAGCGGCAGCACCCCGGTGCAGTCGCCGGCCGCGTAGACGCCGCCGACGCTGGTGCGAGAGACGCGGTCGACCTGAACGTGCCCGGAGGGGCTGAGCTCGACGCCCGCCTCCTCGAGGCCGAGTCCCGCGGTGTTGGGCACGGAGCCGACGGCGAGCAGGGCGTGCGAGCCCTCGACCGTGCGTCCGTCGACGAGCGTCACGACGACGCCGTCGGCGGTGCGCTCCACCGAGGCCGCCCGGGACTTGCCCATGACCTCCATGCCGCGCTTGCGGAAGACGTCCTCGATGACGGTGGCGGCGTCGGCGTCCTCGCCGGGGAGCACCCGGTCGCGGGAGGAGACGAGCACGACCTGGGAGCCGAGGCCGAGGTAGGCCTGGGCGAGCTCGGCGCCGGTGACGCCGGAGCCGATGACGATGATGCGCTCCGGGAGCTCGTGGAGGGAGTAGATCTGCTGCCACGTGAGGATGCGCTCGCCGTCGGGTCGCATCGTGTCCATGACGCGGGGCGCCGCGCCGGTCGCGACGAGGACGACGTGGGCGGTCAGCTCCTGCGTCGTGCCGTCGGCGAGCTCGGCCACGACACGTTCGCGGCCGGCGAGCCGGGCGGTGCCACGCAGCACGGTGACGCCGACCTGCTCGAGGCTGCCCTGGATGTCGGCGCTCTGGGCGGCGGCGAGCTCGAGGATACGGTCGTTGACGGTGTCCGCCTGGGCGACGGCGTCGGACACCTCGTCGCCGTCGTCGTCCTGCAGCCGCACCCCGAGGCGTGAGGCCGTCTCGAAGTCGGACATGTAGTCGGCGGTCGCGATGAGGGCCTTGCTGGGCACGCAGTCGGTGAGGACCGCCGCGCCGCCGAGGCCGTCCTTCTCGACGATCGTGACCTGCGCCCCGAGCTGGGCCGCGACGAGGGCCGCCTCGTAGCCCCCGGGGCCGCCGCCGATGATGACAACGGATGTCTCGCGCGTGATCACGGGACCATCCAACCATCCTCCGCGCCGGGCCCGGTCGGCCCCTGCGGCACCACCGGGGATCGGTTCCTGCCCCGCGTCGACCTCGCTAGAGTCCTGAGCGTGACCCGTTCCCACCGTGATCTCAGCGACCCCTCCACCGACCCCTTCGACGTCGCCGCCGACGCCGCCGCCGTCATCGCCGAGCGCACCGGCGTCGACCACCACGACGTCGCGCTCGTGCTCGGCTCGGGCTGGGGCCAGACCGCCGACCTCATCGGTGAGACGCTCGCGACCGTCGAGAACGCCGACGTCCCCGGCTTCCACAAGGCCGCCGTGGCCGGCCACTCGGGCAGCATGCGCTCCGTCGCGATCGGCGACACCGGCCGTCGGGCTCTCGTCTTCGGCACCCGCACCCACTTCTACGAGGGACGCGGCGTGCGCGCGGTCGTCCACGGCGTCCGCACCGCGAAGGCCGCGGGCTGCTCGACGATCGTGCTGACCAACGGGTGCGGCGGCCTCAACCCCGCGTGGTCGCCCGGCACCCCGGTCCTCATCCGCGACCACATCAACCTCACCGCGCACTCCCCCATCGAGGGGGCGAACTTCGTCGACCTCACCGACCTCTACACCCCGCGGCTGCGCGACCTCGCCCGCGAGGTCGACGCCGACCTCGACGAGGGCGTCTACGTCCAGTTCCGCGGACCGCACTACGAGACCCCGGCCGAGGTCCAGATGGCCAAGGTCATCGGCGGCGACCTCGTCGGCATGTCGACGACGCTCGAGGCCATCGCGGCCCGCCAGAGCGGGCTCGACGTGCTCGGCATCTCGCTCGTCACCAACCTCGCCGCGGGCATCTCGGACCAGCCGCTCAGCCACGCCGAGGTGCTCGAGGCCGGCCAGGCCGCCGCCGATCGGTGCGGTCGGCTGCTCGCTGCGGTCGTGGGGCGCCTCTGATGACGACCGTCGACACCACCGAGACCCTGTATGCCGCGGCGAGGGCCTGGCGCGACGACGACCCGGACCCGACGACGCGTGACGAGCTCGACGCCGTCCTCGCGCGTGCCACGGAGGGCGACGCGGACGCCGCGGCCGACCTCGCCGACCGCATGTCCGGCCTGCTCGAGTTCGGGACCGCGGGGCTGCGCGGAGCCCTCGGTGCCGGTCCCAACCGGATGAACCGCAGCGTCGTCATCCGGGCGGCCGCCGGCCTCACGGCATACCTCAAGGACGAGGGGCGCTGCGGCGACGCACCGACCGTCGTCGTCGGCTACGACGCGCGCTACAACTCCGACGTCTTCGCCCGTGACACCGCGGCCGTCGTCGTCGCGGCCGGTGGCCGGGCGCTGCTGCTCCCCCAGCCGCTGCCCACGCCGGTCCTCGCCTTCGCGATCCGCCACCTCGGTGCCGACGCGGGCGTCATGGTGACGGCGAGCCACAACCCGCCCCAGGACAACGGCTACAAGGTCTACCTCGGCGACGGCAGCCAGATCGTGCCGCCCGCCGACGCGCAGATCGCCGCCCACATCGGACACGTCGAGCGGGTGGCCGACGTGCCCCGCGCCGCCGAGGGCTGGGAGACGCTCGGCGACAACCTCCTCGAGGACTACGTCGACGCCGTCGTCAGCGTCGTCGACCCGCACTCACCGCGTGACCTCCGCATCGTCCACACGAGCCTGCACGGCGTCGGCCACGGCACGGTGCACACGGCCTTCGTCCAGGCGGGCTTCGCGGCACCGGTCGTCGTCGACGAGCAGGCCGTGCCCGACCCGGACTTCCCCACCGTCGCCTTCCCCAACCCCGAGGAGAAGGGTGCGATCGACCTCGCACTCGCCCGCGCCCGCGCCGTCGGGTGCGACCTCGTCATCGCCAACGACCCCGACGCCGACCGGTGCGCCGCGGCCGTGCTCGACCCCGCCCTCGGCGACTGGCGGATGCTGCGCGGCGACGAGGTGGGGGCGCTGCTCGGTGCGCACATCGTGCGGCGCGGCATCTCGCGCCGGGACGTCTTCGCCAACTCGATCGTGTCCTCGCGCCTGCTCGCCTCGATCGCCAAGGCCGCCGGGCTCGCCCACGAGGAGACGCTGACCGGCTTCAAGTGGATCTCCCGCGTCGACCGGCTGCGCTACGGCTACGAGGAGGCCCTCGGCTACTGCGTCGCGCCGCAGCTGGTGCGCGACAAGGACGGCGTCAGCGCCGCCCTGCTGCTCGCCGAGCTCGCGGCCACCCTCAAGGCGCAGGGCCGCACCCTCATCGACCTGCTCGACGACCTCGCGATCGAGCACGGGGTGCACGCGACCGACTCGTTCTCGGTGCGCGTCTCGGATCTCGCCCAGATCGAGACCCTCATGGGACGGCTGCGCGCCGAGCCGCCGACCACCGTGGCCGGCGTCGACGTCGACCGCGTCGACGACCTCGCCGAGGGCGACGGAGGGCTGCCGCCCACCGAGGGCCTGCGCTACCACCTGACCGACCGCTCGCGGGTCATCGTGCGCCCGAGCGGGACCGAGCCCAAGGTGAAGGTCTACCTCGAGGTCATCGAGCCGGTGGCCGGTCCGGCCTCGCTCGGTGAGTCCCGCGCGGTGGCCGAGACCCGCCTGGCCCGGGTCCGGGCCGACCTCGAACGCCTCACGTCCCTGTGAGCGAGCCCCGCGCGTACGCCATCGACAGCGTACGCGTGGGGCGGGGTCACCCGCGGACCGTCAGACGACGAACGTCCCGATGACGAAGAAGGCCGCGGCGGCGAGGAGCAGGCCGACGGAGACCGGGTCCCAGACCTGGTGGGCGATGCGCGGCGTCCGGCCGTCCTTGCGCTTGCGGTCGGCGCTCATGCGCGCCTCGACCTCGGCCGCGACGGCCTGCGCCTCGACCTTGGACTTCGTCGGCTCCTCGGTGGTCCCCTTGCCGCGCACCTTGTTGGCCCCCACGGTCAGCATGCCGCGGCCGTACCTCGGGCGGCCCGGGTCGGCCGGGACGCCCCACGCGGTGTAGCGACGGCCGTCCGCGACGAGCTCGAGGGCCCATCGTGACCGGACCTCGCTGATGGCGGGCCACGTGACGTCGACGACGCGCACCGGGTTGACGAGGCGGATGCCCTCGGCGTGGATGACGACGCACGGGCGCACGACGAACAGCCACAGCAGCACGAGGGCGAGCACCACCGTCGAGATGAGGGTCCAGCTGCGCGGCTCGGTCAGCACGGCGGGCACGAGCAGGGCGACACCGGCGACCGCGCCGATGACGCCGACGGTGACCGACGAGCCCGGCCGGAGCGTGCGGGCGTCGCGCAGGGCGACGCGCTCGAGGTGCTCCTCGGCGGGTGAGTCGGAGGGCGGCGGGGACACGTCGGGGCTCACGGACAGACTCTCTCACGCGTCACGGGCCGTCTCGATAGGTGGATAGACTCCCGTGGTGACAGTTAGCACCACGACGCGCTCCGCGCAGGACCTCACCGCGCAGGCGCGGGACGTCCTCGGGGTGTCGCGCCTGACGAACCATGCCCTGACCTCCTGGCTGCACGGGCTCCCCGGCGTCGACCAGGTCGGCTGCGAGGCCCGGGCCGCGTCGCTCGGCACCCGCTCGATCAAGACGACGAGCAAGGCCTGGGCGATCGACACCGCCATCGGGATGATCGACCTGACGACCCTCGAGGGCTCCGACACGGTCGGCAAGGTCCGGTCGCTGTGCGCCAAGGCCCTCGTGCCCGACCCGCTCGACCCGACGACGCCGCGGCCCGCCGCGATCTGCGTCTACGGCGACATGGTCGCGACCGCGAAGGCCGCGCTCGGCGACAGCGGCCTCCACGTCGCTGCCGTGGCGACCGCCTTCCCGTCCGGGCGAGCGAGCATGCCGGTCAAGCTCGCCGACACCCGCGACGCCGTCGAGGCCGGTGCCGACGAGATCGACATGGTCATCGACCGCGGGGCGTTCCTCTCGGGCGACTACCTCACGGTCTTCAACCAGATCGCCGAGGTCAAGCAGGCCTGTGGCACGGCGCACCTCAAGGTCATCATGGAGACGGGCGAGCTCGTCACCTACGACAACGTCCGCCGTGCCTCCTACCTCTCGATGCTCGCGGGCGGCGACTTCATCAAGACGTCCACCGGCAAGGTGCAGCCCGCGGCCACCCTCCCGGTCACGCTCATCATGCTCGAGGCCGTGCGCGACTGGCGCGAGCTCACCGGCAGCCAGGTCGGGGTCAAGCCGGCCGGTGGCATCAAGACCACCAAGGACGCCATCAAGTACCTCGTCATGGTCAGTGAGATCGCCGGCGACGACTGGCTCACGCCCGAGTGGTTCCGCTTCGGCGCCTCGAGCCTGCTCAACGACCTCATCCTGCAGCGTCAGAAGCTCGCCACGGGTGCCTACTCCGGCGCCGACTACGTGACGATCGACTGACCGCGCCTGACTGACCGACCGCGCCTCACACGACAGCGCCCACGAAAGACACCCTGATGCCGAAGTTCGAGTACGCCCCAGCGCCGGAGTCGCGCGCCATCGTCACGATCGAGAAGTCCTACGGGCTCTTCATCGACGGCGCCTTCACGCGGCCCAAGGCGACCTTCCCCACGATCAACCCCGCCGACGAGACGGTCCTCGCCGAGGTGAGCCAGGCCGGCCCCAAGGACGTCGACAAGGCCGTCGCCGCGGCCCGCCGCGCCTACGAGGGGGTCTGGGGCCGCATGAGCGGCGCCGAGCGCGGCAAGTACCTCTTCCGCATCGCCCGCATCCTGCAGGAGCGGGCCCGCGAGTTCGCCGTCCTCGAGACGCTCGACAACGGCAAGCCGATCAAGGAGACCCGCGACGTCGACGTACCGGTCGCCGCCGCCCACTTCTTCTACCACGCGGGCTGGGCCGACAAGCTGGAGTATGCCGGCCTGTCCGCCTCGGGCGCCGACGTGCCGCGCCCGCACGGCGTGGTCGGCCAGGTCATCCCGTGGAACTTCCCGCTGCTCATGCTCGCCTGGAAGATCGCACCGGCCCTCGCGACGGGCAACACCGTCGTGCTCAAGCCCGCCGAGACCACCCCGCTGAGCGCGCTGCTCTTCGCCGAGGTCTGCCAGCAGGCCGACCTGCCGGCCGGCGTCGTCAACATCATCACCGGTGACGGCCGCACGGGTCAGGCGCTCGTCGAGCACCCGGACGTCGACAAGATCGCCTTCACCGGCTCGACCGAGGTCGGCAAGGCGATCGCCCGGTCCATCGCGGGCACGTCGAAGAAGGCGACGCTCGAGCTCGGCGGCAAGGCTGCCAACATCGTCTTCGACGACGCCCCGCTCGACCAGGCGGTCGAGGGCATCGTGGGCGGCATCTTCTTCAACCAGGGCCAGGTCTGCTGCGCCGGCTCGCGCCTGCTCGTCCAGGAGAACGTCCACGACCAGGTCGTCGCCAAGCTCAAGCGTCGCCTCGGCACGCTGCGCGTCGGTGACCCGATGGACAAGAACAGCGACCTCGGCGCGATCAACTCCAAGGCCCAGCTCGACCGCATCACCTCGCTCGTCGAGGCCGGTGTGGCCGAGGGCGCCGAGCGCTGGAGCCCCGAGTGCACGCTGCCCGCCAAGGGCTACTGGTTCCCCCCGACGGTGCTCACCGGTGTCTCGCAGACGCACCGCGTCGCAACCGAGGAGATCTTCGGGCCGGTCCTGTCGGTGCTGACCTTCCGCACGCCTCAGGAGGCGGTCGCCAAGGCCAACAACTCGGCCTACGGCCTCTCGGCCGGCGTCTGGACCGAGAAGGGCTCGCGCATCCTCTGGATGGCCGATCAGCTCCGCGCCGGCGTCGTCTGGGCCAACACCTTCAACCGCTTCGACCCGACCTCGCCCTTCGGTGGCTACAAGGAGTCGGGCTACGGCCGCGAGGGCGGCCGCCACGGCCTCGAGGCCTACGTCACCACCGCCCCTTCGACCCTGACGGGAGCCGCCCGATGAGCCGCCTCGACGTGCGCAAGACCTACAAGCTCTACATCGGTGGCGCGTTCCCGCGCAGCGAGTCCGGTCGCTCCTACGAGGTCGTCTCGGCCTCGGGCGAGTTCCTCGCCAACGCCGCGATGGGCTCGCGCAAGGACGTCCGTGACGCCGTCGTCGCGGCGCGCGGCGCGCTGGCCAAGTGGTCCGGGGCCACCGCGTACAACCGCGGCCAGGTGCTCTACCGCGTCGCCGAGGTGCTCGAGGGCCGCCGCGCCCAGTTCGTCGAGGAGGTCGCCGCGAGCGAGGGCCTGTCGGTCCGCGCCGCGGGCGCCGTCGTCGACGCCTCCGTCGACCGCCTCGTCTGGTACGCCGGGTGGACCGACAAGATCGCCCAGGTGCTCGGCAACCTCAACCCCGTCGCCGGCCCCTTCTTCAACGTCTCGGCGCCCGAGCCGACCGGTGTGGTGGGCGTCCTTGCACCGCAGGCCTCCTCGCTGCTCGGTCTCGTGTCGGTCGTCGCCCCGGTCATCGCGTCGGGCAACACCGCCGTCGTCGTGTCGTCGGCCGCTCGTCCGCTTCCCGCTGTGACGTTCAGCGAGGTGCTCGCGACGTCCGACGTGCCCGGTGGCGTCGTCAACATCGTCACGGCCCAGACCGCCGAGGTGGCGACGTGGCTGGCCGCGCACCGTGACGTCAACGCCATCGACCTCACGGGCGTCGCCGGCGCCGAGGGCGTCGACTGGGCCGCCCTCGAGGCGGAGGCCGCAGGCAACCTCAAGCGCGTCTACCGGCCGGCGCTGGCCGACGGCGCTCCGGTCGAGCCCGACTGGAACGCCGACCCCGGCCTCGGTCGCATCCGGGCCTTCGTCGAGACGAAGACCGTCTGGCACCCCAAGGGTCTCTGACCCGGGTCCCTGGATCGGTTGAGGAGGCGAGGTGGCGTCGGTCGACCACCGCTCGGGCGGCACCGCGGGCGAGCAGCCGGCGGGGCAGCCCGTGGCCGACCCCGTGAGTGCACCCGAGGCCGGTGCGACCGATCGTGACCGTCGCCGGGTCATCCTCCTCACCGGACCGAGCGGCGCGGGCAAGAGCCGGCTCTCGGCCCGGCTGAGTGCCAGCCACGGGTGGCCCGTCGTCCGCCTCGACGACTTCTACCGCGAGGCGAGCGACCCGGCCCTGCCCCGCTCCCCCCTGGGCATCCCCGACTGGGACCACGCCGACTCGTGGGACGCGGGGGCGGCCGTCGACGCCCTGCGACAGCTCGTCGACGATGGGCACGTCGAGGTGCCCGTCTACGACATCGGGGCCTCCGCGGTGACGGGTCGGCACGTCCTGGACGCGCGCCCGACCGACTTCGTCCTGGCCGAGGGACTCTTCGCCGGACGCCTCGTCGAGCCTCTGCGTCGCGAAGGCCTGCTCGCAGACGCCCTGTGCGTGCGACAGAACCGCACCCTGACGGCCCTGCGCCGCTTCGTGCGTGACCTCTCCGAGCGCCGCAAGCCTCCGCACATCCTCGTGCGCCGTGGGCTCGCCCTCTGGCGAGACGAGCCGCGGGTCGTCGGGCAGGCTCGCGCCGACGGTGCCCGCTGCCTGCACCCCCGCGAGGCGGAGTCCGAGCTCGGCGCCCTGCTCGGCGTCGGCACGTCGACGTGAGGCTCGTCGGCCTGCTCGGCGGGATGAGCTGGGAGTCGAGCGCGGAGTACTACCGGCTCGCCAACGAGCTGGTCCGTGAGCGCGTGGGCGGCCTCGCCTCTGCGCGGCTGCTGCTGCACTCCGTCGACTTCGCCGAGGTCGAGCGGCTCCAGGCCGAGGCCCGCTGGGACGAGGCGGGGGCGCTCCTGGCCACGGCTGCTGCGGGACTCGAGGCCGGAGGCGCCGAGCTCATCGTCCTGTGCACCAACACGATGCACAAGGTGGCCCCCGCCATCGAGGCCGCCGTCACGGTCCCCCTGCTGCACATCGGCGACGTGACAGGCCGGGCCGTGCGTGCCGCGGGCCTGGGACGCGTCGGGCTGCTCGCGACGGCCTACACGATGGAGCAGGGCTTCCTGCGCGACCGGCTCGCCGGTCACGGGCTGACCGTGCTCGTGCCCGACGGCGACGACCGCGCCGTGGTGCACCGCATCATCTACGAGGAGCTGTGCCTCGGGGTGGTCACCGAGGAGCCCCGGCAGGCCTACCGCGAGGTCATCGCCCGGCTCGTCGCGGCGGGAGCCGAGGGCGTCATCCTCGGCTGCACCGAGATCGAGCTGCTCGTGGACCAGTCCGACGCGGAGGTGCCGGTCTTTCCCACGACCCGTCTGCACGTCGAGGCCGCGGTCGAGGCTGCTCTCGCCCTCGACTGAATCTCCTCACCGGGCGCTCTCGGCTTCGAGGTGATCACGCGCCACCGCGGTGGGCGCCGCGACCATCTCGCACCGTGGCGGATCGACGGCCTCAGGCGACGGGTGCGGCCTCGTAGCCGAGAGCGGCGTACCCCGGCTTGATGACGTCGTCGATGAGGGCGAGCCGCTCGTCGAAGGGGATGAACGCCGACTTCATCGCGTTGATCGTCACCCAGCGCAGGTCCTCGAGCGTCCAGCCGGCCTCGTCGCGCAACAGGGCCGCCTCCTTGCTCATCGACGTGTCGCTCATGAGCCGGTTGTCGGTGTTGAGCGTGACGCGGAAGCGCAGGCGACGCAGCAGGGTGATCGGGTGCAGCGCGATCGACGGAGCAGCAGAGGTCTGCAGGTTGCTGCTCGGGCACATCTCGAGGGGGATGCGCTTGTCTCGGACGTAGGCGGAGAGCCTCCCCAGCCGCACCCGGTCCAGCTCCAGGGACGTCAGGGCACCGGGGTCGTCCTTGTTGCCCTCGACCCACTGCGCGAACGGTGCGCCGTCGATGGTGATGTCGTCGACGATGCGGACGCCGTGGCCGAGCCGGTCGGCGCCGCACCACTGGATGGCCTCCCAGATGGAGGGCAGCCCGAAGGCCTCGCCGGCGTGGATCGTGAAGTGGAAGTTCTCGCGGCGGAGGTACTCGAACGCGTCGAGGTGGCGGGTGGGCGGGTAGCCGGCCTCCGCCCCCGCGATGTCGAAGCCCGACACACCCTGGTCGCGGTAGCGGATCGCCAGCTCGGCGATCTCGGTCGACTTCGCCGCATGGCGCATCGCCGTCAGCAGCGAGGTGACCCGGATGGGGTGACCGTCAGCCGCAGCCTTCGCCTCCCCGTCGCGCAGACCGGCGTTGACGGCCTCGACGACACCCTCGAGCGTCAGGCCACGCGTCAGGTGCTGCTCGGGGGCATAACGGCTCTCGGCGTAGACGACGCCGTCGGCAGCCAGGTCCTGCGCGCACTCGCTGGCGACGCGGAACAGGCCCTCGCGGGTCTGCATCACGGCCAGGGTGTGGTCGAAGGTCTCGAGGTAGCGCGGCAGCGACCCGGAGTCCGCGCTCTCGCGGAACCACGTGCCCAGGGCCTGGGCCTCGGTCTCGGGCAGGGCCTCGTAGCCGACGTCGGCCGCGAGCTCCATGATCGACTGGGGGCGCAGGCCGCCGTCGAGGTGGTCGTGGAGCAGGACCTTGGGGGCCCGACGGACGTCGTCGGCGCTCACGAGGCGTCCTCGGTGGCTCCGGCGTCGCCGTCATCCTCGCGGTGGACGGAGTCCGGACCGAAGGCGGGAAGGCAGACCGCGACGTACTCGGCCCCCTCGGGACCGCACGAGTAGCGGATGCGCTCACCACCGCGCGTGATCACCGACTGGCCGGCTCCGACCTCGAGCGTGCCTCCGTCGTGGTCGATGAGCACCGTCCCGGCCAGGACGAGCGTGATCTCGTCGAACTCCGGGGTCTGGAAAGGCTCGGACCACCCGGCCGGCGCCACCATCCGCGCGACCGACACGGAGGCCTGGAGGTCGGCGTCCGGGGTGTTGACGGCACCGACGTGCTCGTCGATGACCTTGCCGCCGGGGACGGGGATACGGGTCGGAGAGGGAATGAGTTCAGGCACGAGCCCAGACTAGTGGACATCAAATGTATCCGGGAATGGACATGGGAATGCGACAACCCCGCCAGGTGTCCTGGCGGGGTTGTCGTGAATGGTTGTCCGGCTGCGTCCTACTCTCCCACACCGTCACCAGTGCAGTACCATCGGCGCTGAAGGGCTTAGCTTCCGGGTTCGGAATGGAGCCGGGCGTTTCCCCTTCGCTATGACAGCCGAAACTCTATGGAGATATCAATTCAGTGGGTGTTGGTTTCCCGTTTGTATCTCGGGAACCGCACAGTGGACGCGTAGCATCTTTGTAAGTCAAGTTATCGGCTTATTAGTACCGGTCAGCTCCACACATTGCTGTGCTTCCACATCCGGCCTATCAACCCAGTAGTCTAGCTGGGAGCCTCTCGCCCTCGCGGGCCTGGAAACCTCATCTTGAAACGTGCTTCCCGCTTAGATGCTTTCAGCGGTTATCACTTCCGAACGTAGCTAATCAGCGGTGCTCTTGGCAGAACAACTGACACACCAGAGGTTCGTCCATCCCGGTCCTCTCGTACTAGGGACAGCCTTTCTCAAGTTTCCTACGCGCACAGCGGATAGGGACCGAACTGTCTCACGACGTTCTAAACCCAGCTCGCGTACCGCTTTAATGGGCGAACAGCCCAACCCTTGGGACCTACTCCAGCCCCAGGATGCGACGAGCCGACATCGAGGTGCCAAACCATGCCGTCGATATGGACTCTTGGGCAAGATCAGCCTGTTATCCCCGGGGTACCTTTTATCCGTTGAGCGACGGCGCTTCCACAAGCCACCGCCGGATCACTAGTCCCGACTTTCGTCCCTGCTCGACATGTCTGTCTCACAGTCAAGCTCCCTTGTGCACTTACACTCGAAACCTGATTACCAACCAGGCTGAGGGAACCTTTGGGCGCCTCCGTTACCTTTTAGGAGGCAACCGCCCCAGTTAAACTACCCACCAGGCACTGTCCCTGATCCGGATCACGGACCGAGGTTAGATATCCAGAACGACCAGAGTGGTATTTCAACGTTGACTCCACCATCACTGACGTGACGGCTTCACAGTCTCCCACCTATCCTACACAAGCCGTACCGAACACCAATACCAAGCTGTAGTAAAGGTCCCGGGGTCTTTCCGTCCTGCTGCGCGTAACGAGCATCTTTACTCGTAGTGCAATTTCGCCGAGTTCGTGGTTGAGACAGTGGAGAAGTCGTTACGCCATTCGTGCAGGTCGGAACTTACCCGACAAGGAATTTCGCTACCTTAGGATGGTTATAGTTACCACCGCCGTTTACTGGCGCTTAAGTTCTCAGCTTCGCCGTGAGGCTAACCGGTCCCCTTAACGTTCCAGCACCGGGCAGGCGTCAGTCCGTATACATCGTCTTGCGACTTGGCACGGACCTGTGTTTTTAGTAAACAGTCGCTTCTCCCTGGTCTCTGCGGCCGATCACGCTCAGCCAGCTAGTGGCGTCACGATCAGGGCCCCCCTTCTCCCGAAGTTACGGGGGTATTTTGCCGAATTCCTTAACCACGATTCACTCGATCGCCTTGGTATTCTCTACCTAACCACCTGAGTCGGTTTGGGGTACGGGCGGCTCGAACCTCGCTAGAAGTTTTTCTCGGCAGCATAGGATCACCCTCTTCCCGCATTCGCGGTCACTATCAGGTCTCAGGCTTCATGCGATCCGGATTTGCCTGGATCGCGCCCTACACCCTTGGACGTGGACAACCATCGCCACGCGGAGGCTACCTTCCTGCGTCACTCCATCGCTTGACTACTACCAGATCGGGTCGTGCGCTCCACACACCCGATGGACCCGAAGGTCCGGTGGGCGTGCTTCAGGCACTTAGCATCACTGGGTTCATCATGGGCGGTTCTTCGCCGGTTCCGGAATATCAACCGGATGTCCATCGACTACGCCTGTCGGCCTCGCCTTAGGTCCCGACTTACCCAGGGCAGATTAGCTTGACCCTGGAACCCTTGGTTATTCGGCGGACGGGTTTCTCGCCCGTCATTCGCTACTCATGCCTGCATTCTCACTCGTGTGGCCTCCACGGCTGGTTCACACCGCCGCTTCCCTGGCCACACGACGCTCCCCTACCCATCAACACGCCTGGACACCGAACCCGCAGGTGTCGGTGCCGAGCAGTATGTCAATGCCACAGCTTCGGTGGTGTGCTTGAGCCCCGCTACATTGTCGGCGCGGAATCACTTGACCAGTGAGCTATTACGCACTCTTTAAAGGGTGGCTGCTTCTAAGCCAACCTCCTGGTTGTCACAGCAACTCCACATCCTTTCCCACTTAGCACACGCTTAGGGACCTTAGCTGGTGATCTGGGCTGTTTCCCTCTCGACTACGGAGCTTATCCCCCGCAGTCTCACTGCCACGCTCTCACTTACCGGCATTCGGAGTTTGGCTAACGTCAGTAACCTGGTGAGGCCCATTAGCTATCCAGTAGCTCTACCTCCGGCAAGAAACACGTGACGCTGCACCTAAATGCATTTCGGGGAGAACCAGCTATCACGGAGTTTGATTGGCCTTTCACCCCTACCCACAGCTCATCCCCTCAGTTTTCAACCTAAGTGGGTTCGGTCCTCCACGCAGTCTTACCTGCGCTTCAACCTGGCCATGGGTAGATCACTCCGCTTCGGGTCTAGACCCAGCGACTCAAACGCCCTATTCGGACTCGCTTTCGCTACGGCTTCCCCACACGGGTTAACCTCGCCACTGAGCACTAACTCGCAGGCTCATTCTTCAAAAGGCACGCTGTCACCCCACACGCCCAACGGCGGGAGGCTCCAACGGATTGTAGGCACACGGTTTCAGGATCTATTTCACTCCCCTCCCGGGGTACTTTTCACCTTTCCCTCACGGTACTTGTCCGCTATCGGTCACCAGGGAATATTTAGGCTTAGCAGGTGGTCCTGCCAGATTCACACGGGATTTCTCGGGCCCCGTGCTACTTGGGAAATCCACCGGGAGTCCACACCATTTCGTCTACGGGGGTCGCACCCTCTATGCCGAGCCATTCAATGCTCTTCGACTATGACGCAGATTTCTTACTCCCTACCAGCATGTCAGCACTGGATGGCGGGTCCCACGACCCCGAACGTGCAACGCCTGACAGCTATCACACACGCCCGGTTTAGCCTCATCCGCTTTCGCTCGCCACTACTCACGGAATCACATGTTGTTTTCTCTTCCTGTGGGTACTGAGATGTTTCACTTCCCCACGTTCCCTCCACACACCCTATATATTCAGGTGCGGGTGACTGGACTTGCCTCCAGCCGGGTTTCCCCATTCGGAAATCCTCGGATCACAGTCTGGTTATCGACTACCCGAGGCTTATCGCAGATTCCTACGTCCTTCTTCGGTTCCTGGTGCCAAGGCATCCACCGTGTGCCCTTAAAAACTTGACACTACAAAGATGCTCGCGTCCACTGTGAAGTTCTCAAAATACAACCGGCACCCCACACCCACCACAAGCACAGCTCGCGATCTCGGCAGGGCCCACAACCAGAAAAACCAGCCCACACGCGCCAACGGACCCGGAAACAACCGGGGCCGGCGCGTGTCGTCCGATCCTTCAGGACCCAACAACGTGTCAAGCACCCACCCGAACCCCCACCGCGTTCCACTCCCTCCAGCCCTGACGGGCCCTCAACGGGTTGTACTAGCGAGCGACAGCTCGACCAGGTGCCAAAATCGATGTTCCACCCTTGAGCACCCGCTGCCCCACGTTCGGGGACAGACCGGGCTCTGGAACGCGGACACGAGGTCCACGATCAGATGCTCCTTAGAAAGGAGGTGATCCAGCCGCACCTTCCGGTACGGCTACCTTGTTACGACTTAGTCCCAATCGCCAGTCCCACCTTCGACGGCTCCCCCCACAAGGGTTGGGCCACCGGCTTCGGGTGTTACCGACTTTCGTGACTTGACGGGCGGTGTGTACAAGGCCCGGGAACGTATTCACCGCAGCGTTGCTGATCTGCGATTACTAGCGACTCCGACTTCATGGGGTCGAGTTGCAGACCCCAATCCGAACTGAGACCGGTTTTTTGGGATTCGCTCCACCTCGCGGTTTCGCAGCCCTTTGTACCGGCCATTGTAGCATGCGTGAAGCCCAAGACATAAGGGGCATGATGATTTGACGTCATCCCCACCTTCCTCCGAGTTGACCCCGGCAGTCTCCTATGAGTCCCCACCATGACGTGCTGGCAACATAGAACGAGGGTTGCGCTCGTTGCGGGACTTAACCCAACATCTCACGACACGAGCTGACGACAACCATGCACCACCTGTACACCAGTCCGAAGACGCACCCATCTCTGAGTGATTCCGGTGTATGTCAAGCCTTGGTAAGGTTCTTCGCGTTGCATCGAATTAATCCGCATGCTCCGCCGCTTGTGCGGGCCCCCGTCAATTCCTTTGAGTTTTAGCCTTGCGGCCGTACTCCCCAGGCGGGGAACTTAATGCGTTAGCTGCGGCACGGATCTCGTGGAATGAGACCCACACCTAGTTCCCAACGTTTACGGCATGGACTACCAGGGTATCTAATCCTGTTCGCTCCCCATGCTTTCGCTTCTCAGTGTCAGTAATGGCCCAGAGACCTGCCTTCGCCATCGGTGTTCCTCCTGATATCTGCGCATTCCACCGCTACACCAGGAATTCCAGTCTCCCCTACCACACTCTAGTCTGCCCGTACCCACTGCAAGTCCGAGGTTGAGCCTCGGATTTTCACAGCAGACGCGACAAACCACCTACAAGCTCTTTACGCCCAATAATTCCGGACAACGCTCGCACCCTACGTATTACCGCGGCTGCTGGCACGTAGTTAGCCGGTGCTTCTTCTGCAGGTACCGTCACTTGCGCTTCTTCCCTGCTGAAAGAGGTTTACAACCCGAAGGCCGTCATCCCTCACGCGGCGTCGCTGCATCAGGCTTCCGCCCATTGTGCAATATTCCCCACTGCTGCCTCCCGTAGGAGTCTGGGCCGTGTCTCAGTCCCAGTGTGGCCGGTCGCCCTCTCAGGCCGGCTACCCGTCGTCGCCTTGGTGAGCCACTACCTCACCAACAAGCTGATAGGCCGCGAGTCCATCCCAGACCGAAAAACTTTCCACACCATACCCATGCGGATTGGTGTCATATCCGGTATTAGCTCCGGTTTCCCGGGGTTATCCCAGAGTCTGGGGCAGGTTACTCACGTGTTACTCACCCGTTCGCCACTGATCAGACCAAGCAAGCTTGATCGTCACCGTTCGACTTGCATGTGTTAAGCACGCCGCCAGCGTTCGTCCTGAGCCAGGATCAAACTCTCCGTTGATGTTCAAACACCCACCACCAAGCCCGAAGACCCAAACAGTGAGCAAACTTTGAACCCGTTGAAGGGCTCGAAAACCCGACTGAAGTCGAACAACCAGCTCAAAAAGAGTTGATCATTCAGTTTCAACCAAAGGATAATTCGTTCCGAAACAGACACAGACACCACCAAACAGTGGCACCGCGCCAGCCCCGAGACGAGGTAATTGGCATCGATTTTTGACACGCTGTTGAGTTCTCAAGAATCGGACACGCACCATCAACCACCTCAACGAGGAGGCCTCCGGGGCAACCCTTCAAACTTACCCGCCGCACCCCACCGAGTCAAACGACGGTGATGCGGGCGGGTCCTACTCACCGGAGCCCGACACCGTCGGACACTCCGGGCACTCATCAGACCCCGGGACCGGCCAGCTTCGCTCGACGATCTCTCGCCGCCGCGGTGGCGTCCGTTCCTCCCTGTCGGGCTGACGAAGAGAACTTTAGCCCGCTCCCCGGGGAATCCCCAAATCGCTCCCCTCGCGGGGGTACGGACCCGTGGTGGGCGGTCGGCCGGAGCGCCGGCCGCCTCCCCGCGGGCCCGCACGGCGAGGTCAGGACACCCGGTCGATGACGATCGGCGGGAGGTCCGGCCGCGACCCCTCGGGGGCGATCGTGAAGCCACCCTCGAGCGCCTCGAGAGCGCGGGCGAACCGCTCCGGCTCGTCGGTGTGCAGCGTCATGAGCGGCTCTCCGCCACGCACCGTCGCGCCGGGCTTGTGGTGCAGCTCGACGCCGGCGCCCGCCTGCACCGGGTCCTCCTTGCGGGCTCGCCCGGCGCCGAGACGCCACGCAGCGACCCCGACCGCGAGCGCGTCCAGCTGGACGAGCACCCCATCGGCGGGCGCCAGCACGTGGTGGGTCTCCTTCGCCGTCGGCAGCTCCGCGTCCGGGTCTCCCCCCTGGGCGCGGATCATCCGGCGCCAGACGTCCATGGCCCGTCCGTCCGCGAGCACGTCGGCCGGGTCGATGTCGGAGCGACCCGCACCCGCGACCATCTCGCGTGCGAGGGCGAGCGTGAGCTCGACGACGTCTTCCGGGCCCCCACCGGCGAGCACCTCCACGGACTCCCGCACCTCGAGCGCGTTGCCCGCCGTGAGCCCGAGCGGCGTCTCCATGTTCGTGAGCAGGGCGACCGTGTGCACCCCCGCGTCGGTGCCGAGTCGGACCATCGTCTCCGCGAGCTCGCGAGCCTGTCCGAGCTCCTTCATGAAGGCGCCCGACCCGACCTTGACGTCGAGGACGAGGGACCCGGTGCCCTCGGCGATCTTCTTGCTCATGATCGAGGTGGCGATGAGGGGCACGCAGGAGACGGTCCCCGTGACGTCACGCAACGCATACAGCTTCTTGTCGGCCGGGGCGAGGCCCGAGCCGGCGGCGCAGATGACGGCACCGACGTCCTCGAGCTGCGCCATCATCTGCTCGTTCGTCAGGTCGGCCCTCCACCCGGGGATCGACTCGAGCTTGTCGAGCGTGCCGCCCGTGTGCCCGAGGCCGCGGCCCGAGAGCTGCGGGACCGCGACGCCGCAGGCGGCCACGATCGGCGCCAGGGGCAGCGTGATCTTGTCGCCCACTCCCCCGGTCGAGTGCTTGTCGCTCGTCGGGCGGGACAGGCCCGAGAAGTCGAGCCGCTCACCCGAGCGGATCATCGCGTCGGCCCACCGGGCGATCTCCCGCGGGGTCATCCCGTTGAGGTAGATCGCCATCGCGAGCGCCGACATCTGCTCCTCGGCGACGGCGCCCCTCGTGTACGCGTCGATGACCCAGTCGATCTGGGCGTCGGACAGCTCGGCCCGGTCGCGCTTGGCGGAAATGACGTCTACGGCATCGAAGGCTTCACTCACGGGACCATCATGTCCCAGCGTCGCCGGCGCCGGAGCACGACCGGGTGCGGAGCCGTTCAGCCCTCGGCGTGACGCAGGTCCTCGGCGCCGAACGCCTGCGGTAGCACCGCCGACATCGGCAGCACGCCCTCGGGGGTCATGAGCAGGCACTGCGGGCCGCCGTTCTCCCAGAGCAGCTGGCGGCAGCGGCCGCACGGCATGAGGGCCTGCCCGTCACCGCCGACGCAGAAGACCGCCGTCAGCCGCCCGCCGCCGGACGCGTGTAGGTCGGAGACCATCCCGCACTCGGCACAGAGGGCCACGCCGTAGGCGGCGTTCTCGACGTTGCACCCGCCCACGACCCGGCCGTCGTCGACGAGGCCGGCGACACCGACACGGAACCGGGAGTACGGCGCGTACGCGCGCTCCATGAGCTCGACCGCGCGCCGGCGCAGCGACTCCCAGTCGACCGCGCCGGCATCGGTGGTGTCGACAGTGCCGGGCTGCGGGCTCGTGTCCGCCACTAGTGCCCCTCGCCCTTGCGGTAGATCTGTCCGTCGGCCGCCGGCATGCGCAGGCGTTGCGAGGCGAAGGCCAGCACGAGCAGCGTCGTGACGTAGGGCAGCGTGCTCGACAGCTCCGGCGGCACGATGTCGGTCAGGGCGTACCAGACGCCGACGACCACGCCGACGACGAGGGCGATGACGCCCTGGACGACCCGGCCCTTGCGGACGATCTGCCAGATCCCGATGCCGATGAGCAGCACGGCGAGCAGGAGGAGGAAGGCGTGCACCGTCGTGCCGCCACCGCGCAGCTGGGCCGCGTCGGTGTAGCCGAAGAGCACCGACCCGGCCATCAGACCGCCCGGACGCCAGTTGCCGAAGATCATGGCGGCCAGGCCGATGTAACCGCGGCCACCCGTCTGTCCGTCACGGAAGACGTTGGCGGCGACGAGGGCGAGGAAGCCACCGCCGAGACCGGCCAGACCGCCCGAGACGAGCACCGCGACGAACTTGTAGCGGAGCACGTTGACGCCGAGCGACTCGGCCGCGACCGGGGACTCGCCGACGGAGCGCAGGCGCAGGCCGAAGGCCGACCGCCACAGGATGTAGGCGGTCGCGATGAAGAGCAGGACGGCGAGGATCGTCACGACCGACACGTTGGTGCAGAAGGCACGGAGCACGCCGGCGAGGTCGGAGATGAAGAAGATGTGCTGCTGCTCGAGGTCCCCGAGCGCGTCGGACAGACCCGGGATGCTGACCGTCGGCAGCTCCTCGAGCGGCGGCGACTGCGTCGGACCACCTCCGGGGAGGGTGCTGAAGAAGCGCACCGAGAGGTACTTCGCGAAGCCGAGCGCCACGATGTTGAGCGCGACACCGGACACGATGTGGTCGACGCCGAACGTCACGGTGGCGATCGCGTGGATGAGCCCTCCGACGGCGCCGCCGATGACGGCACCGACGAGTCCCCACCACGGGCCGAGGTGGTAGCCGAGGAAGCCGGCTCCCCACGTGCCGAGGATCATCATGCCCTCGAGGCCGATGTTGACGACGCCTGCGCGCTCGGACCAGAGACCGCCGAGACCGGCGAGGGCGATGGGCACCGCGAGGCCGAAGGCTGCGATGAGCAGCCCCGACGAGTCGACGTCGTTGGCGCCGGTGACGACACGGAGCACCGACAGGACGAGGACGGCTCCAAGGCCGACCCCGACCCACTGGAGCGGGCTCAGGCGGAGCCGGCGTGGGTTGGCGGTGACCTTCTCGACGCCGGCGTCCAGACCAGTGACACTCATGCCGTCGCTCCTTCCGGGGTGGGGGCGTCGGATCTCGTCTCGGCCAGCTCCCTCGCCACCCGCTGCTGCTCGAGGCGCACGTCGGCGCGACGGATCAGCTCGTAGGCGATGACGACGGCGAAGAGGATGACGCCCTGGATGATGAAGACGACCTCGGACGCGACCCCGGCCCGGATCTGCAGGGCGTTGCTCTGCACGTCGAGGAAGGACCACAGCAGCGCCGCGACCGCGATGCCGAGCGGGTGGTTGCGGCCGAGCAGCGCGATGCCGATGCCCGCGAAGCCGAGCCCGGCCTGGAACGTCGTGCCGTAGCTGTGGTCCTGGCCGAAGAGCAGCGGCATGCCGATGAGGCCGGCGAGCGCCCCCGAGGCGATCATCGTCGTGACGATCATCCGCGGCACCTTGACGCCGCTGGCGACCGCCGCGCTCTCGGAGCGGCCCGTCGCACGCAGGTCGAAGCCGAACCGCGTCTTGTTGATGACGAACCAGTAGAGGGCACCGACGAGGACGGCGAGCAGGATGAGCGTGTAGACCTTGTTGGTCGCGCCCGGGATGAGGCCGAGGCCGTCGAGCTGCGAGGACTCCGGGATGGGCTTCGTCGAGATGCTGTTGCTGCCCTGCTGCTTGACCGCGACCTTGAGCAGCAGCCACTGCACGACGCCGGTCGCGATGGCGTTGAGCATGATCGTGCTGATCACCTCGGAGATGCCGCGGCGGACCTTGAGGTAGGCGGCGATGCTCGCCCAGAAGCCGCCGGCCACCATCGCCACGACGATGGTGAGGATGACGTTGATCGGTCCCGGGAACCAGGCCTGGCCGGCGAAGAGCGCACCGGCGAAGACGGCGACGCGGTACTGCCCGTCGACGCCGATGTTGAAGAGGTTCATCCGGAAACCGACCGCGACCGCGACGGCCGAGAGGTAGTAGACCGTGGCGCCGTTGACGATCTGGACGAGCTGGCGCGGCTTGGGCCAGCTGAGGATCGTCTGCCAGACCTCGACGACCGGGTCGCCGAGGGCCAGCAGGATCGCCGAGGTCACGAGGAACGCGACGACGAGCGCGAGCAGCGGCGCCGCGACGGCGAGCAGGAGCTTGCGGGGGCTGAACGTGCTCATCGGGTCTCCTCCGGGCTGGCCGCAGCTCCGGTCATGGCCGCGCCGAGGTCCTCGGCGGTGACGGTGTCGGGGTCGAACGTGCCGGTGAGCCGCCCGCGCAGGATCACCTCGATGGTGTCGGAGAGGCCGATCAGCTCCTCGAGGTCGGCCGAGATGAGCAGGACGGCGAGGCCGTCGCGCCGGGCCTGGCGGATGATGTCCCAGATGCTCGACTGGGCGCCGACGTCGACGCCTCGCGTCGGGTGCGCGGCGACGAGCACCTTGGGCTGGTGGCTCATCTCGCGACCGACGATGAGCTTCTGCTGGTTGCCGCCCGAGAGCGACCCCGCCTTGACGTTGATCGAGGGCGTGCGGACGTCGTACTCCTTGACGATCCGCTCGGTGTCGGCCTTGGCGCCGGCCGCGTTGATGATGAAGCCCCGGACGTTCGGCTCCTCGGTCTGGTGGCCGAGGATGCGGTTCTCCCAGAGCGGGGCCTCGAGCAGCAGGGCGTGCCGCTGGCGGTCCTCGGGGATGTAGGCGACGCCGGCCTCACGGATCTCGCGCGTGCGCCAGTCGGAGATGTCGGTGTCGCCGAGGAAGACGAGGCCCGAGGTGGGCTCACGCATGCCCATGATGACCTCGACGAGCTCCGCCTGGCCGTTGCCCTCGACGCCGGCGATGCCGAGCACCTCACCGGCGTGGATCGTCAGCGAGATGCCGTCGAGCACGTTGCGGCCGGCACCCGTGCCGGCGAGCACGATGTCCTCGGTGCGCAGCACGACGCGGTCGGTGACGGTGGACTCCTCGGTCTGCGGGGTCGGCAGCTCGGCGCCGACCATGAGCTCGGCGAGCTGGCGCGCGTTGACCGACGACGGGTCGACGGTGTCGACCGTCGTGCCGCGCCGGATCACCGTGATGGAGTCGGCGACCGAGAGCACCTCGTCGAGCTTGTGCGAGATGAACAGGACCGTCAGGCCCTCGGACTTGAGCTCGCGCAGGTTGTCGAAGAGCTCGTCGACCTCCTGCGGCACGAGGACCGCGGTGGGCTCGTCGAGGATGATGATCCTGGCGCCGCGGTAGAGGACCTTGAGGATCTCGATGCGCTGGCGCGCTCCGACCCCGAGCTCGTCCACGAGCACGTCGGGGTCGACGTCGAGGCCGTACTCGTCCGAGATGCGCATGATCTCGCGTCGGGCTCCGTCGCCGATGCCGTGCAGCTTCTCGGCGCCGAGGACGACGTTCTCGAGGACCGTGAAGTTGTCGGCCAGCTGGAAGTGCTGGAAGACCATGCCGATGCCGGCGGCGATGGCGTCGGCCGGGGAGTGCAGGTCGACGACCCGACCGTCGATGCTGATGGACCCCTCGTCCGGGCGCTGGACGCCGTAGAGGATCTTCATCAGCGTCGACTTGCCGGCGCCGTTCTCACCGACGATCGCGTGGACCGTGCCACGCGCGACCGAGAACCCGATGTCCTTGTTGGCGACGACTCCGGGGAACCGCTTGGTGATCCCTTCGAGTTGAACGGCGGGATGGGCGTCCGACGTCCCGTCGGGTCGCGCAGGTGCTGCGGTGATGGCGACAACTCCTCGTCCGGGCCCGGAGAGGAGTCCGGGCAGGTGGTTCGTGGGGCCGGGTCGGAGGACGTCCCGACCGACCACCGGAGCCGGGGACGGACACGGCCCGCGACGACGCTACCGCGCCGCCCGGGCCGTGTCGCCCCGCTCGGGGATCATTCAGAGTGGATCTCGAGGCTCTCGAGGATCAGGGTGCGGTCGGGACCTTGATCTCGCCCGCGATGATCTTCTGCTTGTAGTCGTCGAGCTTGGACTTGATGTCGTCGACCTTGCCACCGGTCGTGGCGTAGTCGACACCGCCGGCCTTGAGGTCGTAGACCTTGTTGCCCGTGATGTCGGTGCCCGCGGCACCCGACTTGAGGAAGTCGTAGACCGCCACGTCGACCTTCTTGATCATCGAGGTGAGGATGACGTCGCGGACGTCCGGCGTGGCCGTCAGGGCCTGGTCGGAGTCGACACCGATGGCGAGCTTGCCGGCCGCCTTGGCTGCCGTGAAGACACCGCTGCCCGAGCCACCCGCGGCGTGGTAGACCACGTCGGCGCCGCCCTGGTAGAGGCCCTCGGCGGCCGTCTTGCCCTTGGCCGGGTCGTTGAAGCCCGAGAAGTCCGGCGGCTGCGAGAGGTACTGGCTCTTGACGACGATCGACGGGTTGGCCGCCTTGGCGCCGGCGACGTAGCCCGCTTCGAACTTCTTGATGAGGTCGGTGGCGACACCACCGACGAAGCCGACGGTGTTGGTCTTGGACTTGAGGGCAGCGGCCGCGCCGACGAGGAAGGAGCCCTGCTCCTCGGCGAAGGTCAGCTGGGCGACGTTGGCGCCGGCCGAGTCGGGGGACGCGTCGTCGATGATCGCGAACTTGACGTCGGGGTTGGCCTTGGCGACCGTGCCGATCGCCTTGGCGTAGGCGAAGCCGACACCGATGACGTGGGTCGCGCCCGCGTCGATGAACTGCTGCAGACGCTCCTCGGTGGCAGCCTCGCTCTCACCGTTGACCTGCGTGGCCTCCTTGAACTCGACACCGAGGTCGGCCTTCGCCTTGTCGAGGCCCACGGCCGCCGACGCGTTGAAGGACTGGTCACCACGACCGCCAACGCCGTAGGCGATACCGACGACGATCTTCTTGCCGGCGGCCTGCGTGCCGGTGCCGCCGGCGGAGGTGTTGCTGCCCGCGGGCGTGTTGTCGCTGCTGCTGCCGCAGGCCGCGAGGCCCAGCGCGGCGGCGGCGACAACGGCCGCGACCTTGGTTGCGTGACGCAAGAGGTGCTCCTTAGATTCCGCGGGGCCGACGACGACATCGGCCCAGATAGCACGGAACTGTAGACCCCGGCACGACAAGATCTGAACGGGTCGGGGGAAGTCGCAGGAAGTGTTACCGATCCGCGACCGCGCTCAGAGGAGAGACGCCTCCGAGGGCCGGGGTCCCCGCCAGCCGGGCCGCCGCCGCGAACACGACGCCGGCCAGCGTCCGCGCCCCGACGACGATGGCCCCCTCGTCGACGACGAGGTCGCCCCGGTGCAGGTCGTAGGTCGGACCTCCGGGTGAGCGGGTCCCGAGCCGAGCCATGGCGCCCGGCAGGTGGGTGAGGTACCAGGCGAAGTCCTCGCCGCCGAGCGACTGCGGCGTCGGCGCCACGAACGACCCGGTGCCGGTCACGGCCGCCGTGAGGGCGTCGATGCAGCCGGCGTCGTTGACGACCGGGGGCACGCCCTTGGTGATGAGCACGTCCGCCTGGACGGCATACGGCTTGACGACCTCGTGGACGACGGCCTCGAGGAGGCGCTCGACGCCCTCCCAGATGCCGGCGTCGAGCATGCGGAGCGTGCCGCCGACCTTGCCCGACGACGGGATGACGTTGGACGCCCCACCGGAGTGGATCGACCCCCACACGAGCGCCGCGCCCGCACGCGGGTCGAGCCGGCGCGAGAGCACGGCCGGCACGTCGGTGACGACCTTGGCGAGGGCGTACGTCAGGTCCTGGGTGAGGTGCGGGCGCGAGGTGTGGCCGCCGCGCCCGGACAGGGTGACCTCGATCTGGTCGGCCGCCGCGGTGATGGCGCCGACGCGCAGGCCGACCTCGCCGGCGTCGAGGCCGGGGTCGCAGTGGAGCGCGAAGATCCGGTCGACCCCGACGAGCCCGTCCTGGGCCACGACGTCCTCGGCACCCCCGGGCATCAGCTCCTCGGCGGGCTGGAAGATCAGCCGGGCGCCGACGCCGGCCGCGACGAGACGGTCCTCGACCTCCTTGAGGGCGAGCGCCGCACCGATGAGCGCGGTCGTGTGGACGTCATGACCGCAGGAGTGGCTGACGCCGTCGGTCCGGGACGCGAACTCGAGGCCGGTCTGCTCCCGGATGGGCAGGGCGTCGATGTCGGCCCGCAGGGCGATCCGGTGCGAGGGGTTCGCGGCGCCGAGGTCGGCGACGAGCCCCGTGCCGCGCAGCCGGCGGACGCCGATGCCGGCCCGCTCGAGACGCTCGGCGACGACGGCTGTCGTGCGCACCTCGCCACGTCCGAGCTCCGGGTGCGTGTGCAGGTCGCGACGGATCGCGACCAGCTCCGCGGCATGCTGCTCGACGGTTCGGGCGATGGCCTCGAAGGGCAGCGGAGCGGAGCGGTCGGTCACGAGCACGGGAGTCTAGCGAGAGGATGGACCGGACCCCCGCACGCCGGGGTCGCCGGGACCGGTCTGACGACGGAGAGAGGGGCCACGCGTGGAGTCGGCAGCACCTACGGGGACGTCCCTCGGCACGGATGCCGTCCGGCACGTCGTCGGGCTCGTCGACCGGGCGCTGCCCTTCACCACCGTGACGAGCCGAGCCTCCTCCGCGACCGTCTGGAGCGCCGACGTCCTGACCCACGTGCGGACCGGCGCCGACCCCCTGGCGCCGTGGCGGTCGGCGCTGCTGACGCAGATGGAGCAGCGCAACGCGGCCACGGTGCGCCCCCACGTCGCTGCCGCCTTCGTGCTCCAGTGGTGGTGCGAGGTGGCCGCCACCCCGATCGCGTATGCCGCCGTGCTCGGTCCCTGGCTCCTCGTCCCGTCGGGTGCCGGGCTGGGCTTCGAGCTCGCGCCGGCCCTCAACCCGTTCCGCATCGTCGTCGCCCCCGAGCGGACCTCGCTGGAGGTCGAGGACGACCCCGCACGGCGTCTGGAACGCAGCCGGGCGGCATACCTCGCGCTCGTCACGGAGGTCGTGACGGCATACGCGCCCGACGTGCGGATGGGCTCGCGGCAGCGGTGGGGTGTCGTCGACGACATGTGGGACACGGCCGTGCGGCTCGCGCGGGGCGCAGCCGGGGAGAGCGTCGGCCCCGAGCCGACCCGCGTGTCGTGCTGCTTCATCTACGCGATCCCCGGGATGCGCGAGTGCGCCGCGTGCCCCCGCAGCGGCCGGGGTCACGGCGCTGACCGGACCGCACCGAACTAGGCTCTGCGCCATGCCGCAGCGCCTGCCCGAGTCCGACCTGCTCGTCGTCCACGAGGAGGTGCGCGAGGCCCTCGATGCCGGGGTCGGCGTCGTCGCTCTCGAGAGCACCATCCTCGCCCACGGCCTCCCCCACCCCGACAACATCGAGATCGGCGGGCAGATCGAGGACGCCGTGCGCGCCGGCGGGTCGGTGCCCGCGACGATCGCCGTGCTCGACGGCGTCGTGCACATCGGCCTCGGGGCTGCCGAGGTCGAGCGCATCTGCACCGACCCCGACATCGCGAAGCTGTCGGTGCGCGACGTGGGCGTCGCTGCGGCACTTGGCCTTTCGGGTGCGACGACGGTGGCGTCGACGTCCGCGCTCGCACACCTGGCGGGCATCCGCGTCTTCGCCACGGGCGGGCTCGGCGGCGTGCACCGCGGCGCGTCCGAGACCTTCGACGTCTCGGCAGACCTCGGCGTCATCGCGTCCACGCCGGTGCTCGTCGTGTGCGCCGGCGTCAAGTCGATCCTCGACGTGGCGGGCACCCTCGAGACGCTCGAGACGCTGTCCGTGCCGGTGCTCGGCTACCGGACCGACGCCTTCCCGGGCTTCTACCTGTCGGACTCGGGCCAGCCCGTGCCGTGGCGGGTCGAGTCGGCGGCAGAGGCGGCGCGCGTCGTCGTCGCGCGGGCCCGGCTCGGGACCGACGCCGCCGGGGTCGTGCTCGCCAACCCCCTGCCCGCCGACCGCCAGGTCGAGCGAGGGCTGCACGACCGTCTCGTCGACGAGGGCCTGGCGCTGCTCGAGCGCGAGGGCGTGCACGGCAAGGACGTCACGCCGCGGCTGCTCGAGTACTTCCACGACCACTCCGGCGGCGAGTCGCTGCGCGCGAACGTCGAGCTCGTCCTGTCCAACGCGCGCCTCGCCGGCGAGGTGGCGGCCGAGGTCGCCGCGCAGTCAGCGGGTGTGGTCGGCGCGGCGCAGTCGGCGGGCGCGTGACGACGCGGCCGGTCGTCGTCGTCGGTGACGTCGGGCTCGACGTCATCACCCGCCCGTCCGGCGACATCCGCTGGCACTCCGACACCCCGTCGGCCGTGGCGCTCGTGCCGGGCGGGGCGGGCGCCAACTCCGCCTCGTGGCTCGCCGGCCTCGGCGCCGACGTGACGCTCGTGGCCCGTGTCGGCGACGACGCAGCCGGCACGACGTGTCGTCGTGAGCTCGAGTCGGCCGGCGTGACCTGCGCGTTCGCGGTCGACGCCGCCCTGCCGACGTGCATGGTCGTCATCCTGCTCGACGCCCATGGCGACCGGACGATGTTCCCCGACCGCGGGGCCAACAAGGCCTTCGCGGTCTCGGACGTCGACCTCGCGGCGCTGCGGCTCCCGGCCGAACCGCAGCCGCACCTGCACCTCTCGGGCTACGTGCTCTTCGACGCCGGGTCCCGCGCGGCCGGCCTCGAGTCGCTGCGCCAGGCACGGTCGCTCGGGTGGACGACGTCGGTCGACCCGCAGTCGCCCGCGCTCATCGAGCGCGAGGGCGTCGAGTCGTTCCTCGGGTGGGTGTCGGGCGTGGACCTGCTCCTGCCGAACGAGAACGAGGTCGCGGCGCTCGGGGGGCTGGCCGCGATCCTCGCGCACACGAACGAGGTCGTCGCGACCTACGGCGCGGCCGGGGCGCGGTGGGTGGGTGCCGACGGCGTCGACGAGTCGGCGGAGGCGCCGGTCGTCGAGAACGTCGACGCCACCGGGTGCGGCGACGCCTTCAACGCCGGGCTCCTCTCGGCCTGGCTCGGCGGCCAGGGCCGGTCGAGCGCGTTGCGTGCCGGGGTCGCGGCCGGCAGCGCCGCGGCGGCCCGCGTCGGAGCGCGACCCGGCTAGGCGGCATACGCCCTCGGCCAGCGCCGCGACCGACCGCGTGGGCACCTCGGCCGGAATGAACTCGGGAAACCGCTGTGAGGGAGGGTTTTCGGGGATCGCTCCGGCCGATTGGACCTGTGGAGAACGGCAACCCGCGTCAGAGCGACTGGGGCAGCATCGGCGGATGCGCGCGGTGAAGGCCCTGGTCCGGATCGGAGGCACGGCCACCCGTCAGCAGCTCCGGATCGCGACGGTGCACGCGCGGCACCTCGCTGCTGCGGTCGACGCCGGTCTCGTGGTGCGGACCGCGCACGGCCGCTACTGTCTCGCCGGGACGGACGCCGCACGCGTGGCCGCGCACCGGCTGGGCGGCGCGGCTTCACACACGACGGCCGCCCTGCACTGGGGATGGAAAGTGCGGCTGCCGCCGGCCGAGCCGCACGTGACGGTCCGCGCCAGGCGCAGCCTGCCGGCGGGCGCGTCCAAGGGTGCCGCCGTGCATTGGCGCGATCTCGACGCCGATGACGTCGTCGACGGTTGGGTCACGACACCGGTGCGCGCCGTCATCGACTGCTGTCTCGACCTGCCGTTCGCCGACGCCCTGTCAGTCGTGGACTCGGCACGTCGAGCTGGGCTCCGCCCGTCGGAGGTGTATGCCCGAAGCGCCTGGTTGCCCCGGCGGCAGCGCGACCGGGTGGCCCGGGTCGTCGCCCTCTCCAGCACCCGTGCCGTCGGGCCGTTCGAGTCCTCGCTCCGCGCCATCGCCCTGGACGTCGCCGGACTCGTCGTCGAGCCGCAGGCGCGGATCCGCTACGACTTCTACGCCCGGGTCGACCTCGGCGACGAGGGTCTCCGGATCGTGCTCGAGGCGGACAGTCATGAGTTCCACACGGAACGCAAGGCGTTCGACCGCGACTGCCGACGCTACAACGGCCTCGTCACCCGTGACTGGCTCGTGCTCCGGTTCACGTGGGAGCAGGTCATGTTCGAGCCTGACGTGGTGCGGCGCGCCATCGAGGACCTCGTCGCGCTGCGGCGAGCCCAAGGGTTGCGCCGCCTCCGGACGGGTCGACTGACCGGATCGAAGCCCGGAAACGCCTCCTGAGGCGGGTTTCCGGCCTTCGGTCCGGTCGTTCTGACCGTAGGCGGGGTCGGGCGGGGCAGGCGGGCAGGCAGCGCGCGGGGCGGACGGCATACGGCATACGGCATACGGCGGGCGTATGCCGTGCGGCTCAGAAGGTCTCGCGGGGCTGGTAGACGCCCCAGACCTCGCGCAGGGCGTGCGCGACCTCACCGCCGGTCGCGCGGGCCGCCAGCGCCTCCTTCATCGGGTAGAGGAGGTTGTCGGTGCCGCGCGCCGCGTCCTGGAGGCGACCCAGTGCCGCCTTCACCGCGTCGTTGTCGCGGTCGGCGCGCAGCGCCTCGAGCCGGGCGCGCTGGTCGGCCTCGATCGTCGGGTCGACGCGGAGCGGCTCGTAGCGGTCCTCCTGGTCGAGGACGAAGCGGTTGACCCCGACGACGGTGCGCTCTCCGTTGTCGATCTCGAGCTGGACGCGGTAGGCCGAGCGCTCGATCTCGCCCTTCTGGAAACCCTGCTCGATGGCGGCGACCGCGCCGCCCTTGTCCTCGACGGCCTGGATGAGGGCCAGCGCCGCGGTCTCGATCTCGTCGGTCATCGACTCGACGACGTACGAACCGGCAAACGGGTCGACGGTCTTGGTCACGTCGGTCTCGTAGGCGATGACCTGCTGGGTGCGCAGGGCGAGCCGCGCGGCCTTCTCGGTCGGCAGGGCGATGGCCTCGTCGAACGAGTTCGTGTGCAGCGACTGGGTGCCGCCGAGCACCGCACCGAGACCTTGGAGCGCGACCCGGACGAGGTTGACCTCGGGCTGCTGGGCGGTCAGCTGCACGCCGGCGGTCTGCGTGTGGAAGCGGAGCATCATCGACTTCGGGTTCTGGGCGCCGAACTCCTCCTTCATGATCCGCGCCCAGATGCGACGGGCCGCACGGAACTTCGCGACCTCCTCGATGAGGGTCGTGCGGCACACGAAGAAGAAGGAGAGGCGCGGCGCGAAGTCGTCGACGTGGAGGCCCGCCGCCTGGGCGGCGCGGACGTACTCGATGGCGTTGGCGATGGTGAAGGCGATCTCCTGCACGGGCGTCGCCCCGGCCTCGGCCATGTGGTAGCCGGAGATGGAGATGGTGTTCCAGCGCGGCATCTCCTTGTGGCAGTAGGCGAAGATGTCGGCGATGAGGCGCAGGGACTCGCGCGGCGGGTAGATGTAGGTGCCGCGGGCGATGTACTCCTTGAGCACGTCGTTCTGGATCGTGCCCGTCAGCTGGTCGCCGGCGACGCCCTGCTCCTCGGCGACGAGCTGGTAGAGCAGGAGCAGCGTCGAGCCGGGCGCGTTGATGGTCATCGACGTCGAGATCTTGTCGAGCGGCAGGCCGTCGAAGAGCGTGCGCATGTCGTCGAGGCTGTCAATGGCGACGCCGACCTTGCCGACCTCGCCGTGCGCGATGGCCTCGTCGGAGTCGTAGCCCATCTGCGTCGGCAGGTCGAAGGCGACGGACAGTCCGCCCGTGCCGGCCTTGACGAGCTGGTGGTAGCGCTGGTTGCTCTCCTTCGCGGTGCCGAAGCCGGCGTACTGCCGCATCGTCCACGGACGTCCGGTGTACATCGACGGGTAGACGCCCCGCGTGAAGGGGTAGCTGCCGGGCGCGCCGAGCTTGCTGTCGGCGTCGAAGCCGGCGAGGGCCGATGCGTCGTAGACGGGCTCGATGGGCAGGTCGGACTCGGAGCGCGCACCAGTGCTGTCAGCCATGCTGCCGAGCGTATCGGCGTGGCGGTCCGCCGCTGCCGCCCGCCGGGTGAACGTTGCCGATCTCACGTCACCGATGGCGTATGCCGTCGGGCCGGGTCCCGACGAGACGTGCCCCCTCGACGGGTGCCGTGGGGGCAGATTGTGGCCTCTCGACGGTGGGGGCCAGATTGTGGCCTCTCGACGGTTGGGGTCAGGCGTCGGTGGGCCAGTCGCGGGTGATCTCTGCCTTGTGGGCGGCCCACTCCCCCTCGAGCGCGGCGAGCCGGTCGCCGAGGAACTCGAGGAAGGCGACCGAGAGCTGCAGGCGCCGCCCGGCCTCGGTGTCGAGGCCACCGACGGCGGGCACGCCCGCGCGCAGGCTCGTCTCGATCTGGGCGAGCATCCGGTCGCGGGAGAGCATCGCGCCGTGCCAGGCGTCGGCCTGCACGACGTAGACGTCGCGGCGTGACCCGCGCTCGCGCTCCTTGCCGATGAGGTAGGTCTGGGTGAGGTAGCGCACCGCGCCGGACACGGCGGCCGGGCTGACGTCGAGTGCCTCGGTCAGCTCCGCGGCGGTCATCCTGCCGTCGTCGTCGGCGAGCAGCTGGGCGAAGACACGGGAGGCCAGGCGCGGCATCCCGGCGTCGGTCAGGGTGTCCCCGAGACGCTCGACGTAGGCGGAGACCGCCCGCTCGTCGCGGGTCACACGCTGTCGCACTGACGTCACCACTCCTCCTCCGTCGCGTGGACCGACCCTAACCCAACTCTCATTGCATTCAGTAAACCGTGAAAGTTGTGTACCGTCGATACATGACCTCCGCCATCCAGGTCCACGACCTGCACAAGAACTTCGGGCACACGGTCGCCCTCGACGGGCTCGACCTCGACGTGGCCACCGGCGAGATCCACGGCTTCCTCGGCCCCAACGGCGCGGGCAAGTCGACGACGATCCGCATCCTGCTCGGCCTGCTCCGCGCCGACGGCGGCACGGCCACGCTGCTCGGCGGCGACCCTTGGCACGAGGTCGAGACGCTGCACCGTCGACTGGCCTACGTCCCCGGCGACGTCGCGCTCTGGCCCAACCTCACCGGAGGCGAGGTCATCGACGTCCTGGCCCGGCTGCGCGGCGGTGTGGACGAGAAGCGCCGGGCCTCGATGATCGAGCGCTTCGACCTCGACCCCACCAAGAAGGGTCGTTCGTACTCCAAGGGCAACCGGCAGAAGGTCGCTCTCGTCGCGGCCCTGTCGTCCGACGTCGAGCTGCTGCTCCTCGACGAGCCGACCTCTGGCCTCGACCCGCTCATGGAGGCGGTGTTCCGCGACGTCGTCCACGAGTTCCGGCACGCCGGCGGCACCGTGCTCCTGTCGAGCCACATCCTCTCCGAGGTGGAGCAGGTGTGCGACCGCGTCAGCATCATCCGCGCCGGCGTCAACGTCGAGTCGGGCACCCTGACCGAGCTGCGCCACCTGTCCCGGACGACGGTGCGCGCGACGCTCGCGCGCCCCGTCGACGCCGCGCAGGTGTCCGGCCTGCCCGGTGTCGACGACGTCGTCGTCTCCGGGGACCAGGTGACGTGCACCGTCGGTGGCGAGGACCTCGGCCGCCTCCTCGAGGTGCTCGGCACCCACGGGATCACGGCCCTGACGAGCGCCCCGCCGACGCTCGAGGAGCTGTTCATGGACCAGTACCGCACGCCCTCGACGGCGACGTCATGACGACCCTCGCCGCGCCAGCGCGCTCGGTGGGTGTCGGACTGACCGGGACGACCTCGCTGCTCCGGCTCGCCGCCCGACGCGACCGGGTGCTCGTGCCGGTCAGCGCGTTCGGCCTCGCCGCCTTCGTCGCCCTCTCCGCCCAGGCGACGTTCGCGCTCTTCCCCGACCTCCGGGCGGCACAGCAGTCGATGGCCTCCACGCTCGCCAACCCGGCGCTCGTCGCGATGTACGGGCCGATCTCGAGCCTCGGCATCGACTCGATCGCGACCTTCAAGTCGGTGCTCCTCGGCGGTGTCTTCCTCGCACTGCTCGCCTACGTCGTCGTCCGGCGCCACACGCGCACCGAGGAGGAGGCCGGGCGGCTCGAGCTGCTCGGGGCCGGCGTGGTCGGCCGCCGCGCCGCACTGACGGCCGCCGTACTGCTCGGCACGGCCGCCGTGCTGCTCACGGTCGTCCTCACGGTCGTCTGGTCGGTCGCCGTCGGGCTCGACCCCGCCGGCTCGGTCGCGCTCGGCGTCTCCTGGCTCGTCATGGGGCTCTCGTGGGTCGGCGTCACCGCGGTCGCCGCCCAGCTGACCTCGAGCACCCGCGGCACCGCTGCGTGGTCGCTCGGTGCGCTGGCCGTCGCCTTCCTCGTCCGGGCCGTGGGCGACACCGCCGCGGCCGACAGCCCGGCGCGCGCGCTGTCCTGGCTCTCACCCCTGGGCTGGGGCGTCCAGGTCTCGCCCTACGGGGAGAACCGCTACTGGGTCGTGGTGCTCGGTCTCGCGCTCTACGCCGCGCTCGTGTCCGCCGCCTTCGTGCTGCTCGACCGGCGCGACCTCGGGTCCGGGGTGCTGCCGAGCCGGGCCGGTCACGAGCGCAGCCCCATCAGCACCGCAGGAGCCCTGACCCGACGCCTCGCCCGCGGCACGCTCGTCGGCTGGGTCGTCGCGTACGTCGTGCTCGGCGTCGTCCTCGGGTCGATCGCGGGGAGCGTGGAGACGTTCGTCGACTCCCCCGAGGTCGCCGACATGCTGCGGGCCATGGGCGGTGACGCCGGCTCGATCACCGACATCTACTTCGCCACCGAGCTGCACTTCGCGGCCGTCGGCGCGTCGGCCCTGGCCGTCGCCCTGGTCACGAGGATGCACACCGAGGAGACGACGACCCGCCTCGAGTCCCTCCTCGCGACGCCCGTGCGGCGGACCCGGTGGGCCCTCGGGCACATCGCGGTCGCCGTCGTCGCCTCCGCCGTCGTCATGATCGTCAGCGTCGCCGTGGCCGGCCTCGTCCACGGAGCCGACGTGGGCGACATCGGCGGTACCGTCGGGCGCCTGACCGGAGCCGCTCTCTCGACGCTCCCCGCCGTGTGGGTGGTCCTGGCCGTCGCCGTGCTGCTCTACGGGGCGCTGCCGCGGTTCACCGGCCTGGCCTGGGCCGCGCTCATCGTCTTCCTCCTGCTCGGCGAGTTCGGCGACCTGCTCGACCTGCCGGGGTGGCTCGTCGACCTCTCACCGTTCACGCACCTGCCGGCGCTGCCCGGCGGGGCCTTCGAGGGGGCACCCCTCGTCGGGCTCACCCTCGTCGCCGCCGCCCTGGGCGCTGCGGGTCTCGCGGCCCTGCGCCGTCGCGACATCGGCTGACCGGTCCCGACGGGTCGCCGGCGCGTTCGGACGGGTTCGGGCATCGCCGCACGGGTCGGTACGGTGTCCCCCATGACAGGCATCCCCGGCTTCTGGGCCGTGATCCCCGCCGGCGGCTCGGGCACCCGGCTGTGGCCCATCTCGCGCCGGAGCTCGCCGAAGTTCCTGCACGACCTGACGGGGTCCGGGCAGTCGCTGCTGCGGGCCACGTGGGACCGTCTCGAGCCGCTCGTCGACGACCGGATCCTCGTCGTCACCGGCGTCGCCCACGAGGAGGCCGTCCGTCGCCAGCTGCCGATGCTCGGCTACGACGCCGTCATCGGCGAGCCCTCGCCGCGCGACTCCATGCCCGCCATCGGCCTCGCCGCCGCCGTCCTCGAGCGACGTGACCCCGAGGCGGTCCTCGGCTCGTTCGCCGCCGACCACGTCATCACCGAACCCGACAACTTCCAGCGAGCCGTCGCCGAGGCCGTCGTCCTCGCCCGGCGCGGCGAGCTCGTCACCATCGGCATCGAGCCGACCGAGCCGGCGACCGGCTTCGGCTACATCCGGCTCGGCGCGCCGCTCGACGTCGAGGGCGCTCCGAGCGCCCACCGCGTAGACGACTTCGTCGAGAAGCCCGACCTCGAGACGGCGACCCGCTACCTCGAGAGCGGCGAGTACCGCTGGAACGCAGGCATGTTCGTCGTCGGCGCGACCACCCTGCTCGAGCTGCTCGCCGAGAACCACGCCGAGATGGTCGACCACCTGCGCACCATCGCCGCCGACCCCCGCCGGATGCGCGACCTCTGGCCGAGCCTCCAGAAGATCGCCATCGACCACGCCGTCGCCGAGCCCGCTGCCGCCGCAGGCCGCGTCGCCGTCGTGCCCGCCGCGCTCGGCTGGGACGACGTGGGCGACTTCAACTCGCTCACCAAGCTCGTGGCCGAGTCGACGGAGCTGCCGGGCATCACCGCCATCGGCCCGGCCGACGACATCATCAGCATCGACTCGAACGCCACGGTGTCAGCAGGAGGGCGGCTCGTCGCCCTCATCGGTGTCGACGACCTCGTCGTCATCGACACGCAGGACGCCCTGCTCATCACCCGACCCGACCGCGCCCAGGAGGTCAAGAAGGTCGTCGAGACCCTGACCGCCCGGGGCCGTACCGACCTCCTCTGAGAACGGCCGAGCCGTGACGAGCGACCCGGCCACGGCCGCCCCGGCGTACGCGGCAGCACGCGTCGCGACCGTCACGGCGATCGTGCTCGCGTGGCTCGCCACGCTGCCGCGGCTGGTGCCGAGCACGTTCGGCGACCACGGCACCTACGTGTCGGTCGCCGAGCGCCTGCTGGTCGGCGACCGCCTCTACGTCGACGTCTGGGACAACAAGGACCCCCTCTTCTACTACGCCCTGGCCCTCGGCCGGCTCGTGTCGCCGCTCTCGGACGTCGTGCTCGAGGTGCTCTGGGTCCTGGGCGCCGGCCTGGCGGTGCTCGTCCTCGCCCGCGCGGCAGGCGCGAGCAGCGGCCTCGCCCTCGTCGCGGGTCTCGGCGCGACGCCGCTGCTGCTGACGGGTCCGGCCTACGAGAGCGGCATGACGCACCTGCCCGGGCTCGCCCTGCTCCTCGCCGCCGTCGCCTGCGCGGTGCGCTCACGGTGGGTCGCCGCCGGGGTGCTCGTCGGGCTGCTGCTCCTCACCAAGCTCGTGCTCGCCCCGGTCGTCGCGGGGGCGCTCCTCGTCGTCGCCCTCCACCGCCGGTCGGCCGGGGGGCTGCGCGGCCTGGCCCGGGCCGTCGCTGGAGCCGTCGCGCTGCTCGCCGTCGGCATCGGCGCGATGTGGCTGCGCGGCGAGCTGCCCGGCTGGGTCGACAACTTCCGCCTCAACGCGGACTACGCCGAGGGCGACCTCGCGTCCTCGCAGTACGGCCCCGTCATCGGTCACCTCCTGCGCGCCCTCCCCGAGGACGGACGCGGCGCCGGCATGGTCACCGTCGCGAGCCTCGTCGTCGTGGTGCTCGTGATCCCGCGCTCGTGGCGAGGCCCGGGACCGGACCGCCCTGCGGCCACGGCCGACTCGACCTCACCGCCCAGCGCGACGGCCCCGCCACGGACCATCTCCCCAGCGGTCCTCTGGGACCTCGTCGTCGTCTCGCTGACCCTCGGCCTCGTCGTCATCGCCGTCACCGCCACGTGGCCCCATCACGCCCAGACCTTCTCTGCCCCGGGCGGATTCGCGCTCGCCCTCATCGCCACCCGCCTGTCCGACCGGGCCGTGGGCTGGCGCGCACCGGTCGTCGTCCTCCTCGCGGGCTACCTCATGGCCGGTGCCCTGCACCCGTACTTCACCCTCACCGCCGCGCGCAACGTCCCGACGAGCATCCAGCTGCTCCAGCGCGCATCTCCGGACAGCGTCGTGCTCGACTCGCTGCCCCAGGTGAGGACCTACGCCCGGGCCGGCTCGAACGACGCCAGCGCGCACGCCGTCGGGTTGGACGACCTCGACCTCGTGTGTCCCCGCTTCCACCAGTACTCCCTCGAGCCGACCGCGATCCTCGACCTCACCGCCACGTGCCTGCCCCGCGCGGACGCGATCATCGTCGACGACACCCTCCGCCCCGAGGCGGGCGAGCCGGACTGGAACGCCTACGTCGCACGGGTCCGGGCGCTCGTGGCCACCGGCTACGACTGCGTGCGAACCACCGGGTCACAGGTCTGCGTCCGCCGCGGCCCCTGAGCCGGCAGCCTTCCCGATTCCGCACCGCACCAGCCGCCCCGGGTCGACAGTGGTGGCATGAGCTCGATGCTGCCCGAGGAGGGCGAGCACCTCACCGCCGGCTGGGAGGAGGACGTCCCACCGACCGACTCGCTCGTGCGCCAGGCGGTCCTCGCGCACGTCTCGTGGGCACGCGCGCTGACCGCCGCTGCACGCGGCACGTTCGCCGAGGGGCCGGACTGGTGCGCCGGTCGGGGCGGCGGGGCCTCCGCGCTGCTCAACTGGGCGATCGTCACGAGCCCACCTGCGGACTGGGCGCAGACTGTGCGAGCCGTATCGACGGCATACGGCAGCGGGGTCTCGGCGATCGTCATCAGCCCGTTCCCGACGCCCGACCTCTCGACCCACGGCCTGGCCCTCGTCGGCCACCCGCCTCTCATGTTCCGACCCACGTCGACCGTCACGCCCACACCGACGACCTCGCTCGAGGTCCGCGAGGCCGAGACGGAGCAGCACCTGCGGGACGCCGAGCGGGTGCTCGTCGAGGGATACCCGCTGCCGGACATGGCCGACCTGCCGCCCGGCGACTTCTACCGGCCCGACGTCGTCGCCGGTCCCACGCGGGTCTTCGTCGGCTACGACGGCGACGCCCCGGTGGCGACGGCGGCGGCTCACTCGGCCGCCGGCGTCACCGTCGTCGAGAACGTCGCGGTGCTCGCCGCCGCCCGCGGCAGGGGTGCCGGCGCCGCGCTCACGTGGGCGGCGACGACGGCGTGGCCCGGGCAGGGCGCGGTCCTCATCGCGAGCGACGACGGCCAGCCCGTCTACGCCCGGCTCGGCTACCTGCGCATCGAGCGGTGGACCTGCTGGCTGCGCCCCTGACGGGCGGCCGAGGACGGATGCCGTCCGGCCGGCTCAGGCGCCCGCCGCCGGCACCCCGGTCGCCTCGCGAACGAGCTCCCAGAGCCGCTCCACCTGCTCCGGCGTCTCGACCCCGACGGGCGCGTAGTGCGTCGCGCGCCGGCGCCGGTCGTGCCAGAAGCCCCCGGTGCCGATGGCGTCGGCGGTCGCCGTGAGCCACACCGCGGTGTCGGCGCCCGCGTCGGCGTCGCGCAGCAGCGGACCCGTGAGCGCGGCGAAACGAGGGAGCGAGTCGGTGACGCCCGGGGTGTCGGCCCAGCCGGGGTGCATCGAGTGGACGCGGATGTCGTCGGACGCGAGGTCTCGCGCCCACAGCTCGGTGAGGACCAGCTGCATGCGCTTCGTGCGGGCGTACGCCGTGACACCGGAGTAGTCGCCCGAGGCGTACTCCCAGTCGTCCACGTCGAGCCGCTGGCCGTAGGCGCCGCCGGACGTGACGAGCACGACTCGCCCCCCGGCGAGCGACGCGCGGAGCCCGTAGGTGAGCACGTGCGGGCCGAGCACGTGGGTGGCCAGGGTCAGCTCGTGGCCCTCCGGCGTGACCGTGCGCCTCGGCGGCATGACGCCCGCGTTGTGCACGACGGCGTGCAGCCTCGGCACCTCCGCGACGAACCGGCGCGCGAACTCGGCCGTCGCGGCGAGGTCGCTGACGTCCGCGACGTGCGCGGTGACCTCGGCGAGAGGCTGCTCCTCGAGCAGCCGGGTGCGGGCGTCGTCGAGACGGGAGGCGTCGCGGCCGGTGATGTGCACGACGGCGCCGAGGTGTGCGAGACCGCGAGCCGTCGCCAGACCGAGACCACCGCTCGCGCCGGTGACGAGGACGTGACGCCCGACGAGCGCCCCGGGCACCGGGTCGTGCGGCCACCAGGCGCGGCGCACGGCAGGCCCGATCTTCGTGTAGCCGAGGACCAGGGACTTGTCCATGGCCCAGTCGAGAGCCGCGGCCGCTGCGTGGAGCACCATGGGACCACCCTAGGTGCGCGCACGAGGTCGTCACCGAGGTGTCACCCCACGCACCCCGGGGCGTCGCCCGGACCGAGCCCGACCTCGGCACGGTGGAACCGTGCGCGTCGCCATCGTCACCGAGTCCTTCCTGCCGACCGTCAACGGCGTCACGACGAGCGTCTGCCGCGTCGTCGAGGAGCTGCGACGTCGCGGTGACGAGGTCGTCGTCATCGCACCCCGGACCCGCGAGGACGGCCCGGTCGTCCTCCACGGGACGCCGGTCCACCGGGTGGCCTCCGTCCCGGTGCGCCAGTTCGACGTCGGCCTGCCGACGCCGGAGATCGAACGGCTGCTCGAGGGTTTCGCGCCCGACGTCGTCCACGTCGCGAGCCCGTTCGTCCTCGGCGCCCGGGGGCTCGCGGCGGCCCGCCGGCTCGACCTGCCGACCGTCGCCGTCTTCCAGACCGACGTCGCCGCCTACGTCCGGCAGCACACCCCTGGGCCTGCCGGTGCGGCAGCGTCCGCGACGACGTGGCGCTGGATCCGGCGCATCCACGGATGGGCGGACCTCACCCTGGCCCCGTCGTCGGCGGCGCTCTCCGACCTCCGGGACCAGGGGGTGCCGCGGACCGCCTTCTGGGGACGTGGCGTGGACGCCACCCTCTTCAACCCGGCGTGGCGGCTCGACGCCCTGACCCGCGCGCTGCGCCGAGAGCTGGCCCCCGACGGCGAGCGGCTCGTCGGCTACGTCGGGCGGCTCGCACCCGAGAAGGAGGTCGAGCGCCTGGCCGAGGTCGCGGACCTGCCCGCGACCCGGCTCGTCGTCGTCGGCGACGGGCCCTCGCGCCGCGCGCTCGGAGCCGTGCTCGCGGAGGCCGTGGCCGCCTCACCGACGCGGCCGAACCGGCCACCCGTCTTCCTCGGCCCCCGCCACGGTGACGACCTCGCCCGGGCCTACGCCTGCCTCGACCTCTTCGTCCACACCGGGACCGCCGAGACGTTCGGGCAGACGATCCAGGAGGCCGGCGCGACCGGTCTGCCCGTCGTCGCGCCGCGCCGGGGAGGCCCGGTCGACCTCGTCACGGACGGCGACAACGGCTACCTGTTCAACCCGGACCGCGCCGATGACCTGCGCGAGCAGGTCTCCCGGGTGCTCGGCTCCCCCGACCACGCGGCCGGCCTCGGTCGGCGCGGGCGCCTGCGCGTCCGCGCCCGGTCGTGGTCCGCCCTCGTCGAGGACCTCGCGGGGCACTACGGCCAGGTCGTCCGGGACCGCCGCGGCGTCCGCGCGGCCTGAGCGGACGGCATACGCCCTCCCTGTCGAGGGTTCTTGTCGTCATTGTCACAACAAGCCGTTTACCAGCGGGTAGGAATTCGGGTGCGGAAACCGCGGCGATAGGGTGCGGACGTGGCCACCAACACTCTCCCAGCGACGGGAACTCCTCGACCTGCGTCGGCACGCCGCACCACTGTGTTCATGAAGCTGCTCATGGCCCTCTCGGGCGCGCTCTTCGTGTTCTACGTGCTGGTGCACATGTACGGCAACCTCAAGATCTTCGGCGGTGTGGAGGCGTTCGACGAGTACGCCCTGCACCTGCGGACGCTGCTGACGCCGATCCTGCCCTTCGGCGGGTTCCTCTGGCTCTTCCGCGCCCTGCTCGTGGTCGCGCTCGTCGCGCACGCCTGGTCGGCGTTCTACCTGTGGAGCAAGGCCCGGGGCGCGCGCACGAACCGCTACGTGGCCAAGGAGGCCGCGAAGGCGACCCTCAAGAGCAAGATGATGCGCTGGGGCGGCGTGGCCCTGCTCCTCTTCCTCGTGTGGCACCTGCTCCAGTTCACGATCCTCAAGTTCAACGTCGGCCCCGACGCGGTCGGCGACAGCGCCGGCAAGCTCGTCATCTCGAGCTTCCAGGTGTGGTGGGTCGTCGTCATCTACCTGCTCGCGCTCGTCGCGCTGGGCATGCACCTGTGGCACGGCGTGTGGAGCGCGTCGCAGACCCTCGGCTGGACGGGCAGCGCCAGGTCGCGCCGCACCGCCAAGGCGACCGCCACCGTCATCGCGCTGGTGACCGCCGTGGGCTTCGCGCTCCCGCCGCTCGCCATCCTGTTCGGAATCGTCAAGGGGAACTGATCCATGACCGACACCCAGACAGCCAGCACCGTCGCGCCCGAGGCCCCCGCGGCTCCTGCGGCTCCCGCCCGCGAGGCGGCGCCCGGCGTCGTTCACGGGCTCTACACCGAGGGTGAGCCGATCGTCGACACGAAGGCGCCCGGCGGCCCGATCGACAAGCGGTGGGACAAGCGCAAGTTCGAGGCTGCGCTCGTCAACCCGGCCAACCGGCGCAAGCTCACCGTCATCATCGTCGGCACCGGCCTCGCCGGTGGCGCCGCGGCGGCCACGCTCGGCGAGGCGGGCTACAACGTCAAGTCCTTCTGCTACCAGGACTCCCCGCGCCGCGCGCACTCGATCGCCGCGCAGGGTGGCATCAACGCCGCGAAGAACTACAAGGAGGACGGCGACTCGACGTTCCGTCTCTTCTACGACACCGTCAAGGGCGGCGACTACCGCTCCCGCGAGTCGAACGTCTACCGCCTCGCCGAGGTCAGCGCCAACATCATCGACCAGTGCGTCGCCCAGGGTGTGCCCTTCGCCCGTGAGTACGGCGGCCTGCTCGACAACCGCTCGTTCGGTGGCGTGCAGGTCTCGCGCACCTTCTACGCGCGCGGCCAGACGGGCCAGCAGCTGCTCATCGGCGCCTACCAGGCGCTCGAGCGACAGGTCGCGGCCGGCACCGTCGAGATGTTCAGCCGTCACGAGATGCTGGAGGTCGTCGTCGTCGACGGGAAGGCGCGCGGCATCATCGCCCGCGACCTCGTCACGGGCGAGATCGAGACCCACCTCGCCGACGCCGTCGTGCTCGCCTCCGGTGGCTACGGCAACGTCTTCTTCCTCTCGACCAACGCGATGGGCAGCAACGTCACCGCGACGTGGCGCGCGCACCGCAAGGGCGCCCACTTCGCCAACCCCTGCTACACGCAGATCCACCCGACGTGCATCCCCGTCGCCGGCGAGCACCAGAGCAAGCTGACGCTCATGTCGGAGTCGCTGCGCAACGACGGCCGCATCTGGGTGCCGAAGAACGCCGCCGACTGCGAGAAGGACCCGCGCGAGATCCCCGAGGAGGACCGCGACTACTACCTCGAGCGGATCTACCCCTCCTTCGGCAACCTCGTGCCGCGTGACATCGCGAGCCGCCAGGCCAAGAACGTCTGCGACGAGGGTCGCGGCGTCGGCCCGAAGGTCGGCGACTTCCGCCGCGGCGTCTACCTCGACTTCACCGACGCCCTCAAGCGCATGAGCGCCGAGGCCGTCGCCGAGAAGTACGGCAACCTCCTCGACATGTACCAGCGGATCACGGGTGAGAACCCCTACGAGGTGCCGATGCGCATCTATCCCGCGGTGCACTACACGATGGGCGGCCTGTGGGTCGACTACGACCTCCAGTCGAGCATCCCCGGCCTCTTCGTCACCGGTGAGGCGAACTTCTCCGACCACGGGGCCAACCGCCTCGGCGCCTCGGCCCTCATGCAGGGCCTCGCCGACGGCTACTTCGTCCTGCCGAACACCATCCGCGACTACCTCGCCAAGGGGCCCTTCCCCAAGCTCGAGGAGTCGCACGAGGCGGTCGTCGAGGCGCGCGCCTCGGTCGACGCGCGCGTGGCCAAGCTGCTGTCGATCAACGGCGACCGCTCGGTCGACTCCTTCCACAAGGAGCTCGGCAACATCATGTGGGAGTTCTGCGGCATGGAGCGCTCCGAGGAGGGGCTGCTCAAGGCCATCGACCTCATCCGCGGCCTGCGCGACGAGTTCTGGCGCAACGTCAAGGTGCTCGGCAGCGCCGACACCCTCAACCAGAGCCTCGAGAAGGCCGGCCGCGTCGCCGACTTCCTCGAGCTCGGTGAGCTCATGTGCATCGACGCGCTGCACCGCCGCGAGTCGTGCGGTGGTCACTTCCGCGCCGAGTCCCAGACCGAGGACGGCGAGGCCCTGCGTCACGACGACGAGTACGCCTACGTCGCCGCGTGGGAGTGGGGCGGCCAGGACGGTGCGCCGGTCCTGCACAAGGAAGACCTGGTCTACGAATTCGTCGAGATGAAGCAGCGGAGCTACAAGTGAGTGGGACCGGCATGAACCTGACCCTGAAGATCTGGCGCCAGTCCGGCCCCAAGGCCAAGGGCGAGATGGTGACCTACCCGGTCACCGACATCTCCGAGGACATGTCCTTCCTCGAGATGCTCGACGTGCTCAACGAGCAGCTCAACTCCCGCGGCGAGGAGCCGATCGCCTTCGACTCCGACTGTCGCGAGGGCATCTGCGGCATGTGCGGCCTGATGATCTCCGGCAAGGCCCACGGCCCCGAGGTCACGACGACGTGCCAGCTGCACATGCGCAGCTTCTCCGACGGCGACGAGATCACCATCGAGCCGTGGCGCGCCGACGCGTTCCCCGTCATCAAGGACCTCGTCGTCGACCGCAGCAGCTTCGACCGGATCATCCAAGCCGGCGGCTTCATCAGCGCCAACACCGGCTCGGCCCCCGAGGCCCACTCGGTGCCGGTGCCCAAGCCGAAGGCCGACCGCGCCTTCATGGCGGCGGCCTGCATCGGCTGCGGCGCCTGCGTCGCCGCGTGCCCGAACGCGTCCGGCATGCTCTTCATGGGCGCGAAGATCACCCACCTCGGCGAGCTCCCCCAGGGCCAGCCGGAGCGTGACGCCCGCGTCGTCAACATGGTGAGCCAGCACGACCACGAGGGCTTCGGCGGCTGTACGAACATCGGCGAGTGCTCCTCGGCGTGCCCGAAGGAGATCCCGCTCGACGTCATCAACCAGCTCAACAAGGACCTGCGCGGCGCCCTGATGCGCGGCGAGTGACGCGCGACGCGCCACCTCGCAGGACCACCGCTGACCCGCCCCGGAACTCCGGGGCGGGTTAGTCTGTCCCGGCCATGACGCCTCCCCATCGCCGCCGACGCCGACCGTGGACCGTGCCCGCCGCGGGTGCGACGCTCAGTGCCGTCGCGCTCGGGCTCGTCGTGACGACGACGTATGCCGCCCCGTTCGCCGGCGGCAGTCCGCTCCCCCGCGTCGTGGGCCCGGTGGCCGCCCCTGCGGTGACCCCGTCGTGCCAGCCGTGGCAGACGCGGCAGGCCGTCCCGTCAGGTGTGACGCTGACGCCGCGGGTCTTCCCCACCGACGAGCCCGCGGCGCCGACCGCCCCTGCGAGACCCACGTCGAGACCCACTGCGAGACCCACTGCGACGACCGCGACCGCGCCGAAGCCGCCGAAGGTGCGGGTCGTGTGCCGCAACGCCCCGCCCACTCCCTTCGCACACCCCGCTTGGGAGCCCGAGAGCGTCGTCGGCGGGTCCCGCATGGCCGAGACCGGCGTCCTCGTCGACCGGCCGGCGTCCGTGCCCGCGCCTCCCGAGGTCTACGACGTCTCGTACGTCGTGGCCGACCTCGAGACGGGTGAGATCCTCGCGGCCAAGTCACCGCACGCGTGGCTGCGCCCGGCGAGCACGCTCAAGACCCTCACCGCCCTGACGCTGATGCCGCGGCTCGACCCGCGACGGGTCGTCGTCGCCGGCCAGGACGCCCAGGACGCGGCCGGCTCGCGCGTCGGCATCCTCGCCGGGAACCGCTACCCCGTCTCCAGCCTCTTCGACGCCATGCTCATGTTCTCGGCCAACGACGCCGTCTACGCCCTAGCCGACGCCGCCGGCGGCTACGACGCCACCGTGGCGCTCATGAACGCCAAGGCCGAGCAGATCGGCGCGCACGACACGCTCACCGTCGACCCGAGCGGCCTCGACGACGGCGCCCAGCGCTCGAGCGCCTACGACCTCGCCCTCATCGGGCGCGACGCGATGCGCCTGCCGGCCTTCCGCGCCGCGATCACCAAGCGCGACGCCGTCTTCCCCGGTGGCAAGGACAAGCAGGGCAAGGTGTGGCCGGCGTTCCACGTCTACAACATCAACGAGCTGCTGCGGCACTACCCCGGCGCCATCGGCATCAAGCCGGGCCGCACCGACCGCGCCCAGCACACGTTCGTCGGGGCGGCGACCCGCGGTGGGCGCACCCTCGTCGTGACGCAGATGGGCAGCATCACCGGCTCGTGGAAGCCGACCGCGGCCCTGCTCGACTGGGGCTTTGCCAACGCGGACCGGGTCGCACCCGTCGGGCGGCTCGTCGAGCCCGGCGAGGCGGCCGCGCCCGTCCCGGCGCCGGAGCTTCCCGCGCTGCCCACGGGAGGCGCGACCGGCACCGGCGGTGGCACGGGCACCGCACCCCCGTCCGGGACGGGCACCCCCGCCCCGGTGGCGGCCCCGACGACCGAGGCGACGGCATACGACCGCACCCTGTCGCTCGTGGTGCTCGCCGGGGCCGGCGTCGTCGTCACCGCGGCCGTCGCGCTCCTCGCGCTCGCACGGCGCCGGCGCCGCGCAGCCTGACGCTCACGCGCCGGCGGGGGCCGATCCCTGCACGGGCCTCGCGACCACGACGAAGTGCACGAAGCGCATGTCGCCGAACGGCACGGGCAGCACGCGAGCCGCTGCCCGAAGGAGTGGGTTGCCGCTCGCCGCCCAGCGTCGGCCCATCGTGTTGGCCCCGGCGCAGGAGAGCACCTCGTAGCCGCAGCTCTCGAACATCTCGACCATCGTGGCCCTGGTGAAGAAGCGGACGTGCGTGCGGTCGAGGGTGCCCTGGTCGACGTAGTCCCATCGACCACGCAGCAGCTTGAACACCACGGGGGCGTACTGGATGCTCGGGATCGCTGCGACGACGCGCCCGTCGGGCGAGAGGAAGCGCGGCACCTCGCGCAGCACCTCCCAGGGGTCGACGATGTGCTCGAGCACGTCGTTGAAGAAGATCGCGTCGAACGTCCCCGGGCGGTCGTCGAGGGCCTCGGGGAAGTAGCCCGTGACGACCTCGTCGAACCCGTGGCCGTGCCGCGCGGCCTCGGCCTGGCTCGCGACGGCCTCCAGACCGACGACGGTGGCGCGGTCACCGAGCGCCGCCCGGAGGGTCGGGCCGAAACCCCCGGCTCCGCACCCGACGTCGAGCACGCGGGTCGCGCCCGGCGGGATGAACGGAGCGACGTCGAGTCGGGCGTTGTCGACGTAGACGTCCTGCTGTGGCGGCTGCACGGGACTCCCCTCGGTCGTGGGCCTGCCGGGCCCTCGGGGCCCTACTGTCGCCTGACCCTACGCAATCCTCGGACGGCCGACGCGAGGAACGCACCGATGACGACGCCGGCCGCGACACTCACACGGTCCGCCGCTCGCGTCGGCTGCCGGCGCCCGTGGTCCTGCGCCGCCGACCCGACCGGGGCCGCGGCATACGGGACGAGGCTCGTGTCGGCACCGTCGGCGAGGGAGGAGACGAACACGGGGCGGGAGGCCCTCGACGGCATCGAGCGGACCGTGTCATCGCCCTGCCCGCCGAGGTCGACGTCGTTCGCGGCCCACGCGGCAGAGAGGAGGATGACCTTGGACATGAGGTCGAGCCAGAAGAGCAGCCCCACCGAGAGGGCGACGGCCCCGAGCAGCGGGTTCGCGGTGGCGTGGCTGACGAGGAAGCCGCCGAAGAGCTTGAGGAGCGTGAGGATGACCGCGCCGATGACGGCGCCCTGACGGATGTCGCGCAACGGCAGCGATGCTGCCGAGAGGGTCCGCAGGAGGACGACGAGGATGAAGGTGTCGAAGACGACGCCGACGAGCAGTCCCAGGAGGCCGACGAGCAGTCCGTTGCCCTCGAGGCCGACCCATCCGGCGACCTGTTCGGCCAGACCTCCGATGCTGCTCGTGATGATCGCGGAGACCGCGACGGCCGTGCCGACGGTCACGAGGACGAGGAGGTCGCTGGCCATCGTCCGCACCATGGCGTGCGTCGCGACCTCCAGTCCGAAGACGCCGCGGATGCCGGTGCGCAGGGCCCGGACCCACCCCATGCCGGCGAAGAGCAGCGTCACGAACGAGATGATGCCGGTCAGGGTCAGCGTGAGGCTGGCCGGCGCCTCGATGCTGATGATGCCGTCGGGGTTGCTCGGCGTCTTGACCATCCCGGGGAGGGCGTTGTTGAGCGAGTCGGCGATCGCCAGGACGAGGTCGGGGCGGTCCTGCAGGACGAAGCCGAAGATCGCGAAGGCGAGGGCGAGGGCCGGGAAGATGGAGAAGAAGGCGTAGTAGCTGACCCCGGCCGCGAGCAGGTTGCCGCTCGACTCGCTGAACCGCGTCCACGCCCGGTACGGCGCCAGGGCCTTGAGCCGGTCGAGGAGGGGCCGCCACGCCGGCACCCGTCAGCCCCCGGTGAGGGCGAACTCGTGCACGGGACGCCACACGTCGTCCTCGCCCAGCTCGTAGAGGTGGTACGCGCCGACCGCGAACGCGACGGAGTAGTCGGCGAGGTCGGTGAAAGCCCGGTCGAGCGACTCGGCCGGCACGTTGTGCGCCACCGTGACGTGCGGGTGGTAGTAGAAATCGAGGTCGCGGCTCACCGGCCCCGAGCGCAGCGACACCTCGAGCGCCTCGCAGTTCGAGACGCCCTGGGCCACCTGGATGAAGACGACGTCGGACAGCGGACGGAAGGTCCCCGTGCCGCGCAGCACGACGTCGAAGGGGGCGTGCGCGGCGGCCACGTCGGCGCAGTGGCTCCGGAAGGCGGCATACGCCTCCGCGTCGACCTCGGTCGGCGGAAGCAGCGTGATGTGCGCGGGGATCTGCCAGGCCTGGGGATCGCCGAAGTCGGCCCGGCGGTGCTGGAGATAGTCACCGTGCGGGGCCGGGATCGGGATCGAGACACCGATCGTCGTGGGGCGCGCAACACTCACGCACCCGACCGTACCGAACTCGACCGGCTGTCGCGGTTCCGGGCCGGGCCTTTCGCATGATCGGGGCCACGGACGCTCCTAGTCTGGGCGCATGACGGACACCACCGGGACTCCTGCGCGCGAGCACCTGCGCATCGCAGCCCTCTTCGTGTCCGACTGGGACCACGAGTTCGCGGCCGTCGCCGCGGGAGAAGTCCCCTCCCACCGGCTCTTCGGGATGCGCGAGCTCGAGAGGCGCGGGCACACCGTGCTGCACCACACCCGGAGACCGCAGGCACGCCTTGCCCGACGAGTGGGCTGGCGGCTGTCCCAGCTGCTGTGGCTGGTGCGGGTCCAGCGCGACGTCGACGTCGTCATCGCCACGCACGAGGCCGCGGCTCTGCCGGCGCTCCTGCTCCGACGACTGGGTGTCGTCCGCCGACCCGTGATCGCCATGACGGTCGCAGCGCTCGAGGCCACCTCGCGACCCGGGGTCGCGGGAGCCCTCCAGAGGACTGCCCTGCGAGGCGCCGACGCCATCACGGTCTTCTCGTCGTCGCAGCGCGACGACCTCGCGAGGCGCCTCCGGAGACCGCTGCAGGACCTGCGGCCGGTCCCGCTCGGCGTCGACACGGAGTTCTTCACGCCTCGATCGGGCGCGCGTGGCGGTGGTCTGTTGTCCGTCGGCACCAACGCCGGCAAGGACTACCCGACCCTCATGGCGGCCCTGCGCCCGGGCGAACGCTGCGTCGTCGTCACCGACGCGTGGAACCGCGCCCAGGCGACCCCTCTGGCAGAAGGTCTCGACGTCTCGTTCCGCAGCGACGTCCCGATCGCCGAGCTGCGTGAGCTCTACGCGGACGCCGACGTCATGGTGCTCCCCCTCCGCGAGGCCGAGATGTCTTCCGGCCAGACCGTGCTGCTCGAGAACCTCGCCATGGGCACACCGGTCGTCATCAGCGACGTCACTGGCGTCGCCGACTACCTCGACCCGCAGGTGACGAACGTCGTGCAGGCCGGCCGGCCCCTGCTGCTCAGAGAGGCCCTCCTCGACACGTCGTGGCACGACCGCGCGCGGGGCGGCCCGGCGCTCGTCGCCCGACGGTTCACCGTCGAGCACCTGGCATCGGCCGTCGAGTCGATCGCCCACGAGCTGGTGGCCGACCAGGCCTGAGGCGACACCGGCCCGTCGCCCCGCGGCGCGGACGGGTGGGTCAGGGACGCAGCGTCGAGGGCAGCAGGCCGACCTTGTCGTAGACGCGGCGGACCGTGGCCTCCGCGACGGCACGGGCACGCTCGGCACCGTCCGCGAGGATGCGGTCGAGCTCGGCGCGGTCGGCCATGAGCTCGAGCGTGCGGGTGCGGAACGGCGTGACCGCCTCGACGACGACCTCGGCGACGTCCTTCTTGAGGTCGCCGTAGCCCTTGCCGGCGTACTGCTCCTCGAGGATCGCCACCGGCGTGCCCGACAGGGCCGAGTGGATCGAGAGCAGGTTGGAGATGCCCGGCTTGTTCTCCTCGTCGAACCGGATCTCGCGCTCGGCGTCCGTGACGGCCGAGCGGATCTTCTTCGCGATGCGCGCGGGCTCGTCGAGCAGGCTGACGAGCCCGGTGTCGGAGGCCGCCGACTTGCTCATCTTGGCAGTCGGGTCCTGGAGGTCCTGGATCTTGGCCGTCGCCTTCATGATGTGCGGCTCGGGCACGACGAGCGTGTCACCGAAGCGCTGGTTGAAGCGGCCCGCGAGGTCACGCGAGAGCTCGAGGTGCTGGCGCTGGTCCTCCCCGACGGGGACGACGTTCGCGTCGTAGATGAGGATGTCGGCCGCCTGGAGCACGGGGTAGGCGAAGAGGCCGACGTTGGTGTTGGTGCCCTTGGCGGACTTGTCCTTGAACTGCGTCATCCGGCTCGCCTCACCGAAGCCGGTGAGCGTGCCGAGCACCCAGTAGAGCTCGGTGTGCTGGGCGATGTGGCTCTGGACGAAGAGCGTCGAGCGCGCCGGGTCGACGCCGCCGGCGATGAACTGGGCCGCCGTGATGCGGGTGCGCTCGCGGAGCACCTCGGGGTCCGGGGCGACGGTCAGGGCGTGCAGGTCGGCGACGAAGTAGAAGGCGTCGTGCGTCTCCTGGAGGCGCACCCACTCGACCAGCGCACCGATGTAGTTGCCGAGGTGGAGCGAGTCGCTCGTCGGCTGCATGCCCGAGAGGCTGCGCGGCGTCGTGGTCGGGAGGGAGGGCGTCGAGGACATGGGTGCATTCTGGCCCATGGGCGGCCGGGGTCCCCAAACCGGCCCGGCTCGAACGGGCTCCGCGATGCGCGTCAGGCGGGCTCGAGCGCGTAGTCGGCGACGACCGGTGCGTGGTCGCTCCAGCGCTCGGCGTACGTCGGCGCCCGCCCGACGACGACGTCGGTGACGGTCTCGGCCAGCCGCCGCGTGGCCAGCTGGTAGTCGATGCGCCAGCCCGCGTCGTTGTCGAACGCCTTGCCGCGCCAGGACCACCACGAGTACGGACCGGCGACGTCACCGGCGTGACGGCGCTGGACGTCGACCCAGTCGCCGCCTGCGAACCACCCGTCGAGCACGGCGCGCTCCTCCGGCAGGAAGCCGGCCTTCTTGAGGTTGCCCTTCCAGTTCTTGAGGTCGGCCTCGCGGTGCGCGACGTTGAGGTCGCCCGTGACGAGGACGAGCTCGTCGGCCTCGGCGGCACGGCGCATCCGCTCCGTCATGGCGGCGAGGAAGGCCATCTTGACGTCCTGCCGCTCGGTGCCCGCCTCGCCGGTGTGGACGTACGCGGAGACGACCGTCAGCGGACCCGCCGCGGTGACGACGTCGGCCTCGACCCAGCGGCCGTCGTCGGCGAACGCGCCGTCGATGCCGACGCGCACCGCCGTCTGGGGCTCGCGCGTGACGACGGCGACGCCCGCCCGTCCCTTGGTCGAGCCCTCCGTGTGCGCGACCGACCAGTGGGCCAGGCCGGCGTCGGCGAGCACCTTGGCGAGCTCGACGTCGTCGGCCCGCACCTCCTGGAGGCACAGGACGTCCGGCTCGGCCTGCTCGAGCCACGGCACCATGCCGCGCCTCGCGGCTGCCCGGATCCCGTTGACGTTGGCCGTGACGACGCGCATGGCCCCGATTGTGCAGGAGGTGCCCGTCGCCCTGCCGACCGGCCCGTGGGATCGCCCGATCACCCCCGGTGGTATGCCGTCCCCTGCCTAGAATGCGACGTGCCCTCCGACGCCCTCGCCCTCGCGCCCGTCATCCTCGCGGTCGTCCTCGTCGTCAGCGCGGTCGGCAAGCTGCGGTCGCCGAGCGCCTCTGCCGAGGCCTTCCGGGACCTCCGCGTGCCGGCGCCCCTGTCCGGGAGGCTCGTCGTCGAGGCACTGCCGTGGGGTGAGCTGCTGCTCGCCGCCCTGCTCCTGCTCGTCGGCGGGACGGTGGGCACCGTCGCCGCCGTGGCCGCGCTCCTGCTCTTCACGGCATACCTCGTCCTCGTGGTGCGGGCCCTGGGCTTCGACGAGGACGTCGAGTGCGCGTGCTTCGGGGAGTTCGCACCCGGACGCATCACGCGTCGCACGGTCGTGCGCAACGCCTGGCTCGTCGCGCTCGCGGTGACCGCCGTCGGGGTCGCGACCCAGGGGTCCTCGGTCGTGGTGCGCGTCGCCGACGGACGGTTGCCGTGGTGGTGGCTCGTCGCCGCAGTGGCCGCGGCGCTGACGACCTGGCTCGTCGCCGGGCAGGCGCCTGCGCAGCAGGAGCGCGGGGTGGATCCGACGGCCTACGCGGACGAGGAGGGCGACTACGTCCGCTACCGCACGCCGGCCCTGCCGGTCACCCTCGGTGACGGAACGACGACCAACCTGCGGGCCCTCAGCAGCGCCCGGGCCCAGCTGCTGCTCTACGTCTCCGACACGTGCAGCAGCTGCGAGGCCGTCATCGCGGCCGCCCCGGGGTGGAGCGAGGAGCTGACCCCGCTCGACGTGCGTCTCGTGCTGCGCAACGACCCGGACCAGACGCAGCTGACCTCGTCGGACGAGCCGCAGACGGTCCACGACCGCGAGGGCCTGCTCGTCGACACCTTCGGGGTGCACGGCACCCCGAGCGCGCTGCTCCTCGGCGCCGATGGGCTGCTCGCCGGAGGACCCGTCGTCGGGGTGGACAACGTCAAGGACTTCGTCACCGACATCCGGGCCGAGCTCGGTCTGTCGGTCTGACAGACGTCGGCGGCCGACGCGATCGTGACAGCAGAAGACCGGTGCGCGTCCCCGTGGGGTCGCGCACCGGTCAGGACCGTGGCCGAAGCCGATCAGGGCTGGAGCTGCTGGGCGCCGACGATGGGGCACGGCCCCTGGATCGGGGGCGTGTTGCCGAGCGACGCCTGGCTGAACTGCGAGGTGAACGTCGCCGGGCAGGCACTGCCACCGTTGCAGTCGTAGATGCGGTACGTGATCGTGACGGTCGAGTTCGCACTGTTGCCGGTGACGTTGGCCGACGTGAAGATCAGCACGCGCTGGTTGAGCGCGCCGTCCGGCGAGCAGTAGATGTGGCTCTGGTTGAGCGACGGGCACGAGCACGAGCAGCTCTGCTGGCCGCCGGGCAGGACGATCTTGTAGGCCCCGAGGTCGGGACTGCCTGCGACGGTGATGCTCGTGATCTCGACGATCGCGTCGCGCGGCAGCGGCCCCGTGACGTTGTTGGAGACCGCCTCGAACACGTAGCCCTTGAAGGTGGACTGCGACTCACCCGGCAGCTTGCAGGCATTGCCGGTGAGCGTCAGGAAGCCTGCGGACGCCGCCACCGTGGGCGCTGCCCCCGCGACCACGACAGCAGGTACGGCCCAGGCCGCACCCTTGACGACCGAGCGACGGCTCGGAGGCGCCGAGTCGGCGCCGTGATTGTGTGACATGAATGAATCCCCCACTCGATGACTGACCCCCCCGAGTCACTCGTCAACATACCGGAGCAACACGGCCCGGATGCCGGAAATCGCACACCTTGCGACCGCACACGAAGATCACGATCGAATGACGTCCGAATTGTTCACTTATGGCCCCTGACCTGCGGCGATGACGCCCTCGTCGACGAGCGCGAGCACCGCCGAACGGACCAGCTCGGACACTCCTCCGGCCGGCGGGGCCCCGAGCCTGGACACCAGCTCGACCTCGAGCTCGGCGAGGGTCCGGCCCGTCCCGACGGCGGACCGGACGGCGTGGCCCAGGGGCGAGAGGCGCACGACGCGGTGTCCGGACGTGCCCGCGACGAGGACGACGGTGCCGTCGTCGGTGGAGTACGTGTCGAGCACGTCACCTGAGCGCAGGAGGGTGTGCGGCGTGAGGACCCCGGCGGTGTCGCTCATCGTGACCTCCCGAGGACCTCGCGCACGACGGGCTCGACGTCGGCGGCGTCGTGGTAGCGGACCCGTCGCAGACCGCCGACCGACTGGACGAGGTCGGCGAGCCGGTGGAGCGGGCGGTCGAAGGACGCGAGCGACGACGTCTCCGGCGCCAGCAGGACCAGGGCGTCGAGCACGTCCACCTCCTCGACGACGACGGGCTCGCCTGCCTCGCGGTCGCGTCGCAGGATCACCATCCCGGCGAGCCAGGGCCGTACCTGCGGGCGGTGGAGCCCGAGATCGGAGGGAGCGACCTCGTCCTTGGGCTGGCCCACGTCCGGCCGCCGTACCGACAGGGGCTTGCAGTACGTCGAGATGGAGCCGTCCGCGGCGACCCCGGTGGTCTCGTCCGTGACGTAGCCCCGCCCGGGTCCGAGCGTGCGGACGAGCGTCGTCTTGCCGGTGCCGCCCGGCGCGACCATGGCGATCGTCGCGCCCGACCGCTGGTCGCAGAGGGCGGACGCGTGGAACATCATCAGCTCGCCCGCTCGGGCGAGGATCGCCGCGCGGGTGACGAGCTGCGTCAGGGACTGCAGGGCCTGCGCCACGTGGTCGGCACCCGCCTCCGGCGAGAGCTCGGGCGCCGCCGCGACGGGGCACCCCTGGACGGGCGTCGTGCGGCACGCCGACCACGCGTGCTCGACGGCCGGCCGTAGGCGGTGGTCCGGCACCTCGATGGCGATCGTGGCGCCGAGCGCCTCGACGTGGAGGAGGCCCTCGGTCGGCGCCGCCGACGTCACTCGGCCGCCCCCCGCTCGATCAGCCGGTGGAGCACCTCGGCGACCTGGTCGACGCGGCGCGACCAGTCGGCACCGGCAGCGCGCTCCGGGTCCACGACGCGGCCGGCTTCCGTGCCGACGCCGCCGAAAGCCCCGACGGCCGCGACAGCCCCGACGACAGCAGCCACGAAGGTCTCGTGCCCGGCCACCGTGACCCGGTCGTCGACGACGTCACGGAAGCCGGCCACCGGCGTCGCGACGACGGGTCGACCCGCCGCTTGGTACTCGTAGAGCTTGATCGGGTCGAGGCTGTCGGTGAACGGGGTCACGACGTGCGGCACGACGAGCACGTCGGCGTGCTGGAGGTAGGCCGGCACATCGGCGCTCGGGCGCGCACCGAGCATGACGACACCGGTGGCCTCGAGACGCGAACGTTGCTCTGTCGCAAGCGCGTTGGGTCCCACGAGTACGAGATGGCCGGTCCCTTGGAGGGCCCGCGCCGTGGCCGCGCAGAGGTCGACGTCGAGACGGTCACCGTGCAGCGTGCCGACGTAGACGGCCACGGCTCCGCCGGGAAGGTCCGCGGGACGTTCGCGGGCGACGAGGTAGCCCGCCGTGTCGACCCCGTTGGGCACGAGCGTCACCTCGCGGAGGGCGCCCTTGCTCGCCGCGAGCGCCGGCGAGCACACGACCACCTCGTCGCACCGGGCCAGCAGCACCTGCTCCTGGGCGATGACCCGCTCGGTCTCGGCGTTCGACCGGTCGGCGAGCGTCCAGTCGTCGGTGACGTCGTAGAGCGAGCGCCACTGCGTGGCCTCGACGAGCAACGAGCCGGCCGGGTCGTTGACCCAGAGGACCGGGTCGGCCATGCCCAGCGACCGGGTGGTCCGGAGCACCTGCCGGGCCCAGCGCTCGTCGACGCGACGGTCGACCCGTCGCGGCAGCCACTTCGTCGGCTCGAGGAGCCACAGCGCCTCGGGCCGTATGCCGTCGAGCGGCGGCCCGGCACGCAGGCCGCGCCCCAGCCTCGGCTGGCTGGCGCCGAGGGCCGCGTGGAGCGGGTCGGTCGCCGGCTCGACGAAGAGCACCCGCAGGTCGGGGTCGCGGCGCAGCAGTCCGGCGACGAGGTGCTGGTTGCGGCGCCAGACGCCGTCCCAGGCCTCGAGGGAGGTCACGACGAGGTCCATCAGAGGACCTCCCCGTAGACCGCTGCGGTCTCCCGCGCCTGGTGCGCGGGAGTGAAGAGGTCGCGCTGGACGGCCTGCAACGCGGCTGCGTACGTGTCGCGGCGCCCCGGGTCTCCGGCGAGAGCCGCGAGCAGCTCGCCGGCCCTCCGTGCGTCACCGGGTGGGTGGAGTGCAGCACCGGCGACGGCGCCGACGGTCTCGAGGTGGCCCCCGGCACCCACCGCGACCACCGGCAGCGCGGCAGCCATCGCCTCGAGGACCGTCAGCCCGAGTCCTTCGATGCGACAGGGTGCGAGCAGCACCCCGGCCCGCTCCATGAGGTCGGGCACGTCACGTCGGTGACCGAGGAAACGCGTCGAGTCCGTGATGCCCAGGTCGTCCGCCAGGGCGGTCAGCCGGTGACGCTCCGACCCGTCTCCCGCGATCTCCAGGCGCCACCCCTGCGCAGCGACACCGGAGGTGGCGAACGCACGCAGCGCCACGTCGGTGTCCTTCTCGGGCTCGAGGCGCTGGGCCACGAGGACGACGCGGTCGCGCCCCTCGGCGGGTGTCGTCGACGTCGTCGAGTCGACGCCCGGATGGATGACCACGCTGCGGCCGGCGACGGTGTCGGCGACGTAGTGGCTGATCGCGATCTGTGCGTCCACCCGTCGTCCTGCAGCGTTCGCCGCGACCGTGGACACCGGGTTGCTGCCTCGGGCGCGGGCAAAGTGACGCGTGACGACCAGTGGAGTGCTCACGCCGAGCATCGCTGTGGCACAGGCGATCTCGGCTGCCGTCATGTGCGCGTGGACCACGCCGGAACCCTTCGCCCAGCGCCGAACTGCCGCCAGCACCCCGTGGACGGTGGACGCCGGTAGCGTCCGGACGCCCGGTCCTGCGGCAAGGGCCATGCGGGTCGGGTCACCGCCGACGACGAGCACGTCGTTTCCCGACTCCAGCTGGGCCCGGGACAGCCTGGCGATGTGGCTCTCCACACCGGCGAACGCGTCGGAGCGGACCGCGTGGACGATCCTCACCTCACGTCCTCCTCGGCGCCTGCCTGCGCGACATCGGTCCCCACCGGAGCGCGGAGCACCTCGAGGTAGCGCCGCGCCACCGAGGCCCACGAGTGCTGCTCCGCGGTCGCGCGGGCCGCGCGACGGGTCGGCTCCTGCTCGAGGCCGAGCACCCGGGAGAGCCCGGCGGCGAGTCCGGCCACGCTCGAGTCGACGACGGCGCCGTTGACGCCCTCGACGACGACGTCGGGCACGCAGCCCGTGGCCGTCGCCACGACGGGGACCCCGCAGGCCAGTGCCTCGAGGACGACCAGGCCGTAGGACTCGTACGCGCTCGGCATGGCGAGGACGTCGGCGGCGTGCAGCCAGGGTCGCGGGTCGGGATCGGAGCCCGCGAAGCGCAGGCGCCCACCGACACCCCGGGAGGCGGCGCGTGCCCACTCGGCCTCAATCATGTCGGCGGTGCCGCCGACGACGACCAGGTGCACGTCGTCGTCGAGGGATGCCACGGCGTCGACGAGGACCGGCAGTCCCTTGCGCCCGAACTCGTTGCCGATGAAGAGCACCATCCGGTCCTCGTCGCCGAGGTCGAGCGCCTGTCGCGCCAGCCGACGCTCCTCGTCCGTCGGCGGCCGGAACCGGTCGACGTCGACGCCGTTGCCGATGACGACGGTCGGGATGGCGAGCCGCGGGTAGGTCTCGCGCAGCAGCCGCTCCTCGTCGGTGACGAGGTTGACGACGACCCGGTGCGTCCCTGCGCGGGAGTAGCGGATCCGGTCGCGGGTGGTGGTGAAGAGATGGAGGGGGTTGCGCACCATGCGCAGCCGGTGGTGCCCCCGCGCCCGCATGGCCACGGCGACCAGCCCGTGGTTGACGTAGATGTCGCCCGCGACCGCGTCGTTGTGGCACACCGACAGCTGCTCGGGGTGCTCACGCAGGTGGCGTCGCGCCCGAGCCGTGCCCACCGTCGAGAACCAGACGACGCGCCCGACGAGCGCCAGACGTCCCGCCACGCCCCCGCCCGGGGTGGGGAGCCACCCGCCGCCGGCCTCGACGAGCGTGAACCGCCGGACGTCGACGCCGAGCCGCTGCCACTCCTGCTCGAGGTGGTGCGCGACAGCACCGACGCCCGTGCCCGGGCCGATCTCGGGCGTGATCTGGACGATGGTCGTCATGCCGTGCCCGCCGGCACCCGAGGACTCGTGGCGACGTCGACGGGCCGCGCCCTCTCGCGTTCCGCGTGCCAGCTCGCGCCGAGGCAGATCCCGAGCACGACGAAGGGAACGGAGCCCTGGACCGCCGACCAGAACAGGTCGAACTGGCCCTGGACCAGCCGCGACACGAGCACGGCGACCGCCAGGGAGCCGTAGGCCGGGTCGAGCCGCCAGGCCACCCGGAGGGCGACGACCATGAGCAGCACGAAGGCCGCGAGGCCCACCACGCCGGCGGAGGTCAGCACCTCGATCTCGGCGTTGGGGGGCTGGAACTGGAAGGGGAACCGGTCGGTGTACCACCACCGCAGCCCGACGCCGAACCACGGGTCCGAGGACCACACGGTCATCGAGTCCTGGAACCACGTCAGACGCTGGAAGACGGAGTTGAACTGGTTGCCCGACTGGACCTGGTCCTGCACGAGGTTCGTCACGAACAGCACGAGCGGGGCGGCGAGGAGCAGCACGAGCTTCGACCTCTTCCGGTCGGTCTTGGACCGCAGGACGAGGACGAAGACGGCCGCCACGAGCCCGATGAGGGCCTGCCTCGACTGCGTGAACAGCACGGCGGCGAGCATGAGCACCATGAGGACGACGGACCAGCGCCGGTTGATTCCCGCCCACGTCGGCCGGGCGTAGACCATGACGGCCCCGGTCGCGCAGACCGTGCCGGCGAAGTTCTTGTGCATGCCGTAGGGGAAGCTCGGGTAGACCGGTGCGAAGTCGCCCTGGGCGAAGTGCACACTGCCCTCGATGACGGTGATGAGGGAGAGCACCGCGATCGTGCCGACGAGGAGCCGCACGCCGATCCGTCCGTGACCGTTGGCACCGACGGCCCATCCGACGACGAGCGAGCCCGCCACCATCATCCACGCGTGCGCCCACTCGACGGCGTTGGCGGCATACGGGTTGTTGACGACGGTGATCAACGTCGCGAACTGGTAGATCGCCGAGGCCCAGAGGACGGCGCGCATCCCCGGTGAGAACGGGCGCTTGGCGAGGAAGAGCGCCGGGAGGACCGCGGCGGCGAGGGCGAAGTCCGACAGGGACAGGTCGATGCCGCCACTGCCGACACGGAGCACGACGAGCAGCAGGGGCAGGACGGCGACCGGGATGAGTCCCGGCTGGACAGCGGTGAGCCCGACCGCCAGGACGGCGGCGGCGATGATGACCGCGGCCTCGGGCAGCGTGACGGCGAAGTGCCCGACCACCGCGACGAGCACGAGACCGCCGAGCACGAGGGCCGTCTGGACCAGCAGGTCACGGCGACCGGCGCCTCGGAGCCCGGCGGGGACGAGGCCGCTCACGACGCCTCCCCCTCAGCCGTGTGGTGCGGTCGCGGCCCGCGGGCCGACGCCCCGCCGGAGTCCGCCGGTCGCAGCTCGGAGCGGGCGGGCCCGGCGAGGTAGAGCCGCACCCGGGCGCGCGCGGCTCGACCCCGGTCACCGGGCAGGACGACGCCACGCACGGTCGAACCGACGACCTGCCCGGCCCGGCCCACCTGCCAGCCGGCGGCACCGAAGTGCTTGCGGAGGTAGACCTCCTGCGCGGCGTGGAAGTGCCCCTCCCGCCGCGCCGGGTCGGTGCTCGTCGCGGCGCCCACGTGCGTGGCCCGCGCGGCGGGCACGAGCGCGTGACGCCAGCCGAGCAGGACGGCGCGGTGCGCCCAGTCGGTCTCCTCGGCGTAGAGGAAGAAGCGCTCGTCGTCGAAGGGACCGACGTGGTCGAGGGCCTCGCGGCGAAGGAGCAGCACCGAGCCGATGACGTAGCGGTTGCGCCGCAGGCGTCCGAGACCGGCCGCCTCGACCCAGGTCGCGAGCGGTGACGGGAAGGGCCACTCGACGCGGGAGGGCGTGCCCGTGGCGTCGACCTGCGACGGCCCGACGCTCGCGAGGTCGGGCTCGGCGAGCAGGGCTGCGCGCAGGACCTCGATGTCGCCCGGGGCGACCACCGCGTCGGGGTTGACGAGCAGGACGTCGGCGCGGGGATCGACCCGTCGCAGCCCCTCGTTGACGCCGGCCCCGAAGCCCCCGTTGCGACCCGGGTCCACGTAGCGGGCGCCCGCGGCCTCCACCACGGCGCGCACCGCAGGCGAGGAGGAGTTGTCGACGACCGTGACCGACAGCGAGCTCAGTGGAGCCAGCGCGTCGGCGAGCAGGTCGGGCTGGCCGTACGCGACGACGACGACCTCGAGCGGCCGGTCGTCCGGTCCGGGCTGCGTCCACTGCTTCGTCGCGGCGCGGTACATCGCGTCGTGCTCCACCGCGATGCGGTCCCACGACGTCGCCGCGGCGCGGGCGAGGCCGGCTGCTCTGAGCCGCCCGGCGACGTCGCCGTCGTGCACGACCTCGCTGATCGCCTTGGCGAGCTCGACGGCGTCGCCCTCGGCGACGACCAGGGCGGCGTCGCCGACGACCTCGGGCAGCGCGCCGCTGTCGCTGACGACGACCGGGGTGCCACAGGCCATCGCCTCGACGGCGACCCTGCCGAACTGCTCGACCCAGGAGGGTGTCGTGAGCGACGGGACGGCCAGCACGTCGAGGGAGCGGTAGAAGTCGGGCAGTCCCTCGGGCGCCAGTGCGCCGACGAAGTCGACGCGGTCGGCGATGCCGAGCCGCTCAGCGAGACCCACCAGGGCGTGCTTCTCGGGTCCGTCGCCGGCGAGGCGAACGCGGACGGCGGGCTCGAGGGCCACAGCGCGCAGGAGCACGGCGGCCCCCTTGGCGGCGTCGAGGCGACCCGCGAACCCGACGACGGGCACCTCACGGGGCGTGACGGCATACGGCGGCGGGGTGAAGACGGTGAGGTCGGTCCCGAGGTCGAGGGTGCGGGCCCGACCCGGGAAGCCCTTGCGCTCGACGATGCGGCCCGCCGCGTCGTTGCAGACGTTGACGCCGCTCGCGTGCCGCAGCGCGGCCCGCTCGAGCCACCGGAAGGGCACGGGGTGGCGCTTGTCGATGTTCTGGGCCGAGTAGAGCAGGTAGGGCGCCCGCTGGCGCCGCAGCCACCGGAACAGCAGCACCTCGGCGGTGGCGAGGGCGAAGGGCTCCTCGTGGACGTCGATGACGTCGACGGGGCGGCCGAGGGCCCGCCACAGCGGGCGCGGGTCGTAGAGGAAGAGGGCCGGATGGGAGCCGACGGTGCCCGCCGGCACGACCGGCTCGCCGGGCCGCACGGACAGCGCGACGCGGCGACCGCCCTCGGACCACGCCGCAGCCGACACGACGTCGACACGGTGGCCGAGGCGTCGCAGGGCCCGCTCCCGCTCACGCCACGCGTCGACGACGGCGCTGTGGGACACGCGCAGTGCCCACATGACCACTCACCCCTCTCCCCGTGCCGTCCCCCGGATGTCCGCGACTCGGCACAACCCCTTGGATGATATGGGAGGATCACCGCACGTACTGTCGAGTTGGGCCGGGGGGGGCAAAGTGACGTTCCGGGAGTTCCTGGGCGTTCTGGGGGCACGGTGGCGCATCATCGCGGTGAGCCTGCTCGCCGTGGTGGCAGCGGCTGCCGTCCAGACGATGCTGACGCCTGCCGTCTACGCGTCCAGCTCGAAGATCTACCTGCGGGCCACCACGCCGGCGAGTGCGACCACCAACAACCAGGTCGTGACGTACGCCGTGCAGGCCTCCGACCTCGCGACCTACCTCGACGTCCTCACGTCGCCGTCGGTCATGGAGCCGCTCCGCGCCCGTCTCGGCCTGGCTCCGGGCACGCCCATCAACGTCTCCGGTGAGGTCTCGCCGACCTCCCCGATGATGACGATCACGGCCACGGGCGGCGACCCCGTCCTGCTGGCCCGCATCGCCAGCGAGGCCGGACCCGTGCTCGCCGACGTGGCGACGAAGAAGTTCTCGCCGCTGCTCGCGGCCAACGGACAGTCCGTCGAGGCCACGACGATCACCCCCGCCGACGTCCCGGGTGAGCCCACGTCGCCCAACGCCAAGCGCAACCTCATGCTCGGCGCCCTCCTCGGCCTCGCCCTCGGCATCGGCCTCGCGCTGCTCCGGCACACCCTCGACACGAAGGTGCGCACGGAGGACGACATCAAGGCGCTGTCCAACCGGCCCATCCTCGGCGACATCCCCATGGTGAAGTCGGTCAAGAACGGTCTGCTCTCCCTCGAGAGCGACCCCCACGGCCGGCACGCCGAGTCGATCCGGCGGCTGCGCACCAACATCCTCTTCGTCGACGTCACGACGGCCGGCCACTCGTTCGTCGTCACCTCCTCGGTGCCGGGCGAGGGCAAGACGACCACGACGGTCAACCTCGCGATCGCCATGGCCGATGCCGGGTCGAAGGTGCTGCTCATCGACGGCGACCTGCGCAACCCGTCGGTCGCGAGCACGATGGGCCTCGACGGCTCCTTCGGCCTCACCACCCTGCTGCTCGGGCAGGCGGACACCGAGGACGTCATCCAGCGCTGGCGCGAGAGCACCCTCCACGTGCTGCCGGCCGGGCCGGTGCCGCCGAACCCGAGCGAGCTGCTCGGCTCGGAGCCGATGGAGGTCCTCTTCGGCAAGCTGTCGCACGACTACGACTTCATCCTCGTCGACAGCCCGCCCGTGGTCCCCGTCATCGACGCCGTGCTCATCAACAAGCTGACCCACGGCCTCATCATGGTCGTCGGCGCCGAGCGCACGAAGAAGCGCGACCTCGCCAGCGCCGTCCAGTCGCTCGAGACCGTGGACGCCCCCGTCGCCGGCTTCGCCCTCAACATGGTGTCGTCCGGCTCGTCGACGGCCCACCGCTACGGCTACTACGGCTACAACCGCGACGCCGACGTGAAGCTGAGCCGGCGCGAGCAGCGGGCGCGAGCCAAGCACCAGGCCTGACGACGCGGTCTCGCTCCGGCTCAGCTCGTGGTGTCGGCCCGGGGGTCGGGCTCGTCCGCGGTCTGGGGCACGAGCAGCCTCCGCGCGCTCAGGTCGGCGACGAACGCCGTGACGTCGGCGGCGATGGCGTCCTCGGGCTGCCCGACCAGCTCGGCGACGCGGGCGACCCAGCCCGTCGCCGGAGCCGTCGTGGCCTCGACCCAGATGACCGCTGCGGCACCGTCGAGGACGACGAGCGGTCCCCCGGGCAGGTGCGCCACGTAGACGGAGCTCCCGTCGTCGCTCAGGGTGACGCCGGCTTCGGGTCCGGGCCGGAAGGCGGCGGTCACTGCCGGCCCCCACGCGCGAGACGGACGACCTGCTCGCGCAGGCCGCGGGCCGGCCGGCCGAAGAACTCGGCGACGATCTCCCGGCGCGAGACCGGTCGCCCGCGGACGATCGTCAGGTGCTCGACGTTGACGAGCACCGACCGCGAGGCGACCGTGAGCTTGCCGCGGATTCCCTGCGCCGCACGCACCCGGGCCTGCCACTCCTCCATCCGCGTGCCGCCGCGTGACGCGACGCGCCAGAGGTCGTAGGCCGGGTCGTCCCGGTGGTCGTCGAGGGTGCCGGTGATGACGGAGAAGCCCAACCCGGCGTCGAGCCGGTCGACCCAGTCGAGAATGGCGGCTCGTCGGGCGTCGTCGGCCGAGGTCCACACCCACTCGACGTCGTGGGCGGCCTTGGGGTCGCTGCCGCCCCGAGCGGCGTGGAGCAGCAGGAGGGCGGCCTGGGCGTCACGCGGCGGGACCGCGCACTCGACCCCGCCCAGCACCGTCGTCGTGCGATCCGCCCACAGCGTGTCGAAGGCGCGCTCCGGCGTGGGACCGGTGCCCGGGAAGATCCGGTGCAGGTCGAGGAGGCCGAAGTCGTCGTGGCGCAGGGTCGCCGAGTGCTCGAAGGACGAGCCGTAGGCGAAGGAGTTGATGAGCTCCCAGCCGTGCCGGCGCAGCTCGTCGAGCAGCATCCGCACGTGCTCCGGCCTGGCGAGCACGTCCGCGTCGGAGAAGCCACGCCCGGGGACCAGGGTCGGGTCGAGGGCGGCGCCCTTGACGTGCAGCAGGTCGGCGCCGCACCGGTCAGCGACCCACTGGAGGCAGGCGTGCGCGAATCCGATCCGGACCTCGAGAGGCACCGTGACCCCCTCCGCGGGAGCCTCCGTCGCCTCGTGGGCTGCCATCGCGCGAACCCCCATAGACTGCAAGCGGACTGGTCGATCGCACCCTAACAGCCCCGTAGGAGGCGCACGTGTCGCATCGCGATCGGCTCCGCTGGGGCGGCATCGCGGTGATCGCGGCCACGGCCTTCGTGCTCCTCGCCCTCGCGTCGACCCGCACCGGCGCCGGGGTGTCGCTCGACGCCACGCTGCGCGGCTGGATCCTCAACGGGCTCCCCGCACCGCTGCGTCAGGGACTGGACCGGATGGCGCGTCCGCTCGTCATCGTCGTGCTCGCCCCGACCGTGGTCGTCCTCGCCCTGCTCGCCCTCGTGCGTGGGGGCTGGCGGCGCGCGCTGGCCGGCGTCGTCATCCCCGCCGCGGCGACGTTCGTCGCTCTCGAGCTGCGCGTCCGCGACGTCTTCGGCATCGGGGGCGACGCGTTCCCCTCGAACCACGCGGCGGCCGGCCTCGGCCTCCTCGTCGGGGTCGCGGTCGTGTGGCCGCGCCCCGTGACGCGACGCGGCCTGGTCGGCGTGGCCGTGGCGGCGTCCTGCATCGGGCTCGGCAACGTCACGTGGTACGCCCACCAGCCCCGCGACGTCGTCGGCAGCGCGCTGCTCGTGGCGGCCGTCGCCGCGGCGACCTTCGCGGTCGTCGGCGGCGACTCCCCCAACCTCGCCCCGGACGTCCGGGCCTCGCGTCGCACGGCGCGGGAGACGGCGGGGCCCGTCGACTGAGTCAGCCGCCGACCGAGCGCCAGACCCGGGCGTGGCCCGCGGCGCTCGCCTCCCACGTGAACCGGCGCGCCCGCTCGAGACCGCGTCGGGCCATCGCCGCGACGTCGTCGCCACCGGTGAGGACGTCGAGGATCCCGTCGGCGAGCGCCATGCCGACCGGCTCCACGAGCAGCCCACCGTCACCGACGACCTCGGGCAGGGACGAGCGGTCGGAGGCGACGACGGGCACACCCGTGGCCATGCCCTCCAGCGCCGGCAGGCCGAAGCCCTCGACGAGGGAGGGCACGACGACGACGGACGCGGCGGCATACAGCCTCGGCAGCACGTCGTCGGCGACGCGTCCGACGAGGCGCACGCCGGGGAGCGCGGCGAAGAGCTCGGTGCGACGCGGGTGCGCCGGCCCGGCGAGCACGAGGGTCAGGTCGGGACGGGCGGCGTGCACCCGCGGCCAGGCGTCGGCCAGCGCGGCGAGGTTCTTGCGCTCCGACGCACCCCCGGCCGTGAGGACGAACGGGCCCTCGATCCCCAGCCCGGCCAGCGTCTCGGCGCCCATCGGCCGGGCGCCGAAGAAGCGGTCCTCGACGCCGTTGGGCACGACGACCGGGTCGACGAGCCCCAGCAGGTCGACGGCCTCGGTGGCCGTGAACGTCGACACGCACACGACGGCCGCTGCACGCCGCAGCTCCTCGGCCGCCGCAGCCACCGGCGGGGACTCGTCGGCGTAGCGCCACGCCACGACGTCATGGAGCGTCACGACCTCGCGGGGTGCCGGCGGCAGCTCGAGGTCCATCCGGTGCACGAGGCCTCCCCCGGCGTACGCGAGACGCCCGGCCCCGGCCCGAGCGCGCGGCGAGGCGCCCGTGAGCCAGCCCATCGGAAGACGCCGGGTGCCCGGGAGCGGGGAGCGGAGCGAGCGGGCGACCACGTGTCGCACGGACCACGTCTCGTCGGGTCCGGACAGCGCGTCGAGCGCCGCGGCGCCGCGGGAGGCGATGTGCCGCTGGTAGGCCTGCGCACCCATGGGCACCGCCATCGCGGTCGTGGCGATCGTGAGCCGGGGCACGCGGGGCCTGCCTGTCTGAGAGCGGTTGGGGATGCCCTCGCATCGTAGGGTGGAACCCGTGCGCGAGCCGGTGACCACGCGTGCCCGAACGGGAGGAGCCGCGATGCGCCGTCGCGTCGCCCTCGTGACGTCCTCGTACCACCCGCACCTCGGCGGCGTGGAGTCGCACGTGCGTCACGTCGCGCGCGAGCTGCGGGCTGCCGACACGCAGGTCGAGGTCTGGACCGTCGACCGCGGTGAGCACCTCGGTGTCACCGAGCTCGACGGGATCGTCGTGCGACACCTGCCGACCCCCCTGCCGGCACGCTCGGCCCCCGCCCTCCTGAGCTTCACGAGAGCGGCGCCGCCTGCGTGGCAGACGTGGCGGTCGGCGTTCCGCGAGTTCCGTCCGGACCTGCTCCACGTCCAGTGCTTCGGACCCAACGGGGTGTATGCCGCCGCGCTGGCTCGCCGGACCAAGGTCCCTCTCGTGGTGTCGAGCCACGGTGAGACGACGGCCGACGACCACGACGCGTTCGACACCTCCGCCCTGATCCGGTGGGGGCTGCGGCGGGCGATCGCGACCTCGACGGCGACGACGGGGTGCTCCGAGCCCGTGCTCGACGACCTGCGCCGGCGCTTCGGTCTCGTGGGCGGCGTCGTCGTGCCCAACGGCGTCGGACCCGTGCCGTCGGCGCCGCCTTCGGGCGTCCGGCCGGACGACGTCGACCTCGGCGACCGCCCCGTCGTCCTCGGCGTCGGACGGCTCGAGTCGGCCAAGGGCTTCGACCTGCTCGTCGAGGCCGTCGCGGCCTCCCCCCTCGAGACCAGCCTCGTCCTCGCCGGCGACGGGTCGCAGCGGGAGCCGCTGCGCCAGCTCGGCGCGCGGCTCGGCCTCGGTGAGCGGCTCCAGCTCGTGGGTCCGGTCGACGAGGCCGGCGTCCACGCGTGGATGCGTCGCGCCGACGTGGTCGTCGTGCCGAGCCGCAAGGAGGCCTTCGGCATCGTCGCCCTGGAGGCCTGGCGCGCCGGGACACCCCTCGTGGCGACGAGTCTCTGCGGCCCGTCCTCGTTCGTGACCGACGGCCACGACGGCCTGCTCGTCGACCCGGTCAACACCGGGGCCCTGGCCCACGCCATCACGACGGTGCTGGGTGACCCCGGACGCGCGGCCGAGCTGGCCGCCGCGGGTCGGTCGAGCGTGCGCGGCTACTCGTGGACGACGGTGGCCCAGAGCTACCTCGAGATCTACGACCGGGCCCGCGGCGCGTCGGACTGACCGCTGAACCCGGGCGTCACGAGGCGCGGCGGTCGGGCACGGAGACCCACTTCAGGAGCAGGTCGGCGAACCGACCGGCGCGGGACGGAATGGCCCGACCGACGGCCCCGCGGTCGTCCGACGTCAGGCCCACCCGCAGCAACCCCATGACGGTGACGCACAGCAGTCCTCCGACGAGACCCGCTCCGACCGCACGGGCGACCACGGGAGCGTGGATCCGGGCCCCCACGACGAACACGACGGCCGCACACACAGAGCCGATGATCGCCGGCAAGGCGTCGCGCAGTGCCGTGCGTGCCGGGAGCTCGAGCGCCCGCAGCTCCCGGGTGCCGAGGATCGTCAGGGTCGTGGCGGCGCCGCCGGCGTTGGCGATGACCGCTCCCCACGTGCCGAGCGGCGGGATGAGCAGGACGGCCAGACCGATGTCCACGACGAGTGCGACGAGGTTCGCGGCCAGGATGGCCTTTCCCGAGAGCCTCGCGGAGACGAACGCGAAGACCGGCCCACCCACCGTTGCGAGCCCAGCGGTGATGCCGAGAGCCAGGACGACCGGGGACGCGGCCTCGAACTCCGGCCCGTAGAGCAGCGGCACGAGCAGGGCCAGCGGAGCCAGGGCGGTGGAGAGGATGAGGGCGACGACGGTGGACCCGGCTCTCGTGACGCGACGGAACGCAGGTCTGACCGCTGCCTCGTCCACCTCCCGCAGACCGGAGATGGCCGGGATCAGCGGACCCACGAGGGCCTGGGCAGGTGCGAAGGCATGCACGGCGAGACCGAACGCCAGGGCGTAGATGCCGAGCGCTGCGGGGTCGGCCAGCCAGCTCATCACGAAGACCTCGCTCCGCGAGGAGACGAGGCCGCTGACGACGCCTGCGAGTCCCATCGGCACGGCGAACGCCCAGAAGCCCGGCGGCAGTCCTCGAGGCAGGGCGGGTCGGAGGACCGCGACCCGGTAGGCCGGCGAGATCCGGAGCAGGCACAGCGCCACCGTCGAGCCCGACACGACGAGGCGGGTCGCCCAGACGGCGTCGGGGGTCCGCGCGAGCAGGGCCACGGCGAGGACCGCGACCTGGGTGATGACCGTCGTCAGCAGGGCGATCTTCGCGCCGTCGGCCGTCTTGTTCTCGATGCCCAGGCACGCCGCGCCCCCGTCGAGGGCGGCCGGCAGGACGACGCCGAACACGAGGGCGACCACCATGGCCTGCGGAGGGACGTCCGCCACGAAGAAGACCACGGCGGCGAGCACGGGCATGGCCACGAGGAGCCGGAAGCCCTGCCACTGCGAGAGCAGGCGCGCCACGTCGGCCGTGCGACCGGCGGCGTGCGCCTTGGCGCCGAACTGGATGACGGCGGTCGCGACCCCGGTGGTGAGCAGGGCGCCGACGAACTCCATGAGGGCGGTGAGCAGGGCGAGCCGGCCGTAGTCCGCGGCCCCGAGGACGCGTGCGACGACGAGGTTGACCCCGAACGCGATCGGGATGCCCACGAAGGTGTTGACGACCGTCCAGGCGGCTCCGCGCACGGCCCTCTGCTGGAGGTTGCCGGCGCTCATGACCTCGGGCTCGTCCCCGATGCCGTGCTCGGCGGACATCGGCGGCGGCGGTGGTGGCGGTGACGGCACCGTGGTGTCGTCGGGCTCCCCCGGATCCGTGGCAGGCACCTCAGCCCGGGCGACGGTCGCCGAGTCGGGTGCGGACGGCGGCGGTGGTCCCCACCGCGAGACCGCCCAGGACCGCGGAGGCGTGCAGGGCCTTGCCACCCACCGAACGGACCCGCTGGCGCGGCGAGCGCTCGCCGTCGACGGCCGTCTTGACGCCCTCGACGACGCTGCCCCCGACGCCCTGCAGGGCCGTGCCGTAGTAGCGACGGAGGATGGGGGCGGTCATGCCGAACGTGTGCGCGAGCAGCACGACGTGGTTGCGGTGCCCGTAGAAGGTGTAGCGCACGTCGAAGCGGCGCCCCCGCGTGTAGGGCGCCGCGACGTGCTCGACGAGGGCCGTCGGCGTGTAGACGATGCGATGGCCGGCTCGGCCGAGACGCAGCATGATGTCGCTCTCCTCGCGCAGGCAGGTGCCCGGGAAGAGGTCGACGATGCCGCCGATCTCGTCGAGCGCGGAGCGCCGCACCGACATGTTGGCGCCGAGGACGTGGTCGACGTCGAGGTCGCGACCGGTGTCGGCGGCGAAGTTGCCCGTCAGCGTGCCGTCGGGCAGGAGGCGTCCGACGGCGTCGAGCCCCTCGTGCTCCTCGCCGGGGCGGCCGTTGCTCGCGCGACCGCCCACGGCACCGACGGCCGGGTCGGCGTAGCGGGCGACGATGTTCTCGAGCCAGTCGGGCTCGGCGTAGGCGTCGTCGTCGACGAAGGCGACGATGTCGGACCGGGTCTCGGCGACGCCGATGGCGCGCGAGGTGGCCAGGGTGCCCGGACCGGCGTCGTTGCGGATGTAGCGCACGCCCGGGAAGTCGGCGACGACGTCGGCGGTCAGCCGGTGCGGAGACGAGTCGACGACGACGATCTCGTCGGGCGTGAGCGTCTGGCGAGCGAGGTGCTCGAGGCAGATCCGCACGTTGTCGGGGCGGTTGAACGTCGCGACGACCACGTCGACGGAGGGCGAGGAGGCCGGCATGTGCGGAAGTATGTCAGCAAACCTCCACGGATCGACCGAGTTCGACGAGGTCCGTGGGTAGCCTCGGGGAGTGCCTCCCGCCGCCCCTCGTCCGCCCCGTCCCGTGCGCGTGGCGATCCTCGACCACACGGCGGAGCTGGGCGGGGCCGAGCTCGCGCTGCTGAGGCTGTTGGGCACCGTCGACCGGGCGCGCGTCGACGCCGTCGTCGTCCTCTTCTCGTCGGGGCCTCTCGAGGAGCGGCTGCGCGACGCCGGCCACCGGGTCGTCGTCGTGCCCCTGGACCCGACGGTGCGCGACATCAGCCGAGCCGCGGGACCGCTCGGTGTCGTGCGCGGTGCTGCTGCCGGGGCGGCCTTCCTCGGTCGGCTCGTCGCCTCCGTGCGTCGGCTCGACGTCGACGTCGTCCACACGACGTCGCTCAAGGCGGACCTGCTCGCGGTCCCGGTGGCGCTGCTGCTGCGCAAACCGCTCGTCTGGCACGTCCACGACCGGATCGCCGAGGACTACCTGCCGGCTCGGACGGTGCGGCTGGTGCGAGCCCTCGCCCGCTCCGTGCCGCGTGCCGTGGTCGTCAACTCCGAGGCCACGGCCGCCACGCTGCCCGGAGCCCGCGGCCTCGTGGTCGCCTACCCCGGTCTGGCCGTCGGCCAGCTGGCCGCGACTCCCCGTCAGGCCCAGCCCGACGGGGACCCGGTCGTCGGGATGGTGGGCCGGCTGAGCCCCACCAAGGGCCAGCTCGTCCTCGTCGGCGCCGCCCGGCGCGTCGTCGACGCGCGCCCGATGACCCGGTTCCGGCTCCTGGGGGCCGCGGCCTTCGGCGCCGAGGAGCACGAGCGCGCGATCCGATCCGAGATCGACCGGCTCGCGCTCGGGGCCAGTGTGGAGCTGGTCGGCTTCGTCGAGGACCCGCGGACCGAGCTCGACGCCCTGTCCGTGTGCGTCCACGCGTCGACGGTCCCCGAACCCTTCGGCCAGGTGGTCACGGAGGCGATGGCGTGGGGTGTGCCCGTCGTGGCCACCCGCGGAGGCGGCGTCGACGAGATCGTGCGGACGGCCCCTCCCGGAGCAGAGACCGGACTCCTCGTCGCCCCCGGCGACGAGGAGGGCTTGGCACGCGCCCTCATCGACGTCATCGACCACCCCCGGGAGGCGCTGGCGCGCGCGGCCCGCGCCCGTGCCGACGTCTCCGAGCGCTTCGACCTCGAACGGACCGCAGAGACCGTGACGCTGATCTGGGAGGACGCCGCCTCGTGAGCCGACAGGAGCCCACGGCCGATCGACCGCGCGTCGCCATCGCGCACGACTACCTGACCCAGCGCGGCGGCGCGGAGCGGGTGGTCCTGGCGCTGCACCGCGCCTTCCCCGACGCGACGATCCACACGACGCTCTACGACCCGGAGGGCACCTACCCGGAATTCCGCGACGCCCACGTCGTCGTCTCCCCCATCGACCGCAGCGGCCCGTTGCGTCGTGACCACCGGTCCGCTCTCCCCCTGTTGCCGTATGCGGTGTCGCGCCTCCGCGTGGACGCCGACGTCGTCGTGGTGTCGAGCTCGGGGTGGGCGCACGGCGTGCCGACGACGGGGCGCAAGCTCGTCTACTGCCACGCCCCGGCGCGCTGGCTCTACCAGGCCGACGCCTACCTCGGGGACGAGGCCGGCTGGTCCGCGAAGGCGCGCGTCCTGGGTCTGCTCGGCGGGTGGCTGCGTCGCTGGGACCGGCGTGCCGCGGCGTCCGCCGACCGCTACCTCGCGAATTCGACGGTCGTCCGCGAACGCGTCGCGGCGGCATACGGCATCGACGCCGACGTGCTCGCCCCGCCCTACGGCATCGACCCGGCCGACCCGCAGGAGGCGGTGGCCTCGCTCGCCGACTGGGCCGACGACGGCTACCTGCTCGTCGTGTCACGGTTGCTGCCGTACAAGAACGTCGACGTCGCGGTCGACGCCGTGCGCGACCTCCCCGAGCGGCTCGTCGTCGTCGGCGCCGGTCCCCTCGAGGCGCGGCTGCGGGCCGAGGCTCCGGACAACGTCCGCATCGTCTCGGGCCTGTCGGACGCCGAGCTGCGCTGGACGTACGCCCACGCGCGCACCCTGCTGGCGCCGAGCCTCGAGGACTTCGGGCTGACGCCGCTCGAGGCCGCGGCCTTCGGGCTGCCGACGGTGGCCCTGCACGCCGGCGGCTACCTCGACACGATCGACGAGCGCGTCAACGGGACGTTCTTCGAGGAGCCGACCGTGCCGGCGATCCGGGCCGCCCTCGTCGCCGCCCGAGAGCGGGCCTGGGACGCCGCCGCGATCCGGGCGCACGCCGAGCGCTTCTCGGAGGCGCGCTTCTGCGAGCGGATCCGGGCGGAGGTCGACAGCCTCCTGTCGGTCAGCTGACGGCGCGCACCACGAGGAGCCAGGCAACGACGGGTGCCCCGACGACGAGGATGATCGCGAGGACCCGCAGTGCCGCCGCGTGGCTGTAGACCTTGGCGACGACGGCTCCGAGGATGCCGACGGCGAAGATCGCGAGCGAGTAGTTCGCGAACATCGCGCTCAGCTCGACGATCTCGGGGGACTTCGTGATGTTGGCGATCGTCGCGGCCTTGCCGGCGGGGCCCCACGGCGCCGGCAGCGGCACCTGGGCGAGGAGCAGGGCCGCGAGGCCGAGGACGTCGGTCCGCACGTAGGAGCGCCTCAGGGCCGAGGCCTGACGACGACTGCGGACCGACGGCTGCACCGTCGACGCGGGCGGCGTGAACGCCCGGGGCAGCGTCAGCAGGAGCCCGGGCAGTCCGGCCAGCGCGGCCAGGAAGGCCGCGTACAGCTTGGGGTGCCCGTCGGAGGCGAAGCCGAAGACGGTCACGAGCGGCACCGTCGCGTGCATGAGCACCCAGACGTAGACCACGAAGCCCAGCACCGCCCCGACCGCGACGGGGAGGTCGGCGCTCACACGTCGGGTCTCTCCTCGCGCTCCGGGCATGGCGGACAGTGTAAGCAGCAGTGCGAACGACTCCCGACACCTACACTTGGCGCCGTGGACAGCACCCGAGAACGCGACACCGACCTGTTCGATTCCGAGCAGGTCGCTGCCGGCGACGGCTCCTCCGGGGGCTCGGGCGGGTCCGGCGACTTGGGCGGCACGCCCGCCGACGGTGGGTCCGGCCGCCGGGAGAAGAAGCGCAACCGCAAGGTCCTCGTGGCTGCGCTCGTGCTGCTCCTCGTCCCCGTGCTCGCCGTCGGCGGCTACCTCGCGTGGCTCAACCACATCGTCACCAACAACGTGAAGCAGGAGCTGCTCCTGCCCGACGACAAGTCGGCCGGCAGCCAGCCGACCGACAAGAACGGCAACGTCGTCGCGCAGCCGGTCGGCAACGGCACGAACTACCTCGTCGTCGGCAGCGACGCCGGGCCGGGCCGCGTCGGCGGCCGGTCCGACGTCATGGTGCTCGTGCACGTGCCTGCCGACCACTCGAGCGTCACCCTGATCCACTTCCCCCGTGACCTCTACGTCTCGATCCCGGGCAAGGGCAAGAACAAGCTCAACGCCGCCTACGCGTTCGGTGGTCCCCCGCTGCTCGTCAAGACGATGCAGAACATGCTCGGCATCCGGATCGACCACGTGGCGCTCGTCGGCTTCGAGGGGTTCAAGGCGATGACCGACGCGGTCGGCGGCGTCGACGTCAATGTCGAGGAGGGCAGCAACCAGCCGCCGTACGTCTTCACCGAGGGCGTGCAGCACATGGACGGCGCGATGGCGCTGGCCTTCGTCCGGGAGCGCAAGCAGCTGAGCGAGGGCGACATCTCCCGCGGCCAGCGGCAGCTCGCCTTCATCAAGGCGCTCATGCTCAAGACGCTGAACAAGGACGTGCTGCTCAACCCCGTGAAGTTCAAGGACTTCGTCGAGGCGGCCACGACCAACCTCACCGTCGACCAGAAGCTCGACGTCGGCACGATGCGCTCGGAGGCGCTCGCGCTGCGTGACCTGCGCGGCGGCGACATCCGGTTCATCACGGCGCCCTTCACCGGCTTCGGCACGAGCCCGGCCGGAGCGTCGATCGACATCGTCGACGAGGTGAAGATGGCTGAGCTCGGTGACGCCATCCGCAACGACGAGCTCAACGCCTACCAGTAGGAGCCGTCGCGGCCGCCCGGTCGGCCGGGGTCAGACCCGCTTCCACGAGTTCAGGTCCCCCTGCGAGAGCCAGGTCTGGTTGCCGGAGACGATCCAGCCGGCGCGGTCGGTGACCGACAGGCCCACGCTGCCGCGCTCCGGGTTCGCGACGGGGACACAGGCCACGACGTCGGCGTTGCGGCCCTTGGCCACCTCGACGAGCTGGACCCCCTTGCACGCAGCGACGATGCGGACGGCATACGTCTTCAGGGAGCCGTCGACGAGGAGGTTGCTGAGCGCCACCGCGCCCGGCGCGTCACCGGAGTCGGTCCACGTCGTGCCGCCGTCCTCGGTGACGACGACCGAACCGTCGGCGCACAGCGCCTGCGCCTGGGTCGCCGAGGTGCGGGAGAGGTCGACGACGACGGCGTCACCGCAGGGCGTGGCCGCGGTCTCCCGGGGCGCCAGGACCTGGGTCGGCGCGTCGAGGCGGCGGGCCCAGCCCCCGACGACCGCCGTGGGGGCCTGCCACGTCTGGCCCGCATCACGCGAGGCGTACTGCTTGGGGGTGCAGTCGGCGCCGGCCCCGATGACGAAGGCGCGGGCCTCGTCGAGCGGCTGCACGCGCACGAGGGCCCGGGCGGGCGACCGCACCTTCGTCCAGGTCTGGCCGCCGTCGGCGGTCACCTCGACGGTCGCTCCCCCGGCGTCGCAGGCGCCGGTCGTGGCTCGCCAGGCCGTCGCGGCGTCGAGCGCCGAGACGAGCCGGGTGACCGGGACGGCCTTGGCCGCCGCCGGCGTCGTGCCCTTGGTCGGGTCGGTCGTGCCGGTCGCGGGCGGGCTCGTCGTCAACGCCGCGGTGCGCGTCGTCGAGACCGGGGCGGGCGCCTCCGAGACGTTGTGGCCCGACCGCAGCGCGAGCGCGACGAGCGCGACGTCGACCGCGAGGAAGGCGACGAGACCTGCCGTCGCCACTCGGTTGTTCATTGCTCCAGCTTCCCCTCGACACGCCTGATGACCCTTCCCCCGGGGACATGCTAGGGGCGAATCCGGCTGTCGGACGCGGCAGTCCGCGTTCGGATCGGCGCTCGTGTCAGACGGCGGGAGGCGTGAGGGCTGCGACGACGACGGGCAGCTGCGACTCGATCTCGGTCGACATCAGGTCATAAGCCGCAGATCCGCGTCCGTATGGGTCGGGTATGTCCGATTCGGCCGCGGAGCGTGCCGGGTTGAGCCCTCGGCGGCCACGAGCCACCTCGGCCACGATCGCGGCCCACGGCGTGTCGCGGTCGGCCGCCGCCGCCTCGGGCCCCGCGGCCGCTCCGTCGAGGTCGGCGTCGCGGACGAGGTCGGCGAGCTCACCGAGGGTGAAGGTCTTGCGCAGGGCCCGCGGGTGCAGGGCCACGGCGTCGGCGCGGTGCTTCTGCGTCGCGGTGATGACGATGTCGGCCGCGTCGAGCATGGCGGGAGACAGCTGGCGCGAGGCGAAGCCCGTCGTGTCGGCGCCCAGAGCCTCGAGCGCCGCCACCGACCCGGGTTCGATGTCGGCTCCGACGAGGGCGCGCGTGCCGGCGCTCTCGACCTCGATGTGCTGGCCGTCGAGGAGCTGCCGCAGGCGGCGCTCGAGGTAGGGCGAGCGGCAGACGTTGCCCGTGCAGATGACGAGGACGCGACCCACCGACCTCACCGGCGGGCCCCGGCGAGCGAGGAGGTGTGGGCCAGGCATGCCTCGAGCGTCGGCAGGAGCCCGGACTCTGCGGCGGCCTCCAGCGTCGGGGCGGCGGCATCCTTGGGCGAGAGCACCGGGGTGAAGCCGTCGGGCAGGAGCAGCCCCACCGTCGGGTCGAGCGGGTTGATGCCGCGTTCGACCGAGGGGGTGAACACCTCCGAGCAGAGGTAGACGGCCGTGCCGTCCTCGATGCAGGCGAGCGCGTGGCCGAGCCCCTCGGCGAGGTAGACGGCCCGGCGGTCGACGGTGTCGAGCACGACCGAGTCCCACTCCCCGAAGGTCGGTGACCCGACCCGGACGTCGACGACGAAGTCGACGAAGACCCCGCTCGTCGCCGTGACGTACTTCGCCTGCGAGGGCGGGACGTCGGCGAAGTGGATGCCGCGCAGGGCTCCGGCCGACGAGACGGAGATGTTCGTCTGGCGCACCTGCAGCTCGTGGCCGATCGCCTCGGCGAGCCGGTCGACGCGGAAGCCCTCGGCGAAGACTCCTCGGTCGTCGGGGAACTGGCGCGGCGTGATCTCGAAGGCCCCGTCGATGCGGAGCGGGCGGATGTCCATCAGGTCCTTGCCTTCACGGGGTGTCCTTGCCCTCGGCGAGGAGGGCGTGCAGGTAGAGACCGTAGCCGCTCTTGGCCTGGTCGTCGGCGTGCCGTCGCATGCCGTCGTCGTCGAGCCACCCGTTGCGCCAGGCGATCTCCTCGACGCAGCCGATCTTCTGGCCCTGTCTGGCCTCGACGACGTGGACGTACTGGCTGGCCTCGATGAGCCCCTCGAACGTGCCGGTGTCGAACCACGCCGTGCCGCGGGGCAGGACGCTGACCGACAGGGTGCCGCGACGGAGGTACTCGTCGTTGACCGCCGTGATCTCGAGCTCGCCGCGGGCGCTCGGCGTCAGGTGGCGGGCGATGTCGACGACGTCGTTGTCGTAGAAGTAGAGGCCCGGCACGGCATAGCTCGACTTCGGGTGCTCGGGCTTCTCCTCGATGGAGATGACGTGCCCGTCCGGGTCGAACTCGACGACGCCGTAGGCCGTGGGGTCGGCGACGCGGTAGGCGAAGACGTGGCCGCCCTCGACGTCGGTGTGGTCGGCGAGGCGGGTGCCGAGTCCCGGGCCGAAGAAGATGTTGTCGCCGAGGACGAGGGCCACCCGGTCGTCGCCGATGAAGTCGGCACCGAGCACGAACGCCTGGGCCAGGCCCTCGGGACGCGGCTGGACGGCATACGTGATCGACATGCCCCACTGCGACCCGTCACCGAGGAGCCGCCGGAACTGCTCCACGTCGACGGGGGTCGTGATGACGAGGACCTCGCGGATGCCGGCCATCATGAGCGTCGACAGCGGGTAGTAGACCATCGGCTTGTCGTAGACGGGCATGAGCTGCTTGCTGATGCCGCGCGTGATCGGGTGCAGCCGGCTGCCCGTGCCCCCCGCGAGGATGATCCCCTTCATGGTCGGCCAGCGTATGCCGTGGGCGACGTCGTCGTGGACGGGTGCGTCACGCGACCGCGCGCCACGTCTCGAGGCTCGTGTCGGAACGCCAGGTCGCGTCGGCGACGGCGAGCCAGCCGCCCTCGTCGACGACGCTGATCGAGACCTTGCCGTCGGCGCCGCCGAGAGAGGTCTTGACGCAGGCGACCTTCGAGGCCGCCGCGCCGGAGACCTTGGCGACCTCGACGCCGGCGCAGTCGTCGGTGGCGCGGGCGACGTAGACGGCCGCCGTGCCGGCGTCGTCACGGGCACCGACGGCGAGCGCGCCCTCGACCCTGGCCAGCGTGGTCCACTTCCCGCCGCCGTCGCTCGAGCGGACGAGGCGCCCGTCGGCGCAGACGACGACGGCCCGGGTGGCGCTGACCCGGGCGAGGTCGACGACGGTCGTGCTGCCGCAGGGGCGGGCGTCAGGACGCTTCGGGGTGATGACGGTGGTGGGGTCGCTGCCCGGGAGGCGTGACCAGCCACCCTCGACGTCGCGCGGGCCTCGCCACGTCGCGGCGTCGTCGTCGGTGGCGTACTCCCCCACCGAGCACCCGGCACCCTTGGCCCCGATGACGAAGCCGCGGTCGGCGTCGACGGGCTGGACGCGCCCGAGGGCCTGCACCGGGGCGGACCGCGTGGTCCACGTGCGGCCACCGTCGGCGGTGACCGTCAGGCTCGCTCCGCCGTCGCGGCACGTGCCGAGCGTCCCGCGCCAGGCGCGCCTGCCGTCGACGGCCGCGATGACCTCACGCACGGGCGTCACGCCGGCGGGCGGCGCTGCGCTGCTCGTCGGGGCGGTGGTGGTCGGCGTGGACACGGGCGTCGGGGCCTGCGCGGACGCCCCCGCGGCGTCGGGACGGAAGGCGAGCGCGACGAGGAGTAGGTCCACGACGACGAGGGCCAGCAGGCCCACGAGCGCCAGCCGACCCACCGAATTGTCCGACATCCACCGAATCACGACCTTCACTCTACGGACCCACTGGACTGAATCCGTGCATCTCGGACAGGCGGCACTAGGATGCGCGGGAGTGATGTGTCGGAAATGTCCGACTGAGTCGTGACACCAGGGCACGACCGACGAGAAAGAAACGACTGTGGAGCTGCAGGACTACCTGAACGTCATCAGGAAGCGGTGGATGATCATCGCAGCCGTGGCTCTCGTGACCCTCGGCCTGGCGGCCGCCTACACGGCGCTGACGCCACGGACGTATGCCGCGACGACGCAGTTCTTCGTCTCCACCTCGGGCGACGACACGACCTCCTCCCTCGCCCAGGGCAACACCTTCACGCAGGCGCGCGTCAAGTCCTACTCGCAGCTGCTCGAGTCGCCCAAGGTCCTCGACCCCGTCATCAAGAAGGTCGGGCTCGACACGACCGCCGACCGCCTCGCCTCGCAGGTGACCTCGACGATCCCGCTCGACACCGTCATCATCGACGTCAGCGTGACGAGCGGCTCGCCGGCCAGCGCCCAGCGCATCGCCGCGGCCGTCGGCGACGTCTTCCCCCAGACGATCCAGGAGATCGAGCGCAAGCAGGGCCAGGAAAGCCCGGTCAAGGTCACCGTCGTCAAGGAGGCTGCGGTCGACACGACGCCGGTCAGCCCGAAGCCGACCCGCAACCTCGCGCTCGGTCTCGTCCTCGGCCTGCTGCTCGGCTTCGGCGTCGCCCTGCTGCGCGACGTGCTCGACAAGTCCGTGAAGTCCCAGCGGGACCTCGAGGCGGTCACCGACCGCACCATCCTCGGTGGCATCGCCTTCGACACCGACGCATCGGCCCACCCGCTCATCGTCCAGGTCGACCCGCGGTCGCAGCGCGCCGAGGCCTTCCGCTCGCTGCGCACCAACCTCCAGTTCATCGACGTCGCCAACCCGCCGAAGTCGATCGTCGTCACGTCCTCGCTGCCCGGTGAGGGCAAGTCGACGACGACCGCCAACCTCGCGCTCAGCCTCGCCGAGACCGGCCTCAAGGTCGTCGTCATCGAGGGTGACCTCCGCCGGCCGCGCCTGCTCGACTACCTCGGCTTCGAGGGCTCGGTCGGCCTGACCGACGTGCTCGTCGGGCGGGTCGAGGTCGACGACGTGCTCCAGCCCTTCGGTCGCACGGGGCTGCGCCTGCTCGGCGCCGGCCCGATCCCGCCCAACCCGAGCGAGCTGCTCGGGTCGGCCAACATGGAGCAGCTCGTCGAGGACCTCAGCGAGCGCTTCGACTACGTCCTCATCGACGCCCCGCCGCTGCTGCCGGTGACGGACGCCGCCGTGCTCAGCACGATCGTCGACGGCGCCATCGTCGTCGTCGGTGCGGGCGTCGCCCAGCGCGAGCACGTGCGGCGGGCGCTCGACTCGCTCGAGGCCGTCAACGGCTCGGTGCTCGGCCTCATCCTCAACCGGGTCAAGGCCAAGGAGAGCGGCGGCGGCTACGGCACCTACGAGTACGACTACCGCCCCGAGAGCGAGCGACAGCGGGCCAAGGACCGGTCTCCTCGCGCTCAGCGTCGTCCGATCGCCTCCGAGGACGACCTCGGCCCCGTCACCCCGCGCCCGTCGACGACCGGCGCCAGGCCGGGTGTCGACCCGGGCGTGGAGCCCGGACGGGCCACGACCGCGCCTGCGGGCCCGCAGCCGCAGCAGCCGTTCCCGGCGGGCGACTCGGTCTACCGCTGACTCAGGGTGACGCGCGGGGTGACCCGCGGGCGACCCGCGGGCGACCCGCGGGCGATCCGGGGCAACCGCCCTCGTTGAACGCAGACGACGGAAGACCCCATGACCGGACGGTCGCGGGGTCTTCCGTCGTCTCAGCCCAGGGTCTGGACGCGTGAGGAGCCGGCGACCGTGCCGAGCGCCGCCACGACCACGGCGAGGAAGTCCTCGATCCGGTCGAAGGCCTCCGTGTGCGTCTTGCTGGAGCGTCCGTAGGGGTCGACGACGTCGACGTCGACCGCCTCCTGCGGCGCGACGGTGCCGCGGGCGGCGGCGGCCTCGGTGACGACCTGGGGCAGCCAGGGATGCGTGGGGACGATCGGCCGCCACGTCTGGGACGAGCGGCACAGGTCGGCGAAGTCGCCGAGCGCGAAGATCCGGCGCATCGCGGCCGGGTGCAGGCGCGCCACCTCCCCACGCTGGGCGCGCGTCATCGTCAGGACGAGCTCGGACCCGTCGAGCATCTGCGCGGTCGCCGCGCGAGCGGCGAAGCCGGTGACGTCGGCGCCCAGCCGCCGCAGCTGCTCGCTCGTCTCGGACTCGATGCCGGACCCGACCATGGCGCCGGTCCCGGCGCTCGATATCGGGACGCCGGTGTCGGGCAACAGCTGTCGCAGTCGCCGCTCCGCATAGGGCGACCGGCAGATGTTGCCGGTGCACACGAATAGGATGCCGCGGGTGTTGCGAGGGGTTTCCCCGAGCATCATGCCCCCAAGTTTCTCTCGGCGTGATCGGGTGAGACTCGATCCTAGGTGTCGCTCCTGTGACGGACGTGCCCAAAAGGCCGTATTGGGGGGTTTGTCTCAGGAAGCTGCCAGCCGGGCCGAATCCGGGCCGGTCAGCCCGACAGCACGCTCACCAGATCGAGCTGGACCTGCGCCCCATGCCCCGGTAGTCCCAGCCGGCGTCGGTCCACGCGCGCGGGTCGAGCACGTTGCGCCCGTCGATGATCCGCGGCGTCGCGACGAGTGACTTGGCGTGCGCCGGGTCGAGCTCGACGTAGTCCTTCCAGGCCGTGAGCAGCATGACGAGGTCGGCGCCGGTCAGCGCCTCCTCCGCGGAGTCGACGATCTGCAGGTCGGGTCGCGCCAGGCGCACGGCGTCGGCGCCCGCGGGGTCGGTGGCGACGACGTTGGCGCCGCGCCCCCAGAGGCGGCCGGCGATGTCGAGGGCCGGCGAGTCGCGCACGTCGTCGCTGTCGGGCTTGAAGGTGAGGCCGAGCACGGCCACCTTGACGCCGACGAGGCGGCCGCCGGCCATCTCGGAGGCCAGGTCGACGGCGTGGTCGCGGCGGCGCATGTTGATCGAGTCGACCTCGCGCAGGAAGGTCAGCGACTGGTCCACGCCGAGCTCGCCGGCGCGGGCCATGAAGGCGCGGATGTCCTTGGGCAGGCAGCCGCCCCCGAAGCCGATGCCCGCCTGGAGGAACTTCGCGCCGATGCGGTCGTCGTGGCCGATGGCCTCGGCGAGACGAGAGACGTCCGCCCCCGACGCGTCGCACAGCTCGGCCATCGAGTTGATGAAGGAGATCTTCGTGGCGAGGAAGGAGTTGGCCGCGACCTTGACGAGCTCGGCCGTCGGGTAGTTGACGAGCAGCCGCGGGATGCCGGCCTCGATGATCGGGGCGTAGACCTCATCGACGACGGCGCGGCCGATCTCGCCGCGGTCGCGGTCGTCGGGCAGGCCGTAGACGACGCGGTCGGGGCGCTGGGTGTCCTGGACGGCATACCCCTCCCGGAGGAACTCCGGGTTCCACACGACGACGGCGTCGACGCCGGCCTCGGCGAGGCGGTCGGCGACGGCCTGGGCCGTCCCGACGGGGACGGTCGACTTGCCGACGACGACGATCGGGCCGTCGGGCGACGGGGTCGCGTTGGCGATGATGTCCTCGACGGCGGTCCACACGTAGCTCATGTCGGCGGCGTAGCTGCCGCCGCGCTGCGGGGTGCCCACGGCGATGAAGTGGACCCGGGCGCCCGCGAGGGCGGTCTTGTCGGTCGTGAAGCGCAGGGAGCCGTCCGCGACGCCCTGCCTCAGGAGCGGTTCGAGGCCGGGCTCGTGGAACGACGGCACGCCGGCGGCGAGCTTGGCCACCTTGCGCTCGTCGATGTCGAGGCCGACGACGTCGTGGCCGAAGTCGGCCATGCACGCGGCATGCACCGCTCCGAGATAACCGCATCCGATGACCGAGATCTTCACGCCGGGCAGCATATCGAGCGCGGGAGAACGGCTGGTGGCCGTGAAGTTGCCGGCGCTTCGTTACCCTCGGCCCCATGCGCGTGCTCGTGACCGGCGGGGCCGGCTTCATCGGATCGAACTTCGTCCTGCGCGCCCGCGAGGTGCGGCCGGACTGGGGCCTGACCGTCATCGACTCGATGACGTATGCCGCCAACCGCCGTTCGCTCGCGCCCGTCCTCGCCGACCTGGGCGGTGACGGCTCGGTCGAGCTCGTCGAGGGCTCGGTCGCCGACGCGCCGCTCGTCGACCGGCTCGTCGCCGAACACGACGTCGTCGTGCACTTCGCGGCCGAGTCGCACAACGACAACAGCCTCGACTCGCCGTGGCCCTTCGTCGAGTCCAACGTCGTCGGCACCTTCACCCTCCTCGAGGCGATCCGCCGGCACGAGAAGCGCCTCCACCACATCTCGACCGACGAGGTCTACGGCGACCTCAAGCTCGACGACCACGAGCGGTTCACCGAGAAGACGCCGGTCAACCCCTCCTCTCCCTACTCGGCCACCAAGGCCGGCGCCGACCTGCTCGTCCGGGCGTGGATCCGCTCCTTCGGGATCCGGGCGACCGTGTCGAACTGCTCGAACAACTACGGTCCGCGCCAGCACGTCGAGAAGTTCATCCCGCGCCAGGTCACGAACGTCCTGGACGGCATACGGCCCAAGGTCTACGGCTCGGGGCTCAACGTGCGCGACTGGATCCACGTCGACGACCACAACGACGCCGTCATCGCGATCCTCGAGCAGGGCCGCCTCGGCGAGACCTACCTCATCGGCGCCGACGGCGAGCGCGACAACCTCGAGATCGTCGGGATGATCCTCGAGCTGCTGGGCAAGCCCGATGACTGGTTCGAGCACGTCGACGACCGCCCCGGCCACGACCTCCGCTACGCCATCGACGCGACGAAGCTGCGCCTCGAGACGGACTGGAAGCCGCGCTACGGCGACGTGCGCGCGGGCCTCGAGGCGACGATCGAGTGGTACGCCACGCACCGCGACTGGTGGGAGGCCGCCAAGGTCGAGTCCGAGCGAACCTACGCGAGGCTCGGGCGATGACCGCCTCGGCGGGTGGTCCGGCGGGCGCCGGGCGCGCGCTCGTCACCGGGGCGGGCGGCATGCTGGCGCACGACCTCGTCCCGGCGCTGAGTGCGGCCGGATGGGTCGTGACGGCGCTCGGTCGCGGTGACCTCGACGTCACGGACCCGGCGCAGTGCGTGGCCGCGGTGGACGGGCACGACCTCGTCGTCAACGCCGCCGCCTACACGGCCGTCGACGCCGCAGAGACGGACGAGGCGGCCGCCTTCGCGGTCAACGCCGTCGGAGCCGCCAACGTCGCCCGCGCATGTTCGCGGGCCAGCGCCCGACTTGTGGGCGTGTCGACGGACTACGTCTTCGACGGCACGGCCACGGAGCCGTATGCCGTCGACCACCCCGTCGCGCCGCGCTCGGCCTACGGCCGCACCAAGGCCGCAGGTGAGTGGGCCGTGCGGGCCCTGTGCCCCGAGTCGTGGGTCGTGCGCACGGCGTGGCTCTACGGCGCCGGCGGCCCGAACTTCGTCTCGACGATGCTGCGGCTCGCGGGCGAGCGAGAGACCGTGTCGGTCGTCGACGACCAGGTGGGCCAGCCGACGTGGACGGTCGACCTCGCCGACCTCGTCGTGCGTCTCGTCGCCGGCGACGCGGCATATGGCACCCACCACGGCACGGCCAGCGGGCAGACGACCTGGTTCGGGCTCGCGCGGGCCGTCTTCGAGCTCAGCGGGCTCGACCCCGAGCGGGTGCTCCCGACGACGACGGACACCTTCCCGCGGCCGGCGCCGCGGCCGGCCTGGAGCGTCCTGTCGCACCACAGCCTCGTGGAGGCGGGCATCGCTCCCGTCGCCGACTGGCGCACGGGCCTTCGGACGCACCTGGACGCCTGACCGCAGCAGGGGTCGAACTGCCCTAGAATCGGGCAAGTCGGTCAGACTGCTACGGAAAGCGCAAATGCGACTGCTCATCACGGGGGGCGCCGGGTTCATCGGCTCGAACCTCGCACGACTTGCCCTCCAGTCCGGTCACGCGGTGACGGTGCTCGACGACTTCTCGACCGGCTACCGGGAGAACGTCGACGACATCGACGTGCGCCTCGTCGAAGGCTCCGTCGCCGACCGTGACGCCACCGACGACGCCGTCACGGGGGCCGATGCCGTCGTGCACCTCGGCGCCCTCGGGAGCGTCCCGCGCAGCATCGTCGACCCCGTCGCCAGCCACGTGGCCAACGCCACCGGCACGCTGACCCTCCTCGAGTCGGCACGCGCCGCCGGCGTCTCCCACGTCTCGTGCGCCTCGTCGAGCTCGGTCTACGGCATGAACCCCGCGCTGCCGAAGCACGAGCGCGAGTGGGTGCGCCCCATGAGCCCGTATGCCGTCACCAAGCTCGCGACCGAGCAGTACACGCTCTGCTACCAGCAGGCGTACGGCATGGACACCCTCGCGTTCCGCTTCTTCAACGTCTACGGGCCGCGCCAGCGAGCCGGACACGTCTACGCGGCCGTCATCCCCGTCTTCCTCGAGGCGCTCCTGCGCGGCGAGGCCCTGCCGATCAACGGTGACGGCAGCAACTCGCGCGACTTCACCTACGTCGGCACGGTGTGCAAGGTGCTCCTCGACGCCGCCGAGCGTCGGGTGACCCACCCCGAGCCGGTCAACCTCGCGTTCGGCACCAACACGACGCTCCTCGAGCTCGTGTCGCGCATCGAGCACGCCGCCGGCAGTGCCGCGGAGGTCGTGCACCGCGACCCCCGACCGGGCGACGTCAAGCACTCGCAGGCCGACAACGCGAGCCTGCGCGCCCTCTTCCCCGACGTGTCGCCCGTCTCCCTCGACGAGGGCCTGGCCGAGACCGTCACCTGGTTCAAGGAGATCTCATGAGCAAGACCCTCGTCGTCGTCGGACAGGGCTACGTCGGCCTCCCGATGGCGCTGCGTGCCGCCGAGGTCGGGCTCAAGGTCCACGGCCTCGACACGAACTCCGCGACCGTCTCGGCGCTCAACTCGGGCGTCTCCCACATCGACGACGTCAGCGACGACGACCTCGCCGCGGGCATCGCCAACGGCTACGAGGCGACCGACGACCCCGGCTGCATCGCCAACGCCGACGTCGTCGTCGTCTGCGTGCCCACGCCGCTCGCGGCCGAGGGCGGCCCCGACCTGCGCCCGGTCGAGGGCGCCGCCCGCGTCATCGGTGAGCACCTCTCCCCCGACACGCTCGTCATCCTCGAGTCGACGACCTACCCGGGCACGACCGAGGAGATCTTCGCGCCCCTCGTGACGCGCGGGCGGTTCGACGTCGGCAGCGACGTCTTCATCGCCTTCTCCCCCGAGCGCATCGACCCCGGCAACGCGACCTTCGGCGTGCGCAACACGCCCAAGGTCGTCGGCGGCATGACGCCCGAGTGCACCCACCGGGCCCGGGAGTTCTACGCGCTGTTCATCGACACGGTCGTCGAGGCTCGAGGTGCCAAGGAGGCCGAGATGGCCAAGCTCCTCGAGAACACCTTCCGGCACGTCAACATCGCCCTCGTCAACGAGATGCTGCGCTTCTCGCAGGAGCTCGACATCGACCTGTGGGACGCCATCGACTGCGCCGAGACCAAGCCCTTCGGCTTCATGGCCTTCCGCCCCGGCCCCGGCGTCGGCGGGCACTGCATCCCCGTCGACCCGTCGTACCTCTCGCACCGCGTCAAGGCCAAGCTCGGCTACGCCTTCCGGATGGTCGAGCTCGCCGAGGAGATCAACCACGCGGCCCCCGACTACGTCGCCTCGCGCGTCTGGTCGCTGCTCAACGACCAGGGCAAGGCGGTCAACGGCTCGAACGTCCTGCTCCTCGGCGTCACGTACAAGCCGAACATCGCGGACTGTCGCGAGAGCCCGGCCGACCCGCTCGCGGCGCGGCTCGCGTCGTGGGGAGCGAAGGTCTCGTACCACGACCCGTTCGTCCCGCAGTGGAGCCCGCGAGGCAGCGCGGCCGTGCTGACGTGCGCCCCAGACCTCGACGCTGCGCTGGCCGCGGCCGACGTCGTGGTGCTGCTCCAGCCGCACGCCCAGTACGACCTCGACGCCATCGGTGCGAGCGGCGCCAAGATCCTCGACACCCGCGGGGCCACGATGACGGCCCCGACCGTGACCCGGCTCTGATGCCCGACCTTGCGATGACAAAGGAAGACCGAGTGAGCAACATTAACGGCGCTACCGTGACCATCACCGGCGGGACCGGATCCTTCGGCAAGACGATGGTGCGGCACCTGCTCGACCGTGGCGTCTCGCGCATCAACATCCTCAGCCGCGACGAGGCCAAGCAGGACGAGATGCGGCAGGCCTTCTCCGATGGTCGCCTGCGCTTCTTCGTCGGCGACGTCCGGGACTACGACAGCGTCGAGAAGGCACTCGTCAACACGGACTTCGTCTTTCACGCGGCCGCGCTGAAGCAGGTCCCGTCCTGCGAGTTCTTCCCGGACCAGGCGGTGAAGACCAACATCGTCGGCAGTCGGAACGTCATCGAAGCGGCCCATCGACAAGGCGTGGGCTCGGTCGTCTGCCTGAGCACGGACAAGGCTGTGTACCCCGTCAATGCCATGGGCATGACCAAGTCGCTGATGGAGAAGACGGCGCAGGCGTTCGCGCGCAATCACCCCGAGTCACGGACCGTCGTGTCGATCACGCGCTACGGCAACGTCATGTACTCGCGCGGCTCTGTCATTCCCTTGTTCGTCAAGCAGATCCAAAGCGGCCTTCCCCTCACCGTCACCGAGCCACGGATGACCCGCTTCCTGATGTCCCTCCAGGAGTCCGTCGACCTCGTCGACCACGCCTTCCTGCATGCTGAGCCGGGCGATCTCTTCGTCAAGAAGGCGCCTGCCTCAACGGTGGAGACCTTGGCTCGCGCGGTTGCGTCGGTGCTCGGAGTCGACGCCGAGGTCCGACGCATCGGGATGCGGCACGGGGAGAAGATGCACGAGGTGCTGCTCTCACGGGAAGAGCGAGTCAAGGCCGAGGACCAAGGAGAATACTTCCGCGTGCCCCTTGATGCCAGATCCCTCGACTACTCGGTCTACGTCGAGGACGGCGACCAAGAAGCAGTCGAAGTGGAGGACTACGACTCGCACAACACACGTCGCCTCGACGTCGCCGAGACCGTCGAGCTCGTGCGGGCGCTTCCGGAGATGCAGCAGCTTCTCGCGATGGCCGGCCGATGAAGGTTGCCCTGACCGGCGCCGGGGGCTTTCTGGGATGGCACACCCGCCTGCGCCTTCATGCGACGGGCGCCTATGACGTCGTCGCGGTGGGCCGCGACGACTGGCCGGATCTGGCTCACCTGTTGCGTGATGTCGACGCAGTCATCCACATCGCCGGCGTGAATCGCGGGGAGCCGGACGAGATCGAGGCCGAGAACGTCCGTCTGGCCGAGGACGTCGCTGCAGCCACTGCTCACCGCAACTACCCGACCCGGATCGTCTTCGCCAACTCGATCCAGGACTCCAACGGGAGCCCCTACGGCACCGGCAAGGCGCGTGCGCGGGAGGTCCTTTCGGCGGCGTGCGCTGCCTCGGGCTCCGTGTTCGTCGATGTCCGTCTTCCGAATCTCTTTGGCGAGCATGGCCGGCCGCAGTACAACTCGTTTGTCGCGACGTTCGTGCACGCTGTCAGGGATGGCGCGTCGCCTCAGATTCAGGACCGTCAGGTTGGGCTCCTCCATGCCCAGGACGCAGCGGAGGAGCTCATCCGCTCGCTCGAGGGTCCGACGCGCGTCGTCGTCCCGGACGTCACCGAGGTGGGTGTCCAGGAAGTGCTGGACCTGCTGCAAGAGTTCGACCGCTCGTACGCGACCGGAGAGTTCCCAGACCTCAGCACCAAGTTTCGGGTTGACCTGTTCAACACGTACCGCGCCGCTCTCTTTCCTGAGCGTTCGCCGATTCTCCTGACTCCCCACGCGGATGCGCGCGGCTCGTTCGTTGAGACGGTTCGGTGCCGAGGTGGCGAGGGGCAGACGTCGTTCTCGACGACCGTTCCCGGCATCACTCGTGGCGAGCACTATCACCTCACCAAGATCGAGCGCTTCGCGGTCATCGACGGGCAGGCACGCATCTCGTTGCGCAAGATGTTCACGGACGACGTCATCGACTTCGATGTGGAGGGCGCCCACCCGTGCGCCGTTGACATGCCCGTGGGCTGGGTGCACAACATCACGAACACGGGCGATACGGTCCTGCTCACCCAGTTCTGGTCGCATGAGCTGTTCCGCCCCGAGGCGCCCGACACTTTTCCGGAGCCCGTGCGTCCGTTGAACGACAACCAGGAGAAGCCCTGATGCTCAAGGTCATGACCGTCGTGGGCACCCGCCCGGAGCTCATCAGGCTCTCACGCGTCATCGCTCGTCTCGACGAGACGGTCGAGCACGTCCTCGTGCACACGGGGCAGAACTACGACTACACGCTGAACGAGGTCTTCTTCCAGGATCTCGGGATCCGCAAGCCGGACCATATGCTCGGAGTCGACACGAGCAGTCTCGGACGCGTGCTCGGCGGCACCTTGGCGGCGGTGGAGGACGTCATCCTCGCCGAGCGACCTGACGCTCTTCTCGTGCTCGGGGATACGAACTCTTGCATCGCAGCACTCATGGCTCGCCGCATGAAGGTGCCGGTGTACCACATGGAGGCGGGCAACCGATGTTTCGACCTCAACGTGCCAGAGGAGACCAACCGCCGGCTCGTCGATCATGTCAGCGACTTCAATCTCGTATACACCGAGCATGCACGACGTAATCTGCTGGCCGAGGGCCTTCATCCGCGCCGCATCATCAAGACGGGCTCTCCGATGCGAGAGGTGCTGAACGCCTATAGCGACGGCATCAACGCGTCGACGATCTTGGCGGACAAGGGGCTCGAAGAAGGCAAATACTTCCTCGTGAGCGCGCACCGGGAGGAGAACGTCGACTCGCCCCAGCGTCTGACTGCCCTTCTCGCATGCCTGACGGGCGTCCACGACGCGTTCGGGCTCCCGGTCTTCGTCTCTACACATCCGCGCACGCGCAAGCGACTTGAAGCACTGCCAGACTGGAGCGCCCCCGACGGCGTGATCTTCAGCGACCCGCTCGGCTTTAACGACTACAACCGTCTCCAGGTCGGAGCTGCCTGCTGCCTCAGCGATTCGGGGACCATCGCCGAGGAGTCGTCGATCCTCGGATTCCCGGCCGTGACCCTCCGCGACTCCATCGAGCGTCCCGAGGCGCTCGACACCGGGGCCATCATGATGACCGGACTTTCTGTAGACGACTGTGTTGCCGCTGTCCGCGTCGCCATGGCATCGCTGTATCGCCGGGACGGCGTCAGCGACATCACACCGGACGACTACCTCATCGACAACACAAGCGAGCGCACGGTGAGGTTCATTCTGTCGACGGCTCGTCGCCACCACGACTGGGCCGGCATCCGCATCTAACGTCCATGAGCGAGCACCTAGTGAAGGACCCGACGACACCACAGGCGCAGAGCCGCTCCCGCCTGCTCGTCAGGGGCTTGATCACCTCACTGATCACACGGGGGGTCGCGGGTGTCACCCCGCTTGTGCTCATCCCGCTCACATTGGCCTACCTCGGGCAGCCGATCTTCGGCCTCTGGATGACCGTCCTGTCCCTGACGAGCATGGCGTTGTGGTCGGATCTCGGCTTGGGAAGCGGGCTCTTGACGCAACTCACCCGTTCGCTGTCCCTGGGCGAGCGACATCGAGCACGCGAACAGGTGACGAGCGCCTACGTAACACTCACCGGGGTGGCGATCGTGGTGCTTGCCGTCCTATTGGGCGCACAGACAGCGTTCGACTGGCCTGTACTACTCAACGCCCAGGACCCGCAAGCCCGCAACGTGGCCCATGGGATCGCAGTCGCCTGCCTGTCCGCCTTCGCGGTCAACATCCCGGTGTCACTGGTGCAGAAGATTCAGTACGCCTCTCAGGAGGCAACAGCCAGCAACGTCTGGCAGGCGATCGGAAGTCTTTCGTCATTGTTGGCAGCTGGATTGGCCGTGGCCACGGAACAGTCTCCGGTGGTCGTTGTTGCGGCCGTTGCTTTCGCCGCTCCGGCAACCGCGCTCCTCAACTCCATCGTCTACTTCGCTCGCAACAGGGATCTCAGGCCAGATTGGCGGTCTTTTCACGCGACCACCGCCCGCGACCTTCTGAGACTGGGAGCCCAGTTCTTCGGCATCTCGCTGATCACCTCATTGGCCCTCAACGTCGATAACCTGATCATCAGCCACACGCTCGGGCTGCGCGCTGTCGCGGACTACTCCGTCGCCTTTCGGACCCTTAGTGCCTTGGGCCTGGTCATCACCTTCGCGAGCCTTCCGTTCTGGTCCTCCACCGGTGACGCCCTTGCACGAGGTGATGTCGTCTGGGTACATCGCACGACCAGGCTGATGTCAGTAGGGTCCGCTTGCATCGTCGCACTCGTTGGTGCAGGGATCGTGCTGCTTAGGGGTCCCGTCTTCGGCTGGCTGAGCCCCGGCTACGTCCCATCGGTGCCACTACTGGCAGGGTTGGTCGTCTGGTGGGCTCTGGTGGCCTTCGCCTCGCCACTCTTCAGCGTGCAGAACGCGGCCTCGGTGCTGCGTCCACAAGCCATGGGGTGGGCCTGCTTCCTACTCCTTACCGTCCCGCTGAAGATCGTGGCCGCGCGCCAGCTCGGCACTGCTTCCGTGCCTGCAGTCAGCGTGGCCGTATACCTGGTGGTGCTGCTCCCCTTCGCAGTGGCTGGCTACCGAAAGGCCGTGGCTGTGTCATCACTCACCGGAGCGGAGGCAGCGTGATGGCCTCACAGATCAGGCGTGAGCTGGCAGGATGCGTCGGTGTCGCTTGCATTTCAACTTCCTCTCACCATGGCCGTGCGTCTTTAGAAATCGATTGAGGGCACACTTGTCTACCATCGGCCTCCCTAGCAATAAAGGGTTCCTAGCTCGCGGGCTCAACCTGCCTATGTACGTTGCCACCGCATGGCTGTTAGGGACCTACGCAACATTCTTGCTCATCGGACAGGTATCAGCAGTCCGGGACCTATGGGGCCTCTCGCTCTATGTCGTAGGCGCCGCCGCGTTCTTTTGGGCTGGCTACTGGCTCAGCGCCCGGCGGTATGTGCGATGCAAAGTCGACCCCCCGGAATCGCCAGCTGATGTACGGCAGATCATCCGCATTACCCGACTGTCAGCCGTCTACCTTGGCCTGTACGGCTTGGCGATGCTTAGGGCTTATGGAGCGACAGGTCTTGGCGACATCATGTCGGCGCTGCTTAACCCAGGGTCAGCATACTTGTCCAAGTTCGACATCTATCAACAGCAGCAGACAGAAGCATCCAACCCGCTCATTCAAGTCTTGACGCTGGCTGCCGTCCTCTATGTACCACTCGTGCCCTTAGCCGTCATCTACTGGAGGCGCCTAACTATCGCCGTGCAACTACTCGCCCTCCTTGGCGTAGCAGTGTACGTCTCCTTTTACCTATACATAGGGACCACAAAGGGCCTTGGGGACCTGGCGATCTTCGTGCTCGCAGGCATTCTTGTTATTGCGGCGCGTCGACGAGCGGCCGGAGGTCACCTTTTCAGCCGTCGTGTTGCCGGAGTCCTCGCCTTACTTGCTGCAACCTTCTCCGGCTATATGGCTTACAATCAGGCCGACCGTATCGCCACCGTAGGGATCTCTGCTCGATTCGCTCCAAACCCGGTTGTGGAGGCGGTCGCTGGCGAGAACATCGCGCGCGGGATGGCTGTGGTGGCCTTCTACCCCACTCACGGGTATCTCGGACTTTCTTACAACCTGGACACGCCGTTCGAATGGTCCGAGATGCGCGGGGCATCGAGAGCCGTCGACTCGTATCTAGCCCAGTACGGCTTCGGGGACAGCATGTCGGATACAAGTTATCCCGTACGAACGCAGGTCCGAACGGGATGGCCAGCAGACACCTATTGGGCCACGGCATACCCGTGGCTGGCCTCGGACTTGACCTTCCCGGGAGTTCTGTTCGTTATGGCTCTTCTCGGCTGGTGGTTCTGTAGGCTTTGGGCTGAAGCTGTCTTTCAACGGTCGATCTGGGCGCTCTTTCTCTTTGCCCAACTTCTTCTTTTCATCGCCTACATCCCCGCGAACAATCAAATCGGCATCTCCCGACCTGCCACGATCGGCTTCCTCACCTCGATCGCGCTTTACACCATAAACCGGAGGAAGTACCGCCGGGCGCGCGCCGTGCCGAGCCGGAAAGCTTCGAGGCCACGAACGCCATCTGCAGATGCGCCGGGAGGCACACGATCAGAAGGCGCGTCTCTTCAGGGCCATCGAACGAATGTTCGGCGCGAGGAATCCGCATGAAGACGGCAGCGGTGGGTGCCGTCGACGCAATCAAGCACAGGGGTCGCCGGCGATCTGATATCCAGGCGCTCAGGGCCTTGGCTGTTGTACTCGTGGTTGCCCAACACTTTTTCGGACTGCCGCGCGCGGGATTCGTCGGGGTGGATGTCTTCTTTGTGGTCTCCGGGTTCCTCATCACTACGCTCTTGATCGCAGAAGCTCGCCGTGATGGCGACATCTCCCTCTCGGCGTTCTACGCGAGACGGTTGCGGCGAATCCTGCCTGCTGCCGTGTTTGTCTTGGGCGTCACGGTGGCTGTCGGCTTCATCGTGTGGTTCCCATCGGCGGCACGTCAGAACGCCTTGGATGCGTTCTCCGCGGCCCTGTGGGTATCCAACTACCACTTTGCTGCGACGGGTGCCGACTACCTGTCGGGGTCCGACCTCGCGCCCGCGTTGCAGCACTACTGGTCGCTTTCGGTCGAGGAGCAGTTCTACCTCGTGTGGCCGGCATTATTGATGGCCTTACTCGCCGTTGACCGCTCACGGTGGCCGTCCTCTCGCCGACTGCTCACCTCGAGCCTGCTGGCACTGGTCGTGGGTGGCTTCATCTTCTCGGTGATCGTGACGCACCTGAAACCCCAGTTTGCCTACTTCGACACGTTCAGCCGAGTGTGGGAGCTGGCAGCCGGTGGACTGGTTGCCGCTCACGTGGCGAGCGGTGGCTCGTCCCTGCGAGGTCGCAGACCGGGGCTGTGGTCCGCCATCGGATTCCTACTCATCCTGTTCGGGGCCTTCACGCTTTCACCGTCGTGGGCCTTCCCCGGGCCGTGGGCCGTCGTGCCCGTCATTGGCACCGCATGTGTCCTCATCGGCAGGCCGGGCACGCGACTGCAGTCGCTGCTGGACCGCAGGCCCATCCAAGGTCTCGGCGACATCTCCTACAGCTTGTACTTGTGGCACATGCCCTTGTTGATCATCCCTCTCTCGTTGTTCGGCGAGCTTAGTCACCTGACGAAGGTGGCCATCACTGCACTGGCGCTGGCACTTTCGGTAGTGACGTTCCGCTGGATCGAAGATCCAATTCGTCGATCAGGCTGGCTGCGGTCCTGGGAACGGGGAGCACGACCTCGGCGCCAACTCCTCGTCAGCGCGGCGCTCTGCCTGGTGGTGGGAGCCGCTGCGGCCGCACAGTTCGCAACTGCGAGAGTCGGTGTCTTGGAAGCAGCCACATTCAGTCACCCACGTGAGCTCGGATCGGTTGACTTCGTCTCTCAGGCGCAGGTCCAGCAGTCCATCCAGGTCGGCCTGAGCCGTCAGGGCTACAGCGGCACGACTCCGAGTGCGGAGAGCCTGGGGCCCGAGCAGCTTGCCTCAACCTTCGACGTTCCTCACGGCTGCAGCAACGCGCTTGGCCGCAGTCAGCTCGACGTGTGCTCCTTCGGGCGTGGCTCCCGAACGATCATGGTGGTGGGCGACTCCGTCGCGATGGCTTGGGTCCCGACAGTCGTGGCAGCCGCACCAGCCAGCCGCATCCTCGCGGTGGGCGTGCCGAGCTGCTCTCCTTGGGATGTGGAGCACGGCACGAACCTCAACATGGTCGACTATTCAGGTGCGTGCAGGCTGGCACGCGCCGGGCTCCTCGAACGCATCCGGGAGGAACGACCCGACGTCGTCGTCGTCTCGAGCTCGGTCGGAAGCTACAGCAAGGTGCTCGCCGTGGACCGGTCGGCGGCCGGGGCCGCCGGGACGCGTTCGACGCTGCACTCGTACCTGGAGGCGGCCGAGCACATCGTGGTGATCGAGAACCCGCCAGTCGGCGGCGACGTGAGGCACTGCGTCAACCGTGTTGCCACACCCCAGACGTGCACGACGACGGTCAGCACGGACCAGGTGTCCAAGACGCAATCAGAACAGGAGGCGTCCCTGGCCTTTCCTGGCCGGGTATCCTTCGTGCCAGTGGTGGACTGGTTCTGCGACGCCGAAAAACAATGCCCGGCGGTGGTGGGACCGTATCTGACGCGGGTGGACCCCACACACATCACGGATGCCTTCGCTCGAGCTCTCGGGCCGCTGCTTCGCGAGGCAGCCCCTGAGCTGCAGACTTCGTCGCCTATTGCTCAGGAGTGAGCTCGCAGCGCTTCGAGGAAACTGGCCAGCCTCTCTGCCTGCGCGTGATCCGACTTCTCCTGGGCCGCGAACGTCCTCGCCAATATGCCCAGTCTCGTGCGCGACTCGTCATCCATGCGTTTGAGCGCGTCGATCTCATCCGCAAGGGCCTGTGGACCATCGTCATCGGTCAGGCGAACGACCGCCGCGTACTCAGCGGGGAGGCTGGGCAACGGAGTTGAGACCACAGGTCGACCCGCTGCGAGGTACTCGAGTAGCTTCGAGGGGAAGGAGAACCTGGCCTCCTTCATGCTCAAAGGTCGGGGTTGAACCAGTACGTTCGCACGGTCGAGCTCGGCGGGAACACACTCCGGGGGGACCAGACGTGGCGGCAGGATTCTCGAGTCGGCCTCGGATCGCTGTGAGATCCATCCCTCCAACGGACCCTTGCCTAGCATCTGCAGCTCAATGTCCCGGTCGGGCAGCATCTCCACGGCTTCTACCAGCGCTCTGGCTCCGTACTCGTCGCTCAGGCCACCCGCGTACGTGATCCGGAATGGTCCGTCCTGTGGACCGGCCCCCGGAGTTGAGCCAGGCCACGGCTCTGGAGCCACGCCTTCCATCAACAGGCTCGGGACGCTCGAGGCCCATTCGTCGGCCAATGCCGGAGCCAGCACTACCACGCCGGTCTGACGCCGGAGCGAAGCGGCGACCACGCGACGATCCAACCGCTTGAGGTTGACGACCAAGCGAGAATCCTCGGGTCGGATCACACCTGGTGGGTCAGTGATCACCACCACCGTTGTCATACCCTTGGCTCTCATGGCAGCTGCGAACCACAGCCACGGGCTGTGCACGCCGTGCACGAGCAGAGTGTCGATGGATTCGGACCTCAGGGCACGACGTCCCACGGTCATCGCGCTGACGAATCTGGTCGCGTGCTTGAGCAGCACGAGATTCACGAACGGCAGCTCGCGCCCCCGTCGTCCCTTGGCCGAGAATGGGCCTCCGGGAAAGACAACCTGAGGATATCCGGGGTAGCTCGACACGGGCGCCGAGCTGAGTAGGAACGGCGGCATCCCGGCCGCCTCCAGAGCTCGCACCAACGACCAGGCGAATCGGTGAGTCTGGGACGGCATCGCACGGTCTTCCGAGATGATCTCTCGCATCCGGTCGTCGTCAAGCGTGAAACCCAGCAGGGCTGTCCTCACTTCGGCCGCCTTGAGTCGAGGATCTGTTCGTACGTGGCATACAGCCGGTCCAGCATGTGCCGCAGGGTGTAGTGCCCTTCGACTCTGGCTCGGGCGGCCCGAGCGAGCGAGTGGCGCTCGCTGGGCGACTGCGCCAGCTCGCTGATGGCGTCGGCCAAGGCGTCGACGTCGCGGGGCGGCACGAGGACGCCGCCGCCGTGCTCGAGGACTTCCACATTTCCGCCCACAGCCGTGGCGATGACGGGCAGTTGCGAAGCCATCGCCTCAAGGAGCGCAATCGAGAGATTCTCGTGAAGGGAGGGAAACACGAACAAATCTGCCGCCTGCAGGATGTCCAACACGTCCGCGCGGTTACCCAGGCTTGTCATCGCCAGTCCCGAGATGCCCCGGTAGCCGGCAAGGATCTCATGCTCGTCCGGGCCCGATCCCACGACGAGCAACTCCACCTGTCGGGTCGTCTCCACGGGCAGTCGACCCAACGCGCCGGCGAGCTCACGGTGTCCTTTGTCGAGAGAAAGCCTCCCTACCGAGACCAACACGGTCCGGTCAGTCGACAATCCGAGCTCGCGTCGCTTCTGCTGAGCGCGTCCGGCATCGAGCACCGGCAGGGGCACTCCGTTCTCGATTGGGGCGAGAACCTTGCGCCCGTGACGTGTTATAAACGGCCGTCGCGATGCTGCCTGAGACACGGTCGCTATGTGTGACGCCAGGGTCAATGTGGCGGGTTCGAGGCCAGCTGTCATTACCAGTCGTTTGGCGGACCTACGGCCCCGAGTGAGGTCGCGGTGGGTTCCGTGCACCGTCACCAGGATGTTGCGACATCCTGCCAAACGGGCAGCTGCGGCTGCGTGAAAACCCTCACTCCCGAGACCGCGAACATGAACGAGGTCAGGACGGATGTCGCGGAGAGCGGCGGCCCATTCGCGGATGCGGTGCACATCAATCGAGCCGGTCGAACTCGTCTGGGTGAGGGGGACAAATTCGAACGTATCGGCCAGATCGGAGTCAAGAACGCGCTGTAGCGCCGTCTGCGGTCCCCCAGTGCCAGAGGTCCCAAAGCTGTGCTGGACGACGATTGGGTTGGCCACGCATTTCCCCTGTAACCTCGGCAAGTCGGGCGAAAGACTCATCCTATCGGGCAACCGAACTGCCACCTATGCAGGAGCGTGCGCGTGGATCCGGGTACATCAGGCGGGATCGCGATCGTCTTCGTAGGTGGCGAACTGCCTCACGGCGATGCCACCGCCAACCGCGCCGTGTCTCTCGCCAAGGCCCTTCGCCAAGCCGGCTGGACCCCCCTCCTCCTCTCGGACCATGCGTCGGTCCCTCCATCCCAAGAGTCCCGAGGACTCGTCGACGGCATCGCCTATGCGAACATAGGGCGGCCCAGTGGAGGCCGGGTCAGGAGGCTAACGGACCGTTTCCAGCGTCAGAATCGGATCGCTCAGTCGCTCACTGGCCCGGAACATCAATACTCCGACGTGACGCTGCTCATCGTCCACTCCACTCTCTACGGACGCCTGCTGCAGCGGTGGGCTGACCGCCGGCACATACCTGTCGTCGCCGACCTGATGGAGCGGCATGAGCCCATGCAGTTCACGCGTGGCAGGTTGGATCCGCAGTACCTGAGACACCGTCGTCTCTCGAGACTGTGCGCTCGACGACCCGCTGGGCTTCTGCTCATCTCGACCCAGTTGCGGGCCGTGGTACGGCCACGGGTACCCGCGCTGGTCGTGCCCCCTTTCGTCGACACCGACGAGTTCATGCCGAGCGCCGAATCAGCAGAGGACGCGGCGGACAACCTCAGCCTGGCGTATGCCGGCACGCCTAACAACAAGGATCTGCTGGGTCCTGTGGTGGACGCCATCGCGGACCTGGATCCCGCATCCCGCGCGCGGGTGAAGCTCACCATCGCGGGCCCGACCAAGGAGCGGCTGCTTCAACTGGGAGAAGTTCAGGAGTCGGCCCTGCAAGCCTGCGGAGGATCGGTTGAGATCGTGGGCCGGCTGTCCCGCAGGGACGTGCGCCGCCTCTGGCGCGCGAGCGACCTATGCGTGCTCGTGCGTCCGCAGATGGGCTATGCCGTCGCCGGCTTTCCCTCCAAGGTCCCAGAAGCGATGGCTGCTGGGTGTGCCCTGTTTGGCACTGCTCACGGAGACCTGGCGGCTTTCACGCATGACGGCGGAGACGCCATCTTGGCGGCGACCTCGAGTCGTCAGGATGTCGGTTCCGCCTTGCATCGAGCACTCATGATGTCCCGAACTGAGCTCGACGCGTTGCGCGAGGCGGCCCGTACTGGTGCAACAGACTCGTTGTCCGTCACCGCCTGGGCTCCACGAATCAGCACCTTCTTGGCCCAGCTGGACGGTCATCGTCGCCGGTGAGTACCGGCGGCGCCCCACCGCCCTGCTCCAGCTGCCTTTCGTGTGAGGCGTCACAGGCGGAGTCCCAACGGCGCCTCACCACACGGGCTGGACTACCGACGACGACGCTGTACGGAGGAACGTTCCGGACAACGACCGCGGAGGCACCGATCACGCTCCCCCGGCCGACCGTGACGCCATGAAGAATGGTGGCGTTTCCGCCCACCCAGACGTCATCCTCGATGACGACACCTAGATCGTCGTCCGGACGCTTCATCGACTCGTCCACTTGGTCCAAGTACACACCCTGGACGTCGATGCGGTGGTTTCCTCCGCGAATCGTGACGCCCGGGCCGAACAGCACGTGGTTGCCGATGCGGATCTGCGCCCGGGTGGCGAGAAGAGTCGGACGGGTTCCGAGGTTTACGTGGTGGCCGACGTGGATGTTCTCGTACGAGTAGTAACCGTCCGGGTCGAAGTCGAAATGGTCACCACGGGAGGCAAAGAGACCCACCGTGGCATGTCCCTTGATCATTCGTCGGCCTCGTGAAGCCGCAGTGAGCAGTGTGTTGATCCCGCGTGCGACGGCTCTCATGGCGGCTCCGGGCTGGCCTCGGTCGAAGTTCATCGTTCTTAGAGGTCCTTTGCGTACCAGTTCATCGTCCGACCTTCCGGCGTCGTGTACTGCTCCTCCAACGCCCAGCCGCAACGTCTGTAGAAGCCGTTCACGTTGTCGTTGTCGTCGGCGTCAGTCGCCAACCGGGCACGTGTCGAGCCACGCACGGAAGCCTCGAGGCACCACGCCTCGAGGAGGCGCGTCCCAAGACCCCCACCCGAGGTTCCGGGCGCGACGTAGATGGAGCTCAAGAGGGCAGCAGGGCCGTTAGGGGCTTCACCACCGCGATATCTGACGGCTCGCAGCAACCGAGGCACACGTCGGGGATCGCTTGATGCGGCACGCGCGCTCGCCAGCATGAATCCAACGAGCTGTCTGCGAAGAAGCCTGCTGAAGAAGCCCACGGGCTCGGTCGTGCCGACGGCGGCCCCGAGGACGCGGCCGTCCTCGTGCACTGCGACGGCGGTGACGGCCGTCGGGTCCTTCAGGAATCCCGTATAGAACTGCACCAGAAACGGGGTGCCCAGCGCTGTGAGGAAGAAGCGCGGGAATGCGGCGACGTGACCTTGCGCCAGCTGCCCGACATCCTTCTCATCGAGGGCTCGGATGACGACGTTCCCGATCACGATGCCACTTCCCCGGAACGGCGAACACTTGCGCCGCGTCGTTCTGCCGCCTCGGTGAGCAAGGCCTCGATAGCGGCGACCCCACGCGCGGACGAGAAGCGATGTTCGTAGTACCTCCGGGCGGCCTGGCGCATCGAGAGCAGATCCACAGAGGGGTCGTCCAGCACATGCCGAAGCACGGCGGCGACCGCGGCTGAGTCACCGGGAGGCACCGACCAACCTGCGCCGCTCTCCCTGATCACGCGCTCGACGTCCTGCCCCGCCGAGGCGAGCACCGGAACCCCTGCGGCGAGCATGGCTTGGGTCTTACTGGGCATGGTCGCCGAGGACGTCGAATGGGGCCGAAGTCCAACAAACGCAATGTCGGCAGTTGCCATCAAGCGCGTCATCTCCGAGGACTCAACCCGACCAATGAACCGGACGTTCGGCGTCCCCGATGCTCGATCGCGCAAGGCACTTTCCGAGATCCCAGACCCCGCCATGATGCACACCAGGCGAGGATCGTCGATCATCGCGCAGGCATCCACGAGGGCTTCCAGCCCTTGGGCCTCCCCCATCGTTCCGGCGTAGAGCAGGACGAGGGCATCGTCCGCAACACCGAGCTCTGGACGCATCGTCTCGGCGCAGGGCAAGTACACCCTCTCATCCGCCCACATGGGCACGTAGTGCAGGCGATCACTCTCCACTCCTCGCGACTGCAGGATCTCTCCGACGCCGGGGGCGATGTATGCGACCGACGAGGCCGACCGATAGAGCCTGTTGCACCACGACTCAAGCGCCCGCTCCATTAACCGCGAGACGCGCCCCTCAGTGGCGAAACCCCCTGCGAACAAGGTGTCGGGCCAGAGGTCGAGCACATGCACCACGGACGGCACACCAAGAGCATGGCGGGCCAACAGCTGAGCGCCCCCGACTGTCACCGGGGAGTAGTTGACCCACAGCGCGTCCAGTCCTCGTAAAGCCGCGGCGCCGTTGACCATGGCAGATAGGCCGAACGAGCCGTAGTTGGCCATACGGTGCAGGGTCGACGAGTCATGGCTCGGGTAGAGCGCCACCCTGTGCACGTCGACCCCGTCACTCTCCTCCACGATGTGACGACGGACCCTGTACCCGTCGGCCACGCGACCTGTGGGGTAGTTCGGAAACCCGGTGAGCACCGACACCTGGTGGCCACGCTGCGCCAGGCCCCGCGCCAGGACTCCTGGGAGTGCTGCTGGTCCTGGCTCAGGGTCGTACCACTGGCTGAGGAGCCCGATGCGCAAGCTGTTGCTCCATCTCGATCGTGTCATTCCCTGGATGCGTGCACCTGGTCAGGGCCCGGCTCGGCATATCCTACAGATGTTCGCAAAAGCCATAATCTGCGTGAAGAGGATGTCGTGGTCGCCACCGAAGAGTTCTTGCCCTTCGCCCTGCCCGACATCGGCGACGAAGAGATCGCCGCGGTGGTGGCGTCAATGCGGTCCGGATGGCTGACCACCGGCCCTAGCGCTGCGGGCTTCGAGCGGGACTTCGCCGAGTTTCTGGGCGGCGATGTCGAAGCCGTATGTGTGAACTCTGCGACCGCAGGTCTTCACCTGGCTCTTGAGGCTCTCGGCATTGGCCCGGGTGATGAGGTCATCGTCCCGACCTGGACGTTCACGGCGACTGCCGAGGTCGTGCGGTACCTCGGCGCCCACCCTGTGATCGTGGATGTGGACGAGTTCACGTTCAACATCGACCTGGATGCCGCCAAGCGAGCCGTGACGGAGCGAACCCGCGCCATCATGCCGGTGCACTTCGCCGGACTCGCCGTCGACCCTCACGCCCTTCGTCTATTTGCGGCTGAGCACGACCTGCTGGTGGTTGAGGATGCCGCCCACGCGCTACCGAGCGTCGGTGGCGGGACTATGGTGGGGTCCGGCAACTCAGATGCGGTCGTGTTCAGCTTCTACGCCACCAAGACCATCACCACCGGAGAGGGCGGCATGGTGGTGACTCGCAATCGCGACGTCGCCGAGCGCGTCCGGACGATGCGGTTGCACGGCATAAACCGCAATGTCTTCGACCGCTACCGAAGCACAAAGCCGTCTTGGCACTACGAGGTCGTTGCGCCAGGATTCAAGTACAACCTCACTGATCCTGCGGCCGCGATGGGTCGTGTCCAGCTTCGCCGCGCGCGAGACATGCGGGACAAGCGGGCTGCAATCGCTGCGAGGTACGACTGGGCCATGAGGGGCCTGCCCCTGCTGTTGCCCGCCCACGCGGCCGAGACGGACGTCCACGCGTGGCACCTCTACGTCGTGCAACTGGACGAAGACGCACCGATAGGCCGCGATCGGGCCGTCGAAAGGCTCGCTGACCTCGGCGTCGGCACCAGCGTGCACTTCATCCCGCTGCACCAACACCCCTACTGGCGCGAGTCCTACGATCTTCGTGACCTGGACTTTCCGGTCGCCACCCGGAACTTCGCCCGCTCGCTCAGCCTTCCGGTTTTCTCCTCGATGAAGGACAGCCAGGTTGATCGGGTGATCGACGCGGTGCGCCGGGTCTTCTCGTGACCCGTCAGACTGCCGGCAACGGGCCTGTCATGGCCAAGCGAGTCTTCGACGTAGCAGTCTCCGGGGCTGCCCTCGTGGCACTGTCGCCAGCTTTTGGGGTGGTGAGCCTCGTCATTCGACTGGATTCTCGAGGGCCGGCCTTTTTTCGCCAGGAACGTGTGGGCCTGAACGGCCGGACATTTCGCATCCACAAGTTCCGGACGATGCGCACTTCCCACGACGGACGTCTCGTCAGTGTGACCGGGGACTCCCGGGTCACCCGAGTCGGCCGGTTTCTGCGTAAAAGCAAGCTGGACGAGCTGCCGCAGCTGATCGATGTCCTACGCGGCGAGATGAGTCTCGTCGGTCCTCGACCCGAGGTGCCCGTTTATGTGGCGCAGTGGTCGCCCGACGTGCGCGACCTGATTCTGTCCGTGCGTCCTGGCATTACGGATCCCGCCAGTATCGAGTTCCGCAACGAAGCAGACGAGTTGGCGCTCGCCTCGGATCCCGAGGCGTACTACGTGGAGGAGCTCCTACCGCGCAAGACTGCGGCCTATGCGGAGTACGTCCGCACGCGCACGATCGTCACGGACCTGTCTGTGCTTGCTCGCACGGCTCGCGCGGTGGTCGCAGGCTGAGCAAGACGCCAATGCTTCAGCGCGACACAACCGGTGTCAGCGCGACGAATGCCTCGCGCTGCATGACCTCGAGAACATCAGCACCGACGTTACTCGGCTGACCGAGGACAATTGACGCTCCCAATGGCGGCACACCGACGCTGTCGACGAGCGCGTGATCGGTCCCCCGACGGTCCTCTCCGGGTGAGAAGAGCTCCTCACCCATCTTCTCGCCGGGCCGCAGGCCGGTGAAGACGATGTCGATGTCACGCCGCCCGCTCATCCGGATGAGGGTCTGGGCGACCTCGAGGATCTTCACCTGCTCCCCCATCTCGAGCACCATGACCTCGCCGTCGACGCCGATGGACGCCGCTTCCAGCACGAGCTGGCAGGCCTCGGGGATGAGCATGAAGTAGCGGCACACGTCGGGGTGGGTGACCGTGATCGGGCCGCCAAGCTCGATCTGGGCCGTGAAGGCGTGCACGACCGAGCCGCGAGAGCCGAGCACGTTGCCGAAGCGCACCGACACGTAGCGGCCGCTGGCGCGGTGGGCGAAGTCGGCGGTCAGTCGCTCGGCGAGGCGCTTGCTGTAGCCGAGCACGCACGTCGGGTTGGCGGCCTTGTCCGTGGAGATGTTGACGAACGTCGAGACACCTGCGGCCTCGGCAGCGGTGAGCACGTTGAGGGTCCCGATGACGTTGCTCTTCCAGGCCTCGAGCGGGTGCGCCTCGAGCAGGGGCAGGTGCTTGAGGGCCGCGGCATGGAAGACGACCTCGGGCCGGGCCCGGTCGAAAGCCTCGGCGAGCGCCTTGGGGTCGCGGATGTCGGCGAGGATGAGGTCGTCGGAGTCGAGCAGCCCGTGGCCGGAGAGGCTCATCTCGGTCGCCTGCAGACCGGACTCGTCGCGGTCGAGCATGTAGAGCCGGGACGGGCCGAAGCGCGCGATCTGACGGCAGAGCTCCGAGCCGATGGAGCCGCCGGCTCCGGTGACGAGGACGCGACGACCGGAGATCTGGTCAGCGATGGCCGTCGTGTCGAGCTGCACCGGGCGTCGCCCGAGCAGGTCGGCGACGTCGAGGTCACGCAGGTCGTTCGGGGTCGGCCGTCCGCCGATGATGTCCTTGAGCGGCGGCAGGCTGACGACGTCGAGCCCGGCGTCGGCGGCGCGGGATGCCAGGTCGCGCAGGGTGGCCGCCTCGGCGTTCGGGAGCGCGAGCACGAGGGTGTCCGCCTCGTAGCGCTCCGCGACCGCTGCGAGGTCGGCGCGGGTGCCGCGGACCCGCAGTCCCTCGAGGCGCAGGCGGTGCTTGGAGGGGTCGTCGTCGAGCAGTGCCACGGGCACGAAGGGCCCGGCACCGTCGTACTTCATGCTGCGCAGCAGCCGACGTCCGGCCTCACCGGCACCGAGGACGATGGCCCGGCGCTCCGCCGCGGTCTGCATCGCCCGGTGGGACCGCACGGTGCGCACGACGAAGCGGAAGGCGAACATCAACCCGATGGCAAGCGCCCCGGCGGTCACGGGCACGCCGCGCGGGATGACCAGCGGCTCCGCCAGGAGCGACCAGAGGAAGAGGACGGTCCCGACGATCGCGGTCGTCGTCATGAGCTCGACGATCTCCTCGAACGAGCCGAGCACGTGGCTGATCGAGTAGGGCCCGACGAGGTAGCCGACGGCGAGCTGTCCGACCATGGCCGCGAGCGCGAAGTAGGCAGTGCCCTTGAGGTACGTCTCGTCGATGCCGAAGTCGAGGCGGATCCAGAGCGCCGCGAAGAGCATCACGACCCAGATCAAGGCGTCGACGGCGGCCCAGCCGAGCCGGACCCATCGAGCCCTGCGTACCTGCGCTGTCACCCTGTACTCACCACAATCCCTGACGTGCCCCGATTTCACGTACGCGTCTTGGGTTCAGCGACGGCGACGACCTTGTCCCGGAACCCGACGTGACTGGCGACTTTCTGCACCAATTCGGTCAAACCACGCGTAAGCCGAATGATAGCCGTGAATCGGTACATCACCTGACATGTCGGCATCGTGGACACCTCACGCGGCGGCGAACGACCGGATCTGCGGGACGCGCCCCGGAGACGAACCCCGCGCATCCGGCACCGGCGCACCGAGCGCGGCGATGATGAGGTGGTGACCGAGTCCACCGAGCGGGGCCGTGCAGCGGGGGTCGCGCGCCTGCCGTCGAGGCGGGGCGCCGCCGCTGTCGGCCTCTGCCTCGTCCTCGTGCTCGCGTGGCGCCTGACGCTGGGCGCCAGCTCCGACGACGACGGTCACGTCGTGACGCTGGCGCTACGGCTCTCCCGTGGCGACACCGCCCTCGGAGACGAGATGAACCTGCAGGCGACGGGTGCGCTCCTCGCCGTGCCCTTCGTGTGGGTGTGGGACCACACGGTCGGGACGACGGGCATCGTGCTCGCGTCGCGCGTGTGGTTCGTCGTCGTCGCCGCGGTCGTCGCGGTGGTGACGTCACGCGCGCTGCGCACGAGGTATGCCGCCGGGCCGGCTGTCGTGGGCACGGTGGCCGCCCTGCTCGGCCTGCCCTACCAGCTGCCGCTCGTCAGCTACAGCTCGGTGCCGGTGCTCGCCCTCGTGCTGGCCGCCGCGTCGGGAGTCGCGCTCCGGGAGACGCGCTCGGCGGCCTGGGCCGGGGTTTTGGGTGTCTCGACCGCGATGGGCACCGTCGCGAGCCCGCAGCTGGCGCCGGCGTTCGCCCTGGCACTCGCCGTCGGGGTCGTCCGGGTGCGAGGCGCCCGCCCCAGGGTCGTGGCGCTGGCGTCGAGCGCCGGGCTCATCGCGGTGGCGGCCGCGTGGGTGCTGCTGGCCGCCGGCACCGGGCCCGTTGCCGACACGATGCACTACCTGCTGGCGGTTCGCGGAGACGGCCTGTCGCCGCTCGAGCGCGTCGGCCGGGCGGTCGGGACGTACGAGGGTCTGCGCTTCCCGCTCTACTGGCCGCTGCTCGGGTGCATCGGGCTGACCGCCGTCGGGTGCCTCCGCCCGGACTGGCGCGCGCTGCGGGTCGGCGCGAGCGGCGCGGGCGTCGCGTGGTGCACCGCCGTGACCGTCGCCGCCGCGCTGGGGTTCCTGCCGCAGCTGTGGTTCGGCAACACCGTGGCCGCCCTCGAGACCCTCCTGGTCCTCACCCTCCTGCTGCCCGTCCTGGCCGAGCTGCGCTGGTCCCACCGGCCCGGGGATGCCGGCGACCTCGCCGCGGCCGCCGCGCCCGGACTCGTCGCCGCGACCGTCATCGCTGCCACGACCAACTCCGGCCCGGCCTACTCCGTGCACGGAGCCGCCCTCGGCGGCCTCCTGCTCGTGCTCGTCGTCCAGTGGTCCACGGCCGTGCGCCGACTCGTCGGGGTGCGCGCACGACGCGGGGCGGGACCCGCTCGGGCGACGAGCGCCCTCGCGGCCCTCCCCGCCGTCGCGATGGCGCTCGGGCTGCTGGCCCTGCCGTTCGACGAGCCCGGCTCCGTCCGCGTCGACACCCGGATCACGACCGGGCCGTGGGCCGGCCTGGTCACGACGTCCGACCGAGCCGCACGCCTCACGGCCCTCTCGTCCACCGTCGACGAGGTGACCCGTGGCGGGCGTCCCGTCCTCGTCCTGGGCGCCTCCGGCGGCTACCTCGCCGCCAACGGCCCGATGGCCACCCCGTCGGTGTGGCTCGACGACCACGGAGCCGCCAACCAGTGGGCGGTCGACTGGTACCAGCGGACCGGACGCGCTCCGGACGTCGTCGTCGTCACGGCAGCGGCGGACGCCCGGGCCGGGGGTTCAGCGGCCTGGTCGGCCCGCGACCCGCTGCGCGCGTGGGTCGCGACGGCATACCCCGTCGTGCGCACGGTCCCGGGTGTCGGCACGGTCCTCGAGCGACGCTGACGGGGCACGCGGCGCAGCTCTCATCCCCCGCTGGGGCGGTGACGGTCCACTACGCTGCGAGCACCGGGAGCCTCCCGGGCGGTTCGGCCTCGACGTCTGTGCTGGAGGAGCCCGATGTACACCCCCAAGATGAGTTCACGCCTCGCCGTCGAGGCGCTCGGGACCTTCTGGCTCGTCTTCATCGGCTGCGGCTCGGCCATCTTCAACGCGAAGTTCGTCGCCCGGACCCTCGACGGACAGGTCATCGACTACGGCATCGGCCACCTCGGCGTCGCCATCGCCTTCGGCCTCGCGGTCACGACGATGGCGTATGCCGTGGGGCACGTCTCCGGGGCGCACTTCAACCCCGCGGTCACGATCGGCATCGCCGTCGCGAAGCGCTTCGAGTGGCGTGAGGTGCCGGCCTACGTCGGCGCCCAGCTCGTCGGCGGCCTGCTCGCCGGAGGCGCACTCGCCGGGCTGCTGTCCTCGACGGGACGCCCCGTCACCGGCAACCTCGCGGCCAACGGCTTCGGCATCCACTCCCCCGGCGGGTTCGCGCTCGGCGGGGTGCTCATCGTCGAGGCCCTCGTCACCGCCTTCTTCGTCTACATCATCCTCGGCGCGACGAAGGACGACGCCCCCAAGGGCTTCGCCCCGCTCGCCATCGGTTTCGGCCTGCTCCTCGCGCACCTCGTGGCCATCCCGATCAGCAACGCCTCGATCAACCCGGCCCGCTCGACGGCCGTCGCCTTCTTCAACGGCAACGGCGCCCCCGGGCAGCTGTGGGCCTTCTGGGTGGCGCCGATCGTCGGTGGCCTCATCGCCGGCAGCACCTACGCCTGGATCACCGGCGAGCGCCGCGACGACATGGACATCAGTGGCTCGACCGACATGGTCGAGAACGCCGCGGTCGACGACGAGGGCCGTCCCGTCCTCGACGTGGACTCCAGTGAAGGCCAGCGCTCCATTTCCTGAATCTGAAGATATGATCTTCACATGTCAGATCTGAAGGCAAAACCTTCACCGGTGGCGCTCATCGGGGACATCGTCGAGTCCCGCACCCACCGCGAGCGCCAAGCCCTGCACGACGCCTTCCAGGCCGCCGTCGCCCGCGCCAACGCCGAGGTCCCGATCGACGACCCGGCTGTCATCACCGTCGGCGACGAGTTCCAGGGCGTCTACCCCAGCCTGGGAGCAGCGCTGCGTGCCAGCTTCGTCGTCCGCAGCGAGCTCTTCCCCCGGGCCGACGTCCGTTTCGGGCTCGGCCGCGGCGCCGTCTCGACGCTCGACCCCGTCCGCGGCATCCACGACGGGCCGGCCTACTGGAACGCCCGCGAGGCCATCACCGTGGCCGAGGAACGGGCGCAGCGCGCGCAGACGCGGACGTCGCGGACCGCCTACGTCGCTCCGGACGAGCCGCCGGCCACCGTCGCGGCCGTGCGGGCTGCGCTCGACTGTCTGGACTTCATGGTTGGCTCCATGTCGACCACCTCACGCGAGATCCTCGGAGGACTCATGCACGGCCACGCGCAGCAGGACGTCGCCGACCGGGTCGGCATCAGCCCGTCCGCGGTCTCGCAGCGCGTGCGGCGCGACGGCATCGGCGTCGCGCTCGAGGCCATGACGACCCTGGGTGACCTGCCGTGACGTGGCTGTCGATCGCCCTCGCCGGCATCGGCGTCGGCGACGTCGTCCGGTCCACGACGTGGCGACCGGGCCGCGTCGTCGGGCACGTCGCCGCACCTGTCGTCGTGTTCGCCCTGGCCCTCGTGGCCGGGATGCACGGGTGGGCCGACCTGCTCGCCCTCGCCTTCGCCGCGGTAGCCGGTGCCGGGTGGGCCGAGCTCTCACGTCGCACGCAGATGACGGGTCGGGGCGCCCTCGCGCCGCTGGCCGTCTTCGCGGGCCTCGTCGTCGGGCTGCTCGCCTTCTCCGGGGCGGCGTCACCTGCGGGTGGCCCCCTCGCCACGTGGCTGCAGTGGGCCGACCTCCCCGGCAGCGGCCCGCTCCCTGCCGCACGGGTGCTCCTGCTCACCGGGCTCGTGCTCTTCAACGTCGCGACGGCCAACGTCATCGTCCGACTCGTCCTGCTCACCATCGGGGCCCTGCGCCCGTCCGACGTCACCAACGCCAACGCGGCCGCCGCGGCTGCCGCCTCCCTCACCGGGCGGGCCGCTCCCCCGACCGGCGGCCAGCCCGCCGACCGCCTCAAGGGTGGGCGTCTGCTCGGGCCCATGGAGCGTCTCGTCATCCTCGGCCTCGGCGTCGCCGGTGAGTTCGGCGCCGCCGGTCTCGTCATCGCCGCCAAGGGGCTGCTCCGCTTCCCCGAGATCCAGGCGGCTGCCCGCTCCGCCAGCGGTGGCCCGGCAGGCACGGGCTCCTATCCCGGCGGCCCGGCCGGCATCGACGACGTCACCGAGTACTTCCTCGTCGGCAGCTTCGTCAGCTGGCTCATCGCCCTCGGCTCGCTCGCCCTCACCGTCTGACGCATCGCTCTCGGCCAGCACGCGTGATCGTCGTCACGCCCCTTGCGTGTGCGTGCTGGGGGCCCGCGCTGAGCACGGGCGCCCGTCCAGCCCGGCACGCAGCCACTGATAGCGTCGGAGCGTCCAGCGCCACACCGATGTGAAGGGCCTACCTGTGAGCACTACCCCCGTCAAGGTCGCCGTCACCGGCGCCGCCGGCCAGATCGGCTACAGCCTCCTGTTCCGCATCGCGAGCGGTGCCCTGCTCGGGCCCGACACCCCGGTGGAGCTGCGCCTGCTCGAGATCACCCCCGCGCTCAAGGCGCTCGAGGGTGTCGTCATGGAGCTCGACGACTGCGCGTTCCCGACCCTCGCCGGCGTCCAGATCGGCGACGACGCGACGAAGGTCTTCGACGGCGTCAACCACGCCCTCCTCGTCGGCGCCCGCCCCCGCGGCCCGGGCATGGAGCGCGGTGACCTCCTCGAGGCCAACGGCGGCATCTTCGCCCCGCAGGGCAAGGCCCTGAACGAGGTCGCGGCCGACGACATCCGCATCACGGTCACCGGCAACCCCGCCAACACCAACGCGCTCATCGCCATGAGCAACGCCCCCGACATCCCGACCGAGCGCTTCTCGGCCCTGACGCGCCTCGACCACAACCGCGCGATCAGCCAGCTCGCCGCCAAGCTCGGCGTGCCGGTCACCGAGATCACGAAGATGACGATCTGGGGCAACCACTCCGCGACGCAGTACCCCGACCTCTTCCACGCCGAGGTCGGTGGCCGCAACGCCGCCGAGGCCGTCGGCGACCAGGACTGGCTCGCCGGCACCTTCATCCCGACCGTCGCCAAGCGCGGCGCCGCGATCATCGAGGCGCGCGGCGCGAGCTCGGCCGCGTCGGCCGCCTCCGCCACGATCGACCACGCCCGCACGTGGGTCCAGGGCACGCCTGACGGCGACTGGGTCTCCATGGCCGTGCGCTCCGACGGCTCCTACGGCGTGCAGGAGGGTCTCATCTCCTCCTTCCCCGTCACCGTCAAGGACGGGCAGTGGAGCATCGTCCAGGGCCTCGACATCGACGACTTCTCGCGCGGCAAGATCGACGCGTCGGTCGCCGAGCTCGCCGAGGAGCGCGACGCCGTCAAGGGTCTCGGCCTCATCTGAGCCGACCCCCTCGCGTCGAAGGGCGCCGTCCACCACGAGGTGGGCGGCGCCCTTCGCGTATGCCGTGCGCCCGTGTGCCGCTCAGCGACGCCAGCCGAGCCGGGCGGCCCCGGCCTTGACCACCTCGGTCAGCGGAGGCGTCGTGCCCTGCGGCCGCACGTGCGTGCCACGCAGTCTCCAGTACCTCGCCTCGGCCCACTTCGTCATCTCACCCGGGTGCTGCACCCACAGGCGGACGAGACGGGCGCGGTGGACGGCCTTCTGCCGCAACAGGTCCCGGGTCGACACGTCACGGTCGTAGACGAGCTCGAGGTCGAAGCGCTCGTTGACCACGCGCGGCGAGACGCGTGCGCCGACGGTCATGTTGAGCAGGTTGGTGCCGTGGATGACCTGCACCCACATCGGCGGTGCGCTCACCTCCCGCACGGGACCCCACTGGCGCGCACGGGCGTGGCGGGCGGCATACACGGTGCTCGGAGGCGAGCCGGGGCGGCGCTGCTCGACGAGGGTGAGGAACGGGCTCGAGAGCTGGTCGTAGCGGTAGGTCGCGCCGCTCCGGTCGATCTGGATGCCGCGCGGGAAGTCGACGAAGAGTCCTTGGGTCGGCGTGAACTCGCGCTGGGCCGATGCCATGAAGTCCCGGGCGATCGCGTCGTCGCTGTCGAGGCGGGTCGTGAGCAGCCAGGACGGTGCAGTGTCGGCCGGGCTGAGCTCGGCGATCGCCTGCCCGAAGATCCAGGGCGACCACCGCTCGTGGCTCCAGACGGGAGTGAACGTGCCCTCGGCGAGCGCCTCGACGTCGGCGCGGAAGTCGTCGCTGCAGCGGTCGTCGAAAAGGACGAGCCACGTGAAGTCCGCGCCCTGCTGGCTGCGCACCGACGACCAGCACGCGTCGACGAAGAAGCCGAGACGGTAGCGCAGCCACTCCTCCTGGGCCGGGACGTCGGGCGAGAAGGCCGCGCTGAAGCGCGTCAGGAGGTAGTGCTCGAACGCCTGCGGCTGGGGGCTCGGCACGGTCGTCCCGTCAGCGGGCGCTGCGGCCGACGGACGTCCGGTCGGGCACGTCGGCCCGCACGTTGACCGTGGCCGACGCGATGAGCACGCCGATGCCGAGGGTCAGCAGGATGACGACGTCGAGGGTGCGAGAGCGGACGTTGAGACCGCCCGCCTTGCGCGAGGGCCGGGCCACGAGGCGGATCAGGGCGCCGACGAAGAACGCCGTGGCCATGATGCGCCCGCCCCAACGGACGTCGAGGAAGGCCATGACGAGGACACCGACGGCGGCCATCCCCGCGACGAGGTACCACCAGCTGAGGACGACGAAGCCGCTACCCCGCCACTGCATCGGAGCCGCTCAGGCGCCGGACGCGACCGAGGACTCGGCCGCCTCGACGATGTTGGTGAGCAGCAGGGCCCGGGTCATCGGTCCGACGCCGCCCGGGTTGGGGCTGACCCAGCCCGCGACCTCGGCGACGTCGAGGGCGACGTCACCGGCGATCTTGCCGTCGACGCGGCTCACGCCCACGTCGAGCACGGCGGCGCCGGGCTTGACCATCTCCTTGGTGACGATGCCGGGCACGCCGGCCGCGGCGATGACGATGTCGGCCTGGCGCACCTCGGCGGCGAGGTCCTTCGTGCCGGTGTGGCAGAGCGTGACGGTGGCGTTCTCGCTCTTGCGCGTGAGGATGAGGCCGAGCGGGCGGCCCACGGTCAGGCCGCGGCCGATGACGACGACCTTCGCGCCCGCGATCGGCACGTCGTGGCGCCGGAGCAGCTCGATGCACCCCATCGGCGTGCACGGGAGCGGGGCGGGCTTGCCGAGGGCGAGCCAGCCGAGGTTCATCGGGTGCAGGCCGTCGACGTCCTTGGCGGGGTCGACGCGCGAGAGGAGCGCCATCTCGTCGAGGCCGGTCGGCTGCTGGACGAGGAACCCCGTGCACGTGGGGTCGGCGTTGAGCTCGTCGATGACGGCCTCGACCTCCGCCTGCGTGGCCGTGGCCGGCAGGTCGCGGCGCAGGCTCGTGATGCCGATCTCGGCGCAGTCCTTGTGCTTGGCGTTGACGTACCAGTGGCTGCCCGGGTCGTCGCCGACGAGGACCGTGCCGAGGCCCGGGACGACCCCCTGCTCACGCAGGCGAGCGACCCGTTGGGTCAGCTCGACCTTGATCGCCTTGAGGGTGGCCTTGCCGTCGAGGATCTGTGCCGTCACGGTGCACATCCTGCCACCCCCGCCGCTCGGGCGTGCTTGCGGCTCAGTCGGCCAGCAGGCGCATCAGCGCGGCGACGTTGCGCTCCCACGTCATGGACTCGGCGCGGGTGCGCAGCGCCTGTCCGCGGCTGACCCGCTCGGTCGGGCACGTGACGAGCGCGTGGAGCGCGTCGGCGAAGCGCACGGGGTCCCGCGGGTCGACGTAGACGCCGTCGGGCCCGAGGTACTCCGGTATGCCGCCGCTGCGGGCCGAGACGACGGGCAGCCCCGAGGCCATCGCCTCGGTGACCACCTGTCCTGCAGGCTCCTGCCACTCGACGGGCATCGCGAAGACGTCGGCCTGCCCGTAGACGGCGGGGAGCGCGCGCCGGTCGACGAACGGAGTGAACCGGACGAGGTCGCCGAGCGGAGCGGCCGCTCGCCGCAGCTGCAGCTCGTAGGCGGAGAGGCCGTCGGCAGGACGCAGCCCGGCCGAGCCGACGACGTGGATCCGGAAGTCGCGGGTGCGCCGGGCCAGTACCTCCGCCGCGGCGATGAGGTGATGGACACCCTTGTGCGGCATGACGTTGCCGACGGACACGATGGTCACCGGGGCACCCGGCCGGCGAGGGACGGGCCGGAAGGTCTCGGCGTCGACGCCGTTGCGCAGGACGTGCAGGTTGTCGGGGCGGTGACCGAGGCGCTCGACGATGGTCGCGACGAGGTAGTCGCTGACCGCCACGGTGACGTGGGTGCGCGCGATGACCCGCCGGATCTCCGAGGCGCGCCACGAGCGGAAGACGTCGTTGCCGAGGTGGAGCACCACCTTGCCCGGGAAGCGCCGGACGAGCCGGTCGGTCACGGCCCCGGCGTAGTTGTAGACGACGAGCGCCTTCGCGTCGGCCGGGACGGCGTCGAGCGCCTCCCGGTGGAACCGCGCGACGAGCGGTCGGCGCCCGAGGGTGACACCGCATACGGCATCGACCCGGCGCTCGAGGTCGGTGAACCACTCTCGCCGGGTCGAGCGCGACGAGGCGTACCGCACGAGCGTGCCGTCGTCGTAGTCGTGCTGCCGACGGTCGCTGACGAGGACGTAGGTGCGGCCACCGAGCGACTCGTGGGCCCGGGCCTGGGCGTTGATCTTCGTCGACATGGCGCTTCCCGTCGCCGTCGAGTACTCCGAGAAGACGTAGGCGAGCTGCGCGACCGGGCTGACGAGCGCCGTGGTGTCGGTCGCGTGCGCGTCCTCGTGCTGCCTCGAGGCGTCCATCGTCCTCACTCCTGCTTCGCGCGGGCCCCGAGAACGTGTGGCACGGCGCCACGGATCCGAGCGTACGAGACCGACGAGCCGCGGGTGACCAAAACGGACAGGACCGTCCCCGACGTCGGCGACGTCGGGGACGGGGAGCTCGGCTCAGGTTGGCCGCTCAGGTGGGCCGGTCAGGTGAGGTCGGCGAGGGGGACGTCGGGGTCGCTGAGCCGGTCGCGGTCGACGACGGTGCGGTCGCGCACGAGACGCTGGACGTCGTCGATGGTGTCCCAGACGTTGACGTGCATGCCGGCGAGCACGCGCACGCCGTCCCCCTCGGTCACGACCCAGAACGCCATGAACTCGTTGCCCGACGGCTCGCCCCGCAGCACCACCTCGGCGCCGGACCCGCGCGGGACGTAGCCGGCGTACTCGAGGCCGATGTCGTACTGGTCGGAGAAGAAGAACGGGATGGGGTCGTAGGTGACGTCCTGGCCCGCCATCGAGCGGCCCGCCGCGAGGCCGCCGTCGTGGGCGTTGGCCCAGTGCTCGACCCGGACGTTCGTGTCGAGCGCCGTCGACCGCCAGCTCGCGACGTCGCCGGCCGCCCACACGCCATCGGCCGACGTGCGCAGCGCCTCGTCGGTCGTGATGCCGTTGGCCGTGTCGATGCCGGCGCCCTCGGCCAGTCCGGTGTTCGGGGTGATGCCGACGCCGACGACGACGGTATCGGCCGGGACGGTGTCGCCGGAGCTCGTGACGACCCCCGTCACCGAGGTCTCGCCCTCGATCCGCTCGACGCCCTCGCCGAACCGGAAGTCGACGCCGTGACCCCGGTGCAGCTGCGCGAACCAGCCACCGACCTGCTCGCCCATGACACCGAGGAGCGGGGCGGCCTGAGGCTCGATCACGGTGACGCTGCAACCGGCGTCGCGGGCGGCTGCGGCGACCTCGAGGCCGATCCACCCGGCGCCGACGATGACGAGGCGCGCCCCGTCCATGAGGCGGGCCTTGAGCGCCTCGGACTCCTGCATCTCGCGGAGGTAGAGCACGCCGTCGAGGTCCGCGCCGGGCACGTCGAGCGCGCGTGCCGACGAGCCGGTGGCGATGAGGAGCCGCTCGTAGGAGAGCACGTCGCCGTCGGCGAGCGACAGCGTGTGCCGCTCGGCGTCGAGGGAGGTGGCGGGGCTGCCCAGACGCAGCTCGACCCCCTGCTCGGCGTACCAGTCCCGGTCGTGCGTGAACGCCGTCTCCATCTCGTCCTCGCCCTTGAGCACCGCCTTGGACAGCGGCGGCCGCTCGTAGGGCAGCCGGTCCTCCTCCGTCACCAGGACGATCGCGCCGTCCGTGTCGCTCTCGCGGATGCCCTCGATGGCCTTCGCCGCGGCGAGTCCACCGCCGACGATGACGTATGCCGTGCGCTCCTGCTGTGCGGTCGTGTCAGTGCTCATGTCCACACCTTCACACGCGGGCCGGTGCCCGTCGAGACCCGTCGGCGCTCCCCGTCGTCGAGTGGCCCCGTCGTCACACGCGACACACCCCGGGGGTCGCCCAGCCATCGTCGAGTGGCCCCGTCGTCACACGGGACACGCCCCGGGGGTCGCCCAGCCATCGTCGAGTGGCCCCGTCGTCACACGTGCCCCTCGTCAGGTGTCAGGTCGGTCCGGACACGGCTGGGACACGTGGGGCTGCGGGGCCACTCGAGTGGGGCGGGGCGCTCGTTCGAGTCAGGGTGGCGGGGTCAGGAGGTCCAGGCGCGCCAGAGGGCGGCGTACTCGCCGTCCTGCTCGACGAGCTCGTCGTGGCTGCCGAGCTCGGCGACGCGACCGTCGATGACGACCGCGATGCGGTCGGCGTCGTGCGCCGTGTGGAGGCGGTGCGCGATCGCGACGACGGTGCGCCCGGTGAGCAGCGCGTTCATCGAGCCCTCGAGGTGGCGTGCGGTGCGCGGGTCGATGAGCGAGGTCGCCTCGTCGAGGACGATCGTGTGCGGGTCGGCGAGGATGAGGCGGGCCAGGGCGATCTGCTGGGCGCGGCCCGGCGTCAGCACCTGGTGGCCCGACCCGAGCTTGGTGTCGAGACCCTCGGGCAGCCGCTCGACCCAGTCGAGGGCGTCGACGGCCCGTAGGGCCTCACGGACCTCGTCGTCGGTCGAGCCCTCGCGCGCCAGCACGACGTTGTCGCGCACCGACCCGATGAAGACGTGGTGCTCCTGGGTCACGAGGGCGACCTCGGTGCGCAGCTGGTCGAGCGGGAGCGACGTCAGCTCGACGCCGCCGACCGTCACCGACCCGGTGCGAGGGCCGTGGATGCCCGACAGCAGGCGCCCCAGCGTCGACTTGCCGGAACCGCTCGGGCCGACGATGGCGAGGCGCTCCCCCGTGCTGAGGTCGAGGTCGATGCCGTGCAGCACGTCGTGGCCGGCGCGGTAGGCGTAGCGCAGGTCGGTGCCGACGAGCTCGGGGCCGGTCGGCCGGTCCTCGCCCGCCTCGCGGTCGGCCGGCACCGTGGCGATGCCGAGCAGGCGGGTCGTCGACGCGATGCCGACCTGCACCCGGTCGACGGTGTGGACGAGCATGTCGAACGGGCCCCAGAGAGCCTCGGTGTAGAGGATCGCCGTGGTGATCTGCCCGAGCGTGGCCCAGCCCTGGGCATACCCGATGGCGCCGAACAGCAGGACGAGCACGCGCGGCAGGCTGAAGGCGACGTCCATGACGGCGAAGAGCAGGTTGCGCAGCGTCATCGTGTAGCGCTCGGCCTGGCCGGACACCTCGATGTCCTCGTCCCCGCGGCGCAGGCGGTGCTCCGTCAGGCCCAGCGCCTCGACGGTGCGGGCACCCTCGACCGTCTCGGTGAGCGTGGTGTTGATGCGCGAGTAGGTGCCGCCCTCGGTGAGGTAGCCCTTCGGCGCGCGCCCGAGGTAGCGGCGCACCTGGAAGAGCGCGAGCGACATGAGCACGATCGACGGCAGGGAGAGCACCGGCGAGTTGCTGACCATGGCCACGAGGGTCAGCACGACGGTGATGCTCGCGATGATGGCCTCGGGCAGGGCCCAGCGCACGCTCTCGCTCATGGTGCCGACGTCGCGGGTGACGCGCGTGACGAGGTCGCCCGAGCTCGCGCTCTCGACGCGTGAGAGCGGCAGCCGGAGGATGGCGCGCACGATGTACTCGCGCGCCGTGGCGAGGACGCTCTGGCCGAGCACCGTCGAGGACATCTTGGCCGCGAAGGTGAAGGCGCTCTGCAGGACGACGAGCCCGGCGACGACGAGCGCCGCCGAGTTGGCCCCGGCGAGGGCGGCGTCGACCCGGCCCGCCTCGACGTCGGCGACCGTCGAGTCGACGAGCTCGCCGAGCAGCCGCGGGACGAGCAGGCCCGCCGTGGCGGCGAGCGCGTTGGCGAGGATGACGGCGACGACGAGCAGCCGCTCCTGCGAGAGCAGGCCACCGATGAAGCGCACGACGCGCGCGTTGTCGGCGATCGGCAGACCCGTGCGCGCGTTCATCGTGTCGGCGACGAACTCCTGGGCCCGCCGCTCGCGCAGCAGGTGCCGGCGGTGCAGCGCGCCGAGGCGCTGGCGCACCGAGGCGGACCGGGGCGGCCGCAGCTCGTCGGGCACGGCCGGGGCGTGGACGGCCGAGTCCCACGTGCGCGCGGACTCGGCCGCGAGCACCTCGGGCAGAGGAGAGACCCACGTGGTGCCCACGGGGTCCATGCTGTCCGCGGTGCCCGCGACACCGGTCGTCGCGACCGTGCTGTCGGCGCGGCTCATCGGGACTCCTCGGCGAGGTGGGAGAGGACGGACGGGTCGGCGTCTCCGCCGCGGACGACGACGGAGCGGTATGCCGGCGACTCGGCCAGCAGGTCGGCGTGCCGTCCGTGGGCGGTCGCGACACCACCCTCGAGGAGGATCACCTCGTCGGCGTGGTGGAGCAGCAGCGGGGACGCGGTCATGACGACCGTGGTGCGCCCGCGCCGGTGCTCCCCGAGACGGGAGGCGATGCGGGCCTCGGTGTGGGCGTCGACGGCGGACGTGGGCTCGACGAGCACGAGGACGTCGGGGTCGGCTGCGAGGGCGCGCATGAGCACGAGTCGCTGACGCTGCCCGCCGGACAGCCCGCGTCCGCGCTCCTCGAGCTCGCCCTGCCAGCCGCCGGGGAGGGCGTCGAAGACGTCGTCGGCGGCGGCCGTGTGGAGCGCCCGCTCGGCCTGCTCCCGCGTCAGCCGGCCGAGCGGGTCGACGGCGGAGCGCAGGGTCCCCGCGAACACCTGGGGTGAGGTGTCGCTGACGAGGATGCGCCGGCGCACCTCGTCGAGCTCGACGCGCGAGAGGTCGACGCCGCCGACGGTGACCCCCCACGGTTGGCGGGCCCGCTCCTCGTCGCGGAGGGCCTGCTCCTCGCGGGCCTTGGCGCGCGCCGAGCGCTCCCGCCTAGCGGCACGGCCCTTGAGCGCTTCGGGGATCTCGTCGCTGACGAGCGCGCCCTCGTCGCTCGGCAGGTAGCGGCCGAGACGGTCGGCGAGGGCTGCCGAGTCGTCGGGCACGGCCGAGACGACCATGGTGAGGATGCCCGGGCGGATGGTCGCGCCGGACTCGCCGTCGACGATCTCGGCGCTCGTGTCGAGCCCGGCGGGCTCGTCGGGGTGGACCCACGGCGGGCGCTGCGACAGCACGGCGACCGCCTTGCGGGCCGAGACCACCGAGCGCGTCCACTTCTGGGCGAACTCGACGAACGTGCGCATCGGCTGGACGAGGAAGAGGCCGTAGCCGAGGAAGCTGACGAGCTGGCCCACCGTGAGCCGGCCCTGCGCGACCTCGCGCGTGCCGAGCCACATGAGGGCGACGACGAAGCCACCCGAGAGCAGGACGCCGACGGACTCGACGGCGGCGAGCCAGCGACCGGCCGAGACGCCGGACTGGCGCACGCGCTGGGACTGCCCGGCGTAGTTGCCGCCGAAGGTCTCCTCACCACCGATGCCGCGCAGGATCCGCAGGCCGCCGACGATGTCGGTCGCCATCGACGTCAGCTCGGAGTTGCGGGAGCGCTCGACTCCCTGCCAGCGCTGCATCGGCCGGAGCAGCGGCGTGCCGAGGACGACGAGCAGCGGAGCCGAGACGAGGACGAGGACGCCCATGCGCACCGACGTGCTGAGCACGATGGCGGCGACGACGAGGTAGGCGGCGAGCTGCGAGATGGCGCGCGTGCTGATCTCCATGAGGGCGCCGAACTGGTCGCCGTCGCTGCCCGAGACCGAGAGCACCTCGCCGGTCGGCGTGCGCCGCGTCAGCACGTGGCCGAGCTGGAGCGCCTTGCGCGTGACGAGCTTGGTCGTGCCGTAGAGGGCGATGAGCCACTCGCGGACGATGACCGTGTGGAAGAGGATGCCGCTGCACGCGCCGAAGACGGTGACGACGGCCAGCACGAGGACCCACTGCATGGTCGCCGCGGGGTCGCCCGCGACGATGCCGGTGTCGATGGCGCGGCCCACGATCCACGGTCCGACGGTCTGCGGCACCATCCAGATGAGGGCGACGAGCAGACCGGCCCAGAACAGACCGCCGTTCTGCCGCACCATCCACCAGAGGAAGGCCCGCGGCGAGCGGGTGTCGGGCGTCTCGGCGCCTCGGTCGGTGTAGGCCCGGATCTGGGGCGGAAAGTCTCGCATGGCCTGTCCACCCTAGGTCGCGGCGCCGACAGCGCCCCACTTCTTTTCTCTGTCGGCAGATGCGTGTCGGATCCGGGGCGAGGGTCGGGCCGCGCGGCCGACGACGACCGCGCGACCCGAGCTGTGGGGACGTGCCCGGTCAGTCCTCCCGCGCGGCCGCCGCGAGAGCGGTGAGGGCCTGCGTGAAGCACTGCTCGGGAGGGGTCACGAGACCCGCGCCGACCTGCCCCGTGCCCGCGACCCGCCCGGCCATGCCGGTGTTGATCTGGGGCAGGATGCCGGTCCGCGCGACGGCGGCCACGTCGATGCCGGTCGGCGTGCCGCGGAACTCGAGGATCGGCACCTGGTAGGCCGTGTGCTCCCCGACCGTGATCTCGTACATCGTCTGCGTGGCCCGCAGCGCGAACGGCACGTCGCCGCCGACGAACTTCACGATCGCCGGTGCCGCCGCCATGGCGAAGCCGCCGATGCCTGCGGTCTCGGTGATGGCCGAGTCGCCGATGTCGGGGTTCGCGTCGTCCGGGCCGTAGGAGCCGAGGAAGAGCCCCTCGGGTGTGTTGGCCGGACCCGTGAACCAGGCGTCACCCGTCCCCGACACGCGGATGCCGAAGTCGGTGCCGTTGCGCGCCATCGTCGTCACGACCGAGGATCCCGGGATGCCATGGGCGGCAAGGGTGCTCAGCTTGCAGGCTGGCATACCGAGGTTGAGGAAGAAGTGCTCGTTGGCGCCCGAGAAGCGGACCGCCTCGGCGATGTCGGCGGACGACGCGTCGGCCGTGATCATCGTCGGGAGCAGCTCGCGCAGCAGCATGAGCGAGCCGGCGCGGTTGCGGTTGTGGCCCTCGTCGCCCATCTGGAGCATCTGGGCGATGATCGCCTTGACGTCGATGGAGCCCTGCTGCTCGACCCGGGCGCGCACGGCCTGCTGGAGGATCGGGCCGAGGACGGTGTTCATCCACCGCAGCCGGTCGATGACCTCGGGACCGTAGGCGCCGTAGCGCAGCACCTTGCCGAGCCCCTCGTTGAGCGAGCACCACGACGTGTTGTCGTGCACCTCGTCGCGCAGCTCGTAGACCCACATCGACGGGCTGATGACACCGGCCATCGGGCCGACGGCGTCGCGGTGGTGGCACGGCTCGAGCGTGATGCCGTCGCCCTTCTCGAGCCTGGCCTCGGCCTCCTCGGCCGTGTCGGCGAGGCCCTCGAAGAGCATCGCGCCGATGAGCGCACCCTTGAGCGGCCCTGAGGCGCGGGCGAACTCGATCGGTGGCCCGGCGTGCAGGAAGGTGCCCCGCTCGAGCCCGAGCACCTCGTGGGCCGGTCGGACGTCGACGAGGTCGGCGCCCGCGGCGGTCATCCGGCGCAGCGCCTCGGCGTTGGCTGCGTCGCGGCGGGGGTCGGCGAGGACCCGGCCGAGCTCGCCGGCCGTGCCCGGCATCGGCGGCTGCCACGAGGCCTCGGTGACCGAGACCGCCTGCGCCCGAAGGGCGTCCGAGAAGAGTGACACTCCGGCGGCCGCGACCGTGACGTCCGCGGACAGCAGCCCGTGGAGCGGCTCGGTGCCGGCACCGGTCGCCGTCCCGGCGACGCGGGCGTATGCCGTGTCGCCCGGCGCGCGCTCCGGCGCGGGCACGTCGTGGCCGAGCAGGTGCAGCGCCCGGCGCGTGGCGGCGGCGTTGGAGAGCAGGACGTCGGCACGGGCGTCCGCGAGGGCCCGGGCCGACCGCTCCAGGCCCTGCGGGTCCGACGCCGTGCCGGTGACCGAGACGACGACGGGCAGGTCGCGTCCGGCCGCAGCGGCCGTCTCACGGGCGGCGCGCACCGCTGCTGCGAGCTCGGGGGCCGGGTCGGCGTGCGCCCCGTGACCGAGCACGAGGTCGAGGAGGAGCACGCCGCACGTCGGGTCGGCCGCCTCGACGGCGATGCGGTCGAGGCGCAGCGACGGGTCGATCATCGGGTGGGCACGCCCGCGGGTCATCGTGTCGTCGCCGAAGTCGATGACGACGTGGCCGGGGTCGCGCAGGTCGGCGCCCAGGGCGAGCTCGGGCCGCAGCGGGATGTTGGACCGGATGTCGCCGAGCACCTCACCGGCGACGAGCATGGCCTCGTCGGCGAGGGTGCCGCCGCAGAAGAGCCCGCGCAGCGATCCCGACGACCCCGACGACCCCGGGGCCGCGGGCGAGCCCGAGGCCTCCCAGGTCGGCCACTCCGGCACGGTCGCGCCGACGGCGGACAGCACCGACTCGACGGCTGCCGTGAGGTCTGGACGCCCGGCCCCGAGCGTGGCCCAGTGGACCGGCTTGCCCAGCCCGGCGGCATACGCCTGCAGGTCGGCGAGGACCTCGGGAGCGGGGGGCTTGGAGACGACGACCACGGACGTGGTCTCCGGGTCGGCCGCGAGGGCGGCGAGGGCCTGCTTCGTCGAGCGGGCGGCGACGGCGGACGACAGGTCGCGGCCGCCGACGCCGAGGCAGTGGCTGATCCCGACCCCGGCGGCGTCGAGCAGGCACATGACCTGCTGGGCACCCGTGCCGGACGCCGCGACGAGGCCGACGGAGCCCGGCCGCACGACGTTGGCGAAGCCGAGGGCGACGCCGCCGACGACCGCGGTGCCGCAGTCGGGGCCCATGACGAGGACGTCCGCGGCGGCGGCGGCGTCCTTGAGGCGCACCTCGTCCTCGACCCGGACGTTGTCGGAGAAGACCATGACGGACACCCCGGCACGGACCGCGTCGAGGGCCTCGGTGACCGCGTGCTCGCCGGGCACCGAGACGAGCGCGAGGTCGGCGCCCGAGAGGCGGATCGCACCGCCGAGCGTCCGGGCCGCCGGCGCGTCGCCGAACCCGCCGGAGGAGCCCGCGGCGGCACGGCTCTGGGTGAGGGCGGTCTCCAGCGCGGCCTGCCCCGCGGCGATGCCCGCCTCGTCACCGCGGATCGCGACGACGAGGTCGTTCGGCGCCGAGTCGGGCACGTCGAAGCCCATGCCGCGGATGACCTCGAGGTTGAGCTCGGTCGCCATCGCGACCTGCGCGGCCTCGACGCCGGGCGCGGAGGCGACGGTGCGTGAGATCTGCATGAGGGTCACGGAGTCGAGGTAGGCACCGGTTCTCAGCTCGACGTGGTCAGCCACGTTGGAGTCCTTCCTGGGGTTCGGGTCGGTGTAGGCGTCCGGGTTCGGGTCGAGGGCTGGGCTCGAGGGCTGCGTCGACGGCACGGAGGGCACCGCTGACACCGGACAAGAGGTCGCGGCCGGACGTGTGCCCGATGGCGAGCACCCGGTCGACGAGGTCGGCCAGCTCGGACAGGTCGGTGGGGTCGCTGACGTCACTGAGTTCGGTGGGCCCGCTTCCCTCCGGCGGGTCGAACGGGCTCGACGGTGCAACGGCCCGGGCAACGCGCGGCGTGGCGCCGGCCGACCTGTTGGTTGACCCGTCTCGGGAGACCAGACGGGTCACGAGGCGCGCGACGTCCGGGACGGCATAGCCGGCCCCGGCTGCGACGAGGAGGGCGGCCGACAGGCTCGTCGTCCACGGCAGCACGCCGCGGACGGCGGTGCGCACGGCCGACAGGGCGCGCCGGGACGGTGGGGCGTCGACCGCGGCCAGGGTCAGCAGGACGCCGCAGAGGGCGTCGTCGCCACTGGGGGTCAGCCCGCGCCCGACGCCGACGAGGCCGCGGACGCCAGGGTCGGCCGACCGGCCGGCGAGCGCCTCGGCGGTGAGGTCGTGGGCCAGGTCGCCCAGGACCCCGGGCTCGGGGAGCCCGCTGTCACGAGCGGATCCACGAGGCGCGGGGCGCACGCGCGCCGGCCGGAGCAGCCGGGCCGCGACGACGTCGGCGCGCGGCAGGCGTACGCGCCCCTCCCCCACGACGACGTGCGCGCCGGACTCGACCCCCCACCGGACCGCGCTCGACGGCAGGGCCAGGCGCAGGCCGATGGGCAGCGCGACGGCGTCGGAGGCGAGCACGGCGAGGACCCGCTCGTGGGCGCCGAGGTCGAGGTAGAGGCACGTGGGGAAGGCGGCGAGGACGCGGCAGCGCCGCGGGGCACCGGCCACCTCGCCCGCCACGAGGGGCGACACGGCGGCCGGCAGCAGCGTCAGGTCGAGGTCGTCCATGCCCGCGCGCACCTCCACCGTCAGACCGCCGGGCCGGCACGAACCGGCTCCGTCACGGTCCGCCCGGCGCGGACCGCTGACGTGACGCTATCGACGGTGGGTAGGGTGCGCTCATGGTGAAAGTTGCCAACGATCCGGCCCTCCCCGAGGGTGACTTGCCAGCCGCGGGGCGCTCCGGCGAGGCCGAGCCCGAGGTGTCCGGCATCTCGCTGCGGCTCATCGCCGGCCTCGCCGCGACGGCCCACGGGGTCGTCCGCGCCGAGGCAGCGCGCCTCGACGTCAGCGTCGACAGCACGACGCCGCTGCGCTCCGCCGTGCGCGACGGCGGACCGTCTCGGCTGACCCACCGGCTCGTGCTCGCCGACGCCGCGGCCCTCGCGGAGCAGGACGGCGACGCCCGCTCGCTCGGCGACACCGTGTCGGCCCTCGATGCCGCCGGCGCCGCAGGTCTCGTCGTGTCCGGGCTGTCGGGCAAGCCCCTGGCCGCCCTCGTCACGGCCGCCGAGTCCACCGGTCTGCCGCTCATCGACGTCCCGCTCGACCACATCGCCACCTTCACGACCGACGTGCTGAGCGCGATGCTCGAGCACCAGACCGCGATCCTGCGCCGGCTCGAGGACGCCGACCGCGCCCTCGTGCAGATCGTCCTCGCCGGCGGCTCCCTCGACGACCTCTGCGAGCAGGTGGTCGGCTTCCTCGACGGCGCGGCGATGGTGACGACGACCGACGGTCGCGTCATCGCCCGCGCCGGGTCGCAGCGCGAGCTCGACCACGCCCTGTCCCTCGAGTGCTTCGACCGCACGGGGCGCCTGCTCACCGAGGCCGAGCCGATGGGGCCCCGACCCGACGGCCCGACCGCCAACCGCTCGGCCGTGCGCATCGTCGCCGGGCACCTCGACCACGGCGTCCTCATGGCCTTCTGCAGCCACCGGCACCTGACGGTTGACGACGTGCGTCTGCTCGAGCGCGCCGCGACGGTCGCCGCGCTCGCCATCACCAAGGACCAGGCCGTCTCGGCCGTCGAGAGCAAGTACCGCGCCGAGTTCCTCCGCGACGCCCTCGCCGGACGCGCCGGCTCCCCCGTCGACGCCGTGGCCCACGCGAGCTCGCTGGGCTGGGACATCGACCGGCCCATGGTCGTCGTCGTCGCCGAGACCGACGAGGACGACGACCGGTCGACGCGCGACGCGGAGGAGGTGCGCTTCCTCCAGCAGCGGTTCGCCCGCGCCTGGACGCACGCCGTGGCCGTGCGCGACTCCCGTTCTCCCGTCATGGGATTCAGCCGTGAGGTGGTCGCCCTCATCGGTGTGCCGGCCGGGGCCGACACCGAGCAGGTCATGCGGATCGTGGGCGAGTACGTCCGGGTCGTGCGTGGCGACGGCGGTGGCGGTCGACGCAGCTTCTCGGCCGGCGTCTCCCGGCCGATCACCTCGGTCGCCGGCCTGCCCCAGGCGTACGACGAAGCGCTCTCGGCGGTCACCGTCGGTCGCCAGATGCACGGCGACGGCGCGACGACGCACGTCGACGGCCTCGGCATCTACCGCCTGCTCGCGCTCATCCCCGACGGCGCCGACCTGCGCCGCTTCGTCACCGAGTCGCTGCGCGAGCTGGCCACCGACGACTCACCGGAGTACGCCGGCCTGCGCCAGACCCTGAGCATCCTCATCGACACCAACATGAACGTCGCCGAGACCGCCCGCCTGCTCTTCTTCCACTACAACACCCTGCGCTACCGCATCGGCAAGCTCGAGAAGATCCTCGGCCCCTTCACGACCGATCCCGACCTGCGCCTGACTCTCGCGCTCGCGCTCAAGATCCACCAGATGCGCGGCATCTGACGGCGCCCCTCGCGTATGCCGTGTCGCCCGGTCCGCGGAACATCGCACCCCGATGAGGGGGTGCGACCTTCCACGGGCCCGCTCCTGTGGAAGCAGCGCACGCTGTGGCACGCGATCCGGTGACGATCCAGGGGTGGACGCACTCCTCCGCGCACGCGCCGCAGGTCAGTCCGGCCTGGTGACGCGGACCCAGGCACGGGACGCGGGCCTGAGCCCGAAGGCGATCGAGTGGCGTCTGGGCACCGGCCGGTGGCAGGTCGTCCACCCGGGCGTCTACCAGACGCTGCCGGGCCGCGGTGGCTGGGAGACCCGTGCCGTGGCAGCACTGCTCCACGCAGGTCCGGGGGCAGCACTCACGCACGAGAGCGCGGCGCACGAGTGGGGGCTCATCAGACAGGCACCGGGCACCATCACCGTCGTGATCCCGGCCGAGCGGAGGGCGCGACCGGTCGAGGGCGTCCTGATCCGGCGCAGCAGGCACGCCGCGGCTCGGACCGATCCCCGCGCCTGGCCGCACCGCACCCAGGTCGAGCACACCGTGCTCGACCTGTGCTCCGGACGAGGTCCGGATCGTGCGATCGCCTTGGCCGCCCAGGCCGTCGGTCTCGAGCTGACGAGCACCGGGCGCCTGAGGTCGGCGCTCGGCAACCGGCGGGGACAGCGGGACCGGTCCCTGCTGCTCGAGGTCTTCGCCGAGGTCGCCGACGGGTGCGAGAGCCCTGCCGAGCGGCGCTACGTCCGCGACGTCGAGCGCGCCCACGGTCTGCCCCACGGACGTTCGCAGTCGCCCTTCGGTCGTGTCGGGCGGCGGGACCGCGAGTACGAGTGGGGAGTCGTCGTGGAGGTCGACGGGCGGCTCGGGCACGCATCGTGGACGGACGTGCAGCGCGACGGCCGCCGGGACCGCTCGGCGCTCGTCGCCGGCCGCGTGACCCTCCGGTGCTACTGGACCGACCTCGTCCCGAGTCCCTGCGGTCTGGCCGGCGAGGTGGCGCAGGTGCTGCGCGCCCGGGGCTGGGCGGGCCGGCCACGGAGGTGCGGGCCGGGGTGCAGCATCGACGACAGCGCCCAGCTGTGGAACCTCGCACCCCGGTGAGGGGGTGCGACCTTCCACGTCGGGGCGGTGGCGGACCGCCGGGAACGGGGGTGACGGCATACGTCATGACGTGCCAGAGGGGCACCCTCGGCGTGTATCAACGTTTGACGAACGCAATCCCTTGCGGTGGGAGTAGTTTTCGCCCATCCCGGAGTGGGACGTGACCCACATCACCGAATGTGGCAACCATAGGAGTCGGAATGGCTTTGGGCTGGAAACTGCACGGGGACGGCAAGACGATGGGCCCCGACGACGTCGTCGCACCAGACGAGCGGCTGTCGTGGGGCAAGACGATCGGTCTCGGTGCGCAGCACGTCGTCGCGATGTTCGGTGCGACGTTCGTCTTCCCCCTGATCATGGGTCTCAACGCCCAGCTCGCGATCATGATGAGCGGCATCGCGACGATCTGCTTCCTGCTGATCGTGAACGGCAAGGTCCCGAGCTACCTCGGCACGTCGGCGAGCTTCGTCGGTGCCGTGGCGGCCATCCGGGCGCAGGGCGGCACGTCCGCCGAGGTCACGGGCGCCATCCTCGTCGCGGGCCTCGTGCTCGCGCTCGTCGGTGTGGCGATCCACTTCCTCGGCTCGTCCGTGCTGCACAAGGTGCTGCCGCCGGTCGTGACCGGCGCGGTCGTCATGCTCATCGGCTTCAACCTGGCGCCGGTCGTCGCCAACATCTACTGGCCGCAGGACCAGTGGGTGGCGCTGCTCGTCATGGCGTTCACGATCATCTGCGCCGTCGCCTTCAAGGGCTTCATCTCGCGCATCGCGGTCTTCCTCGCCCTGATCTTCGGCTACGTCATCTCGTGGCTCTTCGACCAGGTCTTCGGTCAGATCACGTCCTACGACGCCGGCGCGGGCAAGGTCACGACGCACTTCCGCACGAACTTCGACAACCTCGCCAGCCAGCCGTGGTTCGGCCTCCCGCCGTCGACGACGACCGGGGCCGACGGCAAGGAGCTCGTCGGCATCCACGCGCCGTCCTTCTCCGTCGCCGCGATCCTGCTCGTCCTGCCCGCCGTCATCGCGCTCATCGCGGAGAACACCGGCCACGTCAAGGCCGTCGCCGAGATGACGAAGACCGACCTCGACCCGTACATGGGCCGGGCCATCGCCGCCGACGGCATCGGCACGGTCATCGCGAGCTCCGTCGGTGGCTCGCCGACGACGACGTACGCCGAGAACATCGGCGTCATGGCGGCGACCCGCGTCTACTCGACGGCCGCCTACTACGTCGCCGCGGTCGTCGCCATCGTCTTCGGCCTCTCGCCGAAGTTCGGTGCGCTCGTCGCGTCGGTGCCGGGCGGCGTCCTCGGCGGCATCACGGTCGTGCTCTACGGCATGATCGGCCTCCTCGGCGCGAAGATCTGGAAGGAGAACGGGGTCGACTTCGGCAACCCGATCAACCTCGTCCCGGTCGCGGCCGGCATCGTCATCGGTATCGGCAACGTGTCGCTCGTCTTCACGTCGGACTTCTCGCTCGGCGGCATCGCCCTCGGCACCATCGTCGCGGTCGGCGCCTTCCACGTCGCCCGTGCGCTCGCCCCGGCCGACCTGCGTGAGCGGGCTGACGCCGCGGGAGGCACGATGATCTCGCTCGGGGAGCGGGAGGGCGACTACGGCGATGCCGACGGCATCGACGACCTCTACCAGGACCGCCCCGGCGGTCCGGACCTGCGGCGACGCTGACCCACCAGGAAGCACCGGCCCGTGGGCTCCCGATCTCGGATCGGGGGCCCACGGCCCGTTCAGGGCAGAAGTTGCCAAAAGCCCACGGGCAGCGATGCACAACCATCACTAGTCCCCACCGGGGGTCGGAAGGCAGGATCAGTTCGGTGAAGCCCGCCCCCTTCGAGCACCACGCACCGCTCACCGTCGAGCAGGCCGTCTCCGTCCTCACCGAGGTCGGGCACGACGGCAAGGTCCTCGCGGGCGGCCAGAGTCTCATCCCGATCCTCAACATGCGCCTGGCCTCGCCGGCCCACCTCGTCGACATCAACCGCGTCGCCGGCCTCGACACCGTCGAGGTGACGTCCGAGGCCGTCCGCGTCGGCGCGCTCGTGCGGCACGCGGGCCTCGAGCGCTCCGAGGAGGCGTATGCCGCCCTCCCCCTCCTGCGCCAGGCGCTCGTCAACGTCGCGCACCCGGCCATCCGCAACCGCGGCACGACGGTCGGCTCCATCGCGCACGCCGACGCGGCGGGTGAGATGCCGGCGATCCTCGCGCTGACCGACGGGGTCGTCGAGGTGGCGGGCCCGTCCGGGGCGCGCGAGATCGCGTGGTCCGACTTCTTCCTCGGTGCCCTCGAGACGTCGCTCGCGGCCGAGGAGCTGGCCGTCGCGGTGCGTTTCGGTCGGTTCCCGGCCGGCACCGGCACGGCCTTCACCGAGGCGGCCCGTCGCCACGGCGACTACGCGATGGCCGGAGTCGGGGTCGCGGTCACCGTCACCGACGGGGTCGTCTCCGCCGCCCGCGCGTCCTTCGTGTCCGTCACCGACGTGCCGTCGGTCCTCGACCTCACGCCGTCGCTGGGTGGGGTCGAGCCCGGCACCGCCGCCTGGGACGCGGCTCTCGACGCCGCTGCCGAGGCGGTGCGCGGGCACGTCGACCCCGAGGGGGACATCCACGCCAGCGCCGACTACCGCCGCATGCTCGTCACGGAGCTGACCCGCCGGGTCCTCCCCCAGGCCGCCGACCGCGCTCAACCCACCGCACCGAACGCAGCGTTCGATCGCGAAAGCGCTGCTACACCACTGAGTTCGCCATCGAACGCTGCGTTCGGTGGAGAAGGAGCAGGCGATGACTGACACGACCAGCGAGACCCTCCACGACGTGACGGTCTCCGTGAACGGCGTGCGCCACTCGGCCACCGTGCCCGCCCGCCGCCTGCTCTCGGACTTCCTGCGCCACGACCTCGAGCTCACCGGCACGCACGTCGGCTGCGAGCACGGCGTGTGCGGCGCCTGCACCGTCCTCGTCGACGGGCAGCCGATGCGCTCGTGCCTCATGTTCGCCGTCACGGCGCAGGACCACGCGGTCACGACCGTCGAGGGCCTCTGCTCGGCGCCCGACGCCCGGCTCGCACCGACCGGCGAGTCGATGAACCCCGTCCAGCAGGCCTTCGCCGAGTGCCACGGGCTCCAGTGCGGCTTCTGCACCCCAGGCTTCCTCACGACCGTCACGGCCTACCTGGAGGACAACCCGTCACCGACGAGCGAGGAGGCGCGAGAGGCGATCTCGGGCAACCTCTGTCGCTGCACCGGCTACCAGAACATCGTCAAGAGCGTCCTGCGCGCCGCCGAGATCAAGGCCGAGCGGGCGGACGAGACGGCCGAGGTGCAGTCGTGACCACGCAGATGTTCGGCGCGCCGATCAGGCGCAAGGAGGACCCTCGCCTCGTCACCGGCGGCGGACGCTACCTCGACGACCTCGGGCACGACGCGCTCGCGGCCGCCTTCGTCCGCAGCCCGCACGCCCACGCCCGCATCGTCGACATCGACGCGTCCGAGGCCGTCGACGTCGAGGGTGTCGTCGGCATCTACGTCCACGAGGACCTCCCGGGCCGGGTCGGCGAGCCGCTGCCGCTGCTCATCCCGCACCCGACGCTGACCCACGGCCGCACCGGCTACGCGCTCGCCAAGGACGAGGTCAACCACGTCGGCGAGCCGATCGTCATGGTCGTCGCGACCGACCGCTACGTCGCCGAGGACGCGTGCCAGCGCATCCGCGTCACCTACGACCAGCTGCCCGTCGTCGTCGGCATCGAGGCCGCCCGCTCCGGCGAGCTGCTCGTGCACGACGACGTGCCCGACAACGTCGCGGCCCACATGCTCCAGGAGGTCGGCGACGTCGAGGCCGCGATGGCCGCGGCGCCCCACACCCTGACCCTCGACCTCGACATCGAGCGCAGCGCCTGCATGCCGATGGAGGGCAAGGGCGTCTACGCCCGCTGGGACCGCGACCGCGGCGAGCTGCGGATGTACTCCTCCACGCAGACCTCGACCGGTGTGCGCGCCGCCGTCGCCGCCAAGCTCGACCTGCCGCTCGCGAAGGTCGAGTGCATCGCCCCCGACGTGGGCGGCGGGTTCGGCGTCAAGATCGTCCACCCATGGCCCGAGGAGGTCCTCGTCCCGTGGGCCGCGATCCTGCTCGGCCGCCCGGTCAAGTGGGCCGAGGACCGGCGCGAGCACTTCATCAGCGCGGCGCACGAGCGCGGCCAGCTCCAGCGGGTCACGGTGGGCTTCGACGACGAGGGCCACCTGCTCGCGCTCGACGTCAAGCTCTGGCACGACAACGGCGCGTACACCCCCTACGGCATCATCGTCCCGATCATCACCTCGACCCAGCTGCTCGGCCCCTACAAGCCGGGGACCTACCGCTGCGAGTTCTGGTCGCTCTACACGAACACCGTCCTCGTGACGCCGTACCGGGGCGCGGGCCGTCCGCAGGGCTGCTTCGCCATGGAGCGCACGATGGACGCGATCGCCGACGAGCTCGGACTCGACCGCGCCGAGGTCCGCTCGCGCAACTTCATCCTCCCGACCGAGATGCCCTGGGACCACGGCCTGCTCTTCCAGGACGGCCGCCCGCTCAAGTACGACTCGGGTGACTTCCCGGCGAGCCTCGCCAAGCTCAAGGACCTCGTCGGCTGGGACGACTTCGCCGACTACCGCCGCCAGGCCGAGGCCGAGGGACGCAAGGTCGGGCTCGGGATCGGCTGCTACGTCGAGGGCACCGGCGTCGGTCCCTACGAGGGCGGCCACATCCAGATCGAGACGAGCGGTCGCGTCAACGTCTCGACGGGCCTGACCTCACAGGGACAGGGTCACGAGACCGTCTTCGCGCAGATCGTCGCCCAGGAGCTCGGCGTGCGCATGGAAGACGTCTACGTCACGACCGGAGACACCCGCAAGATGGCGTATGCCGTGGGCACCTTCGCGTCGCGAGCCGCGGTCATGAGCGGCAGCGCCATCGCCCTCGCCGCGCGCAACGTCCGGGCCAAGGCGCTGCGCATCGCCGCGGACGCCCTCGAGGTGTCGCCCGAGGACCTCGAGATCGTCGAGGGCACGGTGCGCGTCAAGGGTGCCCCGGCGACGTCGATGAGCCTGGGCACGGTGTCGGTGCTGTCCAACCCGCTGCGCTACGCGTTCGACGAAGCGGCAAAGGCCGCAACGCAGTTCGCCGGCACCTTCGACCCCGACAAGCCCCCCGTCGCCGACGACGAGGAGCCGGGTCTCGAGGGCAAGGACTTCTACTCCCCCACCCAGGCGACCTTCGCCAACGGCATGCACGCGGCGATCGTCGAGACCGACCCCGTCACGGCCGAGATCACGATCCTGCGCTACTGCGTCATCCACGACTGCGGCACGATGATCAACCCGATGATCGTCGAGGGCCAGGTCCACGGCGGCGTCGCGCAGGGGGTCGGCGGCGCGCTCTACGAGCGGATGGCCTACGACGAGTCGGGGCAGCTGCTCAACGCGAGCTTCATGGACTTCCTCATGCCCTACGCGTCCGAGGTGCCGACCATCGAGGCCGACCACCTCGAGACCCCCAGCCCGCTGAACCCCTTGGGCATCAAGGGCGCCGGTGAGGCGGGCTGCATCCCCGTGTCCGCCGTCATCGCGTCGGCCATCGAGGACGCCGAGGGCTTCCCCATCACCCGGATGCCGATCTCGCCCTACGACCTCTGGGAGCTGCGCCGCCGCCACGCGGACGGCGAGATCCCGTCCCTGCACCGCACGACACGCACGACGAGCACGTCACAGAAGGAGCCGACCGCATGAAGATCACCGGATCCGCCACCCTCGCGGCCGACCCGCAGCAGGTGTGGGACGCCTTCCACGACCCGGCCGTGCTCGCGCGCTGCCTGCCGGGCTGCGAGCGCCTCACCGAGCTCGGGCCCGACCACTACGCGATGACCGTGACGGCGGGCGTCGCCGCGATCAAGGGCACCTACGACGGGGAGGTGTCCCTCCGGGACCCGCAGCACCCCGGCTCCTTCACGATGAAGGCCTCCGGCGCCGGCGCTCCGGGCACCGTCGACGCCGACGTCGTCGTGCGCCTTCGCCCCTCCACCGCCGGCGGCACCGACCTGACCTACGACGCCGACGCGTCCGTCGGTGGTGTCATCGGCGGCGTCGGTCAGCGCATGCTCGCCGGTGTCACGAAGAAGATGGCGGGACAGTTCTTCTCCGCCGTCGACGCCGACATCTCGGGCGTCCGCCCGGTCACCCCGAGCGCTCCCGGGGCCGCCGCGCTGGGCCCGGCACCCGGCATACCTGCTGGCGCTGCTGCGCCCGGCACCCCGGTGTCGTATGCCGGCCGGCCGGCTCCCGCGGGACCGTTCGCCGGGCGCGAGTACGCCCTCGGCGTCGTCACCGGCGGGGCCGTCGCGCTCGTCGGTGTCCTCGTCGGCTGGGCGATCGGGAGGCGATGACGATGCGCGCCTTCACCGCCGCGGCCGTCCAGGTCGCCCCCGTCGCGGGGCCGCTGACCGCCGACTCGATCCGCGCCAACCTCGACAGGTGCGTCGACATGACGCGCCAGTGCGTCGCCGCCACCGGGGCCGAGCTCGTCGTGCTCCCCGAGTCGGCGACGACGGGCTTCACCCCGGGCTGCTCCAAGGAGGAGCTCTGGGACCTCGTCACCGACCTGCCGGGCGCCATGGCCGAGCCGATCCAGGCCGTGGCCCGCGAGCTCGGCGTGCACATCTGCTTCGGCACCTACGAGCGCGGGCCCGAGCGCGGGGTCGTCTACAACTCGTCGGTGCTCGTCGGACCCTCGGGTGACGTGCTCGGCGTCTACCGCAAGACGCACCCCTTCTGCTCCGAGATCGTCAGCGGCGGCGGGTGGGTCACTCCGGGCGACACGGTCACGGTGTGCGACACCGAGCTTGGCCGCATCGGCATGATCATCTGCTTCGACGGCGACTACCCCGAGCTCGCGCGCATCCAGGCCGTCCAGGGCGCCGAGGTCATCTGCCGGCCGTCGGCGCTGCTGCGCTCGGCCGACATCTGGGACCTCACGTCGCGGGCGCGGGCCTATGACAACCACGTCTACGTCGTCGGGGCCAACGCCGTGGGCGCGGACCCCGCGGGCGTGCTCTACTTCGGCAACTCGCACATCGTGACGCCGATCGGCCACATCGTCGCCAAGGCCGCGACGCACCCCGGCTGGGTCTCGGCCCGGCTCGACCCGGCCGACGCGCTCGCGTCGCTGACGCCGGGCTCCAACGTCGGCCAGGCGTTCGACCACCTGCGCGACCGCAACCTCGACCTCATCCGCAACCACCGGGCCGAGCTCGAGGGCGCCGCCGAGACGTCCTTCCCGCACGCGCCGATCCACCGCGGCGAGGCCGGCTGACCTCCGCGCCCCGCCCGGGCGACCGGCCGACCGACGACCGTTGGTCGGTATGGCCGCCCGGGACCGGCGTGTCGTGCGGCGTGTCGAGCCGCACACGCCACCAACGGTCGTCCGTCGGCGCGGCCCGTCGGCTCAGTCCTCGGGGGGCAGCACGATCGCGCGGGGCGTCGACGTCGGCTCCTCGCCCCGTCCGCGAGTGGACGTCCAGTCGTAGACGACCGACGTGCGCAGCAGCAGGTCGGGCAGCGACCGGTTCTCGCGGCTGACGACGACCCAGAAGAGCACGATCGGGAACATGACGCACGCCGCGGCGCGCAGGAACGCCCGCGTGAGCCCGATCGTGCGCCCGCCGTCGTCGACGACGCGCAGGCCGAGCAGGCGGTTGCCGAAGGTGCGGCCCGTCGTCGCCCACGCCACCGTGAGGTATGCCGTGAGCAGCCCGAGCACGAGCAGGAGCAGCCTCAGCCCGCCCGGGTCCGGGAAGTGGAAGGACTGTGGACCGAGCAGGAAGATCGTCCCCGACCACGCGGCATACATGAGGGCGACGCCGAGGAGCGCGACGGTGAGGTCCACGGCGCCGGCTGCCACCCGGGTGACGATGCCCGCCCGGTGGCCCTGGACCGAGCGCGCCGGGCCGGGCAGGACGATCCGGGACACCGGGTCCCGGCCGGGCCGCGACGGTGACGTCATGACGTCGCGCCGGTCATCCGGCCGACCCCGGCAGCACCGGATGGCTCGCGATCTCGCTGGCTGGGAGGGCCGGCCCCGGCGTGCGCGGACGACGCCGGAGCATCCGGTCGACGACGTGCGCGACGCGCTCGTCGGCACCGACGCCCTGCCAGCGCACCTCGCGCATCCCCTCGGAGGCCATGGCACCCGACGAGCTCTGGATGATGCCCGGGAGGTCGATCTCCTCGACGACGTACTCGGCGAGGGCGATGAGGTCGAGCCTGGCCACGACGGCGTCGAGGTCGAGACGCGCAGCGATGGCGTCGATGTCGACCCGGTCGATGATCGCGTCGAGGTCGAGACGCGCGGCGATGGCGTCGATGTCGACCCGGTCGATGATCGCTCCGATGTCCACACGCCCCACGATCGCGTCGATGTCCACCGCCGCCACGGCGCGGTCGAGGTCAGCACGCGCGACCACCGCATCGACGTCGACCCGGTCGATGATCGCCCCGATGTCCACACGCCCCACGATCGCGTCGATGTCCACCGCCGCCACGGCGCGGTCGAGGTCAGCACGCGCGACGACCTTGTCGACGTCCACGCGCTCGATGATCGCGTCGACGTCGACGCGGTCGACGACGGCCCCGATGTCGACCCGCGACACCGCCCGGTCCAGGTCGACCGCCTGCACGACCGCGTCGAGGTCGACGTGGTCGACGACGACGTCCGTGAGGTCCACGAGGTCGAGGACGGCCTCGACGACGGCTGCCGCCAGCCGTTGGGCCACCAGCTCGGCCCGTCGACCCATGTCGTCGCGTCGCGACCGCCCACGACGGCGCAGCTCCTGCGACCAGTCGGCGTCTCGCACCAGGGCGGACAGATGGCTCAGCGCAGCCGTCACCGGTGCCGTCACCACGGCCGTGACGAGCATCGGCGGCCGAACCCGCTCGACGACCCTGCCGGCCGTCTCGACCCCGACCGCGGCCAGACCGAGCACCACCTCGGCAAGGTCCGAGACGGTCAGCGGCTCGAAGCGCCCCACCGGCTCGTCCGGCCCGGCTGCCGTGGTCTCGTCCATGCCTCGTCCTCACCGTCCCGGGGCACCGTGACCCACACCGACCGGCGCCGCTGACTCGTTCTGTCTCCAGCATGCGTCCGACTGGCCCGGGCGGGCATCACCCGCGACGAGTGAAGGAGCGCCGATCCCGCGGATCGGCGAACGAGGCGCTCAGGACCCGGACGACCGCAGTCGAGCGGCCCGGGACGCAAGGTGCCGGCGCTCCGCCTCGTTCGTCGCGGTCGCGGCGGCCCGGTCAAGGAGGTCGGCCGCCTCGGGGGTGTCGCCCGCCATCTCGAGCAGCTGCCCACGCACCGCCATCCAGCGGTGCGTCGTGCCGAGCCGGTCCTCGACCTCGTCGACGACCTCGAGGGCCGCCTCGGGTCCGTGCGCCATGGCCACCGCCACGGCCCGGTTGAGGGTCACCACCGGGTTGCCCGTGACCTGCTCGAGCAGACCGTAGAGCGAGAGGATCTCGTCCCAGTCGGTGTCGGCGGCCGTCGGTGCACGGTCGTGGACCGCGGCGATGGCGGCCTGCAGCTGGTACTCCCCGACCGCCCCTGACGCCATGGCCCGGCCCAGCAGGTCGAGACCCTCCGCCACGAGCGAGACGTCCCACCTCGACCGGTCCTGGTCGGGCAGCGGCACGAGAGCTCCCGAGGCGTCGCTGCGGGCCGGGGCGCGCGCCTCGAGCAGCAGCATGAGGGAGAGCAGGCCCAGGGCCTCGGGAGGGTCGGGAGTCCCGTCCACGAGCATCCGCGTCAGGCGGATCGCCTCCCGGGACAGCGAGGTCCGCTGCACCGTGTCGCCGTGCGTGCTCGCGTACCCCTCGTTGAAGACGAGGTAGAGGACGTGGAGCACCGAGCGGACACGCTCCTCACGGTCGCCACCGGACGGCATACGAAAGCCGGCGCCGGAGGCGCGGATCGTGGCCTTGGCGCGGCTGATCCGCTGCGCCATCGTCGCCTCCGGCACGAGGAAGGCCTGGGCGATCTCGGCGGTCGTCAGCCCCCCGACGGCGCGCAGCGTCAGCGCGATCGCCGACGCCGGGGTCAGTGACGGGTGGCAGCAGAGGAAGAGCACCGTGAGGCTGTCGTCGCGGTCGACCGGGTCGTGAGCCGGCACCTCCCAGGCGATGACGCGCGCCTCGCGCTCACGCCGGGCCGCGTCGCTGCGCCACCGGTCGACGAGGCGTCGGGAGGCCGTGGTGACGAGCCACGCGCGCGGCTCGTCGGGCAGCCCGTCGACGGGCCAGTGCCGGGCTGCGGCGAGCAGGGCCTCCTGGACGGCGTCCTCGGCCGAGTCGAAGTCGCCGAAACGGCGGCTGACGATGCCGACGACCTGCGGCGCGAGCGTGCGCAGCAGGTCGTCGACGGCGGGCTCTGTGCTCAGCGGGTGCCGCCCGCCGTGCGCAGGAAGGCATCCATCTCGTCGGTGTTCGCCGGCGCCTCCTCCATGACCTGGCGCACGTGGATCGGCTGCCGCGTGGGCACGCCGCCACGGCCCGGCACCGCCGACATGAGCGACGCGATCTCCAGTGCGCGCTCCTCCGAGTCGACCTCGACGACCTGGAAGCCGGCGAGCCACTCCTTGAACTCCTGGAAGGGTCCGTCCGTGACGACCGGTGCGGCACCGTCGGACCGCACGATCTTGGCGAGGTCGGGCCCCGTGAGGATCGTCGACGAGACGAGCTCGCCGTTGGCCTCGAGCTCGCCGACGAGCTTCTCGTAGTAGTCGAGGTGGGCCTGGACCTCTTCTGGTGTCCAGTCGGACATCGGGGCCGGGTCGTCGCCGGCCTGGAAGTCGACGCCGATGAGGTACTTCGCCATGTCTCACTCGCTCCTTCGTCGTGTCGTGCCAGCGTGGCACGCTCACCCCGGGGACGGAGCGGACGGCGCGCCCTCGACATCGACCGTGCCCGACAGTTCGGCCCCGAACGGATCTGGCGAGGGTTGGCGCGGAACCGGGCAGGTGTTGGCAGCATGTGCCAACGCCCCGGGAGGCGTCCCGCGGGTTGAATCCTCACCATGACAGCAGGCACCTCCGCACGCCGCCGGATCCGCATCGGCATCGACACGGGTGGCACGTTCACCGACGTCGTCGCGCTCGACGAGGACTCGGGCGAGCTCGTCACGACGAAGACCCCATCGACGCCGAGCAACCCCGCCGACGGCTTCCTGGCCGGCGTCCGCAAGGTCCTCGACCTCATGGACGCGGCCGGCGACGACATCAGCGCCGTCTCGCACGGCACGACCGTCGCGACGAACAAGCTGCTCGAGGGCAAGGTCGAGGCCCTCGGCTTCATCACGACCGAGGGCTACGAGTTCATCCTCGAGATCGCCCGCCAGGCGGTGCCCGACGGCTACGGCAACTCCTACTTCTGGGTCAAGCCCGCACGCATCGTGCCGGCCGACTACGTCAAGACGGTCGGCGGCCGGTTCGACTTCGAGGGCAACGAGATCCGCCCGTTCGACGAGGAGCGCGCCGTCACCGTCGCGCGGTGGTTCAAGGAGCGCGGCATCACGACGATCGGTGTGTGCTTCCTGCACTCCTACGCCGACGACAGCCACGAGCTGGCGATGCGTGAGGTGCTCCGCCGCGAGCACCCCGACGCCGTCGTGTCGATCAGCTCGGAGGTGCTGCGCGAGTACCGCGAGTACGAGCGCTCGATGACGACCCTCGTCGACGCCGCGGTCAAGCCCAACGTGTCGCGCTACGTCGCCAACATCCACCACCGGCTCGACGAGTTCGTCGGCAGCAGCGAGAAGCTGCCCTTCTACATCATGAAGTCCAACGGGGGTGTGCTCTCGGCCGACGAGGTCGTGCACCAGCCGATCACGACCGTCCTCTCCGGACCTGCGGCCGGTGCGCTCGGTGCCGGTCTCATCGCGAGCCGCGCCGGCTTCGACAAGGTCCTGACGTGCGACGGCGGCGGCACCTCGACCGACGTGTCCGTCGTCCTCGCCGGTGAGCCGACGCTGACGACCGAGGGCACGGTCGGTGCCTACCCGAGCAAGATCCCGATGATCGACGTCGTCACCGTCGGAGCAGGCGGCGGTTCCATCGCGTGGATCTCCCCCGAGGGCTCGCTCAAGGTCGGTCCGCAGTCCGCGGGCGCCGACCCCGGCCCCCTCTGCTACGCCAAGGGCGGCACCGAGCCGACGATCACCGACGCGCACGTGACGCTCGGGCGCATCCCCCCGCACCTGCTCGGCGGCGAGATCCCGCTCGACGTGGAGGCCGCGCGCGCCGGGGTCTCGGCCCTGGCCGAGCGCCTCGGCCTCGACTTCGAGCGCTGCGCGACCGGCATCCTCGAGATCTCCGCGTGGAACCAGGCCAACGCGCTGCGGCAGGTGTCGGTCAAGCGCGGACTCGACGTGCGCGACTTCATGCTCGCCACCTTCGGCGGCTCGGGCTCGCTGCTCGCCTGCCGCCTCGTCGACATCCTCGGCCTCGCCGGCGTCGTCGTGCCGCAGAACCCCGGCAACGTCTCCGCCTTCGGACTGCTCACCGTCGACGTCAAGAACGACTACGTCCAGACGTCCGTCGCGCGCCACCACGCGCTCGACCACGCCGCCGTACAGAAGACCTTCGACGACCTCACCGCCAAGGCGGCGAGCGCCCTCGACGGCGAGGGCTTCCCGCGCGAGAGCCACCGCTACACGCGCACCGTCGACCTGCGCTACTTCGGCCAGGCCTACGAGGTCCGCGTCGCCGCGCCCGAGGGCGACATCGACGAGGCGTATGCCGCCGGCGTCGCCTCGCGCTTCCACGACGAGCACCGCGCGCTCTACGGCTACGACTTCCGGGGCGACCCGACGCAGCAGGTCGAGTGGGTGAACCTCCGCGTCACCGGCGTCGGCCCCATCACGCGGCCCGAGCTGCGCGACCTCGCGCCGTCGCACGGCGCGGCCGACGTGCGCGAGCGTGCCCACCGCAGCGTCCGCCCGGTCTGCTTCGACGCGGATGCCGGCTACGTCGACACGGACGTCTGGTGGCGGCCCGACCTGCTCGCCGGCGACACCGTCGAGGGCCCGGCGGTCATCGAGGAGTTCGGCTCGACGGTCCCGGTCCACCCCGGCTTCGTCGTCCGCGTCGACACGCTCGGCAACCTCGTCATCACCCGGTCCACCGCCGCCCCGACGACCACCCCGGAGGCCTGACATGTGCTTCTCCTGCCAGACCGCGGCCACCCGCCTCGCCCCCGTCGACGCCGCCACCGGGTCGCAGGGCACTGCCCCCCACGTCACGGACGCCGGCAGCTCCGGCCACGACGGCACCTCGGTGAACCCCGCGGGGCTCCCCACGGCATACGAGCACGGCAACCGGCTGACGCCCGAGGGCACGACCGTCGACCCGATCCTCGTCGAGATCGTCGAGGGCACGCTCGCGAGCGTCGAGATGGAGGTCGAGACGGCCATCGCCCGTACCTCCCGCTCTCCCATGATCCGCGACGCGCACGACTTCCGGGCCGGCATCCACGACCGTCAGCTGCGCAAGCTGACGGGTCGCTCCTACAGCGCGCTCGTCCACCCGATCGCCCGCGACTTCCCGCTCGCCGAGATGAGCGAGGGGGACGTCTTCTTCCACAACGACGTCTACGAGTCCGAGGGTGGCATCGGCCACCTGCCCGACCTCTGCGTCACGGTCCCGGTCTTCTCCGGCGGCGAGGTCGTCGCCTTCGTCCAGGCGTTCGGCCACCACGACGACATCGGTGGCGCCGTGCCCGGCTCGATGCCGAGCAACGCCCAGACGGTGTTCGAGGAGGGCCTCTCGGTCCCGCCGATCAAGCTGTGGGACAAGGGAGTTCCCAACCAGGCTGCGCTGCGTATCATGACGCGCAACAGTCGCATGCCCGACAGCCTCGCTGCCGACCTCGACGCCGAGTGCTCGGCCTGCCTCATGGGCGCCCGGCGTCTCGGCGAGCTCTTCGAGCGCTACGGCCGCGACACGATCGAGGCCGCCTTCGACGCGATCCTCGACAAGACGACCGAGACCTACCGTCGCGAGATCCTCAGCAAGATCCCCGACGGCACGTACGTCTGGGAGGACTACGCCGAGCACGACGGCGTCGACGAGCCCAAGCTGCACACGCAGCGAATCACCCTCACCAAGCAGTCGACCGGTGGCCCCGGCCCCGGTGACGGCGGGCCCAAGCTCATCATCGACTTCACCGGCACGGCGCCGCAGGCCAAGGGCCCGATCAACCACTGCGGCGACTACGTCGGCGGCAACTTCCTCAAGAAGTGGCTCGCCCCGATCCTGCGCAACCTCGCCGACACCCCCGAGCGGATGGCCGAGCTCGACGTCAACGAGGGCATCGTGCCGCTCATCGAGATGAAGTTCCCCGAGAAGGGCACGCTCCTCACGCCGATCTACCCCGCGCCGACGAACGCCCGCACCTTCGTCATCCTGCGCCTGCTCGGCGTTCTCGCCGGGGTCGTCGCCAAGGCCGTGGACGGCAAGATGCCGGCCGACCAGGAGACGATCCGCTACACCGGCGTCTACGGCAAGGACCGCGACGACAACGACTACCTCATGCGGGAGGTGCTCGGCGGCGGTTCGGGCGGGCGGTACTACGCCGACGGCGAGGACACGATCCACGTCGTGCCCGACAGCCGCAACCTGCCGACCGAGTTCACCGAGAGCCGCTTCCCGTTCATCGTCGAGCGCCTCGGCCTCGCCGTCGACTCGGGCGGAGCCGGCCGGCACCGCGGCGGTCTCGGCTACGAGAAGCACATCCGGATGCTCAAGGACGCCCACTTCATGTCGATCGCCGACCGGTCGATCCTCGCGTGCTGGGGCGTCAAGGGCGGCAAGGCCGGTCGCCCGTTCGAGGTCACCGTCGACGTGGGCGGACCCGAGGAGCGCACCGTCGACGCCCTCGCCGACGCCGAGGTCGTCAAGGCGGGACAGGTCATCCGCATCCGGACCACCGGTGGAGGCGGCTGGGGCGACCCGCTCGAGCGTCCCTACGACGAGGTCGAGCGCGACCTCCGCTGGGGCAAGGTCTCGTTCGAGGGCGCGCGCCGCGACTACGGCGTCGTCGCCGCCGGGGACCTCGACGAGCCCGTCATCGACGCGGCCGCGTCGGACGCCCTGCGTGAGCAGCTGCGCGGCGACCGCGCGGACGAGCAGCCGTTCTTCGACCGTGGCCCCGGCTACGCGACGCTGGCCGCGGGACGGTCGGCGGCGGATGTCGACTGGGTCTGAGCGTGACGACGGTCCTCGTGATCGGCGCGACCGGCAAGACCGGCCGCGCCGTCACGCGCGCCCTCACGTCACAGGGCGTCACCGTGATCGCTGCCGTTCGCTCGCCGGAACGGGCCGAGAGAGCGTATGCCGTTGGGGCCCGGTCGATCTCGGTCATTGACCTTTCGACGGGGCAGGGGCTCGACGAGGCCGTGACCGGTGTCGACGCCGTCTACCACCTCGCGCCCAACGTCCATCCGGACGAGGTCGCCATCGCCGACCGGGTCGCCGGCACGGCAGCGCGGGCAGGCCTGTCCCGCTTCGTGTTCCACTCGGTGCTGCACCCGCACGACCCGTCGATGCCGCACCACCTGCGCAAGGCCGAGGCCGAGAAGGTCGTGCGCACCCACGTGCCGGGAGCCACGGTGCTGCGCCCGGCGGCATACCACCAGAACCTCCTCGACGCGGCCCACGTCGGGCGGCTCGCGGTCCCCTACTCGCTCGACGTCCCGTTCACGAACGTCGACCTCGACGACGTGGCCGAGGTCGCGGCGACGGTGCTGACCCGTCCCGGCCACGAGGGCGTGACCTACGACCTCGCCGGCCCCGAGGTGCTCTCGGTGCGCGAGCAGGCCCGCGTCGCGGCCGACGTGCTCGGGCACCCCGTCGAGGCCGTACGCGTGGAGCTCGCCGAGTGGGTCGCCGGACCCGGGGCGTCCCTCACGTCCCAGGCGCGCGACGACCTGTCGGCGATGTTCGCCTCCTACGACCGCGGCGGTCTCGTCGGCGACGCCAGGACGGCACGACGTCTCCTCGGACGCGAGCCGCGCTCATGGGCGGACGCGCTCACCCGCTCCTGACCGGTCGCGGACCGGCCTGTCGCTCAGTCGATGTCGCGTTCCTCGATGGTCTGGCGCACGGTGCTCGTCGGCGTCGTCGCGCCGCTGGGGCGCTCCTCACGCGTGATGATGCGCTTGCGCCGGGTGCCCTTGCTCCCGTGCCAGATGAGCGCGGCACCCGCGACCATGAGGATGACGCCGACGATGGGCAGGCTGATGACGGACGTGTTGGCCCGCACCGCGAAGGTCAGGATGGCCCCCACGACGGCGAGCAGGACTCCGACTCCCACGGTCCCCCACCTCTCGGCTCGGTCGACGGCGCCCCGGACGGCGCCCCTCGGACATTATGTTCCTCCTACCCGCCCGACCGGTATGCCGCGCACGGCCTGTGCTGGCGCCCACCGCGACGGCACGGCACGGCCGCCGACGGCACCCGACGGCATACATCTGCCAATGTCGGGGGCCGCGTTGGGCAGGAGGTGACAACGCGCCCGCTCCGCCGCGCTCCCTAGGCTCACGCCATGACGACCGAGGACGCGCCGTGAGGGTGCTCGTGGCGCTGGGCGGCAACGCCATGACCGGGCCCGACGGCAGCGCCACACCCCAGGCCCAGCGCGAGGCCATCGCCACCGCGAGCCACCACCTCGCCGAGCTCGTCGCCGCCGGGCACGAGGTCGTCATCACCCACGGCAACGGGCCCCAGGTCGGCAACCTCCTCGTCAAGAACGAGCTCGCCGCGAGTGTCGTGCCGCCGGTCCCGCTCGACTGGTGCGGCGCGCAGACGCAGGGGACGATCGGCTTCACGCTGCTCGACACCCTCGAGGCCGCCTTCGCCGCCCGGGGCATCGAGCGTCGCGTCGCCGCCATCATCACGCGCACCCTCGTCGACGCCGACGACCCCGGCTTCACGCACCCGACCAAGCCGATCGGGCGATTCCTCCCCCGCGACCAGGCACAGACGCTCATCGACCACGGCGAGCGCTGGGAGGACCGCGGCGAGAAGGGGTGGCGCCGGGTCGTCGCCTCGCCCGAGCCCGTCGAGGTGCTCGAGACGCACACGCTCCACACGCTCCTCGCCGCCGGCTACGTCGTCGTCACGGCCGGCGGCGGCGGCATCCCCGTCGTGCGTGTCGCCGACGGCAGCGTGCACGGTGTCGAGGCGGTCATCGACAAGGACCTCACGGCAGCGCTGCTCGCCCGCGCCGTCCACGCCGACGTCCTCGTCATCGCCACCGACGTCGCACACGCCGTCGCCGGCTGGGGCACCCCCGGGGCCCACGACATCGGCCGGGTCACGCTCGACGACATGGAGGCGTATGCCGCCGCCGGCCACTTCGCGTCCGGATCGATGGGCCCGAAGGTCGAGGCCGCCCTGCGCTTCGTCCGCTCGGGCGGGTCGCGCTCGATCATCACGGCCCTCGACCAGCTCGCGCCGGCCATCGACGGCCACGTCGGAACCGTCATCGAAAACCCTGAAAGAGAAAGGTGATTCACGTGCCCGAAGCCATTGAGGTGCGCAAGGTCCCCATCCACTCGGTCGCCGACGCGTCAGAGCTCGCGAAGCTCATCGACGACGGTGTCATGGAGGCGAGCCGTGTCGTCGCCATCATCGGCAAGACCGAGGGCAACGGCGGCGTCAACGACTACACGCGCATCATCGCCGACCGCGCCTTCCGCGAGGTCCTCGTCGAGAAGGGCGCCCCGGCCGAGCAGGTCAAGCAGGTCCCGATCGTGTGGTCCGGCGGCACCGACGGCATCATCAGCCCGCACGCGACGATCTTCGCCACCGTCCCGGCCGACAAGGCCGAGCAGTCCGACGAGCCGCGGCTCACGGTCGGCTTCGCGATGAGCGAGCCGATCAAGCCCGAGGAGATCGGCTACGTCGCGATGGTGCAGAAGGTCGCCGACGCGGTGAAGGTCGCCATGGAGCGCGCCGGCATCACCGACCCGGCCGACGTGCACTACGTCCAGACCAAGACGCCGCTGCTGACGATCCACACGATCCGCGACGCGAAGTCCCGCGGCCACGAGGTCTGGACCGAGCACACGCACGAGTCGATGGACCTCTCCAACGGCACGACCGGCCTCGGCATCGCCGTCGCCCTCGGTGAGATCGAGATGCCGACCGACGCCGACATCATGCACGACCGGTCGCTCTTCTCGTCGGTGGCCTCGTGCAGCTCGGGCGTCGAGCTCGACCAGGCGCAGGTCGTCGTCGTCGGCAACACGACGGGCATCGGTGGCCGCTACCGCATCGGCCACTCGGTCATGCAGGACGCGCTCGACGCCGACGGCGTGTGGGGCGCGATCAAGGACGCCGGGCTCGACCTGCCGGAGCGCCCGCACAGCAGCGACATCCAGGGCCGGCTCGTCAACGTCTTCCTCAAGTGCGAGGTGAGCCAGGACGGCACCGTGCACGGCCGGCGCAACGCGATGCTCGACGACTCCGACGTGCACTGGCATCGCCAGATCAAGTCGGCCGTCGGTGGCGTCACGGCCTCGGTCACCGGCGACCCGGCGGTCTTCGTGTCCGTGTCGGCAGCCCACCAGGGCCCCGACGGTGGTGGGCCCGTCGCCGCGATCGTCGACCTCGGCGAGGGCGAGCCCACCGGCTACCGCTGGACCCGCTGACCTCGCGCCTCCACCACCGCTACACCGTCGAGAGGCCACGCGTGGCCCCCCTTGTTCGGTCGAGAGGCCAGTTCTCGGTGACGAGTGCTGGCCTCTCGTCACGTCCGAGGTGGCGCGACGTGGCTTCTCGACGGTGGCGGCGAGGCGTGTCCTTGCCGGCCAGCGTCTGCGCCGCTACCTTGTGTCGCATGGTACCGGGCGACGAACGCATCCTGACGCACCTCCGTCGCGGTGCGGTCGAGTACTGCGTCCTCGCGATGGTCGCCGACGAGCCCACCTACGGGCTCGACATCGCGCGCCGGCTCGCCCGCGACGGCATCCTCATGACCGGCGAGGGCACCCTCTACCCCCTGCTGTCTCGGCTGCGGACCGCCGGGTTCGTCGAGACCAGGTGGGAGGAGTCGACCGAGGGGCCGCCCCGCCGCTACTACGCGATCACCGCCTCGGGACGGGAGACGCTCGACGCCTTCCGCCGCACGTGGGCACCATTCCGCGACGCCGTGGACGCGGCCGTCGACCTGCAGACAGGGAGCAGACCGTGAACCAGACCCACCCCCGCGTCGACGCGTATCTCCAGCACCTCGACGCCCTCCTCGAGGGCGCGCCGCCCGCAACCCGGACCGAGGTCGTCGCCGGCGTGCGCGAGCACCTCCACGACAGCCTCCCGGCCGACGCGGACGACGAGCAGGTCCGCAGCGCGCTCGCCGGGCTGGGCACGCCCGAGCAGATCGCCGACGAGGCCTGTGCCGCGGATCCGGGCTCCCGCACGGGCGCAGCGACGCCCACACAGGACCGGCGTTGGCTGCCGGTGGTCGTCATGGTGCTCGGCTTCCTCGTCCTGCTGCTGCTGACGTTCTTCGCCGTCACGGGCCCCCACCCCGCCGAGCTGCTCTTCGCCCTCTTCTATCCGCCGCTGTGGCCGGTGCTCGCCGTCCTCGTCGTGATCGCCCGCGGATGGACGACGCGTGAGAAGGTCGTGCTCATCGGCGTCTTCCCGGCAGCCTGCGCCCTGGTCGCGATCGTCGCCGGGGTCGCCTGGAGCGTCAACGAGACGGTCGGCGCAGCGGCTTCGGTCACGGCCCTGCTCCTGTCCGTGGTGGTCGCGGCCACGGTGGTCGTCGTCCTCGGTCGGAGAGGGCTGCGCCGCGCCGGCTGAGCCGCCCACCACCCAGACCGGCTCCGACCAGACGACATACCCCGCCGCGGAGATGGGCGCGGGCTCTCCGCCGCGGCACACGGCATACGCCCGCGTGGAGACGACGACGGCCACGACCCGGGCGTGGGGCGTGGCCGTCGGTCGGAGTCTCAGTGCGCGAAGTGGCGCGTCCCCGTGAAGTACATCGTGACGCCGGCGGCCTTGGCCGCCTCGATGATCTCCTCGTCGCGGATCGAGCCACCGGGCGCGACGACCGCGCGCACCCCGGCGTCGAGCAGGATCTGCAGGCCGTCGGCGAACGGGAAGAACGCGTCGGACGCGGCGACGGAGCCACGGGCGCGCTCCTCCCCCGCGCGTCGCACGGCGAGGTAGCACGAGTCGACGCGGTTGACCTGGCCCATGCCGACGCCGACCGCGGCGCCGTCCTTGGCGAGCAGGATCGCGTTGGACTTCACGGCACGGATCGCGCGCCAGGCGAACTGCAGGTCGGCGATCGTCGCGTCGTCCGCGGCCTCACCCGCGACGAGCCGCCAGTTCGCGGCGTCGTCGCCACCGGTGACCGCGTCACCCTCGCCGCGCACGACGGCGTCGACCTTGTCGACGGTCTGCACGAGCAGGCCACCGCTGATGGCGCGCGTCTCGATCGGGTCGGCCGCCTGCGCCATCCCGGCGGGCAGGCGCAGGACACGGAGGTTCTTCTTGGCCGTGAGGATCTCGAGGGCCTCGGGCTCGTAGTCGGGCGCGATGATGACCTCGGTGAAGACCGGCTTGGCAGCCGCCGCCATCGCCGCGGTGACGGTCCGGTTGGCCGCGATGATGCCGCCGTAGGCGCTCACGGGGTCGGTCGCGTGGGCCCGCTCGTAGGCCTCCTCGATGGTGCCGCCCACGGCGATGCCGCACGGGTTGGCGTGCTTGATGATCGCCACGGTCGGCTGGTCGCCGTGGTCGTGCGCGGCACGCACGGCGGCGTCCGTGTCGACGTAGTTGTTGTAGGACATCTCCTTGCCGTGCAGCTGCTCGCCGCTCGCCACGCCGGGACGCCAGTGGCGGTAGAGCGCTGCGCTCTGGTGCGGGTTCTCGCCGTAGCGCAGCGCCGCTGCGCGGTCGAAGGTCGCGCCCGTCCAGGCCGGGAAGCCGGTGCCGTCGCTCGTGTCGGCGACGACGTTACCCATCCAGCTCGCGACGGCGTTGTCGTAGCTCGCGGTGTGCACGAACGCCTCGGCCGCGAGGCGACGACGCTCGGCCAGCGTGAAGCCGCCTGCGCCCAGCGCCTCCGTGACGTGGGCGTATGCCGCCGGGCTCGTCACGATGGCGACGCTCGCGTGGTTCTTGGCGGAGGCGCGCACCATCGACGGGCCGCCGATGTCGATCTGCTCGACGCACTCGTCCTCGCTGGCGCCCGACGCGACGGTCTCGCGGAAGGGGTAGAGGTTGACGACGACGAGGTCGAAGGCCTCGACGCCGAGGTCGGCGAGCTGCTGCATGTGGTCCTCGTTGCGCGTGTCGGCGAGGATGCCGGCATGCACCTTGGGGTGCAGCGTCTTGACCCGGCCGTCGAGGCACTCGGGGAAGCCGGTCAGGTCCTCGACCTGCGTCACGGGCACCCCCGCGGCGGCGATCGTCTTCGCCGTCGAGCCGGTCGAGACGATGGCGACCCCCGCGGCGTCGAGGGCCCGGGCCAGCTCGTCGAGGCCGGACTTGTCGTAGACGGAGACGAGGGCCCGCTTGATCGGGCGGCGGCCGTCGGTGTCGGTGGACGGCGCGGCGGACGGGGCAGCGGTCATGGGTGCACTCCTGGTTCGGTGACATCGGTCGCGGCGCGTCCGGTCGGTCTGGCCGGACGGCATCCGTTCTCGCGAGGCACCCAGGCGGTCGATGCTCCCGACGTCACTCCCCGGTGGTGTCCCACCCGCGCCAGTCGTGTGCGACCAGCGTAGCGGTCAGCCCCGCCCGATCCGAACTCGTCGACCGTCGACGGCGAAGCCCTCGCGCGCGAGCCGGCTCACGACGTCGACGAGCAGGTCGCGCTCCTGGACCTTGATCCGCTCGTGCAGGCTCTCCTCGGTGTCGTCGTCCTCGACCGCGACGACCCGCTGCTCGATGATCGGTCCGGTGTCGACGCCGGCGTCGACGACGTGGCACGTCGTGCCGGTCACCTTGACGCCGTACGCGAGCGCGTCGCGCACGCCGTGCGCCCCGGGGAAGCTCGGCAGGAGGGCGGGATGGGTGTTGACGACAGGCTGCGCCCCGAGGGTCGCCGGGCCGAGGATCCGCATGAAGCCGGCCGTGACGACGAAGCGCGGTCCGGCCGCGGCGACCTGCTCGGCCAGGGCGAGGTCCCACGCGGCGCGGTCCTCGAAGTCGGCCGGGCGCACGACGAAGGTCGGTATGCCGGCCCGCTCGGCCCGCTCGAGCCCCGCGCACGGGCGGTCGGCCCCCACCGCAGCGATCCGCACGCCGTACGCCGGGTCGGCCGAGGCGTCGAGCAGGGCCTGCAGCAGCGTGCCGGAGCCTGACACCAGGACGACGACGGGCACCGCGCCGTCGGACGTCACGGACGTGCTGGCGAGGGCGTCGGTCGTCACGCGCCGGAGTGTAGCGCTGCGGCCCGATGCGGGTCCGGGCTCATCCATGGGCGAGGATGGACCGCATGACCGAGCCGCAGCAGGAGCAGGAGATCGCGTTCGCCCGTGAGAAGGCGAAGCGCACCCTGCCCGTCGCGCTCCTCGTCCTGCTCGGCCTCGTGGCGATGTACCTCCCGCTCCCGAAGCGCTTCGTCGCCGTCCTGCCGCTCGTGCTCGCGGTCGTGCTGACGGTGCGCCTGCTCCGCTTCCTGTCGACGCGCGGCGGCAAGGAGAAGGTGTGGCCGGTCGTGACGCTCGTCATCTCCGCGATGCTGCTGTCGACGCTGGCGCTCCAGGTCGTCTTCTACGACTCGGTCCGCGCCTACGAGGAGTGCGTCGCCGGCGCTCAGACGAGCATCGCCGAGGGCGACTGCGCCCAGATGAGGGACTCCGGGATGATGGGCTTCGTCGTGCGCTGAGCGCCCGACCCGGTCGGCCGTTCCCCCCTGTCAGCCCTCGTCAGCCCTCGTCAGCCCTCGTCGGACGTCGAGGTGTCCGCCTCGGGCCCGGCCTCCGCGGCCTCCACCGGCGGCTGCTCGCGCTCGGGCCCCTCGGCACGACGGTCTCGCAGCACGAGCACGCCCGCGAAGAGCAGCGCGCCACCGACGACCTCAGCCGTCAGGGCCGCCGCGAACGACCACAGGTGCGCGCCGACGGCCGAGAGGCGGTCGACGCCGACCGCACCGTTGCCGAGCGCCGTGAGCACGATGACGACCGCGACCGCGACGACCGCCGCGACAGCCGTGGCCGACAGCCGGGCCCGCACGTTGCCGAAGAACTCGAGCGCGGCGTCGACCCGGCGACCGAGCCAGACGCCGACGAGCACGGGGGCCAGCACGACGGCATACATCGCCGCCGGGTAGTCGCCGGCCTGCGGCAGGGCGCCGAGGACGGGCACGAGCGGCAGCAGCCCGGGCTGGGCGGCGCCGGCCGAGATCGTCGAGCCGAGAGCGACCTGGAAGCCCGGCCCCGCAAGGAACGAGAGCGCCCACGTGGCCGCGTTGCCGAGGAGGGCGAGCTGGGCGAGCGCGATGATGACGACCGCGCCGAGGTTGGCGCCGTACTGGTCCTGGATGTCGGCGACGGTCGACCACGACACGACGAGTCGCACCACGACGACGACGAAGCCGAGGGCGAGCAGCACGCCCGCGCCGCGCCAGCCGGTGCGCCACACCGTCGGCAGCCACGTCGGGCCGCGACGGAACCACGTGCGCACGAACGCCGGCGCGGTCTCGTCGTCGGGCCGGAGCATGACGAAGCCGAGCGCCGCGAGCGGCACGAGCAGGGACCCCACGACGGCGGCGACTCCGGGCGTCGCCGGACCCCCGAGGGTGAAGAGCGCGAAGACCGCCGACACGAGGCCGTAGCCGATGACGAAGCCCGGCACGACGCCCCACTGCGCGACGCGGCTCCAGTCGCCCGCACCCACACGCAGCCGCTCGGTCACCGCGAGACGACGGGCCCAGCGGTAGGCGATGAGGACGAAGACGAGCAGGAGGACCAGCGGTGTCATGGAGATCGACACGTCGCCGGCGCCGACGGACTGGCCGTGGCCGAGGAACCAGACGGCGCTGGCGACCGAGACGGCCGAGAACCACCCGACCGAGCTCTCGGGCGCGGCCACCCAGCCGATGAGCGCGGGCAGGACGACGACCGCCCACGTGCCGACGGCGGCGAGGGCGCCGGCGCGCAGGGCGGCCGGCATCGCCGTCGAGGGGCTGGTCGACGAGGTCGCCGACGTGGTCGTCGACGTCGTGGTCGTGCTCGGCGGGGCCAGTGGTCTCACTCCTGCGCTGCGGGTCCTGCGGGCTCGTGCGGGGTCGCTCCCATGGTCACAAGATCGCCGCCGCGGAGCGAGCGCCCACGCCGATGGGCACCGAGAGCGCCGGATGTGAGGCACGGATCAGCTCCGATCCCACGCGCCCCCGGCCCGGCAGAGGGACGATGGAGGTGAAAGGGATGACCCATCATGAGCAGCAGAAACCTCCACCTGCTGGCGACCCTCCTGGCAGTGCTCGCCCTCACCGTCACCGCCGGCGGCCCGACCGCCTCGACCCCCACCTCGACCACGCCACCCGGCGTCGTCGCCACCGCGCCCGTCGAGGTCGACTCCGTGCCCGTGGCCTACGTGGGCACCGTCTACCTCACGTTCGACGACGGGCCGCACGCGACGTGGACCCCGAGGATGCTGTCCGTCCTGCGGAAGTACGGCGTGCACGCCGTCTTCTTCGAGGTCGGCCAGAACGTCTCGTGGTACCCGTCCATCACCCGCAGCCTGCGCACCTACGGCAACCTCATCGGCAACCACACGTGGAGCCACCCCGACCTCACGACCCTGTCGAGCTCGGCCGTCACGTCCCAGCTGAACCGGATGGAGTCGGCGCTCGGCTACCGGCCGCGCTGCGTGCGCCCGCCCTACGGGGCGACGAACTCGCGCATCGCGACGATCATCGCCAACCGTGGCCAGCGCCAGATCCTCTGGACCGTCGACCCGCGCGACTGGTCGCGACCTGGGACCTCGGTGATCGTGAGCCGCGTCCTCGCCGCGGTGCGTCCGGGCTCGCGGATCCTGCTCCACGACGGCGGCGGCGACCGGTCCCAGACCGTGGCCGCGGTCGACCTGCTCATCCCGAAGCTGCGCGCCCGCGGCTACGTCATCGGCCTCATGGCCTGCTGACCGCATCGCGTATGCCGTCCCGCCGGGCCACGCTCGTGGGCACCGTGGGCGCCGGGCTCACCACACGGCATACGCCCTCCGAGGACAGCGAAGCGGGCGGCCACCCGAAGGTGACCGCCCGCTCGAGATCGCTTGTCGCGCAGCTTACTTCGCGAGGTCCTTCATGATCTCGCGCATGAGATCGGCCGTCTCGGTCGGCGTCTTGCCGACCTTGACGCCGGCGGCCTCGAGGGCCTCCTTCTTGGCCTGCGCGGTGCCCGACGAGCCGGAGACGATGGCGCCGGCGTGGCCCATCGTCTTGCCCTCGGGGGCGGTGAAGCCGGCGACGTAGCCGACGACCGGCTTCGTCACGTGGTCCTTGATGTAGGCGGCCGCACGCTCCTCGGCGTCGCCACCGATCTCGCCGATCATGACGATCGCGTCGGTGTCGGGGTCGTTCTGGAACGCCTCGAGACAGTCGATGTGCGTCGTGCCGATGATCGGGTCGCCACCGATGCCGACGGCCGAGCTGAAGCCGAAGTCACGCAGCTCGTACATCATCTGGTAGGTCAGCGTGCCCGACTTCGAGACGAGGCCGATGCGGCCGGTGCCCGAGATGTCGGCCGGGATGATGCCGGCGTTGCTGACGCCCGGGGTGATGAGGCCGGGGCAGTTCGGGCCGACGATGCGCGTCGTGCCCTTGTCCTTGGCGTAGTTGTAGAACTCCGCGGTGTCCTTGACCGCGACGCCCTCGGTGATGACGACGGCGAGCGGGATCTCGGCGTCGATCGCCTCGACGGCCGCGGCCTTGGTGAACTGCGCGGGCACGAAGATCACGGACACGTTGGCGCCGGTGGCCTCGACGGCCTCCTTGACCGTGCCGTAGACGGGGACGGAGACGCCGCCCTCGAAGTCGACCGTCGTGCCGGCCTTGCGGGGGTTGACGCCGCCGACGATGTCGGTGCCCGACTTGAGCATGCGCTGGGTGTGCTTCATGCCCTCGGACCCGGTCATGCCCTGGACGATGACCTTCGAGTCGGCGTTGAGGAAGATAGCCATGTTCGTCGTTCTCTCTTCTGTGGCTCGGGGGTCAGTTGGCGGCGGGGCCGGCGGCGAGCTCGGCGGCGCGGCGCGCGGCGCCGTCCATCGTCGGCTCGATCGTCACGAGCGGGTGGTTGCGCTCCTGGAGGATGCGGCGACCCTCCTCGACGTTGTTGCCGTCGAGGCGCACGACGAGCGGACGGTCCTCCTCGTCACCGAGGGCGTCGAGCGCACCGACGATGCCGTTGGCCACGGCGTCGCAGGAGGTGATGCCACCGAAGACGTTGACGAAGACGCTCTTGACCTGGGGGTCCGACAGGATGATGTGCAGGCCGTTGGCCATGACCTCGGCGCTCGCGCCGCCACCGATGTCGAGGAAGTTGGCCGGCTTCTGGCCGCCGAACTCCTCACCGGCGTAGGCGACGACGTCGAGGGTGCTCATGACGAGACCCGCGCCGTTGCCGATGATGCCGACGGAGCCGTCGAGCTTGACGTAGTTGAGGTCCTTCTCCTTGGCCGCTGCCTCGAGCGGGTCCGCGTGGGCCGTGTCCTCGAGCGCCTCGTGGTCCGGGTGGCGGAAGCCGGCGTTCTCGTCGAGGGTCACCTTGCCGTCGAGGGCGACGATCTGGCCGTCCTCGGTCTTGACGAGCGGGTTGACCTCGACGAGCGTCGCGTCCTCCTCGCGGTAGACGGTCCACAGCTTCTGGATGACGTCGGCGATCGCGGCCTTGTCGGCGTCGTCGAAGCCGGCGGCGTCGACGATCTCCTGCGCCTTGGCGGCGTCGATGCCCGTGTTGGGGTCGACGGCGATGCGGGCCAGGGCCTCCGGGCGCTCGACGGCGAGCTGCTCGATCTCCATGCCGCCCTCCTTGGAGCACATGGCGAGGTAAGTGCGGTTCGCGCGGTCGAGCAGCACGGAGAAGTAGTACTCCTCGGCGATGCGGGCGCCCTGGGCGATCATCACGGTGCCCACGGTGTGGCCCTTGATGTCCATCCCGAGGATCGCCTCGGCTGCGGCCTGCGCCTCCTCGGGGCTCTTCGTGACCTTGACGCCACCGGCCTTGCCGCGGCCGCCGGTCTTCACCTGCGCCTTGACGACGGTGACACCGCCCGACTTCGGTCCGATCTGCTCAGCGGCCGCTCGGGCCTGCTCAGGGGTGGTGGCGATGGCGCCGGCCAGCACGGGCACCCCGTGCTTCTCGAACATGTCGCGGGCTTGGTACTCGAAGAGATCCACGGGTGGGGTCCGTCCTCGTCGTCGATTCGAATCGTCGTCGATCGCGTCGCTGCGGCGTCCCGGGGCTCACGTGCTCACGCTCTCGCGCTCGGACGTGCCCTGCGCCGAGGCGCAACCGAATCAGGCTGTCCCTCGGACTCTAGTGGCTCTGACCTGTGGCGACGTCATCGGGTGCGCGCGACCGGACGAAGATCACACCGAGCTCCCCCTACCCTCGGTACGCGGCTCCGGCCAGCACGGGACCCACGGATGCCGCCTGCACACGTCGAGGCCGTGCACCCACGGGACACGGTGTGCACGTGGCCCGGAGAGGTGCACCACGCACACGAGCGCTGCCACGCAGCGTTCCGTATGCCGTGTGCCGGCCGTCGCGTCAGGCGGCGTGGACGTGCTCGCGGACCCAGCCGACGATCTCCATCGTCGTGGCGCCCGGCGTGAAGACCTTGGCCACGCCGAGCTTCTCGAGCTCGGGGATGTCGTCCTCGGGGATGATGCCGCCGCCGAACACGATGATGTCGCTCGCGTCGCGCTCGGCGAGGAGCTCGACGACGCGGGCGAAGAGGGTCATGTGGGCGCCCGAGAGCACCGAGAGCCCGACGACGTCGGCGTCCTCCTGGATGGCCGCCTCCACGATCTGCTCGGGCGTCTGGTGCAGACCGGTGTAGATGACCTCCATGCCGGCGTCGCGCAGCGCCCGAGCCACGACCTTGGCGCCCCGGTCATGCCCGTCCAGGCCCGGCTTGGCCACGACCACGCGGATGACGTCGGTCGACGTCGACCCCGCTCCGGTCGCGCCCGCGGTCTCGTCGTCGGTCACGGCAACGGCGTCGGCGCCCAGGGACTCGCTCATGCCGGGCACTCTAGCCAGCCCCGCGAGACGCGACGCGCAATAGTGATGCATCGCCCACCGGTCGGGGTACGTTCGAGGCGTGGCAGTGGCAGCACGGGCGGCGATGACGCCGCGACAGGCCGGCACCCCGAAGTGTGACGCGACGGGCCCTCGGGGCTTCCTCGCGGCCGTCGGGGAGGTGGCCGGTGCACTCCTGACCCCGACCGGGATCGCCGGTGCGGCCCTCGAGGCGACGTGGATGGGCCTGCACCTCGGGCTCTACCCGCTCGGGCTGTTCGGGTCGCGGGCCAGCGACCGGCGCCAGGGCTACCGGCTCGGGCACCTGCCACCGAGCCAGCGTGGGCTCGCGATCCAGAACGTCGAGGCGGCCGAGACGCCGATCCTGCTCGTGCACGGCATGGTCGACAACCGGTCGATCTTCACCGTCCTGCGGCGCGGGCTCGTGCGCCGCGGCTTCGGGCGCATCGAGACGATCAACTACTCCATCTTCACCGGCGACGTCCGCGCCGCGGCGGCTGCCCTCGGCGCCGAGGTCGAGCGCATCGTCGAGGAGACCGGCTACGAGCGAATCCACGTCATCGGCCACTCGATGGGTGGCCTCATCGCGCGCTACTACGTGACCCGCCTCGGTGGCGACCAGCACGTGCACACCCTCGTCACGCTCGGCACCCCGCACCAGGGCAGCTACCTCGCCTACACGTGGAACAACGGCCTGACCCGCCAGCTGCGCCCCGGCAGCGCCCTCATGGACGAGCTCGCCGCCCCGGTCAAGGAGTGCCAGACCCGGTTCCTCGTCTACTGGTCCGACCTCGACCAGGTCGTCGTGCCCCAGCGCAACGCCGCGCTGCACCACGACGACCTCACCGTGCACAACATCGCCCTGCACGGTGTCGGCCACATGAGCCTGCCCATCACGAGCAGCGTCGTGCACGGGATCTCCACGGCCCTCGCCCACCTCGACACCTCGGGGGCGACGGTCACGCCCGGCGTCAGCTCGTTGGGGAGCCGGCGCACTAGCACGTCGACGGCCCGTCGTGCTGGCACCGCGGGGCGTGTCGCACCCACGCGTTGACGACGTCACACGCCGGTCACGTCACGCTGCGAATTCGCGCAGATCCGCCTGTGCAAATCCTTCACCGAGGGCTCGGCATGCCCTAGTGTCGAGCGCAGTCGCGAGCCCTCCACCGCGACGCCGGGACGTCCAGATACGTGGCGTGATTTTGGATAACGAAATGGTCACGTTAGGCTGGCGGCTCGCAATCTGTGACCGTTAGGTATTTCTTTCGTGCCCAAATCCAGTTACACCGGCCGGCACAGGCCGGCAGCCAAGCCTTCACGGGGTCGACAGTTCGTCGTCCCCGTTGCTCTGCTCTCCTCGACCGTCGCCGGTGGCCTCGTCATCCGCGACGCCGGCGCGAGCCAGCTCAGCCCCGAGGCGGCTGCCATGAAGAACGTCTCCAACTCGGTCGCCGGTCTCGGCCTGGCCGCAGACCCCGACGTCGTCGCTGCTGCCGCCGCGAACCGGTCGGGCGCCCGCTCCTCGCGCGACATGGCCCGCGACGCCAAGTCGCTCATCGTCAGCGCGACCGCCTCCGCCGAGCAGACCGCCGAGCAGGCCCAGGCCGCTGCGGCGAAGGCCGCGGCCGCCAAGGCCGCCGCCGAGAAGGCGAAGGCCGAGGCCGCCGCCAAGGCCAAGGCGGCCGCCCGCGAGCGCGCCATCGCCAAGGCCCACCGCTGGGTCTCCCCGGTCGCCGGCTACACCCTCACCTCGGGCTTCGGCTTCCGCTGGGGCAAGATGCACCCCGCCCAGGACCTCGCGTGCCCCACGGGCAGCACGGTCCGGGCCCTCTCGAGCGGCACCGTCGTCTTCGCCGGATGGTCCAACGAGGGCTACGGCAACATGGTCAAGATCCGCTACTGGGACGGCACCGTCTCGTGGATGGCGCACAACAGCCGCCTGCTCGTGTCCGTCGGCGAAGAGGTCTCCCCCGGTCAGCGCGTCGCCTACAGCGGCAGCACCGGCAACTCGACCGGCCCGCACGTGCACCTCGAGATCCACCCCGAGGACGGCGCCGCCGTCGCACCCCGCACCTGGCTCGCCAAGCACGGTGTCTACCTCTGACCGAGGCCCTTTCACGTCACGAGGCCCGTCCCCTTCGGGGGACGGGCCTCGTCGCATCTGCCGTCCTGCCGGAGCCGGAGCCGGAGCCCGCAGTTGCTCTGCCGTATGCCGTATGCCGTATGCCGTATGCCGTTGTGCCGCAACGGAGCCCGGCTGACGCTGGGGCCCGGGCACACGGCATACGCCATCGGCTGAGACGAGCTCGACCCCAGCGGGGCCCGCGACCTCAGAGCTTGACGAGCGGGGCGTAGCGCAGCAGGAGGCGCTTCGTGCCGGTGTCGGCGCCGAAGTCGACGTGTGCCATCGACTTGTCGCCGTCGCCCTCGACGCGCACGACGGTGCCGAGGCCGAAGGAGTCGTGGCTGACACGGTCGCCCGACTGGAGCGCGATGACCGGCCGCTTGCCGGCGCTGCGGACCCCGGGCCGGGCCGCGAGCGTCGCCACGGCGGGACGGTCGGAGCCGCGGGCGCCACTGAACGACGGGCCGAGCCGCTGCCAGTCGAGCAGGTCGCCCGGGATCTCGTCGAGGAAGCGCGACGGCGGGTTGTACTGCGGCGCACCCCAGGCGGACCGCACGGCCGCGCGCGAGAGGTAGAGCCGCTCACGGGCCCGCGTGATGCCGACGTAGGCGAGCCGGCGCTCCTCCTCGAGCTCCTTGGGGTCGCCGAGCGCGCGCATGTGCGGGAACGTGCCGTCCTCCATGCCGGTGAGGAAGACGACGGGGAACTCGAGGCCCTTGGCCGTGTGGAGCGTCATGAGGGTGACGACGCCCTGCGCCTTGGCCTCGGGCTCGTCGGGGATCTCGTCGGCGTCGGCGACGAGCGAGACCTGCTCGAGGAACTCCTCGAGCGCGCCTGCGGGACCGACGTCCTCGGGCTCGACGCCCGGCGCCAGCTCGCCGCCCGACTCCTCGAGCTCGGTGGCGCGGCGGTCGTCGTACTCCTGCGCGACGGCGACGAGCTCGGCGAGGTTCTCGACGCGGGTCTCGTCCTGCGGGTCGTGGCTCGCGCGCAGCTCGGCGAGGTAGCCGCTCTCCTCGAGCGTCATCTCGAGCAGGGCCGCGACGCTGTCGTCGGCCTCGTAGGAGGTGCGGAGCTTCTCGAGGAGCGCCGTGAAGCCCTGGATGGCCGCGACCGAACGGGTGGCGATGCCCGGGGCGTCCTCGGCCCGACCGAGCGCTGCGACGAACGGGATGCGCTCGCGCTCGGCGAGAGCCGCCACGCAGGCCTCGGCGCGGTCGCCGATGCCGCGCTTGGGGGTGTTGAGGATGCGCCGCAGGTTGACGGTGTCGATGGGGTTGGAGACGACCCGGAGGTAGGCCAGGGCGTCCTTGACCTCGCGCCGCTCGTAGAAGCGCGTGCCGCCGACCACCTTGTAGGGCAGGCCGACCCGCACGAGCACCTCCTCGATGGCGCGGCTCTGGGCGTTGGTGCGGTAGAAGACGGCGACGTCGCCGGGCTTGACGCCGTGGTCGGCGAGGTCGTCGATCTCCTTGGCCACGAAGGCGGCCTCGTCGTGCTCGTTGTCCCCGACGTAGCCGGTGATCATCGCGCCGTCGCCGGAGTCGGTCCAGAGGTTCTTGGCGCGGCGGCCCTCGTTGCGCTCGATGACGGAGTTGGCCGCTCGCAGGATGCGCTGGGTCGAGCGGTAGTTCTGCTCGAGCAGGATCGTGCGGGCGTCGGGGTAGTCGTTCTCGAACTCGAGGATGTTGCGGATCGTCGCACCGCGGAAGGCGTAGATCGACTGGTCGGAGTCGCCGACGACGCACAGCTCGGCCGGCGGCACGGCGTAGGCGCCCTCGGGGCCCTTGACCTCACCGACGAGCTCCTTGATGAGCTGGTACTGGGCCTGGTTGGTGTCCTGGTACTCGTCGACGAGGACGTGGCGGAAGCGGCGGCGGTAGTACTCGGCGACGTCGGGGAAGGCCTGCAGGATGTTGACGGTCATCATGATGATGTCGTCGAAGTCGAGGGCGTTGGCCTGGCGCAGGCGGCGTTGATACTGGGTGTACGCGTCGGAGACGGTGCGCTCGTAGTGGTTGCCCTCGGTGACCTGCGCGGCGTAGGTCTCCTCGTCGATGAGCTCGTTCTTGAGGTTGCTCACCTGGTGGGAGAAGCCGCGGGGCGGGTAGCGCTTCGGGTCGAGGTCGAGGTCGCGCAGCACGAGGCTCATGAGGCGCTGGCTGTCGGCGGCGTCGTAGATCGAGAAGGTCGACTTCATCCCGACCTTGGCGGCCTCGCGGCGCAGGATCCGCACGCAGGCCGAGTGGAAGGTCATGACCCACATGGCGCGCGCGCGGGGCCCGACGAGCGCCTCGACACGCTCGCGCATCTCGGCCGCGGCCTTGTTGGTGAAGGTGATGGCGAGGATCTGGCCCGGCTGGGCCCCCCGCTCGCCGAGCAGCCACGCGATGCGGTGCGTCAGCACACGGGTCTTGCCGGAGCCGGCACCCGCGACGATGAGCAGCGGCGTGCCCTCGTGGACGACGGCCTCGCGCTGCTCAGGGTTGAGCCCCTCGAGCAGGACCGTCGGGTCGAGGTCGGCGCGTCCCTGCGGTGCCGTCTCGACGCCGCCGCGGGCCGCGGCCTCGGCCCACGTGGGGACGCCCTGGTCGGTGACGTCCGCGCCACGCCCGGGGCGCCCGGACCCGCCGGAGGGCGCGCCCTGACCGTGCTCGAAACCGGGGATGGGGAGGTCGTCGAAGAGCGTGCTCATGATCGACCAAGCCTACGTCGAACCACCCACAGCACCGGACCACGACGCACAGCCACGCGCGACGGGAGAGGATGGCGACGTGAGCGACTTCCAGATCCGTGAGGCCTCGGCCGACGACGTACCCGACCTCATCCGCCTCGTCCGGCGGCTCGCGACCTACGAGAAGGAGCCCGAGTCGGCCACGGCGACGCCCGAGCAGTTCCGCGAGGCCCTCTTCCCCGCCCACGGCGACCCCACGGCATACGCCCTCGTGGGGGTGCGGGAGGGCTCGGTCGTCGCCATGGCGATCTGGTTCCGGAGCTTCTCGACGTGGACCGGCCGGGCCGGCATCTGGCTGGAGGACCTCTTCGTCGACCCCGAGCAGCGCGGGCACGGCCTCGGCAAGGCCCTGCTCGCCCGGCTCGCCGCGATCTGCGTCGAGCGCGGCTGGACCCGGCTCGAGTGGTCGGTGCTCGACTGGAACACCCCGTCCATCGACTTCTACCGCGCCCACGGCGCCCGGTCCCTCGACGACTGGACGACCTTCCGCCTCGACGGCGACGCGCTCTCGCGACTGGCGGGCCCGTAGGTGGCACGCCCGCCGCGGCGGATGGGGTCGGCCGACGTCCTCTGGCTCAACATGGACCGCCCGACCAACCTCATGGTCATCGTCTCGGTCGTCCTGCTCGAGTCGGTGCCCGACTGGGACCGAGTGCTCGACGTGGTCCGCGAGCGGATCATCGAGCCCTACCCCGTCTTCAGCCAGCGTGCGAGGCGGCGCCGGGGGCCGTCCGGGCACCGCTGGGAGGACGACCCGGACTTCGACCTGGCGCGGCACGTGACGCGGGTGACGCTCTCCGGCGCGCGGACCCCGGCTGAGGCGGACGCCGAGCTGCAGGCATACGTCGAGGAGCACCTGCCTCGCCCGTTCGACCGCTCCCGCCCGCTCTGGGAGGTCCACCTCGTCGACGGTCACGGGCCGGGCGCCGCGCTCGTCTTCCGCATCCACCACGCGCTGGCCGACGGCATCGCCCTGACCCGGGTGCTGCTCGGCCTCACCGAGGACGCCGACGGCCGGCCCGGCGACCTCGTCGGACCACCGGCGACCACCGACCTCGCGACCCTGCCCCTCGCCGCGACGTCGAACGCGGGGGCAGGGGCCGTCGCGTCGGGTCTCCGGCTCGCCCGGGCGACCACCCTGTCGGGGTGGAACCGTCTGCGCACCAAAGGCGCCCGGGCCGCCGTGACGGACGCCGCCGGACTGGCCCTCCGCACCGGACAGGTCGTCTCCGACCTGCTGCTGACCACGAACCCGAGGAGTGTCGTCGGCGGCGTCCCGGGCCACCGCAAGCGCCTCGTGTGGACCGAGCCACTCCCCCTTCCCGGGCTCAAGCAGGCCGGCCGCCTCGTCGGTGCGACGCTCAACGACGTGCTCCTGAGCGCCGTCGCGGGCGCCCTGCACACCTACCAGGACGAGCATGGCCGAGAGCCTGTCGACCTCGTGACGATGGTGCCCGTCAACGTCCGGCCGCTCGACGAGCCGCTCCCCCGCGAGCTCGGCAACCGCTTCGCGCTCGTCTTCCTGCGCTTCCCGAGCCGCGACGCCACGCCCCTCGGGCGCCTCGCCCTGTCGAAGGCACGGATGGACTGGCTCAAGGCCTCGCCCGAGGCGGCGCTCACCTTCGCCCTCATCTCCGTCATCGGCCGCTTCCCCGCCACGCTGGAGCGTCGGGTCGTGGACTTCTTCGCCGACAAGGCGATCGGCGTCACGACCAACGTCGCCGGACCGCGAGAGGTCCGCTACCTCGGCGGCGTCGCGGTCACGGGTGTGCTCGGCTGGGTGCCCGGGTCGGGGCGGCACACGCTCGGCTTCTGCATCGTCACCTACGCCGACGCCGTGCGCATCGGGATCATGGCCGACGAGTCCGTCGTCCCCGACCCCGAGGCACTCCTCACGGCGCTCGAGGACGAGGTGGCACTGCTCGTGCGCATCGGCGAGGCCGGGTCCGACGGGCCCACCGGCCCGAGGAGGAGGCGGCGGCGGTCGTAGGGTGGCGAGCATGAACCGAGCGACCAGCGTCTTCGTCTCCGAGCCCGGCGACCGCAGTGTCCTGCAGGTGCGCGACCACGACCTCCCCGACCCTGCCGAGGGTGAGGTCCAGGTCGAGGTGGCCGCCGCCGGCGTCAACTTCATCGACGTCTACAAGCGCCAGGGCATCTACCCCGTGCCGACCCCCTTCGTCCTCGGCGAGGAGGGCGCCGGCACCGTCACGGCCGTCGGCCCGGGCGTCACCGACCTCTCCGTCGGTGACCGGGTCGCGTGGTGCCAGGCGACCGGGAGCGAGTCGACGCTCGTCAACAAGCCCGCCCACCTCCTCGTCCCCGTCCCCGACGGCGTCGACCTCGAGATCGCGGCCGCCGCCATGCTGCAGGGCCTCACGGCCCACTACCTCGTCACGAGCACGTATGCCGTGGGCCCCGGTGACATCGCCCTCGTGCACGCCGCGGCGGGCGGGGTGGGGCAGCTCCTCGTGCAGATGGTGACGGCCCGCGGCGGGACCGTCGTCGCGACGGCCGGGTCCGACGAGAAGCTCGAGGTCGCCAGGGCGCTCGGTGCCCAGCACCTCGTCAACTACTCGACCGTCGACGACCTGGCGGGCGCGGTCCGCGAGGCTGCCGGACGCGGGGTCGACGTGGCCTACGACGGGGTCGGGAGGTCGACCTTCGACGCGTCGCTCGCCTCGCTGCGCCCGCGCGGCACGATGGTCCTCTTCGGCGGGGCGAGCGGGCAGGTGCCCCCCTTCGACATCCAGCGCCTCAACAGCGGCGGGTCGCTCTTCCTGACGCGTCCGACGCTGGCGCACTACGTCGCCGAGCGCGCGGAGTACGAGTGGCGGGCCGGCGAGGTGCTCGGCGCGGTGGCCGACGGCTCCCTGAAGATCGACGTCGGCGGTCGCTACCCGCTGGCCGAGGCGGCCGCGGCGTACGAAGCCCTCGAGGGTCGCCGCACGACGGGCAAGCTCATCCTGGTGCCCACCGCATGAGCCGCACGCTGTTCCGCCACGAACGCATCTGGACCGGCGACGCCGGTGACCCCTGGACCGACGCGCTGCTCGTCGAGGACGGCCGCGTCGTGGCGGTCGGCGCCGAGGCCGTCGAGGCTGCTGGGGCAGGCACCGACACCGTCGACCTCCCCGGCGCGCTCGTCATGCCCGGCCTGCACGACGCCCACATCCACACCGAGTGGCTCTCGCGCGACCTGTCGTCCGTCGACCTGCGCGAGGCCCGGTCGCTCGAGGAGACGCTCGAGCTCGTGCGCGCCCACGCCGAGGGGCTGCCCGAGGGCGAGTGGCTGCACAGCGGACGCTGGAACCACAACCGCTGGGCCGTCCCCGAGCAGCCCGACCGCCACGCGCTCGACTCCGTCTCGGGCGACCGCGTGGCAGCGCTGTCGAGCGTCGACGGCCACACGATCTGGGCCAACTCCCTTGCGCTGCAACAGGCCGGGATCACCCGTGACACCCCCGACCCCGTCGGCGGCGAGATCGTGCGCGACGCGTCGGGCGAGCCGACCGGCATCCTCCGGGAGTCGGCGCAGGAGCTGCTCGACGTCATCCCGCGCGAGGAGTCCCCGCTGCGCCCCTGGCTCGAGCGCTGTCAGGACTGGCTCCTCTCCGTCGGCCTGACGAGCATCACCGACATCGACGGCGAGGACGCCCGCGCGGCCTACGCCGAGCTGCACGCGGACGGTGCCCTGCGGCTGCGCGTCACGAAGTGCACGCGCGACCCCGACCTCGAGCTGGCGATCGAGGAGGGCCGCCGTTCCGGCCAGGGCGACGACGTCTTCCGCGTCGGCCCCGTCAAGTTCTTCAGCGACGGCGCGCTCGGCTCGCACACGGCCCACATGACCGAGCCGTTCATCGGCCACGAGGGCTGCGGCATCGCCGCGATGCCCTACGACGTGCTCCTCGAGCGCACCCTGCTGGCCGCCCGCAACGGTCTCGACGTCGTCACGCACGCCATCGGCGACGAGGCGAACCGGCTCGTGCTCGGCACGTTCGAGGCGGTGCGGGCCGACGGTCTCGACACCCTGCTGCGCATCGAGCACGCCCAGCACGTGCTGCCGGTCGACATCCCGCGCTTCCGCGCCCTCGACGTCGTCGCGTCGATGCAGCCGACGCACTGCACCGCCGACCTCGAGCTCGCCGACGAGATCATCGGCCCGCGTCGCCTCGCCTCCTACGCCTGGCGCAGCTTCCTCGACGCCGGCGTGCGCGTGGCCTTCGGCTCGGACGCGCCCGTCGAGGACCCCAACCCCTTCTACGGCCTCCACGCCGCCGTCACCCGTCAGCGAGCCGACGGCCAGCCCCTCGGCGGCTGGCGGCCGGAGGAGCGGGTCACCCTCACCGAGGCCGTCCACGCCTTCACGGTCGCCGCGCACGAGTCGGTCGGGCGCACCGACGTCGGTCGCCTCGTGCCCGGCCAGCACGCCGACCTCGTCGCGGTCGACCGCGACCTGTGGGCGCTCGAGGAGTCCTCGGCGGGCGACATCCGCGACACCGTGGTGCTGCAGACGTGGGTGGGCGGCGAGCTCGCCTACCAGCGGGGCTGAGCCACCCGGCATACGCCATCGGGGTGGGCGCCACTGCCGACGGACGACCATTGGTCGCGGACACGCGACGACACACCGGCACGACACGCGGGTGGTGCGGGTCAGGCACGACCAATGGTCGTCGGTCGGCGGAGGGGGCCGCGACGGCGAAGCAGGTCACCCCCCAGCCTGAGGTCCTGTCGGGTGGCCGCGCGGGTCAGCACGGAGGCGACCCACTCCTGCTGGAACATCGCCTGCACCCACGAGACCCTGATGACGAGCCAGTCGTCGAGGACCAGCTCGTCGTAGCGCCAGCAGTCGGCATCGATGGCCCGCTCGCTCGTGTGGAACTCGCGGCTGTCGCCCTCGACGACGAGCCGCAGCTCCCGGTCGACGAGGTCCGGCCGGATCCGCCGGCCACCGACGAGCAGTCGCACCTGAGGCACGAGTCGCAGCCCCGGGACGTCGAGCGAGACCGCACGGATCATGGACTCGAAGGCGTTGGCCGGTCGCTCCCGGGCGAACCAGGCCACCTCCAGTGCCGCATCCCGTCCGCGCCCGGGCAGGCGCTCGGCCGCCATCAGCAGATCCGCCTGCGTGAGCCGCCGCGACCTCAGTGCCGAGTCGGCGACCGCCAGCGCCTCGTCGAACGGCAGGGTCGTCGCGCAGTCCATCACCGTGCGCAGCGGGCTGGTGCGCCAGCCGTCGACGTCCGAGGGCTCGAGCCGCTGCCACCTGATCCTCGCCACCGACTGGTCACCGGCGCCCACCTTGCGGCCTCGGGGCACGACGAGCTCCGGACGATCCGGAGGCGCCTTGAGGGACCAGCCGTAGGAGGCTGCGGCACTGCGGAGTCCGACGACGGCACAGAGGCGATGTGCCTCGACCCGCGCGCCGTCGACGACGTCGGGGAGCACGTAGCGGCCCCGGGCCACCCTCCGGATCACCTGTGCGCGCAACGCCTCGTCGAGGGCAGGTCGCCCCGCGGCCGCCTTGAGCTGGCGATGGGTCGCCACCCCTCCCTGTCGGCGCAGGGCCGTGAGGATGTCCATGGCGGCAGCGTGCCCGGGGCCGGGCCGCGCGCGCGGACGTCATCCACAGCCGACGGACGACCGTTGGTCGCCGACACGCGACGACACGCCGGCACGACCCGCGGGAAGCGCGGTCCAGCGCGACCAACGGTCGTCGGCCGGTCGTGACGCGCCGGGTCAGCCGGGGACGACGGCGAGCAGGAGGGTCGCGAACCACGTGAGCCCGCCGACCACGAGCAGGAAGACGCCGATGACCGCCATGTTGCCGGCGCCGTCGGCGCGGGACACCCGGCGTCGCCGACGACCGACGACGACGAGCGCCAGCCCCACGACGAGCCACACGAGACCGATGAGCAGACCGGCGAGGACGCCTGCGTTCCAGCGCATCTCAGCCGCCGACCCGGCCGTCGAGCGAGGTCACCAGAGGGCGGCGACGAGCACGTTGACGACCGCCGCACCGCCGGCGATGTCGAGCAGGTTGCCGGTGTCCTGGCCCTTGCGGCCGCGGGCGGCACCGATCTCGGCGGCGACGAGCACGACGAGCGCGATGACGAGCTTGACGGCGATCTTCGTGTTGTTGACCGTGTGGTCGTCGTCCTTGATCGCCGAGGCGATGCCGACGAGGGCCAGGCCCGTGACGAGCTGCGCCCGGGCGCCCCAGACGATCGGCGCGATGACGGTGCGGCCGCTGCGGACGGCGATCCAGCCTCCGACGACCGCGGCCATGCCGAGCAGGTGGAGGGCGACGAGGAGGTTGTAGACGAGGTCCATGGCCGACATCCTACGGAGCGTCGTACTTCGCGCGAGCCGGCCCCTCCGGGCGTCAGGACCCGGGCCGGGCCGCGAGCTCGTGCAGGGCGGCCAGGCGCCGCCACGACGACGACAGCGGGTAGTCGCCGATCCGGTCGAACGGCACCCAGCGCGCGTCGGACGTCGTGCCGCCGACGTCGTGGATGACGACCTCGGCCGGCTCGGGACACGTTGCGGCATAGACGATCCGGACCGCGTGGAAGTCCTCGAGCGTGCCGGACGGCGCCCGCCCCACCCAGTGCTGCGACTGGACCGTGAGCAGCTCGCCGAGCTCGATGCGCTGCCCCGTCTCCTCCCACACCTCGCGGTGCACGCCCTCGACGGGCGACTCGCCGTCGTCGAGGCCACCGCCCGGCAGCCCCCAGTCGCCGGACACGTGGGTCTGGCTGTTGAACTGCGTCAGCAGCAGACCGCGCCCGCTCGTCACGACGGCGTAGGCCGCGACCCGCTGGTACGGCTCGCCCACCTCGTCGTCGCCGACCCCGGCGTCCCTGGGCACCACTCCGTCCCGAGGGCGTATGCCGTCCAGCTCGCGCACGCGGTAGCCGAGCTCGAGCGCCCCGTCGTCGACGACCGTCGCGAAGACCGGCGTGTCGACGAGCCAGCCGGCCGCGCCGAGCACGACGTCCGGGTGCTCGCCGTGGCCCAGGCGCGCCTCGGCGACACGGGTGCCGTCGGCCCGGACCGCGACGACACGCAGGCCACCGGGCACGTTGGTCCTCATCGCCGCACAAGCCCGACGGCGCGCTCGTACTCCGCCACGGCGAGCGCAGCGACGCGCGACCACTCCTGATCGGGCGGGTTTTCGACGTTCCACCGACGCAGCCGTGCGACCTCGTGGGGGTCCTTGGCCAACCGTGCGATTGCGCTGGTCATCTCCGAGTCACTCGACACGACAAGGCCGTTCACGCCGTCAGTGACGAACTCGCCGACACCAGAGCCCGATCGACCGATCACGGGCAGGCCGACCGTCCGCGCCTCGAGGGCTGCGATCCCGAACGACTCGAGTCGGGCAGGTGAGAGGTAGACGTCGGCGGCGGCATACCGCTCGCGCAGCTCGTCGCGTGACACGCGACCGGGCAGGGACACCCAGTCGAGGCCACGATCGCGCACGAGGGCCTCCACCTTGCGCCGGTCCGGCCCCTCCCCCAGGACCGTGAGCGTCACGGATCCGGGCCCCGCCACCCGCTCGGCCTCGGCGACGAGCTCGACGAGCGCGGCAGGTCGCTTGCGCGCTGCGAGCCGCATCGCGGTGACGAGGCGCAGCGGCCCCGGCTCGCGCGCGACGGGACCGGCGGCCCAGCGCGCCACGTCGATGCCGTTGGGCAGCACTCCGACCGACGCCCCCGGCCCGACGAGCCGACGCAGCGGCTCGGCAGCGACGTCGGAGACTGCCGACATCGCGACCCCTCGCGCCGCCCACCGCCGGACGAAGCGGGCCACGTCGAAGACCGGCGCCATCCCGGCGAGCATGCAGTGCCACGTCATCGCGGTCGGCAGCCCCAGCCCCACGGTGACCCGGGTGCTGTCCCACGCGAAGGGCGAGACGACGCCCGTCTGCACGTGGGCCACGTCGAAGCCACCGGCCACGAGCCGTCGCCGCAGCTCGGCCGGGGCGAACGGGTTGACCGGCAGCTCCCACGGCATCCGGGCCGCGAGCCGGTGCACCGGGACGCCGTCGACAACCGTGACGGCGCCGTGCATCTCCCCGCCGGCCCCACGGGTGGCCGTGAACACCTCCACGTCGTGGCCGGCCGCCTGCAGGTGCTGCGCGAGGTCATGCGTCTGGACCTCGATCCCGCCCAGTCGGGGCAGGTAACAGTCGGACAGGAGCGCCACCTTCACGGAAGACACTGTGCCATGGGCCAAGATGGGTGACTGTGCCGCACACGCTCCTCGCCTTCCACGCGCACCCCGACGACGAGGCCCTGCTGACCTCGGGGACGATGGCGCGCGCCGCAGCGGAGGGCCACCGGGTCGTCGTCGTCGTCGCGACCGACGGCGAGCTCGGCCTGGCCTCCACCGACTTCACCGGTGACGGGACGCTCGCCGCCACCCGGATGGACGAGCTGCGCGCGAGCGCGCGCGCCCTCGGCGTCGCCCGCGTCGAGCACCTGGGCTACGCCGACAGCGGCCTCGGCCCCGACGTGGCGCCCGACCCGCCGGGCACGACGCGCTTCGTGCGCGCGGACGTCGAGGAGGCGGCCGAGCGCCTGGCCGCGATCCTCCGCGAGGAGCGAGTGGACCTTCTCCTCCACTACGAGCCCAACGGCGGCTACGGGCACCCCGACCACAAGCAGGTCCACGTCGTCGGGAGCCGCGCCGCAGAGCTCGCCGGCACGCCCAAGGTCCTCGAGGCGACGGTCCCGCGCGACACCATCTGCCGGGCCATCGACCTGGCCGCGAAGGTCTACCGCTTCCCGCCCGAGTTCGACCGGTCGAGCTTCGACCGCGCCTTCTCGGCGCGCAGCGAGATCACCCACCGGATCAGCGTGCGTCGCCACATCGCGGCCAAGCGCGCCTCGATGCGCGCCCACGCCTCGCAGGCCAGCGCCGACGGCGGCGCCGACCGGACCCTGGCGGCCTTCCTGCGGATCCCCCGCCCGCTCTACGACCTCGTCTTCGGTCGGGAGTGGTTCGTCGACCGCTCGTTGCCGCCGGGGGCCGCGGTCCGTCGCGACGTCTTCGACGGGCTCGCCTGACGCAGGTTGTGGCCTCTCGACGGTGGCCCACCGGCAGGTTGTGGCCTCGCGACGGTGGCCCGCCGGCAAGTTGTGGCCTCGCGACGGTGGCCCGCCGGCAGATTGCGGCCTCTCGACGGTGGCCCACCGGCAGATTGTGGCCTCTCGACGGTTGTGACGCGGGTCCCCAACGACGTCCACGCACTCGCGGGCGGCGGATCATGGAGGTGTGACCTGGTGGCGCGGCCGCTCCCCGGCGTTCTTCTTCGTCGCGTCCGCCGTCCTGCTGACCGGCGGCGCGCTCGCCGCCCTGTCGGGCCGGGACGACCTGTCCCGCACCCTGTGGGTCGCTGCGACGGTGCTGGGCCTCGCGCTCTCGCTCCTCTGGACGGTGCGGTCCGTCGTCGAGCGTCGCGCCACGGTCGACGTCATCGCCGTCCTGGCACTGGCGGGGGCGCTGTGGGTCGGCGAGGAGTTCGCCGGCGCCATGGTCACCCTGATGCTCGCGAGCGGTCGCCTGCTCGAGGCGCGGGCTGCGGCACGGGCGGACCGCGAGCTGCGGCTGCTCGTCGAGCGCACGCCACGGACGGCCCGACGGCGCACCGGCGGCCGGGTGGACGGCATACCGGTGGAGGAGGTGGCCCCGCGTGACGTGCTCGTCGTCGGCACGGGCGAGGTCGTGCCGGTCGACGGCCGGCTGCTCGCGGCCGGCACGTTCGACGAGTCGGCCCTGACGGGCGAGCCGATGCCCGTCGAGCGCCCGAACGGCGACGACGTCCGCAGCGGGGTCGTCAACGTCGGGCCGCCGGTCGACGTCGTGGCCACCTCCTCGGCGTCGGAGTCGACCTATGCCAACGTCGTCCGGCTCGTCGAGCAGGCACAGGCGACGTCGGCCCCGTTCGTCCGGACGGCCGACCGCTTCGCAGCGCTCTTCGTCCCGCTGACGCTGGGGCTCGCCGGCGCCGCCTGGGCCCTGACCGGGTCGCCGCTGCGGGCCGTCGCCGTGCTCGTCGTCGCGACCCCGTGCCCGCTGCTGCTCGCGGCCCCGGTGGCGATCATGTCGGGCCTGTCGCGGGCGTCGCGGATCGGCGTCGTCGTCAAGGGCGGCGCGGCCCTCGAGGCCCTCGCGGCCGGCGAGGTCGTGCTCTTCGACAAGACCGGGACGCTCACCCACGGTCGGCCGGAGCTGGCGTCCGTCGTCGTCGCCCCGGGCGCCCCACCCGCAGCGGACGTGCTGCGTCTCGCTGCCTCGCTCGACCAGGTGTCACCCCACCCGCTCGCGAGCGCCCTCGTCGGGGCCGCTCGCGCCCGCAGCCTCGACCTCGTGCTCCCGACGGACGTCCACGAGGTGCACGGCTACGGCCTCGAGGGCCGCGTCGGCGACACCGGGGTCCGCCTCGGCAAGGCTCGGTGGATCGTCGGCGCCGACGACCCGGCCTGGCTGCGACAGGTGCGCCGCCGCGCCGCGCTCGACGGGTGCCTCACGGTCTTCGTCGCCGTCGACGGCGCGCCGGCCGGCGCGTTCCTGCTCGAGGACCCCGTGCGCGCGGACGCGCCACGCATGGTGTCGGCGCTGCGCGAGGTCGGGATCCGCCGGACCGTCCTGCTCACCGGTGACCGTGCCGACATCGCCGAGACGGTCGGCCGGATCGTCGGCGTCTACGCCGTCCTCGCCGACCGCGACCCCGCCGACAAGCTCGCCGCGATCCGCGACGAGTCGGCGGCAGCGCACACCATCATGGTCGGCGACGGCGTCAACGACGCTCCTGCCCTCGCGGCCGCCGGGGTCGGGGTCGCCCTGGCCGCGCGAGGTGCAACGGCGTCGTCCGAGGCGGCCGACGTCGTGCTCACGGTCGACCGGGTGGACGCCGTCGCCGACGCGATCCTCATCGCCCGTCGCTCCCGTCGCGTCGCGCTCGAGGCGGTCGTCGTCGGGATGGGCCTCTCCCTCGTGGCGATGGTCGCTGCTGCGGCCGGGCTGCTGCCACCGGCGGCGGGCGCCGTGCTGCAGGAGGGCATCGACGTGCTCGCGATCGGCATCGCCCTGCGTGCCCTGCTCCCGACCCGGCTGCACACCATCCCCATGTCCGCCGAGGACGTCGCCACGGCCCGTCGCCTGCGCGAGGGGCACGACGTCGCCATCGCCGCCGTCGAGCAGGTCCGTGCCGTCGCCGACGGGCTGCACACCCGCGACTGCGACCTCGCTCCCGTCCGAGCGCTCCTCGCCCGGCTCGAGGTCGAGCTCCTCCCCCACGAGCGTGCCGACGAGGCCGAGCTCATGCCCCTCGTCGCCCGGGCGCTCGGCGGGCCGGCCACGACGACCATGCGCCGGACCCATGCCGAGATCGAGCAGCAGGTCTCGCGGCTGCGTCGCCTGCTCGACGGGATCGAGCCCGGCTCCGTCGCGCCCGAGGACGTCACCGAGCTGCGCCGGCTGCTCTACGGCCTCTACGCCGTGTGCCGACTGCACAACAGCCAGGAGGAGGAGGGCGCCTTCGCGCTCGTCCCAGCCGGCCCCCTCGTGACCACACCCACCCGACGCGGCGGTCGCCACCGTGCCCCCGGCTGACCGGGCGGGCGCCCTGAGCCGACGGACGGCGTATGCCGTGTGCTCCGGGACGACCGTCGGCCCCGGACCCCGCACCGACGCCATACTGTTCGTGCCGCACTGGGCGGCAGCACCACCGGAGCGGAGGCTCGGATGACGGCGGGACTGGAGCACACGTGGGTGGCCCACTACGCCAAGGGAGTCCCGGCCGAGATCGACCCACCCGACTCCTCGCTCGTCGACCTGCTGGCGGAGGCCGTGGCGACCTACGGCGACCGTCCGGCGCTCGAGTTCTTCGGCGCCGAGATGGCCTACGCCGAGCTCGGGCGGCGGGTCGACCTCGCGGCCGAGGGCCTTCGGCGGCTCGGGGTGCGGGCAGGCGACCGGGTGGCGCTCGCGCTGCCGAACTGCCCCGAGCACATCGTCGCGTTCTACGCGGTGCTCCGGCTCGGTGCCGTCGTCGTCGAGCACAACCCGCTCTACACCCCGACCGAGATGGCCCACCAGTTCGGCGACCACGGTGCGTCGGTCGCGATCGCCTGGGACCGCATGGCCACGGCCGTCACCGCACTGGCCGGCGTCGAGCACGTCGTCGCCGTCGACATCACCGCGTCGATGCCCTGGACGAAGCGCGTCGCCCTGCGGCTGCCGGTCGCCCGGGCCCGGGCGCTGCGTGCGCAGCTCACGGGACCCGCGCCGGGCACGACCCCCTGGTCCGACCTCCTCGGCCACGGCCCGCTCGACCCGTCGACCCCCGGCCCGTCCGTCGACGACCTCGCCGCGATCCAGTACACGAGCGGCACGACCGGCGTCCCCAAGGGCGCCATGCTGAGCCACCGCAACCTCATGGCCAACGCGGCGCAGGGACGTGCCTGGGTGCCCGGCCTGACGCCGGGACAGGAGGTCGTCTACGCCGTGCTGCCGATGTTCCACGCCTACGGGCTCACCCTGTGCCTGACGTTCGCGATGAGCATGGGAGCCCGGCTGGTGCTCTTCCCCCGGTTCGACGTCGACCTCGTGCTCGCGGCCGCGAAGAAGCACCCACCGACGTTCCTGCCCGCCGTGCCACCGATCTACGAGCGCCTCGCCACCGCCGCCCGGGAGCGCGGGATCGACCTGACGGCAACGCGTTTCGCGATCTCCGGTGCCATGGCGCTGCCGCGCGAGACGCTCGAGCTCTGGGAGGAGGTGACCGGCGGGCTGCTCGTGGAGGGCTACGGCCTCACCGAGACCTCACCCGTCGCGATCGGCAACCCCATCGGCAGCGACCGCCGGCCGGGCGCCGTGGGGGTGCCCTTCCCGAGCACCGACATCCGCGTCGTCGACCCCGACGACCCGACCCGGGACCGCGAGCCGGGCGAGCGCGGCGAGCTGCTCATCCGGGGCCCGCAGGTCTTCGGCGGCTACTGGGGCCGTCCCGAGGAGAGCGCTGCGGCGCTGCTCGACGGCGGATGGTTCCGCACGGGCGACATCGTCGTCGTCGACGCCGACGGCTTCGTCTCGATCGTCGACCGCATCAAGGAGATCATCATCACCGGCGGCTTCAACGTCATGCCGTCGGAGGTCGAGGCCGTGCTGCGCACCGTCCCGGGCATCACCGATGCCGCGGTCGTCGGCCTGCCGAAGCCCGACGGCAGCGAGGACGTCGTGGCGGCCGTGACGACCGAGCCGGGCGTCGAGCTCGTCCCCGAGGACGTGCGCGCCCACTGCCGGGCAGACCTCGCCGCCTACAAGGTGCCGCGCCGCGTCGTGGTCGTCGACGAGCTGCCCCGCTCACAGATCGGCAAGGTCCTGCGCAAGCAGGTGCGCGACTCGCTCATCGCGAGCTGACGCGCGGCACGTCACCGCACCGGACGGCATACGCGTGAAAAGCCTTCAGGCAGAAGGCGTCTCGAAGACGATCGCCATCGGCGTCTGCTCGGACCCCTGGCCCAGCGGGTTGTCGGCGAACATCAGCTCGTAGCGCTCCTTGGGTCCCGGCGCATCCTTGCCGAGGACGTTGCGACCGATGTCGTTGGCGTCCATGACGACCGTGCCACCGAACGACTCGCGGTACGCCTCGGGCACCCGCGCGCGGATGGCGGCGGACAGGTGCGCGGCCACGTCGTCGGGGTCCTTGGGACCGAGCTTCGCCGACACGTTGGCCGGGTAGACGGAGTACTCGGTGGGCCCGTCGATGGCGCGGATGTCGCCGCCGACGAGGTCGTAGAAGAGTCCCCGCTTCCCGAGCACCTTGCCGACGGCACCGCCCGCCGAGGCGAAGAGCACCCGTGGCAGACCGGCCTCCTCGATGGCGAGCTGCATGGTGAAGGGCGAGCCGAGGCCGATCCCGGCCGGCGTGCGCGTGACGTAGCGGCTGAGCAGCCGGGCCGGACGACCGACCTTGATGTCCCAGATGAAGTACGAGCGGCCCTGGGTGATGGCGACGACCTTCTCCGAGATGAAGAAGTACCAGCGGCCGCTCGTCGCGGCTGCGTGCTCCGGACCGGCGTCGGGGAGACCGGCGAAGAAGCGCTCGATGTAGCCGAGCGTCCTGGCCTCGAGGTCGTCCTCGCGGGCGTAGAGGTCGGTGCGCAGCGGGTAGCGACGGACCGCGGTGCCGTCTGCGGTCACGAGGTCGAGCTGCTTGCGGGCGTTCGGCTCGTAGTCGGTCTTGACGTGCTCGGCCTGCCCGGCGTCCTCCGGCTCGCGCTCGTCGAAGAACTCCTGGAGCCACAGCTCGAGGTTGAGCATCCGCCAGACCGTCATCGAGTCGATCGAGTTCGTGCCCTTGATCCAGCCCTCGAAGGCGTGCAGCACGGCCGTCTGGTCGAAGTAGGGCCGGTTCGCGAACGACTCGGAGAGGAACTCCCCGTAGATGTGGTTCTTGAGACGCATGAACCACTCCCCCTGCGGGGTCGTCGCGCCCACCTTGTCGCGGCGGTCGACGACGGAGGCGGGGAGCAGCCCGCGCATGGCGTCGCGGAGCACGCGCTTGCCGACGCCGTCCTTGACGAGCGCGTCGTCGGCCAGCCCGAAGACGAAGCGCACGAGGTCGCGGTCGACGAAGGGCATCCGCACGGCGACGCCGAAGCGGCGGGCGTTCTTGTCGGTGTAGCGCAGTCGGGCCGGCAGCGAGCCCGCGAAGACGTCGTCGACGAGGCGGGCCCGCAGGTCGGCCTTCTCGACGTCGTAGCCCTCGGCGGCGTGGGCGCGCGCGAAGTCCGCGTCGAGCAGCGAGGCCACTGGCACGTCCTTGCGACCGTGCAGCCGGTCGCCGATGAGCGGACGGCCGCGGCGGTAGAGCACGTCGAGCGAGCGCCCGAGCTCGGAAGCGGCGCTCAGCGCGCTGCGGTGGCGCAGCTCGCGCAGGTGGATCAGGTGGTGCGGACCGAAGCCCGCGAGGGTCTCGTCGCCGCCGTGGCCGTCGAGGACGACGCTGTCGCGCTCGGACGCCGCACGCAGGACGCGGTACTGCGTGTACGCACCGGTCGAGACGAGCGGCTCCTCCTGGGTGCGCACGAGGTCGCGGAGGTCCTGCTTGAACTCCGTCGGCGTCGGCTCGACGCGGTGCTCCCGCACCCGCTCGCCGAGCGCCGCGACGACGGCGTCGATGTGCTCGCGCTCGTCGTTGCGCGAGCCGGGGTAGATCGCGGACCACGTGTCCTGCACGCCGTCGGCGGCCGACCGACCCGGCTCGTGCTCGACGACGTCGAGCAGCGCCGCGATGGCGGCGGAGTCGAGGCCACCGGACAGGGCCGTGCCGACGCGGCCCGACGAGGTCGCGCGGCGCCGCACGGCCGCGGTGAGGAGCGTGCGGAACTCGGCGGCGACCGCCGGGGAGTAGGCCCGGGGAGCGCTCCCGAGGGCCGCGAGCTCCTCGCGCAGCCGCGTGTAGGGACGACGCTCCAGCCCGCCCGGCAGGTCGGCGCCGAGGGTGACGACCTCGCCCGCACCGACGCGCTCGATGCCGGCGAAGAAGGTGGACGTGCCGTCGTCGTGGACGCGGAAGCGCAGGTAGCGGTAGATCGTGCGGTCGTCGGGGCGGCGCTCGTGCAGACCGCTGTCGAGGATGCCGCGGATCTCGCTGGCGACGAGCCAGCCGTCACCGGCCCGGGCGAGGTAGAGCGGACGCACGCCGAAGTGGTCACGCGCCACCGTCATCCGCCGCGTGTCACGGTCCCAGACCGCGAGCGCGAAGGCGCCGTCGAGCCGGTCGAGGCCGTCGGTGCCCCACTCGGTGAACGCGGCGAGGACGACCTCGGCGTCGCTGCCCACGCCGAAGTCGTGCCCGAGGGTCTCGAGGTCGGCGCGCAGCTCGGCGCGGTTGTAGAGCTCGCCGTCGAGGGCGAGCGTGAAGCGCCCACCGGGGGCCACCGCGAGCCGGGCGACGCCCTCGACGCCGTCGTCCGCAGACGCCTGGGCCGGGCGTGCGTCACGCACCCCGAGACCGGCGTCGCCGTCCCGTGCGGTCGCCGCCTCGCCCGAGCCCGGATGCGTCGCGAGCAGTCGGTCGAGCAGTCGGTCGAGCTGGGCCTCGTCGGCGTGGACACCAAGGTGTCCGGCGATTCCGCACATGATCTCCACCCTAGTTGGACCCGGGCGCCGGCCCGGACCCCGCTCCGCCCACCGGACCCGCCTCGCCACGTGCCGCTCCGCCCAGAGCCTCATCCCGGCGGACCGGGCGCCCGGTGAACCGCCAACCCTCGCGTCGTCGTCCTCGCAAGGGGGTCACCTCCCCCGCCCTCGACCCTCAGGAGCACGACATGCACGCGATCTCCCGCACCGCAGCCTTCCTCGCCGGTGCCGTCATCGGCGTCTCCGCCCTCGCCGCCTCCACGAGCGCCTCGGCCGACGCCGGCGGGGTCCCGCGGAGCGACATCCTCCGCGCCCCGATCCAGGGGAGCCAGCTCGCCGACCCGCCGCTCTTCGGCCTGGTCCGGGGCGGCGCTCCCTGGGTCATCTCCGAGGGCACGGCCCGCCTGCGCGCGAACGGCGACCTCTCGGTGGAGGTCGAGGGACTCGTCATCCCGACGCGGGGCGACAACCCCCTGGCCACCCTGTCGGCCACCGTCGTGTGCAACGGCAGGGACCTGCGCATGACGTCGCCGGTGCCCTTCAGCACGTCGGGCGACGCCGTCATCGACACGCACGTGACCCTGCCGGAGCGGTGCCTGGCCCCGGTCGTCCTGCTCAACCCGCTGGGCAACGCCGGCACCTACATCGCCGCCACCGGCCGCTGACGACACCCACCACCCGCGGGGGCGTATGCCGTGTTGCCGGGCCCACGGCATACGCCATCTCTCGACGGGCCGGAGAGTCAGTCGGTGGAGGTCACTCCCACTCGATGGTGCCCGGCGGCTTGCTCGTGACGTCGAGGACGACGCGGTTGACCTCTTCGACCTCGTTGGTGATGCGCGTCGAGATCGTCGCGAGCACGTCGAAGGGCACCCGGGCCCAGTCGGCCGTCATGGCGTCCTCCGACGCGACGGGGCGCAGCACGACCGGGTGGCCATAGGTGCGGCCGTCGCCCTGGACGCCGACCGAGCGGACGTCGGCGAGGAGCACGACGGGGCACTGCCAGATGTCGCGGTCGAGGCCGGCCCTCGTCAGCTCCTCGCGGGCGATGGCGTCGGCGCGGCGCAGGATCGCGAGGCGCTCGGCGTCAACGGCTCCGATGATCCGGATGCCGAGACCCGGGCCGGGGAACGGCTGTCGCCACACGATGACCTCGGGCACGCCGAGCTCGAGACCGACCTGGCGCACCTCGTCCTTGAAGAGGGTGCGCAGCGGCTCGATGAGCGAGAACTGGAGGTCGTCGGGCAGTCCGCCGACGTTGTGGTGGCTCTTGATGTTGGCGGCTCCCTCGCCGCCCCCGGACTCGACGACGTCGGGGTAGAGCGTGCCCTGGACGAGCCACTTGACGGGGTGCTCCTCGTCGCCGCGGTCGTGGACGACGTCGCGCGCGGCCTGCTCGAAGACGCGGATGAACTGCTCGCCGATGATCTTGCGCTTCGTCTCGGGGTCGGTGACCCCGGCGAGCGCCTCGAGGAAGCGCTCACGGGCGTCGACGACGACGAGGTCGACCCCCGTCGCCTGCACGAAGTCCTCCTCGACCTGCTCGGCCTCGCCCTCGCGGAGCAGGCCGTGGTCGACGAAGACGCAGGTCAGCTGGTCACCGACCGCCTTCTGCACCAAGGCCGCCGCGACGGACGAGTCGACGCCGCCGGACAGGGCGCAGAGGACGCGGTCCTCGCCCACCTGCTCACGGATCGTCGTCACGAGGTCGTCGACGACGTGGCCGGGCGTCCAGTCGGGCGCGATGCCCGCGCCCTTCCAGAGGAAGTTCTCGAGGACCCGCTGGCCCTGCTCGGAGTGGAGCACCTCGGGGTGCCACTGGACGCCGTAGAGGCGTCGGGCGTCGTCCTCGAAGGCGGCGACGGGCGTGCCCGCGGTCGTCGCCGTGACGGCGAAGCCCTCGGGTGCCGCGCTGACGGAGTCGCCGTGCGACATCCAGACGGTCTGGCTCGGCGGCTGGCCGTCGAAGAGCGTCGACCCGACGTCACTGATGGCTGCGTGGGTCTTGCCGTACTCGCGGGCGCCGGTGCGGGCCACGGTGCCGCCGAGGGCCTGCGCCATCGACTGGAAGCCGTAGCACATGCCGAAGACGGGGACACCGGCCTCGAGCAGGGCCGGGTCGAGGCGTGGGGCGCCGTCCTCGTAGACCGAGCTCGGCCCACCGGACAGGATGATCGCGGCCGGCTCCTTGGCGAGCAGGTCGGCCACCGCCATGGAGTGGGGCACGACCTCGCTGTAGACCTGGGCCTCACGCACGCGCCGGGCGATCAGCTGGGCGTACTGGGCGCCGAAGTCGACGACGAGGACGGGGTGGCTCTGCAGGTCGGTCGGCTCGGTGGGCTCGTTCGGCTCAGCGTCGGTCACGCGCCAAGCCTATCGGCCCTGCGGGGCCTCCCCCGACGACGTCCCGTCGCCCGCGACGTAGGCCCGTGAGAGCAGCGCCTCGGTCTGGACGGTGTTGCGCCGCTCGGCGATCCACGGGACGACGGGCACGAAGCCGGCGAGGAGGTTCTTGACGATGCGGACCGGGCCCCACGCGGCCTTGAGGCCCAGGTTGGCGACGGACGCGGCATACGCCATGTAGATGATCCCGTGGATCGGGCTCCAGTACTCGGTCAGGACGTTGGTCTGGTCGAAGACGTACTTCATGACCATCTCGAGGATGAGCACGAACAAGGCGATGCCGGCGATCGTCGCGAGGACCCGGTAGATCGACAGCGCCGACCGGATCTGCTGCGGCTTGGCCAGGGTCTGGGGATACGTGCTCACGTCGTGACGCCTTCTCTCGGTGCAGCGACGGGCTCGTCCGCCTGCTGCTCTGCTCGGAACATCTTCCACCACATCCAGATCGCGAAGATCCCGAAGACCCACCACTGGACCGCGTAGGCGGCGTTGCGCAGGTTGAGGGGGGCATCGAGCGTGGGCGGCGGGACGCGGGTCAGGTCGGCAGCCGCGATCGGGCTGCCGACGGTGGGCCCGGCGGACTCGGCCGACGCCAGCACGACGACGTTGTAGAGGTCACCGGGCCACTCGTTGACGAGGGAGGCGAGATCGACCGAGCGCACCTGCGGGGCGGGCAGCGGGGCGCCGTCACGGGGCGACTCACCCGGTCCCAGCGTGCCGCTCACGGTGACGACGCCGGTCGGCGGCTCGGGCACGGACGCCGGCGTGCCGGCGACGAAACCGCGCAGCACCGGGACGGTGCCGCCCGCGGTCTCGAGCGGCGTCACGACCCACGACCCGACCCGGCCGTCCAGCCGACGGTCGACGACGAGCAGGCTGCGCTCCGCGGCATACGTCCCCGTGACGGTGACGGCGCGGTTGGAGTAGTCGCCCTTGAAGTCGCTGTGCGGCGCGGTGACCTGCTGGAGCGGCGCCCGCTCGAGCGTCGAGGCGGCGGCCACGGCGTCCTTGCGGCCGGAGTCGCGGGCCACGCCGAGCTGCCACAGGCCGAGCAGGACGCACGCGGCGACGACGACGGCGAGGGCGGCGAGCATGCCGACCCAGCGAGGGGTGAGCAGGCGCCGGAACACCTCCCAAGGGTAGGTCACCCTGCGGGCTCCGACCTGACCCGGGGCGCCGATCCGTGCCAGACTCCCGAGCCATGTCCTCGCTGCGCCGTCGCCGAGCAGGTATGCCGGGTGGCACCGTCGTCGTGCTGGCTGCCCTCGCCGTGGTGTCCCTGCTCGCCTCGTGCGGGGCCACCGACATCCCGTCTCCCCGACGCACCGTCACCGTGACCGTCGACGCCCCGGGCACCGCACCGGCCACCACGCCGGCGGCGACCTCGACCCCGCCGGGCACGGTCGAGCCGCAGGCCTCACCGAGCGGCGTCCCCACCTCTCTCTCGGCGGGCCGTCAACGGGGCGCCCCGCACTCGTACGCCGAGGCGAAGGCTCGCATCGACGCCGCGCGGCCCGCTCCACGGGTGACCGACCGCTTCGAGAGCCCGTCGGGCAACATCGTGTGCAACCTCGGCGGGTCCCCACGGCCCATGGCGGCCTGTGAGGTGGGGCAGGGCCGCATCGACCCCCCGCTCCCCTCCATCTGCCCACCCGACGGCCCGCCGGACATCGGCCGCATCGAGCTCGACGAGTCCGGCGCCTTCCCCGTCTGCAGCTCGGACTCGATCCGCGAGGGCGACGAGCCGAAGCTCGGCTACGGCTCACGGACCGGGTCGGAGGACCCCGTCGCGTGTCTCAGCGAGGAGTTCGGCGTGACGTGCGTCGACACGGCGACCCGGCACGGCTTCTTCCTCGCCCGCGACACCTTCGTCACCTTCTGACGCCCCTCCCTGGGGCGCTCCGACGGCAGGCGCCAAGGGGCACAACCGGGCGCAGACGCGGACAAACACGTGTCGACCGGACGAACGGGCCACGTCTCAATATCTCGAATTGGTAACGACGATGGCTCGAATCGGCCACATCCCCTCGCGGCGGTCTTGACTGCGAAGGTCGCGCTTCGGGGGCGAAGCGGAAGAACAGCGGCGGGCACGACATCCCACAGGAAACTCACACTTCTAGGGACGGTCCTCGTGAGGCAATCACTGCACTCCGGGCGTCGCAGGCTCATCGGCCTGCTCGCCTCGGGAGCTCTCGTCACCGGCGCCGTCGCGGCGTCTCCGGTGCAGGCGGCTCCCAGCGTCGGCAAGACCAAGGCCGACAACGCGGCATCGGGCAAGGCCCGCAACGACAACCTGCGCTCGCCACTGGCGGTCAAGCAGGACGCCCTGCGCCAGAAGGCGCTCGAGAAGCGGCTCAAGGGCGACCCCAGTGCCCAGGGCAAGGTGGCCAAGCTCGGCAAGGGACAGTACGTCCAGCTCGAGCGCGAGGGCACCGACAAGATCTTCGTGGTCATCGTCGAGTTCGGTGACCAGCAGTACCCCAACCCGATCTTCCAGGGACCGCCGCCGGACGGCAGCGCGACCGACGTGACCGGCCCGCGCCACAACGAGATCCCGGCCCCCAACCGCGCCGTCGACAACTCGACCCTGTGGCAGACCGACTACAACCGGGCGCACTACCAGGACATGTACTTCAACCGGATGGCGAAGTACTACGAGCGCCAGTCCTCCGGTCGCTACTCCGTCGAGGGCGACGTGACCGAGTGGGTCAAGGTCCCCTTCAACGAGGCGCTGTACGGCCGCAACTACTGCGGCAGCATCGTCTGCAACACGTCGACGGCGCTCGTCCGTGACGCCCTCGCGGTCTGGGTCAAGAGCCAGCTGGACGCCGGCAAGAAGATGGCCGACATCCAGGCGTACCTCAAGACCTTCGACCAGCAGGACCGCTACGACATCGACGGCGACGGCAACTTCAACGAGCCCGACGGCGTCATCGACCACTTCCAGATCGTCCACGCGGGTGGCGACGAGGCCGCGGGCGACCCCAACCAGGGCACCGACGCGATCTGGAGCCACCGCTCCTTCGCGGCCGTCCAGGGCGGCGGGCCCCTCGGCGCCGGCGTCAACGTCGGCAGCAACACCGGTCTCGTCTCGAGCGCCCTCGTGCCCAACAACCCGACGGGCATCTGGGTCGGTGACTACACGATGCAGCCGGAGAACGGCGGCCTCGGCGTCTTCGCCCACGAGTTCGGCCACGACCTCGGCCTGCCGGACCTCTACGACACCTCCGGCAACACCGGTGGCGCCGAGAACAACACGGCCTTCTGGACGCTCATGAGCTCCGGCGCCAACATCGGCGACGGCGGCCCGGACGGCATCGGTGACAACCCGACCGACCTCGGCGCCTTCGAGCTCTTCCAGCTCGGCTGGCTCCAGCCGCAGGGCAAGCAGGGACCGTTCTACGACGTCGCCTACGCCGGCAAGCGCTCCTCGCACACCATCGGCTCCAACGTGCCGGCGACGAAGCAGGCCCAGGCCCTCTTCACCGTCCTGCCCGACAAGATGGTGCCCCTTGAGCTGGGCGACCCGTTCGAGGGCTCGAAGATGTACTACAGCGGCGCCGCCGACGACCTCGACACGACGATGACGAAGTCGGTGACCCTGCCGGCCGGCACGGTCGGGCTCGCAGCCCAGGCCCGCTACAACATCGAGGAGGACTGGGACTACACCTACCTCCGGGTCTCGGCCGACAACGGCGCCACCTGGACCAACGTCGCGACGAACCTCTCGCGCACGACGGACCCCAACGGCAACAACCTCGGCCAGGGCATCACCGGCGTCAAGGCGACGTGGAGCCCCCTGACCGCGAACCTGTCCGCGTGGGCCGGCAAGACGGTGCTGCTCCAGTTCCGCTACAAGGCCGACGGCGCCCAGGTCGGGCAGCCCGGGGTGGACTTCCCGCCGCCGGGCTTCCAGGTCGACGCGATCGCGATCACGGGTCAGCCGCTCGACGGCGCCGAGACCGACACCGGCTGGACCTACTCGCCGGCTGACGGCAGTGGCTTCCGGGCCACCGAGGGCTCGGTCGAGCGCGCGTTCTTCAACGCGTACATCGCCGAGAACCGCCAGTACGACGGGTACGACACCTCGCTCAGGACCGCGTACAACTTCGGTTTCCCGGCGAAGCCGGACTGGGTCGAGAGCTACCCGTACCAGAACGGTCTGCTCATCAACTACTGGGACTCCTCCCAGAACGACAACAACGTCGGCGAACACCCCGGCTCCGGCCTGGTCCTGCCCGTCGACGCCCACCCGGAGTTCACGCACTGGGCGGACAACACGTTGATGCGCAACCGGATCCTGTCCTACGACTCGACCTTCGGGCTCGAGAGGACCGACGCCATCACGCTGCACAACCCCGCCACCGGCGTCGCCGGTACGGTCGCCTCGAAGCCGGCCCAGCCGGTCTTCGACGACACGAAGACGTGGTGGTTCAACTCCGACGCCCACGGCGCGACGGGATCGCACCCGGGCCGCTACCAGCCCGGCTGGTACAGCGTCGACGTGCCCAAGACGGGCACGACGATCCGCGTCGTCGGCAGCTCCAAGCAGGGCAACTCGCTCAACGTCCTCGTCGCCCCGAAGTGACCGGACGGCACGACCGCAACGACACGGCGACACGGACCGGAGCGATCCGGATCCGCCGCTGACGAGGGAGAGCCCCGCCGACCAGTGGTCGGCGGGGCTCTTCGCTGCACCTAGGATTGGGGTCACGACCGACTGAGACCTGGACCGAGCTCGACACACCCGACGACCGAGGGGCCGCCGTGGCGCAACTGTTGCTCCTGCACCTGCTCGCTGCCGCCCTCGCGCCGTGGCTCGCGAAGGTCCTGCGCACGAAGGCCTTCCCCGTCCTCGCGCTCGCACCCGCCGCGTCGTTCGTCTGGCTCGTGTCCGTGTCGAGCGACGTCCGCGCGGGCAACCTTCCGACACAACGGATCTCGTGGGTCCCGGGGCTGGGGATCGACCTCGACTTCCGCGTCACGACGCTCTCGTGGGTGCTCGGCCTGCTCGTCACCGGCGTCGGCGCCCTCGTCCTGCTCTACTGCACGTGGTACTTCACCGACCGCGACCCGACGCTGTGGCGCTTCACGTCGGTGTTCACGGCGTTCGCCGGCGCCATGCTCGGCCTCGTCCTCACCGACAACCTCCTCGTGCTCTACGTCTTCTGGGAGCTGACGACGGTCTTCTCCTACCTGCTCATCGGCCACAACCCGGCGAGCTCGACGAACCGCCGCGCGGCGATGCAGGCGCTCATCGTCACGACGTTCGGCGGCCTGGCGATGCTCGTCGGCATCATCACCCTCGGGGTCCACCACACCTACTCGATCTCCGCCCTGCTCGCCGACCCGCCGCCGCTCGACGCGCTGACCGTCACCGCCGTGGTGCTGCTGCTCGTGGGGGCCCTGTCGAAGTCGGCGCTCGTGCCCTTCCACTTCTGGCTGCCCGGCGCCATGGCGGCGCCGACACCGGTCAGCGCCTACCTCCACGCGGCCGCGATGGTCAAGGCCGGCATCTACCTCGTGGCGCTGCTCGCCCCGGCCTTCGCGGGAGCGCCGGCCTGGCACGCACTGACCGTGGGCCTCGGCCTCTTCACGATGCTCGTCGGCGGCTGGCGGGCCCTGCGCCAGCACGACATCAAGCTGCTCCTCGCCTACGGCACCGTGAGCCAGCTCGGCTTCATCGTCGCCATCGCCGGCCTCGGCACCAAGGCGTCGGCGCTCTCGGCGCTGGCCCTCGTCATCGCGCACGCGCTCTTCAAGTCGACGCTCTTCCTCACCGTCGGGGTCGTCGACAAGTGCACCGGTACCCGCGACCTGCGCGAGCTGTCCGGCGTGGGCCGGCGGCTGCTCCCCGTCGCCGTGCCGGCGACGCTCGCCGGGCTCTCCATGGCCGGGATCGTGCCGCTCGCGGGCTTCGTGTCCAAGGAGAGCGCGCTCGAGTCGCTGTGGGAGGACGTCCAGACCTCCGCCCCGCTGCCCGCTCCGTGGAGCTGGATGGCGATCGTCGCCGTCGTCGCGGGCTCGGCCCTGACGGTGGCCTACACGGCGCGCTTCCTCTGGGGCACGTTCGCCACCAAGCCCGGAGTGGCCCCGACCCCGGTCAAGGCCGCGCACCCCGGGTTCGTGCTCGCGCCCGTGCTCCTCGGCGTGGCGTGCCTGCTCGTCGGCCTGCTCTCGCCCCTCGAGTCCCCGTGGCTGCTTCCGTATGCCGCGGGCTTCCCCGTCGGGGCCGAGCCCCAGTCGCTCGCGCTGTGGCACGGCGTCACCGTGCCGTTGATGCTCTCGTTCGTGTCCGTGGCCGTCGGGCTCGTCCTCTTCGCCCAGCGCGACCTCGTCGCGAGGGTGCAGTCCGGCGTGCCGTCGGTCGTCGACGGCGAGCGCGGCTTCGCCCGGACGCTGCGGTGGGTCGACCGCGGCGCCGTCGAGACGACCGCCGTGACGCAGCGCGGCTCGCTCCCGATCTACCTCGCCGGCATCCTCATCGTCTTCGTCGCCCTGCCGGGGCTCGCGGCGGTGACCCGCGGCACGATCCCCGACGTGCGGCTCTGGGACAACCCCGGGCAGGCCGTCGTCGGGGTCGTCGTCGTCGCGGCCGCCGTGCTCGTGCTCGTGACCCGGCGGCGACTCACGGCGGTCATGCTCGTGGGTGCCACGGGCTACGGCGTCTCGCTGCTCTTCATCCTCCACGGGGCGCCCGACCTCGCGATCACGCAGATGCTCGTCGAGACGGTGTCGCTCGTCGTCTTCGTCCTCGCGCTGCGCCGCCTGCCCACGAAGTTCACCCGCCACCCCCACTCGCCCTCGCGCACGTGGCGCATCGCGCTCGGCGTGGCCGTCGGCGCGTCCGTCGGCGCCATCGCCCTCGTCGCCTCCGGGGGCCGCACCGCCGAGCCGGTGTCGGCCGGGTTCCCCACGGAGGCCTACGCGTTCGGTCACGGCAAGAACATCGTCAACGTGACGCTCGTCGACATCCGCGCCTGGGACACCCTGGGCGAGGTGTCGGTGCTCGTGGCCGCCGCGACCGGCATCGCGAGCCTCATCTTCGTCCGCACCCGCAACACGAGGCTCTCGCGCGCGACGTCCAAGTCGCTGCCGTCGAGCAACGCCGCCCGCGGCACGTGGCTGCACGGGGGCCGGACGATGCGCAAGGAGAAGCGCTCGGTCATCTTCGAGGTCGTGACGCGGCTCGTCTTCCACATCATGCTCGCCGCCTCGCTCTTCCTCCTCTTCGCCGGCCACAACCAGCCCGGCGGTGGCTTCGCCGGAGGACTCGTCGCGGGCCTCGCCCTCGTCGTGCGCTACCTCGCCGGCGGCCGCTACGAGCTCGACGAGGCGGCCCCCTTCGACGCCGGGCTGCTCGTCGGCCTGGGCCTGCTCGTCGCGGTCGGCTCGGCCCTGGCCCCGCTCGCGTTCGGCGGGACGATCCTCGAGACGACGGCCATCGACTTCACGCTCCCTCCGTGGGGCGACGTGCACCTCGTGACCTCACTCGTCTTCGACATCGGCGTCTACCTCATCGTCGTCGGCATGATGCTCGACATCGTCCGCAGTCTCGGCACCGGCATCGACCGGCAGATCGCCGAGGAGGAGGCCGACGAGGCCGATGAGGCCGATGAGGCCGACGCCGCGGGCGAGCAGGAGGGGGCGGTCCGCTCATGACGACCATCTCGCCAAGCCTCATCGAGTCGACCCTGCAGCCCAACATCACGCTCGTCCTCGTCACCGTCGGCCTCGTCGCCGCCGGCACGGCACTCGCCCTCGACCGCAGCCTCGTCCGGGTCCTGCTCGGCATGGTGCTCATCGGCAACGGCATCGCCGTGCTCTACCTCGTCATCAGCGGCCGCGCCGGGCGCGCACCGTTCGTCGGCGAGGACCCCGCCGCGATGAGCGACCCCCTGCCGCAGGCCATGGTGCTGACCGCCATCGTCATCTCGCTCGCGACCATCGGCTTCCTGCTGGCCCTGTCCTACCGCCTCTGGCAGATCTCGGGCACCGACGACGTCCCCGACGACGCCGAGGACGCGCGTATCCAGCGCCTCGCCCTCGAGGACCAGACGTCCTCGACCTACGACCCGTCCGAGGAGTCGACGACGACGTCGGACGAGCTCGCGGCCGGCGACGGGAGCCCGCGACGCCCATGAACCCCACCGACTTCGCCGTGCCCAACCTCGTGCCGCTGCCCGTGCTCCTCCCCCTGCTCGGGGCCGCCCTGACCCTCGCGTTCCGACGCTCGCCGCGGCTGCAGCGGAGCCTCAGCATCGCCGTGCTCGCCGCCGTGGTCGTCGTCGCAGGCATCCTCGTGTGGCAGACCGACGTCAACGGTCCGCAGGTCCTGTGGCTCGGCGCGTGGCAGGAGCCGCTCGGCATCTCGCTCGTCGCCGACCGCCTCAGCGCCCTCATGCTGCTCGTCTCGGGCATCGTCACGTTGCTCGTGCTCGTCTTCGCGATCGGCCAGGGCCAGGCCGACAGCGACGACGAGACCGAGAGCGAGACCCCGCTCACGATCTTCCACCCGACCTACCTCGTGCTCTCGGCCGGCGTCGCCAACGCGTTCCTCGCCGGAGACCTCTTCAACCTCTTCGTCGGCTTCGAGATCCTCCTCTTCAGCTCCTACGTCCTCATCACGCTGGGCGGCTCCGCAGCCCGCATCCACGCGGGCACGACGTACGTCGTCGTCAGCCTGCTCAGCTCCGCGCTCTTCCTCGTCGCCATCGCCGCCGCGTATGCCGCCACCGGCACCGTCAACCTCGCGCAGCTGGCGATCCGGATCGGCGACCTGGCCCCCGGCGTCGCCCTCGTGCTCCAGCTCTCGCTGCTCACGGCGTTCGCCATCAAGGCCGCCGTCTTCCCGATGTCGGCGTGGCTGCCCGACAGCTACCCGACGGCCCCGGCGCCGGTCACGGCCGTCTTCGCCGGCCTGCTGACCAAGGTCGGCGTCTACGCGATCATCCGCACGCAGACGCTCCTCTTCCCCGACTCACCGCTGCAGGGACTGCTCATGTGGGCCGCGCTGCTGACGATGGTCATCGGCATCCTCGGCGCCGTCTCGCAGTCGGGCCTCAAGAGGATCCTGTCCTTCACCCTCGTCAGCCACATCGGCTACATGATCTTCGGCATCGCACTGGCGACGCCCGAGGGCACCGCCGGCGCCATCTTCTACGTCGCGCACCACATCACGATCCAGACGGCGCTCTTCCTCATCACCGGCCTCGTCGAGCGGCTGGCCGGCACGACGTCGCTCGACCGGCTCGGGGGCCTGGCGGTCGCCTCGCCCGTGCTCGCGACCCTCTTCTTCGTCTCGGCGATGAACCTCTCGGGCATCCCGCCGCTCTCGGGCTTCCTCGCCAAGGTCGGGCTGCTCCACGCCGGCATCGAGCTCGGCACCCCCCTCGCGTGGCTGCTCGTCGTCGGCGGCATCGTCACGAGCCTGCTCACCCTCTACGCCCTGACCAAGGTCTGGAGCCAGGCGTTCTGGCGCACCCTCGCCGACGCCCCGCGCTCGACCGAGACGGCGGCCGCCCTCCAGGCCGGCACCCTCGACGTCGAGCCGAGCGCCGACCCTGCCGGCACCGTCCTCGTCGACACGGCTCCACGGGCCCTGCCCCCCACCATGCTGGGGGCGACCGCCGCGATGACGATCGTCGGGCTGCTCATCACCGTCGTCGCCGGACCGCTCTTCGCCTACACCCAACGAGCGGCCACCGACCTCATGAGCCGCGAGCCCTACGTCACGAGCGTCCTTCCGGTGGAGGTCCGCCGATGAGCGACGTCCGGATGGCCACGGCCCCGCGCGGGCCGGAGTCCCCGCACCGCCGCCGGCGGGTGCTCCAGCCCCGTGCCGTCGCGACGATCGCCCTCGCCTGGGTGCTGCTCTGGGACCGGGTCACGTGGGGCAACGTCGTCAACGGGGTCCTCGTCGGGCTCCTCGTGACGTACGCCTTCCCGCTGCCCTCGATCGAGTTCCAGGGCCGGCTGCGACCGCACCGCGTGCTGCTCCTCATCGGACAGTTCCTCGTCGACCTCGTCGGCGCCTCGTGGCAGGTCATGCGTCTGGCCTTCGGCCGGCGCAGCCCGCGCAACGCCGTCATCGAGGTGCAGCTGCGCTCGCGTTCGGACTTCTACCTCACCCTCACCGCCGAGCTCGTGGCCCTCGTGCCCGGCTCGGTCGTCATCGACGCGCGGCGCTCGACGTCGGTGCTCTACCTGCACCTGCTCGACGTCGAGCGCGAGGGGGCCATCGAGGCCCAGCGCGCCCACGTGCTCGCGGTCGAGCGGCGCGTCGTGCGCGCCCTCGGCTCGCGCGAGGAGATCGCCGCGCTGGAGACGGGCGGCCCGTGGCCGACGGCGCCGGCGGGCGCCCCCCGCGACGCGGGTGAGCACCGGGAGCCCACCGGCGCCGCTGCCGAGACCGAGGCCACCGACCGTGACGACACCGCCCACCGCGACGGGGAGGAGCGCCCGTGACCATCGTCCTCGGCATCTCGCTCGTCATGCTCGGCGCGGCAGCGGCGCTCGTCCTCGTGCGCCTCTTCCGGGGCCCGAGCAACCTCGACCGCATCGTCGCGGCCGAGATCCTCCTCGTCATCGTCATCGCCGGGGTCGCCCTCGAGTCGGCGCGCCAGCGGACGACGACCTACCTGCCGCTGCTCATGATCCTCGGGCTCGTCGGCTTCGTCGGCGGGGTCGCCGTCACCCGCTTCCTGTCCCGTGACTCCGACGAGCCCGACGCCGTCGAGGTCGACCACCCGGAGCCGCGCCAGCAGCCCGAGGGGCGTGAGCAGTCATGACGTGGTCGTCCGTCCTCGACGTCGCCGGAGCCGTGTGCCTCCTGCTCGGCTCGTTCCTCTGCCTGGCCGGAGCCATCGGTCTGATCCGCTTCCCCGACACGCTCTCCCGCCTGCACGCCGCGACGAAGCCGCAGACCCTCGGGCTCATCCTCATCCTCGCGGGGCTCGCCCTGACGCTGCGCACCTGGGCCGCGGTCACGACGCTCGTCCTGCTCGCCGCGACGCAGTTCTTCACCTCCCCCGTGTCCGCGCACCTCGTCGGTCGAGCGGCCTACCGCAACCGCTGCGTCGACCCCGAGACCCTCGAGGTCGACGAGCTCTCCGACGCCCTCGACCGCTCGGGCTGGGATCCCACGCGCTGACGCGAGGTGACCCCACGGCATACGCCGTCGGTCGTTGACCTCAAGCGTGCTTGAGCTCCTACGGTCGGCTCGTGACCCCGACGAAAAATGGCATGAGGCATGTCCTCGCCGAACGTACGATGAACCAAGTGATCTCGCTGCCCCACGCCGACCCCGGCACTCCTGACCTGACCAGCCCGACGGCATACCTCCGCTGGGTCGGCAAGGGCCAGTGGCGCACCCTCGTGGTCGCCATCGCCTTCGGCATCGTGTGGCTCGTCAGCCAGGCGCTCTTCCCCGCCGCGATGGGCAAGGCCATCGACGAGGGCATCATCGGCGGCGACGCCGGGTCCCTCGTCCTCTGGTGCGGCATCCTCATCGGCCTCGTCACCATCAGCGCCCTCTCCGGCGCGATGCGCCACAAGTACGCCGTCGCCAACTGGATGCAGGGCGCCTTCCGCTCGGCGCAGCTCATCGGACACAAGGCCGCCGACACCGGTGAGGCCCTGTCGCGCACCGTCCCGACCGGCGACGTCGTCGCCACCGTCAGCTCGGACGCGATGCGCATCGGCGGACTCTACGACGTGACAGCGCGATTCGCCGGTGCCGTCGTGTCCTACGTCGTCGTCGCCCTCATCCTGCTCGGCGCGTCGACGCCGCTCGGCCTCGTCGTGCTCATCGGCGTACCGGTGCTCGTCGCGTGCCTCACCTTCATCGTCCGCCCGCTCCAGGCCCGCCAGCTCGCCCAGCGCGAGGAGTCCGGCAAGCTCATCGGGCTCGGCGCCGACACCGTCGCCGGCCTGCGCGTGCTGCGCGGCATCGGCGGCGAGCACACGTTCCTGCGCCGGTATGCCGTCCAGTCGCAGTCCGTGCGCCAGGTGGGCAACAAGGTGGCCGGCTACCAGGCGGCGCTCGACGCCGCGCAGGTGCTGCTGCCCGGGCTCTTCGTCCTCGTGGTCGTGTGGCTCGGCGCACGTTTCGCCATCGACGGTGAGATCACCGCGGGCCAGCTCGTCGCGTTCTACGGCTACACCGCCTTCCTCGTCATCCCGCTGCGCACCGCGACCGAGATGGTCGACCGGGCGACCCGTGCCCACATCGGTGCCCGCAAGCTGACGAAGATCCTGCGCGTCCAGCCCGACCACGTCGAGACACCGGACGCCCAGCCGCTGCCCTCCGGGCCCGCGCGCCTCTACGACCCGCGCAGCGGTGTCACCATCGAGCCCGGCCGGTTCACCGTCGTCGTGTCGGCACGCCCGGAGGAGTCCGCGGCCCTCGCCGACCGGCTCGGGCGCTTCGGTGCCGACGAGACCGACGTGCGGCTCGACGGCACGCGCCTCGCCGACGCCTCGCTCGCCGAGGTGCGCCGCCGCGTCGTCGTGTCCGAGACCGACCCGCGCCTCTTCACCGGCACGCTGCGCGACGAGCTCGACCCGTGGGGCGACCACGACGACGCGTCCATCCTCGAGGCCCTCTCGGTCGCGAGCGGCGACGACGTGCTCGAGGCGCTGCCCGGCGGTCTCGACAACGAGGTCGAGGAGCGGGGCCGGGCCTTCTCCGGCGGCCAGCGCCAGCGGCTCGCCCTGACGCGCGCCCTCCTGACCCAGGCGGACACCCTCGTGCTCGTCGAGCCGACGAGCGCCGTCGACGCGCACACCGAGGCCCGCATCGCCGGGCGCCTCACCGCGGCCCGCGCCGGACGCACGACGGTCGTCATGTCCGCGAGCCCGCTCATCCTCGACCAGGCCGACCACGTCGTCTTCCTGCGCGGGGGCACGGTCGCCGCGAGCGGCACCCACAGCCAGCTCATGGCGGGCGTTCCCGACTACCGACGCACCGTCGTCCGAGGAGAGGAGGACTGATGTCGCTGACACCAGCGCCGTCCACGCGCACGCTTCCCGTGGCCGACATGGAGTCGGTCAAGGACCACACCCGTGGCCTGCTCCGTCGCCACCGCGGCAGCCTGCTCACGGTCATCGGCCTGCACGCCGTCGCCGCCTGCGCCGCACTCGTGGCGCCCCGCGTCATCGGTCTGCTCGTCGACGAGATCAGCCACGGCCGATCGCTCGACGTCGTCAACCGGCTCGCGCTCTGGATCGCCGGCGCGGTCGTGGTCCAGACCGTCGTCACGTGGTTCGCCCGACGCGCCTCGTTCGTCATGGGCGAGACGATCTTCGCCGAGCTGCGCGAGCAGTTCATGGGTCGGGTCGTCGAGCTGCCCCTGTCGACCGTCGAGCGCGCCGGCACCGGTGACCTCGTCTCGCGCACGACGAACGACGTCGAGGCGCTCTCGCACGTCATCCGCTTCGGCATCCCGTCGATCTTCGTCGGCGCCGTCACGACGACGATCACCGTCGTCGCCGCCTTCCTCACCGGGTGGCAGGTCGCGCTGGCCATCGTCGTCGGCGTCCCGATCCTCGTGCTGTCGACGCGGCGCTACCTGAAGTACGCCCCCGACGGCTACCTGCGCGAGCGCGCGACGTATGCCGTGCTCAACGGCGTCGTCACCGAGTCGGCCGACGGTGCGCGCACCGTCGACGCGCTCGGCCTGCGCAGCCGTCGTCGCCGGCGCATGGACGACGCGCTGCACGACTGCTACGACGCCGAGCTCTACACGCTGAAGCTGCGCATGCGGTGGTTCCCCTCCGTCGAGTTCGCCTTCTTCGCACCCGTCGCGGTCACCCTCCTCTGGGGTGGCTACCTCATCTCGCGCGACATCGCGACGGCCGGCACCGTCACGGCCGTGGCGCTCTACGTGCAGCAGATGGCCGGACCCCTCGACGAGCTCATCTCGTGGCTCGACGAGATCCAGGTCGGCGCGACCTCGCTCGCCCGCGTCATCGGCATCGCCGACGTCCCGGCCGACCGCGCTGCGACCGGCGAGGAGCCGGAGGACGACCACCTCGAGGTCGAGGACGTCCACTACTCCTACCGCGCCGGCCGCGACGTGCTGCGCGGCGTCTCGCTCGACCTCCAGCCGGGCGAGCGCCTCGCCATCGTCGGTCCGTCCGGCGCGGGCAAGTCGACGCTCGGACGGCTCATGGCCGGCATCGACGGTCCCCGGCAGGGCCGCGTCGACGTCGGCGGCGTGCGCCTCGTCGACCTCGAGCTGGCGCAGCTGCGTGGTCAGGTCGCGCTCGTGACGCAGGAGCACCACGTCTTCGTGGGGTCGCTCGAGGACAACCTGCGTCTCGCCCGGCCCGAGGCGTCGCGCGAGCAGCTGCTCGAGGCGCTCGCCGCCGTCGACGCCCGCAGCTGGGCGCTCGAGCTGCCCGACGGCCTCGACACCGTCGTCGGCTCGGGTGGACACCGCCTCACCGAGCCGCAGGCCCAGCAGCTCGCTCTCGCGCGGCTCGTCCTCGCCGACCCGCACACGCTGGTCCTCGACGAGGCGACGTCGCTGCTCGACCCGCGCGCGGCCCGGCACCTCGAGCGCTCCCTCGCGGCGGTCGTCGAGGGGCGCACCGTCGTCGCCATCGCGCACCGTCTCATGACGGCGCACGACGCCGACCGCGTGTGCGTCGTCGAGGACGGACGGATCAGCGAGATCGGCTCGCACGAGGAGCTGCTCGAGGCCGACGGCGCGTATGCCGCCCTGTGGCGTTCGTGGCGCGACGAGCCCCAGCCCGCTCGCTGACGACCAGCCGGCAGCATCCGGGGACACCCGGGACGACGGGGCCACTCGACGATCACGTCGAGTGGCCCCGTCGTCACACCGGACCTCGCAGCCAACCGTCGAGTGGCCCTGTCGTCACACCGGACCTCGCAGCCAACCGTCGAGTGGCCCCGTCGTCACCCCTTCCGAGAAGAGTTTCGACAACTTCGGGAAATAAATGACAGATGGCGTAACCCCCCTCCGGCTGCGTCGTTGTCAGCGCGGTGCCGGGCTGTTTCTCGACCGGTTGCTAGCCCGCACCGCCGGGTGGGGCCGTCTCTGAGGGGTGACGGCCTCACCCTCCCTCATCTCTCGGGGCGACCGGCCGCCCCGGTGCGGCCGGCGAGTCGGGTCAGGGGTACCACAGGCTCCCGGTCACGGCCGAGAAGAGCAGGAGCGGCACCCCCGCCGAGACGAGCAGGATGCCCACCCACCTCGGGCAGTGCACGAGGGTCGACACGAGCGCCGCGGCCACGAGCAGTGCCGCGCGCACGACGCCGGGCAGCAGGAGCGCCGCGAGTACGAGCCCCGCCACGATCGCCTGCTGCTCCCGCGTCGCCACCGGGTCGACCGGCCGCGTCTCCGGCCGACCGGGCGCAGTGCTTGCCGTGTCCGCAGTGTTCGCCTCGATGCCCATCCGTGCCTCCCCTGGTTGTCCGATGTGCGCCGATCCAAGCACGACCCACTCGGCCCCGCCACCCTTCGGCACCGTCGTCGGGGCCGAGCTCCGTCCGGTCGTCCGGGCAGGTGCGGGGTCGGGGCACCACCGACCCGCACCCGGCGGGCCCGCCGACGTCGGTGCCGAGGACGTCAGGCGTCGACGAGCCGGTAGGCCTCGCCCTGGGCCGGGCGCCGGTCGACCTCGCCGCGAACCGGCCACAGGGACACGGCTCGCTCGGCCTGCGCCGTGATGGTCAGGCTCGGGTTGACCCCGAGGTTCGCCGAGACCGCCGCCCCGTCGAGCACGTGCAGGCCGGGGTAGCCCCACACCCGCTGGTACGGGTCGATGACCCCGTGCTCCGGCGAGTCGGAGATGACGGCGCCGCCGAGGAAGTGCGCCGTCATCGGGATGTCGAGGACCTCGCCGACCGACGACCCGGGCCAGGCCCGCTCCCCCGTCGTGCGCTCGAGCCTCGACGCCATGGCGCGCACCGCCACGTTGCCCTCGGGGATGTACGTCGGGTTGGGCTCGCCGTGGCCCTGCGTCGACGTCAGGTGCCACCCGAGGAGGCCACGTCTGCGACGGACCGTGATCGAGTTGTCGCTGCTCTGCATGACGAGAGCGATCACGGTGCGCTCGCTCCAGCGCCGGGTCGACAAGGACCGGGCGAAGACCCACGGGTGACGCGCCGCGGTTCCGGCGAACCTCAGCCATCGCGGCACCCGGCCACCGCCGTCGACCTGCATGACGGCGAGGGCCCCCATGAGGTTGGAGCCCTTGCCGTAGCGGACGTTCTCGACGTGCGTCGTGTCGGTGACGTGGAAGCTCGACGTGATCGCCACACCTCGCGTCAGGTCGACACCGTCGGGCACCCTGGCCGTCATCGCCCCGCCGAGGGCCTCGGAGTTCGTGCGGGTCAGCCTCCCGAGCGCGTCGGACAGGCGCGGCAGCCCCCGCCCCTCGGGCTCGGCCTTCATCGCCTGGAGCAGCTGGGCCGTGCCCCACGCCCCGGCCGCGACGACGACCTGGCCGGCCGTGACGGTGCGCTCTCCCGCCCGGCGCCGACCCCACGATCCGCTGCGGACGGTCGTGACGGCATACCCCTGCTCCGGCGCAGCCGGGTCGAGTGGTCGCACGCGGGTCACCGTGCGCAGGGGCTCGATGGTGACACCACGTCGCTCGGCGAGCGCGAGGTAGTTCTTGACGAGGGTGTTCTTGGCGCCGACGCGGCAGCCGACCATGCAGTTGCCGCACTCCGTGCAGCCGGTGCGTGCCGGTCCCTCGCCGCCGAAGTAGGGGTCGGGGACGCGCTTGCCGGGCTCGCCGAAGAAGACCCCGACCGGCGTCTTGCGGAAGCTGTCGCCGACGCCGAGGTCGGTGGCGGTGTCACGCATCAGCTGCTCGACCGGGCCGTCGCACGGGTTGACGGTCACGCCGAGCATGCGCTGGGCCGTCGCGTAGTGCGGTGCGAGCTCGGCCTGCCAGTCGGTGATGTGACCCCACTGCCGGTCGCCGAAGAACGGCGCCGGTGGCACGTAGAGGGTGTTGGCGTAGTTGAGCGACCCACCTCCGACCCCGGCGCCCGCGAGGACGAGGCAGTCGGGCAGGCGGTGGATGCGCTGGACGCCGAAGAGCCCGAGCCGTGGCGCCCAGAGGTAGCGGCGCACGTCCCAGCTCGTCCGGGCGAAGTCGTCGTCCTCGAAGCGGCGACCCGCCTCGTAGACATGGACGCGATAGCCCTTCTCGGCGAGCCGCAGTGCGGCCACGGACCCGCCGAAGCCGGACCCGATGACGACGACGTCGTGGTCGAACTCCATGCCCACACCCTAGGCAGCGGACGGCCGTAAGGCTACCGTCAGTAACCTTTGCCACACGGCGGGCCGTCAGGCGTCCGGCACACCCTCGAGGGCGCCGCGCAGCGCACGCGACACCTCGGGGAAGAGCGTGAGGGAGAAGGACTTCGTCATGTGCCCGTGGTCGAAGTAGGTGATGAGACCCCCGAGCACCGCCGGGCACGAGCCGTCCTTGCACAGTAGGTCGGTCACCTCGAGGAGGCTGACGTCCGTGCCGGCACGCGCCCGCGCCGCCTCGGCGAGCGGGTCGGGCTCGAGGCCCTTCTTCTGCGACGTGGCGCACCGCTCGACGTCGTCGGCGTAGCGGGCCACGCAGTCGGGCACGCTCGCCGCGGCGGCCGGTGTGTCGCGGATGGCGAGGACGCGGGCACCCGACGCGACGAACCCGTCGATGACCCGGTTGTACGCCTGCTTCGCGACGGCCGGCTTCTCGGCCGCGGCGACGTCCTTGAGCGGCTGGAACGTGCGGTCGGACATGACGACGAGGTCGTACTTGCCGCTCGTGATCTCACCGCGCGCCCACGCGTTCCAGTCCATGCAGTTGTCCTCGAGCGCCTTCGTCGGGAAGAAGATCGGGACGTCGACCGAGTAGCACTCGGAGGCGATGTAGGTGTCGACCCTCCACCCGCGCTCCTTGGCCGTACGCACGATCGGTGGCTGCCACTGGCCGGCGTGCGAGTTGCCGTAGAGGGCGACCCGAACCGGCGCGTTGCGGGGGCCGTAGGTGCAGACCTTGTGCCGGGTGAAGGGCCGGTTGTTCCAGCAGTCGTCGGCGTAGACGTCGGGCTTGTCGTCGGCCGCGCGCACCGGGTTGGTGAGCATCTCGGTCTGACGACCGGCGCACGACGCGGTGCGCAGGGCGTCGGCCCCGACGCACGCCGCGTCGGAGTCGATGACGACGGCGTCGGTCGCCGCCGTCGCGCGGGCGGTCTGCCACAGCGCGAGGCCGGAGGCCGACGCGGAGACGGCGAGGCAGACGGCCAGCAGGACGAACGAGCGCCGCGTGCTCCGTGCCAGCCTCGGCGTGAACCGCATGGCGTCCTCGACCCACCGCTTCGTCACGGCCGAGAGCCCGAGCACGACGACGAGGATGAGCAGCTTCTGGGGCCAGGTGACGTTGTCGTCGTCCAGGACGAACGGCGCGATGGCGATGGCGGGCCAGTGCCAGAGGTAGACCGAGTAGGACACGTCGCCGAGCCACTGCACGGGCCGACCGGACCACAGCCGGCGCGGACCGGCCCGCAGGTCGTCGGACCGCGCCGCGATGACCGCAGCCGCTCCGACGGTGGGCAGCAGGGCAGCGACGCCGGGGAACGGGGTCGCTCCCGTGAACGCGACCGCCGACCACAGGATGGCCGCGAGACCGCCCCAGACGAGCGCCGAGCGCACGAGCACACCACGGGGCCGCAGGCCTGCGTGGACCGCCGCCGCGAGCGCCGCGCCGACGCCGAGCTCCCAGACGCGGGTGGTCGTGACGAAGTACGCCTGGGCCGCGTCCTCGCCGGTGAACCAGGCCGACCAGGCGAGCGAGGCAAGGCTGACGGCGCCGATGACGAGCAGCGGCGGGAAGCGGAAGGACCGGCCGAACCGCCGGGAGACGAGGTAGGCCAGGCCGATGAGCACGGGCCAGACGATGTAGAACTGCTCCTCGACGGAGAGCGACCAGTAGTGCTGGGTGGGCGAGTGCAGCTGGTCGGTCGCGAGGTAGTCGGTCGAGGTGAGCGCCAGCATCCAGTTCTCGACGTAGAACGCCGACGCGAGCACCTCCTTGGCCACGCGGGCGTGGACGGTCTGCGGCAGCCAGACCATGCTGGCCACGAGCGTGACCAGCAGCACCACGGTGGCGGCCGGGATGAGGCGCCGGACGCGGCGAGCCCAGAAGGCGAAGAGGTCCTTGGTCCCGCGGATCGGGCGCTCGAGCAGGTGCAGCGTGATGAGGAAGCCGGAGATGACGAAGAAGACGTCGACGCCGACGTAGCCGCCGGTGAGCCGCTGGGGCCAGAAGTGGTAGAGCACGACCAGGGCCACCGCGACCGCACGCAGTGCCTGGATGTCCTTGCGGGGACCCGCGGGCACGGACTGGGCAGCCGTCGCCGGGGCCTCGTCGCGCGCTGCGCTCCCGGGAGAGGCAGGCTCGGCCGCGACGTCCGTGGGTGCGCCGACGACCGCTGCGCTCGTTCCGTCGGGTGCTGCCAAGGGATCTGCTCCGAACTACTGGTGGTCCTGCACGGGCTGCCCCCGTTCAGCCGCGAATTGACCCCGACAAACTAACGCACGAACCTGCTGGGGACCGATTCCGCGCTGATGGTGGACCCGAGGCCACCCATAGGATGAGCCGACCCTCCTCGACCGGAAGAGAACCTGCGTGCCCCACGCCGCTCCCCTGCTGACCGTCATCTGCAACGTCCACAACGACGCCGAGCGACTCCCGCGGGCCGTGCGGTCCGCCCTCGCCGCGTGCGAGGGGCCGGACGTCGAGGTCCTCGTCGTCGACGACGGCTCGACCGACGACACCGGCGCGGTCGCCGACCGGCTGGCCGCCGAGGACGACCGCGTACGCGTCGTGCACCGGGGCGTCAACGACGGGGCCCCGGGGGCGCCGCGCAACCTCGGCCTCGACGAGGCACGCGGCGACTGGGTGGCCTTCGTCGACAGCGACGACACGTACGTCGCCGGTTCGCTGCGCCGGCTCGTCGAGATCGCGGTCGCCCACGACGCCGACGTCGCGGCCGGGGCGGTCGCCCGCTACAACGAGCGGACCGGGCGGCTCACGCCGCTGCCGGCGACCGACTACACGGCTGGTCCCGTCGAGCCCCTGTCACCCGGCTCGCCCCTGTGGCAGGACACGATCGCCGTCGCGAAGGTCATGCGCCGGAGCCTCCTCGACGAGCACTCCATCCGCTTCCCCGAGCGCATCCTCTACGAGGACCAGCCCTTCACCGTGGCGCTCTGGGCCACGGCCCGACGCATCGCGACCCTCGACGAGGTCGTCTACCACTGGTACGTCAACAACGTCTCGGGCGAGGAGTCGATCACCGCCAGACGCCACGAGATCGCCAACTTCGACGACCGCCTCGCCGCCAACCGGGCCATCGACGTCCAGCTCGCCGAGCGGCCCGACCTCGCGGCCGCCAAGCTCGACAAGTTCGTGCGCCACGACCTGTCGCTCTACGGCAAGGACCTCGACGCCCGCGACGCCGACTACCGGGAAGCCTTCCTCGCCGCGGTGCGGGACTACCTGACCGGGCTGCCGGCCGAGCTGCGTGAGGGTCTGGCCCAGCCCTACCGGCTCGTCGTGCGCGAGCTGGTCGACGGCAGCGCCGAGAGCGCCGTCGCGGCTTGCCTGTTCGCCTACCGCCGCAAGCACGTCGAGCGTCCCCTCGCGCACCGCGCCGACCGTTGGTGGTGGCCCTACCGCGCTGCGGACGAGACGTCCGCCGACCACGACCTCACCAGAGTCGTCACCAAGGAGCACGCCAAGGGCCGGCGCCTCCGCACGACGACGTGTCGCGACGTCCGCGTGGCCGGCGACAGCCTCCTGCTCGGCGGCACCGTCGTCGACGGTGACGACGGCATCGGGTCCCGCTCACGTCTCGCGTTCACGCTCGTCGACCGCGACACCGCGGACGTGCTCGCGACGTCCACCACACGCGTACGCCCTGGGGGCGCCTTCGAGACGGACCTGCGGCTCCCGACACCCGGCCCGGACGCCCCTCCCACCACCGCGTGGGACGTCAAGGTCGACGTCATGGGTGCGCTGCGCTCCCGGCTCCCCGTCCGTCCGCGCAAGCCGCGCCCGGTCGAGGTGCCCGCCGACGTGGCCCTGCCTGCGCTGGACGGCGGGATCGAGCTCTACCGGACGCGCAACGGCAACCTGTCGCTGCGTCCGACGAGTGCCACCGGCGACGAGGACGGCGACGGGGCGGGCCCGACCGGCGACGCCGGCTGAGCCCGCCCGACGTCAGACGCTCGCGGCCGGGGCTGCGGCGGAGGCCTCCGCCGCGGCCGGCGACTCGGTCCGGGCCTTCTTCGACCGGCTCGGGTCGCCCTGACGCGGCGAGTCGAGCTGCTCGATGGCTGCCGTGACCCGTGCGCAGCACTGGCCGTCACGCATCGGGAACGTCGCGTCGATGCGGCCCTGGAACTCCGGCCGGGCGGCATACCCGTTGTCGGCGATGTCGACGACCGCGGCGACCGCGGCGTCGACGTCCTCGACGACCGGGCCGAAGCCGTCGCGGGGGTACTGGAAGTAGCCCGCGCGACCGACGTGCCCACCGGCCATGACGCGCTCGGCGTCGAACTGGAAGTAGACGACCGGACGGTCCATGTAGGCCGCGTTGAAGGCCATCGACGAGTAGTCGGTGACGAGCACGGCCGAGCGGGCGAAGTACTCCTGCACGTCGGCACCGTCGAACGACAGGCGCAGCACCGAGTCCGGCAGGTCCATCTTGGCCAGGACCGGCTGGATGTTCGGGTGCGGCAGGAAGGCCACGGTGCGCCCCGTGCGGGCCGCGAGCTCGGTCAGCTCGGGGCTGCTGAGGAAGGCGGTCCACGCCTTGGCGTACTCGGTCTCGAAGAAGTGCGAGTCGATGACCCGACGCTGGCTGCCCGGCTTGAGCGGCGGCACGAGCCAGTTGCGCCACGTGGGCGCGACGAGGATGAGGTCGCACGCGTCACCCTGGATGCGCTGCGCCTTGGCGTGCAGCCGGTCGAAGCGCGGCAGCCCGGTCAGCGCCACCTCCTTGCCGGTGAAGACATAGGGCGAGCCGTCGCCGGCGATCGACTCGTACTCCCCCGGCGTCGACGTGACGAAGACGTCCACCTGCTTGGGGTTGAGCCACCGCGACAGGTCGTCCTTGATGACGCCGTGCTGGAGGAAGGTGAACTTCCACTTCGGCTCGACGTGCTTGAGGATGGCCGGCGGCTTCTGCACCGGCGCGTCGATGTGCGAGGAGATGAGGTGGGCCGCGTTGATCATGAGCAGCTTCCAGCGCAGCGTGCCGTGCGCGACGAGGCGCGCGCCGTAGCCCTCGGCCCTAAGTCGCTTCCAGTCCGGGGTGTCCTTCTCGAGGACGAACCACGCGTTGACGTCGGGTCGGTTGTCCCGAAGCCAGCGGTAGAGGATCTCGCCCGAGTCGTTGGCGTCGTGGATGCGGTCCATGAGCACCCAGGCGCCCCCGAACTGCTTGCGCACCTGGGACCGGGCGGCGAGCACGCGCACCGGGTCGACGAGCAGACGGTCGATCGCCTCGCGGCGCCGACGGCCCGGGCGGCGGAACCGGTTGGCGATGGCACGCGCACCGAGGGCCCGGGTGCGCACACCCTGCCAGCCGGTGAGCAGCTCGACGCGCGAGCCGTCGAGGCGCAGCTCGAGCGTGCCGCGGGCGTCGACCCAGAGGATGCGCTCCCACATGAGCACGTCGCCGAAGAACTCGATGGCGCGCGTCTTCGCGTAGCGCGGCGCCTTGAGCTCGCCCCGCAGGTACAGCCCCTCCTCGGGGGCCTCCCCGGTGTAGCGGTAGAGCACGCGCACCATGCGCTTGGTGCGGTCGTACTTGTCGGTGACGGCATACGGGGTGTGCCACGGCTGGCCGCCCAGGCCGTGCTGGAGGATGTCGCGCCAGTGCGGCTGGAACTTGCGGATCGTGAACGAGTCGACGACGTCCGGGGAGAGCAGCTCGGCGATCTCGCCGAGGGTCTTGCGGAAGCCCGCGGCCAGGTCACCACTGATGGCCGACGCCGAGTTGGCCATCGCGTCCTCGGACGAGAAGTACCACGACAGCTCGTAGAGGATGACGTGCTGCACCCACATCGGCGCGGTGCCGTAGCGTTCGGACGCCTCGCGGAGCAGCCCGAGGTAGCCGTCGCGCGGCACCGTCGAGTAGCGGCCCACGGCCGAGATGCCGGTCTGCAGCGTCGAGCTCTGGTCGGCCCGCTTGCGGTAGTAGTAGCGCGCCGACCCGATGAAGCCGGTCTGGCGGCTGGGTGCCCCGAGCAGGTAGCGCACGGCGAAGTCGCCGTCCTCGAAGTTCGGGCGCAGCCCCGGGTTGAACCGGAGGTCACCGATGACGTCGCGCCGCATCACGGACGTCGTCGAGCTGCCCGGAATGTAGGACGTCGCGACGTCGAGGTCGACGAGACGGTCGTCGGAGTACATCTTCCAACGCGGGTGCTTGCCCAGCTCGCCCGTGCCCTCGTTGCGCAGCACGACGTTGGCCGAGAGGAACTGCACCTCGGGGTTCTCGGCGGCGAACGCGGCCATCGAGGCGAAGAACTTCGCGTTGACGGTGTCGTCGGGGTCCATGAACGTGACCCACTCGCCCGTGGCCCGCTCCAGGCCGGCGTTGCGGGCGGCAGCCTGGCCGGCGTTCTCCTGGTGGAGCACGACGACCTCGCAGCGGGCTCGGGCGGCCCACTCCTCGAGGACGGCTCGGGAGTCGTCCGTCGAGCCGTCGTCGACGAGGACGACCTGCAGGCGGGAGAGGTCGAAGGTCTGCTCCTCGATGGCGGCGATGTACTCGTCGAGGTAGCGCGAGACGTTGTAGACGGCCGAGACGATCGAGAACAACGGCCTGCCCGGACTCGAGGGGGTCGCGTGCTCGGGGGTCGCCTCGGTCATGTCTGGTGCCTTTCCCGCACGGGGCAGCCACGTGGCTCCCGTGCTCTGGTGGATCTGGTCTCGCGGTGGACGTCCCCTGACGCCATCCCGACCGCGCCACCCCGCTCGGGGGCGATTGCCGCACAAATACTATCCGTCCCGAACCAGGGCCGTCCCGAGCGGCCGCGGCAGACCCCTCGCCAGGACGCCCGCGCCGGTGCCGCCGGCGGTCGTCAGCCGCCCAGATAGGGCGAGACGACGACCTCGACGCGCTGGAACTCCTTGACGTCGGAGTAGCCGGTCGTGGCCATGGCCCGCTTGAGGGCGCCGATGACGTTGGTCGCACCGTCGGCCTGGCGACCGGGCCCGAAGAGGATCTCCTCGATGGAGGCCTGCGTGCCGAGGGCGATGCGCTCGCCGCGCGGGAGCTGCTGGTGGTGCGCCTCGGGGCCCCAGTGGTAGCCGCCGCCCGGTGCGTCGGTGGCCCGGGCCAGCGCCGCGCCGAGCATGACGGCGTCGGCACCGCACGCGACCGCCTTGACGATGTCGCCGGACGTGCCGACGCCGCCGTCGGCGATGACGTGGACGTAGCGTCCGCCGGACTCGTCGAGGTAGTCGCGGCGCGCCGCCGCGACGTCGGCGACGGCCGAGGCCATCGGGGCGTGGATGCCGAGGGCCGTGCGCGTCGTGTGCGCCGCGCCGCCGCCGAAACCGACGAGGACGCCGGCCGCACCGGTCCGCATGAGGTGCAGCGCCGCCGTGTAGGACGCGGCGCCGCCGACGATGACCGGGACGTCGAGCTCGTAGATGAAGCGCTTGAGGTTGAGCGGCTCGGCGCGGCCCGAGACGTGCTCGGCCGAGACGGTCGTGCCGCGGATGACGAAGAGGTCGACGCCGGCGTCGACGACGGTCTTCCAGTGCTGCTGGGTGCGCTGCGGCGACAGGGCGCCGGCGACGGTGACCCCGGCCTCGCGCAGCTGGCGCAGGCGCTCGGTGATGAGCTCGGGCTTGATCGGCTCGGCGTAGATCTGCTGCATGCGGGCCGTGGCGGCCTCGGGCTCGATCTCGGCGATCTCACGCAGCTGCGCGGTCGGGTCCTCGTAGCGGGTCCACAGCCCCTCGAGGTCGAGGACCGGCAGGGCACCGAGCTTGCCGAGCACCGTCGCGCTCTCGGGCGAGACGACCGAGTCCATCGGCGCCGCCATGACCGGGATGTCGAAGTGGTAGGCGTCGATCTGCCACGACACCGAGACCTCCTCGGGGTCGCGCGTGCGCCGGGAGGGCACGACGGCGATGTCGTCGAAGGAGTAGGCGCGCCGTCCGCGCTTGCCTCGGCCAATCTCGATCTCGGTCACCGGCCGATCCTACCGACCCGGCCGGCAGCGGTCGTATGCCGTCCCGCGGGCTCCGCGGGACGGCATACGTCATCGGGTGGTGCGTCGGGCGACGCCTCGCGCGGCAATCAGCCGATCGAGTAGTTGGGCGCCTCGACGATGCCCTGGATGTCGTGCGGGTGGCTCTCCTTGAGCGAGGCCGACGTGATGCGCACGAACTGGCCCTTGTCCTGCAGCTCGGGAATCGTCCGCGCACCGACGTAGAACATCGACTGGCGGAGGCCGCCGAGCATCTGGTGGGCGACGGCCTGAAGCGGCCCGCGGTAGGCGACCCGGCCCTCGATGCCCTCGGGCACGATCTTGTCGTCGGAGTCGACCTCGGCCTGGAAGTAGCGGTCCTTGGAGTAGGACTTCTTGCCGCGCGAGCTCATCGCCCCGAGCGAGCCCATCCCGCGGTAGCTCTTGAACTGCTTGCCGTTGACGAAGATCAGCTCTCCCGGGCTCTCCTCGCACCCGGCGAGCAGCGAGCCCACCATGACGGAGTCGGCGCCCGCGACGATCGCCTTGGCGATGTCGCCGGAGTACTGCAGCCCGCCGTCGGCGATGACCGGCACCCCGGCGGCCTTGCACGCCTGGGCGGCCGCGTGCACCGCGGTGATCTGGGGCGCTCCGACGCCGGTGACGATGCGGGTCGTGCAGATGGAGCCCGGCCCGACGCCCACCTTGACGGCGTCGGCGCCGGCGTCGACGAACGCCTGCGCGCCCTCGCGGGTGGCGACGTTGCCGCCGATGACCTGGACGTGCCTCGTCGCGGGGTCGCTCTTGAGCCGGTCGACCATCTCGATGAGCAGGCGCACGTGCCCGTGGGCGGTGTCGGCGACGAGCACGTCGACGCCGGCCTCGATGAGCGTCGTCGCACGCTCCCACGCGTCGCCGAAGTAGCCGATCGCCGCACCGACCATGAGGCGGCCGTCGGCGTCGTTGCTCGCGTCGGGGAACTGCTCGCCCTTGACGAAGTCCTTGACCGTGATGAGCCCGGCGAGGTGGCCCTCGGAGTCGACGATCGGCAGGCGCTCGCGCTTGTGCTGGCGCAGCAGCGCGGTGGCCTCGTCGCGACCGATGCCGACGGGACCCGTGATGAGCGGCATCGGCGTCATGACGTCGCGCACGAGGGTCGTGGCCCACTCGGCGACGGGCGTGAAGCGCAGGTCGCGGTTGGTCACCATGCCGATGAGCTTCTTGTCGTCCCCGATGACCGGCAGGCCCGAGACGCGGTACTCGCCGCAGATCGTGTCGAGCTCCTCGAGGGTGCGGTCGGGACCGATGGTGATCGGGTTGGAGATCATCCCGGTCTGGGTCCGCTTGACGAGGTCGACCTGGTAGGCCTGGTCCTGGATGGAGAGGTTGCGGTGCAGGACGCCGAGACCGCCCTGGCGAGCCATCGCGATCGCCATGCGGGCCTCGGTGACGGTGTCCATCGCCGCGGAGATGAGCGGGGACCGGATCGACAGCTCGCGCGTGAGGCGCGTCGTCGTGTCGATGTCGTTGGGGGCGAGGTCGCTGTAGCCCGGCAGGAGCAGGACGTCGTCGTACGTCAGCCCCATCGTGGCGAAAGCAGCGGGCACGTCAGACGATCCGAGGCTCATTGCCCGATTCTACGGGCTGGCGCGGGCGCGGCCGAACGCGCCTCAGGGGGTGGGCACGACAGGCGCCGTGAGGGTGTCGACGACGCCCTCCACGCTCGAGGCGGCGCCGGATGTGGACGACTCAGAACCGCCCGAGCTGCCCGAACCGCCGGTGGGGCGCGGCTTGACCGGCCCGGTCGTCCGCGTCTTCGTCGTCGGCGCGGTGGGGGTGGTCGTGGCGAGCGTCGTCTGGGGGACGACGACGTCCGTCGTGGCCGTCGGCGTGGACGTCGGGGTCGGGGTGGGCTTCTTGCCGCCCTTGGTGCCCGCCGCGGGCTTCTTGCCGTTGTTCGTCGCCTGCGGGGTGCCGGTCTGGCTCCCCCCGGCCGTGGTGCCGCCCGAGTCGGCCGGCGTGCCGCCGGGGACCACGGCGCCTCCCGCGCCGCCCTGGCCGGTGCCGGTCTGGCCGGTCTGGCCGTTGCCGTTCGCGACCGGGCCACCACCCGGCGTCCCGGCGACGCCGGGGATCCCGTGGGTGCCGGCGGCCGCCGCGCGGCCGCGGGCCGCGACCACAGCGGCGGGCAGCAGCACGATCGTGCCGTCATCGGCGCGCGCGAGGACGAGCCCCTTGGCCTGCGTGGTGCCGGTCGTCTGGGGCAGGCCGAGGCGCGAGAGCAGCGCGCTGGGGGCACCGCTCCGGGCGCTCTCGTCCATCTTCTTGACGATGGCGGCGCGGTCGGCCTGGCTCGGTCCGTTGGACGGCAGGGTCACGGCGGCCGCGACACCGGCACCCGAGGCCGCGACCGCGAGCGCCGCGAACGCGCCGAGGTAGCGGTGCTTGTTGGCGATCCGCCGGCGTCCGGTGCGCGAGGGCAGCGGGGTGTCGGCGTGGGCCGCGAGGGCGCCGAGCAGCCCGGCGACGGGCTCGGACCCGGCATCGACGCGGCCGGCGAGGCGGTCGAGCAGCAGGTCGTCGGCGATGAGGTCGCTCATGGGAGACAGGTCGTTCATGCGACGTCACCTGCCCCGGCCTCCGCGATCATCGCGCGGAGCTTCGTCAGGGCCCGGTGCTGGGCCACGCGGATGGCGCCGGCGGACATGCCGAGCGCGGCGGCGGTCTCGTCGGTGCTCATGCCGACGGCCACGCGTAGCGTGAGGATCTCACGCTGCTGGGATGGCAGCTGCTGCATGAGGGTCATCGCCATGGCGGCGTCGTCGCGCATGACGGCGACGGACTCGGGCGAGGGCCCGTCGTCAGGGCCGTCGGGCACGTCGGCGACGGGTGCGGGTCCCCGCATCGCGGCGCGCTGGGCGTCGGCGAGCTTGCGGGAGGTGATCGTGTAGACGAACGCCTCGAAAGGCAGGCCGCGCTCCTGGTAGGTCGGCAGGGCGGTCACGACGGCCATGCACACCTCCTGGGCGACGTCCTGGGCTGTGTCCTCGGCGCCGAAGCGACCGAGGCGGACGCGGGAGTACCGCAGGGCCATGTCCCTCACGCGCGCCAGCAGGACGTCGCGTGCGTTGTCGTCACGCACGGCGAGCGCTGCAAGCTCACGAAGCGATGGAGCGTCCAACCGCTCCATCGCGCCAACGCCGCCGGGCGTTACGCCCGTGTGCGTGGACCAACCAAGACCCATGTGAGTCCTCGTCCCCCCGAACTGTCGTCTGTGCGGACGGCGCCTTCGCCTGCGCCACCGCCGGTGCTCGCGCAGAGCGGCCCCATGCTAGTGCGAACGGGCCCCTCAGGACGAGTACGGATGGTCGGATCCACCTCCTTGGACGAGCATGCCATCCAGATGGCAATTCTTGAACAAGTCCTTAAGATTCCGCTCTTTATCCGTGATCGCGTGCCCGGTTAGCGTCGATTCGGCGGCCCCGCGACCCACCACACGCACCGAGCGGGCCGGTACGACACGGCGGGCACCCCCGCCCGACCGAGAGACGAGTTCATGGCCGAGATCACCCGCTTGCCCGGACCGGTAGCCGACCTCTGGGACTGGCAGCTGGACGGGGCCTGCCGAGGCGTCAGCCCCGAGGTCTTCTTCCACCCCGAGGGCGAGCGCGGCCCGCGCCGTCGCAACCGGGACGCCCAGGCCAAGGCCGTGTGCGCCGCCTGCCCCGTCGTGGCCCAGTGCCGCTCGCACGCCCTCGAGGTCCGCGAGCCGTACGGCGTCTGGGGCGGGCTGACCGAGGCCGAGCGCGAGGTCCTCTACGACGGCATCCAGGAGGCCTCCTGACCGTCTGACGGTCGCCGGCACACGCCGCCGGCGACCCACACAACCGCTCGACCGGACCGCGAGACACGACGGGGTCGCGGAGGTCGAGACGCAGCGAGGGCCGCTCCCCGTCGGGGAGCGGCCCTCGCTGTCGTGCCGGGCGCTTCACGGCCTACGGCCGGGGCCCGTCAGGACCCCGGTCGTATGCCGTGTGGCGGGCTCGGTCAGTGACCGTGGCCGTGGCCGTGGCCGCCGGCCGCGGGCTCCTCGTTCTCGGGCTTGTCGACGACGAGCGTGTCGGTCGTGAGGATCATCGACGCGATGGACTCGGCGTTGCGCAGCGCGGAACGGGTGACCTTGACCGGGTCGATGACGCCGGCGGCGATGAGGTCGCCGTACTCGCCCGTCGCGGCGTTGAGGCCCTGGCCGATGGGCAGCTCGGCCACCTTGGAGGTGACGACGTAGCCCTGGAGGCCGGCGTTCTCGGCGATCCAGCGGAGCGGCTCGGCGACGGCCTTGCGCACGATGGACGCGCCCGTGGCCTCGTCACCGGTCAGCTCGAGGGCGTCGATGGCCGACGCGGCGTGGATGAGGGCGGTGCCGCCACCGGCGACGATGCCCTCCTCGATGGCCGCGCGGGTCGCCGAGATGGCGTCCTCGATGCGGTGCTTCTTCTCCTTGAGCTCGACCTCGGTGTGCGCGCCGACCTTGATGACGCAGACACCGCCGGCGAGCTTGGCGAGGCGCTCCTGGAGCTTCTCGCGGTCCCAGTCGGAGTCGGTGCGCTCGATCTCGGCCTTGATCTGGTGGACGCGACCGGAGACCTCGGACTCGTCGCCCGCGCCGTCGATGATCGTCGTGTTGTCCTTGGTGAGGACGACGCGGCGGGCCTGGCCGAGGACGGTCAGGTCGGCCTGGTCGAGGCTGAGGCCGACCTCGGGCGCGATGACCTGGCCACCGGTGAGGATGGCGAGGTCCTGGAGCATGGCCTTGCGGCGGTCGCCGAAGCCGGGGGCCTTGACGGCCGCGACGTTGAACGTGCCGCGGATCTTGTTGACGACGAGCGTCGAGAGGGCCTCGCCGTCGACGTCCTCGGCGATGATGAGCAGCGGCTTGCCGGACTGCACGACCTTCTCGAGGACCGGGAGCACCTCGGCGACCGAGGAGATCTTGCCCTGGTTGATGAGCACGTAGGCGTCCTCGAGGACGGTCTCCATGCGCTCGGTGTCGGTGACGAAGTAGGCCGAGAGGTAGCCCTTGTCGAACTGCATGCCCTCGGTGAACTCGAGCTCGGTCGCCGTCGTCGAGGACTCCTCGACGGTGATGACGCCGTCCTTGCCGACCTTGTCGAACGCCTCGCCGATGAGGCCACCGAGGGTGGCGTCCTGGGCGGAGAGCGTGGCGACGGAGGCGATCTCGTCCTTGCCGTCGACCTCGCGGGCGTTCTCGAGGAGGCGGTCGTTGACCGCGGTGACGGCCTTGTCCATGCCGCGCTTGAGCGCGGCCGGGGCGGCGCCGGCGGCGACGTTGCGCAGGCCCTCCTTGACCATGGCCTGGGCGAGCACGGTCGCGGTCGTCGTGCCGTCACCGGCGACGTCGTTGGTCTTGGTCGCGACCTCCTTGGCGAGCTGGGCGCCGAGGTTCTCGTAGGGGTCCTCGAGCTCGATCTCGCGGGCGATGGTCACGCCGTCGTTCGTGATCGTGGGGGCGCCCCACTTCTTGTCGATGACGACGTTGCGGCCCTTCGGGCCGAGCGTCACCTTGACGGCGTTGGCGAGCGCGTCAACGCCGCGCTCGAGCGACTTGCGGGCGGAGTCGTCGAACTCCAGCTGCTTGGCCATGGTGTTCCTTTGGCTCGGGTTGCTTTGCGGTTGCTGTGATTCGGTCGAACGAGACGCACCCCGGGGAGACCCCAGCGGGGCTCACCGGGGTGCGGTCACGGCATACGGCTGGGTCAGCCGACGATGGCGAGGACGTCGCGCGCGGAGAGGATCAGGAACTCCTCGCCGCCGTACTTGACCTCGGTGCCGCCGTACTTGCTGTAGATGACCTTGTCGCCGACCTTGACGTCGAGCGGGACGCGCTCGGTGCCGGTGTCGTTGAAGCGGCCGGGGCCGACAGCGAGGACCTCGCCCTCCTGGGGCTTCTCCTTGGCCGTGTCCGGGATGACGAGGCCGGATGCAGTGGTCTGCTCGGCCTCGAGGGACTTGACGACGATGCGGTCTTCGAGCGGCTTGATGGAAACCGACACGGTGGTGACCTTCCCTTCGGGACAGTCGGAAAACTGACTACGGACTGTGGGCTCTTCGAGGCTGGCCGCCGTCGCGGGGGTCGACCTCCCTCGAGGAGGGTGCTGGCACTTTCAGGTCGAGAGTGCCAACAAGATGAAATCTAGGTTTGTCATTAGCACTCGGTCAAGTCGAGTGCCAGATTCGTCGGCGCGCCGCGGCCCGGTCGGGCGCACCCACGGGCGCTGGCAGGATGAGTCCATGGACGCCGCCATGGTCGATCGCCTCTCCGCAGGTGAGGGCTGGGCGCTGCTCCAGTCGCTGCCTCCCTACGACGAGGACGGCTCGCTGCACCTGCAGGGTCGGCTGCGCGAGGCGGGCTTCGCGGCCGACCTCGTCGCGGCCGCCATGACCCAGTCGCGGCTGCGCTCGCGCGGTATCGAGAAGTTCGGTGACTTCGCCGCCGGCATGCTCTTCACCCCCGACGGCCTCGAGCAGTCGACGCGCCTCGCGATCGCCGCACGCCACGCGCACCGGTACGCCGCGGCCGGGGTCCGCGACGTCTACGACCTCGGCTGCGGGCTCGGCGCCGACGCGATGGCGTTCGCCGGCCTCGACCTCACGGTCCACGCCGTCGACGCCGACGACACGACCGCCCGCATCGCCGCGGTCAACCTGCGCCACTGGCCGTCCGCGCGGGTCACGCACGGGCTCGCCGAGGACGTACGCCTGCCGCAGGGTGAGGGCCGACGGCACCTCGGGCTGTGGCTCGACCCGGCCCGCCGCGTCACCGGGGTCGCCGACATCACCGGGCGCACCAAGCGCGTCTTCTCCCTCGACGCCATCTCGCCGTCGTGGTCCCAGGTCCTCGACTTCGCCGAGCAGGTCCCGGCGACGGGCGCCAAGCTCTCCCCCGCGTTCCCCCACGGGTCGGTCCCGTCGGGGGCCGAGGCACAGTGGACGTCGTGGCACGGCGAGGTGCTCGAGTGCGCGGTGTGGTGGGGCCCGCTCGTCGCGACCCCGGGGCGCACCGCCGCCGTGTGCACCGAGACCTCGACCGCCGTCGTCACCGAGCAGGACGCGGCCGACGGCGGCCAGAGACCCGGGCTCGGGTCGGTCACCGACATCGGCGAGTGGCTCTACGAGCCCGACCGGGCCGTCATCCGGGCCGGTCTCACGGGCGCCCTCGTGGCGGCCGTCGACGGAGCCGAGCTCGCGACGGGCGTCGGCTACGTCTCGAGCGGCGTCGCGCGCGAGCTGCCGTGGGCGCGGCGCTTCCGGGTCGTCGAGGCGATGCCCCTGTCGACGAAACGCCTCGCCCGTTGGCTCCGCGACCACGGCCACGACCGGGTGACGATCAAGAAGCGCGGCGTGACGCTCGACGCCGACCTGCTGCGCCGACAGCTGAAGATGACCGGCCGGGGCAAGGGCGGGTCCGAGGCGACGCTCGTGCTCACACGCGTCGGCGGCGGCCAGGTCGCCCTCGTCGTCACCCCCGCCTGACCGGCAGCCCCGGCTGACCGGCGCCCCCGGTGCCAGGGCGACCGCCACCGCTCGCGGCGTGGAGCGTCGGCGGGCGCCCGTCTCCGACGTGGCGTTCCAGCGTCAGCGGCCCGCCGCCGATGCCGCTCCCGGCAACGGACGCCTCGGCGCTCCTCGACTGAGCGCGACGGCCGCCACGGGCCTCAGGCGATGGCGACGTAGAGCGCGTGCAGGGCGCTCCACGTGGCGTCCCAGTCCGCCATCGCAGCACCCGCGACGTCCGACTCCAGGCGACGCACGTAGGTGTCCCAGCCCGCGGCATACCCCGCCGCCTGGGTGCCGGTGAGCCGCTCGTGCCGCAGGTGCAGGCGGGCGCCCTCCCCGTCGGCGATGACCTCGGCGGTGACGACCGACCGCACGTCGCCGAGCGGCCACTCCCAGACGAGCCGGCTCGGCGCCTCGCACGCCACCACGCGGCACACCGGGGTGTCGGCGTCGTCGAAGTGGATGGTGAAGTCGCCACCGGGTCGCAGGTCACCCGCCACCGGGGCGAACCACCGCGCGAGGCGGTCGGGCTCGGTGCACGCACGCCAGAGGTCGTCGGGCGACGTCGCGTAGTGCCGGTCGAAGACGACCGCCACCTCCTCGCCGTCTTGCTCGATCCGGCCCAGCACCTGCGTCAGCTCGCTCATCGGTGTCCCTGTCCCTGTCGTCGGGCCCGCGCGCCGCGGGCGATCTCGGTGTCGAGGGCGTCGAGGCGCTGCCCCCAGAACGAGCGGACCTCACGGCACCACTGCTCGACCTCGTCGAGGGCGCCCGGCGTCAGCCGGTAGACGCGCCGCTGGCCGGCCGCCTCGGCCTCGACGACGCCGGCCTCGCGCAGCACCCGCAGGTGCCTCGAGATGCCGGGCCGCGAGGCGTCGAAGAGCGCCGCGACCTCGCCGGCCGTCAGCTCCTCACGCGCGAGGTGCTCGACGATGGTGCGCCGCGTCGGGTCGGTCAGTGCTTCCCAGGTCCCGCTCACGAGTGAAGAGTAACTCGTGAGTTATGTAACGCGCAAGGTACGTCTGGTCCCCAGCACGCCGAGTAGGTAGCGACCCACCGGGATCGGATCCCGGTGGGTCGTGACCTGTTCGGTGTGTTGCGGGGTCGGGTGGGGTCAGAGGGCGGCGTCCGGCTGTGCCCCGACCCACCGCACGGCGGCCGCGCCAGCCGCGTTGGCCGCCTCGAGAGCAGCCTGACGGTCCGCTCCCCCGGCGAGCGCCGCGGCGAGCGCCCCGCAGAACGCGTCCCCGGCACCGACCGTGTCACCGAGGTCGTGCTGCGCGACGGGTATGCCGTCGACGCCGTCCATCCCCCAGCGCGCGCCCGCTGCCCCGAACGTCACGAGCAGCGACTGCGGCAGGAGGTCGGAGTCGGCGAGGTCGCGCATCTCGGACTCGTTGACGACGACCGGGTCGGCGAGCGCGACGACGTCGGGCGGCAGGGCGGCATACGGGGCGAGGTTGACGACGACGCGTGCGCCCGCTGCGTGCGCCGCCCGGGCGGCGTCGGCCAGGGTGTCGAGGTGCACCTCGAGCGAGCAGAGCAGCACGTCGCCCGGGCCGAGTCGTCCGGCCCGCTCGACGAGCGCGGGGTCGCGTTCGCCGTTCGCGCCGGCCACGACGATGATCGAGTTCTCGCCCTGCTCGTCGACGGTGATGAAGGCCGTGCCCGTCGGGGCGCTGTCGCTCGTCGATACGGCCGCGGTGTCGATGCCGAGTCCGGCGAGGCGGTCGAGGTAGGCGCGGCCGGGTCCGTCGTCTCCGACCCGGGCGAGCATCGACACGGCTGCCCCGGCCCGGGCAGCCGCCGCGGCCTGGTTGCCGCCCTTGCCGCCCGCGAAGGTGCCTCCCGCCTCACCGAGCAAGGTCTCCCCGGGCACGGGGTGACGCTCGACGAGGGTCACGACGTCGACGTTGAGCGAGCCGAGGACCGCCACTCGGCCCATCAGCGCTCCCCGACCCGCCCGAGCAGGGTGTCCGCCCAGAGGCGGGCGTACCGGGCGCCGTCGACCTCGAGCGCGACGTCGACCCGCACCGGCGCCTCGCCGTGCGGGTCGTGGGCCATGTCGCCGCTCCAGTCGCGCCGGTCGACGATCGTGCGTCCCCGCGACCACGTGCCGGCCAGCTCGACGCGCAGTGGCAGCGGCTCGGTCCGCACGCCGGCGCGGTCGACGACGACGCAGACCGCGCCGGCGTCGCCGATGGTCGAGGCGGGGCGCTCGAAGCGGGCGTTCTGGAAGCGGATCAGGCTGCCGGCGAGCTCGGCCGGGCCGCGCCCACCGACGGCGACGAGCTCGTCGGCGAGCTCGGCCGACACGACGGGCTCGTAGAAGACGTCGAGGCCGTACATCGTCACGGGGATGCCGAGGTCGGCCGCCGCGTCGAGGGCGATCGCCGCCGCCTCGGGGTCGTGGAAGACGTTGAACTCGGCCGAGGCGGTCGCGTTGCCGACGTTGGCGGCGCCGCCCATGAAGACGATCTCCGCGATGCCCGCCACGACGTCCGGATAGGTCCGGAGCAGCAGGGCGATGTTCGTCAGCGGCGCGAGGGGCACGAGCGTGACCGGCCGGTTCTCCGCCGCGGCCTCACGGCACACGTCACGGAGCAGCTCGACGGCGTGGCGCGGGTCGGCCCTCAGGGCAGCCGGCGGCCAGCCCAGGTCGGCCATGCCGTCGTCGCCGTGCACGTGGCGGGCGTCGACGGGCGACTCCAGCAGGGGGCGCTCGGCGCCGCGGCCCACCGGGACGTCCGTGCGCCCCGCGGTCTCGAGGACGAGCAGGGTGTTGCGCACGACGTCGTCGACGGGCGCGTTGCCGCCGACGCACGACACCGCGCGCAGGTCGAGGGCCGGGTGCAGGGCGGCGAGGAGCAGGGCGCAGGCGTCGTCGACACCGGTGTCGACGTCGAGCACGATCGGGGTGGGTTCGGTCGTCACAGCGGCAACGTACCGGTTCGGCCGCCCGTCGCTGCCACCGCGAGGACGACCGGCGGCCGGGGATAGGCTCGAACGATGCGCCCGAGCCACAGCCGACGCCCGTCCACCACCCGGTGGGTCGTCCTCGCGGCCGCCGTGACGTCCGTCGCGGCCGCCTGCTCCTCTGCCCCACAGACCGGCACACCGTCGGTGGCCGGGACCACCGCGCCCTCCTCGACGTCGGCATCGACCGCGCCGTCGACGAGCGCGTCCCCGTCGACGACCAGCGCTCCCGCCCCGACGACCACCACGCCGTCGGCTCCCGCCTCCTGCGCGCCCGCGATCGTCGAGGGCATGGACGACGACGAGCGTGCCGGACAGCTGCTCATGGTCGGTCTCGACAACGGCGCGAGCCGCACGAGCCTCGACGCACTCGTGGCCCGCCGCCACCTCGGCGGAGTCATCCTCCTCGGTGGCTGGGACGGCGGCACCGAGCGCGTCCGCGCGACGACCCGCCACCTCGCCACGCTCGCCTCGGAGGAGGACACCGCCGGCCTCGGCCTGCTCATCGCGGCCGACCAGGAGGGCGGGGCCGTCCAGCAGCTGCGCGGCGACGGCTTCAGCCGTATGCCGTCCGCCCGAGTCCAGGACCAGGGCTCGGCCCGCGCCCTCACCGCCGACGCCACACGCTGGGCGACCCAGCTGCGCACCGCGGGCATCAACGTCAACCTCGCGCCGGTCGCCGACACCGTGCCGACGTCGATCGGGCGCGACAACGGGCCGATCGGGCAGTACGACCGGCAGTTCTCGAGCGACCCCGAGCGCAACTCACGCATGGTCGGCGCCTTCATCGCCGGCATGCGCGCCGGGGGCGTCGCCTCGACGGTCAAGCACTTCCCCGGCATCGGCCGCATCACCGGCAACACCGACGTCACGGCCCGCGGCATCACGGACCGCACGACGACGGTCGACGACCCCTACCTCGAGCCGTTCCGCACCGGCATCCAGGACGGCGTCGAGCTCGTCATGGTCGGCTCTGCCATCTACAGCCGCATCGACCCGGACACCAACGCCGTCTTCTCGAAGCCCGTCGTCACCGACCTGCTCCGCGACCGCCTCTCCTACGACGGGGTCGTCATCACCGACGACGTGGGCGCCGCGAAGGCCGTCGCCGACGTGCCCGTCGGCGCGCGCGCCACCCGCTTCGTCGAGGCCGGTGGCGACATCACCCTGACCGCCCGCCCGGCGACGGTCCCCACCATGCACGACGCCCTGACGAAGAAGATGAACGCGAGCCCCGCCTTCGCGCGACAGGTCCAGGCCGCCGCGACGAGAGTCGTCGACCTCAAGCTCCAGATGGGCCTGGCCCGCTGCCCCTAGCCCCGGACCGCGACACCCCCAGACGCAGGGCCCCCAGAACCGGCCCCGACATCACGACCCGTCCCACCGAACCGTAACCTCCTCAGGCGTGAACCGCCGACCGAGCCTGGCTGCAGAGCCGCTGCGGCCCGGTCACACCCAGCCAGGAAGAGAGAGTGCCGGGCGGGCCCAGGAGCAACGCGCCGGGTGCGCAGTGCGACAGGCCGAGAGGTGGGCAGCCGTTCGTCCGCGCGGCATCGAAGGCGGCAGCGTGCCCCTGCAAGGCCACGTGCCCGCATACGCCGCCTTCGCTCGACGCCGCGCGGGCGAACGGGTGCCCGCCGCCCCCAGGACGCACGCTCGACGAGACCCAACCCAGCGGGCAGTGACGAGAACTACGCCTGGACGAGAGTGACCGGCATCGACGAGTCGGTAGGAAGCCCGAGGTCGCTGGGCTCGCGCCCCTTCGCCACCATCTGCGCCCCGAGCGCCGCGACCATCGCCCCGTTGTCGGTGCACAGCCCGGGACGGGGCACACGCAGGGTGACGCCGGCCCTGGCGCACCGCTCCTCGGCGAGCGCACGCAGCCGCGAGTTGGCCGCGACGCCGCCGCCGATGAGCAGGTGGTCGACGTCGTGCTCCTTGCAGGCCAGCAGCGCCTTGCGCGTCAGGACGTCGACGACGGCCTCCTGGAAGCTCGCAGCGACGTCGGCGACCGGCACGGTCTCGCCGGCGCGCTGTCGGGTCTCGACCCACCGCGCGACGGCCGTCTTGAGTCCCGAGAAGGAGAAGTCGAAGCGGTGGCGCTCCATGTCGCGGCCGGTGGTGAGCCCGCGGGGGAAGTCGATGGCGATCCGGTTGCCTTCTCGCGCAGCACGATCCACGTGCGGGCCTCCCGGGAAGGGCAGACCGAGCACGCGCGCGACCTTGTCGAAGGCCTCGCCGGCCGCGTCGTCCATCGTCGAGCCGAGCGAGCGCACGTCGTTGGTGACGTCGGGCACGAGGAGCAGCGAGGAGTGCCCGCCGGAGACGAGCATCGCCATCGTGGGCTCGGGCAGCGGGCCGTGCTCGACGATGTCGACGGCGACGTGGGAGGCGAGGTGGTTGACCCCGTAGATGGGCTTGCCCAGGGCGAGCGCGAGGGCCTTGGCCGAGGCGACGCCGACGAGGAGGGCCCCGGCGAGGCCGGGACCCGAGGTGACCGAGATGGCGTCGAGGTCGCGCAGCTGCACACCGGCCTCCCGGCAGGCGCGCTCGATGGTCGGCACCATGGCCTCGAGGTGGGCGCGGCTCGCGACCTCGGGCACGACGCCGCCGAAGCGGGCGTGCTCCTCGACGCTGCTCGCGACCGTGTCGACGAGGAGCGTCTGCCCGCGGACGATGCCGACACCGGTCTCGTCGCAGGACGTCTCGATGCCGAGGACGAGGGGCTCGTCGCTCATGCGTCTCCCTTCGTGACGAGGAGGCGCATGACGAGCGCGTCCACGTTGCCTGGTTGGTAGTAGCGGCGGCGCACCGAGATGACCTCGAAACCGGCCCGGTCGTAGAGGCGCCTCGCCGCGTCGTTGTCGGCGCGCACCTCGAGCAGCACCGCGTCGACACCCCGGGCCGTGGCGCGGCGGACGAGCTCGGCGAGCAGGACGCGCCCCGTGCCGCGGCCCTGGTGGCCGGGGGTCGTGGCGATCGTCATGACGTCGGCCACGTCTCCTGCGACGTCGAGGCCGGCATACCCGGCGATGGCGCCGTCGGGGGTCGCGGCGACGACGTAGTCGCGACGCGGACGGCCGGCGAGCTCGCTCCACCACGTCGCCTCGGACCACGCGTCGTCGGCGAAGAGCTGCTGCTCGAGCGTGGCGAGGTGAGCGAGGTCGGTCCACTCGAGGTCGCGCAGCACGACCTCCGCGCCGGGGTGCGTGTGCGGCTGCGCCACGGTCATCCGAGGGTCGACTTCGTGGAGGGCGGGGCGGGCGCGGCGTCGGGTCGGCGCAGGTAGAGCGGCTCGAGACCGTCGAAGCCGTGGCCGGGGTCGACCTGCTGCAGCTCACCGCCGGGTGCGGTCTCGCGCAGGCGGCGGACCGCGAGGTCGGCGAGCGCTCCCCCGCTGACGTCGAGCGGCGCCACCGCGTGCGGGAGCGCCTCGCCGTAGAGGGTCGGGCCGCGTCCCGCCGTGGGCAGCGCCCGGGTCTCGGCGGGCAGGTCGGCCGCTCGGGACACGGCAGGCTCGGTCACGCGGTCGGCCCGGGCGTCCCCGAGGAGGTACGCGGCGGCATACACCTCCTTGCGGCGGGCGTCGGTCGCGACGAGCAGGTCGCCGCGCCGGCCACCGAGCCACGCCTCGTGCGCGATCGCGTCGAGGCTCGTCAGCCCGCGCACGGGCAGGCCGAGGGCGAAGGCGAACGTGCGGCCGGTGACGATGCCGACGCGCAGGCCGGTGAACGGCCCCGGGCCGATGCCGACGACGACGTCGGTGACGTCGCCGGGCTCGGCGCCGGCCGAGCTCAGTGCGTCGCGGATGTTGGGCGCGAGGTGCTCGGCGTGCGCGCGTGCGTCGAGCGTCGTGGCCTCCGCGACGACCGAGCTGCCGTCGTGCAGGCCGACGGTGATGGCGGTCGTGGAGGTGTCGATCGCGAGCAGGAGCACGTCGGTCAGGCTATCCGAGCAGCCGCGGGCTCCCCGAACCCGTGCCGCTCACGTATGCCGTCCGCTCGGCCCGCCCGGCCGCAGTCAGGTCGCGGGCGCCACGGCGTCCAGGACGTCGTCCCAGCGCTCACCCACCCCGACGAGCCGCGCCGTGCGCACGTCGTCGCCGGTGATCGTCAGCTCGAGCCGCGACTCGCTCAGCTGCTCGGCGAGGCCCGCACCCCACTCGACGACGGTCACGCTCGCGTCGAGGTCGGCGTCGAGGTCGAGGTCGTCGAGCTCGAGGGCGCTGCCGAGGCGGTAGGCGTCGACGTGGACGAGCAGCGGTCCGCCGACGAGCGACGGATGCACCCGCGCGATGACGAAGGTCGGCGACGTGATGGGCCCGCGCACGCCGAGGCCCTCGGCGATGCCCTGCGTCAGCGTCGTCTTGCCGGCACCGAGGTCGCCGGTGAGGACGAGGACGTCGCCACCGCGCAGCAGGGCGCCGAGGCGGCGGCCGAAGTCCTGGGTGTCGTCGGTGGTGGCCCAGCGGACCTCACGCTCCACGTGCTCAGGCCCCCTTGCTGCGCGCCTGCTTGGCGCGGCCGGAACGGACGAGCTCGGCAGCCTCCTTCTCGAGGCGGCGCTGACGGCGGTTCTTCGCGACGTCGGTGACGATGCGACGCACCCGCGGCTGCTTGTCGACCTCGATCTGCTCGGCCCGCGCCCGTGCCGACTGGTCGACGAGCTGCACGAGGTGGGCGTTGAGCAGGTCGGGGTGCTCGAGCATGATGACGTGTCCGGCGTCGTTGACGACGATGTGCTCGGCGCCAGGGATGCCCTCGACGATGAGCTCGCTGTGCGACGGCGGCGTGAGGATGTCGTCGCGGCCGTTGAAGACGAGGACGACGGCGTGCCGGAACTCGAGCAGGGCGGGCCGCTTGTCGAAGCCGTCGAACGTCTGGAGGTAGTCGTTGACGACGTCGAGCGGCGTGCCGAGGAGGATGTCGCTCGTGTAGCGCACGACCGAGCGGGGCACCGGCGAGGCGAACGAGTTCTGCTCGACCATGAAGTGCTCGATGTCGCGCCCGACGCGCCGGATCCGGGTGAAGAGCTCGGGCCGGCTGCTCAGCGGACCGAGCACGCCCGGTCCGAGGCGCTCGAGCATGAGGCGGCCGAAGGTCGCGGTGCGGCCGCCGTTGGCCAGCATGATGCCCCCGGGGCTGGTCGCGACGAACGCGGCGCCGACGACCCGGTCGACGACGAACCGCGGGTGCTGCTCCCCGAGCGCGAGCATCGTCATGCCACCCATCGAGTGGCCGACGAGGACGAGGTCGCCGTCGGGCACGAGCTCGGTGATGACGGTGTGGAGGTCCTGACCGAGCCGGTCGATGGTGTAGCTGTCCTTCTCGCCGCGACCCGACATGCCGTGGCCGCGCTGGTCCCAGCTGACGACGCGGTAGCCGGCCTCCTTGAGGGCCCGCCGCTGGTAGACCCAGCAGCGCAGGCTGAGGCAGTAGCCGTGCGTCAGCACGACGGTCGGCAGCTCGTCGGGACGTCCGTGGCGGGTGGTGCCGTCGGCGGCGGTCCCGGCCGCTGCGGCGGAGGGCAGGTCGATCTCGACGTGGAGCGGGACGCCGTCGTCGGTGAGCACGACGTGCTCCTCGTCGGGCGTGATGTCGAGCAGCTCGGGGGTCTCCAGGGCCGCCATCGCGGCCCGGTGCTTACCGGCGCGGTCGGCGGCGATGCCCGCGGCCACCCCGGCGGCGACGCCGAGGGTCGCGGCGGCGATGCCGAGGACGGGGTTGCGGCGCGGGCTCATGCACGACCCTCCGGGTCCCCGACGTAGAGCCTGGGGACACGCGCCCCGAGCCGCGTCACGATCTCGTAGCTGATGGTGTCGGTCGCGTCGGCCCACTCCTGGGCCGTGGGCTCGCCCGGTGCCCCGCCGAAGAGCGTCACGACGTCGCCGGCCCGCGCCTGCGAGGCCGGCCCGAGATCGACGACGAACTGGTCCATGCAGACGCGGCCCGCGATGGTGGTGCGGCGCCCGTCGACGAGGAGCGGCCCGACGTTGGTCGCGTTGCGCGGGACCCCGTCGGCGTAGCCGGCCGGCACGAGCCCGACGACCGTGTCGACCTCCGGGACGTACGCGTGGCCGTAGCTGATCCCCTGCCCCGCCGGCAGCGCCTTGACGAGGGCGAGGCGGGCGCGGAGCGTCATGACCGGACGCAGGCCGAAGTCGTCGTCGACCTGCGGCACCGGGGTGAGGCCGTACATCGCGATCCCGGGCCGCACGAGGTCGGCGTGGGCCGACGGGTGCACGAGCGTCGCGGCGGAGTTGGCGAGGTGGCGCACCTCGGGGCTCAGCCCGGCCTGCTCGGCCTCGGTGACGGCCTCGAAGAAGCGCTCCTGCTGCGCGAGCACCGTGGGGTGCTCGGGTGAGTCGGCATGGGCGAAGTGGGTCCACACACCGACGACCGTGACCGAACCCTCCTCCTCGACGCGGCGGGCGTGCTGCACGAGCGTGGTCCAGTCGCTGCCGTAGGCACCCCCGCGTCCGAGCCCGGTGTCGACCTTGAGGTGGACGCGGGCGGTGCGGCCGAGCGCGGACGCCGCGGCGGCGATCTCGTCGAGGACCCAGGGCGCCGAGGCGGAGAGGTCGATGTCGCGCTCGACGGCGCCGCGGAAGTCCGAGCCGGGGACGGTGAGCCAGGTCAGCAGGCGGGTCGTGATGCCGGCGTCGCGCAGGGCGAACGCCTCGGCGAGCTGCGCCGCGCCGAGCCAGGTGGCACCGCCGCGCACCGCGGCGCGCGCGACCGGCAGCAGCCCGTGGCCGTAGGCGTCGGCCTTGACGACGGCCATGAGCGCGGAGGCGGGCGCGAGGGCGCGCAGGGTGCGCACGTTCGCCTCGAGCGCGGCGAGGTCGATCTCGGCCCACACCGTCAGGCCGTGGGTCTCCGGGGCGGCGGGGCGCCCGCCCGCGGCGGGCGTCGCGGTCCGCTCGGCGTCGGAGGCGTCGATCTGGCTCATCGGTTCAGTCTCGCAGTTCGTCTGGGTGGTCCGGGTGCGGGGCTCCGCGTGCGGGACGCGGGGGCCGGGCTCACCCGGGCGCGGACCGTCCCCGGGCCAACAGGTCGCGCACCGTCGGTCGTATGCCGTGGGCCACGGCGAGCGCTCGCAGCGGGCCACCGCCGGAGACCCGGTCGGCCGTGACACCGTGGACGAGTGCGCCGAGCGAGGCCGCGTCGTGCGGGGAGAGTCCCGTCGCGAGCAGGGCGCCGATGACGCCGGAGAGCACGTCGCCCGCCCCCGCCGTGGCGAGCCACGGCGGCGCGTCGGCCTGGGAGCGCACCGGCACGTCCCCGTGGCTGACGACGAGCGTCGTGGCTCCCTTGAGCAGCACGGTGCCGCCGATGAGGCCGGCGAGGTCGCGGGCGGAGCGCAGTGGGTCGGCCGTGACGTCGGCCGCGCTGATCTCGACCTCGTCGGGGCCGGCGTCGGGCCGGACCATCCGTGCCAGCAGACGGCCGAGCTCTCCGGCGTGCGGGGTGACGACGGTCGGCGCGTCGCGCCAGCCCTCGATGAGGTCGAGCCCGCCCGCGTCGATGACGACGGGCAGGTCGGACGCGAGGGCGGCCCGGGCCACCGCGACCTGGGCCTGCGCCTCCGGGCCGGTGGCCGTGACGTCGAGACCCGGGCCGATGACCCAGGCCTGCACCCGACCGTCGCCCATGACCGCCTCGGGCACGGCTGCTCGCACGAGGCCGGTCGGGGTCGGGGTGCCGACGTAGCGCACCATGCCGACGCCGGCCTCGACGGCCGCCGTGACGCTGAGCACGGCGGCGCCGGAGTAGGACTCTCCGCCCGCGACGACGCCGAGGACGCCACGGGAGTACTTGTCGTCGCCGCGCGAGGGCACGGGCCAGAGGGCCGCGACGTCGTCCCAGGTGAGCCGCTCGACGGCGGCCGGCACGTCGGTGACGTCGACGCCGATGTCGATGACGGTGAGGCGGCCGGTCGCGGCCTCACCGGCGGGCAAGAGGTGGGCCGGCTTCGGCGTGCCGAAGGTGACGGTCTCGTCGGCCCAGACGGCGTCGTGGTCGTCGGACTCGCCCTCGGGGTCGAGTCCGCTCGCGACGTCGACGGCGATGACCCACGCGTCGTCGTCGACGGCGTCGACGAGGGCCGCGGCCTCGGGACGCAGCCCGGGTCGCCCGCCGATGCCCACGATGCCGTCGAGCACGAGGTCGGCCTCGGCGACGACGGCCACGGCGGCTGCCGGGTCGTCGGCGGCGACGTGGACCATGACTCCCGCGGACTCGGCCGCCGCGAGGCCGTCGGCGTGCACGCCCTCCCGCCCCGACGGGGGTAGCAGCACCACGGCGCACGGGAAGCCGGCCTCGCTCAGCAGGCCCACGGCATACAGGGTGTCGCCGCCGTTGTCACCCGCGCCGACGAGGCCGACGACGGTCGCCTCGTCGGAGTCCTCGAGGCGCGCTGCGGCCACCTGCGCCAGGCCCTGCGCGGCGCGGGACATCAGCTCACCGTCGGGCAGCAGGGCCATGGCGGCGGCCTCGGCGGCACGGACGGCCTCGACGGAGTGTGCGCGGATCATCAGCCCTCCGCGATGACGACGGCCGACGCGACACCCGCGTCGTGCGACAGGGACACGTGGAAGGAGTCGACGCCGAGGTCGTTGGCCCGGGCGAGGACGGTGCCGCCGATCTCGAGCGAAGGGCGGCCGTCGTCGTTCGTCACGACCCGGGCATCGGTCCAGTGCAGGCCGACCGGTGCTCCGAGCGACTTGGCGAGCGCCTCCTTGGCGGCGAAGCGCGCGGCGAGCGAGGCGATGCCGAGGTGGCGCTCCTCGACCGTGAAGAGCCGCTCGCGCAGCGCCGGGGTGCGCTCGAGGGTGGACTCGAAACGCGCGATGTCGACGACGTCGATCCCGACCCCGACGATCACGTCACTCGACCGTGACCGACTTGGCGAGGTTGCGCGGCTGGTCGACGTCGAGGCCCTTGGCCGTCGAGAGCCAGAGTGCGAAGACCTGGAGCGGCACGACCGTCAGCAGCGGCGCGAGCAGCGGGGAGGTAGCGGGCACCCGGATGACCTCGTCGGCGAAGGGCTCGACGGACTCGTCACCCTCCTCGGCGATGACGAGGGTGCGGGCGCCGCGGGCGCGGATCTCCTGGATGTTGCTGACGACCTTGCCGTGCAGACCGTGCTCGCTCGTCGGCGACGGCACGACGACGAAGACCGGCTGGCCCGGCTCGATGAGCGCGATCGGGCCGTGCTTGAGCTCACCGGCGGCGAAGCCCTCGGCGTGGATGTAGGCGAGCTCCTTGAGCTTGAGCGCGCCCTCCATGGCGATCGGGTAGCCGACGTGGCGCCCGAGGAAGAGGACCGAGCGGGTGTCGGCCATGAACTTCGCGATCTCCCTGACCCGGCCCATCTGGCCGAGCAGGGTCTCGATCTTGGCGGGGACGCCGCTCAGCTCCTTCATGACGGACTGCGCGTCGTCGGCGAACGAGCCGCCGCGCAGCTGCGCGAGGTAGAGGCCGAGGACGTAGCAGGCGGTGATCTGCGCGAGGAAAGCCTTCGTCGAGGCGACGGCGATCTCGGGGCCGGCGTGCGTGTAGAGCACGGCGTCGGACTCGCGCGGGATCGTCGAGCCGTGCGTGTTGCACACGGAGACGGTGATGGCGCCGAGCTCGCGGGCGTGCTTGACGGCCATGAGGGTGTCCATCGTCTCGCCCGACTGGCTGATCGAGACGACGAGGGTGCGCTCGTTGACGATGGGGTCGCAGTAGCGGAACTCGTGCGCGAGGGCGACCTCGACGGGGATGCGCGTCCAGTGCTCGATGGCGTACTTGGCGACCATGCCGGCATACGCGGCGGTGCCGCACGCGACGATCGTGATGCGGTCGACGGAGCGCAGCTGCTCCTCCGAGATGCTCATCTCGTCGAGGACGAGGCGTCCCTCGGCGTCGGTGCGCCCGAGGAGGGTGTCAGCCACGGCGTGCGGCTGGTCGTGGATCTCCTTCTCCATGAACGTCGCGTAGCCGCCCTTCTCGGCAGCCGCGGCGTCCCAGGTGACCTCGTACGCCTTGCCCTCGGCGGGCGTGCCGTCGAAGTTGATGACGCTGGCGCCGTCGGGCGTGATCGTGACGATCTGGTCCTGGGCGAGCTCGAGCGCGTGCCGCGTGTGGCCGATGAAGGCCGCGACGTCGGAGCCGAGGTAGTTGGCGTCGTCGCCGAGGCCGACGACGAGCGGGCTGTTGCGGCGGGCGCCGACGACGACGCCCGGCTGGTCGGCGTGGATCGCGAGGAGCGTGAACGCGCCCTCGAGGTCGGCGACGACGGCGCGCATGGCGTCGGTCAGGTCGTGCTCGCGCTCGTAGGCGGCGGCCACGAGGTGGGCGACGACCTCGGTGTCGGTCTCGCTCGTGAACTCGACGCCGTCGGCCAGCAGGCCCTTCTTCAGGCTGTGGAAGTTCTCGATGATGCCGTTGTGGATGAGGGCGAGCTTGCCGTCCCTGCCACCGCGGTGCGGGTGGGCGTTCTGGTCGGTCGGACCGCCGTGCGTGGCCCAGCGGGTGTGGCCGATGCCGGTCGTCGACGACGGCATCGGGTGCGCCTCGAGCTCGGCCGTGAGGTTGGCCAGCTTGCCCGACTTCTTGCGGGTCTCGACGTGGTCACCGTCGAGCAGCGCCACGCCTGCCGAGTCGTAGCCGCGGTACTCCAGACGCGCCAGACCCTCCATGACGACGTCGAGCGCCGTCCCGTCGTCGGTCCGCCCGACGTATCCCACGATTCCGCACATGAGGTCCAGCCTAGGGGACCGTGCAGGGGCCCAACGCCACCCCCGGCCCCGGCGTCCGACAGAATGTCGCTCGTGTCGGAGCCATCCAGCGGTACCGGCGGGAACGGCGGCAACGGCGCCAACGGGACCGCGATCCCGTCGCCGTACGTCGAGTTCGACCGAGCCGCCTGGTCCCGGTTGCGCGAGAACCACCCGCTCAACCTCGACGACGCCGACCTCGCGCGGCTGCGCGGCCTCGGCGACCGCGTCGACCTCAACGAGGTCGAGGAGGTCTACCTCCCCCTCTCGCGCCTGCTCAACTTCTACGTCGGCGCCACCCGCCAGCTGCACCAGGTGACGAGCGACTTCCTCGGCGAGCGCCCGGCCAAGACGCCGTTCGTCATCGGCGTCGCCGGCTCGGTGGCCGTGGGCAAGTCGACGACCGCCCGCATCCTGCGCGAGATGCTCGCGCGCTGGCCCGACACCCCGCGCGTCGCCCTCGTCACGACCGACGGCTTCCTCTTCCCCAACGCCGAGCTCGAGCGCCGGGGCATCCTGCAGCGCAAGGGCTTCCCCGAGTCCTACGACCGGCGCGCCCTGCTCCGCTTCGTCGCCGAGATCAAGTCGGGCCGGGCCGAGGTGACCGCCCCGGTCTACTCGCACCTGACCTACGACATCGTCCCCGGTGAGCGCATCGTCGTGCGCCAGCCCGACGTGCTGATCGTCGAGGGCCTCAACGTGCTCCAGGCGCCCGAGGTGCACCCCGTGCGCGGGACCGGCCTCGCGGTCAGCGACTTCTTCGACTTCTCGGTCTACGTCGACGCGTGGGTCGACGACGTGCGCAAGTGGTACGTCGAGCGCTTCCTGCGCCTGCGGGAGACGGCGTTCTCGGACCCCGACTCCTACTTCCACCGCTACGCGGTGCTCAGCGACGACGAGGCCGTCGCGACCGCCAACCGGATCTGGCGCGAGATCAACGGCCCGAACCTCGTCGAGAACATCCTGCCGACCCGCTCGCGGGCGAGCCTCGTGCTGTCCAAGGGCGACAACCACGAGGTGCGCCGGGTGCGCCTGCGCAAGATCTGACCGTCGGGCCCACAGAGCCCACAGAGCACGTATGCCGGGTGGCGGGCTCCCGATGGAGCCGGCCACCCGGCATACGGCTGGGTCAGGTCAGGTCAGTACCAGTGCGGCGAGCGCGCCTGCCAGGTCGACCAGGCGTTGCACGGGTTGCCGTAGGACATCTCGATGTACCAGAGGCCCCACTTGATCTGGGTCAGCGGGTTGGTGCGGTAGTCGGCACCGAACTGCGCCATCTTGCGGGCCGGCAGCGACTGCGGGATGCCGTAGGCCCCGGAGCTGGGGTTCTCGGCGAACCAGCGCCAGTCGCTCTCGCCGGTCCACAGGTTGACGAGGCAGTTGTACTGCGCGTCGCTCGTCCAGCCGTGGTCGGCCATGAGCACCCGGGCCGCCGCCTGCGGGTCGTCCTTGGCGTTGTCGATGGCGCGCTGGCGCTCCTTGGCGCGCTCGGCCTTGGCCGCCTTCTCGCGGGCCAGCTCGGCCTGCTTGGCGGCTTCCTTCTTCTTCTTGGCCTCGAGCTCCTTGGCCGTGCGCAGGCCGGTGGCCGCGATGGCGGTGCGGCGCTCGTTGCGCGAGACGGAGGCGGCGGCGCGATAGGTCGTGTCGACCGTCGAGGCGCGGGCCAGCTCGTCGGTCTGGGCGACGACACCGCTGCCGACGACGAAGGCGGCCGCGTCGGCGCCGATGAGGTTGGTGGCCTTGGCGTAGGCGAACCCGGAGGCCCCGAGGCCGAGCGCGAGCGCCCCGGCAAGGAGCGGTCGGCCGACGTGGCGCTTGCGCGAGGACGACGTCGTGTGGCGGCTGCTGCGCGTCGCGTGCGGCTGACCCGACGGGTGTCGGGCCTCGGGACCGCTCACGGCGTCGCGGCGGTCAGGGCCGGCGGTGGCACGGGCAGCGGCAGGGGTGACGGGGATGGCACGCGTCGGGTCGAAAGCCCGCCGGGCCCCCTGGGTCGAGCCGGACGAGCCGGACGAGCCGGACGAGCCGGACGAGCCGGACGAGCCGGACGAGCCGGACGAGCCGGTCGAGCCGGTCCCGACGGTCGAGCTGGTCGAGGTGCGGGTCACCGGTCGGGGGCTGGGGGGGACGGCTGGAGACGTCTCGGGGTGGACGCGGCCGGACCGCGCCGAGGGAGTGGCGGGGTTCGGGCGCGGAGCGGTCGAGGGAGCCGGAGCGTTGCGGTGCCGGCCTTCATACCGTGCCATGAACAGACGTCACGCCTTCCTGTGTCGAGGGGGGTGCCCGGCGCGTGCGTCTGCGGGCGCTGGCCCGTCGACGGCTGCGCCCGACGTGTGGAGGGTGATCCAGGCGCCGATCGCGCTCACACCCCGACGTGAGCGTTACCGTTCCGAGATCTTTCAACCTCACACGGTGCCAGCCGACCGCATCAGGAGCAAGTCGGTGTCCACCGTCGAGGAGTGGTTCAGGGGTCGTGGCGAGTGGTCCAGCGCACAGCGTCCCCGAGTCGCGTGCTCGGGGATCGCTGTGCGACCTGTGACTCAGGTCACATCTCGAGACCTTCGAGCATGTCGGTGACGAGCGCCGCGATGGGGCTGCGCTCGCTCCGCGTCAGCGTGACGTGGGCGAAGAGCGGGTGGCCCTTGAGCTTCTCGATGACGGCGGCCACCCCGTCGTGCCGGCCCACCCGGAGGTTGTCGCGCTGGGCCACGTCGTGGGTGAGCACGACCTTGCTGTTCTGCCCGATGCGCGACAGCACGGTGAGGAGCACGTTGCGCTCCAGCGACTGCGCCTCGTCGACGATGACGAACGCGTCGTGGAGGGAGCGGCCGCGGATGTGCGTCAGGGGCAGCACCTCGAGCAGACCGCGGTCCATGATCTCCTCGACGACCTCGGTCGAGACGAGCGCGCCGAGGGTGTCGAAGACGGCCTGGCCCCACGGGTTCATCTTCTCCTGCTCCGTGCCGGGCAGGTAGCCGAGCTCCTGGCCACCGACGGCGAAGAGCGGGCGGAAGACGAGGACCTTGCGCTGGGCCCGGCGCTCCATGACCGACTCGAGGCCGGCGCAGAGCGCGAGCGCCGACTTGCCGGTGCCGGCCCGTCCGCCGAGGCTGACGATGCCCACGTCGGGGTCGAGGAGCAGGTCGAGGGCGATCCGCTGCTCCGCGCTGCGACCGTGCAGGCCGAACGCGTCGCGGTCGCCGCGCACGAGCCGGATCTGCTTGTCGGCGCCGACCCGCCCCAGACCGCTTCCCCGCGGCGAGAGCAGGACGAGGCCGGTGTGGCACGGCAGCTCGGCGGCACCGGCGTGCTCGATGCGGCCCCGGTCGTAGAGCTGGTCGAGCTCCTCGCTGCTGACCTCGAGCTCCTGCAGGCCGGTCCAGCCCGAGTCGACGCCCTGCTCGTGGCGGTACTCCTCCGCCTCGAGACCGCAGGCCGAGGCCTTGACGCGCATCGGGAGGTCCTTGGACACGATGGTGACGTCCGCGCCCTCGTTGGCGAGGTTGCGCGCCACGGCGAGGATCCTCGTGTCGTTGTCGCCGAGGCGGAAGCCGGCGGGCAGCGACGACGGGTCGGTGTGGTTGAGCTCGACGCGCAGGGTGCCGCCGTCGGTGCCCACGGCGACCGGCTTGTCGAGGCGACCTTCGCTGACGCGGAGGTCGTCGAGCAGGCGCAGGGCCTGGCGGGCGAAGTAGCCGAGCTCCGGGTGGTGCCGCTTGCCCTCGAGCTCGGTCACCACGACGACCGGGAGCACGACCTCGTGCTCGGCGAAGCGGAGCATGGCGCGGGGGTCGGACAGCAGCACCGACGTGTCGAGGACGTACGTCTTGTGCTCGGGCTCGCGTTCGCGGGCCGTCGTGCGCGTGGAGGCGCGTGTCGTGGCGCGTGTGGAGGCCGCGGCCGGCTTGGTGTTCGTGCTGGCGGGGTCCGACGTGACCTGACGGGTCGTACGAGCCATGTGCCACTCCCTACGCGGCGCGCGGTGCGCGCCTAATCGCTCCCGAGATGCCGGGCGGTGACCACCAGAGGGTGGCGCACTGCCCGACCCTCCGTCCTGAGCGATCGCTCCATGGGTGGGCCTCCTGGCAACGTCCGACGGGTGTCGGCCGTTGGGACGACGGTACGACTCGGGGGCGACACCGACGGGGATTGAGCTGCGACGTGTCGTCGTGTCGCAGAAGAGTTCACACGGCCGTAACGCCCCGGCCGCTCGAGGTGGCGGCAGGCGCTCGACGAGCCCACGGCATACGACCTCGGGGTCACTCCCGGCCGGGCTCGCGTGCGCCGGGCGGGCGGGCTCAGCGGTCGAGCTCGAGGTCGTCGAGGTCGTGGTGCTGGATCCGGGTCTCGCCCTCGTCGCCCTGGTACTCCGACGCTCCGCTCTCGTGCGTCACGTAGACGTCGTCGCCGACGACGTTGATCCCCTCGGCGTAGTAGGGGACCTCGGCGACGTCGCGCGCATCGCCCGAGTCGACGAGCCGGAAGCCGTCGGACTGGTCACCGTCGAAGGGCTGGTAGACGAGCTCGTTCGGGGAGATGCCCGGCTTGTCGCCCCACGACGTCGTGAAGAGCAGCCCGCCGTCGGTGGCGGCGACACCCTGGGCGTTGTTCGGGATCCGCTGCGGCCCCGACTGGTTGACGAGCGTGCCGGTCTCGTGGTCGACCTCGTAGCGGTAGAGCTCGGGGTAGCCGGGGCTGCTGTCGCCGGGCAGGACGGTGTTCTTGTCCCACTCCCCCACGTAGGCGTACCGGCCGTCGGGTGAGAGGTTCATGAAGCTGCTGACCGGGACGTCCTGCGAGTGCGAGGCGTTGACGGGCGTGCTCGGGTCGGCCGCGTCGATCTCGGCGCGGTCGTAGACGAGGACCTTGCCGCCGTCGGACACGTAGACCCATCGCCCGTCGGTCGCGACGCCGCCTCCGTGGCCGAGCTCGCCCCCGTCCTCGTCCTTGAGCTGGACGTAGGCCGTCTCGTAGCCGGTGCGCTTGTCCTGGATCGAGAGCCGTACGTCCTCGGAGGAGTCCCCGTGCTTCGCGTAGTACGTCGTGAGGAACTCGTCACGACCCGCGTCGTAGCCCTGTCCCTGCGGGATGCCCTCGTAGTCCTCGTCGCGCAGGTGGAGCAGCTCGGGCGGCAGCGTGCCGCCGAAGAGGGCCTCCATGAGCTCCGCGGTGACGACGGCCTGCCGCTCCTCCTGCGTGACGACGCCGTCGCCGTCGAGGTCGTAGCGTTCCCGGTCGGCGCGCGCCGCGGCCTGCGCCGCCGCGTGGCGGTCGGCGGCCGTGTGCGCCCAGCCGTCGGTGGCGCCGCCCTCGCCGCTCGCCCCGTCCTGTCCGGCGGCGTTGCGTCGCAGGGCCGCGGCCAGCGACGAGAGGTCGTCACCGACCCTCTCGAGCTGCGCCGCGACCGGTGGCCACCGGTCGAGCAGGTGGTCGAGGTCGCCACCGCCCCAGTGCCCCTTGAGCCCGTGGACGGAGCGGTTCGCCTCGGCGCGCAGCGACTCCAGGTCACGGGCGTGGGCGGTGAGCCGCTCGGCGCTGGCGCGCAGGGCCACGGGGTCGGACCCCTTGCGGTAGATCGCCATGGACGTTCCTCCCCCGGACGACCCCGGCAGGGTCGTCGCTGTCGCGCTGGTCCCCGCCCGGCGCGGCGGGGACCGGCGTGTGCCTCGTGGTGGCGCGTCCCGTCAGGCCCAGGGAGAGCGGCCCATGACGCGGACGTACTCGCGCTTCCAGCGCCATCGGACCGCGGCGATGGCCATCCCGACGACGCCGAGGATCCCGAAGATCGCGAGGATGAGGAAGGCGACGCCCATGGCGCCCTCGGCCCCCTGGTCGGCGCCCTTCTTGACCATGAAGAAGAAGATGACCCCGACGACGGTGAAGGCGAGGAAGAAGACGAACATCAGCGCGGGCTCGCGGATCTTGAGCGTGAGCAGCCCGCGCTCCTGGCTGACGTAGGAGAACGGCTCCTTCGGCGGCGTCGGGCCGGCGGGGTCCGTCTGGCGCGGCGTCGGGGCGCTCATGCGGGCACCGTCTCGGTGTAGAGGGCGGACACGGCACCCAGCAGGCCGTCGGCGTCGACGACCCCACCCGTGCCCGTGCCCGGCCCGGCGACGTCGGTGAGCGCCTCGTAGTCGCTGCCCGAGCGGCGGACCGCGAGGTTGGTGCTGCCCTCGAGGGTCTGCACCTCGAGGAAGACGCCCGCGTCCGCGTCGGCCGCGAAGCGCTCGCGCACGAGGCCGGTCACGAGCGCACCGGTGTTGCCGTCGCGCTCGCCGAGGCGGATGAACCACGACGCGAGCTGGCGCGGCTGCATGAGCGCGATGACGGTGTCGGACTCGACGAGGATCGCGAAGTCGGCCTGGCTGACGTTCTCGCCCACGAGGCCGATGCGGGTCCAGCGCGTGGCCGCGCCCACGGCGTACTCGACGAGGGCGGCGTTCGAACGCGACTCCGGCGTGCCGTCGTCGGTGACCGTGAGCCAGCCGCGCGAGGCGAGGCTGGAGGCGCCGGCGAGCAGGGCGGCGTCGTCGGCAGCACGGGGGTCGAGCATGAGCAGGCGGCGCGAGCGCTCACCGGCCGGGGTCTCGTGGCGGGCCATCAGGTAGGCGAGCTCGGCGGCTCCCAGCCCGAAGACGTCCTCGGGGAGCTCGAAACCCTCGAGCGGGGTGCCCTTCATCGGGTCAGCCATGGTTCTCCTCGGTCGTGGTCTGTGTGTCGTTCGCGGGATGGTCGTGCGGCCGGCGCGTGGGCCCTGTCGTCACGTCAACGATGCCGGGTGCCCCGAGGTTTCGCCTCCCGGGGCCCTCGGGACCGGTCAGAACGGCCACGCCTTGTCGGCGAGGTCGCCGATCGCGTCACCGGCGTCGGAGGCGAAGTCGCCCACCGCGTCGGCGGCGTCACCGGTGAAGTCGGTGATCGTGTCCCAGTTGTCGTAGACGAGCTGGCCGACCGCCATGCCACCGGCGGCGATGCCGCAGACGACGTCGACGGGAGGCGGCGTCATGAGCGCTGCGGCGCCGAGGCCGGTCATGACGGAGTCGTAGCCCGCGCGGCCGTAGTTGCCCTCGGAGATGTCGTTGGCGACGGTGAAACCACCGAACGCGACGCCGATCGGCCCCAGCGCCTTGCCGACGGTGCCGAGGGTTCGGGCGAGCGCGCCACCCTCGGCCAGGGACGGCATGAAGCGCGAGAGGGTGCCCCAGTTCTTCGGGTTGAGCGCGTCGCCGAACTCGGCGAGGCGGCCGGTGCCCCAGGCGTTCTTGAGGTTGGCGAGCAGGCCCGTCGCGCGGTCCCAGCTGCCGAGGTTGGACAGGAAGTTCTTGACCTTCATGCCGGTGCCGAGGAGGCCGACTGCCGTGCCGAGGCCCTTGATCGGGGTCCACAGCGACTTGAGCAGGTCGTAGCCGGGGATGCCGCCGTTGCCGCCACCGCCGCTGCCGCCGCTGCCGCCGGACCCGCCGGGGCCCCCACCCGAGCCCGAGCCGCCCTGGCCGCTCGTGCTGTCCTGCGCCCCGGCGTTGCGTCGCAGCGCCTCGGCCAGCTTGCCGAGGTCCGTGCCGAACTGCGTCAGCTGCGCCTCCACCGGCGGCCACCGGTCCATCAGGTGGTCGAGGTCGGCGCCGCCCCACTGGCCCTTGAGGGCGTGGACCGCACGGCTCGCCTCTCCCTTGAGGGTGTCGCACTCACGGGCGTGCCCGGTGATGCGCTCGGCCGACGCCCGCAGGGCCACCGGGTCGGCACCCTTCTTGTAGATCGCCATCTCTCGTACTCCCCTGACGTCGTCGCCGTGTTCGTCGTGCTCGTGCCGGCCGGCTCGGAGCGGTCTGTGCACGCCCCGGCGTCTCGGCCCACCCGCAACCTACGCAACCGCGCCAACCCGGACAATGGGGAGCACTCCCCACGGGTGCGGCGTGTCGCGGCCGCCCGTCCGGTCAGCCGAGCGGCCGGTCAGCCGCCGAAGCGACGGTGCCGGCCGGCGTACGCCCTCAGGGCACGGAGGAAGTCGACGTGACGGAAGTCGGGCCAGTACGCCTCGCAGAAGTAGAACTCGGACGTCGCGCTCTGCCAGAGCAGGAAGCCGCCGAGCCGCTGCTCGCCCGAGGTGCGGATCACGAGGTCGGGGTCGGGCTGACCCTTGGTGTAGAGGTGCTCGGCGATGTCCTCGACCGTGAGCTCCGCGGCGATCTGCTCGATCGTCTCGCCGTCGGCGGCGCGCGCCAGCAGCAGGTCGCGCACGGCGTCGGCGATCTCGCGGCGCCCGCCGTAGCCGACGGCGACGTTGACGGTCATGCCGTCGACGTCCTTCGTGCGCTCGGCCGACGCGCTGAGGCTTGCGGCCGTCTCGGGCGGCAGCAGGTCGAGGGCACCGACGATCTTGAGGTGCCAGTGCCCCGACTCGGCGAGGTCGGCGACGGCCGTCTCGATGATCTTGAGGAGCGGCGCGAGCTCCTCCTCGGCGCGGCGGAGGTTGTCGGTCGAGAGCAGCCAGAGGGTGACGTACTCGACGCCGGCCTCACGACACCACTCGAGCAGCTCCTCGATCTTGTCGGCCCCGGCCTGGTGGCCGCTCGCCGTCCCGGCGCCGCGGGCCCGGGCCCAGCGCCGGTTGCCGTCGAGCATGACGGCGACGTGTCGCGGGAGCGCCTCCCTGGGGAGGTCCTTGAGGACTCGGCGCTCGTACGCGCCGTAGACCACATCGCGCCACCCCACGGGGCCTCCTCGTCGACTCGCTCGTGTCTTCGCCGGTCACGGTCTGGCAGCCCCGGGCGGGCCGCGGTCCCACCGTACCGCTCGCCCATGGACGTGCCGAGGCGGTCGGGCGCGAGCCGGCGCGAGGCTTTCGTGAGGGCGTCGTGAGGGTCTCGTGAAGGCGCCCCCGAGCCACCGGCTCCCAGGAAACCTTGAACCTACGTTGCCGTAACTTACGGTCGCGTAGGTTACAGTGAGGCGATGAGCCGCACCCCCGAGCCCACCGCCGACCACGGCACCGAGGACGCGTCGAGCACCCCCGTCGCCGACCTCGTCGCGATCGTCAAGCCCCGCCTGCGCGGCTGGCTGCACCTCGCCATGTTCCCCGTCGCCCTCATCGGTGGCCTGGTCCTCGTGCTCGTCTCCGACCCCGGCTCGGTGCGCACGGCCTCGATCGTCTTCACGATCAGCGCGGCCCTGCTCTTCGGCGTCTCGGCGGTCTACCACCGCGGCACGTGGGGCCCCAGGATGTCGGGCCTGCTCAAGCGGTTCGACCACTCGAACATCTACCTCATCATCGCCGGCACCTACACGCCGTTCGCCGTGACCCTGCTGCCGGCCGACCAGGCCCGGCTGCTGCTGCTCGTCATCTGGGGCGGCGCCATCGCTGGCGTCCTCTTCCGGGTCTTCTGGGTCGGCGCGCCGCGCTGGCTCTACACGGCCCTCTACCTCGCGCTCGGCTGGGCCGCCATCTTCTACGTCGTGCCGTTCTGGCGCGAGGGCGGTCCGCTCATCGGCTCGCTCATCGGCCTCGGCGGCCTCATGTACACCGCGGGCGGCATCGTCTACGGCATCAAGCGGCCCAACCCGTGGCCCCGGTGGTTCGGCTTCCACGAGGTCTTCCACGCCTTCACGCTCGGCGGCTTCCTCACGCACTTCGCGGCCGTGACGCTCGCCGTCATCGGCTACCAGGCGGCCACCTGAGCCGGTGGCCTTCGGGGCCCTGCTCGACGGACATGACGAACGCCCCGGCACCGTGCCGGGGCGTTCGTCGTGTCCGAGGGCGTATGCCGCCCGCTGCGTCTCAGGGACGCGGCGCCTCGCCGGGCGCCTCGCCGGACGGCCGGGGGTCGTCTCCCGAGGCGTCCGCGTCGGGCTCCGGGGTGTCGGTCGCCGGACGCTCGTCCTTCGTCCCGTCGGCATCGGCGCCCGCGGCGAACTGCTCGGCGCGGTCCCGGTCGCGGTAGGCCATCCGGCGCAGCCGGCTGTTCATGTTGCGCACGAGGAACCACAGCGCGACCGCGAGGACGAAGAACGCGATGAAGCCCCAGATGCCGGGACCGATCGGGAGGTTGCCGCCGCCGCTCATCGGACGTCCGCCGTCGCGCTGTCGGACTCGGCGTCCTCGTCGGCGTGCGTGTCCGAGCTGTCGCCGTGGGCGCGACCGGACTCCTGCGCAGCCTCCTCCGGCTCGGGCTCGTCGGTGACGCGCCCGTCGTGGACGAGCTCGAGGTCGGTCCGGGTGGCGAGCGCGTCGGCCTCCGCGGGGGTCCCGAGACCGGCGAAGAGGTCGTCCTCGCCGTCGGTGATCTCGACGTACGACATCGCGGCCTCGAACTCCTCGACGCCCCACACCCGCTTCTGGATCTCCAGCGGCACCTGGAACCAGAAGCCGTCGGGGTCGACCTGCGTCGCGTGCGCCATGAGCGCACGGTCACGGGTCTCGAAGAACTCGCCACACGCGATCGTCGTGGTCGGGCGGCCCGAACGCCGCGGCTTCCAGTTGGCCAGCCACTCGGCATACGGGCTCTCGAGCCCCTCGGCCAGCATCGCGTCGTGGATCGCCTCGAGGCGGTCCTTGGACCAGCCGCCGTTGTAGTAGATCTTGAGCGGCTGCCACGGCTCCCCGGCGTGCGGGTAGCGGGTCGGGTCGCCCGCCGCCTCGAAGGCCGCCATCGAGACCGTGTGGCACATGATGTGGTCCGGGTGGGGGTAGCCGCCCTTCTCGTCGTACGTCGTCATGACGTGGGGGCGCCACGCGCGGATGACCCGCACGAGCGCCTCGGTCGTCACGTCGATGTCCTCGAGCGCGAAGCAGCCGTCGGGCAGCGGCGGCAGCGGGTCGCCCTCCGGCAGACCGGAGTCGACGAAGCCGAGCCACGTGTGCTCGCAGCCGAGCACGTCCTGGGCGGCCTTCATCTCGTCGCGCCGCACCTGGGCGATGTCGCGCAGGATGTGCGGGTCGTCCTTGAGCTTCTCGTTGAGGATGTCGCCGCGCTCGCCGCCGGTGCAGGACACGACCATGACGGACGTGCCGTCGGCGACGTACCTGGCCGTCGTCGCGGCGCCCTTGCTCGACTCGTCGTCGGGGTGCGCGTGCACCGCCATCAAACGCATGCCCTCGGCCACGTGGCTCCCTGTTCGTCGTCAGTCGTCGGTGTGGGGCGCGGGTGGCTGGTGTTGCCCGATGCCTCTCGGCGCCCGGGTCCCTGCGGCTCTCGCCGTGCCATGGGAGACACTGGACCCGACCGCCATCCTCTCACTCCCCCGCACCTGACGATGCGCGGGCTCGAACCGCCAGGACTCCGTATGCCGTCCCGCACGACCCTGCCCCGCCCCGCCCCCGGCCAGCTCAAGTGGTGGGTCGTCGGCACGGTCGGCATCCTCGCCGGTGTCGGCCTCGCCATCTGGTTCGGCCTGTCGTCCACGCTGGGGCAGCCGAGCTGGCAGACCCTGGGCTACAAGGTGGTCAGCGACCAGCAGGTGCGCGTCGACTTCCAGGTCTACCGGCCCGGTGGCACGGCCCTGACGTGCACCGTCGAGGCGCTCTCTCGCGACTTCGCGCCCGTGGGGACGAGCACGGTGCAGGTGCCGGCGAGCGCCGAGGAGACGACGAACGAGTCGGTGACGCTCCGCACGACCTCACGCGCGGTGACCGGCCAGGTCAGGACCTGCTCCTGACCCGGGCCTCCACGGCGGGCGCCCGGCGCGGAAATGCCGCGTGAACTGCACGTTTGCCGTTCATTTTGTTATCCTTGTTCCTTCATCCAGGGCCCGGACCCGTCGCCGACCGGCATACGCGTTGTCGACATCCCCGTTCGGGCCCTTCTTTTTGTGCAGGCGCCCACGCGGAGCACCGCGTGGGCGCTGTTCATCCGAGGAGTGACAACCGTGACCGAGACTGCCGCTGGCTTCCTGACCCAGGAGGCCTATGACCGCCTCAAGGCGGAGCTCGACCAGCTGACGGGCGAAGGTCGCATCGATATCGCTCGCAAGATCGAGGAGGCCCGCGAGGAGGGCGACCTCAAGGAGAACGGCGGATACCACGCCGCCCGCGAGGAGCAGGGCAAGATGGAGGCCCGCATCCGCCAGCTCACCGAGCTGCTCCAGACCGCGACGATCGGCGAGACGCCGCCCGACGACGGTGTCGTCGAGCCGGGCATGCTCGTGACGGTCGAGATCTTCGGCGACGAGGAGACCTTCCTGCTCGGCAACCGCGAGATCGCCGACGGCTCCGACCTGCAGGTCTTCTCCGAGAAGTCCGCCATGGGCTCCGCCATCAACGGCAAGAGCGTCGGCGACGAGACGAGCTACGAGGCCCCCAACGGCAAGACCATCGGCGTCAAGATCATCGCCGCGAAGCCCTACACCGGCTGAGCACCGCAGACGCCTGACGCACGGGCCGGGATCCCTACAAGGGGGTCCCGGCCCGTTCGCACACCCCCACCCCAACCGTCGAAAGGCCACAAACCGGGACGCGGCACCGCCTCCCCCACCGTCGAGAGGCCACAAACCGGGCCGGCCGGGCCGGGCGTCGCGGGCCTGGCGCTTCAGCCGCGACGCGGCCGTCGGAACTGCTGCGGCGCGTGGAACTGCGGCCCGGCCTCGTTGAAGGCCAACGTCTCGGGATCCCTGCCCAACGCGACGGCGAGCTCGATGAGACGCTCCTGCCGGTCCGCATCGACAAACACGTCGTCGCTCACGATCGGGATCACCGTCCAGTCGTTGCGCCGGAAACGCTCGAAGCGGATCTCGTCGGCCGCCTGCTGCTCAGCGGAGGAGTGCCAGCGGACCCCTTGGTACTCCCCGACCACGCGCTCCTTCCGCCACACGAAGTCACCACACCCCAGCCACTCGTCCGATTCGCTCACCACCGGCTCGTTGAGCAGGGGTTCGGGCAGCCCGGCACGAATGATCATCAGCCGCGCCCGGGTCTCCATCGCGGATGCCGACCCCACCCGAATCCGCGGAATGGCATACGTCAAGGTCACCTTGCCGCGAGGTCTGACCCTCCGTTCGACGGCTCGTCCGAGTGGTTCGACCGCACCGACGAGGTTCGCCACCGCGTCACCGGCCGCGATGAGGTCATCGAGACCAGCCGGCTTGCCGGCTCCCACCATCTCGCCGAGGTCGACCCAGGTGTCGCACGGATCGATGACCGGGAGGTCGTGGACGTAGATGGTCCGTCGCCACTCCAAGCCACGGTGACCGCACACCTCGTCGCGACGCATCCGATTGGACACCGTGCCCCGCATGATGTGCAGCTGGCAGTCGGCCTCCATCTGCTCCGCGACGGGAACGTCGAGGAGCTGTGCGGCCGTGACGTGAGAGAACGCGAACGGCCAGCGCGATGCCGCGGCGAAGGCACGTGCCCGCTCGAGCAGGTCCAGCGGAGGGTCGGTCGTTCGCACCCCGTGGGTGGGGCGCCACAGGTCGGCCCCGCGGAGACGGTCCTCCGTGACGCCGAGACCGAGGGCGTCCCGGACAGAGAACGGCCTGGCCAGCAGAGAGGGCGGCAACGACGGTTCCACGTCTCGACCATCGCGCGCTGAGGAGTGAGAAGGCCGACCCGCTCTCTGTCTTGGGGACAGTCCGCGCAGCCTCGGCGGGGGTGTGGACAGCCCCGGTTTGTGGCCTTTCGACGGTTGAGGACCTGGTGCCGGGCCCGGGTTCGTGGCCTTTCGACGGTCAGGGGATCTGGGTGGCTACGCGTTGGGCGAGGGGGAGCTCGGCGGGGTCGTCGGCGAGCAGGCCCGCCGCGAAGAGGAGGTATGCCGTGTCGACCGTCGCGCGGGCCGCGCGCGGCACCTTCCAGCCGCCGGCGTGGTCGGACAGGACCGCACCGAGCACGTGGTCCCGACCGGCCGCGTCGGTGTGCCGCAGCACTCCCCCCGACCCGACGAGGGCCGTGACGTTCGCGAGCGGCCGCGGCGACTCGGTCGGCTGGGCCGGGCGCGCGTGCCGGCGCACCGCGACGAGGGCCGCGAGCCGAGCCAGCTCGAGGTCGAGGCCCCGCTCGACGTCGTCGACGGGGAGCGAGCCGGGGCGCTCGTGGACACGGGTGGCATACGCCGTCAGCGCCTCGGGGTCGGCCACGGTGTCGAGCAGGTGCTCGGCCACGGCGGCCTCGACGACGTGCTCGGCGTTCCACCGCATGCCGAGGTCGCCCTCGACGGTGCGGGCGTGCCAGAGCGGCGCCACGACGTCCTTGCGCAGGCCGGCGTCCTCCCCCTCGGGCGTCAGGCACGAGTAGACGTCGGTCGTCGCGCCGCCGATGTCGACGACGAGGACGTCGCCACCGTCGGTCACCGAGGCCAGCACCTCGACGCCGCGCAGGACGACGTCGGGGGTCGCCGCCTCGACCATCTCGGCGAAGGCCGGGTCGCGCGAGAGCCCCTTGCCGCCGATGACGTGGCGCAGGAAGGCGTCGCGGATCGCGGCGCGGGCCGACTCCGGCGCGATGACCCCGATCTGCGGGAGCACGTTGTCGGCGAGGACCGTCGGCCGACCCGTCGTCGCGAGGACGGCCGCCGCCTCGTCACGGGCGTCGATGTTGCCGGCGACGACGACCGGCACCGCGTGCGCGCCGTGGCCGCCGATCGCGCCCTTGGCGAGCCGGCCGGCGTTGTGCAGCAGGACGTTGCCGTTGCCGCCGTCGGTGCCGCCGACGAGCAGGATCATGTCCGGTCGGGACGCCCGGATGCCCGCGACGTCGGCCGTCGTCAGCTCCCCCGCCGCGACGTGGACGACCTTGGCGCCGGCGGACAGCCCGACGCGGTGACCGGCCTGGGCCGTGACGGTGCGCTCGTAGCCGACGACAGCCAGCCGGAGCCCACCTCCGGCGCTCGAGCAGGCCCGCACCGTCGCGTCGTCGGGGACGTCGAGTGCGCCCCGCAGCGCCCGGTAGCCGTCGAGGATGTCGCCCCGGCCCTGCGTGCCCGTCGTCGGGGTCGACGCCGTGCCGAGCACGGTGCCGTCGTCGGCGAGGAGGGCACCCTTGGTGAAGGTCGACCCGAAGTCGACGGCGAGGATCGTCATGCGTGGTGGTCCGGTGTCGCGAGTGGTGCTCAGCCGTGGATGTCGAGCGCCTCGCGCAGGTCGGCGACGAGGTCGTCGACGTCCTCGATGCCCACCGACAGGCGGATGAGGTCGGACGGCACCTCGAGCTCGGTGCCGGCGACGCTCGCGTGCGTCATGCGACCCGGGTGCTCGATGAGCGACTCGACGCCGCCGAGCGACTCGCCGAGCGTCCACAGGCTCACCGCCGCGCACGTCTTGACGGCGGCGTCCTCGCCGCGACGCATCCGGAAGCTCACCATGCCACCGAAGCGCTTCATCTGGCGCGCCGCGACGTCGTGGTTGGCGTGGCCGGGCAGGCCCGGGTAGAGCACCTGGGAGACGCCGTCGTGGCCCTCGAGGAACTCGACGACCTTCTCGGCGTTGTCGCAGTGGCGCTCCATGCGGATGGCGAGCGTCTTGAGGCCGCGCAGGGTGAGCCAGGAGTCGAACGGGCCGGCGACACCGCCGATGCTGTTCTGGTGGAAGGCGATCCGCTCCTCGGCGTCCTCGTATCCGGGCACCGAGATGTTCGTGGCCGTCACGACGGCGCCGCCGACGACGTCGCTGTGCCCGCCGGAGTACTTCGTCGTGGAGTGCGTGACGACGTCGGCGCCGAGCGCGAGGGGGCTCTGGAGGTAGGCGGTCGCGAAGGTGTTGTCGACGACGAGCACCGCACCGGCCTCGTGGGCGATCGCGGCGATGGCCTCGATGTCGGCGATGCCGAGCAGCGGGTTGGTCGGGGTCTCGACCCAGACCATCTTCGTCTGCCCCGGGCGGATCGCCGCGCGGACCGCCTCGACGTCGCCCATGTTCGCGATGGAGTGCTCGACGCCCTGCGGCTTGGCGACCTTGTTGAAGTAGCGGTAGGTGCCGCCGTAGGCGTCGTTGGGCACGACGACGTGGTCGCCGGGGACGAGGAGCGCGCGGGCGACGGTGTCCTGGCCGGCGAGGCCGGACGCGAACGCGAAGCCGCGGCTGCCGCCCTCGAGCGCGGCGATGCACTCCTCGAGCGCCGTGCGGGTCGGGTTGGCCGACCGGCTGTACTCGTAGCCGTTGCGGAAGCCGCCGATGCCGTCCTGCTTGTACGTCGACACCTGGTAGATCGGGGGCACCACCGCTCCGGTGAGCTCGTCGGCCTCCTGGCCGGCGTGGATGGCGCGTGTGGAGAAGCCGTGCTCGTCAGACATGAGGACGAGCCTATGCCCTGGGCGACGGCCCCCTGACTCCCGTCGGGCTCCGCACCGCACCCGCCACGGCGGAGTTGCGGCGGAGGTCACCCGCACGTCTGCGATGCTGCCGTGGTGGCGCCCGACTTCGACTACAGCAACCGCAGCGAACGGCCGCGCGGTCCGGTGCTGTCGGCGCTCTCGACGGCCTTCCCCGGCATCCGCTCGGTCCAGGAGCAGGTGCTGCCGTATGCCGTGTGGTGGGAGTCCCACAACCGCGTGGCCGCCGAGGGCGGCGGGCCCCTGTGGGTCGCCCTCGGCGACTCGATGACCCAGGGCATCGGCGCGAGCGCCCCCGACCGCGGCTGGGTCGGGCAGCTGAGCGAGCGGCTCGCGGCGCGCGGGTGGGACCACCGCGTCGTCAACCTCGGCGTCAACGGCGCCCGGGTCGAGGACGTCCTCGACCGGCAGCTGCCGGCTCTCGAGGCCCTCGCCGCCGACGGACCGTCGCCTGCCCTCGTCACCGTCGTCATCGGCTCGAACGACGTCGTCGTGCGCCGCCACCGTCACGGCCTCGTCGAGCGTTTCGCCGCGATGCTCGACCGGTTGCCCGAGGGTGCGCTCGTCTCGAACCTGCCCAACCCGCACCGTGAGGCGCGGCTCGTGGACACAATGCTGCGCGAGCGCGCCGACGCCGGCCGGCGTGGCCGGCTCGCGTCCGACAAGTTCCACCCGAACGACCGCGGCTATGGCGAGATGGCGACCGTCGTGGAGCGCGCCGTCGACCGAGCCGGCCTCGTCGCCTGAGCCGAGCGGACGGCATACGCCCTCGGATTGCCTTGCGTGGCAGGCCTGCTCAGTCGAGCGGGTCGAGGATCCGGTGCAGGAACTGGCGGGCGCGCTCGGTGCGCGGCCGAGTCAGCACCTCGTCGGGAGTGCCCTGCTCGACGATGACGCCGCCGTCCATGAAGAGCACCTGGTCGGCGACCTGCTGGGCGAAGCGGATCTCGTGCGTCACGACGACCATCGTCCAGCCTTGTGCCGCCAGGTCCTTCATGACGACGAGCACCTCGCCGACGAGCTCGGGGTCGAGCGCCGACGTCGGCTCGTCGAAGAGCATGAGCTTGGGCTTGACGGCGAGCGCCCGGGCGATGCCGACGCGTTGCTGCTGGCCGCCGGAGAGCTGGTAGGGATAGGCGTCGGCCTTCTCCTCCAGCCCGACGAGTCGCAGCAGCTCACGCGCCTCCCGCTCCACCTCCGGGCGGTCCCGACGCTGTGCGAGCACCGGTCCGGCCGTGACGTTCTCGAGGACCGTCAGGTGCGGGAAGAGGTGGTGCGACTGGAAGACCATGCCGCTCTGGGCCCGGAGGGTCGCGACCTGTCGCTTCGTCACCGGACGTTGCGCGAAGTCGACCTCGACCTCACCGATGCGGACGACCCCGGCGTCGGCGACGTCGAGCGCGTTGAGCGAGCGCAGCACCGTCGTCTTGCCGGAGCCGGACGGGCCGATGAGGACGGTGACGCTGCCGCTCGCGACCTCGAAGTCGATCGACCGGAGCACCTCGTGGTCACCGAACGACTTCGCGAGGCCGGACACCGCGACGAGCGGGCCGGACTGTGCCGCAGTGGATTCCGCGGGCGTCGGGGGCGTGGTGGGCTCGGTCATGTCGCGACGTACCTGTTCTGTCGTTCCTCGAGGCGGGTCTGGACGAAGGAGAGGATGAGGCAGACGACCCAGTAGTAGACGGCGGCGACGCCGTAGAGAGCGAAGAACTGGTACGTCGGCGCCGCGGCCTCCTGCGCCACGCGGAGCAGCTCGGTGACCTGGATGGTCGACGCGAGCGAGGTGTCCTTGACGAGGGAGATGAGCGTGTTGGACAGGGGCGGGATGGCCGTGCGCGCGGCCTGCGGCAGGACGACCCGGCGCAGCGTCGTCACGTAGCCCATCCCGACCGTCGAGGCGGCCTCCCACTGGCCCTTGGGGACGGAGAGGATGGCCGACCGGATCACCTCGGCCGCATAGCCCCCGACGTTGAGCGTGAAGGCGAGCACCGCCGCCGGGAAGGGGTCGAAGCGCACGCCGAGGGCGGGCAGGCCGTAGTAGATGATGAAGAGCTGCAGCAGCAGCGGCGTGCCGCGGACCAGCGAGATGTAGACGCGCGCCACGGACGAGACCACGCGCACCGACGACAGCCGCATGAGGGCGACGCCGAGCGCGAGGACCAGTCCGAGGACGAAGCTGATGATGGTGAGCGGGATCGTCGAGGTCACCGTGGCCCGCAGCAGCGGGCCCAGCGAGTCGAGGATCAGCTGGGTCGTCTGTTCGTCCACGACCCGATCACGAACCAGAGGCGCCGGCGGGCTGCTTCGAGACGTCGGCCGAGAAGTACTTCTGCGAGATCTTCGTCAGGGTGCCGTCGGCCTCGAGGTCGGCGAGCGCCTGGTCGATGGCGGCGACGAGATCTGAGTTCTTGCGGGTCGCGACGACCTGCTCGGAGACGTCACCGGTCTTGGCCGCGATCTTCACCGTCCGGTCGCCGGTCGACTTCTGGTAGTCGAGCACGGCGAGGCTGTCGTTGACGGTCGCGTCGACGCGCGACTGCTTGAGGAGGGTGACGGCCTGCGTGAACCCCTCGACCGACTCCACCTGTGCACCGGCGTCCTTGGCGACCTTGGCCCAGTTGCTCGTCAGGCTCTGCGCGGACTTCTTGCCCTCGAGGCTCGCGAGCGAGGTGATCGACGCGTCGTTCGCGCGGGTGGCGATGACGCCCTCGGACCACGTGTAGGTGCTGCTGAGGCCGTAGAGGCCGGCGCGCTCGGGGTTCTTCGTGACCTGGTTGACGACGACGTCGTAGCGGTCGGCCGCGAGGCCGGCGAAGATCGCGTCCCAGGGGGTCTCGACGTACTCGACCTTGACGCCGAGCTTGTCGGCGACGGCCTTCGCGACCTCGACGTCGTAGCCGGTGAGGGCGTTCGTCTTCGGGTCGTGGAACGAGAACGGCGAGTAGGTGCCCTCGGTCGCGACGCGCAGGACGCCTGCCTGCTTGACGGACTCGAGGTCGGAGCCGCCACCGGAGCCGGTGCTGCAGGCGGTGAGGACGACGGCGACGAGCGTGGCGAGCAGGGCGGTGAGGGTGAACCTCGAACGCATGGTGGGCACTTCCTGGTGGATCGGCGGGATGGCTTCCGGACGGCCGACAACCTATAAGCCCACCTTGGGATGGGCATAATCAGTTGTCGACGTGGTCCATCGCGTGCCAACCGAGTCGGAGCCGCTCGCATTCCCGCCCCGGCGTGTCGCGCGTCGCCGCCGGCGCGCTCAGTCGTCGAGCGAGCGGACGTAGTCGGACAGCGCGGCACGATCGGTGCCCAGCGTCTTGACGTCGTGCCCGAGCGTGGCGGTCGCCTCCCGCGCCGTCAGCGTGAAGGTCCGCCCGGGGCCGGTGACGTGGACGGCGTCGAGGTTGGTCACCGTGCCGAGCAGCAGCGTGGCCGGACCGGTGAGGTCGGTCGCGTCGAGCGGCTTGGCCGGGTCGGTGACGGTGATCGTCACGGCATACGGAGGGCGCGTCGTCCACAGCGACAGCGAGTAGCTGCCGGCGGGCCCGAACCCGGCGTCCCCGACGAGCGCGATGACCTTCGAGTTGTCGCCGACGTATGCCGTCCGGTCAGCCCAGAGCGCCTGCGCGCGGTCCTCGGAGGCCACCGACCCGGACGGTACGGACGGCGCGTCCGCCCGGGACGTCGTGCACCCGGTGAGGGTGACGCCGATAACCAGCGAGACGAGCGCGGTCCGGAGCATGAGAGGTCTCCTGTCTGCGGCACCGACCACCGGTGCGCTGCACGGCAGGGACGCCGCGCGCCCTCCCCCGGTTCCGGCCCGCCCGGAGCAGGGCTTGGCCGACACCGTGGTCGCGGGCCCGGAGCGCCGCCGACCTCCGGTCACCGACATCGACGCGACCGACGGGACGGTGCGGGGCCGCCGTGGGTTCACCGGCCCGGGGCGCCTCGGAGGTCCTTGGCCCACTCCCGCGTCCAGCCCGTCACGACGAAGCCCATCCGCTCGTTGATCGCGACCATGTGGGTGTTCGTGTCGGCGTTCCACGTGCGCACGGTCGCGGCGTCGGGGCGCTCCCGCTGGAGGGCGCGGAGGTTCGCGAGCTTGACGGCCAGGCCCAGCGCCTGTCCCCGGTGCTCGCGCAGGACCAGGGTGTCCGACTGGACGGCGAGGTCGGGCTGCCCAGGTCGCACGACGATGTCGGTGAAGGCCACGAGCCGCCCGGTCGGCACGTGCCGCGCGACGGACTCGACGCCCCAGATGGGACTCGGCGTGTTCCAGACCTGCCGCACCCGCTCGGCGTCCCAGTCCTCCTCGTCGAGCTCGATGTCGCCCGACGGGGCGTCGGTGCTCATCCGTCGCGCGAGCAGCGCCCGGTCCTCGAGCCACTCCTCGGGAAGCCCGTCGACCGACGTCTCGATGACGTATGCCGCTGGGTCGGGTCGCGGGTCGAGCGCGGTCAGCGCGGCGTCGTCCACGGGCAGGGGCAGATCCTGACGGAGGTCGAGGAGCGTCTGGCGGTAGCCGTTCGCGAGGGCGAATCCCGTTGCGGCGTCGCCGTTCTCGACGGGGGCGCCGCTGTGCTCGTGGATGCCGTCGCACCCGTCGTCGCGCAGCACCTGCTCGCAGTGGGCGAGGAGGGCCGAGCCGACCCCGCGCCTCTGGTGGTCGGGGTGGACCGAGAGCCAGAGGCCGGCGGTCCCAACGTTGTCGCGGGTCCGACGGATCGTCTGCGCCGCAGCGAGGGGGAGGTCCGAGCCGTCCTCGGTGACGACGAACGCACGCCGCACCTCGTGCCGACGCGCCGCGACGTCGACGACCTCCTCGATCGACGTGCGCTCGGCCGCGGGGCCCCACACGCCGCGGTTGGCCGCGTGGTGCACCTCAAGCCACGCCTCGCTCGCCGGGTCGGCGACTGCGAGCTCGATCTCCTTGACCTGCAGGCTCATTCGCCGCTCCCGGTGACCTTCTGCCACTCCCGGCTGTAGCCGTCGACGGTGTAGCCGAGCTGCCGGTTGACCGCCAGCATGTGCTCGTTGGAGGCGGCGTTCCACGTGCGGACCGACGTCACCGCCGGCAGCTCCTCCATGAGCCGCAGCGCGTTGGCGGCCTTGAGCCGCAGGCCCAGCCCGTGGCCGCGGTGCTCCGTGAGGACGAGCGTGTCCTGCTGGTAGCCGAGGTCGGGGGTGCCCGCGGAGACCCCGACGGTGGTGAAGGCGACGAGGCGCCCGGTCGGCGTGTGGCGGGCGACCGACTCGACGACCCGGCGGCCCGACTCCCTGGCCCGGTGCTGCGCCTCTCGCAACCGGTCGGCGTCCCAGTCCTCCTCCTCGAGGTCGAGGTCGTCGGCCGGGGCGTCCGTGCTCATCCGCTGCTGGAGCAGGGCACGGCCGTCGAGCCACTCGTCCGGCATCACGTCGACCCAGCTCTCCACGACGTAGTCCTCGGCCCCCGGGGCCGCCAGCGCCTCACGCAGCGCGTCACGGTCGGCGGGGAGCTGCTGCTCGCTGCGCAGCACCGTCTGGCCCACGGCGTAGCCCCGCTGCGTCGCGAAGCCCTCCGCCTCGTCGGAGCGGCCCTCTGCCCACTCCGTCTCGACCATGATCGTGGTGCGGCCCTCGGCGGCGCAGATGCGCTCGGCCTCGGCCAGCAGGGCCGAGCCGATCCCCCGTCCGCGGTGGCCACGCTCGACCGAGAGCCACAGCATCGCCTGGCGCAGGTTGTCCCGCGTCGGCAGCATGACCTCGAGCGCGCCGACGAGCCGCTCCCCCAGCCAGACGGCCCGGTCGACCCGCTTCTTGTCCCCCGCCCGGTGGAAGCCCTGGATCTCCTCGAGCGTCCAGGCGCTGCCCCGGTCGCCGAAGAGGTCGCGCTGGATGCCGGCGTGGACCTCGATCCAGCGGGCCGCGTCGTCGTGCGACGCCGGGTCGAGCAGGTCGATGGGTCGGATCTCGAAGTCGTCGCTCACGCGCCAGAGTCTGTCGACCCCGCCACGGCGGTGCCAGTGATTTGTCCCCAGCTGTGCGACCCGGCATACGCAGGGGGTCGCGGACGTTACAGGGACGTAAGACGCTCCCAGCACGAAGGATGTGACACTGGCATGGTGTTCGGATTCGGTAGGAAGTCCCAGATGCCCAGCCGCGACGAGGCCCTCCCGGGTCGCGCGGACCGCCCGTATGCCGTGAACCCGACCCACGTCGTGCTCGGCACCCCGCTCGAGGGCCCGTGGCCCGACGGCTCCGAGGTGCTCTACGTCGCGATGGGCTGCTTCTGGGGTGTCGAGCGGATCTTCTGGAAGCAGGACGGCGTCATCTCCACGGCCGCGGGCTACATGGGTGGCTACACCCCCCACCCGACGTACGAGGAGACGTGCACCGGCCGCACCGGGCACGCCGAGACCGTCCGGGTCGTCTACGACCCCGAGCGCACGTCGCCCGAGCTGCTGCTCAAGGCCTTCTGGGAGAACCACGACCCGACGACGGCCAACCGTCAGGGCAACGACATCGGCACCGCATACCGCTCGGCGATCTACTGGACGACCGACGGGCAGCGGCTCGCGGCCGAGGCGACGCGTGAGGCGTTCCAGAAGGTCCTTGACGACAACGGCTACGGGCAGATCTCCACCGAGATCCGCTCGGCCGACGACGCAGGCCCGTTCTACCTCGCCGAGGACTACCACCAGGGCTACCTGCACAAGAACCCCGGCGGCTACTGCAACCACGGCCCCAACGGCATGACGTGCCCGGTGGGGATCGTGCGCCAGGACCAGCTGCCGGCCCAGCAGGACATCGCCCCGCCGGCCTGACGGCTCTCCGACGGCCCCCAGAAGGACCCCGACAGGCACACGACTGACACACGACTGACACATGGCTGCGGCGCCGTGGGATCTCGGATCCCACGGCGCCGCAGCCTTTTTCGGGCGCTCGAGCGAGGCTCAGTTCTGGCAGGCGGCCTCGTCGAAGTGGCCCGGCGTGCCCGGGTACGCCGCACCCGCCCCGTGCTCGGTCTCGCCCGGGTGGACGAGGGCGAGCTCGCGGAAGGCCGACGTCCCTGCCGTCGTCACGTCGGCGGCCGACCGGCCGGCGCTCGTGGCCCACGCCAGCTGCTGCAGGAAGTCCTGCATCGCCGGCGAGTGCTGACGGACGTCGTTGAAGCCGCCGTAGGCCGAGTTGCAGTGCGAGAACAGGTTGTAGGCGCCGTTCCAGTCGATGAGCCGGTCGCCGGCGTTCGGGCCGTTGGCCGTCACGTCGCCCTGCATGACGTCGCGGTCCCAGCCGCCGTAGATCCAGTCGGTGCCCTGGTGGTGGTTGTTGTTCGCGGGGTCGGCGTCGTCGGTCCCGGTCATCTCGAACCACAGGCACGGGTCGACCGTCGTGACGGCCTTCTTCGTGCCCGACGTCAGCGGCCAGTCCCCGAGCGTGCACCCGGCACCCGGCGTGTAGCTGCCGCGCGGCCTGAGGTCGAGCAGGTCGGAGCCGAGGACGTCCTGCTTCGCCGGGTCGGACTCGCCCGCACCGCCGAAGAGATGGTCGACGAACCGGTCGCCCGTGCCACGCGACGTCGGGTCGAACGCCCCCGCGGTGCGGCAGTCGGGGGTGTTGCCGTCGAGCCCCGCGTCGCAGCCCTGGCCGCCCCACAGCACGTCCTCACCGTCGCCGCCGAAGACGTCGTCGCCGCCGCTGTCACCGTTGGCGACGTCGTCGCCGTAGCCGGCGTGGAGGGTGTCGTCGTCGGTGCCGCCACGGATGAGGTCGCGCCCTCCCTCGTCCATGCCGTTGTGCGGCATGGACGCATCGGTCGACGAGCCGATCCACTGGTCGCCGTCGACGTCGTGGAGCAGGTCGACGCGACGGTCGTACGCCGTCCGCGGGAAGCCGGTGAAGCTCTCCTTCGGCGGGCTGTTGAGCGAGGTCGTGGACACGGCCGGGCTGTCGCCCGCGCTGAGGTACTGGTTCACGATCCCACCGCGGTCGCCGACGATGGCGTCCCGACCGGCGTCACCGGTCAGGCGGTCGTTGCCGAGCTCGCCGTAGAGGTCGTCGTCGCCGGAGCCACCGGACGCGGTGTCGTCACCGTCCTGGCCCCAGATGCCGTCGTTGCCGTCGTCACCCCAGACGACGTCGGAGCCGAAGGCACCGACCACCTCGCACGTCGCCTGCGCCGTGGTGCAGAAGCGGGTGCTCGGCCCCGGCAGGGCCGGGTCGTGGGTGCGCGACGCGGTCGCGTCGGCCGGGAGGGGCCCGTCGGGGTAGCGGTCGGCATACGCCTTCTCGGAGCGGGCGCCCGCTGCGCCGACGAGCGTGCGCAGGAGGGAGCCGTTGTCGCCGAGGATCACGTCGTCGCCGCCGTTGCCCTCGATGACGTCGGCACCGTCGCGGTATCCGGGCGCCGGCGTGCCACCGACGATGTCGTCCTGACCGGCAGCGGTGCTCGTGCCCCGGAGCAGCCCGGTCGGGCTGGCCGACCCGGGCCACGCGGCGCTCAGGGCCGTCGCCGCTGTCCCGTGCGCCGAGGCCGTGCCGAACGGCAGGTCACCGAAGAGCGCGTCGGCTCCCCCGTTGCCCTGCACGTGGTCGGCGCCGGCGTCACCCGTGGCGACGTCGTTGCCGTCCTGGCCCTCGAGCACGTCGACCCCGTCCCCGCCGGAGAGCCGGTCGAAGCCGTAGAGCGTCGCGGACGGCGTCGTGAGGAAGCCCGCACCCGCCGACCGGTCGTACGGCTCGATGACGCGTGTGGTCATCGCGGAGGCCGGTGTGCTCCCGAGCCGGACCGTCACCGACGTGGGTGCCTGACCCGCGACCGGGCGCAGCACCTGGCCGTTGTCGCCGAGGACGACGTCGTCGCCGGGACCGCCGAAGACGGCGTCGTCGGTGTCGGGCTGGCCCGCCGTCGTGACGCCGGCACCGCCTGCGGGCGTCGAGCTGCCGCCGACGAGGTCGTCGTCGCCGAGGTCGCCCTCGACCCAGTCGACGTCGGGCCCACCCTCGACGTAGTCGTCGCCGGCGTCGCCCTTGAGCCGGTCGGTGCCGCGCTGGCCCAGGACGACGTCCTGGTCGTCACCGCCGAAGACCTGGTCGGCCCCGGAGTTGGCGAGCGCCGGGTTGGCACCGAGGTCGAGGAGCGTGATGCGGTGCGTGGCCGCGAAGCCGCGCATGCGCGTGATCGGCGTCGAGTCGGCCGCGCTGACCCCGGACGTCACGACGGCGTTGTCGCCGGTGACGATGTCGGGGCCGGCGTCGCCGTGGAGCACGTCGCCGGCATCCGGTCGCCCGACGCCCGCGGTCGCCTGCTGGAACGAGCCACCGACCACCTCGTCCTCGCCGCGGTCACCGTGGACGAGGTCCGAGCCGTTGTTGCCCTCGAGGTGGTCGGCGTCGTCGCCGCCGTTGACGCGGTCGTTGCCGAGGCCGCCGTATGCCGTGTCGTCGCCGTCGCCGCCGAAGAGCTGGTCGCCGCGACCGGCGTCGGGCGAGGTGCCCGCGAGGTCGAGGGGGACGGCAGCCGCGTCGGGGGTCGACGACGGGTCGTCGACGGTGCCGTTGTCGCCGACGAGGAGGTCTCGCCCGGTGTCACCCGAGAGGACGTCCCCGGCGTCCGACGGGTCCGTGTCGGCTCGGCCCGCCGCGCGCGTGCCGCCGTAGACGAGGTCGTCGCCGTCGCCGCCGCTGGCCCAGTCGGCGCCGTCGTTGCCCTCGATGACGTCCGCTGCCTCCTGGCCGTAGAGCACGTCGGGTCCGGCGTTGCCGAAGAGGAGGTCGAGGCCCTGGCCGCCGTAGCCGCGGTCCTGGCCCGTGCCGCCCCAGGCCCGGTCGGCGCCGTCACCGCCGAAGAGGACGTCGTCGCCCTGCTGCCCGCAGACGAGGTCGTCGCCGCCCCGGGCGTCGACCCGGTCGGCCGCGCCCCCGGCGGAGATCGTGTCGACCCCGGCACCACCGGTGATGAGGTCGGGTCCGTCGTCGGTACTCGCGTCGCTGCCGCCCGACGTGCCCTCGGGCACGGGGTCGGAGGCGACGGGCGAGCCCGCACGACAGGTCTCGTCGGAGGCCTGCGCCACGGTCGCGGCGTCACGCAGCGTGTCACCGAAGATCGTCGACGGTCCGTCGCCGCCGATGACGTGGTCGCTGCCACGACCGCCGACGAGCGTCTTGGGCGACGGCGCGGTGCCGTCCGGCAGCGGCAGGTGCTCCACGACACGGGTGTGCCCGAAGGTGACCCCCTCGATCGTCTCGGTGGACGCGAGCCCACCGACGCGGCTGGGCTCGGCGACGACGTAGTCGTCGCCCGGGCCGCCGTAGACGGCGTCGGAGCCGTAGCCCCCGACGAGGGCGTCCTCGCCGCCGCCACCGAGGATGCGCGCGTGCTCGGACGGCGACGAGTGGCTCGTCACGACGTCCTCCTCGCGGCTGCCGTAGACGACGTCGTCGCCCGACCCGGTCTCGACGATGTTCGGGATCGTCGGCTGTCCGGACGGTGTCGTGAGCGTGTCCGGCTGGCCGGCCGCGTCGACGCCGAACGTCTGCTCCGTCGTCGTGTAGATGGTGTCGGGTCCGGTCCCGCCGGTCACCGAGTCGCTGCCGAGACCGCCGACGAGGACGTTGCCCTTCGAGCGGATGGTCCCGCCCGCGCTGTCGGGCCGGTCCGCGGCCACGCCGACCTTGTCGTCACCGGGACCGGCGTCGACGCGGTTGCTGCCGAGGCCGACGCTGATGGTGTCGATCCCACCGGTGGCCTGGGGGCGCGTCGTCGGGTCGACGCTGAGCTGGGCCGGGTCGACGAGGTCGCTCAGGCTGATGGGTGTCTTCGACGGCCAGTTGGCGTCGTCGACCGCGTTGAGCGTCGCGAGGAAGGGCTTCGTGGACGAGGGCAGGCTCCCGTCGCCGGTGACGAAGTCGTCACCCTGCCCGGTCGTGACGGCGTCGTCGCCCTCGCCGCCGGCCACACGGGCCACCCTGCCCACGGCGTCTGCCGTGACGATGCGGTCGTCGCCGGCGCCGCCGTCGACCCACGAGCTGCCCGTGCCGGTCTGGATCTGGTCCTTGCCGGGGGTGCCGAAGACGATGGCGTCCTTGTCGAAGGTCTTGAGATCTCCCGCGCCTGCAGTCGACGACGGGTCGGAGTCCTTCTTGCCGTCGCCGACGAAGCTGACGACGAGGGGCGTCGACGAACCGCGGCCGTCGACGACGACCCGCTTGAGCGTCGGGTCGAGGTACTCACGGCGCTCACCGAGCATCTGGATCGCGAAGCCGTCGAAGCCTGCGTCCGTGCCCGCCTCGTCCGTGGCGGTCTGGGCGAAGTGCAGGGCCGTCACCTTGACGACGTCCGACTCGGTGTCGGCCGTGTTGCCCCACGGCGCGCCACGCGCGGCGTCGGTGCCGAAGCGGCCGGCGAAGACCACGAGGGTGTCGCCGGAGGTGCCGCCGAGCCTCGGCGGTGGTGGCTCGCAGTCGGGCTGCGCCGTGAAGTCGAGCAGCGTGATGTCCGCGAGGTTGATCGAGAAGGACACGCTGAACGGTGAGAACCCGATGGTGACGTAGAGGCGCAGGAAGAGACTGAGCCGTCCGCTCGTCGTGAAGAGGCAGAGCGGGTTGTTGACCGCCGCGTGGAGGAACTCGCTGACGCGGAACTTCCCGTCGTTGTTGGGGTCGTTCCAGTGGAAGCCGATGGTCAGGTGCAGCCCACCCTCGATGCCGACGGTGATGATGACCGCCGTGACCGCGGCGCCCGCGGCGATCTCACCGTCGAGCTGGACGACCGGCACCGGCCGGCCCTCGGAGTCCGTCGTCTTGAAGTAGAGGCCGTCGAGGAGCTTGACGGCGTCGACCGGTGCGCCCTGCTGGGCCGCCTCGACGGCATACCTGATGCCGGCCGTGTCGAGCCCGGCCATGAAGCGCAGGGTCACCGACGCGGAGCCCGACAGCGTCACCATGACGGGCGGCGGGGCGTAGACCGGGCCGAACGACTGGCGCCACGTGAAGCCGAGGGTCAGCGGGCCGCTGTCGAACTCGACGAGCGAGACGTCGCTGCCCATGAGCAGGCTGAAGACCGACGACGGGTTGTCGAGGATCGGGAAGGTGAAGCCGGACTTGTTGGCGCTGCCCGCGGCACCGCCGGCGCCGAACACGTTGCCCTTGCCGCCCTTGCTGTTGAGGGAGGACTTCACGGCGTCCGGGCTGGCCGCGTTGGCCGTCTTGATGAGCGAGCCCGCGGTGCCCGGGGCGAGGCTGCTCGTCGGGGACACGTCGGTGTCGAGGGCCTTCTCGCCGCTCACGGCGAAGCTGCCGATCGGGATGAGGCACGACGGTCCCCCGCCACCACAGTCGGGCAGGTTGTTGATGAGGGTCGTCAGGGCCGCGATCTTGTCGACGAAGTCGAGCTTCGGCCCGCCGGCCAGGGTGTTGAACGTCTTGGCCAGCGTCATCAGGCTGACGTCGCCCCCGCCCGCCATCCGGCTGAGGTCGGACAGGACGGGGATCGGCGCGTAGAGCGTGTCGAGCACCGGCTGGAGCGGGCCCGTCACGGACTTCACCTTCTTGAGCACCGGGCCGAGCAGGTTGGACAGGAAGCCCCCGGCGTCGATGGCGACGTCCTTGAACTCGATGGTCGGCGCGCCCAGGTGCTTGAGGTCCTGGTTGGTGAACTCCCAGCCCATGACGAAGTTCGCCTGGACACCCGGCAGCACCGAGTCGACCGACGCCTTGACGATCCAGTCGGCCTTGACCTTGGCCGTGAGCGAGATGCCGAAGAGGGCGGAGGCGTCACCGTCGCCGATGTCGGCGATCGTCAGCACCGAGGCGTCCGACTCCGTCGTGTCGCGGGACTTCAGGTCGACGAGGAAGGCGCCGGCGAAGAGCGGTGCGGTGCCGTTCTTCGTGACGTCGATGTCGAGGAAGGCCAGCTGGGCCTTCATCGACGCAGGCATGTCGAAGCGCGCGCCGAGACCGAACTCGGGCGCGGCGGCCCCGTCCTGCCACGCGTCGTGCGTGTAGATGACGAAGCCCTTGGTGGTGTTGACCCCGGCCTTGAGGTGCAGCTGCAGGCCGACGCCGTAGGTGATGGCGTCGGCGTCGCCGGCCTTGAGCGCGAGGCCCGGGATGCCGATGTCGAGCGGCAGCTTCTTGCCGTCGCCGAGGCAGCCGGAGCCCGCGACGCAGCCCTGCTCGGGGGTGACCGTGCCCGCCTTGATGGTGAAGGACAGGCTGATCCCGTTGATGCTCGTCGTCGGGCAGTCGGCGCGGTCGGGCTTCGAGGTCACGGGGGTGTATGCCGTGGCCGTGGCGCTGCCGTCGTCGGTGAAGGTCTGCGCGCTGCCGGAGGCGGCGTCGACGACCTTGACCAGCTCGTACGCGCCGCCGTCCTTGCTGCGCAGCACCTTGTACTTCGTGGCACCCGCGGCCGCCGACCACGAGACGGTGATCGAGTTGCCGCTGCCGAGCGTCGTCCACGACGTCGTCGTGGCCGCACTCGGGGCCGAGGGCACGGTGTCGCCGGCCGTGCCGGAGCCGCTGCCCTGGCTGGCGACGATCTCGTAGCGCCAGGAGGTCGCCCCCGTCGTGGACGGAGTCGCGGCGAGGGTGGGGGTGCCGGTCGGCTCCAGCTTGAGCTTGCACTCGTAGTCGACCTCGAGCGTCGTCTTCTCCAGGCCGGCCGCGCTGATCGCCTCGGCCAGCTTGGCGTTGACGTAGGTGCGGGCCTCCGACGGGCTGGCCGGCACATTGCCGAGCTTGGCCTTGATCTCCGTCCGGAGCCGGCCGATGGAGTCGGCGCCCTGCTGGAGGTCCTTGCCGACGAAGGGCAGCTTGCCGTCGAAGGTCGCCAGGCGCATGGCCTGCTCGATCTTCTCGAGGTAGCCGTCGAGGCCCGGGCCGATCTGGGTGAAGTCGGCGAAGGCGCTCGCGAAGGCCGCCGACAGGTCGGGCACCTCGAAGCGCTTCTTGGCGGCATCGGGTGCGGGCAGGTTGCCCGACAGGGTGGCGAGGTCGGCAGGGTTCGTCGAGTCCGGGAGCCGCAGCGCGATCGAGCCCAGTGAGGCCGCCGGGCTGCCGGGCACGGTCGCGTAGAGCGGCACGGTGCCGCAGACCATGAGCGGGGTCGAGAGGCCCTCTCCGCAGTCGACGGGGGTGTTCGTGGCGTTGAAGCTGACGTCGAGGCCGGACAGGAACGTCGAGAAGCTCACCGGGGTGTCGGCGGTGGCGGTGGCGTCGGCGAGTTCGAGGCTGACGTCCGCCTTGAGCGTGACCTGCTTGGCGGCGTCGCCGCCGGGGTCACCGGCCGAGACGGTCAGCGGGCCGATGGTGCCTGCGACGCGGCCCGTGAAGCCGGCCGTCGCGGCGACGCTGACCTTCGAGTCGGCGAGGACCTTGAGGGAGGTGGCGTCGCCGGGGCCGGTCCCCGGCGCGAGCGGCACGACGAGTCCGACGTCGACGCCGCCCTTGACGTGCACCGAGCCCTGCCCGGTGGCCGCCGCCGAGACGAGCGACTGGTCGCCGCCGAGGTCGAGGCGCAGGGGCGCGTTGGTCTGGTAGTCGCGCTTCCAGTCGAGGTCGAGCACGACGCTCGGGGTGCCGCCGTCGTCGAGGTAGCGGAAGTGCAGGGCGCCGGTGCCCAGCCGCTCGTCGAGGAACGCGACGAGGTCCTGCATGTTCTGCGGCGGGTGGACCGACATGAGGTCGATGGCGTCGTCGAGCGGCGAGCGGAAGGTGTATGCCGTGTCGTCGGCAGGCTTCGTCGCCCAGTTCTCCGACAGGGTGACCGTGTCACCCGAGACCGACGCGACGACGGCCACCTGGGTGCCGACGATGACGGTGCGCCCGACGAAGGACGCGTCGAACGTGCGGCCCACGTGCTGGAGGGTGTTCGTGCCGTAGTTGACGTCGCTTCCGACGCCAGAGGAGTCGCGCTGCATGAGGTCGCGCAGGGACGTGCCGGTGCCCGGGATCTCGCGGCTGTAGACGCCGGACGCACCGCCCGGCTGGGCGTCGGCGAGCTGCGCGGCGAGGGTCTGCAGGGTCTTGAGGACGATCGCGAAGAGCTCGGCCTGCGAGCCCGGCTTGATGTCGAGCGCGAAGATCCGGCTGAGCCGGCTCGTGTCGAGCTGGGGGCCGTCCGCCCCGGTGAGCTGGGTCAGGTCGTTCCACGAGGCGGAGACGCCGACATCGGTACCGGCGGGCAGGAAGCCGTCCGCCTCGGGGATCGAGGCCGACAGGTCCGCGGTGGCGCGGACGTTGACGTCGACGTCGAGCAGGTCGCCGGCCTTGCTCGGCCCGGTCGGGCTCGACGTGACGAGCTGGTCGAAGAGCTGGCGCAGGCGGATGTCGTGCTGCGCGTCCCCGGCCTGCTTGAGGCCGATCGAGAGCATGTGACCGGAGCCCGGCGCCGAGCAGTCGGCGGGGGCGGCGCTGTTGCACACGGCGAGGTGACCCTCGAGGCGCACCTGGAAGAAGCCGGCGTTGGCCGTGAAGTCGACCGCGGTGTCGATCGGGAAGTCGGCCGTGAGCAGCGGGCTGCCCGTACGGATCAGCACGCGGTCGGCGCCCAGCGGGAGCGAGGTGACGTTGGTCTTGAACGCTCCCGTCGTCTGGAGGAAGGGGCAGGCCTCGGTGTTGCCCTCGAAGCCGATGCAGGCGGCACCGGTGCGGGCGTCCTGGAGGTCCAGCACGAGCGTCAGGTCCGCCGCGAACGACGGCTTGACGGTGGCGAAGGTCTGGGCGGAGTTCGCCCGCAGGATGCCGCGGCGCGGACCACCGGCGACGGGCTGGTCGGTGAGCCGGTCGCCGAAGGTCACGGCGCCGAGCTGAGCCTCGGGCCCGACGATGACGAACGGCGTGCTGGCCGAGGGCTGCCCGCCGATCCACGGACCCGACAGGGTGAGGGAGCTCTTCGTGTTCGAGGCGATCTCACCCGCGGAGGTGCCGGCCATGACGCGCATGCCGGTCCACTGGTTCGCCTGCCACGGCTGGGAGCCGTCGTCGAGCGTCAGCCCGGTGGCGGCATACGTCGCCGAGGGGCGGGACGTGCGCGCGCTGCCGGCGTCCATGGCGACGCCGGTGGTCGGCGCGGTCCTGACCATCCGCATCCGGAAGACGAGCTTGCTCGTCGTCGGGTCCCACGCGAGGTCGTCGAGCCCGATGCCCGCCGCCTTGAGCTTGCCGATGAGGTCCTGCAGCGAGTCGAACGTCGGGTTGCCGACCGTCGTCGCGTCGAAACCGGGCGGTGCCGGCTGGTCGGGGTCGGGCTGCTGGACGACGTTCGCCTTGAGGAAGTCGACGAGGACCTGGTTGGCCTTGACGGCGTCGGAGACGGTCCCGCGCAGGAAGGGCAGGTCGAGGTTGCCGGTGGTGGGGAGCGGTCCGGCGCCGTCGGGGTCGAACTTCGCCTGCTGGATGCCGGTCAGGGAGACCGCGACCTGCGCGAGGCCGTCCGCGAGATCGCGCAGGCTCATGTTCTGGAACTTGCCGACGAGGGTGGCCAGGTTCGGCGCCGAGATGGTCGGCGTGCCGCTCGAGATGTCGGCCCACGTCAGCGTGACGTCGGCGGCGACGTTGCTCGGGAAGCTGACTCCCGCGATGCCGCTCGTGTCCGCGGCGATCGACAGGGTTCCGGTGACCGAGCCCGGCGTGCCGGGGTCGGACGACGACCCGGTGGGGTCGAGGTTCGCCGACACGAGGCCGGCCAGGGAGCCGTCCGCGGCGAGCTCGCCGTCGCCGACACCGGCCGCGTCGAAGGCGAGGACCCCGTCGTTGTTCGGGTCGTTGACGCGGGCGTACGCGTGGGCCCTGACGGTGAAGTCGGTGCTCTTCAGCGTGACGCCGAGGATGCCGACGGCAGCCTTCGCGGTGCCGGAGAGCTGCGCCGTGACGTCGACGTCGAGCCGCGGCGCGTGAGCCGCGTCGCTGGCGAGGTAGACGCGGTTGGTCGCCGGTCCGGTCCAGACGACCCAGAGGGAGAGGGTCGCCTCGACGGTGGCCGTGACGCCCTTGGGCGAGGACAGCTCGACCTTGGGGCTCGCGGAGCTGACGGCGAGCGCCTGCTGGGTCGCCGTGCGGGTCACGACGAGGTTGACGTGGACGCGCTTGCCCTCACCGAGGTCGTCGACGGACACGTCGAGCGTCCCGGTGCGACCACCAGGCAGCGAGACCGACTCCCCCGACGTCGCGAGGTCGGCCCAGGTCGTCGTGCCGGCGAGCGCCGTGGCGACGCCCTGCTCGACGAGGTCGTCGACGCCGGCGAGACCGCCGGGGCTCGCCGACACGAAGGGGATCGGCTTCCCGAGCGCGCCGATGCCGGCGAGCCCGGTGGTCCAGGCGGCGAGGTTCCGCGTGCCACCGCTGCCGCCGAGCAGCGTCACGACACGGTCGACCCCGGGATCGGGATCGGCGGCGTACGCCGGCGACTGGCCGGCGAGCGCTCCCACGACGACGAGGAGCGAGGTGAGACCCGCTCCGAGGGCACGACGAATGGACTTGCGCACCATGATTCTCCCCATGAGGGGGCGTTTCGTGTGCCCGTTCCCTGCGCGAGCCGTGTCCGCCACGCCATCCCTCGGCCCAAGGTATTGAGGAACACGTCACATGTCCGGAAAACCCCCGGAACTCCCTCGGAATCGGTGATATCGGGACACGTGTGACACATGGGGCAAAGGGGCCGACCGCCCGGGCGTGCGCCCGCCCGGAGGTCGGCGATGGCAGGATGCCGCCATGGCCGACAAGAGCTTCCACATCAGCCGCGAGACGACGATCGCCGCTCCCCCGGAGCGGATCCACGCTCTGGTCAACGACCTCCACGAGTGGCAGGCCTGGTCGCCCTGGGAGGGCCTCGACCCCGCGATGGAGCGCACGTACGCCGGCCCGAAGACCGGTGTCGGCGCCGTGTACGCCTGGCGCGGCAACAGCAAGGCGGGCGAGGGCCGCATGGAGATCCTCGAGTCCGAGCCGCAGCACGTCGCGGTCGACCTGCTCTTCGCCTCCCCCATGAAGGCGCACAACCGCGTCGACTTCACCCTGACCCCGGCGGGCGAGGGCACCCGCGTCGAGTGGGCCATGACCGGCCCGCAGAACCTCGTCATGCGTCTCATGAGCAAGGTGTGGTCGATGGAGAAGCTCGTCGGGCCCGACTTCGAGAAGGGCCTCGCGCAGCTCAAGCTCACCGCCGAGAAGGCCTGAGGGCGTTGGAGATCCGTCCGGCCACGCGCGACGACGTGCCCGCGATCGTGGCCATGCTGGCCGACGACCCGCTCGGCGCGGCCCGCGAGGACCTCGGCGACCCGCAGACGTACGACGCGGCATACGACCGCGTGGCGGCCGACCCGGGCCAGCACCTCGTCGTCGCCGAGCGCGACGGCACGGTCGTGGGGACGCTCCAGCTCAGCGTCATCCCCGGGCTGTCCCGGCGCGGAGCGACGCGCTCGATCATCGAGGGCGTCCGCGTCTCTCGCGACGAGCGCGGCTCGGGCCTCGGCACCGAGCTCATCACGTGGGCCGTCGAGGAGTCACGCCGGCTCGGGTGCACCCTCGTGCAGCTGACGAGCGACGCGACCCGCACCGACGCCCGGCGCTTCTACGAGCGGCTCGGCTTCGTGGCCTCGCACGTCGGCTTCAAGCTCCAGCTCGACGACTGACCCCGCGGGCGCTGCCCACGGGGTCGGCCGTCACGAGCGGTGTCAGAGGCAGCGACCGTCCGTGTGGCCACCCGGAGGTCGCTCAGAAGATGCGGACCCGCTGGTCCTCCTCGAGCCACAGGGCGTCGCCGGGCTTGACCGCGAACGCCTCGTGGAACTCACTGAGGTTGCGCACGGCGTTGCCGCGCACGTCCTGGGGCGAGTGCGGGTCGATGGCGAGCAGCCGGATGGCCTCGGCCTCACGGGCCTTGCCCTTCCAGACCTGGGCCCAGCCGATGAAGAAGCGCTGCGGGCCGGTGAAGCCGTCGAGCTCGGGCATGCCGCCCTCCTCGGTGGCGATGCGGTAGGCGGAGTAGCCGATCTGCAGGCCGCCGAGGTCGCCGATGTTCTCGCCGACGGTCAGACCGCCGTTGACCTTGTGGTCGTCGGACAGCCCGGCCGGCGTGTAGCCGCTGAACTGCTCGATGAGCCGCTGCGACAGCGCGTCGAACCGCTCGCGGTCGGCCTCGGTCCACCAGTCGCGCAGGGCCCCGGTGCCGTCGTAGCGCGAGCCCTGGTCGTCGAAGCCGTGGCCCAGCTCGTGCCCGATGACCGCGCCGATGCCGCCGTAGTTGACGGCGTCGTCGGCCTCGAGGTCGAAGAACGGCGGCTGGAGGATCGCAGCCGGGAAGACGATCTCGTTCATCGACGGCATGTAGTAGGCGTTGACGTGCTGCGGGAGCATGAACCACTCGGTGCGGTCGATCGGACCGCCGATCTTGGCGAGGTTGCGGTCGACCTCGAACGCCGTGCTGCGGCGGACGTTGCCGACGAGGTCGCTCGGGTCGATCTCGATGGCGGAGTAGTCGCGCCACACGTCGGGGTAGCCGATCTTGGGCGTGAACGCGTCGAGCTTGTCGACGGCCTGGGCGCGCGTGTCGGGGCCCATCCACTCGAGCGACGAGAAGGACCGGCGGAAGGCCTCGACGAGGTTGGCGACGAGCTCCTGCATGCGCTCCTTCGCCGCCGGCGGGAACCACCGCTCGGCGTAGAGCTGCCCGACTGCCTCACCGACGCACGACTCGACGACGGTGACACCACGCTTCCAGCGCTCCTTGTTCTTGGGCTGGCCCGAGAGCGTGCGGCCGAAGAAGTCGAAGTCCTCGTCGACGAACGACTGCGGGAGCACGGACGCGAACTCCGAGAGGACGTGCCACGTCAGCCACGAGCGCCAGTCGGCGACGTCGGTGGACTCGAGCGCGGCGCCGAGACCGGCGACGAAGCTCGGCTGGCGCACGACGACCTTGTCGAACGAGCCCGCGGGCGCACCGAGGCCGGACAGCCACGAGTCCCAAGGGAACTGGGGCGCGAGCGCCTTGACCTCGTCGAGCGTGTGGGCGTTGTAGGTCTTGATCGCGTCGCGGTTGCTCACCGTGTCCCAGTGCGAGGCCGCGAGGAGCGTCTCGAGCGCCATGATGCTCGCGGCCTTGGCTCCCGCGTCGGGGATGCCCGCGAGACCGAGGAGCCTCTCGATGTGCGCGACGTAGGCCGTGCGGATGTCGGCGTACTTCTCCTCGCGGTAGAACGACTCGTCCGGCAGGCCGAGACCGCCCTGCTCGAGGTAGACGACGTAGTCCTCGGGCGAGCGCTCGTCGGGCGACACGAAGTGCTGGACGGCGCCGGCGACACCGTCACGGGCGAGGCGGCCGAGCGCCGCGCCGAGGGAGTCGACGTCGTCGATGCCCCCGACCTCCGAGAGCACCACCTGCAGGGGCGAGAGCCCCAGCTCCTCGATGCGGTCGGTGTCGGTGAAGCTGGCGTAGAGGTCGCCGACCTGACGCTTCGGCGACCCGGGCGCGCTGTTCTCGTCGGCGGCCGCCGCCTCGATGAGGTCACGCACGCGGGCCGTGGACTCCTCGCGCAGGATGTCGAAGGTGCCGAAGCGGGCCCGGTCGCCCGGGATCTCCGTCGTGTCGAGCCACGTGCCGTTGACGAACCGGAACAGGTCGTCCTGGGGTCGGGCCGACCGGTCGAAACCCTCGAGCATGATGCCGGACTTCATGAGCACGTTCTCTCCCCACTGCGAGTGCCGGACCTGACCGGCGAGCGTGCTCCCGAGCCTAGTCACGACCGCCGACGCCACGGGCGGCGACCACCCGAGGAGGTGTGCCGTGTGGCGGCGTCGACGACCGTGGCTCAGCGCCGCAGCCGGCCGGCGACGACGCCCGCGAGGCCGACGAGGAGGAGCATCCCGCCGAAGGCGCCGATCATCGACGGGCCCACCATCCGGAAGCTGAGGTCGGCGTCGGTGAGGTTGGCGACGAGGATGTAGGCCGCCACGAGCATCGTCAGCAGGCCGAGCATGATCGACCCGGGGCGCGGACCCTTGCGGACCGTGACGAGGGCCGGGCGCGGGGCGGGCTGCGGCACGGGCGCGGGCACGGTGGGCGCCGGCCACGACGGGTCTGGGGCCGAGGTCGTCGGCGGCGGCAGGTGCGGGAGGCGGGCCCCCTCGGCGACGGCGTCGTCGGGCACCGGCGTCGCCGGCTCGACGCGGAAGGGGGTCGCCGCCGGCAGCGCCTGGGTCGACGTGGCCGGGATCGTCGTCGTCTCGGCCGGGTCCGGGGTCGGGTCGGGCGTCGGGTCCGGGGTGGGTGCGAGCACCGGGTCGGCCGTCGGGTCGCGGAACTCCACGGTCGGGTCCGGGGTGTCGTTGCTGCTCATGTCGCTGCTCTCCGCTGGGTTCGTCATCGGGTCTGGGGTCGAGTCGCCGGTCGGGTCGTTCGTCGGACCCGTCGAGCCGGTGCTCATGACGCGCTCGCCGTCGTGATCGTGATCTCGCCGAGGCCGACCTCGGTGTCCACCACGATCTGCTCCGGCCCGGACTGGGGCCCGAACTTCACGGCGCGGTCCCAGCCGATGCCACCGGCGTCCACGCCTCCCTGGCCCGAGTCGATGTTGACGGTTCCGTCGATGCTGCCCGTGGCGTGCAGCGCCCCGGCCCGCGCCTTGGCGTTCACCGTGACCCGAACGCCTTCAGGCACCACGAGGTTGATCTGCCCCATGCCGATCGTGGCCGAGACGTGGTCGGTGCCCGGCGTGGACGCATAGTCCGCCTTGGTGAGGTCGACCTTCATCTCGCCGACGCCGAGCTGGAACTCGGGTGCCGGCGTCATCGACGTGACCTGGTGCGTCTCGTCGCCGACCTGCCAGGGCTGCGAGAGCCCCATCGGTGCGGCCGTCGTGGCCGCCGCCGCGATCATCCCGGTGACGGCGAAGAAGGCGAGCCCGCCCGACCGACGGCCGGCGATGCCGGCCACGAGGATGCCGAGCCCGAGCATGCCCAGCCCGGACGCGATCCCCACGGCCACGTGGTTGCCCGGCCACCCGGCCGCCTGGGCGACGGACGACATCACGACACCGGTGACGATGGCGAGGCCGAGGACGAGCAGCCCACCGGCGAAGCCGATCGCGGGGGTCCGCTCGTAGACCGGGGTCGGGGCGGGCGGACGCGGCGTCGCGAGGGTCGCACCGGCGTTGGCTGCCGCGTTGCCCGTGGAGCCGTATGCCGTCGCCGCCGTGGGTGCCGGGGAGGCGGGGCCCGCGCCGGGCTGGCCGACGGCCTCACCGGTCACGGGGTCGACGGTCGTCGCGCCGGTCGCGCCGGTCGCGCCGGTCGAGCCGGCCGAGCCCGGTCCACCGGTGCCGCGGTTGCGCCAGGGCGCCTGCTCCATGAGCTCGCGTCCGGTGGCGGTCCGGGTCGCGAACCACCACGCGCCGACGATGAGGAGCACGAAGCCGAAGAAGCGGAAGCCCCTCGTGTCGCCGCCCCACCAGGGCCCTCCCCCGAGCACGGCGATGGCCGTGACGACGAGCAGGAAGATCGAGTGGCCCTCGCCGTGCTTGAGCGCGCGCTCGACGTGGATCTCGCCGCGCTCGTCGGGCATGAGCAGCCACAGCACGAGGTAGAGGGCGACGCCCATCCCGAAGAAGATCGAGAAGAGGATGAAGCCCGCCCGGACGACGAGGGGGTCGACGCCGAGCCAGCGGGCCAGGCCCGTCGCGACGCCGGCGAACCAGCGACCGTCTCCCTGGCGCACGATCCCCGGGCGTCGCAGAGCGGTGTAGAAACCGTCGAGGCCGTGCCCCTGCGGAGGGGCGTCATTGCTTTTCGTCATGTCACCACAGTGGCGCTCCCGACGCCCGCCAGCCATGAGGGTCGACCCTGAGCGCACCCTGACGCGACCCCCAAAGCGGGCCGGGATGGTCGCCCTCGCCCGCCGGGTGGGTCAGGATGGAACGGTGCAGACGGCATACGAGAACGGAACGGGCCCCGCGCGCCCGGCCTGGCGGGCGACGCCACGGCCTCCGCTCGTGCGCCAACGGCAGGGCAAGATCATCGCGGGAGTCGCGATGGGGCTCGCCGAGCACCTCGGGCTCCCGGTCGTCGCCGTGCGGGTGGCGCTCGTCCTGACGAGCATCCCGTTCGGCGCGGGGCTCGCCGTCTACGTCTTCCTCTGGGCCACCATGCGCGAGGTCGGCGACGTCGACCCGGCCGTCGCCACCGCTCCTCCCCTGTCGTCGGGCAGCCCCGTCCCGGGGGGCGGTACCGCGAGCGCCGGCACGACGAGCACGACGAGCACGACGAGCACGACGAGCACGACCACCGGCACGACGGCCGGTGGGCAGCACCATCTCGACCTCGCCGGCCTGCGCACCTGGCTGCGCAGCGGCAACCAGGCCGTCGTCATCACGCTCCTCGGCGTGGCCGCCCTGGCCGTGGCGGGCGCGCTCTGGCTCGGCGGCGCCGGTCTCGACGTGCACGCCGAGCTGATCCTGCCCGTCGTCGCCATCGTCATCGGCGCGATCTTCTTCTGGTCCCAGCTCGACGACACCGATGCCATCGGCGCGCGCCGCCCGGTCCGCTGGATCTGGCTCGTCGTCGGTCTCGGCCTGACCATCCTCGGGCTCGTCGGCCTGCTCGTGCGCGGCACCAACCTCACCGAGCTGTGGCAGGTCGCGGGCGCCGTCCTCGCAGCGCTCGTCGGGGTCGCCGTCCTGTCGGCGCCGTGGATCCTCCGGCTGTGGAGCAACCTGCGCCTCGAGCAGGCCGCGCGCATCCGGGCCACGGAGCGCGCCGACATCGCCGCCCACCTGCACGACTCGGTGCTCCAGACGCTGGCCCTCATCCAGCGCCAGTCGGGCGACGCCGCGACCGTCGCGCGTCTCGCCCGGGCGCAGGAGCGGCAGCTGCGCAGCTACCTCTACGACGAGGACGCGCGCGGCGGCACGCTCGGCGCCGCGCTCACCGCGGCGATGGGCGAGGTCGAGGACCTCCACGGCGTGCCCGTCCAGCTCGTCGTCACCGGCGACCGACCCATGGACGAGCACCTCGACGCCCTCGTCAAGGCCGTGCGCGAGGCCACCTGGAACGCCGTGCGCCACGCGAGCCCGCCGGTCAGCGCCTACGTCGAGGTCGGGCCCGACGCCGTCGAGGCGTTCGTCCGCGACCACGGCGCGGGCTTCGACCTCGACACCGTGCCCGACGACCGCGCCGGAGTGCGGGAGTCGATCATCGGCCGGATGGAGCGCCACGGCGGCACGGCCCGCATCCGGCGCCGTGCCGACGGGACCGAGGTCGAGCTGCGCCTTCCCGTGCGGCAGCCGCACGAGCCCGAGGCGCCCCCCGCGGCGGCGCCTGCCGCACCCCCGACACCCACCAGCACCACGAGCACGACCGGCGCCACGCCGGACCCCGAGACCCAGGAGCAGGCTTCATGACCGACCCGCGGACCATCCGCATCGTCATCGTCGACGACCACCACATGTTCCGCACCGGCGTGCGCGCCGAGCTCACCTCCCTCGCGGCGACGCCACGGGCGGGCGGGTTCACCCTCGGGATCGCCGGTGAGGCCGGGGCGGTCGAGTCGGCGGTGCAGGTCATCACCGAGCAGCGCCCCGACGTCGTGCTCCTCGACGTGCACCTGCCCGGCGGCGACGGACACGGTGGTGCCGACGTCATCCGCGCCTGCGCCGGGGTCCAGTCGCGCGCCGACGTGCCGGTCCGCTTCCTCGCGCTGTCCGTCTCCGACGCGGCCGAGGACGTCATCGCCGTCATCCGCGCCGGGGCCCGGGGCTACGTCACGAAGACGATCAGCGCCGAGGAGCTGCTCACCGCCATCGGCCGGGTGGCCGACGGCGACGCCGTCTTCAGCCCGCGCCTCGCCGGCTTCGTCCTCGACGCGTTCGGTGCGACGGCGGGTGAGGTCGCCGAGATCGACGAGGAGCTCGACCGGCTCTCGGCGCGCGAGCGCGAGGTGATGCGCCTCATCGCGCGCGGCTACCAGTACAAGGAGGTCGCGAAGGAGCTCTTCATCTCCGTCAAGACCGTCGAGACCCACGTCAGCTCGGTGCTGCGCAAGCTCCAGCTCAGCTCGCGCCACGAGCTGACCGCCTGGGCGATGGGCCGCCGCCTCCTCTGACCCTCCCAACCGTCGAAAGGCCACAAACCGGGGCGCTCAGGCCCCGGTTTGTGGCCTTTCGACGGTTGGAGAGCTGGGCGTCGTCGGTGCGGTGAGCCTGGGCTCAGCCGTCGGAGCCCGCGACGAAGCGGCGCAGGGCGGTGACGATGATCTCCGGCGCGTCGGTGTGCACCCAGTGCCCGGCGCCCTTGATCGTGAAGAGCCGGGTGCGCGGGAAGTGGCGTCGCATGCGTTCGCCGTCCTCACGCGCGATGTAGCGCGAGTCGCCGCCGGCGATCCACAGCACCGGCCCCTCATAGGCGGGGAGCTCGTCGACGGCGTCGGGCCAGTCGGCGATGCGTGAGTCGACCCCCAGCGCGGCGTCGCCCGCCACGAGGTCGAGGTTGACCTGCCAGCGCCACCTCTGGCCGTCGCGGCGCAGGTTCTGCAGGAGGAACGCCTTGACGCCCGGGTCGGGCTCGGCGAAGCGGGCCTCCGCGTCACCGCGGCTCGTCAGCTCGTCGAGCGGCAGGGCCTGCATCTCGCGGATGTAGCCCTCGAAGCGCTCGAGCGAGCCGTAGCCCTTGGGCGCGATGTCGACGACGACGAGCCGCTCGACGAGCTCGGGGTGGCGCAGCGCGAGCACCATGGCGACCTTGCCCCCGAGCGAGTGGCCGACGACGGTCCAGCGCTCCCCCTCGGCGGCCGCGCGGAGCGTCGCGGCCACGGCGTCGGCATACGCGTCGAGCGAGAACTCCTGCGACCACGGGGACCGGCCGTGGTCGGGGAGGTCGACGAGCAGGCAGCGGGCGTCCGTGCCGTCCGGGCCGCTGACGGCCTTCGCGATCTGGTTCCAGTTGCGACCCTGGCCGAAGAGCCCGTGCAGGAAGGCGATGCGGGGCCCGGCCGTGCCCACGGACAGGGTGTTGAGCGAGGCCTGGTCAGCAGCCGTGGTCATGGCGGCGAGCCTACGCGGCGGCCCGCCTCACGCCGCTCCCGGTCGCCCGTGAGGAGCCCGACGGGTGCTCCCGTGCGTGACCTCACGGAGCGTCCCGGCGCGCGTGAGGCAGATGTAACCGCGGTGTCACAGCAGCCCCGGCGACCGGCAACACCGGCTTCCTAGCGTGAGCGCCACGCTCTCGCAGCGACCCCAGCCCGCACCGACCCGCCCCCGCCTCACCCCCGTCACCGTCCGCTCGGCTCGAGCAGCCCAGGAGGAACCCCGTGAGCACCACCACCGGAAGCAGCACCGACAGCACGACCGGCAGCGCCGCCGAGACCACGACAGCGTCACCCACCCTCGCACCGGCCACCGACCGTCCCAGTCGCTTCCGCGAGCTCACCGCCCCGAAGAAGCGGGTCATCCGCGACTGGGACCCCGAGGACACCACGGCCTGGGAGAGCGGGAACCAGGACGTCGCCCGCCGCAACCTCATCTGGTCGGTGGCGACCGAGCACATCGGCTTCTCGATCTGGTCGATCTGGTCGGTCATGGTCCTCTTCATGCCGCAGGCGGTCTACGGCTTCACGCCGGCCGACAAGTTCTTCCTCGTCGCCGTCCCGACGCTCGTCGGCGCCGTGCTCCGGGTGCCCTACACGATGGCGACGGCCTTCTTCGGCGGCCGCAACTGGGCCATCGTCAGCGGCGTCGCGCTCCTCGTGCCGACCACCCTGACCTGGTGGCTCATGGTCAACCCCGGGCACTCGCTGACGACCTTCCTGCTCGTCGCGGGGCTCGCCGGTCTCGGTGGCGGCAACTTCGCGTCGTCGATGACGAACATCAACGCCTTCTACCCGCAGCGGATGAAGGGCTGGGCCCTCGGGCTCAACGCCGGTGGCGGCAACATCGGCGTCCCCGTCGTCCAGCTCGTCGGGCTGCTCGTCATCGCGACGCTCGGCAACCGCAGGCCGGAGGTCGTGTGCGCCGTCTACCTCGTCCTGCTCGCCGTCGCCAGCATCGGCGCCGCGGTCTTCATGGACAACCTCGACCACCAGACGGCCAACCCGAAGGCGATGCTCGAGGTGCTGCGGCACGCCGACGCCTGGGTCATCTCGCTGCTCTACATCGGCACGTTCGGCTCGTTCATCGGCTTCGGCTTCGCCTTCGGCCAGGTGCTCAACCAGACCTTCCTCGCCGGCATGACCGGGGGCGCCGCACCGACGCCGGCTCAGGCCGCCGCCGCGAGCCTGCACGCCGCGCAGATCGCCTTCGTCGGGCCCCTCCTCGGCTCGGTCAGCCGGGTCTGGGGTGGCAGGCTCGCCGACCGTCGCGGCGGCGCCGCCGTGACCCTGTGGACCTTCGTCGGCCTCACCGTCGCCGGTGTCCTCGTGACCCTCGCCGCCCGCTCCGACGACGTGACGGCGGGCGCCGCGACCGGTCTCCAGCTCACCGGTCTCATCGGCGGGTTCGTGCTCCTCTTCGTCCTCTCGGGCATCGGCAACGGCTCGGTCTACAAGATGATCCCGGCCCTCTTCGAGGCGAAGTCGGCCTCGATCCCCGGTCCCGCGGTCGAGCGCACGGCCTGGTCACGCTCGATGGCCGGTGCCCTCATCGGCATCGCCGGCGCCATCGGTGCCCTCGGCGGCGTCCTCATCAACCTCGGGCTGCGCGCGTCGTACCAGGGAGCCAGCCACTCGGCCACGGCCGCGTTCGTCGTCTTCACGCTCTTCTACGTCGGCGCCGCCACCCTGACGAAGGTGCGCTACCGCCGATGACGACCACCTCATCGAGAATGCCGTCCCGCCCGCTCGGAGGGGACGCCCCCTCCGAGCAGGCGGGCGTCGCCACGCACTGCGCCTACTGCGGGCTCCAGTGCGCGATGACCCTGAGCGGGACGTCGGCGGCCGACCTCACGGTCAGCCCGCGTCGGTTCCCGACGAACCGGGGCGGCCTGTGCCAGAAGGGATGGACGAGCGCGGAGCTGCTGCGGACCCCCGGCCGCCTCACGACGCCGCTCGTGCGCCGCGCCGGCGAGCTCGTCCGCGCGTCGTGGGACGAGGCCCTCGACGTCGTGGCCGACGCCATCGTGCGGACGCAGACGGCATACGGCCGGGACGCCGTGGCGGTCTTCGGCGGTGGGGGTCTGACCAACGAGAAGGCCTACCAGCTGGGCAAGTTCGCGCGGGTGGCCCTGCGGACGAGCCAGATCGACTACAACGGTCGCTGGTGCATGAGCTCGGCCGCCGCCGCGGGCATCCGCTGCTTCGGCCTCGACCGTGGCCTCCCCTTCCCGGTCACCGACATCGGCTCGGCGCACGCCGTGCTGCTCCTCGGCGCCAACCCGGCCGAGACGATGCCACCCTTCCTGACGCATCTCGTCCGCGCCGCCGACGCCGGGGGCCTCATGGTCGCCGACCCGCGCCTCACGCCCACCGCGGCCAAGGCCGTGGACGGCGGCGGGCTGCACCTGCAGCTGCGCCCCGGCACCGACGCCGCCCTGGCCCTCGGCATGCTCCACCTCGCCGTCACCGAGGGGTATGCCGACCGGGGGTTCATCGCGGAGCGCACGTCGGGCTTCGACGAGCTGTGGACCGTCGCGGCGCAGTGGCTGCCCGAGCGCGTCGAGCGGGTCACGGGGGTCGCCGTCACGACGATGCGGGCGGCCGTCGCCGCGCTCGCCCGCGCCCGCGACACCGAGCGCGGCGCCTACATCCTGTCGGCCCGCGGCACGGAGCAGCACGCGAGCGGCACCGACACGGTGACGGCGTTCATCGCCCTCGCCCTGGCGCTCGGGCTGCCCGGCAACCCCGGCACCGGCTTCGGCACGATCACCGGTCAGGGCAACGGCCAGGGCGGTCGCGAGCACGGTCAGAAGGCCGACCAGCTGCCCGGCTACCGCAAGATCGACGACCCTGCCGCCCGGGCCCACGTCGCGGCGGTCTGGGGCATCGACCCGGCCGACCTGCCCGGCCCCGGCCGCAGCGCCTTCGAGCTGCTGTCGGCGCTCGGCACCGACGGCGGTCCGCGCGTCCTCATGGTCCACGGCAGCAACCCCGTCGTGTCGGCACCCGACGCCCGGGTCGTCACCGAGCGCCTCGCCGCACTCGACCTGCTCGTCGTGTCGGACTTCGTCCTGTCCGAGACCGCGGCGGTCGCCGACGTCGTGCTCCCCGTCCTCCAGTGGGCCGAGGAGGAGGGCACGCTGACCAACCTCGAGGGGAGGGTCCTGCGCCGGCGCAAGGCGCTCGAGGCCCCCGAGGGGTGCCGCAGCGAGCTCGAGGTGTGGAGCGAGCTCGCACACCGGATCGGCTGCAGCACAGACTTCCCCACCGAACCGCGTGTCGTCTTCGACGAGCTGCGCCGGGCCTCGGCCGGCGGGCCGGCCGACTACTCCGCGGTGACGTGGGAGCGGCTCGACGCCGGCGAGAGCCTGCACTGGCCGTGCAGCACCGAGCGCCCGCAGGGCACGCCGCGCCTCTTCCTCGACGCCTTCGCGACGCCCGACGGCCGGGCCCGCTTCGTGGCGGTCGACCACGTCGGACCCGCGGAGTCCGACGACGCGGCCTACCCCCTGGTCGCGACGACGGGACGGGTCCTCCAGCACTACCAGTCCGGCGCCCAGACGCGGCTCGTCGCCGAGCTGTCGGCCGCCGCGGGCGAGATGTTCGTCCAGGTGCACCCCGACACGGCCGGTTCGGTCGGGCTCGGCGACGGTGACCTCGCGGACGTCGTGAGCCGCCGTGGCCGCACCCGTGCCGTCGTCCGCGCCGACGAGGACATGCGTGCCGACGTCGTCTTCCTGCCCTTCCACTGGGGCGGCGACGCGCGCGCCAACTCCCTGACCCACGCCGCCCTCGACCCGACCAGCCGCATGCCCGAGTTCAAGGCGTGCGCCGTCCGCCTGGAGGCCCTTGCATGACCCGCACCCGCAGGCACGTCCTCGTCGTCGGCAACGGCATGGCCGGCGCCCGGCTCGCCGAGGAGATCCGTCACCGCGACCCCGACGCCGAGCGCTTCGCCGTCACGGTCGTCGGCGAGGAGCCGCACGCCGCCTACAACCGGGTGCTCCTGTCGACCGTCGTCGCCGGCGGCATCAGCCCACGCGACACGCGTCTCAAGCCCGACGGCTGGTGGTCCGCCCGCCACGTCGACGTCGTCACCGGCGCCCGGGTCACGGCGATCGACGCGGGGGCCCGCACCGCGACGCTCGACACCGACGGCGTCGAGAGCGTCGTCACCTGGGACGAGCTCGTCCTCGCCACGGGCAGCACGAGCTTCGTGCCCCCGACGGACGGGCTGTTTGCCGGCACCCCGGGTCCCGGTGCAGCGCTGGCCGCCGGGGTCGTCGCCTTCCGCACCGTCGACGACTGCGGTCGCATCGTCACGGCTGCCGAGTCCGCTTCCACCGCAGTCGTGCTCGGCGGTGGCCTGCTCGGGCTCGAAGCGGCCCGCGGCCTGCTCGCCCGAGGCGTGGACGTCACCGTCGTGCACCCGCAGGACTTCCCGATGGACCGGCAGCTCGACGCCGACGGCGGCGCGGTCCTGTCGCGCGTCGTCCGCGGGATCGGGGCCCGCCTCGTCCTCGGACGCCTCGTCGTCGAGCGGCACGCACCGGCCGAAGGCGCGTCGGCCCACGTCGTCCTCGACGACGGCACGACCCTTGCCGCCGACCTCGTCGTCGTCGCGACCGGCGTCCGGCCGCGGACCGACCTCGCCGTCGCGACCGGCCTCGACGTCGACCGCGGGATCGTCGTCGACGACCGGCTCGCCACCTCGCTCCCGCACGTCCACGCCATCGGCGAGTGCGCCCAGCACCGCGGCGAGGTGCCCGGCCTCGTCCAGCCCGGCTGGGACCAGGCCCGGGTCCTCGCCGACGTGCTCACCGGCGCCGACCCCGACGCGACGTACGAGGGCACGAGCGTCCTGACCCGGCTCAAGGCACCCGACATCGACCTCGCGAGCATGGGCACGGTCGACGTCGACGTGCACGACCCGGGGCACGAGGTGCTCGCCTTCACCGACCCGAGCCGCGGCCGCTACGCCAAGCTCGTGCTGCGCCAGGACCGCCTCGTCGGTGCCATCCTGCTCGGCGTCGGCGACGCGGCGGGCGCGCTGACCCAGCTCTACGACACCGGCTCGGTCGTCCCACGGGACCGCCTGTCGCTCATGCTCGGTCGCGCCATCACCCGGTCGGGGACCGCCGAGGGCGTCAACCTCGCCGAGATGCCCGGTACGGCCGTCATCTGCCGGTGCAACACCGTGACGAAATCCGCGATCGTCGGTGCCTTCCGGGCCGGCGCCGGGTCGGTCGGTGCGGTCGCCGAGGCCACCCGCGCGACGACCGGCTGCGGCTCGTGCAAGAGCGCCGTCGACGGCCTCTGCTCGTGGCTGCGCTCGTCCGAGCCGGCGCCCTCCCCCGAGTCCACCTCCTCGACCCCCGAACCGGTACCGGCAGCCGCCGCCCTGACCGAAGGAGCCGCCTGATGTCCACCACCACCGAGAGCCCGACGGGCACCGCCGCCCGCACCGTCGTCGTCGTCGGCCACGGCATGGTCGGCCACCGCTTCGTCGAGGCCCTGCGCTCGCGCGACACGGCGAGCACGTGGAAGGTCACCGTCCTCTCCGAGGAGGCGGAGGCGGCATACGACCGCGTCGGCCTCTCCTCCTACGTCGGGACCTGGGACCGCGCGTCGCTCGCCCTCGCGGGCAACACGTATGCCGGCGACGACCTCGTCGACCTGCGCCTCGGCACCCGGGCCGAGCACGTCGACCGTGCGGCGCGCACCGTCACGACGAGCGCCGGGGACGTCATTGCGTACGACGAGCTCGTCCTCGCCACGGGCTCCTACCCCTTCGTGCCCCCGGTGCCGGGCCACGACTCGACCGGATGCTTCGTCTACCGCACCCTCGAGGACCTCGACGGCATCCGCGTCGCCGCCGAGACCGCGATCGAGCGGGCCGCCGCGGAAGGCCGCGAGGCCAACGGTCTCGTCGTCGGTGGTGGCCTGCTCGGCCTCGAGGCCGCCAACGCGCTGCGCCTGCTCGGCCTGACGCCGCACGTCGTCGAGTTCGCCCCGCGCCTCATGCCGCTCCAGGTCGACGACGGCGGCGGAGCGGTCCTCGAGGGACTCATCAGCCACCTCGGCGTGCAGGTCCACACGGGCGCCGGCACGAGCTCGATCGCCGCCCAGGACGACGGCCGCCTCGCCGTCGAGCTGTCCGACGGCACCGCGCTGCTCACCGACCTCGTCGTCTTCTCGGCGGGCGTGCGCCCCTCGGACGCCGTCGCGCGCGCCGCCGGCCTCGACGTCGGCGAGCGGGGCGGTGTCCTCACCGACCTCGCGTGCCGCACGAGCGACGAGAACGTCTGGGCCGTGGGAGAGGTCGCGGCCGTCGAGGGTCGCTGCTACGGCCTCGTCGCGCCCGGCTACACGATGGCGGAGGTCGTCGCGGATCGGCTGCTCGGCGGCGAGGCGACGTTCCCCGGCGCCGACCTGTCGACCAAGCTCAAGCTCCTCGGCGTCGACGTCGCCTCCTTCGGCGACGCGATGGCCACGACGCCCGGGGCGCTCGAGATCGTCCACACCGACGCGACGAAGGGCACCTACGCCAAGGTCGTCGTCAGCGACGACGCGCGGACGCTGCTCGGCGGCATCCTCGTCGGCGACGCGTCGGCGTACACGACGCTCAAGGCGTACGTCGGCCGCGAGGTGCCCGGCGACCCCGGCGCGCTCGTGTCCCCCGCCGGAGCAGAGCTCGGCGCCGACGCGCTCCCCGACGACGCCGTCATCTGCTCGTGCAACAACGTCACGAAGGGGTCGATCTGCGGCGCCATCGCCGACGGGGCGTGCGACCTCGCCGCCATCAAGGGCTGCACGAACGCCGGAACCACCTGTGGTGGTTGCCTGCCCACCGTCAAGAAGCTCCTCGTGGACTCTGGCGTCGAACTGTCCAAGGCCCTCTGCGAGCACTTCGAGCAGAGCCGCGCCGAGCTCTTCGAGATCGTGGCCTCGACGGGCATCCGCACCTTCTCGGGGCTCGTCGCGCGCTACGGCACGGGCACCGGCTGCGAGATCTGCAAGCCGACCGTCGCCTCGATCCTCGCGTCGACGAGCAGCGACCACGTGCTCGACGGCGAGCAGGCCGCACTCCAGGACAGCAACGACCACTTCCTCGCCAACATCCAGAAGAACGGCACCTACTCCGTCGTCCCCCGCATGCCGGGTGGCGAGGTGACGGCCGACCAGCTCATCGTCATCGGTCAGATGGCCAAGGACTTCGAGCTCTACGTCAAGGTCACCGGCGGCCAGCGCATCGACCTCTTCGGCGCCCGCGTCGAGCAGCTGCCCGCGATCTGGCAGCGCCTCGTCGACGTCGGCATGGAGTCGGGGCAGGCCTACGGCAAGTCGCTGCGCACCGTGAAGTCGTGCGTCGGCTCGTCGTGGTGCCGCTACGGCGTGCAGGACTCGGTCGGGATGGCCGTCGACCTCGAGCACCGCTACCGCGGGCTGAGGTCGCCGCACAAGATCAAGTTCGGCGTCTCGGGGTGTGCCCGCGAGTGTGCCGAGGCCCGCGGCAAGGACGTCGGCGTCATCGCGACCGACAAGGGCTGGAACCTCTACGTCTGCGGCAACGGCGGCCAGACGCCCGCCCATGCGCGGCTGCTCGCGAGCGACCTCGACGACGAGACCCTCGTGCGCTACATCGACCGCTTCCTCATGTTCTACGTCCGCACGGCCGACCGCCTCCAGCGCACGGCCCCCTGGCTCGACGCGCTCGAGGGCGGGCTCGAGCATCTCAGGGCCGTCGTGTGCGAGGACTCGCTCGGGATCGCCGACGACCTCGAGGCCGCGATGGGGCGTCACGTCGAGGGCTACCAAGACGAGTGGAAGGCCGTGCTCGACGACCCCGAGAAGCTCTCTCGCTTCGTGTCGTTCGTCAACGCGCCCGAGGAGGCCGACCCCACGGTCGCCTTCGACGAGTCCGGCCCGCGCAAGGTGCCGGTGCTGCTCGGGCTGCCCACTGTCCGCGAGAACGTCTGAGTGCGAAGGGAACCCGTCATGACCACACTCGTCACCCCACCCGAGGCCGTCGCGGCCGAGGTTGCGCCCGCCGCCGGTCGCAGCGTCGTGCGGCCAGGCATCCTGCCGTCCCCCGGAGCGAGGCAGTGGGTGTCGGCCTGCCCGGTCGCGGCCCTCGTGCCCGGCCGTGGCGTCGCCGTGCTCCTGCCCGGCGGCGCCCAGGCGGCCCTCTTCCTGCTGCCGAACGGGATGATCTACGCCGTCGACAACCTCGACCCCTACGCGAGGGCCGCCGTGCTATCCCGGGGTCTGACCGGCGACCGCGGCGGTGAGCCGACCCTTGCCTCACCACTGCTCAAGCAGGTCTTCTCCCTGCGCACCGGCGCCGCCCTCGACGACCCCGAGGTTGCCCTGCCGACGTATGCCGTCCGCGTCCAGCACGGCACCGTGAAGATCGGCCTCCCCCTCTCCTGAACCGTCGAAAGGCCAGAATCTGTGCCCCCCAACCGTCGAAAGGCCACAAACCGGGGACCGAAGTCCCCGGTTTGTGGCCTTTCGACGGTTGAAACGGGTGGGGGCGGGGCGGGGGGCTTTGGGTCAGGCGGGGTGCGCGACGAGGGCGGCTCGGAGGGCGTCCTCGAGTCCGGTCGTCGGGCGACCGATGAGACGCGACAGGTCGCCGGAGCCGGTGAACAGCGCCCCCTCGGCGATCCCGCGGTCGCTGTCGGCGAGCACGCCGGCATACCCCTCGGGAAGACCGGCGGCGACGAGAGCCGCGGTGTAGTCGGCGACGGACAGGTCGCGGTAGGCGACGTCACGTCCCGCGACGCGTCCCACCGTCTCCGCGAGCTCGCCGAGGGTGAACGCCTCGTCCCCACCGAGCTCGTAGACGGCGCCCTCGTGACCCCGGCCGTCCTCGCCCGCGAGGACGACGGCAGCAGCGTCGGCGTAGTCGGCGCGCGTCGCGGCGCTGACCCGGCCCTCGCCGGCGGCACCGAGGACGGCGCCGTGCTCGAGGACCGTCGGCAGCTGGCCGGTGTAGTTCTCGAGGTACCAGGAGTTGCGCAGCAGGGCGTGCGGCAGGCCGGACGCGACGAGCAGCTCCTCCGTCGCGCGGTGCTCGGCGGCCAGCGCAAGGTCCGAGGTGTCGGCGCGCGTGATGCTCGTGTAGGCGACGAAGCCCACTCCCGCCCGCCGGGCCGCGTCGATGACGTTGGCGTGCTGGGCGACCCGCTGGCCGACCTCGCTGCCCGAGACGAGCAGGAGCCGGTCGACACCGACGAACGCCGCGTCGAGGGAGGCGGGGTCGGTGTAGTCGGCGCGGCGCACCACGACACCACGGTCGGCCAGGTCGGCGACGGACTCGGGGTCGCGGGCGATGGCGACGACGTCGGCTGCGGGCGTGGCGCGCTCGAGGAGAGCCTCGACGACGAGGCGGCCGAGGTGACCGCTGGCACCGGTGACGAGAAGGGTCATGACGTTCCTTTCGGGTGGGGCTGACACCCTCCAGAACGACCCCACCCCCGGCATACTTCCCAGAAGTTAGTACCCACGTTGAAGTAAGGTACTGACATGACGGTTAGTAACACCCTGCGTCGGCACTTCCCCGACGGCGTCTTCTCCTCCGACTGCCCCAGCCGTGTCGTGCTCGACCACGTGACGAGCAAGTGGGGCACGCTCGTCATCCTCGCCCTCGCCGAGGGCGACCCCCTGCGGTGGAGCGAGCTGCGCCGTCGCGCCGAGGGCGTCAGCGAGAAGATGCTCGCCCAGACCCTGCGGATGCTCGAGGCCGACGGGCTCGTCCACCGGGACGCCCGGCCCGTCGTCCCGCCGCACGTCGAGTACTCCCTCACCGCGCGAGGCGCCGACCTCGCCGAGCGGATGGTGCCGCTCATGGACTGGATCGCCGACCACGCGCCCGCCATCGTCGGTGACGCCGAGACGGCGGCCGCTACACGTTGAGCCGGTAGCCCCGGCGCACGACCGTCTGCACGAGGTGGCGGTCGGGCAGCGCCGACCGGAGTCGGCTCACGGCCATGTCGAGCGCGTGCTCGTTCTCCGCCTCGGGCAGCTCGTCGAGGAGCCGCTCACGGCTCAGGACCGCGCCGGGCTCGGACATGAGGGCCGCGAGCATCGCCCGCGGCCCGCGGGCCAGGGTCACCGTCTCGCCACCGAAGGTCACGACGCGCCCGTGCACGACGAGCGGCCCCAGTGCGGTCTGCACCTCGGCGACGCCGTTGAGCGTCAGGTGCTCGATGACGGTCCGGATGAGTGCACCCATCCGGAAGCGGTCGGGGACGATGGGGGTCACCCCGAGGTCGAGCAGCGGCGCCGCCGTCACCGGCCCGACCGCAGCGGCCGTGACGCCGCACCGCATGGCATCGACGAGCACGCCGTCCATGCCGAGCTGCGCTGCGGCAGAGACGAGTCCGTCGACCGCGGGCGCCGACGTGAAGGTCACGACGTCGACCTCACGAGCCGCGACCGCCGCGACGAGCCGTCCCAGCCGGCTCTCGTCCGTCGGCCGCACCCAGCGGTAGGGCGCCACGGTCAGCACCGTCGCACCGGCCGAACGCAGCCGTTCGAGCTGCTCGACGTCCTCGTGCCCGTGGAGCTGCACCGCGACGCGGCGCCCGACGACGCCGCCCTCGAGGGCGAGCCCGACCGTCGACGCGGTGCGCTCGTCGTCGGCGATGCCGTCGTCGTCGTGCCCGGCCGCCCGGACGGCGCCACGCGCCTTGGGGCCGCGGACGATGATCCGCGCCTGGTCGAGGGTCCGAGCGAGGTCCTCGCCGAGACCCGCCGCGTCCGCCGCCTCGATCCAGCGACGGAAGCCGTACGCGGTCGTGACGATGACGACGTCGGGTCGGCCCTCGATGACGGCGCGCGTGTCGCCGATGAGGATCTCGTCCTCGTCGACGGGCGCGATGCGCACGGCCGGCGCGTGGAGCACCTCGGCGCCGCGGCGCACGAAGGCGTCGATGAGGTCGCCCGACCGCCGGTCGGAGGTCACGGCGATCCGGAAGCCGTCGAGCACCGGGCCCGTGGGGTCCACGCGGACGGCGTCGGGGTCGGGGCCCGTCAGCTCGGCCGACCAGGCCGTACGCGGGTGGCCGCGACGCGCGGTCCCTGCGGCCTGCGTCGGCGGGGCGGTGGGCTCGCTCACGCGACGACGTCCATCGCGAGCCCGTCGGCGGACGGCGCGCCCACACGGCGCGCCCACACGGCGGACTGGCGCACGACCTCACCGACGACGATGACCGACGGCGAGGTGGCGCCGGCCCTGGCGGCGAGGTCGGGCAGGGTGGCGAGGGTGCCGACGATGCTGCGCTGGTCGGGGGTGAAGCCCCGCTCGACGACGGCAGCGGGGGTGTCGGCGGCGAGCCCAGCTCGCGCCAGGGCGGTCGTCAGCGGGACGAGGTTGTGCATGCCCATGAGGACGACCACGGTGCCACCGAGGCCTGCGAGCGACCGCGCCTGCTCGGGCTCGAGCGGGACGTGACCCGACACGACGGTGAAGACGTGGCTGACGCCACGGTGGGTCACCGGTATGCCGGCGCTCCCGGGCACGCCGACCGCCGAGGAGACCCCGGGCACGACGGTCACGGGCAGCCCGGCCTCGACCGCGGCCGCGACCTCCTCGCCGCCCCGGCCGAAGACGTAGGGGTCGCCGCCCTTGAGCCGCACGACCGTGAGGCCGTCGAGTGCACGCCCGACCATGATTCCCTCGATCTGGTCCTGGGGCACCGCATGGTGTCCGGGCCGCTTTCCGACGTCGACGACCTCGGCCCCCGGGGCGAGACGGGCGACGTCGCCCACCTCGGCCAGCCGGTCGGTGAGCACGACGTCGGCCTCGGCGAGGGCGCGGATCCCGGCGAGCGTCAGCAGCTCGAGACCCCCGGGACCCGCACCCACGAGGACGACCCGGCCCCGGGGCGCGTCCGGGACCGGCTCGGTCACGACGGGGCACCTGCCGGCGAGCGCCTCACGGACCGGTGCCCACGTGGACCCGGGACCGACGAGCACGGCGAGCCGGGCGCGGGCACACACCTCCGCCGTGACGTCACCCGGTGAGGCGGCGACCGTGACCACGGCACCGGCCCGCTCGTGGCGACGCACGACGGAGGCAGTGAGGCCCGGAGGCCCCACGACGAGCACGGGCAGTCCCGTCAGGTCGGTCTCGATCAGCACGGCGGCCTCCCGTCGCAGCTCGCGTTCCACGTCGGCTCCCACGGTAGGAAGAGTGTGTTTCGTCCGCGTTTCCGTCCCGCGATGGCACGGTAACGGCCTGCTCACCCGGGCGTATGCGTGCCGTGCGTTCCGCGAGACCGCGCCCCGCGCGCGTGGTCAGGACGCCGACGGTCCGCCCGGACCTGACAGAGTGAGCCCATGACCAGCCCCGCGCCCGTGCTCGTGGCGGTGGCCCACGGCACGTCGTCCGCCGCCGGCCGGTCGGCGATCGGCAGCCTCGTGGCCGCCGTCGCCGCGCGGCGCCCAGACCTCACCGTCCGCGCGGCGTTCGTCGACGTGCAGCCCCCGGACCCGGCCGCCGTGCTCTCCTCGCTGCACGACGCCGGCCCCGCCCGGCTGGTGCCGCTGCTGCTGTCGGCGGGCTACCACGTCTACGTCGACCTCGCGGAGGCCGCCGCAGCCGTGCCCGGCACCACCGTGGCCCCCGCCCTCGGCCCCGACGACCGCCTCGCGGGCCTGCTGCGCGACCGCCTCGTCGCGGCCGGGCTGCGTGACGACGACGTCGTGGTGCTCGCCGCGGCCGGGTCGTCACAGGCCTCGGCGGTCGCCGACTGCGAGCGCGTGGCCGCTGCACTGGGGCAGCGCCTCGGGCGTCATGTCGTCGCCGGGTTCCTGTCCGCCGCCGAGCCGAAGCTCGTCGATGCCGTTGCGGCACAACGGCTCCCGGGCCGTCGCGTCGTCGTGGCCACCTACCTGCTCGCGCCGGGCTTCTTCGCCGAGCTCGCCGGCAGGTCCGGCGCCGACGTCGTCACCCCGCCGCTCCTGCTGCCCCACGAACCGGCTCCCGAGGCCCTCGTCGACGTCGTCGTCGAGCGCTACCTCAGCTGACGACCGCCCAGGCGCCCCAGGCTGCGAGGAGCCCGAGCGCGACGTTGGCGGCGATGTTGCCGACGGCGTCACGGCGACGGTTCTCGAGCCACAGCTCCACCGTGTCGGCCGCGAGCGTGGACAGGGTCGACAGTCCGCCGCAGAAGCCACCGATGACGACGAGCGACCACGTCGGACCCAGCTCGACGCGGTCGGCCACGACGGCTCCACCGACGACCGACGCGAGGACGTTGGCGGCGAGCACCCCGAGGGGCAGCGGTCGCTTCGACAGGGTCCGCACGAGCCACGTGCGCAGCAGGGCGCCGGTCGAGCCGGCTCCGACGGCGAGCACCCAGCCCCACCATGCGACCGCGCTCACGCGGTCTCCCGGTCACCGTCGGTGAGCAGACCGCCCAGCCACATCCCCAGCGCGGCCGCGGCCACCCCGAGGACGATGCTCGTCAGCAGGCCCAGCGCGACGGCATACCCGGGGGTGCCGTCGACGAAGGCGATGCTGAGGGCCGAGAAGGACGTCAGCGACCCGAGACCACCGGAGCCGAGCATCGAGCGCAGTCGGGGCCGCACGGGGAGCCGGACGAGCACGCCGAGGAGGAAGGCGCCGACGACGTTGATGACGCTGATGCGCGGGTCCCACTGCGCACCGCCGCTGTGGCCCGTCGTCAGGAGCAGCCGGAGCAGCGTGCCCACGGCGCCGCCGAGGGCCACTGCGAACGGGTGCATGGCGACAGTGTCTCAGCCGGGCCCGCGCACGACCGCGCGAGGGCCGCGCCCCGGCGTGCCGCGAGGTGGCCGTGCTCAGCGGATCGGCAGGCCGAGACCGTGCGCGGCCGCGGCCGCCACGTCGGCCGGCAGGACCGGCCCGTAGGTCGCGTCGACGGGCACGAAGGCAGCACCCGTCCCGTGGGTGCCGCCGATCCAGTGGCCCCAGCCCATCCCGTGCAACGGCTGCGGCACGCCCGGTGTGACGAGCGGTCGACCGCCGTCCGGGCCCCACCCGACGAGCACCTCGGACCAGGCGCCGACGGGCGCGGCGTGCAGCGTCGGCCGCCCGCCGTGGCCACCCGGGTGTCCGCCACCCGTGGGGACCACGCCGCCGCCACCACCGCCGTGGTGCGACCCTCCGGCACCCGCGGCCGTGCCGCTCGAGCGGTGCTGGAGGTCGGCGTTGTCGTGGAGACGCCGCGACAGCTGGTCGAGCTCGGCGGCGATGCGGGTGAGGTCGTGCTCGACCCGACGCCAGCGTTCGACGAGGTGCTGCAGGTCCGGCCCCTGCCAGACCCGCTGCATCGTGGACACGGCCCGCTGTCCACGCGCCCGGACGACGTCGACCTCACGGCCGAACGACGCCATCCGGCCCGCCGAGTCGCGCAGCGCGTCGACGTCAGCACCCTTCGAGAACACAGATCTCCCCTTCACCCCTGACAAGCCGGCCCCATCCTCACCTGTCGGCGGCGCCTCGTGCAATGGGGAGGCCTCCCCGGCCCCACGGCATACTCGGAGCGTCCCCGCCCCGGCCCGAGGAAGGTATGCCGCTGAGCCCGCCACGCCGCTACCTCACCCTCGCGTCCCCCGCCTCCGCCGAGCTCGAGGTGAAGCGCTCGCGCTTCGTCTGCGACGTCGCGCCCGTGCCGTCCGAGGACGATGCCCGGGCCTTCGTCGAGACCGTGCGGTCGGGGACCCGCGCCGCGCGGCACCACTGCACGGCGTTCGTGCTCGGGCCCGACGGCGCCACCCAGCGCAGCAACGACGACGGCGAGCCGTCCGGGACGGCCGGAGCACCGATGCTCGACGTCCTGCGCGGCCGCGGCCTGACCGACGTCGTGGCCGTCGTGACCCGGTGGTTCGGCGGCACCCTGCTCGGCACCGGTGGCCTCATCCGCGCCTACGGCGACGCCGTCTCCGCCGCACTCGACGCCGCGACACCGGTGGCCTACGCGCTGCGCGACGGACTCGTCGTGACCGTCGGGAGCGCCGATGCGCCGCGCGTCGAGAACGCGCTGCGGGGCCACCCCGGCTGTGCCGTCACGTCGACGACCTGGGGCCCGAGCGGTCTCGTCCTCGCCCTCGCCGTCGAGCCCGGCACCGGGGAGTCCGTCCGCGGCCTCGTCGGCGCCCTCACCGCGGGCGCGGGCGAGGTCACCGGCGGACGTGCGTCATGGGTCCGGGTCCCGTCGCCGTAGTCGTCCCACCCGGTCCCGCCGGCAGCGGATGGGCGCGTGAGAGCATGCCTGCATGGGCTTCCAGATCGCCAACGAACCAGCCGCCGACCAGGTCCTCGACGAGTACCCGTTCGCCGTCGTCGTCGGGATGATGCTCGACCAGCAGTACGGCATGGAGCACGCCTTCCGCGGTGGCTACAAGGTGCTGAGCCGCTTCGGCACGCTCGACCCCGCCGCGATCGCCGACGCGGATCCCGAGGCGTTCAAGGCCATGGCCAGCACCCCGCCGGCCATCCACCGCTTCCCCGGCTCCATGGCGGCCCGGCTGCAGGAGCTGGCCGCACTCGTCGTCGACCGCTACGACGGCGACGTCACGCGGCTCTGGACCGAGGCGACCACCGGCAAGGAGCTCTTCGCGCGCGTCCAGGAGCTGCCGGGCTTCGGCAAGCAGAAGGCGCAGATCTTCGTGGCCCTGCTCGCCAAGCAGCTCGGCGTGAGGCCCGAGGGCTGGGAGGCCGTCGCCGGGGACTACGCGCTCGACGGCTACCGCTCGGTGGCCGACGTCGTCGACGGCGATTCCCTCCTCAAGGTGCGGGAGTTCAAGCAGGCCAAGAAGGCCAGCGCCAAGGCCGCCCAGGACGCCTGAGCCGCAGCCCTTTTCGCACGTATGCCGCTGGGCTCGCTTCTCGTGGAAGCGAGCCCAGCGGCATACGTCGTCTCAGGCTGTGCCTGACGGAGGTCAGTCGGCGAGGAAGCCGAGCAGGTCGGCGCGGGTGAGGACGCCGATCGGCTTGCCGTCCTCGACGACGAGGATCGCGTCGGACTCCTCGAGCTCCTTGCGCGCCGCCGACACGGGCGAGCCGGCGCCGACGAGGGGCAGGCCCTTCTCCATGTGCTTCTCGACGGAGTCGGCGAGGTGCGCCTGACCGGTGAAGAGCGCTGCGAGCAGGGCCCGCTCGCTGACGGATCCGGCCACCTCACCGGACATGACGGGCGGCTCGGCCTTGACGACCGGCATCTGGGAGACGCCGTACTCGCGCAGGATCTGCACGGCGTCGCGGATCGTCTCGTTGGGGTGCGTGTGCACGAGGGCCGGCATGTCGCCGGACTTGCCGTGCAGCACCGAGCCGACCGTCGCCTCGGTGTGGTCGTTGAGGAAGCCGTACGAGTGCATCCACTCGTCGTTGAAGATCTTGCTCATGTAGCCGCGGCCCGAGTCGGGCAGCAGGACGACCATGACGGCGTCCTCGGGCAGGTCCTTCGCAGCGCGCAGCGCGGCCACGACGGCCATGCCGCAGGAGCCGCCGACGAGCAGGCCCTCCTCGCGGGCGAGGCGACGGGTCATCTCGAACGAGTCGGCGTCGCTGACGGCGATGACGTCGTCGACGACCGACGGGTCGTAGGCGCCCGGCCAGAAGTCCTCACCGACGCCCTCGACGAGGTAGGGACGGCCCGTGCCGCCGGAGTAGACGGAGCCCTCCGGGTCGGCCGCGATGACGCGGACGGCGCCGTCGCTGACCTCCTTGAGGTACTTGCCGGTGCCGCTGATCGTGCCTCCGGTGCCGGCGCCCGCCACGAAGTGCGTGATCCGGCCGTCGGTGTCGCGCCAGATCTCGGGACCGGTCGTCAGGTAGTGGCTGTTGGGGCCCTCGGGGTTGTAGTACTGGTTGGGCTTCCACGCACCGTCGATCTCGCGCACGAGACGGTCGGAGACGGAGTAGTAGGAGTCGGGGTGCTCGGGCTCGACGGCGGTCGGGCAGACGACGACCTCGGCCCCGTAGGCCTTGAGCACGTCGCGCTTGTCCTGGCTCACCTTGTCGGGGCAGACGAAGACGCAGTGGTAGCCACGGCGCTGCGCGACGAGGGCCAGACCCACGCCGGTGTTGCCGCTCGTCGGCTCGACGATGGTGCCACCGGGCTTGAGCAGCCCGTCGCGCTCGGCCGCTTCGACCATGCGCAGGGCGATGCGGTCCTTCACCGACCCGCCGGGGTTGAAGTACTCGACCTTCGCCAGGACGGTGCACCTCACCCCCGCGTCCGCGACGACGGAGCCGAGCTTGACCAGGGGCGTGTTGCCGACGAGGTCGGCGACGTTCTCTGCGTACTTCACCCGCCCATCCTAGGAGGGCCGTCCCACGGGCCGAGACACGCGGTGCCGCCACCGCACCGGCGGGAGTCGCGAACCGGGCACGGACGGTCGGGCCGGGGCGTTACCGTGGTGGACCCGGTCGAGAGGGTCGACCACGGCACAGGAGGGGCTTCGGGATGGGGCGTGCACGGCGCGCGCGCAAGATCGCCCAGGCGGCGGCCTACGGCGGCGGGATGGGAGTCGCCGGTCTCGGCGCGCTCGGGGCCCTCGGCTACGGCATCCTGCGCGGCGAGGCGATGATGGCCCGGCGGATCGTGGGCCAGCGCTTCGAGGGCGCGCCGTCCGACAGCGGCACCTACGGGTCCGGCTCGGGCGTGCCCCTGCGGTTCCTCGTGCTCGGCGACTCGACCGGCGTCGGCATGGGCGCCGACCACCCGCACCAGACCGTCGGCGCGACGATCGCGAGCGGCATCGCCGCCTTCAGCGGCCGTCCCGTCGAGCTGACCAACGTCGCCGTCATCGGCGCCGAGTCCAAGGGCCTCGACGAGCAGCTGGAGCGCGGCCTCGCCGCCGTCCCCGACCCCGACGTCGCCGTCATCATGGTCGGCGCCAACGACGTGACCCACCGGATCGACCGCTCCATCGCCGTGCGCCACCTCGAGATGGCCGTGTGCGGCCTGCGGGAGGCCGGGGCCGAGGTCGTCGTCGGCACCTGCCCCGACCTCGGCGCCATCCAGCCCGTGCCACAGCCGCTGCGCCTGCTCGCGCGCCGCTGGTCGCGCGACCTCGCCGCCGCCCAGACCGTCGCCGTCGTCGAGGCGGGCGGGCGCGCCGTGTCGATCGGCGACCTGCTCAGCGAGGCGTTCTCGGCCGAGCCGCACGTCATGTTCAGCAAGGACCGCTTCCACCCGAGCCCGGCCGGCTACGCCCGCGTCGCCGCCGCCCTGCTCCCGACCGTCAGCGCGGCGCTCGACCTCTTCGGTGAGGGCAGCAGCCCGACCGAGCCCAACCTGCACCGCGGCGAGAGCGTCGGCCCGCTGGCCGTGGCCGCGACCAAGGCGGTGACGCAGCCGGGCACCGAGGTGGCTCCGGCCGAGGTGGACGGTCAGGCCAGGGGCGCCCACGGGCGGTGGGCCGTGCTGCTGCACCGGATCCGCCCGACCGTACCCCTGCCGGCGCTCCCCGGGCGCCCCGGAGCCGGCCCTGCGGCGCCCGCCGACGACCCGACCGCGCCGGACCCCGGCGCGAGCGGGACGGCATACGCCGTCGGTGACGTGGACGCGACGCTCACGGGCGGCGGGGCGACCGACGCGGACGGCGCGGACGGCGCGGACGGTGCGGACGGTGCGGACGGGCGGACCGAGGACCCCGTCCTGCGCTGACCCACGCACCCGACCGCCGACGAGGCGGGCGCGACGAAGGGGCCGCCCGCTGTTGCGGACGGCCCCTTCGACGTGCGGTCGGACTCAGCTGATCTTCATGATCTGGTCGGCCTCGGGCGCCTTGATGCCGAGGTCGGCGTTCCACTGGGAGAAGTCGAGCTGTCCCGGGCTGGCGGTCGAGCCGGTGAAGCGCACGACCTCGTTCTTGTCCTTCGAGACGTAGAGCGCGCCCTCGGCCTTGCCCTTCTTGTCGGTGAGGACCCAGCAGTCCACGCCGCCGACGTTCTCGCTCGCGACGTCGGTGGCCAGCTGCTGCGGGGTGACCGCGCCGAAGGCCTTCTGGAGGAAGCTCTTGAGGCTGAGGCTCTCGGTCATCGACGCGGCCGAGGACGGCGCCTTGATGAACTTGTCGCCGGCCTTCTGCACGGCCGCGGGGGCACCCTGCTTCTTCCAGAACGTCTCGTCGCCCTGGATGTAGACGGCGTCGCCGACGGAGATGACGCGCGCCTTGCCGTCACCCTCCATCTCGATGGCGATGTCGGCCGTCTTGCCGTCGCTCGTGCCCTTGAAGTCGATCTTGATCGTCTTGCCGCTCTGGTCGACCTGCCCGACGAAGGCGCCGGACGTCGCGGCCAGCGCGTTCGTCTTGGCCTTGTCGAGGATGTCGGACGCCTCGGGGGCGTCGCTCGCAGCGGTGGTGGACGAGCTCGCCGAGGCGGGCGTCGACGCACTCGAACCGGTGGAGCCGGTGGCGGGCGTCTCGGACTTCGAGCACGCGGCGGCGCCGAGGCTGATCGCGATCGCGCCGGACACGGCGACGACGCGGGTCGTGAAGGTGTTCATGGTGGGCGTGCCCCCTGATTGTCGGAGGGTCCGGTGTGAGTGTCCGGACCGGGCCGGCGCGCGCACGCGCCGGCAACTCATCCACCCTAGCGGTCGCTCCGGCGGACGTCGGAGTCGTACCCGCTCGGCGGAAGCCGTCCTCGGTGCCTCGCCTGACGGCGCGGGGCGGAGGACGCGGCTGCGGTGGGGCCGGCGAGACGCACGTCATGGCCGGTGGCCTGTCCAACCGGTGCGAGGACGTCCTACCATCGTGGGGACTGAGCAAGCGCTTAGTCGCCCGTCGCACCGCCGCGCGGGCCGTCGATGCTGCACCAGGAGATCCCCCGTGACCGAAGCCGTCATCGTCTCGACCGCCCGCTCGCCGTTCGGCCGGGCCTTCAAGGGCTCGCTCAAGGAGGTCCGTCCCGACGACCTCGCCGCGACGGTCATCCAGGCCGCGCTCGACAAGGTGCCCGCGCTCGACAAGCGCCTTGTCGAGGACCTCTACCTCGGCTGCGCCGAGCCCTCGGGTCGCCACGGCTCCAACATGGCCAAGGTCGTCGCCACGCTCCTCGACCTCGACGCGACGCCTGCCGCGACGATCAACCGCTTCTGCGCCTCGTCGGCCCAGACGACGCGGATGGCCTTCCACGCGATCAAGGCCGGCGAGGGCGACATCTTCGTCTCGGCCGGTGTCGAGTGCGTCTCGCAGTACACCGACTGGGCCGGCGCCGGCGGGGCCAAGGAGGACCAGCAGAACGGCCGCTTCGCCGACGCCCAGGCCCGCACGAAGCGCATCGCCGAGACCAACGAGACGTGGACCGACCCCCGCGACGAGGGCCTGCTCCCCGACATCTACATCGCCATGGGCCAGACGGCCGAGAACGTCGCGACGGCCTACGGCATCTCCCGCGAGCGTCAGGACGAGTGGGGGGTCACGAGCCAGAACCGCGCCGAGGCCGCCATCGGCCGCGGCTTCTTCGACTGGGAGATCACCCCCGTCACGACCCCCGACGGCACCGTCGTGAGCAAGGACGACGGCCCCCGCGCCGGCGTCACCCTCGAGGCCGTGCAGGGTCTCAACCCCGTCTTCCGCCAGGAGGGCACCGTCACGGCCGGCAACTGCTGCCCCCTCAACGACGGCGCCGCGGCGCTCGTCATCATGAGCGACACCAAGGCCAAGGAGCTCGGCCTCGAGCCGCTCGCCCGCGTCGTGTCGACGGCCGCGACGGGCCTCTCCCCCGAGATCATGGGCCTCGGCCCGGTCGAGGCGACGAACCTCGCGCTCAAGCGGGCGGGCCTGTCGATCGGTGACATCGACCTCTACGAGATCAACGAGGCCTTCGCCGCGCAGGTCATCGGCTCGGCCGACCAGATCGGCATGGACTACGACAAGCTCAACGTCAACGGCGGCGCCATCGCCATCGGCCACCCGTTCGGCGCGACCGGAGCCCGGATCACCGGCACGCTCATCAACGCGCTGCGCGAGCGGGACGGCCAGTTCGGCCTCGAGACGATGTGCGTCGGTGGCGGCCAGGGCATGGCCGTCATCTTCGAGCGCCTCAGCTGAACCGGCCCTTCCTGCACCACGTCGAGTGGGCACCCTCCCCCGCGGGAAGGTGCCCACTCGACGTCGTCGGGGCGTCAGTTCACCCCGGCGTCCTGACGGACGCTCCCGGCTTCGGTTCGACCTTCGTCAGGGGGTGATCTTGATGCAGGCCCTGGAAACGTAGGTGCGCCTGCTGTCGGCGTAGAGGTAGGCGCAGGCGAGGCCGGTCTTGGCCCAACCCGTGCCCCGGTGCCGGTTCCCCTCCTTGTCACAGCCGTGGGTCGAGGGGTCGCGGTCGATGTACCAGACCTTGCCCGCCGAGTCGATGTAGACGAAGTCCAGCGACCATGCGCACCAGGTCGGTCCGGAGAAGTTCAAGGTCCCGTTGAAGGTCGCGGTCTGGGACGTGATGGAGTTGCCTGAGCCGTATACGTAGTGACAGACCCTTCCCGTCGTCGTGTAGTTGTAACAGGTAGATGCGTTGGCGGACGCTGACGGTGTCGCCAGGAAACTACCCATCAGCGTGGCCAGGACCGCAGCCATGAGGACGCGCAGGCGCCGTGGTTTCGTCATTGAGACTCCCCTCCTGTGAAGTCGTCGACCGAGCGGTCGACGCATGCTCGGTCTACTCCTCGAGCGGGAGGGGCTGCGCGGCGAACCTGTGCTGCCTGCGTGTACCTGCAAGAACGCGTCGTCCACGCCGCGCTCCGTGCTAGGAGCACGCGCCAGGGCCACGCGCAGACCGCGCCCGTCGACGGCCGGGCACGTCAGAGGGAGCGGCGTAGGTCCGCCAGCTCGTCCGCGACCACGCGCGGGTCGGCGTCGGGCCGGGCCCGGAAGAGGTCGAAGACCATGACGGACAGCTGGTCCGTGACGGTGGCCGGACCGAGGTCGGGCACCGGCTCCGCATCGTGTCCTCGGGCCTCGGCCACCCGGTCGGCGAGCGACTGGACGAGGGCCCGGACGGACGGCATACGCGAAAGCGCGTGGTCGAGCGGCAGCTGGTGCCACCGCTCGACCACGCGCCGGAGCTCGTCGGACACCTCGTGCGGGGTCGGCGAACCCACGCTCGGAGGCGTCACGAGGGTGTCAGTCGCGCAGACGCGCGAAGAGACGGACGAACTCGATGTAGAGCCAGACGATCGAGACGATGAGGCCGTGGGCGAGAAGCCACGAGTACTTCCGCGGCGCACCCAGCTGGACGGCACGGTCGATCGTGTCGAAGTCGACGGCGAGGGAGTACGACGCGAGGCCGACGCCGAGGATCGACAGGCCGATGCCGAGAGCACCGCTGCCACCGAAGCCCCAGCCGTCGATGACGCCGGTCATGAGCAGCACGACCTGCAGCAACGAGAAGAGGCCGTAGCCGACGAGGGCGAAGAAGAACATCCGGCGCGTGCGGTCGTTGACCTTGACGAAGCCGGTCGCGTAGCCGACGTACATGGCGACGAACACGCAGAGCGTCGCCATGACGGCCATGATCACGACGCCGGGGTACATCTCGTTGACGACGTTGCTGAAGGCACCGAGGAAGGCGCCCTGCAGCACGGCGTAGACCATGAGCAGCGGCACCGACACCTTCTTCATGAAGGCGATGACGAAGCCGAGGATCAGCGTGCCGACCATGCCACCGAGCCAGAAGGGCATGGCGATGGCCGGGCTGCGGTCGACCATGAACCACGACGCGAAGGCCACGGCGACCGTGACGACGAAGAGCGTGAGGCTCTTGACGACGACGTCGTCGACCGTGACGCGACCGGTGTCGGCCGGGCCGGCCGGCGGCTGCGCGTACATCTCGTTGAGCTGCTGCGCCGTCATCGCGTCCTGGGTCGCGTAGCCGGTCGTCGCAGCCTGGGCGCCCTGCTGCGCCTGCTGCGGGTTGCCCTGGGGCGAGCCGAAGCCGGCGTAGCGCTCCTTCTCGATCTGCTTGTTGAGCCGGTCGAAGACCGGGTTTCCACCTGCCATGTGAGTGCGCTCCTAAAAGCACTGGGTGCCACGACCCGCGACTGGGCGTGGCGACTGTCCCCAAGAGTAAGCGAACGCACCCCTCCGGAAGGTTCCCGCCGGCGAGAAGTGCTCCCCCGACACGGGATCGTGACGCAGGCCGGGGTGACCGCTCCGGCCCGGGGCGACGGCATACTGGGGACCCCGCCCCCGTGGCCCAACCGGCAGAGGCAGGCGACTTAAAATCGCCACAGGTGAGGGTTCGAGTCCCTCCGGGGGTACGACGCAGGCGTCAGTCGTGCGGCACGGTTCGGTAACGCCCTGCTCACGCCTTGGCGTGGCACGGCACGCACCTCGCCGCTCCGCCTAGACTGACCGAAGAGATCGAGGTCCAGGGGCCCCTCCGATGTGCTCCTGCACGGCCTGTGCCGCACCTCGAGTGCGTACCCCTCAGACCACGAAGGAGCAGCGGGTGCTGGAGCATCGTGTCGCCGGTGCGACGACGGCTGCTCCCCTGCGCGCCTCGTGGTCCGTCGACCCGCGCGTCGTCGACTTCGGCGACCGGCTCGTCGCGGCGCTGCGGCGCACGTGGGCCGACCCGATGGTCCGCCGCGGCACGCTCGGGATGTCCTTCGTCGCGGCCGGCTCGATCAGCCCCGCCTTCCTGCCCGCCGACACCTTCGAACTGCCCGCCTCGCCGCTCATCGAGCGCTTCGGCCTCGAGTGGCTCGGCACCGGGGCGGGCCGGGTCCTCACGACGATCCTGCTCGCCGTCGGTATGGCGCTGCTCGTCGACGCCTGGCTGAGGATGCGCCCGGTCCACGGCCGAAAGGCCCCGTCGATGGCCTGGCTCTTCTGGAGCCTTCCGATCATGCTCGCCCCGCCGCTCTTCAGCCGCGACGCCTACAGCTACGCCGCCCAGGGGCAGATCGTCCTGCGCGGCATGGACCCGTACGCCGTGGGTCCCTTCTGGGTGCCGGGGCCGTTCGCCGACCAGGTCGACCCCATGTGGGTCGACACGCCGGCCCCCTACGGTCCGCTCGCGCTCCAGGTGCAGCACCTCGTCGTCAGCGTCTTCCCCGAGAACGCCTACGTGTCGGCCGTCGCCATGCGCGTGCCGGCCCTGCTCGCGGTCGGGCTGCTCGCGTACGCCCTGCCGCGCCTCGCCGAGCGCTACGGCGTCAGCGGTCGGCACGCGCTCTGGCTCGGCGTGCTCAACCCGCTCGTCATGATGCACTTCATCGGCGGTGGCCACGGCGACGCCGTCATGGTCGCCCTCGTGACCTTCGCCCTCCTGCTCGGCAGCCGTGGCCGTTTCGTCCTGGCCGCCGTGACGATCGCCGGCGCCGCCGCCTACAAGCAGACCGCCGTCCTCGCGCTCATCGGCATCGTCGGCATGGCCCTGCAGGCCCAGGCCGACCTCGAGCCCGGAGCGCCTGCACGGCTCAAGGCGATGATCCGCCACGGCCTCGTCTACGGCGGCATCACCGCGGCGACCTTCACGGCCGTCACCGCCGTCACCAGCCTCGGCTGGGGCTGGATCCCCAACCTCTCCGTGCCCGTCTCGCTGCGCTCGATGCTCTCGCCGCCGACGTTCCTCGGCAGTGCGGTCGAGTGGCTGCTGAAGCTCGCGGGCATGCCGGAGAGCGTGACCTCGGCGCCCGTCCCGATCGCGCAGACGATCGGCCTGCTCGCCGGCCTGGCCGGCATCGCCTGGATCACCTGGCGCGTCGCGCCCCGCAACCCGGTGCTCGCGACCGCGGGCGCCCTGCTCGTGCTCTGCGCCTCGGGGCCGGTCATCCACCCGTGGTACCTCCTCTGGGGAGGGCTGCTCCTCGCGGCCGTGCGCCTCTCGGCGAGGCACCTGCGCGCCGTCGTCTTCGTGACGCTCTTCTTCGTCACCTACGGCGTCGTCGACGCGACGGTCTCCAACGGCACGTGGGCACTCGGCGTCTCGGCCGCCCTGTGGATGGCGGCCCGCCTGCGCGCCAACCGTCGTCGCGTGCACGAGCAGGCCGGCGAGCCCGTGCTCGCCGCGCTCCCCCGCCACTGACGGGGCACTCTCGAGGGCCGCTGACGGGGCGGGTCAGCCGCGCCGGGCCGCGCTGAGCGCGATCCCGTCGAGGATGTCGTGCTCGGACGTGACGACCTCGGTGATGCCGGCGCGGTCGACGACCCGCTCGACGACCCGGCGCCACACGAGGGCGCCGGCGCCGATGACGTCGACACGGCCCGGGTGCATGTAGGGCAGCGCGGCGCGCTGCGCTCGCGGCATCGCGAGCAGGTCGTCGCACGCCGCGACCATGTCGGCCGGGGACGAGCGGGCCAGGTGGACGCGCTCGGGGTCGTATGCCGTCAGGCCCAGCAGGTGCGCCGTGATCGTCGTGACGCTGCCGGCCAGGCCGACGAGCGTCGCGATCCCTTCGATGGGCACGGCCGACTCGGCGACGTCGAGCGCCGCGTCGACGTCGCGCGTCGCCGCCGCGATCTCGTCGTCGGTGGCGGGGTCGCTGACGAGGTGCCGCTCGGTCATCCGGACGCAGCCGATGTCGACCGAACGGGCGGCCTCGACGTGGTCGGTGCCGCGGACGAGCTCGGTCGAGCCTCCGCCGAGGTCGACGACGAGGTAGGGCCCCGAGACTCCTTGCGCCGCAAGGCCTCCGGTGGCACCGGCGAACGACAGTGCGGCCTCCTCTTCACCGGAGACGACCTCGGGCGAGACCTCGGAGCCGTAGTGCTGCACGAAGGCCGCGCGGACGCCCTCGATGAAGTCGGCGGCGTTGCGGGCGTCGCGCGAGGCCGACGTGGCGACGAAGCGGACGTGCACGGCGCCCAGCTCACGGCAGGCGGCGGCATACTCCCGCGTGACGGCGAGCGTGCGCTCCATCGACTCGGGGGCGATGACACCGGTGCGGTCGACGCCGTGGCCGAGGCGGACGATCTCCATGCGGCGCCGCACGTCGACGAGGGCACCGGTCGCCGGGTCGACGTCGGCGACGAGCAGGCGGATCGAGTTGGTGCCGCAGTCGATCGCGCCGACGCGGACGGTGGGGTCACTCACCGGTGCCTCCTTCGGCGGCGGCGTCCTCGGCCGCGTGCACGGCCGCGCACGACGTCGGCAGCCACCAGTCGTCGAGCATCGCGAGGGCCTCGTCGCCGAGCGGGTTGACGCCCGGACCGGCCGCCAGCGAGTGGCCGACGAGGACGTGCAGGCACTTGACGCGGGTCGGCATGCCGCCGGCCGAGATGCCGTCGATCTCGGGGACGTCGCCGAGCTCGGCCCGCTGCGCGAGGTAGTGCTCGTGGGCCTTCGCGTAGGCCGCGGCGAGCTCCTCGTCGTGGGCGAGCCGCTCGGTCATCTCCTTCATGACGCCGCCCGTCTCGAGCGTGCTCACGGCGCCGGTGAGGCGCGGGCACGTCGCGTAGTACGTCGTCGGGAAGGGCGTGCCGTCGGGCAGGCGGGGCTCGGTGCGCAGGACGTCGGGCTCACCACACGGGCAGCGGTGCGCCACCTCGGCCACGCCACGCGGGCGGCGACCGAGCTGACGCTCGACGGCGTCGAGATCGGCGACCTCGACCTGGTGGGCGCCGGCTGCAGGCGGTGCGGACGGACGGGAGGTGTCGCTCACGCGGGACTCGCTTCTCGGGCTCTCAGGGGTGACCGTGTTGACCGGGTTGACCGCGGTGACCGTGTTGACCGCAGTGACGGCGGGTCACTTGGTCCGGGTGACCCCGGCGGTGGGTCGGTCGGCGATCTGGATGGACTGCCACACCTTGCCGTACCACGGTGACGCGGCGTTGGCCATGGGCGCGGCCACGACGGGGCGCTCCGCGGCAGGCGCGCTCGCCTCGTTGGTCGACGGGTCGATGACGGTGTAGGCGCGGTCGCCGACCCGCACGAACTTGAGGCGTTCGCGGGCCTGGACCTCGATGTAGGCGGGGTCCTTCCACAGCGCGGCCTCGCGCTCGAGCTGCGTCACGGTGTCGCGCTGCGCGGCGACCTTGTCCTGCATGGCCGAGGCGTCGCCACGCTGCTGCACGAGCGAGCGGAGCGTGGGGACGATGGTCACGGCGAGCATGACGAGGATGCCGAGCAGGATGGCACCGCGCACCCAGGCGGTCGAGGCCGACGGCGGGGCCGTCTGCGGGGAGCGCGGACGAGCCGCGAGGGCCGGACGCTCCTTGCCCGCGCCGGGACGGCTCGCGCGTGCGGCGCCCGGACGGGACTGGCCGGGTCTGGTGGCCGACGTGCGGTTCGCGCCCGCGCGGCCGGTCGACCGCGCGGAGGACGCGCGGCCGGTGGACGAGCTCGCCGGGCCGGCAACGCCGGTCCCCGATCTCGGGGCGGCCTTCGGGCCGGACTTCGCGCCCGGCTTGGGGCTCGGCTTCGCGCCCGGCTTGGGGCTCGGCTTGGCGCCCGGCGTCTGCCGGGATCCGGCCGGTCGCGCGCCACCGCCCGGGCGGCCCGTCGACGACGGGCGGCCCGGGCGGGACGGCGTGCGGTCGGCCACGAGGTCAGCCCTCGGCGCCGAAGCGGCTCGCGTCGAAGCGCGGGAAGGCGCCCGTGCCCGCGTAGACGGCGGCGTCGTCGAGCTCCTCCTCGATGCGCAGCAGCTGGTTGTACTTCGCGACGCGCTCGGAGCGGGCCGGGGCCCCGGTCTTGATCTGGCCGCAGTTGGTGGCGACGGCGAGGTCGGCGATCGTGACGTCCTCGGTCTCGCCGGAGCGGTGGCTCATCATGCAGCGGTAGCCGTTGCTCTGCGCGAGCGTCACGGCGTCGAGCGTCTCGGTGAGCGTGCCGATCTGGTTGACCTTGACGAGCAGCGCGTTGGCGGTGCCGGTCGAGATGCCGCGCCCGAGGCGCTCGGGGTTGGTGACGAAGAGGTCGTCGCCGACGATCTGCACCTTGGAGCCGAGCAGGTCGGTCATGGACTTCCAGCCGTCCCAGTCCTCCTCGTTGAGGGGGTCCTCGATGGAGACGAGCGGGTAGGCCTCGACGAGCTCGGCGTAGTAGGCGATCATCTCCTCGGCCGACTTGCTGGCACCCTCGAAGGCGTAGGAGCCGTCCTCGAAGAACTCGGACGCCGCGACGTCGAGCGCGAGGGCGATGTCGCGGCCGGGCTCGTAGCCGGCGGCCTTGATCGCCTCGAGGATGAGGTCGAGCGCCGCGCGGTTGGACTCGAGGTTCGGCGCGAAGCCGCCCTCGTCGCCGAGACCGGTCGCGAGGCCGCGCTCGTGCAGGACCTTCTTGAGCGCGTGGTAGACCTCGGCGCCCCAGCGCACGGCCTCCCGGAAGGTCGGCGCGCCGACGGGCGCGATCATGAACTCCTGGATGTCGACGTTGGAGTCGGCGTGCGACCCACCGTTGAGGATGTTCATCATCGGGACGGGGAGCACGTGGGCGTTCGGGCCGCCGACGTAGCGGAAGAGCGGCAGGCCGGCCGACTCGGCGGCGGCGTGCGCGACGGCGAGCGAGACACCGAGGATCGCGTTGGCGCCGAGGTTCTCCTTGTTGGACGAGCCGTCGAGCGCCATCATCTCGGCGTCGATGAGGCGCTGCTCGCTCGCGTCGAAGCCGACGAGGCGCGGGTTGATCTCCTCGATGACCGCGTCGACGGCCTGCTCGACGCCCTTGCCGAGGTAGCGGCCCTTGTCGCCGTCGCGCCGCTCGGACGCCTCGAAGGCGCCGGTCGAGGCGCCCGACGGGACGGCCGCGCGGGCGAACGTGCCGTCGTCGAGACGGATCTCGACCTCGACGGTGGGGTTGCCGCGCGAGTCCAGGATCTCGCGGGCGCCAATCTCCTCAATGCTGGCCACTTGGCTCTCCTGTGCTGGTGCTGCTCATGGGTGCTCATGGAGTGCTCGGCGCGGACGAGTCGCAGCGGTGCGGACCCCCGCGCACCGAGCACAGGTGCTGGGGACGAGCCTAGCCCGTGGGGTCTGCGGGCCGGTGGAGCGACCCGGCATACGGGCAGGTGGAACGGCAGGTGGGGCAGACCGGGACGTATCGGGCACCGGGACAAACAGGGCCCTTCCACCCATAGTTTTTTTACCTCTTCCTTACCAAAGCCTGACCGGGAGCAGGCATACTCACAACTAGCCATCCGGGGGGGTGGAGCTGGTCGTGAATAGGGCACCAGTGGGTGCCGGGGGTGGGGTGTGGTCATGGGTCAACCCATGCGCGAGTCGGGGGTTGTTCTACTGAATGTGAGCGCGCGTCCAGTGACGCAGCCGCTCAGTGAGAGGGGCCGGGGGCAGCGTCTGCTGCAGCTCGGGATCGCTGGTGGTGACCTCGTCATCATCACGGTGGCGACCGCCTTGGCGGCCGTCGGACGCACGCGTCTCGACGTCTTCGACGTCGCGAACGACGTCAACCAGGTCGCCCAGTCGGTAGGCCTGTGGATCGTGGTCGGGTGGATGCTCGCCAACCTGGCGCTCGGCACCTACACGAACAGCCACCTCGGCGCCGGAACCATCGAGTACGCCCGGGTGTGCAGCGCCGCCGGCCTCACGGCCGGGGCCATCGGCATCCTCAGCTACCTGACGAAGTTCGACCTCTCCCGAGGCTTCTTCGTGCTGATCTTCGCCATCGGCCTGCCGCTCGTGCTGCTGTGGCGGTGGTACGCCCGCCGTCTCGTCCACCAGGCCCACCTCAAAGGACACCTGCTGACACGGGTGCTCATCTCCGGTTCGGCCTCCCACGTCGACGACGTCGCCGCGGTGCTCGAGCGGGAGCAGTGGCTCGGCTACCGGATCGTTGGCGCGCTGACGCCGTCCTCGCAGCCCACCCCGACCACGCCACGGGGCGTGCCTGTCTTGGGCACGACGGCGCAGACCGCCGAGTCGGTGCTCGCGGAGAAGGCAGACATGGTCGTCTTCACCGAGGGAGCGTTCCCCTCGGCCACGGACTTCCGCCGCATCGCCTGGGACCTCGAGGGCCACCAGGTGCAGATGGCGGTCGTCCCCAGCCTCAGCGACATCAGCTCGGGTCGGATGGCCATGCGCCCGGTCGGCGGCCTGCCGCTCGTGCACGTCGAGCAGCCCCAGAGCCTGGGCGCCTCACGTGGCCTCAAGCGGGCCTTCGACTTCGTCGGGGCGACGCTCCTGCTGCTGCTCGCCGCGCCCGTCATGGTGGTCGTCGCGATCGCCACCAAGCTCCAGGACGGCGGACCGGTGCTCTTCCGCCAGACCCGCGTCGGCCGCGACGGCGAGCTCTTCGAGTGCCTCAAGTTCCGCAGCATGGTCATCGACGCCGAGGCGAGGCTCTCCGGCATCACGCACCTGAACCAGAACGCCGACGGCGTCCTCTTCAAGGCCCAGAGCGACCCGCGCATCACCCGGGTCGGGGCGTTCATCCGGCGTTACTCGATCGACGAGCTGCCCCAGCTGATCAACGTCGTGAACGGCGACATGAGCCTCGTCGGCCCGCGGCCGGCCCTGCCGGCCGAGGTCCGCCGCTACGTGCCCGACGTCCAGCGGCGCCTCCACGTCCGGCCCGGCATGACCGGCCTGTGGCAGGTCTCCGGACGGAGCGACCTGTCGTGGGAGGACACGGTGCGCCTCGACCTCTACTACGTCGACAACTGGTCGATCGTCCAGGACCTGTCGATCATGGCCAAGACCATCCACGCGGTCTTCGCCTCGCGCGGCGCCTACTGACGCCGCACCGCCGGCTCGGTGAGGGCCACATCACCGCGCCCCGGTGACGTGGCCCTCACCGTTCGTTCGGCCTCCGGGCGGCCCGACCCCGAGGGCGTATGCCGTCCGGCCGGCTCAGACCTCCGGGTCGGCCTGCGCGCCGGCCGCGCTCGCGGCCTCTAGGCCGCGCAGGGTCTCGCGCAGCGCGGCCTCGGCGTCGATGCCCTCGGCCCGTGCCGTCCGGACGAGGTCGAGCAGCTGGGCGCCGAGCCCACCGGACGCGACGGCGTCGTCGACGAGGTCCTCGCGGCCCGAGCGGCGCAGGCGCGAGACGTACTTCTCGGCCCGGGCCAGGGCCGGCAGCGAGCTCGGGACACCTTCGACGGGGTGGGTGCGGTGCTGCTTCTCGTCGGCCTTGATCGACTCCCAGTTGGCCTCGACGGCGTCGGCCGTGTCGGCCTCGACGTCGGAGAAGACGTGCGGGTGTCGCCGGACGAGCTTGTCGACGAGACCGCCGGCGACGTCGTCGATGTCGAACGGCTCGGTCGAGTGCTCCTGCGCGACGCGGGACTGGAACGCGATCTGCAGCAGCAGGTCGCCGAGCTCCTCCTGCATGTGCGCGGGGTCGCCGCTCTCGATCGCCTCGATGGCCTCGTGCGCCTCCTCGAGGAGGTAGGGCACGAGGGAGGCGTGGGTCTGCTTCGCGTCCCAGGGGCAGCCCCCGGGCGACCGGAGACGGTCCATGACGGCGACGACGTCGAGCAGCCGCGCACCGGGCACGTCGAAGGAGCCGATGAGCAGCTCGACCTCGGGCGGCTCCGGCAGGCGCGTCACCTCGACGGCGATCGCGTCGCTGAGGCCGGGGTCACCGTCGGAGGAGCCGACCCACACGACGTCACCGACCTCGGAGGCGGTGACGAGGTCACGGGCGAGGTCGGCCGGGTGACCGTCCTCGCGGGCCAGCACCTCGATGCCGGCCTCGACCAGCGCGGCCACCTGCGGCTCGTCGGGACGACCCCACACGGCACACGCCTGCTCGAGGCCCTGCCACGCCTCACGAGTCAGCAGACCCGGGGCGATGCGTGGGGTCGTGACGAGCAGGACGACGCGGGCGGTCACGACGGAGGGCTACGGAGGTCTACTGGGCCGTGGCGGGGGCGGTCGCCGGGGCGGTGTTGCCACCCGGCTTGACCCAGTTGGGCGTCTGCTGGCCGATGGTGAAGTACACCGGCCCCTCGTCGGACTGCACGACCGAGCCGTACTTGGGGTTGACGCTGATCTCGGCCTTCTTGAGGTCGGCGCGGTAGGCGGCGACGTCGGCCGGCGTCATCTTCTGCGACTGGATGAGGGCGACGGCCGCGACGAACTCCTTCGTCGTGTCGGTGGCGTCGGGGATCGAGGAGATGACCGAGGCGTACGTCTCGTCGGGCTTCCAGCTGCCGGAGGCGGAGACGGCGTCCTTGAGCAGGGGCGCCGCGACGAGCGCGGTGACGACGATGTTCTCGGCGAAGTCGAGCTTGGCCTTCTGGAGCTGGTCGTACGTCTCGCGGACGTCGGACTCGTGGATGACCTCGCCGTTGACGACGGCGGCGGCCTGCTGGCGCGTCTCGAAGCCGCACCCGCCGAGCAGCGACACGGCACCGAGCGCGACGACGCCGACGACGGCCACGCGCTTCGCGGGTTGAGCAGACCAAGCCTTCACTGATTTCCTCCTCTGGCGGATGCGTCTGACATCCTACGGTGCTCCCACGCGGGATTTCGCCGCGCCTGACGATGCGCCCGACGATGCGCCCGCCGAAGCCCCGGCGGCCGCCGCGATGTCGTCGAGCAGGACGGCGGTGATCAGCTGCCGCGCCCACGTCAGCACCTCGACGTCGCGCAGCGGCTTGCCACCCACGCGGGCCGTCATCGGGGCCGGGACGAGGATGGTGCCGAGCGCGTCCTTGACGATGGTGCCCGGGTAGAGGCGCATGAGCCGCAGCTGCTGGCTCTCGCGGAGGTCCTTGACCGGGCCGAAGCGTACGACCTTGCCCTGCACGCCGATGTCGCCGATGCGGGCGGCACGGGCCACGACGCGCAGCCGCGCGACCTCGAGGAGGTTCTCGACCGGCTTCGGCGGCGCGCCGTAGCGGTCGCGCAGCTCGGCCTCGATCTCGTCGACAGCCTCGAACGTCTCGACGGTCGCGAGCTTCTTGTAGGCCTCGAGGCGCAGCCGCTCCCCCGGCACGTAGTCGTGCGGCAGGTGCGCGTCGACGGGCAGCTCGATCTTGATCTCGGCCGGCAGGTCGACCGCGTCGCCGCGGAAGTCGGCGACGGCCTCGCCGATGAGGCGCACGTAGAGGTCGAAGCCGACGCCCTGGATGTGACCGGACTGCTCGCCGCCGAGCAGGTTGCCGGCGCCGCGGATCTCGAGGTCCTTCATCGCCACGGCCATCCCGGATCCGAGGTCGGTGTTGCTCGCGATGGTGCGAAGCCGGTCGTGCGCCGTCTCGGTCATCGGCTTCTCGGGCGGGTAGAGGAAGTAGGCGTAGGCCCGCTCGCGCCCGCGCCCGACACGGCCCCGCAGCTGGTGCAGCTGGCTCAGGCCGAGCGCGTCGGAGCGCTCGACGATCAGGGTGTTGGCATTGGAGATGTCGAGGCCGGTCTCGACGATCGTCGTGCACACGAGCACGTCGAACCGCTTCTCCCAGAAGTCCTCGACGACCGCCTCGAGCTTGTGCTCGCCCATCTGGCCGTGCGCGGTGGCGATGCGCGCCTCGGGGACCAGCTCTCGCAGCCGCGCCGCCGCCTTCTCGATGCTGCTCACCTTGTTGTGCACGAAGAAGACCTGGCCCTCGCGCAGCAGCTCGCGCCGCACGGCCGCCGTGATCTGCTTCTCGTCGTAGGCGCCGACGAAGGTCAGCACCGGGTGGCGCTCCTCGGGCGGCGTCGCCAGCGTGGACATCTCGCGAATGCCGGTGACGGCCATCTCGAGCGTGCGCGGGATCGGCGTGGCCGACATCGACAGGACGTCGACGGCCGTGCGCATCGTCTTGAGCAGCTCCTTGTGCTCGACGCCGAAGCGCTGCTCCTCGTCGATGATGACGAGGCCGAGGTCCTTGAACGTCACGTCCTTGGCGAGCAGGCGGTGCGTGCCGATGACGAGGTCGATGGTGCCGTCGGCCATCCCGGCCATGACGTCCTTGGCCTCCTTGTCGCTCTGGAAGCGCGAGAGCGAGGAGACCTTGACCGGGAACTGCGCGTAGCGCTCGGCGAAGGTCTGCTGGTGCTGGCTGACGAGCAGGGTCGTCGGCACGAGCACCGCGACCTGCTTGCCGTCCTGGATGGCCTTGAACGCCGCGCGCACGGCGATCTCGGTCTTGCCGTAGCCGACGTCGCCGCAGATGAGCCGGTCCATGGGGACCTGCTTCTCCATGTCGGCCTTGACCTCGTCGATGCTGATCAGCTGGTCGGGGGTCTCGACGTAGCCGAAGGCGTCCTCGAGCTCGCGCTGCCACGGGGTGTCGGGCGCGAACGCGTGGCCCTTGGTGGCCTGGCGGGCACTGTAGAGCCGGATGAGGTCGGCCGCGATCTGCTTGACGTAGCGCTTGGCCCGCGACTTCGTCTTGCTCCAGTCGGAGCCGCCCATCTTGTTGAGGGTGGGCTCCTCGCCGCCGACGTACTTCGTCACCTGGTCGAGCTGGTCGGTGGGGACGAAGAGGCGGTCACCGGGCTGGCCGCGCTTGCCGGGGGCGTACTCGATGACGAGGTACTCGCGTGTGGCACCGGCGACGGTGCGCTGCATCATCTCGACGAAGCGGCCGACGCCGTGCTGCTCGTGGACGACGTGGTCGCCGGGGCGCAGCTGGAGCGGGTCGACCTGGTTGCGGCGGCGCGACGGCATGCGTCGCATGTCCTTGGTCGACGTGCCGCTGCCCGGCTGGCCGGTCAGGTCGGTCTCGGTGAGCACCTCGACGCGGGCGCCCTCGTGGACGAAGCCGCGGCCGAGGGTCGCGGTCGTGACGTGGACCCAGCCGGGCTCGAGGGCATCGTCCCGCGTGGTGTCGAGCGGGCGAACGGCGACCTCGTGCTCGCCGAGCACCTCCGCGACACGCTTGGCGAGGCCGGGGCCCTCGGTGACGACGGCGACGGCCCAGCCGTCGGCGACCCGCTCGCGCAGGTGCTCGACGGCGCGGTCGGTGTCGCCGCGGAAGGCGTCGGGGTCGGTCGTGCGCACGGCGAGGCGCTCGTCGACGTCGTCGTCCTCGATGACGAGATCAGCGTCGGCCGCGAACGGCGTCAGCGTCCACCAGGCGCGGCCGGACCGCTCGGCGAGGGCGCGCACGTCGGCCAGCGACCAGTAGGAGGCGCTGCCGAGCAGCGACTGGAGGTCGACGGGCACCTGGTTGCCGGCGGCGGCGTTGGCCCAGCTCGCCTCGAGGAACTCCTCGCTCGTCGCGACGAGGTCGTGGGCGCGGCGCCGGACCCGCTCGGGGTCGGCGACGAGCACGATCGAGCGCTGCGGCAGGACGTCGAGGACCGACTCCATGCCGTCGACGAGGGCCGGCGCGAGGGACTCCATGCCCTCGACGGCGATGCCCTCGGCGACCTTGGAGAGCATCTCGGAGACGCCGGGGAGCTGGTCCGCGAGGGCCCGGGCACGCGCCCGGACCTGGTCCGTGAGCAGCAGCTCTCGGCACGGCGGCGCCCAGAGCCCGTGCTCAGCGATCTCGAGGGAGCGCTGGTCGGCGACCTTGAACCAGCGCACCTCCTCGACGGTGTCGCCCCAGAACTCGATGCGGACCGGGTGCTCCTCGGTGGGCGGGAACACGTCGAGGATGCCGCCGCGGACGGCGAACTCGCCGCGCCGCTCGACGAGGTCGGTGCGGGTGTAGGCGGCGGCGACGAGCGCGTCGACGACGTCCTCGAGCGGCCGCTCGTCGCCCGCTCGCAGCGCGACGGGGACGAGGTCGCCGAGCCCCTTGGTCAGCGGCTGGAGGACGGCGCGCACGGGGGCGACGACGACCGAGAGCGGGCCGTATGCCGGGTCGTCGGGGTCGGGGTGCGCGAGCCGTCGCAGCACGGCCAGTCGCCGACCCACCGTGTCGCTGCGAGGCGAGAGCCGCTCGTGAGGCAACGTCTCCCACGACGGGAAGACGGCTATCCGCTCGGGGCTGAGGAACAGTCCGAGAGCGCTCGCGAGATCCTCGGCCTCGCGCGTCGTGGCCGTGACGACGACGAGGGGGGCGGCCCCGGACGCGGCGTCGGGACCGGCGACCTGCTGCGCAAGCGCGGCGACGAGGAACGGACGCGAGCCGTCACTCGCAGACACGTCGACGAGACGGGCGCGACCCACTTGGTCGAGGACGTGGCGGACATCAGGAAGCGCCCCGAAGGCGCTGAGCAGTGGGTGCGACATCAGGGGTCCAAGTGTAGGTGCGGCTGTCGGCGGGACGAAAACAGAGGTCGAGAGCGCCCACGCTCCTGTCCGTCGTCATCGCGTCCGTCGGGTCAGGTGGCTGACCCCGAATATGATCCGCCGCCGGTCTCACCGCGGCAGACTGGTGCCGTCCGGGGTACGCCGACCGAAGGGACGTTGCATCGGCCATGACCGCGCCCGCGCATCCCTCCACGGTCAGGCGATGGGCTGCGGGCGCGCTCTGGCTGTTCACCCTCGGCAGCCTTGGACTGTGCCTGGCCCTGACGGTGCCCCGGATCTTCGACGTTCGACCGCCCAGGGTGGTCGAGCTTGCGGCGCTCTCACCCCTCGGGACGGTGTTCTCGCTCCTCACCGTCGCCGGGGCCGGGGCGCTCTCGCTCGTCCGCTCTGTTCCAGGCTGGCGAGCAGCGAGGTGGGGCGTCCTCGTGGGCACGTTCCTTCTTGCCATCCACCTGGCATGGCTCGCACCGTTCTACACCGGGTCCTCGCCGAGCTCCGGTTCCGGGTCTCAGTTCGTGGTTCTCGCCCAGAACTTCGAGTACGGCGACCCCACGGCGCTGGCTCGTGCCGCGAAGAGGGAGGGCGCAGACATCCTGGTGCTGAGCGATGTCCCGCCCAGTCAGCTCGCGGCGCTTCGCAACACCGACATCCCGAGCACGTACCCGTTCCAGGTCGGCGTCGGGCCCGACGGCCCTGACGGGACCCTCGTCCTCAGCAGGCACCAGCTGCTCGGCGACACCCCTATCTCCGACGGGGCGGACTCCCGCCTCGTGCGCGTGGTGCTTCCGGAGATCGGAACGGTCGATCTCGTTGCGGTTCACATCACTCCCCCGTACCAAGGGGACGCATGGGCCCGCGACTATGCGCAGCTCGAGGACTTCCTCAGCAAGAGGTACGGCGACGACGCGCGGCGCCCGGTCGTCATGGCCGGGGATTTCAATGCCTCGAGGGACAACGCACCTTTCAGACGCCTTCTCGACCGGGGCTTCGAAGAAGACATGGACCAGACCAACGGGGGCTACCAGCCGACCTGGCCGGCCGATGGGTCTCGGCGCCTGTTCGGGCTGCAGCTGCCGGCGCTCGTTCGAATCGACCACACGCTGGTGTCTCAGGCTCTCGTGGCGGGCCGGGCAAAGACGATTCACATCGCGGAATCGGACCACAATGGTGTCGTGCTGCATTTCCGCTCTCGTTAGCGGGAATGCCACGTCACGGGCCGCTGCGATACCTCCGAACCGAGCCCGGTGAATAGGGCGGGGCCGGCTCACCTCAAGAACGCGATATTGCATGCCCTGACGGGCGAACGACGCGGCAGCACATGCCCTGATGGCGGACACGCCCTCAACGGGCCGCGAATTCCATTGTCACCATTGCTTTTCGATCTGCCACTGTCTCGTGACAGCCCACTCGTGCCATCCCCACGAAACGCAGCACCTCGGGGCTTGGCCCACCATCGGACACTCCGCACAAGTCCACCCATGAGCAAGTATTTACCGACGATCAGATAGATCTCCTGACTTCCTCCCGGACTTTCCGGATAGAGCGGACGACTTTCCGAGATTTCCGTTGCGCCCTGGGGCGCCGTCTTACTGTCGCTAAAGGATGTACGTAGGCGCGGACGGCCGACCATTCGAGGATTCTCGGGCCGGGGGCTGGCCATGATCGTGCTGTCCTCGTCGACGCACATCCTTCAACGGTGCGGGGACCGACGATCGGTCCTGCCTGCAAGGGTCGGAGTGGGGGGAAGCGCCAGTGGTTGTCACGCGACGAACTCTGGGGGGAGTTCCAGTGGATCTCTGTCACGCGACGGACGTCCATTCCCTCATCGGCTTGACCCTGCGATGTCCGGACACACCTGCCCTCGCCGTGGCTTCAGCCAATCTTCAACACATTCATGCCTTCGGGACGACAGGTGCCGGTGCGGAGGACGTCATCCGGGACACCGCGGAACTACGGTGGCTGACCCTTCTGGACGGCATGCCTTTGGTGGCCTGGGCCCGCCGTGTCACCGGCCACGGGTGGCCGCGCCTGGCCGGCTCGGACCTGCTTCTCCCCATCCTGGCGGCGGCCGCTGAATCGGATGTCACCGTGGGGTTCCTCGGCGGTGAGAGCGACATGCACGAGTGCTTGGCGGCACGACTGCGCAAGCAGTTCTCGAGTCTCGACGTGGCCGGCTACTGGGCACCCCCACGATCGGTCGTGGACGACCTCGAACAGAGCGACGATCTCGCGGGGGAGGTGGCCCGCGCCGGAGTCGACCTCCTCGTCGTCGGGTTGGGAAAGCCGCGCCAAGAGCGATGGATCCAGACGCACGCGGCGCGCACGGGTTCCCGAGTGCTCCTGGCGTTCGGTGCGGCGGCGAACTTCCTTGCAGGAGTTGAGCAACGAGCACCACAGCAGGTCTCTGCACACGGCCTCGAGTGGGCCTATCGCCTCGGCCGCGAACCCCGCCGGCTCGGACGTCGGTACCTCGTTCAGGGACCGCCCGCGGCGCTGCGCCTGGCACGCGCCAGCTCGACGCGCGTGGAGGCCAGCCCCCACGCCCCGACCCGGAAGGTGCGGAGCGTTGCGGCGGTCGTGGTCACTTACAACAACGAGCGAGACATCGTCCGACTCCTCGACTCGATCCCAGGGGCAGCCTCGGGCCTGGACGTCACCACCGTCGTCGTGGACAACGGCTCCACCGACGGGACGGCCAGACTGGCCTGTCGGCCGGACGTCACGCTGATCTCCGCCGGTCGGAATCTGGGGTATGCCGGCGGCATCAACTTGGCACACCAGGCCGTCGGCGCCGAAACGGACGCACTGGCCATACTCAACCCGGACCTGCTCCTCAGGCCCGGGGCCCTGAGCCGGCTGGCCGAGTCCCTGTCCGAGAGCGATGTGGGGGTGTGCGTGCCCAAGATCCTCAACCCGGACGGCAGCGTCTTTCGCTCACTGCACCATGGGCCCACGGTTCTGGGCGAGTTCGGAGAGGCTGCCTTCGGGGACCACTGGTCCCATCGCCCCGGAGTGCTCGGTGACACGATCCGGGACGATGGCCAGTACGAGAGATGTCATGTCGTCGGGTGGGCCAGCGGAGCCTGCTGGATGATCGCCGCGGAGTGCGACCTCGCGGTGGGTCCTTGGGACGAGAGCTTCTTCCTGTACTCCGAAGAGGTCGACTACGCGCGCAGGGTGCGGCAGATGGGCTTTGCCATCGAGTACGTTCCGAGCGCCGTGGTGGAACACGCAGGAGGCGGCTCGGGTTCCTCCGCAGAGCTGTATGCGCTCATGGCCGTCAACCGCGTGCGCGACTACGAGCGCCACCATGGCCCGACCACATCGCTGGCCTTCCGCGCGGCGGTGGCGGCGCGCCACCTGGCCCGTTCGAGCCGCGCCCAGGACCGGCAGGCCTTCACGACCATCGCCCGGCGATCGTCGTGGGCCCTGTTGCCAAAGGCCCAAGCCTGCTCAGCGGAGGGCAGCCCGTGATCGTCTCCCCCGATGCGCCGTCTGTCGGAACCGCGGCCCCCGTCGCGTGCGTCGCCAGCGTCATCGTGCCAGCCCACAACGAGGCGTCGGTGATCGGCCGACTCCTTGACGGCCTCTGCGGACTGCCGGCCTGGATAGAGGTGATCGTGGTCTGCAACGGGTGCTGGGACGATACGACGAGTGTGGCCCGAGACCGCGGCGCCGGCGTGCGCGCCCGCGTGCTCGACCTACCGGCTGCCTCCAAGCAGGCCGCACTCGACGCTGGCGACCGGACTGCCCGTTCTGACACGCGGCTCTACGTCGACGCCGACGTCCGCGCAAGCGCTGAATCGATCCTTGACGTCGTTGCTGCCCTGCGGCGCGGAAGCGTGCTGGCAGCTCGTCCGTTGATCCGGTACGACACGTCAGGGGCGGACAGCCTGGTCCGGGCGTTCTACCGCGCACGGACACGCACCAAGCCACTCATGACGTCGTTGTGGGGTGCAGGCTTCTACGGTGTGAGTCCCGAGGGTCGCGCGCGCTGGGCCACCTTTCCAGCCAGTGTGCCCGACGACTTCTTCGTCGCGAGCCTGTTCGAGAGCGATGAGGTGGCCATCGTGGACACCGTCCCCGTCGTCGTCTCGACACCGCGGACCGTGAGCGCCCTGCTGCACACGCTCCGCCGTGTGTACGCCTTGCCCACCCGTAGTCCCCGGTCGTCGATCTCGACGCTGGCCGCAGTCGTCAGGAGCGCGGGATACCAGCTCCATGACCTGCTCGACGCTGCCGCTTACTGTCTGCTCGCAGCCACAGGGCGGCTGCTCCCCGGGCGCGGGCGCCGAGGTACAGGGTGGGAGCGGGACGAGACATCACGGCAGGCGGCGTGACCGGCCTCAGCCACCGCACCTGCGGGCGGGCTGGGGCGGCACTCGTCGCATCCACTGCGGCTAGGGACGACGGCGCGTCGGTAGCGCAATCCCGAGCTCGGCGAGGGTCGGGGCACCCCGGTCACGATCTGACTGCAGCATGACGGGGAGAGGCCACGGGATGCCGAGGCTGGGGTCGTCGTGGGCGATCGCGACGTCCGCCGCCGGGTCGTGGTCGCGGTCGATCCGGTAGAAGGTGTCTGCGGGCTCGCTGAGTGCCTGGAACCCGTGGGCACAGCCGGCGGGGATGTACACAGAACGCTGGGTTTCGCCATCGAGCTCGAACGACTGCCACCGTCCGAAGGTTGCCGAGCCGTCACGGAGGTCAAGGACCACGTCGAAGATCGCCCCCGAGGAGCAGCGGACCAGCTTGGCCTCGCCGTCCCCGGCGCGCAGGTGGAGACCGCGGACGACCCCACGACGCGATCGCGACAGGCTGTCCTGACGAAAACCGGCGGAATCGACTCCGACCCGCTGCATGCTCTCGATGTCGAAGGTCCGCGTGAAGAAGCCTCGCTCGTCCCGCAGGGGCTCCGGAGTCAGGACGAAGACCCCGTGCAGTGCTGTGTTGTCGACCCTCACCCGCCCAGCCTAATGTCGTCCCGCACCTCCCGGCCCGGTTTGGGAACCGTGCCCAGAGCGGCCTGGCGCGATCGACCTCCGCAACGATCTGGGTGCGGCACACTGGCCGCGTGACTGACGAGATGAATGAGCGTCCACCAGCGTTTCGATGCAGGTCCTGCCGATCGTCCAGCACGGTTCTGGTCATCGACCTCGGCCAGGTCCCGGCCTCAGACATCTTCCCCTCCGCCACGTCACTCGAGACGGACGAGGCGTGGCCCCTTCGCGTCTACTTCTGCCACTCGTGCGCCCTGATCCAGCTCGGCCCGGACGCAGAGCTGCAGCCGGAAGAACCCGGCCCGGTCAACTCGTCGACCTCGAGAGCACATGCCGCTGCATCGGTGGCTCGAGTCCTCGCGGAGGAGCGCCCGGAGGCAGGAGGCACCTTCATCGAGCACGACAGCGGGCACGGCGGCTCGTGGCGTCCGGACTTCATGTCCGCGGGTCTGCGTCCGGCCGCCGAAGGCCAGTCTGCGTCGCTCGTGGCCGACGTTCACCACCTCATGCACGAGCTGGACCTTGACGCTGTGCTTGCCGCTCGGGCACGGGAGGTCGCCCCCGGCGGCGTGCTCGTGTGCGAGTTCTTCCACGGACGCCCCATGGTCGCCGACACCCTCGTCGACACCGTGCGACATGGCCACTACGTCTACCTCACCCTGACCGCAGCGATCCCCGCCCTGCGACGCCACGGCCTGGTGGTCACGCGCGCTGCCGAGGTTCCGGCATACGGCGGCAGTCTCCGTCTCACCGCGCGGCGGGCCGCGGACCGTCCGCACGTGGACGCGTCGGTCGGGGCCGTGCTCCGCCGCGAGCGTGCCGACGGGCTGGACACCGCCGCGTCACTGGTCGCCATGGCGCACCGAGGTCACTCTGTGGCCACTGCCTTCCGCGCGTACATGCAGAGGTGCGCGAACGCTGGTCTCTCCGTTGCTGCATACGGGGCACCCTCGAAAGCGCCTGTCCTGCTTGCCCTCTCGGGTGTCGACAAGTCGCTGCTGCCCTACGCCGTCGACCTGTCACCGGCCAAGTCCGGGAGACGGATCCCGGGCGCGGGAGTGCCCATCCTCCCGGTGTCGACCCTTCTCGAGCGCCGTCCCGATGTGGTGGTGGTCCTCACATGGGACATCGCTGACGAGATCACCGACCAGCTTCGCGAGATGTGCCAGGGCCGCACCGGATGGTCGCCCACGCTCTACATCCCGTTGCCCCATCCGCGGGAACAGCAACTGTGGGATGCCGCTGGGCCTCGCCGTCAGCCGTGGTGATCAGCACTGAGCAGCCGAAGCTGGCTGTCCAGCTTGCCGGCGTCGATCAGCTCGCGGATCCGTGCCAACCTCACGTAACGCGGACCCTCGAAGTCTGACGCCGACAGGCCGAAGCGACGCATGTCGTCAGCCAGCTCGGTGATGCCCTGCGGAACGGTCCACTGGGGACGAAACGACGGGAGGAGAGCGCCGATCTTGGTGAAGCTCACCCTGTAGTTGCGTGCGTCCGGACCCGCACCCTCGGCGAAGGTGACCGGCGCATGCATCTGCTCAGCCACTTGCAGGGCTATCTCGCGAATCTGGACGACGTCCTCGTCCCGGCCGACGTTGAACGCCTGGTTGTGCACGGCTTCGCGAGGTGCCTCCATGGCCGCGAGGAAGGCCCTGGAGATGTCTGCCACGTGTACCAGCGGGCGCCACGGGGTGCCATCGGACTGCAGCCGGACCTCTCCACGGGTGAAGGCCGTCCCGGTCAGGTTGTTCACGACGATGTCCGCCCGCAGGCGCGGCGACGATCCGTACGCCGTCGCGTTCCGCAGGAAGGTGGGACTGAATCCGTCGTCGGCAAGCTCGGACAGGCCCTCCTCGGCCAACACCTTGCTCTGGCCGTACGGGGTCACCGGATTGAACTCCGAGGTCTCGTCGACCGGAGCATCTCCTGCCGCACCGTAGAGGGAGCAGGAAGAGGAGAACAGGAATCGTGGGACTCCGGCAGCCTTGGCCGCCTGCGCTGTCGTGACCGCGCCCACGGCGTTGACCGAGCGCGTCGCCTCGGGGTTCAGGTGTCCGATCGGATCGTTGGAGACCGCAGCCAGGTGCACCACCGCATCGAATCCCTCGAGCGACGACGGGTCCAGGTCTCTCACATCACCCATGCGCTGCTCGTAGCCGGTGACCTCTGGGCCGAAGTCACAACCGGCGTACCAGCCCACGTCCAAGCCGACGACGTCATGGCCTGCGGAGAGGAACATCGGAACGAGAACAGCCCCGATGTACCCCCTGTCTCCTGTCACCAGCACGCGCAACGGACGCTCCCTTCGTCGCGGCTATCGTCGCACCGAGTGACGGAGAACGGGCGGTTTCCTCTGATACCGCATCTCGGCCGGAGGGGCCGGGTTAACCTGACCGCAGATGCAGCATGGACGGCCCGGCTCGGTTGGGAGATTCCGTTTTGGACAGCCTCGATGTCATCAGGGTGTGCCTGAAGAGATGGTACATCGTGCTGCCTGTGCTCCTGCTCGCGGCCGGCGCGGGCCTGGGGCTGGCACGGACCTCCAAGGCGACCTACACGGCCGCCGCAAGCTTTGCCTTCGTCTGGGAGCACGCGGACGAGGTGGCTCCACGAGAGCCCGATCCGCGCGTCAAGAATCCCCTGGCTGCCGACGGGACCGGACTTCTCGGCGAGAGTGTCGTCGCAAGCCTGACGTCAGTCGCGTCCCAGGAGCGGCTCGGCGGCACGAACAGGGGTTATGAGCCGGGCCAGTCCGACGACGCGAGCCACTTCAGCATCCTCCAGGACGACGGCCGACGGTCCTACACGGTGCGGACGTGGGCGGACAGCCCCCAACAGGCCCTCGACGTCGTCACAGGGGTGTTGGCCGCGGTTCCCACAGAGGCGGAGAAGCTGCAGGTCCGCGCCGGGGCGCCGAAGATCTCCCGCTACTCGACCTTCGAGACCTCGCTGCCGGAGATGGTGCGGCTTCCCCCCGAGTCACCGGTCAAGCTGCTGGTCGCCGTCATGGGCGTGGGCCTGCTGGCCGCGGCCGCGCTGGCCCTCGTGGTGGACAGGCTCCTCAGTCGCCGAGGCGCCGCGGCGACAAGGGGCCAGCAGCTCCAGGCGCCGCAGGAGGCGCAGCTCGCCCCGCGGTTCGAGCGCATGAACACGTACACGACGTCAGATGCGCTGGTGTCTGGCGCGCAGGCCATGTCGTCCAGCCCTGAGACCGACTGGGAATTCGATGCATTCTCGACCAGTGACACGAGCGAACATGCCCCCGCGTCCGAGTCTGCGGACACCGATCTGCCACCCGTGACCATCCCGACGATGGCAGCGACGCCGAGCCCGGACTCCCACACCACCCCCGTGAACGGCCACGCCAGTCCTACCGGCCTTCTGGGCACGCACCCGGCAGAACCCTCCGGGTCACCGGCGCCCGCCGTGGCCGTGCCGAACAGCACCCCTCCCTCCCCGGGGCAGCAGGTGCCCGCAACCCTCTCCAAGCCGACCCGGAGCGAGACGGAGAGCACCAAACCGGCCCCGAACCAGGCGCCGCTCGTGACCCCCGACGGCTCGGGGCTGCCGTCCGCCGCGCTGCTGCGCAACTCCGAGTACCTCGACCTCGTCGCGGCGCTCGACAAAGCGCTCGCCGACCTGGCCAGCCCGAGTCAGGACCAGCCGAAGGGCACTGAACCGGCCCAGGAACCGGCGCCGGTGACCACTGCCGGCAGCCCGGCTAAGGACCAGCCGGACACGGCCTCGCGCCAGCGGGTCCCTGCCCTGCGGAACGGTGCGAAGGCGGCCAAGGCCGCCACGGCCCGCCGGACCCGGGCACGGCGGGAGGACCCCGAGCCGGTGGAGGACCCAGCGGCAGTCGCCGCCCCGATCGACCCAACCCAGGACCACGCGACCCCGGTGCGGCGAACGTGACGCTGATCCCGAGCGAGTCGAGAGGTCCGCAGCCCGACGACCCCGTCGAGCCGGCTCAGGCGTCGTCATGAGTCACAGAGCCCACGTGGGTGGTGGGAGCCCGCCCCGCACGCGATGGGCTCTGGACGCAGTGGTCCTGGTCGTCGCCGCGGTCGTGGCGCAGTATGCCGCGTCGGCCTCCGCCAGGCAGACGCCCCTGCTGCTGACGGCGTCGATCGGCGTCTGCCTGGTGCTGGCGACGATCGTCCTGTCTCGACGCGACGTCGTTGCGGTGCTCACGCTCCTGCTGGGGCTGCTCTTCCTCGTACCGCAGAACCTCGTCCTGGCCGGCCCCCTCCGTTCGGTCGGCAACCCGTCGGTCCTGTTGGGCCTGGGATGCTTCGTCCTCTGGGCGGCTGGTCGTCTGAACGGCAGCCTGAGAGCCGCGCCGTTGCACCCGGTTCGTTGGGCGGTCTTCGCGTTCGTGGTGACCGCGATGACCTCGTTCGCGGCTGCGATGTCGAGGTTCCTCACCGCAGCCGAGAGCCAGGCCGCGGCGCGGAACCTCTTCCAGCTCCTCGCCATGGTCGGCATCGCGATGTTCGCGGTCGACGGACTCCGCACGGCGGCCGAGGTCACCACCCTCCTCCGACGCCTCATCGTCCTCGGGGCGATCCAGGGCTTGATCGGGATCCTGGAGTTCTCGACGTCCTTCAGCTACCAGTTGTTTCAGGCCATTCCCGGGCTCACGTTGAATGGCGAGGCGGCCGACGACACCCGCGCGGGTTTCACCCGAGTCGCCGCGGCCGCAACTCATTCCATCGAGTTCTCGGTGGCGCTGGCGGCAATGGCTCCGATCGCCCTGCACTTCGCCATGCAGGCTCAGTCCGAGGGTCAGAGAAGGAAGGCGCGGATCTGTCTCGTACTCATCCTGGTGGCGCTTCCACTGACGATCGCGCGCTCGGGCATCGTCGCGGCGACGGTCGGACTGTTCCTCTACTGGCTGGTCCTTCCCTCGCGGACGCGGCTCAACCTGGCGCTCGTCGGCATCCTGGGACTGGCCTTCTTCCGAGTGGCCGTCCCGGGCATCCTCGGCACCCTCAGTGGCTTCTTCCTGGCCGGTGAGAACGACTCGAGCATTGCCGCCAGGACCGCCGACTACGACCTCATCGGCGGCCTGATGAGTGGGCACTGGTGGTTCGGCAGGGGTTTCGGCACGTTCGACCCGATCGTCTACTTCTTCCTCGACAACGAGTACCTCATGACCTTGCTCAACGGAGGCCTCGCGGCCCTGGCCTCCTTCATCGCCCTCTTCGTCATCGGCGCCGGTCTGGCGCGCGGCGCCCGCAAACGGCTCTCTCCGGGCCCGACACGAGACCTGGCTCAGGCGCTGAGCGGGTCCATCCTCGCCCTCGCGGTCGCGGCCGGCACGTTCGACGAGCTGACCTTCCGCCAGTGCTCGTTCCTGTTGTTCCTCCTCCTCGGCTGCGCCGGCGCACTCTGGACCGTCGCACGACGCGCCGAGACAGTGGCGGGGGACGACTCAACGGTGCGGGTGGTCACCCAGCCAGACGGAACGCCCATGCGAGCACCAGCCGCACCGGACCCCGGAGCGGCTCAGAACACCTCAAGGGCGGGGAGCGCCACGACGAGCTCTGCTCCCCACGAGCGGACGTACTCGAGCTGAGTGGCGATCTCGTCACGGAGGTTCCACGGCATGATCACGATCACGTCCGGACGCTCCAGCGCCAGCCTCTCCACCGGGTGGATGGGGATGTGTGTGCCCGGAAGGAAGAGTCCGTGCTTGTGGGGGCTGCGATCCACCGCGAACGAGATCAGGTCGGACCGGATGCCGCAGTGGTTGAGCAGCGTGTTCCCCTTCCCGGGCGCACCGTACGCCGCGACCTTCTTGCCGTCCCGCGCGCACTGGATGAGGAACTCCACGAAGTCGTTGCGCACTCGCGCCACGGCCGACGCGAAACCCTGGTGGCCCTCGAGCGTGTGCAGACCTGCCGCTGACTCGTCGGAGAGCACCGCAGCCACCGCAGGGGAAGGTTCCGGCGCGATGGAGGTCGGGGTCGACCACGTACGCAGCGAGCCCCCATGCGTCGGCAGCTCCTCGACGTCGACGACGCTGAGCCCCGCCGCTGCGAGCACTCGTTGGGTGGTCAACAGCGACAGGTACGAATAGTGCTCGTGGTAGATCGTGTCGTACTCGCGGCCCTCGATCAGCCGCAACAGGTGCGGTATCTCGATACTGACGTAGCCGGCGTCGGCCACCAGGGCCCGAAGCCCCTTGCTGAAGTCCACGATGTCGGGGACGTGGGCGAACACGTTGTTGGCGACGACGAGATCGGCCTTGCCGTGCACATCAGCCAGCTTCGTGCCCGTGTCCTCACCGAGGAACAGCACCTCGGTGGGAATGCCTTTGGCGTTGGCTGTCTCGGCGATGTTCGCTGCCGGCTCCACGCCGAGGCACCGGATGCCACGCGCCACGCAGTGCTGCAGAAGGTATCCGTCGTTGCTCGCGACCTCGACCACGAAGGCGTCGTCGCCAAGCGCCAGGCGCCCCACGGCGCCGTCCACGAACCTCTCGGCATGTCTGACCCAGGAGTCCGAGTACGAGGAGAAGTAGGCGTAGTCGTTGAAGATGTCCTCCGGCGCGATGTAGGCCGGCAGCTGGACCAGAAGACACTCGGAGCAGATCCGCACGTGCAGGGGGTAGAACGTCTCGCCCTGGTCGCACTGCTCCGCGCGCAGGTAGCTCTCGCACGGGGGGGACATGCCCAGATCGACGAAGGTGCTTTCCAGCTCGGCACCACAGAGGCGGCAGTACGGTTTCGACACAGCCCGTTTCCCCTTGTCTCGAGTCAGCCGAAAATCATCGTGGCACAGGGACGGTCGCGCCGTGGGTGAAGTCGCGAACCTCCCCCGAACCGTTGAGGGCCTCCCAGCCCCGTCCCGACGTGGTCACAGGGCGAGGACGGCCTTCGGGACCCAGAAGGCCTCGGCATACCTGGCACGACACTCCATACCGCGCAGGCGCATCAAGCCGAGGAACATCTCCTCATCCCACCAGTCCCGGGACCGCTGGCTGGCAAAGGCGGCGTCGATCGCCTCGACCTTGCTTCGCGCCTGGTCGGAGGACAGGGGAACGAAGAACGTGGGCGCGCTCATGTCCCCGTCCCACTTCGGGATCTCGTAGTGGAGGGTCAGGGCGTCGCGCCACACCGTGCGCACGAGCCGGCCGAGCAGTCGGTGATCCTGGTGCGCGTCGTCGACCCGCGGAGCCAGCACCACGTCTGCGGCAGGCACGCGCGAGGCCACCCCTTCGAGCGCCTCCTTGACCTCACCCCAGTGAGCGGGCAGGTGCCCGTCGCGTAGCGCGAACTGGAACACCGAAGCGCCGGGGGTGAACCGTTCAGCGGCCCCCCGGGCCTCCTCGGCTCGCGCCGGGGACCCTGTCATCACCACTGTCGTGAACGTCACCGACTCCCTGCCCGAAAACTGCAGCAGAGTGCCGCCGCACCCGATCTCGATGTCGTCGGGATGGGCTCCGACGCTCACCACGTGCAGGGCCCCGTCTCCGAGATGAAGTGCTCGCATGTGAGGGAACCGGCCCTAGCGGCCCACGCCCGGCGCAGCGATCTCGGGAAGCTCCACTGTGGCCATCGGACCCCTCTGTGACCGGTTGGCCTGTGGGGCCCAGAGCGCCCACGGGCTGCGGCCGGAGCGGTGCAGGTCCTCGAGCGCCGCGCGCTCCTTGAGCGTGTCCATCGGGGCCCAGAACCCGTCGTAGGGCCGAGCGCGCAGGCGCCCGGAGGCCGCAGCACGAACGCACGCGTCCATGACGAGATCCTCGTCCTCGTTCAGGAAGTCGAAGATCTCCTGGCGCAGCACGAAGTAACCCCCGTTGATACGCATCGCCATGTCGGCCACCGGCTCGATACCGACCACCCGGCCGTCATCGGACATGCGCAGGACGTGGAAGGAGTCCTGGGGCTTGACCGCCAGCATCGTGGCTACGTCATCCGTAGCGAGGAACTCGCCGATGATGTCGTTCAGCGGTGCGTCGGTAAGGACGTCGCCATAGTTCGCCAAGAACTCGGGATCGTCCTCGAGGAACGGCCGCACGCGGCGCAGCCGCTCGCCGATGGGGGTGTCGATACCCGTGTCGATGAAGGAGATTCGCCAGTCGCTGATGTCGCTGGAGATGAGCTCGATGTCGCGGCCACCCTTGGTCAGCACGAAGTTGTTGGAGTGCGCCTCCTGGTAGTCGAGGAAGTAGTCCTTGACCGCCTTGCCGCCGTAACCGAGGCAGAGAATGAACTCCGTGTGCCCGAAATGAGCGTAGTAGCGCATGACGTGCCACAGGACGGGGCGCGAGCCGATGGGCATCATCGGCTTCGGGAGTGACTCCGGGCCGGACCGCATTCGCATGCCGAGACCGCCACAAAAGAGCACGACCTTCATCAGAACTCCCTGTCTGTCGGGGCGAGGCGGCGTGGGGCCGCATATTCGCGGACTGCGTGGGCGACCGGGCGCCCCTCGAGAAGGCCTTGGGTCGAACCAGCGGCCAGCGCCTTGGCGTAGACGACGAGCGCGCCGTCGACCGCCTCGAGCGTCTGCGCGATGTCGTCGTCGGTGTGCGCCGCGGAGATCACCAGGGACTGAGCAAGCACCCCTCGGCGCAACAGCTCCTGCATGAACAGGGCGCGGTACGCCTGCGAGGGCTTCCCGTCGTGGTCGCGCGTGGTGAAGACCATGCACGAAGAGCGGCCCACGGCTCCGATCTGGCTCTCGAGCGAGTGCGCCCGCACCACGCCGAGGAAGCCCTCACGAAGCTTCTCCCCCTGGGCCTCCATGAGACCGACGATCTGGCGCTCGGCGTACGCGTCGGCGACAGCCAGGTAGGCGGCCAGTCCCGTGGTCTCGGCTCCGTGGGTCGTCGACAGCAGGAACACCCGTGGGCGGTCCGTGTTGAGGCCGCCCAGCTCCATCAGCTCGCGCCGACCCGCCAACGCCGAAACCGCGAACCCGTTGCCCAGGGCCTTGCCCCAGGTGGACAGGTCCGGGGTGACACCGTAAAGGGCTTGCGCGCCACCCGCAGACCAGCGCATGCCGGTGATCATCTCGTCGAACACGAGGACGACCCCGTGGCGGTCCGTCAGGGCCCGTAGACCCTCGAGGAAGCCGGGGGCGGGCTCCGCCGTTGCCGTCGCAGCCTCCAGGAAGAGTGCGGCGACGCGGCCCGAGTGCCGCCCGAGGAGCTCCTCGACCGAGGCGAGGTCGTTGTACCGGAAGCCGACTGTCAGATCCCTCTGCACGCGTGGGATGCCTGCGGCCATGGCCGTGGTCCCGATGAACCAGTCGTCGACGGAGAAGAACGGCTGGTCCTGGCAGACGGCGACCAGGTCGCGGCCGGTGGCTGCACGGGCCAGGCGCAGCGCTGCGGTGGTCGCGTCGGAGCCGTTCTTGGCGAACTTGACCATGTCCGCACCGGGGACCTGCTCGAGGAACCGCTCCGCGGCATGCAGCTCCCAGACCGAGGGTCGCGAGAAGCTGACCCCCTCCCGTGCCGCGCGCGCCACGGCGTCGGCAACCGGTCGGTAGCCATGCCCCAGGGTGACCGATCGGAGCCCCATGCCGTACTCGACGAACCAGTTGCCGTCGAGGTCCAGAACCCGGGCGCCCTCTCCCCTGACGAGCACGGGAGCCATCCCCTCGGGGTACTGGTCAGAACCGCGCGCGTACGTGTGCGCCCCTCCGGGCACCATCCTGTGCAGAGTGCTCTGGGCCAAGCTCGACCTGGCGAATGCCATGTGCGGTCACCACCTGTCGTGGGCGCATGCGTTCCGCGTCGAAGTTAACCGATGGTCGCCCGGGGGCGCAGCGGAATGCGGACTTTCCCGGTCGGGGCCGAGGAGGAGCTCGACCAGTGCATCGAAGTGTTCGTGCAACTGCGCCCTGAGGTGGGGAATGCGCTCGGCTGCACGGGCGACGGCCGCCTCTCGCTCACTCTCGAGGGCCTCGGTCGCCCCGGCCAGCCCTCGCGCGTCGAACGCGTCCACGTCCACGCAGTAACGGCTCTGTCCCAGGTAGTCCATGAGCGCGAATGTCTTGGGATGGTAGGCGATACCCACGGCCGGACGTCCTGTCAGGAAGGGCAGCAGGATGCAGTGGAAGCGGCCAGCAACGACGTAGTCGCAGCGCCCGAGGGCGGCAAACAGGTCGTCGATGGAGAGGATCTCGGGCCGCTCCACGACGCCGTCGGTCGGGCAACCCCGCTCCGCGAGCACTGCCATCACGTCATCGCACACCGGCGGGTCGGCCAGCGTCTGCGAGTAGAGCAGCACGAGCCGGTGACCGCGGGCCAGCTCGTGTTCGGCGAAGGTCGCCATCTTGTCGACGTGGAGGCGATAGCCCTCGTCATCCCACGTGGGCCAGTAGCGGGCGTCGAGGTAGGGGATGGGACCCAACCCGACGACCAGCGGGCCGGATCCCTCGCGTGTCGGCACGGGGGGCACCTCCATGCTGAGTGCGAGATCCGGCATCACGGGGACGGGATCGTCGACCCCCATGGATCGGATCAGGTCCGCCGAGTGCTCGTCGCGGACGCTGATGAGCGCCGCCAGACGGAGTGACTGGGCCAGGAAGAACCGCGAGAGGCGGTGGTCGATCGGGCCCGCGCCCACGGCGAGGAACGCGAACGGGACGCCACGCCCTCGTGCCAGCAGGGACCACTTGAGGATCGTGTAAGGGTGGCTCCAAGGACCCTTCCAGTCGTCGGATATCGGGCCGGAACCAGCAACGACGACGAGGTCCACACCTGCCAGCCTCCGCGAGGACCTGACGAGGAAGCCGGGCTCGTGCGCGACCAGCCTCGCGATCTCGAACGCACGCCGAGCGGCGTGTCCGCCACGGCGTGTAGGCCCGAACGCGACGAGTCTCGCGTGCCGGGCCTTCACGGAGTCGGCCGTGGATGCGATGGCGTCCCTCGACACAGGCCTCTCGGCTGTCCAGCGCAGCGGGATCGCCGGGATGCCGTGGCGGCTCCGCGTGTCGGCCGGGTCCAGGGAGATACCCACCAGCTCGACGTCGTCGACGCGGAGGCGGAGGTTCTGCGCGATGGCCGCGACCACGATGTCGTCCCCGAGGTTGTGCCCATGGTAATGACCCCAGATCGCAACCCTGGGGCGCGCGTCACCCTTGCCCATCCGGACCTCCTTCGTCGATGGATCGGATGACCCGCGCCGGAGCGCCCACGGCGACCGTGCGCGGTGGCACGTCCCGGGTCACGACACTGTTGGCACCGACCACCGCACCGGCTCCGATGATGACCCCGGGCATGACCACGACGTTCTGGGCGAGCCATGCCCCACGCTCGATCCGCACGGGTCGCGCGTCCGTCGTCCCCTGGTGCTGCACCGGCACGCCGGCGCGGTCGAAGGCGTGCCCGTGGTCGGCGACGTACACGCCCCGAGCCATCAGGACGTCGGGCTCGACGACCAGGCTGGACACGGCGGACAGGACCACGTTGCCGGCCAGGGACACCCCGTCCCCGATGACCAAGGCTGCCCCCTCAGGTGTCTGTCCCGCCTCGTCGCCGGCCCTCAGCCAGCAACCCTGACCGATGAACACCCCCCGTCCCACTGACACCGACTCCGCCCCGTCGAGTCGGGTGGGTGGCACGATCACAGACCCGCTGCCGAAGGATTGGAAGGAGCCGCGAAGCAGCAGCGTGAACGCCTTGGAGCGCGCACGCACGCTGACCGAGTACACGCTTGCCGCGTTCACCTCGTCACACCTCCGCGGAGCACGCCGCGCCGGCGCTCCCGGACGGCATCCGCCAGCAGCGCCTTGTACCGACCACCGTGGATCCGGGCGTTGCGAAGCCCCCAGACGGAGAGGAAGGACGCCGCGCATGACCAGCGCACCGGGACGGGGGCTTCTGCGTGCAGCAGCACGGACAGGATGTTGGCCGTCAGCCGCCAGCGCGGAAAGGACTGCCGGCGGGGGTCGTCCGGCTGGTAGAACGCCTCTGCGTTCCCCAGGCTGGATGCCGTGTGGAAGCGCCGGAGGAAGAGCCTTCCGGGGACTTCGTGGAACTCGCCCTGCATCGCCAGCTCGAACAGCAGGGGTACGTCGCCGGAGACGTACGGCCGCTCAAGCCCGGTCCGCATGAGCGCGTCCCGCCGAATGACGCCGTACACGGGGTTGCAGAGGTTCCAGCGGCGGGCGAAGGCGCCGACTCGCTGGAACGGAAGTCGGTTCATGATGTCGAGGTCGTCGTCGTAGTCGGACACCGGCTGGCCCGCCTCGTCAATCAGCCTGGTGCGCGGGTAGGCCAGCACCGTGCCGGGCCCGGACCGGTCTAGCTCGGCGATGCAGGCACTGAGGAACGTCGGCTCCATGAGGTCGTCATAGGCGACCCACTTGAAGAGCTCCCCTCGGGCGAGACGCACCACGCCGTTGAAGTTCGCCGCCACGCCAAGGTTCCGCTCGTTGCGGTGCAGCCGGACCCGCGAGTCGGACGCAGCGAAGCGCTCGCAGATCTCCCAGGTGTCGTCCGTTGAGGCGTTGTCGCTCACGATGATCTCGAAGTCCGTGAAGTCCTGGCCGAGCAGGGACCGGAACGACTCCTCGAGGTACCTCGTCGCGTTGTACAGCGGCATGCCGATGCTGAGGCGGGGGGTGTCCCCCGGGTCGGCCGTCCCGGTCATCCGGTCTTCTCCTGACTCGACATCGGATCACGGTGGCCCCGCCGCCGCGACGCCACGAGCACCGCCAGGTCCCTGGCGGCCGGCGGCCGCCACACGAAGGCCAGGGCGGCGTTCACGCAGAGGCCCGCGAGCACCGCGGCCGAGACGGCCCACAACGGTTGGACGGGGAGCCGCGCGAGGGGAAGGGCGACGGTCGCGGTCAACAGTGCAGCCACCGCGGCAGGCGCCAAGGCGCCCAGGTACGCCCGGAAGGGCAGCCCGATGAGCCGGCAGGCCAGCGACGCACCCACCGGCGCCACGGCAAAGGCTGCGGCGGCATACCCGATCGTCACTCCAATCACTCCCCACCGGACACCGACCAGGAACGCGACCACGAAGAGGACCGCTTGTGCCGCGTCCCAGCGGAAGGTCCAGCTCGCAAGCCCTCGTGACGTGAACACGTGGTTGCACAGGCCGGACACGGCCTGGACGGCGCCGGCCGGCGCCATGATGGCCACGAGGAGAGGGAGCCCGGGCCACCCCTCCCCGACCACGAGGGGAACGAGCGGCTGAGCTACACAGGCCAGGCCGACCGTTGCCGGGAACAGCAGGAGGGCCACCGCCCCCGACGCCCTCGTGAGGATGCGTCCCTGGGTCTGTCCGTCGTGGGCGCTGCGGGACAGGGCGGGGTAGATCACCTGGCCGACGACACTGCGGACCGACGTCAGGCTGTACGTCACCGAGCGCTGGGCCAGGGAGTAGGTGCCCAACGCGTTCAACCCGAGCACCCGGGAGATGATGACCTTGTCGGCCTGACCCATCGCCACGAACCACACGATGTTGGCCATCACGAGATTCCCGCTGAACCTCGACACCGATCGCAGGTCGGCGAGCGTGCCGAACCCGGACGGCCGCCATGGTTGCCGGACCCACGACCACACCGTGCTGAGGACGGTACCGGCGAGGGTGCCGAGGACGATCGACCACTCCCCCAGGCCCGCGACCGCCAGCGCGATGCTGACGATCGTCGTGGCCACCGCTCCGAGAACGACCACCTCTGCCAACCGGCCGAAGAACAGGTCCCGGCGGAGCAGAGCCTGGTGGACCTGTGCCATCGACGTCACGACCGTGATGAGGCCGAAGGCCCGGAGCACCCCGACCGTCGACGGCTGGCCCAACAGGTGCGACAGGGGCCCGGCGCACAGGGCGAGGAGCCCGCCGAGCATAAGACCGAGCGCCACGTTGAGCCAGAAGACCGAGTTGATGAGGCTGTTGGTCAGCGTGTGTCGCTGGACGAGCGCGGCCCCCGTGCCCAGGTCGCGCAGCTGGTCCAGAAGCACCACGATGACGAGCGCGACGGCGACGGCGCCGAAGTCGGCCGGAGTCAGCAGACGAGCCAGGACCAGGCTGGTCACGAGTCGTAGCACCTGCGTGAGGGCGTGCGCGGCCGCGGTCGCGCGCGTCGCCCCGACCAGCCCGCGCAGGCTGGGCAGTACTGCCGACTCCCCGGAGTCCGGGGAGTCTCCCGATGCTCGAGCCGTCGCAGACACCTTTCGACTGCCCTCCCAGTGGTCCTGGCGTCATTCCGTGACTTCTCCCCCGAGGCTAATCGGAGCGCTGTCCCGATATCGCGGTACCGACGAACTCCGCCACGTGGACCTGCAATGGCAAGGGCCCCACCGAACGAGTCCGTGCAAGCCTGCGACGCGGGGCCCTCTCACACACCGGCCACCGCATCCAGGAGCGGCTGGAGCCTGCTCGACCACGACAGGGAGTCGACCGTCCGTCGGCGCTCTGACTCACTGAGACGCGGCTGGCTGATGGCAGCGCGAAGGGCGATCGGCCAGTCGTCGCTGCCGGGGCACAGGAACACCCTCGGGCCTTCTCCGCGGACCGGGGGGAGGTCCGTCGCCACCACGGGAAGTCCCCCGGCGAGGTACTCGTAGAGCTTCAGGGGCGACATGGCGCGCGTGAGCGGGGTGTCGGCGTGAGGCAGCAGGCCGACATCGGCGGACTGGATCGCCTGGACGAGCTCGTCCTGACCCAGCCTCCCCAGCAGACGCACCCCCGGCATCTCGCGAAGCCGATCGCCGACCGCGGCATCCGGGCACGGGCCCGCCACGGCGATCGAGCCGAGGAACGCACCGGCGGCGCTGATGACGTCGAGGTCGATCCGCTCGTCGACCGTGCCCGCATAGATGCCGACCGGTCGGGCCATGCCCTCCAGGTGCGGACTCGGGGTGTGGCTTGCACTCCAGCGCCGCACGTCGACTCCGTTCGGGATCACGCGGGCGAACCCGGGTGCCACTCGCTCGGCCAGGGTCTGGGAGACGACGAAGACGTGGTCGCACGACGCGGCGATGGCGGCGTACGCGGCGCGGTAGGCATCCCACCAGGGCTCTTGGGGCGGGAAGCTGGCCCAGTCGTCCCGACCGAAATAGATGCACCGGTCGAAGCCGTCGCTGCTCCAGGCGGCGATGAAGGGGTTGACGGTGACCAGAGCCGTGGAGGATCCGACCGGCCCGGCGTGGGCAGCCATGATCCGCCCCAGTCTCGCGTAGCCCGCGCGTAGGACCCGCGGCGACGTCGGCTCACGCAACCGGAGTCTGCGTGGCCGCAGCCGGACGACGGGACGCCCGTCGAGGAGGTCCCGGCTCACCAGACGGGTCCCTCGTCCGCGGACGAGGTCGACGACGCGAGACCGCCACGGGTCGACCACGGCGAGCGAGGTGACACGCGGGTCCCCCGCGAGCGCTCGCAGGATCTGGTCCGGCGGGCGACAGAACTCCCTGGCCAGGCAGTCGTCGTACGTCTCGAGGCTGAACGTGAAGGTCGCAGAGACGCCGGGTGGGTCGGGAACGGCAGACTCCGTCCGCCGCCCTCGGTCCTCGACATTGCTGCCCATGACCGCATGCCCCCTTCCGACTCGGCAGGCCGAGCGCTTCGCAGACATCGACGACAGTCAGCCGACTCGGCCAAAATAGCCGGGCCGGACGCTCTCGGGGCACGAATGCGGCGAGCGACGATTGATAACCTGACGAGGTGCCACGCGTGAGCGACCTCATCCTGGGGGCCGCCGCCGCGGTTCTGTGCGTGGGCCTCTCGGCGTGCTCGTCGATGCAACCGTTGGATTCATGCAGGACAACCGTGGTGGAGCCCTCTTCACAGTGCACGACCGAGTCAGCGGCGCCCACGGGGGCGACGGCGGACAGCAACGACCCCGCTGGCACTGTGGTTCCTACCGGACGTTGCGCACCGGGTGACCCGTCCGCGGACCCGAACAGCCACTCAGCTGCGTTCCCCCTGACGGTCGATGCGCTCCAACGCCAGATCGTCGACCGCGACGGGCGTCCCTTCCTCGTCGTCGGCGACGCGGCCTGGTCGCTCATCGCCCAGCTGTCGGAGGCGGACGCCACCGCCTACCTGCAGAGCCGAAGGGCGAGCGGCTTCAACACGATCCTCGTCAACCTCATCGAGCACCACTTCGCCGACAACGCGCCTGCGGACATCCGGGGCATACCTCCGTTCACGACGCCGGGTGACTTCACCCGGCCCAACCCCGAGTACTTCGAGCACGCCGAGCGGGTGGTCAGCGTGGCCGAGGACCTCGGCTTTCTCGTGCTTCTCGCACCCGCCTACGCGGGCTATGCCGGGGGCGACCAGGGCTGGTACCGGGAGATGCAGGCGATGGGACCGGAGCGGTTGCGGAGCTATGGACGCTTCGTCGGTCAGCGCTTCGCGGCACGGGACAACGTCCTGTGGGTCCAGGGAGGCGACTTCGAGGTCCCCGAGGCGGCGCTGGTGAACGCGGTCGCCGAGGGCATCGCGGAGGTCAGTCCCGGCAGCCTTCAGACGTACCACGGCATCCCGGACTCCAGGGTTGCTCAGGTGTGGCGCGACCAGGCCTGGTTCACCGTCGACAACGTCTACACGCGCGGGCGACCTTTCACGGCCGTCTCGGAGGCTCGCAGTGACGGCACCGACCCGCTCTTCCTCATCGAAGCGGCCTACGAGAACGAACGCGACACGCCGGCAGCGGATCTGCGACGTCAGAGCTACGAGACCATCATCGCCGGTGGCATCGGGAACGTCTTCGGCAACAACCCCATCTGGAACTTCGACGCGAGGGAGCTGTATGCCGCTCCGACCGACTGGAGGGGCCAGCTCGACTCCCCGGGCACCCGCGGCATGACGCAGTTCGCGCGCATCATCGGCGGAACGGACTGGTGGATGCTGCGACCTGACCACGGCGCGCTGCTTCCTCGCGCCGACCCTGCCGATACCTCGCAGGCCGTGGCGGCCCTGGCGTGTGACGAGTCATTCGCCGTCGTGTACAACCCGTCCAGCTCCCCCACGGAGCTCGACCCCTCGGCACTGGCACTGCCGGTGACACGTGGTGTCTGGCGCGACCCCGTCGACGGGACGAGTGTGGCGGCCGACCTGTCGGACAGGGACGGGGCGATCATCACGGTCAGGCCCCCCGGCCGCAACGCGGGCGGGGACACGGACTGGGTCCTGCTGCTGCTTACTCGATCGTCGACCTGAGCCGACCCCGACACATCGGCCGCCGGGTCTGAGGTCGGAGTGGGTCAGCGCGGAGCGTGGAAGCGCTGCTGGGCGTCGAGGAGCCCGACGTCGAGGAGCGCCTCGACGGCGTCGGCGCCCTCGTCGAGCAGGAACGGCAGGACCTCGGTGCGCTCGGCCTTGGAGAAGTCCTTGAGCACGAAGTCCGCCGGATCCTGGCGGCCGGGCGGGCGCCCGATGCCCAGGCGCACCCGGAGGTAGTCGCGGGTGCCGAGCGAGCGCGAGATGGAGCGCAGGCCGTTGTGGCCGCCCTCGCCGCCGCCCTGCTTGAGCCGGACGAGCCCCGCGTCGATGTCGAGCTCGTCGTGGAGCACGACGATGCGGTCGGTGGGCACGTCGTAGTACTTCGAGAGACCCGCGACGGCCGATCCCGACTCGTTCATGAACATCGACGGCACGGCGAGGACCACCTTGGGGCCGCCGACGCGCAGCCGGACCTCGGCCACGCGGGCCCGGGCAGCCTTGTGCGCCTTGAACGTGGCCCGGCCACCCGTCGCCCGGCCGGCGACCTCGTCGACCGTCATGGCCCCGACGTTGTGTCGGTTGCCGGCGTATCCGGGCCCGGGGTTGCCGAGTCCGACGACGAGCCAGGTGTCCATGCGGTCCTCGATCGGTGGTCGGTGGGTGGCCGGTGGGGTGACGAGCCCACGGTCAGGTGCAGGGTGCTGCTGGTGTGCTGCTGGTGCGGGCACGGGCCCCGCCGAGCCGGAGCTCGGGCGGGACCCGTGGACGCGTGGTGTGGCGCGCGGCGCCACGGAAGGGAGGGAGGCTCAGGCCTCGTCGCCCTCGGCCTTGGCGGCGTCGCCCCCGGCGGACTCGCCCTCGGCGTCGGCGGCCTCGGCAGCCTCCTCGTCGGACTCCTCGCGCTCGATGCCGGCCTCGGCCTCGGCCTCGGCGAGCTCGGCCTCGAGGGCCTCGGCGGAGATGGCCTGCGTCACGTTGACGACGAGCGCCTCCTCGTCGGTGACGAGCGTCGCACCCTCGGGCAGCTCGACGGCGCCGGCGAGGATCTGCGTGCCGGCCTCGAGGCCCTCGACGGAGACGACGACGTTCTCGGGGATGTTCGTGGCGAGCGCCTCGACCTGGAGCGTGTTGTGGTCGAGCGTGACGACGGTCTCGGGAGCGGCCTCGCCCTCGAGGTGCACGGCGACGTCGACGGTGACCTTCTCGCCCTTGCGGACGACGACGAGGTCGACGTGGTCGATGACCGGCTTGATGGCGTCGCGCTGGACGTCCTTGGCGAGGGCGAGCTGCTCCTTGCCGTCGACGACGATCGTCAGCAGGGCGTTGGCCTGCTTGAGGGCCATCATCGTGTCGTGGCCGGGCAGCGAGATGTGCACGGGCTCGGTGCCGTGGCCGTACATGACGGCGGGGATGTTGCCGGCGCGGCGGATCTTGCGGGCGGCGCCCTTGCCGAAGTCGGTGCGCTTCTCGGCGACGAGCTTGGTGTTGTCGGACACGGGGGTCTCCTGGGTATCTCGGGTGAGGCGGTCTCTGTGGTCGGCCTCGACGCGGGACGACGCGCGGTGATCGGCAGTGACGGAGCGGGACGGTCGTGTGGGCCGCACGCAGAGGCGAACCCGACCATGGAGAGCTCCACGTCAGGCCACCGCGTCGATCACGGACCTCGTCACGCCCTGCCGTGGCAGCCGTGCACCGTCCCTCGCCGAGGCAACTGCTCGATCTTACGGGACGGACGCCCGGGCGGGGAAATCCGGCGCCGCCTCAGGCATCGGGCCCGGCCGGGGGTCACAGGGTGGGTGTACGCCGGAGCACCCACGAGTCCGTGAAGCTGCCCCCCGCTCCCCGGACGAAGGAGTAGCGCAGCTCGTCGGGCGTGACGCGCAGGTCGGCGAAGCCGTAGGTCGGGTTGCTGCCGGCACCCGACGCGGTGGCGAAGTAGCCGCGCTCCGCGTCGGTCGCCGTGATCGGTCGCAGGGCCACGCCGCCGGTCCCGACCGTGGCGAAGACGGTGCCGGCGCCGGCCACCATCGACCGGTCGGCGTCGACGACGCAGGCAGGCGCGTAGGACCCGACGGGGATCCGCGCGCACCCCGAGCGCTCGCGCAGCTGCTTGGTGCGCTGGTAGAGGTGCTCGTGCCCGGAGAGCACGAGGTCGACCCGCTTGGAGACGAGCAGGTGCTGCAGGTCGGTCCCGCTCGAACAGCCGTAGCGGCCCATCGACAGGCACGGCATGTGCATGGCGACGACGACCCACCGGATGCCCGCCCGCCGGGCGCCGTCGATGGCTGCCGCGGTCCACGTGTAGCGCGGCGTCCCCGCCGCGTAGCTCCACGTGGCCGCGGGGAAGGTCAGGCCCGGGGAGATGAGCACGACGCGGACGAGGGGCGCCGTGCGGGGCAGGTCGACGTAGTACTGGCGGGCGTACGTCCCGACCATCCCGGAGAGGCGGTTGGGCAGGCAGCTCGCGAAACGGTCGATGTAGCCGTTGGTGCCGCTGCTCTCGTGGTTGCCCGAGAGCACCTCGAAGGGGAACCCGGTGCCGAGGCGCGACGTGACGAAGGAGCACCACGAGGGCTCCCCACCCGGCGAGCCGTAGGAGAGGTCGCCGAGGGCGAAGTGGCCGTCGGAGCCCGTAGCGCGCAGCGCCTGCAGCACCGCGCCGGTCGTCGCGACGTTGGCGCCGTAGTCACCGGCCGCGGTCAGGTGCACGCGCGTGGACGATGCGTTCGTCCCTGCGCCGGACGCCGGCGCCGAGGTCGTGGCCGGCGCCGGGGCGGGGGCGGGGGCGGGGTCGGTCGTCAGGGCGGCGACCGACGGAGGTGGCTGCGTGGTCGGGGCCGGCGGCGTGCACGCGGCGGCTCCCGCCAGGGTGACGACCCCCAGCACGCACGCCACGCCCTGACGCCACTGCATGCCGGTCACTCTAGGGCGCGCCCGTGGGTTCGGCGCGTTGGACCGCGGGCTCCTAGGGCCGGGCGGCCGGGCCCGTGACGGGCTCGTCGACGACGTGCGCCGGCCCGCGGGACTCGTCGGCGCGGACCGCCACGAGGCCGCCGACGATGAGGAGCCCGCCGACGAGCTGGACCGGGGTCGGGAGCTCGGCGAGGACGAGCCAGGCGAAGAGCACCGCGAAGAGCACCTCGGTCAGGGCCACGAAGGAGGCCACCTTGGGGCCGAGCATCCGCACGGCCGCGATGCCCGTGACGTAGGCGAAGGCGGCGGCGACGATCGCGATGACGAGCACCGGCACCCACCACTCCACGACGACGCCACCGAGCGGCACCCGGGCCGCACCCCTCGACATGTCGAGGACGCCCACCAGTCCCGCGAGGCCGAGCGACGCAGCTCCGACGACGAGGCCCCCGCCGGCGAGGGCGAGCGGCGGCACGTCGTCGTCGACGTGGTCGGCGAGCAGGAAGTAGAGCACGAGGCAGACGGCGGCCCCGAGCCCCCAGAGCACGCCGGCGACGCTGACGCTCGCTCCGCCGCCGACGACGTCGAGGACGAGGAGCAGGCCGGCCACGGCCAGAGCCACGCCGACGAGCGTGAGCCGGCGCGGGGCCTGACGGTGGCGCAGCCACAGCCACCCGACGATGAGAACCGGCGCGAGGTACTCGAGCAGCAGGGCCACCCCGACCGACAGGTGGGTCACGGCGTTGAAGTAGGCGAGCTGGCAGCCGGCGACGCCGGTGAGGCCGTAGCCGACGACGACCCACGCGTTGCGTCGCAGCGCAGCCCACCGGCCGCGCAGCGACCACAGGGCCGGGCCGAGCAGCACGACCGCAGCCAGGGTGATGCGCATCGTGACGACGGCGCCGGGCGACCAGCCGCCGACGAGCAGCGACTTGCCGAAGGCACCCGACGTCGCGAAGGCAGCGGCTGACGCGAGGGCCACCCCGAGGCCGACGAGCGGGTGGCGGACCGGCCGTGACGGAGACCGCGTCGCCCCGTCCGTCCCGGAGCCCGTCACGGTGCTTGCCACGGCGCCGACCAGCGCGGGCTCCCCGACCACGACCGGCTCCGCCATGACACTCCCCCACCGCTCCTGCCGACCGGCCCGCGTCGCGTGCGCCACGTCAGTACCAAAAATGCTTACACTCATGACAGTAGCGACCGCAACCGTCAGGAGTCAACATGCTTTTCACCCATGACACCGACGTCGCGCTCGCCGCTGCCGCGGCGCTCGTCAACACGATGCCCGGCTCCGTGCCGGGCGACGGTGACCCCGACCGGCTGACGACCCTCGACGAGCTCGGGGCGCTCTACCGCGACCAGGGGTGGACCGGCCGCTTCGACCACGACGCCGCCGAGCTCGCGGCGGTCCGCGCGCTGCGACCTCGGCTGCGCGGCTTCTGGGACGAGGACGAGGCCGGCGTCGTCACCCTCGTCAACGAGCTGCTCGCCGAGGCGCGCGCCGTCCCCCAGCTCGTCGACCACGACGGCGTGGGCTGGCACGTCCACGCCACCCCCGCCGACGCCCCGCTCGCCCGACGGATGGCCGTCGAGGCAGCGATCGCCGTCATCGACGTCGTGCGCGCCGGAGAGCTCGCCCGGCTGCGCGTGTGCGAGGCCGCCGACTGCGACGACGTCGTCGTCGATCTCTCCCGCAACCGTTCGCGACGCTTCTGCGAGGGCGGCTGCGCGGCGCGCGCCCACACCGCGGCCTACCGGGCCCGCCGGGCCGCGCACGCCTGAGGACGCCACCACGCACGGAGGGCGTATGCCGCCGGACGGGTCCCGGCGGCATACGCCCTCGTCGTGCGGTGGGCTGCTCAGGCCTTGCCGTCGAAGAGGCTCGTCACCGAGCCGTCCTCGAAGACCTCCTTGATCGCCATCGAGACGAGCGGGGCGATCGAGAGGACCGCGAGCTTGTCGAAGCGGCGGTCGTCCGGGATCGGGAGGGTGTTGGTGACGATGACCTCCTCGACCTTGCAGGCCTTGAGGCGGTCGACGGCCGGGCCCGAGAGGATCGCGTGCGTCGCGGCGATGATGACACCGGCCGCGCCCTGGTCCATGAGGGCGTCGGCGGCCTTGGTGATCGTGCCGGCCGTGTCGATCATGTCGTCGACGAGGACGCAGACGCGGCCCTTGATCTCACCGACGACGCGGTTGGCGACGACCTCGTTGGGCCGGTTGATGTCGCGTGTCTTGTGGATGAAGGCCAGCGGGGCGCCGCCGAGGCGGGAGCTCCAGTCCTCGGCGACCTTGATGCGGCCGGCGTCGGGCGAGACGACGGCGAGGTCGAGGTGGCCGTACTTCTTGCCGACGTAGTCGGCGAGGATCGGCATCGCCATGAGGTGGTCGACGGGCCCGTCGAAGAAGCCCTGGATCTGCGCGGTGTGCAGGTCGATCGCCATGAGCCGGTTGGCTCCTGCCGTCTTGAAGAGGTCGGCCATGAGGCGGGCCGAGATCGGCTCACGGCCGCGGTGCTTCTTGTCCTGGCGGGCGTAGCCGTAGAAGGGCAGGACGACGGTGATGCGCTTGGCCGACGCCCGCTTGAGCGCGTCGATCATGATGAGCTGCTCCATGATCCACTCGTTGATCGGAGCGGTGTGGCTCTGGATGACGAACGCGTCGGAGCCGCGGACGGACTCCTCGTAGCGGACGTAGATCTCGCCGTTGGCGAAGTCGTAGGCACTCGTCGGGACGAGGTCGGTGCCGAGCGCCGCGGCGACTTCCTGCGCGAGCTGCGGGTGGGCCCGGCCGGAGAAGACCATGAGGTGCTTCTCGGTCGTCTTGTTGATGCCGCTCATCGCTGGGCGTCCTTCGTCTCGGAGGTCTGCTCGGAGGTGTGCTCGGTGCTCGCCAGGGCCTGCGCGGCCCTGGCGGCCTCCTCGGTCCTCGTGCCCGCCCGGCGGCGGGCCACCCAGCCGTCCACGTTGCGCTGTTGCGCCCGGGTCACCGCGAGCTGCCCCGGGGCGACATCGCTGACGACGGCCGACCCCGCGGCGACGTAGGCACCGTCGGCGATCGTCCGCGGCGCGACGATGACGGAGTTGCTGCCGATGAAGCTGTGCGCGCCGACGGTGCAGTGGCCCTTGGTGACGCCGTCGTAGTTGGCGAAAATCGTGCCGGCGCCGATGTTGGCGCCCTCGCCGATGGTTGCGTCACCGCAGTAGGTCAGGTGCGGCACCTTGGCGCCCGCGCCGATGTCGGCGTTCTTCGTCTCGACGAAGCCGCCGATCTTGCCCTTGGCGCCGAGGCGAGTGCCGGGACGCAGGTAGGAGAAGGGGCCGACGGTGGCACCGGGCCCGATCTCGGCCAGCTCGGCCTGCGTGCGCACGACGCTCGCCCCGTCACCCACCTCGACGTCGGTCAGCGTCGTGTCTGGACCGATGACGCAGTCGCGGCCGATCGTGCTGGCGCCGAGGATCTGCGTGCCGGGCCGCACGACGGTGTCGGGGCCGATCGTCACGTCGGCGTCGAGCCAGGTCGTCGAGGGGTCGATGACGATCGCGCCGTCGCGCATCGCCTGCTCGACGGTGCGGCGGTTGAGCTCGGCGCCGAGTCGGGCGAGCTGCACCTTGTCGTTGACGCCCTCGGTCTGCCACACGTCGTCGACGAGGTCGGCGTGGACCGCGAGGCCACGACGTCGGGCGATCACCACGACGTCGGTGAGGTACATCTCTCCCTGGGCATTGTCGGTGCCCACCTCCGAGAGCGCCTCACGGAGGAACCGCGCATCGAACGCGTAGATGCCGCTGTTGACCTCGCGGATCGCGCGCTCGTCCTCAGTGGCGTCCTTCTGCTCGACGATGGCTTCCACCGCGCCATCTGCCCCTCGGACGATCCGCCCGTAGCCCGTGGGGTCCTGGGGCCTCGAGGTGAGCATCGTGATGGCGTCGCCACTGGCGTCGTGCATCGCGGTGAGCTCCAGGATGGTCTCCGACGAGAGGAGCGGCACGTCGCCGTAGGTCACGACGACGGTGCCGTCGAGGCCTTCGGGAAGGGACTGGAGCGCGCACTCGACGGCGCGGCCGGTGCCCTTGACGTCGTCCTGGTCGGCGACGACCGCCTCCGGGTCGACCTGCGCCACGTGCTCGGCGACGCGGTCGCGCTCGTGGCGCACGACGACGGCGAGGTGGTGCGGGCTCGTGCCCCGGGCCGCCCTGATCGCGTGGGCCACGAGACTGCGGCCCCCGATCGTGTGGAGGACCTTGGGGGTCGTGGACTTCATGCGTGTGCCCTCACCGGCGGCGAGGACGATCACGGCGGTCGGCCGTAGATCGCTCACAGGGCGCAGCTCCTTTTTGGATCGGGGTGCACTCGGGTGCATGCGACCCCGGCCCACGAGGGCGCCGGGGTGCGCCTCGGCCATGCTACTCGTGGGGAGCGAGGGTGCTGCCCCGGCCACGGGCGCGCCGTGACCCCACTCACACCGGCGCTGTCGCGCGACGGCGTATGCCGTGTGGCCGAAGACGTCGGTCGAGCCGTGACACGTCGTCCGGCACCGATCGCGCCTGCCCGTGCGACCATGGAAGGACGGGTCCGCCAGTCCCCCCCTTAGTTGGCGGCCCGGGGCTGGCTCAGGCACGAACTCCCTGCCGAGCGGCCAAGGCGTCGCTCGACCGCGAACCCCCACGCACGTCGGGCGACGCCGCTCGTCGAGGGTCCCCCTCACCGTCTCCTGCTCCCCGGGCAGGAGTCGAACCTGCGTCGCTTGTCCTGATTCAAAGTCAGGCGGGCCCTGCCGGCAGACCAACCGGGGATCGTCGTCGTGGACGTGGACAGGGTAGTGCAGACCCGACGTCGCTCCGTCGCGGACTCACGCTCCTGCAAGGTGCGCGTCGCCGGTCGGCGTCCCCGGTGTCGGGACGACGGTCGCGGGAGCGCCGGCAGCCTGCGCAGGGGCGTCGGTGACGGAGTCCGGGGCGGCGACCGGAGGGACGACCGGGTCCGCGGTTGGAGCTGCCGAGCGCAGCAGTCCGTTCTCGGCCGCAGGGCTGGAGTCCGCGTTCGTCCCGGGGTCCGCCGGCGCGGCGTCACCCGCGGCCGGAGCCGGGTCCGGCGTCGGGGATGCAGAGTCGCCTTCGGCCGGACTGCCCTCGGCCGGAGCGGGATCCACGGGTGTGGGGTCGTTGGACGTCGTGTCGGAGGGCGCCGTGTCGGAAGACGTCGTGTCGGCAGAGGTCGTGTCGGAGGGCGTCGTGTCGGAGGGCGTCGTGTCGGAGGACGTCGTGTCGGAGGACGTCGTGTCGGAGGACGTCGTGTCGGAAAGCGCCGGGTCGGAGGGCGCCGGATCCGCGGGCGTCGCATCGGACGACGTCGCATCGGACGACGTCGCGTCGGGAGGTGCCGGGTCCACGAGCGCCGGGACCGCAGGCGCCGGGTCGGACGGCGCCGAGTCAACCGGCGCCGGATCCGCGGATGCCGGATCGACGGCAGCCGGGTCAACGAGGGCCGGGTCCGCGGGCGCCGGGTCGGACGGCGCCGGATCCGCGGGCGCCGGTTCTACCGGCGCGGGGAGGAGGTCGAGGTGGAGCACGTCGACCGGGGTCGTGCCGACCTGCGGCGCGTTTCCCGAGCCCGCGTCGACGACGTCGGCCTGGGCGACGGTCGACGTGGTCGTGGTCCCGAGGTCGTGCGCCGCAGCCGGTGCCACCGAGAGGCCGAGCCCGACGACGAGTCCTGCCATGGCGGTGGCCAACGGCGGACCGATCGCGGTGCCGGCCAGGATCGACCCGCCCATCACCGCAGCAACGGGAGCGACGACGGCCGCGCTCGACACGAGGGCCGTGGTGCCGGTCACGCCTGCCGCGGCCGGGACCGCCAGGACGGCGCTGCCCGCGCCCGCCGCGCCGGCTGCCGCGCCGGTGGCCGTGCCGGCGGACGCGGAGGTCGTCACCGCGGTGAGTCCCGCTCCTGCTGTCGCGGAGCCTGATGCCGTCGCGCCGGCACCGCTCACGGTCAGGGTGCCGCCCAGACCGGCACTGCCGCTCGCGGCGCTGCCGGTTGCCGCGCCGCCGACGGCAGGGCCGGCCCCGGCCGTGGCGCCGGCGCTCGAGCCTGCGACACCCGCGCCGGCCGCCCCACCGGCAGCGCCGCCACCCGTCGTCGCACCGGTCGCGGTCGACCCGACCAGAGCGGCCATCGCCCCCTTCGGCAGACTGGCCAGCACCGCCGCTCCGGCCGCGAGGACGAGCGGACCGGTGAGCGCGCCGAACCCGTCGTAGACGCGCTGGAGCTCGGCGGCGAGCCCGGCCTCGCGAGGACAGCAGGCCAGGTGCGCCTCGACGCGCGCCCGCTGCCGCTCGGTCAGCCGCCCGCGCACGAGGCCGCCGAGATGGTCGAGGGTCCAGCGGCAGTCACGCGCGTCACAGACCGGGACGCGGCGCCGCACCCAGGAGTCGAGGTAGCGGTCCCGGAGCTCGTCACGGGCCCGCCTCGCGCGTGCACTGGCCACGTTGGCCGAGACCCCGAGCTCGGGAGCGACCACGCGCGGTGGGTGGCCCTCGACCATCGTCTGCCAGAGCAGCCGCCGGTCGCTCTCGCTCAGCCGGAGGAAGGCCTCCCGCACCAGGTCCGTGTCGACTCCCTGCGCGCTGAGGGCCGACAGTCCGTCGTCGGGTCCGGGCAGCAGGTCGAGGTCGGTCGTCGATGTCGGCACGACGCTCATCTCGCGGCGCACGGCGTCGACGCCGACGGTGCGCACGGTCGAGACGAAGTAGGCGCGGAAGTTCGACGACGGTCCCCGCCCCTCGCTCAGGAGCCGGAACAGACGGGCGGACGCCTCGGCCACGAGGTCCTCGGCCGACACGCGGCCGCGGAACGGCGTCGCCGCGGCGTGGGCGGCGGGCAGGTGCCTGCGCCAGAGTGCCGCGAAGGCCTCGTGCTCGCCCGACCGTGCCCGGGCGAGGAGCACGACGTCGGACGCCTCGACCCCAGCGGTCGCGGACGCGTCCGTCATGGGGTCGGACTGGGGTCCCATCGTGTGTGCTGACAAGTGCGGCACCTTCCGCCCGACGTGCCTCCCCAGTGTGCTCCATGACGGCCGTTCTGGGGACGGGGTTCGCCGAACCACCTTCGGGCATGACGGTGAGGTCGACCCGCGTCTGCCCTCGTCCGACCGGATCGACCTCACCGGCGGTCTCGCCTCGGCCGTGTCCCCACACGGTGCCCGGCGCGAGCCGCCTCCTCCCTACCAATGACATAGACGTGTTCGGGGGGCGTTTCATGACGGGATTCGGCAAGAAAGTCGGGCGCGGCCTCGTCCGTCGCGGACGACGGCACCGCGACAGGCACAATGGCGGCGTGACCGCCGACCGACCAGACCGCGCCGACCGCTCCCGCCCGCGCGCCCGGATGACGGGCCCGGAGCGCCGCGAGCAGCTCATCGCCGTCGGCCGCAAGCTCTTCGCCGACAAGGGGTTCGAGGCGACGACGGTCGAGGAGGTGGCCGCCAAGGCGAGCGTCTCCAAGCCGGTCGTCTACGAGCACTTCGGCGGCAAGGAGGGCCTCTACGCCGTCGTCGTCGACCGTGAGATCCAGGCGCTGATGGGCGGCATCGGCGCGGCGCTCGAGGAGCCGGAAGGGGCGCGGGTGCTGCTCGAGCGGGCCACGCTGGCCCTGCTCGACTACATCGAGAGGGATCCGTCGGGCTTCCGCATCCTCGTGCGCGACTCGCCCCCGGGGCAGTCGACCGGGTCGTTCGCGAGCGTCCTCGGTGACGTCGCGGTCCAGGTCGAGCACCTGCTCGCCGCCGAGTTCAAGCAACGCGGCCTCGACCCGAAGTCGGCACCGATCCACGCGCAGATGCTCGTCGGGATGGTGGCCCTCACGGGGCAGTGGTGGCTCGACCGGCGCAAGTTCAAGAAGGACCAGGTCGCCGCGCACCTGGTCAACCTCGCCTGGAACGGCCTCTCGGGCCTCGACCGCACGCCCCGGCTCGTGACGGTCCCCCACTGCTGACCCGCCACCGCCCCACACGCGCTCACTCGAGTGAGCGACCCGTCCCACACCCCATGTGACGGATGGGACGACGGCACCACTCGACTGTGGCCGGGCGCTCACTCGAGTGTGGCCGGGCGCTCACTCGACGGGGTGGGGGTCAGGTGGGGCGGAGGGTCTCGGTCCAGGTGTCCCCGGCAGCGTCGGTGACGCGCACGACGACGGGCTGGACCGCGCCGGTGCCGGACTGCTCGAGCAAGGCCTGGCCGCGGCTCCCCGTGCACCGCACCGCCGAGGTGGTCGTCGGGGTGCACGTCCAGCTCGAGTTGCGCACCGTGAGCGTTCCGGAGCCAGACACGTTGCTGATGCGCACCGTCATCGAGCCCTCGACCTGGGAGCGCACGCGCACGGAGATGCGCGCCGGGTCGCTCCCGGAGACGAGTCGGACCGTGATGGTGGGCGCGACGCCACCCGGCTCAGGTGCCGGGGGTGTCGTGGTCGGTGGTGGTGTCGGGCTCGGAGCCGGCGGCGTCGTCGTCGGCGGCGCAGGCGGCGGGGTCGTCGGCCGGCCGGGACCCGTGCCCGACGGCGGCGCCGGCGGCGCCGGGTCCGCGCCGCCGTTGTCCGCGGGCGTCGCGCCCGGCGGCACGGGGGTGCCGCCCACCGTCGAGGGAGTGCGGCCCGAGTCGACGACGGCTCCGCCGGACGAGGTCGCGGGACCAACGGCCGACGGGACGGTCGAGGCGCTCAGGGTCCGGGTGGGCAGGCCGGCCGGGGACGTCGCACCTGGTGTGACGACGGCGCGCGGCGACGCCCCGGGCACGGCACCAGGGACGGCTCCGGGGACGGCGCGGGACATCGCGCTCGAGGTGGGCGCAGCCGGAGGCGGCACGACCGTCGCCGAGGGCGCCGCGAGCGAGGCGCCGGGCAGGGCCAGCGCCCCCGCGACCCCGGCCGAGACCGCGAGACCGGCGACGAGCCCGGTGACCCGGCTCGCCACCTGGGCGACGACGTCGGCACCCGACCCGGCGGCCGACGACGACGAGGAAGAGGAGGAGGAGGAGGAGGACGGCGCCGGCTGCCCCGAGCCCACCGGACCGGGTGCTTGCGCACCTCCGCCCCCGGCGAACCCGGCGTGGCCGGCCACGCCGGCGCCACCGGAGAGACCGACGACGGCGGCGACACTGACGAAGCCGGGCGTGCCGAGCCCGGCCAGGAGCGCGAGCGGCACGATGAGAGCCGGGAAGCCGTCGTGGATGACGCGCAGGTCGGCCGCGATGGCCGCGGCGTGCGGGCAGCCGGCGACGTGGGCCTCGGCGCGCTCGGTCTGCCGCTTGGGCAGCCGCCCGCGAACGAGGGCGCCGAGGTGGCTCACGGTCCACCGGCACTCGTCGGTGTCGGCAGCGGCCAGACCGCGCTCGGCCCGGGCGTCGAGGTAGAGCGCTCGGAGCGACTCCCGGGCCCGCATGGCCCGGACGCTGACGGCGTTGGCGGTCATGCCGAGTGCCGGCGCGACCGCGCGCGGCGCCGCCCCCTCGACGGTCGTGTGCCACAGCACCCGCTGGTCGCGCTCGGAGAGACCCGCGAAGGCCTCACGGACGAGCGCGAGCCCCTCGTCGTCGGTGGCGAGTCCTTCGAAGGGGTCCTCCGCCGGGTCGGCGAGGTCCTCGAGGTCGTCGGCCTCGGTGGGCACGACCCTCAGGTCGCGGCGGCCCTGGTCGATCGCGACGGACCGCACGGCGGACAGGAAGTACGCCCGGAAGTGCTCGTCGGGACCCTTGCCGTCGCGGATCAGCGCGAGGACGCGAGCGGCAGCCTCGGCGACGATGTCCTCCGGGGCCGAGCGGCCGCGGTGACGCCCGGCGACGGCATACGCGGCAGGCAGGTGACGGCGCCACAGCTCACCGAACGCCTCGGCGGAGCCTTCGCGGGTCCGGACGAGGAGGTACACGTCAGGGGCCGAGGCCCATGCCTCGCTCGACCACAAGGTCGCGTCTGCCGACACCCTTTCGCCCTTCTACTGCCCCGGTGCGGGCCAGTCTGCCAAGCAGCAGGGCGGGCGTCGAGTCGGAACGCGGGCGTGTGCGCGATCGGGACGAACCGGTCCGGACCGGGCCCTGCGCGCAGACCCCACCCGGGGCCTGCGCCGACACGCGGTGGGCAGGTTTCGTCCTTCCGAATGATCCCCTCCACGAAACCACGCGGAAGGACGAAACCTGACGGCACCACCGAAGACAACCCGTAGGGGCCACTCCCTCCCCTGACCAAGCGGGAGACCCCTGCGGTGCCGTCATCTGTATGACGTGCCGAGACCCATTTCATGACACGGTTTTCCGAAATGGGTCGAAATGCCGGAAATTGACGGGGATTTTCTTCCCGGGCGAGACGGCCGACACCGACGAGACCCCGGCCTTACCGCCGCAAGACCCCGGGTTTACCCGGCGACGCGGCGCCGCCGTCGGCCCTCACCGACTGTCGCAGGCCTCGGCCATGATGGGTCCGTGCCGCCGACGACGCCCCTGACGACGCCACCGACCCGATGACGAGGCGCTGGCTCTTCGCCGACCAGCTCGGCCCGCACTTCGACGTCGGTCGGGACGGCGTCCTGCTCGTCGAGAGCCGCCGGGCGCTGGGGCGTCGACCGTTCCACCGCCAGAAGCTGCACCTCGTGCTCTCGGCGCTGCGCCACCGGGCCGCCGAGCTCGGGGACTCCGCCGTGCTCCTGCGCACCGACTCCTACACCGAGGCGCTGCGCGAGCTGGGCGAGCCGGTGCGGGTCCACGAGCCGACGTCGTATGCCGCCGAGCGCCTCGTGCGCCGCCTCGTCGCGTCCGGGATGGTCGAGTCCGTCGACCCGACGCCGGGCTACAGCCTGCCCCGCGAGGAGTTCGCCCGGTGGGCCGGCGGTCGGCGCCGGCTGCGGATGGACGACTTCTACCGCTTCCAGCGCCAACGCCTCGACCTGCTCGTCGAGGGAGACCGGCCCGTCGGCGGCCGGTGGTCGTTCGACGAGGACAACCGCAAGCCCCCTCCGAAGGGAGCGGAGCGCCTCGACGTGCCGGCGCCCTACCGGCCGCGTGAGGACGACATCGACGCCGAGGTGCGCGACGACCTCGACCGGTGGACGCGTGCGGGGCACGTCTCCCCCACCGGCGTCGACGGGCCTCGCCTCTTCGCCGTGACGCGTCGCGAGGCCGTCGCCGCGCTCGAGCGGTTCGTGACGCACCGGTTGGGCAGCTTCGGGCCGCACGAGGACGCGATGCTCCGCGGCGACTGGGCGATGGCGCACAGCCTGCTGTCGGTGCCGCTCAACCTCGGGCTCCTCGACCCCGTCGAGGTCGCCGACCGGGCCGTGCAGGCCTACCGCGACGGCGACGCACCCCTCGCGTCCGTCGAGGGCTTCGTGCGCCAGGTCATCGGTTGGCGCGAGTACGTCTGGCACCTCTACTGGCACTTCGGCCCGACCTACCGCCGCCGCAACAGCCTGCAGGCCCGGACGCCGCTGCCCGACTGGTTCGACCGGCTCGACGCCGAGGCCGTCGAGGCCGCCTGCCTCCACGACGCGATGGAGGGGGTGCGCGACCGCGGCTGGGTGCACCACATCCCACGCCTCATGGTGCTCGGCAACTGGGCGGCGCAGCGCGGCTACGACCCCGACGCGCTGACCGAGTGGTTCCAGACCCGGTTCGTCGACGGCTACGACTGGGTCATGCCGGCCAACGTCGTCGGGATGAGCCAGCACGCCGACGGCGGCGCGATGGCGACGAAGCCCTACGTGTCGGGTGGCGCCTACGTCAACCGGATGAGCGACTACTGCGGCGGCTGTCGCTACGACCCGAAGAAGCGGGTCGGCGACGACGCGTGCCCCTTCACCGCCGGCTACTGGTCCTATCTCGACCGCAACGCCGAGCGCCTCGAGGGCAACCACCGGATGGCCCGGCCGCTGCAGCAGCGCCGGCGTCTGGCCGACCTCGCCGAGGTCGTCGCCCAGGAGCGGCACCGCGGCGACGCGGCGCCGTGAGCCGAGACTGCCTCAGCGCGGGGTGCGCGCCACGGCAAAGGTGCGCGTGAAGGGGAAGAGGACGCCGAACGCACGACGCGGGTATGCCGTCTCGAGCTCGGCCTCGTAGTCCGCGACGAACGCGTCGCGCTCGTCGCCGTCGAGGACGCCGAGCACCGGCCGCAGACCTGTGCCCCGCACCCACTCGAGCACCGGGTGCCGGCCGTCGGGCTCGGCGCTCAGCACGTGCTGGTACGTCGTCTGCCACACGTCGACGTCGGCGGTGCGGTCGAGGAGGAGGGCGGCATACGTCTCCGGGCGGGCCACGGCCTGGGCACGGTCGAGGCCCGGGCGCAGGTCATCGGCGCGCGGGTGGCGTGCGGCGACCTCGCGCATGAGGCGGTGCGACGGCGCGTCGAAGTTCGCGGGCACCTGCATCGCGAACGTGCCTCCGGGCGCGAGACTCTCGAGCCAGGAGGGGATGAGGCGCAGGTGGCTGGGCACCCACTGGAGGGTCGCGTTCGTGACGAGCACGTCGACCGACCCGCCGGACTCGGTGGGGTCCCAGTCCTCGGCGCTCGCCTCGACCCACTCGACGCGCCCGTCGGCGTCGAGGGCCCGGGCGCGCGCGAGCATCTCGGGAGAGCTGTCGACGCCGACGACCCGTGCACCCGGCCACCGCTGGGCGAGCCCGAGTGTCAGCTCGCCGGGACCGCAGCCGAGGTCGACGACGAGGGCGGGGTCGTCGGCGTCGACGCGGGCCAGCAGGTCGGCGAAGGGGCGGCCACGGTGACCGGCGAAGACGGCATACTGCCGCGGGTCCCAGGCCGAGTCGGCCGAGCGGGAGGCCGTGCCGGGCGCCACGGGCCGCTCGGCGGCGTCCTCAGCAGCGCCCTCGGCAGCGCCTGCGGGCGGGGTGGTGGGTTCGGTCATGTCGTCCTCGCTTTCTTTCGATGTCAAGAGTCTTGACGGCGACTACAGTTGAGACCATGAGCGCCGACCGCAGGCCTGCCGACGACGTCGACGAGATCGTCGCGGCCTGGCGCCGGGAGCGCCCCGACCTCGACGTGTCGCCGCTCGAGGTGCTCTCTCGGGTGTCGCGGCTGGCGCGCCGCCTCGACCTCGCGCGCGGCTCGGCGTTCTCCGAGCACCTGCTCGACGGCTGGGCGTTCGACGTGCTGTCGGCGCTGAGACGTGCGGGCGAGCCCTACGAGCTGTCGCCCGGGCAGCTCGTGCAGCAGACCCTCGTCACCTCGGGCACGATGACCAACCGCGTCGACCGCCTCGAGCGCAGCGGCCTCGTCGAGCGGCGCCCCGACCCGGGCGACCGTCGGGGCGTCCTGGTGCGCCTCACGACGGCGGGACGTGACGTCGTCGACTCGGCGATGGCCGACCTCATCGAGCAGGAGAAGTCGCTGCTCTCGGAGCTGTCGGCGACCGACCGCGCACAGCTCGCCGGGCTGCTGCGGCGCATGCTGGCTCCGCTCGAGACGCGCGAGACGCGTCGCGACCCGCACGGCTGAGGCCCTCACGCGCTCACCGGTTCGCCTGCTGGAACTCCAGCCGGTTGCCGACGGGGTCAGCGGTGTGGAAGCGGCGTAGACCCGGGATGTTCTCGTCCCACGTGACCGGCGCGCCGGCGGCCTCGACGACGCGGGCGAGGGCCTCGACGTCGCCGACCGCGATGCCGGGATGGGCCTTGCGGGCGGGGACGAAACCGTCCTCGATGCCGACGTGCACCTCGGCCGCGCCGGCTCGGAACCACGCGCCGCCCCGCGCTCGGAGCCGCTCGGGCTTGGCGACCTCGGTCATCCCGAGCACGCCGACGTAGAAGGCGCGCATGGCGTCCTCGCAACCGGCCGGACCGGACACCTGGACGTGGTGCAGGAACATCTCCATGCCCTCAAAGTATCTTGACATCAAGATACTTTCAAGGACCACCCCCGCCGAACACACCGAGCAGGTCGCAACCCACCGGCATCGGATCCCGGTGGGTTGCGACCTGCTCGGTGTGTTGCAGGGAGAGGAAAGGGGTGGCTGGACCGCTGCGGGTCAGCCGACGATCTCGGCGGCCTCGAGCCACTCGAGCTCGAGCTCCTCGCGCTCGGAGACGACGGACTGCAGCTTGGCGTTGAGGTCGGCGAGCGCCGCGGGGTCCGTGGCCTTCTCGGCCATGTCGCCGTGCAGGCGCTCCTCGCGGTCCTGCAGCCTCGAGAGCTGCTTCTCGATGCGCGCCATCGACTTGCGCGCCTCCCGCACCTCGGCCGGGCTCGCGGTCGTCGCCGACTGGGGGCGTATGCCGTCCGGCCCGCTCGACGCGGCAGCCGAGCCACCGCTCGCGGCCGGGGTCGCAGCCGCTCGCGCGACCCGGGCCGCGATGTCCGCCGTGCGGAGCCGGAGGTACTCCTCGACGCCGCCGGGCAGCTCGCGCACCTTGCCGTCGCCGAGCAGGGCCAGCTGCTTGTCGGCCACCCGCTCGAGCAGGTAGCGGTCGTGCGAGACGACGACGAGGGTGCCGGCCCAGCCGTCGAGGACGTCCTCGAGCGAGGTCAGCGTCTCGATGTCGAGGTCGTTGGTCGGCTCGTCGAGGATGAGGACGTTGGGCTCGGTGAGCAGCAGCCGGGTCAGCTGGAGCCGTCGTCGCTCCCCACCGCTGAGGTCGCCGACGCGCGACTGCTGGCGACCACCCGGGAAGCCGAGACGCGTCGCGAGCTGACTGGCGCTGATCTCCTTGTCACCCAGGGTCGTCCACTGCTTGACGTCCTCGATGGCCTCGATGACACGCCACTGCTCGAAGCGCTCGAGCTCGCGCACCTCCTGCGTGAGGTGGGCGATGGCGACGGTCTTGCCGATCTTGCGCCGGCCGCCGTCGAGCGGGATCTCGCCCGTCAGCGCGCGCAGCAGGGTCGACTTGCCGGCGCCGTTGACGCCGACGATGCCGATGCGCTCCCCCGGCGCGAGCCGCCACGTCACGTGGTCGAGCAGGCGGCGCTCGTGGGGCGGCTCGCCGACCGACACGGTGGCGTCCTCGAGGTCGAGCACGTCCTTGCCGAGGCGACGGCTCGCGAACGACGCGAGCTCGACGCTGTTGCGCGGGGCCGGCTCGTCGGCGATGAGCGCGTTGGCCGCGTCGATGCGGAACTTCGGCTTGCTCGTGCGTGCCGGCGCACCGCGGCGCAGCCAGGCGAGCTCCTTGCGCATGAGGTTGGAGCGACGGTCGGCGACGACCCCGGCGAGGCGGTCCCGCTCGGCCTTCGCGAGGACGTACGCGGCATACCCTCCCTCGAAGGCGCTGACCTTGCCGCCCTCGACCTCCCACGTGTTCGTCGCGTAGGCGTCGAGGAACCAGCGGTCGTGGGTGATCGCGACGGTGGCGTTGCCGGGCCGCGGCCGCTTCGTCGCGAGGTGGTCGGCGAGCCAGGCGACGCCCTCGACGTCGAGGTGGTTGGTCGGCTCGTCGAGAAGCAGCAGCTCGGGGTCCGAGACGAGCAGGCGGGCCAGCGCGAGGCGGCGACGCTCGCCACCGGACTTCGGGCCGACCCGGCTGTCGAGGCCGCCGACGTTCTCGGCGTCGATGCCGCCGAGAAGCCCGGTCAGGACGTCGCGGATGCGGGGGTCGCCGGCCCAGACGTGCTCGGGCAGGTCGCCGAGCACGGCCTCGTGGATCGTCCACTCGGGGTCGAGCGCGTCCTCCTGGGCGAGCATGCCGATGCGGATGCCGTCGGCGCCGCCCTGCTTGGTGATGCGGCCGGAGTCGGCCTCCTGCAGGCCGGCCATGACGCGCAGCAGCGTCGACTTGCCGCCGCCGTTGACGCCGACGACGCCGATGCGGTCGCCCGTGAGGACGCCGAGGCTGACGTCGTCGAGGACGTGGGACGTGCCGAAGACGAGCGACACGCGCTCGAGGGAGATCAGGTTTGCCATCGCTGACTGACCCTACGGCCTGCGCGGGCGGCCGCCGAATCCCGCTCAGCGACGCCGGTCACGCACAGCAGCGCCGGTCCGACTCAGGGGCGCTGCAGCGCTCCGGCGTCAGTGAGCGCGGAGCCCCGCCGTCGAGCCCCTCGCGGCTCAGTCGGCGTGGCGAGGGGTGGCGACGACGTGCGCGCCGTGAACCGGGCCCTTGGCGCGGCGCAGGTCGCGACACAGGTCGGAGGCCGCGAGCGACACCGACAGGTCGAGCGAGGCCTCGTGGCTCTCGGTGAGGAAGGCGACGGTCGGGCCCGAGCCCGACACGATCCCGCCGAGCGCGCCGAACTCGACGCCCGCGTCACGCAGCTCGCGCAGCTGCGGCCGCAGCGAGAAGGCGGCCGGCTCGAGGTCGTTGTGCAGGGCCGCACCGAGCAGGGCGGGGTCACCCGAGCGCAGCGCCGCCATCAGCTCGGAGCTGACCTGGGGCTCGGGCACGTCGATGCCGTCACGTTCGCGCAGACGGTCGCACTCGGCATACACCTCCGGGGTCGACAGGCCGGTGTCGCTGATGGCGAAGACCCAGTGGAAGGTGCCGCGCGCGAGCACGGGAGCCAGCTGCTCTCCGCGGCCCGAGCCCATCGCGTTGCCCCCGGACAGGATGAACGGCACGTCGCTGCCGAGGGTGGCCGCCAGCTCGGCGAGCTCGTCCCGGTCGAGACCGAGGCCCCACAGCTGGTCACAGGCGACGAGCGCAGCCGCGGCGTCGGCGGAGCCGCCGGCCATGCCGCCCGCGACCGGGATGTCCTTGTCGATGCGGATCGAGAGGCACTCGTCGACGTCCCAGCGGTCGGCGACGAGACGGGCGGCGCGGACCGCGAGGTTGTCCCCGTCGGTGGGGATGCGGTCGGCGTACGCCCCCGCCGCGACGACCTGCCACTCGTCCCAGCGCGCGACGGAGACCTCGTCGTGCAGCGAGACCGCCTGGTAGACGGTCGCGAGCGCGTGGAAGCCGTCAGGACGCCGGGGACCGACGCGCAGCTCGAGGTTGACCTTGGCCGGGACCCGCACGGTCACCGCGCCGGGCAGGGTCGGAGCGACAGTCATGCGCCCACCCTATGGGCCGACCAGCCGGGCTCAGGACGTACGGGCCCGACGGCGTGCGCGCGGCTGGGCGGGACCCACGCCCTCCGGTCGGGCCTCCGCGATGCGCGCGAAGGTCGTGATGTCGAGCTGCTCACCACGCGTGCGGGGGTCGACGCCGGCCCTGAGGAGCGCCTGCTCGGCGGCGTCAGCGGACCCCGCCCACGACGCGAGCGCACCTCGCAGGGCCTTGCGCCGCTGGAGGAACGCCGCGTCGATGCAGCGGAAGACGTCCTCGCGGCTCGCCGTCGTCTTCGGCGGCTTGCGCCGGCGCAGCGCGACGAGGCCGGAGTCGACGTTGGGTGCGGGCCAGAAGACGTTGCGCCCGACGCGTCCGGCGAGCTCGACGTCGGCGTACCACGCGGCCTTGAGGCTGGGGACGCCGTAGATCTTGCTGCCCGGCTTGGCCGCGAGCCGCTCCGCGACCTCGAGCTGCACCATGACGAGGACGCGCTCGATCGTCGGGAAGTGCTGGAGGAAGGAGAGCACGACCGGCACCGAGATGTTGTACGGCAGGTTGGCGACGAGGGCGGTGGGGTCGGGTCCGGGCAGCCTCGTGACGGTGAGGGCGTCGGCTGCGACGAGGCGCAGCTTGTCGGCGTTCTCCGGCTGGAGCGTGCGGACCGTCTCCTCGAGCGCGCCCGCGAGCCGCGGGTCGACCTCGACGGCCGTGACGTGCTTGACGACCGGCAGGAGCGCGAGGGTGAGCGAGCCCAGGCCCGGACCGACCTCGACGACGACGTCGTGCGGGCCGACGCCGGCGACCCGGACGATCTTGCGCACCGTGTTGGCGTCGACGACGAAGTTCTGGCCCCACTGCTTCGTCGGCCGCACCTCGAGCCGCTCGGCGAGCTCACGCACCTGCGCCGGTCCGAGGAGCGCGGCATCGTCGACGTCCGGCGCGTCCTTCTTGCTCATGCGCTCACCCTATGGCGCAACGGCCGATGTCGTATGCCGCGTGGCCGGCCGCCGCGCGCCCGGGCACCGCGCGCCCGGGCACCGCGCGCCTGCGCCCGGGTGCTCGGTCCCCCAGGCACTCGAGTGGCCCCGGAACCCCACTGGTCCCACGGGGGCTAGTCACAGGTGGGGTTCCGGGGCCACTCGACGAGGTGGGACGGCTCGCTCGTGCGACGGCGGGGCCACTCGACGGGGTGGGACGGCTCGCTCGTGCGACGGCGGGGCCACTCGACGGGACGAGGCCCCCGACCGTGCTGGTCGGGGGCCTCGTCGAGCCGTGCTGGCGCTGCGCGGTTGGGTCAGGCACACGACCAGGGGGAGGTGCCGCTCGACGCGTAGAGCCGGTTGGCCACGGTGATCTGCTGCTCGCGGGACGCGAGGTCGGCACGCGGGGCGAAATCGCCACCGCCGGCACCGAGCCACGTCGACGTGAGGAACTGCAGGCCGCCGTAGTAGCCATTGCCCGTGTTGATGTGCCAGTTGCCACCGGACTCGCACTGGGCGATCTGGTCCCACATGGCGGCGCGGGCGAGGTTGATGCCGGCGCCCGAGCTCGAGCCGCCGGTGCTGCCGGTGCTCGTGGTGCTCGGCGCGGCGGCCGGGCGGTCCTTGGTGCCGACGAGCAGGATGCGGTCGACGGGGGCCTTGGTGACCTTCGAGGAGATCTCCTTGGTGGAGACGACCTTGCCGTCGACGACCGTGCTGCGGACCGTGACGGTGCGCACGCCGGTGACGCCGGCACGCGAGACCTTGGTCTGGTCGGTGTAGAGGTCGCTCGTCTTCTTCTTCGTCGTGCCGAAGGCGATGGCCTCGTTGACCTTCTTGTCCTTCGTCTGCACGCGCTGGACCGCGACCTTGGCGCCCGACGTGAGGCGGGTCGTGACCGGCGGGTTGACCTTGTCGGTCTTGCCGAGGCGGACACCGAGCTGGGTCAGCGCCTCGCCGACGGTGGCGGCAGCGATGGTCTTCGTCGTCGTCTTGCCGTCGACGGTGACCGTGACGGCCTTCGGGGTCACGACCGTGACGGCCAGACCCTGACGACCGATGGTTTGCGAACGCGAGACCGAGAGGCGGGCACCCTCGCCGCGGAGACCGAGCGCGAGCAGCGCGCCGTCGACCGTGGTCTCGGTGGTGCGCAGCTGGCGGGTCTTGCCGTCGACCGTGAGGGTCAGCAGGCGGGCGTACTTGACGGTGATCGTGTCGCCGTCGCTGATGGGGGCATCCGCGGCGGGGACGACGACGTCGCCCGGCTTCACCGCGATCCCCTGGTTGTCGAGGACGTCGCCGACCGTGCTGCCGAAGACGTGGGCCGAGCTGGCCGTGCCGTCCACGGAGAGGTTGACGGCCTTGTCGAGCTGGGCCGCGCCGACGGCGCCACCCGTGAGGACGACGGCCGCGCCAGCGGCGGCCAGGATCTTGGCGTTGCGAGAAATCAAAACACTCCGAACGTCGAACGACCCGGGTGCAACGCGCTCTCGATCCGTCCTCCTCACGTCGTCGGAAGGAGGTCGATGCGGGGTGGCAACCGGCCAACAGTCGTCAACAGTGACCGACACACCGTGGAAAGGTCAAATTTCGGTAACGGAGACCGGGGTCGGTGGACGGGACGTTCTGCGGTGCGCTAGGCGCTTTGGCCGTTTCGTTCCGCACCCCACGGGCCGTAGACCCGCTCGCTGTTGTCCGAGACGGCACGGCACAGCGCCGGGACGTCGATGTTGAGCACCGCGGCCATCGCCCGGATGGTCACGGGCACGAGGAACGAGGCGTTGGTCGCGCCCCGGTGCGGGGCGGGCGCGAGGTACGGGGCGTCGGTCTCGACGAGGACACGGTCGAGCGGGATCGCGGTCAGCGCGTCACGCAGGCCGCGCGCGTTCTTGAAGGTGACGGTGCCCGCGAAGCTGAGGTAGTAGCCGCGCTCGACGCACTCGCGGGCCATCGTCAGGTCGCCGGAGAAGCAGTGCAGGACCGTGTGCTCGGGCGCCCCCTCCTCCTCGAGGATCCGGAGCACGTCGGCGTGGGCGTCGCGGTCGTGGATCTGCAGGGCCTTGCCGAGGCGCTTGGCGAGGTCGATGTGCCAGCGGAAGCCGTCCTGCTGGACGGCGACGCCCTCGGGGCCGGTGCGGAAGTAGTCGAGACCGGTCTCGCCGATGACGCGGATGCGGTCGTGGACCGCGCACCGCTCGACCTCGGCGTAGGCCTCGTCGAGTCGCCCAGCCGCCGCGAGACGGGGAACCTCGTTGGGGTGCAGGGCGATTCCGCCGACGAGCTCGTCATGTGCCTCGATGGCATCCATGGTGAATCGGATCCCGTCGAGGTCGCACCCGACCTGGACGAGCCGGGTCACACCGACCGCCCGGGCGGCCTTGATCGCGTCGGCGACGTCGAACGGCTCGTCGCCCTCGCGCGTGATGTCGAGGTGGACGTGGTTGTCCACGACGTCGATGGGCAGCGGGTCGGGCGCCGTCTCCGGCAGGCCCCGCTGCCCCGACGCGTGCGGGGTCATGCGGTCGGTGCCTCGTCGGAGGCGGCACTGCCGGCCGCGTCGCCGTCGGCACCGGCTCCGCCCTTCGGCTTGCCCATCCTCGGCGCCGCGAGGGGGTCGGAGTGGTGCCGCGTTCCGCCCGGCGCGGTGTCGCCGAGGCGGGTGCGCTCCTCCTCGATGACCTGCTCGGCGTCGAGCTTGACGAAGACCCCTGACGGCTTCGCGACGGGCGTCCCGACGACGACCGGCCGCGACTCCCAGCGCGGCGTCGAGGAGTACTCGCCGGTGATGACCGGGTAGCTCCGGGCGTCGTCGTCGAGGTCGGGGACGACCTCCAGACGAGGCATCGGCATGAACTCGCCCGCACCGCCGAGAACGGCGTGGACGCGGTTCGCCGCGTGAGGCAGGAACGGTGAGATCAGCGTATTGATATCTGAGACGGCCTGGGCCAGCGTGTGGAGCACGGTGGAGAGCCGCTCGCGCTGGTCGTCGCCCTTGAGCTTGAACGGCTCGGTCCTCGAGACGTAGGCGTTGGCCTCGCCCACGACCCGCATGACCTCGGCGAGGGCGGCCTTCTGCCGGTGCCGCTCGAGGGAGGCGCCGACGGTCGCGAACGCACCCCGCACGGCAGCCAGCAGCTCCTCGTCGACGGGTTCGACGGCATACGCCCTCGGGATCTCGCCGAAGTTCTTGGCGATCATCGCGGCCGTGCGGTTGACGAGGTTGCCCCAGCCGGCGACGAGCTCGCTGTTGTTGCGCTGGACGAACTCGGCCCAGGAGAAGTCGGCGTCCTGGTTCTCCGGCCCGGCCGCGCAGATGAAGTAGCGGATCGGGTCGGGTCCGTAGCGGGCGACGATGTCCTGGACGTAGATGACGTGCTTGCGGCTCGTCGAGAACTGCTTGCCCTCCAGCGTCAGGAACTCGGAGGCCACGACCTCGGTCGGCAGGTTGAGCACGCCGTACTTCCCCGGTTCGCCGCCCTTGTCACCGCGCCCGGCGTAGCCGAGCAGCTCGGCCGGCCAGATCTGGCTGTGGAAGGTGATGTTGTCCTTGCCCTGGAAGTAGTAGGACACGGCCGAGGGGTCGTTCCACCACTCGCGCCAGCGCTCCGGCGCACCGACCCGGCGCGCCCACTCGATGGAGGCCGAGAGGTAGCCGATGACCGCGTCGAACCACACGTAGAGACGCTTGCTCGGGTTGTCCTCCCACCCCTCGAGCGGGATCGGGATGCCCCAGTCGATGTCGCGGGTCATCGCGCGCGGGCGGACGTCCTTGAGGAGGTTCTTGGAGAACTTGATGACGTTGGGGCGCCACGTGCCCGACGCCTCGCGTCCGTCGAGCCACTCGCCGAGGGCGCCGGCGAGGGCCGGCAGGTCGAGGAAGAAGTGCTGCGTCTCGATGAACTCCGGCGTCTCGCCGTTGATCTTGCTGCGCGGGTTGATGAGCTCGTCGGCGTCGAGCTGGTTGCCGCAGTTGTCGCACTGGTCGCCGCGCGCCTCGGGGAAGCTGCAGATCGGGCACGTGCCCTCGATGTAGCGGTCCGGCAGGGTGCGGCCCGTCGACGGGCTGATGGCGCCCCGCGTCGTCTGCTCGATCATGTAGCCGTTGGCGTGGACCTGGCGGAACATCTCCTGGACGACGGCGTAGTGGTTGCGCGTCGTCGTGCGGGTGAAGAGGTCGTAGGACAGGCCGAGGTCGGCGAGGTCCTGGGCGATGACCGCGTTGTACTTGTCGACGAGCTCCTGCGGCGTCAGGCCCTCCTCCTCGGCGAGGACGAGGATCGGCGTGCCGTGCTCGTCGGTGCCGGAGACCATGAGGACGTCGTGCCCTGCCATCCGCATGTACCTGCTGAAGACGTCGGAGGGCACACCGAAACCGGCCACGTGGCCGATGTGGCGCGGGCCGTTGGTGTACGGCCAGGCGACGGCAGACAGGACATGGCTCATGGCGAGCAATCCTAGGCGGGGCCGGGGCGCCACCGCGCACGAGTATGCCGCCGGGCCGGGACGGCGGGTCCGGCGCGGACGCGCTGCCGCCCCCCACTGGCGCGAGACGGCTCCGGGCGAGTACGACAGGAGGATGACTGGACACATCGCACAGGCAGAGGTCATCGTCGACGCGTCGCCGCGTGCCGTCTGGGACGCGCTGACGGAGCCGGATCGGGTGAGGTCGTGGATGGCCGGCACCACCCTGACCACCGACTGGCAGGTCGGCAGTCCCATCACGTGGCAGGGCGAGATGCAGGGCAAGCCCTACGAGGACAAGGGCGAGGTGCTCGAGGTCGAGGAGGGGCATCGCCTCTCGATGACGCACTACAGCCCGCTCATGGGCCAGGAGGACCGGCCCGAGAGCTACCACACCGTCACCTACACGCTGACCCCGACGAGGGACGGACGAACGACGCTCGCCCTCGAGCAGGACGGCAACGACTCGCAGGAGCAGGCCGACCAGTTCTCGCAGAGCTGGCAGGGCATGCTCGAGTCGCTGAAGGCCACGGTCGAGTCCGCCTGACACGCCCGCCCACGAGCGGCGCTGTGCCACAAGGACATCGGCGCCGACCCCCGAGGGTCGGCGCCGACGGCGTCCAGTGGTGGAGGTCAGCCGAGACGGGCCTCGAGCGAGATCGGCACGGCCTTGAGCGCTTGGCTCACCGGGCAGTTGGCCTTGGCATCCTCGGCTGCGGCCTGGAAGTCCTCGGCCGAGATGCCCGGCACGTCACCGACGACGCTGATCGCGATCTCGGTGATGCCCGTGCCGGGGACGAACGTCACGTTGGCCGTGGTGTCGAGCGTCGTCGGGGGCGTGCCGGCCTTCGCGAGACCGTTCGACAGCGCCATCGAGTAGCACGAGGAGTGCGCGGCGGCGATGAGCTCCTCGGGGCTCGTCTTGCCGTTCGACGACTCCGCCCGCGAGGGCCAGTTGACCTCGTAGGTGCCGATGCCCGAGCTCTCGAGGCTGACCTGGCCCGAGCCCTCGAAGAGCGAGCCCTCCCAGTGCGTGCTGGCGGTGCGAGTGGTGCCCATGCCTTGCTCCTTCGCTGTGCTGTCGACTCGGCCGACGGGGTCGCCGGCCTCCGGAGGGGGAACGACAGCAGCCTTGCCCGCTGTTCCCCGCGGGGCAAGGGGTTCGCCTGTCGAGACGGCGCCGGGCACGCCCGGGCGGGCGGTCAACGGGCGGTCAGCGTGCGGTCAGCGGGCGGCGAGCGAGGCGTCGTAGAGCGCCTTCTTCGACAGGCCCGTGCGCGACGCGACGTCGGCCGCGACGTCCTTGAGCCGCTCCCCCGCCTCCACCCGCGTGCGGATGCCGGCCACGGCATCCTCGAGGGACGGCACCACCCGCTCGGCCCCGGCGACGACGATCGTGATCTCGCCCTTGACGCCGCCCTCGGCCCACGCGACGAGCTCGGCGAGCGTGCCGCGGCGGACCTCCTCGTACGTCTTCGTCAGCTCGCGGCAGACGGCCGCCCGACGCTCGGGGCCGAACGCGTCGCGCATCGCAGCGAGCGTCTCGGCGAGCCGGTGCGGGGCCTCGAAGAAGACGATGGTCCGGCGCTCGTCCGCCACGTCGGCGAGGACCTTGGCCTTCTCCCCCGGCTTGCGCGGCAGGAAGCCGTCGAAGCAGAAGCGGTCGACCGGCAGGCCCGAGACCGCCAGCGCCATGAGGACCGCGCTCGGCCCGGGGACGCACGTCACGCGTACGCCCGCCTCGACCGCAGCGGCGACGAGGCGGTAGCCCGGGTCGGAGACGGACGGCATACCGGCGTCCGTCACGACGACGACGCGCTCCCCCGCGAGGAGGCGGGCGACGAGGTCGGGCGTGCGGGCGGCCTCGTTGTGCTCGTGGTAGCTGACGACCGACCCGCTGGGGGTGACGGCGAGGTCGGTGAGCAGGCGGCGCAGGCGGCGGGTGTCCTCGGCGGCGACGACGTCGGCGGTCGCGAGCTCCTGGGCGAGCCGTGGCGCCGCGTCCCGCGGGTCGCCGATCGGGGTGGCCGCGAGGACGAGGGTGCCGATGGTCATGCCGTCATCCTCGCAGGGACCTCCCGCCGGTCCTCTCGACCGGCCGCCGCGACGACCGGCCACGAGGCGGCTTGTCGTGGCCGTCGGCCACGGACGACCACGACAACCGCCCACATGGCGGACTGCGGTGTCCAGCGCGTGGTCCCCATCGTGGACTCGAAACGCCTCCGAAACGTCGACGCGGTACGACAGACCCATGACGAGCCAGGGCCCCGCCACGACCGAGCAGCTCCTCGAGGCCGACCGCCGCGAGCCGAACGCCGCGACGTTCGCCTCCGGCGTCTCGTCGGCGCAGCAGCATGCCGCCCTCCGCGCCTCCGTGCGACAGCTGGGAGCGCTGCTCGGCGAGGCCCTCGAACGGCACGAGGGCGCCGACCTGCTCGCGCTCGTCGAGAAGGTGCGCGGCCTGGCCCGCGAGCCCGAGGACGACGAGCTGCGGGCGCTCCTCGAGGGCGTCGACGCACCGACCGCGGTCGTCCTCGCCCGCGCCTTCACGGCGTACTTCCAGCTCGTCAACGTCACCGAGCAGCTGCACCGCTGGCAGGAGCTGAGCGCCGTCGAGCAGACCCCGCTCGCCGCGACGGTCGGCCGCATCGGGGCCGCCCTCGACGAGGGCACGCTCGAGCGCGACGAGCTGGAGTCGATCCTCGCCCGGCTGGAGTACCGCCCCGTCTTCACCGCCCACCCCACCGAGGCGACCCGCCGGACCGTCCTCAACCTGCTCCGCCGGATCGCCGTCACGGTCGACGAGCTCGAGGACCCGCGCCGTCCCGTCTCCGACGGCCCACGCGCCGAGCGTCGGCTCGCCGAGCTCGTCGACATGATGTGGCAGACCGACGAGCTGCGGATCGTCCGGCCCGAGCCGACCGACGAGGCCCGCACGGCCATGCACACGCTCCGCTTCCTCGCCGACCAGGTGGTGCCCGACCTGCTCGCCGAGCTCGACCGGACGCTCGCCGGCATCGGCGTGGAGCTGCCGCCGTCGGCCAGGCCGCTGCGCTTCGGCGCCTGGGCCGGCGGCGACCGGGACGGCAACCCCAACGTCACGCCCGACGTCACCCTCGCGGTCATCGGCATGCAGCACGACGCCGGGCTCGCCGAGCTCGTCGAGAAGCTCGACCACATGCTCCACGAGCTGTCGTCGTCGACCCGTTTCGTCGAGGTCACCGACGCCCTGCGGGAGAGCCTCGAGCGCGACGCGGAGGCGCTGCCGGTGACGTATGCCGCGGTGCGCCGGCTCAACGCCGAGGAGCCCTACCGCCTCAAGCTCAGCTTCGTGCGCGTCCGCCTGCTGCGCACGCGCGACCGCCTGACCCACGGCACCGCGCACGAGCCCGGTCGCGACTACGCGGGCTTCGACGAGCTGCTCGACGACCTCGTCCTCATGCGCGACTCGATGCTCGCGGCCGGTGACACGCTGACGGCCGACGGCGCGATCCTCCGTCTCATCCGCGCCGCGGTCGCCACCGGCACCGGACTCGCCACGCTGGACGTCCGCGAGCACAGCGCGAAGCACCACGCCGCCCTCGCCGACCTCTACGACCGCATCGGCGGGCTCGACACGCCCTACGGCGAGCTCGACCACGCGGCGCGCATCGAGGTGCTCTCCCGCGAGATGGCCTCGCGCCGGCCGCTGACCGGGGTCGGCGTCCACGACGTCGGCGAGGCCGCCGAGGCGTCGCTGTCGCTCATGGCGGCGATCGGGCGGGCGCTCGACACCTACGGTCCCGAGGCGATCGAGACCTACATCGTGTCGATGACCCACGACGTCGACGACCTCTTCGCCGTCGTCGTCCTGGCCCGCGAGGCCGGCCTCGTCGACACGGGCACCGACTCGACGCCGGCCACGGCACGGATCGGCTTCGCGCCGCTCTTCGAGACCGTCGCCGAGCTCGAGGCCGCCGGACTGCTCCTCGACGCCCTGCTGTCCGACCCGTCGTACCGCCGGGTCGTCGCGGCCCGCGGCGACGTGCAGGAGATCATGCTCGGCTACTCCGACTCGTCGAAGGACGCGGGGATCGCCGCGTCGCAGTGGCAGATCCACCGGGCCCAGCGCGCGCTGCGCGACGTCGCCCGCCAGCACGGCGTCGTCCTGCGGCTCTTCCACGGGCGAGGCGGCTCGGTCGGGCGCGGCGGCGGCCCGACGGGCGAGGCGATCCTCTCCCAGCCCTACGGGAGCCTCGACGGCCCGATCAAGATCACCGAGCAGGGTGAGGTCATCAGCGACAAGTACACGCTGCCGGGACTCGCGCGCTTCAACCTCGAGGTCGCCCTCGCCGCGGTGCTCGAGGCCTCGGTCCTGCACCGGAGGTCGCTGCTGCCCAAGGACGTCCTCGACGGCTGGAACGGCACGATGGACCTCGTCGCGGGCCGCGGCCAGGAGGCCTACCGCTCCCTCGTGCGCGACCCCGGTCTCGTGCCCTTCTTCGTGTCGGCGACGCCGGTCGACGAGCTCGGCAAGATGAACATCGGCTCGCGGCCCTCCAAGCGACCCGGGGGCGAGGGCGGCCTCGAGGACCTCCGCGCCATCCCCTGGGTCTTCGGCTGGACCCAGTCCCGGATCATCCTGCCGGGCTGGTTCGGCGTCGGCTCCGGTCTCGCCGCGGCCCGCGACAACGGGCGCGAGAAGACGCTGCGCGAGATGTACGGCTCGTGGGCCTTCTTCCGCACATTCCTCTCCAACGTCCAGATGACGCTGGCGAAGTCGGACCTCGACATCGCGGCGGGCTACGTGCGGGCGCTCGTGCCCGACGACGTGGCCGGGGTTTTCGACACGATCCGGGAGGAGCACGCGCGGACGGTCGAGGAGGTGCTGCGCGTCACCGGCCAGAAGGAGCTGCTCGAGGCCTCACCGGTCCTGCGTCGCACGCTCGCCCTGCGCGACAGCTACCTCGCGCCGCTGCACGCGCTGCAGACCTCGCTCCTCGCGCGGTCGCGTGCCGTGCCCGACGACGTCGAGCCGGACGCCGACGTGCAGCGGGCGCTGCTGCTGACGATCAACGGCATCGCCGCGGGACTGCGCAACACGGGCTGAGCTGAGCCACGTGTGACGACGGGGCCACTCGACACTCGAGTGGCCTCCCAGCCCCACCAGCCCCTGTACGACGAGGCCACTCGACACTCGAGTGGCCTCCCAGCCCCACCAGCCCCTGTACGACGGGGCCACTCGACACTCGAGTGGCCTCCCAGCCCCACCAGCCCCTGTACGGAGGGGCCACTCGACACTCGAGTGGCCTCCCAGCCCCACCAGCCCCTGTACGACGGGGCCACTCGACACTCGAGTGGCCTCCCAGCCCCACCAGCCCCTGTGACGACGGGGCCACTCGACTGCATGTGGTCAGCGGGTGGCGGGGTCACCTGCGGCGCGGAGCATGCGGGCTGCCTGCTCGCGCATGGTCTCGCGCAGCTCGGGCGGGTCGAGGACGGTCATCTCCCACGGCAGCGCACCGATGTGCATCGCCATGGCGCCCAGGTGGTTGCCGCCGGCCTCGAAGATGCAGCGGTGGGGCCCGTCGGCGGTGACCGTCCCGACCGATGGCGGGATCTGCTTGTCCACCAAGGACTTCGGCGCCTCGATGCGCACCCGCGCGACGTGGTCGTACGCGTCGCGGGTGATCGACCGCTGCACGTGCTCGGCCGCGTCGGGCGCGTCGTCGCGCGGGCGGAAGCGCCAGCCCCGGGTCTCGGCGCCGGACATGCGGTCGAGCCGGAAGGTGCGCCAGTCCTCGCGGTCGAGGTCGTAGGCGAGCAGGTACCAGCGGCGTCCGGTGGCGACGAGGCGGTAGGGCTCGACCCGGCGTTCGCCGGAACCGCGCGGGCCGGCATACGCGAAGGTGACGCGCTCGGTCTCGCGGCACGCGCGAGCGAGCAGCAGGAGGGTCGCGGCGTCGACGGGCGCCGCACCGCCGTCGAGCGTGACGGTGGCCTCGTGGATGGCCTCGACCTGCGCGCGGAGACGCCCCGGCAGCACCTGGTCGAGCTTGGCGAGGGTGCGCACGGCCGCCTCCCCGAGTCCCTCGACCGTGCCGCCGGCCGCGAGCCGGAGGCACACGGCCACGGCGACGGCCTCGGTGTCGTCGAGCAGGAGCGGTGGCAGCCGTCGCCCGGCGCCGAGCTGGTAGCCGCCTCCGGCCCCGTGGGCGGCGTTGACGGGATAGCCGAGGTCACGGAGCCGCTCGACGTCGCGGCGCACGCTGCGCGTCGTGACGCCGAGGCGCTCGGCGAGCTCGGTGCCGCTCCAGACGGGGCGGCTCTGGAGCAGGTCGAGCAGCCGGAGCACGCGGGCCGTCGTGCCGTTGCCGTCGGAGGTCGAGGACATGGCAACAGACTGCCACCCTCTGCGGACAGTTCCTGTCCTATATGCCTGCGACGATCGAGGTATGACAACGACAGAGACCCCCATCGACTGGACGTCCGTGCTCGTGGACCAGACTGCTCGGCACTGGACCAACCAGCTGAGACCGCGCTTCGAGGGTCTGACCGACGAGGAGTACCTCTGGGAGCCGACCCCGGGCGCGTGGAACGTGCACCGGCGGGGTGAGGGCGCGACGGAGATCCAGGGTGGCAGCGGCGAGCTGACCATCGACTTCGCCTACCCCGAGCCCGTCCCCGCGCCGGTCACGACCATCGCGTGGCGTCTCGCCCACATCATCGTCGGGGTACTCGGCGCCCGGGTGCACAGCCACTTCGGCGGCCCCGAGGTCGACTACCAGACCTTCGAGTACGCCGGCACCGCAGGCGAGGCGCTGGCCCAGCTGGACGAGGCGTTCGCCGCGTGGACCGCCGGGGTGCGCACCTGGGACGAGGCCGCCCTCGCCGAGCCCTGCGGCCCGAGCGAAGGGCCGTGGGCCGAGCACCCCCGGGTCGAGCTCGTGCTCCACATCAACCGCGAGGTCATCCACCACGGCGCCGAGATCGCCCTGCTCCGTGACCTCTACGCCCACCGCAACGACTGACAGGAGCAACGACTCATGCCCGCACACGTGCCACCCGTCGCCGACGAGCGCGAGAGCCTCATCGCCTACCTCGACCAGCAGCGCGACGCCTTCGCCACCGTCGCCTACGGCCTCACCGAGGAGCAGATCCGCCTCGCACCGACCGCCGGCACCCTCAGCATCGGCGGACTCGTCAAGCACGTCACCACTTGCGAGCGCGGCTGGACCGAACGGATGGCCGCCGCTCCAGAGGCACCCGCTCCGCCGGAGCAGTCCCTCGAAGAGCAGGCCACCGCCTGGGGAGACGACTTCCGCGTCACCGACGGCGACACCCTCGAGTCCCTCCTGGCCGCTCTCGCAGCCCAGGGGGACGTGACCCGCGAGGTGCTGCGTCGCGCCGACCTCGGCGCCGCGGTGCCCGTGCCGCGCGACGCCCCGTGGTTCCCCCGCGACGTCGAGGCGTGGTCGGTGCGCTGGGTCGCCATGCACCTCGTCGAGGAGCTCGCCCGTCACGCCGGGCACGCCGACATCGTCCGCGAGTCGATCGACGGCGCGACGACGTACGAGCTCGTGGCCGCACGCGAGGGATGGCCCGAGACCCCGTGGCTCACGCCCTGGCGTCCGTCGGCGACGGCCGAGGTCTGACAGCGAGAACGCTTGCAGGACAAAGGCGAAGGGCCCTTGGGAGTATGAGTCTCAAGGGCCCTTCTGGTTGATCGGTCGATGGTGACGCTCCCGATCGACGTCTCGTCGTCTCCGGTCCCGGCCGCCTCGTCACCCGGCTGCCGCAGTGGGTTGCCCCACCGTGTGGACCCTCGTCTCCGAGTTGTCCCGCTCTCCCCGAGGGGAGGGCGTGAGAGATTTCTATCCCGCCCCGAGGAGGTCCGCAAGGGCTTTCACCAAACATTTCCGCCCTCCACAGGCGGACGGCGTGTCGTCCACAGCACGGGGGCGCTTCTCCACCGGACGGACGCGTCGGTGCACAGCTTGTGCACCGGTCCTGTGGACGACGGGCCTCAGCCCGCGACGCCACCCACCTCGTCGAGAACGGCGCTCAGGAGTGCGGCCCCCGCCGCCGCGTCCCGCGCCCGATCCGGCTGGCCCGCGGCGGCATACGCCACCTCGGCCTCGGCGAGCGAGCGCACCTCGGCGACGACGATGGAGCGCTCGGTGGCGTCGTCGAGCCGGCGCCGCTCCGCCTCCGTCACCCCGAGCCCGACGGCAGCGCCAGCGACGTCCGCAGACGTCGTGACGGCGCTGCCCACGTCGGGCGGGACGGCCTCGGCGTTCTCGATCGCGGCGACGGCACTGCGCAGCACACTCACTGCAGCGCGGTCGCGCTCGCGCATCGCCGCCGTCAGTCGGGAGCGCAGGACGACGCGGAGGGCGGAGGACATGCCGAGACCGTATGCCGTCACCGACCTTGTGCGCCAACCAGTTTCGTCCTGGACTCAGGTCAGTCCGGCGGAAGGAGACGCGTCCGGAAGAACCCACGGACGGCGGTGACGGCCTCAGGGTGCTTGTGGTCCGTGAGCGTCGCGTGGTCGTGGCCGTCGAGCTCCACGGCGATGAAGCCGTCGCCGAGCTCACGACGCAATGTCTCGAACCGCGTCCCCGTGGCCCAGTCACCGCGGTACCGGACGCCGAGCACGGGGCACCCCTGGGCGACGCGACGCCGCACCGCCTCGAGGTCAGCGGGCGCGAGGTTGATGTCCGCGGCACGCCGCCGTCCGAGCGGCAGCGGTGTCGCCGGCTGGGCGACGACGGGTGCGACCACGACGGGGTCGACCATCATCGCGAGCGCGAAACCGCCGGTGACGCACATCCCGATCGCCCCCACGCCGGGGCCGCCCGCGCGGGCGTGCAGGTCCCGCGCGAGGGCACGCAGCCACCCGGCGAGGGGGGCGGTACGGCCGGTCACGAACATCGTGAACTCGCGAGTGACACAGAGGCGCGGGACGACTCGCAGCGCCTCCCAGGTGTGCGGCGGTGCGTGCGACGAGCCGAACAGGTGCGGCATCGTCACCGTGAAGCCGTCCTCGACGAGCTCGTCACCGAGCTCGATGACCTCCGGGGTCAGGCCCGGGCTCTCGTGGACGACGACGATCCCCGGCCCCTCGCCGCGCTCGTAGACGGGGTAGGCGAAGCCGTCCGCGGCGAACTCCCCGCGCGCCCAGCCCGTCAGCAACGACATGCAACGACACTACGGCGGGCGTCACCCCCGCGGGCCGAGTCGGCCGCGCGGCTACAGTGACGCCATGTCGAGCGACGCCGGCGCGGCTGCGACCGAGGCCCCCTCCACGGGCGGCAGCGCCCTCGCGCGGTTCCTGTCCCGGCCGTCACCACGCGACCCGTCGCCCGTCACCGACCCGGCCGCGAGGCGGGACCTCCGGTGGGAGACGGTCCTCGTCCTCGGGGTCAGCCTCGGGTCGTCGGCGGTCTACGCCGTGCTCAGCATCATCGAGAAGCTGACCCGCCCGGTGCCGCTGTCGCAGCAGACGACGGCGATGAACCAGTCGGCCACGCCCGGGCGTCCCTGGCTCGACCTCGCCTACCAGCTCGCGGGCATCGTCCTGCCGCTCGTCGCCGTGGCCCTCGCGCTCTACCTGCTGAACCACGTCCGCAGGCCTGCGGTCGACGTGCGCGCCGGCCACTTCGTCGGCCTCGACCGACGTGAGCCCGGCCGTGACCTGCTCCGCGGCCTGGGCCTCGCCGCCGTCATCGGCATCCCGGGGCTCGGCTTCTACTTCCTCGCCAAGGCGATCGGCATCAACACCCAGGTCTCGGCGGCCAACCTCGAGGCGGTGTGGTGGTCGGCACCCGTGCTCGTCCTCGCGGCCGTCGAGAACGCCCTCATCGAGGAGGTCGTCATGGTCGGCTACCTCTTCACGAGGTGGCGCCAGACCGGGTGGTCGTGGCCGCTCATCATCGGGCTGTCGGCCGTGATCCGCGGCAGCTACCACCTCTACCAGGGCTTCGGCGGCTTCGCCGGCAACATCGTCATGGGCCTCGTGCTCGGTCTCGTCTTCGTGCGCACCCGGCGCGTCATGCCGCTCGTCGTCTGCCACGCGGTGCTCGACACGGTGGCCTTCGTCGGCTACTCCGTGCTGCAGGCGCGCGGGGTCTCGATCTGACGGGCCCCACGGGCCGCCGCCGGAGCGCTGCACGGCCCACCCAGCCACACTGCATACGATGTCGCCCATGAACTCGGCCAGACAGGTGCGCGCTCGCCTGCTCGGGGACCCGGCCGACGACTTCCGGCTGACCCGCCGCACCGCGGGCCGCGTCGCCTGGCTCGGCTGGGCCGGACCGCTCTTCTTCATGCTCGTCGGCGGCATCATGCGCTTCTGGCACGTCGGCGCGCCGCACCAGCTGATCTTCGACGAGACGTACTACGTCAAGCAGGGCTGGTCGATGGTCCTGTTCTGGTTCGAGATGAAGAACGACGACGTGCTGCAGCAGGCCAACCAGGTCGACCAGCACTTCACCGCCAACGACCCGATGGTCTACGGCACCGAGGGCGACTTCGTCGTCCACCCGCCCGTCGGCAAGTGGCTCATCGGCTGGGGCGAGGCGCCGTTCGGGATCCTCAACTCCTTCGGCTGGCGCTTCGCCGTCGCGCTCGCCGGCACCATCTCGATCTTCATGCTCGGCCGGATCGCGCGCCGGCTCTTCCGCTCCGACCTGCTCGGCACCGTCGCAGCCGCGCTCCTCGCCTTCGAGGGCCACCACTTCGTCCACTCGCGCACCGGGCTGCTCGACATCTTCGTCATGTTCTTCGGGCTCGCCGCCTTCGGCGCCCTGCTCATCGACCGCGACAAGGCGCGCGAGGTGCTGGCCCGGAAGGTCGGTGACCGCGCCCGGGCCGCGACGTCGTGGATGGGACCGTGGCTCGGCTGGCGACCCTGGCGCTGGGTCGCCGGCATCATGCTCGGCCTCTCGGCCGGGGTGAAGTGGTCGGGCCTCTACTTCCTCGTCTTCTTCGGGCTCCTCACCGTCCTCTGGGACCTCGGGGCCCGCCGCGCCGCAGGCGTGCGCGGCTGGTCGGCCGGCGGCATCGTCAAGGACGGGCCGTACGCGTTCGTGCAGCTCGTCGTCACCGCCGTCGTCACGTACGTCGCGAGCTGGACCGGCTGGATCCTCACCAAGGGCGGCTCGTTCCGCACGTGGGCGCAGAACAACCCCGACACCGACCACGGCTGGCTGCCCGACTGGTGGCGCTCGCTGTGGGCCTACCACCAGCAGATGTACGCCTCGACGCAGGCGATCACGAGCTCGCACCCGTACCAGACCAACCCGTGGTCCTGGCTCATCCAGGGGCGCCCCACGTCGTTCTTCTACGAAGGACCGAAGAAGGGCGCCGACGGGTGCGTCGTGGAGCAGTGCAGCAAGGCGATCACCTCGATCGGCACCGTCTCGATCTGGTGGGGCGCGACGCTCGCGATCTTCGTGCTGCTCTTCATGTGGGCGCTGCGCCGCGACTGGCGTGCCGGTGCGATCCTCTGCGGGCTCTTCGCCGGCTACCTGCCGTGGTTCTTCCTCGGCAACCGGACGATCTACTCGTTCTACGAGGTCGCGTTCGTGCCGTGGGTCGTGCTCGCCTGCGTGTACGTCCTCGGGCTCGTCATCGGCGGCCGTGAGTCGTCGCTGCTCCGGCGCCGCATCGGATACGGCGTCATGGGCGCCTTCGTGCTCGTCACGATCGGTCTCTTCGCGTTCTTCCACCCGATCTACGTCGCCGACGTCATCCCGCTCTCGGAGTGGCAGGCCCGGATGTGGTTCCCCAGCTGGGTCTGACCCGCCCTCGGGACGCAAAGTCTTGGTCAAGACGACGCTCCCAGCGCGACACCCGCCCCTCGGGCCCCTAGCGTCGATGGTCGATCCGGTGCGCAGACGCGCCGAACGACCTCGAGGAGAGCCCTGATGGACACCCCGGTGGCAACGACCCAACGGCCGACGTCGACGCGTCGCGCCGTGCTCAACACGGTCCGGGGGTCCCTCGGCAACCTCGTCGAGTGGTACGACGTGTACGTCTACACCGTCTTCGCCAAGTACTTCGAGGAGCACTTCTTCGGCGGTGACGAGCCCAACGCCGGCATCTACACGATGGCGATCTTCGCCGTCACCTTCCTCATGCGACCGATCGGGTCGTGGTTCTTCGGCCGCTTCGCCGACCGCCACGGTCGGCGCCCCGCCCTCGTCACGAGCGTCAGCGTCATGGCCCTCGCGTCGCTGGCCATCGCCCTCGCCCCGACCGCGGCGACGATCGGCGGCTGGGCCGTCGTCGTGCTCGTGCTCTGCCGCCTCGTCCAGGGCTTCGCGACCGGCGGCGAGTACGGCACGTCCGCGACGTACATGTCCGAGGCGGCCACGCCGGAGCGCCGCGGCTTCTTCTCCTCCTTCCAGTACGTCACCCTCGTCGGCGGCCACGTCCTCGCCCAGTGCATGCTGCTGCTCCAGCAGTCGGTCCTCACCGACGAGCAGATCAGCCAGTACGGGTGGCGGATCGCCTTCGCCTTCGGCGCCGTCGCCGCCGTCGTCGTGCTGTGGCTGCGCTCCTCGATGGACGAGTCGCTGCAGGTCGCGGCCGGCGAGGACGCGCGCCGGTCCGGCTCGATGGGCGAGCTGCTGCGCCGCTACCCCAAGGAGCTCGCCGTCTGCTTCCTCGTCACGGTCGGCGGAACCCTCGCCTTCTACACCTACAGCGTCAACGGGCCGACGACCGTCAAGGCCGCGTACGCCGACCAGGGCATGACCGCCACGTGGGTCAACCTCGCCGCGCTCGTCGTGCTCATGCTCCTGCAGCCCATCGGCGGGGCCGTCAGCGACCGGGTGGGCCGCAAGGCGCTGCTGCTCTTCTTCGGCGTCGGCGGCACCCTGTTCAGCTACCTCTTCATCACCACGCTGCCGTCGGTGACCAACCCCTGGGCCAGCTTCGGGATGCTCGTGGCGGCCTACGTCGTGCTCACCGGCTACACGTCGATCAACGCCGTCGTGAAGGCCGGGCTCTTCCCCGCGCACATCCGAGCCCTCGGTGTCGGCTTCGGCTACGCCGTCGCGAACTCGGCCTTCGGCGGCACCGCTCCCCTGCTCTACGAGGCTGCCAAGAAGAACGACGCGGTCGGCACGTTCGCGCTGTACGTCACCGTCGTCATCGCCGCCTCGCTCGTCGTCTACGTCCTCTGCCTCGGCAACGGACGCGACACCTACCTCGACCGCGAGCAGGCCGTCGGGGCAGCCGAACGCCCCCGGGTCGACGCCGGGCGCTGAGCCGCGGGCGTCGACGCTCCAGAAACATGAAGAAGGACCCGGCGAAAAGCGTGCCGGGTCCTTCTTCTGTTGTGGAGCTGAGGGGAGCCGTCGCCTCCGCTTCGCTCCGGCTTCTCCCGAATCCCCCCCATACATATCCAGAACATGAAGAAGGACCCGGCGAAAAGCGTGCCGGGTCCTTCTTCTGTTGTGGAGCTGAGGGGATTCGAACCCCTGACCTTCTCATTGCGAACGAGACGCGCTACCAACTGCGCCACAGCCCCTTGGTGCGAAGGAACGATAACACCACGCCGACCGGCATACACAATCGACAGGCACCGCGTGGATCGTGGTGGATCGGCGGCGCCCGGTGCCGGGAAAGCACCGCCACTAGGACGTCGTGGACGCCTTCGGTGTCGACGTGGACGGCTCCGGCGCCGGCGGCGTGGCTGACCGCGAGGGACTCGGTGAGGGCGTCGGCGTGCCGGCCTCGGCGATGGCCTTCTCGAGCGCGGCGACCGTGGCGGCGTCGACCGTCCCGGTGGCAGGGACGTCGAGCTCGGTCTGGAACTCCTCGAGCGCCTCCGTCAGGGCAGGCGTCCACCGCCCGTCGACGGGGCCGTCCCAGAAGCCGGCGAGCTTGAGGGTCTGCTGCACGGCTGCTGTCGACGCGAGCTCCTCCTGCGCGGCTGCACCGCCCTTGGCCTGCAGGTCGGACGAGAGTGCCTCCTGCGTCGCCTTGTCGACGGTGCCGGTGACCGGGAGGCCGTGGGCCTTCTGGAGCGCCTGCACCGCGTCGACCGTCGACGGACCGTAGACGCCGTCGACCGTGCCGGAGAAGTACCCGGCGTCCTTGAGGGACTTCTGCAGTGTCGCCGTGTAGTCGTGCACGGCCTTCTGGGCGGACTTCTCCGCCTCGTCGGTGAGGCAGCCGGCGTCGGCGAACAGGGCCAGCCACGACATCTCGAGCGCCACCGCGGCGGCGTTGAACTGCTGGGCGGCCTGGCGCAGGGGCGTCTGGGCCGAGAGGCCTTCCTGAGCCGCCGTGAACTCGGTGTCGGCCTGCTTGACCCGGTTCACCGTGGTCGGCGGCACCGTGGGCGCCGGACTCTGGCTCGTCGCCGGCGTCGTGGAGCTCGTCGAGGATCCGGCGGTGGTGTTCGCCGAGGCCGCAGCTGCCCGGGCGGCTGCCAGCTCCTGCTCCGCCGTCACCACCGCAGCCTGGGCGTCGACCGCGGCCGTGGCGGCCGCGGTCGCGTCCGCGCGAGGCTGCTCGAGGTCGGCACCTGCCGTCTGGACGTCCCCGACCGTCGGGGCCGTCGCCGTCAGCACGTCCCCGTAGCGGTCGACGGCCGTGACGTAGTCAGCCGCGGTGGTGCAGAAGTGCGCCGATGCGGCCGCGGCGTCCGTCCGGGCCTGCGCGAGTGCCTGCTCCTTGACGGACACCCGCGCGTCGGGCAGTGCCGTCTCGTTGCTGCAGGCACCGAGGGCCAGGACCAACGCCACCGCGCACCCCCCGGCGCGGGCCCGACCCCAGCGACCCGCGCCGGCTTCTCGGCCGGCGACGTCCGTGCGGTCGCAGGTGTCGGACGGGCCGGGCAGCGGCGGCATTTCGGCCCTCTCCCGTCAGGCCAGCGCCTTGGCCTTGAGCGCGTCGAACTCGTCCTGGGTGATGGTCCCGGAGTCGAACAGTCCCTTGGCGCTGGCGATCTGCGCCGCAGGGCTCTCGGTGGCCTGCGAGCCGGCAGCCTGGCGGATGTACTCGTCCTGCTGGGCCTTCATCTGGGCCATCTCCGCGATCTGCCGCTCGGTCATGCTGCGGCCGCGGGCGATGAGGTAGATGAGGGCGCCGAGCCAGGGCACGAGGATGAGCAGGACGGCCCACCCCGCCTTGCCCCAGCCGCTGAGCTCGCGGTCGCGGAAGAGGTCGAAGATGCACCGGAACCACACGGTGATCGCGGCGATCCAGATGAAGAACCAGAAGCTCCACAGCAGGACGTCCCAGAAGTTGGTCGTGATGTTGTCCATGTCAGTCCCCTCGGTGCGGTGTGGCGGTGATCAGGGCGCTGACGTGCGCCGTTGACCCCAGCCTGCCCACGGCGTCGTGATGGTGCCTCAGCCGCTGAGGGTGAACCGTCCCGACGATTTCCGGCCGCGACGGCCGGCCCCGGGCCCCGTCCACGACCTCACGTCCACGCCGTGGCGGTGTCCGATGCCGTCGCCCGCGAGGTCTTTCATCCTTTTGGGGTGATGTTCACCCCGGGCGAAACCGTGACCGTGGGACGTGGTGGGAGGGCTCACGTGGGGCCCCGAGCGGCGCGTGGACCGGATGACACAGTCCGCTCGGGGCAGCCCGACGTCCGCCGCACACCACACGACAGGGAGGCAGCAGCGATGGGTTCCGACGCAAGCTCTCGGCCGGGCGTCAGCGTCGGTCCCACCAGCGAGTTCAGCCTCTTCTTCCACGTGAGGCCGGGACACGCCGAGGCTCTCCGTCAGGCCCTGCGGGACCTGCAGGACGCGCCCGGCTACCGACCTGGTGACTACGACCTGCCGATCGCCTCGATCCACGAAGCACGCTTCGTCCCCTTCGACGACGACACGCGGCTGCTCTTCGCCACGAGCTTCGACGGCCCCTGGGACGCGTACATGGAGGACTTCGCGTCGAAGCCGCTCAAGCTGTTCGACTCGATCTTCCAGCACGTCGTGGGCTACGAGGGCCTCCCGTCGTTGCAGGCGGTCAAGGACTTCATCCTGAGTGCCCAGCAGACCGCCGGTGGCTACTCCCGCAACTACGGCGGCACGGTGAAGGAGATCCGGAAGGCCCTCACGGTCAACGACGCGTTCCAGGAGGTTCTCGACGATCCCGAGGCCGCAGAGGCGTTGCAGCACCCAGCACTGCGACCGCTGCTCGACGTGGCCGCGGACTAGTCGACAGCCTGGCCGGGAGCGTACCCATGTCTGACCACATCTCCGGCCCGCGCGCGCTGGCCGAGCCCATCGCGGACATCACGGACGTGTACGCCTTTCCCAGCCCGCAGCGGCCCGGCCGGCTGGTCCTCGTCATGAACACGCTGCCCTTCGCCCAGCCCGACGACCGGTTCTCGGACGGGCTCCTCTACCGCTTCCGCCTCCGGCAGCTCGTCCCACGAGACGGCGCCGGACAGCGACTGTTCGACATCGACGAGCGCGAGGTCACGGTCGACGTCGTCTTCGACGAGCCGGACGCGGACGACCCACACGGTCAGGACGGAGTGGTGCACTCCTCGACGGGCATCAGCCACTCGTTCCGCGCCGGCGAGCGCAGTGGCGGCTCCACCGACCCCTTGCGCGTCTTCGCCGGCCTGCGCTGGGACCCGTTCTTCATGGATGCGCCTGCCGCGTTGAAGACCATCGCCACCGGAGAGCTCAGCTTCGCCCGGCCCGGAACCATCTTCCTGGACGGCAAGAACGTCCTCAGCATCGTCGTCGAGCTCGACGTCGCAGCCCTTCTCGGCGCCGACGTCGCTCTGGTGGGCGTCGTCGCGGAGACCCTCACCCGCGGCCGCCTCAACGTCCGCATCGAGAGGGTCGGCCGACCCGAGGTCAAGAACCTCATGCTCGCACCGAAGCAGTTCGACCCGGTGAACCGCGACCTCGAGATCCGCGACCTCTACAACATGGAGGACGGGTTCCACCTCGCCGAGGGCTACAAGGGCGCCTACCGGGCTCGGCTGGATGCCAACCTCGCCTTCTGGGACGGCCTCGACGGCAAGGCTGACTGGTCGGTCGACGAGAGCGGAGCGCATGCCCTCCGTGGCGTCATGCTCGACGACTTCCTCGTCGTCGACGTCAGCAAGCCGTATGCCGAGCACGGCACGTTCTTCGAGATCGAGCGGGCGCTGCTGAACGGGCAGTCGCACCGCACGTGCGGTGGGCGCACCCTCAACGACGACGTGATGGACACCATCTTCACCCTGCTCGTCAACGCCGGCCGTGGGCCGGTCATCAGCGACGGCGTCGATGCGGCGACCAGGCCGGCCACGACGACGTTCCCGTACCTGGCCGACCCGAACCCGGAGCCACCCGTGCCCCCGGCCCACATCTAGGTCGGGCCATGAGCTCGCCGACGCCGACCCCGAGCCAGCCCCTCACCGAGGATGCCGGAACCGCCGAGACGGCCGCACGGCCCACCGGGCCCCTCGAGATCGACGACATCCAGGGCGGCGCTCTCTACGAGCGACCCTCGCCGTACGTCGGCACCTACCTCCTCCTCCGGATCCACGAGCCCGCCGACGGGAGAGAGCTCATCCGGCGGCTGCTCCCGCTCCTCGAGCCGGGCCCGTCATCCACCGAACCGCGGTCCGGCGCCTGGTTGACCGTGGCCTTCACCTACGAAGGCCTCAAGGTGCTCGGGGTCCCGCAGGAGTCGCTGGACAGCTTCGCCCCCGAGTTCCGGCAGGGCATGGCGGCGCGGGCCGAGGAGCTCGGTGACGTGGGCGCCAGCAGCCCCGAGCACTGGGAGCACCCGCTGGGCACCCGAGACGTGCACATCGCCCTGGCGGCGCTCGCCCCCGATGCCGCCGACCTCGAGTCAGTGGTCGCCCGGGCCCGCCACGCGCACGAGGAGATCCCGGGCGTCGAGGTCATCTGGCGCCAGGACTGCTACCAGCTCCCCACCGGACGCACGTCGTTCGGCTTCAAGGACGGGATCGGTCAGCCCGCGGTGGAAGGGCTGGGAACACCGACGAACCGCGGCGAGCCGCCCATCAAGGCAGGCGAGTTCATCCTCGGCTACACGGACGAGACCGGCGGCGTGGCCCCGATGCCGACCCCCGACGTCCTCGGTCGCAACGGCACCTACGTCGTCTTCAGGAAGCTGCACACCCGCGTTGCCGCGTACCGACGCTACCTGCGCGACAAGGCGAGGACGCGGGAGGAGGAGGCCCTGCTGGGGGCCAAGATGGTCGGGCGATGGCAGAGCGGCGCGCCGCTCGTCCTCTCCCCCGACGAGGACGACCCCGAGCTCGGCGGCGACCCGACGCGCAACAACGACTTCGGCTACACCTCGGACCTGCGAGGGTTCAAGTGCCCTGCCGGAGCCCATGCTCGGCGCGCGAACCCGAGGGACTCCCTCGACCACGAGATGAGCGTCGACGTGCGACTGCACCGCATGATCCGCCGGGGAACGAGCTACGGCCCGATGCTGCCCGACGGAGTCCTCGAGGACGACGGCGAGGACCGGGGCATCATCTTCGTCTTCGCCGGAGCCCACCTGAAGCGCCAGTTCGAGTTCGTGAAGACCCAGTGGCTCAACGACGGGATCTTCATCGGCGCGCCCGCCGAGAAGGACCCTCTCGTCGGCGCGACGGACGGGTCGGGCACCTTCACCATCCCGCAGCACCCCATCCGTCGACGGTTGCCGGACGTGCCGCCCTTCGTGGTCACCAGGGGCGGGGAGTACTGCTTCGCCCCGGGGCTGCGAGCGCTGCGGTGGCTGGCCGAGCTCACCTGACGTCCGAGCACACACCCGAGGAGAGCGCATGTCCGACACGACCGGCACCGACCGCTGGAAGGCCCTTGACTTCGCGCCCCCTCCCCCCGACGAGGACGCGTCGGAGCCCTCCGTGCTGGTCGAGTACCTGGCGGGGGACCGCATCGCGCTGATCACCCTGAACAGGCCACTCGCCGACAACGCCATCACGACCGAGATGGGCGCTCGCCTGACCGAGGTGCTCGAGACGATCGCCGTGCGACCCTCCATCCGCGTCGCCATGATCACCGGCGCCGGTGAGCGCGCGTTCTCCGTCGGCAGCGACCTGCGCCAGCGAAGGAGCATGACGAAGGAGCAGTGGCTGCGGCAGCGCCAGGACTTCGACCGCACGCTCTACACCCTCCGACAGCTCCGCAAGCCGATCTTCGCCGTGGTCAACGGGATCGCGTACGGCGGCGGGTCCGAGATCGCCCAGAGCACGGACTTCATCATCGCGTCGGAGAACGCGACCTTCGGACAGCCCGAGGCCATGATCGGGCTCTCGGCCGGAGGCGGCTCGCCGGCCCTCCTCCCCCGCCTCCTGCCACGGGGACGGGCGCTGCAGATGCTCATGACCGGAGACCCGATCACAGCACAGGAGGCCCACCGGATCGGGATGGTCAACGAGGTGCACCCGCCGGCGGAGCTCATGCCCTCGGCCATGGGCATCGCCGAGAAGATCGCGAGCAACTCGCCCACCGCCGTCCAGGCCGTCAAACGTGCCGTTCACCTGGGTGAGGGACAGCCGATCGAGCAGGCCGTCGCGATCATGATGGAGGCCCACTGGCGCTCCGCCGTGCACCCCGACCGGGTCGAGGGGATCGGGGCCTTCAACGAGAACCGGGACCCCGACTTCCAGGACTCGGACTACTGAACGCCGCCCCGATCGGCACCCCTGCTCGACACCCCTGCTCGACACCCCTGCTCGACACCCCTGATCGACACCCCGATCCACGAGGAGCCCACCATGCTGGCTGACGACACTCTCCGACGAGCCCGTTCCGCGCTGACGATGATCCATGAACACCCGTTCAACGCCGAGGCGCCACCCGAAGGGCTGACCGGCGACACCACTCCGACGGAACAGCACTACGTGCGCAGCAACTTCGCGCTGCCGGAGCACGACGGCACGCTCGAGATCGGTGGTGCCGTGGGCTCTCCCACGACGCTCACGCTGGACGACCTGCGCGCCATGCCGTCCGTCGAGAGGGCCGTGACGCTCGAGTGCGCGGGGAACGGCAGGCTCGAGACGAGGCCACTCCCGGCCGGGGAGCCGTGGGGGGCGTATGCCGTCTCCACCGCCGTGTGGACGGGCACGTGGTTGCGCGACGTGCTCGAGCAGGCGCAGCCTGCGCCTGACGGCGTGGAGGTTCGGTTCGAGGGCGCCGACAGCGGCTCCTACCTCCTCAACCCGGTGCTCGCCCAGACCGTGAAGTCCGACCTGACCTTCGTCCGGTCGCTGACCCCCGAGCACGCCCTCGACCCGGCGGCGGAGATCCTCATCGCCTACGAGATGAACGGTCGCCCGCTCGGTCCCGACCACGGGGCGCCCTTCCGGATCGTCGTGCCGGGCTGGTTCGCGGTGGCCTCGGTCAAGTGGCTCAAGCGGATCGACGTCGTGACCGAGCCGTTCGAGGGCGAGTTCCAGACCGGGCACTACGTCTACGAGTGGCCGGATCGTCCCCACGAGCGGGTGACGACGATGCGCGTCCGCGCCCGCATCACCGACCCGGCACCGGGAGCCGTCCTCACGCCGGGCACCCACGTGATCCGCGGGAAGGCCTGGTCGGGCACGGGCCCGGTGACGAACGTCGACCTGAGCTTCACCGGCGAGGGCGCCTGGAGCCCGGCGGTGGTCGAGGCTCCCCGGGGCCCGCACCAGTGGCAGGGCTGGTCCTACGAGTGGGAGGTCACCGAGCCGGGGCGGTACAGCATCCGCGCCAGGGCCACCGACGCGGCGGGCAACGAGCAGCCGGACGTCCCGCCGTGGAACCGGCTCGGCTACGGGAACAACGCCGTCGAGGTGTCCTACGTCGACGTGCGTTGATCTCGGGCGCCCGCGGACGCCTCGTGGGTAAGGGACGGGCATGCCTCACGCATGGATCGGCGTCTCCGGGTGGCGCTACCCGTCGTGGCGCGGCGACTTCTACCCGAAGGGTCTCCCCCAGCGGCTCGAGCTGACGTATGCCGCCGAGCGGATGACGTCGATCGAGGTGAACGGGTCCTTCTACTCCCTCCAGCGTCCGAGCTCGTATGCCGCGTGGCGGGCGGCCGTGCCCGCCGACGTCGTGCTCGCCGTCAAGGGTGGACGGTTCATCACCCACATGAAGTCCCTCCGCGACGTCGAGACCCCGCTCGCGAACTTCTTCGCGAGCGGGGTCCTCGCCCTCGGCCCCCAGCTCGGGCCGGTCCTCTGGCAGCTCCCGGAACGTCTGTCCTTCGACCGGGAGCGCCTGGCCCGGTTCTTCGAGCTGCTCCCACGCTCGACGGGCGAGGCCGCCCGGCTCGCGGCCGGCCACGACGACAAGCTCGCCGAGGACCGGGTGCTGACGACGTGCGACGTCGAGGCGCCGGTGCGCCACGCCCTCGAGCCTCGTCACGAGAGCTTCGAGTCCGACGAGGCGCGCGCCCTCTGTGCCGAGCACGGCGTGGCGCTCGTCGTCGCCGACAGCGCGGGCCGCTGGCCGGTGATGCGCGACGCGACGAGCGACTTCCGCTACGTGCGGCTGCACGGCGAGGGCGAGCTCTACGCGAGCGGCTACACGGACGCTTCGCTCGACCGCTGGGCCGGCACGTGCCGGGACTGGCTCGACGAGGGCCACGACGTCCACGTCTACTTCGACAACGACGCCCGGGGTCACGCGCCGCACGACGCCGTGCGCCTCGTCCGGCGGCTCGGTCTGTCCACGGTCGCCTGAACCGGCGCACGCCGGTCGACGCGTCGCCGGTCGACGCGTCCGCCCGGCAGCCGGCCACCCGGCATACGGTGTCGTCACGAGAGTCGTCGGACGACGGGAGACAGCCATGACCGAGCACCACCCGGGTGAGGCGGCGTGAACCGCGACGAGCTGCGCGCCGCGCAGGAGCCGCTCAAGGCCCGCTACCGCGAGGACCCGGCCTCGGCCGTGCACCTGCTGTCGGCCAGCGCCGTCTTCGGCGAGCCGGTCACGGTCGAGGTGCGCACCGCGGCCGGGGCGGTCCGCGCCGGGCTCCACCCGGCGGCGGGCGGCGACGGGTCCGACGCGTGCTCCGGTGACATGCTCATGGAGGCCCTCGTCGCGTGCGCGGGGGTGACCCTCCACGCCGTCTCCGTCGCGTTCGGCGTCGACCTGCGCGACGTGGAGGTCCGCGCCGAGTCGCGGTTCGACGCGCGCGGCACCCTCGGCGTGAACCGGACGGCACCGGTCGGGGTGCTGTCCCCCCGGGTCATCGCCGAGGTCTCGACGGACGCCGACGACACCACCCTGCAACGGCTCGCGACCGCGACCGAGCGCTACTGCGTCGTCGGCCAGTCGCTCCGGGAGCCACCGACGGTCGAGGTGCGGCGCCGCGAGCCCCGCGACCGCTAGGTTCGTGGCGTGAGCCGCAGCGTCTACGTCGCCTCCCCCGAGGGCCTCACGGGCAAGTCCGCCGTGGCCCTCGGACTGCTCGACGCCCTGCTGCGCGAGGTCGGGTCGGTGGGTGTCTACCGCCCGCTGACGACGCTCGGCGGCACCGGTCCCCACGACGAGGTCGACCACATCGTCGAGATGCTCGTCAGCCAGCCCGGTGTCGAGCAGACCTACGAGGAGGCGCTGGGCGTCACGTACGCCCAGGCCCACGAGGACCCCGACGAGGCGCTGCACGTCATCGTCGAGCGGTTCGGGGCGCTGAGCGCGCGGTTCGAGGTCGTCATCGTCCTCGGCTCCGACTACACCGACGTCTCGACCGGCACCGAGCTGTCCTTCAACGCGCGGGTCGCCGCCAACCTCGGCTCGGCCGTCGTGCTCGTGGTGCACGGCCGCGACCGCACGCCCGACCAGATCCGCGTCGCCGCCGACAGCGCCATCACCGAGCTGCGCGCCAACCACGCGCAGACCGTCGCCGTCGTCGCCAACCGCGTCGACCCGGCCGACCTCGACAAGGTCCGTGAGGTGCTGGCGACGCTGCCCTTCCCCGTCACGGCCGCCATCCCCGAGAACGCGCTGCTCTCGGCACCGAGCTTCCGGGCGCTCGCCGACGCGATCGGGGCGCGGCTCGTCCTCGGCAGCGAGTCGTGGATGGACCGCGACAGCCTCGGCCTCGTCGTCGCCGCGATGAGCCTGCCCAACGTCCTCGCGCGCCTCGGGCCCGACGTCACGGTCATCGCGCCGAGCGACCGCACCGATCTCATCCCGGGCCTCATGCTCGCGCACCAGTCCGGCACCTTCCCGACGCTCGCCGGGATCATCCTCACCGGTGGCTACCCGATCCCCGAGACGATCGCGCGGCTGTCGGCCGGTGTGCAGCAGGACCTCCCGATCGCCCTCACCGACGACGGGACCTTCCGCACGGCCGAGCGGCTCATGCAGGTGCGTGGCCCGATGACCAAGGGCTCGCGCAACAAGATCGAGACGGCTCGCCGCCTCTTCTCCGAGAGCGTCGACCAGGCAGCGCTGCTGACGGCCATCGACGTGTCGGCCTCCGAGGTGCGCACGCCCCTGATGTTCGAGTTCCAGCTCATGGAGCGGGCCCGTTCGGACCGCAGGCACATCGTGCTCCCCGAGAGCCAGGACGACCGCATCCTCGAGGCGGCCGACGTGCTGCTGCGCCGCGGGGTCGCCGAGCTGACGCTGCTCGGCGACGAGACGAAGGTGCGCGCCCGCGGGTCGGCCCTGGGCCTCGACCTCGACACCGCGGCGGTCGTCTCCCCCACCGACCCCGGCCTCGTGGAGCGCTTCGCGCAGGAGTATGCCGCCGCGCGGGCCCACAAGGGCATGACCGTCGAGCGCGCCCGAGAGGTTGTCACCGACATCTCCTACTTCGGCACGATGATGGTCCACCTCGGTCTCGCCGACGGCATGGTGTCAGGCGCCGTCAACACGACGGCGCACACGATCCGTCCGGCGCTCGAGTTCGTCAAGACGGCCGACGGCGTCAAGACGGTCTCGAGCGTCTTCCTCATGTGCCTCGCCGACCGGGTCCTCGTCTACGGCGACTGCGCGGTGATCCCGGACCCGACCGCCGAGCAGCTCGCCGACATCGCGATCTCCTCGGCGCAGACCGCCCAGCAGTTCGGGATCGAGCCGAGGGTGGCGATGCTCTCCTACTCGACCGGCACGAGCGGGTCGGGTGCCGAGGTCGAGAAGGTCCGTGCCGCAACGGATCTCGTGTCCCGGCGGGCGCCGGACCTCGCGCTCGCCGGGCCGATCCAGTACGACGCCGCCATCGACCCCGTCGTCGGTCGGGCCAAGATGCCCGACTCCGACGTCGCCGGTCACGCGACGGTCTTCGTCTTCCCCGACCTCAACACCGGCAACAACACGTACAAGGCCGTGCAGCGCAGCGCGCACGCCGTCGCCGTCGGCCCGGTGCTCCAGGGCCTGCGCAAGCCGGTCAACGACCTCTCCCGCGGTGCGCTCGTCGACGACATCGTCAACACGGTCGCCATCACCGCCGTCCAGGCGCAGGGCACCTCGCAGCAGCAGGGAGAGCACCGGTGAGCGGTTCCACGAACGAGCGGCCCGTCCTCGTCCTCAACGCCGGGTCCTCGTCGCTGAAGTACCAGCTGCTCCTGCCCGAGACGGGTGAGGTGCGGGCCCGAGGACTCGTCGAACGGATCGGTGAGTCGGGAAGCGGCGTGGCCGACCACTCGGCCGCGCTCGAGGTGATGAGCACGCGCCTGCGCCACGACGGCATCGACCTCGACGAGGTGCCACTGCGGGCCGTCGGTCACCGCGTCGTCCACGGCGGACCCGACTTCTCCGAGCCGGTCGTCATCGACGACGCCGTCCTGGACCGCATCCGTGAGCTGAGCACCCTTGCGCCACTGCACAACCCGGCCGCCGTCATCGGGATCGAGGCTGCGCGGGAGCGCTACGACGTGCCCCACGTCGCCGTCTTCGACACGGCATACTTCTCGTCCCTGCCCGCCGAGGCGTCGACGTATGCCGTGCCCCGCGACCTCGCCGCGAAGCACTCGATCCGCCGCTACGGCTTCCACGGCACGTCGCACCAGTACGTCGCGCAGGCAACGGCCGACCTGCTGGGCCGTCCGCTCGGTGACCTGCGTCAGGTGATCCTGCACCTCGGCAACGGCTGCTCGGCGTCCGCGGTGCGGGGCGGACGGGCCGTCGACACGTCGATGGGCCTGACGCCGCTGCAGGGGCTCGTCATGGGCACCCGCTCCGGTGACGTCGACCCCGGGCTGCACGCATACCTCGCCCGGGAGGCGGGGCTGTCGCTCGACGAGATCGACACGGTGCTCAACAAGAGGTCCGGGGTGCTGGGACTCAGCGGGGTCAACGACTTCCGCCAGCTGGAGCAACGGCTGGCCTCGGGCGACGCCGACGCCCGCCTCGCGTTCGACGTCGTCGTCCACCGGATCAAGCACTACGTCGGCGCCTATCTCGCGATCCTCGGCGGCATCGACGTGCTCGTCTTCACGGCCGGTGTCGGGGAGAACAGCATCTCGCTGCGGGCCGGCGTCACGGAGGGCCTCGAGGAGCTCGGGATCACGGTCGACCGGGCGCAGAACGCCGCCCGGTCCCAGCAGGCTCGCGTCATCTCACCCGAGAGGGCCAAGGTCGTCGTCGCCGTGGTGCCGACGAACGAGGAGCTCGCCATCGCCCGGCAGACGGCCGACCTCGTCGGCTGACGCTCGCGGCGCCCGCAGCCGGGCGGCAGCTCGAGGTGGTGCCGGCACCCGCAGGATGCCGCGATCAGCTCGACGGGCGCTGGGCCTCGAGGTACTCGCGCAGCGAGGTCGGCCGGCGACCCGTCAGCCGCTCGACGTCGCGGCTGACGCCGTCGAGCTCGCCCGCGGCGACGGCGGTGTAGGTCGACACCCACGCGTCCACCTGCCAGTCCGGTGCCCCGTAGACCGCGCGGGACGCGTAAGCCTCCTCGACCGTCTCGTCGTGGAAGCGCACGTCGCGTCCGGTGACCTCGCTGATGACCGCAGCCATCTCCGTGAAGGTCAGCGCCTCGGGACCGGTCAGGTCGTAGGTCGCTCCGGCGTGCGACACCGGGTCGACGAGGACGGTGACCGCGACGCGGGCGATGTCGTCGTGCGAGACCACCGCCGCCCGGCCGTCTCCTGCGGGACCGCGGACGACGCCGTCCTCGCCGACCATGTGGTCCATGAACTCGAGGTAGAGGTTGTCGCGCAGGAAGGTCCACGCCATGCCGGACGCGCGCAGGTGCTCCTCGGTGGCGGCGTGGTCACGGGCGAGCGTGAACGTCGCGTCCGGAGCGGCCCCGAAGAACGAGACGTAGACGACGTGGCGCACGCCGGCCGCCGCGGCCGCGTCGACGAAGGCCCGGTGCTCGGCCAGGCGGTCCTCGTTCTCGGCGGCAGAGACCATGAAGAGGGTCTCGACGCCCTCGAGTGCGGCCCGCGCGGCATCTGCGTCACGGTAGCTGCACCGAGCCGCGACGGAACCCGACAGCTCGGGCGCTCGCGACACGTCACGCACGAGCAGCCTCTGGGCGACGCCTCGGTCGGCGAGCTCCCGGGCGACGAGCCCACCGAGCCACCCGGTCGAGCCGGTGACGGCGAGGGAGGGCGAGCCGGCAGAAGCGTCAGATTCCATGCTCTCGAGCGTACGCATCGCAGCGCCGCGCTGGCAGGATGCGCTCATGTCATGGCTACGACGACGCGAGGACCGAGCCGCACGCGACCTGTCGGAGGCCTCCGGCAGGACAGCGGCCCACCAGACGGACCCGGTCGTCACCGAGGCCCTCGAGGGCGAGCTCAACGACCTGCTCAACCTCGGCAACGACCTCGCACAGCGGGCCACGCGGGCCAACGTCGAATGGGGCCTCGGCACGGCCGAACGCTACGACTTCGACCAGGAGACGGGGCTCATCACGTTCACCTGGCCCGACCGGGTGGCGACGGCGCCCTTCCAGTTCCTCGGCAGCTACGCCCACCGGCCGGGGACCTGGCTCTGGAGCTGGGCGAACGACAGCATCGACGATCGCGTGAAGTCCGACTCGATCCGGTTGCGTGACCACGGGATCGAGCACGGCCGCGACATCCTCCGCACCGAGCACCTCCACGTGGCGGCCGAGGACGGGGACTGTCTCGCGCTGCTCGGCATCGCACTCTCGTCGACCAGCTCGTTCTACCGCGCCCCGGGTGAGCTCAACACCACGTACGTGACCTTCGGCGACGTCACCTTCACGGACGCCTCAGGTGTGACGACGGTGGTGCGGGACCTGCGCGCATCGTCCTGACGTCGCCGAGCAGGGGCGATCCCCCGGAAGGCCGGCGCGGCAGCATACGGTGTGGTCGTGACCGACAACCATGCCGACCCCTCTGGCACGCCCTCCGACGCGACCGTGCCCGTCCGCACCCACGACGGCAGGGACACCCTGCAGACCGACACCCGCGACGAGACCGCGGACCTGCCCGGCATCGACGCGGCGGCCGTGCCACCCGGCATCCGGGTCGCGAGCGACTGGGCGTGGCGCCTGCTGCTCATCGGCGCCGCCATCTACCTGTTCTCGCTCGCGGTGCGCTCGGTCTCCGAGATCGTCGTGCCGGTGGCGATCGCCATCCTCCTGACCGCGCTGCTGCGGCCCGTCGCGACGTGGCTGCACCGCCGGATGAAGCCGGGAGCCGCCGCCGGCATCACGCTGCTCGGCACGATCCTGCTCATCGGGGCGCTCTTCACGCTCGTGGGCACGCAGTTCAGCAGCGGCTTCTCCGACCTGACGAGCCAGGTCGCCACCGGTCTCGAGCGCATCCGTGACTGGGTGCGCACGACCTTCCACATCACCGACGCGCAGTTCGACGAGTACTTCAACACGATCCGCGACAAGGTGAGCGAGTCGGGCAACCTCGGCGACACCGCGACGTCGGTCGGCCTCACGGCGACGCACTTCGTCGCCGGCCTGTTCATCGCGCTCTTCTCGCTCTTCTTCTTCCTCTACGAAGGACCGCGCATCTGGAGCTGGATCGTGCGGCTCTTCCCGCGAGCCACCCGCCCCCGGGTCAACTCCTCGGGCATCATCGCGTGGCACCAGCTGTCGGCGTTCGTGCGCGCGACGATGATCGTGGCCTTCGTCGACGCGGTCGGCATCTCGGTCGGCGCCGCGATCCTCAAGGTCCCCTTCGCCTTCGCGATCGGCATCCTCGTCTTCATCCTCGCGTTCATCCCGATCGTCGGAGCGCTGCTCTCGGGCGCCGTCGCCGTCCTGCTCGCGCTCGTCGCGCACGGCCCGGGCGTCGCGCTCATCATGCTCGCCGTCGTCATCGGCGTTCAGCAGCTCGAGTCGCACGTGCTCCAGCCGTTCCTGCTCGGCAAGGCCGTCAGCGTCCACCCGCTCGCGGTCATCCTCGCGATCGCGACCGGCTCGATCATCGCCGGCATCGTCGGCGCCCTCGTCGCCGTTCCCTTCGCAGCGGTGCTCAACGCCGTGGGCAAGCACCTCTTCAGCGACGAGACCGAGGGCGAGCTCGACCGGGAGATGGCGGCGTCGGCCGACGACGGCGGAGCCCCGGCCAACGCCTGACCCCGAGGTCGTATGCCCTCCGGCTGGGTCCCGCTCGTGAGCGCGGACCCAGCCGGACGCGTACCAAGGCCCGGCCGGCCCGCCGCGCGCCGCGGTCCCCAGACCGACGGTCCGAGTCCCGAGCCGTCTGCGCGCCGCGGCCCCCACACCGACGGCCTACGGGAGCCGGGAGCGAGCCGGGAGCGAGCCGGTGTTACTGGGAGACGGCGCGACGGGCGAAGAGGGCCCGGTCGTCGAGCTCCTCGGCCTCGTCGGCGAACTCGGGGGTGTCGAAGACGTCGGCCGGGATGCCCGACTCGGTGTAGCGCGGCTCGGCCTTGGCCTTGAGCGAGTAGGTCGGGCGCGGCACGGGGACGGGACTCCAGCTGCCCTCGGCGGGCTGCTCGACGGCAGCCACGGCGACCGGCACCTCACCGGTGACCGGCGCCTGGACGTCGAAGACGCCGGGCTCGACGTGCTGGGCGACGACGACCTGCGACTCCCGCGCGACCGCGACGCCCTCCGACGGCGTCGCCACGCCGGTGCTGCGAATGATCTGCGTGTCGTCGCTCGAGAGGACCGGCTTGTGGCGCGCCGCGTCCCGCGCGTCGTGGCGACGACCGCGCCGGCGGCCGTGCGCGCGTCCCTCGGCGTCGGAGCCGGTGCGCAGGCGGTCGGCCTGGGCCTCGGCCCGCAGCCACACGAGCACGGCGGCGACGGTGAGCACGGCGAACGGGATCGAGATCCACATGAGGACGTCGGTGACCGTCAGCACGACGGAGACCGGCAGCCACGCGACCGCGACGAGAAGCAGCGCCGCTCGGAGGCGGCGCTGCGCCAGCGGCACCCGGACGGGCGCCGGACCCGTTGGACGCGCGGGGCGTCGCTCGGCTCCGTGGCTCGTCGGGCGCGCTGACTCGGGCATGCGGTCCACCTCGGCGTAGGGGGCGATGTCGTGGTCGGTGTGGCTCGGGTCCGACGGCGCCCCCGAGGCGGCGAGCGAGGTCGCGAGGACCCGCTCGTCGGAGCGCCGGGCGACGAGCGGCGAGTGGCGGCGCGACGTGCCGGCCGGGACGGCCCGCTTCACGTCGACCGTGGGCCGGCCGGCGTTGGCGGGCTTGACGGCGTACGAGTGCGGCCTGGGGGTGCTCAGCGCGACGGTCGGCAGCGCGGGTCGCTTCTCGAGGACGCGCATGGCCTCGGAGAAGCCCTCGACCGACCGGGTCGCGGCTGCGTCCTCACGCCGGCGGGCCCAGTGCTGCACGAGATAGGCAGCCCAGATCGCCACGATGACGACGAAGATGAGGCTGCTGACTGGCACGTGACCCACGGTAGGACGCGGTTCGGTAACGGCCTCGCACATTCGAGGCGTGTCGCGCAAGAGGCTGGTGTTACACCTGTGACAGGCGAGCCGTGAGGGTCGAGCCGGCCAGGTCCTCGGTCGTGACGGCGAAGGACCGGTGGTCACGCCACGCGCCGTCGATGTGGAGGAAGCGCTCTCGCACGCCCTCGTCGCGCAGGCCGAGCCGCTCGACGACGCGCAGCGAGGGCAGGTTGTCGAGCCGGATGTTGACCTCGACGCGGTGCAGCCCACCCGCGCCGAGCGCGTGGTCGACCGCCATCGCGAGGGCTCGGGTCGCGATGCCCTGCCCGGTGACGGACTCGTCGAGCCAGTAGCCGGCGGCGCCGGACTGCTGCGCCGCGCGGACGATCCCGAAGAGGTGGACCTGGCCCACGATGCGGCCGCCGACCTCGATGCACCACGGCATGGCGCGGTCGGCGCGCGCCTCGGTGTCGAGGTCGCGCACGAACTGCCGGAACGAGACCGGCGCCCGGGCCGGTGAGCCCGGCGGCAGGGTCGGCTCCCACGGCTGAACGTATGCCGCGTTGTCCCGCCGCACGCGCTGCCAGTCGCGCTCGTCGTCCAGACGCAGGGGGCGCAGCACGATCGGCGGCTCGGACGAGCCGTCACGCAGGACGACGGGCCAGCGCGCCTGACCGTCCCGGTGCGGGCGCCACGGCATCCTCATGCGGCCGCTCCCCTCGACCTCGACCCAGGACGGATCACGCAGTGCCGCAGTCGGATCCGTGCCACCACGTCAGTGGTCACTGCCGGGGATCTGGTCGAGGGCGTGACCCAGGACCGGCTCGAGCACGTCGAGCGCGTCGGCCACGCCGCCGCGCGACCCCGGGAGGTTGGCGACGAGGGTGCGCCCGGCGAGCCCGACGAGACCCCGCGAGAGCATCGCCGTCGGGACCCCCTTGGCGACGCCCGCCGCGCGGATCGCCTCGGCGACGCCGGGGACGATCCGGTCGAGCAGGGGGGCCGTCTGCTCGGGCGTCACGTCGGTCGGGGTGAGCCCGGTGCCGCCCGTCGTCAGCACGAGCTCGGGCTCGCTCGCGAGGACCTCGCGCAGCGCCAGGCCGAACTCGTCACCGTCTGCCACGACGACCGGCTCGCCCACCTCGAAGCCCCACGCGCGGAGCCGCTCGACGATGACGGGACCGGACCTGTCGGCGTAGACGCCGGCGGCGGCCCGCGTCGAGGACGTGACGACGACCGCGCGACGGCCCGCTCCCGGCCCCTCGGCCATGCCCTCGGTCGTGCCCTCACCCACGCCCTCACTCACGCCAGTCCCCCGACCGGCCACCGGACTTCGCCGTGACGCGCACGTCCGTGATGCGGCCGTGCTTGTCGACGGCCTTGACCATGTCGATGAGCGCGAGCGCGGCGACCGACACAGCGGTCAGGGCCTCCATCTCGATGCCCGTGCGGTCGGCGGTGCGCACCGTCGCCGTGATGTCGGCGCCGTCGTCGGCCACCGTCACGTCGACCTCGACGCCGTGCACGGCGATCGGGTGCGCGAGCGGGATGAGCTCGGGTGTGCGCTTGACGGCCTGGATGCCCGCGATCCGGGCGACCGCCAGGGCGTCGCCCTTGGGGACCTTCCCCGAGCGGAGCGCCGCGACGGCGTCGGCGCTGAGCAGCACGCGTCCGGCCGCGCTGGCCTCGCGCGCGGTCACGGCCTTGGCCGACACGTCGACCATGTGGGCGCTGCCGTCGGCCCGCACGTGCGTCAACGCCGGCCCCTCGGGCCGCACCGTCTCGGACGGCGCCGTCTCGGGAGCCGCCGCCTCGGGCATCTCGTCGCTCATCACGACTCCTTGTCGAGGACGAGGACGTCGACGACCTCGCCGGCGACGAGCTCGGTCACGTCCTCGGGCACGACGAACAGGGCGTTGGCCCGGGACAGGTCGGCCACGAAGTGCGAGCCCTGGCCCGCCACGGGGACGGCGACGAGCGTGCCCTCGGCCGACCGTGACACCACGGCACGGCCGAACTGGCGCCGGCCGCCGAAGGACTCGACGCCGGAGATGAGGGTCGCCGGCCGCAGCCGGCGCTTCTCGGGGGCCAGGCGCATGAGCCGGCGCAGCGCCGGCCGCACGAAGACCTCGAACGACACGAACGACGACACCGGGTTGCCGGGCAGGGCGAAGAGCGGCACCTGCTTGCCACCGGGTCCGGTCAGCAGGCCGTAGCCCTGGGGCTTGCCGGGCTGCATCGCGACCTTGACGAAGTCGATGCCCTCGTTGCGCAGGGCGCTCTTGACGACGTCGTAGGCGCCCATCGAGACGCCACCGCTCGTGATGACGACATCGGCCTCGGCGACGACCTCGTCGAGCACGGCGAGCAGTTCCTCGTCCGAGTCGCCGACGGCAGCCCGGATCTCGGCGGAGGCACCGGCGCCGACCGCGGCGGCCCAGAGCATCGACGAGTTGGAGTCGTGGATCTGACCTAGCTGCAAGGGTTTTCCGGGCTCGACGAGCTCGGCACCGGTCGACAGCACGACGACGTGCGGCCTCCGGTGGACCTCGACCTCGGCGTGCCCGCAGGCCGCGAGCAGCGCGATGGTGCGGGCGCCGACGACCTCGCCCGCCGAGACGATGACCTCGCCGGACGACACGTCCTCGCCCTGTGGACGGATGAAGCGGCCGGGCGAGACCGCCACGCGACACTCCACCTCGCCCGTCGCGGCCGCGTCGGTGTCCTCGACGGCGATGACCGCGTCGGCACCCTCGGGGATCGGGGCGCCGGTCATGATCCGGGCCGCCTCGCCCACGCCGACCGTGAAGGTCGGGTGGGCCCCCGCGGCCACCTCGCCGACGATGCGCAACCGCACCGGGGACGTACCGGCGGACGCGAGCGACTCGGCGCGGACGGCATACCCGTCCATCGAGGAGTTGTCGAAGTGCGGGAGGTTGACCTTGGCACGGACGTCGCGGGCCACGACGAGGCCGAGGGCCTCGGTGAGCGGCGTCCACTCGGTCGGCGACGGCTCGAGCGTCGAGAGGATGGCCTTGAGGTGCTCGTCGACCGTGCGCACGTCGCCCGGCGTCGTGACGGGCGCCGGCGTGGGCGTCGGCAGCTCGCCGAGCACGGCGTCGTCGAGGACCCGGCGGTAGCCGTCGATGAGCACGTCGCCGACGCAGCGGACGTTGCGGCCGAAGACGGGGTCGCCGATGACCCGCAGGCTCGTGCAGTCGCGCATCGAGGGCACGCCCTTGGGGAAGCGCTGCTCGAAGCCGGACACGAAGCGGTAGGCCGAGTCGAGGTCGACGTAGGGCTCGGGCGCGTCGACGGTCGCGACGACGTGGTAGCCCTCGTCGAGGGAGAAGAAGTCGGACCGGATGACGAGCAGGTCGTTCGTCGTCTTGACCGGCCGGAAGCGCGTGCGCGGCACGAGGATGGCCTCGGACCCCTCGAACACCTCGATCGCCGTGCCCATCGCCGACTCCATCTGGATGACCTCGGGCGAGCTCGGGTCGGCGGGGTCGACGTTCTTGTGGTTGACGATGATCGGCAGGCCGAGGACGCCCTGCTTGGCCGTCATCCGCTCGCGCAGCACCTCGAGGTTGATCCACACGTTGTTGGCGTTGAAGGTGTTGTGGCGCTTGATGTCGCGGAAGTAGCGCTCCTCCCCCTCGGCCACCATCGCCGTGTCGCGCAGCACGATCCGGCCGTCGGACTTGCGCACCGCGAGGTGCCCGCCCTTGCGGTCGCTCTTCGTGCGCTTGCAGACCTCGGCGACGTAGGGCAGCCCGTGCTCGACCATCCAGGCTGCGACGTCGGGGTCGCACGTCGCGCCGAGGTTGTCGGAGTTGGAGAGGAACGCGTAGCGGATCCCCTTCTCGAGCAAGGAGTCGAGCACGCCGGACGTCACGAGCGAGACGTAGATGTCGCCGTGGCCCGGGGGGCACCACTCGAGCTCGGGGTCGTCGGGCCACTTCACCGGCATGAGGTCGTCGGGGCGCAGCTTGGGCTCGGCGTTCTGGATGAAGTCGAGCGGCAGCCCGTCGACGGGCAGGTCGGGGTACTTCGCGAGGATCTTGAGCGACTCCTCCGACGTGCGGAAGGAGTTCATGAGCACGAGCGGGAGCTCGACGCCCCAGCGCTCGCGCAGGGCCAGCACCTGCAGGGCGATGATGTCGAGGAAGGTCAGACCGTCCTTGACCTCGAGCGCCGACTTCGCGCCCGTCATGCCCATCCCGGTGCCGAGGCCGCCGTTGAGCTTGATGACCGCGGTGCGCGACAGCGCCTCGCGCGCCTCCTCGTCGGACACCTGCACCTCGCGGAGGGTCTGCACCTCGCCGAGCGGCTCGATGGACTCCTCGGGGATGGTGCCGAGGGCCCCGGCCTGCAGCTGCTCGTAGTAGTGCTCGAACACCCTGATCGCCTCGGGACCGAGGCCCCGGTCGCGCATCAGTGCGACGGACGCGTGGAGCCCCTGGTCACTCATGGGCATCACCTTACGATGGGCCGCATGTGCGTCACCCGAGTGCGCGGAATGTGCTCCCCGTGAGCGGCCTGGGCAAGCGTGACCTGCGTCACGCGGCACGGGCCCGGCGGCGCGAGATCGCCGCGCACCTGACCCCGGCTGCGCGCGACGCTGCCGCGTCGGCGATCGCCGAGGCCGTGCTCCGCTTCGTGCCCGACCCGTCCCGGGTGGCCGTCTACGAGTCCCTCCCGGACGAGCCGCCGACCGGCCGCCTCGTCGAGGCCCTCCTCGCGGCGGGCCACGAGGTCATCGTGCCCGTCGTGCAGGGTGACTTCTCGCTCGAGTGGAGGTATGCCGTCCCGGGCGCCTCGGGCGACCACGCCACCGTGCGCCGCCCCGGCCACGGCGGCCACGCACCGGACGCCGACGAGCGGCGGGGCTGGCTCGGCACCGACGCCCTCGCCACGTGCGACCTCGTCGTCACCCCCGGGCTCTCCGTCGACGCCCACGGCACCCGGCTCGGTCAGGGCGGCGGCTGCTACGACCGCGCGCTGCTCCACCGCGACCCGGCCACCCCCGTCGTCACCCTGCTCCACGAGGGCGAGCAGAGCGACACCGACCTCCCGGCCGACGCGCACGACCTGCCGGTCGACGGCTACGTCACGACGACCGGTCGCGTCGTTCGGCTGCGCTGACGCACCGACGCGCCGGACCACGGGGGCCCGGCACACGGCATACGCCATCGGGCCACGGGCCCCGGGACGCGCCGCGAACCGCGGTTGCTACGGGGTGGAGGTCGACGACGGCGGCACGAGCGTCAGCTCGTCGTCGGTCGCGTCGCGCACCGCCGTCGCGCTGAACGGCCACGCGAAGGTCTCGTTGGCCGCCCACGCGTCGACCTGGTCGGAGTAGTGGTCGTCGTAGGCGTGGCCCGACTGACCGGTCGAGTTGACCCAGCGGGACGCGTCGAGGTTGCCGAGGTCGACGACCATACGCATCGACGGGCCGCTCGTCACGTCGTAGCCGGGCTTCGAGGCGTTCCACGCGTTGGCGTTGACGATGGAGTTGCCGCCGCCGAGCTCGATGTCGTCGCGGTTGAAGAGGTTCTGGACGAGCTCGGGCACGCCGTCGGCGCCCATGACCTGGTGCGTGAGGTCGAGCGAGTGCAGGCGGCCCCAGCGCCACGTGGCCGGCACCTTGCCGAGCTCACGGGCGAGGTCGAGACGGGCCTCGACGAGCGCCCGCTTGAGGATCTCGCCGGACCCCTCCGTGACGCCGGGCGTCGTCTTGTCGTCCCACCAGTCGTTCTTCGGGTCCTTGAGCAGCTGCTCCATGACGACCATCCACCGGCTGCCGCCGTCGGCTGCGATGTCGGGCGGCAGCTCGTCGAAGGTGAACTCGAGCAGGTGCTTCCACACCGCGTTGTAGTACGCCGCCGACGCGGAGTCGCGGGTCTTGTCGTTGGGCTGGCTGCCGTCCCAGTCGCGCAGCAGGCGCTGGGCCTGGGCGGTGAAGTCGTCGACCTGCACGGCGAGGAGGCGCTCGACGAGGCCCGGGGCGTACGTGTTGCGGGTGTCGCCCTGGATCTGCGACATCGTCTCGGGCGAGACCTTCGGCGTCGCCGAGAGCAGCGTGCGGATGCGCTGGGCCCGGAAGCCGTAGTCCCACTCGGACGTGAGGAAGGGGGTCGGGCTCGCGGTGACCGCCTGGTTGGCCGTGACGAGGAAGCCCTCGGCCGGGTCGAAGGCGTGGGGCAGGTCCTCGAAGGGGACGTAGCCCTTCCAGTCCCACTGCGAGTCCCAGCCGGGCGACGGCCAGAAGCCCGGGGGCGAGCCCGGCGTCGCCGAGCGACGGACCGGGATCTTGCCGGGCGCCTGGTAGCCGATGTGACCGGCGGTGTCGGCATAGACGAGGTTCTGGGACGGCACCGAGAAGAGGGCCGCGGCCTTGCGGAAGTCCGCCCAGTTCGTGGCCTTGTTGAGGGCGAAGATCGCGTCGGCCGTCGTGCCCGGGGTCAGCGCGGTCCACGCGAGCGACACGGCATACCGGTTGGACTGCGGCGCCCCGCGCACGACGCTGCGGTCGCCCGCGGCGTCGATGGCCGGGACGACGTCCGACAGGATCGGGCCGTGCACCGTCGAGCGCACCGTCAGCGGCACGTCGGCGCCGCCGGCGACCTTGATGGTCTCCTCCCGCTTGACGATCCGCGCGTTGAGGCCGTCGCGCAGGTAGGAGTCGCCCGAGACCTGCTCGAGGTAGAAGTCGGTGACGTCCGGGCCGAGGTTGGTCATGCCCCAGGCGACCTTGTCGTTGTGGCCGATGACGACGCCGGGCAGCCCCGAGAAGGCGAAGCCCGAGACCTGGAACGGGCAGGCCGCGCTGAGGGTGCGGCACTGGAGGTTGACCTGGCCCCAGATGCCGGGGATCGACAGGGCGAGGTGCGGGTCGTTGGCGAGCAGCGGCTTGCCCGTCGTGGTGCGTGAGCCCGAGACGACCCACGAGTTCGAGCCGATGCCGTCACCCCGGCCGAGGCTCGACGGGACCGTGTTGACCGACGCGAGCGCCGAGTCGATGGCGGCGTTGCCGTCCTCCGAGCGCATCGCCGTCAGGGCCGTCGGCTCGGGGCTCGCCGCCTGCTCGCTCTCCGACGCCGGCTGCCAGTCCTGCTCCGACAGGATCGGCTGGTTGCGGTCGACGGGATACGGCGGGTAGAGCAGGTTGATCTGCTTGAGGGAGCGCGTCGTGCGCGAGAGGCGCGCGCGGGCGAGCTCGTCGTTGTAGTCGCCGCGCAGGTCCCAGGCCATCGCCTTGAGCCACGAGAGCGAGTCGACGGGCGTCCACGGCTCGACGCGGTAGCCGGGGTTGCGGCGCGCGAGCACGGTGTACTCGAGCGACATCTTCTCGGGCGTCTCGGCCTTCTTGATGTACGCGTTGACGCCGTCGGCGTACGCCTGGAGGTACTGCCGGGTCTCGGGCGCGAGCTTGGGCAGCTCCTGCTCGGCGACGCGGCGCCAGCCCATCGTGCGGATGACCTTGTCCTTGTCGATGCCGGCGCTGCCGACGAGCTCGGAGAGGCGGCCGGCCGTGACGTGGCGGCGCAGGTCCATCTCGAAGAAGCGGTCCTGGGCGCTGACGAAGCCCTGCGCCCGGAAGAGGTCGTTCGCGTTGTCGGCGTAGATCGTGGGGACGCCCTGGGCGTCGCGATGCACGGACACCGAGCTCGTCAGGCCCTCGATCTCGAGCTGTCCGGAGGTCTCGGGGAACGACTGCCGCACCACCCCGATCGCCAGGATCCCGACGCCGACCACCGCCATGACGACGAGGACGGCGACGAGCAGGACGATCCGACGGGCGCGCTTCAACCGTGACACGCGACGAGCCTAGGCCACGGCGGAGAGCGCAGCTCGCAGCCCGTGCGGGGCCGCGCCACATCGTTGCCGAACCGACGACAAACGCACTGGACCCGCCGGCGACGCCCCGCGGACCGCTCCACGGGAGCCGGCGCCGGGATGGTTGGATTGGCCCACACCTGAGGAGCTGCCGTTGACCGCACTCGCGAGCATCACGTCGTCGACCATGGACCTCGACGACCTGACGCGTGTGCTCCTGATCGGCTCGCTCGTGCTCCTCGTGGCCGTCGCGGCCGTGCGTCTGTCGGTCCGGTCGGGCCTGCCCTCGCTGCTCATCTACCTCGGGATCGGGCTGGCCCTCGGCAACGCCGGCGCCGGCATCCAGTTCGACGACGCGTCGATCACGCGGGTCCTCGGCTACGCCGCGCTCGTGCTCATCCTCGCCGAGGGCGGCCTGACGACGTCGTGGTCGAACATCAAGGACTCGGTGGCCCCTGCCGCGGTGCTCTCGACGGTCGGGGTCGTCGTGTCGGTTCTCGTCGTGGCGGTGGCCGCGCACGCCTTCCTCCCGCTGTCGTGGACGATCTCGCTCCTCATGGGCGCCATCGTCACCTCGACCGACGCCGCCGCCGTGTTCGCCGTGCTGCGCAACGTGCCGCTGCCCAAGCGGCTCTCCGGGATGCTCGAGGCGGAGTCGGGCTTCAACGACGCCCCCGTCGTCATCCTCGTCGTCGCCTTCGCCGCCCAGGGGGTGCCGGGCGGCGAGGCCGACCCGTGGTGGGTGCTGCTCCTGCACGCCGCCGTCGAGCTCGCCGGGGGCGCGCTCGTCGGGGTCGCCGTGGGCTGGCTCGGCGGCCAGCTGCTGCACCGCGTGGCGGGCGCGTCGTCCGCCCTCTTCTCCATCGGTGTCGTCGCGCTCACCGTGCTCGCGTATGCCGTCGGCGCCGCGATCCACGTCTCGGGCTTCCTCGCCACCTACCTCTCGGCCCTCGTGCTCGGCAACATGGGTCTGCCCAACCGGGTGGCGTTCCAGAGCTTCGCCACCGCGCTCGGGTGGATCGCGCAGATCGGGCTCTTCGTGCTGCTCGGTCTGCTCGCCGACCCCACCCGCCTCGACGAACAGCTCGTGCCCGCGATCGTCATCGGCCTCGTGCTGCTCCTCGTCGCCCGCCCGTTGTCGGTGGTCGCCTCGGTGTCGTGGTTCAGGGTGCCGTGGCGCGACCAGGTCTTCCTGTCGTGGGCCGGCCTGCGCGGCGCGGTGCCGGTCGTGCTCGCGACCGTGCCGCTCGTCGTCGGGACTCCCGACACGGAGTGGATCTTCGACCTCGTCTTCATGCTCGTCGTCATCTTCACGATCGTGCAGGCGCCGTCGCTGCCCTGGGTGGCCAGGCGGCTCGGGCTCACCGAGCAGGTGCACTCCGTCGACGTCGACCTCGAGTCGACCTCCCTCATGGAGATCAGCGCCGACGTCATCCAGGTGACGGTCGGCGCCGAGTCGCGGCTGCACGGGGTCGCCGTCTTCGAGCTGCGCCTGCCCAAGGGCGCCAACGTCACGCTCGTCGTGCGCGGTGGCGAGGGGTTCGTGCCCGAGCGGCACACGACCATCCGGCACGGCGACCGGCTGCTCGTCGTCACGACCTCGAAGGTCAAGCAGCGCACCGAGCGGCGCATCCGCGAGATCAGCCGCGGCGGGCGCCTCGCCGGCTGGCCGTAGACTGACCCTCGGTCATCTTCCGCTCCCGACGTCCGAGGTTCACCTGTGCCCACCTACTCCTACGCGTGCCAAGAGTGCGGCCACGCCTTCGACATCCGCCAGTCGTTCACCGACGACTCCCTGACGGTGTGCCCGGAGTGCGGCGAGCCTCGGCTGCGCAAGGTGATCCACCCGGTCGGCATCGCCTTCAAGGGCTCGGGCTTCTACAAGACCGACTCGCGTGCGGCGTCCAAGAGCGCCTCGACGCCGGCGGCGTCCGACGGTGCGGGCTCGGGGGAGAAGAAGAAGGACGGCGGTTCGTCGTCGACCTCGTCGTCCTCCGACTCGTCTGGCGGCTCGTCAGGCGGCTCGTCGGGCGGCTCCGGCACGTCGACGCCGTCGAAGACCGCGTCCACCTCGTCTGGCTCGGGGTCGACGTCCGGCTCGTCGTCCACAGCCTCCTGAGCTCGGGGGGACGTTGTCCCCACCCGAGGGCGTATGCCGTCCGGCCGGCCGGGTGCCCGCCCTAGGCTCCTCGCATGACGACTGAGCAGACGACCCTGTCCGACCCCGCCGTCCCGGGCGTGCCCGGCGAGCCCCTCGAGGGTCCGCGCGCCGAGATCGGCGTCATCGGCGGGTCCGGCCTCTACGAGTTCCTCGACGACTACGAGACCGTCGACGTCGAGACCCCGTTCGGGAGCCCGAGCGACCCCCTCGTCATCGGTGAGGTCGAGGGCCGCAGCGTCGCCTTCGTCGCGCGACACGGCAAGGACCACCGCTTCGCGCCGCACCGCGTCAACTACCGCGCGAACCTCTGGGCTCTGCGGGCGGTCGGCGTCCGCCAGATCCTCTCCCCCTGTGCGGTCGGGTCGCTCAGGCCCGAGCACGGGCCGGGCACCATCGTCGTGCCCGACCAGGTCGTCGACCGCACGTGGGGTCGGGCCCACACGATCTACGAGGCCGAGGGGCCGGTCGTCCACGTCGGGTTCGCCGACCCGTACTGCCCCAACGGCCGCCAGGTCGCCGTCGACGCGGCCCGGCTCTCGGCGCTCGAGGTCGTCACCGACGGCACTCTGGTCGTCGTCAACGGGCCGCGGTTCTCCTCCCGCGCGGAGTCGCTCATGCACCAGCAGGCCGGCTTCGGCATCGTCGGCATGACGACGATGCCCGAGGCGGCCCTGGCCCGCGAGCTGGCCATGTGCTTCACGACGATCGCCATGGTCACCGACCTCGACGCCGGCGTCGAGGGCGGCGACGCCGTCACGCACGACGAGGTGCTGCGGGTCTTCGCGACCAACGTCGAGCACCTGACCTCGATCCTGCGCGACGCGATCGGCCAGATGCCCGCCCACGAGCCCGACGAGACGGCCACCTGCCCGTGCCGGCGCAGCCTCGACGGCCTCGAGCTGCCTTTCCCGCTCCCCTGATCATGGCCGGCGGTCGGTGGGGATCCTCGTGGCGTCGCGAGCGGGGCCGGGCGGCGTGGCCCGACGGTCCGCGGCGACGCCGGGCCCGGCGCGCGCGCTGGCGACGGTGGGCTGCGGCGGGCCTCGCCGCGCTGGCGGTGCTCGTCACGGTCGCTGCCCTGCGCCCCACGCCCGCCGGAGGTGCGGGCGTGCCGACCGTCGTCATGGCCCGGGACGTCGCGGCCGGGCAGACGATCAGGTCCGACGACGTCGCGCTCAGCGCCCGCCCGGACGGGCAGCGGCCCGTGACGGCGCTGTCGACGGTGGAGGAGGTGGTGGGCCGGTCCGCCGGGGCTCCCCTCTCGGCCCGAGAGGTCGTGACGCCGGAGCGTCTCGTCGGGGGCGACCTGCTCGCGGGCCAGCCCGATGACCGCGTGGCCCTCAGCGTCCCCGTCCTCGACGCTGCCTCGGTCGGGGTGCGACCCGGTGACCACGTCGACCTCTACGCCACCGGCTCCGGCACGCGGGCCGCGACCGACGTCGTCGTCCTCACCGTCCGTGCGCCGGAGGAGTCGACCGGGCTCGGCTCCGGCGCGCCTGCGCGAGTCACCCTGGCTCTCGACCCGGCACAGGCCGCCGAGGTGGCACGGGGCCTCAGCGCCCTCGAGGCCGGTCAGAGTCTCGTCGTCGCCGTCCGCCGCGGGTCGGGACCCGCACAGTAGGCTCGGGATGCCCGGAGTGTCCGCCTCACGCGCCACTCTCGTCGCAGCGTCGCACACGGGCCGCAGGCTCAGCAGACAGGCAGGACGCTCGGGGCGGGTCGCGATCCGACCCCGAGGCATCGAGATCACCCCGTCCGGGGGCACAGAAAGGGACGCGCATGATCAAGGGTTTCAAGGACTTCCTGATGCGGGGCAACGTCGTCGACCTCGCGGTCGCCGTCGTCATCGGCACCGCGTTCGCCAAGGTCGTCGACTCGTTCGTCAAGGTCATCATGGACCTGCTCGGCAAGCTCGGCGGCACTCCGAACTTCTCGGACTTCAGGCCCGGTGGGGTCGCGTTCGGGGCGTTCCTCACCGCGTTGATCAGCTTCGTCATCGTGGCTGCCGCGGTCTACTTCATCGTCGTCGTCCCGATGAACCACCTCGCCGAGCGACGCAAGGCGGGTGTCGAGCCCGAGCCCGAGGCCCCCTCCGAGGAGGTCATCCTCCTCACCGAGATCCGCGACAGCCTTCGCGCCCGCTGATCCTCGACACGCACCGAAGTGCCCACTCGACCATCAGGTCGAGTGGGCACTTTCGTACGCCCCCAGGGCCAAGCGGCCCCGTCCCGGTACCGAAGTGCCCACTCGACCCCCACGTCGAGTGGGCACTTTCGTACGCCCCCAGGACCAAGCGGCCCCGTCCCGGTACCGAAGTGCCCACTCGACCCCCACGTCGAGTGGCCTCCCCGCACCACCCGTCACATGTGACGACGGGGCCACTCGAGGGTGGGTGCACGCGTCTCGTGTGACGACGAGGCCACTCGACGGGGTGGCGGGTCAGGCGGGGTCGGTGGGACCAGTGACGCCGGTGGCGCTGCCGTAGGCCTCGGGGCGCTCGTAGTCGCCGAGCACCTCGGCGAGGGCGAGCGGACGCGCGGCCTCGGCGTGCCGACCCGCACGCTGGAGCGTGCGGCCGAGCAGCAGGTGCGCGTAGGAGTCGGTCGGCGACTGCTCGATGACCTCGTCGAGGGTCGCCTCGGCCCGTCCGAGCTGGGCCGACTGGAAGTAGGCGCGGGCCAGCATGAGCCGCAGGTCCGTGACGGAGTGGAGCACGCCGTCGTCGACGGCCCCGGCCGTGCGCGACGACTCGACCTCGTCGATGAGCTCGGCCAGGGCGCTCGCGGCGGCCACGTGGTCACCTCGCTCGAAGAGACCCTGGGCCCAGGAGAGGCGCAGCGAGAACGGTGTCGTCGTGTTCATGAGGCCCACAACGCCGCGCGAGGTCACGGCATTCCGGGTGCCGCGCCTGCCGCGCCGGGGTGTCAGGTCAGCTCAGGTCACTCGTAGTGCGGGGGTCGCTGCTCCTCGAGCCATCGGTCGCCGAGACCTGACCCGGAGGGCCGCTCGCCCCAGCCGAGGTCGAGCTCGTCGCTGCTGCGGCCGAGCGCTGCGCCCGGCTCGCTCGCGTCGGCCTCGGGCGTGCTGTCCGCGGCACCGGTCCCCTTCCGGAAGACCCTGCGCCGCTTGCGCTTCGGGGCCGGGGCGGGCTCGGCCGTCGAGGCGCCGGACCCGTCCGGGGACGTCGTGTCCGCCGCCGCACGGGAGCCGTCGGAGGTCGCCCCGGCACCGTCGGCGCCGCCGGTCGAGCCGCTTGCCTCGTCGGGCGTCGACCCGGTCGACGCACCCGGCTCGGTCTCGCGGGGCGGCGACGACGTGCGCGCGAGCGTCACGATGCGGGCGATCTCGCGCGCGGGGTCACGGAACACGTCGGTGCTCCAGACCCGCTCGTGCACCCAGCCGAGGCGGGCGAGCTGCTCGGGGCGCAGGCGGTCACGGTCGCGCGTGCTGCGCAGGGCCGCATACCTGCTCCCGTCGGTCTCGACGGCGACGAGGGCCCGACCCCGGTGGTAGGGGTCCTCGACGGCGATGTCGATGCGGTGGGTCGCGGTGCCGTAGTCCTCGTGCACCGTGAGGCCCTGGCGGCGCAGGCGCTCGGCGAGGTCGTGCCGCAGGGGGTCGACGGTGGTCGGGGCCGAGGCGAAGAGGGTGTCGTCGTCGCCGACGCCACCGCGCCTCTCGGCGTACGCGAGGAAGTCACGGAGCATGAGTGCGCCGCGGGCCTTGAGCCGCTCGGGGTCGAGGTCGACGGCGCGCAGCGCCGACACGACGGTCATCCGGGCGCGGGCGCGGGTGATGGCGACGTTGAGCCGTCGCTCGCCGCCCTCGTTGTTGAGCGGGCCGAAGCGGTGCAGGACCCGGCCGTGCGGCGTCTTGCCGTAGCCGATCGACAGGATGATCGCGTCGCGCTCGTCGCCCTGGACGCGCTCGAGGTTCTTGACGAAGAAGCGCTCGTCGCGGGAGTCGTCGAAGAAGGCGGCGACGTCGGGCGCGGTGCGCAGCGCCTCGGTGATCGCCTCCTCGAGGCGGTCGGCGTGCTTGATGCCGAGGGCGATGACGCCGAGCGACTCGGCGGGTCGGGTGCGGGCGTGCTCGAGGACGAGCTCGACGACGCGGGCCACCTCGCCGTCGGTCGTCTCGATGGTGTCGACGCCCGGCTGGACGACCGCTTGACCGTCGACCGGCTCGAACGTCACGGCCGACTCGAGCGAGGTGCCGGGGAAGGTCGTGAGGCGACCGTCGTACATCGCGTCGTTGGCGAAGGCGATGAGGCGCTCGTCGCGGCTGCGGTAGTGCCACGTGAGGTTGCGGGTCGGCAGGGCTGCGGCGAGCACGTCGAGCACCGACTCGAAGCCCTCCGTGAGGGTCTCGTCGGCGGGGGCCGACGCGTCGGACTCGTCGTCGGACACGACGGTGAAGAAGTTCGTCGGCGGGAGCTGGCGCTCGTCACCGGCGACGACGACCTGCCGGGCGCGCGAGATCGCCGAGATCGCCTGGGCCGGCTGCACCTGCGAGGCCTCGTCGAAGATGACGACGTCGAACCAGCGGCCGGGCGGGAGCGTCGACGCCACGACGAGCGGGCTCATCGCCCAGCACGGCTTGATCGCCGTGAGCGTCGCCGACGCCTGCGGCATGAGGTCGCGCAGCGGCTTGTGCCGTCGGGCCTTGCCGGCCTCGGCGCGCACGAGCGCCTCGTGGGCCGGGTGGTCGGCGAGGACCTCGCGGATGTTGCGGGCGACCGCGGCGCGCACCCGGTCGACGGTCGCCGACTGGTGGGCCCGGTCGGCCTCGGCGAACTCGGTGACGTCGCGGCGCAGGCCGGCGCCGTCGTGGGCGCCGTAGGCCGGGTCGCGGACGGTGATCTCCTGGGCGAGGGAGGCCCACCACACGTGCTCCACCTCGGCCGTGACCTGGTCGGTGGGGATCCCACGGGCAGCAAGGTCGTCGACGACCGGGCCGAGCCCGTTCGAGCGCAGCTCGTCGAGGGCCGACGTGACCTGGGGCAGCACCGCGATCCGGTCGGGTCGGCTCGCGAGCGCGGCGAGCCGGTCACGCAGGTCGCGCAGCGGAAGGGACGTCAGCGTCCTCCCGTCGGGCCCGGCCTGGAGCCGGTCGTCGAGCCACTCGAGGTCGGTGGTGAGGTCGGCCAGCAGTGCCAGCCCCTCGTCGAGGCGCGGCGAGATCTCGGGCCGACCGCCCCCACCGACGAGCTCGAACCAGTGCTCGCGCTGCTCGCTGGCCGACACCAGCTCCTCGTGGAGGTTGGCCGGTGGGCGGCCGGGGCGCAGGAGTCGCTTGGTCTGCTGACGGATCTTCCACCGGTCGAGCCAGCCCATGTCGACGTCGCGCGCCTCGCGCCAGTCGCGCGTCGCCGTGGCGGCGATGTGCTCCTTGAGCGGGATGTCGAAGACCTCGGGCCGGAAGACCTCGAGCGTCTCGCGGACGCTCGACATCGTCGCGAAGGCCGACTTCCAGTCCTCGAGCGAGTTCGCTTCGGGCACACGGGACTCCGAGAGGATCCGGTTGAGCTGACGGGCTGCCTCGTCGAGGCCGCTCGTGCTGTGCCGCGTCGTGACGTCGAGCGCGCGAGCCGCGTCGTCGGCGGTGAGGATGCGGGCGCCGAACCACGGGTCGTCGCCGTCCCGGGTCCAGGCGCCGAGGCCGGCCGCGTCACGCAGCCGTCGGCCGAGCTCGACGGCGCGCGGGCGGCTCAGGCCCGCGAGGTCGCGGCTGCCGAGGCGCACGTGGCACGTCGGCGGAGGCGTGCGCGTGCCGAGCTCGACGAGCGCCTCCTGGGCGTCGTGCGCGGACACGCCCCACGGGTCGCGCACGGCGTGGAGCGCCTCGACGTGCTTCTGCAGGCGAGCCCGCCGGTCGCGCAGCGTCGAGGTCGTGCGATCGGTCTCGGGGGTGTCGTTCTCGACCGCGGCGTCGAGGCTCCTGGCGAACTGCTGCGCGGTCGCGCGCTTGTTCGTCGGCCCGTCGTAGGCGTCGAGCACGAGGTCACCGAGCCCGAGCCGGTCGAGGCGGCTGAGCACCGCGTCGATGGCGGCGCGCTTCTCGGCGACGAAGAGCGTCGACTTGCCCTCGGCCGCGAGCGAGGCGATGAGGTTGACGATGGTCTGCGACTTGCCCGTGCCGGGAGGTCCCTTGACGACGAGGTGGGCGCCCGCGCGTACGGCGTCGATGGCCGCGTGCTGGGAGGAGTCGGCGTCGAGGACGAGGTACTCGTGCTCCGGGTCGGGGTCGGGATCGCTCGCCGGCAGGCGCAGCCGCACGGCCGCGAGTGCCGACTCGTCGCCAGCGAGCGCCGCGACGACGTCGTGGTTGGCGAGGGTGTCGCCCTGCAGGGCGAGGTCGGCGACCATCGGGAGCTTGGCGTAGGAGAAGGTGCCGAGGACGAGCCGCGGGGTGATCTCGAACTCGGGCACGCGCTCGCACGCGTGGCCGAGCGCGGCATACACGGGGTAGGGGTCGAAGCCGTTGCCCGCCGTGGCGAGGTCGGCGAGCGCGTCGCCGTCGATCTCGATGCCCTGCTCGGAGCGGAGGTACTCGCGCAGCACGGGGTTGAGCTCCGCCTCGGGGCCGAGGTCGATCTCGAAGTCCTCCTGGGCGGCGCCGGTGGGGCGCAGCACGCACGAGCGCAGCAGCACGGGCGAGGCCGGCGGACGCGCGGCCCGCGGCACGGACCACGTGGCCATGCCGATGGCGACGAAGCCGGCCGCGATGCCCCGCTCCTCGCGCAGCTCGAGCGCCTTGGACCGGATGGCGCGCGCCCGGCGGCGGGCCTCCTCGAAGGCCGCGGGCTCGCGCACGAGGTCGGACAGCCGCGTGCGACGGCCGGCGAGCAGCATCGAGACCCCGCCGGGGTGCGCGGTCGTCAGGTCGAGGGTGCCGGAGGGGAGGTCGCGGTACCAGAGGAGCGTGTTGCGTCCGCCGAGGTCGACGAGCGTGCGCTGCCACGTCCTGACGGCGGCCCCGACGCGGTCGGCACGCGGATCGCCCGAGGGCGACTCGGCCTCGGGGGCAGGGTCGGTCCTGGGGGCGTCGGTCATTCCAGCAGGCTAACGAACGAACCTTCGCGTGCCCGCCACCGACAGACCACCGTGCAGAGGATTCCGTGCTGGACTCCGTGCTGGACTCCGTGCTGCGGCGGCCTCCCGCGAGCGCTCCGGTCAGCGGTCGCCGAGCACAGCGCGGGTCGCGTCGACCAGGCGCGTCACGGACTCGACGGCAGCGGTGAGCGAGTCCTCGGTGGCGCCCAGCGAGCCCAGGGCGAGCGCGGCGTCCCGCGAGAAGCCGGGCGGCGCCCCGGGCAGGCTCGCCACGGCGGGCACGAGGCCCTTCTCGTTCGTCACCCAGCGCCCGGCGTCGGCGTGCAGCGCGTGCGCGCAGAGCAGGACCGCCCGGGCCAGCGCCAGCGACACGTAGGACGTGTCCTCGCGCCGGGCGCCCTTCCCGGCCGCGCCGACGAGGAGGTCGGCCTCCCACAGGGCGCCGACCATCGCGTCGCGCAGGGCGACGGGGTATGCCGTCACGACCGTCCGGAGGGACGCGAGCCGACCGGACGGGTCGGCCAGGACGACCCCGGTGGCCAGCTCGGCGGCATACGACACGTCGAGGAAGCCGAGCGGGTGACCTGCCTGCGGGTGGAAGGCGAACTCACCCCGGGCCGCCCGATCAGCTTGCGCTGCAACACGATCGACGTCGCGCAGGATCCAGTCGACGGCGGTGCCCTCGACGTCGAGCCAGCCACCGGCATCGACCCACGGACCCCACGAACCGGGCTCGCCCACCGTGACGTCACGCCCCGACCACCGGCTCGCGAGCCGGCTCAGCCCGACGGTGTCGGGGGTGCCCTCGTAGTAGACGCCGAGGTCGACGTCGGACGTCGGCAGCGCGTCTCCTCGGGCCCGGCTGCCGCCGAGCAGGACTCCGACCACCCCGTGCACGACGGTCAGCTCGTCGACCATCCGGCGCAGCGTCTCGTCGGCGATCATCGCGGCACGCTCGGCATGGGCCGGAGGCTACCGGAGCCGCCCCGCCTGCGACCCGCTCGGGGACGCTGACCGAAATGTCCGATAACGGAGCCAACGCCCGATCCGGTGGGTACCGTCCCTCGCATGACCGCTCACTCCCCCGAGTCTCCGTCGGCCGCCTCGCCGGCGCGGCGACGCGTGCTGTCCGGGCTCGGCGGCGGCGCAGCGCTCGCCGTGGCCACGGCGACGACCGCGTCCGCGGCGAAGACCTCGGCGAAGACCTCGGCGAAGACTTCGGCGGCGACCTCGGCGGCTCCGAGCCTGATGGTGGCGGCCACGACGACCGACCCCGTGCTCCACCTGCTGCGGCGCGCCACCTTCGGGCCGACCGCGGCACTGGTGTCCGAGGTGCGCACGACGGGCACGACGGCGTGGATCGACGCCCAGCTCGCCCCCCTGACCAAGGTGCCCGACACGGCCATGGACACCATGCTCAAGCGCTGGCCCCGCCTGGGGTGGAAGACGTGGGAGGTGCGCGAGCGCCTCGAGGGCGGCGACACGTGGACGGTCATGATGGACCTCGTCGAGGCACACCTGGCCCGCGCGCTCTTCTCCCGCCGCCAGCTGCTCGAGACGGTCGTCGACTTCTGGACCAACCACCTCGTCGTCCCGGTCCCGAGCAGCGAGGTCTGGGACAGCTCGCACCTCTTCCAGCGCGACGTCATCCGCAAGCACGCGCTCGGCAAGTACTCCGACATGCTCAACGCCGCCGCACGGCACCCGTCGATGCTCAAGGTGCTCGACAACGCCGACAGCACGAAGAGGACGCCCAATGAGAACTACGGCCGTGAGCTGCTCGAGCTGCACACCGTGGGCATCGGGACGTTCACCGAGGCGGACGTCAAGATGTCGGCCCTCGCGTTGACCGGCCTCAGCGTCGACTCCGAGTCGGGTCTCTACTACTACCGTCCCAACCGGCGGCACGTCGGGACCGTCAAGGTGCTCGGCTGGAGCGACCCCAACGCGACACCCGAGAGCGGCAGCACCGTGGCCACGCTCTACCTCAACTACCTCGCGAACCACCCGGCCACGGCGACCCGCATCGCGACCAAGCTCGTCACGCGCTACGTCAGCGACACGCCCCCGGCGACCCTCGTCAGCAAGCTCGCCCAGGTCTACCTCGCGAACGGCACGGCCATCGCGCCGGTGCTGCGGGCCCTCTTCCTCTCCCCCGAGTTCGCCGCGTCGACCGGGCAGAAGATCCGCACGCCCTACGAGGACGCCCTCGCGTCGTGCCGGATCCTCGGCCTGACCCCCGAGCCCGTGCCGGCGGCCGGGGTGACGAGCGACCTGCGCAGCCTCTTCTGGCAGATGGGCTCCTTCGGGCAGGCGCCGATGGGCTGGCCCGCCCCGAACGGCTACCCGGACGTCGCCACCGCCTGGAACGGCGCGTCGAGCACGCTCAACCGCTGGAACTTCCACCTCAGCCTCGCGGGCGGCTGGACGCTCAAGGCGATGAAGCGCCCCGACCTCACGACGCTCGTGCCGTCTCCGCTGCCGACGACGTATGCCGCCCTCGTCACTGCCCTCGCCGCGAAGCTGCTCATCACGCTGACCACCGCGCAGCGCGACGCGATCTGCCGCTTTCTCGACCACGCGCCGGGCGACTCGCTCAAGGCCGGGTCGGCCGCCGTGACGTGGCGGCTGCCGTCCGTCGTCGCGCTCCTGCTCGACTCCCCGAACTTCGCGACTCGCTGAGGACGACCATGACCACACCGACGAACGCGCCTGCGTCCCAGCCCTCGTCCCGGCCCTCCGCCATCCCGGAGGGGTGCGGCTGCCCGCAGGGCGAGGCGCTCACCTCCCAGGTGTCGCGCCGCACGCTGCTGGCCGGCGCCTCGGCGCTCGGGGCGCTCGGCGCCGTCGTGGGCGTCGCCGGCCCGAGTGCCGCCACGCAGCTCGCCTTCGCCGGGACGGCATACACCGGCGACACGCTCGTCATCCTCAGCCTGCGGGGCGGCTTCGACGGCCTGTCCGCGGTGGCCCCCGTCGGGGACCCGGCGTACTTCGCGGCGCGGCCGACGATCGCGATCCCCGCGTCGCGGGCGATCAAGCTCGACAGCATGTTCGGGCTGCACCCGGCCCTCGCGCCGCTCAAGCCGATCTGGGACGCCGGTGGCCTCGCGGCCGTCCACGCCGTCGGTCAGGTCAACCCGACGCGGTCGCACTTCGACGCCATGGCCACGATGGAGAACGCCGCCCCGGGCTCGACGCTGCGCACCGGCTGGCTCGACCGGATGATCGGGCTCAGCGGCCCGGTCTCGACGTTCGCGTCCGCGTCGGTCGGCTCGTCGACGACGCCCCAGTCGATGATCGGCCCGAACCCCGAGGTCGCGATCCGCACCGTCGACAGCTTCAGCCTCAGCGGGGCCAGCACCTCCGAGGAGCAGACCCGTTGGACGACCGCCCTCAACGCCTTGTATGCCGGGGCACCCGCTGCGCTCGCGGCGCCCGCGAAGGCGACGCTCGGGGCGCTCTCGACGATGTCACCCCTCAAGGCGGCCGGCTACACCCCGGCCAACGGGGCGGCATACCCCAAGGGCGCCGTCGGCGACTCCCTGCGCGACCTCGCGCGGCTCATCAAGGCCCGCATCGGGCTGCGCGCCGCGACCATCGACGTCGGCAACTGGGACATGCACTCGGGCCTCGGCTCCAGCGACTCGGGCTGGATGTTCCGCCAGCTCACCGAGCTCGGTCAGGCCCTCGCCGCGTTCAACCAGGACCTCGGCGCACAGATGAGCGACGTGACCCTCGTGACGCTCAGCGAGTTCGGTCGCCGCGTCGCTCAGAACGGCTCGGGCGGCCTCGACCACGGGCACGGCAACGTCTCGCTCGTCATGGGCGGCGGCGTGCGCGGCGGACAGGTCTACGGCCGCTGGCCCGGCCTCGCTGCAGCCAACCTCGACAACGGGGACCTCGCGGGGACCACCGACTACCGGACGATCCTCGCCGAGGCGCTCGAGAAGCGTGCGCAGCTCTCGTCGTCGACGGTCTTCCCGCTGCTCGGCGCCGACCGCTTCGGGATGTTCGCGGCGAAGGCGTGACTCCCGGCCACTGACGCGTCGTGCGGTCTAGGATCGGTGCCAGCCCGGCCGGCACCGGCACAGGAGACGCTCATGAGGCTGTACATCTGCTGGGGCACCGGCGGAAGCGACCACCACGACTGCCACAAGGCGCACCAGGCCCTGGTCGACGCCGGCCACAGCCCTGAGGTGGTCAAGGCTCGAGGACAGGAGCATCTCCCGACGTTCCTGCAGCGCAAGGTTCGTCGGGAGGTGCACGCCCTGACCGGGTCGTTCTTCGTCCCCGTGCTCGTGCTCGACGACGGCACGGCCATCAACTCGCCGGACGAGATCGTGGCCTGGGCGCGCGCCCACCCCGCCGGGTAGGTGGAACTCCCCGGGTGACCGGTGACGGCGCGATGGCGCGGCGTGGTGGTGCTGCTCGGCGGCGCGGTGGTGCTTCGGCGCGCTGGCCACCTGCTGCCTCGTGCCTCGGTCGACAAATGGGTGGGCACTGCGCGGCCCGTCAGCGACACTGACCGACGTGGACACGGACGTGGACGAGGTCGAGGTCGTGGTGGCTCATCAGGCGCGCGCGACGCTCCGCGTCGGCGACGTGTTCCTCAAGGTCGACGGCGACCAGACGTACACCGACGTCGAGGTCGAGGCGATGACGCTGGCGCCGGTCCCGACCCCGGAGATCCTGTGGCGCCGGCCGCCCGTGCTCGCGCTCGCGGCGCTGCCGGGAGCGGCGCTGGGTCGCCTGGGCCGGCCGTCGACCGCCTCGGCGGCGGCGTGGACCGCGGCAGGTGCCACGCTCCGAGTCCTGCACGACGCGCCGTTGCCCGCGTGGTCCGGGAAGAGCCTGGACGAGAAGGCGGCGAGCCTCGACGTCGAGTGCACGTGGCTCCTGACGAACGACGTCCTGCCGGCCGACCTCGTCACGCGCAACCGTGAGCTCGCCGGGGCCGCGCTGCGACCGTGGACGCCGGTGTTCATGCACGGCGACCTGCAGGTGGCCCACGTCTTCGTCGAGGGAGACGAGGTCACCGGCATCCTCGACTGGTCCGAGGCGGGTCAGGGCGATGCGATGTACGACATCTCGAGCCTGACGCTGGGGCACCCGGAGCACCTCGACGACGTCGTCGCCGGCTACGGCGCGGATGCCGTCGACCTCGACGTGGTGCGCGCCTGGTGGTCGCTCCGGAGCCTCACGGCGATCCGCTGGCTGGTCGAGCACGGGTTCGATCCTGCTGCGCCCGGGTGCGAGATCGACGTGCTCAGGGCCCAGCTCTGAGGCGGCGGTTCGGGGGCGGCGGTTCGGGGACGGGTCGGCTCAGAGCTCTCTCACGGTGAAGAGCGTGGTGCCGTGGACCGGGTGCACCTCCCTGCGGTCGGCCTCGACGAAACCGACCTTCGCCAGCACCCGCCGTGAGGCAGCGTTCCAGTCCCAGACCGTGGCCCAGATGCGCTGGTGGCCCAGCGATGTCGCCCAGTCGAGGACGGCGACCGAGGCCTCGGTCGCGTAGCCCTGACCCCAGACGCGCCGCAGCAGCTCGAACGCGAGCTCCGGCTCCGCGTCGGCCCCGCGTCCGCTGTCCACGAGACCGCAGTAGCCGATGACATCGCCCTCGGCCTTGCGCTCGACCGCCAGCAGGCCTGTCGAGGAAGGATCAGCGGTGCGGATCGAGTGCTCGAGCTCGAGGAGCGTGGGGTGCCCGTCCGCGTCGATGCGCCGGTGCGGCGGCACGCGCGGGTCGCGCTCGGTCCACAGCTGACGCTGGACGCCGGCCTCGGAGACCCGCCACGGCCGCAGGAGCAGGCGGCTCGTCTCGAGCACGACCTCACGGTCCGTCTGCGCTTCCCCGGTCATGGCGAGCACCCTCTCACGGGTGTCCGGGCAGTCCGGCCGCTGTGCGGGGGCTCAGCGGTCGATCATGCGCTGCATCGCCTCGGGGTAGCGGTCGCCGAGGACCTGCACGCCGGTCGAGGCGGCGTCGAGCTCGGCGAGGTCCTCGTCCGTGAGGACGAGGTCGCCAGCACCGAGGTTCTCGTCCAGTCGCTCGAGCCGCCGGGTCCCGGGGATCGGCACGACCCACGGATGCTGCGCGAGCAGCCAGGCGAGCGCTACCTGACCGACCGTCGTGCCCTTGCGCTCGGCGACCGCGGTGACGAGGTCGACGAGGGCGAGGTTGGCCTGCAGGGCCTCCCGCTCGAAGCGCGGCAGCGAGGCGCGGATGTCCCCCTCGCCGAACTCCGTGGCGGCGGTGACCTTTCCCGTGAGGAAGCCCCGCCCGAGCGGGCTGAACGGCACGAAGCCGATCCCGAGCTCCTCGAGGGCGGGCAGGATCGCCTCCTCCGGCTCGCGCCAGAAGAGGGAGTACTCGCTCTGCAACGCCGTGACGGGCTGCACGGCGTGGGCGCGCCGGATCGTGCCGACTCCTGCCTCGGACAGGCCGAACTGGTGCACCTTGCCGGCCTCGATGAGCTGCTTGACGGTGCCGGCGACCTCTTCGATGGGGACATCGGGGTCGACGCGGTGCTGGTAGAGCAGGTCGATCGCGTCGGTGCGCAGTCGTCGCAGCGAGCCGTCGACGGCGGCGCGGATGTCGTCGGGCCGGCTCGTGACGCCCGTCTGCGCGCCGTTCTCGTCGAAGGCGAAGCCGAACTTGGTGGCGATGACGACGTCGTCGCGAACCGGCTGCAGCGCCTCGCCGACGAGCTCCTCGTTGTGGAACGGGCCGTAGACCTCGGCGGTGTCGAAGAGGGTGACGCCACGGTCGACCGCGGCGCGCAGGAACGTGACCATCTCGTCCCGCGGGGGTCGGGGGCCGAAGGACTGGCTCATGCCCATGCAGCCGAGGCCGAGAGCGGAGACCTCGAGGCCCCGGGTGCCGAGAGTGCGTGTCTGCATGCGTGTTCTCCTTGGTCGTGTCCGGGTGGGTCGACTTGCGGCCTGCCCCTGACGCCCTGATCATCTCTTGGTGAACGAGAGGCCTGCCACGGCGAGACGTCGACACGCAGTTCGGGCTCTCATTCTCGCCGACGGCGACCGGGTCCTCCTGTGCCGCTTCAGCTTCCCGCACCCCGCGGTCCCGACCGGCGCGACGGTCGTGTGGGCGGCCCCCGGCGGCGGCGTCGAGCGGGGTGAGCTGCCTCTGGAGGCTCTGCGCCGCGAGCTGCACGAGGAGACGGGCCTCGTCGTCGACACTGATCCGCCGCACGTCTGGCACCAGGAAGTCGCGACCCCCGGCCGTCCGGACGGCTACGACGAGCTGGTCAACGACTACTTCCTCGTCCGCACGACGCTCTTCGAGGCCCGAGGCGCCCTGTCCGACGACGAGCTGGCCGCCGAGCACATCAGCGAGATGCGTTGGTGGCGGCACTCGGACATCGCCGGATACGACGGACCCGACCTGTTCTCCCCTCGCGACATCGCCACACCTCTGGCGGCGTTGATCGCCGGTGACATCCCAGCCACGCCAGTGAGGATGGGCCTGTGATCCACCAACACGTGAGCGTCCGCTCCCTCCGCCGATGACTCGCAAGGCTGCGGACACGGGCAGCCTCGCGTGAGAGCGCCGCCGCGGTCCAGTGAACCGTCCCCGTTGGTCGGCCCGGCGGGGCCTCGTCGGGGCGAGGTCTCCAACGAGGGTTCAGCCACTCCCCGGCCTCGTGGCGCAGGCTGAAACCCACCGACCTGCGACGCCACGGTGACCCCAGCGGTGGGTGCCGGTGGGGCAGGGATGACCCCAGTGCACTCACGGAACGCGGAAGCACTCTCACTGTCATGCTGAGGAGCGGGACACCTGCGCGGACGCGTGGCCACATCTGACCCTGACTCGCCGCCCTGCTGCCGACCAACGAGGGTACGCTCGCGGTGAGCAAGGGACCGGTATGAGTGTCATCGACAGCGGGATCCCGGGCGTGGATCAGATCCCGCCAGGAACGCACTTCTGCGCTCTCTACTCCGGCTCGGGGGAGCGGGACGACCTCCTGTTCCCCTTCCTCAGTAAAGGCCTGCGTGACGGGGACACCTGCGTGTGCTACATCGACGGCCTCGAGCACGGCGCTGTGCGAGCCCGGGCGGTTGGCGAGGCGGGCGTCGCGGACCCACCTCCGGATCGGTTCGACGTGCGGCCGGCGTCCGAGGTCTACCTGCAGTCCGGAACGTTCTCGATCGACCACATGACGTCGGTGCTGTCGGACAACGTGGAGCAGGTGGTCGCGGAGGGCTCCGGACTGCTGCGGGTGACCGGAGAGATGCCGTGGCCGGGGGTGCTGTTGCAGCCTCATGGTGCCGATGACTTCTTCGTGTACGAGGCGGCCCTCAACGACGTCGTGGACCGGAAGCCAGCGATCTTCATGTGCATGTACGAACTGCAGCGCTTCGGGCTCGACATGCTCGTTGCCGTGCTCAAGACCCACCCGGTCGTACTCCTGGACCGAACGGTCCTCGACAACCCTCATTTCCTGACCCGGGCCGAGTACGACGCTGAGGTGGCAGACCCCACGAACAGGCGTTCCCTGGGCGCTGCATCCGCGGCCGACCGCGGGCCGGACGCGTGGCCCTCGCTGACCCCGAGCGAGCTGCGGATCGCCGAATTTGTCGCCAAGGGTCTGACCAACAAGGACATCGCCCGCCAGCTGTTCGTGTCACCGCACACAGTCGATGCGCATCTGAAGCACATGTTCACGAAGCTCGGTATCCACTCCCGCGTCCAGCTGACCGTGCTCACCATGCAGCACCGGACACCACCCGCCTGATCGACGCTCTTTGACAAGACCAGTGGCGCTGGACCCGGGACTGCGAGCGCTGGGTGAACCGTGTTCTGGACTGGGTACTCCCCAAAGGGACCAAGGTCTGAGGCCTTCAGGCGCGTGACGCTCTTCCCGACCTGAACGTCCGACGTACCGACGTGGCGCCGGCTTTCGCGCTGCCGACGCCCTGACAGCACTCGAAACGGGCGCCATCGGGCCGGAGAGGTGCACCCTCATGCCGCTCCTCGGACGACGTCCGACCAAGCCTCGATCAGCGCGGATCTGCCGAGGCCGGCTGGCACAATGCCGAAGGTCCGGCGCCACGCGATAAGTCCTGTGTCTGGTTCGCGGTCCGCCGAAAGTGACAGGCGGGTCGGCCACGCGGGAGCGGGCGGGGCGCCTCACAAGGGGACAGGCGCCGCGATGGTGCGGGCAGCACGCGCCCCGACGCGCGGACGGTGCCGCAGGGCGCCTGACCGCTGACGAAGGCAACGCCGCTTCACCTTCACGGCCAGCGTGAGGCGGAGCCCCCGGATGCCCGACCTTCGATCGAGCTCGCCAGCTCGCGGTCGATCCAGCGCCCGATCACCTCGACCACGTAGGCCCGCTCGCCGCGGTCGAGCCCATGCCCCTTCGCGATGCCGTGCCACGTCTCCAGGCAGCTGCGGCAGCAGGTCGCGGTCGCGTGCTGGGCCACGAACACCGGGTGGTTGCGGTACGGGGTCTGCCGACCGTCGTTGCGCGGCTCGGCAGGCGCCAGCCGCTCCGCGATGATCTCTGCGGCGTGAGCCCGCATCGTCTGCGGACCGCGCAGCTCGGCCGTGGCCCGCTCGCGCCCGCGCAGGTGGAACCGCCGCCCGAACGGTCGCGCGCTCGCGCGGTCGATCCGGTCATCGATCTGGGCGGGGTCTAGCATCCTCCCAGAGTAGGCATGCCACGGTCGACGACGAAGCCAGCCCGGCTGGCTCTCCGTGAGGCTGCGAACCCTCAGAGGCCGACGGCGGGACAAGAGGAAGTGGGACAGCCACACGTCTTCCTCGGCCAGCCTCGACCTGCGGCGGTCGCGGTCCCCGAAGCGCCAAGGCACCGGTCACGGCGCGGTACCGGAGCCCCCGGACCCGAACGCAGACCCCGAACGAACGCCGGGCATAGCACGACCGTGCCGCTCTGGCACGTGCGGTCATCCCGATCTCATGGGTTGTGCCGCAGTCGGCGCGGCGCCGGGTGCCGTGGATGTCGCCGTCGGGCACTTGGCACGGCAGCGCGAGCGTCTGGCGCCGGGCGCTTGTCGCAGTCCCGTCGGGGACACTAGGGGGAACACCGACCGTAGCTTTGACAAGGAGTCAGCCGTGACCAAGGGAACCGTCCGCTGGTTCGATGCCGACCGGGGGTTTGGCTTCATCGCCCTCGGCGAGGAGGCAGAGGACCTGTACGTGCACGCGTCCGAGATCGTCAGCGACGACGCGATGAAGCTGCTCCGGGAGGGGCAGGTGGTTGAGTTCGAGATCGGCGAGGGGGACCGCGGCCCGCAGGCACGCCACGTCCGGGTCACGGCCGACCAGGCCGCCGATACACCGCTGGGCGTGCTCGGCACCGTAGCCTGGTACGAGCCTGCCAAGGGGTACGGCTTCATCACGCCCGATGGCGGGGGTGCCGAGATCTTCGTGCACAGTTCGGCCGTCGTGGCGGGTGGCGTGGTCTCGGAGGGGCAACGGGTGGCGTTCCTCGTCGTCGACGGGGAGAAGGGACCGCAGGCTGACCATCTGCTGCCCCTGGGCGACCAGGCCGCCCAGCAGGCCGTGGCATCCGACGGGGCGGACGGCACCGTGTCCTGGTACGACGCGGACAAAGGCTTCGGGTTCATCACCCCCGATTCGGGCGACCCCGATGTGTTCGTCCACGTCCGGGCGCTGGCCGACGGGCTCCCCGAGCTGGGCGAAGGGGACCGGGTGACGTACGACATCGTCGTCAGCGAGAGGGGCCCGCAGGCTCGCGACGTGCGCCTCGCGCGCAGCTCGACACCGCGGCGCGCACCCGTGGCGTCGACGACCCGCGCTCGGTCGGGACACCGGGAGGCATCCGACGTCCCGGCGCGCGGAGGCGAGGGAGTGGTTGCGCGATACGACGCGGAGCGGGGGTTCGGCTTCATCGCTCCGGACGCGGGAGGCGCGGACCTGTTCGTGCACGTGTCGGTCCTCAGAGGCACCGAGGCGCTGCACCAGGGCGATCGGGTCCGGTACCAGGTGCGACAGAGCGACCGAGGACCACAGGCCGACCGCGTCGAACGGCTGTGAGCGGGACAGCGGTCCGGGCGGAGCTGGTGCTCAGGCGTGTCCCGGTCCCGCCGCACACTGATGCCGCTGTTGGTGCGTGCCGTTGGGGCTAGCGGCGGCCATGCGCGAGACCGCCGCCCGGGTCCAGTAGCCTGTCCCCGTTGGCCGGCCCGACAGGGCCTCGTTACAGCGAGGGTTACAGCGAGCCTTGCAGCGAGGTTTCCAGCGAGGGTTTCAGCCATGCCCCGCCCTCGTAGCTCAGGGGATAGAGCACCGCTCTCCTAAAGCGGGTGTCGCAGGTTCGAATCCTGCCGGGGGCACCACCGAGCGTGAATGACTTCGCCGGATGCCTGACGCCGGGCTTGGTCTGATGCGTGTCGGTGTTTCGGGTGATGCGTGACCGCTGATTCGGCTGATCCTTGACACCCGTCACGCACGACCCGCGCTGAACTTCTGCTCTCGGCTGCCACACACTCGGTGGACGAAACGCTCGTCACACGACACTCGGTGCTCCTAGAGTCACTGCCATGGCGGGGCGTGGGCGGCTGGACTGCCCCCGACGATGACGACAGGCGTGGGGGCGGTGGACACCTCGGGCCCTGCCCGCCTGCCCACCGACGCCACCCAGGACCCGGACGGCACGGACACACCGGACATCTCCCCCGCCGCCACCCCGACGCGACGTCTCGTCCGCCTCGCCGCCATCGCTGTCGCCTACTACCTCGGGGCGCGCCTGGGCCTCTCCCTCTCCCTCGTCGGCAACGACGTGACGCCGCTCTGGCCGCCGACCGGCGTCGCCGTCGCCGCCCTCGTCGTCTTCGGGCGGTCCTACTGGCCGGCCGTCGCCGTGGCGGCCCTCGCCGTCAACCTGCCGATCAGCGCCAACCCGCTGGCCGCCGCCGTCACGGCCGTCGGCAACACCCTCGCGCCCGTCGTCGCCGTCACCCTCCTCCTGCGGGTGGGCTTCCGCCGCCAGCTCGACCGGCAGCGCGACGCGCTGGCGATCGTCTTCCTCGGTGCCCTCGCGAGCATGCTCGTCAGCGCGACGATCGGCGCCGCGACCCTTCTCGCGTCGGGCTCCATCACGACCGCGCAGCTCCCGGCCGCGTGGGCGGTGTGGTGGACCGGTGACGCGATGGGCGTCCTCGCCGTCGCGCCGTTCCTGCTGTGCCTGCCGCTCTTCTGGGAGCAGCGCCGCTGGCCCCTGCGGCTGTGGCTCGAGGCCCTGATGATCCTCGTCGTCGCGACCCTCGTCGTGGCTACCGCCGTGACCACGGGTCTGCACATCTTCTTCCTCACCCTCCCGCTGCTGGGCTGGGCCGCCTGGCGCCTCCAGCTGCGGGGAGCTGCTCCTGCTGCGCTGATCGCGACGCTCCTCGCCACCGCGGCGGCCGCCCGGGAGCGAGGTCCCTTCGAGGGCAAGACGCTGCTCGAGCAGATGGTGACGCTCCAGGCCTTCAACGCGTGCGTCGCCCTCACCTCCTTCATCCTCGCCGCTCTCGTCACCGAGCGGATGCAGACCGCGGCCGCACTCGCCGACGCCGCGTCCGAGCTCGAGCATCGCGTCGAGCAGCGCACGGCCCAGCTGTCGGCAGCCAACACCCGGCTCGTCCAGGAGATCCAGGAGCGGTCCGAGGCCCAGGAGCAGCTGAGCCACGAGGAGGCCCGGGCCCAGCGCGAGCACCAGATCGCCGAGACCCTGCAGCGCAGCCTCCTGCCCGACCGGCTCCCCGACGTGCCCGGGGTCTCGCTCGCCGCACGCTACGTGCCCGCGACGGCCGACGTGCAGGTCGGCGGCGACTGGTACGACGTCGTCCAGCTCCCCGGTGGCCTCATCGGGCTCGCCATCGGTGACGTCGCGGGACACGGCCTCAACGCCGCCGCGACGATGGTCCAGGTGCGGATGGCCCTGCGCGCGTACGCCCTCCAGGACCCGTCTCCTCCCGCCGTCATGCACGGGGTCCACCAGCTCGTCGCGCAGCTCCCGGTCCCCGAGATGGTCACGCTCATCTACCTCGTCTACGACCCGGCGACCCGGCGGATCCGCTGGACCAACGCCGGACACCCGCCCGCGCTCGCCTTCGCCGACGGACACGGCACCTACCTCGAAGGCGCCCTCTCCCCGCCCGTAGGAGTCACGGCCGACGGCTCGTTCACCGAGGCCAGCCAGGTCCTGCCCCCGGGGGCGACGCTCCTGCTCTACACCGACGGGCTCGTCGAGCGGCGCGGCGTCTCCCTCACCACCGGCCTGGACCGGCTCGACCGTGAGGCCTCCGCCGTCCCCGACGATGACATCGAGTCCCTCTGCGAGCGCCTCCTCGACACCTTTCTCGACGAGGAGCACATCGAGGACGACGTCGCGATCCTCGCCATGCGCCCCGTGCCGTCGGTCGAGGGCGAGCTCGACGTCCGGCTGCCCGCCGAGGCCCGCAACCTCGTGCAGGTCCGGAGTGCGCTGCGGCGGTGGCTCAAGGAGGCCTCCGTCTCCGAGCCCGACGTCAACGAGGTCCTCGTCGCGTGCGGGGAGGCCTGCGCCAACGTCGTCCAGCACGCGTACAGCGACCGGGAGGCCGCCGGCGAGCTCGTCGTCGAGGCCCGGCTCGACGGCGACGCCCTCGAGGTGCGCGTCCGCGACCACGGCCACTGGCGCCCGGCCGCGGACCGCGGAGGCGGCTGGGGGCTCCAGCTCATGGACGCGCTCATGGACGACGTCGACGTCGAGCACACCCCCGGCGGCACCGACGTCCGTCTGCGCCGCCGCGTCCACATCGGGGGCGAGGCATGAGCGACCTCGCCCGCGTCGACACGCGCCGCGCCGGCACCACCCAGCTCGTCCGCATCACCGGCGAGCTCGACCTGTCGAACGCGCGCGAGCTGACCGACGCCCTCGGACACGCCGTCCCTGACGACGTCACGCTCGTCGTCGTCGACCTCAGCGCCACGACCTACCTCGACAGCGGCGGCATCGCCGCGTTCTTCCGCCTCGCCCAGCGCCTGCGTGACCGTCGGCAGGACCTGCGCCTCGTCGTCCCCGACGCCTCCCCCATCCGCGCGGTCGTCGAGCTGACCCGGCTGAGCCAGGTGATCCCCGTCGACGAGAGTGCCCCCGACCTCCCGGGCCCGATGGCGTATGCCGCCCTCCCGCAGGACGGCGCGCCCACCCCGACCCAGCCCCCGCCGACCCAGCCCCCGCCGACCGCAGACGCGCCCGACCCGGACGGGACGGAGACCGACCCCTGTGACGCTGACGCCACGGCAACCGAGGGCGGTCAGCGCAGCGGGTAGGTCCCCGACCCGGGCAGGGTCGTCCCCGAGCGGTCGGTGAAGAGGGCCACGAGGTCCCCGGTGAGAGCGGGCCGCTCGCGCGTGACCTCGACGACGAGCTCCCCACCGCGTAGCCGGCCGTCGAACTGCGTCGTCGGCGCGCCGACGTGCTCGACGACCCGTGCGCCGTGCACGTCGCGGACCGAGGTGATGAGCCAGCCGGTCGGCGCCTCGAGGTGGGCGAGGTAGCCACGGTCGCTCGGCGTGAACGTCAGGCTCGTCACCGTGCCGACGGATGCAGGAGACGGCGAGACGCTCGTCGTCGGGGTCGACGGCCTCGTGGACGTCGTGCTCGGGCTCGGCTTGCGTGTCGAGGTGGCGCTCGCGGCGGTCGAGGTCGGCGCGGGGCTCGCGGGCGACCCGGTCTGCAGTTCGGCGCTCCCGACCCGCCCGCCCGACGACTGGAATCGCGAGACGCCCTCGGCCGTCGCCACGCCGATGACGGGTCGGGGCGCGGTCGACGTGGGCACCGCGGAGCTGGACGTCTCGGCCGGGTAGGACGACTCCGTCCCGTCCGCCGCTCCTGCCGACGAGTCACGACCCACCGGCGCATCGGCCGCGACCCGTCCGGTCGGCTGGAGCTGGAGCAATATGAGGGCTGCTGCGACGACGAGCGCGGCCGCGGCGAGCACCGCAGCAGCCGAGCGGCCCGGCACCGACAGCACGCGACCGGCGACGCCGCCCGAGCCACCGGACGCACCGCCGACCTCGGTGGCGAGGCCGGCCACGTCGTCGAAACCGTCCATGAGCGAGGCCACCCCCACGGCGACCGGGACCGTCGCGCCGGCACTCGCCGCGGCCACCCCGGCGCCCGCCGTCGCAGCACCCGCCGCACCAGCACCCGCCGCACCAGCGCCCACCGCGCCGGCGCCCACCGCGCCCGCAGCACCGACGCCGGACGCCACGGCGAACGCCCCGGGCAGGAGCACCGGTGCGACGCGCAGCCGGATCGCCGCGTCGACGTCGACGACGTCGAGCACCGCGGCGCGGCACCGGGCGCAGCCGTCGAGGTGCTCGTCGACACGCTCGCGGGCCCGGACCGGCAGCGAGTCGCGCACGTAGCCTCCGAGCTGGCGCCGCACCGCCCGGCACTCGGCGTCGCCCGCGTTCGCGACGAGCTCGGACAGGAAGGTCTGGCGCAGCCGCTCGCGCGCCCGCTTGCTCCGGCTCGCCACCCCGTTGGGCGTCGTGCCGAGGCCGGGGGCGATCTGGTGCGGCTTCTCCTCGTGCACGACCAGGCGCCAGAGCAGCGACCGGGACTCGTCGGGCAGCGATCGCCACGCCGCCCAGACCGTGTCACGTTCCTCCGCGTCGACGGCCTCGTCCTCCGCCGAGGCCGCGGTGCGCGTGTCGATGGTCGTCTCGTCGTCGGTCAGCACGACCCGGTTCGTGTAGCGGCGCGCGACGTCGATGTTGGCGCGGCGCAGCGTGCTCAGCAGGTAGGGCCGGAAGGCCGTGTCGGGCCCGCCCCCGCTGCGGAGCGCATCGAGCGTGCGGGTGAAGCTCTCGCTGACGAGGTCGTCGACGTCGCTCGGTGAGGCGACGCGGGCAGCGAGGCGTCGGGCTGCCGGCTCGTGCCGTGACCACAGCACCGAGTAGGCGGAGTCGTCGCCCGCGCGCACCCGGTCGACGAGCGCCGCGTCGCTCTCGGGTCCGTCCACGCGTACGCCATCGACCGTCCCCGACACGGGCTCGCCTGCCGCGCCGTCGTGCTCGTCGTGCGCCCGCTCCACGATCCTCTGTTCCCCCACCCGTACGCCGACGTCTCGCCGGCTGTCTCGACCCACGCTCCACCGGGTGCGTGACCGGGCGCCGGGTCCCGTCCCCGACCCGAGGGCGCGTCAGCAACGCACCTCACGCATCCTCCCCCCTGGAGACGCGCGAGGGTCCGAATCATGGCGCGACATGCCCGCAGATGTACAGGGTTGGGGCCACGCCGGGCGATTTGCGTGCGTTTGCGACACACCTGGCCCGCCGCGACGTCTTCCCCGGTGATGCGCCGCGCCGGACGCTCGGGTCAAGGCCCGGGCGAGCCGTGGGGGCCAGGGCGTGGGCGCATCACGGACGGCCGCGACGGGGTGGCCGTCCGACGGGTGGCGGGTGCTCCCGAGGAGGGGACGGGAGCACCCACCGAGCCCGGGCCCGCTTACGCAAGAGCCTGATCCGGCCCGACCCCGCGTGCGACGATGAAGGCTCCACGACCCCTCACCCGAGGAGCAGAGCATGACGGCGACCGACCCGAGCCACGGCTTCCTCACCGAGCCGGCGCTGACGCCGGAGCTCGAGGCCTACTTCGCGAGCGACGTCACCGACCACGGCTACGTCATGAACCTCAGCCGGGTCTGGGCCCAGTCCCCCGCCGCCCATGACACGCTCTTCGGCCTGCTCGCCGACATGGTCTCCGTCGCCGGCCTGACCTTCCGGCAGCGCGGCATCCTCGTCGCCGCGACCGCCTCGACCATCGGCGACTCGTACTGCGCGCTCGCGTGGGGTGGCCGTCTCGCCACCGCTGCCGGCGAGGAGGTCGCAGGGGCCGTGCTCCGTGGCGACGACGACGCCCTCGACCCCACAGACGCCGCTCTCGCGACCTGGGCCAGGACCGTCGCGAGCAACCCGAACGCCACCACTCCCGCCGACCTCCAGCCGTTGCGGGCGGCCGGCTTCGACGACCGCCAGATCTTCGCGATCACCGTCTTCGTCGCGCTGCGTCGGGCCTTCTCGACCGTCAACGACGCGCTCGGACCGCTCCCCGACCACCAGCTGCGCGCCGAGGCGCCACCGGCCGTCGACGAGGCGGTCTCCTTCGGCCGTCCGGCCGCTGACCAGCCCTCCTGACCTGGGCGTATGCCGTCCGCCCGGCTCCCGGGTCGGCCGCACCGTGGGTGCGGGCGCGGTCAGACCGTGTGGGTGGCGACCCCGCGCAGCAGGGCGAGGTAGTCCTCGACCGGGTGCGCTCCGCTCACGGCGGCATACCCGTTGGCGACGACGAACGGCGTCGACGTGACGCCCATCGAGCGTGCCTCCTGCTCGTCGGTCCTCACCTGCTCGGCGTACTCGTCGGAGGCGAGGACCGCCGACACCCGTCGCTCGTCGAGCCCGCACTCGCCGGCGAGGCGCTGCAGCACCTCGCGGTCGTCGATCTCGAGGCCCTCGACGAAGTGGGCGGAGTGGAAGCGCTCGACCGCCGCGGAGCGCAGCGCGGGGCCGCCCATCTCGCCCGCGAGGGCACAGAGCCGGTGCGCGTCGAAGGTGTTGGCGCGCACGGCGCGGTCCCAGTCGAAGACGAGGTCGTCGGCCTCGGCCACCTCGCTGGCCTTGGCGTTCATCAGCCGACCGGCACCCGCGTCGCCGCCGTGGCGCACCGACAGGTGCTCGCTGACGGGCACCGACCCGCCCGCCGGGACGTCGGGGTCGAGCTCGAAGGAGCGCAGGTGCACGGTGACGTCGTGGGGACGCTCGAACGCGGCGACGGCGGCCTCGACGCGGCGCTTCGCGACCCAGGAGTAGGGACAGACCAGGTCGCTCCAGAGGTCGAGCTCGATGAGGGTCGTGGACTCGGCGGCTGAGTGGTCGGTCATCGACTCAGTCAACCACGGACGCTCGCGTCACCGGGAAGCCGACGAGCCCCCACCGGGATCCGGCGGGGGCTCGTCGTGAGGCGTGAGAGGTGACCGCTCAGATGCGGCCGTACATCGACGGCGTCGTCCAGATGGAGTGGTTGCCGATGACGGTGCCGGGGCGCTGGGCGTCGATCATGCGGCCCGGGCTGACGTAGATGCCCACGTGGTAGATCGGCGAGCCGAAGAAGACGAGGTCGCCGGGGCGCGGGTTGCTGACCGGCGTCGAGGCCGCGGCCTGCGCGGACGCGGTGCGCGGGATCGAGATGCCGGCCTGGCGGTAGACGTAGGAGGTGAAGCCCGAGCAGTCGAAGCCGGAGGGCGTCGTGCCGCCGTAGACGTAGGGCACACCGAAGAAGGACTGCGCGATGCCGACGATGCCGGTGGCGCTGGGGTTGGGCGCCACGTTGAGGGCGGCGCGCGTGGTCGAGCCGGAGCGCGACGCGCGCTCCTGCGCGGCCTCACGCTCGGCAGCGGCCTTCTCGGCGGCCTTCTTCGCGGCGCGCTCGGTCTTGACCTTGACGTCCTCGATGACGACGGGCTTGACCTTGGCCTGCTTGAGGGCGGGCTTGGCGTAGCCGATCGCCGACAGGGCGTTGCCGGCCTTGAGCGTGCCGGCGGCGGGGCCGACGGCCGCGGGACCCGCGACGGCGCTGCTCGAACCGTCAGCGGCGTTCGCCGTGCCGGCGAACGAGGCGACGAGGCCACCGGAGGCCGCGACGATGGCCGCACCCTTCACGGCGGGCTGGGCCGACTCCTTGGCGATCGTCTTGAGCTCCGAGATCGCGTTGAAGCGACCGGGGGCGCGGTGGCGCCCGGGAACGTTCTGAGCCACGTTTGACCTCTCGACGCCTACGAGGTGAGCTGTCGGGTTCGGGCTGGAGGTACTGCCCGGCCTTCGCTCGGACCGTGATCGGTCCACGGAGGGCTTCACCCCGAGGGCGTCTCTCGACGCCCGGAGAAAGTGGTTCCCCCGCTCCTGCCATGCGGTTCGTACTGAGCCTCAGGTCGATGGCAGGACTAGGCGGTCCGACCCGGGGCACTCACTCGACGGGGAGAGCAAGTTCGCCCACCGTACCCAAGTACCTGTGCCTTGTCACCTTCGAGTTCCCGGAAGTCAAAGAATTTTCAGCGACCTCGGATCCGGGCCGGACGAGGTGTGGCAAGGCATGCCAAAACGACCCCGCAGACGGGGGCAAACCCTGCCGGATACGGCGTGTTCAGGCAGCCTGGCAGAAGACGTGGACGGCCACGTCGTCGGGCAGCGACACACCGGTGGAGGGCTCGCTGCCCTCGCGGACGGCCAGGACCCGGCCGCCGTCACGGACGACCTCGACGCGGGCGCCGGGCACGACGCCGGCGCTCGTCAGCAGCGCGAGCGCCTCCGGGTCGACCTGGACGGGCTCGCCGATGCGCCGGATCGTCACGACGGTCGGAGCGGCTCCCACGGCGGCGGTCAGGGTGCTGAGGCCGGTGAGGAAGTCCTCGTCCTGGCGCACCCCGAGCTCCTCGAGACCGGGGATCGGGTTGCCGTAGGGCGACTCGAGGCCCTCCCCGATGAGGCCGAGGATCTTGCGCTCGACCTTCTCGGACATGACGTGCTCCCACCGGCAGGCCTCGTCGTGGGCGTACTCCCACTCGAGGCCGATGACGTCGACGAGCAGCCGCTCGGCGAGCCGGTGCTTGCGCATGACGCGGGTGGCGAGGAGCCGGCCGTGGTCGGACAGCTCGAGGTGGCGGTCGCCCGAGACGGCGACGAGACCGTCGCGCTCCATGCGGGCGACGGTCTGCGACACGGTGGGGCCCGAGTGGCCGAGACGCTCGGCGATGCGCGCGCGGAGGGGCACGATGCCCTCCTCCTCGAGCTCGAAGATGGTGCGCAGGTACATCTCGGTGGTGTCGATCAGGTCCGTCACGGTCATACCTTCTCAGAATCGGAGAGCGGTCAGGGACCGCCCGTCGCCGGGCCCGGCGTCCGGCGCGTCCTCGCGCCCCGGGTCGGGTCGTGCCGCGGCACCCAGACGCGCAGCCAGCCCGCGCCGACCACGGCCCCGATGCCCAGCACGACGGCGGAGGCGCCGAGCGACATGATGGCGCTCAGCCCTGACAACGCCAGCGGGCCCGCTGCCCTTCCCACGTCGGCGCAGAGGCGCCAGCCGCCGAGGAACTGCGCCCGCCCGTCCGAGGGTGAGGCGTCGGCGCCGAGGGTCATGATGAGCCCCGCCCCCAGGCCGTTGCCGAGCCCGAGCACCGTCGCCGCGGCCGTCACGGCCACGAGGCTCGTGGCGAGCGGGAGCAGCATCATGCCGAGGCCGAGCACGAGCATGCTGGGCACGGCGGCCGCGACGCGGCCGTAGCGGTCCATGAGCCAGCCCGACGGGTAGAAGAGCGCCATGTCGAGCGCCCCGGCGACGCCGAAGACGAGCGACGTCTGCGCCGGGGAGAAGCCGACCGACTCGGCCCAGAGCGGCACGAGGGCCTCGCGGATGGCACGCGCACCGGCCACGAACATGGCCCCGGTGCCGAGCGTCAGCAGGACGTGCCGGTGCTGCAGGAGCACCGACGCCACACTGCGCGGCGGGCCGCCGCCCGCGACCCGGTGCGCCGAACCGGTGATGTCCGGCGCGAGGAGGACGAGGACGAACGCCGCGATGCTCGCGACGCCGCCGACGGCGTACGCCGCCTCGGTGCCCCACCTGACGATGACGAGCGAGCCGATGAACGGCCCGACGAAGTAGCCGATGCGGTGCACGCCACCGAGCGTCGACAGGGCCCGCGCCCGCATCGCCACAGGAACGGCCTCGGTGAGGTAGGCCTGCCGCGCCAGGCCGAAGAGCGAGCCGGCGAGCCCGATGACGAGCACGCCGACGAAGAGCATGACGAGACCGCCGGCCAGGGCCGCCACGAGCATGCCGGCGGCCTCGATCACGGCCGCGACGAGCAGCGCCCGGCGCTCACCGATGCGGGCCGCGAGGGCACCCGACGGCAGGTCGCCGAGGAGCTGGCCCACGCCCAGCATCGCGACGAGCAGCGCCGCGACGCCGACCGAGGCGCCGAGCTCCCGTGCCGACACGGCGATGATCGGGGACACCGCGCCGGCGCCCGTCGAGCCCAGGAGCGTGGGCCCGTAGGCCGACAGGGCGATGGCGCGCAGGCTGCCGCTGCGTCCCTCCGCACCGTCTCCCCGAATCTCGGTCACGCCACAGGACCCTAACGATCGGGTTACTCGGGTGGCCGGGGCGACCAGCCGACGAAAGCATTGGCCCGTGGCCAGGACTCAGAGGACGAGCAGACCGAGGGCGGTGGAGGCGGCGTTGGCGGCGACGACCGCCAGGGCCACCGTCACCGCGTCCTCGCGTCCCCTCACCCGCCACCACGCCACGAGGAGCACCGTCTCCACGGCGGCGACGACGACCTCCGCGCCCGCGAGCTGCCACGGCGACCCGAAGCCGGTCGACACGGCATACAGCACGGGGTGCGTCACGACGTTGACGCCGACCGCCCCGACGAGCGCGCGACCCCACCCGGCCCAGCCCGCGGCCCGCGCGAACGCGACGAGCACCGGCACCTCGACGGCGAGCGTCAGCGCGAGGGCGGCCAGCGCAGCGGGGCTCACCTCGTGACCGCCGCGCCCCGACCGGGCGGCCTCGTGTCCGACGCGCCGGACGCGGCCGTCACCGTGCAGCGCTCGCGCACCATCACGCTCCTCGTGCTGGCGGCCGTCGGCGGCTCGCTCGCGATCGCCCTCGGGGCGCCCATCGCGACCGCCGTCATCGGCCTCATCCTCTTCGGCATCCTGCACAACCTCCTCGAGATCCGCTACGTCGCGGGCCGCTTCGCGGGCCTCCTCGGGCGGCCCTTCCTCGAGCTGCTCGTCGCGCTCGTCACCGGCATCGTCGTCTGCCGGCTGCTCGCCGGTGTCATCGGTCGACCGGCCCAGCTCGCCGAGATCGTGCTGGGCTACGTCATCCTCGCGGCCGCCGCCCGCCACGGGCTCGACGGCCGGCGACGCGTCGCGGCGTGGGTGGTCATCGGCGTCGCGGCGGCCGTCTCGCTGACCTTCCCTACGTACCACTTCGTCGTCCTGACGCACCTGCACAACGTCGTGCCGCTCTTCTTCCTCTGGGAGTGGTCGCGCCGGATCACCTCGCGTCGCGGACGGCAGGCGTTCCGGGCCGTGCAGCTGCTGTGGGTCCTCGTGATCCCGACGGTGGTCCTGCTGGGCTTCCTCGACGGGTCGCTCACCGCCGACCCCGGCATCGTGCGCAGCGTCGTCGGCGACGGCCAGACGGTGCTCGCGGCGAGCGCCCCGCCGAGCGCCTCGGCGACGGTCCTCGGGATGCGCTTCCTCACCGTCTTCGCCTTCATGCAGACGATGCACTACGTCGTCTGGGTGGCCCTGCTGCCCCGGGTCGCCCCGGACGCCTCCGCAGCCTTCGAGGCGCGCGTGCCGTGGGTGACGGGTCCGCGGCTCTGGGCCGCAGGCTTCGTCGCGGCAGCACTCTTCGCCGTCCTCTTCGGTCTCGACTTCGCCCAGGGCAAGGCGTTGTATGCCGCCCTGGCGAGCTACCACGCCTACCTCGAGCTGCCTGTGCTGCTGGCCCTGCTCGTCGGGGCGCGGAGCCTGTCCGCGCCGTCCCGAGCGGCCGACCGCCACGACGGGGCAGGGTCAGGGACCCCGCCCACCCCGCCAACCCCGTCGACGCCCACCCCGTCGACGCCCACCGCGCCGACGCCGCTGCCGCCGGCCGGCGGAGGGTCCCGCGGTGCCGAGCTGAGTGCCGAGCTGAGGCCCGAGGCCACCGCCGCGGTCGCCCCGGACGCCGAGGTGGGGTCGTGACGACGGGCTGGCGGACGGGCGGGCTCGTGGCCCTGCCGACGGACGCCGCGGCCCCGCCGGACGCTGCGTGGGGTCCGATGCTCGTCGTGGCGCTGGTCGTCGTCGCGGTCGTGGCCTTGATCGTCGGCTTCGGCCGGATCACCAGGCGCCGGCCCCCCGACGACGAGCCGACCGGTGTCGGCACCACGGGCGGCTCGACGACCGACGACCCCCTGCCGACCGACCCGCAGCAGGACGATCCGGGGCGGACCGGCCGCCGCGAGGACCCTGAGGACCCGGGGCCACGGCCGGTGTAAAAGGTCTTGCCGCCACTCGGGGCTCGACGTACGGTCGTGTCATCGAAACCGAAGGGAGGTGATCCGAGAAGTGATTTCTTCCGGAGCGTGTGAGGTGGCCACGCGATAGCCGCGTCCCCATCCACACCCATGGATGAAGCAGGGCAGTCCGACTCGTCGGGCTGCCCTGTTCCACGTCCGCCCTCCCCACCCCGATCCCTCATCGAACGCGGCGTTCGGGGTGTCAGGGCGGGTGCGGAGGGGTCAGGGCTGGAGGCGCAGCCGCGTCCACGAGTCGGGGTCGGCGAGGTCACCGTCACCCGTGCGGCGGAAGACGATCCGGTCGTGGAGGCGGTTGCGCCGGCCGGCCCAGAACTCGACCTCGTCGCAGACGATGCGCCATCCGCCCCAGAAGTCCGGCACCGGCACGTCGTGGTCGCCTCCCCTGTCGGGGAAGCGCTCGAGCACGTCCTCCCACCTGCGCTCGAGCTCGGCCCGGTCGGCCGCCGGCCGCGACTGGTCCGACGCCCACGCCGAGAGCCGCGAGCCGTAGGGCCGCGAGTCGAAGTAGGCCTCGACCTCGTCACGGCCGACGAGCTCGGCGGTGCCGCGGAAGCGGATCGCGCGGTAGATGGCCGGCCACGTGAGGGCGGCCGCCACGCGCGGGTTGCCCTGCAGGTGCTCGCTCTTGGCGGAGCCGAGGTTGGTCACGAAGCCCGGACCGCGCTCGTCGAAGAAGCGCATGAGGACGGTGCGCACGTCGGGCGTGCCCGTGGGGTCGACGGTGGCGACCGAGATGGCCGTGGGCTCGGGCACGTCGTCGCGCTCCTGCGCCGCGGCGACCGCCGCATCGACCCACGCCCGGGCCTGCAGGTAGGGCGAGGCGGCCACGTCGGACTCGACGAGGCCGTCGCCGGAGTAGTCGACACGGCGTACGGCGGCGAGGCCCTCCCGGGCCGGCTCGCGGGGTGAGCTGTCCATGACCCCACACTAGGGTTGACCCGAGAAGGTCCGCGCGGACGTCAGGCCACGGCGCGTGCGGTCCCGGCGACAGCCCCGGCCACCCCGGGGCGCTGTGAGGAGTCACCAACGATGGCAGGCAAGGGCAAGCTCGTCACCCAGACCGTCAAGCTCGGCATCAAGTACGGCCCCCAGATCTGGGTGGCCACGCAGGCGCTGCGCGAGCCCGCCAAGGAGGCCGCCAACAAGGCGATCTCGAGCGAACGCGCCCGCCGCCAGGCGATGGCGCACGCCAAGTCGCTCGCCGACGGCAGCATCCTCAAGGTCTACAAGGGCGACGCGGCCCACTGGGTCGTCTTCAGCGGCGACGAGGCGGTCGGCGTGCACCCCGAGACCGACATGCTGCTGCCGGCCCTCGTCGAGCGCGCCGACCTGACGAAGCGGATCCGGCCCGACGACAAGGTCAAGGCCACGGACCGCGCCAAGGACGCCGCCACCGCGGCACTGCGCCGGGCCAAGCCCAACCAGATCAACTGACGCCCGGCGCCGGGCTCAGGGACCCCGTCCGGGCGCTCAGTCGGCGACGACGATCCCGAGCTCGGCCGCGAACGCGTCGGCGAGGTCGATGACCTGCGGGCGGCTCATCGTCGCGCCCTTGAGCCCGGCCAGGCCGACCGGGGAACGGAGCGTGGCTCCCGAGAGGTCGAGGGCGGCATACGTCCCACGACCGAAGGTCGGCGACACCAGCGTGCAGCCCTCGAAGGTGAGGCCGTCGACCGTGGCCTCCTGGAGGTCGAGCTCGACGACGACGCAGTCGACGAAGGCGACGTCCTTGAGCCGGGCGCCGCGCAGGTTGAGGAAGTCGACCTTGCCCCCGCGCACCGTGACGTCGCGCCACGTCGAGCCCCAGGCCGAGACGGCGGCGAGGCGGCAGCCCTCGATCGTCGTGTCGACGAGGCTCGCCTCGGCGAGGCTCAGCCCGACCCCACCGACGCGCTCCCACTCGCACTCCGACCAGCGCGAGCCCTCGAGGTGCGCCTCGTCGAGCGTGCCGCCGATCAGCGAGCACTCGAGGAACGTGTGCCCCTCGACGTGGGCCCGGGAGAAGTCGGTGCCCTCGAACCGGACGGCGTCGTGATGTTGGTCTCGGGTGCTGAACACGGCGTCACGAAAGACGGTCTGGTCGGCGGCTGACGGCATACGGTGAGTCTGTCAGCCGGGACCGACGCCCATCCTCCGCGTCCCGGCTGCGGCCTCCACACCGCGGTGGTACCGCCTGCACAGCAAGGACGCACATGGCAGACAGCACGCCCGACCCCGACTTCAAGCCCGGACTCGAGGGCGTCATCGCCTTCGAGTCGACCATCGCCGAGCCGGACAAGGAGGGTGGGGCGCTGCGCTACCGCGGCGTCGACATCAACGACCTCGTCGGCCACGTCGACTTCGCCCACGTCTGGGGCCTGCTCGTCGACAACGAGTTCGACCCGGGCCTGCCGCCCGCCGAGCCCTATCCCCTGCCGGTGCACACCGGCGACGTCCGCGTCGACGTCCAGTCCGCCCTCGCCATGCTCGCGCCGGTGTGGGGCTTCAGGCCGACGCTCGACATCGACGCCGACGAGGTGCGCGACAACCTCGCGCGCGCCGCCGTCATGGCCCTGTCGTTCGTCGGCCAGTCGGCCCGCGGGCTCGACAAGCCGATGGTCCCGCAGCGCGAGGTCGACAAGGCCCGCACCATCACCGAGCGGTTCATGATCCGCTGGCGCGGCGAGCCCGACCCGAAGCACGTCGAGGCCGTCGACGCCTACTGGGTCTCCGCGGCCGAGCACGGCATGAACGCCTCGACGTTCACCGCCCGCGTCATCACCTCGACCGGCGCCGACGTCGCCGCCGCGCTCTCGGGCGCGGTCGGTGCGATGTCCGGCCCGCTCCACGGAGGTGCCCCCTCGCGTGTCCTGCACATGCTCGACGGCGTCGAGCAGCAGGGCGACGCGACGACCTACGTCAAGGGCGTCCTCGACAAGGGCGAGCGCCTCATGGGCTTCGGCCACCGCGTCTACCGCGCCGAGGACCCGCGCGCCCGAGTGCTGCGCTCCGCCTGCGAGCGCCTCGGGGCGCCGCGCTACGAGGCGGCGGCCGCGCTCGAGAAGGCCGCGCTCGACGAGCTGCACGCCCGTCGGCCCGACCGGGTGCTCGCGACGAACGTCGAGTTCTGGGCCGCGGTCATCCTCGACTTCGCCGAGGTCCCGCCGTCGATGTTCACGCCGATGTTCACGTGTGCGCGCACGGCCGGCTGGTCGGCGCACATCCTCGAGCAGAAGCAGACCGGCCGCCTCATCCGGCCGTCGTCGCGCTACATCGGCGAGGGTCCGCGCAAGCCCGAGGACGTCGCCGGCTGGACGCCCGACATCGCTCACTGAGGAGGAGGCCTCGGCGCCGAACGCCGTCTCGCCGTAGCCGGGACGTCGTCCACTCACCCTCCTATGCTGGAAGGCGGTCGCGTCCGTCGGTTCCGTGGGTCGTGGCCCTGCGAGGTGACGCCATGCCCGACTCGTTCGTCCATGAACACGACGTCACGCGGCTTCTCGAGATCCTCGAGGACGCACATGCGTGGCAGTCCGACGACTTCTTCTATGCCTCGGTGCTCGACGAGCTGGCAGAGCTCGTGGCGGCGGACGTGGTGGGCTTCCAGGTCAACGCCTGGGCGCGAGGGTGGCTCTCGCTCGAGGAGGTTGCCGGCGGGCAGAGAGTTGTCTGGGTCCGGCCCGACGTGCCCCTGGACGACCCGTTCCTCGACTGGGATGGCTGCGCCGGGCTCGCCGATCGATTCGGGTACACCGGTGTGACGTCGTCATCGGAGGTCCGCCGCGGTCGGCGCGACTCCGAGCTGATGGGCTTCATGGCTCCGATCGGTGACCTGGACCGTCGCGTCCTCCTCCACCGCCACGGCGGGCCGGACTTCTCCGACCGTGAGGTGACCCTGCTGCGGCTCGCCCGCCCGCACCTGGCCGAGCTCCACCTCCGGCGCCGGGCCGAGCTGGGCGGTCTGCCGTCGCTGACCCGCCGGCAGTGGGAGATCCTTCGCCTCGTCGCGACGGGCGCCACGAACCACCGGATCGCCCATCGGCTCGGGATCTCCGAGGGCACCGTCCGCAAGCACCTCGAGAACGCCTTCGCGCGACTCCATGTCTCGAGCCGCACCGAGGCCGTGTCGAGACTCGACGCGAACCTCTGAGGCCGCCACCCCACCGCTCGAGGGCGCGTCCCAGGTGGAGCTGCTGCTCGGTGGACCGCGGCGAGGACGAGCGGGCCGGGGTCGGGCGCTGGACCGACCCCGGCCCGGGCATCGCGCGGCGCCGTCGGGGAGACGAGACGTCGTCCTCATGCGTGTCGGACGTCCCTGCGCCCATGGAACGCCAGCGTCGCCATCGCGGCCACGAGGAGGACCACGGCGAAGGCCCAGTCCGACAGGCCCTCCGGCGGTGGTCCCGTGGGGATCACGTGGGGCACCGGTGGCCAGATGCCCGACCTGCCGGTCGACTCGGGCCTCGGCTCGGTGGCCACGGCCGTCGCGACGCCGAGCACGAGCGCGACGCCGGCCGTCACGGACGCCGCGATCAAGCGGATGACGTTGTGCATGAACATCTTTCGCCTTCCTTCGGGCCGGACCGTCTGCGACCGTTCCGGCTCTTCCAGCATCTCCGCGCGCCACCGCCTGAGGACATACGTAGTTCCGCGTACGGCGATGCCCGGTCTCGACGCGCGGACCTACCCGCTCGCGCGTAGCCTCGCGAGCAGAGCCAGCAGGTCACCGAGTCGGGGAGTCAGCATGGTGCAGCGAGCGCGAGTCCGAAGTTCGATCGCCCTGGTGGGCGCCCTGCTCGCGGGAGCGGCGCTGGCCGTCGAGCAACCACCCGCGGCCGAGGCCGCGCCGACGCTGCAGGTGACGACGGTGGTCTCCGGCCTCAGCTACCCGTGGGACATCACGTGGGTCGGCGACCTCATGCTCTACGACCTGCGCGCGGGCCAGGTCTGGAGCAAGCGCGGCAGCAACGCCCCTCGGCGCGTCGCCGTCTCCGGCTTCCCGTCGCTCTACGTCAACAGCGAGGGCGGCCTGCTCGGCATGGTCGCCGACCCCGCCGCCTCGACGAACAAGCGCTTCTACACCTGCCAGGCGGTGCGCGGCTCGACCGGCGACCCGCTCGACGTGCGCGTCCTGCGCTGGCGGCTGACGAGCGACACCACCGCTGTCTCCGACGGGTCGCCGGTCGTCACCGGGCTGCCCCTGACGAGCGGACGCCACTCCGGGTGCCGGTTGCGCTTCGGCGGCGACGGCAAGCTCTACGTCGGCACCGGCGACGCCGCCGTCGGCACCAACCCGCAGAGTCTCTCCTCGCTCGGCGGCAAGGTGCTCCGGGTCAACGCCAACGGCACGATCCCGACCGACAACCCCTTCTACTCCCGCGGCGGCAACGCCCGCTACGTCTGGAACTACGGCCACCGCAACATCCAGGGACTCGCGCTGCGGCCGGGCACGACCGAGCTGTGGTCGGCCGAGCACGGCTCGAGCCGCGACGACGAGATCAACCTCTCGGTCCGCGGCGGCAACTACGGCTGGGACCCGGTGCCCGGCTACGACGAGTCGACCCCGATGACCGACCTCGGCAAGTTCCCGAACGCCCGGGTCGCGATGTGGTCCTCGGGATCCCCGACCGTCGCGACGAGCGGCGCCACCTTCCTGCGGGGCTCGGCCTGGGGCGAGTGGCAGGGTGCCCTCGCCGTCGGCCTGCTCAAGGGCGAGGGCATCTACCTCATGCGGTTCAACCCGACGCCGACGACCTCACGTGTCGCGTCGGTGACGCGGCTCGCGGTCGCCCAGGGCTACGGCCGCATCCGAGCCGTGCAGCTCGGTCCGGACGGGGCGCTGTGGTTCACGACGTCCAACGGCACCAACGACAAGATCGTGCGGATCACGCCGAAGGCCACGGTGCCCAGCCGGTCCGGCGGCAGCCTCATCTCCCCCGTGGGAGTCACCGCAGCGCGCACCGGGTCGCAGGTCGTGACCTTCATCCGTGGCACCTACGACAACGTCTGGTTCAAGCGCAGCACCACCGACGGGGCCTCGTGGGGGTCCTGGGTCTCGGCCGGCGTCACGTCGACCGACGCGCCGTCCGCGACGAGCTCGCGCTCCGGACGCGTCGACCTCTTCACCCGCAACAGCGCGAGGCAGCTCGTCCACACGTGGTTCCAGGACGGCATACGCAAGGGGTCGGTCAACCTCGGCGGCACCGTCATCGCCCAGCACGGGGCCTCGCTCGGCAACGGCACCATGGACGTCTTCGCCCTCGCCACCACCGGCACGGCCTGGCGCAAGCACTACGACGGCACGCGCTGGAGCGGCTGGATCTCGGTCGGTGGCCGGTTCACGTCCGGCCTGTCGGCGTCGGCCAACCCGGCCGGCGGCGGGATTCTCGTCACCGGTCGCGGCACCAACGGCGCGACCTACGAGCGGACGTTCTACCCGACGACGGCGACGAGCAGCTGGGTCCAGCGCGGCGACAACCTCGCGGCGTGGTCGGATCGCGCACTCGGGGATGCCTGGCCCGGTCGGTCACTGGTGGCGGTCGGCAACGGCGTCGACGGGCGCGCCGTGGTCCAGCGCGGCAGCGTCCTCGTCGGCACGGCGCAGGCCTTCACGTCGGCACCGGACGTCGTGACCCGCGCCGACGGCACGTTCCTGCTCTTCGGCCGGGGCTCGGGCGGCGAGCTGCGCGTCTACGACGGCCGGCCCGGAGCCTTCACGAGCACGTCCCTCGGCGGCATCGTCCGCTGACGGCCCCCGCACACCCTCGGGGCGGCCACACACTGTCCACCGCGTGCCGTCGACCTCGAGGTGTGCGGCTGCCCGGGCGCCGTGTGCGCGTCCACACACCGAGCAGCGATGTCCAAGGGGTGGGCACGTGGGGTTCAATGTCAGCGGTGACAACGGCGTCATCCGACATCAACACGTCCGCCACGAGCCCGTACCGTGGCCGCACTTCGCAAGGGTGAATCCGTGACCGAAGCACCAGTCGTGACCCAGCCCATCACCATCCCGGCCGAGCTCCTGCCTGCTGACGGACGGTTCGGCTCCGGACCCTCGAAGGTCCGCCCCGAGCAGATCGACTACCTCAGCTCCCTCGGTCGCACGGTGCTCGGCACGTCGCACCGCCAGGCACCGGTCAAGAACCTCGTCGGCGAGGTCCGCGCGGGCCTGCGCGAGCTCTTCTCCCTGCCCGACGGCTACGAGATCATCCTCGGCAACGGCGGCTCGACGGCGTTCTGGGACATCGCCGCCTTCGGCCTCGTCCGCGAGCGCTCGCAGCACCTCGCCTTCGGTGAGTTCTCGAGCAAGTTCGGCAACGTCACCGCGGCGGCCCCCTTCCTCGGAGACCCGACGATCATCAAGGCCGACCCCGGCACGCTCGCGACGCCGAGGGCCGAGGCGGGGATCGACGTCTACGCCTGGCCGCACAACGAGACCTCGACCGGTGTCATGGCCCCGGTCCAGCGCGTCGAGGGCGCCGACGACGACGCGCTCGTGCTCATCGACGCGACGTCGGGTGCCGGCGGCCTGCCCGTCGACATCACCCAGACCGACGTCTACTACTTCGCCCCGCAGAAGTGCTTCGCCTCCGACGGCGGCCTCTGGCTCGCGGCCTTCTCCCCCGCCGCGCTCGCCCGCGTCGACGAGATCGCCGCGTCGGGCCGCTGGGTCCCGGACTTCTTCAGCCTCCCGACCGCGGTCGACAACTCGCTGAAGAACCAGACCTACAACACCCCGGCCCTCTCGACGCTGGCGCTCATGAAGAGCCAGCTCGACTGGATGAACGGCAACGGCGGGCTCGACTTCACGACCGGTCGCACCAAGGACTCCTCGAGCCGCCTCTACGGCTGGGCCGAGCAGACCGACTGGACGACGCCCTACGTCGCCGACCCGGCCGCCCGTTCGCAGGTCGTCGGTACGATCGACCTCGACGACTCCATCGACGCGGCCGCCGTGGCCAGGACCCTGCGCGCCAACGGCATCGTCGACGTCGAGCCCTACCGCAAGCTCGGCCGCAACCAGCTGCGTGTCGCGATGTTCCCGGCCGTCGACCCGGAGGACGTCACGAAGCTGACCCAGGCGATCGACCACGTGGTCGCCGCGCTCGGCTGAGCCGTCCCGCGCGTCCCCCCGAGGGCCGGCTCCCGTATGCCGGGTGCTGGCCCTCGGTGCGTCCGCGCCGAGATCCGCCGCGTGACCTTTGGGCACGTCCCTCGTTGATCCCCGCAGACCGCCAAAGGGGGCGGCCGTCGCATCCGAGGAGTCACCATGGTCCGCATCGTCCGCGCAGGCACCACCGCGCGCCGGGTCGCTGCAGCCGTGCCGGTCATCGCCCTGGCGACCGCCGGCATCGCGTTCGCCGCCACCCGCGGCAGCGACACCGTCGCCCCGACCTCGGCGATCACCGTGCCCGACCAGGCCATCACCGAGGGCAGCCCGCTCTACCCGCAGGCCGGTCCCGCGCCCGCGCCGATGCAGCTGCCCCCGATCTACCAGACCTTCACCCGGGACTACGCCCGCGTCGACGTGCCGACGGAGGCCCGAGGCGCGATCTCCGCCATCGACTCGCTCGCGCCGGTCCGCCTGGACGCGAACGGCATACCCGCGGTGGCCGTCACGGCCTACCAGCGCGCAGCCGGGGTCCTCGGCAGCATCAAGCCCGGGTGCGGCGTCGACTGGGCCCTGCTCGGGGCCATCGGCCGCGTCGAGAGCAACCACGCGCGCTTCGGCGGCAACGTCCTCGACGCGAGCGGCATCGCCCGCCCCGGCATCATCGGCATCCCGCTCGACGGCTCACGAGGCACGGCCCGCATCACCGACACCGACGGCGGCGCCCTCGACCGCGACGCCGTCTACGACCGGGCCGTCGGACCGATGCAGTTCATCCCGACGTCGTGGTCGATGGCCGGCCGTGACGGCGACGGCGACGGTGTCGCCAACCCGCAGAGCCTCACCGACGCTGTCACCGGCGCCGGCGTGCTGCTCTGCTCGGGCGGCACCGACCTGCGCAAGCCCGGCGCGGCCTACAACGCGGTGCTCCGCTACAACCACTCCGACTCCTACGTGCGCACGGTGCTGTCCATCGCCGACGCGTACCGCCGCGGCGTGGCCGTGGTCCCGATGAGCGCGATCCCCGCCGCCCGCCCCGCTGCAGGGAGTGGCTCGGCCACCCCCGACGGCTCGGGCTTCGCGTATGCCGGCTCGCCGGCTCCCCGTTCGACGGCTTCGCCGAGCGCACGCCCCACACCGAGCTCCTCGGCGAAGCCGTCACCCGCGCCGTCCGGCACCTCGAAGCCCTCGGCGTCACCGAAGCCGTCGTCACCGCCCAAGCCCGCACCGAAGCCGAAGCCCGGCTCGCCCGGCCTGCCGATCCCGCTGCCGTCGGTGCCCGGCGTCCCGCTGCCCTCGGTCACGGTCCCGCTCCCGTCCGTGACGAAGCTGCCCGTGCCGACGCTGCCGGCAGAGATCGTGCGACTGCTCGCGCTGCCGCACCTGCCGCTGCTGAGCGGCGACCCCGAGGACCTCGTCCGGGTGCTCGACCCGCTGACGGCCAAGGTCGTCTGCGTCCTCGACACCAAGGTCGTGACCTGTCCTACCGGAGGTCTGCTCGGCTGACCGGGACCCGGTCGGCACCGCAGCCCCCCTCACGCGAGAGCGGCCGCCCGGTGGGCGGCCGTTCTCGTCGTGCCCGCATCAGGTGGCCCCGGAGCCGGGCCGTCCCTGAGCCGGGCGGTCCCGAGGTCAGGCGCCGGCGCCCGCGATGGGCGGGGCGGAGGCGTCCGCCTCCTCGCTGCGGGCCTCGCGGCGGAGGTACTCCTCGATGTTCTCGACGTCGGCGCGGTTGCGCTGGACGACGGTCAGCAGGTCGGACATGGAGCTGACCTCCTCGACCTGCTCCTTGATGAACCACTGCATGAACTGGTCTGACGCGAAGTCGTGCTCCTCGCGGGCGACGGCGGTCAGCGCGTTGACCTGGTCGGTGACGCGCTTCTCCTGGGCCAGGGCCAGCTCGACGGGCTCGACGATGTCGGCGAAGGTGTTCGTCGGCGCAGCCACGCCGGGGATCGCGACGGTCGAGTCGGTGTCGAGGAGGTACTGGACCATCATCATCGCGTGGTCGCGCTCCTCGATCGCCTGACGGTAGAAGAGCGCCGCCATCTGCGGCATCGTCAGGTTGTCGTAGTAGACCGCGATCGCGACGTACTGCTGGTGGGCGGCGTACTCGTGGCCGATCTGCTCGTTGAGCAGGTCGACGAACCTCTGGGCGGCCATGGTGGCTCCTCCGCACTGGTCTCGACGGGTGGGGCAGACGCCCATCCTAGGGACGCGACGGGGTCCCGTCGGCGCCCGCCCACGCGCCGGGCCGCTCGCGCGGGAGCGGGCGTGACCCTGGCCAGCGGCTCAGCGGCTCAGCGGCTCAGCGGTTGACGAACGCGGCGACGACGGCGATCGCGATGAAGAGCACGAGCGCCGCGACGGTGATGCGGTGGCGGAACTTGAAGTTCACTTCGTCACCTCGGGCGCCGCGGGCACCGCCGCGGCGAGCTGGATGCGCAGGCGGGGGTGGCGCTGGGTCTGGAAGGTCACCGCGACATTCTGCCGATGCGACACCCAGAGAGCCACCGCGACGAGGCTGAGACCCACGGCGATGGTGCCGATGGCGATCGTCCAGCGGGGTCCCCACACGTCGCCGATCCACCCGATGACCGGCGCGCCGATGGGCGTGCCGCCCATGAAGATCGCCATGTAGAGGGCCATGACCCGGCCACGCATCACGGGGTCGACGCTGACCTGGACCATGGCGTTGGCCGTGGTGAGCGCGGTCAGGGCCGCGAGCCCCGTCGGCACGAGGAAGACGGCGAACATGACGTAGTTCGGCGCCGTCGAGAGGAAGGCCGTCGACACGGTGAAGCCCGCGAGGGCTACGAGGAGCACCCGCATCCGCGGCCGGGCGCGCCGGGCCGAGAGCAGCGCGGCCGTGAGCGACCCGATGGCCATGATCGAGCCGAGCAGGCCGTACTCCCCCGGCCCCTTGTCGAAGACCTTGGTCGCCATGAGCGCCATCGTCAGCTGGAAGTTCATGCCGAACGTCCCGAGCACGAAGACGAGGGCCATGATGAGCACGAGGTCGGGCCGGCCCTTGACGTAGCGCAGTCCCTCGCGGATCTGGCCCTTGCCTCGGGCGCGCGGTGACGGCGTCAGCAGGCTGGTGTTCATCCGCAGGAGCGCGACGAGCACGAAGACGAAGGTCGCGGCGTTGACGTAGAGCGCGGGCGCGATGCCGAACCACGCGATGACGAGACCGGCGACGGCCGGCCCGACCAGACGACCGAGGTTGAACGACGCGCTGTTGAGGGCCACGGCGTTGGGCAGGTGCTCGGTGTCGACCATCTCGGACACGAACGTCTGCCGGGCCGGGTTGTCGACAGCCGTCGCGACGCCCTGGAGGAACGCGAGGGCGTAGACGTGCCAGAGCTCGACGACTCCGGCCGCGGTGAGCACGGCGAGCAGCAGGGCCGTGACGAGCAGGGCGGTCTGGGTGAGGAAGAGGATGCGCCGCTTCGGGAAGCGGTCGACGAGCATCCCCGCGAACGGCGCGAGGACGAGGAAGGGCAGGAACTGCAGCCCCGTGACGATGCCGAGCGCCGTCGACGAGTGGTCGGTGAGGACGGTGAGGACGAGCCAGTCCTGGGCGACGCGCCCCATCCACGTGCCGACGTTGGAGACGATCGCGCCGGAGGCGTAGATGCGGTAGTTGGGGATCGAGAGGGAGTGGAAGGTGGGGCTCATTCGCTGGCCACCTTGGCCAGCACGGCGGCTGCCCGCTGGAGCAGCTCCCGCTCCTCGTCGGTGAGCTGCTCGAAGCGCGAGAGCATCCACTCGTCGCGGTGCCGGCGGATCCGCTTGAGCGACTTGCGGCCCTCGGGGGTCAGCGACAGGATCACCTGCCGGCCGTCGGTGGGGTCGTCGGCCCGGGAGACGTAGCCGCGCTCGACGAGCATGTTCGTCGTGCGCTTCATGCTCGGGGCGGAGACGCGCTCGATGTCGGCGAGCTCGCTGTTGGTGCGGGCCGTGCCCTCGAGGCGGCACAGCACGGAGAACTGGTGCGGTGGCAGCTCCCGGTCGGACTCGAAACGGACCCGCCGCGAGATGCGCATGCAGGCGAGTCGGATGTCGTTGGAGAGCGAGACGAGCTCGGCTCGGGAGAGCTGGATGATCGGGTTCTTGGCAGTCAAGGGCGGATCCTCGGAAGTGCAGTCTGGTGATGCTTAGCCTAACTCATTACCTCGGCTAACCATTCCCAAGGTTGGACAGACCGGACACGCACCGACCGCGATGCCGGACGCGTGAAGGCCCCCTCCCGAGCGGGAGGGGGCCTTCACGGCATACGTGCTCTGGCGTCCGGTGCGGCGAGCCGCTCTGTGCGGCAGCGTCGCTCAGGTGAGCATCGACTCCAGCGGCGCCTTGATGAAGTAGACGACGAAGAAGGCGGCGACGATCCACAGGAGCGGGTGGATCTCACGGCGCTTGCCACGGGCCATCTTGACGAGCACCCACGCGATGAAGCCCGCACCGATACCGACGGTGATGTTGTAGGTGAACGGCATGAGCACGATCGTGAGGAACGCCGGCAGGGCGACCTCCATGTCGTCCCAGTCGATGTTCTTGACCTGGGTCATCATGAGGAAGCCGACGATGACGAGCGCCGGGGCCGCAGCCTCGGACGGGACGACGGCGAAGAGCGGCGCGAGGAACGTCGCGAGCAGGAAGAGCACGCCGGTCACGACGGACGCGAGACCCGTGCGGGCACCCTCCTCGACACCGGACGCGGACTCGATGTAGGACGTGTTGCTGCTGACGCCACCGGCGCCACCGGCGATGGCGGCCACCGAGTCGACGACGAGGATGCGGTCGGTGTGGGGCGGGTTGCCGTCCTCGTCGAGGAGCTTGGCCTCGGTGCCGATGGCGACGACGGTGCCCATCGTGTCGAAGAAGTCGGCGAGCAGGAGCGAGAAGACGAACATGACGGCCGTGACGATGCCGATCTTCTCGAACGAGCCGAGGAGGCTGAACTGGCCGAGGATGCCGAGGTCGGGGGTGTTGGTGATCGACTCGGGCAGCCTGGGCACGGTGAGGGCCCAGGCCGACGGGTTGGTGAGGGCGCCCTTGTCGTCGAAGACGCGCGGGCCGATGCTGAAGATCGCCTCGAGGACCATCGCGAGGACCGTCGCCGCGACGATGCCGATGAGGATCGCGCCCTTGACCTTGCGGATGAGCAGGACCGCGATGAGGAAGACGCCGACGACGAAGACGAGGGTCGGCCAGCCGTCGAGGCTGCCGCCGATGCCGAGCTCGCTCGGGACCGAGCCGGGCGTCGTGGGACGACGCGCGAAGCCCGCGTCGATGACGCCGATGTAGGCGATGAACAGGCCGATGCCGACGGAGATCGCGACCTTGAGCGGCCCGGGGATCGCCTTGAAGACCGCCTTGCGGAAGCCGGTCAGCACGAGCACGAGGATGATGACGCCCTCGATGACGACGAGGCCCATGAGGTCGGCGAAGGTGATCTTGTCGGCCGAGTGGGTGATGACCATCCCGGTGATGAGGCCGTTGATGCCGAGCCCGGCGGCCAGCGCGATGGGGAAGTTCGCGACGAGGCCCATGAGGATCGACATGAGGCCGGCGATGACCGCCGTGCCGACCGCGACGAGCAGCTTGCTCTGGGTCAGGTCGGTCGTGCCGCCGATCATGGTGCCCGAGCCGTCGACGACGCCCGAGAGGATGATGGGGTTGAGGACCACGATGTAGACCATCGTGAAGAAGGTGACGAAGCCGCCCCGGACCTCGCGAGCGACGGTGGACCCGCGCTCGGTGATCTTGAAGAAGCCGTCGAGCCCGGTCTGGGTGGGCGCTTTGCGTGTATCCGTCGACATGGCGCACACCTTAGTGGCGCCGCGTTTCGCGTGTGTGACGAGACCCTAGGCTGTCCGTGTGACCGACGAGACCACCCCCGACGTGCCGGCGCGCCCGTCCGAGCCGACGACGCCCGAGCCGATCGCGCCGATCGCGCCGCTGCCCGTGCCGATGCTGCGGATCATCGAGGTGGGGCTCGCCGTGTGGGTCGTCGCCCTCGTCGTCGTCCTCGTCGTGCCCGCCCTGCACGAGGGTGACCGCGACTGGTGGCCGTGGACGTGCGTGGCCGGTTTCGTGCTCGGCTCTATCGGCTGGGCCTACGTGCGCCGGGGCCGCGGCAACGCGAGCGACGCCGCCTGAGTCCCCACCCGGCTCCCCGAGAAGCACGAACCACCCGGGTATGCCGGGTGGTTCGTCCGTGGTCGAGTGCCGTCAGTCGGTGACGGGGTCGTCGGAGCCGTGCGACTCCTCGACCGGAGCCTGCTCCGCCGTCGGCTGGTCACCGTCGTCCTGCGCCTGCTCGTCCTGCGCCTGCTCGTCCTGCGCCTGCTCGTCCTGCGCCTGCTCGTCCTGCGCCTCGTCGCCCTCGGCCGCGCGCTCGGCGGGCTCGAGGTCGACGGCGAACTCGTCGACGATCGGCTCGCCGATCGGCGTCGGCTCGGGGTGGTCCATGTCGGTCTCGGAGTGGGCTCCGCAGCCGTGGTCGAGCGAGACGACGCGGCCGTCGGACGGGCTCCACTCGTTGGCGCACACGCCGAACGTCACCCGCAGCGCCCCCGCCATCGGCAGGAAGTAGCCGCACGTCGTGCAGCGCTCGCTGGCCTTGGCCGCGATCTCGGCCGTCGGGCCGTTCTCGCCGGCGTACCAGCGGCTCGCGGCGACCTCACGGCCCTCGGCCGAGAGCACGCGCGGACGGCCGAGGCCGAGCTCGAAGAAGGCCATCTGGTCGACGTCCTCCTCGCCCGTGGCCTCGAAACCGGCCTCGAGGTTGGGGTCGTAGGGGCGGAACGGCAGCACGTCGCCGGCGCCGAGGTCGCCGGGAGCGAGCCGGTCGGCATACGGCAGCCACTCGGGTGCGAGGACGGCGTCGGGACCGGGCAGCAGGTTGGTCTCGCAGACCGTCGCCACCTTGGCGCGCGACACCCGGGCGACGCTGACGCCCCAGCGCCACCCGCGGTAGCCCGGCGACGTGCACTCGAACCAGTGCATGCCGAGGCGCTCCTCGAGCAGGTCCATGCCGAGGTGGGCGCCGATGGTTCCGGGCTCGGCGACCTCCTCGAGGACGCTGCGGGCGAGGTCGGACGCGGCCAGCAGCACGGCATCCGTCTTGGGGGTGGTGACGGTCATGAGCTCACTTCTCCAGCTCGTCCGCGAGGCCGCGCAGGGCGCGGGCGACGTTGGAGGCGAGCTTGCGGTCGGGACGGCGTCCGGCGCGGTAGCCGTTGCCGACGCCGTCGAGGAGCTGCACGACGTCCTCGATGATGACGGTGAGCTCCTCCGGCGTGCGGCGGGTCTGTGCGGTCTTGTTGGCGGCGACGGACTGGACCGGGTCGAGCACCTTGACCGACAGCGCCTGGGCACCCTTGCGGCCCTCGACGATGCCGAACTCGACACGCACGCCCTTCTTCAGGGTCGTGACGCCCTCGGGGAGCGCGTTCGCGTGCAGGAAGACGTCCGCGCCGGAGTCCTCGGAGATGAATCCGAAGCCCTTGTCCGCGTCGTAGAACCTGACCTTGCCAGTCGGCACAGTCCACCTCGTTCAGATCTCGGTCGGCCGCACCACGGCACGACTCGATGGCGCTCCTTGCGCTCCGCTCCAGCCTAACGGCTCGGGGCAAGCCGGATTTCGCGCCGCGCAGGCGCCGGGACCCCGATCGGCCGACCTACGCTGGGGCATGCCCACGCCCCTGCACCTCGAGTGCTCCCGTGCCGTTCCCGTCGAGGTCGCCGACGCGTACGACCGCCTGCTCCGGCACCCGCTGACCGACCTCATGTCGCGGCGCTACGGTCTGCTCCCGCCGATCCGCGAGGTGCGCGACCAGACCGGGCCGTGGGGCGAGGTCGGGCAGACCCGGACGATCGCCCTCGCCGACGGCGGCACGATGCGTGAGCGCCTCACCGAGGTGGTGCGCCCCGAGCGCTTCGACTACGTCCTCACCGACTTCACCGGTGCGTTCAAGCCGCTGGTCTCCCACGTCGACGGACGCTGGGCCTTCGCGCCGGAGGGCACGGGCGTGCGGGTGACGTGGAGCTGGACGCTGCACGCGACGACCACGTATGCCGCCCGCGTCCTGCCGCTCGTCGGCCGGATGTGGCGGGGCTACGCCCGTCAGGCCCTCGAGCAGACGTCGGACGTGCTGCTGCGCGGGTGAGCCGTCAGGTGAGCTCGCCGGCGGACCCGGCGGACCCGGCGGGCCCGGACGACCCGGACGACCCGGTCAGGCCGGGGAGATGCCCCACGTGCCGGTCCACTCCTCGCCCGGGCCCAGGACGACGAGACCGTCGCCCGAGTTGAAGGCGTCGGCGGGGCAGCTCATCGGCTCGACGGCGATGCCGACCTCGCCCTTGCGGTCCTCGGCGATGGCGGTGAAGACCTGCAGCCACGGGAAGGCGGCGTCGGCCCAGAGCGTCGTCGTGCGGTCGGCGGCCGACACGGTGGCACGCCACATGCCGTCGGCGTCACGCAGGACGTCGGTGTAGGCCGTGTCGAGGCGGGCGTCGCCGACGGGGCGTCGCTCGCGGAAGTCGTAGGGCTCGCCGTCGACGGGACGGTTCGCGGCGGGGAGCAGCCGCTCGTCGACCTCGACCCACGTCGCGCCCGGGATGCGCAGCTCGACGTCGGGCAACAGGGTCTCGCCGATGGCGAGGTAGGGGTGGGCGCCGTAGCCGAAGGGCGCCTCCGACGGTCCGACGTTGCGGGCGGCCGTCGTCACGACGAGGCCCGAGTCGTCGAGCAGGTAGGTGGTGCGCAGGTCGAGGAAGTGGTCCCACCCCGGCTGCGGGTGCAGCCGGTAGCCGACGGTGACGCGGTCGTCCTCGTGCTCGACGAGCTCCCAGAGCGCCCAGCGGACGAGTCCGTGGCTCGCGTTGCCGCGGGAGACCTCGGTGACCGACAGCTGGTGCTCGGTGCCCGCGAACGTGTAGCGCCCGTCGCGGATCCGGTTGGGCCAGGGCATGAGCTGCTGGCCGCGGCCCGACGCGCACGTCTCGTCGACGCCGTAGCCGGCGACGAGGTCGACCCCGTCACGAGTGAGCGTGCGCAGGCCGCCTCCGACCTCGACGACGGTCGCCTCGAACGGACCGTGCCCGATGGTCCACTGCTGCCCGGTCGGATGCGCCGGGGCCGGCTCGGGGGGTGTGGCCGGTGAGAGCGCGCTCATGGGGGCAACGCTAGCGGGCGTGGCCCCGCCGCGAGTCGGGGGCACGGCGTGGCGGGCAGTAGGTTGGGAGGATGGCCACCCCGAGCCGGAGCCTCGCCGACGACATCCGCGGTCGCAGCGACGCAGAGCTCATCGACCTCGTGCTCGCGCGCCCGGATCTCGCGCGCCCGGCGCCGGCCGACCTGACGAGCCTGGCCGCGCGTGCCGGCACCCGGGCCAGCGTCCAGCGCGCCGTCGAGGCGCTCGACCGGGGCCACCTCCAGGTGCTCGAGGCCGTCGTCGTCGCGGGCGACGCGGCCGAGCGCAGCGCGCTGCTCCGGCTGCTCGGCACCGACGACGCGGCGACCGTCGACGCGATCGTGCAGGACCTCTGGCGCTCGGCGCTGCTCTGGCGGGGCGCCGACGGTGACCACGTCGTGCGCACGGTGCCCGAGGTCCTCGGCACGGCAGTCGCCGGACTCGGCGCGCCGATGCGTGAGCTGCGCCCCTCCTCGCTCCCCGAGGACGCCGACCCCGACCGCATCCGGGCCACCGTCGCCGAGGCGCCGGACGACTCGCGCGCGATGCTCGAGCGGATGACGTGGGGGCCGGCCTTCGGCGTCCTGCCCACGGCGACACCGGGACGCACGACGGCCCGGTGGCTGCTCGAGCACCACCTGCTCGTCCCCGTGTCGACCGACCGCGTCGCGCTCCCCCGCGAGGTCGGGCTCGTGCTGCGCGAGGGCCGGCTGCACCGGTCGGCCGAGCTGACGCCGCCCGACATCGAGGCCCGACCCGTCTCAGTCGTCGACGCCGCCGCCGGCGGTGCCGCGAGCGAGTGCCTGACCCACCTCGACGAGCTCGCCGCGGCGTGGGGCGCCGACCCGCCCCGGGTGCTGCGTGCCGGCGGCCTGTCGGTCCGCGACCTCCGGGTGACGCAGATGGCGCTCGACCTCGACCCCGAGCACACGGCCTTCGTCGTCGAGCTCGCGTATGCCGCCGGGCTCGTCGCCGACGACGGCGAGGTCGTGCCGGTGTGGGCTCCCACGTCGGAGATCGACGAGTGGAGCTCGAGCGAGGCCGGGCACCGGTGGGCGACGCTGGCCGTGGCCTGGCTCGGGTCGACCCGCGCACCGCACCTCGTCGGTCGGCGCGGCACCGGCACCGGACCGGCCAACGCCCTCGGCCCGGACGTGCAGTGGCCGGCGATCCGCGCGATCCGGCGCGAGGTCCTGCGCGAGCTCGCCTCGCTCGAGCCGGGCAGCGCTCCGGACCACACCTCCCTGCGCGAGCGCCTCGCCTGGCGCCGACCGAACCGGTCCGCGGCCGTCCTCGACGAGGCCGTCGAGGCGGTGCTGCGCGAGTCCGAGTGGCTCGGCGTCACCGGCCGCGGCGCCCTGTCCGAGGCCGGCCGTGCGCTCGTCGCACCGCTGCTCCCCCCGGCCTCCCCGGGTCGAGGTGGTGGCGCGGGCACGGCGGGTGGCGCGAGCACCTCGAACGGCAAGCGCGCCGCCCGGGGTCGGAGCGATCGCGCGAGCAGCTCCGGTGCCGGGACCATCTCGACCGAGCAGGCCTCGGCCGACGCCGGAGCGGTCGCCGAGGCGGTGGCCGCGGCCATGTCGGCGCACCTGCCCTCGCCCGTCGACCACATCCTCGTCCAGGCCGACCTCACGGCGGTCGCCCCCGGGCCGCTCGTCGGCGGCCTCGGGTCGTTCATGCGCCTCGCCGCCGACGTCGAGTCCCGCGGCGGCGCCACCGTCTACCGCTTCACGCCCGAGTCGGTCCGCCGTGCGCTCGACGCAGGGTGGACCGCGGCCGACTTCACCGAGACGGTGCGTCGGTCCAGCCGCACCCCGGTGCCGCAGCCGCTCGAGTACCTCGTCGCCGACGTCGCGCGCAAGCACGGCCAGACCCGCATCGGCGGAGCCGCGGCCTACATCCGCTCCGACGACGAGGCCGTGCTCGACACGATGCTCGCCTCACGAGACCTCACCCCCCTGCGCCTGCGACGGCTCGCCCCGACGGTGCTCGTGTCGTCGGCGGACCCGCGCGTGCTCGTCGACCTCCTGCGCGACAACGGGTTCGCCCCGGTGCACGAGGGGCAGGACGGCGCCGTCGTCCACGCCGAGACGCCCCGCCGCCGCGCCGGGTCACGTCGCCGCGGCCCCGGCCCGATGGTCTCGCCGGTCGACCGGCCCTACACCCAGTCGCTCGTCGACGGGCTGCGCGCGGCCGAGGCGACGGCCGACCAGCGACGCGTCGAGGACGAGACGCGGCCCGGCCCGCGCATCCAGGCGATGGACCCCGTCGTGACCCTCTCGCTGCTGCGCGACGCGGTCGCCGACCGGCACGGGGTCTGGATCGGCTACTCCGACGGGCACGGCGCCACGAGCCGTCATCTCATCCACCCGCAGAAGGTCGAGGGCGGCCGGGTCCGGGCCACCGACGAGTCCGGCCACGAGAAGTCGTTCTCGGTCCACCGGATCACCGGCGCGACGCTCGAGAGCTGAGCTGCCTTGGGAGGCAACGACGTCCGCGGAGGCCACCGGCCGGCATACGTGCTCCACGACCACCGGAAGCCACGGCCGCACTTCGACCTGCGGCTCGAGGAGGACGGCGTCCTGCGCTCGTGGGCGGTGCCGAAGGGGCTGCCGACGACGAACCGTCACGACCGCCTGGCCGTCGCGGTCGACGACCACGACATGGACCACCTCACCTACACCGACGAGCACAAGTCGGTCGCCGACACCGGCTGGTGGGAGGAGGAGTCGCGCGACGACCACCGGATGGTGTTCGTGCTCCACGGTCGGGACGGCGCACGCCGCTACGCCCTGATCCGGACCGAGCGCGACTGGCTGCTCCACCTCACCAAGGACCAGCCGACCACCTGACGCGCGCCCCCCGGGCCTTCCACCGTCGAAGGGCCACAAACCGGGCCCCGGTTCGTGGCCTTCGACGGTGGAAGGCCCGGTTCGTGGCCTTTCGACGGGTAGGGGTGGTCAGGCGCCGGCGAGGGCGCGCACGACGTTGCTCGGCGACGGGCGGCCCAGCTGCCCCGCCATCCACACCGACGTCTCGACGAGCGCTTCGAGGTCGACGCCCGTCTCGACGCCCGCCCCGTGCAGGGCCCAGACCAGGTCCTCGGTCGCGAGGTTGCCGGTGGCCGACTTCGCGTAGGGGCAGCCGCCGAGACCGCCCGCCGCCGCGTCGACGACCGACACCCCGTCGCGCAGGGCGGCCATCGTGTTGGCGAGCGCCTGGCCGTAGGTGTCGTGGAAGTGCACGGCGACGCGGTCGGTGCCGATGCCCCGGGCGGCGAGCGCTTCGAGGAGCCGGTGCACGTGGCCGGTGGTGCCCACGCCGATCGTGTCGCCGAGGCTCAGCTCGTGGCAGCCGAGGTCCATGAGGCGCTCGGCCGTGTCGACGACCTGATCGACCGGCACGGGCCCCTCCCACGGGTCGCCGAAGCACATCGAGACGTAGGCCCGCACCCACATCCCGTCGGCGAGCGCTCGTTTCACGACCGGCTCGAACATGGCGTACTGCTCGGTGACCGACCGGTTGAGGTTCTTCTGCGCGAAGGTCTCGGTGGCCGAGCCGAAGATCGCGATGGCGCTCAGGCCGAGCTCCTCGGCGCGGTCGAGGCCGCGCTCGTTGGGCACGAGGGCGGGCCGGCGGCGTCCCAGGCCGTCGCCGCCGAGACCGGCGAGCACCTCCTCGGCGTCGCCCATCTGCGGGACCCACCGGGCCGGGACGAACGACGTCGTCTCGATGGTGCCGAGCCCCGCGGCCTCGAGGCGGCGGATGAACTCGACCTTCGTGGCGGCCGGGACGACGGTCTTCTCGTTCTGCAGGCCGTCGCGCGGACCGACCTCGTAGATCGTCACCTTCGGGGGCAGCCCCGTCGCCGCCTCGACCTGTGGGGATCGCATGCGCCCATACTGTCACCAGCACGCTCCGCGCCCGGGCCGAGGTATCGGCTCGCGAGGGGCACCGACGGAATACCTCGACCCACGCTCGGAGTTGTCCCCACACGATGAATGACGGACCCCTGATCGTCCAGAGCGACAAGACCCTCCTCCTCGAGGTCGACCACCCGAACGCCGAAGCCGCGCGCCGCGCCATCGCGCCGTTCGCCGAGCTCGAGCGTGCCCCGGAGCACGTCCACACCTACCGCATCACGCCGCTCGGCCTGTGGAACGCCCGCGCTGCCGGCCATGACGCCGAGCAGGTCGTCGACGCTCTCATCACGCACAGCCGGTATGCCGTCCCCAACGCGCTGCTCGTGGACGTGGCCGACACGATGGACCGTTACGGCCGCCTCACCCTGACCAAGGAGGGCCTCGCCGACAGCCCGGAGGGCACCCGCCTCGTGCTGCGCACGACCGACCGCCCGGTGCTCGAGGAGGTGCTGCGGCACAAGAAGATCAAGCCCCTGACCGGCGAGCGCCTCGACGACCTCGCCGTCGTCGTGCACCCGAGCGAGCGCGGCACGCTCAAGCAGGAGCTGCTCAAGGTCGGCTGGCCGGCCGAGGACCTCGCCGGCTACGTCGACGGGGAGGCCCACCCCATCGACCTCGACCAGGCCGACTGGCACCTGCGGCCCTACCAGCAGCACGCCGTCGACGGCTTCTGGCACGGCGGGTCGGGCGTCGTCGTCCTCCCCTGTGGCGCGGGCAAGACGCTCGTCGGCGCCGGCGCCATGGCTGCTGCCAAGGCGACGACCCTCATCCTCGTGACGAACACGGTCAGCGCGCGGCAGTGGAAGGACGAGCTGATCCGGCGCACGACGCTGACCGAGGACGAGATCGGCGAGTACTCCGGTGCGCGCAAGGAGATCCGGCCGGTCACGATCGCGACCTACCAGGTGCTGACGACGAAGCGGAAGGGCGCCTACGCGCACCTCGACCTGCTCGACGCCCGCGACTGGGGCCTCATCGTCTACGACGAGGTCCACCTGCTGCCCGCGCCGATCTTCCGGATGACGGCCGACCTCCAGGCGCGCCGCCGTCTCGGGCTCACCGCGACGCTCGTGCGCGAGGACGGCCGCGAGGCCGACGTCTTCAGCCTCATCGGCCCGAAGCGCTTCGACGCGCCGTGGAAGGACATCGAGGCCCAGGGCTACATCGCTCCCGCCGACTGCGTCGAGGTGCGCGTCACGCTCCCCGAGGGCCAACGCCTCGCGTATGCCGTGAGCGAGCCGGAGGACCGCTACCGCCTCGCGTCGTGCTCCGACGCCAAGCTCCCCGTCGTCGAGACCCTGGCCAAGCAGCACGCCGGCGAGCCGACGCTCGTCATCGGGCAGTACCTCGACCAGCTCCACGAGGTGGCCGAGCGGCTCGGCGCCGAGGTCATCACCGGCGAGACGACCGTCAAGGAGCGCCAGCGCCTCTACGACGCGTTCCGCACGGGCGAGATCACGACGCTCGTCGTCAGCAAGGTCGCGAACTTCTCCATCGACCTGCCCGAGGCGAGCGTCGCGATCCAGATCAGCGGCACCTTCGGCTCGCGCCAGGAGGAGGCCCAGCGTCTCGGGCGGGTCCTGCGCCCCAAGGGCGACGGGCGCACCGCGCACTTCTACACGATCGTCAGCCGCGACACCGTCGACGCCGACTTCGCCGCGCACCGCCAGCGCTTCCTCGCCGAGCAGGGGTACGCGTACCGCATCGTCGACGCCGACGACCTCTGACCGCATGCGCCTTTCGACGCGACACGTGCCGCGACGGATGGCATCGTGAGGCCCGCCGTCAGAGCCGACGGCACCGTCTGACGACAGGGGATGTCACATGACCACACCACGCCGCACCGTCCGCAGGATCCTCGCCGCCACCCTCGCCCTCTCGGGCGTCGTCGCAGTCACATCGGCGACCACCGGCTCCGCGTCGGGCAGTGGGACCACGTGCCCGACCAACCGGGTCTGCTTCTACTTCAACAGCGACTTCGGCGGTGCTCGCGCCGACTACCAGTACAGCGACGCGACGATGGGCAACGAGCTCTTCACCGACGGCCCGTCGGGCCGGAGCGGCTGGGGTGTGCAGGTCAACGACAACGCCGCCTCCGTCATCAACCACACCGGTGAGTACGTCTGGGTGTTCGAGGGCGCTGGATGCAGTGAAGGGGCCACGCCGCCCTACCGCCTGGACCCGGGCGAGCAGGTCAACCTCGGTGCCAAGAACCTCAAGAACAAGGTGTCGTCGTTCTTCGTCGTCGACACGGGCGCCTGCATCGACCGCGACCAGACCTGGGCCTGACGCCGTCACCCAGACGGGTGGACGACGGGCCCGGGCATCACGTCCGGGCCCCCGTCCAGTCCGGAGCCGTCTCACCCAGCGGCTCAATTAGGTCAGACAAGCCTTACCTATTTAGCATCGACGTCGTGGGCAAGCTCAAGGCCAAGGACGTGGCGAAGCTCAAGCCGAAGTCCAAGTGCTGCAAGGACAGCCCGCGGTGCACGAGGTGCCCCGTGGTGATCAAGCGACTCTGCGCGCAGGACTGCGCCTCGATGTGCGGCAAGGACTTCAAGAAGGCCCTCGCCAGGGCCCGCAAGCGCTGACGGCGAGAAGCCGGGCATCGAGAGGGTGAGGCCGCGACCCTCTCGAGCCGCTTCGCCGTGCCCGGCGTGACCGCCGTCGCACCCGACGAACCAGCGGTTCCCAGCGAACTCCCAGCGAACACCCTGACACTGGGACCGTGGACACCCAGACAGCTGCGGCCCCCGAGGCTCGCCTGCTCGTCGTCGAGGACGAGCCGAACATCCGCGAGCTCCTCGCGACGTCACTCCGCTTCGCGGGCTTCGAGGTCGAGACGGCCGGTGACGGCACGACCGCCCTCGCCATGGCGGCGGAGTCCGAGCCCGACCTCGTCGTGCTCGACGTCATGCTCCCCGACGTCGACGGCTTCGAGGTGACCCGGCGCCTGCGCGACCGCGGCCGCCAGCAGCCGATCGTCTTCGTCACCGCGCGCGACGCGACGGGCGACAAGATCCAGGGCCTCACGGTGGGCGGCGACGACTACGTCACCAAGCCGTTCAGCCTCGAGGAGGTCATCGCCCGCATCCGGGCCGTGCTGCGCCGCACCCGGGGGCAGGCCGACGACGGCGCGACGCTGCGCTTCCACGACCTCGAGCTCAACGAGGACTCCCACGAGGTGCGCCGGGGCGGCCGGGTCATCGACCTGTCCCCCACCGAGTTCAAGCTGCTGCGCTACCTGCTGCTCAACCCCAACCGTGTGCTGTCGAAGCTGCAGATCCTCGACCACGTCTGGGACTACGACTTCCGCGGCGAGTCCGGCATCGTCGAGTCCTACATCTCCTACCTCCGGCGCAAGATCGACGCCGACGGCCCCTCGCTCATCCACACCAAGCGCGGCGTGGGTTACGTTCTCCGGGTGCCCCCAGAGCTGACCGCCTCCTGACGAGGTGCCCGACGTGACAGCCGCGGCGGCCCCGGCCGCCGATCCCGGCCACCGGTCCCTCTCGCGCCGCCTGCGCGCCGTCCCGCTGCGCTGGCGACTCCTCGGCGTCACCCTCGGCCTCATCGCCGTGGCCCTTGCCGTCACCTCCCTCGTGGTCAGCGCGCTGCTGCGTGCCTACCTCGTCAACCAGACGGAGCAGGAGCTCGACGTCTACGCCGCGAGCCTGGCGTCGGTCGAGCTGTCCGAGCTGCAGGCCACGGGCTCGCAGCTGCCCTCGAACTTCACCGCCAAGGTGCTCGACCTGTCGACCGGGGAGGTCACGAACCTCCGCGACGCCGTCCTCGTGGAGCCGGCGACGCCCGCCCTGCCCACGCCGAGCCTCACCGACACGAACATCCTCGAGCCGTCGACGTTCGAGGTCGGCTCCGCCACCGGTGAGGGCCGGTGGATCGCACACGCCAGGCTCAACGACGCGGGCACGGGCGTCGTCGAGGTCGCGCTGCCCCTGCGGCCCCTCGAGTCCACCGTCAGCCAGTTCCTCTTCTATGCCGCCGGCATCGGCGCCATCGCCCTGCTGCTGACGGCACTCCTCGGCTGGTACCTCGTGCGCCGCACGTTCCGGCCCCTGACCCGCATCGAGGACACCGCCGCACAGATCGCCGTGGGCGACCTCACCCAGCGCGTCGACGTGCCCGACACCGACGACGAGGTCGCCTCCCTCTCCCGCTCCCTCAACGCGATGCTCGCCCGCATCGAGCAGAGCTTCGCCGTGCGGGACGCCAACGAGGAGAAGATGCGCCGCTTCATCGCCGACGCGTCGCACGAGCTGCGCACCCCCCTGGCCGCCGTCGGTGGCTACGCCGAGCTCTACCGCCAGGGCGCGCTGCCCACGTCCGACGCCGTCACCGGGGCGATGGGGCGCATCGAGTCGGAGGCGCACCGGATGAGCGGGCTCGTCGAGGACCTGCTGACCCTTGCCCGCCTCGACGGCGAGCGCCCCCTCGAGCTGCAGACCGTCGACCTCGCCGTCCTCGCGGCCGACGCGGCCCAGGACGCGCGCACCATCGCGCCGGGCCGGCACATCGTCGCGACCGGCATCAGCGGACCGATCGAGCCGACCGAGCTGCAGGCCGACGAGCGGCAGCTGCGGCAGGTCGTGACCAACCTCGTCACCAACGCGCGCGTGCACACACCCGACGGCACGCCCATCGAGATCCTCGTCGGAGGGGTCGACGCCCAGCACGTCGCGCTCCACGTGCGGGACCACGGACACGGCATACCCGAGGACGCCCGGGCCGACGTCTTCGAGCGCTTCTACCGCGCGGACCGCAGCCGTAGCCGTGGCCAGGGCGGCGGCAACGGGCTCGGCCTGGCCATCGTCCAGGCGATCATCGAGGCGCACGGTGGCACCGTCCGGGTCGACGAGACCACCGGCGGTGGGGCCACGGTCGTCGTCGAGCTGCCGGTCGCCCGCGCCGCGAGTGAGCCACGTCACCATCGGTCGTCACAAGGCACAGCGGATTCCTAGGAACACCACAACGTCGTCCAAAGCTGGGTCGATGTCATGGAGACAACAGACCACAGCGAGGAGGAGCCATGACCCTGGCACCTGAGGACCACACCCAGCAGATCCCGCAGGGCAGCTACTACGGCCAGTCCGCACCACCCGCGCCGCCGGCCCCGCCGACGCCGCCCCTGGGTGAGGGAAGCCGCCCGGCTCCCAAGCGCGAGAGCCGCATCGGGCAGACGCTCGGCGTCGCGCTGCTCGCAGCCGTCCTCGCGAGCGGAGGCACGTATGCCGCCACGCAGCTCGGCGACCAGGGCACCCCCACCGCGACGACCACCGCGTCGACGACGAACCAGAACCAGGGGTCCTCCCCGACGGTCGTGCAGGGCAACGCCACCGCTCCCGACTGGACCGCCGTCTCCGCCGCCGTGACGCCGAGCGTCGTCAGCATCGACGTGACGACCCAGCAGGGCTCGGGCGCCGGCTCGGGCGTCGTCTTCGACAAGAGCGGCCACATCCTGACCAACAACCACGTCGTCGGCGACGCAACCGGCAACGGCGCCATCACCGTGACGCTGAACGACGGGCGCACCTACGCCGCGACCATCGTCGGCACGGACCCCTCGACCGACCTGGCCGTCATCAAGCTCACCAACGGACCGAGCGACCTGACCCCGATCACCCTCGGGGACTCCGAGGCCCTCAAGGTCGGCGACCCGGCCATGGCCGTCGGCAACCCGCTCGGCCTGTCGGGCACCGTCACGACGGGCATCGTGTCGGCGCTCAACCGCCCGGTCAGCACCGGGACGTCGAGCGAGTCGCCCCTCGGTCAGCAGCAGGCGTCCGGTGACGAGGTCGTGACCAACGCCATCCAGACGTCGGCCGCGATCAACCCGGGCAACTCCGGTGGCGCCCTCGTCAACGCCAAGGGCGAGCTCATCGGCATCAACAGCTCGATCGCGTCCCTGGGCCAGAGCTCGAGCGGCAGCCAGAGCGGCAACATCGGCATCGGCTTCGCCATCCCGGTCAAGGAGGCCAAGTCGATCGCCGACCAGCTCATCAAGAGCGGCAAGGCCGAGCACGCCTTCCTCGGGGTCAGCACCCGCGACACGGTGGTCTCCGACGGCAGCGCCAAGCGGGCCGGGGCACAGGTCGTCTCGGTCAACGGCGGGACGCCCGCGGCGAACGCCGGCATCAAGAACGGCGACGTCGTCATCGCCGTCGACGGTCAGCGCATCGACTCGGCGACGGCCCTCGTCGCCCAGATCCGTGAGATGACCGCCGGCGACAAGACCACGCTGACCGTGATCCGGGACGGCGCCCGCCAGGACGTCCCCGTGACGCTCGCCGTCAAGCCGGCCAGCTCGAACTGATCCCCTCCACTTCGCGCCGGGTCACGGACAGGGTGACGACACGCTGGACGTGACCCGGGCGAGGCCAACCTCCTCGACCACGTATGCCGTCGGGCTCGCGCCCGTCCCCGCCACCACGCTCCCGGTGGCTCGGACGGTCGCCGGCCCGGCGGCATACGTCGTCTCCGGACCGGGACCGCGGATTGGGGACGGAGCGAGCCACCCGCGTACCCTTGCGCGGTGAGTGAGACCGAGAACGAGCTGGACCCCGCTGCCGTCGTGCACCTCGACCCCGAGGACGTCGCGACTGCCGTGCGGGTGCTCGCGCTGGCGCCCTCCCTCGAGATCGACGACCCGGACTTCGAGACCCTGAAGCGGGCCGCGTCGCTGATGTACAAGCGGCTCAAGAAGGACCGGCGCAACGCGAAGACGTGGGCCGAGCGCAAGGCCGACCGGCAGGTCATCGAGTCGACGGCCACCGGCTCGCCGATGCGGATCGACGACGAGACCAAGGGAATCCCCTTGGTGTCCAACGCGACCGGCGCCTTCGCCGGCGAGCTCATCAACCCGCGCGGGTGCTACATCTGCAAGAACGACTACACGCTCGTCGACGCCTTCTACCACTGGCTCTGCCCCGAGTGCGCGGCTCGCTCGCACGCCAAGCGCGACCAGCGCACCGACCTGACCGGCAAGCGGGCCCTGCTCACCGGCGGCCGGGCCAAGATCGGGATGTACATCGCGCTGCGCCTGCTCCGCGATGGCGCGCACACGACGATCACGACGCGCTTCCCCAAGGACGCGATGCGCCGCTTCTCCGCGATGGAGGACTCGGCCGACTGGATCCACCGGCTCAAGATCGTCGGCATCGACCTGCGCGACCCCACCCAGGTCGTCGCCCTCGCCGACGAGGTCACGGCGGCGGGCCCGCTCGACATCCTCATCAACAACGCCGCCCAGACGGTGCGCCGCTCCCCCGGCGCCTACAGCAACCTCGTCGAGCTCGAGTCGGCGCCGCTGCCCGACGGTGTGGCCCTGCCCGAGATGGTGACCTTCGACCGGATCAGCGAGGCGCACCCGGCCTCGATCGCCGGGGCCCTCGGCACGCACGCCGTCGCGCACCACGACGGCGAGTCCGTCGAGCACGCCATCGCCGCCCAGACGGCCGCCTCGATGACGGCCCTCGCCCTGACGGCCGGACACGCGAGCCTCGAGGCCCACCGCGCCGGCACCGCCGTCGACGCCGGCGGCCTGCTGCCCGACCTCCAGCGGACGAACTCGTGGACGCAGAAGGTCGAGGAGGTCGACCCCCTCGAGCTGCTCGAGGTGCAGCTGTGCAACTCGACCGCACCCTTCATCCTCGTCTCGCGGCTGCGCCCGGCGATGCGGGCCGCGGTCGCGGGTGGTGCGCGGAGGGCGTACGTCGTCAACGTGTCCGCGATGGAGGGCCAGTTCTCCCGCCGCTACAAGGGTCCCGGCCACCCGCACACGAACATGGCCAAGGCCGCGCTCAACATGATGACCCGCACGAGCGCAGGCGAGATGTTCGAGACCGACCGCATCCTCATGACGGCCGTCGACACCGGCTGGATCACCGACGAGCGCCCGCACGACGAGAAGCTGCGCATCGCCGCCGAGGGCTGGCACGCCCCGCTCGACCTCGTCGACGGCGCCGCCCGCGTCTACGACCCGATCGTGCGCGGCGAGGCCGGCGAGGACCTCTACGGCTGCTTCGTCAAGGACTACGAGCCCAGTCCCTGGTGACCTCGGTCGACAGCACCGCCCGATCGCGGTGTCTTCCCGGCACCTGGTGCCGGGAGTCCACCGCGGAGTGACAGGGCGACCTCGTCATGCCCGGCCCACACACGCGACAGTCGGGCACCGCGGACAAGGGGTATGCCGTCCCGCCCCTCGTCGGCGTAGCGTCCCGTCCATGATCACTGCCGTCCACAACCTCGTGTACTCCGACGACGCACCGGCGACGCGCGCCTTCTTCCGCGACGTGCTCCAGTGGCCGTGCGTCACCGACGAGCCCGGCTCGGACGTCTCGGACGACGCCGCGTGGCTCATCTTCGGGAGCGGGCCGAGCGAGCTCGGGGTGCACCCGACGCGCGGTCCGCAGGGGTCGTCGTGGTCGGCGCCGCGGCACCATGCGATCTCGCTCATCTGCAACGACCTGCGGGTCACGATGGACGAGCTCATCGCTCGCGGAGCGGTGTTCACGACCGACCCCACCGACCACGGCTACGGCCTCGTCGTCATGATGGCGGTCCCGGGAGCCGACGAGATCCAGCTCTACGAGCCGCGCCACACGACCGCGTACGACCTGACCTGAAGGCCGGTTCGTGGAGATCCTTCGGCACCCGGTGCCGGAGGATCTCCACGAACGAGCGGTCAACGGAGAGTCTTGGCGTACCAGACCTCGGCGTAGTCGCCGACGTTGAACGCCGGCACCTCGACGTAGCCCTGCCGGAGATAGAGCGCGCGGGCCTCGACGAGGTCGAGACGGGTGTCGAGGCGGACCCTCGTGGCACCCAGGTCGCGAGCGGCCTCCTCCGCCGCCGCGAGCAGGGCCGCCGCGAGGCCGGTCCCGCGCGCGTCCGGCCGGACGAACATCCGCTTGAGCTCCGCGACGTCGGACCGGTCCGGGACGAGGCGCACACCGACGCAGCCGACGAGCCGCTCCCCCGACCGCGCGACGACGAAGGCACCCGTCGGCGGGGCGAGGTCGTCGCTCGGCATCTCGGCGAGGCTCTGCTCGATCTCCTCGGGCGTCGAGTCGCGGTCCTCGTGCAGCCGGAACCAGCGGTCGCTGACGTCGACGAGGTAGTCACGCAGCAGGACGGCTGACTCCGCCGACGTGACGTCGGTCCGTTCGACGACCCACCCGCCCCGGGACGCCGGGCTCACCGCTCGGCGGGACCCGTGACAGCGACGCCGTCGGCGATGACCTCGGTCATGAACGCGATGAGGTCACGGCGGCGCCGGTCGGGGTCGGCGGCATACGTCGACGGGTCGTCAGGACGCTCCCGCACGCGCAGACCCTCGTCGACGATGTCGCGATGGTGCGGATAGGCCTCCCGCGCCCAACGGCCCGCCCCGGACTTCGACGTCGGTCGTCCCGTCACGAGCAGGTGGACGAGCCGCGGCGCGCCGAGGGCACCCCACTCGGCGGCCTGGGGCAACGAGGCCTCCCGCGGGTGGTGCTCCATCGCCTCGAGCTGTGAACGCCAGAACGTGTCGAGGTTCTCCCGAGTCGACCGGTGCAGCGCGGCGTCGTCGCTCCAGATCGTCAGGTCGCGAAGGTCCTTGCCGCGCAGGGTGATCCCGTGGTCGCGCAGCTCTCGCCACGTGATGTGCTTGATGTCGCAGTGCGTGCCGACGTCGAACCACTGGTGCAGGACGCCGGGTCCGTCGGGCACGACGTCGGGACTGCCGGCGAGGTCGTCGGCCGTGACGTAGAAGCCGTCGTGGTGCGGCTCCGGCCACCTCTTGTCGATCTCGGCGTGGATCCCGCGCAGCGCGTCCGTCTCGGCCTCCGTGGGACGGCGAGACGTGACGGCGACGAAGTCGATGTCGCTGCCGCCGTGGAACTCCCCGCCGAACCCGAGCGACCCGTGCAGGTAGAGACCCTCGAGCAGCCCCGGCACGCGCTCGTCGAGCAGCGCGAGGTGCGAGCCGCACACGTCGCGGACGACGTCCGGGAGCTCGTCGCGGGTCGGGGCGCCCACCACCGTCAGACGGCAGCGCCGAACGTCGCCCGCGAGGCGAGGGCCTCGCGCAGCTCGGCGTCGGCGTCGACGAGGGAGCGGTGGACCGCCGGAGTGAGATCGTCGCGCGAGATGGCCTCGGCGCTGAGCCGTGCCGTCTCGTCGTCGAAGACCCGCGGGAACGCGACGAGCACGACCCGCGACAGGGCGTCCTCCCCCACCCAGGCCGACATCGCCGGGACGTCGGTGAAGTAGCGCGGGACGTAGTCGGCGACGAGGGCGTCGTCGGGCGCGACCCAGAAGCCGCGCGCGAGGTGGACCATCTCGTAGTTGGACCGGCCCTGGCGTCCGGTCAGCTGCTCCCACGCCCATGCCTTGGCCTCCGCGTCGGGCAGACTGGCCCGGCACATGAGCGCGTTGAGCCCGCCCTGCAGGGTGTCGTCCTTGCCGCGGAAGCCCTCGACCTCCGCGACCCCGATGAGCCCGCGCGCCGCGAGGTTGCGCACGACGATCCAGCGGAAGTCACCGTCGTCCTCGAGCCCGGCCGGCAGACCCTGCCCGTCGGCCCACGCGCGCAGCAGCGCCTCGTCGTCGCTCGTGCCGGCGACGAGACGGGCCGCGGCCAGCGACTCGGTCGTCCCGGCCGTGGCCCGCTCGAGCAGCCCCACGCCGGCCCGGTTGAGACGGGCCATGGCCGCCTCCTGCGAGGCGCGCGGCACGAAGTACGGGACGATCCGGTGCTCGGCGTAGCCGGCGACACGGGTCAGGATCGAGGAGTTCGTCTCGAGCGGCCACACGGCGTCGAAGACGTCGAGGAAGGCCTCGGGCGACACCGTCGCGCCGTGGACGCCGTCGATGAGCGACGACCACACGACCGCGCGCGCCTGCTCGTCGGGGATCTGCCCGAGCTGGGAGGGCAGCGCGGCCACCGTGGCGTCGGACAGGCGTACGCGCGCCCACGTCAGGTCGGACGCGTTGGGCACGACGACGGCGGGTTCCGGGGTCCCCTCGAGCTCGGCCAGGGTGGTCTCCGGCCCGGTGACGGTCACCCGGACCCGTCCGAGCTCGCGCCCGTCGGTCCAGCCCGCGACGTCGAAGGCGTGCGGGCGGTCGGCCGGGCGGTCAGCGGGCGCCTCGCGCCGCACGACGGCCGACTCGACCACGCCGGCCTGCTCCTCGATGTCGACCGAGATCGTGTCGCGGTCGGCCGTGAGCAGCCAGGCCCGCGACCAGGCCTCGAGGTCCTTGCCGCTCGCCGTCTCGATCGCGGCGAGGAAGTCGGCGAGGGTGCCGTTGCCGTAGGACTTGTCGGTCAGGTAGGCGCGGACTCCCGCGATGAACTGGTCGTCACCGACGTACGCGATGAGCTGGCGCAGCGTGGCCGCGCCCTTGGCGTACGAGATGCCGTCGAAGTTCTGCAGCGCGCTCTGCGCGTCGAGCGCCTCGACGCCCGCGACGGGGTGGGTCGACGGGGACCGCTCGGCGCCGTAGCCCCACACCTTGCGCACGATCGAGGAGTCGACCCACGCGTCGGTGTACTCGGTCGCGTCGACGAGGCAGCGGTGCGACATGTACTCGGCGAACGACTCGTTGAGCCAGAGGTCGTCCCACCACTTCATCGTCACGATGTCGCCGAACCACATGTGCGACATCTCGTGGCTGACGGTGTTGGCCCGCGACAGCAGCTCGTCGCGCGTCGCGGCGCCGCGGTAGAGGTACTGGTCGCGGAACGTCACGCAGCCGGGGTTCTCCATCGCACCGGCGTTGAACTCCGGCACGAAGACCTGGTGGTACTCCCCGAAGGGGTAGCGGATGCCGAAGAGCCCGTGGAAGTAGTCGAACGACCGCTTCGTCACGTCGAAGAGCTCGGCCGCGTGCCGCTCGAGCGGCTCACGCAGCGAGGCCCGCGCATGAAGGCCCAGGGGTATGCCGTCGTGCTCGTCGTGCACGGAGACGTACGGTCCGGCGCACACCGTCATGAAGTACGTCGCGAGCGGCTTCGTCGTGGCGAGCGTCCACGTGCCCGCGCCCGCCTGCGAGGCGGCGCCGTTGCCGATGACCGTCCAGTCGAGGGGCGCGTGGACCGTGACGTCGTAGGGCGCCTTGAGGTCGGGCTGGTCGAAGCACGCGTAGACGCTGGGGGCGGCGTCGAGGAAGAGGTGGCCGTAGACGTAGTCGAGGTCGTCGGCGGGATCGGTGGCCCGGTGCAGCCCCTGGCCGTCGTGGCTGTAGGCCATCGTCGCGGCGACGACGAGCTCGTTGTCCGCGGCGAGGCCCGGCAGCGGGAGACGCCCGTCGACGACGCCGGCCGGGTCGAGCGGCTCGCCGTTGAGCGAGAGCGTCTCGACGGTGCGGGCCTTGAGGTCGATCCACGAGTCGGCGCCCGGCGTGGCGCACGTGAACCGGACGCTGGTGCGCGAGCCGAAGACCTCCGCCCCCTGGTCGAGGTCGAGCTCGACGGCATACGACGTGACGGTGATCAGCGAGGATCGCTCGCGGGCTTCGGCCAGGGTGAGACTGCGCATGGGGGCGAGCCTGCCAGATCGGCGGGCCCGCCGTCGCCCGGGTGGGCTCTCGTCGTGGACGACCCGCCCGGTCAGCGGTGGAGCGGACCGCCGGCCATGCTCTCGAGACGCGCGATGCGCTGGTCCATCGGGGGGTGCGTCGAGAGGAACCGGGTGACGTCCTGCGCCCGGAAGGGGCTCGCGATCATCATGTGGCTCGCGTTGACGATGTCCTGGGAGGGAGCGAGCGGCGCGCGGGCGACGCCGGACTCGAGCTTGCGCAGTGCCGAGGCGAGGGCGAGCGGGTCACCCGTCAGCTTCGCGCCGTCCTCGTCGGCGTCGTACTCGCGGGTGCGGCTGATCGCCATCTGGATCATCATCGCGGCCATCGGCGCGAGAAGGCTCATCGCGAGCAGCGCGAGCGGGTTGGGACGGTCCTCGTCGGAGCCGCCGCCTCCGAAGATGCTCGAGAACATCAGCATCTGGCCGATCGAGGTGATGACACCGGCGACCGCCGCGGCGACCGAGCTGGTGAGGATGTCGCGGTTGTAGACGTGCATGAGCTCGTGACCGAGCACGCCCCGCAGCTCGCGCTCGTCGAGCAGGCCGAGGATGCCCTCGGTGCAGCAGACCGCGGCGTTCTGCGGGTTGCGGCCCGTCGCGAAGGCGTTCGGCGCCTGGGTCGGGCTGATGTAGAGGCGTGGCATCGGCTTGCCGGCGGCGGTCGAGAGCTCGCGCACGATGCGGTACATCGCCGGCGCCTGCGCCTCGGAGACCGGGTAGGCGTGCATGGCCCGGATCGCGAGCTTGTCGCTGTTCCAGTAGCCGTAGAACGTCATCGCGACGCCGATGAGGGCGAAGAACCAGATGAAGCGCCCGCCGCCGACGAGCGCGCCGATCCCGAGCAGGAGGGCCCAGATGCCGCCGAAGAGGGCGGCCGTCTTGAGCCCGTTGAAGTGGTTGTGCATGTCGGGTGAACGACCGACCCGCAACGCGTGTTCCCACTGGGAGTCGGCTGGGAGAGCGCTGGGAGCAGCCTCGGCGATCTCTGTGACCCAGATCTCCCGCCGACATCGTTGAACGGGCAACTTATCTACTACATGCGGTAGTAGTTTTGCGGTGTTGGGGAACCCGACATCCCATCCGATGAAAGAAGCACATGATGCGCAAGACTCTCGACCGGCTGATCTCGTGGACGGGCCTCATCATGGCCGTCGTCCTGGCGGTGGCCGGTGCTCTCCTGATCTACGCGAGCAGCTTCGTCGCCAGCAACGTCAAGGAGCAGCTGAGCCAGCAGAACATCACGATGCCGGCAGCCGCCGCGCTCGAGACCCAGGACCAGAAGGACGCCCTGCTGCAGTACGCCGGCCAGAAGATGGAGAACGGCGCCCAGGCCAAGGCCTTCGCCGACCACTACATCCTCGTGCACATGAACACGCAGTCCAACAACAAGACCTACTCCGAGGTCTCGGGCGAGTACCTCAAGGCCGTCAAGGACCCCGACGCCGACCCCGAGACGGTCCAGGCCCTCGGCGACCTGCGCCAGAGCCTCTTCATGGGCAACACCCTGCGGGGCCTCCTGCTCAACGCGTACGCCTTCGGCACCATGGGCACGATCGCGTTGTATGCCGGTATCGCAGCCCTGCTCGCAGCCGCTCTGCTGCTCGTGCTCTCACTGCTCGGCCTGCGCCACGCCAAGACCGCCGACGACGAGGCCGTCGCCGCCGGTGCTGCTCCGCAGCCGGCCCTCACCACCTGACCGGTGCGGACGGTCGCACCGTGCTCGACCGCTGACGGCCCCGAGGCCTCCTTCGCCTCGGGGCCGTCAGCGCGTGCCGGGTCGCGTCAGCCGAGGAGACGCAGGAGCAGGTCGGGCTGGACGCTGACGACGACGAGCACGGCGGACGCGAGGACGAGCCCGGCGACCATGACCGGGCGTCGTCGCGCGACGGAGGCCGGTGCGGGGGCAGCGGCCTCGGACGTCGGCGCACCCGAGACGCTGTCGGGAGCCACCTCGGGGGCGGTGATCACGGCGCGCAGCCAGCGCAGGTAGACGGCGACCCCGATCACGGCGTTGACCGCGGCGACGACCGCGAGCCAGACCCAGCCCTCGGCGACGACCGGTCGCAGGGCCGTGATCTTGCCGACGAGGCCGATGACGCCGGGCGGGAGCCCCGCGAGCGACGTCAGCGCCAGGGCGAGCGCGCCGGCGCGCCACGGGCTGCGCTGCCACAGTCCCTCGTAGGCGGCGATGGAGCGGCCCGCGCCGGGTCGGTCGCGCACGGTGACCGCGACGACGGCGAAAGCCACCAGGGTCGCGACGACGTAGGTGAGCAGGTAGGTCGCGCTGGCGCCGACCCCGAGGGCCGAGATGCTGACGAGCGGCAGCACGACCCACCCCGCCTGCGCGACCGTCGACCACGCGAGCAGGCGCACGACGTCGTCCTGGCGCAGGGCCATGACGTTGCCGAGCGTCATGCTGAGCGAGGCGAGCAGCGCGATGGACAGCAGGGCAGGCGTCCCGAGCGCGGCGACCGCCCGGAGCACGACGAGCAGCGCCGCGAGCGCCGCGATCTTGGAGACCGTCGCGAGGAAGGTCGCCACGGGCACCGACGAGCCGGCGTATGCCGTGGGCGTCCACGCGTGGAAGGGCACGAGCGAGAGCTTGAAGCCGACGCCGGCGACGACGAGGACCGTGGCCAGCGCGACGACCCCGCCCGAGACCGACGGGAAGACGACGGCCGTCGCTGCACCCGAACCGGCCGAGAAGGCACCTCCCGACGCGAGCGCGGCGTCCGGGGTCAGGAACGGGCTCCCGGTCGCGGCGAACCACAGCGCGACGCCGAGCACGAGCAGCGCGAAGGACACGAGGGACGTCACGAGCAGCTGCGTGGCGCCCGCCACGGCCGACCGACGGCCGGAGAGGGCGACGAGCGCGATGACGGGCAGGGTCGCGAGCTCGAGCGCGATGAGCCACGTGCCGACGTCGCGGCTGGCCGCCACGACGACGGTGCCGGCCAGGGCGGCGAGCAGGAGCACGGCCTCGACCGGCTCCCGGGTGCTGTCGGCCGGACGCCGTCGCCGCGTGCGGGGCCAGGCCAGGGCGATGCAGACGACCGCCGAGACGGCGGCCGCGAGCTGGAGGGTGCTGCCGAGCGCGTCGGCCTGCCACAGGCAGACCTGCGGCAGCCCGTCGACCGTGGGCGCCGCCGCGCTCGCGGCGGTCCGCCCGGTCAGGCAGAACGTCTCGCGGGTCGACCCGCCGCCGAGCGCGAGCCCCGGCACGGTGGCCACGGCGGACCCGATCGCGGCGAGACCGGCGATGGCGTAGGGCACCCGGCGCAGGCGCGGCGCGACGAGGTCGGCGACGAGCACGAGCACGAGGCCGGCGACCGGCACGATCGCCGGCAGGAGCATGGCGTAGTCGATGGCGAGGCCCTTCACGGCGACACCCCCAGGCCGGAGAGCAGGCCGGACGTCGCGGCGTCCGAGAGGCCGAGCAGCAGGTGCGGGAGCACCCCGAGCGTGACGATGACGGCGACGAGGGTCACGGCGACGGCCCAGCGGGCGCCACGGGCGTCCGCCACCGGCTCGGCAGCCGGCCCCTGCGCCGCGTCGCTGCCCTCTCCCGCCCACACGATCCGGGCGACCCGGAGCGCGTAGGCCGCCGCGAGCGCGAGGCCCACGGCACCCAGCACGACGCAGACGCGCAGGAGCGCGACGGGCCGGTCGGGAGCGGGCGACCATGCGGCATACAGCGCGAGGAACTCACCCCAGAAGCTGACGAGGCCGGGCAGCCCGAGCGCGGCCGCCAGGCCGACGACGAGTGCCAGTGCGAAGCGAGGCGCCTTGTCGCGCAGGGCGGCCCGGGCGACGTGCAGGTCGGACGACCCCCACTGCTCCTTGAGGTCGCCGACGACGAAGAAGAGCAGGGCCGCGACGACTCCGTGCGCGATGTTGCCGAAGAGCGCCGCCTGCAGGCCGGTCTCGCTGCCCGACGCGATGGCGAGGGCGACGAAACCCATGTGCGCGACGGAGCTGTAGGCGATGAGGCGCTTGAGGTCGCGCTCGACGAGGCAGGCCAGGCCTCCCCAGAGGATCCCGACGACGCCGAGGATCGCGAGGACCGGGCTCAGCTGGGCGACTCCCTCGGGCACGGTGCCGACGGCGAGCCGGACGATGCCGTAGGTCCCCATCTTGAGCAGCACCGCGGCGAGGAGCACCGACCCGGCGGTGGGGGCGATGGTGTGCGCCGACGGCAGCCACGTGTGCAGCGGCCACAGCGGCACCTTGATGCCGAGCCCGAGCAGCAGGATCGCGGCGATCGCGACCTGGAGCGGACGGGAGAGGCCCGCGCCGTGACGGTCGGCGAGAACGGTGAGGTCGCTCGTCCCCTGGTGGTGGACGAGGAAGAGGATGCCGACGAGCATCAGCGTCGAGCCGAGCACCGTGAAGAGGACGAAACGGCCCGCGGCGTCGGCGCGCGTCTCGTCGGGCACGTGGTCGTCACCGAAGCGCCGCACGAGCACCCACATCGGCACGAGCACGACCTCGAAGGCGATGAAGAAGAGGATCGCGTCGCGCGCCATGAAGGTCGCGAGCGCACCGGCCTCGACGAGCAGGATGCAGCCGAGGAAGGTCGAGCCGGTGCCCCCCTTGGGGATCGGCCCGGTCAGCGCGTGCGCGACGACGGCGACGGTGAGCAGGGCCGTGAGGAGCACGAGCGCCGCCGAGATGCCGTCGACGCCGAAGTGCCAGCGCACACCGAGCGAACGGATCCACGGCACGTCCACCTCGTGGCGGCCCCAGACGACGACGACAGCGAGCACCGCCGTCACGACGGTGGACCCGAGCGCGATGCCGCGCTCGACCGTCGACTCGCCGGGAATCGCGATGAGGGCGATCGCCGCGAGCAACGGCAGCAGGAGCATGAGGGTCAGCGCCATGCGGCCACCCCCAGGACGGCGACGACCACGACGCCGACGAGCAGGCTGAGCAGCGAGAGCGAGGGCACCGCGCGGTGGCCGCGCTCCCCCGCCCGGCCGGCGGCGCGGGCGACCACGGCCGTCGCGCGCGGGTAGGCGTCGACGACGTCGCGGTCGAGCGCCACGACGAGCCGCGCGACCGCGGTGACCGCTCGGCCGACGCCGACGTATGCCGTGTCGACGCCGAAGCCACGCACCGCGGGCTCCCGGACGCGGCCGGGGACACGGTCGGCGACGTCGAGCCGGCCGCGGTCGCTGAGGGACCACACGGCATACGCGGCGCCGGCGACGAGCAGCACGGACAGGAGCGCACTGAGGAGCCCGACGTGCACGCCGCCGCGGAGGCTGACGAGGAAGAGGGTGCCGACGACGGTGAGGGCGGCGAGCCCGGACACGACGAGCGCGGCCGGGAGCGTGATCGGTGCGTGGCCGTGGGCGTGGACCCGCTCGACCTCGGCGTCGTCGGCGCTGTCGGTGGTGGTCACGACGGCGACGTCCTCCTCGGCGACGACGGCGGGGCCGGGGTCGGGCAGGTCGCCCGTCGCGGCGACCGGGGTGTCGAGCAGCAGCCAGGCCCGGGTGCAGTAGGCGGCCGTGAGCACGACGGTGACGAAGAGGGCCACGACGACGAGCCACGCGCGGAAGCCGCCACCGCCCGCCGCGCCCTCGAGCGCCGCGTCGATGACGGTGTCCTTGGTGAAGAAGCCGATGAGCGGAGGCACCCCGGCCAGGGCGGCGAGGCCGATCCCCATCGACCAGCGCAGCGCACCGGTCGGGCGCAGTCGGCCGCGCAGTGCGGCGACGGCCGTGGCGCCGGCGAGCACCGAGAGCCAACCGGCCCCGAGGAAGAGCAGCGACTTGAAGAACGCGTGGCCGACGAGGTGCGCGATGCCGGCGCCGGGCCCGAGCTCGGCCGGTGCCGCGGCGAGGGCCGAGAGCATGATCGCGATCTGGCTCAGGGTCGAGTAGGCGAGCATCCGCTTGAGGTCGGTCTGCACAAGCGCGAGCAGCGCGGCGTAGACCATGGTCACCGCGGCCAGGACGGCGAGCAGCGTGCGCGCACCGTCGTGCCCGGCGTAGAGGCTGAAGAGGCGCGCGATGACGTAGGTGCCGGCCGCGACCATCGTCGCCGCGTGGATGAGGGCCGACGCCGGGGTCGGGCCCTCCATCGCGTCGGGGAGCCAGTCGTGGAACGGGACGAGACCCGACTTGCCGGCGACGCCGATGACGACGCCGACGAGCCCGATCGTGAGCAACGTGCCGTCACCGGTGGCTGTGAGCACCGCCATGAGGTCGGTGGACCGGGCCCGCACCGAGAGCGCGACGATGCCGACGACCATGGCGATGTCGGCGACCCGGGTGACGATGAAGGCCTTGTACGCCGCTCGCCTCGCCGCCGCGCGCTCGCTGTCGTGGCCGATGAGCAGCCATGAGCACCAGCCCATGACCTCCCAGCCGACGAGCATGAGGACGAGGTCGCCCGACTGGACGAGGAGCAGCATGCCGGCCGCGAAGAGCGAGACGGTCGCGGCGAACTGGCCGTAGCGGGGGTCGTCGCGGAGGTACCACGCGGTGAAGACCTGGATGCCGAGCACGACGAGGGCGACGACGAACGCCACGAGGCCGGAGACGCGGTCGGAGAGCAGGTGCAGCGGCACCGAGAGGTCGCCGAGCGGCAGGCTGCCGATGGAGTCGATGTCGGCGGTGCGCGACGGCGCGATCCACTGGATGAGTCCGAGCAGCGCGACGTAGGCCGACACCGCGACGGCGACGGCTGCTGCGAGGCCGCGCTGGCGCCGGGCGAGCAGCCCGACGAGGGCCGCCAGCGCCGGGAGCACGACGATCATCCGCACGATCCAGCTCATGCGGCGCCCTCCCCCGCTGCCGTCGCCGGCTCACGTCGGGTCTCCGCGTCCCGGGCGTCGTCCCGGCTGTCCCGGCTGTCCCGGCTGCCCCGGCTGCCCCGGTCTCTGTGCCGGCCGTCCCGGTCGTCGGCCAGCTCGTCGGGCTCGTCCGGCTCGTCGGGCCCGTCGTCGCTGAGGTCGGGGACCGCCGTGAGGTCGATGTGCCCCGTGCGGCGGAACATCACGAGGATGATCGCGAGCGCCACGGTGATCTCGGCCGCGGCGATCGTGATGACGAAGAGGGTGAGGACGGGACCGGCCGAGAGGGGTGCGCCGGGGCGCGACCCGGCCGTGACGAGCAGCAGGTTGGCGGCGTTGAGGATCAGCTCGACCCCGATGAGCACGAGGACGGCGTTGCGGCGCGCGAGGACGCCGTAGACACCGATGCCGGCCAGCAGCGCCGCGAGGGCGGCGGGCAGCGAGAGGTGGATCATCCGCGGCCGCCCTCCTGCGCGCCCGTCGTGACGGGGCTCTGCCGCCGGACGCCGTCGCCACGGTCGCCGGCGTCGCCAGCGTCGCGGTGCAGGACGAGACGCGACACGGCGAAGGCGCCGATGAGCGCGACGAGGAGCAGCACCGAGAGCAGCTCGAAGGGCCAGACCCACGTGCCGAAGACGGCCTGCGCCACCTGGGGCGTGGTCGTCGTCGGGGTGTCGAGGTCGACGCTCGCTCCGGAGAAGAGCGGGAGCAGCAACGATGCGAGCAGCGCCGTCGTCGCGGCGCCGAGGAGGGCGCCGGCCAGGCGCTGCCACCACGGGGTGTCGATCTCGGCGTGGGGGCCGATCGGCGCGCGGGTCAGCATGAGCGCGAAGAGGACGAGCACGACGATGGCGCCGACGTAGACGAGCAGCTGGACGAGTCCGACGAGCTCCTGCCCGAGCACGAGGTAGGCGCCGGCCAGCGAACCGAGGGAGACGAGGAGCCACAGCGCCGCGTGCACGACCTGCTTCGTCGTGACCGACAGCAGCGCTGACAGAGCCGTCACGGCGCCGACCGCGGTGAAGACGATGTCGCGGGTCGTCACTCGCTCCCCTCCTCGTCGGTCGACACCGTCGGCATGACCTGCGTCGAGTCCCCTTGTGCGGCAGCACGGTCCGCGGCCTGCTCGGCCTCGGCGCCGTCGGCGGGCGGGAGGACGGAAGTCTCCTCCGCAGCGGGCAGGCTCGCGGTGCGCTCGGCCGCCGGCAGCGGGGCCGTGCGCTCGGCCGAGGGCTGGGCTGCCGGCTCGACCGCGGGCATCACCCGCGTCTGCTCGGCAGCGGACTGGGCGGCCGGCTCGACCGCGGGCATGACCCGCGTCTGCTCGACCGCGGGCTGGGCGGGCGCGGGCTGGGCGGGCGCGGGCTGGGCGGGCGCGGCGGCCGGCGGCGTCGTGGTCTCGCGGCGCACCCGCGTCGGGCGGGCGGCGGCCCCGGCCCCACGCGTACCACCAGCGTCGCCTCCGGCGGACCCGCGGGCCGGCTTCGCCGCGGCCGTGACCTCGGCGGGGTCGGCGCTGCCGGGGTCGAGGGCCGGCGGCGCCGGGACGGTGGCCATCCACGCGCCGAGGCGGTCCTTCTCGTGGAGCAGGTCGCGGATGTCGGTCTCGGCGTACTCGAACTCCGGGCTCCAGTGCAGCGCGTCGAACGGGCAGACCTCGATGCAGATGCCGCAGTACATGCAGAGCGAGAAGTCGATGGCGAAGCGGTCGAGCACGTTGCGCTGGCGGGCGCGGCCGCCCGGCGTCGTCGGGGGCAGCTCCTCCTTGTGCGAGTCGATGTAGATGCACCAGTCGGGGCACTCGCGCGCGCAGAGCATGCACGAGGTGCAGTTCTCCTCGGTGAGCGCGATCACCCCGCGTGACCGGGGTGGGAGCGCGGGCGAGACGTCGGGGTACTCGGCCGTGTGCGTGTGCCGGGTCAGCGACTTCGCCGTCGTCGCGAGCCCCTTGACGAGCCCCGGGATGATGCCGTCAGCCATGTCCGCTCACCTCCTCTTCCACCGTCGAAAGGCCACAATCTGTGCTCCACCGTCCCCGTGCTTGCACCGTCGAAAGGCCACAAACCGGGGCGACGGCGCCCACCGGGCCGCTCGTGGGCCCCGGTTTGTGGCCTTTCGACGGTTGAGGGTGTGGTGGGTCATGAGGTCAGCACCACCCCGACGGCGGTGAGGGCCAGCTGGAAGAGGGCCATCGGCACGAGCCACACCCAGGCGAGGCGCTGGAGCTGGTCCTCGCGCATGCGCGGCCACGACACGCGCAGCCAGATGACGATGACCGCGACGAGGAAGCCCTTGAGCACGGTCCAGAGCCAGCCGAGCCACTGCTCGAAGGGCCCGGACCAGCCGCCGAGGTAGAGCACGGCGAAGAGCAGCGACATGACGACGATGCCGGCGTACTCGGCGAGCAGGAAGAAGGCGAAGCGCAGACCGGTGTACTCGGTGAAGGCGCCGAAGACGATCTCGGAGTCGGCGAGCGGCATGTCGAAGGGCGGGCGCTGCAGCTCAGCGAGGGCCGCGACGAGGAAGACGACCGCACCGGGGAGCTGCCACAGCAGCCACCACGGGTTCCACGCCTCGGCGATGGAGACGAGCGAGAGGCTGCCCGCGGCGAGCGCGACCGAGGCGACCGCGAGCACCATCGGCAGCTCGTAGGACACGAGCTGCGCGGCGGCGCGCATCGCGCCGAGCAGGGAGTACTTGTTGGCCGAGGCCCACCCGGCCATGAGGGTGCCGATGATGCCGACCCCGATGACGGCGAGGACGAGCACGACGCTCGCGTCGACGTCGGCCCCGACGACCCGGGGCGACAGCGGGATGACCGCGAGGGCCACGAGGTAGGGGATGAGCGCGACGAACGGGGCGAGGCGGAAGACCCACCGGTCGGCCCGCGCCGGGGTGATGTCCTCCTTCTGGACGAACTTCACCCCGTCGGCGACGAGCTGCGCCCACCCGTGGAAGCCGCCGGCGTACATCGGCCCGAGCCGGCCCTGCATGTGGGCCATGACCTTGTGCTCGGTCTGGCCGACAAGCAGCGGCAGCACGAGGAAGGCCGCGAGCACCGCGACAGCGCGCAGCACGACCTCGAGCCACGGAGCGAGGTCGCTCATCGCGGCCCCCACTCCGGGCCGGGGACGCCGGGCGCCTGGACACGTCGACGGCCGGGCGCGCGGGCGGAGTCGTGGCCCTCGCCGGGCTCCTTGGCGCCGGGCCAGGCCTTGCTGGCGCGGGCCGCGAGGACGAAGGACTTGCGCAGCGGCGTGCCCTCGAAGCCGTCGGGCAGCAGGAGCGGGCGCAGGCCGAGGCCGCTGCCGTCGTCGAAGCCGTCGAAGTCGATGCCGAACATCTCGTGGGTCTCGCGCTCGTGCCACGCCGCGCCGCGGAAGATCCCCGTCAGCGACGGGACGGGCAGCCCCTCGGGGACGCGGGTGCGCAGCAGGACCGACGTCAGCGCGCCGGGCTCGCGCGTGTCGAGCAGGTGGCAGACGACGTCGAAGCCCGCGTCGTCGCCCTCGCGGTCGGTCTCGTCGACGGCCGTCAGCCAGTCGAAGTACGCGTAGCCCTCCTCACGGAGCGAGAGCACCGTGCTCGACCACTCCCCGAAGGGCACGTCGCGCACGTCGGTGACCCTCACCGGCCGTCCTCCCCCGGCTTCGCACCACGGCGCAGGAGGGGACGGCGGAGGTCACCGGCGCTGCCGACGCGCGTGCCGGCATACCTCCCCTTGAGCTTCTGGGTCGACAGGCGCTCGGTCGCGATCTGCTCCTGCAGGCGGATGATGCCGTGCAGCAGCGCCTCGGGACGCGGCGGGCAGCCGGGGACGTAGACGTCGACGGGGACGATCTGGTCGACGCCCTTCGTCACGGAGTACGAGTCCCAGTAGGGGCCACCGGAGTTGGAGCAGGCACCGAAGGAGATGACGTACTTCGGCTCGGGCATCTGGTCGTAGAGACGACGGATCGCCGGCGCCATCTTGTCGGTGACGGTGCCCGAGACGATCATCAGGTCGGCCTGGCGCGGACCCGGGGCGAACGGGATGACACCGAGCCGGATGAAGTCGTGGCGGCCCATCGACGCGGCGATGAACTCGATGGCGCAGCAGGCGAGCCCGAAGTTGAAGACCCACAGGGAGTAGCGCCGTCCCCAGTTGAGCACGACCTTGATCGGCTTGGGAGCGTGGGCGCCGAGGACGCCCATCGACGCCGGCCCGATGGTCGGCATCGGCAGGCTGACGGGCCGGCTGGTGGGCTGGCTGGTGGGCTGGCTGGTGGGCTGGCTGGTGGGCTGGCTGGTGGGCTCGTCCATCACACCCACCTCAGCAGGCCGCGGCGGCCCGCGTGGGCCAGGCCGAGCACGATGACGCCGATGAAGATGCCCATCTCGACGAGGCTCGCGCGACCGAGGTCGGCGTCCCGGATGACGGTCGCCCACGGGAAGAGGTAGATCGCGTCGACGGCGAAGATGACGTAGAGGAAGGAGAAGACGAAGTAGCGGACCTTCGTCTGGGCCCAGCCCTCGCCGACCGGGTCGACGCCCGACTCGTACGTCGTCAGCTTGGCTGCGTGCGCGGCGCGCGGGGCGAGGAGCCGTCGCACGACCATCGCCGCCGTGACGAGCAGGACGCCCGCCCCCAGCACCGCTGCGACGGCCACGTACCCGGACATGACGGCCAGCCTATCCATGCCGGTACGCGAGTGGCGCGGTCCCCGTGACCGGCTTCCCGTGGCTAGGCTCGGGCCCCATGTCGGTCAGGGGTGATGTGACGGGGGCGGCGCGTGTCCGCCTGCCGCTGCGGGTGCTTCCCGTGTGGGCTGCCGGGGTGCTCGCGCTCCTCGTCGGCACCGCGTGGCCGTCGCTCGCCCTGACCGCGTGGGTCCAGCGGGGCGGCCCGTGGTTCTGGTGCTTCGCGCTCGGCTGCCTCGCCCCCGTCGCCGCGACCTACCTGCGCTTCGGCGACGAGCGGGCGGTGCGCGCGGTACGCGGCATCCACGTCCCCGCCGAGGAGCGCGAGCAGGTGCTGCAGGCCGCGCTGGCCCGCGAGGGGCTCGGCGACGTCCTCGTCTGGGAGGGCGCCCTCGACGACGACGCGCCCATCGGCCTGGCCGGCTACGGCCGCCGCCACGTCGTCGTCCCCGTGGGCGTCGACGTCGAGCCGTCGCAGCTCGCCCGGGCCGCACGGGACGACTACGCCACCGGACGCCCGTGGGTGCGGCCGGTGGCCACCTTCTGGCGGTCGACGCTGCACGGGCCGGTCGACCTCGCCGTGGGCGTGGCCCGCCGGGCGCTGCGCCTGCGCCTCCGGGACGAGCCGCGCGCCGACGACGGCACGGGGCCGGTGCTCGACGGCAGCCGCGCCGTGGCGCCGCTCGAGTCGATCCTCGCCTTCGTCGCCGCCCCGCTCACCGGGTGCGTCGTCGCCATGGCTACGGCCGCAGCCGTCGGCGCCGACCGCTTCGGGGTCGACCCCGACGGGCCCTGGCTCACGGTGGCCGCCTACGCCATCCTCTCCGGCCTCGTCTGGCTCGCCCTGCTCGTCCAGCCCCGCACCTGGCGGGAGTTCGACGTGCCCGGCGCGGTCCCGACGCCGGACGCACCGCGGTGGAAGGGCACCGAGGACGCACGCGTGCTGCGTCGCAACCACGCGGTCGTCGCCGGGCGCCGGAGCCTCGTCAACCTCTTCGGCCCGTTCACGTCGTGGTTCGTCGCGAGCCTCTGGATCCTCTCCGTGCCGCTCGGGCTCGCCGAGCGCTTCGGCTGGGTCCGGGAAGCCACCAGGCCCTACCAGGTGACCTACGTCGTGCTCGCCGTGCCCGCGATCGCGCTCGGCATCACCGCGTTCCGGTCGGCGTGGGGCCTGCGCCGGGGCAGCCCCCACGCCGTCCTCGCCTCCGGCGCGGTCTACGTGCTCGTCACCGGCCTGACCCCGCTGCTCATGTGGATCGTCGCCCGCGCCGGCATCCTCGACGAGTCCTCCCCGGTGGCCCTCGTCGTCTGGGCCGCCGCCCTGACGACCCTGCTGGCGGTCGGCCTCGGTGGGCTCGCCCGGCACCTGCTCGGTCGGCTCGCGCGACGCACCTGACGGCATACGCCCTCGGTCGGAGGCCGTGCGGGCCCGACGGCTGGGTCCGCGTCCCGACCGCCACGCCTGTCCACGTGATGGCAACCTGCGCAAATGTGCTCGGAGGGCGACATAGCATGGAAGTTGCCCGCCGCACAGGGCCCCGGGCAGTGAATCGTATGGAAGTTCGAGGACGTCGCAGAGCATGAGAGCCAAACTGGTCCAGAAGCTCGATCGCGTGGTCATCCGATTCGCCGGGGACTCCGGTGACGGCATGCAGCTCACCGGCGACAGGTTCACGTCGCAGACGGCGCTGCTCGGCAACGACCTGTCGACGCTGCCGAACTTCCCCGCCGAGATCCGGGCGCCCCAGGGCACGCTGCCCGGCGTCTCGAGCTTCCAGCTGCACTTCGCCGACCACAACGTGCTGACCCCGGGTGACGCCCCCGACGTCCTCGTCGCGATGAACCCCGCCGCCCTCAAGGCCAACCTGCGCGACCTGCCGCGCGGCGCCGCGATCATCGTCAACACCGACGAGTTCACCAAGCGCAACCTCTCCAAGGTCGGCTACGTCGAGAGCCCCCTCGAGGACGGCTCCCTGGAGAGCTACGACGTGCACCCCGTCGCGCTGACGTCGATCGCCGTCGAGGCCCTGGCGTCGTTCACCGACCTGACCCGCAAGGAGAAGGAGCGCGCGAAGAACATGTTCGCGCTCGGCCTCCTCTCCTGGCTCTACACGCGTCCGATGGACGGCACCGAGGCGTTCCTCAAGAGCAAGTTCGCCGACAAGCCCGAGATCCTCGAGGCCAACCTCGCCGCCCTGCGCGCGGGCTTCAACTACGGCGAGACGACCGAGGACTTCGCCGTCGCCTACGAGGTCGCCCCGGCCACGATGCCCGCCGGCACCTACCGCAACGTCACCGGCAACGTGGCGCTGTCGCTCGGCCTCGTCGCCGCCGCGCACCGCGCGCACCTGCCGCTCTTCCTCGGCAGCTACCCCATCACCCCGGCGTCCGACATCCTCCACACCCTCGCCGGCCTCAAGCGCTACGGCGTCGCGACGATGCAGGCCGAGGACGAGATCGCCGGCGTCGGCGCCGCCCTCGGCGCGTCCTTCGGCGGGGCGCTCGGGGTCACGACGACCTCGGGTCCCGGCCTCGCGCTCAAGGCCGAGACGATCGGCCTGGCCGTGTCGCTCGAGCTGCCGCTCATCGTCTGCGACATCCAGCGCGGCGGTCCGTCGACCGGCCTGCCGACCAAGACCGAGCAGGCCGACCTCCTCCAGGCCCTCTTCGGCCGCAACGGCGAGTCGCCCGTGGCCGTCGTGGCGCCCGCGACGCCGGCCGACTGCTTCGACATCGCCGTCGAGGCCGTGCGCATCGCGACGACCTACCGGACCCCGGTCATCGTCCTGTCCGACGGCTACCTCGCCAACGGCTCCGAGCCGTGGCGGCTCCCGCGCACGGCCGAGCTGCCCGACATCGCCGTGGAGTTCGCGACCGAGCCGAACGCGGTGGACGACAAGGGCCAGCCGACCTTCCACCCGTACCTCCGCGACCCCGAGACCCTCGCGCGGCCGTGGGCGATCCCGGGCACGCCCGGCCTCGAGCACCGCGTCGGCGGCATCGAGAAGGCCGACGTCACGGGCAACATCTCCTACGACCCCGACAACCACGACCACATGACGCGCCTGCGCCAGGCCAAGATCGACGGGATCGCCGACACCATCGGCGCGCTCGAGGTCGACGACCCGTCCGGCGACGCCGACGTGCTCGTCCTCGGCTGGGGCTCGACGTTCGGCCCCGTCGCGGCGGCCGTACGCCTCGCGCGGGCCACCGGGGCCCGCGTCGCCCAGGCGCACCTGCGCCACCTCAACCCGTTCCCCGCCAACACCGGCGACGTGCTCCGCTCCTACCAGCGCGTCATCGTGCCCGAGATGAACCTCGGCCAGCTCGCGATGCTGCTGCGGGCGAAGTACCTCGTCGACATCGAGTCGCACACCTCGGTGCGCGGCCTGCCGTTCCAGGCGGGCGAGCTCGCCGACGTCATCGCCACCGCCGTGGCGTCCGTCTCGGACGTGCCCCTGAAGGAGGCCGCCAAGTGACGATCGAACTGGGTATGCCGTCCAGCGGGCCAGGCGCCCCCGGCGCCCTCGGCACCACCGGTGTCCCGCGCCTCACCGACGGCACAGCGCTGACGAAGAAGGACTTCACGTCCGACCAGGAGGTGCGCTGGTGCCCCGGGTGCGGTGACTACGCGATCCTCGCCGCCGTGCAGGGCTTCCTGCCCGAGCTCGGGCTCAAGCGCGAGAACATCGTCTTCGTCTCGGGCATCGGGTGCAGCTCGCGCTTCCCGTACTACCTCGACACCTACGGCATGCACTCGATCCACGGACGTGCGCCCGCGATCGCGACGGGGCTCGCCGCGACGCGCGAGGACCTCTCGGTCTGGGTCGTCACCGGTGACGGCGACGCGCTCTCGATCGGCGGCAACCACCTCATCCACGCGCTGCGCCGCAACGTCAACCTCAAGATCCTGCTCTTCAACAACGAGATCTACGGCCTGACCAAGGGGCAGTACTCCCCCACCTCGCACGTCGGCCAGGTGACGAAGTCGACGCCGCTCGGCTCGCTCGACACGCCCTTCAACCCGGTGTCGCTCGCGCTCGGCGCCGAGGCGAGCTTCGTGGCCCGCACCATGGACTCCGACCGTCAGCACCTGACCGGGGTGCTGCGCGCCGCGGCCGAGCACCGCGGTTCGGCGCTCGTCGAGATCTACCAGAACTGCCCGATCTTCAACGACGGCGTCTTCGACGTCCTCAAGGACCGCACCGAGGCGGCCGCCCGCATCCTGCACCTTGCCGACGGTGAGGAGGTCGGGACGGCTGAGACGGTCGTCGTGCGCGACGACCGCGGGTCGCTGGCCGTCGTGCCGCGGGCCGAGGCAGACCCGGCCCGCATCGTGCGCCACGACGTCTCGGCGGCCGACCCGTCCGCGGCGTTCGCGCTCTCGCGGCTCGACAGCCCCGAGCTCGGGCACGTCCCGATGGGTGTCTTCCGCAACGTGCAGCGTCCGACCTACGACGACTCCCTGCGCGAGCAGATCGCCTCCGCCCGCACCGGTGAGGTCACCGACGCCGACATCGACGCCCTGCTCGCCGGTCGGGACACCTGGACCGTGGGGGCGTGACCGCCCGCGAGACCGCCCCGTCCGTCGCACCCAGCCTGTCCGGCCCGCTCGGGTCGGGGTCGACGGCGCCCCACGGGGAGGTCGGGCGGGGCACCCTGCTCGGCTTCGCGGCATACGGCCTCTGGGGGCTCTTCCCGCTCTACTTCGACGCGCTCAAGCCCGCCGGGCCGTGGGAGATCCTCGCCCACCGCATCCTCTGGACGCTGCTCTTCTGCGTCGTCGTGCTGCTCGTCGTGCGCGACCTCGGCTGGATCCGCCCGCTCCTGCGACGGCCCCGGCTGCTCGCCGGCACGGCGGTCGCGGCAGTGCTCATCGCGGTCAACTGGGTGGTCTACGTCGCGGCCGTCACCTCGGGCAACACGTCCGAGGCCGCGCTCGGCTACTTCCTCAACCCCCTCGTCACGGTGGCGCTCGGCGTCGTCGTGCTCGGTGAGCGCCTACGCGTCCTGCAGTGGGTGGCCGTCGGCATCGGCGTCGTCGCCGGCGTCTACCTCGGGGTGTCCGGCGGACGCGTGCCGTGGGTGGCGCTGACGCTCGCCGTGTCCTTCGCGCTCTACGGGCTGACGAAGAAGAAGGTCGGGGTCAGCCTCGACGCCATCCACGGGCTCACCGTCGAGACGGTCGTGCTCGCGCCGGTCGCGGTCGTGCTGCTGCTCGTCGTCGGTGCGCAGGGCGGCCTCGAGTTCGGCCTGCACGGTGGGGTGCACACCTCGCTGCTCGTCCTGTCGGGCCTCGTCACCGCCGTGCCGCTGCTGTGCTTCGCCGCCGCCGCCCGGCGCATCCCGCTCGTGTCGATCGGGCTCATCCAGTTCATCACCCCGGTCATGCAGCTGCTCTGCGCCGTCGTGCTGCTCGACGAGCACATGCCGCGCGAGCGGTGGATCGGCTTCGGCATCGTCTGGCTCGCGCTCATCGTCCTCACGGTCGACTCGCTCGTCAGCCTGCGCGGTGCGCGCGCCGCGAGACGCGACCTGCCCGTCGACGACTGCCCGCGCTGAAGCCCCGGTCGCCGCGCCTGCGGTGACAGACTGCCGGTGTGAGCGACGTCGTCCTGGGCTCCCGCACCGGCCGTTTCGTCATCGCGGCCGCCGTGCTCGGCTCGGGCATGGCCCTGCTCGACGGGACCGTGGTCAACGTCGCCCTCGTCCGGATCGGCGAGGAGCTCGGCGCGAGCCTCGCGGAGCTGCAGTGGATCACCAACGGCTACCTGCTCGCGCTCGCCTCGCTCATCCTGCTCGGCGGCTCGCTCGGTGACCGCTTCGGACGACGCCGGGTCTTCGTCATCGGGGTCGTGTGGTTCACCATCGCCTCCGCCGCGTGCGGACTCGCCCAGACACCGGTCCAGCTCATCGTCGCCCGGGTGCTCCAGGGCGTCGGTGGCGCACTGCTGACGCCGGGCAGCCTCTCGATGATCCAGGCGTCCTTCCGTCCCGACGACCGGGGCAAGGCCATCGGCACGTGGTCCGGGCTCGGTGGCATCGCGGCGGCCCTCGGCCCCTTCGTCGGCGGGTGGCTCGTGCAGTACGCCAGCTGGCGGTGGGCCTTCCTCGTCAACCTGCCGCTCGGTGCCGCGACCGTCTGGATCGCACAGCTGCACGTCCCCGAGACGCGGGACGAGCGGGCCGACCACCGGTTCGACGTGACCGGCGCGGTGCTGGCGACGCTCGCCCTCGGGACGACGACCTTCGCCCTCATCCAGCACGAGACGCTCGGACCTGCGGCGGCGGTGGGCGTGGGTCTCGTGGGCCTCGCCATCGGTGCGGTCTTCGTCGTCGTCGAGCGCCGCACCTCGCACCCGATGGTCCCGCCGGCCCTCTTCGCGTCACGCCAGTTCAGCGCGGCCAACGCGATGACCCTGCTCGTCTATGCCGCCCTGGGCGCCGTCTTCTTCTTCCTCACCCTCCAGCTCCAGACCGTGCTCGGCTACGGCCCGCTGCTCGCCGGCATGGCCTCGCTCCCGGTGACCGTGCTCATGCTCCTCTTCGCCGCACGGGGCGGGGAGCTCGCCTCGCGCATCGGGCCGCGCCTGCCGATGACCGTGGGCCCGGTCGTGTGCGGGGTCGGCGCCCTGCTGCTGTCGGGCGTGGGCGCGGGCTCGACCTACTGGACCGGCGTCCTGCCCGGCATCTCCGTCTTCGGCCTCGGGCTCACCCTGCTCGTCGCGCCGCTGACGGCGACGGTCCTCGCCGCGGCGCCCGACCGCTACGCCGGTGTGGCCAGCGGCGTCAACAACGCCGTCGCCCGTGCGGGCAGTCTCCTCGCCGTCGCGGCGCTGCCGGCCGTCGTGGGGCTCAGTGGCTCGGACTACGCCGTCCCGGAAGCGTTCTCGTCGGCCTACCGGACGGCGATGCTCATCTGCGCCGGGCTGCTCGGGGCCGGCGGTGTCGTGTCGTGGCTGCTCATCCGCAACCCGACGCGTGCGCCGTCCGGCCCGGACGCGACGGGCGGCGAGCGGGACGGCGAGGCGGTCACGGTGGGCCCGGTGGGCACGGTGGGCACGACACGGCATACGCCGGCGGTACCGGCCGGGTGGTCGTGCGCCGGCTCCGAGGGGTGTCCGGGAACGGCGCACCACGACGAGCCGTCCACCGCTCGCACCACCCCCTGACCCACCCCCGCCGGTTCCCGCGCCGCGGCCCCCGAACCGTCACCATCCGGGCCCTACCCCACCGGTTCCCGCGCCGCGGCCCCCGAACCGTCACCATCCGGGCCCTACCCCACCGGTTCCCGCGCCGCGGCCCCCGAACCGTCGCGCTGCCGCGCGGGCGGGGCTGGCGCATGATGGGGGCATGAGCGACGTGGCAGGGCAGGGCTTCCGGACCGAGCACGACTCGATGGGCGACGTGCAGGTGCCCGCCGACGCGTTGTGGGGCGCGCAGACCGCGCGGGCCGTCGAGAACTTCCCGATCAGCGGGCAGCCGGTGCCGCCGGGCGTCGTCCACGCCCTCGCCCGGCTCAAGGCCGCCGCCGCAGACGTCAACGCCGAGCTCGGCGTCCTCGACGCCGACCGGGCCCGGGCCATCTCGACCGCAGCCGGCGAGGTCGCGGACGGCGCCCACGACGACGAGTTCCCGATCGACGTCTTCCAGACCGGCTCCGGCACGTCGACCAACATGAACGTCAACGAGGTCGTGGCACGGATCGCACATCTCGCGAGCGACCTCGACGTCCACCCCAACGACCACGTCAACGCGGGCCAGTCGAGCAACGACACCTTCCCGAGCGCCCTGCGGATCGCGGCGACGACGGCCAGCGTCCTCGACCTCGTGCCGGCCCTCGAGCACCTGGCGCTCGCACTCGGTCGCAAGGAGGCCGAGTTCGCCGATGTCGTCAAGGCCGGACGCACCCATCTCATGGACGCCGTGCCCGTGACGCTCGGCCAGGAGTTCGGCGGCTACCGGCGGCAGATCGAGCTCGGGGCGAGCCGGGTGCGCACCGCCGCCGAGGCGACGAGCGAGCTGCCCCTCGGTGGCACGGCCGCGGGCACCGGCCTCAACGCGGCACCGGGCTTTGCCCGCAGGGTGATCGAGCGCGTGTCGGGCGTCACCGGCATCCCGTTCCGCGAGGCGGCGAACCACTTCGAGGCGCAGTCGGCGCAGGACGCCGTCGTCGAGCTGTCCGGGGCGCTCAAGGTCGTGGCCGTGAGCCTGACGAAGATCTGCAACGACCTGCGCTGGATGAGCTCCGGGCCCCGCACCGGCCTCGGCGAGATCCATTTGCCCGACCTGCAGCCCGGGTCGAGCATCATGCCCGGCAAGGTCAACCCGGTCGTGCCCGAGGCGACCCTCATGGCGTGCGCGCAGGTCATCGGCAACGACGTCACCATCACCACGGCCGGGGCCGCGGGCAACTTCGAGCTCAACGTCATGCTGCCGGTCATGGCCAAGAACGTCCTCGAGTCGATCGGGCTGCTCGCCTCGACGAGCCGGCTCCTCGCCGACCGGTGCATCGACGGCATCACCGCCGAGGTCGAGCACGCGCGGGCGCTCGCCGAGGGCTCACCCTCGATCGTCACCCCGCTCAACCGCTACCTCGGCTACGAGGCGGCGGCAGGCGTGGTCAAGCAGGCCGTCAAGGAGCGCCGCACGATCCGCGACGTCGTCATCGCGCAGGGTCACGTGTCCGACGGGAAGCTCACCGAGGAGCAGCTCGACGAGGCCCTCGACGTCCTCTCGATGACCCGGCCGGACACCGGAGCCTGAGGGCACCCCAGCAACCGGCGCCGAGGACGTATGCCGTCGGGCCGGGTCGCGCCGCGGATCAACCGAGGAACTGGCTGACCGTGAAGACGGCGCCCTGCGGGTCGCGGACGACGGCGGTGCGGGTCCAGTCGCTGTCGCCGGTGCGGACCACGGACCCGCCGAGCCGCTCGACGCGCTCGGCCGCGGCGTCACGCTCGGCGACGGTGAAGGTCACGTGCCACCCGGGCTCGGCACCGGGCGCGACGGGCACGACCCAGCCGATCGCGTCGGCGAAGCCGGCCGGGACCTGGGCTCCCGCCTGACGCTCGTGGATGCCCGGGTCGACGGTCGACGCGAGGTGGTCGCCGTAGCCGGGCACCCGGATCATCGTCGCGAAGCCGACGTCGACGAAGTCCCAGCCGAAGGCCTGTCCGTAGAACTGCTGCGCCGAGGCCAGGTCGTCGGTGTGCAGGTCGCTGAAGTTCCAGGCACCCGGGACGTTGGTCACCTGCGAGCCGAGACGGCGCCTGGCCTCCCAGAGGCGGACCTCGAGTCCCTGCGGGTCGCGCACGACGGCCGACCTGCCCCCCTCGCCCGCCGCCGTCGGCGGCTGGACGACCACTCCCCCGGCCTGCTCGACGCGCCGGACCGCCGCGTCGCCGTCGTCGACCGCGATGTAGGTGTGCCACCGCGCCGCGCCCTCAGGACCGCCGTCGCCCGTCGGTGTCTGTGGGCCACCGAGACCTCCGACGTCGCGGCCGTCGAGCTGGGCGACGAGATAGCGGAACGGGACCCCCGGCGGGGTGGCCTCGCTGAAGGTCCACCCGAACAGCCCGCTGTAGAAGTCGGCCGCGGCGTCGACGTCGTCCTGCTCGGTGTCGACCCACGACGTCACGCCCTCGGGATAGGTCCTCTGCCCGGTGTGCTCGGTCATCGCAACTCCTCGCGGTCGGTTCCGTCCTGACCCACCGTAGGCAGCTCCGCCGACAGCCGACACCGATCGCGTCCGCGCGAAGCCCTGCGTCCGCCGCCTCGCGGTCTACCGTCGCAGGATGACCCTGGACGACGTCGACGCCTACCTCCGCACGCTCGACGGGGTCCGCGCCAAGCGCACCAGCGGACACCGTGCGTGGTACGTCGACGGGCTCCTCGTGGCCCGCGCCGACGCCGCCGGCACCCTGCTCGTCCGGCTCGGTGGCCGCGACCGTGAGAAGCTCGTCACCGCCCACCCCGACACCTTCGGGGTGCCGCCACGGTGGGAGGCGCACACCAAGGTGCAGGCCGACCTCGCGGGCGACGACGACGCCATCAGGCGCTCGCTGCGCCTCGCCTGGGAGCGGCAGCGCTCGGCGCGCGCCGAGCGCTGAGCGGCCACACGGCATACGCCATCGCGCCGGCGCCGCGGCGCTCAGGCGCCGAGGACCCGCTCGAGGTAGGGGTTGGCGAAGCGGCGCTGCGGGTCGACGCGGTCGCGCACCGCGAGGAAGTCGTCGAACCGCGGGTAGACGCTCCGGAGGTAGTCGGCGCCGCGCGTGTGGATCTTGCCCCAGTGCGGGCGGCCGCCGTGGTTGACGGCGATGGCCTCGAAGGCGTCGAAGTAGGCGCCCCGCCCCTGACGGTGGTACCTGTGGATCGCGATGTAGCAGCTCTGGCGCTCGTAGGCCGTCGAGAGCCAGACGTCGTCGGCGGCGGCCACGCGGCACTCGACGGGGAAGGAGATCCGCTCGTCATGGGTGTCGACCCACTCGCGCAGCTCGAGCAGCACCTCGGAGAGGCTCGCCCGCGGGAAGGCCCACTCCGACTCCATGAAACGCACCTCGCGCGCCGTGACGAAGACCTTGTGCGAGCTGTCGGTGAACTGGCGCTCGCTCAGGGCGCGTGACGCGATGGCGTTGATGCTCCTCGTCGACCGCGGCACGCGGGTGGCGACGCGGTTGGTCAGCTCGAAGAAGCGGTTGCTCAGCAGGTCGTCGTCGAGCTTCTCGCGCCAGGCGGGCAGCGGCCGACGCGCCGTGCCCTCGGGCACACGGTTGTTGCGCTTGGTCAGGGCCCGGTCGGTGTGCGGGAACCAGTAGAACTCGAAGTGGTCGTTGGCCTCGGCCGAGACGTCGGCGTGGGCCAGCACGTCCGTCAGCGACTCGGGCCGCTCGACGGCATGGAGCAGGAAGGCGGGCACGACGGCGACGGTGATCTCGGTGACGATGCCGAGCGCGCCGAGCCCGAGACGGGCGGCCTGGAAGAGCTCGGGCTCGTGCGTCGGTGAGCAGTCGACGAGCGACCCGTCGGCAAGGACGATGCGCAGCGCCCGGATGCCGGCGGACAGGCCCGTGAGGCGCAGCCCCGTGCCGTGCGTCCCGGTGCCGGTGGCGCCCGCGAGGCTCTGCCGGTCGATGTCGCCGAGGTTGGGTAGGGCGTAGCCGAACGCCTCGAGCTCCTCGTTGAGGACGTGCAGCGGGGTGCCGGCGCGCACCGTGGCCTCACCGCGCGTCGAGTCGATCGAGGTGACCCCGCTCAGGGCGCCGAGGCGCAGCTGCACCCCGTCCGTCACGGCCACGCCGGTGAACGAGTGGCCGGCGCCGATCGCCTTGACCCGCAGCCCGCGGTCCGCAGCCCGCACGACCTCCTCGACGACCTCTGCCTCGCTGCGCGGAGTCGCCACGCGCGCGAGCTTCGAGGACTCGGTGCCGGCCCAGTTGGACCAGTCGATGCTGCGTACGACGCGGCGCTTCACGCCACCCACGCTGTCAGCCAAAACACTGCCCTTCCCCACGATAGGTCGCGGCCCGTCCGACGACCCGGTCGCCTCCGTCGCTGCTGACGAGCGCGAACTCCGTGAAGCGCTCGGCCAGCTCCCCCGCCTTGGCGTGCCGGAACCATATCCGATCACCCAGTGAGAGACGGTCGGCGCCTGCTCCCTCGAGGGGCGTCTGGACCTCGCCGGCTCCCTCGCGCCGGATCAGCGCGACGTCGTGCTCGGGCAGTGGGCTCGGCACGCGGGACCATCCGGGCGGCCCGGACGCGACGTAGCCACCGCCGTATGCCGTCACCATCCCCGCGCCGGGCCGGCGCACGACCGGGGCGGCGAAGTAGGCAGCGGGCCGGAGCGAGAGCGCGTCGTAGCCGTCGAAGAGGGTCGGTGCGAAGAGGCCCGACCCCGCGGCGAGCTCGGTGAGGGACGGGTCGAGGTGCGTGACGTGCAGGCTGCCGGTGCCGCCGCCGTTGACGAGCTCGAGGTCGGCGAGGGCCCGCGCGGCCGCCACGACCTCGGCCCGTCGGGTGCGCAGCTCGGCGTCGGAGACCTTCTTCATCCGGCGCACGACGGGCGAGGAGTCGGGCAGCCCGGCGATCTGGGCGTCGTAGAACATGAGGCCGGCCACGACGAGGCCGTGCTCCTGGGCGCGACGGATGACTGTCTCGACGTCGGCCGGGGTGCGGGTCGGCGACCGGCGCACCCCCATGTGGGCCGGGCCGACCCGGAGCGACGCGTCGACGTCGATGGCCACGCGCAGCCCCTCGTGGCCGGGCACCTCGCGGGCGATGAAGTCGACGTGCTCGACGCTGTCGACCATGACGATGACGGCCCTGGTCAGGGCCGGGTCGGCGGCGAGCTCGACGAGGGCCGGCACGTCGACGCTCGGGTAGGCGACGAGGAGGTTGTCGTGGCCGTCACGCGCCCACCACAGGGCCTCGCGCACGGCGTAGCACATGAGGCCCTCGAAGCCGTCGCGCCCGAGGGCCCGCTCGATGAGGGGCCGGCTGCGCAGCGACTTCGTCGCGATGCGGATCGGCACGCCGGCGGCGAGCTCCACGAGAGTCGCGGCGTTGGCGTCGAAGGCGTCGAGGTCGACGACGGCGAGGGGACCCGGCAGGTCGGCGGTCGCCGCCGAGAGGCGCGCCGCGACGGGCGGCGACAGGCGGCGATGCATGGTCTGCACCCTACCCAGCGTCACCCCGCCCCGGGACCCCCCGATCTCACTCGAGTGGTCACTCCCGCACGCGCCGCACCCGAACCGAAACGACCACTCGACGGTCTTGCGACCCGCGAGTCACTCGAGTGGTCACTCCCGCACGCGCCGCACCCGAACCGAAACGACCACTCGACGGTCTCGGGACCCGCGAGTCACTCGAGTGGTCACTCCCGCACGCGCCGCACCCGAACCGAAACGACCACTCGACGGTCTTGGGACCCGCGAGTCACTCGAGTGGTCACTCCCGCACGCGCCGCATCCGAACCGAAACGACCACTCGACGGGTGGATCGACCTTGGGGTGTGGGTGGTCGCGAGGGGAAGGTCAGCCGACGCGGTCGACGACGGACAGGGCGAGGGCCTGCAGGGCCGCCTTCGCGTCACTGTCGGGCAGCGGGTCGAGCAGGGCCTGCGCCTCGCGGGCGACGGCATACGTCTCGTCGCGCGCCAGCGCGAGGGCCGGGTGGGCCCGGAGCAGCCCCAGGGCCTCGGCCAGCGCGGCGTCGTCGGCGAGGTCTCCGTCGAGGAGCTCGAGCAGGCGCGCGTCCGAGGAATCGTCGGGGTCGGCCATGGCCCGGAAGCGCAGCACGGCCAGCGTGTCCACACCCTCACGAAGGTCGGTGCCCGGGATCTTGCCGCTGTCGTCGGCGTCCGACGCGATGTCGATGAGGTCGTCGGCGAGCTGGAAGGCGATGCCGACCTTCTCGCCGTAGGACCGCATGATCTCGACCGTCTCCTCGGAGCCCCCGCTGAACATGACGCCGTAGCGGCCCGCCGTCGCGATGAGCACGCCCGTCTTGTCGGCGAGCACGCCGAGGTAGTAGTCGACGGGGTCGACGCCCTCGGGGCAGGCGCGGTCGTCGCGGATCTGGCCGGAGCACAGCCGGACGAACGTCTGCGCCTGGATGAGCACGGCCTCGGCCCCCAGACCCGCGACGAGCTCGGACGCCTTGCCGAAGAGGAGGTCGCCGACGAGGATCGCCGTCGAGTTGTCGTAGGCCGCGTTGACCGAGGCGACGCCGCGACGCACGCTCGCCTCGTCCATGACGTCGTCGTGGTAGAGCGAGGCCAGGTGGGTCAGCTCGACGCCCGCGGCGGCACTGACGACGTCGTCGTTGATGCCGTCGCCGAGCTCGGCCGCGAGGAGGGTCAGCATCGGGCGGAACCGCTTGCCGCCTGCCTCGACGAGATGCCCCGACGCCCCCGCGATGAACGGGTCGTCGTGGTCGACGACCTGCGTGAGCAGCGCGTCGACCCGGCCGAGCCCGTCACGCAGGCGTGCCGACAGGTCCGCGGTGGCCCCGGGGATCCCGAGGACCGGCGGGGTGGCGTGCGTCGTCATCGAACCCCGTGACCTGACGGACGAGCCTGGTGCCGAGCGCACGCCGTCATCGGACGAACTGGGAGGCGCGGTCGGCCAGGTCGAGCAGCGCCGACGGCAGGACACCGAGGGCGAGCGTGATCAGGGTGCCGATGGCGATCGAGAAGGTCGTCGACACCGACGGCGTCACGACCTCGACGGCGTCGTCCGGGGCGTCGCTGAAGAACATCAGGACGATGACCCGGGCGTAGACGAAGACGGTGATCGCGCTGCACACGACACCGACGACCGCGAGGACCGTGCCCGTCGCGCCACCCGTGCCGACGGCCGCCGAGAATACGCCGAACTTCGAGACGAAGCCCGAGGTCAGCGGGATGCCGGCGAAGGCGAGCATGAGGAAGGCGAACGCACCGGCCACGACCGGGTAGCGCTTGCCGAGCCCGGCCCACTGCGACAGGTGCGTGGCCTCGGCGCCGTTCTGGCGCACGAGCGAGACGATGGCGAAGGCCGCGATCGTCGAGAAGCCGTAGGCGACGAGGTAGAAGAGCACCGCGCCGACGGCCTTGCGGTCGAAGGCGAGGACGCCGACGAGGATGAACCCGGCGTGCGCGATCGAGGAGTAGGCGAGCAGGCGCTTCATGTCGGTCTGCGTCACCGACAGCACCGAACCGACGACCATCGTCAGCAGCGCGACGAGGACGAGCGCGTTGGTCCACTCCCACCGGCCGGTGTCGAGGCCGACGTAGGCGAGTCGCAGGATCGCGCCGAACGCGGCGGCCTTGGTGCACGCCGCCATGAAGCCGGTGACCGGCGTCGGGGCGCCCTGGTAGACGTCGGGGGTCCACGCGTGGAACGGCACCGCACCGACCTTGAAGAGCAGGCCGACGAAGACGAGGAACGCGCCGGGCAGGAGCAGGCCGTTCATCGCGAGCGGTCCGGCGGCGATCGCCTTGGACAGGTCGCCGAAGTAGACCGAGCCGGCGTAGCCGTAGAGCAGGGCCGTGCCGAAGAGGAAGAAGGCCGAGCTGAACGCACCGAGGAGGAAGTACTTCAGCGACGCCTCCTGCGAGAGCAGGCGACGGCGACGGGCCAGGCCCGAGAGGATGTAGAGCGGCAGCGAGAGCACCTCGAGGGCGACGAACATGCCGATGAGGTCGTTCGTCGTCGGGAAGAGCATCATGCCGAAGATCGCGAACATCGTCAGCGGGAAGACCTCGGACGTCAGCGCGCCCGCGCGGGCGGCGGCCGTCTCGGTGGCCGAGCCCGGCGTCGACGCACCGCTCGGGGTGAACGCGTCGGGGCCGACGCCGCCGAAGCGCTCGGCCATCGTCAGGACGCCGAGAACACCCATGAGCAGGATCGTGGCCTGCATGAACAGGGCCGGGCCGTCGATGGCGAGGGCGAAGAGCTGCCGGTTGGTCGAGCCGTCCGTCAGGCCCATCGTCAGGCCCTGGTGCTTGGCCGCGAGGATGATCGACGCCGCGGCGGCGAGCAGGCCCACGACCGCGAGGGTCACCTGGATGGCGTGGCGCCGCTCACGCGCGGCGAACGCCTCGACGAGGACGCCGATGAGCGCCGTGCCGAAGACGATGAGCAACGGCAGGATCGCGAGGTAGTCGACGTTCGACTGCTGGAACGCTGCGGGAAGCGTGGGCAGCGCCAGCGGAGCGACGGCGGTCACTTCGAGCTCCCTTCGGCCACGGTGCCGGCCGGGTTGAGGTTCGGAATGGCTTGCTGGACGTGCGACAGGGTCTTGTCGACGGCCGGGTTGATCACGTTGAGCGCGAGGTTCGGCAGGAAGCCGAGCACGAGGAACGCGGCGATCAGCGGCGCGGCGACGAGCTTCTCGCGCGTCGTCAGGTCACGCACGGCGGTGAGGCCGCGACGACCGGGCTCGTCGAGCCGGTCGTGCTCGCGCTCGCCCACGAGGCCCTCGGGCTTCGGGCCGGTCATGACCTTCTTGTACATGAGCAGGATGTAGAGCGCGGCGAGGATGATGCCGGCCGTCGCGATGACGGCGGCCACCGGCTGCGTCGGGAAGCTGCCCACGAGGACGAGGAACTCCGACACGAAGCTCGACAGACCCGGCAGGGCCAGGCCCGAGAGGCCCGCGACGAGGAAGATGCCCGCGAGGGCCGGCGTGATGCGCTGCCAGCCACCGAAGTCGGGGATGCGCTTGCTCCCCCGACGGCGCACGAGCATGGCCGCGAAGAGGAAGAGCGCCGCCGTCGAGAAGCCGTGGTTGACCATGTAGAGCGTGGAGCCCGCGTGGCCGACGTTGGTGAAGGCGAAGATGCCCAGCACGATGAAGCCGAAGTGGCTCACCGAGGTGTAGGACACGAGGCGCATCATGTCGGTCTGCCCGATCGCGAGGAGCGCACCGTAGATGACGGAGAGCACCGCGAGGGCCACGACGACGGGCGTCGCCCACGTGCTCGCCTCCGGGAAGAGCTGGAGGCAGAAGCGGATCATCCCGAACGTGCCGACCTTGTCGAGCACGCCGACGAGCAGCGTGGCCGTCGCCGGCGAGGACTCGGTGGCGGCGTCGGGCAGCCACGTGTGGAACGGCACCATTGGCGCCTTCACCGCGAAGGCGAAGAAGAAGCCGACGAAGAGCAGCCGCTCGGTGGTCGGGTCGAGCGAGAGACCGGTGAGGCGCTCGATGAGGAAGCCGTCGGTGCCGCCGGGGCCCTGGAGGTAGAGGGCGATGACGGCGACGAGCATGATGAGCCCGCCGGCCAGCGAGAAGAGCAGGAACTTCATCGCGGCGTACTGCCGGCGCGGCCCGCCGAAGCGGCCGATGAGGAAGTAGACCGGGATGAGCATGGCCTCGAAGAAGACGTAGAAGAGGAACACGTCGGTGGCGGCGAACACCCCGACCATGAACGTCTCGAGCACGAGGATGAGCGCGAAGTACGTCTTGACGCGCTGGCCGCCGCGCGGGCCGGCCTCCTCGGGCACGTCGTGCCAGGCGGCGAGCAGGCAGATCGGCGTGAGCACGAGCGCCATGAGGATGAGCACGAGCGCGATGCCGTCGACGCCGAGCGCGTAGCTGACGCCGAACTGCGGGATCCACGAGTGCTGCTCACCGAGCTGGAACTGCGCGCTCGAGGCACGGTCGAACTGCGTCGCGGCGACGATGCCGACGACGAGCGTGACGAGCGAGAACCCGATCGCCATCCGCTTGGCGTTCTCGGCGCTCCCCGGCACGAAGGCGACGACGAGCGCGCCCACGAGAGGGATGAGGCCGAGGATCGTCAGCCAGGGGACGGTGGACATTGCGGTCATCAGGACATCACCCAAAGAGCACCGAGGATGGCGACGACACCAGCGAGCATCGTCAGGGCATAGGAGCGCGCGAAGCCGTTCTGCAGCTTGCGCAGGCGGGAGCTCGTCCCGCCGACGAGGGCGGCGAGGCCACCGGCCGCACCGTCCACGCCCTTGCTGTCCGCGAAGACGAGCGAGCGCGTGAGGTGGATGCCGGGTCGCATGAGGAGGGCCTCGTTGACCTGGTCCTGGTAGAGGTCCTTGCGCGCGGCCTGCGTGAGCAGCGAGCCCGCCGGGGCCTGGGTCGGCACCTCGTCACGCCAGTAGCGCAGCCACGCCAGCGCCGCACCGGCGGCGACGAGGACGAGCGTCAGGGCCATGAGGACCGGCACCGGGATGACCGGGTGCGCGCCCTCGGGCTCGGCGCCGGTGACCGGCTCGAGCCACGTGGTGAACATCCCCGTCGGGCCGATGATGAGGCCGAGGAAGGCCGAGCCGGCCGCGAGGACGATCATCGGGACGGTCATCAGCTTCGGCGACTCGTGCGGGTGCACGTCGTCGGTCCAGCGCTTCTTGCCGTGGAAGGTCATGAAGAACAGGCGCGACATGTAGAAGGCCGTGATGCCGGCACCGATGAGGGCGGTCATGCCGAAGACCCACGGACGCCAGCCCTCGCCGATGAAGGCGGCCTCGATGATCTTGTCCTTGGACCAGAAGCCCGAGAACGGGGGCACGCCGAGGATCGCGAGCCAGCCGAGCGCGAACGTCGCCCACGTGATCTTCATGGCGCCGGACAGCCCGCCGAAGCGGCGCATGTCGACCTGGTCGTTCATGCCGTGCATGACCGAGCCGGCCCCGAGGAACATCCCGGCCTTGAAGAAGCCGTGCGTCAGCAGGTGGAAGATCGCGAACGCGTAGCCGACCGGGCCGAGGCCGGCGGCGAGCATCATGTAGCCGATCTGGCTCATCGTCGAGGCCGCGAGGGCCTTCTTGATGTCGTCCTTGGCGCAGCCGACGATCGCCCCGAAGAGCAGCGTGATCGCGCCGACGATGACGACGACGAGCTGGGCCGTGGGCGCAGCCTCGAAGATCGGCGCCGAGCGCACGACGAGGTAGACACCCGCGGTCACCATGGTCGCGGCGTGGATGAGCGCCGAGACCGGCGTCGGGCCGGCCATGGCGTCACCTAGCCAGCTCTGGAGCGGGAACTGCGCCGACTTGCCGCAGGCACCGAGCAGGAGCATGAGGCCGATCGCCGTCATGAAGCCCTGGTTGGCGTTGGTGCCGGCCTCGCCGAGCACCGTCGCGAAGTCGACGGCCCCGAAGTGGAAGAACATCACCATGATCGCGATGGACAGACCGAAGTCGCCGACGCGGTTGGCGACGAACGCCTTGTTGGCCGCGGTCGCGTAGGCCGGGTTGTAGTTCCAGAAGCCGATGAGCAGGTAGCTCGCGAGGCCCACACCCTCCCAGCCGACGTAGAGCAGCAGGTAGGAGTTGGCGAGGACGAGCAGGAGCATCGCCGCGACGAAGAGGTTGAGGTAGGCGAAGAAGCGCCGCTTGTCGGGGTCGTGCTCCATGTACCCGATCGAGTACACGTGGATGAGCGAGCCGACGAAGGTGATGAGCAGCACGAAGACCATGGACAGCTGGTCGACGAGCAGCCCCGCGCTCACCTTGAACGAGCCGGCGGCGACCCAGTCGAAGAGGTCGATGCCGACCGCGCGGTCCTCGGCGCCACGGCCGAGCATGGCGAGGAAGACGAGCGCGCCGACGACGAACGCACCCCAGGAGAGGGCGGTCGCGAGCACGGGCCCGAACTTGTCGGTGCGGCGGCCGCCGAGGAGGAGCACGGCAGCACCGAGCAGCGGCAGCGCGACGAGCAGCCACGCGTATGCCGTCACCCCGGTGGCGGCGTGCGCCTCACCTTCGTGCGTGGCGAGGCCCGCGGCATACGTGCTCAGCGTGCTCGACGAGCTCGCGAGCGTCTGGACGAGAGTTCCCATTCTGGCCGGCGCTCCTTACAGCTTCAGCAGGTTGGCGTCGTCGACCGAGGCCGAGCGGCGGGCGCGGAAGATCGCCATGATGATGGCGAGTCCCACGACGACCTCCGCGGCTGCGACGACCATGACGAACAGGGCCATGACCTGCCCGTCGAGGGCGCCGTGCATCCGGGAGAAGGTGACGAGGGCGAGGTTCGTCGCGTTGAGCATGAGCTCGACGCCCATGAAGACGATGATCGCGTTGCGTCGCACCAGCACGGCTGCCGCGCCGATGGCGAAGAGCAGCACCGAGAGGTAGACGTAGTGCATCGGGCTCACTTGGACCGACCTTCCTCGATCTCGCGCTCCATGTGGCGCTCGACGTCCTTGAAGCCGTCGGTGGTCGCGACCTGGTCACGCGCCACGAGGACACGCGAGACGGACAGGTCGCTCGGCGTGCCGTCGGGCAGCAGCGCCGGGGTGTCGACCGCGTTGTGGCGGGCGTAGACACCGGGCGCCGGCAGGCCCGCGACGTTCTTGTTGTCGCGGACGCGCTTGGCGGCCCACTCGGCCTGCGTGATGCGCGGCGTCAGGCGCTCGCGGTGCGCGAGCACCATGGCGCCGAGGGCGGCCGTGATGAGCAGCGCGGACGTGACCTCGAAGATCCAGACGTACTGGCCGAAGATCAGCTCGGCGATCCCGGTCACGTTGCCGGTCTCGGCGTTGGTCGAGACGAGCTTGTCCATGCCGGTCTGCACGGTCTGCTCGTCCATGACCACCCGGCCCAGCGAGAAGACGAGGATGCCGGCGAGCCCGACGACGAGGAGCAGCGAGGCCCAGCGCTGGCCCTTGATCGTCTCGACGATCGAGTCGGAGGAGTCGACGCCGACGAGCATGAGGACGAAGAGGAAGAGCATCATCACGGCGCCGGTGTAGACGAACACCTGCACGATCCCGAGGAAGTCGGCCTTCTGCATGATGTAGAAGATCCCGAGGATCACCATGACGAGCGCCATGCCGAGGGCGGCGTGGACGGCCTTCTTGGCGAAGAGCAGCCCCAGCGCGGCGATGACCGCGATCGGGGCGAGCAGCCAGAAGCCGACGGCTTCGGCGGTGGAGGTCACGGGTTGGCCCCTTCCCTGGTCTGGGGTGCGGTCGGGTGCGTCACGTGAACGACGTCGTGCTCACCGGGCACCGCGGCCCCGACGTTGCCGGGCCCGCCGGCATACGCGTCGTCGTCGTCCGCGTCGCGGGCGTCGCGGGCCTCGACGTAGGCGCGCTGGGCGGCGGTCGGCTCGCTGACCTTGCCCTGGTAGTAGTCGCGCTCCTCGAGCCCGTCGGCCATCGGGTGGGGCGGCGGCAGCATGCCGCTCTGCAGCGGCGCCAGCAGCTGGTCCTTGGTGAAGATCAGCTTGCCGCGGTCGTTGTCGGCGAGCTCATAGAAGTTCGTCATCGTCAGCGCGCGGGTCGGGCACGCCTCGATGCACAGGCCACAGAAGATGCACCGCAGGTAGTTGATCTGGTAGACGCGGCCGTAGCGCTCACCAGGGCTGAAGCGACCCTTGCCACCCTGGTCGAGCGGGGTGTCGTCGTTGTCGGCACCCTCGACGAGGATCGCGTCGGCCGGGCAGGCCCAGGCGCACAGCTCGCAGCCGATGCACTTCTCGAGGCCGTCCGGGTAGCGGTTGAGCTGGTGGCGGCCGTGGAAGCGCGGCGCCGTGGGGCGCGGCTTCTCGGGGTACTCCTCGGTCGCGACCTTGCGGAACATCGTGGAGAACGACACCCCGAAACCGGCCACGGGCGCGAAGAGCTCGGACAGGAAGCCCTTCTCGCGCTCGTCCTTGCCGGATCGCTGGTCGCGTGGCGCGCCGACCTCGGAGCCCGTGGTGCTACCGGGGCTCTGGGGCGACACGTCCTTGCCGACGGTGTCGTCAGCCATGGTCCTCCTCCTTGACGGCGGTCGAGGTGCTCGAGGTGCCGGCGGTCGTGAGCACGGGCTCGCGCGACGCGGCCAGCCGGTGGCTCGCCCCGGTCGGCTCGTTGAGTCGCTGACCCGGCAGCGGCGGGACGGGGTAGCCGTCCTCGAAGGGGTCGATCTCCTCGGGCGGGGTCACGTCCTCGGCAGCGGCCTTGGCGGCGCGCTTGTCGTCCCAGATCCACGCCGCGGCGAGGGCGATGACGGCGACGATGCTGACGATGACGACGGTCGCGACGGACAGCTCACGGCCGGCGAAGGTCAGCTTGCTGTCACCGAGGAAGCCGAGCTGCGCGCCGCGGATGAAGGCGACGGCCACGACCCAGGCCAGGGTGATCGGGATGAGGAACTTCCAGCCGAAGCGCATGAACTGGTCGTAGCGGACGCGCGGCAGCGAGCCACGCAGCCAGACGAACATGAACATGAAGAGCCACAGCTTGGCGGTGAACCACAGCAGGCCCCACCAGCCGCCGCCGAACATGTTGTCGTTGATCGCCGAGATGAACGGCGGGGCCTGCCAGCCACCGAGGAAGAGCGTGGTGGCCAGGGCCGAGACGGTGAACATGTTGACGTACTCGCCGAGGAAGAACATCGCGAAGCGCATCGAGGAGTACTCGGTGTGGAAGCCACCGGTCAGCTCGCCCTCGCCCTCGGCGAGGTCGAACGGCAGACGGTTGGTCTCGCCGACCATGGTGATGACGTAGACGGCGAAGCTGAAGAACGCCGGGAGGATGTACCAGAGCGAGCTCTGGGCCGAGACGATCGCCGAGGTCGACATCGACCCGCTGTAGAGGAAGATCGCGACGAGCGAGAGGCCCATGGCGATCTCGTAGCTGATGACCTGGGCGGTCGAGCGCAGGCCACCGAGCAGCGGGTAGGTCGAGCCGGAGCTCCACCCGGCGAGGATGATGCCGTAGACGCCGACCGACGCGACGGCGAGCACGAGCAGCACGGCGACGGGGACGTCGGTCACCTGCAGCGGCGTCTCGTGGCCGAACATCCAGACGGTGCCGCCGACCGGGATGATCGCGAACGACACGAAGGCCATCGTGGCGGCGATGAGCGGCGCGAGCGTGTAGATGAGCTTCTCGGCGTTGGCCGGCGTGATGTCTTCCTTGAGCATCGACTTCATGCCGTCGGCGAGGGTCTGGAGCAGACCGAAGGGACCGTTGCGGTTCGGGCCCGGGCGCTGCTGCATGCGGCCGATGACGCGACGCTCGAACCAGATGACGAGCAGCGTCGAGATGAGCAGGTAGACGAAGATGCCGACGGCCTTGATCAGGGCCACCCACCACGGGGTGTCGCTGAAGTCGGCCGTGGGGTTCTCGGACATGGGCAGCGTTGCTGCCACCCCGTATGCGGTCAGGCCGAGGCTCATGCCGCACCACCCTTCGTGACGTGGACGCGGCCACCGGCGTCGGTGCCGAGGCCCGAACGGATCGAGCAGTCCTGGTTGGCCGAGGTGCTGGTCGAGCGCGAGTTGGTCGGGACCCAGACGACGCCGTCGACCATGCCCTCGGTGACGACCGCGGGCAGCGTGACGCTGCCGGCCGGGCCGGAGACCGTGACGTGGTCGCCCTCGGCGAGCCCGAGCCCGGCGGCCGAGGCCTCGGACAGGCGGGCCACGGCGAGCGGCGCGGTGCCGGCGAGGAACGGCTCGCCGTCCTGCATCCGGCCGGCGTCGAGGAGCGTGGCCCAGCTCGACAGGACGAAGTCGCCGCTGCCGTCGGGGGCCGCCGCGACGCGCTGGCCGTCGGGGGCGCTCGTGGCACGGGCGCCGCCCCACGGCCCGAGGGCCTCGAACTGCGCGTGGATCTCGCGCTGGGTGCGGGTCTCGAGGAAGACGCCCATCTCGCTCGCGAGCATGTCGAGGGCGCGGTGGTCGCTGACCGCGTTGGTCTCGAGGGCCTCCTCGAAGGCGCGGACGCGACCCTCCCAGTTGACGTAGGTGCCGGTCTTCTCGGACTGCGAGGCGACGGGCAGGACGACGTCGGCGACGGCCGTGACGGGCGACTCGCGCAGCTCGAGCGAGACGACGAACGCCTTCTCGAGCGCCGCGGCGGCGGCCGGGTCACCGAGGTCGGACGGGTCGACGCCACCGACGACGAGGGCACCGATGTCGCCGGCGGCAGCGGCCGCGACGATGCCGGCCGTGTCGCGGGCCGGGGTGGCCGGGACCTGGTCGACGTCCCAGACGCGGGCGACCTCGGCGCGGGCCGCGGCGTCGGCGACCGGGCGCCCACCGGGCAGGAGCGCACCGAGCGCACCGGCCTCGAGGGCACCGCGCTCCCCCGCCCGGCGCGGCACCCACGCGAGGCGGGCACCGGTGGCGGCGGCGAGGTCGGCCGCGGCGCGCAGCGCACCGGGCGAGGTGGCGAGGCGCTCACCGACGAGCACGACGCCGCCGGCTCCGAGGGCCTCGCGGGCCTTCGCGCCGAGCTCGGTCGAGCCGAGGTCGGCCAGCGCCGAGGCCTCGTGGCCCGGGACGGTCGGCAGCAGCGTGCCGCCCACCTTGGTCAGGCCGCGCGTCGGGTGGGACGCGACGGCATACACCTGCGTCTGGTGCTTGCGGAACGCCTTGCGCAGGCGCAGGAAGACGATCGGGCTCTCGTCCTCGGGCTCGAAGCCCACGAGCAGGACGGCCTTGGCGGCCTCGAGGTCGGCATACGTGACGGCGCCGCCATCGGGTCCCGTGGCGGCGACGTGCTCGGCGAGGAAGGCGACCTCCTCGGCCGAGTGCGGTCGCGCACGGAAGTCGACGTCGTTGGTGCCGAGCACGACGCGGGCGAACTTGCCGTAGGCGTACGCGTCCTCGGCGGACACGCGGCCACCGACGAGCACGCCGGCCTTCGTGCCGGCGAGGCCGGCCGCCGCTGCGGCGAGGGCCTCGGGCCAGCCGACGACCTGCAGCTCGCCGTCGGCGTCCCGCACCATCGGCAGCTCGACTCGGTCGGGCAGCGTGGCGTAGGTGAACGCCCAGCGGCCCTTGTCGCAGTTCCACTCCTCGTTGACGGCCTGGTCCTCGGCCGCCATCCGGCGCAGCACGACGCCGCGGCGGTGGTCGGTGCGGATCGCGCAGCCGCTCGCGCAGTGCTCGCAGACCGACGGCGTCGACACGAGGTCGAACGGACGGCTGCGGAAGCGGTAGGCGGCACCGGTCAGCGCGCCGACCGGGCAGATCTGGACGGTGTTGCCCGAGAAGTAGCTCTCGAACGGCTTGTCCTCGTAGATGCCGATCTGCTGGAGCGCACCGCGCTCGACGAGGGCGATGAACGGGTCACCGGCGACCTGGTCGGAGAAGCGGGTGCAGCGGGCGCAGAGCACGCAGCGCTCGCGGTCGAGCAGGACCTGCGAGGAGATGTTGACCGGCTTGGGGTAGGTGCGCTTGACGTCCTCGAAGCGCGACACCGGACGGCCGGCGCTCATCGCCTGGTTCTGCAGGGGGCACTCGCCGCCCTTGTCGCAGACCGGGCAGTCGAGCGGGTGGTTGATGAGGAGCAGCTCCATGACGCCCTGCTGCGCCTTGTCGGCGACCTTGGACGTGGCCTGCGTGTTGACGACCATGCCCTCGGACACCGTCATCGTGCACGACGCCTGCGGCTTCGGCATGGGGCGGACGTTGCCCTCGCGGTCGGGCATCGCGACGTCGACGAGGCACTGCCGGCACGCCCCGACGGGGTCGAGCAGCGGGTGGTCGCAGAAGCGCGGGATCTCGACGCCGATCGTCTCGGCGGCGCGGATGACGAGCGTGCCCTTGGGAACGCTGACGGGCACGCCGTCGATCGTCAGGCTGACGTGGTCGGGCGCCGCGGGCGCCTTCGTCTCCGTCGTGGCGGTCATGCGGACACCATCCCGCTGGACTCCTTGGTCTGGACCTGTGGCTGGACGTCGAAGAGGACCGACTTCTCGGGCGGGAAGAGCTCGTGGGCCGGCGTGTGCATGCCGGCCTCGAACTCCTCGCGGAAGTACTGCACGGCCGAGGTGATCGGGCTCGTGGCCGCGTCACCGAGGGCGCAGAAGCTGCGGCCGAGGATGTTGTCGCAGATGTCGACGAGCTTGTCGATGTCGTCCTGCGTGCCCTGGCCCGCCTCGATGCGGTTCATGATCTGGCGCAGCCACCACGTGCCCTCGCGGCACGGCGTGCACTTGCCGCAGGACTCGTGGGCGTAGAAGTCGGTCCAGCGCGCGACGGCGCGCACGACCGAGACGGTCTCGTCGAAGACCTGCAGGGCGCGCGTGCCGAGCATCGAGCCGGCCGCGGCGACCGAGTCGAAGTCGAGCGGCACGTCGAGGTGCTCGTCGGTGAAGATCGGCGTCGAGCTGCCTCCGGGGGTCCAGAACTTCAGCTTCTTGCCGCCGCGCATGCCGCCGGCGAGGTCGATGAGCTCGCGCATCGTGATGCCGAGCGGGGCCTCGAACTGGCCCGGGTTGGCGACGTGGCCCGAGAGGCTGAAGATGCCGAAGCCCGTGGACTTCTCGGTGCCCATGCCCTTGAACCAGTCGGAGCCCTCGAGGATGATCCCGGGCACCGAGGCGATGGACTCGACGTTGTTGACCGACGTCGGGCGGGCGTAGAGGCCCGCGGCGCCGGGGAACGGCGGCTTGAGGCGCGGCTGGCCGCGACGGCCCTCGAGCGAGTCGAGCAGCGCGGTCTCCTCGCCACAGATGTAGGCGCCGGCGCCGGCGTGCACGGTGATCTCGACCTTGACGCCCTTGCCGCCGACGTTGTCGCCGAGGTAGCCCGCGGCACGGGCCTCCTCGACGGCGCGCAGGAGGCGGCGGTAGACGTGGACGACCTCACCACGGAGGTAGATGAACGCGTGCTCGCAGCCGATGGCGTACGAGGAGATGGCCACCCCCTCGATGAGCGCGTGCGGGTTGGCCATCATGAGCGGCACGTCCTTGCACGTGCCCGGCTCGGACTCGTCGGCGTTGACGACGAGGTATCGCGGGCCTCCGTCGGGCGGCGCCATGAACGACCACTTCATGCCGGTCGGGAAGCCGGCGCCACCACGGCCACGGATGCTGGAGTCCTTGACGGCGTCGATGATCGCCTGCGGCTCCATGTCGAGCGCCTTGGTGAGGGCCTTGTAGCCGTCGTGGCGCTCGTAGGTCGCGAGGGTCCAGGACTGCGGGTCGTCCCAGAACTTCGTGAGGATCGGGGTCAGGGTGTCGGTCACTTCGATCCGTCCTTCCCGTCGGCCTGCGACGAGTGCGAGCCGTTGCTGCTGTTGGCACCAGGGGCGACCCAGCCGCGGTCGTTGGCGATCTTGAGACCGAGCAGGGACGCCGGTCCGGCGCCCACGCCCTCGTCGGCGCGGCCGTCCTCGAAGCCCGCGAGAACCCGCGAGACCTCCTTGAACGTGCAGACCTTGGCGGCGCCGCGCGTCGGGGCGACGTCCTTGCCGGCGCGGAGGTCCTCGACGAGGCCGATCGTGCTCTCGGGCGTCTGGTTGTCGAAGAACTCCCAGTTGGCCATGACGACCGGTGCGTAGTCGCACGCGGCGTTGCACTCGACGCGCTCGAGGGTGATCTTGCCGTCCTCGGTCGTCTCGTCGTGACCGACGCCGAGGTGCTCGGAGAGCCGGTCGAAGATCAGGTCCCCGCCCATCACGGCGCACAGCGTGTTGGTGCAGACGCCGACGGTGTAGTCACCGTTGGGGTGGCGCTTGTACTGCGTGTAGAAGGTGGCGACACCGCTCACCTCGGCCTCGGTGAGGTCGAGCACCTCCGCGCAGAAGGTCACGCCGCGGCCGGTGACGTAGCCGTCGACCGACTGCACGAGGTGCAGCAGCGGCAGCAGCGCCGAGCGCTTCTGCGGGTAGCGCGAGATGACCTCGGCGGCATCGACGTGCAGCCGCTCGAGGACGTCGGCGGCATACGGCGCCTTGGACTCGGGGCTGACGTGCAGGTGGCCTGAAGCGTCGTGACCGCTCAACGGTCCACACCTCCCATGACGGGGTCGATCGAGGCCACGGCGACGATGACGTCGGCGATCTGGCTGCCTTCGCACATCGCGGCCACGGCCTGCAGGTTGTTGAAGCTCGGGTCGCGGAAGTGCGCGCGGTAGGGGCGCGTGCCGCCGTCGGAGACGATGTGGCAGCCGAGCTCGCCCTTCGGCGACTCGACGGCGACGTACGCCTGGCCGGCCGGGACGCGGAAGCCCTCGGTGACGAGCTTGAAGTGGTGGATCAGCGACTCCATCGAGGTGCCCATGATCTCGCGGATGTGGTCGAGGCTGTTGCCGAGACCGTCGCTGCCCAGCGCGAGCTGCGCCGGCCAGGCGATCTTCTTGTCGGCCACCATGACCGGGCCCTCGTTCGCCTGGAGGCGGTCGGTGGCCTGCTCGATGATCTTGAGCGACTCGTACATCTCGTCGATGCGGATGCGCAGGCGGCCGTAGGCGTCCTGGCTCGTGCGGGTCTTGACCTCGAAGTCGTAGGTCTCGTAGCCGCAGTACGGGTCGAGCTTGCGCAGGTCGTGCGGCAGGCCGGTCGAGCGGAGCACCGGGCCGGTGATGCCGAGCGCCATGCAGCCGGCCAGGTTGAGCACGCCGACGTCGACCGTTCGGCCCTTGAGGATGGGGTTCTCGTTGAGCAGCGCCTCGAGCTCGCCGAGACCGCGACGCACCTCGGGGACCATCTCGCGCAGCGCGTCGATGGCGCCGGGCGGCAGGTCCTGCGCGACACCGCCGGGGCGGACGTAGGCGTTGTTCATGCGCAGGCCGGTGATCATCTCGATGACGCGGAGCAGGCGCTCGCGCTCACGGAAGGCGACGGTCATGACCGTCGTCGCGCCCATCTCCATGCCACCGGTGCCGAGGCAGATGAGGTGGCTGCTGATGCGCGTCATCTCCATCATGAGGACGCGGATGACGTTGGCGCGCTCGGGGATGTCGTCGGTGATGCCGAGCAGCTTCTCGATGGCGAGGCAGTAGGCCGCCTCCTGGAACATGGGCGTGAGGTAGTCCATGCGCGTGCAGAACGTGACGCCCTGCACCCAGGTGCGGTACTCCATGTTCTTCTCGATGCCGGTGTGGAGGTAGCCGATGCCGGCGCGGGCCTCGGTCACCGTCTCGCCGTCGATCTCGAGGATGAGGCGGAGCACGCCGTGCGTCGACGGGTGCTGCGGCCCCATGTTGACGACGATGCGCTCCTCGCCGAGCGAGGTGGCCTCGTCGACGAGGTCGTTCCAGTCGCCGCCGGCGGCGTTGAAGACGTGAGCGCCCTCGCTGGCCTGCTCGTCGGCCACGGACGTGGCGTAGACGTCGTTGGCGCCGGGCTCCGGCACCTCGGTCTGGGTGAACTCGGTGTGCGTGCTCATCAGTTGTACGACCTCCGCTGGTCCGGCGGCGGGATGGTGGCGCCCTTGTACTCGACGGGGATGCCGCCGAGGGGGTAGTCCTTCCGCTGAGGGTGGCCCGGCCAGTCGTCGGGCATGAGGATTCGGGTGAGGGCCGGGTGGCCGTCGAACTCGATGCCGAACATGTCCCACGTCTCGCGCTCGTGCCAGTCGTTGGCCGGGTAGACGGAGACGATCGACGGGATGTGGCGGTCGTCGTCGGGGCACGAGACCTCGACGCGGACCCGCCGGCCGCCGTGGGTGATCGACAGGAAGTGGTAGACCGCGTGCAGCTCCTCACCGGTGCGGTTCGGGTAGTGCACGCCCGAGACGCCGGTGACGATCTCGAAGCGCAGCGACGCGTCGTCGCGCAGCACGCGGGCCACGGCCAGCAGGTGCTCGCGGCGGACGTGGACCGTCATCTCGCCCCGGTCGACGACGACGCGGTCGACGGCCTCCGCGTAGGAGGCGGTGCCCCCGACGAGGCCGCGCTCGAGGTTGTCGGCGATCTCGTCGAAGTAGCTGCCGTAGGGGCGCGCGGAGGCGCCGGCGACGAGGATCGGGCGGACGAGGCCGGAGTAGCCGGTCGTGTCGGCGCCCTGGGTCGCCCCGAACATGCCGTGGCGGACGCCGACGACCTCGGGCTCGGACGCGCCGCCCGTCTGGGCCAGCTCGATCTCCCGCGGCGTCAGGCCCGAGGCCTGGTCCTTGGTCGTGTCGGCGTTCACGGCGTTCGTGTCGTCCTTCTTCTCGCCGTCGCTCATGCGAGGAGACCCTTCATCTGGTGCGTCGGCGTGGCGGAGAGGGCAGCGGCCTCGGCGGCCTTGGCCGCCTCCTCGCGGTTGACGCCGAGCGGCGAGGTCTCGATCTGGTGGTGCAGCTCGATGATCGCGTTGAGCAGCATCTGCGGGCGGGGCGGGCAGCCGGGCAGGTAGATGTCGACCGGGATGATGTGGTCGACGCCCTGGACGATCGCGTAGTTGTTGAACATGCCGCCCGAGCTGGCGCAGACACCCATCGAGATGACCCACTTGGGGTTGGGCATCTGGTCGTAGACCTGGCGCACGACGGGAGCCATCTTCTGGCTGACGCGCCCGGCCACGATCATGAGGTCGGCCTGGCGCGGGGTCGCCGAGAAGCGCTCCATGCCGAACCGGGCGATGTCGTAGTCGGGCGTGCCCACGGCCATCATCTCGATGGCGCAGCACGCGAGGCCGAAGGTGGCCGGCCAGATCGAGGCCTTGCGCATGTAGCCGGCGAGACCCTCGACGGTCGAGAGCAGGAACCCGGCTGGGAGCTTCTCTTCGAGACCCATTGCTTACTCCTTAACCTTTCCTGACGAACCCGGTGGACGCGTACCCGCTGCTGCGGGTGCTCACGTGGTCACCTGGTGTCAGTCCCACTCGAGGCCGCCGCGACGCCAGACGTAGGCGTACGCGACGAACACCGTGAGGATGAACAGGACCATCTCGACCAGCGCGAAGAGGCCGAGCTTGTTGAAGGCCACCGCGAACGGGTAGAGGAAGACGGACTCGATGTCGAAGATGATGAAGAGCATCGCCGTCAGGTAGTACTTGATCGGCACGCGGCCACCGCCGGCCGCCTGCGGCGTCGGCTGGATGCCGCACTCGTACGCCTCGAGCTTGGCGCGGTTGTAGCGCTTGGGCCCGACGACGAGCGAGGTGAAGACCGACAGCGCGGCGAACGCGAAGCCGAGCCCCAGCATGAACAGGATCGGGACGTAGGAGTTCATCCGAGGTCACGTGCCTTTCGGTCGTGCTTGACGTGCAAAGCATGGGCTGCAGGGGCGCAGGTGCGCGGCGCACCCATCCTAGGGGCGTCGGCATCGATTGTGCTCGGCGTCACAATGGCGCCGACAGGCGGGTGGCTCATGCGCTCGGAGCCAGTCGCGAGAGGGTGGTGATGAGGCGGTCGCTCGCGCCCTTGCTCGTGGGGTCGGCGAGGTTGGCCATGATCTTGAGCAGCAGCGGCATGAGCTTGGTGCGGGGCAGGCCGTACTTCGTCGCGAGCCGCATCACCTCGGGGTTGCCGATGGCGTGGGCGAACCAGCGACCGAGCGTGAAGTAGCCGCCCAGCTCGTCCTTCATGACCTTGGGGTATGCCGCCAGCACCCTCTCGCGCGCCGCGTCGCTCGGGCGCGCCATGGCCTGGGCGACGAGCTCGGCGCCGAGGCGCGCGGCCTCGAGGGCGTAGTCGATGCCCTCGCCGTTGAAGGGGTTGACCATGCCGCCGGAGTCGCCGACGAGGAGCAGGCCGTCGGCGTAGAGCGGCGTGCGGTTGAAGCCCATCGGCAGCGCGGCCCCGCGGATCGGGCCGGCCGACTCGTCGTGCTCGAGCTGCCACTCGGGGTTGATGTCCTCGACCCACCGACGCATGACGTCCTTGTAGTCGGTCTTCTGGAAGGCCGAGGTCGTGTCGAGGGTGCCGAGGCCGACGTTGGTGCGGCCGTCCTCGAGCGGGAACAGCCAGCCGTAGCCGGGCATGAGGATGCGGTTGCCCGCGTCGTCACGGCTCCACAGCTCGAGGTGGCTCTCGAGGTAGTCGTCGCGCTTCGGCGTCGTGTAGTAGGCGCGGACGGCGACGCCCATGACGCGGTCCTCGCGCTTGGGCCGGCCGACGGCGGTGGCGAGGCGGCTCGAGACGCCGTCGCTCGCGACGACGACGGGGGCACGGTAGGTGACGGTCTCACCCGTGGCCCTGCCGCTGTCGTCGAGGCGCTTGGCCGTGACGCCGCTGACGCGGCCCGCGGAGTCGCGCACGGGGGCGGAGACGCTCGTGCGCTCGTGCAGGAGCGCGCCGCGGCTCTCGGCGTGCCGGGCCAGGGCCTCGTCGAGCTGGGCGCGGGTGCGGACCATGCCGTAGCCCGGGAAGGCGTCGGACTCGGGCCAGTCGAGCTGCAGCGTGTGACCGCCGCCCTTGATGCGCAGGCCCTTGGTGCGCTGCCAGCCCGTCGTGTCGACGCCGAGGGAGATGAGCTCCTTCGTCGCCCGCGGGGTCAGGCCGTCGCCGCAGATCTTGTCGCGGGGGAAGGCCGACTTCTCCAGGAGGACGACGTCGAGACCGTGGTCGGCGAGGTAGGCCGCCGTCGCGCTGCCACCCGGACCGGCGCCGACGACGATGACGTCGGCCCGCTCGACGGGTGCAGCACCAGACCCCGAGGGGCTGGGCGCGACGCTCGAACTGGTCATGTCTCCCTGCACGCTTCCGAACCGCTTGTGAAGATCTTCACGAACTAACTTCGGGAGTCTATTCCCGCGATTTCGCGCTTGTCAGATAAGGCATGCCTAACTCTCGACAACCCCACCGTCAGGAGAGCGTCAGCGCTTCGTCCCGTGGTGGAGCGCGACGACGCCGCCGGTGAGGTTGGTCCAGCCGACCTGCTGCCAGCCGGCCGCCTCGACGACGCGGGCGAGCTCGCCCTGCGGCGGCCAGGCCCGGATGGACTCGGCGAGGTAGACGTAGGAGTCGGGGTTGCTCGACGTGCGCCGGGCGACGGGCGGCAGCGCGCGCATGAGGTAGTTCGAGTAGACGGTGCGGAAGACCTTGTTGACCGGCTGGCTGAACTCGCAGACGAGGAGGCGGCCGCCGGGCTTGGTGACGCGGAGGAACTCGCGCAGCGCCGTCTCGGCGTCGGCGACGTTGCGCAGCCCGAAGCTCATCGTCACGACGTCGAAGCTCTCGTCGGCGAACGGGAGGCTCATCGCGTCGGCAGCCGTGAAGGCCATGTCGGGGCGACGGCGGCGACCGACCCGCAGCATGCCGAGCGAGAAGTCGGCGGGGACGACCTCGATCTCCTGGTTGGCCCACGGCTCGCTCGAGGTGCCGGTGCCGGCCGCGATGTCGAGGATGCGCTCCCCCGGCTTGGCGTCGACGGCCTTGACGACGGCCCGGCGCCACAGCCGGTCCTGGCCGAGCGAGAGCACGTCGTTGGTCACGTCGTACTTCTCGGCGACGGTGTCGAACATCGACGCGACGTCGACCGGCTTCTTGTCCAGCTGCGCACGGGTCATGCGCTCATCCTCGCACCCACGGCAGGTGTGGGTTGGGTCGCACCGGCGACCACGCGGGCAGGGTGGCCGGGGTTCGGCCGTAGAGTTGCCACCGATGTCCACGCTTCCCGCCCCCGAAGCGCCGTCCCCCGCCGCGGGACCGACGGTCGTCGTCCGCACGGTGCCCCTCGAGGCCGCGGACCCCCTGCTGGCCTACCTTCCCGCCGACCTCCCCCACGACGAGCTGCTGTCGTGGGTGCGCCGGGGCGAGGGCCTCGTGGGCTGGGGGTCGGCGCTGACCTTCGAGGCGCACGGCGAGGACCGCTTCCGCGAGGCCGAGGCCTGGTGGCGGGAGGTCTCCCGGCACGCCGTCGTGCGCGACGAGGTCGGCCGCCCCGGCACGGGTCTCGTGTGCTTCGGCTCCTTCCCCTTCGCCTCGGACTCCGCCGAGGCGGCCCGGCTCGTCGTGCCGTCGACGATCGTCGGTCGTCGTGACGGCCAGACGTGGCTCACGACGGTCTCCCTCGACCCACAGCTCACGCTGCTCGAGAAGCCCTCTGTCGCAAGCGATCCCGAGCCCCCTCGTGACGTCGCGTTCGCCGACGGCCAGGTGTCCCCCGCCGACTACGCCCATGCGGTCGCCGACGCCGTGCAGCGCATCGGGGCGGGTGAGGTCGACAAGGTCGTCCTCGCCCGCGACCTCGTCGCGACGGCGTCCGGCCCCATCGACCCGCGCTGGCTGCTGCGTCGCCTCGCCGAGCGCTACGAGAACACGTGGGTCTTCTCCGTGGCCGGTCTCGTCGGCGCGACGCCCGAGCTGCTCGTGCGCCGCGACCAGGGACTCATCACCTCACGGGTGCTCGCCGGCACGATCCGCCGCACCGGCGACGACGCCAAGGACCTCGCACTCGCGGCCTCCCTGGCCCGCTCGTCGAAGGACCTCGAGGAGCACGAGTACGCCGTGCGCTCGGTCGCCGAGGCCCTCGCCCCGCACTGCTCGTCGATGAACGTTCCCGAGGCGCCCTTCGTGCTGCACCTGCCCAACGTCATGCACCTCGCGACCGACGTTGCCGCGGTGAGCGCCGACGAGGCCTCCGCACTGACGCTCGCGGCCTCGCTGCACCCGTCCGCCGCCGTGGGCGGCACCCCGACGGCACGCGCGGTCGAGCTGATCGGCGAGCTCGAGCACATGGACCGCGGTCGCTATGCCGGGCCGGTCGGCTGGATGGACGCGAGCGGTGACGGCGCGTGGGGCATCGCCCTGCGCAGCGGCGCCTTCGACGCCGGCAACCCGTCGCAGATCACGCTGTATGCCGGGTGCGGCATCGTCGCGGGGTCCGACCCCGAGTCCGAGGTGGCCGAGTCCAACGCCAAGCTCATCCCCATGCGCGACGCGCTCGCGAGCGACTGACGAGGCGACGGTGACCGGTCGGCGGAGTGCGCCGGAGCTCGCGCTGCGAGTGCTCCAGCAGCTGTGGCTCGGCGGCGTGCGCGACGTCGTGCTCGCGCCGGGGTCACGGTCGGCTCCGTTCGCCCTCGCTCTCGACGCCGCCGACCGCGACGGTGACCTGCGCCTGCACGTCCGCGTCGACGAGCGGTCCGCGGGCTTCCTCGCTCTCGGGCTCGCCACCGGCTCGAGACGTCCGGTCGCGGTCGTCACGACGTCGGGCACGGCCGTCGGCAACCTGCTGCCCGCCGTCATGGAGGCGCACCACACGGGGCGCCGCGTCGTCGTCGTCAGCGCCGACCGGCCCGACCGCCTGAGGGGCACGGGCGCCAACCAGACGACCGACCAGGCCGGCATCTTCGGCAGCTTCGCGACGAGTCACGACGTGACGGCAGCGACCACTGACGATGATCTGAGCGGGCTTGTGGCGCAGGCGTGCTCGCCTCGCGGGCCGACCCAGCTCAACGTCCAGCTCGACGGCGACCTGCTCCCACCGGACGCCGACCCCGACACGTGGTGGCAGCGCCCCGGGGACGACGCCGCCCCGCCCTCCCTCCTGGCCTCGGCCGACCTCACCAACTCCGCCCCGGCGGACCTCCGACGCGAAACCGGAGCCGAACCCCACGACAACCCCGCCCCGGGGGACCTCCGACACGAAACCGCAGCCGAACCCCACCACAACCCCGCCCCGGCGGAGGGTTCGCGCGGGGACCGGGCCGGACGGGGCGTCGAGCCGTCGGTGTCGGTCCCGAGCGACGGCGAGGTGCTGCCCCTGGGTCCGCGGACGGTCGTCGTGGCCGGCGACGACGCGGGGCCGGCCGCGCGCCTGCTCGCCGAGTCCGCCGACTGGCCGCTCGTCGCGGAGCCCACCTCGGGGGCGAGGATCGGCCGGCAGGCCCTGCGCACCGGACGGCTGCTGCTCACGACCGACCTGCGCGGCGACGTCGAGCGTGTCGTCGTCGTCGGCCACCCGACCCTGTCCCGCCCCGTCACGAGCCTCATCAGCGACCCGGGCCTCGAGGTCGTCTCCGTCCGCGGCCGAGACGGCGTGGCCACCGACCCTGGCCGGGTGGCCCGCGTGCTCGACGTCGTGCCTCGGGTCGACGCACCCGACGACCCGTCCTGGTTCGACGCCTGGCGTGACGCCGACCAGCGGCTCGGCGCGCTCATCGACGCGGGACTCGTTGCGCCGGAAGGAGATCCATCACGGGCACCCGGGGACGGCGGCCTGTCACCGCTCGCCGTCGCCGCCGTCGTGGGAGCTGCCGTCGCGGCCGACACCACCCTGGTCGTCGGCTCGTCCAACCCCGTCCGGGACCTCGACGTCATGGCGACACCGTGGACGCCGCTCGAGCACCGCTTCGTCGTCGGCAACCGCGGCCTCGCCGGCATCGACGGCATGGTCTCGACGGCCGTGGGCGTCGCCCTCGGTCGTCCCCGCGCGGCACGCAGCATCGCCTACCTCGGCGACCTGACCTTCCTCCACGACACGAACGGCCTGCTCATGGGCCGGGGCCAGCGACGACCCGACCTGACGTTCGTCGTCCTCAGCGACGACGGAGGCGCGATCTTCAGCACCCTGGAGCAGGGCGACCGCCGTTACGCGAGTGCCTTCGAGCGCGTCTTCGCGACTCCGCACGGCACCGACCTCCAGGCGCTGTGCGCGGCGCACCACACGGCATACGAACGCGTCGACGACCTCGGTCGGCTGGCCGAGGCGCTGGCCGAGACCCCCTCCGGCACAAGGGTTCTCGAGGTCCCCGTCTCGCGCGCCGACCGGCGGGCCGAGGCCGCCTGGCTGGGCTCCCTGGCGCAGCAGGTCGTGCCGCACCGCGACGACCGCCGCTGACCCCTACCCGCCACCAGGGCTAGCCCGGAGCGTCGGGGACGGGCCACTGGGACGGCGTGCCCGGCTCGGACCGCAGCGCCGCCGCGACGAGCTCGGCACTGTCACGCGCCTCCCGCCCGTCGGGCAGGTAGCGGGTGTCCTCGAGCCCGATGCGCACGTCGTAGCCCGCGGCCTGCGCCCAGCGCAGCACCCGCCAGGCCCACTGTCCCTCGCCGTGCACGAGGACGGGCACGGGCGACATGCCGAGCGCCGCGAGGATGCGCTCGGCCGCCCACGGCCCGTCGGAGCCCGGGGTCACGCCCGGGATGAGCTCGACGAGCACTCGCTCGACCTGCCACGGCCAGCTCGTCGCCACGAAGCGACTGGCCGCCTGTGGCGTCCAGATCCCCGCTTCGACGCCGGATCCGTTGTCGCGCAGAGCTGCCGCGATGTCCACGGCGCCTTCCTCGTGCCAGTTGACGCTTGCGCAGTCAGGGCCTCCGAGGTCGGGCGAGGGCCACTCCGACACGTGGGCGAGCTTGCGACGAGCGCTGTCGACGATGCCGTCGCGCGTCGAGACGCTGACGCGCAGCCCGGGCGTCGCGGCCCGGATCGCGACGACGGCGTCGACGACGTGCCGCGTCTCGAGCGTCTCGCGGCCGGACTCGTCCCGCGGGTGCACGTGCACCATGAAGGCGCCCGCCGCCACCGCGTCGGCCGCGGCGCGAGCGAGCTCGTCGGGCGTCTGCGGCACCGTGCGGTGCTGGCCGCGGGTGCGGTCACCGTTGAGGCAGGCCTTGATCATCGGGCACCTCCGTCTGCGAGCACGGCGTGGCAGCGCACGAGCCGGTCACGCCACCACTGCTCCCGGTCCGGCCGGGCCGCGAGGTCGGCGAGCGCCTCCGGGTCGGGCACGGCACGGCCGGTCGCCAGCAGGCCGCCGGACGGGCGCCACGGGGTCGCCGACACGTCGCGCTCGAAGAGCCCCACGGTGCCGAGCCCGCACGCGTGGTCGAGCGACGGCAGCGCCGCCGCGAGCGCCACTCCAGCGGCGATGCCGACACTCGTGTCGAGCGCGGACGACACGACGGCCGGGAGCCCGCACGCCTCGACCACGTCGAGGGCCGCGGTCACCCCGCCCAGGGGCGCGACCTTGACGACGACGAGGTCCGCGGCGCCGAGCCGCGCCACTCGGATCGGGTCCTCGGCCTTGCGGATCGACTCGTCGGCAGCGATGGGCATGTCGATCCCGTTGCGCGCCAAGGCGGTTCGCAGATCGACGAGCTCCTCGACGCTGGCACAGGGCTGCTCGGCGTACTCGAGGTCGTATGCCGTGAGCCGCCTCAGCGCCTCCGTGGCAGTCTCGACGTCCCACCCGCCGTTGGCGTCGATCCGGACCTGCGCGGACGGCCCCATCGTCGACCGGACGGCGGCGACCCGGTCGACGTCGTCGTCGAGCGTCTGGCCGCGCTCGGCGACCTTGACCTTCGCCGTCGTGCACCCGTCGAAGCGAGCCAGGACCTCCGGCACCCGGTCGGGACCGACGGCAGGGACGGTCGCGTTGACGGGCACGGCGTCGCGCACGGGGGCCGGCCACACGGCATACGCGGCCTCGAGGGCGGCAGCCAGCCAGCGCGCGGACTCGCCGTCGGCGTACTCGACGAACGGGCTGAACTCGCCCCACCCGGAGGGACCCTCGACCAGGAGCGCCTCACGGACGTCGACGCCGCGGAAGCGCACCCGCATCGGCAGCGCGACGACGTGGGCCCCGGCGAGGAGCTCGTCGGCAGGAGGCAGCGTCATGCCCCCATCATCACCGACGGCCGGCCTACGAGACGGCTGCCCCGCGAGACGACTGCCCCGCGAGGTCGTGACTGCCCTGCGAGTGGACGACTGCCACGGCACACCGGAGCAGTCATCCGGGCCCGGGACGTCGATCACCGGGCGGGCAGTCGCGGCCCCGGACGCGAGGCCCGCCTACCGGACCGGGAAGGCCTCGTGCCGGTCCTCCGTCGGGTCGGGCCGGCCGACCGGAGCCCCGGGTGTCGACGTCTCCTCACGGCCACGCCGGGCCCGGCCGGCGCCGCCGCAGTGGTGGCCGTGCCGGCCGGTGTGCGGCAGCACCCAGAGGAGCCCGAAGAGCCACCAGAAGCCGTGCCCCGACGCCCCGAGCGCGACGGCGATGAGCACGACTCCGGCGATCATCAGGTTGCGGGGTGAGTACACGGTGGTCTCCTCGGTCCGTGGGGCCGGTCTGCCCCGTCTTCCTCGACCGTAGGCGCGCGTCCCCCCGTCGACCCCGTCCCTCTGTCAGCACCTGCCCCTGACAGATGTCACCTCCGCCGGTGGAACGGTGCGCTCACTCGACGGAGGCAGCGCGCTCACCCGAGTGGGCGAGCGGACCGAGGACGACGTCGGCGGGGTCGTCGACCGCCACGGCGATGCGGTCGCGGAAGACCTGCACCATCGGTGGCAGGGCGTCGAGCGGGAACCACCGCGCGTCTGTCGACTCGTCGTCACCCGGCCGGGGCTCCCCCGAGACCCAGCGGCAGCGGAAGGTGTGGTCGAGGTACTGCCCCAGGTCGCCGTTGACGTGGGTCACGACGCCGCTCGCGGAGACCCACACGAGCCGTTCGACCTCGGCGACGACGCAGGCCTCCTCCTCGACCTCGCGGACCGCGGTGACGTGCGGGTCCTCGCCCGGGTCGACGATGCCGGTGACCGGCGTCCACGCACCGTTGTCGGAGCGCTTGACGAGCAGCACCTCGTCGGCGCCGTCCGCGACCTCGCGCAGCACGACGGCCGTGACTCCGGGCATCCACAGCAGCTCCCGGCCGACCATGGTGCGCAGGTGGGAGACGTAGGGAGGGATCGGCATACGGCCGACCCTAACCCCGCCGATAAGGTCGGTCCGTGAGCAGCGAGCCGAGCCAGAGCGCCGTGTCCGAGACCTTCGACCCGAGCGAGTGGGCGCCCGTCGAGGGCTTCGACCTCACCGACATCACCTACCACCGGCGGCGGCCCGTGGCCGGTCGCCCGCACGCCGAGTCGGGGGTCGTGCGCATCGCGTTCGACCGTCCCGAGGTGCTCAACGCCTTCCGCCCGCACACCGTCGACGAGCTCTACCGCACGCTCGACCACGCGCGCATGACGCCTGACGTCGGCGTCGTCCTGCTCACCGGCAACGGCCCGAGCCCCAAGGACGGCAAGTGGGCCTTCTGCTCGGGAGGCGACCAGCGCATCCGAGGCCGCTCCGGCTACCAGTACGCCGAGGGCGAGACGGCCGACACCGTCGACGCGGCGCGCACGAAGGCCCAAGGAGGCCGGCTGCACATCCTCGAGGTGCAGCGGCTCATCCGCACCATGCCCAAGGTCGTCATCGCCGTCGTGAACGGCTGGGCGGCCGGCGGCGGGCACTCGCTCCACGTCGTGTGCGACCTGACGATCGCGAGCCGCGAGCACGCCCGCTTCAAGCAGACCGACGCCGACGTGGGCTCCTTCGACGCCGGCTACGGCAGCGCCTACCTCGCCAAGATGGTCGGCCAGAAGTTCGCCCGCGAGATCTTCTTCCTCGGGCGCACCTACTCCGCCGAGGACATGCAGCGGATGGGCGCCGTCAACATCGTCGCCGACCACGCCGACCTCGAGCGAGAGGCCCTGCAGGTCGCGACCGAGATCATGGGCAAGAGCCCGCAGGCCCAGCGGATGCTGAAGTTCGCCTTCAACCTCACCGACGACGGGCTCATGGGCCAGCAGGTCTTCGCCGGCGAGGCGACGCGCCTGGCCTACATGACCGACGAGGCCGTCGAGGGCCGTGACCAGTTCCTCGAGAAGCGCGAGCCCGACTGGTCGCCGTTCCCCTGGTACTTCTGAGCACCGTCGGTGGTATGCCGCTGAGCCCGGTCCCAGCCGACCCCGCGCCCACGTCGGCGTCGGGTCCCCTACGGCCGCCTCGGCGCACGAAGAGGACGGATGGGCCGGGTCATGCGTGAGGCCGACGGTCCGCCGCGCCCCGACTCGGTGCGCTCGCTCGACGAGCTGGCGACACGGCTGCAGGCGCTGCGCTCCTGGGCCGGGGTCTCCTACCGCGCCCTGCACCGTGAGGTGCTTCGCGGTCGCCGGGAGCGAGGAGTCGCCGAGCTGCCCGCCTTCGACACCGTCCACCGCTGCCTGCAGACGGGACGGACCCGGATCGACGCCGAGCTCGTCGTCGACGTCGCCGCGGCCCTGCTCGGCAGCCGGGACCTGGCCGCCCCGTGGCGTCAGGCCTGCCAGGTCGTGGCACAGACCGAGCTCGAGGCCAGGCTCGTGACCGTCTCCGACTCCATGCCCCCCGACGACTCCGACTTCGTGGGCCGCAGCGTCGAGCTCGCCGAGGTCCTCGCCGCGGCCGGCGAGCCCGGCTCGGTCGTGACAGTCATGGGGATGGGTGGGATGGGCAAGACCAGGCTGGCCGTCCGGGCGGCCCACCGTCTCACCGCGGAGCTCGGTGCCGGGGTCGTCACCTTCTTCGTGGACCTCCGGGGCTACGACACCGAGCGCCCACCGGCCGACCCGGAGTCCGTCCTCGATGCCTTGCTCAAGGTGCTGGGCGTGCCGGCGGCCCGGCTCGTCCATCTCGACCTCGACGCGCGGCGCGCGCTGCTCCGCAAGCGGCTGTCCGGCCGCCCGGCGGTCCTCGTCCTGGACAACGCGTCGTCGGGTGCGCAGGTGCTGCCCGTGCTTCCCGACGACGGCGCGTGCCGGGTCGTCGTCACCTCGCGCCACTCCCTCGAGGGTGTGCGAGCGACCGAGGTCCAGCTCGACGCCTTCGCCGCTCGGGACGCCACCGAGGCGCTCCGACGCGCCGCCCACCCCACGCCCGTGGACGTCCGCTCCGCGCAGGCGCACCGGATCGTCGAGCTCGTCGGACGGCATCCGCTGGCGCTCTCGCTCGTCGGTGCTCGCGTCCGGTCCGCGCCGGGATGGACGTTGGCCGACCACGCGGAACGGCTGGCGGAGGCGCGTCTCGCCGGCCGCCTCGACGCGGGCATCGACGTGGCCCTCGGCCTGTCCTACGACCGCCTCCCCGCAGAGAGCCGTCGGATGCTCCGGCTCGTGGCACTCCACCCGGGCGCCGACCTCGACACCTACGCGGCTGCGGCCCTGCTCGGCACCAGTCTGGCGGTGGCGGACGCGTCGCTGACCGAGCTGGTCGATGCCAGCCTCGTGCGTCGCTCGGCGTCGGGCCGGTTCAGCCTCCACGACCTGGTCCGGACCTTCGCGTCCCACCGGGCCCACGAGGAGGATCCAGCGTCCGCCCGCCGTGCCGCGACGGCGCGTCTGCTCGACCACCACGACGCGGTGATGACCCGGGTGGCGCCCCTTCTCTTCCCCCAGGTCTCGCTCGTCGTGCCCGACGGGCGCGGCTTGTCCGCCACGCCGGAACCGCAGCTGCCCGACCGGGAGGCGGCCCAACGCTGGCTGGACCTCGAGTGGCGCAACCTCGTGAGCAGCGCACTCCGGCTCGGTGAGGCGGAGCGCCCCGAGCACGTGGTGCGGCTGTCCGCCCACCTGCAGCGCCATCTGGAGGTCGGTGGGCACTTCGTCGAGGCCGAGGCGCTGCACTCCGCCGCCGCCGACCTCGCCACGGGAGCCTCCCGAGCGCAGGCACTGACCAACATGGCCAGCGTGTGCTTCCCGCTCGGTCGTCACGGCGACGCCGAGAAGCACCTGCGCGATGCACTGACCATCTACCGTCGCTGGGACAACGGACCGGGCGAGTGCAAGACCTTGAACAACCTCGGGATCGTGCACCAGCACGCCGGCGACTACGACCGCGCCCGTCGACACTTCGAGGCTGCCCTCGGGATGGCCCCGAACGCTCTGCTCAGGAGCTTCCCGCTCGCCAACCTCGCGAAGCTGTCGACGAGGCTCGGCCTCCACGAGCAGGCCCTGTCGTACGCACGCCGGGCCCTCGACGAGGCACGGTCCGTCGACGACCCCACGCGCGTGGCCCAAGGCCTGTTCACGGTCGGCGACCAGCTGCGGGTGATGGGTCGCCTCGACGAGGCTCGCGCCGAGCTGCAGCAGTCGCTCGAGCTCGCTCGCTCGTCCCGCTTCCCGTACTGCGAGGCCTTCGCGCTCAACGCGCTCGGACTGGTCAGCCTCGAGCTCGGGGAGGTGGACGCGGCCGAGCGCCTCCAGCTCGAGGCGCTCGACGTCGCCCGGGAGTTCGGCATCGGCGCGGTCGAGGTGGTCGTCCTCAACGCGCTGGGCACCACCCTGCGCCGGCTCGGACGCCGCGCGGACGCGCTGGCGAGCTACGACGCCGCCCTGCTCCTCGCGAGCGACACCGGGGACCACCACCAGTACGCCCTCGCCGAGGAGGGCATCCGAGCGACGAGCCCCGGCGCCACCGAGCCCGCCCCGACCTGATCGTCCGCGGTCGGGTCCGACTCGACACGGACCGACGGACGGACCGACCGCCGCACTGACGCACTGACCGACTGCCGGGCCGGTGCCGGTGCCGGGACGCTGACCGACATTGACCGGGAACGCCCACCGGCGGCGCCCGGTCTCCCAGAGTGGGACCTCCGCGACCGACACCGGAGGGCACGTGAGACCACGGTTGAAGGACCTCGCCTGGCAGCGCGAGGGCGATGCGCTGAGGCTCGTCTACGACATCAGGGAGCAGTTCGTCCTCGACGACCCCGACGGCGTCATCGAGGCTCTGGTGCTCCTGCTGGAGCGGGGCGGCCTCGACCCCGAGGAGCTGGCCGCGCGGCTGACCGACCAGGGCATGCCGGTCACGGCCGCGGAGGTCGGGTCCGCGCTGGAGGTCTTCGACGAGCACGGCCTCGTCGAGGACGGCGACGACTCCGCCTCGCTCACCGCCGGCGAGCGGGAGCGGTACCAGAGCAACCTCGCGTTCTTCGACACCTTCGCCCGTCTGGAGCAGGGTCGGGACTCCTACCAGCGGGCGCTCCGCGCCTCGCACGTGCTCGTGCTGGGCACCGGTGGCCTCAACTCGAGCACGATTCCGCACCTGTGCGGGCTGGGCGTCGGGCGCCTCACCCTGCTGGACCACGACGACGTGGAGACGAAGAACTTCGCCCGGCAGTATCTCTACAAGCACACCGACATCGGGTCGCCGAAGGTCGAGGTGGCCGCCGACTGGGTGCGCGCTTTCGACCCGAGCGTCAAGGTCGAGGGGGTCTCGGGTGTGGTGGGGTCCACCGCTGACGTGGCCGGCCTGATCGAGACCTACCGGCCCGACCTCGTGATGTGCGGGATCGACCACCCCCTCGAGGTCGGCGGCTGGGTCAACGCCGCGTGCGTCCGGGCCGGCGTGCCGTTCATCCGGGCCGGAATGCGCGTCACGACCGGTCTGGTCCTGTCCGTCGACCCGGGTCGCAGCGGCTGCTGCACCTGCATCGGCACCGCGGCCGACCTGACTCCCGACGACGCCGCGGTCGCCGAGCTGTTCAGGTCGCGGACGTCGCCCAACCGCGGCATCGGCCCCGTCGCGGGCCTGCTCGGCTCGCTCGCCGCCTTCGAGGCGCTCCGCTACCTCACCGGGTTCGAGCCACCGGCCTACGCCGGTCGACAGCTCACCATCGACTTCGCGCACGGATGCGCGACGAGTGTCTCGCCGTGGCCGAGGCGTCCGGACTGTCCGGACTGCGGGCCTGCCGCAGCAGCGACCCCAGGAGGAGGTGAACACCCATGAAGATCGAGATCAAGAAGATCGAGAACGTCCGCCTGACGATGTGCGTCGAGGACGGCGGCGGCTGCTCCAGCTGATCGCGAACGGGCCGCCCCCGCACAGGGGCGGGGGCGGCCCCCAGCACTTCTCATGACCGGAACCACCAGAGGGCCCATGTCAGACCTGACCAGCTCCAGCACGTCCATCGAGGCGATGCACCTGCTCGTCGTCGGCCACGACGGCTCGGACTTCGTGCTCGGGCGCCCCGACCTCGGCCTGTTCGTGGCCGTGCCCGAGCCGGGCGCCGTGTTCGTCAACGCCGTGAAGGCGGGTGCCTCCCTGGACGAGGCGACCGAGAAGGCGACCGAGGTCGCGGGCGAGGTCGTCGACGGTCTGGACTTCGTCGAGAGCCTCGCCGGTGCCGGCCTGCTCGACGCGCTTGCCGCTCCGGCCCCGGGCACCGGTCGTGGTCGGGCGATCCGATGGATCGACGGGGTGCGTCCCGAGGTGGCCAGGCCCTTCTTCGGCCGGAGCGCGCACGCGATCTACATCGCGTCGACCGTGTTCGTCGTGGCTGTGGTCGTGCTGGTCCCAGCCCTCCGGCCCCGATTCCAGGACGTGTGGTGGCTCCCCGATCCGGTCACGTCGGTGCTGCTGCTGCTCCCGGTCACGATCGCCCTCGGAGCGCTGCACGAGGCCTGGCACTGGCTCGCCGGACGCGCGCTCGGGATCCCGGCGACCTTCAGGGTCAGCCACCGTGGGGTCTTCCTCGTCTTCGAGACCGACCTGACGCAGATCGTGGTGGTCGACCGCCGCCGCCGCTTCACGGCGTTCCTGGCCGGCATGGCCTTCGACGTGACGCTCCTCGCCGTGATCCTCGCGCTGCGCCTCGCCGACCGCAGTGACCTCGTGGCCCTCCCCGGGTGGCTGGGCCGCCTGCTCGCGGCCGTCGCCCTCGGCCAGATGTTCCGGCTCGTGTGGCAGTTCTGTGCCGTCGCGCAGCGGAGTGACATGTATGCCGTGCTCGCCAACGCCCTGCGCTGCCACGACCTGCACCGGGCGACCGTCCTGACCACCAGGGACCGCCTGCTGGGTCTGGACGAGACCGAGCGCCGCGAGCTCGAGGCGATCAGTGAGCACGACCGCTCGGTGGCGTCCTGGTTCGGGGTCGCCTACCTCGCCGGGACCGCCGCCATGCTGTGGTTCGCACTGTCCTTCGCGTTGCCGGGAGCCCTGGGCATCCTCGGCTGGGCCGGCGCCAACCTCGTCCACCCGATCGTCACGACGTGGGCCTTCTGGTCCTCGGCGGCCGTGGCCGTCTACGTCGCGAGCCGGTGGCTCCTGCCTCCCGTCCTCGCCGCCCGCGAGCGCCGGATGCGGAAGGAGGGGGTGCTCCGATGACCCCCTCCCCTCGCCGGTGGGCCTGGCGCCTCGCCCTTCTGCTCGCCGTGGCCGCGATCGTCGCGCTCACCTCCACCCAGTACCGGACGGTCGTCGGGTCGCTGACCGGCTCGACCGCGGTGCAGCGGCCGGACAGCTGTCTGCCCGGTACGGCGGTTCCGGTCCTGGACAGTCCTCACGTGAGCGAGGAGCAGGCGGCGCGCGCCCACTACAACTCCGTCCCCGCGACCTCCGGGCCGCACTACGCGTTCGCCGCCAACACCGGGATCTACGCCTCCGCCGTCCCGGAGCCCTCGTTCGTCCACACCATGGAGCACGGCCATGTGGTCATCGCCTATGCTCCGACGCTGCCCGCCGCCGACGTCCGTCTGCTCGAGACGATCACGCGACGGCACTCGGGCGACGTCCTGCTGACGCCCTATCCCCGACTCGAGCACGGGGTGGCGCTCGCCGCGTGGGGCAGGCTCCAGACCCTGGACCGGGTCGACGAGTCGACCGTCGTCGCCTTCGTGACCGCTCTCGCGGGGCGCTACGACCACGAGTGGCTCGCCGACCCCTGCCCGGGCGGGTAGGCGGACCGCCGACGCCGCAGTGCCGACGCCGCAGTGCCGACGCCGCCCAGCGTCAGAGGCGTCAGAGGCGTCAGAGGGCGTCGAGCAGCGCGATGGTGGCCGCGACGATCTGCCGTTGGGCGTCGTCCCGGGGCACCGTGGGGGTGCCGTCGCCGGGCTGCTCGCCGTAGTCCCCGAAGTAGGAGTGCACGGCCCCCTCGACGGCGGTGTATGCCGTGTCGCCGGGGAGCAGGGCCCGGCTCGCCTCGATGTCGGCCGGGGTCGTGAAGCCGTCGCGGGTACCGCTCACCGACGCGACCCGCAGGTCGGTGCGGTCGGCCAGTGAGCCCACCGGATAGGACGCCCACAGTGCGAGCCCCTGGACGAGGCCGGGATGGTCCTGCGCGAAGGTCGCGGCCACCACGCCACCGAGACTGTGGCCGCCGACCACCCACGACGTCACCTCCGGATGACGGTCGATGAACGCGTGCGGGGCGGTCATGGCGAGAAAGCCGATGCCGAAGGGCTGCTTGACGACGAACACGATGACGCCCTGCCGGCTCACCTCCGAGAGCATCGGCACGTAGGCGCGCGGGTCGACGCGGGCCCCCGGCTGGAAGATCAGGCCGCGGGTCGGCGTGCCGCTCGTGGGGGCGATGACGATGTGGGCCGGGGCGTCCGTGACGCGCACGTCGGCGCTTCCGGACATCGAGGCCACCGCCTCGGGCGTCGCACCGAAGGGCCGCAGCCAGACGAGCGCCCCGAGCACGACGACGGTGACGAGGACCCCGGCCACCCGTCCGAGCGCCCTGAGCCACGGACGGGCGCCCGGACGTCGCGGATCGTGGTCCGAGCGCTCCCGGACGAGGAGGACGACACCGATGAGGCCGCTCGCGGCGAGCGCGATGACCTGGGCCGGGTTGCCGGCGAGCAGGACGGACCGGTCGAGGAGGAAGAGCACGAGAGGCACGACGAGCCAGAAGATCCCGAGCACGACCGTGAAGCGGGCCCTGGGGCGACGGCGGACCGCCGGACCGGCGCCCTCCACTCCCTCGTCCGGCACGGTCGTCACGCCCTGAGGGTAACCAAGCAGGAGGGCGCAGCGGCGGCGTGGCCCCCGGCAATCCGGTGCGCGGACGGACCGGCCGCGGCGAAGCCGGTGTCGGTCGCACACCGGGCAGCGGGACAAGGCAGGATGTTGGAGTGGAACCGAGCGACGACCGCCGCGCCAGCCCTGGCCGTCGTGCGCCCGCATCGCACGCCCCTCCCGACGCGCTTGCTCGCCCTGCCACCCCGTCACCGCAGTCGCCGGAGACGCCAGACGTGCCGGAGACGCCGGACGTGCCGGAGGGTGGCCGGCCCGCGGACTTCCGCCAGCCACCGCGCACCACGGCGGCCAACGCGACGCGTGCCGTGGGACGCGGGCTCGGACGGGCCGCGACCGGCACGGCCCGGCTGACCGCGCGCTCGGGACGCTTCGCCGCCGCCAAGGCCCACGCGTTCACCCACTCCGGAGGGGCCGGCGAGAGCGGCCTGGCTCGGATCACCGAGCTGCACGCGAGCAACACGGCGGGCGACACCATCATGACGCTGGCCCTCGCGGGCACCCTCTTCTTCAACCCGCAGACCGCCCAGGCCCGTGGCGACGTCGCGACCTTCCTGCTGCTGACCATGGTCCCGTTCGTCCTCGTCGCGCCCCTCATCGGGCCGCTGCTCGACCGCTTCTCGCACGGCCGGCGCTGGGCCATCGGCACGACCCTCGCGGTGCGGGCCTTCCTCTGCTGGGTGCTCGCCGAGGCCATCACCAACGACAGCAGCTGGCTCTTCCCCGCCGCGCTCGGGTGCCTCGTCGCCTCCCGGGCCTACACCATCACGCGCGCAGCAGCGGTACCACGGCTCCTACCGCCGGGCACGACTCTCGTGAAAGCGAACTCGCGCGTCTCGATGGCCGGGGTCGTCGGTGCCGTCATCGGCGGCGCCCTCGGCGGCGCGGCGATGCTCGCCGGGCCGGCCTGGGCCCTGCGCGTCGGCTTCGTCGTCTTCGTCGTCGCCACCGTCCAGGCGATCCGGCTGCCGGCGCAGGTCGACAGCTCGCTCGGCGAGGTCTCCATCGAGGACACGACCCCCATCCCCGTGCGCGGCGCCCACGACGACGCGAGCGCGCCCGGCGCGGGGTCCCTCAGAGGCACCCGGCGCGGCTGGGGCGACGAGCCGGCCCGGCGGCATACGCCCTCGGACGGCGACGCGCTCACGGTCGACTCGCTGGGGCCCCTCGGTCGCTTCCGGCGGCGCAAGCAGGCGATCCCGTGGCCCGTCATGCACGCCATGTGGTCGACCGGCGGCACCCGGGTGCTCACCGGCTTCCTCATCCTCTTCATGGCCTTCCTCGCCAAGGAGCACCCGATCGACGGCATCCGCGGCGAGCTCGTGCTCGCGTTCATCGCGGTCGCCATCGGCGTCGGCAACGGCATGGGCAGCGTCGTCGGCAACGTCGTGCGCGACCAGCGCCCCGAACGCATCGCCATGGTGTCGGTCCTCGCGGCGACGGTCTGCTGCGTCGCGACGGGCATCTGGTACGGCGTGTGGACCCTCGTCCTGCTCGGCTTCGTGCAGGGCATGTCGGCGCAGCTGTCCAAGCTGGGCTTCGACGCTCTCGTGCAGCGCGAGGTGCCCGAGAACGTCCGCACGTCGGTCTTCGCGTGGTCCGAGACGATGCTCCAGGTGCTGTGGGTCGTCGGGGGCACCCTCGGGATCGTGCTCCCGCTCAACCCCTACGTCGGCTTCCCCGTCTGTGCGGTCGCGCTCGTCTGGACCGTCGCCATGGCGGCCCGGCAACGTCGCCGCGCCGCCCCCACCGCACCACCGAGAGCGAGACGTGCCTGATGGCCGCGCCGTCCCCCCGCCCGCTGGCGGTCCCCGCCGGACCCGCCGTCCTCGACGTGCTGCCCGCCCTCGAGGCGGCCCTGACCGGCCGCTCCCCCGTGCTGCCGTATGCCGCCGGCTCCCCGCCGCCGTCGGTGCCGTCCCACGACCCCGCCGACCTTCCCGACGGTCTCGCGGTCGCGATCGGCACGTCGGGCTCGACGGGCCGGCCCAAGCGCGCGCTGCTGACGGCCGACGCGCTCGAGCGGTCGGCGTGGGCCACCCACCAGGTGCTCGGCGGCAGCGGCGCGTGGCTGCTCGCCATGCCGGCCCACCACATCGCGGGGCTGCAGGTGCTGCTCCGGTCGCTCGCCTCGGGCGTCCCGCCGGAGGTGCTCGACCTGCGAGACGGCTTCTCGGTCGAGGGCTTCGCGCAGGCCGCGTCCCTCGTGCGGCCGACGGGCGCCGCGCCCCGGCGCTACACGGCGCTCGTGCCGACGCAGCTGGCCCGGCTCGTCGACGACCCGGTGGGGCTCGAGGCGCTGGGCTCCTTCGACGGGGTGCTCGTCGGCGGCGCGGCCACGCCGCCCGCCCTCGTCGAGCGTGCCCGCGCGCTGGGCGTCGTCCTCAGCCTCACCTACGGGATGAGCGAGACGGCCGGGGGCTGCGTCTACGACGGGATCCCGCTGCCGGTCAGCAGGGTCCACGTCGACAACGACCGCCACGTCGTGCTCGGCGGCGACACCGTCGCCCACGGCTACCTCGGCGAGGCGCGCCTGAGCCGTGACGCCTTCACCGTCGACCCCGACGGTGTCCGCTGGTTCCGCACCGACGACCTCGGCCACTTCGACGACGACGGGCTGCTCGTCATCGACGGCCGCGCCGACGACGTCATCAACACCGGTGGCCTCAAGATCAACCCCGGCGTCGTCGAGGACGCCATGACCCGCCACCTCGACGACGTCCTCGACGTCGTCGTGCTGGGTCTGCCCGACCCCGAGTGGGGCGAGGCCGTCTGTGCCGCAGTGACGCTCGTCGACCCGACCGGCCACCTGACGACCCGTGCCGTGCGCGAACGGCTGCGCGGCATCCTGCCGGACGCGGCCCTGCCGCGACGGGTCCTCGTGCTCGCCGAGATCCCTCAGCGCGGCCCCGGCAAACCCGATCGGGCCGCCATCCGACGCGTCGTGCAGGGCCTCGCCTGAGCGGTGGCAAGATGGGGGTGTCCCACCCGTCGCCGAAGGAGGTCGCCGTGCTGCGCGTCGTGCTGATCGCCCTCGTCGTCTTCGCCACGATCTACGCCCTCGTCGACTGCCTCCAGACCGACCGGCGGCTCGTGCGGGTCATGCCCAAGACCGTCTGGCTCATCGCGGTCCTCGTGCCCGTGCTCGGCCCGATCTTCTGGCTCGTCGCCGGGCGCAGCGACGCCCGGGGTGGACCCGGTCCCGCCTCTCGCGGGCCCGGTCGCCGGCCGCCGGGGCCTCGCGGCCCCATGGGCCCCGACGACGACCCCGACTTCCTCCGCAAGCTGTAGAAGGACCCACCGGAACTCCATGGCCACCCTGTCCCAGTGGATCGAGGGCGCACGCCCTCGCACGCTGCCCGCCGCCGTCTCGCCCATCCTCGTCGGCACTGGCGCCGCCTACCAGACCGGCCACGTCGTCTGGGCGTATGCCGTCCTCGCCCTCGTCGTCGCCCTGGCCCTTCAGGTCGGGGTCAACTTCGCCAACGACTACTCCGACGGCATCCGCGGCACCGACGAGGTGCGCGTCGGGCCCGTGCGGCTCGTCGGCCAGCGGCTCGCGGCGCCCCGCTCGGTCAAGATCGCGGCCTTCGCGTGCTTCTTCTTCGCCGGGCTCATGGGTCTCGCGCTCGTCGGGCTCTCGGAGCTGTGGATCATGATCCCCATCGGTGCGGCCGCCATCGTCGCGGCCTGGTACTACACCGGCGGCTCGCGGCCCTACGGCTACCTCGGCCTCGGCGAGGTCTTCGTCTTCGTCTTCTTCGGGCTCGTGGCGACCCTCGGCACCATGGCGACGATGACCCCGCCCACGGCCGCCGGCTGGTGGGGCGCCATCGGCGTCGGGTCGCTCGCCTCGGCGATCCTCGTCGCCAACAACCTGCGCGACATCCCGACCGACCGCGAGCACGGCAAGCGGACGCTCGCCGTGCGGATGGGCGAGTCGGGCACGCGCGCCTTCTACGTCGCGCTCGTCGCGGTGGCCTTCGTCATGACGGGCCTCGCGTCGTTCACGTCACCGTGGGCGCTGCTCGCGATCCTCGCGGCGCCGCTCATCGTGCGGCCGATGCAGGCCGTCGTCGGTCGCGCCACGGGCCCGGGCCTCATCCCGGCCCTGGCCGGCACCGGCCAGTTCCAGCTCGCCTGGTCGCTGCTGCTCGCCGTCGGTCTCGCGCTCGGCCGCGCCTGACCCTGCTGAGCCCCCGCGGGTCGAGGCGACCCCTGGCGACCCGGCGCGACGGCATACCTCGGCATTCGGCTGACGGGGGCCACGTCCCGGTGCCACCGTGGACGGGTGTCCGAGGAGATCGACGTCGTCGTCATCGGGGCCGGGCAGGCCGGTCTCGCGACGAGCCACGAGCTCGAGCAGCGCGGCGTCGACCACGTCGTCCTCGAGGCGAGCGTGCCGGGATCGTCGTGGCTCGGCCGGTGGGACAGCTTCACGCTCGTCGGGCAGAACCACACGGTGCGCCTGCCCGGCGCCCCCTACGTCGGTGACGACCCGCAGGGCTTCATGGGACGGGCCGAGATCGCGGCCCATCTCGACGCGTGGGCGGGCCGGCTGCGCGCCCCGGTGCGCCTCGGCTGCCCCGTGCGTCGGCTCCGGACCCGCGACACCGGTGGCTTCGTGCTCGAGACCGACGACGGGGCGATCGTCAGCCGCGTCGTGGTCGTGTCGACGGGCGCGTACCAGCGGCCGCACCGGCCACCGGCCTTCGCGACGCTGCCGGGTGGCCTCCCCGTCGTCGACCTCAACGGCTACCGCAACCCGGGCGGGCTGCCCGACGGACCCGTCATGGTCGTCGGCAGCGGGCAGAGCGCGTGCCAGGTCGCCGAGGAGCTCGTGCTCGCCGGCCGCGACGTCGTCATGGCGTGCGGTCGCGCGCCGTGGTTCCCGCGGAGGGCCGGCGACCGCGACGTGTTCGAGTGGCTCCTCGACACGCCCTTCTTCGACCAGCGCGTCGAGGACCTGCCGACGCCCGCGGCCCGCTTCGGCGCGAACCCGCAGCTGAGCGGGGCCGCCGGTGGCCACGACCTCAGCTACCGCACGCTCGCCGCGCTCGGCGTCCGGCTCGGAGGTCACCTGCTCGGAGCCGACGACGGCGTCGTGCGGCTCGCCCCGGACCTCGAGGCGTCCGTCGCCGCGGGTGACGACGGCTACCGCCTCATCCGCGGGTTCGTCCTCGACCTGTGCTCGAGAGAGGGCATCGACCCGCCGGAGCTCCCCGACCCCGCGCCGTTCGCCGCGACGCCGCTCGAGACCGTGCCGGTGCGCGAGCTGGGCTGCGTGCTCGTCGCCGCCGGGTTCCGCCCCGACTACGCGTCGTGGGTCCAGGTGCCCGACCTCGTCGACGGGCTCGGCTTTCCCGTGCACGTCGACGGAGAGAGCGTCGCAGCGCCGGACCTGCACTTCGTCGGCGTCCACTTCCTGCGACGACGCAGCTCGGCCCTGCTCTTCGGTGTCGGGGCGGACGCCTCGGCCACGGCGAGCCGCATCGCCACCCGCCTCGGCCTCCCCGCCTGACCCCGCCCTCCGTCCTGTCGAGTGAGCGCTCCGTCCCACTCGAGCGAGCGCTCCGTCACACGACCGTGGGACTGGCGTGACCGCATACTCACTCGAGTGGCCTCGTGACCTCAGGCGTACCAGTCCCCGTGTGGGACACGAGTGACGACGAGGCCACTCGACTGGGGCTTGGCGCTCACTCGAGTGTGGTTGGGCGCTCACTCGAGTGGCCTCGTGGCCACACGCGTACCAGCCCCCGCATGGGACACGAGTGACGACGAGGCCACTCGACTGGGGTTGGGCGCTCACTCGAGTGTGGTTTGGGCGCTCACTCGAGTGGCCTCGTGACCACACGCGTACCAGCCCCCGCATGGGGCAGGAGTGACGACGGGGCCACTCGACTGGGGTTGGGCGCTCACTCGAGTGGCCTTGTGACCTCAGGCGTACCAGTCCCCGCGTGGGGCACGAGTGACGACGGGGCCAGTCGACTGTGCGTTGGGGTCAGCGGTCGGCGTTGCGGGGGTCCTCGGTAGCCGCGGCACCCGTGGTGTCGACGTCACGGAGCGGACGCTCGTCCTCGAGGTCCTCGGCGAACTCGTCGCTCGCCGGATCGACCCCCTGCTTCGCCTCGAGCTTGGCCTCGTGGCGCTCGACGAGCTTGGCCGTGATCTCGTCGCGCATGCCGCGCAGCAGGATGTAGGAGGCGGCTGCAGACGCGAGCGCCGACGCGCCGAGCAGGAGCACGGGGTTGTTGCGCAGGCCGATGAGCCAGAAGAGGAAGAGGAACCCGAAGAAGATGAGGATGCGGAGCAGGGAGTAGCGGACCACGTCAGATCACCGTCACATGCCCGAGTAGTTGTGCATGCCCACGAAGGTCGACACGAGGTTGACCAGCGTGAAGTTGATGATGACGGCGACGTAGCCAGCGAGCGCGATGTACATCGACTTGCGGTGGTCGACGCCGGCCGTCGCGCGGCCGTGCATGTAGGCGGCGTAGACCGTCCAGATGACGAAGGTCCAGACCTCCTTGGGGTCCCACTGCCAGTAGGCGCCCCAGGCCTGCTTGGCCCAGATGGCTCCCGCGATGAGCGTGAACGTCCAGAGGATGAAGGCCACCATGTTGAGGCTGTATGCCGTCCGCTCGAGCGAGGCGGACGACGGCAGCGACTCGATGAAGTTCGGCTTCGCCGGGGCCTTCTCCTCGCGGCGCAGGCGCACGAGGTAGAGCAGGCCGACCGCGAAGGCGAGCGTGAAGAAGGCGACGGCGAGGAAGGCCACCGAGACGTGGATGCCGAGCCAGTAGGACTTGAGGGCCGGCATGAGCTCGCCGGCCTCGGTGTAGAGCACGGTGAGCGCGAGACCGAGCACGAGCAGGATGGGCGTGACGATGAAGACGCCGAGCCACTGCCAGTTGTTGCGCTTGGCGAGCACGCTGTAGGCGGCGCCGACGGCGGCGGCGGCAGCCGTCGCGAACTCGAACATGTTGCCCCACGGCGGCCGGCCGACGGCGAGGCCGCGCATGAGCACCGACGCGACGAGCAGCGCCGACGCGAGGTAGGTGAGCATCAGGGCGATGCTGCCGCGCTGGCGGCTCTTGAGGCTCTCCTCGAAACCCGGCCCGGCGGCATACGGCGTCGTCGGGCGGCGCTCGGCCGGGGTGGGTGCCCCCGCGCCGACGAGGACGCCCTCGCGCTCGTTGGCGGCGACCTCGGTGGTCACCTTGGAGTCGGCCACCTTGGGTGCTCGCGCGGCCAGGTGCCAGGTGAAGGCGAGCATGGCGAGCGTGTAGACGATCATCGACGCGTAGAGCGCGGCGTTGGCGTTGGCTGCGAGGTTCACGAGCGGTCGGTCCGTTCTGCAAGGCGGTCGTGCACGCCGGTCGTGATCGCGGTGACGATCGCGGCGAGCCCGGGGTCGGAGTCCTTCGAGAGGCCACCGATGGTGACCACGGTAGCCGGTCGCCCGTCGGCGCCGGGAGGGCTGTCGAGGCTGCCGCCCGCGGGGCCCGTGCCGGCCGGGACCGGACGCACGCGGACGAAGACGCGGCGGCGCTTGATGGTGAGGCCGAGGATCAGGCCGAGCGTCGCGAGGATGGCGCTGACGAGGCTGATCGGGGCGCCCGGGTCGGTGCGCACCGACAGGCCGGCGAAGCGCTTGACGCTGTCGAAGGTGATCGAGCCGCGGTCGCCCGGGAGCTGGTAGGTCTGGCCCGGCTTGAGGCGGATGAGCGCGGGCGAGCCGTCGGCCTTGGTCACCTGCTTCATCTCGTCGGTGTTGAGCGTGTAGACCGACTGCGGCGCGCCACCGGGGAAGAGGTTGCCCTCCCACACCGAGAGCGCCACCTCGGGGTTGTTGGTGTCGGGGAAGATCGAGACCGGCCCGTTCGTGAAGGTCGGCTCGGCCGTCGGCAGGAAGAAGCCGGTGAAGCCGAGCTGCTTCGGCGAGGCCGACGGCACCTTGATGACGCCGACCGAGCGGTAGTTGCCGTCCTGCGGCAGGAACGGGGTCGCCTCGCGGTAGAGCACGGCTCCCTTGGCGTCCTTGACGGTGATGACCGGCGTGTAGCCGTTGCCGAGGAGGAAGATGTCGGCGCCGTCGACGGTGATCGGGTGGTTGACCGAGACGTTCTCGCTGCTCTTCGGTGCTCCGGGCGAGCTCTGCAGCGTCGTCTGCGCGTCGAAGAGCCGCGGCGTGCCGAACGAGCGGCCCGGCGTCTCGTTGAACTCGACGTGGAGCTTGTCGAGCGACAGGACGAAGGGCGGCAGCGTCTCCGTGTCGACCCACGGCCCGGGCGAGATGGTGTTGTAGGTGCCCGCGGACGACGCGAACTTGTCGCCCTCGGCGAGGATGATGTCGCCGCGCCAGCCGAGCAGGTGCCCGACGGCCATGCCGATGATGATGCCGGTCAGGGCGAGGTGGAAGAGCAGGTTGCCGGTCTCGCGGAGGTAGCCGGACTCGGCGGAGACGCTCGTCGCATCGTGCGAGTGCAGCCGGAACCGCTTGCGCTTCAAGACCGCCCGCGCTGCGGCGAGGGCCTCGTCCGGCGAGAGGGTCGTCGTGATCTCGGCGTGCTCGTCGAGGCGCTGGAGCCGGGCCGGGGCGCGCGGGGGTGTCGAGCGCAGCGCCGACAGGTGCACCTTCGTGCGGGGGACGATGCAGCCGACGAGGGAGATGAAGAGCAGGAGGTAGATCGCCGAGAACCACGGGGACGCGTAGACGTCGAAGAAGCCGAGCCGGTCGAGCCACGGCGAGCTCGTGGGGTTCTGGGCGATGTAGTCGGCGACCCGGCCCGCGTCGATGTTGCGCTGCGGGAAGATCGAGCCCGGGACGGCGGCGATCGAGAGCAGCAGGAGCAGGAAGAGCGCCGTGCGCATGCTCGTCAGCTGGCGCCAGCCCCACCGGAGCATCCCCACGGTGCCGAGGGTCGGCAGCGTCGGCTCCTGGCGGTCGGGCCGCATGCCCTTGCGTATGCCGTCGCTGCCCTTCGCGCGCGAGGTCGCCTTCTCGGTGGGCTCGGTGGGCTCGGTGCGCCCGGTGTTCTCGGTGCTCTCGGTGGCGGGGTTGGTGTCGGTGCTCATGTCAGATCGCCACCTGGAAGCCGTTGACGAGGCGCACCTGGATCCAGACGATGACGTCTTCCCAGACCCCGGTCAGCATGAGCAGGCCGACGGCGACGAGGAGCAGGCCACCGACGTTCTGCAGGGCCCGGCGGTGCCGGCGCAGCCAGTCGCTCGCGGTGCCGGCGCGCTCCCACAGGGCCGCCATGAGCACGAACGGCAGGCCCAGACCGATGGAGTAGACGGCGGCGAGCGCCAGGCCGCGACCGATCGAGCCGGACTCGGCCGAGATCGGGGCGGCCATGGCCTGGATGGCCCCGAGCGTCGGACCCATGCACGGCGACCAGCCGATGGCGAAGGCGGCGCCGAGCAACGGTGCCCCGGCGAGCCCGGCACGCGGTCGCCAGCTCACGGGGGCGGCATACGACCGGCCGAGCCCGAGGAAGAGCAGACCCATGAGCAGGACGACGGCGCCACCGACGCGCAGCAGCGCGCTCTGGTGCTCCCGGAAGGCCAGCCCGACGGCCGAGACGGCTGCGGCCGCGATGAGGAAGACGACGGTGAAGCCGAGGACGAAGAGCAGCGCCCCCACGACGAGCCGCCCGCGCGACCGCTTCTCGAGCGAGACGTCGGACAGCCCGGTGACGTAGCCGAGGAAGCCCGGCACGAGCGGCAGCACGCACGGCGAGGCGAACGAGACGAACCCGGCCACGAGGGCGACGAGCCCTGCGGCGAGGAGCGACCCGGAGGCGAGCTCGGTACCCACGGGGCTCAGGCCTTCTCGGCGAGGACGTCGTCGATGAGGCCGAGCAGCGTCGTCGTGGAGACGGGGCCGGAGACGCGGGCCGCGATGCGGGCCTCGTGGTCGAGCACGAGGGTGGTCGGGGTGGCCGAGGCCTTGCCCTGGAGGGCGAGGATCGGGACGCCGCCGTCGTAGGCGAGCGAGGGGTAGGTGACCTTGTTGGCGGTCTGGAAGGCGAGGCCGGTCTCGGGGCCCTCGAGCTTGTCGAGGCCGATGAACTCGACCTTCTTGCCCTGGGCCTGCACGGTCTCCCACGCCTTCTGCAGCGCGGGCGTCTCCTCGATGCACGGCGGGCACCACGAGCCCCAGACGTTGACGACGAGCACCGTGCCGGCGCGGTCGGCGCTGCTCCACGGCTTGCCCTCGAGGGTCGTGCCGTCGAGGGTGACGGGCTCACCGCGGTCGGTGGCGGGCAGCTGCTCGATGGAGCCGTCACCCGCGACGTAGCCCTTGCGGTCGCCCGAGCGGGCTTGGTCGGCAACGGAGTTCGGGTCGGCCGAGCAGGCCGCCGCGAACGTCGCGAGGCCTCCGGCCATGGCGACGGCGCCCCACCGCAGTGCGGTGCGTCGGTCGAGGTGGTCCATCAGGCGCCCACGCTCTTGCTCGCCCTCGGGAGCAGCTCCGCGGCAGGCTCGGAGTACGAGATCGAGGCGAGCTCGTCACCGTGGTAGGTCAGCGACGTCAGCGAGGCGAGCGTGCACTCGCGCTTGCGCGGGTCGTGCCAGAGGCGGCGTCCCTCGAGCTTGTTGCGCACGGTCCAGACGGGCAGCTGGTGGCTGACGACGACGGCCTCGTGCCCGCGCGCGGCGTCGCGCGCGTCGGCGACGGCCGCGAGCATCCGGGCCGCGATGTCTTCGTAGGGCTCGCCCCACGAGGGCTTCGTGATGTCGCGGAAGAGGTGCCAGTTGCGCGGGTGGAGCAGGTCTGCGGGGCTGACCGAGCGGCCCTCGAACTGGTTCTCGGACTCGATGACGCGCGCGTCGGTGGCGATCTCGACCTCGTGGTCGGCGGCAATCGGGGCCGCGGTCTCCTGGGCCCGCTCGAGCGGCGAGGCGACGACGTAGGTGATGTCGTTGGCCTCGAGGTGGGCCGCGACGAGGCGCGCCATCTCCTGGCCGAGGTCGGAGAGGTGGAAGCCGTCGAGACGTCCGTAGAGCACGCCGCCGGGGTTGTGGACCTCACCGTGTCGCATGAGGTGCACGACCGTGAGGTCGTCGGCGCCCGGCGCCACCCCGCTCGTGCTCTCACCCATGGGCGACAGTCTCTCAAACGTCGTGCTCAGGACCGAATCCGCATCCGAGCCTGTGCACCCCCTGTGACGTGCAGCGACGCCGACGGGCGCCCGCTGACGCGGCCCCACGCGTACGCCGTCGGTGGCGGTCCCGGCACCCGTGGCCGAGGTCACGCCGTCCGTGGGACGACCGGCGCCACGGACGGGGGTCGACCTACACTCCGTGACGTGTCGTGGTCACTCTGGCTGACGCTCGTCGCGACGGGCGCGCTCATCTCCTTCACCCCCGGGGCCGGCGCCATCAACACGATGGCCAACTCGCTCGGGTCCGGCTGGACCCGCTCGATCTGGGGCATCCTCGGCCAGCAGGTCGCGCTGCTCGCCCACATCGTCGTCGTGGCTGCCGGCGTCGGCGTCCTCGTCGCGAGCTCACCGGTGCTCTTCGACGTCATCCGGTACGCCGGCGCCGCCTACCTCGTCTACCTCGGCGTGCGGCAGTTCCGCTCGCGGGCCGCGGCGGCGCGGGTCGGTGGGGTGCAGCGGGAGCCGGCGTGGTCGATGTTCCGCCGCGGTCTGCTCGTCAACCTGACCAACCCGAAGGCCGTCGTCTTCTTCCTCGCGTTCACACCGCAGTTCATCCGGCCGGAGCAACCGTTGCTGCCGCAGTACGCCGTGCTCGCCGCGACGGTGATCACCATCGACGTCGTCGTCATGTGGTTCTTCTTCGCCGCGGCGGCACGCGGGCTGGGGCGGCTGACCCAGCGCGAGTCGGGTCAGCGCGCCCTCAACCGCGTCTTCGGCGGGCTGTTCGTCGGCGTCGGGGTGCTCCTCGCCGCCGTCCACTAGGCCCGGGGTCGACCGGGCGTCAGACGAGCTCGGGCACGTCGAGGTGCGCGATGGCGAGGGAGAACTCGCCGATCTGGGTGATCCTCATGCCGGTCTCCTGCACGAGGTCGGCCCGCAGGCCCATCGCTGCGTTCCGGGTCGCCATCATCGCCTGCGGCGAGTCGTACGTCGCGGTGACGCACGCCCGCCCGGAGGGCCGGTCCACGAAGAGGCTGGCGCTGCAGAAGCCCTCGAGCTGCTCGACCCGCGGCATGATGCCCATCCGGAAGGCGTCGATCACCCGGTCGACCATGGCCGGGTCGGCCTCGGTCCACGTCACGCGCGCGCTACAGCCGTCGGACACACGGTGGTCCCGGTGCAGGTAGGCGATCTCCCACTCCTCGACGGTGGCCTCACCGCCGAGCAGCTCGGCCGCCTGCCGTCGCAGCGGGGCGACGGTGTCGGCGGTGGCGCGCATCGCGGCCTCGTCACGCCAGGCCGTCGTCACGATGCACTGGCCGCTGACACGGTCGGCGACCATGGACAGTCCGAGGCAGCCGTCCATCGCCCTGACCTGCGGCATCACCACGTCCTGCACGTGCGCGATACCGGTCTCGATCATGCCGGGACGGCCCAGGACCGTCGTGGAGCGTGCGTGCACGACCCCACCTCCCTCGGTCGGGGCGGCACCCCGACGGCGCCGCCGTCACCGACCAGCGTCCTCCTCGTCGGTCGGGCCCACAATCCCCGCGGGCGTATGCCGTGTGGTGGCGTCCGGGGCCGCGTCCGGGGGCCCCGTCCGCGTCGCCACCCGTCCCGGAACGCCCGTATGCCGCCCACCGACGTGGACGGCATACGTGGTCTGTCGCGGGGGCCCGGGTCAGTCGGTGGTCGCCGCGGCGCGGGCCGCGGCCGGCAGGGCCGCGAGCACGTGGTCGACGGCCTCGTCGTCGTGGGAGGCCGAGACGAACCACGACTCGAAGGCGCTCGGCGGCAGGTGCACGCCCTGGCTCAGCATCGAGTGGAAGAAGCGGCGGAAGGCGTCGGTGTCCTGGTCCTTCGCGTCGTCGTAGTTCGCCACCGCCCCGTCGCGGAAGAAGACGGAGAACATCGAGCCGGCCCACTGGATGGTGTGCGGCACCGAGGCAGCGGACAGCTCGGCGGCGACGGCGTCGGCGATCGTGCGCGAGACGACGTCGAGGCGCTCGTAGACCGCGGGCGTGCAGCCCTGGAGCGTGGCGAGGCCCGCGGCGGAGGCGACGGGGTTACCGGAGAGCGTGCCGGCCTGGTAGACGGGGCCCTGCGGGGCGAGGAGCGCCATGACGTCGGCACGGCCACCGAAGGCCGCGGTCGGGAAGCCGCCGCCCATCACCTTGCCGAACGTGAAGAGGTCGGGCGCGCCTGCGGCATAAGGGCCCTCGAGGCCGTAGAAGCCCGAGGCGCTGCACCGGAAGCCGGTCATCACCTCGTCGGAGACGAGCAGCGCGCCGTGCGCCTTCGTGACGCGCAGCAGCGCCTCCGTGAAGCCGGGCGCGGGCGGGACGACGCCCATGTTGCCGGCCGCGGCCTCGGTGATGACCGCGGCGATCTCGGGCCCGCGCTCGGCGAACGCGGCCTCGAGCGCGGGGACGTCGTTGTAGGGCAGGACGATCGTCTCGCCGGCGCTCGAGCGCGGCACGCCGGCGGAGTCCGGGAGCGCGAAGGTCGCGACACCGGAGCCCGCCGAGGCCAGCAGGGCGTCGACGTGGCCGTGGTAGCAGCCGGCGAACTTGACGATGACGTCGCGGCCGGTGAAACCGCGGGCGAGGCGGATGGCCGACATCGTCGCCTCGGTGCCGGAGTTGACGAGACGGACCTGCTCGACGGGCTCGACCCGCCGGACGATCTCCTCGGCGAGACGCACCTCGTTCTCGCTGGGCGTGCCGAAGGAGAAGCCGCGCGCGGCGGCCTCGGTCACGGCCGCGAGGACGTCGGGGTGGGCGTGGCCGAGGATCATCGGGCCCCAGGAGCAGATGAGGTCGACGTAGCGCTTGCCGTCGGCGTCCGTCAGCCACGGGCCCGCGCCACTCGCCATGAAGCGGGGCGTGCCACCCACCGCGCGGAAGGCACGCACCGGCGAGTTCACACCGCCCGGGATCACCTCGCTGGCCCGCGCGAGGAGGGCGGCGGACGCCGGGGCGTCGGTGGTGGTCTGGACGGTGACGGGCTGCGAGCTCATGCCCCCAGTCTCTCAACCGATGCTGGGTACGTGCCCCGCCGGGTCATCGGCGGCTCGAGCCGGCGCGTACCGGGCGCGTACCGGGCACGTCCCGGGCGCGTACCGGGCGCGTACCGGGCGCGTACCGCCCCACCGGAGCCCCCCGCGCTCCACACTCGTGCTCATGAGCGCTGCGAACGCCGAGGTCTCCGTCGTGCCGGCCAACGAGGCCACCTGGGAGGAGCTGAGGACGATCCTCGGGACCAGGGGGCCGGCCTCGCGCTGCCAGTGCCAGCGCTTCAAGCTGGCCAGGGGTGAGTCCTTCGGGTCCTTCCCGGTCGAGGAGCGCGCGCACCGCCTCCGTGACCAGACCTCCTGCGGTGACCCGGGCGCCCGGCACACCAGCGGCCTCGTCGCCCGACTGGGCGACGAGCCCGTCGGGTGGTGCGCCGTCGAGCCGCGACCCGCGTACGACGGCCTCGTGCGCAACTCGAGCCGGGCGGCCTGGGTCGGGCGCGACGAGGACCGCTCCGACCCCTCCGTCTGGGCGGTCACGTGCGTCTTCACCCGCGCCGGCTACCGACGCCGCGGGATCAGCCGCGCCCTCGTCCTGGCGGCCGTGGACGTCGCCCGCCGTGGCGGCGCCCGCGCGCTCGAGGGCTACCCGATGACGACGACGTCGGGCGCCATCCTCGAGGAGCTGCACGTCGGCGCGCTCTCGACCTTCCTCGACGCCGGCTTCACCGAGGTGCTGCGTCCCAGCCTGCGGCGCGCCGCCGTGCGCATCGCCTTCTGACGCCCCGGCCCTCGGGTCCTGCGGTGGCCCCGGAGCCCGGACCCGGTGCTCAGTGGCCGCTCGTGCCGTTCGGGTCGAGGTGGTCACGCACGATGGCCATGGCGTCGCCGATCGCCGTGAACTGCGCCGGGGTCATGATGTCGACGAGGTTGGCGCGCACGCTCTGCACGTGGACCCGCGAGATGTCGCGGACGGCGGCCAGGCCACCGGTGGTGAGGACGAGCTCGACGCCGCGCTTGTCGTCGGCGCACTGCTCGCGCGTCACCCAGCCGCGGTCCTCGAGCCGTTTCGCGGTGTGCGTCAGCCGACTGCGCGACTGGACGACCATGGCGGCGAGCTCGGACATGCGGAGCCGGTGGTTCGGGCTCTCGGAGAGCATCGAGATGATCTCGTACTCGCTCAGCTGCAACCCGGCGTCGCCGAGCGCGTCGTCGAGCGCGCGCTCGAGCAGCCTCGTGCCGCGCAGGATGGCCCGCCACGACGCCTGTTCGGCATCACTGAGCCACCGCACGCCGTCATCCCCTGTACCTGACATGTCAACCTCCTGCGATTGCACAGATGGTAGTGGTGTCAGGCGGTCCATTCGGTCACGTCGAGCGCGAAGTACGTCAGCACGACCTGTGCACCGGCTCGGCGGATCGAGGTCAGCGACTCGATCGCGGCTGCTCGGAGGTCGATCCAGCCGTTCGCGGCGGCCGCGTGGATCATGGAGTACTCGCCCGACACCTGGTAGGCCACGACCGGCACCGACGCCCGTTCGGCGGCGGCCGCGACGACGTCGAGGTAGGACATCGCGGGCTTGACCATGACCATGTCGGCGCCCTCGGCGATGTCGAGGTCGATCTCGCGGAGCGACTCCACGATGTTGGCCGGGTCCTGCTGGTAGGTGCGGCGGTCGCCCTGCAGGCTCGACTGGACGGCCTCGCGGAAGGGGCCGAAGAACGCCGAGGCGTACTTGGCGGAGTAGGCGAGGATCACGGTGTCGGTGAGGCCCTCGGCGTCGAGCGCCTCACGGATGACCGCGACCTGGCCGTCCATCATCCCGGAGGGGGCGACGACGTGGGCGCCGGCACGAGCCTGCGCGACGGCCATCTCGGCGTAGAGGAGGTTGGTGGCGTCGTTGTCGACGCGGCCGTGCTCGTCGAGCACGCCGCAGTGGCCGTGGTCGGTGAACTCGTCGAGGCAGGTGTCGGCCATGACGACGAGGTCGTCACCGACGGCGTCCCGGACGGCGCGCAACGCGACGTTGAGGATGCCGTCGGGGTCGATGGCGCCCGAGCCGGTCGCGTCCTTCTCCTGCGGCACCCCGAAGAGCATGATCCCGCCGAGGCCGGCCGCGACGCAGCGGTGGGCGACCTCGACGACGCTCTCGAGCGTGTGCTGGTCGACCCCCGGCATGCTCGTGATCGGGCGCGGCTCCGTCAGCCCCTCGCCGACGAAGACGGGCAGCACGAGGTCACGCGGGTGCAGCCGGGTCTCGGCGACGAGGGACCGCAGGACGGGGTTCTGGCGCAGGCGACGGGGACGCTCGATCATCGGGGTCCCGCCTCAGCGGGCGCGGCGGCGCGAGGCCGGGCGCTTGTCGCTGGGACGCTGGACCGACTGGCCCGCCTCGGCCGCGGCGACGGCGAGACCGACGCCGTGGCCGGCGAGAGCATCGACGAGGCTGGTGGCCGAGGCCTCCGGCGCGAGGACGTCGACGCGAAGGCCGTGCTCCTGCGCCGTCTTGGCCGTGGCCGGTCCGATGCAGGCGACGACCGTTGCGGCGTGGGGCTTTCCGGCGATGCCGACGAGGTTGCGCACCGTCGAGCTCGACGTGAAGAGCACGGCGTCGTAGTCGCCACCCTTGATGGCGTCGCGGATCGACGCAGCCGGGGGGGCCGCGCGCACCGTCCGGTAGGCGGTGACGTCGTCGACCTCCCAGCCCATGTCGCGCAGGCCGGCGACGAGCGTCTCGGTCGCGATGTCGGCACGAGGCAGCAGCACGCGGTTGATCGGGTCGAGGACCTCGTCGAACTCGGGCCACGACTCGAGCAGGCCGGCCGCGGACTGCTCTCCGGCGGGCACGAGGTCGGGGTTGATGCCCCACTCGCGCAGCGCGGCGGCGGTGACGCCACCGACGGCGGCGACCTTGAGGCCCGCGAAGGCCCGGGCGTCGAGGCCGAACTCCTCGAAGCGCTCGCGCACGGCGCGCACAGCGTTGACCGACGTGAAGCCGATCCACTCGTAGCGTCCGGTGACGAGGCCCTTGACGGCCTTCTCCATCTGCTGCGGCGTGCGCGGCGGCTCGACCGAGATGGTCGGCACGACGTCGGCCGTCGCGCCGTAGCCGGCGAGGCGGTCGACCATGGAGCCGGCCTGGGCCTGGGTGCGCGGCACGAGCACCTTCCAGCCGAAGAGCGGCTTGGACTCGAACCACGAGAACTCGTCACGGAGGCCGACGTTCGGCGACACGACGGCGAGCGACACCCGGAGCGGCTCCTTGCCGCCGAAGACCGCGTCGGCGTCGCCGAGGGTCGTCGCGACGGACGACTGCCGCACGGTGGTGCCGTATGCCGTCAGCGCCACGAGGGCGTCCGCGGGGCGTCCCGCAGCGCGCAGCGCGGCGAGGGCGGCTCGGATGCCCTCGGTGCCGCCGAGCAGCACGAGGGTGTCGGTGTCGGCCGCGTAGGCGGACCAGTCGACGCCGGAGCGGTCGACGCCGACGACGTGGACGGCTCCGGTCGACTTCGACGTCAGGGGCACGCCGGCATACGTCGGCCCGGCCGTGAGCGCCGACACACCCGGCACGACGTCGTAGGTGATGCCGGCCTTGCGGCAGGCGCGCACCTCTTCGACGAGGCCGTTGAAGGTCGCGGGGTCACCGTCCATGAGGCGCACGACCAGGCCGCCGGGGGCCACCGACTTCGCGGCCTTGACGACGAGCTTGGCGCGCACCGCGTGGGTGAGCTCCTGGCCCTGCTCGCCGTGGCCGGCGTCGATGATCTCGACGTCGGGGCGGGTGTGCTCGAGCACGACGTCGTCGCGGGCGATCCGGTCGAGGACCACGATGTCGGCGGCGGCGAGCAGGTCGCGGCCGCGCAGCGTCATGAGACCGGGGTCGCCCGGTCCGGAGCCGACGAAGGCGACACACGCCGGCGTGGTCGCGTGGGTGGGAGTCGAGTCCGTCTGCTCTGACGGCTGGCGGGAAGGAGTCACGAAACTTGCTCCGGTTGGTGTGGGGCGTGGTCTGGGGCAGGTCCAGCTGACGTGGCGACCTGGAGGTCGGCGGCGCCGTCCTCCAGCAGGATCCGGGCGAGACGCGAGCCGAGGACCTCCGGCTCGTCGTAGGGCCCGACGAGCGAGCGGCGCAGCTCCACGGAGCCGTCCTCGGTGCCGGCGAAGGCACGCAGCGACAGCTCGAGGCCGTCGTCACCCTCGACGACCTCGGCGAGGGCCCCGACAGGGGCGGTGCAGCCGGCCTCGAGCGTCGCGAGCAGCGAGCGCTCGGCGTCGACGCAGGCTCGCGTGTCGGGGTCGTCGAGCACGGAGACGGCGGCCACGACGTCGTCGCGGTCGGAGCGGCACTCGACGGCGAGGGCGCCCTGACCGGGTGCCGGCAGCACCTGGATCGGGTCGATGACCTCGGTGGCCTCGTCGAGACGGCCGAGCCGGGCGAGTCCGGCGCGGGCGAGGACGACGGCGTCGAGCGCACCCGACGAGACGAATCCGATTCGGGTGTCGACGTTTCCGCGGATCGGGCGGATCTCGATGCCGAGCCCGAGCGCTGCGATCTGTGCCGTGCGGCGCGGCGAGCCGGTGCCGACGACGGAGCCCGCGGGCAGCTCGCCGAGTGTCAGGCCGTCGCGGGCCACGAGGACGTCGCGGCTGTCCTCGCGCACCGGCACGGCAGCGACGACGAGCCCGGGCTCCGGGGCGGTCGGGAGGTCCTTGAGCGAGTGCACGGCGACGTCGATGCGACCGTCGAGCAGGGCCCGTCGGATCGCCGCGGCGAAGACGCCGGTGCCACCGATCGCGGTGAGCAGCTCGCCCGACACGTCGCCCTCGGTCGTGATCTCGACGAGCTCGACCTCGTGACCGGCCTCACGCAGCCGGTCGGCCACCCACCCGGACTGGGTGGTGGCGAGGGCGGAGCGGCGCGTGCCGAGACGCAGGGCGGTCATGGCTGGGCCCGCTTCGGCGGGGTGGACACGTTGGCGACGTCCTTGGGCTCGAGGTCGAAGAGCTCGCGCAGGGCCGCGGCGTAGTCGTCGCCGCTGCCCTCCATGGCGAACTCCTTGACCCGCATGGTCGGCGTGTGGAGCAGCTTCTCGACGATGCGGTGCACCGCGAGGCCGACCTCGGCGCGGGTCGTCTCGTCGAGGCCGGGCAGCCGCTGGTCGAGCCGGTCCATCTCGGTCGCCACGAGCGCGGCGGCGCGGGCGCGCAGGGCGGCGACCGTGGGGGCCACGGACTTCTCCATGCGGCGCGTGAGGTAGTCGGCGACCTCACCGGTGACGAGCTCGCGCACCCGGACGACCTGGGTCGTGTCGGCGCGGCCCTCGAGGAGCAGGCCCAGCGACTGGAGGTCGACGAGCGAGACGCCGGGCACGGCGTGCGGCCAGGAGACGACGGGCTCGACGTCGCGCGGCAGCGCGAGGTCGACGACGACCTGGGGTCGACCCCCGCGGCGGGTCGCGCTCGCGGCGAGCATCTCGGCCGTGATGACGTGGCCGACCGCTCCGGTGCAGGTGATGACGAGGTCGCTCTCGGCGAGCACGTCGGCCAGCTCGGCCCAGGGGCGGGCCACGCCGGACGTCGCGGCCGCGAGGCGCTCGGCGCGCTCGGGAGTCCGGTTGACGATGGTGAGCGACCCGACTCCCTGGCGGCGTGCGGTCGCGGCGGCGAGGCCGCTCATGCCACCGGCGCCGACCACGGCGGCCGAGACGCGCTCGAGCGGCCCGAGGACCGCGGCCGCCTCCTCGAGCGCGATCTGCACGAGCGAGACGCTGTGCTGGTCGATGTCGGTCTCGGTGTGGGCGCGCTTGCCGACGCGCAGGGCGCCCTGGAAGAGCGCGTTGAGCGATTCCCCCACCTGGCCGCGCGCCTGTGCTCCGGCGAGCGAGTCGCGCATCTGGCCGAGGATCTGGGCCTCGCCCACGGCCATAGAGTCGAGCCCGCAGGCCACGGTGAAGGCGTGGGCCACGGCGGCGTCGTCGTAGCGGACGTAGAGGTGGTCGGCGAGCGCCTCGGCGCGGGCGGCCAGGGCGTCGGCCGGGTCGCCCGGCGGCAGGTCGGCGACGCGGCGGGCCCCCTCGGGTGCCTCGATGCCCGCGGCGAGTGCGAGCGCCTCGCCGATCGCGGCGACGGCGGGGTGGAAGGCCGGCACCGAGGCGTAGACCTCGAGGCGGTTGCACGTGGAGAGCACGACGGCCTCGGTGGCCGTGGCCGAGCTGAGCACGGACGCGGCGATGGCCTCGGCGCGGTCAGGGCGCTCGGACAGGGCCTCGAGCACCGACAGCGGGGCGGTGTGGTGGGACAGGCCGATGACGAGGAGGCTCACGGGGCGGCCACCGCCGACCGGAGGTCGCCCGCGGCCAGCGACTTGCGCTGAGCGTGGAAGGCGAGGATCTGCAGCTCCGTCGAGAGGTCGACACGGCGTACGTCCACGCCGCTCGGCACGGAGAGCACCGCGGGCGCGAAGTTGAGGATCGAGCTGATGCCGGCGCCGACGAGCGCGTCGCAGACGGCCTGCGCGGCGGGCGCCGGTGTCGCGATGACACCGATGGCGATCGGGTCGACGGCGTGGTGCTCGGTGAGCTCGGCGAGCGGGCGGATCGCCACCCCGACGATCTTCTCGTCGGCGAGGGCGGGGTCGTCGTCGTAGAGACCGACGATGCGGAAGCCCTTGGTGACGAAGCCGGAGTAGGAGGCGAGGGCGTGCCCGAGGTTGCCCATCCCGACGATGGCGACGGGCCAGTCCTCGGTCAGGCCGAGCGCGCGGGAGATCTCGAGGGCGAGCGTCTCGACGTCGTAGCCGACGCCGCGCACACCGTAGGAACCGAGGTGGCTGAGGTCCTTGCGCAGCTGCGCGGAGCGCACTCCGACCTCGGCCGCGAGCTCTTCCGAGGAGACCGACAGGACGCCGTCCTCAGCGAGGCGCGAGAGCGTTCGGAGGTACTCGGGGAGCCGCGCGACGGTTGCGTCGGGGATCTCGCGACGCAGTGCTGGGTCGGCGGACACTCTTGCTCACCGGCTCCTCTCGAACGAGGCGTTCTCCCACACGCGGAGCACGTGGGGACCCGATCAGGCTAGACGTTTGTGAACCCATGCACAAAGTTGACTTCGACGGCCTACCACGGCATGGGATGCCGCGGTGAGGCAGGTCACCGCAGGGCGGCGCGCAGGCGTGCCTCGTCGACCCGCCAGAAGTCGTGGCGCCGCCCGTCGACGAAGGTCACGGGGATCTGCTCGGCATAGCGCCGCAGCAGCTCCGGGTCGTCGTCGACGGATTGCTCCTGCCAGGCCACCCCGAGCTCGCCCGTCACGCGCTCGACGACGGCGCGCGCCTCGTCGCACAGGTGGCAGCCCGCGCGGCCGAGGAGGACGACGCGCGGCGCAGCGCCGGGAGCATCCGGGGGCTTCTCGCTCGTCATGCGGACCACTGTAGGCACGCTCGCGGCGCCACACGTCGGGTGCACCACAAAACGTCATCGGGGTCCCATGCGGGGGCGCATTCCGACAGACTGTCCACAATGCGCGCGAACAGGACGTCGGCCCGCCGGCCCCCACCTGTCCTCGCACCGGGAAGGGCCCCGGGGCGGGTGTCGATGCCCCCTGCCCGCCCGGCACCCGCCGGCGCCCTCCCGGCGCTCCTCGACCCCCCGGCATACGCCCTGCCGACGTGGCGCTCCGCGCTCGACGCGCTCTGGGCCGCCCTCGCCGACGAGGGGACCGACAGGACCGCGCTGACCCGGCCCGGACCGGGCCCTCGGCGCCACCCCGAGCGCGACGCGGACGAGCAGGCCCGCATCGCGGCGCTCGTCGAGCTCGCCCAGCGCGGTGACAAGGAGGCCTTCGCACAGCTCTACGACATCTATGTCGACACCGTCTTCCGCTACGTCCTCGTCCGCGTCGCCAACCGGGCGCTCGCCGAGGACCTCACGTCCGAGACCTTCCTGCGCGCGATGCGCCGGATCGACTCGTTCACGTGGCAGGGCAAGGACATCGCGGCGTGGTTCGTCACCATCGCGCGCAACCTCATCGCCGACCACGTGAAGTCGGCGAAGTTCCGCTTCGAGGTCGCGACCGCCGACATGCGCGACGCCGACGAGCGCGTCGACGCCCCCGACACCGAGGTGCTGACCCGGCTGCGCGACGAGCGTCTCGTGTCGGCGATCAAGCAGCTGGGTTCCGACCAGGCCGAGTGCATCACCCTGCGCTTCCTCCAGGGACTCAGCCTGGCCGACACGGCCAGGGTGCTCGACAAGTCCGAGGGGGCCGTGAAGCAGCTCCAGCTGCGCGCGACCCGGGCCCTGCGCAAGGCGCTCGAAGGAGTCGAGCTGTGACCCGCGTAACCCGACCGGCCCCCTCGTCGTTCTCATGGCGTAGGGACGGTGCGTGTGGGCCCGGACCGACACTCGGCGCGCTGACCGGCGCGACCGTGGAACGTGTGAACGCAGGTGGCGCGGTGGCAGCGACGACGGTGCTCCGGCCCCTGACGAACGACCCGCACCACCCACCCCTCGCCACACGACGTGTCGTATGCCGTGCCGTGCCGTCCCAGCCGGGGCTGCCGGGTCGGGCGAGGGGCTCCGGCACGCCCTGACGGCACGACCAGCTCGACCGACCAGCCCGATCAGCAGACCAGCACGACCGACCAGCACGACAGACCGACGGACTCGAGAGACGGAGGAGGGACATGGACCTCGGTGCCAACGCCGACGGCGAGCTCCTCCAGCGCGCCCTCGAGGGCGAGGCGGTGTCCGAGCCCGGGATCCTCGAGCTCGTCGCCGTGCTGCACGCCGTGCAGGCCGTCGACCAGGCCGGGCTCGCGCCCCGGGCCGAGTTCGTCTCGGACCTGCGTGCCCGGCTGCTCGCCGACGACGCCACCGCGGTGGCGCCCCTCGCTCCCCTCGCGCCCGGCGAGCCCGGCGGGGCGGACGGTGCCGGTGACGGTCCCGGCGAGGGCGGCACGGTCTCGATCCTCCGCGTCGCGGCCAGGCCCCTGAAGTTCATCGCAGCGGCGGCCGCGAGCATCCTCGTCATCGGTGGCGCCCTCGGGTTCGCGTCGCGCTCGGCCGTCCCCGGCGACGCCCTCTACGGCGTCAAGCAGCTGCTCGACCGGGCCGCCGTCCAGCTCGCGGGCTCACGCTACGACGAGGGCGTGACCTACCTCGCGCAGGCGCAGGAGCACATCGCGGACGCCCGCGACCTCATCGACGGCGGCTCGCCGTCGACGCACGACCTCGACACGGCCTACGACGCGGCGACCGACGCGACCGGTCGCGCCCAGACCATCCTCATGGAGGTCTACCGCACGGAGCAGCGCGCCGACGCGCTGACCGAGCTGGCCGACTTCTACACGCGGGCCATCCCCCAGGTCGACGCGATGCGACCGCGGGTGCCCGAAGGCTCGCTCGCGTCCTGGCAGCGTCTGCGCGACCTGCTCGGCGCGGGCCAGGTGGCGACCCTGAGGGAGCTGGCCGCGTGCGGCGTGTGCGGCGACCGAGCCACCGCGGCGAGGCAGGCCCTGGCACGACTGCCCGGCGCGGTCCGCCCCAGCAGCCCGGTGAGCGGCACGTCCGCCCCGGGCACCGTGCCGTCCCGGCCCGGTGCCACGACGACCCCCCGGCCCACGGGCTCGGCTCCCCGGCCGCCGGTGGTCTCGGCGACCGTCCCCGGCGGCGTGTCGGTGCCCGGCATCACCGTCACGGGCGGCGTCACCCTGCCCGGCGGCACCATCAACCTGCCCGGAGTCGGGGTCACGAGCTCGTCGGTGGCCGTCGGCGGTGGCGGGGTCACGCTCCCCGGCGCGACGGTCAGCCTGCCGGGTGTGGGCGTCACCTCCTCGACGATCGGGGTCGGCGGCGGCGGCGTCACGCTGCCCGGCGCGACGATCCCGCTGCCCGGCGCGACGATCCCGCTGCCGTCGGTGACCCTCGGCGTCCCCACGGTGCCGTTGCCGCTGCCGACGAAGATCCTGCCCTGACCTGAGGCCGGGACGTCGTCCCACTCCGGCCGGACGACTGCGAATCGGCCGCACCACGACCCACGGCCGGCGGGCGCGCGCGTGGTCGTCGGTCAGAGGAAGACGGACTTGCGCTGCATGAGCAGGCTGTAGAGCGTCTGCTGGATCGTCTCGCGCACCTGGTCGGTGAGGTCGAAGACGAGCATGGGGTCATCGGCGGCGTCGGGGCCGAAGCTCGTCGTCTCGATCGGCGGCCCGAACTCGATGAGCCACTTGCTCGGCAGCGGCACCATGCCGAGGGGGCCGAGCAGCGGGAAGGTCGGCGTGATCGGGGCGTAGGGCAGCCCGAGCAGCCGCGCGACCGCGGGCATGTTGCCGAGGATGGGATAGATCTCCTCGGCCCCGACGATCGACACCGGCACGATCGGCACGCCGGCGCGCAGCGCAGCAGAGACGAACCCGCCCCGGCCGAAGCGCTGCAGCTTGTAGCGCTCGCTGAAGGGCTTGCCGACGCCCTTGAAGCCCTCGGGCCACACACCGACGAGGGCGCCGCCGCTGAGGAGCCGCTCGGCGTCGGAGTTGGCCGCGAGGGTCGTGCCGGAGCGCCGGGCCATGGTGCCGATGAACGGCATCTGGAAGACGAGGTCGGCCCCCAGCATCCGCAGGTGCCGGTTGCGCGGGTGCTCGTCGTAGACGGCCACCTGCGTCATGAGCGAGTCCATCGCGACGGTGCCGGAGTGGTTGCCCACGACGAGGGCTCCCCCGACGTCGGGGATGTTCTCGATGCCGCGCACCTCGACCCGGAACCACTTCCGGTAGAGCGGGCGCAGCAGCGGGAGGTGGACGTTGACGGTGTAGTCCTCGTCGAAGCCGAACTCGTCGACGACGTAGTCGCCCGTGAGGCGGCGCCGGAGGTAGGCGAGGGTCTCGGCGACCTGGCGTTCGACCTCCTCGGCAGGCACCCCGGCCGAGGTGGCGGCGGCGCGCAGCACGTTGACGGCGAGCTCGACGAGCTCGGCCGGGCCGGGCCGCGACTCGGAGGTGAGCTCGGCTCCGTCGAGCACCGCACCGACGAGCTTCTCGGCCCGCGACTGCAGCCCCGATGTCAGCGCGTGCTCCCAGCCACCACCGTCGCCCGCCGGCGTATGCCGTGTGTCCGGCTCGGCCTCGGAGCGGGCGCTGCGCGCGTGGGTGTCCTCGACCGGCGGGACGGCGCGCAGGCGGGCCGGCTCTCCCGGGGCCGCGCGACGGGGCGAGCGCATCGACGCGCGGCTCGGCCTGGTCCGCGGCGGGGTCGGCTCGGCGGGGAGGGTGTCGGCGGGGTCTCCGGGCTCGGTGATGTCGGCGACCTCGACCGGCTCGTCGGTGTCGGCGGCGCCGGTCTCCCGGGTCGGGGCCTCGTCCCGCGCGGGCCGGGCCTTCGGCGTGCGCGCTGGACGGGACTCCGGCTCGGTCGGGCCCTCGGTCACGGCTGCCTCGATGAGGTCGTCGGCCACGGAGTCGGAACCCGCTCCGGTCGCGAGCCGGCGCGCGGCGCTGACCTCGACGGGCGCGGTGGGGATGAGGGGCGTGCCGCTGCGTCGACGACGCTCACCGGAGGCGCGGGCCGCACCGGCTGCGAACGCGCCACGGGCCGGTCGGGTCGAGGTCGTGGAGGCGGCCTTCGCCTCCGTGCCCGACGTCGTCGCGGCGGACGTCGTCCCCGGCGTCTTCGTCCTCGCCGTCCTCGGCGTCGCGGTGGACGTCGTCGTCGCCTTCTTCGGCTGTGCCGTCGAGGTCTTCGCGCTCTTCGCCTTTGCCGTCTTCGCCTTTGCCGTCTTCGCCTTTGCCGGCTTGGCCTTCCCCGGCTTCGGCTTCGCCGTCCTGGCGCTCGCGGACGTCGACGGCGCGGACGTGCCCTTCGACGCCGCGGCGTCGGCGGGCTCCGTCGTGTCGGCGGCCTTGCTCGGGTCGGCGCTCACGGCTGGATCCTGTCGAAGACGCGGGAGAGGGCTGCGGCGGTGCCGCCGGCGGCGTCGCTGACGACCTCGCCGACGCCTTCCACGCCGGGCACGGCGGGACGCAGGTGTCGTGCGTAGTCCTCGAACGCCTCGCGCGTGGTGAAGTGCGGCTCGAACTCGAGGACGGAGCGCATCCGGGTCGTGTCGAGCCCGCGGCCGAAGGCGAGGAAGGTCAGCTGGTCGGACGAGAAGTCGGCGAACCCGCTGCGCTTGACGATGTTGCCGATGAGGCCGGCAGCCGACAGGGGCACGGGGACGACCGCGCGACGGGCGATCGCGGTGCACTGCGTCACGGTGAGGAAGCCGTCGCCGGCGACGTTGACGATCCCGGCCGGCGCCCCGGTGGTCGCGAGGATCATGGCGGCCGTCGCGTCGTCCTCGTGGATGAACTGGAACCGGGCGTCGTAGCCGAGCGGGATCGGCACGAGCGGCAGCGCGAAGTAGTCGGTGATGGCGGTGTGGATGCTCGGTCCCACGACGTTGGCCAGGCGCAGCATCGTGATCTCGACGTCGGGCCGACGCCGCGAGAAGCCGCGGACGTAGCCCTCGACCTCGACGGAGTCCTTGCCGAAGCCGGTGCGCGGCAGGGTCTTGGGGTTCATGTCCTCGCTGAACATCGCGGGGTCGCGGGGCGAGGAGCCGTAGACGGCGGCGGAGGACTTCACGACGAGCCGTGACACCGACTCGGACTTCTGGCACGCGGCGAGCAGCTGCATCGTGCCGATGACGTTGATCTCCTTCTGCGTCACCCGGCCGCCGGAGTCCTTGGGCGTCGCGATGACGTTCATGTGCACGACCGTGTCGACCTCGGCCTGCGCCATGATGCGCCCGATCATCGGGTTGCGGATGTCGGCGCGCACGAACTCGGCCCGTCCGATGGAGTGCTTCGGCGGCACGACGTCGACGCCGAGGATGCGCTCGATCGAGGGGTCCGACGAGAGCCGGCGGGCGTAGAGGCCACCGAGATAGCGGGACACGCCCGTGACGAGGACGACCTTGGCCATCGGCTCCTCCTGTCGTCGGTCGGTGCGGACGTCGTGCACGTGCGCTGCTCGGGCTGGCTCGACGGGTGCGCGCGCTGCGGAGGAGTTCTCGCTCCCCCGCCCTCGCAGCCTACCGAGAGCCTGCTCGATCCGTACCCGGGCAGGGCGCCGGATGGTCGGATGTGTCGAGGCTCTCGATGGAGCCCTCGGTGGATGCCGGCCCCCGGGAACGCGAACGACCCCCACCGGAGGTGAGGGTCGAGAGCGTGCGGGGCGATGCCGCCGATATACCTGAGCTGGTCAGGTCACTTCTTGTTGCGACGCTGGTGGCGCGTCTTGCGCAGCAGCTTGCGGTGCTTCTTCTTCGCCATCCGCTTGCGGCGCTTCTTGATGACAGAACCCATGTTTGTCCTTGTCGTGAGACGTGTCCTCGAACTGAGCTGGTGCCGACCTGCGTCGACACCCCTCGGAGAAGGGTAGGTCGAACTTCACGAGCCGAACAGGCTCACAGGGTAGCGCGTGCGGGCTCCCTACCCCAAAAGCACGTCGACGAGCCCACCTGCGCGAATGCCGAGGGGGCGGCCGGACCGGGTGGTCGCGGCCGCCCCCTCGGGTGCGTGGTGACGCTGCTGTCACGCGGTGTCGATGTAGGACGTCTGGAGGTACTTGTGCACCGCATCCTCCGGAACCCGGAAGGAGCGGCCGACGCGTACGGCCGGAAGGTCTCCGCCGTGGACGAGTCGGTAGACGGTCATCTTCGACACACGCATGATCGAGGCGACCTCGGCGACGGTCAGAAACCGCACCTCGGCGAGCTGGCGCTCATTCGACATGTGTTACCCCGATCTTCGGTGGGTTTGCACCCGCGCGTCGACGGCTTCCCCTCCGGCGAAACTGCACGCAGGTGCAAGAAGCAACATTAGGGGCAGATGTGACTGGAGGGGAAGCGAACGGAAGAACGAATCGATCACGCGCAACTCGACACGCCGGTGGGACCGCTGTGGATCTCCCGGCCGGTCATGGCTCCAGACGGTGCAGGTCACGCGGGAAGAGCGTCACCTCGCGGATGTTCTCGGCACCCGTCAGCCGCCCGACCCAGCGTTCCAGGCCGATGGCGAAGCCGCCGTGCGGAGGCATGCCGTGGGCGAAGGCGTCGAGGTAGCCGGCGAGGATCGACGGGTCGGTGCCGGTGCGCTCGAGGGCCGCGGCGTAGTCCGACGGGCGATGGAGACGCTGCCCGCCGGTCGTCAGCTCGAGGCCCCGGAAGAGCAGGTCGAAGCTGTTGCTCCACCTCTCGTCGCCCGGCTGCGGGTGCGTGTAGAACGGCCGCTTGCCCATCGGGTAGCCCTCCACGGCAAGGAAGTCCGAGCCGTATGCCGTCTTGGCCCACTCGCTGAGCGCGCGCTCGTGCGCGGGGCTGAGGTCGGGCTCGTCCGGGTCGGCGCCGACCTTCGCGAGGGCGTCGCTGAAGTGGATGACGGGGAACTGCTCCGGCACCTGCGGCAGCTCGACGCCCAGGAGCGCAGCGGCGTCGGCGGCATACTCCCGGATGCCTTCGACCATGCCGGCGATCGCCTCGCGCAGCACCGCGAGCACGTCGTGGTGGTCCCGGATGAAGCCGAGCTCGGCGTCGAGGGAGGTGTACTGCGCGAGGTGGCGCACGGTGTCGTGCGGCTCGGCGCGGAAGACGGGCCCGACCTCGAAGACGCGCTCGAAGACCCCGACGAGCATCTGCTTGTAGAGCTGCGGGCTCTGCGCGAGGTAGGCGGTGCGGCCGAAGTAGTCGACGGTGAAGACGTTGGCTCCCGACTCGGTGGCGGTGCCGACGAGCTTCGGGGTCGCGATCTCGGTGAACTCGAGGCCGCCCAGGGCCGCCCGGAAGCCGCGCATCGACGCGCTCGCGAGCTGCCACGCCGCCCGGTGCCGCGGGTGGCGCAGGGTCACCGCCGCGTGGTCGAGGTGCGTCGGCAGGCCGGCCCCGAAGGTCGGGCGCCACAGCTCGGTCGGCGGCGCGAGCGCCGGCTCGGTGAGCGGGGTGACCACGGGCTCGACGAGCTCGGCACCGCCGGGCGCCGACTCGTTGGCCGAGACGGTCCCGGTCACCTCGACGACGGTCTCCTCGGGCAGACCCGAGAGCTGCTCGACGGTCTCGCGGTCCTTGACGACGACCTGGGCGAGGCCCGAGCGGTCGCGCAGCACGAGGAACGTGACGCTCGCGAGGACGCGGCGCCGGTGGACCCACCCGGCGAGCGTGGCGCGCTCGCCGGAGGGCAGGGACCCGAGGTCCCGCGCGAGCACGCGCGGAGCAGCGGTCGTTGGGGTTGGTTGCATTCCGTTCACCTCCAGAGGGTTGGTGCCCCGGAGGTGTGGGCGATGGGGAATGTCGCTGTGCCACCACACCTTCGCCGCCCCGGATCGCGGACGGCCTCTGGTCGTGCTCGGCTCAGGATCGTCAGGCCCGTCGTCGCCGTGCGCCCAAGGTTAGGGGTTCAGCACGCTGCCCACCAACCCGATTGTCAGGGTCGCCGCGGCGCCGGCGTCGCCTGGACGCAGCGCAGCGAGCGAGGAACGAGCGAGCGGAGCGGAGGAAGGCGACGCCTGACGGGCGCCGAGGCACGCGCCGCAGCGAAGCGAGGCGCCGACAACACGCCGCGGCGCCGGCGTCGCCTGGACGCAGCGCAGCGAGCGAGGAACGAGCGAGCGGAGCGGAGGAAGGCGACGCCTGACGGGCGCCGAGGCACGCGCCGCAGCGAAGCGAGGCGCCGACAACAGGGCACGCGCCGCAGCGAAGCGAGGCGCAGAAGACTCAGTCGAAGTGGACGTCGAGCCCGTGCAGCGGGAAGACGGCCGTGCGCGTCGCCATGACGGCGCGGTCGACCTCGCTCGCCGGGTCGTAGCCCATCTCCCACGAGCGCCACCAGAGCGGCCCGTCCTCGGCCGTCAGGTCGCCCATGCGATGTGGGCCGGGGCGGCCGAAGACCTGCTCGACGTGCGCGCGCCAGTCCTCGGGGACGGGGGTGCTCGTCGGGATGGGGGCGTGGGCGGCGATGGCGGTGAGGTGGGTCCACGTGCGGGGCACGACGCCGATGACCTCGTAGCCGCCGCCACCGAGGGCCACCCAGCGGCCCTCGCACACCTCGTGCGAGAGGCGGTGGAGCGCGTCGGCCGCGGCCCGCTGGGCGTCGACCGTGACGGCGAAGTGCGCGAGCGGGTCCTCGGCGTGGGTGTCGCACCCGTGCTGGGTGACGAGCACGTCGGGCTTGAAGGCGCGGATGAGCGGCATGGCGACGGCGTGCAGGGCGCGCAGCCAGCCGGCGTCGCTGAGGCCGGGCGGCAGGGCGACGTTGACGGCGGTGCCCTCGGCGTCGGGGCCGCCGATGTCAGTCGGCCAGCCGGTGCCGGGGAAGAGCGCGCGGCCCGTCTCGTGGACCGAGATCGTCAGCACCCGGGGGTCGTCCCAGAAGATCCGCTCGACCCCGTCGCCGTGGTGCACGTCGACGTCGACGTAGGCCACCCGCTCGGCGCCGTGGTCGAGGAGCCACTGGATGCCGACGGCGATGTCGTTGTAGACGCAGAAGCCGCTCGCCTTGCCGCGCATCGCGTGGTGGAGGCCACCCGTGAAGTTCACGGCGTGCTCGGCCTCGCCCTCCCAGACGGCGCGGCAGCTGTCGACCGTGCCCGACACCACCCGGGCGCTCGCGTCGTGCATGTCCCGGAAGGCCGGGTCGTCCTCGGTGCCGAGGCCGTACGCGTCGTCGGCGCCGGAGGGGTCGGTCGAGGCGGCCTTGACCGCGGCGACGTAGTCGTCGTCGTGGACGGTGGCCAGCAGCTCGTCGGCGGCCACCTCGGCACCGACCACCTCGACGCCGTCGACGTCGAAGACCCCGAGGGCGTCGCAGAGCCGGGCCGTGAGGTCCAGACGCGCGGGCGCCATCGGGTGCGTGGGACCGAAGTCGTACCTCGTGAAGGAGGAGTCCCAGACGACCCGGGCCTGAGTTGGCATGATTGAGACGCTATCGCGGAAACGCGCCACGGACGACGGAGGTAACACCCATGGGCCGCAACCGGCTCTTCGACGACGACGTCATCGTCATCGGGCTGGGACGCTTCGGCTCGGCCGTCGCTCTCGAGCTCACCAAGCTGGGCCACCGGGTCATCGCCGTCGAGCGCGACAACGCCATCGCCGAGAGCTACGTCAACAAGGTGGCCAAGGTGGTGCACGCCGACATGGCGCAGTCGACGGCGCTCGACATGATCCGCCAGGCTCAGCCGCGGATCGCGATCGTCGGCATCGGCTCGTCCGTCGAGTCGTCGGTCCTTGCAGCGGCCAACCTCGTCGACGCCGGGGTCCCCTCCATCTGGGCCAAGGCCCTCTCGCCCGAGCACAAGCGCATCCTCGACCGCATCGGGGTGCACCACGTCATCTCGCCCGAGGCCGACTCCGGCCGTCGCGTGGCCCACCTCGTCAACGGCAAGATGCTCGACTACATCGAGTTCGACGACGGCTTCGCCATCGTCAAGCTCAAGCCGCCGGCCGAGACGATCGGCTTCACGCTCGAGCAGAGCCAGATCCGGCGCAAGTACGGCGTCACCGTCGTCGGCGTCAAGGCCCCGGGCGAGGACTTCACGTATGCCGTGCCGCAGACGAAGATCTCGGCACACCACATGCTCATCGTCAGCGGCCCGGTCGAGCTCATCGAGCGGTTCGCCGCCCGCCCCTGACCCGGGAACGACTGCGGCACAGACGAACCCACCGTCCCGAGCGAAGGGGCGGTGGGTTCGTGTCACACATGGCGGCCGGAGCGCGCCGAAGGGTCAGAGGCGCAGCGAGGGTCCGTTGTCGGCGCCGAGCGGCAGGACCATGGCGATCTCCTCCTCGCCGTCCTCCTCGCTGACGACACCCATCGGTCGGCGGTAGTCGGTGGGGCGGAAGCCCATGCCGCTCGCGAAGGCGACGGCGCGGCCGTTCTCGGTGCCGACCCAGTAGACGAGGTGGGAGTGGCCACGCTCGGCGGCGAGCGTGGCACCGTCCTTGACGAGGTGGGTCGCGACGCCGGAGCCCCGGGCCTCCGGACGCACCCACAGGCCGAAGAGCTCGCCGGCGGTGCCGTCGCTCTCCTTGGCGGTGCCGACGCTGACGACGCCGACGGCGACGCCGTCACGCTCGGCCACGAGCCGCGCGGAGCGCTGCATGCGTTCACGCCAGAAGTCCTCGTCGTAGGACGCTTCGTCGTCGACCGAAGCCACGAACGCCTCGGGCGATTCACGCAGTGCGGCGAGGCGGACGGAACGGTAGTCCTCCCAGTCGTCCTCGCCGAGGGGACGCACGGTGATGTCGCTCATGGGTCCACCTTCGCACGACAGGTAGCCGCACCGCACCCGAGGGGCGGTGAACGTTCGGGGGCACGACGGGACCGACTGCCCGACAGGGCGACTCAGAAGCGGTGGACCATCTCGATCTCCCGCAGGTCCGGCCGTCGCGGGTGGTCGTGGACCGCGCCGGTGCGCACGAACCCGCACCGCGCGTACAGGGCCTCCGCCGCCGCGTTGGAGCTCGTCACCTCGAGGACGACCTCGGACTTGCCGAGTCGCCTCGCGTGCTCGAGCACGGCCCGGACCAGGGCCTCGCCGACACCGCGACCGCGGGCCTCCGGGGCGACGTACATGCCGAACAGCGTTGCGGTCGTGGCCCGCTCGGGCTCCCAGTGGGAGCCGAGGCCGGCGCTGCCGAGGACGCCCGACGCGTCCCGGGCCTGCACGAGCCAGGCGCCTTCGATCCGCTCGCGCCAGTCGGCCTCGTCGTAGGCGGCCTCGTCGGCATAGGTGAACCAGAAGGCGTCGGGCGCGTCCTGGAGCATCGCCAGGCGGACGTCCCGGTGCGACTCCCAGTCGTCGGGCGAGACGGGGTGCAGGTGCAGGCGCTGGTCGTGGGTGTGCGGCTCGGCCATCACCCCACGATGCCCTCAGACCTGCCCGGACGCCAGCTGTTTCGAGCGGGCCGCCGCGGCCTCGATGGCCGTGACGAAGGCGGCCCGGACCTTGTGGTCGTCGAGCTGGCGCAGCGCCGCCACGGTCGTGCCGCCGGGCGAGCTGACCTGCTCGCGCAGCACCGTCGGGTGCTCCCGGGTCTCCTTGAGCATCGTGGCCGCGCCGTAGAGCGTCTGGACGACGAGCTCGGTGGCCGTGGCGCGCGGCAGCCCGAGCACGACGCCGGCCTCGATCATCGCCTCGACGACGTAGAAGATGTAGGCCGGGCCGCTGCCGGAGATGGCCGTGACGGCGTCGAGGTGCTTCTCGGCGAGCCGGACGACCCGGCCGCACGAGCTGAGCAGCGCCTCGGCCTCGGCAAGATGGTCGTCGGTGCAGTGGCTGCCGGGCGAGATGCCGGCCATGCCCTGGTCGACGAGCGCCGGGGTGTTGGGCATGACGCGGATGACCGACGTCCCCTCGGGCAGGCGGGACTCGAGGAACTCCGTCGTGATGCCGGCGGCCAGCGAGACGACGGCGTTGCCGGGGACCACGTGGTCGTGGATCTCGTCGAGGAGCGCCGCCATGTCCTGCGGCTTGACGCACAGCACGAGCGTGTCGGCGACGTCGGCCGCCTCGGCGTTGGCCAGGACGCGCACGCCGTAGCGCTCGGCGAGCGCGTTGACCTTGTCGGGGGTGCGCCCGGTGACGACGAGGTCGTCGGGCGTGCGCCCCGACCGGATGAGGCCGGAGACGAGGGTCTCGCCCATGACCCCGGCACCGAAGATGGCCGTCGTCGTCATCGTCCGCCTCCGCTCAGCTCTTGGTCGCGACGCCGCGCAGGAAGAACATGACGTTCGCCGGCTTCTCGGCCATCCGGCGCATGAGGTAGCCGTACCACTCCTGGCCGTACGGGATGTAGACGCGCATCTGGTCGCCGCGGTCGGAGATCCGCTTCTGCTCCTCGGGGCGGATGCCGTAGAGCATCTGGTACTCGAACGACCTGGGGTCGCGACCGGCCTGCCCCGCGAGCGCACCGGCGATCTCGATGAGCCTGGGGTCGTGCGAGGCCACCATCGGGTAGCCCTCGCCCTGCATGAGGATCTTGAGGCAGCGCACGTAGGACTTGTCGACGTCGGCGCCCGACTGGAAGGCGACCGACTCGGGCTCCTTGTAGGCGCCCTTGCAGAGGCGGACGCGGGAGCCCGCGTGGGCGAGGTCCCGACAGTCGGCCTCGGTGCGGTAGAGGTAGGCCTGGAGCACGGCGCCGACGGTCGGGAAGTCCACACGCAGCTCGCGCAGGGCGTCGAGCGTCAGGTCCGTCGTCGTGTGGTCCTCCATGTCGAGGGTCACGGTCGTGCCGCCCTGCTTGGCCAGCTCGCAGATCTCGCGGGCGTGGTCGAGCGCGATCGCGTTGCCGTCGCCCGGCAGCGCCTGCCCGAGCGCGCTCAGCTTGAGCGAGACCTCGACGGCGCCGCCCTCGGTGAGCCCCTGGTCGCGCAGGGCGGTCAGGAGGGAGAGATAGGCGTCGCGCGTGTGCCGGGCCTGCGCGAGGTCGGTCGTGTCCTCGCCGAGGTAGTCGATCGTCGAGAGGCGGCCGGACGCCGCGATCTCGGAGGCGGCTCCGACGACGTCGGCGCGCTCGGCACCGGGCACGAAGCGCTTGACGACCGAGCGCGACACGGGCGCCTTCTCGATGACGTCTCGGATCTTCTCCTGCTTGGACAGCTGCAGGAGCGAGTTGCGCAGCAGGTCGCTGGCGTCCACGGGGGCCTCCGGGTGGTGCTCGGGATGTCGCTCGGGTGACGGTGGCGGGCGGTGGTGACCGTCCCGCCGGGCAAATCTACCGCCGTCGGGAGCCCGCGCCCGCCCGTCCCCTCCGCGGGCCGCCCCCCGTGCCGCACGCCGGCTCGTGCGGGGCCATGGGGCAGACTCGCAGCCATGGCTCGACCGACCGCCGCCCGCCGACCCGTGCCCGCCGTCCTCGCGGCCGCTGCCGTGCCGCTCGTGCTCGCCGCGTGCTCCCAGCCGGCCTCGACGTCGCCCACCACCACCCGGGCCGCCGCAGCGACCTCCTCCGACGTCCCGTCGAGCCGGACCACGACCGACGCGCCCCTGACGCCGCCGTCGAGCGTCGCGCCGCCCCGCGTGCACGCCGCGACGGCGGTCGCCTCCTACCTCGGTGACCACGACCTCACCGGGCTGACCCGCACGGACGGCGAGTCGGTGACGGAAGCCGTGCTCACGTCGTGCCCCGGCGGGCCCACCGTGGCCCGGGACGTCGGCCCGACGGCATACGCCCGCGCCTGGGAGGGACCGGGCGGCGTCCGCGCCGACGTCGCCGCGATCACCTACCCCGACCTCCCGGCGGCCGCGAGGGCGGCCGGACCGCTGCTCGACGCGGCGGCCGCCTGCCGGGCGCCCCGGCCGGCCAAGGGCGTCACGACGACCGTCGCCAACCAGCGCCGCGACGTGGCGGAGGGTATGCCGCTGGGCCGGGTCGACGTGACGCGGACGTCCCCGGACGAGACGCGCCACGACTACGTCGGCGTCGTCCAGGTGGGCAACGTGCTCGTGCGGCTCACCTACTCGTCCGTCGACGCGAAGGTCGCGAACGAGAAGGGGTCGACGGCGCTCGCGCTGCTGGCCCGGGACGTCCAGAGGCTCCGATGACCACGACCGACGACGCCGCCCTCTCCGTGCCCGGACCGCTCGGCGTCTCGCTCGACGACCTCGGCGAGGCCCTCGGGGCCGCCGCGACGGTGCTGCGTGCCAACGCGATGGCCGCCGGGCTCGACGCACCCGTCCCGACGTGCCCCGAGTGGACCGTGCTCGACCTCGTCGTCCACCAGGGCATGGTCCACCGCTGGGCCGCGAGCCACCTGCGCGGTGCTCCGGCCGAGCCGGAGCCCCTCGAGCGCGAGGGGCGCGAGTCCGCCGACGTGCTCGGCTGGTTCGACGACGGCGCGACCGCGCTGCTCCAGTCGATCGTCGACGCGCCGGACGACCTCGACGCGGCCGTGTTCCTCAGGGAGGCGCCCGCCCCACGCCTCTTCTGGACGCGCCGGCAGTGCCACGAGACGACGGTCCACGCCGTCGACGCGCTCGGAGCGCGGCTCGGGCGGCCGGCCCGCGCCGACGAGACGTGGATCCGGCCCGCGGTCGCCCTCGACGGCATCGACGAGCTGCTCGTCGGCTTCGTCACCCGCCGGAGGGAGGGCGCGTCGCCCGGCGCGCCGACCCGGCTGCTCGTGCGCCCCGACGACGCCGACGTCGCCTGGCTCGTCGACCTCGACACGGGTCGGCCGGTCCGGACCCGCCGGGTCCGGCCGGTGTCCGCCGAGTCCCCAGAGTCCGCAGAGTCCGTGGCCGACCACACCCTGGGCGGAGACCCCGTCGACCTCTACCTCCGGCTCTGGAGCCGCGGTGCCGCCGCGCCGGTCGACGAGCTCGAGCGCTGGTGGCGCGAGACCATCTCGATCTCGTGGTGACCCCCGGCTCGACCGCATAGCAGGATGGGCGCAGCACCCGGGTCGCACCGCCGTGGCCCGGGCCGTGCGACCAGAGGAGCTCGTATGCCGCAGGAGGGCATCGGACGGACCGTGCAGTCGGCCATCTACCGGGCCGGCGCCTTCGGCCGCAGACCGGCGGTCCCGACCGACGGCACGCAGCTCGAGGCGGCGGCCCGCCGGGCAATGTCGAAGCGCGGGTTCGCCTACGTCGCAGGCTCGGCCGGCTCCGAGGCGAGCGCCGACGCCAACGTTGCTGCCTTCGCCCGGTGGCGCGTCGTGCCCCGGATGCTCGTCGACACGACCGAGCGTGACACCTCCGTCGAGCTCTTCGGCCGACGGCACGAGAGCCCCTTCCTCGTCGCGCCGGTCGGGGTGCTGTCGATGGCCGACGAGGAGGCCGACCTCGCCGTCGCGCGCGGCGCCCGGGAGCAGCACGTCACCCAGATCCTGAGCACCCAGGCGTCGGTGCCGATGGAGGACGTCGCCCGTGCCCTCGCCGGCTCCGGGCACTGGTACCAGCTCTACTGGAGCAGCGACGACGATCTCGTCGAGAGCCTCGTCGCCCGCGCCGAGGCGTGCGGCAGCGACGCGCTCGTCGTCACCCTCGACACGGCATACCTCGGGTGGCGTCCCCGCGACCTCGACCTCGGGCACCTGCCGTTCGCCCGCGGCGGGGGCATCGCGCAGTACACGTCGGACCCCGTCTTCCAGCGGCTCGTCCGCGAGCGGGTCGCGGCCGCCGGGCCGACGGTCCGGCCGCGGCCCACCCCCGCGGCCGTCGCGACGCTCGTGTCGATGAGCCGCAACCACCCCGGCGACACCCGCCACAACCTCACGACACCCGAGCCGCGCGCGGCCGTCGAGACGTTCCTCGACGTCTTCAGCCGACCCTCGCTGTCGTGGGACGACCTGCCGAGACTGCGGGCGATGACGAGCCTGCCGATCGTGCTCAAGGGGATCCTGCACCCCGACGACGCCCGACGCGCCGTCGACGCCGGGGTCGACGGCGTCTACGTCTCCAACCACGGCGGTCGCCAGGTCGACCGGTCGGTGGCCGCCCTCGAGGCCCTCCCCGGCGTCGTCGAGGCCGTGCGCGGTTCGGGATCGGATGCGCCGGTGATCTTCGACAGCGGGATCCGTTGCGGCGCAGATGCGTTCGTCGCACTCGCCCTGGGCGCGACGACCGTGGGCATCGGGCGACCACACGTCTACGGTCTGGCCCTCGCCGGCGCCGACGGTGTGTCGGAGGTGCTGCGCAACCTGCGCGCCGAGCTCGACCTCCAGCTGGCGCTCACGGGATGCACGTCGCTCGCCGACCTCACCCCCGATCGGCTGGCGCCCGCCCCCTGACACCGTCGAGAGGCCATCCGTTGGCGCCGGGTGATCATCGGGAAGCCACTTCTCGCCGCCTGGAACCGGGTCGACGCGGTCGGGGCCCATCCCGGAGGATCGGTACATGCCCGCCCTCGACCACCTGACCCGCGACGCCTACCCGAAGTCGAACGGCTACGACGCGAAGTGGCTCGTCGACCTCGACATGGGCCCGCACCCGCTGTGGCTGCTCGAGGACCTCGCCGCCGACCTCGACCTGCGCCCCGGCATGCGCGTGCTCGACCTCGGCTCGGGACTCGGGGCGACATCGGTCTTCCTCGCGAGGGAGTACGGCGTCAGCGTCGTGGCCGCGGACCTGTGGGTCGACCCGACCGAGGCCGCCGCGGTCTTCCGCAAGGAGGGCGTCGACGACCGCGTCCTCGCGGTACGGGTCGACGCGCACGCTCTCCCCTTCGGCCGCGGCTCCTTCGACGCCATTCTCAGCATCGACGCGTGGGAGTACTTCGGCACCGGCGACCACTACCCGCCCTACCTCGCGACGTTCCTCAAGCCGGGCGGCCAGCTCGGCGTCGCGACACCCGCCCTCACGACCGAGGTGCGCGAGCTCGGCGAGATCCCCGAGCACATCGACCGCGTCGTCGGCGCCGAGTCCGCCGCGTGGCACACCGCCGACTGGCTGCGCAGCCAGTGGGAGTTCAGCCGCGCCTTCGCGGCCGTCACGGCCCGCACCCAGCCGGACGCGTGCGCGAACTGGCTGCTGTGGGAACGTGCGGTCATGGAGCTCAAGGGTCAGGCCACCTCGCCGGTGCAGGGGATGCTCGAGGCCGACGGCGGCGCGTTCGTCACGTTCGCGCTCGTCACCGGGAGGGTCGCATGAGCCTCGACGCCACCGACCTCGTGCACCTGCGTCGAGCCGTCGAGCTCGCCCGTCTGGCCCTGGAGCGGGGTGACGAGCCGTTCGGCTCCGTCCTCGTGTCGGGCGAGGGCAAGGTGCTCTTCGAGGACCACAACCACGTCGTCGCGCTCGAGGCCACCCAGCACCCCGAGTTCGCCATCGCCCGCTGGGCAGGCGCCCACCTGACCGCGCCGGAGCGGGCCGCCGCCACCGTCTACACCTCCGGCGAGCACTGCCCCATGTGCTCGGCCGCGCACGCCTGGGTCGGCCTCGGCCGGATCGCGTATGCCGTGAGCTCGGCACAGCTGACCGCGTGGCGGTCGTCGTGGGGCTCGGCCCCGTCACCCGTAGCTGCACTGTCGATCCGCGACGTCGTGCCGGGCGCGGTCGTCGACGGTCCGGCCCCCGAGCTCGAGGCCGAGGTCCGCGACCTCCACGACCGCTTCGCCCACCGTCACCCCTGACCCAGCCACCCGGCATACGCCGGGATGCACCAACCCAAACCACCCCGCCCGCCCCAACCCGCCCGCACTTTCGGGGGCCGCGGCCCTCAAACCGTCGGGATAGGGCCCAAAACCCGCACCTTCAGGCGCCGCGGCCCTCAAACCGTTGGGGCTGTGGAGAGCGCGAGCAGGGGCCCCGGCTCCTGGGAGATGGTCGGGCCATGACCCTGAACGAGGGACGGCCGTTTCTCCGGTCCGAGGCGAGGCACCTGTCGGACGGCCGGCTGCGCCGCGACTACCGCCCGCTCTTCCACGGGGTCTACGTCAGGCGCCGGAGCCCGGTCGGGGACATCGAGCTGGCCGAGGCCGCCCTGAAGGTGGCCGAGCCGGGCAGCTATGTCTCACACCACACGGCTGCCCGGCTGCTCGGTGCCGTGGTGCCCGACGATCCCGACGTCCACGTCACCTCCCGGCGTCACCGGGTCAGGGGGGAAGGCCTCGCCGGCCACCGGGCGAAGGCGGTGCAGCAGGTCGTGCCGTGGCGCGGGATCCGGATGACGTCACCAGTGCAGACCTTCCTCGACCTCGCCCACTGCCTGGCGCTCGTCGACCTCGTCGTCCTCGGGGACTCGCTCGTGCGACGGAAGCGCACGTCACCCGAGCAGCTCGTGTCGGCGACCCGCGACCATCGGGGCCCGTTCTCCCGTTTGGCCCGTCGTGCAGCGGCGCTCGTCCGGGCGGGCGTCGACTCGCCGATGGAGACCCGACTGCGGCTGCTCATCGTCCTCGCCGGACTTCCCGAGCCAGAGGTGGACCACCGGGTGCACGACGAGGCCGGCACGCTGCTGCGGCGCTACGACCTCGCCTACCTCCCCTTCCGACTGATCATCGAGTACGACGGCCGGCAGCATGCGGAGTCCGACGAGCAGTGGCTCACCGACATCGCGCGCGACGAGGCGTTGGACGACGACCGCATCCGCCGGCTCGTGATCGTGTCCCGGGACGTCTACTCGTCCCCAGCGAACACGCTGGCGAGGATCACGCGGGCCATGCGCCAAGCAGGTATGCCGGTGCCCCGGCTCCGGGACGAATGGCGCCGACACTTCCCGAGCAGACCCGGCGACCTCGCCGTCCCGGCCTGACCCGACCTCGGCGACCCGCCCGACACGGGTGCGAAACGCGCCCGCAACAGTGCGGGCGGACACTGGACGGGTACGACACGGCATACGCAAGGATCACGACACGCCTCACGGCATCTGTCCGCTCACGGCGAACAGCGGCCGAACCTGAGCCGATCACGCTCAGGATGGGGAACAGGAGGGACACCACCGGCGTTGGTCGGGGTGTGCTCGTCCACAGCGGGCACGGATAGCATCGAGATGTCTCTCGATCAGTCAGGAGAAGAACATGTTCGAACGGTTCACCGACAGGGCCCGAAGGGTGGTTGTCCTCGCGCAGGAGGAAGCTCGCCTGCTCAACCACAACTACATCGGGACCGAGCACATCCTCCTGGGTCTGATCCACGAAGGCGAAGGCGTCGCCGCGAAGGCCCTCGAATCGCTCGACATCTCGCTCGAAGCGGTCCGGGCCCAGGTCCAGGAGATCATCGGCCAGGGGCAGCAGGCCCCGACCGGCCACATCCCCTTCACGCCCCGCGCGAAGAAGGTCCTCGAGTACTCGCTCCGCGAGGCTCTCCAGCTCGGCCACAGCTACATCGGCACCGAGCACATCCTGCTCGGCCTGATCCGCGAGGGCGAGGGCGTCGCCGCCCAGGTCCTCGTCAAGCTCGGCGCGGAGCTCAACAAGGTCCGTCAGCAGGTCATCCAGCTGCTCTCCGGCTACCAGGGCGGGCAGAGCGGCGAGAAGGCCGGCGCCGGCGTCGGCCAGAGCCAGGCCGAGGGCACGCCCGCGGGCTCCCTCGTCCTCGACCAGTTCGGTCGCAACCTCACGCAGGCTGCCCGCGAGGGCAAGCTCGACCCGGTCATCGGACGTGAGAAGGAGATCGAGCGGGTCATGCAGGTGCTGAGCCGCCGCACCAAGAACAACCCCGTCCTCATCGGCGAGCCCGGCGTCGGCAAGACCGCCGTCGTCGAGGGTCTCGCCCAGGACATCGTCAAGGGCGAGGTGCCCGAGACGCTCAAGGACAAGCAGCTCTACACCCTCGACCTCGGCTCGCTCGTGGCCGGCAGCCGCTACCGCGGTGACTTCGAGGAGCGGCTCAAGAAGGTCCTCAAGGAGATCCGCACCCGCGGCGACATCATCATCTTCATCGACGAGATCCACACGCTCGTCGGTGCGGGTGCCGCCGAGGGCGCCATCGACGCCGCGTCGATCCTCAAGCCGATGCTCGCCCGTGGCGAGCTGCAGACGATCGGTGCGACGACGCTCGACGAGTACCGCAAGCACATCGAGAAGGACTCGGCCCTCGAGCGGCGCTTCCAGCCGATCCAGGTGCAGGAGCCGACGCTGCCGCACGCCATCGAGATCCTCAAGGGTCTGCGTGACCGCTACGAGGCCCACCACCGCGTGACGATCACCGACGGCGCGCTCGTCGCGGCCGCCAACATGGCCGACCGCTACGTCAACGACCGCTTCCTGCCCGACAAGGCCATCGACCTCATCGACGAGGCCGGCGCGCGACTGCGCATCCGCCGGATGACGGCTCCGCCGGACCTGCGTGAGTTCGACGAGAAGATCGCCGCGCTCGTGCGCGAGAAGGAGTCGGCCATCGACGGCCAGGACTTCGAGCGTGCGGCCCGCGTCCGCGACGACGAGAAGCGCCTGCGCCAGGAGAAGGCCGCCCGTGAGGCCCAGTGGAAGTCGGGCGACATGGACGTCGTGGCCGAGGTCGACGAGGAGCTCATCGCCGAGGTCCTGGCTGCGAGCACCGGCATCCCGGTGTTCAAGCTGACCGAGGAGGAGTCCAGCCGCCTGCTCCACATGGAGGACGAGCTGCACAAGCGCATCGTCGGCATGGACGACGCCGTCAAGGCGCTGTCCCAGGCGATCCGCCGCACCCGTGCAGGCCTGAAGGACCCGCGCCGCCCCGGTGGCTCGTTCATCTTCGCCGGCCCCACCGGTGTCGGTAAGACCGAGCTCGCCAAGACGCTCGCCGAGTTCCTCTTCGGCAGCGAGGACGCGCTGATCCAGCTCGACATGTCCGAGTACTCCGAGAAGCACACGGTGAGCCGTCTCTTCGGTTCGCCCCCCGGCTACGTCGGTTACGAGGAGGGCGGCCAGCTCACCGAGAAGGTGCGCCGCAAGCCGTTCTCCGTCGTGCTCTTCGACGAGGTCGAGAAGGCCCACCCGGAGATCTTCAACTCGCTGCTGCAGGTGCTCGAGGACGGCCGCCTCACCGACTCGCAGGGTCGGATGGTCGACTTCAAGAACACCGTCATCATCATGACGACCAACCTCGGCACGAGGGACATCTCCAAGGCCAACATGGGCTTCTCGGCCGGACCCGACAGCCGTTCGGACTACGAGCGGATGAAGGCGAAGGTCACCGACGAGCTCAAGCAGCACTTCCGGCCCGAGTTCCTCAACCGTGTCGACGACACCATCGTGTTCCCGCACCTCAACCGGGCAGAGATCACGCAGATCGTCGACCTCGAGATCGCCAAGCTCGACAAGCGGCTCAAGGACAAGGACATGGGCATCGAGCTCACGCCCGCGGCCAAGGACCTGCTCGCCAAGAAGGGCTACGACCCCGTGCTCGGTGCGCGCCCGCTGCGCCGCACCATCCAGCGCGAGATCGAGGACGCCCTGTCCGAGAAGATCCTCTTCGCCGAGTTCGGCTCCGGCCAGTACATCCGGATCGACACGGAGGGCGAGGGCAAGGAGGAGAAGTTCACCTTCTCCGACATGGCCCACCCGGACGCCGCACGCCGACCGGCCGACGACCTCCCGGAGCTTCCCGAGGGCGCGGCCCTCGACGAGGCGCTCGGGGTCAACATCACGGCCGGACCGCCCGTGCCCGACGACCAGGTCTACCCCGACGCGGGGCTGACCGGCACGGAGCGCTGACCCCGGCGATCCACCAGCACGGCCGAAGGGGCCGGGGACATCACGTCCCCGGCCCCTTCGTCGTACGCCCTCGTCCCAGCCGTCATACCGGGGTCGTATGCCGCCCAGCCCGGGAGGCGACCACGGCCCGATGTGCGACCCGGCCCGCCGCGGCGAGGGTGGGTCCATGAGCTACTACGACCCAGCCCGTATGCCGGCCGGCGCGCCTGAGCGCCTCGCCTCTCCCCCCGCCTCCCCCGCCGCCTCCCCCGCCTCCCCCGCCGCGCCCGTCGCCCCGGTTGCCGCCGTCGCTCCCACGCGTCCGCCGCTTGCGGCGTCGGCCGACCCGGCGCGCGACCTCGTCGCCCGGGACGTCGTCATGACCTACGGCCGCTCCGGGGCGTCCGCCGGGCCTCCCGCCCTCGGCGGCGTCGACCTGACGATCCGCGGCGGCGAGAGCCTGGCCGTCATGGGCCCGTCGGGCTCGGGCAAGACGACGCTGCTGCACGTCCTCGCCGGCATCCTGCGACCCACCGGCGGCCAGGTGCTGTGGCGCGGCCGGGACATCGCGCGGATGTCGGACCGCGAGCGCACCGTGCTGCGTCGTGAGGACTTCGGCTTCGTCTTCCAGCAGGGCATGCTGCTGCCCGAGCTGCCGGCGATCGAGAACGTCGCCCTGCCGCTCATGCTCGGGGGCGTCAGGCGCTCGGAGGCGACGGCTCGGGCAGCCACGCTCTTCCCCCCGCTCGGCCTGTCGGGGCTGGAGAAGCGCCGTCCCGGTGAGCTCTCGGGCGGCCAGGCGCAGCGCGTCGCCATCGCCCGCGCGCTCGTGGCCCGCCCCGGTGTCGTCTTCGCCGACGAGCCGACCGGTGCGCTCGACCAGACGACGAGCGCCGAGGTGATGCACCACCTCACGCAGCTCGCGGCCCACACCGGCGCCTCGCTCGTCGTCGTGACCCACGACGAGAACGTCGCCCGGTGGTGCCACGGCATCGTCCGGGTCCGCGACGGCCGGATCGCGGCCAGCGCCGACGCCGACGCCGACGCCGACGCCGACGCCGACGCCGCCGCCGACGCCGCGGCCGACCAGCGCCACGCCGGCCCGGTGCAGGCACCCACGGCGGTGGTCCGGTGAGGTCCGCGACGGTGCTGTGGTGGCGCCTGCGTCGCGCGGGCGCCGCGGACAACCGGGTGCCCGGGATCCTCGCGGTCGTCTCGTTCGCCGTGTCGACGGCGGCACTGCTCGTCTGCGTCGCGGGGCTGCGCGCGTTCGAGGCACGCAACCCGCTCCCGCCCGGAGGGCTCGAGGGTCGGCTGACCGAAGAAGCGGCGCTCGGCAACCTCTACGTGACGCTCGCCTGGATCGCGACGACCTGCATGGTCATCCCGATCCTCACCCTCGGCGGGGTCGCGGCGCGTCTCGCCATCGCGCGGCGCGACCAGCGTCTGGCCGCGCTGCGGCTCGCCGGGGCCACGTCGGGGCAGGTCACCCTCATGACCCTGGCCGAGGCTGCGGCCCAGGCCGTCGTCGGCGCGCTGACCGGTGTCGTCGTCTACCTCGCGGCGCTGCCCCTCGTGGCCCGGCTCAGCTTCCAGGGCCGCCCGTTCGAGCTGAGCGAGCTCGTGCTCCCGCTGTGGCAGACGCTCGCCGTGGTCGCCGCCGTCGTCGTCGTGGCGGTCGTGTCCGGGGCGTCGAGCCTCGCGCGGGTGGCGATCAGCCCGCTCGGTGTCGCGGCCCGCACGAGCCCGAAGCGCCTCAGCGTCCTGCGGGTGCTCGTCGCGCTGGCCGCCGGCGCCGCGTGGGTCCTCGTCATCACCCCGATGAAGGAGCCGCAGCGGATGACGATCGTGCTCGTGCTCGGCGCCATGATCCTCGCCGTCAACGCGGTCGGGCCCTGGGTCGTCATGGTCGCCGGCCGCGTCGCGGCCCGGCTGGCCCCGACCGCCGCGACGCTGCTCGCGGCTCGGCGCATCGCCGACGACCCGAAGAGCACGTGGCGGGCGGTGGGCGCCCTCGGCCTCGCCGTCGTCGTCGTGGGCTTCACGAGCCTCGCGCAGGTCGAGGACCCGACGACCCCGCTCGAGCGCTACCTCGCCGACGACCTCGGCACGGGCGCCCTCGTCACCCTCGTCATCATCACCATCGTGGGCGCGACGTCGACCGGTGTCGTCCAGGCCGCTCGGGTGCTCGACCAGCGGGAGCAGTACCGCTCCCTGGCCCTCGCGGGCACGAGCGAGCGGTCGCTGCACCGGGCCCGCGCGCTCGAGGTGGCCTTGCCGCTGACGATGACGATCGCCCTGGCTGCGGGCTTCGTCCTCGTGCTCATGCTGCCGTTCACGAGCGCCCTCGACAGCGGCCTCGTCGTGCGATTCGTCGTCACGTCGGCCGTCGCCGGCGCCGTCGTGCTCGCCTCGGTGCTCGCCTCGCGGTCCCTCGTCCGGACGGCGGCCCGGGTGTCGTCCTGACCCTGGACGCGGCCGTTGCAGGAAGGTGCAGAACCGAGCAGGAGCGAGACCGCATCGAACATGCTGCCGTCGTAGCGCTGCTCGGGTCACCTCGGGCACGCGCGGCCGGCACCACGCCGGCCACTCACACAGATAGGGGAACTTTGTGAAGAAGATGCTCATCTCGCTGGCCTGCGCCGGCGTCGCCGCGGCCGGACTCGCGGTCGCCACTCCGACGAGCGCCTCCGCCGGCGACTGCGTCGTCGTCCAGGGCGGCAACTCCGTCACCGTCCACTGCTACCCGAGCGCCCCGGGCACCCAGTACCGCATCGTCGTGGCCTGCCCCGACGGACTGCGCTGGTCGCGCTGGGAGGACCAGGCGCCCTGGTACGTCGACAAGTCCATCACCATGCAGTGCACGAACATCCGCCTGCACGACATCCAGTACCGCTGACGCGGGCGGGCGACCTGCCCGGCCCGTGGACGACGAGCAGCCCCGACGCGCGAGCGTCGGGGCTGCTCTGCTGCGCCACCCGGACCACCTGCCGGGCGTCCGGTTGGCCGCACGACCGGTCCTCTAGGGTTGCAGCGTGATCCTCGGCAGCCCGCGCACCCGCTCCGCCACGGCCGCAGTGCTCGTGGTGGCGGCCCTCGGTGCCTGCACGTCCGAGGCACCGACGCCGTCCGGCTCGCCGTCGGGTTCAGCCCCCTCCAGCAGTGCGGGATCGGTCTCCCCGACCGACGGGGTCCGGGTCACCGGAGCGCCGGCACCGCTCGCCGCGCTCGTCGGGACCGTGTATGCCGGAGGCGACCTCACGCGTACGTCCTCCCCCTCCGCCGCGGCTGCGCTCAAGGCGCGCACCAAGGCGGCGGGACCCGTCGACGCCACGGCGAAGGTCGGGTCGTGGATGGGCACGCCCGTCGCCGTCGTCACCGCAGGCGACGACGTGACGCTCGCCGTCGGGCCGACGTGGAAGGTCGTGGGTGGCTGGTGGCCGTCGCTCGGCGTCGCGAAACCGAGCCTCGGCGGTGGCCCGCGCTGGGTCCTCGCCATCGGGTCGGACGCCCGGAAGGGACAGCCCCTCGAGGGCACCCGCGCCGACGTGCTCCAGGTCATCGGCATCGACGGGTCGGGTGGCGGCGGCGTCATGGGCATGGCCCGCGACCTGTGGGTCCCGCTGTCGACCGGCGGCAAGGGCAAGATCAACTCCGCCATGGTGTTCGGCGGCCCCCGCGCCCAGGTGAGCACCGTCAGGTCCGTGACCGGCCTGCCCGTCGAGGGCTATGTCGTGCTCGGGTTCAGCGGTTTCAAGAAGATCGTCGACGACCAGGGCGGGATCCCCATCGTCATCCCCAAGACCGTCGTCGCCTCGCACGCCAAGAACCTCGTCATCAAGGCCGGCGCCCAGACCCTGTCCGGTGCCGAGGCCCTCGCCTATGCCCGGGAGCGCAAGACCCTGCCCGACGGTGACTTCGGCAGGTCACGCCACCAGGGCGAGGTCATCCTCGCCGCCGCGATCAAGGCCAAGCTCGCCGGGCCGATCGCCATCCCGTCGGCGCTGTCGAGCTTCAGCAAGGTCGGTCGGAGCAACCTCTCAGCCGAGCAGATCCTCACCTTCACCGCGGGCCTGCACCAGCTGAGCCCGCTCAAGGTCGGCCGGGGTGTCGCCCAGGGGGCGTTCGGCTGGGCGGACCAGCAGTCGATCGTCGTCCTCGGCAGGCAGGCCCGTGGCCTCTTCGCCGAGTTCCGCGACGGGAACCTCTCGTGAGCGGCGGGACGCCCGTCATCCGGCGGGCGCGCACCTCCGACGTCCGCGCCATCCGGGCCCTCGTGGCGCCGCTGGCCGAGCGGCGGGTGCTCGTCAGCAAGGAGGCGGTGACCTACTTCGAGAGCCTCCAGGAGTTCCGCGTCGCCGACCTCGACGGACGCGTCGTCGGCTGCGGCGCCCTCCACGTCATGTGGGAGGACCTCGCCGAGATCCGCACCCTCGCCGTGGCGCCCGACCAGCTCGGGACCGGCCTCGGAGGGCGCCTGCTCGAGGCGCTCGTCGAGGACGCGCGCGAGATCGGCGTCGAGCGGCTCTTCTGCCTGACCTTCGAGACGGACTTCTTCGTCCGGCACGGCTTCGAGGTCATCGAGGGCCAGGCCGTCCCGATGGACGTCTACGCCGAGCTGCTGCGCTCCTACGACGAGGGCGTCGCCGAGTTCCTCGACCTCGAGCGGGTCAAGCCCAACACCCTCGGCAACACGCGGATGCTCCGCACCCTCTGACCCCGCCTCCTGAACCGTCGAAAGGCCACGAACCGGGTCCCGGTTCGTGGCCTTTCGACGGTCGGAGCGGCGCTCGAGCACCCCGCCGGGACGCCTCGACCTCACTCGAGTGGCCACCCCGCCCCACCCGTCACACGAAGGACGTGGCACCTGAGGTCACGGGGCCACTCGACGAGCCGGGACCGCATACGGCCGGGTGACTCGTGAGGTCACGAGGCCACTCGACGGGTGGGACGGCATACGCCCTGGGGCGCGTGAGGTCATGGGGCCACTCGACGGCGGAGGGAGTGGGCGCGTCAGGCTCGGCCGGAGGCGGCGTAGATGCGCCGCACGACGTCCTCGATGTCGGGCTCCTCGATCGTCAGGTCGCGCACCTCGTGGCGCGACGAGACGTGGGCGAGCACGGCCGCGACCGTCGTCGCCTCGGCGTCGAAGGAGAGCCGCTGGCGCAGGCCGTCGGACTCGCTCTCGACGAGGGTCGCTCCCGGGACGCCGCTGAGGTCGGGCGTCGGCTGCGCGAGGTCGATGACGAGGATGCGCTGCGCGCCGACCGTGCCGGCGAGACCGGTGAGCGTGCCGTCGAAGGCGAGCCGGCCGTGGTCGACGACGAGGACCCGGTCGCAGAGCCGCTCGATGTCGCCCATGTCGTGCGTCGTGAGGAGCAGCGTCGTGCCCTGCTCGCGACGCTCGGCGACGAGGAACTCGCGCAGTCGCTGCTTCGAGAGGACGTCGAGGCCGATCGTCGGCTCGTCGAGCACGAGCAGCTCCGGCGAGTGCAGCAGCGCCGCGGCGATCTCAGCGCGCATCCGCTGGCCGAGCGACAGCGACCGCACCGCCGTGCCGAGCTGCGGACCCATCTCGAGCTGCTCGACGAGCAGCTCGGTGCGCGCCCTCGTCGCCGCCTCGTCCATCCGGTGGATCGCCCCGAGGATCGCGAAGGAGTCGCGGAGCGGCAGGTCCCACCACAGCTGCGAGCGCTGGCCGAAGACGACCCCGACGCGGCGTGCGACCTCGACCCGCTGGCGCATCGGGTCGAGCCCGCACGTGCGCACGTGACCGGAGGTCGGCTTGAGGATGCCGGTCAGCATCTTGATCGTCGTCGACTTGCCGGCGCCGTTGGCCCCGATGTAGCCGACCGCCTCGCCGGGCTCGACCGAGAAGGTCATCCGGTCGACGGCACGCGTCTTCTTGAAGTCGCGCACGAGGTCGCGCGTCTCGATGATGCTCATCCGCCTGCTCCTTGGTAGTGACGGGTGCCGAGTCGCCAGCACGTCGCGGCGATGCCCCAGGCCAGCAGCCCGGCCACGGGGGTGAGCCACGCGAGCCAGGTGGGTGCGAGGGGGTCCTTCAGGTCGAGGATCGCGACGGCCGGGATGTAGGCGACGAAGGCCGTCGGCACGACGAACGTCCAGAAGATCCGGAGCGGGTCGGGGAAGACCTGCTGGCTCTGCTGGGCGCTGTAGGACCCGCCATAGGTGAAGGCGTTGGTGAACTCCGCACCGTCGACGAGGAAGAACTGGAGGCCGCCCGCGGCCGTGAACAGGGCCGAGAAGATCGCGGTGCCGCTCACCACGGTCAGCACGATGAGCGCCACGGTCGCCGGTGACCAGGCGATGTCGGCGGTCGTCAGGGCGACGCCGAGGGCGACCAGTGCCACGGACAGCCGACCGACCCTCCGCAGGGACAGGTCGCTCGTCATGAGCTGGGCGAGCAGCGGCAGCGGACGCACGTAGAACGCGTCGACCTGGCCGGCCCGGATGTAGCGCGGCAGCTGGTCGAGGTGACCGACGAACATGTCGGCGAGCGAGAACGCGAGGTTGGACAGGGCGAAGACGAGCAGCGCAGCCGTGAAGTCGAGACCGCCGAGCACGTCGACGTTGTGGAAGATCACCCACACCTCGGCGAACTCCGCGAGACCGACGCCGACCGTGCCGAGGATGTCGGTGACGAAGGATGCGCGGTACTGCATCTGGGCCCGGGCTCGGGACGCGAGCAGCACCCGGTAGGGGCGCAGCCGCTGGGCGAGGGTCACGTCAGCCACCCTGCACCTCCAGACGACGGCGGCCGGCGCGCAGCACGACCTGGCCGAGGACGAGCAGCACAGCGGCCCAGAAGACCTGCACCCCGACGGCCGACGCGATGTCGGCACCGACGACGCGTCCGGCGAGGATGTCGATGGGGTTCTGCAGCATCGACGGGAAGGGCGACCAGTTGGCGATGGTCCGCAGCCAGTCCGGGAACCACGGCACGGGCAGGTAGAGACCGCAGAGCAGGCCGCCGGTGATCATCCACAGCAGCGTGATGCCCCGGATCTCGACGAGCCAGAACGCGAGCAGGTTGATGACGAAGTTCCCGGAGAAGGCGACGACCACGGCGAGGACGACCGACACGGCCCCCGCAGCCCAGCTGACGGGCGAGGGCGGCCACGCCATGTCGAAGAGGAGGGCACCGAGCAGCAGCGCGGGGACCCCGCGGCCGACGAGGTTGATGCCTGCGCGCCCGAGATCGCCTGCGAGATAGGCAAGCTGCGGGTCGACCGGCCTCAGGAAGTCGACCGCGATGTCACCAGTGCGCACTCGGTCCTTGACCTCGGCGAAGCCCCAGAGGTTGACCGTGCCGAGCAGCGCCTGGCCCCACCAGACGAACGCGATGGTCGTCGGGGCGTCGTAGCCGCCGATGGCCGTGCCGGCCGACGCCAGCGCCGCGAGCAGGATCGAGGCGCGGATGAAGCCGAAGACGGAGTTCGTCGTCATCCCGGCGAGAAGGGCCAACCGGTACGTCGAGTGCCTCCTGAAGCCGGCTCGGACGAGCAGCCAGAAGGTCTTCACGACGCACGGACGAGGGCAGGCACAAGGGGCCACGCTACCGACGAGCCGGCCCATGATCAACGGGATGCGTGGCGACATGCCGGGCTCTCGTAGTCTGTCGCAGGTGGCCACCCTTCCCCGCGACCTCTCGCCCGAGGCCCTCGAGTTCATGTCGGTGCGTCACCTCGCGACGTTGACGACGCTCCGACCCGACGGCTCGCCCCACGTCGTGCCGGTCGGCTTCACGTGGGACCCGGCGACGTCGGTCGCGCGCGTCATCACCAGCCGCGGCAGCCGCAAGGCCCGCAACGCGCTCGCCGGGTGCGCGGCCGTGCTGTGCCAGGTCGACGGGCGCCACTGGCTCTCGCTCCAGGGCACCGCCCGCGTCCTCGACGACCCGGCCTCGGTCGCCGACGCCGAGCAGAGGTATGCCGCCCGCTACCGCGAGCCTCGCCCCAACCCCGAGCGCGTGGTGATCGCCATCGACGTGCGCTCCGTCCTCGGCAACGTCTGACCCAAGCGCGCCCCGCCCCACACGAGCGAGCCCCCCACCCCAGTCCAGGGAACGCCCCGTGCCGTTCGAGTGGCCGCTCGGTCCCACACGTCACACCCGTGCTGGGGACACGGGGCCACTCGACGATGGGAAGGCATCGACGGGTGGGGCCCGTGGGACGGAGGGACCACTCGAGTGGGGTTGCGCGCTCACGCGAGTGGGGTTGCGCGCTCACTCGACGGGGACGGTGGTCAGGCGCGGACGGTGGTCAGGCGGGGAGGCGGAACCGCTTGCGCGACAAGGGCTCCACGAGTCCGTCGGCGACGAGCGAGTCGAGGCAGCGCATCACCTGGTCCCGGTCGTCGGCGGAGTCCTCGAGGCGGGTGAGCGGCAGTGCCGCGTGGGCCTCGCGCAGCCGGCGCAGGAGCTCACCGCGGACCTGACGGTCGGTGCCGTGCCAGGACTGGCCCCGCCGCGGCGGTCCGTCGTAGGCCGGCCGACCGGCCAGGTTCCAGGCGCACAGGTCGGCGACGGGGCACTCGTCGCAGCGCGGACCCCGGGCGACGCAGACGAGGGCTCCGAGCTCCATGACGGCGACGTTCCACGTGTTCGCCGTCGCCTCGTCGGTCGGCATCGAGTCGGCGGCGAGCCGAGCCTCGGCCCGGTTGAGCGTGAGGTTCGGGAAGGCCTTGCCCTCGACGGTGCGGGCCAGCACGCGCCGGACGTTGGTGTCGACGACGACCTCGGGGATGCCGAAGGCGAAGCACGACACCGCCGCAGCCGTGTAGGCGCCGACCCCCGGCAGCGCCAGCAGCCCCTCGGGGGTGTCCGGCACCTCGCCGCCGTGACGCTCGACCATGACGCGTGCCGCCTCGTGCAGCCGGAGGGCCCGCCGGGGGTAGCCGAGCCGTCCCCAGGCGCGCACCGCCTCTCCCGGTGCAGCGGCCGCGAGGTCGGCCGGGGTCGGCCACCGCTCCATCCACTCGCGCCAGATCGGCTCGACCCGGGCCAGCGGGGTCTGCTGCGACATCACCTCGGAGAGGAAGACACCCCAGGGGCTGGCGTCGGGTGCCCGCCACGGCAGCTCCTTGCGCCCGGCCTCGGCGTACCAGGCGTTGACGCGCTCGTGGAGCAGCGACAGCGGGACCTCGCGGGACGGCATACGGCAGGAGACGGCGGCGGAGCCGGTCAGACGTAGCGCTCGAGGATGCTCGACTCGGCGAGCCGCGACAGTCCCTCGCGCACGGCGCGGGCGCGACCCTCGCCGACGCCCTCGACGAGCATGAGGTCCTCGATGCCGGCGGCGAGCAGGCGCTGGAGCGACTCGAAGTGCGACACGAGGCGGTCGACGATCGCGGTGGGCAGTCGCGGCACCTTGGTCAGGAGGCGGTAGCCCTGCGGAGACACGGGGGCATCGAGGCTGTCGCCGACGACCGAGAAGCCGACGGCGCGGGCACCCGCGGCGAGGTCGAGCAGCTCGACGGAGTTGAGGGCCTGGAGGTTGGCGAGCGCGTCACCGAGGGTGAGCCCCGACTTCGTCGCCGGCAGGTAGTCCCGGATGACGAGCTCGCGGTCGTTGCCGAGGCCGCCGACGAGCTCCTCGAGCTGCAGGCTCAGGAGGCGGCCGTCGGTGCCGAGCTCGACGACGTAGTCCTGGATCTCGGCCGAGATGCGCCGCACCATCTCGAGGCGCTGGAGCACCGCCGTGACGTCGCGGATGGTGACGAGGTCCTCGATCTCGAGCGCGGACAGGGTGCCGGTGACCTCGTCGAGGCGGGCCTTGTAGCGCTCGAGGGTCTGCAGGGCCTGGTCGGCGCGCGAGAGGGTCGTGGGCGAGCCCTCGATGACGTGCCGGAGGTCGCCGACGTAGAGCGCGACGACGCCCATCGACTGGCTGACGGAGATGACCGGGAAGCCGGTCTGCTTGGCGACCCGCTCGGCCGTGCGGTGGCGGGTGCCGGACTCGGTGGTCTCGATGCGGGAGTCGGGCACGAGCTGGGTCGCGGCGCGCAGGATGCGGGTGCCCTCACGGTCGAGCACGACGGCGCCGTCCATCTTGCAGAGCTCGCGCACGCGCGTCGCCGAGAACTCCATGTCGAGCACGAAGCCGCCGGTGCAGATCGAGTCGACGACGCGGTCGAAGCCGAGCACGATGAGGGCTCCGGTGCGTCCACGGAGGATGCGTTCGAGGCTGTCGCGCAGCTCCGTTCCGGGTGCCACGGCGGCGAGGGCCGCACGCAGCAGCAGCTCGTCGTTCCGGTCCATCACTTCCCTGTTCGCAATGGGGGCGCCGAGCGCGTCCACCCCGGTCGATCGCAGTCTAGACGGTGCCGACGGCCGGGGCGCTCGTTGACCGTCCACCGGCGAGGCGTCCCATCGCCTCGATGGCCCGCGGGACGTCGGCGACCTCGACGGCGCGGATCCCGGCGGGCACGGAGGAGTCGGAGAGGCTGCCCGCAGGCACGAGGGCATGGCGGAAACCGAGCCGGGCCGCCTCGGCGAGACGGCGGTCGAGACCGGTGACGCGTCGCACCTCGCCGGCCAGCCCGACCTCCCCGAAGGCGACGACGTCGCTGGCGAGCGGCTTGTCGATGACGGACGACGCGACGGCGCAGACGATGGCGAGGTCGGCGGCGGGCTCGGTGATGCGCACCCCTCCGACGGTGGCCGCGAAGATGTCGCGTGACCCGACCGGCGCCCCGGCCCGCTTGTCGAGGACGGCGATGATCATCGCGAGCCGCGAGGCGTCGAGACCGCTCGACGTGCGTCGCGGCGACGGCAGCGTGGACGGTGCGACGAGCGCCTGCACCTCGGCGACGAGCGGCCGGCGGCCCTCGAGCGTCACGGTGACGCAGGTGCCCGGCACCGCGTGGTCGCGCGTCGACAGGAAGAGCCCGCTCGGGTCGGCCAGCCCGGTGATGCCGACGTCGGACAGGTCGAAGCAGCCGACCTCGTCGGTGGGGCCGAAGCGGTTCTTGACGGCGCGCACGAGACGCAGCCGCGAGTGCCGGTCGCCCTCGAACTGGATGACGACGTCGACGAGGTGCTCGAGGACGCGGGGCCCGGCGATCGAGCCGTCCTTGGTCACGTGGCCGACGAGGAGCACGGCGATGCCGCGCGCCTTGGCCGCCGCGATGAGGGCGCCGGCCACCTCGCGGACCTGCGAGACGTTGCCGGCCTGGCCCTCGACGTCGGCACTCGCGATGGTCTGGACCGAGTCGACGACGAGCAGACCGGGCGAGCGCGCCTCGACGTGGCCGAGCACGGTCGCGAGGTCGGTCTCGGCGGCGAGGTAGAGCGTGTCGGCCATCGCCGAGATGCGCTCGGCGCGGGTGCGCACCTGCGCGGCCGACTCCTCGCCGCTGATGTAGAGGACCTCGGACCCCGACCTGGCCGCGCGGGCGGCGACGTCGAGCAGCAGGGTCGACTTGCCGACGCCGGGCTCACCGGCGACGAGGACGACGCCACCGGGCACGAGACCGCCGCCGAGGACGCGGTCGAACTCCGCCACGCCGGTCGGTCGGGCGGCCGCACGAGTCACGTCGACGTCGGCGATGCGCAGCGCGGGGGTGACGACGGAGGCCGCGGTGGTGCGGGCGGCCGTGGGCGCGCCCGTCTCGGCCACCGTGCCCCACGCCTGGCACTCGCCGCAGCGTCCGACCCACTTGGCGGTGGTCCACCCGCACTCACCGCAGCGGAAGCCGGGCGTGCGTCGGGTCGTCGTCCTCGTAGCCATGGCACGACCGTACGGCGGGGGTGCGACAGCACTCGTGAGGGGTGGCCGTGGCTCCGTGAGAAAATGTCGGCATGGAATCGGTCATGCCCTATGTGCTCGCCATCGTCCCGACGATCGGCGTGGGCGCGCTCTTCTACTTCGTCATCAAGAGCATCCTCGAGGGAGACCGTCGCGAGCGCCTCGCCCAGGCGCGGTGGGAGGCCGAGCACGACCGTCGCGAGGCTGCCGCGACGGACCCGTCGACGGCGGCGGCGCCGAGCGCCGACGCCGCTCCGACGAAAGAGCGCTGAGCGTCTGCGGGCCGAGCGTCGACAAAGGGCTCGCCACGGCAAAAACACGGCCTTTCCGTCATTCCAGCACGCGAGGGCACATCTCTTTCAGGACTCGAGCGGAGCCATTGTTTTGGATGGAAATGCATGTGCGGGTTCTTCGCGCTAAATTGATCCTGCCCGCGAGTCGCGTATTCGCGGAATCCCCTCCGAATAACGAACAAACTTCAGATGGAGAAACATGGCTCAGCGTGTCGAAGTGGTGTTGATCGATGACATCGACGGTGGAAAGGCTGCCGAGACGGTGACCTTCGCCCTCGATGGCGTCACCTATGAGATCGACCTGTCCGACAAGAACGCCCGCAAGCTTCGCGACGACCTCGCGACGTGGACCGGTCACGCACGTCGGGCGGGTTCGGCCAAGGCCGCCTCGCGTCGTCGCGCGGGTGCCGGCTCGGCCAAGCGGGGCGACCTCGGCGCGGTCCGCGAGTGGGCCCGCGCCAACGGCCACACCGTCTCGGACCGGGGCCGCATCTCGGCCGACGTCCAGGCGGCCTACGACAAGGCGCACTGACCGCGGTCAGCGGCGCAGCCAGAGGGCCCGGCACTCCACGTGCCGGGCCCTCTCGCGCGCCATGGGGACGCATGCCGTCGCGTCCTCGTGCGGCGACACCGCCCCACCCCCCGCCTCAGCGCCACACCGCGCATCTCCCTCACCGCAACGCTCAGCCGGTGATCTCCGCGGCCAGGTCACCGTCGCGCGCCACCCGGTCGAGCACCTCGTCGGCCGTCAGCTGCACGAGCTCGCCTCCCTCGGCACCCGACTCGATCTCGTCCCACGAGCGCGGTGCCGCGACCGTCGGACGGTCGCGCCCGCGCAGCGAGTAGGGGCAGACCGTCGTCTTGGCGGCGACGTTCTGGCTCCAGTCGAGGAAGATCTTGCCCGGCCGCAGCTCCTTGGCCATCTTCCACACGATGAGGTCCGGGTGGGCCTTGGTCAGCTCCTGCGCGAGCTGCTGGACGGTGTCGCGGATCTCGTCGCTCGTGTGCGCGCCGGGCAGGACGGCATACAGCTGGAGTCCCTTGCTGCCACTGGTCACCGGGATCGTGTCGAGCCCGATGCGGCCGAGGCGTTCGCGCACGACGAGCGCGACGCGGGCGCACTCGGGCAGGCCGGTGCCGGGACCGGGGTCGAGGTCGATGACGAGCCGGTCGGGATTCAGCGGCACGGCGTCGCGCCCCTCCCCCTCGTAGCGCCACTGGTGCACGTGCAGCTCGAGCGAGTTGAGGTTGGCGAAGAAGGTCAGCCCGGCGAGGTCGTCGATGAGCGGGAAGACGGGGTCGCGTCCCGCCCGCCGGATCCACGACGGCGTGCCCGCGGGGATGTTCTTCTCGAAGAACTGCATGTCACCGACACCGTGCGGGAAGCGAATCCGCGTCACGGCGCGGTCGCGCAGGTGCGGGAGGATCACGGGCGCGATGCGCGCGTAGTAGTCGATGACCTGGGCCTTGGTCGTGCCGGCCTTCGGGTACATCACCTTCTCGAGGCTCGACAGCTTCATCCGGCGGCCGTCGACCTCGACCGTGACCTTGGTCGGTTGGTAGGCCATCACTCACCGTCCCCGTGGTCGTCGACGTCACCGGGCGTGAGGTCGCTGCGCAGGCCCTTGTATGCCGGCTGGCGCAGGCTGCCCTGACCGCTGAGTCCCAGCGACTGCACGTCGGCGACGAGGACCGGGTGCACCCACGTCGCGCCGTTCGCGTCCTCGGCGGGAACCTCTGTGGCAAAAGGCGACTCGGCTGACGTGAGGGTCTGCAGGTCTCGCATCAGGGCCTGCCCCGTCTTGCCGGCGAGGCCGGAGCCGACGCGCCCCAGATAGCGCAGGCCGCCCGGCCCGGGGACGCCGACGAGGACAGCACCGAGGCGGCTGGAGACGGTGCCCGTGGCCTCCGGCCGCCACCCGCCGATGACGACGGAGACGGTGCCGCGGTGGGGCGACTTGAGCCAGTAGGGCGACCGGAGTCCGGGGACGTAGACGGAGTCGACGCGCTTGGAGACGATGCCCTCGAGGCCCTGCTCCTTCGTGGCGGCGTGGAGCGTCACCCCGTCGGCGAACGTCGGCGGCGTCTGCCAGCGCGCGGCCGAGAGCTCGAGGCGCTCGAGCGTGGCGCGCCGGTCGGTCCACGTGCGCGGCATGAGGTCGACGCCGTAGAGCCGCAGCAGGTCGAAGGTCATCAACGTGACGGGGGCCGCCTCGGCGAGCATCGCGGCCCGGCGCGCGTCGGTGACGTGGAAGCGCTCGGCCATCGCGGCGAACGACGGCACGCCGTCGCGCATCGAGACGATCTCGCCGTCGAGGAGCATGTCGGCGTACTCGTCGGCGAGCCCGCGCAGCTCGGGAAAGGCCACGGTGACGTCGCGTTCCGTGCGGGAGAAGAGGCGCATCTCGCCGTCCACGACGTCGGCCAGGACCCGCATGCCGTCCCACTTCACCTCGTGCTGCCAGCGGTCGCCGACCGGAATGGTCGTCGTGGGCGTCGCGAGCATGGGGCGCATGGGTGCATTCTTGTTCTCATGCGAGCCATCTGGAAAGGCGCCGTGTCGTTCGGCCTGGTCAATGTGCCGGTCCGACTCTTTTCGGCGACGGAGAACCACGACGTGCAGTTCCGGCAGGTCCACGAGAAGGACGGCGGCCGCATCAAGTACCAACGCGTCTGCTCGATCGACGGCGAGGAGGTGCCCTACTCCGACATCGCCAAGGGCTACGAGGCCGCCGACGGACAGATGGTCGTGCTGACCGACGAGGACCTCAAGAGCCTCCCGACGAGGTCGACGAAGGAGATCTCGATCGAGAAGTTCGTGCCGTCGGAGCAGATCGACCCGCTGCTCTTCGACAAGAGCTACTACCTCGAGCCCGACAAGACCGGCCTCAAGCCCTACGTGCTGCTCCGCGACGCGCTCGAGAAGGCCGACCGGATGGCGCTCGTCACCGTTTCGGTGCGCACCCGGATGACCCTCGCGGTGCTCCGGGTGCGCGACGGCGTCATCGTGCTCCAGACCCTGCTGTGGGCCGACGAGGTCCGGGCTCCCGAGTTCGAGTCGCTCTCGGAGGAGACGCACGCGACGGCCAAGGAGCTCGCCATGGCGTCCTCGCTCGTCGACTCGCTCTCGGGCGACTACGAGCCCGACGAGTTCGAGGACGACTACGCCGAGGCCGTGACGCAGCTCGTCGCGACGAAGATCGAGGGCGGCGACATCACCGAGACGCCCGAGGCCAAGGGTGAGGAGACCGAGGTCGTCGACCTGCTCGCGGCCCTGCAGCGCAGCGTCGACAAGGCCAAGGCCGCCAAGACCGGCGGCTCGTCCGGTGGTGCTGCCGCGGGTGGCTCGTCGGACGACGGCGCGGCGAAGAAGGCGGCGTCGTCGACGGCGAAGAAGGCGACGAAGAAGGCGACGACGACGAAGGCCGCGGCCAAGAAGACGACGGCGAAGAAGTCCACCGCCAAGACCGCGACGAAGAAGGCGGCCGCCAAGAAGGCCAGCTGACCCCGCGGGGGCCGGGTTCCCCGGCCGAGCGACGTTGGTCACGTCGGACGGCATACGCCCTCGTCGCGGCGCGCGCTGCGCGAGGATGAGGGAGTGCGGACGGCGACGATCGACGAGCTCACCCAGCGGCTTCGAACGCTCCCGGAGAACCCTCGTGCCGTCGTCAGCGGCAACATGGCGGTCCCGTGGGAGGCGGTCCGGGCGCTCGACGCGGCGCAGCCGACCTACGTGCTCCACGCGCTCAACGCGCCCGCCGGGCTGCCCGACCGTGAGGGCGTGACCGTCGAGACGTGCTTCGTCGGGCCCGGTATGCGGCGGCACCCCCGCCTGCGCTACGTGCCGTCGCGCCTGTCGCTCGTACCGCTGCTCTACGGCCGGGCCCTCCCGCCGGACGCCGTGCTGCTCCACTGCGCGCCGCCGCGCAACGGCCAGGTGAGCATGGGCCTCGAGGTCAACGTCCTGCCCGCCGCCCTCGAGGCGTGCCGCGCTCGTGGCGGCCTCGTCGTGGCCGTCGTCAACCCGCAGATGCCCTACACGTTCGGCGATGCGCAGGTGCCTCTCGAGCACGTGGACCTGCTCGTCGAGGTCGACGCGCCCATGCCTTCGCACGCCGCGACGGAGCCCGACCCCGAGAGTCGTCTCATCGGCGAGCGCGTCGCCGCCATGGTCAAGGACGGCGCGACGATGCAGCTCGGCATCGGCGCGGTGCCCGACGCGACGCTCTCGGCGCTCACCTCGCGCCGCGGGATCCGGATGTGGACGGAGATGTTCTCCGACGGGGTGCTCGCCCTCGACGAGGCCGGCGCCCTCGACCCGGACCACCCGCTCGTCACGTCGTTCAGCTTCGGCTCGACCGACCTCTACGCCTGGCTCGACGGGAACCCGCGGGTCCGGATGATGCGCACCGAGAAGACGAACGACCCCGGGCTCATCGCCTCGCAGCGACAGATGACCTCGGTCAACACGGCCCTCGAGGTCGACCTCTTCGGCCAGGCCAACGCCTCGCGGATCAACGCCCGGATCCACTCCGGCTTCGGCGGGCAGACCGACTTCATCGTCGGCGCCCTGCACTCCCCCGGCGGCCAGTCGTTCATCGCGCTGCGCTCGTGGCACCCCCGCGCCGACGTGTCGACGATCGTGCCGCTGCTCGACGAGCCGGTGACGAGCTTCCAGCAGAGCGCCATCGTCACCGAGCTGGGGGTCGCGCCGCTGTGGGGCCGCAGCGAGAAGGACCAGTGCCACGACATCATCGAGAACTGCGCCCACCCGCGCGTCCGCGACGACCTCTGGGAGGAGGCGCAGGCCCTGGGCCTCACCTGACCCCGCGCGCGCCCAAGGACGGCGTATGCCGCCCTCCCGCCCCCCCCCGCACGCACCCACCCTCCCCGTCGAGTGGCCCCGTCGTCCCACCTCCGCGGCATCCCACCCCGTCGAGTGGCCCCGTGGTCACGCCCCCGCCCAGCCCCTCGAGTGGGGGCGTGGGGCTCGTAGGGTGGCGGGATGAGCTCTGCGCCCACGTCCGACACCCCCGCATCCAACCTGGACGGGCGGCCGGTCGCCGTCGTCACCGGCGGCACGCGGGGCATCGGGCTCGCCCTGGCGCGGAACCTCTCCGACACGCACCACCTCGTCGTCGGCGGGCGCAGCGCCGACTCGGTCGCCGACGTCGTCGCGTCGCTCCCGTCGGCCGAGGGGCTCGTCGCCGACCTCGCCGACTGCTCGCCCGGAGGGTCGCTCGAGACCGCCCTCGAGGCCCTCGTCCCCCGCCTGTCCCGCGTCGACGTGCTCGTCCACTCGGCCGGGGTCCTGCGCAACGGGACCGTCGCCGACGCTCCCGTCAAGGACTGGCTCGACTCGATGACGGTCAACGTCGTCGCCGTCGCAGCGATCACGCGAGCCCTGCTGCCCGCGCTCCGCAGCGCCCACGGCCTCGTCATCACGGTCAACTCGGGCTCGGGCCTGACGGCGACCCCGGCCTCAGGCGCCTACTGCGCCTCGAAGTTCGCCCTGCGTGCCTTCAGCGACGTGCTGCGCCAGGAGGAGCGCGAGCACGGCGTCCGCGTCACCTCGCTGCACCCCGGTCGCGTCGACACCGACATGCAGCGCGAGCTCGTCGAGTTCGAGGGCGCGGAGTACGACTCGGGCTCCTACCTCGACGTCGCCTCGGTCGTCCGGGCCGCACGCCTGGCCATCGACGCCGGACCCGACGCGAGCGTCGACATGGTCTCGGTGCGCCCCCGCGGCTGGCGTCCCACGACCGCCTGAGCCGCCCACACCACCCCATCGTTGCGAGGCAACACACCGAGCAGGTCACGACCCACCGCGATCCGATGCCGCTGAGTTGCGACCTGCTCGGTGTGTTGCGGCTCGGGGGGCGTCAGATGCGGCTGGCGCCTCGGGTCGGGACGAGCGCGAGCCGGGCGAAGGCCAGCGCCTCGGCGAGGTCGACCTCGCGCTGGTCGCGACCCACCTTGCGCGTCGAGACCTCGACGACGACGTCGCCGCCCCATCCGCTGTCGGCGAGGTGCTCGAGCACGTCGCTGCACGGCTCGGCGCCGCGCCCCGGGACGAGGTGCTCGTCGAGGAAGGAGCCGAGGCCGTCGGCGAGGTGCAGGTGCGCGAGCCGGGACCCGAGCGACTGCGCCATGAGGAGCGCGTCCGAGCCCGCGGTCGCGGTGTGCGAGAGGTCGAGCGTCACGTTGTCGTAGGGCTGGCCGACCGGGTCCCAGTGCGGGAGGTAGGCCATGACCTCGCGGCGGGCCGTGCGCCAGGGGTACATGTTCTCCACCGCGAGCCTGATCCCCGACTCGCGCTCGCGCCGCGCCACCCCGTCGACGAACCCGGCGGCATACTCCCGCTGCCAGCGGAAGGGAGGGTGCAGGACGACGGTGCCGGCGCCGACCTCGAGCGCGAGGTCGATGGAGCGGTCGACCTTGCCCCATGGGTCGGCGCCCCAGACGCGCTGGGTCAGCAGCAGGGTCGGCGCGTGCACGGAGACGATGGGCAGCTCGTGCAGCTCCGACAGCGCCCGCAGCGCCCCGGCCTCCCGGGTGACCGGGTCGGTCCAGACCATGACCTCGATCGCGTCGTAGCCGAGCCGCGCGGCGGTCGCGAAGGCGGTCGCCGCGTTGTCGGGGTAGAGCGAGGCGGTCGACAGGCCGACCCGGATGGTCATGCGGCCATTCTGCGCCACGCACCCGGGGCGGGCCCGGGCCGGTCCCTGCGGGCGCCGTCGATCTACCGCATCACGACGTGAGGTGGTCGAGGCGACGGAGGATGAGGCCCTCACGCAGGGCCCACGGGCAGATGTCGAGCTGCTCGACCTGGAGCAGGTCGAGCGCGGCCTCGGCGACGAGCGCCCCGGCGTAGAGCTGGCGGGCCCGCCCTTCGGAGACGCCCGGCAGCTGCGAGCGCGCAGCCGTGTCGAGGAGCCCGACGCGGGCGACGATCGCGTGGAGGTCGTCGCGCGAGAGGGTCCGGGGCACGAACGGGCCGTCGGCGCGCGGCGCGGCACCGGCGATGCGCGCCAGTGAGCGCATCGTCTTGGAGGTGCCGACCGCGCGGTCGGGGCTGCCGGACGTCAGCAGCGGGCGCACCTGCTCGGCCAGGCTGGACCGGACGTGCGAGCGGAGCTCGCGAGCGGCCGCCTCCGTGGGCGGGTCGCCGGGCAGCCGCTCACGGGTCAGGCGTCCGGCGCCGAGGGGCAGGCTGAGGGCCACGTCGGGCTCCTCGTCGAGACCGCTCGCCAGCTCGAGCGAGCCGCCGCCGATGTCGACGACGAGCAGCCGCCCGCTCGACCAGCCGAACCAGCGACGCACGGCGAGGAAGGTCATCCGCGCCTCGTCCGCACCGCTCAGCGCCTCGAGCTCGACGCCGGTCTCGGTGCGCACGCGCTCGATGATCGCCTCGCCGTTCGGCGACTCGCGCAGCGCCGACGTCGCGAAGGCGAAGAGGTCGCTGACGCCCTGGTCCTCCGCGACGTCGAGGCACTCGCGGATGAAGGCGACGAGCCGGTCGGCCGTCGCGTCGCTGACCCGGCCGTCGGACTCGAGGCTCTCCGAGAGGCGCAGCTCGGTCTTGTGCGAGAAGGCAGGCAGCGGCTGCGCGCCGGGGTGTGCGTCGACGACGAGGAGGTGGACCGTGTTGGACCCGATGTCGATGACGCCCAGGCGCATGCCCCAACCCTAGTGCCGGGCAGGCCGGCGCCCGGGGCCCGCACCCTTCCCACCGAACGCGGCGTTCGACGGCGAACGCGCTGGCAGACCACTGAGTTCGCGACCGAACGCTGCGTTCGGTGGGCGGGGCGGGGCGGGGCTGCGTGGGGCTGGGCGGGGCGGGGCTGGGCGAAAGGGCGTATGCCGTCAGGCGGAGCGGCGGCTCAGCGTGAGCGAGGCGAGGGCGAGGGCTCCCGCGATGAAGGCCGCGACGATGCCGAGGTCGCCGAGCACCGCGGTCACGGGGTCGGCGTTGCTCGCGATCTCCTTCATCGCGTCGACGGCGTAGGACAGCGGCAGGACGTTGCTGACCCACTCGAGCACGGTGGGCAGCTGGTCGCGCGGGATGAGCAGCCCGCAGAGCAGGAACTGCGGCAGGATGAACGCCGGCATGAACTGCACGGCCTGGAACTCGGTGCGCGCGAAGCCGCTCGCGAGCAGTCCGAGCGCTGTGCCGAGGACCGCGTCGAAGACGGCCACGACGACGAGCAGCCACAGCGGTCCGGCGACGTCGAGACGGCACACCCACACGGCGAATCCCGTTGCGATCACGGCCTGCACGACGGCGAGCGCACCGAAGGCGACGGCATACCCGAGCATGAAGTCGCCCTTGCCCATGGGCGTGGTGAGCAGTCGCTCGAGGGTGCCCGACTGACGTTCACGCAAGGTCGCGACCGAGGTCACGATGAACATGACGATCATCGGGAAGACGCCGAGCAGGGCCGGCCCGATGGCGTCGAAGACGGGCGTGCCGTCGTAGATCCACGCGAGCAGGCCGAGCAGGACGCAGGGCACGACGATGATGAGCGCGATGGTGCGGTGGTCGGTGCGCACCTGGCGCAGGACGCGGCCGGAGGTGGCGGCGGTGAGACCGGCGTTCACGACGCGCTCCTCTCTCCGGACCGTGCGGTCTCGGCGTCGATGAGGGCGAGGAAGGCGGCGTCGGCGTCGACGGCGCCCGTCTGCTGGAGCAGCTCGGCGGGCGTGACGTCGGCGAGGACGCGACCCTCGCGCAGCAGGACGAGCCGGTCGCAGCGCGTCGCCTCGTCCATGACGTGGCTCGACACGACGAGCGAGTGGCCGCGCCCGGCGAGGTGGCGGAAGAGGTCCCAGAGGTCACGGCGCAGCACGGGGTCGAGACCGACGGTCGGCTCGTCGAGCACGAGCAGGCTGGGTCGACCGACGAGGGCGGCGGCGAGGGAGACGCGGGACTCCTGGCCGCCGGAGAGGTCCTGGACGAGCTGGTCGGCGTAGGACACGAGGTCGACCTCGGTGAGGGTGCGGTCGACGGCCTCGCGCAGCTCGGTGCCGCGCAGACCGATGGCCCGACCGAAGTAGGTGACGTTGTCGCGGACGCTGAGGTCGGCGTAGACGCTGGGGCTCTGCGTGACGTAGCCGACGCGGTCGCGCAGCACGGGCGAGCCCGCGGGGTGGCCGAGCACCGTGACGGTGCCCGACTCGACGATCTGCACGCCGACGATGCAGCGCATGAGCGTGGACTTGCCCGAGCCGGACGGGCCGAGCAGACCGACGACCTGGCCGCCGGGGATCTCGAGGTCGAGGCCCGGGATGACGCGACGCTTCCCGCGCACGACCTTGAGGCCGCTCACGGCGACCGCCGGGCCACTGTTATTCATCATGTGATGAAATCTACTCCCGCTCGGGCTCCCTGTCCACGAGATGGTGCTGGAGCACCGGGCCGATGCGCTCGACGAGCTCCTCGCGCGTCGCGTCGGCCAGCGCCGGCACCCGGATGACGTAGCGCGCCACGACGAGCCCGATCATCTGCGACGCGGCCAGGGCACCGCGCAGCTGAGGGTCGGCAGCCCCCGTGCTCGCGGCGATCCGCCCGAAGACCTCGCGCCCGAGGAACTCGCGCAGCATGCGCGCGGCCTCCTCGCTCGTCATGCTCGACCGGACGAGGGCCACGAGGGCGTCGCGGCGCTCCGGCGGCTCCCAGACCGTCAGGAAGGTCTCGACGATCCGCCAGCCGAGCCGGTCGACGTCGCCCGCGGTGATGCGAGCGATGAGCTCAGCCGGGTCGACCGGGACGTCGAGGGTGGCCGCGAAGAGCCCGGCCTTGCCCTCGAAGTAGTGGTGCACGAGCGCAGGGTCGACGCCGGCCTCACGGGCGATGCCTCGCATGCTCGCCTTGTCGTAACCCTTTGCTGCGAAAGACTTTCGCGCTGCTTCGACGATCGCCGCACGCGTGTCAGTGCCTCCGGGGCGACGGCCCCGGCCCTTCGGTGTCGCCTCGCTGCCGGCCCTCGTCGTCATGTGCTCACGCTAGCCCCGCCTGCCGGTGGCGCTGTCGCATGCCGGCCGACGGGGTCGCGTCGTCACGTGTCGTCTGCGTCGGGGCGCCCGGCGGCGGGCCCGGCGCGCCGGTCCCGCCGGCCTCGGATGAGCCGGGCCACGTCGTCGTCGTGGCGGGCCCACTCCGCCCAGCCCGCCGGCGTCGAGCCGTGGGCGTCGTCCTCCGCCAGGGGGTCGGCACCGGCGGCCAGCAGCGCCTCGACGAGCTCGACGTCCCCGAGGAACGCCGCCTGGTGCAGGGCCGTGCGCCCGTCGTGGCGGGCCTCGACGTCCGCCCCCGAGACCACGGCCGACCGGACGGCGTCGGGGGTGGGGGCCCGGTGGATCGGCGGGAGCTCGGTGCGCGACCCGTTCCGGGCGCCGGGCTCACGCTCCCCCCCGTCGAGGCCGTAGCGGGCGAGCAGGTCGAGCCGGGCGTCGAACCCGTGCGACACGGCCCAGCGCAGCTGACGGTCGATCATCTCGTCGACGGTCTCGCCCGCCGTGCCGGTGCGACGGGTCCAGACCTCGGAGGCAGGACGGCCGAGGCCGCGCTCGAGGAGCAGCTCGAGGTGGCTGTCGTCGCGGTTGAACATCCGGTTGTAGAGCGTCTGGCGGTCGTTGGGGTCGGCGCCCCGGTCGAGCAGCAGCTCGGCGAGCTCGTGCCAGTCAGGGTGCCTCGGCTGGCGGCCGCGCCCGCTCTCGCCCTCGCCGAAGACGCCGGTGAGCGCGGTGAAGGGCGTCGCGAGGCCGTGCCAGAGGTAGCCGCTGTCGGGGTCGGCACCGGCGTCGAGCAGCGTCCGTGCCGCGCCGAGCGGGTCCCGCTGCCGGATGCGAGAGTAGACGACGTAGAGCAGCGCTGGCCAGCGGAACGGGCCCACGTCGCGCGTGGCCGCTCCGGGGTCGGCCGCGAGGTGGGCCTGCAGCGCGTCGTCGTCGCCGGCGACCGCTGCGACGGCGACGTCGCGCGCGACGAGGCCGGGCTCCTCGGTGAGCAGCTGCTCGGCACGCGCCCACCGGGCGGGCTCGTCGTGCGCGGTGTACGTCAGGCAGGCCAAGGCCGGCACCAGTGACACCGGATCAGCCTGTGCTGCAGCGGATTCGGCTCGTGCAGCGACGTCGAGGGCCTCCATGTCGCGCGTCAGGTCCTGCGACGTGCGGAGGTGGGCGAGCAGCTTCGTCCAGCTCGGGAAGCCGTACGTCCGTGCGACGACGAGCTGGGCGTCCGAGAGCGCGAGGGCCGCAGGGTCCTCGGGAGGTCCTTCGGGGTGGTACCGCGCCACTCGCTCGAGCGCTCCGGGTTCGCCGGACCGGACGGCGCGCTGTAGCCGACGCGCATCGCGGCGCAGGTGCTCGAGGTCGGGGTTGGCGGGCAGGGACAGGGCCATGACGGCCTCCTCTCGTCGTGCCCGCGTGCGCTCGTCGGGCCGAAAGGAGGTCGGACCGCGTACGAAAGTGCCCCAGGGAGGCTGAGCCCCTTCCCGCGCACCGGAGGCGACCTGGACGCCAGCGCCAGCGTACGCCCGCGCTCCCTCGCGAGGGAGCACACGGCATACGCAGTCAGTCGCCCGACGCGACGCACCATCCAGGGGGTGGGCGTCCTCGGCGCGGTGGAAACGTCGGCGGCATAGGGTGAGCCGGTGGCTGAAGCACCTCTGGACCTCCCCCGTGTCTGGGTCGAGTTCACCGACCCCGCCGACACGAACCAGCGCTACCGCTGTGACCTGACGTGGCTCACGAGCAGCTGGACGTGCATCTTCGGCAGCGGCTGCCAGGGCATCTACGCCGGCCGGCCCGACGACGGGTGCTGCACCCTCGGCGCCCACTTCACCGAGAAGGACGACTGGAAGCGCGTCGCCAAGGCTGTCGAGGACCTCGGCGAGGACGAGTGGGAGTACCACTCCGTCGGGCGCGCCACGGGCAGCAAGGACGACTGGACCGAGAAGGAGGACGGCGCGCGCAAGACGAAGGTCGTCGACGGCGCGTGCATCTTCCTCAACCGACCCGGCTTCCCCGCGGGCGCCGGGTGCGCGCTGCACCAGCACGCGGTCCTCACGGGGGTCGAGCCGCACACCCTCAAGCCCGACGTGTGCTGGCAGCTGCCGATCCGGCGCACCTTCCGCACCGTGGAGCTGCCCGACGACACGAGCTACCTCGAGGTGACGATCACCGAGTACGACCGCCGCGGCTGGGGGCCCGGCGGCCACGACCTCGACTGGTACTGCTCCGGCAACCCCGAGGCGCACGTCGGCCGCGAGCCGGTCTACCGCTCCAACGCGCCCGAGCTGACCGAGCTCATGGGGCCGCTCGCCTACGCCGAGCTCGCCATCCGGGCCGAGGCGCACCTCGCCCAGGTCAAGGCCGTCCGCGCGCGAGGCGTGCGCAAGCTGCTGCCGCTGCTCGTGCACCCCGCCACGATCGAGGCGCAGCGGAACACATGAGCGACGAGTCCGGGATCATCCCCTCCCCCAACATCTGGGAGACGCCCGACGTCTACGAGGTCGAGAACCGCGGCGTCGACCGCGCCCACGTCATCGAGGACGCGATGCGCGCCGTGCTCGACTGGTCGGGTCTCGACGTCGTCGACATCGGGTGCGGCACGGGCTACCACCTGCCGTTCTTCGCCCGCGACGCGCGTTCGGTCGTCGGCGTCGAGCCGCACCCGCCGCTCGCTTCCCTTGCCGCACAACGCATCTCAGGTATGCCGTCCGTCTCGGTCCGCGAGGAGGGCGCCGCCGCCATCGGGGTGCCCGACGGGTCGTTCGACGTGGCGCACGCGCGCTGGGCGTACTTCTTCGGGCCAGGGTGCGAGCCGGGGCTCGACGAGCTCGACCGCGTCATGCGGCCGGGCGGTGCGGCGTTCGTCGTCGACAACGACGCGACCCGCTCGACCTTCGGCCAGTGGTTCCGCCGGGCGCTGCCGGGCTACGACCCGCGCGCCGTCGAGCGCTTCTGGGAGCGCCGGGGCTGGCAGCGCGAGCGCCTCGACATCCGCTGGGACTTCGACACGCGCGAGGACTTCGAGGCCGTCGTCGGCATCGAGTTCGCCCCCGAGCACGCCGACCTCATCCTCGCCGAGCACCCCGACGCGACCGGCGTCGACTACGCCGTCAACCTCTGGCACCGCCGCTACTGACCCTCGGCGGGTGCGCGCTCGCTCCCTCCGCTGGCTGCTGCTCCCTCCGGCCGGCCGGCCGCGCGCTCGACCTGCACCCCGCCGAGGGGCCGCCGTGGTCATTTCTGCCCACGCCCGTCCCCGCGGATGGGCATCGCGGCCGACGCGGCGACCGGCCCGCCCTTCCTACCGTCGAGACATCGACCACCGGGAGGACACCATGGAGACCATCGAGACCGTCATCATCGGCGCGGGGCAGGCGGGGCTCGCCACGGCGCACGAGCTCGTCGGGCGCGGACACGAGTGCGTGCTCCTCGAGCGCAACGAGACCGTCGGGGACGGCTGGCGCCAGCAGTACGACTCGCTCCGGCTCTACTCCTCGGTCCGGCACGACTCCCTGCCCGGGATGCCGTTCCCGGGTGACCCGCGGTCGTTCCCCGGCAAGGACGAGGTCGCGGCCTACCTCCAGTCGTATGCCGCCCACTTCCGTCTGCCCGTCCGGCTCGGCGTGCGCGTGGAGCGGCTCGCGGGCGCACCCGAGGGTGACGGCTTCGTCGTCACGACCGACCGCGGCAGGATCGCCTGTCGCAACGTCGTCGTCGCGACGGGGACCTTCGGCCGGGCCCCGCACGTGCCGTCCTTCGCGGCCGACCTCGACCCGTCGATCCTCCAGCTGCACTCGGGCCAGTACCGCCGGCCCAGCCAGCTGCGCGACGGGGCCGTGCTCGTCGTCGGGGCCTCGCACTCGGGCTGCGACATCGCCCACGAGCTCGCCGAGGGTCGGCGCACCGTGCTGGCGGGGCGCGACTGCGGCCAGATCCCGGTGCGCTGGGACACGCCGGCGGTGCACGTGGCCTTCCCCTTCCTGCTCTTCGCGTGGCGTCACGTGCTGACGCGCCGCACACCGGTCGGCCGACGGATGATGTCCGAGATCCGCCACCACGGCGGACCGATGCTCCGGGTCAAGCGCGAGGACCTCGCGGCGCGCGGTGTCGAGCGACACGTGCAGCGCGTCGCCGGCGTGACCGACGGACGCCCGACCCTCGACGACGGGACCGTCCTCGACGTCGCCAACATCGTCTGGGCCACCGGGTTCGAGCAGCGCTTCGACTGGATCGACCTCCCGGTGATCGGTGACGACGGCTGGCCGCGCGAGTACCGCGGCGTGTCGACCGACGTGCCCGGCCTCTTCTTCTGCGGCCTCGCCTTCCAGTACGCGTTCGCCTCGATGGTGCTGCCCGGCGTCGGCCGCGACGCCGCACACGTCGCGAGCCACATCGCGAAGCGGTCGGCTGGTGCATCCGCGACGCGGTCCGAGGCGGAGGCGACCGCCGGCTGAGCCGCGCGGGGAGGGACGGTGCCGGACCTGTCGTGCGTCTCGACCGGTCCGGCACCTCGCGGTTGGGCGCGGTCAGGGCTGACGGCGTACGAGATCGTGCTCGAAGGCGAAAGCCGCTGCGGCCGTGCGGCTTCCGACGCCGAGCTTGGTGAAGATGTTGCTCAGGTGACGGGCCACGGTTCGGTCGCTCAGCACGAGTGCCGCCGCGATCTGGGCGTTGCTCCGGCCCTCGGCGACGAGGCCGAGCACCTCGACCTCTCGCTCCGTGAGGCCCGCGGGACGGGTCCCGGGTGAGCCCAGCCGGTCGAGGGCGTCGACGTCCGGTCGGGCCCCGAGCGACACGAGCACCTCGCGTGCCGACGCCAGCGACCGCCGGGCCGACTCGCCGTCGCCGAGCGCGAGCAGCGCCCGACCGCTGGCGGCTTGGGCCAGCGCCGCCTCGTGGGGCACGTCGAGGCGCACCCAGGCCTGGTGCGCCTTGCGCAGGTAGGGCAGGGCACCCGCCGGGTCGCCGGCAGCCAGCTCGACCCGGCCCCACGCCGTGGCCGCCGTCGCGGTGAGCACCTCGGACCCGAAGGACTCCGCGAGGCTCTCGAGCTCGCGCGCGCACTGGCGAGCCGCGTCGACGTCGTTCGCCGCGAGCAGCACCTCGACGGCGGCCGGCAGGACCCGGCTGCGTCGCACCGCCGGCCCCGGCTCGCCGAGGAGCCGGCGCACCGCCGCCCCGGCGGCAGCCGTCCGCCCCCGGGCCAGCCAGAGCAGGGCCGATCCCGGCTGGGGGTCGTAGCCGTGCTCCGCGCTCAGCTGGTAGGCCTCCTCTGCTCCCTCGAGGTCCCCACGCAGGCGGAGCACGTCGCCGCGCTCGCAGGCGGCCTGGCCGACGGCGTCGGTGGCGCTCGCGAGCCGGTAGCGCTCGATGGCGGCCGTGAGCTCGTCGAGCGCGGCGTCCCACGCGCCGTGGGCCCGCATCACCTGGGCGCGGTGCAGGCTGCACTGGCCGGTGAAGGTCACGAGGCCGGGCTGGTCGGTGCACCAGCGGTGCAGCAGCTGCGTCCACTCGACGACGCGGCGCAGGTCGGAGACCTCCTGGCAGCCCTCGATGGCGGTGCAGTAGACGTGCCCGAGCATGACCGGCGCCAGGGTCCGGGTCGTCGCCTCGAGCATCGACTCGTCGAGGAGGGAGAGCCCGTCGGTGACGCGGTCGCCGTAGATGGCCATCCGTCCCTGCGCGCACAGCCCGGTCGACAGCAGGCCGGCGTCGTCATGGCGACGGCCGGCCTCGGTCGCCTCGACCGCGCACGCGTGGGCCTCCCCGAAGCGCCCCGCACCGAGGTGGGTGAACATCCGCGCGAACGCGACGTAGCCGGACTCCAGGCTGCCGTCGGGCAGGGCCTCGACGAGGCGCTCGCCGCGACCGAGCCACGCGCCGGCCGCGGAGTGGTCGCCGCTCGTGCGGCCGATCATCGACAGGTGGAAGGCGCAGCGGGCCGCACCGGCGGTGTCGCCCTCGGCCACGCGCGCGTCGAAGGCGCGCCGGTAGCGGTCGACGGCGTCAGCCATCCGGCCGAGCAGGTGGGCTGCGGCGGCAGCGGACTCGAGGTCGGCAGCCGGGAGCCGGTCGACGTCGACGGCAGACCAGCGGTCCAGGGCCGCGGACCACTCACCGCGCTCGAACTCGGCTCTGGCGCGGACCAGCTCGTCGACGACACCCACGGCACCCTCCTGCCTCGCAGGCTACGCCCGCCGCCCCCGTCCCCGCCCCGCACCTCACACCGTCGAAAGGCCACAAACCGGGCCCGGTTTGTGGCCTTTCGACGGTTGGGGGGCCCGGTTTGTGGCCTTTCGACGGTTCAGTCGGTGAGGTCGAGGGCGATGTCGACGATGGGCGAGCTGTGGGTCAGACCACCGACCGACACGAAGTCGACGCCGGTCGCGGCGTACTCCCCCACGACCTCGAGCGTCAGCCCGCCGGTCGCCTCGATCTCGACGGGCTCGCCGGCACCGCGGAGCAGCTCGACGGTCTCGCGCAGCACGTCGACCGTCATGTTGTCGCACATGATGAAGCGCGCCCCGGCGTCGTAGGCCTCCTGCGCCTCGGCCGGCGTCGTCACCTCGACCTGCACGTCGACCTCGGGGAAGCGGTCGCGCACGAGCGCGTACGCCGCCGCCACCGAGCCGGCCGCGAGCTTGTGGTTGTCCTTGATCATCGCGACGTCGTAGAGGCCCATGCGCTTGTTGGTGCCGCCGCCGCAGCGCACGGCGTACTTCTCGAGCCAGCGCATGCCCGGCGTCGTCTTGCGCGTGTCGAGCACCATGGTCGACGTGCCCTCGAGCGCGTCGGCCCACTGGCGCGTGTGCGTGGCCACGCCGGACAGCCGGCTCATGATGTTGAGGATGTTCCGCTCGGCCACGAGGATCACCTGGGTCGGTCCCGTCAGCCGGGCGATGACGTCGCCGCGCTCGAGCCGCGACCCGTCGTCGCCCACGACCTCGACCGTCGGCACCTCGCCGCCGACCTTCTCGGCGACCGCCGCCAGCACGAGCCCGATGACCGGCACGCCGGCGACGACGCCGGGTCCGCGAGCGACGATCTCGGCGGTGCGCGTCTGGTCCGCGGGGATCGTCGCCAGCGTCGTCACGTCGACGCCCTCGGGACCGAGGTCCTCACGCAGCGCGACCGTGACGAGCTCTCGCGCCCACTCGTGCGGGAACCCGCTCAGCCCGTCGCCACTCACTGCGTCTCCTTCGTCTCAGCCGATTCCGTATGCCGCACAGCCGCTTTCGCGGTCACCGCACCGTCCGCGCGGTCCTCGTCGAGCACGTCGAGCGGCACCGAGCCGTCGAGGTCGAGACCGTCGAGGTTGGCGCGTGGGACCGGCACGACCATCGCTTCGAGCACACCGGACCCGGAGCGCCGGAGGTGCACGTGGTGCAGGAAGTGCGCGTCGTCGCGGGCCGGGAAGTCCTCGCGCACGTGGCCGCCCCGGGTCTCGTCACGCAGCGCGGCGGCATACGTGAGCGCTCGTCCGAGGTGGAGCAGGTTGGTCGTCTCCCAGCTCTTGGGTCCACCCTGCTTGTCGGCGTCGTCGGTGACGGCACGGCTCGCGAGCGTGGCCAGGGTCTCCTGCGTGGCCGCGAGCGAGGCTGCCGAGCGCACCGTCCCGGACCCTGCGGTCATGGCGCGCTGCACGTCGAGGCGGCGCTTGCCGCGGATCAGCTCCGGCTCACCGCCCGGTGCGACGGGCGTCGTCTCGGGGAGCTCGCCGGCGCCGAGCCGGGCCGTGAGGTCGTCGGCGATGCGGCGGGCGAAGACGAGCCCCTCGAGGAGCGAGTTGCTCGCGAGCCGGTTGGCGCCGTGGACGCCGGTGCACGAGGTCTCGCCGCACGCGTAGAGGCCCTCGAGCGTGGAGCGTCCACGCAGGTCGGTGCGCACGCCCCCGCTCGCGTAGTGCTGCGCCGGGGCGACGGGGAGCAGCTGCGTCGCCGGGTCGAAGCCGAGCTCGCGGCAGCGCTGGACGATGGACGGGAAGCGCTGCTCGAGGAACTCGGCGCCGAGGTGGCGGCAGTCGAGGTAGACGTGGTCGGTGCCGGTCTCGCGCATCCGGGCGATGATGGCGCGGGCCACGACGTCGCGGGGCGCGAGGTCGGCGAGCGGGTGCTGGCCCTGCATGAAGCGCTCGCCCGCCTCGTCGACGAGGAAGGCACCCTCGCCGCGCACGGCCTCGGAGATGAGCGGCTGCTGTCCGCGCGAGCCCTCGCCGAGCCAGAGCACCGTAGGGTGGAACTGGACGAACTCGAGGTCGGCGAGCACGGCACCGGCCCGCAGCGCGGCGGCCATGCCGTCGCCGGTCGCCACGGACGGGTTCGTCGTCGAGGCGTAGATCTGGCCGAGGCCGCCGGTCGCGAGCACGACGGCCCGCGCATGCGCGGCGCCGACACCGTCGACCTGACCCTCGCCGATGACGTGGAGCGTGACCCCGCAGACGCGCTCGTCCGCATCGGTGAGCAGGTCGACGACGAGCGCGTGCTCGATGACCTCGATGCCGGGGTCGTCACGGACCCGGTCGAGCGCGGCGATGAGGGCCCGGCTGATCTCGCGGCCCGTCGCGTCGCCGCCGGCGTGGAGGATGCGGTCGCGGTGGTGGCCACCCTCGCGGGTCAGCGAGAGCCCACCGGTGTCGCCGCGGTCGAACTCCGCCCCGAGCGCGATGAGGTCCCAGACGGCGTCGGTGCCCTCGTGCACGAGCGCCTCCACGGCGTCGACGTCACAGAGGCCGACACCCGCGACGAGGGTGTCGTGGATGTGCTCGGCGGCGCTGTCCTCCGGCGACATCACGGCGGCGATGCCACCCTGCGCCCACGCCGTCGAGCCCTCGTCGAGGACCGTCTTCGTCACGAGGAGCACGCGGTCGACCCTGCGCCGCAGCCGGAGGGCCGTCGTGAGGCCGGCGACGCCGGAGCCGACGACGATGACGTCGGCGGTGGCCGTCCAGCCGGGCGCGGGCGCGCGCAGCCGCCGGGGGACGGTCACGTCGGGGAGCCCGCTCTGCGGCATACGGCTGGCCTCTCAGTCCTGGTACTCGTGGTGGCGCCCGGTGACGGCGGAGGTCATGAGACCGAAGCCGTCGGGCACGTCACCTGCATCGTGCCCCACCTCGACGACGCGGTTGTGGTCGTCGACGAAGACGACCTGCGGCTCGAAGGTGCGTGCCTCGGCATCGTCCATCGCGGCGTAGGCGATGATGATGACCGTGTCACCGGGCGAGATGAGCCGGGCTGCCGCGCCGTTGATGCAGACGATGCCCGTGCCGCGCTCGCCCTCGATCGCGTACGTCGTGAGGCGGTTGCCGTTGTCGACGTCGACGACGTCGACCTGCTGACCCGGCCACAGGTCGGCGGCGTCGAGCAGGTCGCGGTCGATGGTCAGGGAGCCGACGTAGTGCAGGTCGGCCTGCGTCACCGTCGCTCGGTGGATCTTCGAGTGGAGCATGAAACGCTGCACGACAATGTCCTCGAAATAGTCTGTGGTGGAGGGGAGCTCAGGGCTGGGAGAAGGTCTCGAGCGCGCCGCCGCCGGGGCCGACGAGCACCGGCAGGTTGTCGATGAGACGGGTCGTACCCACTCGGCCCGCCACGGCGAGCAGCGCCTCGCCGCGGTACCACTCCGGCACGTCCTCGAGCGTGTCCGGGTGGACGAGCACGAGGTAGTCGACGAGGGCGAGAGGCTCGCGCACGAGCACGGCCCGGGCGGCCCGCCGGGCGGCCGACGGCCCCTCGGGTGCGGCATCGGCACCGGCCCGGAGCGCGGCCGAGAGGCACAGGGCCGTCTCGCGGTCGGAGTCGGTGAGGTAGGTGTTGCGGCTCGACATCGCGAGGCCGTCGGGCTCGCGGACGGTCGGCACCGCCACGACGCGCACCGGGAAGTCGAGGTCGCGGCACATCCGCCGGATGAGGAGCAGCTGCTGGGCGTCCTTCTGCCCGAAGTAGGCCGCGCTGCACCGGGTCAGGTGCATGAGCTTGCCGACGACGGTGAGCATGCCGTCGAAGTGGCCGGGTCGGGCCTGGCCCTCGAGGACGTCACCGAGCGGCCCGGCGGAGACGCGCACCCCGGGGTCGCCGTCGGGGTAGATGACGTCGGGCGTCGGGGCGAAGACGAGGTCGACGCCCGCGGCCGTGCAGATCTCGAGGTCGGCGTCGAAGGTGCGCGGGTAGCGCGAGAGGTCCTCCTTCGGCCCGAACTGGAGCGGGTTGAGGAAGATCGTCACGACGACGTGGCGGTGGCTCTTGCGCGCCTGGTGGATGAGGGTCGCGTGCCCCTCGTGCAGGGCGCCCATCGTCATGACGACGGCGACGTCGCCGTCATCGAGAGCCGCCCGGGCCTCGCGCAGCTCGTCCCTCGTGCGCGCCACGACGGGCGTCGTGGCGCGTGTGCCGGCGGTCGTGCCGGCGGCGGTGGTGTCAGTCACGGTCGGTCCTCCTCGTGCGCGAGCAGCTCGAGCAGCGGGCCGGCGTCGGAGGCGCGGAGGCGGCCGCTGAGCAGGGCCCGCTGCGCCGTCGCGCGGGCCAGGGCGAGGTAGGTCGGGCGGATGTCCGGGGCGACCTTGCGCAGCATCGCGACGTGCCCGGCCACGGTACCGGCATCGCCGCGCGCCACCGGACCGGTGAGGGCTGCGTCACCCCGGCGGAGGGTGTTGGACAGCGCGGCCGCCAGGAGCGGCTCGAGGACGCGCGCCGGGTCGTCGACGCCGGCCTCGCCGAGCAGCTGCATCGACTGGGCCACGAGCGTCACGAGGTGGTTCGAGCCGTGCGCGAGGGCCGCGTGGTAGGTGACGCGGTCCTCCTCGGCGATCCACACCGGGTCGCCGCCCATCTCGATGACGAGCGCCTCACCGAGGGGCCGCGCGAGGTCGAGCGTCGTCACGCCGAAGCAGCAGTCGTGGAGCCGGTCGAGGTCGAGCTCGGTGCCGGTGAACGTCATGGCCGGGTGGATCGCCAGGGGCACGATGTCGCTGTCGGCCGCCGCCTCGAAGACCGAGATGCCGTGTGCCCCCGACGTGTGCATGACGAGCTGCCCGGGCGTGAAGGTGCCGGTGGCGCTGAGCCCCGCGACGAGGTCGGCGAGCGCGTCGTCGGGCACGGCGAGGACGACGAGGTGCGCGCCGGAGACGACCTCGGGGATCGGCCTGACCGGCACCCCCGGCAGCAGGGTGGCCGCACGCTCGAGGCTCTCCTCGCTGACGGCCGAGACGCCGCTGACGACGTGTCCGGCCCGGGCGAGGGCGGCTCCGAGGACGGCCCCGACGCGACCGGCGCCCACGATGCCGACGTCGAAGCGCGCGGGACGCTCGTGCGGGGTGCTCACCCACGGCACGCTATCGCCTACAGTCGGCAGGCGTGGATCCCCTTCCCTGGCGCGAGGCGTGGCACGAGGCGTTGTATGCCGCCGGGCGGGGTTTCTACGTGGCGCGCGGTGGGCCGGCAGCCCACTTCACGACGGCCACGCACGGGCCGACCGGACGCGTGCTCGCCGAGGCCCTGCTGGCGCTGTGGGCCGCCGAGCACGGTCCAGCCCTCCCCTCGATCGTCGTCGACGTCGGTGCGGGCCGCGGCGAGCTCGCGACGCACCTCGTCGCCGCCCTCGAACACCTCGGGCCGAGGTGTGCCGTCGCACCGGGTCGCGCTGCATCACCTCCACCGCGGGTGGTGGCGGTGGACGTCGTCGACCGGCCGGAGGGGCTCGACGACCGGGTGGAGTGGCTCCGTTCCCCCGGTGGCGCAGCCCTGCCTCCGGAGCTCACCGGCCTGCGCGACGCCCTCGTCATCGCCCACGAGTGGCTCGACGTCGTGCCGTGCACGGTCGCCGAGGTCGACGCCGGCGGCACGGCGTGCGAGGTGCTCGTCGACCCCGGGACGGGCGTCGAGTCGCTCGGCCGCCCGCTCGGCGAGGCCGACCGGCTCTGGGCCGACGCCCACTGGCCCACGAGCACACCCGGTGACCGCCTCGAGATCGGCCTCGCCCGCGACGAGGCCTGGGCCGACCTCGTCTCACGCGTCGACGACGGCATGCTGCTCGCCGTGGACTACGGCCACACGGCGACGGCGCGTCCGCCCGAGGGGACGCTCACGGCATACGCGAGCGGTCATCTGACGACGCCCGTGCCCGACGGCTCGTGCGACGTGACGGCCCACGTCGCCATGGACACCCTCGACGCCGACGAGGTGCTCACGCAGCGCGAGGCGCTGCAGGCGCTCGGGCTGACGGGCGCCACGCCGCCGCACACGCTCGCGACCACCGACCCGCTCGGCTACCTCGCTGCCCTCGAACGGACGAGCACCGAGGCGCGGCTGCTCGCCCGGGACGGTTTCGGCGGCTTCCGGTGGGCGGTGAAGCGCGTCCCGGGGCACGACGTAACCTGAACGGCATGCGTCGTCTCGCCTCCACGCTGCTCGCCCTCGGACTCCTCGTCGCGCTGCCGAGCACGGCCTTCGCGCACGACGTCCTCGAGCGCACCAACCCGGCCGACGGCACGAGCGTCACGCAGCTGCCGGGCGCGGTCGTGCTCACCTTCTCCGAGGCCCCGCTCGCGATCGGCACCCAGGTCGTCGTCACCGGGCCGTCGGGACCCGTGTCGTCCGGCAGCCCGACGATCGAGGGCCGCGACGTCACGCAGGCCCTCGCGCCGAACGCACCCGGTGGCGACTACACCGTCTCCTACCGGGTCACCTCCGACGACGGCCACCCCGTCACGGGCACCTTCTCCTTCCACGCGACGATCGGGCTCGACGGGTCGACCGCGACGGCGGGCGCGACGGTGCACGTCAAGCCCGCCGCCGTCGCCGACGACGCGCAGGGCTCGCTCCTCGTGCCGATCCTGCTCACCATCGTCGGCACCGTCGTGCTGCTCGCGGTGGGCGGCTTCCTCGTCCTGCGTGGGCGCGGGACCGACCGCGCCTGACGCCTTCCGGCGAGCGGCTCAGTCGGGCTCCGGCCCCGACTCCGGCACGGGCTCGGGGAGCGGTTGGTTGAGGAACCAACGGTGCCCGAAGGGGTCGTGGAAGACGGCGAGACGGCCGATCGGCGGGTTGTCCTCGGGAGCCCGGTCGAGGGTCCCGCCCCCGTCCTGCACTCGGCGGCACAGGTCGTCGACGTCCGGCACGGTGAGGTGCAGCGTCACGGCGTTGCCGCGGGCGGGGTCCGGCGGGGCGACCCCGGCGGACTCGAACGCGTCGGACATCATCCACCGGGCGCCGCCGACGGCCAGCTCGCAGTGCCCGACGTGCCCGTCGTCCATGACGATCGGCTCGACGGTCACCTCCGCCCCGAGGTGCTCGCGGTACCACTCGATCGCAGCCCTCGAGTCGGCCACGCAGATGTAGGGCGTCAGCTCACCCATGTCGTTCTCCCGTCAGTCGGTGATCCGGTCAGGTCGTGCGCTCGGTGCGAGGACGAGCCGCTCGTAGCCCCGCAGCACGAACGTCGGTCGCCGCACCGCCTCGACGACCTCGAGCGGTCCCAGCCGCTCGAGCAGTGCGCGGGTCGAGATCTGCAGCTCCATCCGGGCCAGCGGCGCCCCGAGGCAGAAGTGGATGCCGGCGCCGAAGGCGAGGTGCGGGTTGGGCTCCCGCGACGCGTCGAAGCGGTCGGGGTCGGCGAAGACGGCAGGGTCGCGGTTGGCGGCGCCGAGCAGGGCCGCGACCTTCTGGCCGTGCCGGACCGTCACGCCGTGCAGCTCGACGTCGGCGGTGGCGGTGCGCTCGAAGAGGTGCAGCGGTGAGTCGTGCCGGAGCATCTCCTCGACGAGGCGCTCGACGGCAGCCGGGTCGTCGAGGCGGGCGATCACCGCGTCGCGCTGTCCGGCATCGGCGAGGAGCAAGGCGAGACCGTTGCCGAAGCCGTTGACGCTCGCCTCGTGCCCGGCGTTGAGCAGCAGCACGACGGTCGCGACGAGCTCGCGCGGCGAGAGGCGGTCGCCACCGTCCCGCTCCTGGACCAGAGAGGTCAGCAGGTCGTCGCCGGGGGCGGAGGCGCGCTCGGTCGCGAGCTCCTCGACGTAGGAGGCGAACTCCTCGCACGCGCGCTGGGCGTCGCGCTGGGCCTCGTCGTCCGGGTCGACCTCGTACATCCGGACGATGGCCTGCGACCAGTCGCGCAGCCGCTTCCAGTCCGAGGTCGGCGCGCCGAGCAGCTCGCAGATGACGAGGACCGGCAGCGGTTCGGCGTAGGTGGCGATGACGTCGACGCGGCCGTCGCGGTCGAGACTGCGCACGACGTCGTCGAGCAGGCCGGCCGCGATCTCCTCGACCCGTGGACGCAGCCGCGCCACGTGACCACGCCCGAAGGCTCCGGCGACGAGTCGGCGCAGGCGCGTGTGCTTCGGCGGCTCCGAGTCGAGGATCGAGTCGGCGTGCAACCAGTCGAACGTCGTCCACGCGTCGTCACCCTCGGAGCGCGGACGGAGGATCCGCCCGAGCCGCCGGTCGCGCAGGACGTCGTTGGCGGCCGCGTGGGTCGTCGTGACCCACAGGCCCAGGCCCTCGTGCCACAGGACGGGCGCCTGCTCACGGGCAGCGGCGAGCGCCCCGTAGGGCTCGGCCACGAAGGCGGGGTCGCGCAGGTCGAACACGTCGGTCACCCCCACACTCTGCCCGACCGGGCGTGCCCCCGGGAGGGCCACACGGCATACGACCACGGCGTGGGCCGTAGGCTCGGGCCCATGACGGAGACCACCGCCTCGTCGCCGAGCCAGCGTCAGGCCCTGACCGTCGGCATCGGCGCGGGCGGGCTCGCGACCGCCGACATGGTGCTCAACATCGGGCCGCAGCACCCCGCGACGCACGGCGTCCTCCGGCTGCGCATCGTCGTCGACGGCGAGCGGATCATCAGTGCCGAGCCGATCGTCGGCTACATGCACCGTGGCGCCGAGAAGCTCTTCGAGGTCCGCGACTACCGCCAGATCATCGTCCTCGCCAACCGGCACGACTGGCTGAGCGCCTTCTCCAACGAGCTCGGCGTCGTGCTCGGCGTCGAGCAGATGCTCGGCATGGAGGTGCCCGAGCGGGCCGTCTGGGCGCGCACCGCCCTCGCCGAGCTCAACCGGGTGCTCAACCACCTGATGTTCCTCGGCTCCTACCCCCTCGAGCTCGGCGCCATCACGCCGGTCTTCCACGCGTTCCGCGAGCGCGAGGAGCTCCAGGCGGTCATGGAGGAGGTCTCGGGCGGGCGCATGCACTACATGTTCAACCGCGTCGGTGGCCTCAAGGAGGACCTCCCGGCCGGCTGGATGGGCCGCGTCGACAAGGCGATCGCCAACGTGCGCAAGCGGCTCCCCGATCTCGAGCGGCTCATCGTCGGCAACGAGATCCTCGAGGCCCGCACGCGCGGGGTCGGGGTGCTGCCGCTGTCGACCGTCCAGGCGTACGGCGTCTCCGGCCCCATCGCGCGCGCCAGCGGGCTCGACGTCGACCTGCGCCGCGACGCGCCCTACCTCGCCTACGGGGAGCTCTTCGGCGACAAGGGCCCCGGTCGCGTCGTGACCCGGACGGCCGGCGACTGCCTGTCGCGCCTCGAGGTGCTCCTCGAGCAGGTGCACGTGTCGCTCGACCTCGCGCAGGCCTGCCTCGACCGCCTCGTCCAGCTGCCGCAGGGGCCGATCAACGTCAAGCTCCCCAAGGTGCTCAAGGTGCCCGAGGGAGAGATCTACTGCGCGACCGAGAACCCCCTCGGCTTCAACGGCTACTACCTCGTCTCCCGCGGCGAGAAGACCCCGTGGCGGCTCAAGCTCCGGTCGGCGTCGTTCAACAACGTCAGCGTGCTGAGCGAGATGCTGCCCGGCCAGCTCATCGCCGACATGGTCGCGATCCTCGGCTCGATGTTCTTCGTCGTCGGGGACGTCGACAAGTGAGGGGTCGTATGCCGTCCGCCCGGGTCTCGCGCGCCACCGTCCTGCGTGCCGTCGCCGTCACCGTCATCACCGCGACGGTCACGCTCGCGGCAGCCTGCTCCGACGAGGACACCGTCGACACGATCCCGCCGCCCTGGCCCACGCGGACGACGACGCCGGACGGGCCGCCCCAGCCGCCGTCGGTCGACACCACGCCGGCGCCCACCTCGACGATCACCGTCGCCGGCACCACCTGACCCGGCGACCCCGACGAACGGCAGATGGTGCTGCATCTGGTGGTGTCATCACCCCACCAGATGCAGCACCATGACGCACACCATCGAACGGGCCGCGACGCGAGGATCAGACCGGCGGCTGGTCGTCGTCCTCGTCGTCGCGGGGGCGCAGTCGGCACCAGCTCTGCACGAGCATGCCGGTCACCGCGAGGAGCAGCGCCACGACGGCGTGCAGCACGAACGGCAGGATGCGCCCGCGCTGGGAGTCGACGTCGGCGTCGGGCAGCAGGACGAGCGCGTTGGCGAGGTACCAGCCGACGAGGACCGACCCGGTCAGGGCCCCGGCCTGGCCGAGCACGAGCGTGCGGGCGGCGCGGAGCGGCGTGATGGCGGGGTTGGGCGAGCCGTCGCGGACCTTGCGCACCTGCCAGCCGGCGAGGACCAGCCCGCCGGTCAGGAAGAGCATCGCGGCGGCGCCGACCCATCCCGGCTCGGGCACGGCGCTGCCGCCGGACATCATCCAGCGCAGCGCGAGCCACGCGACCACGGTCATGGCGAGTCCCGCGAGCACGAGGGTCGTGACGCGGATACCGGAGTGGGGTCTCACTGCTGCTCCCATCGGGGACCGGGACGAACGCCCGATCGGTCGAGGTCGGCCAGGAGGTCGGCCACCGGTCGTATGCCGTCACGGCCCTCGGAGACGCGCAGCGTGGCTCGCGGGTCGGCGTCCAGCCACGGCACGAGGACGAACGCGCGCTCGTGGGCGCGCGGATGGGGCAGGGTCAGCTGCGGGTCGTCACTGACGACCTCGCGGTGTCCACCGGGAAGGCCGTACTGGACGAGGTCGAGATCGAGCGTCCTTGCGCCCCAGCGGATCTCGCGGGTGCGCCCATGCAGTGACTCGATGCGGTGGAGCTCGACGAGCAGGTCGCGCGGATGCAGCAGCGACCGGGCGGTGACGACGGCGTTGAGGTACTCGGGCTGCTCGGGACCACCGACGGGGTCGGTGGCGACGATGTCGGAGACCGAGGTCACGGTGAGCCCCGGCAACGCCGTGAGAGCGGCGACCGCGTCGGTCAGCGTCTGTCCGCGGTCGCCGAGGTTGGTGCCCAGGGCTATGACGACGTGGGCGGCGTTCCTCCGCTCGACGCAGACCTGGACATCGGTGAACGGGTGACCGACCGGCGCCTCGGGCTTGTGCACGACGACCTCGACGGACTCGACGAGGTCGTAGCGCAGGACGTCGTCCGCGATGACCTCGGCGAGGCGCTCGATGAGGTCGAAGGACGGCCCCGTGATCCGGGCGACGACGTCGTCGGCCACCTCTGCGTAGTTGACGGTGGCTCCGAGGGCGTCGGTGCGCCCGGCCGGCGCGAGGTCGCAGACCATCGTCACGTCGACGAGGAAGGTCTGTCCGTCGCGCTTCTCGACGTCGAGGACGCCGTGGTTGCCGCGGGCCGAGACGCCCTGCAGCACGATGCGGTCGGTCATCGGTCGAGGCCCTCGCTCAGGTCGTCGGTCAGGTCGTCGGTCGGGTCGTCGGGGACGTGCTCGAGCGCGGCCTGGACGACGGTGAGTGCACGCACCGTCGAGGCGACGTCGTGGACGCGGACGCACCAGAGCCCTGCCATCGCGGCCATGACCGACGTGGCGGTCGTCTCGACGTCACGCTCGGCGGCAGGCCGGGGGGCCTCGCCCTCGTCGCGTCCCAGGCGCCCGAGGAAGGTCTTGCGCGAGGCGCCGAGCAGGATCGGCTGGCCGAGGTCGTGGAGGGCGGGCAGCGCCGCCATGAGGGCCCAGTTGTGGTCGGCGTTCTTGGCGAAGCCGAGACCGGGGTCGAGGACGAGGTGCTCCTCGTCGATGCCACCCGCGAGGAGGGCGTCGCGCCGCTCCCCCAGCTCGCGCAGGACGTCCTCGACGACGTCGTCGTAGACGGCCCGCGACTGCATCTCGGTGCTGTGCCCGCGCCAGTGCATCGCGATGTAGGGCAGCCGGTTGGCGGCCACCCAGGGGACCATCTCGGGGTCGGCCAGACCACCTGAGACGTCGTTGACGATCGAGGCGCCGGCGTCGACGGCGGCCCGCGCGACCGACGCACGCATCGTGTCGACGGAGACCACGGCCCCCTCGGCGGCCAAGGCCGTCACGACGGGGACGACGCGGCGCAGCTCCTCCTCGACCGACGGGCGCTCGGCCCCCGGACGGGTGGACTCGCCGCCCACGTCGACGATGTCGGCGCCGGCGGCGTGCACGTCACGCCCGTGCGCGATGGCGGCGTCCTGCTCGAACCACTCCCCGCCGTCGGAGAAGGAGTCGGGCGTGACGTTGACGACCCCCATGACGAGCGTGCGGTCACGCACGCCGAGCAGGGACGTCGCGTCGAGGTCGGGGCGGCGCGCGGTCATGGGCGCCATTGTGTCGTGGCCGGTGGTGCGGGTGTCGGGCCGTCGGTCACTTGTTGCCCTCGAGCATGAGCGCCATGGCCTCTGCTCGAGTGGCCGGGTCGCGCAGCTGGCCGCGCACCGCCGAGGTGATGGTGCTCGCGCCGGGCTTGCGGATGCCTCGCATCGACATGCAGAGGTGCTCGGCCTGGACCACGACGATGACGCCCTGCACGTCGAGGTGCTCGACGAGCGCGTCGGCGATCTGAGACGTGAGCCGCTCCTGCACCTGGGGGCGGCGGGCGAAGACCTCGACGAGCCGGGCGAGCTTGGACAGCCCGGTGACCCGGCCGTCCTTGCTCGGGATGTAGCCGACGTGCGCCACCCCGTGGAAGGGCACGAGGTGGTGCTCACACGTGCTGTAGAGCTCGATGTCCCGCACGATGACGAGCTCCTGGTGGTCGATCTCGAACGTCGTGCCGAGCACGTCGGCCGCCGTCATGTCGAGCCCGGCGTAGATCTCGGAGAACGAGCGGGCCACCCGGCCCGGGGTGTCGAGCAGACCCTCACGGTCGGGGTCCTCACCGATGGCGAGGAGCAGCTCCCGCACGGCCGCCTCGGCGCGCGGCTGGTCGATCGCCACGCCTCAGCCCTTCTCGTCGGGGTTGACCGGACGGTCGTCCGGCACCTCGATGACACGCTCCGCGGGGTGCTCCTCGGCGAGGGGGTGCGCCCCGACGGCGGCAGCCTCGTCGATCTTGTCCTTGATGACCTTGTCGGCCGGCACCGGCGGCGGCAGGTGGCCGTTCTGGCCGGAGCCGTTCTGGGCGGCGATCTCGGCCGGTGTCAGGACCGGCGGGCGGTCGCTGAGCTGACGGGTCTGGGACGAGAGCCAGGTCGGGCGGGCCGGCTGCTTGACGACCGGCTTGAAGAGCTCGGCGAGCTCGTGGACGTTGAGCGTCTCCTTCTCGAGCAGCTCGAGGACGAGGTGGTCGAGCAGGTCGCGGTTGGCGTTGAGCGCGGCGTAGGCCTCGTCGTGGGCCGTGTCGATGAGCGAGCGGACCTCCTCGTCGACGATGCGGGCGACGTCCTCGGAGTAGTCGCGCTGGTGGCCCATGTCGCGACCGAGGAAGACCTCACCGGTGCTCTGGCCGAGCTTGATGGCTCCGACGCGCTCGGACATGCCGAACTCGGTGACCATCTTGCGGGCCATGCCCGTGGCCTTCTCGATGTCGTTGCTCGCGCCCGTCGTCGGCTCGTGGAAGACGATCTCCTCGGCGACGCGCCCGCCGAGGGCGTACGCGAGCTGGTCGAGGATCTCGTTGCGGGTCGTGGAGTACTTGTCGTCCAGCGGCATGACCATCGTGTAGCCGAGGGCACGACCACGCGGGAGGATCGTCACCTTCGTGACGGGGTCGGTGTGGTTGAGCGCCGCGGCGACGAGGGCGTGACCACCCTCGTGGTAGGCCGTGATCTTGCGCTCCTTGGCCGACATGATGCGGGTGCGCTTCTGCGGTCCGGCGATGACGCGGTCGATGGCCTCGTCGAGGGCCTCGTTGTCGATGACCTTCTTGTCGCTGCGGGCGGTCAGCAGCGCGGCCTCGTTGAGCACGTTGGCGAGGTCGGCACCGGTGAAGCCGGGCGTGCGGCGGGCCACGGCCAGCAGGTCGACGTCGGCCGTGACGGGCTTGCCCTGGGCGTGCACCTCGAGGATGCGGTGGCGGCCGATCATGTCGGGCGCGTCGACGGCGATCTGGCGGTCGAAGCGGCCCGGACGCAGCAGCGCCGGGTCGAGGATGTCCGGACGGTTGGTCGCCGCGATGAGGATGACGTTGGTCTTGACGTCGAAGCCGTCCATCTCGACGAGGAGCTGGTTGAGGGTCTGCTCGCGCTCGTCGTGCCCGCCGCCCATGCCGGCACCACGGTGGCGTCCGACGGCGTCGATCTCGTCGACGAAGACGATGGCGGGGGCGTTGGCCTTGGCCTGCTCGAAGAGGTCGCGGACGCGGCTCGCGCCGACACCGACGAACATCTCGACGAAGTCGGATCCGGAGATCGAGTAGAACGGCACGCCCGCCTCACCCGCGACGGCGCGGGCCAGCAGCGTCTTGCCGGTACCGGGCTGCCCGTAGAGCAGCACGCCCTTGGGGATCTTGGCGCCGACGGCGAGGAACTTCGCGGGCTCCTGGAGGAACTCCTTGATCTCCTCGAGCTCCTCGATGGCCTCGTCGCAGCCGGCGACGTCGGCGAAGGTGACCTTCGGGGTGTCCTTGGTGGCGAGCTTGGCGCGTGACTTGCCGAACTGCATGACGCGGTTGCCGCCGCCCTGCATCTGGCCCATGAGGAACCAGAAGAGGCCGAGGATGATGATGATCGGCAGGATCGAGAAGAGGAGCGAGCCGAACCAGCTGGGCTCGTCGATCTGGTCGTCGACGCCCTTCGTCGGCGGCTTGGCGTTGAGCGCCTCGACGACGTCGGTGCCGCGGGCATCGACGTAGTAGGCGTAGACCGACTTCGCGTCCTTCACGGTGCCGTCGGGCGAGGTGTAGGGCGTCTTGAGGGTCAGCTCCATGCGCTCGTTGTTGAGCAGCTTGGCCGACTCGACGTTGCCGTCGGTGATCTGCTTCATGGCAGCCGAGGTGTCGATCCGGGGCGGGCCGGACTCGGAGAACATCATGCCGAAGACGAGCGCGCTGATGAGGACCAAGATCCACAACAGTGGTGTGCGCAGAATCCGCTTAGCGTCCATGTACGTGCGGGGCCTGTGGGGCCCCGGTCCTCCTGCTCGTCCGGTGAGTTTGTCCACCGGCACAACGTCCGGCGAACTACCAGTGTTCCGCATGCAGCGGACCCATGACCAACCAGCCCACGCAGGGTTCGACGTCCCGCCGGTGGGCGGACGCACCGCGCGCGTATGCCGCGTGCCGGGCTCCCGGCCCAAAACCGGTTGCCGCTCGCTCCCCCGCCTTGCTGCACTGGGGACGTCGACGGTCCCGTCGACGTCAGGCACGGCCGAGGAGAGAGGGCACCGGGATGCGCCGCAGCTTCATGTCACCCGAGCAGGTCACCCACACCCACGCACAGGACATGGAGCACCGTGGACACCCCACCCACCCCACCCGTGCGTCCCGGACGCACCCTCGGTCTCGGGATCCTCGCGCACGTTGACGCGGGCAAGACGAGCCTGACCGAGCGCCTGCTGCTGCACGCCGGCGTCATCGCCGAGCTCGGCAGCGTCGACGACGGCAGCACGCAGACCGACACCCTCGCTCTCGAGCGCGCCCGCGGGATCACGATCAAGGCCGCCGTGGTCTCCTTCGAGCTCGGCGAGCCGGACGACCCGGTCACCGTCAACCTCGTCGACACGCCCGGCCACTCGGACTTCATCGCGGAGGTCGAGCGCTCGCTCGCCGTGCTCGACGGAGCCGTGCTCGTCGTCTCGGCCGTCGAGGGCGTGCAGGCCCAGACCCGCGTCCTCATGCGGGCCCTGAAGCGCCTGCGGATCCCGACCGTGCTCTTCGTCAACAAGGTCGACCGCACCGGCGCCCGCACCGACGAGGTCATGCGCGAGGTCGTCGAGCGGCTCGCAGTCACGCCGGTGCCGCTCGGCCGGGTCGTCGACGAGGGCACCCGCGGCGCCACGGTCGTCCCGGACGGGCTCGCGGTCCTCGGGCTCGCGGACGGCGCCACGAGCGACCTCGACGGGACGGAGCCGGCCCGGGAGCGCCTCGTCGAGGCCCTGAGCCGGGCCGACGACCGCCTGCTCGCCGACTGGGTCGACGCGCCGCACCGCATCGACGGGAACCGGCTGAGTGCAGTTCTCGACGAGCAGACGCGCCGAGGACTCGCGTGCCCCGTCCTCCTCGGCTCGGCGATGACCGGAGTCGGGGTCGAGGACCTCGCCCGGGCCCTGCCGGACCTGCTGCCGGCGAGGACCCCCGACCCCGAGGCACCCCTCGCGGCCACCGTCTTCGCGATCCAGCGCGGCGACGCCGGCGAGAAGGCCGCCCTCGTCAGCGTCACCTCCGGCTCGCTGGCCGTGCGCGACCGGGTGGTCGTCCACGACGGTCGGACGGTGGGCACGGTGGGCACGATGGGCACCAACCGGGGCACACGGCATACGCCGTCGGTCCCCGGCGACGACGACGTGCGGTGCCGCGAGGAGCGGGTCACCGGGCTCTCGGTGCACGCGCGGGGCGCGGTGCGGCGGGTGGCGCGGGTGCCCGCCGGACGCATCGCGCGGGTCGTCGGCCTCGAGCGGGCCCGCATCGGCGACCTCGTCGGCGACGTCGCGCTGGCCAGGCCGCTCGTCCACGAGTTCTCGCCGCCGACGCTCGAGACCGTCGTCGAGGCGCGCGACCCCGCCGAGCGCGCGCTGCTGCACACGGCGCTGACCCGGCTCGCGGAGCAGGACCCGCTCATCGACCTGCGGCACGACGAGGTGCGCGGCGAGACCCACGTGTCGCTCTACGGAGAGGTGCAGAAGGAGGTCATCGGCGCGACGCTCGTGGCGGAGTACGCCGTGGCGGCGAGCTTCAGCACGACGACGGTCATCTGCCGCGAGCGCGTCACCGGGTCGGGGGCCGCGTTCGAGGTCATCGACGTGGCGCCGAACCCGTTCCTCGCGACCGTCGGGCTGCGCGTCGACCCCGGACCGCCGGGGAGCGGCGTGCGCGTCGCGCTCGAGGTGGAGCTCGGCTCGATGCCGGCGTCGTTCTTCACCGCCGTCGAGGACACCGTCCGCGCGACGCTCGGCCAGGGGCTGCACGGGTGGCTGGTCACGGACTGCGTCGTCACGATGACGCACTCGGGCTACTGGCCGCGGCAGAGCCACATGCACCAGAAGTTCGACGCGTCGATGTCGAGCACGGCCGGCGACTTCCGCGCCCTGACGCCGCTCGTGCTCATGGAGGCGCTGCGCCTCGCGGGCACCGCGGTCGAGGAGCCGGTGCACCGCTTCGACCTCGAGCTGCCGAGCGACGTGCTCGGCGCGGCCCTGACGATGCTCGGGCACGTGCGGGCGACGCCGCGCGAGACGACGGTGCTCGGACCGGTGACGCGGCTGCGGGGCGAGGTGCCGGCGGAGCGCCTGCACGAGCTGCAGCAGCGCGTGCCCGGCCTCACGAGCGGGCTCGGCGACCTCGTGACGGCGTTCGACGGCTACCGCCCCGTCGTGGGTCCGCCGCCGACGCGGTCACGCACCGACCTCGACCCGCTGCACCGCCGCGAGTACCTCCTCCGCCTGGCCGGCAAGCTCTGAGCCCCCGAGCTCCCCACCGAACGCCGCGTTCGGTGCCGAACTCAGTGTTCTGACGGTGCGTTCGAGGTCGAACGCGGCGTTCGGTCGCGCAGCGTGGGGTCGCGCAGCGTGGGGTCGCGCAGCGTGGGGTCAGTCGGTGGCGGCGCGGAGGGCCTCGAGGACCCGGCGGTCGATGCCGTCGGGGCTGAGGCGCGCCTCGTAGTTCGCGTTGCCCGCCCAGTCGGCGAGAGCCGTCGCGACGTCGGCGTCGGTGAACCCGGCCCGAGCCAGCCGCCCGCGCACCTCGTCGGCGAGCTCGCCCTCGAGCGGCGCGACGTCCTCGGGCTTGCCGAAGTACATCTCCCAGTCCGAGAGCAGGCGCCCCAGCTCGGTCACCGGGTCGGCGTGGTCGTCGACGCGCAGGTCGGCGAGCACCCCGCACGCGTCGTAGCCGGAACCCGGCTCGACGGCATACATGGCTGCGCTCTGGCGACCGCGCGAGTCGCCACCGGCGGCGTCGCCGGCCACGAGCGCGGCGAGCAGGCGGCGCGCGAGCGGCTCCCCCGCCGTGTCGTGCCACGCGCGCTCCATGGCCTCGACGACCTCGGGCCCGGTGAGGATGTTGCCCTGGATGGCGTAAGCCGTGTCGCCGTCGTCGCGTGCGACGCCGCCGGCCCAGTCGTTGCACTCCGAGCCCGTGAAGGTCGCGGCCGAGGCGAGCCCGACGACGCCGACCTGGCGGGTCTCGCGACCCTCGTCGAGCGCCGTCGCCGCGGAGAGCGCCTCGTCGGCGGGCTCGCCGTCAGCGAGGCGCCCGAGCAGCTCGTCGAGGTAGGCGACGCGGGCGAAGGACTGCGTCGCGACCGCGCCCACGCCGAGACGGGCGGCCGGGACGACCGCCCCGACGGCGAGGAACTTGCTCGCGACGGCGATGCCGTGCGCGTCACCCTGCCGGGCGACGATCGAGAAGGTCACCGGTGGCCCTCGCCCTCAGGCGTAGACGTGCGGGGCCAGGGTGCCGACGCAGCGCAGGTTGCGGTACTTCTCGGCGTAGTCGAGGCCGTAGCCGACGACGAACTCGTTGGGGATGTCGAAGCCGACGTACTTGACCGGGATGTCGACCTTGACGACGTCGGGCTTGCGCAGCAGCGTGCAGATCTCGACCGAGGCCGGCTTGCGCGACTCGAGGTTGGACTTGATCCACGAGAGCGTCAGGCCGGAGTCGATGATGTCCTCGACGATGAGCACGTGACGGCCGCTGATGTCGGTGTCGAGGTCCTTGAGGATGCGCACGACGCCGGACGACTTGGTGCCGGAGCCGTAGGACGAGACCGCCATCCAGTCCATCGGCGCGGTGCCGGGCAGGGCTCGCATGAGGTCGGCCATGACGACGACGGCACCCTTGAGGACTCCGACGAGGAGGAACTCCTTGCCCTCGTAGTCCCTCCAGATGTCGGCGGCGAGCTCGGAGAGGCGGGTCTGGATCTGCTCCTCGGTGAGCAGGACCTTGGCCAGGTCATCTCCCATGTGCTCGTGGTCCACGAAGGCTCCTCAGTGCGTTGCGGGGGTGGTGCAGGGTCGTGCGGGGCGGGTCCATTCAACCGCACGCGGGCGGGTGCCGTCCCCGCCGGGGAGGCGGGCCGCGCCGGCTCAGCCGAGCAGCCGCCCGAGCCACTCCTCCAGGCGGGCGTATGCCGTCTGCTCCGTCACGACGACGCCGTGGTCGCGCACGCCACGGCCCCCAAACCGTCGGGCGGTGGGGCGTCCGGACCCACTTTCGCGCGCCACGGCCCTCAAAGCGTCGGGTCGTGGGGCGTCCGGACCCACTTTCGCGCGCCACGGCCCCCAAACCGTCGGATCGTGACGTGGGGGCCCTCTGGCTCGGACCCCGCTCAGGCGTTGGCGGTCTGCCGCAGCGGGCTGAAGACGATGGCCCCACCGGTGCGCGCGACGGCGATGCCGCCCGGCACGTGGAGCGGGCCCTGGCCGTGCCACGAGGTGAGGAGCGCGTCGAGCGACTCGACGTGGGCGGCGCTGACGTCGGCGAGCGGTGCGCCGGCCTCGGCGGCCAGCAGCCGCCAGACGCGCGTGCGGATCGCCCGCGGCAGGGCGGCGAGCGCGTCGAGGTCGACGCCCTCACCGCCGGGGCCGGTCGGCAGGTCGGCGCGGGCCCGGACGGCCAGGCTCTCGAGGTAGTCGGCGTCCTCGCGCAGCAGGTCGGCGCTGCGGGCGAGCGCTGCCCCGAAGCCGGGGCCGAGGTCCGACTCGAGGGTCGCGAGCAGGCGGCGGGCACGGACCCGGCGGAACGAGTCGTCGCTGTTGTGGGGGTCGTCCCACGGGCTGATGCCGTAGGCCGCGCAGGCGGCGAGCGTCGTGGCGCGCGGCAGGGCGAGGAGGGGACGGACGAAGCGGTCGCGGCGCACCGGCATACCGCTGAGCGAGCGCGCGCCCGACCCGCGGGACAGCCCGAGCAGCACCTGCTCGGCCTGGTCGTCACGGGTGTGACCGATGAGCACCATGGTGGCGCCGACGCGGTCGGCGGCCGCCTCGATGGCGGCGTAGCGGGCCGACCGGGCGTCGGCCTCGAGGCCGGCGCCGCTCGTGCGCACGTCGGCACGGACGACCTCGACGGGGTCGAGGCCGATCTCGCGGCACAGCGCGGCAGCCTCCTCGGCGACCTCGGCGGAGCGCTCCTGGAGGCGGTGGTCGACGACGACGGCGCCGGCGCGCACGCCGGAGCGCGGTGCCTCGAAGGCCAGCGCGGCGGCGAGCGCCACGGAGTCGGGACCGCCCGAGCAGGCCACGAGGACGACACCGCCCTCGGGGACGTCGGCGAGGTGCTCACGCACCGCGAGCCGGGTGGCGGCGACGGCGGGGTCGGGACCGGGCATGTCTGCGGGACCTCGCATCGCTCAGCCGTGGACCCGACGCACCCAGGCGTCCGGATCGACGATCTCGGCCGCTCGCGGGAGCGTCTCGGGTGAGGTCCACACGGCGTTGAATCCGTCGCGGCCCACCTGGTCGGTGACGGCCCGCACGAAGACGGCACCGTCGCGGTACTGGCGCATCTTGGCCTCGAGGCCGAGGAGCTTGCGCAGCAGGCGGTCGATGCCGACCGAGCCGCTGCGGCGCTCGTCGAACTTGCGGCGGATCTCGCTGACGCTCGGGATCACCTGGGGCCCGACGGCGTCCATGACGACGTCGGCGTGGCCCTCGAGCAGGGACATGACGGCGGTGAGCTCGGCGATGCGAGCCTTCTGCTCGGGGGTCGCGAAGAGCTGGCCGATGCCCTCGCCGGAGCTGAACACCTCGGGGAGGTTCTTCGTCAGCTGCTCGAAGCGCTTGGAGAGGTCCTCGGGGGTCGGCGCGAGGTCGACGGCGAGAGCCTGGGTGCGGGAGACCATGTGGTCGCGCAGCCAGGGCACCGCGGTGAACTGCACCCGGTGCGTCTCCTCGTGCATCGCGACCCAGCGCCGGAAGTCGGTGGGGTCGACCTCGAGACGTCGCTCGGTGGCGACGATGTTGGGGGCGACGAGGAGCAGCCGGGGCGTGCCGCCGGGGGCGAGGTCGTACTGCCCGAGCACCTTGCTCGACAGGAAGGCGAGCAGCCCGCCCATCTCGGCGCCGGTGACCTTGCCGCCGATCGCCGCGGCGGTCGCGCTCGTCGACGACTTCTTCGTCGCGTTGAGCTTGTCGACGACGGGGTCGAGCATCGACCTGAACGAGTCGACGTTGGCGCTGATCCAGCCGGCGCGGTCGACGACGAGGGGTGCCGGCGCGTCGGCGGGCGCCGTCAGCGCACTCGTCTCGGCGACCGGCGCCACGGCGGACGCGGCGGCCGCGCGCAGGTCGGCGACGATGGCCGCGGCCTCGTCGCTCGAGACCTGGGGACCCGGGTTCACGATCGCCCGTCCGGTCCGCTTGGCGAACTCGTAGTCGACGGACGCGGCCGGTGCACCACCCCCCGAGCCATCGGGACGTCCGGCGTCCACGGGGGTCGGGAGGGTCGTGTCGGTCATGCCAGCCCTTTCGGTGCCGTGACGGTGTCGACGTCGCGCGAGGTGTCTGGGAGGCCCAGCCGGCCACACGGAGAGGTCACGACCACCGTCGTGCACCAGGACCCCGAGCGGCCCACCGGCCCGTCAGCGGCACCCGCACGAGGCGATCGCCGCTACAAAACGGTCCAACGCCGCTCGCGCGTCGTTGGTTCCCACTCCGGCGACCATACCCACGAACACGAGGAGCCGACCGTCGTCGTCGACGACGCTCCCGGCGAGCGCGTTGGCGCCGGTCAGGGTGCCCGTCTTGGCCCGGGCACGGCCTGCCGCGTCGTGCTGGGCGCCGGTGAACCGGTCCGCCAGGGTGCCGGTGAGCCCACCGATCGGGAGGCCGTCGAGGGCCCGCCGCAGCACGGCGTGCTTCCCGTCGTAGCCGAGCACGAGCACGTCGGACAGGAGCGAGGCTCGGACGCGGTTCTCGCGGGAGAGACCGCTCGCGTCCGAGAGGGTCACGCCGGTCGTGTCGAGGCCGAGGGCCGCCACCTGCGAGACGACCCACGCGCCGACCCCAGCGAAGTCGGTGCCGGCGCCCGAGCGGTAGGCCGCCTGTCGGGCGAGGATCTCGGTGAGCGCGTTGTCGCTGTCGGTGAGAGCCAGGGCCAGCTGCTCGCGCACCGGCGCGGACTCGACGCTGCCCAGGACCGAACCCGGGCCGCTCGCCGGCGCGGTCGGCGTGCCGGTCGCGGCGGTCGGTGACGGCGCACCGTCGGCGGCCGTCGCCCCGTCCGACGCCGTCGCTCCGTCGGACGCCGTCGCCCCCTCGGACGATGTGGCGGACGGCCCGCCGGTGGTGCCAGGCGTCGGCATCGGCGAGCCGGGGACCCCCGGAGCCTGACCGCGCGCGGCCAGCGTCACGTCGACCCCGCGCGCCTCGAGCTGCCGGGCGAAGGCCGCCCGGGTGGAGGCGACGGGGTCGGCCGGGCCGGGCGCCCCGCCGCGAGCCCGCTGCGTCGACAGCCCGAGCATCGCCACGGCGCCGGTGATGCCGGAGCTGCGGAAGGTCGAGGCCCACGTCGGCGCCGTCGTCGGCCCGGCGGCATACGTCTCGTCGACGTAGAGCGTGACGTCGGTGGTGCCGCGGGCCTTGAGGGCCGTGGCGACCTGCTCGGCGAGGTCACGCAGGCCGGCGCGGCCCGCGACCGCGTCGGGGTCGCCCTTGCCGGGGCCCAGCAGAGAGTCGCCGCCGGCGACGAGGACGATCTCGTCGGGCGTGTCACCCTCGCGCACGACGGTGCGCAGCGTCTCGTCGGGCGCGAAGGTCTGGCCGATGGCCGCGGCGGAGAGCAGCTTGGTCGTCGAGGCCGGGATGCGCAGCTCGTCGCCGCCCTGGTCGAGCAGGACCTCCCCGGTCTGCCCGTCGCGCACGACGAGGGCCGAGTCGCGCAGCGCCGGCAGGGCGCGCACCGAGGCGAGGGCCTGCTCGATGCCCGCGGCCGTGGGGGCGGCGGTGTCGCCGGCCAGCGAGGGCAGCGGCGGCGCGACCGAGGTCGACAGGGTCGGCTGCGGGACCGAGGGCAGCGTCCGCGTCGCGACCGTCTCGGTGGGCGGGGGCGGCGGCAGCGGCTGGACCGTCAGCGCGCCGGGCGCGGCGTCGGCGACGTCGAGGACGGCATACCCGAGCAGGATCGCGACGACCGACCACGCCGCGGCCATGCCGTAGGTGAGGCGGGGACCGCGTCGCCCCGGCTGCGTCTCGTGCGCCATGGCGCGTCACCCCCTGTCCGTCGTCCGTCGCTGTTTCGCGCTGTTTCGCGCAGAGACCGCCCTTGCTGACACACTGTCGCGGACGATTCTGTCAGCCGCCGACGGGTGCTCCGGCACCCGAGCCGCACCCGAGACAGCACCCGAAGACCGTGAAGAAGGGGAAGACGTGGAGTTCGACGTCACCATCGAGATCCCGCGCGGACAGCGCAACAAGTACGAGGTCGACCACGAGACCGGTCGGATCCGTCTCGACCGCTACCTCTTCACGCCGATGGCCTACCCCGCCGACTACGGCTACATCGAGGACTCGCTCGGCGAGGACGGCGACCCCCTGGACGCTCTCGTGCTGCTGCCCGAGCCGGTCTTCCCCGGTGTCGTCGTCGAGGCCCGCCCGATCGGTGTCTTCCACATGACCGACGAGGCCGGCGGCGACGACAAGGTGCTGTGCGTGCCCGTCGACCCGCGCAACGTCGACGTCCAGGACATCAGCGACGTCAACGAGTTCACGCTCAAGGAGATCCAGCACTTCTTCGAGCGCTACAAGGACCTCGAGCCCGGCAAGCACGTCGAGGGCTCCGACTGGGGCAACCGGGAGGCCGCCGAGAAGATCATCGGCGAGGCCTTCGAGCGCGCCAAGGAACAGGGCACCTCGACCGCCCGCTGGGCGATGCCGCAGGGCCACTGAGCCTGCCGCTCCCCTCGGCTTCGCGCCGGCGTATGCCGTGTGCCCGACCCCCGCAGCCCAGCCGGGCCGCGGGGGTCGCGTCGTCTTCCGGCAGCGCCCGCGGTCCGTCGGGGCGTGGCTGCGGGCTCGACGGGCCTCCCGCTCGATGAGGCCGCAGATGGTGCTGCGTCCGGTGGGGTGATGACCCCGCCGGACGCAGCACCATGCGCCGTTTCACGCCGAGCGGGCCGTCAGCTCGCCTCGGCACCCTCCGCCGGGGCCGCGGCGGGCACGGCGGCCGTCTCGCGCGAGGGCTCGGCCGGCGCCGCCACGGCCGGCGCCGGGCGGGGACGGAGCACGAACGCCGCGACGAGCAGCGCCACGAGGGTGAAGGTCGCCGACGTGAGGAACGCCGGCTCGACGCCCGGCACGAGCTGGCCGGGGACCGCCTGCGACGCGTAGACGCTGACGATCGCGGCGAGGCCCACGGCGCCACCGAGCTGCTGCGCGGTCTGGAGCAGCCCGGAGACCGTGCCGGCCTGGGCGCGGTCGACGCCGCCGAGGACGACGACCGTGACCGGCATGAAGACGAGAGCGGCGGAGACGCCGTTGAGCACGAGCGCACCGAGGAGGTGGGCGGCATACGTGCTCGTCGTCGACATGGTGCTCAGCCACACGAAGCTCGCCGTGAGCCCCAGCGTGCCCACGAGGAGCATCGGCCGCGGCCCGACCTTGGCGACGAGGCGGGCGCTGACCCGCGACGTCGCGAAGATCGCGAGGCTGAGCGGGAGGAACGCGGCGCCGGTCGCGACCGGGCTGAAGCCGAGGACGAGCTGGAGGTACTGCGTCACGAGGAAGAACGTCGAGAACTGCGCGCCGACGACGAGCGCCATGAGCACGAGGGCTCCGCCGCGCGTGCGGTTGCGGACGAGGGCGAGCGGCAGCAGGGGCGAGCTGACCCGGCTCTCGGTGCGCACGAAGAGCGCGAGCAGGGCGAGTCCCACGACGAACGACGCGAGCGTCAGCGGCGCCGTCCACCCACGGTCGGCGGCGCTGATGAATCCGTGGACGACCGAGACCGAGCCGAGCGTGGCGGTGACCGCTCCGACGACGTCGAAGCGCCCGCGGACTCGGGGCGTCTCGGTGACGAAGCGGCGGGCGAGCACGAGCACGACGGCGCCGATGGGCACGTTGACGAAGAGGGTCCAGTGCCAGCTGACGAAGTCGGTGAGGATGCCGCCGAGGAGCAGGCCGATGGACGCGCCGGCCGACGAGACGGCCGTGAAGAGGGCGAGTCCGCGGTTGCGGGCTGCCTCGTTCGGGGCGCTCGTCGTCACGAGGGCGAGGACGCTCGGTGCGGCGAGCGCGGCGCCGACGCCCTGGAGGGTGCGCGCGGCGATGAGCCAGGCGGGCGACGTGGCGAGGCCACCGAGGAGGCTCGCGACGGTGAAGATCGCGAGGCCGATCTCGAAGCTGCGCAGTCGGCCGAAGACGTCGCCGAGACGGCCGCCGAGGAGCAGCAGACCGCCGAAGGCGAGGGTGTAGGCGTTGAGCACCCAGGAGAGGCCGGCGGGGGTGAACCCGAGGTCGGTCTGGATGTGCGGGAGCGCGACGTTCACGACGGTGGCGTCGAGCACGAGCATCAGCTGGGCGACGAGGACGACGCCGAGGCCGATGGCGCCGCGACGGGCGGCACGCTCGGCTGTGGAGCGCTGGGGTTGTCGGGTGACGGATGGTGCGGTGGTGGTGGTCGACATCTCTGACCTCAGGATTCGTGGTGCGAGGACGGGTGGCGCGAGCTCTCGTCGGTGAGGTCGCGGGCCATGGGGGTGAAGGAGGTGGCGCGGGTGCGGCGGCGGCGCTCGCCGGCGCCGGCACCCTGCGTGCCGTGGGAGCCCTCGGCTCCGTGGGTGCCCCGGGGCACGAGCGGCGCGCGGTGCGTGGTGGCGAGGTGCGACAGGTGGACGCGACGGGCCTGTCGGGTGGGCTGGATCGTGGTGGTCATGGGTGCCGGACTCCTCTGTGACGACGATCGGCGCTACGATTAGCGGAGAACCACTCCGGTTCTGCTTGGACCACCATACGGAGACTGTCTCCGTTTTTGCAAGGAGGATTTCTCGTGACGCCTGCCGGAACCGGCAAGGCGACGCTCGATCCGTCGCCGGAAATCGTTGGCAGCCAAGGGAACCCAGCCGACGCACCCGCTCAGGAGAGCGACGGGAAATCACCCCGCCCGATGCGTGCCGACGCGAGGCGCAACTACGACAAGATCCTCGCGACCGCCCGGATCGTCTTCACCGAGCGCGGCACCGACTCCTCGCTCGACGAGATCGCCAAGCGGGCCGGGGTCGGCCCGGGCACGCTCTACCGCCACTTCCCCACCCGTGAGGCGCTCGTCGACGCGCTCATGCAGGACTGGACCGACCGCGTGTCCGCCGACGCCGATGCCGCCATCGCCACCGGCCTACCGGCACGGGAGATGCTGCTCGGCTGGTTCGAGCACTTCATCGACCACATCACGCTGCACCGTGGCGCGGCCAGCAAGATCTGCGCCGCCATGGACGACCCCGCGTCCCCGATGTACCGCAAGTGCCGCGTCATGGGCGACGCCAACCGCCGCGTCATCGACCACCTCGCCGAGGATGGCGACCTGCGCCCGGGCGTCGACGCCGCCAACGTCATGCGCCTCGTCAGCGGCGTCGCGAGCGTCGCCGACACGAGCCACACCGACCTCGACGTGCGGCCCATGCTCGAGGTCGTCGTCGACGGGATTGTTCGCGGCTGACGCGTCGTTGCAGGGACATGACCGTCGACCTGCACCTCTTCACCGAGCCCCAACAGGGCGCCACCTACGGCGACCTGCTCGCCGTCGCCCGCGCCGCCGAGGACCTCGGTTTCAGCGGCTTCTTCCGCTCCGACCACTACCTCGCCATGGGCGGGGACGGCGGAGCCGGACCGACCGACGCCTGGACCACGCTCGCCGGCCTGGCGCGTGAGACCTCGACGATCCGCCTCGGCACGCTCGTCACGTCCGCGACCTTCCGCCTGCCCGGCCCGCTCGCGATCCAGGTCGCCGGCGTCGACCAGATGAGTGGTGGACGGGTGGAGCTGGGACTCGGCGCGGGCTGGTTCGAGGCCGAGCACACGGCATACGGCATCCCCTTCCCGCCGCTCGGCGAGCGCTTCGACCGCCTCGAGGAGCAGCTCGCGGTCATCACCGGACTCTGGACCACCGAGGCCGGGAAGACCTTCAGCCACAAGGGAACCCACTACCCCGTCGTCGACTCCCCCGCCCTCGCCAAGCCGGTGCAGGCCGGTGGCGTGCCGATCATCATCGGTGGCGGCGGCAAGCGGCGCACGCCGGCGCTCGCCGTGAGGTATGCCGCCGAGTTCAACGCGCCGTTCGTGTCGGCCACCGACGCGGGCCGGCTCTTCGAGCGGGTCCGTGGGGTGGCTCGCGAGGCGGGTCGGGAGCCCGGCTCGCTGAGGTGCTCGGCGGCGCAGGTCGTCTGCGTGGGCAGTGACGACGCGACGCTGCGACGCCGGGCCGGCGCCATCGGTCGCGACCTCGACGAGCTGCGCGACAACGGCCTCGCCGGCTCCCCCGACGAGGTCGTCGAGAAGCTCGCGGCGTTCGAGGCGGTCGGGGCCGAGCGGGTCTACCTCCAGGTCCTCGACCTGTCCGACCTCGACCACCTGTCCGACGTCGCGGACGGCGTGCTGCGCCAGCTCACCTGAACCACCAGGTCCTGAGCCACCCGGCGCCCGCCCCCCCCACTCGAGTGAGCGCCCCGCCCCACGGCGATGACGTCTGGACTTGATATGCATAGGTTGTCTATGTAAGTTGGGGCGAGTGACCGAACCGACCTCCCTGGGCAACGACCTGCTGCGCTCGGCCGCGCGACTCTCGCGCTGGGCCAGCCGGCACGCGTCGTTCGACGTGCCCTTCGCGCAGGCCCGGCTGCTCGCCCTGCTGGACGAGCTGGGGCCTTCCCGCGTCAGCGCCCTCGCGGCCGCCGATCACAGCAGCCAGCCGACGATCACGACCCAGCTCCAGCGCCTCGAGGCGTCCGGCTGGGTGCACCGCGCGTCCGACCCGGACGACGCGCGCGCCACCGTGATCTCCCTCAGCGACGAGGGCCTCGCCGCGCTCGAGAGCGTGCGCCGGGCCCGACTGGCCGTCCTGTCCCCCGCCCTCGACCAGCTCGACGGCCCGGCGCTCGCCCGCGTCCAGGTCGCCATCGACGTCATGGACGAGCTGCTCGCCGCGGCGGCGGACGCCCCTGTCCCGCACCCCACCCGAAAGGACGGATGACCACCACCATGTGGCGCCAACCCAAGACCGTCTGGTCGATCGCCTTCGCCTGCGTGATCTCCTTCATGGGCATCGGCCTCGTCGACCCCATCCTCAAGCCGATCGCCGACGAGCTCGGCGCCGGACCGTCACAGGTCTCGCTCCTCTTCACGAGCTACCTCGCCGTCATGGGCATCGCGATGCTCGGCACCGGCTGGGTCAGCAGCCGCGTCGGCGCGAAGCGCACCCTGCTGCTCGGCCTCGCGCTCATCATCGTCGGAGCGGCCTTCGCCGGGAGCCAGGACACCGTCGGCGGCATCGTCGCCTTCCGCGCCCTGTGGGGCCTCGGCAACGCCCTCTTCATCGCGACGGCCCTCGCGACGATCGTCAATGCGGCCTCCGGCTCGGTCAAGCAGGCGATCATCCTCTACGAGGCCGCCCTCGGTGTGGGCATCGCGACCGGCCCGCTGCTCGGCGGCTGGCTCGGCGGGATCTCGTGGCGCTGGCCGTTCTACGGCGTCGCCGTCCTCATGGCCGTCGCCTTCATCGCGACCCTGACGACGCTGCCGAAGACCCCGCCGGCCGAGAACCCGACGACGATCACGGCGCCCCTGCGCGCCCTGGGCCACCGCGGCCTGCTCACCGTGGGCATCACGGCGCTGCTCTACAACTTCGGCTTCTTCACGCTGCTCGCCTTCACGCCGTTCCCGCTCGCCATGGGCGCGCACGAGATCGGGTTCATCTTCTTCGGCTGGGGCGTCCTGCTCGCCATCACGTCGGTCTTCGTCGCCCCGATGGTCCAGCGCCGCTTCGGCACGATGGCCGGCATCGTCGGTGCACTGCTCGGCTTCGCCGTCATCCTCGCGGCCATGGCGCTCTGGACCGAGAACAAGACCGTCCTCGTCGTCGGCGTCATCCTCGCCGGCGCCTTCCTCGGCGTGAACAACACCCTGATCACCGAGACGGTCATGAAGGTCTCCCCCGCCCCGCGCGCAGTGGCCTCGGCGGCATACTCCTTCGTCCGCTTCAGCGGCGGAGCGGTCGCCCCGTGGCTCGCCGGCAACCTCGGCGAGAAGTCGATCCACCTGCCCTTCTGGGTCGGCTCGGTCGCCGTCGTGCTGGCCGTCCTAGTGCTCCTCACGGCCCGCCGGATCATCAGCGCACTCGACGAGGCGCCGGGGCACGGCGCCGAGGAGGTCACGTCGCGGACCGAGGCCGAGGCCCTCACCGTCGGCGACGCCTGACCCCGACCGCCTCCACCCGTCGAAAGGCCACGAACCGGGCCGCGCCCGCAGGGCGAAGACCCGGTTCGTGGCCTTTCGACGGTTCAGCGCAGGAGGTCGGTGAGGTCGGTGTCACCGCGCCGACGGCGACCGCCGCGGATGTCGTAGGACTCGAGCAGCAGCTCGGCCAGCTCCCGTCGGTCGAGGCGGTCGAGACGCGCCCACATCGTGACGCGGTAGCGGAAGCTGTCGACCCGCACGAACGTGTCGCGCCGGTCGGCGAGCGCCTGCTCGGTGTCCATCTCCCCGGTCCACACCTGGACGAGCTCGCGCCCGTCGTCGTCCCAGCGCAGACGAGCGAACGTATGCCGTCCGGCGTGCCAGGCGGGCGAGCCCTCGTGGGCGATCCCGAGCACCGCACCCGGCAGCCGCCCGGCCAGGGTGTCCACGTCCGCCCACGTCGCCATCGCTCCTCCTCCCGAGCAGGCTAGACCGATCAGCGTGGCCACTCGACGGGTCAGCGCCCACAGAACGTGGCCTCTCGACGGTTGGAGGCGGGGTCAGTGGAAGGTGACGGAGCGGCCGGCCTGCATGGCGGCGTACGCGTCGGGGTCGGCCTCGAGCGCGGCCCGCCTCGCCTTGTGCCGGTAGCGCAGGATCTGCACGATCCCGAGCGCCCACACGGGGTACTGCACCGTCATGGCGACCCGGAAGGCGTCGACGTCCCACGTCGAGGGTCCGGCGGGTGCCACCCGGTCGAGGACGACACCGACGAGCGCCACCGCCGTCAGCGTCGCGATGAACCCACCGGTGTTGACGATCCCCGACGCGCTGCCGATGCGGGTCGGCGGGTTGAAGGTGCGGGCCAGGTCGAAGCCGATCATCGAGCCGGGGCCGCCGATGGCGATGAGCACGACGAGGACGACGAGCATCCAGACCGGCGCCCGTCCCGGCCAGAGCAGCACGACCGTCCACGCGACGATCGCGGCGGCGACGATCCACAGCACGAGGGTGCTGCGCGAGAACGGGTAGCGCATCGTCAGCGTGCCGATGACGGGGCTCGACACGACCGTCGTGACGACCATGAGCATGAGCAGCACGCTGGCCGTCGACGCCGAGACTCCTTGTCCTGCGACGAGGAACGGGAAGCCCCAGAGCATCGTGAACATGTTGGCGGCGAACTGCGACGTGAAGTGCGACCACAGCCCGAGCCGGGTCCCGGGCACGAGCCATGCGGCGCGCAGGGTGCGCGCGATGGCCCTCAGCCTCAGCTCGTCGCGGTGGTGGTCGACGTAGGGGCTGTCCTTGACGACGACGACGAGCGCGACCCCGGTGAGCACGCCGACCGACGCCGCGACGGCATACGACGGGGTCCAGCCGAAGTGGTCGAGCGCGGCCGCGAGCGGCCCGGCGGCGGCGAAGGCCCCGAGCTGGCCGAGCACACCGGTCAGCTGCGTCACCATCGGCGTGCGTCGGGGCGAGAACCACAAGGCGACGAGCCGCAGCACCGAGATGAAGACCATGGCGTCGCCCATGCCGAGCAGCACCCGGCAGAGCAGCGCGGCCGGGAAGGCGTGGACGAACGCGAAGCCGAACTGGGCCAGCGTCAGCAGGGTGAGCCCGACCCCGAGCATCCGCTTGCTGCCGTAGCGGTCGAGCAGCGCCCCGACCGGCAGCTGCATCGCCGCGTAGACGAAGACCTGGACGATCGTGAAGGTCGACAGCTGCGAGCTGCTGATGCCGAAGCGGTCGGCGGCCTCGAGCCCGGCGACCCCGAGCGAGGTGCGGTGGAAGACGGCGAGGACGTAGACCGAGATGGCGGCCGCCCACACCGCCCAGGCGCGGCGGCCGTCGAGCGGGTACCGCTGTCCGGGATGGGTCGAGCTCGTCATCCGGTGTGCTGGCTCCTCAGTTGGCGCCGGTCATCGGGATGCTCTTCGCGGGGGCCTTGGGCACGCAGTCGACGATCGCCTTGGCGACGGTCTTGCTCATGTCCGGCTGGAAGACGCTCGGGATGATGTAGTTCGGGTTGAGCTGCTCGTCGGTGACGACCGAGGCGATGGCGTCGGCGGCCTTGATGAGCATCTCGGTCGTCACGTCGGTCGCGCGGGCGTCGAGCAGGCCGCGGAAGACGCCGGGGAACGCGAGCACGTTGTTGATCTGGTTCGGGTAGTCGCTGCGGCCCGAGGCGACGACGGTGGCGCGCTGCGTCGCCTCGTAGATGTCGACCTCGGGGTCGGGGTTGGCGAGCGCGAAGACGATGCGCTGGTCGGCCATCTCGTCGATCCACTCCGGGTGGAGGATGCGCGGTGCGCTGACGCCGATGAAGACGTCGGCGCCCTGGAGGCCGTCGCGCAGGGTGCCGGTGAGGCCGCGCGGGTTCGTCTTGCCGGCGAGCTCGCGCCACGCCGGGGTCAGCGACTCGTCGTCCTTGTTGAGCAGGCCCGGGCGGTCGGAGACGGTGACGTCGACCGCGCCGGCCGCGAGCAGCAGTTGGACGATCGCGGAACCGGCCGCGCCTCCACCGGAGACGACGATGCGGGCGTCGGGCAGCTTCTTGTCGATGCAGCGCAGCGCGTTCTTGAGGGCGGCGAGCACGACGATGGCCGTGCCGTGCTGGTCGTCGTGGAAGACGGGGATCGAGAGACGCTCGCGCAGCTTGGCCTCGACCTCGAAGCAGCGCGGCGCGGCGATGTCCTCGAGGTTGATGCCGCCGAAGCCGGGGGCGATGAGCTCGACGGTGCGCACGATCTCGTCGACGTCGGTCGTGTCGATGCAGATCGGCCACGCGTCGATGTCGGCGAAGCGCTTGAAGAGCGCCGCCTTGCCCTCCATGACGGGCAGCGCCGCCATCGGGCCGATGTTGCCGAGGCCGAGCACGGCCGAGCCGTCCGTGACGACGGCGACGGAGTTGCCCTTGATCGTCAGGCGCGGCACGTCCTCGGGGTGCTCGAAGAGCGCCTGGCTCACGCGACCGACGCCGGGCGTGTAGGCCATGGCGAGGTCCTGGCGGTTGCGGAGGTTGACCTTGGACTCGACGGAGATCTTGCCGCCGAGGTGCATGAGGAAGACGCGGTCGGACACCTTGTGGACGCGGACGCCCTCGAGCGTCTCCACGGCGTCGACGACCTCGGTCGAGTGCTCGGCGTTGCTGGCGGAGCAGGTGAGGTCGATGACGAGACGGTCGGGGTGCGAGTCGACGATGTCGAGGGCCGTCGTGATGCCGCCGCTCTCGGCGACCTTGACGGCCAGCGCTCCGATGACGGCCGGGTCGGTGCCCGCGTGGATCCGCATCGTGATCGAGTAGGAGGCAGTGGTGGCGCGGGCACGTTGGATCGACTCAGTCACGCCCCACATCGTCCCACGATCCGAGAAGCGCCCCGGACGCCGTCCGAGGACCGATCAGTAACTTTTGTCCGCCCAGCGCCGACCTGCGCGTCCACCGACCGCGTATGCCGTCCGGCCCGGTCCCGACGTCGTGGCGCGCGAGCGCGCGTCCCACCTCGAACTCGCGCACCCGGCATACGACAATGGGCCGGTGACGACACACGGGGCGACGGACGGCACGACACCCGGTGGGGTGACCCTGACGCGGGCCGACGGCCTGACGAGCGCCGAGGTGGCAGAACGCGTCTCGCGTGGCGCCGTCAACGAGCTGACCGAGCGGACGTCGCGCTCCATCGGCGAGATCGTGCGCGCCAACGTGCTGACGCGCTTCAACGCGATCCTCGGTGCGCTCTTCGTCCTCGTCATGGTGGCGGGCTCGTTCGCCGACGGGCTCTTCGGGATCGTCCTCGTCGTCAACTCGGCCATCGGCATCGTCCAGGAGTACCTCGCGAAGCGGAAGCTCGACCGGCTCGCCCTGCTCAACGCGCCGACCACGCGCGTCGTGCGCGACGGCGAGGTGCGGGTCGTGCCGACGACCGAGGTGGTGCAGGACGACCTCATCGAGCTGCGCACGGGCGACGAGGTCCCTGCCGACGGCACGCTCATCGCGAGCGCCGGGCTCGAGCTCAACGAGGCCAACCTCACCGGCGAGTCCGACCCCGTCCCGCACGGCGAGGGCGACGACATCATGTCGGGCACGAGCGTCGTCGCCGGCTCGGGCCGCTTCCACGCGAGCCAGGTCGGGGCCGCCGCGTACGTCAACCGGATCGCTGCTGACGCAAGGAAGTTCACGCGCACGCGCTCGGAGATCCAGGACTCGATCAACACCCTGCTGACCTATATCACGTGGGTGATCGTCGGCGCCCTGCCCATCGCCATCTGGTCGCAGTGGCGCACCGTCGGCGACCAGGGCTGGCGCGAGGTCGTCATCCGGTCGGCGGCCGGCGTCGTCGGTCTCGTGCCCGAGGGTCTCGTGCTCCTCACGTCGGTCGCGTTCCTCCTGTCGGCGGTCCAGCTGACGCGTCGCAACGTGCTCGTGCAGCAGCTCCCGGCCGTCGAGGGCCTGGCGCGTGTCGACGTCGTGTGCCTCGACAAGACGGGGACGCTCACGGCGGGCGAGATCGTCTTCGAGGACGCCCACACCCTCGACGGCCAGGACTCCGACGAGATCCGCTGCGCACTGGGCGCGCTCGCCGACGACCCGAACGCCAACGGCACGCTGACGGCCGTGGCCGCCGTCGTCGAGGCGCCGGGCTGGGAGCGCACGCAGACGATCCCGTTCAGCTCCTCGCGCAAGTGGAGCGCGGCGTGCTTCGCCGATCGCTCGACGTGGGTGCTCGGCGCGCCGGAGGTGCTGCTCGCCGCCGACCCGCAGCCGTCGCCGCCGGAGGTCATCGAGGCGATCCGGGCGCAGGTCGCCGTGCTCGCCGACTCCGGGCGGCGCGTCGTGCTGCTCGCCCGGAGCGAGGAGCACCTCACGGACCCCACGCTGCCGGCCGACATCACCCCGGCCGCCCTCGTGACGCTCACCGAGCAGGTGCGCCCCGACGCGAAGGCGACCCTCGACTACTTCGCCGAGCAGGGCGTCGCCATCAAGGTCATCTCGGGCGACAACCCCGTCACCGTCGCCGCCGTGGCCCGCACCGTCGGGCTCGACGTCGGCGAGCCCGTCGACGCGCGCACGCTTCCCGACGACGAGGACGCCCTGCGCGCGGCCCTCGCGACGCACACGGTCTTCGGTCGCGTCACCCCGGAGCAGAAGCGGGCCTTCGTGCACGCGCTCCAGGCCGACGGCCACGTCGTCGCGATGACCGGTGACGGCGTCAACGACGCGCTCGCCCTCAAGGACGCCGACATCGGCGTGGCCATGGGCAACGGTGCGCAGGCCACCAAGGCGGTCGCCGAGCTCGTCCTGCTCGACGGGAGGTTCTCGCACCTGCCCGACGTGCTCGCCGAGGGACGCCGCGTCATCGGCAACGTCGAGCGCGTCGCCAACCTCTTCCTCGCAAAGAACGCGATGAGCCTCGTCGCGATCCTCGCCGCCGCCGTCATCGCCGTGCCGTTCCCCTTCCTGCCGCGGCACCTGACGCTCGTGTCGGCGGTGACCATCGGCATCCCGGCGTTCTTCCTCGCCCTCGGCCCGAACAAGCGCCGCTACCTCTCCGGCTTCCTCGGACGCATCCTGCGCTTCGCCGTGCCGTCCGGCGCCGTCGCGGGCGTCGCCGTCATCACGTCCTACCTGCTCGCCGGCAGCGGCTACGGCGTGCCGCCGGACGAGTTCTCGAGCCGGTGCGCCGTCGAGGCCGGCGCCAAGACGGTGGCCGACGTCGCGTGCTGGCAGCCGGGCAGCGGCGCGACGATCACGCTGCTCACGGTCTTCTTCTGGATCCTCATCGTGCTGGCCCGTCCCTTCCGCCTGTGGAAGGCCGTCCTCGTCGCCGCGATGGTCGGGCTCGCCGTCACGGCGTTCGTCTGGCCGTTCGCCGCCACCTTCTTCAACCTCGACGCGCCGCTGCCGCTCGTGTGGCAGTCGCTCGCCGTCGGTGCCGTCGGCGCGGGCATCGTCGAGGCGATCTACCGGCTCTCGCCGTCGGTGCGCCAGGCCCACCACATGCGCGACTGAGGCACCCGGGCGTCGGTGCCCGGTCGCTCGCGGTGAGCAGCGACCGGGCCACCGCTCACGACGCCCTACACTCGAGGTGCACAGGGATCTGGCGTGACCTGTTGGGCGGGTAGGCACGCACCCGTTGTCGCGCACCCCGCGACCAGATCCGGAGCTGCACTCGTGTCACCCATCGACTCCTACCGCCACCTGTTCGGCCTCACGGGCCGCACCTACATCGTCGTCGCGTTCCTGGCCCGTATGCCGCTCGCGATGAGCCAGCTGGGCACCCTCCTGCTCGTGTCGTCCGCCACCGGCAGCTACGGCGCGGGCGGCTTCTGCGCCGGCGCCCTCGCCGTGGCCAACGCCGTCGGAGCGCCCTTCTGGGGGGCCCGCGCCGACCGGCTCGGCCAGCGCCGGGTCGTCGCCTTCCAGTCGCTCGCGGGGGCAGCCGGCCTCGTCGGCATCCTCCTCGTCGTCGACGCCGGACTCCCCTGGGGCGTGGCTGCCGTCGCCAGCGCGGTCGCGGGTCTGCTGCTGCCGCAGATCGGTCCGCTCGCGCGCGTGCGCTGGCGCCCGATCACGGCCGAGACCGGGCCGCGCCAGCACCGACTCGTCGACGCCGCCTTCTCCTACGAGGGCGCGGCCGACGAGGCCTCCTTCGTCCTCGGCCCGGCGCTCGTCGGCCTCGGCGTCTCGGTGGCGAGCCCGACGGCGGCGCTCGCGCTCGCCGCCGCGGGCCTCGCGGTCTTCGGCACGTGGTTCGCCCTGCACGAGACCGCGGCGGTCACGCATGCGGCGACGGCGCAGACGACCGGCCCCGTCGGACGACTGATGACCCCTGCCGTCGTCGTGCTGTGTGCCGCGCAGCTGCTCGTCGGCACCGTCTTCGGATCGGTCCAGACCGGCACGTCCGTCCTCGCGACGGCCGCGGGCTCCCCCGGCCTGACGGGCTACTTCCACGCCCTGCTCGGCGTCGGCAGCGTCATCGCCGGTCTCGCCGTCGCGGGGCTGCCCGCCCGGTTCGCGCTGTCGGCGCGGCTGCGGTGGTTCGCCGTCGGGCTGCTCGTCCTCTCGGCCCCGCTGCTCCTCGTCGGGTCGCTGCCCGCTCTCGTCCCCGTCCTGCTCGTGCTCGGCCTCACCGTCGCGCCGTACATGATCACGACGTTCACCCTGGGCGAGCGCGTCACGCCGCCGTCCCGCACCGGGGCCGCGATGACGGCGCTCGCCGCGGCCACCGGGCTCGGCTACGCCCTCGGTGCCGCCCTCGCCGGGCGCCTCGCCGACTGGGGCGGACACACGCCGGCGTATGCCGTCACGGTCGGTGCCGGCGCCGCTGCCGTCCTCGTGTCGTGGGGTTGCCGACGGGTCCTCGAGCACGCCCGGCCCCACGAGCCGGCCGAGCCCGCCCCGACGTCCTGAGCGGAGGCCGGGGGGGTGCACGGTCGCACCTCGAGTGCGGGCTCGACCACCTCGGCGCCATGGCCCCGAAACCGACGCGACCAGCGCCGAACCCGACCATTCCGGTGCCGCGGCCCCAGGACGCCGGGAGCGTCAGCGGTCGAGGCGGAGGCGCATCGCGGGCCACGCGGTCCGCGTGAAGCCGAGCTCCTCGTAGAGCTGCGACCCCTCCCCCGTCGCGAAGAGCTCGACGACCGTCGCGTCCGTCTCGTCGCGCAGCCAGTCGAGCACGCCGACGACGCACGCACGGGCCAGCCCCTGTCGCCGCGCCTCGGGCCTGGTCGCGACGTTGTTGACGAGGCCCCAGACGCCGTTCGGGTTGACCGGCGACGGGGTCTCGAAGCGCAGCCCGGCCATCGCCCCGGCGACGACCTCGCCGTCGGCGTCCTCGGCGACGACGACACAGGCTCGGCCGCCCTCGAGCTCGCGCTCGAACCATGCCGTGGCCGCTTCCTGCCAGCCCGGGTCGTCGACGCCAGACACACCCATCGCGGAGAACATCAGGGCCCGCAGCCCCACCACGGCCGCGGCGTCGGCGGCGGTCGCCCGCCGGGTCGTCCACGCGCTCATCGGAACCCACCACCCGTGAATGCCGGGGCGAGCGGCACGTCGACGGCGGCATACGTCGTCTCCACGGCGCGGGACAGCGCCAGCGCGACGTCGGCGAGCTCGGGCAGCGCACGCCCGGCCGCCGCGGTGCGCAGGAAGCGGAGCACGCGATCGGGCATGCGGGGCATCGGCTTGACCGGGTTGACGCGCTGCGGCGCCCCGTCGACGAGGCCCGTGAGGCACCAGCTGCCGGCCAGCCAGGCCCACGCCTCCGTGGCGAGCTCGAGGTCGTGGTCGAAGTCGACCCCGAGCACGTCGGGCCACGACACGGCGACCTCGCCCCGCCACCGAGCGAGCGCCACCTCCGCCGCGCCGGCGTCGAGCGACCACGCGCACCAGCACGTCGGCCACGGCACCCTGAGGTAGGCCGCGTCCCACGCGATCGGCCGCCAGAGCGCGAACTCGAAGTCGAGCAGGACGAGGCCGCCGTCGCGGACGAGGTTGTTGTCGGGGCACATGTCCGCCGCGGAGAGGCTGAGCGCGTCGACCCGGAAGCGGTCGGGCACCGTCGCGAGCACGTCGAACGTGCCGTCGGGCACCGCGACGTCGAGCGCCGCGGCGAGCCGCCCCCACGTCGCGACGGAGTCCGTCAGCTGACCCGGGAGGTGGTCGAGGTCGACCGGACCCGTCGACCGGGCCAGCACCCCGGCCTCGAAGGCATCGCGCACGTCGTGCCCGGCCCGGTGCAGCCCCGCGAGGGCCGTGGCCCAGCCGGACAGCGTGGCCGCGGCCCGGTCGGCGTCACCACAGAGCAGCGCGTCGGCCAGGTGCGTGCCCTCGCCGAGGTCGTCCATGACGACGAGGCTCGGCTCGGCGCACTCCGCCACGAGCGTCGGCGTCTGCGCGACGCCCGCCAGCGCCTCGAGCGCGGACGCCTCCCGGGCGTACGCCTCCCGTCCCTCCTCGCTGAGGTAGCGCTTGAGCACGAACGAGCGGCCCGACGCGTCGGCGGCTCGCACGACGAGGGTGCGGCGGCTGCCGGGGAAGGGCTCGCCCACGGCTCGCAACGGGCCGCCGACAAGACCGGCAGCGACCCCGAGGGTCTCGGCCAGGAGGTCCCGGTCCACGTCCGTCGGGGTCGCGCTCACCGGGTCACTGTGCCAGATCGCCCGCGGCCACGGGCCCGGCGGGCGACCGCGGCCGGTCCCGCAACGGCAAGCTCCGCAAAAGCCCCACGCGCCACCATTCCGAACTTTCTCGGCACAAAATTCCCGAAAACCCGTACATGCGGCCACAGCTTCATTACTGTCACACCTGTAACACCCCCACGGCTGGCACGCACCCCCCCATCCGCACCAGCCTCGAAGGAGCCCGTCCTGCGCGCGCAGGTGGGCTCCTTCGTCATTTCCGGGAGTATGCCGTCACGGCGGGGCTCCGGGGTCGGCGCGCCGACGGACGTCGGGACACGGAGAAGGCCCCGCCTCCTGCGACGAACGCAGGTGACGGGGCCTTGAGCCGAGCCGCTTATCGGAATCGAACCGATGACCTATTCATTACGAGTGAATCGCTCTGGCCGACTGAGCTAAAGCGGCTGGTCGTGAGGCCGCGACGAGCGCGACCGGACACGGAGGTTGAGTATACGCACGACCCCTGCCGGAGAAAAATCGTGTCCCGGCCACGGCTCCGACCCCACGCCACCCGCCCGGATCGGGCCCGTCCCGCCGGTCGGGAATGCCACGCCGCGTCCTTCGCCTTGACCTTGGGGAGACCGTGAAACCCACCGGCGAGGACCCCAGGAGGACCCCCCAGATGACCGACTCGAACGCCTCGACCCCGACGATGCGCGCCATGACCTACGACACCTACGGCGGCCCCGAGGTGCTCGCCCTCACCGAGCAGCCGCGGCCCAAGGTCGGGCCGGGTGAGGTGCTCGTCCGGGTGCGTTCGGCATCGGTCAACCCGGTCGACTGGAAGCTCATGTCCGGCGGCCTCGACGCGGTCATGGACGTGCGGTTCCCCGTCGTCCCGGGCTGGGACGTGGCCGGGGTCGTCGAGGCGGTGGGCTTCGACACCCCTGAGTTCTCCCCCGGCGACGAGGTGCTCGCCTACGCCCGCAAGGACTACGTCCACGGCGGCACGTTCGCCGAGCTCGTCAGCGTGCCGGTGCGCGCCGTCGCCGCCAAGCCCGCGTCGATGTCGTGGGACGAGGCGGCCGGCCTGCCGCTCGCGGGACTCACCGCCCTGCGCCTGCTCACGCGCCTCGAGGTCGGCGCGGGCGACACCGTGCTCGTGCACGCCGCCGCCGGAGGCGTCGGCTCCCTGGCCGTGCAGATCGCCCGCTCGCTCGGCGCCCGGGTCATCGGGACGGCGTCGGAGCGCAACCACGACCGCCTGCGCGAGCTCGGCGCGGAGCCGGTGACCTACGGCGACGGCGTCGTCGAGCGGGTCCGCGCCCTCGCCCCGGACGGCGTCGACGTCGTCGCGGACTTCGTCGGTGGCGTGCTCGACGTCACGACGGCGGTGCTCGCCGACGGCGGACGGCACGCCTCGATCGCCGACGGGTCGGTCGCCGAGTCCGGCGGTCACTACATCTGGGTGCGACCGGACGGCGCCGAGCTGGCCCGCCTGACCGCGCTGCACGAGCGCGGCGAGCTGACGGTGCCGGTCGCGCGCACCTTCGCGCTGGAGGAGCTGGCGGACGCGTTCCGGCTCAACCAGGAGGGTCACACCGCCGGCAAGATCGTCGTCCGGGTCTCGACCGACTGACCGGGCCCCTCAGACCCGGCCGACCGAGCCGACCGAGCCGACCGAGCCGACCGAGCCGACCGAGCCGACCGAGCCGACCGGCATACGCCATCACGACGTCGAGTGGGCACCTTCTCCACGCGGAGGGTGCCCGCTCGACGTGTGGCGGGGCGTCAGGCGTCGCAGAGCTCGCCGTTGCGGGGCGCGAGTCCCCGCGCGAGGTAGTCGTCGACGATCGCGTCGGCACAGTCGTTGCCGTTGGCGTAGACCCCGTGACCGTCCGCGTCGACGAGCACGAAGCGGGATCCGAAGATGCCGCGACCCATCTCGCGCGTGCCGTCCGGCGGGGTGGTCAGGTCGCGCTCGTTGGCCAGGACGAGCACCGGCGAGGTGGCGTCGACCGTGAGGATGAGGTTGGTCCGCTGCGTGCCCACCCATCCCTCGCACGAGTCCGTCGCCACGCCGTAGAGGTGCGCGTAGACGGGGTGGTCGTCGAGCACGGCGGGACTCGGCTCCGTCTGCGACGTCGCGTCCAGCGGCCAGTCCGCGCAGTGGATCGGCAGGTGGCTCGCCTCGTAGCCACCGACGTACGAGCCGTCGTCGTCGCGCATGACGGAGTCCATCGCGGTCCACACGAGGTCCGTGCCGTCCCCGTCCTCGAGCGCGACGTGGAGCGCGTCCTCGACGTCCTCCCAGGAGTCCGGGTAGAGGAGCACCGCGTTGATCGCCGTCACGGCCCAGCCCTCGGTGAGGCGCGGAATGCCCTCGGCGTCGCTCGGCAGCGGCGTGCGGTCGAGCCGGTCGAGGAACGCGAGGAGCCGGGTGCGAGCGGTGTCGACGTCGTCCCCGAGGGCGCACTCACCCTGGTCGACGCAGTCCTCGAGGAAGGCGTCGAGCCCGTCCTCGACCGTCGTCGCCTCCTCCTCGGCCCAGGCGTCGACGTCGTCCTGCGACGCCGAGTCCGACGCGAAGTAGTCGGGTGAGACGGCCGAGTCGATGACCATGAGCCCGATCCGGTCGGGGAACTGTGCGCCGTAGAGCGCCCCGATGAGGGTGCCGTAGCTGATGCCGTAGTAGTTCAGGTGGGCGTCACCGACGGCCTCGCGCATGATGTCGAGGTCACGGGCCACCTGCTCGGAGCCCATGTTGCGGGCGAGCGCGCCTCCCCGGGCCAGACACCCCTTGAGCCGCGCCGTCCGCGTCGACACGGCTGCGGCCTTCTCGGCATTGGTGTCCGGGGTGGGGTCGGCGGCATACATCGCGTCGAGGTCCGTGCCGCGCAGGCACGCGAAGCCACCCGAGGCGCCGATGCCGCGGGGGTCGAAGCCGACGACGTCCCACACCTCGCGCACGTCGTCGGAGAAGAAGTCGCGGGCCTCCATCGCGAACTCGAGGCCCGAGGCGCCGGGACCGCCCGGGTTGATGAAGAGGGTGCCCTTGCGCCCCGTGGGGTTGCCCGCAGGCACCTTGCGCAGGGCGATCTCGACCGCCTCCCCGCGCGGGGCGAGGTAGTCGACGGGGACGCGCACCGTGCCGCACCGGTCGGCATCGGAGCCCTGGCCGTCGCCGGTGTCGTCGCACGGCCCCCAGCTGATCGTCTGGTCGTAGAAGACGTCGAGACCCTGAGCGGGCTTCGACGTCGGCGTGCCGAGCTCGACCCGGTCGCGCGGCGGCCCGTCGCCGTCCGCCCCGGCGGCGCGATCGGGGTCCGGGCTCGACGAACCGGGAGCCGGTGAGCCCGACGTGCCGGCGCTCGTGGCACCAGAGCCCCCGGAACCGGTCCCGTGGGACGGGGACGCGGCGAGCAGAACGAGTGTCGCGAGGACCGCGACGGAGACGAAGGGCGCGAGCAGCCGGCTCAGCAGGTCGTGCCGTCGGCCGGCGCCGTTCCCCTGAGCAGGTACCCGTCCACGGCGGAGTCCACGCACGAGTTGCCAGCGTAGTAGGTGCCGTGCCCGTCGTGGTCCGAAGTGAGCAGAATGCCCGAGGCGAGGTCCTTGGCGAGCTGCTTCGTGCCGCCGATGGGCGTCGCAGGGTCGCGCTCGTTGCCGATGACGAGGATGGGGTCGGCGCCGACCGCGAGGGTCGTGCCCTTGGGCGTGCGCCCCGCCGTCGGCCACGTGCGGCAGTTGTCGTAGAGCTCGCCCGTCATCCGGGCCCACAGCGGGTGGGCGGCCTGGGCCTTCTGCTGCTCCGCCGCCAGGCTCGGGTCGGCGCTCGAGCGCGGCCAGTCCGCGCAGCGGACGGGGATCATCGCCTGCAGGTAGGTGCTCGGGGCGTAGTCGCCGGTGATGCCGCGCTCGACGACCGACATGCCCTTGGCGAGCAGGATGTCGCCCTTTCCGGCGAACGCCTGGGCGAGGCCCTTGTTCAGCGTCGGCCACGACGTGTCGGAGTAGAGGCACATGAAGATCGAGAAGCCGACCCAGCCCTCGCCGATCCGGGTCAGACCCGGCTTGGTCGTCGTCAGGCCGTTCGTCTCGACGCTGTCGAGCAGGTCGACGATCTTCTGTCGGGCACCCGCCTTGTCGCTGCCGAGCGCGCAGTCGGGCCGGGCGACGCACCAGTCGATGAAGGCGTCGATGGAGGACTCGAAGCCCTGGATGTCGTAGGTCATCTCCTGCTGCTCGGACTGGTTCGGCGACATCGCCGAGTCGAGCACCATCCGGCCGACCTTCTTCGGGAACGTGTCGGCGTAGACGGCGCCGAGGAACGTGCCGTAGGAGCCGCCGAAGAAGTTGAGCTTCTCGTCGCCGAGGAGCACGCGCATGACGTCCATGTCGCGCGCGACCTCGGCCGTGCTCATGTGCCTCGCCCGGTCGCCGCCGCGCGCCGCGCAGCGCTTCGTCACGCCGTCGACGTCGGCGAGCAGCGTCGAGCGCTCGGCCGCCGAGTCGGGCGTCGGGTCGGCGCTGAAGAGGTCGTCCATGTCGGAGTCCGTCAGGCACCGCACGGGGCTGGACGCCCCGATCCCCCGCGGGTCGAAGCCCACGACGTCGTATGCCGCTCGCACCGCGGGCGAGAAGACGAACGACGCGTACTGGGCGTACTCCACCCCGGACCCGCCGGGGCCGCCGGGGTTGATGACGAGCGAGCCGAGCCGCTCGGACGGCCGGGTCGCCGGGGCCTTGCGCAGCGCGAGGCTGAAGCGGTCGCCGGTCGGCTTGGCGTAGTCGACGGGCACCTCCATCGTGGCGCACTGGTGCTTGGCGTTGTCGGCGCACGGCGACCAGTCGAGCTTCTGGGTGTAGTAGTCGGCGAGAGCCGCCGGGTAGTCCTGGGTCAGCGTCCGGCTGGGCGACGGGGTCGCGGGAGCCGAGCCCGTCGCGCTCGGGGTCGGCGCGCCGGCCGCGGTGACCCGCGGCTGCGCGACGGTCGGCGGGTTGCCGATGCGCCAGGCGGCGAGGACGACGGCCGCGACCACGGCGACCACGGCGACGGCCGCGAGCACCGTGCGCAGCGACGACCGCGGGGGCCTGCCGACTCCGGACCCTCCGGGCGCCCCGGACGCACCGAATCCCCCGGACCCACCGGATCCCCCGGACCCACCGGACCCGACCGGCTCACGGCTCCCGGCACCCGGCGCGGGCGCCGGGTAGGAGGGCGGCAGGGCGGCATACCCCGTCGGTGCGTCGGGAAGGTCGTCGGGACGCGGGTCCTCGTTCAGCACTTCAGTCCGTCCTTGGGGACGCGCCCCTGCACGTAGAAGGCGTCGATGGCGCTGTCGACGCAGGTGTTGCTCCGACCGTAGGCGGTGTGGCCGTCGCCGTCGTACGACACGAGCACGGCGTTGTCGAGCTGGTCGCGCAGGCGCTTCGACCACTCGTAGATGGTCGCGGGGTCACGGGTCGTGCCGACGACGACGATGGGGTCGCTGCCGGGCGCGCTGATCGTGTGCGGGCCGACGGCGGACGTCACCGGCCAGACGCCGCACGGCAGGGCGCCCCAGGCGAGGTTGGCCCCCCAGGTCGGCGCCTTGGCGGAGAAGTCCTTCGCGTACGTCTCGTAGTCCGACAGCTCGGGGCTGTCGGGCCGGTCGAGGCAGTTGACGGCGTAGATCGACTCCATGAGGTTGCCGTCGTAGCCGCCCCCGGGGCGCCGGTCGGCATAGGCGTCGGCGAGCTGCATGAGGCTCTGGCCGTTGCCGGCCTTCGCCTCCTTGAGGGCCTCGGTGAGGATGCTCCACGCGCCCTGGTCGTAGAGCGCGACGGCGACACCGAGCCGGGCCCAGCCCTCGGTGAGGAGCGGCGCGCTGGGGTCGCCCGTCGGCAGCGGCTGGCGGTCGACCTCGCGGAAGAAGTCGTCGAGGCCCTTGAGCGCGGCCTCGGGCGTCGTGCCGAGCGGGCAGTCCTCGGTGACGCAGTCCTCGACGTAGGCCTGCGTCGCGATCTGGAAGCCGCGGGCCTGCCCCTCGCCGAGCTCGGCGCTCGTCAGGTCGGGCGGCACGACCCCGTCGAGGACGACGCGACCGACGCGCTGGGGGAAGAGGTCGGCGTAGGTGGCGCCGAGGAACGTGCCGTAGGACTTGCCGAGGTAGTTCAGCTGCGGGTCGCCGACCGCGGCCCGGAGGATGTCCATGTCGCGCGCGGCGTCGGCGGTCGAGAGGTGCTTGACGAGGTCGGGGTTGTCCTTCTGGCAGCCGTCGGCCATGGCCTTGGCCTGGGTCAGGAGGGCCTGCTCCTCGGCGGCGTCGTCGGGCGTCGGGTCGGCCGAGAGGAAGCGGTCGAGGGCCTTGTCGTCGAGGCAGTCGATCGGGTCGGAGCTCGCGACGCCGCGCGGGTCGAAGCCGACGAGGTCGTAGTAGCGGCGCACCTCGGGTCCGCCGATCGTCTCGGCACCACCGCGGACGTAGTCGATCCCGGACGCGCCGGGACCGCCCGGGTTGACGAGGAGCGAGCCGAGGCGCTTGGCCTGGTCGCGGGCCTTGACCCGGGCGACCTTGATCGTCAGGTCCTTCGCCGGGTCGGGGGCGGCGTGGTCGAGCGGGACCCGCAGGTCGGCGCACTCGAGGCTGCCGCACTTCTTCCAGTCGAGCTTCTGGGCGTAGTAGGGGGCGAGCGCCTCGGAGGGCGCCGCCGTGGCGGCCGGGAGCCCCGTCTTCGAGCCGGGTCCGACCGGTGGCTCGCTCGTCGTCGTGCAGGCCGCCGCAGCCAGCACCAGCGCCAGGGTCGCCGCCGTGGCGGTGAGGGCGCGGGAGATGGCGGCAGGGCGTGTCGTCATGCCCGAAACCGTAACCGGTCGACCTGTAGACGGCCGCCTCGGAGGACCGGTCGTGACCGCATCGAGGCCGTAGGCGGTGTCGGCCGGACCGTCAGCGGCGCGGGCTCCCGCACGGCCCACCCGTCCCGACGTACTGAACGAGTCCGAAGGGGCCCGGACGACGCATGAAGAACCTCACACGCCCCCGGCCCCGTGTCAGATGCCGAGGTCGCGCGGGACGCGGAGCTGCAGGGCCATCGCCTCGAGCGCGAGCAGCGGCGACACGTTGGCGTTGATGCGGTCGCGGGCCTCGTTGATGGCGTCCATGGCGGCGAGCAGCTGCTCGGGACTGAAGACCCCGGCGAGCGCCCGCACCTTGTCGACGGCGTCGGGGTTGACGAGGTCGACGTCGGAGCGCAGGCGCAGCACGAGGGCGTCGCGGTAGATCGAGGTGAGGTCGATGAGGGCGCGGTCGACGACGTCACGGGCCGAGCGGGTGGCGCGCGTCTTCTGCTCGCGCTCGAGGGCTGCGAGCTGCGAGCGGATGTGCGGTGGCTGGGTGCGCGCGCTCGGGTCGGCGCCGAGCGTCTCCATGAGGTGCGCGCGCTCGGCGGCGTCGCGCTCGGCGCTCGAGGCGGTCGACTCCTCGTCGGCGATCTGGGCGAGGTCGGCGGCCGCGCCGATGGCGTCGCCGACGCCGAGGATCTTCGTCGCCATGGCGATGACGTCACGGCGGCGGATGCGGGCCTGCTCGTCGCGGGCCAGACGGCGCGCGAGGCCGACGTGCGACTGGGCGGCGCGGGCGGCATACAACGCCATGGCGGGGTCGACCCCGTCGCGGCGCTGGAGCAGCTCGGCGACGGCCTCGACGGGGGGTGTGCGCAGCCGCACGTGCCGCGAGCGCGAGCGGATCGTGACGATGACGTCCTCGAGGCTCGGGGCGCAGAGCATCCAGACGGTGCGCGGCGTCGGCTCCTCGAGGGCCTTGAGCAGCGCGTCGGCCGGCGCGTCGGTGTAGGCGGTGAGGCGGTCGGCGTCCTCGATGATGATGATGCGCCAGCGGCCGACCGACGGGCGCAGCGCGGCCTCCTGGACGAGCGCCCGGGCCTCGGCGACCTTGATCGAGAGCCCCTCGGTGGCGACGACCTTGACGTCGGCGTGGCTGCCGTCGAGGGCCGTGCGGCACTCACGGCACTGGCCGCAGCCGCCGTCGGGGCACTGGAGGGCCGCGGCGAACGCCCGGGCGGCCGTCGAGCGGCCCGAGCCGGGCGGACCGGTGAAGAGCCACGCGTGCGTCATCGCCGACTCGTCGCTGACGGCGCGCGACAGCGTCTCGATGGTGGGCTCCTGGCCGACGAGGTCGGCCCAGACGGTCACCGTCGGGCCGCCGTGACGCGGTCGACGCCGTCGACGACGCCGGCCTGGATCCGCTCGACCGTCTGGCTCGCGTCGAGGACGAGGTAGCGCTCGGGGTCGGCGGAGGCGAGCTCGAGGTAGCCGCGGCGGACCGCGGCGTGGAAGGCGTCGGCCTCGGACTCGAGCCGGTCGTGCACGTCCCCACGGCGGGCGCGCCCCACCTCGGGCGAGACGTCGAGGACGATCGTCAGGTCCGGCAGCAGGCCGCCGACGGCCCAGTGCTGCAGGGCGGTGATCTCGTCGCGGCCGAGCTCGCGACCGGCGCCCTGGTAGGTGATCGAGCTGTCGACGTAGCGGTCGGTGACGACGACGGCGCCGCGCGCCAGCGCCGGCTTGATGAGCTGCTCGACGTGGTGGGCCTTGTCGGCCGCGAAGAGCAGCGCCTCGGCCCGCGCCGCGACGTGGTCACCGTGCAGCACGAGCTCGCGGATCTGCGCGCCGAGCGGCGTGCCACCGGGCTGGCGGGTCACGACGACCTCGTGCCCCCGCTGCTCGAGCGCCTCGGTGAGCAGGCGCACCTGGGTCGACTTGCCCGCGCCGTCGCCGCCCTCGAAGCACACGAAGAGCCCGGGGGCGGTGCCCACTCGATGGGTCGCGGCCGCGAGGTTCTCCGTCACCCTCCGACCCTATGCGACCGTGCGGACAGTCGCGCCCACGACCGCGGGAGCCTCCTCCCCTCATGCGCCGAACGCCGCGTTCGGTCTCGAACGCCGTGTCAGAACACTGAGTTCGAGACCGAACGCGGCGTTCGGTCGAGGGAGTGGGGGGTCGCCGGCGATCACGCCTCAGCGACGGGCGATGAGCTGCTCCGCGATCTGGACCGCGTTGAGGGCCGCGCCCTTGCGGAGGTTGTCGCCGACGACGAAGAGCACGAGGCCCTTGCCCTCGGGCGCCGCCTGGTCGGCGCGCACCCGTCCGACGAAGACCTCGTCGCGGCCGGCGGCCTCGAGCGGGTTGGGCACGTCGGTGACGATGACGCCGGGGGCGTTCTTGAGCAGGTCGAGCGCCTCCTCCGGCGAGATGTCCTCGGCGAACTCGGCGTGGATCGCGAGGCTGTGCCCGGTGAAGACCGGCACGCGCACGCACGTGCCCGAGACCCGCAGGTCGGGGGCGTGCAGGATCTTGCGCGACTCGTTGCGCAGCTTCTGCTCCTCGTCGGTCTCGAGGGAGCCGTCGTCGACGACCGACCCCGCGAGGGGCACGACGTTGAAGCCGACGGGGACGGCATACAGCTGGGCCTCCGGGACGGCCACCGCGCGCCCGTCGAGGGCGAGCCCGGTGGGGTCGCCCGCGGCATACGCGCCCTTGAGCTGGCGGTCGAGCTCCTGGACGCCGACGCCGCCGGAGCCGCTGACGGCCTGGTAGCTCGACACGTGCAGGCGCACGAGGCCCGCCTTGTCGTGGAGCGGCTTGAGCACCGGCATCGCGGCCATCGTCGTGCAGTTGGGGTTGGCGACGATGCCCTTGGGGATGTCGTCGAGGTCGGCGGCGTTGACCTCGGAGACGACGAGAGGGACCTCGGGGTCCTTGCGCCACGCGCTCGAGTTGTCGACGACGGTGGCGCCGGCCGCGGCGACCTGGGGCGCGAGCTCGCGGCTCGCGGCGCCGCCGTTGGAGAAGAGGGCGATGTCGATGCCGGAGAAGTCGGCCGTCGCCGAGTCCTCGACCGTGACGTCCTCGCCCTTGAAGGGCAGCGTCGTGCCGGCCGAGCGCGCGGACGCGAAGAACCGCACCTGCGTGACCGGGAAGTCCCGCTCCTCGAGAAGGGCACGCATGACGCCGCCCACCTGACCCGTTGCACCGAAGACACCAACTCGCATGGGCCAAGGTTACGGCGGGGGAGGTCGCCCTCCCCCGCCGCGTTCACCTGTCGGTCAGGCGTGACCCGTGCTCAGTCGCCGGCCGCGTGGCGGTCGGCGTTGGCGTGGATCGCGTCGTGGACGTATGCCGCGAGGCCGGGTGCGATGTCCTCGTACGTCTTCGTGAACCGCGGGTCGGCGACGTACATGTCGGCGAGGCCCCGGTGGAAGGCGTGGTCGAGGTCGTAGAAGCGGTCGTGGATGTGCCGGCGGTGCTGCTCGGCGGCGTCCATCGCCACCTCGCTCGTCGCCGGCTCGCCGGACTGCAGGGCCGCGACGAAGGCCGCGTTGACGGCGTCGGCCTCCTGCTTGACCTGCTCCCAGTCGGCCTTGGTGTAGCGCTTGGTGCGCGACCGAGACTGCTTCCAGGCGTCGGTCTCGCCCCAGCGGTCCTCGGCCTCCTGCTCGTACTCGTCGGTGAAGCCGTCGCCGAAGAGCTCCTTGAGGTCCTCCGTCGTGGCGGGCTGGTCGTTCATCTCTCTCTCCAGTGCTCGGTCGATGGCCGACACGAGCTCCCGCAGCTCGTCCAGCCGGGTCATGACCGTCGCGCGCTGACGGCGCAGGTGGTCGGCCGCGTCCTCACCGCCGTCCAGCAGGGTCGCGATCTCGTCGAGCGGCAGCTCGAGCCGCCGGTAGACCACGACCTGCTGGAGGCGCGTGAGGTCCTCGTCGGTGTAGAGCCGGTAGCCCGCCCGCGAGCGCTCGCTCGGGACGAGCAGGCCGATCTCGTCGTAGTGGTGCAGCGTGCGCACCGTCACGTCGAAGAGGTCGGCGACCTGCCCCACCGTCCAGGTGGTCATCTCCTGCGTCCTTCCGGTCATGGGAGCGAGCGTGGCGCCTCACGTGACGTGAGGGTCAAGCCCATTGAAGCGCCGACGGGCGCCGGGGTGCGCCGAGAGGGGCCGAGAGGGGCCGAGTGGGCCCCTGGCGGATGCCGGGGGCCGGCGGTGCCGGGAGCCCGGACGTCCCGGGTGGCGCCGTCGGGCGTGCGGCCTACGCTCGATACGTGGAGCTCGAGGTCCGTCACCTGCGTGTCGTCGCAGTGGTCGCGCAGCAGGGCAGCATCCCCGCCGCCGCGGCCGCCCTCGGGGTGTCTGCGGCGACGCTGGGCTCTGAGGTGGGCCGCATCGAGCGCGCCCTCGGGTGCACCCTGTTCCGCCCGAGCGGCGACGGGGTCGTGTGCACGGCGATCGGCGAGCGCGTCGTGTCGCGGGCCCGCACCGTCATCGACGAGGTGGCGGCGCTGCGCGAGGACGTGCGCACCCACCGGGCGAGCGATGCGCCGCTGCGCATCACGTCGGACTCGATGCGCTACTTCACCTCGTTCGTCAGCCACGCCTACGCGACCGACATGCGGAGGCCGCTCATGCCCGTGCCCCCGCTGGCCGGCGGGACCACGACCGAGGCGATCAGCGACGGTCGGGTCGACGTCGCGGTGGTCATCGCGCTCGTGGCCGACCGGCGCGAGGAGCGGGCGCGGTCGATGATCGGCGAGCGCGTCATCGTCGAGCGCGAGCCGCTGCTCGTCGCGCTGTCGGCGTCGCACCCGCTGGCCGCGCAGCGGTGCGTCGACATCCGGGAGCTGGCCGGTGAGGACTGGATCCTGCCGCCGACCGAGGTCGACCCCGGGTCCGAGGCGACGAGCACCGTCCTCGCGCGTCTCGGCGTCACCCTCCGGTCGTCCTACGGGCCGCACGACCTCGGTCCGCTGTGGCCGGCGGTCGTCGCCGGCCGAGCCGTGTCCTTCGCCGTGCCCACGGCGTCCGCGCCCCCGGGCGGCGTGCTGCGGCCGCTCTGCGACCAGCCGATCACGGCGCGTCGGCTGCTGCGCTGGCGGCTCGGGGCGCTCGACGACGAGGACGTCGAGCGGTGCGTGCGCGCCGCCGGCTCGGCCTACCGGGAGCAGCTGACCCACACGGCGCAGACCCAGGGCTGGTGGCCGACGGCGCGCTCCGACGAGAAGCCGATCCTCGCGCCCTGACGAGTTCGTGCGGCCGCCGGCCGGTGGGCGCGGCGCCCCTAGAGTGAGCGCGTGCACCGTCGCCTCGCGCTCGTCCGCCGACCCTCCCCCCGACTCGCGGACGGGATCGTGACGCACATCGAGCGCTCGGGATCGGTCGACGCCGAGCTGGCACTGCGCCAGTGGCAGGAGTACGTCGACGTGCTCCGCCGGCGCGGCTGGTCGGTCGTCGAGGCGCCGCCGGTCGACGACTGCCCCGACGGCGTCTTCATCGAGGACCAGGTCGTCGTCCACGGCGACGTCGCGGTGCTGTGCCGGTCGGGCGCCCCCGAGCGACGCGGCGAGCGCGCCGGCGTGCGCGAGGCCGTCGAGGCCCACGGCTACCGGGTGGTCGAGGTCGAGGAGCCCGGCACGCTCGACGGCGGGGACGTGCTCAAGCACGGGCACGTCGTGTGGGTCGGCGTCGGTGGCCGCACGAACCTCGCCGGTGTCGAGCAGCTGCGGCGTGCGTGGGACGGACATCGCGTCGAGGTGGTCCCCGTGCCCGTGTCGAAGGTGCTGCACCTCAAGTCCGCCGTCACCGCCCTGCCCGACGGGACCGTCCTGGGCTACCCGTCGCTCGTCGACGACCTCAGCGCGTGGCCCCGGTTCCTCGCCGTCCCGGAGGAGTCCGGCGCCCACGTGGTGCTGCTCGGTGGCATGTCGGTGCTCATGTCGGCGTCCGCGCCGCGCACCGCGCAGCTGCTCGCCGCCCGCGGGCACGACGTGACGACCGTCGACATCTCCGAGTTCGAGAAGCTCGAGGGCTGCGTCACCTGCCTGTCGGTGCGCCTGCGCGGATAGACCGGGGGCCGCGCCACTCTGTTAGGGTCGCTAACTGGATGAGCAATCTCCCGAGCGACTGAGGTGATCGACATGCCCGGATCCACCACCCCGCCGGCGGCCGCCCTGACCAGCAGCGACCAGGCGCGTCGCGTGGCCGTCATCGCCGCCGAGATCTTCTGCGTCGTCGGCACGCTCTTCGGCATCGGCGTCCTCGGCACGCGCGTCGAGGAGTCCTCGGGAGGAGCCCTCGCCGCGACCGCGACCCTCGTCGCGCCCGCCGGCCCGGCCTTCTCGATCTGGACCGCGATCTACCTCGGCCTCCTCGCGTATGCCGTGTGGCAGGCCCTGCCTGCCAACGCCGTTCGCGAGCGGGTGCGCAGCACCGGGTGGCTCGCCGCCGCGTCGATGGTGCTCAACGCGACGTGGCTCCTCGTCACGCAGCAGGGCTGGATCTGGGCGAGCGTCGTCGTCATCGTCGCGCTCGCGCTGACCCTCGGCGTCCTCCTGCGCCGCCTGACCCGTGAGCCCGCCAGGTCGACATGGGAGCAGGTCGTCCTCGACGGCACGTTCGGCCTCTACCTCGGCTGGGTCGCCGTTGCGACGTGCGCCAACATCACTGCGGCACTGGTGGACTCGGGCGTGGACCTCGGCGCCACCGCCAACCAGGCGGCGGCGGTGGTCGTCCTGGCCGTCGCGGCCGGACTCGGCATCGTCTTCGCCCGTCGCCTCGGTGGCCGCTGGTCGGTCGCCGCCGCGATGGCCTGGGGGCTCGCCTGGATCGCCGTCGGCCGCCTCGGGGACGAGCCGAGCTCCGTCGTGACCGGCATCGCGGCGGTCGTCGCCGCCGTGGTCGTCGTCGTCGCCGCCGGGCGCTGGCACACCCGACGGCCGGCGACTCCGGAGACGTCGCGACGGCTGCGCACGGTCTGACGGGCCTCGGCGCCGCGCCGTCGGAACGGCGTGTCGCGACGGTCCGGCGGCGCGTCGCGAACCGGCCGGGAGCCCGCCTCGGATACGGCCCTCGCAGCCACCCCGCGACCGACCCGCGAGGTCTACGCTGCGACGGGGGCCGGACTCGAGCAGTGGGGTGATCCTTTCGTGGACGCTGACGTCGTCATCGTCGGGGCAGGGCTGGCAGGGCTGCGGTGCGCGCGACGACTCACCGAGCTCGGTCATGAGGTCGTCGTCCTCGAGTCGAGCGACGGGGTCGGCGGGCGCATCCGCACCGACGTCGTCGACGGCTTCCGGTGCGACCGCGGCTTCCAGGTGCTCAACCCCGCCTACCCGGCGGTGCGGCGGTGGGTCGACGTGTCGACCCTCGACCTCAAGCCCTTCGGGTCCGGTGTGCTGGTGCGGCGCACGAACGGCCTCCAGGTGCTCGCCGACCCGATGCGCGAGCCGCGGCTGCTCGCCCAGACGATGCGCAGCGGCTACCTCCACCCGCGCGAGCTGGCAGGCGTCACGCGGTGGACCGCTCGCGTCATTGCCGACCCGAAGACCGTTCTGGCACAGAAGGACTCGACCCTCGCCGACTCACTCGACGAGGCCGGTGTCACGGGTCGCCTCCGCCGTGAGGTGCTCGACCCCTTCCTCGCCGGCGTCCTCGTCGACAGCCACGGCGGCTCGTCCGCCAACTTCACGAAGCTGCTCGTGCGGATGTTCGCCCTGGGCCGGCCGGCGGTCCCGGCGACGGGCATGCAGGCCCTGCCCGAGCAGGTGGCCGGACCGCTCGGTGACCGCGTCCGCCTCAACAGCCACGTCGAGTCCATCACGCCGACGCACGGCGGCGTGGACGTCCGGGTCGACGGCCAGAGCCTGCGGGCCCGCGGGGCCGTCGTCGCCACCGACCCGATCGGCGCGGCCACCCTCACCACCCTGCCCGAGCCGCCGACCAAGGGCCTCGTGACGTGGTGGTTCGAGGCGCCGGAGCCGCCCCACTCGCTCCCCCTCGTGGCCGTCGACGGGCGCCGCCACGACTCCGCCCCACCCGGCCCGGTGTGGAACACCGCCGTCATGACGGCCGCGGCCCCGAGCTACGCCCCACCGACGAAGCACCTCGTCGAGGCGACGTGCCTGCTCGACCGTCCCGACGGCGACGCGTCCGAGGCCGACGTCCTGCGCCACGTCGGCGAGATCTACGGCTGCGACACGACGGACTGGCGCGTCGTCACGCGACACCGCGTCGACGCGGCGCTGCCCGCCATGACACCGCCGCTGGAGGTGCGGTCACCGGTCACGCTCGGCGACGGCGTCTTCGTCTGCGGCGACCACCGCGACACCGCGTCGATCCAGGGCGCGCTCGTCTCCGGCCAGCGCGCGGCCGAGGCGGTCAACGCGCACCTCTGACGCGGCACGCACCCACCGCGAGAAGAAAGTTCGCGGCAGGTGCATCCCTGCACGGCACGTCCTCGGAAGTAGGGGCAGACGGCACACGACGCCGTCGCTCCCGAAGAGAGGACAGACCGTGAAGAAGCGCCATCTCGTCCCCGTCGTCGCGGCCCTGGCCGGCGCCCTCGCCGTCCCTGCCGCTGTCGCAGCCCCTGCTGCACCGAGCGCACCGAGCGCATCGAGCGCACCGAGCGCATCGCGCGCCCAGGCATCGGTGGTCGCCGCGGCCACCCCGACCGGAACCACGAGCCTCGCCGACGTGCTGCTCGCGGACGGCAACCAGTTCGACGGCAACTGGTACGACTACGACATCGTCACCGAGGCGGTCCTCGCCGTCCTCGCGGCCAAGCCCGACAGCCCGGTGGGCCTGCTGACCCAGGGTGACGTCCCGCTGACGGCCTTCATCCCCAACGACCGGGCCTTCCAGGTCCTCGCCGCCGACCTGACGGGTCGCTGGTACGGCTCCGAGACGAAGGTCTTCGACGCGCTCGCCGGCGCCGTCGGCATCGACGCCCTGGAGCAGGTCCTGCTCTATCACGTCGTCCCCGGCGGCCCCGTCACCTCGTCACAGGCCCTCAGGTCCGACGGCGCGATGCTGGCGACGGCGCTCCCCGGCAAGAGCATCAAGGTCGACGTGCTGTCGCGCTGGCTCAAGCTCGTCCGCCTCGTCGACGGCGACCGCAACGATGCCGACCCGCTGCTCAACCCGCGGGCGCTCGACATCAACAAGGGCAACCGGCAGATCGCGCACGGCATCGTCCTCGTCCTGCGACCCGCCGACCTCTGACGCCCTCCGCGCGACCCCCGAGGTCCGCACCGCACACCACCGCTTCCCCTCCCGGATCCACCTCCACCCGAGCGCGGCCCCGTCGCACTCGAGCACTCACCCCTCTGGAAAGGAACGACCATGAAGTCGCTTCGCATCGCCGCCGCCACGACCCTCGCCCTCGCCCCGGCCGCCTTCCTCGCGGCCCCGGCCCACGCGGCCGACGCCACGGTCTCGATCCTCCACGCCGTGCCCGGCGCGACGGTCGACGTCTACGCCAACGGCAAGGCCCTCCTGACGGACTTCAAGCCGGGAACGCTGACCGATCCGTTGATGCTCCCCGAGGGCACCTACGACCTCAAGGTCACGCAGGCCGGCGCGGGCGCCGGTGGCGCAGCCGTCATCGAGGCCAACGACGTCAAGGTGCCGGGCGGCGCCAACGTCACCGTCGTCGCGCACCTGTCCGAGGCCGGCAAGCCGGTCCTCACGCCCTTCGTCAACGACACGTCCAAGATCGATGCCGGCAAGGCGCGGATCACCGTGCGCCACACGGCCGCCGCCCCCGCGGTCGACGTCCGCGCCAACGGCACGGCGGCCTTCAAGAACCTCACCAACCCGAACGAGGCCAAGGCCGACCTGCCGGCCGGCACGATCTCGGCCGACGTCGTCCTCGCGGGGACCGACACCGTCGCGATCGGCCCGGCCGACCTCGACCTCAAGGAGGGCACCAACACGATCGTGTACGCGTGGGGCAGCGCCGCCGACAAGAACCTCGAGCTCGCCGTCCAGACCCTCTCCGGCATGCACTCGGCCCCGGGTGGCGTCCCGGCCGGCGCTGGGGGCCAGGCCGCTGCGGCCCGGGAGTCCTCGGAGGTGGCTCGCTACGCCGCCGTCATCGGTGCCGCTGCCGCCGCGGGCGGGCTCGTCCTCGTGTCGCGCCGCCGCGCCGCCGGGGTCCGCTGACCCGCTACGCACCCGTCGCGAACGACCGAGATGAACCGCACCGTCGACCCCGGACCGGGTCGCTCCCGGGCCCGGGCGTCGAGCCCGTCCAGGGGGGTGGCCGCCGCGCTCGCGGCCGCCCTCCTGGCGGGCGTGGGCGTGGCGTGGCTGACGCGTGACTCGGACGCCGCCCTCCCAGCGGCGTCCGGGGCGGGCGTCACCAGCACCGCCGCACCCGCCGCCGGCGACCCCACGACCCCTGCCCCGCAACCGGGGGCGGCGGGGTCGCCGGGGTCGCCGGCCGGGACGGACGGCTCGGCCGGTCCGACACGACCGGGGGTCCGCCCGGCGACGCAGCAGGCGGGTCCGACCGCGGCGGCCCCCGACCGCCTGACGATCCGCCGTCTCGGCATCGACATGCGGGTCGTGCCGGTGGGCGTCGCCCGTGACGGCGAGATGGCGCTACCGGAGACGCCGGCGCAGGTGGGCTGGTACCGCTACGGCCCGCGGCCCGGCGACGACGCCGGGTCGACGGTCCTCGCGGCGCACCTCGACATGCCGGGCTACGGGATCGGCCCCATCGCTGCCGTCGAGGAGCTGCGCACGGGCGACGTCATCACGGTGCGGTCGGGCGAGGTGAGCAGGAGGTATGCCGTGACGTCGGTGACCCAGGTCCGCAAGACGACGCTCGACCTCGCCGCGCTCTTCGCCCGCGACGGACCTGCGCTGCTCCACGTCGTGACCTGCGGGGGCGACTTCGACCGCGAGCGGCGCCGCTACGACGAGAACGTCGTCGTGACCGCCGAGCCGCTCGCGTGAGCCGGACGTGGTTAGGTGGGTCCGTGCACGTGCACGACGACCCTGACGTCGAGTCCGCCGAGCTCGCCGTCCGGTTGGTCGGTGGGGACCGCGAGGCCCTCGCCGAGATGTACCGCCGCTGGTCCCCCCTCGTGCACACCATCGCCCTGCGCGCCCTCGGCACCAGGGAGGACGCCGAGGACGTCGTCCAGCAGGTGTTCGTCGCGGCCTGGCGGGGACGCGCCACCCTCCGACCCGACCGTGGGTCGCCGGCGGCGTGGCTCGTGGGCATCACGAAGCACCGCGTCGCCGACGTGCGCACGCAGCGCTACCGCAACCACCGCAACCTGCAGGCGCTCGCGTCCGAGGTGGTCACGGAGCCGACGACCACGCACGACTCCGACTGGGCCGAACGACTGCTCCTCGTGCACGAGCTGGAGCGCATGGGCGATCCGCGAGCGACCGTGCTCCGAATGGCTTTCATCGAGGACCGCACGCACGATGACATCGCCCGCACGCTGGAGATGCCCCTCGGCACCGTGAAGAGCCACGTCAGGCGGGGACTGCTCGAGCTGAGAGACCGACTCAAGGAGGTGGAACGTGTCGCATCCGACTGACGACGAGCTCGTCGACCTCGCCCTGGGCGAGACCGTCGACGCGAGTCGTTCTGCCCACGTCGAGGAGTGCGCCGTGTGCTCCGCGTCGGTGGAGCAGCTGCGCCGCACCCTGCGCCTCGCCTCAGGACCGCTGGCGTATGCCGGCTGGCAGGCTCCCGACGACGCCGTCTGGGCGCGCGTGACCGCCGAGATCGACGCCGAGCCCGACGCCCCGGTCGATGCCGGGCCGGCCCCCGCGACCATGGCGGGTCCCGACGCCGGACCTGACGCCGGACCCGCGCCCACTCCTCCGGAGACCTCCCGGCCTCGCGACGAGCGTCCGTCCGGGACGGACGCCGCTGACCGACCTGACCGACCTGACCGACCCGACCGACCCGCGAACCCGACCGTTCCCGCGGCGACGGCGGGGACGGCATACGCTCCCGAACCCGTCCCCGCGGACGCGACGGTCACGCCGATCACGGCGGGTGCCGCTCGTGCGACGCGCCGACGTGCCGCGGCATGGGGTGCCGCTCTCGTGGCGGCCAGCCTCGTCGTGGGACTGCTCGCGGGGCGGGCCATCTGGGCCCCGGACGACAGCGGGCGGGTCTCGCAGGTCGCCCTGGAGACCCTCGACACGCGCCAGCGGGAGGGCGAGGCCTCGGTCGTGCGCGCCGGGGACGGGCTCGACCTCAGCGTCGTGACCGACCGTCCGCTCGATGCCGGCGACGGCTACCTCGAGGTCTGGCTCCTCAACACCGACGGCAAGCGGATGGTCTCCGTCGGCGTGCTGCGTCCCGGCGAGTCGGGCACCTTCCCGATCAGCCAGGACCTCATCGACCAGGGCTACGTCGTCGTCGACGTCTCCAAGGAGCAGTTCGACGACAAGCCGGCGCACTCGGGCGACAGCCTGCTGAGGGGGCAGCTGCCGGCCTGAGCCTCAGGTCGTGAGGCTCTTCATCGCGGCGGTCGCGCCCCGCAGGTAGCGCTCGACGACGACACGGTCGTGGTCGGTCAGGGTCGCGTCGAGCGCGGCGAGGCTCTCGAACATCGGGGTCATCCGGGCGAGCACCTCGGCGCGCCCGCTGTCGGTGATGACGACCTCGGTGCGGCGGCCGTCGCCGGGGTGCGAGCGACGCTCGGCGTGCCCGTGGCCGACGAGGCGGTCGACGACGCCCGACGAGGCGGCCGACGTCACCCCGAGCACCTTGGCGAGGTCGACGGGACCGATGGGGCCGCGCATGAGGTGGCGGAGCGAGTGCAGCTCGGACGTGCTGAGTCCCGCCTTGCGGGCGACGACGGCAGGGACGGTCTCGGACACCTCGACGAGCTCCTGCAGGGCCGTGAGGGTGCCCGTCGTGCGCCACTCGGGCACACCGGGGACGAGCCCGACCTCGGGGCGCCCGTCTGTCCCGACGGGCTGCACCTCGTCGACAGCCGAGCCCCGCGGTGCACGGGCACGCTTCGGGGCCGGCTGTTTGCCGACGGTCTGTTTGCTGCTAATGTCACTCACCAACTTAGTAATCTTCTGAGTAACCCGTTGAACCATCTTATCTGGAGGTGTGGCGTGCGTTCGGTGACCGACAGGATCACGCGCAAGTGGTGGGCCGTGGCGATCGTCATCCTGGCCCTGGCCGGGGCGATGGGCGTCGTGAGCGCCGTGGGCGAGGCGCAGCGCACCTCGGCCTCGACCGACGCCCTGCCGATCGGGTCCGACAGCGCGGCGGCGCTCGAGCTGCGGGACCGGCTGCCGGAGGCCGAGGGCTCCACGGCCGTCGTCCTCTTCAGCAAGGAGTCGGGGACGTTGACCCCGGCCGACGTGACCGCCATCGAGGGACGCATGTCCGAGGTCCCCGGGGCGGGTCGGGCACCGCTCCAGCGCAGCGAGGACGGCACGGCCGCGCTCGCCGTCGTGCCCGTCGACGCCACGGACGCGACCGCCACGGCAGCCCTCGTGGGTGACATCCGCGAGGTCGTCAAGGCTGACCTGCCCGAGGGCGTCACGGCCCAGGTGACCGGCCCGGCCGCGGTCCAGGCCGACCTCGCCGCGGTCTTCGAGGGCGCCAACACGCGTCTGCTCATCGCCACCGCCTCCGTCGTCGCCCTGCTGCTCGTGCTGACCTACCGCAGCCCGATCCTCTGGATCTTCCCGCTCATCGTCGTCGGCGTCGCGGACCGACTCGCGGCCGTCGTCGCGACACACACGCTCGCGGCATTCTCCATCGTCTGGGACGAGTCGACCATCGGCATCCTCTCGGTCCTCGTCTTCGGCGCCGGCACCGACTACGCCCTGCTGCTCATCTCGCGCTACCGGGACGAGCTGCGCAGCCACGCCGACCGGCGCGAGGCCATGTCCGTGGCCCTGCGCCGCACGTCCGAGGCCGTCCTGTCGAGCGCCGTCACCGTCGTCATCGGCCTGCTGACCCTCCTGCTCTCGCTCTTCCCGGCGACGCGTGGTCTCGGTCTCGCGTGTGCCGTCGGCGTCGTCGTCGCCGCGGCCTTCGTCCTGCTCGTCCTCCCGGCTGCCCTCGTCCTCTTCGACCGCTGGATCTTCTGGCCCAAGGTGCCCCGCGAGGGCGAGGCGGCCCTGGCCGACGGCCACTCGCTGTGGCGCCGCGTCGGCGACCGCGTCGCCGCCCACCCGAAGCGCATCATCAGCGTCACGCTCGTCGTGCTCGCCGTCATGGCGGCCGGCATCGCCGCGATCGACACCGGGCTCAAGCCCGCCGACCAGTTCCTCAGCAAGCCGGAGGCGATCGCCGCGAGCGAGCGCCTGGCCCAGTCCTTCCCGGCCGGCAGTGCCGACCCCGCCATCGTCGTCACGACGGCCGACCCGGAGGCCGTGACGGCCGCGGTGCAGGACGTCCCCGGCATCGCCGGCGCCCGCACCGTCAAGCAGGCGGACGGGGTGGCAGAGGTCGACGCCGTCATCGCGGCGGCGCCCGGATCGGACGAGGCGGCCGACACCGTGCGGGCCCTGCGCGCAGCCCTCACGTCGCTCCCGCAGAGCCACGTCGCCGGCACCGAGGCCGTGGCCCTCGACCAGGCGGAGGCGTCGTCGCGCGACCGGCTCGTCATCTTCCCGATCGTGCTCGCCCTCGTGCTGCTGGCCCTGGGCCTGCTGCTCCGCTCGGTCGTCGCACCGCTCGTCCTCGTCGCGACCGTCGTCGCCACCTTCCTCGCGAGCGTCGGGGCGTCGTGGTGGATCTTCACGAAGGTCTTCGGCTTCTCGGGCCTCGACGACAGCGCCCCGCTCTTCGCCTTCGTCTTCCTCGTGGCGCTCGGCGTCGACTACAACATCTTCCTCGTGACGAGGGCACGCGAGGAGTCGCGCCTGCACGGGTCGCGCCAGGGGATGCTGCGGGGCCTGGCCGCCACGGGCGGCGTCATCACGAGCGCGGGCATCCTGCTCGCCGCGGTCTTCGCGGTGCTCGGCGTCCTGCCGCTCGTCGTGCTGGCCCAGATCGGGGTCATCATCTGCGTCGGCGTCCTGCTCGACACCCTCGTCGTGCGCACGCTCCTCGTCCCGGCCATCGCGGTCGTCCTCGGTGACCGGTTCTGGTGGCCGCGCCGAACGCACCCGACCCCGTCGGGCCCGTCGAGCCCGTCGAGCCCGTCGAGCCCGTCGAGCCTGTCGACGACCGAGGACGCCGGCTCCGCCGCCGACGCAGACGTCTTCGCGAAAGTTGCGACGAACTCTTGACAGCGGGTGGAAGCGGCCGTTCAATCGGAGTGTCAAACATTTGACAAACCTTGGACATTCGGGGCGACCAAGGCCGTGACGCAGGGGACGCACGCAAGGAGTCGACCCATGACGACGTCCCCGACCGACGCCGGCCGCACCGCACCCGACGCGGCCGCGACCTCCGACACGGGGCCCTCACCCCGGGCCCGACAGCGCGGTCACCCACCTGCCGTCACCCACCTGCCGTCACCCACCTAGCCTGACCCGCTCCCGCCACCGCTGACCCCTCGACAGCTCGTGCGGCCGCGATCGACTCCCTCCCCGTCGATCGCGGCAGACCGTGGGCCACGCGCCGGACTCCCTTCCGGCGCGTGGCCCACACCTGCACGTCAGGGGGTCACCGCGACCGGAGCGTCCGAACGGACTCGAGGGGCACGGCCGTCACCCCGATCACGGCAGGTGCGTCGGCGGCGGGTGCGCCCGGCCGGTGCCGCGGGAGCGCGGCGAGCGCGACGACCGCACCGACGAGAAGCACGCCTGCCGCGACGACGTCGCTGACGTGCATCCCGTCGACGTATGCCGTCCGGGCAGCCTCGAGAACCGCCCGACCCGGCGCTCCGCCGAGCCGCTCGGAGACGACCCCCGCCTCGCCCAGCGTCTGCAGCGCTGCGTCGTGGGCTGCGGGCGGCAGTCCCGCGGGCAGCAGGACATCGAGCCGCGCGGCATACACGGCGCCGAGGATGCTGCCGAGGACCGCCATCCCCAGGGCTCCACCGAGCTCGCCCGCCGTCTCGACGAGGGCCGACACCGAGCCGGCGCGCTCGGCCGGTGCCACGCCGATCGCGTACTCCGTCACGAGCGTGGCGACGGACACGAGTCCCATGGCCACGAGCGAGGCACAGACCAGGGCGACCCAGATGGACGACTCGACCCCGGCCGACCTCATGGCGGCGAACCCGGCTGCGGCCACGACGAAGCCGCCCGCCATGACGACCGGGCGTCCGACCCTGAGCGACAGCGCGGCGGCCGTGGGCGCCGCCACCCCGACGGCGAGGGAGGGCAGCAGGCTCCACAGTGCGGCCGAGAGCGGGCTGTAGCCGAGGACCGACTGGAGGTACTGCGTCATGAGCACGGCGTTGCCCATGACCCCGAACATCGCGACCACCTGCACGGCGATCGAGCCCCCGAAGCCGCGGTGGGCGAAGAGGCGCGGGTCGACCATCGGCACGTCGATGCGGGACTGGCGGCGCACGAAGATCACTCCCGCGCCCAGCCCGACGACGGCATACGGCAGCAGGGCCGGCGACCACCCGTCCGCCACGAGCTGCTTGAGCACGTGGATGACGGGGAGGATGGCGAGGAGGGAGAGCACCGCACTGACGACGTCGACCCGGCTCGTCACCGAACGGGACTCGGGCAGCAGGAACGGCGCCACGACGAGCAGCGCGACCATGACGGGCACGTTGACGAGGAAGACCGAGCCCCACCAGAAGTGCTCGAGCAGCACCCCGGAGACGACGGGGCCGATGCCGACACCACCGGCCATGACCGCCGACCAGACCCCGACCGCCTTCGCGCGTTCGCCGTCGTCGGCGAAGAGGGTGCGGATGATCGCGAGGGTGCTCGGCATGAGCATCGCCCCGCCCACCCCGAGCAGGGCGCGGGCGGCGATGAGCCAGCCCGCGCTCGGGGCGTAGGCCGCGAGGACCGACGCGGCGCCGAACGCGAGCGCACCGACGAGCAGGAGCCGACGCCGGCCGAAGCGGTCGGCCAGGCCGCCCATCGTCAGCAGCAGGCCGGCGAGCACGAAGCCGTAGACGTCGAACATCCAGAGCAGCTGGGTCGCGCTCGGCGACAGCGACTCCGCGATGTGCGGCACGGCGAAGAAGAGGACGGAGACGTCCATCGAGACGATGAGCAGAGGCAGGCAGAGGACGGCGAGCGCGGTCCATTCGCGGCGACCCGCTCGCGGGGACGTGCTGACGGACGAGGACACGAGGGACCCTCACAATCTGCGTATGTCGCATAGTGTTTATGTGGCACACGGAAAGTTACGCTGCATCTGCGTATGGCGCAAGCAGTTGGCTAGGATGGCTGCATGACCGACCTCCCCCGCTACCTCCAGCTCGTCTGGGGACGCGAGCCCGAGGGCCGCCGTGGCCCGAAGCCGGGTCGGAGCATCGCCGAGATCGGCGCCGCCGCCGTCGCCATCGCCGACGCGGAGGGCCTCGACGCCATCTCGATGAAGAGCGTCGCCCAGGCTGTCGGCTTCACGACGATGTCCCTCTACCGCTACGTCGACAGCAAGGACGAGCTGTGCGCCGTCATGGTCGACGTCGCCTACGGTGCGCCGGAGCTGCGGTACGCCGCCGACGAGGGATGGCGCGGACGGATCACCCGGTGGGCCACGCAGATCAGCGCCCGCCGCCTCGCCCACCCGTGGACCACCGAGGTCCGTCAGGTCGCACCACCGTTGACCCCCAACATGATCGGGTGGATGGAGTCAGGTCTCGAGGCTCTCGAGAGCCTGCCCCTGACGAGCCAGCAGCGGCTGTCCGCCCTGCTCGCCATCGACGGCTGGGGCCAGAACCACGTGCGCCAGACGATCCAGATGGGACTCACCGGCCCTGTCGACCCGGACAGCCCCCAGGGGGCCTACCTTGAGCTCATCGGTGCCCTCATCGACCCGGAGGCCTTCCCCCGGCTGGCGGCGGCCGGCCCCGAGGCCCTGGGTGACGACGACGACGACTTCTTCGACGAGGAGTTCGCCTACGGCCTGGGACTGCTCCTCGACGGCATCGAGGCGCTGGTCGCCCGGTCGCGCGGCACGACCTGACGCGCCATCCCACCGAACACCGCGCTCGGTGTCGAACTCAGTGGTGCACCAGCGCGTTCGGCACCGAACGCCGCGTTCGGTGACGGGTCGGTCGCGGACGGCATACGCCAGGAGCGGCGCAACCCTCCGCTCAGACCGGCCACTCCTCGCGGAGCAGGGCCCACGTGTTGTCGTCGAGCCAGGTGCCGTCCTTGCCCAGCGACTTCCCCCGGATCGTGGCCTCGTGCCGCATCCCGATGCGGCGCAGGACGCGGTTCGAGGCGATGTTGTCGGCGTAGGCGTCTGCGGTGATCCGGCGCAGCCCCAGGTCGTGGAAGCCGATGACGAGCAGCTCGGCGGCCGCCTCGGCCGCCAGCCCACGGCCCTGAGCGTCCGGGTGCAGCGCGTAGCCGATCGTCCCCTCCCACTCCCGGGACGGCGCGCGGCCGATGCTGTGGCACGGCTCGAGCCGGAGCATGACGTCACCGACGACACGCCCCGTGCGGCGCTCCTCGACGGCCAGCCCGAGCAGCGGCTCGTCGGCCCCCGGCCGGCCCCGCTCGATGCGCTGCGCGATCCGCTCGCGCACCTGCTCGCGCGTCAGGACGTCGTGGCTGAGGTGGACGACGACCTCGGGCAGGCGGCGGTAGGCGTGCACGGCGTCGACGTCGTCGAGCGTCAGTGGACGGAGCAGGAGGCGCTCGGTGGGACGCGGCCACACGAGCCGCGAGAGGTCGGGCGACGCAGGCACTAGCGCCAGCCGTCCTCGTCGACCCCGCCGGGCACGTCGGCGCTCGGGTCGTAGGGCGTACGCGTGAAGCGGAACGACGCGAGGTCGAGGTGCGAGGGCGTGCCGTCGGCGGCGCGCACGACCCGGAGCGGCTCGCCCGTGTAGTAGCCGTCGAGGCCCACCCAGGCGTCGGGCCCGTCGGCGGCGAAGCGTGAGCCACGGGCCTGGCCCGGCTCGCCGAGCACGAGGTGCTCGCCGACGGCCTTCGCCGTCGACACCGACGGGCCCCAGTGCCACGTGCCGACGAGCTCGAGCGCCGACGGGTCGCCGGCCGCGTGCCACGGCTCCGGCGACCGCGGTTCGCGCTCGACGAACGCCGAGAGCAGCTCGGGGGCGACGAGGCCCATGCCGCTCGTCGTGTTGGTGAGAATGACGACCCCGTCCCCGCTCTCGACGTCGACGCGCAGTCCCGCGAGGAAGCCGGGCATCGAACCGCCGTGGCCGGCATACCGCGTGCCCTCGACGTTCCACACCTGCCAGCCGAGCCCGTGTGCGGTGGTCCACGGCTGTCCGGGGTGGTCGTTGATCGTGTGCGGCTCGTACATCTCGGCGAGGGTGTCGGGCGAGAGGAGCTCACCCGTGTCACCGCCGGCGAAGGCGGCCCAGCGCGCGAGGTCGGACACCGTGGACCACAGCTGTCCGGCAGGGGCCATCGCCCCGGCGTCGTGCTCGGGCTCGGGCAGCAGGACGTCGGCGAAGGGGTGCACCGCGAGTCCCTGCGCGGCCCGGCCGCTGGGGCGCGTCGTCGTGCGGGACATGCCGAGCGGGTCGAGCAGGTCACGCCGGACCACGTCGAACCAGTCGGTGCCGTGCGCCCGCGCCACGAGCTCGCCGAGCGCCGCGAAGCCGACGTTCGTGTAGTGGAAGCGTCGACCGGCCCGGAAGCGCTGTCCCACAGGCGATCCCGCGACCGACCCTGCGAGCGACTCCCAGTCGCCACCCGGGGTGCGCTCCCACCACGGGCCGTTCGTCTCGGCCTGCACCCCGGCGCCGTGCGAGAGCAGCTGGGCGATCGTGGCTCCGCCGAACCGCGACCCGGGCACGTGGTCCTCGAACCGATCGAGCAGGTCGAGCCGGCCCGCGTCGCGCAAGCGCATCACGGCGACGGCGACGAAGGTCTTCGTGATGGAGCCCATCCGGTACTGCGTGTCGGTGTCGGCCGGCTCACCCCCGAGCCGCCCGTCGAGCGTCCCGATGGCGTCGGACCACACGAGCGCGCTGTCGCGCACGATGCCGGCGGCGACGGACGGCAGCCGGCCGCGACGCTGCTCGGTGGCGAGCAGGTGGTGGAGGTGGCGGGCGGTCGCCGGCTCGATCGGACCGGCGTCGATCCGGTCGGTCGAGCCGTCGGTGGCCGGGGCGTCGGCGTCGCTGCGCGGGTCGGTGCTCACCCGCTCCAGCCTAGGCCGGGGGTCTCTGGCGTGGCGCAGGCCACCCCGGCAGGATGGGACGGCGGCCCCACGGTCGCCCCGCATCGGATATCTTGACATCAAGATTTATTCGGGGATCCTCGAAGACCGGATCTCGGCACGAACAGCAACCCGAACGGAGCACCCGCGTTGGACTCGACAATCATCTACACGCACACGGACGAGGCACCGGCACTGGCCACGGCCTCGCTGCTGCCCATCGTCTCGGCCTTCGCCCACCAGGCCGGCGTCGAGGTCGAGACGCGTGACATCTCGCTCTCGGGTCGCATCATCGCCGCGTTCCCCGACGCCCTGACGCCCGAGCAGCGCACCGGCGACGCGCTCGCCGAGCTCGGCGCGCTCGCCAAGACGCCCGAGGCCAACATCATCAAGCTGCCCAACATCTCCGCGTCGATCCCGCAGCTCAAGGCCGCGGTCGCCGAGCTCCAGGCCGCGGGCTACGCCCTGCCCGACTACCCCGACAACCCGTCCACGGACGAGGAGAAGGCGGCCCGGGCGGCATACGACAAGATCAAGGGATCGGCGGTCAACCCCGTCCTGCGCGAAGGCAACTCGGACCGCCGCGCGCCCGCGTCGGTGAAGAACTACGCCCGCAAGCACCCCCACTCGATGGGAGCCTGGAGCGCAGACTCCAAGACCAACGTCGCGACGATGGGTGCCGACGACTTCCGCCACAACGAGACGTCCGTCGTCCTGCAGGCCGACGACACGCTGCGCGTCGAGCTCGTCGGCGCCGACGGGTCCACGACCGTGCTCAAGGAGTCGATCCCCGTCCTCGCCGGCGAGGTCGTCGACGCGACGTTCATGGACGTCGCGAAGCTGCGCGACTTCCTCTCCGAGCAGCTCCAGCGGGCCAAGGCGGAGGGCGTCCTCTTCTCGGTGCACCTCAAGGCCACGATGATGAAGGTCTCCGACCCGATCATCTTCGGCCACGTCGTGCGCGCCTTCTTCCCCGACGTCTTCGAGACGTATGCCGGCTCGCTCGCCTCCGTCGGCGCGTCCCCCAACGACGGGCTCGGCGCCGTGCTCAAGGCCGTCGAGGCCCTGCCCGCCGACGAGCGCGCCGAGGTCGAGGCCGCCGTGAAGCAGGGCTTCGAGGACGGTCCGGCGATCGCCATGGTCGACTCGAACAAGGGCATCACCAACCTCCACGTGCCGAGCGACGTCATCGTCGACGCGTCGATGCCGGCGATGATCCGCACGTCGGGTCACATGTGGAACCGCGAGGGCGGCGAGCAGGACACGCTCGCCGTGCTGCCCGACAGCTCGTACGCCGGCATCTACCAGGTCGTCCTCGACGACTGCCGCGTCAACGGCGCCTACGACCCGTCGACGATGGGCTCGGTCTCCAACGTCGGGCTCATGGCGCAGGCGGCCGAGGAGTACGGCAGCCACGACAAGACGTTCGAGATCCCGGCCGACGGCACCGTGCGCATCGTCGACTCCTCGGGTGCCACGCTGCTCGAGCACGCCGTCTCGGCGGGCGACATCTGGCGCGCCTGCCAGACCAAGGACGTGCCGATCCGCGACTGGGTCAAGCTCGCCGTCACCCGCGCCCGCGCCACGGGCACGCCGGCGATCTTCTGGCTCGACGCCGACCGCGCCCACGACGCGAACCTCATCACGAAGGTGAACGAGTACCTCACCGAGCACGACACCGACGGCCTCACGATCGAGATCATGAAGCCGACCGACGCGATCGCCTACTCCCTCGGGCGCATCCGCAAGGGCGAGGACACGATCTCGGTCACCGGCAACGTGCTGCGTGACTACCTCACCGACCTCTTCCCGATCCTCGAGCTCGGCACCTCGGCCAAGATGCTGTCCATCGTCCCGCTCATCAACGGTGGCGGCCTCTTCGAGACCGGCGCCGGCGGCTCGGCCCCCAAGCACGTGCAGCAGCTCGTCCAGGAGAACTACCTGCGCTGGGACAGCCTCGGCGAGTTCCTCGCCCTCGCCGTCAGCTTCGAGCACCTCGCCGACGTCACCGACAACGCCCGCGCCCGGGTGCTCGGCAAGACCCTCGACCGCGCGACCGGGACCCTGCTCGACGAGAACAAGGGCCCGGCCCGCAAGGTCGGCCAGATCGACAACCGCGGCAGCCATGTGTGGCTCGCGCTCTACTGGGCCCAGGAGCTCGCCAAGCAGACCGACGACGCCGCACTGGCCGAGACGTTCGGCCCGGTGGCCCAGACCCTCGCGGACACCATCGGCACGATCTCCCAGGAGCTCGTCGACGCCCAGGGCCACCCGGTCGACATCGGCGGCTACTACCGCCCCGACGCGGCCAAGGTCGCCTCGGTCATGCGCCCGTCGAAGACCTTCAACGAGATCATCGACGCCCTCGCCTGACCGCGTCGGCCGGCCCAGCGCCGTACGGAAGTGCCCACTCGACTCACGGAGTCGAGTGGGCACTTCCGTACGCCCGCGCACCCTCTCGAGTGGTCAGTTCCGTACGCCGGAGCGGGCATGTCGGAAGACGTATGCGTGCAGGACGCTAGGCGTCCGTCTCGCGCAGGGCGTCGCTGGCCTCGGTGATGATGGCCTGCATCGCCGCCGCCGCGGCGGCGCCGTCGCCTGACTGGACCGCCTCGGCGACGTCACCGTGCAGCCGCACCGCGAGGGGGTTGGGCGTGGCCGGCATCAGGTCGTGGTGCGTGCGACCGGCGAGCACCTCGCCGACGACGTCGGACAGCGCGGCGAGCATCTCGTTGCCGGAGGCGGCGAGCAGCGTCGAGTGGAAGAGCTGGTCGGCCACGAGGTAGGCCTCGAGGTCGCCGGACTTGGCGTGCACGGCCATCTGCATGACCGCGCCCATGAGGGCCCCGCACTGGTCGGGGGTGGCCCTGGCGGCAGCGAGCTCGGCCGCGACGGGCTCGACGCCGCGGCGCACGTCGCCGAGGGAGAGCAGCTGCTCCTCACGCCCCGGCCCGTCGAGGCGCCAGCGGATGACCCGCGGGTCGAAGACGTTCCACGAGGTGCTCGGCAGGACGCGGACGCCGACGCGCTTGCGGGCCTCGACCAGTCCCATCGAGTCGAGCACCCGGACGGCCTCGCGCACGACGGACCGGGACACCCCGTAGCGCTCGTCGAGCTGGTCGATGCGCAGGACCGTGCCCGGAGGGAGCTCACCGGTGGCGACCTGGCGGCCGAGGTCGTCGAGCACGCTCGCGTGCAGCGCGGGGCGACGTTCGGTGGGCACGGGGTCAGCCTGACACACGGCGGTCCTGCTCGAGCGCGCGCTGGGTTAAAACTGTTTTATTCGGCATCAGGGCTTGATAAGACGCTCTTGTTGCTGCACCCTAGGGGCCAGCGACTCGACGAAGACGTCGTTCGAGCCGGACGAAGGAGTCACGGAGACATGCAGCACCACCCACCTCCCCTGGTCGTCGTCATGGGGGTGTCCGGCTCGGGCAAGACCACCGTCGGCGCGGCCCTCGCACAGCGCCTGCGCGTCCCCTTCGCGGACGCCGACGACTTCCACCCCGCGGCCAACATCGCCAAGATGTCCGCCGGAGTGCCCCTCACCGACGACGACCGCGGGCCGTGGCTCGCGACGATCGCGACCTGGCTGGCCGACCACGCGGCAGGCGGTGGCGTGGCGAGCTGCTCGGCGCTCCGGCGCTCCTACCGCGACGTCCTCGCCGCGGCGGCGCCCCATGTCTTCTTCGTGCACCTGCACGGCGACCCTGACGTCATCGCCGCCCGCGTCGCCGGCCGGCCCGGGCACTTCATGCCTGCCGCCCTCGTCGAGTCGCAGTTCGCGACCCTCGAGCCCCTCGAGCCCGACGAGCGCGGGGCCGTCCTCGACGTCGACCAGGGCGTCGACGACCTCGTCACGCAGTCCCTCACCCTCCTCGATCCTCGCGACCCGGAAGCGACCCGCTCATGACCACCGACCTGCTCTCGCTCCTGCCCGTGTCGGCGCTCGCCGCCGACGACCTCCCAGCCATCCCGGCCGGCCGGCTGGTCCCCGCGGCCCTGCTCGGCATCGCCGTCCTCGTGGTGCTCATCGTGCGGTTCAAGCTGCACCCGTTCCTGTCCCTGACGCTGGGCTCGCTCACCGTCGGCGCCGTCGCCGGTGTCCCGATGGCCGACGTGCTCGACAGCTTCACCAAGGGCTTCGGCAGCACGGCTGCGGGTGTCGGCATCCTCATCGCCCTCGGCGCGATGTTCGGCAAGCTGCTCGCCGACTCCGGGGGCGCGGACGAGATCGTCGACACGATCATCGGGCGCAGCGGCCCACGGACCCTGCCGTGGGCGATGGCCGGCGTCGGCGCCATCATCGGCCTGCCGATGTTCTTCGAGATCGGCCTCGTCCTGCTGATGCCCGTCATCTTCCTCGTGGCGCGCCGCTCGGGGCTGTCGCTCATCCGTGTCGGCATCCCGGCACTCGCCGGACTCTCGGCCATGCACGGCCTCGTGCCGCCCCACCCCGGCCCGCTCGTCGCCATCGACGCCCTCAAGGCCGACCTCGGCGTGACCCTGGGCCTCGGCATCCTCGTCGCCATCCCGACGATCGCCGTGGCCGGCCCGTGGTTCGCACGCCTGGCGGCCCGCTGGGTCGACGTCCCCGCGCCCGAGCTCTTCGAGTCGCGTGAGTCCGAGACCGGACCGCGCCCGTCGTTCGCCATCACGCTCCTGACGGTCCTGACGCCGGTCGTCCTCATGATGGGCAAGGCGCTCGCCGACATCCTCTCCGCCGAGGGCACGGCCGCGCGCACCGTCCTCGACTTCCTCGGCACGCCCCTCATCGCGCTGCTCATCGCCGTCATCCTCGCGATGTTCACGCTCGGGCGCGGTGCCGGCATGGGCCTCAAGGAGGTCGGGTCGTCCCTCGAGGCCTCGCTCGGCCCGATCGCCGGCATCCTGCTCATCGTCGCCGCCGGTGGCGGTTTCAAGCAGACCCTCGTCGACACCGGCATCGGGCAGCTCGTCGCCGACTGGATCGCGCAGAGCGGCCTCTCCGTGCTGCTGCTCGCCTGGCTCGTCGCCGTGCTCATCCGCCTCGCGACGGGCTCCGCGACGGTCGCGACCGTCACGGCGTCCGGCATCCTGGCCCCGCTCGCGGCCGGGATGCCCACGACGCAGGTCTCGCTCATGGTGCTCGCCATCGGCGCCGGCTCGGTCTTCTTCTCGCACGTCAACGACGCGGGCTTCTGGCTCGTCAAGGAGTACTTCGGCCTCAAGGTCGGCGAGACGATCAAGTCCTGGTCGGTCATGGAGACGATCCTGTCGGTGACCGGCCTCGTCCTCGTGCTGCTCCTCGACCTCGTCGTCTAGCCACCGCACCCCGACCGCCGAGAGGCCACGTCTGGCCCCTCGGCACCGGTCGAAAGCCCAGCTCTCCTCGCGAGAGCTGGTCTTTCGACCGGTCGGGGGCGGCCGCGGATGGCCTCTCGACGGGTGGGGTCAGCGGATGCGGACGCCGCTGATGGCGCGCGCGATGACGAGGCGCTGGATCTCGGACGTGCCCTCGAAGATCGTGTAGATCTTCGCGTCGCGCGACCACCGCTCGACGGGGTGGTCGGTGACGTAGCCGGCCCCGCCGAGGATCTGCACGGCCTTGTCGGTGACGGCGACCGCGACCTCGCCGGCCTTGAGCTTGCTCATCGAGCCCTCGGCCGCCGTGAACGGCTGGTTGGTGCGGCCCATCCACGACGCGCGCCACACGAGCAGCCGGGCCGCGTCGATCTCGGTGCGCATGTCGGCGAGCGCGAACGCGATCGCCTGGTTCTCGATGATGGGCCGGCCGAAGGCGACGCGGTCCTTGGCGTAGTCGAGGGCGTACTCGTATGCCGCCCTGGCGATCCCGAGCGCCTGCGCCCCCACCGTGGGGCGGGAGATCTCGAACGTCCTCATCGCCGCCTGGCCGCTCGAGGACGTGCCCTCGCGGGCACGGGCGAGCCGCTCGTCGAGCTTGTCCTTGCCGCCGAGCAGGCACGAGCCGGGCACGCGGACGTCGTCGAGGAAGACGTCGGCCGTGTGCGAGGCGCGCAGGCCGAGCTTGCGCAGCTTCTTGGCACCCTCGAGTCCCTTCGTGCCGGGAGGGACGACGAAGGCCGCCTGCCCGCGCGACCCGAGCTCGGGGTCGACGACGGCCGTGACGACGTGGACGTTGGCGATGCCGCCGTTCGTGATGTAGGCCTTCTGGCCGTCCAGCACCCACTCGTCGGTGGCCTCGTCATAGCGGGCCCGGGTGCGCATGGCGCCGACGTCGGACCCGGCCTGGGGCTCGGTCGTCGCGAACGCCCCGAGCTTCGGGTCGTCGGCGTCGCCGTAGCACTGGGGCAGCCACTCGACCATCTGGTCTGGGGTGCCGGAGCCGTAGATCGCGGCGACGGCGAGGGTCGTGCCGAAGATCGACATGCCGATGCCGGCGTCACCCCAGAAGAGCTCCTCGTTGGCGAGGTTGATCGAGATGCCGGTCGGGTCGGACCAGCACTGGGCGAGGAACTCGAAGCCGTAGAGGCCGTTCCTCGCGGCCTCCTGGATGACCGGCCACGGCGTCTCCTCCCGCGCGTCCCACTCGGCCGCCGCGGGCCGCACGACGTCGGCGGCGAAGCCGTGCACCCAGTCGCGCAGCTCGGTCTGGTCGTCGCTCAGGGCGAGCGAGAACTCCACCACCGCGAGCCCTCAGACCTTGGGGATGTCGAAGAAGTTCGCGATGTTGGCCGCGAGCCCGAGGTCGCCCTTGGCCTTGATCTTGCCGGTCATGAACATCATCACCGGGTTGCCGCTCTTGGTGATGACCTTCGCGAAGTCGACGGGCGACATGGCGAGCGACAGCGTCGAGTCGCCGTCGTGGCCGGGCACCGTCGTGCACGTGCCGTCGGCGAAGCGCACGGTCCACTCGTCGGCGCCGCCGTCGGGGCGGCCGGTGATGCTCCAGTGCGTGGTCGCCGTCGTCGAGCCGGCGCGGTCGGGGCGGAAGAGCTCGGGCATGCGCCGGAAGATCGCGTCGACGATCGGGCCGCGGTTGCCGCTCTCCATCACCTCCTTGACGTCCTTGTCGGACATCTCCTTGACGATGCGGATGAACTCGCCGGGCTCGACGGCGGCGATCTGCTCGGCGGTGGCGGTCGTGAAGTCGATCTCGGGCATCGGGAGGTCCCTCCGGAGGAAACGGCGTTGTTACCGCGAGTAGGTTACCGGACGGTCACCCGTCGAGGAACCAACCGGCCACCATCCCGTCGGGACGGCCGGGCTCGATGTAGTGCTCCCACGCGAAGGCCACGGCGAACATCTCCGCGGGCATCTGGAGCATCCCCTGCGCGTCGGACTGGCTCGCGTGCGCCTTGAGCGCCGAGCGCTTGACCTCGAGGAACTCGCTGACGTCGCACGCCCAGTGCAGCTCGCTCTCGAGGCTGCCGAGGGGGTTGCCGTCGTCCATCGGCTGGCTCGGGTCCCACTCCGCCACGTCGAGACCCGCGGTGATCGCCGCCTCGTGCGAGCGGATCATCGCGTCGCGGTTCATCGACCCCTCGAGGTAGCGGGGCGTGCCGGCGATCTCGGCCGCACGCCTCGTGACCGCGTGCACCTTGACGTGGTCGGGGTGGCCGTAGCCGCCGTGCCAGTCGTAGCCGACGACGACGTCGGCCTCCTCCTCGCGCAGGACCGCGGCAAGGCGCTGCGCCGCCTCCTCGGTGTCGGCCCGGGCGAAGCTCTCCTCGTGGTCGTTCTGCGCCCACCCGGTCATGCCGGAGTCGGCGTAGCCGAGGAACTCGACGCGGTGGGTGCCGATGACGGCGTTGGACGCTGCGGCCTCGGCCCGGCGCCGCTGCACGACGGTCTCGCCGTCGGCGAGGTCGTCGGGCGCGTCGCCGTGGTCACCGTTGGTGGCGACGACGAGCACGACGCGGTGGCCTTCGCTGACGGCGCGCGCCATCGAGCCGGCGGACTGAGAGGCCTCGTCGTCGGGGTGGGCGTGGACGAAGACAACGGTTGACATGCCCTCAGCCTCTCACCGCGGGGTGACGCTGCGGCCAGGCTCCCCCACCGGCAGCGTGTAGACGACGTAGCCCTCGAACGCCGCGACCTCGTCGTACAGCCGTCGGGCGACGGCGTTGGACTCGTGGGTCTGCCAGTAGACGCTGCCGCAGCCCTGCTCGCGCGCCCAGTCGCGCACGGCACCGATGAGGGCGCTCGCGACGCCGCGACCACGCACCGCGGGGTCGGTGAAGAGGTCCTCGAGGTAGCACAGGTCGGGCTCGCTCGAGCTGGGGTGCACGAGGAAGTGGGTGATCCCGACGAGCTCGCTGTCCAGCCACGCGCCGAGGCCGTGCAGCCTTGTCCCAGAGGAGATCTCACGCCATGCCCTGTCGTATGCCGCCTGGTCGAGCTCGCGCTCGTAGAAGCTGATGTAGGCACGGAAGCGCTCTTCCCACCGCTCCCGGTCGGCGGGCTCCAGACGTCGGGTCTCGATCACGACCCGACGCTAGCGCGACGGCACCGTCCGCAGGGAGGGCCACCTCACGGCATACGCAGTGAGCCACTCGACGAGGTGGGGACACCCGGTCACGTGACGAAGCGGCCACTCGACGAGGTGCGGGCACTCGGTCCTGTGACGACGGGGCCACTCGACCAGGGGGTGGCCACGTGACGTGTGACGGGGCGGCCACTCGATGGTCGAGTGGCCGCCCCGTCACAGCGGTCGCGCGGTTCAGGCCTTCTTGGCGGCGGCCTTCTTCGTCGTGCGCGAGGTGGTCTTCTTCGCGGTCTTCTTCGCCGTCTTCTTCACGGCGCGCTTGCGGGTCGTCGGGCCCTTGGCGCGCTTCTCGGCGAGGAGCTCGTAGCCGCGCTCCGGGGTGATCGCCTCCGGGTCGTCGTCCTTGCGCAGCGTCGCGTTGGTCTCGCCGTCGGTGACGTAGGGACCGAAGCGGCCGTCCTTGACGACGACGGGCTTGCCGCTGACGGGGTCGGCACCGAGCTCCTTGAGCGGCGGGGCGGCCGCGGCGCGCCCGCGCTGCTTGGGCTGGGCGTAGATCGCGAGCGCCTCGTCGAGGGTGATGTCGAAGAGCTGCTGCTCGGTCGTCAGCGACCGCGAGTCGGTGCCCTTCTTGAGGTACGGGCCGTAGCGACCGTTCTGCGCGGTGATCTCGACACCCTCGGCGTCGACGCCGACGACGCGCGGCAGCGAGAGCAGCTTGAGCGCCGACTCGAGGTCGAGCGTCGCGAGCTCCATGTCCTTGAAGAGCGAGGCCGTGCGCGGCTTGACCTTGGCGGCCTTCTTGGCCTTGGGCTTGTCGGCGCCGTTCACCGCGGCGTCGTCGTCCTCGATGACCTCGGTGACGTAGGGCCCGTAGCGGCCGGCGCGCGCGATGATGTCGCGTCCGGTCTCGGGGTCCTTGCCGAGCACCTTGCCGTCGTCGGCGGCGACCTCGAGCAGCTCGCGCGCCTTCTCGGGGGTCATCTCGTCGGGCGCGATGTCGTCGGTGATCGTCGCGCGGCGCGGCGTCGCCGGCACCTCGGCGCCCTCGGCCACCTCGCCCGTCGCGAGGTCGACGCCGGCGGGCACGAGCTCCTCGACGTAGGGGCCGTAGCGGCCGACCCGCACGACCATGCCGTCGCCGATGGGGATCGTGCTGATCTCCTTGGCGTCGATCTCGCCGAGGTCCTCGACGAGGCTGCGCAGGCCCGCGGCCGAGCTGGCGTCCTCGCCGAAGTAGAAGCGCCCCAGCCACTCGACGCGGCCCTCGTCGCCGTTGGCGATGCGGTCGAGGTCCTCCTCCATCGAAGCGGTGAACTCGTAGTCGACGAGGTTGCCGAAGTGCTCCTCGAGCAGGCGCGTCACGGCGAAGGCGAGCCACGTCGGCACGAGGGCCTGGCCCTTGGTGAAGACGTAGCCGCGGTCCTGGATGGTGCCGATCGTCGAGGCGTACGTCGAGGGTCGGCCGATGCCGCGCTCCTCCATCGCCTTGACGAGCGTGGCCTCGGTGAAGCGCGCGGGCGGGCTCGTCTCGTGGCCGTCGGCCTCGGCGCGCACGACCTCGAGCGGGACCCCGGCGCTCAGCTTGGGCAGGCGTCGCTCCTCGGCGGCGGCGTCGGCGCGGGCGGCGGACTCGTCGTCACGGCCCTCCTCGTAGGCGGCGAGGAAGCCCTTGAAGGTGATGACGGTTCCGCTGGCGCTGAACTCGACGGACTGCGCGCCCTCGAGCGCGGTGTCGACGGCGAGCTTGACGGTGGCGGTCGACCCGCGGGCGTCGGCCATCTGCGAGGCGACGGTGCGCTTCCAGATCAGCTCGTAGAGCGCGAACTCCTCGCCGCGGAGCGAGCCCGCGACCTGGGCCGGCGAGCGGAAGCGGTCGCCGGCGGGGCGGATGGCCTCGTGGGCCTCCTGGGCGTTCTTGACCTTCTTCTCGTAGCGGCGCGGGCTGTCCGGGACGTACTCGGCGCCGTACATGTCACGGGCCTGGCTGCGCGCGGCGGTCATCGCGGCGTCCGACAGCGTCGTGCTGTCGGTACGCATGTAGGTGATGTAGCCGTTCTCGTAGAGCCGCTGCGCCACGCGCATCGCGTTCTTGCTGCTCATCCGCAGCTTGCGCGAGGCCTCCTGCTGGAGGGTCGAGGTCGTGAACGGCGCCGACGGGCGGCGGGTGTAGGGCTTCTCCTGGACGTCGGTGACGCGCGCGGTGAGCGGCAGGCAGGCCTCGGCGATGCGGGTCGCGAGCGCCTCGTCGAGGTGGACGACACCCTTGCCGGTCAGGCGGCCGTCGTCGGCGAAGTCGCGACCGGTGGCGACGCGGACGCCGTCGACGGACGAGAGGCGCGCCGTGAACTGCTGGCTCGCGCTGTCGGGCGTGAAGTCGCCCTCGACGTCCCAGTAGGAGGAGCGGACGAACGCCATGCGCTCGCGCTCGCGCTCGACGACCATGCGGGTCGCGACGGACTGGACGCGGCCGGCCGAGAGGCCCTGGCGGACCTTGCGCCACAGGACCGGGCTGACCTCGTAGCCGTAGAGGCGGTCGAGGATGCGGCGGGTCTCCTGCGCGTCGACCATCGCGGTGTCGATCTCGCGGGTGTCGTTGACGGCGCGCTGGATCGCCTCGCGGGTGATCTCGTGGAACACCATGCGCTTCACGGGGACCCGCGGCTTGAGCGCCTCGAGCAGGTGCCACGCGATGGCCTCGCCCTCGCGGTCCTCATCGGTGGCGAGGTAGAGCTCGCTGGCGTCCTTGAGGAGGCGCTTGAGCTCGGCGACCTTCTTCTTCTTGTCCGGGTCGACGACGTAGTACGGCTCGAAGCCGTTCTCGACGTCGACGGCGAACTTGCCGAACGGGCCCTTCTTCATGTCGGCCGGCAGCTCGGACGGGTTGGGCAGGTCACGGATGTGACCGACCGACGCCTCGACCTCGAAGTCGCCCCCGAGGTAGCCGGCGATGGTCTTCGCCTTGGCGGGCGACTCGACGATGACGAGCTTGCGGCCCTTGCCTGCGGCCATGGTGCACCTTCAACTTCCCGCATCTCACGTGCAGCGGATTCGTCGCTGCCCCGACGTGGACGCGGACCGACCGTAACAGCCCACGGCGAGTGCGGTCTCCCGGCATCCGCCGGAGAGGGCGTATGCCGTCCGCTCCCGTCCGCTCCCCACCCCCCTCCCCGACGGGCTCGTGCCGTCCCCCGCGTGGACCGGGAAGCGACGCGCGGTCAGGCCACGGCCCAGTGGATGACGGTGCGCCAGGTGGCCGGGTCGGGCTGGCGCTCGGGGTCGGTGAGGTAGCTCTCCCAGACGTCCGGACCCGGTCGCAGCCCGCGCTCCCCCATCCACCGCTGGAGCTCGCCGTAGGTCTCACCCATCGTGTCGAACGGACCGACGTGGACCACCTCGACGGCCCGGCCCGCGGGCAGCGTGCCGGGCTCGACGTCACCGGCCGCCGTGATCCGTGAGGCGACGGGGAAGCCGGCCTCGACGTCGACGGTGTCTCCGGGCATCCCGTGGTAGAGCCCGAAGGGTGGTCCGCTCGGCGGCACGCCCTGCGCCGACAGGGCGGCTGCGGTCGCTGCGAACGTGCGCGCGAAGAAGGCGGGCAGGTCGTCCATGGGCACCTGACCCCGGATGACGGCGGTGTCCTGCTCGGGGGTCTCGACGGTCTCGATCTGGTTCATGCCTCCAGCCTTCGACGGAGACGGCCCCGGCGACAGGGCCGAAAGGCCCTCCCCGATAACCCGGCGGACGGCATACGCCCTCGGGAATGATGACGAGCCGACGCTCGTTCCGCATGGTAGTTTAGACTTCAACAACTTCGGAAGGAACCACCATGTCCGCCCCCGTGCTCTACCTCAGCCACGGCGCACCGCCGCTCGCCGACGACGAGCGCTGGACGGCCGAGCTGGCCGGGTGGTCCGCCGACCTGCCGAAGCCGACGAACGTGCTCATGGTCTCCGCCCACTGGGAGGACGCGCCGACGACCCTCGGCTCGACGACCGGGGCCCCGCTCACCTACGACTTCTGGGGCTTCCCGCAGAAGTACTACGACGTGACCTACGACGCCCCCGCCGCGCCCACCCTCGCCGACGACGTGACGAAGCTGCTCACGTGGCCCGGTCACGAGGTGCACCGCGACGAGGACCGCGGCCTCGACCACGGCGCCTACGTCCCGCTCAAGGAGATGTTCCCCGACGCCGACGTGCCGGTGCTCCAGATGTCGATGCCGACCCTCGACCCGCGCGGCCTCTTCGAGATCGGCCGCCGACTCGCACCGCTGCGCGACCAGGGCACGATGATCGTCGGCTCGGGCTTCACCACCCACAACCTGCGCTGGTTCGACCCGCACGCCGGCGCCGACGGCCAGCCCCCGCGAGCCAGCGCGGAGTTCGACCACTGGGCCCAGGAGGCCATGAGGGCCCAGGACGTCGACAGCCTGCTCGACTTCCTCGACAAGGCCCCCGCCGCCCACGAGGCCCACCCGCGCACCGAGCACTTCGCGCCGCTCTTCGTCACCCTCGGTGCCGCCCACGAGTCCGGCGGCCTCGACAACAAGAGCGTCATCGACGGCTTCTGGTTCGGGTTGAGCAAGCGCTCCTGGCAGTTCGACTGAGCACCGGCGCGGAGGCGCCGCTCTCGCGGGAACCGGCGGGTAACCCCGTCCGTTCAACTGGGTGTGGGTGCCCCACGCACGCGGCCGCGGCTCGTAACCTCCCCTGACTCCGAGCCGCGGCCGCTCCCTCTCCGGAGGGGGTCTCCGCGCGACGGAACCCACGCGTTCGCCCACCCGTCGCAGGCGCACGGCACGTAGAGTGGCCGTACGCCCGAGGAGCGCGCCGCAGGCGTGTGTCGTGCGCCGTCCGCGGTGCCGACGGGCGAGGGACTTCGGTCGCGTCGCCGACGTGGCCGGCACGCGAGGGAAGGACCCGCTCCACATGACTGACCAGCCCGCCGCCCAGGCAGCCGCGCCCGCCCAGGTCGCCCCTCTCGAGCCGCCGCCCGGTGACGCGTTCATCCTCACCGCACCCGCGCCGACGGCCGCCGTCGCCGAGACCGCCGCGCCCAAGATGGCGCCGGCCGTCCCCGAGGCGGCCCTGCCCGGGCTCGACGCCAAGGTCGACACCTACCTCGACTCCCTGACCAAGGCCGCGGCCCGCTCGCCGGAGTGGGAGACCAAGGCCGCCGACGTGCGCACCATGGGCAACGACGAGGTCAAGTTCGCCGCCGAGTCGTCCAACCGGATGCTCCAGATGCCGGTCAAGGCGCTCAACGAGGGCGGCCTGTCCGGCAACTCCAAGGTCGGCAAGACCCTGCTCGACCTGCGGCGCACCGTCGAGGACCTCGACCCGGGCCAGGCCGCCGGCGCCAAGAAGTTCCTCGGCATGATCCCCTTCGGCGACAAGGTGACCGACTACTTCCGCAAATACCAGTCGGCGCAGAGCCACCTCAACGGCATCCTCCACTCGCTCCAGTCCGGCCAGGACGAGCTCGTCAAGGACAACGTCGCCCTCAACCTCGAGAAGAAGAACCTCTGGGAGTCGATGGGCCGGCTCAACCAGTACGTCTACGTCGCCGAGCGGCTCGACGCCAAGCTCGCCGCCCAGGTCGCGACCCTCGAGACGACCGACCCCGAGCGCGCCAAGGCGCTGCGCGAGGACGTCCTCTTCTACGTCCGCCAGAAGCACCAGGACCTGCTGACCCAGCTCGCGGTCTCGATCCAGAACTACCTCGCGATCGACATCATCATCAAGAACAACATCGAGCTCATCAAGGGCGTCGACCGCGCGACGACGACGACCGTCTCGGCCCTGCGCACCGCCGTCATCGTGGCCCAGGCGCTCAACAACCAGCAGCTCGTCCTCGACCAGATCACGGCCCTCAACACGACGACCTCCGGCATCATCGAGCGCACGTCGGAGGCGCTCAAGCAGAACTCGGCCCGCATCCAGGAGCAGTCGGCGAGCTCGACGCTCTCCATCGAGTCGCTGCAGAAGGCCTTCGCCAACATCTACGAGACGATGGACACCATCGACCAGTTCAAGGTGCGGGCGCTCGACAACATGGCCGCGACGATCGGCACCCTCGAGACCGAGGTCGCCAAGTCGCGCACCTACCTCGACCGCGTGTCCAAGCAGGACGCGCGCCGCGCCGAGAACTCCGCGCCCGGGCTGCTCGACCTCGGCTCCGGCCGGTGAGGTGGTTGCAGATGGCAAGCCCGACCGGGAGCCGGTGACGGGGCCGCGACGCGGGTGAGGTGAGGCGAGGTCGCCGTGGCGCGACCCGTGGAGCAGGATGTGCGTGGCCGGTCGACGGTCGACGCGCGCGACACACCAGAGGGGACAACGCAGTGGGGATCCGGTCGTGGTTCGGGTTGGACAGGCCCGAGGCACCCGAGCCCGTGCGCTCGGGGCCACCGACCACCGAGCAGCTCCTCGGGGCGCTCGACGCCATCGAGACACAGGCCCGCGAGGGCAAGGTGCCCGGCGTCGTGCTCTCGCGCCTGCTGCGCGTCACCCGCATCGTGCGTCAGACCCTGCCGCGCCTCGACAACCTCGGCCTCGGCAGCAGCCAGGGCTTCAGCGTCATGGCGACCGCCACCGACTACCTGCCCGTCGCCATCGGCAACTACCTGCGCCTCCCGCGCGACTGGGCCGACACCCGCCCCATCGCCGCGGGCAAGAGCTCGGTCATGCTTCTCGTCGACCAGCTCGACCTGCTCGGCACGACGATGGACAAGGTCTACGACGCCGTCTGCCGTGCCGACGCCGAGGCGATCATCGTGCACGGGGCCTTCCTCGAGCAGAAGTTCGGCCAGGCGTCCGGCGGTGGCGTCCTCGGCCTCGGGCCGGACCCCGTGCGGGTCGCCCCGCCGCCCGGGTCGGGCGATGCCGCGGACCCGGGAACCGCAGGCCCCTCCGGTGCCGTCAGCACGTCACCGTCCCCCCACCCGCTGGCCCCGCCGGAGTGATGCATGAACGCCGACCGCGAACGACGACCGAGCCGACCCGGGTGTGGACCATGACCACTGACGAGTCGCGCCTCGCCGAGAGCCTGGAGCAGCTGAGCGACGTCGCCGCGGAGGCCGGTCTCGACCCGGCCGCCGCCCGTGACGAGGGCCTGCGCGTCGCGGCAGCACTGGCCGAGTCCGTGCCCGGTGCCGCGCCCGCCTGGGCCGAGGTCGCACACCCCGGCCTGACCGACATCGCCCGCATCAACGAGGCGTTCTTCGACGCTGCCTCGTCCGGGCGCCGCTGGCGCGGCGCCCCGACCGACCTGCTCGAGGCCCTCGTCGCCTCCCGGCACGCCCTCGCCGCCGAGTACGCCGAGGCGCTGACCGAGGTGGCCTCGTCCGCCGTCATGCTCGGCACCGCGCCGATCTGGGTCATCGCCAACGCGTCGGCGGCCTCCGGTGCCTACCTCGCCGCCGCACGGCTCCCCTCGCAGCGCGTGCCCACGTTCCCGGGGGGCGACTCCGGCGCAGACCGCCGGCTCCACGTCGGCCTGCCCGGCATGGGTCTCGGCTCCCCCGACACGATGCGTCCGACCATCGCCGGCCCGATCGACCCCCGCCTGCTCGACCTCGTGCTGCCGGGCCAGCCTGCGGCGCCGGGCGACCCGGCCGGCCTGCCCGACCCCGGCGCGACGGCCACGGCCGCACCGCCCGACCCGCCGGCCGAGCCGGCGAAGCCCGCCGAGCCCGAGAAGTCGGTGGAGGAGCTCCTCGCCGAGCTCGACGCGATGATCGGCCTCGAGCGGGTCAAGAAGGAGATCCACCGGCAGGTCGCCCTGCTCACCGTCGAGAAGATGCGCACCCAGGCCGGGCTCAAGGCTCCGAAGATGAGCCGTCACCTCATCTTCGTCGGCAACCCCGGCACCGGGAAGACGACGGTGGCGCGGCTCGTCGGCGGCATCTACAAGGCGCTCGGCCTGCTGCCCACCGGCCAGCTCGTCGAGGTCGACCGCAGCGAGCTCGTGGCCGGATACGTCGGGCAGACCGCGATGAAGACCGCCGAGGTCTGCGCCAAGGCCACGGGCGGGGTGCTCTTCATCGACGAGGCCTACGCCCTGACCGGCGACCAGTACGCCCAGGAGGCCGTCAACACCCTCGTCAAGGAGATGGAGGACCACCGCGAGGACCTCGTCGTCATCGTGGCGGGCTACCCCGACCCGATGGTCGGCTTCATCGCCCAGAACCCGGGCCTGGCCAGCCGGTTCACGACGACGATCGAGTTCGACGACTACTCCGACGACGAGCTGCTCGCGATCCTCGACTCCATCGCCGGAGGCAGCGACTACGAGCTGACCGACGACGCCCGGACCCGCGTCCGGCACCAGCTCGAGGCCACGCCGCGCACGCCCGCGTTCGGCAACGGGCGATTCTCGCGCAACGTCTTCGAGCACGCCGTGGGTCGCCACGCGTGGCGCCTCAAGGACGCGACGGAGCCGACGCGCGACGACCTGCGTCTACTCACCGCAGACGACTTCACCGACCAGCCCGACGGGCCGGCCGAGGCTCCGGCCGACGCACCGGCCGACGCACCGGCCGACGCACCGGTCACGGCCGACGCTCCACCGCAGGATCCGGCGGAGCTCAGGGCAGACCCTGATGGTCCGGCGGGCACCGATGAGGCAGTCTCGGACGAGCACGGCGAGCAGGCCGAGCCCGACGACACCAGCGCGAACGAGCACGAGGACACCGCATGAGCGCACCGACGACGAACATCCCCGTCGCCATCCCGGCGGGTGCGTCGTCCGGCGCGCCCACGGGCCAGGCGCCGCGCACCATCGCCGGCAGCCTCTCGGGCGGCGTCCCCGGTGCCCGCGGCATCGCGAGCCGGCTGCTCCACGGCACGCCCGGCCGGATGCGGCTGTTCGGACTGCTCGGCGTCCTCGCCGCCGTCCTGCTGGGCGCCGTGAGCGCCAACGCGCTCCTCGCCTCGCAGTCCGCGGTCGAGCGCGCCGCCAACAACAGTGCCCAGGTGGTCCGGGCCCAGTCGATCCACGTCGACCTCCTGCGCGCCGACGCCGTCGCCACCAACGCCTTCCTCGTCGGCGGCCTCGAGTCGCCCGAGTCGCGTGCCAGCTACGAGGGCGCGATGGGTCGGGTGGCGTCGGGGATCGCCGAGGCCGCGGCTGCCCAGCCCGCCGACGGCAACGCCCTCGGGGTCCTGTCCCAGCGCGTGCAGACGTATGCCGCCCTCGTCGAGCAGGCCCGCTCCAACAACCGGCTCGGCCTGCCGGTCGGAGCGCAGTACCTCACCCAGGCGAGCGCGGGTCTGCGCGCCGATGCCATCCCGATCGTGACGCAGGTCGTCAAGGCCAACGAGGACCGCGCGAAGAAGGAGTTCGATCGCAGCAACTCGAGCCTCCAGCTGCTCGTGGGCGTCCTGTCGCTCATCGGGCTCGTCGCGCTCGCGGTCTGGCTCGCCAAGCGCACGCACCGCTACCTCAACCCGTCACTGACGGGCGCCATCGCGCTGCTCCTCGTCGCGCTCTTCGTCACGGCGACCGTCATCACCGGCGTCGGCAGCGCGACCCGCGACGTCTCCAACGGCAGCTACCAGCGAGCCGTCGCCCTCGCGAACGTGACGACGGCGGCCAACGACGCCCGCGCCAACGAGAGCCTGACCCTGATCCGCCGGGGCTCGGGAGCCTCCAACGAGCAGGCCTGGGTCGCCGACCGCAAGACCGTCGACGCGACCCTCGCCACGCTCGACGACAGCGCCACCCTGCAGGAGCAGTGGACCGACTACGTCGACGCGCACGTCAAGGTGCGCTCCCTCGACAACGGCGGCCGCTGGGACGACGCGGTCAAGCTGTCGACGAGCACGGCCGACGGAGGCGCCGCGAAGACCTTCGGCACCTTCGACGTGAGCGTGACGCAGGCCCGCGACAGTGCCGGCAAGGCGACCGTCACGACCCTGGAGAAGCTCGGGGGCAGCGCGCCCCTCATCGCCGTCGTCGTGGCCCTGGTGGCCCTCGTCGCATCGTGGCTCATCATCCGAGGAGTCGGCCAGCGGACCGAGGAGTACCGATGAGCACCACCAGCGCGACCCTGCGGCGTCGTTTCTCCAGCCTCGTCGCCGTGGTCGGCCTCGGCGCCCTCGCGGGCTGCTCCGGCGTGACGTACGCCGAGACGCAGCTGCCGACGAGCGCCCCGCCGAAGCCCTCGAGCAGCGCGCCCGCCGTGGCCGCGCCGACGTGCGCCAACGCGACCCAGTCCTACGACCCGCTGCCGAACCTGCCGAGCCGGGGCGACATCACCGACCCGTCGATGCGCCGGATCATCAGCAAGGGGTTCATCACCGTCGGTGTCTCGGCCGACACCTACCTCTTCGGTGCCCGCAACGCCTTCACCGGCGGCATCGAGGGCTTCGACATCGACATGGCGCGGGCCGTCGCCAAGGCGATCTTCGGTGACCCGAACAAGGTGCAGCTGCGGGTCATCACCGCCGGCGACCGCATCCCGCTCCTCAAGGATCCCGACCGCCCGATCGACATGGTCGCGCGCAACATGTCGATGACGTGCGGGCGCTGGAACGACATCGCCTTCTCCGCCGAGTACTACCGCTCCGGCCAGAAGGTCCTCGTCAGCAAGGCCCTGCCCGGCGCCAAGGACCTCAGTCTCGCCGACCTCAAGGGCAAGCGGGTCTGTGCCCCCACCGGCACGACGTCGCTGACCAAGCTCGAGCAGGTCGAGGGCCCGGTCGTCGTGACGGCAGGCACGCACACCGGCTGCCTCGTGCTGCTCCAGCAGGGCAAGGCCGACGCCATCACGGGTGACGACACCGTGCTCGCCGGCCTCGCGGCCCAGGACCCCAACACCGTCATCACGAGCGCCAAGGCGATCACCGTCGAGCCCTACGGCCTGGGCGTCAACAAGTCCGACGTCTACCTCGCGCGCTACGTCAACCGCGTCATCGCCGACCTCGAGGCCGACGGCGAGTGGAAGGCCATCTACAACCGTTGGCTCGCCGCACCGCTCGGCCCGGCGCCCGCACCCCCGACCCCGGTCTACGGACGATGAGCGCAGTGCCGCAGAGCCACCCCGACCCGGGCACCGTCGCTCCGACGGCGCCCGGTCGGCTCGGCGTGCCCGTCCAGGCCGGCGAGGCCCAGACCTACCTCAACGCGTTGCGCGAGTGGGTCGCCCAGCGTCGCGCCGACCTCGGCGAGGTCGACCGCGCCGTCCTCAAGCTCTCACAGGCCGAGCAGGTCGCGATCACCACCGACCTCACCGTCGCGCTGACCTTCTGGAAGGCCGTCAGCGACCGCCTCACCCTGCTCGAGACGACCTTCGACGGTGGCCGCGTCGGACCGGTGGAGGCCGAGCGGCTCTCGACCCTGATCCACGGACGGCTCGACTCCAACACGACCGAGCACCTCTCGCTGCCGTCGAGCGGCTCGCTGGCCGTGAGCCTGCCCGAGGCGTGCCGGCTGCTCGACTCGCTGACCCGCACCCTCCAGGCCCGCGCCTCCCTCGCACCGGGGGCCGCGGAGGCGACCCAGCGGATCACCCTGGTGCGCGCCGGGATCGAGCGCACGCGCGACCAGATCCCCCTCGTCCCGGCCGGCACGCAGCGTGACGAGGCCACCGAGAAGCTCGCGCGCCTGGACCGCAGGATGGGCGACCTCGTCGAGCGCGCCCGTCGGGGTGCCGACGTCGGCGGCATCATCGGCCCGCTCGAGATCGACGTGGCCGTGCTCGAGCGCGACCTCATCGTGGCGGCCGCCGAGCGAGCCTCCGCGGCCCGCAGCCGGGTGCGCACCCAGCAGCAGGTCGAGGAGCTCGACGCGCGCGCCGCCGCCATCCGCGCCCTCGAACGCGCCTGCCTCCAGGCGATCACGCCGGCCCCGCACCTCGCGATCCCCAACGTCCGTGCGCTGGGACCCGTGCCGCAGGCGGCAGCCGAGCTCACGGCATACCGCGACAAGCTCGAGCGGGTCTCGCGCGCGCTCGACCTGGCCCACGAGACGTATGCCGCCGGGCTGGCCGAGCGCGACGAGGTCGTCGGGCTCGTGGGAGCCGTCGGCGCCATGGCCGCGGCGGCGACCCTGACTCCCGAGGCGGGGGCCGACGTGGCCGAGCTGCGCCGACGGCTCGACGAGACGCTCGCGTCGCGGCCACTGCCGATCGCCCGTGCCCGTGCCCTCGCGGCCGCCTTCTCGGCCTACGTCGACGCGGCGACCCGCCCGCAGCCCCGTGCCGGTCGCGCCGCCCCCCGTCCGTCCGCACCCCGACCCCAGAGGCCCCGCCCATGAACTGCACGCAGCCGGGCTGCACCGGAACGATCGTCGACGGCTACTGCGACGTGTGCGGCATGGCCGCCGGGTCCACCCCGGCGCCCGCCGTCGGTGCGCCGGCCCGAGCCGGCGGCGCGTCTGCCCCGGCTGCCGCGGCCGCGGCTGCGCCGTCCGGTCCGTCCATCCCCGAGGGCGGCGCCTGCCAGCAGCCCGGGTGCACCGGCACGATCGACGCGGGCTACTGCAACGTCTGCGGCACGCCCGCCGACCAGCTCGGGGTGGCCGGGTATGCCGCCCCCTCGTCGGCGGCCGCGGCCGACCCGACCGGCGGGTCCGCCGCCTCAGCGGCCACCGGAGGCGTCGGCCCCGAGATCTCCACGCGCTCGGCCGCCTCGAGCAACCTCGCGTCGGCAGCCTTGGGCTCCAAGCGCGCCCGCGAGTCCGGGTCCATCGCGACGCGTCGCACCGGCGGCTCGCAGCGGCTGCGCTCGGCCCGTCTCGGAGGCGGCATCACCTCGGTGCGCCCCGCGCCCGAGATCGACGCCGAGAAGGCGCTGCTCACCAACCCCTCCGTGCCCGAGAACAAGCGCTTCTGCCCGAAGTGCGGCGAGCCCGTCGGCCGTGGTCGCGACGGCAAGCCCGGCCGCACGACCGGCTTCTGCGCCAACTGCCGCCACCCGTTCTCCTTCGACCCCAAGCTCAAGGCCGGCGACCTCGTCGCCGGGCAGTACGAGGTGGCCGGCTGCCTCGCCCACGGTGGCCTCGGCTGGATCTACCTCGCCCGCGACAAGAACGTGTCCGACCGGTGGGTCGTGCTCAAGGGCCTGCTCAACTCGGCCGACCCCGACGCCCTCGCGGCGGCCATCGCCGAGCAGCGCTTCCTCGCGCAGGTGTCGCACCCGAGCATCGTCGAGATCTACAACTTCGTCACGCACGACGACGCCGGCTACATCGTCATGGAGTACGTCGGCGGCACGTCGCTCAAGTCCATCCTCAAGCAGCGTCTCCAGGCCGCCGGGAAGTACGACCCGCTGCCCGTCGACCAGGCTCTCGCCTACATCCTCGAGATCCTGCCGTCGTTCCAGTACCTCCACGACCTCGGGCTCGTCTACTGCGACTTCAAGCCCGACAACATCATCCAGGTCGGCGACGAGGTCAAGCTCATCGACCTCGGTGGCGTGCGCCGTGCCGACGACGACGACTCGGCGATCTTCGGCACCGTCGGCTACCAGGCCCCCGAGGTCGCCGAGCTCGGCGTCTCCGCCGCCTCCGACATCTACACGATCGGACGCACGCTCGTCGTGCTGACGATGGAGTTCCGCGGCTACCAGACGACCTACCTCAACACCCTGCCGGCCCAGGACACCGTCCCGGTCTTCCAGCGCTACGACTCCTTCTACCGGCTCGTCGCCAAGGCGTGCGCGCCCAACCGCGACGACCGCTTCGTCTCCGCCGACGAGCTGCGCTCGCAGATGGTCGGGGTGCTCCGCGAGGTCGTCGCCCTCGACCGCGGGTCCGGCGCCGCCGCGACCACGGTCAGCTCGCTCCTCTTCGACGTGCCGACGCCGGGCGTCGAGCCCGACGACTGGCGCAACCTCCCGGCCCTGCGCCGCGACCCGCACGACCCGCAGACCGGCTGGCTCACCACGGTGTCCGGCTCGCCGGAGGAGCGCCTCGCGACGCTCAAGCGTGCCGCCGTGCGCACGACGGAGGTGCTCCTCGAGCAGGCCCGCACCGCCCTCGACGCCGGCCAGCCCGACGTCGCCGAGTCGACCGCCGGCGAGCTGCTGAGCGCCGACCCGTGGGAGTGGCGGGCCGTGTGGATCCAGGGCCTCGCCGCCCTCGAGCGGGGCGACTCGCGGGCCGCGCAGGCCGCGTTCAACGCCGTCTACGGCCAGGTGCCCGGAGAGCTCGCGCCAAAGCTCGCGCTCGCCCAGGCATCGGAGCAGGCCGGGGACGACGCCGTCGCCGAGAACCTCTACGTCGCGTGCGCGCGCACCGACGCGACCTACGTCCCCATGGCTGCCTTCGGCCTCGCCCGCATCCGGGCCGCGCGGTCCGACGTCGAGGGGGCCGTGGCGGCATACCGCCTCGTCCCGGTCCAGTCGAGCGCCTACCGCACGGCGCGGGCGGGCCTCGCCGAGCTGCTCACCAAGGCCAACCGGGGACTGCCCGACCTCGCCGAGGCACTGCGCACGCTCGACGACACCTCGCTGTCGGCGCGGCGCCGGGCCGAGCTCACGACGCTGATCTACCGTGAGGCGCTCGTCACCGTGGAGAAGAGCGGCAACAAGGCCGATGTCCGCCTCGGCGAGCACAAGGGCACCCCCAACGGCCTGCGTCTCGGGCTCGAGGAGGCCCTGCGCGAGCTGGCCAAGCGCACCCCCGACCTGTCCGAGCGCGTCCCCCTCGTGGACGAGGCCAACGCCATCCGACCCTGGAGCCTCTGGTGACCGACATCCCGACCACGGGAGCACCCCAACCCGCTCCTGCGCCGACCGGCTCGCGGGACTGCCCCGCCTGCGGCACGGCCAACCCGGCCGAGTCGACCTTCTGCGAGGCGTGCGGAGCCGACCTCGTCGTCGCGGTCCGGGCCGCGAACGGGACGCAGCCCGCGGCCGACGTCTCCGACGGCACCGTGCTCGCCTCGGCGACGCCACAGACGGCGCCCGCCGGTGAGGAGTCCCCGCTCGACGTCGGCTGGACCGGGGCCGTGCCCTCCGCGGCCGTCGCCCCCGTCGCCGACGAGCTCACGTGCCACGCCTGCGGCGAGGGGCACATCGTCGACGGCTACTGCGACCACTGCGGCACCCCGCCGCCCAACCCGCGCGACCACCTCGTCGAGTCGCCGACGTCGTGGGTCGGCGGCGTCTGCGACATCGGCAAGCGCCACGCCCGCAACGAGGACGCCATGTCGCTCAGCGCCGGCGAGCCGGCGGGGTCGCGGGCCGTCCTCGTCGTCTGCGACGGCGTCTCGATGGCCACCGACTCGCACATCGCCTCGCTCGCTGCCGCGAAGGCCGCTCGGGCGGTCCTCGACCAGCCCTTCCCCAAGGGCGTCGGCACCCCGGACGCCTGGGCCGCCGGCGCCGGGCGCGCGCTCACGAGCGCCGTGACCCGCGCCAACGAGGCGGTCGCCGCCTCCGTCGTCGAGGACGTCCCCAACCCGCCGTCGTGCACCTTCGCGGCCGCCGTCGTCGAGGACGACGTCATCGTCGCGGGCAACGTCGGCGACAGCCGGGTCTACTGGCTGCCCGACGACGCGGCGGAGCCGGCACGCCAGCTCGGCCGCGACGACTCCTTCGCCCAGGAGCAGATGGCCGCGGGTGTCCCCAGGCTCGAGGCCGAGACCGGGCCGCACGCGCACTCGATCACGCGCTGGCTCGGCAAGGACGCACCCGACGACCTCACGCCGCACCTGACGACGATGACGGCGACGCCCGGCTGGCTCATGGTCTGCTCCGACGGGCTGTGGAACTACTGCTCCGAGGCCGAGGCGCTGCGCAGCCTGCTCACCGACGCGGCCGCACGGATCGAGGACCCGTCGCCCACCACGGTGGCGCAGGCCCTCGTCGACTTCGCCAACGAGCAGGGTGGACGCGACAACATCACGGTTGCCCTCGCCAGACTGGCTGGGCGAGGATCGAGCACGACGACGACCGAGGCGACCGCAGCGGCGCCGGTGGAAGGGGACCCGACCGATGGCTGACTTCACGGCAGAGGTGTTCCAGAACGAGTTCCTGCCCGACGGGGGCACCGACGTGCACGCGATCGTCCGCGTGACGTCGACCGGCGCCTCCGCGGGCGCATCGGCAGGAACCTCGGCCGGGCTCGCCGACCCCGGCTCGGCGGCCGAGGTCATCCTCATCGACACGTCCGGCTCGATGGGCCGGCGCGGTGTCCAGGCCGCCGGTGAGGCCGCCAAGGCCGCCCTCGCCGAGATCGTCGACGGCACGCTCTTCTCCATCGTGTCCGGCAACGGCACCGCACAGATCGTCTACCCCTACAGCCACCAGGGCGCGCTCGTGCCGATGTCGGCGCACACCCGCGGTGAGGCCAACCGGGCCATCGACGGCCTGCGCGCCAACGGCGGCACGGCGATGGGCACGTGGCTCTCGCTCGCCCGGCAGATCTTCGAGACCGTGCCGCACGTGACCAAGCGCCATGCGATCCTGCTCACCGACGGCGTCAACGAGGGCGAGACGCCCCAGTCGCTGCAGGCCGCGGTCCGCAGCTGCGTCGGTGCCTTCCAGTGCGACTGCCGCGGTGTCGGCGACCAGTGGCGCGTCGACGAGGTGCGCGGCATCGCCTCGGCGCTGCTCGGCACCGTCGACCTCATCCCGGCCCCCGAGGAGATGGCGGCCGAGTTCGAGGCCATGATGCGCACCTCGATGTCGCGCGGCGTCGCCAACTCCGAGCTGCGCGTGTGGGTCCCCCAGGGAGCCGAGCTGCTCTTCGTCAAGCAGGTGTCGCCCACGCTCGAGGACCTCACGTCGCGTCGCACGGTCGTCAACCCGCTCACCGGCGCCTACCCGACCGGTGCGTGGTCCGACGAGAGCCGCGACTACCACGTGGCGGTCCGGCTCCCGGCTCGCACGCTCGGCCAGGAGCAGCTCGCGGCGCGGGTGCAGTTCTCGCTCGGCGGAGACCCCGTAGCGCAGGCCCTCGTCAAGGCCAAGTGGAGCAACGACGACTCGCTGACGACGCGCATCGACCCCGCGGTCGCCGCCTACACCGGGCAGGCCGAGCTCGCCACCGTCATCCAGGAGGGCCTCGCCGCCAAGGCCGCCGGCCAGGACGACGTCGCGACCTCGAAGCTCGGCCGGGCCGTCCAGCTCGCCGACCAGACCGGCAACGAGGAGATGACCTCGCGCCTCCGGAAGGTCGTCGAGATCGACGACGCCGACACGGGGACCGTCCGCCTCAAGAAGGGTGCGTCGAAGATCGACGAGATGTCGCTCGACACGGCGTCCACGAAGACGAGCAGGGTGCGCCGGTGAGCGCTGTCTGCCCCAACGGGCACACGTCCGAGGCCGAGGACTACTGCGACACCTGCGGCTCCCCCATCGACGCGAGCGCCCAGCCGGCCTCGGGCGGCGGCGTCGGGGGCGGTGCCACGGGCACCGCCAACGGCACCGCGAACGGCCCGGCGTCCGGCCCGGCGTCCGGCGTCGCGCCCTCGTCCGGCTCCTCGCTCGACCTCGACCCGCCGGCTCCTGCCGCCCCCGCCGCCTCGACACCCGCCACGGCGGACCCGGCCGCACCGGCGGCCCTGGTGTGCCCCAACTGCCAGACCGAGAACCCCGACGGCGCACTCTTCTGCGAGGCCTGCGGCTACGACTTCACGACCGGCGCGATGCCGCGCGACCCCTCTGCCGGCCCCGGCGGCCTCACCGACACCGAGCCCGACGGCGAGGCCGTCGGTCCCGCGTCCGCGGGCTCCGGCGCTGCCGCTGCCGCCGACGGCCCGGCCGGGGAGGCCACGACGTCCTTCGAGTGGCTGGCCGAGGTCTGGGTCGACCCGGACTGGTACCAGACCCAGGAGGCGGAGGACCCCTGCCCGTCACCGGGTCTGCCGACGATCATGCCGCTGCGCCACCGGAGCGTCCTGCTCGGCCGCGTGTCCACGAGCAAGAACACCAACCCCGAGATCGACCTGTCGTCCGACCCCGGGGTCAGCCGCCGCCACGCGCAGCTGACCACCGACGGCTCGCGCTGGTTCGTCGAGGACCTCGGCAGCTCCAACGGCACCTTCGTCGGCCCCGCGTCGGGACCGCTCCCCCAGCGCTCCATCGCGGTCGGTCCCAAGACCGAGCTCGGCGACGACGACCGCCTCTACGTCGGCGCGTGGACCCGCGTCGTCGTGCGTCGTGCCACACCCGACGAGGTCGAGGCCTACGCCTGACGCCCCGTCGGGCCTACGCCTGACGCCCCGTCTCAACCCGCCCGCCACCCCGCCGCCCCCGGCACTCGAGTGGCCACCCCGTCCCAGTCGTCCCAGTCGTCCCAGTCGTCCCACGGCCCGTGCGGGCCGGCAGCGACGACGGGGCCACCCGACGGGTGGTGCGCACCGGCTGTGGGACGACGGGGCCACTCGACGGGGTGATGGCACCCGCCCTGGGACGACGGGGCCACTCGACGGGGTGATGGCACCCGCCCTGGGACGACGGGGCCACTCGACGGGGTGATGGGCACCCGCCCTGGGACGACGGGGCCACTCGACGGGACGTGACGGCATACGGGATCGGTGTCAGGCGGCGGAGGTCTGCGGACGCTACTTGAACGTCACATGAACTCTGACGACTTTTCACTCCCGGGCGCCTAGGGTGGTGCGGTGTGAGCGACCGGCCCCTCCACACCGCCGTCGACATCCCGCAGGTCATCGTCGTCACCGGCGTCATGGCTGCGGGCAAGTCGACCGTCTCCCAGCTCCTCGCGGAGCGCTTCTCCCACGCGGTGCACCTGCGCGGTGACGAGTTCCGCCGCGTCGTCGTGCGCGGTCGCGTCGACATGTCGCCGCACGGTGACCCCGAGGCGGAGAGACAGCTCGCCCTGCGCCACGCCATCGCCGCGCACTCCGCGAACGAGTACGCCGCGGCCGGCTTCACCGTCGTCGTCCAGGACCTCTTCGTCGGCACGACCCTCCGGCCGTTCCTCGACCAGCTGACCGCGCGACCGCTCAGCCTCGTCATGCTCGCGCCCGACGTGGGCACCGTCATGCAGCGCGAGTCCGAACGCGTCAAGGTCGGCTACGGCGACCTCTGGTCGATCCGCGACTTCGACCACAAGGTGCGCACCGAGACGCCGCACATCGGGCTGTGGCTCGACAGCTCGCAGCAGACGCCGGACGAGACCGTCGAGGAGATCCTCGCGCGCCTGGCCGAGGCGAGGATCGCCTAGATGTCGGGCCTGACCATCGGGCAGGTCGCCGAGCGCACCGGCGCGGCCACCTCCGCGCTGCGCTACTGGGAGGACCTCGGGCTCATCACCTCGGTCCGCACGACGGGCAACCAGCGGCGCTACGAGCGGGCCACGATCCGGCGGGTGTCGTTCATCCGGGCGGCCCAGCGGGTCGGGCTGTCGCTCGAGGAGATCGGCGCGGCCCTGTCCACGCTCCCGGACGCACGCACCCCCACCGCCACCGACTGGGCCCGCCTCTCGCGCGCCTGGCGCGGCCGGCTCGACGAGCAGATCCGCCGCATCGAGAAGCTGCGCGACCAGCTCGACTCCTGCATCGGCTGCGGCTGCCTCAGCCTGCGCACGTGCGCGCTCAACAACCCCTCCGACGTGCTGGCCGAGCACGGCCCGGGTGCCGTCCTCCTCGAGCCCTGAGAACGGCTGCGCGTCCAGCGGTTCCGCTGAGTCGCGGTCGGGCCGAGGGGTCCCTCGGCCCGACCGCGGCGACGGTCGTCCGTCGGGTCAGCGGCCGTCGCCCGGGCGGGCGATGCTCACATGGACGTGGTCGTAGTGGCCCCCGACGACGCCGGAGCCGCCGGTGTAGGTGCGCCAGCCCTCACTGCGGCGCGGCCAGGTCCAGATCCGGCCGTTCCAGATGACCTGCTGGACCTTGAGCGGACCGGCGTTGGCGACGGCGAAGTTCGCGGCGCGCTGGAGCTGGTCCTTGTCGATCGGACCGGGGTACTGGCCCGGGGTGTTGCCGGCATAGCAGTCACCGGCGTTGCCGCTGTAGTGGTAGCTGTCCGAGGTGTGCCCCGAGTCGGTGGCGAAGTTGCCGTGGTTGCACGACGTGAGCATCGGGCGGTTCTCGCGCAGCACGTCGATCGTCCAGCGCGCCCGCTGCGTGTAGCCGGTAGCCACCGAGTCGGCCGGATAGGGATTGGTCGCGACCGCGACGAGCGTGCTCGAGGGCGCGTCGGCGGCGGGCGCTGCCTGCGGCGAGAGCGACGGGACGGCCACGGCCGCCACGGCCGTCGCCGTCAGGGCGAGCGAGAGGACGCGTAACTTCCAGCTGGACATGTGAGTACTCCTTCTCCCGACGACGCCCTCAGGGCGCCGTGCGGATGGGCCCGGGGCGTTCGGCTGCTCCGGGTGGTCGTGTGAGCGTCTCCACGTCCCCTAACCAGTCGCTAACCACGCTCGGGCAAAGGCGTGGGCAAAGGTCTGGACGGGCTCGCGCACCCGGATCGGGCTCGGGCCGTGCTCCTCGGTCGGTTAGCGGGCAGTTAGCGGCGCTCCGGACGATGGGCTCACCACCGAACAGGAGGCTCACATGATCCGCAGGACCACCGTCGCCAGCGGCCTCGCCGCTGTCGTGCTCTCCCTCACCGGCGCCATGATCGGCGCGGCCCCCGCCTCAGCCGACGACGGCACCGTCTCGGCCACCTCCCCCGACGGCCGCGCGTACGGCTCGGCCTACCTCGACTTCCGCAGCGCGCTCCGCGTCAACATCAACGACCTCTACGTCAACGACCGCTGCCCCGGCGACGGTGTCGCGGCCACGATCAACCTGTACGTCGGCCACGGCGGCACCATCCAGGACATGATCTGGATCAAGGTCGGCGAGCGCACGGACTCGGGAGGCTGCGGCTCGGACCCGGTGCGCACGAACACGTACTACCTGGCCGGCTACGAAGAGGTCGACGCCTTCGCGATTCGCGTCTGCGGCTCGGGCGGCTGCTCCGGCTACGACTGGCGGATGAACCCCTACGCGCACTGACCCGGACTCGATCCGCCGGCGTCATCGACCGGTGCGAACCGGCCCCTTTCCGGCCTTGACCAGACAGGGAGGCCGGCCGGCGCCGGACCCCACTCACGACCCCGGATCCCACTCACGACCCCGGGCCCGAGACGTCCAGACCCCATCTCACGAGGAGCTGACCATGACATCAACCGCACCGCGAGACCTCACCCCCGCACCGTCGTCGGACCCTGTGGCCCACGACCTCGGCGCGGCCGACGACCACCTCATGGGCCGCCGCGCCGCCCTTCACCGCGGGGTCGCCGGCCTCGCGGTCGCCGCCGTCGCTGCGGTCGCGACACCGTCCGCCGCACGTGCTGCACGGGTCGGGGACTCCGGCGGCGAAGCCGAAACGGTCGGGACCGCAGGAGCCGCTGCCGGTCGACCCGCCCGTCCCCGCACGCCTGAGTGCCTCGCCGACCTGACGGAGGGCTGAGCCATGGCGCGCATCCTCTGGCTCGCCGACTCCCTCCGCAGCGCCGGCCTCACCGTACGCGAGACGAACGGGTGGGAGACCCGTGAGCGGCCGGCCTCGACGGGCGGCTTCGCGCCCGAGGGTGTCCTGCTCCACCACACGGCCGCCTACGCGACGGCCGACAACCCGCACCCGTCGCTCAACACCGTCATCGAGGGACGCGGCGGTGCCGACCCGTTGCCGGGACCGCTGTGCCACGTGCTCATCGACCGCAACTCCGTGTGCTGGGTCATCGCCGCGGGCCGTGCCAACCACGCCGGCGCCGCCGTCGCGAGCGGTCCCATGCCGGCCGGTGACGGCAACGAGATGTACGTCGGCATCGAGGTCGAGTACGCCGCGACCAACCACTCCCCGACCCAGTACGCCACCAGCTCCCAGAAGTCGACGGCCATCGTCGCGGCGGCCCGCATCGTCAGCAGGCTCGGCCACGGGTACCGCTACGTACGAGCGCACAAGGAGACGAGCACCACCGGGAAGATCGACCCCTACAACTGGAACATGACCGACGTTCGCGACTCCGTCCGCCAGTGCCTCGAGCGGACAGGATGGTAGGCAGGAGCGGTTCCACCGACCGCGCTGCAGGTGGCGGCCGGCGTGCCCACACGGTCCGGGTCGCCGTGTCGGCGGCGCTCGCCGTCACGGGACTCGTCGCGACGGCGGCCACCAGCCACGCGGCTTCCTACACGCCCGCGCCCTACCGGCTCGTCGCCCAGTGTCCCGGCAACCTCGTGAGCGGCTGGCCCAAGCAGGTCATGAACGACTCGCTCGAGAAGCGCGGCCGCGTCGAGCTGCGCTACTCGCCCGACAACGGTGGCACCAACTGCGTCCAGCTCTACGACGTCGCGGCCGGCGGGCACTACATGCAGGTCAGGCTGCACCGAAACGGTCTCTCGGAGACCGCGTACGACCGGGGCACCTACGACCTCTACGCGGGCGGCCTGCTGGTGACCGGGACCAACGGGCGCTGCGTGGACGTCCAGGCGACGGTCGACTACGGCGGCATCCCCTGGTTCGGCACCTGGAACGACGTGGCCTGCGGCTGACTCCCCCGACGTGGCGGGGCGCCTCCCTTCCTCCTGGGACGGCGCCCCGCCCGACCTCGGACCCCGCACTCGTGAACCCGGGGTTGCGCAGGCACGTGTGGACCACAGCAGAATGCACCTGTGCAGTTCGGGGTGCTGGGGCCCGTCGAGGTCCGCGACGACGACGGCACCGCCATACCCCTCGGCGGCGGACGCGAGCGCCTCGTGCTCGCGCACCTGCTCATCGCGAGCGACCGGCTGCTGCGCAGCGAGGCGATCATCGACCTGCTCTGGGACGACCCTCCGCCCACGGCCAAGCAGCAGGTCCAGAACGTCATCTCGACCCTGCGGCGACGCCTCGGCACCGACGGCCGCGACCTCATCACCTCGCACCGCACCGGCTACGAGCTGCGCCTGCGGCCACCCCACACCCTGGACCTGCTCGAGTTCCGGTCTCTCGTGGACCACGCCAAGAACGACCCGTCGGCGACGCCTGACCAGCAGGTCGAGTGGCTCGGCCGAGCCGTTGCGCTCTGGCGGGGCCGTCCCCTCGGTGATCTGGCCGGGGCAGTGGTCGGCGAGGGCACCAGTGGGGTCGTACGCCGGCTCGACGACGAGCGGATCGCCGCCGTCGACCTCTATGTCGCGGCCCTGTCCGAACTGGGCCGCAACGACGAGGTGCTCGCTGTCACGGCGTCGAACCTCGAGGGCGACGCCTGGAACGAGAGCCTGCACGAGCACCGTCTGCGTGCCTTGGCGTCGGCCGGCAGACGCACGGAGGCGGCCACCGCCTATCGTCTTCTCCGCCAGCGCTTCGTCGACGAGCTCGGCGTCCCCCCGGGTCCTCGCCTCGCCGCGCTCAACTCCCTCATCCTGCGGGGTGACTCGGTCGAGCCCGAGGTCACGCACCGCCTGCCGCGCGAGCTCCCGGCGCCGACGTGGACCCTCGTCGGCCGCGATGCCCTGCTCGGGGCGGTGCTCGCGCGGCTCGGGGGCCTCACCCAAAACAGACCCGGTCGCTCCACGCCTGCCTCCGCCCAGGCCGCGGCCCCCCGCGCCCGCACCGCGGCACCTCCGGCCGTCGTCGTCCTCGTCGGCGTCGGTGGCGTCGGCAAGACGGCCCTGGCCGTCACGGCCGGTCACGCCCTGAGCAGCGCCTATCCGGACGGCACGCTGTATGCCGCATTGGGCGACGACCCGTCCGGCGCCGCGGATCCCCACCACATCGTCGGACGCTTCCTGCGGGCGCTCGGCGTCGAGAGCGGCGCCATCCCGGGCAGCCTCGACGAGCGGCTCGCGCTCTTCCGCAGCTGCACGGCGGGACGGCGCGTCCTCATGGTGCTCGACGGTGCGGTCGCCGAGTCACAGGTGCGGCCGCTGCTCCCGACCACCCCGGGCGCGGGCGCCATCGTCACCTCTCGCAGCAAGCTCGCCGGCCTCGTCGGGGTCCGGCGACACATCGTCCCGCCCCTCTCGGTGAGCGACGGGGCCTCGCTCATCGCCGAGCTGGCGAGCCCCGAGTCCGATGCCGTCCACGACGTCGAGCTGCTGAGCCAGGTGAGCTCGCTCTGCGGACACCTGCCGCTCGCGCTGTGCGTCGCAGGGTCCAAGCTCGCCACCAACTCCTCGCTCACGGTGGAGGAGCTCGTTGCACGCCTGACTCGTGAGCACGCTCGCCTCGACGAGCTGTCCGCCGGTGACATCGACGTCCGGGCCAGCATCGCCGCCTCGCTCGCCGACCTCGCGGCTCCTGCCCGAGCCCTGTTCCGGCGACTGTCCCTGGCTCCCGCCGGGGACTGGCCGGCGTGGCTCGCCCGGTTCCTCCTGCACGGGACCACGAGAGAGATCGAGGCCCACCGGGCGCTCGACGAGCTCGTCGACCGGCACCTCGTCGAACCCGTCGGCCGCGACGGCGCGAACCAGCCTCGCTACAGGGTCCACAGCCTCGTCAGCCAGCTCGCGGCCGAGCGGTTGGCTGCCGAGGAGCCTGCCGATGCCCGGTCGAACCTCACCCGCGAGCTGGCGACACGGTGGCTCGGGCTGGCCCGCGTCGCGGGTGAGTCGCTCCAGGAGAGCCGGGGACGCGCCGACGCCGCCGCGACGGGACCGACCGCGGAGGTCGACACCGGCCCGCTCGACGGGGCGGCGGAGGCCGTGGCCACGCCTCGTGAGTGGTTCGAGGCCGAACGCGGGAGTCTCGTCTCCGCCGTCGTCACGACCAGCCGAGAAGGCGACCCGGATCTGGCCGGAGCGCTGGCCCTCGCCGTCCGCGACTTCCTGGCGATGCGTGCCTACGACGACGACCGCGAGCGGGTGCTCCGGGTCGCCCTCGAGGCCCATGCCGAGCGACCGGACGTCATGTCGGCGCCGCGGCAGCGGTTGGAGCTGCTCAGCTCACTCTTCGCGGTCCTGGCCCAGCGCCAACAGTCCGACCAGCTCCCTGACGTCGCGGCGCAGGCGCTCGAGGTCGCCCGGCAGCTCGACGACCCACAGGCCCAGCAGCGCACCCTCTCGATGTCCGGGTGGGCCGCGATGATGGCCGACCACTTCGGCGAGGCCATGACGTCGTTCGACGCGGCCGCAGCCCTCGCCTCCAGGCTCGGCGACGAGGCCGGACGCCTGCGGGCCGAGGCGCAGCGAGGTGTCGTGCTGCGCAACGTCGGGCGCGCCGCCGAGGCGGATCCGCTGCTCGCCGCGCGCGTCGAGCAGTCCCGCACCATGGAACCGCGGCGCTCGACGAGCATCTGGCTCACGACGCGGGCCGAGGGCCTGCTCGACCTCCAGCGGTGGGACGAGGCGCAGTCACTGCTCGCCGAGGCACTCGACCTGGCCCAGGCGATCCAGGACGACCTCGGCACGGCGCACTGCCGGCTCGCCCTGGCCCGCGTGCACTGCGGGCTCGGAGACCTCGACCGCGCCGAGGCCGAGCTCGCGGCTGCCCGCGCCGAGCTCGACCCGCGGGCCCGATCCGGGGAGGACCCAGACGTCCTGCGTCTGCACGTCGACCTGCTCGCGGCCCGGGCCGAGTGGCGGCAGGCAGACCAGCAGGTCCGCAGACTCGTCGCGCTGCGGCGTCGCCTCGGCCAACCGTTGGAGCTCGCAGCGGACCTGGCCCGGCGCGTGGCCATCGCACAACGGTGCGCGCTGCACCCCGACCCGGAGCGGACCGAGTGCGAGCGCCTGCTCCAGGACCTCGGCCTGACCGACGCCGCCCTGCGGCTCCCCACACCCCCTTACCCTGCTCACGCGAGTTAGCGAGAAGTTAGGGGCGCCCGCATAGTCTGCGACCGTCATCTCGGGCTCCGACCCGGAACCCGCCACTCCACCTGTCAGGGGACCACGTTGAAGATCGTCACTCGGGCCGCCGCCGTCCTCGTCACGGCAGCCGTCCTGGCCGTCGCTGGCCACACCACCGCGAACGCCTCGGGAGACGGCGACGCCGCCGTCTGGTGTGCCAAGCAGGGTGGTCAGAGCACCAACGGCACGTGCCCGGTGCAGCCGCCCACGACCATCTGAGGCTCGCCGTCAGGAGGGCCCGAACGGGTGCGCCGGGGAGGACCACCTCCCCGACGCACCCGTTCTGCATTCCACGCGTCGGCAGCACCCGCCGACGCGCGCGGCGCGCGGGTCAGCCCTTGTGCCAGTAGTACGCGGTGCCGCCGTTGGCCTGGGCGTGCGTCGTGGGGTTGTAGGTGTGCTCGCCGACCTTGTTGGGAGCGACGAAGTTGGAGTCGATGACGCGGATCCCGGTGCCGTCCGGGTCGCCCGTGACGATGGCCGTGTGGATGCCGCGGTCATGGGCGGCGTTCGTCTCCTGGATGATGTCGCCCGGCACGACGTTGGCCTTGGAGACCTGGTGGTAGCCGGCGTTGATGTAGGCCTGGTAGTAGCCGGTGCCGAGCGTGTTGGCGTGGGTCTCGGCGTAGATCTTCTGGACGAAGACCTTGCACTGGCCCTGGTAGGTGCCGAGGTAGTTGCGGGCGTGGGCCACCATCGGGTGCAGTGCACTCGCCGTGGACGCGCTCGTGAGCGGCACGGCGCCGGAGGCCGCGACCGTGAGGGCGACGGCGGCCAGGACCGTGCGGGCGGAGGTCTTGCGGGCGCTGGTGAACATCTTCTGCTCCTTGGTTCGAGGTGCCGGCCAGAGACCCCTGAGCCGGCGCGTCCAGCCCGGCGGGTGCGGGTGAGGGCGTGCCACCAGACTCGTGACAGCCGCTAACCCACGGCTAACCGTCCCCGCTGACCAGCGCCGACGCCGTACGACCCGCGCCGCCGAACGATTCCGGCGCCTCCGCACGGCATGCGTGAGCGGCCCGCCGTCCCGGTGGGAACGGCGGGCCGCGTTGGGTTCTCCCAGCTCAGTCGCCCTGGGGATCCGCGGGGACCGCGCTGTCGGGCGCAGGGACACCGGGCCCGCCTGCCGGGCCGGGCGCCCCGGCCCCGACGGACGCCATCTCGGGTATGCCGTCCGGCGCGCCGGCAGCGCCCGCCGACTCGTCGAGGTCGGCCGCGGCACCCGCGAACTGGGCGGCATACAACGTGGCGTAGGCGCCGCCGGTCGCGAGCAGCTCGGCGTGCGTGCCCTTCTCGACGATGCGCCCCTCCTCCATGACGAGGATGAGGTCGGCGTCGCGGATCGTCGAGAGGCGGTGCGCGATGACGAAGCTCGTGCGGTCGGAGCGCAGCGCGGCCATGGCGTGCTGGACGAGCAGCTCCGTGCGCGTGTCGACCGAGCTCGTCGCCTCGTCGAGGATGAGCAGCGCCGGGTCGGAGAGGAACGCGCGCGCGATCGTGACGAGCTGCTTCTCGCCGGCCGAGATGTTGGACGCCTCGTCGTCGAGCACCGTGTCGTAGCCGTCGGGCAGCGAGTGCACGAACCGGTCGACGTAGGTGGCCTTGGCGGCCGCGACGACCTCCTCGTCCGTGGCACCGGGGCGACCGTAGGCGATGTTGTCGCGGATCGTGCCGCCGAAGAGCCACGTGTCCTGCAGCACCATCCCGATGCGCGCGCGCAGGTCGTGGCGCGTCAGGTCGCGGATGTCGACGCCGTCGAGCGTGATGCGTCCGCCGTCGAGCTCGTAGAACCTCATGATGAGGTTGACGAGCGTCGTCTTGCCGGCGCCGGTCGGTCCGACGATGGCCACGGTCTGCCCGGGGCGGACCGACAGGTCGAGGTCCTCGATGAGCGGCTTGTCGGGCGTGTACGAGAAGGCGACCGACTCGAACGCCACGGCACCGTGCGGGTCGTCGATGCGCGCCGGCGTGACGGCGTCAGGCTCCTGCTCGTCGGCGTCGAGCACCTCGAAGACGCGCTCGGCGGAGGCGACCCCCGACTGGAGCACGTTGGCCATCGACGCGACCTGTGTCAGCGGCTGCGTGAACTGCCGGGAGTACTGGATGAAGGCCTGGACGTCACCGAGGCTCATCGTGCCCGACGCGACGCGGAGGCCGCCGACGACGGCGATGGCGACGTAGTTGAGGTTCCCGACGAACATCATGACCGGCATGATGATGCCGCTGATGAACTGGGCACCGAACGAGGCCTCGAAGAGCTCGTCGTTCTTCTGCTTGAAGTTGGCCTGGGTCTCCTTCTGGCGGCCGTAGACCTTGACGAGCCCGTGTCCGGTGAAGGTCTCCTCGACGATGCCGTTGAGCTCACCGGTGTTGCGCCACTGCTGGATGAAGAGCTTCTGCGAGCGCTTGGCGATGAGGCCCGTGACGACGATCGAGATCGGGATGGAGACGAGCGCGATGAGCGCGAGCTCCCACGAGATCCAGAACATGATGCCGAGCACGGCGACGACCGTGAGGAGCGAGTTGAGCAGCTGGGACATCGTCTGCTGCAGGGACTGGCCGACGTTGTCGATGTCGTTGGTGACGCGGCTCAGCAGCTCACCGCGGGGCTGGTTGTCGAAGTAGGGCAGCGGCAGGCGGTTGAGCTTGGCCTCGACCTCCTGGCGCAGGTCGTACATCGTGCGCTGGAGGACGCCCTGGAGGATCCAGCCCTGGATCCACATGAGCAGCGACGCGACGACGAAGAGCGCGACGACGAGCAGCAGCACGCGGGCGACGGCGTCGAAGTCGATGCCCGCGCCCGGGATGAAGTCGACGTTGCTCAGCAGGTCGGCATACGTCGTCTGGCCCTGCGCGCGCAGGGTCTCGATGACCTGCTCCTTGGTGGTGCCGGGCGGCGCGTCGATCGTGCCACCGATGACGCCCGCGAAGATGAGGTCGGTGGCGCGGCCGAGGATCTTCGGCCCGATCGAGCTGAGCGCGACGCTCGCGACCGACAGCACGAGGACGACGACCACCTTGATGCGGTGCGGTCGCAGCCGGCCGAGCAGGCGCTTGGCCGACGGGCCGAAGTTGAGCGACTTCTCGCCCGGCTGACCCATCTGCATGTGGGGCGGACCGCCCCGTCGGGCCGGCCCGCGGCGGACCTCTGCGGCCTTCTCCTCGGCCGTCTTGACTCCCTCGGCCATCAGGCCGCCTCCTCCGCGCTGCGCTGGGACTCGACGATCTCCTGGTAGGTCGCGCAGGAGTCGACGAGCTGGTCGTGCGTGCCCTGGCCGACGATGCGGCCGTCCTCGAGCACGATGATGTGGTCGGCGTCGACGATGGTCGAGACGCGCTGGGCCACGATGACGACGGTGCTGCCCAGCGTGGCCGGCCGCAGGGCCCGACGCAGGCGTGCGTCGGTCGAGAGGTCGAGGGCCGAGAACGAGTCGTCGAACAGGTAGATGTCGGGGCGCTTGACGATGGCCCGGGCGATGGCGAGGCGCTGGCGCTGGCCACCCGAGACGTTGGTGCCGCCCTGCGCGATGGCCGAGTCGAGCCCGCCCATCGCCTCGACGAAGTCCTGGCCCTGGGCGATCCGCAGGGCGTCCCACAGCTCCTCGTCGGTGGCGTCCGGGTTGCCGTAGCGCAGGTTGGTCGCGACGGTCCCGCTGAAGAGGTAGGGCTTCTGCGGGACGAGCCCGATCTTGCTCCACAGGTCGTCGAGCTCGAGGTCGCGCACGTCGACGCCACCGACCCGCACCTTGCCGGCGGAGGCGTCGAAGAGGCGCGGGACCAGCCCGAGGAGCGTCGTCTTGCCGGCGCCCGTGGACCCGATGATGGCCGTCGTGCGTCCCGGGTCGGCCCGGAAGCTGACGTCGTGCAGCACGGCCGCCTCGGCGCCCGGGTAGTGGAAGTCGACGCCGACGAGCTCGAGGCCCGCAGCGGCAGGAGGCATCCTCAGCGGCTGCACGGACTCCACGACGGACGACTCGGTCTCGAGGACCTCCTGGATGCGGCCGGCCGAGACCGAGGCGCGCGGGATCATCGTGGCCATGAAGGTCGCCATCATGACGGCCATGAGGATCTGGACGAGGTAGGAGAGGAAGGCCGTCAGCTCGCCGATCTGCATGTCGCCGGAGGCGATGCGGTGCCCGCCGAACCACATGACGGCCACGGTCGAGAGGTTGAAGATGACCATGACGATCGGGAAGACGAGGGCCATGAGGCGACCGACCTGCAACCCGGCGTTGGTCAGCTGGCCGTTGGCCTCGGCGAAGCGGGCCTCCTCGTGCTCCTCGCGGACGAAGGCGCGGACGACCCGGATGCCGGTGATCTGCTCGCGCATGACGCGGTTGACGCCGTCGAGCGAGGTCTGCATGCGGCCGAACCACGGCACCATCCGCGAGATGACGAGGCCGACGACGAGACCGAGCAGCGGCACGGCGACGGCGACGAGCCACGACAGGCCGACGTCCTCGCGGAGGGCCATGATGATGCCGCCGACCATCATGATCGGGGTCGTCACGAGCAGGGCGAAGCCCATGAAGACGACCATCTGCACCTGGGTGACGTCGTTGGTGCTGCGCGAGATGAGCGTCGGAGCCCCGAAGCGCGTCACCTCCTGCGCCGAGAAGTCGACGACCGTGCCGAAGACGTTGCCCCGGACGTCGCGACCCATGCCCATGGCGACGCGGGCCGCGAGGAAGGTGGCCGCGACGGACGCCGCGATCTGCACGAGGCTGACGGCGAGCATGATGCCGCCGTGGCTGATGATGAAGGCGGTGTCACCCTTGGCCACGCCCTGGTCGATGATCTCGCCGTTGAGGCTCGGCAGGTAGAGCGAGGCCATGGTGCTGACGAGCTGGGCCAGGCAGATGAGCACGATCTGGCCCGAGTAGGGACGCAGGTGACTGCGGAGCAGTCGGATCAGCATGTCGGTGCCTTTCGGTGCACGGGCGACGGTGGGGTGTCGCTGAGGAACGCTAAGGACTCACGTGGGGTGAGGGTCAACTGGTTTGTCACGGTCGCGGCTCCCCGTGCGGTGCGAGCATCCGCGGGTCTCCGCCGAGCTGCGCGTGGAGCTCGGCGATCGACAGGCCGCTCTCGGTGGGGGCGGACCGTCGCACGAGGCCGAAGAGGACGGTGTCGACGATCTCCTCGGGGGTCAGCACCTTCCCGTCGGCGATGCCGGGGTGGCTGCCCGAGAAGGTGAGCAGCCGGATCCGGTGGATGAGGTCGGGGCCGGGCACGACGAGGCAGTCCTCGTCGTGGACGAGCATCTGGTGGATCGTGTCGAGGAGCGGCTGGTGCGCGGCCACGTGCTCCTCCTCGTCGGCGTGTCCGCGCAGGTGCCGGCCGGCGTCGTAGCAGGCCTGGTGCGGCCCGCGGTTGGGCGGCTCGGTCAGGCCGAGGGCCCCCATGAGGCCGAAGACCTCGGTGAAGCGGTGCTGCATGATGCGCGTGAAGTCGACGAGCCGGTCGCGGAGGGACCCCTCCGGGTCGATGGCCGAGATGCGGCGCCGGACGGGGGCCGGGCAGAACGCCGCCTGCACGGCCTCCTTCTCGAGGACCTCCTTGGTCGGGAAGACCCGGAAGATCGTGCCCTCGGCCACGCCGGCCTCCTGCGCGATCTCGCTCGTCGTGGGCTTGCGCCCCTCGCGGTGGGCGAGACGGACGAAGACCTCGATGAGGGCGTCCCGGCGGTCATCGGGGCTCATCGGGGCCGCCCGTTGACCGGTTCGCTGACCCTCCACACGTGTCGACACGCTGACCATCATGAATGAGTGAGCGCTCACTCACAAGTGGTTTCGGGGCGCCGATGACACATTTCGCCGCAAACCCGGGTATGCAGCCCTCCGGACCCCTCGACCGCAGCGGCTCGCGCCGCGCGGTCCCACGCCCACCTGTCCCTCTCCAGCCGATCCGAGGTCCGCATGACTGCAACGACGCAGCGCACCGCCACGACCACCAGCACCCCGGGATTCCTCGACCGTCGCCGCACGGTCGCCCCCCTCGGCTTCAACCGGTGGCTCATCCCACCGGCCGCCCTCGCCGTGCACCTGTGCATCGGTCAGGTCTACGCGACGAGCGTCTACAAGACCTCCCTCGTCGCGCACTTCGACACCTCCCAGACGGCGATCGGCATCATCTTCTCGATCGCCATCGTCATGCTCGGGCTCTCGGCCGCGGTCTTCGGCACGTGGGTCGACCGCAACGGCCCGCGCAAGGCGATGTTCGTCGCGACGGTCTGCTGGGGCACCGGCTTCCTCGTCGGCGCGGCCGGCATCGCCACGAGCCAGCTGTGGCTGCTCTACCTCGGCTACGGCGTCATCGGCGGCATCGGTCTCGGCATCGGCTACATCTCGCCCGTCTCGACCCTCATCAAGTGGTTCCCGGACCGTCCGGGCCTCGCCACCGGGCTCGCCATCATGGGCTTCGGCGGTGGCGCGATGGTGGCGAGCCCGCTCTCGCGCCAGCTGCTCGCCCGCTTCGACCCGGGCTACACGCCGTCGGACTCGACGTCGACGGCCGACGGGCACGCCCTGACGCTCCTCTTCGTCACGCTCGGGATCGTCTACGCCCTCGTCATGCTCATCGGCGTCTTCAACATCCGCGTCCCGCACCCCGAGTGGAAGCCCGAGGGCTGGACGCCGCCCGCCGACGCGAGCGACACCGCCGCGCTCGTCACGACGAAGTCGGTCTCGGCCGCGAGCTCGGTCCGCACGCCGCAGTTCTGGCTGCTGTGGGTCGTCCTCTTCTGCAACGTCACCGCGGGCATCGGCATCCTCGAGCAGGCCAGCCCGATGATCCAGGACTTCTTCCGCGAGAACGGCTCGTCGGCCGTGACCGTCGCTGCCGCAGGCGGATTCGTCGGCCTGCTGTCGCTCTTCAACATGGCCGGGCGCTTCGTCTGGAGCTCGACGAGCGACGTCATCGGCCGAAAGCCGATGTACATGGTCTACCTCGGCGTCGGCATCCTCGCCTACATCGGTCTCGCGCTCGCCGGCCACGTCGCCATCGCGCTCTTCGTCCTCATCGCCGCCGTGCTCATCTCGTTCTACGGCGGCGGTTTCGCGACCGCGCCCGCCTACCTGCGCGACCTCTTCGGCACCTTCCAGGTCGGCGCCATCCACGGCCGGCTGCTCACCGCCTGGTCGGCCGCCGGAGTCGCAGGGCCGCTCATCATCAACGGCTTCCTCGACGCCCAGGGCAAGCCGGGCACGCTGACGGCCGACGCCTACACGCCCGCGCTGCTGACCATGGTCGGCGTGCTCGCCGTCGGCTTCGTCGCCAACCTCCTCGTGCGCCCGGTCGCCGACCGCTTCCACGAGTCCGACGACGTCGTCGAGGCGGCCAAGCCGGCTCCGGTCGAGGAGGGCGAGGGCTCCTCGCGCCTGCCGGGGACCGCGCGCGTCGTCGCCCTGTGGGCGGTCATCGTCGTCATCCTCGCCTACGGCGTCTTCCAGACGGTCACGACGGCAGCCAAGCTCTTCGCCTGACCGGCACCACCCTCAAGCGCGAGATCGCTTGCAGCGGCGGCCTGCTCGTTCAGACGAGCAGGCCGTCTGCCACGAGGTCGCGCACCTGCGGGAGCACCTCGGCACGCACGTCGGCGGGGTCGAGACCGAGCACCGTCGCGATGGCGTCGAGCGCGGCCCCCGCCGTCAGCTCGCCGTCGGCCACGCCGAGGTATGCCGCGAGCAGCGTCCCGGCGCGGACGACGCGTCCCAGCCCGCCGCCCTGCCGGACGAGGATGACGCTCGGGTCCTCGGCACCCGGGACGCCGTGCCGCTCCTCCGTCACGTCGGGCGCGCACGACCACGCGACGTCGAGCACGTCGCCGTCGGAGTGCTCGGCCAGCCACGTGCGGGCCCGCAGTCCCGCGTCGACCGCCGGTCCCATCGGCGCCGCGACGGGACCGTGCGCCTCGTCGAGGGAGCGCCACGGCGCGCGGTCGGTCGCCGGCCGCTGCAGCGTGACGACCCCGAACCCGACCTGCTCGACACCCCGTGAGGCGAAGTCGCGCAGCCACGCGGCATACATCAGCGAGTGGGCCTCACTGCCGGGCTGGGCGCCGCCGTCGCGCGCCCACAGCTCGGCGTACTCGGCGGGGTCCTGCGACTCGCGCTGGATGACCCAGGCGTCGAGGGCGACCCCGTCGCGGGCTTGCTCGTCGAGCCATTCGCCCCAGACCTCGCGCCACGTGCGTCCCGCCGGGACCTCCCAGTTGCCGAGGAACTGGGCGATGCCGCCCGGCTCGAGCACGCTGCCGACCTGGCGAACGAGCGAGCGGACGAGGGTGTCGCCGGCGCGGCCGCCGTCGCGGTACTCGTAGAGCGGCACCCCCTCGTCGCGGGGCGTGATGACGAAGGGTGGGTTGCTGACGACGAGCGAGAACTGTTGCCCCGCAACAGGATCGAGCAGGTCACCTGCTAGCAGCTCGACCTCCGGGACGGCGCCCACACCCTCGGAGGCCGCGAGCGCGACGTTGAAGGCGGCATACGCCAGCGCGCGCTCGGAGATGTCGGTCGCGACGATGGAGCCGACGTGGCCGGTCAGGTGCAGGGCCTGCACGCCGCAGCCGGTGCCGAGGTCGAGCGCGCGGTCCACGGGCCGGCGGACCGTCCACGACGCGAGGGTCGTCGAGGCGCCGCCGATGCCGAGCACGTGGTCGGGCCGCAGTGGGCCGCCGACGGCGAGCTCGGACAGGTCGGAGGCGACCCACCAGTCGTGGGCGTCGTCGCCGTAGGGACGCAGGTCGCACGTCGCGAGGACGTCGCGGTCCGGAGGCGCCCCGCGGTCGGCGGCGAAACCGGCACGGCCCTCGAGGCGCACGAGGCCGAGGCGTACGGCCCCGTCGACCCCGAGCGAGGGCAGGGCGGCGGCCAGGGCCGATGCACGCACCCGCCGGCCGAGGGTGAAGAGGCGCACGAGGACGCCGCACGCGTCGTCCACCGACGTGACCGACGACTCCGTCGCGAGGAGCGCCGGCAGCGGCTGCTCACGGTGCAGTGCGGCGGACGCCACCGGCCCGAGACGCTCGGCGACGCCGTCGACGGTGAAACCGGCCGCCGTGAGGTCCGCACGCAGCAGCGCGACGAGGGACCGGTCGACGACAGGGGTGTCGTTCAGGACTGCTCGCCCGGCGCGCTCGCCCCGGCCGCGCTCGAGGCGAGCGCCGCGTCGAGGGTCGGGTGGATCTCGAAGACCTTGTCGAGGCCCGTGATGGAGAAGACCTTGAGGACGCGGTCGTCGGTGCCGACGAGGAGCATCGACCCGCCCCGCGTGCGGGTCAGCTTGAGGCGACCGACGAGCACCCCGAGCCCGGTCGAGTCGAGGAAGGTCACGTCCGTGAGGTCGACGACGAGCTTGGTGCGGCCGCTCTGGATCTGTTCGTCGAGCTTCTCGCGCACGAGCGGCGCGGTGTAGACGTCGATCTCGCCGCCGAGGTGGACCACGGTCTGCTCGCCATGGTCGGCTCGGGTGATCGAGAGATCCACCTGTGCCCCTTCCTTGTGCCGACACGTACAAAGATTCTGGTCGCGGGTCCCGCCGGTCCGGTCCTGACGTCGTGCTGACCGTTCCCCGCCCGGCTCGTTCCCCGCGCGTGACTGACTGCGCAGTAACATGCCCCGCTCGTCGGTTACCGTACCCCGACGGCATACGGTTGCTCCACATGAACGGGGAGTCAGCGCCCGCGGGACCCGTGCCGGAGGACCTCCTGCGCACGCTCGTCGGCGACCATCCCGAGCGGCTCGTGCACGTGCACGAGGTGCCCGCTCGCCGCGCCGTGCTCGGCGCGTGGCCGGAATGGGTCGACCCGACGCTCCTGGGCGCCCTGCTGGCCTCCGGCATCGAGGCCCCGTGGTCGCACCAGGTCGAGGTGGCACAGGCCGCCCACGCCGGCCGGCACGTCGTCGTCAGCACCGGGACGGCCTCCGGAAAGAGCCTCGGCTACCACCTGCCGATGCTCAGCGACATCATCACCGGGACCGGGGCGCCGAACGGACGCGGCGCCACCGCGCTCTACCTCTCCCCCACCAAGGCGCTCGCCGCCGACCAGCTGAGCCGCATCGACCGGCTCGCCCTGCCCGCGGTCCGTCCCGCGACGTACGACGGCGACACACCCACCGACGAGCGGCGCTGGATCCGCGACCACGCCAATCTCGTGCTGACCAACCCCGACCTGCTGCACCACTCCCTGCTGCCGGGTCATGAGCGGTGGAGCTCGTTCCTGCGGGCACTGCGCTACGTCGTCGTCGACGAGTGCCACGTCTACAAGGGCGTCTTCGGCGCCCACATGGCCGCGGTGCTGCGGCGGTTGCGGCGGGTCGCCGCGCGCTACCGCTCCGAGCCGACCTTCGTCTTCGCCTCTGCCACCGTGGCCGACCCGGAGGAGCACGCCTCACGCCTCCTCGGTATGCCGGTGACCCCGGTGACGCGGGACGGCTCGCCCCGCGCGTCGATGACCTTCGCCCTCTGGGAGCCACCGCTCCTCGTCGACGAGACCGGGCAGCCGTCGCGGGTCAGCACCATCACCGAGACGGGCGAGCTGCTCGCCGGGTGCGTGCGCGAGCACGTGCAGACGGTGGCCTTCGCCCGGTCGCGGGCCGGTGTCGAGGTCGTGGCGCGGATCGCGAAGGAACGGGTGCCCGTCACGGACGAGCACCGGGTCGCCGCCTACCGCGGCGGCTACCTCCCGGAGGAACGTCGGGAGCTCGAGCGGTCACTGCGTGCGAAGGAGCTGCTCGGGCTCGCGGCCACCAACGCCCTCGAGCTCGGCGTCGACGTCAGCGGCCTCGACGCCGTGCTGCTCGCGGGATGGCCGGGCACGCTGTCGTCGCTGTGGCAGCAGGCCGGCCGGGCCGGGCGTTCCGGAGAGCGGTCGCTCGCCGTGCTCGTCGCCGCCGACGACCCGCTCGACACGTTCGTCGTGCACCACCCGGAGGCCATCTTCGGCCGTGGCATCGAGGCGACCGTCGTCGACCCCGACAACCCGCACGTGCTCGCGCCCCACCTGGCCGCGGCGGCCGCCGAGCTGCCGGTGACCGAGGCCGACATCGAGATCTTCGGGCCGCAGACGCGCGTGCTGCTCGACGCGCTCGTCGCCCGCGGGATCCTCAAGAAGCGGCCCCGCGGCTGGTTCTGGGGGCGCGAGGACCGGCCCGCCGACCACCTGTCGCTGCGCGGCGCCGGTGAGCCGGTGCGCATCATCGAGACCCGCACCGGACGCGTCGTCGGCACCGTCGACGACTCGAGCGCGCACTCGCAGGTGCACACCGGCGCGGTGCACCTCCACCAGGGCCAGACGTGGGTCGTCACCGAGCTCGACCTCGACGACCACGCAGCCTTCGCGGTGCGCGGTGACCCCGGGTGGACGACGCAGGCGCAGTCGGTCAGCGACTTCCAGATCGTCCACGAGACGGAGCACGAGGAGTGGGGACCGCTCCGCTGCTCGTTCGGCCACGTCACGGTGCGCCACCAGGTCACCTCGTTCCTGCGCCGCCTGCCCGGGGGCGAGGTGCTCGGCGAGCACCCTCTCGAGCTGCCACCGCGCTCGCTCGCGACGAAGGCCGTGTGGTGGACGATGCCCGTCGAGGAGCTCGCGGCCGCCGGGGTGGACGAGGACGGCATACCCGGGGCGGCCCACGCGGCCGAGCACGCGGCCATCGGCATGCTCCCCCTCTTCGCCACGGCCGACCGGTGGGACATCGGCGGCGTCTCGACGGCGCTCCACCCGGACACGGGGCTGCCGACGATCCTCATCTACGACGGGCACCCCGGTGGCGCCGGCTTCGCCGAGCGCGGCTACCGACGGATCCGCCCGTGGCTCAGCGCGACCCGCGACGCCATCGACTCGTGCGAGTGCCCGGAGGGCTGTCCGTCGTGCATCCAGTCGCCCAAGTGCGGCAACGGCAACGAGCCCCTCGACAAGCGCGGCGCCGTGGCGCTGCTCGATCTCGTCCTGCGCCACGCCAATCCCGGATTGAGGAGCGTCACGTGAACCGACCAAGCCGCCGACCGCGCCCGTCGGGCTCCTCGGGTCCGCCGCGCCCGCCGCGTCCGTCCGGGCCGCCCGGCCCGTCCGTGCCGTCCGTGCCGTCCGTGCCGTCCGTGCCGTCGCAGCCTCCCCCGCCCACCGGACCACCGGAGCCGCCGACGCCGCGGGACCCGGCCGCATCCCCGGGGTCGGCGGGATCGGCGGAGAGGCCTCCCGACTCCGCCTCACGCCCGTGGCGCGGGATCACGGGCGGGACGGCCGGTGCGCCTGCGCCCTCCGTCGTCGCGCGCGGGACGCTCCGCCGGGTCGACGTGGAGATGCGACCCCTCGTCCTGGACGCCGACGACGGGACGACGTGGGAGCTGCTGCTCCCGCCCGGCTGGGTGCTCGACGCCGAGCCGGGCGCGCGGGTGACCGTGAGCGGGGACGCCCCGACCGACGTGGCCACGGCGTCGATGGTCGGCCCGGTGCTGCGCGTGCGGTCGCTGTCGCGCGGCGACTGAGCATCCGCAGGCGGCGGTCCCGCCCTTCCGGGCGGCCGACCGCCCTCGCCCTCGGCGGTCCGACCACACTCTGAGACATAATGCTGCGTTATTTGACCGGTAACGCATCGCTATTCGAAACTCCCATGCAACGGATAGGAAAGCAGCCACTCGTCGGCTGTCGACCGACCCGGCGCGCCGCAGCCCGCGACGCGACCCCCATCCGGACCGCACCCCTCAGGAGGCCGACATGCGCCGCCCCTCGATCGCCCTCACGGCCATCGCCGTCACCGCGACCCTCGGCCTGACCGCATGTGCCGGTGGCGGGTCCAGCGACACCGCCGGAGTCCCGGGCACCGACGCCGCGGGCGACGCCGCGACGAGCACCATCAACCTCTACGCGTACGCCGTGCCCAAGGTGGGCTTCGACGTCGTCATCCCCGCCTTCCAGAAGACGAAGGCCGGCCAGGGCGTGCAGTTCCAGCAGAGCTACGGTGCCTCGGGCGACCAGAGCCGCAAGGTCGCCGCCGGCGCCCAGGCCGACTTCGTCAACTTCTCGGTGGAGCCCGACATCACCCGTCTCGTCGACGCCGGCCTCGTCGACTCGAACTGGAATGCCGACGAACACAAGGGAATCCCGTTCGGCTCCGTGGTGACGATCGTCGTGCGCAAGGGCAACCCCAAGGGCATCAAGGACTGGGACGACCTGCTCAAGCCCGGCATCGAGGTCGTCACGCCCAACCCGTTCTCGTCGGGCTCGGCCAAGTGGAACCTCCTCGCCCCCTACGCCGCCAAGAGCAACGGCGGCGCCGACAAGGCCGCCGGCCTCGCCTACGTCTCGGCCCTCGTCAAGGACCACGTCAAGGTCCAGCCGAAGTCGGGCCGCGAGGCCACCGAGACCTTCCTCCAGGGCAGCGGCGACGTGCTCCTCAGCTACGAGAACGAGGCCCTCTTCGTCGAGAAGAACGGCGACCCCGTCGAGCACGTGACGCCGCCCAAGACGTTCAAGATCGAGAACCCCGCCGCCGTGCTCAAGGGCAGCAGGAACCTCGCCACGGCCACGGCGTTCAACGACTACCTCTACACGCCGGCGGCGCAGAAGCTGCTCGCCCAGGCCGGGTTCCGCCCCGTCGACACGACCGTCGCCCGGGAGTACGCCTCGACGTTCCCGGCACCCGCGAAGCTCTGGACCATCGCCGACCTCGGTGGCTGGAAGACGGTCGACAGCACGCTCTTCAAGAAGGACGTCGGTGACATCGCCAAGATCTACGACCAGGCGACGCAGTGACGTCTGACACCGACCAGCAGCGCAGGGGCCCGCATCCGGAGACGGAGGCGGCGCCCCTGCCGCCACGTCCGGACGCGCCCGCACCGGACGGCATACGCCCTCGGGGCGGCGACGCCGCACCCGCAGTCGCGCCGCCCGGTGGCGGCCCGCGACGCACGCACCACGGCAAGGGCCTGCGCGGGCTCCGCCGGCCGCTCGGCATCGGCATCGTCACGCTGTGGCTCAGCGTCATCGTCCTGCTGCCGCTCGCGGCACTGACGGTCGCGGCCTTCGACGAGGGCCTGGCCGGGTTCTGGGAGGCCGTGACCGCGCCCGCCGCGCTCGCGTCCCTCTGGGTGACCGTGCTCGTCTCGGCCGTCGTGGCCCTCGTCAACGCCGTGCTCGGGACGCTCGTCGCGTGGGTGCTGGTGCGCGACGAGTTCCGCGGCAAGCGGTTCGTCAACGCCTTCATCGACCTGCCGTTCGCGCTGCCGACGATCGTCGCGAGCATCGTGCTGCTCTCGCTCTACGGGCCCAGCAGCCCCATCGGGGTCGAGCTCAACGCGACGCGCTGGGGGCTCGTCGTCGCGCTCCTCTTCGTCACCCTGCCGTTCGTCGTGCGGTCGGTGCAGCCCGTGCTCATCGAGGCCGACCGCGACGTCGAGGAGGCCGCGGCCTCGCTCGGCGCCACGACCTGGACGACCTTCCGCCGCGTCGTGCTGCCGACCCTGGCGCCGGCGATCCTCAGCGGGACCGGGCTCGCCTTCGCGCGCGCCATCGGCGAGTACGGCTCGGTCGTGCTCATCGGCGGCAACATCCCCCGCGAGACCCAGGTGGCCTCGCAGTACATCCAGCAGCAGATCGAGATCGACCGCCCGCTCAACGCGGCCGCGGTCTCGGTCGCGCTGCTCGCCATCGCGTTCGTCACGCTGCTGCTGCTGCGCGTCGTGTCGAGCCGCAGCCAGCGACGCGAGGAGCGTGACGCATGAGGGTCTCCCGGCGCACCCGCCTGTCGCTGCGCGTCGTCGCGCTCGGCTACCTCTTCGTCCTGCTCGCCGTGCCGATCGGCGTCATCCTCTGGCGCACGTTCGAGCCGGGGCTGTCGGTGTTCATCGCCTCCATCTCGACGCCCGCCGCGAAGTCGGCACTCAACCTGTCGCTGCTCATCGTGGCCATCACGGTGCCGGTCAACGTCGTCTTCGGGGTCGCGACCGCGCTCGCCCTCGTGCGCGGTCGCTTCCGCGGACGCGGGCTGCTCCAGGCCGTCGTCGACCTGCCGTTCGCCGTCTCGCCGATCGTCGTCGGCGTCTCCCTCATCATGCTGTGGGGCGTCAACGGGTGGTTCGGTGCGCTCGACCGGTCCGGCTTCCAGGTCATCTTCGGGATCCCGGGCATGGTGCTCGCGACGATCTTCGTGACCTTGCCCTTCGTCGTGCGCGAGGTCGAGCCGGTGCTCCACGAGATCGGCCAGGAGCAGGAGCAGGCCGCCTCGACGCTCGGGGCCAACGGGTGGCAGACGTTCTGGCGCATCACGCTGCCGGCCATCCGCTGGGGCCTGACCTACGGCGTCGTGCTGACGGTCGCACGGGCCCTCGGCGAGTTCGGCGCCGTGATCATGGTGAGCTCCGGCTTCCCCGGCGTCTCCCAGACGCTGACGCTCCTCGTGCACTCCCGCTACATCGACGACCACAACACCTACGGCGCGTATGCCGCCGCCACCCTCCTCATGGGCATCGCGCTGCTCGTGCTGCTGCTCATGACCGTGCTCGACCGCAAGAGGAGCGACCGATGATCACCGTGACCAGCGCCCGGAAGGACTACGGGTCGTTCACCGCCCTCGACGACGTGAGCCTCGACATCCCGAGTGGCTCGCTGACCGCCCTGCTCGGGCCGAGCGGTTCCGGCAAGTCGACGCTGCTGCGCGCGATCGCCGGCCTCGAGGAGCTCGACTCGGGCACCGTGACGATCGAGGGCCGCGACGTCACGGACGAGCCGCCGCAGCGACGCGGCATCGGCTTCGTCTTCCAGCACTACGCCGCCTTCAAGCACATGACGGTCCGCGACAACGTCGCCTTCGGCCTGACGATCCGCAAGCGCCCCAAGGCCGAGACGGCCAAGAAGGTCGACGAGCTGCTCGAGATCGTCGGGCTCGACGGCTTCCAGCACCGCTACCCCGCGCAGCTCTCCGGTGGGCAGCGCCAGCGGATGGCGCTCGCCCGGGCCCTCGCCGTCGACCCGCAGGTGCTGCTGCTCGACGAGCCGTTCGGGGCCCTCGACGCCAAGGTGCGCACCGACCTGCGCCAGTGGCTGCGTCGGCTGCACGACGAGGTGCACGTGACGACGGTGCTCGTGACGCACGACCAGGAGGAGGCGCTCGACGTCGCCGACCGCATCGCCGTGCTCAACAAGGGACGCATCGAGCAGGTCGGCGACCCCGTCACGCTCTACGAGCGCCCCGCCAACGACTTCGTCATGGGCTTCCTCGGGTCGGTCGCGCACCTCGGCGGGCAGCTCGTGCGACCGCACGACATCGCCCTCGAGCGCGACCGCGCGACGGCCCTGGCCCTCGACGCCAAGGTCGCCGACTCCCCCGGTGTCATCGACGCCGTCGTCGAGCGCGTCGTGCCCCTCGGCTTCGAGGTGCGGGTCGACCTGCGCGCCGACTCCGGAGAGCGCTTCGCCGCGCAGATCACGCGGCGTGACGCGGCGCAGCTGCAGCTGCGCGAGGGCGAGACGATCCACGCGCGTGCCGTGGGTCGGTCGAGCATCGTCGAGCACGACCCCGCGCTCGCGATCTGAGGCGCAGCGTCCAGCTGCGAAGGCCAAGGTGGGACAGGTCTCGCCCCGACACGGACGACGGCATAACGTATGCCGTGAAGCCCCTCTCGTCGCCGCGCGACGCGGGCGGGCAGCTCGGGTCACCGAGTGAACTGAGGCGGCGAGGGGACGACACCTCGCCGCCTCAGTCACACCCCCACCCACCCCACCCCCTCGAGTGGTCACTCCGGTACAGGGGATCTCCGCGCAGAAACGACCACACGACCACCCCACCCCCTCGAGTGGTCACTTCGGTACACCCGGACGTCCGCGCGGAAACGACCACTCGACCACCCCACCCCCTCGAGTGGTCACTCCGGTACACCCGGACGTCCGCGCATAAACGACCACTCGAGGGGTCTTGACCGTCGAGTGGTCGCCTCGGTACGGCCTGGTCAGGAGCGCTGATAGGCGCATGGGTCACCGCGGGTGCGGCAGACTGCACGGGTGGACATCTCGGCACGAGTCGACTACGCGGTCCGCGCGATGCTCATCCTCGCCGAGTCGGACGCGGAGGGCTCGGGCCCGATCAGCATCGACAGCCTCTCGACCCGGCAGGAGCTGCCGCGCAAGTTCCTCGAGGCGATCTTCGCCGACCTGCGCCGCGGCAACCTCGTGCTGAGCCGTCGCGGCGCCCGCGGCGGCTACGTGCTGGGGCGGCCGCGCACCGAGATCAGCGTCGGCGACATCTTCCGCGCCGTGGACGGTCCGCTCGCCGAGGTGCGCGGGCTGCGACCGCACGAGACGGAGTACCACGGCGTCGCCACCCACCTGCCGAGCCTGTGGGTGGCCGTCCGCGCCAGCCTGCGCGAGGTGCTCGACGACACCTCCCTCGAGGACCTCCGCACCGGCGACCTGCCCGACCGGGTGCGACAGCTGCTCACCGCCCCGGACGCCTGGCAGAACCGCTGACGTCCGGTCGTCAGCGCTGGGGACCGGCACGGGAGCGAGCCGTCGCAGGGTCGGGCCACAGCCGGGCACGGACCGTCACGCGCAGTTCGACGTCTGCTCCCCTCGACGAACACGACTGTGTCGCAGCGCCGTTCGCGCGAACGACCCGTTGCGCCACAGCGCAGGCCTGAGCTGGGCTCGCGCCGTCCTGCATCGCCGAAGCGGCGGCCAGGGAGCCGAGGTCGGCGGCGACGCGCGCGCGGTGGCTGGCCACGACCACGGACGCCACCACGAGGCCGCCCATCGTGAGGACCAGCACGACGGCCACGACCGACAGGGCCAGGATGCTCGCCGCGCCCCGCTCGCCCTCCGGCCTCGTCGGCCGCGGTTGACACTCTCGATGTCGCGGTCGGCGCCGTGGTGCTGGCGGCCGGTGCAGCTGTGGGCGTGTGTAGCGCCGTGGCTGTCGGTGACGTTGCCGCCGTCGGTGTGACGGGGAGGCCGGTCGGAGGGCAGGGGTCGTCACGACGGCGACTCGACGGGAGTGACGGCGGAGGCGCTGAGCTCCCAGCCGGGCAGCACGCCCCAGCCACCCGTTCGGGCCGAGACGACGACCCGGACTCCCCCACCGACTCCGAAGACCTGCACACGAGCGCCCGCCGGGGCCGACTCGGCCGCGAGGGCAGTGACGCGGGCCGCGTCGTCACCACGGGCCGCGGCCCGGGCGGCGACACGAGCCGCGTCGACGCACCGGATCTGGTCGACGGCGGCGTTGACCGCGACGAGGCAGAAGCCGAGGACGAGCACGACCGACGGGATGGCGACGGCGAGCTCCGCCGTCACCATCCCGCGCTCCCGACCCGGTGCGGGCCGAGCGCGTCGCGACCTCACCCCGCGATCCCCAACGCGCTCTGGACGATGCCGGCCAGGGCGCCGCGCACGGCGTCGGACTTGACGACGCCGAGCAGCACGAGGGCGAACGTGCAGGCCGCCATGATGCCGACGGCGTACTCCGCGGTCGTCATCCCCCGGTCGCGAGGTCCGGACGTCCTGCGGTGACGCGTGAGTCGTCGGATGAGCTGATGGGTCATGGGTTCTCCTCTCCTCGCCCGGACCGGATGCCCGGGACGCTGTGCCCTCGTGACCGAGGGATGATCGGTGGCCCGTCAGGCGGCGAGCAGGTCACCTGCGAGGGCGATGACGAGCGGTGCCACGGTGGTCAGACAGAAGGCCGGAAGCAGCACGAGACCGAGTGGCGCGACGAGGCGGACGCCGACCTTGGCCGCCGAGACCTCGAGCCGCTCGAGCTCGGCCGCGTGCAGGTCGTCCGAGGCGGCACGCAGCATCGCGCCGGGCGGCACTCCCGCCTGCTGCGCGATGGCGACCGCGCGCGCGGCCGGTGCCCACGTGGGTCCCACCGAGGCCCAGGCGTCGGCCTCCGTGGCTCCCCACCTCAGGGCGGCTGCCACCTGTCGCAGGTCCGAGGACGGACGTCCGGTCAACCCGGTGGCCACCGCCTCGAGCACGTCCCACGTCGGCAGGCCCGACCGGTAGGCCAGGGCCAGCAGGGCGAGGGCCGAGGACACCTCGGCCTCGGTCGCACGCCGCCCGTCGTCAGCGGCGCCGCCGTCGTGAGGAGGGCGACGCGAGTCGCCGTCCGAGCCTGCGTCACGGGTCGAGCCGACGGCCTGGTGGGCGACTGTGTCATCCGTGGCGCCACCGGACCTGGCGCCGGGACCGCCGGACAGGACGAGGACGGCAGAGGCGGACAGTCCGGCCGCCACCAGACCCAGAAGCGGCGCGTCCCGGAGCGCGTCGGCGATGGCGTCGGGTGTCACGGTCGCACCGCCGCCCGGACCATCCGGGAGCACCAGACCCTCCCGGTCCAGACGAGGAGGAGTCCGACGACGACGGAGGCCGTCGCGATCGGCGACCCGAGGTAGAGCGTCGCCGGGTCGATGCCGCAGGCCAGCCCGAAGAGCGGACCCGTCAGTGGGAGGAGGGTCAGGACGGTGACGGTGGCGCGTGGACCTGCCACGGCGACGGCGACCCTGCCCCGACGGGCTCGCGCGTCGAGGAGCCCTCGGACCGCACGCTCGACCGCGGAGGCGAGTGGAGCGCCGGTGGTCTCGGACAGGCGCCAGGCAGCAGCGACGAGCGCCAGCTCCGGCGAGGCGCTGCGCGCGGCCCACTCGCCCCAGACCGGCGAGGTCGGCTCGGCCCGGTCGCTCGCGTCGAGCAGGCCGCCGACGAGCCGGTCGATGTCGGCCCCGGTGGAGGCACGGCCCGCGCCGCCCGCGGTCCCTCCGGACGTCCACGGACGCCGAGGTGACGAGGTCGCGGCCGAGCGCCGGCTCGCGCGCCCGCCAGCCCGTCGGTCCTGTCCGGCTCGGCCCTGTCGGGCCAGACGGACCCGCTCCGCACCGAGCGTCGAGGTGGCCGCGAGCTCGATGGCACGGCTCGGCGTCAGGCCGGCGCCGAGCGCCGGACCGATGCCGCGCAGCAGGTCGAGGACGTCGTCGACGAGCGCTCCCGGCCGTCGGCGCAGTCGCCACCTCTGGTAGAGGTCGACCGGGTCCTGCTGCCACACGCTCGGTCCAGCGCCGTCGCCACCCGTCGCGAACCCGTCACCGGCCAGGCCGCGACCGGCGCGCGGTCCGCCGGGGATCCCACCACTGAGCCCACCATCGATCCCGCCCCCTGGACCACCGGCAGCCCCACCCCTCAGTCCTGCACCGGGCTCGCGCCCGGCCCCGTCACCGCACCAGAGGTCGACCACGATCGTCCTGCGGGACACCCGGCGCGGCCACACGAGCACGGCCAGACCCAGCAGCACCGCGGCGAGCGCCCCCACCGCGCCGGCGTTCACGACGCCTCCTCGATCGGAGTCGGCGCCGGGGTCAAGGCCGAGGCCGAGGCCGGCGGCAGGACAGGAGCTGGGGATCGCATCGGGGTCGCCGTCGGGGCCGGGATCGAGGTCGCGATGGACCTCGGGGTCGCCGTCGGGGCCGGGATCTGGGTCGCGATCGGGGCCGTGGCCGTGGCCGTGGCCGTGGCCGTGGAGACGAGCTGCGCCTCCAGCCCGAGCCGACCCGCGAGCGCCGGCCACGCCGGCCCGGGTCGGGGCTCGTGACCGGGGCCGTCCCACTCGAGCGCGGGCACGATGCAGGGGTCGCCGTCGCGCCGGAAGAGCGCCGCGACCGAGGCGACCCGCCGTCCTCCCCGGTCACGGGTCACGTGGACGACGACGTCGATGGCCGCCGCCAGCTGGGCCCGGACGGCGTCAGGGGACAGGCCTGCCAAGGCCCCCAGCGCCTCGAACCGGGCCACGACGTCGGCAGGAGCGTTGGCATGGACCGTGCCGCAGCCACCCTCGTGGCCGGTGTTGAGGGCGGCCAGCAGCTCCCTGACCTCGGCCCCACGGACCTCGCCCACGACGATCCGGTCGGGGCGCATGCGCAGCGCCTGCCGCACGAGCGTCGTCAGGGTCACCTCACCGGCGCCCTCGACGTTGGCCGGACGGGCCTCGAGCCGGACAAGGTGCGGGTGGTCGACCGTCAGCTCGCGCACGTCCTCGACGACGAGCAGCCGCTCGACCGGGTCGCTGCAGCCGAGCAGCGCCGCAAGGAGGGTGGTCTTGCCCGCGCCCGTGCCACCCGAGACGACGAACGCGAGCCGCTGCGCGACGAGCGCTCGCAGCACCGGCTCCCACTCCGGGGGCAGCATCGCGCGCCCCCGAAGCTCGGCCAGTGACACCGGCTCGCCGGGCGGCACCCGGATCGTGATGTGCGGGCCGCCGTCGACGAGCGGCGGCAGCATCGCGTGGAGGCGAGCCCCGGACGGCAGCTGCCCGTCGACCCAGGGGCTCGCCTCGTCGAGACGGCGGCCCGCGATGCCGGCGAGGCGGACGGCGAGGCTGCGCGCGTCGTCGGCGTCGAGCCGCTCGCCCACCCACTCCATGCCGTGGCCGCGGTCGACCCAGATGCGCCCGTCGCCGTTGACGGCGATGTCGGTGACGCCCGGCTCCGCGAGCCACGGGTCGAGCGGGCCGGCGCCGAGCACCCGAGAGGCCAGCGCCGAACTGGTCTCGGCGACGCGCTGGGCCCCGAGGGCGCCACGCTCCTGGGTCGCCACCTCGGCGACCGCGGCGCCGTCGGGACCGATGCCGTCGCGGACCCGCTGCCACACCGCCGGGGTGAGCGAACCGCCGGGCCGTGGCTGCGCGCTCATGCCGCGACCGTCTGCGCTCATGCCGCGACCGCCTGGTCGGTGAGCCTCAGCAGCAGCTCGTCGGCGGCGCGCACGACCTCGCCACGCCCCCGCGCGCCCGGCGGCAGCCCCTCCGCGACCTCGGCGACGAGGCGCCGGTCGTCACCGACGGTCGCCACGAGCGGCACGTCGAGCCCGTCCATGACGAGGTCCTCGAGGTCGGGCTCGATGCGGCCGCCCCGCAGCACCACCCACGGCTCGATCGGCAGCAACGGCTGGGCCTCCCATGCCCGCTCGGCGTCACGCAGACGGCGCAGCAGTCCCCGCACGCCCGACACGACCGCGGAGGTGGCCGCCAGCTGCGGCACCTGCGTGCCGCACACGACGACGACCGCGTCGACGAGCAGTGCCACCCCGGCGAGCACGGAGGGGTCGCGCGGCAGGTCGAGGACCGTCAGGTCGTGCGCGTCGGCCAGGCCGGCCACGACGTCGGGGACGCTCTGGGCCCAGCCGTCATCCGTCCCGTCAGTCGGCCACACCCATCCCGAGCCGCCGCTCCCCGAGAGCACGGGCACCCCGCACGAGACCGGGAGCTCGTCGGCCAGCCCGAGCCCGTCCACGACGCCGGCCACCTCGGACAGCTCCGGCCATCGCCAACCCGGCTCCTGCTCGAGCCCGAAGACGACGTCGAGGCACCCCGACACGCGGTCGAGGTCGACGACCACGACCGACCGTCCGGCTGCGGCGGCGCGGACGGCGACGGCAGCCGCGAGGGTCGAGGACCCGACCCCACCCGAGGCCGGCACGAAGGCGATGACGTTTCCCATGCGCCCACCGTCATGCACGCGGAGGAGCCCGCCCAGCGGCATACGCGAGCCGGTGGATGGCCGGCCCCGCACCCGAGGGGGTGTGGACAACCGGGCCGCACGCCGCCCACCCGAGCGCAAGGCCCGGAAAATAGTGGTGGCCTTCGTCCGGGGGAAGACGAAGGCCACCTCACGAGACTGGCACCGGGGGGGAGGGGCCAGATCGCGTCGGTGCTCGACCCTTGAGGGGAGCACCACCAACAATGCTGGACGCTAGACCTTCGGATTGCAAACCGAGAAGTCACGACACGCGGTGATTTCTCGGGATTTGTCACGACACGACAGAAACGTTCAGTTCCAAGGGCGCCGACAGATCTTCCCACACAAGGCGGAGGCCCCCCGACCAACGGTCGGAGGGCCTCCAGAGAAGCTCCGGGCTACCAGGCGTGCATTCTCGTTAGTGTCGCCCCGGTTGTGCGCCCGGGGGTGGACTGTTCCAAGGGAACTGCTCTCGCGTGGGTACTCGGCCTCTTCTCGAGACATCTGTTCTGCGTGGATCCGGATCTACGCCTCTCGGCGATGTGGTTCCTGACTCCGTTCTACTCCACGACGTCGGCGTGGCGACACCCCCCACCTCCTCGCGACGACAAGAAACTGTCCACCCCGGTGGACATCCCGCACGAATCGTCGCGAACGGGCGTCCGGCCGAGGCTCAGGTGAGCCGTCCGGCCCGGACCGCGTCGCTGATCCGCTCCCCCTCCGCGGCGCCCCGGACCATCGCCTCCCCCGCCTGCGCGAGCCAGAGACCGACGCCTGCGGCGCCACCCTGGGCGTATGCCGTGAGCGCACCGAGGTAGGCCGGCCCACCGTTCGCGACGTGGCCGGCTTCGGGGACGGCGACCCCGGTCGGGTCGAGCCCGAGGGCCTGGACGAGCGCGCGCTCCATGGCGCGGGCGACGAGACCGTTGCCGTGGACGAAGGGGCGGATCGCGGCGATCTCGGCGTGGACGAGCGCGGCGACCACGGAGGCCGGGACGCGGTTGCTGCCGGCCGCGGCGACGATGACGTCGGAGAGGGAGGCGAGGCGCGCGGCGACGACGGTCGGCGCCGGGGCCGGACCGAGGTCGACGAGCTCGGTGCACCCCTCGTCGCCGATGCGCGGACGGCCGAGCGCGTCCCCGCTGACGACGGGTGAGGCCGCTGCGACGTGGAGCCGGGCCAGCGCCTGGAGCGGTGCGGTGCGCACGAGCGCGACGACGCGCTCGCTCTCGGCAGTGGCCGAGACGGCGCCCTTGAGCGTGCGCAGCCCGGGGTCGAGGTCGTCGGGCCAGTCGCGGGCGCCGCTCATCAGCTCGCGCACGACGTCGACGGGCAGCTCGGCACCGTCGAGGGCCGCGCTCGCCTGGGCACCCCGCACCCGGGACTCGGCCGAGGCCTCGGGGATGCGCCGGCGCAGGGCCTCGTGGAAGCGGAGCCTCGTGCAGGCCTCCCGGGCGGCGTCGGCGCGGGCGCGCACGTCGGGCAGGTCGGTCAGCGCGGCGAGCTGGTCGAGCAGCACGGTCTGCTGTGACGACGGGCTCGGGTTCGGGCGGCTCGGGGTCGGGTCTGGCACGCCTGTCAGCCTAGGTCTGCCGATGGGTCGTCCCCGCCTGTCACGATGAGACGGTGGCCACTTCCACCGTCGTCGACTGGCTGCTCGCCGGGGACGTCGCCGTGGGCTACCTCACGACGCGCGACCTGCTCGGGCGCGACGACCCCGACCTCCAGGCGCGCATCGCCACGGAGGGGGTCGGCGCTGCGCTGCTCGCGGCACGGGGTCCCGACGGGCACTGGGGCCGCGGCTTCTACCAGCCGAAGTGGACGTCGAGCCACTACACGCTGCTCCAGCTCAGCCAGATCGGCCTCTCCCCGCTCGAGCCGGCCGCACGGGAGACGGTGGGGCTCGTCCTCGACGGCTGCAAGGCCGACGACGGCGGCGTCAGCCCGTCCCCGCGCGCCAAGCCCAGTGATGCCTGCATCAACGGCATGGCGCTGGGCTACGCGAGCTGGTTCGGCGCCGCCGAGGAGCAGCTGCGCAGCGTCGTCGACCTCTTGCTCCGGGAGGTCGTGGCGGACGGCGGCTTCAACTGTCGGCACAACCGGCCCGGAGCCAGCGTCACGCACTCGTCGGTCCACACCACCGTGTGCGTCATCGAGGGCATCACCGGCTACCTCCGGTCGGGTGCCCGCTACCGCGCCGACGAGCTGGAGCGGGCCCGCTCGTCGGCCGCCGAGTTCCTCCTGCGCCACCGGCTCCTGCGGAGCGAACGCACCGGCGAGGTCATCCGTGCCGAGTTCGCCGGGCTGCACTACCCGTCCCGCTGGCACTACGACATCCTGCGCGGTCTGGATTCCCTTGCAGCCGCAAGTATCCCGCGCGACGAGCGCATGGACGAGGCGCTCTCGATCCTCCGCGGTCGCCGTCGCGCCGACGGCCGCTGGACCCCCAACCGCGCCTACCCCGGCCTCACCCACGTGCCCAACGAACGGGTGGGTGTGCCGAGTCCGTGGGTCACCCTGATCGCCGAACGCGTGCTCCTCGCGTATCCTCACTGACATGAGTTCGACCGTCGCACCGACCCGCGCGTGGTGGCTGCCCAGCTGAGGCGGCCCGTCGAACCAACCCGAGATCCGGAGCCGCCCACGGGCGGCTCCTCGCATGTCCAGGACGTGCGGCGAGGTCTCTCCCGTGGGCACCCACGACCAGGAGAGACCATGACCAGCAGCATGACCAGCAGCACGACCAGCAGCACGATCACGAGCACGACCCACCGCGCCACACCGTTCGCCCCTGCCGACACACGCGACGCCGACGAGAGCGCGACGTATGCCGCGGCGCTCGAGCGCAGCGCCGTCCTCGACGCGCTCATCGACCAGCACGCCACCGGCGACCCCGACGACAGCACCGAGGACGCCGCTCGTCTCCGGATGCTCACCGGCGACCGTCCCACAGGGCCGCTCCACATCGGCCACTACCTCGCGAGCCTACGCAACCGGGTCAGACTGCAGGACAAAGGAGTCGAGACCTTCGTCGTCATCGCCGACTACCAGGTGATCACCGACCGCGACTCGGTCGGCGAGGTGGGCGCCAACGTCCAGGGACTCGTGCTCGACTACCTCGCCGCCGGCCTCGACCCGGCTCGGACGACGATCTTCACCCACAGCGCGGTGCCGGCGCTCAACCAGCTCATGCTGCCGTTCCTGTCCCTCGTCACCGACGCGGAGCTGCGCCGCAACCCGACGGTCAAGGACGAGCTCGCGCTGTCCGACGGCCGGCCGCTGTCGGGCCTGCTGCTCACCTACCCCGTGCACCAGGCGGCCGACATCCTCTTCTGCCACAGCCGGATCGTGCCGGTCGGCCGCGACCAGCTGCCGCACCTCGAGCAGACACGCGCCATCGCGCGCCGTTTCAACCAGAGGTATGCCGCGGGGCACAGTGTGTTCGCCGAGCCCGAGGCCCTGCTCAGCGAGGTCCCCCTGCTCCTCGGCACGGACGGTACGAAGATGAGCAAGAGCAAGGGCAACGTCATCAACCTGCGCGACACCGCCGACGAGACGGCCGCCCGGGTCCGGGCCGCGCGGACCGACTCGGAGCGGCGGATCACCTTTGATCCCAAGGGTCGTCCCGCCGTGGCGAACCTCCTGACCATCGCCGGGCTGTTCCTCGACGAGTCACCCGAGGTGGTGGCCGAGCGCGTCGACGACGGCGGCGCCCAGGCCCTCAAGCGCGTCGTCACCGACGCGGTCAACGATTCCCTCGCGGGGCACCGGGCGCGGCGGGCCGACCTCGCCCGCGACCCGGCATACCTCACCTCGGTGCTCCACGAGGGGAACGCACGCGCCAACGAGGTGGCCGAGCGGACCCTCGCGACCGTGCGGGCGGTGATGGGGATGAGCTACTGAGGGCCGCGGAAACGTCATCGCCTCGCCGGCGCGCCCGGGAGGGCGATGAGCCCAACGAGCACGACGCCGCCGAGGGTCGGGCGGCCTATGAGGCAGTCTCACGGATCCCCGGCGACGGCTCCTGAGTCGGACCCGGCGCCACCCGACCGCGTCGAGGGCGACGTGGGTGGGCTGCCCTGCGGGAGCGCTGGATCCGCGCCTCGGCCGCGAGGTCCGCCCGGCGCATGCCCTCCTCGTCGAGGCGCAGGCCCTCCTCGGGACCGGGCGCGCTGCCCCCGCGGGAGGCGGGCAGCCACCAGCGGTCGGCGGCGTCGCGCGGCTGGTCGGGATACGCGTCCATCGCCTCGGTGAGCACAGCCTGCAGGCGGTCCCGCAGCTCCTCGGAGACGGCATACGGCTCGGCGTCGGGGGCGGGAGTCAGCGGCTCGCCGACGACGATCGTGACGGCCGTGCCGCGGCGGAGGCTGAACCGTCCACCCACCGTGAGGATCCGCTGGCTGCCCCAGACGGCCACCGGGACGAGGGGCACCTGGCACCACGTCGCGACCGCGGCCGCGCCGGGACGAAAGGGCCTCAGCTCCCACGAGTGCGAGATCGTCGCCTCGGGGAAGAGCCCGACGACCTCACCGGCACGGGCCTTGGCGACGGCATGGCGCAGCGCGACCTCCCCGTGCGCGCGGTCGACGGCCACGTGGCCCATCGCCCGCATCGCCCTGCCGACGACCGGCGGCGCGAAGACGCCCTGCTTGGCGAGGAACCGGACGAATCGGCCCTGCCGGCGTCCCACCAGCCCGACGAAGAGGAAGTCGAGGAAGCCGACGTGGTTGCCGGCGAGGACCGCGCCACCCCCGCGGGGCAGGTGCTCGGCGCCGCGCACGTCGATGCGCAGGCCGAGCCCCGAGAAGACGGCGAGCGCCGCACGGATGACGAGGCGATAGGTCCGGTCGGTCACAGCACATCTTCGTCACGGATGCCCAGGTCGGATGGACCCGACACACCGCCGCCCGTCGAGTGGCCCGCCGCTCCGTGCCCGACCGCACGGTCAGGCCGGTGTGACTGCGGGGCCACTCGACGGCTGGATGGCTCCGACGGATGTTGCGGCGGGGCCACTCGACGGCTGGATGGCTCCGGTGGGGTGGCGCTCAGGCGCTGCCGTGGGTCTCCTCGCGGATCGTGTCGGCGATGATCTGCTCGTCGCTCGGGGTCGACCGCCGCAGCGTCGTCGTGGGCAGCGGGTTGTCAGCGGTCTGGCGCAGGCCGCGCACGCCGTCGTCGATGACGAACTCGGCACGCGTGAACGCCTCGGCGCCGGGCGTCGTCACGACCGGCACACAGCGGAAGCGCGCCGTCAGCTCGGACGGGGTGATCGACGTCGAGACGTAGCCGCGCAGGTTGGTCCAGAAGCGCAGGTTGGGGTTCCACGCCGCCCACGGGTGCTGGCCGGTCGGGCTGTCGTAGCCGTTGCCGCCCGAGGTGATCGAGCTCGTGATGAGCTCGGAGCCGACGACCTCGCCGGGCTGGTCCCAGTCGAGGTAGAGGTCCGAGGCCCAGTGGGCGTGCACGTCGCCGGTCAGCACGACGGGGTTGCGCACCCCGGCGTCGACCCAGCCCTGGGTGACGCGCCGACGGGACGCGCGGTAGCCGTCCCACGCGTCCATCGACACCGTCGTCCTCGCCGTCGCGTCGTTGTCGCGCCGGCCGAAGAAGACCTGCTGGCCGAGCAGGTCCCACCGTGCCTCCGACTGCCGGAAGCCGTCGAGCAGCCACTGCTCCTGCTCCATCCCGGGCAGCGAGCGCGTCGGGTCGTCCGCCGCGGGGCAGTCCTTGTAGCCGTCGCCGCAGGCCTGGTCGGAGCGGTACTGGCGCGTGTCGAGCATGTGGAAGTTCGCGAGCCGGCCCCAGCGGACGCGGCGGTAGAGGTCGAGGTTCGGACCGTCCGGCACCGAGGAGCGGCGCAGCGGCATGTTCTCGTAGTAGGCGCGATAGGCGGCGGCCCGCCGCTGGAGGAAGGTCGGCGTCTCCGCGACCTTCTCGGGGATGTCTCCGGCGTAGTTGTTGTCGACCTCGTGGTCGTCCCAGACGGCGAGCCACGGCGCGGCGGCGTGCGCGGCCTGCAGGTCGGGGTCGCTCTTGTACTGCGCGTAGCGCTGCCGGTAGCCGGCGAGCGTCGTCGTCTCCGGACCGGCGTGGTTGCGGCCGATGCCGTTGCCGCCGCCCTCGTACTGGTAGTCCCCGAGGTGGAGGATGACGTCGGGCCGCTCCTCCGCGAGGCGGCCGTACGCCGTGAACCAGCCGGCAGGCAGGTTCGAGCACGACACGAACGCCATGGCGAGCGCCGACGGCGTCTCCCACGGGTTGGGTGCCGTGACCGCGCGACCCGCCTCGGAGAGGTGGCGGCCCAGGCGGAAGCGGTAGAAGTACTCGCGGCCCGGACGCAGGCCGTGCACCTCGACGTGCACGGAGTGCGCCCAACCGGGCTGTGCAGCAACCGATCCCGCCTTGACGACGTCGGCGAAACGGTCGTCCGACGCGACCTGCCAGTTCAGCTGGTAGGTGGCGGACGGCATACCACCGAGCCCGTCGGCGGCGAGCGGGTCGAGGGCGAGGCGGGTCCAGAGGACGAAGCCGTCGGGCTCGGGGTCGCCGCTGGCGACGCCGAGGGTGAAGGGGTTGGCCGCCGGGACGACGGCGGCCGCGCTGGGTCGGCTGTCGAGGACGACGCCGGCCCCCGCGAGGGCGACGGTCCCGGTGGCGAGGCCACCGCGGAGCAGGGTTCGGCGAGAGGGCAGCTGGGGAGTCGTGTCCATGTCGTCCACATTCGTCACTCTGCGGGCGGCGCGGCCCACCACCCGGAGAACCTCAGGTGAAGCGTTGGGGCGAGATGGCGTATGCCGTCCGCTCGCGTCGGGTGCGCGCGTGGCCCGACCGCTCGTCCTCGGAGCGAGACCGCTCGGCGGGCTACTCGTCGGTAGCGGTGAGACCCGCCTCACTCGGCCCTTGAAGCGCGAACTAGCCTGCGTTTGAGTTGTGCATCAACCACGACGCCCCCGCCGACACGTGCGCGGGCGGCGCGACCGCACCATCGTCGATGCGAAAGGGTGACACCGTGAGCGAAGAGCCGCTCGAGAACCTCGTCCATGAGGGACTGACCTTCCCACCGCCGCCCGAGTTCGCCGCGCAGGCGAACGGCACGGCCGACCTCTACGACCAGGCGGACGCCGACCACGAGGGCTTCTGGGCCGAGCAGGCCCGCACCTACCTCACGTGGAGCACCCCGTTCACGCAGTCGCTCGACTGGAGCAACCCGCCCTTCGCGAAGTGGTTCGCCGACGGCGAGCTCAACGCGTGCGTCAACGCCGTCGACCGCCACGTCGAGGCCGGGCGCGGCGACAAGGTCGCCATCCACTTCGTCGGTGAGCCCGAGGGCGACACCCGCGACATCACCTACGCCGACCTCCACGCCGAGGTGCAGCGTGCGGCCAACGCCCTCGCCGACCTCGGCGTCGGCAAGGGCGACACCGTCGCGATCTACCTGCCGATGATCCCCGAGGCCGCCGTGGCGATGCTCGCCTGCGCCCGTCTCGGCGCCCCGCACTCGGTCGTCTTCGGCGGTTTTTCGGCCGAGGCGCTGCACTCGCGCATCGACGACGCCAAGGCCAAGGTCGTCATCACGTCCGACGGTGGCTACCGCCGCGGTGCCCCGTCGGCCCTCAAGCCGGCCGTCGACGCGGCCCTCGACCACGACGACACGTCGGTCGAGCACGTGCTCGTCGTCAAGCGCACCGGCCAGGACATCGCGTGGAACGACCGCGACGTCTGGTGGCACGAGGCGCTCGAGAAGGCCGACCCGACGCACGAGGCGCAGCCGTTCGAGGCCGAGCACCCGCTCTTCATCCTCTACACCTCAGGCACGACCGGGAAGCCGAAGGGCATCTTCCACACGACCGGCGGCTACCTGACACAGGCGGCCTACACGAACGCCGTCGTCCACGACGTGCACCGTGACACCGACGTCTACTGGTGCACCGCCGACATCGGCTGGGTCACCGGGCACTCCTACATCGTCTACGGGCCGCTCACGAACGGTGTCACGCAGGTGATGTACGAGGGCACCCCGGACACCCCGCACCAGGGCCGCTGGTGGGAGATCATCCAGGACTACAAGGTCACGATCCTCTACACCGCCCCGACCGCCGTGCGCACCTTCATGAAGTGGGGCGCCGACATCCCGGCGAAGTTCGACATGAGCTCGCTGCGCCTGCTCGGGTCGGTCGGCGAGCCGATCAACCCCGAGGCGTGGCTCTGGTACCACAAGCACATCGGCGGCGGCCGCGCCCCGATCGTCGACACGTGGTGGCAGACCGAGACCGGCGCCATCATGATCAGCCCGCTGCCCGGCGTCACGACGCTCGAGCCCGGCTCGGCGCAGAAGCCGATCCCCGGCATCAGCGCCGAGATCCTCGACGACGAGGGCAAGCCGTTCACGACGCCCGAGCAGGTCGGCTACCTCGTGCTGACGAAGCCGTGGCCGTCGATGCTGCGCGGCATCTGGGGCGACCCGGAGCGCTACAAGGAGACGTACTGGTCGCGGTTCGGCGAGAAGTACTACTTCGCCGGCGACGGCGCGAAGTACGACGCCGACGGCAACATCTGGCTCCTCGGCCGCGTCGACGACGTCATGAACGTCTCGGGCCACCGCCTGTCGACGGCCGAGATCGAGTCGGCGCTCGTGTCGCACCCGAAGGTCGCCGAGGCCGCGGTCGTCGGCGCCAACGACGAGACGACGGGCCAGGCCGTGTGCGCGTTCGTCATCCTCCGCCAGGAGTTCGTCGAGGAGGCCGACGAGCCCGGTGAGGGCAAGGACCTCGTCCAGGAGCTGCGCAACCACGTGGCCAAGGAGATCGGCCCGATCGCGAAGCCGCGCTCGATCATGATCGTCAGCGAGCTGCCCAAGACCCGCTCCGGCAAGATCATGCGCCGCCTGCTGCGCGACGTGGCCGAGGGCCGCGAGGTCGGCGACGTGACGACCCTCGCCGACAGCTCGGTCATGGAACTCATCAAGACGGGCATGACGAAGGACTGACCCCACCCGGGCCGTCCTGCCGGCCCCGAGCACGTATGCCGCCCGCCTCGCCACCCGGCGAGGCGGGCGCATCTCATGGCGACACGTGACCTGCGCGCCTTCGATCTGCGACACGACTGAACATCACGTGCGCTTCTTCCCGGGGTCGGCAAGCTAGCGTGAGGCCATCCGCTCGTCCCCGCAGCGCAGGAGGAAATGCCGTGACCAGTCAGCCCACGCGACGACCCGGCGGAGTCACTCTGGTCGTCGTCCTCGCCATCCTCAACGGCCTGCTGTCGATCGCGGGCGGCATCATCCTCATCCTGACGCGCAACAGCAGTGAGGTGGAGCGCGCGGCCAAGGCGGGGGCGACGACCCTGCTCGTCCTCGGCATCGTGGTCCTCGTCATCGGCCTGGTCTACCTCGCGGTCGCCTCGGGCCTGGCCAACGGCAACGACGGATCCCGCCTCATCACCAACGTGTTCACCGTGCTGAGCCTGCTCGTGAGCATCTGGGCGGCGTGGCAGTCGACCGGCTCCGCCCAGATCCAGGCCGTCAGCAGCGGACTCATGGCGATCGTCATCCTGGTGGCCCTCAACTCGGCGTCGGCAAAGGCGTTCTTCGCCTCCCGCTAGGCCCCCCGCTGGACCATCACCCAGGCACCACTCCCGGGCGCGTCGGTTCATGCCACCCGCGCCGACCCGTGCACCTCCCACCCACGGCAGGCCCCTGGCCCCGGCGTCGTGGCCGGGGTGTGGGGCGGGGCAGCTAGAGGTGCCAGGTGACGCCGGTGGGGCTGACGGTGGCCGTGAGTCCGCGCCGGTGGACGACGGTGTGGTGCCGACCGCAGAGCAGAGCCCCGTTGCACACATCGGTGGGTCCGCCGTGGAGCCAGTGGGTGACGTGGTGGGCCTCGCACCACATCGGCGGGACGGTGCAGCCGGGATAGCTGCAGCCGCCGTCACGGACGGCCAGGGCCCGACGCTGCGCGGGGCTGAAGAGTCGTCGCGTGTAGCCGAGGTCGAGCACCTCGGACGGGCCTCCCAGGACCATGGGGACGATCCCGGCCTCGCAGGCGAGCCTCCGCACCGCGCCGGGCGAGAGGGCGGCGTCGGTGTCGAGGAGACCGACGCCCCTCAGATCATCCATGAGCGCGTCGAGGGACATCGTGACGACCAGCGTCGTCCGCGGGGACCGGGTCACGCCCTCGGGAGAGGCGACGCCGCGGCCGATGATCTCGAGCAGCGCATCGGCCCGACGTGCCGCCGGGGTGCGCGGGTCGACGTCGGCCGTGCCTGCACGGTCTCGGCGCCCCTGCCCTCGCGCAGGATGGGCGTCGAGATCCGGGTCCAGGCCGAGCGCAGGATGGGCGGCGCGGTCCGGGTACAGCCCGAGCGCGGGATGGGCGTCGAGGTCCGGGTTCAGCCCGAGCGTCGGACGGGGGGCGAGGTGCGTGCTGGAGATGAGCTCTGGCCGAGGTCTGGACAGCCGGTCGATGGCGGCCTCGACGATCGCGGCACCTTCAGGGTCCAGGCGCAGCTCGAAGACGGTGAACCCGGCACACGAGCGGACCTTGCGGAACGCGCGCCCGAGCCGGAGCCCCTCCTCCTCGGCCTCGAGCTCGGCCGGTGGCTTCAACGCTGCGCGGGCGTGGGCGATGAGCCGGCCCAGCTCGCGCCCGGTGAGCGCGTCGCAGGCCTCGACCATCGAGTCGAGGATGCCCGACAGGTGCTCGGGGTCGGCGATCCGGGCGACGTCGTCGTGGAAGCGGACGATGGCTGCCGCGTGCGCGACGGGGACCTCGGCGGCCGCGACCCGCTCGGCGAGGCGCGCCCAGCGGGGCTCGTTCATCGCCGCACCGACGCGGGTCACCGCCGCCGCGCCCTGCCCGTCCAGCACCCCGCCGCCCACGCCGGCACCGGCCTGTGCGCGCAGCCAGTCGGCGCGGCTCAGCCCGTCGTCGGACCCGAGGCCGCGGGAGTCGGCCTCACGAGCCAGAACGGCCGTCAGGGTCTGGCTCAGCTCGCGCACGGCCTGGGCGTGGCCGACGGCCTCACCGACCTGCGACTCGGGCAGCGACCACGTCGGGAAGTCCCGGGTCAACGCCCGCAACGTCTCGGCCATCGACGACAGCACGCCGACCAGACCCAGCTCCTCGACCGACCCGGCAGCGTCATCGAACCGTCCGGCCCCCTCGGAGCCCTCAGCAGCACCCGAGCCGACGGACCGCAGGCGGGCGCGAGCCGCAGCGCCGTGCTGCGCCGGCGCCGGCGGGCGGGGCTCGTGGGTGGCTGCTGTGCTCATGTCCTCACTGTAGAGTCGACCACTGACAATGCATGACATCGTCACCGCGCAAGGAGCCACCATGCCCAGCCCGACCACGGGAACCGACCGCACCAAGGTCCTCTCGGTCCGCCTGACCGCCGAGGAGCTCGAGGCCCTCATCGCGCGGGCCACGGAGATCGGCGTCGGCCCCTCCACCCTGGCGCGCACGTACGTGCGCCACGGCCTGTCCGGCAGCCCGGCAGGCGCCGGCGCCACGACGGCGCCAGCCGCCGCCCCGGCTGCATCGGGCTCATCGGCCGCGCCGAGCTCACCGGGTGCAGGGGGCTCGGCACTCGAGACTCGCCTCTCAGCCATGCTCGCCGAGCACGCCAAGGCCGACCTCGAGTCCCGCGTCGCCGCGCTCGAGAAGTGGGTGGCGGAGCACTGAGCCGACCGCTCCACGAAGCGGACGGCATACGCGATCTGGGTGTGAGCCCAGCCACACGCCCAGCACGGGCCCTCCCGGAATGCCCAGCCGGCTGTGGTAGTTGGTTGAAACGTGAAGCAACTTCGAATCGTCGTGTCCTCCACCCGTCCCGGCCGCATCGGGCCGAAGGTCGCCGAGTGGGTCGCCTCGCAGGCGCCCGCGAGCGAGTGGGAGGCCGAGCTGCTCGACCTGTCGTCGCTGCCCTTCTTCGACGAGGAGGACATGCCGCGCAACGGCAACTACGCCAAGCCGCACACGAAGGACTGGGCCTCCAAGGTCTTCGAGTCCGACGCCATCGTCGTCGTGACGCCGCAGTACAACCGCAGCTTCCCGGCCCCGATCAAGAACGCCATCGACTACCTCTTCGCCGAGTGGGACGCCAAGCCCATCGCGCTCGTCGGCTACGGCTGGAGCGGCGCGAGCGACGCCACCGCCGACCTCGCGAAGGTCCTCGCCCACGTCAAGGCCGACGTCGTCGGCTCGACCGGTCTCGTCTTCACCCAGGACGTCTCCCCCGCCGGTGAGCTCGACGTCACCGACGAGCGCCGCGCCGAGCTCGGCGCCCTCCTCGACGCGCTGGCCGCCAAGGTCGAGGAGCCCGTCGGCGCCACCGCTTGAGCCCAGCACCCGCACTCCCCGACGGGGGCCGCCCATCCCGGGCGGCCCCCGTCGTCGTCCCGGCACCGGACGCCGATGTCAGACGCCGGTATCAGACGCCGCCGCACACCCTCCGTCTGACACGGGCACCGGAACACCACGTCGTATGCCGTCCGCCACCGTCACGCAGGGCCGCGGACTCCCGTGACGGCGGGGCGGTTCGGGCAATTCGCCTCGAGGGACGTGCGCCCGGTGCTTGACTGGATGGGCGCCAGGTATGGGAAGGCGGTTGTGATGGGCACACAGCTGCGCGGGCCGGCAGAGGTCGCGCCATGACCCATTTCCTCGACACGCTCCCGCTCGACTTCTCCGACCCGAAGGTCCAGCAGCTGGAGACCGCCCTCATCCAGACGTTCCCGACGGCGGGCGACGTGCGCATGGTCCTGCGCAAGTCCGGCATCTCCGAGGCCTACGTCAACCTCCAGCAGCCGACGGCCGCGGCGTGGCAGGAGCTCCTCGACGTCGCCCGCAGGCAGGACCGCCTCAGGGTCCTCATGGCTGCGGTCATCCGGGAGCCGAACTCGGCCGCGATCCGGCCCACGCTCGAGGCGCTCCTCGCCGACACGCTGGCAGCGACGCCGAGCGCCGAGGCCCCTCCTCCGGACGAGCCGATCGTGTGGAAGAGCGACCCCACCCCCGACGGCCTCGAGCGCCAGATCGGGGCCCAGTCGACCCTGCTCGACGTGTCGTTCCTCGAGCGCGGCATCGAGATCAGCCCGTCCGTCGTCAAGCTCGTCGTCACGCTGAACGACAAGGAGCGTTACAACGGAACGGGATTCCGCATCTCGGACGACCTCCTCCTCACCAACCACCACGTCCTCTTCGACGAGCAGGGTCCGGCCAGGACAGTGGAGGCGTGGTACGGCTACGAGCGGTCGTTCGCCGGGGCGACCCGCGACCCACAGGTCATCGTCTGCGACCAGAGCTCGATCGTGGGCAGCAAGGACCACGACTGGGCCGTGGTCAGGGCCGTGAGTCCCCTTCCGGTACAAGCCCGCCCGATCACGCTCACGGGGGCACCGAAGCCCGCGGTCGCGGACCGGGTCTACATCATCCAGCACCCCGACGGGCGGGTGAAGCAGATCGGGATGGTGCACAACACCGTGGTCAAGGTCGACGACGACCGGATCGGCTACCTCACCGACACCGAGGGCGGCTCGTCCGGCTCACCGGTCTTCGACGAGCAGTGGCGCCTCGTGGGCCTGCACCACCGGTGGGAGACGGACGTCGTGGGCGGTCGACGACGCATCTACAACCAGGGCGTCCGCATCGATCGCGTCGTGGAGGGCCTTGCGGCCGCGGGCGTCGTCCTGGAGGGGGCGGGCTGACCATGGGCTACCTCGACCACCAGTTCGACCCCGGCACCCCCGCCGGGCAGTACGTCGTGGAGCGGCTCGGGTCGCGCTACTTCGAGAAGCAGCCGATCCAGGAGCTGGCCCTGGCAGCCGGCGTCCAGCGCGACCAGATCTTCTGGGACCAGAAGGCGTCGCAGCTGTGGATCGACGTCCTCGAGACGGCATGGAAGCAGCAACGGCTGCGCCTGCTCTTCATCGCCATCTCCAAGGACGCCGGCGCCGACCGGATCTTCCAGGACCTCGCGGCCGAGCCGACGGACCACGAGGTCGTCGAGATCCCGCCCCAGACAGGGCAGGCGGGGCAGCCGGGTCTGGCGGGTCAGGCGCAACAGCCGGCCGCGGCCGGAGCCGTGGCCGGAGCCGCGGCCACCGTCGCCGAGGCCGTCGGGGCGATGTTCACCGCCGCGGTCCTCTGGAACGACGTGCCGCTCATCGACCGCACCGACCTGCGCGGCCACGTGAAGCGGATGCTCGGTCCCGGCGGTCGGCGTGCGCTGCTCGTCAAGGGCCCCACCGGTGCCGGCAAGACCTACACCCGGCAGTTCATCCGCTACGTCTCCGAGAACGCCCTGCCACCGAACGGCACGAAGGCCAGGGTCAGCCCCGTCGACGCCGCCCGCCGCGCCGGCAGCCCGATCGACGTCCGCGAGCTGGCCGACACGGTCGCACGCTTCGTCGTCGGCGAGCCCGCACCGAACTTCGACCCGACCGCCCAGCCGCAGACCGTCGTCTGGCTCTTCAAGGACTGGCTCGTGGCCGAGGTGGCCGCCAAGGGTGACCTCGAGGACTGCTGGCTCGTCTTCGACGGGTTCGACCCGACGACGGCCACGGCCGCGGCGCTCCAGCTCGTCATGGAGCTGGCGCAGTCGGCCGCGTCCCGGGACCTCGGGCCGGTGCGCGTCATCGTGCTCGGCTACGACGACCCCCTCTCGGAGCCGGACCAGGCACTCGTCGAGCCCCTCCGCCACCCCGGCGACGACGACGTCAAGGCGTTCATCCGCGCCTACGCGACCCGGGCACAGGGCATCCCACCGGATGCCGACGCCGTCGACGCCGTCTTCGACGAGCTGGTCAGCGACGGCGGCCCCGTCGCGGACCGCCAGCTGGTCGAGCTCGGTCCGAGTGCGTTCGCCCTCTGTCTCGACGTGTTCGGGCCACTCCCGTGAGCGGGCCTCCGTCCGGGCGGACTCCCGTCGTCTCGGCCGCGGACGTCCGTGCCCGCCTGGCCCAGCGCGCGTCGGCACGGTCGGCACCGTCAGCCCCGAGTTCGCGGGCCGCCGCGCCGCCCGCCCCGTGGGAACCCGAGCCACCGTCGTCGACGCGGGACGTCGAGCCTGCGCCGACGGGCCGGACCGGTGAGGCAGCCGCCCCGGACCCCGCCCGGCAGCGACTGCGTGAGCGGGTGGCACTGCTCGACTACTTCACCGTCGACTCCCTCGAGGGTCGTACGACGCGAGAGACCCCGCGCCACAAGGAGATCGACGGCTTCATCGGCAGCGACTGCGAGCTCGTCACCACGAGGGCCGGCGGGGGCGCGTGGCGCCTCCGGCCCGAGGTGCGCGCCGAGGTCCTGCGGTCGCTCGGCCCCGACCGGGCCGTCGAGCTGACGCGCGGACGGTGGGCGGTGGCGCCCGCGCCGGACGACGTGACCCACCGGATGGCCGTGCGCCTGATCCAGGGGGACACGACGCTCCGGGCGCTCACGCCGGCCGAGCTGACCGGCATACTCAAGGCGGCCGTCTGGCTGGAGGGGCTCGGTCTCGACCTGCCCGGCTCCGCCGACGTCCAGTCGGCCCTCGACCTCGCCAACGTCCTCACGCCGCTGCGCGCGGTGTCCACTCCGGACTTCGTCGGACGCGAGGACGAGCTCGCCCGGCTCGAGGCGCACGTCATGGGTGGCCCGGGAGGCCTCCCCCTGGCCCTCCACGGCCCCGGCGGCGTCGGCAAGTCGACCCTCCTCGCGACCTTCGTGCTCGACCACATCGAGGGGACGGACGCGCGCCCGCCGATGCCCTTCGCATACCTCAGCTTCGAGCGGGCCGAGCTCGACCCGGAGTTCCCGATCGGGCTCATCGCGGAGGTATGCCGTCAGCTCGCTCTCCAGTCGGCCGACCTCGCCGGGCCGCTGGGTGAGCTGCGCCGGGAGATCGTCGCCGTCGTCGAGGCGGAGGCGGCACTGCAGCGCGAGACGTCGAGCTCGCGGGGGCTCGGCACCAAGGACATGGTGCGTCGACACCTCGACGAGGACGCGTTCCTCATGGAGCTGAGCCAGCGGCTGCGGCGCGCGTGGGGCAGCAAGCCGGTGCTCGTCGTGCTCGACACGTTCGAGGTGGCGCAGCGGCGGCGCCGCTCGACGCTGGGCCGCCTCAACCGCACGCTGCAGAGCCTGCAGCGCCAGCTGCCGTCGCTGCGGGTGGTCGTCGCGGGCCGGGCCGAGGTGACCGAGCTCCAGGTCGAGAACCGGCGGCTCAACGGGCTCGACGACGCCCAGGCGAAGCAGTTCCTGCGCCGGGCCGTGGCCGACCTCGCCGTGACGGACGCTCTCGTCGACTCCGTCGTCGAGCAGGTCTCGGGCAACCCGCTGAGCCTGCGGCTCGCCGCCGACCTCATGCGCCGCGAGGGCCCTGCAGTGCTCGCGACGAAACGTGGGCGTCGCCGGCTGCTCTTCGACCTCCGGGCGGAGCAGGTGCAGGGCGTGCTCTACCGCCGGATCCTCGACCACGTGGCGCGCCCGATCCGGCCGCTCGCCAACCCCGGGCTCGTCGTCCGGCAGATCACCCCCGAGGTCATCAGCGACGTGCTCGCGGTGCCGTGCGGGCTCGGCGAGCTGCAGCCGGCCCAGGCGGCCGAGCTCTTCGAGATGCTGCGCAGGGAAGTCTCGCTCGTCACCGAGTCCAGGCCCGGGGTGCTCGTGCACCGCGCCGACGTGCGTCAGGAGATGCTGCCGCTGCTCGACGCGGAGAGCCCGGAACGGGTCGCCGAGATCCACCGCCGTGCTGTCGCCTTCTACGGCGCCCGGTCCGACACCGACGACCGCATCGAGGGCCTCTACCACCGGCTCATGCTCGGCCAGGCGTCGTCGACGCTCGACGCGCACTGGGACCGGGGCGCCGGGCCCTTCCTCGAGCCCGCGATGAGCGAGCTGCCGCCGTCGTCGCGGGTCTACCTCGCCGGCAAGCTGCGCCTCGAGGTCGACGCCGCCGACCTCGCCGAGGCCGACTACACGGCCTGGGCACGGCAGGCCACGAAGCAGGCGAGGTCACTGCTCGACTCCGGTCGCCCGGCGTCCGCCTGGGACCTCCTCGCCGCCGACGACCGCCAGCCGCGTCTCGTCGAGGTCAGCCGGCTGCGCATCGAGGCGCTGGCCACGCTCGGCCGTCACGAGGAGGCGATGGCCGAGGTCGACGCGGCCGTGCGCGCTGCCGAGGAGCGTCCCCTCTCGCTCGACTACATCGAGCTGTGCATCGTCGGCGGTCGCGTGGCCGAGGACGCCGGCGACCTGGAGCGGGCGGCTCGGCTCTTCGTCGACGCCCGGGAGAGCGCGACGGACTTCGGGGCGCGCTCCGCGGCGCTGACGGCCGGCGTCGGCGTCCTGCGGATGGTCCGGCGCCAGGGAGGGCTCGGGTCCCAGTCGGCGACCCGCCGTCTCCGCGGCGAGCTCATCGCCGAGGCGGCCGGGCTCACCGAGCAGGACAAGGCGAGCCACCCCGGTCTCGTGCGCGAGCTCGCCGCGGAGCTCGGGGACGCCGTGCCGAGCCTGCTCGCCGACGCCTCCCTCCACGTCGGCGTGACCTCGGCCGGCGACGACGCGTCCGGCCACGACGCGAGCACCCTCGACGTCATCCAGGACAACATCCGCAGGACGATCGAGAGCGACCCGACCATCGGGCCGACCGACCGAGGACTCGACGAGGACGAGCCCGCTCCCGACGTCGGCGACCTGTCGTCGGCGGTGCAGGGCCATGCGCTGGCCGAGGCCGTCAGGGCCCTTCCCGACGACCTGGACCTGCGCGAGTCGCTGAAGAAGTACTGGCAGGGCGAGGCCGACCGTCCGTCGTTCGACTACAACGCCGACAGCTGAGCGCTGACGAGCGGCCGCATCACACGAGAGGGGACGTCATGCCCACCAAGCCGAAGCCCGACCCGAAGCCCGACCCTGTGCCCAACCCGGCGGAGCCGACACCGACGCCGACGCCTGGGCCGGCACCGACGCCTCCCTCCAGCGCGTCGGCGAGCGGCGCGAGCTGGCGCTGGCTCTTCTGGGCCGCCATCGCGATCGTGATGGCGTACGTCGGCTTCGTCCTGCTCGCCTTCGTCCGCGCCGACGACAGCCTGCCCGAGACCGACTGGAGCAGGTCGGTCTACGTGCTGCTGGGCGTCGAGGCGCTCGCCTTCACCGCCGTCGGATGGCTCTTCGGCCGCGAGGTGCACCGAGGCGAGGCGCAGGAGGCGCAGAAGCACGCCGACGAGGCGAAGCAGGTGGCGACGCTCGAGAAGGACCGCGCCGACACGGCGAAGGACGTTGCAGCACAGGAGCGTTCGCGCGCCGAGGCCGCAGCCACCAAGGGCCACATCCTTGCGCGAGCCGTGCGCTCCCTCACCGAGCCCGAGCCGGCCGGTGGCGAGCTCGGCGGTGTGGAGAGGTCACCGGAGGGTGGCGGCACGCGCGGCCTCGACACCCCGGTCTCCGGGTCGACCCAGGCACTGCGCAACATCGCCGACGAGCTCTTCCCCACCGACTGACGCGGGTCGACGTCGGGGTCGACGTCGGGCCGCCGTCGGGGCCGGCGTCGGGGACTGCCGTCCCGGTGGCGTATGCCGCCCTCCCGAGGTCGGCGGGTAGGGCGGGCTTTCGCGGCCGTTTCGCCGACGAGCCTCCGGATCCGGTGATACAAAGCGGGGCATACAGGGCATACGTGTCGTTCCTGCAACAGCCCGGGACGCGGCAGCCCGCCACCACCCCGGAGGATGCATGTCGCACCACGACGCCGACGCGTCTCACAGCCCGACCCGACGCACGGTCGTCAAGGGCGCTGCCTGGACGATGCCGGCCGTGCTCGTCGCCGCACCGGCTCCGGTCGTGGCGGCCTCCGTCGCTCCGCTCACCTTCACCGGCTCCGCCTGCAAGCTCCCGGGCGGCTCCTCGGACACCTACAAGGGCTACGTCTTCGAGCTCGTCGCCACGAGCGCGGGTAGCGCGGACAACACCGTCACCGTGATCACCGGCGTGACGGTCGACGGCATCGTCGAGCCGCGCTTCGCCGTCGCGGTCAAGAGCGGCGTCTGCGCCTGCGCTCCGTGCGGCAGCGCCCCGTCGAACCACCAGTGGTGCACCCCGAGCGGTGCCGGCACGCAGCGGGTGCTGCTCTACACGGACGGCGCGGCGAGCGGTACGAGCTCGAACAGCGAGATCTGCGTGACCTACAGCCGCTACCGCTGCGACTGCTCGCCCCTGGTCGGCGGCTCGCGGCCCGTCACCATCTGCAGCGGTCGCCGCTCGACGCCGCCGATCACGGGCGGTGGTGGCGCCTGCCGGATCGCCGACGTCTTCCCGCTGCCGGCCTGACGCACCCGCCGGGACCCCGCATCGCGTGTCGCACACCCCCTCCGAGGCACTACCGTCAGGGGGTGAGCGAGCGCAGCCTGGAGTCCGAAGCACCCGAGACCGATGCCCCTGAGGGCGAGGCAGGTGCCGTCGCCCCAGAGCCCGACCGGGTCTCGTTCGCCGACCTCGGCCTCGACGACAAGGTCCTCAAGGCGCTGCGTGACGTGGGCTACGAGTACCCGTCTCCGATCCAGGAGGCGACGATCCCGGCCCTGCTCGACGGCCGCCACGTCGTCGGGCTCGCCCAGACCGGCACGGGCAAGACGGCGGCGTTCGCGCTGCCGATCCTCAGCCGGCTCGACCTCAAGCAGAAGAAGCCGCAGGCGCTGGTCCTCGCGCCGACGCGTGAGCTCGCCCTGCAGGTCTGCGAGGCCTTCGAGCGGTATGCCGCCCACCTCCGGGGCGTCCACGTGCTGCCCGTCTACGGCGGGCAGGCCTACGGCGTCCAGCTGAGCGCGCTGCGCCGCGGCGTCCACATCGTCGTCGGCACCCCGGGCCGCATCATGGACCACCTCGAGAAGGGCACGCTCGACCTGAGCGAGCTGCGCTTCCTCGTGCTCGACGAGGCGGACGAGATGCTCAAGATGGGCTTCGCCGACGACGTCGAGACGATCCTGGCCGACACCCCCGACGACAAGCACGTCGCGCTCTTCTCCGCGACGATGCCGGCGCAGATCCGGCGCATCTCGAAGAAGTACCTCCAGGACCCGGTCGAGATCACCGTCAAGACGACGACCTCGACGGCGCCGAACATCACGCAGCGCTACCTCACGGTGAGCTACCCGCAGAAGGTCGACGCGCTGACCCGCATCCTCGAGGTCGAGAACTTCGAGGGGATGATCGTCTTCGTCCGCACGAAGAACGAGACCGAGACGCTCGCGGAGAAGCTCCGGGCCCGAGGCTTCTCAGCCATGGCGATCAACGGCGACATCGCGCAGAACCAGCGTGAGCGCACCGTCGACCAGCTGAAGTCGGGCAAGCTCGACATCCTCGTCGCCACCGACGTCGCCGCCCGGGGGCTCGACGTCGAGCGCATCAGCCACGTCGTCAACTACGACATCCCGACCGACACCGAGTCCTACGTGCACCGCATCGGCCGCACCGGTCGCGCCGGCCGCAGCGGCGACGCGATCTCGTTCGTCACGCCGCGTGAGCGCCACCTGCTCAAGGCCATCGAGAAGGCGACCCGCCAGTCGCTCACGCCGATGACCATGCCCAGCGTCGACGACATCAACGCGACGCGTCTGACGCGCTTCGACGACGCCATCACCGAGGCGCTGGCGACCGACAAGGTCGACTTCTTCCGCGACGTCATCGCGCACTACGTCGGCGAGCACAACGTGCCCGAGGCCGACGTCGCGGCTGCCCTGGCCGTCGTGCTCCAGGGCGACGAGCCGATGCTCCTAGACCCCGAGCCGGTCCGTCCCGCGCGGACGTTCGACGACCGCGGGTCGCGCGACCGTCGTGACGACCGCGGCGACCGCGGAGGTCGACCGGTTCGCGGCGACCGCGGTGACCGGGGGGACCGGGCCGACCGAGGTCCGCGCCGCGGCACGTCCGGCCCGATGGCGACGTACCGGATCGCCGTCGGTCGCCGCCACAAGGTCGAGCCGCGACAGATCGTCGGCGCCCTCGCCAACGAGGGCGGCCTCGGCCGGCAGGACTTCGGGCACATCGACATCCGCGCCGACCACTCCCTCGTCGAGCTGCCGGCCACCCTGCCGCCCGGCACCTGGGACAAGCTGCGCTCGACGCGCATCTCGGGTCAGCTCATCGAGCTGAGCGAGTCGCAGGAGCGGGGCAGCCGGCCGACGCAGTCCAAGCCCTACCGCAAGGGCCCGCGCGACTGACCCCGCTCGTCCTCGAGGCACTCCCGACGGCGCACGGTGTGCTCCCCCCTGTCGGCCAGCACACCCTGCCGTTCCGTCAGCTCCTGGCCGGCGCGCCACGTCCTCCCTGACGACGGCGAACCTCCACGAACTCGTCCGGCCCCCACCCCTGTCGTGCCATTCTGAAGGCCGACGTGGTCGCGCGTCGAGTGTCGTTTCGGACACCTTGACCGCGGCCTCGGTCGGCTCTTCGCAGGGCTTCGGGAGAAGGCTGTCACGGGACCGTCCCCGTTCGAGGAGGAGACGTGTCGCAGAGTCGTGAGGTGGCAGCCGCGAGCGCGGCGCGAGACCTTGCGGTGGCCGCCGCGCGGGGAGAGTCGCTGGCGCCGTTGCTACCCGTCGTCGTCGAGGTCCTCCGGGCCGACGCGGGCGTGGGGCTCACGCGTCTCCGTCGGACCGCACAGGGCGTCGACGTGACGGTGCAGGTCGCCGGTTCGGCGCCGATCACGGCCGAGATGGGCCGCCTTGCGGCGGAGGTCGCCGACCAGCACCCGGCGATCCCCCTGCTCTCGACCTCGGGCGCGGTTCGGGTGAGCGACCTCGTCCCCATCAGGGACTTCTGGCACACGGAGGTCTACGCGCGGATGCACGGGCACGTCGGTGGGCGGTATCCCGTGGCGGTCATGCTGCACAGCTCCCCGACCGACGTCGTGTTCCTCGGTGCACACCGGGCCGCTGTCGACTTCAGGACGGAGGACCTGCACCTGCTGGAGGCGATCCAGCGCCCGCTGGGGGCGGCACTGGCCTTCCGGGCCGCGCTCGACGAGACGACGGCGGCGCTGCGCGGTGAGCGACCGTCGCTGCCGAGCGGCACTGTCGATCTGGTCCACGAGCCCGTGACGGCCCTCTGCGCCGCGTACCGTCCCACCCGACGCGAGGGCGAGGTGCTGGCCCTCGCCGCCGCCGGGTGGACCAACCTGCGCATCGCCCGCCGGCTCGGCATCACCGAGCGCACGGTGCGCAAGCACCTCAGCTCCGTCTACGAGCAGTCGGGGCGCCGCGGCCGTGCCGCGGCCGCCGCGTGGTGGGTCGCCATGCAGGATCTCGACTGAGCGATGGCGTATGCCGTCCGCTCCGGCCCGCGCGGCCCCGACCATCTCGTGGGGTCGGCTCATGGGGGACGACTGGACCGCACCGCTGACGGTGCGGCGCCTCCAGGTGCGACGGCAGGGGTGCGGCCCTAGCGAGCGGAAGCGACCGCTTCGACCGGGACGACGGCAGTGGGGTGCGCGACCACCGGGACGAGCCGACGAAGCCGCATCGACGGCCGCTCGACGAGCAGCCATGACGCCCAGGCGACAGGCACCGTCACGGCGACGGAGAGCACCGCGAACCACGCCGCCCCGACGGCCGCTGCGACGCCAGCCGAGATCATCAGCTGTTGAAGTGGACAACCCAACAAGTACATGCCGTACGAGATGTCGTTGCGCGCACCGCTTCGGATGGGGAGTCGGGCTCCGAGCCACAAGAGGACGAAGGTCAACGGGACCGGCGCCAGAGCGAGGTAGAGCGCGTGACTCGTTGCGAGCATCAAGGTGACCGCACCAGAGGCGGCAATCACGAGCCACGGAGTGGACGGCATCCATTCCCGAACGAACCAGAGCAGCACCCCGGCTGCGAAGAACGACCAGAGTCGGGCGAAGTCAGGGTTGAACCATGGCGCGAGGCCGGCGGCCTGCTGTACGACTACCAAGGCAGACAGACATGCCAGCACGCTCAACGCGGACCTTGCGCCGAACCCGGGGAAGGCGATGATGAGGCCGAAGAAGAGGTAGGCGCCCGCCTCGAACACAAGCGTCCACAGCGGCGCGTTCCACAAGCCGACGTAGTAGCCGCCACTTGGTGTGTCACCGATCCCAAGGACCGGCATGAAAAGCATGGAGTTGCCGATGACGTATCGGCCGGCCCCACTCCACGAATAGACCGAGCCGTCGAGACTTGCCGACAGAGGCGCGATGACGAGAGCGGTGAGCAGCAGAGTTGACCAGAAGGCGGGCATGAGCCGTAGCGCACGCCGCCAGAGGTACGGCTTCATGCCCATTCGAGATCGGCTTCCAGCGATGAGATAGCCGGAGATCGCGAAGAAGCCGTCGACGGCAAAGCCGCCGGCATAGGCCAGAGTGCCGCCGGGCCCGTGGATGAATGACCGGGAATGCTCGAGGATCACCATTGCTGCGAGCATGAGACGCAGCGCGTTCAAGGCGTTGTCGCGGCCTGCGAGACGGACATGGAGAAGCGCTGGTTTCCCCTGTCCCCTGACCGGCATGGGGACAGAGTGCACCAAAAGGCACTGGTGGGTGAGCCATTCCGCAAATCGGGGTCGCAACATCAGGCTCTGAGCAGCACGAAGCCGCCAGCTTTAACGACCACCTCCCACCCACGTCCTGCCTGCATTGCGGCGACCACGGCGGCATCCGTGGGGAGGACGGCAAACGTGCACCCGACCAGTTGGGGGTAGGTCTCCCAACCGGGCTTTGCCGCGATGAAACCGAGGTAGGCCCTGATGCGCTCTCCGGTGTAGAGCTCGACGCGCGTGTCCATAGCCGGACGCAGTCCGGCGTGCCGAAGCATGAGCCAGCCGCCTACAGCCTGGTCGTTGCACACGACCGTGCCTGCAGGGAGCCGGGCGAGCGCGGCGTCGAGGCCGTTGGGCCCGATCCCCGGAAAGGCCGCCGTCGTTGGCGAGAGGACCGCCGCCAGCAAAAGACTCACGACGCCAGACACCAGCACCGCCAGTCGCTCGCGACGGGAAGGGCTGGGGTCCGTCTGACGGGTCACCTGCTGGATAGCCGCGGCGGCCAGGGGTGCCATCACGACCGCGGACAGCCCGGTGGTCCGGGACCAGGTGACAGCGAGGACCAGAGCCAGGACCGTGAGGAGCGCGACCGTCCACTCCCCACCTCCGCGCATCATCTGAGCTGCGACCACCACGGCGAGGAGCAGTAGCGCGGCGAGGAGACCGGCGTTCGTCAGACCGGGCGGCTGCCACTCGCTGATCATCGAGGTCACACCGCTCACCTGGAAGGGCGACGTGAACAGTCGCGGCCCCACCGGCGTCAGGGCAGCGACCGCGACGGAGAGTACCGGCACCAGTGCGAGCCGCGCAGCCTCCCGCACGGAGACACGTCGCTCGAGCAGCATCCCGACGACGACGAGACCGCCGATGACGGGACCGACGAACCACATGCCGTGGCTGCACGCCCACAGCCAGCTCAACGGCACGAGCCACCAACGGGCACGGCGGTCCTCGCGTGTCAGCAGCCATGCGCTGGTGGTGACAGCAGCAAGCGCGAAGGTCACGAGCTGCGGTCTGGGCGAGAGGCTCCCGCTGAGGGCGACGAAGGTCACCGCGAGCACCAGGGCGGACACGAGGGCCGACGACCGACGTCGGCAGGCGGCATACACCGTAACCCCGACAAGCAAGGATCCGAGGCACAGCAGCCACGCCACACCGGGGAGTCCATAGGCCGCGTGGGCCCAGTGCATGAGCACCTCGGGCAGCCACTGGTTGAGGATCCACACCTTCTCGGTCCCGGCCCCGAAGGGGTCGTCGAGGACGAACTGCCCTGTCTGCACGAGGTGCTCACCCGCCACGACGTGCCAGTACGCATCGGGGTCCTTGAGTGGACCGAGGGGCTTGAGAGCGAAGAGGACCAGGACCAGGGCCGGCAGCAGCCAACCGAGTCGCGCCGCCGGCGAGCTCGACCCGGGGTCGTGCACAGCGCGGGCCTTCGAGTCCGTGACGACGGCCACGACGGGGATCAGCCGCCGAAGGCCTGCATCATGCGGATGCCGCCGGGGCCGATGATGACGATGAAGAGTGCCGGCAGGATGCAGAACATCAGCGGGAAGAGGATCTTGATGGTGACCTTCTGGGCCTTCTCCTCCGCCTTCTGGCGACGGACGAGGCGCATGTTGACGGTCTGCTCGCGCAGCACACCGGCGATGGGCAGGCCGAGCCGGTCGGCCTGGACGAGGGCGGTGATGAAGTTCTTCACCTCCGGCAGCGTGACGCGGTCACCCATCGAGCTGAAGGCCTCGCCGCGCGACTTGCCGATCTGGATCTCGGACAGGACGCGAGCGAACTCTCCGGAGATCGGGCCCTCGACGTTGCGGGCAACCTGGAGGAGCGCAGAGTCGAAGCCTTGGCCAGCCTCGACACAGACGCTGAGCATGTCGAGCGCGTCGGCGAGGCTCTTGCTCGTCTCCTCTTGACGACGAAGCGCTACGTTCTTCATGAGCAGGTCAGGAAGGAAGAAGAGTGCGGCGCCGCCGATCAGGGCGAAGAGGAGAGCGTTCGGCAGCTGGAACTTGCCATAGAAGGCGCCCAGGACGATGCCGATCAGTAGGGCCGCCCCCTTGAGGCCGAGGAGGCGCTCGACCGTCCAGCCTTCCGGATTCCCCGCTTGGTCGAGGAGCTTGGTGTAACGCTCGTCGGCGCCGCCGGGAGAGAGGGCTCGCGCGAGACCCTTCGTCCGCTCGAGGATGGGCGCGACAAGGCGATCCTTCGCGGCCAGGTCAGTCGTCACCACATCCCGGCGGTCGACGGAGTTCTCGATGAGCATGAGGGACTTGGCCACGCCGCGCGGCTCACCAGTGCTGAAGCTGAGGCTGAGCACGGCGACGAGCAGACCGATCGCGATGAGTCCAGCGGCGACGTAGACGGGGTTCACATTCATGTCACACCTCGATCTTCACGACTTGACGCATCCAGATGATGCCGACGCCGAGCGCGAGGAGCCCACCGATGCTCATGAACAGGCCTACGGTGGTCGTCCAGAGCAGGCTGACGTACTCGTAGTTGACCTTCGTCATGTAGATGAAGATGAAGATGGGCAACGCGACGAGGATGTACGCCGATAGCCGTCCTTCGGCGGAGAGGGTCGCCACTTGGCGGTGCAGCGACTCACGTTCACGAAGGGTGCCCGCGGTGGTGCGCAGCGTGTCGGCGAGGTTGCCACCGACCTCGCGCTGGATACGGATTGCCATGACCGTCCAGTGCATCGACTTGCTCTCCATGCGGTCTGCCACTCGCTCGAGGGCATCCGAGATGTCGGTGCCGATGCGCGTCTCGGCAAGCGCTCGGCTGAACTCCTTACCGGCGGGCTCGGCGGCATCCCGAGCCACCGCGTCGAGGGCTTGCGGCAGACCGAAACCACTGCGGAGGCTCGTCGAGATGAGGAGCAGGATCTGGGGCAGCTGGGCCTCGAACTTGCGGGCTCGCCGCGAGGCCGCGAAGCGCAGACCGATCGGCATGATGAGCACGCCTACGACGATGCCGAAGACCAGCCCCACGATCTTCGCCTGCCCGCCGAGCACCAGGCCGATCGCCGCGCCCACGATGACCGCGACAACACGGAGTATGAGCCACTCGCCTGCACGGAAGGGCAGATCGGCCCGCTCTATGAGCGCCATCGTCTTGCTCGTCGCCTTGCGGTCCTTCATGACGCGGTCGCCCATGTCGAGCAGCTGCGCCGTGATGGTGCTCTGGGCCGCCTTCATCTCTTGGCGGGAGATCGTCACTGCGTCACCGACGACGTAGGAGTCGATGGAGGCCACTCGGCGCTCGCGCTTGGTCTGCAGTGTCGGCATGAGAGAGGTCGAGAGCACGACGAAGAGGGCCAGCGCGAGCAGGCCGCCGGCGATGTAGGGCGTGCGGTCGGTGATCGGGACCGGTCCCAGGCCGACACCTGCGGCCTGCGGAGCGGGTGCCGCCACCGGCGCCGGCGTCGCCGACCCCGAAGGTGCCGGTGTAGCAGCTGGTCCGGCGAAAGTGACCTCACGCGCGAAACCGAAGGCGGTGCTCCCTGCGACGCCGGAGATCTCGTAGCGGTGAGGCCCGGTCAGGGTCTTGGGGATCGCAGACGAGAACTGGACCTGGCGGTTGAGCGCCTGCGCTGACGCTGCAAAGGCCGCGGTCACGCCTGCGGCGTTGTCGGCCGCAACCACGGTCCCGCCGTTGGTTTCGGCAAACGTCTGGAGTGCCTTGCTCGCGTCCGGATCGTTGGTCTTGAACCGCACGACATCGACTCGGATGCCGCCGGCCTTGAGCTTCGCGACGGCGTTCTTGAGAGCGAGAGCCTTGTTGTCGGCGACGGTGTCGGCACCGTCGCTGAGGAGCACGATGCTGCGGTCACCCGTCCCGCTCAGCACGCCAGCAGCGCTCTGCATGGCGGCATACAGGCTGGTGTCGCCGCGCGAGTCGAGGCCGTTGATGACGCGCTGGGCTGCCGCGCGGTCGACGGTCGGCGCGAGGTCGACCCCCGCGGTGTTGGCGAACGAGGCGACTCCAACCTTGACGTCGGCCGGCACGGTCTTGAGGTAGGTGGCCGAGGCTTTGCGGACGGTGGCCATTCCTTGCGAGCCCATGGATCCGCTGGTGTCGATGACGAGCATCGCCTTGCGATCCAGCTTCGCGGCCTGCTTGACCGTGGCCGGGAACTCCTCTCCGTCGATCTTCACCTTCAGCGACGCCGGATCGACCTGGACGTCGACCTGGCTTCGAAGGGTAATGACACCGGTCAGTGTCGACCCCGCGCCGGTCGACGTCGCCCTGACGCTGCTCAGGCCGACCGACACGTCGTCGGCCTTGGCAGTGCCGGCGGGCAGGACCACGAGACCGACCGCGAGAGCGGCAAGCCCGGTGAGGAGGCGACGGGTTGAGGAGCTCACAGTGCCGACCGAGAGAAGAGTGTGACGGGTAGCTCGACACCCACGTCGGCGAGGTCGGAGGTGAACTTCGGGCGGATGCCGGTCGGCATGAGCCCGCCGAGGAAGCGGCCGTTTTCGTCCCGGCCGGCGCCGTAGTTGAAGGTGAAGATGTCCTGGAGCGTGATGACGTCGGACTCCATGCCCACGACCTCGGAGATCGCGACGATCCGGCGCGTGCCGTCCTTGAGTCGTGACTGCTGCACGATGAGGTCGACGGCGCCCGCCACCTGCTCGCGGATCGCGCGCACCGGCAGATCGACACCTGCCATGAGGACCATGGTCTCGAGACGCGCGAGGCTGTCGCGCGGCGTGTTGGCGTGGACGGTCGTGATCGACCCGTCGTGACCGGTGTTCATGGCCTGGAGCATGTCGAGGGCTGCGCCGTCACGGATCTCACCGACGATGATGCGGTCGGGACGCATACGAAGGGTGTTCTTGACGAGCTCGCGGATGGAGACGAGACCGCGACCCTCGATGTTGGCCGGACGCGCCTCGAGGCGCAGCACGTGCTGCTGCTGGAGCTGAAGCTCGGCCGCGTCCTCGATGGTGACGATGCGCTCGTCGTGCGGCAGGAAGGAGCTGATCACATTGAGCGTCGTCGTCTTGCCCGAGCCGGTGCCGCCACTGATGATGATGTTGCGACGGCCCTTGACGCAGGCGCTGAGGAAGTCGCGGACGTTCTCGGTCATCGTGCCGAATGAGATGAGGTCACGGTCGGTGAACGGGTCCGCAGAGAACTTTCGGATCGTCAGCATCGAGCCGTCGAGGGCGATCGGCGGCACGACGGCGTTGACACGCGATCCGTCGGGCAGGCGAGCGTCCACCATGGGGCTCGACTCGTCGACGCGTCGACCGACGCGACCCACGATCTTGTCGATCGTGCGGCGCAGGTGCGTCTCGTCCGAGAAGCGCGCGTCGACCGGATAGATCTTCCCCGCGCGCTCGATGTAGATGTCCTCGGCGCCGTTGACCATGATCTCGGAGACCTCTGCGTCGCGCAGGTAGGGCTCGAGTGGACCGTGACCGAGGATGTCGTCGGACACGTCCTGGGCAATACGCGTGCGGTCGGAGTGTGAGAGCGGGGTCTGCTCGGAGTCGATGACCTCCTGCAGGGTCGTGCGCACCTGTGAGGCGAGCTCGCTCTCGCTGAGGTTGGGGTCGTAGAGGCGCGGACCGAGCGACGCGACGAGCGCCTGGTGCACGCGCTCCTTGACGCCCGCGAAGGGGTCGACCCCGCGGCGGCGCACGGGAGCAGAGCCGTTCGTGATGCGGACCTGGCCATTGTTGGGCGGCGCGGGCTCGTTGATCTGGCTGGACTGGCGGGCCCGCTCCAGGCGGTCGGCGAGGTTGCTCATCTCTTGCTCCCGAAGAGTCCGAAGCTGCGCTTGGCGCCGTTCTGCAGGTCCTCGCCGAAGCGGCGACGAATCTCGTGGTCCGCGAGGTCGCGGATCGCCAGCGACACCGGGTTGCGCGGGTCGTCGAGGACGAGCGCGACGCCACGGTTGACCGATGCCGGCACCGTAAGGCTGTTGGGGACGTTGGCGGAGATGGGCGCCTTCAGAGCGGCCTCGACGTCGTCGGGCTTGAGCCCGACCTTGGCGTCGGAGCGGTTGAGCACGATGGTCCGCGCCTCCCTCGAGGCGCCGAGCGTGTCGAGCGTGTTGATGGCGATCCGGAGGTTCTTGACGGCCGGGATGTCGAGTGTGGCGATGAGGATGGTCAGGTCGCTGACATCGAAGGCCGCAAGCACGTGCTCGGTGAACGACGGCGGCGTGTCGACGAGGACGTAGTCGTACTGCCCTCGCGCGACGCGGAGCAGCTCGATGACGACGTGCGACGGGACGCGGTCGGCATCGGCTGGGTCGGCTGGCGCCGCGATGACGTCGAGCCCACTCTCCTCGTGACGGGTGACGACCGACTGCACGCCCTGGTCGTCGAGGTGCCCGCTCATGGCGACGACGTCTCGGACCGAGCCGTGCGGCTGCAGCTGCAGGCTGATGGCGACGTCGCCGAACATCAGGTCGAGGTCGACGAGGAGCGTCTTGGCTCCTGTCGAGGCGAGGTAGACGGCGAGGTTGGTCGACATCGTCGTCTTGCCGACGCCGCCCTTGGCGCTGAAGACGGTGATGATCTTGCCGTCGCGCCCACCGACTGTCGTGCCGTGTCCGCTGAGCTGCTGCGTCAGTGCCACGGAACGTCGGACCGCGTCGGCGAGCGCCGTCTGGTCGTCGGCCTGGACGACCTCACGAACGCCGCTGCGCAGCGCCTGCGCTAGCGCCGTGACGTCGAGACGGTGACGCAGCAGGATGACGCCGAGCTCGGGCCGGTCGATGCGCTCGCGCTCGGCCAGCTCGCATGCCGAGTCGAGGTCGATGTCGGGGCCGATGACGACGAGCGACTGGTTGCGGTCCTCCTCGAGGGCGCGGCTGACACGCGGCGCCGAATTGAGGTGCACGGCATCGCCACCGAGTGCGAAGCGGTAGGTGTCGACCGCGCCGGGGTCGTAGTCCCAGAGGATCGTCATTGGCCGGTCACCGCGTCTCGGAGCTGGAGGTCCGTCACCTCGAGACCCGGGTCCATCTTCACATCCGAGCCACGCAGGGCGCCGTAGAGCTGACGGTTGTTGATGCCGTGGACGAGCACCGGAGCATCGGATGGCTTGATCGCGACCGTGACGAGGTAGCCACCGCTGGCGCCCGCGGCCGTGGCCGGCTGGCCCTCGGCGGGCGGAGCTGCCGCCTGACCTGACAGCGGCGCATCACCCATGGCGATGACGAGAACGTCAGGCAGGAGAAGGCTCGTGCCGTGGACATCGTTCTCGTTGAGGATCTTGGCCTCCGGGGTGTCACGAAGGTCCTTGATCTTGTAGGACTGGTACAGCGCGATGTGTGAACCCGGGGTGACGAACTTGCCCACGCGAGCGGGATCGGAGAGCTGGAGTGAAACGGCCAACATGCCACTCGGGACCTCGATCGCCTTCGTGCCGGCCGGCGCCGTTCCGAAGCGTGCGGCCAGCAGGTACTCGCCCGCCTGGATGTCGGACGTCGCCAGAAGCGCGTTGTTGTCGGCGTTGATCTCCTGAAGTGCACCAACGGGGACGGCCTTCGAGCTCACGGACGTCTGGGCGATGAGACCGGTGCGTTGTGCGTCCTTCAGCGTCGTGCCGGCCGGGATCGGCTGCTGCGCCACCCACACCGGCGCCGGAGACTCGGCGGCAATCGCCCGGGCGTCGGCGTTGCGCGCGTACATGATGACGAGCGCGCCACCACCAACGGCGAGGGCTAGCGCCACGACGATGGCAAGAATGCGACGGTTCATGCGGAGATACCCCCAGAGAAGAAGTTCATGGTGTTGCGATGACGTCAGCCCAGATAACCGACGACGGAGGCTCCCAACGAGGTGCCAGTACCGATGGTGGTCCCCACAGGGAGGAGCCCGGAGGTGAACCAGCCCCAGAAGTAGGTAACCGACCCGTTGCACTTTCCTGTGCAAACGCCGGAGGGCTCGGCATAGATGGCGGCCGACTGGCTTGGTTGCGCTGCTGCGACCTTGACGAAGCCTGCAACGTAGAACTTGGCGATGCCGCCAAGGGTGAAGGTCGCCGAAGATCCTGTTCCGGTGGCCGAGATCGCAATGGGGATGGCGGTCTCCTTGCCCAGGTAGTTGTTCAGGTCGCCGCTGTCCTTGCATGGGTTGGGCAAGGAGCCCACGTCACCAGGCATCGTGCCCGTGGAGTCAAACGTGGCCGTGCACGGTTCGTTCGCCGCCGTCCATCCGAATCCGCCGGGGTAGTATCCGCCGTTCGCGTTGCGGCCGCATGTGTCAGTCGTGTTGTCGTCGTTGCTGTGAGCAACGATCGCAACTGGGTATCCGCCGGAGCTGATGGCTGTGGGCAGAGTTGTCGAGCTGCTTCCCGGTGGCGGCGTGTAGGGCGGGCTGGGCGCGTACTTCGTGCCCGTGGCAGTCGCGGCCTTCCAATCGCAGAACCCCATCACCAGGGGAAGCGTGTTTCCTGTGTTGCCTGCGGGGCCCCACCCGGCGCGAGCGCACGACACGACCGTCGTTCCGCTCGACCCTCCACCAGCGAGGGCTCGTGCGAAGGGCGTGAGGACTGTGCTCCCTGCAGCCGTCTGTGTTCGCGTCCTTACCTCGACGTACTTGACCGCTGCGGACGCAGACGGAACCGGGTTGCACTTGCCGAGATCAGAGGCGTCGGCTGCGACCGATGTGTCACACACCGGCAGGTCCGATCCCGTGACGTTCTTGACGCACACGCTGGCGATCTCGGACAACTGGTCCTTGGCGTTCGCGTCGGCCAAGGGCTTCACGGCATTGACTGCTCCGGCGGCGCTGCACGCCGTGGTGTCGGCCTTGGCGCAGTACTGCGCCAGCGCATACGCAGACGCGTCGGCTCCGTTCTGCAACTCACGTCGTTCGGACATCACCTGACCGATGTCGACACTGAGGGCCAGGCTCCCCATGACCACACCGAACCCCACCAGAACGCTAACGATGACCGCCACAGCACCGTGCTCACGCATCGCGCGAGCGTGCCGGGCGCGTAACTTCAACCGCCGCATCTCATCACCCCGTTCGCCACCACAGGACCACTGATACCCCACGAGCCGCCCACCATCCTGATCGCCGGCCCCATCACGATCCAGTCGAACGGGGCTGTGACGCGAACAGTGGCGTTGGATGGAGACGCTGCGGGACAGCTAGCCACCACAGTGGCGGCCGCGCCAGGAACCCCAGCGGCCCCGGCAAGGGCACGCTGGGTAATCGCGGTTAGGTCCGAGGCAGCTGGGCTCGGAAGAACCACGGCGGCGCGGGCCCCTTCGCGCGAGGCGTTCGTCAACTGGATCTGGGTAAAGAAGTAGCGACCGAAGTCGACGACTCCTGCGATGACCAGAAACAGCACAGGGAGGACGATCGCGAACTCCACGGCGGATGCGCCGCGCTCAGTTCTGGCCATGCCAGATCGCCCTCCCCAAAGTCGTGCGGTGACGTCCGTGGCCCCCCGGCGTGGACGTCGTGTGAAGTATCAGACCTGCTTGGCCACGTTGTCGAACGTGTTCGACAGGTTGCCGCCGAGAAGCGTGACGGCGGCGATGATCACGACAGCGATCAGAGCAACCATCAGGCCGTACTCGACAGCGGTCGCGCCGCGCTCGGATGTGAAGCGGCTCTGGATCTTGGCGGCAATCTTGGTCATTTCTTACTCTCCCTGGTGAAGTGGCGCTACGCCCGAACTATGTGAGTTGGAGCTCGTAGGACCCCTCCACGAGCGAGGCACGGATGCGAGGCCGTTCCCCCGACCCCGCACCCGTGGTCGATGCTCAGACCTTCTTCGCGACGTTGTCGAACGTGTTGGAGAGGTTGCCTCCGAGGAGCGTGACGGCGGCGATGATCACGACGGCGATCAGGGCGACCATCAGGCCGTACTCGACGGCGGTCGCGCCGCGCTCACGGTTGAGCAGCGTCTGGACCTTGGCAGCAATCTTGGTCATGGTGAAGGGTTCCTCCCAGTGATGCAGGGCCACCCGAATGTGCCCCCCGCTGAGGGAAGGTTAGGTTGCGCGTGGCGGTGTGTCTCGGAAATGGTTGAAGTTCACATCGCGCACCCAAAGTTCATCTTTCGGACAGGGCGGGATGAGACCCTTGGTCGAGGCTCGGACACGATCGTCCGCGGGTGGCCGGCGGCTAGCGAGGAAGCACAGGGAGACGTTGGCAGTGAGCACGGAATCACCCGAGCGTCGTCGAGCCCTGCCCATGGGAGTGGTCATCACGCTGGGCGTTCTCGCCATCGTGGTCGCCCAGGTGGCCGTCATCGGTTCCGATGCGTTGTGGCTGCCTGCCCTCGGCGACACGATCCGGGAGACTGCGTCGATCCCCCATGGAATCCCGTTCGCTGCAGCGGATTCGACAGGTTGGGTCAACACGACCGTCCTTGGCCAGCTCCTCTTCTCGTACGCCTTCACCCTCGGCAGCATCGGGATCGTCATCGCGCAGGTCATTGCTGTCACGGCGTGCCTGACGACCCTCGCTCTGGATGCGAGCACGCTCGGCGCACGGCCCCTGGGCACCTCAGTGGCTATCGTGGCCGTTGCATTGGGGGCAGCCGCGCCGATGCTCATCGCCCGGGCGCAGCTCCTCTCGTTGCTTCCGTATGCGGTGCTGCTCGCGCTGCTGAGGCGCCAGCACCTGCGACCGTCCGCCGCCATCTGGTGGTCGGTGCCGATGGTGGCGGCGTGGGGAAATCTTCACGGCGGCGTGCTGGTGGGCATCGCGGTGCTTGGGTGCTACCTGCTCTTCTCCCGCCTACGCCACGCGCCCCTGACCGCCGTCGGGGTAGGAGTCTCGGCGCTGGCTGCGACGTGCCTCAACCCTGGACTGCTTGACACACCCCGTTACTACCTTGGCGTGTTCGGCGGTAAAGCGACGAGTGACGACTCCGGGATGTGGAGCCGACTGAGCCTGACGAACCCGTTCGACGTTCTCCTCGTCGTATCCGCCCTGGCACTGCTTGCCATGTGCCTTCGTCGCCGAAGGCCGCCGTGGGAGCTCGTCGCCGGTGTCGGTCTCGCGGCGGCGACGATAACGGCCGCGCGCCACGGGATCTGGCTGCTGCTCTTCCTCGCCGTCCCTGCCGCGCTTGGGTGGACACGACCTGACGCGGAACCGGTCCGCAGAGAGTTCTCACCGGCTACCGGGGCCGTCTTAGCCATCGCCCTTCTGACTGTCGCCAGCGGTCTGCTCGCGCTGCGCGTGCCTTCCTTCGCGGCTGCGGACTCCAACGCCACTGCCCTCGCACGTGCTACGCGAGGGCAGGTCGTGCTGGTCGAGGAACCGCTCGCCGAATCTCTAGTTGCGGCAGGGGCGACCGTGTGGGTGAGCAATCCACTCGATGCGTTCACCACGAGTGACCAAGCGGCATACCTGGCATTCATGGCGGCTGACACGGCTGGTTCGAGATCGGCGCTGGAGCAGGCCGACGTCGTTGTGGCGGCGCCAGATTCACCACAGGCCCGCGCAGCGATCGCTAGCGGATTCACCAGGGTCACCCCTGTGGGCGAGTACGTCCTGCTGCGACGGGTCTAGTCGGAAACAAGAGGCGGGGAGACACGCACGGACGACTGCCCGACGATCGTGACCGGCTCGAGCACGTCCATGTCCGAGAGTCGTTGGGGGCCGGGGCCCCTCAGCAATCGTTCGAGTGGCCTCTCAAAGGTCTCGTAGAGAACGAACGAGACGCCGATGACCGCCATGACGGCAAGAAGGCAACCGAGCGCGGCTCCCAGCGGCAGGGGTGACGCCAGTAGAGGCGCGGTGAGGGCCAAGATCAGGGGGTGCGCCATGTAGACGCAGAAAGACCACTGGCCCAGGCTCACCATCAATCGGGATCGAAGTGGAGACGGCGCAGCGGCCAGATCGAGATGGGCACAGGCGATGATCACGGCCACGAAGCTCGGCACCATGGCAAGCGTCAGGGCCCACCGGTCCTCGAGGTGGTACCCCGTGAAGGTAGGACAGAAGAGCACAACCACGTAAGAGACGGTCAGCGATGCGGAAGCCCAGCGCATCCGCACCCGGGGCGCGTTGCCTCGCATCACCGCCGTGGCCGCTAGGGCTCCGCATGCAAACTCGACGAAACGAAACGCCGGCAGGTGGAAGAGCAACAACCCCCAATCAGGGCCCCGCACATGTAGCGCAGCCCCGATACCTGCCGCGCCGGCGAGAAGCAGAGCCGAAGCAACGATGGGATGACGCACTCGCCAGAGGAAACGTGCGACGAAGGGAAAGGCCGCGTAGAAGAACATCTCGCACGACAGCGACCACGACACGCCCGTAAACGAGCGGACCACGGCGTCATCCGGCGACCAAGCCTGCAGCAGCAGGACGTTGGCGGGGAGCGCTGACCAGTTGGGTGCGGCGCTGAAGGGCAGCATCGCAACGACTACGAAGAGCAGATGCACCGGATAGATGCGCGCAAAACGGCGGCGGTAGAAGCGCGACGTGCTCGCATCCGGGTCCATCGAGTAGGTCAGGACGAAGCCGCTCAGGACGAAGAAGAAAGTGACTCCGACATATCCCGCGCCCATGAGGCGTCCGAGCATCGGGAAGTTGGGGATGTACGTGGACAGGTGGAAGATCACGACGAGGCCGGCCGCCACGAATCGCAGGCTTGTCAGTGATCTCAGGTGTGCCTGGTTGCCGGTCGCGAACATCCCCACCTCGTCCGATACACGCTCGGTGCGCGGCGAGCTCGCTATACCGCGCGGCTCGAGCCTAGAGGTGAGGAAGCGCTCTGCCGTGCGTTTTGACGAACAGCGGCTGCTCGGCCCAAGCGCGTCCGGACCGACAGTCAGGGAAAGGGACGGTGACTCAGGTCGCCCGAGACGATGAAGAAGCTCGTCACCCAGAAGTACTGGGCCACCAACCCGATTGCGATCAGCACCCCCAGAACAAGTGGCGGCGCCCAGCGAACCCCGCGTAAGTAGGTGAACCCCAAACCCGGGAACGGCCAGAGCGGGGCGATGGCCAGCATCAGGTAGCGGAGCATGCTTGGACTGGGGCGACTCGCTAGGAACAAGTACAGCGGATAGACCACTGACCAGAGGCGTAGCTCTTGCCCCCAACGGCGACTACCGGGCCTCAGACACACCAACGCCAGGTACACCACGACGACGATGGCCAAGATCCCTACCGGCGTGAATCTGAGCATGTCGCCGACCCAGCCACCTAGACCGTTGCTGTTGACGGGCCACGCGGCCTGCGTCTCGAAAAATGCATCACGGCGACCCGTCACAGCCCAGGCAATGAGCGGCCAGAGGGCTGCAGTGGCGAGGACCGCCGCCGTGGCGGCGACATCCCTCACGGGGAAGCGCGGCCCCGATGTCGTGCGACGTTGCGTCAGCCAGTCGTGGAACAACACGGCACCCAAGACCACCCCCAATGGAAGCGCGATGGGTCTGGTGAGTGACAACAACACGGCGATCCCTACGGCCTGACCCAGAAGCCGACGCCGCACAGCGCCGATGAAGAGCACAACCAGAAGCAGCGCCAAGCCCTCCGTGTAGGCCACCTGGAGGACAGGGGCCGTGACGTACGCCATCACGCAGGCGACGAGAGCACCAGCCCCCCAAGTCCCCATTCGAAATCGAACCAGGTTGAAGAGCGCCACCATGGCCATGGCCCCGAACAGAAGGCTGACGATCCACGCGCTTGGAGCGAACCTCATGCCGGTCGCTGCCATCACGCCACGAACAACCATGGGGTAGGCGGGGTAGAAGGCCCACTCATTCTGCTGGACCACGCCTTGACCATCGACTGGAAGCGTCGCTGGGTAGCCCCCGTCAGCAATCGACTCGTACCAGTTCCCGTCCCAGTTCGGGACGACGCCGAAGTAGCCGGGTGAGGCGGGCGTCGGTGACGTCACGTGGTACGCGGGAGAGGTCCGCTCCAGGGCGACCTGGCGCGAGGCCCCGATGGACAAGAAGACCGCACCCACCGCCGTGAAGACGACCCAGATGGCCAACGGGACCATGAGCTTCTGTAGAAGAGGATCGCCTCCTGCCCGGGTCTCTGGCACACGTCATTATGGCCGGCGTGAGCGGAAATCTTGGGAACCAGTCACCAGTACGCGTCCCGAGGGCGTGGTTCCGGGAACGTGTACGCGCCGAACCCACCAAACGCAGAACCGAACCCATCGAGCTCCGGTTCGGTCTGATCCGATGGTGGGACGCGGAAGACTGGCCGAACCACGAGCAGAACCGCGGTGTCCGCCATATGCTGGCGAGGTTTTCGACTACATAGTTGGGGGACCAGGACGTGACCGACGAAGGCTTCGGCGCTCTGCGCATCGCGGCCATCGTGCCGTGCCACAACGAGGAGGCCGCTGTTGGGCGGGTCGTCACCGACCTCCGACGCGCGGTCCCCACCATGGACGTCTTCGTCTATGACAACTGCAGCACGGATCGAACCCGCGAGGTGGCCGAAGCTGCGGGCGCCGAGGTTCGCGTGGAGGAGCGACCTGGCAAGGGTCACGTGATCCGTCGCGCCTTGGCCGACATCGACGCCGACGTGTACGTGATGATTGATGGAGACGACACCTACGACGCTTACGCACTGCCGGAGATGCTGACCACGCTCCTCGACGGACCGTTCGACCAGGTCATCGGCGTCCGCATCGCCGCGGAAAAGAGCGCCTTCCGTTCCGGCCACCAGCTCGGCAACCGCATGTTCAACCAAGTCGTGTCTCGCATCTTCGGGCGACCGGTCACAGACATGCTCAGTGGCTACCGCGTCTTCTCGCGTCGCTTCGTCAAGTCCTTCCCGGCGATGTCACGTGCCTTCGAGATCGAAACCGAGCTGACCGTTCATGCGATCAACAACCGCGTGCCCCAGAGCGAAGTGCCTGTGACGTTCGTCGACAGGCCAGAAGGGTCCGAGAGCAAGCTTCGGACCTATCACGACGGCTTCCGGATCGCTCGTATGATAACCCGCCTGATGCACCACGAACGGCCCCTGGCGCTCTACTCCACGCTCGCTGCGCTCGCCATCCTGACCGCTATCGGCATTGCGGTTCCCGTCGTCCAGGAATACCTCGACACCGGAATCGTCGGCCGATTCCCGACCGCCTTCGGCTCGGCGTCCTTGGTCATTGTCGGATTCATCATTCTCGTCGTCGCCATTCTTCTCGACGGCCTCCGCAAGGTCCGTCAAGAGACGACCCGCATCGCGTACATGACCATTCCAGCGCTGCCTCGTGTCGCCCGACGAAGCTCAGCTGGACCGGTCGCAGCCAAGCCGGCCAGGACCACCACCTGGCGCGAAGCCACCTCGGAGCCGCAAGCCTCCGAGGCCTCGGTCACCCCGCTCTTCGCCGAGCGGTCATCGGAGCACGTGTGAGCGTCAGCGTCGTCGTCGTCGGTTTCGGCGACGAACCAGTTCTGAGCGAGTGCCTACAGTCGATCAGGGCTCAGCTTGAGAACGACGACGAACTGATCCTCGTCGACCACGGCATCACTGAGTTTCAGCCCTGCGAGGGCGTCACGGTGGTCACCCCCAGCGGCAATTCAGGCTTCGGAGGTGGCTGCGCCGCCGGGGTCGCTGCTTCTACGGGCGACGTGCTGGCCTTCGTGAACTCTGATGCCGTTCTGCGCCCGGGAGCCATTGCAGCCCTTGCAGCTGCCGTGGGAGACCCCACGGTCGGTTTGGTCGGAGGGATAGTGCTGCTGCCCGGCATGCCGGAGACCATCAACTCCATGGGGCTCCCCGTGCACCTCAGCGGTCTCAGTTGGAGCGACGGCTACGGAGAGGCTCTCGGCCCGTCTCACCGCAAACTCCGGCAACTCACGTCCGTGGCCGGCGCGTTGTTCGCCTGTCGCCGTGATACCTGGGATCTGCTGGGAGGCATGGATCCTGCGTACTTCATGTACCACGAGGACACAGATCTAAGCCTGCGCGCTCACTTAGCCGGGCTCACCGTGGAGTTATGCCCTGAAGCATTCGCATGTCACCAGTATGAGTTCTCACGCAATAGTCAGAAGATGTTTTTCCTTGAACGGAACCGCTTCCTCACCGTGCTGGGTGACTTTCCGAATCACTTGCTCCTGCGAACACTGCCGGCACTGCTCATGCTTGAGCCCTTGTATGTGGCAATCGCCATTCGAGATGGGTGGGCCAGCGAGAAGGTCCGAGCCTGGTGGTGGCTTTGGCAGCACAGGCGTGAGGTTCTCGCCCGCCGCCGACGCGTTCAGTCGCGGGTTGCGGCACCCCATGCCCTAGATCAATTGCTCACAGCATCGATCACACAGACGCAGTTGCGACCGCCAGTTGGATTCAAGTTGCTCAACTCGGCCCTCAATTCCTATTGGGCGATTGCCCAGCCGGACGCCGAGACCCCGCACCGGTCCGTCACGCGCACACTGGATTACGGAGCCGAAAAGGGTACGGGTGCCTAGTCTCGGAGTCATAGTTATGGCTGTATACAGGCCCGATCCCAATCTGCTCAGGCGGCAATTGCGGTCGATCATTGACCAATCTCTTACGGAGTGGCGCTGCATCGTCGGCCTGGACGGGCCAGACGAAGCGGCCGTCACCCTGATTGATGCAGAGATCGGGAAGGACTCACGCTTCGAAGTGGTTGTGTTTCCAGAGAATGTCGGAGTGTACTTGAATTTCGAGCGCCTCCTTCGACGTGTCGACCACTCGGCAGCATGGTTTGCGCTCGCTGACCAGGACGACTACTGGCATCCACTCAAGCTGGAGCGGCTGGTCTCTACCTTGGAGAACGCCGGAGCCTCAGGTGCGTCATGCCAAGGCCGGATAGTGACTGAAACAGGGATTGTGCTTGGCCAAACGGCTAGGCGATCAAAACCTCTCACATCGCTTCTGATCGTCAACGAAGTAACAGGCTGCCTCAGCATATTTAGACCAGAAGTCCTCGACCTCGCGCTTCCATTCCCTCCCAATTCCGCCCTTGCTATCCATGATCACTGGTTAGGCGTTTGCGCCGTCACATTACACGGCTTCTGCTTCAGTGATAATGTGCTGCACGACTATGTACAACATCCGGGTAACACAATAGGTGAGCAAAGAAAGCTCAAGCTGCACAAGGCCCTCCTTAAACTGCTTCTCGGAAGAGTGTCATGGGCCCGGGTAACCTCTGAGCCCTGGGAGTGGAGGGTCACGATGGCCCAGACTCTGTTGTCGCGTGCCGCCGCGCCGGATACCCAGGCCTTGCAGGCAATCGCCCGAGGCAGCTTGACCCCGAAACTCGCCATGTTGATGGCGCGGCAAGTGCTATCCAGACACGTCGCTGCCCCTGTCGCCGCAGCCCTATCTTTTGCGGCGGCGGCACGCCGATGACGAGCAAGCCTCAGACTATCGTCTATAAAGACAAAAGACCCGCCCCGCTTGGACGGTCAGCCGTCGGCGGGGACATTGCAGATATCATCGACATGGGAGGCGCTAGCGCGATGAGCGAAGCAGAGTCGCTTGGCGGGTCCGAATGAGTCACGCGGAACAGATGGCATTCTTTCAACTTTGCGCCGACATCAACGAAGGCCCAATCTCAGAGTCCCGCGTTCTCGAGATCGGCTCGTACGACGTTAACGGCTCCGTACGTGGGTTGTTTAGGAACGCTAGGGAATACGTGGGAGTGGACTTGGTCCACGGACCAGGCGTCGACCTTGTTGGATTCATCCACGAACTAGACTTGGGAGAAGGATCGTTTGACATTGTCGTTTCTGGCGAGTGCTTCGAGCACGATCCTCATTGGCGCGAGACCTTTAAAAGTATGGTTGCCCACGCGCGACCGGGCGGATTCGTGGCGATCACTTGTGCGTCTCGAGGCAGAGTTGAGCATGGGACTGCCAGGTCCGGTGCCGCTCAGTCACCAGGCACGGAGCACATGGGCTCCAACTACTATGGCAACGTTGAGCCGGACGAAATGGATGGCATTGCGGGCACGCTAGGGCTTAAGGCTTTTCGGAGTTGGTATTTGCGAAGTCCTGCAGACCTCTACTTTGCTGGCATTAAGTCGGGAGGCAGCCACCCCTTCCGACTTCCAAGCTCCGAAGACGTCGTTAGGATTCGCGATCTCATGCCCCTGCGCGAACGCATCTACCGCTACCCGCTCAACTGGGCCGCTCGCCTCCCCATATCCGAGGGAGCTTTCCAGCGCTTCGCCATCCCGTACTGGCGTTTCGTGCAGGAGTTCAGGAACTTCCTGAGTCGCTTAGAGACGCGATTCATCAAGAACACCTTGCGGTAACGTGCCCAGCCCGATTGATCACCTCAAGCGCACAGTTGGGCATAGCGGCCTGTATGCCGCGTCCATGGCGACCATGGGAGTCGCAGGGCTCGCGTCGGCTCACTTACTTATCGATGCCGTCGGCGCTCGGACATGGTCGGCGGTCGTCGTGACGCAGGCCATCGGGGCGATTTCTGGGGCTCTGAGCTTTCTCGGATGGCAATCCGCCGGGCCATCATTAGTTGCGATGCAACGCGCAAATCCAATTGGGGTCTTAAAGCAATCAATTCGCCCCCGGGCGATAGCATTCATTGCGCTCCTTCCATTCACGGTGATTGCAGTCTTTGCCATAACGCGCACTACCAGCCTCGCCCTTGCATTGCTAGCTGTGGCATCCGCGCTTCCGAGTCTTGGGTGTTCTTGGTACTTCATTGGACTTGCCCAGCCCGGGAGGCTGCTAAGACTGGACACCCTTCCCCAAGCGGCTGGAATGTTGGGAGGGGCCCTTTTCGCTGGTCATACGAAGAGCCTGTACCCATTTGTTATCGGCATCGTGGTTGGAGCACTGATAGCCCCAACCCTCTCCTACGCCTCCGCGCTGCGGCCTAGATTGACTCGCAAACTGCAATCAGAATGGAAGGGAGTTGAAGTTCCGATAGCCAGCGGCGTTTTGCGACATGCCGCTTGGTCCTCATGGGCCGGGCTCATCACAAGCTACTCCCCGCTTCTGTTTGCGGCTGCGCTGCTACCGGCACTGCTCCCGGTCGTTGCGCTAGCGGACAGGCTCTTTCGATTCGCATTGGCAGGCTTCTCGCCTGTGCTGCAGAGCATCCAATCATGGGTTCCAGAAGCGACCAGTAGCCTAGGCATTGCCCGACGAGCACGCGCCGCGGTTCTGGGCGCGGCGGTTTGGGGAGCCATTGGCGGAGTGGTTGGCGCTCTGACGCTTTCTAGCTTGGGCGACGCCTTGTCGTCAGGGGCGATCTCTATACCAAGCGGCCTCGCCATTGCTTACGGGGTCATGTACGCGGTGTTGAGTGTCGGACAGGTGACAGCCCTCGCCGTCCTCGTCCCGCTCGGTGAAACTCGGACGATCGCTTGGTCAACCGCCCTTGGAGCAGCGATTGTCGTGAGCTTCGTCCCGATACTCACTCAGGTCGCCGGACTGCCAGGTTTGATGAGTGCAGTACTTGTCGGCGAAACGTGCGCGGTGACCATCCAAGTAGTGCGCGTAATCCGCTCAACTCAAGGGCTCGGCGGGGAGACGGTCGGCCTACGAAGCGCGCCGCCCCCCGGCGGCACCCCAACCTAGTGAGAAGCTCCACTTCGACGGTGACGACGCCAGAGAATGCGCCTGGGTGGGGAGATCGCGGTTCGACGAGACTCTTCGTCCCGGAGTTGCTGAAGCATCGTCTTCGGCTTCGGCGGCGGCCAGTCCTGGGCGCGCGGGTCCTTGGTGTCCATGTAGTACTCGGTCCACCCGTAGTCGTCGCGGTAGCGCAGCGTCCCGTCGCCGACGTAGTACCAGCCTGCTGGCTTGTCGTTCATCGTCAACCCCCAAACTCACTCACCAAGTGGGAGCCCCCCTCCCGAGGCTCAATCTACGGCTGCCAACCGGTCGGAATCCACTGATGTCTAATTAGTCCGATTTGACCGTGCCACAGGGTGTTCCGGTCGCCTCACGTCGTCCCGGCGACCCCAATCGACCTTCGCGAGTCGCACGCGCAGGTCCGGCTCCCGGAACGCGTCCCGAGCCGGTGCCGCCGCCTCGCTAGAATCGAGGCGGCTCACGGCGACGACGCAAGTGGCCATGGTGTGCCGGGAAGTCTGGTCGGCGGCCCATGACCCATCCCCGAAGGGACCCCAAGGTGAGCGACCCGCACTCCAGCGCGACCCCGCCGACACCATCGCGCGACGAGGCCGGCAACCGGCTCCTCGGCCGCGGTAGCTGGCGTGAGGCGCGCTACGTCGCGGACCTCTTGCGTGCCGAGACCGTCGGCGGCGCGATCCTCCTCGCGGCCGCAGTGGCCGCCCTCGTCTGGGCCAACTCGCCGTGGCGCGACGGCTACGCAGCCCTGCGCGACACGGTCATCGGCCCTCAGGCCCTGCACCTCGACCTCTCGCTCGGGACGTGGGCGGCCGACGGGCTGCTCGCCGTCTTCTTCCTCGTCGCGGGCATCGAGCTCAAGCGCGAGTTCGTCGCGGGAGACCTGTCCGACCGTCGCAAGGCGGCACTCCCCATCGCGGCAGCGGTCTGCGGTGTCGCGCTGCCCGCGATCCTGTTCGTCGTCACGGCCACGCTAATGAGCCGGGGCGAGAGCGCGAGCGAGCTCAGCGGCATAGTCCGTGGCTGGGCCATCCCGACGGCCACCGACATCGCCTTCGCCCTGGCGGTACTCGCCGTCATCGGCACGCACCTGCCGAGCGCGCTGCGTTCGTTCCTGCTGACCCTCGCCGTCGTCGACGACCTCATCGCGATCACGATCATCGCCGTCTTCTACACCGACACGGTCAGCCTCCTGTGGCTGCTCGCGGCCGTCGTCCCGCTCGCCGCGTGGCGCCTGCTGCTCAAGCGGAAGATCACCAACCCGTTCATCCTCGCCGTCCCCGCCCTGCTCGCCTGGGTCTTCGTCCACTCGAGCGGCGTCCACGCCACGGTCGCGGGCGTGCTGCTCGGCCTGCTCGTCCCCGTCAACCGCGAGGTCGAGGATGACCCGGACCGGCACTCGCTGGCCGAGCGCATCGAGCACAAGATCAGGCCGTTCTCCGCCGGCTTCGCGGTGCCGGTCTTCGCGTTCTTCGCCGCCGGCGTCACGGTCGTCGGTGGCGGCTTCGGCGCCGCCCTGAGGGACCCGGCCGCGATCGGTGTCGTCGTCGGACTCGTCGTGGGAAAGGCCGTCGGCATCCTCGGGGGCACGTGGGCGGTCGCCCGCTTCACGCGCGCCGAGCTCGACGAGGACCTGGCGTGGACCGACGTCCTCGGACTCTCACTGCTCGCCGGCGTCGGCTTCACCGTGAGCCTGCTCGTCGGAGAGCTCGCGTTCGGCACCGGCTCCGAGCGCGACGACCACGTCAAGCTCGCCGTCCTCTGCGGCAGCCTCATCGCCGCCCTGCTCTCGAGCGTCGTGCTCCGGGCCCGCAACCGGCACTACCGGATCGTCGAGGCTCGCGAGACCGAGGACCGGGACCACGACGGCGTCCCGGACGTCTACGAGACCGAGGGACGCTGATCGCGGAACGGCCTGAGGTGATCGCACTGCCCGTTTTCTACGGATGCACCCCATGCCGCTTCGACCCCGGCTATCTTGACCCGACCGGGGATCGGAGTCTGACTTGATGAGCGAGCTCGCGACAGCGCGTGGCGAATGGAGCCGCAGGCGCGTCGTCTTGACGCTCGTCGCGGGCTATCTCGTGCTCCGGATCCTGAGCTTCGTGGAGTTGTGGGTCGCCTCGAGCTCGCAGGCGCCCACCGGACCGCCGAACCCACTGGGCGCACCAACGACCTACTACGTTCACACGCAAGCTCCTGCGTCCCCGGGCCTGCCGAGCGTTCTCGCGAACTGGGACGGCCAGTGGTACGAGAGGATCGCCACCGAGGGCTATCCGACTGCCTCCGAGGCGCGTTCAGCAAGCGACGCGTGGAGCTGGCAGTTCCCACCTCTGTTTCCGCTACTCGCCAAGCTCGTGATGGTCCTGACCGGGCTCGGCTTTCCCATGGCCGCAGTGCTGCTGAACCTCATGTTGGGCGGCATCGCGACCGCGCTGCTCTACGGGATGTTCCGCTCTGCCGTGAGCGCACCGATTGCCGTCGCTGGAGCCCTCTCCGTCAACGCCTTCATGACCGCCCCGCTCCTGAACGTGGCGTACAGCGAGCCAGCGGCGCTCGTCTTCCTCCTGCTCGCCCTGCGCGGACTCGTCTCGAAGCGCTATGCCTTCGCCTGGTTGGCCGTACTTGCCCTGGCCTTCACCCGTCCCGTTGCAGCCCCGCTCGCATTGGTCTACGCCGCGCACTGGTGGTCATCCTGGCGATCGCGGAGCACCCCGCGCCCAACTCCGACGATGCACGCCTGGCTGGCGCTGGGCACACTCACCTCTCTCATCTCGCCCTTCCTGTGGAGCCTCAGTGCTGCTGCCCTGATGGGAGACGCGCAGGCGATCACGCGAACAGACGGGCCAACCTCGGGTTCCTCCCGGGCCGCGTCGATGATGAGCTCCTTCGACTTCGGTTGGTTCGCACGTGCTGGTGAGCAGGCCGGCGGACTGGGTGTGACCCTGCTGGTAGTCACTGTCGTCCTCGGAATGGGGATCCCCGTCGCGGCTGCACGACGGCTGGGCCTAACAGTGGAACTCCAGATCTGGGGCGTGGCGTACGTCGTGTTCGTGCTGCTCGTGACTCCGGTGACGCCGGGATTCCTGCGCTACCTCCTACTGGCCGCCCCGCTGCTCGTGGCCGTTCCGATGTGGACCCTGACGTGGAGTCGCCGCGCGCTGGGTCTGATCGCCTTCACCTTGATCACTGCGATAGCTCTATGGAGCCAATGGTTCTGGATCCGCTACGTCTACATCCTCGACCCGGCCCCGGCCCTCGTGCCGTGGAGTCCTTAGGCCGTCAGCACCAGAGCGTTCGTGTGTGCGCTGCCATGCGAAGAGTCGCGGAATGGCCGCGAGGATGGCGAACACCGCGTAACCCTCGATGACCGGGCACCCGAGCACCATCGCTGGTGCCAAGAGCCAGGCTCGGCCTCCCAACGCTGCCCACACCGTGAGCAGAGCAGCGCACCCCAAACGCACCGTGGGCCCGAGCCCTCGGTCGCCTGCCGACTCGAGGACGAACGAGACCCAGCGGGCCCACGCGTCCGGGCTCACGGCGTACGACAGCCCACACACCACGACAGTCGATGCCACCGCCCACACGACGGGACGCCAGTCACGCCGCACGGGGAACCACAATCCGACCACTGCGGGGCCGATCTTCGTCAACAACGGGAGCATCAGCCACCACGCCCGGCCTCGAACGCTCCACACCAGCGCGACTGCGAAGAACAGATAGATGTTGCCGATGAGGATGTCCGGCAGGAGGAAGAGACCTGACACCACACCCCTGAGCCACCCCAGCGGGCTGACGAGCCAAAACAGTGCAGCCACGCCTAGCATCGCCCAGAGCACCTGGAACACCGGCCACGGCAGGTGCCCGAGGGGAGTGAGCACCTGGGCGAACACCGGTGAGTAGAGGTAGGCGTCAGTGAACTCCGGCGGAAGCGTGTACCAGCTGCTCGGATCAGAAGCCGCCAGCCAGTATGCGTGCGAGTCCAGCCCGAGGGTGCCGGCCCGGACGTACCCAGAGACCTGGAGGTAGGCAAAGAGCAGACCACCCGGCAGCAGCGCGACCCAGAGCGCCCGTAACAGGCGTTCCCGATCGATCGAGGTCCCAGCCACCGTGTCCCCCTCAACGGGTACGTGCATGGCGCGCACACGCCCGCCACATTCCGGACCATAACGTCGGGTCTCGCGAGCCGCACGGGGTTGAGCATGGTCGGGAATCAATTCGAAGATAGGGTGAGCAGGCACGTCATGGCTGAACTGAACGGAAACGAGGAAGTGAGCCGATGAGCACGGATCCCCGGCAGGAGCGGACACTCGGCCAGCTGGTCGCGTCCGCGACACAGGACATCTCGACGCTAGTCCGCAGCGAGATCGCCCTGGCCAAGGCTGAGGTCTCGGTTCAGGTCAAGAAGGCGGGTGTGGGCGGTGGCCTGCTCGCCGGAGCGGCCGTCATCGTCTTCTACTCCGTCTACTTCCTCTTCACGACGATCGCCGAGGGCATCCAGGCGCTGGGTCTGCCGCGCTGGGCCAGCTTCCTCATCGTGACCGTCTTCATGCTGCTCGTCGCGGCCGTCCTCGGCCTGCTCGGCGTGAAGAAGATGAAGACCGTCGACCCCACCCCGGCGAAGACGATCGCCGAGGCGCAGGAGACGGTCGAGGCGATCAAGTCGGCGGTCGAGCACCCGGGCACGACCGTCCCGGCTCCGCGCCCCGAGTGGGACCGACCCGGCCTTCCGGCCACCGTGCCGGCCGACGCCCCTTCGGCACCCACCACTCCGGCCGCGTCGTCGAGCAACGGGAGCGCGCCGAGCACGCCCGACCCGTCGCGCGACGCCTGACCTGAGACTGCCCGCCGCATCCATGTCCGTCGACGCTGCCTTCGTCAACATCGACGGCCCGTGGGAGCACCGCTACGTCTCCGCCAACGGCGCCCGCTTCCACGTCGCCGAGCTCGGTGACGGGCCGCTCGTGCTGATGCTGCACGGCTTCCCGCAGTTCTGGTTCACGTGGCGCCACCAGATGGTGGCCCTGGCCGATGCCGGCTACCGCGTCGCCGCCATGGACCTCCGCGGCTACGGCGGGTCCGACAAGCCGCCGCGCGGCTACGACACGTACATGGCGACCCTCGACACCGCGAGCGTCATCCGCGCCCTCGGTGAGAAGGACGCCGTCGTCATGGGTCAGGGGCTCGGGGGCTGGATCGCGTGGTGCATGCCGATCCTGCGACCCGACGTCACCCGCGCCATCGCGTCCCTGTCGATGCCGCATCCGCGGATCCTGCGGCACGCGATGTGGTCGAACGCGAAGCAGCGTCGCGCCTCGTCGTGGATCGCCGGCCTCCAGAAGCCCTTCGCCCCAGAGCGCGAGATGGCGAAGTCGCACGACTACGTCGAGGACCTCCTCCGCTCGTGGTCCTCACCCTTCGGCACCTTCCCCACGGCCGAGGACATCTCCCGCTACGGCGACGCGATGATGATCCCCTTCGTCGCCCACTCCGCCGCGGAGCACTACCGCTGGCTCGGCCGGTCGGCGGTGCGCCCGGACGGACCGCTCTTCATGCGCCGCATCCGCCACGCGATCCGGGTGCCGGTCGTTCAGCTCCAGGGCAGCGAGGACGGCTGCGTCATCGCCGCCGCCACCCACGGGTCGGGCGCCTTCGTGCCCGGCGACTACCGCCACGTCAAGGTCGCCGGCGCCGGCCACTTCCTCACCGAGGAGGCCCCCGACCAGGTGAACGCCGCCCTCCTCAAGTGGCTCGGAACCCTTGCCTGACATGGAGCTCGAGCTTCCCGACGCCGGCGGCGTCACGTGGTCGGTGTGCGTCCGTCGCGTGACGGTGGAGCCGGGACAGGGGAATCGGAGAGCTCGCTCGACGCTTCCACTGGACTCCGGAATGCCGTTGGCTGCCGCGGGTGCCGACGCGCCGTTGCGCACGGCGTCCGTCGGCAAGGTGCTGCTCCTCGTGGAGACGGCCCGGCTCATCGCCGCCGGCGACCTCTCCCCCGACGAGCCGCTCACCCGGTCCGTCGACCTCTGGGTGGGCGACTCTGGTCTCTGGCACACCCTGTCGGTCGAGACGCTCCCTCTCATCGACGTCGCGGCCCTCGTCGGCGCCGTCTCCGACAACCTCGCGACCAACGTCCTGCTCCGGCGGGTCGGGCTCGCCGAGGTCGCCGCCCGCGCCACGTCTCTCGGTCTGCGTGCAACCGCCCTGCACGACCGCGTCCGCGACGTCCGAGGTGCCGACCATCCCGCCACGTTGTCGACCGGAAGCGCCACCGAGCTGAGCCAGCTCATGGCCCGGCTCGCCTCCGGCACAGCCGCTGGCCCAGACGCGGATCGCCTCGTGCGCCAATGGCTCTCGGCCAACGTCGACCAGTCCATGGTCGGGTCGGCCCTCGTCGAGCAGGGCGGCCTCGACCCGATCGCTCACCACTCGTCCTTGGACCTGCCGACGGCGTTCTGGAACAAGACCGGGACGGATGCCGGAGTGCGGGCCGACGTCGGCGCCGTCACCTCGGGCGACCGGACGGTCACCTGGGCCGCGATCGCCAACTGGGACCCCTCCCCCGGCACGACGCTCGACCACCTCACGGTCTGGGCGGTCCTCCGCGGGATGCGCCACATCGGCGAACAGGTCCTCGCCCAGCTGTAGCCCGACCGAATTCGCACGAATCGCGGACTTCTCGACTGGTCTCGCGGACAATGACCGAGGCGCATCCCTCAGCCCGCGCCGCCCTCGTCGCTGACCTCGGGAAGTCATGACTACGCCAGCAACACGCCCCTTGGCCACGGTGTGGCCACCGGTCGCGCTTGTCGCGACAGCCCTGCTGGCCTGGCTGCAGTGGCGAGGCGTCACCAGCGGCATCTGGGTGGACAGCGATGTCTATGTCATGGGGGCTCGCACACTGCTCGATGGCGGCGACCTCTATGCCGACGCCACCTCCGTTGACCTCCGCTTCACCTACTCGCCGTTCGCGGCCGCGATCTTCGTGCCACTGGCGCTCCTGCCCGTGGAGGTCGCCCGGTGGAGTCTGACGGCTCTGTCCGTCATCGGCCTCCTGACCACCGTCCTCGTGCTCGGACGGCGTCTCCACCTGAAGCCTTGGGTCATCGCATGGCTGGTTCTCGCGACTGCAGCGCTGGAGCCCGTCCTCCGCAACCTGCTCCTCGGTCAGATCAACCTCATCCTCATGGCGATGGTCGTTGTGGACTTGCTGGTCGTCCCTCAGCGATACAGGGGAGTCCTGGTCGGGGTCGCTGCGGGAATCAAGCTGACACCTGCAGTCTTCGTCATCTACTTCCTTCTCCGGAGGGACTGGGTCTCCGCCGTGCGCGCGGCCGGCGCGTTCGCAGCGACGGTGGTCGTCGGACTGGTCGCTGCTCCGGCGAGCACGGTGTCCTTCTGGGGTGGCGGCTTCCTCGGGCTCGGCAAGTTCGGTGCTGATGCCGTCGTTGGTACGGACAACCAGTCTCTGCTGGCCGCAGTACTCCGCGTCCTCGGTCGACCCGAGGTACCTCTGGTCGTGCAAGCACCACTGGCTCTCGTCGGAATCGGCCTTGGGACAGTCGCCGCTCGGCGAAGCCTCGAACGAGGTGGACCGGCATGTGAGGTGGAGGCCGTGGCCTGGATCGCACTCGGGGGTCTCCTAGCGTCGCCGGTCTCCTGGACCCACCACTGGGTCTGGATCACCGTGGTACTTGCCGTGCTGGCGGCGCGCGCCCAGCCCGTCGCGGCCGGTCTGGTGCTCTTCGCCTTCTGGTTCCCTCTCGTGTGGATGCTCTACAGCAGCGACGGTTTCGAGGCGTTGCTGTTCCCATGGTGGAAGGCGCTCGTCTCCGCGGTGTACGTCGTCGTCGCGCTCACGATCCTGATCGCCCAGGCGGTGGGTGGTGGCCGTGCTACCCATACCAAGTCGGCGACCGCCGAGGCGCGGGCCGAGCCCGCACCCACCGCTCCTTGAGCGTCGCCATAGGCAGCTCGACGAACCGTCGCGTCAGCTCGGCGAGCAGGCGAGCCGTGGGCACCGCGATCGCGGCGGTGGGCAACGGGCCAAGCCCCCAGACCACGCTGATGGCCACCAGAAGCGGCAGGTGCCATAAGTAGAGGGAGTAGCTCGCCAGACCGAGCCGTACGAGAGGTCTCGGCTGCAACGCACGGGACAGACGGCCGTCGGGCGCGGACGTCACGTGCCCGGTGATGACGAAGGACGCCAGCGCCGCCAACGGAATGTCCGACTCTCCCGGCAGCCAGTGTTGGAGCGGCCCGACGATGGCGACGGCGAGTACGGCAACAGCGGCCCAGGCAACGCCGCTGCGAAAGGCAAAACCCAACCAACCCCATCTGCCGACGGCGAGTACGCAGCCGATGAGGAGACCGAATCCGCGTGTCACAGGTGAGAACTCGGCGACGTCCGAGCCAGCCGTAATGGCGTAGAGGCCCAGCATCGCCATCGCCATCGCCATCGCCATCGCCATCGCAGCCAGCATCCACACCAGCACTCGGGCGCTCATACTCCGCCGAAGCGCGAATACCAGAAGGAGGGAAAGGCCAAGTAGAACTGCTCTTCCTGGGCGAGCGACCAGAGGTGGCTCATGGCGGCCCAGACTCCGAACGGCAGGGCACCCAGCACCACAATGAGCAGGTTGGGACTGCTGCACGGATAGGTGACATCTGATCTGCGTCGATGTGTGTCGGCGCTGGAAGGATGTGCACCATGCCCAAGGCGTTTCCCAACGAGTTCCGCGAGGACGTGATCCGGGTCTTCAAGGAGTCGGATGCCTCCGTGGCCCAGGTCGCGAAGGACTTCGGCATCTCGCCGTCGTGCCTGAAGCGGTGGCTGACGATCGATGAACGACGCTCGGCCAGCGCTGCGAGCCCGGCCCGGACCTCCAATGAGTCCGAGGCGCTTCGGGAGGCGAACAAGCGGATCAAGCTTCTCGAGCAGGAGAACGAGGTCCTGCGCCGCGCGGCCGCCTATCTCTCGCAGGCGCACCTGCCGGGAAAATGATGTACCCGCTCGTCCGCGAGCTCGCCGGCGACGGGATCCCCGTCACGGTGACGTGCCGGGTGCTGAAGATCGCCCGCCAGCCCTACTACCGCTGGCTGGCCAACCCGATCACCGACACCGAGCTGACCGCGGCCTACCGGGCGAACGCGTTGTTCGACGCCCACCGCGACGACCCGGAGTTCGGCTACCGGTTCCTGCTCGACGAGGCCCGCGACGCCGGGCAGGCGATGGCCGAACGGACCGCGTGGAAGCTGTGCTCGCAGCAGGGTTGGTGGTCCGCGTTCGGCAAGAAGCGCGGCCGCAACGGCAAGACGCCGGGACCGCCGGTGCACGACGACCTGGTCGAGCGCGACTTCACCGCGCCCGCCCCGAATCGGCTGTGGCTGTCCGACATCACCGAGCACTGGACCGGCGAGGGCAAGCTCTACCTGTGCGCGATCAAGGACGTCTACTCCAACCGCATCGTCGGCTACTCGATCGACTCACGGATGAAGTCCTCCCTCGCCGTCGCAGCCCTGGACAACGCCGTCGCCCGACGCCACGCTGACGGCGCGGACGTGGCCGGATGTGTCCTGCACACGGACCGCGGGTCGCAGTTCCGGTCCAGAAAACTGGTCCACCAGCTCCACCGTCACGGCATGGTCGGCTCGATGGGCCGGGTCGGGGCGGCCGGTGACAACGCAGCCATGGAGTCGTTCTTCGCGCTGCTGCAGAAGAACGTCCTGAACCGTCGCGCGTGGGCGACCCGCGAGCAGTTGCGGATCGCGATCGTCACCTGGATCGAACGCACCTATCACCGCCGCCGGAGACAGCCTCGGCTCGGGCGGTTGACCCCGGTCGAATACGAGTTGATCATGACGACAACCGCCACGCAGGTGGCCTAACCGAAACTGTCACCCGTCCGTGCAGCAGACCCGTTCCACGTATAGGTCGCTGAGGCCACCCACGCAACGGCAAGCTGTTGCCACGATGCCCCTTCGTTCAACCACAGCGGCGTCGCCGCCACGTAGGCGGCGAGGACAACAAGGAGCGGCGGAAGAGCCTGAGAAACCGGGGGACGTAGAAGGCCCGCAGATCGATCCGAGCGTTCGCTCGCCACTCGCCTAACAGGATCGTCGTAATCAGATAGCCGCTCAGGACGAAGAAGATGTCGACTCCGACCCGTCCTACCGTGAACCCGGGGAGCGAATGCGCACAGACGACCAGGGCGACGACAACTCCCCGCAGCCCGTCGAGTGCCGGCACGTACGGCAAGCTCCCTGACCTCACGCCGTGAGGGTAGGGCGAAGCAGAACGTCTGCCGGGCCGTCTTGTGACTTTGCGCGCGGGCGAGGTCCTGAGATCTGCCACGTTGGCCCTCGGCCTACGTCGACCAGTCCATGGTCGGGTCGGCCCTCGTCGAGCAGGGCGGCCTCGACCCGATCGCGCACCACTCGTCCTTGGACCTGCCGACGGCGTTCTGGAACAAGACCGGGACGGATGCCGGAGTGCGGGCGGACGTCGGCGCCGTCACCTCGGGCGAGCGGACGGTCACCTGGGCCGCGATCGCCAACTGGGACCCCTCCCCCGGCACGACGCTCGACCACCTCACGGTCTGGGCCGTCCTCCGCGGGATGCGCCACATCGGCGAACAGGTCCTGACCCAGCTCTGAGCCACGGTTCAACCAGGCCGCCTTGTCGAAAACGGCAGACATTCGACGTTCTGTTCATGGCTCTTTGCCTGCGTTTGACACGCCTGAGTTCTGCCACCTCATCACCGTTTTACCGTTTATAGAAGCGGTTGAACCAATTGGCATACCGCCAGCACACCACGAACTTAAACTCCGCCTCATGTACCAGTTGGGGTGGGCTGGCCGCAGTGTCGCGGGCCGACGGCAGGCCGCCGGCGCTGCTGTGCCCACGCTGGCCGGATGGGTCCTCGGCGTCGCGGTCACGGCGGCGATCCTCGGCACCCCCTATCTGGTCTTCGCCTACCACAACCCGGACCTGCATCTCGTCCTGGACTCCCTGGACACGAGCGTCGCCCTGCTCGTCTCCTACCTGCTGTTCGGCCGCTACCGGCGCAGCAGACGCCTGCAAGACCTACTCCTGGCCCAAGGCCTGTTCCTCCTCGCCGTAGCCGGCCTGGGTATGACGCTCAGCCTTCATCTGCTCGGGTTGCACGACGGACGTTCCGATGTCTGGCTCCCGGTGGGGCTTCGCGTGACGGGAGCCGCGTTCGTGCTGGCGGCCTCGATGACAGGGGAGCGGCTCGTCACGGGACGTCGCGGGCGAGCAACCGCACTGTTGGCGTGGATGGTCATCATGGTCGGGATGATCCTGACGTGGGTGGGGAGGAGCCTCCTGCCGTTGGCCATGGCACCCACGCCTCCCGCCTCTGCTCAACAACCGGTCATCACCGGGCACCCTGCCCTTCTCGTGGCGCATGGTCTGACGGCCATCTGTTTTGCGGTCGCCTCGGTCCGTTTCGCGATGCTGGCCGGACGCCGCTTCGGACTGAACGACGAGCTCGTTCGTTGGCTCGGCCCGGCCTTCGCCCTTGCTGCCTTTGCACGCCTCAACTACGTCCTCTTCCCCTCGCTCTACAGCGACTGGCTCTACACCGGCGACCTCCTCCGCACGGCCTCGTACGCGGTGCTTCTTCTCGGCGCGGCGCGGGAGATTAGTCGATACTGGTCGGCCCAGGCCCGAGCGGCCGTCCTCGATGATCGGCGTCGCCTGGCTCGCGAGCTCCACGACGGTGTGGTGCAGGAGCTCACCTACATCCGCTCTGAGACGTCAACGCTCGCAAGGGAACTGGGAACACGTCAGCGAGTGCTTGACGCGTGCGATCGAGCCCTCGATGAGGCACGGGCCGCGGTGGACGCCTTGGGGCGCAGCAGTGATGAGCCGCTCGGGTTCGTGCTTCACCGAGCCGCTCGGCAGGTGGCGGAGCGCTACAATGCCAGCCTCGAAGTGGAGCTGGACGACTCGGTGTCGGCTGATGCCGACCAGCGCCACACCCTCGTGCGCATCACGCGGGAAGCGGTGTCCAATGCGATCCGACACGGCAGAGCAGACCGGGTCCGGCTCCGCCTGACAGGCGGTGAGCAGGGACGTCAGCTGCTTGTCCAGGACGACGGGGTTGGATTCGATGTCAGCCAGGCCAGACACGGTGCGACGGGGTACGGCCTGACGAGTATGGCCGACCGGGCCACGTCCCTCCATGGTTCGTTCACCATCGACTCGGCACCCGGACAGGGCACGACCGTGGCGGTGACGTGGTGACGATACGTGTGGTCATCGCCGACGACCACACACGCATGCGCGGCCGCATCCGGGATGCACTCGAGGCCGGAGGCTGTGACGTGTGCGGCGAGGGAGCGAGCGCTGCGGACGCCGTCCGCCTGGTCACGGAGCACCGACCGGACGTGGCCCTCCTGGACATTCACATGCCCGGTAACGGCATCCAAGCGGCCCACGACATCGCGAAGCTCGCGCCCGAGGTCGCCGTCGTGATGCTCACGCAGTCGGCCGAGGACGAGGACCTCTTCGACTCGTTGCGCGCCGGCGCCTCCGGCTACCTGCTCAAGGACACGGATCCTGCCGAGCTCCCTGACCGGCTACGCCGAGTCATAGCGGGAGAAGGCACCATGTCGCCCCGCCTGGTCGCGCGGATCATGGACGAGTTCCGCGCACCCACGAAGCGTCGCTTCGGACGATCCACCGCGGCAGCGAAGCTCAGCGCGCGCGAGTGGGAGGTGATGCAGCTGCTCAGCGAGGGGCTTGCCACCGACGAGGTGGCCGGCCGCCTCTTCCTGTCGGCGACGACGGTCCGGGTCCACGTGTCATCGGTCTTGAAGAAGCTCCGGGTCAAGGACCGGGAGAGCGCCTTCAAGCTCTTGCGCGGCGAATGACTCCGACCCCCTCGTCGACGAGGTGGGTCAGGGCGTCGATGAGGGCATCAGCCTCATGGAGCGTGTACTCCTCGCCGCCCAGCAGGACGTAGGGACCGTCCAACTGGCCCGTGTCCGGCTCGATGGTCGTGCACAGCCGCAGCGAGACACCTCTGACGAGCAGCTCACCGCTCATGTGGACGGCGTCGTCCTCCCCCGTGCGTATGCCGTGTCGCTGCACGCACCAGGTCGGGCAACCGGCCGGCCGGCCGGCATACGGGCTGTTGGCGGTGGTCATGACATCCCTCCTGCTAGAGATGCTCGGTTCTGGTGCGAGGGGTCCCGCGTCGTCACCGACGCGGGACCCCTCATTCCCCTCAGCCCCCTCGAGCCTCAGAGCTGCGATCCTCAGCGAAGGCCGATGGTGACGAAGTACGTCTGGCCGTCGTCGAGTCTGACGCCGATCTGGTAGTAGCTGCCTCCCGTGCTCGGCGTCTTCCAGTTGTAGATGTACTGCCCCGCGTCGTACCGGAACGTCGACCCGCTGTCCGCCGAGACGGTCTGCAACGTCTCATCGACTGGAAGGCTCATCGCCCCACCCTTGACCGGGGTCAGCCAGACCGGCGCGTTGATTGACTGCACGGCCTGTCCAGCAGCGTTCTTCAGCACGAACTTCACCGGGATGGTGCTGCCCGACTTGAAGACACTGGTCGAGGTGCCGACCTGGTGCGCCGTGTCGTTGATCGGCTGCAGGAAACCGTCGAACTTGTAGACGACCTTGTAGGTGCCCGTCTGGCTGACGGAGTTGCCTGCCTTGTCTGTGGCGGTCGCCGTCCAGCTGAACGTGCCCACGCCGTTGGAGCCACCGGTCACGGCCACCTTGCAGGTGTCGAGGCCGGAGAAGTCGTCCGTCGCGGTACAGGCCGCCGCGGGGGTGGCACCGAGGCTGTAGAAGCCGTTGGTCACGTTCACCGACGTGATCGTCGGGTTCTCGTTGTCGATGCTGATCCCTGAGACCGAGGTCGTGCCGACGTTGTCCGCGAAGTCCTTGGCGGATCCATTGGCCGACTGATTCGCTCCGTTGCTCGAGAGCGTCACGTCGTCCTGGCAGGTGGCCCAACCGGAGAGTGTGTCGGAGCAGGCGAAGTGGACCTTGACCGGGCTGACGTACCAGCCGTTCTTGCCGGTGGTGCCGCTGACCACGGAACCGCTGATGGACGGCTTGGTCTTGTCGAGCTTGACGGTCACCGAGTCCGTGCCGATGTTCCCAGCGGTGTCCTTTGCCGAGCCGTTGACAGCCAGGCCAGTCGTGCTGGTCTCGGCGCTGATGACCTGGTCGGTGGTGACGCTGCCGGCTGCAACGCCCGAGCCCGGGTCCGTGTCCTTCGCGTCGAAGTGCACCGTGACGTCGCTGTTGTTCCAGTCCGACGCGTTCGCCTTCGGGTTCACCGTGTGGGTCACAGTCGGAGCGATGTTGTCGTACTTCAGTGCGACCTCGTTGGTGCGCTCCACGTTCCCGGCCACGTCGACCGCGTAGTACTTCACGCTTGCCGTGCCCGTGCCGCTCAGCGGGACGCTGACCGACTTGCTCGCACCCGCCGCCACCTGCTCGCTGCCGCCGTTCACGGCGTAGTGGATCTCGCTGACACCGGACGGGCCGACGTCAGTCGCGTTCAGCACGACTGTGGCGGTGGCACCGGTGCAGTAGCCGTTGGTGGTCGTGCACTGGTTGTCGGCGGTGGTCTGCGGCTCGTGGCCGTCGATGTTTATGCCGGTCACCGTCTTGGTGCTCGTGTTGCCCGCGACGTCCTTCGCCTCGGCGCTGGTGACGCTCTGGTTGGCTCCGTCACCGGACACCACGGCGTCGGAGGGGCAGGTGCCCTGCCCCGAGCCGGCGCTGCCGTCGGCCAGGGCTGGGTCGGAGCAGGTGAAGCCAATGATGACGTCCCCGCGATACCAACCGGCGGCGTTCTTGCCGGCGGGCAGCTGGGCGGTGATGCCAAGCGGAGCCCGGTCGATGTTGATCCCGCTGACCGACCCGGTGCCCGGGTTGCCCGCCTTGTCGCTGATCGTGGCCGAGGTGCCCTGGTTGCGGCCCTCACCCGCGATCTTGCTGTTGGCCGGCTGGGTCGCCGGGTTGATGCCCGACAGGCCATCCGTCCCGGTCCAGGCGACGGACACGTCGCTGCGGTACCACTCGCCACCGTTCGAGTCGCCCGTCGGCGCACCCGTCAGGGAAGGAGCAGTCTTGTCGATGCTGATCTTGCCGACGGTCACCGAGTTCGTGTTGCCGGCCACGTCCTGGGTGTCTCCCTGGACCGACTGGTTCTCGCCCTCGCTGGCCACGGTCTGGTCCGGGCCACAGCCGGCGATGCCGTCCGTGACGTCGGCCGGAATCCCAGAGTCGGCGTCCGTGCAGCTGAACGCGACCTTGACGTCGGTGTTGTTCCAGCCGAACGAGTTGGCGACCGGGGTGCGCGTCGAGGTGATCGTCGGCGCGATCGTGTCCACCTTCACCTGGATGGTGTTGGTCGTCCCGTGCGCCTCCTCGTTGCCGGCAATGTCCCCGCTCCAGTAGGAGATGGTGTGCGTGCCGGTGGAGAGGTCCGCGGTGAACGGCTCGCCGTAGGTCTGCTTGGCGCCGCCGTCGATCGTGTAGTACGTCGCCTTCACGCCGGACGTGACGTCCGACGCGTCAAACGCGACCGGGATGCCGCTGGTGACGAACCAGCCGCTGTCCGGCGAGATCGGGTTGATCACCTTGGTGACCGGCGCCGTCGTGTCGATACTCAGGGTGATCGGAGCACCCGCGGTCTCAACATTGCCGGCGTTGTCCTTGCTCCAGAAGGCGATCTCGTGCGTGCCCTCGGTGCCGAACGGGAAGGCGCCGCTGTAGGCCTGAGCAGTTCCCCCGTCGACCGTGTAGTAGGTCGCGTCCACCTGCGACAGGTTGTCGTGGCCGGTCAAGGTGACCTGGACCGCGTCGCCGTACCAGCCGCTGGCCGGGACCTGCGGCACGCTCGACGTGGTGGTCGGGGCGGTGACGTCGATCTTGATGCCGTCGACCTTGGCCTTGGTGACGTTCCCGGCCAGGTCGTTGACCGAGGCGTTGGCGCCCAGGTTCTCGCCCTCACCGGTGACGGTGCTGTCGGCCGGACAGTTCGCGTCGAGGCCAGAGCCGTCTTCCGAGCAGGTCCAGACGACGGTGACGTCACCGTTGTACCAGCCATTGGCATTCGGGCCGACCGTGGCCTTGCCGGTCAGAGTCGGCGGCGTCTTGTCGAGCTTCAGCGTGATGCTGTTGCCCGCCCTGTCCTCGACGTTCCCAGCATTGTCGGTGCTCCAGTACTTCACCGTGTGGGTGCCGTCGGTGCCGATGACCACCGCGGCGTTGTAGGCCTGCCCGGGACCACCGTCGATCGAGTAGAACGTGTGGGCCACGCCGGACAGGTTGTCACTGGCAGCCAGCGTGAAACTGACGTCCTTGTTGTACCAACCGTTGGTCAGAGCACCGGACACCGATGCAGAGGTGCTGGGGGCGTTCCGGTCGATCTGGATCCCGCTGACCGTCGTGCTGGTGGTGTTGCCGGCCCTGTCGATGCAGGTGGCGGTGGCGGACAGATTGCCGCCCTCACCCTTCACGATGGAGTCAGCAGGCTGCGCGGCCGGTCCCGACAGCGGGTCGGTGCAGGTCCAACTGACCGTCACGTCGCCGTTGTGCCAGCCGCTCGAGAACGAGCTTGCAAGCACCGGGCCGGTCTTGTCGATGCTGATGCCGGAGACCGTGGCGCTATCAGAGTTGCCCGCAGCGTCCGTCGCCGTGCCGGTGACCGCCTGGTCTGCGCCCTGGACGAGGACCTTGTCGGCCGTCTTCGAGGCCACGCCGGACCGGTCGTCAGTCGCGGTGAACGTCACCGTGACGTCGTCGTTGTACCACTGGTTGTCGTTGGCGGCCCGGTCCACAGACCCGGAGATCTTCGGGGCCGTCTTGTCGATGCTGACCAGCGCGGTGTCCGTCGCGGAGTTCCCCGCGCCGTCCTTGGCGGTCCCCACGACCTCCTGACCGGTACCCTCGGTGGTCACGGTGGCGTCGCCGGTGCAGCTGGCGACGCCCGAGCCGCCCTGGTCGGCGCACGTAAAGGCCACGTCGACGTTTCCGTTCGTCCATGCCCCGTTCTTGTAGGACGGCGGAGTGAATCCGTGGCCGATGGTCGGCAGGGTCTTGTCGATCAGCACGTGGACCGTCTTCGCGGCCTCCGCGTTGCCGGCCACGTCGGTGCTGAAGAACGTCACCGTGTGGTCACCCTCGGTGGACAGCTTGAAGCTCGTCCCGGTCTGCTGCGTGCCGTTGTCGACCGAGTACGTCGTCGAGGCGACGCCGGAGCCGTTGTCGGTGGGCGACAGGGTGACGTTGACCTCGCCGTTGACCCAGGCGTTCGACGTGCCGCTGATCCCGGTGTTGGGGGCGGTGCGGTCGATCTGGATGCCGAAGACCGTCTTGGTGGTGTTGTTGCCGGCGTTGTCCGTGCAGGTGGCCGTCGAGGAGAGGTTCGAGCCCTCGCCCTTGACCACGTCGTTGCTGGGTGGGCTCGCGACCTTGGAGAGGGTGTCGGTGCAGGTCCAGGTGACGGTCACGTCGTCCTTCTGCCAGCCGTTGGGGAACGAACCGCTGAGAACCGGCGGGGTCTTGTCGATGTTGACGCCGGTGACGCCGGCACTTGCCGAGTTACCCGCGGCGTCTGTGACGGTGGCGCTGGCGCTCTGGTCCGCGCCCTCGGTAAGGACCTTCGAAGCCGGAATGCCGCTGATGCCGGAGAGCGCATCGCTCGCGGTGTAGCTCACCGTGACGTCGTCCTTGTACCAACCGGCGGCGTTCTTGGTGCCGTTGGCGGTCGCGGTGATGGTCGGGTTGGTCTTGTCGAGCTTGACCGTCACGGAGTCGGTGGCCTTGTTGCCGGCCTTGTCGGTGGCGGTACCGCTGACGAGCGTGCCGTTCGTCTCGGTGCTGACCGTCTTGGAAGCCGTGGTGCCACCGTCCGCGACGCAGGACGCGAGACCCGAGCCTCCGGTCTCGTCGGCGCAGCTGAACGTGACGGTCGCGTCAGCCTTGTTCCAGCCTGCGGCGTTGGGCGCCGGTGACACGGCGTGCGTGATCGTCGGCGCCGTCTTGTCAATCGGGGCAACCGTGGTGGTGACGGAAGCGGTGGCGGTGTTGCCCGCGTTGTCCGTAGCGGTGCCGGTGACGGTCGTGCCGCCCGGGACGGTCTTCGAGCTCGACGCCGGGCTGGTTCCGTCCGCGGCACATGACGCGATGCCGGAGGCCTCGCCACCGCCAGAGTTGCCGTCGTCACACGTGAAAGTAACGGTGACCGTGCCATCACCGTTGTCCTTCTGCGTTCCACTGATGCTTGGCTTCGCCTTGTCCAGCCGAACCGTGACGGAGCCTGACGCTCCGGTGTTGCCCAACCGGTCGGACTGCGCAGGCGCCGTCTTGGTGACGATGCCGTTGGCGCTGATTGCCGAGTCGGTCTGGAAGGGCTGAGCCGCGGCAACTCCGGAGCCGGCGTCGGTCGCGGTCCATCTGACGGTCACATCGCCGTTGTTCCAGCCCGCGCCATTCGGTGCCGGGGACAGCGCGGCCGTGACGACCGGCCCCGTGTTGTCGAGGGTGTAGCTCGCCTGGGTGGAGTTGGTCTGACCGGTGCAGTTGTTGGCGTTGAAGTTCGGGGAAGCAGCCACGGTAAAGGCCTGGGCCCCGTTCCCGGCCGGTGCAGTGGTCGTGAACGTCCAGTTCGACTTGGCCGTCAAGGACGTCTGGCGAGGCAGCGTGGCCGCCCCCGTCACAACGACGCACTGGGTGTCATTCGACGTGGTCACCGTCAGCGTCAGCGCGGCCCCCTGCTTGGCGTAGAGCGTGCTTCCCACACTCACGGTCCCCGCGCCGCCGCTGAAGACCGCGCTCGAGACGCTCGACGCCGACGCCCCCACGAGGTTGACGCCCCCGAGGACGAGAGCACCCGTGGCGACCCCCGCCAACAGTCTCCGCATCTTGCTCGTCGTGCCACGCCTGGAGCGTGACTGCGCGCCCTGAACCGCGCTCGTCTGGATGTTCATCCCAGGTTCCCCTCACCTAATCAACACGAAGTGGGTGTGCCGGGCCCCCGCCGCACACCCAGAAGGTATGAGTGTTTTCGTCCCACCCGGAGCGGTTTGACGTTCAACCACCCAAACGCCGAGGCGTTCACGCTCGACGGCCGCGTTCAAATGTCTAAACGTGTCCTCGATACCGCGGGCGGAGCCATGACAGACGTCAGTCGGCAGCAGTGGCAGGGATCAGCACACTGAACGTCGCTCCCCCGCCAGGCGTTTCCGTCACGTCGAGCCGGCCACCGTGCGACCGGACGATCTGGGTCACGAGCGCCAGCCCCAGCCCGACGCGTCGGCTACCCGCCCCTCCGTCACCGCGGGAGAAGCGGCGCGACAGCTGCTCGACGTCCGCGACATCGACTCCGTCGCCGTGGTCGACCACGTCGACACGCACCTGATCCTCGGAGACGCCAGACCTCACCTCGACGCGAGTCCCCTTCTCGGAGTGGGCGATCGCGTTGTCGACGAGCGCCAGCACCGAGCGCCGGAGGCTCGGCCTCACTCCCAGCACGACGCACCCACCAGCCCCGGCCGCCTCGTCGACGAGCGTCACCCCGTGGTCCGCGGCATATGGCAGCAGCGACGTGACGACCTCCGACGCGAGCGCGCCCAGGTCGACCCGCTCGGCCACCTCGTCGACGTGCTCGAGCTGCGCCGAGAGCAGCAGGTCGGACACGACGTCGGCCATGGCCTGGGTGTCGTGGACGAGCTGGTCGACCTCGGCCAGCCGGCGCGCCGACGTCGGGTCCCCGCCGCCGGCCGCAGCATCCGCAGCGACATCCGCGGCGACGTGACGCCGCAGCATCTGGGCGCGGGTGCTGATGACGGCCAGTGGCGTCCGCAGCTCGTGCGAGGCGTCGGCGACGAACTGGCGCTGCAGCTCCATGGCCTCACCGAGCGGCCGCACCGCGCGCCGCCCCGCCAACAGACCGGTCAGCGCAGCCAAGAGCACCCCGAACACCCCGGCCGCAGCGGTCGACACGAGCAGTCGCTGCTCCTCGCCGGTGTGCAGGCGGATGTCGTAGACCGCGACGTAGCGCCCGCCCTCGCGCTGGTCGACCCACGCGGGCCACGACCGCCCGTCGGCGGTGAGGCTCGTCGCACCCGACACGTCCGGCCCGACGGCCGAGGCCGCAGCGGCCAGCTCCGCTGGCATCGACCGCGTCGCCTCCTGCCCCGACTCGGTCAGCTTGACGAGCCACGTGCCCGGCGGGGCGTCGACGACGTCGTCGGCCGTCCGGGCGGCCGTCTCGGTGCGCCCGCGGATCTCGGCGAGCTGCTGCCGGTCGAAGAGCAGGGCCGTGCCGATGATGGCGAGCAGCACCACGAGCGCGGTCGTCGCGCCGACGCGCAGCGCCACCGTGCGCGAGGCCCGCCGCAGCGGATCGCTCTCCCCCACAGACCCTTTCGAGCGCCGGCCCATCAGGACGCCCCGAGCCGGTAGCCGACGCCGTGCACGGTCTCGATGACGGACTTCCCGAGCTTGCGGCGCAGGTAGTAGACGTAGGTGTCGACGGCCCCGAGCGTGTCGGCGTTGTCGAAGGCCGCGACGAGCAGCTCGTCCCGGGTGAAGACCCGCGTGGGCCGGCGTGCCAGCGTCTCGAGCAGTCGGGCCTCGCGCCCCGACAGCATGACCTCGCCGTCACCGCCGACGAGACGCTGCTCGCCGACCACGAGCCGCCGGGCCCCGACGGTCAGCTCGCCCGTCGCCCCACCCATCGGGCGCAGCAGGGCGCGCAGCCGCGCGAGCACCTCGTCGACGTCGAAGGGCTTGACGACGTAGTCCTGCGCGCCGGCGTCGAGACCCTCGACGCGGTCGGCGACCGTGCCCCGCGCGGTGAGGAAGAGGACGGGCGCCGTCAGCCCCCGCGAGCGCAGCCGCGTCACGAGGTCGACGCCCTCGATGCCCGGCAGCCCACGGTCGACGACGAGCACGTCCCAGTCGTCGACGAGGCCACGGTGGAGGCCCGCCTGGCCGTCACGAACGGCCGTGACGGCATACCCCTCCTCGCCGAGCAGCTCGGTGAGCATCTGCGAGAGGTCGGGATCGTCCTCGACGAGCAGCAGTCGCGGGCGGATCGGCGACGTGGTCATGGACCGACCCTCCCCTTCCCGTCTCATAACTTTCTGAGATCACGTGACCACCATCGTCTACGTGAGCACCACCATCGCACCACACCGCGGGACCCCGAGCCGGGTCCGTCGCGCCCTGCGTGCCGGCGCGGACTTCCGCCGCTGGCAGGCCCGCACGGGCGACCTCCTCGAGACCCTCGCCATCGCGAGCCTGCTCGCCGTCGTGGCGCAGTTCCTCCTCGGCGGGGGCAGCCACGACCTCGTCGCCGGCCCGGGCAGCACCACCCTCATCGCCGTCGGGCGCCTCACCGGCCTCGTCGCGATGGACCTGCTGCTCATCCAGCTGCTCCTCGCGGCCCGCGTGCCGTGGATCGACCGCGTCTACGGGATGGACCGGGCGCTCAAGGCGCACCGCGTCCTCGGCCGCGTCACCGTCCCGCTCGTGCTCGTCCACGTCGGCGCCATCGTCGTCGGCTACGCCGCGCGCGACGACCTGCACGGTCCGTTCGCGCCGGTCGTCGAGTCGTTCCGGCTGCTCACCGGCGGCAGCGACCTCCTCTTCGCCTTCATCGCGACCGCCCTGCTCGTCGTCATCGCCGTGACGTCGGTCAGCATCGCGCGCCGCCGCCTCTCCTACGAGTGGTGGCACCTCGTGCACCTGACGTCGTATGCCGCCGTCGTCCTCGCCGTGCCGCACGAGCTGTCGATCGGCTCGGACTTCACCGCCTCGCCGTGGGTGCGCACCTACTGGTGGACCCTCTTCGTCCTCGTCGCGGCCAGCGTCCTCTGGTGGCGCCTGCTCGTCCCCGTCGCCCGCAGCCTGCGTCACCAGCTGCGCGTCACCGACGTCGTCGAGGAGGCCCCCGGCGTGTGGTCGGTGTGGATGAGGGGACGCCACCTCGACACGCTCCCGGTCCGCGCCGGCCAGTACCTCAACTGGCGCTTCGTCAGCCCCCGCCTGCTCGCGACCGCCCACCCGTGGTCGATCTCGAGCGCCCCCGACGGCCGCCACCTCCGCATCACGGTGCGCGAGCTCGGCGACCACTCGAGCCGCCTGGCCCACCTGCGACCCGGCACGCGCGTCCTCTTCGAGGGCCCGTACGGCGCCTTCACCGCCCGCCGGCGCGTGCGCCGTCGCGTCCTGCTCCTCGCCGCCGGCATCGGCGTCACGCCGGTCCGCTCGATCCTCGAGGAGCTCGTGCGCCACGGCCACGCCGGGCCCGGCGACGTCACCGTCGTCTACCGCGCCAACGACGAGTCACAGCTCGCCCTGCGCCACGAGCTCGAGCACCTCACCGCCGTCGGCGGCCACCAGCTGCTCCTCCTCGTCGGCCCCCCGGTGAACGGCTCGTGGCTGCCACCCGACCACTCCGGCGGCCGGCCGGTCCCCGACGCCGAGCGGCTTGCCGAGCTCGTCCCCGACCTGCGCCGCCACGAGGCCTACCTGTGCGGCCCCGGCGGCTGGATGAACCTCGTCCACCGCAGCCTCCTCGAGGGCGGCATCCCCAAGGCCCACATCCACGGCGAAAGGTTCTCCTGGTGAGGAAGGCAACGACCGCCCTCGTCGGCCTGGCCGGCATCGTCACGCTGAGCGCGTCCTGGGCCACCGGGCTCGCGCCGAAGCACGCCGCCGTCACGGGCGTCCACATCCTCTCGTCGGCCAAGGCCGGCACGCCCGTCGCCGCCGCACCGCCGAGGCCCTCCGGCAGCTCTAAGACCTCCGGCGCCACCAGGGCGTCTGGCAGCTCGAAGACGTCGAGCGGCTCGAAGACGTCGGGCGCGGCCCCCAAGGCAGCCGCCGCCGCACCCCGCTCCGGCACCGTCGACGGCGCCGTCGTCGGGACGCAGTACGGCTCCGTCCAGGTGCGCGTCAGCTTCACGGGCACGAAGATCACCAACGTCCACGCCCTCCAGCTCACCGACAGCTCCCGCACGTCGGTGTCCATCAGCGCCGGCGCCGCCCCGACGCTGCGGCAGGAGGCCCTCGCCGCGCAGTCGGCCCAGATCGACGTCGTCAGCGGTGCCACCTACACGAGCGAGGCCTACCAGCAGAGCCTCCAGTCGGCGATCGACGCGGCCCACCTGGGCTGACGAGCCCCCACGAACCGCACCCGACAGGGTGCCCGCGACGCGGCCCGCCGATCTTCCCTTGTGGTCGGCGGGCCGCACCTCTCCCCCCGAGCCCAGCACCCGGCATACGCCCTCCGCCCGATGGCGTATGCCGTGTGCCCGGGTGCTCGGGGCCACGCGCTCTCCGCCGAGGGTGCACATCCGTGCAGAAGTCAGGTCGTTCCTGACATCCGGGACCCCGTGCTCTGCCATGATGCGCTCGCATCTTCACTTCTCACAGGGGCTCCTCCATGCTCGGTCGCCGGCCTTTCGCCGCGGTCCTGACGCTTGCGCTCATCGCGCCCGTCACGGTCCTCACCACGTCCACCACCGCTTCGGCGGCACCCACCCCGTCGGCGAAGAAGGTCGCGGCCAAGCACCTGCCTCACCCCGCGCGCAACGCCAAGAACGCGACCGAGCACGACCCGCACACGGTGCTCGTCAAGTTCAAGAAGTCAGCCGGCCAGGCCACCCGTGACACGGCCGTGCAGAGCCGCGGCGGCCGGGGCGCGCAGGCGCTCGCCGGCACGGACTTCGTCAAGGTCACGACGACCGGCCGCGCCGACGAGCTCGCCAGCCGCCTGAGCGCCGACCCGTCGGTCGCCGAGGTCACGCTCGACTACGTCCGCGAGGCCAGCGCCACCCCCAACGACTACTTCTACGCCACGACGCGCGAGCAGGAGTACCTCAAGACGGTGCGGATGCCCACCGCGTGGGACCGCTCGAAGGGCTCGCTCTCGCAGGTCGTCGCGGTCCTCGACACCGGCGTCAACGGCAAGCACCCCGACCTCACCGGTCGCACCGTCGCCGGCTTCAACGCGATCACCGACGTCGGCATCGCGGCCGGGGCGGCGAGCGACGACAGGGGACACGGCTCGATGGTCGCGGGCATCATCGCCGCCGAGACCAACAACGCCGAGGGCATCGCCGGCGTCGCGTGGAACGCGAAGGTCATGCCGGTCAAGGTGCTCAACTCGCAGGGCAAGGGCACCGACTCCGACATCGTCCAGGGCATCAAGTGGGCGGCCGACCACGGCGCCCGGATCATCAACATGTCGCTCGGCGGTCCCGACGACAGTCCCGCACTGCACGACGCCGTGAAGTACGCCGTCGGCAAGGGCGCCGTCGTCATCGTCGCGGCGGGCAACTCCGGCGGCGACCGCCCGGAGTACCCCGCGGCCTACGCCGAGGCCATCGCCGTCGCCGCGACGGACGACGCCGGCAAGCTCACCTACTTCAGCACCCACGGCTCGTGGGTCGACGTCGCGGCTCCCGGCTGGGGCATCCTCTCGACCGAGCGCAACAGCGACTACTACTTCGGCGACGGCACGTCGTTCTCCGCACCCATCGTGGCGGGCATCGCCGTGCTGCTGCGCAGCAAGACCCCGTCGATGACCCCGGCGCAGATCGCGGCCCGGCTGCGCACGACCGCTCGCGACGCGGGCCCGCGCGGCATCGACCCCTACTACGGCGCCGGCATCGTCGACGCGACCAACGCCCTCGGCGGCGGCTGGGCGGCCGACGTCGCCCAGCCGTCCAACGGCGTCAACGAGCCCAACGACGTCCCCTCCCGCGCCCTCGGCCGCGAGTCCGCGGGGCTCACCTACGGCTCGCTGTCCACCGAGGGCGACGTCGACTGGTGGCGCTTCGACGTGCCGAGCCAGCGCCAGGTGACCTTCACCCTGACGCCGCCGTGGTTCGACAGCAACGCCGCCCAGAACGTCGACCCGGTCCTCGCGGTCTACGACGAGAACCTCAAGCTCGTCGCCGAGGTCGACCAGACGGCCGAGGGCGAGGCCGAGACCGCGACGGTCCGCCTCACCGGCGGCCCGCACTACGTCACCGTCCGCAACTTCAACGGCGCCCGGGACGACCGCGACTACTCGCTGTCCATCGAGCCCGGCGGCGCCGGCATCCTCAACCCCGCGACGCAGGTCGTGCCCGGGGCTGCCTACGGACCCCTCGCCTACGGCGACGTCACCGGTGACTCCAAGGGCGACGTCGTCGCCGGCGTGGTCCCGGGCAGCAGCACGGGCCAGCTCCACGTCCTGCGCCAGCAGTCGACCGGCGGACTCCTGGCCCCCGTCGCCTACGAGACGTCCGGCGCCTCCGTCGTCCGGAACGTCGTGACGACGCAGCTCGACGGTGACACCAACCGCGACGTCGTCGTCTCGACCGACCTCGGCATCCAGCTCTTCCGCCAGACCGACACCCACGTGCTGGCCACGCCGCAGGTCGTCCCCGACACGACGGGCACGACGTTCGTCGCGGCCGGTGACCTCGACGGCGACGGTCGCACCGACCTCGTCCAGTCGACAGACACCGAGATCGCCGTCCTCCTGGCACAGACGGACGGGTCGTGGGTCCGCACCGTCGTCGACGCCGCCGGTGCCAGGAAGCTCGTCATCGGGGACCTCGACGGCGACGGTCGCCCCGACGTCGCCGGCAGCCGCGGCGACACCGTGGTGGTCCTCCACAACACGACCGCCGGCTGGACCCCGACGTCGCAGACGGTGCCCGGGGACTCGGGCACCAACGCCATCGCGGTCGCCGACGCCAACGGTGACGGGCGCACCGACCTCGTCGCCGCCACCGGGGGCAACCGCCCGTCCAGCCGCCTGCTCGTCTGGCACCAGGCGGCCGACCACACCCTCGCCGCGACGCCGACGAGCATGGTCGTCCCCGACATCCCGGAGGCCCTCGAGGCCGCCGACGTCACCGGCGACGGCCGCACCGACTTCGTCATGGCCCACGGCGGCTGGTCCACCGTCAGCGTCGTCGAGCAGCGTGCCGACGGCACGCTCCTGGCGGCCAGCGGCAGCTTCGCCAACTCCCCCTCGAGCTACGACCTCACCGGTCTGGCCGTCGGGGACCTCACGGGTGACGGCAGGATCGATGCCGTCGCGCCGTCCTACAACGGTCTCGACCTGCTCTCCAACGCCGGCGCACCCACGCCGACCGGAGCGCAGCGCCTCGTCCGGAGCACCTGGCCAGCCGACTTCGGCAGCGGTCTGCCGGTCACGACGACGCCGACGGTGACCTTCGCCCGCGACGTCAACGCCTCGACGGTGACCACCTCGACCGTGCGCGTCGTCAACGGCCGCACCGGCAGCGTCGTCCCGGCCACCGTGGCCTACGACGCCGCCAAGCGCACCGCGACGATCAGGCCGACGGCCGCGCTCTACGACTACGCGCCCTACCGCCTGCTCGTCTCGGGCGTGAAGGACTCGTCCGGGGCGACCATGGCCGAGGTCAGCTCGTCGACCTTCCGCACCGTCGACCTCGCCCCGGCAGCGGTCGGCTCGTTCAAGGCGACCGGAGCACTGCGCGCCGCGACGCTGACGTGGAAGGCTCCGGCGGTCAACGACCTCGACCGCTACATCGTCCGGATGTCAACGGGATCCACGCCTCCGGCCAACGTCACGGCCGGCACGGGGGTCTACTCGGGCACCGCGACGAGCGCCACGGTCACCCTCGCGCAGGGCACGACCTACAGCTTCAAGATCTGGGCCAAGGACCGGTCGGGCAAGTACAGCCCGTCCGCCTGGGGCAAGCTCGTCGGCACCGCGGAGACCATCGGCTCCAGCACGACCTCGCTGACGAAGGGACGCTCGGTCACCCTGACGAGCAAGCTGACCCGACGCGACACCGGTGGCGCCATCGCCGGCGTCCCGGTCCAGCTCTACTGGCGCAAGGTCGGTTCGACGACGTGGAACCTCACGGTGACGCGGACGTCGAGCTCGACGGGCACGGTCTCCTACGCGCACGCACCCAGCGCGTCGGTCGACTACATGTGGGTCTACCGCGGGTCGAGCGCCTTCGTCGGTTCGAGCAGCGCGCTGCGTCGGGTCACCGTCCGCTGACGGGCGGGCGTCAGCCCCGCTCCGGGCACGTATGCCGCAGGGCCCCGTCCACCCGGACGGGGCCCTGCGGCGCACCCCGTCGAGTGGGCACTCCCGCACGCCCCGTCGAGTGGTCACTCCCGCATACCCCGTCGAGTGGTCACTCTCGCACGCCGGTCGCGGTCACCTGTCGTGTGAGAAAGTGCCCACTCGACGGTGGCGAGGGTGACGATCGGCCGGCCTGGGGCGCGGACGGACGGGCGGTCAGAGCCAGCGGTAGCGGCGTTCCGGACGTCCGGTCGCGCCGTAGCGCAGGGTCACCTCGGCCTGCCCGAACGAGACGAAGTGCTCGAGGTAGCGTCGGGCACTGACCCGCGAGATGCCCACGGCCTCAGCGCATTCCGTCGCCGATAGGGTCTCGCCCGACTCGCGGAGCGCCTTCTCAACCGCCTCCGCCGTCTCGGCGCTGAGACCCTTCGGCAGCGCGGCCACCGGGCTCCGGCCGACCGGCTGCGTGGAGAACGCCGCGTCGATCTCCTCCTGCGTCAGGTCGTCGCTGAGGTCGCGCGCCCGCTCGGCGGCATACGTCCTGAGTCGCTGCTCGAGGTCGGCGAAGGCGAAGGGCTTGAGGAGGTAGCCGACGACGCCCTGGCGCACCGCGGCTCGCACCGCGTCGGCCTCCTTGGCCGCGGTGATGACGAGCACGTCGCACGTGTGCCCGGCCGCGCGCAGGCGCGTGACGACGTCGAGCCCGAACGCGTCGGGGAGGTAGAGGTCGAGCAGCACGAGGTCGGGCCGGAGGTCGGCCACCATCGACAGCGCCTCGTCGCCCGTCCGGGCGGTGCCGACGACCTCGAAGCCGTCGACGCGCTCGACGAAGCCACGGTGGATGCGGGCCACCATGAAGTCGTCGTCGACGACGAGCACCGTGATCATCGCTTCTCCTCCGCGTGCCCGGTGGCGGCCTCGACGGTGAGGCGGGCGACGAACTTCGCGCCCGTCGGGGTGTTCTCGACCTCGACCTCGCCGCCCCGACGTTGGCAGATCAGCCGCGTCAGCGCCAGCCCGATGCCACGCTCCCCCGCCCGGGCCGCCTTCGTCGTGTAGCCGTGGGTGAAGACCTCGGTCACGACCTCGGGCGCGATGCCCGGCCCCGAGTCGACGACGCTGACCTCGAGCGAGCTCGCGTCCTGCCGGATCGTCAGCTCGACCCACTTGTCGGGGCCCTCGGACGACGCGGCGGCGTCGATCGCGTTGTCGACGAGGTTGCCGACGACGGCGGCGACGTCCGCCGAGTCCCGCTGGCCGATGCGGCCGAGCGACGTGTCGTCCGAGACCCGGAGCTCGACCCGGCGCTCGGTCGCCTGCGCGGCCTTGGCCATGACGAGCGCCGTCACGGCCGTGTCGCGGATGCGGCGCGACACCGTCAGGTCGAGCTGGGCCCGGTGCTCGCTCACCGCGTCGACGTAGCCGACGACCTCGTCGTACTCCCCGAGCTGGATGAGCCCCGAGATCGTGTGGAGCTGGTTGGCGAACTCGTGCGCCTGCGCCCGGAGCAGCTCGGTCGTGCTGCGGAACGAGCCGATCTCGCGCTCGAGGTCGGCGAGCTCGGTGCGGTCGCGCAGCGTCGTCACCGACCCGAGCGGCCGGCCGTCCTTGCTGACCTCCATGCGGTTCATGACGAGCACCCGTCCACGCCGCAGCACCACCTGGTCGCGCGGCGCCCGACGCACTCCGTCGCCGCTCGCACCACCCGTGGCGTCGGTGGCCGCGTCGTCCGTCCCGCGCTCCCCCTCCGACTCGTTCTCGTCGGTCTCGTCGGTCACGCCGCGCAGCACGTCGCGCAGTCGTGGACCGATCGGCAGGTCGTCGAGACGCATCCCCACGGCGTGCTCCGGGAGGTCGAGCAGGCGCTGGGCGACGTTGTTGACCAAGGTGATCCGCTCGTTCGTGTCGAGCGCGACGACCCCCTCGGCCAGCCCGAAGAGCATGGCCTCGCGGCTCTCCGCGAGGCCCGTGATCTCGGCCGGTTCGAGCCCGAGCGTCTGCCGCTTGATGCGTCGCGCGAGCAGCCACGAGCCCACACCACCGAGCACGAGGGCGATGCCGAGGTAGGTCGGCAGGTACGACGACGCACCTTGGAGACGGTCGAGGGCGGACGGCATACGCACGGCGACCATGACGGTGCCCAGCTGGGCGCCGACGGGCAGCGGCGCCGACTCCGACGACGACGTCGGTGTGTAGAGCAGCGGGCTCTGCGCGACGAGCATCCGCTCACCGCGGACGTCCATGACACCCGTCCAGCTCGCCCCTTCGCCGACGGCCGGCGCGCCGAGCGGGATCCGGGTCTTGTCGATCGTCGGGTCCGACGACACCCGCGCGATCTCGTCGGCGTCCGCGAGCGTCACCGACGTGACGTTGTACTGCGTCACGACCGACTGCACGACGGCCGGGAGCACGTTGACGATCCCGCCGGGACCCATCTCGGTGCGCACGATCGGGGTGCTCGCGAGCTGCTCGGCGATGGCCGACACCCGACGGCCCTCGGTGCGCGTGAACGTCGACTCCGACTGCGCGAGGGACACCAGCGCGACCGTCACGAGCACCCCGAGGAGGATGACCATCTGCACGACGAGCAGCTGCCCGGCGAGGGAGAGGCGACCGAAGCGGCCCGGTCTCTGCGTGACCAAAACGAACTCAACCTTCATTGCTGACACAAGGGCGACACGGCGTCGTGGCGCAGGCCACGATCATGCCGTTCCAGCCACAGAACGCGAAAGAGACCTCAACGATGAGCACTCGCACTCCCGCCCGCAGGTCCATCCTGCTCGGCGTCACCGTCGGCGTCACCGCCCTGGCCCTCTCGGCCTGCGGCGCCACCGCCAAGAAGGACGACGCCGCCACCGGCGCGGCCGGCGGCTCCCCCGCCAGCAACCTCCAGATCATGGTCCCCAACGCGCCCGGCGGCGGCTACGACACGACCGCCCGCACCGCGGCCAAGGTCATGGAGGCCGCCAAGATCACCAGCGCGATCCAGGTCTTCAACCTCCCTGGCGCCGGCGGCACCGTCGGTCTGCAGCGCACGGTCAACGAGAAGGGCAACGGCAAGCTCGCCATGCAGATGGGCCTCGGCGTCGTCGGCGCGGCCTACACGCAGAAGAGCCAGGCCACCCTCAACGACACCACCCCCATCGCCAAGCTCATCGAGGAGGCCGGCGCGATCGTCGTGCCGAAGGACTCGCCCTACACGGACGTCAAGGCGCTCGTCGCGGCGTGGAAGGCCGACCCGAAGAAGGTCAACGTCGGTGGCGGCTCGTCCCCGGGCGGACCCGACCACCTGCTCCCGATGCAGCTGGCCAAGGCCGTCGGCATCGACCCCAAGACCGTCAGCTACATCGGCTTCGACGGCGGCGGCGAGCTGCTCCCGGCCCTCATCGGCAACAAGATCTCCTTCGGTGCCAGCGGCTTCGGCGAGTTCCTCGACCAGGTCAAGGCCGGCCAGGTCAAGGTCCTCGCGGTGACGAGCGACAAGCGCATCGACGCCCTGCCCGACGTGCCGACCCTCAAGGAGTCCGGCATCGACCTCGTCTTCACCAACTGGCGCGGCATCGTGGCCCCTCCCGGCATCTCCGAGGCCGACAAAGCCACGTGGATCGACGCGCTGACGAAGATGCACGCCTCGCAGGGCTGGAAGGACGAGATGAAGAAGCGCGGCTGGACCGACGCCTTCGTGACCGGTGAGGCGTTCGGCACCTTCCTCAAGGAGCAGGACGCCTCGGTCGCCGAGATCCTCACCACCCTCGGACTGGCCAGCTGACCATGTCGGACCACACCCCCGACCCCACGCGCGACGCGCCTGCCGGTGGGGCGACCAGTCCCACCGCCGCGTCCGTCGACACGTCCGACGGGGTGCCCACGCAGGCCCGCGGGGACCGCGCACAGTACGGCATGTGCGCGTTCCTCGCGGTCCTCGGCGGGCTGCTGCTCTTCGACGCGGCCCGCATCGGTCACGCGACGAGCAGCAACGACCCCGTGGGTCCCCGTCCCGTGCCGATCATCCTCGGCATCCTGCTGCTCGTGACCGCAGTGCTGTATGCCGTCGACGTCTACCGCGGCGGCGTCGGCAGCGCCGAGGAGGGCGAGGACGTCGACCTCTCGACCGGCTCGGACTGGAAGACCCTCGGCATGCTCGCCGGCTTCTTCATCCTCAACGCGCTGCTCATCGAGCCGCTCGGCTGGGTCATCAGCGGCACCATCCTCTTCGCCGGCTCGGCCTTCGCCCTCGGCAACCGCCACCACGTGCGCGGTGTGCTCTTCGGCCTGGGCCTCGCGCTCGCCACCTTCTACGCCTTCGCCATCGGGCTCGACGTCAACCTGCCCGCCGGCGTGCTGCAAGGAATCCTCTGATGGACAACTTCGCCAACCTCATCGACGGGTTCGGGCACGTCCTGACCCCGATGAACCTCCTCTTCGCCCTCATCGGCGTCACCATCGGCACGGCCGTCGGCGTCCTCCCGGGCATCGGGCCGGCCATGACCGTCGCCCTGCTGCTCCCGGTCACGTACGGCCTCGAGCCGACGCAGGCCCTCATCATGTTCGCCGGCATCTTCTACGGCGGCATGTACGGCGGCTCGACGACCTCGATCCTGCTCAACACCCCCGGTGAGTCCTCCTCGGTCGTGACGGCCATCGAGGGCAACAAGATGGCCAAGGCCGGTCGGGCCGCCCAGGCGCTCGCCACCGCGGCCATCGGCTCCTTCGTCGCCGGCACGATCGGCACGCTGCTGCTCGCACTGGTCATGCCGCAGGTCGTGAAGTTCGCCGTCAGCCTCGGCGCCCCCGAGTACTTCGCGATCATGCTGCTGGCCTTCGCCGGCGCGAGCGCGGTGCTCGGCAGCTCGCGCATCCGCGGCTTCGCGGCCCTGCTCATCGGCCTCGCCATCGGGCTCATCGGCATCGACAAGGTGACCGGCCAGCAGCGCATGACCTTCGGGACCGCGCAGCTCGCCGACGGCATCGACGTCGTCGTCGTCGCGGTCGGCATCTTCGCCGTCGGCGAGGCGCTCTGGGTCGCGGCCCACCTGCGGCGCAAGGCTGCCGGTGTCATCCCGGTCGGGCGTCCGTGGATGGGACGGGACGACTGGGGCCGCTCGTGGAAGCCCTGGCTGCGCGGCACCGCGCTCGGCTTCCCGTTCGGCGCCCTCCCCGCCGGTGGAGCCGAGATCCCGACCTTCCTGTCGTACATGACGGAGCGCAAGCTCTCGAAGCGACCGGAGGAGTTCGGCAAGGGCGCCATCGAGGGCGTCGCCGGACCCGAGGCGGCCAACAACGCCTCGGCCGCCGGCACCCTGGTCCCGATGCTCGCGCTCGGGCTGCCCACCAACGCGACGGCCGCGATCATGCTGGCCGCCCTGCAGGGCTGGGGCCTCGAGCCCGGGCCGCTGCTCATGGAGAAGCAGCCGGTGCTCGTCTGGACGCTCATCGCGAGCCTCTTCGTCGGCAACACGATGCTGCTGCTGCTCAACCTGCCGCTCGCCCCGGCCTGGGCCAAGCTGCTCCAGATCCCGCGTCCCTACCTCTACGCCGGCATCCTCTTCTTCGCCTCCATGGGGGCGTATGCCGTCAACGCCCAGCCGTTCGACCTGCTCCTCCTGCTCGTGCTGGGCATGGTCGGCTTCGCGCTGCGCCGCTTCGGGTTGCCGGTGCTGCCGCTCATCATCGGCGTCATCCTCGGCCCGCTCGCCGAGCTGCAGGGGCGACGCTCGCTCCAGCTCTCGGGCGGCGACCTCAGCGGCCTCGTCGGCGGCCCCGTCGCCTGGGTCTGCTACGCGATCATCGCGCTCGTGCTGCTGTGGCCGGTCGTCGGCAGGCTGATCGGCCGGGGTCGTGGACACGGCCGGGACGGCGATGGTGGCCCGGGTTCGAGCACCACGGCGACGACGGAGGTCATGGCATGACGATCCTCGTCGGCTACATCCCCACCCCGCAGGGCGAGGCGGCCCTCGCAGCCGCCATCGCCGAGGCGAAGGCGCACGACGAGTCGGTGCTCGTCATCAACATGTCCCGCGACGACAAGCTCGTCGACGCCCACCGCGCCGAGGGCTCGGACCTCGACCGGCTGGACGCCGACCTCGCGGAGTCCGGGGTGACGCACGAGGTGCGCCGCATCGAGCACGGCACCGACCCGGCTGACCAGCTGCTCGACGTCGTCGAGCGGGAGCAGCCACGGATGCTCGTCATCGGCATCCGGCACCGCAGCGCGGTCGGCAAGCTGCTGCTCGGCTCGACCGCGCAGCGCCTGCTGCTCGACGCCACCTGCCCGGTCCTCGCCGTCAAGGCCGACTGAGCGACCCGGCATACGCCCCCACCACCACCCCGTCCACCCACTCGAGTGGTCACTCCCGTACACGCCCCAGCCCGTACGGAAGTGACCACTCGACGGGGTTTCGTGGGTCAGGTGGGTGATGGGGCGCGGGAGACGCCGACGTGGCGGGCGACCTCGGCGAAGCCGGCCCGCTGGTAGAGCCCGATCGCGGGCCCGCCGTCCTCGGCGACGATGACGAGCCGCCCGACGGCCGGGTCCTCGAGCGCCCACTCCCCCGCGGCCCGCACGAGCGCGCCCGCGATGCCCCGTCGCCGGTGGCTCTCGAGCGTGACGACGTCCTGGTAGCGCGCGAGGTCACCGAGCCGCACGATGCCGAGGTTCGCGACGAGCCGGTCGCCGTCGAACGCCCCGAACCACCGCGCCCGCCCGGACTCGACGAGCGCGCGCTGCGCCGCCGCCCGCCGCCGCTCGAAGACGAGACGCCCGTCGCGCCGGTCCTCGGGGGTGTCGCTCCCGCCGACGTGCGCCGACTGCTCCCAGTCGTCGTCGGTCTCGAGCGCACGGAGCAGTATGCCGTCCGGTGCGGTCGCGGGAGCCGGCACCGATGTCGTGGCGAGGTCGACGTCGACCTCGACGTCCCAGCCGTGGGCGGCCCAGGCCTCGGTGTCGCCGCCCGGCTGCGTGAAGGCGATCGCCCGGTGATGGGCGTCCGGGAGCTCGGCCACGAAACGCGAGGTCCACCGCTCGACCTCGTCCGAGCGGGCCGCGGTCGGCACGAGCAGGAAGTTGCCCCACCAGAAGGTCGGGTTGGCCGGGGTCCGCACGACGAGGTGGTCGCCGTGGTCCGTGACGGTGGAGCCCTGCAGCCGCAACAGGTCGAGATCGGTGGTCAGCCCGGGACTGTCGATGCGCACCCCCCGATCCTTCCACCGTCGAAAGGCCAGAGTCCGCGCCTCCCCCACTCGCCGCGCGGAAGTGACCACTCGACGCCGGCCCCCACTCGAGTGGTCACTCCTGCACGCGAACCGGCCGCACCGAAGTGACCACTCGAGTGGGCGTCCTGAGAGGGTCAGCCGGCGACGCACGCGCCGGTGTCGACCGCCGCCCCGGCCGACGTGGCCTGGTCGAGCACCGGCCGTGCCTCGGCGAGGGTCAGGGCGTAGCCGGTCGAGTCGTCCTCGAGCGACTTGGCGAAGATGACCCCGACGACGCGCCCCTCGGTGTCGAGCAGGGGCCCGCCCGAGTTGCCCGGCTGGACGGTCGCGGCGAGCGAGTAGATCTCGCGGATCACGCGCTCGCGGCCGTAGATGTCGAGCCCTCGGGCCTCGAGCTGGGCCCGGACACGGGCCGAGACGACGCGGTAGGGGCCGTCGAGCGGATAGCCCGGGACCGCGGCCGAGTCTCCGCGCTTCAGCTCGCCGCCGAGCGGGAGCGCCGGCAGCGAGAGCCCCGGCACGCTGAGCACGGCGAGGTCGCGGCGCGCGTCGAAGACGACGACTCGGGCCCGCAGTGTCTGGTCGCCGCCCTCCACCCGCACCTCGTCGGCGCCGGCGACGACGTGGGCGTTGGTGACGATGCGGCCCGGCGAGAGCACCCAGCCGGTGCCCTCCTGGCCGCGCTGGCACGACTGGGACTGGGTCGTCACCTTGACGACGGACCGGCCGGCCTCGCGGATGGCCGGCGACTGCGCGACCTCGGGGTCGGGGTCCTGGACCGGCGTGATCGGCTCGGGAGCGAGATCGCCGAACACCTGGGGGAAGCCCTGGCTCGACAGGAAACCGCGGAAGCTCGCGAAGACCTGGCCGGTCTGCTCGGGGACGACGGAGTTGACGACCTGCAGCACCTTCGACTCGGCCATCGCCTTGGACAGCGACGGGTTGCCCGCCGTGCGCAGCGCCCCGCCGATGAACCAGATGATGAGGCTGGCGGCGAGCATGACGACGACGGCGCCCAGGGCCGAGTCGACCCGGCGCAGCGACGTCTGGCCGACCTGGCGCCGGATCCGTGATCCGAGGAGACTGCCGAGGTACTGGCCGAGCCACCCGAAGGCGACGACGCCGAGGATGAGCACGAGCACGCGCGTGCGGTCGTTGTCGGCGACCGCCTCCCAGCGTGCGAGCATCTCGGGCAGCTGCCACACCGCGAACATGGCGAACACGAAGAAGCCGACGAGCGAGAAGACGCTCTGGATGAGGCCCTGCCGGTAGCCGGAGTAGGCGTAGGCCAGCAGGAGCAGGACCAGGGCGATGTCGAGCACGACGCTGCCGGTCATGGACGCCTCCCTCCCAGGTAGCGCTCGGGGAGCTCGCGCCTGATCTCAGGATCCCACGGCCGGGACAGGCCGCCGAGCTCGAGGACGCTGCTGATGAGCCCGGCGGTGAAGCCCCAGAGGAGCAGGTGGTCGAGGTCGAAGCCGGGGCCGACGTAGCCGGACGGGTGCGTCACCGAGAAGCGGGTGGCCGGGTCGACGAGGTGCGAGACCGGCACCGAGAGCACGTCGTGCACCTCGGCCGGGTCGCGGACCCCGATGGGCGAGGGCTGGGCCCACCAGCCGAGCACCGGCGCGACGACGAACTGCGCCGGCGCGAGGAAGAGCGAGGGCAGCTGGGCCACGACGTCGACACCCGCGGGGTCGACTCCCGTCTCCTCCTCGGCCTCGCGCAGCGCCGTCGCGACGAGGTCGTCGTCCTCGGGGTCGCGGGAGCCACCGGGGAAGGCGATCTGGGCCGGCTGGGTGCGCATGGTGTGCGAGCGCTCGATGAGCACGACGTGCTCGCTGTCGTCGTCGGCCCCGGCAGGCGGGGGGCCGAAGAGGATGAGCACCGCCGACTCGCGGCCGCCCTCCTCCGGGGGCAGGAAGCGCGAGAACCACTCGGGCGCGACCTCCTCGAGGCGCACCGCGAGTTCGTCCATCCACGCGGGGCGCGGCACGGCCCCCGCCCCGAGCGCCGGGGAGGGCTCGATGGAACCCGACCTGCCGGCATACGCGATCCGGCTGACGGTGCTCGTCACTTCGGGGCCAGCTCGTACTTCAGGAGCTTCGCCGCCTTGTCGGGGTCGGTCTCGCCGGCGCCGTAGCTCGGGCACCAGCGCGCCACCGGGCACGCCCCGCAGGCCGGCTTCTTGGCATGGCACGTGCGGCGGCCGTGGAAGATGACGACGTGGCTGAGCATCGTCCAGTCCTTGCGCATGAAGAGCTGGCCGATCTCGTGCTCGACCTTGACCGGGTCCTCCTCCTCGGTCCAGCCGAAGCGGCGCACGAGACGCCCGAAGTGCGTGTCGACGGTGATGCCCGGGATGTCGAACGCGTTGCCGAGCACGACGTTGGCGGTCTTGCGGCCGACACCGGGCAGGGTCACGAGGTCCTTGAGGCGCGGCGGCACCTGCCCGTCGAAGCGCTCGACGAGGGCGATGCCGAGCTTGATGAGCGAGTCGGTCTTGGCGCGGTAGAAGCCGGTCGGCTGGATGATCGTCTCGAGCTCGGTGCGGTCGGCGTTCGCGTAGTCCGCGGCTGTCGGGTACTTCGCGAAGACGATCGGCGTCACCTTGTTGACCCCGACGTCGGTCGTCTGCGCCGAGAGGATCGTCGCGACGAGCAGCTCGAGCGGGGTGGTGAAGTCGAGCTCGCAGTGGGCGTAGGGGTAGCGCTCGTGGAGGGAGCGGTACATCTTCCGGGCGCGCCGGGTCCGCGCCACGGGGGTCTCGTCGTCGATCACGAGGGCTCGGGGGGACACGGACGACACTGTATGCCGCCGCGCTGTCACCCGCTGTCCGCCTCCGTCGGGCGGTCCGCCGGGTCGCCCCGTCCAGGGTTCGGTGCGGGTCCGTCCGGGGCGCGTCCAAGGTTGCGCGTGAAGCGAACCCGAGGTGGGTACGTCCTGCCTGCACGGGAGGAGTCCGACATGTCAACGGATACGCGCACCGAAGCCCCTACGCCGACCACGGCGCCCGGGCTGCAGGCCCCCGACGAGCGGCACGGGCTCGAGACGACCCTGGCCATGCTCGCCGACATGGACCTCGCCCACGCCTCCGACGACGACGTCGTCCGGGCCCTCGAGCTCATGGTCACCCACGCCGAGTTCCCCTGCCTCGGGGCCAAGTCCGTCTTCCGCCGCGGCAGCGTCGCGCACGCCGTCCTCGACGACATGACCGACCCGGACGTGCCTGCGCAGCTGCTCGAGCGGCTCGCCGCCTTCGCCCGGTCCATCGAGGGGGAGAGCGGCTTCCACTCCTTCATCGCGACCTTCCGCGGGCCCCTGCCCACCGACGAGGCCGGCTTCGAGTCCTCCCTCTTCGAGCTGCTCCAGCGGCTGCACGACGCCGACGACCGCTCGTGGGCCGACGGGGTGGGCTCGGACCCCAACGACCCGCACTTCGCCTTCTCCGCCGGGGGCACGGCGTACTTCATCGTCGGGCTCCACCCGGCCGCCTCGCGCGTGGCCCGCCGCGCGCCCCTGCCGACGCTCGTCTTCAACCCGCACGACCAGTTCGAGGAGCTGCGGGCCGAGGGACGCTTCGAGGGCATGCGCACGACGATCCGCCGGCGCGACGAGGACCTCCAGGGCTTCGTCAACCCGATGGTCGCCGACCACGGCGACAGCAGCGAGGCCATGCAGTACTCCGGGCGCCGGCACGCCGCGGGGTGGGAGCCACCCCTCGACGTCCACGACGCCGACTAGACGCGCACGACCCGACGCACCACCGACCCGACGCACCACCGACCCGACGCACGACCGACCCGACACACGACCGACCACCAGGGGAGCAAGGATGACGATCTCGCAGGACGCACGGCTCATGACCGACCGCCTCTTCGGCCCCGGCGGCCCCGTGCTGCAACCGGCCGGCGGCTACCGTGACGGCATGGACCTGACCCGGCTCGCCCCCCAGACCGGCACCGCCTTCCTGCTCCGCGCAGGGCAGCGCCTCACCGTCGTCGACCCGACCGGCGAGCAGGTCAGCGACTTCTTCGCCGTCATGGACGACGACCGCGACGAGTGGTTCAGCTCCGGCCGCACCATCGACTACGCCAACTCGACCGCCGTGACCACCGGCTCGGTCCTCTACAGCAACCGCAGCCGGCCGATGGCGACCGTCGTCGAGGACACGTGCGGGCACCACGACATCCTGCTGACGCCCTGCTCGCAGCAGACCTTCGACCTGCTCTACCCCGAGTTCGAGGGCGCCTACCACCCGAGCTGCTTCGAGAACCTCGCGACGAACATGGCGGCCTTCGGCGTCGATCCCGACCGCATCTCGACGACGCTCAACATCTTCATGAACGTGTGGAACGAGCGCGGCGGCGAGCTGCACATCGACCCCCCGACGTCCAGGGCGGGCGACCGCTTCGTGCTGCGGGCCGAGGCCGACCTCGTCGTCGGCCTCACCGCCTGCTCGGCCGAGAAGTCCAACAACGGCGTCTGCAAGCCGATCGACTACCGCATCGACGACTGAGACCGCGGCCCGAAACGCCTGCAGTGGCAAGGCGCGGGCGGGTACGACGTGGCACACTGACCCCGTGGATCTCGACGTGGTGAGGCGTGCGCCCCTGTTCAAGGCTCTGGACGACGAGGCGGCCTCCGCCCTGCAGTCCGAGATGAGCCGGTCGCACATGGAGCGCGGCGACGTCCTGTTCCACGAGGGCGACCGGGGTGACACGCTCTACGTCATCGCCGAGGGCAAGATCAAGCTCGGCCGCACGAGCCCCGACGGCCGCGAGAACCTCGTCGCGATCCTCGGCCCCGGCGAGATGTTCGGCGAGCTCAGCCTCTTCGACCCGGGCCCGCGCACCATGACGGCCACCGCCGTCGCCGAGACGCAGCTGCTCGGCCTCGGCAACGACTCCCTCACGGCGATCCTCACCGGCCGTCCCGAGGTCTCCAAGGCCCTGCTCGCGGCTCTCGCGCAGCGCCTGCGCCGCACCAACGCGCACCTCGCCGACCTCGTCTTCACCGACGTCCCGGGCCGTGTCGCCAAGGCGCTGCTCGACCTGTCCGAGCGCTTCGGCCGGCCCGTCGAGGGCGGCATCATGGTCTCCCACGACCTCACGCAGGAGGAGCTCGCGCAGCTCGTCGGCGCCTCCCGCGAGACGGTCAACAAGGCCCTCGCCGACTTCGCGACGCGCGGCTGGCTGCGTCTCGAGGCCCGCGCCGTGCTCCTGCAGGACGTCGAGCGGCTCAAGCGCCGCGCTCGCTGACAGACGCGAGATCAGCTGCGCTGCAAGGCAGCTCAGCTAGGCAGCTCAGCTAGGCAGCTCAGCTCCCGAGAACACGCCGGGACCCGCTGCCGGTCACCTCACCCCGAGAAGGCCCAGCCCGCCGGTCCGTTCGTGACGTCACGGTCAGCCCGGCCGGCCGCCGCGGCGACGAGTACCGCGTTGAGGTCGTCGTTGCCGGCCACCCACGCCTCGGCCGCGGCCGGCTCCTTGCCGAAGCGGACGTGCCGGTCGACGAGCCGCGACCGGCGCACGTCGTCGTCACCGCTGACGAACCACACCTCGGCGAGAGAGGCCCGAGCCCGCTCCCACCGTTCCTCGGGCAGCAGCAGGTAGTTGCCCTCCGTGACGACGAGGCGGGCGGCCGGCGGCACGACCATGGCCGCGGCGAGGGGCTGCTCGAGCGTGCGGTCGAAGCCCGGCGCGTAGACCCACGCGTCGGGCTCGGCCACGATGCGGCGCAGCAGGGCGGCGTACCCGTCGGCGTCGAACGTGTCGGGCGCGCCCTTGCGCGAGCGCAGGCCGAGCCGGTCGAGCTGGGCGTCGGCGAGGTGGAAGCCGTCCATCGGCACATGCCCGACCCACTCGCGCCCCTGGCGCGCGGCGACGGCATCGACGAGCGCCTCGGCCAGGGTCGACTTGCCCGCCCCGGGAGCGCCGGCGATGCCGAGCACGACGCGGCGGCCGTCACCGACGAGCGCCACCGCCGTTGCCGCCAGCTCGTCGATCCCCGGATGCTGCACGGCCCGAGTCTGCCACCCGCTCACGGATGGGTGCGGAGGTACTCCAGCTGGGCCTGCACCGAGAGCTCGGCCGCCGGCCAGACGCTGCGCGGCACGTCGGCGTAGACCTCCTCGACGACGGCGTATGCCGTCTGCGCACCTCGGGCGACCGCGTCGCGCACCTGGTCGAGACGTTCGGCGCGGTGCGTGAGGTAGAAGGTCACGGTGGCGGCCGCATCGGCGACGAACGGCCCGTGGCCGGGGAGCAGGCTCGTGACGTCACCGGCCCGGGTCAGGGCCTCGATGCGGTCGAGCGAGGCGAGGTAGGCCTCGAGGCTGCCGTCGGGCCACGCCACGACCGTGGTCCCGCGGCCGAGGATGGTGTCGCCGGTGAGGAGCGTGTTGTCGGCGGGCAGGACGAACGAGAACGAGTCGCTCGTGTGCCCGGGCGTCTCGACGGCGACGATCTCGAGTCCGCCGACGGTGATGGTCTCGCCCGCCCGCAGGTCGTCGTGCCCTCGTCCGAAGGCGCGCACCGGCGCACCGGTCAGCTCGTGGAAGCGGTCGGCGCTCTCGGCGTGGTCGTCGTGGCCGTGGGTGAGCAGGGTCAGGGCGACCCGCCGGCCGGTGTCGGCGACGCGCCGCAGGACACCCTGCAGATGGCCCTCGTCGAGCGGGCCCGGGTCGACGACGACGACCTCGTCGGACCCGGGCTCGGCGAGCAGCCACGTGTTCGTGCCGTCGAGGGTCATCGGCGACGGGTTGGGGCACAGCACGCACTCGGCGCGCTCGCTCGTGACGCCGCCGAGCCAGCCGGGGTCGGCCGCGGTCCCGATCACCGCGCCACCTCCCGGGGCCGGCCCGACGGCGCCATCGGGCTCATCGTTCGACGATCTCCATCGCAGGCCCGCCCGGGCCGTCGACGACCTCCGGCATGATGAGCGGAAGGTGGTCGCTGTGCACGACGACGTCTGCGGCAGAAGGCGCGTCGCGGATCTCCTCCACGCACACGACCGTCGGGGGCAGCATGAGAGCCGACCCGGCGGCATACGCCCTCAGCAGCTCGGATGGCACCACCCACGTGGCCTGGTCGGCCTCGGTGGTCTCGCCGTCGGCCACCTGGAAGGGCGGCATGAGAGCGGCGAAGAACCACGTGTCGTAGCGGCGCGGCTCGAAGACCGGGGTCAGCCAGTGCGCCTTGGCGACGATGAGGTCCGAGCGCAGGACGAGACCCTTGTCGCGGAGCACGTCGGCCAGCGAGAGCCGGCGGTCGACGAGGGCGAGACGGATGTCGAGCCACTCGGGACCGTCGACCGTCGCGAGCGGTCCGCTCGCCGACGGGCTCGCGAGGAGCACGCCGCACTCCTCGAAGACCTCACGGATCGCGGCCGCGACGTACATCTGCGCCTCGGCCGGCGAGCAGCCGAGCCGGTCGGCCCACTCGGACGGCGAGGGACCGGCCCACGGCAGGCCGATCTCGCCGTCCCGCTCGTCGACGGAGCCGCCGGGGAAGACCATCGTGCTCGGCGCGAACTCCATCCCGGAGACGCGCCGGAGCATGAAGACCTCCGGTTCGGAGACGCCGCCGACGCCGTCGCGCACGAGCATCACGGTGCTCGCGCGTCGGGGCTCGGCCTCGTCCCAGCGCTCGCCGGCGAGCCAGCGGCCGGCGGCGTCGGAGATGCCGGGTGTCGTGGTCAGGGGGAACTGGCGACCCATGGAGCCGGTCACCTGGCGCTCACCTGCCGTCATCGTGCCCTCACCCTGCCTTCACCGGGCGACGGAGACGATGACCTCGACCTCGACGGGTGCGTCCAAGGGGAGCGCAGCGACACCGACGGCCGAACGAGCATGGATTCCCTTGTCACCAAAGGCTTTGACGAGCAGCTCGCTCGCGCCGTTGATGACCCCGGGCTGGCCGGTGAAGCCCGGGTCGGAGGCGACGAAACCGACGACCTTGACGACACGGGTCACCGTGTCGAGGTCGCCGATCTCGGACTTGATGGCCGCGATCGCGTTGAGGGCACACGTCTCGGCGAGGGACTTGGCGGTCTCGGCGTCGACCTCGGCGCCGACCTTGCCGGTCGCGGCGAGGGAGCCGTCGACCATGGGCAGCTGACCCGAGGTGAACACGAGGTCGCCCTCACGGACGACGGGGACGTAGGCGGCGACGGGCGGCACGACCTCGGGCACGGTGAGGCCGAGCTCGGACAGACGGTCTTCGACTGCAGACATGGTGCGGTGACTCCTCAGGACTTCGGACGCTTAAAGTAGGCGACGAGGCTCGTGCCGTCGGGACCGTTGACGATCTGGACGAGCTCCCACCCGTCCGCCCCGAAGTTGTCGAGGATCTGCTTGGTGTTGTGGATCAGAAGCGGTGCGGTGAGGTATTCCCACTGGGTCATGGCCATCACCCTACTCAGTGTCACCCCGGCTCTCTCGGGGTGCGTCGGTGACGCGGGTGGCACCATGACGCCCATGACGAGCAGCCCCTCGACGACGTCCGCCGCGAGCGCCTCGACCCGCGCCTACGGCAGCGACCCCGCACAGGTCTACGACGTCATCCCACCGGCTCCGGGCGCCCCTGCGGCGACGGGCACGGTGGTCGTCGTCCACGGCGGCTTCTGGCGGGCGCAGTACGACCGGGAGCACGCGGTCCCCGAGGCCCACGCCTTCGCGGGGGCGGGCTACCACGTCGTGCTGGCGGAGTACCGCCGAGTCGGTATGCCGGGTGGCGGCGTCCCCGGGACCCTCGACGACGTGCAAGACCTCGTCGCGTCGATCGCGTCGCAGCCGGACCTGCCCAAGCCGCTCGTCCTCGTCGGACACTCCGCCGGCGGGCACCTCGTCGCGTGGGCGGCCGGCCAGCCCTGGGCCCGGGAGCGCGGCATCGCCGGCGTCGTGTCGCTGGCCGGGGTCGTCGACCTCGGCGCGGCGGACCGACTGCACCTCGGGTCCGACGCGACGCGTGACTTCGTCGGGTCTGGGCCCGGCACGGCCGCGTGGACGTCGGCCGACCCGATGTCGACCCTGCCGCCGAAGGTGCCGGTGCGGCTCGTCAACGGCGCGGACGACGACACCGTGCCCCCGGCCGTGGCCGACGACTACGTGGCCAAGGCGAAGGCGGCCGGCGGCGACGTGACCGAGCAGGTCGTGCCCGACGCCGACCACTTCGCCGTCATCGACCCGCAGACGGAAGCCTTCACCGCAGTCCTGGCCGCCGTCCGCTCCCTCACCTGACGGTCCCGGACGCCCGGCTCCATGTCACTGCCCCGCCAGGCGGGGCAGTGACGGAGGCGACGTCCCCTGGAGGCCCGCGGCGGGGGGTGTCCCGTTCGGCGCGCCCTAAGGTGGAGGGGTGACGACCGGCCCCACCGACCCCTCCTGGGCGCGAGCGCGGCTGCACGTCGTCACCGGCAAGGGCGGCACGGGCAAGACCACCGTCGCCTCCGCGATCGCCCTGGCCCTCGCGTCGACGCCGGCCCACGTGCTGCTGACCGAGGTCGAGGGGCGACAGGGCATCAGCCAGACCTTCGACGTGCCTCCTCTCGGTACCGACGAGACCCGCATCGTGCGTCTCCCGGGTGGCGGCGAGGTCGTCGGCCTGTCGATCGAGCCCAAGGCCGCCCTCCTCGAGTACCTCCAGCTCTTCTACAAGCTCGGCCGCGCCGGCAAGCTCCTCGAGAAGTTCGGCGCCATCGACTTCGCGACGACCATCGCGCCGGGCGTCCGTGACGTCCTGCTCATCGGCAAGATCTACGAGGCCAACCGGCGGCGCAGGGACGGCAGGCACAAGGGCGACGCCGCCCCCGTCTACGACGGCATCGTCCTCGACGCCCCGCCGACGGGACGCATCGGCCGGTTCCTCTCGGTCAACTCCGAGGTCGCCGACCTCGCCCGCGTCGGACCGATCGCCTCGCAGGCCGGCTCGATCACCCGCCTGCTCGAGTCCGAGCAGACCGTCGTGCACCTCGTGACCCTCCTCGAGGAGATGCCCGTGCAGGAGACGCTCGAGGCCATCGACGACCTCCGCGCCAAGGGCCTGCACCCGGGCGCGATCATCGTCAACATGGTGCGCGAGCCCCTCCTCGACGACACGGCGCTCGCGCAGGCCCGCGAGGGTCGGCTGCACAAGGCCTCGATCCGCACCCAGCTCGGCGAGGCCGGCGTCCGGGCCACGCCAGAGCTCGTCGACGGCCTGCTCGAGGAGGCCCGCGACCACGCCCAGCGCATCGACCTCGAGCGCGAGCAGCTCGCCCTCCTCGAGGCCACGGGCCTGCCGATCACCGAGCTGCCCGCCCTGCCCGGCGGGGTCGACTCGGGCTCGGTCCGCGAGCTCGCCGACCTCCTCGTCCCGCTCTTCGCCCGTCACGCCGCGCCCCCCGCAGGCCCGCACGGCGACACCGACCGGGTCGACGCATGAGCCCCGGCCCCGTCTCGACCAAGGCCCCCGCCCTCGACGTCGACGCCCTCATCGACGACCCGGCGACACAGATCGTCGTCTGCTGCGGCTCCGGCGGCGTCGGCAAGACCACGACCGCCGCGGCCCTCGGTCTGCGCGCCGCCGAGTCGGGCCGCAAGGTCGTCGTCCTGACCATCGACCCGGCGCGTCGCCTGGCCCAGTCGCTCGGCCTCACCGAGCTCGACAACACGCCGCGCCCCGTCACCGACATCGACACGTCGGCAGGCGGCAGCCTCCACGCGATGATGCTCGACATGAAGCGGACCTTCGACGAGGTCGTCATCGCCCACTCCGAGCCGGGCAAGGCCGAGCAGATCCTCGCCAACCCCTTCTACCAGGCCGTGAGCAGCTCGTTCGCGGGCACGCAGGAGTACATGGCGATGGAGAAGCTCGGCCAGCTCAAGGCGAGCGCCGGCACCGAGGACGCCCCGTGGGACCTCATCGTCGTCGACACCCCGCCGTCGCGCTCGGCCCTCGACTTCCTCGACGCCCCCAACCGGCTGGGCAGCTTCCTCGACGGACGCTTCATCCGCCTGCTCACCGCGCCGGCCAAGGCAGGCGGCCGCGCCGGCCTCAAGGTCTTCGGCGTCGGCGTGCAGATCGTGACCTCGACGATGACGAAGATCCTCGGCGGGCAGATGCTCAGCGACGTGCAGACGTTCGTCAACGCGCTCGACACGATGTTCGGCGGCTTCCGCGAGCGCGCCGACGAGACGTACCGCCTGCTCTCCGAGGACGGCACGGCCTTCCTCGTCGTCGCCGCACCCGAGCGCGACGCGCTCCGTGAGGCGTCCTACTTCGTCGACCGCCTGGAAGCGGACGGCATGCCGCTCGCCGGGCTCGTCGTCAACCGGATCGGTCGTGTCTCGGCGACGGGGGTCACCCCGTCGCGCGCGCTCGCGGCCGCGGAGTCGCTCGAGGAGAGCGGCGGCCCGAAGTCGGCGTCGAACGCCGCCGGACTGCTGCGGCTGCACGCGTCCCTCGTGCGCACGGCCGAGCGACAGCGTGAGCTCGCGGACCGCTTCTCACGGTCACACCCCGGCATACCCGTGGTGCAGGTGCCGGCGCTGGGACGCGACGTCCACGACCTCGACGGCCTGCGCGAGATCGGGCATGCGTTAGCGGGGTCGTGACCCACCCTCGGGTGGCGACCCCGCTCACGTATGACGTGGACCGACCGGTGACCGGTCGGTGTGAAGCCGGCTCAGTCGTGCTTGACCTGTGAGGCCATGCCCGCACGGAGCGCCGACTTCCAGGACGTGATGTCCGGACGCTTGCGGAGCAGGGCCCGGCGCTCGCGCTCGGTCATGCCTCCCCAGACGCCGAACTCGGTCCGGTTGTCGAGAGCCTCGGCCAGGCACTGCGCGAGCACAGGACACGTCTTGCAGACGGCCTTCGCGTCGTGCTGGGCCTTGCCTCGGACGAACAGAGCATCCGGGTCCGTGCCTGAACAGCTGGCCTGACTGGCCCACTCGTCCACCCACGGATCCACGATTGCGACAGCACTCATTGTTTACCCCTCCCCGCCCGGCGCCTCCCATGACATCCGGACTGACCGCGGACCGTCCCACCGATCCTGATCATGTGGACCCCCCTAAGGCCCAAACGAGACATTACGAGCACCGGGCCCGGCCCGACATAGGCTCTATGGACCATTTAGTTGAGACGGTGACTAGTCACCTGAGCACCGGAGCCATGGTCATCCAGGGCCGGGAGCGGGCCGTTCGGGACACCTGCAGACCCGGGTGGCCGCTGAGATCCAGTGGCCATAGGGTGAGCGGTTACCCTTGGGCCCATGTCTTCACGCACTACCTCGATCGGCGGCGTCATCAGCCTGCTCGGCGCGTTCATCGCGTCCGCGCTCGTGCTCGGACTGCTCGCCGCCGGCCTGGTGATGCCCGCGGTGGGCGCCACCGGCGCCCTCGCACGCAGCGGCGTCGACGTCTTCAACGAGCTCCCGAGCGAGTTCACGACCGACCCGCTGGCCCAGACGTCACGCATCCTCGCCGCCGACGGCACCGTCATCGCGACGCCGCAGGAGCAGAACCGCACCATCGTGCCGCTCGAGAAGATCGCGCCGATCATGCGTGAGGCCCAGATCGCGATCGAGGACCACCGCTTCTACGACCACGGCGGCATCGACATCCAGGGCACCGCCCGCGCGGTCATCTCCAACCTGCGCAACGGCTCCTCGGTCGGCGCCTCGTCGCTCACCCAGCAGTACGTCAAGATCTCGCTCCAGTACTCCGCCCTCAGCTCCGGCAACGAGGAGGCGGCCGCCGAGGCCGTCAAGAAGGACTACATGCGCAAGCTCAAGGAGCTGAAGTACGCCATCACGCTGGAGAAGAAGCTGACGAAGGACCAGATCCTCGAGGGCTACCTCAACCTCGTCTACTACGGCGACCGCGCCTACGGCGTCGAGGCCGCGGCCCAGCACTACTTCAGCGTCTCGGCGAGCAAGCTGAGCCTCTCGCAGGCCGCGCTCCTCGCCGGCCTGACGCAGAACCCCGGCACCACCGACCCGGTGAACTTCCCGAAGAAGGCCCTGGCCCGGCGCAACGTCGTGCTCGACCGCATGCACGAGCTCGGGCGCATCACCGACAAGCAGTGGCAGGCCGCCAAGAAGCGCACGCTCAAGCAGGACATGCGGGTCTCGCAGCCGAAGAGCACGTGCCTCGCCTCGCCGTACCCCTACTGGTGCGACTTCATCGTCAACTACGCCCTCGCGATGCCCCAGCTCGGCAAGACGGTCGAGGAGCGCAAGCGCACCCTCTACCGCGGTGGCGTCACCATCACGACGACCCTCGATCCGCGCATCCAGCGGATCGCGCAGCGCGAGGTCACCAAGAACGTCCCGATCGGCGACAAGTCGAAGGTGGGCGCGGCGGCCTACGTCACCGAGCCCGGCACCGGCAAGGTGCTCGCCTTCGCCCAGAACACCGAGTACACCGTCGGCAAGCAGACGCTCGGCAAGACCGGCGTCAACTGGGCCCTCGACAAGAAGTACGGCGGATCGAGCGGCTTCCAGTTCGGCTCGACGGCCAAGGCGTTCGCGCTCGTGACGGCCATGGAGTCCGGCATGAACACCACGTCCTCCGTCAACGCGAAGGGCGCCGGAGGCAACCAGCAGGCCACCTACAAGCCCTCCGAGTGGCCCGGCGGCATCAAGAAGGGCTGCGGCCCCGGCGGCACGTGGAACGTCTACAACGACAGCCCCTTCGGCGGCGGCAAGATCTCGCTCATGGAGGCGACCGCGAAGTCGACCAACACCGCGTTCATCGCCCTCGCCGAGCAGCTCGGTGGCTGCAAGGTCCGTGACACCGTCATGCGCCTCGGCCTGCACCGTGCCGACGGCGGAGAGATCCCGCCGTACGCCCCCGCCTACGTCCTCGGCGCCACCGAGGTCTCACCGCAGGGCGTCGCCCAGGCCTACGCCACCCTCGCCGCCGACGGCAAGAAGTGCCCGGTCGTCGCGATCACGAAGATCACGCAGGGCGGCAAGAACATCGCCCTCCCGGCCACGAAGTGCGAGCAGGTCGTCGACCCCGACGCCGTGCGCGCCACCGACAAGTTCCTCGAGTACAACATGACCCACGGCTCGGGCATCCTCAACCAGCTCGACGACGGCAAGCGCGAGTCGGCCGGCAAGACCGGTACGGCCAACGGCAACAACGAGTCGTGGTTCGCCGGCTACGTGCCGCAGCTCGCGACGGCGGTCTGGGTGGGCACGCCCGACGACGGCAACAAGCGCGTCATGAAGAACCTCCAGATCGGTGACCGCTTCGTCGACGTCATGCACGGCGCCAAGATCGCGGCACCCATCTGGAAGGGCATCATGAACAAGGCCCTCGACGGAGAGCCCGAGGTCAAGTTCAAGGACCCGTCCGACAAGCTGCTCAAGGGCGACCAGGTCGACATCCCGAGCGTCACCGGCATGTCGGTGAACGATGCCATCTCGACGCTCCAGGCGGCCGGCTTCTCCGCCGGCGTCGGCGGCACGATGAGCTCGTCGGTGCCGAACGGCCTCGTCGCCGGCACCTCGCCCTACGGCCGAGCGGCCAGTGGCAGCTTCGTGACGATCTACACCTCACGCGGCGGGGACCGACAGCAGATCCCGCAGCCGCAGACGACCGTCATCAGTCCGGGTGGCGGCGGTGGCGGCGGTGGCGGTGGCGGTGGCACCGGTCCGGGCAAGCCGGGAGGCAAGCCGACCAAGCCGCCAGGTCGCGGCTGACCCAGCGATGACGAAGGCCCGACGCGATCCGCGTCGGGCCTTCGTCGTCGGCGCCACGACTCACGCGTGAGGTGCGTCGGTCAGCCCGCGAGGACCCGGCGCACGATGGCGGCGACGCGCCCACCCTCGGCGCGACCCGCCACGGCAGCGTTCGCGGCCTTCATCGCCAGGCCCATCTGCGGCATACCGCTGGCGCCGGAGGCGGTGACGGCCTCGCGCACGACCGACTCGAGCTCGTCGTCGCCGAGCTGCTTCGGCAGGTAGGCCTCGAGCACGGCGAGCTCGGCCTCCTCCTTGGCCGCGAGCTCCGGGCGACCCGCGCCGACGTATGCCGTCGCGGCCTCACGACGCTTCTTGGCCTCCTTGGTGAGGACCTTGAGCACGTCGTCGTCGCTCAGCTCGCGATGCTCGGTGCCGGCGACCTCCTCGTTGGTGACGGCGGTGAGGGCCATCCGAAGTGAGCCGGCCCGGACCTGGTCGCGCTCGCGCATCGCGGACGTGAGGTCGGACTTCAGCTGCTCCTTGAGGGTGCTCATGGGGCCAGTCTGTCAGGTCGGCCACGCGGGCCCCGACCGGTTTGTCGGGGGTCGTGCCGACGGGTGCGAGGATGGGCCCCATGCGTGCCGTGACCAAGACCGTCCTGGGCCTGGGGATCGCCGGCGCCGGCGTGCTCGGCTGGGCCTCGCTCGTCGAGCGCAACGCCTTCGTGCTGCGTCGCTTCGACGTGCCGGTGCTGCCGGACGGCGCCGAGCCGCTGCGGGTGCTGCACCTGTCCGACCTGCACCTGCTACCGCGCCAGCGCGCGAAGCGGACGTGGGTGCACAGCCTCGCCTCGCTCGACCCCGACCTCGTCATCACGACCGGCGACAACATCGCGGCCCCGGACGCGGTGCCCTCGCTGCTCGACGCGTACGACCTGCTCCTCGGCGTCTCGGGCGTCTTCGTCCTCGGGTCCAACGACTACTTCGCGCCGAAGCTGAAGAACCCCCTCGGCTACCTGACGCGCAACTTCGCCAAGGGCGTCGGCACGACGCAGCGTCTGCCCACGGCCGACCTCGTTCGCGGGCTCGGCTCCCGTGGCTGGGTCGACCTGACGAACCGACGTGACTCGCTCACGGTGCGCGGCCTGCGCATCGACGTCCGCGGTGTCGACGACCCGCACCTCGGCTACGACCGCCTCGACCTCGTGCGCGGCCCCGCCTCGCCCGACGCCGACGTCACCCTCGGCGTGACGCACGCGCCCTACCAGCGGGTGCTCGACGCGTACGCGAGCGACGGCGCCGACCTCGTCGTCGCCGGGCACACCCACGGCGGCCAGGTCTGCGTGCCCGGCTACGGCGCCCTCGTGACGAACTGCGACCTCGACACCGGCCGCGTCAAGGGCCTGTCGCGCTGGTGGCCGGGCGCCGGCTCGACGCCGTCGTCCGAGGCTCCTGAGGGCGCCGCGTGGCTCGAGGTGTCCGCCGGTCTGGGCACGGCGCCCACCGCTCCCGTACGCCTGGCCTGCCGTCCCGAGGCGACCCTCCTGACGCTCGTCCCCCGCTCCCAGGGCTGACTCGGTTGCGGGTCTCGCGGCGGTCGACGAGCCCGATTCGGAGATGGGCGGGGGCCTGCGCTAGCATCTCTGCTTGCTGCCTCCGGTCCACGGATCAGGGGTAGGTGCAGCACCGGGGTGTGGCGCAGCTTGGTAGCGCGCTTCGTTCGGGACGAAGAGGTCGCAGGTTCAAATCCTGTCACCCCGACCATCGCGAAGGGCCTGCTGGAAACGACGACGTCGTTCCAGCAGGCCCTTCGTCGTGCCGGGGGACGGCGCCACGGCGTCCAGTCACCCGGACGATCCGACCTCATCGAGGCGCGTGCCAGCGGACCAGCTTGTCCGGGTTGAGCACGAGCCACACCCGGACGACGAGTGCCCCGTCGACCTCGGCGACGACGACGGCGCACGCTCGCCCCGACCGGCGCACGACCACGGCCGGCCGTCCGTTCACCTGCTCGACCGTGAGGGCGCGACCCGGTGCGTCCCCGACCGCCGTCGACACCACCCGCGCCACGGATGCGGCGCCTCGGACCGGACGCAGGGGCGTCACCACCCGGCCGCCGCCGTCACTGACGAGCACGACGTCCCGGTGCATCGTGGCCGCCAGCGCGTCGAGATCACCACCGGCGAGCGCGTCGGCCCAGCGGCCGGTGCTCACGCCAGCGCTACGAGCTTGTGCGGGTTCATCACCCAGCTGATCCGGTCGATCCCCTCCTCCGACGCGTCGACGACGAGGACGACTTCGAGCACGCCGTCGCGGCGCAACAACGCGGCCGGCCGGCCGTTCGCCGTCGCGACCTCGACGTCGATGCCGACCCAGAAGCGGTCGTGGAAGGCGCGGACGTACCTCGCCACCCGCGTCGCCCCCTGCACGGCGAAGCGCGAGGCGCGCACGACGCCCCCACCGTCGGACGTGCTCGTCACGTCGGCGGCGAGGAGATCCTCGAGGGCGGCGAGGTCGCCCGACCTCGCCGCGTCGACGAAGGCGACGAGCAGCTGCTGCTGGTCCCTGCGGCTCACGCTCGCGCGGCGCTCGCCCGCGATGCGTCGGCGTGCCCGGCTGACGAGCTGGCGCACCGCGGGCTCCTTGAGCTGGAGCACGTCCGCGATCTGGGCGTAGGGGTAGTCGAACGCCTCCCGCAGCACGTACGCCGCCCGCTCGTTCGCCGTGAGGCGCTCGAGCAGCGTCAGCACGGCGAACTCCAGGGCCTCCCCCCGCTCGGCGCCGAGGTAGGGATCGGCGCTCGTGTCGACCGGTTCGGGCAGCCACGGGCCGACGTACGTCTCCCGCCGGGCCCGCGCGGACTGGAGCGCGTTGATGGCGAGCCGGGTCGTGGCCGTGGCGAGGTAGGCGGCCGGGTTGTCGACCTCCTCGCGCGGCGCGGTCTGCCAGCGCACCCAGACGTCCTGGACGAGGTCCTCGGCCTCCGTCGCGCTGCCGAGCATGCGGTAGGCGATGCCGAAGAGACGCGGACGCACCGCGGCGAAGGTCCGCACGGCGTCGTCGAGCCCGGGCTCCGGCAGCTCCGTCGTCACCGCCGCCTCCTCACGTCGTGGACCACACCCGCTCGCACCCGACCGAACCCTCACCGCGGGTCCCGGCCCGCCTCCAGGGCCTGGACGGCACCGAGCAGGCTGCGCAGCCCAGTCTGCTCGGTCTGGACCTCGGCCGGGTCGACGAGCCACTCGCTCTCGGGCGAGGAGAACGCTCCGAGGGCCGGGCTCGCGTCCGCCACGGCCAGCTCGACCCGGACCTCCGCCTCGAGCGCGACGAGCCGGTCGAGAGCGTCCCGGTCGTCGCCACGACCGCCGTCCCCGAGCAGCCCGGTCACGAGCGGTGCCAGTCGACGTAGTGGACACGCCCGAGCTGGGCCGGGCCCACGGGCACGAGGCTGTCGGTCTCGAGCACGGACCCGAAGTAGGGCGCGAGCGGGTCGGTGACGACCGGCCGCGGGTCGCCCAGCGCAACGAGCGCCTCGCGGAAGAAGGCGTCCATCGGGGCCCGGTCGGGGCCGGCGATCTCGAGTCGCCCGCCCAGCGGCGCACCCACGGCGACGCGGGCCAGCGCATCGGCCACGTCGTCACCGGCGATGGGCTGGAACGCGGCGGACGGCATACGCACCTGTCCGTCGACCTCCGCCGTGTCGGCGATGGCGGGCACGAACTCGAAGAACTGGGTCGCGTGCACGATCGACCACGGGATGCCCGAGCTCTCGATGAGCCGTTCCTGGGCGATCTTGGCGCGGAAGTAGTCGTTCCCGGGCAGCCGGTCCGTGCCGACGATCGAGAGGCCGACGTGGTGGGCGACGCCGGCGGCCTTCTCCGCCTCGAGCACGTTGCCGGTCGACGTCTCGAAGAAGTCGAGCACGGCGTCCCGCTCGAACGACGGCGAGTTCGCCACGTCGACGACGACCGACGCCCCGACGAGGGCCGCGGCCAGCCCCTCACCGGTCAGCGTGTTGACGCCGGTCGCGGGCGATGCCGCCAGCGCCTCGTGCCCGTGCGCCTCGAACCTGCGCACGAGCTTCGAGCCGATGAGTCCGGTGCCGCCGATGACCACGATCTTCATGGGAGTCCTCCTGTCGGGCGCCCGGGTGGCGCCTCCGACAGACAAGACCGGACAGCCCCCGGATCTGTGACAGGCCCCGGTGAACCGGGTCCGCTCCGGGCCGTCGTCGAGCCCTTACCGGTTCGTCCGGCCGTCGATGCACTCGCGCAGCAGGTCGGCGTGCCCGCTGTGCTGGGCGTACTCCCAGATCATGTGGCCCACGGCGGCCCACGACGGCCCACGACGGCCCGCACGGACCACGTCCCGCCCTCGGTGGTGATGACGTCGTCCAGGGGGAGACCGTCGCGAGCGCCGCCTCCGCGAGCGGGCACTCCGCCTCCAGCCGCTCGTGGTCGGTCTGCGCCCGTGCGGCAGATGTGGGGTCTCAGTGTTCGACGACGTGGTCGCCGTGCTGGTAGTGGCGGTGCCCATCGTGCAGGTGATCCACGTGGTTGCCGTGCTGGACCGTCTCGCAGCCGTCACCCTCGGCGTGCACGTGGCCGTGGTCGGTGTGCACGGCCTGCTCCGCGTGACGTTCGGAGCCATGGACGTGGTCGAGGTGGTCGCCATGCTCGACGGTCTCGCAGCCGTCGTCAGGAACGTGCTCGTGGTCGGACGCGATCGTGTGATCGGACATTCTTCCTCCAGGGATCAGACGGTTCACCCGAATCCTCCTCCAGCCGTCCGGGGGGGCGTCAAGGGTGAGTCGCGAACGGTTTCGACCCCCTACCGGTGCGTCCGGCCGTCGATGCACTCGCGCAGCAGGTCGGCGTGCCCACTGTGCTGGGCGTACTCCGAGATCATGTGGCCCACGACGGCCCGCACCGACCACGTCCCACCCTCGGTGGTGATGACGTCGTCCAGGGAGACCGTCGCGAGCGCCGCCTCGGCGAGCCGGCACTCCGCCACCAACCGCTCGTAGTCGGTCTGCGCCCGTGCGGGGTCGAGGTCCTCGAAGTCGGCGTCGGGCCCGAGGGCGGGGTCGTACATCGGCTCGAGGTCCTCACCGCCGACGAACTCGCGGAACCACCCGCGCTCGACCTTGGCCATGTGCCTGACGAGCCCGAGCAGCGACAGGTCGGACGGCGGGACGGAGCGCTGCGCCAGCTGCTCGCCGGTCAGGCCGGCGCACGTGTCGAGCAGCACCGCCCGCCGCCAGCCGAGCCGGGCCTCGAGCAGCGTCCGCTCGTCTCCCACGGGCTCGAACTGCGGCAGGGACACCTCCGGCGCGATCCACGTCATCGCGCCATCCTGACAGCCGAGCGCGGGGACGCCGGCGTGACCTGCCGCCACCGGACGAAAACTGCGTGTGTCGAGCCCGACCCGGCGCGACACTGGTGCGGAGGTGCCGGCCCGGCGTCCGGCCCCGAGCACGGACGGAGACCGCGATGAGCGACGAGCCGCCTTCGGCAGGCCAGCCCGCCGACCCCGAGGGACCCGGCACCCCACCGCGGCTGAGCGACTCGACGACGCCCGGCCTGCCGGTCTTCCTCTCGACGGAGCACTGGAGCCTGCTCGGCACGCGCTCCATGACGTGGTCGGAGATCATGAGCCGGATCACGATCTACCTCACCGTCGTGTCGGCCTTCCTCGTCGTCCTCGCGCTCACCGCACAGGCCACCGGCTTCGGCACGCCGTTCCGGGTCATGGCCATCGGCTTCGCGTCGGCGGCCCTCGTCATGGGCTCGCTGACCGCGATCCGGGTCAACCTCGCGAGCCGGGAGGACGCCGACCTGGTCCGGGCCATGAACCGCCTGCGCCACGCCTACGTCGAGCTCGCCCCGGAGATCGCGCCCTACCTCACGGCCTCGATCCACGACGACGAACGCGGTCTCATGCAGACGTACTCGCTGGGCTACCGGCGCAACCTCGTGCTGCACATCGTCGGCAGCACCGCGTTCTTCCTCATGGTCGTCAACGGCCTCGTGGCCGGCACCCTGGGCGCCCTCGTCGCCGACATCGCCGGTGCGGGCACCGCCGTCGTCGCCGTCATGGGGACCCTGTCGGGCGTCGCCTACGTCGTCGGCCACATGGAGATCGCGCGTCGGGTCTTCGCCGGCCCGAACGACGACGAGCGCTTCCCGACCCCTGGCTGACAGCCCTGGCCGACACCCTTGGCTGACACCCCTGGCCGACACCCCTGGCCGACACCCCTGGCCGACTCGCGGGACGTCAGGCCTGCCGCCCGTCGTGCGCCGCGGTCGTGCGCACCGACTCGGCGACGACGTCGACGAGCTGCCCGGTCCGCGCCAGCATCCTGCGTTGCCGGACGGCCCCGTTGCCCTCCTCGCGCACCCGCGCGAGCCCGTCCTGCACGACGGCGAGGTCGCCCGCCGCCTCCAGCGCCGGGCCGACGTGGTCGAGGAGGGAGTCGAGCACCGACCAGCTGGGCACGGGCAGACCGGTCCGCCAGTCGAGCAGCCGGCCCTCCATGCCATCGCGCCCGGCCTGCCACGTCGCGAGGCGGACCATCGTCGTCGACACGTCAGGGGGCGCCTGGCCCTGTGCCCACTCCTGCGCGGCCGTCTCGACGAGGCCGCGGCACAGGGCGGCGACGACGACGGCCTCCTCGACGGTGAAGCACACGTCGGCGGCTCGGACCTCGACGGTCGGGTAGTGCTGCGCGAGCCGGGCGACGAAGTAGACCATCCCCTCGTCGAGGATCACCGACGACAGCACCATGCCGCGCACGAGCCGGTGGTAGGCGTCCGCCGAGCCGAAGCAGCCCGTCGGACCCCACGACGGCCACCTCGCGAGCACCTGGCTCCGGTAGCTCGCGTAGCCCGAGTCCTCGCCGTTCCAGTAGGGCGAGTTGGCGCTGAGGGCGAGCAGCGTCGGCAGCCACACGCGGATCCGGTCGAGGACGCCGACGCCCTCCTCGTCGCCGTCGACGGACACGTGGACGTGGCAGCCGCAGATCAGGTGCTCGTGGGCGGTCAGCCGGTAGCGCTCCTCCAGCCACGCATACCTCGGCGACGTCACGGCGAGCGGGCGCACGGGCAGCGGCGAGGTGGCGAGCGCAGCAACGCTCGAGCCGGTCCCCTGGGCCGCCGCGACGGCCTCCGCCCGCCAGTGCCACAGCTCCGCGCGCAGCGTGTCGAGGTCGCCGGCGGGCGGGGTGTGCGTCTCGATCTGCTGCTGCTGGAACTCCCCCTCGACGGCTCCGTGCACCCCCGTGCCCGGGACCTCGGGGTGCCGGCGCGCGGCACGCACGAGCAGCTGCCCCGAGACCGACCGTGGCCGTCCGTCGTGGACGTCGACGAGCAGCATCTCCTCCTCGACACCGAGGGTCCGCACCGTGGCGCTCCTTCCGGGAGCACGACCGAGGACGTATGCCGTGTGGCCCGCTGCCGCCGCCGGCGTCCGGTGACGCCGACCGCACCGGACGGCATGCACCCGTTGCTCCGCGTCACCAGTGTGGCGTGCGGCCCGCACCCACGGGCAGGAGCGAAGGTCCCGGATGTCGGAGCGGCGGGAATGAACGACGCCCACGTGCGTTGTCCCTCTTTGTCGCCCCAACACCAGCAGGAGGATCGTGTCGACCTCGTCCACCCTGGGATTCCGCTCCGAACGCGGGCCGATCCTCATCGCGCTCATGCTGTCGACGTCGCTCATCGCGCTCGACTCGACGATCCTCGCCACGGCGGTCCCCTCCATCGTCGCGGACCTCGGCGGGCTGACCCAGTTCCCGTGGCTCTTCTCGGTCTACCTTCTCGCGCAGGCGGTGTCCGTCCCCGTCTACGCCAAGCTCGCCGACACGGTCGGACGCAAGCCGGTCATCCTCGTCGGCATCGGCCTCTTCCTCATCGGCAGCATCCTCTGCGGGTTCGCCTGGGACATGGGCTCACTCATCGTCATGCGGGCGCTGCAGGGGCTCGGCGCCGGGGCGGTCCTGCCCATGACGACGACCATCGCCGCTGACATCTACACGGTGGCCGAGCGCGCCAAGACCCAGGGCTACATCGCGAGCGTCTGGGCCGTCTCGTCCGTCGTCGGCCCGACGCTCGGCGGCGTCTTCTCCCAGTTCGCCTCGTGGCGCTGGATCTTCTTCGTCAACATCCCGTTCTGCCTGCTCGCCGCCGGCATGATCTGGCGCACGTACGACGAGTCCGTCGAGCGCCGTCGGCACCGCATCGACTACGCCGGGGCGACCGTGCTGACGGTGGCCCTGACGCTGCTCATCCTCGCCGTCCTCGAGGGCGGCCAGGCGTGGGCGTGGGGCTCGTGGCAGAGCATCGGCTCCTTCGCCGTCGGCGGCGTGCTCCTCGTCGTCTTCGGGTTCATCGAGCGTCGGGCGGCCGAACCGATCCTGCCGGTCGAGGTGCTGACCCGACGGCTCATCGTCGCGACGTGCCTCATCGGCATCGGCGTCGGCGCGGTGCTCGTCGGGCTCACCTCCTACGTGCCGACCTTCCTCGAGCGGTCGACGGGTGCCACCCCCATCGTGGCGGGGCTCGCCGTCGCCGCTCTCACCATCGGCTGGCCCATCTCGGCCTCGCAGTCGGGACGGCTCTACATGCGCATCGGGTTCCGCCCGACGGCGCTCATCGGCCTCGTCATCGCGACCCTGGGCGCCCTGGCCCTGTGGCTCACCTCGGCCACCCCGAACGTCTGGGCCACGGCCGCCTCGTGCCTCGTCGTGGGCTTCGGCCTCGGCCTCGTCGCCACGCCGACGCTCATCGCGGCGCAGGCGTCCGTGCCGTGGAACGAGCGCGCCGTCGTCACGGGCACGAACATGTTCATGCGCTCGGTGGGCAGCGCCGTCGGCGTCGCGATCTTCGGCGCCATCGCCAACGCCGTCATCGCCTCCCAGGGCGGCGCGGCTTCGAGCGAGGCGGTGCAGGCCGGGTCGACGGCGGTCTTCCTCTCCGTGCTCGTGGCCGCCGTGCTCACGATCGCCGCGGGGCTGCTCATGCCGCACACCCGCGCCGAGGACGTCGCCCACGGCGGCTCGTCCGACGCCGACTCGAGCGTCGTCACCGAGGCCGAGGCCTCCACGGCCTGAGCCGCAGCCCGGCCAACCCTCGACAGGAGCGAGTAGCGCCGGAGGGCATCGGGTACGTCGCGAGGGACAGAGTCACCGACCCCGACGACGAGGAGAACGCGATGAGCGAGCACGACGACGGCACCCGGAAGGTCGCCGACCTGATCAAGGACATCCGGATCGCGATGCTGACGCACGCGGACTCCAACGGCGTCCTCGTCAGCCACCCGATGGCCACGCAGGAGGTCGAGTTCGACGGCGACGTGCTCTTCGTCGCCGAGCGCGACAGCCACAAGGCCCGCGACATCGCCGCCCAGTCACCCGCGCGGGTCAACGTCGCCTACAGCTCGCAGAGCTCGTGGGTGTCGCTGTCCGGCACGGCGACCATCGTCGACGACAACGCCAAGCTCGCCGAGCTGTGGAACACCTTCACGGGTGCCTGGCTCGAGGGCGGCCCGGAGAACCCCAACAACATCATCATCAAGGTGAGCGCGGACTCGGCCGAGTACTGGGACTCCCCCGGCGCCAAGGTCACGCAGATCGCCAACTTCGTCAAGGCGAAGGTGACGGGCGAGCGGCTCGAGGGCGACAACGAGGTCGTCGACCTCTGACCGCCTGAAGCCGCGTATGCCGCCGGGTCCCCTTCGCGTTGAAGGGGACCCGGCGGCATACGTGCCTTTGGACGTCGCTCAGGCAGCACCCTTGACGAGCCGCATGACGGCCCGCTCGAGCGCGTCTCGGTCGCGCACCCGGACGAGCTCACCGAGCTCCAGGCGCGTGCGGTCGGCCTTGGTGAGGCGCGACAGGCTGCGCGCGATGGTGCGGCCGACGGCGTACTCGTCGAGGACGCGGGGGTCGACGTAGGAGCTGCGGGCGACCGCAGGGGTGTTGCCGAGGTGCTCGGAGACGACCTTCATCGCGTCCTTCTCGGCGCGCTTGAGCTCTCGCTCGGAGTCGACGGGGCCGGTCCGCGCGAGCGCGACGGCCGCCGTCACGGTGGCCGCCCAGGTGCGCAGGTCCTTGACGGTGTACTCCTCGCCGACGAGCTCCTTGAACGCGACGTTGAGGTCGCTCGAGCGCAGCTCGTGCCAGCCGCTCGTGTCGCGGTAGGCCAGCAGACGCTCGCCCGGATAGCCGCTTCGCTTGAGGGACAGCACGATCCGCGCCAGGAGCTGGTCGGTCATGACGGCCTCGCGGGTGACTCCGGACTTCGCCGGGAACTCGAAGGTGACGTCCTCGCCGCTCACCGTGACGTGCGAGCGCAGCAGCGTCGCGACGCCGTGGGAGCCGTGCTCGGCCTCGTACTCCTCGCCGCCGCTGCGGAAGAGCCCGGCGTCGAGCATCCGCAGACCGGCGGCCGTGACGCGCTTCTTCGTCAGGCCGTTGGTCCGCAGGTCGGCTGCGATCTGCTTGCGCGAGGCCGGCAGCTTGCGCGCCAGCACGAGCACGCGGTCGTGCTTCTCGCGGCCCCGCGCCTCGTGCCACGCCTCGTGGTAGAGGTACTGGCGCCGCCCGGCGTCGTCGGTGCCGACGGCCTGGATGTGGCCGTTGGGGTGCGGGCTGATCCAGACGTCCTGCCAGGCCGGCGGGATGACGAGGGCGGTGACCCGCTCACGCGTCTCGGCGTCGACGGCCTTCCCGTCGGCGTCGACGTAGCTGAAGCCCTTGCCCCGTCGCACGCGACGGATCCCGGGCTTGTCCATGGTGCTCCGGCGCAGTCTCACACCGAGGAGATACCCGCACCGGGTCGTGGGTCAACCGCACCGGACCGCACCGACCGCACCGGGCCGCGGCGCCGGGCGATGCGGCGGGCCGACGGCTTCTCAGCCGGCGGGGTCGGGGCGCACGCCCGCGACCTCGGAGGTCGCATCGGTGGTCTCGCGCGTCGACACCTCGGTGTCGGGACCGTCGGGCGAGGCGACCGGCACCATGTCGGGCACCTTGATCTCCGCCTGACCGGGCGGCAGAGGAGGGTCGGGCGTGACGGGAGGGAAGACCGACCCGTCGCTCTGCAGATGTGATTCGTGAGGGGTCACGTGTCTCATTACCTATCGCCCCGAGTAGGTGGTTGCCGTGCTTCCTCTTCGACCATACCCACCGTTTCCCGAGGCGAACCTGTGGCTTTCGGCGCCAAACCGCTTGACGACGACCGGCCCGCCTCCCACTGTGGAGAGGGCGGAGGGGGTGATGGTCGTGAAGGTCGCGGTCATCGGCGGTGGCCCCACGGGCCTCGTCACGGGGATGGGTCTCGCGCGCCGCGGGCACGAGGTCGTCGCGGTCGACCGTGACCCCGGGCCGCCGGGCGACGGCGGTCACTGGGCCCGGCGCGGCGTCATGCAGTTCCACCACGCGCACGCCTTCCGTCCCCAGGTCGGCGAGGTGCTCCGCGCCGAGGCCCCCGCAGCGTGGGACGCCTGGATGGCTCAGGGTGGCGAGCCCGTCGAGCTGCCGCTCGGTGACGGCCGCACGGTGCCCGGCGGGGTGCGCTCGCGCCGCGAGACCTTCGAGCGCGCCGTCCGCGCCGCCGCGCTCGAGCAGCCGGGCCTCGAGGTGCGCATCGGGCACGTCGACGGCGTCACGACGAGCCGGGGCCGCGCCCAGGGCGTCCGCGTCGACGGCGTCGACCTCGAGGCCGACCTCGTCGTCGACGCCTCCGGCCGCTCCGGCCGGGTCAACCGTCACCTCCGCGCCCCGGGGGTCGGCGGCGAGTGCGGCATCGCCTACGTCGACCGGGTCTACCGCCTGCGGCCGGGCGTCGCCCTCCCGCCGATGACGAACGCCATCGCCTGGCAGGGCACCTACGTCGGCTACCTCGTCATCGTCTTCCTCCACGAGAAGGGGATCTTCTCCGCGCTCATCATCCGGTCGACCGCCGACCGCGAGCTCGTGGCGCTGCGCCACACCCGGGCGTTCGAGGCGGCGGCCACCGCGATCCCGGGGCTCCGGGCATGGACCGACCCCGACGTCTCCGAGCCGGTGACCCACGTGCTGCCCGGTGGTCCGCTGCTCAACGTCTATCGCGGGCAGCGCGGCCTCTCGGGCGCGCTCGCCCTCCCCGGGCTCGTCTTCGTCGGCGACTCGGTGTGCACGACGACCCCGAACTTCGGCCGGGGCCTGACCACGTCGCTGACGCAGGTGGGCGAGCTGCTGCGCCTCGTCGACGAGCACGGCGACGACGTCGGGGCGATCGGCGCCGAGCTCGACGCGTGGGACGAGGCCCGGATGCGGCCCTGGGTCGAGGACCACATCACGATGGACCACGCGCTCGTCCGCCGCTGGGCCGGCGACGACATCGACCTGTCCGCCCGGCTGCCGTCCGACGTCATCATGATGGCCGCAGCGCAGGACCCGTCGATCGGTGCGGCCATCGGGCCCTACGTCTCGATGCAGGCCCTCCCGTCCTCGCTCGATGCCGTCGAGGACCGGGCCCGCGCCGTCTACCGGACGGGCTGGCGCCCGCCGCCCGACCCCGGCCCCTCCCGCGACGAGCTCGCCGACGTCGTGGCCGCCGCCGCCCCCGCCTGAGCTCAGCGGGTGAGGACGCCGACGCGGCCCTGCTCGCCGGACGCCCAGCAGGCGCCGTCGTGCGTGCACTCGACCGAGTCGAAGCTGCCGGTGTCGAACGTCGACCACGTGCGTCCGCCGTCCGTCGAGACGTCCGAGCCCGACGGTCCCACGGCCAGCACGGTGCGCGCCGTGCGCGGCACCCACGCCGACCCGGACCGGTAGCCCGACGGGTTGGTCGTCGACTTCGTCCAGGTACGCCCGCCGTCCGCGGTCCAGGCCGCGTTGTCGACCGCTCCGGTCGGAGAAGCGAAGTCGCCGCCGACGACGACGCCGCGTCGGGCGTCGCGGAAGCTGACCGAGAAGATGCCGGCCGACTCACCGCCCGCGACGGGGCTGTCGGCGACGGTCCACGTGCGGCCGTGGTCGGCCGAGGTGAAGACGCGCGCCGGGTCGACGCCGCCGCTCACGAGGTAGGTGCGACCGCCGACACCCGCGGAGAGACAGGTCCCCGACGCCGCGAAGGCGAACTCGCCCGCCTGGGCCGCCGGCATCCCGGCCGGGTCGACGAGCGACCACGAGCGGCCACCGTCGGAGGTCTCGACGAGCCGGAACCTCCCGTCGACGGGGTCGCTCATCGCCAGACCGCGCCGCGGCGAGCTGAACGCCATGCAGTCGTAGAACGCGGCCGGGTCGCTGTTGCGGAAGCTCTCGGTCCAGCTCGCACCACCGTCGTCGGTGACGAGGATGCGGGAGTCCTCCCCCTCCCCGATCGACAGGATGACGGCGTGCCGCGCGTCGAACGCCTCGATGTCGCGGAACTGCAGCGCCTCGGTGTCGAGCCCCTGGGGGCTGACGTCGCGCCACGTCCTGCCGCCGTCGGTGGTGCGCAGCACGGTGCCGTTGGTGCCGCTCACCCACGCCACCTGCCGCGAGACGGGCGCGAGCCCGCGGAAGCGCTCGGTCGTGCCGGTCGGCGTCACCGTCCAGCCGTATGCCGTCACCCCGGCTCGCGCGGGAGCGTCACGTCCCACGGCACCGGGCGACACGGCATACGCAGTGGTCGCGGAGGCGACGAGCGCGGTGGTGGCGGCTGCGAGCAGGACGGATCGCGTCGGGAGTCTCATGCCTCCCGAAACTAGACCCGATCGGGCCGGTCGGCGCGCTCAGCGGCCGGTGCCGCCGTAGACGATGGCGTCCTCGGTCGAGTCGAGGCCGAAGGCGGTGTGCACGGCGCGGACGGCCTCGTCGAGGTCCTCGGCGCGGGTCACGGCCGAGACGCGGATCTCGGAGGTCGAGATCATCTCGATGTTGATGCCGGCCTCGGCGAGCGCACCGAAGAACTTCGCCGAGACGCCCGGGTGGCTCTTCATGCCCGCGCCGACGAGGGCGATCTTGCCGACGCCGTCGTCGAAGCGGAGGTCGGCGTACTCGACCTCGTGCTTGATCGACTGGAGCACCGACATCGCCTTGGGCCCGTCGGCCTTGGGAAGCGTGAAGGAGATGTCGGTCTTGGCCGTCTCGGCCGCCGACACGTTCTGCACGATCATGTCGATGTTGAGGCCGGCCTCGGCGATGGCCCCGAAGATCTTGGCCGCGATGCCGACCCGGTCGGGCACGCCGACGATCGTGATCTTGGCCTCGCTGCGGTCGTGGGCGATGCCGGCGATGATCGGTGCCTCCACGGCGCCTTCTCCTTCGTAGGGGTTGTCCTTGATCCACGTGCCGGGCTTCCGCGACCACGACGAGCGCACGTGGATCGGGATGCCGTAGCGGCGGGCGTACTCGACGCAGCGCAGGTGCAGGATCTTGCTGCCGTTGGCGGCGAGGTCGAGCATCTCCTCCATCGAGAGCACGTCGAGCTTGCGGGCGTTGGGCAGCACGCGCGGGTCGGCCGTGAAGACGCCGTCGACGTCGGTGTAGATCTCGCAGACCTCGGCCCCGAGGGCCGCGGCGAGCGCCACGGCCGTCGTGTCGGAGCCGCCCCGACCGAGGGTCGTGATGTCCTTCGTCGTCTGGCTGACGCCCTGGAAGCCGGCGACGATGGCGATGTGGCCGGCGTCGAGCGCGCTCTGGATGCGGCCGGGGGTCACGTCGATGATGCGGGCGGCGCCGTGGGCGTCGTCGGTGATGACGCCCGCCTGGCTGCCGGTGAAGGACCGTGCCTCGGCGCCGAGCTGCGCGATGGCCATCGCGACGAGCGCCATCGAGATGCGCTCGCCCGACGTCAGCAGCATGTCGAGCTCGCGCGCGGGCGGGGCCGGCGTGACCTGCTCGGCGAGATCCATCAGCTCGTCGGTCGTGTCGCCCATCGCGGAGACGACGACGCAGACGGAGTGTCCGGCGCGCTGCGTCTCGACGATGCGCCGGGCCACACGCTTGATGGCCTCGGCGTCGGCAACGGACGACCCGCCGTACTTCTGGACGACGATGCTCACACTGGCTCCGGATCTCCTCGGTGGTCTGCGGCGGGTCCGAGTCTAGGCTCGCCCGCGGAACGTCCACCGGGGCGTCGCGATGGTGAGATGTGCGCCGATTCGTCCCGTGCGCCGCACGTTCTTGCGCGGACTAGGGGTGCAGCGCGTCGAACTCCGCCTCGCCCACGGCCTCCTCGTCGGCGTCGAGGCGCAGGTGGGCGAGGATCGAGTGGAGGGAGCGGAGGGCCATCATCCCGCGGTCGCCCCAGTGGGACAGGTAGCCGAACTGCCACCACCACAGCGCCTCGAGCCTCCGGCCCGCTGCGTAGTGCTTGAGACCGTGGCTCAGCGAGACCGCCACGTCGACGAGGTCGTTGGTGATCGAGCCGTCGGCTCGGTCCGACGAGGTGATGGGGTCGATGACGTAGACGTAGTCGTCGATCCCGGCGAAGACGTTGGCGAGGCCCGTGCGCAGCGGGTCCGAGTCGTCGTCGGCCGCGTCGGGCTCGAAGCGCTCCTCCGGCACGACGTCCTGGATCGCGCCGAGCCGCGCACCGGCGACGAGCACCTGGGAGAGGGCCAGCGTCAGCAGCGGTAGCGCCGTCTCGGGCGAGCTGCCCGAGGCGACCTCCGTGACCGAGGTGAGGAAGGCGCTCGCCTCCGCAGCGGTCAGGTCGGCGAGACCCGACAGGTCGTCGATCTCGCTCGTGCGGCCCTCGTCCAGCGGCTCGTCAGTCATGGCCCCCAGCATGCCGTATGCCGTGTCGCCCGGATCCCCCCGGAGCCCCCCGGAACCGCCGGAACCGCCCGGACGCCAGCGCCACCCCCTCGTGCACTCGAGTGAGCGCCCAGCCCCACACGAGTGGCCCCGTCGTCCCACCAGCCCCACGCCCCCCGGCGCCCACCTCGTCGAGTGGCCTCCCCGCCCCACCAGCCCCACGCCCCCGGCGCCCACCCCGTCGAGTGGCCTCCCCGCCCCACCAGCCCCACGATCGGGCGTGTGACGACGAGGCCACTCGACCGGGGGTGGTGGCTCGGGGATGGGGCGAAGGGGCCACTCGACGGGTGAGGGGCGGGACGGCATACGTCCTGGGTGGTGGACCCCCGTGGGGTGGGTCAGGCGTCGACGCGGCGGCGGCCCTCGAAGGCCCGCCCGAGGGTCACCTCGTCGGCGTACTCGAGGTCGCCGCCGACGGGCAGGCCCGACGCGAGGCGGGTCACGGTGAGGCCGACGTCGCGCAGGAGGCGGCTGAGGTAGGTCGCCGTGGCCTCGCCCTCGAGGTTGGGGTCGGTCGCGATGATGACCTCCTGCACCTCACCGGAGGCGAGGCGCACCATCAGCTCGCGCACGCGCAGGTCGTCGGGACCGATGCCGTCGATGGGGCTGATCGCGCCGCCGAGCACGTGGTAGGTGCCCCGGAACTCGCGGGTGCGCTCGATGGCGACGACGTCCTTGGGCTCCTCGACGACGCAGATGGCCGTCTGGTCGCGCCGGGGATCGGCGCAGATGCGGCACCTCTCGGCCTCGGCGACGTTGCCGCACTGCTCGCAGAAGCGGACCCGGGCCTTGACCTCGGTCAGCGCCGTGACGAGCCGCGTCACGTCGTCGGAGTCGGTCTGGAGCAGGTGGAAGGCGATGCGCTGGGCGCTCTTGGGACCGACCCCGGGGAGTCGTCCGAGCTCGTCGATCAGGTCCTGCACCGCGCCTTCGTACACACCGCAACACTAAGCCCCGCAATCGCCTGCTGCGGACCGCCGCTCCGGTCTAGCGTGACGAAGGAGCGTCAGGGGACGTCGCGACGAGCGGGGTGTCGGAGTGGGGTGTCGGAGTGGCTGACCAGGAGCACGGCCGGACGGTGTCCCGTCGCAGCGAGCGGATCCAGGGCGCCGCGCCCTTCCGGATGATGTTCGGCTTCCGGATGCACTCCGGGTATGCCGAGCGCCGGCTCGAGCCCGGGGTCCTCGACTTCACGTTCGGCGACCCGCACGAGATGCAGATGCCGGCCTACGTCGACGCCCTGCGCGAGGCGGCGCTGCCGCGGGACGAGCTGTGGTTCGCCTACAAGCAGAGCGAGGTCGCGGCCCAGGCAGCGGCCGCCGCCTCGCTCGAGCGGGTCGTCCCCCTCGGCTGGGGCGCCGACGACGTCCGCATGACGACCGGTGGCTTCGGCGCGATCACGGTCGCGATGAAGGTGCTCGCCGACCCCGGCGAGGAGGTCGTCTACACCCTGCCGCCGTGGTTCCTCTACGAGCCGCTCGCCCTCGAGGCCGGGCTCGTGCCGGTCAAGGTCCCGGCGCTCCAGCCGAGCTTCGACCTCGACCTCGACGCCATCGCCGCGGCCATCACGCCGCGCACGCGCATCGTCGTCGTCAACACCCCGAACAACCCGTCGGGGCGCATCTACCCACCCGACCTGTTGCGCCGCCTCGCCACCCTGCTCGACGAGGCATCGGCTCGACACGGGCGGCGCATCTGGATCGTCTCGGACGAGCCGTACAACCGGATCGTCTTCTCCGGCAGCGAGTTCCACAGCCCGGCCGAGTTCTACCCGCACACGCTCATCTGCTACTCCTACGGCAAGACGTTGCTCGCTCCCGGTCAGCGACTCGGCTACCTCGCCGTCCCACCGGCCGTCGAGGACCGCTCGGCGCTGCTCGAGGCGATCGAGATGATGCAGATCGCGGCTGGGTGGCTCTTCCCCAACGCCGTCATGCAGCATGCGACGCCCCGGCTCGAGGAGCTCTCGCTCGACCTCGCGCAGCTCGAGGTGAAGCGCGACCGGCTCGTCGACGCCCTGCTGGGGATGGGCTACGAGCTGACTCCTCCGGACGGCACGTTCTACCTCTGGCCGCGCTCGCCGGTCCCCGACGACGAGGCGTTCGTCGACGACCTCTCGCGGCGCGGTGTGCTCGTCATGCCGGGGGCGCTGTTCGAGACGCCGGGCTGGTTCCGGATCTGCCTCACGGCGACGGCCGAGTCGGTCGAGGCAGCGCTGCCGCACTTCCGTGACGCCTTCGAGGCCACCCGCTCCTGAGGCGCCGCGCGCATGGCTCGGTCAGTCGGCGAGCGTTGCCGTCCAACGCTCCTCGATGCGCCCGAGGCGCCAGACGGCGAGCGCCACGACCCACGTGAGGACGAAGAGCCCGACGATCCAGAAGCCGACGTCGCCGAGGTCGATCGAGCCGACCCACGCGACCGGCCCCGTCGTGACCTCGAGCTTCTCGGCGAGCAGCCCGACGAGCTCGATGACGCCGATGAGCAGGGCGACGGCCACCGACAGCGAGGTGACGGTGATGTTGTAGAAGATCTTGCGCACCGGCCGGTTGAACGCCCAGCCGTAGGCGACGGTCATGAACGACCCGTCGAGGCTGTCGAGGAGGGACATGCCCGCGGCGAAGAGCACGGGAAGGGTGAGGACGGCATACCAGGGCAGGTCGGCCGCGGCGGCGCCGCCGGCGATGACGAGCAGCCCCACCTCGGTCACCGTGTCGAAGCCGAGGCCGAAGAGCAGCCCGACCGGGTACATGTGCCACGGCTTGCGCACGGCCCGCGTGACGCGGCCGAGAACGCGGTTGAGGAAGCCGCGCTTGTCGAGCTGCCGTTCGAGCTCGGCCTCGTCGTAGTGGCCCGAGCGCATCCGCCGGAAGACCTTGAGGATGCCGACGAGCGCCGCGAGGTTGATGAGGCCGATGAGGACGAGGAAGACACCCGAGACCGTGGTGCCCCAGACGCCCGTCACCTGCTGGAGCGCCGAGCCGTCGTCCTCGAGCGCGCCGGCGAGGGCCCGGATGCCGAGGGCCACGAGCATGACCATGGCGAAGACGACCGACGAGTGGCCGAGGCTGAACCAGAAGCCCACGCTCATCGCCTGCCGTCCGTCGGCGAGCAGCTTGCGCGTCGTGTTGTCGATGGCGGCGATGTGGTCGGCGTCGAAGGCGTGACGCATCCCGAGGGTGTAGGCCGTGACGCCGATACCGACGCCGAAGAGCTGGCCGGCAACGCGGTACTCCGCGGGGGCCACGACGAGGACGAGCAGCCCCCAGCCGACGACGTGGAGCAGCGTCACGAAGGCTGCCATCCCGACGAGGCTGCGCCGCTCGTCCCGGGAGAGCCGTCGACGCACCGCCGATCGCGGGCGCGAGCCCGAGCTCGGGCGCGAGGACGTCAGGGTCACGGGCCCACGCTAGATGCGACTAGGTCGCATCTGCAACGCCGACCTCATCCGGGCGAGCCGGGCCGGCGGGCGGCGGGCTCAGAGGGCGGGCTCAGAGGGCGGGCTCAGAGGGCGGGCTCGCCGCCCGGCACCTCGTTGTACGTCTCGACCCGCTCCTGGCCGCTCAGCCCGGCGATGGCCTCCATGACCCGGTCGGTCAGCTGCCGCCGCGCCTTGCCTGCGGGCACCCCGGCATACTCCTCGACGCCGATCGGCTCACCGAAGCGCACCGTCACCTTCGCGAGCCGCGGGAAGCGCGCCCCGACCGGCTGGATGTCCTCGGTCCCGATGAGCCCGACCGGTACGACGGGGACCTGGGCGGTGAGCGCGAGCCACGCCACGCCCGTACGCCCGCGGTAGAGCCGACCGTCCCGGGAACGCGTGCCCTCGGGGTAGATGCCGAACGCGTCGCCCGCCTTGAGCACCTCGAGGGCCGCGTCGAGGCTCTCCTGCGCTGCGGTCGGCGAGTGCCGGTTCACGGGCACCATCCCGACCGCGCTGAAGAAGCCCTTGCGCACGAAGCCGCCGACGCCGGTGCCCGTCCAGTACTCCTCCTTGGCGAGGAAGCGCACCTGCCGCGGCGAGGCGAGCGGGATCGCGAAGGAGTCGATGAACGACAGGTGGTTGCTCGCGACGACGACGCCACCCTCGCGCGGGATGTTCTCCTTGCCCTCGATCGTGGGCCGGTACAGCGCATGGGACAGCGGGTACAGGAGGTTGCGCCCGAGGCTGTAGAACATGGGCCACAGCCTAGGGCCGGCGACACGGCGGCCGGGCTGGGGCGTGCGTCGCACCCCCACGCTGTTCACCCCTTGGTATGCCGGGTGCCGGGCCCGAGCGCGTCGGGCGCCTCGGTCCCGGAGGCGTCAGGCGCGGGCGCGCACCGCCCAGGCGGTGGCCATGATGTAGAAGGGCGGCTCGGGCAGGAGCTCGCGGCAGTGCTCGCGCAGGCGGATCCGGCCGACCTCGTCAAGGCTCTGCACGTGCGCACCGGCCGGACCGACGCCGAGCGTGTAGGGGTCCCACCAGTCCTCGAAGGTGGGGTGGCGCACCGTGACCGTGAGGGCGGTGTCCTCGATCTGGTTGAGGCCGGCCAGGTCGCAGAGCTCGGCCAGCTCGCCCTCGCGGACCCCGCTCATCCCCGACTCGTCGTCGACGTCCGGGTCGAGGTCGCGGGCGGCCCTCCAGAACGCGGCGAGCGGCGCACCGCCGCCGGCGAGGTCCCAGACGCAGGCCGAGACCGTCCCGCCCGGGCGCGTGACCCGCGCCATCTCGTGCAGCCCGAGGACGGGGTCGGTCATGAAGCTGACGACGAGCTGGGCGAGCGCGTGGTCGAAGAGGTCGTCCGGGTAGGGCAGCTGCTCGGCGGTCCCCGTCTGCACGTCGAGGGTCGGGAACGACTGGCGCAGCGCGGCGAGCAGCTGTTGCGACGGGTCGACCGCCGAGACACCGTCGACGCCCAGCCGGTCGATGAGCACCCGCGTCAGGGCGCCCGTCCCGCAGCCCACGTCGATCGCCCGGCCCGGTCCGGCAACACCGGACCAGTCGGCGAATCGTGTGGCGAGCGGCCCCGAGTAACGCCCCATGAAGCGGTTGTAGGCGTCCGCCGCAACCTCGAAGGTCACGTCCCGACGCTACCCCCGGAGGCGGGCGGCCCACGCCTGAATGGGGATTGTCCTAGCCGCGGGATGGGGATTGGCCCAGACGTGACCGGCCGAAGCGGCCGGCGGCGGGCGTCCGGAGCTCGGAGCCCGTGGGCGCCTCTCGCGCCGTGAGGCCGACGACGAGCGCCACGGCGGCCGTGACCAGCCCGCTCACGGCGAGCGTCGGGCGAGGACCCACCTGGTCGATCACGAGGCCACCGGCGAGCATCCCGACGGAGACGGTCACGTCGACGAGGATCGACTGACCTGCCAACGCGGCCCGCCGGGCGGGCCCGCGGGTCCGGGCCAGCAGGACCTGCATCATCGCCCGGATGCCGACGACGGTCACCGCGCCGGCTGCGGCAGCACACACCGCGACGGTGACCGGGGTCGTCCACACCGCCATCGCCGCGAACGCGAGGCCCTGGCCCACCCAGGCGACCGTGGCGAGACGGAGCGGCTGCGCGGACGGCGGCCGCCGAGCGATCGCGAGCGTCATGACGAGCGAGCCGAGCCCGTATGCCGTCAGGGCCGTCGCGTAGAGGGCGCCCGCCCGGCCGGTCCGCTCCCCCTCGACGGCGAGCCCCAGCGCGAAGGCGAACCACAGCAGGCAGCTCGTCCCGCGCATGACCCAGCCTCGCAGCACGTCGGGGTGGTCGCGGACCGAGGCCAGGATGCCCGGTGCAGGAGCCGGTCGTGGCGTGGCCGGTGAGGCGCCGGCCACGGCAGTCGCCTGGCCGGCGTCGGCCGGGGCGACCGGGGCGACCGGGGCGACCGGGGCGACCGGGGCGACCGGGGCGACGGTGGCGCCCGTCAGGACGACGCGGCGGACGAGCAGCGCCGAGACCGCAAGGGCGAGGCCCTCGACCCACAGCAGGGCGTGGGTCCAGCCGAGCTGCACCCCGAGCCCGGCGAGCGCCGGCCCGACGACCATGGCGCCGCGGCGCAGCGCGTCGTCCCACGTGATGACGCGAATCGCGGCACCACCACCGACCCGGTCACCGAGGTCACCGAGCAGCGCCGTCCGCCCCGGCGAGGCCAGAGCGTCCGAGACGCCCACCGCGAGGCCGGCAACGGCGAGCATCACGGGGTGCAGCACCCCCAGGGCGAGGGCGACCGGGACGACGAGCACCGCGCCGGCCTGCCACAGCGACACGAGGGCGAGTCCCCGACCGTCACTGAGGCGCTGGCGCAGGCGCCGGGCCCACCACGGCGAGGTGACGACCGGCAGACCGGCGAGGCCTCCGACGAGGCCCGCCATCGCTGCCGAGTCGAACTCGCGCAGCACGACGAGCGGCAGGGCGATCTGCGTGAAGCGGTAGGCGAGGTGCTCGATGGCGTTGGACAGCAGCAGGATCCGGATGTGTCGAGTCGGTGGGTGGTCGGCGGTCTCAGTGGTCACGGTCGCGGTCACGACTACCACCCTCGACGGGGTGGACCTTCGGCGGTAGGCAGCAGGATGTGGTGACTGCTCATAAGGTGGCCTTATGAATGCATTGGTCCAAGTGCCTGATGTCGAGGACCTGACGCTCGTGCTCACCCTGCACCGGACCCAGTCGCTCGGGGCTGCGGCGCGTGAGCTCCTCGTCAGCCAGCCCGCTGCCTCCCAGCGTCTGTCCCGACTCGAAAGGCGCTGCGGGACAGCTCTCTTCGCGCGTAGCTCGCTCGGCACGACGGCCACCCCCGCAGGTCTGGAAATGGTTCGGCAGGCAGAGCACATCCTCGGCCACCTCCACGGGGTCTTCGCCGCGGTCCGGTCGTCGGCGGCGGCTCGCACCCTGCGGGTCGGCACGTTCGCCGGTATCTCGGGCTACGCGTTCCCGGCGCTCGACGAGCTCGTCGGCGATGCCGTGCGGCTCTCGACAGTGGTCCACCACGGCGACGAGATGATCGAGCTCGTCGCCGAGGGGTCGATGGACGCGGCTCTCATCGGGATCGCCGAGCAGGTGCAGCTGCCACCACACGTCGTCGCCCATCGCCTCGGCACGGACGAGCTCGTCGCCTTCGTCGCGTCAGGGGTGCAGCCACCGAGGCGCGGCAACCTGCCGTTCCTCGACCGGGTGGTCACCTACGCCCCCTACGACAACTCCGGCCCGCTCATCGCCGAGCGCATCGCGGCCCTCGGCGGGACACCCCGACACGCGGCGACGGCTCCCGTGGCGCTCGAGATCTCGCGTCGCCGCGACGGGATCGCCATCGTGCCGTCGAGCGCGGCCCGGATGTCAGGGCGTCCCGGCGATCGGGTCATGGCGTCGCGGGTCGACCTCCCGGTGCGCCTGTCGGTCATCGCGCGGGGCGAGCTCGACCCGGTCCTCGTCGCCGCTCTCCCGGCCCTGGCCCGAGCCCTCGGCCTGCGCCGCCGCACCCCATGACGCCACCCCCTCGAGTGAGCACCCGACCCCACTCGAGTGAGCGCACAACCCCACTCGAGTGGTCCCGCAGTCACACCGGTCACTGATGTGGGCAGCACCCCTGGTTCGAGTGGCCCCGCCGTCACAGCCGACCGTGTGAGGACGGGGCCAGTCGACGGACTGGGTGGCCGGCGTCGTGGTGCGCGTGGGACGGCGAGGCCACTCGAGTGGTGAGGTGCACATGCCGACGGGCCGGCGTCGTGGTGCGCGTGGGACGGCGAGGCCACTCGAGTGGTGGGAGTGCACCCCGCCGACGGGGCCGGCCAGCTGGGTCCGGAGCTGCGCGAGAGCGCGTGCTGCGTCAGTTCTCGAGCTGCGCGCGAGCGCGTGCTACGTCAGTTCTCCAGCTCCTGGACGACTCGACCGCCGAGCACCTTCTCGATGACGGAGCGGCCGACGTCTCCGGACTGCTCGATGTCCTCGTCGTCGTCGCTCACCGCCGAGTCGTCGGTGACCGGTTGCCGCGGCTGCTCGTCGTCGGTGGGGCGTGAGCCTCCGGCGCGCGAGCGAGCCTGGGCGAACGACTGCCGCACGGCACTCGCTCCCCGCACGGCTGAGTCGGTGGGCACCTCTCCCCCGGCGGACGCACCGGCGGCTGCCGGTGCCGCGGCCCCTGCAGCGGCGGCTCCCGCCTGACCGGACGCGCCGGGCGTCGGCGACTCCCCGGCGGGCGCGGTGGCCCAGTCCGGGGCCGGCCCGGTGGCCGAGCCCCAGCCGGCGTTGTCCTCGAGCGACCGCCCGGAGACCGGACTCAGGCCGGCATCGGCGAGGGCTGTCGTGCCCCGCGAGCCCGAGGTCGACGAGCCACCGCCGCCCGTCGGGGACGATCCACCGAAGCCGCCGGCCCCGCTCGGGGCGCTGTCTCGGGAGCCGGCGGACTCATGCCCCGCGCCGGCATCACCCCACGACTGGCGAGGCGCGCCGCCGTCACCGTGCTGGCCCGCGGGCGGACCACCGTCCGGACCGCCTGGAGCGCCCTTGCTCGGAGGGTCGGGAAGGCCGGGCGGCACCACGCCGGGCGGCGGCGCGACCGGGGCCTGCTGCGAGACCGCGTCGACATGGATGCCGTCGACGATGGCGTCGACACCGAGCTCGTCGATGAGGGCCTGCCGGACGATGTCGGCGTGGTTGCCGGCGCGGAAGGTCTGGGTCAGGCCCGCCGTCGCGATGCCGAGGGTCAGCTTCTTGCCGTCGAAGGCCGTGACCTGGGCGTTCTGGGACACGAAGGTCCACGTGATGCGCCGCATCGTGAAGATACGACCGAGCACGTTGGGCCAGGCCCGGCGGATGGCATCGGTGTCCATGCCTCCGGCCGGGGCGCTCTCGGCACCCGCGCTCGTGGGCGCAGCACTCCCCGCTCCCGGCGCCGAGGCGTTCCCCGACCGTGCCTCGTCGGAGGCACCGGCGAGGTGCTGGTCACCGGCGTGCGACGGGTCGACGGCCGACGGGCCTCCGACGGACTCGTCCGGCGTCATGACGGGCGGCGAGCCGACCTCGGCGCGCACGGCGTCGACGCGACCCGCGTCGCCCGGACCCGCGGGCGGACCGGCCGACCCGGGAGCCCCGGCCGCCTCGGTCTCGACGCCGGAGCTGCGCCCACCCCCGCCCATGCCACCAGCGGCGTGCGAGGCGGCAGCGCCCCCACCGTTCGACGGGGGCGTGTAGTCGGAGACGGTGCGCGGCGGGGCAGACACGGCCGGCGGGCCGGACGGGGCCGGGGTGGGAGCGGTCGGCGGGGCCGTAGGCGCGCTCGCCGGCACCCCCACGGGCGGGGCGTCCGCGCGGGCGGCGGTCGGGACCCCGCCGACGTCGAGGCGACGCTCGAGACGGTCGAGGCGGGCGGCATACCCCTGCTCGCCGGAGGCGGCCGGGAGGAGGATGCGGGCACAGATGAGCTCGAGCTGGAGGCGGGGCGCGGTGGCGCCGGTCATCTCGGTCAGGCCGGTGTTGACGATGTCGGCCGCACGCGACAGCGCACCCGGGCCGAACGCCGCCTGCTGCACCCGCATGCGCTCGAGCTGGTCCTCGGGAACGCCACGCAGCACCTGGGAGACGCCCTCGGGGATGGCGGCGACGATGATGAGGTCGCGCAGCCGCTCGAGGAGGTCCTCGACGAAGCGACGCGGGTCGTGGCCCGACTCGATGACGCGGTCGATCTGGCGGAAGGTCGCCGCTCCGTCACCGGCAGCCATCGCGTCGACGGTGCTGTCGAGCAGCTCGCCGTCGGTGAAGCCGAGCAGCGACACGGCGCCGTCGTAGGTGAGCCCCTCGGGACCGGAGCCCGCGATGAGCTGGTCGAGGACCGACAGGGAGTCACGGACCGACCCGCCGCCCGCACGCGTGACGAAGCTGAGCACGCCCGGCTGGACGGCCACGTGCTCGGACTCGAGCAGCCGCTCCATGTACGTCGAGAGCTTGGCCGGCGGGACGAGGCGGAACGGGTAGTGGTGCGTGCGCGAGCGGATGGTGCCGATGACCTTCTCGGGCTCGGTCGTCGCGAAGACGAACTTCACGTGCTCCGGGGGCTCCTCGACGATCTTGAGCAGCGCGTTGAAGCCCTGCGGCGTCACCATGTGCGCCTCGTCGATGATGTAGATCTTGAAGCGGCTCTGGGCCGGGCCGTAGCTGGCCCGCTCGCGGAGGTCACGGGCGTCGTCGACGCCACCGTGGCTCGCGGCGTCGATCTCGATGACGTCGACCGAGCCGGAGCCGCCCCGCGCGAGCGCCACGCACGAGTCGCACGTGCCGCACGGGATCGGCGTCGGGCCCTGCTCGCAGTTGAGGCAGCGCGCGAGGATGCGCGCGCTCGTCGTCTTGCCACAGCCGCGAGGGCCACTGAAGAGGTAGGCGTGGTTGACCCGACCCGTGCGCAGCGCCTGCATGAGCGGCTCCGTCACGTGCTCCTGGCCGATGACGTCGGCGAAGCTCTCGGGCCGGTAGCGGCGGTACAGGGCGGTGGCCATGCCCGAAACCCTAACGGCCACGACCGACGCCGGGAACGCCGACCGAGCGGCCGTCTCCGGCGGGCGCTCCGGCGCTCGAAAGCGTGAACACCTCCTTACGGACGGCCGGTCGGACGAGCGGGTGTCACCGGGTATGCCTAGGGTCGATTCACCGGTCACGGCGCACGGGGCGCCACGGGCCGGACGGAGGAGGTCACCCATGCCCGACCCGACCTGGGACGCCGACACGATCGTCGCCCGCTACGACGAGGTGCGAGCGCACACCGAGACGCTCGCGTCCCCGCTGTCCCCGGAGGACCAGACCGTCCAGTCGATGCCCGACGTGTCGCCGACGAAGTGGCACCGTGCGCACGTGACGTGGTTCTTCGAGACGTTCGTGCTCGCCGACCACGAGCCGTCGTTCAAGCCCTACCAGGACCAGTACTGGTTCCTCTTCAACAGCTACTACGAGGGTGTGGGGCCGCGCTACGCCCGCGCCGAGCGTGGGTTCATCACCCGCCCGGGCGCCCACGACGTCGGGCTCTACCGCGCCGACGTCGACGCGCGCATGCGCGACCTCGTCACGACCCTCGACGGCGGCTCGCTCGAGAAGCTCACGTCGACGATCGAGCTCGGCTTCCACCACGAGCAGCAGCACCAGGAGCTGCTCCTCATGGACATCAAGCACGTCCTCTCGGTCAACCCTCTCAAGCCGACGTATGCCGGCAGCCCCCTCGCGCTGTCGGCTCCCGACCCGTTGGGCTGGGTCGACGTCGAGGGCGGCCTCGTCGAGGTGGGTCACCGAGGCGGCGGGTTCAGCTTCGACAACGAGCTGCCGCTGCACCAGCAGTGGCTCGAGCCCTACCGCCTCGCCGACCGCCTCGTCACCAACGGCGAGTGGCTCGAGTTCATGGCCGACGGCGGCTACGAGCGCCACGAGCTCTGGCTCTCCGACGGCTGGGGAAAGGTGCGCGCCGAGGGCTGGCGCGCGCCGTTCTACTGGACCGAGGTCGACGGCGCGTGGTTCGAGCACACCCTGAGCGGCACCCGCCCCGTCGACCCGGGCCTCCCGGTGAGCCACGTCAGCCACTACGAGGCCGACGCGTACGCCACGTGGGCCGGCAAGCGGCTGCCCACCGAAGGCGAGTGGGAGCACGCCGTCGTCGCCGACGGCCAGGCGGACGCGACCGCGATCGGCGGCAACCTCGCCGACACCGAGACGTTCCACCCGCGCGCGGCCGGTCCGAGCACCGGGCACCTGCGCCAGGTCTACGGCGACTGCTGGGAGTGGACGACCTCGGCCTACCTCGCCTACCCGGGCTACCACCCGCCGGCCGGCGCCATCGGCGAGTACAACGGCAAGTTCATGTCGGGCCAGATGGTCCTCCGCGGCGGCTGCGCCCTGACCCCTCCCGGTCACGCCCGCGCCACCTACCGCAACTTCTTCCCACCGGGCTCGCGGTGGGCCCTGTCCGGGGTCCGCCTCGCCGACGGGGTGAGCGCCGATGAGCGCGCGTGAGCCGGTCGTCACCGTCGCGCTCGACCCCGACTGGGCGTCCGGCGCGCTCGTCGACGACGTACGCCGTGGGCTCGGCTCGCAGCCGCGCACCCTGCCGCCGAAGTGGCTCTACGACGACGTCGGCTCCGACCTCTTCGACGAGATCACCCGGCTGCCGGAGTACTACCCCACCGAGCGCGAGCGGGCGATCCTGCGCGACCACGCCGCCGACATCGTGGCCGCGTGCGACGCGACGACCGTCGTCGAGCTGGGCAGCGGCACGAGCGACAAGACGCGCACCCTGCTCGACGCCTTCACGACGACCGGGAGCCTCGAGCGCTTCGTCCCGGTCGACGTGTCCGAGCAGACCCTGCGCGACGCGGCGACCATGCTGTCCGAGCGCTACCCGTCGCTGCGCGTCGAGGCCCTCGTCGGCGACTTCACGCTGCACCTCGGGCACCTGCCACGGGGCGGGCGGCGGCTCGTCGCCTTCCTCGGCGGGACCATCGGCAACTTCTACGTCGAGGAGCGGGCCGCCTTCCTCGGTGCCCTCCACGACAGCCTCGAGCCCGGCGACTGGTTCCTGCTCGGCACCGACCTCGTCAAGAGCACCGACCGGCTCATCTCGGCCTATGACGACAGCCGGGGCGTCACGGCGAGCTTCGTGACGAACTGCCTCCGGGTGCTCAACCGCGAGCTCGGCGCCGACTTCGACATCGACGCCTTCTCCTACGTCCCGTTCTGGGACCCCCGGCAGGAGCGGATGGACCTCCGGCTGCGTGCCGACATGCCCCAGCGGGTCACCATCCCCGGCGCCGACCTGACATTCGACCTGGCGCACGGCGAGGAGATCCGCGTCGAGATCTCGACGAAGTTCCGCCGGGAGAGCCTGCGCGACGAGCTGGACGCCGCAGGCTTCACGGTCGAGCGCACGTGGACCGACGACGACGGCGACTTCGCCCTGACCCTGGCCCGCCGCGACGACTGAACGAGTGGGTCCGCAGTCGGTCGGCGGCGGGGTCGCGGAGGGGGCCCTCCCGTCGTTTGGCACACTGGGCGCTCCAGTACGACACGACGTAGGAGATCTCCGCATGACCCCTCGCACCCTCTACCGCCGGATCGCCCTCGCGGAGGTCGTGACGTGGGCCCTCCTCCTGATCGGGATGGCGCTCAAGTACGTCACCCGCACGACCGAGCTCGGCGTGAAGGTCTTCGGACTCGTGCACGGCGTCGTCTTCATCGCCTTCTGCCTCGTCACCGTCCTGCTCTGGGTCAACCAGCGCTGGACCGCCCGCGACGGTCTGCTCGGCCTGCTCAGCGCCGTCCCGCCCTTCCTCACCGTCTGGTGGGAGCGGCGCCTCGAGCGGCGCGGCCTCCTCGACGGTGGCTGGCGCCTCGGCCGTGGCGGCGACACCCCGACCACCCCGGCCGAGCGCGTCGTCGCCGCCCTGCTCGCCCGGCCGATGGTCGCCGTCGGCGTCGGCATCGTCGCGGTGCTCGCCCTGACCGGCGTCGCGCTCGCCGTCGGCCCGCCCGTCGGCTCGCAGGGCTGACTCACGCGACGAGGTGCCCACTCGACCTCGTGGGTCCGTCGGGTGGGCCGGTTCTCCCGATCACGGGATTCGCAGCCGGGCGGCATACGGTGGCTTCCGACAGCTCGGCAGGGTCGACGAAGGGATGGGCACAGATGGGTGCGGTCGCAGTGCTGGCCGGCGAGGTCCGTGCGGAGGGCGTCGGCAAGACGATCGACGAGACGACCCTGCTGCTGCCGACCGACGTCAGCGCCGATCCGGGCGAGTGCATCGTCCTGCGGGGACCCAACGGCTCCGGCAAGACGACCCTGCTGCGCATCATCGGCGGCCTGCTCGCGCCCAGCACGGGCACCGCGACGATCGGCGGACGCGAGGCGGACGAGCGCGACCGGGCGGTGCGTGCCGCCGTCGCGGCCCTGCTCGGCGCCCCGACGACCTACCGCGACCTGACGCTCGTCGACCACCTCGTCCTCATCGACTCGACGTGGGGCGGCGACCCCGCCACGTCGGACGACCGCAGCCTCGCCCTGCTCGACCGGCTCGGCATCGCCCACCTCGACGACCGCTTCCCGCACGAGCTGTCGTCCGGTCAGGAGCAGCTCTTCCGGCTCGCACTGACCTTCTCGCGGCCGGCCAGCGTCGTGCTCCTCGACGAGCCCGAGCAGCGGCTCGACACCGGCAAGCGCCAGGTCGTCGCCGAGCTGATCCGTGAGCGCACCGAGTCCGGCGGCACGGTCGTCATGGCCTGCCACGACCCGGAGCTCACGGCCAGCCTGGCGACCCGCGTCGTCGACATCGTGCCGGCGCGTTGACGCGGACCGACGATGAGCAAGCGCAAGCGGCCCGCCCGCGTCGAGCCCGCACCCGAACCCACGGCTCCGCCCGTGCCCGAGCCGACCAGTGACTCGACGGCCTCCACGGCACCCGACCGGACGGCATACGACCGGACGGGAAACGATACGACGCACGACGTGCCGGGACCGGCCGAGGTCGACTACGACGACCACGACCTCCTCGGCCAGGCCGACTGGGTCATCGGCGGCGAGGCCGCGCGCAAGGCCCGCCAGCAGGGGCTCTATGCCGGCTACGTCCTCTTCCTCGGGGCGCTCGTCTACGGACTGCCGATCGTCCAGGCGGTCTTCCGCACGTCGGACGCGACCTCCCTCGGTGACCAGCTGCGCTCCCCGGTGGCGATCGCGCTGCTCGTCGCGTCCGTCGCAGCACTGCTCGGTGCCGTCGTCTTCGCCGGCCGCTTCCGCGGGCCGGTCGTGCCGCCGATGCCGTGGATCGACCTCGTGCTCCCGGTGCCCGTCGACCGCGCCCTCGCACTGCGACGGTGGTGGCGCTACGCCGCGGTCGGCGGTGTGTTCGTCGGCGCGCTCAGCGGCCTCACCATCGGGGCCGGCCTCGCCTTCGCCCACCTCGCCGGGGTCGGGACGCTCATCGTCACGACGCTCGTCGGCACCGCGCTCGGCGTCCTCGCCACGCGGCTCTGGCTCTGGTCGCAGGTGCGCTCCTGGCCGGGCCCGGACCGCGGCCTCAGCCTGCTCTGGCGGGTGCCCGACGCCCTCCGCGAGCTGCACGCCGAGTCGCTGCGGGCCCACTCCGCCAACACCTCGACGATGGCCGGGTCCGCCCTGACGGGCAACCTCCGCACGGCACGGCTCGCCCTGACCCGACCGGTCCGGCACGGCAGGTCGGCCCGCCTCCGTCCCGGCCGCCCGTTCGGGGTGCTCGTGCGCCGCGACGTCCTCGGCCTGCGGCGCACCCCCGGGGCGTTCCTCTCCGGCCTGGGCCTCACGCTGCTCGGCGGCGCGGTCGTCACGTGGGCGTTCACGCAGCCCGCGGCCCCGAGCATCGCGGCGACGATCGGCCTGCTACCGCTCTACCTCGGCTTCGGGTCCTGGGCCGAGGGCCTGCGGCTGCAGGCCGACAACGCCGGCACCCCATCCCTCCTCGGCACCGGCGAGCTGACCGAGGCCGTGGCGCACGTGACGGTCCCGACCGCGCTGACGGTCCTCGTGCTCGGCGGCTGGGTGGGCGTCGCCGGGGCCTTCGGGTCGCTGCCGGTGGGCGCGCCGCTGTCGCTGTGGCTCGTCCTCGTGCTCGTCGTCGCGGGCAACGTGCTGGCGGCGTTCCGCGGCGCCCCCACCTTCATGCTGCGTCCCCAGATGGTGGTCGCCTGGTATGCCGTGCCGGCCCTCTCCGTCGTCGTGCTCGGCTCGCTCGTCGCGGTGCTCACCAAGGCCACGAACTACACGTGGCTCTCGGTCGTGAGCTGGCTCGTCTACGCCGTGCTCGCGTGGGCGGTCTCGAAGGTCCGGCGCCTGACCTACCTGCACCGGGCCTGAGCGACAACCCGTTCGCCGTCGACGGCGACCACTCGTTAGGTTCGGGGCCATGAGCGAGCTGCGCACGCGTGACGTCGTCGACGCCGACCTCCCCGCCGTCCTGGCCATCCGCAACCGGTCGTTCGGTCCGCTCGGCATGGGCGGCGACGCGTGGTGGCAGCGCGTGTCCGCCGAGACCCTCGGTGGCCGGATGATCGCGGTCGTCGACGAGTCCGACACGGTCCTCGGCGCCGGCCGCATCCGACCCTACGAGCAGGCGTGGGGTGGGCGGCACCTGCAGATGGGCGGCGTGGCCGGCGTCTACGTCGAGCCGAGCGCCCGTGGCCGTGGCGTCGCCACGACCCTGACCCGCGCGCTCATCGCGCGGATGGGCGAGCTGGGCGACGTCGTCTCGTGCCTCTTCCCGACCACCGCGACCCTCTACCGCCGCTCGGGCTACGAGATCGGGGGCGTGCAGACGCGGATGACGTATGCCGCCCACCACCTCCGCGAGCTCGGCCCCTCGCGTGCCGGGCGGGCTGCGACGACCGGCCTGCGCCCCGCGGTGCCGGGCGACGCACAGCAGATGCACGACCTCGCCCGCGCGTCGAGCGCCCGGCACGGGGTCAGCGGACCGATGGTGCGGTCGGTGGAGGCACTCACGGGGATGCTCGAGCGCGACGAGCTCATCGCGTACGTCGTCGACGGCGGCTACGTCGTCTACGACCTGTCCGAGCAGGCAGTCACGGTCGAGGAGCTCGTCGCGACGACGCCCGAGGCCGCGGCGACGCTGTGGGGTGTCGTGGGGTCGGGGTCGTCCGCCGCTCCGACCGTGCACACCTTCCTCGACCCGCGCGATCCCGTGACCCTCGCGCTCGGCGGGCTGCCGGCGGTGGAGGTCCAGCAGATCCCGTGGATGGCCCGGGTCGTCGACCTCGAGGCGGCGTTCGGGGCGCGGGGGTTCGGCCGGCACACCTCGGTCGAGGTCGACCTCCTCGTCGAGGACCCCGACGCGCCCGCCAACGCCGGCCGGTGGAGCCTGACGGTCCGCGACGGCCGGGGCGCTGCGACGCGCACCGACGACGCCCCGGTTCGCGGTGATGCCGACACCCACGTGGCGGACGGGATCACCTCGAACGCGCTGCGGGTCGAGGCGCGAGGGCTGGCGGCGCTGTGGTGCGGCTGGTCCGTGTCCCGCCTGCGCCAGGCCGGCCTCGCCTCCGGGGGCAGCCCCGACGGCGACGCCGCACTCGACGCCGTCTTCGCCGGCCAGCCGTTCATCACCGAGTACTTCTGACACCCGACCCACCCCGTCGAGTGGCCCCGTCGCCACACCTCGCACCCGGCCCACCCCGTCGAGTGGCCCCGTCGTCACACCCGTCGCTGTGACGGGTGCGGGCTCTGGGACCACGCGGCCACTCGAGTGAACGCTTCGCACCAGTCGAGCGAGCGCGAGGTCCCGAGCGCGTGTGACGGTTGGGACGGCGCGGCCACTCGAGTGGGGCTGCGCGCTCACTCGAGTGAGCGCCCGACACAGTCGAAGTGGCCCCGTCGTCACACCCGTCGCTGTGACGGGTGCGAGCTCTGGGACCACGCGGCCACTCGAGTGAACGCTTCGCACCAGTCGAGCGAGCGCGAGGTCCCGAGCGCGTGTGACGGTTGGGACGGCGCGGCCACTCGAGTGGGGCTGCGCGCTCACTCGAGTGAGCGCCCGACACAGTCGAAGTGGCCCCGTCGTCACACCCGTCGCTGTGACGGGTGCGAGCTCTGGGACCACGCGGCCACTCGAGTGAACGCTTCGCACCAGTCGAGCGAGCGCGAGGTCCCGAGCGCGTGTGACGGTTGGGACGGCGCGGCCACTCGAGTGGGGCTGCGCGCTCACTCGAGCGGGTGGGCGGGGTCAGTCGGTGGTCGAGGTGGTCGAGGTGGTCGCGGTGGTGGCGGGGCTGGCGGTGGTGGCGGCGCGGTCGGGCTCGCGGACGGCGGGGAGAGCGAGCAGGGCGACGACCGCCATGGCCCCGACGACGAGCAGCGAGTGCAGCACGCCGACGTGGTCACCGAGGAAGCCGAGCAGCGGCGGTCCGGCGAGGAAGGCCGTGTAGCCGATCGTCGAGACGACGCTCATCCGGGCAGCGGCGCGCTTGGGGTCGTCCGCCGCGGCGCTCATGCCGACCGGGAAGCCGAGGCTCGCGCCGACGCCCCAGATCGCAGCACCGACGAAGGCCAGCACCGGGCCGCCGTAGACGACGAGGAGGCAGCCGACGACGGCGGAGACGAAGAGGACCCGGAGCACCGGGACGCGCCCCCGCTCGTCGAGCACCCGGGTGCCGAGCAGGCGGCCGGCCGTCATCGCCGTGAGGAAGACGGCGAAACCGACGACGCCGACCCACCGCTCGAGGCCGTAGCCGTCGGAGAGGGCGACGGCGACCCAGTCGTTCGCGGTGCCCTCGGTGAAGGCCGCTGCGAGCACGACGACGCCGATGAGCAGCGTCCGCGGCTCGCGCCAGGCCGCGCCGATCCCTGCTCCCGAGCGCACCTCGGCTCCGGACTCGTCCGTCTCGACCGAACGGGGCAGGAAGGCGCGCAGGAACCACGGGGTCACGACGAGCAGCAGCACGACGATGCCGGCGAGGTGAACGGCGACCGGCACGTGGAGGAACGACAGCCCCGCACCGATGAGGGCACTCACGACCGTGCCACCGCTGAAGGCCGCGTGGAAGTGCGGCATGATCGCGCGGCCGAGGAATCGCTCGACCTCGGCGCCCTCGAGGTTCATCGCGACGTCGAAGACCCCGGTGCCGATGCCGACGAACACGAGACCGGCCATGACGACGGCGCGGTTGTGGGCGACGTCGACGCCGAGGCCGACGCCGAGCAGCCCGACGCTCTGGACGACGGCGGCACCCAGCACCGTGCGGGCGGCGCCGAGACGATGGACGATCCAGCCCGACAGCGGCAGCCCGATGACGGAGCCGAGCGAGGCGGCGAGCAGCGTCAGGCCGAGCTGTCCGGCCGAGAGCCCGAGCTCGTGCTTGATGTCCGGGACGCGCGAGGCGAAGGCCGCGAAGGCGGCTCCGTTGATCGCGAAGGCCGTGAAGACGGCGGTGCGGGCCGTGCGGACGACGGCGGCCGGCGGGGCACTGACGGCGGACATGACAGCAAGCCTCTCAAGGACGACGGCCGTCGGGGGGTGGTGATGCGGGCAGGCCGTCCGGCGGCCGCCGCCTCGACGGCGGTGTGACGATGGGTTCAACGGTGGATCAGGGCGCGGGCCGAGGGGTGAGGTCGGGCCTGCCCAGCCTTCGAATCGATTCGACTCGAAACGTTTCGATAGCATGCCTCCCATGGTCACCCGAGGTCAAGCCCGCCCGACGCTGCGCGATGTCGCCGAGCGCGCCGGGGTGTCGGTGTCGACGGCCTCCCTCGTCTTCAGCGGCAAGGGTCCGGTCGCGGAGGCCACGGGCGACCGCGTCCGCGCCGCCGCGGCCGAGCTCGGCTTCACCGGCCCCAACCCCCTCGCCTCGTCCCTGCGTCAGGGCCGCTCCGGCGCGATCGGCGTCCTCGTCGAGGGCCGCCTGCGAATGGCCTTCCGCGACCCCTTCGCCATCGCCGTCCTCGACGGCCTCGCCGAGGTGCTCGAGACCGTGCCCACGGGGATGCTGCTCATCGGGCAGCCCACGGGCGCAGGCGAGTCCGTCGTCCCACAGCTCGCACCGCTCGCGCTCGACGCCGTCGTCTTCTCACTGTGCGGGCCCGGCGAGAACCCGGCCGTCGAGCACCTCGCGGCGCGCGGCATCCCCATGTTCAGCACCGGCGTGCCGGGCGACCGGCGCATCACCCAGGTGCGGGTCGACGAGCGGGCCGCGGGCGTGGCCATCGCCGAGCACGTGCGCTCGCTCGGGCACCGCCGCGTCGCCCACGTCGCCATGCCGATGCTCCCCACGAGCGAGGCCGGACCGGTCCCCGACGCCGAGGTGCGCCCGGGCGAGGCCAACGTGCCGAGCGTGGGCCGCCTGCTCGGCTTCCGTGACGTCTTCGGGGCGAACGCTCCAGCGGTCCAGACCGGGGACGGCTCGTCGTTCGAGGGCGGGCGGATCGCCGGTCGGGCGCTGCTCGACGTGCCCGAGGACGAGCGACCCACCGCGATCGTCACCCAGTCCGACGTCATCGCCGCCGGCGTCATCGTCGCCGCGGAGGAGCTCGGCCTGCGCGTGCCCGACGACCTCAGCGTCACCGGCTTCGACGGCGTCGACCTCCCCTGGCTGCCGCACCGGATCACGACGATGGACCAGCGAGGTCGCGAGAAGGGCCGCATCCTCGGCACGCTCGTGCGCAAGCGCCTCGACGGCACGCGCCCCCGGAGCGTGACCCAGCCGGTCGACCTGCGGGTCGGCACGACGACCGCTCCCCCGGCCTGACCGAGCACCAGGGCCACGGGCACGGAGGGAAAAGGGACACCCCGCGTACCTGGAAGAGCTCTCCTACCCTTGCTGCATTCCTGCCCTGGGGGAGTTCGGAGAGGTACCACCACGCGGGGTGCCGACGGCCAGTGTATGCCGCCCCCGACGTCAGCCGGAAATCGCCCCTCCCGCGGTGGCCGGGCTCGCGGTCGACACCTGCTCGACCTCGCGGACACCGTTGACGTGCGGCGGCAGCCGCCGCTCGACGACGAGCGAGATGACGGCGAGCAGGACGCATCCGCCGACGAGGAAGCCGATGTAGACGAGGCCCAGGTCGCGCCCGATGAGGAAGCTCGCGACGACCGGTCCGATGACGAAGGCGATCGAGAACATGAGCGAGCTGAGCGCGTTGTAGCGGCCCCGCAGGTGGTCCGGCGCGAGGTCGTTGACCATGGCGGCGCTCGTCGGCTGCAGCATCGTCTCGCCGAGACCGAAGACCCCGGCGCACGCGCACAGCAGCACCGTGGCCGTGACCGTGCCCGGCACGAGCGACGTCGCCCCGAGCAGGGTCCAGGCCACCATCCACGTGAACGCCATGACGACGGTGACCCGCGTGCGACGCCGCCCCTCGATGCGTTGGAGCACGAAGAGCTGGAGCAGCACGATGACGACGGTGTTGGCCGCGAACGCGTAGCCGAGCCCCTCGGTCGAGACCTCTCCCACGGCCCGCGCGAAGGCCGGCATACCGGCGTTGAGCTGGGGGTAGCTGACGAGCGCTGCGACGCCGACGAGGAGCAGCAGGGCCCGCAGCCGGGGGTCGCGCAGCAGCGCGACGTAGGAGACCGCCTCGGACCCGTCGTCAGCCGGCCGGGCGACCCGGTCGCGGGCGTGGCGCAGCGGGACGAGGAGGATGACGAGCCCCGGCACGTAGCTGAGGGCGTCGAGCAGGTAGACCGCGACGAACGTGCCCGGCCGCGACACGTCGACGAAGCGCCCACCGACGATGCCACCGATGCCGATGCCGAGGTTGAGCAGCGTGAAGTTGATGCCGAAGTAGCGCTGCCGCTGCCCGCTCGGGATGAGACTGCCGATGAGCGCGCTCGACGCCGGCCACACGATGCCGAAGCCGTAGCCCATGAGCACGAGCGCGACGGCGGCCTGCCCCGTCGTCGTGGCGAGCGCCAGCACGACGTCGGCGAGCAGCAGCGCGACGAGGCTGCTCGCGTAGACGCGCCGCGGACCGATGCGGTCGATGAGCGCGCCCGCCGGAGCGACGAGCACGATGCCGACGCCGGCCTGCAGCGCGAGCAGCAGGCCCACGGTCTCGAGCGGGATGCCGCGCACCTCGTGGAGGTAGACGACCATGAACGGCAGGACGAGACCCGTGCCGATCGACTGGAAGACGACGGTCGAGATGAGCAGCTTGCCCTCGCGCGGCAGGTCGTGCCAGAACGAGGACAGCGGCGGTCGGGCGGCACTGGTCGAGCTCACCGGGGCAGTCTGCCGTGCCCCACCGACAGCCGTCGCACGCTTTTCGGGGACCTTCGACTCTGGCGCGCACCCCCGCCCGCGGCGAGCGTGGAAGCACCGAAGGAGGTCGCCATGTCGACCCTGCAGCAGCACCCCCAGACCTCTTCCCCGCACCCGGCCCGAGGCCCCGTGAGCCCGTGGGCCCTCGGGCTCGGGATCGGCGGGCTCCTCGTCGCGGCGGCCACGTTCGTCGTCCCGAACCCGGACGCCGCGGGCGTCTGCTGGACGGCCGGCTTCGCCCTGCTCTTCGCCGCCCTCGTCGTGGTCGTCGTCGGCGTCGTCCACGCCCGCGGCGACCGCCTCAGCGTCCTGCCGACGAGCACCGCGGGCTGGGTCGCGCTGACCTGCTTCGTCGCCGGCGCCGCCCTGATCTTCACGCCCCTCGCCGAGATCAGCCTCGCCCTCGGCCTCTTCGCCGCGGCCGCCGGCGTCAGCGCCGTGTCCATCTCGCGGGAACGCTCGCTGCCGGTGATCATGCTGCCGCTCCTCGGCGGCACGTTCGTGCTGGCCTTCCTGCTGGGCGAGCTGCTCATCGGGCACGAGTGAGACGACACGGCTTGCGTATGCGTGGAGCTCCCTGACGGGGCCTCTCGGCCCTTCGTCCGGGCTGGGTGACCCGCCCGTCGGGTCGGTCTCCTGCCCCTCGGGTCTGGTTTCATGCCCGCTCGGCCGGGGACACCACCGCCCGCGGGGACGGGGGAACCGTCGCCGCGGCGCCGGGGGGCCGCTCGTTCCTCGCGGGGTCGCGGCCCCCGGCTCCTCCCGAATCCGAAGGACTCCGTCACATGACAGCGGCCCCCATCGCGCTGGGCGCGATGGGGGCCGCTGTCATGTGGCGGAGGATGGGGGATTTGAACCCCCGAGGGTTTTATCCCAACACGATTTCCAATCGTGCGCACTAGGCCACTATGCGAATCCTCCGTCGCGCAGGTTACCGGAGGCGGACCCCGCACAAGAAATCGGGCTCCCCCGGCGCCCTGCGCGACCCCGGAGCACAATCACCCCATGGCCCCTCCCGCGACGGTCCCGCTCGACACCGACGTCGCCTGGATCCACGGCGCACCGTCCCGGCGACGGCGGCACGACCCCCCGCTCCAGGTGCACCACCTCGCCCCCGGCACCGTCCTGATCCGGCAGAGCAAGGACCTCACCTTCGAGGCCCCGTTCATCCTGCTGCTCCTCGGCGAGCGCCGCGCCCTGCTCCTCGACACCGGCGCGGTCGACGGGACGACCCTGCGCCACGCCGTCGACGGTCTCGTCGCGGACCACCTGGCCGCGCAGACGGAGCAGGCCCCGCCGAACGCGTACGAGCTCGTCGTCGCCCACACGCACGGCCACGGCGACCACGTCGCCGGCGACGCAGCCTTCGCCGACCGGCCGCACACGACCGTCATCGGCCACGACCTCGCGAGCGTGTGCGCCTTCTTCGGCGTCAGCGACTGGCCGACCCAGGTCGTGACCCTCGACCTCGGCGGGCGCCCGCTCGAGGTCCTCGGCATCCCCGGACACCAGGCCGCCTCGATCGCGCTCCACGACCCGACCACCGGGCTGCTCCACACGGGCGACACGGTCTACCCCGGCCGCATCTACGTCGAGGACTCCGCCGCCCTGCTCGACACCCTCGACCGCCTCGTCGCCCTCGCCGAGGACCGCCGCGTCGGCCACGTCCTCGGCTGCCACGTCGAGATGACGCGGAGCCCCGGTCGCGACTACCCGCTCGGCGCGCGCTACCAGCCCGACGAACCGTCCCCCTTCATGACCGTCGCGCAGCTGCGCGCCGCGCGCGACGCCTTCCGCACCGTGGCGCACCGTCCCGGCATCCACCGTTTCGACGACGTCGTCTTCTGCATCGGCGAGGGCCCCCGCGTCCTCGTCCCGCTCCAGGCCCGGGCCCTCCTCGAGCAGGTCCGCTGGCGGCTCGGGCTGCACCGCCGCCGAACGGCTCCCTGAGACCGGATTGCCGGCGGGGACCCAAGCGTCTGACGCTCACATGATCGCCGTGGACCGACTCGCCCGATGCGTGCCCCCTGCGACGAGTGAAAAAACCGATCGCCACACGTAGGCCGCAATGAGCACGACCACGAGAATCGCCATGACCCCCAGACCGAGTCGGAGTCCACTGGAGACGCCCGACCGGCCTAGCAGCAACACAACGGACACGATCTGCCCGAGCGCCGCCCAGAGAGACAGCAGCCCGCCGAGCATGAGGCCACCGATGGTGCCCTCGTTCCCGTCCTTGAAGGTGAGGTAGGCGACGGGCGCCAGCAGTACGAGGAAGCCGAGGAACAGGTTCACCCCGACCAGCTGCGCAGCGGGGAACTGTGGCAGGAGCTGAGATAGCTGACCGCTGGCACCAGCTACTGCCGCGACCAGCGCGCCCGCCGCTCCGATATTGGACGCCCAGCTCTCGTTGAACTTCCAGTCGCTTCCGGCCCTGAGGTGCCTTCCCATGCGGACGTCGTTGTGTTGGGCACGCAAGACGGCGAACAACAACGCGAAAATGATGAGGGCGGCCGCGAGGCCACCCCAGATCGGCTTCAAGAGAACCCACAGCGCCACGCTTCGACGAATGCCGAATGTCGTCTTGGCCACCGGATCCGCAGTTGCCGCATCCTCAACCACGAGCAACCCTGACGCAGGATCAGAGGGCCTCACCTCCATGGTGAGCGGCACCGCGAGGACCTGCCCCATGACAACTCGATGAGTCGGAGGGTTCGTTACTACCGGTCTTTCTGTTCCGTCGGGCATGAATGCGCGTACGCGGACTTGCTGCGCGTCTAGTCCGCTGTTGCTGAGCACGATGGAAGCGGTAGCGGCGGCGACCGGGTTGCCGTACTCCAAGAAGTCTGAGCTCTTCACCTTGAACGTGACCCCGTCGGCGTCCAAGATGACCAGCTGCGGCGTGGTGGGAGCATCGGCAGCGGCCGCTCCGTCGATGACGGCCGGAGCGATGAGACCGATGCCGACCGCGGCCAGGAAAAGGAAAACTTGTCGCCGTCGCCCGAACCTTCGCGCCATGCAACGACGTTAGGACCCCCTCACCTCCTCCGGGTTGAGTTCGCAAATGATCCGTCCGATGTCCTGAGACCGGATTGCCCCGCCCCGACGACGCCTGAAACCATCACGTCCATGTCGCTCGCCGCACTCCACCGCCGCAACCTGCTCAAGGAGATCGACCTGACGCCCGACGAGTTCCGGGCGCTGCTCGACCTCGCCGCCGAGCTCAAGGCCGCCAAGCGCGAGGGCCGCGAGGAGCGACGCCTCACCGGCAAGAACATCGCGCTGCTCTTCGCGAAGACCTCGACCCGCACCCGGTGCGCCTTCGAGGTGGCCGCGGCCGACCAGGGCGCCAGCACGACCTACCTCGACCCGATCGGCTCGCAGATGGGCCACAAGGAGTCGGCCAAGGACACCGCCCGCGTGCTCGGCCGCTTCTACGACGGCATCGAGTACCGGGGTGCGGGCCACGACGTCATCGAGACGCTCGGCGCCTTCGCCGGCGTCCCTGTGTGGAACGGCCTCACCGACGACTGGCACCCGACGCAGTCCCTCTGCGACGCCCTGACGATGCGCGAGCACGCGGGCAAGCCCGACGAGCAGATCGCGTACGCCTACGTCGGGGACGCCCGCTTCAACATGGGCAACTCGCTCCTCGTCACCGGGGCCCTGCTCGGCATGGACGTACGCATCGTGGCGCCGCAGTCGCTGTGGCCGTCCGACGCCGTCGTCGCCGTCGCGAGGAGGTATGCCGCCGAGACCGGTGCGCGGCTCACGCTCACCGAGGACGTGGCCGAGGGGGTGCGCGGCGTCGACTTCGTCCACACCGACGTGTGGGTGTCGATGGGTGAGCCCAAGGAGGTGTGGGCCGACCGCATCGAGCTGCTCACGCCCTACCAGGTCAACGCGGAGCTCCTTGCGCTGACAGGGAATCCGGCTGTGAAGTTCATGCACTGCCTTCCCGCCTTCCACGACCTCGAGACGCAGGTCGGGATGGACGTCCACGAGCAGTTCGGGCTCAAGGAGCTCGAGGTCACCGACGACGTCTTCGAGTCCGACGCCTCGGTCGTCTTCGACCAGGCCGAGAACCGGATGCACACGATCAAGGCCCTCATGGTCGCCACGCTGGTGCAGCTCTGACGGCGGGGGGTCCCAGCGGCCTCCCAGCCTCCCGTCGCCTGACGTTCACCGGTTCGAGGTGGTGCCGTTCGGTCGCGGCGCGGGAGAACTCAGTCATGCACCTCTCTCGCACCCCAGCCCTCGCGGCCGTCGCCGCCGCGCTCGTCGTCCTTCCCGCTGCCACGGCCGCCACCGCCGCGGACGTGCCCGGCCAGGACAAGGACGGCCACTACCGCTTCGCCGTCATCGGTGACGTGCCCTACGGCGACGCCCAGGTCGCGGCCTTCCCGACGTGGGTCGACCAGATCAACGCGACCCCCGACCTCTCCTTCACCATCCACGTCGGCGACATCAAGAACGGCTCGTCGGCGTGCACCAACGAGTACTTCTCGATGGTCCGCACGCAGTTCGACCGCTTCACCATGCCGCTCGTCTACACGCCCGGCGACAACGAGTGGACCGACTGCCACCGCACCAACAACGGCACCTACGACCCCCTCGAGCGCCTCGCCGCCGTCCGGTCGACCTTCTTCCCCCGCGCGGGCCACACCCTCGGCGCCGACCTGACCGTCGCGTCGCAGGCGACCGCCGGCTTCCCCGAGAACGTCTCGTTCCGGCGTCAGGGCGTCGACATCGCGACGCTGCACGTCGTCGGCAGCAACAACGGCCTGCTCCCCTGGCCCGAGCTGGGCTTCACCGCACCCACGGCGCAGCAGGTCGCCGAGGAGCAGGCGCGCATGGACAACGCCGTGGCACAGGTCCGTTCGGCCTTCGCCGGAGCCCGCCAGCGCCACGACCGGGCCGTCGCGCTCTTCCTCCAGGCCGACATGTTCGACCCGACGTACGCGGTGACGTGGGCGGACAACTCCGCCTTCCAACCGCTCGTGCGCGAGCTCGTCGCCCAGTCGGATGCCTTCGACGGCGAGGTCTACCTCTTCAACGGCGACAGCCACGTCTACAACTCCGACCGACCGCTCGCGTCAGGGTCGCGGTGGCTCGACTTCTACGGCGTCGAGGGCTCGGCCGACAACCTCACCCGCGTCACGGTCGACGGCTCGAGCAACAACAGGGACTTCCTCGAGGTCACCGTCAACCGCCCGGGCGCCGAGCACGTGCTGTCCTGGCAGCGCGTCCCCTACGCGCCCTGACCGGGCGGGACACCAGCCACGGCGTGAGTATGCCGTCCGGCGCAGACCGCGCCGGACGGCATACTCACGCTCGGGTCACTGCTGGACGGTGATCGTCGGGCACTGGCGCAGCGTCTGGGTGGGCGTCGCGACGACCGGCACCGGGCCGAAGCTCTTCCACGCCGCGCCGACGACGAGGTCGACCGTGTCGCCCTTGCGCTTGTCGTTGACGTAGACGGCCTTCGGCACGTGCGTCTTGACGAGGCGGGCCGAGGCCGCACCCTCGGGTCCGAAGCGGATCTGCGCGACCTGCTTGACCCCGGCGTCCTTCGGGTCGTTGCCGACGGCCTTGACCGAGAAACCGCGGTCGGCCGCAGCCTTGGCGACCGCCGCGGCCAGTCCCTTGCGCGCCGTCGAGTTGTAGACGTTGAGGCTCACGTCGGCCGGACGCAGCGGGGCGACCGGCACCTCCGTCGTGCACGGTCCCGGCGTCGGGGTCGTGTCGCGGAAGTAGGTCGAGGCGTAGTAGAACGCGCCCGCCAGGCTCAGCAGGACGACCGCGATGACGATCGTCGACCGGCGCTGGCGCCGCACCCGGTAGGTGCGGTCGTCCTCGTCAACGACCTCCGACATCACCGCTCCTTCGTCCGTCGGCCCCCGTGGTCGGGCAGCCCTGTGTCAGGAGAGTACGAGGACTCGGGCGTGAAGGACAGGACGCTGCTGCAGCGCGGCGCGCAGTGCCCGGTGCAGCCCGTCCTCGAGGTAGAGCTCGCCCTCCCACTCGACGCAGTGCGGGAAGAGGTCACCGTAGAAGGTCGAGTCGTCGGCGAGCAGGCCGCGCAGGTCGAGCGTGCTCTTGGTGGTGATGAGCTCGCCGAGCTGCACCACCCGGGGCGGGACGTTCGACCAGTCCTTGGTCGTCTCGAGTCCATGGTCTGGGTACGGGCGCGAGTCGCCGACGGCCTTGAAAATCACCGGGTCAGCATAGGCGTCGAACGTGGACGACCGGCCACTAGAGTTCGAAGCGTGACCGAGACTGCAGCCTCAGGAGCCCAGGGAGCCGGCGACACGGGCCAGATCGACGAGATCCGGGCCGGCTACGCGTTCGACGGAGGCGTGCTCAAGCTCGGCGCCGCGGTCGTCGACGGCCAGGCCCACGCCGACGCCCCCGTGCAGATCCCGCTCAGCGTCCTCAACCGTCACGGGCTCGTCGCGGGCGCGACCGGCACGGGCAAGACGAAGACGCTCCAGCTCATGGCGGAGCAGCTGTCCGACCAGGGCGTCCCCGTCTTCCTCGCGGACATGAAGGGTGACCTCTCGGGTCTCGCGACGCCCGGCGAGGGCGGCGACAAGATCACCAGCCGCGCGGCCGACGTCGGCATCCCGTGGACGGCGACGGCATACCCCACGGAGTTCTACTCGCTCGGCGGCAAGGGCGACGGCATCGCGATCCGCGCCACGATCACGAGCTTCGGCCCGACCCTGCTGAGCAAGGTCCTCGGCCTCAACGACACCCAGGAGAGCAGCCTCGGGCTGATCTTCCACTACGCCGACAAGAACGGCCTCGCGCTCCTCGACCTCAAGGACCTGCGCGCCGTCATCAGCCACCTGACGTCCGACGAGGGCAAGGCCGACCTCAAGGACCTCGGCGGCCTCTCGAGCGCGACGGCCGGCGTCATCCTGCGCAACCTCATCACCTTCGAGGACCAGGGCGCCGGCGCCTTCTTCGGCGAGCCCGAGTTCGAGACGAGCGACCTGCTGCGCACCGCCGCCGACGGCAAGGGGATCATCTCCTGCCTCGAGCTGCCCCAGGTGCAGGACCGCCCGCAGCTCTTCTCGACGTTCCTCATGTGGATGCTCGCCGACCTCTTCCACGACCTGCCGGAGGAGGGCGACGTCGACAAGCCGAAGCTCGTCTTCTTCTTCGACGAGGCACACCTGCTCTTCAACGACGCGAGCAAGGCGTTCCTGCAGGCCATCGAGCAGACGGTCCGGCTCATCCGCTCCAAGGGCATCGGCGTCTTCTTCGTCACGCAGTCGCCCAAGGACGTCCCGTCGGGCGTCCTCGCCCAGCTCGGCAACCGCGTCCAGCACGCGCTGCGCGCCTTCACCCCCGACGACGCCAAGGCGCTCAAGCAGGCCATCGCCACCTACCCGCACACGGCGTACGACATGGAGAAGCTCCTCACGAGCCTCGGCATCGGCGAGGCCGTCGTCACGGTGCTGTCGGACAAGGGCGTGCCGACGCCCGTCGCGTGGACCCGGATGAAGGCCCCGAACTCCCTCATGGACCCCTCGTCGCCCGCGACGATGGACGCCGTCATCGCCGCGTCGCAGCTCAAGACGAAGTATGCCGACGTCGTCGACCGCGAGTCCGCCTACGAGAAGCTGGCGGCCAGGTTGCAGGCGGCTCCCGCTGCGCCGGCCGCGCCCGCTCCCGCGCCGGCAGCACCGGCGCCCGCTCCCGCTCCCGCGGCGAAGCGCGCCCCCAAGGAGGAGCCGGGCCTCATCGCGCAGGTCGCCGGCAGCTCGGCGTTCAAGTCGATGCTGCGGTCGGCCGGCACCGTCATCGGCCGCGAGATCACCCGCAGCATCTTCGGCACGCGCAAACGCTGACCCCCACCGACTCCCAGCCCGGGGCGCCTCGACCGTTCGTGGGTCGGGGCGCCCTGTCGCTCCTACGCGTCGAACTCGACGTCGTCGAGGTCACCGTCGACGTCGGCGAAGTAGCTGATGATGCGGATGTCCGGCTCGTCGAGCACCTGCAGGACGAGCTGACGCAGCTGGATGACCTGGCCGGTGTCGAGGCGGATCCGCTTGGTGCGGCCCCGGGTCGGGTCGGTGTCGTGGCGCTCCCACCACTCGACGGTGTCCGGGTTCGTCTTGAAGATCTCGTCGAGGATCCGCTTGAACGACGGGTCGTCGGGGTGCCGTGCGTACGCCTCGCGGAAGAGCGCGAGCTGGTCGGCCGCCTCCTGCTCCCAGTCGACGAAGAGGCTCCGGGCCGCCGGGTCGCAGCAGTAGAACCACAGCAGGTTGCGCTCGCGCTTGTTGCGCTTGCTCTCCCAGTCCGTGAAGAGCTGGCAGGCCGTGTGGTTCGCGCCCAGCACGTCCCAGCGGGCACCGACGACGTAGGCCGGGTTCGGGTCGATCGAGTCGAGCAGCTCCTCGAGCTCCTCGGTCAGCTCCTCCGGTGCCTGCGGCCGGCGCGACGGGGTGCCCGTCGCGAGCGCGTGCAGGTGGGAGCGTCCGTCGGCGTTGAGCTTGAGGGCGCGGGCGAGGCCGTCGATGACGCTCTTGCTCGGACGCAGGTCGCGGCCGCGCTCGATGATGTCGTAGTACGCCACGGAGATGTTGGCGAGCTCGGCCACCTCGGTGCGGCTGAGGCCCACCCGGCGCCGACCCTTGGCCCGCTTGATGCCGACCTCCTCCGGGGCCAGCTCGTGCCGGCGCGCGCGAAGGAACTCGCCCAGGGGGGAGGGGGTGCGCACGCTGAGGGGGACGTCCGTGGTCATGGCGCACATCCTGCCAGTGGCCGGGCCCACCGATGACGTATGCCGTCCGCCGTGACCGGTGCGGACAGCATACGTGGGTGCCGGGTGGCGAAGGGGCGTGCCCGGTCCGGGCACGCCCCTGCCTCGGTGACCCGACGGGTCACGTCTGGTCCGGTCAGTGGTTGGCCATGAAGTACGGCTGCGCCCAGCCGAGGTAGTTCTGGCCCCACCGGTTCTCGATGGTGGCGATGGTGGTCTTGTCGATGCGCCCGTTGACGTCGATGTCGTTGGACATGAAGTAGCCACCACCGATGGAGATCATCACGTGGCCGGCTCCGCCGTTGCTGAAGAACGCGAGGCCTCCGGCCGGGACGCTGCGGTCACCGCCGTGGCGGTACGTGGACGGGATCTGGGTCCAGTGGTTGTAGGCCGTCGTCGACCCGCTGTGGCTCCAGCCGTACGCGTTGGCGACGAACCGGTCGCAGAGGCCCGAGTACGTCGAGGCGTCGTTGAGGGCCGAGTCGTACTTGCCGTCCATGCCGATGGCCCACGTGACGGCCGCCGAGCACGACCGCGGGTTGCCGAAGCTGTTCTTGCAGGACTCGGCCGAGACGAACGCCTCCACGTCGTGGGACGCGTTGTTGTTCTTCAGCGTGGCGTTGAGGTCGGCCTCGGCGCCGGCGGCGAACTGCTGGTAGGTGCCGCCGAAGTCGGAGTTGTAGTGGACCCGGACGGCCTTGCCGGTGCGGTTCCACACCGAGGCCGCGTTGTTCTTGATGCACTGCCCGTAGCCGTTGCGACCCGAGGTGCGGAACGTGTAGCAGCTGGCCGGGTCGGTGCCGTAGTCACCGAGGTCGGTCGCGGCGTGGTCGGAGATCGAGCCGACGTTGCCGCTGTTGTAGTAGAAGCAGAACTCGCCCGACTCGCAGACGCCGTTGCGGGCGGTCGCGGCCTGGGCGGGCGATGCCGTGAGCAGCGTCGCGACGACGCTGCACAGCAGGGCCAGCACCGCGCCGGCGGCCCTGGCGGGACGTGTTGTCGTGGTCATGCACTCTTCCCCTTGTGATGGCGCAGGATCTCCCTGACGCATGCCTGACGTACGACGAGCAGCGTCCAGCGGGCTCCTACATCCGACCTACACCGCATCCCGCGGCGGCCAGGGTTGCCCGATGTAGGCCGGGCTTAGACGGGCCCCGGAGGCTGTCAGGGTGCCGGCCCACCAGGGCGCGCACCCCACTGCACAGCTCGGAGGAGACATGCCACAGCACCCCGGACGCCTCGGCTCGGCCGGAGCCGCCCTCGCGTTGGCGATCAGCGGACTGACCGCGCTCGCCGGCGCCACCCCCGCGCACGCCGCCGACCGCAACGGCGTCTGCGAGACCGGCGAGTTCTGCTACTACTACAACAGCGACCACGCGGGCTCCGTCTCCGACTTCACCTCGTCCGTCGCCGACTACGGCACCGACCAGCCGGGCTGCTACGACTTCAAGACCTCGGGCCTGGCGGGCTACGGCCAGTGCATCAAGAACAACGCCGCGTCCGTGTGGAACCGCAGCAGCGACAAGGTGCAGGTCTTCTACAACTCCGACTACGGCGGCGCTGTCCAGGAGATCGCCGCCGGAGCCAAGGTCAACCTCAGCTCGGCCCTGAAGAACCAGAACGCCTCACACCGCTTCGTCTCAGGCACACCGGTCCCGTCGTCGGCGCCCAGCTACTACGTCTCCAACCAGGACACGGCGTGGGCCAACGCCAAGGGCTGTGCCATGGGCAACGCCGACGAGGCGCAGGCCGGCACCCAGACGAGGATCGTCGTGCTCGACTTCGGCCGGCTCAACCACGACGCCGACGGCGTCTGGCGGCTGTCCTACTTCAGCGGCACCGACCGCACCCCCGCCTCCGCGGGCGCCCTCGCGGTGGCGATGGGCAAGGGCTACGACAGCTGCGTCGGGGCCGACACGTCGTCACTGCTGCGGATCGGCCTCGGCACGAACAACTCGTCGGGCACCATCTCGTCGGCCGCCGGCAAGGTCATGGCGCAGGCTGCGCTCGACGCCGATGCCGGCTTGGCCGCCTTCCCGCAGGCGACCGTCTGGGGCGCCAACGACTTCGAGGCCTGGGGCGCCGACTCGACCGCGCACGCCAAGGCCCGCAGCTGGGTCGACGGCTACAACAGTGTCGCCGGCGCCCGACCCCTCGTGAACTACGGCAGCGCCGACGGCTGCCCGAGCTCGTCCATCCCGACGGACGGCAGCTGCAACGCCGGGCTCAACGCGTACACGATCTGGTACGTCTCCACCCAGGGCGCCGCTCGGCCGCTCCCGGAGATCTACACGCCGACGGGCACGCAGGCCAAGCAGTGGAAGTACCTCTCGCTCTACTCCGTCGTCAACAAGGGCTTCAAGCTCACCTTCCCCGGAGTGATGTCCCAGGCGGGTGCGTGCGCGCAGTCCGGCGGCTGCCCCGGCACGGACAACTCGCCGTCCTCGTCGTGGTCCCAGCTCGACGACCAGGTGGACTCGGACAGCCGCACGGCGACGAACCCCGGCAACCCGACGAACATCTACTGGCAGTGACCGGGCCGTGACGGGACCTGTGACGAGACCTGTGACGAGCGCTGGGACGAGGACGTCGATGGACGCCACGAGAGGACCTCTGGTGGGACGCACCGCGACGTCCCGTCCGGTCGCGGTGCGGCGCACGGCCGTCGGCGCGGCACTGGCCGTGACGCTGGGACTGGTCGTCGTGGGCGGGTGGGCCGCGGTTGCCGGCTCCGCGTCGGTCGCCGACCGGACGGTCCACGCGGAGGTCGCGGCGGTGGCGGAGGTCGCGGCGGACGGGGAGCTGCTGGCCGATGCCCCGGCCGGTATGCCGTCCGCCGACGACGGCGCCAAGGTGGCGGCTGCCTGGCCGACGGGCATCTTCGAGGACCCGGAGGCACCCGCCCGCGCCTCGGAGTTCGTCGGCACGAACCGCTGGGTGGGGCAGGGAGGTCCGGGCACGCTGGCCGTCTGGGCCGGGCGCTCGGGCGAGGACGTCACCCGGGGCCGGGTCCTGGTGGGCACGTTCGACGGACAGCAGCAGGTCGTCTCGCGCGACACGGTCGACCTGCCCGCCACCGGTCCGCTGCGGATCGTCTCGGCCCACGGCGTCGTCCTGCGTCTCGTCGACGCGGCCGGTCGGCCACACCGGTTCGACGCAGCCACCGGCGCCTTCCTCTGACCGGTGCCCACCCACCCGGCCACGGGGTGCGTCACGTGCGGCACACGCACGCGGCGCACCCTCCGGCGCCGGGGGTCGTCAGGCGACCGGGACGGTGGTCAGGTCCGCGGCCTGGTGGAGCAACGCCTGGCACAGCTGCTCGCTCGTCGCGACGTGGTTGCGGCGGAAGATGCGCGCCGCGCGGACCAGGGTCGTGGTGGCGCGGTCGCGGTCGAGGAGGTCGACATGGATCCGGCCGAGCTGGAGCAGGGTGTAGGCGATGCACCGCTCGTCCCGCAGCTCGGTGAAGGTGGCGAGGGCGTGCTCGAGGTCTCGCAGCGCCTCGCCCGTCTGGCCCAGACGATGGTGCAGCTCGCCGAGGTCGCGCAGGACGACTCCCTCCCGGTGGACGTCGCCGATCGCGCGGGCGAGCCGCAGGGCCGCCGCGAACCACGGCCGTGCCTCCTCGAGCCGGTTCTGCGCGACGAGGATGCGCCCCAGCGACCCGCGCAGCAGCGCCTCCTTGGGGGCGTCACCCGACTCGAGGACCGTCGGCAGGGCAGCGCGCAGGCAGCCCTCGGCGAGGTCGAGCCTGCCCTGGTGACGGTGCACCGTCGCCAGCCCGGCGAGGGTGAGGGCGGCCCCGAGGTCGTGACCCTCTTGTCGGAAGAGGTCGAGGGCCCGCTGCAGGTGCTGGCGTGCCCGCGTCAGCTCGTCGGAGTAGATCAGCGACTGGGCCAGGCCGCGCCACAGGGAGGCTCGGGCGAGGGGGCTGTGACCCTCACAGGCCAGCGCGACCTCGTGGGACGCCGTCCAGTCGTCGTAGAGGGCCTGCTCGTCGTAGAGCGGGCTCAGCGACGTGGCGAGGTCGTGGGACTCCTCGCCGAGTCCCCAGTCCCGCGCCAGGCCGAGGGCGTCGAGGAGGGCACGCCGTTCGGCGAGCAGCCATGCCGGGGTGTCCTCGACGAGACCGCGGGCCTCGGAGACCGGGAGTCGCCACGCGTCGCCTGCCCCGGCCAGCGGCTCGAGGAAGGGGTCGAACAGGCTGGGCGGTCTTGCGCTGCGGGCCTCGTCGACGAGGGCGGTCCACCCGCTCAGCAGTCGACGCACGGCCGCGCGGCAGACGTCCTCGCCGCGAGCCGTGGCGCGCTGCCTCGCATAGGACCGGAGCAGGTCGTGCATCCGGTAGCGGGGCTGCCCGACCGAGTCGTAGGACACGAGCTGGACGAGGTTCGCGTCGACGAGCCGTTCCATGACGTCGTCCTGCGCAGGCTGGCCGAGCAGGGCGCTCAGCACCCAGCCGGGCTGGTCGCAGGAGCCGAGCAGGCCGAGCAGGTCGTGGCCGCGCACGACGTCGTCGGGCAGGGACCGCAGCGACAGGTCGACGCTGGCACGGACGTCGAGGTCGCCGAGGCTGAGCTCGGCGAGCCGACGGGACTCGTCCGCGAGGCGCTGGCGCATGGCCTTGAGCGGCCAGGTGGGCCGGCCCAGCAGCTTGCCGCTCGCGATGCGGATCGACAGTGGCAGGTAGCCGCACAGCTCGACGATCGTGCGGGACTCGTGCGGCTCGAGCGCGGTGCGGGCCCCTCCGACGATCCGGCACATCATCTCCTCGGCGTCCCGTGGGTCGAGCAGGCCGAGGTGGACGTGGTGCGCGCCCGGGAGGTCGGTGAGGAGGTGGCGGCTCGTGACGATGACCGCGGAGTGGCCGTGCGGCGGCAGGAGTGCCTGCACCTGCTGGGCGCTCGCGGCGTCGTCGAGCACGACGAGCGTCCGCCGCTCGCCGAGGTGCGAGCGCATGAGCGCCGCGCGCGCCTCCACGGTGTCGGGCAGGGGCCGGCCGAGCTGCCCGAGGGCGTGCAGCATCGCCGCGAGCAGCTCGGCGGGGTCGCGAGGCTGGGTCGCGGTCCCGGCCAGGTCGAGGTGGAACTGCGCGTCGGGGAAGCGATCGCGCACCCGGCGGGCCACGTGCAGCGCCAGGGTCGACTTTCCCGTGCCCGGCGCGCCGTGGACGACGACGACCGTGGGCGCGTCGACGTCGGTCGCGGAGAAGAGGTCGAGCATCTCCTCGACCTCCCGCGCGCGTCCGGTGAAGTCGGGGATCCCCGGTGGCAGCTGCCGGATGGGCAGCTCCTTCTGGTCGTCATCGATCGGGCTCTCGGCTCGGGCGGTGGCACGCGGGCCGACCCGGTGGGCAGCCGTGCCCGGGGGCAGGGTCCCGGCGAGGATCTGCTGGTGGACGGCTTGGGTCTCCGCGCTGGGGTCGGTGCCCAGCTCCTCGGCGAGGGTGCGGCGCAGCCTGTCGTACTCGTGGAGCGCCTCGGCGAGGCGCCCGCTCCGGTAGAGGGAGACGAGCAGCTGACGCCGGAGGTGCTCGCGCAGCGGGTGCCGGGCGACGAGGTCCTGGACGTGCTCGACGACGGCCTCGTGGCGCCCGGCGTCGATCTCGATCTGCAGCCGGCACTCCGTGGCGGTCATCCAGCGACCGGTGAGGCGGTCGGCGAGCATCCGCGCCTGCTCGCCGGTCGCGCCCGGCAGCGGCTCGCCCCGCCACAGCGCGAGGGCCGAGTCCAGCGCGGCCGCGGCCTCGTCGTGCGACCCGGCGCGGAAGGCGGCCAGGCCCTCGTCGACACGGGCGCCGAAGAGCGCCGCGTCGACGTCGCCGGGACCCGTCACGAGCCGGTAGCCGTCCCCACAGGTGCGGATGAGGGCACCGTGGGTGTCGCCGAGTCGGGTCCGCAGCCCCCGGACGTAGCCGTAGACCTGGGTCGGTGCCGAGCTCGTGGGACTCTCGCCCCACACCTCGTCGATGATCCCGGGGACGGTCACGACGTGCGGCGCGCGAGCGATGAGGCACTCCAGCACGGCGCTCATGCGGCCGGTCGTGACCGGTGTCCAGCTGGTGCCGTCAGACACGGCCAGCGGTCCGAGAATCCTGATGCGCATCGGTGCCGTCCCCTTCCGGGGAAAACGCTAGCGGGATCCGGCGCGGGCGCCACCGGAGAGCGTCGGCGGCGACCCCCACCCAGCTGCCATCGAGCGGTCGGCCCACCGCCACACGACTCCTCGCGCAGGCCGGGTCGCCCCCTCGCGTGCTCCGCGGCGTCCTGTCAGACGAAGAAGGACCCGACGATGAAGCGCTGTCGGGTCCTTCTACGTCTGGCGGTGGCGGTGGGATTTGAACCCACGGTGGAGTTACCCCCACACACGCTTTCGAGGCGTGCTCCTTAGGCCGCTCGGACACGCCACCGGGAGAGACCATACCCGAGCCTCCGGCCCTCGAAGAAATCGGCCGGCACGGCCGAGGCGCTGCCGCTGACATCACGAATCCGCCCCGTGGCGCGGGCCTCCCGGAGGACGATCGGAGGTGCACGCACGAGGCGAGACGAACCGTGGGAGGCGATGACCATGGCAGGCACGACGCCGGCGAGGCCGACCTCCGAGTCCCTCGCTCTCCGCGAGGCCTTCGACCGCCACTACGCCGACCTCGTCGCCGAGCTGACCGCCCTCAGCGGCAGCACCGGCACGGCCGAGGCCGCCGTCGACGAGGCCTTCCGGCGCGCGGCCGCGATGCCGGACTTCGCCGAGGTCGGTCGCGCCCACGACTGGCTCCGCGTCACGGCACGCAACCAGGTCGTCCGTCGCTCGTTCCGGCACGACGACCTCGACGGGCTCCCGGCCACCCCGGCGGCGGCCCACTTCGAGCGGCCCTCGCTCGCCGGCAGCCTGGCGCGCGCCCGACGCGCGCACCGTGCGGACCTCGTCCGGCGCGCGGCCCTCGGCGCAGCCGGGACGGCGCTCGCCGTGACCGCGGTCGTCGCCGTGGCCGGCCTCTCCCCCTGGTCGAACTCGAGCGCGCCGGCGGGGACGGCCGCGTCCTCGCCCGGAGCCGTTGCGAGCAGCGGGTGGACCGGCACGTGGAGCTCACCGCCCCTCATCCCGACGACTGACGCACCGGTGCCCTCTCCCAGCGTGTCGCAGCCGTGGCCACCCGGACCCGAACAGGTCGTCGGCCACCCGGCCGCGACGAAGGCCTACGTCGTGCAGTCGCCGCAGGCGGCAGACCGTCGGGCGACGGTGTGGGAGCGGTGTCGACCAGCGGAGCCGAACCAGTACCCCGCGTGCGAGGGCGACGACATCGCCCGGGCGGTCGAGGTGGTGGACGGCCGGGGTCATCGCATCGTCCGACGGCTGGGCGACCAGGAGGTGGTGCGACCGGCCTTCGACGGGACCTTCGCCGTGCTCCCGGCCTGGGGCTCGGACGGCCACGCCCTCCTGTCGCCGACGATGACCGAGCCGAAGCCGTTCGAGGTCGAGCCCGGGGTGAGGCCGCGACCGGGCCAGGTCTTCACCCAGTGCGGCTCGGGCCCCTGCCTCGTCGACCTCCACGGCACCGTCCGCCTGCTCGACCTCCCCGCCGCCGCCGACATCGGCTGGGACCAGCAGACGTCCTCGGGCTGGCTGGGCGTCCAGACCGTGGAGGCCACGGGCGCCACCCGTGTCTTCATCCAGCAGGCCGACGGGACCTTCTCGACCGTCGACGTGCGGCTCACCGTCCCCAGGGGAGAGGGCGACTCACCCAACGCCACGAGCTGGCCGGGTGGGCGGGTCGCGATCTGGGCCTCGACCCGGTCGGGCTTCTCCCAGGTCGCCGTCTCGTCGGACCGAGGGCGATCGTGGACGGTGCGCTGGGGCAGTCCCGACAGCGTCGGGGACCCGGCGTCGTTCGGCTCGGCACCCCTCGCCACGTCCCCCGGTCTCGCGATCTCGCAACTCAGGAGGTGGCCGCCGAACGGGTGACGGGCGGCGACAGCGTATGACCGTGCCCGGGTCAGTCGCCCAGCCGGCGGCCCTCGAAGAAGTCGACGAGCAGGGCCGCCGACTCCTCCGCCCGGACGCCCCCGACGACGTCCACCGTGTGCGTCGCGAGCGGGTCGCGCGTCAGGTCCCAGACCGATCCGCACGCCCCTGCCTTGGGGTCCCAGGCGCCGAAGACGACCCGCTCCACCCGCGCCGCCATCGCCGCGCCGGCACACATGACGCACGGCTCGAGCGTCACGACGAGCGTGCAGCCGTCCAGCCGCCACGAGCCCATCGCCTGCGCAGCCTCTCGCAGGGCGACGACCTCGGCGTGCCCCGTCGGGTCACCCAGCTCCTCGCGCACGTTGCGGCCGCGTCCGACCACCCCACCCTCGGGGTCGACGACGAGCGCGCCGACGGGCACGTCCTGCGAGCCGGCGGTCGCCGCCGCGAGGTCGAGCGCCTGACCGACCCAGGCGGCATACGTCTCCGGCGCCGGGACGGAGCTCTTGCCGGGGGTCTCGGATCTCTTCGCCACGCGATAAGTTTCCACCCATGGACGTCCATGTCGCAGACCACCCGCTCATCGCCCACAAGCTGACCTACCTGCGCGACAAGCGGACCGACAGCCCGACCTTCCGGCGCCTCGCCGAGGAGCTCGTCACGCTGCTCGCCTACGAGGCCACGCGCGACGTCCGTGTCGAGCCGTTCGAGATCGAGACGCCGGTCGCGCCGACCACCGGCATCAAGCTCTCCAACCCCAAGCCGATCATCGTCCCGATCCTGCGCGCCGGTCTCGGCATGCTCGACGGCATGGTCAAGCTCCTCCCGAGTGCCGAGGTCGGCTTCCTCGGCATGATCCGCAACGAGGAAACCCTCGAGGTCTCGACCTACGCGAACCGCCTGCCCGACGACCTCACCGGGCGGCAGGTCTTCATCCTCGACCCGATGCTCGCCACCGGTGGCACGCTCGTCATGGCGATCGACTACCTCACGGCCAAGGGCGCCCGCGACATCACGGCCGTCTGCCTGCTCGCCGCCCCCGAGGGCATCCAGCACCTCGAGGACGAGCTCGCCGACAGCGACATCCCTGTCAAGGTCGTGCTCGGCACCATCGACGAGAAGCTCAACGAGAAGGGCTACATCGTCCCCGGTCTCGGTGACGCCGGCGACCGCCTCTACGGCGTCGTCTGAGCCCACCGCGCTCCCTGCGTATGCCGCGGGGTCAGGGCAGCGCGTCGCCCCACTCGGCGTCGCGCGCCCTGCGATAGCGCTCCCCCGCCTTCTTCGACACGACCTCGCGCCCGGCGGTCCCGTCGGGCCGGCAGACCTGGAACTCGACGAATCCCTTGCGCTTCAGAGGATGCCGGAGGATGCGGCCCGAACGCTCCTCTGCTCGCGGGGGTTCGAGGACCCCGGGCGCGGCAGCGGCGACCCACGAGTACTTCTCGTCCTCGTAGGACAGCTCAGCCCCCTTGAGACGACGGTGCTCCGCGGAGCGGCTCACGCGGGCTGCGAAGTGGCACCAGTCACCATGTGCGAGAGGGCATTCCGCGGAGTGTGGACACGGGCCCAGGAGTGTCCAGCCGGCCGCGAGCAGGGCTGCTCGGACGCGGAGCACCCGTGCGTAACCGTCGGGCGTCCCCGGCTCGGCGACGACGACGGCACGGCCCCGACGCATCGCATCCGCGACGAGCGCGTCCTGCTGGGCCTCGTCGAGCTCGCTCAGCACGTACGAGACCGTGACGAGATCCGCCTCCACCGCGGGCCACGCGCCGGCGACGGCCCGCCGGAACGTCGCGCCCCTCAGTGCGGGCGACGACGCGTCGTCGACGAGCTCGCGCCCGAGGGCCAGGGCGTCCTCGACCTGGTCGAGCACCGTGACCGACTCCAGCGACTCGAACGCACCTGCCGCCGCCCACGCCGCGGCGCCGGTCCCGCCGCCGAGGTCGAGCAGCGACCGGGGCGCCAGACCACGAGCCGCGACGTCGGCGAGGACCCGCGACAGCGCCGCGTGCGTGGCCGGCATCCGGTAGGCGGCATAGGCCGCCACGTGCACCCTCGACGCGAGGATCGGAGCCGACGCGGGGGCCACGGACCGGTAGCGCGACACGAGCGCCTCGGTCGCCCGGGTCAGCTCGCGCTCGTCGACCCGACGCACGGCGCGGCTCAGAGCGGCACGCAGCTCGGCGGCATACGCTGGCGTTCGCGACACTCGTGGAGGATAGCGGCGGCCCGCAGGTCAAGCCGACACGCGGGCTCCGATGCCGCACCCCACCAGCCACGTACGGCACACTGGTCCCACCCCTGTGCCGTGGGGCTGTCAGGGCAGCGCCAGCACCTTCCCTCCAAGGAGCGACACACCATGGGCCCCAAGGCCAAGAAGATCATCCTGATCATCGTGCTCGCGTTCTTCGTCTACGCCGTGTTCACGTCCCCCGACAAGGCTGCCGACATCGTCAGCAACATCTGGGGTGTCCTCGTCGACGGCTTCAACGCGATCCTCGAGTTCTTCGGGTCCCTGCTCAACCGATGATGCGAGCACACTGAGCCCATGGCCTTGATGAGGAGCACGGAGGTGCCGGCGGGACTGGCGCCGATCCTGCTCCCGGGCGAGAGACTGGTCACCGCGGTGCGCGCGCACTGGGGCAAGCTCGCCGAGCCCGTCGCGACGATGCTCCTCGGGCTCACCGCCGCGGTGTGGATCGACTCCAACGTCACCAAGGCCACCCAGGCGCTCGGCACCATCTTCTGGTGGCTCTTCTTCGGGCTGCTCGCCCGTCTCCTCTGGTGCCTGCTCGACTGGAGCCACAACTGGTTCGTGGCCACCGACAAGCGGCTGCTCCTGCGTTACGGCCTCATCTCCCACAAGGTCGCGATGATGCCGCTGCTCAAGGTCACCGACATGAGCTACGTCCGCTCCATCCCCGGCCAGTTCCTCGGCTACGGCAAGTTCGTCCTCGAGAGCGCCGGCCAGGACCAGGCGCTCCGCGAGGTCAAGTGGGTGCCCAACCCCGACCAGACCTACCGCGACATCTGCGCCGAGATCTTCCACATCGTCCCACCCCCCGGTGACGAGGACTTCGAGGAGATCGACGGCGAGTTCCCTGATGACACAGGGCAGCCCGGCGGTCCGGTACCGCCCGTGAGCCCGATCGTCCCCGGCGGGGGCTCTACCTACCCCGACGTGCACCGCACCCACAACCCGATCCAGGACCGCCTCGACTCCTACTCCCGGGCCGTCCCGATCCAGCGGCCGTCCGACCGGCCCGAGACCGTCTACGAGAGCGACGACCTCAAGCGCCGCCGCCGCGGCGCCGACACCGGGCCGATCTGGCCGCGCTCCGACGACTGACTGCCGTCATCGAGCTGTAGCGCCGGGTGACACAGATGGTGCCCGGGCGGGTACCACTGGGTAGCCGCGGCACCCCCCGCGGCGCGCGGCCGACGACGCCCGGGCAGGACTCGCAGGCGGTCGCGCTCCCCGCTAGTTTGTGATGATCCGCCCGTCACCGACCGCTCGGAGGCCAGCATGAGCGTGTTCCGCACCAAGTCGGTCGAGGCCTCGATGGCCTCGTCCGAAGAGGCCGACCACAAGCTGAAGAGGACACTCAGCGCCCTTGACCTCACGGTCTTCGGCATCGGTGTCATCATCGGCGCCGGCATCTTCACGCTGACCGGCAGAGCCGCCAAGGACTACGCCGGTCCGTCCATCGCGCTGTCGTTCGTCATCGGTGCGATCGTCTGCGGCCTCGCCGCGCTCTGCTACGCCGAGTTCGCGTCGACGGTCCCCGTCTCCGGATCGGCCTACACCTTCTCGTACGCGACGCTCGGCGAGCTCGTCGCGTGGATCATCGGCTGGGACCTGCTCCTCGAGCTCATGCTCGGCGCGAGCGTGGTCGCCCAGGGGTGGTCGCAGTACTTCGTCACCTTCCTCGAGCAGCTGGGAGTGACCTGGCCAGAGTCGGTCGGGCCGGGGTCGCACGTCGACCTGCCGGCCTTCCTGCTCATCGCCGCCCTGACGCTGCTCATCGCCAAGGGCATCAAGGAGTCCCTGCGCGTCAACCTCGTGCTCGTCGGCGTCAAGCTCTTCATCGTGCTCTTCGTGATCTTCGCGGGCATCCAGTTCATCAACCGGGACAACTGGTCGCCGTTCATCCCGCCGTCGCAGCCGGGCAAGGCCGCCGAGGGTCTGACGACCCCGCTGCTGCAGGTCATCACCGGGATGACACCCGCCACGTTCGGCATCATGGGCATCATGGCCGGGGCGGCCATCGTCTTCTTCGCCTACATCGGCTTCGACGTCGTCGCGACCACGGCGGAGGAGGCGAAGAACCCGCAGCGCGACCTCCCCCGCGGCATCCTCGGCTCGCTCGCCATCTGCACCGTGCTCTACGTCGCCGTGACGCTCGTCATCACGGGCATGCAGAACTACAAGGACATCGACCCCGACGCGGCCCTCGCCACCGCCTTCAAGAACGTCGGCAAGGACGGCTTCGCGACCCTCATCTCTGCCGGCGCCGTCGCCGGCCTCACCACGGTCGTCATGACCCTCATCATCGGCGCCACCCGCGTGACGTTCGCGATGAGCCGTGACCACCTCATCCCGCCGAGCCTGGGCCGCACGAACGACCGGACCGGCACCCCGGTCAAGCTGACGCTCATCATCGGCACGGTCGTCGCCCTCATCGCCTCGCTGACCCCCATCGGCAAGCTCGAGGAGATGGTCAACATCGGCACGCTGACGGCCTTCATGCTCGTCTCGCTCGCCGTGCCGATCCTGCGCAAGCGTCGCCCGGACCTCAAGCGCTCGTTCAAGGTCCCCGGCAACCCGGTCGTGCCGTGGCTGTCCGCGGCCGCCTGCTTCTACCTCGTGCTCAACCTCTCGGTCGAGACGTGGATCCGGTTCATCGTGTGGATGGCGCTCGGCTTCCTCATCTACTTCCTCTACTCGCGCCAGCACAGCAAGCTGGCGACGGGCGAGGAGGAAGGCAGCCGCGAGGCCCCCGAGGTCCTCAGCGAACGCTGACCGCACCCCGGGCAGCCTCGACTGCTCTCTCTTCGGACGACTCCCACGGCATGCCGTGGGAGTCGTCCCATGTGAGGGCAGTCGCGCGGTCGGCGGGCAGCGAACAGGCGGGTGTCCACAGGCCTGCTGCACGGCCCGGGGCTCCGAGGCCACGATGGACCGATGGACCTGTCCACCATCGCCCGCGACGGCGTCTTCTCCAGCGCCACCGCCTCACGCTTCGGGCTCGACGCGGCAGCGCTCCGTCGTCTGCTGCGGGCCGGCGAGTGCACGCGCCTCCGGCCTGGTTGGTACGCGCCGGGACGGCCGGCCGACGACCACGAGCTCTGGCGTGTGCGCGTTGCTGCCGCCGCTCAGGAGTATGCGGGGCGCGCCGTACTCAGCCACGACGCGGCCCTGCTCGCCCTCGGCCTGCCGACCTTCCGTCCGGTCACCTCTCGCGTCGACCTCACGTGGACCGAGCCCGGCATCCCGGCACACCTCGGTCGGTGGGTGCGGCTGCACCAGTGCCCGACGGCCCACGCACTCGACCCTGAACGCCCCGTGACGCCGGCTCTTGCGATCGCCCAGACGGGGCTGCGCAGCCGCCGAGCCCTCCTCGTCGCCGGCGACGCCGCGATGAGGTCGCGAACCGCCACTCGCGCGCAGGTCGACGACGCCCTGGCCCTGCTCGACGGGCACCGTGGGATCGTGGCCGCGCGTGCGGTGGCGCCCCGCATCGAGCCCCTGCACGAGTCTCCGGGCGAGACCCTCACGGCATGGCTCCTGCACCAGCTCGGGTATCGGCTCGTCCCGCAGTACGAGGTGCCCGACACGGAGCAGCTGACCGCGAGCGGGTGGCCGGACCGCGTCGACTTCCTCGTCGAGGGCACCCGAGTCGTCGTGGAGTTCGACGGCAAGGTCAAGTACGAGGGCCGCGACGTGCTCTTCGCCGAGAAGCAGCGCGAGGACCGCATCCGCTCGCTCGGCTACGAGGTCGTCCGCCTGGTGTGGGCTGACCTGTCACACCCGGAGCGCGTCCGGACCCTGCTGCAGGCCGCGGTCGCGCGCTCAACCCGGCGCGACGTCCGTCGACCCCGCAGCGCCTGATCGGTGACTGCTCCACGCGCGCTCGACTGCCCCGCGACTGACCGAACGACACGGCATACCAAGGCACTCGGTCAGGCTGGAGGCAGTCGGTCAGGCTGGAGGCAGTCGGTCAGGCTGGGGGCACTCGGTCGGTCAGAGGGCCTTGATGATGTCCTCGACGCGCTCCTTGGCGTCGCCGAAGAGCATCGCGGAGTTGTCGCGGAAGAAGAGCGGGTTCTGGACCCCCGCGTAGCCGGCGTTCATCGAGCGCTTGAAGACGACGACGTCCTTGGCGTTCCACACCTGCAGGACCGGCATCCCGGCGATCGGCGACGTCGGGTCCTCCGCGGCGGCCGGGTTGACGGTGTCGTTGGCGCCGATGACGAGCACGACGTCGGTGTCGGGGAAGTCGTCGTTGACCTCGTCCATCTCGAGGACGATGTCGTAGGGCACCTTGGCCTCGGCGAGCAGGACGTTCATGTGGCCCGGCAGACGACCGGCGACCGGGTGGATGCCGAAGCGGACGTCGACGCCCCGCTCGCGCAGCTTCGACGTGAGGTCGGCCACGGGGTACTGCGCCTGCGCGACCGCCATGCCGTAGCCGGGGGTGATGACGACCGTCGACGCGTTCTTGAGCAGGTCGGCGACCTCGGCCGCGTTCGTCTCGCGGTGGTCGCCGTAGTCGACGTCGGAGTTGGACACGGCCCCGTCGGAGCCGAACCCGCCGGCGATGACCGAGACGAACGACCGGTTCATGGCCTTGCACATGATGTACGAGAGGTAGGCACCCGACGAGCCGACGAGCGCCCCGGTGACGATGAGCAGGTCGTTGCCGAGCATGAAGCCCGCAGCGGCGGCGGCCCAGCCCGAGTAGCTGTTGAGCATCGACACGACGACGGGCATGTCGCCGCCACCGATCGAGGCGACGAGGTGCCAGCCGAACGCGAGAGCGATCGCCGTCATGACGAGGAGAGGCACGATCGAGTGCGCGGCCACGAACCACACGAGCAGCCCGGCCGACACGACGAGCGCAGCGAGGTTGAGCCAGTGGCGGGCCGGCAGCATCAGCGGCTTGCTCGAGATGCGCGCCGACAGCTTGAGGAACGCGACGATCGAGCCCGTGAACGTCACGGCTCCGATGAAGACGCCGAGGAAGATCTCGACGAGGTGGACGGCCTCACCCTCGACGCCGACGAGGTCGGACGTCGCGATGAACGTGTTGATGCCGACGAGCACCGCCGCGGCCCCGACGAACGAGTGCAGCATCGCGATGAGCTCGGGCATGCCGGTCATCTCGACCTTGCGTGCCCGGGCGATGCCGATCGCCGCACCGATGACCATCGCGACGCCGATGAGCAGCCAGGCCGACCAGGCCGCACCGCGCAGTGAGAGCCAGAGCGTGGCGACGAGGGCGATACCCATGCCGACCATGCCGAGGACGTTGCCGTCGCGGGCGGTCTCGTGCCTCGAGAGGCCCGCGAGCGACATGATGAAGAGCAGCGCCGCGACGATGTATGCCGCCTGGATGAGTGCGATGTCCATGTGCGGTCAGCCCTTCCGGAACATCGTCAGCATGCGGCGGGTCACGGTGAAGCCACCGAAGATGTTGATGCTCGCCAGGAGCGCGGCCACGAAGCCGAGCACCATGATCACGACGCCCTTCGTGCCGCCCACCGACCCGGCCGAGCCGAGCTGGAGCAGCGCACCGACGACGATGATGCCGCTGATCGCGTTGGTGACCGACATGAGCGGCGTGTGCAGCGCGTGGTGGACGTTGCCGATGACGTAGTAGCCGATGACGACGGCGAGCGCGAAGACCGTGAAGTGCCCGAGGAAGCTCGGCGGCGAGACGGCCGCGACCGCGGCGAAGACGACGGCGCCGATCGCCATCCCGGCATACCTGCGCCGTGGGTCCTTCGGTGGCTCAGGCTCTTTCACGACCTTCGTGCCGGATGCCGTCTGCGCGACCGGGGCCGCGCTCACCTGGATGGCGGGTGGGGGCCAGAGCAGCTCGCCGTCGCGGGCGACCGTCATGTTGCGCTGGACGACGTCGTCGAAGTCGAGGACGAGCTGACCGTCCTTGCCCGGCGTCAGGAGCTTCATGAGGTTGACGAGGTTCGTGCCGTAGAGCTGCGACGCCTGCGTGGGCAGCCGGGCCGCGAGGTCGGTGTAGCCGATGATCGTCACGCCGTTGTCGGTGACGACCATCTCGTCGGCGACCGCGCCCTCGACGTTGCCGCCGTTGGCCGCCGCCATGTCGACGATGACCGAGCCGGGCTTCATCGAGGCCACCATCTCGCCGGTGATGAGCCGCGGCGCGGGACGCCCGGGGATGAGCGCCGTCGTCACGATGATGTCGACGTCAGGCGCCTGTTCGGCATACAGCTCGGCGGCCCGCCGGTTGTACTCCTCGCCCATCTCCTTGGCGTAGCCGTCGCTCGACGCCGCAGCGGCGTCGACCTCGGGCATCTGCACGGCGAGGAAGTCGGCGCCCATCGACTCGACCTGCTCGGCCACCTCGGCCCGGGCGTCGGTCGCACGGACGATCGCCCCGAGGGAGCGCGCCGTGCCGATCGCGGCGAGGCCCGCCACGCCGGCACCGGCCACGAGCACCTTGGCGGGCGGCACCTTGCCGGCCGCCGTGACCTGGCCGGTGAAGAAGGAGCCGAACTCGTGGGCGGCCTCGACGACGGCGCGGTAGCCGGCGATGTTGGCCATCGACGACAGGACGTCGAGCGACTGGGCCCGGCTGATGCGGGGGACGGCGTCCATCGCCATCGCGGTGACGCCCGCGGCGCGCAGCCTCTCGACGAGGTCAGGGCTGATGGCCGGCGCGAGGAGCGAGACGAGGACCGTGCCCGCTCGCAGGCGGGCGATCTCGTCGTCGGAGGGCGCGTTGACCTTGTGCACGATCGGCGAGCCCCACGCCTCCTCGGCCGTGACCACGCGAGCGCCCGCGGCGGCATACGCCTCGTCGGAGAAGCTCGCCCGCTCCCCCGCCCCGCTCTCGACGGCGACGTCGTAGCCGAGTCCGACGAGCTGTTCGACGGTCTTGGGCGTCGCTGCGACACGTGTCTCGCGGGCGCGGGTCTCACGGGGGACACCGATCTGCACGCTGGGCTCCTTCGCGCGGAGGGCTGGTGGGCACTGGTTCACGAACCTAGAGCACGACCCCCGGGTAACGGCAGGTCTGCCGGGCACGTCACACAAATGACACGCGACCCGACCCGAACGTCTCTGATCGTGGGCAGCCACCGGCTCCGGGGCGGGCGTTCCCCTGGCCCCGGTGGGCCCGGGTCGGTCAGTGCGAGGGCGCCCGCCGGCCCAGGCTGAACACCTCGGGCGGCGGCTTCTGGTCCGACTCCAGCCGGCGGTAGGCGCTCGGCGTCGTCCCCACCTCGGCGAGGAACTGTCGGTTGAAGTTGGCCATATTGTGGTAGCCACTCATCTCGGCGACCTGCGCCACGGAGTGCTCGGTCGTGTCGAGGAGCCGTCGGGCGTAGGCGATCCGCAGCTTCTTGACCATGCTCGAGAACGTCATGCCGGTCGCCGTCTTGAAGTACTTCGAGAACGTCGGCTCCGACATGTACGCGAGTCGTGCCGCCGTCGACAGGCGGATGTCACCCGTGAGGTTGTCGAAGATGTAGCTGAGCCCGGCCTCGCCGGCGTCGCGCGACGCGGCATCGGTCGGCCGCCCCATCCACTCGCTCGCCACGAGGTCGTACTCCTCGGGCGGGGCGTGCGCGAAGAGCGCCAGGAGCTTGAAGAGGTGGCCGAGCTGCTCGACGCCCTGGCTGTGCACGCAGGCGAGGATCGTCTCGGCAGCCCGCCAGGCCGTCGCACCGGAGAAGACGATGCCGCGGGTCGAGCGCTGGAGCACCTCGGTCACCTCGGCCAGCTCGGGCAGGTGCTCCATCGCCGCATGGATCCACTCGTCGCTGAACTGGATGACCGCGTCCCGGTCGACCGCCACCTGCCCCTCGGCGAGGTCGCTGACCCAGTCGTGCGGCAGGTTGGGACCGATCAGGCTGACGTGACCCGGCGCGAAGGTGCCGATGTGGTCACCGGCGATGAAGCTGCCACGCGTCTTGGTGATGAGGTGGATCTCGTACTCGGGATGGAAGCCCCAACCGCAGATCTCGCTCGGGAAGTCGTGCGTCAGCACCCGCGCCGAGGCCTGGGGGTGGTGCGGGATGTACTCGCGACGCACTGGCTGCCCCAGTATCTGGCCCGCCTGTACGGAACGCACCGAGTCGCCGTCGGTCGTGCGGGAGTCGCCATCAGAAGACTGGCCGGATCGATACGAAATCTTCGCTCCCCTCGCCGGGTGGGACCGCCGTGTCCCCACATCGTGCGGGCCGCTGTCCGGAATGTCGAGTCCAGCACCAGGCCGCTCGCAAGATCGTATCAATGACAGGGGTCTCATGGTGCTTGTTGGGCCTACCCGCACGTCAATACCGTTCCGGCAAGTTCCCGTCAAGAACGACAGCGGAGATCGCCGCAAGGTCCGGTGGGTCCGGGCCGACGGAACGAGGAATGCCTACCAAAGGAGTTAGGAATGCTTGCGAACAAGCGCATGCTCGCGCTGGGGACGGGCGCGGTGGCGGTCGCCATGACGGTGGCTGCCTGTTCGTCCGGGGCCGTGCAGTCCGGCAACGGGTCCACGGGCGCCGCCGGAGGCGCCGTCACCCTCAAGGTGGCCACCGTGAACAACGGCCAGATGAAGGACATGGAGAAGCTCAAGACCGAGTACGAGAAGGCGAACCCCGGCGTCACGGTCAACTTCCAGGTCATGGAGGAGGGCGACCTCCGCGCCGCCGTGACGGCAGACGTCGCGAGCGGCGCCGGCCAGTACGACATCGTCACCATCGGCGCCTACGAGACGCCCCAGTGGGGCGCCAACGGGTGGCTCGTCGACCTCACCCCGGAGCTGCAGTCGGACGCGTCGTACGACGTGAACGACCTGCTCCCCCCGGTGCGCGACGTCAACACCTTCGACAACAAGCTCTTCGCCGTCCCGTTCTACGGCGAGTCCTCGATCCTCATGTACAACAAGGAGGTCATGGACAAGGCCGGGGTCACGATCCCGCAGAACCCCACGTGGCAGCAGGTCGCCGACGCGGCCAAGAAGGTCAACACCGCTGACATGGCGGGGATCTGCATGCGCGGCAAGCCCGGCTGGGGAGACCTCTTCGCCCCGCTCACCACGGTCGTGCAGACCTTCGGGGGCAACTGGTACGACAGCAGCTGGAAGGCCACCGTCAACACGCCGGAGTGGAAGGAAGCCGTCACCTTCTACAAGACGATGCTCGACGAGTCCGGTGAGAAGGACCCCGTCTCCTACAGCTTCAACGAGTGCCTCACGGCGCTCAAGGAGGGCAAGGCCGCGATGTGGGCCGACGCCTCCGTCGCAGCCTCGATGCTCGAGGCGTCCGACTCGCCCGTCAAGGGCAAGATGGGCTACGCGCACATGCCGGTCACCAAGACGAAGGAGTCCGGCTGGCTCTGGAGCTGGAACCTCGCCATCCCGACGTCGACGAAGCAGAAGGACGCGGCGGTCAAGTTCGTCAAGTGGGCCACGAGCAAGGACTACATCAAGCTCGTCGGCACGAAGATCGGCTGGTCCAACGTCCCGCCGGGCTCGCGCACCTCGACGTACGACATCCCGGAGTACAAGGAGGCCGCGAAGGCGTATGCGCCGATCACCCTCGACGTCATGAGCTCGGTCAACCCGAAGCAGCCGGGCGTCAACCCGCAGGGCTGGGTCGGCATCCAGTACGTCTCGATCCCCGAGTTCCAGGACGTCGGCAACCAGTGCGCCCAGCTCGTGGCGGACTACCTGGCCAACCGCGGCACGATCGACGACGCACTCAGCAAGTGCCAGTCCATCGCCCAGGCAGCCGGCGACAAGCACAAGAAGTGACGTCCGCCTACTGACTCGTGGTGCCGGGCCCGGCACGCCCCGGGCCCGGCACCACACCTCCTCCAACCCAGTCGCACGAGCCGCACGAGGGAGTGCCGACATGACGACGACCACCACACCACCAACCGAGCTCGAGGACGTCAGCGCCACCACCGCCACCGACAAGCGGCGCGTGCAGCGGACGGAGCTCTGGCGCAACCGGGGACTGCTGCTCCCGGCCGTCATCTTCCTCGTCCTGCTGACGCAGATCCCGTTCCTGACGACGATCGGCTTCTCGCTGACGAAGTGGAACCTGCTCTACCCCAACGACCGTGCGTTCGCCGGCTTCGACAACTACACGAGCGCCCTGACCTCCGGCGACCTGTGGCCCTCGATCCGCGCCACGGTGCTCATCACGGCCTTCTCGGTCACCCTCGCTGTCCTCTTCGGCCTGCTGTTCGCCGTCCTGCTGGACCGCCCGTTCCGCGGTCGCGCCCTGGCCCGGACCCTGATGATCACGCCGTTCCTCATCATGCCGGCGGCCGCCTCGCTCATCTGGAAGTACTCGATGTTCGACACGAACATCGGGATGCTCAACTGGGTCTTCCGGTCCCTGCACCTGCCGGTCGTCGCCTGGAGCACCGAGCACCCGATGGCCACGGTCGTCATCGTGCTCACGTGGCAGTTCACGCCGTTCATGATGCTCATCCTCCTGGCCGGGCTGCAGGGCCAGGACAAGGGCATCCTCGAGGCCGCCCAGGTCGACGGGGCCGGCACGTGGCGCACCTTCACGTGGATCACGCTGCCCCACCTGCGGATGTACATCGAGATCGGGGTGCTCCTCGGCTCGGTCATCATCCTCCAGGTCTTCGACCCGATCGCGATCCTCACCAAGGGGACCGGCGGCACGAAGACCCTCGCCTACCTCCTCTACGAGCGGGCCTTCATCGGGCTCGACGTCGGGCAGGCAGCGGCATACGGCGTCGTGACCGTCGTCCTCACGATCATCGTCGCGACCATCGCGCTCAAGAGCGTGTTCAAGGTCTTCATGGCAGGAGGAAGCCGATGAACAGCACAGACAGCCCGACGCGGTCGAGGCGATCGGCGAGGGGGGCCCTCACGACGCTCGTCACGTGGATCCTCGTGCTCGTCTTCTTCTTCCCGGTCTTCTGGATGGTCCTCAACGGGTTCAAGCCGGAGTCGCTCGCGTCGTCCGTCAACCCGACGTTCATCTTCAAGCCCGTCACGGAGGGCTACCAGCTCGCGATGGACCGCGGGATGGCCGGCTACCTCCAGAACTCGTTGACCGCCGCGGTCATCGCGACGATCATCTCGGTCGTCCTCGCGATCCCCGCCGCGTACGCGCTGTCGATCCGGCGGGTCAAGAACGTCGAGAACTCGCTCTCGTTCTTCATCTCGACCAGGTTCATGCCGCTCGCCGCGATCGTCCTGCCGCTCTTCATGATCTTCAAGACCGTCGGGCTGCTCGACAACATCTACATGCTCGCCATCGTCTACGGCGCGATGAACCTGCCCGTGACGGTGTGGATGATGCGCTCGTTCTTCCTCGAGGTGCCCTTCGAGATCATCGAGGCCGCCCGGGTCGACGGGGCCGGGATGTTCCGCGAGATCGTGCGAATCGTCCTGCCGCTCGTCCTCCCCGGGGTGGCGGCCGCGGCGCTCATCAGCTTCATCTTCGCCTGGAACGAGTACTTCCTCGCCCTGCTGCTGACGAGCTCGGCCGCTCGGACGACGCCGCCCTTCCTCGGCAGCTTCGTCGACGGTCGCGGCCAGTTCCTCGCCGTCCTGTCCGCCGCGGCGACCATCGCAGCCCTTCCCGTCATCATCGCGGGCTGGGCCGCACAGAAGCAGCTCGTCCGCGGCCTGTCGATGGGAGCCATCAAGTGACCGCCACGGCTCCCACAGCGGGCCCGGCCGCCGGCCCGGCCACCGGGCCCACGGTGCGCACCGTCGAGCGTGGACGGAGCCTCGAGGACACGGTCGTCGTCGTCACCGGTGCCGGTGGGGGCATCGGTGGCGCGATCGCCAGGCTCGTCCTCGAGGCGGGTGGGCGCGTCGTCGCCGGTGACCTCCGGCCCGACGCCCTCACCTCGCTGCGCGACGCGTGGGGAGAGGACCGCCTGGCCGTCGGCCTCGGCGACGTCAGGGACGAGGCCACGGCCGAGGCGCTCGTCGCCGCGGGCGTGCAGGCCTTCGGCCGGGTCGACTCCGTCGTCGCCAACGCCGCCGTCGGCTTCTACGGCGGGATCCTCGACTACTCGGCCGACGAGGTCGCGCTCATGGTCGACGTCAACGTCAAGGGAACCGTGTGGCTCGCCCGGGCCGCCGTGCGGCAGTTCCGCGCCCAGGGAGACGGTGGCGACCTCGTCATCATCGGCTCGGTCGCGGGGCTCCTCATCGGGGGCGGCAAGGAGGCGGTCTACTCCGCGACCAAGGCCGCCCAGATCAACCTCGGCTACGCCCTCGACCGTGAGCTGCGCTCCGAGGGGATCCGCACGACGACCATCGCACCAGCCGGCGTCAACACCCCCTTCGCCGCCGCCGACGGACGCTTCGGCGACCGCGACCCCTCCGAGGGCGACTTCATGGAACCGGAGGACATCGCCCAGGCCGTCGCCTACACGCTGCGGCAGCCACGACGGATGCGGACCGAGCTGTGGACGATGTGGAGCCTGTCCGAGACGCACTGACGACCGTCAGCCGCGCGTCGAGGACGACCGGCTCCGCCCCCGTGGCCGGCCATCCCGCCGCCGACGCCTCCGACGCCTCCGACACCTCCGACACCTCCGAGAGGAACCAGACCACCATGACCACCACGCCCGCCCCCTCGCCCCCGCGGCCCACGGCTCTCGCCAGCACGACGCTCGAGGCCCTCCCCGCCACCGTCGCCCGGCCCACCTACGACCGGGCGGCCGTCACCGCGAGCATCGTCCACTTCGGCGTCGGCGGATTCCACCGCGCCCACCAGGCGATGTACGTCGACCGGCTGATGGAGCAGGGCGTCGGCGGCGCGCTCGACTGGGGCATCTGCGGGGTCGGGGCCCTCCCCCACGACCGCCGGATCATCGACACGCTGACGGCGCAGGACGGCCTCTACACCCTCGTCGTCAAGCACCCCGACGGCCATCGGGAGCCGCGCGTCATCGGCAGCATCGTGGAGCTGGTGTTCGCCCCGGACGACCCCCAGTCCGTCGTCGACCGGCTGGCCGACCCGCGCACGCGGATCGTGTCGCTGACGATCACCGAGGGCGGCTACCTCGTCAACCAGGTCACGGGTGCGTTCGACGCGGACGACCCGTCGATCCGGGCCGACCTCGAGGACGGCGCGGTCCCGCGCACCGTCTTCGGGTACGTCGTCGCGGGCCTCGCGGCCCGACGGGACGCCGGCGAGGCCCCCTTCACCGTCATGTCGTGCGACAACCTCCCCGGGAACGGTGACGTCGCGCGGACGATGATGACGGCATACGCCCGCCTCAAGGACCCCGCGCTCGCCGACTGGATGGACGAGCACGTCTCCTTCCCCAACGGCATGGTCGACCGCATCACGCCCGTCACGGTGCCGGACGACATCGACCGCCTCGTCGAGGAGTTCGGGGTCGAGGACGGGTGGCCCGTCGTGTGCGAGCCGTTCACCCAGTGGGTCCTCGAGGACCACTTCACGCAGGGCCGGCCACCCTTCGAGGAGGCCGGAGTGCAGCTCGTCGAGGACGTCGTGCCCTACGAGCTGATGAAGCTGCGCCTGCTCAACGCGAGCCACCAGGCGCTCTGCTACCTCGGCTACCTCGCCGGCTACCGCTACGCCCACGAGGTCTGCCAGGACCCCCTCTTCGTCGACTTCCTGCTCGGCTACATGGAGCACGAGGGCAGCCCGACCCTCCCGGAGGTGCCGGGGGTCGACCTCGACGCCTACCGCCACGAGCTCATCGCGCGCTTCGCCAACCCGGAGGTGCGCGACACCCTCGCGCGGCTCTGCGCCGAGAGCTCGGACCGCATCCCGAAGTGGCTCGTGCCCGTCATCAAGCGCAATCTCGAGACGGGTGGGGAGATCGACCGTTCGGCGCTGGTCGTCGCGTCGTGGGCGCGCTACGCAGAGGGCGTCGACGAGCAGGGTGAGCCGATCGAGGTCGTCGACCGCGTCAGGGACCGTGTCATGGCCGCGGCCGCCCAGCAGGGCACCGACCCGCTCGCCTTCCTCCGCGACCGAGACCTCTTCGGCGACCTCGTCGACGACGAAAGGTTCACCGTGGTGTTCACGCGGGCACTCTCGGCCTTGCACACCAAGGGCGCTCGGGAGACCCTGCAGTCATGGACCGGGCGGAGCAGCACGACGTGACCGATGGACGCACCCTCGTCGCGGGGGTCGACAGCTCGACCCAGTCGACGAAGATCGTCGTCTGCGACGCCGAGACGGGCCAGGTCGTGCGCACGGCGCGCGCCCCGCACCCCGACGGCACCGAGGTGCACCCGGACCGCTGGTGGGAGGCCTACGAACAGGCCGGCGCCGACGGCGTCCTCGACGGCGTGGCCGCCGTCGCGGTCGGCGGCCAGCAGCACGGCATGGTCACGCTCGACGAGAACGACACCGTCGTGCGGGACGCCTTGCTGTGGAACGACACTCGCAGCGCGGGAGCCGCGCGTGACCTCACGGACGAGCTCGGCGGGGTCGCTGCGTGGGTCGACGCCGTGGGCCTCGTCCCGGTCGCGAGCTTCACCGTGACGAAGCTGCGCTGGCTCGCCGAGCACGAGCCCGACCTCGCCGCCCGCGTCGCGCGGGTGGTCCTTCCCCACGACTGGCTCACGGGCCGGATCCTCCAGCAGGGCAGGGGGTTCGAGCGCTGGAGCACTGACCGCGGCGACGCGTCGGGCACCGGCTACTGGTCGGCCGCCGACGGCGACTACCGGCTCGACCTGCTCGAGCGGGCCTTCGGACGGGCGGTCGAGGTCCCCGAGGTGCTCTCTCCGGCCCAGGCTGCCGGCCGCACCGCCGACGGCCTGCTCGTCGCCGCCGGCACGGGTGACAACATGGGCGCCGCGCTCGGCCTGACCCTCCACCCGGGTGACGTCGTCGTCTCGCTCGGCACGAGCGGCACGGTCTTCACACCCCACGGCTCAGCGATCCGCGACGAGACCGGCGCCATCGCCGGCTTCGCCGATGCGACCGGCCACCACCTCCCGCTCATGTGCACACTCAACGCGGCCCGCGTGCTGTCGGCGGCCGCCTCGATGCTCGGTGTCGACCTCACGGAGCTCGACCGGCTTGCGCTGCAGGCGAGCCCGGGCGCCGGCGGTCTGACCCTGCTGCCCTACCTGGACGGCGAGCGCACCCCCGACCTCCCCGACGCCACCGGCACGCTGAGCGGCCTCACCCGCACGAACGCGACGCCCGAGAACCTCGCCCGGGCCGCGGTCGAGGGGATGCTGTGCAACCTCGTGGCCGGCGTCGACGCCCTGCGTGACCACGACGTCGACGTCGCCCGGGTGCTGCTCATCGGCGGAGCAGCCGCCTCACGCGCGGTCCGCGAGATCGCACCGGGCCTCTTCCGCGCCCCCGTCGTCGTGCCCGCTCCGGCCGAGTACGTCGGCGTCGGCGCCGCACGCCAGGCCGCGTGGGCCCTTTCGGGAGAGGCGGACCCACCGACGTGGGCCCTCGCGATCGACTCGGAGTATGCCGTCCGGCCGGGTGACGAGCAGGCGCACTCGGACGTCGTGGCGCGCTACCGGGGGCTCGTGTCGCTCACCCACGGGGTCTGAGCGGCCGCGCCTCGGGATGCGGGCGGCATACACCCTCATGCCTCCTGGAGGTTCGGCGCGTGTGGCCGAGCCTCCAGGAGGGCGCCTACGAGTGGTGCCGTGGTGGGACGGCGAGGCCGGCGCTCAGGCGAGGGCCTTCGCCTTGAGGGCGGTGAACTCGTCGGCGGTGATGGCGCCCGAGTCGAGCAGCTCCTTCGCCTTGGCGATCTGCTCCGGCGCCGAGGTGCTCGAGGCGCCCGCGACCGAGCGGACGTACTCCTCCTGCGCCTGACGGGCCTCGGCGTACTTCTGCGCCGAGCGCTCGTTCATGCCGCGACCGCGGACGATGAGGTAGACGATCGCCGTGATGAAGGTGAAGAAGACGAGGCACACGACCCACAGCGCCTTCATCCCACCGGAGACCTCGGGGTCGCGGAACAGGTCGGCCACGATCGAGAAGAGCACCATGAGGTAGGACGCGAACGCGAAGAAGATGATGATGAACCAGACGATGTCCCAGAACGACATGGGGCGACCTTCTCGGAGGGCAGCACCCAACCGGTGCTCACTCCCATGGTCGTGAGCCGCCGGCGCCGTCGGCATCATCCACACGGGGTGACTGCGCGGCGCGGGGTCGCTCAGCGGTACTCCGGGTTGTGCCAGCCGAAGTGCTCGCCCGCGTTCCAGGCGGACCGGAGGTTGCCGTATGCCGGCACTCCCCCAGCGTCGTGGAGCATCCTCCCGAGGTGCATGAGGTTCCACGTCATGAAGGTCGTGTTGCGGTTGGTGAAGTCGTTCTCGGGGCCGCCGCTGCCGGCGTCGAGGTAGCTCGGCCCCGGCCCGGCCTCGCCGATCCAGCCGGCGTCGGCGTTGGGCGGGATCGTGTAGCCGACGTGCTGGAGGCTGTAGAGGACGTTCTGCGCGCAGTGCTTGATGCCGTCCTCGTTGCCGGTGATGAGGCAGCCGGCGACCCTGCCGTAGAAGAGGTACTGCCCCTGGTCGTTGAGCATCCCGCTCAGCGAGTAGATGCGCTCGATGAGGCGTTTCGTGACGCTCGAGTTGTCGCCGAGCCAGATCGGGCCGGCGACGACGAGGATCTGGCTCTCGAGGATGCCGGGGTAGAGGTCGGGCCAGGCGTCGGTCTCCCAGCCGTGCTCGCGCATGTCGGGGTAGACGCCCGTGGCGACGTCGTGGTCGACGAGGCGGATCTCGTCGACGGTCACCCCGTGGTCGCGCATGATGGCGGCGCTCGCGTCGACGAGGCCCTGCGTGTGGCTCGTCTCGGGGCTCTTCTTCAGCGTGCAGTTGACGTAGGTGGCCTTGAGGCCGGTGAAGTCCCAGTCGGTCATGGAGCCGACTGTCCTCCGTCGCGGCTCGCCGCCGCAATGCTCTGGATGTGACGAGGTGCTGACGTCCGACGGACGTCAGCACCTCGTCGGCCTGCCGTGGCCGCGGCGTGGGACCGGTCAGCGGCGCGTGTAGGCCATCACCCGACGGATGTAGAGGATCCCGATGACGGCTCCGGCGGCGCCGGCGAGGCCGCCGACCGCTTCGAAGGTCAGGCTCGACTGGACCGCGTCCATCAACTCGGACAGCGAGTCGGCCTGCTTGACCTTGGTGTCGGCGGAGCGCCCCGCCATGACGAGCAGGACGTTGAGGAAGATGAGGACCCACAACGCGATGACGAGCCGCGGCGTCCCGTTCGGACGACCGGGCTTCGCCGTGGGGCTGGCGTGCTCGGTGCCCCACATCAGGTCCCGCAGGGCCAGCGGTCCGAGGACGATGTTGGCGATCGGGATGAACCAGCCACCGATCGCGAGCCCGGTGCCACGGGTGTAGAGGCTGTGGTCCGAGCGGTCGGAGGTCCACACGCGGTGGAACCAGACGAGGAGGAAGACCGCTGCCAGCGCACCGACCCCGAGGATGAGCCAGTAGAGGCTCTGTGCTCCTTCGGCCTCTCGCTCCATCGCGGCGAAGTCGCGGTCGCTGAGCAGGCCCTTGACCTTGACGTCGAGCGAGGTGAGGTAGAGGTTGGCGAGAGCCGCGAGGACGAAGAGCGCCTGCGCGATGATCGCGACGACGGCCGTGGACTGCCGCCACGGGCGGACGTTGATGTTCTTGAAGTTCGCCGTGACGCCCGGCTGGCTGACGCCCGGCTGCCCCGTCGCGACGGGCTGGCCGGTCGGCGCGGGCAGCTGAGCGGTGGCGGCGGGCGGGGCGACGGGAACGGGCGGACCGGCGGGTGCCGGCGGGACGGTGGCGGCCTCGGGCGCGGCCGTGGGTTCGTGAGGTGCGGCGGGCTGGGTCATGAGTCTTCTCCCCTGTCGATGACGTCGAGCGCCCGAAACCTACAGCAGCAGGCGTGGTGACCGGGTCGCACGGAGCGCGACCCGCCGCGAGGCGGGCCGGCACCGGCAGGCACCGGGCCCGCACCGGGCCGCCCGTGCGGTCACATCTGCTCGGGGGACTCCAGGCCGAGCAGGTCGAGACCGGTCGTCATGACCCGGAAGACGAGGGCGCACAGCGTCAGTCGCGACTCCCTGACCTCGTCGAGCTCGGCCTTGAGCACGGGGCAGTTCTCGTAGAACGCCGAGAACGCCTGGGCCAGCTCGAAGAGGTAGCCGGCGAGCCGGTGCGGCTCGTAGGTGTCTCCGACCTCGGCGACGACGTCACCGAAGCCGAGCAGGTGCATGGCGAGGGCGCGCTCGTGCGGCTCGCCGAGCAGGATCGGGGCGTGCTGCGCTGCGGGGTCGAGCCCGATCTGGCGGAAGATCGACCGGATGCGGGCGACGACGTACTGGAGGTACGGCCCGGTGTTGCCGGTGAGCGCGACCATGCGGTCGAGGTCGAAGACGTACTCGCTGTCGTGTGCGACGGACAGGTCGGCGTACTTCACGGCGCCGATGCCGATCTGGCGGGCGATCGTGGCGCGCACGGTCTCGTCGAGGTCGGGGCGCGTGCCGTCGATGACGGTGCGGGCCTTCTCGACGGCCTCGTCGAGCAGGGCCATGAGCCGCAGCGGCTTGCCGGAGCGGGTCTTGAGGATCTTGCGGTCGTCACCCAGCACGTTGCCGATCTGGACGTGCACGGGCACGACGTCGTCGGGCAGCCAGCCGGCCTTGCGCGCGGTGTCCCACACCATGTTGAGGTGCAGGGCCTGCGGTGCGCCGATGACGTAGAGCACCCGGTGCGCCTTGAGGTCCTCGACGCGGTGCTTGATCGTCGCGAGGTCGGTCGTGCCGTAGTTGTAGCCGCCGTCGCTCTTGCGGATGATGAGCGGCACCGGCTTGCCCTCGCGACCGGTGTAGCCGTCGAGGAAGACGCACAGGGCGCCGTCGGAGACCGTCGCGATGCCCTTGGCCTCGAGCTCGGCGCACAGGTCGGCGAGCACCTCGTTGTAGGTGGACTCGCCGGCGAGGTCGTCGTCGGTCAGGGTGATGCCGAGCGTCGAGTAGATCTTGTTGAAGTAGATCTTCGACAGGTCGACGAGCTCGCGCCACAGGGCGAGCGTCTCGGGGTCGCCCGCCTGGAGCTTGACGACCCGGGTGCGGGCCCGCACGTTGAAGTCGCCCTCGCTGCCGGCCGGCTCCGCCTTGTCGGCACGGTCGAACTTGACCCGGGCCGCCTGGTAGAAGGCGTTGGGGTCGGTGACGAGCAGGTCGGCCTCCTCGGAGTCACGACCGACGTCGAGGAGGTGCTCGATGAGCATGCCGAAGGGCGTGCCCCAGTCACCGATGTGGTTCTGGCGGATGACGTGGTGGCCGAGGTGCTCGAGCGTGCGGGCCAGCGAGTCGCCGACGACGGTCGTGCGCAGGTGCCCGACGTGCATCTCCTTGGCGACGTTGGGCGCGGAGTAGTCGATCGGGATGTTCTGCGTCGCCTGGAGCGCGACACCGCTCCGCTCGTCGGCCTCGACGTCCTGCAGCAGGCCGGCGATCCACGAGCTCGAGAAGGTGAGGTTGATGAAGCCGGGGCCGCTCACCTCGACGGAGTCGCACACGCCGTCGAGGTCGAGGGCGTCGACGATCTTGGCCGCGACCTCGCGCGGCGGCATCCCGACCTTCTTGGCGAGCGCGAGCGCGGCGTTGACCTGCACGTCGGCGAACTGCGACGGACGCAGCACCGGGTCGGCCTCGCGGAAGTCGTCACCGAGGGCGGCGGCGATCGCGGACTGGACCTTGGGCGTGAGCGCGACGAGCGGGGAAACCATGCCGGCAAGTCTATTTGCGCCGACCGGGTGCCCGCGCCACCGTTTCGGCCGGGCCCACCGAGGGCGGATGCCGTGTCGCCCGGACCGCACGCGGGCGCGGTCCCGTGGCGGGGACCGGCCCGGACGCGGACGTGGCCACGTGCACACCGTGGTGCACGTGGCCACCGACCCGGCGGGGCGTCAGGGAGAGGTCACTCGCCCTGACGACGGAAGCCCGCTCGACGGGCCGCGTCCTCGCTGTAGAACCACACGTCGGGCTCGACGTCGTCGTAGCCGGCGTCGTCGGGTCCGACGAAGGTCGTGCCCTCGCGGGTGCCCTTGACGGCGTGGCCGAGCGGCTGGGCGCCGTCCGCGAGCGGGGCGGCCGAGCCGAGGCCGAAGCCGCCGTCCACGACCTCGTCGAACCCGGAGACACGGCGGCCGGGAGCGGAGTCGCCCTCCGCCGGCTGCTCGCTCGTCGCCTCGTCCGACGCCTCGTCCGACGCCTCGTCCGACGCCTCGGCCGGCTCCTGCGCCGGCTCGTGGACGTCGGTGGAGCCCGTACCGCCGGCGGGCTCGTCGGTGGAGCCGACGGTGGAGTCGTCGGTGGAGTCGTCGGTCGAGTCGCTGGGCGTCCCGGTGTTCGCGGGCTCGGCGAGCTCGTCGTCCTCGTCGCTCTCGTGCGAGTGCGGCGCCATGTCCACGTCGAGCCCGTCGTCCGCGGCGTCGTCGTCGGTGCCCTCGTCGAGACCGCGCTCGCCCGGGGTCGTCGCCCACGGCTGGCCGCGGTGGTCGCCGGGGTCGTCGGTCGGGGTGCCACCGTCGGTCACGACGTCGTCGCGCTCGTCCAGGGCCGGGATCACGACCTCGTGCGGCTCCTCGGCATCGGCCACGGGAGGCGTGAAGTCCTCGTCCGTGGCGTCGGTGGCGTCCGTGGCGTCGGTGGGGCCGGTTGCGTCGGTGGCGCCGGACTGCGTGTCGCTCACGGTCGTGGACCTTTCGTCTGAGGACTGCTCCGTCGCAGTCCCAGTACCCGCTGCGCCCTCCGAGGACGCGTCCGACGCGTCCGACGCGTCGTCGGCCGCGACGGGTGCCGTGCCGGAGACGGCGTCGTCGGTGGTGGCGACCTCCGTGACGGTGCCCGATCCGTCGACGTCGTCGTCACGGTCGTCGTCACGGTCGTCGTCATGGTCGTCGTGGCTCGCTGCGGCCGCCCCCACGGCGGCGGCGCCGACGGCAGCACCGCCGAGTGCAGACGTTCCCGGGTCGTCCGTGCCGTCGTGCGTCGCTTGCGCGTGGTCGTCGGGCTCGTTCTCGTCGGCACCTGCATCGGCACCTGCATCGGCACCCGCATCGGCAGCGTCGGTCTCGGTCGGTGCCCAGCTCGTCGAGGCGGGAGCGGTGCCGTCGGCCCCGTCGCCGTCGTCGGGGCGGCCCGTGACCTCGGGCTCATCCGAGGCGTAGGAGGACTCGTCCCCCACCCGCTCGTCGGCGAGGTCCGCGTCGCTCGCGAGGTCGGTGCTCCTCTCGGACGAGACGTCCTCGGAGGGAGCCCAGGCGGGCTCGTCCGCGTCCCGGGTGTCAGCGGTCTCGTCGTCCACGGGTGCGACCGCGGCCGACTCGATCGGCTCGGACGCCATGCTCGGCTCGTCCTGCTCGTCGGTCACCGCGGCGTCCGACGGAGCGAAGGGGTTCTCGGCGTCGGCGAGGTCGTCCTCGTCGTCGTCGTGCGTGAACGCCGCGGCCCCGACCGCTGCAGCACCGGCAGCACCTGCCGCACCAGCCGCACCGGCAGCGCCGGCACCACGCGGCGGCTCCTGACCCGGAAGGCGGTTGCCGGCGTCGTCGACGCGGTAGCCCTCGTCGTCGGTGGGGACGTCGGGGTCGACGCGGTCGGCCTCACGCTCGAGTCCCGCGTGCTCGACGCGGGCGGACTCGGCGGAGGCGCGGTGCGCCTCGGCCTGCTCCTCGAGGCGCCTCGCCTCGGCCGCCTTCTGCTCGGCCTCGGCGGCCTTGCGCTCGGCCTCGGCGCGCGCGTCGGCGGCCATCGCCGCGGTCACGGAGGCGCGGTCCTCGGTGTCCTGCACCTCGGGCAGTCGCTCCTCGACCTTGGCTCGCAGCTCGCCGGCCTCGAAGCGGCGCGCCTCGACCTCACGACGCCGCCCTGCCGAGACGAACAACCAGATGATCACTGCAATGACGACGATCGCCACCACGATCCACAGAATCGTCTTGCCTGTGTCGGACATGCCATCCCCTTACGGATTTCGGGCCCTCACGACCACTTCCCCCGAAACCTACTGTGCTGAGGGACCTCGGTGGCGCCCAGCGCGCCGCCGTCGTCGTGGACGTACCCCGATCCGTGGGCGCGACCGCCCGGTTCCCACACGACTGACCGCGCGTATGCCGTCCGGCCGGCCGGACGGCATACGTCATCGGTGCACGCGGTGCGGCCTCGCGCAACGCGCGCGCGAATCCCGTTGCTCCGCGGACCAGCCCGTGACCGGGCCGGGGAGGGTCAGCCGAGGCCGAGCCGCTTCGCCGTGGTCTCGCGCATCTCGACCTTGCGGATCTTGCCCGTCACGGTCATCGGGAACTCGTCGACGATCTCGACGTAGCGCGGGATCTTGTAGTGGGCGAGCTGCCCGGTGCAGAACTCGCGCAGGGACTCCGCGGTCAGCGGGGTGGCGCCCTCCTTCATCCGGACCCAGGCGCACAGCTCCTCGCCGTACTTCTCGTCCGGGACGCCGATGACCTGCGCGTCGAGGATGTCGGGGTGGGTGTAGAGGAACTCCTCGATCTCGCGGGGGTAGACGTTCTCGCCACCGCGGATGACCATGTCCTTGATGCGGCCGGTGATCTCGACGTAGCCGTCGTCGTGCATGACGCCGATGTCGCCGGTGTGCATCCAGCCGTCCTCGATGGCCTCGGCCGTCTTGTCGGGCTGCTCCCAGTAGCCGAGCATCACGGAGTAGCCCTTCGTCATGAACTCGCCGGCCGTCCCCCGAGGCAGCGTCTCGCCCGTCACCGGGTCGACGATCTTGATCTCGAGGTGCGGGCCGACCCGGCCCACGGTGCCGACCTTCTGCTCGAACGTGTCGTTCGTGCGGTTCTGCGTCGACACCGGTGACGTCTCCGTCATGCCGTAGCAGATGGTCATCTCCTCGATGCCGGCCGCGATGAGCTTCTTCATCAGCTCTGCGGGACAAGGGGATCCGGCCATGATGCCGGTGCGCACCGTGGACAGGTCGTAGTCGGCGAAGGACGGGAGGTTCCACTCGGCGATGAACATCGTCGGCACGCCGTAGAGGGAGGTGACCTTCTCGTCCTGGGTGGCCTGGAGGGTCAGCGCGGGGTCGAAGCCGGGTGCCGGGATCACCATGCACGCGCCGTGGGTCGTGCACGCGAGGTTGCCCATGACCATGCCGAAGCAGTGGTAGAAGGGCACCGGGATGCAGACGCGATCGGCCTCGGTGTAGTCGCACAGCTCGCCGACGAAGTAGCCGTTGTTGAGGATGTTGCGGTGGCTGAGCGTCGCGCCCTTGGGGAATCCCGTTGTGCCGGAGGTGTACTGGATGTTGATCGGGTCGGTGTTGGAGAGACCCGCCTGGACTCGCGCGAGCTCCTCGGGGGTCACCTCGTCGGCGCGGGCGACGAGCTCGGCCCAGTCCGACGTGCCGATGTAGACGACCCGCTCGAGGCCCGCGACCTCGCCGCGCACCTCGTCGACCATCTGCCGGTAGTTGCTCGACCTGAAGGACTCCGCCGCGACGAGCGTCGAGATCCCTGCCTGGCCGAGGACGTACTGCAGCTCGTGGGCGCGGTAGGCCGGGTTGATGTTGACGAGGATGGCGCCGATCTTTGCCGTCGCGTACTGCACCAGCGTCCACTCGGAGCAGTTCGGCGCCCAGATGCCGACGCGGTCGCCCGTCCCGACACCCACGGCGAGCAGCGCTCGGGCCAGCCGGTCCACGTCGGCCCGCAGCTCGGCATACGTCCATCGGCGCCCCTGCGTGACGTCGACGAGGGCCTCCCGCTCGCCGAAGCGCTCGACCGTGGCGTCGAGGCTGTCGCCGATCGTCGTCTCGAGCAGCGGGGTGTCGGTCTCACCCCTCGTGTGCGACAGCGTGGTGTCGAGCGGGTCGAGAACGTCGGTCATCCGGTGCCTCCGTGCAGCCATGGTGGGTCACTCACACCCAACCGTCGCGGCCCCGCAGGCGCAAGGGATGTCCGCCGTGTCGGTCGCCACCCCGTGGGTATGCCGTCAGGCGAGCCGTGTCTGCATCTTCAGCTGGGCGGCCCCGTCCCCCTCGAGCCGCGCGAGGGCGACCGGCCGACCGGTGACGAGCAGCAGGAGCGCCGCGACGGGGCCGGTGACCTGAGGACCGCTGCCGACCGTCCAGTCCGCGTCCGTGGCCACGAGCCGGTAGCCGTCGATCGGCAGCTGTCGGTTGACCGTGCCGAGCCAGGTGCGTCGGATCGCCCACGTGCGCTCGAGGGCGATGAGCGCGCCACGCGTCCGCATCTCGAGGTCGATGCCGAGCGGGATGGCCATGTCCTGGGCGTGCACGAGGCTGTCGGTCAGGGTCTCGCGGGGAGTCACGAACGAGTTGTGCCGGCGCGACCCGACACCGGACCGGATGCGAGCGATGATCTCGTCGGTCGGGAGCTCGGCCCGGAGCACGGCCGAGTCGTGGATCATCCGGTTGAGGCCGACGTTGCGCAGCAGGCGCGGGTGCTCGACGAGGAGCCGGACGATGTCCGGGCCGTGCTGTCGCTGGAGCGTCAGGTGCGCCGCGACGTGCCGCACCGTCCAGCCCTCGCAGAGCGACGGGTGCTCCCACTGCTCGGCCGTGAGCCCCTCGAGCATCGCGACGGTGCGCAGGCGCTGGTCGTCGATGGCGGCCCAGATCGTGTCGAGGTCCGGTGTCGCGACGGCAGGTCCCATGTCCATCCCCTTCTGTCTGTCATCCTCGCGCGCCGGCGCGGCTCTGCGTGGTCGCCCGGGTCAGGTGAAGACGGGCGGCCGCAGCCGCGTCCGCTTCAGCTCGAAGAACTCGGGGTAGCCGGCGAGCAGCCGCGCCCCCTCGAACACGCGCACGGCGTCGTCGCCGCGCGGTATCGCGTTGAGCACCGGGCCGTAGAAGGCCGTGCCGTCGATGTGGACCGTCGGCGTGCCGACCTCGCCTCCGACCGGGGCGAGGCCTGCCTCGTGGCTGGCGCGCATGCTGTCGTCGTGCTCGTCGGACTCCATCGCGTCCTCGAGGTCGGCGGGCAGATCGAGCGAGGCGAGCGCCGCACGCACCGCCACGTGGTACTCCTCGCTCGTCGGTCGGCGCCAGACGTCGAAGACGAGGGAGCCGAACGCGGCGTAGAAGGCGCCGAGGGCCTCCTCGCCGCGCCGGTCCACCAGCGCGGCGGCCACGCGTGACGGGCCTCGGGACGCCTCCACGCTCCGCCGGTAGTCGGGTGCGACGTCGGTGCGGTGCTCGTTGAGCAGGTAGAGGCTCATGACGTGGTGGTGGATCTCCAGGGGCACGCGGGCCCGGACCTCCTCGAGCCAGCGCGACGCGGTCCACGAGTACGGGCAGACCGGGTCGAACCAGAAGCCGACGACGGCAGGTCGAGCGCTCATCGGCCCACTCCTCTCGCTACGATCTAGTTCGATAGTCTGACCAATATAGTTCGCTCTACTGACTAGTTCAAGAGGTGTCATGACATCCGAACCGTTCGTCGGCCTGCTCATGTTCATCGCGTCCCGCGATGTCGAGACGCGGGTCGTGGCCGCGATGCGCCGGGCCGGTGTCGACGACATCACGCTCGCCCAGGCCCGCGTCGCCGCGCGCATCGGACCCCATGGCACTCGACTGACCGACCTCGCCGAGCAGGCCCAGGTGACGAAGCAGACGGCGACGGCCCTCGTCGACCGGCTCGAGGCAGCCGGCTACGTCGAGCGCGTGCCGGACCCCACCGACGGACGGGCCCGCCTCGTCCGGCTCACCGACAAGGCCGCGACCCTCCTGCCGATCGCCCGCGCCGAGGAGGCGCAGATCGAGCGCGAGTGGGAGGCACACCTGGGGCCGCGGCGCATGCGCGAGCTCCGCGAGGCACTGGTCCTCCTGCGCGAGATCACCGACCCGTACCGCGACGACGACTGAGCGGACCTCGACGTCGTGGCAGCGTCGAACAGGCGAGCCCGCAACCCCCACCGCGACCCCGGACAGGCGTACGTTTCCCACCACCGATCAAGCAGGGGTCGGACGGAACCGCCCGAACGGGCACCGAGCAGGGGAGCACCTCTTGCTGCGCACACTCACATCCGCACTCAGTCTCGCGCTCGTCGCGGCGGTCACGCTGGCCGCCCCGGCCCACGCCGCTCCGGCCGCGGGCACCGTCAGCATCCAGGGGGACGCCGGCGACTACATCACCCAGGGACTGTCGTACGCGTACGCCACCCCGGGCGACCGCATCTCGCTCTCCGGAGACGCCCAGCGCGTCGCCATCTCCATCGTCGGAGCCAACGGCGACGACTGGACCATCGACGCCGCCGCACCGACGGGCCAGTCGCTGACGTCCGGCACGACGTACACGGCCACCCGCTACCCGTTCAACGACGTCGGGGTCGCCGGGTTCGACTACAGCGGTGAGGGACGCGGCTGCAACACCTCGTCGTCGACGTTCACGGTCCAGACCATCACCACCGACACCTCCGGCGCGGTGACGCGGTTCGCGGCCACCTTCGAGCAGCACTGCGACGACCAGACGCCGGCGGCCCGCGGCCAGATCGACGTCGGTCTGGCCCCCGCGGCGCCGCCGCTGCAGCTCACCCTCGCCAACACCGGCGCCACGCTCACCCAGGAGGGCGGTGTCATCGTCACCGGCACGCTGACGTGCTCCTCCGACGCACCGACCGTCGTCAGCGGGATCGTCTCGCAGACCGTCCGCAAGACGACCGTCGCCGGCTCCGGCTCGGTCTACGTCGACTGCTGGGTGGGGCGGACCTACACGTGGGACTTCGCCATCTACCTCGGCGCCGAGCAGTTCCAGGCCGGCAGCGTCACGGTGAGCACGACGGCGACGGCCAACGACGCCTCCACCGGTCAGCAGGTCCAGGCGACCGACGCGGACGCGTTCCGCCTCCGCAGGCCGCGCGCCTGAGTCACGCCGAGCCGTCGTCCACCTGCCCGTCCCTCGGGCCGGGCAGGTGGACACCGCGGTGGATCTCGTAGACGCGGGCCTGGCCCGGTGAGTCGGGGTCGTCGACGATCGGCTGGTCGGACATGAACTGCCGGATGACGTTGGCCAGCTCACCCGGGTGGCTGAAGTTGATGGCGTGGGCGGCCCCGTGGATGACGACGAGCAGGACCGAGTTGTCGATCTGCCCGGCCACCTCCTTGACCCGCGGCGGCGCGGGCATGAGCGGGTCGGCGCTGCCGAGCACGACGAGGGTCGGGATGTGCAGCTCCAGCAGGCGGTCGAGGGCCGGGTAGCGGGTCAGGGCGCGGAACATGCGCAGCGTGCTCGGCACCCCGAACCTCAGGTAGTCCGGCACCGCCACCTGCATGAGCCCCAACGGCTCGCGTATGCCGTCCCGCGCGAGCTGTTGCAGCGCCCGGCGCAGCGGCTGGTTGTGGAGACCCCCCGCGGGTGCGACGAGCACGGCCCGCTCGAGGCGTTCGGGGTAGAGGTGGGCGAACTCGCAGATGACGGCACAGCCCATCGAGTTGCCGACGAGCGTCACCTTCTCGATGCCGCGGTCGTCGAGGAACGCCGCTGCCGCCTCGGCGAGCTCGGGCACGTCGAGCGGCTGACGGGGCCGTCCGCTGCGCCCGAAGCCGGGGAGGTCGGGCACGAGCGTCCGGAACTCGCCGGCGAGCAGCTCGGCCGTCGGGAGCAGGTAGCGGCCCGAGAGCCCGAAGCCGTGCAGGTGCATCATCGGTGCCGCGTCCGGCGGTCCCGACGACTCGCGATAGAAGACCTTGACGCCGTCGTTCGACGTCCATCGCTCGGCCAGCCCCGGTGTGGTCACCACGTCACGCCTCCCCGCGCCCGGACCCGTGCGCCGGGCCGGTCGCCTCGGTCTCGGGCTCCATGGCACCGTCCTCGTCGTCCTCGTCGTCCTCGTCGTCCTCGTCGTCCTCGTCGTCCTCGTCGTCCTCGTCGTCCTCGTCGTCCTCGTCTCCCTCGGGCGGCCCGTCGTCGCCCGGGGCGCGACGCGGGATGCGCCCGGTGAAGAAGAGGGCACCCGCCGTCAGCAGGGCGGTCACCCCGAAGGCCTCCTGGAGCGCGTCCAGACGAGCGCTCGCGTTGACCTCGAGGATCGCGGCCGCCTGCGTCTCGTCGACCCCGGCCTGCTCGAGGGCCTCCGTCAGCTGCTTGTCGGAGATGAACGGCACCCCGCCGGCGAGCTGGGTCGTGGCCTGGGCCTTGACCTCGGTCGGGACGTCCGGGTTGGTCTGGACGCCGGCGATGACCGAGGTCGTCAGCGTCGCGAGCAGCACCGAGCCCACGAGGGCGGTGCCCAGGGACGCGCCGAGGTTCGTGCCGGTGTTCTGGAGTCCGCCGACCTCGGCGCTCTCCGAGTCGGGCACCGACGAGACGGTGACGCTGCCGAGCTGCGACGACAGGGCACCGAGGCCCAGCCCGATGAGGAGCATCGGGATGGCGACGACCCCGGCGTTGGCGCCGGGGTCCATCCCGCCGACGAGCACGAGGACCCCGGCGAGCACCGACAACAGGCCGACGCGCACGACGCGTCGGGGGTTGGCCCTGGGCCAGATCTTGGGGATGCCCGCTGCCGACACGAGCAGCGCGAACGAGAGCGGCAGGATGCGCAGCCCCGTCTGCAGCGCGTCCAGCTCGAGCACCACCGAGAGGAAGAGCGGCACGGCGAAGAAGATGCCGGCCTGGACGAGGTACTGCGAGAAGAACATCGTCAGCCCACCGACGAGGCCACGGTTGCGCAGCAGCACGGGCCGCAGGAGGGGTTCGGAGCCGATCCGCACGAGGTGGTTCTCCCACCGCATGAAGCCGAAGACCACGAGCATGCCGAGGACGATGAGCCAGATCGACGGCGACGCCCCGAGGACCTCGGGGGCGCCGGGCTTGGCAGCGACCCAGCCCCAGTCGCTCGTGCGCAGCACGCCGTAGACGATCGATCCCAGCCCGACCACGGACAGCAGCGACCCGACGTAGTCGATCCTGGCCGGCGTCGCCGGCACGTCGGCCATCTTGCGCAGGAAGACGAGGATGACGAGGACGATGACGACCTCACCGGCGAACACGTAGCGCCACGACGCGAAGGTGGTCACGGCGCCACCGATGAGCGGCCCGGCGGCGACGGCCATGGCGCCCGCCGCGGCCACGAGACCGTACGCGGCGGCCCGTCGCTCGGCGGGGAAGTTGGCGGCGACGAGCGCCACGATCGCGGGCATGATGAGCGACGCGCCGAGTCCCTCGAGCAGCGACCAGCCGAAGAGCAGCACCGGCAGGTTCGGCGCGAGCGCCGTCGTCAGCGACCCTGCCGCGTAGATGACGAGGCCGATGCCGAACGCGCGCCGCCGGCCGATGATCGTGCCGATCTTGCCGCCGGTGATCATCATCGTGGCCATGACGAGCGTGTAGAGCGTGATGGCGGTCTGGATGCCGCTGATCGTCGTGCCGAGGTCGCTCGCGACGACGGCCATCGAGACGTTCATGACCGAGCTGTCCAGGGTCATGACGAACTGCCCCGACGCCAGCAGGACGAGAACCATTCCGGCACCGGTCCGGGCGGGTGAGGTCGACACGGGATCAGCGTCCGCCCACCGCAGTCCCGTCCGCGTCACCCCCACAGGATGAACGCGGGCCACCGAGGGCCCGGTGAGCCGTGCCGGGGCAGCACGCCCCCCTCCGCCGGAGCCGGCCGGCGCGTGGCGTCCTGTCTCATTCCACGTCTCGTTCCGCGCCTCATTCCGCGCGAGTGACGACGTCCGTGGCGTGGCGCCCGAGGCTGGCCGCGTGGACCAGGCCGGTGCGGACCCGTTCGGCGTCACGGTGAGGATCGCGGCGCTGCTCCTGCGCTCGAGCGGCGAGGGCGTCGTCATGCTCGAGCGTGCAGTGGGCCGTGTCTCCCGCGCGTTCGGCGTGGACGTCGAGATGCTCGTGCTCCCCGAGCAGGTGCTGCTCACGGACGTCGGCACGGGCGACTCCGCCCGCGTCGCGGTCGTGAGGTCCACGCCCGGCCTGTCACGACTGGACCAGGTCGTGGAGCTCGAGGCCCTCGTCTCGGACGTCGAGCAGGGCCTGACGCTCCCCGAGGCCTCCCGCCGTCTCGACACGGTCGAGCGCAGCGCCCCTCGGTGGCCGTGGTGGCTGCGGGTCGTCGGCGTCGTGCTCTTCACGGTCGGCTTCGCACCCAGCGTCGTGGCCACCACGGGTGAGGTCGCGGCGACCGTCATCCTGGGCACCGTCATGGGGGTGCTGCTCGTGTCACTGGAAGGGCGTCGCCTCGAGGCGCTGACCCCCTTCATCGGCGCCTTCGTCCTGACGCTGATCGCCGCGCTCCTGTTGACCGGCCTCGCGACGAGGACCGGGGTCGTGCTCGTCGTCGTCCCGGCGCTCTTCATCGTCGTCCCGGGCGACTACCTCTCGGCTGCCGCAGCGGAGCTCATCGCCGGCCGCATCACGTCCGGCGCCACGCGGCTCGTCTACGCCGCGCTCGTCCTCGCCCTGATCGTCGTCGGCATCGCAGCGGCCGCCGAGATCACGGGCAACGACCGTCTCCTGACGGAGACCCCGGTCGAGCCCACCCTCCCGTTCATCGCCGTCGTGCTGGCGTGGGTGCCGTTCTCGGTGGGTCTCGTCCTCGCGTTCAACGCCCCGCTCGCGGCTCTGCCGTGGCTCGTCCCGACCGTCATCGGCACCTTCCTCGTCCAGCAGGGCGCCACGCGGCTCGTGGGTGACATCACCGGCACCCTCCTGGCCGGCATCGCTCTCGGCGCCTTCGCGGGGATCGCCTCCAGGCCGCCGGGTCGCCCGCCGCGGCTCGTGCTCCTCCTCGGCGGGTTCTTCGTGCTCACGGTCGGGGGCCTGGGCCTGCGCGGCGCCACGGCCCTCCTCGGCGACGACATCATCTCCGGGTTCGCGGACCTCCGAGACTTCCTCGTCCAGATGCCCTCCGTCGCGATCGCGCTCGCCATCGGCGTGCTCGCGACCGAGCGCCTCCCCTCGACCACCGGCCGTGCTCACCCGTCCGCCGCGCCGACGGCCCGCGGCTGACTCGGGTCGGTCGGGAGACCGCGTGGTCGGCCGAGCACGACGCGACCGGGTCGGGGCGGACACGACAAAGGGCCCCGATCCGCATTGCTGCGGGTCAGGGCCCAAGGTTCTGTCTCAACACAGAGTGCACCCGTAGGGATTCGAACCCCAAACCTTCTGATCCGTAGTCAGATGCTCTATCCGTTGAGCTACGGGTGCGTCGTTCCGTCACTCGGAGGAACGAAAAGTTACCTTAGCGCCTCGGGTCCGCATCCACGAAATCGGCCCCGGCCCGAGCCCCGCGGGAGCGGCCGGACAGCCCGCCCGCACCCCGCCCGCACCCAGCCCGCACCGGCGCGCAGGGGGCAGCGGACGGCATACGCCCGTGGCTCCGGAGGAGGCCGCGACGACACCCGGCCCGGTACTGGGGAGTACTGAAATTCCTGCAAGAAACCGACAACGGATCGTCGTATTTCTTGCGGCACCGAGGCCATGTGAGGCGTCTCACCGCTCCGGCGCCCGCATGCGGTCAACGGTGGCCACGGCGGCGCGTACCTTGAAGTCATCACGTCATCTGTTCAGCATGTGGACACCTGCGGCCCGATCCGGGCTCGCCCAGGATCCACCTGCGGAGCAGCTTCACACCGGCACGACGTGGTGCCGGGCGGCACCGCGCGCGAAGGGATGGGCCCCGAGTTGACCACGACCCACGAGAAACAGACACACACGACGCACGCGGGACTTGCCGCGTGGGTCGAGCAGGTCGCCGAGCTGACGCAGCCGCGCGACATCCGCTGGATCACCGGCTCCGCCGAGGAGTGGACCGAGCTGACCGACCAGCTCGTCGAGGCCGGCACGTTCGTGCGGCTCAACGAGAGCAAGAAGCCGAACTCCTTCTACTGCGCCTCCGACCCCAGTGACGTCGCGCGCGTCGAGGGGCAGACCTACATCTGCTCCGTCGACGAGAAGGACTCCGGGCCCACCAACAACTGGATGGCGCCCGACGAGATGAAGGCTCGGATGACCGAGCTGTACCGCGGCAGCATGCAGGGCCGCACCATGTACGTCATCCCGTTCGTCATGGGTCACCTCGACGCCAAGGTCCCGATGTTCGGTGTCGAGATCACCGACTCCGCCTACGTCGTCGTCTCGATGCTCGTCATGGCCCGCTGCGGCGACAAGGTGCTCCACAAGATCGAGGAGACGAACGCCGACTACGTGCCGGCGCTCCACTCGGTCGGTGCCCCGCTCGCCGAGGGCCAGGCCGACGTGAAGTGGCCGTGCTCCGACACGAAGTACATCGTCCACTTCCCCGAGGAGCGCACGATCTGGAGCTACGGCTCCGGCTACGGCGGCAACGCCCTCCTCGGCAAGAAGTGCTACTCGCTGCGCATCGCCTCCGCGATCGCCCGCGACGAGGGCTGGATGGCCGAGCACATGCTCATCCTCAAGCTCACCTCGCCCAAGGGGTCCGTCCACTACATCGCGGCCGCCTTCCCGTCCGCCTGTGGCAAGACGAACCTCGCGATGATCACACCCACCGTTCCCGGCTGGAAGGCCGAGATGGTCGGCGACGACATCGCCTGGATGCGCTTCGGTGAGGACGGCCGCCTCTACGCCGTGAACCCGGAGTTCGGGCTCTTCGGCGTCGCCCCCGGCACGGGCGAGTCGACCAACCCCAACGCGATGGCCACCATCGAGAAGGGCAACTCGGTCTTCACCAACGTCGCCCTGACCGACGACGGCGACGTGTGGTGGGAGGGCATGACCGACGAGCCGCCGGCACACCTCACCGACTGGCACGGCAACAGCTGGACGCCCGAGGACGGCAAGGCGGGGACGCTCTCGAGCCACCCCAACAGCCGCTTCTGCACCCCGGCGTCGCAGTGCCCGATGATCGCCCCGGAGTACGACAACCCCGACGGCGTCCCGATCGACGCGATCCTCTTCGGCGGCCGCCGCAAGACGACCGTGCCGCTCGTCTACGAGTCGCGCGACTGGCAGCACGGCACCTTCATCGGCGCGACGCTCTCCTCGGAGACCACCGCTGCCGCGACCGGCGCCGTCGGCGTCGTGCGCCGCGACCCGATGGCGATGCTCCCCTTCATCGGCTACCACGCCGGCGACTACATGAACCACTGGCTCGAGATCGGCAAGAGCGCGGACGCCTCCAAGCTCCCCCGCATCTTCGGCGTCAACTGGTTCCGTCGCGACGAGGAGGACGGCTCCTTCCTCTGGCCCGGGTTCGGCGAGAACAGCCGGGTCCTCAAGTGGGTCATCGAGCGCCTCGAGGGCGACGCCGATGCCGTGGAGACCCCGATCGGGTTCGTGCCGACCGAGGGCGCCATCGACATCGACAGGCTCGACATGACGCCCGAGCAGGTCGCCAAGGCCGTCAAGGTCAACGCGGCCGACTGGGAGAAGGAGCTGCCCCTCATCCAGGAGTGGTTCGACACGTTCGGCGACCAGCTCCCCGCGGAGCTGTGGTCCGAGTTCGACGCCCTCAAGGCCCGCGTCAGCGAGCGCTGAGAGGTCGGTCCACCGCCTGCTGGCCGGCGGGCGGCGGACGACGTGATGCAGGGCCCGGCACCTCACGGTGCCGGGCCCTCCGTCATGCCGGGGGTCCCTGGCGGCGTGGAGCCCACCCGGCACCGAGGGCGTATGCCGTGTCGCCGAGCACGCGGCATACCGCCCCCTGTCGTCAGGTGGCCTTCGTGGGGTACAGGTTGGCCATGAGCGACTCACACCCCTACACCCGCGACGAGACCGAGGCCGAGCGGATCGATCGCAACTTCGGTGAGCAGCTGCAGGAGCTGCGCATCGCCCAGGCCGGCGTCCAGATCCTCTTCGCCTTCCTGCTGACCATCCCGTTCCAGCAGCGCTTCACGACCCTGAGCGACCTGCAGCGGGGCATCTACGTCTTCACCCTCATGGCCGCCGCCGTGAGCGTCATCGTCTTCACGGCTCCCGTCGCGCTGCACCGCACCCTCTTCCGCGACGGGCTCAAGGACTTCATCGTCACCTACACCGACCGCCTCATGAGCGTGGGCCTGTTCACGCTCGGGCTCGGCATCATCGGGGGCGTCGTGCTCGTGCTCGACGTGCTGATGTCGCACACGGCCGCGTTCTGGTTCGGCGGCGCGCTGGGCGTGCTCGGGCTGGCCCTGTGGGTCGGCGTGCCGCTGTCGAAGAAGGGCAGCGCGCGCGAGCACCTGAAGGGCGAGGACGGCGCGAGCACGGACGGGAGCCCCTCCTCCTCCTGAACCGTCGAGAGGCCACGTTCTGCCGCCTCCCAACCGTCGAGAGGCCACGTTCTGTGGACACGCTCGGGGCGGAGGCGGCGGGACGCCGTCGCGGCTCCTCCCACATCCCACGCGTTCGATAACGAAGAAGGACCCCCGACGAAAAGCGTGTCGGGGGTCCTTCTTCGTTGGCGGAGGCGGCGGGATTTGAACCCGCGAGAGGTTTTATCCTCAACCCGCTTAGCAGGCGGGCGCACTAGGCCACTATGCGACGCCTCCGTGCCCGCGACGAGGCCGCCGAGGCGACGTCGGATGCACGGGCGAGCACAGGCTACCGGCACGGGTGGGCCCGACCCAAACCGGGGGTGGACGCCGCCGGGCGCCTTACCCAACTCGATGCGGCATATATCAGGTTGGCAGGGCACAATGTGCATCGGCTCGTGCGCACGGGCCGATGCAGAGAGGACTCCATGACCTACCCGAACACGCGAGGTCCGGCTGCGCCCCCGACCCGCGAGGCGCTGCGACGCGAGCTCAAGTCAGGCTTCCGTCGCGCCGTCGGGCTCACCGCCCTCGGCACCGTCGTCCCCGGAGCAGGCCTGACCCAGACCCGTAGCCGCACGTTCGGCTGGCTGCTGCTCGCTCTCGCGATCGTCAGCCTCGGCGTGGGCGCGTACTACGTGATGCGAAGCGGTGTGACGAACGCCGCGCTGTCGATCGTCGCGCGCCCCACGGTGCTGCAGACGCTCGCCGTCGTGTTCGTCATCGGCGGCATCCTCTGGTGCGGCTCGATCATCCTCACTGCCGTCCAGTCGCGCCCGACGCGGCTCGACCGCGCCCGCACGCGCCTCCTCGCCGGTTTCACCACCCTGATGGTCTTCCTCGTCGCCGGCTCGTCGTTCAAGTTCGCCGAGTACGCCACGATCACGCAGAGCACCGTGGCGCAGGTCTTCGGCAAGACCCCCACGACCCCCGGAGCCGGCGCCCAGGTCTCCGAGGGCGAGGACCCGTGGGCCGACCAGGCCCGCGTCAACATCCTGCTGCTCGGCTCAGACGCCGGCGCCGACCGCATCGGCATCCGCACCGACTCGATGATCCTCGCGAGCGTCGACACCAAGACCGGGCGCACGGCCCTCATCTCGATGCCCCGCAACCTGCTCAAGGCGCCCCTCGCGCCGAAGAGCCCGCTGCGCGCCATCTACCCGTCGGGCCAGTTCGGCTCGCCCGACAGCGCCTGCGACCAGGGCGCCGGCCAGTGCATGCTGACCAACCTCTACGTCGACGCCGAGAACTACGCGAAGGCCCACCCGGGCGCCTACCCGGCCGGCGACCAGCCGGGCCGCGTCGAGCTGCGCGGAGCCGTCCAGGAGATCACCGGGCTCGAGGTCGACCAGATGGTCGTCGTCGACCTCAAGGGCTTCTCGCGCCTCATCGACGCCATGGGCGGACTCGACATCAACGTCAAGCTGAGCGGCTACGGCACGAAGCTGACGATCGGCGGCGAGCACGCCGCTGACGGCAGCATCTTCGGCGTCAAGGGCTACTTCGAGCCCGGCCGCCAGCACCTCGACGGCTACCACTCCCTCTGGTACGCCCGCACCCGCGCCGCCGACAGCGACACCTTCCGCCAGATGCGCCAGCGCTGCGTCGTCCAGGCAATCGTCCAGCAGGTCAACCCGGCCCAGATGGTCACGAAGTACCCCGAGGTCGCGAGCATCCTCAAGGACAACATCTACACCGACATCCCGGTGCAGAACCTCCCGGCGTTCGTCGAGCTCGTCGAGCGCGTGCAGAAGTCGAAGATCACGAGCGTGGCCCTGACGCAGAAGCAGAAGATCTACTCCAACGACCCCGACTACGACCTCATCCGCGAGCTCGTCCAGAAGGGCATCGCGCCGCCGAAGCCGGCCACGCCCAAGCCCTCCTCGACGAGCACGCCGACGAAGACGAAGACCCCGACGACGTCGAGCACCGAGTCCTACGAGACCTGCTGACCCGTAGGACCGCCGACCCACAACAAAGCCCCCGGCCGATGGCCGGGGGCTTTGTCACAAACGACTGAGGTTGGTGTCGCTCGTTGCTGTTGCTCGAGTGATCAGAGCGGACGAACTGCGTCGGCCTGCGGGCCCTTGGGACCCTGCGTGACCTCGAACTCGACTCGCTGCGCCTCGTCCAGCGAACGGTAACCGTTCGACTGAATGGCCGAGTAGTGGACGAAAACGTCGGGGCCGCCGCCGTCCTGGGCGATGAAGCCGAAGCCCTTTTCAGCGTTGAACCACTTGACGGTGCCCTGTGCCATACGGGTAACTCTTCCTTCTTTAGCGTGTGGGACAACGCACCTCGCGCATCCCAAGCTGCCGCTTTGACTCCACTCGACGGGCGCGAACCCACCGATGCCGAAAAGAAATCCCGTCACCGTTGCGGATGACGGGCACCTGCTCGACTACGAGGAACTGCAACTGCAACCGCGACGAACCTAGCAGAATACCGGCCGTTCGGCCCGTCGGACGGGACCAGATTTTGTGCGTTCAGGAACCGTTCGTCGCGCCGTCACGCGGCGTGCCGCGGAGCGCGAGCCGTGGGGGTCGGTCGCCACGGATCGTGGCCACCATGTCGACGACGCGACGGGTCGCCCTGACGTCGTGCGCACGGAAGACCGTGGCCCCGAGCCAGGCCGCGACCGCCGTGGCCGCGAGCGAGCCCTCGAGGCGCTCCTCGGCCGGCAGGTCGAGCGACTCCCCGACGAAGTCCTTGCGCGACATCGCTTGCAGCACAGGGTAGTTCAGGGCTGCGATGTCAGCTGTGTGCCGCAGCACCTCGAGCGAGTGGGCGGTGGTCTTGCCGAAGTCGAGCGTCGGGTCGACGAGGATGCGCTCACGAGGTATGCCGGCCCGCTCGGCCGCGCGGGCACCGTCGGCCAGGGTGCGCACGACGTCCCGCACGACGTCGAGGGGGTCGTCGCCGTAGGTGACGTCGACCGGATCCGTCCGGGGCGGAAGGCCGCCGGTATGTGAGATGACGTAGCCGGCGCCGATGTCCGACGCGACGTGGACGAGGTTCCGGTCGTGCCCGGCCCACGTGTCGTTGACGAGGTCGACGACGCCGGCCGCCTCGCGGGCCACCTCCGACCTCCACGTGTCGAGGCTCAGGAGGACCTCCGGGTGCGCGGTCCGTGCCCACTGCAGGAACGGCACGACGCGCCGGATCTCCTCGTCGGCATCGACCACCTCACCCTCCTGCCCGGCGCGCACACCACCGACGTCGACGAGGTCGGCGCCGCGCTCGACCGCCTCTTCGAGGGCCGCCTTCGCCGACTCGAGGTCGGCGTGGCGGTTGCCGCTGAAGAAGGAGTCAGGGGTCCGGTTGACGATGGCCATGACGGCAGGCGACGCGGCGTCGAAGCGCCGGTCCCGTAGGACGAGAGGACTCGCGGACGGGAGCTGGAGCGGGGCCAGCCGGCTCAGGATCTCGGCGGTGTCGGGCGCGGGATCCGAGCCGGAATGTCTGGTCACACTGTCGTATCTCATGGGGTCGCGCAAAGGTCAACGAGTGTCACGGGCATGGTTGCGGAACTGTTACCATTGTGGAGCAGACATCGCCCACGGCCCGGCCACGCTCCCGGCCGGGTCGCGGGTGGTCTGTCGGTCCTGATCGTCCCGCAATGATGGTCGACCAACCGGGTTCGCGACGACGCGTCAGCGGGCCCAGTCACCAAGGAAACTGAATACAGAGATGTCGTACATCGTGTCGTTCTTCGCGGCCATGAACCGTCCGTCCACGTCCATGCCGGTCGGTCAGTACAACTCCAGCACGACGTTCGAGGAGAGGCTCGGCCTGCTCTGAGAGCGCGTGCAACCGCTGGGCTCACCGTCGAGGCCAGTGCATGAGAACAAAAGGGACTCCGGATCTCCGGAGGCCCTTTTTTCATGCCCGGACCCGGTGCAGCGGCCCAAGCACGACGTCTCCGGTGGCAGCCGGGCCCGCGTCACGCTTTGATCGGCGCATGCCTCAGACTCGCCGCCTCGTCGCGGCCACGGCCCTCGCCGCCGCGCTCGCCGCGACCCCGATGTCGATGACCGTCTCGGCCGCTGCAACCGGCCCCGCCGGACACTCGCCCGCGTCTCCCCGCTCCGGCACCGTCGTCGACAGCTCCGGTCGGGTCATCGGTGGGTGGCTGGAGCTCGGCGCACCCGGCCCGTCCACCCATGGAACGTCGTCCACGACGTCCCTGACGTCTGGACCCCAGTCCTCGTCCGGGCGCCAGGACGTCGGCGGCGGTGTGTGGACGTACGGCTCGTACGACGAGAACGGCTACAAGCACTGCTGGTCGAAGTACTACAACATCTACGACTACCACTCGGCGACCGCGGCGATGAGCACGACGAAGAAGGTCTACGCCTGGCAGTTCGAGTACGCCGACGCGCACATCGCCGAGTCCATCGGCATCGGCGTCACGTGCAAGGTCTACTGGGGCGTCTACCCGTGAACGCCGTCGTGGGCCGGCGCGTCCTCGTCGCCGCCGTCCTCCTCGGCGCCGGCTCGGTGCTGCTCGGAGCCCTCGCCTCCGGCTACGGCCCGCTGTCGCTGCGCCCCGACCCCGGCCTGCCGTGGCTGAGGGTCGTCAGCACCTTCATGGGAGCCCCGTGGGCCTGGGCGCTCTTCGGGCTCGTGCTCGGGTATGCCGTCCCGACGGTGCGCGCGTCGGCGCTGACCGCGACGGGCGGGCTCCTCGTCGCGGTCCTCGCGTGGTACCTCGCCAAGGCGGCGGTCGGCATCACGCCCTGGCTCGAGTGGGACGCGATCGCGCTCTGGTCTGCGGCGGCCATCCTCGCCGGACCGGTGCTCGGGCTGCTCGGGCACCTGGCCCGGCGCCCGACCTGGACGGCGCTGCCCGCGGCCCTCGTCGCACCGGCCCTCATGGTCGTGGACGCACGACGGACGTCCGGCGTCGGCGGACTCAGCACGTCCGACACCCGGGCCCTCGTCTACGGGGCTGCCGTCGGGCTGGCCTTGGCGCTCGTGGCCCGTGTCGCCCTGGCAGGACGCAACGGCCTCGACCACGAGGGACGACGCGCTCCGTCCTGATCGCCAACGGCGCGAGACTCCGCAACGCGCGGAGGGCGTGGGACTCCGCGCCGACGGAGCGGTTCGCGGAGGGCGTGGGACTCCGCGCTGGTACCCGGCTCGTTCCTCGCCCGGGCCCAGCGCTCCCCTTCATCTCACGCCTCCGCAACGGCTCCGAAGGCGCTCCGCGCCGACGGAGCAGTTTGCGGAGGGCGTGGGATTCGAACCCACGATGGGCTGTGAACCCATAGCGGTTTTCAAGACCGCCGCACTCGGCCACTATGCGAGCCCTCCAGTGTCCGCGGAAGTCTAGCCGCGGCCTCCCCACCCGTCCGAATCATCCCGGCGACGGCCTTCGCGCGTCGTGATGCGCGGCATGGTGCTGCCTCTGGTGGGGTCCTCACGCCGCCGGACGCAGGACCATGTGCAGCACCAGTCGGCAACCATCACCGAGCGGATGGGTCAGATGTACATCGCCGGGTCGAGCCACTGGTTGGTGGCGTCGCGCTTCGGGAACCGGATGACCGCCGGGATGCCCGTCGCCACGGCCCCCGCGGGGACGTCCTTGACGACGACGGAGTTCGCGCCGATCTGGACGTCGTCACCGACGCGGATCGGCCCGAGGACGCGAGCGCCGGCGCCGATCGTCACGCGGTTGCCGACCGTCGGGTGACGCTTGACGTGCTCCATGGACCGGCCGCCGAGGGTGACGCCGTGGTAGATCATGACGTCGTCGCCCACCTCGGCGGTCTCGCCGATGACGACGCCCATGCCGTGGTCGATGAAGAAGCGCCGCCCGAGCCGGGCCGCCGGGTGGATCTCGACGCCCGTGATCGAGCGCGCCACCGTCGCGAGCACCCGAGCCGGAAGCCGCCCACCCGGGCGCTTCCACAGCTCGTGCAGCCCGCGGTGCGCCCAGATGGCGTGCAGGCCGGGCGACGTCAGGACCATCTCGAGCCGTGAGCCGGCCGCGGGGTCGCGCTCGATCGCGCCGTCGACGTCCTCGAGGACGCGGTCGGCGAGCTTCCACACGCGGCCGAGCGGGCCGGCATACGACCGCTCGCCGGGGACGACGGCGGCTGCGTGGGAGGTCGCAGTCGCCGCCGGCTCCCCGGTCACCCCGACCGCCTCGGCCGCGCCGTCACCGCGCACGAGCGTCAGCGGCTTCTCGGCCGGCCTGGGCTCGTGGTCGATCTGTGGTGCGGTGCTCATGCACGACTCCTCGGTGGCGATGCAGGTGGGGCGGGCGGACCCGGGCGGACCCGGGCTGACGGGACGACGTCAGTCGACGAGACCCTCGAAGAGGATCGTCGACAGGTAGCGCTCGCCGAACGACGGGATGATGACGACGATCGTCTTGCCGGCGTTCTCGGGGCGCTGGGCGACCTGGACGGCGGCGGCGATGGCGGCGCCGGACGAGAGGCCGACGAGCAGCCCCTCCTCGGTCGCGGCGCGACGGGCCCACTTCACGGAGGTCTCGGCGTTGACGTCGATGACCTCGTCGTAGACCTCGGTGTCGAGGATCTCGGGGACGAAGTTGGCGCCGATGCCCTGGATCTTGTGCGGACCGGGCTGGCCGCCGTTGAGGATCGGGGACTCCTCGGGCTCGACGGCGATGATCTGGACACTCGGCTTGCGGGCCTTGAGCACCTGGCCGACACCGGTGATGGTGCCGCCCGTGCCGATGCCGGCGACGACGATGTCGACCTCGCCGTCGGTGTCCTTCCAGATCTCCTCCGCGGTGGTCTTGCGGTGGATCTCCGGGTTGGCCTCGTTGGCGAACTGGCGGGCGAGCACGCCGCCGCGCTCGGCGGCGATCTCGTCGGCCTTGGCGACCGCACCCTTCATGCCGGTCGACGGGTCGGTGAGGACGAGCTCGGCTCCGAAGGCACGCAGCAGCGCGCGGCGCTCCTTGCTCATCGACTCGGGCATCGTCAGCACGACCTTGTAGCCGCGGGCCGCGCCGACCATGGCGAGAGCGATGCCGGTGTTGCCCGACGTGGCCTCGACGATGGTGCCGCCGGGCTCGAGCTGCCCGCTCGCCTCGGCCGCGTCGATGATCGCGACGCCGATGCGGTCCTTGACGGAGTTGGCGGGGTTGTAGAACTCGAGCTTGGCGGCGACGGTCGCCTGCGCCCCGTCGGTGACCTTGTTGAGGCGCACGAGCGGCGTGTTGCCGATCAGCTTGGTCACGTCGTCGTAGATCGGCATTGCTGGAGCCCTTTCGGCTGGGTATGGCGGAGCGGTCTGTCGCCTCGATTGTCTCCGACAACCGAGTTCTCGTTATGCATATTCCAACACGTCGTTATCCGTTGCCAAGCCCGCGCCCATGATCCGGGCGTCCCTTGAGCCGGCCACACGGCATACGGCCTCCCTCCTACCCCGCCGGCGCATGCCGCCCACCGCGGGACGAAGGGGACGAGCGTCACGCCGCGACGGCCGTCACAATCACTAAGCGCTTGCTCACGCGTCAGTAGACTCCCCGGCATGAGTGCGCTCCAGATCGTCGCCGTCGTCGTGTGCCTCGGCGTCACCGCTGTCGCCGTCGCCCTGCTCGTCAAGACGGTCAACCACTTCCTCGCGACCTTCCGCCTCGGCCAGCCCGAGGACCGCGGCGACGACAAGGGAGCCCGCACCCGCACGCTGCTGCGCGAGTTCCTCGGCCACACGCGCATGTCGCGGCTGCCGGTCGTCGCGATCGCGCACTGGTTCACGATGGTCAGCTTCGGCGTCCTCTTCTTCACCCTGCTCAACGCGTTCGGCCAGCTCTTCGCGCCGGAGTTCGTGCTGCCGGTCATCGGCCACTTCTTCCCCTACGAGTGGATCACCGACTTCTTCGCCTTCGCGGGCTTCATCAGCATCCTCGTGCTCATGGCGATCCGCCAGAAGAACCACCCGCGCTCCGCCGCCGGTGAGGACGGGCGCCGCAGCCGCTTCTTCGGCTCCACGTGGTGGCAGGCCTACTACGTCGAGCTGACGATCCTCGGCGTCACGCTCTGCATCGGCCTGCTCCGCGCGCTCGAGTGGACCCTCGCCCGCAAGACCGGCACCGGCATGGACACCGCGCTCCACTTCCCGCTGACGGGCTGGATCGGCAACTTCTTCACCGGCCTGTCGGTCGGCGCCATCGAGAACCTCATCGTCGTCATCGCCGCGATCAAGATCCTCATCTCCTTCGCGTGGATGATCACCATCGCGCTCCAGCCGACGATGGGTGTCGCCTGGCACCGCTTCCTCGCCTTCTTCAACATCTTCTTCAAGCGCCACGCCGACGGCCGCACGAGCCTCGGCGAGCTCCAGCCGATCAAGGTCGACGGCAAGCCGCTCGACTTCGAGAACGTCGACGAGCTCGACGAGGACGCCGCGCTCGGCGTCGGCAAGGTCGAGGACTTCACGTGGAAGGGCCTGCTCGACTTCACGACGTGCACCGAGTGCGGGCGCTGCCAGAGCCAGTGCCCGGCCTGGAACACGGACAAGCCCCTCTCCCCCAAGCTGCTCGTCATGACGCTGCGCGACCACGCGCACGCCAAGTCCCCGTGGCTGCTCGCCTCCGAGGAGGTGCGCGCGGGCGGCATCGAGTCGGCCGAGGGCTTCAGCGACGCCACCAAGGGTGCGGTCGCGACCGAGCAGCTCGTCGGTGAGACCGGCTACGACATCCGCCACCCGCTCCAGGCCTACAACCCGCACGGGCCCGACGCCGTCATCGACGAGGACGTGCTGTGGTCGTGCACGACGTGCGGCGCCTGCGTCGAACAGTGCCCGGTCGACATCGAGCACGTCGACGCCATCGTCGACATGCGTCGCTACAAGAACCTCATCGAGTCGGCCTTCCCCGCCGAGCTCAACGGCCTCTTCAAGAACCTCGAGAAGAACTCCAACCCGTGGGGACTCGCGCCGCGCCTGCGGATGGACTGGGCCAAGGACCTCCCCTTCGAGGTCAAGCAGGTCGGGCAGGACGTCGAGGACCTCTCCGAGGTCGACTACCTCTTCTGGGTCGGCTGCGCCGGCGCCTACGAGGACCGCGCCAAGAAGACGACCCGCGCCGTCGCCGAGCTGCTCGACACCGCGGGCGTCTCCTTCGCCGTCCTCGGTGACGGCGAGGCCTGCACCGGCGACTCGGCCCGCCGCGCCGGCAACGAGTTCCTCTTCCAGATGCTCGCCCAGCAGAACGTCGAGACCCTCAACGAGGTCGGCGCGACGAAGATCGTCGTCACGTGCGCGCACTGCTTCAACACCATCAAGAACGAGTACCCGCAGCTCGGCGGACAGTACGAGGTGCTGCACCACACGCAGCTGCTCAACCGCCTCGTCCGCGAGAAGCGCCTGACCCCCGTCGCCCGCCCGGGTGACGCCGTGGCCACCGGTGCGGCGTCGACCGGCGCCAAGGTCACCTACCACGACCCCTGCTACCTCGGCCGCCACAACCAGGTCTACGCGCCGCCGCGCGAGCTGCTCCAGATCCTGCCCGGCGTCGAGTACGCCGAGATGGAGCGCAGCAAGGAGAAGTCCTTCTGCTGCGGCGCCGGTGGCGCGCGCATGTGGATGGAGGAGAAGCTCGGCACGCGGATCAACACCAACCGCACCGAGGAGGCCCTCGCGACGGGCGCCGAGCGCATCGCCGTCGGCTGCCCGTTCTGCAAGGTCATGCTCTCCGACGGACTCAACGCCGCGATCCAGGACGGCAAGGCCACCGACGCCGTCGAGGTCGTCGACGTCGCCCAGATGCTGCTCGCCGCCGTGCGTCGCGGCGACGGCGGTGGGGAGCCCGACGAGGCGGAAACGCCTGAGCCCCAGCCGGACCCGGAGCCCGCACCGGTCGCCTGACCGCGCCGGACGGCATACGCCCGCTGCCTGACGAAGGCCCCCTCCGCACCCGCGGAGGGGGCCTTCGCGTATGCCGTCCGGCGGCGTCGGCGTGTATCAGCGGGTCGCGCCGGCACCACTGACTCCCTGCAGCCGGCGCACCGCAGCCGGGCCGAGCACCGGGGGGAACCCATGAGCCTGACCGACACCTCCGAGGTCTTCGTCTCCGCCGAGGAGTCAGCCCTCAACGACCTCGTGACGGCGCTGTGCACCGCCAGACCACACCTGCTGTCGTACGGGTCGCCGGCCTTCGTGCCGGTCTCGGACGTCAACGACACGCAGATGCCACCGATCCTCTTCCCCGGCACCGGAGGGATCCAGTGGCACGTGCGCTTCGCCGTGCCCCACCTCGACCTCTACGACGAGGACACGCCGCTCCCGCCCGAGCTGACACTCGGGCCGGGGCAGTTCAGCGTGTCGACGAAGGTCCGGATCTGCGTCGACTGCCCGAAGGACCGGCACGACCCGAAGGACGACCCGCACGACCCCCAGGATCCGCACGGGGACCATGGCGGGGACCACCCGAACGAGCCGGACGACCCGCGCTGGGACGACAAGCCGGGCAAGGCGCAGAACCCCGTGTGCACGTCCGTCGAGCTGTATGCCGTCGGGCACCTCGTCGGGACGACGCTCGACGGGCAGCCGGCACTCGGCTTCGCCGTCGACGCGGTCGAGCTCGTCGACGTCGCGCCGAACGACCTCGAGTCGGTGCTCGAGTGCCTCATCGGCCAGATGCTCCGCGCCGTCCTCACGACGATCCGCGTCCCGGTCTCGGCCCTGCGCGTCGGCGCCTTCACGCTGACCCCGACGGTCGGCCCGCTCATCGACATCGACCGCGTGCTCGCCCGCGGCAACCTCTAGGAGACCACCATGTCCGAGATCATCGCCGCCATCGACGAGGGTGCGGCCAACGACTTCCTCGACACCGTCGTCGCCGGGCTCGGCCCGCAGTCGACGAGCGGCTCGTCCAGCCTCGGGCCGTTCGCGGTCAGCTACTCCGTGAGCGGCACCCTGAGCAACGGCTCCGTCGACCTCATCCCGCCGGGCACCATCCGGGTCGCCGACCTGCGCCTCGACTGGAGCGCGAGCGCCACGCTGTCGCTCGACCTCGGCGACTTCCTCCCCGAGATCCACATCCCCCAGGTCTGCATCGACATCCCGTGCGTCGGTACGGTCTGCACGCCGCGGATCGACATCACGTGGCCCACCGTCTCGGTGCCCGTGTCGTTCGGCGACTTCGTGCGGGCCACCGTCGACCTCGGGCTGTCCGTGGCGCTCGTCGGCGGCCTGTGGAAGGTCGAGGGGATCGTCCAGGGCGTGCCGAGCCTCGCCTTCGGCCCGGGGACCGCGGCGATCGTCGCCGGCATCGGGCTCGCCGTCGCGGCCGCCGTCGCGTGGGTGCCGCTCATCGGACCGTTCCTCGCCGGTCTCGCCATCGCCGTCACCGCGGCCATCGGGATCGCCGGTCTCACCGGCTGGCTCGGGCCGATCATCACGCCGTTCATCTCGGGCACCCGCTTCCCGATCTACGAGCAGCCCGAGTGGTTCGAGGTGCTGCCGGCGACGTCGGCGATCGACCCGGCCGTCTCGGTCCACATCGACGCCATCGGCGCCGAGGTCCAGCACAACGCGCCCGAGGACGAGCTCGTCCTCAGCGCCGACATCAGCGCCTGAGGAGGGCGGAACCATGAGCGACCACTTCGACAGCAGGGCGCTGCGCCAGACCGACTGCTACGGGCAGCGGTTCATGAGGCCCGGCACCTACGCCTACGCGATCGGCCACGCCGGCACCGCCGCCATGGCCCAGGACCACCCGTACGTCGTCGTCGTCGAGGGTGACTCACCCAAGCGCGGCGAGATGGCCCAGACGCTCGTCACCGTGCGGGCCGAGGGCAAGGCCTTCGTGCCGGACGCCCCGAAGGTGACCGTCAACGCGGGCGACATGGTCATGTGGCACTGCCCCGACCCGCACGCCCGACCCTTCGCCGTCTCGGGCGAGAAGGACTTCTTCTCGAGCGACCGCCTCGTCAACGAGTCGGGCTACTCCCACGCCTTCACGTGCACCGGGACCTATGAGTGGGCCGATGCCCACGGCTCCGGCGCCACGGGCGTCGTGCGCGTCTCGGCGCCGGACTCGAGCTCGGACAAGGGCATCCGGGCCTGGCAGAGCCAGCAACGACAGGGCGTCCTCGTCATGGTCAAGGACGGCCAGGCGGAGCCCGCCGAGGTCGACGTCGTGCTCGGCCAGACGGTCTTCTTCGCCGTCGTCGCCGGTCCCGGCATCTCGGTCACCGACACGGCCGTCATCGAGGCCGAGCGGCCCGTGCCCGGGATCGCCTTCTACCGCAAGCCCACCCGTGGGAAGGACGCCGTAGCCTGACCAGGTGAACGCGACCCCGACGCCCGCCATCGCCCAGGACCTCGCGCCGACAGGCGTCCTGCGCGCCTCGATCAACCTCGGCAACCCCGTGCTCGCCCAGGGCACGCCGGAGGCACCCAGCGGGGTGACCGTCGACATCGCGCAGGCCGTCGGGGAGCGGCTCGGTGTGCCCGTCGAGCTGGTCTGCTTCGACGCGGCGCGACGATCGTTCGAGGCCATGGCGACGGGCGCGGCCGACCTGTGCTTCCTCGCCGTCGACCCGGCCCGGGCGACCGAGGTCGCCTTCACGGCGCCCTACGTCGTCATCGAGGGCGTCTACGTCGTGCCCGTCGGCTCCCCCGTGCGGTCGGCCGCCGACGTCGACCGCGACGGCATCCGGGTCGGGGTCAAGCAGGGCTCGGCCTACGACCTCTTCCTCACGCGCACGCTGGCGCACGCGACCGTCGTGCGCGGCGACGAGGGCGTCGACGTCTTCGTCACCGAGGGGCTCGAGGTCGGTGCCGGCATCCGGGAGCCGGTCACGGCCTTCGCCGCGGGCCACGACGACGTGCGGGTCGTCGACGAGGCGTTCATGCAGATCGAGCAGGCCGTCGGCACGACACGGACCCGCACGTCCGAGACCGTCGCCTTCCTGCGCGACCTCGTCGAGGAGCTCAAGGCCAGCGGCTTCGTCGCCGATGCGTTGGCGCGGTCGGGGCAGTCCGGCGCCGCGGTCGCCCCGCCCGCCTGACGGCATACGCCCGCCTGACGCCACACGCCCGCCTGACGGCTCAGGGCACCGCCGGAAGACGGGCCGCGACGACGTGGAGGTCCGCACCCCCGCACAGGGGTGCGAACCTCCACGGCCGCGTCGGCTCAGCCGACCCGGCCCACGGTCGGAGCGGTGATGCCGAAGGCGTCCAGCTCCTCGCCGGTCAGCAGTCGCGAGCGGATGAGGAAGCGCACCCCCTCGGGCGCCTCGACGGAGAAGCCGCTCCCGCGGCCCTTCACGACGTCGACGGTGAGGTGCGTGTGCTTCCAGTACTCGTACTGCGAGACCGACATCCAGAAGCCGATGGGCGCCTCGACCCCGTCGACGGCGAGGTCGGCCAGGTGCACGTCGGCCTCGCTCGTGATGAAGTCACCGGCCGGGAAGCACATGGGAGAGCTGCCGTCGCAGCAGCCACCCGACTGGTGGAACATCAGCGGACCGTGGATCCCGGTGAGGCGACGGAGCAGGTCCGCCGCCTCACCGGTGAGGTCGACCCGGCTGGGGGAAGCCGATGGCTCACCGGGTGCGACCGTCTCTGGGGGCGTGGTGGCCACGGTGGCCGACCCGCTCAGAAGAACCCGAGCGCGTCGGGCGAGTAGGAGACGAGGAGGTTCTTCGTCTGCTGGTAGTGGTCGAGCATCATCTTGTGGTTCTCGCGGCCGATGCCCGACTGCTTGTAGCCACCGAACGCGGCGTGCGCCGGGTACTGGTGGTAGCAGTTCGTCCAGACGCGACCGGCCTTGATGCCACGACCCATCCGGTACGCGCGCGAGCCGTCGCGGGTCCACACGCCGGCGCCGAGGCCGTAGAGCGTGTCGTTGGCGATCGAGAGCGCGTCGGCCTCGTCGTCGAAGCTCGTGAGCGAGACGACCGGACCGAAGATCTCCTCCTGGAAGATCCGCATCGAGTTGTCGCCCTCGAAGATCGTCGGCGCGACGTAGTAGCCCTCGGCGAGGTCGCCGTCGAGCACGTTGCGGTCGCCGCCGGTGAGGATCTTGGCGCCTTCCTGACGGCCGATGTCCATGTAGGAGAGGATCTTCTCGAGCTGGTCGTTGCTCGCCTGGGCGCCCATCGTCGTCTCGGTGTCGAGCGGGTTGCCCTGCTTGATCTTCTCGACGCGGGCCACGGCGTCGGGCACGAAGTCGCTGTAGATCGAGCTCTGCACGAGGGCACGCGACGGGCACGTGCACACCTCGCCCTGGTTGAGGGCGAACATCGTGAAGCCCTCGAGTGCCTTGTCGTAGAAGGCGTCCCGCTCCTGCGCGACGTCGTCGAAGAAGACGTTGGGGCTCTTGCCGCCGAGCTCGAGGGTGACGGGGATGATGTTCTGGCTGGCGTACTGCATGATGAGGCGGCCCGTCGTCGTCTCGCCGGTGAAGGCGATCTTGGCGATGCGGGGGCTCGAGGCGAGCGGCTTGCCGGCCTCGACGCCGAAGCCGTTGACGACGTTGAGCGTGCCTGGGGGCAGCAGGTCGCCGATGAGCTCGACCACCTTGAGGATCGACCACGGGGTCTGCTCGGCCGGCTTCAGCACGACACAGTTGCCGGCGGCGAGGGCGGGGGCGAGCTTCCACACGGCCATGAGGATCGGGAAGTTCCACGGGATGATCTGTCCGACGACGCCGAGCGGCTCGTGGAAGTGGTAGGCGACGGTGTTCTCGTCGATCTCGCTGCTCGAACCCTCCTGTCCCCGAAGGACGCCCGCGAAGTAGCGGAAGTGGTCGACGGCCAGCGGGAGGTCTGCGGCGAGGGTCTCGCGGACGGCCTTGCCGTTCTCCCACGTCTCGGCGACGGCGAGCGACTCGAGGTTGGCCTCGATGCGGTCGGCGATCCGGTTGAGGATGAGCGAGCGCTCGCCGAGGCTCGTCCGGCCCCAGGCGGGTGCGGCGGCGTGGGCGGCGTCGAGAGCGGCCTCGATGTCCTCCTCGGTGCCGCGGGCGACCTCGCAGAACGGCTTGCCGTTGACCGGCGAGATGTTCTCGAACCAGAGGCCCTTCTTCGGGTCGACCCAGTTGCCGCCGATGAAGTGGCCGTAGCGGTCGAGGACGGTGACGAGCGAGTCCGGTGAGCCGGGCGGTGCGTAGACGGTCATGGTTGATCTCCCAACATCCTTGGTGGTTCCCCTCCCAGGGGTTGGCGTGACCGTAGGCAGCGCAACGTTGCAACCACGTTGCGTGGCGTATGCCGGGTGGCGGAGTGACGGCATACGCCCGGTTTGTGGCCTCTCGACGTTGGGAAGGCGGCCACTCGTGGCCTCTCGACGTTGGGAAGACGGCCACTCGTGGCCACTCGTGGCCGCTCGACGGGTGACTTGAGACGTCGAGAGGCCACGAACCGGGCGGGTCAGGCGGGGCCGAGCTCGCGGTCGAGGCGGTGGATCTGGTTCTGGACGAGGGGCATGAGCGGGGATCCGGGGCCGAGCACGCGTGCCTGCGCCCGCCACATCTCGTAGTCGTCGGCCCCCGAGGCCGAGCGGGTCCACGCGGACATGAGGTCGGCCCGCCCGCTGCCGAGGACCGCGCGCCGCAGGTCGCCCTCGACGCTCACGCGCAGCCGGACCACTCCGGGGGCCGTCGACCGCGGCAGCAGGGGACCCCGGTAGGCCCGCATCGCACTCGCGACGTCTCCCGCGGCGAGGTGGGCCTCGACGCCGAGCCAGTCGCCCGACAGCTCGGCGACGAGCCGGTACGGCCGCGAGGCGAGGAGGTCCTCCCCGAGCAGGCTGCGCAGCCGACCCATCTCGACCCGGAGCGTCGAGGCGCTGCTGTCCTCCTCGTAGAGCAGAACGGCGAGCTCGTCACCCGAGAGCCCACGGGGCGCCGAGGCGAGCAGGAGCAGGATCTCGCTGTGCCGTGGGCTGAGGCGCACCGTCCGGCGGTGGCCACGGCCGTCGTCGACGGTCAGCAGGGCGTCGTTGCGGCCGAGCGACTCCATGAGCACCGAGAGCCCGCGCGCCGTCGCCTCCGGCTGGGCACCGCGGCCGCTGACGAGCATCTCCCGGGCCAGCTCGGACTCGGCCATCCGCGCCGCGGCGCGCACCATGGCCATCGTCTGCGGCACGACGATGTCGTCGCCGCCGGTGATGTCGAGGACCCCGAGGACGCTCTGGTCGGACGGGTCGTGGATCGTCGTGGCCGCGCAGCTCCAGCGCTGGACGGAGTGCCGGAAGTGCTCGGCGCCGATGACGTTGACCGACTGGTCGAGGCGCAGGGCCATGCCGGGGGCGTTGGTGCCCGCGAGGCGCTCGTCCCAGTTGCTGCCCTCGACGAAGCCGATGGACTCGGCGCGGCGCAGCACGCTCGGGGTGCCGCACACCCAGAGCAGCTGGCCGGACGCGTCGGAGACGGCCATGACGGCGTCGCAGTCGCGGGCCGCCTGCCCCAGCACGTCGTCGAGCAGCGGGAACACGCGCGCCAGGGGGTGCGCCTCGCGGTGGTCGCGCAGGGCGTCCGCCGGGAGCGTGATCGGGGCGTCGACGGTGTCGACCTGCACCCCGGCCGCGGCGGAGCGCAGCCACGAGTCGGCGACGTGGGCGCGGACCCCGCTGCTCTCGGACTCGGCGTGCGCGTCGACGGGCATGGGCCGATTGTGCACGCACCACGACGTCCGGCGAGGGGACTGCGGGCAATCCCACAGCGACCAGCCCGGTGCCGGGTTGGACAGAAGGGGTGGTCAAGCAGCCGATTGAGGCGCACCATGAAGGAACCCGCGCAGGATCCTTCATGGGAAAGTCCGAGGAGCGACGATGTCACGACGAGCCCCCTTCGTGCCCGACGGCGTGCCGGTGCTGTCGCGCGGCCGCCACCGCAGCTCGCGCAAGGGCGCGTGCTTCATGGAGATGGCCTCGTTCCTGGCCGGCGAGCGGTGGAGCGACCACCCGGAGTGCACGCACCCGGTGCTCGCGACCCTCGCACGCTGCGTCAACGACATGCTCGACGAGACCCACCGCCAGCGCCTCGTGACGATGATCCCCGAGGTGGTCGGCCTCAACCCGGACGACCCGAGGGTCACGACCGCGCTCGTGCTGACCACCGCCCGGGCCGCGCTCCCCGTCGCTGCAGAGGAGCGCCAGAACGTCATGGCGCTCGCCATCCTCAACGCCGAGGGCATCCTCGCCGAGCAGGACGGCCGCAGTCCGGGGCAGCTCTCCGCGGCCTCGCGCGCCGCCCTGACCACCGCGCCCGCAGCAGAGCGCTGGGCGCGGATCCACTTGGCACGGATGGGGTTCAACACCGCCGCCGTGCGCCCGGCCAACGCCGCCAAGGTCGTCGCCCTCGCCGTGGACGGCATCGCCCGTGCCTGTGTCGACGACCCCGAGGAGCGTCTCGTCACGCTCCTGCGCGACGGCATCGACGTCGTGGCCGCCTTCGCGCCGCTGGCGCCGGAGCCGGTGCGCGTCACCTGGGCCGTGCCCGAGTCGACGCCCGCGACCCCCGAGCCCGCCCGGCAGGCCAGGACGTTCGCGCGCTGACCCCCCGGGTGGCATCCTGACCTCTGTGTTCGCCGCCCATGAGCCGTTCGAGACCGGCACCCTCGTCACGGGTGACGGGCACGAGGTCCACTGGGAGCAGTCCGGTCGCCCGGACGGCACGCCGCTCCTCGTCGTGCACGGCGGTCCCGGGTCGGGTGCGTCACCGTGGTGGACCGAGTTCTGCGACCCCGATCGCTACCGCGTCGTGCTCGTCGACCAGCGGGGCGCAGGACGCAGCCGACCGCATGCGGGCGACACCCGGGATGCCCTGCGGCACAACACGACCGCCCATCTGATCGGCGACTTCGAGCGGCTCCGCGAGCAGCTCGGCATCGACGCCTGGGTGCTCTTCGGCGGGTCGTGGGGCTCGACCCTCTCGCTCGCGTATGCCGTCGCGCACCCCGAGCGCGTCAGTGCGCTCGTGCTGTGGGCCGTTGTCACGACCCGGCGGCACGAGGTCGAGTGGCTGACCCGGACGATGGGCGAGGTCTACCCCGCGGAGTTCGACGCGCTGCTCGCGTCACTGCCGGCGGATGCCGACCGAGGCAACGTGCCGCTGGCGGTGAACCGGCTGCTCCTGCACGACGACCCCCTCGTGTCCGACGAGGCCGCCCGGGCGTGGTGCGCCTGGGAGGACCGCATCGCGACCCTCTCGGGGCCGGTGGTCCCGAGTGCCCGCTTCCAGGACCCCCGCTTCCGACTGGGCTTCGCGCGCCTCGTCACGCACTACTTCGGGCACCACGCCTTCCTGCCCGACGACGCCATCACGGGACGTCTCGACCGGATCGCCGACGTCCCGGCCGTGCTCGTGCGCGGCCGACTCGACATCGCCTCCCCGCTGCGGGTCGCGCACGAGCTGGCACAGGCGCTGCCCCTGGCCGAGCTGCACGTCGTCGAGGACGACCTGCACGGCCCGGGCAGCGAGGGCGAGCGGATCCTCGTCGAGGCGCTCGACCGCTTCGCCGACCCCGCAGGACCACCCCACCCTCGCCCCTGACCCACGCCTGCCCCCTGACCCGACCACGAAGGCACTGCCGGAGCCCAGGTGACGGTGCCGGACGGCATACGACGGTGGCCACGTCCGAGGTCGGACGTGGCCACCGGGTCGTGCGCCGCCGGTCTCGCGGCGGGCACCTGACGTCAGCGGGTCTCGCGGAAGTCGACGTGCTCGCGGGCGACGGGGTCGAACTTGCGCAGCACCATGCGGTCGGGGTCGGTGCGGCGGTTCTTGCGCGTCACGTAGCTGTAGCCGGTGCCGGCGGTCGAACGCAGGGTGACGACGGGACGCAGGTCGGTGCGCTTGGCCATATGGGTGCTCCTCGGGTCTCGGGGTCGCGGATCTTCGCGACTGTAATGAGAACCATTCTCGATGGTGCTACATTCCCGGTACGGCCGAGTCAGCCCGGCCGGGTCCCGTCGGGGCACGACCGAGGCCCCCGCATCCGACGCGGGGGCCTCTGTCGTGTCCGGTCGACCGCAGACGTGTGCCGTCAGCCGCCCGGTAGCTGCCGAGAGTCGGGCGGCTCAGGCCAGACCGGCGCTCGCGAGCCAGGTCTTGGCGACCTCGCTCGCGTCCTTCTTGTCGACGACGACCTGCTTGACCATGTCGGCGAGCGACGTCGTGTCGAGCTTGGCCGAGACCGCGTTGAGAGCTGCCTTGAGCGAGTCGGCCTTGTCGGAGCGGACGAGCGGCACGACGTTGTCGGAGCCGAAGAGGCTCTGCGGGTCGTCGAGCACGACGAAGCCGTTGGCAGCGATCGACGGGTCGGTGCTGAAGATGTTGGCGGCCTTGACCTGGCCGTTCTTCAGCGCCTCGACCGTGGCCTGGCTCTGCAGCGGACGGAACTCCTTGGGCGTCACCTTGTAGACGGACTCGAGGCCGACGAGGCCGCGCTGGCGGGTCTTGAACTCCGGCGGGGCGCCGAGGGTCAGCTCGTCCTGGTGCGCCGCGAGGTCCGGGATGGCCTTGAGCGACCACTCGTCGGCCGTCTGCTTCGTGACGGCGATCGAGTCCTTGTCCTCGGCCACCGACTTGTCGAGGACCGTGAGGCCCTGCGGCACCGCCTTCTGGAGGCTGGCGTAGACCTCGTCGGGCTGCGTGGCCTTGGCGGCCTTGTCGTAGTAGGTGAGCAGCGAGCCGGTGTACTCGGGGAGCACGTCGACCTCGCCGCCGGAGATCGCCTTGAGGTAGGTCTCACGGCTGCCGATGTTGAACTGGCGGGCGGCCGTCATGCCCTTGGCCTCGAGCGCCTGGGCGTAGATCTCGGCGAGCAGGGCGCTCTCGGGGAAGTCGGCGGAGCCGACCTTGACCGAGCCGGCGGCGCCGGTCGATCCGCCGGCAGCGGGGCTCGAGGCGGGGGCGAGGGGGTCACCGCCGCCACCGCAGGCGGCGAGCGGCACCACAGCGGCGAGGAGCAGGCCCGCGGCGAGGAAGCGCGTGCGTGTCATGGTCGGTCCCTTTCGGATGGGGTGCCCGTGGCGGCGGTCGCCTCCACGGGGCCGGTGCTGCCGGAGCCCACGAGCGCGGCCTGCCGCGGGTCGGGGTCCGAGCGGTCTGCACCGTCGGGGTCTGGTTCGGAGTGGGGATCGGAGTTTCGTGCGCGTGAACGGGCAACACGCGCAGCCCGCCCGGAGATTCCCGGTGAGACGGCCCTCTTCTCGAGCAGGGCCAGGAGGCCGTCGGCGACGAGGGCGAGGACGGCGACGAGGATCGAGCCGCAGACCATCTGGACGTAGTCGCGCGAGGCGAGCCCGTCGATGAGGTAGCGGCCGAGGCCGCCGAGGCTGACCGAGGCGGCGATGGTGGCGGTGGCGATGACCTGGAGGGTCGCGCTGCGCAGCCCGCTGAGGAAGAGCGGCAGCGCGCACGGCGCCTCGACCTTGGTCAGCACCTGCCAGCCCGTCATGCCCATGCCGCGCGCCGCGTCGCGCGCGGCGGGGTCGACGCTCTCGATGCCGGCGTAGGTGCCGGAGAGCAGCGGGGGGATCGCGAGCAGGACGAGCACGGTGATGCTCGGGATGACGAACGCGAGGTCGCTCTGGATGAGCGGCCCGACGAACATCGACACGGCGAAGAGCAGCCCGAGGGTCGGGACGGCGCGAGCGGCGTTGGCGCCGGTGACGAGCCAGCGCAGGCGTCCGGAGTGACCGACCCAGGCCCCGAGCGGCACAGCGATGACGAGCGCGATGAGCAGCGTCAGGACGGTGTAGAGCAGGTGCTCGAGGAGGCGGTTGGGCACGCCGTCGGTGCCCTGCCAGTTGGCCGGGTCGGTGAACCAGGCCCAGATCGTCGCGAGGCTCATGCGGCCACCGCCCGGGTCCACGGCGTCAGGACGCGCGACACGACCTGGATGACGAGGTCGAAGACGAGCGCGAGGAGCAGGCACGCGACGATGCCGACCCACACCTCGGTCGGGAACGAGCGGGCGTAGCCGTCGGTGAGGAAGTAGCCGAGCTGCGAGATGCCGATGAGCGAGGCGACGCTGACGATGCTGACGTTGCTCACGGCCGCCACGCGCAGGCCGGCCGCGATGACCGGCACCGCGAGCGGCAGGTCGACGGCGCGGAACCGGGCGAACGAGCCGTAGCCCATCGCGATGGCCGCCTGCTGCGTCGACCCGTCGACCGAGGAGAGCCCGTCGGCGACGGTGCGGGTCAGCAGCGCCACCGTGTAGACGGTCATCGCGACGATGACGTTGACGGGGTCGAGGATCTTCGTGCCGAGCAGCGGCGGCAGGAGGATGAAGAGGGCGAGCGACGGGATCGTGTAGAGCAGGCCGGTCGTCGTGAGGAGCACCGCGCGCAGCCGCGGACGGCGCGCAGCGAGCCAGCCGAGCGGCATGGCGATGACGAGACCGAGCACGAGCGGCAGCCCCGCGAGCCAGGCGTGCTGGCCGGCGCGGGACATGATCTCGCCGATGTGGTCGAGGGCCCAGGTCACCGGGCGGTCGCCTCCTCGGCCGGGGTCGAGGAGGCGGCTGCGTCGCGCCGGGCCTCGATCGCGGGGATCACCTCGGCGGCGCGGATCGTGCCGACGAGCCGGCCGTCCTCGTCGGCCACGACACCGCGCCCGCTCGGCGAGGACAGGGCCGCGTCGAGCAGGGCCCGCAGCGACCCGCTGGTCGAGGCCACGGTGCCGCCGCGGTGCAGGACCGTGCGCGTCACCTCGGACTCGACGGCAGCCGCCCGGACCCAGCCCAGCGGCTCACCCGCGTCGCCCACGCACAGCACCCATGGCGTACCGATGGCCCTGACCTCGTCGGCGGTGGCGCCGAGGGCCACCGTCGGCTCGTCGGTGAGCGACAGCTCTGGGGCCGCGGCGAAGGACAGCGCGCGGTAGCCGCGGTCGCGGCCGACGAAGCCGGCGACGAAGTCGTCGACGGGGTCGGCGAGGAGCGTGGCCGGCGAGTCGAGCTGGGCGAGAACGCCGCCCACGCGCAGGACCGCCACCTGGTCGCCGAGCTTGACGGCCTCGTCGATGTCGTGGGTGACGAAGAGGATCGTCTTGCCGAGGTCGGACTGGAGCCGCAGGAACTCGTTCTGGAGCTGCTCGCGCACGACGGGGTCGACGGCCGAGAACGGCTCGTCCATGAGCATGACGGGCGGGTCGGCCGCGAGCGCCCGGGCCACGCCGACGCGCTGCTGCTGGCCGCCGGAGAGCTGGGCGGGGTAGCGCCTGGCCATCGCCGGGTCGAGGCCGACGCGCTCGATGAGCTCCATGGCTCGCGACCGCGCCGTGCGCTTGTCGGTGCCGAGCAGCCGCGGGACGGTCGTGACGTTGTCGAGGACCGTGCGGTGCGGGAAGAGACCCGCGTGCTGGATGACGTAGCCGATGCCGCGGCGCAGCTCGGCGACGTCGAGCGAGGCGGTGTCACGGCCGTCGATGGAGATCGTCCCGGACGTCGGGGTGATCATGCGGTTGACCATGCGCAGGGTCGTCGTCTTGCCGCAGCCCGAGGGCCCCACCAGGACGGTGATCTTGCCGGTCGGGGCCTCGAGGGTCAGGTCGTCGACGGCGACCGACCCTGCTCCCCCGTCGGTGCCGGACGCATCGGCGTAGCGCTTGGTCACGCCCTCGAAGCGGATCATGCCCCACAACGTACCCGTCTGCGCCGACCGCGCCGCGATCGTCGTCGAGGGTCAGATGTCGACCGTGACGCCTCCGGCGTGCACGACCCGGGCCACGACGGCCCCGATGGGGCCCGAGCGCGGCTCCCCGCTGCCGCCCAGCTCGCGCGCGAAGGTGGCCTCGACGACCTCGGTGACGAGGGCGGTCCAGAGTCGGGCTCGCACGAGCATCGCGTGGTCGGCCCGGGCGACACGCACGAGGGAGGCGTCGAGCCCCTCGGCCTGCATCTGCTCGACGGCCCGGCGGGTGCGGGCGAGGGAGCAGATGACGTCGCGGTCGCCGTGGATGAGCACGGTGCGCCGACCGGCCCCCGGCTGCGGGTCGCCCGGCTCGACCCACGGCGCGAGCCCGACGACGAGGCGCACGTCGGGCTCGTCGCCGACGAACATCGCGACACGTCCGCCCATCGAGTGGCCCACGAGGGCGATCGGCACGCCGGGGTATGCCGCCCGCACCTGTGCCAGCGCCCACCGCGCGTCCTCGACGGGCATCGCGTCGCCGTTCCAGCCACGGACCCGGAAGCGGAGTCGGGCGACGGCCATCGGACCGGGCACCCTCTTGAGGGACCGGGCGAAGGGCACGAGGCGCGCGACGTTGTGCGACCACGGCCGGTTGGGCTCGTGGCCGTCGACGGCGCCGCCGTGCATGACGAGGGCGACGACGGTGGCGCCCGCGGGCCGGGCGTCCCAGACGAGCGAAGCGAACGGCATACCTTCGCCGTCGGCCGCAGCGGCCGCAGCGGCCGCAGCGGGCGCGAGGTCGGCGCTCACACCTGGGTGCGGTGGAAGCTCGCGAACGACCGGCTCGCCGTGGGACCGCGCTGGCCCTGGTAGTGCGAGCCGTAGGCCGCTGAGCCGTAAGGGTTCTCGGCCGGCGAGCTGAGGCGGATGAAGCAGAGCTGACCGATCTTCATGCCCGGGTAGAGCATGATCGGCAGCGTCGCGACGTTGGACAGCTCGAGGGTGACGTGGCCGGAGAAGCCGGGGTCGACGAAGCCGGCGGTCGCGTGGGTCAGCAGGCCCAGGCGCCCGAGCGAGCTCTTGCCCTCGACGCGCGCAGCGAGGTCGTCGGGCAGCGTCACGGTCTCGAGCGTCGAGCCGAGGACGAACTCGCCCGGGTGCAGCACGAAGCTGTCCTCCTCCGGACCGACCTCGACGAGGCGCGTCAGCTCGGGCTGCTCGGCGGCCGGGTCGATGTAGGGGTACTTGTGGTTGTCGAAGAGCCGGAAGAACTTGTCCAGCCGGACGTCGACGCTCGACGGTTGGACCATCGCGGGGTCCCACGGGTCGAGCACGACCCGCTCGGCAGCGATCTCGGCCCGGATGTCCTTGTCGGAGAGCAGCACGGGACGAGGCTATAACGCCGCACCGGTTTCGCCCCGACAGTCCCGCCGACAGCCCCCCGACAGTCCCCCGACAGTCCCGCGCGACTCTCCCGCCCCGTGGACGCCCCACGGACGCCGCCGGCGACCTATCGTCACGTCATGGACCCCTCGGACCCCTCCGCCGCCTCTGGCACCGGCGCCCGGCGCGCCGACGACGCCCTGCTCGCCGACTTCCACTCCGTCCTCCGCCGGATCCTCGAGTCGCTGCCGGCCGACGACGCCGGACAGCGCCTGTCGGATGCCCTGCGCGAGCACCTCGGGACCCCGCCGCACCTGCTCGCCGTCGTCTCGTCGACCGTGCCACCCCACCGGCTCGTCGACGCGGACATCGCCCTCTCCGAGGTCGCGGGCGCCGACCCGGACGCCACGGTCATCGGGATCGCCGGCGACGCGCGCCACCACATGTCGCTCGGCGACCTCGTGCAGCGCATCCACGGTCCCGGCATGTCGGTGGGCCAGGTCGACTACGACCGGATGCCGACCGGCCCCGGCAAGGACGACCAGCGACAGGTCGTGACGTCCGGGATCCGCCTCTTCCACTTCGACGGCCACCCGGTCGCGGTCCGGCAGCAGGGCATGAACCGGCAGTTCGGGCGCGAGTCCGGGACCATCGAGGTCGTCGCCCGCGACCGCGACGTGTCCGACGCGCTCATGGCCCGCATCCAGGAGCTCATGGACGAGCGGAGCGTCATCCGCGGACAGGTCGTGACCTTCGGCTCTGACCCCTACGGGCCGGGCATGGCCGGCGTGACGTTCATCGAGCGTCCGACGGTCGACGCGGCGGCCGTCGTGCTGCCCGACGGCGTCCTCGACCGGGTGGCCCACCACGTCATCGGGATGGGTGAGCACCGCGAGCGGCTCGTCGCGCACGGCCAGCACCTCAAGCGCGGCGTCCTGCTCTACGGCCCGCCGGGCACCGGCAAGACCCACACCGTCCGATACCTCCTCTCGGCGACGCCGGGCACGACGGCCGTGCTCCTCAGCGGCGGCTCGCTGCGCTTCATCCACGACGCCGCCAAGGTCGCCCGCGCCCACCAGCCGGCGATCGTCGTCCTCGAGGACTGCGACCTCGTCGCCGAGGACCGGTCGTTCGCCCCGATGGGGGCCTCTCCCCTGCTCTTCGAGGTGCTCGACGCCCTGGACGGCCTCGACTCCGACTCGGACGTCGCCTTCGTGCTCACGACGAACCGCGTCGAGGACCTCGAGGTCGCCCTGTCGCAGCGGCCCGGCCGGGTCGACCTGGCCGCCGAGATCCCGCTGCCCGACGCCGAGGGCCGACGCGAGCTGCTCCGCCTCTACGGCGGGCACCTCTTCGGTGCCGAGGCCATCTCGGCCGCGGCCTCGCGGGCCGAGGGCACGACGGCGTCCTTCGCCAAGGAGCTCGTGCGCCGCGCCGTCCTCGCGGCGGCCGTCGCCGACGAGCCGCCCGGGGACGACCACCTCGGCCACGCCCTCGACGAGCTCCTGTCCGACGCGCAGGCCCTGACGCGCAGCCTCCTGGGCGTCGGCGCCCCGGACGAGGACGGCGTCGCCGTCGACCCCGGTGGTATGCCGTCCGGCCGGCTGCGGTCGCGTCGCCCCGTCATGCTCCTCGGCCCGTCCACCGACGGAGGCATGACCCGCCCGGGACCACCGCCGTGAGGTGACGCAGACGAGCGGGGCCGGGGCCGCTCGCGCGACCCGGGCACACGGCATACGCCCCCGGTGGCGTGCAGGCCGCCGCTCAGCCGGCGAAGGCGCGCACCGGCTGACCCGGCACCGCGACGCGCACGCGGAAGACGGCACCGGCCACGGGCTCGGGGTCGTCGAGGTTCTCGCGGGACGTCGTGACGTAGAGGTCGCGCAGGTCGTCGCCACCGAACGTGCACGCCGTCGTGAGGCGCGCGGGGACGATGACCTCGGCGAGCACCTCGCCCCCGGGCGAGTGGCAGCGGACGCGGCCCGCACCGTTGAGCGCGACCCAGACGTTGCCGGCGCTGTCGACCGTGAGCCCGTCCGGATGGCCGACGTCGTGGGTGACGAAGGGCCGCCGGTCGGTGAGCTCGCCGTCGACGACCGTGAAGACGTCGGTGCGACCGGTCGGGGTGTCGTCGTAGTAGGCCAGCCGGCCGTCGGGCGAGAGGTCGATGCCGTTGGAGATCGTCACGTCGGGCAGCAGGGTCGTGACCTCGCCGGTGGCGTCGACGCGGAAGAGGGTGGCGCTGCCGGGCACGCGGTCGTAGCCCATCGTCCCCGCCCAGAGGCGGCCGAGGCCGTCGACCCCGCCCTCGTTCATCCGGACGGACGGGTCGTCCCAGAGGTCGAACCACGGGGTGGGTGCGCCGTCCGGCTCGTCCGCGCGCGCCAGCCCGCGCTCGGTCGCGACCACCCATCCGCCGGACCGGCGGGGCCGCACGAACGCTGCGACGTCGCCGACGTGCAGGCGGTCGACGGAGCCGTCGGCACGCAGGGTCAGCACGTCACCGGCGAGGAGATCGACCCAGCGCAGACCGCCCCACGTCGGCGACCAGACAGGTCCCTCGCCGTGGTAGCAGAGGGCATCGGTGACCTGCTCGAGCTCGCCCGTGACGACCGGGCCGCGGTCGGCGGCCATCAGTCCCACCACACGCCGACGTAGTGGTGGCCCTCGGGGACGACCGGTCCGTCGACGAGCCACTCCGCGCTCGCGGCGGGACCCCCGCTCGACTCGGTGTCGGCGTCGATCGTCATGGCGTCGACCTCCTCGGGCAGCAGCGTCGTGATGACGGCCACCCCACTGGCATACGGCCACTCGTCGTCGGGGAAGTCCTGGAACTCGAGCACGTCGAGCTCGACCCGGACGTCGTGGACCTCCGGGTGGTCGCGCAGCTCGAAGAGCACCCGGCGCACCGTGTCGAGCGGCATGTCCTCGGGACGGTTGGGCGCGATGCACCACTCGCAGTCGTTGCCCTCGAAGAACTGCTCGAGGGTGACGGCCACCTGGGCACTCGCCCCACCGCGCTCGCGGACGTGGTCGACGAAGGCGGTCTGCTTGGCGAGATCCATGACGGTTTCGGCCCCTGGGGTCGCGTTCCTGGCACTGGCGCGGTGTCGGCTACACTGACGCCGCGTGCCGCCTTGCGGACCCTTCGCGGGGCACCTCCGGGCGGCCCGTGCGAGCGTAGCTCAATGGTAGAGCGCCAGCTTCCCAAGCTGGATACGCGGGTTCGATTCCCGTCGCTCGCTCCACACGACACGAGGGCCCCGACCGTATGCCGGTCGGGGCCTTCGTGCGTCACGGGCCGTCGGGGCCGTCGGTGCGATCGATGGGGTCAGGGCATGCGGCCCGCGACCCAGCTCGTCGTCCAGATCCTCGAGAGCTGGACGCGCTGGCCGGGCTTGGGCGAGTGCCAGACCTTCCCGTAGCCGGCGTAGATGCCGACGTGGTAGGCCCGACCTCCGGACATGAAGAAGATGAGGTCGCCCTGCTGGAGGTTCGACTTGCTGATGCGGACGCTGGCGAGCCTCTGGGCGTTGGCGGTGCGCGGGACGCCGACGCCGAGACGGGTGCGGTAGGTGTAGTAGACGAGGCCGGAGCAGTCGAACGCCGACGGCCCCGCCGCGCCGTAGCGGTACGGGTCGCCCTGCTGGGCGGCCGCGACCTTGACGGCCGTCCGTCCTCGCGCGGCTCGCACGGCGGCCGAGACGTAGGCGACCGGTTTGGCCTTGATCGTGACAGGCGCGGTGCCCGCGCTGGGGGCCGCCTGGTGCGTCACCGACGATGTCGGCGCGCTACCCGTCCCGACGAGGAGGGCGGCTGCGAGAAGTGGCGTGATCGCCAGGGACTGCAAGGGAATTCGGCGTGCAAGGGTAGAAGTGGGCATGGTGGATTCCTTCCCACGCCTGTGAGGTGAGCTGTCGGGTTCGGGCGGAAGATGCCCGGCCGCTGATGCGGCTTCACCCCAAGGACCGGCTGGCCGGCCCGAAAGTGGGTCCCCCACTCCTGTCCGTTATTGCGTGGCTGCCCCACCGGTGGACAGGACTCGGCGTCCGGTGGGCCGCTCGGGGGAGACCCCGGGCGATGAGCATCCATCGACGGTGACAGACAGGTCACGAAAAGGTCGCGAAACGGCAGATTATGGCAATAGTTGACAGGTCAAATGCCGCCTCGGCGGACATTCGACACATCCGCGGAGGCTGGATGGGCACTCCCGGACGCCCACGGCATACGCCCTCGGGGGCCGGGCGGCCGGATATTCGGTGGACCACCGGGGACGTCGCGACGCACCATGGACGCTGCTCCGTCGGAGCACGTCAGTCGTCAGCGGGGAGGCCCGCGGAGAGGTGGGTGGCCGTCATGGCCTGCTCAGCGGTCACGGTCCCGCTCCACCTCCCCCACCCCGGCTGACCGGGTCACCCGGTCCTGCCCGTCTGACAGGAACAGACCGTGAAACCATTGACGGACAACGAGATCCGCGCCTCCTTCGTCAACGCCTCCCGGCGTGAGGCGAAGCAGGCCACCCTTCCCGCCGACCTCGACCTCGGCGCCCGATGGGAGTCGCTCGACTACCTCGGCTGGGTCGACCGCAGCAACCCGCAACGGGCGTATGCCGTCGTCCCCGTCGACGACGAACCCGTCGGCTTCCTCCTCCGGACCGCTGAGCGGACGCGCAAGGCGAGCGCGATGTGCGCGTGGTGCGAGGACGTCTTCGCGACGAGCGAGGTGGCACTCTTCGTGGCCCGCCGGGCCGGGGCGTCCGGCCGCGAGGGCAACAGCCTCGGCACCCTCGTGCACGCCGACTTCAGCTGCTCGACGCACGTCCGGCGCCTGCCGAACGGCATGGAGGGCGGCCTCGACCCGCTCGCCCTCGTCGAGCGACGCGTCGAGGAGCTGCGGGCTCGGTCGTCGGCCTTCGCCCGCCGGCTGCGCGACGGCTCCTGACGGTCGCCCGGGCCTGACGCGCTGGGGCTCGACCTCGGCGCTCGGCCGGGTCAGGCCGGGGCGGCGGGCGGCTGGGACCTGCGGGCACCACTGGGTCGAGTATCCGGCGCGTCCGTTTGGACGACGCACCCCGAGTCTTGCTACGGTTGGCGACGCCTCGCAGGCGTAGTTCAGTAGCAGAACAGCCTTCTTCCAGAAGGAAGACGTACGTGCAATTCGTGCCGCCTGCTCCAGTCCAGAAGGGCCCGGTCACCGCGACCGGGCCCTTCTGCTGTCCGAGCACAGGTGCCGTCCGAACACGTGTGCCGTCCGGGCACGCATGCCGTCCGGCCCGGACCCGAGCGCCGCGTCGGCAGCCGCTCAGCGCGGTCAGCGCTCGTTGCCGCGCCGGTAGTTGCCGGTCGCCCGGGCCAGGGCGTGCTGGACGGCGTCCTCGTCGTCGCCGTCGAGCACCCGGTCGAGCCGGCGGGCCGCGGCGCCGGCGATGACGGCGACGAGCCGTCCCCTGCGGGTCACCCGAACCTGGCCCGAAGCGGTGCGCTGCCAGCCGAAGGGGTCGTCGACGAGGCGGCGGCGGGCGTCCATGGCCCCATCCCAGCGGGTCCCGGCCCGCGGCGCACCTCGTGTGCGCCCCGCCGCCTCGGGGACGATGGTGTGGCACACGCACGGGCCCGGCGGCATACGCCCTCAGAGCCGCTCGTGCCGGTCGTGCCGCTCGTGGCGCTCGTGGCGGAACCGTGACCTCTCCCCCTTGCGATCGTTACCCGTCAGTAGCATCATGGAAGTGACCGGCCAGTAACTTGGCGCGCCCGCCGACGACAGTGCGGACGCACGACGAGCGACAGAACGCGGAGGGTCCCCGGATGGGCCACTACAAGAGCAATGTGCGTGACCTCGAGTTCAACCTCTTCGAGGTCTTCAACCGTCAGGACGTCCTCGGCACCGGCATCTACGCCGACGTCGACGTCGACGCGGCCAAGGACATCCTCCGCGAGGTCTCGCGCCTCGCCGAGCACGAGCTGGCCGACAGCCTGCTCGAGAGCGACCGCAACCCGCCCGTCTATGACCCGGTCAGCCAGTCGGTGACGATGCCCGAGTCGTTCAAGAAGTCGTTCAAGGCCTACGTCGACGGCGACTGGGGCAACCTCGACGTCCCCGCCGAGCTCGGCGGCATGGTCGTGCCGGCCTCGCTGCGCTGGTCGGTCGCCGAGATGGTCTGCGGCGCCAACCCGGCCATCCACATGTTCACGGCGAGCTACTCGTTCGCCAACCTCCTCTGGCACCTCGGCACCGACGACCAGAAGAAGCTCGCCAAGCACATCGTCGACCGCGCGTGGCACACGACGATGGTGCTCACCGAGCCCGACGCCGGCTCCGACGTCGGCGCCGGCCGCACCAAGGCCGTGCAGCAGCCCGACGGCACGTGGCACATCACCGGCGTCAAGCGCTTCATCACCTCGGCCGAGAGCGACATGGTCGACAACGTCGTCCACTTCGTCCTCGCCCGCCCCGAGGGTGCCGGCCCGGGCACGAAGGGCCTCAGCCTCTTCATCGTCCCGAAGTTCCACGTCGACCTCGAGACCGGTGAGCTCGGCGAGCGCAACGGCGCCCACGTCACCAACGTCGAGCACAAGATGGGCCTCAAGGTCTCCACGACGTGCGAGGTCACCTTCGGCGAGCACGAGCCGGCGGTCGGCACTCTCCTCGGCGACGTCCACGACGGCATCGCCCAGATGTTCAAGGTCATCGAGAACGCCCGGATGTTCGTCGGCACCAAGGCGATCGCGACGCTCTCGACCGGCTACCTCAACGCGCTCGAGTACGCCAAGGAGCGCGTCCAGGGCGCCGACCTCACGCAGATGACCGACAAGGCGGCGCCGCGCGTCACCATCACGCACCACCCCGACGTCCGCCGCTCGCTCATGCTGCAGAAGGCGTATGCCGAGGGCCTGCGCGCGCTCGTCATCTACACCGCGAGCCAGCAGGACGCCGTCAACCAGGCGCAGGCCGGCAACCCGACCGTGCCGCTCGAGAAGGGCTCGGCGGCCGAGGTCGCCAACCGGATCAGCGACCTCATGCTGCCCCTCGTCAAGGGCCTCGGCTCCGAGCGCGCCTGGGTGCTGCTCGGCACCGAGTCGCTCCAGACCTACGGCGGCTCGGGCTTCCTGCAGGACTACCCCGTCGAGCAGTACGTCCGCGACGCCAAGATCGACACCCTCTACGAGGGCACGACCGCCATCCAGGGCCTCGACTTCTTCTTCCGCAAGATCGTCAGGGACAAGGGCCAGGCCCTGCAGCACGTCGCCGGGCAGATCCAGGAGTTCGCCAAGGACCTCGGTGGGTCGCTCGACACCGAGCGCGAGCTGCTCGGCCGGGCGCTCGAGGACGTCCAGGGCATCGTCGGCCACATGATCGGCGACGCCATGAAGAGCGACCCGCGGATGGGCGGCGACACGGCCAACCTCTACAAGGTCGGCCAGAACACGACCCGCCTGCTCCTCGCGGCCGGTGACCTCGTCGTCGGCTGGCTGCTGCTCCGTCAGGCCGAGGTCGCGCAGGCGGCCCTGGACGGCGGTGCGTCCGGCAAGGACGCCGACTTCTACCGCGGCAAGGTCGCGGCGGCCTCCTTCTACGCCAAGAACGTCCTGCCGAAGCTCGCCGCCGAGCGCGCCATCGCCGAGGCCGTCGACAACGACCTCATGGACGTCCCCGAGTCCGCGTTCTGACGCGCACCACCCCTCACCTCGAGGCGCCCCTCCCCACGTGGGAGCGGGCGCCTCGTCGTTCCCGGGCCGTGTGCGTATGCCGTCCGGCCCGGCACGCGCGGGGCTGACCGGTCGGCGGCGGCTCAGGAGAGAGCCGGGTCGCGCGACGCCTGCTGCCGCGCCGCCCAGGCCCGGGCCTTGGCACGGTTGCCGCAGACGGACATGATGCACCAGCGCCGGCGGCCCGACGGGTTGAGGAACACCCAGCCGCACCCGTCTCCCGGGCAGGCCGAGACGTGCCCGCCCGCCTCGGACGTCAGCAGGGCAGCGGCGGCCAGCGCGACGGCATACAGCGGCTCGTGCAGGCCGGCGTCGCGCGTGAAGTGCCAGTGGACCGATCCGCCTGTCGCCATGAGCGTCTGGGCCTGTCGGGCCTCGACGGCGAGGGTCGACACGCGCGTCAGGGCCGCGCGCCTGGCGACGCCGACCACGAGGTCGTGGACGTCGCGGCGCAGCCTGCGGATCTCCCGGAGCACCGCGTCGGCCGTCACCCGGTCGCGTCGGGCCGAGCGTCGGAGACGGGCCGCCGCGACCTCGTCGACGAGGCCGCACTCCCGGGCCCAGACGACGAGGTCGTCGTAGTCGTGGAGGTGATCGACCTGGTCGGTCGCGACTGCCGCCCAGCCGGCGAGGGTGTTGACGAGCTCGAGGGCGGGGTCGCCGGCGATCCGGAGAGGGAGCTCGCATCCGTCGACGTCGTACGTGTGCACGAGACGATCATGGCCTGTGACAGCTCGGCCGCCCAACCCGTCTTGTGTAGATAACCGGTTAACCGGTTCTGTCGGTCAGGCCAACGACCGCTGGTAGGCCGGGCACAGCTCGACGATCTGGAAACCGAGATCCTCGTTGATCGAGACCATCCACGCGTTCGTGTCGTCGTTGCCGGTGACGACACGCTGCCGCTCGGGGTGGTCGGCCTGCAGCCGCCTGAGGTTCTCGACCTTGAGGGCCATCCCGAGCCGGCGTCCCCGGTGGTCGCGGTGCACGAGCGTCCCCCACTGCCAGGCCACGCCGGGTGCGCCCGAGGGGAGCATGAGGTCGGTGTAGGCCACGACGTCGCCACTGTCCTCGTGGACCGCGACCGTCGTCAGGCGCACCCGCCCCTGCGCGCTCGTGACCTCGAGGTACTCCCGGTAGCGGGCGGGTGTCAGCGACTCCTCCTCGAACGCGATGTCACCCGTGGGCGCGTCGACGGCGAGCTGGTTCATGACCGCGCAGAGCGACTCCTGCAGGTGCTCGGGCACGCCGCCGACGTGGGTCTCGAGGCGGTAGGCGCCCTCCCAGCGCGGGCGCGCCTGCTCGGCGTGCCGGGCGAGGAGCTCTTCGTCGACGGGCAGCCGGAGGTGGCGCATGATCTCGGTGTTGCTGAGGTGGAAGCCGTGCCGCTCGGCGAAGCGGCGGTAGTCGTGACCCTCGGACTCCGGGGGCACGAGGAAGTCGACGACCATCGTGACGCGCCCTTCCTCGCGGGCCCGCTCGACGAGCCGCTCGACGAGGGCGGAGCCCGCGCCTCGCCCGCGGTGGGCCGGGTCGACCTGCACGTCGAACCACGCCATCGTCGTGTTGTCCGACAGGGGCAGCCACAGCGACGCGACTCCGACGAGGTCGTCGCCGTCGAAGGCTCCCCACATCTCCATGCGCTCGGCATCGTCGACGTGGCGCCACTCGACGAGCGTCTCGGCGAGGGAGGGCGGCTCGTTCCACGGGCGCTCGTGACCCTTGCTGGCGATGATGACGTCGTACGCGCGGGCGCAGACCGCGTCGTCGTGCACGTCGATGAGGGTCGTCTCCATGCCACGACGGTAGGGGGCCACGCGTCGGCGCGGCCATCGAGTTTCCGTGGGACGGGGCGCTCACTCGACGGGGACGGAGCGCTCACTCGCCGGGGGTCAGGTCAGGGGCGCGCGCGGGCGGGTCGAGCGCAGCAGGAGCAGCCCGACGGCCAGGACGACGAAGCCGACGATCGGGGTGACGTCACCGACGAGGAAGAAGACGGGCCGGTTGCCCAGCACGTCGACGCCGACGATCGAGATGATGAGGATCCCGAAGAAGAGCACGCCCGCCGACACCGCGGCGACGGGGTCGACCCAGCCGCGCGTCTCCGGCGAGGCGTCGGCCACCGAGCGTGACCCGCGGTCGAAGCGGACGAAGACGGCGACGAGCAGCGCCGTGACGACGGCGAGCACGGCGAAGAGGATCGGCCGGGTCAGCCACCACTGCCACGACGCGACGGGCGGCTGGACGATCCCGAGGGCGCGCATCGCGAGGAGCACCGTCATGAGCGCCGTGAGGTGCCAGAGGAAGGCGGTCATCGCGAAGGGGCCGGCCAGCACGACCGCTCGCCAGACGCGGGGACGGGCGAGCACACGCGCCATGACCGGTCGCAGCACGACCGCGAGGCCGCAGATGCCGATGCCCTGGGCGAGCAAGGCCGCGGTGGGTGGCGCCATGTTGGAGACGGCCTCGCCGGGCAGCCCCACCATCGAGGTCGGGTAGGGACCGAACGCGATGGCCAGGCCCATCGCACCGAAGCCCACGACGGCCATCACCCACCCACGGCCGGTCGTGAGCAGCCCGTCGCGCCAGGCGAACCCGAGCTGGTGCAGCGCCAGCCACACGAGGGCGAAGTTGAGGTTGCCGACGAGCTCGGGCCCGCCGCCGAAACGCACGACGTCGACGATGCACGCCAGCGCGACGAGCACCACGACGACGCCGAAGCCCCAGCGCCGGTGCAGGCTACGCATGAGCGGGGCGAAGGCGCAGGCCCCGAGGTAGATCCCGACGAACCACAGCAGCTGCGGCACCATGACGAGGGCGTCGCGCGCGAGCCGCCCCGCGTCGCCGGGCCGTGACGTGAGGCCCGACAGGTCCGCGACGACGCCGAGCGCGACCCAGACGGCGAGGAAGGCGAGGGTGGGACGCAGCAGGCGCGCCGCGCGCGCCCGGAAGAACGCGGCATACCGTCCTCGGCGGTCCGGGTGGCGACGCTCGAGCGACTCGAGCGTGTGGGCGTGGGCGACGCCCCCGACGAGGAAGAAGAGCGGCATGACCTGCAGCAGCCAGGTGAGTGGCTGGAGAGCCGGCACCACCGCGAGCGCGTTCGTGATCTGCCCGTCGGTCGTGATCGCGACCATGAGCCAGTGTCCGAGGATGACGACGAGGAGCGAGCCGACGCGGAGGGTGTCGACCCACCGGTCGCGGTCGGCAGGGGTCGCGGCGTCGATGTCGGACGCCGTGCGGGGCGCTGCGTCGGGGTGGGTCCTGCTCACGTCTCATCGAAGCACGAACAGGGGCCCGCGCAGGTGAGTTCCCCTGCTCAGACCGCCACCCGACAGGAGGTGTCGCAACCCCGCCCCACACGTCGAGAGGCCACGAACCGGGCTCCGGTTCGTGGCCTCTCGACGTGCGGGGCCCGGTTCGTGGCCTTTCGACGGTCTAGATGGTCCCGTCGCGGGGCTCGACGCGCCGCTCGACGACCTCGTCGCCGTCGACCCGGCGCTCGACGACGTCGGGAGCGCCACGGCGCTCGGTGACGACCGTGTGCTGGGTGCGCGCGCGCTGGGCGTTGAGGACGAGCGCGAGGATGATCGCGAGCGCGCCGGCCACCATGAGGATGATCCCGATCGTGTTGCCCGTGCTGCTGCTCAGGTTGAGGACGCTGGAGTCGATGTTCGTGAAGTAGAAGATCGCGCCGACGACGAGCAGGAAGATCCCGAGTCCGATACCCATGAGGTCTCCTTGGCTGGGGTACGCCCTGGACGCGCACCTGCGTGGCACATACCCGCAGGTGGGCCCACCGTCACGTTCCCGGCGACCGCGGGGCCGGGATCAGCGGGCGCGGCGGCGCCCGAACGCCAGCGACACCGCGGAGACGACGAGCATGACGACCCCCACACCCACGGCGATCGCGATCTCGTAGTAGAGGTTTCGCGCAGCGAGGCCGTAGGCGGCGTCGGCGATGGTGCGCGCCACCTCGGGGTCGACGCGGCGCATGAGCGGCTCGCGCGACACCATGACGACGAGGGCGAGCGCGAGGGACGTCGCGATCCAGCCGATCGCGATGAGCGTCGTCGCCGTGCGCCAGCGCCGCGCCAGCGCGATCGACAGCAGCGCGAGGGCGCCCACCACGAGCGGCGCCCAGGGTCCCCAGGCGTCGGCGATGCGGTATGCCACCTGCGCCTTCTGCAGGTCGGTGGCCTTGACGAGGGGGATCGTCACGACCGGCGCGATCGACCCCGCGTCGGGCACCCCCGCCTGCTCGAGCGTCGAGGTCAGGGCCGGGACGGGGATCGTCAGGCGCACCGAGACGCGCCCCTGGTCGTCGAGCTTCGTGTCGGCCCGACCCTCCATGACGGCGATGAACTGCGTGTGGAGCGCCCGGATGCCGGTGGTCCATGCGGCGGTGACCTGCGGGCTCGCGACGAGGGCGGCCGCCTGGGTGCGGATCGGCGCCTCGAGGGCCTTCTCGATGGCCGGCTGGAGGTCGACCGCGCCGAGGACGCCCTGGACGACGCCGTCGGTGAGAGCCTCCTGCACCTGCGGCTTGGTGACCACGGGCCGCAGCTCCTCGACGAAGACGTCGGTGCGCGTCAGCATGACCGACGCCCAGAAGCCGAGGAGCGAGACGGGCAGCAGCACGATGGCCAGCAACCCGCACACCGCCGAGAGGACCGAACGTCCGCCGCCACCGGATGCCTGTCGTGCCACGCCTGCCGCCTTGTCGTCGTCGTCGTCGTCGTCCGCTGGTCTCGCCCCGACCTCCCGACCTCCCGGGTCGGGTCAGGTCGGCTGGTCCCCGGCCTGGACCCCCCGGAGGTCGAGAGTCAGTGTGGCATCGGCGCTGGGGTCGAGGGTGACCGGGATCCCCCAGTCCTGCTGGAAGAGGTGGCACGCGGCGTGCTCGGGCACCTCGCCCGTCTCGGGGTCCCCGTCGCACGCGGCGGCCTGCACCGAGATGTGGAGCGTGCCTGACCCGATGCCGTCGCGCAGCACGAGCGTCCGCGTCAGGCCCTCGGCCCGCCCGGCGCCGGAGACGAGGAGGGCGTCGGGCGTCGCGGACACGTCGAGGCGCGTCGGGTCTCCCCACCGCAGGTCGAGCTTCTGCCCGGTCGGCGGCACGAATGTCACCTCGAGGGCGACCTCGCCGGCGGGTAGCGGCGTCGGTGGCCGCTGGGTGCGGTGAGCGGGTCCGTCGACACGCTGGGCGGCCTCGGGCAGGGCCACCCGGGTGAGGCGGTGGGCGGCGGACTCCACGACGACGAGGCGCACCTCGCCGGTGTCGGGGTCGTGCTCGACGACGGCGTCGCTCGGTTCGGACAGCCCCTGGGCCAGCGTCGACACCTGACCCGTCACCGGGTCGAAGCGTCGGACCGCCCCGTTGTAGGTGTCGCTGACGGCGACGGACCCGTCGGGCAGCTCGGTGACCCCGAGCGGGTGCTGGAGCAGCGCCTCGGCGGCGTCCCCGTCACGGTGCCCGAAGTCGAAGAGCCCTGTGCCGACGTGGGTCTCGACGACGAGGCCGCCGTCGGCGTCCGTCGTCACCGACCGCACGGCGGAGGTCTCGGAGTCGGCCACCCAGACGCGGTCGCCGGAGGCGGAGGCGGCGAGCCCGGACGGCTGGGCGAACCACGCCTCGCGCGCGGGCCCGTCGACGAGTCCCTCGTTGGACGTGCCCGCGACGACCTCGACGTGACCGTCCTCGAGCGTGGCACCGGGCGTCCACGCCCACAGCTGGTGGGTGCCCGCCATCGCGACGATGAGCCGGCCGCCGAGCCAGGCGAGGTCCCACGGCGTCGACAGCGCCTGCTCGAGGGCGGGGCCCCCGCCGGTGCGTTCGCGCAGCTGCGAACCGGTGCCGGCCACGACGTGGACCGACCCGTCGGAGAAGCGGATCCCCTTGAGCTGGTGGTTGACGGAGTCGGCCACGAGCAGGTCGATGCCGAGCCGGTCGGCCACCTCGGGCGTCGCGAGCAGGACACCTTGCGGCTCGTTGAGGACGCCTTCGCCACCCCAGCGGGCGCGCTCGCTCTCCAGGTCCTCCTCGAGGTGCACGACCTCGTGGTCGGCCGTGTCGCTGACGACGAAGGACCCGTCGGGCAGGGCGACCGCCTTGCCCGGGAAGCGCAGCGCCGTGTCGGGGGCGGGCGGCGGGACGTAGGGGTCGTCGCCCGGCTGGAGCGTGCCCTTGGCCCGGTGCTCCTCGACGAGCTCCCTGACCAGGGACGCGAGACCGGGACCGTGCCCCTCCCCCGACATCGACGCGACGACGTAACCCTCGGGGTCGAGCACGACGAGCGTGGGCCAGGCGCGGGCGGCGTAGGCCTTCCACGTCACGAGCTCGGGGTCGTCGAGCACGGGGTGGTGGACGGCATACCGCTCGACGGCGGCGACCAGCGCGTCGGCATCGGCCTCGTGCTCGAACTTCGGCGAGTGGACGCCGATGATCGTCAGCGCGTCGGGGAACTGCGCCTCGACCGGCCGCAGCTCGTCGAGCACGTGGAGGCAGTTGACGCAGCAGAAGGTCCAGAAGTCGAGGACGACGACGCGGCCGCGCAGGTCGGCGAGGGACAGCGAGCGGCCGCCGGTGTTGAGCCACCCGCGGCCGACGAGCTCGGGCGCCCGGACCCTGACGCGGGAACGCAGCGAGGCGGGCTCCACCCCGGCGCCGGCGCTCACGGGAGCCTCCGGTCGGTCAGCACGGGGAAGGTGCGGCGCCACTCCGGCGTCGCCGCGGTGTCGATGTCGATGCTCAGCACCTCCTCGTCAAGGCCGGCGGCGGCCAGAACCTTCCCGGTGGCGTCGACCACCTGCGAGTGCCCGCCCATCTCGTGGCGGGCGTGCGTGCCCGCGGTGTTGCACTGGATCACGACGCACTGGTCCTCGACGGCCCGAGCCTGGCCGAGCAGGGTCCAGTGCGCGACGCGCTTGCGCGGCCAGGCCGCCGGGATCACGAAGACCTCGGCCCCGCGCTCGAGGAGGCGCCGGTAGAGCTCGGGGAAGCGCAGGTCGTAGCACGTGGAGAGGCCGACCGGGACGGTGCCGCCGTCGGCGACGGGCACGTCGACGACGACGAGCTCCTCGCCTGCGTCCATGAGGCTCGGCTCGCCCTCGCCGAAGCCGAAGCGGTGGATCTTGCGGTACGTCGCGACGAGCTCGCCCTCGGGCGAGAAGACGAGGCTCGTGTTCCACAGGCCACGACCGCCGGCTCCGGTCGGCTCGGCTCGCTCGACGATCGACCCGCCGTGCAGGGTCACGCGCGCGTCGCGGGCCGCGGCGGCGAGCGCCTGCGCGACGGGACCGTCGACGGCCTCGGCCCGCTCGTCCCACGCGGTGTAGTCGAAGCCGCCCGCCGGCCAGAGCTCGGGGAGGACGACGAGGTCGTGGCCCGCCTGGGCGCGCACGAGGTCCGCGACGCGGGTGGTGCGGGCGGCGACCGACTCGTCGTCGCCGTAGGCCAGCTGGATGAGCGCAACCTTCATGGTCCAACTCTCACACGCCCGCGTGGGGCCCTGGCGCGTGGTCCCGTCACCCGGGCAGCGCGTCGGGGCTCACGGCACACGGCCGCGGTCGGGTTCTCCGTCCGGACGCCTGGGGACGACGCGACTGGTGGGTCAGGAGGCTGCAGCAGGCGGGGTGCCGAGCTGCGCCGCATGGCGCTCGCGGCGCCGCTCCGCGAGCTCCTCGCGCAGCTCCGGGTCGGTCCGGACGAGGTAGACGAGTCCGCAGTCCTGCGGTCCGCTCGCCCCCGGGAAGCACAGGGTGCACGGCTCACCGAGCCGGACCGGGCACCGGGGATTCGACGTTCGCTGCGACATGCGGCCTCCTCGACCTCGATACTACAGGTCGTAGTAGCAAGGTCGGGTGCGCGGGTCAGCGCCGGCGGCCCTCGTCACGGCGGGCGAGCGCGGCCAGCCGCTCGTTGTATGCCGTGAGCTCGGCATCGCCGTCACGGTCGGCCCGGCGGTCCTGCCGCACCGACTCCGCACTGTCGGTGCGGAACCACTGCAGGGCGACGGTGAGCGCGAGCACGAGGCTGGGCAGCTCGCCGATGGCCCACGCGACACCGCCGCCGTAGCGCTGGTCGGCGAGAGGGTCCGTGACCCAGGGGATCTTGATCGTCTCGAAGAAGTCGCCGCCGAGCAGGGTGGTGCCGCTGATCATCGCGACGCCGAAGAAGGCGTGGAAGGAGATCGTCGCGAAGAGCACGACGAGGCGCAGCGCCGGGCTCCAGCGCTTGGGGCCGGGGTCGACCCCGACGAGCACCCACGCGAAGAGGTAGCCCGTGAGGACGAAGTGGGCGGTCATGAGCAGGTGCCCCGTGTGCGTCTGCAGGGCGAGCTGGAACAGGCCCGTCCAGTAGAAGACGACGAGGCTCATGAAGAAGAGGACGGCCGCGAAGACCGGGTTGCCGACGACGGCGAGGAACCGCGAGTGGACGAGCGAGAGGAGCATCTCGCGCGGGCCCAGCGTGCCGTCCCGGCGCGGCCGGACGGTGCGCAGCGCGAGCGTCACCGGCGCACCGAGCACGAGGAAGATCGGGACGACCATCGCCTCGAGCATGTGCAGCGTCATGTGCCACGAGAAGGCGACCCGGCCGTAGATGCCGAGCACCCCGTTGGTGGCATAGAGGAAGAGCAGCCAGCCGACGACCCAGCTGAGCGTGCGCATCACCGGCCAGGCGTCGCCGCGGCGGCGCAGGCGCACGACGCCGGCGACGTAGAGCCCGATCGCGAGCAGGCCCGTGGCGAGGAACAGCCACTCGACCCGCCAGGCCGTGAGCCACGACATTGCCGTCGGGGCGGCAGGTGCGGGGTAGCCGGTCAGCGAGAGCGCGGCGCTCGGGTCGGAGACCGTCTCGGGCACGGGGGGCTCGCTGCGCGCGAGCGCGGTCGCGACACCGAAGGCCAGCGCCATGACGAGGGACTCGGCGACCGCGAGGCGCACGAAGAGCCGCCCCCGGAGTCCCCGCAGGGCGTCGGCGCCCGAGGCGTCCGTGCCCGACGTGCCTGCGCCTGAGGTGCCGGTCGCGTCGATGCGGTCGAGGGTGACACGCCGGTGCCAGACGCCGGCGACGCCCAGGACCGCGAACGCCAGCACCTTGACGAGGACCAGGACGCCGTAGGGCGTGGCCAGGTCGGACCACGACCCGAGCCGGGTCGTCGCCGACATGACCCCGGAGACCCCGAGCGTGACGAAGCACCAGAGGGCGACGGTCGAGTAGCGGCGCGCGACGACGCCCAGGGCATCGCCGAGGGGACGGCGCAGCACGATGAGCGCGAGGAGGCCACCGACCCAGACGGCGGCGCTCAGCAGGTGGGCGGCGATGGCGTTGACGGCGGTCTCGTGGTCGGCGGAGCCGCCCGCGTGGCCTGCGAGGCCGAGGACGAGCAGGCCGAACGCCGAGACGACGGTCAGTGCCAGAGCCACCGCGCGGGAACGGCCCACGGCGGCGACGGATGCGACGACGAACGCGACGACCGTGCTGATGAGCCCCACCCGGAGCGGCTCGATCGACCACACCGACCCGGTGAGGTTGCGGCCGAAGAGGGGGTCACTGAGCGGCATACCCGCGGCGTCCGCGAACGTGAAGACGACGCCGACGGCCCCGGCCACGGCCCAGACGAACGCCGCGGACGTGGCGACCCGGAAGGCCGCCGTGCGGCGCGGCTCGTCGAGCGCGGCGCTCTCGGCGCGGGTGCGGCCCGGGATCATCGTCGCGGCGAGGAGCAGCGAGCCGATGGTGAGCGAGGCGGCGACGTCGTGGACGACCCGGACGAGCGGCAGCGCCCAGCGCACGACCGGGCCCGCGTCGGTCAGACCGCCGGGCAGCGGGGCGGCTGCGCCGGTGTACCGGGCAGCGACGAGGCTCGCGAGCAGGCCGACGACGACGACGCCGGCGAGGACCGCCGCGACGCCACCGGACCGCGGGGAGGCGGGACCCGTCCGCGGACCGGCGAGACCGTCTCGCTGCAGGGTTGGCATGCCTCAAGGGTAAGTAGTCTGATGACATGCCCATGCACCCGGCCGCCCCCGACGACCGCAACGGACTGATCGACGCGTTCGACCACTCCGTGCAGTCGATCATCGACCTCGGGCACTCCTGCCGAGACGAGGACTTCGAGATCCAGACGGAGTGCCCCGGCTGGACCGTCAAGGACCAGATCGCCCACATCGTCGGAGCCGAGAAGTCCTTCGCCGGGATGCCCCGTCCGCAGGTCGACGTCCCGGACTACCCGCACGTCCACAGCGACTTCGCCCGCTACGTCGAGGTCGACGTCGAGGCCCGGCGCGGGATGTCGGGGCGCGAGGTCGTGGCCGAGCTCGCCGAGTTCCACCCGCAGCGCGTCGCCGACCTGCGCGCGTCGGACGCCGACGTCGACACCGTGATCGGCGGCTTCTTCGGCCCCGAGACGACGTTCGGCCAACACCTGCACCGCCGCATCGTCGATGCCTGGGTGCACGAGCAGGACCTCCGCGCCGCCCTCGACCGCCCCGGCAACCTCGACTCCGCGAGCGCCGCGGTCTTCACCGCCGACATCCTCGCCGCCCTCCCGCGCATCGCCTCGCGCGTCGCCGGCATCGGCGCCGGCCATGCCGTCGTGCTCGACGTGAGCGGTCCCGTCGTCGCGCGCGGTGGGGTGCGCATCATCACCGGCGACGATGGGCGCCCTTACGGGGAAGCGCTTTTCAGCGGAAACGACCGACCCGAGGGCGAGGAGCAGCTCGACGTCACGTCGATCCACCTCACGACAGATGCGCTGACGAGACGCGCTGCCGGACGGCGTGGGGTCGACGAGATCCACTACACCGTCACCGGTGACGAGGAGATCGCCCGGCGGGTGCTCGAGGCGCTCGTCGTCGTCACGCACTGAGGCCTTGCGCCTGTCGGCAGCCCTCCCCTTCGGGAACACCCGCGGGCTCCGCGCTGCTCGCGCCCGCGTATACACCTCCGGACCCCTCGACGGGGTCGAAGTCCACCTTGTGTATATGGGGGCAACGGCCTAGCGTCATTGGTAGTCGGTCAAGCCAGCGCCGCATCGGGGATCCGATCCATCGGAGTTGAAATGACCGACCCATCCGTGGGTCCGCGCAAGGATGCGCGAACCAGAGAGCTCATCAAGACCCTGCGCACGTCGGACTCGTCGTCCGAGCGCGCCACCGCCCTCGAGACCGTGACCGTGCTGCACATGCCGCTCGCCCGTTCTCTCGCCCACCGCTACTCGGGCAAGGGCCTCGACCGAGAGGACCTCGAGCAGGTCGCGTTCCTCGCACTGCTCAAGGCGCTCCAGCGGTTCGACCTGTCCAAGCCGACCGAGTTCGGCGCCTACGCGACGCCCACCATCACCGGTGAGCTGCGCCGCCACTTCCGCGACCACGGCTGGCTCGTCCGCCCGCCGCGCGAGCTGCAGGAGCGACGCCAGCTCGTCACCGACACGAGGTCACGGCTCGAGCAGCGACTCGGCCACGACCCGGACGTCGGCGAGCTCGCCGACGAGCTCGACATCACGCTCGACGCCGTCAAGGAGGCCCAGGTCGCGGCGACCAACCTGCGCCCGGCCTCCCTCGACGCGACGACGGCGGACGGGGGCCGCCCGGTCCTCGACCTGATCGACGCGCGAGGCGACTCGGGGTCCGACCCGGCGCTCGACGAGAGCATCGTCGTGCGCACGGCCCTCGGGCGGCTGCCCGCCCGGGACCAGAAGCTCGTCGAGCTCCGGTTCGGCGGCGACATGACGCAGGCCGAGATCGCCGAGTCCATGGGGCTCAGCGCCATGCAGGTGAGCCGTCTGCTCCGCCGCACGCTCGACGAGCTGCGCCGCCAGCTGTCCGCGGAGGGCATGGCCTCGGCCTGACCCTCCGCAGCTCCGTCCAGTGGTCCCGACGCCCGTGAGGCGCGTCGGGGCCACTCGTCGTTCGTGGGCCCCTCCGGGATGCGCCCGTGAGCCGGGAGCCGGCCCGGTCAGACCTGCGAGTCCGCGGTGGCGCCGCCACCCGGGCCGGCGTGGCCGAACTGCGACTCCTGGCCCTCGATCACCTGCGAGGCCACCTGGGCCAGCTTCATGTTCAGCTCCTGCGAGGTGCTGCGCAGCAGCTCGAACGCCTCCTGGCCGGTGATGTGGTGCGCGGCCATGAGCAGCCCGACGGCCTTGCCGATCTCGCGGTTGCTCGTCAGCCCCTGTCGCAGGGTCGCCGCCTCCTCGCGCGCCCGGATCGCCATGAGCGCGACCGAGGCGAACGAGGCGATGACGGCACCGACGTCGGCCGACTTCGAGGTGAGTCCGCCGGGGGTGTCCGAGAAGAGGTTGAGGGCACCGACCTTGTCCCCCTCGAGGAGGAGGCGGTAGCCGATGGCCGACCGGACCGGCGTCTCGGCGACGATGCGCTCGGTGAAGCGCGGCCACGGGGTCTTGGCGTCCGTGAGGTCGGCGTCGTGCTGGTAGGCCTCGGAGACGATGGCGTCGACGCAGGGGCCCTCGCCGACCTCGAGCTCGATCTGGTCGATGCGCCGGGCGATGTCGTCGGTGCTGGCGGCCGTGACGTAGCGGTCGCGCGTGCGCACGAGGAGCGAGGCGCGGTCGCAGCCCTCGACGAGCCGGTGGGCTGAGTCGACGAGCGACTGGTGGATCGAGCCGGCGTCGGCCCCGGCGTAGATCAGGGCCGACATCTGTCGGAAGGCGTCGTTGATCGTCGGATCGACGGGAACGTCGCTCGTCATGTCACTCCCTGCACATCTGGCCCGGCGATTCCGCACACTGCTGGACGGTTCGGGCGCGTGAGTCATCCTCGCACCTCCCCGAGGGCGCGAGACCACAGACAACCACATGAGTCCCGTGCGTGGCGAGGGGATCCGATGGCTGGACAAACCTTCGACATGCAAGTTGACACCAGGGCCTCTCCGGCAAATACTTGCGTGCTGCAAGCAAGTAGTTGGCTGAGGGGGCACGCGATGGCGGTGAGCAAGGACGAGGCGAACGACGTCTTCCTCGGGCTCCTGCGCGTCCAGAAGCTGCTCGTCGCGGCCAAGCACACCGCCCCGCGGCTCGAGGACGGCGTGGACGTCACGGCATACCCCGTGCTCTTCGTCGTCGCGGGCCAGGGCACGGTCCGCATCTCCGAGCTCGCGACGACGCTGCACAACGACGTCTCCACCGTGAGCCGCCAGGTCAGCTCGCTCGTCACGAGCGGCCTGCTCGAGAAGAGCGCCGACCCCAGCGACGGTCGAGCCTGGGTCGTCTCCCTGACCGAGCACGGCCGCGCGGCCGTCGGCCGCATCCAGGCCAGCCGCGCCACGTGGTTCCAGGGGCTGCTCTCCGACTGGGACGGCCCCGCCACCGAGGAGTTCGTCGACCGGCTCCGCGAGCTCGGCGACGCGCTCGACGCCAACCTCCGGGCCCGGGGTGCAGCGCCGCCCCCCATGCCCTTCGACTCCACCAGAGCCCAGAAGCAGAAAGAGGACTGACATGTCCGACACCACCGCCGAGCCGCCGCGCGTCGACGCGACCGCGGACTCACCCGCCGGTGCAGGCCCCGACCCGCGACCGGTGCTCTCCCACAAGGAGATCCTGACCATCCTCGTCGGGCTCATGATGGGGATGTTCCTCGCCGCGCTCGACCAGACCATCGTCGCGAGCGCGATGCGCGTCATCGCCGACGACCTCAACGACCTCGCCGGACAGGCCTGGGTCACGACGGCATACCTCATCACGAGCACCATCGCGACGCCGCTCTACGGCAAGCTCGGCGACATCTACGGGCGCAAGAAGCTCTTCATCTTCGCCATCACGATCTTCACGCTCGGCTCGATGCTCTGCACGCTCGCGTGGTCGATCCCGTCCCTCGCGGCCTTCCGCGCCGTCCAGGGCATCGGCGCCGGTGGCCTCTTCTCGTTGGCGCTCGCCATCATCGGCGACATCGTGCCGCCGCGTGAGCGCGCGAAGTACCAGGGCTACTTCCTCGCCGTCTTCGGCACCTCGAGCGTGCTCGGCCCGGTCATCGGCGGCTTCTTCGCCGGCCAGGAGACGATCCTCGGCGTCACCGGCTGGCGCTGGGTCTTCCTCGTCAACGTGCCGATCGCCGTCGCGGCCCTCATCGTCGTGACCCGCACCCTGCACCTCAAGCACACGCGCCTCGACCACCGCATCGACTACTGGGGAGCGCTCAGCCTCTCGGTCGCGCTCGTGCCGCTGCTCATCGTGGCCGAGCAGGGCCGCGAGTGGGGCTGGGACTCGGCGACGTCCATCACCTGCTACGCCATCGGCCTCGTGGGTCTCGTCGCGTTCTTCCTCTTCGAGCGCGCCATGGGCGAGGAGGCACTCATCCCGCTGCGGCTCTTCACGAACCGCACCGTCGCGTCGTCGTCGGTCGCCTCGGTGTTCATCGGCATGGGCATGTTCGGCGGTCTCGCCGCGATCCCGCTCTACCTGCAGATCGTCAAGGGGTCGAGCCCGACGCAGGCCGGCCTCCAGCTGCTCCCGATGACCCTCGGGATCATGGCCGGCTCGATCATCTCGGGCCAGCTCATCTCCCGGACCGGTCGCTACCGCCACTTCCCCATCATGGGAGCGGCGATCCTCGTCCTGTCGCTCTACGGCTTCCACTTCGTCGGCGCGGACACCCCGCTGTGGAAGACGATGATCGGGATGTTCTTCTTCGGCATCGGTCTGGGCTTCAACTTCCAGCCGCTGACCCTCGCCGTGCAGAACGCCGTCGACCGCCGCGACATGGGCGTGGCCACGTCCTCCGCGACGTTCACGCGCCAGATCGGTGGCACGCTCGGCACCGCGGTCTTCCTGTCGATCCTCTTCTCGCAGGCCGGCACGAAGATCTCCGAGGCGTTCACGGCGATCGCGCCGACGCCGGCCTTCCAGGCGGCCCTGCGCAACCCGACCGGCGGCGACCCGGCCGCGAACAAGGCGTTCATCGAGCAGCTGCAGGCCGCGCAGCAGTCCGGCGGCACGGGTGCGGGCGTCGGCGGGGCAGCCCTTTCGGACAGCTCGTTCATCAACCAGCTGGACCCGCGCCTGGCGCAGCCGTTCCTCGTCGGCTTCTCCGACGCCATGTCGGTCGTCTTCGTCGTCGCGGCCGGGGTGCTCGTCTTCGCGTTCATCGCGACGCTCTTCCTGCCGAACATCGACCTCGGCCCCAAGCCCGGCCAGGCGGCCCCGGCGAAGGACGAGGACGTCGTGGTGGCCCCCGCAGGCCACTGAGCCAGGGGCTCCGCCCAGCTCAACCGTCGAGAGGCCACGATCTGTGGCCTCGTAGCACTCGAAAGGCCACTTCTCGTCAGAGAAGTGGCCTTTCGACGTGGTGGCACCCGCGAAACGTGGCCTTTCGACGGTTCGAGCCGGAGGACGTATGCCGTGGGCTCGGGTCAGCGGAGGTCGTGCAGCTCGCGGCGGGTGAGGAACGCGCGCGTGCCGAGGGCCATGACGAAGGCAAAGCCGCCGGCGATGATCGCGACCCAGTAGCCGTGCTGCGGGCCGACGTGGTCGACGACGGTGCCGGACACGGCGGAGCCGGCGGCGATCCCGATGATCAGGCCCGTGAGCACGATCGTCATGCCCTCGTTGAGCTGGGCCTTGGGGACGATGCGCTCGATGAGGTTCATCGTCGTGATGAGGGTGGGCGCGGTGGCCATGCCCGCGACGAGCATGAGACCGGCGAGGATCCAGAGGTTGCCGGCGAAGAGCACCGGGATCTCGAGGACCGCCATCCCGAACGTCCCGGCGATGAGGAGCTTGACGAGGCTGCGGCCGTGCGAGACGTGCCCGAAGACGAGGCCCGCGGAGGCCGACCCCACGGCATACAACGCGAGGATGGCGCCGGCGGCGCTCGGGGCACCCGCCTCCTGGGCGACGGCGAGCGTCACGACCTCGTTGACGCCGAAGATCGCGCCCGTCATCACCATGATGAAGGCGAGCGGGATGAGGCCCGGCACGGTGTAGGCGTGCTCGGTCGGGCGCTCGTGGTGCGGGACGACCGGTGGCTCGGTCGAGCGCGCCGAGATGAAGGTCAGGACGCCCACCGTGTAGGCGAGCGCGGCGAAGGCGAAGCCGGCCTCGGGGAAGAGCGTCGTCGAGAGCCAGATCGCGAGGACCGGGCCGATGACGAAGGTGACCTCCTCCATGACCTGCTCGAACGACATCGCCGCGTGGAGGTTCTTCGGGTCGTCGGCGAAGATGTGCGACCACCGGGCGCGGGCCATCGTGCCGAGGTTCGGGATGGCCCCGCACAGCGGGAAGGTGATGAAGAGCAGCCACGACGGCCACCCCCGCATCGAGACGAGCAGGGTCATGACGACCCAGAAGCCCGACCAGAGGAAGAAGGGGATGGCGACCCGGCGCTGGCCGTAGCGGTCGACGAGCCGGCCGAGGAAGGGCGCACAGAGCGCCAGGGAGACCATGCCGACCGCCACCACGGCTCCGGCGAGCGCGTAGGAGCCGGTGCGTGCCGCGACCATCGCGACCACGGACACGGCGAACATCGAGCCTGCCGAGCGGGCGATCAGCCCGCCGGTGATGAAGACGCGTGCCCCCGGTACCTCGAAGAGAGGTCGGTAGGACGCCAGCACTGGTGCTCCTTCGCGGTGGGGGACGGCCAACTTCCCCATCCTTGCACCACGACCCCGGAGGATCCGAAATGCCCGTTTCGTGGTGAGGCGTGCCTCACACCCCGTGCTTGCGGCGCAGCGACCACATCTGCGGCGAGCGCTCGAGCTCGACGGCGACGTCCCAGGGCAGACCCCCGGGCGCCGTCTCGCGGCGGAAGCTCGCGACCGTCCGTCGGGCGAGCGCCGGGTCCTTGGCGACGCGTCCGGCGATCGCCATCGCCTCGTCCAGCACGTCACCGTCGTCGTATGCCGCCCAGGCGAGACCCAGCGCCACCGCGCGGTCGCCGTCGACCTCGTCGCCGAAGAGACCGAGGGCCGCGGCGGCCTCGCGCCCGGCGACGCGGTTGATGAGCGTGAAGTGGCCGCCACCGGGGTGGATGCCGATCTGGGCGAAGCCGGGGAGCAGCCGGGCCGTGCGCGAGACGATGCGCAGGTCGGTGGCGAGCGCGAGGTTGAGGCCGGCGCCGACCGCGGCGCCGCGCACGGCCGCGACGGTCGGGACGGCGACCGCGCCGATCGTCGTGAAGGCGGCATAGACGGTCTCGAGGTTGCGGTAGGCCTCGTCCTCGACGGGGTCACGACCCGTGTCGGCGAGGACGCTGCGGACCGCTCCCGCGCAGAAATGGGCCCCGCCCGTGACGACGACGGCGCCGACCTCGTCGTCGGCCTCGGCCGTGCGGGCGGCATCGATGAGCGCGCGCGACATCTCGACGGAGAGCGCGTTGCGGCGCTCGGGCGCGTCGAGGGTGATGAGCGCGACGCCGTCGGTCACGTCGTAGCGGATCTCGGTCATGCGGCGAATCTCCTTGCCTGCCAGCCAGGCCGGCGGTTCAGGTGCGTGAGGGTCTTCAGCGGGCGCGCTGCGTCTTGGCACGGCCCGTCGTGATGAGGGTCCAGAGACGGTCGTGGCCGGCCGACGAGGCGAGCGCCGTGAGGGTCTCGTCCCAGTCCTGGAGCGAGCCGTACTCGCTGCGCCGGGCGAGGATCGGGCGGGTCAGGGTGTGCAGATCGTGCTCGAGGGTCGTGCCGATCGCCCCGAGCACCTGGTGCGAGCCACGGACGACGACCGAGGCGGCGTGCCCGACGCACGACTTGGCGACGCCGACGGCGAAGAGCATCCCGGGGTCGGTCCAGTCGGACGCGGCCGCCCGGGCGACGGCGGCGTCGGTGGCGGCACGGGCCAGGGCCGTCTCGCAGGCGATGTCGGACACGAGGTGCTGCACCGCCTGGAACCGCCCGATCGGTCGGCCGAACTGCTCGCGCTCGCGCACGTGCTCGAGGACGACGTCGACGACGCGTTCCATGGCCCCGACGACCTGGGCCGAGCGGGCCAGCGCCCCGCGGAGGTGGAACTGCTCGCCGATCGCGTGGTCCACCACGGTGCCGGCCTCGAGGTCGTCGAGGTCGAACTCGACCGTGTCACTGGGCTCCCCGGCCAGGTTGCGGCGCTCCTCGACGCCGACCCGGTCGATCGGCACGTCGGCGACCCGCCACTGGTCACGGTCCTCCCAGAGGGCCACGATGCTGCTCGCGTCGCGCGCCCACGTGACGTTGAGGGCGACCCCGGACGGGTCGGGACGGCATACGGTCCGCAGGCCACCGTCGTTGGGCAGCCCGGCCGCCTCGAGGAGCCAGCCGCCGAGCACGTCGTGCTCGGCGAGCGGCACCGGGGCGGCGGCCCCGGCGGCGAGGCCGAGCAGGGCCGCGGCATCGACCCAGCCTCCGCCGCTGCCGCCGGCGGACTCCGTGCCCGTGAGGCGGGTCAGGCCGAGGTCCTCGAGCCGTTGCCACAGGCCGCGGTCGAGGTCGACGACGGCGGTGGGCGTCGCGCGGGTGGCGCGGTAGTCGGCGAAGAGGTCGGTGAGGACCGCGACGAGGTCGGGGTCCGGCGTCGTGGGGGCGGCGAGGTCGCGGAGGTCGGTCATCAGCGCATCCCCAGACCGCGGGCGATGACGCCGCGGAGGATCTCGTTGGTGCCGCCACGGAGCGTGAAGCCGGGACGCTGGAGGATCGCCGCGTGCAGGAGCGTGTCGAGCTCCTCGTCGAGGGCCCAGCCCGTCGCGGTCAGCGTGTCGACGTAGTCGGCGATGTCGCCCTCGCCCGTCGTCCCGAGCACCTTGACGACCGCGGCTGCGGTGTCGGCGTCCTCGGCGTTCTCGAGCGCGGTCGAGACGGCGAACGACATGTGGTGCAGGGCCGCGACCCGGGCGACGTGGCGGCCCAGGCCCGGGTCGGTGGGCAGGCGGCCGTCGTCCATGGCCTGCGCGGCGGCGGCGAGGAGCTGGAAGGTGGACAGGACGCGCTCGGGCCCGCTGCGCTCGTGGGCGAGCTCGGACGTGACCTGCGACCACCCCTCCCCCACCTCCCCGAGCACGCGGTCGTCGGGGATCAGGACGCCGTCGAGGTGCACCTCGTTGAAGTGGTGGTCGCCGCCCATCGAGATGATCGGGCGGATCGTGACGCCCGGCGCCCGGAGGTCGACGATGAACTGGCTCAGCCCCTCGTGGCGGTGGGCCGGGTCGAGCGGCGCCGACCGGGCGAGCGCGAAGAACGCGTCGGCCTCGTGGGCGCCGGAGGTCCACACCTTGGTGCCGGTGAGCCGCCAGCCGCCGTCGACCCGCTCGGCGCGCGTGCGGACGCTCGCGAGGTCGGAGCCCGAGTCCGGCTCGCTCATCCCGATGCCGAAGACGACCTCGCCGCGGCTGATCCCGGGCAGGAACGCCTGCTTCTGCTCCTCGGTGCCGTAGCGCAGCAGCGACGGGCCGATCTGGCGCTCGGCGATCCAGTGGGCCGCGACGGGAGCCCCGACGACGAGCAGCTCCTCGGTGACGACGAAGCGCTCGAGGAAGGTGCGTCCCTGGCCGCCGTACTCCGTCGGGATGACCATGCCGAGCCAGCCGCGCCGCCCGAGCTCGCGGGTGAAGTCGCGGTCCCAGCGGGTCAGCCACGTGTCGACGTGCGGCACGAACGCGCCGGCCGCGACCTGCTCGGCGAGGAAGGCGCGCACCTCGAGACGCAGCTCGGTCAGCGCGGGCAGCTCGCGGGCACCCGGAGGGACGAGACGGGCCATGCTCACCTTCCTCACGCGACGTCGCAGCGGTTCGTGCGCCACTCTCCCACACGGTCCCTCGCGGGACCCGAGGCCGTATGCCGTCCCGCCGAGTGCCGTCCGCCACACCCCTTCCGCACCCCGCTCCACCCCATCAGCTCGAGTAAGCGCCCGGCCCCACTCGAGTGAGCGCTCGTTCACAGTCGAGTGGCCCCGCCGTCACACCAGCCCCAGGTCGAGTGGCCCCCTCGCCTCACGTGCCCCAGCAGCCACAGGACGGGTGGGGCCATGCGGCCACTCGAGGGGGAGGTCCCCTGTCCGGGTGCGGCGGGTGGGGCCATGCGGCCACTCGAGGGGGAGGTCCCCTCCCCGGGTGTGGCGGGTGGGGCCACGAGGCCACTCGAGTGGGACGGGGCGCTCACTCGACCGGCGTGCGGGGGTGGGTCAGAAGCCGGTGGCGACGAGGTAGCCGCAGAGGCCGACGATGACGGCGGTGATGAGCACGGCGACGGCCGTGGTCAGGCGGTGGTTGACGAGCACGCCCATGATCCGGCGGTCGCGGGTGAAGAGCAGGAGCGGCACGAGCGTGCCCGGCAGCGCGAACGACAGGACGACCTGGCTCCAGACGAGCGCGTTCGTCGGCTCGACGCCGAGGCCGAGGATGACGAGCGTCGGCACGACGGCGAGCATCCGGCGCAGGAGTGGCGCGATGGGCCGGCGGCCGAAGCCCTGCATGACGACGTCGCCGGTCTGGACGCCGACGAGGGTCGAGGCGAGACCCGACGCGAGGAGCGCGACGGCCAGCATCGTCGCGGCGATCTGACCCGCGTTGGCCGCCAGGGCGGCATACGCCGTCTCGATGCTCGCGCCCGCCTCCGAGGGGAGGGCTGCCGCGAAGACGACGAGGCTGATGTTGGCGGCCCCCGCGATCGTCATGGCGATGACGACGCTGCGCACCGTGCGGCGGCCGCTACGCAGCCGCTCGGCGTGGCTGGCCTCGGTGCCGTCGTCATGACCGCGCGACGCGGCCGAGTGGAAGTGCAGGGCGTGCGGCATCACCGTGGCGCCGACGATGCCGACCGCGAGCAGGGCCGCCGAGGAGTCGAGCGGCCCGGGCACGACCGAGCGCAGCAACGCGACCCGGTCGACGTCCGCGACGAGCACCTGCCACAGCAGCGACCCGATGATGACGACGAGCAGCACGAGCACGACGGAGTCGAAGTGGCTGCGGCCGCGGACCTTGAGGGCGAGGACGACGAGGCTGAAGAGGGCCACGCAGACGGCCCCGGCCATGAGGGGCATGCCGAAGAGGAGCTTGAGCGCGATGGCGCCGCCGACGACCTCGGCGAGGTCGGTCATGATGACGACGAGCTCGGCCTGCGCCCAGAGCAGCAGCCGGCCGACACCCGGGAAGCGCTCGGCGCTGTGCTCGGCGAGGCTCTTGCCGGAGGCCATGCCGAGCTTGGCGGCGAGGTACTGGATGACCATGGCCGAGCAGCTCGCGAAGACGACGACCCACACGAGCGTGTAGCCGTGCTCGGCCCCGGAGGTGATGTTGACGCCGAAGTTGCCGGGGTCGACGTAGGCGATGGCCGCCAGCAGCGCCGGGATGAGGGTGCGGGGCGCGCCGATGGTGCCGCCGAGCCCGCGCTCCGGCGACCGGTCGTCCACGCGCGGCTGCTGCGCCACTCGCTCACCCATGGGACACAGCATCGAGCCTCGGGGACGCGCGCGCCAACTCCCCGGGCACGAGTGCGACCAAGGCCTCACCCCGCGACGACCCCGCGACGGCCCGGCGACGCGTCCGGGAGCCCCGGGCGCGCGCCCTCAGCGGGCCGACGCCACCCCGAGGAGCGCGGCGATCCCGAGGGCGCTGCGCGGGTCGTAGGCGGCGGTCCACAGGCCTCCGTGCGCGGCGGCGTACGCCTCGTCCTGCCAGGCCGTCGGCTGAGCCGGCGAGCCGGTGCGAAGGTCGTGGACGAGCAGGGCGGCCATGAGCGTGTTGGCCGTGCCGGGCTCGAAGACCTCGATCCCGAAGCGGTGGGCGCCGGCGTAGGCCGCGGCGAGCGCTCGGTTCTTGACGACGGAGCGGGTGCGCGTGGGCGGGGCCACCTTGAGCGACACGAGGCCCCCGTCGGCGCGGTATGCCGTCGCCCGCCACCGCTGGAGACGCTTGGCGAGCAGGTAGTTGGGTCCCTGCTGGAGCACGACGCTGTCGTTGATGCCGGGGTCCTGGCCGGGCACGTAGTTGCGGCGGAGCAGCCGTCCACCGCTCACGGTGCGCAAAGGCACCCGCAGCACCTTGGACGTGCGCCGGTGGGCATAGCTGTCGACGGAGCGCTCGACGGCGGCACCGGGGACGGCGAAGACATCGGTCGGGGTGGCGAGGAACGCGAGGGCGACGTCGTCGCGACCCTTCACCTCGACGACCCGTCGGGTCAGGGCGTCGACGGCCATCGAGACGCGGACGTTGGTCTCGCCGTCCGCGTAGACGTAGTTGCCGATGGCGAGGGGGCCGTCCAGGCCCTCGACCCACCGGGTCACGGCGCCGAGGTCGTGGACGAGGTCTCCACCGGCGCGCGCGTCGAGCGGCTCGTCACCGGGGCGCACCGGGACGGTCATCGACCCTGCGAGCCGTCGCGTGTCACCGATCAGCCTGTCCCACAGCTCCTTTCGCGGCAGATCGACGGCGGCGACGTCGGCGCCCCAGCGCAGCAGCGAGCGCAACGGGCCCATCTCGGCAGCGGCTCCGAGCACGACGACGGTGCGGTCGGTGAGGTCGAGCCAGTCGGGGTTGTCGATGACGAGACCGACTGCCTCGGCGCACGTGGGCTCGATGGTCCCGGCCTCGACCCAGAGGTCGAGACGACGGCGCAGCGCGTCACCCGAGAGGCGCTCTCCGGCATACGGCACGGAGAGGGTGCGGTCGGGGACGCCGGTGCCGCGCACGGTCTCGGAGCCGAGCGGGGTCACGCTCTCGTCGGGGGCGACGGCCGTCTCGAGCGGTCGGTCGCCGTCGTCGGAGGCCCAGCGCATGCGCTCGTGCAGGGAGTCGAGCCCGCTCGTGGCAATGGCCTGCGCGGCACCCGGGACCGCCACCCCGGCCTCGACGAGACGCCGGAAGTGGGGGAGGTAGCCCTGGCGCCAGTTCGTCTCGCGCTCGGCGGAGGCCGCGCCGACCGGGTCGACACCGCGCAGGGCGTCGGCCACCACGGCACGTCCGGTGGCGGTCGTGCTGCGGCGTCCGGACGTCGGGTCGAGTGGGAAGACCACTCCTCTGGGGTCGCTCATGGGGCCCATCCTGCCGGGTGCGCGGGGCGATCCGTCGAGGACGCTCAGCCGTCGCGGAGCCGGTGGTCGACGACGAGGTAGGACACCCTCGCCGTGGCGAGGTTGCCGGCACGGTCCCGCACGAGGCACGTGACGGTGTGCGGTCCGAGACGGCGGGTGCTCGGCGCCCGATCTCCGTTGCAGCTCTGGCGGGCGACGCCCGACAGCGCGTCGGTCGCCCGGGGCACGGCGACGACGACGCCGTGGCGCTGGACGACCGCCGGGGTGGCCACCGGGTCGAGGGTCGGCGGCGTGCCGTCGTAGCGGTAGGAGAAGCCGAGGTAGGACGCCGAGCGCCCCACGCCGTCCGCACACGTGCCGTAGACGGTGCGCGGCACTGCCGTGTCGACGGCGACGACGGATCCGCTCTGGCACCAGGCGATCCCGCCGTCGCGGTCCTGAGCCGCCCAGCGGTAGCGGGTCGGGGCGGCATACCACCCCTCGGCGTTCGGGCCACCCTCGAGACGGAGCCCGCGCGGCGGCGGCGTGTCGCCGACCGAGGACGCCGCTCCGACGCCGTGGACGCTACGCGGCGCTCCCTGGACCCCGGTCAGACCGAGCCCTCCCCACGCGAGCACCGCCAGTCCGGCGACCCAGGCCAAGCCGTAGGCGCTGCTGTGCGCTCGTCCGTCCGTCACGGCCTGCTCCCTCGCACTTGGCTGCCCGGTCGGCACCCGTCACAGGTCGGAACGCCTTGAGCCCTCGGCTGATACGCCGTGCAGCAGATCCGTGCCGATGTCGTGGGACGGGTCGCCCATGCCGTGACATCGGGGACACCGTTGCCGGTGCGCCAGCGCGGGAAGGGTCCTCCAGGCGCCGAGAGGGTGTGGTGCACCACTCGACCCGGCCGGCCCGACCGAACCGGAGGACCATGGAGACATGAGCACGAAGACGGCCGCCCAGGCGGCAGAGCTGACCGCGGACCGGGCCACCGAGGTCGAGCGCCTCACCGGGCTGCGCCGGGAGTTCGCCGACGTCGTCGAGGCGTCCGAGGCGAACATCGCCGACGACGAGCACGACCCCGAGGGCTCGACGATCGCCTACGAACGCACCCAGATCGGCGCCCTCATCGAGCAGGCGGAGCGGCACCTCGACGAGATCGACGCCGCGCTGCAGCGGATCGCCGACGGCGGCTACGGACGGTGCGAGGTGTGTGGAGAGTCGATCCCCGATGAGCGGCTGTGCGCCAGGCCCACGGCTCGGACCTGCATCGCCCACGCGGGGACTGCCCTGCGCTGACCGGTCGTCCGGAGCAGCACCCGAGCAGCAGTGAGGACCCGCGACTGCGGGCCCTCACTGCTGCTCGATCTGCTAGAGCCGCGTCACGGCGCCGCAGCCACCGTGAACGGTGCCGAGTCCACCGTCGCTACGACGTTCACGGCGCGCACCCTGAAGAACCAGGCCTGCCGGCTGATGTTTCCCGTCGTGTAGGTGGTGGTGTTGGCGGGCAGGGCCGCCGACTGGCCGGAGACCGTCGCAAAGGTGCTCGATGTGCTCCACTGGACGACGTAGCTCGTCTCGTTGCTGACGTCGCCCCAGGTCAGGGTTGCCCTCTCGTTGGATCCGGCCCGGACGGCCGTGCCCGTCGTGATTGCGGGCTGTCCGGGGGCCAGCACCGGCACGGTGACAGCGTTGCTCGGCACCGACGTGCCGGCCACGTTGACGGCCCTCACCCGGTAGTCGTAGGTGTTGCCGGGCGACACCGAGTTGTCCGTCATCGTCACGGTGCCCGTGTTGGCGCGAGCGGGCGGGGTTGCGATCGGAGCGAACGCGCCCCCGTTGGTGGCCCGCTCGACCACGAAGCCGGACTCGTTCGTGGCGTTGTCACGCCACGTCAGGCTCACCCTCGGACCGGCCTGCAGCGTTGCGGTCAGGTTCGTCGGCGCCACCGGCGCGTTGACCCCGAGGGTGGCCGACATCGACTTCGCCGACAGGCTCGGGAACTCGGCACCGTAGCCGACGGTGTTGAGCGCGACGACGCGGTAGAGGTAGGCCGCTGTCGGGCTCGACGTCGAGTCGGTCAGGGTACGCGTCTGGTGGACGTTGGCCTGGTTTAGCGGGGCGACGACCGTCCCTACGTCGGACCATGTCGTCCCGTCAGAGGTCCGCTGGACGAGGAACGAGGTCTCGTTGATCGAGTTGTCGTTCCAGGTCAGAGTCACGTGGCGGTTGTTGCCGTTGCCTGTGACCACCGCAGCTCCCGTGGGCGGCCAGGTGGCCTTGTTCGGCGGGAGCGCCAGCGACTCCGGCCGCATCATGTCCATCTCCTCGTGGCTGAGGATGTGGCAGTGGATGACGTACTCCCAGCCGAAGTTCACGAGGGAGTTGACGATGGTGCCGGTCGGGTTGCCTTGCGGGTCGATGTTGTTGAAGCCCACCGTGGAGTTGATCGGCATCATGGGGTTGAGCGGTCGGATGGCGTTCGGCACCTCGAAGGGCACCTGAGGGACCACCGGCCGCAGTGCGACGATGGTGTCCTCGAGCGGGCTCATCCGGACGGTGTCCTTCCACCCGAGCTCGTTCGCGTCCGGCGGGATGATGATGTTGTCCCACGTGACCCGGTTGAGCACCTGCACGTCGTAGAGGTGGAAGTGGATCGGGTGCGTGTCCACACCGTTGTGGGTGAACCGCCAGATCTGCGTCCCGTCCTTGGCGTCGGTGATCGGAGTGACCTTGACGTCCGCCGGCGGCAGGTTGGTGCCGTCGATGAGCTCGGTCGACGGGTTGACGTAGGGGTAGAGCGTCACGTTCTGGGCACCCGGCGTCGGAGGCTGGGCCTCGACCCCGAGGTTCGCCTGCATGCGCCCGTACTCGTCGAAGGTCGTCGAGTTCATCTCGTCGTGGATCGCCTTGGGTTCCAGTCCCATCGTCATCTTCGTGGCCGGGGCCGCGAGGGTGTTGAAGCCGAACGTGCCTGTGTCGTTGACGCGCACGAGGCCGTCGCACTTCTGGACGTTGCTGGTCTTGACGTTGCAGTTGCTGCTCGCGGCGAAGGTCGTGCCGTACGCCGAGTTGTAGGCAGCCTGCCCGACGATGACGGGGTGCTGGCCGGACTCGAAGACGCCGGATCCGTTCGCCTGGTGCTTGAAGGCGTCGGCGAGTGCGGTGACGTTGAAGGCCTTGGCCGGGGTCGCGGCCGCGATCTTGACCTGCATGACGGTGCGGGTGTTGGGTCCGTAGCCGGGCAGGGTGCTGGGCGCACCCGCGGGGCTGAGGTCCGGTCCGCCCGTGTAGTAGTCGTAGGACGGCACGCGTGCCGGGAAGGCGGCGGGCGCGTCGTTGTAGAGGATCAGGGTCTTCCCCGCGAACTTCGAGAAGTCGACGACGACGTCGGCGCGCTCCGCGGGAGCGAGCAGCAACGAGTGCTTGTCGACGTTGCCGACGTCGAAGCGCGTCGGGTCGGTGATCCACGTCGTCGGCTGCTGTCCGTCGATGACCGCGGGAGCCGGCAGGAATCCGCCTTCGCTCGCGATCTGCACCCAGTCGGGACCATAGGCGTCGTTGTTCGCACCTTCAGGTGTGGGCGAAACGACGGGGTCCGTCTGTGCCGCAGCGAGTTCCGAAGCCTTGAGCTTGACCTCGCTCTGACCGTTGCCGTTGGCCGGGTCGGGGTCGGCCGTGTACCACTGGAAGTTGAAGAACCGGTCGTTCGCGGCGTTGAGCATCCGCATCCGGTAGGTCTTCGGCTGCAGGGTGACGGTCGGGTAGGCGACGCCGTTGACGATCGGGGTGTCGTTGAACTGTTCCATGCCGGCCGACACGTTGGGAGTCCCGGGGATCTGCTCCGGCTCGCAGAACGGGTCGGTCTGGTACTGCCAGGTCGACGGGTCGTCGAGGTTGCAGTTCGGGTCGTAGTACGGGTTCGCGATCGGTCCGAAGGTGGTGCCGGTGGCTGGCGGCCAGAACCACGGTCCGTACATCCAGCGGCCATAGGCACTCATGCCACCGGGGTCACCCGGGTTCTGCGCAGGCATGTAGACGTGGTGGTACCAGAAGCTGCCCTTGGTGCCCCACCGGCTCTCGTCCCACGTCGGGTCCTGGCCGTATGCCGTGACGTTGCCGTTCCCGTCGACCGTGTCCTTCAGCTGCGCTGCCCCGGGCACGAAGGTGCGGTCCTGGACGATGAGCGGCAGGGTGTCTGCGGCGGTCGGGATCAGGCCTGCGTTCACGAGCGCCTTCTCGGCGTTGTCGGTGATGGTGTAGCCCGCAGCCTCACCGGCATACACGTTGAGCCGGGTGATGCCCCAAGCGTGGTCGTGGTAGAACATCAGCCGCGCGCTCTGCTGGTTGGTGTAGTAGAAGGTCGAGCATCCGTCGTCCTTGGCGACACAGACCGCCGGCGACGTGGGGACGCTCGGGTCGGACAGCATGTCGGGGACGTTCTGCACGCTGACGCCCTGAGGCCACGTGGTGCTCTCGCCGGCGGGGGTGATCCACTGGTGCGGCGTCCCGTCGCTGATCCATGGCGTCGTCCCGCCGTGGAGGTGCAGGGTGGCGCGGTTGTCCTTGAAGCAACCGGCACCCTTGGGCTCCTGGGTGCACTCCGGGTTGCGGACCTGGTCGGTCACGGTGCCGTCGTTCGTCGGCGCCGCCATGTCCATCGGGCCCATGCCGGAGCCCATCATCGAGCTGTCGGTCGGCAGGAAGAGGTCGCCGTCGGCCCCCTTCGGGAGCAGGTTGCGGAAGACGATCCGCACGGGACGGTCCTTCGTCGCTGCGATGATCGGGCCGAGCCACTGTGGCGCGGTCACGCCGGTGTAGCCGGCGATCGCCTGCTTGTCACCGTTTTGGAGCTCGTTGAAGAGCGCCACGCCCTGGCCGGGGACCGCAGTGGTCGACAGCTGGACGTACCCGCGCACCAAGGTGGCGGGGAGGTCGGACGAGAACTTCGTGCGGTACTGCACGAGACCGATCACGTACTCGTCGGCAGCCTTGCCGTTGTACGTCTTCGCCTCGGGGACCGCCAGCGGGATGAACTTGTTGGCGGGACCCGTCGCAGCGTCGGCACCGAGCGCCTGGGCGACGGCGGGGCAGCCGGCCCCGGTGATGCCGGGGTTGCACGCGACGGGCAGCTCGTCCTGGAACTTCTTCATGCCGGCGGTGAGGTAGCCAGTCCCACCGTTGGTGACGGTGATGGACTCCAGCGACCCGACATCAGTCGTCAGCGTGCCGCTCGCCCCTGTGCCGGTTCCGGACGGGTCCGTGACAGCCACGGAGGCCGCGGTGTATCCCGAGCCGGGGACGTCGACGGCGAGCCCGACGAGCTTGAGCGTCGCCTCCGCGGAGGCCGGGCTCGACCCGCTGATCGGGTCGGCGAGCGTCCCGTCGAGGACCTTGACGCCGGGGGCGGTCGTGTAGCCGGAGCCCGGGTCGTCCACGGTGACCTTCTGGACCACGCCACCGACGAGGTCCGCCTGCTCGACGTGGCCGGCCGCACGTGTGCCGTTCGGGTCGTCCGGGAGGTCGAAGAGGACGGTCGGCATGGTGTAGCCCGTGCCGCCGTCCGTCAGGGCCACTGCGTCGACGCCACCGGAGGGCGTCACGCTGGCGCCCGTCCCATCACCTGTCACGGTGGCTGCCAGGCCTGTGTAGCCCGCACCCGAGGCTGTGACCGACGCGGAGACGACCGCGCCGGTCGTCTTGACCGTCGCGGTCGCCGTGGCCTGCGTACCGCTGGCGGGGGCGTTGACGATCACCGTCGGTGATGCTGAGTAGTCGTGCCCCGGAGCCGTGAGGTCGATTGCTGCGATGCTGCCGTCGGCCGGGTTCACCTGGGCCACAGCCGTTGCGCCGCTGCCGGTGCCGTCCGTGATGCTGACTGTCGCGGTCGGCGTCGTCAGCGGGCTGTTGGCCCAGTTCGGCCACGGACCGAAGTAGTGGGGCACCTTCGTGGAGTCCGTGGGGCCCGTCGGTGGCGACGCTGCCGCGACCGTGGCCGGCACCACCCCCGCCTGCATGCCGAGCGCGAGCACCGTCGCGGTGCTGGCAACGATCGCCGACAACCATCTTCTCGGACTGCTTCCTGGCATCTTTCCCACCTGCCCAATGACCTGCTTCGCATGTCCAGCGAATTCACAAAGGTTAGACAGGAATGGCCGCCAGAACACCCTCTTCGCGGGCATTGAAGATGCGAAATCTCTTGCGCCACAAGGGATTCCTGAATTGCATCTCCACCTTTCCCATTCTTGCCCAATCATGGTCACAATCAACGGAACCAGACACGTTCCGGACCTCAAAAGGGGACGAACTCCACGTTCCATGGGCACGTGTGACGAAGCCCTCTTCGCCTTTTCCAGCCATGGCCCCGAGCCGGATCTACCGTCGAGACATGAGCAGGAAAGGATGGACCTTCCTCTCGAACCACGGACACGTTCTGGTCTGCCTGGCGGACGACCCCGACATGCTCCTCAAGGAGGTCGCATCGACCATCGGGATCACCGAGCGGTCAGTTCAACAGATCGTGTCCGACCTCGAGGAGGCACACGTCATCACTCGACACCGCGAGGGGCGGCGCAACCGCTACGTGGTCCGACGCGAGGTGCGCTTCAGACACCCCTTGGAGGCAGGGCTGCGCGTCGGCGACTTCATCGATCTCGCCCGGCGACGCCCGCGACTGCGGATGACCGACGCCTCGCCTCGCCTCACCCCCGTGCGCGAGCGCGACATCCAGTGACGATGCCGGCAACCTCACCACCGACGCCATCACTCGCACCCACTGTCAGCGGACGATGCGGAAGTTGAACATCGGCGTGCCCAGGGCTCCCCAGAGGCGCAGCCAGACCGGCAGCAGCATCTCGGTGCCGCGGGCGGTGGTGATGTCGCCGAGGTCGATGACGTCCGCGTGACCGAACTCGGTGAGCAGCGCGGTGACGGCCGCCTTCGCGTCGGCGTCGTCGCCGGAGACGAAGACGCTGCTGCCCTCGGGGAGGGAGGCCGGTCGCACCATGAGCTCGGCGGTCAGCGTGTTGAGCGACTTGACGACCCTGGCCTCGGGAAAGGCGCGCTGGATCTGCTCGCCGAGCGAGTCGGAGTCCTTGACGAAGAGGGTGGGCGGCATGCCGGCCGAGAAGTCGAGCGGGTTGGAGATGTCGAGGAGCACCTTGCCGGCGAGGGCGTCGGCGCCGGCGAGGCCGAGCACCGCGAGCGAGGCGTCGCCGCTCGTCGCGTTGACGACGACCTCGGCGGAGGCGGCCGCCTCGGCGAAGGTCGCGAGCGCGATGCCGGGGTGGGCCGTCGCCCACGTGGCGAAGGCGGCATTGCCCATCTGGTCGGGCTCGGTGCGGGCGAGGGTGCTCGCCGGGTCACGGGTGCCGATGGTGACCGCGTGGCCGAGCTCGTCGAGACGGGCGGCGATGGTGCGGCCGACGGAGCCGGTGCCGAGAACTGCGTAACGCATGGGAGGTCCTTGGGGGTCGAGACAGAAATAGACAGATCTGTCTATTGATTCGGACCGTAGCAGACAGATCTGTCTACTCGCAAGGTACGATGGACCCATGGCACGGACAGCGAGCGCAGCTCGGCAGCGGATCCTCGACACGGCGTTCGGGCTCTTCTACGCCCACGGCATCCGCGCGGTCGGGGTCGACCGGATCATCGCCGAGTCCGGGGTCGCCAAGCAGACCTTCTACAACCACTTCCCCGCCAAGGACGACCTCGTCCTCGCCTACCTCGACGTCGTCGACACGACATGGTCGGGCCAGCTGCACGCCGCCGCTGAGGCGGCGGGGCCGGCACCCGCCGACCAGCTCGTCGGGCTCTTCGACGCCCTCGACACGGCCTGCCGGCGCGACGGCTACCGCGGGTGCGCCTTCATCAACGCCGCGGCCGAGAACGAGCCAGGCACGGCGATCCACGCCCGCACCCTCGCCCACAAGGACTCGGTGCGCGACTGGGTCCGCGGGCTCGCGGCCGACGCCGGGACTCCTGACCCCGACGGCCTGGCCCGCACGCTGACACTGCTCCTCGACGGCGGCCTGGCGAGCGGCTCGCTCGACGCCCGCCCTGACGCTCCCCGCGCGGCCAGGTCCGCGGCCGAGGCGCTCGTCTGCGCAGCGCTCGTGGACGCAGCGACCGCGAGCGGAGCGACCGGGGGCGCGGCGACCACCACGCACTGAGGCCGCTCAGCGCAGGCCGGCGGCGATGCGGTCGAAGGCCTGGTCGATGTTGCGCTCGAGGCGTCCGGAGCCGCCGTTCTGCTGGTGCTCGATGCAGGCCCGGACGGCCGCGATCGCCACGGCCACGGTCAGGCGCGCCTCGAGCGAGGAGCCCGGCTGGGCGCCGAGACGCCGCTCGAGGGCCCCCGTCAGGGCGTTCTCGATGCGGATGTTGTTGCCGACGAGGGCCGGGGCGAGCGACGGCTCGCCGAGCAGGATGCGGCGACGTCGGGCGCGCAGCTCGCGGTCGATCGACGCGGGCGCGAGCATGCCGGCGAGGATCCGGCGCAGGGACTCGAGGGGCGTCTCGCCCTCGACGTCCTGCTCCAGCGCGGCGGCATACGACTCGAGCTCCTCGGCCGTCGTGCCGATGACGGCGGCCTCCTTGGACGGGAAGTAGTTGAAGAACGTGCGCGCGCTGACGCCGGCCCGGGCCGCGATCTCCTCGGTCGTGACGGCGGCGAAGCCCTTCTCCTCGACGAGGTCGAGGGCGGCGAGGTTGAGCGCGCGGCGGGTCTCGCGCTTCTTGCGCTCACGCAGGCCGCACGACTCGTCGGTCAGCAGGTCCGTGCTCATGCCCTCATCGTGACACGTTCACTGCATGGACTGCAATTTTGCAGTGACTGCACTTTCGGCGTACGGTGGAGAACATGCCACAGAAGACCCAGGGGGTAGCCACCGACACCGCGACCGCATCAGCCAGCGGGGCGACCGTCACCAAGGCGCCCGGACTCGACCGCCCGACCCGCAACATCTTCATCGCGCTCATGCTCGGCATGCTCGTGGCGTCGATCAGCCAGACCATCGTCGGCCCGGCCATGCCGCGCATCGTCGCCGAGCTCGGCGGCATCGACCACTACTCGTGGCTCGCCACCGCGGCCATGCTCGTCAGCGCGATCACCGTCCCCATCGTCGGCAAGATGAGCGACCTCTACGGTCGCCGCGGCTTCTACCTCGGCGGTCTCGTCGTCTTCATGGCCGGCTCGATCCTGTCCGGCTTCGCCCAGAACTTCTGGTGGCTCATCGCCGCCCGCGCCATCCAGGGCGCCGGCATGGGCACGCTGATGCCGCTGTCGCAGACGATCATCGGCGACATCATCCCGCCGCGTCAGCGCGGCAAGTACCAGGGCCTCATGGGCGGCGTCTTCGGGCTCGCCTCGATCCTCGGTCCGCTCGTCGGCGGCTTCGTCACCGACAACTGGGGCTGGCGCTACCTCTTCTTCATCACGCTGCCCGTCGGCGTCTTCGCCTTCTTCGGCATCAGCCGCTTCCTCCACCTCGAGCACACGCCGCGCGAGACCGTCGTCGACAAGGCCGGCATCGCCGCGCTGTCGATGACCCTCATCCTGCTCCTCGTGCCGACCTCGCTCGGTGGCACGACACTCGCGTGGGGGTCCCCCGCCATCATCGGGATGTATGCCGCCGGCATCGTCCTGCTCGGCGTCTTCATCGCCATCGAGCGCAGGGCCGTCGAGCCGGTGCTGCCGCTGCGCCTCTTCAAGAGCCCGCTCTTCACGCTCTCCAACATCGCGGCCTTCATGGTCTCGGTCATGATGTTCGGCGCGATGATCTACCTGCCGGTCTACGCCCAGGGCGTGCTCGGCGCGTCGGCCACGAACTCCGGCCTCATCCTCATGCCGATGTCCGTCGCCATGATCGGGCTGTCGATCATCTCCGGACTCGTCATCACCAAGACCGGTCGCTACAAGCTCCAGACCATCGCGGGCATCCTCATCATGGGCGTCGGCTTCTGGCTGCTGACCCAGCTGCACTACGGCTCGAGCCAGCTCGACCTCACGCTCTCGATGATCGTCTTCGGCGTCGGCCTCGGCATGGCGCTGCAGGTCTTCACGCTCATCATCCAGAACTCCTCGCAGCGCAAGGACCTCGGCGTCGCGACGGCGTCGACGCAGTTCTTCCGCAACGTCGGCTCGACGGTCGGCACCGCGGTCTTCGGCACGATCATGACGAGCGGGCTCGCCGGCAACATCGCCTCGCACCTGCCCGCCTCGGTCGTCCAGCAGATGCAGGCGTCCGGCCAGGAGATCAGCGCCGGCTCGGTGCTCGACCCGGCGGCCCTCGCCACGCTGCCGCCGCAGATCGCGACCGGCGTCCAGCAGGGCCTGGCCGACTCGCTGCACACGGTGTTCGTCTGGGGTCTCGTGCCCTTCGCCTTCGCCCTGCTCGCCGCCCTCTTCATCAAGGAGGTGCCGCTGCGCGACACCGTGCACACGCCCGACGAGGCCGGCATCGAGCTGCTCGACACGATGTCGCAGTCGGCGCCCGACGACGAGCTCAAGGTGCCCCTGGGCCGAGAGGCCGGCAACACGCGTACGCACGAGCGTCTGCTCGGACTGCGCCTCGGCCTGCTCGCCGACTCGGCGCTGCGCGGCGACCGTCCGCTCCTGAGCCAGGCCGTGACGCGGCTCGGTGAGGGTGACCTCGACGCCGGCGCGGCGCTGCTGCACCGCACGTCGCGGATGCTGACGACCGAGGACGCCACGCTCGCCGCCGAGACCGAGCGGTTCGCCGTCGAGGTCGCGGCCCGGGCCAAGGTGCCCGGCGGCATCCTCGACGAGGCGCTCAAGCGCGAGCTCGCCACGGCCGTGGCCGAGCGCGACGCCCGGACGGTCATGACGACCGTCGAGCCGACCGTGGCCGAGCGCCACGAGGCGGTCGACATCCGCCTCCTCTCCGCCGTCGGTGACGACCTCACCGCCGCCTACCTCGTCGACCGGCAGAACGCCAGGGTCGCCGAGCAGGCCGAGGCGTCGGTGCGCTGACCGCGTCCCACTCCCCGACCTGAACCGTCGAGAGGCCGCCTGGCCGCTTCCGACACATCGAGAGGCCAGTTCTCGTCACGAGAGCTGGCCTCTCGGCTGCGTCCGGGCGGCCGGGCGTGACCTCTCGACGGTCGAGGGGTGGGGGCGTATGCCGTCCGGCCGGGCCACGCCGGGAGGTGGCCGCCCCATCGGGTGCCGACCACACCGCATACGGTGTCGGGATGAGCAAGGTAGCCCTCGTCACCGGCGCGTCCTCCGGCATCGGCGAGTCCATCGCCGTCCACCTCGTCGAGTCCGGGTGGACGGTGTACGCCGTCGCCCGCCGGGTCGAGCGCATGGCCGCGCTCGAGTCGCGCGGCATCATCCCCTTCGCCATGGACGTCACCGACGACGCGTCGATGGTCGCCGGCATCGACCGCATCATCACCGAGCAGGGGCAGATCGACGCCCTCGTCAACAACGCCGGCTACGGCTCCTACGGGCCCGTCGAGCACGTGCCGATCGACGAGGCGCGGCGGCAGTTCGAGGTCAACGTCTTCGGCCTCGCGCGGCTGACCCAGCTCGTGACACCGCACATGCGCACCCGGCGCCGCGGCCGGATCGTCAACATCTCCAGCATCGGCGGCAAGATCTACGAGCCGCTCGGCGCGTGGTACCACGCCACGAAGTTCGCCGTCGAGGGCTTCAGCGACAGCCTGCGCATCGAGCTCGCACCCTTCGGCATCGACGTCGTCATCGTCGAGCCCGGCCCGATCATCTCGGAGTGGAACACCATCGCCCGCGAGAGCATGGTCGAGCAGTCGGTGGGCACCGTCTACGAGGACCTCGCGCGCCGGATGGCCGTCATGTTCGAGCGGGTCGACACCCCACGGATGAGCTCCGGCCCCGAGGCGGTCGCCGAGAAGGACCTCAAGGCGCTGGAGGCCGCGAACCCGGCCGCCCGCTACCCCGCCGGGCGCGGCGCGCGCGCCATCGTCACGGCCCGCCGGCTGCTGCCGGACCGCGCCATGGACGCCGTCATGCGGCGGGCGCTCTCCGGCTGACCCGACACACCCTCCCGACGTCGAAAGGCCACGAACCGGAACCGGTTCGTGGCCTTTCGACGGTTGGTGGGTCAGCCCCAGACGAGGGCCTGCGCCGGGTCGGCGAGGATCGCGGCCAGGTCGGACAGGAAGCGGCTGCCGAGCTCACCGTCGATGAGACGGTGGTCGAAGCTCACCGCGAGCTGCGTGACGTGGCGGATGGCGATCTCGTCGTTGCCCTCGGCATCCGTGACGACCCACGGCTGCTTGCGGATCGCACCGAAGCACACGATGGCCGACTCCCCCGGGTTGATGATCGGGGTGCCGCTGTCGACGCCGAACACGCCGACGTTGGTGATCGTCATCGTGCCGCCCGACATCTCGGCCGGCTGGGTGCGCCCCTCGCGAGCGGTGGCGGTGAGCCGGCCGATGGCCTGCGCCAGCTCGAGCATCGTCATGGCGTGGGCGTCCTTGATGTTCGGGACGATCAGACCGCGCGGGGTCGCCGCGGCGATGCCGAGGTTGACGTAGTTCTTCTGGACGATCTCCTGGGCGGCCTCGTCCCACGTCGCGTTCATGCCCGGGTTGCGCTTGACCGCGAGGACGAGCGCCTTGGCGAGCACGAGCAGCGGCGTGACCTTGACGTCCTTGAACTCACGGTTGCCCTTGAGGCGCTCGACGAGCTCCATCGTCTTCGTGACGTCGAGGGTGATCCACTCGGTGACGTGCGGGGCGGTGAAGGCCGAGCCGACCATCGCCTGCGCGGTCATCTTGCGAACGCCCTTGATCGGTGTGCGCTCCTCGCGCTCACCGGCGCCGAACGGCATACGCGGGGTCACCGGCGTGGTGGCGGCGCTGGCCGAGTCGGCCTGTGCCGCAACGCCGTTCACGGCGGCACCGCTCACGTGGTTCGTCACGTCGTCGCGCGTGATGATGCCATCGGCGCCCGTCGGCGTGACCGACGCGAGGTCGATGCCGAGGTCCTTGGCGAGCTTGCGCACGGGCGGCTTGGCCTTGGGCCGCCCGCCGGTGGCACCTCCGGTGACGGACGGCGCCGGCGACTCGACCCGGGGAGCCGGAGCGGCAGCCTCGGCCACCGGTGCGGCAGCCGCGACCTGCTCGGTCTCGGTCGGGGCGGCAGCCACCGGAGCCGCAGCCATGCCCTTGCGCGCGCGACGGGCCGTGGCGCCCGCCTTGGCGCCGTAGCCGACGAGGATCGCCTCGGAGCCGCCACCGGCGGCACCCTCGGCGGGGGCGGCCTTCTCGCCCGGGATCGACGGTGCGGCGGCGGGAGCGTCGTCGCCGCCCTTGCCGTCGTCGATGGAGATGATCGGCGTGCCGACGTCGATGGTCTGGCCGACCTCGACGAGCAGCTCCTTGACGGTGCCGGCCCACGGGATGGGCAGCTCGACGAGCGACTTGGCGGTCTCGATCTCGAGGACCATGTCGTTGACCTTGACGGTGTCGCCGGGCGACACCTTCCACTCCACGATCTCGGCCTCGACGAGACCCTCACCGGGATCGGGCAGGTTGAACGTCTTGATTGCCATGTGTGGCAGCCCTTCTCAGTACGCGAGCGCGCGGTCGACGCCGTCGAGGATGCGGTCGAGGTCGGGGAGGAACTCCTCCTCCATCCGGCTCGGCGGGTAGGGGATGTTGGCGCCGGCGACGCGGACGACCGGGGCCTCGAGCTCGTAGAAGCACTGCTCCGTGACCTGCGCCGAGATCTCGGACGCCATGCCGAGGAAGCTGCTCGCCTCCTGGACGACGACGAGGCGACCCGTCTTGCGGACCGACGTCACGATGGTGTCGATCGGCAGCGGCGAGAGCGAGCGCAGGTCGATGACCTCGATGCTCGTGCCCTCGGCCTCCGCGGCAGCGGCGGACTCGAGCATCGTCTTGACGACGGGGCCGTAGCCCAGCAGCGTCACGTCGGTGCCCTCACGGAGCACGTTGGCCTCGAAGAGGCCGCGCGGCGCGGTGGTCGCGGTCGTGTCGTACTCGGCCCGGTCGTGGTAGCGGCGCTTCGGCTCGAAGAAGATCACCGGGTCGTCGCAGGCGACGGCCTGCTGGATCATCCAGTGGGCGTCCTCGGGGTTGCTGCACGCGACGACGCGCAGGCCCGCGGTGTGGGCGAAGTAGGCCTCGGGGCTCTCGGAGTGGTGCTCCGGGCTGCCGATGCCGCCGCCGAACGGGATGCGGATGACCATCGGGATCTTGACCGCGCCGAGGGCACGGGCGTGCATCTTGGCGACCTGGCTGACGATCTGGTCGAAGGCCGGGTAGACGAAGCCGTCGAACTGGATCTCGCAGACGGGGCGGTAGCCGCGCAGCGCCATGCCGACCGCGGTGCCGACGATGCCGGACTCGGCGAGCGGGCTGTCGATGACGCGGTCCTCGCCGAAGTCCTTCTGCAGGCCCTCGGTGATGCGGAAGACACCACCGAGCTTGCCGATGTCCTCACCGATGAGCACGACCTTGGGGTCGGCCTCCATGGCCTTGCGCAGGCCGTTGGTGATGCTCTTGCCGAGCGTGACCTTCTCGAGCTGGCCGGCCATCAGTTCGCCTCCTCGAAGCTCGCCTTGTACGCGAGGTAGGCGGCACGCTCCGCCTCCATGACGGGGTGGTCCTCGGCGTAGACGTGGTCCCACATCGTCTCGCCGGCCATCGTCTCCATCGTGACGCAGCCCTCGCGCAGCTCGGCAGCGAACTGGTCGGCCTCCTCGTCGATGCGCGCGAAGAAGGCCTCGTCGGCCATGCCCTCGTGGGCGAGGAGGGTCTTGAGGCGCAGGATCGGGTCGCGGAACTTCCACTCCTCGACCTCGGCCGAGACGCGGTACTTCGTCGGGTCGTCGGCCGTGGTGTGCGCACCCATGCGGTAGGTGTAGGCCTCGATGAGGAGCGGGCCGTTGCCGTTGCGGGCCTCGTCGAGGCAGTGCTGCGTCACGGCGTACGTCGCGAGGATGTCGTTGCCGTCGACGCGGACGCCGGGGAAGCCGAAGCCGCGGGCGCGCTGGAAGAGCGGGATGCGGGTCTGCTTCTCGACGGGCTCGGAGATGGCCCACTGGTTGTTCTGGCAGAAGAAGACGACGGGTGCGTCGAAGCTCGCCGCGTAGACGAACGCCTCGTTGACGTCACCCTGCGACGAGGCGCCGTCGCCGAAGTAGCAGATGACCGCGGTGTCGCGGTCGGGATCGCCGGTGCCGACGTTGCCGTCCATCCGCACGCCCATCGCGTAGCCGGTGGCGTGCAGCGCCTGCGCCCCGATGACGATCGTGTAGAGGTGGAAGTTGTTCTCCTGCGGGTCCCAGCCACCCTGGCTGACACCGCGGAAGAGCTGCAGCGAGCTCTGCGGGTCCATGCCGCGCACGAAGCCGACGCCGTGCTCGCGGTAGGTGGGGAAGACGAAGTCGTGGGGCCTCAGCGCACGCCCGGAGCCGACCTGGGCGGCCTCCTGGCCGAGCAGGCTGGGCCACAGACCGAGCTCGCCCTGGCGCTGGAGCGCGTAGCCCTCGGCGTCGAGCCGGCGGATGAGGACGAGGTCGCGGTAGAAGCTCCGCAGGTCCTCGGGCGTCAGGTCCGCGACGTACTTGTCGTAGTCGGGATGGGACACGCGCTGACCCTCGGGGGTCAGCAGCTGGATCATGTCCGGGCCACCGTCGCCGACCGCGGGGGTCGGCTCCTGCAGCTCGGCGACAACCTTGTCGCTCACTGGGGCTCCTTCGCCGGTGAGACCGGCCTACTCGTTCGGCCCGCAAACGGGGGTCACCCGCTCGTCGGCTTCTGGGGGCGCAGGGCCGCCGTTCGTGACGACGGACACGTGCTTGGTCCTCGACCCGGAACTTACCGGAGAGCCCTGCGAATCTCACAATGCGGGACGGTCGTGCCCCCGCCAACCCGCAGCGCCCGTGCGAGGATGGCCCGACCAGACGAGGCAGGGGAGACATGGGAGCGCCGGACCGCAGCAGCGCCTGGGCGATCAGCCGGGCCTGGTGGTCACTGCCTCGACGGACCCGGCGCGAGCTCGTGCTCGCGGCCGTCAAGGGGCGCCGACCTCGGACGGACCTGCCGACCTGGCGGACGACGCTCGCCTGGGCCGAGCTCTACCCGGCTCTGGCCATCCCTCAGGTCCTGATGGCCCTGTGTTTCCTCTACCTGGCCGGGCGGGGCATCTACGACCAGTTCGGCTGGCTGGTCGGCACCTTTGCCTGCTATCTGCTGGTCGCGGCCGCGTGGACGACATTCGCGACCTCCCGGATCCGGCGCAGCGCCGGGCCCGTGGACCCTGGTCAGTCACCGGACCGCCGCGCCGACACCGTCACCCCCTGAGCCGTCGCGAGCGATGGCGTATGCCGGGTGCTCGCGTCACGCTCGCCGGCGCGCTCAGCGCCGGGTGCCCCACGTCCAGGCCGGCGTCGTGAGCAGCCCCTGGCCCTGCACGAGGGTCTCACCGAGGTCCTTGACGAGGGTGATGCCGCGGGCCGGTGAGCCGAGACCCACCGGCACCTCGTCCTCGTCGTCGGGATCGACGACGGCGAGCTCGCGGATCAGCGCGTCCGAGTGGGAGACGACCATGACCTGGCTGCGCTCGGCCGCGGCACGGACGAGGCGCGCGAGCGGTGGGAGGAGGTCGGGGTGCAGCGACGTCTCGGGCTCGTTGAGGACCATGAGCGACGGCGGGTCGGGCGTCAGCAGGGCTGCGACGAGGAGCAGGTAGCGCAGCGTGCCGTCGGACAGCTCGGCACCCGTGAGCGGTCGCAGCATGCCGGGCTGGTGCAGCTCGACGTCGAAGCGGCCGCTGTCGACGGTGACCTCGAGGATCGCCCCGTCGAAGGCGTCGGCGACGGCTCGGTCGAGCTCGGAGCGGCCGTTCTCGCGGATCGTCTGGAGCGCGGCGGCGAGGTCGCGGCCGTCGTCGGCGAGCACGGGCGTGCGGGTGCCGACCTGCGGAGTCCGGGCCGGGGCCTCGGCGTCGGCGCGGAAGCCGTCGTAGAAGCGCCAGCCACGGATCATCCGCCGCACCCGGAGCAGCTCGGGCGCGCGCTCGGGATCGGCCAGCTCGGTCAGCATGCTCTCCCACGGGCGCAGCGAGCGGGTCAGCTCGGTCCAGCCCGGCCGCTCGGCGCGTCGGACGGCTGCGGCATCGGGCGCGCCCGACGACCGGTAGGCGGCCGACCGTGACCCGGCTCGGGAGCCGGGCGCCTCGACCGGGTCGGACTCCCACTCGGCGGCGTCGGCGTCGTCGGGTCCCCACTCCGCCCCCCAGCCGTCGTCGCCCCCGCCCGACGCTCTCGTCTCGACGACACCCCAGCGGCGCCGCACGAGCACCGAGCCCGGGCGCATGACGGGCCCGGCCCAGACGACCTCGCGCTTGATCTCGGGGTCGCGCAGGAACGCCGACGGCGTCCCTGCCTCGCTGCCCGTCGACTGCTGCGGCAGTCCGAGGTCGACGAGGTAGCCGAAGTCGTCGGAGGCGAAGCCGAGCCGGAGTCCGATCGGGCCCTTGCGCCGCGTGCCCTGCACCGCGTGGCCCCGGTCACGGGCGCCCCCGAGCGTCGCAGGCCCGGCCCACAGCGCGGACTGGAGACCACCCTCGCGCGCGAGCGTGCCGATGACGTCGCCGCGGCCGCAGCCCGCGAGGAGCCGGAGCGAGCGGTAGAGGCTCGACTTGCCGCTGCCGTTGGCGCCCGTGACGACGTCGAGGCCGTGGAGCGGCACGACGACGTCGCGCAGCGAGCGGTAGCCGGACACGGCAACGGCGGTGAGCATGCGTCGACCGTAGGCGGCACGTGCGACACCCGGGGGCGCCTGGCCTCGCTTCGGAGCGACCGGGTCAGGCTCTGCTCAGGCCGGTGTCGGCTCCCCAGGAGCCTCGTCCGCGCCGCCCCGACGACGGACCAGGACGGCGACCATGACGAGGAGCGCCACGGCCCACAGCGCGAAGGCCACAGCCGGGAACATGGCGACGACTGTGCGTGTGAAGCTCGGTGGCCCTCCCGGGGAGAACCAGCCAAAGCTCCCCACGTCCACGCTGAGGGCCACTGCAGCCGTCGCGATCGCGGCGACGACAGTCACCGCGGCGACCGTCCCGATCTGCCGACGACCGGCTCGGCGCCCGGGAACCCGGAGCCACAGCACGGCCGCCCCGACGCCGAGCGCCGCCGCGACTCCCAGCGCGACCAGCACCGCAACCGAGCCCTCGACCTCGGTGGACGACACCTCGGTGAGTGGACGGACCCGTCCCCACAGCCAGATGTCGAACAGGGGCACCATCGCGCCTGCCGGGGACTGCGCCGTCATGTGCTCGGTGGGCCAGACCATCGCGGCGACGAGCAGCGCCGCACCGACCGCCAGCAGGGGCGTCACGACGCGACGCACGTCAGGCCTCGGGGTCCGCGCCGTCGCCACCGGCCCCGGCGGACCAGGCGGGCAGCTCCTGCAGCGACCAGCGGTTGCCGTCGGGGTCGCTGAAGTGCACGAAGCGCCCCCACGGCTGCTCGTCGACCTCGGAGACCTCGACACCGCGACCGACGAGCTCCGCGCGGATCGCGTCGGCGTCGGCGACGACCATCTGGAGGTTGTCGAGGCCGCCGGGGACGATCTCGGTCAGTCCCTTGCCGAACGCGATCGAGCAGGCCGACCCGGGCGGGGTCAGCTGCACGAACCGGATCTCGTCACTGACCGTGTGGTCGTGGTCGAGGACGAAACCGACCCTCTCGACGTAGAACTCCTTGGCCCGGTCGACGTCGGTCACGGGCACGGCCACCAGCTCGAGCTTCATGTCCATGCCCAGACGGTAGGCCCGCCCACCGACACGTGGGGGTCCGGACACGGCCCGTTTTCTCGGACGGCCGGACCCGCCGCTCAGCTGTCGCCGTCGGTCGGCGGGGGCGCCCCCGAGCCCGTGCCCGTCGGGAAGGGCGTGTCGCTGAAGCCGACGGCAGGCGCCCGCCCCGTGCCGACCGGACCCGGGTCCATCAGGGTGGCGACGAGCGGCGGGGTCGCCTCGACCAGGGCGTGACGCTGCCGGAGCCGCGCCGCGACGCCGGCCACCGCGCCGGTGACCGAGTCGGCCACGCGGGGCAGCAGCACGGGCACGACGAGGACGGCGAGCGCCACCGTGAGCAGGGCGACCGACACGACCTCGAGCCAGCCGACCGTCGTCGTCACGACGACGAGCCCCGGCTGGAGCCCGATCGTGCGGTCGTCGACCGACAGCCGCTGCACGAGGGAGCCGGCGACCGTCGCGAGCGCCAGCGCCGTCCCGACCGCCGACGCGAGCTCACCGGGCCGCCCGGCACGGACGAGTCGGAGGAGCAGCCCGGCCGCGGCGAGCGCCAGGACGACGACGAGGAGCACGAGCCGCGGCACCGGGTCGGGTCCGGAGAACGCGTCGAGCAGCACGCCGTCGGAGGTGTAGACCACCTCCCGTCCCCACGACCAGATCAGCTGCTCGTAGCCCTTCGTGAAGTCGCCGACCTCCGGGACGCGGACCGCGACGACCTTCGTCGGCCACACGGCGGTGGACGCCGCCAGCAGCACGCCGACGCCGCCGATCGCCACCCCCGCAACACGCGTACGCCATCCCGCCCCGGCGGCCGGGTCGGCGTCGTGGGCGGGGCCGTCGGTCATCTCGGCGGCCGGAAGCGGTCCGGGTCGTCGGTGGGGTCGTCGGTGGGGTCGTCGGAGAAGCCGACGCCCGTGCCGGCGTGCTCACGCCTCGTGGCGGCGCGCCGGTCGGGCCCCCCGGGCACGTCACGGATCGTCGCGATGCCGACGCGCGGCGCGGCCGGCTCGGCCCCGCCTCCCACATCAGCCGCTTCGTCGCGCGCCCCCTGACGCCGGGCGAGCGCCCGGGCGCGGGTGGCTGCAGACCGCACCAGCGCGACCGTGGGCCGCAGCACGAGGAGCACGAGGGAGACGACGAGCAGCACGGCGGACGCCACTTCGAGATGGCCGGCGGGCAGGGTCTCGACCGCGAGCTGGTCGCCGTCGCCGAAGATCTCCGAGATCGCGACTCCCAGCCTGCGTCCCAGGCCGCCGACCACCTGTGACGCGGCCCAGGCGAGGCCGGCCGCACCGAGGACCAGGCCGTCGCTGCCGTCCCGCAACGCACACGCGACGACGCCCGCGAGACCCGCGGCCAGTGCCACGACGAGGAGCACGAGGCCGGTCGTGTTGCCCACGTCGACCTGGCCGTCCGCGTTGGCCGTCGTGTCGGCGACGTGACCCCAGCTCCAGACGGACAGCCGGAACGGCGACGCGTCGGGCTCGGCCGTCTCCGGCGGCTTCTGGAGGATCGCGTGCGTGGGCAGCACGAGCGTGGGCAGGGCGAGCAGCACCCCGAGGAGCCCGACGAGCGCGGCCGTCAGCCGTCCGGGGATTACGTGCTTCCGGAGGTCCGTCACGCCCACGCCGTCACCGTCCCGTCCCCGTGGTCGCCGCCGGATCCGCCCGCCCGCGGTCGACGTGGGCCGACTCACCGTCGTCGAACGACACGGGCTCGGTCGTCAGGTGCTCACCGACGGGACGCAGCCCGGCTGCCCCCGTGCGGCCCATCGCAGAGCCGACCGCCGGAGGTCCGGCCGGCGCCACCGGGACCACGGCCTCGCCCGACGACCGGATCGCGGACGCCACCATGACCACGAGCGCGACGACGAGCACCACGGCTGCGGCCGTCTCGAGCGACCCCGCCGTCGTCATCTGGGTGCGGACGGTGAGGCCCGACGCGCCCTGGTCGACCTCACCGAGCGACCGGCCCACCCGGTCGGACACGGTCGTCAGCACCCGGCCGGCCAGCAGCCCGAGGGTGACGAGCGCGACAACGCGGCCCCACACGCCGCGGCGAGGGACCCAGACGCCGACACCGACGAGCGCCGCGACGAGGAGCACCACGAGGACGGCGAGCCCGAGCAGGTTCCACTGGTCGCGCAGCTCGACCCCCTCGAGACCGGTCACACGGACCCGCCCCCAACTCCACTCCCACTGGCGTGACAGGAGCGAGCCGTGCTCGCGGTCGGCGACCGCCATCTCCCACGTCGGCGAGACCAGGGACGGCAGGACGAGCAGGACACCGAGCAGCGCGAGGCCGCCGCTGACCCAGCGGTCCGTGAGCCGCTCCAGCACCGTGCCCATCCGCGACCTCCCGCGCGAGACCCGCAACGACTGCCGCGCGACCCCGCGCGACCAGCCCATTGTCGCCCCGATCGGCTCGGTCAGCGGGCGCCGAAGCGTTCGGCGACCTCGATGAGCCGCGAGTTGGCCTCGACCTCGCCGATCGTGACGCGCACGCCGTCGTCGCCGTACTGGCGCACCGTCAGGCCCGCCTCGGCGCACGCCTGCGAGAACGCCGTCGAGTCCCCGCCGAGCGGGAACCACACGAAGTTCGCGTCGGACCGGGGCAGCGTCCAGCCCTGGTCGCCGAGGGCCTGCACGACCCGGTCGCGCTCCGCGACGAGCGACTCGACGCGCGCGTTGAGCTCGTCGAAGGCGTCGAGCGAGGCGATGGCGGCGACCTGTGCGACCGAGTTGACGCCGAAGGGCGTGGCCGTCTTGCGGAGGGCAGCGGCGACGGGAGGGTGCGCGACGGCATACCCCACCCGGAGGCCGGCGAGGCCGTACGCCTTGGAGAAGGTGCGCAGGACGACGACGTTGGGGCGGTGGCGCCAGACGTCGAGCCCGCGCACGGCGTCGGGGTCGCGGACGAACTCGACGTAGGCCTCGTCGACGACGACGATGACGTCGCTCGGGACCTTGTCGAGGAACGCCTCGAGCTCGGCCTGGTGGACGCACGGCCCGGTCGGGTTGTTGGGCGTGCAGACGAGGATGACGCGGGTGCGGTCGGTGATCGCGGCGAACATCGCGTCGAGCCGGTGCCGGGCCTGCTCGTCGAGGCCGACCATGACCGGCTTCGCGCCGGCGAGCTGGGTGACGATCGGGTAGGCCTCGAACGAGCGCCACGCGAAGACGACCTCGTCGCCGGCGTCGCAGGCGGCGTTGACGATCTGCGCGAGCACCGCGACCGAGCCGGTGCCCGTCGCGAGGCACTCGGTCGGGACGTCGAGCGCCTTCGCGAGCCGCTCGGTGAGCGCCGTGACGGCCATGTCGGGGTAGCGGTTCACCGTGGCCGCGGCGTCCTCGATGGCTGCGAGCACCGACGGGAGCGGGCCGTAGGGGTTCTCGTTCGAGGAGAGCTTGTATGCCGTCACGCCGGCAGGTGCCGACGCGGGCTTCCCGGGCTTGTAGTCGGGCATCTGGGCCAGCACGTCGCGGAGCCGGACGGTGGCGTCGGACGCCTGCGGGGCGGCATACGCCTCCTGCGGGGTGGCGCTCTCGGTCACGCTCTCGCTGACGGTCTCGGGGCTGTCGGTCATACCCGAACTGTAGAGCCAGTGTCCACGCGAGCGACCGGCCCATGGACGCTCTCCTGACGGCGACGCCGGTCTGTGGCTAGGCTCACATCGTCGCGCCACCGCCGCCTCGACATCTTCTTCATGCCCAGCCTCACGAAAGTCAGATCATGCGCATCGGCATCCTCACCGGGGGCGGGGACTGTCCCGGCCTCAACGCCGTCATCCGGGGCGCGACCCGCGCCGCCGAGGTCACGTACGACAGCACCGTCATCGGCTTCCGCAACGCGTGGCGCGGGGTCATGGACAACGACTACGAGATCCTCGACGTCGACCGGTGCCGCGGCATCCTGCCCCTCGGCGGCACGATCCTCGGCACGAGCCGAGACCAGCCGTTCGCCCACGAGGACGGCCTCAAGCGCGTCCGCAAGGCCTACGACCGGCACGGCCTCGACGCGATCATCGGCATCGGCGGCGAGGGCTCGATGGGTGTCGTCAACCGCTTGCACGAGAACGGTTTCCCCGTCATCGGCGTGCCCAAGACGATCGACAACGACATCTCGCTGACGGAGATGACGTTCGGCTTCCAGACCGCCGTCCAGATCTGCACCGACGCCATCGACCGTCTGCACACGACCGCCGAGAGCCACCACCGCGTCCTCGTCGTCGAGGTCATGGGCCGCCACGTCGGCCACATCGCGATCTGGTCCGGTCTCGCCGGCGGCGCCGCGATCACCCTCGTGCCCGAGGAGCCCTTCGACGTCGACGAGGTGTGCGAGCGAATCGTCCACCGGCACAAGAAGGGTCGCTTCGCGACGATCGTCGTCGTCGCCGAGGGCGCGCTGCCCAAGGCCGGCACCATGGACATCCCGGCACCCGAGGTCGACAAGTACGGCCACCAGATCCTCGGCGGCATCGGCTCGATCCTCGCCCGTGAGATCCAGGGCCGCACCGGCATCGAGAGCCGGATGACCGCGCTCGGCCACATCCAGCGCGGCGGCTCGCCCGTCGCGTTCGACCGCGTCCTCGGCACCCGCTTCGGGGTCGCTGCCGTCGAAGCCGCCCTCGACGGCGCGTGGGGCCAGATGGTCGCCCTGCAGAAGGGCCGCATCGAGCGCGTGCCCGTGGCCGAGGCCATCGGCTCGCTCAAGATGGTCGAGCCGGACCTGCTGCGACTCAACGCGATGTTCCAGCCGCGGATCCCCGGCGATGAGCACCCCGGTCTTCCCGCCGATGCGCCTGCGCCCGTGGAACACTGAGCGCATGCTCCTCAACTTCGCGCTGCAGACGGTGATCAACGCCGTCGCCCTGTGGATCGCCGCGTGGGCCATCCCCGGCATCACGTTCGGTGGCGGGTCGACGAGTCAGGTCATCTGGACCGTCGTCCTCGTGGCCCTGATCTTCGGCATCCTCAACACCTTCATCAAGCCGATCCTCAAGCTGATCTCGCTACCGCTCATCATCCTGACGCTGGGGCTCTTCGTCTTCATCGTCAACGCCCTGATGCTCGAGCTGACGTCGTGGCTCGCCGGCAAGCTCGACCTGCCGTTCCACGTCGAGCACTTCTTCTGGGACGCCGTCTTCGGCGGCCTCATCATCACCTTCGTGTCGATGCTGCTCAGCTTCATCAAGACCGACTGAGCCCAACCGCCCGCAGCGCGCGTTCCGTGAGCCCGCCCTCCACGTGGAGGGCGGGCTCACGGCATTCCGGACCGACCCTGTGCGGTCAGCGGTGGGTCGCGTAGCGCAGGAGGAGCGCGCCGTCGTCGAAGCGCTCGACGTCATCCAGCCGCAGGCGTATGCCGCCGGGTGGGCCCACGTGGGGCAGCGCGACGAGCCGCTGACCCTCGGGGTCGCTCGAGACGACCGGGTCGAGCAGGACGACGATCTCGTCGACGAGGTCGGCGGCGAGCAGCGCGCCCGTCAGGGCGCCCCCACCGTCGGTGCGGACGGCGCGCACGCCGTGGGACGAGGCGAGGTGCTCGAGCGCTGCCGCGAGGTCGACCCGGTCGGTCGCGGGGTCGGTGGCCTCGACGTGCTCGATCCCGCGGTGGTCGAGGTAGCGGAGGTAGTCGGGCGGCGTGTGGCGGGTGACGAGGACGACGACGTCGCGGTACCACGGCTGGGCCAGCGCGTGGATCCAGCCGCGCACGACCCCGCGGCTGTCGGGGACGACGAGGAGCGGGCGGGGCTCGGTGACGAGCGACTCGAAGCCGGGCACGACGGGAAGGCGCTTCGGCGGCGGGAGCGTGCGCTGCTGGTCCTCCTCGGTCTCGGTCGGCCCGAAGACGAGGGCGGTCGTGCTGCCCATGAGGATCGCGTCGACGGGCCAGCGGAAGCCGAGGCGGTAGTAGCGGTCGGGGTGGGTGTCGAAGCCGACGACCTTCCCGTCGACGCTGACCTGGTTGTAGACGACGACGCTGGGACGCACGGGATGCTCCATGAGGGCACGATAGGCGCCGGCGCCGACGGCCCGGCGAGCTCGCACGACCGTTCGCCGACGGCCGAGGCGGTCACGGGGTGTCGGCTGTGAGGGTGTCGGCGCGGGGACCTACCGTCGTGGCATGCGGTTGCTCCACACCTCCGACTGGCACCTCGGGCGCACGCTCCACGGCGTGAACCTCCACGAGGCGCAGTCGGCCGTGCTCGAGCGCATCTGCGAGCTCGTCGAGGACCCGCCCGACGGCATCCCGGTCGACGCCGTGCTCGTCGCGGGCGACGTCTACGACCGCGGCGTGCCGCCGGTCGAGTCGGTGCAGCTCTTCGAGTGGACGCTGTCCCGGCTGTCGGCCGTCACGACCGTCGTCGTCACGTCCGGCAACCACGACTCGGCGATCCGCCTCGGCTACGGCGCGGGCCTCTTCCGCGACAGCATCCGCATGGTCACCGACCTCGGCCAGCTCGACCTGCCGGTCCGGCTCGAGGGCAGCGACGGCGTGCAGGCCGCGGTCTACGGCATCCCCTACCTCGACCCCGACCATGCGCGGGTGGCGCTGGCGGGTGGCGGTGAGCCGCTGCCGCGGTCGCACCAGGCCGTCGTCGGGGCGGCGTGCGACCGCATCCGAGCCGACCTCGCCGACCGGCCGGGCGTGCGCTCGGTGGTCCTCGCGCACGCCTTCGTCGCGGGCGCCGAGCCGAGCGACTCCGAGCGCTCGATCATGGTCGGCGGCGTCGACCGGGTGGCCGGCACGGTCTTCCACGGTCTCGACTACGCCGCGCTCGGTCACCTCCACGGCCCGCAGGCGCCGGAGTCCGCCGAGGGGTCGGTCGTGCGCTACTCCGGCTCGCCGCTGCGCTACTCCTTCTCCGAGCAGGACCACCAGAAGGTCGTGCTCCTCGTCGACCTCGACGCGTCCGGTCCCGCGCGCGTGACCCCGGTGGAGATCGTGCAGCCGCGCGCCATGGCGACGCTGCGCGGTCGCCTCGACGAGCTGCTCGAGTCCCCCGCCTTCGCCGGCGCCGAGGACGCCTGGGTGCGGGTCACGGTCACGGACCGGGTGCGCCCCGACTCGCTCATGGACCGCCTCAAGTCCCGCTTCCCGCACGCCCTCCAGGTCTTCCACGAGCCCGAAGGGGCGATCGACCGCGGCCGCGCCGGCACGACCGTCGTCAGCGAGCGCGACCCGCGCGAGCTCGGCTCCGACTTCATCGCCTACGTCACCAAGACCGAGGCGAGCGGCGGCGAGGTCGACGTCTTCGAGGCCGGCTTCGAGGCCGCGGTCAGGGCCCAGCACCGGGCCGAGGCGCAGGAGGTGGCGTGACGTGCAGCTGCACCACCTGTCCATGACGGCCATCGGGCCGTATGCCGGCACCGAGGTCATCGACTTCACCACCGTCGGGCGCGCCGGGCTCTTCCTGCTCGAGGGGCCCACCGGCTCGGGCAAGTCGACGATCATCGACGCCATCACCTTCGCGCTCTACGGCAAGGTCGCCCAGGCCTCGGCCGACGTCGAGCGAATCCACTCCCACCACGCCGACCCGCGCACCGTGCCCGTCGTCGTGCTCGTCTTCGAGACCCAGTCGGGGCTCTACCGCGTGCAGCGCACGCCGCGCTTCGAGCGGCCCAAGTCGCGCGGCGACGGCACGACGGTGCAGCAGCCGACGATCAAGCTGTGGCGCCTCCAGACGCCCGACGACCTCGAGGGTGGCGAGCTGCTCTCGACCAACATCGGCGACTGCGACGACGAGATCACCCGCGCCGTCGGGCTCACGCGCGACCAGTTCGTGCAGACCGTGATCCTGCCCCAGGGCGAGTTCGCCACCTTCCTGCGGGCCCGGTCCGAGGACAAGGGCAAGCTCCTCGAGAAGGTCTTCGGCACGGCCTTCTTCCGGCGGGTCCAGGACGAGATCGTCGAGGCCGGGCGAGCCGCGCAGGCGCGGCGCCAGTCCGCGGTCGACGAGATCCGCCTCGCCGTGCACGCGCTCGCCGTGTCGGCCGGTCTCGAGACCGAGCGGCGCGACACGCTCGAGGCCCTGAGCCGGACGACGCCCGAGGCCCTCGACGCCGAGCTGGCCCAGGTCGTCGACGAGCTGACGACGCGCGAGCGCCACGCGGGCAAGGCGAGCCGCGAGGCCATCGAGACCCACAAGCAGATGGCCGACATGGTCAGCGACGCCCGGTTGCGCATGCAGCGCCGCGAGCGGCTGATCCAGCTCCAGCAGCAGGAGCACGACCTCGGCAGGCAGGCGGTGACCTTCCAGCAGCTCGGCGAGGAGGTGGCCCGGGCTCGCCAGGCCCGTCCCGTCGCCGGCGCCGTGCGCACGCTGGCCCAGTCCGAGGCGACCCTCAAGCGTGCCGAGGCCGCCCTGACGCAGGCCCGCGCTCGCGTCGAACCGGCGCTGCGCGACCGCGGACCTGCCGCCCTGCGCGAGGCCGCAGCCCAGGCCCGTGAGGTCGTCGGCTCCCTGACCGGGGCCATCGTCCTCGAGGGCGCGCTCGCCGGACGCGTCGCGGAGCTGGCGCGGCTGCGCGAGCAGCTCGACGGCACACGCCGGTCGGTGGAGTCCGTGACGACCGAGCTCGAGGCGCTGCCCCGCACGATCGCCACGCACGAGGCGGCACTGACCGAGGCGCGCCGGCTGGCGGCTCTGCTCGACGGCCGTGCGACCGAGGGCGAGCGGGCGAAGGTCCGGCTCGAGGCTGCAGTCGAGCACGCGTCCGCCCTCGCGCGCGTGCCGCGTGCCGAGTCGGCCGCGACCGAGGCGTTGGGCACCCTGGCGTCGGCCGAGACGTCGCTCGCGGGGCTGCGCCGGGCGCGCATCGACGGCATCGCCGGCGAGCTCGGGCTGTCGCTCGTCGACGGCGACCCGTGCCCGGTGTGCGGCTCCGTCGAGCATCCCTCCCCTGCCCACCCGACGCTCGACGCGGTCACGCCCGAGCAGATCGACGCCGAGGAGTCCCGCGTCGTCCGGCTCCGCGAGCAGGCCACCACCGCCACGGAGGCCCTCGGGGCCCTCCGGTCCGAGGTGCGCGAGCTCGCGGCCCGGTGCGAGGGCCTCGACGTGGCCGCTGCCCGTGCGCAGGCCGAGGCGGCCGCGCGCGAGCTCGCGGCGTCGGTCCAGGCCCGCGCCGACGTCGTGGCGGGGGCGGCGCGCGTGACCGAGCTGCGCGACCGCGTCGACACGCTCTCCGCCGAGGCGAGCCGCCTCGGCGCCGACCTCGCGCGCGGCGACCAGTCCGTCGTCGACCTCGACGGCCGCATCGCCGAGGAGACCGCCGTCGTCGAGCAGGCCCGCGACGGCCACCCCAGCGTCACGGCGCGACGCGACGCCCTCGTCGCCGGAGCCTCCCGCATCGACGCCCTTGTCGACGCCCTGGGCCAGCGTGACGTCGCTGCCTCGTCCGTCGCCGAGGACACCGCGGCCCGCGACGCCGACCTCGCGCAGTTCGGCTTCGCCGACGTCGCCGAGTGGATGGCGGCCGACCGCGGAGCCGAGTGGATCAACGCCAAGACCCAGGAGATCGCGGAGTTCGAGCGGGCCTGCACCCAGGTGCGCGCAGGGCTCACCGGGCCCGAGCTCGCCGACGTCCAGCTCGACGCCCTCTTCGACGACATCGAACAGCTCGAGGCCCTCGCCGCCGCTGCCAAGAAGGACATGGAGATCGCGAGCAACGAGCACGGCAGCCTCCGCGACCAGGTGACGCGCACGAAGCGACGGGTCACCGACATCCGCGAGGCCCTGACCCGCAACGCCGCCGTCATCGCCGAGACCGCCGACGCCGTGCGGGTCGGGCAGCTCGTCGCGGGCAACGGCGACAACCAGCTCAACCTCGACCTCGCGAAGTACGTCCTCATCCGCCGCTTCACCGAGGTGCTGTCGGCCGCCAACACCGAGCTCGGCCGCTTCTCCGGCGGGCGCTACACGCTCGAGCACACCGACGCCAAGAAGGGCAACGCCAAGTCGGGCCTGGGGGTGCGCGTCCACGACATGCACACCAACCAGGTCCGCGAGGTCGGCACGCTCTCCGGCGGCGAGACCTTCTACGTCTCCCTGTCGCTCGCGCTCGCCCTGGCCGAGGTCGTGCGCGCCGAGTCCGGCGGCGTCGACCTCGGGACGCTCTTCGTCGACGAGGGATTCGGCACCCTCGACCCCGACGTGCTCGACGACGTCATGCACACCCTGGAGGGGCTGCGTGAGGGCGGGCGAACCGTCGGGATCGTCAGCCACGTCACCGAGCTGAAGTCGCGCCTCGCCGACCGCATCGAGGTGCTCGTCAAGCCCGACCGCACGAGCACCCTGCGCATCACCGCCTGACCACGACTCCAACGGCGCACCCATCTCCCAGTCGAGTGGCCCCGCAGTCACACACGCCCGCCCCATCCCCCGTCGAGTGGCCCCGCAGAAACACACGCCCGCCCCAATCCCCTCGTCGAGTGGCCCCGTCGTCACACGACAAGGGGATGGGATGGGATCGGTGGGGAGACGGGGCCACTCGACGGGGTGGTGGCAGGGGCTGGTGGGGTCACGGGGCCACTCGACGGGGTGGTGGCAGGGGCTGGTGGGGTCACGGGGCCACTCGACCGGGTGGTGGCAGCGGGTGGTGGGGTCACAGGGCCACTCGACGGGGTGGGGCGGGGGCTGGTGGGGTCATAGGGCCACTCGACGGGGCGGGGCCTACGATCCGAGCATGAGGATCGCCGCGAGCGTGTTCGTCGGGCTGGCCGCACTGCTGCACGTCTTCATCTTCTGGATGGAGAGCGTCGGCTGGACCCGTCCGGAGGTGTGGAAGCGCTTCGGCGTCGCCGACCAGGCGGCGGCCGACGTGACCCGGCCGATGGCGTACAACCAGGGTTTCTACAACCTCTTCCTCGGGCTGGGCGCGGCCCTCGGCCTCGTGCTCTGGTGGACCGGCCACGACACGGCCGGGCGCACCCTCGTCCTGTTCTGCACCGGCTCGATGGTTGCTGCCGCGGCCGTCCTCGTCACGACGGGCCGGAGCTACGTGCGAGCAGCGCTCACGCAGGGCACCCTGCCCCTCGTCGGCCTCGTCCTGACACTGCTCACCTGAGGGCGCCCGAGGCTCACCTGCGCTCAGCCGCTCGCCGGCTCGAACAGCTCGACCGGGTTGCCCGACGGGTCCTCCACGAGGATCTGGCGGCCCCCGGCCCCCTCGGCCATGACGCCCCGGAACGTCGCGCCCGCTCCACGCAGCCGCTCGACCTCAGCGTCGAGGTCGTCGGTCACGAGCTGGAACCGGCTCCATCCACCCGGGGCGGGAGATCGCCCGTCCCGCTCTCCCGCGTGCCCGGCACCGCCCGCGCCGGGCTGGTTGAGCAGCAGGCGCAGGTCGCCCCGCACCAGGATCGCGAAGCCCGGGAGCGGGCCCATCTCGACGTCGAAGCCGAGGTGCTGGGTGTAGAACCCCACGGCGGTCGCGACGTCGTCGACGATGTAACGCACTCCGACGGCCATGGCTCGTGCCTCCGTCTCTCGTCGATGTCCTGACCTCGACGACGCTACGCCGACTGCGTCATCTATGCAACGGTTGCGTTTCACACCGAAACGACAGCGTACGATTAAAGAGACGGCCGCCCCAACCCGGACAGGAACCCCCGACAGTGAACAGCACCGAACGCCCGGAGCGACGGCCGGACCCTCGCGTCGAGCGCACCCACGAGGTGGTCAAGCGGGAGGCGCTGGCCGAGCTCGCCTCGCGGGGCTACGGCGCCTTCACGATCGAGTCGGTCGCCAAGCGCAGCGGGGTGGCCAAGAGCACCATCTACCGTCACTGGCCCGGCAAGCTGGCGCTCGTCGCAGACGCACTGGAGACCCTGAACGTCCAGCCGCCCGGCGACGCCACCCTCGTCCCGACATCGGCGCTCGACCGGGTCGACCAGCTGCTGCGCCACCTGTCCGGTGCCTTCGCCGACCCCGCGATCACCGGATGCACCCCGGCGCTGATCGAGGCAGCCGAGCACGACCGCGACGTCCGCGCCTTCCACCACGCCTACGCGGCGACACGGCGGCGAGCCCTCGTGCAGGCCATCGCCGACGGCGTGGCGGACGGGACTTTCCCGGCGAGGGTCGACCCGGACACGGCCGCGATCGCCCTGGCCGGCGCCATCGTCTACTGCCGCGTCATGACGGACGCGCCCTTCCGGCCCGGCGACGTGCCGACCCTCATCGAGACGGTCCTCGGCGTCACGGCGGACCAGCCGGGCGCCCTCGCGCCCCAAGATCCTCGGGATGGCGCAGACGCCGCCCAGCCCTAGGTGTACTCGGCCAGCACGTTGGTGACACGTAGGCGGCCGCGCGACCCGCGACCTTCCAGGGACGACGCTCACGGGACGACGCTCACGCGACGGCGGAACCGCGCTTCACGCGTGCCGCTCCGACGACGAGGATGACGACGCCCACCGCGGCCGATCCCGCCGCGAGCACCGAGTAGCCGAGCGACCCGACGACGACGCCCGCCGCCACGCCTCCCCCGGCACCGGCGAGGCCCATGAGCACGTCGGCCAGCCCCTGGGTCGCGGGACGCTCGTCGGTCGTCACGACCGACGTGAGCAGGGTCGAGCCCGACACGAGCGTGCACGACCACCCGACCCCGAGCAGGAAGAGGGCCACGAGCAGCAGACCCGACCAGCCGGCCTGCGAGCGCGACGCGAGCAGCGATGCGAGCGTCAGCACGACCCCGCCGGCCATGGCGACGGGCGGCGCTCCCCACCGGTCGACCGCGGCACCCACGAGCGGCGACAGAGCGAACATCCCGAGGATGTGCACCGAGATGACGAAGCCGATGACCTCGAGCTCGGCATGACCGTGCTTCATGTGGATCGGCGTCATGACCATGACGCTGACCATCACGAGGTGGCCGAGGGCCATGACGAGCATCGCCTGGAGGGCACGAGGGTTCGAGCGCACCACCGCGAAGCCGCGGCGCATCGAGCCGTCGTGGTTGGGCACGTCGGCGACCCCGCCGGATGCCGGGTCGGCCACGACGTCGGCAGGCTGAACCCCGCCTGCAGCATCGGACGCGGCGGACGCTGCGGACGCTGCGGACGCGGCGGCGCGCCGGCCCTCCTCGCGGTCGGCGGCGTCGAGGGCGCGAGCGGTGAGCAGCGGGTCGGGGCGCAGCAGTCGGTCGACGACGAGCCACGCCAGCACGAAGCCGACGAGCGAGAAGAGGAACGTCCCCGCCAGCTCGGGCAGACCGAGGGTGTGCGCGAGGGCCTTGCCCGGGCCCACGAGGTTGGGACCGACGACGGACCCGATCGTCGTGGCCCACACGACGGTCGACAGGTCGCGCCCGCGATGCGTCGGGTCGGCGAGGTCCGCCGCGGCGTACCTCGTCTGGTTGTTGGCGGTCGTGCCGCCGCCGAAGAGGAACATGCCGACGACGAAGTGCGGGAACGACCGGACGACGGCGGCCACGAGCACGAGAGCCGCACCGACGAACGCCACGGCCAGGCCCCACCGGAGCCCGACGCGGCGGCCGCGGGCGGCCGTCGCGCGGGCGACGGGGATCGTCAGCAGCGCCGTGCCGAGCACCTGGGCGGTCGTGCCGACGCCGGCGAGCGCCTCGGTGCCGCTGAGGTCCTCGGCAAGGAGCGCGCCCACGGCGATGCCGCAGGCCATGCCGACACCACTGAGGATCTGGGACCCGACGAGGGTCCGGACCACCTTGCGCTGCAAGGTCGCCCGGTCGAGCTGAGCTGGAGCGAGGACCACCGGCCGCTCAGACGTGACGGCGCGACGTGATGACGCGGAAGCGGTTCGCGACGAAGGCGGCGTCGGTGTAGGCGGCGTTCGCGGCGGGGTTGGCGCCGGTGCCGTGGAAGTCGGAGAAGGCCGCCGTCTGGTTGACGAAGATCTGCCCGGTCAGGTTCTCGGACAGGGCGACCCCGCCCTCGGCAGCCGCGTCGCGCGCCGCGTCGAGCACGGCGTCGCTCGTCGAGTAGACGGCGGCGGTCATGGCCCCGTGCTCGCGCACGGTGTCGGCGAGCTGCGCGAGCGACTGCTCCGTCGAGGCCGTCCGGATGAGGAAGCCGACGGGACCGAAGCACTCCTGCGTGTAGACGTCCTCGCGGGCGACGTCGACGGCGACGAGCCCCGGTGCGCGCACGACGGCGTCGCCCCACGTCGGGTGCGTGACACGGCGGGAGTCGAGCACGACCCGGCCGTCGGCGTCCTCGGCGATCGAGGCGAGGGAGTCCGCGTTGGCGCGGACCTGGTCGTTGACCGTCGCGCCGAGCAGCTCGACGGCCTTGGCGTCGTCACCGGTGAGACGACCGACGGCAGACGCGAGACGGTCACCGAACTCGTCGAACGACAGGTGGCCCTCGTCGGTCTCGACGCCGGCCTCGGGCACGTAGAGGTTCTGCGGCGCCGTGCACATCTGGCCGGAGTAGAGGGTGAGGCTGAAGGCGAGGTTGCCGAGCATCCCGCGCAGGTCGTCGGTGGAGTCGACGACGATCGAGTTGAGACCGGCCTTCTCGGTGTAGACGAGCTTGCCGTGCGCGGCCCCGGACTCCTCGAGCCACGCGCCGAACGTCGGGCCGCCGGTGTAGTCGATGATCGCGACCTCGTCGCGCTCGGCCAGCGTCTTGGCGAGCCCCTGCCCGTCCGCCTCGGGCGCGAGCTGGACGAGGGCGGGGTCGAAGCCCGCCTCGGCCAGGACCTCGCGCGCGACCTCGACGGAGATCGCGAGCGGCAGCACGGCGCGCGGGTGCGGCTTGACGACGACCGGGTTGCCGGTGACGAGCGAGGCGAAGATGCCGGGGTAGGCGTTCCAGGTCGGGAAGGTGTTGCAGCCGATGACGAGCGCGACCCCGCGCGGCACGAGGCGGTAGTCCTTCTGCATCCGCGTCGGCGCGGGCTTGCCCTCGCGGTCGCGGCCCGGCTTCTCCCAGACGACCGACGCGGGCACACGCTCCTGCTCGACGAGCCCGGCAGCGACGGCCTCGACGGCGCGGTCCTGCGCGTGCGGTCCCCCGGCCTGGAAGGACATGACGAACGGCTGACCGGACGTGTGCATGACGGCGTTGGCGATCTCGAAGCTGCGCTTGTTGATGCGGTCGACGATCTCGACGCACACCGCGGCCCGCACCTGCGGTCCTGCGTCGCGCCACGCCGGCATCGCCGCGCGCGCGGCGGCGAGTCCGGCCTCGACGTCGAGCGCCGGGTAGGTGACCCCGAGGGTCGGCCCGTAGGGCGACACCTCGCTCCCCACGAACGTCCCGTCGGTCGGCTGGCCCGACAGGGCGGCATACGCCCCGCCCAGGTGGGCCTCGTGCGCGGCGAGCCCGTCGGCCGCGGCGGTCTCGCCGTAGACGCGGGGGCTGGGCGACTCGGGGTAGCGGGAGTACCAGCTGCGGCTCGTCAGGGCCTGACGGATCTCGTCGAGGACTCCCGCGTGCGCGTCGAGGAGGGGGTGGGTGGGCGTCGTTGCCGGTGCAGTCACGGGTCGATGCTAGCCCCGGCCCCCACCATGGCCGTATGCCGTCGCGCGCAGCCCGCGACCGCCCGCCGCGCACCCGGGGCGGGCCACGCGGCAGGATGGCGAGCATGGACACGGACACCACCGAGGCCGGCGCAGCGCACACCCACGAGTCCGCCTTCGGACCGGTCGGGGTCATCGGGGCGGGAGCCATGGGTGCCGGCATCGCCCAGGTCGCGGCGACCGCGGGCCACGCCGTGACCCTCGTCGACGCCGTGCCGGGCGCCGCGGGCGCGGCGGTCGAGAAGATCGGTGCGGCCCTCACGCGGCACGTCGACAAGGGCCGCCTGTCCGCCGACGACGCGTCGGCGGTGCTGGCGCGCATCACGCCGGCCGCCTCGATCGAGGAGCTGCCCGAGTGCGGGCTCGTCATCGAGGCCGTCCCCGAGGACCTCGACCTCAAGCGTCGGATCTTCGCCGACCTCGCCGACCACCAGCCGTCGACGACGGTGCTCGCGACGAACACGTCGAGCATCGACATCGACGACATCGCCGCCGAGGTGCCCGACCCCGAGCGCGTGCTCGGCCTGCACTTCTTCAACCCGCCGCCCGTCATGCGCCTCGTCGAGGTCGTGCACGGCAAGCGCACCGCCCGGGCGTTCGTCGAGCACGCCGTCGCGCTCATGGACGCGTGGGGCAAGACGCCGGTGCGGTGTCGCTCGACCCCGGGCTTCATCGTCAACCGCGTCGCGCGCCCCTTCTACGGCGAGGCGCAGCGCATCGTCGAGAGCGGCGTCGCCGACCCGGCCACGGTCGACTGGGTGCTCCGCGAGAAGGGCGGCTTCCCGATGGGGCCGCTCGAGCTCACCGACTTCATCGGGCAGGACGTCAACCTCGCCGTCGGCACGTCGGTGTGGGAGCAGACCGGGCGCGACGAGCGCTATGCGCCGACGGCCTTCCAGCAGGGTCTCGTCGAGGCGGGCCGGCTCGGCCGCAAGACGGGCTCGGGGGTGTACGCGTATGCCGCCGACGGCTCGGTCACCGGCGCCGAGCCGGACGTCGAGCTCGCCGAGCGCCTCGTCGGCGGACCGGTCGCGACCGACCCTCTCGCTCGCACCCTCGCGATGCTCGTCAACGAGGCCGTCGACCTCGTCGCGCGCGGCGAGGCGAGCGCCGACGACGTCGACACGGCGATGCAGCTCGGCACCCGCTACCCGAAGGGCCCCATCGCCTGGGGGCGCGAGATCGGCTTCGACGTCGTCGCCCGGCAGGTGGCCGAGCTCGACGAGGCCTTCCCGGGCGGTCGCTACCGGCCGAGCCCGGCCCTGACCGACGGGAGCGTCACGTGAGCGAGACCCAGCTGCCCGCCGGCGGCGGGGACGGCCACGACGTCGAGGCCGGGGTCGCGTTCGCCCGGCAGATGTGGGACGACGACGTGGCCTCGCGGCGCCTCGGCATGGAGGCCGCCGTCGTCGAGCAGGACCACGCCGTCGTGCGGATGGCGATCCGCGACGACATGGTCAACGGTCACGCCATCTGCCACGGCGGCTACATCTTCACCCTGGCCGACTCGTGCTTCGCGCTCGCCTGCAACTCGCGGGGGCGCCTCACGGTGGCGGCCGGGGCCGACATCTCCTTCACCGCGCCGGGCCGGCTCGGTGACGTGCTCGTCGCCGAGGGCCACGTGCGCTCGGCGTTCGGGCGCAGCGGCATCACGGACGTGACGGTCAGACGGGAGTCGGACGGTCAGATCATTGCCGAGTTCCGCGGCCGGAGCCGCAGCCTCAAGCGCCCCTGACCCTGACCATCCACCGTCGAGAGGCCACAAACCGGAGCCCCGCCACACGTCGAGAGGCCACAAACCGGGCGTCCCTGACCGCGAGAGGCCACGAACCGGGGAAACTGAGCCCGGTTTGTGGCCTCTCGACGGTTGAAAAGAGGGTGTGGGTCAGCGGGAGCGGCGGCCACCGGCACGGGTGCCGGCGGAGAACGCCGCGGCACTGCCGCTGCTGCTGCTCGTGTAGACCGTCGACGAGCCGCCACGACGGCCGGAGCCGCCTGCGCCGCCGGCCGACCGGCGACCGCCGGTCTGGCCCTCGCCGCCCTGACCGGAGCGACCACGGCCCGAGCCGCGGCCACCGGCGCCGGGCCCACGACCGCTCTCGCCGACCGCGCGACCTGCGCCACGGCCACCACCGGTGGTGCCGCCGCCCTGTCCACGCGCACGACCACGGCCGCGGCCGGAGCCGCCGGACGCCGAGTTCGAGCTCGAGCCCGAGCGGGCCGGGGCGTCCTCGCGGACGAGGCCGCCGGCATACGATCGGTCGCCGGGGGCGAGCTCGGTCAGGAGCGGGTGGCCGAGCTGGACACGCGTCGTGGTCGGCTTGATGCCGGCCTTGCGGGTCAGGTCGCGCACGTCACGCACCTGCTCGTCGAGCATCATCGTCACGACGATGCCGTCGTTGCCGGCGCGGGCCGTGCGGCCCGAGCGGTGGAGGTAGGCCTTGTGCTCGACGGGCGGGTCGGCGTGGATGACGAGCGCGACGTCGTCGACGTGGATGCCGCGAGCGGCGATGTCGGTCGCGACGAGCGTCTGCGCCCGGCCCGAGTGGAAGTCGTCCATGTTGCGCGTGCGGGCACCCTGGCTGAGGTTGCCGTGCAGCTCGACGGCCGGAACTCCCGAGGCGTTGAGCTGCTTGGCGAGCTTCTTGGCCCGGTGCTTGGTGCGCGTGAAGACGACCTTGCGGCCGGGGGCCGCGGTGAGATCGAGGATGACCGGCAGGTGTGAGCCGTTGTCGACGTGGAGCACGTGGTGGCTCATCGTCGAGACGGGCGACTGCGCAGAGTCGGCCTCGTGCGTCACGGGCTGGTGGAGGAACTTGTTGACGAGCACGTTGATCGCACCGTCGAGCGTCGCCGAGAAGAGGAGGCGCTGGCCGTTGCGGGGCGTCTTCTCCATGATCCGGCGCACGCCCGGCAGGAAGCCGAGGTCGGCCATGTGGTCGGCCTCGTCGAGGATCGTGACCTCGATGCTGTCGAGGTTGACGTGGCCCTGCTGCATGAGGTCCTCGAGGCGACCGGGGCAGGCGACGATGACGTCGACGCCGTTGCGGAGGCCCTGGACCTGCGGGTTCTGGCCGACGCCGCCGAAGATCGTCTGCGAGTTGAGCCCGAGCGCCTTGGCGAGCGGGGCCATCGCGGTGTCGATCTGCGTGACGAGCTCGCGGGTCGGGGCGAGGATGAGCGCGCGCGGACGGCGGGCCAGACGGCTCCGACGCGACTGCGAGAGGCGCGTCAGCAGCGGCAGCAGGAAGGCGTACGTCTTGCCGGAGCCGGTGCGGCCACGGCCGAGGACGTCGCGCCCGGCCAGGGAGTCGGGCAGCGTCGCGGCCTGGATGGGGGTCGGGGTGGTGATGCCGAGACCGTCGAGGATCGTGACGAGGTCGGCGGGCACGCCGAGAACGGCGAAGTTCGTGTCAGTGGACACAGGTGGGTACTCCAAAAAGTGGAAGCGGTCGTTCTGCCCGGCGCGAAGGGCCTCAGCTGTGAGGTGTCGCGGCGCAAGAGCGAATCGACGGGGCCGGCGATACTCCGCCAGGCCAAGAAGAAGCGGCCCGAGGCAGAACTGGGCGGGCCACTGGGACAAAGACTACCCGAGCGGACGCCGAGGACGCTAACCGGGTCGATTCCGCGGACAGACGCGCCCTGCGCTCCTACCGTCGATGGCACGACGTCAAGGGACGCCACAGGGGCGGTCGGGCGCGGGGACTCAGGCCCCCCTTGATATCGAGTAGGGGGTTTGACACATGGCACGAAAGCTACGCGTGAAAGCCGTGGCTGCGGTCGCCTGCGGGGTGGCCGCGATCGGACTGGCGGGCGCACCGGGGGCGACCGCCGACAGCATGAACTGGCACAAGGTCCTCTCCGAGTTCCAGCTCGGACCGTTCAACCTCGCGGTGAACCAGCAGAAGGTCTACGTCGCCGACGGGTTCTCCGGGACCCTGACGCGCACCGGCGGGTCGGCGCCCCTCGCCGAGGCGCCCGGGCTGGCCGGGATCGACTTCTCGCCCGACGGCACGGCATACGCGTACGCGTGGAGCAACGACGACCACACCGTGGCCGCCCTCACCATCCACGCGAGCGGCAGACCGGATGTCGTGGCCGACCTCGCCCAGTACGAGGCCGTGCACAACCCGGACGGGGCCGTCACGTACGGGATCGTCGCCAACGGCAACCCGTGCGCCGAGGAGATCCTCGGCGGGCTCACCGGAGGCCCGGCCACCTACACCGGCATCACGGACACGCACCCGTACTCCGTCGCGTGGAGCGCGTCGGGCTGGTACGTCGCCGACGCCGGCATGAACGCCGTGCTCAAGGTCGACCGGACGGGACACGTGTCGACGGTCGCGGTGCTCCCGCCGCAGCCGGTGACGCTGACCCAGCCGATGGTCGACGCCATCGCGGGTGAGGCCGGGGCACCCGCCGGAGCCTTCGACTGCCTCGTCGGGGTGACGTACGCCTTCGAGCCCGTGCCGACCGACGTCGAGGTCGACCAGAACGGCGCCCTCTACGTGTCGATCCTGCCGGGCGGCCCCGAGAGCCCGGCCCTCGGCGCCCGCGGCAAGGTCTTCAAGGTCAACGCCTCGACCGGAGCGCGCACCACGGTCGCGAGCGGGCTGCTCGGCGCGACGAACGTCGCCGTCGCCTCCGACGGAACCCTCTACGCCACCGAGCTCTTCGGCGGGAAGGTGACGAAGTTCGCGCACGGCACGCGGTCCACCGCTGTCACCGTCGACCGGCCGCTCGCCGTCGAGGTCCACGGCGGCTACCTCTACGTGGGTCAGTTCGCCGACATCAGCTTCGGGCCCAACGGGCCGGAGATCAACGCGCCGGGCAGCGTCATCCGCTTCAAGCGCTAGCCCGCGACACGGCATACGCGCGTATGCCGTCAGGGAGCGCCCCGGGCCGGCTCGCCCGGGGCGTTCCTGTGTCCCCGCTAACGGTTCGGCACCATCCGTGGGCACCCGCACCGAAAGGTGGAAGGATCGGCCAATCAGCCGGCGCCCCGTCGCGCCTGATCGCCCAGAACGACCTGTTCGCCCCGGAAGGACCATCTTGATGCGTCGCATGTCCCTCATCGCCGTCACCGGTTTCGTCGCCGCCGGCCTCACGCTCTCCGCCTGCGGGTCGGACTCGATGTCCACCACGCCCGGCGCGGGCGGCACCCCGGCCGGGACGTCGGCCGCCGGGGGTGGCGTCGACCAGGCCCTCGCGGCCAAGGTCCCCGCCAAGATCAAGTCCGCGGGCAAGATCGTCGTCGGCACCGACCCGACCTACGCCCCCAACGAGATGCTCGGCACCGACGGCAAGACCGTCGAGGGCTTCGACATCTCGGTGTTCAACGCCGTCGCCGCCAAGCTGGGCCTCAAGACCGAGTACGTCCCGGCCGGGTTCGGCACGATCATCCTCGGCGTCACGAGCGGCAAGTACGACGTCGGCGTCTCGAGCTTCACCATCAACCCTGAGCGCAAGAAGCAGGTCAACATGGTGAGCTACTACAGCGCCGGCACGCAGTGGGTCGTCGCCAAGGGCAACCCCGAGAAGGTCAGCATCGACGACGCCTGCGGCAAGAGCATCGGCGCCCAGAAGGACACCGTGCAGGCCGAGGACCTCGCCGCCCGCAGCAAGAAGTGCACCGACGCCGGCAAGCCGGGCATCACCCAGGTCATCCAGACCGGTCAGGACCAGGTCACGGCCGACGTCGCGAGCGGCAAGACGGTCGCCATGCTCGCCGACTCGCCCGTCGGGCTGTATGCCGTGAAGCAGACGGGCACGCTCGAGGCCCTCGGCGAGATCTACGACTCGGCCCCCTACGGCTACGTCGTGCCGAAGGACCAGACCGACTTCGCCAACCTGCTCGTCGAGGCGCTCAAGGCGGCCAAGGCCGACGGCAGCTACGAGGCGGCGCTCAAGCAGTACTCCGTCGAGGCCGGCGCCGTCGACACCTTCGCCGTCAACCCCTGAGCACGCCGATGACCGACTCCACCTCGGAACGGCCGGGCGTCATCGACGCCCGGCCGGTGCGCCACCCCGGCCGATGGGTCGCACTGGCCGTCATCCTCCTGCTCATCGGCATGATGGTCAGCTCGTTCCTGACCAACCCGCGCTGGAACTTCGCCAAGGCGCTGGAGATCATGCAGCAGACGCCGGTGCTCGAGGGGCTCTGGAAGGGCACCATCGTCGGCACCATCGGCTCGATGGCCATCGGCATCGTGGGCGGCATCATCATCGCCGTGCTCCGCCTGTCGGAGAACCCCATCCTGCGCGGGGTCTCCTTCGTCTACACGTGGTTCTTCCGCGGCATCCCCCGCCTCGTGCTCCTCGCGATGATCGGCAGCGGTGTCGGCTTCCTCTACAACAAGCTCGACTTCGGGGTGCCGTTCGGCCAGCAGCTCGCCTCGTTCATGGGGCTGTCGAGCGACTTCACCTTCTTCACCCTCAACGTCAACCAGTTCTCGAGCACGCTGCTCGCCGGCATCATCGGCCTCGGCCTCTCCGAGGCCGCCTACATGGCCGAGATCGCCCGTGCCGGCATCCTGTCGGTCGACCGCGGCCAGGCCGAGGCGGCTGCCGCACTCGGCATGAACCGCGGCCAGGCCATGCGCCGGATCGTGCTGCCCCAGGCGATGCGCGTCATCGTGCCGCCGACGGGCAACGAGACCATCGCCATGGTGAAGGACACCTCGCTGCTCTCGGCGATCCCCGTCATCACCGAGCTCTACTACCAGACGAGCGCGATCGGCAACCGGACGCTGCTCATCATGCCGGCGTTCGTCGCCGTGACCGCGTGGTACCTCATCGTCGGGTCGGTCCTCATGGTCGGGCAGTACTTCCTCGAGAAGCGCTTCGGCCGAGGTTTCGGCACGGGTGCACCCAACAAGCGCTTCGCGCGACCGGCCGGGGCGGGAGGCGCCTGATGTCAGACACCACCACCACGTCGGGGCCCGACGCACGCTCGCGCACCGGCGAGGACCAGCCGCTCGTCCGGGCCCTCAACGTCCTCAAGAGCTTCCACGGCAACGAGGTGCTCAAGGGCATCGACCTCGACGTGCACCGCGGCGAGGTGGTCTGCCTCCTCGGGCCGTCGGGCTCGGGCAAGACGACGTTCCTGCGCTGCATCAACCAGCTCGAGGAGATCGACGGCGGCCGCATCTGGGTCGACGGCGACCTCGTCGGCTTCCGCGACGACGGCGGGCAGCTGCACCACCTCACCGACAAGCAGGTCGCCGCGCAGCGCCGCGAGATCGGCATGGTCTTCCAGCGCTTCAACCTCTTCCCGCACATGACGGCCCTCGAGAACGTCATGGAGGCACCGGTCCAGGTGCGCGGGACGGGCAAGAAGCAGGCGAAGGCGCGGGCTCTCGAGCTGCTCGAGCAGGTCGGGCTCGGTGACAAGCCGAGCGCCTACCCGGCGCAGCTCTCGGGTGGCCAGCAGCAGCGCGTCGCCATCGCCCGGGCGCTCGCCATGGACCCGAAGCTCATGCTCTTCGACGAGCCGACGTCGGCCCTCGACCCCGAGCTCGTCGGTGAGGTGCTCCGCGTCATGCGCGACCTCGCCGACCAGGGCATGACGATGATCGTCGTGACGCACGAGATGGGTTTTGCGCGCGACGTCGCCGACCACGTCGTCTTCATGGACGGCGGGGTCGTCGTCGAGCAGGGCAAGCCGAAGGACGTCATCGGCAACCCGCAGCACGAGCGGACGCGGTCGTTCCTCAAGCGCATGCGCACGGAGCACGACGAGGCACGTGCCGACGACGACGCGGCCGCGGCCGCTGCCCAGGGCTCCGACTCCGCCTCGGCGGGCGCGACGCCCCCGGACGCCTGACCGTCGAGAGGCCACTTCCGGTCGCCTCCGCCACCTCGAGAGGCCACGTCGTGCGACACGACGTGGCCTCTCGTCCGTCTCCGGGGGGCCACCATCCGCCTCTCGACGGGCACCGGGGACAACGGGCGGCCTCTCGATGGTTGGGCCCGGGTCTCGTGGGACACAATGGCGGCCATGACGACGGAGTCACCCGAGAGCCGCCCGAGCCTGCCCGACCACGAGATCCCCACGATCGGGGTCGACGAGCTGCGGGACACCCAGCTCGAGCGGCTCAAGCGGACGGTGCGGACGGCATACGACAACGTCCCGCACTATCGGGAATCCTTTGATGCCAGGGGTTTCCACCCCGACGACCTGACGTCGCTCGACGACGTGGGCCGTATGCCGTTCACGACCAAGGCGGACCTGCGCGCCAACTACCCCTTCGGGATGTTCGCCGTGCCGCGCGAGCAGGTCGTCCGCGTCCACGCGAGCTCCGGCACCACGGGACGCCCGACCGTGGTGGGCTACACGAAGGACGACATCGACACGTGGGCCGACCTCATGGCCCGGTCGATCCGGCTGGCCGGCGGCCACCCGGGTGACGTCATCCACGTCGCGTACGGCTACGGCCTCTTCACCGGCGGCCTCGGCGCGCACTACGGCGTCGAGCGGCTCGGCGCGACCGTCGTGCCGGTCAGCGGCGGCATGACCGAGCGGCAGGTGCAGCTCATCCGCGACTTCCGACCGCGCGTCATCATGGTCACGCCGAGCTACTTCCTCAGCCTGCTCGACGAGATGGAGCGCGAGGGCATCGACCCCGCCGCGACGAGCCTCGAGGTCGGGATCTTCGGCGCCGAGCCGTGGACCGAGTCGATGCGCCGGGAGATCGAGCGCCGCACCGGGATGGACGCCGTCGACATCTACGGCCTCTCGGAGGTCATGGGGCCCGGCGTGGCCCAGGAGGCCGCGACGACCAAGGACGGCCTGCACATCTGGGAGGACCACTTCTACCCGGAGGTCATCGACCCGGTCACCGAGGAGGTGCTGCCCGACGGCGAGGTCGGCGAGCTCGTCTTCACGTCGCTGACCAAGCAGGCGATGCCGGTCATCCGCTACCGCACCCGCGACCTGACCCGGCTGCTGCCGGGCACGGCCGTGCCGTCGATGCGGCGGATGGAGAAGGTCACCGGCCGCACCGACGACATGATGATCGTCCGCGGCGTCAACGTCTTCCCGACGCAGATCGAGGAGCACGTGCTCGCCGACCCGCGCCTGTCTCCCTACTTCCAGTGCGTCCTGACCCAGCCCGGCCGGATGGTCGAGCTGACCGTGCTCGTCGAGCCGCTGGAGCGTCTCGAGGCCGGCGCGGCCGAGCAGATCGCCCGCACGCTCGAGCACACGATCAAGGCCCGCATCGGCACGACGTGCCGCGTCGAGGTGCGCGATCCCGGGTCCATCGAGCGGTCCATCGGCAAGGCCCGCCGCATCGTCGACGAGCGGCCGAAGGCATGAGCGCACCGTCCGGCGGGCCGGTGCTCGAGCCGTATGCCGTCACGGCGCCCGACGGGGCACGTCCCCTCGGCGTGCCGCCCTTCCTCGAGCCCGGCGACGTCGTCATGTGGCGCTACCGCGACCACGCGTGGGAGCCGGGACGCCCCGAGACCGCGTCGCCGATGCGGGTCGTCCGCGACGACGAGAGCGGCCTCGTCGCGTGGCTCGCCCCCGGCACCGTGCACCTGACCAAGCGGTATGCCGACGGCTCGGACCTGCGTGACGTGCCGATGGGTGAGCGCTTCCTCCGTGACGCCCGTCGGGTGCAGGCCCGGTCGCGCTGGCGCGGCGCCGGCATCCTGCGGATCGCCCCGGTCGGGGTGCCGTGGTCGGTCTGGCTCTTCTGGGACGTCCCCGACGTCGACGGTGCGCCGACGGACCCGGCCGACCCGGCGGCATACGACCGCTGGGAGTTCGAGGGGTGGTACGTCAACCTCGAGACCGTCCACCAGCGCGCCGGCACCGAGACGTTCACCGGCGACCACGTGCTCGACCTGTGGATCGAGGCCGACGGCACGGTCAACGTCAAGGACGCCGACGAGCTCGAGGCCGCGGTCGAGCAGGGCCGCGGGAGCGCCGAGCAGGCCGACGCCATCCGGCACAACGCCGAACACGCCCGCGCCTCCTTCGCCGCCAAGGACTGGCCCTTCGCCGACGAGTGGACGCGGTGGCGGCCCGAACCGACGTGGACGGCACCAGGCCTGGGTGACGAGCGCTGGGACATCGACCTCGTCGACTGACGCTCGCCGCGACCTGTCCCGGCGGCTCGCCGGCCCGGGTCAGGTGGCCTGGACGCCGACCTCCCACAGCGAGTAGCCGTACGACGTGGCGCGCTTCGTGCCGACGACGCGGACGTAGCGGGCCGTCGTCGGGGTGAAGGCGAGCACGTCGAGGCCACCGTCGGCTCCCGTGCGGCTCGCGACCGTCGTCCAGCTCGACCCGTCGGTCGAGACCTCGACGCGGTAGTCGCGGGCGTGGGCCGACTCCCAGTCGAGGACGACGCGGCCGACCTGCAGCGCGGACCCGAGGTCGACGCGCCACCACTGGTTGTCGCTCCAGGCGCTCGCCCAGCGGGTGTCGCGCCTGCCGTCCAGGGCGCGGGGCGCGCGGAAGTCGGTGAAGAGGTCCCACTGGTAGCTGCTGGCCGTCGCCGGGCGACCCGTGGCGAGGTCGGTCGGCGACGTCCACGTCTGGGCGGCGCGGGCCGTCCGGAGGTAGGACTCGGCACCCAGGGCGAGCTCGTCGACGACCTGCTGGCCGCCGAGCCGACGCATGTCCTCGACCCAGTCGGGGATGAGGCCGTAGTGCGGGACGCCGTCGACGTTGTAGTCCCACGTGCGCTGGCCGGTGACCTGACGATCGGCCGAGGCGCCCCCCAACGTCGTGAAGGGGTAGGTCACGGTCGAGCCCGGCCGCGGTGCCGGAGTGCCGCCGAAGCCGTTCATGTCCATGCCGAAGCCGTAGCCGACGTGGTACTTCGCGCGCAGCGCCTCGTCCGTGTGCATCGTGTCGACGAACTCGTCGGCGTCGTGGCCGTACTGGGTGACGAATCCGCCCAGCCGGTAGAGGCGCTCGGTGAAGTGGGTGTCCATCCACGAGTGCGACGAGACGACGCCGGGGTAGTTCGCGGCCTCGAGGAGGTCGAGGGTGCGCGAGGCCGCCTTGACGCTCATGTGGTCGACCTCGACGACCATGCCGCGTCGCATCATCCCGGCTAGGGCGTACTCCCCCAGCGACGAGAGCCCGCGCGGGTTGCAGTGCGGCCCCTCGGGATAGATCGGCAGGACGAGGCCGAGCGGGAGGTAGGGCGCGAGCTCCTTGGGGATGACGCCGTTCGCGACGGTGTGGTCGTGCAGCTCACCCGTGCATGTCTGCACCTGCCACCACTGGCCGGTGTTGAGAAAGTTGCCGAGGTTGACGATGACGCCCTGCGTGCCCTCGTCGAAACGCACGCCGCACAGGGCGTTGTCGAACTTGTGGCAGAGGAACATCGAGCGCACGCCGAGGCCGTGCAGCTCGGTCAGCCCGGCGTCGATCTGCGCCTTGGTGCAGCCGGGGACACCGAGGGTGAGCTTGCAGCCGAAGGGGTTGCTCACCTCGACGCCGAGGATGACGGCGAGCTTGCCCTGGGCGACGTAGGTGCGGGCCTCGTCGGCGGAGTACGCGATCCGGAACCAGCCCTTGCCGGTACCGCCGTACTGCTGGTCGACGAACGCCTCGAGCTTCTTCGTCTCGGCGATCTGGCGGCGCACCGTGTCCATGTCGTCGCAGGAGTAGCGGTTGACCTGGGTCGGCAGGCTGCACAGGACGTTGTTGTTGACGGCGTCGGCGACCATGATTCGCTGGCCGCCGCGCCAGGCCCGCTCGACCCACCTGTAGTACATCTGCTGGTGGGTGAGGCTGCTCCAGGCCGGCCAGTCGGCGAAGGTGGGCCAGCCGACGGGGTCGTGGGTGGTGAGGGGGTCGCCGCCGGACTTGTTGGTGAGGTTCTCGATGAGCGCGGCCTGGCCGTTGGGGTAGTGGTTGTCGCAGTCCTTGAGCGCATCGGCGATTCCGTTGGCGCTGAACGTCGCCCCGCAGACGATGTTGCCGCCGAAACCGACGTTCGACATGAGGTGGGTGTGCGCGTCGACGTAGCCGCGCACCGTGCCGTCGGGCTGCGTGCCGCTGAACGGCGGTCCCGTGACGTCGACCTGCGAGTCGGGACTCTGCGGGTTGACCGGCGTGTACGGATCACCTGCGGCGGCGGCCGTGCTCAGTCCCGCCGCCCCGACCACGGCAGCAGCGGCGGCGGCGACGAGGGGTCGACGGATGGTCCGGAACCAGCGCTTCGTCATCGAAGCCTCCCCGAGGAGTGAGGGTCTCCTGATTCCGGCGAAGTTACCACCGGCAAGGGCGCTGCGCGCGCCGAGAACGTATGCCGTCCCGCCGGCATGACGTATCACCGTCGCGACCCTCCACTCTGACCGTCGAGGCTCGCAGACTCCGCGAGCCGTACGAGCACAAGGAGCACGTCATGGGCATCCCTCCACACGCCGCACGCCTTGCCGGAGCCTGGGCCGTGCAGACGACCCGGCCGGCCACCGCGCCCGCCCCGGCCGTTGCACGCACGGGCCGTCGTGACCGGTCGCGCCGGATCGACACGAGCCGCCTCCTGCACCCGCTGCGCCGGCCGATCCCGCTCTCACGCAACGACGCCCAGAGCCCGCTCGGCACCCAGCCCGCCCGGCACGCCTGACCTGCACGCCTGACCCGGGGACCCGGCATACGACCGCTCAGCCGGTCTGCGCCTTCAGCGCCGCCCGGACGAGGTCGACCGCTGCAGCGGCGTCGAGTCCCGCGTCGCGGGCAGCCGCGGCGAACTTCGCCGCGAGCGCCATGACGGCGACGTCGGCCGTGTGCTCCCCGGAGGCCACGACGGTGCCGGCGCGCCGCCGCGTCTCGACGAGACCGGCGGCCTCGAGCTCCTTGAAGGCGCGCGCCACGGTGTTGGCGGCGAGGCCGAGGTCGGCGGCGAGCGCCCGCACGGTCGGGAGCCGGTCGCCCGGCAGGAGACGACCCGTCGCGATGAGCCCGGCCAGCTGGGCGCGGACCTGCTCGAAGGGGGGCTCCGCGACCTCGAGGTCGACGACGATGCGCAGGTCGTCGGTCACCGGGACGTCACCTCCACCGGCAGGTTCCCGGCGACGGACTCAGCCGCACGGCGCGACCGCGGCACGGCAGGCGCGTCCCACAGGAGGGAGCAGAGCGCCACGACCAGGGCCACGAGACCGAGGGCGATGAGCGAGAAGGCGACGCTCTGCGTCCAGTCCCAGGGGGCCCGGGGCGCGGCCGGCAGGTCCAGCTGTGGCCCGATCGTCAGGCAGAGCCCGGCGGCGGTGACGAGCGCCCCTGCCGCCGACCACCGCAGCACCCGGACCCGCGACCCGAGTCGCGGGGCCCGGCCGAGCCCCGGGTCGTCGACGAGCCCGACGGCGCAGAGCACGAGCCCGCCGACGACGTAGCGCGTCCGACGCACCGACTCGGTGCCGCGACGGATGTCGAGGGATGCCTCGCGGCGAGGGCCGGATGTCGACCGGCGGGGCGCCCAGCGCTCGGCCACCGCCGCGACGATGATGCCGGCGACGGCAGCGAGCGCCGGTACGGCGGGGTGGGCGGTCGCACCCTCCCCCGACGACGACGCGACGGACCGGTCGACGCCTGCCTGGGCGACGGCATACGCAAGGAGTGCGCCGACGACGGAGCCCAGCGCGGCTCGGCGACGGGCCCGCGCGGCGAAGGCGTCGAGCCGGCGTGCGCCGAGCCACCGCGCGAGGTTGACGACCAGCGCGAGCAGCACCACCGGCCCGAGGTACCACGTGACGACGCGAGCATCCATGCCGAGCCCTTTCCCTGACTTTGTCGCAATCATTTAATCCATTGCTACAAAGAACGTCAAGGGCGACGCGTGAGCGGCGTCACGCACATCCTTGGACAGCATGGCCGTCCGGCGCACGACCACCGGCTAGCATCTACTACGTCATGTAGTTCTGGAGCGACCTCGCGGAGCCCCCATGGATGCAACGGACCTGGCACGGTGGCAGTTCGCCATCACCACCGTGTACCACTTCCTCTTCGTGCCGATCACGATCGGCATGTCCCTCATCGTCGCCGTCTTCCACACCGCCTGGGTGCGCACGCACAACCCGCAGTGGATGAGGCTGGCCAAGTTCTTCGGCAAGCTCTTCCTCATCAACTTCGCGCTCGGACTCGTCACCGGCATCGTGCAGGAGTTCCAGTTCGGGATGAACTGGAGCGACTACTCGCGCTTCGTCGGTGACATCTTCGGCGCGCCGCTGGCCGTCGAGGCCCTGCTCGCCTTCTTCCTCGAGTCGACCTTCCTCGGCCTGTGGATCTTCGGCTGGGGGCGCCTGCCCGAGAAGCTCCACGCGGGGACGATGTGGCTCGTGCACATCGGCACGGTGCTGTCGGCGTACTTCATCCTCGCCGCCAACTCCTTCATGCAGCACCCGGTCGGCTACACGTACAACGCCGCGAGCGGCCGCGCCGAGCTGACCGACTTCTTCGCGGTGCTCACCAACAAGGTCCAGCTCGTCACCTTCCCGCACGTCATCTTCGCCGCCTACATGGCCGGCGCCGGTGTCGTCATGGGCGTCTCGCTCTGGCTGATGCGCCGCGAGGCCAAGCGCGCCGTCGACGACGCACAGGACGTGGCCCGGACCGACGCCCCGATGTACCGGACGGCCACGCGCATCGGCGCGGTCATGACGCTCGTCGCCGCCATCGGTGTCACCATCACCGGCGACGTCCAGGGCAAGATCATGACCGAGGTGCAGCCGATGAAGATGGCGGCGGCCGAGGCGCTCTACGAGTCCGTCCCCGCGGGCGAGGGAGCACCCTTCTCGGTGCTCACGGTCGGCTCGCTCGACGGCTCGCACGCCAACGCGATCATCGAGGTCCCCGGCCTGCTCAGCTTCCTCGCGACCGGCAACTTCCAGGGCGCGGTGCGCGGCATCAACGACCTCAAGGCCGAGTACGCCAAGACGTACGGCGCGAGCGGCAACCCCCGGGTGGCCGACGTCGCGACCGCCTTCGTCCCCAACATCCCGACCACCTACTGGACGTTCCGTCTCATGATCGGGCTCGGCATCGTCACGGCGCTCATCGCCATCGCGGTGCTCTGGATGACGCGCAAGGGACGCACGCCGACGGCGAGGTGGCTGACGTATGCCGCCGTGGCCGCTCCGCTCCTTCCCGTCCTCGCCAACAGCTTCGGCTGGATCTTCACCGAGGTCGGCCGACAGCCGTGGCTCGTCTTCGGCCTCATGACGACGGCCAACGGGGTCTCCCCGAGCGTCTCGATGGGCGAGGTCATCACGTCGATGGTCGTCTTCACGCTCCTCTACGGAGCGCTCGCCGTCGTCGAGATCAAGCTCTTCCTGCACTACGTCCGCAAGGGGGCCGAGCCCTTCGAGGAGCCGCAGGACCCCGCCGACCGGGACGAGGACGCACCCCTCGTCTTCGCCTACTGAGAAGGGCTGAGCTGCAATGGATCTCGCCACCTTCTGGTTCATCGTCCTCGGCGTCCTCTGGACGGGCTACCTCGTGCTCGAGGGGTTCGACTTCGGCGTCGGCATGCTGCTGCCCGTCCTCGGCGGCAAGCGCTACGCGTCCGACGCCGTCGACGCCGAGAAGCGCCGCCGCGTCCTGCTCAACACCATCGGCCCGGTCTGGGACGGCAACGAGGTGTGGGTGCTCACCGCCGGTGGCGCCACGTTCGCGGCGTTCCCGCACTGGTACGCAACGCTGTTCAGCGGCTTCTACCTGCCGCTGCTGCTCATCCTCGTCGCGCTCATCCTGCGCAACCTCGGCTTCGAGTACCGCCACAAGCGGCCCGAGGCACGGTGGAAGGCCCGCTGGGACCTGGCGATCTTCTGGGGCTCCCTCGTGCCCGCGCTCCTCTGGGGTGTCGCGCTGACCAACATCGTGCGCGGCGTGCCGATCGACGCGAACAAGGAGTTCACCGGCAACCTCTTCACGCTGCTCAACCCGGCCGGGCTCCTCGGGGGTCTCGTCTTCGTGGCGCTCTTCCTCACCCACGGCGCGATCTTCGTGGCGCTCAAGACCGACGGGAAGATCCGTCACGAGGCGCGGCAGATCGCCGAGCGCGTCGGGCTCGTCGCCGCCGTGCTCGCCGTGGCCCTGCTCCTCTGGATCGGCCTCACCGACGGCAAGCTCGCCTCGTGGGTCACCACGGTGGTCGCGGCGGCCGCCCTCCTCGGCGCCCTCGCAGCCAACCGCGCGGGACGTGAGGGGTGGGCCTTCATCGGCACGGCCGTCACCATCGCCATGGCGGTCGCGACGTACTTCCTCGTGCTCTTCCCGAACGTCATGCCCAGCTCGACGAACCCGGACTGGAACCTCACCATCGCGAACGCGTCGAGCACCGACTACACCCTCAAGGTCATGACGATCGTCGCGCTGATCTTCACGCCGATCGTGCTGATGTACCAGGGCTGGACGTACTGGGTCTTCCGGAAGCGCTTGACCGTCAAGCACATTCCCGAGGACGCACCACGCGAGACCGTCTCCCGCTGACCTTCTGGTCCAGACGACCAGCCCGTCCGACAGATCGAGAGAACACGCTCCGTGAAGCCCTTCGACCCGCGACTCCTCCGGGCGGTCCCTGCCGCCCGGAGGCCCGTCGCCGTCCTCGCCGCGACCGGCATCGCGAGCGGTGTCACGACGATCGCCACGGCCTTCGGGCTGTCGGCGGTCGTCGTCGCGGTCGTCGAGGGGACCGACCTCACCTCTCCCCTCGCGTGGCTGCTCGGGCTCTTCCTCGTGCGGGCGTTCCTGGCCGCCACGACCGAGCGGGTCGCCGCCTGGGCGGGCGTCTCCGTCTCCTCGGCGCTGCGGGCGACGCTGCTGCACCGGTGGGGCACCGTCGACGCCGACGCACGGCTCGAGCCGGGCGCCGCCGTCTCGCTGGCCACCTCGGGCACCGCAGCCGTGGAGCCGTATGCCGCCCGCTTCCTCCCGACGCTCGTCACCGCGGCCGTCGTGCCGGTGCTCGCCATCGCGACGCTCGTCGTCGTCGACTGGCCGAGCGCCCTCGTCGTCGCGCTGACCCTCCCCCTCCTACCCGTCTTCGCAGCCCTCATCGGCAAGGCCACCGCCGAGTCGACCGAGCGCCGCTGGGCCGCCCTCGCCTCGCTGTCCGGCCACTTCCTCGACGTCGTCCGCGGCCTGCCGACGCTCGTCACCTACGGCCGGGCCCACCGCCAGGCCACGACGGTCCGCGAGGTCAGCGACCGGCACCGGCACGCCACGATGGAGACCCTGCGCATCGCCTTCCTGTCGTCCGCCGCGCTCGAGCTGCTCGCGACGATCTCCGTCGCGATCGTCGCCGTCACCGTAGGCCTGCGGCTCTCGCACGGCTCGATGACGCTCGGCGCCGGGCTCGTCGCCATCCTGCTGGCGCCCGAGGCGTACTGGCCGGTGCGCCGGGTCGGCGCGGAGTACCACGCGGCCGCCGACGGGGCCGTCGCGCTCGACGCGATCCTCGCCCAGCTCGACCCCTCCCCGGCCATGGCCGAGTCCCCCGCACCGAACGCGGCGTTCGGTGGGGTGTCGCCGGTGGTCGGCCGGGCCGGGGAGGTGCGGGTTGCCGGCGTCACCTACGCGTATGCCGGGTCGCCGGCTCCCGTCGTCCGTGACCTCGACCTCGTGGCGGGTCCCGGGCTCACGGTCGTCACCGGTCCCTCCGGCGTCGGCAAGTCGACGCTGCTCGACCTGCTCGCCGGACTCCGGCGCCCGGGCGCCGGCACCGTCGAGGCACCCCCCTCGCACTACGTGACCCAGCGACCCTTCCTCTCGACCGGCTCGGTGCGCCAGGCCCTGACGATCGGCCACCCGGCCACCGACGACCAGCTCTGGGAGGCCCTGCGCGCCGTCGGGGTCGACGGGGTCGTCGCGGCGCTGCCGGGTGGGCTGTCCGCCGACCTCGGCGACGACGGCTTCGGCCTGTCCGCCGGCCAGCGGCAACGGCTGGCCCTGGCCCGCGCCTGGCTCGCCCCGGAGACGCTGCTGCTGCTCGACGAGCCGACCGCGCACCTCGACCCCGAGGGCGCAGAGCACGTCGCCGCCCTCGTCGCCGAGCTCGCCGAGCGCCGGGTCGTCGTCGCCGTCACCCACCGCGACGAGCTGCTCGCGCACGCCGACCACCACCTCGTCCTGGCCGCTCCGCTCGAGGTGGTCCCGGGGGCGGCGTCGCTGCCGGGACCACCTCGAGACGCGGGAGAGGAGAGCGAGCGATGAGCGCCGTCCCCACGCCCGACCCCCGCGTCGAGGTGACCGCGCGCCCCACGTCGGTGCCGGCATCACCTCGAACCGGCGGCGCGCGTCAGCGGGTCTGGTGGCCCTCGGCGGGCACGGTCCGCGGCGGGCTGCTCGGCGGGATCGCCACGGCGTCCGGCATGGCCCTGACCGCGACCTCTGGATGGCTCATCGTCCGGGCGTCGCAGCAGCCCGTCATCCTCACCCTGCTCACCGCGATCGTCGCCGTCCGCGCCTTCGGCATGGCCCGACCGGTCTTCCGCTACTGGGAGCGCCTGACGAGCCACGACGCCGCGCTCGGGATGCTCGCCGACCGACGGACGTCCGCCTACGAGGCACTCGTCCCGCTCACGCCCGCCCGGCTCGGACGACGCCGCCGCTCCGACGTGCTGACCGGGGTCGTCGACGACCTCACCGACGTCGTCGACGCGCAGGTGCGGGTCACCGTGCCCGTCATCTCCACGGCGGTCGCCGGCGGCATCGCCATCGCGCTCACCCTGGTGCTGTCCCGTCCTGTCGGCCTCGTCATGCTCGGGCTCGGCGTCGCCGTGTGCCTCATCAGCCTTCTCGCGACCCGGCTCGAGTCCCGCTCCCTGCCGGAGCTGCTCTCCGCCCGCGCCGAGGTGACCCGCGTCAGCGAGCTCATGGCGAGCCAGTCGGGCGAGCTGCGCGCCGTCGGCGGCTGGGCCACGGCGCTCGGCTGGCTCGACGACGCCCACACCTCCCTCGACCGCATCACCCGACGCATCAGCGCCGGTCGTGCGGCCGCCGCCTCGCTCTACCTCGTCGCCGTCGGCGCGGCGGTCGCCGCAACCGCGGTCATCGCCCAGGACCTCGCCGTCTCGACGCCGGTCAAGGCCCTCCTCGTGCTGACACCGGTCGCCGTCTCCGAGGCCGTCACCCCGCTCGTCGACGCCATGCGCGCCCTCGCCCGGGCCCGCGGCAGCGAGCGCCGCATCGACGCCCTGCTCGACCTCACCCCCGCCGTCGCCGACGCGGCCGGGCACGCTGCCGACGCGGGCGACCCCGGCCCCGCGGCCGGCGACACGTCGGGCACCCGGCCCGGGCACCCGGCATACGCCGGCTGTGACGTCACGACGCGGGCACTCACCGCCTCGTGGACGGGCGCGCGCACCGACCTCGCGCCGACCGACCTCGACGTGCCGGCCGGCAGCCGCATCGCCGTCACCGGACCGAATGGCAGCGGCAAGTCGACGCTGCTCGCCGTGCTCGCCCGCCACCTCGACCCGTCGGGCGGCACCTACCAACTCGGCGGGACCGACGTGCTCGGCCAGCCGCTCGAGGAGACCCGCGCACGCATCGCCGTCGTCGACGACGAGACCCACGTCTTCGCCACGAGCCTGCGCAACAACCTGACGCTCGCGCGGCCCGACGCCGACGACGCCGCCGTCGAGCGTGCCCTGCGCGCGGCCGGTCTCACGTCTCTCCTGGAGAGCCTGCCCGACGGCCTCGACACGACGCTCGGGTCCACGGGACGCGGGCTCTCCGGCGGCGAGCGCGCCCGCCTCGGCATCGCCCGCGCCCACGTCAGCGGGCGGCCCGTCGTGCTCCTCGACGAGCCGGTCGCCCACCTCGACCCGCCCACGGCCCGCGCCGTCGTCGAGGACCTGACCCGGCTCGGCAGCGCACCGGGTACGACAGGGGTGGCGGGCACGAACGCGCCCGCGCAGACGATCATCATGGTGACCCACCGCGACGACGGCGCCGACCTGTTCGACCGTGTCCTCGAGGTGCGCCGCCCGCCATCGGGGACGATGTCCTCCAACACCGCAGTCCCGGTCCGCCACCCAGGCGACCGCACGCACGAAGCCGACCCACCCGGTCGGTAGATTGGAACGCCATGCCCAGCACACCCCGCAACCGACTCGGCGACCTCGAGCGCGTCGTCATGGAAGAGCTCTGGACCACCGCCGACGCCCACCCCGAGGGACGCACGGTCCGTGAGGTCCACGACGCGATCGGTGTCGAGCGCGGGCTCGCCTACACGACCCTCATGACGGTCCTCGACCGGATGGCGAAGAAGGACCTCGTCCACCGCGAGCGCGATGGTCGCGCCTGGCGCTACACCGCTGCGTCGACCCGGGCCGAGCTGACGTCCGAGTCGCTGCACCACACGCTCGGCGAGCTCGCCGGCGACAAGCGACGCACCGCGCTGCTGCACTTCCTCGACGAGTCGACGCCAGAGGAGATCGACGAGCTCAAGGCAGCACTCGCCGAGCTCGAGGCCCGCCGCCCCGACGCCGCGAAGCGCTGACTGGAAGCGCTGACCGACCGATGACCCCGTCCGCGGCCCGCCGCACCACCTGACCGTGCTCGTCGTCGCGGCCCTCGTCGTCCTCGCGGTCCTGCTCGCGTGGCCGGTGCCGCGTGTCCTGGCCCGCGCGACGTCGCTGCGTCGGGCGCCACGGGCCGCTCTCGTGCTGTGGCAGTCGACCGCCGTCGCCGCCGTGCTCGCCGCGCTGCTCGCGGCGCCGGCCGCCATCCCGCTGCTCGTCGGGCGCCAGGTGCGGCTCTCGGAGCACTGGGTGACGCTCGCCGTGGCGGCCGCGCTCAGCGGCGTCGTCGCCGTGCGCCTGCTCCTCTCGGGTGACCGCGTCGGACGCAACCTGCGCGCGGCCCGCCGGCGCCACCGTGACCTCGTCGACCTGCTCGGCGTGCCCGGCGAGGGCGCCGACCGGCACATGCGCGTCCTCGAGCACACGACCCCCACCGCCTACTGCGTCCCGGGCGTCCGCCGTCGCGTCGTCCTGACGCAGGGCACTCTCGACCGGCTCGGCCCCGACGAGCTGTCGGCGGTCCTCGCGCACGAACGCGCCCACCTCAGTGCCCGCCACGACCTCGTCATGGAGTTCTTCACCGTCGTCCACGAGGCGATGCCCGGCTTCCTGCGCTCCGAGGCGGCCCTGCGCGAGGTGCACCTGCTCATCGAGGTGCTCGCCGACCGCGCCGCGGTCCGGCACGCCGGCGCCGTCAGCACCGGACGCGCCATCGTCGCCATGGCCGGCGGACCCAAGCCCGCCGGCGCCATGGCGATGGCCGACAGCAGGCGCGTCGCCACCGCCCGCATCGGGCTGCTCGACGCCGAGCGGATCGCCGGCCTGCCGGTCCCCGTCGTCGCCGCGATGATGTATGCCGTGTCGGCCGTCCTCGTCGCGACGCCCCTCGCGCTCTACCTCGGCGCCATCGCCGAGCTGACGCTCGTCTGAGGGCCTGCCCTCGCACGCGGCCGCCTCGATAGGGTGGCGCCATGCGCGTACTCGTCAGCGGCGGAGCCGGCTACATCGGCTCGCACACCGTGGTCCAGCTCGTCGCGGCGGGGCACGAGGTGCTCATCGTCGACAACTTCGGCAACAGCAAGCCGACGGTCGTCAACCGTCTCGAGGCGCTGACCGGCACGCACCTCGACGTGCGGTCCTTCGACCTGCGCGACCACGACAAGACCGAGCACCTCTTCGCCAACGAGAAGATCGACGCGGTCATCCACTTCGCCGGACTCAAGGCCGTCGGCGAGAGCGTCGAGCTGCCGCTCGAGTACTACGAGAACAACCTCGTCTCGACCTTCTCGCTCGTGCGCGCGATGCGCCGCCACGGCGTGACGAAGCTCGTCTTCAGCAGCTCGGCCACGGTCTACGGCCACAACAGCCCGCCGCTGACCGAGGAGATGTCGACGGCGGCGACCAACCCGTACGGCTGGACCAAGGTCATGATCGAGCAGATTCTGCGCGACGTCGCGGCTGCCGACCCGTCGCTGCGGATCGCGCTGCTGCGCTACTTCAACCCCGTCGGGGCCCACGCGAGCGGCACCATCGGCGAGGACCCCCAGGGCATCCCCAACAACCTCATGCCGTTCATCGCGCAGGTCGCGGTCGGGCGGCGCGAGAAGCTGCTCGTCTTCGGAGACGACTACCCGACGCCCGACGGCACGCCGCTGCGCGACTACATCCACGTCGAGGACCTCGCCGCGGGCCACCTCGCGGCGCTGGCCAAGCTCGGTCAGGTCGACGAGCCGGTGTCGACGTGGAACCTCGGCACGGGGCACGGCACGAGCGTCCTCGAGGTGCTGCACGCCTTCGAGCAGGCCGTCGGTCGCGAGCTGCCCTACGAGGTGGTCGGCCGCCGCGCCGGTGACCTGCCCGAGTCGTTCGCCGACCCGTCGCGGGCGAACGCCGAGCTCGGCTGGCGCGCGGAGCGCACCATCGAGGACATGTGCGTCGACCAGTGGCGCTGGCAGAGCGCCAACCCCACCGGCTACCCCGACGCCTGACCCGGGCCCGCTCCCCGTACCCCACACCGAGACGACCACTCGACGCGCATACGGCACCCCTCCACCACTCGAGTGGCCCCGTCGTCACACGAACGACTCGAGTGGTCACTCCCGCACACCACCCACCACTCGAGTGGTCACTGCGCACACCACCCACCACTCGAGTGGTCACTGCGCACACCACCCACCACTCGAGTGGTCACTCCCGCACAGCACCCACCACTCGAGTGGCCCCGTCGTCACACCCGCGCCGCGCCTGTGCGTGTGACGACGGGGCCACTCGACGGTGGGGCGTCCCGGATTGGTGTGACGACAAGGCCACTCGAGTGAGCGGGTGGTCACTCGTGTGGGGCGGGGTGCTCACTCGACGTTGGGTGGGGTGGGGTGGGTCAGGGCTGGGGGTCGAAGGCGTCGTAGTGGCGGAAGGACGGGACGCGCGCGACGGAGACGATGACGAGGACGACGACGAGGACGCCGCCGACGACGGACGGCACCCACGTCGCCGTCAGGGTCGCGAGCGTGCCGGCGAACATCTGACCCAGCCGGGGTCCGCCCGTCACGACGACGGTGAAGACGCCTTGGGTGCGGCCGCGCAGGTGGTCGGGCACGGCCGCCTGGAGGATCGACTGCCGGAAGATCGCGCTGATGTTGTCGGACCCACCGGCCACGGCGAGGCACAGGGCCGCGAGCGCGAGCGCCCACCGGTTGGCATCACCGAAGTCCATCGACTCGACCGCGTGCCCGCCGAGCTCGGTGACCGCGAGGACGATGCCGAAGCCGAGGATGGCGAGGCCGTAGCAGACGATCGCGTTGCGGATGGCGAGACCCTGCCAGCGCAGGCCGGTGACGCGCCCCGACCCGAGGCTCGAGACGATCCCGCCGACGGCGAAGGACGCGAGCAGGATGCCGGCCGTGACCGACCCGCCGCCGATGACGATCGCGCCGACGGCGGGGAAGAGCACCATCGGCTGGCCGAACGTCATCGCGATGATGTCGACGATGAAGCTCATCCGGACGTTGGGGGCGCGGCGCAGGTGCGCGAGCCCGTCGACGACCGAGCGGAAGCCACCGGTCGTCGGCCGCTCCCCCTCCGGTCGGATGCGCGGCAGCGTCCAGAGGCCGAAGAAGCCGGCGAAGAAGAGGACGACGTCGACGGTGTAGGTCCAGGCGTAGCCGGCCCGCGCGACGAGGACGCCGGCGACTCCCGGCCCGACCGTCACCATGATCCCCGCCGAGATGCCGAGGAGCGCCGCCGCCTTGGGCAGCTGCTCCTTGGGCAGCAGGCGCGGCGTGATCGCCTGGCGGGTGGCCGAGGCGATGGTCGCGGCGACGGCGTTGACGGTGGTGATGACGTAGAAGACCCAGACCGGGGTGATGCCCGCCCACACCAGGGAGGCGAGGACCACGGTCGAGGCCCACGCGACCGTGGACGCGGACAGGGCCACCGCACGCCGGTCGAAACGGTCGGCGATGGCGCCGCCGTAGAGCCCGGCGACGATCATGGGCAGGAGGGAGAACCACGCGACGAGCGAGACCATGAAGGTCGAGCGCGTCAGGTCGTAGATGTGCAGGCCGACGGCGGTGTTGGTGACGAACGTGCCGATGCCGGCGAGCGTGTTGCCGAACCAGAGCCGGGCGAAGGGCGGGCTGACCCGCAGCGGCGTCAGGTCGATGAAGTGCGACCGACGAGCGGCCGGGGCAGGTGCCTCAGGGCCTGGAGGTGCGTCGGTCACAGAGCGAAACTACGCCACCGCCAGGTGCCCCGTCGGGGCGGGCAGGCAGGCCTCGACCTCGCGCAGGCGCGAGCCGTCGCGGACCCACACCCACCGGCCGCCGGCGGTGCGCCGGGCCACCTGGGTGCGCACCGTGCCGTCGGCCGTCGTCGACGTCGTCATGGCGAGGCCACCGGTGACGACGGCACGGGCCGACACCGCTGCCCCCGACACCACCGGCCCCGGCTCCCCGACCGAACCCAGGACGCCCGCTGCCAATGCGGCAGCGAACGCCGAGCGGATGGCGGCCGAGCCCGCCGCCTCGCGACCGCGCGGAAGGCTCACGACGGCGTCGGCGGCATACAACCCCACGATGCCGTCGAGGTCACCCGCGGCGACGCAGGCGGCGAAACGGGCCTCGAGGGCCTCGGGGGCACTGGCCCCCACGGCGGACGCGTGCTCGGTCGTCGTCATGGCCACACCGTCCCACCGGCCACCGACAGCCCCACCGACCCCACGGCCAACCCCCGTACCGGCCGGAGCGACGCCGCCCGACCGCTCGGCGACCCCGTGACGAGGTGACACTGCGCTTCGGGCCTCGCGGCGCGATCCGCGGTGTTCAATGGGCACCATGTCGTCTCGCCCACTCCACGTCACCTTCGTGTGCAGCGGCAACATCTGCAGGTCACCCATGGGGCACGTCATCCTCCAGCGCCTCGTCGACGACGCCGGCATCGCCGAGCACGTCCGGGTCAGCTCGAGCGGCACCGGCGACTGGCACGTCGGCGAGCACGCGGACCCACGAACCGTCGAGGTCCTCGCCGAGCACGGCTACGACGGGTCGCGTCACCGGGCCCGCGAGTTCGACCCCGAGGAGTTCGACGACCTCGACCTCGTGCTCGCCTCCGACGAGGGGCACGTGCGCATCCTGCAGCGGCTCGCCCGCACGCCGCACAACCGGGGCAAGATCCGCCTCGTGCGCGAGTTCGACCCCGAGGCGGTCGCCGCCGGCACCCTCGAGACCGGCGACCCGTGGTACGGCGGAGCCGAGCACTTCGCCCGGTGTTTCGCGGAGGTGGAGGCGGCCTGTCATGGCATCCTTCACCACGTCAGGGACCAGCTGGACGGCCGGCTGGCCGGACACGCGCACTCCCAGCACGACCCGGAGCAGCCCTGACCCGATGCGAGACCTGAATCTGACCGTGCCCGACTATCCCTATGGTTCCCCGTGCTGGGTCGACCTGCTCGTCAGCGACGTCCCGCGCGCACAGACGTTCTACAGCGAGCTCTTCGGCTGGCGGTGGCTGGCCGGTGACCCCGCGACCGGCGGCTACACGATGGCCCTGCTCGACGGCCATCCCGTCGCCGGCATCAGCCGCAAGCCCGAGACGGCGCCGATCCCCAGCCAGTGGACGACCTACCTCCGCGTCGGTGACATCGACGTCGCCGCGCGCGCCATCCACGCCTACGGCGGACGCACCCTCGGCCGGCCCGTCTCCATCGGCGCCCTGTCGCGGACCCTCATCGCCGTCGACCCCGGCGGGTCCTACTTCGGCGTGTGGGAGCCGGGCGACCTCCCCGGCAGCGGCATCCTCGACGAGCCCGGCTCGCTGACGTGGAACGAGCTGCTGACCCGCGACTACGAGCTGGTGCAGAACTTCCAGTTCGGCGTCTTCGGCCACGAGTTCACCGACGAGACCGAGCCCGACGGCCCGCGCTGGGCCACGGCCCACACCGGCGACGGCAACCCGGCCTACGGTCTCGCCGAGATCGACGGCGAGTGGCCGGCCGAGATCCCGCCGCACTGGGTCGCGTCCTTCGCGACCCGCAACGTCGTGCCCGGCCTGGCGCGCGCGCTCGACCTCGGCGCGACGCTCCTGCAAGGACCCTTCGACGGGCCCTACGGCGTCGGTGCGGTGCTGAGCGGGCCTGAGGGAGAAGTGTTCTCGCTCCTCGTCCCCGACCTCGACTGAGCCCACCACACACACCTGGAGCCGCACGTGCCCGTCCACGAGGAGCCCTTCGCCCCCGGAACGCCCTGCTGGGCCGACGTCATGGTCGACGACCTCGACCGCGCCCGCGACTTCTACGGCAGCCTCTTCGGCTGGACCTTCGAGGACCTGCCGCCCGAGGCCGGCGGCTACGTCATGGCCCGCAAGGACGGCCACGTCGTCGCCGGTGCCATGGCCAAGAACCCGGACGATCCCGGACAGGTCAGCGCGTGGACGGTCTACCTCGCGACCGACGACGTCGAGGTCACCGCCGACCGGGCACGCGCGGCCGGTGGCGTCTTCTTCCTCGAGCCGATGGACGTCGTGCAGGTCGGCCGCATCGCCGTCGGCGCCGACCCGGCCGGCGCCGCCTACGGACTCTGGCAGTCCAAGGAGCACACGGGCACCGACCTCGTCGACGAGCCCGGCGCTCTCTGCTGGGCCGAGTCGATGAGCCGCAGCTACGAGGCGAGCAAGGCCTTCTACTCCGACGTCTTCGGCTACCGCCTGCAGGAGATCGGCGAGGGTGGCTTCCAGTACTCCGTCGCAACCCTCGACGGTGACAAGCCCGTCGGCGGCATCGGCGCCATCCCCGCCGCAGCGCCCGCCGACGTGCCGTCGCACTGGATGGCCTACTTCGCCGTCGCCGACGCGGACGCGGCCGCCGACCGGGTCACGGCCCTCGGCGGTTCGGTCATGCAGCCGCCGTTCGACACCCCCTACGGCAGGATGGCGCTCGTCGCCGGCCCCCAGGGTGAGACGTTCTCCGTCATGCAGCTCCCCGAGCAGCCCGCCACCGACTGAGGTCCCGACCGACCGAGGGCGTATGCCGCCCAGCCGGGACCGCGCCCGCCCACCGACCGCGCCGGACGGCATACGAACCACTCCTCGCGCTCTGGGAGGATGTCGGCATGGCTTCGCTTGCTGACGCAACCCCGCCCATCGCGCTCGGGGCGCTCGACGGTCGCTACCGTGGCGCCGTCGCGCCGCTCGTCGACCACCTCTCCGAGGCGGCGCTCAACCGGCAGCGCGTGCACGTCGAGATCGAGTGGCTCGTCCACCAGACGACCCACGGCGTCGTGCCCGGCGTGCGGCGGCTCACCGACGACGAGATCGCCGCGCTGCGAGCCGTCGTCGAAGACTTCGGCACCGACGAGGTCGCCGAGCTCGGCGAGATCGAGCGCGTCACCGTCCACGACGTCAAGGCCGTCGAGTACTTCCTCAAGAAGCGCCTCACCGCGATCGCCCCGGCCGACGAGGACAAGGGACTCGCCGAGCTGATCCACTTCGGCTGCACGAGCGAGGACGTCAACAACCTCTCCTACGCCCTCATGGTCAAGGGCGCCGTCGAGCAGGTCTGGCTGCCCAAGGCGCAGGCGCTCGTCGCGCAGGTGTCCGAGATGGCGCGCGAGCTCAAGGACGTGCCGCTGCTCGCCCACACCCACGGGCAGCCCGCGACGCCGACGACGATGGGCAAGGAGCTCGCCGTCCTCGCGCACCGCCTCGGCCGGCAGCTGCGCCGGATCGAGGGGCAGGAGTACCTCGGCAAGTTCAACGGCGCGACCGGCACGTTCGGCGCGCACGCGCTCGCGCTGCCCGACGTCGACTGGCCCGCCGTGTCTCGCGCGTTCGTCGAGGGCCTCGGACTCACGTGGAACCCGCTGACGACGCAGATCGAGAGCCACGACTGGCAGGCCGAGCTCTACGCCGACGTCGCGCGCTTCAACCGCATCCTGCACAACCTCTGCACCGACGTGTGGACCTACATCTCGATGGGCTACTTCGCGCAGGTGCGCGGCCAGGGCACGGTCGGGTCGTCGACGATGCCTCACAAGGTCAACCCGATCCGCTTCGAGAACGCCGAGGCCAACCTCGAGGTGAGCAACGCGCTGCTCGACGTGCTCGGCGGCACGCTGGTGCAGAGCCGCCTCCAGCGCGACCTCACCGACTCGAGCATGCAGCGCAACATCGGCACGGCCTTCGGCCACTCGATGCTCGCGCTCGACAACGTCGCCCGTGGTCTGGCCGGCCTCGACGCCGTGCCCGAGCGCATGGCCGCCGACCTCGAGGCCAACTGGGAAGTGCTCGGTGAGCCGATCCAGTCGGCGATGAGGGCCCTTGGCGCACAGGGGGTTCCGGGCATGGAGGAGCCCTACGAGCGGCTCAAGGAGCTGACCCGAGGGCGTCGCATCGACGGTGACGACCTGCGTGAGTTCGTCCGAGGGCTGGGGCTGCCCGCCGACGTCGAGGCCCGCTTCGTGGCGCTGACGCCGCAGACCTACACGGCCCTCGCGAGCCGGCTCGTCGACGACTACCTCGCCTGACGGCATACGCCCGCTGGTCGGTGGTCCCCCCGCAGGCCGGCGCGGGACCGCGCGACACAGCAAACCCCGCCTCGGCCGGCTGCCCACGCGTGCGACCAGCTTCGGGGCGCAGCTCGATGTGTCCTCGTGGCCCGGCCTCAGCTCCGCGGACGGTCGAGCCGCTCGGCGGCGTCGCGCAGCACCTGGGCGACGCGTGAGCCGAACCGCTCCCCCGGCGTCGGCTCGGTCTCGACCTGGCGGCGCAGCTCGTCGGCCTCCGCCTGCGCCGCCGCCCTGACCTCGGGGTCGGAGGACTCGAGCCGGGCGGCGAGCGCGGCCACCTGACGCACGGCCTCGCCGACCGCGGCCACCGCCGCGGCAGGTGAGGAGGTCAGCTCCTCGGGCGTGCTCCCGCTCTGCCGTGCCACCCACCGCGTCCCGGGGCCGTATGCCGTCTCGTCGGGTTCGTCGCTCATGTGCCCTCCCTCGAGTCGTCCGTCGCAAGCCCCAGCAGGTCGCGTGGGCTGCGCTCCCCGCGTGCCACCGCAGCGAGCTGGTCGAGCGAGGTGACGACGTGACCCGCCTCGGGGCGGGCGGTCAGGTCGAGTCCGGTCGAGCAGGCCCACACGGCGTCGCCGACGCGGTAGCCGACGACGGGCACGCCGGAGTCGGCGAGCTCGATGTTCACCTCGGCGAGATCGGGGTCGTCGAGGGTCACGAGCGGCCCGTCGAGGCCGGCGGCCGCCGTGCGGCTCGGCTCGTCGAGGGGGTTGCCCGTCAGATCGAGCACCTGCACCCCGCCCAGGCCGATGACGGCTGACGCATCGCGGATCCGGTTGCGGCGCAAGGACACCACCTGCAGAGGTAGGCCTGCGAGGGGTGAGAGGTCGGCGAGGTCGCTGTTCTCGACGGCGAGCACGCGGAGCCGGCCCAGCGACGACAGGACCGAGTAGTCACCGACGTCGCACGCGATGAGCGACAGGGTCTCGAGGCGCTCGAAGTGCTCGAGCCCGGCCAGGGAGCGCGCGTGCGACACGATGAGGTCGACGACCTCACCGGGCGGGGTGCCGGGAGGGACGGCGCCGGCTCCGACGAGCTCGGCCAGGGCCCGGTCCACGTCGGTCGTCATGCGCCGGTCTCCGCAGCGACGGCCGCGGACGACGCCGCGAAGCTGGCCTGGATGCGCTGCCAGTTGAGACGCTGCCGGAAGGCGAGCTGGGCCACGGTCAGGGCTGCGTCCTCACCGCTCTCGAGACGGAAGAGCATGCCGACGGGCTGGTTCAGGGCACTCTCCGGGATCATCCCGACGCCGCCGTCCCAGACGCGCCCGGGCAGCTGCGACTGCAGGTGCTGGATGTAGGCCAGCGGGCCGAGGCCGTTCTGCGCGTTGAACTCGGTGCGTAGCCAGTCATGGAACTCCTCCGTGCCCATCGTGCCGGTCATCGAGGTCGGGTCGGCCGGGTCGCGGAAGGCGCCGACGTGACCCGACATCCGCACCGTAGCCACCGTGCTGTCCGCTGCGCGCACGCCTCGCGGGGCCCGCGTGGTCGTGACGACGGGCGGGTGCAGCACGTAGCGGGTCGGCGACCGCAGCGTGTTGTGCGCGACGACCCACCGGAGGCCGTCGCGGATGTTGCCGGTGTTGGCCGTCTCGACCGCGGTCTCGATGACCCGCGGGATGAAACCCGTCGTGATCCACTCGTGGCTCGCCGGCTCGACGTTGCGGAAGAGCCGCTTGACGTAGTTCTTCGTCTCGGCGCTGGCGTTCCAGACGGCGATGAACTGGGCCCACGTGACCCCGTTCGAGCTGCCAGGCGACACCATGGCCCGCAGGAAGGCGATGACGTCGCCGGCTCGGGTGATCGCCGTCTTGATGAGCGGGTTGACGACGTCGGCGGGCAGGCCGACGAACGACCCCCAGCGGCCCCCGGACGCCGTGTAGGTCATCGTCTGGATCTGGCGCAGCAGGGCCGAGTTGTCCTCGGTCGTGATGGTGCGGTTCGCGACCCGGACCATCCGCGTCACCGTGTCGCTGCCCAGCACGCGCAGGAAGTCGGTGCGCACCGTGTGGGCCGGGTCGGGCGAGTCGGTCTCGAACGCGTGGTTCTTGAACGTGCCCGACGAGGCCGACCGCGGGTTGCGCTGGCTGCCGACGAGGAACCACGGCAGCAGCTGCCGGTGCGTCGAGCCCTGGCCGAGGTAGCTGCGCGCACCGTCGGTGGACACGACGCTCGGCTCCCAGATCGGCGTCGTGCCGTCCGGCGCGACCTTGGCCCGACCGATGGTGGGCTCCCACTGCGAGGCGACCGTCGCGGCGTACTCGGACCCGTGTCCCTGGAGGTGCGAGGCGATGTCGCGGAGATACTCGTCGGGGTCCTTCTCCTCGAAGAGCTCGAAGCACTCGCGCAGGACCGAGGCGAGACCGCGCTGCCGGGACTCGAGCGAGTTGTCAGACGGCGGCTCCTGGTCGTCGCGCGGGTCGCGGTTGGCCGCCTCGAAGGCCTGGGCGAGCGCGTCCGCGTCGGCGTCCATCGACGTGAGCAGCCCGTCGAGCTCGGTCAGCTTGGCCTCGGCCGCCGAGCGGTCCTCGGCGTTCTCGATGGCGGACAGCCGCCCCCGCCACTCGGCCGCCTTGTCGCGGATCGCCGTCGGGGTGGAGGCGACCATGAGGGTGGCATCGTTCCCGGAGCGGTCGATCCACGTGCGGTGGGCCTCGTGGGCGGCGCTGAAGCGCACCGTCGTGCCGAGCTCGGAGTCGTCGTTGTGGCCGGCCTCCTCGGGGTCGCCACCGATCCCCATGCGCGCCAGCAGCGCCCGACCCCGCTCGGCGAGGAAGCCGATGACCCGGTCCATGGCGGCATAGACGACCGCCTGCATGCGGGTGATGACGTCGGCGATCTCGCCGGGCAGCCCGCCGAGGTGGCAGAGGCCGGCGAGGAAGTCGATGACGGGCGGGATGAGGGAGGCGAGCGAGCGCTCGACGGCCGCCGCGAGGCCGCCGATGTTGCCGGCGATGACGTCGGCCATGCCGTTGACGATGGCCTCGACGAACCGGAAGATCCGGGCCGCGTTGCGGAAGATCCACGAGCACACCTGGTAGATGAGGTCGATGGCCTGGGCGATGGCGCCCACCGGGTTGAGCATCCCGATGACGCGGACGACGACCTGCTGGATGAGCGTCTCCACGAGGTACTGCACCGCCGCCTCGAGGATCATGTTGACGATGTTCTCGGGGGTCAGCTGCTCCTTGACGAGCTCGACGAGCCCCTCGGGTCCGCGCTCGATGAGGACCGAGACGAGCTGCCACGCCGCCTCGATGACCTCGACGGCCGTCGGCCCGATGTGCCGCACGAGGATCTCGCGCACGCGCGGCCACGTGACGCCCATGAGCTGGAGCGCGAAGGAGAAGAGCGAGCGCGCCGAGAAGTCGCGAGGCATCGGGATCGGTGTCTCGAGCCCGGAGAAGAGCCAGTCCCAGAAGCCGTGCAGCACGTGCGTGCCGAAGTGGTCGAAGAACTGCTCGAAGCCCTGCTTGACCCCGGCGACGAGGTTGTTGATGAAGTTCTCGGGGTCGTCGGCGATGTCCGAGATGACCTGCTCGATGCGGGCGATCAACGCCCAGAAGGCTGCCGGCGGGATGCCGACGAGACGGAGCAGGCCGTTGATGATGGCCCGCACCGGGTCGTCGATGAACTCCTCGATGGCGGCGACGACCCGGCCGATGAGCCCGCCGGCCTCGTCCCGGCGTGCCTGTGCCTCGGCGTGCACCTCGTTGACGGCCTGGACGGCCCGCTGCGACACGTCGCGCACGAAGCTCGTCTGGGCGTCGGTGACGCGCTGGCTCAGGCCGTCGAGCATCCCGGCGAACCGCGCCCGCTCCTGCGCCGCCCACTCCGGGAACTCCTCCTCCATGGCCCGGAACGCCGTGTCGATGTCGTCGCGCGCGTGGTTGATGACGGCCTGCGCCGCGGCGACGACGCCGTTGACGTCGCTCGAGATGTCGGTGAGCAGGGTGCAGACGCCGTCGCCGAACTCCCGCTCGGCGCGGTTGTACTCGTCCGTCACCCAGTCGGGCAGCCCGCCGATGTAGTCGCCGACGGCGAGGATCGCGCCGCCGACCCCGGAGTGCCGGTCGTCGATCCAGCGCTTGACCCGGTCGAGGGTGTCGTGGAAGTCCTGCGAGAGCCGCGCGAGGCCGGCGTCCCAGCGGGCGATCGCGGTGCGGCTCAGTGGCTCGAGCAGGGCGTTGACCTGCGTCTGCGCCTGGTCGTAGATGCCCTGGGCCCGCGTGGAGACCGACTCGCGGGTCTGCTCCTCGGACGTGACCATGCCGCCCTGGGCGCCGCCGACGGCGCCCACGGTGCCGGACCGCGAGGCGCGCATCGCCGCGACGGCCTGCTGCTGCAGCGCCGCCATGTCGCCCTGGGCCGTGTCGATGGCCTGCTGCTGCTCGGCCTGGATCTGCTGCGGCGTCCGCGTCGCGGCCTCCCCCAGCTCGCCGCGCGCGGCCCGGGCCTCCGCGAACGGTCCGTCCGGGATCTCCTGCGTCACCCGGGTGTCGATGCCGGAGTCGGCGATCCGCTGGTCGGTGGCCGCGACGTCGGCGTCGAGCGAGGTGTTCTCCGGCGGGATCGGGTCGGGAGCCGCTCCGGCCGCGTCGACGCCCATCCCCGGTGACGTCGGCGAGGGCGCGGCGATCGGGGTCGGGGTCAGGGCCGGGGTCCCGGCGGGCGGAGAGCCCATGGCGTCGTAGCTGCTGCCGACCTCCGCGGTCTGCGTCTCGACCGACCCCGTGATCGTGGCGCCGGCCGCCTGGGCCTCATGCGTCGGGTCGGTCTCGAGGAGCTCGTCCTCGTCCTCGGGCCGGTTCTCCCGGATCGCCGTCCGGATGCGCTCGCACAGGGCGACGATCTCGGGGCTCGGAGCGGGCCGTTCACCCAGCTCTGCGGCGAGCTCCTCACGGGCGCGGGCCGCCGTCTCCGCGGCCGGCTCGGTCACGGCCCCGCGGGAGTCGGCGACGTTGGCGTCGGCCGTCGGCAGGTCGCGCGCCGCTCCGGCTGCGCTGCGCGCTCCCCCGGCGACCGAGCCGCCCCGGGCCGCCGCAGCAGGTGTGAGCGTCGCCGGCGGCTCGGGCATGATCAGCTCGACCGGCGGGGCGGCCTCGCCCTCCGCCGCACTCCCGTCGGCGCCACCGGGTATGCCGTCCGCCGAGGTCCCGGTCCCGGCGCCCTCCGCGCCGGGCCCGGCCACGGCTGCCGTGGCCTGCTCGGGGGTCTCGCCCGCGCCCGCCGTCGACGCCTCCCCCGTCGCCTCGCCCGTCGCCTCTCCCGTGCGCGCGGCTGCGCCCTCCGCGACCGCGCTCGACGCTGCTCCCTCCGGCACGGTGGCCGGGACGACGGTCGTGTCGGCGGGCGGCGCGGCCGGGGTCGGCGGGGCGGGCGGCACGAGCGGTGCCGGCTCGCCCGTGACGGCGCCGAAGAGGCCGCCCAGCGCGGCGCGCACCGCTGCGTCGAGCACGGCGAGCATCTCGGGGCTGTCGACGCCGTAGACGCCGGGCGCGAGGAAGAGGTCCTCGTCGGTGACGAAGGCGGGTGCGCCGGCGACGGGGGCGTCCGGGTGGACGCGGATGCCGCTGACGTCGACGCCGAGCAGCCCCCGGTAGACCTCGGCCACACGCGGCGTCAGCGGCAGCCCCGGAGGCACCACGTCGCCAGGCAGGTGGATCGTCGCCCGGTCCCCGGCGCGGGGTGCGTCGACGCCCTCCGGCGCGGACCAGCCCGCCTCGGCCGGCAGCGCACGTAGGTCGACGCCGAGCGTCGTGCCCCGCAGCGTGACAGCGGGCGCCGACAGGGCCTGCTCGGGGCTCCAGCCCTCGACGCGCCAGGTCGCCTCGCCGAGGTGCAGCCCGAGCAGGCCGACCCGGGCGCGCATCTCGACGGTCCCGTCGAGCGACCCGTCGGACCGGAAGCCGGCCCGACCCGTCAGCTCGGTGAAGGGGGCCCGTCCGCTCAGCACCACGGCACCGCCGTCGACACCCCACTCCGCCTGCACGGCCGAGAGGCCACCTGCGGTCGTGGCCGGGTCGAGCGCGACCACGGCTGCGTCGCCCACCGGGTGTGGCACGCTCCCGAGCACCGGCGCGTCCTCGCCGACCGGCGACCGCGGCGCGACGGCGTCCCGCGGCGACCGCGTCGAGCCCTTGGACGCACGCTCGGCGTCCGCGCCGGGCCCCGGTCCCGCCCGGGTCGTGACCGGCGTGCTCACCGCGGCACCGTCCGCCCCGCCTTCTCGAACTGGCGACGGATGCCGTCGAGGAGGTGGTCGGTCGTCACGACCCGGCCGTTCGACGCGGCGAGGTAGGCCGCGTCGAGCGTCGCGTCCCGGATCTGCGCCCCCGTCAGCGGGTAACGGCGTGCGAGGTCGCCCAGGTCGATCGACGCGTCCATCGGCAGCGACGCGGGCGCCACTGCGGCCCAGAGTCGTTCGCGCTCGCCCGGTCCCGGCTCGGGGAACTCGACCATGACGTGGATGCGCCGCTGGAAGGCGGTGTCGATGTTGGCGAGCAGGTTCGAGGTGAGCACGACGATGCCGGGGTGCTGCTCGACCCGCGACAGCAGGTAGGACACCTCCTGGTTGGCGTAGCGGTCGTGCGCGTCGCCGACCTCCGTGCGCGCCCCGAAGACCGCGTCCGCCTCGTCGAAGACGAGGACGCAGCGCTCGCGTGCCGCCCGCTCGAAGACCTTCGCGAGGGCCTTCTCCGTCTCGCCGATGTACTTCGACACGAGCGCCGAGAGGTCGACGAGGTATGCCGGGAGGCCGGCTGACGCTGCCAGTGCCGCGGCCGTCATCGTCTTCCCGGTGCCCGGCGGGCCGTGGAAGAGGGCGATGAGGCCGCTCGCGTTGTCGTGGTGGGCGCCGAAGCCCCAGTCGTCGACGACGGTGTCGCGCTGGGTGATCCGGCCCGCGAGGTCGTCGATCCGGCCCCTGGCGGCTGCGGGGAGCACGACGTCGGCGAGGGTGTGGACGGTCGTCAGCGGGCGGGCCGGGAAGTCCGAGGACGCGACGGGCGCCTCCTCGGGCAGCCCCAGCAGCCAGGCGACGAGGGACGGGTCGGGGCGCAGCACCCCGGACAGGTCGCCGGGCGGGTCGAGGGACAGCAGGCCCTGGGCGCGCAGGCGCCCCTGCGACGACAGCAGGACGGTGGCGTCGAGGCGGCCGCGGAACGACCGGGCCACGAGGGTGCGGGCCACCTCGCCGGTCAGGCCGACGACGGACGGTCGGTCCGTCAGGGCGCCGTAGCGCACGGCGAAGCGCTCGTCGGCGTGCGGCGCGACCGCGGCGACGAGGAGGACCGCCTCGGCCGCGGACAGCCCGGTGAGCGTGACGAGCTCGGCGAGGGGCCCGACCCCGGCGAAGCGCTCGATCGACGGCAGTCCCTCGCCGTCGCCCTCGATGCCGAGCGGTCGGCCCGCGGGTCCACCCCGGCGCTCCTCGATGCGCACGGCCACGAGCGCGTCGATCATCTCGAAGGCCGCGCGCAGCTCGTCGACCTCCGGCGGCCCGCCCGCGGTGCGGGAGGTCCCCGACAGCGGCTCCGGTCCGGCTCTCACCGGAACCTCACGGTGACGGGCGGGGACCACGGCAGCTTGAGCAGGCCGACCGGATAGGGCAGGCGCGGCAGCAGCACGTCGAGCGGGTGCGCGGCGGCGGTGAGCAGCGCGGGGTCGCGGTCGGTGTCGAGCAGTCCGGCGCGCACGACCCAGGACGCCCGCACGAAGGCCTCGCTCGACCGCTCGAAGCCCGGGAGCAGCCCCGCGAAGCCGGCGAGCACGCCGCTCGCGGACTCGGCGACCTCGCGGGCTCCGCTGAGCGGCATACGTGCTCGGGACTCGACGTCGGCTGCCGGTGGGCGGCCGGCGAGGAGCCGGACGAGCGGGTCGTCGACGAGCGACGGGTCGTCGGGGTCGACGACGGCGGCGAGTGCCGCCTCGCGGACGTCGACCGGGTCGAGCCGGGGGTGCAGCGCCTCGGCGCGACGGCAGTGGTCGGCGAGCCACGGGTAGAGCAGGACGAGACCGGCCGCCCGGGTGAGGTCGGCGACGACGACGGGGGCACCGCTCTCCGGCGCGACCTGGGCGACGGCCGCGAGGCGGGCGAGCACCTGGGTCTCGTCGTGAAGAGCGGGCGACGCGTCCGCGCGAGCCGCGCCCTGCTGCCCCGAGGCGACGTCGGCCGTGCCAGCGTCCGCCCCCGGCGCGTCGGGTCGCTCCGTCGGCTCCGACAAGGACCGTGGCCAGGGCTCTTTCGGCACTGGGCCTCCCGCTGGAAGCCCTTGCGGCGCAACGGCTCTCGCGACCATGTCGACGACCGCAAGCCACTCGGCGACCTCTAGCTCGGCTCGGACCGTGGCCGCGACCTGCGGGTCCGCGAGGGCCAGCACGGCGCCCGGGAGGTCGGCGGGCCGCGGGCCGGCGGCACCCACCCAGAGCCGGGCCCCCGTGGCGACGTCGACCGGCGAGCGCCGGGGGCGCGCAGGCGGCGACGCGTCGGCGCCGCCACGGGCCACGGCCGTCGCGCCAGCACCGCCCCCGTCGGCGAGCACCTGCGCGCGGATCGCGTCGGCCCACAGCAGCGCCAGCGTCTCGTCGTCGTAGTCGTCGACGGACAGGTCGAGCGTCACGAGCACGTGGTCGAGCCGGACGTCGCCGATGTCGGCGAGGGCCCGGTCGAGGGCCGCAGGGAGCGCCGTGGCCGCGACGCGCGCGAGTCGTCGCGCGCCCGGCCCGCGCAGGCGCAGCACGTCGACGGCCACGTCGGTCACGGCACCAGGCCCCCGAGGTCACGCAGCTGCGCGTCGAGCTGCCGACCCACGTCCTTGGACACACCCGATGCCTTGACGAGCGTGCGGAGCGTGCCGAGCACCTCGAGCGTCGCCGCCGTCAGGGCCGCGGGCTCGACCGACTCCACGGCCTCCTCCGGCGTGTCCGGGGGTGCCACCGCCTGCGCGAGGGCGGCGTGGGCGCGGTCGGCCGCTGCGGCATACCGGCTGAAGCTGCGGTTGCGCGGGTTGGGCAGCGACCGCAGCGCGTCGACGGTCGTCCGAGCGAAGTCGGCGACGCCCTGGGCGAGCTCGCGGTCGACCTGGCCCGACGGCTTGACGATCCCACCGATCCCACCGATGCCACCGATCCCGCCGACGCCCGGGCCGCTGATGACGCCACCGCCCCCGGGGCCGCTGACGACCCCACCCCCGATGTGCGTGCCGATGTTGGGGTCGACGGCGATGACGCCGCCGCCACCGACCTTGGGGTCGAGCTTGATGCCGTCGCCGAACTTCGAGATGACCTCGACCTTGCCCTCGAGGACGTCGATCCGGTTCTGGACCGTGTCGATGCGCTTGATGCCGGACTCGAGCTCACCGAGGCGGTTCGTGATCGTCACCGCGTCGAAGCTGCCGCGGAACGACGTGAAGTCGGTCTGGAGCAGCGTCATGGTGCCGCCGAGCCCGGCGACCGTCTGGTCGAGCTGCCCGAGGTGGGTCTCGAAGCCGGTCGACAGGCCACGCAGCTCGGTGGCCGCCGCCATCGCCTCGGTCGCCGCGCCCACGGCCGCCGGCAGCGCCGACCCCACGGTCCGCACGTTCTGCACCGTCGGGACGCGCCCCGTCGAGACGACGACGCCGTTCGCGTCGGTGCCGAGCACGACGGAGTCCGAGGCCGCGAAGCCGCCGGCCGGCGCATAACCGTCGAGGGTCATGACGTCCCCGGCCGACATGACCCGGACGTCGGCGATGGCACCCTGCCCTGCGATGAAGCCGCCGAGCACCGTCTTGACGTCGTTCGCGTCGTGACCGAGGAAGTCGGTGAGCGGGAACTCCTGCTCGCCGAGGACGTCGACGGGCTGCCGTTCGTAGACGACGTCGGGCCGCTCCCACGTCTTGATGGGCGGGTTCCACACCGGTTCGCGCGGGTCGAAGACCCACGTGTGCCGCCACCTGTCCGGGATCTCCTTGGGCGGGAAGACGATCTTGATGCACTTGTCGCCGACGCGGATGGACCCGACGGGGCAGGCGACGGGCGGCTTGGGGTCACCGACGGGCGCCGGGTCGGGTGGGGCGAAGCCGGCGAGGAGCGCCTCGACCTCGTCGCGGAAGGCGCCGGCAGGGTCGGTGCACGAGCCCCCGAGGAAGGCCTCGGTGAAGCCGCGTGGCGGCTCCCACGCGTGCCGGTAGGCGCAGTCGAAGACCCACGTGCTCGACACCTGGTGGAGCCAGCCGAGCACAACCCCGGGGCGCGTCGTGTCGCGGTCCCACGTGAGGGCCAGCAGGGCGCGGACGCGCAGCAGGTCGAGGGTCGCGAAGAGCACCATGTTGAGCCAGCCGCACTTGTAGCCCCTGACGCCCGCCGTGTCGGTGCTCGCGATCGACGTGGCCTGCAGCTTCGCGATGAGGGTGGGGTCGACGAGGGGCTGGGTGCCGTTGGTCAGCCGGGCGGCGATGGCGTTGCGCAGCGTCGGGTAGGAGTTGATCGGCGAGGAGTCGAGGGCGAGGCGGATCGGCTCGACGGTGAGGAGGGGCTCGGCCGCGAAGTCCATCCGGGTGCCTGTGACGCGGCCGGCGACGACCCGAACGGCGACACCGCGGGTGTGCAGCTCGGCGTGCCCCGCGCAGCCCGACTCGCCGCAGTCAGGGGTGGGCTCGACGGTGTCGGTCGCCTCGAGGACGACGCTGAAGGCGCCGGGTGCCGCGTCGACGAAGTCGTAGGCCACCGACTCGGCGACGGGCGGCAGGGCCAGCGTCTGTTCCGCCGCGAGGATCAGCGGCTCACCGCGCTGGTCGATCGCGAGCCCGGGCCCGACCGTGAGGGTCGTCGGCGTCGACACGGTGCCGCCGAGGCCGGCGTTGACGCCGAAGCCGACGAGGCGCCCGACGAGGCGGTCGCGCTGGTGGAGGAAGTCCCTGAGGTCGTTGAGCTCGGCCTCGGTGAGGGTCTGGCCGTCCACGAAGACGGGGTACTGGTTGTCTGCCATCGCTGGTTTCCCTTCGGGACTCACGTCGTCGAACCGGTCGGCAGGAGGCCGACGCCGAGGCGGTCGACGCCTCGGCCGGCGTCGATGCACTCGTAGAGGTGGATGCCGCTCGCGTGGCTCACGACCGACACGACGGAGCACAGGAGCGCGTTGAGGTCGGCCTGCTGCTGCTGGACGGCGAGGGCGTATGCCGTCACCTCGTCCGCCGTGGGCGTGGGCGGGAGCGTCGGCGGGGACGCGAGCACCGCGAGGTCGGTGAAGACCGCCGGGTCGGTGAAGCAGACGCGCAGGTCGACGTGCGCGGGGGCGTAGCGCCGGACGAAGTCGACGGCCTCCTCGCGCCGCTCCCAGTCGACGAAGCCCTTCGCCGTCGACGGGTCACCGGTGCTCGGCACGGGGACGCTCGTCGGGACGAAGAGGGTCGCGGTGTAGGCCTCGGCGGTGAGGCCGGCGCCCGGTGCCTTGAAGTGCTCGAGCAGGTAGGGCCGGCCGGCGGCGGGCAGGTCGAACCACAGGCAGAACCAGCTGAGGAAGCCGCGTGGCGTTCCGCGGCGGCGCCAGAGCCGGGTGCAGCGGGCGAGGAGCTCGCGGCGCTGCTGGAGGCCACGCTCGGTGCCGGGCCAGCTCGTCGGGAACGTCACGCTCGCCCACCGCGCGACCTCGTCGTAGGTGTCGAGGTGGTGTGCGAGGAGCGCGTCCGCACCCGCGTCGAGGGGCAGGTCGGCGGGCCAGCGCAGCGTCGCGTCGGGCCCGAGGGCCGTGAGCAGGTCCTCGAGGTGCTCGACGACCGCGTGGCTCAGCTCGTCGGCGAGGCCGAGGTAGGCGTCGACCTGGGCGAACGAGACCTCGTCCTCCTGGTAGACGGCGGGCAGCTGCGACGCGAGGCGGGTGTGGTCGGGTCCGCGCGTGGGAGTGGTGGCCGAACCCACCGGTCCGGGGCTACGCATCGCCGCACCGGCTCGTCAGCGAGAAGCGCACCCGGATGCAGCGGGCGTCCGCGAGCCGGGGCACCGCGTTGCGCGGGATCGGGAGGTAGCCGTGGCTCGCAGGGAGGAAGTCGGGGTCCCCGTCGACCTTCATCGCGAGGTCCTCGACGCCGCGGACGAGCGGGTTGCCGACGATGGCCTCGACGACCTCGGTGAAGCGCACCGACTCCCCCGGCACCCAGCCGAAGGTGGGCTGGTCATGACGAGGCCAGGGCCCGTCGACGACCGGCGCCGGGCTGGGGGCGAACGTCTCGGGCCGCCCGCGCTCGAAGAAGGCGGTGATGCGGGCCCGCGCGTCGTCGACGACGGCCTCGCGGTTGGCGCCGACCTCGGTGACGAGGGTCGCCTGGACGAGGACGGGTGCGCGCTCGAGCAGGCTCGCGCCGACCTCGTCGCAGACGACGCGTCGCGGCTCGAGGTCGTCGACGTCGTCGCGCCAGTCGGGGAACGGCGCACCGGCCTCGGGCCCGATGGCCGTCGTGAGGACGTCGCGCAGGAAGGCGGCCCGGCGTGCGGGTGTGGTGGGCTCGGTGCGGCTCTCGACCACGAGGGTCAGGGCGGAGGCGTGCTCGTCGACGGCGACGGACGGGATGGCGTCGGTGGGCAGCCCGTTCCACGCGATGCCGCGCAGCCGGCCCCGGACGGTCCACGCGCGCACGACGTCCGGGTGGGCCCGGGCGCGGCGGGCGTAGTCGTCGGCCGTCACGGGCTCGCACGTCAGCGCCTGCACCGGGTGCGGTGGCCACACGAGGGAGCGTCCCTGCTCGTCCTCGAGGTCCTCCGGGAGCAGGCCGGCGGCCTGCGGGGCGGCCGCGACGGAATACGTCACCTCGTCGGCGTCGAGCCCCGCGAGGGCCAGGGTGGCCCGGGTGGCCGCGAGGGTGTCGGCGGTCGTCACGCGCACGCCGTCGAGGTGGTCGGTGAGCACCTCGCGCGAGCGTCGCCGCCGCTCTCGGCGCACGAGGGCGACGACCTCCTCGTCCCAGAGCGGCAGCGACCAGGCGAGCTCGGCAGCGGCCGCGGCGTCGATGGCCGGGACGTCGAGCGGCGCGTCGGGGTCGCTGCGCCGTGGCGCTGCCGCGACCGCGTCGGCGTAGGCGGCCGACACGGCGGAGGCGACGACGCCGGCCTGCTCCTGCGCGACCTGGCGCACGAGCCGGCTGCGCATGAGCGCGACCATCGCCGGGCGGTCCGCGGGCCGGAAGGCGCTCGCCCACGGCTCGGCCGACAGCAGGGCGACCGCGTCGGCGCGTGACCGGCAGTCGCGGACGAGGGGCTCGAGCACCGTCGCGGACGTCGCCGGTGCGGCGAGGGCGTCGGCGAGGGCCGACAGCGGTGCGAGGTCCCCGGCGGCGAGGGCAGGGTCGGACGGGTCGGTCTCGGGGTCCCACCGGCCGGCGGGGAGCGTCGTGTCCCAGTGCCGACCCGCGTCGGCCTCCCAGGCGCGCACCTCGAGCGGCCAGTCGTCGAGGTGCCGCTCGGCGGCCCGGTAGTGCAGGTCGGCGAGGCCGTAGGCGAGGACCTCGAGCAGGGTGATGCCGGGGTCGGCGGCGTTGTGGTCGGTCCACGCGGGTGTCGCCGTCGCGGTGAGGTGGTCGACCATGCGGGCCCGCACCGTCTCCCAGTCCGCGTCGGGGGCGACGGGCACGAACCGCGTGATCGGCGTGGCCTGCTCGGTGGACGGCCCGGTGGCCGGTCGTGGACTCACAGCTGCTCCTCGCACGAGAGGCGGTGGTCGCCGGACGAGCAGTAGAGCCCGCGGCACGGGTCGACGGTGACGACCTCCACGGTGCCGCCCGACCCGTCGTGCAGGGCGAAGTCGAGGACGACGTCGACGTCGGGCTGGCGCTCGAGGAAGGCGATGAGGGTCGAGGCGTAGAGGTCCCGACCCCAGCGGACGGGGACGGTGCCCGTGGGGTGGAGCACCCGCTCGAGGGCTGCGCTGATCGCCTGGGTGCCCGTCAGCGCGGCGACGCCCGGGCGGAGCCGGATCGACGCGACGACGGTGACGGGCCGGTAGTCCGGACAGAGCACGTGGAGGGTGGCACCGATCGGCGCCCGAGGCTGCACGAGGTCGACGACGCGGCCCGCGAGGCTCACGGACGGCCGGGGTGCGACGTCGAGCGGACGGTCCGGCACGACGACGAGGCCGACGTGACCGGGGGCCCGCAGCCCGTCGCTGCCGGTGTGCGGCAGGCACAGCACGGCGGCGACCTCGGGGAGGGCGAGGGCGACGTGCTGCTCGAGGTCCCACGGGGTCAGGGCACGGTCGCGGTGGCGCACCCGTGCCGAGGCACGCGCGAGGTAGGCGGCATCCGTCTCCGGCGCCCTGCCACGCACCGACGCGAGGTTGGTGACCTTCTTGACGCCGATGACGGGCGCGAGGGTGCCCTTGATCGTGCCGACGGGCACGGCCTGGGCCGAGCTGGGGTCGAGCCCGGGATCCGCTGCCCGGGAGACGAACTCGGCCACGACGGCGTCGACGACCACGGCGAGGAGCACGCCGAGGCGCCCCGGCTGGTCGGTCTCGATCCGCACCCAGCGGCCGGTGTCGGCCGAGACGTCGACGCACCCGACGGCCCAGGTGCGCGGGGCGACGAAGCGGAGCAGACCGGCTTCGCGGAGCTGCCGCGAGCCGTCGGCGACGGCGAGCGGCGACCACGTCGTGCCGTCCCAGAACTGCCACGAGGCGGCGACCGTGTCGGAGCTGCCGCACGGCGACGCGGAGTCGACGTCGAGGTAGAGCGAGACGCTCGACCCGAGGGCGGCGTCGGGCAGCTCGAGACCGATGGCGACCATGCCCGTGGCCCCGAGGTCGGACACGACGAGCCGGAACGGGGTGAAGCGTCCGGCCGCCCCTCCGGCCCGGCTCTGTCGGCGCCACCCGCTGCTCGACTCGACGAGCGTGGCCTCGACGGGGTTCGTCGTGTAGCGCACCGTCACGGCGGACGCGATGGGTGGCACCGGCACGGGCGGCATCGTCGGCTTGGGAGTCGTCCCCGCGACGGCACGCGTCGCGAAGTCGGCGACCTTGGTCTGGTAGTCGGTCCAGCCGAAGTCGCCCTGGACGAGGAAGGCCCGGAGGTAGTGGCCCGGCTGACCCGCGACCGCGAAGGTCTCGGAGGCGACGACGGACCCGCTCACCGTGGCCGAGAGCGTGCCGAAGCTCGACGATGCCGTCCCGACCGGTTTCCAGGCCCCGTCCTCGCGGCGCTGCCACACGACCGACGGCGTCGTCGTCGTCGAGACGGCGCCGTAGATGGACGTCCACTGTGTCTCGACAGCGGCGTACTGCGACCCAAGGGTGGTCTTGATGCTCATCAGCTGCGTCTTGAGGGTGTCGGCGAGCCAGACGGGGATGCCCGTGCCGCCGGCCGACGACGAGAGGGGTGCGCCGCCCTCCTGCATGACCGAGACCGCGACCTCGACCGTCGCGAGCGCCTTGCCGAACGCCTCGTCCGACCGGACGTAGAAGGCGTCGCCGCGCTTCGCGACGGCACCGAACGGCTGGAACTCCTTGGTGACGTCGACCGCTCCGTCGTTGTAGAAGGCCGCCTCGGGGACGTATGCCGTCCGGTTCGTCACGCGGACGGTGGCCCCGGTGAACGAGAAGCCCACGGGCACCGGCGCTCCGGTCGCGACGACGCCCTCGATCCACGGGGTCTCGCCGTCGAGCGCACCGCAGCCACCGGTCAGCGTGACCGTGACGGTCGACCCGGAGACGGTGCCGCCGGTCGTCCCGCTCGTCGTGCCGTCGGCCCGCGACCAGCGCCACACGAGGACGGACAGGCCGTCCGTGCCGGCCGCACCCGTGAAGGCGACCTGCGCCGTGAGGTCGCCTCCGTCGAAGGCGAGGGCCGGTGAGTGGATCCGGAGGGAGTGCGTGGCCTCCGGACCTGCCGATGGACGCAGCGGGAAGTCGGGCGCCGCGGCCGCGACCCCGTGGGCACGGCCGGGATCTCCGGGCGCGAAGGACCGCACGCCGGTCAGGGCTGCGCCGTGCGCCGTCAGGGCGTCGAGGGTGACGTAGCGGCGCTCGTTGCCGAAGGCGTCCTTGCCGCCGCGCAGGGGCGTGCCCGGCGGCAGCACGGCGGGTGCCGCCTTGGGGTCGACGGTCGCGTGGGCGACGACGCGGTCGGGCAGGGCGGGCAGGCGACCGATGCCGAGGACGTCCTCGAGCCACGTCCGCCGGGTCCGCTCCGGAAGGATGGCGAGGTGCGCGTCGAGGGCGGCGTACTCGGCGGCGACCGCGGCGAGCAGCTCCCGGTCGGGCGCTCCGGCCGGCGAGGGCGCCGTCGCGCCGTCCGGGTCCGCCGCGAAGAGCACGTCGGCCCAGGTCTCGTCGGCGTCGTAGGGCGTCAGCCGTGCGGCGGCGGCCATCGCGGCGACGACCTGCTCCGGGGTGCGCCCTCCCGCGGTCATGAGGCACCCGCGAGGTAGAAGGGCACGACGAGACTCGTCGGTCGCCGGTGCCGGTCGATGCGGAACTCGATGGTGACGTCGACCCGGTCGTCGGCCTCGCCCGCCGGGACCGCCTCGACGGCGTCGACGATGACCCGCGGCTCGCCGAGCACGAGAGCGCGGCGCACGTCGTCGGCGAGCCGGTGGCAGGCCTCCGAGGTGCGGGGCTCGAAGACGTAGCGGTCGACCCCTGCGCCGAGCTCGGGTCGCATGACGCGGCTGCCGATCATGGTGCGCAGGAGCAGGACGAGCGCCTCGCCGACGTGCTCGGCGCCGTCGTTCGTCACGACGTCGACGGACCCGGTGGTGCCCGTGCCGCCCGTGCCGCCCGTGCCGCCCGTGCCGTCGACGTCCGCGCGCTCCCAGCGCGGCGGGAACGCCCAGCCGCGTCCGACCTGCGGGTAGTCCGTGGTGCTCATCCGATCACCACCGTCGGGCTGCCCACGACGACCGACGCGCCGCAGCCGCAGGCGTCACCGGCGCGCAGGGCCGGTCGGCCCTGGACGAGGACCGTCGCGGAGCCGGCGACGAAGGGACTGGCGGGGATGTGCGACGGCGGAGGGATGACGCAGGCGTGCATGTCGCCCAGGACGGCGGCCGGCATCCCGGCGATGAGCACGGTGGCGACGCCCGGTCCGACGACCGTGCCCCCGTGCGCGGTGGTGTCACCGACGCGTGCTGCCCCCGGCATGTCTCCTCCTCGTTCGCTGTCGTTGGTGTGGTGGTCCGGACCGGATGCTGTCCGGCTAGTTGATGGTCACGAGAGATCCCTTGAGCCCCAGCGATCCCGAGGCCTTGACGTCGAGGGTCGCCGAGCTCTCGATGCTCGACGGCCCCGACGCCTTGGCGGCGAGCTTGAGCGAGTCGAGCGAGATGGTCCCGGACGACGACGAGAGCGTGATGTCGCCCTGCGCCGCGGTCAGCTCGATGCCGTCGCCCGACAGCCGGATCGCGTTGCCGCTGTCCTTGTGGGTGATGACGACCTCGGAGTCCTTGTCGGACAACACGATCGAGTGGCCCTTGCCGGTCTGGAGGGTGACCGCGCTGGCGTCGCCGTCCTCGAGGCGGAGGGTGTGCTGGTCGGGTGAGACGAAGGCGCGCACGGCGTTCGTGTCCGGGTCGACGGTCAGGGGTGGCTGCTGGCTGCCGTTGTAGAGCGAGCCGAGGACGACGGGGTGTGCCGGGTCGCCGCCGACGAAGCCGACGAGCACCTCCTGCCCGACCGAGGGGACGATGACGGCGCCGTAGCCGTCGCCCGCGTCGACGTTGGAGAGGCGGGCCCAGACGCCGTCACCGCCGTCGCTGCGCCAGGGCAGTCGCACCTTGACGCGGTTGAGCGACGCCGGGTCGTCGAGCGCCTCGACGAGCCCGATCCCGATGGCCGGTCCGCGGTCGCCGGAGCGGGCCGAACCGTCGTCGCGGCCCGCGCGCGGGACGAGCCGTGGCGGGGAGCCCACCTGGAACTCGGTGACGTAGCCCTGCGCCGAGAGCCGGTGCCGGGCTGCGGTGACGTAGTGCGGTCCGGACATCCGCCGTCCGACGCCGGCGAGGGAGAGCCAGCCGTCGCAGCGCAGCCCCGGCTCGCCCTGCACGACGCCGGTGCCGTGGATGTGCCCGAGCGCGGAGCGTCGTTGGGCGGCGACGGCCCTCGCGTCGGCCTCGTCGGCCGCCCCGACCGCGTCGGACTCGACGCGCTCGGCGCGCAGCGGCCAGCCGGCGTCACCGACGGCGGCCGAGTGCGTCTGCCGGTCGCCGACGTCGAGGTCGGCCGCGCCGGCGCTCTGCTCGCTCTCGGTCGCCTCGGCGGCGTCGACGTCCCAGCCGACCCCGACCGCGGTGTCGATGGCCCGGGTCAGGTCCTCGGTGAGGTGCAGCTCGACGAGCGACCGGGTCCAGTCGAGCTCGAGCGGGTCCTGCGCGGCCGACGGCGGCCGGAGCACGAGCTTCGTGCCGCGGACGAAGACGACCCAGCCGAGCTCGGCCGCCCGTCGTGTCAGGGCGTCCCAGTCGCTGACCCTGTCGCTGGCCCAGAAGGGGTGCGTGACGCCGTCGGCCGCGTCGGTCTCGAGCGAGTAGTCCGCGGCGAGGGCCGAGGCGATGTCGGCGTCGGTGACGTCGGCGAGCTGGCGCGACCGCGGCGGGTGGTCCATGAGGACGGAGCGCGACCGGCCGTCGACCCGGAGCACCGGCGGGCTGCCGCTGGGGAAGTGCGTCGTCAGCGAGGCGATGACGCCGTCGAAGACCTCGGTGAGGTCGGAGTGGTAGCCGATGGAGACCGCGATGCCCGCCCCGGGTGTGAACGGCCCGTCGTCGCTGTGCCGCACGGCGCGCTGGTCGGCGTCCCAGTTCTGCACGAGAAGCGTGAGCCGTCCGTGGCGGCCGACCTCCTCGTGCACGTCGAGCTCGACGACGTCGGCTGCGACGATCGGCTCGAGCGCCGTGCCGCCGACCCGCACCTCGAAGGCCGGTCGGTCGCGCTGGGTCCTCGGCGCGGTCATCGGACCGTCCCCAGCGGCGGGAGCAGGAGCAGCTGCCCGGTGGTGAGGCCGCGCGGGTTCGTCAGCCGGTTGGCCGCCGCGAGCGGGCGCCAGTAGGCGGGGTCGCCGTAGACCCGGGCGGCGATGGCGTCGAGTGCGTCGCCGTCCTTGACGAGCCACGTCTGGTAGAGGTCGGGCGAGGCCGGCCGGTCCTCGGCGGCGACCTCCTGCGGCGACAGCGCCTCCTTGAGCGAGAGCTTGACCGTGGCCCGCAGCGGCTCGCCGGCGCGGTCGAAGAGCTTGTACGTCACGTCGGCCTGGGTGAGGATCCCGCGGAAGCTGAACCGCCCCCAGTAGCAGTGCACGTAGTAGGGCTGGTGCGTGTCGCCCTGGAACTTCGTCAGCGCGAGCAGCGCGTCGAGCAGCTCGCCGATGCCACCGGGCTCGCCGACGACCCCCGTGCCGTCGAGCAGCAGGTCGACCTGCACCTGGTCGGGCTCGCCGCCGCTGAAGGACTGCTGGGGCGCAGACGTGCCTGCCGACTGGGTCGCCTGGTAGAGGTTCTTGCGCGAGAAGGACAGCTCGGTCGGGTTGAGCAGGGCCTGCCAGCGCAGCCCGGTGGGCTGCTCGAACTTCAGGTCGGCGTACGCGTCGATGGTCAGCTTCGTCAGCTGCGTGGCCGTGAGGTTCATCGGTCCCACTCCCGCCTCAGCACCTCGAGGACGCGCTCGACGGCGCGCCGCACGAGGGCCTCCATGGCCGCGTCGTCGAGCGCCGCGTCGGGCGCCGGCCCGACAGCATCCGTCCTCGGCGCGACGACGACCTCGGTGACGATCTCCCCGATGACGACGGGCACTCAGACCACCCTCTTGAGGACGAGCCCGTGGTGGGCGATCTCGACGGCCTCGACGGCGACGGCCGAGCTCTGCGCGTCGAGGTCGGGGCCGGTGAGCTTGACCGGCCAGCCGCGGGTGAAGGCCCACACGCGGACCGGAGCAAGAGCGCCCTCGACGGTGCTCATGAGCACGACGGTCCCGTCACGGGGGGTGACGACGCCCGTCACGTGGAACTCGTAGAACCAGTCCCAGAGCTCCAGGAGCGGGCCCGCGCCCTGGTTGAGGACGAGGTTGGGGAAGGACGCCCGCGTCGGGAAGCGGTGGGCGAAGCGGTTCTCGCCGCCCTCCTGGTACTCCTCGACGGCGACCTCACCCGCGAGCCCGGTGCACTTGCTGAAGCTGACGGACGCGAGCCCGTCGATGGCCAGCACGAAGTGCGCCGTCGTGAACGGCACGAGCGCGGGTGAGGCGAGCGGGAGCATCGGCTACTTCGCCTCGATCTCGATGCCCTCGCAGGCGAACTCGACCGACTCGATGGCGACGTCGGTGCCGGTCGACTTGAGACCGGGGCCCTCGATCTTGACCGGCCAGGCCTCCTTGATCTTCCACGTCATGACGGGCTCGCGCTCCTCGTTGAGGAGGCTCACCGTGACGTCACGACGTTCGACCGCGCCGATGGTGATGGAGTTGTACCACTCGAAGAGCCCGTTGCCGGCCTCCGTCGGGGCGATGCCGCGCTTGAGCGTGACGTTGGAGAACTTGCGCAGTCCGGGCTGCTTGCGCGTCGAGAACTGCGGGTCGGCGCCTCCGCGGTACTCGACGACCTCGGCCTCCATCGTCAGCCCGCTCACCTCCGAGAAGCTCGAGGTCTGCTGGCGGTCGCCCCAGCTGACGGTGAAGTGCAGGGTGGTCATGGGATACATGTCAGGCTCCTTGGCTCACAAGAGGATTCACGCGATGGGCGCACGTGTCGGCTGGTCACGGCGGGTCACTCGGACAGCCGCTTGTGGCTGAAGCGGAAGACGACGAACTCGGCGGGCTTGGCCGGTGCGATGGCGACCTCGGTGATGATGAGACCGAGGTCGATGTCCGTCTCGGTCATCGTCTCGCCGAGCCCGACGCGCACGCGGTAGGCCTGCTCGGGCTTCGTGCCCGCGAGCGCGCCGGCGCGCCACTGCTGGTCGAGGAAGTTCTCGACGGAGACCTTGACGCGGATCCACGTCTGGGCGGTGTTGGGCTCGAAGACGACCCACTGCGTGGCGCGGTCGACGGACGTCTCGACCATGTTGAAGAGTCGTCGGACGTTGACGTAGCGCCACGTCGTGTCGTCGGTCGCGTTGCGCGCGCCCCACAGCCGGGTGCCGCGGCCCGGGAAGGCCCGGATGAGGTTGACGCCGCCGGGGTTGAGCAGGTCCTGCCGGCGCTGCGTGTAGGCCTGCGAGAGCCCGACGATGCCGGTGACCGTCTCGTTGCCGGGGGCCTTGTGCACGCCGCGCAGCCGGTCGGTGCGGGCGAAGACCCCCGCGACGAAGCCCGACGGCGGCACGGTCGTGAAGCGGTCGATCGAGTCGGGGTCGATCGTGACGATCTGCAGGTGCGGGGCGTAGAGGGCGGCATACGTGCTCGAGAGCGTCGTGTTGCGCCACGACAGCAGGTCGGTGTCGTCGAGGTCGGGCGCGTCGACGATCGCGAAGCGGCGGAAGTTCTCGCAGTGCGTCACGACCTGGCCGACGAGGTCGGCCTGCAGGAGCGGGTCGCCGAGCGTCAGCGCGTCCGGGCAGATGACCATGGCCGGCTCGGACACCTCCTCGAGCCGGGTCAGGCCGGCGCGGAAGTCGTCGTTGGTCGGGGCCTTGTCGGCGCCGATCCGGTCGACGGCCGTGTAGAAGGGCGCGGCTGCGAGCGACACCGCCGGGGCCCCGCCCGCCCGGGCGGTCACGGTGACGAGGGACGAGGCGCCGTTGACGACGTCGTCCTTGGCGAAGTACGCCGGGTGGTCGGGGCTGAGGGACAGGCCCCCGAACGTCTCGGCGAGCACGCCACCGACCGTCACGGCCAGCGAGAACCGCGCGGCGACGACGGAGGCCGACTCGACGGCATACAGCGGGAAGCGCACCTGGGCGGTGTTGGAGACGGCGGTGCCCGCCGCGAAGCGCAGCACGTACGTGTCGCCCCCCGCCGCGTCGACCGCCGTCACCGTGGCGTATGCCGTCCCGAGACCGAGCACGTCGCCGACCCTGGGTGCCACGGCGCAGCGGACGGCGATGCCGTCGTCGGCGTCGGCCTGGAGGGTGAACGTCGCGTCGGTGTACGTGTCGGTCGCGACGGGGGCGGGTGCGAGCGTGAACCCGCCGGCCGTGCGGGTCGCGACGACGGCGGGGGTCGGGCCCGCGCCGGTGTACGTCACCCTGGCACCTGCCGGGAGGAAGCCGTAGGCGTTCGCGACGTCGGCGGCGGACAGCCCGGTGATCCCGAGGCCCGAGTCGGCGAGCAGGACCGCGGTGACGGGGGCGTTGACGGTGACCGGTCCGCTCGGGGGTGCGGTGGCGCCGACGACGACGAAGCGGTTCGTCTGCCAGGACGCCGTGCGACCGTCGCCGGTCGTGAGACGTGCGGCCGCGTGCTCGGCTCCGCTCGCCGTCAGCTCGGACGCGATCGGCGCCGTGAGCGGACGGTCGAAGGCGAGGGCCGAGGCCGAGACGTTGAGCGAGGGCGGTGACCCCGCCGGGGTGCCCGCGATCGTCGCGGTGGCCCGGTAGTCGGTGCGACGCTGGACGAACGCCGCGCCGGGAACCGCGCCGAGGGACGCGTCGAGGGTCAGCGTGACCCCGCTGCCGGCGGTCGTGACGTCGGTGACGACCGCGCTGGAGCGGGTGCCGTTGGGGGCGACGGCGACGACGACGTCGCCCTTCCTGAAGCCCTTGCCGGACGGGAGGAAGACCGAGGTGGCGGCCGCGGCCGCCGCGCTCGCGACGACCGACCCGGCGGGGAGGGTGACGGCGGCGCTCGCGCTGCCGACCGTGATCGACGTCGTGGTCAGGGCCGTGACGAGGGCGGTGGGCGGCGCGGCGACCGCCCCGCTCGTCGGGGCCGCCACGAGGGCGACGGTGTCACCGGGCTTGAGCCCGGCGGTCGAGGCGACGGCGATCGTGCCGCCCCCGCCGCTCGCGATGGCGCCCGTCGCCGAGGTCGTCGCCGCGCGGTAGAAGGAGCCCGACGCGGCGGACTCGTCGGCGGAGACCGCGACACCCAGGTCGTTGCCCCAGGTGCCGGGCGAGCTCGCCTCGATGTCGAAGCTCTCCGTGCCGGAGACGTCGAAGGCCGTCCACGAGGCGCCGGTCGACGGGTCGACACGGACGATCCAGGCGGCCGGGCCGCCGTTCTCGAAGTAGCCGAAGACCGACTCGCCCGTGAAGCCCCGTGACGTCGCGGCCCCGAAGGTGCGCACGAAGTCGGCCCAGCCGGTGACGCGCGTGGGCTCCTTGACGGGGCCCCGGCGCGTCGTGCCGAGCACGGCGACGACGCTCGTGGGGGCGGCTGCGATCGGTTGCGGCCCCGAGGGGACCTCCTCGACGTAGACGCCGGGTGAAAGGTAGGTCGTCACGGTGCCCTCCTCGGCTCGTGCTCTCTCGTGCGGTTCAGGTGGGGGTGCGGTTCGGGTGCGGTTCGGTCGTGGTGCGGTTCGTATGGTGAGTGGTGCTGGTGGTGAGTGGTGCGGGTCCGTCAGGTCGTGTCGACGAGGTGGACGGTGGTGGTCGACGTCGAGACGTCGACGGCGAGCGTGCGCAGCGGCTGGCCGCCGACGAGCACGTCGAGCGGGGTGAAGGCGGCGGTCCACTCGACGGCAGCGGACCGGTAGGTGCCCGGCGCGACCTCGGGCAGGGCGACGCTCGGCCGGGGGTTCGGTCCCGAGGTCGCGCGCGCCGTGACGGTGGCGCCGGTGCGCGGCGCGCCGGTCGACGGGGTCGTGAGCACGACGGTCAGGGTCATCGGCACCGGGTGGACGACGTGCTCGATCTCGGCGGCATCGAGGTCGATGACCATCGTGCGCGGAGGACGGCCCGCGACCGGCGGCACGACGAGGACGTCGGCGAGTGCCCCGTCGGTGAGGGTCACGACGACCTTCGGGAGCGTGGCGGGCACCGGGGCGTCGGCGCGGGTGCTGACGACGAGGACGTCCGGCAGGACGCGGAGGGTCCAGCCGGCGGGTGCCGGCTCGAGGCGGGCGTCGAGCCCGCGCAGCCGGGCGCCCGTCGAGGCGTGGACGAGTCGCACCGTGTGGCGCAGGGTCGTCGTCACCGTCGCGAGGTGCGGACGGGCCACCGGCTGCACGCTCACGGCGCACCCACCCAGTCGATCCGGTGCTCGCGCACCCGGCCGCGGCCGTCGCGCTCGAGGACCGGCACGGGGGCGACGTCGACCTCGTAGAAGAGGGCGAGCCGGCCCGCTCGGCCGAGCGACCCCCACACCTGGTTGCGCTCGTCGGCGTTCGGGGCGAGCAGCCGGATGCCGAGGCTCTCGACGTCGTCCGACAGCGGCGGCGCGAGGTCGGGCGGCCGCACGACCGGCGTCGTGTGGAAGGCCTGGACGATGCGCCCGAGCCGGGTCTGGGCCTCGTCGTGCTCGCCGATGTAGGTGACGAGGTAGGTCAGCTGGAGCGAGAGCGGGGCGCGGACGAGACCGGTGAGCCCGTCGACGAGAGGCCGGTTGCGCAGGTGCGGGTGCTCGGCGACGGCGATGAGCGCGAGGATGCCCTTCGTGTCCGGCAGGGCCGTCTTGTCGCCCTGCGAGAGCGAGTGGAGCACGACCCACGAGCCGAGGTCGGGAGTGGCTCGGTGGATGACGTCGCGCAGCGCCTCGCTGACCTCGCGGATCACGGTCGCTCCCAGCGCCGGGGGGCCACGCCGTCGTCGTCGAGGCGTGCCTCGACGATCCGCTCGATCTCGGCGAACGATCCCACGTAGGTCTCCTCGTCCGTGGCCATGTCGCGCACCCGGGCCCTGATGACGGCCGGGAGCGAGTCGACGTCGCGGGGCTCGGCCCACACGTCGATGAGGAATCGCCGCCTCCACGCTCGCATCACCAGGCCGTGACCCTTCTGCTCATGGACGAGCGTCCCGGCCACCGATCACCGACCGCTCACGGCGACCCTCACCCCCGATCACGACCCGATCACCACCTCCCCCCAACCGTCGAAAGGCCACAAACCGGGGCCCCTTCGCACGCTCGGCGCCCCGGTTTGTGGCCTTTCGACGGTTTCTGCCTGGGAGGAGGGCGCTCGTGTCGCCTGCCCGGCCACACGGCATACGCCCTCGGTGCCCGTCAGGGCATGCGGTGGAGGCGGTCGAGCGCGCGGTCGACGATCTCGGCGAGGCGCACGACCTCGCGCCGGGCCCGCTCGAGCTCGGCGACGAGCGCGGCCACGGACGCGGCCTGACCGGCGTCCCCCCGCGTGATCCGCGCGTAGAGCGCGACCGTCTCGGGCATCGGGTCCGCGCCCAGCTCGGCGAGGAGCGTCAGGCGGCACTGCTCGAACTGCCGCTCGACGAGGTCGTGCCGGCCGGACGCCGCGTAGGCGCCCATGAGGTGGCGGTGGACGTCCTCGCGCAGCGGCTCGATGGCGAGCGCGAGCGCCCCGTAGCGGTCGACGGCCGCGACGTCGCCATGGGCACCGTGGTGCTGCACGAGGTAGTCGAGGGCGGTGAGGTAGAGGGTCTCGATGCGGTGGCGCGCGCCGAGCACCCACTCGTCGTCGCAGACCTCGACGAGCCGGCCGCGGTGGAGCGCCACGGCGTCCTCGAGCCGCCGGACGTCGTCGTCGGTGAGGTCGACGACGCTGCGCCGCAGCACGGGCGCGAGGAGGTCCTCGAAGTGCACGGCGTCGACGGTCATCGGCACGGCCGGGCTCAGCGCCACCGACCGTCCACCGGAGCGGCCCACGAGCTCGACGCCCGTGCTGGCCCGCACCTCGGACTGCAGCCGCCAGACGGCGGTGTTGAGCCGGCGTCGGGCCGAGTCCTCCGGGCAGTCGGCGAAGAGCTGGGCAGCCGCGACGGCGCGCTGGCGTCCCTCGCGCGGTGCGAGCGCGAGATAGGCGACGAGCACCGCGGCACCCGGCGACAACGCCACGGGATCGTCTCCCGAGACGAGCGTCGGAGCACCGAGAAGATTGAGTCTGAGCCCCGAGACGGCCACGCTAACCCCCACACATCGAGGTGGGCTGCTCACCCAAGAAAATACGCCCGAACCACGACTTTCGTGACCGGTTCGGCCGGATCCGTCGACGGCGGGCAAGGGCGTGCGCGTGGCCCCTTCAGGTATGCCGTCCGGCGGGCTAACGTGCGAGGGCATGGCCCGCTCGCGCCCCGCCCGGCTCCGCGACATCGACGAGGCAGCCGCCGCGCTGCCCGAGGTGACGCGTGACCCGCCGTCCGGCGGGCGCCCGAGCTTCCAGGTGCGGGGCAGGACGTTCGCCTTTGCGCGCGGCCCGCGCAAGGACGCCTTCGACCCGGAGACGGGCGAGCCCTACGACGACGTGCTCGCCTTCTCGTGCACGGCCGAGGACAAGGAGTCGATGGTCTCGGACCCGGACTCGCCGTGGTTCACGACCCCGCACTGGAACGGCTACAACGCCGTGCTCCTGCTCGAGCGGGACCTCGGGAGGCTGACGGCGGACGAGATCCGCGAAGTCGTCACCGACGCGTGGCTGACCAAGGCGCCGAAGCGGCTCGCGAAGGAGCTGCTCGACGGTCCGTGACGGAAGGAATACCCCAGAGGGGTATCGTGTTGACCACGACGAGGAGGTGCCATGGCTGGATACACCGGCAGCAAGGACGACTACCTGAAGCGGCTGCGCCGCATCGAGGGCCAGGTGCGGGGCGTGCAGAAGATGGTCGACACCGACACCTACTGCATCGACATCCTGACCCAGGTCAGCGCGATCACCAAGGCGCTGCAGGCGGTCAGCCTCGGCCTGCTCGAGGACCACGTCGCGCACTGCGTCGTCGACGCCGCTCGAGAGTCCGACGAGGCCGCCGCCGAGAAGGTGCGCGAGGCCTCGGAGGCCATCGCACGCCTCGTGCGCAGCTGAGCACCCCACCGACCACCGCCCGAGGAGGCACCCGATGAGCACCACCACCCAGACCGAGATCACCGTCACCGGCATGACGTGCGGCCACTGCAGCGCCGCCGTCAGCGGCGAGCTGTCGGCCCTGCCCGGCGTCGTCGCGGTCGCGGTCGACCTGCACCCCGGCGAGGACTCCCCCGTCACCATCACGAGCGAGGCCCCCCTCGACCCGTCCGCCGTCGCGGACGCCGTCGCCGAGGCCGGTTACAGCCTCCGATGACCGAGGGCCGGGCACCGGTGACGACGGCCGAGCGGACCCCCGGCGAGGTCCGCCTCGCCATCACCGGCATGACCTGCGCCTCCTGCTCCGCGCGCATCGAGCGCAAGCTGTCGAAGGTCGCCGGCGTCGAGTCCGCGACCGTCAACCTCGCCACCGAGAAGGCCCTCGTCTCGTTCACCGCCCCGGTCACGGTCGAGCAGATCGTCGCCGAGGTGAAGAAGACCGGCTACGGCGCCACCGTCATCGGCGGCTCGCGCCCTGCGCCGCCGGCCCCCACCGCACCGAGCACGTATGCCGTGTCGCCCGGGAGCGCCGGCGCCGTGGATGGCGCGGGTGGCGAGGTCGCCAAGCCCGCCGCCGGGGCACTGCTCGAGAAGCTGCGGGCCCAGGAGCTGGCCCGCCAGAAGGTCCGCGACGCCGCCGCGACAGCCAAGCCCGATGCCCGTCCCGCGCCGGCGCCGGCGCACCCCGCGGGACACGACGTCCACGCGGATCACTCCGGTGACGAGGGTCAGCCGGGCTCCGACGGCTCGGTCGGCTCGGGCGAGAACCACCTCGACCACACGCCCGCGCAGGACGTCCTCAAGCCCCGGCTCGTCGCCGCCATCGCGCTGACGGTCCCGGTGCTGCTGATCGCCATGGTGCTGCCCGAGTTCGCGGCCGGCCCGTGGCTCGAGCTGCTCCTCGCGACACCCGTCGTCTTCTGGTGCGCGTGGCCGTTCCACCGCGCTGCCGCCGTCAACGCCCGCCACCTCGCCTCGACGATGGACACCCTCGTCTCGATCGGCGTGCTCGCGGCGTGGGGCTACTCCGTCGTCGAGCTGCTCCAGGGCGGCATGCACCTCTACTTCGAGGTCGCCTCGGTCGTCACGACGTTCCTGCTCGTCGGCCGCTTCCTCGAGGCGCGCGCCAAGGACTCCGGCAAGGACGCCCTGCGCTCGCTGCTCGACCTCGGCGCCAAGGACGTCTCGGTCCTGCGCATCGACCCGCAGTCTCGGATCACGAGCGAGCTGCGCATCCCCATCGACCAGCTCGTCGTTGGCGACCAGTTCGTCGTGCGGCCGGGTGAGAAGGTCGCGACCGACGGCACGGTGCGCGACGGGTCGAGCGCCGTCGACGCGAGCCTCGTCACCGGCGAGTCCACGCCGGTCGACGTGTCCCCCGGCGACGACGTCACGGGCGGCTCGATCAACACGACCGGACGCCTCGTCGTCGAGGCGCGCAAGGTCGGCGCCGACACGATGCTCGCCGGGATCCAGCGTCTCGTCGAGACCGCGCAGACCGGCAAGGCCGACGTCCAGCGTCTCGCCGACCGCGTGTCCGCGATCTTCGTGCCGGTCGTCCTCGTCATCGCGGTCGTCACGCTCGTCGCGTGGCTCCTGACGGGCCACGACATCGGCACCTCGCTCGCCGTCGCCGTGACGGTCCTCATCATCGCCTGCCCCTGTGCGCTCGGTCTGGCCACGCCGACGGCCCTGCTCGTCGGCACCGGCCGCGGCGCGCAGCTCGGCACGCTCATCAAGGGTCCGCAGGTGCTCGAGGACACGCGCCGCGTCGACACCGTCGTGCTCGACAAGACCGGCACCGTGACCACCGGTGAGCTGCGTCTGCGCAGCATCGCCGTGCGCGGCAAGCTCTCCAAGAAGGCCGCCCTCACCGCGGCCGCCGCCGTCGAGCAGGGCAGCGAGCACCCCATCGCCCGCGCCGTCGTCGACGGCGCCCGGCTGGCGAAGCTCGACCTGCCGCGCATCCGCGACTTCCAGTCCAACCCGGGCGAGGGCGCCACCGCGCGGATCAAGGACACCGAGGTCACCGTCGGCAAGGCCGTGCTCTTCGAGAGCGTCGACCCCGAGCTCGTCGCCCACGCCCACAGCCACGCCGGCACGACCGTCTTCGTCGGCTGGGACGGCGTGGCCCAGGCGGCCCTCACCGTCGAGGACACGGTGCGCGACTCGTCCAAGGACGCGATCGCCCGGCTCCGGGCGCTCGGCCTGACGCCCTACCTGCTGACCGGCGACAGCGCGTCCAACGCGCGCAGCGTCGCCGAGCAGGTCGGCATCGACGCCTCCAACGTCCGCGCCGACGTGCTGCCCGCTCAGAAGCACGCCGTCGTCACCGAGCTGCAGAAGTCAGGTCGCGTCGTCGCCATGGTCGGCGACGGTGTCAACGACGCCGCGGCCCTCGCCCAGGCCGACCTCGGTCTCGCGATGGGCTCGGGCACGGACGTCGCCATGGACTCGGCCGACATCGTCCTCGTGCGCACCGACCTCGACGCCGTCGGGGACGCGATCGGCCTCTCCCGCGAGACGTTGCGCATCATCAAGCAGAACCTCGCCTGGGCCTTCGGCTACAACACCGCCGCCATCCCGCTCGCCGCCTTCGGCCTGCTCAACCCGATGATCGCCGGCGCGACGATGGCCCTCTCGTCGGTGCTCGTCGTCAGCAACTCCCTGCGCCTCAAGCGCTGGGGCCGCTGACCTGCCCGCTCAGACGTTGATGTCGAAGCCGAGGTCGTAGTCGCTCGCCGCGATGCCGCCCGTCCCCCAGTTCTCGGGCGGGCTCTCGCGCAGAAGGATGGAGACGTGCTCCCGCGGGATGCCGTGAGCCTCCAGCCGTTCGACCAGCTGTCGGTAGAGGGCACGCTTGGCGTCGATCGACCGGCCGGCGAAGCAGTCGATGGTGACCCGGGTGTAGGTGTCTGCGACACCGGCCTGCAAGCCGTTGACCATGACGTGGGGCTCGAACTCGGCCAGTCGGATGAAGCGGTCGCTCTCGGGGATCTTGAACGCGGTGACGATGGCCGCGTGGACCGCGTCGATCAGGGCGACCTGCTGCTCCGGCGTGTAGGAGCGGCGGACTTCGATCAGGGTGCTGGGCATGACGTCCCTTCCGGTGGCCGACGGGCTCGCCATACTTCCATCCGGTGAGCCGCGCTGACCTGCGACCCGCCACGACACCCGCACGATCCATGACGCGTCCGGTGACACCCGAGGGCGGCGCCGTTAGGTTCGGTGCATGGTGGCCTTCGTGAAGTCGGTGACGTTCGACTGCTCCGAGCCGTTGCGGCTCGCGGCCTTCTGGGCCGCGGCCCTCGGCTCGAACGTCGACGAGGACAGCACCGACGAGCGGGCCTGGGTCGAGCCGGCGGGCTGGGGTGGACCGACCCTGTGGTTCCAGCCCGTCCCCGAGCCCAAGACGGCGAAGAACCGGCAGCACTTCGACCTGCGCACCATGGACACCGTCGAGGCCGAGGTCGAGCGCCTCGTCGCGCTGGGCGCGACCGTCGTCGGCAGCGACGGCGACCTGGTGGTCATGGCCGACCCGGAGGGCAACGAGTTCTGCGTCGAGTCCTGACGGTGCGCCGATAGGCGTTGCGACCCGTGCCGAGTCGCATCCGCACTTTGACGCACTCGGCACGCTCTGGTGGGCTCGGGTCACCGGACGGCGGACCTGTCGCCGGTCACGACAGGGGAGGTCAGACGGTGACGTCGACGACGAGAACACCACACCCGGCTCCGCCGGACGAGCGGCGCGGCACTCGGCTCGGGTCAGGTCTCTGGTCGAGTCCATGGGTGGTGCTGGTCGCCGCTGTGCTCGGCTGGTTCGTCGGCCTCCTGCCCTGGCTCGTGAGGCGATCGCAACAGGGCACCTTCGGCACGCCGTGGAACCCGCGCAACGACCTGCGTGACGCACTGCTGCCCTTCCACCACCAGCTGCTGCCGCTGCTCGTCGTCGTCACGGTCGTGGCCGGACTGCTCGCGGCGAGCGCCCCGTGGTGCAGCACCTTCCGCCGGTCCCGGCGCCTCGTCCTTGCGGCGATGTCGACGCTGGGCGTGCTGCTCGCGGGCGGGTGGTCGGTCGTCCAGACGCTCTCCCCCGAGCCCGACCTCGGTGGCTCCGGCGCGAACGTCGACCAGGTGCGCCTGGCGTTCGTCGCGGTGACCGTCGCGGGTGCGCTGCTCGGCCTCGTCCTGGGACTCACGCTGTCGCTCGGCGGCGCGGCGATGCAAGCCGTGGCGGCAGCCCCGGCAGCCGTCTTCGTCGCCGACTGGCTGGGCCAGCTCGTGCTCGCCGGCCTGGGGGTGCCCGGGCCGGCCTGGCTGCCGACGGTGCTCGCCGCTCTCGCCGGCGCCGTCGTCGGCCTGGCACTGGCGCGCGCAGCCCGGGTCCACCTGGTCGCCCGTGTCGCGGCCTGGGTCGGCTCGCTCGTCCTGCTCGTCGTGACCGCGTCGGCGCTGACGGCCGTGCGCTACGTGCTCGAGGCGCTGCGCGGCACGCCGGTCCGTGGCGACGCTCTCTCCGAGCTGCTCGCCGACGGGCTCCGGGTCCTCGTCGGGTCGCTGCAGGCAACCCTCTCCGCGTGGGGTCCGCCGCCGGCTCCCCCACTGCTCGCGGTGCTCGTCGCGCTGGCCGTAGGGACCCTGGGCACCCTCGTCGCCCGGCGCGCCCGCCCCGAAGCCGCCGACTCGACGGGGGCGGCTGCATGAGCGGCCTGTCGCGCCGCACCCTGCTCGGCGCAGCCACCGTGCCCGCCCTCCCGCTCGCGGTCGCACCGGTCGCACCAGCCGCGGCCACGCCGTCACCGTCGTCCTCGATGTCACCATCGGGCTCGCGTGTGCCGACGGCTCGTCCCAGCGGCCTCGCGGCCCTGACGTGGTTGGGCAACGCCGGCTGGCGCATCGAGGGCACCCGCAGCGTCACGTTGGTCGACCCCTACGTCACGCGTTTCGACACCGGCCTGTCCCGCGGCGCCTTCGTCGCCACCACGCCGCTGACGGTCGATGAGCAGGCCGTCGCCCGGCACTGTCCGCGGGCCGACCGGATCCTCGTCACGCACTCGCACTGGGACCATGTCGCCGACGTCCCGGCCATTGCGGCCCGCACGGGCGCCACCGTCTTCGGCACACGGACGACGGGCTTCGTGGCCCGTGCCATGGGCGTCTCGGCGACCCGCGTCGTCGACGTCCGTGGCGGCGAGGTGCTCGACTTCGGCGACGTCGTCGTCGAGGTCGTCCGGTCGCTGCACAGCCGCAACGCCAAGCACGCGATCCTCTTCCCCGGCACGCTGACTGACGTGCCCGCTGCACCCGTCAGCATCGCCGACCTACCTGAGGGGGACACCCTGTCCTACGTCGTCGGGACACCTGGCGGGCCCAGGGCATACCTCTCCGGCGCAAGCGACGCGGACGTTCGGGCGCTGTCAGACCTGCGCCCCGACGTCGCAGCCGTCCCCGTCGCGGCGGCCGACGCAACGCACGACTACCTGCCGAGGCTGCTCGAGACGCTCGACCGTCCGCGTACCGTCGTGGCCGTGCACTGGGACGACTTCGACGCGCCGCTCGGGGTCGGCGAGCGGCCTCTCGACGCCTCGATGGGGCAGCGGCTGCCACGCTTCGTCGACGAGGTGAAGCGCGTCAGCCCGCGGTCGACGGTCGTCGTCCCCCGTCACCTGCAGCGACTGCCGCTGTGACGACCGACACGGGCCCACGCAGCAGGAGGCAGGAGCGCCGTCGAGATCGGCGCCCCGGCGACGCCGCCCTGCCCTGACCTCGGGCTCCCACCCGACGACGTCAGTCCCTTCCTGCTGCCCCTCGTCAGGTAGCAGCGGCAAGGCCGGCGCGACAGCCCGTCAGGGACGCCCGTCGGGCAGTGGCCTGCGCAGGGGTTCGACGACCGTCCGGGCCACGTCGCCGATGACCGCGTCGACCACGGGCAGGTGCCGCTCGGGCCGGGCGGCGCACGTGAGCACGGCCACCGCGACGGGGACCTCGCCGGGGAAGCTGACGACGCCGGCCTCGTGCCGGAGGATCCCCAGCGTGCCGGTCTTGCCGGCGGTCACGACATCGTCGTGGGGGAAGCCGCTCGCGAGCCGGTGCCGGAACACCTGCCGCCGCATCGCGTCGCGGACCAGCTCTCCGTGCGGCCCAGCCGCGACCCGACCCGACCAGAGGAGGGCAAGCAGCGTGGCAAGGTCACGCGCGGTGCTCGTGCTGGCCCGTGCCGCGTCGTACTCCGCGGTGCGCACGTCGTGGTCGAGGTCGGTCAGGGCGTCGAGCGCGGCGAGCGGGTCGGAGACCGCCGTGTCGCGCTGCACCTGTCGCTGGCTGTCGGCGCTGCCGTGCCGCACGTGCGTGTCGTGCAGACCCCACCGACGCAGTGCCTCCTCGACCCGGTCGAGCCCGACGAGCTCGAGCACGTGGTCGGCGCTCGCGTTGTCCGAGAGCGTCACCATGAGGCGCACCGCGTCGCGCACCGACACCTCCACGTCGTCGGACAGCGTCGAGACGCCAGTCGGCCCGGGCGTGCGCTGCCCGGGCGTCATGATGATGCGAGCCAGCGGGTCGAGCTCGCCGGCGTCGGCCAGCTCGGCCCACGCCACCGCGAGGGGCAGCTTGTAGAGCGAGGCCATGGCGACGGGCGCGTCGGCTCCCAGACCGACGCCCTCCTCGCTCACGCCCCCGGGATCGTATGCGTCGAGGCCGTCGCGTCGACCGTCCCGCAGCGCGTCGCCGTGGTCACGGGCGGCCCCCGTCGTCGGAGCGACCGACATGTCATCGACCCGTCGAGCGTGAACCCAGCCGCGCACCCCGGCGCCGTCGAACAGCCCCTCGAGGCGAGCACGGAGCGCGGCGCCGCCACCGACGTGATCGACACGTCCGACGCGTCCGAAGGCCTGTCGCGGGCTCACGCCAGCGCCTGCTCGACGCACTCGCGCAGACCGACCACCGGCGCCCTGCGGTGAGCGGCCGACGGGCTCAGGGCGCGGAGCCGCACGACGGCCAGGGCGTCGGGAAGATCGACCAGGCGCGTGCCGGGCGGTGTGATCCGGTCGGTCGTGAGGCGGCAGGCGCGCCCAGCGGCGATGAGCGCCGTCGCCGTCGCGGCCGACACCTCCGTCACGACGTCGCCGGAGTGGCCGTGCCGTCGGAGCGTGTCGACGAGCTGGTCGTGGGCCGGCGGGTGGTGCTGGCGAGGCTCGGTGACGACGGGGATCCTGATCAAGGCGAGGGCGTCCGGCGCGTCGGCCGGCACGAGCAGCCGCTGCGGGACGCGGACCACCTCACCGGCCGCGGTGCCGTCGACGACGCCAGGGTGACGGACCACCGCGACGTCGAGCGCCCCGCGACGCACCCGGTCGACGAGGTCCACCGACGCGGCCTCGACCGGCTCCACCTCACGGCCGAGGCTGCTGCGCACGGCGGCCACCACTGCGGCTCCGGCGGACTCGAGTCCGGTGCACAGTCCGACCCGGAGCGACGGCTCGTGGTGCGTCAGGTCTCGCACCAACACGTCGATGGTGCGCGCCTCGGACAGCAGGCGCCTCGCGAGCGGTAGCAGCTGCTCGCCCACCTCGGTCAACTCGACCCCTTGCGATGAACGGTCGAAGAGCGTTGCACCCCAGTGTTGCTCGAGTCGGCGAATGCCCTGCGACAGTGGCGGCTGGGTCATGCCGAGATCGGCTGCGGCCTCACCGAAATGCCGCCTCGTCGCCACCGCGACGAAGAACTCGAGATGGCGCAGGAGGTTCACGGCTGCGCCTCGACCTCATCGGTCGGTGCCCACGGCAGGGCCGCGACCGGACCCGGGTCCGAGCCGCCCGATGTCAGCTGCGGCGCGCCGGAGCCGGTCAGGTAGGCGTGCATGTTCGCGGCCACCTCGCGCAGGGGCCGCGGGGGCAGGTAGGCCGACGCCCCGGCGTCGAGCAGCCGGCTCACGGGCCCCGGCGCGCTGACGCCGAGCTCGTCGTCCTCGATCTCGGTCACGATGATGCGGGCCTGCGGGAACATCCCGCGCAGCGACCCCAGCAGCTGCGGGCTCACCGGGTGGGTCAGCACCACGTCGGCGCTCGTCGGCGCCCTGAGCAGGTCGAGCACGACGTAGCCGTCCCCCAGCTCGTCGGAGAGCCGCTGGCGAGCGGCCTTCGACAGCTTCGTCGCCGTCGCCACGACCATGACGCCCTCGGGCACGCGCTCCGGACCGCCACCGTCGCCGTCCCCGCGACCGGTCGGCTCCGGTTCCGGCCCACCCACGACGGTGCCCACCAGCACGCTCGGGCGGTGCAGGAGCACGCCGATCTCGCGTCCGTCGCGGCGGAGCGTGACCTCCTGCCCGGCGACCATCGCCTCCACGGCAGCACGCACGTCGCGGGGCAGCACCTCGACGTCGAGGCTCGGCGCCGCGCGGCGCCTCCCCCACCTGTGGACCTGACCGTCGCGCTCCTGCACCGGCTCCTGGGGCATCCAGGCACCCTAACCCGGCCACCCCGGCGAACCGGGCGCGACCGGCCGCCGCGCGACACGGCATACCCCCCCCGGGACGACGAACGGCGGCCACCCCGAAGGGTGACCGCCGAACGCGTGCGAGTTGGTGGCTCGGTCAGATGGTGACCTTGCCGGCCGGGGTGTCGAAGGTGACCGACAGCAGGCCCGGCGTGCCGTGCGGGGCGACGAAGGTGAAGTCGATGCCGCCCTTGTCGAAGGTGTCCTCCGGGCCGAGCCACTCGCGCACGCGCTTGGGGTCACCGGCGATCTGGAGGTTGTCGATGGAGACCGACGTGTCGGCGCCCGCGGAGGGGTGCACCGTCATGTCGTCCCACTCGATGAAGTAGGGGACCTGCGGGTCCGCCATGAGGCCCTTGATGCCGAGCTGGCGCCACTTGAGCTCGGTGCCGTCGGGGCGGTGCCGGTTGCCCGGGACCGACTCACGGCCGAGGCGCTGCTCGACCACGGCGATGTCGTCGACGGCGACGACCCAGCCGAGCCAGCCACCGCCGGCCTCGGAGGCGGCACGGACGGCCTGCCCGAAGGGCGCCTTGTCGGAGGCCGGGTGGTCCAGCACCTCGACGACCTCGAGGTAGTGGTCCTTGGCCAGGGGGAAGATCACGTTGCGCGTGCCGAACCGGGGATGCACCCCTCCGTCGACCGGCGCGACGCCGATGAGCTCGGACAGTCGGGCGGCTGTGGCCTTGAGGCCACCGGCCTCCGCTGCATAGGAGACGTGGTCAACTCGCATACAGAACATCGTGACACACGCCGAGGGGTGCTCTTGACCACCCCTCCCTGTCTCTTGCGGGGCTCGTCACACGCGTCACATGAATGAAACCTGAGTGTCATCTCGTATGCCGTCCCGCGGGCTCTCACGGGCTCCCGCGGGCCCCGCGGGCCCCGCGGGCCCCGGGGTCGGTCGTCGGTCAGCGGGCGTCGCGCTGGCGGACGGCCTCGTAGAGCACGATCGCGGCCGACGCCGCGACGTTGAGGCTGTTCGCCTTGCCGTGCATCGGGATCCGGACGCGGTGCGTGGCGGCGTCGAGCAGGGTGCGGTCGGCGCCGTGCTTCTCGCTGCCGACGGCGATGGCGACACGGCCCGTGTAGTCGACGTCGGTGTGCAGCAGGTCGGTCTCGGGGGTCGTGACGACGAGGCGGATCTCGTTCGCGGTCAGCCACTCGAGGGCCTCGGACGTCGTCGCGCTCGCGGCCGGCACGGCGAAGACGGTGCCCTTGCTCGCGCGCACGACGTTGGGGTTGCCCCAGTCGGTGACGGGGTCTGCGGCCACGACGGCGTCGACCCCGGCGGCGTCGGCGGTGCGGAGCATGGCTCCGAGGTTGCCGGGCTTCTCGACGCCCTGGCTGAGCAGGGTCAGGTGGTCGGGCCCGTCGACGCGGAGGTCGGCGAGCGAGACGCCGATGCGATCGACGACGGCAATGAGCCCGTCGGGTCCCTCGCGGTAGCTGACCTTCTCGAAGGCGCCGCGGCTGAGGTGCACGACCTCGACGCGGTCGTCGCGCAGGCGCGCGAGCAGGTCGGCCTGGTGGCCGATGTCCTGGCTGCCGGCACGGCCGGCGGGGCTGAAGAGCTCCTCGCAGACGTAGACGGTGCCGGGGCGGACGCCGGCCGACAGGGCGAGGCCGATCTCCTCGTAGCCCTCGACGAGCGTCTGGCCCGTCTCCTCGCGGGTGCGGCGGCGGCGCAGGCCGAGCACGGCCTTGAGGCGCGGGTTGGACGCCGACGTGATCGTCAGCTCGCGGGCGGGAGGCGTCGGGTTCGTCATGGCAGCCCCAGCATCCCACCCGCCCGCGGGTCAGGGGTGGAGGCGGGCGCCCTTGAGGACGCGGTCGACGGTGTTCTTCGGCGCGTGGAGGGCGAGGCCGACGAGGTCGAGGTCGGCGGCGGGCACGGTCGCGACCGCCGCGCGGTTGTCGGCGTCGTGACCGGTCGCGAACATCTCGCGCGTGTAGACGGCGAGCGCCGTGCCGCGTCGGAGGGCGCGTTCGTGCGCGGCGGTCAGCGTCGGGCCGGTGCCCTCGAAGACGAGGACGGGCATGCCGAGGAGGGGGAGGTACGCGTGTCCGTCGCCGTCGGCATACGGCTGCCCGACGAGCTCGGGGTGCGCGGCCGTCACGCCGCTGACGAGGAACGCCGTGACGTTGAGGCGCTGCCAGGGCTCGAGGTCGTCGCGCACGAGGACCGCGATCTTGGTGTCGAAGGGCGGGGTCAGCAGGTCGTCCATGGCCCCACCCTGCGCGGCCCGGCCACCCCTCGTCTTGTACGTCCTTGATCCCGCCCCCCTTCCCACCCGCAACGGGGCCGGGGTCAGGCGCTGCGCTGGTAGCGGGCCGGGGTCGTGCCGAGGAAGCGGCGGAAGTGGCGGGTCAGGTGCGCCTGGTCGTAGAAGCCGGTCTCCGTCGCCACGACCGCGGCCGGGACCCCGTCGCGCAGTCGCCGTCGCGCGAGGTCGAGACGCCGACCGATGACGTATGCGTGGGGCGGGAGGCCGTACGCCGCGGCGAAGGAGCGCACGAGGTGCGGCGTCGTGACGCCGAGCGACTCCGCGACGGCGGCGATGCCGGGGGTCCCGACGGGGTCGGCGTCGAGCATCTCGCGGGCGAGCCGGGCGACCTGGCCCGCCACGGGCTGCGCGCTGCCCACGGGAGCACGGTGACCGCGTACGAGATGGGCGGTGAGCCGCTCGACGACGAGGGCGAGGCGCGACTCGGCCTCGAGGTCGTCGCGCGCCACGAGCGCCCGGTCGAGCCGGGAGACCGCCGAGCGGAGCGCGGCGTCGGGCAGGAGCGGGGCGTCGACGGCCGCACCGACGAGGTCGGGTGCGATGACGTCGTGCTCGAGGTAGACGACGCGCTTGCGGAAGCCGGTCGACGTCAGCGCCCGGCCGTCGTGGACGACGTGCGGCGGCAGGAGCGTGACGCCGGAGCGGACCGCCGTGTGGTCGTGACGGTCGAGGTCGTAGCCGATGACGCCGTCGTCGACGACGAGCAGCGTCCACGTGTCGTGGGTGTGCCCGGGGTAGGCGTGGTCGTGCCACTGCGCGTGGAAGACCTCGGCGACCCCGGCGACCGCCGGGCGCCACGACACGGTCCGGTCGATCGGCAGGTCCACACCGGCACGCTAACCCGGCGACCGCTCCTAGGGTGGGTGTCGACCGCGACCGAGGAGGAGCCGTGACCGAGCAGCCGGCGTACCCGCGTCTCATGCACACCGCCCTCGACACGACGGACGCCCGTGGGCTCGCCGAGTTCTACCGCGAGCTGCTGGGGCTGCACTACCGTCCGGGTGACGAGCCCCCGGCCGCCGGGGAGGACGACGCCGACTGGCTCGTGCTGCTCGACGCCGACGGCGTGCGACGGCTGGCGGTCCAACAGGTCGACGGACCGCTGCCGCGCCCGACCTGGCCGAGCCATGACGTGCCGATGCAGCTGCACGTCGACTACGCCGTGCCGAGCCTCGCCGAGCTCGAGCGCCACCGCGACCGCGCGCTCGCGCTCGGTGCGGAGGCGCTGTTCGACCGCACCGACGACCACGGGGAGCCTCTCGTCGTGCTCGCCGACCCGGCCGGGCACCCGTTCTGCCTTCTCGTCGCGCCCTGAGACCCCACGCTGTCGGTGCGCGGGCGTAGCGTCGACGGAGCGAGGACGCAGACCGAGACACGGAGGTGCGAGCCACATGACCACCCTCGAAGGACGACCCAACACCGCCCTGCTCGTCATCGACGTCCAGAACGACGTCGTCTCCGGCGCGTGGGACCGCGACGGCGTCATCGCCCGCATCAACGCCCTCGTCGACAAGGCGCGCAACGAGCACGTCCCCGTCATCTGGGTGCAGCACTCCGACGACAACATGCCGATCGACACCGACGGCTGGCAGTACGTCCCCGAGCTGACCCGCGATGCGTCCGAGCCGCTCGTCCACAAGCGCTACGGCGACTCCTTCGAGGACACCGACCTCGAGTCGATCCTGGCGGAGCGGCAGGTCGGTCGCGTCGTGGTGACCGGCGCCCAGACCGACGCGTGCATCCGCTCGACCCTGCACGGCGCGCTCGTCCGGGGCTACGACACGACGCTCGTCGAGGACGCCCACACGACCGAGGACCTCCGTCAATGGGGTGTCCCCGTCGCTCCCGAGCAGGTCATCGCCCACACCAACACCTACTGGTCATGGTCCGAGGCGCCGGGCCGCAAGGGTGACGTCGTACCCACGGCCGAGGTCGACTTCGGCGCGCACTGACCGGGCGCAGCCCGCGGCGGGCGGTGCAGGTGCACCCGCCTAGGGTTGGGTCATGCTCGACACGTTGGCCGCGCTGCCCTTCTGGCAGGCGTTCCTCGCGTTGTTCGTCATCGTCATGGCCCGCTCCAACGCGACCTACTGGGTCGGCCGGGGCGCCGTCGCGAGCTGGCGCCGCTATCGCGGGGCCCACGGCGACCTGACGACGCGGGCCGAGGCGCTGCTGCGCCGGCTCGGGCCGTTCGCCGTGACCCTCTCCTACCTCACGGTCGGCATCCAGACCGCGGTGCACCTGACCGCCGGGGTCATGCGGATGCCGGTGCGGCTCTACCTCCCGGCTGCCGTCGTCGGGTCGGCCGCCTGGGCCGCGCTCTACGCGACGGTCGGGCTCGCGGTCGTGCAGGCGTGGCTCGCCGCCGAGGCCGGGTCGTGGTGGGGCCTGGCCGTCGTCGTGCTCGTCGTGGCGGGGGCCGTCGCCTGGTTCGTGGCCCGACGCCGCTCGCGATCGAGTGAGCGGCCCGTCCCGCTCGAGTGAGCGCCACGTCTCCTGACACGACCCGAACACGAGCGTGACGTGGGCGCCGCCCGCGCTCACTACGCTGCGATCGTGTCCACCGAGCCCGGCGCGAGCCCCGACCGCCGCCCCGACCCCGGCCGCGGACTGGTGCTCGTGGTCGAGGACGAGCCGGCGATCGCCGACGTGCTGCGGCTCAACCTCCGCGCTGCCGGCTACGGCGTCGAGGTCGTCGGTGACGGCGCGAGCGCCCTCGACGCGGTGCGGGACCTGCGCCCGAGCGCCATCGTGCTCGACATCGGCCTGCCGGTCCTCGACGGCATCGAGGTGTGCCGCCGCCTCCGCGGCCGCGGCGACTGGACCCCCGTCCTCTTCGTGACGGCCCGCGACGACGAGGTCGACCGCATCGTCGGTCTCGAGCTCGGCGCCGACGACTACGTCACGAAGCCCTTCTCCCCGCGGGAGCTCGTGGCACGGCTCGGGGGCGTGCTGCGACGCACCCGCGGGGACTCCGGAGCGCCCGAGCTGCTCCGCGCCGGCGACCTCAGCGTCGACCTGACGAGCCACGAGGTGCGGGTCGCCGGGCGCGAGATCGCCCTGACCGCAACGGAGTTCGACCTCCTCAGCCACCTCATGCGTCGTCCGGGGGTCGTCTTCACGCGCGAGCAGCTGCTCAGCGACGTCTGGGGGTATGCCGCGACGGCCGGCGGGCGCACCGTCGACGTCCACGTCGCCCAGGTCCGCGCCAAGCTCGGCGACGCGAGCCCGATCCGCACCGTCCGCTCGGTCGGGTATGCCGCCGCGCGGGCTCCGCGCGGCGGTGCACTCCCGGGCTCGGACGACTCACCCGCTCCCCGGCCCAGATCGTGACGGCCTCGCGAGGGTCGCTGTCACGACGGATCGTCCTGCTCGCCGTCGGCATCGCCGTCCTGACCGCGCTGCTGGCCGGTCTGCTCGCCGTCGGTCTGGCCCGCACGTCGGCCGACGACTCGGCCCGGCGCACCCTGTCACGGATCGCCGACGCGAGCGCCGAGCGGGCCGACTCGGGGGCGGTCGCGCGGGCCTCGCAGGCCAAGGCGGTCCGCACGCTGGGGGCCCTCGGGATCGAGTCGGCGAGCATCGGCCGCGGCGGCGTGGTGACCTCGACGAGCGCCTTGGCCCGTGACGCCCTGACGCCGGCCCGACAGCGGGCCCTCCTCGCCGGCCGCACCATCTCGACCCGCGACGACCTCGGCGGGACCCTCGTCCTGCTCGAGGGCCGGCCCACCGACGCCGGCGGCATCATCCTCGTACAGCGCCGGTCCGACGCGACGGCCGACTCCGACCGGCTCGTGCGCCGCGTCCTGCTCGCCCTGGCCATCGCTGCCGTCGTCGCGGTGCTCGTCAGCGCCGCCGTGGCGCGGCGCCTGTCCCGGCCGCTGCGACGCACGGCCGACGCGGCGCACGCCCTCGCGGCCGGGCAGCGCGACGTCCGGGTCCCGGTCGAGGGTCCCGACGAGGTCGCCGAGGTCGCGTGCGCCCTCAACTCCCTGTCGAGCTCGCTGTCCCGGTCCGAAGGGCGCCAGCGCGACTTCCTCCTGTCGGTCTCGCACGACCTCCGCACGCCGCTCACCGGCATCAGCGGCTACGCCGAGTCGCTCGCGAGCGGCGTCGTGCCGCCGGAGGAGACCGCCCGGGTCGGCGGTGTCGTCCTCACCGAGTCGAAGCGGCTCGAGCGGCTCGTCGGTGACCTGCTCGACCTCGCGCGGCTCGGCGCCGACAGTCCGAGCGTCACCCCCCAGCGCACCGACCTCGTGACCCTGGGCCGCGAGGTCGAGTCGGTCTGGTCGCGCCGGTGCGCGGCCGTCGGGGTGCCCTTCACCTTCGTCTCGGCGGCGCCCGACGCCTGGACGGTCACCGACCCGGCTCGGGTGCGCCAGCTCGTCGACGGCCTGCTCGAGAACGCCCTCCGGGTCACCCCGTCCGGTCAGCCGATCGTCGTCGAGGTGCGCCGCGAAACGGGCTCCCCCACGGACGTCGTCGTCGTCGAGGTGCGTGACGGCGGACCCGGCCTCACCGACGACGACCTCGACGTCGCGTTCGAGCCGTCGGTGCTGCACGAGCGCTACCGCGGCCTCCGCCCCGTCGGCACCGGGCTCGGCCTCGCCATCGTCGGGCGCCTCGCCCAGCTGCTCGGCGGGACCGTCGAGGCCGGGCACGCCGCCGAGGGAGGAGCCCGCTTCACCTTGCGCCTCCCCCACGCCACCACGCCCTGACGGCGCCGGCCGCACCGTAGCGGCGGACGGCATACGCCCTCGGCAGCGACCGCTTCGAGACGGCCCCGATCCTGCGGAATGGGACGGACGTGTCGGCGGTTGTGCAGGCATGACCACCTGGGGCTTCATCGGCAGCGGCAACATCGGCAGCACCGTCGCCCGGCTCGCGATCGCGGCCGGACACGACGTCGTGCTGAGCAACAGCAGGGGTCCCGAGACCCTCGCGGACCTCGTGGCCGAGCTGGGCCCGCACGCCCGTGCCGCCACGGCGCCGGAGGCGGCCGCGGCCGGCGACCTCGTCGTCGTGACGATCCCGCTCAAGGCCTACCGCGACGTGCCCGTCGACGAGCTCGCCGGCAAGACCGTCATCGACACGATGAACTACTACCCCCAGCGCGACGGGCAGATCGACGCCCTCGACGACGGCTCCACGACGAGCTCCGAGCTGCTCCAGGCGCACCTGCCGCAGTCGCACGTCGTCAAGGGCTTCAACAACATCTTCTTCCAGCACCTGCGCGACCTCGCCCAGCCGCTGCTGCACTCCGGCGCCGACGGCCGCAGCGCCCTCGCGATCGCCGGTGACGACGCCACGGCGAAGGACGCCGTGCGCCGGGCGTTCGACGCCATCGGCTACGACACCCTCGACCTCGGCCCGCTCGCCGAGGGCTGGCGCACCCAGCCCGGCCAGCCGGCCTACGGGCTGCAGTACGCCAAGGACGAGGCCGACTGGACCGCCGGCGCGCGCCCGGTCAGCTCCGACGAGCTCGCCGGTCGGGCGATGCGGGCCACCCGCGAGGCCTGAGCCCGAGGTCTGGGCCGGAGACCGAGTCCACAACCCTCGACAGCCCGTTTGAGCGGCGGCCCGGCCACCCGTAGAATGACCGGTGAGGGGAGTACTTCCTCGCGCGATCCGGTCAGTACGGTGGTCCGACGACCACCCCGGTCCGTGGCCGACGGCAGTCGGTGAAGGAGACCTCAGACATCACGTTCTGAGGAGACCCATGCTCACTGCCCTGTCCGCCGCCACCCCGCCGCCCACCGGGTCGGCCGAGTCGATCGGCTCGCCGACGCTGTGGATCGCAACGATCGCCGGTGTCGCCGCCCTCTTCGTCATCGACTTCCTCATCACCCGTCGCCCGCACGACCCGAGCATGCGCGAGGCGATCGGCTGGTCGGCCTTCTACATCGCGATCCCCGTCGTCTTCGGCGGCTGGCTCTGGTGGCAGTACGGCTCCCAGCAGGGCGTCGAGTACTACACCGGCTACATCGTCGAGAAGTCGCTCTCGGTCGACAACCTCTTCGTCTTCATCATCCTGCTGTCGGCGTTCGCCGTGCCGCGCGAGCTGCGCCAGCGGGTGCTGCTCATCGGCGTCGGCGGCGCCCTCCTGCTCCGCGGCATCTTCATCGCGCTCGGCGCGCAGATGATCGCCAGCTTCGCGTGGACCTTCCTGCTCTTCGGCGCGATCCTGCTCGCGACGGCGGTCAAGGTCGGCCGCGACGCCCTGTCGCACACCGACCACAGCATCGACGTCGACCAGCTGCGCAGCGTCAAGCTGATCCGTCGCTTCTACCCCGTCACCGACACCTACGCGGGCACGAACCTCACGGTCCGCCAGGATGGAAAGCGGGCCCTGACGCCGCTGGCCCTCGTCGCCGTCGCGATCCTCGGCACCGACATCGTCTTCGCCATCGACTCCGTGCCGGCCGTCTACGGCATCACCGGCGACCCCTACCTCGTCTTCGCGACGAACGCCTTCGCCCTGCTCGGTCTGCGGGCGCTCTACTTCGTCCTCGAGGGCGCGCTGGCCAAGCTCGTCCACCTCGGCCACGGCCTGTCGCTCATCCTCGCCTTCATCGGCGTCAAGCTCGTCCTCCACTGGGCCCACGGCGTGTGGCCGGGCGTCCCGGAGATCCCGACGCTGCTCTCGCTCGGCGTCATCATCGGCATCCTCGCCGTCGTCACGGTGACCAGCCTGCTCGCCAACCGGCGGGTGGACGCCGAGAAGGCCGACGAGCCCGAGGACGAGACGTCGTCGGTGCCGCAGGCCTGACGAGCCGGCCCGAGCAGCCGGCCACACGGCAGACGCGGTCGTATGCCGTGTCGACCGTCATGAGGGAGGCGTCCCGCTGGGTGCGGGGCGCCTCCCTCGTCTGCCGCCACCCCGTCCGGCCCGTCCCCGGGCGGGGTGCCGCGTCTCAGCTCGTCGCGCTCGGGGAGGGAGAGCCGCCGGGCTGGGACGTCGTGACCTTGAAGACGACGACGCGGGCCGTCGGGTTCGTCGCGCCGACGCCGGTCACGAGAGCCTTGGAGCCGACCCTGACGGCCCCGATGGTCGAGTCGGCGCCCTTGCCGTTCGAGCGGACCCGGACCTTCGTGTCGCCGGAGACCGTGAAGGTCTGCGAGAAGCCGTCCTTGGCCTTGACGGTGACCGAGGTGGCGGACACGGCGGTGACGTCGCCGCGGATCGCCTGGTGGGTGACCGGGCCGGTCTTGCCCTGGGTGACCCACGTGCCGTGCAGCGCGCGGAGCATCCGGGTCCGCAGGCCCTTGCGGTCCGTCGCGCCGGCGTCGGCGCCCTGGGACGCGTCGTCGACGGCCGGGGTGTCGACGGCGGCGGAGACGAGGTCGATGGTGTCGCCGTCCGTCGCTGCCGAGTCCTGCCGCGGCGCGGCGCCGATGGCACTGGCGGCGGTGCCGGTCGCGTCGGTCTTCGAGCAGGCGCCGAGCGCCAGGCTGCCGAGGACGAGGACGGCCGCACCGAGGGCGGTGGAGGAGCGCTTGAGGCCGGTCGTCCGGCGGGTGTCGGTGTTCATGACCCCTACGTTCGCGCACGCAGGTGAAGCCTCGGTCCGGGTCGTGTTCGGATCGTGTTCGGGCACGTCACCGGGCAGGCACGCAGCACCTCGTGGGTCATCGGCCCGACCCGACCGCAGCCGCACCCGTCGGGGTCAGCGGCCCACCGGACACGGTGGGTGGCCGTCCCCGGGGTGTGCCGCCAGGTGCACCATCGCGCTCCGCTGGCGGGCGTATGCCGTCAGGCGAAGATCGGGCCCACGGCGGGGTAGGCGGCGGTGAGCGCCGTGCGGACGGCCGTCAGGGACGGCACGTCGGTGCCACCCTGGAAGCCGGTGTCGAGCCGCATCGGCTTGCCCCAGGCGGTGAGGTCCTCGATCGTCGTGCCGGTCGCGGCGCCGGAGAGCCGGCCGAACCAGTCGGCCCGGCCGTAGGTGACGTCGCCGCCGATGCAGACGAGCTCGACCCACGACGGGTCGGCGAGGCACACGTTCTCGTAGGGGTCGGGGTGGTGCCGCTCGAGGACGACGAGGTCGGCCGGCCGGCCCTCGGCGACGGATCCGAGGTGGTCGTCGAGCCCGGCCAGCCGCGCAGCGACCGAGGTCACCATGGCGACGAGGTCGGCGGCGGCGATCGGGTGCTCCTGGCGCGCGAGCTCGCGGCGGGCCACCTTCATCTCGGCGAGGAGGCTCGTCGACCCGGAGGGCAGCCAGTCGGCACCGAGCGCGACGGGCATCCCCGCCGCGATCGCCTCGCCCGCGAGGGTCGTCTCGCCGTAGAGGCGCAGGTTGGACTGCGGTGACCACACGAGCCGGCAGCCGAGCTCGGCGACGGTGTGCAGGTCGTCGGCGGTCAGGGCGCTGCCGTGGATGATGTTCGTCGCCGACGTCGCACCGCCGAGGGTGAGGAAGCGCTGGAACTCCTTGGCACTCACGGCATCCCCGCGCCGACCCTCGGACAGGTGGAGGTAGAAGGCGTTGACGTCACCGGCACCGATCCGCTTCATGACGGCCTCGAAGCTCGGCAGGCCGAACGACCCCGAGGGCAGGTCGATCATCGAGCGCGCCCGGTGCGCCCCGAAGGCCCACTGGTCGAGGTTGCGCACGAGCGGCTCGGACGACGCGCTGCTCGCACCCGAGGCACCCTGGATGCCGGTGACGCCGCCGACGAGCGCACGCACCTCGGCGTAGCGGGTCTGCGTCTTGGGCGGGACCTGCGTCAGCAGGATGTTCTGCGGGTCGCGGACGAGGGCCTGGTAGGGCTTGGAGCGGCGCCACGCGTAGCGGTTGTCGTAGAGCTTGGGCGGCTCCCAGGCGGCGAAGACGTTGAACTCGGGGTGGCCGTGGAGGTCGAGCAGGCCCGGCAGGATGACGCCGTCGGTCTCGAGCACGGCGACGTCGGTCGGCTTGCGCTTCGAGACGCGGCCGATGACCCCGTTCGCGACGGTGACGTAGCCGCTCGACCAGGCCCCGTCGGGCGTGATGACGGCTCCGTGCAGCGCGAACGGCGCCGGGGGCAGCGCCCGGGAGCGGCGCGTCGGCTCGGGCAGCTCCTCGGTGATGCCCCGGGCGTACGCCTTGGCGAACGGGCCCGGGCCGCCGCCGGACGCGCCCGGCTCCCAGTGCTCGAGGGCGGACTTCGTGCCGGCGCTGGGTCGCGCCGGCCGGGTCACAGAGCTGGCCATGTGCGGGCTCCCTTCGGGACGACGACGCTGATCGTCGCGCGCTTCGTCTGCTTGTCGTCGCCGGTGCGGGTCGCCCACGCGTCGACGTCGCGCCACCACCCGGGCGCGCCGGGTGGGAGGTCGACCTCCGGGATGGGCGCGAGGTCCGTGGAACCCCACGTGGCGGCATACGGCGTCAGGTCGGTGGGCCCCTCGGGGGTCACGTGCGCGGCGAGGTCGGGGAGGTGCTCGTTCCAGTTCGCGAGCTGGGCCGCCGTCGTCTCGGCGAGCGGCTTGCCCGACGCACGCGCGAATCCCTCTGCGTACGTGGGGTGCCGGATCGCGGCGAGGTGCAGCGACGCCGCGGTGTCGGGCTGGGTCCGCGCCCACGCGGCATACGCCGTCCTGGCGAGGTCACCGAGGGCGACCACGGCCGTGACCTCGGTACCGACGAGCAGCGCGTCGAGCCAGCGGTGGCGGTAGGCGGCGATGGCCGCGTCCTTCGCGTGACGGCTCCCGGCCGCCTGGCCGAAGACGCTGTAGAGGTAGACGTTGACCATGGCGTATGCCGTGTGGACGCCGACCTTGGCCAGCAGCCCCTGGACGCGCTGGCCGGCCTCACCGACGAGGATGCGGCGCGAGATCGCCTCGTGCGTCGCGGGGTCCTGGCCGAGGACGAGCACGCGGGCGCTGCCGTCGAGCCGGCCGCGGTGGAAGACCGGGCCCCACTCCGTGCGGAAGTCGGCCGACGGGTAGACGTCGTCACCGGGGTAGTCGGCGACGAGCGACGCGAAGGGCTCGGCGCCGTAGCCGACACAGCTCTGGTGCACCACGGCCATGGCAGACCTCCACCCGATCGACAGCCGTTGTCAGTGCAGGGTGACTCGACGGTAGTCCTGATACATCCACCCCGTCGGCGGATCGGCGGTTTGGCCGGCGGTGGGGGCTGACGGGCCGCTCAGCCGTCGCCGGCCGCGCGTCGCAGGAGGAGGGCCCTCTCGGCATCGTTCTGCGTCATGGCTGCCGCGCGGGCGAACTCGGCCCGGGCTTCCTCGTCGCGGCCGAGGCGGGCGAGCAGGTCGCCGCGGACGCTCGGCAGGAGGTGGTAGTCAGCAAGAGCCCCGGCGGCGACGAGCCCGTCGACGACCTCGAGCGCCGCGGCCGGACCCTCGGCGTAGGAGAGGGCGACCGCGCGGTTGAGCTCGATGACGGGCGACGGACGGGTGGCACCGAGCTGGGCGTAGAGCGCGACGATGCGCGGCCAGTCGGTGGCCTCGGGCGTCCGGGCGCGGGCGTGGCAGGCGGCGATGGCGGCCTGCAGCACGTAGGGACCGGCGGTTCCCCGGGCGGGGTCGACGAGCGACACGGCCCGATCGAGGGCAGCGAGCGCGTGGCGGATGAGGGCCCAGTCCCACTTCGTGCGGTCCTGGTCGAGGAGCAGGACCGGCTCGCCGTGGGGGCCGATGCGGGCGCGGGTGCGCGAGGCCTGGATCTCCATGAGGGCGAGGAGGCCGTGCACCTCGGGCTCGCTCGGTGCGAGCGCCGAGAGCACGCGCCCGAGCCGGATGGCCTCCTCCATGAGGTCGCCGCGCACCCAGTCGCGGCCCGACGTCGCGGCATACCCCTCGTTGAAGATGAGGTAGACGACCTCGAGGACCGACGCGAGGCGCGGCGCGAGCTCGGCGCCCGACGGCACCTCGATGGTGACGCCGTCCTGGCTCAGGGTCTTCTTCGCGCGCGAGATGCGCTGGGCGACGGTCGGCTCTGTCGTCAGGAATGCGCGGGCGATCTCGCGTGTCGTCAGACCGCCGATCATCCTCAGCGTCAAGGAGATCCGAGCCTGGGCGGTGAGGGCAGGGTGGCACGCGGCGAAGACGAGGCCGAGGACGTCGTCGTCGATGTCCTCGAGCGCGACGTCGAAGTCGCCCTCGGCCAGCTCGGCCACCCGCAGCTCCTCCATGTGTCCCACCTGCTGCAGCTTGCTCGCGAGGTTGACGTCGCGACGGATGCGGTCGATGGCCCGACGCCGGGCGGTCGAGGTCAGCCAGGCCCCCGGCTTGGTCGGGATGCCGTCGCGGGGCCACTGCTCGAGCGCCTGCACGAACGCGTCCTGGGCGAGGTCCTCGGCCAGGCCGACGTCGCCGACGAGGCGGGCCACGACGGCCGTCACCTTGGCGGCCTCCATGCGCCACACGGCCTCCAGCGTGCGCTGGACGTCGTCGGATCGCAGGCCCGGTTCGGCGGTGGATGACACCCGGACACTCTGGCACGAACCGGGGTCACCGACCCCGCCACACGGCATACGCGCTCGTGGGGGCCGTGTCGCGTGACCGGTGCCGGTCAGCCGCCGGCGGCGTTGCGAGCGGCCTCGGCCCGCATCTGCTCCTCGCGCTCGCGCAGCTCGGGCGTGAAGGCGTCGCCGAAGTCCTCGGGGGAGAAGACCTGCCGCAGCTCGAGCGCCTGACCGGGGTCGGGCGCGCACGAGACCGGCCACTTGCGGAGCCACTCGAGCGCCTCCTCGCGAGAGCTGACGTCGATGATCGTGAAGCCGGCGATGAGCTCCTTGGCCTCGGCGAACGGCCCGTCGGTCACGACCCAGTCGCCGTCCTCGCAGGTGACCCGCGCACCCTTGGCGGTCGGGTGCAGCCCCTGGCCGTCGACGAAGACGCCGGCCCTGAGCATCTCCTCGTTGTAGGCCTGCATGTCGGCGAACTGCTGCTCGGTGCCGGTCGTGCCCTGCTCGGTCTCGGGGGTGGCGTGGACGATGATCATGAAGCGCATGGCGGTCTCCTCCTGCGGTCGGCGCGGGGCCGTCGGGCCCTGCTCACCTCTACGTCGAACGGGCCGCACGCGTCTCGACACGGGCCCTCGAGAAACCTCCGGCGAGGGCTCAGCGACCGTCCGGTCGTCCGATGCTGGCACGGACGCGGCCGGCGAGGGCGCGGTAGAAGTCGGCGTTCGCGAGGTAGCGGTAGTGGTCGGTCGCGAGACTGCCCGCGGCGAAGAACGCCGAGTCGTCGACGCCCTCGACGATGCCCTCCGCGCGGAAGCTCAGCAGGTCGGCGTGGTCCCAGACGTTCCACCAGCCGCCGAGGTGCTCGCGGGGAGGGTATGCCGCCGGGCCGGGTCCACGGTCGGGCGCGCTCTCGAGGAAGAGCCCCAGCTCCTCGAAGAGTCCGACCTGCGACGCGGCCGCGCACCAGTAGTCGATGCGGATGCCACGGTGCTCGGGCATCCGCGGCAGGAAGTGGGTGACGAGGTCGTAGACGATCTGCCCGCCCATGCTGTGGGTGAGGACGACGAGCGGCTCGCCCCGGCTCTCGGCGGCGAAGGCCGCGGTGTCGAGGCCGGCGAGGACGCGCTCGATGATCGGCCCCGGAGCCCCCGCACTGCCGCGCGTCGAGACGTAGGTGAGGACGTCGCCGAGGAAGACCGGCACGAAGTCCTCGAGCGGCCGGCGCAGCGACGTCGCCGCCCCCCGCAGCCGCCGGATGCGTCTCGGCTCGGGGGTGACGTCGTCGACCGCGTCCACGACCGCCTCCTCGACCGCCTCTGCGACCGCCTCCTCGGCGGCCTCCGGCAGGTCGAGGGGTCGCGACACGAGGGACCGGCCGCCGAAGGCGAAGTGCGCGCCGAGGTCACCCCAGTAGATCCGCATGATCGGCACGCCACCGGGGTCGTCCGACACGGCGGGAGCGACGTGCTCGCGCAGCTGCGCCTCGATGGCGGGCCACGGCACCTCGCCGAAGGCCCGCGTCGCCCGGGCGAGGGTCGCGTCCTCGTCACGGACCGCGACGCCGTGGACGAAGACGATCGGCACGCGACGACCCGCCGTCCGGGCTAGAGCTCGAGCCGGGCCGTGGCGGCCGACTCGACCCCGTCGCGGAAGGCGACGCCCTCGCGGGCGGCCTGAGCCACCGCCTCGAGGACCGGGACGAGACCGTCCTCGTCGACGTGACCGGTGACCTCGTCGGCGACGGCCTTGACCTGGTCGGGGGCGTTGCCCATGGCGACGCCCCACGCGGCCCAGTGCAGCATCTCGAGGTCGTTGCGCTGGTCGCCGCAGGCGACGGTGTGGATCGGCTCGACGCGCAGCTGGCGGCGGACGAGCTCGAGGGCGCTCGCCTTGGACACGCCCTCGGGGTTGATGTCGAGCCACGCGGACCAGCCGACGGCATACGACACCCCGTGCAGACCGGCGCGCTCGACCATCTCCATGAACTCCTCGGCCGTGGCCTCGGGCTGGCGGAGGGTGACGCGTGTGACGGGGTGCGCGATGAGCTCGTCCCACTCGACCTCGCGCGACTCACCCATGAGCTCACCGTCGGGGAAGTGCCTGCTCACCTTGAAGCCGACGCCGGGCTCCTCGACGGCGATGAGCGCGTCGGGGAGGGCGACGCGCATCTTCTCGAGCACCGACCGGGGGTCGAAGGTCACCATGTCGATGATCGAGTAGCCCTCTGCCGCAGACGGGTCGAGCTGGAGCGTCAGGGCGCCGTTGGAGCAGATGGCGTAGCCCTGGCGCAGCCCGAGGGCCTCGAGGATCGGCGTCGTCGCGATGATCGAGCGGCCCGTCGCGATGACGACGGCGACGTCGTCGGGCAGGGCCTGGACGGCGTCGCGGACGCGATCGGAGAGCTCGCCCATGTGGTTGAGAGTCGTGCCGTCGAGGTCGAGGGCGAGCAGTCGCTGTGCCATGCGCTCACCGTATCGCCCGGATCGAGCCGCCCACGCAGGCCCGGACACTCGTCGCCCGCGCGCCGCGCCGCGCTCACCGGAACGTCGCCCGGCGTTCGCCGCTCGGCGGCCTGCTGCCGACGGACGACCGTTGCTCGTCGGACCGCCCCGACACGCCGTGCGACACGCCGGAGGAGCGCACTGGCGCCGACCAACGGTCGTCCGTCGGCGCGACCCGCGGCGTCAGGCGAGGCGGCCGAGGGCGTCCTCGATGCCGCGGTGCAGGGTCGGGTAGGCGTAGATCATCGAGCGCAGCCGCTCGATCGGGACCTCGCCGTGCACGGCGACGGCGAGCGCCCCGAGCACCTCTCCCCCGGCCGGCCCCATCGTCGTGGCGCCGACGAGGACGCCGCGGTCCGCGTCGGCGACGACCTTGATGAGGCCGTCGGCCTTGGCGATCCAGCCGCGGGTCGTCTCGCCGAGCGGCGTGACGCCGACCTGGACGTTGGCGAGCTTCTCGCGGGCCTGCTGCTCGGTCATCCCGACGGCACCGACCTCGGGATCGGTGAACGTGACGCGCGGGAGGGCGGCATACTCCGCCGGCGGGCCGTCGTCGCCGAGGACGTCACGGATGACGACTCCCGCCTGGTACATCGAGACGTGCGTGAAGGCGCCCTTGCCGGTGATGTCGCCGACGGCCCAGACGCCGTCGGTGACACGGCAGCGGTCGTCGACGGGCGCGGTGCGCGAGTCCTCGGCGACGCCGACCGTGTCGAGCCCGACCGCGGCGGGGTCGGCGCGGCGACCGGTGGCGACGAGGAGCTTCTCCGCCGTCAGCGTCGAGCCGTCGGCGAGCGTCACGCTGAAGGCGGTGCCGTCGTACGTGACCTTCTCGGCGCCGACGCCCTGCCGGACGGTGACGCCGTCGGCCTCGAGGGCGGTCGCGAGCGCCGCTGAGGCCTCGGGCTCCTCGAGGGCGAGGATGCGGTCGGCGGCCTCGACGACGGTCACGTCGACGCCGAAGCGGGCCATGACCTGGCTCAGCTCGCAGCCGATGGCGCCGCCGCCGAGGACGACGACCGAGGCGGGCAGCTCGCTGGCCTCGACGATGTCGTGGTTGGTCCAGTAGGGCGTGTCCGCTAGACCCTCGACGGGCGGGATCGCAGCCGTCGTGCCGGTGTTGACGACGATGCCCGTGGTCGCCGTGTAGGCGGTGCCGTCGACGTCGACGCGCCCGGGCCCCGCGATGCGCGCCGTCCCGCGGACGAACGTCGCACCCTTGCCGGTGAGTCGCTCGACGGCGACCTTGTCGTCCCAGTCGTCGGTGGCCTCCTCCCGGATGCGCTTCGCGACGACGGACCAGTCGGGCGTCACCTCGCCGACCGAGCCTGCCAGCCCCTCCACGCGACGGGCCTCGGCGAGCGCGTCGGCGGCGCGGATCATCATCTTCGACGGGATGCAGCCCCAGTAGGGGCACTCACCTCCGACGAGCCGGCGGTCGACGCCGAGGACGCGCAGGCCGCGCTCGGCGAGGCTCCCGGCGACGTGCTCACCCCCCGGTCCGAGCCCGATGACGATGACGTCGAAGGTGTGGTCGGTGTCGGTGGCCATGCCACAGCCTTACCCGCCCGGGCCCCGGTGGGAAGAGGCGGCCGTATGCCGTCCGCCGCGGTCGCGCTGTGCAGCTAGGGTCGGCGCGTGGAACAGGGGAACACCGATCTCGTGCTGCTGCTGTGGGCGACCAGGGCCTTCGCCGTCGTCATGCTGCTCGGAGTCGTCGCGATCGTGGCCGGTGGCTGGTGGGTGATCGCGCGCCCGGTCTTCGTCGAGGCGCTGCGTGCGCGTCGCACCGGCGACTGGTGGCACCCGTTCCTGCCGCGCGACGGTGGGTCGTGGGGGCCGCTGGCACGGAACCGGTGGTGGTCGGTCTTCCGCGCCGACCGTCGCGGCACGACAGGAGGGCTCGCCTGGCGCTGGGCGTGGTGGGGCGCCGTCGCGGCGGTCTTCACCGTCGTCCTGCCGTATGCCGTCATCAGCTCCGTCGTCCGCCTGGCCGGGGTGCTCACGAACGGCTGACCGGCACCGCCGTGTCGCCCATCGGGACGGTCGGCGCGCTGGCCGGCGCGGCGCGACGGGCGAGGCGGGCCCGGATCGGCTCCTGCGCGGCGAGGACGCTGCCGACGACGAGGACCATGGCGACGAGGTGCACGGGGCCGAAGTGCTCGCCGAGGAGTGCGACACCGAGCAGCACGCCGACGACCGGGTTGACGAGGCCGATGATCGAGGCCGACGTCGGGCCGAGGATCGCCAGGCCGCGGAACCACAGGACGTAGGCGACGCCGCTGCCGAGCAGGCCGAGGTAGACGAGGGCCCCGACGGCCGGCAGGTCGAGCGCGGGCGGTGCGCCCTCGACGACGAGCCCGATGGGCAGCAGCACCAGGCCGCCGGCGACGAGCTGCCACGACGTCATGGTGACGACGTCGTCGGTGGGCGACCACTTCCTCGTCAGGACGAAGCCCACCGACGAGAGCACGACGGCGAGGAAGCCGGCCCCGAGGCCGACCGGGTCGAGGGGCTTGTCGAGCCCGTTCTGGAGGACGAGCAGCGCGACCCCGACGAGGCCGACCAGACCGGCGGCCACCGAGACCCGGGCGGGGCGCTGACCCAGGAGCAGCCGGGAGACGCCCATCGTCACCATCGGGGCGGTCGCGACGAGCGTGGCCCCGAGCCCGCTCGGGAGGCGGTAGGCCGCGAGGAAGAGCAGCGCGTAGAAGAGGCCGATGTTGAGCGAGCCGAGGACGAGCGAGCGCCACCACCAGTCGCGCCGAGGCAGGCGTCGGAGCCAGAGGAGCATGAGCAGGCCGACGGGCAGGGCCCGCACGGTGGCGGCGAAGAGCGGACGGTCGGGTGGCAGCCACTGCTGCGTGACGGCATACGTGGACCCCCAGATGGCGGCGGGGAGCGCCGTCGTCGCGACGTCCGCCCAGCTCGACCGATTGCCTTCCATGGAAGATAAAATACCTTCCGGAGAAGATATATTCCCGTCATGGACCACCACGAGGACCACGCGCAGCACGTCGTCGACCAGTGGGCGGCCGTCCGTCCCGAGCTCGACGTCACCCCGGTGCTCGTCATCGGCCGGCTGCACCGCGTCGCCCTGGCCCTGACGACCGAGCTCGTGAAGGTCTACAACGCGCACGGTCTCGGCGAGGGCGACTTCGACGTGCTCGCGACCCTGCGCCGCACCGGCGAGCCCTACGAGCTGACACCCACCGAGCTCATGGACCAGACGATGGTGACGTCGGGCGCCGTGACGAAGCGCCTCGACCGGCTCGAGGGCGCGGGCCTCGTCGAGCGGCGCGTCGCGGACGACGACCGTCGCAGCCGCATCGTCGTCCTCACCGGGAAGGGGCGCGAGCTCATCGACCGCGCGGCGCCCGAGCACTTCGCCAACGAGGAGCGGCTGCTCGAGCCGCTCACGGCGAGCGAGCGGGCCACGCTCGCCCGGCTGCTCGGCAAGCTCGGCGCCTCCCTCGGGGTCTGAGACCGGGTCCACCCGCGACGGACGGGCGCCCGGACGCTGCGCCGGCGGCATACGCTGCGCTTCCATGACCGTCGCGTCGCTGGTGCTGCTCGGGGTCGCCGCGCTGCTCATCGGCTTCGCCAAGACGGCCATCGGCGGCGTCGCGAGCATCTCCATCGCGATCTTCGCCTTCGTCCTGCCGACGAAGGAGTCGACGGCGGCGATCCTGCTGCTCCTCCTCATCGGCGACGTCGTCGCCGTCTGGCACTACCGCCGTGACGCCGACCTCGGCCTGCTCAAGCGGCTCATCCCGGCCGTGCTGCCGGGGCTCGCCCTGGGCGCCCTCTTCCTCTCGTGGGTCGACGACGACACGCTGCGCCGGGCCATCGGCGGCCTGCTCCTCGTCCTCGCGGCGCTCCAGCTCGTCCTCACGTGGCGCTCACCCGACACGGCCCGGGTGGGCTCCTCCCGCGCGGCTGCGCTCGGCACCGGCGCGGCGGCAGGCTTCGCGACGATGACGGCGAACGCCGCAGGCCCGGTCATGACCCTCTACCTCGTCGCCCAGGGGGTCGAGAAGCGCCGCTTCCTCGGCACGGGTGCGCTCTTCTTCTTCGGGGTCAACCTCTGCAAGGTGCCCTTCAGCATCGGACTCGGCCTCTTCAGCCTCGAGACCCTCTGGCGCACAGCGCTGCTCGCCCCCCTCGTGCTCGTCGGCACGTGGGTCGGGCTGCACACGGCGCGGCGTCTCAGCCAGACCCGCTTCGACCAGGCCGTGCTCGCCGCGACCGTCGTCTCGGCGCTGGCCCTCGTCGTGCGCTGAGCCACGGCGCCTAGGGTGCTGGTCATGAGCCGCGCTGCCGACGACGTCGACCTCATCCGGGCCTCGCGACAGGCGTGGGGAGGCCTCGAGACGCTCCACGTGCTCGGCTACTTCGCCGACGACGTGCGTGACGCCTACGTCGCCCTCGGGCTGCACCCGCGCCTCAGCTACTTCGCCGCCCGTTCGGCGGCCTTCGGTGCGGTCGGGCCCGAGGTGCCGACCGCGACGTTCTACGTCTTCGCGCCGTGGCTGCACGCCAAGGCCCTGCCCGCGTCGTGGGCGGTCGCGAGCCCCGAGCAGGTGCAGCAGGCCCGGCGCGACGGCATGGCAGTCGTGCTCGACCGTGTCGTCGGCGACACCGACGTCAGCGAGCTGCTCGACCTCGCCCGCGCCGTCTGCGCGGGCCTCACGGCCCCCGGCCGCCCGTTGTATGCCGCCCACGCCGGGCTCGCGTGGCCCGACGAGCCGCGCCTCGCGCTCTGGCACGCCGCGACGCTCATCCGCGAGCACCGCGGCGACGGCCACGTGGCGGCCCTGCTGCGCGCCGGGCTCGACCCGGTCGAGTCGATCGTCATCGGCGGGCTCTTCTCCGGCAGCACCGGCTTCATGCGGTCGAGCCGCGGCTGGTCCGACGAGGAGTGGGCGGCGGGCGTCGAGCGGCTCACCGAGCGCGGGCTCGTCGACGGCGACGGTCTGACCGAGCACGGCCTCGCCTTCCGCAAGGACCTCGAGCGCGAGACGGACCGGATGGCCCTCGAGGGCTGGGCCCACCTCGGGCTCGACGGCACGCGCCGGGTCGCCGAGCTCGCGGCGCCGCTGCGGGCGGCCGCGCTCGCGAGCGGCATCCTCCCCCACTGGATCAGCTCCCGCGGCTGACGCGGACCCGCGTCGGAGGACCGCAAAGACGATCAGGTCCGAGGCGTCACGTCGGCGCAGGATCGGGTCATGACCACACGAACCGCCCCCGCGCCCGACCTCGTCCCGACCAGCTTCGACACGCTCCCCTGGTCCGGTCCGCTCACCTCACGCGCCCCGTCCCCCCGCATCGTTCCCGAGCCGCCGCGTCGCGGAGAGCCGGGCGGCGAGGAGTGCGGGGTGTGCTCCCACCACACGAGCAGCAGCGTCTGGAGCGACGAGCACTGGACCCTGCACCCCGCCGTCGGGGGCAGCCTGCCCGGCACCGTCTGGCTCGCCAGCCGCGAGCACGTCGACTCCCTGGTCGACCTGCCGGCGGCGGTCGCGGCGTCGTTCGGTCTCGTCCTGGCCCGCGTCGAGCGCGCGATCCTCGCGCTCGGCGACGTCGGCCGGGTCCACGTCTACCGGTGGGGTGACGGCGGAGCGCACTTCCACGTCTGGCTCATGCCGCGACCTCTCGGGATGCTCGACGCCAACGGCCCGATGCTGCCGCTGTGGGAGGACGTCCTGCCCAACATCTCCGACGAGGCCATGCGCGAGTCGGCCGAGCGGGTCGCCGCGGCAATGGAGTCGACGAGCTGAGCCTGCCCGCCGGCGAGCGTCCCGGGCCGTCGTGCCCGACGCGGCTCCGCTCAGGGCGCCGGCGACGACGGCTCGGGAGTGAAGGCGTCGCGGAAGCGCTTCAGTGCGACCTCGTCGTCGACCGAGGCGAAGCCCTCGAGACCGATCGGACCGGCGTAGCCCATCTCGACGAGGGCCCGCGCGATCGCCGGATAGGCGATCTCCCCGGTGCCGGGCTCGCGACGACCGGGCACGTCGGCCACCTGGACCTCGCCGATGTGCGGCAGGGCCCGGCGGCAGAGCTCGATGAGGTTCCCCTCCCCGATCTGGGCGTGGTAGAGGTCGAGCATCAGCTTGAGGTGCGGGCTGTCGACGGCCTCGACGAGAGCCAGGCAGTCGGCGGCGGTCGCGAAGGGCACGCCGGGGTGGTCGACGGCGGTGTTGAGGTTCTCGAGGACGAACATGACGCCCTCGCGCTCCCCCAGCTCGGCGATGCGTCCGAGCGTGCGCTGGGCCGTCAGCCACATCGGTCCCGTCGCCATGGGCTCGGGACGCACGGGCAGGCCCCGGTCGTCGAGGCCCGTGCCGTGGAGGTTGAGGCGCGGGATGCCGAGCCGCCGCGCCACGGGCACCGACTCGGCCGCGGTCGCGAGCAGCTCACTCGCTCCCTCGTCGTCACCGAGCCGGCCGCGCACGTAGCCGGTCATCGACGAGTAGACGACGCCCTCGTCACGGAGGGCGACGAGCTCGTCGACGTCGTGCCGCGTCCAGTCCCAGATCTCGACCTCGAAGCCGAGCGCGTGGATGCGCCGCACCCGCTCGGTGAAGGGCAGGTCGAGGTAGACCATCTCGGCGCTCACCGCGAGCGTGAACGGGCTCGCCATCAGGCACCCGCTCCGGTCGTCACGCGGTCGGTGTCGCGGATGGTCACGGTGCGACCGGTCTCGACGGCCTCGATGCAGGCGAGCGCGATCCGCAGCGCGGCGCGCGCGTCCTCACCACCGACCTGCGTGGGCCCGCCGGCGCGGACCGCGGCGCAGAAGGCAGCGAGCTCGGCGGCATACGCGTCGGTGAACAGGTCGGTGTCGGCGCGGGCCGTCGGACTCGCGACCCCGGCCGCGCTCCAGTGCGCGGTGCGGAGGTGGGCCGGGCTCCCGGCCGTGACCATCCCGGCCGAGCCGAAGACCTCGGCGCGCACGTCGTAGCCGTAGGCAGCCGAGAAGCTCGCCTCGGCGACGGCGATCGCCCCGTTGTCGTAGCGGATCGTCACGACGGCGGTGTCGAGCAGGCCGGCGTCCTTGAAGTCGGGCGCGACGAGGGCGTCGGCCATGACGGAGACCTCGACGGCCGTCGCGCCGGCGTTGAACCAGTTGAGCGCGTCGAAGTCGTGGATGAGCGTCTGGGTGAAGATCGTCCACGGCGGCACGCCGGCCGGGTCGGCGAGCCCGGGGTCACGGGTGAGCGAGCGGAGCAGCTGCGGCGTCCCGATGCCCCCGGCGGCGACCGTCTCGTGGGCGGCGGCGAAGTCGCTGGCGAAGCGCCGGTTGAAGCCGACCTGCAGGGGTATGCCGGCAGCTCGGGCCGCGGCGACCGCGCGGTCGGCGTCGGCGAGGGTCATCGCCATCGGCTTCTCGACGAAGACGGCCTTGCCGGCCCCCGCGGCGGCGACGACGAGGTCGGCGTGCGCCGTGCTGGCGCACGTGATGGCGACGGCCTCGACCCGGGGGTCGTCGATGAGCGCCTGCGGGTCGGTGGTCCACGGGGCGCCGAGCTCCTCGCCGAGGCGTTCCGCCGCGGCGGCCCGGGGGTCGGCGACGGCGACGAGCTCGGCCTCACCGAGCCTCCGAGCCAACGTCGTGGCGTGGTGGGTGCCGATGCGGCCGGCGCCGATGAGACCGATGCGGACCGGGTCGATGCGCGTCATGGCTGCTCCTTCGCAGAGAGGGACTAGAGCGCTCTAGTTCGTCCCTCATTGAAGCGCTCCACCGCCGCGCCGGTCAAGGGCTGGCCCATGGCCATGGAGCGCTCTAGAGTCGCGACGTGGGCAGCGAGAGGGTCACGATGGAGCACGTCGCCGCACGTGCCGGCGTCTCGCGCGCCCTCGTGTCGATCGTCTTCCGCGGTGTCGCCGGCGCCTCCGAGGCGACCCGCGAGCGCGTCCTCACCGCCGCACGCGAGCTCGACTACCGACCCGACACCCGCGCCAGCCGTCTCGGCAGCAGCCGCACCCGGACGCTGGGCGTGACCTTCAGCGTCGGGCACGCCTTCCACGGCGACCTGCTGGAGAGCCTCTACACGCACGCCGACGCGGCGGCCTACGAGCTGGTGCTGAGCGGCGTCACGCCGTCGCGCTCGGAGGCGGCCGCTGTGGAGACGCTGCTCGCCGAGCGGTGCGAGGGCATCATCCTGCTCGGCAGCAGCCAGGGCGCGGCCCACCTGGAGCGCCTGGCCGCACGGCTCCCGGTCGTCAGCGTCCTGCGGCCCGTCCCCGGCGGCGGCGTCGGGGTCGTCCGCACCGACGACGCCGCGGGGCTGCGCCTGTCGGTCGAGCACCTCCGCGGCCTCGGCCACCGGCGGATCGCCCTCCTCGACGGCGGTCGCACCGCGGGCGCGTCAGAGCGGCGCCGCGGCTACCGCACGGCGATGCGCCGCTCACCGGCCCTGACCGAGAGGGTCCTGCCGGGCGGCGTCAGCGAGCTCGAGGGAGCCGAGGCGGCCCGCGCCTACCTCGCGCTCGGCGCGCGCGAACGGCCCACGGCCGTGGCGGCGTTCAACGACCGGTGCGCGATCGGCTTCGTCGACGTGGTGCGGCAGGCCGGGCTCCGCGTGCCCGGTGACGTGTCCGTCGTCGGCTTCGACGACATCACCGAGGCCGGCTACCCGCACGTGGCCCTGACGACGGTGCGCCAGGACGCCCAGCGCCTCGGATCCGAGACCGTGCGCACCCTGGCCGACCGGCTCGACCGCGAGTCCCCCGAGGGAGGGTCCGGCACGGCGCACGCCGACCCCGTCGTCATCGAGCCCGAGCTCGTCGTGCGCGCCAGCACGGCTCCTGTCGCTGGCCGCGGCGCGCCCTCGTGAAGCCGCGTGACGTGCTCGGCCGCGACGTCGGGCCGGACGTGCGCGTGCAGCTCACGAGCCTCCGGGGTCGCGTCGTCCGGTCGTTGTCGCTCGGCGGCGACGAGCCTCGCACGACACCGCTCGTCGTCCTCCTCCCCGGGCTCGGACTGCCCTTCTACACGATCCCCACGGCCCGGGCCCTCGTCGCCCGTGGCCTGGCCTGCACGGTGCTCGACCTGCCGGGCTTCGGCTCCGACCTGCCGCGGCCGACGAGCCCCTCCATCCACGCGACGGGCCTGACGGCCGCCCGGTGGATCGAGGCCCAGGCCGCCGGGCACCCGGTCGTCGTCCTCGGCCACTCGACGGGCGGGCAGGCGGCGCTGACCGCCGCCCTCGCCCTCAGCGCCCGCCGCCGCGACTTCTCGCTCGTGCTCGCCGGGACGACCTTCGCGCCCGAGCAGCGCCGCCTGCACCGGTTGGCCCGTGCGACTCCCTTCGCCTACCGCGACGACCGCCTCGACCAGGTCGACGCGATGGAGGTCTACCGGGGCCGGGGCGGCATCGTCGCGATGCTCCGGTCAGGGCTCCGCGACGCCCCGGAGGAGCGGATCGCGCACCTGCCGGTGCCCGTGACGGTGACGGCAGGGGTGCACGACGCCTTCGTGCCGGTCACGTGGCTCGACCAGCTGGCCGGGTCGGCCGGCAGCGCGCCCCGCGTCCGCACGTCGCTGCTCGGCGGGTCGCACAACAACCTCTTCACGCACCCCGACGAGATCGCCGACCTCGTCGCGCTGGCCGCCGCCGACGCGACCGCCGGCTGAGCGGCGCGCAAAAGAGCAGGCGCCACGGTCGGTCCGGCTGGCACGGTGGGAGCCATGCCGACCTTCACGTCGCACGACGGCTCCGAGCTCGCCTACCGCGTCGACGGCACGGGCGACCCGCTCGTCGTCTGGCCCGGCGGGCCCGCGCGCGACGCCGCCTACCTCGGCGACCTCGGCGGGCTGGCCGACGTGGCCGGGCGCGCGCTCGTCGTCCCCGACCCGCGCGGCACGGGCGCGTCACCGAGGCCTGCCGACCTCACGGCATACGGCCCGTCGCGGCTCGCCGACGACCTCGAGGCCCTGCGCACCCACCTCGGGCTCGAGCGCCTCGAGCTCCTGGGCCACTCCGCCGGCGCGTCGGTGTGCCTGCTGTACGCCGCCCGCCACCCCGAGCGGGTCCGCCGCCTCGTCCTCGTCACGCCGAGCACGGCGGCGGCGGGCCTCGACATCGACGACGACGAGTGGGAGGCCCGGGTCGCGCTTCGCTCTGGCGAGCCGTGGTTCGCGGCGGCACACGCCGCCCTCGAGTCCGACGACGACTCACCCGCGAGACGGCAGGCCATGTCGCCCTTCCTCTACGGGGCGTGGACCGTCGCGGCGCAGCAGCACGCGGCGACGGACGACGCCCAGCGCAACCGCGAGGGCACCCGGGCCTTCCGCTCCGAGCCGGTCGATGCCACGGCGACGCGGGCAGCGCTGACCGCGCTCGTCACCCCGGTGCGGGTCGTCGTCGGCGAGCTCGACCTCATGCCGGGGCCGGATCTCGGCGTCGAGCTCGCCGAGGTCTTCGCCGACGGTGGCTGCGTCGTGCAGCCGGGCGCCGGCCACTTCCCATGGGTCGACGACCCAGAGCTCTTCGCACGACTCGTCACCGACGTCCTCACCGGCTGAGTCGCGCCCGTCAGCCCGTCGGGACGGGGTCGCGCCCCTGCCAGGTGCAGATGCACGCCTCGTTGCCCTCGGGGTCGGCGAGGATCCAGAAGGCCGGCGCCCTGGCGTCGGAGACGAGGTGGCCTCCGGCGGCAAGCGCCCGCTCGATGCGGCCGGCCGCCTCGTCGTGGGCGACCGTGACGTCGAGGTGGATCCGGTTGCGCTGCGGGCGCGGCTCGTCCATCTGCTGGAACCACACGGCCGGTCCCAGGCGGAGCGGGTCCTGCACGTCGTCGCGGGCGATGACGTCCCAGCCGAGGACGGCGTCCCAGAAGGGCCGGACCGCGTCGATGTCCATGGCGTCGATGGCGATCTCGACGACGGTGAGGGTCCCGGGCTCCGACGTCAGCCCCATGTCGGCGACGACCGAGTCGACGGCCCGACCGACCGCGATGTCGTCGTCGCTGACGCCGCCTGCCGGCTCGGTCGACACGGCGAGGTGGACGACGGCGCCACGGACGTCGAGGTCGGGCTGCCGACCCAGGGGCGCCGCCACGGCGCCGACCCGCGCGACGAAGTCGAACGCCGTCGCGACGTCGGGCGCCCGCACCGTGAGGTGCATCCGCTGGAGCAGGAACCGCCACGTGGGCAAGGCGTCGGACGCCGCCTGGCGGGTGAGCTTGTCGGCCATGAAATGACCGTAGCCCGCCGCACCGACGGGCGGGCCCTCACGGCTCGCGTATGCCGCCGCGCCGGGTCGTCGCGTCACCGCGCGGTGCCGTCGTGCCGCGGACCACGAGCTGCGGCTCGAGGACCAGCTCGACCGACTCGGTGCGCCCGTCGTCGAGGCGCTGCGTCGCTGCCTCGACCGCGGCCGTCGCCATCGCCTCGTGGATCTGGCTGACGCTCGTGAGGTCGACGGTCGCGAGCCGGGCGATGAGGCTGTCGTCGTAGCCGACGACCGAGACGTCCCGGGGCACGTCGACGCCCTCGCGCCGCAGGCGGTCGAGGAGGCCGAGCGCGGCCCGGTCGTTGAACGCGACGAGGGCGGACGGCATACGCACACGATCTCGGGTGGCCTCGCGGCCGTCGGCCGGCCCCGGTTTACGGCCTTTCGACGGTTGGGGGGCGAGGATGGTGGCTGCGGCGCGGGTGCCGGACTCCTCGTCTCCCCCGCCGTCGACGACGTGCACGGAGTCCGCGAGGCCGAGGCGTTTCATGGCGCTGCGGTAGCCCTGCCGGCGCAACGTCGCGATCGGACCACGGGGCCCGTCGACGAAGGCGATGTCGCGGTGCCCCAGCCCGACGAGGTGCTCGACGGCGAGGCCAACACCCACGTCGTCGGCCGCACGCACGACGTCCACGCCGGCCGCCTGCGCCCGACGGCCGATGGCCACGACGTGGTGCTCCTCGGCGAGGGCCGCGAGCTCGGCGTCGGGCAGCCGCGGACCGAGCAGCAGCAGCGCCTCGCACCGGAAGTCGAGGAGCGACTCGACGGCGCGGCGCTCGTCGCGGGTGCGCGTCAGGGGGCTGACGACGATGTCGTAGCCCCGCTCGTCGGCGGCGGCCTGGAGGTCCTCGAGCAGCTCGGCGTGGAAGGTGCTGCGCACGTCCATCGTCACGCCGAGCAGCTGGGTGCGCCGCCGGGCGAGGAGGCTCGCGGTGCGGTCGGCGCGGTAGCCGAGCTCACGGGCGGCGTCGAGCACGGCCTCGCGCGTGGCGGCACCCGGCCCGGGGCGTCCGCGCAGGACGAGGGATGCCGATGCGGTGCTGACGCCGGCCCGGGAGGCGACGTCCTCGAGGCGCGGGCGCGCGGGACGGGACGGCATACGGCTCCTCCTGGGGGGCGGCATCGGGACGGACTCAGGACAGATTGTCAGAACAAAGTGTTGACAGGCGCGAGGGGCGCTCCGCACACTGGAGGCATCGTAACTTAAAGCGCTTTAAAACGCTCGTTGACCCCTGACCCAGATGTCCAGAGAGGTACATCCCATGACGCAGTCACCCATCGGCGTCGCCGTCGTCGGCGCCGGCATGGCGGGCCGGGCGCACTGCGCCGGCTACCGCGCCGCCCCCACGCTCTTCGACCCGCCGCTGCCCCCCATCCGGTATGCCGCCGTCGTCGACGCGAACGAGGCCGTCGCCGAGGACGCTGCCGCCCGCTACGGCTACGAGCGCCACGGCACCGACTGGCGTGAGCTGCTGACCGCCGACGACGTCCACGTCGTCAGCGTCGTCGTCGCCAACCACCTGCACCGCGAGATCGTCGAGTCCCTCCTCGACGCCGGCAAGCACGTGCTCTGCGAGAAGCCGATCGCGGCGAGCATCGACGACGCGCGGGCCATGATCGCGGCCGCCCAGATGCACCCCGACCTCGCGACCGGCACGGCGTTCGTCTACCGCCGCCAGCCCGCCGTCGCCGCGATCCGCGACCTCCTGCGCGACGAGCTCGGCGAGGTCAGCCACTTCAACGGCCGCTACTGGTGCGACTACGCCCGCAGCCGCGAGACCCCGATGGCGTGGCGCTACAAGGGTGGTCAGGGCACAGGAGCGCTCGCCGACATCGGCAGCCACCTCATCGACCTCGCCGAGTTCCTCTGCGGCCCCATGGCTTCCGTGAGCGGCGCGACGTTCACGACGAAGGTCACGGATCGCGCCGTACCGCTCGGCACGACCTACGGCCACGCCAGGGCCGAGCTGTCCGACGTGCGCGAGCCGGTCGAGAACGACGACGTCGCGACCTTCACCGCCCACTTCGGGTCCGGCGCCGTCGGCACCTTCTCGATCTCGCGCATCGCCCCCGGGCACGCCAACTCGCTCGCCTTCGACCTCATGGCCGAGCACGGAGCCGCCAAGTGGGACATGGACCGTCCCGCCGAGTTCTCCGTCATCCGCAAGCTGCGTGACGACGGCCTGGACGGCTACAACCAGGTGCTCGCCGGTCCCGCGCACCCCTACGTCAAGGGCGGCCTGCCGATGGACTTCCCCGGCGTCTCCTTCGGCGTCGCCGACCTCTTCGGCTACCAGTGCCGCGCCTTCCTCGAGCAGGTCGCCGGCATCGAGGGCCTGCCGCCCGTCGCGACCTTCGAGGACGGCCTGCGCGATCTCACCATCATCGACGCGGTCACGCGGTCGGCCGCGGCCGACGGCGCCGCGGTCCCGCTCGCCTGACTCGCTCGAGTCCCCCACCACCCCAAACACTTTCGGAAGGTACGACCATGCAGCTCGGCGCCTACAACGCCTGCCTCGGCGACAAGCCCCTCGGCGAGGCCCTCGACATGATCGCGAGCCTCGGGCTCACGAGCGTCGAGGTCAACTCCGGCGGCTTCCTGCCGCCCATCCACCTGCCCGTCGACGACCTCCGCGCGAGCGACCAGGCCCGCCAGGACTACCTCGGCGAGTACAGCTCGCGCGGACTGACCCTGACCGCCCTCAACTGCAACGGCAACCCGCTGCACCCGGCCGCGGGCTTCCCGCACTCGCAGGACCTCGTCGACTCGATCGAGCTCGCCGCGCTCCTCGGCGTCCCGCGCGTCATCACGATGTCGGGCGCTCCCGGCGGCGAGCCGGGCACCTCTGTCCCCGTGTGGAACCCGCTCCCCTGGTGGAGCCCCTTCCTCGACGTCCAGGACCACCAGTGGAGCGTCGCGGTCCCCTACTGGAAGGACATCCAGGCTCGGGCCGTCGACGCGGACGTCCGCGTCGCCATCGAGATGCACCCGGGCAACATCGTCTTCAACCCGCGCACCCTGCACCGCCTCGTCGAGGAGACCGGCGCGACCCACGTCGGAACGGAGATGGACCCGAGCCACCTCTTCTGGCAGGGCATCGACCCCGTCCTCGCCGTCGCCGACCTCGGCGAGCTCGTCTTCATCGCGGCCGCCAAGGACACGCGCGTCAACGACGCCGCGAAGGTCAACGGCGTCATCGACGACTCCTTCGACCGCGTCGCCGAGGGTGAGCAGGGCTACCTGCCGCTCGGCGGCGGCACGACCCTCAGCGGCTGGCCCAAGACCCCGTCGTGGGACTTCGTCGCCGTCGGCCGCGGGCACGACACGGCCTACTGGACCGAGTTCCTCCGCGCCCTGCACCAGGTCGACCCCGACATGCCGGTGAACATCGAGCACGAGGACCAGGAGCTCGACCAGCTCGAGGGGCTGCGCTTCGCCGCCGACACGCTCATCGAGGCGGCGAAGGGCATCTGACTCACGGGCGAGGCGCAGGGTGAGGCGACCTCGATGCGCACGCGACCGCCATCTGGCACGGCGCGGCGGTCGTGACCGGAGCGGCCAGATCGCTCCGGAAGGCTCCTCACACCATGAACTGGTCGTGGCGCGCGTAGAACTCGGTCCACTCGCTCGGTGACAGCTGCCGTCCGGACGTCGAGATCTCGAGCAGCTCGAGGACGAAGCGCTCGCGCGGGATGCCGGGCGTGAAGAGCGTCAGGACCTCCGCCGACTCGGCGCCCGCGACCCGGAGACCGTGGATCCCACCGCGGGGCACGTGGACGAGGTCCCCGGACGACGACGTCACCCACCGGGCCCCGTCGAAGACGTCGAGCGAGCCGGCCAGCACGTAGAAGGACTCGGAGAACGTCCGGTGGAAGTGGGCCGCCACGTCGGTCCCCGGACGGAACTCGGCCCGGAACAGCCCGAAGTCGCCGTCGGTCTGGGCGCCGGTCGCGACGATGCTGCCGACACCCGGACGGCTCGGGTGCTCGGCGACCGGATGGACGCGGGCACTCACCTCACCGGTGTCTCCGACGTACGTCACGGCATACCTCCTCCGGTGTCGGCGCCGCGCGACTCTCCAGTGAAGCACCCGGGGAACGCGCCGTGGAAGGCCCGGCCACGCGGATCGCGTGACCGGGCCCTCGTCGCTGCACCGAGTGATGTCCGGTCAGTGCTGCTCGCCCTGGCGGTCACCGTTCCAGCTGATCTCCCACGTCGTGTTGTCGCCGTGCTGCTGGGTCCAGAACGTCCGCCAGGCGGTCGACGTCGTGGGCTGGGGCAGCTTGGCACCGAGGAGGCCGCCGACCGTCGGGTCGCCGTCGGACACGTGGATGCCGGTGATCTCGTTGTCGCCGTCGTTGTAGGACGGGCCGCTCATCGAGTCGAACGTCGCAGACGCGTCGCGGCCCTCCGCCAGGAAGCGGACGGGCCTCGGAGCGCGACCCCGCCCGGCGGCATACGATCCCTCCTGGTCGCGGCCGTCGGCGAGGTTGAAGACGTAGCCGGAGTCGAGCGCGTTGCGCTGGGTGTGGAGGCCGTCGCCGGCGTCCTCGACGACGAGCAGGTCGTCCTTGGTCGCGAAGGTGATGTTGTCGAAGCCGGTGTGCTCGACGTCCCCGACCGCGGCGATCGAGATGCGACCGGTGTCTGCGGTCGAGCTCGTCTGCGAGATGCGGAAGACGCCGCCGTAGGCGCCCGGGAGGGTGCTCGAGGTGCTCGTGTCACCCGTCTCGGTGAAGTAGAACTCCTTGTAGCCCGTGCCGGGACGGAAGACGCCGTTCTCGGGGCGCTTGAGCGGCGTGGCGTTCGCAGCCTTGGCAGCGGCCGTGGCGTCGAACGCCTCCGTCGTGCCCGTGTGGATCGTGACCCACGTCGTCGCGAAGGACGAGCCGTACGTGTGCAGCTCGCGGATGAACGGGTCCGACGGGTTGGACTGCAGCTGCGACGTCGTGGCCGGCGTGCCGTCCGCGCGCCTGATCTGCAGCGCCTGGAGCTTCCCGCCCCGGGTGAGGTCGCTCTGGTCGTTCGGCACGAAACGGTAGACGAAGCTGTTGGGCACCTTGCCGCCGCTCGCGCCGGCACCGCCGATGTCCTCGAGCATCCACACGTTGCCGGCAGCGTCGTTCTGGATGCCCTCGAAGCCACCGGAGCCGAGCGCCGCGAGGCGCGTCGCCCGGCCACCGTCGACGGGGTCGCCGTTCGCGTCGAGGCCGACTGCGAAGACACCACCCTTGGGTGCACTCGACTCGGCGGTGAGCAGCAGCTGCTTCGTGAACGGGTCCCACATGATGCCGTCGATCGTCGGGTAGGCGTTGCCTGCGACGTCCGTGTCGGAGATCAGCGTGACCCGCTTGAGGGGGTCGGTCTCGTCGAGGTTGATGCGCGTGACGTAACCGCGCGGGCCGGTCTCGTGGCCCTGGTAGAGGTAGTGCCTGCCGCCGAGGACGAGGTAGACGTTCTTGTCGGGCTCGGTCTTGTGCGCCTCGTTCGTCGTCTGCGTCAGGGGCGCGCCGTCGAGGGTGTTGTAGCCGTAGTGCGTCACGCCGTTGGCCGTGTCGGGGTTCGTCAGGGGCAGGTTGCCCCAGGCGACGGACGTCTGGCCGGCCGAGGGGGTGAGGACGTTGCCCTGCACGCCGAACTTCGGGTTGGCGTGCGGCACGCCCACGACGGGCAGACCGCCGTAGGCGTCGGCGGAGGACCCGCCGAGGGCGAAGGCGGCGGCAGCGGCGAGGGTGCCGACGAGCCCCGCCTTGACGATGGTGGAAGTGTGCACGGAGAAGCCTCTCGTGGGCCCCGGTGTGAGTGCCCGGGGTGGGTGAGCTGAGACCTCTCCACACTTTCGGCGGAGGCTGGGAGAACCCTTCGGATCCCGTGAACGGGGCGCAAGATCGCGCCGACGGGTCGATGAAGACTCGGCGACCCGGGGCGGTCGGCGCAGGTCGACCGGAGGTGGCGTTCCGGGACGGGCCGCCGCTCGCGGGGCGTGCCCACCCGGTGTCGTGACGACACCGGGTGGGCACGCTCCCCTTGGCTGCCAGCAGGGGGCCTGGATGCCCGCGGCGTCAGCAGCCGACGACGTCAGCAGCCGGGGAGCCGGAAGCTCGCGATCCGGGTCTGCCAACCCGCGGGGCTCGAGGCCTGGCCCGCCGCCGTGTAGTACTCGTTGACGTACCAGAAGGTGCAGTCGTCCGACGGGTCGACGTTCATCGAGGTGTAGTCGCCCCACCGCGAGTTCGTCGTCGTCTGGACGCCCGAGCCGTCGATGATCGTGCCTTCACCGAGGTTCATCGTGCCCAGCGGCGCGGCGGCCGACCTTCCGGTGTAACGGATGCCGGGATAGACGTCCACGCCGTCGACCACGCTGTAGCCGAGCGCCATGTTGCCCTTCTTGTCCTGGGCGATGCTCCCCATCCAGCGGTTCACGCCGTCGGCGGGGGCGTACGTGCCCTGCTGCGCGACGGCATACGTCCCCGCGGAGCGGCGCACCTCGTACCAGCGCATCCCGGCCTGGCCGGGCGACGCCTCCACCGACTGGGCGGTGACGAGCGACTCGACGCCCTTGAAGCTGCGGTACGCCAGTCGCCAGGTCGGGCGCTGCCGGTAGCTGAGCACGTCGAGGTAGCGGTTCGGGTCGGTGACCCCGGGCTGGGGCAGGCAGTCACGCGCGGTCGGGGCGCAGGGGAACTGCGAGTCGAAGGCCGCGACGGGGAGCTGCTCCGCCAGCGTCAACGACGAGGTGGGGGTGGAGCGCCACTTGACCTTCAGGTCCCAGACGTTGAGCGCGTCCGAGGTGGCGCCGTAGCCGCCGCCGTCGTCCTGCGTCCCGACGATGGGGATCGCGCTGTCCTCGCGGGGCTTGGTGATGCCGTCGATGTCGGCCGGGAGCAGCCCGTCACCGACGAGGGGCAGCATGCCCGGCGCGTTGCCGTCGAGGAAGTAGCTGACGACGCGGGCGGGCTGGCCGTTGACCATCTTGTTCTTCTCGAGCGCGTAGACGCCGATGCCGTACTCGACCGTCGGGCCGAACTCGCGCGTGGTGAGCACGTAGGAGTCGGTCCACACGCCGTACTTCGGGTAGTCCGGGAAGTACTGGAAGTTCTCGGTCTTGAAGGCGTATCGGTAGTAGGTGCCCGTCGGGTCCCCGGTCGTCGAGATGGCGACGCAGTTCCAGAACGGCTTGGTGGGGTCGTCGAGCCCGCTCGTCGTGAACTGCGAGAGGAGCCACCGGCCGGTCAGCTGGTCGTAGAGGACGACCGGGTCGCCGGAGCCGTCGGTGCAGTCGGTGACGGCGAAGCCGTCCCACAGGGCCCCGATCGGGGTCGCCGGGATGAGCGGCGTGCCGGACTTGTCGAAGACCTGGTAGGCCAGGTTCGTCATCTCGACGTAGTGGTTCGGGCCGACGTCGCCGATCGGGTCCGGCGGGTTGACGCGGCCACCGAAGAGGGTGAAGTTGTCCTGGTTGCTGACGCCCTCGAAGTTGGCGATGGTCTGGCCCACGGCGAGCGCAGGAGCGGACGTCTGGAGCGCGGCGTCGGCCGAGGGTGTCGTCGCGGCCCTGCCCGCGCCGGGAGCGCCGCGCTCGTTGACGATCCGCGCGGTCGAGACGGTCCGGTGCCCGCCCTTGGCGGCGAGGGCGGACATCGGTGGGGAGATGTCCGGCGCCACCGGCGCCGAGTAGATCGGGCTCGACGCCTCCCGCTGTGGCGCGACGGAGGGGGCCTCGGCCGCGACCGCCACGGCGGTCACCGAGGCGGCCAGCAGGGCCGATCCGGTGAGGCACGCGACGGCGGTGCGGAGTCGGCGGCTGGAACGGTGTGCTCTCACGACAGCTCCTCGTCCGGGTGTCCGGCGGGTCGCCTCGTGAGGCGGCTCCGCCGTCACTCCTTGCTGGTCCCCGAGACGGTGGGCGGACCTGCGGTCACGGACCCACGATGCGTACGGCCACGATCGAGCCGTACGCCGACGGCGCATCCTCGGTGGGACGCGCGTGGCTCGGCTGGCGGCCTCCGGGAGGGGGTCGGATCCGGCCAGATGTGTTCGGCGGTACGCCAACTCACGCTAGCGCTGACGGCGGCTCTCCGCCGGAAAACGGCCGGCACCGCCACCACTGGTCTCGGCCACCACTGGTCTCGACCGCCTCGGCACGCCGCGCGTGCTGTGCCACGACGGACGGGGTACGTGTCAGGGGATGGCCTGCTCGGGGAGCACCACCCAGGCCGCCCGCCCGTATCCCCGCGCGCATCGCCGCGCGCCACCGAAAGCCGAGACCCCGATGGCCCTCGAGACGCAGCTGCGCCACCGGCGCCCCTACCGCGGAGCGCACCTCGTCACCCGCCTCGTCGGGCCGGCGACGATCGCCGCCGTGGTCGTCGCCTTCGCCCTGCTCTGGCTCCTGGCCCGGCCGCGTGGCGACGTGGGCCAGTTCGTCGGTCAGCTCATCGGCGCCGAGGGTGTCCTGCTCCTGTCCGTCGGGCTCGTCCTCATCAGCACGCTGCGCTGGGTCGAGCAGTTCTTCGACGGCGTCGACAAGGCGGCCGTGTGGCACCGGCGGGTCGCGATGACCGGCACGGTCCTCATCGGCGTGCACATCGCGGCGACGGGCAACCCGAACCCCACCCAGCTCGGTCCGACCCTGGGCACGATCGGCATCGTCGGTCTCGCCACCCTCACCGTGTGGGCGATCGCCCCGCGGTGGCGCTCCATCACCCCTCGTCCGCTGCGCCGGCCCGTGGAGCGCTTCACGGGGACGCCTCCGGCCCGGTTCGTCGGACGATGGATCGGCCGCTACGGGCTCTGGCGCGGCTTCCACCGCCTCACCGGGGTCTTCCTCGCGTTCGGCTTCGTCCACGGGCTCATGGACGCGACCCTCTTCGGCTCGCAGCTGCTGCGCTGGTCGTACGTCACGGTCGGCGGTGTCGGGCTCGCCTTCTACGTCTACCGCGAGCTGCTGGCCCGGCGCATCGCCCGGACCCATGACTACGAGGTGTCGTCGGTCGAGCCCATCGACGACGCGTCCTACGAGATCTGGCTCCGCCCGCTCGGTGACCGCTTCGCCTTCCGGCCCGGCCAGTTCGCCCTCGTCAACCTCGAGGCCCGCGACCGGTGGCACCGCCACCCCTTCACGATCGCCAGCGGCCCGCAGGAGAGGGAGGTCCGCATCACCGTGCGCGCCCTCGGCGACTTCACCTCGAGCATCGGCGACCTCGTCGCACCCGGCATGCCGGCCGTCATCAGCAGCCCGCAGGGTCATTTCGACTTCACGCGGGGCACCGAGCACCAGGTGTGGGTCGCCGGCGGCATCGGGGTCTCGCCGATGCTCAGCTGGCTCCGCTCCGTGCGCCCCGGTGAGCTGCCGCACCGCGTCGACCTCTTCTACACGGCACGCGGCCCGGCTCCCCTCGCCGACGAGGTCGCGCACCTCGCAGGGCACCACGACGAGCTGCACCTCCACCTCGTCGACACCGAGACCGACCCGCGGCTGACGGTCGAGCAGGTCCTCGAGACGGTCGGCGTCGAGCCTGGCCTGCTCTCGGCCTTCCTCTGTGGTCCGGAGCCGATGGTGAGCGCACTCCAGCGCGGACTCGTCCGTGCCGGGGTCGGGCCGGCCAACGTCCACCGCGAGTTCTACAACCTGCGCTGAACGCCCGCAGGCCCGCAGCGGTTCGAGGTGTTCGGCTCGCCGGTCCTGCGGGCCGAACACCTCGATCCGGGTCAGCGGCGGTCAGCTCCCGCCCTCGGAGTTGTCGGCCTGGGCGCCGGCCGACGTCGCCGGCTTGCTCCCACCTTGGCTCTGCGGCTGACCGGAGCTCGAGGCCGAGCTCGAGTCCGAGCTCGAGTCCGAGCTCGAGTCCGAGCTCGACGACGACGGGCTGGAGGTCGACGACGTCGCCGACTTGCCCTGTCCACCGGGACCGTTGGCGTCGGCGCCGGTCGAGCCGCCCGACGAGCCGGGCTGGTTCGCGGCCACCGAGTCGGCCGCCTGCGGGGTGGCGCCCGCGTCCTGCTCCGCCTCGAAGACCTTGAGCCGCTTGCCCACACCGAAGCCGAGCTTGACCTTGTCGAGCTTGCCGTCCTTGAGCTGGAACTCGAGAACGGGCCTCACGTCGAGGCGGTTGAAGTACTTCGCCTTGCGCTCGCGCGCCGAGTTGAAGCCCTTGAGCAGGCTCAGCGTCGCCCGACCCCGGACCGTGTCGGTGTTGGCGGCGAAGAAGTTCGCCAGCTTCGTCACCTGGGCGCTCTTGATCGGGTCGCCGTCGGGCTTGAGCTCGGCGACCGTGTTGATGGCGTCGTTGAGGTTGATCGGCTTGGACACCCGTCCGTCGGTGTCCACGAAGCCGACCGGGTTGGGCTGGCCGTAGGTGTACGCCGTGGTCAGCGTCGGGTTGTCGACCAGTGCGCTCGCGTCGTCGGTGAGGATCGGGTCGACGGTGAGGAAGCGCGCCTGGTCCGTGGAGTACCAGCGGTCACCGAAGTTGATGATGCGGTGGTCCTCGTCGACGTAGCCACCGGCGTACTGCCACGGGGTCCGGAAGATCGTGCTGTCCTCCTTGATCCAGACCTGTCCGGTCGGGAAGTACTCCTGGTGCTGGAAGACCTTCCCGACGCGGTCGGTGACGATGTTCGTGCTGCCCTGAAGGTCCTTGTGCATGAAGTAGACCCGCTGGTCGAAGGAGTCACCCGTCGTCGTCATGTTGACGGCGAGGCGGTCGTTGCCGGCCCAGATGTTCTTGAGCATCGTCCCGTTGCGCACCGTCACCCACGGGTTGACGTAGTAGGTGACGCCCTGCTCCTTGATCTCGATGGACAGCTGGCCGGCGTAGTCGTAGACGTAGTCGGTCTGCTTGCGCCCGGTGTTGTTCGGGTTGTGGTCGACGATCTCGACGAGCTTGCCCGCCCAGTCCCACGACACGTTGCGGATCATGTCGGGGTTCGTGACGGTCGTCTGCTCGCCGTCCGAGTCGTACTCGTACGTCTCGGTGCGCTTGTTGAGGGAGTCGACGACCGTGGTCGCCTGGTTGGGCTTCGCCCCGTCGTACGTGTACGCCGTGCGGTCGAAGGTGTTGGCGAGGACGGTGGCTTCCTTGCACCTCTTCGTGCAGCCGGTGTCGACGGTCCAGTCGCGCTGGGCCATCCGGGTCACCTTGCTCGTCGCGTCGTCGAGCGTCGCCGACCACGTGAAGCTGCGCGTCGTCTTCGGCGCGTAGTCCCAGGTGCCGGTCGCCTCACGCAGCCGGTAGCGCCCGTCGTAGGTGTACGTCTGCTTCGTGGGACCGCCGAAGAGCGACGGGACGTCCGGCGGCAGCTCGTTGCGGAACTGCTTCACGTTGCCCACGAGGTCGTAGTCGTACTTGAGGTTCATGAGCAGCCGTGTGCCGTCGGGCGACATCGCCGATCGGCCCTTGAGTGCCCTGGTGTCGACGTCCCGGTAGGTCGTGTCGACGACGCCGTCGCCGGTCCGGCGCTGCGAGGTCGTGCCGTAGACGTCGTAGCGCTGGTCGTCGAGGTAGCTGTGCACGCACGGCACGGCGACGTCGACCTTGACGGTGGTGCCGGACGGGTGGGCTGCCGCCGTCGGGAGCAGGACGGTGCCGTTGACGCCGCGCTCGACGGTGTAGTCGAACGTGCCCGGCACGACGCCCGGCGTGCGCGCGGTGACGTTGAGCTGCTCACCGCCGAGGCGGATGGTGAACGGAAGCGTCGGGCTCCAGCTCGAGGGCGGGTCGCCGTGCTGGTACTCGGTGACGGTGATGGTCGTCGCGGTGGCGTCGACCGACGTCGTCAGCAGACCGAGCTCGGTGCAGTCGTTCGTGCCGACGACGCGCTTGAGCCGTCCGCCCGTGTCGTAGTCGTTGCGCACGGTCTCGCCGTCGGGCAGCGACACGGTCGCGAGGCGGCCGAGCCAGTCGTTGTCGTAGCTCGTCGTGAACGGCCCCGTGTTGGGGTGCGGGCCGGTCATCGTCGTGACGTCCTGGGCGAGGCGCCCGTTGACGTCGTAGCCGAAGGTCTGGATCCGCGCCTTGTCCCCGACATGGACCATCTTGCCCGCGGCGTTGCCCGTCGTCGGGTGACCGAGGTAGCCGCCGTAGTCCATCGTCACGGGCTTCTCGTCGGGATAGGTGATGGAGGTCAGCAGGCCGAAGTCGAAGCCGAAGACGGTCCTGACGTTGCCCTCCTCGCGGAGCACGGGGCTCTGCTCGGAGGTCTTGTTGCCGGCGAGGTCGTAGGTCCAGTTGACGAGTCCGCCGTCGGGCGTCGTCGTCGAGGTCCTGCGGCCGAGCAGGTCGTAGGTGTGGGTCGTGACGAGCCCACCGGGCGAGTCGATGCGCAGGATCTGCCCGAGCCGGTCGTACGCGTAGGTCGTGAAGAGGGAGCTCCCCGTGGCCGTGCGGTCCTCGCTGCGCAGGACGTTCTCGTGGGCGTCCTGCCACGTCTTCGTGTGGCGCCCGAGCGGGTCGGTGACGTCGACGGTCGCGACGGTGCCGAAGGGGACGTAACCCTCGAAGCCGTAGGCCGTCCGCGTCGTCGCCTCGTTGGAGAGCCGTTCCACGAGGACGCGGTCGAGGACGTCGAACGTCGTGATCGTCGCCTTGACGTAGGTCGGGTTGCTCACGTCGACGGTGTAGTCGGCAAGGGTCTTGCCGGTCTGGAGGAACGGCTTCCACTGGTGGATCGTGCGGCCGAGGCCGTCGACGTCGGAGCCGCCCTCGCAGGCGTAGCCGGCGCCGGTGTCCCCGGTGACGGGGTCGTAGACGAGCGCGTCGCGCTTGCGCCCGGTCACGCGGCCCGAGCCGTCGACGTACGTCGCGGTGTCGATGGTCGTGCCCGGGTTGAACTCGTCGGTGTGGGTCACCGTCGCGTAGGGGTAGTCCTTGTCGTCGGGGTGGTAGGCGAAGGTCGCGACACCGCCGTCGGGCGAGGTGATGGTCCGCACCCGGCTCAGGGCGTCATAGGTGTAGGTCGTGACGTTGCCGTTCGCGTCGGTGCGGGTCCTGACCCGTCCCGTGGGACCGTCGAACGTCGCCGTGGACGTCAGGCCGACGGCTTGGCCGGTCGGGTCCTGGTCCTCCGAGATGAGCTTCCTCGTGGTGTCGGCAGGGCTCACCCCTGAGGGGTCGCCGGAGCCGACGGTCTCGAAGTCGGTGACGGAGGCGACGTTCGCGTGGTTGACGTCGTCGTAGAGGTAGCGGACGGCATACCGCTTGCCGTCGGCATCGGGCGGCATGACGACGCGGTTGTAGCTGCCGTAGGCGTCGAAGCTGAGCAACGTCTCGGCGTACGTGTCGGGGGCGCCTCCCACGCCGGGTGTCAGCAGCTCACGCTGGACGGTCACCGCGTTGTTGTCGCAGTACGCCGTGTTGCCCTCCTTCGAACGCAGGACGGCACCTCCGGGCGCGGTGACGGTGATGCCCACCGGCTGGCTGTCCCACGTCGGACAGTTCGTCGCGGACCAGTACGGTGCGCGCGGGGCCGGTGGCGCCTTGAGGGTGGTGCCGCAGCCGAAGAGGGCGGTCAGGGTCGCACTGAGGCTCGTCTCGCAGTTCGCGTAGGAGATGGAGGCCACCGTGTCGTCGGCGGTCGTGCCTGGCAGTCCGCGGTCGACGACGGTGGTCGGGTTGCCGAGACGGTCGTAGCCGTACTCGGTCGTCACCGTCTGCTTGAGGGATCCGCCTGAGTACCAGAGCTGCTCGACCTCTGAGACCTGTGGCGTGGCCCGGAGCGCGAGCTGCTGCTCGACCGTTGCACCACCGAGGTCCAGCGGACCGTAGCCGCCTCCGGTGGAGGCGTTCTTGTCGAGGTCCTTGAGCGCCCAGGTGGTCCGGGTCGCCTGCATCGGCGTGCCGGTGGCCGCGGGCCCGTCGAAGACCGTGGTCTCGTACTCCAGCCCGGACTCGAAGACGGAGCCGTTGAGGTACTTGTGCTGGACGGTGCGCACCTTGTCGGCCGTCGTCGGGGAGTCGACGACAGCGTGGTCGTATGCCGTGTAGTGCTCGCTGACGGTCACCATGTCGTAGCCGAGGTCGGTCCGGTTGACGAAGTCCTGCGCGGTCCTGCCGTAGGAGATCGTGCTGCGCTTCTGGGCGATGCCGTCGGCCCCACGGGTCGAGTCCACCGTGACGTCGTCGAGCAGCCACTGGCTGTCCGGGTGGCTCGTCGTGTTGCCGTCGCGGTGGTAGTCGAGACCGATGGTGCCGCCCATGGGGGTCGTCACGCTCTTGAGCAGGTTCGTGCGTCCCTGCGTGTTGAGGGCCACCTTGACCTGGCTCGAGCCGCTGGCACGCGAGACGGTGTCGGCGTAGCCGTCACCGTTGACGTCGGTCAGGTCGACGTCCGTCGAGGTCATGCTGTTCTCGTAGTGCCCGCCGGGGTTGAGGATGAGGTAGCAGCCGACGAGGCAGAGGGGGATGCCGACCGTGACGTCCGCGCCACCTCCGAGACTCTCGGCGCTGTCCTGGCGGATCTGGGGCACGCCGTCCACGTCGATGATCCCGAGGACCTTGTAGCCCGAGCTCTGGTGGTTGCCGTAGATCGTGTCGGTGGTGAGGCCGGTGCCGTTGCTGAAGGCGATCTTGACGACGTCGTTCCCGTTGTCGTCCTTGCTGCGGTAGACGGCGTCGATCAGCCCGTCGCCGTTGACGTCGTCCCACGACACGTTCGGCAGGTCGACGTTGGAGTTCTTGGCGATGCCGCCCGAGAGGCCGCCGTTGTCGATGTTGAAGCCGAAGCTCCCGCCGACCGACCCGCTGTAGGAGTTGGTCGAGCTGAATGATCCCACGGTCCAGGGCATCTCAGCCGTGAAGGAGTGGCCGAGGTTGAGCCGCACCCGGATGCCCGAGGCGTTGACCTTGATCCGGTCGGGCAGGCCGTCGCCGTTGATGTCGCTCAGCGTCTCCTGGACGGGGATCGTCCCGTCGCCGGGGACCTTCGCGAGGGCGGTGGTGTTGCTGGGTTTGTTGGACCCGCTCGGGTTGGTGAAGCTCGCTCCGAGGCCCAGGGACGCGCCGATGTTGGCGTTGAAGGTGTCGGCGGCCGGGCCGCCCTTGCCGGCGGAGCCGCCCTTGGTGGCGTTCGTCGTCCCCTTGTTGTTGCCCGAGATGCCGATCGGCGCTCCACCGAAGGAGCCGGAGAGGGCGAGGGTCGTCGCGGAGTCCACGACGGAGACGCCGCCTCCGGTGCACGCGACGCGGGCGTTGGCCGGCCCGCACTCCTGCGTGCCGCGGGGGTTGGTGTAGGTGACCGAGTCGGGACGCACCGTGTCAGGGAAGCCGTCGCCGTTCAGGTCGAGGAAGTCGACCATGCTGCGGCTCCAACCGGCGGCGAAGCTGCCTCCGAACGGCCCCACGCCGGCCATGAGCATGAAGACGGGACCGGTGACCCCGAGCAGCTTGGGGGCCTGGGTGCCGCTGGACGCCGGCGCTCCGGTGATCGGCAGGTCCTCGCCGAAGCGGGCTGCCCCCGTGACCCCGTGCTCGGCCGCGTAGATCTTGGCCACCTTGCTCTTCGGCCCGTCCCAGCTCTGGGTCAGGGTGTCGGGGTCGACGACGGCGTTGAAGGCGAACGCGTTCGGGATCTTCTCGGTGGCCTTGGAGGTGTCGATCTCGGGCAGCGTGTTCGAGGGATCGGGGTAGCTGCCGAAGCCGGTGGTGTTGATCGACGTGTCCGTCGGGCAGGCGCCCCCGAACATCGACTGGCAGGCGTCGTCCTTGTTGTCGAAGGGCGCGCCTCCGGCGTCGGGGACATCGAAGTCGCTCTCGGTCAGCTTCGTCGTCGCTCGAGCTCCGGTGGCTGTGTAGCCGGCGGCCGCCCACCCGCGGTAGGCGATCGGGAAGTAGGACTGCGCCCCTGCCCAGTTGACGGTCTGGGGGACGTCCTCGGACTTGGCTACCGAGCTCTCCGTCCAGCTCATGACGAGGTCGACACCGCTGACGTGCGAGGACAGCCCCGCCTTGCGCATGGTGACGTCGAACCAGTAGCGCGTGCCGTTCGTGAGCGTGAGCTCGGGCAGCTTGCTCGAGGCACTGCTGGCCGCGGAGCCGCTGTCGAACGACCCGCTGCCCGAGGGCACGGCATACGACGCCTTGTAGACGACGCCGGCCGCGGTCTTGGCGGTGACGACCATCTCGCCGCCGGGGTTGTCGGAGTCGCGCGACCCGGTCAGGCGCGGGGTGACGGTGCGGCCGAGGGTCGACGTCCAGGCGACCGCCGGGGCGGTACGCGTCGTGTTGGGGTAGGTGTCGACGTCCATGTGCGGCGCGAGGATCGGCTTCGTCGAGTCACAGGCCCCCGACGAGAGGAAGCACAGCTTCCCGGCCCGGAACCAGTCGATCTTCGAGAGGTCGACAGGGCTGTCGACGGCGAGCCGCGTCTGGACGGCGTCGTAGGCGATGATCTCGCCCTTGGCGTTCTTGACGGGCGGCGAGAAGGTCGGCGCGGCCGTGAAGCCGAAGCGACCGACCTCCGACGCACCGACGACGGCGAGGCGGGCGTTGGCGAGGGCTGCGGTGGCGTAGCAGCCGAAGCTCGTGCTCGCGTCGGCGACGCACCACTGTCCGCCGCTCTGGGTGACGACCTTGGCGCGGGCCGCGTCGGCGTTCCCGGCGCTGTCGAGCGCCGTGATCGTGACGGCTGCCGGGGTGAGGTTCTCCGTCGTGCCGTTGCGCACCACGACCTCCGGGCGGAGGTCGTCGGACGTGGTTGCGGTCTTGTCGATGGCGGCCGTGAACTGCGCGGTGCCGCCGATGTTCACCGACGTGAAGAGGCCCGGCCGGCCGGCGAGGGTGAAGTCGTCGGTGAGCGAGTACGCCCGCTGGTCGAGGCCGTTGGCGTCGGGAGCGGCGCCGCCGGCATACGTGATGTCGGCCGTCCACGTGACGACGTCACCGTTGCCCTTGGGGCGTGAGCCCGCGCGGAAGTAGAGGGCCTGGCCCTTGTCGACGTGAATGGGATCGAGCGCCGGCTGCCACATGGGCGCCGCGACCGTCAGGGTGGAGTGGTCGACCTCGCCGCCGCCCTTCTGGATGGCGACGCGGACGGCGCCACCAGCTGCGTCGGGCAGCGGGGTGCTCAGGGTTGCCTTGGCGGTGACGGTGACGTCGCCGGTGAAGGGCGCCACCCAGCGCCGGACGGTGTCGATCGGCGGCACGGAGTCGCGGAGCCGGTCGACCATGGCGTCGAAGGCGGCGTCGCTGGTCGGGACCGTCTGGGGTGTCAGGGGGACGCGCGTCAGCGCGTCGGAGGAGCTGAAGGTGGGCTGGCACGACTCGACCGTGACCGGACCCGACGCGCAGACGAGGTGGTTGAAGAGCACCTGCGTGCCGTCGACGAAGTCGACGAGGCCGTCGCCGTTCGCGTCGGTGAAGTAGCTGTCCGACCAGCTCCACTGCCCGCCGACGTTGAAGACGGCATACACCCCGAAGTACGCCTCGGGCCCGCCCTGGATGCCGATGGAACGCTGGACCGGCAGCCCGGAGACGCCCTGCAGCGTGTGGGTGGGACCGAAGGTCAGGTCGGCCGTCCGCGAGGCGGTGGGGAGGCTCGTGTTGAGCTGGTACTCGATCGTCCCCGTCGGTCCGGTGGGCTTGATGACGTCGCGGTAGACCTTGTCGGGCAGGGAGTCGCCGTTGAGGTCGATGAACTCGATGACGGAGTCGGTCGTCGTGCCGTTCATGGCGAACGAGCCACCCACCGAGCCCGTCTTCTCCGGGTCGGCCAGGTTGAAGCCGACGTAGATCTTGCCGTCGCCCGCCTGTGTCATGGACGCCCCGAGACCGCTCAGCTTGGAGTCGACGTAGGCCGTGGTGCCGTCTTTGGGAAGCGGGCCGTCGCCGGTCTGCCACCTGGCCTCCTTGTCGAACCCGCTCTTCGCGGTGGCGATGTCGTCGAAGTAGCTGAAGGTGTGCTTGAGGCCGGTGGCCGGGCAGGCCGCGAGCCCGTTGCAGCCGATCTGCTCGACCGTCGTGAGCCGCGTCTTGCCGAAGTGCGGGTCCGGGGCGTACGTCAGCGCGTAGCGCGTCACGACGTCGCCGGTCTTGCGATAGACGACGTCGACGCTCGTCAGCAGGTCCTGGTCGAGGTCGAGCACGCCGCCGCGTCCGTCGAGGACCGCGTCGGTGCGCGCGCCCGGGGTCCGGTTGAACCGCACCTCGTAGGCGGGGTCCTCGGCCGCGCCGCTGGCGGTGCTGCCGGCGGTGTAGAGGATCTTGCTGAGGTAGACGTGCTTGGGGCAGACCTCGCCGCTCGGGCAGCTCGCGCCTGCGGCCAGGGGTGACCAGCCCGTGCGCGCGGCCGTGTCCTTCTCGTAGCTGACGGTCGTGTACTCGTAACGGATCAGGTTGACGCCGATGTCGCGCTGCGCGGTGAGGAACCAACGGACGCCGTCGCCGTTCGCGTCTGTGAGGATGCTGCCCGGCTGACGCCTCCTGTCGTCGATGCCGACCTTCGTGCCACTCGCGCCGACCGGACCTCCGGCGTCGGGAGCCATGCCGTAGAAGCGCACGCCGCCCTTCTTGTCGCGCACCTCCCACGTGTAGTTGCTCGGCTTGTCGCCGTGACGGATGATCTGCTCGAACTCGGTCTCGACCTTGCGGGTGAAGTCCTGGCGCTCGGCCACGCGGGGGTCGAGCACGGCCTTGACGGCGTTCGGCACGAGGGCGTCGCCGTCGAGGGTGTAGGACTCGCTCTCGACGTTGCCGCACGGTGGGCTCTTCGTCGAGCCGTCGCAGAACCGTGGGGAGCCGAAGGACGTGTCGACGGCGATCTCCGGCGGCGCGAGATCCCAGCCGAGACCCGCCCAGGACGATCCACCTTCGGAGCTGTAGGCGAGGCTGACGTCGGGCGTGCTTCCGCGGCCCTGGGGCAGCACGAGGGGGTAGGTCAGCTCGGCGGTGCCGCTCGGGTTGGCCTCGGGCGGGTCGACCTGCGACAGCCCCTCCGTGGCGTCGGCGTAGAGAAGGTCGGCCGTCGAGCCGTCACCGATCTCTTCAGGGGTCGTCGGCGCCTGCCCCGGGAGGGTGGAGTCGATCAGTCCACCGAGCGGTCCGCCGGCCACCGCCATCGGGATCGCCGTCGTCATGGCCAGCAGCGCAGCGAGCACGACCGCCCAGAAGCCACGTCGCCGGGGTCGGCGGATGGGCTGGGACGGCTGGACCGACTGCTGGTCGCGGTCGCTGGGCACGGGCAGGCGGCGTGAGGCCATGGTGAAGCTCCCTGGACTTCTCCCCGAGTCACGCGAACCCAACGGTGGGTGGGTCCGAGAGCGCGCACGGCACGTGGAGCAGCCGCGGCGAGGTGCGCGTCCGCAAGCGGGACGCGGGAGGGGTCGGCGATGGGCGGCCTTGCAGTGAGGGGTCGTCCGGCGTCGGCCGGGATCGGCGTTCGGCGGTACGGGAACTCACGTTATTGGTCGGCCCCACACCACGTGAGGCAAATGACGAACTTCGCCCACTTCTGTTTGAATTCGACGAAATCCGTTGTCGGAGAGAGTGATTTCGCAGGTTGTGGTGGTGGCGGCGCCCGGGATCCGGAGGCCCGGTGTCGAGGCTTTGGGGGGACGGACAAGCCGCCGGGCTTGCGTTGGAGCGCACTCCAACACCTAGCGTCGATGAAATGACCGACACCTTCCCCCTGGCAGACCGCACCGTCCGACGCGTGGGCTTCGGCGCCATGCAGCTCCCCGGCCCCGGCGTCATGGGCCCGCCGCGCGACCGCGCCGAGGCGCTGCGCGTGCTGCGCCGCGCCGTCGAGCTCGGCGTCGACCACATCGACACGGCGCAGTTCTACGGACCCGACGTCAGCAACGAGCTGATCCGCGAGGCCCTCCACCCGTATGCCGCCGACCTCGCCCTCGTGTCCAAGGTGGGCGCGCGTCGTGACGCGGCCGGCGCCTGGTTGCCCGCGCAGAAGCCGGCAGAGCTGCGAGCCGACGTCGAGGCGAACCTGCGTGCTCTGGGCGTCGACCGCCTGACGGCGGTGAACCTGCGCCGTATGGACGCCGACGCGCCCGGCGCCGACGAGGTGGCGCTCGAGGACCAGGTGGCCGAGCTGGCCGCCCTGCGTGACGAGGGCAAGATCGCCGGCGTCGGCCTCTCGACGGTGTCGGCTGCGGATCTCGCTGCAGCGCAGGCGATCACGGAGATCGTGTGCGTGCAGAACCCGTTCAGCCTCGTCGACCAGACGGACACCGAGGTGCTGGACACGTGCACGGCGGCCGGGATCGCGTATGTGCCGTACTTCCCGCTCGGCTCGGCCTTCCCGCACCTGCCGAAGGTCGTGGACCAGCCTGCGGTGCAGGCGGTCGCTGAGCGCCGTGGCGTGCCAGCAGCGCGGATCGGCCTGGCCTGGCTGCTCGCCCGCGCCGACAACGTCCTGCTCATCCCGGGCACGTCGTCGGTCGCGCACCTCGAGGAGAACATGGCGGTCGCCGACCTCCAGCTGACCGACGACGACCTGGCCGAGCTGGCGTCGGTCGCTGCCTGACCCCGGCTGGGCGTCAGCGGCGCGTGAGGAGGACGACCGGGATGACCCGGTCGGTCTTCTGCTCGTAGTCGGCGAAGCCCGGGTAGCGGCGCTTCTGCTCCTCCCAGACCGGCTCTCGCTCGTCGGGAGTCATGACCGTCGCGTGCACGTCGATCGTCTCGACCTCACCATCGGTGCCCACCTCGATCGCGACGTCGGGGTGGGCCTTGAGGTTGTGGAACCACGCCGGGTTCACGTCGAGACCGGCGTAGGACGCGAAGACGGCCCAGCCGCCGTCGACGGCCTGGTACATCATCGGGTTGACGCGCGGCTCCCCCGACTTGGCACCCGTGGTGTGGAGCAGGAGCAGCGGCGCACCCTCGAAGTTGCCGCCGACCTTCCCGCCGTTGTCCCGGAACTCGGCAATGACCTTGTCGTTCCACTCGCTCATGCCGCTCACGCTACGCCCGCCGGAAGCGACCGCCCCCGAAGCGCCGCCACACCTCGACCCAGGTCGACAGCGCCTCGTTGCGCCGCCCCAGCGGTCGGCGTCGCATGCGACTCCGCCTACGGTGACGGGTAGTAGTTCAAGCTCTCGTCGGTCATCTTCTTCGCCTTCTTGAGCAGTCGACGCGGCACACGGGGACTGGCGGACGTCACCTCGACCCACGTCGCGGTCAGAGCGCGCAGCCGATCCCGTTGGTCCGACGGCACCTCGTCGAGACCGAACTGCCACAGGTCGCGCGCGGTCGCCTGAAGTGCGTTGTACGACGCGGCCGCCCTGAGATGCTGGGTCGAGATGTCTCCCGGTCGTAGGGCCGTGACGAGTGCGGCCGAAGCCGCTGCTCCGAGGGCGAGCAGTCCCGCGGCGGTGGCGTTGTTGCTGAACGCACTGCCGCTCGCTGCCGCTGCGAGCACGGCCGCGAGGCCGCCGGCGACCCACTGGAAGTTGCCCCAGAAGCCCGCTGCCGTGACATGCCGCTCTGCCTGTCGCCAGCTGTCCTCCTCGATCCGCTTCGTGAAGACGTAGGGATCCACCTTGAGACTGGCGTCAGCGGCGCGGAGGGCAGGTGGGTGATTGTCGGGTGGTTCCGTCGATGACGCCATGAGGTGCTCCTTCGACTCGGTCCCGGCCTCACAGGTTCATCCCAGTGTGCCGGGAGTGGAGCACACGCGCGGCGGCATGGCGGACACCCGCTGAGAGCAGGCGCAGCCAGGGCCGTCGACCTGCGTCAGTCCGCCGCCCGCCAGGCGCGCGGGGGTTACCGGACATGGCGACGGCCGGACCTCCGGAAAGGGCCGACAGTCCAGCACCTCGCCCAGGCACCCGGTGTATACGGTGTGAACACACATCGGTGCCTCCCCGAGTCGCGTCGACCCACGTCCATCCCGGGGACCGCCATGACACGTGGAGGCAAGGCAATGAGACTTCTCCTGACCTCTGGCGGCGTCACGAACGCGAGCATCCACGACGCGCTCGTCGACCTGCTGGGCAAGCCGATCGCCGACTCCAGCGCGCTGTGCATCCCGACCGGCATGTACGGACACCCGTCGGTCGGCCCCGGCGTCAGGGCGTGGGAGTTCATCAGCGGAAAATCGGAGAACCCCATGGTCGATCTGGGCTGGAAGTCCGTCGGCGTTCTCGAGCTGACCGCGCTGCCCAGCATCGACGAAGCGCGCTGGGTACCTCTGCTCCGGGAGACGGATGTGTTGCTGGTGGGGGGCGGCGACGTTCTCTACCTGTCTTACTGGATGCGTGAGTCCGGGCTGACGGACCTGCTCCCGTCGCTGAGCGAGACGGTCTGGGTGGGGCTGAGTGCCGGGAGCATGGTGATGACCCCCGAGGTCGGGGAGGACTTCATCCAGTGGAGACCGCCGACCGGGGACGTCAGCACCCTGGGCCTCGTCGACTTCTCGATCTGTCCCCATCTGGCTCCGGACGGCATGCCGGGCAACTCCATGGCCGAGGCGGAGCAGTGGGTGGCAGGCATCTCGCATCCTGCGTACGCCATGGACGACCAGACGGCGATCAAGGTGGCTGATGGCACCGTCGAGGTTGTGTCAGAAGGGAACTGGAAGCACTTCCCTCGTGACCGCTGACGCCACCTCGAGTCAGAGACGGCCCTGACGGAACCGTCCGTCAGGCTGTTGCACCGAGCCGGTGTCGCACGACCCTCCGGCGCAGGGTGGGCGACGCCTCGACCTCGTAGCCGGCGTCGAGGAAGACCTGGAGCAGCCCGACCGACGCCTCGTCCCAGATGACGGTCTTGCCCGGCGGCGGCTCGGTGGGGTAGCCCTCGAGGACGCGAGCGCCGACCTGCCTGCCGTACTCGACGGTGGCGGCGGCAAGCTCGTACATCAGTCCCTGCCGCCGGAAGGCCGGACGCACGACGAAGCAGGTGACCGACCAGACGCCCTCGAGCTCGGGGTCCATGCGCATCCACGCCTTCTGCCGGGCCCAGATCCTCGGGTAGCTCTCCCGCGGCTCGACCGCGACCCACCCGGCCGGGTCTCCGTCGACGTAGCCGATCAGGCCCGACGTCGGGCCGCTCGTGCCGCAGCCGGCCTGCTCCAGGAGCGCGGCGTCGCGCTCCTCCTGGGTCGTGTCGCGCCAGATCCAGCCCGGCACCTTGAGCGCCTGGCAACGGCACTTGCGGGCGCCGCCGGCGTCGAACACGGCCTCGACCTCCTCGACGGTCGCGTCGTTGGCCGGTCGCCAGCTGAACTCGGGCACACCTCGAGACTAGTGGCGGTGATGGGGACGCGCCCGGACGAGCGACCGCCTGTCGGCAGGCGCTGGCAGACTCGTGGCGTGTCCCGGCCGCCGCGCATCGAGCCCTCCGGCGACGTCGTCGCTCGCATCGGGTCGACGGCGCTGGCACTGCCCGACGCCTACGAGGAGGACGCCTGGACCGGCATACGGTGGCGGGTGCGGAGCAAGACCTTCGCCCACGTCCTCGTGGCTCAGGAGGGCTACACGTCCGCGTACCGCGACGTGACCGGGGTGACCGAGCCGACCACGGTGCTGACCTTCCGCTCCTCCGGCGACGAGCTGTCGGCACTGGCCAACGCGGGGCCGCCGTTCTACCAGCCGCCGTGGTCGCCCACCGTCGTCGGCATGGTGCTCGACGTCGACACCGACTGGGACGAGGTCGCCGAGCTGGTGACCGAGAGCTACCGGTTCTGCGCGCCCCTCACGCTGAGGCGCCGACTGGGTCGGTGACGGCGCACGACGTGGCTAGAGGAAGTCGGCCGGGTCGAAGTCCTCGATGGCGATGACCCGGATGCGCGGCAGCGACTCCCGGAAGGCCTGCACGTCGTACTCGAGGTCGAAGGTGGCCAGACCCTGGGCCGTCAGCTCGAGGAACGCGTTGCTGCGGAACTCCTGGAACCCGACGACGCCCACCCGCCGGCCGTCCAGCAGGTCGCCCATCTGGTCGACGAAGTCCCCGTCGTTGCTGACGAGGAGCACGTCCGCCCGGCGTTGACGGATCTCGACGAGTGTCCGCTGGATGGCGATGTCGACGACCTTCTCGCCGGCCGCGCCGGAGAGGGGGACGGGCCGGTAGCCGATGGCCATCAGAGCCTGGACGAACGGCATCGGGAGCTCGTTGTTGGCCGCGAGGAAGAAGAGCCCGACCGCCGGCTGGTTCCACAGCTCCTGCGCGAACTGCAGCAGCCGCTCCCACCTCGGGCGCTCCTCAGGGCGCGGGCGCCGTCCCAGGATCGAGGTCCCGAGGGTGGCGTCGATGTTCTCCCCGTCGATGAGGACGTACGTGATGCGAGGAGACTCAGCCATGGGACGGAGCCTACGTCCCCCGCCGCCCCGGCAACCCCACCGACAGCGACGCGAGCAGCGGCCTAGGGCCGGGGGGCCGTGAGATACGCGATCACCAGGACGCCGAGCGAGACCGCCACCAGCAGTGCACCGATCTGCGTCTGCCTGCCCCGCCGCGCCGAGACGTCGCGCCCGGACCGTCCCGGCCCCGTCTGCGAGGCCCACACGATCATGCCGAGCCCGACCACGAGCAGGGCACCGACGCCGACCCAGACGTAGGTCATCGGCCGGACCCGGCCGTCTCGCTCCGCAGCTCGTCCGCCATCCACCCACGATCGCACAAAGGCCGGTGCGCACCTCGTCGACGGACTGCTAGCGTCCGAGTGATCGTGATCCGTCTGCAGGAGGTGAGACCCGTGAACGCAGCAACCGCACTGGGTGCTCCCCCGCAGTCCACGATCGCGCGACCGACGTAGTCGCCACGGGGAGGCCCTCCACGCAACGCGCGAAAGGCACTCCCATGAACACCATCTCGACGCCCCCAGACCCCCATTCCGGGAACTGGACGACTGTCCAGCAGGCCCATGCCACAAGCCAACTGGCCTTCCCGGACCAACGCGCCCTCGTGCTGGCCGGTGCGGGAGCCGCAGGCAACGCGTGGGAGCTCGGCCTCGTCGCCGGACTCTCGGCCGCCGGCGTCGACCTCACCGGGGCCGACCTCGTCGTCGGGACCTCGGCCGGGTCGACCGTGGCCGCTCAGGTCACCGGCACCACACCCCCCGCGGAGCTGTATGCCGCCATCCTCGCCGAGGTGCCCCGGCCTCCGTCACACGGTGGCGCGGTCCACCGCCGAAGCGCACCGACCGTCTCGGGCCCGAGCTACCTGGAGTGGTCGGACACGATCATCGCGACGTCAGCGAACGCATACGACATGCGTCGCCGGATGGGCGCGGCTGCGCTGGAGCGGGAGGCTGCCAGCCCGTCCGATCCGACACGGTGGCGCGACGTCGTCGCGGCCCGGCTCCCCGACCACGACTGGCCGCGACAGCGAGTGCTCATCGTGGCCGTCGATGCGGAGACCGGAGATCCGGTCGTCTTCGACCGGGACAGCGGTGTCGACCTCGTGGACGCCGTCGCGGCCAGCACCTCGGCCATGACGCCCCACCGGATCGGGGATCGCCGCTATCTCAACGGCGGCTACCGCCGCAGCGAGAACGCCGACCTGGCGGCCGGCTACGGGCGCGTCCTCGTGCTGTCCCCGTTCAGCGGGCGCACGCGCATGCCGCTCGAGTGGGGCATGGACCTGGCCAGCCAGGTCGCGGAGCTGAGGGCCGGCGGCAGCACGGTCGAGACCGTCTACCCGGACAGCCGGTGCGGTGACGTCTTCGGTGCCGACGCGCTCGACCCATCGACCCGTCTCCCGGCTGCTCGCGGCGGCTACGCCCAGGGCTTCGACCTCGCGGAGCGGCTGGCCGAGCTGTGGAACTGATGCCGGCCCACCGGGGCGCCCGAAGAAAGTCCGGTGACCGCTGTCCGACCGAGGCGGTGCTGTTCGTTGCCAGAGTGAGAGCAGTTGACACACCCACTCTGGAGAGGAACCACCATGTCTGAGGTCGTCGCCATCATGTCCATGTCGCTCGACGGATTCGTCGCCGGTCCCCACGACGACGTGATGCAGGTCTTCGACTGGTACTTCGCCTCCGGCGACGTCGAGTTCACCACCGGCGGCTCGGACCCCATGACGTTCAAGGTGTCCGAGCCGAGCGCCCACTACCTCCGCGAGCTCACGCCCCGGCTCGGGGCCGTGCTCACCGGGCGACGCACCTTCGAGGTCGCCCAGGGCTGGGGCGGCAACCACGCCTGGGGGCCCGCGTTCGTCGTCACGCACGAGGTCCCCGAGGGCTGGCCGCGGCCCGACTCGACCGTCCACTTCGTGACCGACGGCATCGAGAGCGCAGTCCGTCAGGCCAAGGACGCTGCCGGCGAGAAGTCCGTCGGGCTCCACGGCGCGGACACCATCCAGCAGTGCCTCAACGCCGGACTGGTCGACTACCTCCAGATCGACGTCGCCGCAGTGCTGCTCGGCGACGGGGTGCGACTCTTCGACCACCTCGACACGACGCCGGCCGTCCTCGGCGACCCGACCGTCATCGCCGGCGTGGGCGTGACGCACCTGCGCTACCCGGTGCGCACGGCGCAGTCCTCCTGACGTCGCTCACCGGACCGAGCGACCGCGGCGTCGACCCGGCCATCGTTCGCCAATCCGGGCCGTGGCCCGCGCGCGAGTCGCATAATGCCGATCAGGACGACTCGCTCCCCACTCGAGCCAGGCTGTCCGGCCTGACGACCCACGAGCCGAGGAGCGAACGAGATGCCAGCAGACAGCCGCGCCGGAGGCCGGCGTGGAGCCCGACGAGCGAGCGGGAGCATGCCGGCGGTTGCCGTCGCGGTCCTCTTCTTCGCCGTCCTGGCGGCCCTGCTGTTCCGGGACGAGCTCCCTCTCTGGCTGCCGGTCGCCTACCTGCTGCTCAGCGGCATCTCCTTCACGATGTACCGCGCGGACAAGTCCGCGGCTGCGGTCAGTGGCAGACGGCGTACGCCGGAGTCCACCCTCCACACGATCGACCTCCTGGGCGGCTGGCCGGGTGCACTCGTCGCCCGACACGTCTTCCGGCACAAGACGGTCAAGCAGCCGTTCCGCACCGTCTTCTGGCTCACCGTGGTCGTCAACTGCGCGGCCCTCGCATGGCTCGTGCGCGAGCTGTCGTCCGTCTAGATCCGCCCGCCCTCTTCCCCACCGAATTCTCCGAAACCGGGACACGACCGGCGATGAGCCGGACACTTCCCTAGCAGTTCCAGGGAACCCACAGGGAAGAGCCACTCATGAGCGACAACAACTACCAGTACCCCGCGCCCGAAGGGGAGCCGACCGCGCCGTTGACGTGGGCACCCCCGCAGGGCTCTCCGCTCCCGGAGGAGGGTGCGACGCCGAAGCAGAAGATGGGCAGGGGCAAGAAGGCCGGGCTGTGGGCCGGTGGTCTTGTCGTTGCTCTCATCGCCCTCGGTGCGACCGGCGGCAACGCCAAGACAACTCCGACTGCCGCCACCGCCGTGAGCGTAACGACGACGGATGACGCCACGACCCCCGCAACCGCAACCTCACCGGCTGCCACGGTCGACACGGCAGCAGCCGACAAGGCAGCAGCCGACAAGGCAGCAGCCGACAAGGCAGCAGCGGACAAGGCAGCAGCTGCGAAGGTGGCTGCGGCCAAGGCAGCCGCCGCAAAGGCTGCAGCGGCGAAGGCCGCGGCTGAGGAGGCCGCGAATGCCATGACCGTCTCGCAGGAGCAGGCCGTCGCTCAGGCCGAGTCCTACCTGGAGTTCAGCGCCTTCTCGCGCAAGGGTCTGATCAAGCAGCTGCAGTTCGAGCAGTTCTCCAAGGCCGACGCGACATACGCCGTCGACCACATCACGGTGAACTGGAACGAGCAGGCTGCGAAGCAGGCCAAGTCCTACCTCGAGATGACTCCGTTCTCCCGCGGAGGACTCGTCTCGCAGCTGAAGTTCGAGGGGTTCACTACCGCGCAGGCCACCTACGGCGTCAAGGCCGTCGGTCTCTGAGCAGTCCTTCGGCGCACTCGTTGTCGTCAAGGGGCCCGGTCTGCGAGGACTGGCCGGGCCCCAGGCACCGTCACCAACGACCGCGCTTCTGGGGGCATGGCCCGGCTTCCGGCGTTCCGGTCCCGCATGAGCCGGGCGGGAGGATCCTGAAGCCATGGCTGACAGCAGGCCTGCGAGGAGCCTGGCGATCCCGTTGACGGCGTTCGCCGTGGGAGCCGTCGTCGCGCTGCTCGTCGGGGTCTTCGGCAAGGTCCACGACCCGACGCTCGCCGGCACGACGACCTTCGGCTTCCGCACGGTCATCGACATGAAGGTCGTGCTGTCCGTCGTCATCGGGGTGCTCGCGCTGCTCCAGCTCGTCGGCGCGCTCTGGCTCTACGGCCGGCTCGGCGTCAGCGCACCGTCGTGGCTCGGGACCGCCCACCGCATCGGCGGCGCCACAGCCGTCGTGCTCCTCGTCTTCGTCGCCTACCACTGCCTCTGGGCACTCGGCCTCGAGTCCGGGACGCTCCCCGGCGGGGAGCCCGTGGCCACGCGGACCGTCGTGCACGGCGTCCTCGGGTGCGCGGTCATCGGCGCGGTCGTGGTCAAGGTCGTCGCGGTGCGCTCCAGGCGCGCACCCGGATGGTTCCTGCCCGTCGCCGGCGGGCTGCTCTTCGCGCTGCTCATCGGCGCCGTGCTGACGTCGGCCGTCTGGTACATCGGGGCACAGGGCTGGCCGAGCTCGGGTGGCTACTGACCCGCCAGCACCGTGGTCGTCACCCTGACGTATGCCGGGTGCTCAGGAGACGCTCTGCTCGCCGGCTCGCGCAGGGGGCCGGGACGCACCCGAGCCGGGCGGGAGTGCGTCGCCGCTGTCGAACTCGCCGGTCTGGGCCACCGTGACGGCCACCGACCGGAGCTTCTCGTTGAGCCGTTGGGACGCCCGTCGGAGGGCGTCGAACGCATCCTCCGGGGTGAGCTTGAGCCGCTCCATGAGGATCCCCTTGGCCTGGCCGATGACGTCGCGGGACGCGAGGGCCTGGTTCAGCCCCTCGGCCAGATCCTGGAGGTCGCGACGTTGGTGCGCTGCCCCCGCGGCCAGCCCCGCGTGTGCGGCGAGGATGAGCCCGATGTTCTGCGCCTCGTCGCTGAAGGCGTCCGGCTCGAACCCGTACGTGTTCAGCGATCCCCCGGCGCCGTCGGCCCACAGTCCGGGCGCAGCCAGGCGGTAGGAGGCGGCGGACTCGGCGCCGAGGTCGGACGGGCGTGACGCCAGCGCCGGCCAGCGGGTGTCGGGGAAAGACCGCGCATACACGACGGCTTCGTCCACCGCGTCCAGGCAGGGGCCCTCGTGGACCTCGTACTGCGCCTGGTCGACGGCCGACGCGGCCGAGGCCGTGGTCGCGACGGTCCGGAACGTCCCGGCCTCCCTGAGCGTGACACTGGCCATCTCGCACCCCGCGACGGTGCTCACCGCGGCCAGCGCGATCCGCGACAGGACCTCGTCGAAGGAGTCGGCGGCGTGGAGGTGCTCGGCGACCGCCGCGAAGGCCGCGGCCAGCCTGGTCGTCGGCGTGGCCGCGTGGCGTCGCTCGGCGGCCTCGTCCCGCTCCACCGCGGCGGCGTCGCGCGAGGCCGCCATCTCCTCGCGGTCCTGGCGCGCCTGTGCCCGGTCCGCGCGGTCGGCAACCCGTGAAGCCGGGGACTCGACACTGCCACCTGCAGACCCGAGCCCAGCCGCACGAGCGTCCAGCTGCTGCTCCCGCTCGTCCAGCAGCGCCTGTCGCGCGTCCGCGATCGCGTCCCGGGCGTCCGCGACGGCGTCGCGCTCGGCCGCCAGCTCGTCACGCCGGTCGGCGACGAAGTCGCGCTTCTCGGCAGCCCACTCGCGCTCGTCCTCGACCGGTTCCGATGTCATCGCGATGCCTCCTCCCGGACGCCGGATGCTGCATCGACTCTACGCGTCGGGGCGTGCCGCTCAGGTGGCTATGCACGAGGTGCCGAACGCGAGCGGCAGCTCGTCGTGCAACCGGCGCTGGTGTGGGCCAGACCTGCCCGTGATGGGGCCGGGACGGTTGGGCCGGGACGCCGTCGGGTAGGACCCGAAGGACCAGCAACCTGATCGAAGGAGTGCACATGTCGGATGACGAGAAGGTCGCCAAGGACCTCGTGGAGACGCTGAAGGACGGCGAGCGCGGCTTCGCGTCGGCCGCCGAGAAGCTGCGTGACAGCGACCGCGCCGAGTGGGCGACCACCCTGCAGCGGCTGTCCGAGCAGCGCGCCGGCTTCCGCCGCGAGATCGTCGAGATGGGCCACGAGTACGGCGACGACGTCGACGAGAGCGGTTCGGTCGCAGCATCCCTGCACCGCGGCTGGATCTCGCTCAAGGACGCCCTGACCGGCGACGACGCGGGCAGCGTCCTCGGCGCCGCCGTGACCGGCGAGGACCACGCGGTCTCCGAGTACGAGAAGGCCGAGAAGGCCGACCTCAGCGCCGGCTTCCGCGCCGTCGTCGCTCGCCAGCACGCTGCGATCGTCGCTGCGCGCGACGAGGTCAAGGCCCTGCACGTCGTCGACTGACCGACGCCGCGAGCTCGACCTGGCCCCTCCACCGGACCCCGTCCCGTGGAGGGGCCATCGCGTGGGGCGCCGCCGATACCCTGACGAGGAAGGCCTGACCCAGGAGGTGTGCCGTGTCGTACGTCGTCGACTTCGTGGACGTGTCGACCGAGGGGCTCGAGAGCTCCCCCGTCGCGGAAGCGCTGGCGGGCCTCCGGGCCAACGAGGCGCGCTACTACAAGAACAAGTACGACCACGTCTTCACCGTCGAACCCGCGGCAGAGGCGAGCGAGGTCGTCGACCACGTGCACCGCATCCTCGCGGAGGAGCGCGACCTCGTCATCGGCTCACGGCCGCTCGAGGCCACGGCGTTCGAGGTCGACGGTCTGAGGATGGCGTACGTCTTCTACGAGTCCGGCCTGTCCGTCAACGTCATGTACGCGCTCGACCCGGCCGGGAAACGCGCCGTCGGCTTCAAGCTCTCGGACGGCATGGAGGTCCCCGAGGAGCTCGCTTCCCGCTTCACGTTCGCCCGCCAGAAGTCGAAGCTGGCCGGGACGATCCGCGGCTCCTACTTCGTCATCAAGGGCAAGTACTGACCCAGCCGTCCACGGCCGATGGTGCCCGACCGCACCCGAGCGACTAGACAGGTCACGTGCACCTCGACCCGACCGACCACTTCGTCCACGTCCGCGGAGCCAGCGAGCACAACCTCAAGACCGTCGACGTCGACCTGCCGCGCGATGCCATGGTTGCCTTCACCGGCGTCTCCGGGTCCGGCAAGTCCTCGCTGGCCTTCGGCACGCTCTACGCCGAGGCGCAGCGCCGCTACTTCGAGTCGGTCGCGCCCTACGCCCGCCGGCTGCTCCAGCAGGTCGGCGCCCCGCACGTCCAGGAGATCACCGGCCTCCCGCCGGCCGTCGCGCTTCAGCAACGCCGCGGCGCCGCGAGCTCGCGCTCGACCGTCGGCACGCTGACGACCCTCTCGAACCTCGTGCGGATGCTCTACTCCCGCGCCGGCACCTACCCCGACGGCGCGACCCGGCTCGAGGCCGAGGCCTTCTCGCCCAACACCGCCGCCGGAGCGTGCCCCGAGTGCCACGGGCTGGGCGAGGCGCACGACGTGGCCGAGGACCTCCTCGTCCCCGACACCTCGCTCAGCATCCGCGACGGGGCCATCGCGGCGTGGCCGGGCGCCTGGCAGGGCAAGAACCTCGTCCGCGTCACCCGGACCCTCGGCATCGACGTCGACGTGCCGTGGCGCGACCTCCCCCGCAAGGACCGCGACTGGCTGCTCTACACCGACGAGCAGCCGCGGGTGCTCATCGACCGACGCGGTGAGGCCGACGACACGACCGGCCGCGACTACCACGGCACCTTCTGGAGCGCCCGCAAGCACATCCGTCACACACTGGCCGACACGAAGAGCCAGATGATGCGCGACAAGGCGCTGCGCTTCGTCCGCAGCGTCCGGTGCCCGGCCTGCCACGGCACGGGGCTGCGGGAGGACGCCCTCGCGGTGACCTTCCGGGGACTCGACATCGCGCACACCAACGCGTTGTCGTTCACCGACCTCGCGGCGCTGCTGCGCCCCGTCGCCGAGCTGACCGAGGCTGGCGCCGCGACGTCGTCCGCCGCGTCCGGCGAGGCCACCGAGGTCGCCGTGCGCCTCTGCACCGAGCTCGTGGCGCGCGTCCAGGTGCTGCTCGACCTCGGGCTCGGCTACCTCTCGCTCGGGCGCAGCTCTACGACGCTCTCGCCGGGAGAGGCGCAGCGCCTGCGCATCGCGTCCCAGCTGCGCTCGGGGCTCTTCGGGGTCGTCTACGTCCTCGACGAGCCGTCCGCGGGACTGCACCCGGCCGACGCCGCGCCGCTGCTCGAGGTGCTCGACGCGCTGAAGCGGTCGGGCAACTCGCTCTTCGTCGTCGAGCACGACCTCGACATCGTCCGCCGCGCCGACTGGGTCGTCGACATCGGCCCAGGCGCCGGCGAGCAGGGCGGCCACGTGCTCTACTCCGGACCCGTCGACGGCCTCGAGCACGTCGAGGCCTCGGTCACCGGGCACCACCTCTTCGGCCGAGCCGAGCGGCCCCCGCGCCCCCGGCGCTCGCCCCAGGGGTGGCTGCACCTGCGCGGCATCAGCCGGCACAACCTCGACGACCTCTCCGTCGACGTGCCCCTCTGCGTCCTGACGGCCGTCACCGGCGTCTCCGGGTCGGGCAAGTCGACGCTCGTGACCCAGGTGCTCTCCGAGCTCGTCCGCCGCCACCTCGGCCAGAGCCCCGACGACCCCGAGGAGACCGAGCTCGAGATCGACGTCGACGACGCCACCGGCCTCGAGTCGTTCGACCGGCTCGTCCGCGTCGACCAGCGCCCCATCGGCCGCACCCCGCGCTCCAACCTCGCCACCTACACCGGCCTCTTCGACGCCGTGCGCAAGCTGTATGCCGCCACCCCGGAGGCGCGCGAGCGCGGCTACGGCGCGGGCCGATTCTCCTTCAACGTCGCCGAGGGACGCTGCGAGACGTGCCAGGGCGAGGGGTTCGTCTCCGTCGAGCTCCTCTTCCTGCCCGGGACGTATGCGCCGTGCCCGACCTGCCACGGCGCGCGCTACAACGCCGAGACCCTCGAGATCACCTACCGCGGCAAGAACGTCGCCGACGTGCTGGCCCTCTCCGTCGACGAGGCCGCCGACTTCCTCGCCGAGGTGCCGGCCGCCGCGCGCAGCCTCACGACGCTGCGCGAGGTCGGGCTCGGCTACCTGCGTCTCGGTCAGCCCGCCACCGAGCTGAGCGGAGGGGAGGCCCAGCGGATCAAGCTGGCGACCGAGCTGCAGCGAGCCCGGCGCGGGCACGCCCTCTACCTGCTCGACGAGCCCACGGCCGGGCTGCACCCGGCCGACATCGCCCTGCTGCTGCGTCAGCTCCACCGCCTGGTCGACGCCGGCAACACCGTCGTGCTCGTCGAGCACGACCTCGGCACGATCATCAGTGCCGACTGGGTCATCGACCTCGGTCCGGGAGGTGGGGACGCAGGAGGCCGTGTCGTCGCGACCGGCACGGCTGAGGAGGTCGCCGCTGCCGAGGGGAGCGCGACGGCACCCTACCTCGCCGCCCATCTAGCCTTGGGCACAGATCAGTAGCGGCCGGATCCGCTTGGCGCAGAAGGGGACTCAGCCCGTGCGCGGAGCCGGCACGAGGTAGACCGGCACCGGGGCCGAACGGATGATCTTCGAGGCGCGCGAGCCGAGGAAGAGCCGCGCTGCCGGTGCCGACGAGCTCGGACCGACGACGAGCAGGTCGCCGTCGCTCCAGTCGACGTCCCAGATCGCCGTGCTCCACGAGACGCCCTCGCCGACGACGAGCGACCGGGCGAGACGCTCGGCCAGGGCGGCGTCCCGGGCCCCCACCTGGTCCCGGAGAGCGGCCGTCGTGCGAGCCACCCACCGGTCGACGACGAGGTCGTCGGCCGACTCCTCGACGCTGCCGTAGATCCGCTTGGGCGGTCGGACGGCGAACGACACCGCCCGGAGGCTCGCGCCGACGGCCTGGGCCAGCCGGGCCCCCGCGACCGCCACGTGCGCCGCCCCCGCGGACCCGCCGAAGCCGATGGTGACCCGCCGGATCCGGGAGCCGGGGATCGGTCGGTAGCCGAGCGGCGCCAGGAGCACCGGCAGGGGCGCCGAGTGCACGAGCCGGTCGGTCACGCTGCCGAAGGAGATGCGGCCGAGCGCGCCCTTGCTCGACGAGCCGAGCACGAGCGCGGACGCGCCGACCTCGGCCGCCAGCTCGAGCAGCCCCGAGGGGATCGACGATGCGGCACGCACGACGAAGGTCGCCCGGACGTCGGGAGGCAGTGCGGTCCGCGCCTGCTCGAGGATGGACTCTCCCCAGTCGCGGAGCGGAGCGAGGTAGTCGCCGTCGACGAACTCCACGGCCCCCGCCGCGTGGGGGGTCGTCACGACGACGGCCACCGTGAGGGGCTCGCCCGTGGACCGTGAGAGCACGGCGGCCAGCTCGAGCGCCGACGTGCCGCTGTCCTGCGCCGTGTAGGCGACGACGATGGTCACGGCTCACGCCTGCATGACGAGCGAGGCGGCCTCGACGTGGGTCACCGGCAGGCCGAGCTCACTCGCCCGGTCGACGACCTCGAAGCGCTGCCAGATCGAGTCCGAGGCGGGCAGCGTCACGATGACGATCTGGTCGGGGTCGAAGTGGCTCACCGCCGCCCGGAGAGCCCGGAGCGGCCGGTAGTCGCCGAGACCGCCGGTCGCGTCGAGGCGGTGCGCGGTGAGTGCTTCGAGCGTCCGGTCCAGCCGCGCCTGGGCCGCCTCGGTCGTCGCCTCGGCGACGGACACGGCGCCGTGCGTCGAGGCGGTGCCCGTCTCCACGGCACTGGCCGGGACGCATACGTAGTAGGTCGCCTTGCCCATCGCGTCGATCCGCTGGAGCTCGCGCATCAGCTCGTCGGCCTCGAGGGTCTGGTTGGCGAGGACGAGCACGCGGCGCGCCTCGCCGGTGTGGTCGGGCGCGACCCGCTCGGGCAGGCGCGCGATACGGGCCCGGTTGATGAAGAAGAGGACGAGCACGATGCCGAACGACACGAGGCTGAGCACGAGCTGGATCCGCACGTCCTCGGTCAGGCCCATCTGGACGAGGACGAGCACGATGCCCAGCGCCGTGATGACCGACAGCGCGGGGAACCACCACATCTTCACCTTGAGCGTCGACGCGTCGGCCCGGTAGCGCAGGATGATCTGCGAGACGGCGATGAGCAGGTAGACGAAGAGGATGACGGCGCCGGACGAGTTGAGCAGGAACGAGAAGACGGTGTCGGGCGAGACGGCCGCCATGATGACGGCGAGGAAGCCGACGACCGACGAGGCCAGGATGGCGACCATCGGCACGCCCCGGGAGTTGACCGAGACCATCGACGCGGGCGCCTCGCGGCGAGCGGCCAGCACGAAGAGCATCCGGGACGCGGTGTAGAGCCCGGAGTTGAGGCACGAGAGCACGGCGGTCAGCACCACCGCGTTCATCACGTGGTCGGCATACGGGATGCCCATCTCCTGGAAGGCCGCGACGTAGGGCGACGCCTCGAGGGTGGCCGAGTTCCACGGCAGGATCACCGCGAGCAGGAAGATCGAGCCGACGAAGAAGATCGCGATGCGGGTGATGACGGAGTTCGCGGCCTTCGAGACGGCCCGCTCCGGGTTGTCCGACTCGGCGGCGGCGATCGTCGCGATCTCGGCGCCCACCATCGAGAAGATCACCGTGACGACGCCCGCGGTGACCGCCAGCCCACCGTTGGGGAAGAAGCCGCCGTGCGCGGTGAGGTTGCTGAAGTCGAGGTCGGCGTTCGGCCAGATCCCGAAGACGAAGAGGGCACCGCAGGCGAGGAAGACGATGATCGCCGCGACCTTGATCCCGGCGAACCAGAACTCGAACTCGCCGAACGAGGAGACCGAGATGAGGTTGGTGCCCGTCATGAGGAGCATGAGCAGCAGGCTCAGCACCCACGTCGGCACGCCCGGCAGCCAGAAGTTGATGACCTTGGCGCCGGCGACGGCCTCGAAGCCCACGACGATGACCCAGAAGTACCAGTAGAGCCAGCCGACCGAGAAGCCGGCCCAGTCACCGAGCGCCTTGCGCGAGTAGTCGGCGAACGAGCCGGTGGACGGGTTGGCCACGGCCATCTCGGCGAGCATCCGCATCACCATGATGATGAGGACGCCGCACAGGGCGTACGTGATGAACGCGCCCGGACCGGTGTCGTGGATGACGGTGCCGGACCCGACGAAGAGGCCCGCACCGATGACGCCGCCCATGGCGATCATCGTCAGCTGCCGCTGGTTGAGCGACCGCTTGAGCTCCGGGCCCGCGCCGGCCACGTCAGGCCGTCCGATCCGTGATGGCAACGGGACAGGGGTTCACGTGACGAGACATGGGACAGCCCTCTCGATCGGACCGAGGAGGCTGACCGCCCCCGCGACGATCTGCCCAAAGTAGCCACGCCCGGACCATCTGTCCACGCGAGTCGAACCGTGTCCAAGCCCGGTCGACGCGGACACCCTTGCCGTGACTCGGGGGGCTTCAGCCGACCGGCAGCTCGACCCGGGAACCGCCGCCCAGCAGGAAGGCGCGGCAGACCCGGGCGACGTGGCTCTTCCGCCGCAGCGCTTCGATGAAGCGGTGGATCGCCGGCAGCCGGCGCCGGGGATCCACCGCGCTGTACCGCTCTGGGCCTGAGCCGGCCGGCGTCGACGTCAGGCGCAGCAGTCGTGCTTGGCGATCTCGACCGTGCCGACGCTCTCGTCGGTTAGCGCGGAATCCGACGCCGCAGACGCACGCGGCGGCATGCCCGTCCCATGACCGTCGCCCCGTGCGCTCGCCGCGACACAGCAGAGATCCACTCCTGCACCTCTGTGACGAAGGCGCCCCAGAAGGGTTGCACGTTGTCTCGGGCGGACTGAGGAAGCCAACCGGTTCTCCGGAACTATGGATAGTCGACCAGATTCAGGACGGACCAACCTCAGATCCTCGAGCACGCGGTCGCAGGCGGGTCGGCCCCCAGTTGATAGAGATCCACACACGGCGGGCCGCCATTCGCGCCTTGCAGTCCGTCATTGGCCGAGACTCCGGGCGTGACATGAGTGCCAGCCCCGATGTCGGACTCATCGCTGTCAACTGGCGTTCCATGACACTCTGCCGAGGCGTCCGAGCAGAGAACGTCATTTCGCAGTCACGATGTGAACGTCGCTCGTGACCAGCTCGCAACTATCGACACCTCTCTCTGCACGGCATCGCTCCCCGCGTGACGGCCTCGGGCCTCGGCACGCACGCTGAGCATTGCTGACCGCTCTCAGGCTTCGGCATCTAGTCACGCTCGCCCACCCTTAGGATCAGTTCGTGACTGTGAGCTCACGGCCAGCAGTGGCCACGCTATCCACAAAAAGCTGAAGGTGGACACATAGGCAAGTGAATTTCAACCACGTTTATCCGAGTGCTGCCACTCAACTCAGCATCACGCCAATGGGAACTGTGGAGGGGACAGCTAGTGTTGACTATAGGTGAGGCACTCGTAATCGCACCACTCAGCATTCTGTGCGCCATCTTTGGAGTCGCAACACTTGCAGCCGCCTGCGTCATAGCAAATGCCGATCTGCTCGGAGTCGGATCCATCCGATCGCACCGGCCAGGCACATCTTGGCTTCATGCCACCACCATGCTATTTCGGCGCCAGCGCCGGTTGGCGAGCAACGGATCTGTCTTCGCCCTTAGGCAGATAGGAATTACCCTCCTCATCATCGTTCTGTGCTGTATCGGAGTGTACTTTGCCGCAGCTGGACTTAGCCTATCCATTGACATCGTTACGGCAGGATTCTCACCTGAGCTAGGCGTTAGCGCTGCGGGGCCAGCATCTGCTCTGCTTGCTATGAGTAAATTCGCACAGTTCGTGGAACTAGTAGCCAGCTCGCCCGTGAATCCTGACTTCTCTGGCGACGCGCCGGTCCTAACACTTGCACAGCCAATTAGCCACATGCCAACCATGAGCTCTCTTACGATGGAGGGCACGTTGGCCGCACTAGCTCTCGCGATACCACTGGCCGTGGTGACCAGGCTATGGATGCTGCATGCGATGAGTAACATGCGGCCAGAGGATTCTCCGAGCGCGAACGGCACCGATAACTCCACGGCACTGAGGGGACTAGACCTCGTGCGCCTGAGACGCACCATCGGATACAGGAACGCATTCCTTCTCCTGATGGTCAACAGCTGGTTTCGATGGCTCGTCCTCGGGCTGCCACTGACCTGGATACCACTCGCCTTCACTCTCCTGACCCTTGGCGTGGGGCAGCAAGAGCCTGGCCCAACCAGTGCTGCACTTCCCATGGCGGGAGCTCCCATTTGGTGTGCGCTCGCGATAGCCGGAGTCGCACTCATTTCCCTCTCTAAGAATCTGCACAGGATTCCGAATGGCACGCAGACGACCGAGCGGACACGCAAGTTCTTGACCCTCCTCGCGGCGTTAGAGGTGAAGGAAACGCACCCAGGACGAGTCCGGAATTTCTCATATACGGGCTTAGAGAGAAGTCGTCTGATGAAATCCTCCAGGGCATTAGAGAAGAGCATTCTACGAGAAGCACGAAAACACGAGAGAAAGGCACCAGATTCCGCAGAAGCGACCTTGCTTATGACATCGGCTTGGCAGCTACAAAAATGGCGCTCATCCCTATGGGCAAACTTCTGGAGCCCGGACGAATCGATTCGAACGGCAGCCTATGCCGCCACAGTCGTAGCGAACGGCGCTCCAGACCCGCATGCCTTGATCATGATCGCCAAGCAACTCAGCGCCCTCGACGATGACGCGACCCGGGGCGAGTTTCTACAACTGAGGCGTGAGCACCTGCCCGATCGCATCCTCTCGGTGGTTCAACATCTCACTTGGAATGAGGTGTTGAACCGAGTCGGTGCGAGCATAACCTTGGCGTGGCTTCTGTTTGGAATCGTTTCCGTTCTGGTCGCCTTAAAGTCCGGAGCACGGCCGTTCACGGACTATAGCCCATGATCCGGCCACGCCCAGCAGTGTGAACGGGACAGCGTTGCATTTGCACTTCTTGATACGGGAAGAGCGCACAGTGGTGCGGATCCCGTCCCATCAATGTTGCAGGCGGACCGTGTGGCGAGTAACTGAAGCGACGGATCCCGTCCTCGACGTCGACGCTCTTGAGCCAGTTGCGCAGGCAGGACTCGGAGATCCCGAAGTCCTTGGCGACTTGTCCGAGCGGGCCTCGCCGCGCCGGGCGGAGGCCAAGAGACCGCCGCGTAACTCCTTGCAGTGGGCTGCAGGCATGGTTAACATCCTTCCAGCGGCGACCTCCGTCGCCACAGTCGGGTGTCAACCAGACCGTTAGCAGTCCCCGCAACAAACCGCCGCGGTTGATGAGCGACATCGAAGCATGAGCGCGCCGGAGAGCCCGGCCCAAAGTTTGTACTGTGCATATCTTGTCGACCGCTGGCCTTTGCGAGGGTGGTCGACCTCATCTCGTCGCTCGGGCCCCGCCCTATTCAGGCGTAGAAGTCGGGCTTCGCGATCATCTCGACCTTGACGACGCCCTCGTCGGTGAGCGCACGGACACCGGCGTCACAGACGCACGCGGCGGCATACCCGTCCCACGACGTCGAGCCCGTGTGCTCGCCGCGCGCCACCGCGGAGATCCACTCCTGCACCTCCGTGACGAAGGCGCCCCCGAAGCGGTCGTTGTGGTCGCGGGCGATCGCGTTGCGCACTCCGACGCCGTCGCGCACGACGATGGCGTTCTGGTCGCCGAGGCTCACGGTCCCCTTCTCGGCCACGGCCTCGCAGCGGATGTCGTAGCCGAACTGGCAGTTGACGAAGATCTCGTCGTCGACGCGCACCCCGGACTCGGTCTCGAGGATGAGCACGAGCGGGTCCTGGAGGTGCTCGAAGCGCAGCGACGTCTTCTTCGGCTTGTCGACGCGCGCCGAGACGAACTCCTCGCCGAGGAGCCAGCGCATCGTGTCGACCTCGTGGATCGCCGTGTCGTTGATGGCCATGTCCCACGTGTAGTGCTCGGGCACGGTCGGGTTGCGGTGCGCGCAGTGGACCATGAGCGTCTCGCCGAGGTCGCCCGAGTCGAGCAGCGCCTTCATCTCGCGGTAGCTCCGGTCGAAGCGACGCATGAATCCCACTGTCACCAGGCGCCGCCCGCTCGCCTGCTCGGCCTCCATGATCCGCAGCGCCGCCTCGGCCGTCGGCGTCAGGGGCTTCTCGCAGAAGACGGGCTTGCCCGCCGCGATGGCCGCGAGGACGTCCACCTCGTGCGCCGGCCCGTAGCTGCAGATCATGACGGCGTCGACGTCGTCGGCGGTGATGAGCTCGGCCGACGAGGGGTATGCCGTCCCGTCGATCCGCGACGCCACCTCGGCCGCGCGGGCCGGGTCGACGTCGGAGACGGCGACGACCCGGCCGCCGGCGATGACGGTGTGGATGCGGTCGATGTGCGCCTGGCCCATGCCGCCCGGGCCGATCATGCCGATGCGTACGGTCATTGGTGTGACTCCTTCGTCGACGTGAGCAGGGCTCAGCGGAGGCCGAGGCCGATGGACGCGAGGTACTCGCGGGTCTGGATGGCGTTGGGCAGCGGGTAGGACGGGTCGCACGGGTACATGTCCTGCTCGCACACGACGTAGAGCTCCTTGTCCAGGTCGGCGAGGGCCTCGACGAGCGACGGCATGTCCGGCGCGCCGGCCGGCGGCGCGACCGAGCAGCCCTTGGCGACAGCGAGTCCGAAGGGCCAGTCCTCGTCGTGGGCCTGCCTGACGAGCCCTTCGTCCATCGCCTTGATGTGGACGTAGGAGATGCGCTCGGGGTACGTGCGGCACAGCTCCATCGGGTCGCCGCCGCCGTAGACGATGTGGCCCGTGTCGAGGCAGAAGCCGACGTAGTCGGGGTCCGTCGCCTGGAAGACGCGGTCGATGTCCTCGGGCGTCTCGATGTGGCTGTCGCCGTGCGGGTGCAGCACCATCTGGAGGCCGTAGTCCTCCTTCATGATGCGACCGAGCTTGTCGGCACCCCCGATGTAGGCGTTCCACGCCTCCGTCGACAGCACGCGGTCGTCGGTGAACTCCCACGTCTTGTCGTCGCGGAAGAGCGGCGGCAGGTGCACGATGTACTCCGCGCCGACGGCGGCGTGGGTCTCGGCGATCTCGCGGAAGGTCTTCTCGGTGTCGGCCCAGGCCTCCGGCTTGTGCAGGATGCCCCAGCCGGTGCCGGCGACGACCCGGAAGCCGCGCTTGTCCATCTCCTCCTGCAGGCGCTTCGGGTCCTTGGGGAAGTAGCCGAACGGCCCCGTCTCCATGACCGAGAAGCCGGCCTGCGCCATCTCGTCGAGCGCGGTCTCCCAGTGGATCTGCTTCTCGTCCTCGGGGAACCAGACGCCCCACTGGTCGGGACAGACACCGATCGTCAGCTTGCTGTAGCGGTCGTCGGTGTTGCGGGCCTTGGACTCGGCCATGGTCAGTCGTTCCTCTCGAAAAGGTTTGGGAGTCAGTCGTTCTGGGGGAAGCCGAGGTTGAGGCCGCCGTGGCTCGGGTCGAGCCAACGTGAGGTGACGACCTTGCCGCGGGTGAAGAAGTGGACGCCCTCCATGCCGTGGGCGTGCGTGTCGCCGAAGAGCGAGTTCTTCCACCCGCCGAAGGAGTAGTACGACACCGGGACGGGGATCGGCACGTTGACGCCGACCATGCCGACCTGGACATTGCGCTGGAACTTCCGGGCCGCGCCGCCGTCGTTGGTGAAGATCGCCGTGCCGTTGCCGTAGGGGTTGCTGTTGATGAGCTTCAGCCCCTCGTCGTAGGAGCCGACGCGCACGACCGACAGCACCGGGCCGAAGATCTCGTCGTCGTAGAGCGACATCCCGGGCGTGACGTGGTCGAAGAGGGTCGGCGCGAGGAAGTAGCCCTCGCCATCGGACTCGTAGGAGTCCTGGCGACCGTCGACGACGAGGGTCGCGCCCTCGGTCACCCCGGCGTCGAGGTAGGACGTCACCTTGTCGCGGTGCTGCGACGTGACGAGCGGGCCCATGTCGCAGCCGCGCGTGCCGTCACCGGTCACGAGCTTGCCCATGCGGTCCTTGATCTTCGAGATCAGCTCGTCCGCGATGGGTTCGACCGCGACGAGCGCCGAGATCGCCATGCACCGCTCCCCCGCCGAGCCGAAACCGGCGTTGACGGCGGCATCGGCTGCGAGGTCGAGGTCGGCGTCGGGCAGCACGAGCATGTGGTTCTTCGCTCCACCGAGGGCCTGCACGCGCTTGCCGTGCGCCGTGCCCGTCTCGTAGACGTACTTCGCGATCGGCGTCGAGCCGACGAACGACACGGACTTCACCTCAGGGTGCGTCAGGAGCGCGTCGACGGCCTCCTTGTCGCCGTTGACGACCTGCATGACGCCGTCGGGCAGCCCCGCCTCCTTCCAGAGCGCCGCGACCGCGATCGCCGCCGACGGGTCCTTCTCCGACGGCTTGAGGATGACGGCGTTGCCGCACGCGATGGCGATGGGGATGAACCACATCGGCACCATGGCCGGGAAGTTGAAGGGCGAGATGACCGCGACGACGCCGAGCGGCTGGCGGATCGAGTAGACGTCGACGTTCGTCGAGGCGTTCTCCGAGAAGCCGCCACGCAGCAGGTGCGGGATGCCACAGGCGAACTCGGCGACCTCCAGGCCGCGCGTCACCTCGCCGAGCGCGTCGGAGAGCACCTTGCCGTGCTCGGACGTGATGAGCGCCGCGATGTCCTCCTTGCGCTCGTTGAGCAGCTCGCGGAAGGCGAAGAGCACCCCCGAACGCTTGGCGAGCGAGGCGTCGGCCCACTCCTCCCACGCGGAGGCGGCGGACGTCACGACCTCGTCGACGAGCGAGGCCGAGGCCAGGTCGAGCACGCCGGACTGCTCCCCCGTCGCGGGGTTGAAGACGGGCGACGTGCGCTCGGCGGTGCCGGTCCACGGCTGCCCGTCGATGAGGTGGGTGATGCGGGTGGGGGTGCTCATGGCGGTGTCCTTCGGTTCAGGTCAAGGCGGAGGGGGCGTGTGCCGGGTGGCCGGCTCGGGTGCGAACGGCTGGGATCCCGCCGGGATCCGTCGCGGCTCAGGGAGAGACGAGCGTGGGCGGCGTCGACCACTTGTCGAGGTAGGAGCGGATGGTGTCGCGCATGTAGGTGCTGGACTCACGCGCGCGGTCCTCCCAGGCGAAGACGCAGGAGGTGACGATGCCGTCGAAGCCGATGCGCTCGAGCCCGGCGAAGAACTGGCCGAAGTCGACCTCGCCCTGGCCGATGTCGAGGTGCTGGTGCACCGTGACCTGCGAGCCGGGCGGGTTGACGATGTAGCGCAGCCCCGACGACGCCGTGTGGTCGTAGGCGTCGGCGACGTGGACCATCGTCAGCAGGTCGCCGGCCTTGTCCATGATCCCGTCGCAGTCGTTGCCCTGGTGGAAGGTGTGCGGCGCGCAGTAGAGGAACGACACGTGGGGGCTGTTGATCCCCCTGATGATGTCGAGGGCGCGCTTGCCGTCCTCCTCCCAGTCGTCGGGGTGCGGCTCGAGCACGAGCCGGATCCCCTCCTTCTCGAAGACGGGCAGCAGCTCCTCCATCGACTGCCAGAACATCCGCTCGCAGACAGACGCCTCACGGGGGTTGCCGTTGAGCTCGGAGTTCATCGTGTCGACGCCGAGGTCGCTGGCGATCTGGATGGCGCGCGTCCAGTAGCGCACCGCCGCCTTCCGGTCCTCCTCGTCGGGACCTGACCACCTGAAGAGCGGCAGGAGCGAGGACACCCCGACCCCGGCCGACGCCAGTGCCGACCGGAAGGCGGCCACGCCGGCGTCGTCGATGCGCGGGTGGTTGAAGAAGGGGATGACGTCGTCGCGCGGCGAGAGCTCGATCCACTCGTAGCCGAGGTCGGCCACGAGAGCGGGCAGCTCGAGCAGCGGGGTCTCGCGGAACATGTAGGGGTCGAGGGCGAGCTTCATGACGCGGACTCCGGGTGAGGGGGGCGGATCGGGGTGACGAGCGGACGCTGGGTGGCCTTGTGGTCGACGTACTCCGCGTATGCCGTCTGCGTCGTGTCGAGGTCGCTGACCTCCGAGACCGGGACGTCCCACCACGACGCACTGTCGGGCGCGTGGACGAGCGGGTCGGTCTCGACGTGGATGACGACGGGGCCGCCGTCGGCCGGGGCGGCCTTGGCCTCCTTGATCGCCTGGTGCAGCTCGTCGAGCGAGTGCACCTCGATGACGTGCGCACCGAGGGACCGCGCGTTGGCGGCGAGGTCGACGGGCAGCACGTCGCCGTCGAGGCGCCCGGACGACTCACCGCGGAAGCGGTAGCTCGTGCCGAAGCGCTGCGAGCCGAGCGACTCCGACAGCGACCCGATCGAGTGGAAGCCGTGGTTCTGCACGAGGACGACGATGACCTTGATGCGCTCCTGGACCGCCGTGACGAGCTCGGTCGGCATCATGAGGTAGCCGCCGTCGCCGACCATGGCGAAGACGTCGCGCGACTCGTCGGCGAGCCGGATGCCGAGCGAGGCCGGCACCTCGTAGCCCATGCAGGAGTAGCCGTACTCGACGTGGTACGCCTTGCGGTCGCGCACCCGCCACAGCTTGTGGATGTCGCCCGGCATCGAGCCCGCCGCACAGAGCACGACGTCGCGGGGGTCGGTCAGCTCGTTGACCGCACCGAGCACCTGGCCCTGGGTCAGCAGGCCGTCGGCCAGCCGGTCGGTGACCTCCGGGGACGGGTGGAAGGCCGCCTCGACCGAGGCGTCCCACTCGGCCCACAGCGCGGCCTGGCGCGACCGGTAGGCGTCGTCGACGGCATACCCGTCGAGCGCCGCGGTGAGCGCGACGAGCGCCTCCCGGGCGTCGGCGACGACCGAGAGCCCCGAGTGCTTGCCGGCGTCGAAGCGCGCGACGTTGATGTTGACGAAGCGGACCCCGTCGTCCTGGAAGGCCGTTCGCGAGGCGGTGGTGAAGTCGCTCCAGCGCGTGCCGATGCCGATGACGACGTCGGCCTCGGCCGCGAGCGCGTTGGCGGCCGTCGTCCCGGTCGAGCCGACGGCGCCCATCTCCTGCGGGTGGCCGTGCGGGAGCGAGCCCTTGCCGGCCTGCGACTCACCGACGGGGATGCCCGTGGACTCGCAGAACGCACGCAGCGCCTCCTCGGCACCCGAGTAGTGCACGCCACCGCCGGCGACGACGAGGGGACGACGCGCCGACCGGATGACCGCGGCCGCGTCAGCGACGTCGACGGCCTCGGGCAGCGGCCGCGCCACCCGCCACGTGCGCGGCGCGAAGAGCTCGACCGGCCAGTCGTGGGCCTCGGCCTGCACGTCCTGCGGCAGGGAGATCGTCACGGCGCCCGTCTCGACGGGGTCGGTGAGCACCCGCATCGCACCGAGCAGCGCCGACGGCAGCTGCTCGGGCCGGCTGACCCGGTCGAAGAACTTCGACAGCGGGCGGAAGGCGTCGTTGACCGTCACGTCGGCGGCATACGGCTGCTCGAGCTCCTGGAGCACGGGGGCGCTGACGCGCGTCGCGAAGGTGCCGGACGGCAGCAGCAGCACGGGGATCCGGTTGACCGTCGCGAGCGCCGCACCGGTGAGCATGTTCGTCGAGCCGGGGCCCACCGACGCCGTGCACGCCCACGTCTGGAGGCGGTCCTTCTGGCGTGCGTAGGCGACGGACGTGTGGACCATGGCCTGCTCGTTGCGGGCCAGTACATAAGGCAGTCGCTCCACGGACTCATGACTGGCGGCGAGCTCGTTCTGGAGCAGGGCCTGGCCGATCCCGGCGACGTTGCCGTGGCCGAAGATGCCGAAGCAGCCGGCGAAGAGCTTCTGCCGCTCGCCGTCGCGCTCGCTCCACTGGTTGGCGAGGAAGCGCACCACGGCCTGGGCCACGGTGAGGCGCACGGTGGTGCCGCCCACGGTCTGGGTGTCGCTCGTCATCGAGCACCTCCAAGGGAAAGTCGGGGGTCGACCGGCTGGTCGGACCACGTGTCGCGGACCCAGCCGTGTGCCGGGTCGTCGCAGATGAGCCAGGCCCGTTGCTGGCCCGGGCCGGCCATGACGTTGAGGTAGTAGAGGTCGTAGCCGGGCGCGGCCATCGCCGGCCCGTGCCAGCCGTGCGGCACGAGGACGACGTCACCCGACCGCACCTCGGCGAGCACGTCGATCGGCCGCTCGTCGGTGCCGTAGACCCGCTGGTAGCCGACCGGGTTCGTGCCCGCCACCTCCGGAGCTCCCGACGACGGGGCGACCTCGAAGTAGTAGATCTCCTCGAGCTCGGTCTCGACGCCGGGCCGCTCCTCGTCGTGCTTGTGCGGCGGGTAGGAGCTCCAGTTGCCGCCGGGGGTGACGACCTCGCACGCGATGACCGAGTCGGCGTCGAGCACGCCGGGGATGCCGAAGTTGCGCACCTCACGGGACGCGACACCGGCCCCGCGCAGCTCGACGGGCACGTCTGCGACGCCCACGTGACGGAACGGCGGCGTGTGCCGTCGCGCCGCGCGGGCGCCGCAGACGGCGACCTTGGCGGGACCGCCCTCGGCGGTCACCGTGACGTCGCAGTCACGCGTGGCGTAGGCGACGTCGGTGGGCCCGGCGAAGACCGAGTCCCGGCCGGCGAGGACGGCCTGGTGCTCGAGCCCCTCGGGGTCGAGCGCCGTGACGGCGACCGATCCCGAGAGCGGCACGACGACGTGCTCCCACTCGCCGGCCGCGATGGTGCGGCTCTCACCGGCAGTCAGCTCGGCGGCATACAACCGGGTGTGCGACCACCCGTCGACGGCGTCGTCGATGACGACCGACCACTCCGTCGTGCGGGCGCTCCCGAGAGGGCGCACCCAGCGCTCGTTGTCGCTCACGCGCCGACCCCGCTCCCGTGCACCGATCCCTGCACCGATCCCTGCACCGACCCGTGCACCAGCTCGGCGGCGATGTCGACGGCCGCCGCGACGTCACCGTCGGGCGGGAAGAGCAGGGCGCGCCCGACGACGAGACCGCGCACGGCCGGCAGGTCGAGCGCCCGGCCCCACGACGCGTACGTGTCCTGCGGGTCGCCCTGCGGGTCGCCGCCGAGCAGGAGGGTCGGCAGGGTCGTCGCGTCCATGACCCGGTCGAGCTCGTCGACGACGGGCAGCTTGAGCCACGTGTAGGCGCTCGAGGCACCGAGGCCCGCGGCGATGTGGACCGACCTGATCACCGCGTCCGGGTCGAGCTGGTTGACGACCCGCCCGCCCTCGCGCGTCGACAGGAACGGCTCGACCATCGCCATGACCTGGTGCTCCGCGAGCTCGGTGACGGCGTGGGCGCTCGCCTCGAGGGTGGCCACGGTGCCCGGGTCGTCGAGGCAGATGCGCGTCAGCATCTTGCCGCCGTCGATGCCACGCGCCGCGATCTCGGCCGCCGTGTAGGCGGTGAAGCGGTCGTCGAGCTCGAAGGTGGCGCCCTGGAGGCCGCCGCGGTTCATCGAGCCGATGGCGACCTTGTCGTCGAGCGCACCGAGCAGGAGCAGGTCGTCGAGGACGTCGGGCGTGCCGAGGACGCCGTCGACGCCGGGCCGCTGGAGGGCGGTGACGAGGCGCTCGAGCAGGTCGCTGCGGCTCGCCATCGCGGCGCCGGCACCGCGGACGCCGAGGGCGCCCCGCGCGGGGTGGTCGGCGGCGACGAGGAGCATCCGGCCGTCCTCGCGGACGAGCGGACGGCGGCGGCGCGCGGCCCACGCCTCGGCGATGCGCCCGGGCTCGCGCACGCGGATCTCGGTGAGGTCGGCGACGCGGACGGTCGGGCGGACGGCGGGCTCGTGCTGCGTGGTGGTCATCGCGCCTCCTCGGCGGTGGTGGCGAACGGTGAGGCCTGCCGGCCGGCGGTGGCCAGGCGCTCGTCGACCTCGGCGGAGGTCGGCATGGCGGTGGAGCACTCGAGCCTGCTGGCGACGATCGCACCTGCGACGTTCGCGAACTCGAGGACGCGCCGGAGGTCCCAGCCCTCGAGCAGGCCGTGGCAGAGTGCGCCGCCGAACGCGTCGCCGGCACCGAGGCCGTTGACGACGTCGACGGGGAAGGGCGGGACCTCGAGGCGCTCGTCACGGGTCGCGGCGAGCACCCCCTTGGGTCCCTGCTTGACGACGGCGAGCTCGACGCCGCGCTCGAGCAGCGCGTCGGCCGCCCGCTGGGGATCGGTCTCGCCGACGGCGACCTCGCACTCCTCGCGGTTGCCGACGGCGACGGTCACGTGGTCGAGCGCGCGGCCGACCTGCTCGCTCGCCTCGGCCGGGTCGGACCAGAACATCGGGCGGTAGTCGAGGTCGAGGACGGTGTGGGTGCGGCGGCCGCGGGCCTCCCAGGCGCGGAAGTGCGCAGCCCGGCTCGGCTCCTGCGACAGGCCCGTGACGGTCGCCCAGTAGACGCCGGCGTCGCGGATCGCGTCGAGCGGCAGCTCGTCGGCCTCGATCATGAGGTCGGGGGCGATCGGGTAGCGGTAGAACCACAGGGGGAAGTCGTCGGGCGGGAAGACCTCGCAGAAGGTGACGGGCGTCGGCGGCCCGGCGACGGCGGAGACGAAGGCGTCGTCGACGCCGAAGTCGCGCAGCGCCTCGTGGACGTAGCGGCCGAACGCGTCCTGCCCGGTTCGCGTGACGAGCGCGGTGCGGTGGCCGTGGCGAGCCGCCGCGACCGCGACGTTCGTCGCGCTGCCGCCGAGGAACTTCTCGAAGGTCCGCACCTTCTCGAGGCCGACCCCGTGCTGGAGGGGGTAGATGTCGACGCCGGTGCGACCGATCGCGACGACGTCGTAGGCCGTGCCCGAGGGGGTGTCGTATGCCGTGTCGCCGGCTGCCGGGGTCGTGGTGTCCATGGCGTCCACGACGTTCACAGGCTCGGGATCTCGTCGAGCGAGACGACCCGACCCTCGCTCCGGGAGAGCTCGCAGGCCTCGGCGACCCGGAAGGCCTGGAGCGCGTCGTCGACGGTGCACGGCGAGGCGAGCGCCCCGCGGGCGACGGCGGCGAAGGCCGTCAGCTCGGCGCGGTAGGCCGGCAGGAAGCGCTCCATGAACGACCAGTGGCGGGGGCCGACCGGGTAGGTGGCGCCGGGCTCGGCGGAGGTGACGGCGAGCGAGTCGTCGTAGCCGACGCCGATCGTGCCGTCGCTGCCGAGGACCTCCATGCGCACGTCGTGGCCCGCGCCGTTGTAGCGCGTCGCGGAGAGGTTGACGAGCGTGCCGTCGTCGAGGGTGAGCACGGCCGCGGCGGTGTCGACGTCGCCGGCCTCGGAGAAGAACGCGGCGCCCTTGTTGGCGCCGGTCGCGTAGACCGAGGCGACCTCGCGGCCGGTGACGAAGCGGATGATGTCGAAGTCGTGGATCGAGCAGTCGCGGAAGAGGCCGCCGCTCGTCGGGATGTAGGCGGCGTGCGGCGGCGCCTGGTCGTGCGTCTGCGCCCGGATGCTGTGGACGAAGCCGAGCTCGCCACCGGCCACGGCCTGCTGGGCGCGCTGGTAGCCGCGGTCGAAGCGTCGCTGGAAGCCGACGTGGACGGGCGTGCTCGTCGTGCGGACGAGCCGCGCGAGGTCCATCGTCTCGTCGAGCGTGGCGGCCACGGGCTTCTCGCAGAAGGTCGGGACGCCGGCCTCGAGACCGAGGCGGATGAGGGGCGCGTGCCCGGGCGTCGCGGTGGCGATGACGAAGCCGTCGACGCCCTGGGCGAGCAGCTCGGCCGGCGAGGCGGCGAAGCCGACCTCGAGCTTGTCGGCGACGGCGCGGGCGGCGTCGGCGTCGAGGTCGGCGACGACGACCTCGTCGACGTCGGACAGGTCGCGGAGGGTCTCGGCGTGGAACGCCCCGATGCGGCCGACTCCGGCCAGTCCGATGCGCATGTGCACACTCCCTTGGGTGATCGCGGTGGGCGGCGTTCCGGTGGGGTGGTCGCCGCGGGGTCCGGTCGGCGAGCGCCTCGACGTCGTCGTCCCTACGAGAACGATGGTCGTGCCGTGCACCTCGCCCTGTCAAGCAAATGTTAGGACATTCTGATGTTTGATCAATCTCTTGACAGCACTGCAGGAGAGGGAGCATCCTCCAATCGCTGGCACCGACGCCGGGACCGGCAGACATCGCACCGATGTCCGCCCGCGACGGAGGAGCCAGTGCGAGCACGGTGACCCACCACGTCGCCGGAGCCCGCCGAGATCCCCGCACACCTTCCGGGCGACGACCTCGCCCCACACCGTCCCCACCGGACGCGACGCAGCCAGACCCCTCAGGCCACGCGCACCACAGGCGCACCGGCCGGGTCGCCACGACCCGACACCCCTCCAGCCCGCACCTCACGTGCCAGGCGGCACACGGCATACGGGCTCCACCCTGATCGACGGGCTCACCGTCACAGAACGTCGCGCCACTCCGGCGACCGGGCCACCGCGACGCAACGAAAGGATTCAACGATGACTCCGACTCGGACTCGCAAGAGCCTGACCGTCGCAGCAGGCATGGCCACGGCCGCAGCCCTCGCCCTCGCGGCGTGCAGCGGCGGCGGCGCCCCCGCCAGCACCGGCAACGCCGGGAGCGGCAGCGGCGCCGGCGACAACTCCGGCTACACGTTCGCCATGGTCACCCACGAGACCCCGGGCGACACCTTCTGGGACAAGATCAAGGCCGGTGCCACCCAGGCCGCGAAGAACAGCGGCATCACGCTCAAGTACTCCAACGACCCGGACCCGGCCAAGCAGGCCACGCTGATCCAGAACGCCGTCGACTCGAAGGTCGACGGCATCGCCACGACGCTCGCCACGCCCGACGCCCTCGCCGGTGCGGTCAAGTCGGCGGACGACGCCGGCATCCCCGTCGTCGCCTTCAACTCCGGCATCGACCAGTACCAGCAGGTCGGCGCCAAGATGTACTTCGGCTCCGACGAGAACCTCGCCGGTGAGGCGACCGGCAAGCGCATCGCCGCCGCCGGGGGCAAGAAGGTCCTCTGCGTCATCCAGGCCGCCGGCTCGGTCGCTCTCGAGGCCCGGTGCGCCGGCGTCAAGAAGGGCATACCCGCCACCGAGAACATCCAGGTCAACGGCGCCGACGACCCCTCGGTCGTCTCGGCCCTGCAGGCCAAGCTCGCTCAGGACAGCTCGATCGACTGGATCGTCACGCTCGGCGCCCCGATCGCTCTCGACGCCCTCAAGGCGATGGACGCGGCCGGCAGCAAGGCCAAGCTCGCCACCTTCGACCTCAACGTCGACGCCGCCCAGGCGATCCAGGACGGCAAGATCCAGTTCTCGGTCGACCAGCAGCCCTACGTCCAGGGCTACCTCGCGATCCAGTCGCTCTACCTCAACAAGAAGAACGGCAACGACATCGGTGGCGGCCTCGCCGTCCTGACCGGACCGTCGTTCGTCGACGCCAAGAACATCGGCGTCATCCTCCCGTTCGCCAAGAACAACACGCGCTGACCCACCGGGGCGGCCGGCCGGGGCAACCGGGGCCGGCCGCCCTCTCGCACTTCACTCCTCGCTCGTCAAACGGATCGGAGAGGTCCATGAGTCAAACCACCAAGACTCCCCCCTCGGCACCAGCCGAGGCGTCGAACCGGGTCACGCTCGGCTGGTCGAACCGCCTGCTCGCCCGCCCCGAGGTCGGGGCGCTCGTCGCGGCGATCGTCATCTTCATCTTCTTCCTCATCGTCGCCCCGGCCTTCAGGTCACCCGCGTCGTTCTTCACCGTGCTCTACCAGTCCTCCACCATCGGGATCGTCGCGGTCGCCGTGGGAATGCTCATGATCGGCGGCGAGTTCGACCTCTCCGCCGGCGTCATCGTCACCACGGCCGGGCTCGTCAACGCGATGTTCTGCTACCAGCTCGGCATCAACCTCGTCGTCGGCGCCGTGCTCTCCCTCGTCTTCTGCCTCGTCATCGGCTTCCTCAACGGCTACCTGGTGGTGAGGACCGGCATACCGAGCTTCCTCATAACCCTGGGCACGTTCTTCGTGCTGCAGGGCGCCAACCTCGGCGTGACCAAGCTCGTCACGGGCTCGGTCTCGACGCCCAACATCAACCAGATGGACGGCTACAAGACCCTCGACGCGATCTTCGCGTCGAGCTTCAAGATCGGCACCGTGACCGTCGAGATCACCGTCCTCTGGTGGTTCCTCTTCGTCGCCCTGTCGGCCTTCGTCCTCCAGCGCACCAAGATCGGCAACTGGATCTACGCCGTCGGCGGCAACGCCGACTCCGCCCGCGCCGTCGGCGTCCCGGTCAAGGCCGTCAAGATCGGCCTCTTCATGACCGTGTCGTTCCTCGGCTGGTTCGTCGGCATGCACACGCTCTACAAGTTCGACACGCTCCAGGCCGGCAACGGCATCGGCAACGAGTTCCTCTACATCATCGCCGCGGTCGTGGGCGGCACGCTGCTCACCGGCGGCTTCGGGAACGCGATCGGTGTGGCCATCGGCGCGTTCATCTTCGGCATGACGAGCCTCTGCATCGTCTACGCCGGCTGGGACCCGAACTGGTTCCGGGCCTTCCTCGGCGTGATGCTCCTGCTCGCCGTCATGGTCAACCTCTACGTCAAGAAGCTCTCGACCGCCCGAAAGGTGGGCTGACATGACTGACACCCTGTCCGAGCACGCAGACCCGGGGCTCCACTCCGGCGAGCCGCTCATCGAGATGAAGGACGTCGGCAAGACGTACGGCGCCATCCGCGCCCTCAAGGGCATCAACCTCACGGTGCGCGCCGGAGAGGTGACCTGCGTCCTCGGCGACAACGGCGCCGGCAAGTCGACCCTGATCAAGATCATGGCCGGCCTGCACCCGCACAACGAGGGCACGATGAAGGTCGACGGCAAGGAGGTCAGCTTCTCCTCGCCGCGCGAGTCCCTCGACCACGGCATCGCGACCGTCTACCAGGACCTCGCCGTCGTCTCGCTCATGGAGGTGTGGCGCAACTTCTTCCTCGGCTCCGAGCTGACGAGCGGCAGGGGCCCGTTCGCCACCCTCCGGATCGCCGACATGAAGCGGATCGCCGACGAGGAGCTGCGCAAGATGGGCGTCGTCGTCAAGGACATCAACCAGCCGATCGGCACCCTCTCGGGTGGCCAGCGCCAGTGCGTCGCGATCGCCCGGGCCGTCTACTTCGGCGCCCGCGTGCTCATCCTCGACGAGCCGACCGCCGCCCTCGGCGTCAAGCAGTCCGGCGTCGTGCTCAAGTACACGGCTGCGGCCCGCGACGCCGGCCTCGGCGTCGTCTTCATCACCCACAACCCGCACCACGCGTACCTCGTCGGCAACCACTTCGTCATCCTCAAGCTCGGCCAGGCCGTGCTCGACAAGAAGCGCGCCGACGTCGGTCTCGACGAGCTCACCCGCCAGATGGCCGGCGGCGACGAGCTGACCGAGCTCTCGCACGAGCTGCAGAAGTGAGGGGGGTGGCGTCATGAGCGTCGCCGTCGCCCACCACACCCGCAGCTCGAGCGCGCTCGCGCTGCAGGAGGGAGCCCGCCAGGCGGCATACCGCGGGACCCACCTCCTCGTCGTCCACGTCGTCGAGTCGCTCGACAACGACATCGCCGAGGCCAACAAGGCCGGCATCTCCGACGCCGTCGAGAACGCCCTCGAGGCCGCGTGCCTGCCCGACCTCCAGTGGGACGTGCGTCTCGTCCCCGGTGGTCAGGACATCGCGGACGTCTCGGAGGCGATCCTCGCGACCGTGCGCGAGCTCGGTCCGGACCTGCTCGTCATCGGGGCCCGGCGCCGCTCGCCGATGGGCAAGGCCTTCCTCGGCAGCGTGGCGCAGAACCTCATCCTCGACTCGGACGTGCCCGTCCTCGTCGTCAAGAGCCCGAGGTGATGACACGAGGGTGTGCTGACATGAACACATCCCGGCAGGCCCGTTCCGTCTCGCTAGTCTGCGGCCATGCCCAAGCCCGTTGACGTCCGCATCGACCGTGAGACGCCGGTCCCGCTCTACCACCAGCTGGCCGAGCAGCTGAGCGCGGCGATCGCGAACGGCGACCTCCAGCCGGGTGACCCGTTCGAGAACGAGGTCGCGATGGCCGACCGGCTCGGCCTCTCCCGGCCGACGGTGCGGCGCGCGATCCAGGAGCTCGTCGGGCAGGGCCTGCTGCTCCGGCGGCGCGGACTCGGCACGACGGTCGCGGGCCGCCAGATCCACCGGCGGGCCGAGCTGACGAGCCTCTACGACGACCTGCGGCGCGAGGGCTCGGGGGACCCTCGCACCGAGGTGCTGACGCACGAGGTGACGACCGACGAGGTCGCGGCGACGGCGATGGGCCTCCCGGCCGACACGCCGTTGCTGCGCCTCGTCCGGCTCCGTCTCGACGGCGACCGGCCGCTCGCGATCCTGCGCAACTGGCTGCCGCCGGCCTACTCCGACATCAGCTGCGAGGACCTCGAGCACGACGGCCTCTACGCCCTCCTCCGCGCGCGGGGCGGCAAGCCCGTCGTCGCCCACCAGCGCATCGGCGCCCGGCAGCCGTCGGCGAGCGAGCGCAAGCACCTGAACCTCACGCCGTCCCAGCCGGTCCTCACGATGTCGCGCACCGCGTTCGACGCGGTCGGCGGCCCGGTCGAGTACGGCGACCACTGCTACCGCGCCCAGGACTACTCGATCGAGGTCATGCTCGACGAGCGCTGACCGCGCCGGTCCCGTCACGGCGCCCGACCCCCGAGAAGGTATGCCGTGTCGTCCCTTTCGCTGCCCGACGCCCTCCCGGCCCCGCGCCGACCGTCCCCCGACAGGGTGCCGAGCCTGCGCTGGGGCGTGCTCGGCACCGGGTGGATCGCTGAGCGCTTCGTCGCGTCGCTCCGGGCCTCCACGACCCAGCAGGTCGTGGCCGTCGGGTCGCGGACGAACGCCTCGGCGGAGGCGTTCGCCCGGGGCGTGGGTGGGCTGCGGGCGCACGGGAGCCCCGAGGCCCTCGTCGCCGATCCTGGCGTCGACGTCGTCTACGTCGCGACGCCGCACCACGTGCACCTGACCCATGCTCTCCTGGGCGTCGGCGCGGGGAAGCACGTGCTCGTCGAGAAGCCGATGGGTCTGGATACCGTTGAGGCACAGTCGATCTCGGACGCCGCAGCCACGGCCGGGGTCTTCTGCATGGAGGCCATGTGGACGCTCTTCCTGCCGCGCTTCGACGTCGTGCGGCAGGTGCTCGAGACCGGAATGCTCGGGGACGTGCGCACCGTGCTCGCCGACCACGGCGAGCACTTCGACCCGCCGCACCGCATCCTGGACCCGGCCATGGCGGGCGGGTCGCTCCTCGACCTCGGCACCTACGTCACGACACTCGCGACGTGGGTCCTCGGGCCGGCCACGCGGGTCCTGGCATCCGGTGAGATGACGGCGTCCGGCGTCAACGGCCAGGCCGCGGTGCTCCTGACCCATGCCGACGACGCGACGAGCGTGCTGCACTCGACGCTGCTCACGCGTACGCCCACGTCAGCGACGATCGCCGGCACGGAGGCCACGCTGACGCTGCCCGGGCCGTTCTTCATGCCCGGCGACGTCGTCGTCACGTCGGCCGACGGGTCACGGACGGTGACGTGGACCGACCCCGAGCCGATCGGCCACGGCGCGCTCTTCCACTCCGCGCTCGAGGCCGCCCGCTGCATCGGCGAGGGCCTGCTCGAGTCTCCCCTGCACGACACCGAGTCGGTCCGAGCCAACATGGAGACGCTCGACAAGGTCACGGGCCAGCTCTGACATCGTCCCGCCGACCGGCAGGTGCAGGCCTCAGGACAGCGGCTTGAGCACGTCCATGCCGAGGAAGGGGCGCAGGGCCTCGGGCACGCGGACCGAGCCGTCGGCCTGCTGGTGGTTCTCGAGGATCGCGACGAGCCAGCGCGTCGTGCCGAGCGTGCCGTTGAGCGTGGCGACGGCGCGGGTGCCCGAGCCGTTCGGGTCGCGCTCACGCGTGTTGAGCCGGCGCGCCTGGTAGGTCGTGCAGTTCGACGTCGACGTCAGCTCGCGGTACTTGCCCTGCGTCGGCACCCACGCCTCGCAGTCGAACTTGCGGGCCGCGGGTCCACCGAGGTCGCCGGCCGCGGTGTCGATGATGCGGTAGGGCACCTCGATCTTGGCAAGCATCTCGCGCTCCCAGCCGAGCAGCCGCTGGTGCTCGGCCTCGGCGTCCTCGGGACGGCAGTAGCTGAACATCTCGACCTTGTGGAACTGGTGCACGCGGATGATGCCGCGGGTGTCCTTGCCGTGCGACCCGGCCTCGCGGCGGTAGCAGGCCGACCACCCGGCATACCTCTTGGGACCGTCCGACAGGTCGATGATCTCGTCGGCGTGGAAGCCGGCGAGCGCCACCTCGGAGGTACCGGTGAGGTAGAGCTCGTCGTCCTTGAGCTTGTAGACCTCTTCGTCGTGGGCGTCGATGAAGCCGGCACCGGCCATGATCTCGGTGCGCGCCATCGTCGGCGTGATCATCGGCGTGAAGCCGGAGGCCGTGGCCTGGGCGATCGCCATGTTGAGCAGCGCCAGCTCGAGCAGGGCTCCGACGCCGGTGAGGTAGTAGAAGCGCGCGCCGGCGACCTTGGCGCCGCGCTCCATGTCGATGGCGCCGAGATTCTCGCCGAGCGCGAGGTGGTCGAGCGGCTCGAAGCCCTCGGCCGCGAAGTCGCGCGGCGTGCCGACGGTCTCGAGCAGGACGTAGTCGTCCTCGCCGCCGACGGGGACGCCGTCGATGATGACGTTGCCGACGCGGCGCAGCAGCGTGTCGAGCTCGGCGTCGGCCTCGTCGGCCGTCGACTCGAGGGCCTTGACCTGCTCGCTCAGCTTGGCGGCGTGCGTGCGGGCCTCGTGCGCCACCTTCTCGAGGTGCGCGGCGTCGTCGGCGCCCGACTTCTTCGCCTTCTGGAAGGCGCCCATCGCGGCACCGACCGACTTGCTGACGGTCTTCTGCTCGGCGCGCAGCGCCTCGTACTCGCCGAGGGACGACCGGCGGCGCTCGTCGGCAGCGAGGATCGCGTCCACGATCCCCGGGTCCTCTCCACGGGCCTGTTGCGAGGCGCGGACCCGGTCGGGTTCGTCGCGCACGAGCTTGATGTCGATCACGCGGGCCAGCCTATCCACGCCCGCCGGTCCCCCACGACCGAGATCCGCCCCGCCCCCCCCACGTCGAGTGGCCCCGCCGTCACACCAACCCCAGCGCTCGAGTGGCCCCGCCGTCACACCCGTCACGCGACGAGTGTGGTTGCGGGGCCACTCGACGGGGAGATCGGGTGGCCTCGTGGGGTCACGGGGCCACTCGACGGGGGAAGGGCTCGGCGGGTGGGGGCCGTGGGACGGCGGGGCCACTCGACTATTCGGGGCGGATGAGGGCGTATGCCGTGACGGCGTCGGCGGGGAGGCCGCGGACGTCGATCTGAACCCGTCCGACCGGCAGCCCGAGGTGCACGGTCCGCTGGACCGCGCCGTCGCAGACGAACGGCCGCGAGTAGAGCGGCTCACCGTGCCCCCACGTGCCGGGCGCGGCGTCGTAGACGGCGTAGCTCGACCCCTCCGTCGCCCGACCGGCCGCACAGGCCACCTCGACCGTGTAGGTGCGGCCCTCGGCGACGGGCACACCGGGCACGTTGCGGAAGGCCTTGGCCGAGCCCTGCTTCGTCACGACGACCCGTGCCACCTCACCGGCCGCCGGCGGCGGGACCGTCACGACGGGCGGCGGCCCGGGGTCGATCCGGGTCAGCGAGACCTCGGGGGTCGCGCTGCCCGCGGACACGCCGCCCGTCGGCGACACGCCCAGCGTCCCGCCCGCCGTGCACCCCGCCGAGCCGAGCACCGAGAGGACCGCGAGCCCCACCGACACGGCGAGCAGCGCCGGCCGGGCCTCGACGACACGGCGCAGCCTCATGTCCTGACTCTAGGACCGCTCGTGCCGACTGGGTATGGCCCCTGTACAGACGTCGAAGGAGCAGACATGAGTGAGAGCACGAAGTCCCGCGAGTCCATCGAGACGGCACCGAGCGAGGAGGCGCGACTCGGGTCGCACACCGAGACCGGGGCACCCGCGCCGAGTGACCGCAACTCGCTCACGGTCGGTCCGGACGGCCCGATCCTGCTGCACGACCACCACTTCCTCAACCAGATGGCGCACTTCAACCGCGAGCGCATCCCGGAGCGCAACGTCCACGCCAAGGGCTCCGGCGCCTTCGGCACGTTCGAGACGACCGAGGACGTGTCGGCCTACACGAAGGCCGCCCTCTTCCAGCAGGGCGTCACGACAGAGATGCTCGCGCGCTTCTCCACCGTCGCCGGTGAGCAGGGCAGCCCGGACACGTGGCGTGACCCCCGCGGCTTCGCGCTGAAGTTCTACACGACCGAGGGCAACTACGACCTCGTCGGCAACAACACCCCGGTCTTCTTCGTCCGCGACACGATGAAGTTCCCGCACTTCATCCGCAGCCAGAAGCGCCGCGGCGGCTCGGGCCTGCGCGACAACCACATGCAGTGGGACTTCTGGAGCCTCAACCCCGAGTCGGCCCACCAGGTCACCTACCTCATGGGCGACCGCGGCATCCCGAAGACGTTCCGCCACATGAACGGCTACGGCAGCCACACCTTCCTCTGGATCAACGCGGCCGGCGAGAAGCACTGGGTCAAGTACCACTTCCACAGCAACCAGGGCGTCGAGGGTCTGACGGGCGCCGAGGCCGAGCGCATCGCCGGCCAGGACGCCGACCACCACCGCCGCGACCTCCACGACGCCATCGAGGCGGGGGACTTCCCGAGCTGGACGCTGTCGATCCAGGCGATGCCCTACGAGGACGCGAAGACCTACCACCTCAACCCGTTCGACCTGACGAAGGTGTGGCCGCACAGCGACTACCCGCTCATCAAGGTCGGCACGATGACCCTGAACCGCAACCCGGACAACTTCTTCGCCCAGATCGAGCAGGCGGCCTTCGAGCCGTCGGCGGTCGTGCCGGGCATCGGCTTCTCGCCCGACAAGATGCTGCTCGGCCGCGTCTTCGCCTACAGCGACACCCACCGCTACCGCATCGGCCCGAACTACCTCCAGCTGCCGGTCAACCGGCCCCGCGTCGAGGGCCTCAACACCTACACGCAGGACGGCCCGATGGCCTACGACCACCGCGGCGACCAGCCCGTCTACGCCCCCAACAGCGAGGGACGCGGCTACGCCGACACCGTCGGTGAGGTCGAGGAGGGCTGGGAGACCGACGGCGCGATGGTGCGCCAGGCCTACACGCTGCGCGAGGACGACGACGACTTCAGCCAGGCGGGCCTGCTCGTCCGCGAGGTCTGGGACGACGCGCAGCGCCAGATGTTCACCGAGACGGTCGCCGGCCACCTGCTCGGCGGCGTGAAGTCGCCGGTGCTCGAGCGCGCCTTCGACTACTGGAAGAGCGTCGACGCCGAGACCGGCAAGCAGATCGAGGAGCTCGTCCGGGCCGGCCTGGGCGCCGAGAACCCGGGCGGTGACGCCGACGACGCCAAGGTCGTCAACGACCCGATCGTCGAGACGGAGACGAACGCCGCCCACTGAGAAGGCTTTTCGCCCCAGCAACAAGCAGAGGTATGCCGTGTGCCCCCGTCAGGCACACGGCATACCTCTTGTTCGTGGTGAGGTGCTACTTCACCTCGGCGCGGGTCAGGCGCCAGATGCCGACGGCGAGCGGCGCGACGACCCACAGGGCGACCGAGGCGCCGAGCTGGGCCCACTGCTCACCGGTCAGCGAGCCACCGAAGAGCGGCTGCATCGTCTGGTTCATGTCGAGCCACGCGGCGGCGTCCTGGAGCCAGGACACCATCGAGCCGAGGATCGACCACGCGGTCGGCAGGACGAAGAAGACGACGACCGCGGCCGGCGTGTTCTTGAAGAGCATGCCGAAGCCGACGCCCTGGGCGATGCCGAGCAGCACGTAGCCGCCGGCGCCGAGGAGCACGAGGGCGTCCGTCGACCAGTCGCCGGTGATGCCGCGGAAGGTGATCGCGGCCTGGTGCGCGAGGGCGGCGAGGACGAGGGCCAGCGCGAAGGCGCAGACGCCGACGAGGAGCGCCGACAGGAGCTTGGCCCAGGCGACGCGGATGCGGCGCGGCTCGAGACCGAAGGTGACGAGGCCGGTGCGCTGGCTCCACTCGGCCGTGACGGCGAGGATGCCGACGACCGGGAGGATGAGCGCCATCGGCATCGTCGTGGCCTGGAGGTACTCGCCGAAGGCGTGCTGGCCGCCCTCGTTGAAGAACATGATCGTCAGGGCGATGGCGATGATCGCCCCGATGCCGATGAGGAGCCAGCGGCCGGCCCGGGTGTCGAGCATCTTGCGCAGCTCGACGTGGATGAGGCGGCCGAAGGGCACCCCGGTCGTGGGCCGCGGGCCGTCGATGCGGCTCGGCACCTTGGCGTGCGTCGGCAGGGCCGACTCGGCGTTCTTGGAGACGGGCGCCCCGGTGGGCACCGTCGTGGTCGTGGCGGTCATGCCGCCACCTCCTCTCGGGCAGCGTCGGCCGTGAGGTCGAGGAACATCTCCTCGAGACCCCGGCTGTCGGCGCCGCGCAGCTCGGTCAGGACGATCTGGTGGGCGACGGCGACGCGGCCGACGGCGATCGGCTCGGCCTCGACCTGAAGGCCACCCGTCGGGGTGCGCTGGGCGACGATCGAGGCCTCGGCGAGCGCCGCCATGAGGGCGTCGTCGTCGGTGGAGCGGGTGTAGGTGCCGGCCCCGGCGAGGAGCTCGTCCTTGGTGCCCTGCGCGACGATCTTGCCGTGGCCGATGACGATGATCTCGTCGGCGACGCGCTCGATCTCGTTGAGCAGGTGCGAGCTGAGCAGGACGGTGCCCCCCTCGTTGGCGTAGCCGCGAAGGAGGTCACGCATCCAGCGGATGCCGGCGGGGTCGAGCCCGTTGGCCGGCTCGTCGAGGATGAGCACCTCGGGGTCACCGAGCAGCGCGTGGGCGATACCGAGGCGCTGGCGCATGCCGAGGGAGTAGTTGCGGACCCGCCGGTTCGCCTCCTTCTCGGTGAGGCCGACGAGCTCGACCATCTCGTCGACGCGGTGCTTGCCGACGCCCATCAGGATCGCGCCGAGGGTCAGCACCTCGCGGCCGGTGCGGCCGGCGTGCTGGGCGGACGCGTCGAGCAGGAGGCCGACGTGGCGGCCCGGGTTCGGCAGGGCGGCATACGGCTTGCCGAGCACCGTCGTCCGGCCCGACGTGGCGGGGGTGAGGCCGGCCATGACGCGCATCGCGGTCGTCTTGCCGGCACCGTTCGGCCCGAGGAAGCCGGTGACGAGGCCCGGCTTGACCTCGAACGAGACGTCGTCGACGGCCGTGAACGGGCCGTAGCGCTTGGTGAGTCGTTCCACTGTGATCATGGGCTCCACCCTCCCGGGTCAGGAGGGGCCCGCACATCCGTCACAAGCCTGATTCCGACCCCTACCTAGGTCGTAGCCGACCCTGACCGGAGTCAGGGTCCGTGCTCAGGGTCGGGGGTCCGGGGGCCGTCGGGACGAGACCTTGGTCGGATGCCGTGACGCCGGGTCCCCGCCTACGCTGGCCGGGTGCCGCTGCCCCGGATCGCCCGCACCCGACGCGGCCACGTGTGGGGCGAGACGTGGCGGCTCGGGATCGCCTTCCTCTTCGGGCTCGCGATCTGGGGCGCCGTGCAGGCGCAGCTCGACTACCGCCACGTCGAGCCGACGTTCGGCAAGGACTGGCTCCTCGTCGACGTCGCGATCGGGCTCGGCGCGACGGCGTTGCTGCTGTGGCGCCGCCGCTGGCCGCTCGCCGTCGCCGTCGCGACGGCTGCCCTCTCCGGGATCTCCTCCGTCGCCGTCGGCCCGTCGGTCGTGGCCCTCGTGTCCCTCTCGACGCGGCGGCGGTGGCGCGAGATCGCCGTCGTCCTCGTGCCGTGGATGGTGGCCGGGTGGGGCCACTCGATGATCTACCCGACCGAGGACGAGGTCGTCACGCTGCCGAACGTCATCATCGGGCTGCTCAGCTATGCCGTCAGCGTCGCCATCGGCTGGGCCGTCGGCGAGCGCCGGGCGTTCGTCGCCTCGCTCCACGAGCGGGCCCTGACGGCCGAGCGCGAGCAGGCGATGCGCGTCGTCCAGGCGCAGGTGGCCGAGCGGGCCCGCATCGCGCGCGAGATGCACGACGTCCTCGCACACCGGATCTCCCTGGTGGCCATGCACTCCGGTGCCCTCGCCTACCGCACCGACCTCACGCCCGAGCAGGTCTCCGAGACGGCGGAGGTCGTCCGCGAGAGCGCCAACCAGGCCCTGACCGAGCTACGGGCCGTGCTCGGGGTGCTGCGCGACGTGCCGGGCTCCGGCGCCCCCGCCGACGGCTCGCCCCAGCCGCCGCAGCCGACGCTCGCCGACCTCGACGCGCTCGTCGCCGAGGCCCGGTCGGGCGGCACGACGGTCCGGCTCGACCGGTCGGGCGACCTCGAGGACGTGCCCGAGCAGGTGTCGCGGGGCGCCTACCGGATCGTGCAGGAGGGCCTGACGAACGCTCGCAAGCACGCCCCGGGCGCAGCCGTCCGGGTCACGGTTTCGACGGCCCCCGAGGGGGGACTCGACGACGAGGCGGTGCGGGTGACGGTGCGCAACACGATCCCGCGCGGGCGCACCGACTCGGCTGACGGCATACGCCCGGACGTCACGGTCGGATCCGGGCTGGGACTGCTCGGGCTCACGGAGCGCGCCGTCCTCGCCGGGGGCGAGCTGACCTACGGCCCCGACCGGGCCGGCGACTTCGTCCTCGCCGCCCGGCTACCGTGGTCGCGATGAGCGGGGACCAGGGGCGTACGCGTGTCGTGATCGTCGACGACGACGCCCTCGTGCGCGCCGGGCTGAGGATGATCCTCGGCGGCGCGCCGGACCTCGACGTCGTCGCGGAGGCGGGTGACGGGATCGACGGCGAGCGGGCCGTCGACGAGCACCGGCCCGACGTCGTCCTCATGGACATCCGGATGCCGCGCCGCGACGGGCTCGAGACGACGAGATCGCTGCTGTCCGAGGGGGCCCGGGCCGTCCGGGGTGCGCGCGGTGACGACCTCAAGGTCATCGTCCTGACGACGTTCGACGCCGACGACATGGTCGTGCAGGCGCTGCGGGCCGGCGCGCACGGCTTCCTCCTCAAAGACACCGAGCCGCGGCGTCTCGTCGAGGCGGTGCGCCTCGTCGCCGCCGGGGAGCCGATCCTGTCGCCGAGCGTCACGGCCACGCTCATGGCCCACGTCGCGACGGGCGGAGGTGGCTCCGACGCGGGCGACCGCCGCCGCGCGGACGCCGAGGCCCGCCTGGAGACCCTCACCGACCGCGAACGCGAGGTGGCCCTCGCCATCGGCCGCGGTCTGTCGAACGCCGACATCTCCCGCGAGCTCTACCTCTCGGTGCCGACCGTCAAGGCCCACGTGTCGCGCGTCCTCGACAAACTCGGGGCCGACAACCGGGTCCAGATCGCCATCGTCGTCCACGACGCCGCCCTCGCCTGAGCCGCGCCACCACCACTCCGCCCGGGCGGACTTGTGTCGCGAGTCCACGCCCCGCGGACCGCGACAACTCCGCCGGGGCGGACCAGTCGCGCGCAGGGCGCCCGTCGGACCGCCGCGACTCCGCCGGGGCGGGGTTCGGGTGGCCCGAGAGCGGCGGAAAAGCGCTGGACGCGGGCTTCGGTCGCCGCATACCTTCTCTCCCGTGTGGATCTCCTGATGCCTCGAGCCCGCCCGCCGCTGACCGGTCGACGACCGACTGACGTCACCCGCGGGGCCCTGCCGACCATCCAGGACCTCTCATGTCTACGACCCTCACCATCTCCGGACTCGACGTCGCCTTCGGGGCGCGCACCCTCTTCTCCGGTCTCGACCTGACCCTCGCCGACGGCGACGTGCTCGCCGTCGTCGGCCCCAACGGGTCGGGCAAGTCGACGCTCATGCGCACCGTCGTCGGCGAGCTGCCCGTCGAGGCCGGCACGATCCGCCTCGCCCCGCGCGACGCGACGGTCGGCTGGCTCCCGCAGGTCGTCCCCGACCCGTCGGAGACCCTCCTGACGTATGCGCGTCGCCGCACCGGCGTCACGGCCGCCGACATCGAGCTCGAGACCGCGTCCGCCGCGATCGCCGCGGGTGACGACGGCAGCGAGGACCGCTATGCAGCGGCGCTCGAGCGCTGGCTGGCGCTCGGGGCCGCCGACCTCGACGAGCGGCTGCCCGAGGTGGCCGCGCGCGTGGGGCTCGACGTCGCGTCGGACCGCCCGCTCGGCACGCTGTCCGGCGGGCAGGCAGCCCGCGCCTGCCTCGTCGCCGTGCTGCTCAGCCAGTACGACGTGCTGCTCCTCGACGAGCCGACGAACGACCTCGACGCCCGCGGGCTCACCCTCATGGCCGACTTCGTCGCCGCGCACGAGGGTCCGATCCTCGTCGCCAGCCACGACCGCACCTTCCTCGACGCGGTGGCCACGGGCGTCGTCGAGCTCGACGTCAAGCAGCAGCGCATCGGCCACTACTCCGGCGGCTGGAGCAGCTTCGTCGCGCAGCGCGAGCTCGCCCGCGCCCACGCGTGGGAGGCGTACGAGGGGTATGCCGCCGAGCGGGACTCGCTGCTCGCGCAGTCCCGGCAGCGGCACGACTGGGCCGACCGGGGACGACGCAACGTCGCGCTCGGCAAGGAGCCCGACAAGCACATCCGCGAGAAGCACAAGGCCCGGGCCGACCGGCAGGCGGCGAAGGGCGGCCGGCTCGAACGGGCCGCCGACCGCCTCGACGCGGTGGAGCAGCCGCGCAAGGAGTGGCAGCTGCGCTACGCCATCACCGAGGGCCGGCCCTCCGCCGACGTCGTGGCCACCCTGTCCGACGCGGTCGTCGAGCGGCACGGCTTCCGGCTCGGCCCGGTGAGCCTCGTCGTCGGCCGCGGCGACCGCATCGCGCTCGTCGGCGACAACGGCTCGGGCAAGACGACGCTCCTCGGCGCCCTGCTCGGTGACCTCCCGCTCGCGTCCGGCCGCCAGAGCCTCGGGACGCGCGTGGCCGTCGGCGTCATCGACCAGCGCCGAACGCTGCTCGACGACGACGCGTCGGTGCTCGACGTCGTGCGACGCGAGCTCGGGACCCACCCGAGGTCGGGGAGCGAGTGGCCGATCGCCGAGGTGCGGACCCTCCTCGCGAAGTTCGGGCTCGGGTCCGAGCACGTGTCACGTCCGGCGCGGAGCCTGTCGATGGGCGAGCGGACGCGGGCGCTCATGGCCCTCTTCCAGGGCCGCGAGGTCAACGTCCTCGTGCTCGACGAGCCGACGAACCACCTCGACGTCGACGCGATCGAGCAGCTCGAGGCCGCTGTGGCGGCCTTCGGGGGGACGGTGCTCGTCGTCAGCCACGACGAGAGCCTGCTCGACGGCATACGCCTGACCCACCGCTGGGTCGTGAAGCGAGGGCGGGTCCGGGTGGAGGCCCTCTGAGCGCGCCGGGTCAGCGGGTGACGCTGCGGGTGCGGCTCCAGCGCCACACGGCCGTCACGATGACGGCGCCGACGATCGAGCCGATGATGCCGCTCGGGCGCAGCGCGAGGCCGTCGCCCGCGATGAGGCTCGAGACGAGGCCGCCGACGAACGAGCCGACGAGGCCCGCGACGATGGCCATCGTCCAGTCGATGCTCTTGCCCTCGCGGCCCAGGATGAGCTGGGCGGCGGCGCCGACGAGCATGCCGAAGAGGATCATGCCGATGATGAGCATGGCCCGAGCATAGGGGCACGAGCCCCCCTCAGGCCGTGGTGTCGCCCGAATCCTCTGCTTTCTCGGTGTGCGGCTCGGGGTCCCATTCGATGTCCCGCTCAGCGACCCGACGGATGACCGGCTCGATCGACAGGTCGAAGGACGCCTCGAAGTCCGGGTCGAAGGTCGGGTCCTGGTGGCGCAGCCACACCCGGTTGAGGATGGCGCAGCCCACGATGAGCTGTCCGGCGACGAGGAGCCACACGAGCACGGCTCCCGCGACGCCGAGCGAGCCGTAGAGCGCCGACGAGTGCTCGATCCGGGCGGGGAGGTAGACGCGGCTGATGACGTGGAGCGTGGCGAGCCCCACGCCGAAGAGCAGACCGCCGGGCACGAGGTCCACCCAGGAGCGGCGCCGGTCGGGCAGGTGGAGCGTGATGAGCACCCACCCGGCGCCGGAGATCGCGGCCTGGCAGACGAAGGAGAGCAGGATGCCGCCGGGCAGGAGGTGGTCGAGGCTCGTGACGAGAGCAGCCCCGAGGAAGATGCCCAGCCAGGCCGCGCCGAAGACGAGCGTCGCCTTCAGCACCTCGCGTTGCGTGCGTCGCGGCACCCGCGCGTCCCACACGTGCGCGTTGACGATGACGAGATTGCGCATGAGGGTTCGCGTCGTCCAGAGCGAGAGGACGAAGCCGACGAGGACGGCCACCCACCACGAGCGGGTCGACTGCTCGAGGGCCGCCGTGATCTGTTGGCGCATGGTGCTCGTCACCCCCGTGACGGCGACTGCGTCCTCGGCCGCACCGGGGATCGCGCGGCTGAGTCCCGCCACCAGACCGGACACGAGCAGCGCGAGCGGGAGCAGCCACAGGAAGGTCCGGAACGCGACGGCACTGGCGAGCAGCATGCCCTGGCGAGCGACGTAGAGCGCCGCCATCTCCAGCGGCACCTTGGCCGCGGGGATGCGGCGCGACAGGTCCATGTACTTGCGGGCATACCGGGTGGCGGTGTCCTCGCCGCGCAGCCGCAGACGCGCCAGACGCCCCGAAGCGGACTCCACCGCGCCCCTGTCAGCCGGCAGGTCTGCGTCGTGCCCGGCCCCGTGTGCCATGGCTGAGGTTCCCACGGCTGGCGCCTCCGTGGTGGGTCTTCGCGTCTTCGGACCGGACCGCACCTCCCGCTGGCGCCCGATCTGCGCCACGCTGGAGCCATGCCAGCCACCACGGTCGTCCTCTTCGGCGCCACCGGAGACCTCGCCAAGCGCAAGCTGCTCCCGGGCATGCTGCACCTGCACGAGTCCCAGCTCCTCGAGGGCCTGCGCGTCGTCGCGACCTCGCTCGACGAGCTGACCCGCGACGAGTTCCTCGACATCGTCCTCGCGTCCGTGCGCGAGCACAGCAGCCACAACGTGAGTGACGAAGACCTGCGCGAGTTCGCCGAGCGCATCCACTGGGTGCCGGGCAGCGCTGGGCCGCAGGGGATCCGGGCCGCCGTCGACGAGTCGGAGGCGATCCTCGGTGCCGACGCCAGGCGGCTGCACTATCTGTCGGTGCCGCCCAAGGCCGCGCTCGCGGTCGTGCACCAGCTGGCCGAGGCCGGTCTCGTCGAGCGCAGCCGGATCATCATGGAGAAGCCCTTCGGCACCGACCTCGAGAGCGCCCGCAAGCTCAACGCCGAGCTCCACGAGGTCTTCGACGAGGAGCAGATCTTCCGCATCGACCACTTCCTCGGCAAGGAGGCGGCCCAGAACATCCTCGCCTTCCGCTTCGCCAACGGACTCTTCGAGCCGATCTGGCACCGCAACCACATCGACCACATCCAGATCGACGTCCCGGAGACGCTCGGCCTCGCGCAGCGCGCGGACTTCTACGAGAGCACCGGCGCCTACCGCGACATGGTCGTCACGCACCTCTTCCAGGTGCTCGCGTTCACCGCGATGGAGCCGCCCACCGCGCTCGAGCCGCACGCCATCAGCGAGGAGAAGAACAAGGTCTTCCGGTCGATGTCGCCGATCGAGCCGCACGACGTCGTGCGCGGGCAGTACGTCGGCTACCGCGACGAGCCGGGCGTCAGGCACGACAGCCAGACCGAGACGTTCGTGGCCCTCAAGTGCTTCGTCGACAACTGGCGCTGGGCCGGCGTGCCGTTCTACCTGCGCACCGGCAAGCGGCTCGCCGAGGGCGCACGCATCATCTCCATCGCCTTCAAGGAGCCGCCGCGCTCGATGTTCCCGGCGGGCTCGGGCGTCGGCGACAACGGGCCCGACCACCTGACCTTCGACCTCGCCGACCGGTCACGCATGTCGCTGTCCTTCTACGGCAAGCGTCCCGGGCCGGGCATGAAGCTCGACAAGCTCTCGATGCAGTTCTCCATGGGCGAGACCGACTGGGCCGGCGCGGTGCTCGAGGCCTACGAGCGGCTCATCTACGACGCCGCCCGCGGCGACCGCACGCTCTTCACGTCGGCCGACGGCATCGAGCGCCTCTGGGAGATCAGCCAGCCGCTCCTCGACAACCCGCCGATCGTGCGCCCCTACGACCCGGGCACGTGGGGCCCCAACCAGATCCACCAGCTCGTCGCACCCTTCACGTGGCGCCTGCCCTTCGAGCGACGCTGGCGCGACCCCAACACGACGGGCGCCTGAGCCGGGGCTCCGGGACACGCGAGCGCGACACCCGATGGCGTATGCCGTCGGGCCGGTCCGGACCTAGCGGGCGTCCTTCTTGGCCTGTCGGCGCGCGCCCTGCGACTGCGAGGACGCGTCACGCTTGAGGCCGCCCGTCGTCTTCGTCGCACGCCGCCTGCCCGACGGCACCGACGCGGCGCCGCTCGACGAGGCCGCCGAGCCGGGACCGGTGCCGGCCTTGACCTCACGGGCCGCAGCGAGGCGCTCGGCCTTGAGGTCGGCGGCCGCGGCGCGGGCGACGACGCCGAGCCGCGCACTGACCCGTGCCAGCGCCAGCTCGAAGACCTCGGCCCGGTCGGCGTTCAGGCGGTTGGCGGGTCGGGCCGCGCCGCGGGCTCCCTTGGCCGCGACCCGTGCGCTCGCCTGGCGCCGGTAGAGGCCGACGTGCTTGGTGCGGGCCCGGCGCACTCGCTGGTGCAGCTCGATGAGCTCGTCCTCGGACAGCTCGGCGAGGCGGGCGGGCTCGGTCTCGCGGACGAGGTCGGCCTGGGCTGCCGTGAGCGATGTCGTCGTCGTCATGACACTCGATCCTCGTCGGGCCGACCTCGACGGGCATCACCTGTTGGGGGTGATGCCCGCCCCCACCTCACTCGCCGGGGTAGACGACCCCGACCTGACGGCGTACGGCATCCATCGTCTCCATGACGCGCAGCGTCGTGGCGTGCGGCAGGAGAGGCGACTCGGTCTCGCCGGCGACGAGGCAGCGGGCGAACTCAGCCGCCTCGTAGGAGAAGCCACGCACGTCCTCGGTCAGGCCGCCAGGGCGCTCGTCGATCAGCTCGTTGTCGGGCCCCACGAGCCGGATCGTCGAGCCCGGACCGTAGAAGGCGCCGGACAGCTCGAGGCGTGCCTGGGTGCCGGCGACGACGGCCGAGACCGGCGTGACGGCGGCCATCGTGCACGAGAGCACGCCGTGCGCTCCCCCGGCACCGGTGACGGTGATCGTCGTCGTCGCGTCGACGCCGAGGTCGGTCAGCGTGCCGGTGGCCGCGACGGCCGTCGGCGCGCCGAGCACGAGGTCGGCGAACGACACGGGGTAGACGCCGAGGTCGAGCAGGGCACCGCCGGCGAGCTCGGGCTGCGACAGGCGAGCCGGCCCACCCGGGTAGAGGCGCTGGCCGTGGTCGGCGAAGACGGTGACGATCTCGCCGATGAGTCCGGTCTCGACGACGTGCCGCACGACGTCGTAGTGCGGCAGGAAGCGGCTCCACATGGCCTCGACGACGAGCAGGTCCTGCTCGGCGGCGGCGTCGAGCACCTCGCGGGCCTCGGCCGCGCTGCGGGTGAAGGCCTTCTCGACGAGCACCGGCTTGCCGGCCCGGATGGCGAGCAGCGCGTGGTCGCGGTGCTCGGAGTGCGGCGACGCCACGTAGATCGCGTCGACCTCCGGGTCGGCGACGAGCTCCTCGTAGGAGCCGTAGGCCCGCGGGACCGAGAACTCGTCGGCGAAGTCCTGCGCCCGCTCGCGGCTGCGCGAGCCGACGGCGACGACCGACGACGACGTCCCGACCGCCACGGCGTCGGCGAAGGCGTGCGCGATGCCGCCGGGGGCGAGGACGCCCCACCGGATGGCGGGCGCGTCGTGCGGGTCGGGCGTGCGCGGCTCGGGCAGCTGGAGGGGCACGTCGATGGGCAGGGTCATGCGTTCACATCCCAGAGGTGGTGGCGTATGTCGTGGGTGAAGTAGAGCGCGAGGGTGCGGGCCGTGAACTCCGAGCCGTTGCTCCGCAGGGCCGGCCACTCCCACTGCGTACCCGCCGGGAGGGCGTATGCCGTCGCCGCGGCCTCGAACGCCGCCGTGACCTCGTGTGCCACGACGTCGGGGTCGGAGCGCCAGTACTGCTGCTCGACGGCGGTCTCGTCCTGGTCCCAGTTGGCGAAGCGGACGACCTCGCCGCCTCGCGCGAGGATCTGCTCGAGCCGACCCCGCATGACGTCGCAGACGTCGCGGACGTGGCAGGCGTACTCGAGCGTCGACCAGACGCCCTCGGCCGGACGGGTGCGCGCGTCCTCGCGACCCAGCGCCGCGGCATACCGCTGCCCGGCGTCACGGAGCAGGTCCGGCACGTCGGCGGGCTCGACGGCCGCGGCGTCGAAGCCGCAGTCGGGGCACGGACGCGTCAGGACCCACGTCCAGTCCGCGTCGTCGGGTGTCGACGGCCCGGGGTCGGTGGGGGGCTCGCTCATGGCGCCCAGCCTAGGGCCGTGGCGCCCGCCGGTGAGCGGCAGTTCGGGGACTGCACCGTGCGGGGGATACCGTATGTCTTCGTGCTCAAGGACTACCTGCCGTGGATCGTCGCCGGCCTCGTCGTGCTGGCGCTCGTCATCGGAGGTCTCGTCCTGACCCGCGTCGCGCCCGAGGCGACCGCGACCCTGCGCCGACGCCCGCGCCCGCCGCGCGACCACTTCCGCAGCGGCGACGAGGCCCCGGCTCCGCTCAAGCGGGCCGCGATCGTCATCAACCCGACGAAGTTCACCGACCTTCCCGCCGTGCGCGAGCGGATCACGACCACCTGCCTCGCCAACGGCTGGGGCGAGCCGCTCTACTACGAGACGACCGTCGAGGACCCCGGTCAGGGACAGGCCGCGCAGGCCGTCCGCGACGGGGCCGACATCGTGTGCACGCTCGGCGGCGACGGCACCGTGCGCAACGTCGCGACCGCCCTCGTCGGCACCGAGACGGCGCTCGGCATCCTCCCGGCCGGCACCGGCAACCTGCTCGCGCGCAACCTCGACCTGCCCGTCGCGCTCGAGGCCGCCGTGGCCGTCGCGCTGACGGGTCGCAACCGGCGCATCGACGTCGGCGAGCTCGTCCTGGGGGCGACGTCCTCGGGCGACGACGCGGACGCGGACGAGCCGGCCGGACCCGAGATGCTCTACTTCCTCGTCATGAGCGGCGTCGGCATGGACGCGCAGATCATGGCCGGCACCAACGAGAACCTCAAGGCCAAGGTCGGTTGGCCCGCCTACATGGTCTCGGGCCTCAAGCACCTGATCTCGCCCGAGTTCCGCATCGCCGTCAAGGTCGACGACGAGCTCGAGTTCCGCCGCCGCGCAAGGATGGTCGTCATCGGCAACTGCGGGCGCCTGCTCGGCGGTCTCGTGCTCATGCCGAACGCCCGTGTCGACGACGGGCAGCTCGACGCCGTCATCGCGTCACCGCGTGGTGTCGTCGGCTGGGTGCCGGTGGCGACGCGCGTCGCGACCCGCCAGCGCAAGGGTCACCCGACCCTGGACCACAAGGCGTGCAAGGAGATCCGCGTGCGCACCGACCGGCCCGTGCCGGTCCAGATCGACGGCGACGTCATCGGTGAGGCCACCGAGGTGAGCGCGACCGTGCGCCCCGGCTGCCTGACGGTCCGCGTCAGCCAGTAGCGCTCCGAGGGGCCGCGTCAGGCGAACAGCGCCTGGCCCCAGTGCTCCCCGTCCTTGACGCCGGGCGGGCAGGCGAAGACGGCCGAGCCGTTGTGCTCGATGTACTCGTTGAGCACGTCGGCCTTGGCGAGCGCCCGCTGCATCGGCACGAACTGCTTGCCCGGGTCGCGCATGTAGGCGAGGAAGAAGAGACCCGCGTCGAGGTGACCGACGCCGTCGGAGCCATCGGTGAAGTTGTAGCCACGCCGCAGGATGCGGACGCCGCCGAGCTGGCTCTCGTGGGCGAGGCGCACGTGGGCGTTGACGGGGATCGCGGGCTGGCCGTCCGGCCCCTTCTTCGCGAAGTCGAGCGTGTCGAACTCCTTGGCCTGACCGAGCGGAGCCCCCTCCTTCTTGTCCCGGCCGATGATGTCCTCCTGCTCCTGCAGGCTCGTCCGGTCCCAGACCTCGATGTGCATCCGGATGCGGCGCGCGACGAGGTAGGAGCCGCCGGACATCCACGCGCCACCGCCGGTCTCGTCGTCGGGCGCGACCCACACGTGCTGCGCGAGGCCCTCGGGCTCCTCGGCCTTGACGTTGTTGGTCCCGTCCTTGAAGCCGAACATGTTGCGCGGTGTGGCCTGCGCGGTCGACGTCGACGACGTGCGGCCGAAGCCGAGCTGCGACCAGCGCACGGCCACGACCCCGAAGCCGAGCCGCACGAGGTTGCGCACGGCGTGGACCGCGACCTGCGGATCGTTGGCGCACGCCTGGATGCAGAGGTCGCCGCCGGTGCGGCGCGGGTCGAGCTGGTCGCCGGTGAAGGCCGGGAGGTCCTGCAGCGCGGCCGGGCGCTTCGACGCGAGGCCGAACCGGTCGTCGAAGAGGGACGGGCCGTAGCCGATCGTGATCGTGAGCCCGGACGCCGGGAGGCCGTATGCCTCGCCGGTGTCCTCGGGTGCCCGGTTCGGACCGCCACCGACGAGGCCGCCGGGAGCCGCCTCGGCGCCGGCGGTCATCCGCTCGGCCGCGCGGGTCCAGTCCTCGAGGAGCTGGCGCAGCTGGGCGGGGTCCTTCGTCACGACGTCGAGCGCGACGAAGTGGAGGCGGTCCTGAGCCGGCGTGACGATGCCGGCCTGGTGCTCACCGCGGAACGGGATGGCCGCGTCGAGCGCGAGCGCAGGCGCTGCGGTGGACGTCGGGGCACCTGCCGCGGCGGCAGCGTCACCGCGTGACACGGCATACACCGTCCCGGCGCCGGCGACCACGCCGGCGACCGCGGCCGTCCCGGAGACGCCGAGGAGCCGGCGGCGGCTCACGCCACCATCGGCCTCGGCCCCGGGGACCGTCGCGTCGGCGCGCTCGGGGACGCCGGCCTCCTCGGGGAAGGGGCTCACGTGGCCTCCACGACCCCGGGGACCTTCGACACCTGCTCGGAGAGCGCGTCGAGCGAGACGGTCAGCTCCTTGATGTCGGCGTCGGTCAGGGCGGTGTAGCTCTTGTAGTCGGCGCCCGTCTTGTGCTTCGCGAGCAGGCTCGAGAGCTCGGTGAAGTCGGCGTCGAGTGCCTTCTGCAGGGCGGGGTCGCGCTCGGCGATGACGGGGCGCAGCACGGCGAGGGCCTGGCGCGAGCCCTCGAGGTTGCCGTCGAAGTCCCAGAGGTCGGTGTGCGAGTAGCGCTCCTCCTCGCCCGTGATCTTGCCGGTCGCGACCTCGTCGAGCAGGGCCTTGGCACCGTTGGCGATCGACAGGGCGGTGGGCTCGACGGTCTTGCTCCTGGCGGCGATCTCGGTGACGTCGGCGAGCAGCTGGTCGGCGATGGCGCCCGAGTCCTTCTGGAGGCCGTCCTTCCAGAGGTCCTTCTCGAGACGGTGGTAGCCGGTGAACGCCATGCCGTCGGCGATGACGTCCTCGCGTCCGTCGATCTTCGGGTCGAGGTCGCCGAAGCTCTCGGCGACCGGCTCGATGGCCTCCCACGGGTGGCGGGCCTGGGCGTAGAGCGACTTGGCCTTCGCGACGTCGCCCGCCTTGACGGCGGCGACGAATCCCTTGGTGCCGGTGACGAACTCGTCGGCCTCGGAGGCGACGAACGCCTTGTAGTCGGTGATCGCCTTGGCGACCTTGGCGTCGGCGCTGCCCTTGACGGCGGTGCCGGTCACGGTGAACGCGCCGCGGATGCCGTCGCCGACCATCCCGGGCTTGCACGAGGTCGTGAACGTCCCGGGCTCGGTGATCTCGACCTTGAGCTCGCGGCTCAGGCCGGGCGTGATGTTCTCGACCTCGGAGACGATGCGGTCGCCCTCGGCGTAGAGGTAGAACTCGTTGACCTTGCTCCCCGAGTTCGTGACCTGGAAGGTCACCGTGCCGGCCTTGGCGGTCGTGGCGCTCAGCGTGCACGCCGTGTCGGTGGCGCTGACGGTGATCGGTCCCCCGGCTCCCCCGGCCGCCGTGGAGCCCGCCGTCGCGGCCGGCTTGTCGGTGCAGCCGGTCAGGGCGAGGGCTGCGGCGAGCGACAGCGCGACGGGCACGGCGGTGCGCACGGCGCGGGCGGCAGGGCGCAGGGCAGGGCGGGGCATGGTGGTTCTCCTGGAGGGCTTCGGGGTGAGTGCGGAGGGGCCGGACGGGACGTTCAGGCGGCGACGGTGGGACGCGCGTCGCTCGTCGGGGTCACGGCAGGGGCCTGCTGCGTCGGGCGGGCCGGGGAGGCGGGGCGGGCAGGGCGCAGGAACAGGGTGAGGACGATGCCGACGTAGAGCACCCAGGCGATGGCTTGGAGCACGGTCGTCGCGGGGGTGAAGTTGAAGATGCCCTTGAGCAGGGTGGCGTACCAGCTGCCCGGGTCGACGGTGGCGCTGACGTCGAAGGCGAGGGTCGTCAGGCCGGGCAGGAAGCCGGCCTCCTGGAGGTCGTGGATGCCGTATGCGAGGATGCCGCCCGCGACGAGGACGAGCAGGATGCCGGTGTAGCGGAAGAACTTCGCGAGGTTGATCGTGACCGCGCCCCGGTAGAGGAGCCAGCCGAGCACGACGGCGCCGCCGAGACCGATGACCCAGCCGATGAGGGGCTGGTTGTTGCCCTGGCCGGCGGCCTCGGTCGTGGCGTAGAAGAAGATCGCCGTCTCGAGGCCCTCGCGCCCGACGCCGAGGAAGGCGACGAGGGCGATCGCGAACGGGCCCATGTCGAGCGCCCGGTCGAGCTTGCCCTTGAGCTCGCCCGAGATGGTGCGTGAGGCGGACTTCATCCAGAAGACCATGAAGGTCACGAAGACGACCGCGATGATCGAGGCGCTGCCGCCGATGAGCTCCTGGGCCTCGAAGGTCAGCTGCTTCGTGCCGTAGGTGAGCAGGGCGCCGAGGGCGACCGACAGGGCGACGGCGACGCCGACCCCGGTCCACACGTGGCGCAGGGCCCAGCGGCGATCGGTCTTGACGAGGAAGGCCACGAGGATGACGACCACGAGGGCAGCCTCGAGTCCTTCTCGTAGTCCGATGAGCGCGTTGCTCGCGAGCACGGGTGCCTCCTCTCAGGTTGTTCTCAGCAATTACGCCACGGCGACGTGACGGAATTCAGGAAAGCACAGGTAAGCCTTGCCTAACAACCCGGTCCCGGTGTCAGAGTCGCCACATGAGCACGCCTGAGCGCCCCGACGACCTCTCCCCGTCCGCCTTCGACGGCTTCCCGCCAGGCGCCCTGTCCTTCTACGCCGAGCTCGAGGACGTGAACTCCCGGGACTGGTGGCTCGCGCACAAGGACGTCTACGAGCGGGACGTGCGCGAGCCGATGCTCGCGCTGCTCGACGGTCTCGAGGACGAGTTCGGCCCGGCCAAGCTTTTCCGTCCCAACCGCGACGTCCGCTTCAGCGCCGACAAGTCGCCGTACAAGACCCACCAGGGCGCGCTCGTCGGCTCCGGCACGGTCCTCGGCTACTACGTCCAGGTCAGCGCCGACGGCCTGCGGGCGGGTGGCGGCTTCCGGGCCGTGAGCCCGGCGCAGACCGCGCGCTTCAGGTCGGCCGTCGACGCGCCCTCGAGCGGTCTCGAGCTGGAGACCGTCCTCGGGGCGTTGCGCAGCGCGGGCTTCGAGCTGATGGGCGACCAGGTCAAGACGACCCCGCGGGGGTATGCCGCCGACCACCCACGCATCGCGACGCTGCGCCACAAGGAGCTGATGGTCTCCCGCGACTTCGGCGCCCCCGCGTGGCTGTCGACGAGGCGGACGCTGGTCGAGGTGAGGGACACGTGGCGGGCCGTGCGGCCGCTGACCGCCTGGCTGGAGGAGCACGTCGGCGCCGAGGAGCCCGCGTCCCGGCGGTGAGCGCCCGACGATGAGCGCCCGGCCGTCAGTCTGGCTTGCGGCCGATGACCCCGAACATCGTCACGGAGAAGAACGCCGTGCCGGCACGGGCGGCGGCCATCACGTCGCTGAGGAGCCGGTCGGCCTCCTCGCGGGTCAGGGCCCCCTCCTGCACGGCGGCGTCGGCGTTGCGGTGGACCACGCCGCTGCCGAGCAGGGCACGCGGTGGCATGACGAGCGCGGCCGAGCCGATGTCGTGGTCGACGAGCAGACCGGCGGCCCGGAGCTGGTTGGGCAGGTGTCGCGCCGCGAAGGGGTTGGGCATGCGTCGCCAGTTGGCCTCGGTGTAGCGCCGCACGAGGTCGGGGTCGCCGGGGTGGCTGATGACGGTGCCCCAGTCGCTGTCGAGGACGGCGACGCGTCCCCCGGGCGAGAGCACCCGGGCGAGCTCGTGGGCGGCGCCCAGTGGGTCGGCGAGGTGCTGGAAGACGCGCTCGCAGCGCAGCACGTGCACGGCCCCGTCGGCGAAGGGCAGGTCCCCGGCGTCACCGTCGATGAACGTCGCGGCGGACCCGAGCAGGGCCGCTCGTCGTGACGCCTCCTCGCGCAGGCCGGGGTTGGGCTCGACGCCGACCGCGCGTCCGTTGGGGGCGACCGCTTCGGCGAGACGACGCAGCTCCGTGCCGAGACCCGCGCCGACGTCGACGACGGACTCCCCCGGCCGGGGCGCGAGGGCTTCGAACGCCCAGGCCCGCAGCCGCCGGACGGCCGGCTGCTGCTCCTGTGCGTCGAGGAGGGCGACGAGGGTGGCGACGCGAGCCGCGCCGCCCTCACCGATCCGCTCCCGGGTGAACATGTTCGGGGCCGCTCCCTGCTCCTCGGGAGGAGTCGGGCCCGACTGAGGGGTCACGGCTCCAGCATGCTGCCCACCGCTCGGGTCGGTGCGGGGTTTGCCGAGAACTGTCGAGGGTGGGCGGCTACGTTGGCCCGGTGACCCAGCGCAGCGTCCCGGTCGACGCGTACATCATCGGTGCCGGCCCCGGCGGACTGGCGACGGCCGCCGCCCTCAAGGCCCGCGGCCTGCACGGCGTCGTCCTCGAGCGGAGCACCGGTGTCGGCACGTCGTGGCGCAGCCACTACGACCGGCTGCACCTGCACACCCCGCGCGAGCTCTCCGGCCTCCCGGGCTTCCCGATCCCCAAGGAGATGGGCCGCTGGGTCGCGCGCGACGACGTCGTGCGCTACCTCGAGCTGTATGCCGCCCACCACCGTCTCGACGTGCGCCTCGGCACCGAGGTGCGCCGGGTCGACCGCTCCGCCGACGGTGAGTCGTGGACCCTGACGCTCGCCGACGGGACGACGCTCACGGCCCCGTACGCCGTCGTGGCCACGGGCTTCAACCACACGCCGCGCGAGCCGGACGTGCCCGGCCTGCAGGGCTGTTCGGGCGAGGTCGTGCTGGCTCGGGACTATCGCAACGGGTCGGCGTACGCCGGCAAGGACGTCCTCGTCGTCGGCACGGGCAACACCGGCACCGAGCTGGCCGTCGACCTCGTCGAGCACGGTGCCGCGCGCGTACGCCTGGCCGTGCGCACCGTGCCGCACATCCTGCGCCGCAACACCGGGCCGTATGCCGCGCAGTACACCGGCATCGCCGTGCGGCGGCTGCCCACGGCCTTCGTCGACAAGGTGGCGCCGATCGTCGGACGCCTGCAGACCCCCGACCTGTCGGCGCAGGGCCTCCCTCGACCCGACACCGGCCTGCTGACCCGGGTCGAGCGCGACAACGCGATCCCCGTGCAGGACGTCGGGATCATCGACGCGATCCGGTCCGGAGCCGTCGAGCCGGTGGCCGCGCTGCGCGAGTTCGACGGCGACGGCGTCGTGCTTGCCGACGGCTCACGCCTGACGCCTGACGTCGTCGTGCTCGCGACCGGCTACAGCCAGGGGCTCGAGCCCCTCATCGGGCATCTCGGGGTGCTCGACGAGAAGGGACGCCCGGTCGAGCGGGGCGGCCGGACCGCGCGCGGCGCGAAGGGCCTGTGGTTCACCGGCTACACGAACCCGATCTCCGGCATGCTCCGCGAGCTGTCGATCGACGCGCGCAAGATCGCCCTCGCCATGGCGCTACGCAAGCGCCGCGAGATCAAGGCCCGCCGCAAGGCCGCCTGACCCGCCACACACCCGACCGAACGCTGCGTTCGGTTCGGGATGGGGGCGTGCTCAGGGACGGTGCTGGCCGCCGAGGTTGAGGAAGGCGGCGGCGACGTCGTCGGTCTCGGCGACCGCGCGGGCCAGGGCCTCGTCGCTCGGGAGGCCCGAGGCGAGCAGCTCGTGGTGACGCGTCATCGTCGTGGCGGCGACGTCGTCGGGCACGGGTGACACGGCCGCGACGACCGACCGCGCGCCGAGCGAGAGCAGCGACAGGGCAAGGCCCAGGGACTCGTGGCCGGGTCGGGGCGAGGTGAGCCCGACCTCGCACGCCGACAGCACGACGTGGTCGGCCCGCACACCGGTGGGCTGCAGCTCGTGGGCGAAGACGGGACCGTCGTGGAGCACGAGCGAGGAGAAGAGCGGCGACTCCACCTGGTGGGTGCCGTGCGCGGCGACGTGGACGACACCCGGGCGGGCGAGCGCCCCGACGAGCTCGGCCCGTCGCGACGGCTCGGCGAGGTGGGCGACCTCGCCCCACGTGCCGACGATCGTGCGACCCTCACCCGATGCGCGCGGCACCGACGGGCCGACGCTGACGTGGACCGGGGCCGGGCGGGTGGCCTCGTCACGGGAGGACGCCCGGCGGGTGAACGACGTCAGGGACAGGGCCACCGTGAACGGACGACCGGTCATCGACGGCAGGAGGGCCCACGGGAGGGCCGACAGCTCGGGGCACGTGACGACGACGAGCCCGCGGTCGGTGCGCCACGGCCGCAGCAGTCCCTCGTCGAGCTCGGTGGCGCTCGCACGCAGCGACGACCAGACGGCGCCGGACAGCGGGCCGAGGTGGTGCGTGGCCGCGGCCCGCAGGTCGACGCGGATGCGTTGCGCGAGCTCTGCGGCACGGTCGGCCGGCATGAGGTCACGCATCGTCGCGCGACCGCCGACGACCCCGACCCCACCGATGCGGCCGCGGTGACGGAAGAACCACACGAGGTCGCGGTCGACCCGGGTCAGGTGCTCACGGGCCTCGCGGACCCGCACGGGCACGGCACGCGAGGCTCCGCCGCTGCGGCTCAGGGCCCAGTCCCGGTCGCGGATCTGCCGCTCGAGGCGCGAGGCGTGGTCGTGCAGCTCGCGCGCCTGCTCCGGATCAGCCTCCCCACGCAGGTGACCTCGGACTGCGCGCAGCTGCTCGGTGAGCTGGGCGAGCTGCTCGTCGTCGGGCCGCCCCAGCGAGGGCAGCCGGTCGGTGGCACTGCGCCACCGCTCGAGGGCCTCGAGCACCGCGCCGCTCCCCCGAGGCACGGCGAGCTCGAGGTCGAGCTCGGACAGCCGGGCGCCGTGGACGGCGCGGGCGGTACGCAGGTCGAGGCTGGCGCTGCCCTCCTGACCGGCCGCGAGGCGACGGGAGGCCCGCGCGAGGATGCGTCGGGCCGGCGTCAGGTCGCCCGTCGCGACGAGCGTCATGGCAGTGACGACGGCGGCGTCGAGCTCGTCGGAGAGGGAGCCCGTGGAGACCCGCTCGAGGCTGAGCAGCCTCGTGTTGGCGCCCGCCGGGTCCCCTGCGAGCAGGAGTGCCTGCGCCGCGACGACGCGTGCGCTGTCGGCGAGCTCGGAGTCGCCCAGCTCGGTCGCCGTCTCGGTCAGCTCGTCCGCGGTCAGGGCTGCCGCGAGCGCCACCGTGGCGTCCCCGACGCCGACGACCTGCCGCACCAGCTCGGTGTCCGGGCCCACAGCGTCGCGCCGCCCGTCGTCGCCGTGCTCGGTGCCCTCGCGTCGGCCCTCGCGCTCGCGGCCACGCCGCGTGCGCCGCTGCCGGTCGAGCTCGACGAGCAGCCCGACGAGCATCGCCTTGGCCGCCCACGCGGTCGCCCCGATGCGGGCGTACGTCTCCCGGGCCGACGTCGCGGCCGACGCCGCGAGGTCGAGGTGGCCGAGCAGCCGGTGGGCGCGCGCGAGGGCGAGCTCGAACTCGGCCCGCATCTGGTCGTGGCCGTCGCCCTCGAGGGCCTCGAGGCCACCGTGCAGCGCCTCGACGGCCTCCTTGACGAGCCCCGCCTCGAGCAGCACCTGGGCGCGGTCGAGGCGCGCCGGTCCCTTGAAGACGTCGGACTCGAGCTCCTCGGCGAGCGCCATGCCGGCGAGCGAGCGCGGGATGTCACCGAGGAGGTAGGCGGCATACCCCTCGTTGTGACGGGCCATGAACTCCTGGGCCGCCCCGCCGAGGTCGTGCGCGAGGCGAGCCGCCTCGGCGAAGGACTCGAGCGCCTCCTGCGGCCGCAGCAGCTCGAACGCGAGCATGCCGCGGCTCAGGTGCACCGAGCACTGCTCGCGCTCGGTGAAGGCGTCGAGGCTGCGCACCGCCCCCTCGAGACCGTCCCACGCCGAGGCGAGGTCACCGACGCGGCCGTGGATGTTGGCGCGCTGGTAGTCGAGGCGGGCCCGCAGCGCGTCGTCGCCGAGCTCGTCGACGAGCGCCTCGGCCTCCGCGAGCCGGGCCAGGGCGGCCTCCACCCCGGACAGCATGAACTCCGTCAGGGCGAGCGTGATGAGCGTCTTGCAACGCAGGTCGAGCCGGTCCCGCGAAGGGGCCGAGCCCGCGACGCGGTCGATCTCGTCGAGGGCCGCCGTCAGCGAGCGCGCCGCGTCGACCGGCCTGCCGGCCATGTTGTCCGCGGCACCCTGCTCGCGCAGCGTGCGTGCACTCTCGAGCAGATCGATGGCTCCCGCCCGGCCTCTCGCTCAGGGGCCGGTCACCACGTCAAGCCGGATCGTCAGATCTGGATCGTCGGGGTGATGACCGGTCGCATGTCCTCGTTGCCCGGGTCGGTGACGACGAAGTGCACCGGCCCATGGGGTAGATCATCCAGAACGAAGCGCCCGTTCGCATCCGAAATGACCGTCGAGCTGCCCTCGGTCGTCACGGCCTCGATCTGGGCGCCCGGCGTCGTGACCCACCCGTCGACGCGCACGCGGTCGTCGGCGTCGTCGATGTCGTCGGAGTCCGCGGGTCCGGAGGAGACCATGAGGCTCACCGAGGCGGCCGTGAAGGTCACCGAGTCGGTCGGTGTCGGCTCGACCTTGGCGTCGGCGCCCCGCGTCGTCAGCAGGGCCGAGTCCATCAGCTCGGCGACCTCCGCGTGCAGCGCGTGGACGGTGATCGCGAACTTGACCCGCTCGGCGAGGTCGCTCGGGACGGGGTCGGCGTGTGCGAAGAGGTCACGCACGTGGCCCAGGTTGGCGATGTCGCGGGCATCGATGGCGTCAGTGTGAGATGTCATGTCAGACCGCCCATCCGGGGTCGGTGCCGAGGGTCGTCCTCAGCTTCTGGAGGCAGCGGCCACGGGTCGGGCCGATGCTGCCGACGGGCATCCCGAGCGACTCCGCGATGGCGGCGTAGTCGGGGCGGTCGGCGAACGCGATGACCCGGAGCAGCTCCTGGCACCGCGGGGAGAGGGTCGAGACGTGCTTCCACAGCACGCGCTGGCGCTCCGAGAGGATGGTCTGCGCCTCGGGGTCGAGCTGCTGCGCCGGGGCCTCCGGCACCTCCTCGACACCGAACTCGCGCCTGGCCCCGCGGGCCAGCCGCCACACCTCGCGCTTGACGACGACGACGAGCCAGCCGAGCACCGCAGCCGGCTCGTTGATCGAGTCGGCCCGGTCGACGAGCTGGAGGAACGCCGTCTGGATGGCGTCCTCGCACGTCGCCGGCGCACCGCCCTGGGACCGGGCGGCGTTCCACAGCACGGGGGTCACGAGGTCGACGAGCTCGGAGAGCCGCTCGCGCTCGCCCGCGCGGTAGGCGGCGAACGCCTTGCCCGCGAGGGTCCCGAGGCCGTCGGGGGCGGTGGGGGTCGGCGTCATGATCGCGCCCTTCCGATGCAGGTGCGCAGCGCACGGATGGCGCGCTTGCGCATGACGGGGGACGAGACGTCGGCCAGGCCGCCCTCGTCGATGAGGGCCGCCGCGAGCTCTGCCGCGAAGACCGGGGTGGAGAAGGACGTGCCGCTCCAGACACCGAAGCCACCGGTGTAGTCGTCGGGGTCGACGGTGCAGCGCACCGTGCCGTCAGCCGAGACCTCCGACGACGGCTGGCCCATGCCGTTGGTGAGCGGCAGGGTGCTGACGACGGAGACACCGGACCGCACGGCGCTGACGACGGTGAGGTTGTTGGAGAAGAGCGCGACGGTCACCCCGTCGGGGTTGCTCGCGCCGACGCTCGCGAGCGGTGGGACCGACTTCGCGGTGACGCGCTGCGGTGGCGCCGCCGCGAGCGCCGCGGGCACGAACGGCGCGTCCGTGCCGTCGTTGCCGACACCGGCGACGACGAGGACGCCGTGCTCGGCGAACCGGTCGAGCAGGTCGGCGACGGGGCCGGAGGTGTAGCTGCGGTCCTCGGCGTAGTAGCCGAGGGAGAGCGAGAGGACGTCGACGACCTCGGACGCGTCGTCGTGCTCCTGCCCGTGGACGTGCCGGTCGAGCAGGGCCTGGAGGACGTCGAGCATGACGCTCTCGTCGACGACGCCGTCGTCGCCCATGACGGGGATCGAGAGGATCGTCGCCTCCGGGCAGCCCTGGCGCACGAGGCCGGCGATGAACGTCGCGTGCCCCTGGAGCAGGCCGACGGGCTCGGTCGGGGCGGGCACGGAGATCGGTGGGTCGACCGGCTTCGGCGTCTTCACCGGCACGAGCCGGCCGTCCTTGAGCTCGAGCCGCACGACGCCCTCGCCGTCCTTGAACCACGGGTGCGCCGCGACCGCCGTGTCGGGCACGACGACGACGGGGTTGCGGTCGACCGGGCGGGCCCGTAGCCGCGGGTCGGGCAGGGCCAGGGCCACCGGCATACGACCGCCTCGTCCGGGCACGGAGTACTCCTGCAGCGCGGAACCGCCGACGCCGCCCCAGTAACCGCCCACGCCACCCCAGTAGCCGCCCACGCCGCCCCAGTAGCCACCGACGCCACCCCAGTAGCCGTCGGCCGGACGCAGGACGTGCTCGAGGCTCAGCTGCTCGGCGATCGGCTCTCCGGCCTCGCGGAGGCGCTGGAGCACGCTCCACGCGTCGACGGGGTCGATCGAGCGGGTCGGCCGGAGCGTGATGCTCGTGCCCCAGCCGGGCTGGTCGAGGTCACGCGGGCCGCCGTCGGGTCGCGGTGTCACCCGGAAGTCGAGCTCGAGCTTGCCCAGCGCCGTGCGCAGGTCCTCGAGCCCTCGCGGCCGGCCCCCACCCGGCGCCGTGCGCACGAGGAGGCGGTCGGAGAGGTAGAGGGCGGGAAGCGGCGGGCGACCGTCGGTCAGGCGCATCGCCGTGGCCGGGTCGAGGGCGCGGACGGGCGGACGTTCGGGGCGGCGGGAGCCACCGGTCGCGTTCTCGCCGGTCGCTCCCTGTGGGGCGTCGGGACCCGACTCTGACATCGACTACCTCCTGCTGGACCATCGAGGGGCGGATGGTGTTGGAAAGACCCTTACACCCGACTGAGTGTCCGTACTCGTTTTCCTGATACATCGGGCCTCTCGAACTTTTTCGTCCGGAGACGTATCAAGCCCGGACGAGTCGACTCTGGGTGGTCAGGGGGAACGGTCACCGGGCTGCTACGGGGCGCTGCGGAGGGGCAGCAGGCCCGGTGACCTGCACAGGGGTTCGGGACTTCCAGGGGGCGGTCCCGTCCGTGGGGCGCCGGGCCTGGCAGCACCGGCGCCCCCTCCCCTGCCCGGACGCCGGAGGAGCACCCGACGGACCCGCGACGGGCACGACCACGTATGCCGTCGCCGCGCGTCGCGCTCGCGCGCTCCCTCCCGGCGGCGCATACTTCTCGAACGTGTGCGGACGTCAGGGACTGCACGACGTGAGCTCAGGGGAGTCAAGGTGCAGGGCATGGCAGGCGTTCGGAACGGTGACGGTCGACGGGGCGGGTTCGCCTCTACTGCAACGATGGTCGTGATCGGCCTCACCTTGACCGCCTGCAGCGGCACGACCCCGCAGACGACGTCCGCCGTCGAGTCACCCACGGTGACGGCCACGGCGACGGGGACCGTCGAGCCCGGCTCCACCGAGCCCGTCCCGACCGTGACGGCCGACCCGCTCACGCCGACGAAGCCCACCCCGAGCGCGTCGGCCACGCCGAGCGCGACGACGCCGGCTCCGACGCCGACCGACCCGGGGAGCGTGGCGGGGGCGTGCGAGCGGACGCTGCCGGCATACCCCGTCCTCGAGCCCGGCGCGAAGGTTCCTGCGGTGCGGGCACTCCAGTGCTTCCTCAACGACGCCGACTACGGCCCGATCGCGGTCGACGGCGTCTACGGCGCCCAGACCCGCGCGGCCGTGACGAAGGTCGAGTCCACGTTCGAGGGGCCGGCGCCCAAGCCGGGCCGCATCGACGCCGGCATGTGGGTGCTGCTCATCTCGCGCTCGCTCGGTGACGGCACGCTCAAGGTCGGCTCGAAGGGCGCCGACGTCGTGACGCTCCAGCGAGCCCTGCGGGCCGCGGGCGGCACCCTCACCGTCGACGGCGACTTCGGTGCCGCGACGAAGAAGGTCGTCAAGCGCTTCCAGCAGGCCAACCGCATCGGGGACGACGGCGTCGTCGGCGACGAGACGCTCTTCCTGCTCAAGATGGGCGCGACGATCGGCTGAGCCCGCCGACGACGCGCGCGCCGGCTCAGGCGCGCAGGTCCTCGAGCCAGGTCCTCGCGCGGTCGAAGTCGTCGTCGGACGTGCCCGGCCGCGCGTCGGGGCGGCCGCCGTCGGCGCGCGGGTAGGACCCGAGGAAGCGCACCTCGGCGCACACCCGCCGCAGGCCCATGAGGGTCTCGCCGACGCGCGCGTCGAGGACGTGGCCCTCGAAGTCGATGGAGAAGCAGTAGGACCCCATGGCCTCGCCCGTGGGCCGCGACTCGAGGCGGGTCATGTTGACGCCTCGGACGGCGAACTGCTCGAGCAGCTCGAGCAGGCCGCCCGCGTGGTCGTCGCGCTGGAAGAGCACGACGGTCGTCTTGTCGGCGCCGGTGGGCTCGGGCAGCGTGCCCGGGCGCGCGACGAGGACGAAGCGCGTCACGGCCGATGCGTTGTCGCCGATGTCCTCGGCGAGGACCTCGAGCCCCTCGTTGCGGGCCGCGACGGGCGCGCAGACGCCGGCGTCGAACATGACGTCGCCCGGCTGCCCCAGCGCCGCGGCGCTCGCGGCCGTCGACAGGGTGGGGACGTACTCGGCCTCGGGCAGGTGCCGGCCCATCCAACCGCGCACCTGGGCCCATGCGTGCGAGTGGGTGCCGACGGTGCGGACCTCGGTGAGCGGCACCCCCGGTCGGGCACACAGGACGAAGGTGATCGGGACGAGCACCTCGCCGATGACGACGAGCGGCTCGCCCGTCGCGAGGGAGTCGAGGGTCGCGGAGACGCCGCCCTCGACGGAGTTCTCGATCGGCACCATCGCGGCGTCGATGTCGCCCGCCCGCAGCGCCGAGAGCGCGGCGTCGACCGAGCCGAACGGCAGGTGGTCACGGCCCTCGGCGGCGTCCCAGGCGTCGAGCGCCATCTGGGTGAACGTGCCGCGCGGCCCGAGGTAGCCGAAGCGGTGCAGCTGGTCTGGGGTGCGGGGCGGCGTCACGACGCGTCCTTCGTCCGGTCGGGCAGGCGGGTCGCCGAGGCCAGCGCCTGCTGCTCCTCGGGGGTCAGGGTGATGCTCGACTTCCCGCCGACGATGCCCTTGGCGTAGGTGCGGGACTCTCCGCGGGCGTGGATCGAGCTGATGACGATGCCGTCACCGAGGTCGTCGACGATCGCCGCCGAGAACGACAGCCGCCCGCCCATGTCACCGAAGGCGTCGTAGCGCACGACGGCGACGTTGCGCAGGCTCTGGCGCACGTCGTCCTCGGCGCTCGCCACGTGCTCGCGCAGGCGGGTCAGCTCGGCCGTGAGCCGGTCGATGCGGTGGTTCTGGGTGGCGGCCACGCGCGCGATGTCGGTCTGGCCGTCGTCACCGAGGGCGGCGAAGTCGCGACGGACCCGGGACAGCTTCAGCTGGGCGGCGACGGCGAGCGCGAGGGCGAGCAGCGCGACGGCGACGGCCGCGATGGCCAGGGTCGTCAGCGTCGGGGCGTCCACGATCGGCAAGGGTAGCCGCGCCGGTCGTCCGGGGCCCTCCGATTCCAGCCCGTGACCTCGCCCTCCGTGGACAGTCTCGGTTTGTAGTCTGTCACCCGTGATCCGCCGCCACCCCGTCAAGACGCTCGTCGTCCTGCTCCTGGTGATGGTGGCTGCGCTCACGCTCGCGTACGTCAAGCGCACCACCGTCCCCGTGCCGCCCACGACGCAGCCCGAGCCGGGTGAGTCGCTCGTCGTCGTGGGGCTCGGCGGTCTCTCGTGGGACGACGTCTCCGCCGAGGACACCCCCATCCTCTGGGGCCTGCTCCGTGACGGATCCGCCGCGTCGGTGTCGGTCAAGAGCCTGCGGCTGACGACGTGCCCGACCGACGGCTGGGCCACGGTCTCGGCCGGCGAGGCCGCCGGCCCGGACACGACGGAGTCCCGCCCGCAGTGCACGCCGCTGCCGCCCGTCGCGGGCGATGCCACGGCCGGCTACCGCGTCATCGGTTTCGACGCCCTCGCGGCGGCGTCGCGGGAGGCGGAGTTCCGGGCGCAGCTCGGCCTGCTCGGCGACAGCTTCGCCGCGGCCAAGACGTGCATCCAGGCCGTCGGGCCGGGTGCCGGACTCGCCGCCGCGACGTCCGACGGCAAGGTCGCGAAGTACTCCCCCTTCCAGGCGACGACCCTCGTGTCCGACCTGGCGCAGTGCCCAGTCAGCATCGTCGACGTCGGCGGCATCAGCTCGACCGACCCCAACCCGACGCGGCACCTCGAGAAGATCAACGGCATCGAGCGCCGCATCGAGCTCGTCATGGACGCCATGCCCAACGGGGCCGACCTCGTCGTCGCCGGGCTCGCCGACCGTGACCAGCAGGAGCGCCTGCGGCTGCTCACGGCGAGCGGCCCGCACTACGCGCCGGGCCTGCTCGCGTCCGCCTCGACGCGCATGGTCGGGATCGCGCAGCTCTCCGACATCACGGCCACGATCCTCCAACGCGGCGGTGTCGAGCCGCAGGCCGCCATCGGCGGCCGGGCGCTCAGCGTCGTGCCGTCGGCCAACAACAGCGAGTCGACGGCCGCGGCCAAGCTGACGGTGCTCACCGACATCGACACCAAGGCCGACGCGATGCACGACGTCGTCGCGCCGTTCCTGCTCATCTGGCTCGTCGGCACGGCCCTGGCGATGCTCGTGCTGTGGCTCGTCATGCGCCGGGCCCGCCCGTGGAACCGCCGCTTCACGCGAGCCCGCGTGCTGCGTCTCGTGCGCCTCGTCGGGCTCGTGTCGGCCGCGATGCCCGCGGCGACCTTCCTCGCCAACCTCGTCCCGTGGTGGAGGTGGTCGACGAACACCGTCGTGCTCGTGGCGCTGCTCCTCGTCCTCGTCCTCGCGATCAGCTCGGTGCTGACCCTCGCGTGCCTCCAGGGCCCGTGGAGCAGCTCGGCCCTCGGGCCGCTGGCGGCGATGTCGGCCATCACGGCCGGCGTCATCGGCATCGACCTGCTCACGGGGTCACACCTGCAGATCTCGTCGATCTTCGGGCTGCAGCCGCTCGTCGGAGGCCGCTTCTACGGCATGGGCAACGTCGCCTTCGCGTTGTATGCCGCCGCAGTCCTCCTCCTGTGCGCCGCCCTCGCGCACGCCCTCGTGAGGCGGGACGCACCGCGGCTCGCCGTCTTCGCGGTCGTCGTCGTCGGGGGCGTCGCGCTGGCCGTCGACGTGCTCCCCGCCTGGGGTGCCGACTTCGGCGGACCGATCGCGCTCGTGCCCGCCCTCGGCTTCCTCCTCATGGGCGTCATGGGCTGGCGGACGTCGGTGCGCAACGTGTCGATCGTCCTGGCCGTCGCGGGCCTCGTCGTCGGGCTCGTCTGCTACCTCGACTGGCGCCGGCCGGAGTCCGATCGCTCGCACCCCGGGCGCTTCCTCCAGACCGTCATCGACGGCGGCGCCTGGGACGTCATGTCGCGCAAGCTGTGGGCCAACGTCACCCTGGCGGTGCACCTGCCGGTGCTGCTGGTCATCGTCGTCGCGCTCATGGTCGTCGTCGTCATGATCGTGCTGCGCCCGGGCATCCTCGGCACCGAGCCGCTGCGCCGCCTCCTCGAGGAGGCCCCGCTCATGCGACGCGGCCTGCTCTCGGTCATCATCATGGCCGTCATCGGCTTCCTCACCAACGACTCGGGCGCGGCGATCCCGCCGGTCGCCGCGATCTTCACGGTGCCGCTCGTCGTGTCGGCGGTCATGCACTTCCTGTCCATCGAGGCGCGCAACGCCCCAGTGCGCCGGCGCCGCGACCGCCACCACATCTGAGGAGCGACCCCATGGACCAGCAGCCCGACGTGCACGCCGAGCTGGACGAGCCGGCCGCGCTGGCCCAGCTGGCCCACGACATCGACCGGGTCTGCCGCCTCGAGGGCGAGTTCGTCGTCCGGTCCGGTGCCGTCGTGTCGGAGTACTTCGACAAGTACCTCTTCGAGTCCGACCCGCTGCTGCTGCGTCGGGTGGCCGCGGCCATGGTGCCGCTCGTGCCGGCCGACACCGACCTGCTGGGCGGGCTCGAGCTCGGTGGCGTGCCGATCGCGACGATGATGAGCAGCCTGACCGGCCTGCCGGCGCTCTTCGTCCGCAAGGCGCCCAAGGCGTACGGCACGCGCCGGCTCGCCGAGGGCGCCGACGTGGACGGTCGACGGATCACCCTCGTCGAGGACATCGTCACGACGGGTGGCGCGGCCCGTGACGCGACCGTCGTGCTCCGCGAGCACGGCGCCACCGTCGGGGTCGTCGTCTGCACCATCGACCGCAGCGAGCCGGGGGCCAACCGGCTGCACGAGCTCGGGCTCGAGACCCGGTCGGTGCTCACCCGGGCCGACCTCGACGCGGCCCGGGCGGCCGCGCGCCGCTGAGCCGCGACGACGGCCTTCCGCCCGGCCGACTGCTCCCCGACGGGGTGACAGACGCGGTATGCCGTGTCGCTCGTGACGTCTCGGAGCAGTCGGTCGTGGGGCGGGCCCCCAGACGGCAGTCCGGCGGCCGGCGGGGTGCGGTCAGCCGGGGCCGAGGCGGCGACGCAGCCGGCGGACGCCGAGCGCGAGCGCGACGTCGCGGTACTGCCCGGCTCGGTGCACCTGCGCTCGCCAGTCGGTGCCGGTGACCCGGTGCTGCAGGTCGCAGGGCACCTCGAGGATGGTGAGGCCGGCGTCGAGCACGTCGACGGTCATGCCGACCTCGACGCCCCATCCGCGGGCGAAGGGCGTGGCCGCGGCGATGGCGGCCGGCGAGAGGCAGCGCATGCCCGACAGCGGCTGCTTCGGCGACCACCCGGTGAGCTCCTCGATCCCGCGTCGGGCCAGGCCGACGACGAGCCCGTGTCCGCCGGCGCTGCCCTTCTGCTCCGGCAGGGTCGCGATCGTGAGGTCGGCCTCGCCGCGCGCGACGGGTCCGACGAGGGCGCCGACGGCCTGGGCCGACGCCTCGAGGTCGGCGTCGACGAAGAGGACCGAGGTGCTGGCGTCGAGGCGCCCGACGCGGCGCAGGCCGGAGACACGACCGAGCCCGCTCATCATCGCGTCGGCCTTGCCGTGGTTGCGGACGTGGCGCACGACCTCGGCGCCCTCGCGGGCGGCGATGACGGCGGTCCCGTCGGTCGAGCCGTCGTCGACGACGACGACCGCCGAGACGCCCGGGATGGTGCGGACGCCGCGGATCGTCTCGGCGATCCGCGCCGACTCGTCCTTGGCCGGGATGACGACGGCGACGGACAGCGGAGGGGTCGTCATCGTCACCCGTCCTCTCAGCGCAGGGTGACCTGGCGGTTGGTGAGGCCGGCCTTGGCGCCGCGCTCGGCCGCGGTGAGCGGCTCCGTCGAGGCGGCCGCGGCGTCGATCTTCGTCTTCATCGCCGCGACGGCGTCCTCGAATTCGGCAGCGGCGGAGCCGGGGTCGACCTCCCACACCGGGATGAGCAGACCGCTCGAGCGGAAGCAGCCGAGCAGGCGGCCGTCCTCGCCGAGGTGGCTCTCGCCGGCGGCGTGGAGGCGCGCGAGGGCACCGGTCGCGGTGTCCTCGTCGAAGGGCAGCACCCAGCGGACGTACGTGCGCTCACCGATGCGGCACCAGAAGGCGGAGGGCGCGGCGTCGAGCTTGACGGTCGGGATGGCCGACTCGTTGGCGCGCTCGAGCGACTCCTTGCCGTCGGCGTCGAGGTCGGCGTCGGCGACCCAGAAGTCGAAGCCCTCGTGCAGCTGCATCTCGAAGGCACCGTCGGTGTCGAGGATGTCCTGCAGGCGCGGCGTGTCGGCCATCGACACGGGCAGCGTCGTCACGGGCGAACCGGCCTCGGCGACGGATGCGAGCGCGATCGCCTGGGCGATGTCGCGGCTCGTGTCGCCGCTCGCGTTGCCGGACTGGATGCCGACGAGCACCTCACCGCTCTCGCGGTGGAGGCCCGGCCAGGCCAGGGGCAGCACGGTCGCGATCGTCACCTCGTCGGGGGCACCCTCAGGGGCCTTGCCCTTCGCGAAGCGCACCGTGGCGGTCGCGGCCGGGACGATCTCGCGCATCGCGACCCAGTCGGTCTCGTTGGGCAGGCCCTCGAAGGGGCGGGCCACGAACGGGGCCGGAAGCGGACGTGCGGAACGGTCTGCGCGCTCGCTGCGCGGTCGACGTGATGCCTTACCCATGCGCGCCACCCTAGTGGCCGGGCTGGGGTCATCCGAACGCGGTCGCGAGCGGGGCGAGGGCCAGCACGTCGTCGGGACCGCCGAGCCCGACCGGTGCGACGAAGGCGGTCGTGATGCCGAGGTCGGCGAGGCCCGCGAGCCGGGCTGCGTGCTCGGTCGCCGTGCCGGCGTGGTGCCGGGCCGCGAAGGCCGCTGCGGGGGTGCGGCCGCGATGTCGCTCGACGCGGGCCCAGACGTCGTCGCGGTCCCGGCCGACGAGCGGCAGGTCGAGGACCGTCGCGTGCACGGTCGCCGGGTCCCGGCCGGTCTGCCCCACTAGGGCCAGATAGCGCACCAGCTTGGCGAGACCCACATCGTCGGACGGGACGTTGCAGCCGTCGCCGAGCCGGGCCGCGATGCGCAGCGTCCGGTCGCCGCCACCACCCACGATGACCGGGATGTCGCCGACCGGCCGGGGGTACGACGTCGTCTCGGGCAGCGAGACCCGCTGTCCGGCATACGGCTTGGTGCCGGGCGCCCAGAGCGCCTTCATCGTCTCGATGCCCTGCTCCAACGCGTCGAGTCGCGCTCGCGCAGAAGGGAACCCGAGGCCGTATGCCGCGTGCTCGCGTTCCCACCATCCCGCACCGACCCCGACGAAGGCCCTTCCACCCGTGATGGCCGACAGCGACGCCGCGGCCTTGGCGGTGACGCCCGGGGCACGGAAGGTGACGGGCGTGACGAGGGTGCCGAGCTGCAGACGGGTCGTCGAAGCCGCCAGGGCGCCGAGAGTCACCCACGGCTCCGGGATCGGGTCCCACGCGCGGCCCACCTGCGGGATCTGGATGAGGTGGTCCATGAGAGCGAGGCCGGCTAGCCCGGCCTCTTCGGCGGCGGCAGCCATCACGCGCAGCCACGTGAGCAGGTCACCCTCGGCGGGGAAGCGCGAGAGCTGGAGCACGACGCCGTGCAGACCCGAAGGCTCGGCGGATGCCACTGGCGCGCGGGCGGGTTCGGCCGTTGGACGGTCTGCATCCTGCTCCTCCGGCGCGACCCTCACGACCTGCCAACCCTCGCCCTCGAGCAGGTCGACCGTCGCCGCGACAGCGGCGAGCTGGCTCGTGAGGACGCGCGCCGGGACGGGGCGGTCCCGGGCCGCGTTGCGCGCACGACATACGGCCGCGGTGGTGTCGATCACGACGGCGACGGCCGGGAGTCCCGCGGCCAGCGCGGCGTCCCGCCAGGCGCGGCGGCGGGCAGTGTCGGTGCCGAGGGTGTCGACGACGGTCGTCAGGCGTCGCCCGAGGCGGGCGGCGACGACCTGCTCGAGCAGCGCGAAGGCATCGGAGGAGGCGTCGAGGTCGTGCTCGCCGCTGCCGACGACGGCTCGCAGCGCATCGGACGAGACCACCTCGGCGGCGCGGTAGTGCGAGGCCGCCCACGTCGACTTGCCCGAGCCGGAGGCGCCGACGAGCACGACGAGCGCCGGGTCGGGGAGGGACACGGCGCGGACAGCCCGTCGGCTCAGTGCGAGCGGCGGCGCGAGGGGCCGCCGAGTGAGGCCCAGACGGTGCGGCCGTGGGGCTCCTCGATGACGCCCCACTCGTGCGCGAGCGAGCGGACGATGCGCAGCCCCCGGCCACCGGGGGCCCACATGGTCGGCGGGGCGGGGCGCGGGGCGGTCGGGCCGCCACCGTCGGAGACCTCGACCTCCACGACGTTGTTCTTGACCTTCCAGTGGATGCGGATCGCACCGTCGGAGAGGGGTTTTGCGTGGCGGATGGCGTTGGCGACGAGCTCACTGACGACGATCTCGGCCTCGTCGATGACCTCCGGCGAGACCTCGCGGGCCACGAGGTCCTCGACGAGCTCCTTGCGGATCCGGGGAGCCGCGGATGGGGCCCACTGGATGCGGACCGTGCGCTTCTCGCCCAGCGGAACGGCTGGGACGTTGCTCATGGATCTCCTCGCGATCGCGTTGGCTCGTCGGGCGTCCACGGTGATGTGGGACGCCGAGCCGCTCCCCTGTGTGCTCGCCACGTCAGTCCTCCTCACGGGCGATTCGCATGCCCCCGTCGTCGAACGCTAACGAAACCAGCGCCGTACCTCAATGAAGTGTGAGTTTTTCCCGTGGCGCTGACCTGCTGATTCGTCCGTATCCAGACATCTAGCGAATGTCGTAGAGGCCCGGATACGGCCGAAGTGTGGACTCGCGCTTCGGGAGCTCGCACACCCACCCACGCCCTTACCCACTCGAGGACGTCCTCTACAGACGCTTGCGCGGTGAACAGTCGCGATATATCGTCGACCTATCGCGACTGTTCGTGAGTCGCGTTCGTAGAAGGAGAATCACCATGCACGGACACCACCACCACCGACGTGAGTCCGGCTGGGACGGCAGCTGGGGCGGCGGCTGGGGCGGCCAGGGCAACGGCCCCGGCTTCGGACCCGGTCGAGGCCCCTGGGGCGGCCCCGGAGGACCTGGCCCCGGCGGCCGTGGCCGACCCGGCCCACCCCCGTGGGTCGCCGACCTCGTCCGCCACTTCGGCGGACCCGGCTTCGGCGCCGAGTTCGGCGGACGTCGCGGACCCCGCGCCCGACGCGGCGACGTCCGCGCCGCCATCCTCGACGTCCTCGCGGGCGACGAGATGAACGGCTACCAGCTCATCCAGCAGATCTCCGAGCGCACCGGCGGCGCGTGGAAGCCGAGCCCCGGCTCGGTCTACCCGACCGTCCAGCAGCTCGAGGACGAAGGCCTCGTCGAGGGCCGCGACGTCGAGGGCCGGCGGCTGCTGCGCCTCACCGACGCCGGTCGCACCTACGTCGAGGAGAACGCCGAGGAGATGGCCGCCACCTGGCGGCCCTTCGAGGAGTCCACCGAGGAGGAGGCGCCCCGGCCGTCCGGCGGCACCAACGACCTCATGCCCCTCGTCGGCCAGGTCATGGGCGGCATGTGGCAGGTCGTCACGACCGGCACGTCGCAGCAGCGGGCGGAGGCGGCGGAGATCCTCACGGAGACCCGGCGCAAGCTCTACCGCCTGCTCGCCGACGGCGACCCGGAGTAGGCCGAAGCGGCACTCCGTGCGCCCGACCCTGCACCCCGAGCGCGTTCAGTCGCGCTCGGGGTGCAGCACGAAGAAGCCGAGGTCGCGCCCACCCGCGCGCTCCTCGTATGCCGTGTAGCCGCGGTAGAAGTCGAGCGCCGCCTCGCGCACGCGCTCCTTCTCGGGCCCCTGCACCTGCTCGGCCCGGACGCGGTGCGTGACGCCGTCGACCTCGAGCGAGGCCAGCGGGTGGGCGCGGAGGTTGAAGTACCACGCCGGCGGCTTCACCGAGCCGTAGTGCGAGGCGATGACGCCCCAGCCGTCGTCGAGGGGCACGACGAGCAGCGGCACGGTGCGCGGCTGTCCCGAGCGGGCACCGGTCGTCGTCAGCATCCCGACGGGCACGGCGGCGAGCCACTGGCTCGGCGCGGTGCGCCCGGGCGCGACCCGGCGGGCCAGCAGGTCGAGGCGGTGCAGCGTGCGCTTCGAGACCCAGGCGCCGGGCCTGGACGCGACGACCCGCCGCAGGGCCCGCTGGGCGCCGTTGGCCTCGTCATGGTGGCGCAGCTCCATGCCTGCAGCGTAGGACCCGTCGGTGTCGGGCGGGCCTCGTCCGGCAGGATGGTCAGGTGCCCTCGCCCGCCCCCTCCGGCCTCCTCGTCGCCGGCACGTCGTCCGACGCCGGCAAGTCCGTCATCGTCGCCGGCCTGTGCCGCGCCCTCGCACGCCGCGGTGTGCGGGTCGCCCCGTTCAAGGCGCAGAACATGTCGAACAACTCGATGGTCTGTCTCGACGGCGGAGAGATCGGCCGGGCGCAGTGGCTTCAGGCCGTCGCGGCCCGGGTCGAGCCGACGACGGCGATGAACCCCGTCCTGCTCAAGCCCGGCACCGACCGCCGGTCGTTCATCGTCGTGCGCGGTGAGCCGGCCGGCACGCTCGAGGCGGGGCAGTATGCCGCCGGGCGGGCCCATCTGGCCGACGCCGCCTTCGCGGCCTACCGCGAGCTCGCCGACGCCTACGAGCTCGTCGTGTGCGAGGGCGCGGGCTCCCCCGCCGAGATCAACCTCCGCTCGGGCGACTACGTCAACATGGGGCTGGCGCGCGAGTTCGGCCTGCCGGTCGTCGTCGTCGGCGACATCGACCGCGGCGGCATCCTCGCCTCGCTCTACGGCACGTGGGCGCTCCTCGACGAGGACGACCGCGCACTCCTGAAGTCCTTCGTCATCAACAAGTTCCGCGGCGACGTGTCAGTGCTGGAGCCGGGACTCGACACCATCACCGACCGCACCGGCGTGCCGTTCCACGGCGTCATCCCGTGGCTCCTCGACGTGTGGCTCGACAGCGAGGACACCCTCGAGGTCGGTCACTGGCGGGCCTCGACCGCACTGTCGGCGACCTCGCGGGACCGGCTCAAGGTGGCCGTCATCCGGCTGCCCCGCATCTCGAACGCCACCGACGTCGACGCCCTTGCTGCCGAGCCCGGCGTCGACGTCCTCGTGACGATCGACCCGGCCGTCGCCGACGCGGCAGACCTCCTCGTCCTGCCCGGATCCCGTTCGACCGCAAGCGATCTCGAGTGGCTGCGCGAGCGCGGCCTTGCTGAGGTCGTCGACCGCCGCGTCGCGGCCGGACGCCCCGTGCTCGGCGTGTGCGGCGGCTACCAGATGCTCGGGCACGAGATCGAGGACGACATCGAGGGCCGCGTCGGGGTCGTACCGGGCCTCGGACACCTGCCCGTGCGCGTCGAGTTCGGCGCGTCGAAGGTGCTCGCGCGGCCCGACGGGGCCTGGGGCGACCACGCCGTGGACACGGCCTACGAGATCCACCACGGCATCGCACGACGCCTGCCCCTTGACGACGTGCGAGCGACGGATCCCGCTGTGGCACAGGGCTTCCTGGACGGCTGGAACGTCGGCCAGGTGTGGGGCACGATGTGGCACGGTGCCTTCGAGAGCGACACTTTCCGTCGCGCGTGGCTCGCGGAGGTCGCCCGCGCGGCAGGATCGGAGTGGCAGCCGCACGCCGACGCCCCGGGCTTCGCGGAGCGACGGGAGCGAATGCTCGACACCCTCGCCGACGCCCTCGAGGAGCACGTCGACATCGACGGCCTCCTCTCCTTCACCCGGATCGGAGCGACCCCGTGATCGAGCGCATCCGCGTCATCGGGATCGGCATGGGCGACCCCGGTCACGTGACCGGGGAGGCGGCTCGCGCCCTGGCCACCGTCGACGTCTTCCTCGTCGCCGACAAGGGCGACGTGAAGTCCGACCTCGTCGCCGCCCGGCAGGCCGTGTGCGACGCCCTCATCCCGGCCGACCACGCGTACCGCGTCGTGGAGGTCACCGACCCGCGACGCGGGCCGGACGCCGAACGCGACGCGACGGCATACGACCGCGGGGTGCGGGACTGGCACGCGGCACGGGTCGACGCGTACGCGGAGGTCATCGACGGGCTCGACGCCGGTGAGACGACCGTCGGCTTCCTCGTGTGGGGCGACCCGGCGTTCTACGACTCGACGATCCGGGTCGTCGACGCGCTCGTCGAGCGGTACGCCGCAGCCGGGATCACCGTCGAGCACGACGTCATCGCCGGGATCAGCGCGCCGCAGCTGCTCGCTGCGCGCCACCGGATCCCGCTCAACCGCATCGGCGCCCCGATCCACATCACGACCGGCCGGCGGCTCGTCGACGAGTACGACCCGGCGCTCGGCGACGTCGTCGTCATGCTCGACGGGCACCTCGCCTGCGCGGAGCTCGCCGGCGTCTTCCCCGACCTCGAGCTCTGGTGGGGCGCCTACCTCGGCACGCCCGACGAGCTGCTCGTGCACGGCCGTCTGGCCGACGTCGTCGACGAGGTGCGCCGGCTGCGTGCCGAGGCCCGCGAGCGCCACGGCTGGGTCATGGACACCTACCTGCTGCGGCCACCTGCGGACGCGCCGGCCGGGCTTGGGCCGAGCCCCTTCCCGGAGACCGAGCCGATGGGCGACGGGGTGGTGACGGTGCGGCCGATCACCGCTGCCGACTGGGAGATCGTGCGGGACGAGCACAACAACGAGGAGTCGCTGCGCTGGGACTTCGCGGGCCGGCCGCTGACCGACGACGAGGCGCGACGCAGGGCGGCCTCGGCCGCGATCGAGTGGCGCCGCGGACGGGCGGCGCGCTTCGTCATCGTCGACGCCGCCTCCGGTGAGGGCGCGGGCGTCATCGGCATCATGCGGATGGGCCCGCCCGGCACCGGCCTCGTCGGCTACGGCGTGCTGCCCGCCTTCCGCGGGCGCGGCTTCACGACCCGGGCCCTGCGGCTCGTGTCGCGGTGGGCGCTCGAGGAGACGGGGCTCGCCCGGCTCGAGCTCGGGCACAAGGTGGGCAACGAGGCCTCCGGTCGGGTGGCCGCGAAGGCCGGCTTCCGCGCCGAGGGACGGCTCAGCGGTCGCCTGCCCAACCCGGACGGCACCCGGTCCGACGAGATCTACTACTCCCTGACGCGCGAGGCCCTCCGGGCCGAAGCCCGGGACTGACCTCCTCAGACCCGGTCGAGGAAGTCGAGGACGCGCTGCTGCACGAGGGCGGCTGCCTCGGGGTCGTAGGCCGTCGAGCTCGCGTCGGCGAAGAGGTGGCCGCAGCCGGCATACGTGAAGAGCTCGCCGTCCTCGGCCGCCGCGACGACGGCGCGGGCCGCGTCGACGTCACCCTCGTCCATGAAGAACTCGTCGGCCTCGCCGCCGTGGATCTGGACGGGGACGCCGGCGGGCCAGTCGGGCGCGAACTCGCCGAGCGGGATGGCCGAGTCGAGCAGGATCGCGCCGCGTGCACCCGGTCGGGTCTGGGCGAGCCGCTGCACCGCCATGACCCCGAGGGAGAAGCCGGCGTAGACGAGGTCGTCGGGCAGGCCGTCGGCCGCGGCCACTCCCTGCTCCTGGAGGGCTCCGAAGCCGATCGACCGCGCCCTGGCCATCCCCTCGTCGAGGGTCGCGAAGCTCTCCCCGCCGTAGAGGTCGGGCGTGTGGACGGTGTGGCCCGCGGCGCGCAGGGCGTCGGCGAAGGCGAGGAAGCCCGGGGTCTGGCCCTGGGCGTGGTGGAGGAGGAGGACGTCGGCCATGCTTGCTCCTGTGCTCGATGGTTTCCCTGCTGTTGATCCAACAATCTAGACTGATCCAACAATGTCGATCAATAGCCCGCAGCTGCCTGACTACGAGCTCCCCGACGCGGTGGAGCTGACGACACCTGCCCAGCTGCGGGCGATCGCCGACCCGCTGCGCTCCTCGCTCCTCGACCTCGTGCTCGAGCGGGCGGCCACCGTGGCCGAGCTGGCCGCCGCCGTCGGCCGGCCCAAGAGCACCGTCGCCCACCACGTCGGCGTGCTCGTCGACGCCGGGATGCTGCGGGTCGTGCGGACCCGCCGCGTGCGCGCCATCGACGAGCGCTACTACGGACGCACCGGGCGCACCATCACCATCGGCGTCGCCCGCCACCCCGGCGACCCGACGGTCCCCGTCTGCGTCAACGGTCTCTCGGTCGCCGCTGCCGAGTCGGTGCCTGCCCACGAGGACGACACGCTCTACTCGACGCTCCGGCACGTCCGGATCCCGAGGGAGAGCGCGTCGGAGTTCTGGCGCCGCGTCGAGGGGCTCGTGCGCGAGTTCACCGCCCTGCCGCGCTCCGGCGACACGGTCTACGGCCTCGCCGTCGGCCTCTACCCCACCGACCAGCCCGTCCTCCCCGAGGCTGCGCCGACCGACGAGGAGAAGTCATGACGGACCGGCCACGCCCCCTTCGGGTCAGCGCCGTGTCGCTCGACTGCGCCGACCATGGGGCGCTCGCGGCGTTCTACGCAGAGCTCTTCGACGGCACCGTGCTCTGGTCGCACGACGGCGCCTCCGCCGTCGACGTCGGCGGCCTGGTCCTCGTGGCCCAGGCGGTCGGGGACCATCACGAGCCGACGTGGCCCGACCACTCGATCGTGCACCTCGACGTCACCGTCGACGTCGAGGACCTCGACGCCCAGACCCAGCGCGCCGTGCGCCTCGGGGCACGCCGTGCGGACCCGCAGCCCGACGACCGCTGGCGCGTGCTGCTCGACCCCGCCGGCCACCCGTTCTGCCTGACGCCCTTCGCTCCCTGACAAAACGCGCAGACGTGGGCGCGTCCCGACATACGCTCGGACTCTCACGATGCTGAGGAGCTCGAGCATGAACGAGGGACCTTTTGCTCCCCCCGGCTGGTACCCGGCCGGTGAGGGCGAGCGCTACTGGGACGGTCGCGCCTGGACACCCCACACCCGCCCGCCCATGGACCCGCCGGTGGCGGCGACGGACGCCCACGGGCTGCCCCACAGCCCCGCGAACGCGCCGTGGGGACACGCCGACTGGCCGCCCCCGTCGCGCCCATCCGGTCCGGCCGCCCCGGCCGGCACACCGGTCTACTACACGCAGGTCGCCCCGAAGAACCCGGCCGTCGCCGTCCTCGCGTCCTTCTTCATGCCCGGTCTCGGCAGCATGATCAACGGTGATGTCGCCAAGGGGGTCGGGATCCTCATCGGCTACTTCGTGAGCTGGCTGTTCGTGATCGTCCTCGTCGGGATCGTCGGGGTGCTCGGCTTCTGGGTCTGGGGCATGGTCGACGCCTACCAGGGCGCACGGCGCTGGAACGCCGCCCACGGCATACTCAGCTAGCGCGATTCGCTGCCGCAACGGCGCCGCCGGAGGAGACTCGGAGGATGGCGCGACGAAACCTCAAGTGCCTCATCCTCGGCCACCGCTACACGCGGTTGAAGCTGAAGGGACGCACGATCCTGACCTGCAAGCGGTGCGGCGACATCGACGTCGTCGAGCACGACATGCGCGGCCTGCAGTTCTGACCCCCGACGCTCGGGACCGCCCGACGCGGGCACGGCCGACGTCCCCGCCGGGCCCGCCGCAGGTCGAGCCGGCCAGGTCAGTCCTCGAGGTCGCCCTCGACGTCGAGGTAGACCTGCTGCAGGTCCGCGAGGAGCCCGGGGTCCGGCTCCTCCCAGAGCCCGCGGTCGACGGCCTCGTGCAGCCGCTCGATCATCCCGTGCAGCGCCCATGGGTTCGCGTGCTGGAGGAAGTCGCGGTTCTCCTTGTCGAGCACGTACGTCTGGGCCAGCTGCTCGTACATCCAGTCCGTCACGACGCCGGCCGTCGCGTCGAAGCCGTAGAGGTAGTCGACGGTCGCCGCGAGCTCGAAGGCGCCCTTGTAACCGTGCCGCCGCATCGCCGCGATCCAGCGCGGGTTGACGACGCGCGCGCGGAAGACGCGCGCCGTCTCCTCGGTGAGGCTGCGGGTGCGCACCGAGTCCGGCGTCGTCGAGTCGCCGACGTACGCCTTGGGCTCGCGCCCGGTGAGCGCGCGCACCGTCGCGACCATGCCGCCGTGGTACTGGAAGTAGTCGTCGCTGTCGGCGATGTCGTGCTCGCGCGTGTCGATGTTCTTCGCGGCGACGTCCATCCGCGCGTACGTGCGCTCCATGTCGGCCCGAGCAGGTATGCCGTCCAGCTCGCGCCCGTAGGCGAAGCCGCCCCACGTCGCGTACACCTCCGCGAGGTCGGCGTCCGAGCGCCAGTTGCCCGACTCGATGAGCGGGAGGATGCCGGCGCCGTAGGAGCCGGGCTTGCTGCCGAAGATCCGGGTCGTCGCGCGGCGGGCGTCGCCGTGCTCGGCGAGGTCGCCCGCGACGTGCGCCCGGAGGTAGTTGTCGTCGGGTGACTCGTCGAGGTCGGCGACGAGCTGCACGGCGTCGTCGAGCATCGCGATGACGTGCGGGAAGGCGTCGCGGAAGAAGCCGGAGATGCGGACCGTGACGTCGATGCGTGGGCGACCGAGCTCGGCGAGCGGGATCGCGTCGAGGCCGACGACCCGGCGCGACATCTCGTCCCAGCGGGGCCGCACGCCGAGGAGCGCGAGCACCTCGGCGATGTCGTCGCCCGACGTGCGCATCGCCGACGTGCCCCACACCGAGAGGCCGACCGAGCGTGGCCACTCGCCCGTGTCGGCGCGGTGCCGGGCGAGCAGGTCGTCGGCGAGGAGCTGCCCCGTCTCCCAGGCGAGTCGGCTCGGGATCGCCTTGGGGTCGACGGAGTAGAAGTTGCGGCCGGTCGGCAGCACGTTGACGAGGCCACGCAGGGGCGACCCCGACGGACCGGCCGGCACGTAGCCGCCGTCGAGCGCATGGAGCACCGCGTCGATCTCGCCCGTCGTGGCGCGCAGCCGCGGGACGACCTCTCGGCACGCGAAGGCCAGCGAACGGCATACGCCATCGGTGTCGACCTGCGGGTCGGGACCCAGCCGGTCGCGCACGATGCCGGGCACGGCGGCCTCGTCCCAGCCGGCTTCGGCGAGAGCGGCGACGAGCGCGCTCGCCTGCTCCTCGGCATCGTCCACGGACGAGCGCTCGGCGTGCCCCTCACTCAGGCCGAGCGCCGTCCGCAGTCCAGGCACCGCGCCGACCGCGCCGGCGAACACCTGGTTGGCCCGCAGGATCGCGAGCACGAGGTTGGCGAGGCCCTCCCCCGTGGGGGCCTCGCCAAGGACGTGGAGGCCGTCCCGGATCTGGACGTCCTTGACCTCGCAGAGCCAGCCGTCGACGTGCATGACGAACTCGTCGAACTCGTCGTCGCCGGGGCGCTCGTCGAGACCGAGGTCGTGGTGCATCTGCGCGGACTGGATGAGGGTCCAGATCTCGGCCCGCAGCGCCGGCGCCTTCGCCGGGTCCATGACGGACACGTTGCCGTACTCGTCGAGGAGCTGCTCGAGTCGGGCGATGTCGCCGTAGGACTCGGCGCGCGCCATCGGCGGCACGAGGTGGTCGACGATCGTCGCGTGGGCGCGGCGCTTGGCCTGGCTGCCCTCGCCGGGGTCGTTGACGAGGAAGGGGTAGACGAGGGGGATCCCGCCGATCGTCGCGTCGGGCCCGCACGCTGCGGACAGCGCGAGGTTCTTGCCGGGAAGCCACTCGAGGTTGCCGTGCTTGCCCATGTGGACGACGGCGTGGGCGCCGAACTCCCTTGCGAGCCAGTCGTAGACGGCGAGGTAGTGGTGTGTCGGCGGCAGGTCTGGGTCGTGGTAGATCGCGATCGGGTTCTCGCCGAAGCCGCGCGGGGGCTGGACGAGGACGACGACGTTGCCGGCGCGGATGCTCGCCGCGACGAGCTCGCCGTCGGGGTCGGTGTGACGGTCGACGAAGACCTCGCCGGGCGCCTCGCCCCAGTGCTTCGCGACGGCGGTGCGCAGCTCGTCGGGCAGCGCGTCGAAGTGCTCGCGGTAGCGGGCGGCCGGGATGCGCACCGGCTGGCCGCTCAGCTGCTCCTGGGTCAGCCAGTCCTCGTCCTGCCCACCGGCCTCGATGAGCGCGTGGATGAGGGCGTTGCCCGCGGTCGTGTCGGGCGTCTCGCCGTCGACGGGCTCGAGCGGTCCGGTGCCGGGGATGTCGCCCGGCTCGCCGAGGTCGTAGCCGGCGTCGCGCATGGCCCGCAGCAGCCGGATGATCGAGACGGGGGTGTCGAGGCCGACGGCGTTGCCGATGCGCGAGTGCTTCGACGGGTACGCCGAGAGGACGATCGCGATGCGCCGCTCGGCGGGCGGGGTGTGGCGCAGGCGGGCGTGGTTGACGGCCAGCGTCGCGAGGCGCGCGCAGCGCTCTGGGTCGGGCACGTAGTGCGGCAGGCCGTCGGCGTCGGTCTCCTTGAAGGAGAAGACCCCTCCGATGATGCGACCGTCGAACTCCGGCACGGCGACCTGCGTCGCCACGTCGAGCGGGCTCATCCCGTCGTCGCTCGCGTCCCACTGGTCGCGGCTCCACGTCAGGCAGAGGCCCTGGATGATCGGCACGTCGAGAGCCGCCAGCGCCTGCACGTCCCAGGCCTCGTCGTCCTCGCCGGCACTGGCGGTGCCCGGCTTCGTGCCGCCCGCCGCAAGGACGGTCGTGACGAGCACGTCGTATGCCGTGAGGTGCTCGAGCAGGTCGGCCGGGGCGTCGCGCAGCGAGGACACGTGCACGGGGACTCCGACGCCGCCGGCGGCGTCGACGGCGTCGGCGAGGGCGTGGACGTAGGCGACGTTCTCGGCGGCGAACTGGGCACGGTAGAAGAGGATCCCGACGCGGGGACGGGAGTGGACGCCGACAGCCGGCTCGGGCTCGGGACGGTCGAGGACTCCCCACGTCGGCAGGGGGACAGGCGGCTCGAAGCCCTCGCCCGTCATGAGGAGCGTGTCGCCGAGGAAGGCGTGCAGCTCCCGGAGGTTGGCGGCGCCGCCCTCGGCGAGGTAGCGATGGGCCTCGGCGACGACGCCGGGCGCGACCGTCGAGAGCTCCATGAGCGCGGCGTGCGGCGTCTGCTCACCACCGAGGACGACCATCGGCGTGTCCGTGGCCCGGATCCGGCGGAAGCCCTCGCAGAGGTCCTGGGGGCCGCCGAGGATGCGCGCCACGACGATGTCGGCGGCCTCGATGGCCTCGGCCATCGAGGTGTGGCCGGGCCGTGACGGGTTGGCGAGCAGGTAGTCGGCGCCGCTCCCGCGGGCACACAGCAGGTCGGTGTCAGACGTCGAGAGCAGCGCGATGCGCGTCACTGGAACTCCTCGGCGGGGTGTCCACGCCCCGCGGTCGAAAGGAAAGAGAAGCGCTGTCGGCAGTTCCTGACTCACCGCCTCCCTCACGGGTGGCGGCTCACAGTGGCGGGACCGTCCCGGATTCTCACCGGGTTCCTGGGTCGACGACGCTGGGCCCACCCTAGCCCGAGACGGCCGTCTTGCACTCGCGGGGCTCGGGCCTAGCATGTGCCGCGTGACCGCCCCGTCGAGCCGAGAGCACCGGGCAGGCGACGCCTGTCCCGGTGTGAGCCGACCCTTCGTGGCGGTCGATGGCTCCATCGTGCGGCTCCGTCCTGCTGGTCAGCCGGTGCGCATCGACGCACTGTCCACCCTCATGGACCTCGTTGCGGGACAATTGGATCCGTCGATCCAGCTGACCTCCCGCGGAGCTCTACAGCTGCGCGGACTTCCGGACCCGCTGACGCCGCGGATCCGTGAGTCGATCCGGGCGACCGGGCTCGTCCCATCGGCGATCCATGAGCTCGTGCGCAACGTCGTCGCGTCACCGCTCTCCGGTCTCGACGGCGCCGGGCACTGTGACGTGCGTCCCGTGACCCGCACCCTCGACGCTGCGTTGTGCGCCGATCCGGACCTCGCCCACCTCGGCGGTCGCTTCCTCTTCGTCCTCGACGACGGACGTGGTGACGTCGTGGGCGAGTCCTTCGACCTCGGCCTGATCGCCACCGGCCCGGGTCGCTGCGTCGTGCTGGCCGGGGGCACGGAGCGGGGCTGGGAGGTGCCGCTGGCAGCCGCGGTGCCTCGGCTGCTCGCGCTCGCTCACGAGTTCGTCCGGCAGTCTGGCGGCGACGAAACCGTCTGGCACGTCGGCGATCTCGCGGCGCCGCTCGGACCCGAGCCCACGGTCGGGCTCGACCTGCCGCGTCGACCGGAGCGACCTCTCGGGGCCGTCGGCGACCACGCCGTCGTCGCCGTGCCCCTGGGTCTGCTTCGACCCGACCACGTCGCCACGCTCGCGCAGGTCACGGATCGCGTGCTCGTCACCCCCTGGCGCTCGCTCGTCATCGAGAACGCCGCTGCGGCGCTGGCCGAGCTCGAAGCGGCCGGCCTCGTGACCCGCGCCGACTCCCCCTGGACGCGACTGCACGCCTGCACCGGCCTCCCCGGCTGCGCACGGTCCGCCCTGGACACCCGAGCCCTGGCCCGCGACCTCGCCCCCGTGCTTCCCGGCGGGCACCTCCCCGTGCACGTGAGCGGGTGCGAGCGTCGCTGCGGCACGCCCGCGACGGCATACGTCGACGTGCTGGCCCCACGCTCCACCGATGACGCCTTGTCCACCATCGCCCAGCAGGAGTCCTCATGGACGTGACCACCGAGACACGGCAGGCGCCGACGCGGCGCTACGACTACGTGACGGACGGGGAGGAGATCTACCGACGGTCGTTCGCGACGATCCGGGCCGAGGCCCGCCTCGACCACCTGCCCGAGGACGCCCGAGTCGTGGCCGTGCGGATGGTCCACGCGAGTGGCGACGTCGACCTCACCGAGCACATCGCCGTGCACCCCCGGCTCGTCACGGCCGCGCGGACAGCGCTGCGGGCCGGCGCCCCGATCCTCACCGACGCGCACATGATCGCCTCCGGGATCACGCGTGCCCGCCTGCCGCGGGACAACGAGGTCATCTGCACGCTGCGCGACGAGCGGGTGCCCGCACTCGCGAAGACCTGGGGCACCACTCGATCCGCGGCCGCCGTCTCGCTCTGGGGCGACCGCCTCCAGGGTGCCGTCGTCGCGATCGGCAACGCACCCACGGCCCTCTTCCACCTCCTCGAGACCATCGCCGACGGCGGACCGCGCCCGGCTGCCATCGTCGGGATCCCGGTCGGCTTCATCGGCTCCGCGGAGTCGAAGGTCGCCCTGGCCGAGAACCCCTTCGACATCCCGTGGCTCGTCGTCCACGGTCGGCGTGGCGGCTCCGCCCTGGCGGCGTCCGCCGTCAACGCGCTCGCCCGCGAGGAGGAGCTGTGACCGGCTGGCTCCGCGGCGTCGGCGTCGGGCCGGGCGATCCCGAGCTCGTCACGGTCAAGGCTGCGCGGCTCATCGGCGAGGCCGACGTCGTCGCCTTCCACAGCGGTCCGCGGGGCGACTCGATCGCGCGCCGCATCGCTGCCTCGTACTTCCGTGAGGGAGTCGTCGAGGTGCTTCTCGCCTACCCCGTCACCACGGGCACGACGGACCACCCCCTCGGCTACCACGGCCTCATGGCCGACTTCTACGACGAGTCAGCCGATCGCCTTGCAGGACATCTGGACTCGGGTCGCAACGTCGTCGTCCTGGCCGAGGGCGACCCGCTCTTCTACGGCACGTACATGTACCTCCACGACCGTCTCGCCGACCGTTACGACACCGCGGTCGTCCCGGGCGTCACGTCGGTCAGTGGGTCGGCGGCCGCCGTCGCCACCGGACTGTGCCGGCACGAGGACGTGCTGACGATCCTGCCGGGGACGCTCCCGGTGCCGGAGCTCGCACGGCGGCTCGCCGACACCGAGGCCGCCGTCGTCATGAAGCTCGGCCGCACGTTCGAGAACGTCCGGGAGGCCCTGCGCCAGGCCGGTCGCCTCGACGAGGCGCGCTACGTCGAACGGGCCAGCTCCGACGCCGAGCGCGTGCTGCCCGTCGCCGACGTCGACGCGTCGACCGTGCCGTACATGTCGATGGTCGTCGTCCCCGGTCGCGACCTGCGCGCCGATGCCGCCGGCCGTGCGGCGACCTCACTCACCGTCGATACTGCTGTCCCGCAAGGAGACCCGGAGGCGGATGTCCGGGGCGAGGTCGTCGTCATCGGCCTGGGCCCGGGTCCCGACCGCTGGCTCACACCGGAGGCGTCAACCGCTCTCGCCGAGGTCGGTCACGTCGTCGGCTACGCGCCCTACGTCAACCGCGTCCCTCAGCGCGAAGGTCTGACGCGCCATGCGTCAGGCAACAGCGTCGAGGTCGACCGCGCCCGGGACGCGCTCGAGCTGGCCCGCAAGGGCGAGCGCGTCGCCGTCGTCTCGGGCGGCGACGCCGGCGTCTTCGGGATGGCCTCCGCCGTCTTCGAGGCCGCCGAGACGTACGGCTACGCCGACGTGCCCGTCCGCGTCCTGCCCGGCGTCACCGCCGCGCAGGCCGTCGCCGCGCGTGCCGGCGCACCGCTGGGCGGCGACTTCGCGATCATGTCACTCTCCGACCGGCTCAAGCCGTGGGCCGTCATCGAGAAACGTCTGCGGGCGGCGGCGTCGGCCGACCTCGTCGTCGCCCTCTACAACCCCGCCTCACGCAGCCGGACCGAGCAGGTGTCCCGCGCCCGCGAGGTCTTCCTCGAGGAGCGCGACCCCGCGACCGTCGTCGTCGTCGGACGTGACGTCGGCCGAGCCGAGGAGTCGCTCACGGTGACGACCCTCGCCGAGCTCGACCCGGCAACGATCGACATGAAGTGCCTCGTCATCGTCTGCGCCTCCGGGACCCGTGTCACCGGCACCGGCCAGGTGTGGACACCCCGATACGTCAGCTGACCTCCAGACGTCGCGCGGCCCCAACCGTCCCATCCGGCCGATGAGAGGTCGCGGCAAGCGCTGGGTTCTCGGCCATGTCCCTCTAGCCGATGGCTCGCGAGGCACGCCGTCGCCACGGTAGGGGCGCAGCGGCTGGGCCTGCACCGACGACGGCGCGACTTGCGGTGACCTTCGGCTGCTCGCCGAGCTAGAGTCGCCCAACGTGACGACCCCGGGCCTCCAGCTCACCTCCCCCACGGCCGAGCTCGCCGAGCAGTTCCTGACCTGGCGCCACCGGCCCGACGTGACCCGCTGGTTCCTGCAGCAGCGCATCGACGACACTGAGGAGTACGTCGCCGACTGGGCGGCATACGACGACCGCGATCACCACCGGGTCGTGGCTGTCCTCGACGGCGTGATGGTCGGCCAGGCGACCTTGGGGGTCGTCGACGGGATGGGCCAGTCGGGTCACGAGGAGGAGTTTGTCGGCCGTGAGGGGCGCCTCTCGTACTTCGTGCACCCGGACCACGCGGGCCGGGGCATCGCGACGGCACTGGCGCGCGATGCGCTCGCGAATGCTTTCGGCCGGCTGGGGCTGCGCCGGGTCCAGGCCGGCTGCTTCGCAGACAATGTCGGGTCGTGGCGGGTGCTGGAGAAGCTGGGGATGCGGCGCGAGCAGCACGGGGTCAAGGACTCCTTCCACGCCGAGTTCGGCTGGGTCGACGGCTACACCTATGCGGTCCTTGCCGAGGAGTGGCCCGAATGAGCACCGGGCACGTCGGCAGATCTGCTGGTGCTGGACACCGTCCCCCTGACAGGGTCCGCGCCTGTCGGGATGCCCAACGCGAGTCGGCCCCAACTGTGCCCATCCCTCGAGAATGCGGCTCGGTCGAATGTCCGCGACTGCCGCGATCCGCGATGTCGTGCCGATGAGTGCGCCTTGAGTGGGACTGCGCATCTCACCACCGTGCACGCTAACGGTGCAGGAGATCGCGTCTCATCACCGGTCGGGTCGGGTAGGTGCGTCCGATCTCGGCAAACCCCGCCCGCCGGAACATGACGAGGGTTCCCGTGAAGACTGCGGATGGGGACGGGATGCGGGCGAGCCCGTCGGTGTCAACAGGGTGGCCGTCGAGTACCGACGCCCCGTGCTGCGCCGCCCAGTCGACAGCGGCATCGAGCAGAGCAACTCCGATGCCGCTGCCCCGGTGCTCGCGGCGAACCACGAAGCGGGAGACCCACCAGGCGTCGAGGTCTTCATCGAGGATGCGGGATAGTGCCCGGTGCTCGGCTATCCCAGGCAGCGTCGACCGCGGCACCGCCCGCGTCCAGCCGACGACGTTGTCATCGAGGTAGGCCAGCAGACCGACCGGAGGATCTGTTTGCTGGATCTCACGTTGCAGCGCGTCTCGGTTTGTGGGCTCGTCGTGCCGACGAAAGCGTTGACACCAGCACGATGTGGGGTCCTTCTCCCGAGGGCCGAAGACCCGTCCGAGTTGTGGCCATCTATCGGCAGTCGCCGGCACCACACGCACAGAGGTCATCGGTTCGAATCCCTCCTGCTGCACCACCACGTCTGTCCGTCGCTCTGCATCGACTGACAACGATGCTAGACCCACGACGACGACGGGCCCGTCGAATCACGTGCCCTCGCTGAGCTGAGTGACTCGCGGCGAGGGGATCGCGCTGGAGACGCTCTCATCCCGCCTTGAGGACGGGACGTCCGACCAAGGCGCAAGCAGAACGGATGGGCGGTGTCGCCGACAGGCGCTGATCAGGTGGATGCGGGCGGGAGCTCCGCTCCCCAGCCGTCGAACTCCGAATCGTGCCTTGCAGCGGCGCCATCGAGTTCCATCACCAGCGCGTCGAGTGTGCCGAGGTCGACGCTGGACACCAGCCTGGACGCCTGGACGTCAACTGACCTTCCGGCGCAGAAGCCCCGTCTTGGCAGAGGAGACCTGACTGTCCCACCCGGCTGCGGACAGCTCCTTCGCGAGCTGCGTCGCGGCCTCCGTTGCCAAGGTCCGCTCTTGCCGCGCGGAAGACGTTGCCCCTGTGACGCTTCGGCGCAGATCAGGTCAGGTCACCGCCGAAGATCAGCGCCGGGTCACCGTTCTTCTCCACCTCGCGCTCGAGCGAGAGTCCGATCGTGAGTGCCACTCGTTGGGACGCGACATGGTTCGGACGGATGATTGCGACCAGATGCTCGGCTCCGGAGTCCCGAGCAGCATCCCGCACTGCCGAGGCTGCTTCCGCGGCATAGCTGCGCTGGTTCCATTCGACCCAGCCGCTCGGACCGCGTGAGCCGCCGATGTCGAGCATGACGACGTTGGGCACGTCATCCCCGGTCATCTCACGGAACCTCAGCCGCGGGGTGGGGGCCGGCATCATGTCGCAAGCCTAGGGAACGGCCAGTTCGGCTCATCTCTTGCGGTGCCGCAGTTACTGCGCCTAGGGTGGATGGATGGGTGACGAAGCACGACGGTCTCTCCCGGCCGAGACGGAGCAGTCCCTGCGTACGACGATCGACGCCGCGCGCGAGGCGCTCGACCGTGCCGACGCCTCCCGCCCCCTCGACGCGCTGCCGCTTCTGCGAGCCGCCCAGGAGCACCTGACGTCCGCCGTCGACGAGGCGATGGCGGCGGTCCTCGTGACCGAGGGCGGCACGATCCGGACTGCCGGCGCCCTGGCCGGCCTGTCGGAGAACGCCGTCGGGCCGCGCCTTGCCCGCACCAGCCTGCTCGGCGCCTACGGCTCCGAGGCCGGACGTGTCACCGCCGCCGGTGTCGAGCGTGCCCGCTACGACCTCGAGGAAGGACGCCACCGGGTCGCGCCCGAGGCCTCGGACCCCCCGCTGCGCTTCCGCGCCCGCCGCAGCAGCACCTGAGGACCACCAGCCCAGCCCGACCACGAAGGAGACGCCATGACAGACCCGAACCTCACGCACCTCTACTTCCTGCTCGACCGCAGCGGGTCGATGCAGTCGATCAAGGACGACACGGAGGGCGGCTTCGACGCGTTCATCGCCGAGCAGCGCAGCCAGCCCGGCGACTGCCGGGTCACCCTGGCGCAGTTCGACGACCGGTACGAGGAGGTCTACCAGGACGTACCCGTGGCCGACGTGCCGCCGCTGTCCCTGTCACCACGCGGGTCCACCGCACTGCTCGACTCCATCGGACGCCTCCTGGGCGAGGCCGGCGGCCGCCTCGCCGCCCTGCCCGAGCACGAGCGGCCAGGCGTCGTCATCGTCGGCATCATGACCGACGGCCACGAGAACTCCTCGCGCGAGCTCACCCACGCCCAGGTCAAGGCGCTCATCGAGCGGCAGACCTCCGAGTACGCGTGGCAGTTCCTCTACATGGGCGCCGACCAGGACGCCATCGAGGTCGGGTCGAGCCTCGGCGTCGCGGCCGCAAACTCGATGACCTACGGCCGAGGCCGGGTCGCCGCAGCCATGGCCGCCACCTCGCGCAACATCGGGCTGACCCGTTCGGCCGTCGCCGCCGGCGCCTCCGCCAAGGAGGCAGCCGTCCACCTCGCCTTCGACGACGAGCAGCGTCGAGCCGCCACCGAGTGACACGTCGGGGGAACCACCGGGAGGCACGCCAGAGCTGATCGCCCTCCGCGCGGTCCAGCAGTCTTTCGTACGAGCCCTCGCACCCGGGCCAGAGATCTGAAGGCCCTGGCGGCGCCCCAGGCGTGTCATAGGCTTCGCACATCCAGCGTTGGAGGCGCGCCATGAGCAAGCTGTCGATGCATGAGCAGCTGCCGTTCGACGAGGAGGCGGCCAGGTCGTCGATCTCGACCGGTGAGCTGCCGGAACCGGACGACGTCAGGGCCGCGGTCACCGAGGCGTACGAGCGGTACCGGGCAAACCGCGAGGGTGCCGTGGCCGACTACATCCCGGTCCTGGCCGAGGCGTCGCCGGACTGGTTCGGCATCTCGGTGGTGGGAGCTCGAGGAAGGTCGTTCGAGATCGGAGACGTCGAGAGGACGTTCTCGATCCAGAGCGTGTCGAAGCCGTTCGTGTTCGCGCTGGTCTGCGAGGCGGTCGGAGGCGTCGACGCGCGCCGCCTGCTCGGGGTCAACAGCACCGGTTTCCCTTTCGACTCGCTGGTGGCGGTCGAGCTCAACCTGGACAGGACGATGAACCCGTTGGTCAACGCGGGCGCGATGGCGGCCACGAGTCTGGTGCCGGGGAGCACAGCGGCGGAGAAGTGGGACCGGATCAGGGACGGCCTCTCGCGCTTCGCCGGCCGTGAGCTGAGCCTGAACGAGAGGGTCTACGCCTCGGAGTCCGCCACCAACCTGCGCAACCAAGGCATCGCCCACCTGCTGCAGAGCTACGGCCGTCTCTACTTCGACCCCGACGAGGCCACCGACGTCTACACCCGCCAGTGCTCTCTCGACGTGAACGTCCACGACCTCGCGGTCATGGCGTCCACGCTCGCCAACGGTGGCGTGAACCCGGTGACCGGAGAGACGGTCGTCGGGCGCGGCGTGTGTCGGCGTGTTCTGGCGGTGATGGCGACAGCCGGCCTGTACGAGCTGTCCGGCGACTGGCTCTACGAGGTCGGGGTCCCCGGCAAGAGCGGGGTGAGCGGCGGCATCGTCACCGTCGCACCCGGCAAGGGTGGCCTGGCCACGTTCTCCCCTCCCCTGGACGTGGCGGGCAACAGCGTGCGCGGTCAGCTGGTCACCAAGTACCTGGCGGAACAGCTGGGACTCAACCTCTTCGCCTCGGTGACGGTCTCGAAGGACTAGGGCGCCCGGTCTGGCATGTCCGGCGAGGAGGTGCCGTCGGTGTCGCGAACCACCCGCTGATCGGTGCCATCCTGTGGCCATGGAGCTGGAGTTCACGGCCGAGGTCTGGGAGTGGCGGGGCCCGTCGCCCTACTACTTCGTCACCGTGCCCGAGGACGAGTCCCGGGCCCTCCACGACGTCGCCCACATCAGCTACGGCTGGGGCATGATCCCGGTCACGGCTCGCATCGGGCGCACGCGCTGGGCGACGTCGCTGTGGCCGAAGGACGGTGGCTACGTCGTCCCCCTCAAGGTCGCCGTCCGCCGCGCCGAGGACGTCCAGGAGGGCGACACCGTCGAGGTGGGACTGGACGTCCGCGCCGACTCGTGACGGGCCGCGTCAGACCGCCGTCCACGTCACTGACAGGCCGCTCGGGGCGAACACCTGCTCCTCCAGCCCGGCGGGCACGTCCGCGACGCCCGGGCCACCGAGCGCGACCCACCCGATGATCGCGTCGACCGCCTCGTCGTCGAGCACGGCGCGCACCCACACGGGTCGCCCACCGGCCCGGCGGCCCTGCACCGACGGTGTCACGACGACGACGTTCGACTCGTCGCACGCCAGCAGGCACGCGCTCCGCAGCACGCGGGCACTCCCCCGGGTGCCGACCTCGAGCCGGGCCAGGAGCCCGTCGTGGTCGACCCCGGGGTGCTTGCGTTCCGTGCCGCAGCAGCAGTCACGGCACACACGGACGATGCACGAGCCCGCGGGATCACTGTCAGCAGAGGCGTTCTCGTATGCCGTCACGCCGCCACGGGCGCGAGCGCCCGCTTGGGCGCGGCGACCCGTTCGAGGAGCAGTCCGAAGACGAGGCCGAGGGTCAGCCACATCGTCGCGAGCTGCGCCAACGACGCGAGCCGGAAGTCCCAGAGCAGCGCCGCGGGCACGTCGGCCGGCACCGCGTCGGGCGAGCCCGGCACGAGGACCAGCACGAGCACGACGAGCACCACGGTGGCGACGACGTCGACGGCCCACCGCGTGGACGCCACCGTGCCCCGCGCCGCGAGGCGCTGGTCGAGCACCGGCACGAGCAGCGCGATCGCGACCCCGAGGAGGAGGACGACGGCATACAGCATCGTGCGCTGCCCGACCGTCTCCGGATCGCCGACGGCCGGCGGGTTCGACGGGATCTTAAGTGCCGGAAGGAGACTCACCGACGCGAAGCCGATCGCGGCGAGCACCATCGAGCGACCGAAGTCACCCCGGCCGGGGAGCCGCTCACGCATCCTGGCGAAGACGACGGCGAAGATGACCCCGACGGCGACCCCGACGAGGACCGCCGTGACGGCACCGCCGACGACCTGCGCGGCCCGGGACACGAGCGGCTCCTCGCCGCCGTGCGTCGGCAGGCCCGTGGGTGCGGACTGCCCGCCATGGAGCGAGCGGGCATCCTCGACCGCGAGGGCGCGGCGGATGACCGGCTCGACGACGAGCCAGATGACGACGGCGGCCGCGAGGCCCGCGGACACGCCGGCAAGGACCCCGCGCCGAAGCACGGAGCCGAAGCTCAGGCCCACCTCAGTGGCAGGGGACGCCGAGAGCGTGACGCGCGTCGTGCGTCAGCTCGTGGAGCATCTGCGCAGCGGGCGCGCTGAGCAGCGCACCGTTCTCCTGCGAGACGAAGTAGAGCGCGAAGACCGCGAACGCGAGAAGGGCCCACGCCCAGACGGGGACGCGGACGCTGGTGGACGGGGAGACGGCAGACGCCGATGCAGCAGTGGTCATGGCAGATTGACCCTTTCGTTCCATGCCTCGTGGACAGATCGCGCCGCAGCCGGTCTCCTGGCTTCCAGATCGTCACGCCTCCCCAGCCTTCCCAGCGACTCAGCGTCGGACTCGCGTCAACCTGAGGTCACCAGTGGCGAATGGTGGGGACTTGCTCCCTGGTCACAGTGGCGAGGACCACGTCGGAATCACACCGACTTCCCGTGCACTGCGGCACTCGCATCCTGACACAGCCCGTCCGGGCACGCCACGGGGACCCTAGGCGCCCGGCGTGTTTCGCGTGTCTCGCGTCGCCCCGCTGATCCGCGTGCCGTAGAGGTGCGACTCGACGAAGTCGTCGGTGTCCCGGGCCGCGAGCGCGCGGCCGACGAGGATGACGGCAGCCTGGCGCAGGCCGGCCGCCTCGACCTGGTCGGCGATGTCGGCCAGCGTGCCGCGCAGCACGAGCTGGTCGGGCTGCTCGGCGTTGGCGACGACGACCACGGGGCAGTCGTCGCCGTAGTCGCCGACGAGCGAGGCCATCAGCTCACGCGTGCGGCGGATCGCGAGGTGCAGCACGAGCGTGGCCCGTGAGCGGGCGAAGTGGGCGAGCGACTCGGTCTCGGGCATCTGCGTCGAGTCGCGGTGCGCCCGGGTCAGCACGACCGACTGGGCGACCTCGGGCAGCGTCAGCTCGCGGCCGATGAGGGCAGCCGCAGCGGCATACGCGGGCACGCCGGGGGTCACGTCCCACGGCACGCCCGCGCGGTCGAGCCGTCGGGTCTGCTCGGCGACGGCGGAGTAGAGCGACGGGTCGCCGGAGCACAGCCGCGCCACGTCGTGACCGGCTTCGTGGGCGCGGACACAGTGCTCGGTGATGGCATCGAGGTCGAGGTGCTGGGTGTCGACGAGCTCGGCCCCTTCGGGGCAGTGCGCGAGCACCTCGGAGCCGATGTAGGTGCCCGCGTAGAGGCACACCTGCGACTCACCGACGAGCCGCACCGCACGGAGCGTCAGCAGGTCGGCGGCTCCCGGGCCGGCACCGATGAAGTGGACCGTCATGCGTCAGTCTCCGAATCCGTTGGTGGCACAGGCTTCTCCACCGACCACTGCACGATCGACCGTGCCGGCTTCCAGCCGTGGAGCGACCCGATGGTGTCGAGGTCCTCGACGGCGATCCGGGTCATCGAGCCACCGAGTCTCGCCCGCACGTCGTGGAGCAGGACCTCGGTCTCGACGGTGACGCCGTGGACGACGAGCCGTCCCCCCGGCGCGAGGGCGTCCCAGCAGGCGTCGAGCAGCGGGCCGGTGGCCCCACCGCCCACGAAGACGGCGTCCGGCCGGGGCAATGAGGCGACGACGTCGAGCGACGCCGCCTCGACGACCTGCACCCCGGGCACCCCGAGCGCGCGCGCGTTGCGCCGCGCCCGCTCGGCCCGCTCCGGGTCGCGCTCGACGGCGTGGACCTCGTTGCGGGGGTGATGCCGCGCGAACTCGATCCCGACCGACCCGGCGCCGGCACCGAGGTCCCACATGACGTCCCCGGGCTGCGGCGCCAGGTGGGCCAGCGCGGCCGCGCGCACGACGCGCTTCGTCAGCTGCCCGTCGTGGTCGTATGCCGTCTCGCCGAGTCCCGGCACGAGCGACCTCGCGCTCCGGGCCGGGTAGGGGTCGCACTCGATACAGACGAGGTGCAACCGAGGGGCGAGACGGCCGTCCCACGATGCGGCCACGCCCTCGGTGCGGGACTCGTCCGGGGAGCCGAGGTCACCGAGCACCGTGAGGCGGCTGCCCGCATACCCCTCCTCGACGAGCAGGGAGGCGATGCGGGCGGGGGCGTCGTCGCCCGACGTCAGCACGACGAGCCGGGCCCGCGGCGCCAGGTCGCGGCGGAGCCGGTCGACGTCGCGCCCGACGAGGGTGACGACGTCGGAATCCTCTGCGGCCCAAGACATCCGGGCTCGCGCGAGGGCGACCGACGACACGGCCGGATGGATCCGCACCGCGTCCGCACCGAGCTCGCGCACGAGGGTCGACCCGATGCCCGAGACGAGCGGGTCTCCGCTCGCGAGCACGACGACGCGATCCGCGCCGGCGTCGTCGAGCACCTGCCGCAGGGCCGGGAGCAGCGGCGACGGCCAGGGCACGAGGCGACGGCCGGGACGGGCATCGAGCATGGCGAGATGGCGTTCGCCGCCGACGACGACCTCGGCCTCGTCGACGAGCCGGCGGCCGTCCGGGCCGAGGGACTCCAGCCCGGACGCACCCACGCCGACAACCTCGATCACAGCGGCGACCCTAGCGCGACGATCCGAGGACATTCGTTATGACCGTTCCGGCCCGATACGCCCCGTCTCGGCCCCATGATGTCTATCGCACGTCGTCGGGGGACGGCTGGCAACCAGATGGCGACGCAGGGGAGGACACCCAGATGACTGACGTCCACCGGGGGGCGGGGCAGGACCCGACGCCCCGACTCACCACGATGAGCACGCGCGGGGGCAGCGTGTCGTTCGCCGTGCCCGAGCACTGGGACGCGATCGAGCTCTCGCCGGACGGAGACGTCGTCGCCGCCGTCGAGCCGGACGACTCCGACCGCTTCCGGACCAACGTCGTCCTCACGTTCGCCGAGGTTCAGGGCTCGCTCGCCGACTGGCAGCGCACGACGCAGCAGCGGGAGTCGCAGGAGCTCGACGGCTACCTCCTCCTCGACCACGAGCACGCCACGGTCGGCGGCCGTGCCGGGCTGCGCCGTCTCACGACCCACTCGACCCCGGCCCACGAGTCCGTGACCACCGAGTCGTGGACCACCCTCGTCGACGGCACGGGCGTCACCCTCACCACACGGGTCGGCACCCTGCGACTCGGCCAGCTGGGCCCCGTCCTCGACGCCGTCGCGGCGAGCCTCGTCATGCGCACCGACGGCCTGGTGCCCGCATGAGCGTGACGTTCGACGCCACGACCACCCGACTGCGCCTCGACGCCGACGCCTTCATCACGCTCGTCGAGTACGCGACCGACCCCGAGGGTGCGTGCGAGGACGTCGTGGAGCGCCTCAGCGACGCCGGTGCCGTGGCCGACGGGGCGCCGCACCCGGTCCTGCGCAACGCGCTGGCCGCGGTCACGACCTCGCTCGGCTCGCTCCAGGTGCTCGTCACCGGACCCGACGGCGTCCGCCTCCACCAGGCCTGGGTGGCCTTCGTCAGCGCGATGCTCACCGACCTCGCCGACGGCACCTACGACTTCGCGGCCGTGAGCACCGAGTTCGTGCCGACGACCATCGCGCAGCTGACGAGGCTTCAGGCGCGCCCGCGCCTCGACGCGACGTCGGCCGTCGTCGACGAGTCCCTGCTCGACGACCTCGCCTCGAACTCCGCGTCAGCCCGCACCGCCGGCAGCGAGGCCCTCGCCGACCTGCTCGCCCCGTGGCCCCCGGCCTCCGCCGCCGTGCGTGCCGGTCGGTGGCAGCTCTCGGTCGTCGACATCGCCTTCCAGGCCCGGCAGCGCACCGTCGTGCGACGGCTCGCGTGGGTCGACGTGGACGCCGGCCTGCTCCGGGTCGAGGCCGACGAGCACGGGCCGACCCTGGTGCCGACGACGTCGACCGCCCTGTGGCGGGCCATCGTCTCGATCCTGCCGACCGACGCCGAGACGGACACCGAGGCGCAGTCGGCCTGAGCCACCGGGCGCCGCACCCCGGCGACGTGGCAGACTGCCGCTGGCGACTGGGAGAGGAATCCGGTGCGAATCCGGAGCGGTCCCGCCACTGTGAACCTCCGACCACGCGGTCGGCGGAAGCCAGGGCATCTCCCGTCGCTGGTCGCGCCCGCCGGGCGCGTCCGGTCCACCGACGCGGGCGCGGCACCCGCAGGAGGCACGCAGTCACATGCGCGACGGCTCGAACGACGTCCCGAACGACGTCTCGGACAACCCCGACCAGCACGGGTCCCCACCCGGCACCTTCCCCTTCTCGGCCGTCGTCGGCTCCGACGACCTGGCCCTCGCCCTCGTCCTCACGGCCGTCTCGCCCGAGGTGGGCGGCGTGCTCGTGCGCGGCGAGAAGGGCACGGCCAAGTCGACGATGGTGCGCGGCCTCGCGGCCGTGCTCCCCCGCCAGCAGGTCGTCGCCGGCTGCCGCTTCGGCTGCGCACCGGGCGACGGAGCCGGGTGCCCCGACGGACCGCACGACCCGGACGCCGAGGCCGGCACCCGCGCGGCCCGCCTCGTCGAGCTGCCGATCGGCGCCACCGAGGACCGCGTCGTCGGATCGCTCGACCTCGAGCGGGCGCTGGGACGCGGCGAGACGGCATACCAGCCGGGTCTGCTCGCGGCCGCGAACCGCGGCATCCTCTACGTCGACGAGGTCAACCTCCTCCACGACCACCTCGTCGACCTGCTGCTCGACGCGGCGGCCATGGGGCGCAACACCGTCGAGCGCGACGGCGTCTCGGTCTCGCACGCCGCCCGGATCGTGCTCGTCGGCACGATGAACCCCGAGGAGGGCGAGCTGCGCCCACAGCTGCTCGACCGCTTCGGGCTGACCGTCGAGGTCGCGGCGCCGCGGGAGCCTGCGCTGCGCGCCGAGGTCGTACGCCGCCGGCTGGCCTTCGACGCCGCACCGGGTGCGTTCGCGGCCCGGTTCGAGGACGACCAGGAGGCGCTGCGTGAGCGGATCGCCGACGCGCGGTCGCGGGTCGGCGCGGTCGTCCTGACCGACCAGGTGCTGACGAAGATCGCGACCGTGTGCGCTGCGTTCGAGGTCGACGGCCTGCGCGCCGACATCGTCACGGCGCGCGCCGCCGTCGCCCACGCGGCCTGGTCAGGCCGCACCGTGGTCACGGTCGCCGACGTGCGAGCGGCCGCACGTCTGGCCCTGCCGCACCGCCGGCGCCGCAACCCCTTCGACTCCCCCGGCCTCGACGAGGACCTCCTCGACGAGCTCCTCGGCGACGACGAGCCGGATCCCGAGCCCGAGCCCGACCCGGACCCGGGTGACGGCGGCGAACCGGAGCCCGGTGGTGACGAACCCGCCCGCGACGACGGCGAGGCGCGTCCGAGCACGTCGCCGGAGCCGGCACGGACCGACGGGCAGGAGTCGCCACGAGAGCCCCAGCCCCAGCGCGCCGAGGTCGAGCCGGGACCCAGCGAGAGCGGGGCTCCCGCGGCTTCGGCGGTGAGCGCTGCCGACGAGCCCTACCGCGCAAAGCTGTTGCGCGCCAAGGGGATCGGTCAGGGTGACCCCGGCCGACGGTCGGTCGCCCTGACGAGCACCGGGCGCCGCGTCGGCTCGACGAACAGCCACACCGGGCCGGTCCACCTGCCCGCGACGATCCGCGCGGCCGCTGCTCGTGGCACCACGGGCGACCGGTCGGGACGCCTGCGCGTGCTCCCCGGTGACCTGCGCCGCTCGGTCCTGCAGGGGCGCGAGTCCAACCTCGTGCTCCTGTGCGTCGACGCCTCCGGGTCGATGGCCGCCCGCAAGCGCATGGAGGCCGTGAAGTCGGCCGTCCTGTCGCTGCTCCTCGACGCCTACCAGCGGCGAGACAAGGTCGGCCTCGTGACCTTCCGCGGGTCCGGCGCCGAGCTCACCCTCCCGCCGACCGGCTCCGTCGACATCGCGGCCCGCCGGCTGCGCGACCTGCCGCACGGCGGACGGACGCCGCTCGCGGAAGGCCTCGGGACGGCATACGACACGTTGCGCGTCGAGCGCCTGCGCGACCCGAACCGGCGCGCCCTCCTCGTCGTCGTCACGGACGGCCGGGCGACGACCGGTCCGGACGCGCTGGGCCGGGCCGCGCGGGTCGCCACGCAGCTGCGACACGAGGGCGTGGAGAGCGTCGTCCTCGACTGCGAGTCGGGGCGCTTCCGGATGGGCTTGGCGGCCCGGCTCGCCGAGCACCTCGGCGCCGAGCACCTGCCCGTCGGCGAGCTCGCCGCATCGGCCATCGTCGGCGCCGCCCACGCCTCCCGCGAGCGGGCCGCCTGATGCGCGGGCAGCCGACGACCGTCCCCGAGGACGGCCTGACGACGCGCCAGCGCCGCAACCGCCCCCTGCTCATCGTCAACACCGGCGACGGCAAGGGGAAGTCGACCGCCGCCTTCGGCCTCGCCCTCCGCGGCTGGAACCAGGGCTGGTCGGTCGGGGTGTTCCAGTTCGTCAAGAGCGCGAAGTGGCGCATCGGCGAGCAGACCGCCGTCGAGACCCTCGCCGAGCTGCACCGCGAGACCGGCAGGGGCGGTCCGATGGAGTGGCACAAGATGGGCGCCGGCTGGTCCTGGACGCGCAAGGAGGGCACCGAGGACGACCACGCCGAGGCGGCCCGCGAGGGGTGGGCCGAGATCAAGCGTCGGCTCGCCGCCGAGACGCACGCCGTCTACGTCCTCGACGAGTTCACCTACCCGATGGCGTGGGGGTGGATCGACGTCGACGACGTCGTCGCGACCCTGCGCGACCGTCCGGGCCACCAGCACGTCGTCATCACCGGGCGTCGCTGCCCCCAGGCCGTCCTCGACCTCGCCGACCTCGTGACCGAGATGACGAAGGTCAAGCACCCGTTCGACGCGGGCCAGAAAGGACAGCGAGGGATCGAGTGGTGAGCGCCTTCAGCAGTGCGGTCGACGCGGCCGTCAGCTCGGCGGTCGGCACCGCCCTCGGGCGGCTCCCGGCCCAGCCCGACGGGCCCGGTGCCACCGCCCTCCCGCGCCTCGTCGTCGCCGCCCCCGGCTCGGGCCACGGCAAGACGACCGTCGCGACCGGGCTCATGGCCGCCCTGCGCGCCCGGGGCCTCGGCGTCTCGGGGTTCAAGGTGGGGCCGGACTTCATCGACCCCGGCTACCACGCGCTCGCCACGGGTCGACCGGGGCGCAACCTCGACCCCTTCCTCTGCGGACAGGACCAGGTGGCGCCGCTGCTCGTGCACGGCGCGGCCGCGAGCGGACCGACCGACGTCGCCGTCATCGAGGGCGTCATGGGGCTCTTCGACGGCCGCATCGGCGGCGACGGCTACGCGTCGACGGCGCACGTCGCGACCCTGACGCGTACGCCGGTGGTGCTCGCCCTCGACGTCAGCCACATGACGCGCACCGCTGCGGCGATCGTCCACGGCCTCGCGACCTTCGAGCCCGGCGTCCACGTGGCCGGGGTCGTGCTCAACAAGGCCGCGTCGGGTCGGCACATGCGCGAGGTCTGGTCGGCGCTCGAGGCCACCGGGGTCCCGGTCCTCGGCGTGCTGCCGCGCGACGCCGGCATCGAGGCGCCCTCACGACACCTCGGGCTCGTGCCCGCCGCCGAGCGCGAGGAGGCGGCCCGCTCGGTGCGGCTGCTCGCCGAACGCGTGGCCGAGCACGTCGACCTCGACGCGGTGCTGTCGATCGCCCGGTCCGCTCCCGACCTCGAGGTGCCCGGATGGGACCCCACCACCGCCCTCGGTGAGGCTGCGCGTCCGACCCCCGGTGGACGGCGTCCTGTCGTGGCCGTCGCGGGCGGGCGCGCCTTCACCTTCCGCTACGCGGAGACCGACGAGCTGCTCCAGGCCGCGGGTCTCGAGCCGGTCGTCTTCGACCCGCTCCACGCGCGGTCGCTGCCCGCGGGCACGGCCGGGCTCTACCTCGGCGGCGGCTTCCCCGAGGTCCATGCCGAGGACCTGTCGGCGAACTCCTTTCTGCGGCAGGACATCCTGGACGCCGTGCGTGCGGGACTGCCGACCGTGGCCGAGTGCGCCGGGATGCTCTACCTCTCCGAGTCCGTCGACGGCCACGAGATGGTCGGCGCCATCCCGGCGGTCGGGTCGATGGGGCCGCGCCTGACGCTCGGCTACCGCACCGCGATCGCTCCCGGCGACTCGGTGCTCGGGGTGGCCGGCACCCGCGTCACGGGGCACGAGTTCCACCGGACCACCGTCGCCGGCGACCACGGGTCCCGCACCGCGGCCTGGCTGCTCGACGGCACCCCCGACGGCTTCGCCCTCGATCCCGCCGGGACCGGCCGCCCGACCCTCCACGCCTCCTACCTCCACACCCACTGGGCGGGACACCCCCGGCTCGCCGGGCGCTTCGCCGATGCTGTCCACGCGTATGCCGTCACGGCCGCCGCGCGCAGGAGGGCGTCGTGAGCGGGCTCGTCGACCTGCACCACCACGGCGACCGTGACGCAGCCCCCGGCCTGGTCGACCTCGCCGTCAACGTCCGGCTGCCCGCACCGCCGCCGTGGCTCGCCGACGTCATCGCGGACTCGCTGCGCGACCTCGGCCGCTACCCCGACCCCGCCCCGGCGGTCCGGGCCATCGCGGCGCGACACCGCGTCGACCCGGCGTGCGTGCTCCCGACCGCAGGCGGGGCCGAGGCGTTCACGCTCGTCGCCCGGGCCGTCGCCGGCACCCGCCCGGTCGTCGTGCACCCTCAGTTCACCGAGCCCGAGGCCGCCCTCGCCGCTGCCGGCCGCCCGGTCGAGCGGTGCGTGCTGCGGCACGAGGACGGCTTCCGTCTCGACCCGGCCGCCTTCTCGCCGTCGGGCGAGCACGCCGAGGCCGACCTCGTCGTCGTCGGCAACCCGACGAACCCGACCGGCGTCCTGCACCCGGCCGGCGACCTGCGGGCGCTGCGCCGAAGCGGGCGTGTCCTCGTCGTCGACGAGGCGTTCATGGATGCCGTGCCGGGTGAGCCCGAGTCGCTCGTCGGCCGGGACCTCGAGGGTCTGCTCGTCATCCGGTCGCTGACGAAGACGTGGGGGCTGGCCGGCTTGCGCGCCGGCTACGTCGTGGGAGATCCCGACCTCGTCGCAGCCCTGCGCGGCGTGCAGCCGCCGTGGTCCGTCTCGAGCCCGGCGGTCGCCGCCACGGTCGCGTGCCTGTCGGAGCGCGCCGTCGCCGAGGCGGAGGCCGCGGCCGTGGCGTTCGCCGCCGACCGCGCGACCCTCGTGCGCGAGCTCGCCGCCGTCGGTCTCAGCACCGCGGCCCCCTCGTCCGCCCCCTTCGTCCTCGTCGACACGAGCCCGCTGGGCGACTCGTCGGTCCGTGAGGACCTCGCCCGGCTCGGTCTCGCCGTGCGGCGGGGCGAGACGTTCCCCGGCCTCGGGCCGACGTGGATCAGGCTCGCCGTCCGCGACCCAGAGACCTCCCGCACCGTCGCGGCGGCGCTCGACGACCTGAGGAGACTGCGCCATGTCGCCTGAGCTGAGCTTCTCCGGCCTCTCGGTCCTCGTCGCGCGCGTCGCCGCGCACTCGGTCGCGACGGTCCACGCGCTGCTGCGCGACGGCGCCCGCGTGACCGTCGCGGCCGCGCTCGACGACCTGCCCACGTCGCTGCGCGACCTCGCCGAGCGCGGTCTCGTCACGCTCGACCCCCGGGCCGACCCGACGGCCTTCGACGTCGTGCTCCGCGGCGACCCGACGACGTCCCCGGCCCCGGAGCCGGACCCCGTCGTCGCAGAGGGCCTCCCGGTGGTCGGGACGGTGACGCTCCTCGGGGGTGGCCTCGGCGACCCCGGCCTGCTGACGGTCGCCGGGATCGAGGCGATCCGACGGGCCGACGTCATCGTCCACGACCGGCTCGCGCCGCTCAGCGCACTGCGCCACGCACGGGACGACGTGCACGTCGTCGACGTCGGCAAGATCCCGCGCGGCGACTTCACACCCCAGGAGCGCATCAACGACCTGCTCGTCGAGCACGCCCTTGCGGGCCGGAACGTCTTGCGCTTCAAGGGCGGCGACAACTTCGTCTTCGGCCGCGGTGGTGAGGAGGCCGAGGCCTGCACGGCCCGGGGCATCCCTGTCGTCGTCATCCCGGGCATCTCGTCGAGCATCGCCGCACCCGCCCTCGCCGGCATCCCCGTCACGCACCGCAGCCTCGTGCAGGGCTTCACCGTCGTCAGCGCACACGTGCCCCCGGGCGACCCGCGCAGCACGCTCGACTGGGGGGCCATCGCGCGGAGCCGCACGACGATCGTCGTGCTCATGGGCGTCGCGACGCTCGGAGCGGTCGCCGAGACCCTCGTCGCGGAGGGCCTGTCCCCGTCGACGCCGGCTGCGGTCGTCGCGGACGCCGGACTGCCGAGCATGCGCACGGCCCGGGCCCCGCTCTCGCAGATCGACGCCACGGCCAGACGTCAGGGGCTGGGGGCGCCGGCCGTCGTCGTCATCGGCGACGTCGCCGCGCTCGACGTCCTGCGATGAGCCGCGCCCTCGGTCTGGTCCTCGGCTGGGCGCTCGACCAGGCGCTCGGCGACCCCCGCCGCTGGCACCCCGTGGCCGGGTTCGGCTCGGCCGCCACGGCGCTCGAGCGGAGGACGTATGCCGTCCGGCGCGCCCACGGGGTCGCCCACGTGGCGATGCTCGTGGGCGCCACGGCCGGCCTCGGCGTCCTGGCGGAGCGGTCGACCCGGCGCGGCAGCGTCGCCCGCACCCTCGTGACCGCCGCGGCGACGTGGGCCGTGCTCGGCGGTCGGTCACTGACCCGGGAGGCGTCGGCCATCGACGGCCAGCTGGCTCGCGATGACCTCGAGGACGCCCGCGTGCAGGTGCGCAACCTCGTCGGCCGGGACACGACGCGGCTCGACGCCGACGGGATCGCCCGCGCGTGCATCGAGTCGCTCGCCGAGAACACGTCCGACGCCGTCGTCGCGCCGCTCCTGTGGGGCGGCCTCCTCGGCGTCCCAGGCCTGCTCGGCTACCGCGCCGTCAACACGCTCGACGCGATGGTCGGCCACCGCACCGACCGCTACACCGAGTTCGGCTGGGCGGCGGCGAGGCTCGACGACGTCGCGAACTGGGTGCCTGCTCGCGTCGCCGCCGCATTGGCTCTCGCGAGCGCCGGGTCGAGGCAGCGAGCCACCCGGGGCTGGGTCGCCGTCCGTCGCGACGCCCCGGCCCACCCGAGCCCGAACGGTGGCGTCGTCGAGGCGGCCTTCGCCGGCGTGCTCGGGGTCCGGCTCGGCGGCTCGAACGTCTACGACGGCGAGGTCGAGGACCGCGGCACCCTGGGCACCGGCCCGGCGGCGAGGGCCCACGACATCGCCCCGGCCGCCCGCCTCGCGCAACGCGTGAGCGTCGGCTCCCTCGTCGTCGCCGTCGCCATCGCGACAGCGGCCGCCACGACAACGCGCCATCTGGTGCGCCGTCGCGGGGTCTGACGCCTGCCGGCCGCGACAACCCGCAACGTGGCGGGTTGTTGCGGCCTGGCGCACACCGGGACCGCCCTCAGGGGCCGAGGTCGACCTCGTCGCCGACGCTGATCGTCCCCGACGTCAGCAGCCGGAAGACCGTTCCCGCCCGGGCGTGCAGGGCCCGCGCTGCTCCCGGGCCGAGGTTGTCGTCGAGGAGGCGGCACGGTGCCGCGATGCGCACGACCTCGAGCTCGACGTCGCCGATCGTGATGCGGTCGCCCGGTCTCGTCGGGATCGTGCCGCCGGAGATCGTCAGGTTGCGTCGCGTCAGCCCCGGGTCGACGGGACGCCCGAGGTCGGCGGCGGCGGCCTCGAGGTCGGGCAGCGACTGGATCGTCACGTGGCGGTGCCTGCTGCCGTGGTAGCGGTCACCGACGAGCCCGGCGCCCGCCTCCGCCTCGACGCTCTGCACCGAGCGCGTCGGCAGCCGGCGCCCCTTGGCGACGTGGATCATGACGACGGTCTCCATGCCGGCAAGGCTAGGCGTCCGGCTCCGGCTGGGCCGGCACGGGTGGGATGCGCAGCCCGGGCGGCCCCGAGCCGTGCTCGCGCTCGTACCACGCGGCATACGCGGCGACGGCGGTCGGCAGGGTCGGGAAGATGAGGTCGGCCCCGACCTTCTCGACGAAGCCGCCCGCCTCGAGCGAGAGCCGCATGTCCTCCTTGACCCGCGCCATGGCGAAGCGGATCTCCCGGTCCGCGAGCGTCGAGCGCAGGGTCTCGAGGGCGTCGACGGCCGTGAGGTCGATCTCGGTGTTGGCCTCGGCGTTGAGCAGGAACCACTCGACCCGGCCGTGCCGCGTCGCCTCGTCGACGACCTGGAGCGCACGGCTGGCGAAGTCGTCGGAGTTGGCGAAGAAGAGCGGCGAGTCGTAGCGGTAGACGACGAGCCCGGGCACCTGGACGGCGTTCGGGTGGTCGTCGATGTCGTGCATGCCCGCGACGTCGGGGACGTAGCCGAGCACGCCGTCGTGCGGGTGGACGATGCGGCGCAGCAGGTCGAGCACCGACAGTGCGATCGCGACTCCGATGCCGGGCAGCACCCCGAAGAGGAGGACGGCGACCGTCGTCGCTAGGGCCAGCACGAGCTCGCTGCGCCGGAACGCGCCGATGCGCCGCATCTCCGCGATGTCGACGAGGCGGATCGCCGCGTAGACCACGACGGCGCCGAGGGCCGCGGTCGGGAAGGCGGCGATGACCGGCCCGAGCCACAGCAGGGTCGCGACGACGAGGAGGAGCGAGACGAGCGAGTGCAGCTGGGTGCGGGCGCCCATCGAGTCGGCGATGACGGTGCGGCTCCCGCTCGAGCTGATCGGGAAGCCCTGCAGCAGCCCGGTCGCGACGTTGGCACCGCCGAGCGCGAGGAACTCCTGGTCGCTGTCGATGGTCTCGCGGTGGCGCCCCGCGAAGGCCCGCCCGGTCAGCACGTTGTCGGAGTAGGCGACGACCGCGACGCCGAGGGCCGCCGGGAGCAGGGCCCACACGTCCACGTCCGAGACGCTGGGCACCCGGAACGCCGGCAGCCCCTGGGGCACGGGACCGACGAGCGTGATCCCGTAGCGGTCGGCGAGGTCGAGCACGGCGACGACCACGGCCGACCCGAGCATCGCGATGAGCGGCCCCGGCCAGCGCGGCGCGAAGCGCTGGAACGCGAGGAGCACCAGGAGCACGCCGACCGAGAGCAGCAGGGTGGGCACGTGGACGTCCCCGAGGTGCGTGACGGCATACCTCACCTCCTGGAGGAAGGAGTCCCCCTCCACCTCGAGCCCGGTCACCTTCCCGATCTGGCTGACGATCATGAGCGCGGCGATGCCGGCCATGTAGCCGACGAGCACGGGCTTGGAGAGCAGGTCGGAGAGGAAGCCGAGCCGCGTCGCGAAGCCGACGATGCAGATGAGGCCGACGGCGATCGCCATGAGCGCAGCCATCTCCTGCCGCATCGCCATGCCGCCGCCGGCCGTCACGAGCGCACCGACCCCGGCCGCGGTCATGAGCGCGGTCGTCGACTCCGGCCCGACGGACAGCTGCCGCGACGACCCGAGCACCGCGTAGACGAGCAGCCCCGGCCCCACGGCCCACAGCCCGCTCACGGCGGGCAGCCCGGCCACCTCGGCGTAGGCGAGCACCTGCGGCACGAGGTAGGCGGCGACCGTGATCCCGCCGAGAACGTCGCCGCGCAGCCACACCCGGTCGTAGCGGCGCAGCACCGCGACACCCGGGAGCAGCCGCTCCCAGCGCGCCCGGTGCTCCAGGTCCGCCGTCACGTCACGAACGTACGCGAGGGCGTATGCCGTCAGGCCGGTTTCGCGGCGATCGTGGGCTTCGCGCCCACCGCGCCCGTCGCGCTCAAGACCTCCCCCACCGTCTCGACGACGGTGACGCCGTCGGGGACCGGCGGACGGCGCACGACGACGACGGGCACCCCGAGGTCGTGGGCGGCGGTGAGCTTGGCCTCGGTCAGGGCGCCACCGGAGTCCTTGGTGAGGAGCACGTCGACGGCGCGGCTCTCGAGGAGGTCGCGCTCTGCGGCGTAGGAGTATGGCCCGCGGGCCCGCAGCACCTCCCAGGACGAGGGCACGTCCCAGTCGGGTGGGTCGACGACGCGGGCGAGGACGTAGCGGTCGTCCCAGGCCGCGAAGGACTCGAGCTGCTGGCGTCCGGTCGTGAGGAAGGGCCTGACCCCGAGCGCCTCGGCCGCGACCCGCGCGGCCTCGACGTCGTCGACCCAGGTGAGCTCCCCCGCGAGCGGGTGGCGCGACCACCCCGGCCGCTGGAGCCGGACGAGCGGCACCCCGACCGTGGCGCAGGCGGCGACCGCGTTGCCGGTGATCTGCGCGGCGAAGGGGTGGGTCGCGTCGACGACGAGGTCGTAGCCGTGCGACACGAGGTGGTCGGCTAGGCCGGCGACACCGCCGAACCCACCGGTGCGCACCTCGCCGACCGGCAGGGCCGGCGCGCTGACCCGACCCGCGAGGCTCGACACGACGGTGTCACCGCGCTCGACGAGGCGGCCCGCGAGGTCGCGCGCCTCCCCCGTGCCCCCGAGGACGAGGATGCGCACGGTCAGGCGGGGATGCGCAGTCGGCGCGTCATCTCGCCCACGGCGACGGTGATCGAGTGGCCGAGGTGCACGCAGGAGCCGTTGATCTCGTTCTGCTGGCTGCCACCGAGCCCGATGACGACCTCCGGGTGGACGCGGGCCACGGTGTCGACGATCTCCTGCGCGGCCGTGATGTCGATGTCGCGCGGCACGGCCATGACCATGCCCGTGGCACCGCGGGCCTCGATGGCCCGCAGCCAGTCCTCGACGGGCAGGTCGGCGCCGACGTAGACCGTCGCGAAGCCGGCGCGCCGCGCGGCCACGGCGAAGGCGAGCAGGCCCAGCTCGTGGCGGGCGCCGGGCGGCAGGCCGATGAGCAGGGTCGGGCCGTCGACCCGACCCGACGCGGCCTCGTAGGCGGCTGCGAGACGGCGCTGGACGGCATACGACACGAGGTGCTCACCGGCGACGGTGAGGCGGCCGTGCGCCCACTCCTCGCCGACGAGCTGGAGGGTCGGCATGAGCCAGTCGTCGACGACGTGCTCGAAGGTGCCGAGGGCGAAGCGGGCGTCGAGGACGGCCGTCGCCGACGCGGAGTCGAGCCGCTCGGCCGCCCGGACGAAGGCCTCGGCGTCCTCGGACTGGTAGCGGCCGCCGGGGCGCAGCGGCGCGACGCGGGAGCTGCGGCTCTCGCGGTCGGCGCGACCGAAGGGAGCCTCACGGCCGGCCGGGTCGCGGCTCGAGAGCCGTCGGGTGGTCTCGGCGGCGGCCTCGCGCGCCGACCAGCCCTCGTTGACGAGGGAGTTCATGATCGCGAGGGCGCGCACGTCCTCGGGGCCGTAGAGGCGGTAGCCACCGTCGGAGCGCTGCGGGCTGACGACGCCGTAGCGCCGCTCCCAGGCGCGCAGGGTGGCGACGCTGATCCCGGTCAGCTCCGCGGCACGTTTGATGGTGTACACCGGCTACCCCAACCTGCTCAAGGCGTCTCGCATGCCCCGCTCGGCCTCGTCGCCGAGCTTCTTGAAGGCCGGTGCGAGCAGCGGGGCGGCGAGCTTGGCGATGCCCTTGAACTCGAAGTCGGCGCGGTAGGTGACCGTCGTGCCCTCACCGGTGGTGGCTCCCGAGCCCGTCACGGTGCGCACGAAGGTCATCGTGTCCTTGGCGACGACCGTCGCGTTCTCACCTCGCAGCGCGAACCGCTCGCCGGGGACGTGCTCGATGACCATGTAGTCGAGCTCGGTCTCGCGGCCGAGGAACTTCGACACGTTGTGGTAGCGGGTGCCGAGGCCGCCGTCGCCCGACACGCGCTCGGTGCGGACGGTCCCCGGGTCCCACTCCGTCGTGTTCGTGAAGTCGCTGAGGTAGGCGAAGACGCGGTCGACCGGGTGTGCCACCGTGACGCTGCGCTCGATCTCCATGCGTTCTCCAACCTTTGACAGACCTTGAACAGCCACTCTACGGTGTGGACGAAGGATGGACAACGCACGACGCGGCCACCATCACTTCGAACCCTCTCGAACCATCCGGTCGGGGCTCCGCGCCGAACCACACGGGACCACATCAGCCAGGAGGCCTCGGTGACTCGACCGAACCACACGACCCGACCCACGGCAGCCGTCATCGGCGCCGGAGTGTCCGGTCTCACCGCCGCGCACGTGCTCAGCGCCACCCACGACGTCACGCTCTACGAGAGCGACGCGCGCTTCGGGGGCCACGCGCACACCCACGACGTGCCGGGACGCGACGGCAGCCTGCGCATCGACAGCGGTTTCATCGTCCACAACGAGAAGACCTACCCGCACCTGCTCCGCCTCTTCCGCGACCTCGACGTGCCGACCCAGCCGACCGAGATGAGCATGAGCATCACGTGCGAGGGCTGTGGCCTGTCGTATGCCGGAGGGCGCGGCCCCAAGGGGATGTTCGCCCAGAAGCGCCGCCTCGCCGACCCGCGCTTCGTCAAGATGCTCAGCGACGTCCCGCGCTTCCACAAGGCCGCGCAGGCGCTGCTCGCCGACGAGTCCCAGGACCCGACGTGGGGCGAGTTCCTCACGGCACACGGCTTCTCGACGTACTTCCGGCGCCACTTCGCCATCCCGCTCGTGGCCTGCGTCTGGTCGTGCGGCGACCTCGATGCGTCGTCCTACCCGGCGCGGCACCTCTTCCGGTTCCTCGACCACCACGGCATGCTGACGGTGACGGGGTCGCCCACGTGGCGCACCGTCACCGGCGGGTCGGCGACCTACGTCGACCGGCTCGTCGAGCGTCTGCCCGACGTGCGCAAGGAGAGCCCGGTGACCGCCGTGACGAGGCACGACGACGGTGTCGACGTGCTCGTGCGCGACGGCCAGACCGCGACCTTCGACCGCGCCGTCGTCGCCACGCACGCCGACCAGGCCCTCGACCTGCTCGCCGACGCGACGCCCGACGAGAAGCGCGACCTCTCGGAGATCCGCTACTCGCGCAACGAGACCTGGCTGCACCGCGACTCCTCGGTCCTGCCGAAGCCGCGCCAGGCCAAGGCCTCCTGGAACTACCGCATGCACGCGTGCGACGCCCCGGCCCCCGACGTCACCGTCAGCTACTGGATGAACCGCCTCCACGGCATCACCGACGCCGACGACCACGTCGTGACGCTCAACCCGGCCGGCAGCATCGACGAGTCGCTCGTGACGGCGCGGATGTCCTACGACCACCCGATCTTCACGCGTGAGGCCGTCGAGGCCGCCTCGCGCCTGCGCGAGGGCGGCGGCGAGCGCCTGGCCTTCGCGGGGGCGCACCTCGGCTGGGGCTTCCACGAGGACGGGTGCCGCTCCGGCGTGGAAGCCGCAGAGTCCTTCGGGGTGCGCTGGTGACGGCCGTCCTGACGCCTCCGGAGGTGCCGGCGCTCGTCGACGGCACCGTGGCCCACTCGCGCCGGACCCCGCTGCACCACAGCTTCACCCACGGCCACTACCAGTGGCTCGTCGACATCGACGACCTGCCCCGGCTCCCTTGGCCCACAAGGCTCCTCGCGCGCTTCGACGTCCGCGACCACCTCGACGGCGGCCGGCTCGGCGGCGGCATCCGCGGTGACGTCGAGCGTTTCCTCGCAGCGCGCGGCGTGACGCTCGCCGCCGACGACCGTGTCCTCATGCTCGCCAACGCGCGGGTGCTCGGCCACACGTTCGACCCCCTGTCGGTCTTCTGGTGCCTGCGCCCCGACGGCTCGCTCCTCGCCGTCGTCTTCGAGGTGCACAACACGTACGGCGAGCGCCACGCGTACCTCCTCGACGTCCACGACGACGGCACGGCGACCGTCGACAAGGCCTTCTACGTCTCCCCCTTCAACGACACGAGCGGGGAGTATGCCGTCCGCCTCGTCCTCGAGCCCGGCGCCGTCAGCGTCACGGTGGCGCTCGACCGTGACGGCGAGCGCATCATGACCGCCGTCACGCGCGGCACACCGGAGCCGGCCACGACCCGTGCGCTGCTCCGCCTCGTGCGCCGTCACGGCCTCGTCACGCAGAGGGTCACGACCCTCATCCGGGTACACGGCATACGCCTGTGGTTGCGCCGTCTGCCCGTCATGCCCCGCCCCCGACACCCCGAGGAGGCCGTCCGATGACCGCCCAGTCCCCCGCCGCGCTCCAGAACATGGCCCAGCCGCTGTGCCTGCGCCGACCCACCCTGCGCGTGCTGTGCGTGCGCGCCCGTCTGGCCCGGAGCATCCTCGCCCAGGTCGCCAAGCGGGTGCCGGTCGACGTCGTCATGCCGGACGGCTCGCTCCTCGGCGGTGGCACGCGCCGCACCGACCGTCCCGGGCTGGAGATCGTGCGACCGACCGCGGTCTTCGAGCGGCTCGCCCACCACCCGAAGATCGGCATCGGCGAGGCCTACATGGCCGGTGACTGGAAGGCGGCCGAGGGCACCGACCTCGCCGAGCTGCTCATGCCGTTCGCCGAGCGCATGACCACGGCCGTCCCCGAGGGCTGGCTGCGCCTGCGCGGCTTCGTCGACCGTCGCATCCCGAGCATCCAGAACAACTCGCTGCTCGGCTCGCGACGCAACATCGAGGCGCACTACGACCTGTCCAACGACCTCTTCGCGACCTTCCTCGACGAGACGATGAGCTACAGCTCGGCGATCTTCGACGAGGACCAGCCGCTGCGCACGCAGTCCTTCGAGGAGGCGCAGCTGCGCAAGGTGCACGCCATCCTCGACATGGCCAAGGTCGGCCAGGACACCCGCGTCCTCGAGATCGGCACCGGCTGGGGCACGCTCGCGCTCGAGGCCGCCCGCCGTGGCGCCACCGTGACGAGCGTGACGCTCTCCAAGGAGCAGGCGGCGCTCGCCCGTCAGCGCGTGGCCGACGCCGGGTTCACCGACACGGTCGACATCCGGATCCAGGACTACCGCGAGGTCGAGGGTGTCTACGACGCCGTCGTCAGCGTCGAGATGATCGAGGCCGTCGGCGAGGAGTACTGGGAGACCTACTTCCGCACCATCGACGAGCGCCTCGCCCCGGGCGGCATCGCAGCCGTCCAGGCCATCCTCATGTCGCACGAGCGGCTCATGGCCACGAAGCACTCCTACGGCTGGATCCAGAAGCACATCTTCCCCGGGGGCCTCATCCCGAGCCTGCAGGCGATGAGCGAGACGACCGACGCCGCGACGACGCTGCGCATGTCGGCCGTCGAGGCGTTCGGCACCGACTACGCCGAGACCCTGCGGCGCTGGCGCGAGACCTTCCAGGCCCGCTGGCCCGAGGTGCACGCGCTGGGCTTCGACGAGACCTTCCGGCGCAAGTGGGAGTTCTACCTCGCCTACTGCGAGGCGGGTTTCGCGACCGGCTACCTCGACGTGGCCCAGGTGCGCTTCGAGCGGGAGGGCGCCGCGGCCGCGGCCTCGTGATGGCCCCGTCGACGACGTCGATCCTGTGGTTCCGCCGCGACCTGCGGCTGAACGACCACCCGGCACTGCTCGCGGCGGTCGACGCCGCGAGCCACGTGCTGCCCGTCTTCGTCCTCGACCCGCGCCTGCTCGAGACCGACACGCCCCGGACCCGGCGGCTGCTCGCCTCCCTCGCCTCGTTGTCGAAGGACACCCGTGGGGCGCTCGTCGTCCGACGCGGTGACCCCGTCGACGTCATCCCCGAGCTCGCCGCGCAGGTCGGCGCGCAGCAGGTGCACGTCTCGCGCGAGACGACGCCCTACGGCCGCCGCCGCGACGACGCCGTCGAGAAGGCCCTCGCCGACGACGGGCGCGAGCTCGTCGCGACCGGCACGCCGTATGCCGTCGGACCGGGTCGCATCGTCAACCAGTCGGGCTCGCCCTACAAGGTCTTCACGCCGTTCTCCAAGGCGTGGCACCAGCACGGCCGCCCCGCCCCTGCGGCCCGGCCGAAGCGCATCCCGTGGCTGCGCGACGACCTCCGCAGCGACCCGCTGCCGGAGGTCCCCGGCCTGTCCGAGCTCGAGGCCGGCGAGGCCGCCGCGCTCAAGCGGTGGGAGCGCTTCCTCCACGACGGGCTGACGGCATACGACCGGGAGCGAGACCGGCCCGACCTCGACACCACCTCCCGGCTGTCCGCGCCCCTCAAGTACGGCGAGATCCACCCGCGCACGATGCTCGCCGACATCGCGGCGCACTCAGCGGGGCGGTCGCAGGCCGCGAGCACCTACGTCACCGAGCTGATCTGGCGCGAGTTCTACGCCGACGTGCTGTGGCACCACCCCGACTCGGCCTGGCACGACCTGCGGCCCGAGCTCGCGAAGCTGCCCTACGACTCGGGCGACGAGACCGACCGGCTCGTCGACGCGTGGCGCGAGGGGTGCACCGGCTACCCGATCGTCGACGCCGGCATGCGCCAGCTCCTCGCCGAGGGCTGGATGCACAACCGGGTCCGGATGATCACGGCGAGCTTCCTCACCAAGGACCTCCACGTCTGGTGGCCGGTCGGGGCGCAGCACTTCCTCGACCACCTCGTCGACGGGGACATCGCCTCCAACAACCACGGCTGGCAGTGGGTCGCCGGCACGGGGACCGACGCGTCTCCCTACTTCCGCGTCTTCAACCCGGTGACGCAGGGCAGGAAGTTCGACCCCGACGGGGAGTACGTCCGGCGCTGGGTGCCGGAGCTCGCCCACCTGACGGGTGGCGCGGCGCACGAGCCGTGGAAGCATGACAACGGGTACGACCATGAGTATCCCCAGCGGGTCGTCGACCACGACGACGAGCGCAAGGAGACCCTGGCCCGCTACGAGCGCGCCCGACGCTAGCCGTCCGACGAGCCGAGGAGACGAGAGATGCGGGGCCCCGTGACCGAGCTGCGCGCGTTCGTCAACGCCGCGCTCATCGAGAAGGTGGAGCGCGACCACCGCGACCCCGACGACGTCTTCCGGCGCCGTCAGGTCGTCGTCGCGCTCACCTTCGTCGTGGGCACGGCGGTGCTGGCGTGGGCGCTGCGGATCACGCCGGGCGACCCGCTCTTCTACGTCGCCACCCTCGCCCTCGCGGCGGTGTGGCTCGTCGGCGCCCTGCTGTCCGGTCCCCTCCACGCGGGGATGGGGCACACGCGTCGCGGTGAGAAGGCCCGGCCCATCGTCCAGTCCCTCGTGCTCGGGGTGCTGCTCCTCGTCCTCTTCCTCGTCGGTGCGCTCGTCGTCGCGCGGATCCCCGTGCTGCGCGAGCCGGTCGACCAGCTGCTCGACCACGCTCGCTTCGGGGCGTTCACGGCCGTGCTCGCCATCACCTTCGTCAACGGCGTCGTCGAGGAGCTCTACTTCCGCGGCGCCCTCTACGCCGCCCTGCCCCGCCACCAGGTGACCCTGACGACGGTGCTCTACGCCCTGACCACCGTCGGCAGCGGCATCCCGCTGCTCGTCCTGGCCGCTGCCGTCATCGGTCTCGTGACCGCCCTGCAGCGCCGCGTCACCGGTGGCTTCCTCGGGCCGATCATCACGCACGTCGTGTGGTCGACCGGGATGCTCCTGCTCCTCCCACCCGCCCTCGAGCTCACCAGGTGACCCCATGACTCCCACCCCGAACGCCTCCACCCCCGACGGCACCCCGCGACGCGCGCTCGTGACCGGCGCCTCCGGCTACGTCGGCGGGCAGGTCGTGCCGCGGCTGCTCGACGAGGGCTGGACGGTGCGGGTGCTGACCCGCCGCCGGGCCTCGATGGACGACAAGCCGTGGGTCGACCGGGTCGAGGTCGCCGAGGGTGACGTCGCCTCCGCCGACGACATGCGCCGCGCGCTCGAGGACGTCGACGCGGCGTGGTACCTCGTGCACTCGATGGACGACCAGCCCGACTTCCAGGAGCGCGACCGCGAGGCGGCGACTCACTTCTCGGAGGCGGCGAAGGAGGCCGGGGTCTCGCGCATCGTCTACCTCGGCGGCCTCCACCCGGACGACGAGGTGCTCTCGCCGCACCTCGCCTCACGCGTCGAGGTCGGGCGCATCCTGCTCGACTCGGGCGTGCCGACCGCGGTGCTCCAGGCCGCCGTCGTGCTCGGTGACGGGTCGGCGTCCTTTGACATGCTGCGCTACCTCACGACCCGCCTGCCGGCGATGGTCGCGCCGAAGTGGCTCGACAACAAGATCCAGCCGATCGCCATCGACGACGTCGTGACCCTGCTCGTCGGCGCCGGCAGCCTGCCGCCCGAGGTCAACCGCACCTTCGACATCGGCGGTCCCGAGGTGCTGACCTACCGCGAGATGATCGCCCGCTTCTCCGACGCGACGGGACGCCGTCGACCGGTCGTCGTGACCGTGCCGGTGCTGACCCCGCGTCTCGCGAGCCACTGGGTCGGTCTCGTCACCCCGATCTCGGCGGGCCTGGCCAAGCCGCTCGTCGGCAGCCTCGTCCACGAGGTCGTCGCCAAGGAGAACGACATCCGCGACCACGTCGACGTGCCCGGCGGCTTCATCGACTTCGACACGGCGGTGCGGTCGGCGATGCGCACGACCAAGCCCGACACGGCGATGCGCAACCTCGCCCTGACGAGCGCCGCGACGGTCGCGAGCGCGGTCGCGGGTTCGCTTGCCACGCAGCCCGACTCACGCTGGTACCGCTCCCTCGACCTGCCGGACTGGCAGCCCCCGACGCTCGCCTTCCCCGTGGTGTGGACCGCGCTCTACGCGGACATCGCGGCGACGTCGGCGACGGCGCTCAACGCGTACGACAAGGCCGGTGACACCGAGGGGCGCAACGCCTACCTCAAGGCCTTCGGGACCAACCTCGCCCTCAACACGGCGTGGAGCGTCCTCTTCTGGCGCGTGCGCAAGCCGTGGGTGGCGGCCGCGGAGGCCGCCCTGCTCACGGCGAGCTCGGCCGACCTCGCCCGCCGCGCCGGCACGGTGAGCAAGGGGGCCGGGATCGCCCTGTCGCCGTATGCCGTGTGGTGCGGATTCGCGACCGCGCTCTCGACCGCGATCGCCCGCCGCAACCGCTGAGCCCGGCTCCCCGAACGCGACTCAGAGCCACCAGCAGTCGGAGACCTGCGGGAGACCGGCGACGCGAGCCTCGAGGAAGGCGTACTGCTTCGCGAACGACGGCACCGCCCCACCGACGTGGGTCGGGGTGATGTTGGGCGAGAAGGCGACGTTCGCGCCGCGGGCGCACCAGTCGTGGGCGAGACCGCGCCCGACGGCATACGGGATGACGTCGTCGAGGACGGAGTGCGTGACGAGCACCGGGACGGCGGGCCGGAGGCGGCCGATGCGCTGCTCGGCGATGATCGAGCGGAAGGGCTCGGCGGCGGCGAGCTCGGTGAGGGTGCGGCCGTCCTTGGTCAGGTCGCTCGAGCGGGTGAACGCGTGCAGGGCGATCGACTCGCCGACGCACTCGCCCTTGACGGCGGCGATGACCGACGTGCCACGGGCGTTGAGGAAGGCGTCGAGGTCGAGGCCGTAGGCGGCGGACTGGCCGGCGACGGCGTAGAGGGCGAAGGCGGAGTAGAGGCTGCCGTCGAGGTGGTCCGCGACGGCGCCGAGCTCGGCAGGGACGGCACCGGCGACCGCGCCGGTGAGCTTCAGCTCGGGGGCGTAGGTGGGTGCGAGCTCGACGGCTGCGGCACTCGCACCTCCGCCCTGGCTGTAGCCGGCGAGCATCACCGGGCCGGCGCCCGGCAGGCCCGTGCCGGGGAGGCGCTGGGCGGCGCGGACCATGTCGAGGACGGCGTGCGCCTGGGCCTCGCGGACCATGTACGTGTGGGTGCCGGGCGTGCCCAGGCCCTCGTAGTCGGTCATGGCGACGGCGTAGCCGCGGGTCAGCAGGCCCGAGATGAAGGCCCCTTCGTACTCCGAGCCGGCCGCGAGCTGGCGGCTCGGCGCGCACTGGTCGCCCATGCCCTGGGTGCCGGCGGCGTAGCCGATGACGGGGCGCTGTCCGGGGCCGAACCACGGGACCGGCGGCACGAGGACCGTGCCCGTGACGGCGAGCGGGGCGCCGCTGCGGTCGCGGGTGGCGTACATGACGCGGGTGGCGCGCGCCGTCGAGGGGACGGCCCTGAGGGGGTCGAGGTAGAACGTCATCGGCTCGGCCCTGAGCACGGTCCCGGGCGCGGCGGTGACCGTCGCGGGCGGGTCGTAGAACCCCGCCGCCCGGGCGGTCGTCACCGGCGACATGACCGCGGCGGCGATGGCGAGCACGACGACGCCGATGACGCGACGGGTGCGGGACAGGCGTTGGGTCGAACGAGGCATGGCGGCGTTCTCCTCAGGCGGCGGGACGACGTCGGTGGCGTCCACTGGCCAGTAACCTACTGGCGGTAACCACGCCTGTCGCGCTGAGATCCCGGCGGCTCCTCGGCCTCTGGCGCCGTCTTCGGTCGTCTAGCGCCGAGCCGATAGTCCGCCAGACGGCGCTCGCGAGGGTCAGGCCGAGGCGGGCTGCTTCGTGAAGGCGCGGCGGTAGGCGACGGGCGGGATGCCGATCTCGCGCTGGAAGTGGTGACGCAGGACCGCGGCCGTGGCGAAGCCGCTCTCGCGGGCGATCCGCTCGATGTCGAGGTCCGTCGACTCGAGCAGGTGGCGGGCGCGGAGCACCCGCTGGCTCGTCAGCCACTTGTGCGGGGTCGTGCCGACCTCGGCGGTGAAGCGGCGGGCGAAGGTGCGCTCCGACATGGCGGCCCGCTTGGCGAGCGACGGGATCGAGTGCTCCTCGTCGAGCCGCTCGGCAACCCACTCCATGACGTCCTGGAGGCCCTCGCACGGTTCGGACGGGACGGGCGTCTCGACGAACTGGCGCTGCCCACCGGAGCGGTGGGGCGGGACGACCATGCGGCGGGCGATGCGGGTCGCGACCTCCGAGCCGAGCTCGGTGCGCACGATGTGGAGGCACGCGTCGATGCCGGCCGCCGTGCCCGCGCTCGTCAGGACCGGGCCGTCCTCGACGTAGAGGACGTCGAGGTCCACGCAGGCCCGCGGGTGCTCGTCGGCCAGCCGGGCGGCATACCGCCAGTGGGTCGTGCACTCGCGGCCGTCGAGCAGGCCGGCCGCGGCGAGCTGGAAGGCACCGGAGCAGACGGACAGCACGCGGCCGCCGTTGCCCGCGGTGTCGCGCAGGATGTCGAGGACCTCCGGGTCGTAGGGACCGTCCACCGCTCCACCCGGGATGGCGACGAGGTCGGCGCCACGGGCGGCCTCGAGGGGGAAGGGCGCGACGATGCTCAGGCCGCTCGTCGTGCGCAGCACCTCGCCGGGGCGTGCCGAGCAGACGCGGAAGTCGAAGGCCGGGACGCCGTCGTCGGTGCGGTCGATGCCGAAGACCTCACAGAGGACGCCGAGCTCGAACATGGCCACGGGCTCCTGGGCGATGACGGCGATGGTGCGCAGCATCCGGCCAGCATGACACCACTGGCAGGATCTTGTCGAACATCGACTGTTCTGCCACTCGTGGCGGGATCATGATGAGCGCAGACTTTCTGCCATGGACATCATCTTCTTCATCGCCATGATCGTCGCCATCGTCGCAGCCCTCGGGCCGCACCACCGCCGGACGTTCTCGCTGCCACGCGCCCCCTTCGGCGCCGACGCCGAGGCCGACCGCGACATCGAGCGCGTCCTGCACGACGTGCCCACCACCCCCATCCCCCGCTGAGCCCCTGCCGGCCGGGCGCCGTCAGTCGGTGCGCGCCCAGAGGTCGTGCGGGTCGCGGCCCGGCCGGAAGCCGCAGGCCTCGGCGAGGTGCCGGGCGTCGCGGAACCGACGCGCCAGCGATGCGGGATCGTGCGCGTCGCTGCCGAAGCTCACCGCACCACCGCCGACGTCGTGCCACCAACGCACGACCGTCGGGTGCAGCGGCAGGACGGTGTTGATCTCGAGGGCCTTGCCGGCTCGCGCCACAGCCTCCAGGGCGTGGAGGAACTCGGCCTCGAACTCCGCCGGGTCGAAGGGGCCGTCCGCGGTCTCGTCCCACGAGCGGACGGGGTAGTCGACGTGGGCGAGGACCTCGAAGGTGTCATCGACCGCGACCATGGCTGCGACATCGCCCAGGTAGGTGCGGACGATGTCCGCGGCCGGCCTGCGGCCGAAGAGCTCACCGGGCTCGGTCCAGCCCTCGCCGTCGGGAAGGCAGTGCAGGGAGCCGAGGATCCGGTCGAAGGTGCCGGCCGCGAGGACACGGCCGACGGCCTCGGAGTGCAGGTGCGGCTCGCCGAGCTCGAGCCCACTGAGGATGCGCAGGCCGGGGTAGCGCTCCCGGCACTGCGCGACGGCCTCGAGATAGCCGGCCGCGTCGAACGGGCCGGGGGTCACCAGGCCGTCGGACGACGTGAAGGTCAGCAGGTGCGCATCCTCGTCCACGTGCGAGCGGTCGAGCGACCAGACGGTGTGGTCGACGTGCTCGGTGAACGCCACGGCCGGCAGCCCCAGCTCGAGCGCCCGTGCGCACGTGCGGTCCATCGACCCGTGCGCCGCATCCCACGACCACTCGGTGTGCACGTGACTGTCCGCCGGGAGCGTCATCCGGCCACGCTAGGCCCACCCGCCACCATTCGGTGGGTCAGGACCGTCCGAGCCGGGTGACAGGGTGACCGCATGACTTCTCCCACACCGCCACCCGTCGGCCGACTCGCCTCCGTCTCGCTCGACTGCCCGGACCCGTCGGCCCTCGCCGACTTCTACGCGGGGCTGCTCGGTCTCTCGCGCGCCTACGAGAGCCCGGACGGCGGGGTCGTGTCACTGTCGGACGGCGGGCTCGCCGTCACGATGACGCGCGCCGCCGACCACGTCCGGCCGACCTGGCCGGGGCCCGGACAGCAGCAGCAGGTGCACCTCGACATCCTCGTCACCGACCTCGATGACGGCGTGGCGCGCGCCGTCGCGCTCGGCGCGGCCGAGGCCACTCACCAGCCGGCTCCCTCGGCATGGCGGGTCCTCGTCGACCCCGCCGGTCACCCCTTCTGCCTCACGACAGTCACCGGCGACTGACACGTCGCCCGCTCGACGCAGGTCAGGTCAGAAGGGCGGCGGATCGGCGGCGGGAGGGGGCGCGTCAGGAGGCACGGGGACGACCGGTCGGGGCGGGCCCGAGCCGGGATCGCGGAGGGCCTCGCGCCAGTCCCTGGGATAGGTGATGTAGTCACGACCGGCGAGCGAGGACCACGCGATGCCGTCGTCGCGGACCCGCTCGACCTGCCAGACCCCGGCGGTCTTGCCGTTGTGGCAGCCCCGGCTCAGCGAGTCGGAGTTGGAGACGTGGGTCGGGCCGGTCGGCCACGGGACGAGGTGGTCGAGGTCGCACCGGTCGGCCGGGACCTGGCAGCCGGGTGCGCGGCAGACGCCGTCGACGGCGCGCACGTGCTCGACCATCGCGGCGGTCGGGCGGTAGCGGTCGGTGGAGAGCTCGAGGGCGCGGCCGGTGTCGACGTCGACGGCGAGGCGCTGCCAGACCGAGCCCGGTGCGGTCATGATCTGCCGGGCGTGGGCGGCGGTGACCCAGCCGTGGCCGGGCAGCTCGCACGCGGCGTCGGACGTCCCGACGGCGACCTCGAACGGCACGACGATGCGGACGGTCGCGGGCGCGGCGTCGGACAGCAGGCCGGCGCACGTCGGCCCCTCGTCGACACCGACACCCGTGCCGGACGGCACGACACCGAAGAGGGCGAGGTCGCAGAGCAGGTCGCTGCGCAGCTGGTCGATGCTGCGGTCGTCGCCGGCCGCTCGGGCGGCCGGGCGAGGGCGTCGACCCGGTCGAGCACGCCGACGACCCGCTCGGCCGGCGCGACGACGGTGAAGAGGCCCATGCCGTCCTCGAGGAGGCGACCGTACGCCGTGCGACGCAGGCGCGAGGACCGGCGGCGCTCCTCGGCGGCGCGGGAGTCGGCCGAGCGGACACACCGCTGCAGCCGCGTGGCGAAGAGGCGCGCCGAGGCGACCGAGCCGTCCGGCGCCGGCGCGAGCACCGTGGCCTCGAGGTCGGGGAGGACCTCGTCGCCCAGCGCCCGCGTCTCGACGACGACGCGCAGGGCTCGCTGGAGACTGACGGCGCCGGCCCGCAGCCGCTCACGCAGCACCCGGTGACGCCGGGGTGCGGTGGCGAGCTCGAGCCGGCGGGCGACCTCGGTCGCGCCCACGCCGGTCGCACAGGCGATCTCCTGCGCGGCGACCTGGTCGGCCGTGATCGGGACCGGCGTGCTCGTCGTCAGCCGGGCGAGCTGCTGCTCCTCGACGGAGTGCAGCGCTGCGTAGGCGTCGACGAGACGACCCTCGAGACGAGCCTTCTGGACCTCGAGGCGCTCGATCTGCGACAGCACCGCGTCGGCCGTGTCGTCCAACGTGAGCGAGGCTCTGTGCTCTCGGGCGCGCTCGGCGCCGGCCTTGGCCTGACCGAGCAGCCAGACCGCGCGAGGGTTGAGGCTGCTGCCTCCGGCTGTCGCGTCGGGCGCCGGACGCCCGGTGTCGAGGAATGGCACGAACTCACTCCTCCCACCCGGGTCGCCGACTCCTCCATTAGAACACATGTTCGACTGGCTGTGAAGACCCATCCACACCCTGATCCAGTCCGATCCCCTTGCGTCGCAAGGCGATCGGAACCGCTCACTCCTCCGCGGTCGGAGCCACTCGGGGCTTGCGCCGCGTCAGCAACACCCCGGCGATGCACAGCGCCCCACCGACGAAGGTCAGGGGCGGTGGCACCTCGGAGAGCAGCGCCCAGGCGATGAGCGTCGCGATGAAGGGCACGAGGAAGGTCGTCAGGGTCAGCGTGCCCGCGTCGCTGCGTGCGAGGACGTAGGCCCACGTCGAGAAGGCGATCGCGGTCGGGAAGATGCCGAGGTAGGCGATCCACCACAAGGTGCTCGGGTCGCTGTCACGCACCACAGTGACGAGCTCGCCGCTCCACGGCAGGCACACGACGGCGCCGATGACGCAGGCGAGCCAGGTGACCTCGGGACCCGGCAGCCGCCCGAGGAGAGGCTTCTGCGCGAGGACGCCCACGGCATACGTCACCGCGGCGAGGACGGCGAGCCACACGCCCACCATATCACCGGAGTCGCCGGCGGAGAAGCCGCGCGCGATGACGACGACGCCGGCGAAGCCGACGGCCATGCCGATGAGCAGCCAGCGGGTCATCTTCTCGCCGAGGAAGACCGTGGCGAGGAGCGCGACGATGATCGGCCCGATCTGCACGATGAGCGCGGAGGTGCCGGCATCGATGCGCCGCTCGGCCTCGTTGAGCGCGAGGTTGTAGATGCCGAACCAGCCGACGCCGCAGAGCAGGAGCAGGGGCCAGTCGCGACGGGCCGGCCACGTGCGCGGCCGACGGAAGACGAGCACCCCGAGGGCGACCGACGCGACGAGGAGACGCCCGAGCGACAGCGCGCCCGGCGGCACGTCGCGGCCGAGGTGGCGGATGGCGACGAAGGCGGACGCCCACAGCAGGAGCGTCACGGCCACGGCCGCGAGGACGAGCCACCTCGTGCGACGAGCGTCGGTCGGGGCCTGGGATGCGGTGCGGGAGTCCACGGTCACCCGAAGACCGTAGGCGCCTGCACCGACAGGGCGCCGCCGGTTTTCCGGTCAGATGTCCCCCACATCCCGCCACCACGAGCTCGCCTTGCTGCTCACGGCATACATAAGTTAGCGTTTGTCTTATAGCAAGACTTGGTTATGTTTTACCTTCAGGCCCCACCTCCCGAAAGGCTCGACCCATGTCCCGCGGCGCACAACGCACCACCGTCGACCTCGCCGACACCGCCCGTCGGCTCGCCCGTCAGCGCGCCCTCTGGCAGGGACTCGTCGACTTCGACCCCATCACGCGCTACTACGCGCGGCTCCTCGCCGACCACGACCACGAGGCCTGGCTGCTCACCTGGCTGCCCGGCCAGGGCACTCCGTGGCACGACCACGGCGGGAGCGCCGGCTCGTTCGTCGTGCTCCAGGGCGTCCTCACCGAGGAGGTCGCGGGCTACCGCTCGGCCGTCGACCTCGACAACGTCCGGCGCGTCACCGGACCGGGCGTCCGGCTCACACCGGGCGACCAGCGCACGTTCGGCACCCGCCACCTGCACCGCGTGACGAACGCCGGGTCCGACCCCGCCGTGAGCCTGCACGTCTACGGGCCCAGACTGACGACCATGACGAACTACCGCGCCGTGGACGGCGTCCTCGAGGTGGAGGAGCAGGCCGAGGTCGGGGTCGACTGGTGACCCGAGCGGCCCGACCCCGACCCCGCACCATCGACGAGGTCCTCGCCGAGGCCCGTCGTCGCCTCCACCGACTCACGCCCCAGCAGGCCGAGGCAGCAAGTGCGGACGGCGCGCTCGTCGTCGACATCCGCCCCGCCGCCCAGCGCGCGGCCGAGGGTGAGCTGCCCTTCGCGACGGTGATCGAGCGCAACGTCCTCGAGTGGCGCCTCGACCCGTCGAGCGACGCGTCGCTGCCCGTCGCGAGCCACGACCTCGAGGTGGTCGTCCTCTGCCAGGAGGGCTACACGTCCAGTTTGGCGGCCGCCGCGCTCCAGGACCTCGGCATCCACCGCGCCACCGACGTCATCGGGGGGTATGCCGCGTGGCGGGCCTGGCTGGCCGATGCGCCGTCGGGCGACGGGGCGCGGCCGACGCGGCAGCCGACCTGACCGACTCGCTCAGCCGGTCGAGGTGCGCGGACGGCAGCCGCCACCGCTGCCAGTAGAGCTGGACGTCGACGTGGTCACGCGACCCGAGCCGCACGAGCTCTCCTGCATCGAGCAGCGGCCCGAGCTGCGTCGTCAGGAGCGCACCCCAGCCGAGCCCGGAACGGACCGCCGTCACGAAGCCGCCACCGTCGGGCACCTCATGCGTCGGCGGCGCACCGGTCACCCGGTGCCGGTCGAGGATGCGCTGCTGGATGTCGTCCTTGTCGTTGAACCGCACGAGAGGCATCGCGGCCCAGTCGATCCCGCGCCCGATGCGATGGCGGTCCACGAGCTGGGGCACCGCCGCCGGCACGTAACGCATCGTCACGAGGGACTCGGTCGAGCAGCCCTGGACCGGCGTCGGGTCGGACGTCACCGCTCCGAGCACCTCACCGGACCGGAGCAGCCGGGCCGAGTGGTCCTGGTCCTCGACCCGCAGGCGCAGCACGACGTCGTCCCACGCGGCCGCCTCGGTCAGCACCGCACCGAACCACGTCGACATCGAGTCCGCGTTGACCACGATCGGCAGGTCGACCCGGGACCGGCCGTCGGTGACGACACCCGCGAGTGCCTCAGACTCCAGCAGCCCCTGCTGGCGGGCGAGCCGGACGAGCGCCTCACCGGCGCTCGTGGCGCGACACGGGGTGCTGCGCACGACGACGACCTGGCCGACCTCGGCCTCGAGCGCCTTGACCCGCTGGCTCACGGCCGACGGCGTCACGTGCAGCCGCCTGGCCGCCGCGTCGAAGGTGCCGGTGTCGACGATGGCGAGCAGGGTGGAGAGGTGCTCGGGCTGGAGCCGCATGAAGACATGCTAATGATGCTAAAGAAACCTTCGCTTCACTGAAGGCCACCGTCCCTCTACCGTCGAGGGCGTGACCTCCCTCCTGCCCGGCTTCCTCACGATGGCGTCGCTCATCGTCGCCATCGGCGCGCAGAACGCCTACGTGCTGCGCACCGGTCTCGCGCGCCACCACGTCGGCCTCGTCGTCGCCGTCTGCGCCGTCAGCGACGCGGTCCTCGTCCTGGCCGGGGTGATCGGCGTCGGGGGTCTGGTCACGGCCCACCCGGAACTGCTGACGGTCGTGCGGTGGGTCGGGGCGGCATACCTCGTCGGCTACGGACTGCTGTGCCTGCGCAGCGCGCGCCACCCCAAGGGTCTCGAGGCCGGCGGCACCCAACGGTCCCGCAGCGGCGTGCTCGCGACCGTCCTCGCGCTCACGTGGCTCAACCCGCACGTCTACCTCGACACCGTGCTGCTCGTCGGGTCGCTCGCCAACCAGCACGGACCCGAGGGTCGCTGGTGGTTCGCCGCCGGCGCCGCCCTCGCCAGCGTCGCATGGTTCACCTCGCTCGGCTACGGCGCCCGCCTGCTCGCCCCGCTCTTCGCCCGCCCCGCCACGTGGCGCGTCCTCGACGTCGCGATCGCCCTCGTCATGTTCACCATCGCCGCCACCCTCCTCCTCGGCTGAGCTCCTACCTCAGACGGTCCACACGGCATACGCCATCGGATCTGAGGTAGCCGGCGGGCAGGGATAGGGCGGTCGTCCGATGTGGGGGTCTACCTCAGCAGCCGAGTCTGGAGGAGTCCAGAAAGGCACGAGCAGAGGAAAGACCATGACCACCCAGTACGTCGACTTCCGCACCGTCCAGGTCGAGATCGAGTCCCGCTACCCGCAGCGTCGTCGCGTCCGCCGCGACTCGTCGCTCGAGATCATGCGCCGCACCCTGGCGCGGATCTCCCGAGAGGAGAACAACCCGGGCCGCACGCGGTGACGACGGCGACGCGACCCGTGTCGCCGACCGTCCCGCTGCTGTCGGCGGAGTACGCGATGATTCCGCGTATGCCGCTCAGCACCGGGCCACTCATCGGGCGGGACACCGACCTGTCCCGTCTCGCCGACGCCATCGGACTGCGCCCCACCCCGGGTGCCCGGCCCGGTGGCGTCGTCGTGCTGTCCGGCGACGCGGGCATCGGCAAGTCACGGATCGTGGGGCACCTCGTCGACGAGGCCACCGCAGCCGACTGGTTCACCCCCGTCGGCCACTGCGTCGGGCAGGCGGGCAGCAGCCTCGCCTACCTCCCCTTCGTCGAGCTCGTCGGCACCATCGACGCGGGCCACCCCGACGTCGTCGAGCGCGTGCTCGACACGCATCCCAGCCTCGGGCACCTGCTGCCGGGCCGCGCCGACGCACCCGACGGAGACCGCTCCGGACGCAGCACCGACCCCGGACAGGTCGCCGAGGCCGTGCACGCGCTGCTGTCCGCGCTCGGCGACACGCAGCCGTCCCTCCTCGTCATCGAGGACGTCCACTGGGCCGACCACTCCTCGCGCGACCTCATCACCCTCCTGCTGACCCGCGGCTTCACGCGCGCGGTCGGCCTCGTCGTGACCTACCGCTCCGACGACCTCTACCGCCGCCACCCCCTCCACGAGACGCTCGCCGTGTGGGCGCGCATCGCGGGGCTCGAGCACGTCGACCTCGCCCCGCTCCCCGACGACGCCGTCCGAGAGCTCGTCTCCGGCATCGAGGGCGCCCCCACCGACGCCGCGACGAACGCCGAGATCGCCCGTCGCTCCGAGGGCAACCCCTTCTTCGCCGAGGAGCTCGTCGCGAGCGCCGCGGCCGGCCAGGCCCTGACCGGCGGACTGAGCCGCGTGCTCCGCGCCCGCGTCGAGCAGCTCGACGAGACCGCTCAGCGCGTGCTCCGGGCCATCGCCCTCAAGGGCGGCCAGTACATCGGTCACGACCTCCTCTCCCGCGTCGTCGACCTTCCCGACGAGACGCTCGAGGCCGCGCTCGCCGCCGCCGTCGAGCACCACGTGCTCGAGGCCCGCTGGCCCCCGGCCTACACCTTCCGCCACGCCCTCCTCGGCGAGACCGTCGCCGACAGCCTCCTTCCCGGCGAGCGCCTCCGGCTCCACCGGGCGTATGCCGCCGTGCTGGCCGAGCGCCCAGAGCTCGCCCCCGCGTCCGAGCTCGCCCGCCATGCCGCCGCCGTGGGCGACCTGCCGACGGCGGTCCGCGCCAGCCGGGCCGCGGCCGAGTCGGCCATGGCCGTCGGTGGTCCGCAGGAGGCGCTGCTCCACCTCGAGCGGGCGCTCACGTGGCTCGACGAGGACGACCCCGAGCGCGACGAGGTGACCCTCCGGGCGTCGCGTGCGGCGATGGTCGCCGGCGAGCCGATCCGCGCCATGGACCTGCTGCGCGACCGGCTCGACCACCCCGGCACGGCCCAGGAGCCGGGTGCGCGCGCCGACCTGCTCTCGACGCTCGTCATCCGCTCGCGCATCCTCGACCTGCCCATCGACTCCATCGCGCTGACCGACGAGGCGCTGTCGCTCATCGGCGAGGAGGCCGACGAGCGCCGGGTGCGTGTGCTCGTCGCGCGGGTGCAGGCGCTCGTCGACCACGGCTCCTTCGTCGAGGCCGCCGTCGTCGGCAACGAGGTGTCCCTGCTCGCGGAGCGACTCGGCCTGGGTGGTGCGCTCGCCGAGGTGCGCACGATCATGGCGCGCATCCTCGAGGCGCAGGAGGACCTCGACTCGGTCGAGACGCACCTGCGCTCGATCGTCGCCGACATCGACCCCGACGACCCGCTGCTGCTCCGCGCCCTCCACCAGCTCGCGTCGCTCGCGCACCGCCGAGGCGACCTGCCCGGGTCGCTCGCGCTCTACGACCGCGGCGCCGACGTCGCGCGGCGGATGCACCGTGAGTGGGCACCGTGGGGGCAGGAGTGCCGTCTCCTCGGCGGGCTCACCGCCTACGAGCTCGGCGACTGGGACGGCGCGGCTCGCCGCCTCGACCTCGGGGGTCGACCGGCCCCGCAGCCCGGCCGCACGATCTTCACCGGTGCCGCCCTGCTCGTGCGCGCCGGTCGTGGCGACCCCGTCGACCCAGACCTCTTCGACGCCCTGCGGGAGTGGTGGCCCGTCGACGGCCTCTGCGTCGTGCTGACGACCATGCCCGCCGTCGACGTGCTCGGGCAGGCGGGCGACCTCGGCGGGATGCTCGACCTCACCGAGGAGGCCGTACGCGTCCTCGACGCCACGTGGGGCGAGTACCACGCCGTCGTGCGCCTCGCCGCCCTCGTGGCCGGGCAGGCGGCCTCGCTCGTGCCCCGTGCCGACTCCGACCTGCGGGCCCGGGCCGTCGCCGTCGTCGACGACCTCGCCGAGCGCGGCCGGCGCATCAGCGAGCTGCGTCCCGCGGTCGAGAAGGCGAGCCGCCCGAAGTTCGAGCGCGCGGCGGCCGAGTCGCTCGAGGACACGAGCCGCGAGACGTGGGCGTGGACCGCGCGGCTCGAGGCCGAGGTGCTGCGCCTGCGCCGGGTCGCCGGCGTCGAGGAGCCGCCGCCCGTGGCCGAGCTCGTCGACGCCTGGCGCGAGAGCGTCGCGGCGTTCGAGCGCTACGGGCACGTCTTCGAGGCCGCACGCTCACGGGCCCGGCTCTCCGAGGCGCTGCGGGCCGCGGGTGACGACGCCGGGTCCCGCACCGTCGCCGAGCAGGCCCGCGAGGTCGCGGTCCGGCTCGAGGCCAAGCCGCTGCTCGCCGAGCTCGACGCCGTGCGCCCCGGAGGCGCGACGGTCGAGCTCACCCCGCGCGAGCTCGAGGTGCTGGCGCTGCTGGCGCAGGGCCTGACCAACGGCCAGATCGGCAAGCAGCTCTACATCAGCACCAAGACCGTGAGCGTCCACGTCTCCAACCTCCTCGCCAAGCTCGGCGCCTCCGGACGCACCGAGGCGGCCGCCATCGCCCGACGCCGGGGGCTCGTGACCGGCTGAGGTCGGTCAGGCCGCGGCGCCCTCGAGCACGGCGGCCCCGGGCCGCGACCGGCGCAGACCGGGCGTGAGCGCGATCGAGACGACGACGGAGGCGACCGCCATGACGCCCATCGCGTGCGCGGCCGCGACCGGACCCATCCCCAGCGCGCTCGCCACGACGCCGCCGAGGAGCGCCCCGAGGGCCTGGCCCACCATGAGGCCGGTGCCCTGCAGCCCGAAGACCTGGCCCCGCGCCTGCGCATCGGTGTGCGTCACCAGCCGCTCCTGCAGCGGGAGGCTCGCGGAGTAGCCGACGGACGCCACGAAGGCCAGCGCGGCGGCATACGGCAGGGACGGGACGGCGAAGAAGGCGAGGTAGGGCACGGCGAGCAGCAGCCGCAGCGGGCCGATGAGCCGGTCGCGCACGGCCACGGCGAGGAACCGCCCCACGACGACGTCGCCGAGCAGCATCCCCGCGGCCGTGACGGCGAAGAGGTAGCCGGCGCGCTCGCCCGCGAACGGCACGAAGAGCGCCTCGCACCCGACGATGAGGCCGTTGGGGACCCACATCGTCAGGTAGAGCGGGCGGATGACGCGGGACCCGAGCAGCGCACGGTTGACCTCGCGGGTCCGGCGCACGAGGGAGGCGCCCGCGTGCCGCGGCGGGTGGTCCGCCAGGCCGAGGCGGAGCAGCACCACCGCGACGAGGAGCGCGGCCGCGGAGCCCAGGAAGAGCTCGGTCGTCGTGAAGGTGATGAGGAGCAGCCCGCCGATGCCGTAGCCGACGATCTGCATGCCGCCGACCGCGATGTTCATCGTCGCCCGACCGAGGATGAAGCCGTCGGGCGGGAGGATGTCGGAGACGAGCGCCATCATGCTGCCGCCGAGGGCCGAGGTGATGAGCGGGCCGACCGCCAGCAGGGCGAACCGCCAGCCCCACGCGAGTCCCGGGATCGCCTGGAGCAGGTCGCTCACCATCGTCGTCGTGAAGACGAGCACCAGGGCCGTCCGGGGCCGCACGAGGTCGGAACCGGAGCCGAAGAGCGTCTGGCCGACGATCCGCATGAGCGGCGCGCCGAACATCGCGAGCGCCGTGAGGACCGGGGACCCGGTGGCCGCGAAGGTGATGGTGCCGAGCGCGAGGGACGCGACGGCATACGCCCCGATGTTGATGCACTGGACGAGGAAGAGGACCCGGAACTCACGGATGGCGAACAGCTGTCGGTAGGTCTTCACCCGATCCACCCTGACGGCCGGTCGATGTCGACGCTAATGTTTCGGCAGGAGGCGAAACATGGGGACGTGGCAGATCTCGGCCGACCTGCTGGCCCGGAGCCGATTCGTCGTGTCGCCGCGCATCGAGACGGTCGGCGCGCTCAACGACCTCGTGCGGCCCTCCGACCCCGAGGGGCGCGCCCTCGCAGCCGCCCACGGCGAGGCGTTCCGGGCGATGCTCGACGCCCACCCGGTGCGGCGCGCCGTGCTCGACCACAGCTGGAAGCCGCAGTGGATCTCGGACTGGCTGTGCCTGCCCCCGGCCTCGGGTGGACGGACCTTCGCCGAGGAGCTCGACGACGTGCGCGCCCTCGGTGACGACCTGATGCGTGACTGCCTCGCCGAGAGCTCGCCGACCCGCGATCTGCCCGACGCGCTCCTCGCCGACGGCCTGACCGAGCACGGTGTCGAGCTGCTCGAGTGGGTCTGGACGCATGTCCTCGCCACCGACTGGGCCCGCCGGGAGCGGATCCTGCGTGCCGACATCGTCGCCCGCACGTCGCGCCTCGCCACCCAGGGATGGGCGGCGGTGCTGCACGACCTCGGCCGCGACCGCGAGTGGGTCGGCGACGGCCATCTGCGCATCAACAACTACGACCTGCCCTCGCGGGTGCTCCCGGACGACGCCGACCTCTTCTTCGTGCCCGTGAACCACCGCGCTCGCTGGGTGGGGTGGCTCCTCCCGCAGCGGTATGCCGTGTACTACCCGGTCGCCGGAGCGCTCGCTCGCGTCGACGCCGGGGCTCCCGACGGCCTCGAGCGTCTCGTCGGGCGCAACCGCGCCCGACTCCTCACCGCTCTCGAGTCACCTTCCAGCACAACGGGTCTCGCGGCCACCACGGACCTCGCGATCGGGTCGGTCGGTGACCATCTCAAGGTGCTCCTCGCCGCGGGCCTCGTGCTCCGTCGGCGGTCAGGGCGCGAGGTGCTCTACTGGCGCACGGCCGTGGGCGACGCGCTCGTGGCGTCCGGTTCGGGGTCGCCCGGTGACGGCGTCCCCGCCGGCTGAGGGGAGTTCTCCCCATGTACCGCAACGATGCCCACCCCTAGCGTCGGCGCTGCGGACGCGCCCGCGCCCGCACCACCGACACACGCTCAGGGGTCGTCATGTGTGAGCTCCACGAAACCGCCAGTCCCGCCGTCGGCCGCCGCACCCTGATCCGCGGCGCCGGGGGCCTCCTCATCGGCGGCGGACTCGTCGCCGCCACGGCCACCGCTGCGCAGGCCGCGACGTCGCAGAACGGCTGGCCCGCCGGCTCGTCGTCGACCGTGCCGCTCGGCACCCTGTCGGTCGGCGCCGCGACCTTCCCCGCCGGAGTGCGTCGCGGCGACGTGCACATCGTCCTCGGCTACGTCGCCCGCCGTTTCGACAACGAGGTCGAGGCGCTCGTCAAGGGCTGGTGCTGGGGCCACAGCTACCGCCCCATCTCGGGCAGCACCACCCTGTCGAACCACTCGAGCGGCACGGCCATCGACCTCAACGCCCCGCGCCACCCGCTCGGCAAGTCAGGCACCTTCACGGCGACGCAGCGCTCGCACATCCGCTCGATCCTGGGCTCCTGCAACGGAGTCGTGCGCTGGGGCGGCGACTACTCGGGCCGCAAGGACGAGATGCACTTCGAGATCAACGTGCGCCCCGGCGACGCCCGCCTCGCAGCCCTCGCCAAGCGCATCGGCGGGGGCGGCACCACCCCGGCGCCAGCCCCGATCGCCTGGACCACGGTCAAGCGCGGCGCGAGCGGCTTCCGCGTCACGGCGATCCAGCACCTGCTGCGCCAGCGCGGGCTCAGCCTCACCGTCGACGGCTCGTTCGGCCCGACGACCCAGAGCCGCGTCATCTCCTTCCAGCGCTCCAAGGGCCTCGCCGCCGACGGCGTCGTCGGCCCCAAGACGTGGTCGGCGCTCGTCGTCACGGTCAAGCGCGGCTCGAACGGTCAGGCCGTCGTCGCGGCGCAGAAGCTGCTGACCCACCGCGGCTACAGCCTCACCGCCGACGGGGTCTTCGGCGCCATGACGGCCACGAAGACGCAGGCGTTCCAACAGTCCCGGGGCCTGACGGCCGACGGGGTCGTGGGAGCCCGCACCTGGGCCAGGCTCACGGCCTGAGCGCCGGGCCCTTCTCACGGCGCCTTCTGGGGTTTAGCGTCGCTCGTGTTCCAGCCATTCAACGAAGAGGGGCACGGCACATGGCAGAAGACTGGGCAGCAGACGTCAGGAAGTACTCCCCCGACGCCGACGACGCCGCGATCAAGGGCATCGTCCGGCACTGCGGCATCGCGCTGCAGAAGCGTGACTCGGCACTCGTGTCGTTCAGCGACAAGACCGAGACCGACCGCGTGCGTGACGGGTTCATGAAGAAGAAGCTAGGCCTCACCGACTCCGACGCCGACCTCGACGCCTCGCTGGCAGAGGTCGGGCAGACGCTCAAGGGTGACCGCACGAAGAACCGCGTCACCGTCTACTACCTGCTCGCCGAGAAGCACGGGAAGCTCGACCTCTTCCGCTGACCTCGTCCGCTGACCTCGTCCGCTGACCTCGGACGCACGTATGCCGCCCGGCCGGCCGGGCGGCATACGTGTGCTTCCAGGGGAGCCTGCTGCCCACGACCCTCGACAACGCTCGACCGGCCCTTCCGGACACCGCGGTCGTGTGCGCAGGATGGGGAATGGACACTCACACGCCCAGCCCCCGTCCCCTGCCCCACCCGACGCGCCGAGCCGTGCTGACGACAGCAGCCGCCGGCGCCTTCGTCGCCCTCGCTGCACCAGCGGCGTCCGCCGCCCCGGCCCGGCGCTCGCCGGCGCCCGAGACGGTGGCCCTGCCCGACGGCATACGCCCCGAGGGCATCACGTCCGGATCCGGCACGACCTACTACGTCGGGTCGCTGGCCGACGGGCGCATCGTCACCGGCGACCTGCTCACCGGCACCGTCGCCACCCTGCTCGCCGGCGCACCCGGACGCGCGCTCCGCGGTCTCTTCCACGACGACCACTGCGGTGTCGTGTGGGCCGTCGGCGGTGTCACGACCGCCGGCGTCACGGAGGGACACGTGTGGTGCGTCGACGCCACGACCGGTGCCGTCATGCACGACGTCGTCGTGCCGGGCGCCGTCTTCCTCAACGACGTCGTCGTCACCGAGTCGGCCGTCTGGGTCACCGACTCGCGCGTCGACCGGCTGACCGTCGTCGGGCACGACCACGCGACGATGTCGGTGAGCGGTCCGACCTTCGTGCCACTCACCGGCGCGTGGCCCGCCGGTGACGGGGTCGCCAACAACGCCAACGGGATCCGACTGCTACCCGATGGCGACATCGTCCTCAACAACAGCCGCGTCGGCGGCCTGTGGCAGGTGGCGCCGACCACCGGGACGACTCGGGCGATCCCGGTCAGCGGCGGCCCCGGGATCATCGGCGGCGACGGGCTCGAGACCGACGGGTCGGTGCTCTACAACGTCCGCGGCAGCGGCCAGTACGAGGTGTCCGTGCTGCGGCTCGCCCCCACGGCCACCGGATGGTCGGCGAAGTGGGCGGGTGCCCGCACCGACGAGACGCTCGACATCCCGTCGACGGCCACGCTCGCCGGTGGGTGGCTGTGGGCCGTCAACGCGCGCTTCGGCGTCGCGTCACCCGGCACCGCGAGCTACTGGATCACGCGCCTCCCGGCCGTCTGAGAGGACGTGTGCCGCCGGGTCCCCGGCGCACGGGGGTGCACAGGGCCATGGACCCGGCGGCGGCACGGGCGCACACTGGACGGATGGACACGCGCCGCAGCAGGTTGACCCGTCGCAGCGCCCTGACCGCCGTCGCGGGCTCGGCACTCGTCGCCCTCACGGCCCTGGCCGGATCGACGGCCGTCGCCGCACCACGGGCGGCGACGCCCGCCTCCCCCGTCGTCACCACGTCGCTCGCCGACGTGCGCCTGCCGTCCGCGTCGACCCCGCACCACGTGCCGACCCGGGCCGGGTCGTGCTCGGTCTCGATGATGGACGACCTCTAGGGCCACCCGTCGAGCCACGTCGAGCGCGCGCTGACGTAGGGAGCGATCAGCTCGACGAGTCCCGGATCCGCTTCTCCCGCCAGGACGTGGGAGGCGATCCGCCTGGCCGCGCCGGCGAGGAAGTCGGCCAGCTGCACGCGCGGGTCGTCCTGTGAGTCGACGAAGCTGATGCCCTCGAGCACGTCCGACGACCCGTCCGCGCGCGCCCCGACCGCCGTGCGGATCGCCGCGTCCGTGAGCGTCGCCTGCACGTCGTGGACCACCCAGAGCGGACGACCGGCCGCTCCCCAGTGGCGCAGCACCTCGGCGAGCGCCGGGACGATCGGGTCGAGCGCCCCCCGACCGCGGGCCACGAGCGCCAGCAGCCCCTCGGGATCGTCAGGGATGCCGGCGGGCAGTGACGGCGCGAGGTCGACGAGATCGGAGAGGCCGCCGCGGAGGACGGCCGCACTCGCCGCCGCCTCGTCGAGCGAGCGGGCGCGGACGACGTCGTTGAAGGCGGCGAGCAGGGACTCCCAGCCGACCCGGCCCATCCGTCGCGTCGCCACCCGGTGCAGCACCTCGGCCCGGCGGCCCCGATCCGTGGCCGCAGCGGGCTCGCCGTCGAGCAGGACGACCATGCGTCCCGTCAGGTGCAGCGCCTTGTCGGTGAGGTGGACGTGGGCGTGACCGAGCAACGGCCCGTCGTCGCCGAGCAGCCACTCGAGCAGGCGACGGTTCTGCGGCCGCAGCACGACGCTCGCCTTCACCTCCGTGGCCGGCGAGCGCGCCTCGACACGCACCCGCTCGATCGTGGCCAGCGCGACCTCGGTCGCCACGTCGACGCTCGCGTGCGCGAACGTGTCGGTGCTGCCGCGGACGAGCTTCTCGCCCTCCGACCCGGACTCGTCGCACGCCACCTCGAGGAGGGCGGTGGGGCGCGGCGGCGCGGCGGGCGGCATACCCCCATCCTGTGCGTGCGCGCCGGGCGCGCCAAGCGACTTTGCCCCGCAACAGCACGATTCGGTCACGGCCGGTGAGGACGAGGGCCCCACTGGGTACGTCGCGTCAGTTCGGACCCGGGTCACGTCACGGGTCGAGGTCCCGCCTGCGAGGAGCACGCCATGACGACGCCGCGCCGCACCACGCCCCGAGAGTGGATGGACCACCTCGAGCAGACGCTCGAGGCGTTCGACGAGACCGGCGGCCACCGCGTCCTCACCCAGGTCTTCGACGAGCTCGGCGTCGAGGACGCCCTCTCGTACGTCGTGCTCCCCTACCTCCAGGAGGTCGGCGAACGCTGGTCGGCCGGGTCGATCGGCGTCGCGCAGGAGCACTTCGCGAGCAACGTCCTGCGCTCGCGGCTCTCGGTGCTCATGGGCGCCGACGAACGCCCCGAGGGTCCGCTCGCCGTCCTCGCCTGCATGCCGGGCGAGCAGCACGAGTTCGGCCTCATGGCGACCTCGATCGTGCTGTCGCGCCTGGGGTGGCGCACCTGCTACCTCGGCGCCGACACGCCCACCGCCGAGCTCGCCCTGACCTGCCGAACCCTCCAGCCCGAGGCCGTCGTCGTCGCAGCACGACGGGCCACCGCCTTTGCCGCCCACGCGCCGGCCCTGCGCCGCGTCGCACGGACCACGCCGGTCCACCTCGCGGCGTCCGGCGCGAACGACGACGTCGTGCAGCTGTGCCACGCGACCCTGCTCGAGGGCGACCCCGTCCAGGGCGCGCACACCCTCCACGGGACCCTCGGCGAGTCCGCCTCGGGCCTCGACGAGTCCACGGCCGTCTGACGACGCACGCCGCTGCGCACCGTGCGCGTGACCTCCACGGCGATAGGCTCGTTTGCCGTGCCCCGGCACCGTGACCCGCAGGACCCGACCGATGGAGCTCCCATGAACGCAGGACCGAACGGCCCGCAGCACCTCGTCGAGCAGGTCGGGTCGGAGCCCACGGGGGGTCCGGGCCGCAGAGGGCGCGACCAGCGCATGGGGCTCGTTCTCGCCGGCATCGCCGCCGCGGCCCTCCTCGTCGCGGGACTCATCGCGCTCGTGCTCACGATGGCCGACTGAGCGCGGCAAGCGCCACCGAGCGCCCCGACCGGCCCACGAACTCCTCGAACGCCGCGACCGTCGGGTCGTGCGCGGGGTTGCGCACGATCGCGCCGATGGTCCGCCGCGCCTGCGGGTGGTCGAGCCGGACGGGCACGACGTCTCCCTCCGGCGCGAAGTCCGGCAGGATCGCGACGCCGAGGCCGGCACCGACGAGTCCCCTTGCGGTGTGGACGTCCTCGGCCTCGAAGGCCACGCGCAGCGGCACGCCGGCATCGGCATAGATCTCCTCGACGCGGCCACGGAGGCCGAAGCCGGTCTTGAGGACGATGAGCTCGTCGCCTCCGTCGGCGGCGAGGCGCTCGACCGAGACCGAGCCCGCCCCGGCGGCCGGGTGCGACCGGTGCACGGCGACGACGAGGGGCTCGTCGTAGAGGACCGTCGTCGACGCGCCGGGCAGCGCCGGCGGCGAGGCGACGAGCGCGACCGAGCAGCGACCGGCCTCGAAGTCGTCGAGCGCCTTCTGCCGCGACCCCTGCGCGAGCTCGAACCGCACCCCCGGGAAGCGGTCGCGGAAGCGGCGGATGAGGGCGGGCACGACCGCCTCGCCGAGGAGCGTCTGGAACGACAGGCCGACGGTGCCGTGCCCGACGACGCTCGATTGCGTGACGACGTCGACACCGCGCTCGAGCGCGCCGACCCCCTCCTGCGCGAAGGGCAGCAGGGCCCGACCGGCCGCGGTCAGCGCGATGCCCCGCCCGGCCCGCTCGACGACCGGGGTGCCGAGGAGGTCCCCGAGACGCGCCAGCGCCCGGCTCACCGTCGGCTGCGGCATGCCGAGGACGGCGGCCGCGGTCGTCACCTGGCCGACCTCGGCGACGACGACGAAGACGGGCAGGAGCCGGACGACCGCTCGGAACTCGGCGGGTCTCATGCTTCGATCGTATGAGTCACCCCGCTGGTATGCATTGGTGCACCTTCCGCTCGAGGCCTAGCGTCGAGCGCATGACTTGGGCCGGACACCTCCCCGCGAGTCGCGAGTACCGCCGCATCCTCGTCGGGCTCGGCGCTGCCGGCATCGCGACGTTCGCGCAGCTCTACTCGCCGCAGGGGCTGCTGCCCACCCTTGCCCGGGGCCTCGAGGTCAGCCCCGCCGACGCCGCCCTGTCCGTCTCGCTCGCGACCCTCGGCGTCGCCGTCGCGGTGCTGCCGTGGTCGTGGATCGCCGACCGCGTCGGTCGGCTGCGCGCCATGCAGGTGGCCATCGTCGCCTCGACCGTGCTCGGGGTGGCCGTCGCGCTCGCGCCCGGGATCGAGGCCTTGCTCGCCCTGCGCCTCGTCGAGGGGATGGCCCTCGGCGGGCTCCCCGCGCTCGCCGTCACCTACCTCCACGACGAGGTGCACGCCCGCCACACGGCAGCCGCGGCCGCGGCCTACATCTCCGGCACGACCATCGGCGGAGCGGCCGGACGACTCATCGCCGGACCCCTCGCCGGCGTCGTCGGCTGGCGCCCGGCCCTGCTCACGGTCGCCGCCGTGTGCGCCGTCGCGTCCGTCGTCTTCCTGCGCCTCATGCCGCGGGCGCGCGGCTACCGCCCGACGACCGCCGCCACCGCGCGGACCGTCGCCGACGGCATACGCACGAGCCTGCGGGACCCGGCTCTGCTCGCGCTCTACGCCCAGGGCGCGCTCCTCATGGGCGGCTTCGTCGCGGTCTACAACTACCTCGCCTTCCGGCTCGAGGGCCCGGAGTTCGCGCTGCCCGCGACGGTCGGGTCGCTGATCTTCGCCGCGTATGCCGCCGGGACCGTCAGCTCGCGCCTCACGGGCCGCTGGGTGCCGCGTCTCGGGCGGCGCCGCGTGCTCGTCGGCGGGACCGTGGCCATGGTGTGCGGCGCATTGCTGACGCTGTCGGGCGCGCTGCCCGTCGTCGTCCTCGGGCTGCTCGTGCTCACGGCCGGCTTCTTCGCCGCCCACGCGACGGCGTCCGCCTGGGTGGGGGCCCGCGCGACGACCGGACGGGCCCAGGCGACTGCGCTCTACAACGTCGCCTACTACAGCGGCTCGGCCCTCGTCGGCTGGCTGCTCGGCTACGCCTGGTCGGGCCCCGGGTGGGTCGCCGTCGTCGGAGCCGTCGCCGTGCTCGCCGGGGTCGCGTCGGCGCTCGCCCTCACCGCCCTGCCCGGCCGGTCTCCGGCACCCGAGGCGAACGGGACCGGCGTTATGCCCTCACCGGACGCTCGCGCGGTGCATGCTGGCCCGCATGAGCGAGGGTCCGGTGGGGGGACCGCGTAGGGCGGACATCCAGGGCCTCCGGGCCGTGGCCGTGACCGCCGTCATCGCCTTCCACCTCTTCGGCTGGCCGAGCGGCGGCTACCTCGGGGTCGACGCCTTCTTCGTCGTGTCCGGCTTCGTCATCACCGGGGTCCTCGTGCGCGAGAGGGAGCGCACGGGACGGATCTCCTTGCGCGCCTTCTGGATCCGCCGGGCTCGACGCATCCTGCCGCTCGCGCTGCTCGTCATCGCCGCCGTCGTCGCCATCGCGCCGTGGGCGTGGGCAGGCGCCAAGGTCGCGTCGATTGACACGGACGCACTCTGGGCGATGCTCTTCGCCGCGAACTGGCACTACGCCGCCCGCGCCGACACCTACTTCGACGCCGGGTCCGCGCCGTCGCCGCTCCTGCACTACTGGTCGCTCGGGGTCGAGGAGCAGTTCTACGTCGCCTGGCCGCTGCTCGTCGTGCTGGCCGTCGCCGTCGCCGGCGGCGTGCGCCGGCACCGGGTGGCGATCGGCGTCCTCGCCGCGGCCGTCGGCGTCGCGTCCCTCGTGTGGGCCGCCGTCCAGACCTCCTCCGACCCGACGACCGCCTACTACTCGACGCTGACCCGCGCGTGGGAGCTCGCTCTGGGCGCCGCCCTCGCCACCGTGCCCCGGAATGCCGTCAGCCTGGCTCCCGCGGCCCGCACCGCGCTGTCGTGGGCGGGGCTCACGACGGTCGTCACGGCATACGTCCTCGTCACGCCGGACACGGGCGTCCCCTGGCCGGCAGCGCTCGGGGTCGCCGTCGGGACGGCGCTCGTGCTCGTCGCGGGGATCGGTGTGCCGGCACCGGGCGCGGTGCTGCTGACGAACCCGGTGAGCGGCTACCTCGGCGACATCTCCTACGGGCTCTACCTCTGGCACTTCCCGCTCGTCGTGCTCGCCCCGGTCGTCCTCGCGACCACCGGGGCGGCGAGCGCGGCCGTCGTCCTCGCCGGGACCCTCGTGCTGGCCGTCATCTCCCACCACCTCGTCGAGCGGCCGGTCCTCGACGCGCCACGGGTCCGACGCCGCAGCATGCTGGCCGCCGCGATGGCGCTCGTGCTGCTCGTCGTCGGGGTCGGCGGGGCGGCGTCGGCCCGGCCCGACCTCTTCGCCGGTGGGAGCGTCGTCGCGGCCGACGACCCGGACGGCGCCGTCCCGCCGCCGGCCGGCGAGGTGCCCGAGACGACGACGAGCGAGGTGACGACTCCGGCGACGACCGGGCCACCGACGCCCGCCCCGACGGCGACCCGGACGGTGACCCAGCCACCGACCCCGACACCGACCCCGACGGCCACCGGCTGGACGCCGATCCCGCTGGGCACCACCGGGACCCGCATCCGGGACGGCCTCCGCGGCGCTCTCGCGTCGGGGTCGTGGCCCGCCGACCTCAACCCGTCACCCGACGAGTGGCAGACGACCGCCGACCAGCGCGACGCGATGAGCGCCTGCGCCGCGACCGACGCCGAGGACCCCGAGTCGTGCACCTTCGGCAAGCGCTCCGGCCCCGAGATCATCGTCTACGGCGACTCCATCGGCTTCCCGCTCCTCGCGACCGTCGAGAAGGCGTACGGCAAGAAGTACAAGGTGCGCGGCATGACGAAGATCGCGTGTGCCGTCAACGGCGTCGACGCGAACTACGGCAAGGACGAGTGGGCGGTCCCGTGCGTCGACCACCGGAAGATGGTGCTCGACTACGTGCGGCGGGTGAAGCCGAAGGTCCTCATCATGACCGAGACGTACTCGTGGGCCGTGCGGCTCAGGTCCCACGCCAAGGGAGCCGCGTCGGCGAAGGAGTGGCTCGCCGCCGACCAGGCCTTCGTCGACGCGGTGCGCGGGAGCGTCGGCACCGTCGTCATCGTCGCGCCGTCGATGCCCGGCGTCGCCTTCCTCGACTGCTACCGGCCGGGCGCATCGCCGGGACGGTGCGTCACCGGCATACCGACGTGGTGGGCGCGGACGCGTGACGTCGAGAAGAAGGTGCAGCACGCCGTCTTCGTCGACACGACCCACTGGTACTGCGTCGACGGACGCTGCCCCATCTTCACGACGACCACGGGCACGGTGCTCAAGGGCGACTACCTCCACACCTCGGTGCAGTACGCCCGGCAGCTCGCCCCCGACCTCGCCTACCTGCTCAGGGCCTCCGGCGTCAGCCTGTGAAGGCCGTCGACGGGAGGTCGCGCTCGTCGTCGGCGAGAGCGCGCACGACGCGCTCGGCGACGGCCGCAGGATCGAGGCCCTGCGGCAGGCGCGGCGCCTCGCCGGCGACCGGACGGGTCGCCAGTCCCGTCTCGGTGTGCGGAGGACGGACGTCGAGGACGCGGATGCGCCGTCGCCGCAGCTCGGTCGCGAGCGCCGCGTCGAACGCGGTGAGCCCCGCCTTGGCCGCACTGTAGGCGGCCATCCCGGGCATCGCCTTCTCGGCGACGACGGCGCTCACCTGGGCGAGGAAGCCGCCCTCGGGGATGACGCCCAGGGCCGCCCGCGCGAGGCGGATCGGCGCGACGAGGTCGAGGAGCAGCACCTCGTCGAGGGTGTCGTCGTCGAGGTCGTCGACGGCGCCGAACGCGACGACACCGGCCGCGTTGACGACACCCGTCAGGGCCGCGGCACCACTCGCGGCGCGCACGACCGACGCGGGTCCGTCGGGCATCGTCAGGTCGACGGCGACGGTCGTCACGACGGCGCCACCCAGCTCGTCGGCGAGCGCCTGCAGCCGGGACGCGTCCCGGCCGGAGAGGGTGACCCGGGCGCCGGACGACACGAGCCGCCTCGCGATCGCGCTGCCGAGGCCCCCCGTGGCGCCGAGGACGAGGACGTGCGCTGAGGCGAGGTCGGTCACCCCGCCATCATCACCCGGCGGGTGCCCCTCCGGAAGGTGCGCTCGATCCTCCCCGGTTCGACGATCGGCGACCCCGGAGACGGGTATGTTGAGGGCGACCGCGCCGGGGGGCGCGGCCTACGGGGGACCGTGGGACACCGGGGGACACGGGGGCAGCACCATGGCACAGACGCATTCGTCCGGCGACGGCGACAGGGACGACCGCCGCGACAGGGAGCTCATGGCTCCCCACGAGGTCGCCCGGCTCTTCCGGGTCTCCCCGGCCACCATCACCCGCTGGGCCCGCGTCGGTCTCCTGCCGTCGACCCGGACGCCCGGCGGCCACCGACGGTTCGAGCGAGCCAACGTGCTGGCACACCTGGAGCGGCTCGTCCGCGAGGGGGACGCCGACCGCACCCGCAGCGCGACCGGCGACGCCTGACCGCACGTGTCGACACGGCATACGCCCTTCCCTCGCGCGGAACGGGGCCCCCTCCGGTGGAGAGGACCCCGCTCACCTGCCACCCGACAGGAACGCCTCCACGCTCAGTCGAGCAGGTAGTCCTGGGTCTGCGGGTTGAGCCACGGCAGGTGCTTCGCGCCCGCCACGGCCTTGTTGCTGAACCGGAGCGTGTCGACGCCGCGGGAGATGTCGTTGGCGACGATCAGGCCGTTGTACCAGTAGGTCGACCACTGGTTGGAACGCATGTCGTAGTAGCCGATCTCCTTGGGGGACGAGGGGTTCGTCAGGTCGACCACAGAGGTCCCCGATCCGTACGCGGACGCGACGAGGACGTAGCGGTCGGCCAGGGGGACGTAGTTGAAGTTGTGGTACGTGTTCGGCTCGGCCCGCGGGATCCGCAGGTGGCTCAAGGCCTTCGACGGGTCGGCGGTCGAGTAGGTCCACAGGGCGCCGAAGGGCTCCTTCGCCGGCCCGAAGTACTCGTCGCCGAACGTGACGTAGCGACCGTCGGGCGTGAAGGCGGCCGAGTGCCAGATGTCCACGTCCGGTGTGTCGATGTCGGCCGTGACCACCGGGTGCAGCGGGTCGGAGATGTCCCACAGCTGACCCTGCGAGAGGCAGGCCGCTGCAGCGAGCTTCTTCGGCGACAGGACGGTGATGTCGTGGCAGGCGAAGAACGGCGTCACCCCCTGGGCGGCACCGAAGAGGTCGACACCCTTGATGGTCGGCTCGCTGACGACCCGGGCCCCTGCCCCGGCCGCTGCGTCGTCACCGTCCACCTCGATGACCGAGATGTGCTCGAACGGGGGCTGGCAGTCGGGACCGATGTTGCTCGCCGACAGCGGGTAGGACGCCACGTAGACGTACGCCGTGTCGCCCTCGCCGGGGACCAGGGTGTTGGTGTGCGACCCACAGTCCGTGCGCACACCCTTGATGAACGTCGGGGAGGCGGGGTCGCTGATGTCGAAGACGCGGATGCCCTCGAAGGCGCCGGGCGTGCTGGCCGTGACGTTCCTCGAGCCTTCGCAGCCCACGGTGCTCTGCGGGGTGTCTACGGACAGGAAGAGCAGGTCGCCGTGGACGGTGACGTCGCCCTGCGGTCCGTTGCAGTGGACGTCGGCGAGCTCGACCGGCGCACCGGGCTCGGCGAGGTCGATGACGCGGAAGCCGCCGTAGTGACCGGCGAACGCGAGGCTGCCCTTGAAGGCGAGGTCGGAGTTGACCCCACCCGTGTGGGCTGCCGTGCTCAGCAGGTGCATGTCCCTGCTGTAGCCGTCGGCCGCACTGGCTGGTGGAGGAGGTGGGATGCTGCCGTCGTCCCACGGTTCGTGGGCTGCTGCCGGCAGGGCCGTGGCGAGGGCGACGGTCGCAGCGGCGACCGCGACGAGCGTACGGATGTGTCGCATGGGTGAGCCTCCTGGAAGGACCGCTCTCCCCCCGAGTCGGGAGCGATCGGGACTGCCGGGAGCCGGTCGGCTCCGGCTCGGCCATGCTGGCACGAAACGGACATATCGGCGCGTCGAGGCAGCACGTGCCCCATCAGCCCCCGGGTGTGGGAGGTGTCGGTCATGATGTGCGGGTCATGACGCGATGGACTTCCCAGCAGGTGGCCGGCCTGGCTCCCGACGCCTCGTCGCTGGCCGCTGCCCGCAGGCTCGCGCGCCCGGGACCCTGGTCCGACACGGGCTCCACCGAGACGTTGCTCTGGGGCAAGTGCCAGGGCTCGGGCAAGACGCCCTACCAGGTGAGCATCGACCTCACCGGACCCGCGTTCCGCTGCTCGTGCCCGAGCCGGAAGTTCCCGTGCAAGCACGGGCTCGCGCTCCTGCTCCTCTGGGTCGACGGGTCGGGGTCGGTGGCTGACGCCGCCGAGGCCGCAGGGTTCGCGCAGGAGTGGGCGGCCGAGCGCTCGGCGCGGGCCGAGGCGAAGGCCGCCGGTGACGCCGCCCGTCCCGCGCGGACACCCGACCCCGCTGCGGCGGCGAAGCGGCTCGAGGAGCGGCTCGCCCTCATGGACGACGGCATGGACGACTTCGCGCGCTGGCTCACCGACCTCGCGCGCAGCGGCACGGCGGCCGCCCGGCACCAGTCCTACGCGTGGTGGGACGGCACGGCGGCGCGCCTCGTCGACGCGCAGCTGCCCGGCCTCGCCGACGACGTGCGCTCGGTCGGCGGCGCCGTGAGCGGTCGCGCCGACTGGGCCGAGCGGCTGCTCGTCGCCCTCGGCCGGTGGTGGACGGCCACCCGGGCCTGGTCCGCGCGCGACTCGCTCGGCGAGGCTCGGCTGGGCGACCTGCGTGCCTATCTCGGCTGGTCGACGAGCACCGAGTCGGTGCGCCGCGCCGACGCCGTGGCCGATCGCTGGCTCGTCCTCGGCGCCCACCGCAGCGACGACGGCCGCCTCCAGCAGCAGCGCACGTGGCTGCGCGGGACGTCGACCGGCGAGACGGTGCAGGTGCTCGACTTCGCGGCCGGCGGCCAGGTGCTGCCGGTCGCGCGGGTGGTCGGCTCGAGCCTCGACGCCACGCTCGCCCGCTACCCGGGCGCCGCCGTGCGCCGTGCCCTCTTCGTCGACGAGCCCACCGTCTCCGACGGCGACGTGCGTATGCCGTCCGGCGCGTCCCTGGACGACGCGCGGTCGGCGGCGGCCGAGGCCTGGGGCCGCAACCCGTGGGCTCGGCGGATCCCCGTCGTCCTCGACGACGTGCGCGTCGGCGTCGACCGGGTCGTCGACGCGGACGGGGCGAGCGTCGCCCTCACCGACGACGCCGACGTGTGGTCGCTGCTCGCCCTGACCGGGGGCAATCCCGCGCGCGTCTTCGGGGAGCTCGAGGAGGCGCGGCTGCGGCCGCTGACCGTCGTGGTCGACGGCGAGGTGGTGGGGCTGTGAGCGACCTCGACACGTGGTGGCGCGACGTCGGCAACGCCGCCCTGCTGGGCACGGCCCGCCGGCCGGCGCCCGCCCTCCCGGACCTCGGCCGGGCCGGCGTGCTGGGCCGTCCGGGCGGCTCGTCCCGGGAGGAGGCCCTCCTCGACGCCGCCGCGCTGGGTGGCGCGGCCCTGCGCGCGGGGCGCCGCCTCGACCACGCCGACCCACCCGACGCCGCGCCCGACGACCGCCGTCCGGTCGCGCCGCGGCGAGCCGTCCAGCTGCTCGAGCTCGTCATGACCCAGCCCCCCGCCGGGGCCCAGCAGCGCACCGGCCTGCTCGTGCACTGGCTGCGGGCCGCCGACGACGCCGGCTGTCGCGTGCCGCACGCCCTGTTGCCGACGCTGCTGGCGCTCGCCACCGGGACGCGCGGGCTGCGCCGTCCGACGGCGGCCGTCCTCGACGAGCGCGGACGCTGGCTGGCCGGCCTGCGCGACGAGTGGTCGTGGGTCGCCGACGCGTCCGCGGGCGCAGAGGCGCGCGCCCTATCGCGCACCGAGGGCGCGGTCCGCGACCCGCACGACTGGGCACGGCTGCCCGCGACCGACCGGGTCGCCGTGCTCGCCGCCGTGCGGGCCCACGACCCGGCCGCCGCGCGCGAGCTCGTCCGCTCCACGTGGGCCACCGATGCAGCGCGCGACCGTCGCGCCCACCTCGACGCCCTGCGCGTCGCCCTCGGTCCCGACGACGAGCCCCTCCTCGAGGACGGCCTCGACGACCGTGCCGGCGCCGTGCGCGAGGCCGCGGCCGAGCTGCTCGACGCCCTGCCGGGCTCGGCCCGGGCCGCCCGCATGGCCGCGCGGCTGGGACCACTCGTCCGGCGCTCCGGCCTGCTCGGCCGCGGCGTCGAGGTCACCCTCCCCGACGAGCCGGACGCGGCAGGCGTGCGCGACGGCCTCGGCAAGCCTCCACCGCGGCGCTCGGCCCGCGGGTGGTGGCTCGAGCAGATCTGCGCGGGAGCACCGCTCGAGGTGTGGGCCGAGCTGACCGGCGCCGGCCCGTCGGCGACGGTGGGGCGCCTCACCGACGCGCAGGCGACCGACGCGCTGGCCGGCATACGCCGTGCCGTGCGGGCCCGCCGCGACCCCGAGTGGGCAGCGGCCCTGCTCGACCGTGGCTGGGACGCTGCGCTCGTGCCCGCCCTGCCCCGCGAGCTCCGCGAGCGCGTCGTCCTCCGGCGCGTCGACGCCACGACCGAGCGCGTGCACGAGATCGCGGCGGTCGTCGGCTCCGTCGACCCACCGTGGTCGCCCGACTTCAGCGTCGCGCTCGTGTCGCGGCTGCGCGCGTCGAAGGTCGGCTCGGCGATGGTCGTCGCGTCGATGCCGCACCTGCTCGTCGGGCTGCACCCCGCAGCGCTCGACCCCCTCGAGCGCTGGATCGAGTCGACCGGCGCCGACCAGACCCTGATGACCAACCTGCGCAACCTGCTCCAGTTCCACTCCGTCCAGCGATCGATCACCGAGGCCTTCAGATGAGCGAGTCCCCCTCTCCCACCACGGTCCTGCGGGCCCACGCCGAGCACGCGTATGCCGCCGAGCTGGCTGCGCTCGCCGCCTCGGACGACCGGCCCCGCCCGCCGCGCTGGCGGCTCTCGCCGTGGGCCGTCACGACCTACCTGCTCGGCGGCACGCTCGACGACGGCACCGAGATCACGCCGAAGTACCTCGGGTCGCGGCGGCTCATGGAGGTCGCGGTCGCTTCGCTCGCCACCGACCGGGCCCTGCTCCTCCTCGGCGTCCCGGGCACGGCCAAGACGTGGGTCAGCGAGCACCTCGCGGCCGCCGTCAGCGGCTCGTCGACGCTCGTCGTCCAGGGCACGGCGGGCACGCCCGAGGAGTCGCTGCGCTACGGATGGAACTACGCGCGCCTGCTCGCCGAGGGGCCCACGCGCGGGGCCCTCGTGCCGAGCCCGGTCATGCGGGCCATGGAGACGGGCACCCTCGTACGCATCGAGGAGCTGACCCGCATCCCGGCCGACGTGCAGGATGCCCTCATCACGATCCTGTCCGAGAAGCACCTGCCGATCCCCGAGCTCGATTCCGAGGTGCAGGCGCAGCAGGGCTTCAACGTCATCGCCACCGCCAACAACCGCGACAAGGGCGTCAACGACCTCTCGTCCGCGCTCAAGCGGCGCTTCAACACCCTGGTGCTGCCCCTGCCCGACACCCTCGCGCAGGAGGTCGAGATCGTCCGCACGCGCGTCGACTCGCTGGGCCGCTCCCTCGAGCTGCCGCCCGGTCTCGAGTCGCTGGCCGAGATCGAGCGCGTCGTCACGATCTTCCGCGAGCTGCGCTCGGGGGTCACCGCCGACCAGCGCACGACCGTCAAGTCGCCGTCGGCCACGCTGTCGACCGCCGAGGCCATCTCGGTCATGACCAACGGGCTGTCGCTCGCGGCCCACTTCGGCGACGGCGTCGTCCGCGCCGACGACGTCGCGGCCGGCCTCGTCGGCGCAGTCGTCAAGGACCCGGTCCAGGACCGCATCGTCTGGCAGGAGTACCTCGAGACGGTCGTCAAGGACCGCACCGAGTGGACCGACCTCTACCGCGCGTGCCGCGAGCTCGGCTGAGCGCGTGAGCAGTCCCGCGAGAGACGTCCGCGTCGAGGTGCTCGGCGTCCGGCACCACGGTCCGGGCTCCGCGCGGTCGGTCGCGCGCGCCCTCGACGAGCTGCTGCCCGACGTCGTCGTCATCGAGGGACCCCCCGAGCTCGACGCGCTCGTGCCGCTCGCCGCCGATCCCGACCTCGTGCCGCCCGTGGCCGGTCTCGTCTACGCCGTCGACGAGCCGAGGCGGGCGGCCTTCTACCCGTTCGCCGTCTTCTCCCCCGAGTGGGTGGCGTTGCGCTGGGCGCTCGAGCACGGGGTCGACGTCCGCTTCGCCGACCTGCCTGCGACTCACCACCTCGCCGACAGCCCCGACCCTGCCGACGGCCCGGACGACGCGCCGCGGCGACCGACGCGCAGGCTCGACCCGATCTCGGCCCTGGCGTCGGCCGCGGGCTACGACGACCCCGAGCGCTGGTGGGAGGACGCCGTCGAGCACCGCCGCACCTCGTCCCTCGCCCACTTCGCGCACCTGCGCGAGGCGATGCACGGAGTCCGTGGCGACCTCGAGGTCGACGACGACGCGCTGCGGGAAGCCTTCATGCGCAAGGTGATCCGCGCCGAGATGCGCGGCGGCCGCCAGCGCATCGCCGTCGTGTGCGGCGCCTACCACGCCCCCGCCCTCGACCCCGCCAGCTTCCCGCCCGCCAGCCGTGACAACGCGCTCATGAGAGGGCTGCCCAGGATCAAGGTGGCCGCCACGTGGGCCCCGTGGAGCTCAGAGCGCCTGTCGTATGCCAGTGGCTACGGCGCCGGGGTCCGCTCGCCCGGGTGGTACCACCACCTCTTCGTGACCCCCGACGACGAGGTCGTGCCGTCGTGGTTCGTCCGCGTAGCGCGAGCGCTGCGCGGCGAGGACCTCGACGCGTCGACGGCGTCCGTCTTCGAGGCAACGCGGCTCGCAGGCGCGCTCGCCGCCGTGCGCGGCCGGCCCTCGGTCGGGCTCGCGGAGCTGACGGACGCTGCCCGGGCCGTGCTCACCGAGGGGTCCGACCTGCCCCTACGGCTCGTCGACCGCACCCTCGTCATCGGTGAGCTGCTCGGCCGGGTGCCCGAGTCGACCCCGATGGTGCCGCTCGCCGGCGACCTCGCGAGGCAGCAGAAGACCTTGCGGCTCAAGGCGTCCGCCACCGCCACGGTCGTGCAGCTCGACCTGCGCCGCGAGTCGCAGCTCGCCCGCTCGGTGCTGCTGCACCGCCTCGCGGTCCTCGACGTGCCGTGGGGCACGCAGGTCGACGCCGGCCGCACGACCGGCACCTTCAAGGAGGCCTGGGAGCTCGAGTGGACACCCGAGCTGGCCGTGGCCGTCATCGAGGCCAGCCTCCACGGCACGACGGTCCGCAGCGCCGCCGAGTCCCGCATCGCCGAGCAGGCGCGCGAGGCCGCCGACCTCGGGGTGCTGGGGCGGCTCATCGAGGAGTGCCTGCTCGCCGACCTGTCCGAGGGGCTGCGCGCCGTCGTCACCGCGCTCGCCGAGCGCACGGCCCGACAGCACGACACCCGGGCCCTGCTCGAGACCGTCGAGCCGCTCGCGCGCACGTGCCGCTACGGCGACGTGCGCGGGGTCGACGTCGCCGACGTGGCGCACGTGCTCCAGACCGTCGTCGTGCGCGCGTCCGTCGGGCTGCGCGCCGCGTGCTCCAGCCTCGACGACGACAGCGCGGCCGCCATGCGCACGGCCGTCGAGGCGGCGCACCGCGGCGTGGCGCTCGTCGACCGCGACGACCTCCGCGACCCGTGGACCGAGGCGCTCGTGAGCGTCGGTCGCGACGAGGCCATCCACGGCGGCGTCGCAGGGCGCGTCAACCGCCTGCTGCTCGACGGCGGGCACCTCACGCACGACGAGGCGGCAGCTCGCCTCAGCCGCCGGCTCTCCCCCGGCACCCCGGCCCCCGCTGCCGCGGCGTGGCTCGACGGCTTCCTCACCGGCGAGGCCCTGCTCCTCATCCACGGCGACGACCTGCTCGCGATCATCGACGAGTGGCTCGTCGACGCGTCCGAGGAGGCCTTCGAGGACCTCCTGCCCCTCGTGCGCCGCACCTTCTCGCGCTACCAGCCCGCAGAACGGCGCCTCATCGGGACGCACCTGCGCGACCTCGCGAGCGGCACGCACACCACCCCCTCGTCGACGGACTCGCTCGACCTCGACCGGGCCGCCCCGGCCATCGCCGCGGTCGCTCGCCTGCTCGGGATGGAGGTCGCGTCATGACCGACCGCGACCGGCTCACCCGGTGGCGGCTCGTCCTCGGCGGCGAGCAGTCCGACGGCATCGGCGAGGGGGCGACCCTCGACGCCGACGACCTCAAACGCGACGAGGCACTGCGCGAGCTCTACGACGGCGAGCGCCGCAGCGGCCTCGGGGCGTCCGCGCCACGGGTGGCCCGGTGGCTCGGCGACATCCGCGGCTACTTCCCGTCGTCGGTCGTGCAGGTCATGCAGCACGACGCGATGGACCGCCTCGGGCTGACCCAGCTGCTCCTCGAGCCCGAGCTGATGGAGGCCGTGCAGCCCGACGTCAACCTCGTCACGACGCTCGTCGGGCTCGGCCGCGTCATCCCCGAGCGGTCCCGCGCCACGGCGCGGGCGGTCGTCCGCGTCGTCACCGACGAGCTCGAGGAGCGGCTGCGCTCCGAGACGGTCCAGGCCGTCAGCGGCGCGCTCAACAGGGCAGCCCGCACCCGGCGCCCCAAGGCCTCCGACATCGACTGGAACCGCACCATCGCGGCCAACCTCAAGCACTACCAGCCCGAGCACGGGACGGTCGTGCCCGAGCGGCTCGTCGGCCACGCCCGGCGGGCGCACCGCGTCGAGCGACGGATCATCCTCTGCATCGACCAGTCCGGCTCGATGGCCGAGTCCGTCGTCTACTCCAGCGTCTTCGGCGCGGTGCTGGCCTCGCTCCGGTCGGTCGAGACGCGGCTCGTCGTCTTCGACACCGCCGTCGTCGACCTCACCGACGAGCTCGACGACCCCGTCGACGTGCTCTTCGGCGTGCAGCTCGGCGGCGGCACCGACATCAACCAGGCGCTCGCCTACTGCGAGGGCCTCATCGAGCAGCCGGGCGAGACGATCCTCGTCCTCATCAGCGACCTCTACGAGGGCGGCATCGCCGAGGAGATGGTGCGTCGCGCGTCCTCGATCGTCGCGTCCGGCGCGACGATGGTCGCGCTGCTCGCGCTCAGCGACTCGGGTCGCCCGAGCTTCGACGCCGACCACGCCGCCGCCCTCGCCGCCGTCGGGGTGCCGGCCTTCGCGTGCACCCCGGACAAGTTCCCCGACCTCATGGCGACGGCCATCGAGAAGCGCGACATCACGGCGTGGGCCGCCGCCAACGACATCGTCACCACCCACGAGGCCGACCCGGCTACCTGAGTGCGGCGACGGCCTCGATCTCGACGAGCTGGTCGGGGTAGCCGAGGACGGTGACGCCGTGCAGCGTGCTCGGCACCTCGTGCTCGCCGAAGGCGTCGTGGACGACGGTCCACGCCGCCACGAGGTCCTCCCGGACGGTCGTCGCCACGAGGACGCGCGTGTAGGCGACGTCCCCCAGCGTCGCGCCGGCGGCCTCGAGAGCGGTCACGAGGTTGTCCACGCACTGTCGGGCCTGGGCCGCGATGTCGCCGGGCGCCACGGTCGCACCGGACCCGTCGAGGGGGCAGGCTCCCGCCGTGAAGACGAGCCGGGCTCCGGCGTCGGTCGTCGCGGCGTACGCGTAGGGCGCGATGTCGGTCAGGGCGGCGGCCCTGACGAGGCGGACGGCGCTGGTGGGTCGGCTCATGGCCAGGACGCTAGTGCGCGAGCCGACCTGACGTGGGCGGCGCGGCCGGACGGCATACTCACGCCATGCGACTGCACCCCGAGGAGACCGAGGCCGGCCCGTGGAGCCCCGTCGACGACGGAGCGCTGGCGGCGCTGCTGGGGAGCCTGCTCCCCGCCGGGCGGGGCGTGCTGCTCGTCGACGGCCGGTCGGGGTCGGGCAAGACGACCTTCGCCGAGCGGGCCGCGGCGCTCCTCGGCGGGGCGGTGGTCCACACCGACGACCTCGCCTGGCACCACGACGCGGTCGCGTGGGACGACCTCGCCCTCGAGCACGTCATCGGGCCCTGGCGGCGCGGCGAGGTCGTCGACCACCGCCCGCCGGGGTGGGTCGCGAAGGGGCGCGACGGGTCGGTCACCGTCCCCGAGGGCGTACGCGTGCTCGTCCTCGAGGGGGTCGGCGCGGGCCGCGCGTCGCTGGCCCCGCACGCCGACGCGGTGGTCTGGGTGCAGGCCGACCGTGACGAGGCGCGCGAGCGCGGGCTGCGCCGCGACGTCGAGCTCGGCCGCACCCGAGAGGAGGCCGAGCGCTTCTGGGACGAGTGGATGACGGCCGAGGAGCCGTTCCTCGCCGACGACCGGCCATGGGACAGCGCCGACCTCGTCGTCCGCGGCGACGCAGGCGGCTGGGTGGCGGCGGCACGGGACGGTCCTCGGTCATGACTGCAGGGCGCGCTCGAGCGTGCTCCTGATCATCGTGGGCCAGTCGTCGGGCTCGGGCACGATCCGGAGCTCGGCCTGCGACGACAGGGCGAGCACCCGGCGCTGGTACTGCCTCCAGACGCCGTCGATCGCGGCGGCGTCGACCGCCGCCGGCCACGGCTGCGCCTGCGCGTCGACGAGGTCGTAGAGCGGGGTGGACGTCGCCGGCAGCCGTTCGTAGGCCGTCCACGAGGCCGGGTCGAGGCTCTCCTTGTTCGTCGCGACCGTGTTGTAGCGGTCGAGGTCGGCCCAGAGGGTGCTCAGCTCGGGGTCGCCCGGGTCCTTCGGCGGCAACAGCCTGAGCAGGGCGCCGGAGGGTCCGGAGTAGCCCGGAGGGACGGGGTCGAGGAGCACGACCGCCCGGGCGTCGGACTCGTGCCGGCTCACCCACGTCAGCGCGATCGGGGCGGCCATCGCAGGGCCCACGACGACGACGGGCCGGCTCAGCCCGAGCCCGGAGATGACGCCGTCGAGGTCGTCGGCGAGCGTGGCGAAGGTCTGGCGGTCCGGCACCGAGTCGCTCCGGCCGATCCCGAGACGGTCGTAGACACAGACGCGGCTGCGCGCCGCGAGGGTCTGCGGGATCGTGCCCCACGCGTCGTCCATGGCCCGTCCGTAGTCGGCCACGAGGACGACCGACGGGCCGCTCCCGGCGCAGCGGGCCTTGAGGTGGTGACCGGCCACGACGACGTCACGCTCGGGCTCGAGCGTCGGGGTGGTGGCTGCGCTCGGGGCCCTGGCTGCGCTCGCGGTCGTCGGGCTCACGAGGCCGCCCGCGGAGGTACAGCCCGAGAGGGCTGGTCCCAGCGCGATCAGAGCCGCGGCGGTCAGCCACCTCAGGCCATCTCCTGCTCCGGTCCGGCGCGCGTGTCCGGTCGTGGTTCCCATCTCGGCCTCCCTCTGCGAGAGCGAGGGCGTTGCGTCCTCGACCCGAGGATGACCGTTCGCCGGGACGATGTCTGTGCGCGCGGCGACACCCGGCCGCGGCTGCGCGTCGCCGGGTCAGGACGACGCGGGCCGGACGAAGCAGGAGCGGCAGCGCGCCTCGTAGGTGAAGGTGCCGTCGTCGGGCAGCGCCTCGGAGCCGCCGAGGTGGTCGAGGAACGGCTCGCCGGAGCGGAGCACCTGCGTGTGCGTGGCGCTGAAGTCGCGGCACTGGTCGCACACCGCGCGGCGGTAGGTCACGGTGTCGGGCCCGAGCTCGAGCAGCGCCCGGACCGGCGCGAAGAGCTCGCCGCGGTGGTCGAGGTCGATGCCCGCGACGACGACCCGGGTGCCGCGACGCAGCAGCCGGTCGACGACCGCGACGTCGTCGAGGTCGAACATGTGCACCTCGTCGACGGCCACGACGTCGAGTTGCTCGTCGAGGGCCTCGTGCAGGCTCGTGACCTTCGTCGTGGCGAGGACGCCACCGCTGCGGGAGGTGACGCCGGTGTCGCGGACGTGCCGCTCCGACTGGTAGACGCGGTGCCGCACGCGCGTGAACTGCAGGGGTGACAGCAGCGAGATGAGTGCGAGGCTCTTGCCCGACTTCATCGGCCCCAGGACGACGTCGAGCGACACCTCGGACGCGGTGCGGACGGCCTGTCTGACGTCGTCGATCGTGGTCACCGCGGAACCGTACCGACTCGGGCCGACAGCCCGACGACGGACCCGCCGCACGAGAGCCCGGGCCGCCGTGCTTTCGCCGCGGTTCCCGAGACGTCACCGTGTCGCCGCGGGATGCTGGGTCGCATCGGGGGCACTGTCCGGACCACGGACAGGATGAGCCCTTCCGTGAGGTCAGCCATGCCGATGAAGCGCATCGCACCAGCCCTGCTCGTCGGGGCACTGGCGGCACCAGCCGCGTGCTTCGCCGCGGCGCCCGCCGCCGCTGCCTCCGAACCCGGAGCGACGATCCGGGCGAGCGTCAGCACGACCGGCGCCACGGCCACCGGCTCCTACGCGACTCCGGGCCTCCAGCGCGATGTCGTGTTCGCCTCGACGTCCTCCACGCTGACCTCCGGGGACACCAACGGGGTGTCGGACATCTTCCTGCGCTACGACGGCCGCACCCTGCGCCTGCCCGACTGGCAGCTGAACGGGCCGAGCAGCGAGCCGGCCCTCGGTCATGACGTGGTCGTCTTCTCGTCGAGGGCCACCAACATCGGCGCCGACACGAACGGCGTCCAGGACGTGTTCCTCTGGCAGGAGGAGAGCGGAGGCGCCTTCCGGGTCAGCGTCTCGGACGCCGGCGGTCAGGCCGACGGAGCGAGCGGGGACCCGTCGATCAGTGACGGCAACCTCCTCTTCGACCCCGTGTCGGTGGCGTTCACGTCGACGGCCACGAACCTCGTCGCCGGAGACACGAACGGCTCCGCGGACGTCTTCGTCAGGGACCTGAAGAACCGGCGGACGACGAGGGTGAGCGTGGCCGGCGACGAGAGCCAGGCCGACACCGGAGCCAGCTCCCACCCCGCGATCAGCTCGGACGGACGCTACGTCGCCTTCACGTCGACAGCGTCCGAACTCGTCGCCGGTGACACGAACGGCAGGGCCGACGTCTTCGTCCGCGACCTCACGGCCGGGACGACGAGCCGGGTCAGCGTCGACGACGCCGGCGGTCAGGCGAGCGGAGCCAGCACCGACCCGAGCATCAGCTGGGACGGCCGCTACGTCGCCTTCGCCTCGACGGACCCGGCTCTGGCCGACGGCGTGGGCACGAGCACGTCGGACGTCTACGTCCGTGACCGCGTCACCGGCACGACCCGCCGGGCGAGCAGGTCGAGCTCGGGCCAGCCCGCCGACGGTCCGTCGACACAGCCGGCCCTGAGCGGCGACGGGCTCCACGTGGCCTTCACCTCAGCCGCCGACAACCTCGTCGCTGGCGACACGAACGGTCGCCGGGACGTGTTCCTGCGCGACGTCACGACCAACACGACGACGAGGGAGAGCGTCTCCTCCACGGGTCTCCAGTCGCGCAGCGACAGCCACTCCCCGTCGGTGGAGTTCACGGGCAGGTCGGTGGCCTTCGTGGCCGAGGCCGGCGGCGGGCTCGTCCCGGGCGACACGAGCCAGGGCGTGCTCGTGCGCGAGGACCAGGCTCCGCCCACCCCCTTCGGCGACTTCGACGCCGACGGCCTCTCCGACGTCGTCGCCCGCACCGCCACCGGCCAGCTCAACCTCTACCGCGGCACGGGCTCGGGGCTGGCCCCGCCCCTGCGCATCGGCGCGTCGGGGTGGGGCGGCATGAGCGCGGTGACGAGGCTCGGCGACGTCGACGGCGACGGGTTCGAGGACGTCCTGGCCAGCGAGAGCGCCACGGGCCGGTTGTGGCTCTACCCCGGCAGGCGGACGTCCTTCGCGCCGCGGGTCCTCGTCGGTGCGAGTGGCTGGAACGGGATGCGCGAGATCACCGCGGTCGGGGACCTCGACGTCGACCACCGTGCCGACGTCCTCGCGGTCCAGTCGTCGACCGGCGACCTCTACCTCTACCCCGGCAGGGGCTCGGGGTTCGCGCCCCGTCGCCTCGTCGGTCACGGGGGCTGGAACGCCATGGACGAGCTGACCGGCGTCGGGGACCTCGACGGCGACGGTCGCAACGACCTCGTCGCTCGCCGCCCCTCGACCGGAGAGCTGTGGCTCTACCCGGGCAACCTGGCCGGCACCGGCTTCGCTCCACGGCAGCGGATCGGGCTCGGCTGGAACGGGATGCGCGACCTCGTCGGCATCGGGGACTTCCGCCGGACCGGGAACGTCGACCTCGTCGCGGTCCAGAACAACACGTCGAAGCTGTACGTCTACGACTGGGGACAGTTCCGGAGCCAGCCGTCCGGGAGCGGCTTCACGTCGGCCCTGCGGCCGCTGCTCTGAGCGACGCGGCGCGGGTCAGCGGCCGTAGCCGTTGGCGCCCCGGATCACGTTGTCGGTGCACGCGTCGACGGTGCCCGACGTCGTCACCTGCCCCACGAGCTCCTTGGCGTGGCCGGCGGCCCGGGCCTGCGCGCCGATGAGCCAGCACAGCGTCGGGTCGGTCTCGGTGGACGGCACGGACACGTCCACCGTCCCGACCTGCGACCGGAGCATCCGGAACTGCTCGTCCTGGTGGTTCACGAACCACAGCCAGCCGATGGCGTTGGCGACGACGAGCAGGAGCACGAGTCCCACGCTCACCGGGCGACCCAGCGGGCGCTCCACGCCGGTGAGCGGCGAGTCCGGGCCGCGCTGCCCCGGCTGCCCCGGCAGCCCCGGCTGCCCGAGCCCGTCGGGAGCCTCGCCCCGCGTCGCGCTGGTCACGGTCTCGTCCATGTGCTGCCCCTGTCGGCCGTGGCGCTCCCCTGCGCCGGTGAGGCGCAACCTACTCCGCACATCGGCCCCCTGCGCGGTGAAGCCGTCGCATCCCGGCGCTCGGGAAACCCGGTCGCCAGGAGCTGCGCGCACCGCCTAGCGTGCCGGGATGCCGATGCACGACGACGAGGTCCGCGCGACGCCCGAGCTGGTCGAGCGGTTGCTCGCCGAGCAGTGCCCGCAGTGGGCCGGGCTGCCCGTGACGGCTCTGCCCGACGACGTCGAGGGCACCGACAACGTCCTCTTCCGGCTCGGCGACGCCCTCGTCGTGCGGATGCCGAAGGTCGAGTGGGCCGCCCAGCAGGCCGACTCCGATGCCCGGTGGCTGCCCCGGCTCGCCCCGCACCTCCCGGTCACCGTGCCGGTGCCCGAGCACGTCGGCCGCCCGTCCGACGACTACCCGTGGGCGTGGTCGGTCGTCCCCTGGGTCGAGGGCGAGACGCCGCCGCGCCTCGGCTCCGACGACGTCCCGCTCGCCCGTGACCTCGCCGCCTTCGCCCTCCGGCTGCGGCAGATCGACGCCACGGGCGGCCCCACCAAACCACCGGGCTCGCGCGGCACCCCGCTCTCCCACGTCGACGACGCGGCGCGCGCCGGCCTCGAGCGACTGCGGGGCCACGACGACGGCCTCGACCTCGACGCCGCCGAGCGCGCCTGGGACACGTGCGTCTCGGCTCCGGACTGGGACGGCGACCCGGTGTGGATCCACGGCGACCTCCAACCCGGCAACCTCGTCGTCGACGGTGGGCACCTCGCCGCCGTCATCGACTGGGGCGCGCTCGGCGTCGGCGACCCGGCCCCGGACGTCGCCGCCGCGCTGTGGACCTTCACCGGTGCCGCGCGAGCGGCCTACCGTGACGCCGTCGCCCCCGACGACGCCACGTGGGTGCCTGCGGCTGGGCGCTCGCCCCGTCCCTCACCGGTATCGACTACTACCGCCACACCTTCCCGCGGATGGCCGAGCACGGCCGACAGATGGTCCGCGCCGTCGTCGCCGAGCTCGCCTGACCGAGCGACCGGACCACGCACCCGACGACTCCGCGCCTGTCTACTCGCCGGTCACCGGGCAGGCGTGGAAGGCTGCAGGGTGCGACACCACCCCCGTCTGAAGGAGCACCGATGATCTCGCGCATCGCCATCGTGAACCGAGGCGAGGCCGCCATGCGGCTCATCCACGCGGTGCGGGACCTCAACGCTGCCGCGGGCCGCGACGGCCACCGCATCGAGACCATCGCCCTGCACACCGAGGGCGAGCGGCGGGCGATGTTCGTGCGCGAGAGCGACCACGCATACGACCTCGGGCCGGCGTCCGCGCGTCCCTACCTCGACCACGCCGTCCTCGAGCGCGCCCTGCGCGAGACGAAGGCGGACGCGGCGTGGGTCGGCTGGGGCTTCGTTGCCGAGGACCCGGCCTTCGCCGAGCTCTGCGAGCGCGTCGGCGTCACCTTCATCGGCCCGAGCCCCGACGCGATGCGCAAGCTCGGCGACAAGATCGGCAGCAAGCTCATCGCCGAGGAGGTCGGCGTGCCCGTCGCGCCGTGGAGCCGCGGCGGCGTCGACACCCTCGAGGACGCGACGGCCGCGGCCGCGCGCATCGGCTACCCCCTCATGCTCAAGGCTACCGCCGGCGGTGGTGGCCGCGGCATCCGTCGCGTCGACTCCGACGCCGACCTCACCGACGCCTACGAGCGCACCCGTGACGAGGCGCAGCGCGCGTTCGGCTCGGGCGTCGTCTTCCTCGAGAAGCTCGTCACCGGCGCCCGCCACATCGAGGTCCAGGTCATCGCCGACGGCCAGGGCAGCGCGTGGGCCGTGGGCGTGCGCGACTGCTCGGTGCAGCGCCGCAACCAGAAGGTCATCGAGGAGTCCGCCTCGCCCGTGCTCAGCAGCGAGCAGGAGGACGAGGTGCGCACGAGTGCCGAGCGCCTCGCCATCGCCGTGGGCTACGCCGGGGCCGGCACCGTCGAGTTCCTCTACCACCCGGGCGAGCGCTTCTTCGCCTTCCTCGAGGTCAACACCCGCCTCCAGGTCGAGCACCCGATCACCGAGGTCGTCACCGACACCGACCTCGTCAAGCTCCAGATCCACGTCGCGAACGGCGGCCGCCTCGACGACCTCCCCGGCGGGCGCCCCACCCAGCGCGGCCACGCCGTCGAGGCCCGCCTCAACGCCGAGGACCCCGACCGCGACTTCGCGCCGAGCCCCGGCCACATCAGCCTGCTCCAGTTCCCCGCCGGCCCCGGCATCCGCGTCGACACCGGTGTGGGAGAAGGCGACTCGATCCCCGCCGACTTCGACTCGATGATCGCCAAGATCATCGCCCACGGCCGCGACCGCGACGAGGCGCTCGCCCGCCTGCGCCGGGCCATGGCCGAGACGACCGTCGTCATCGACGGCGGCTCGACGAACAAGAGCTTCATCCTCGACCTGCTCGACCAGCCCGAGATCATCGACGGCTCGGCCGACACCGGCTGGATCGACCGCGTCCGCGCCGAGGGCCGCCTCGTCTCGCACCGCCACTCCGGCGTCGCGCTCGTCGCCGCCGGCATCGAGGCCTACGAGGACTCCGAGGCCATCGAGCGGGCCCGCCTGCTCGAGTCGGCCCGCGGGGGCCGCCCGCAGGTGCAGCACACGGTCGGCCGCGCCATCGACCTCAAGCTGCGCGGCACGGCATACAAGGTCATGGTGCTGCGCACGGCGTCGCACCGCTACCGCGTCTCCATCACGAACGGCGGCGACGAGCACGTCGTCGACGCCACGCTCGACCGCATCGACGAGTATGCCGGCCGCATCGTCGTCGAGGGACGCGCGCACCGCCTCGTCACCGCCACCCACGGCCCCGTCCACCTCGTCGAGGTCGACGGCGTCACCCACCGCGTGTCGCGCGACGAGGGCGGCGTCGTGCGCTCGCCCGCGCCCGCGCTCGTCGTCGCGACCCCCGCCGCCGTCGGCGACGAGGTCGCCGCCGGCGCCCCGGTGCTCGTCCTCGAGTCGATGAAGATGGAGACGGTCCTCCCGGCCCCCTTCGCCGCGCGCGTGCGCGAGCTGCTCGTCAGCGTCGGCAGCCAGGTCGAGACCGGCGCACCCCTCGTGCGCCTCGAGCCCACCGGCGACGAGGCCGAGGTCGCCGAGGCCGCGGCCACCGAGACGGTCGACCTCGACCTGCCCGACTCGAGTGCCGGGCACGCGAGCGTGGGCGAGCGCGTCGACCGCGGCATCGAGGACCTCTCCGCGAGCGTCCTCGGCTTCGACGGCGACCCGAGCGGCGACCGCCGGATGCTCAGCGGCTACCTCGCGGCGCGCGACGAGCTCGCCGCGAGTGGCACCATCCCGCTCGCCGAGGAGATCGCCGTCCTCGACCTGCTCACCGACTTCGCCGAGCTGAGCCGCAACCGCCCGGCCGCCGAGGAGCGCCACACCGAACTGCTCGTGCACAGCCCGCGCGAGCACTTCCACTCCTACCTCCAGAGCCTCGACGTCGACCGGGCCGGCCTCTCGGCCGACTTCCGCGACAAGCTCGCCCGCGTCCTGCGCCACTACGGCGTCACCGACTTCGAGCGCACGCCCGACCTGGAGGAGGCGGTCTTCCGCATCTTCCTCGCGCAGCAGCGCTCGGCGCCCGAGGTCCAGCTCGCGACGTCGATCCTCCAGCGCTGGCTCGCCGAGCCCATCCCGGCGGCGCCGCTCGACGCCGCAGCCCGCGAGGCGCTCGACCGGCTCGTCGTCGCCACCCAGCTGCGCTTCCCCGTCATCGGCGACCTCGCCCGCAGCGTCCGCTTCCGCTGGTTCGACCAGCCGCTCGTCGACGAGGAGCGCCAGAGCGTCCTCGCCGGCGTCCGCGACAAGCTGGCCTCCCTCGCGGCCGAGCCCGAGGCACCGGACCACACGGCCCGCATCGACGAGCTCGCCGCGATCCCCGAGCAGATCGTCCGCTTCCTCACCGAGCGCCTCCACGAGGAGGCTCCGGAGCGGCTGCCCGAGCACGAGCCGATGCTCGAGGTGCTCATCAAGCGGCACTACCGCGAGCACGAGCTGCACGGCCTGCGCACCTTCTCCGAGGGTGACCGGCCCTTCGCCGTGGCCGACTACACGCTCGACGGCCGTCCGACGCACCTGACGTCGACGATCGGCGGGGTCGACGAGCTCGTGCCGGGCAGCCCGCTCGACGCGGCCGTCTCCAACGACGTGTGGTCGCGCGCCACCGGGCTCCAGTCCGTCGTCGACCTCTACCTGCGCTGGCCGCAGGAGCCCGAGTCGCCCGACGCCGCGAGCGAGCAGCTCGGCGCGCTGCTCCAGCAGCTGCCCTTCGCCCAGGACGTACGCCGGGTCGCGGTCGCCGTCAGCGCCGGCCAGGGGCGCCCCGTCGGCTACTTCACCTTCCGCCCCGTCGACGGCACGCTCGTCGAGGACCGCCTCGTCCGAGGCGTGCACCCCATGGTCGGCCGCCGCCTCAACCTCTGGCGCCTCACGTCCTTCGACGTGACGCGCCTCGAGGCGCCCGAGGACGTCCTGCTCTACGAGTGCATCGCCAAGGACAACCCCGACGACCACCGCCTCGTCGCCCTCGCGCAGGTGCGCCAGATCGTCGTCGTGCGCGACGAGTCCGGCCAGGTGTCGGGCCTGCCGCACGTCGAGCGCGCCATCGCCAACTGCCTCGAGGCGATCCGCCGGGTCCGGGCGAGCCGCGGCGCCAAGGGCTCCCGGCTCGACATGAACCACGTGTGGGTGCAGATCTGGCCGACCATCGAGGCCGACCTCGGTCAGCTGACGGCGCTCCAGAGCAAGATCGCCCCGGTCACCGCCGGTGCCGGCATCGAGGAGGTCCTCGTGCAGGCGCAGGTGGCCGGCGCACCCGGCGAGGCCCCCGCCCCGATCGCGGGCCGATTCTTCTACCAGCCCGGATCGGGCGTCACCGGCTCTCTCGGCGCACCGCCCACCGAGCCGCTCAAGCCGCTCGACGACTACGCGTCCAAGGTCGTCCGGGCCCGGCGCCGCGGGCTCGTCTACCCCTACGAGCTCCAGTCGATGATCGCCGGCGACGGCGGCACGGTCGTCGAGCACGACCTCGACGACTCGGGCACGCTCGTGCCGGTCGACCGCCCGCAGGGCCTCAACAAGGCGGGCATCATCGTGGCCGTCGTCAGCTCGCCGACGGTGCGGCACCCCGAGGGCGTCACCCGTGTCGTCCTCTCGGGCGACCCGCTCCGCTCGCTCGGCTCCGTCGCCGAGGCCGAGTGCGCCCGCGTCATCGCGGCCATCGACCTCGCGGAGCGCCTGCAGGTGCCGCTCGAGTGGTACTCCCTCTCCGCCGGCGCGCGCATCTCGATGGACTCCGGCACCGAGAACATGGACTGGGTGGCCCGCGCCCTCAAGCGGATCATCGAGTTCACCCAGGCGGGCGGTGAGATCAACATCGTCGTGGCCGGGATCAACGTCGGTGCACAGCCCTACTGGAACGCCGAGGCGACGATGCTCATGCACACCAAGGGCATCCTCGTCATGACGCCCGACAGCGCCATGGTCCTCACCGGCAAGCAGTCCCTCGACTTCTCCGGTGGCGTCTCGGCCGAGGACAACTTCGGGATCGGCGGCTACGACCGCGTCATGGGTCCCAACGGCCAGGCGCAGTACTGGGCCAAGGACCTCGCGGGTGCCCGCGCCATCCTCATGGCGCACTACGAGCACGCCTACGTCAGCCCGGGCGAGTCCGGTCCGCGCCGGGTCACGACGAGCGACCCGTCGCACCGCGACGTGACGCTCTACCCGCACGAGCTGGCCGACTCCGGCTTCAAGACCGTCGGCGACATCTTCAGCTCGCTCACCAACCCGGACCGCAAGAAGCCCTTCGACATCCGCACCCTGATGCGGGCCGTCAGCGACCAGGACCACGAGCCGCTCGAGCGCTGGGCCGGCATGGCCGACGCGGAGACGGCCGTCGTGCAGGACGCCCACCTCGGTGGCATCCCGGTCACCCTCATCGGCATCGAGTCCAAGTCGGTGCCGCGCCGCGGCTTCCCGCCCACCGACGGCCCCGACACCTACACGGCCGGCACGCTCTTCCCGCGGTCGAGCAAGAAGGTGGCGCGCGCCATCAACGCCGCGAGCGGCAACCGCCCGGTCGTCGTCCTCGCGAACCTCTCGGGCTTCGACGGCTCACCCGAGTCGATGCGCAGCCTCCAGCTCGAGTACGGCGCCGAGATCGGCCGGGCCATCGTCAACTTCGACGGCCCGATCGTCTTCACCGTCGTCTCCCGCTACCACGGTGGTGCGTTCGTCGTCTTCTCCAAGACGCTCAACCCGCGGATGACGGTGCTCGCCGTCGAGGGGTCGTTCGCGTCGGTGCTCGGCGGTGCCCCGGCGGCGGCCGTCGTCTTCTCGCGCGACGTCGACGCCCGCACGGCGTCCGACCCGCGCGTCACCGAGCTCGAGGCCGCGCTGGCGCAGGCCACGGGGGTCGAGCGCGCCCGCCTCGCCACCGAGCTCGCCGAGCTGCGCACCTCGGTGCGCGCCGAGAAGCTCGGCCAGGTCGCCTCGGAGTTCGACGCGGTGCACAGCATCCACCGCGCCGTCTCGGTCGGCTCGGTCGACGCCGTCATCGACGCGCACGACATGCGTCCGCGCATCATCGCTGCCATCGAGGCCGGCCTGCAGGGCTGACAGGGGTGTGTGGGCGTGCGCGAAGTCGCGCGCGCCCACACGACACGCAGGGGAGCACATGCGCAGCACCACGCAGGAGTTCGTCGACCGTGCCCGCGCGGCAGCCGAGGGCACGCCGTATGCCGTCGCGGAGCGCCCCTAGCTACGGCATCACCGACGTCGAGCAGGGGGCGGCCTCGTCGTCGGCATCATCGCCATCGTCCTCACCGTGGGCGTCTTCGCGGCCATCGGCATCAACGCCCTGCTGCGCTGAGCCGCCGGCGACTGGGCGTGCGCCGAGCCCCCTCGGCACACGCCCAGCACCCTCCTCGGTCTCAGCGACCGACGGTCCCACCCGGCTCAGCACTCCCGGCGCTCGGCGGCACCGGCGTGCCGGTGGTCGCGGACGTCGTCGCGGACGTCGTCGCTGACGTCGTCGGTGACGTCGTCGCGGCACCGGACGTCGGTGTCGCGGACCCCTGGCCGTTCGGGGCCGGGCTCGCGCTCCCGGTAGACGCTCCGCCGGGGCTCCCGGTCTCCTTGCCGCTCGGCTCGTCTCCCGGCTTGTCGGGCTTGTCGGGCTTGTCGGGCTTGTCGTCGGGTTGCTTCGTCGGCTTCCCGGTCGCGTGGCCGGTGGTCTTGCCCGCACCCTTGCCAGCACCCTTGCTGCCCGAGGCACCCGGGGCCGGGATGTCGGCGCAGAACGCCGCAACCTTGCTCGCGCCGCCGGCGGCCCTGACGAGGTTGGTGAAGGCCACCGACCCCTCGGCGTTGCCCTGCGCGCCGGCGTTGTGGGACCGGGCCTTCCAGGCCGTGCAGAGGCCCCGCCTGGCGGGCCCGTTCGCGTCTGGCCCCTGAGGGGTTGCCGTCGTGCTGACCGCGGCCGGCCGCGGCTGGGCAGGTCCGACGACACCTGCCGGAAGCTGGGCTCCGCTCGGCACGTGCGTGGAGACGAGCACGACCGTGCCGACGCCGACGAGCCCTGCGGCCACTCCACCCAGGGTGGCGCCGAGCTTGGCGCCGAAGGCTGTCGCGAACATCGTCCGTCTCCTCGTTCTCGTCCGCTGGTGCGCGACCCGGGACCGGAGCTCGACCAGCGCCGGGCCCATGCCCTCGAGCTCACGCTCGGTCGGCTCGGCCGTCAACGCCCGGATCACCGGGGCGAGCGAGAGGTCGCGCAGTCTGTCGCGTTCCTGCTCGTCGCGATGCGGTCCGGTCAGCGACCCGGGAGCGCCCTCAGAGCGCTCTCGTCGGTTCCCTCGGTGCCACCAGTTCGTGCCCATGTCACTCACGAAGCGCTGCGACGTCGGCCGGCGTTACACCTGCCGGGGCGACGAGGTCGGCGAGCGTGCGCAGACCCCGGTGGCAGGCGACCCGGACTGCACCGGGCGTGCGCCCCAGCACCTCCGCCACCTCGCTCACGGGCAGGCCGGCCACGACCCTCAGCAGCACCACCTCGGCCTGCAGCGGCGGAAGCTGCCGCACGAGCGCCACGGCGTCCTTGGTCGACAACGAGTCGACGACGACGTCCGCGCAGTCGGGGACCGTCACGATCCATGCGGTCGGCCGCCCGAGCCGGGCCTCCCGTCCCCGTCTGCGGGCAGCATCGACCGCCCTGCGGCGTGCCGTCGTGAAGACCCAGGCACGCCATCCCGTCTCGTCACCCGTGAAGGTATCGAGTCCCCTGACGACGGTCAGCCACGTCTCCGCGGCGACCTCGTCAGCGGCGTCTCCCCCAAGACTCAGGTAGCGCAGCAACGGTGGGTTGAGGTCGCGCCACAACCGTGCGAACTCGGCCTCGTCACCGTTCCGTGCGCCGGCGAGGACGTTCTCGAACTCCGCGCCGATCACGCCAACAGTGTGGACCGCGCCAGAGACGGGTGACCCGGTTTCACCGGAATGTCACGGACGACCGGGATCCCGCGCCGCGGGGACGGAAGGCGGACGCGGGGTCGGCACGCGCAGCGACGTGACACCGCCGAGGTCGAGCCACACCGCGTCGGGGGTGCGCACGACGCGGACCAGCACGTCGTCGCAGCCCGGGCACCGACCGACGAGGCCCGGCTCGGGCCCGTAGACCCGCAGCGTCGCGACCTCCGAGTCCGCTCCGCAGCCGCGGCAGCGGACGACGGCCACGGTGACGTCGAGCGCGAAGAGCTCCGAGAGCGGGCCGGCCATGAGGTTGCCGTCGTAGTCCGCCGTGGGCCCTGGTCCACCGGGGGTCGTCATGGGAGGTCCTCCTTCACGGGCCGCTCGGCCCGAATCGCTCTGTCCTGATGCGGTCGGCCGCGTGTCCGAGCGCGACGAGCAGGTCGGCCGCGCCCTCGACGAAGCCGGTCGGCCCGCACACGTAGCAGGTGGGCGCGTCCTCCCCCGCCCAGCCGGGAGCGACGAGGTCGGACGCGTGCAGCCGACCGACGGGACGTGCGTCACCGTCGGGGGCCCGGCGCGTGTGGACGAGCCGGACCTCGATGCCGTCGGTGGCGGCGAGTGCCGCGAGCTCGTCGCGGTAGATGACGTCGTCGGGCTCGCGGACCGAGTAGACGAGGCGGAAGGGGGGCGAGCCACCGTCCCGCGCCCGGAGCATCGCCATGAGCGGGACGATCCCCGAGCCACCGGCCACGAGCATCACCGGCTCGGGCTGCCCTGTGCGCCAGACGAACCAGCCACCAACCGGCCCGCGCAGGCGCACGGCGTCGCCGACAGCCAGCCCGTCGGCGAGGAAGGTCGACACCTCGCCGTCGGGGACCCGCTGGACGGTCAGCTCGACGCGGGCGCCGCGCTCGGGCGCCGAGACGGAGTAGCTCCGCGTGGCGGTGTAGCCGTCGGGCGCCGTGAGCCGCACGTCGACGTGCTGCCCCGGCAGGTGCCCGGGCCACCCGTCGACATCGAGGACGAGCGTCACGGCGCTGTCGGTCTCGGGCCGCCGCTCGACGAGCGTGGCCTCCCGCCAGGCGCGCCGGGCGCTCAGTCCCCCTGGTACCGCTGCTCGCGCCATGGGTCGCCGTAGTCGTGGTAGCCGAGCTGCTCCCAGAAGCCGGGGGCGTCCTCGAGCATCAGCTCGATGCCGCGCACCCACTTGGCCGACTTCCAGAAGTAGAGGTGCGGCACGAGCAGCCTGGCGGGGCCGCCGTGCTCGGGCCGGAGGTCGTCGCCGTCGTAGCCGTAGGCGACCCAGGCCTGCCCGTCGAGGAGGTCCTCGAGCGGCAGGTTCGTCGTGTAGCCGCCGTAGCTGTGCACGAGGGCGAAGTCCGCGGCGGTCTCGACGTCGGCGAGGAGCGTGTCGAGCGAGACACCCCGCCACTCGGTGTCGAGCTTGGACCAGCTCGTCACGCAGTGGATGTCGACGGTGACGGTCTCGGCCGGGAGGGCCATGAGCTCGCTCCACGACCACGTGTGGCGAGTGCCGTCCTCGGCCGCGACCCACAGCTCGAACTCGTCGTGGTCGACGTTCGAGGTCGGCCCCGCCGAGAGCACCGGGAAGTCCCCGGTGAGGTACTGCCCAGGAGGCAGCCGCTCGTCACGGCCGCGCGGGCGACCCTGGAACCCTCGCGTCACGAAGTCCATGCCCAGTCACTGTACGGGCCCTCGGACCGGGCCGGACGGCATACGCGAGCGGTCGTCCGAACGGGCTCCGGGCGACGCCCCTCCCCAGGACGGCTCCCGCGAGGCAGGATGAGCCCGTGACGACGACGGTGCCGCTCCTGTCGGTGTCGGACGGCGTGGCCACGATCCGGCTCGCGCGACCCGACGCCGGCAACGCCGTGGACCTGCCGACCGCCATCGCCCTGCGCGACGCGGTCGGCGCCATCGCGAGTGCCGCCCCGCACGTGCACATCGTCGTCCTTCGGGCCGCGGGGCGGCTCTTCTGCGCCGGCGGCGACGTGCGCGCCATGGCTGCCGCACCCGAGCGCCGGGCCTTCGTCGCCGAGCTGGCCGGCGTGCTGCACGCGGCTCTCGACGCGCTGCGCGCGCTGCCCGTCCCTGTCGTCGCCGTGGTCCAGGGTGCTGCGGCCGGTGCGGGCGTGGGCCTCGTCCTCGCGTCCGACATCGTGCTCGCGGCCGACCACGCGACGTTCGTCGCGGCCTACCCCGGCGTCGGCCTGTCGCCCGACTGCGGCGTCAGCGCCCTGCTGCCCGGCGCGGTCGGCGCGCGACGGGCCGCGCTCTTCCTGCTGACCGGCACGCCGATCGACGCGGCGACGGCGCTCGACTGGGGTCTCGTCTCCGAGGTGTGCACCGCCGAGGACCTCGACGCCCGCGCCGGTGAGGTCGTCGCCGCCATCGCCGCCCTCCCCCGCGAGGCCGTCGGCGAGACGGCCCGCCTGCTGCGCCTGGCCGGTGAGCGGCCGTATGCCGTCCAGCTCGCCGACGAGGCAGCGACCATCGCGCGCCTCGCCGCGGGCGCGGAGGCCGGCGCCCTCCTCGCGGCGTTCGCCGCGCCGGCCCGACCCCACGACCGCCCGACCCCGGGAGACACCCCATGAGCGTCACCACGTCCAGCACCGTCGACGACATCGTCCGCCGCAGCGCGTCCCGGCACCCCGAGCGGGTGGCGCTCGTCTTCGAGGACCGCACGTGGACGTATGCCGCCCTCGACGACGCCGTGTCCCGCGCGGCGGCGCACCTGCTGGGTCTCGGGCTGGCCGCCGGCGACCGGGTCGCGACGGTCGGGGTCAACTCCGACGCCTACCTGCTCGCCTACCTCGGCTGCGCCCGCGCCGGGCTCGTCCACGTCCCGGTCAACTACGCGCTCACCGGCCCCGAGCTGACCTACCTGCTGCGCGACTCGGGCGCCCGGGTCGCGCTCGTCGACGTCGCGCTGCGCGCCGGTGTCGAGGCCGTGCGCGCCGACACCGACCTCGAGCAGGTGCTGCTGCTGCACGGCGGCGACGACGCCGTGCTGCCGGGCTGGAGCGAGGGCGACGTGCCCGTGCTCGACGTCGAGACGCGCGACACCGACCTCGTCCAGCTGCTCTACACGTCGGGCACGACGTCCCAGCCCAAGGGCGCGATGATGACGCACCGCGCCCTCGTCCACGAGTACGTCTCGTGCATCGTCGGTCTCGACCTGGGCGAGGACGACGCCCCGCTGCACTCGATGCCGCTCTACCACTCCGCCCAGATGCACGTCTTCCTCCTGCCCTACCTCGCGGTCGGCGCGACGAACCACCTGCTGACGCGGCCCGACGTCGCGACGATCCTCGAGCGCGTCGCCGCGCACGGCATCGGCTCGCTCTTCCTCGCACCCACGGTATGGGTGCCGCTCTCGAACCACCCGGCCCTCGACACGGCTGACCTCAGCTCGCTCCGCAAGGCGTACTACGGCGCGTCGATCATGCCGGTGCCGGTGCGCGACCGGCTCCAGCAGCGCCTGCCCGGTCTCGGCTTCTGGAACTGCTTCGGCCAGTCCGAGATCGGCCCGCTCGCCACGGTGCTGCGGCCCGAGGAGCATGCCGAGCGCCCCGAGGCGTGCGGCCGCACGGTGCTCTTCGTCGAGGCCCGCGTCGTCGATCCCGAGGGCACCGACGTCGCCGCCGGCGAGCCGGGCGAGCTGCTCTACCGCTCACCCCAGCTGTGCACCGGCTACTGGGGCAAGGGCGACGCCACGGCGGAGGCCTTCCGCGACGGGTGGTTCCACTCCGGCGACCTCGTGACGCGCGACGAGGCCGGCTACCTCACCGTCGTCGACCGCATCAAGGACGTCATCAACACCGGTGGCGTCATGGTCGCCTCGCGCGAGGTCGAGGACGCGCTCTACACGCACCCGGCCGTCGCCGAGGTCGCCGTCATCGCGACGCCGCACGAGCGATGGGTCGAGGCCGTCACCGCCGTCGTCGTCCTGCGCGACGGCCAGTCCGTGACCGAGACCGAGCTCGTCGACCACGCCCGCGCGACCCTCGCACCCTTCAAGCTGCCCAAGGCGATCCACTTCGTCGACGAGCTGCCCCGCAACCAGAGCGGCAAGCTGCTCAAGCGGGTGCTGCGCGACGATCTCGCGCAGGAGGCCACCACCGCCTGAGGGGTGCGGTCCGCTCAGCCGGGCAGGACGGCATACGCGAGGTATGCCGTCCAGGCCACCCACGCGGCCAGGCCGGCGAGGTTGGTGCGCGGGTGCAGCGTCAGCGCGGCGAGGAACTCGCGCAGGAAGGCGCTCGGCAGGAAGTACCACGCCGTCGGGCCGCCGGTGACGTCGGCGTCGATGCCGAGGCGGCGGGCCAGCAGCGCCGCACGCCCGACGTGGAAGTTGCTCGTCACGACCCGCAGGTGGTGCTCGACGTCGAGCCCGCGCGCGCGCAGGATCTCGCGGGAGAGCAGGAGGTTCTCCTCCGTCGTCGTCGCGCGGTCCTCCGTCGCGAGCGACGCCGGGGGTATGCCGTGGGCCACGAGGTAGGCGGTCATGGCCACGCCCTCGGCCATCGGCTCGTCGTCGCCCTGGCCGCCGCTCGGGACGAGGAGCACGTCGTGGCCGCGGTCGCGCTCCTCGCGCCACGCATCGGCCGCGGCGTCGAGCCGGTGGGCGAGCAGCCGCGGGACCGTGCCGCCGACGAGACCGGAGCCGAGGGCGACGACGGCCGCCGGGTCGGGACGCGGGCGGTGCCGCCGGTAGGTGAGGCAGTAGAGCGCGAAGCTGACGAAGGCGAGCCCCGGGTAGCCGGGCAGGAGCAGCACGACGACGGCGGCGGGCGTCAGGGTCGTCGGCGGCGCGCCGAGCAGCCCGACGCCGAGCACCGTCGCGGCCAGCATCGCGACGCCGATGACGAGCGCGACGACGTTGAGGAGGCCGCGAGCCTGGGGCAGCACCATCCGGACGCCGTTGCCGACGAAGAGGAGGCCGAGCACCGCCGCCCCGAGCCACGGCAGCAGCAGGACGTGCACGAGCGACGTCGCCGCCCACAGCGCTCCGAGGAGCAGCACGCCGACGCGCCAGCGGCGCGGTTCGGTGCGCGAGAGACGGACCGCGAGGGCCAGGAGCGCCGCGACGAGGACGAGGTCGACAAGCGGGCGCATGCGACGAGCATGCCCTCCCGGGTGCCCCGTCACGAAACCGACTGGTGCCCGGGGTGTCCGGACCCGTCAGTCGCCCGAGCGGACGAGGCACTCCTGAGCCGGTTGCCCGGTGGCCGGGAAGGCCCGGACCAGGGCGTCGGCCACCCTCCGCCCGCGCTCGACGTAGCCCTTCGTCGTGAAGTGGATGCCGTCGTCGACGAACCACGACCGCCGCACCTCGGCGCGCCAGTCGTAGACGCGCAGGTTCGGGTAGCGGGTGCACGCCTCGAGCAGGGCCGCGTTCCACTTCTCCATCTCGCGGTCGGCGTACGGACCCGACGTGTCGGTGGTGCGCACCGTCAGCCACAGGACCGGGTGGTTGCCGATGGGCCGCATCAGCCGGTCGATCCGGTCGGCGAGCGGCACGACACCCCCGACGTACTGGTTCGCCACCTCGTTGGTGCCCATGGCGAGGACCCAGCACCCGGCATACCCCTGCGTGGTCCTCGAGGTCACGGCGCTCTCGGCGTTCGGCTGGCCCCGGAAGGTCTCGACGATCGAGCGCGCCCCGAGGATGTCGGGGACGAAGCTCGTGACCCCGACGCGGGCGTACTGCGCGGGCAGGCGCGTCGCTGCACGAGGTTGGTATGCCGGGTCGACGAGACCGACGGACGTCGAGTCGCCGACGTGGACGAGTGACGTGCACGAGGTCCGCGACGGGGTGCGCGTGGGCGCGGCGGTCGGTGGCGTCGCCGTCGATGACGCCGCCGATGACGCCGCCGATGACGTCGAGGAGGACGCCGACGGTGTCGAGGTCGCCGCGGTGGCCGGCGGCACGGGAGGGTCGCCCGGGTCGGCTCGGGCGTCGTCCGTCCCGCCGCGACCGACGAGCGCCGCCGCGCTCAGCGACGTGACGGCCACGATGGCCAGGGCGATGGTGCCCGCGGCGACGACCGGCATCGACGGAACGGCGCGCGGCAGGTCACCGGGCTGGGGACGTCGCGGGCGCAGGGCGCGTCGGAAGCCGCGACGCCGGATCGGGTCCTCGACGAGGTTCCACGACAGCGTCGCGAGCAGCAGCGTCAGGCCGAGTTGCAGGGCGCCCCGGGCCGCGTCATGACCGCTCAGCACGGCCGGCCCGGTCAGAGCGACGACGGGCAGGTGCCAGAGGTAGATGCCGTACGACCGCTCGCCGACCCAGCGCAGCGGTGCGACACCGAGCAGGCGGCCGAGTCGGGACCGCGGGTGCGACACGACGGCGACGAGGCCGGCCGTGGCCAGCGACAGCAGGAGCAGTCCCCCGCGATAGAGCGTCAGCGAGTACTCGTCCGTGAGCGTCATGAGGGCGAGGACGACGACGAGGCAGGCGAGACCGACGCCGTCGAGGGCGCGGCGGCCGCGCCGGTCGTCGAGGGGCGGCAGCGAGCCGCGACGCCAGACCAGGGCCACGGCCGCACCGACGAGCAGACCTCCGGCCCTGGCGTCCGTGCCCTCGTAGGCCCGCGTGTTGTCGAAGCCCGGCACGGCGAGCAGCCAGAGGAGCACGAAGGACGCGACGGCGAGCGCCGTCGTCAGCGTCGCCGCGCCGCGCAGCCGACCCCGCACGAGGACGACGAGCGCCAGCAGCAGCACGGGCCACACGACGTAGAACTGCTCCTCGACGGCGAGGGACCACAGGTGGTCGAAGGGTCCGGGACCACTGAACCGCTGGAAGTAGGACTCGCCGTCCGTGATCGTCTTCCAGTTGCTGACGTAGAGCAGGGCGGCCACCGACTCGGCGAGCCGCTCGCCCGCGTGCTCGGGCTGGGTGACGACCGAGACGAAGGAGACGACGACGAGGAGCACGACGACGGCGGGCAGCAGACGGCGGGCCCGGTGCACGTAGAAGCGGCGGAGTCCGACCGTCCGGGTGCGCTCCCAGCCGGAGACGAGCACGCCCGTGATGAGGAAGCCGCTGAGCGTGAAGAAGACCCCGACCCCGAGCAGTCCGCCGCTGAGGGACGGGACACCGAGGTGGTAGCCGACGACAGCCGCCACCGCCAGCGCGCGAACTCCGTCGAGCCCCGGCACGTACGCGGTCGGGCGTTCAGTCGGTCTGGGCATCGGTCCGCCAGGGGTCGCCGGGATGCCGAGGACCCCGGATGCCAGCAGGCTAGGACGGCGCGGACCGATGGGCGCCGAGGTGCTCGTCGAACGCCGATACGGGCGATTCCGGGAAAAAGTCGCACTCCACCCCCTCGGCACATGAGGCGGACGAACGACACATTCCAGCCCGGATCACCGGATTCGGCGGCTCCTTCGCCCCCACCAGGCGCCCCTCGTCCCGTAGCGTGTCCTACTGGAAGGGCCGGGATTGACTGCCACTCCACCCCTCCCTCACGGCTTGGCAGTCAGGTGGGGTCCGGCCCTTCCACCCTCCCGGAGCCAGCGCGACGTCAGCGCAGCAGCAGCGCCGTCAGCGCGCTCGCGAGCATCCGGTGAGGATCCGCGCGATCTGCGCCTTCTCGGCGGCCGTGACCCACAGGTGGTAGCGCAGCTTCACGGCGACCTGGCGCGCGACGTACGTGCAGCGGTACGCCTTGTTCAGCGGGAGCCACGACGCTGCGTCGGCGTCACGCTTGGCGCTGTTCGTCGGCCCGTCGACGGCGAGCAGGTTGTTCGGGTCGTTCGCGAGCGTCCTCCGCTGGGTCGGGCTCAGCTGCTGCGCGCCCGTCACCCACGCGTCGCCGAGGGCGACGACGTGGTCGATCTGCACCTTCGACGACGTCGCGCGTCCCCGGACGAAGGTGATGGTGCGACCTGTGTAGGGATCCGCGAGGGTGCCTGAGACGACGACGCATCCACGCGTGCCGGGTTTCAGCCGCTCGGCGACGAGGTCCCGCCGCAGGACGTCGTTGCGGGTGTCGCAGCCGTTGTGGCCGAGACTGACGTCGACGTCGTCGCTCCAGGCCGGACCGAAGGCGTCCCGGTCGTAGCCGGTCCTCGGCGCCCGACCCTTGACCGAGAGGATGTCGAGCGAGGTGAGTGCAGCCCGCGCCTGAGCGGGCGTCAGCGTGGGGACGGGCGCGGGCCGGGAGCTCGGGTCGACTCCGCCTGCCGACGCGCCGGGCACGACGCGCGTCGAGGCGTGCGGGCCGCCCACCCCGGGCGACGGGAGCGGGAGCCCGCACCCGGCGAGCGCGACGCCCGCCGCGCCCGCCGCGAGGAGAACGGTCAGCAAGCGAGTCAACGAGCGAACGGGCACGGTCGGCAACCCTGCCACACAATGGAATTCGGATACGACCGGCTCGCCGTCGACGTGCTCCCCGGTGTGGGGCTCGCCGCACCGGCTGGCTAGAGTCTGCGGTCGTGCGATGGATGGCCAGCGGTGCTCGGTAGGACACATGCACTGTCAGGAGCGGTGGCCGTGCTCGCCCTCACGCCGCTGCTCCGCGACCACGGCGTCACCGTCGAGGCCTGGGCGGTCCCGGTCGCAGCCGTTACGGCGGCGGGCGCGGCAGTGCTGCCGGACATCGACCACGCCCACGCGACGCCGGCACGCTCCCTCGGGCCGGTCACGGCCGGACTCGCCTGGTGCGTGGGCCTCGTCAGCGGTGGACACCGCAACGGCACCCACTCCTTCGTCGGACTGGCGGCCTTCACCGGGCTGGCGGCCTACGTGACCAGCGTCGGCGGGCTGCCCCTCGGCCTGTTCCTCTCGTTCCTCTTCGCCCTCGCGGCGGCGGCCCTGCGCGTCAACATGGTCCGGGCGACGGTGGGGCACACGCTCCTCTGCCTGCTCATGGGCGCGATGCTGACCCGAGGGGCCGTGCTCGACTCCTTCCCCGTCGAGGTCGTGCCGTGGGCGGTCGCGATCGGGGTCACGGTCCACCTGCTCGGCGACATGGCCACGGTGCAGGGCTGCCCGCTCTTCTGGCCCGTCCTCGGCCACCGCTACAACTACCTGGCACTCAGCACCGACCACGCCGTCGAGCGCTACGTCGTCGGGCCCGCTCTCACGCTGGCGGCTGCCTGGCTCGTCGTGACCATGGCCGGTGGCGTCGACGTCATCGGACCGGCGCTCCGCACGACCTGGCGCACCGTCCAGCTCGTGGTGCCCGGCTGAGGTCACGCGGTCGGGGTGTGGCCGACGGCGTCGGCCACACCCCGACGCGTCACTGGCAGCAGGCGTTGTAGCCGCGGTCCATCCAGAACTGGGTGGGCACCGGGTTCACGAGGGTCGTGTCGCTGCTGAAGGTCGCCGCGGTCTGTCGCCCAGGGCGCATCTCGACGTGGGTGTGGGTGGCGGGCGCACCGCGCGCCGCCTCGTCACCGACCTTCTGGCCCTTCGAGATCGACTGCCCCACAGCGAAGCCCAACGGGTTGAGGTGGAGGTAGACGATGGTCTTGTCGTACGTCGCGTTGTAGACCGCGAGCGTGGACAGCGCGTCCGTCGCGTCGCTGCCCTCGGTCACGCGGGTCACCGTGCCGCCGAGGACGGCGAAGACGTCGGCACCCGACTGGTAGGCGACGTCGATGCCCTCGTGCCGCCCCGGGGTGTTGAGGTAGCCGTCGAACCACGCCGTGACGCGGGCGCCGGCAGCGTGGTAGACGCCGTACTCGAACGTGTCGTTGGTGGCGACTCCGACGATGTGGCCGGCGTTCTCGTTCTTCAGCTCCGGCCGGAGGTCCGCCTTGACGCCCGCGTCGACCGAGTCGATGGCCCCGGAGTAGCCGCTCCGGTAGAAGACGGTTGCGACGGCGGCCTCGCGGTTCCAGACGGACGCGGCGTTGTTCTTGACGCACTGGCCCTGACCGTTCCCCGCCGAGACGAAGGTGACGCACCCGGCCCCGGTGCCGTAGTCCGACTGGCTGTTCGCGAGGTCGACGAGGGACCCGCCGTTGCCCGAGTTGTAGTAGAGGCAGAACTCGCCCGACTCGCACACGCCGTTGCGCGACGTGGCGGCCTGGGCCGTGGGTGCCGATGCCACGACGGCTCCGGCGAGCGCCGCCGCGGCTGCGGCGAGCGCGATCATCTTCTTCATGGTGTCCCCTGTGCGGTCGTGGGGCCGTGGCCCCCGGGCCCGCCGGGCGGTCGCGCCGGCGTTGGTCCCGGATCCGACGCTAGGGCAGCGTGCCCGGGCCCGGCGCGCCGAAAACCGGGGAGCACTCCCCATCGGCTCGCCACCCTCGGCCCGGCCAGGTCCAGGGCGGGGTAGGTCAGCGGCGAGCGATCGTCAGCGTGCGGACTCCGTGCAGGTGCAGGTCGCTGCGGCGGAGCAGCGCGTGCGGGCCGTCGTCGTCGAGCAGGGCCTCGAGAGTGTGCAGGTCCTCGGCGTCCAGCCGGTCGGTGAGACCGTGCGAGAGCCGGTCGAACCAGGCTCGGGCGTAGCGGCCGGCGAGCGGGTGGTCGGGCGAGCGCTCGTCGATGACGACGTCGTGCTCGTCGACCACGGTCCAGCCCGCCTCGCCGAGCAGCTCGGCCCACGACGCGCCGATGGTCGGCAGCGCCTCGGCGTGCACCGCGGAGAGCACCTCGAGCGCGCGGGTCTCGAAGCCGGGTCGACCGACGCCGAGGTCGTCGGGAAGGAAGCGCAGCGGCTCGTCGAACTCCGCGACCGCGACGAGTCCCCCGTCGCGGGTGATCCGACGAAGGTCCGAGAGCGCCCGCGTCGGGTCGGCGAGGTGGTGCAGCGACATCGAGGCCCACGTGAGGTCGATCGGTTCGAGGTCGGGCCAGCCGGCGTCGAGGTCGGCCAGCAGGGTGCGGACCCGGTCGGCGAGCCCGGCAGCGCGCGCCTTGGCGTCGATGCGGGAGAGCGCGAGCTCGGAGACGTCGACGGCGACGACCTCGGCGTCGGGCAGCCGGCGCGCCAGGCCGAGCGAGCCGGTGCCGGTGCCGGCACCGAGGTCGACGACGCGGGCCTGCCGCGTGGTGGGCAGCGAGGTCATGGCCGCGGTCACGCGGTCGAGAGCGGTGTCCCAGTAGGCCCGGAGCACCTCGCCGTCCAGGTCGAGGAGGTCGGCTCCCCCGGACTCGGACGCCGCGTCGTCGTGGCCGTGCTCGCCGTGGCCGCGGCCGTCGTGGTCCAGGTGTCCCTGGTGGGCAGGGGTGTCTGCGTGGTGTGAGTGCGACATGACGGCCACGGTACGACTCTCTTGCGCACACGGCATACGATCTTGCTGATGACGCAAGAACTCGACCTCGACGCCGTGATCCGCGCCCGCATCCGCGGCCTCCGACTCGCCCGCGGATGGTCCCTCGACGCCCTCGCCGGCCGGTGCGGGATCAGCCCGTCGACGCTGAGCCGGATCGAGACCGGCCACCGTCGGATCGCCATCGACCAGCTGGGTCCCATCGCCCGCGCGCTCGGCACGAGCATCGACGAGCTCGTCGACCTCGCGAGCGACGACGACGTCGTCATCCACCCGCGACGCGACACCGCGCACGGCCGCACGACCTGGCTGCTGACGCGTGAGGACGAGCCGCACGGTCTCGTCGTGGCCAGGATGCGGATCACGGCCACCCGCCACGACGGACGCCTCGGCGTGCACCCCGGTCACGAGTGGTTCACCGTCCTGTCCGGCACGGCCCGGCTGCACCTCGGCGAGCGCGTCGTCGTCGTCGAGGAGGGCCAGTCGGCGCAGTTCTCGACGATGGTCCCGCACGCCATCACCGCGGACGACGAGCCGGTCGAGGTCATCCTCGTGCTCGACCGCGACGGGCGGCGCGCCCACCTCGACGTCGCCGCGGGCGAGTCACCCGCCTAGCGCTTCCGGGCGCTCAGGACTGCGTGCGCAGGTAGCGGCCGAAGTGCGGCACGGTGAAGGCGATGAGGCCGCGCTCACCGGAGTAGATGAGGCCCTTCTTGATGAGGGCGTCGCGGGCGGGCGAGAGCGACTGCGGCTTGCGCCCCAGCACCTCCGCCACGGCGGACGTCGGCACCGCCTCGCGCTCGGTCACCCCGTCGCGGACGTATGCCGCGTCGTCGCCGACCACGGGCACGTCCCGTTCCGGGTCCCCCTCCCCCGCGGACGGGTTGACGAGCGCGGCGTCGGCCATGGCCCGGAGGTACTCGCGCTCGGCGGGCGTCGCCCGCTCGAAGCGTGAGCCGAAGAAGCCGACGGCGAGCTCGGACTCGGCCTCGGGCACCGCGACGCGGATGTCCTGGGCCGTGACGGGCGAGGAGGGCGCGACGTCCCACACGACCTTGCCGTAGGCCTGGATGAAGTACGGGTAGCCGGCCGTGACGGCATACATCTCGTCGAGGGCCTCGGGCGTGAACTCGCAGCCCTCCTCGGTGGCCGGGCCGACGAGCGCGCGATCGGCGGAGTCGCGGGGCAGCCGGTCGATGCGCGAGTAGCGAAAGAGCCTCTCCGAGTATGACTTCGAGGCCGAGAGCACGGCGGGCAGGTGCGGCAGGCCGGCGCCGACGACGATGACCGGCAGGCCCGACTGCGAGATCTCGTGGCAGGCCGCGCAGAGGGCCGACACGTCGTCGGGGTCGAGGTCCTGCATCTCGTCGATGAAGGAGGCGATGCCCTTGCCGACGTCGGCGGCCAGTCCCCCGATGTCGGTGAAGAGCTCGACGAGGTCGATCTCGATGTCACCCGAGTCGGCCCGCCCGGTGACGGCCGGGACGTCGATGCCGGGCTGCCACTTGTCGCGCAGCTTGGCTCCCGTCGGGGCGTCGCGCAGCGCGAAGGCCTTGATGATGCCGAGCACGTGGTCGACGTCCTCGCCGCGCGGGTGCCCCAGCTCGCGCACGGCCTGGTGGGCGGCCGCGGCCAACGGACGGCGCAGCCGCTGGTCGGGGCGCGCCTCGAACTTGCCGGTGCCCCAGTCGGCCCGCACGGCCGAGCTGCGCAGGGCGTTGAGCAGCACGGTCTTGCCGACCCCGCGCAGTCCGGTCAGGACGATCGAGCGCTCGGAGCGTCCGCGGGCGATCCGCTCGAGCACGACGTCGAAGGTGCGCAGCTGCTCGTCACGGCCGGCGAGCTCGGGCGGGCGCTGGCCCGCGCCCGGGGCGTACGGGTTCGTGATCGGGTCCACGATCGGAGGCTATACGCATCTCTACCGCAAACCTGAGACATCCCGATCGACCCCGATCGGCGCGTCACCCGAGCCCCAGCGGGCGAGCTGGCCGGCGGGGCTGGCTGGCGTGCTGGCTGGGCGACGCAATCCGGGAGGAGGAGCCGTGACGAACGAGGGACGTCAGGGGCAACTCACCTCGGGGGCCAACCGAAAGGCACCACCATGCGCTCCAAGCAACGCACGCTCGCCGTCGCCGCGGCCTGCGCCTCGGTCGTCCTGCTCGTCCCCCTCGCCCCCGCCTTCGCGGGTCACACGAACACCGTGCTCGAGGCCGACCTCACCGGTCGCGCCGAGGTCGGCACCTCCAAGGCGATCGCCGGGGACCCGAACGGTCGCGGTGAGGTCTACGTCAACGGCATCGACGGGGACCCGACGACGCTCTGCTACGTCCTCACCGTCAGCAAGATCGCTCCCGCCCAGGCGGCGCACATCCACAAGGGCGCGGCCGGCACCAACGGCCCCGTCGTCGTCAACCTGGCCGCCCCGGCCGACGGAAACGCCGCGGACTGCCTGACCGAGGGCGAGGCCGGCAAGTTCGTGAGTGGCCAGACCGTTGCGGACATCCTCGCCAACCCGGAGGACTACTACGTCAACGTGCACAACGCAGAGTTCCCGGGCGGCGCGATCCGCGGCCAGCTCGCCGCTCAGCACTGAACCGCACGCCGGTCGCTCGCGCACCGACTCGATGGAAACCGAAGTGATTTGATTCGGATTCCACTGAATTGAGGCATGAAAAAGCGCCGTTCCGCACGGTCAGGGGTGGTCATGCGGAACGGCGCGTTGCGACTATAACGCGGTTCGGGGCGAAACGGTCAAGCGATCGAAGAGATTTCAAAAATCTCGTCAGGATGGGCGATCGCGTCCTGCTCGGCCACGAGCAGCATCTCGTCCGAGCCGCTCGCGTGCGTGCGCTCCAGCACGGCATACATCGTCGCCGCGGTGCGGCTCAGGGCCACCTCGGGACCGTCGGTCAGGTAGTGCGCGAGGAAGACCGCGGCGGTCACGTCGCCGCCCCCGCGGACCGTCATCGGCAGCATCGGGGTCGTCACGACCCAGGCGTCGTCGGCGGTGACGCACGCCATCTGGATCGTGCCCTCGGGAGTGTCGGAGGTCAGCGCGCTCGTGACGAGGACCGCCGTCGGACCCTGCGCGACGAGCTCGCGGGCCGCGGCGACGAGCTCGGACTGCGTGGACACCGGACGGCCGACGAGGAACTCGAGCTCGAACTGGTTGGGGGTGACGATGTCGGCCTTCGGCACGACGTGGTCGCGCATGTACTCGGGGATGCCCTCGCGCACGAAGAAGCCGCGACCGACGTCGCCCATGACCGGGTCGCAGCAGTAGACGGCCGAGGGGTTGGCCGCCTTGACCCGCGCGACGGCGTCGAGGACGACCTCGCCGACGGCCTCGGCGCCCTGGTAGCCGGAGAGCACCGCGTCGATCGCCGGGAAGGCGCCCCGCTCCTCGACACCGTCGATGACGGCCGCGACATCGGAAGGAGCGATGAGCGGGCCACGGGTCGAGCCGTAGCCCGTGTGGTTGGAGAAGGTCACCGTGAGCACGGGATAGACCTCGTGCCCGAGCCGCTGGAGCGGGAAGACCGCGGCCGAGTTGCCGGCGTGGCCGTAGGCGACGTGGGACTGGATCGACAGGATCTTCACGACTCCCACACTATCCGCTTGGCTTTGCCGAGTAGTTATAGTCATAATAGAACTATGTTGTGGCAGGTGGACCCCACGTCGAGCACCGCGTTGCACGTGCAGGTGGCCGCCTGCGTGCGCCGCGAGATGGCCTCCGGACGGCTCGCGAAGGGCGACCGGCTGCCGTCCGCGAGGGAGGTCGCCGGTGTCCTCGACGTCAACCTCCACACGGTGCTCCGCGCCTACCAGTCCCTGCGCGACGAGGGCCTCATCGACCTGCGCCGGGGCCGTGGGGCCGTCGTCAGCGCGTCGGACCCCGGTGGTGACGCCCGGCTGCGCACCCTGGCCGCCGCGCTCGTCGCCGAGGCGCGACTCGTGGGCGCCACCCCGACCGACCTCACCCGACTCATCGAGAGCGAGTTCCAGCGATGACCTCCGACCGCCGCCCCACCCATGCCCTCGTCGCGAGCGCCGTGCTGGCTCCCGTCGTGGCCGCGGCCGGCACCGGCCTGGCGTATGCCGTCCGGGACCTGGTGCCGGACCCCGTGGCCGTCCACTGGGGCCTGCACGGCGAGCCGGACCGCTGGCAGCCCTTCGCGACCGCGGTCGTCACCGCGGCCGTCATCACGACGGTGATGCCGCTCGCCCTCGTCGGTCTCGCCGCGGTCATGCACCGCTCCGCCCGGGGTCCCCTCGCCGCCGTGGCCGGTGGCCTCGCGGTCTTCCTCGGTGGGGTGCTCTTCGGTGGCCTCGTCGCGCAGCGGCCGGGGCAGGTCCCCGAGGCGTTCCCGCCGCAGTGGGTCGTGCCGACGCTCCTGCTGACCGCTCTCGTGGCCGTCGGGATCTGGCGCTGGGGACGCACGACGCCGCCCGAGGTCGCCGGAGCACGCGAGCCCCTACCCGCCGACGCGCGCCGCCTGGACGTCCCGCCGACGACGCGGCTCGCGTGGACCGGACGGGCGAGCCTGCGCGTGGGCCCGACGGTGACGCTGGCGGTCGTCGTCGCCCTGCCGCTCGTCTGGGTGGCGCTCTCCGGGTTCGTGTGGGTGTGGCTGCTGGCCCTCGCCCTCGGGGCCCTGCTCGCCCTCACCCTCTGCGCGCGCGTGACCGTGGACGCCTCCGGACTCCGGGTCTCGAGCGCCGGACTGTCGTGGTCCCGCGTGCCGATCGAGCGGGTCGCCTCGGCCACGACCGGCACCGTGTCGCCGCTGCGCGAGTTCGGCGGATGGGGCTGGCGCATCGGCGTCGACGGCCGCCGCGGCTACGTCACCCGTGCCGGCGAGGCCCTCGTCGTCCACCGCATCGGCGAGCCGGACGTCGTCGTCACCGTCGACGACGCCGACGAGGCCGCGGCCGTGCTCAACACCCTCGTCGCCCGGGCCTCCTGACCGACGGACGACCGTTGGTGGCCGTGCGTCGCCCACCCCGGCGTGTCCCACCGCGTGTCGCCGGCGGACGCGGACCAACGGTCGTCGGACGGCGGCGTCGTGCCACGATGAAGGCATGAGCATCCCCACGACGACCGTGTCCGAGCTGCCCGACGACGCCGTCCTCGTCGACGTCCGCGAGGCCGACGAGTGGGCCGCCGGCCATGCCCCCAACGCCATCCACATCCCGCTCGGTGAGCTGCCGGCGCGCATCGACGAGCTGCCCGAGACCGACGACACCGTCGCCGTCGTCTGCCGCATGGGCGGCCGCTCCGCCCGCGCGGTCCAGTGGCTCGTGCACCAGGGCTACGACGTCGCCAACGTCGAGGGCGGGATGCTCGAGTGGGAGCGGGCCGGCAAGCAGCTCGCGGCGGACGGCGACCCCACCATCATCTGACCGGGTCGATTCGTCCGGTTCGCGCCCCGAACCTCGCTCCGCATGGAACGCTGTCGCTCCTGACGGGTCTCACCAGTGACCGACCCGCCGAGCCAGGAGCACCCGGACCATGGACGACCGCCGACCCGATCCCACGCAGGACACCTGGTCCCAGTGGCTGCCCGACCTCGAGCCGCCGGACCACGCCCCAGCGAAGACCGCGGCGACAGCCGGACCGACGGCGCCGCTGAGCCCGCCGCCCGTCCCGCTGCCGCCGCCCGCCGGCCGGGTCGACCCGCTGCCGTATGCCGCCACCCCCATCGCCGAGTGGGTCGGCCCCCGCAGTGGCCAGGCACCGCCACCACCGACCCGGCTCGGCTGGGCGATCCTGTGCACGATCTTCTGCTTCACGCCCTTCGGGATCGTCGCGATCATCAAGTCGACCCAGGTCAACCCCAGGTGGGCCCTCGGCGACTGGGACGGGGCCCGGGCCGCGTCACGGTCGGTCAAGACGTGGTGCCTGGTGGCCGCCGCGGCCTGGCCCGGCTCGTTCATGCTCTTCAGCTGCCTCGGCATCGCCAACGGCGGCCACGTCTCGCTCCACCTCTGACCCGTCAGGGGTGGCGCACCACCGCGCCCTGGGCCACGACGACCCGGACCCGCTCGACCGCGCCGCCGTCGTCGAGCGGGTTGCCGTCGACGACGAGCAGGTCGCCGAAGCCGCCCGGCACGAGCCGGCCGGCCTGACGCGACCAGCCGAGCATCCGCGCCGCGCTCGTCGTCGCCGCCCGCAGCGCGTCGAGCGGGGTCAGTCCGGCCTCGACGAGCAGGCGCACCTCGGACCCGATGGGGTCGACGTCGGTGCCGAAGGAGTCGGTGCCGGCCACGATCGTGACGCCACGCTCGTGGGCCTCGCGGACGGCCTTCATGAGGATCGGGGTGTACTCGCGACCGCGGGCGTCGAGGACGGGGTTGCTCGAGCCGATCATGCCGCTGATCGCGGCGAGGGTCGGCGTGAAGTGGGTGTCGCGCCGGGCCATCTCCGAGATCGTCGCGTCGCCGACGAAGACGCCGTGCTCGATGCTGCGGACGCCGGCGCGGACGGCACCGTCGATGCCCTCGGCGCTGTACGCGTGACACAGCACCGGGCGCCCGCTCGCGGCGCGGACCACGGCCGTGAGCTGCTCACGGTCGTAGACGAGCTCGCGCGGGTCCTGCTCGGCGAGCCCGGCCCGTGGGTTGGCCCTCGTCTTGACGACGTCGACACCGCGGGAGACGTTGACCCGGGTCACGTGGGCGATGTCGGCGGTCGACGTGACGCCGCCGGGGAGGGCCGCGAGCGGGGCGAGCTCGGGGTCGGCGAGCAGCGAGTCGCCGAGCTGCGGCGACACGAAGATGCCGGCGGCCCGCATGCGGGGCGCGAGGCCGGGCGCCCAGTCGGGCAGGGAGCGCATCGCGACGTCCTGGTAGAAGGAGGAGGACCCGCTGCGCACCGACGTGGCGCCGGCCTGCAGCAGGGCGCGGGCGTCCGCGAGCGCGTTGGCGTGGACGTGCACGTCGATGAGACCCGGCACGACCCAGCGTCCCGAGGCGTCCACCCGTCGCGCGGCGGAGCCGACCGAGGCCACGGCCCGCCGCGTCGCGTCGCGCGAGCCGACGGCGAGCACCCGACCGTCGCGGATGACGACGACGCCGTCCTCGGCGACGTGGCCCGTGAGGGGGTCGACGACCGAGCCGCCCTCGACGACGAGCGGGGCTGCGGTCGTGGGCCGGAGGGAGCCGGTCCGGCCGCGGGCCACCGTGTCAGCGGCCTGTGCCGACGAGGCCGAGGCGATCCCCCCGGCCGTGACGCCCGCGAGGACCGCGGCCCCGGCGATGACGTTGCGACGCGAGAGGGCCGCGGGCGGCAGGGACGGCGTGGCGTCGTGGTCGTGCAGGCACATGCGGGACCTCCAGGGGTTAGGCTCGGGCCGAGCCGTTTTTGGTATACCAATTTGGTATACCAACTGAGGAGGGGTGGTCAATGCCTACTCGTGAGGAACATGCGGGATCGCTCCGCGACTCCGTCACCGAGGCGCTGCGCCGGCGCATCGTGTCCGGCGACCTCGCCCCCGGCACGCGCGTCGTCGAGCGCCAGGTCGCCGAGCAGCTCGGCGTCTCCCGGGTGCCCGTGCGGGAGGCGCTGCGCGCCCTCGAGCGGGAGGGCTTCCTCGAGGAGCGGGCCACACGGGGCATGGTCGTACGCCGCCTCGACCCCGACGACGTCGCCATGCTCTTCGCGGTGCGCGAGTCCCTCGAGGCCGTGCTGTCGCACCGGCTCGTCGACGTGCTCGACGAGGAGGGCCTCGCGACCCTCGACGACCTCGTGACTCGGGCCGACGCCCACACCCGAGCCGGTCGTCACGCCGAGGCGGTCGGCGCCAACGCCGCTTTCCACGACGCGCTGGTCGACCTCGCCCGCAGCCGCGTGCTCAGCTCGATCATCGAGCCGGTCGCCGGTCGGATGGCGTGGCTGCTCAACCAGCACGCCGAGCCGGCCGCCATGGTCGCCGAGCACCGCTCCATCGTCGAGGCCCTCCGCTCCCGCGACGCCGACCGTGCGGCAGCGGTCTTCCGTGACCACCTCGCGAGCAGCCGCGCCGCCGTCACGAGCCTCGACGGACCCTGACGGGCCGGGCGTGCCCCGTCAGCCGACCGGGATCGTCGACGGAGGGGTGCAGACGAGCTCCTCGCCCTGCGGAGCCGTGGACGCCGCCTCGACGACGCCACCCCCGACGGCGGACGGTCGGGCCTGTGCGGCGCGGTCGGTGACCTGGATGCAGAGCTGCCACTGCTTGACGCCCGGGTCGACCGGGGTGCGCGGGGCCTGGAAGGACTCACCCGGCACGTCGAGCGTCGGCGGCGACACGGCATACGCCTTCCCCGTGATGCTGGCACCGGGCGCGACCGTGTGGCCGCCCATGACGGGGGCGGCGGCGAAGCGGACGTTCGGGCCCGGCGCGAAGCCCTGTTTGCTCAGGCGGAGGACGCCGGACTGCTCGTAGACCCACGCGTGCTTGAGGTCGACGTCCGCGGGGAGGGTCGCGCTGCCCAGGTCGGCGGGGACGACGTCGAAGGCGAGGACGGGCTTCGTGCCGGTGTTGGTCAGCGTGTAGTCGACGACGAGACCGGGACTCGCCGCGATGCCGGCCCCCGTCGCTCCGGCCTCGGGGCCACCCGGGGCCATCGTCGCCTCGAGGCGCACGCCGCCCGACGTCACCGTCTGGGCTCCCGCACCGGCGTCACCCGTCGAGCTCGCCGTGGCCGACCCTCCGTCGCCGCCGGCCGGGGTCGCGACGCCGGGTGACGGCGTCGCCTGCCCGCACGCGCTCGTGACGAGCACGGCTCCGAGGGCGAGGGCGAGGAGTCCTCGTCCGGGACGGACGGGCTGGAGGGGACCGCGCGGGACGTGGTGGGTCAACGGCTTCATGACGATGAAGACAACCACGAGACCGGAAGCGTTGCATTCCGGACGAATCCGCGTCGCGGCCTAGTCGCGACCAGGTAGCGCTGGCTGACCTTGACGACGACGAGCTGCGCCACCGGCGCGGCGCGCAGGCTCGCTCACTTGAGCAGCTTGGACATCCGCCGGTCGGCGAGCGGCTTGCCACCGGTCTGGCAGGTGGCGCAGTACTGCAGGGACGTGTCAGCGAACGACACCTCGCGCACGATGTCGCCGCACTCCGGGCACGTCTCACCGGTGCGCGCATGGACCCGCATGCCCGCTCGCTTGGCGTCCTTGAGCTCCTTGGCCGGCTTGCCCGACGCCGTCGTGACGGCGCCCTTCAGCGTGTCGCGCAGGGCGGCATACAACCGGTCGACCACCTCGGGGGCGAGCGTGCCGGCGATGGCGAACGGGCTGATCTTGGCCACGTGGAGGATCTCGTCGGAGTAGGCGTTGCCGACGCCCGCGATGAACTCCTGGTCGCGCAGCAGGCCCTTGATCTGCGTGCGTCGGCCCTCGAGCATCGACCGGAACCGCTCGAGCGTGAAGTCGTCGGCCATCGGGTCGGGCCCGAGGCGCGCGATGCCGGGCACCTCTGCGGGGTCCGTGACGATGTAGGCGGCGAGGGACTTCTTGGTGCCGGCCTCGGTCAGGTCGAAGCCCGAGCCGTCGGACAGCCTCACCCGCAAGGCGATCGGCGACTTGCCGGGACGCACGACGGTCGTCGGCAGCTGGTCGGACCAGCGCAGCCAGCCGGCGCGCGCGAGGTGGAAGACGAGGTGCGTGCCATCGGCGTCGATGTCGAGGAACTTGCCGTGGCGGTGGACGCCGTCGATGGGCGCACCCTCGAGCGCCTGGGGCGGCGGGTTGAACGTCTTGAGCACGCTGAACGACGCGAGCTCGACCTTCGTGATGGCAAGGCCGTCCGTCCGCTCGGCGAGGAAGTCGACGAGCGCCTGCACCTCCGGCAGCTCAGGCATGACCCCAGTCTGTCACCCGGACCCGACGGAACGGCCCGGACGCGAGGGCTGCTCGTCGGTCGCCACGGGCTCACCGACCTTGCCGGCGCCCTCGAGCACCCGGAGCATCGCGTGCCCGTCGGCTGCCGAGAAGGTCGGCACCGATCGCGCCGCCCAGGGACGGATGGGTGAGTCGATCTTCATCGGGTTGGACAGCACCTGCTCGGTCGGCGACAGGTGCCGGATGCAGATGGCGTCGACGCGGTCGGGGCGCGCCTCGGCGAAGTCGGCGTAGATCTGCGGGTCGTGCTGGCCGTCGTCGCCGACGAGCAGCCACGTGATCTCGGGGAAGTCGCGGGCCAGCCGGTCGAGGCAGGTGCGCTTGTGCGCCTGCCCGCTGCGGAACCAGCCGGTGTTGGTGGGACCCCAGTCGGTGAGCATGAGCGGACCGAGGGGGAAGCCGTTCTCGACGAGGAAGCGGTTGAGCGTGGCAGAGGTGTTCCACGCGCCGGTCGAGACGTAGACGATGGGCGCGCCGGGGTGGGCCGAGAGGATGCGGCGGTACATCGGCGCCATGCCCGCGACCGCGTGACGCGCCTTGGCCCGGCGCACGAAGGTGTTGAACGCCGCGATCATCGGGCGGGGCAGCATCGTCGTGATGACGGTGTCGTCGATGTCGCTGACGATGCCGTGCGTCACGCCGTCGGCGACGATGAAGACGTCGGCCGCGACGGGGTCGGTGCCCTGCGCCTCGACGACGACCTGCTGCCAGCCGGGGGCGAGCCCGTGGTCCCGGGCGACGATGTCGACGTGGCCGCCGCGGTCCGACCGTCCGTAGACCTCGCGGTCGCCCACGGTGACCTTGACCGGCACCCCCGTGGCCGGTGAGGTGATGAAGGCGCGCCAGCCCCGGTCGTAGTGGGCCGGGCTCAGCGCGCCGGTCGCGTCCTGACGGGCCTCGGGGCCCTCGACGTCCTCACGGCCCTTGCGCCCGAGGAGGATCCGCGCATAGACACGGACGAAGGAGGACGAGCCGTAGCCCACGTGGGTGATGACCCGGTTGCCCCAGCCGCGGCTGCGGAGCACGCGCTCGATCTGCTCGTGGACGGCGTCCTCCACGATGGCGGCCGCGTGCGGTCGGGACATGGCCACAACCTACCCGGCGGGGCCGTCCGGGGAGCACCGGGAGAGCTGCCGGCGGGTGCCAACAGGTGGACCCCGGCGGGCGCGGGGTCGACGCGGCGGGTTTGATGGACGGCGTGCACCCCATTGCCGAAGTCCTCAGCAAGGCCGCAGGCGGCGACTTCCCGGCCGTGGACGGCGCGTGGCAGCGCGTCGAGCCGTGGCGGGCCGGCGTGGAGGGCGTCGTCGCCTTCACCGGCCACGCGTACCTCGCCGTCGACGACGACGTCTCCGACGGCACCCTGGACTCGCTGAGCCCGGACGGCTTCGGCGGGGCGAGCAACCCGCGCCTCGTCTCGCGCCTCGCCGGCACCGGCTGGATCGACGCCCTCGACATCATCCTCGTGGCGCGCGGCACGGGCGGCGAGCCGGTGCTCGTGCCGCGCAGCGACCTGCGCAACCACCCCCGCGCCGAGCACGCGACGTCGGTGCGCAGCGACGTCACGACCTTCGGGTATGCCGCCCCGGACGACCACACGCTCGTGACCCTCTCGACGGGGCTGGGCGGGCTGCCCGAGGTGGGCCTCGAGACCGACCCGTCCAAGGACCACGTCGGGACCGACGTCGTGCGCGACGCGCTGACGCTCATCGACGAGGGCGACGTCGTCGTCGCGGCCTGCGCGCCCGGCAACGCCCGTGCCCTGCGCGCGTTCCTCGCGGCGGGCTTCGAGCCGGTGGCCTCCGTGCAGCTCTGGCGCCCCGAGCGCTGAGCCCGGCCCCCAGCCGCGACCCGGGGATGCCGACCGGCTGCGGCGAGCACGCCGACGATTGGCGGATGTCGGTCAGTCATGATCGGATCTGCGCGTGGACACCGGCGTTGGCGTGGGCAGTGTGGCGCCCCATCGGCCTGCCCGCGACCACCTCTGGCCGGTCCTGCCGCTCGCGGCGGCGGCCTGGTGGGTCGGCGGCGCGCTGCCCTGGACCATCGACGGGCTCGGCGCACGGTCGCCGCGCAACTGGCCCTTCGACGTCGCCACCGGCTCGGCGACGGACGGCTACATCAGCCTGCTCCCCTTCACGACGGCGCGCCTCGGGCTGCTCCTGACGATCACGCTCGTCGGCGGCGCGCTCGCGGCCCTCGCGACGCTCTGGGTGCGTCCCCGCGCCGGGCGACGTCTCCGGGTGGCTGCGCTCGCCGTCCTCGGCGCCCTGACGTCCAGCGCCTACACGATCGCCCAGTCGGCCGGCGCCACCCGCCAGCTCGGCAGCGACTTCGACCGCGACGACCGCGTCATCCTCGGCGTCCTCGCCGTGGCGGTCGTGGGCACCGTCCTCGGTCTCGTGCTGGGTCTGACCGTCGCCCTGGGCGGCCCGGTGCTGCGCGCCCTGGCCGCCGCACCGCTGGCCGTCGCCCTCGGCAGCTGGGTCAGTGCCGTCCTCGTCGCGCTGCTCGGCCTCCAGCGTTCGCTGGGCCTGCTGCAGTGGAGCCCGGTCGTCGTGGGTGTGGCCGCGGGTCTCGCCCTGGCCGGCTTGGGGCTGCGACCGGCGCGACGCCTCGTCGCGTGGCTCGCGGTGCTCGTCCTCCTCTCCGTCTGCGCCGCCGGCCAGACCGCCTTCTCCTACCTCGCCTCCTACCTGCGGCCCCGTTCGGGGCTGCCCAACGGGCTGCGCGACCACGTCGAGGCGAGCCGCGACGTCTTCGTCGCCGCCCTCTCACCGGCCGACCAGGCCTGGGGCGTGCACCTCGTCGCCATCGCCGTCGGCCTGCTCGGGTCGCTCGTGCTGTGGCGGCGTCCCCGCACACCGAGCAGCCCCGGGACCGCGCGCCGGGCACCCGGCCCGACCACCCGGCATACGACCGCTCCTGCACAGGACCGTCACGTGGGCGCCACGACCTCATGACACGGGGGCCGCGGCCCGGCACGTACCGTGGAGCCATGCTCAGGGGATCTCGCGCCAGGACTCTCGTCGCCGTCTCGCTCTCGGGGGTGCTCGTCGGCACGCTCGGTGCAGGATGCTCGCTCTTCGAGTCGCCGCCGAAGCCCGACGACACCGCGCGCGCCCTCGCGACCGGCCTGGCCACGGGTGACCTCGGTGCGGTCACGTTCAAGAACACGACCCCCGCGAAGGCGACCACCTTCGTCAAGGCGGCCTACAAGGACCTCGGCACGCTGCGCCCGCAGGTGTCCCTCAGCGAGATGAGCCACAACGAGGGCTCCGACCACGCCACGGCCACGCTCTTCACCCGCTGGGACGTCTCGACGTCCCCCACCGACTGGACCTACGAGACCCAGGTCGACCTGACCCTCGTCGACGACCAGTGGCGGGTGTCGTGGACGCCGGGCGTCGTGGCGCCCCGGCTCACCTCCGACGAGACCCTCGACCTCGCGCGCAAGTGGCCGCGGCGAGCCGACATCGTCGACTCCTCCGGCGGCAAGATCATGACCGAGCGCGAGGTCGCCGCCGTCGGCATCGACAAGACGAAGGTGTCGGGGGCCGAGGCCACGGCCTCGGCGAAGAAGCTCGCCGCGCTCGTCGAGATCGACCCCGCCCGGTTCGCGGCGAAGGTCGAGGCCGCCGGCTCGAAGGCCTTCGTCGAGGGCGTCACCCTGCGCGCCACCGACCCGATCATCGAGGAGCGCGGCGCCGCCATCGAGAAGGTCAAGGGCGCGCTCACCGTCCCGGCCCTGCAGGTGCTCGGGCCGAGCCGCACCTGGGCCGCCCCGATCCTCGGCACCGTCGGCGAGGCCACGGCCGAGCAGATCAAGGCCTCCAAGGACACCCTCGAGGCCGGCGACACCGTCGGCAAGAACGGCCTCCAGTACCGCTACGACGCCCGGCTGCGCGGCACGCCGGGCCTCGCCGTGCACGCCGTCAAGCGCGGCGCCGACGGCAGCGCCCTCGACAAGCGCGAGCTCTTCGCCGAGCAGTCGACCGAGGGCGAGCCGCTGACGATCACCCTCGACCCCAAGGCGCAGTCCGCGGCCGAGGCCGCGCTCGCCAAGCAGACGAAGCACCCGACCGCGCTCGTCGCCGTCCGGGTGTCGACCGGTGAGGTGCTCGCCGCCGCCGTCGGGCCCGCCGCTGCCGGTACGACGCTCGCCCTCGCCGGCAAGGAGGCGCCGGGCTCGACGTTCAAGATCGTCAGCTCGCTCGCCAACGTGCGCAAGGGCGCCACGGCCGAGACGAAGCTGCCGTGCACCGAGACGCTCACCGTCAACGGTCGCCGGTTCAGCAACTACACGACCTACCCCAAGGACAAGCTGGGCGACATCCCGATGCGGACCGCCCTCGCCTACTCGTGCAACACCGCCTTCATCAGCCAGTACAAGAAGGTGAGCCAGGACGACCTCGTGTCGGCCGCGCAGTCGCTCGGCATGGGCGAGAAGCTCGACCTGCCCTTCACCGGCTTCCTCGGCTCGGTGCCGACGACCGACGACGTCGTCGAGCACGCGGCGTCGTTCATCGGCCAGGGGCGCGTCGAGGCCTCGCCGCTGACGATGGCGCTCGTCGTCGCGTCGGTCATGAAGGGCCAGACGGTGCGCCCCCAGCTCGTGGCCGGCGCCACGGCGCTGCCGAAGCCCGCGACGCCCCTCGACCCCACCGAGGCGGGCGTGCTGCGGCAGGAGATGCGCGACGTCGTCGCCGAGGGGTCCGGCACGGTCCTCAAGCCGCTCGGCGTGGAGTACGCCAAGACCGGCACCGCCGAGTTCGGCACGAAGAGCCCGCCCGACACCCACGTGTGGATGGTCGCCGGCCGCGGGGACATCGCGATCGCGGCCTACAACGAGGTCGGCGACAACGGCGTGACCGGCGCCGCGCCCTTCATCGTCAGCTTCCTCAAGGCCTACGACCTCCGCTGACACCGTCGAAGGGCCACAAACCGGGCCCGAACGCGGTCGAAGGGCCACAAACCTGCCCGGTTTGTGGCCCTTCGACGGTTGGGGTGGGGGGTCCCCCGCGGGCTAGCGGGCCGTCACGACGTCGACGTCCGCGGCGCGGACGTAGGCGAAGCGGTGGCCGAGCGAGATCTGGTAGTAGCGGTCCTGCCCGACGACGTCGACGTGGTCGTTCGGGGTGTCGAGCGAGAACGTCGACGCGCGGTAGTAGTTCGTCGGGACCGTGAGGTCGCCGACGGCATACCGCTGGCCCGCCGCAAAGGTGTACTGCAGCGGGGCGAGCGCCTGGACCGGGATGCCCGCGGGGTACGCGGACGCCTCGGGGTAGGCGCGGCCGTAGACGGGCGCCTTGGCCAGGCCCGCCTTGGGCACGACGTAGGAGCCCTTGACCGGGACGGCCGTCGGGTCGCTCGCCGGGTTGAGGAACCAGCCCTTGACCCCGTTGAACCAGATCGCCGTCCAGTCACCGCGGCGCTCGGCCACGGCGAAGGTCAGACCCGTCTGGGCGCGCGCCCCGATGTCGGACACGCTCGTCGTCGACGGCGTGCCGTTCGGCTTGCGGCCGATGTCGTTGACGAGCGGTGCGCTCGCCGACGGCTCGGTGTGCAGGTAGACGAAGTTCGTGCCCTGCGGCCGGCAGGCCACGCCCGCGGTCGTGCACGAGGTCACCGGCTGGATGTTGTCCTCGAAGCCGGGGAGGATGCGGACGAGGTCCTTGGCGTCACCGGACTGGTGCGCCGAGAGCGGAGCCCCGAGCAGCTGGAAGTAGTGCTCCCAGTTCCAGTAGGGGCCCGGGTCCCAGTGCATGCCGGCGACGTTGGCCGGCGTGACGCCGGGGATCTGGTCGTGGCCGAAGATGTGCTGCATGTCGAGCGGGATGTCGTACTTCGTCGCGAGGTAGCGCACGAGACGGGCCGACGAGCGGTACATCGGCTCGCTGAACCACTCGGCGCCGACCGGCGCGAAGCCCTCGTGCTCGAGGCCGATCGAGTGGCTGTTGACGTACCAGTTGCCCGCGTGCCAGCCGACGTCCTGCGGCTCGAGGTGCTGGGCGATGTGGCCGTCGGAGCTGCGCAGGCTGTACTGCCACGACACGTAGGTCGGGTCGCTGACGAGCTTGAGCGTCGTGGCGTAGCTCGCCTCGGTGTCGTGGATGACGATGTTGGTGATCTTCGGCGCGCGCGGGCGCTGGGCGAGGTCGTGGTTGCCGTAGTCGCCGTCGCCGAACTCCTCGTAGGGCGCGGGGATCCACTCGCAGTCGAGCCCGGGCGGGCAGTCGACGGGGCCGCCGTTGGGCTTCTTGAGCAGCCCGAGACGGTCGACCTGAGCGGTGTCGGCCGTGACGGCCGAGGGCAGCAGGGAGACCTCCTTGCCGTCGACGGTGCGGCGCGAGGCACCGGACGCGATGACGGAGTACGTGTCGTCGGCGAAGGCCTCGGCGACGTCCTCCTGCACGGAGCCGGAGGCGTCGGCCACGGCGGCGTACCACTGGCCGGCGTCGGTGGCCTCGCCCGTGGGCAGGCCCAGCCGCTTCTGCGTCGCGGCCAGCAGGGCCGCCCCGCCCCGGATGTTGGCGAGCTCGTCGGTGCGCAGCGCGTCCTCGGGGAGCCCGGTCAGCTCGGCCGCCCGGCCGAGCGTGTCGGCCACGGGAGCGGCCTCCGGCGCCGGCGCGTCCCCGAGGCCCTTCGCCTCGGCCCGCGTGCCGAGGCCCGCGTCGACGAGGTGCATCGGCCCGTAGCCGCCCGACGTGCTGTGGCCCGGGTTGAAGTCCCAGCGCGTCTGCGCGTAGGACACGGCCTCGAGCACGGAGCGGGGCACGCCGTACTCGGTCGATGCCGCCTCGAAGGCGCGCTCTCGGCTCGCCGGGTCGCTGCCCGAGGCCGAGGCCGACGGGTCCGCGGCCTGCGCGGCCGGGCTCGTCAGCGCCAGGCCGGCGGCGACGGCCGCGACAGCCCCCAGCGCGGCGACGGACCGCCGCGCCCGTCGGGCTCCCGGAGTCCGGTGTGGTGTGGAGTTGGGTATCACTCGATCGTCCCTTTCATGTCCCTGGTGACCGCAGGTTGCTGACCGCCGACGTGGGTCCGTCGGTGCCCGCATCCGTGCGGATGGGTGCGTCCGGCCCCGAGCCCGACACACACCTCTGACACCGAGCATTCCTGCGCACCCCGAGGCCCGCCACTTGAAACCGTCATCCAAGCGTTGTCCCGAATCCACCGCGTCAGGCGTGCATCGCCCGCCGCGAGGGGCCACCATGGTCTGCATGGGGCGCGCAGGCCTGTGCGTGGGGATGGCCGTCGCAGCACTCTTCGTCGGGGGCTGCGGGTCGGCCACGCCCGACGACGGATCGACCGGCGGGGTGACCCCGGCGGCCCCCACGGCCACGTCGTCGACGACCTCGGCCCTGCGCTTCGGGGCCGCCGGCGACGACGCGCTCGGGTCGTCCTACGGGCCCGCCTTCCCGTTGACGTTGCGTCGCACCGGCGGCATCGCCGGCTTCGACGACCAGGTCGTGCTCGAGGCCAACGGCCGGGTCCGCGTCGAGACGCGCTCGGTCCACGGCCGCGTGTGCACCCTCAGCGCCCCGCAGCAGCGCCAGCTCGTCACGCTCCTCGCGACGCTCCGCCTCGGCCCCTCGACGACCGCGCCGTCGACCGACGGCTCCCTCGGGGGCGACCCCGACGCCGTCCCCGAGAGCGACCCGATCACGATCTCCGTCACCGACCACCAGGCCCGCGCGATCGACCTCAGCGACCCGTCGCTCGGCGAGATCTCGGGCCTCGTCGGGGTGCTCGTCAGCGACGTCACGCTCTCGGTGCCGGCGACGACCCGCTGCACGACGCCGTCGACACCCGTCGCTCCCCCCGCCGCGCCCGCTCCCTGAGCGACCGCTCCCTGAGAGCCCGCTCCTGAGCGCCCGCCCGGCGTTCGGCCGCGCGGCAGTCGCGCCGAGCGGCACGCGTCCCCCGCCACACGCACGAGGTCGGTATGCCGCGGGGCTGACCCGGCGGCATACCGACCTCTGGTGGTGCGTGTCCTTCAGGGCAGCTCACGCGGCCCGACGTGCTGTGTCCGTCAGAAGTTCGTCGACACGTCGTCGATGACGAAGCTCGTCTGGAGCGAGGAGTCCTCGGTGGAGGCGAACTTCAGCGTGACGTTCGTGCCCTTGTAGGCCGTGAGGTCGAGCGTCTTGGCGACGTAGGACGCCTTCGGCGTGGACAGGTTGGAGAAGCTGGCCTTGGTCACGCCGTTGAGCTGGACCGTGGCCTTGTCGTATGCCGTCGAGGTCGTCGTCTCGGCCGTGTCGATGCGGATGTAGTACGTCAGCGTCGGCGAGGTGGCCGTGGACGGGACGGAGAAGGTCTGCGACTCGTTCTCGGAGGCCGTCGTGCCGTTGCCGCCGAGCCACAGCTTCCACGAACCGGTGCGCGCGGGGCGACCCGTGTTGTTCGTGATCGGGCCGGAGGTGCCGGTCCAGCCGGTCTGGCCGGACTCGAAGCCGCCGTTGGTCAGCGCAGCGCCGGTGGGCGGGGGCGTCGTGCCGCCGCACGTCTCGGTGCTGGCCGGGGCGGAGATGGCCGCCATGGCGTTGTCGACCGCGGTGCACTCGGCCGAGCCGGCGCCGTAGAGGTCCTTGGCCGCCTTGATGACGCCGGTGCGGGCAGCGGCGTAGTTGCTGCTCGAGGTGAGGTACGTCGACAGCGTGCGGTACCAGATCTTCTCGACCTTGAGGTGGCCGATGCCGGTCACGGTCGAGGCGTTGCACGTCGGGCTGTTGTAGGACGTGCCGTTGATCGTCTTGGCGCCCGAGCCCTCGGAGGCCAGGTAGTACCAGTGGTTCAGCGGGCCGGAGGAGTAGTGCGGGTCGAGGCCACCGAGGGAGCTGCTCCAGCAGTCCTTCGAGGCGCCGTCCTTGCTCGGCTTGTCCATGTAGCGCAGCGGCGTGCCGTTGCCGTTGATGTTGATCTCTTCGCCGATGAGGTAGTCGGGGGTGTCGCTCGGGTTGTTCGAGTACCACTCGACGCCCGTGCCGAAGATGTCGGACGTCGCCTCGTTGAGGCCGCCCGCGTCGCCGGAGTAGTTGAGGCCGGCGGTGTTCTCGGTGACGCCGTGGCTCATCTCGTGGCCGGCGACGTCGAGCTCGACGAGCGGGGCGGCGTTGCCCGCGCCGTCGCCGTACGTCATCTGCGTGCCGTCCCAGAAGGCGTTGACGTAGTTCTGGCCGTAGTGGACGCGGCTGCGGGCGCCGGTGCCGTTGTTCCAGATGCCGGCACGGCCGAGCTGGGTGTTGTAGTAGTCGTACGTCTTGCCGGCCCCGTAGTGGGCGTCGACGGCGGCCGACTGGCGGTTGCTCTGGAGGCCGTTGCCCCAGACGTCGTCGGCGTCGGTGAACGTCGTGCCGGTGCCGGACGTCGCCTGGTTGAGGTCGGTCGTGTAGTTGCCGTGCGAGTCCTTCATCGTGTAGCTCGTGCCGGCGGTCGTGCCGAGCGTGACGGAGCCGACGAAGATGCCGTTGCCCGTGCCGTGCTTGATATCGTCCCAGCTCGTCAGGGTCTTGCCCGTGGTGGCGTCGACGATCGTGTGCAGGCGGGTCGGGGTCTGGTCGGCCTTGATGCCCTCGGTGATGACCTCGTAGGCGAGCTTGGGGCCGGTGGCCGACTGGAAGACGACGAGCTCACCGGGGGTGGCGGTCTCCTTGTCGGCCTTCGACGCGGCGAGACCGGCCTGGTGCGCCTCGCTCTTGGAGACGCTCGGGGTCATCGTCGCGGGGGTGACGTTCTTGCGGTAGTTCCACGTGACGCTCTTGACGGCACCCGAGGAGTCCTTGTGGCTGACGAAGTCGCCGCCGATGACGCGCAGGCCGTCGAGGGTGCGCTCGTAGCGGACGTGCGTCGCGCCGTTGGCGTCCTGGATGACGGACTTGACGGTGAGCTTCTCGCCCGAGGCGAGGCCGAGGGCGCTCGCGGACGACGCGGCTCGGGACTGCTCGGTCGCCTTGAGGCTCTGCGACTCGGGGGCGGGCGCCTTGTCGCGTCCCGCACCGGCCGCTGCGCCCGCCGGGATCGCCGGCGAGATGGCGAGGGCGAGGGCGAGCAGCCCTCCGGTCGCCAGCCCAGACTTCAGTCGATTCACTGGTTGCTCCTTGTCGAGATGCGGCTCGAAGGCCGCCTGGAGGGAGTTCCGCTCATCTCACGACTTGAGATCGGGCCGGAACGAGCGTGACGTTCGCAGCAGCCCAGAACACGGGTCAACGGGGCTTACCAAGTCTTTGCCAAATGCGTTCCAAGTCCTGAGTAGCGCATGGCTGCAAGAGGATTCGCTGCAGGGCGCGACTTGGGCGATCTCCCAGAGTCGCCCGCCGAGGCGGTCAGTCGACGCCCGGACGGTGCTCCGCGCGGTCGCGCGCACGCGCGAGGTCGGCCGGTGTGTCGACGTCCAGGGCCACCTCGCCGGGGTCGTCCACCGACTGCGTGCGTATGCCGTGGGCGAGGTCGCGCACGCTCCTGCCGTAGGGGTCCCCGAGCTCCTCGAGACGCCCCTGCAGGGCGGGCAGGCGCCAGGCCGAGCAGAGCCAGTTGGTGCGTCCCTCGCGGTCGACCGTCACGGCGAGGTCGGCCGACCCGAGCGCGTCGAGGAGCCGGTCGACGTGGGCGGGGGTGACGAAGGGCAGGTCCGCGGCGAGCAGCACGACGGCATACGGCAGCGGGGTGTCGCCGGCGGCGTCGGTGACGAGGGCCGCGACGGCGGTGGACACGGCCGAGACGGGACCGCCGCCCGGGACGCGCTCCCACACGACGCGTACGCCCTCGGGGACGCCCTGGCCGGGACCGACGACGAGCGCCGGACGGTCGCCGGCCGCGTCGAGCACGCGCGCGACGAGGGGGCGACCACCCACGTCGAGGGCGGGCTTGTGGGAGCCCATGCGCCGGGAGGCCCCGCCCGTCAGGACGACGACGACCGGGGGTGCTTCGGGTGGGCGGGGCGGCACCCCTCGGAGTCTGGCACGGCGTCTGGCAGGCTGAGGCCATGGGACGGGTCACGGTACGGCGCAAGGTCACGACGATCGACCTCGCGACCCCGTCGACGACCACGCGGCCCGACACGCTCACCGTCGAGGAGCCGCTCGAGCTGCGGGTCAACGGCTCGCCGCTCACGGTGACGATGCGCACGCCGGGTCACGACATCGAGCTCGTCCACGGCTTCCTCATGTCCGAGGGGCTGGTCCGGTCGGCCGACGACATCGCGCTGGCGCGCTACTGCGAGGGCGCGGTCGTCTCCGGCGAGAGCGGCTTCGACGAGAACACCTACAACGTCATCGACGTGACGCTGGCGCCCGGCGTCGCCGCCCCGGCCGCGTCGGCCACGCGTGCCTTCTTCACGAACTCGTCGTGCGGCGTCTGCGGCAAGGCGAGCATCGAGCAGCTCCGGGCGCAGTCGGCCTTCGACGTGCGCTCCGACACGACGGAGTTCGCGGCCAAGATCGTCGCCGAGCTGCCCGACGCGCTGCGCGTCGAGCAGCGGTCGTTCGACAAGACGGGCGGGCTGCACGCCGCCGGCCTCTTCACCGCCGACGGCGAGCTGCTCGTCGTGCGCGAGGACGTCGGCCGGCACAACGCCGTCGACAAGGTCGTCGGGTGGGCCCTCCAGAGCGGACGCGTGCCGGGCGTCGGGTGCGTGCTCGTCGTCTCCGGGCGCGCGTCGTTCGAGCTGACGCAGAAGGCGATCATGGCCGGGATCCCCTGCCTCGCAGCGGTGTCGGCGCCGTCGTCGCTGGCCGTGGAGTGCGCCGAGGACGCCGGGATGAGCCTGCTCGGCTTCGTGCGCGGCACCCGCCTCAACGTGTATGCCGGCGCGCACCGGATCACGACCACCTGACCACCCGAGCGACTGGAGGCCCATCCGTGGCGATCTTCGCGATCCACTACACCTACCCCGACGACGCGACCGAGATGCTGACGATCCGTCCCGAGCACCGCGAGTGGCTGACCGGGCTGTCGGGCCTGCTCGTCGCCGGGATGTACCAGGACGGCATCGACGAGGTGAGCGAGGGCGAGCCGACCGAGCAGGAGGCGGTCAACGCAGCGCTCATCGTCTACTCCGGCGAGTCGCTCGAGGCGGTCACGGAGACGTTCGACCAGGACCCCTACTGGGTCGGCGGGCACATCCTGCGCCGCGTCGTGCGCCGGTGGGACCCGCCGCTCGGCCCCTGGGTCGCCGACCCGACCAACTCCCCCGGCTGAGGTCGCCGCCGCCGCTCCTCCTCGGCTCCTCTTCTTCGGGAAGTCACACCGGGCGCCCGTCGTCGCCCCCCACCTGGTCGCACACCTTGAGGTCAGGCACACCTCGGAGACGGTGTCCGGGTGGCCTCGACGTGCGCGGCTGGTGGCGCGGGGCGGTGGGCGCGAGGTCAGGTCGTGGTGACCTGGCCGGCCTCGACGTGCCAGCGCTCGTCGAGGCGGACGTTCTCGAGCAGCCGGCGGTCGTGCGAGACGAGCAGCAGGGCCCCGTCGTAGGCGTCGAGCGCCTCCTCGAGCTGCTCGATGGCGGGCAGGTCGAGGTGGTTCGTCGGCTCGTCGAGCACGAGGAGGTTGACGCCCCGCGCCTGCAGGAGTGCCATCGCGGCCCGGGTGCGCTCGCCGGGTGACAGCCGCCCCACGGCGCTGCCGACCTGGTCGGCCTTGAGCCCGAACTTCGCGAGCAGCGTGCGGCGGTCCGCAGGGTTGAGGTCGGGCACGGCCTCGCCGAACGCGTCCCCGAGCGGCAGGTCGTCGCGCAGGCCGGTACGGGCCTGGTCGATCTCGCCGACGGCGACGCTGGCGCCGAGCGAGGCGCCACCCTCGTCCGGGGCGAGCCGACCGAGCAGGAGCGAGAGCAGCGTGGTCTTGCCGGCTCCGTTGGGCCCGGTGATGCCGATGCGCCGACGGGCCTCGACCTGCAGCGACGCCGGACCGAAGGTCCAGTCACCCCGGCGCACCACGGCCTCGTTGAGCGTGGCCACGACCGAGCTCGAGCGGGGCGCCGCCGCGATGCTGAACTGGAGCACCCACTCCTTGCGCGGCTCGGCGACCTCGTCGAGCCGGGCGATCCGCGACTCCATCTGGCGCACCTTGCGCGCCTGCTTCTCGGCCGAGTCCTGCTGGGCCGAGCGCCGGATCTTGTCGTTGTCGGGGCTCTTCTTCATCGCGTTGCGCACGCCCTTGGACGACCACTCCCGCTGCGTGCGGGCCCGTGCTTCCAGGTCGGCCTTCGTGCCGGCATACGCCTCGTACGCCTCGCGGGCGTGCCGGCGGGCGACCTCCCGCTCGTCGAGGTAGGACTCGTAGCCGCCGTCGTGGACGGCGACCGAGTTCTGCGCGAGGTCGAGCTCGACGATGCGCGTGACGCAGCGGGCGAGGAACTCGCGGTCGTGCGAGACGAGCACGACGCCGCCGCGCTGCCCGTGGACGAAGGCCTCGAGCCGGTCGAGCCCGGCGAGGTCGAGGTCGTTGGTCGGCTCGTCGAGGAGCACGAGGTCGAAGCGGCTCAGCAGCAGCGCGGCGAGCGCCGCCCGTGCGGCCTGGCCACCGGAGAGCGAGGTCATGAGGGCGTCCGGCCCGACGTCGAGGCCGAGCTCGGCGAGCATCGGCGGGATGCGGTCGTCGAGGTCGGGCGCGCCGCTGACGAGCCAGTGGTCGAGCGCGACGGCATACGTCTCGTCGGCCGTCGGGTCGTCCCCGCCGAGGGCGGCGGCGGCCTCCTCCATGGCGAGGGTCGCGGCGGTCGCGCCGGTGCGGCGGCCGATGTGGTCGGCGACGGTCTCGCCGGGCACGCGCTCGTGCTCCTGCGGCAGCCAGCCGACGAAGGCGTCGGACGGCGCGGTCGTCACGGTGCCGCCGAGCGGCTCGGACTCGCCGGCGAGGAGGCGCAGCAGCGTCGACTTGCCCGCGCCGTTGGCGCCGACGACCCCGACGACGTCGCCCGGGGCGACCGTGAGGTCGAGGTGCTCGAAGAGGGTCCGGTGGGCGTGGCCCCCGGCGAGGTCCTTGGCCACCAGGGTCGCGCTCACGCTCACCAGCCTAGGGGCGCCCGGCGGGTGCCTCGTTCACACCGGGTGGACGACGACGAGGTCGCCCTCGATGAGCTGGTCGACGCCCTCGGGCACCTCGATGAGGCAGGTGGCCGCGGCGAGCGCCGTGAGGTGGCGGGCGTCGGGCGCGCTGACGGTGCCGTCGTCGTGGTGCACGCTCGTGACGAACTGGACGCGCCCTGCGCGCGTGCGACGCGTCCTGCCCACGTATGCCGCCCGGCCGGGTAGCGTCGCCGGCACCCCGTGGCGTCGGTCGAGGGCCGGACGCACGAGCACGTGGAAGGCGACGAACGCGCCGACCGGAGTCCCCGGCAGGCAGACGACCGGCGTGGACCCGTAGCGGCCGAGGCCCTGCGGACCGCCGGGCTGCATCGCGAGGTGGACGAACTCGAAGGTCGGCAGCGGCTCGCAGACCTGACGCACGACCTCGTAGGCGCCGGCGCTGACGCCACCGGTCGTGACGACGAGGTCGACGGCGGGGTCGGCGTCGAGCCCGTCGAGCAGGGCGCGCAGGTCGCCGGGCTCGTCGGAGCAGACGTCGACGTGGCGCACCTCGCAGCCCGCGGCCTCGGCGAGCGCGGCGACCATGTCGGAGTTGGACTCGTGGATGCCTCCCGCGCCGGGGTCGGCGTCCGGCGGCGCAAGCTCGGCGCCGGTCGCGATGACCGCGACCCGGGTCGGCACGTGGACCTCGACCGTCGTGCACCCGGCCGACCGGCCCAGGGCGATGAGCGCGGCCGTCACGGCGGTGCCGGCGGACGCGATGACCGACCCGGCCGTCACGTCCTCACCACGGGGACGGACGTGCTGGCCCGGTGCGGCATCGAGGTCGACGAGCACCCGCGACGGCGCGGGCCCGGTGGGGCTCGCGTCGGTGCGCTCGACCGGGACGACGGCGACGGTGCCCAGCGGCACCCGCGCTCCGGTCATGACCCGGGCCGCGTTGCCCGGCGCCAGCACGAAGTCGGGGGCCGACCCGGCGGGCACGTCCCCGACCACGGGGAAGGCGCGCTGGTCCGGCGCACCCGGGCACACGGCATACCCGTCCATGGCGGACGCGTCGAAGCGCGGGAGGTCGTCGGCCGCGACGAGGTCGGCGGCGAGCCGGCGGCCGGCGGCGTGCCGGTCGAGCGTCACGGTCTCGGTCGATCCGTCGCCGAGGAGCCGCGCGACGGCGGCCCGGTGATCGGCGACGGAGACGTGACCCACGCGCGCCAGTCTGTCGCATCGGGTGCCGGTACGTTGAGCCGCATGGCGACCGCTGACGGCTTCCGGCTCGACGGGGTGCTGCTCGGCGTCGCGACCGCGGCCACGCAGGTCGAGGGCGGCGACGTCGACAGCAGCTGGAGCGACTGGGCCGACCGGCCGGGCACCATCGCCGACGGCTCCAGCCCGCGGCGCGCGACCGACCACTGGCGACGGTGGCGCGAGGACACCGAGCTGATGGCCTCGCTCGGCGTGCAGGTCTACCGGCTGAGCGTCGAGTGGGCCCGTCTCGAGCCGCGCCCCGGCGTATGGGACGACGCAGCCTTCGCCCGCTATCGCGAGGAGCTGGAGCTGCTGCGCGACAGGGGGATCCGCCCTCTCGTGACGCTGCACCACTTCAGCCACCCGCTGTGGTTCGAGCGCGACGGCGGGTGGCTCGCACCCGGCGCGCTCTGGGTGTGGGAGCGGTTCGTCGCGGAGGTCGTGACGCGGCTCGGCGACCTCGTCGCGGAGTGGGTGACGATCAACGAGCCGAACGTCTACGTCACCGGTGCCCACGTGTTCGGCGACTTCCCGCCGGGCCACCGGAGCCTCCGCGAGGGCATGCGGGTCTACGGCGTGCTCGCGGCCGCGCACATCCGGGCGTACGCCCTCATCCACGCGCTGCGGCCAGCGCCAGACACGATGGTCGGGGTCGCCCACCACCTGCGGCTCTTCCGGCCGGGCAACCCGCGCAACCCGTGGCACCGAGCGCTGACGCCCGTCATGCGCCACCTCTTCCAGGACGCGATCGTGCGAGCGATGACGACCGGCGAGTTCGCGGCGCCGCTGCGCCGGCCGGACGGGATCACGCCGGGGCGCTACGCCGACTTCTTCGGTCTCAACTACTACTCCCGGACGACGGTGACGCGCTTCGACGACGGCACGCCGCCGGGCGTCCCCGTCAACGACCTCGGCTGGGAGGTGTATGCCGCCGGGCTGGGAGAGACGGCGCGGTGGGCCTGGGAGACCTACGGGCTCCCGGTCTGGGTCACCGAGAACGGCACGTGCGACGCCGCCGACGCCTTCCGTTCGCGCTACCTCTGGGAGCACCTCTCGGTCGTGAGCGACGTTCGGGCCCAAGGCGTTCCGGTCGAGCGCTACTACCACTGGTGCTTCGTCGACAACTGGGAGTGGAACGAGGGCGAGGGGCCGCGGTTCGGCCTCGTCGCCCTCGACTACGAGACGCAGGAGCGCACGGTCCGCGAGTCGGGTCGGTTCTTCGCCGAGATGGTCCGCGAGGGCGGAGCGACGCCCGACATGCACGCGAGATACGTTGCGGGACAGACGTATCCGATCAGCTCGACCGAGACCCACCACCGGTGAGGTGACCTCCCGCAGACGGCGGCGCGGACGCGGCGACGGGAGTACCGTCGAAGGGGTCGGACCTTCCCGAGGAGGCTGTCATGCGTCTCACCCCTCTCTGCGACGCGAGCTGGACCTACGACCTCATCCACGAGGTCGAGCCCTCGGCCGGACGCGACGGACGCGTCTACGGCCAGGGCACCGGCACCCTGACGGGCCGGTTGTCTGGCACGGCGTCGTGGTCGAACTTCCCACGCATCCGGGAGGGCTGGGCCTCGCCGGACGCCCGGGGCGTCATCCACGTCGACGACGGGGTCGTGCTCTTCACCCTGACCGGCCTGTCGTCGTTGACGGACGGGCGCGGCGTCCACGTCCTCACCTTCCAGGCCGAGGCGCCGTCGCACCGGTGGCTCGACGACGTCATCGCCATCAGCGAGGGGTCGATCGACGTCGAGCGCGGCCGTCTGCAGATGCGCTACTACGAGTGCGAGGTCGAGCTGCCGCTCAGCACTCGATGACCTTGACGGCGAGGCCGGCGCGCGCGACACACCCAAGCCGACTCCCAGCGAGCTGCCCTGTCCCTTGGGAAGATCACCTCTCCCGACCATTTCAGGAGCAGGTGTGGACAGCGAGATCCAGCTCATCAGCGACGGCGACGGCGTGGCGGTCATCGGAGACCCTGCACTCGTCGAGCAGTTCCTCGCCGCCGAGGGATTGCCCTCGAAGGACCTGGGCCTGCCCAAGCTCGGGTCGGCGCTCAGCACGGCATCTGCGGTTGCCCAGGCCGGTTCTGAGCTGGCCGCGAACTCCGGCCGCTGGGTGAAGCTGACCGAGAAGTCTGCGAGGGCTTTGAAACAGAGCCCCGAGCTGATGAAGGGCTCTGAGGCGCATACCTTCCGGGCGGTGCTGACGAAGAACGGCAAGGTCAGCGGGTTGCTCGAGTTCAGCAAAGGGCCAGGGGCACTGCTGACCAATCCAGCTGTGCTGGCGGGTGCGGCTGGCCTCATGGCGCAGCTGGCCATGCAGCAGACCATGGATGAGATCACCGACTATCTGGCTGCCATCGACGAGAAGGTCGACGATGTCCTGCGCGCACAGAAGGACGCTGTGCTCGCGGACATGATCGGAGTTGGCTTCGTCATCGACGAAGCCATGACCATCCGAGAGCAGGTGGGCCGCGTCTCGGAGGTGACATGGTCGAAGGTGCAGGCCACCCCTGGGACCATCGCTCGCACACAGGCCTATGCACTGGGCCAGCTCGACGCTCTGGCGGACAAGTTGGAGAAGAAGTCGAAGATCGGTGACCTGGCGAAGGCTTCGAAGGAAGCGGAGTCCACGACCCAGGAATGGCTGACCGTCCTTGCACGGTGCTTCCAGCTCCAGGACGCGGTTGGCATCCTCGAACTCGACAGGGTCCTGGATGCCTCGCCGGACGAGCTCGACCGGCACCGGGTGGCCCTACGAACAGCTCGTCACAACCGGACGACGCTCATCTCACGAGCCACAGGACAGCTGATGGAGCGCTTAGGAACCGCCGCAGTGGCCGCCAACTCGAAGGTGCTCATGCACCCCACCTCGTCACGCGAGGTTGTACAGGCGAGTAACCAGGTCTCCCTCAGCGTGGTCGACTTCCACGCCCGCCTCGGGATCGAGCAGGCAGGTCAGTCGCTGGAGGCGAGACGCTGGCTTGAAGCCGCCGCGGAGGCGAGAGAAAAGGCGCTCACGGTCGGTGGAGAAGGTGTCGACACCGCAAAGCGCCTGGGTGGAGAAGGTGTCGACACCGCAAAGCGCCTGGGCGAAGACGGCCTGGACGCGGCCAAGCGAGTCGGCGGGGAGACGTTCAGCCGCGCCAAGTTCATGACGGGCAAGCTGTCGTCCGGCCTCAGCGACCGGGCTATGCGCCGCCGATCAGGCGACGAGGACCCAGACGCGTAGTCAGCACTCGATGACGTTGACGGCGAGGCCGCCGCGCGCGGTCTCCTTGTACTTCACCTTCATGTCACGGCCCGTCTCGCGCATCGTCTTGACGACCTTGTCGAGCGAGACGACGTGCGAGCCGTCGCCGCGCAGCGCGGTGCGGGCCGCGGTGATGGCCTTGACGGAGGCGATGGCGTTGCGCTCGATGCACGGGATCTGCACGAGGCCGCCGACGGGGTCGCAGGTCAGGCCGAGGTTGTGCTCCATGCCGATCTCGGCGGCGTTCTCGACCTGCTCGGGCGTGCCGCCCATGACGGCGGCCATCGCGGCGGCCGCCATCGAGCAGGCCGAGCCGACCTCGCCCTGGCAGCCGACCTCGGCGCCGGAGATCGAGGCGGTCTCCTTGTAGATGACGCCGATGGCGCCGGCGGTGAGCAGGAAGCGGACGATGCCATCACGGTCCGCGCCGTTGACGAAGTTCGCGTAGTAGTGGAGCACCGCGGGGATGATGCCGGCCGCGCCGTTGGTCGGGGCGGTGACGACGCGGCCACCCGAGGCGTTCTCCTCGTTCACGGCGAGCGCGTAGAGGGTGATCCAGTCCATGCCGCGCAGGGGGTCGTCGCTGTTGGCCTCGAGCGAGAGGCGGCGGGCGAGCTCGGGGGCGCGGCGCCGCACGCGCAGGCCGCCGGGCAGCACGCCCTCGGTGGCGATGCCGTTGCGCACGCACTCCTTCATGACGCGCCAGATCTCGAGGAGGCCGTCGCGGACCTCCTGCTCGGTGCGCCACGACAGCTCGTTCTCGAGCATGATGCGGGCGATCGACTTGCCCGTCTCCTTGCAGTGGGCGAGCAGCTCGTCGCCGGTGCGGAAGGGGTGCGCGACCGGGGTCGAGTCCTCGACGATCTTCGTCGACCCGTCGGCGTCCTCGCCGACGACGAAGCCGCCGCCGACGGAGTAGTACGTGTGCTCGGCGACGGTCGCGCCGTCGGCGTCGAGCGCGGTGAACGTCATGCCGTTGGGGTGCAGCGGCAGCGTCTTGCGGCGGTGCAGCGTGAGGTCCTCGAGCTCGATGAAGTCGATCTCGTGCTCGCCGAGCAGGCGGAGGCGCTTCGTCGCGCGGATCTCGGCGAGGCGTCCCTCGACGGCGCGCGGGTCGCACAGCTCGGGCCGCTCCCCCGTCAGACCGAGGAGGACGGCCTTGTCGCTGCCGTGCCCGTGCCCGGTCGCTCCGAGCGAGCCGAAGAGCTGCGAGCGCACGCGTGCGACCCGGTCGATGACTCCCTCGTCGCGCAGCCGCTCCGCGAAGAGGGCGGCGGCCCGCATCGGGCCGACGGTGTGCGAGCTCGACGGCCCGATGCCGACCGAGAAGAGATCGAAAACGCTGAGCGCCATGGAGTCCTGACTTCGTGTCGTCGTTGACGGCTGCCGCCCGGGGTGGTGGGCGATCCGCTCGAGCCTACGTCCCGGGGGCACCGGCACGCACATGCGTGGATTCCGGCCCCCGGGACCTCCCGGACGGGCAGCTCCCAGCCACGGCACCTACAGTCGAGGAGTGCCCCAGGTCAGTGCCGACGTCCACGTTCCGCTCCCGCCGCCCGTCGCGCGGGCGCTGGCCGCGTCGGTGGGCGAGCCGGCCCTCCGGCTGCCTCCGCACGTGACCCCGGAGCCCGTCGCGTGGCGCTTCGACGCGGAGGACGACGGCACGCTTGTCGTGCTGACGCTGGCGTATGCCGTCGACCCGGGTTGGGTGCGCTCGATCACCCACGAGGTCACCCAGTGGTCGCTCGCCAAGCAGCTGCGCACCCACCTCGCGGCGCTCGCGGACGCCGGCGGCGACCCGGTGCGGGTCGAGCGCGCGCGCTCGAGCGCGGGTGAGGGCTGAGGTGCAGCAGCCGCGCTGGGTCGACGCCGCAACCGTGCGCCGGAACCTCACGCCCGACCGCGCCCGGCGGCTCATCCGCCGCGAGCTCGCCGACGGTCTCGACCCGGCGTCGGACCCGCCCCGGCTCGCCGCGGGGGTCGGTGACGGCCAGCTCCTCGTCATGCCGTCGGCGAACCGCCGCACGGCCGGGGTCAAGGTGCTCACCGTCGCGCCGGGCAACCCGGCGTGGTCTCGACCGCATCCAGGCGGTCTACGTCCTCATGGACGCCGACACCCTCGCCCCGTCGGTGCTCGTCGACGGCACGGCCGTCACGTCGCTGCGCACCCCGGCGGTGTCCGCCGTCGCGATGGATGCGCTCGCCCCTTCCGAGGTCGAGTCGGCCGTCATCTTCGGCAGCGGGCCCCAGGCGCTCGGTCACGCGGAGGCGTTGCTCGCCATCCGGCACACGACCTCGGTGACGGTGGTCGGCCGACGAGGTGACGCGGCGCGTGCGACCGCGCAGCGGATCTCGGGGCTCGCGTCGACGCACGCGCTCACCACGCGTGGGCTCACCGTCGACGACCCTGGGGTCGAGGACGCCGTCCGCGGGGCGCAGGTCGTCGTGACCGCGACGTCGGCGGCGACGCCGGTGCTCGGCGACGACTGGGTCGCCGACGGCGCGTGCGTCGTGGCCATCGGGTCGCACGAGCCGCACCGCCGCGAGCTCGGGTCGGCGCTGCTCGGGCGCTCGCTCGTCGTCGTCGAGGACATCGGCACGGCGCACCGCGAGGCGGGCGACGTCATCCTCGCCGCCGCGCAGGGCGCCATCGACTGGGCCGACGTGCGCACGCTCGCCGACCTCGTGCTCGGCCGGTTCGAGCGGGCGACGGACCGCCCGAACGTCTTCAAGAGCGTCGGCATGGCGTGGCAGGACCTCGTCATCGCCGAGCACGTCGCCCGCCCCTGACCCTCGAGTGAGCGCCCAGTCCCAGTCGAGTGGCCCCGCTCTCCCACCCAAGGCACCTCCCCATCCGTCGAGTGGCCCCGTCGTCACAGGCCGGTGGTGTGACGACGGGGCCACTCGACGGGGAGGTGGCGACGCCGGGTGTTGCGGGAGTGACGGCGAGGCCACTCGAGTGGGGTGGGGCGCTCACTCGAGTGGGACTGGGCGGGTCAGGGTGCCTGGGTGGGGGTGTTGGCGACCACGGCGTCGATGGGCTGGTAGCCGTCGTTGAAGGGGAGGATGCGGCGGGCCGTCGTGTCGGGGTGCTCGACGACCGCGCGGATGACGTGGGCGACGTTGTCGCGCGAGACCTTGCCGGCCTCGACGCCCTCGCCGGTCTCGATGTGACCCGTGGCCGCGTCGGTGGTGAGGGCGCTCGGGCGCAGGATCGTCCACGCGAGGTCGGTCCCCTGGAGGTGCTCGTCCGCGGCCGCCTTCGCCTCGGCGTAGGCGTAGAAGCCGTTGTCCTCGGGGACACCGTGGTCGGGCCCGGCGCCGAAGTAGGACACCATGACGTAGCGCCCGACGCCGGCCTGTCCCGCGGCGTCCATCGAGCGGATCGCCGCGTCGCGGTCGACGGCATACGTCCGCTCGGGACTGCCACCGCCGGCGCCCGCTGACCAGACGACGACGTCGCTGCCGCGGACGAGGTCGGCGATCTGCTCGGTCGTGGCGTGCTCGACGTCGAGCACGGCTGCCGTGGCACCGGTCGCCTCGACGTCGGCCACGTGGTCCGGGTTGCGCACGAGCGAGGTGACGTCGTGACCGTCGGCGACGAGCAGCGGGGCGGCGAGCAGTGCGACCTTGCCGTGGCCGCCGATGAGGATGACGCGGGACATGACTCTCCTGGGGTTCGGGGACGGGGTCTGTCAGGTCCAACGCCACCGCACCCCTTGCGTATGCCGCAGGCCCGGCCGGGAGCGCGACCGGGCCTGCTGCACGTGCTGGGGTCAGTCGCCTCGGCGACCGATGAGCCAACCGATGACGACCCCGATGGCGGCAGCCGCTGCGTAACCGGCATACCGCTGGACCAGCACGGGCATCACGGCCGAGCCGAGGTCGAGGGGGGCGTCCTCCTCGACGGCGGCCGGGACCCTGCGCGGGGGCGGCGGCCGGTGCGCCGCCGGAGCGGGCGCGGCTGCCGTCGTGCCGGCACCGCTCGTTCCGGTGTCGGCTGCGAGCGCGTCGGACGCCGTCTCGACGAAGCCGCCCGAGGGCGCCTCCGCGGCAGCCGCTGCAGCCGCGGCCGGGGCCGGCGCCGGTACCGGTACCGGCGCCGGCGCCGCCTCGGGAGCGGCCTCCGGACCGGTCAGCTGCTTCTCGATGCACGCGGTGAACGCGCCCAGCAGCTTGTCGGACACGTCCTGCATGACGCCGCGGCCGAACTGCGCCGGCTTGCCGGTGACGGCGAGGTCGGTGACGACGTCGGCGCGGGTGCCGTCGCCGTCGGGGCTCAGGGTGATCGTCACGGTCGCGCCGGCCGTGCCGTTGCCCCGCTTGTCCTTGCCCTTGGCCTCGATGACGGCGTGGTGCGCCGCGTCGTCGCGCTCGACGAACGAGCCCGACCCGGAGTAGACGAGCGCGATCGGCCCGAGCTTGACCTTGACCGTGCCGGAGAAGCCGTCGTCGGTCACCTCCGTCACGGTCGCCCCGGGGAAGCAGCTGCCGACGCGCTCGAGGTCCATGAAGAGGGCCCAGGCGTCGTCGACCGAGGTCGGCACGGTGAAGGAGTGCGTCAGGTCCATCCGGGCATCACGCTCCTGCCGCGGCGAGGACCGCGCGCCGCGTCAGCACCGTGGCGAGGTGCTTGCGGTAGTCGGAGTCGCCGTTGAGGTCCGACGGTGGGTTGGTGCCGTCGGTGACGGACGCGACCGCCGCGCGGACCGCCTCGTCGGTCGCGGGCTGCCCGACGAGGGCCTCCTCGACCGAGCGGGCGCGCAGCGGGGTCGAGCCCATGTTCGTCAGACCGACGCGGGCCTCGGCGATCGAGCCGCCCTCGCTGCGCACCGTGGCCGCGACGCCGACGATCGACCACTGGTGGCTGACGCGGACGAACTTCTCGTAGTGCGCGCCCCAGCCCGTGTGCTTCGGGACGCGGATCTGGGTCAGCAGCTCGCCCTCGCCGACGGCCGTCGCGAAGAGGTCCTCGAAGAAGTCCTCCGCCGCGACGGTGCGGGTCGAGCCGTCCGCTCCCGCGATGACGAGCTCGGCCTCGAGGGCGAGCGCCGGCGCGCCGACGTCACCCGCCGGGTCGGCGTGCACCAGCGCGCCGCCGATCGTGCCGCGGTGGCGGATCTGCGGGTCGGCGACGGTCTGGATCGCCTTGGACAGCAGGGCCGCATGGGTCGACACGGCCTCGGAGGCCAGCACGGCGGCATACGTCGTCATGGCTCCGATGACGAGGTGGTCACCGTCCTCGCTGACGCCCTGCAGCTCGGGGATGCGGCCGAGGTCGATGACGACCCCGGGCGCGTTGAGCCGCATGCGCAGGATGGGCAGCAGCGACTGGCCGCCCGCGAGCACCTTGGCGTCGTCGCCGTGCTCGGCGAGCGCCGCGACGGCCTCCTGCACGGTCGTGGGGGCGAGGTAGTCGAACTGGGCGGGGATCATGCCTGGCTCCCTTCGGTCGCGGCGCCGGGATCCTGGTTGGGCACGCCCTCGTCGAAGTGCGGCTGCGCCTCGCGGTCACCCTCCGTCGAGACCGCGCGTCCGGCCTGGATGGCCTTCCACACGCGCTCGGGAGTGCACGGCATCACGACGTCGTCGACGCCGAGCGGTCGCACCGCGTCGACGATCGCGTTGACGACGGCGGGCGTCGAGGCGATCGCGCCGGCCTCGCCGACCCCCTTGGTGCCCAGGGCGGTGTAGGTCGAGGGCGAGGTCGTGTGGTCGGTGACGAAGCTGATCGTGTCGGCCGACGTCGGCAGGGTGTAGTCGACGAACGAGCCGGTCACGAGCGTGCCCTGGTCGTCGTACTCCGCGCCCTCCCAGAGGGCCTGCGCGATGCCCTGGACGAGACCGCCGTGCACCTGTCCCTCGACGATGAGCGGGTTGATGATGACGCCGATGTCGTCGACGCAGACGTACTTGCGCATCGACGTCGCCCCCGTCTCCGTGTCGACCTCCATGGCGCACAGGTGGGTGCCGTGCGGGAAGGAGAAGTTCTCGGGGTCGAAGGTGGCGTCGGAGTCGAGGCTCGGCTCGACGCCGTCGGGCAGGTTGTGGCCGGTCCACGTCGCGAGCGCGACCTCAGGCATGCTGACGCCCTTGTCGGTGCCCTTGACGCCGAAGCGACCGCCCGTGAACTCGATGTCGTCGACGCTCGCCTCGAGCAGGTGCGCTGCGACGACCTTGGCCTTCTCGATGACCTTGTCGGCGGCCCGGACGACGGCCTCGGCTCCCACGACGAGGGAGCGCGAGCCGTAGGTGTCCATGCCCTTGGACGAGATCTGGGTGTCGCCGTGGAGCACCTCGACGTCCTCGAAGGGGACCCCGAGCCGGTCTGCGACGATCTGGCTCCAGGCCGTCTCGTGGCCCTGGCCGTGCGGCGAGACGCCCGTGAGGACCTCCACCTTGCCCGTGGCGAGCATCCGGATGCTGGCGCTCTCCCAGCCGCCGGCGCCGTAGTTGAGCGTGCCGAGGATGCGGGACGGCGCGAGGCCGCACATCTCGGTGAAGGTGGAGATGCCGATGCCGAGCTGGACCGGGTCGTTGCTCTCACGCCGGCGCTTCTGCTCGGCGCGCAGCTCGTCGTAGCCGAAGAGGTCCTTGGCCTTGGCGGTCGCGGCCTCGTAGTTGCCCGAGTCGTACGTCATGCCGGCGACCGAGGTGAAGGGGAACTCGTCGTGCGTAATCCAGTTCTGCTCGCGGACCTCGAGCGGGTCGCGGCCGAGCTCGGCTGCGAGCTCGTCCATCATGCGCTCGATGGCGAAGGTCGCCTCGGGGCGACCGGCCCCGCGGTAGGCGTCGACCCACGTCTTGTTCGTGAGCAGCGTCCGCACGGTGAAGTGGTAGGCGGCGAACTTGTAGATGGAGTTGAACATCCACGCGCCGAGCACCGGCACGCCGCCGCCGACGACGCCGACGTAGGCGCCGAGGTCGGCGAGCAGCTCGACCTTGAGGCCGGTGACGGTGCCGTCCTTGCGGGCGCTCAGCGTCAGCTTCTGCCACTGGTCGCGTCCGTGGTGTCCGGAGAGGAGGGACTCGCTGCGGGTCTCGGTGTACTTGCACGGCTTGCCGAGCCGTCGGGCCACGGCGATCGTCGCGAACTCCTCGGGCGTCGTCTGGAGCTTGCCGCCGAAGCCGCCGCCGACGTCGGGGGCGATGACCCGCACCTTGGACTCGGGGATGCCGGTCGTCGCGGCGACGAGGAAGCGCAGGATGTGCGGCACCTGCGTCGAGGTCCAGACCGTCATCTGCTCGCCGGTCGGGTCGCACACCGTCGACCGCGGCTCCATGAAGGCGGGGATGAGCCGCTGCTGGCGGAACTCGCGCTCGATGACGACGCCGTCGTTGCGTGCGGCGGCGATCTCGTCCTCGACGTCGGTGCCCGACCCCTGCGCGGCCGAGTCGAGGGTCCACACGGCGGAGGTGTTGGTGCCGAGGTCGGGGTGCGCGAGCACCTCGTCCTTGACGGCCTCCTTGAGGTCGAGGACCGCGGGCAGCTCGTCGTAGTCGACGTCGACGAGCTCGGCGGCGTCTCGCGCCTCGGCTGCAGAGCGGGCGGCGACGACGGCGACGATCTCGCCGGCACACGCGACGTGGTCGACGACGACGGGCAGGTGGTTCGGTGTCTTCTGCTCGGCGTTGAGCGGCCACGCGTTGGCGATGGCGCCCTGGACGTCCTTGATGTCCGCGCCGGTGACGACCCCGACGACACCCGGGGCCTTCCTCGCCTCGTCGGTGTTGATGGCGGTGATGGTGGCGTGGGCGAAGGGGCTGCGCACCATGGCGAGGTGCAGCATGCCGGGGAGCTGGATGTTGTCGGTCCACCGGGTGCGGCCGGTGATGAGGCGCTGGTCCTCCTTGCGGGTGCGCGCCTTGCCGATCTCGGGTGTGGCGGCCTCGGCCGCCCGGTCCTCGGTGATCGTCATGACGACACCGCCTGCGAGCTCGCCGAGCTCGCGGAGCTGGCAGCGCCCGCGCCGCTCATGGTGCCGGCCGCCTGCTGCACGGCCTTGACGATGTTGTGGTAGCCGGTGCAGCGGCAGAGGTTGCCCTCGAGACCCTCGCGGATCTCCTGCTCGCTGGGGTCGGGGTTGTTCTTGAGGACGTCACACGCCTGCATGATCATGCCGGGGGTGCAGTAGCCGCACTGGAGGGCGTGGCACTCGTGGAAGGCCTGCTGGACCGGGTGGAGCTCACCGTCCGTGGCGAGCCCCTCGATCGTCGTCACCTCGTGGCCGTCCGCCTGGACGGCGAGGACGTTGCACGACTTCACGCTCGTGCCGTCGAGGTGCACGGTGCAGGCACCGCAGTTGCTCGTGTCGCATCCGATGACGGTTCCGGTCTTACCGAGGCTCTCGCGAAGGTACTGGACCAGAAGGGTCCTGGGCTCGACCTCGTCGGAGTAGCTCACCCCGTCGACGGTCATGTTGATTCGGGTCATGCTGTCGGTCCTCCTGCCACGCTGCAGTTGACATCGTTGACTTCCCCACGCGCAGTCTTACTCGCGTTCAACTACTGCACAAGGGCAACGGGGAGAACCCTCCACATCCGCAGAGCATCCCCAGAGCGTCCCCCGGAGCATCCCCGGAGTTTCCGCGTCCGATCCCCGTCCGGGCGGCCGCCGCGGCCACAGCGTGACCCGGCTTTTGGCGGCATACGGCAGGGGGACGAGACTGGGTCGCATGACTCTTCACGCCGACGACTACCAGGCCTCCCGCAGCCGCTACGACTCGATGACCTACCGCCGGACGGGCCGTTCGGGGCTCGACCTGCCGGCCGTCTCGCTCGGGCTGTGGCACAACTTCGGCGACGACGTCCCCCTCGACCGCCAGCGCGCGACCCTGCGCCGCGCCTTCGACCTCGGCGTCACGCACTTCGACCTCGCCAACAACTACGGCCCGCCCTACGGCAGCGCCGAGCGCAACTTCGGCACGATCTACGCGCAGGACTTCAAGCGCTACCGCGACGAGCTGATCCTGTCGACGAAGGCCGGCTACGACATGTGGCCCGGCCCGTACGGCCAGGGCGGCGGCAGCCGCAAGTACGTCCTGTCCTCGCTCGACCAGTCCCTCGCCCGGATGGGCGTCGACTACGTCGACATCTTCTACTCCCACCGTTTCGACGAGACGACGCCGCTCGAGGAGACGATGGGCGCGCTCGACACGGCCGTCCGCCAGGGCAAGGCGCTGTATGCCGGCATCTCCTCCTACTCGGGCCCCCGCACCAAGGAGGCCGTCGAGATCCTCCGCGAGCTCGGCACGCCGCTGCTCATCCACCAGCCGAGCTACTCGATGCTCAACCGCTGGGTCGAGGAGGACCTGCTCGACGTGCTCGGCGAGGAGGGTGTCGGCTGCATCGCCTTCAGCCCGCTCGCGCAGGGGATGCTCACGAGCAAGTACCTGGGCGGCGTGCCGGAAGGCTCGCGTGCGTCGCAGGACAAGTCGCTCTCGACCGACCTGCTGACCGAGCAGAACCTCACGCACATCCGTGCCCTCAACGAGATGGCGCAGTCGCGCGGCCAGTCGCTCGCGCAGATGGCGCTCGCGTGGATCCTGCGCGACCAGCGCATCACGTCGGTGCTCATCGGCGCCTCGTCGGTCGCCCAGCTCGAGGACAGCCTCGGCTCGCTCGACAACCTCGACTTCTCGCAGGAGGAGCTCGACACGATCGACCAGCACGCGGTCGAGGGCGGCATCAACCTCTGGAAGACCTCCAGCGCCCACTGACCCCTGGGGGTCGTATGCCGTGTCGCCGGGACCGCGCGTCGCCGCGGTCCCGGCTACCGGCCGCTACGTCAGTGCCCCGCCACGCGGAGCACTGACGTAGCGGACCCGGGCACACGGCATACGCAAGGGCTTCCGCAGCGGTCGCCCACCAGCGGACGTCAGTCGTCGAGGTAGCCCTGGACGAACGCGAGGACGTCGGCCCGGTCGGTGCGGAAGACGCCACCGGTGCCGCCGCACGTCGGGTTGATGCCGAAGGACGTGACGCCCGCGACGACGTTGCTCGTGCCGAGGAAGTTCGGGCCGCCGGAGTCACCGAAGCACGTGCCGCCGGTGTTGGCGTTGTTGGACAGCAGCAGCGACTGGGGTCCGGTGAAGCCCGTGTTGATCTGGAGCAGGTGCGGGTGCGCGACCATCCGGATGCGCAGCGCCGACTCCTTCCACGAGGCGGCGTCGGGGAAGGCCTTCTGGAGGCCGTAGCCGACGGAGGTGAACGTCGTCGCGCGGCTCGGCTTGAGCGCGTCGAGCTGGTCGGTCGTGGGCAGCGCGCCGTAGGTCGACATGGTCATCGGGGTGTCGAGCACGACGACGCCGACGTCGTGGAGGTAGAAGGCGTCGGGGTCGTAGGACTCGATGGTGTGCGGCGTGCCGCCGACCTGGCCCTTGAGCGGGTAGCCGTTGCCGGGTCGGCCGCTCTCGACGTCCGCCTGGAACCAGATCTCGACGTGGGCGGCGGGGGCCTCGGTGCAGTGGCCGGCGGTGAGGTAGACGGTGGAGCTGAGCAGGGTGCCGGAGCAGCGCCACAGCGGGTTGCCGTCGGCGTCCTGGGCGACCATGAGCCCGACGTACGGGTGGCCGTTGCCGTCGAGCGTGCCGTTGGTGACGGCGCCGGCGGGCGCTGACGCCCCGAGCGCCAGGGCGAGGGCCGCGACGAGCGCGAACCAGATCTTCTTCATGGGTGGACCTTTCGGGGGCGGGCGCGCCGCGGCGCGCAGCTCGTTCCCCGAGGTCTCGCCACGGTAACCCGCCAGGCGGCCCGCGTGGGCCTCTTCGTCCGACGGGATCCGAGGCCGGGTGCCTCAGGCGCGGGGCAGCACCGTGAGGACCCGCTCGACGTGGTCGCGGAACTCCTGCATGAAGTCGGTGAGGAACTGCTTCATCGGCTCGTCCGTCACGTCGCCGTCGTCGGTGATCGCTCCGGGCTCGAGCCGGATGTAGGCCTCGGGTGAGGTCATCTGCCGGGCGTTGCAGAAGCTGAGCACGGCCCGCAGGCTCTGCTGGGCGAGCGCCGTTCCGATCTGTCCGGGAGAGGCGCCGATGACGGCGGCGGGCAGGTGGTTGAAGGAGTTCTGCCCCCAGGGGCGCGAGGCCCAGTCGATGGCGTTCTTCAGGGCGCCGGGGATCGAGCGGTTGTACTCCGGCGTCACGAAGAGGACGGCGCTCGAGGCGGCGATGGCCTCCTTGAGCGCCGTGGCCTCGGCCGGGTAGTCGCTGTCGAAGTCCGGGCTGTAGAGCGGCAGGTTGCCGATCGGGATCTCGGTGAACTCGAGGTCCTTCGGCGCGAGCCGGACCAGCGCCGTGCTCAGGGTCCGGTTGATCGAGGTCGATGACAGGCTGCCGACGAAGTAGCCGACCTGGTAGGTGCTCACGTGGATCTCCTCGCTCGGGACCTCCAGTGTCGTCCTCGCGGCCGCCCGCGGCTAGGTCGCGACGACGTCACGGACCCGGCCACACGGCATACCTCAGGTGTTGGGCTGCCAGCCCGGGCCGCGGACGACGAAGCCCCAGCGGTCGCGCCACGAGCGGGCGGCGCGGACGTCGGCCCAGATCGAGGCGTACTCGTGGGTGGCGACGACGAGCGGGTTGTAGGTGCGCAGCTGCTTCGTCAGGCCGTAGACGACGCGCTCGCCCTCGGGCTCGAAGGAGCGGAAGAGGCGGTCCCAGATGACGAGGATGCCGCCGTAGTTGCGGTCGAGGTAGGCGTTGTTCATGCCGTGGTGCACGCGGTGGTGCGAGGGCGTGTTCATGACGTATTCGACTGGGCGCCAGAGCTTCCCGACGCGCTCGGTGTGGAGGAAGAACTGGTAGAGCAGCGAGATCGACTGCTGGAGGAAGATCGCCCACACCGGCACGCCGAGGAGCGCGAGCGGCGCCCAGAACGGGATGCCGCCGAAGGGGGTCCACGTCTGGCGCAGCGCCGTCGAGAAGTTGTAGCGCTGGCTCGAGTGGTGCACGACGTGGCTGGCCCAGAGGATCCGCACCTCGTGGTGGGCGCGGTGGTACCAGTAGTAGGCGAGGTCCTCGGCGAAGAAGATGACGACCCACACCCACCACAGCGAGGTGTCGAGGCGGAGCGGGGTCACGGCATACAGCGCGGCGTAGACGACGAGCTGCGCTGCCTTGTAGAGGATCCCGACGCCGACGCTCCCGATGCCCATGGTGAGGCTCGTGACGGTGTCGCGGACCTCGTAGCCGACCTCGTCGTCGTCGGGCGCGAGCCACAACGAGAGCACCTCGATGACGATGAAGGCGATGAAGAAGGGGATCGCCGTGACGATGATGTCGACCATCACGCCCCCTTGGTCACCGGGTCGAGCGTGCGCCCGTCGTCGGTGAGCGAGGCCCACACGTCGACGGCCTGGGTGAGGATCGCGTCGGCGAGCCGCGCGGCCTCGGCGGCGTCGCCGGTCGCGATGGCGGCGGCGAGCGGCGCGTGCGGGAGCAGGTCGGAGCGGTCGCCGGCGAGGAGCGCGTCCATGACCTCGGGGCTGCCGTCGATGGCGTGGACGAGGGAGTTGAGCGCGAGGCGGAAGGTGAGGTTGCCGCTCGCCTCGACGACGGCGAGCCAGAAGTCGCGGTCGGCGTCGTCGATGTCGGGGCAGCCGTATGCCGCCGCTGCCGCCACGACGCTCGCCCGTGCCGGCTCGGTGGCCCGGGTCGCGGCGAGGCGCGAGCCCTCGACGCCGATGCAGCGGCGCATCTCGAGGCCGTCGCGCAGGATCATCGGGTCGAGCCCGTCGCCCGAGCGGGCCAGGTGGGCGAGCAGGTCGAGGCCGGCGCTGCTGCGCACGTCGAGGACCGTCGTGCCGCCGCCGTGGACGACGCGGACGAAGCCGGCGACCTGGAGGCGCTGGAGGGCCTCGCGGACGGCGTGCCGGTTGACGGCGAAGGAGGCGGCCAGCTCGCGCTCCGGCGGCAGGGAGTCGCCGGGGGCGAAGCGGCCGGTGAGGATCGCGTCGCGCAGCTCGGTGAAGACCTGCTCGGACACGGACCGGCGGGCGACGGGGGTGAATCCGCTCTGACTCATGTCGTCGAGGATGACACTGCGCACGTCAACTCATCAAGAGGTTGGACCAATTCGTGATGCGGAGCTCGCTTGTAGGTTGGGCCCATGCCGGACACCGACGTCGACATCGCCCGCGCCGACGATGCGCTCAGCATCCAGGAGCGCCTCTACCCGAACCTCCCGTGCTTCGGCTGCGGGCAGGGCAACCCCAAGGGTCTGCAGCTCAAGAGCTACCCGGTCGGTGACGGCGGTGGTGCGGGCGGCGTGACGGCGGCGTTCATGCCGTGGCCCGAGCACGACAACGGCCTCGGCTACCTCAACGGCGGCATCATCGGCACGGTCCTCGACTGCCACAGCGCGGCCGCCGTCATGCTCGAGGCCCAGCGCCGGGGCTGGCCGCCGCTGCCGGGCGCCGACCTCTCCTACGTCACGGCCGGGCTCGACGTGCGCTACCTGCGACCCGCTCCCCTGCACGACGAGATCGAGCTCTTCGCGACCGTCACCGAGGCCGACGAGCCGCAGATGACGGTCGAGGTCGAGCTGCGCTTCGACGGCAAGGTGCGCGCTGCGGCGACGGCCGTCTGGAAGCGCTGGCGCCCACGCACCTGAGCGCGTCAGACCGGCGGGCCGCCGCCCTCGGCCCGGGTCGGCGGGCAGGACCGGACCGCAGGGCGAGGGCCTACGGTGGACGCATGAGGCTGCCCACCCGACGTCACGTCCAGCGGAGCCTGCGGTGAGCGGCGCGAGCGACCGCGACCGCGACGGGGCCGGGCGACCCCGACAGGAGCGACCCCGCGACGCTCTCGGTCGACCGCTGCCCTACGGCGCCGAAGGCGTCGAGCCGGTCTCCGAGGAGCCACTCCCGCCGCACGAGACCCTGGCCGCGGCCAAGGCCCTCGTCGAGGAGGGGCGGCCCTTCTCGGCGCACGAGGTCCTCGAGGCCCGCTGGAAGGCCGGGCCCGATGACGAGCGTGACCTCTGGCAGGGCCTCGCCCAGCTCTGCGTCGCCCTGACGCACGCCGCTCGGGGCAACGAGGTCGGGGCTCACCGTCTGCTCGACCGTGGCGTCGACAGGCTCCAGCAGTATGCCGCGGGCGGGGGTCCCCCTTACGGGCTCGACCTCACGGCCGTCGTCTCCTGCGCGCGCGACCGGGTCGCGCCAAAGTAGCCGGCCGAGTCCGGCCGCATACGAACTTTGTCGAGGTGGGGCCTAGAGCCCGAGCTTGCCTCCGAGACCGCCGAGGAGCTCCTGGGGGTCGATGTTGAACTTGCTGAGCAGGTCGGCGTGCTGGTCGGTGTCGACCTGGTCGGGCAGCTCGGTCTCGGCCTGGGCGGCCTGCTGCTGCTCACCGCGGTTGCGCAGGAGCTCGAGGATCTGCTGCTTGTCGATCTGCATGGTGGCCTCCTTGAGGGGTGGTGCGGACAGGACGCCCTTACCCCGTCGGCTGCCCTCGTGACATCACGAGCACGTGAGGTCTCAGTGACCCAGCGGGGTGTCGTGCGCGGGATGGTGGTGGTGGATCGGGCCCTCGGTGGCCGCGAGCCGCTCGCCGGCGCCGCCCCAGCGCAGCGCGATGATCTCGGCGGCGATCGAGACGGCGGTCTCCTCCGGCGTGCGGGCGCCGAGGTCGAGGCCGATCGGTGAGCTCATCCGGGCCAGCTCGTCGTCGGTGAGCCCGGCCTCGCGCAGCCGCTCGAGCCGGTCCTCGTGGGTGCGCCGCGAGCCCATGGCGCCGATGTAGGCGACCTCGGGCAGACGGAGCGCGACCTCGAGCAGCGGCACGTCGAACTTCGGGTCGTGGGTGAGCACGGCGATGACGGTGCGGCTGTCGATGCGTCCCTCGTCGACCTCCGCCTGGAGGTAGTCGTGCGGCCACTTGACGACGACCTCGTCGGCGCCGGGGAAGCGCGTCTTCGTGGCGAAGACGGGCCGGGCGTCGCACACGGTGACGTAGTAGCCGAGGAAGCCGCCGACCCGCGCGACTGCGGCGGCGAAGTCGATGGCGCCGAACACGAGCATCCGCGGCTTCGGCGCGTGGGCGGCGACGAAGACCCGCATCCCCTCGCCGCGACGCTCCCCGTCGGGGCCGTAGGTGAGGATCGCCGAGCGGCCCTGTGCCAGAAGGCCTCGGGCGTCGTCGCGTACGGCGTCGTCCGCGCGCCCGCTGCCGAGCGAGCCGAGCACGGATGCCGTGTCGTCACCACCGTCGGGCCCGTCGGCCTCCGGGTGCACGACGACGCGGCGGCCGACCCACGTGGGCTCGGGGTGCTCGATGACGGTGACGACGGCGACAGGCCGTCCGGCCGCGATGTCGGCGGCGACGTCGCCGAGCTCGGGGAACGTCTCGCGGGAGACCTTCTCGACGAAGACGTCGAGGATGCCCCCGCACGTCAGCCCGACGGCATACGCGTCGTCGTCGCTGACGCCGTAGCGCTGGAGCACGGGCCGACCGGTCTCGACGACCTCCTGGCTCAGCTCGTAGACGGCGCCCTCGACGCAGCCTCCGGAGACGGAGCCGACGGCCTCACCGCCGGGGCCGACGAGCATCGAGGCGCCGGCCTGGCGCGGCGCCGAGCGCCACGTGCCGACGACGGTGCCGACGCCGACGGTCTCGCCGGCCGACCACCACTGCATCAGCTCGTCCATCACCTCACGCACGGGCGACCACCTCGATCAGCTCCTCGAACGCCGCGAGCGAGTGCCCTGCGACGAAGTCGTCGATGTGCGGCAAGGCCGCGACGATGCCCTGCTGCACCGGCTCGTAGCCGACCTTCCCGCGGTGCGGGTTGGCCCACACGACCCGGTGCGAGAGCGCGTTGAGGCGGCGCATCTGCTCACCGAGCACCTCCGGTCCCTCGCGTTCCCAGCCGTCGGAGAAGACAACGACGACGGAGCCCCGGGCCATACCCCGGCGGCCCCAGCGGTCGAGGAAGGCGCCGATGGCCTCGCCCAGGCGGGTGCCGCCCGACCAGTCGGGGACGACGCGTCCGGCGGCGGCGAGCGCCCGGTCGGGGTCGCGCTCGGTGAGCGCCCGGGTCACGTGGGTCAGGCGGGTGCCCATGGTGAAGACCTCGACGTGGGGCACCGTGCGCACGAAGACGTGGGCGAGGCGGAGGAGGCTGTCGGCATACGGGCTCATGGAGCCGGAGACGTCGATGAGCAGGACGATGCGGCGCGGGCGGGTGCCGCGGCGGCGGTGGTGGATGCGACCGGGCTCGCCCATCCGGCGCAGCTGCTCGCGGAGCGTGGCGGGGCCGTCGACGGTGCCGCTGCTCGCGCGGACGTGGCGGCGGGCGCGGCGCAGCGGCGAGCGCGGGTCGAGGCTGGCGAACATCCTTGCGGCGGCAGCGCGGTCGGCGGCGCTGAGGGTCGCGACGTCACGGTGGCGCAGCACCTCCTGCGCGCTCGCCTTGGCCTGGATCGTGTCGGCCTCGCCGTCGCCGGCCTCCCCCTCGGCGTCGCCGAGGGGCGCCTGGCGCACGGGAGGGCGCTGGATGTCGACGCGGCGTCCCTGCGGGATGGACTCGCCGCCGAACCAGCGCTCGAAGATCTCGTCGTATGCCGGGAAGTCCGCGGGCGTGGACGTGAGGGTCGAGCGGCCGGCCCAGTAGACCCCGGCGCGCTCCCCCATCCCGACCGTGGCCGCGGCGATCAGGAAGGTGCGCTCGCGGTCGGCGGTGACGTTGACGCCGGCGGCGCGCAGGGCGCGGGCGAAGCCGAGGAGCAGCTCGTCGACGTCGGGCTCGGTCGGGTGCTGGGTGGCTGCGGCGGGCGCGAGGTCTCGGGTCATGCGGTGAGCAGCTTGTCGAGCGAGGCGCGGATCCTCTCGGAGTCCTCGCGGTACTTCAGGGCGGCGCCGAGGGTGGCGGCGGCGACCTCTGCGTCGAGGCGGGTGGCGCCGACGGTCTCGAGGGCGCGCGCCCAGTCGAGCGTCTCGGCGACGCCCGGGGGCTTGATGAGCTCGCCCGAGGAGCGGAGGCGCTGGACGAGGGTGACGACCTGCTCGGCGAGCGCGGCGCTGACCTCGGGCAGGCGGGTGCGCACGATCTCGAGCTCGCGGGCGAGGCCGGGGTGGTCGATCCAGTGGTAGAGGCAGCGGCGCTTGAGCGCGTCGTGCAGCTCGCGGGTGCGGTTCGAGGTGAGGACGACGATCGGCGGGGTTGTGGCAGCGATGGTGCCGAGCTCGGGGATCGTCACCTGCCATGTGGAGAGGACCTCGAGGAGGAAGGCCTCGAACTCGTCGTCGGCGCGGTCGATCTCGTCGATGAGCAGGACGCAGGGGGCTTCGCGCAGGGCCTGGAGGACGGGGCGGGCAAGGAGGAAGCGCTCGTCGAAGAGCTCGGCCTCGAGTGCCTTGGCGTCGTGGTGCTCCTCGCGGGAGAGGGCCTCGACGGTGCGCAGGTGCAGGATCTGGCGCGGGAAGTCCCAGTCGTAGAGGGCCTGCGTCGCGTCGATGCCCTCGTAGCACTGGAGGCGGATCAGCTTGAGGTCGAGCGCCTGGGCGAGGCCCTCGGCGAGGGCGGTCTTGCCGGTGCCGGGCTCGCCCTCGAGCAGGATCGGCCGGTTCAGCCGGGTCGCGAGGAAGGTGATCGTCGCGAGCGCCTCGTCGGCGAGGTAGCCCGTGCCGCCCAGGGCGGTCGTGACGTCGTCGGCGCTGTTGAACAGGTGATCCATCCCCTGAGCATCACTCATGAACGGGGGTTGCGGAAGCGGAGGGCCCGTCTAGCGGGACGTGTCGAGCTCTTCGCGGGTGTCGACGTCGCGGCCCGTCGCGAGGTCGCCGCACTCGACGAGCTCGTGGGCGGTGGTGCGGAAGTAGTGGCGGGCGCCGTGGTCGCCGGTCGCCGAGGCGATGACCTGCTCCCAGTGGTCACGCCCGATGAGCGCCGGGTGCCCCGGGACGCCGTCGTATGCCGCCCGGCGGAGTGTCGCCCGGAGCTCGTGGTTGGTGGGGGCGGCCGTCTTGTGGAGCTCGACGGCGTGCTCGTCGGGGTCGGGGTGCGGCGAGTGCGCGTTGTCGACGTGGCCCGGGGCGTCGAGCACGCGCGCGACGACCTCGGGTGTCAGGTCCGGGAGGTCGACGAGGGTGACGAGCACGGCGTCGACGCAGCCCTCACCCTCGTGGGTGGAGCGGGTGAGGGCCGTGAGTCCTGCGCGGAGGGAGGCGCCCATTCCTTCGTCCCAGTCGGGGCAGGTGACGACGTCGACGTCGCGGCCGAGCGCGGTGACGATGGCGGTGACCTCCTCGGCGGCGGCACCGACGACGACGGTGATGCCGGAGCAGCCGCCGGAGTGGAGCAGCGAGACAGCGCGCTCGACGAGCGTCGGCTCGTCCGGGTGCCGGCGCACGAGCGCCTTCGGCCCGCCCATCCGGCGTCCCGCGCCTGCCGCCAGGACGAGCCCGCGCACGTGGGCGGCTCGGCCGTGGGTCGCAGCTGGGTGAGGTGCGGTGTCGCTCTCGGTCACACCGGGAACCTACCCGTCGAGGTGCACCTGGTCGCTGCTGCGCAATGGCTCAGATCGCCGCGTGGCCCGTGGTGATCAGCAGCACCATCTCGTTGTGGAGTCGGCGATTGTCGGCGATCGGTGCCTGCGAGCACTGCTCGGCGACCGTCAGGATGGTGTGCCCGATGTCCGCGATCGGGAACCTGACCGGCGCGGGTGGGATGGGCATGAGCGCAGCGGCCTGGTGCGACACTGCCAGAGCCGCCACGGCGACGAAGAGTGCGATCGAGGCGCGGCGTCGGATTCGCGTTGAACCAAGGCGCCTCACCACTGCGCGCATGGTGCCTGCGGTGAAGGACTCTGTGCCACAGGGAATTTGGCGTCGATTCGTGGTGGTCATCGGAGTTCACCTCCAGTCCTACGAGAACTCCGGATCCCCCAAATGTGGGCCGTCCACGGCGCCATGTCTGTGCGCACGCAAACACACTGACCAGAACGTGGCGGAGCACACGAGAAGGGGCGGCCGACTGCGGCGGAGGCATCCCCGTCGTCACGGAGCGGTGGCGACCCGTCGCGGTCACACGATGTGGAACTCGATCCGATGGACCAAGGTGTCGTCGTGGATCGGCCCCGAATGGGCGGCTCGGTCACGAAGTGCCTCGAGGTCGGACTCGCCCGAGGCGACCACGTCCTCGTCCGTCACGGCGGAGAAGGGCACGACCTCCATGGAGTCGACCTCGATGACGACCCCCGCGGTCCGGTATCGGCCCCCGGCCTTGACCTACGGACGGTCCCACCGGCGGATCGTCACGGTGATCTCCCCGCGGGCGACCGCGTCTCGCAGTTCACGACTGAACATCACATCGACACGCTACGTCGCACCGTCAGCGCTCTGCTCCGTTCAGCTCAGGGGCAGTTCGGCTCTCGAGCCGTCGACGAGAAGCAGGGCGCGGTCGAGGTGTGCCCTGTAGACGCGCAGCGGGGCTGGCTCCTGCACCTGGCGCAGCGACCATTCGTTGCCGCCGGCTGCCACCGACGCCGTCGAGAAGGCAGCCAGTGCCGCTTCGAGCTCCTCGGCCGGCACCTGCTCGGCGCGGGCCGCAAGCTGGAGCCCGACCCCGGTGTCGGCGGGCTGCCTGCTGTCGAAGACGCTGATGCCCACCTCGGGCCGCTCGAGGAGATTGGCCGAATGCTGCGCCTCGGGTCTCGAGAGCCAGATCAGCTCTACGTCGAGCCGCTCCGTCGACGGTGAACGAAGCGAGGCGCAGAACCAGACGGTCGATGCCCACGGCCGGCCGCTCTCGTCCGCGGTGGCAAGTGTCATGTACTGGATGTCGCCGAGCAGCGTCGCGGCGATCCGGACACGGTCGACGACGCCCTCAGGCAGCTCCGATGGCGGCACGGACATGTCCCGAGTATCCCTGCCCCTCCAGCAGCGATCAGCAGATTCGCCTTCGTCTTTGGCCAAGAAACCGAGGCCGATGCGCACCCACAACGGCCGGGCTGCCTCGAGCTAGACACGGAGGTATGCGGCCCATTCCGCCCAGTAGGGGCAAGCCTCAAGTCGCCCAGATGAGGGGGAGGCCCGGCTAGTTGCTTCTGGCCGCCGTGCCCACTCGGGGTCACCGGCGCGGACACCGGCGGGCTTCTCCCTGATCGGGTCCGATTCTTGCCATCATGCTCCTATGACATCTGTGTGGAATCCAGAGCTGCCGGATCCGAGCGACTGGCAGCCAAAGTCTTCCCCGGAGGTTCTCAAGTCGGCTTTCCGCGATCGATGTCTAGGCGTCGAGCGATTGATTCGCCTGCGGGCCGAGCTAGAACGAGAGTTCAATCTTCATAATTTCGATTCAGGGCCAGGCGTCGAGGACATCTTTCGCGAAGAATTAGGGCGTCTCCTGCCCGAGCGATACTCCATTAAATCTGGTGTAGTCTCGAATCGAGACGGGCTGAATGCTGGCGACTGTGACGTAGTGATCTTCAATCATCTGTGGTTCCCGAGCATTAAGGCGGGCGCCACCGCGGCGTCACGGCGATTCCACTATCCGGTCGAAGGTGTTTACGGCGTTCTTGAAGTCAAGCAGTCGCTCACGGCGGCCAGTTTGGACGCCGCCATGGAGAAGCTTGTGACTGTGGCCCGGCTATGTCCCACGCCGTCGGGCCAACTCTTGGTCGAGAATAGAGGCGCAATCGAACTTGGCCCAACGCCTCCGATGTTCACCGCGGTGGTGTGCGCTCGATTGGGGGAAGGACAGTCGCTGCGAGAACTTGTCGACCGATTTATCGCCATAAACGGTCAACTGAAGCGTCGCGAGGTCGTAAATGCGCTCTGTGTTCTGGGCGAGGGTTTCGCATCTTGGGTATACGCGGACCCGCCGCGCACGGCCTTCTTTGGCCCAGAAGAAAGCAATATGCATCTCCGTCCGCTTCTCGTTGAGGCAGATGAAGGGATCGTGTCGCCCTTCTATGAGTTGGCGTCAATGTTGCTTGAGCAGCTGACAGGACAGGTCTTGCCAGCCGGTGGGATCGCGGTTCAGTACGGGGCGCCCCAAGCCTTCCGACGACCTGAGGAAGACATCTGGGATCTCCATCCTGACGGCTGCGATTGCCATCTCGAGACCGGGAGCGCCGACGGCGAATCAGGTCCGGGCTAGCCTCGTCTCTGCGCTAATCCTTGCACAACGCAGACTCCGATAGGCCCTAAAGCCTGACTTCACCTGAGTGCTGCGATTAACCGAGCCCTCGACAGTGCTCCGACGAGTCGGCGCACACGTCCCCCTGTGCGGGCTTGGCGGTAAGTCGGTGGCACTAGTCCTGAGCCGGCCCCCCCTCGCCGGCAGTCCCGACGTGCGGTGACGGGACCACATGTGCAACAGGCCCCTGGCATCAGTCTCTTGCAACGAGCGGTCCAAGCGGTGCCGTCGGATACTGGAGTCCCCATAGAAGGTACCCTTCTAGGCGCAGCCGCTTCGGGTCGGGGTTTTGCAGACAGCGGCTCCACTTGCCGCCGCAAGCGACCAGCGAAAGATCAAATTCCGAGGACCGTTCTCAACTCCAGAACAAACTCGGAGCTGCTCTGACCCTCAAGGCTCAAACCTTTGGCGAGGACTTTTCGCTCTCTGAGCTTGTGCGTCACCTGAGTTAAGAGGAGTTTCCCGTAGAGTAGGCTCTCGGGCGCAGCGTCACCTTCCGGCCACATTTCCTCCGTGCGCGGCGCTCCGCCGTCCAAATATTTCCGATTGGCCGCCCTCCTCTTTTCGCGCAACTTCTTGCGAAAGGCCTCCAAATTCTCTTCAACGACTTCTTGCCGTAGGCCCTCAGCCTCTTCCAGCGGGAGCTTGGTAACCTCGGCAATGTGTGCAGTAGTCGCATGGTACGACTCTGTGTCACACAGGGAGGGGCAAAATGTTTCAATGTCGCGCTCGACAAAGATCCTGGACCATTCTTCAAGTTCGTCTTGGGTCAGGAAGTCTCGATCTCGGTGAATCAGGACGCGAGGACTTGAGTCCATTAGGGCGGCCATCTCGCGGAACGCTTCCGCCGTGAAAGCATTATTGAGCCCGTTGAAAGAGGCTATTTTCACGTCATCCTCGCCAAGGCCGAGCTCCGTCAGAGCGAGTTGGAGCACCCAAGGGTCTTCGTCCTCAGTGCAAATTATTGTTTGTGGAGAACGATCCAACTGGTCGAGTGCTCCGAGATCCATGAGGAGCGCGGCTAATTCTCGATGCTCGTCGGACTCGACCGTTCCGTCCTTCATCCACACAACCTTCACCGCGTCGGATGCGCCAGTAATCAGGTGGCGACTATGCGTCGAGACCAGGACCTTGCAATTGAACCGTTCTGAAATCTCCTCCAGCGCAACGCCTAGGCTTTTTTGTCTAGAGGGGTGGAGATGACTGTCAGGCTCGTCAACAAGAAGCATTGATGGTCTGAAGAGTAGGACGTAAGCGAAGATCTGGGTGACCTGCAAAATGCCTGTGCCCCACAGATCGACGGGTAAGAAGTCCCGCGCCGATGGGTCTGACCCCGTCGCCAAGCGCACGTCGACGTAGAGATCGCGATCAGCGTCGTAATCGACTCGGAAGGAGACTGGAGCCTTCAGGACCCCCTCTAGAAGTTCCTCCAGTTCCCCGAGCAATGCTCGATCGGCCAGTAGGCGAATGATATTGCGGAACACCAAATTTGCGTCACCACTTGCAGCCTTGCGGAAGACCGCTGCATACCCACTCATTTCCTCTCGATGCGGGACGCCAGCTAGGCCTGGCACATAAACGCTGAACAGGGCTTTCGGGTCGCAGATGAATTGACCAAATCCTTGAGATAGGCCAGACCGGTCAACCCCGACATTGTGATGATTCCGGGCTTTGTACATTTCGATTCGATAATCAGACTCCTCCGAGTTGTCAGAGGTCCCTTCGAAGTCGACGACACCTCGCTGGCCTCCGGCTCGGTTCTCATATGGCGTCCCGTGTCCGAGAAGTGAAAAGTCCGCCACCGGCGAATATCGCAGACTGGCCTCGGCAATGACTCGCTGGCCAAGCTCAACTGACGCTTGGGCGCAACTGACTGCGGTGTGAATCGCTTGGAGAACGCTGCTCTTCCCGGAATTGTTGCCGCCAACGAGATAGGTGATAGGACCCAGTTCGATGCGCGTGTCTCTAATCTTCTTGAAATTTTGAATGCGAATAGCGCTGATCTGCGGGCGCGAATTGCGTGGCGACGGCTCCAGGTCCTGAACCGCTGGCTCCAGAACCGGCGCATCCGAGGGACCGTCCCCGTCCGCGCCGCCGCTGGCACTGGTTGATTCATCGTCGGCGCAGAGTCCTGAAAGCGAGTTCTCTGAGATCGGCTTCTCACCAGCAGCGGTCGTCACGTCGTCCCTTTCCAGATGTACAACAACCTGAGAACTCTACGACGTGAACGTGCTGCACGGTCCCATACGCCGAGCCGAGTTAATCCCCGTACGCAGCAGGGCTTGTTGACGCGCGGCGTCGAGATTCAGGGCCGGTGGGGGGCCGGTCACGCCAAGCGGCCCGGCTGCCCCATACCGCCGCGAGACGGCCAGGCCGATTGAGCCGGCCTGCCGAGGGCGGCAAGTCGCAACGACGAACCGTGCGCCATGAGCCCTGGATTGCCGTCCTGATGGGTAACGTTGCAGTGCCCGGCTTTCGCCGGACATACCGCGAACATCGCCGCATCGCAGTCGTCGTTGACCAACTCGCGTCGCCGTTGCGTACACGCACGGCCTTGGATTGGATCGAACATGCCCGCCCGACGGATCGTGCCCACCTTGATCACTCCGCGAGCGACCAACCTGCAGGACTTTGACGAGCACGTCTTGGACGACGACGACTTGGTGCATACGCTCAACCCTCGCTATCCGCGCCTTGCCCTCTGCAGCCGGCGCTGGATCGCGCCGTGGTGGCAGGAGAATTGGGTGCCATCAAATTACGACCGCTGCACAACGTGTGAGACCGTGCGTTCCGCAGTCGTGCAGGGACTGGAAGGCCACTGGGGCAAGCCCGCGAAACGGAAAGACTTGCGATGGTTCGTCCGCGACGGCGCCGAGCCTGAGTTCGTGCATCGACTGGATCCGTTCGCAACATTCCGCGCGCAATGCGGCCACGAGTGGGTGAACGTTGAGGCTGAAGGTCGGCGTAATGAAGTCACTGGCCCCCTTTGCGAGACGTGCGAACTTGTTTCAAGCGCGGGGTTTGGCTTGCCTGCGCGAAGAGAGGCTGTCGGTCGCCGTAGAGCACGGGAGCTATATAAAGCGAACCGCGGTCATGGCCCCAGCGCAGAACCATCCATCGACGTCGGTGCTCGATGGCGCGCCGCGGAACGCGACGATCGCGCGAGCTCTCGCTCTCATGGACGGAGCACAAGCATTCGCACACTCTCTGGTGGTTTGCCAACCCTTGGTCGCCGTCGCTAGACGCGCGGGTCGTGTTTGGATGCCCCTTGCGGGGAGGGCGTAGGAATCCTCAACTAGCTAGGCTGATTACCTGTCCACACAGTCCCTAGGAGCCAAGCCCACCACGCGACGCGCTTCCTGCGTCTTTCCGCCGCCTGCAGACCGGGCCGAAACGCTGGCACGTGGCTAGCGTCGATAGGTCCATGCGCCTGGCCGCCAGCGGCGGGCGGGGTCTGGGTCAGTGAAGCATCGCCGCGCGAGGTGACTTCATGTCCGGCCCGTCCACCCTTTCACCGTTCCAGCCCGCGACCATGTCCAGGGCCCAACTCGCCGCCGTGTCCTTCCTGGCGCGCTACGCCGGGCGCACGCACTCCCTCTACGCGTTCCAGCTGCGGGAGTGGTTCGCGTGGTGCGAGATCGGCGGGCTCGACCCGCTCCTCGGGATCCAGCGAGCACACATCGAGCTCTACGTCCGTCACCTCGGCGAGCGGGGCCTGATGGATTCTTCCGTCGTCACGATGATGCACGCCGTCCGCGGCTACTTCCGCTTCGCCCACATCGACGGCCTCATCACTGCCGACCCAGCCGTCTACGCCCGACTGCCCAAGATCCACCGCGACGAGTCCCGCACCCAAGGACTGGACCGGCTCGAGCTGATCCGTTTCCTCCAAGTCGCCCAGACCATTACCGTCCACCACGGCGCCTTGGCCTACCTGCTCGGCATCAACGCCCTCCGGGCATCGGAAGCCGCGGCCGTGCGGATCGAGGACTACGCCGACACCCTCCGCGGCCACCGCGTTCTGCACCTGGTCGGCAAAGGCAACAAGCCCGCCACCATGCCGGTCACCGTTCCCGTGCTTCGGGCACTCGAGGCCTGCCGAGGCCAACGCACCTCCGGACCACTCGTGCTACGGCCGGTCTCCGGTAAGCCGATCGACCGACGCGACGTCTACCGAATGGTCGCGCGGATCGCGAAGACTGCCGGCATCCCGCGGCACGTCAGTCCTCACTCGCTACGGCACGCAGCCATCACCAACGCGCTCGACGCCGGCGTCCCTTTCCGGGACGCGCAGATCCTGGCCCGGCACGCCGATCCGCGCACCACCGAGCACTACGACCGCGCCCGCGGCAACCTCGACCGACACGGCGTCCACTTCCTCACCGCCTACGTCGCCGGTGTCTGACTAGCTGGGGCCACCAGCGTCGATTCCGCCCAGATAGGGCGCGCCCCAGGACGTGCGGCATACTGCCCAATCAGGCTAGGGGCGAACCAGCCCACCCATTAGGGGGCGCCAACCCATCCCGGCCCTGCTGGGCTGGCGTCTTGGCGCTCAGAAGCCTGACACCAGAGCACTGCTCAAGGGGATCCACTGCAATGCTTGGCAAGCCAACTGGGCAGGATGTCCGTCGACATGCGCCCAAGGGATCACACCCGCTCGTCGCAAATGCCATACTTCGCGGATGTTCCGCAGCCGACCCGCTACCCGCCTGCGGCCTGTCGCAGCCCAAGAGACGCTTGACACTGCCTTCCTTGCGAGGGCTCTCGACATCGTCGACCGGTTCAGTCAGCCGGCCACCAGATGCTCTGCGCTTATCTCGTTGGTGTCCATCGCACCTTCTGCCGCGCGCGAAAGCTTCATTTCTCGGCTACGGGTCGGACTAGCACTGATCCCCGAGGGGCCCGATATGACACGCCTCATGTGTGATTTGGCTAGCTCATACGGAATCGACGAAGGCCTGGAACGCGAAGCAAAGAGCCTACTCGCGGAGCGCGTCGGGAGTGGGAGTATCGGTGACGTTGACCTCCAAATAATGTTAGAGCGAGGCGTCCCTACGGACTCAATGGATCCTATCCACATCCGGGACGCTGAAGTTCTGTTCGACTGGCAGCTGGCCAATGGTAATTTGAAGGCGGCTCAGCGCGTGATCTCGAACCTTAGCGATCAAGATGCAGCGTTCGAGCGACTGATAGCAGAAGCAGAGCGGTGCTTTCCTCAGACGAAGTTGCGCGCGGACGATCTACCCCTCGAATATCGAGCCTACTACGATGCAAAGATGCTGCTCGCGCAGGCGCTCATGCGACATCTCCCCGATGACGGAGAAGACGTCGCGGCCGCCTTGGCCGTGTGTGCAGACGTACCAGATATCCCCCGAAGGCTTGAAATCTTGGAGAATTGTCTGGTCTACGCTCGCGGCACAATTCAGGCTGATTTGGCATCAGCCACTGCGCTTGGCGCCATCGCGGATGTACTACCGTCACGCGAGATGGCGGCGTGCCTCGCGAGGTGGAGCTGGTACGTTTCACAGGGCCACTGGCAGAACTTAATTGGGCTGGTGCGGACGCTAGACAGTGATGCGGCCAAGGCCACGGCGCTGGTGACCATGGCATATTCCTCAAGAATGCGCGACGATGACCGGTCGTTCCGTGAACTGCGTAATATCGCCAGCAAAATCAGCGCGCCGAGGTGGCGAGCGCGAGCACTCCTCCCCTTTAGCCGCATGTCGCATAAATCGATTCTCACCCATTTCAACCTCGTGTCGGCGGCGGCCGTGTCCAACGACAAGAACGAATCGTTGAAGGTACTGGCGGATCGCTGGCCGCATTTGGTTAGCCCGCGATTGTTGCTGCGCGGCACCAAAACTGCAGACTTGGATGCTGCTGTGACCGTGCTGGATCGACGCCGGACCAAGCATGTCGCGCATTATTGGCCGATGGTACGGCAGGCTGCAACACACCGCTTTCGCCTGAATCAGGCCGAAACCGTTCAAGCGCTTTGCTCGTTCTCGTGGCTCCTTGGGGCTAGGGTAGACCGGCACGGAATTCGCCTTGAGATCTTGGAATTTGTAAACCAGGTCGACTGCGAAGACTCACGTGCGCAGGCACTCCAACATTTGACTGGGGGCATGGTCCTTGAGTAATGAGAAGATCTTTTGCCGACTTGAGATGAAGCAGTTCCCGAAAAGCGAGTTCGTCGAGGATCCCGACTGGGGCCTTGTTCATCAGACAGAACCTCTCCACACTACCTTGGGGAGCCAGGTCGACGACGACTTTACATTTGAAGGAATGGGCGGTCAGTGATGGACACCGCCATGGGGAGTTGGCCGACGCCGCCTGCTGGAGTGGATGGAGGAGCCGAGACGCTTTTCAAGGCCCGAGTCGAATTCGAAATTGAGCGACGCCTCAAGGAACTGGACGCGATCTCGGCAGAACGGATCTCAAACTCAGCCAAGGAAATCCAGGCAGTTCAGGCCGAAGACAGATTGAGAGAAGCGGTCCAGAGCGCGTATCTTACGAGCGCGGCCCAAGCCGTTGATCGATCGGTCAAGCGCGCAGAACTTGTAGTGAAGACCGCGGCGACCATAGGTACAGTACAAACTGGCCTAACTGCGCTGTTTTACAGAGACAGCACGACGCAGACGATTCCTGCTCATGTCATGATACCGATGATCGCGATTGCCTGCAGCATCGGGTTGGCTGCAGGCTATTTGGGCTACTTGGGCAAAAGAACTATCGACGGAGACCCCTTGGTCGCCTCGATGGCGCCCAAGCAGCAGGCTGCAAGACTATCGTTGTACATCGCTTGGATTAACACGACTGTGTTCGCGCGGGTCGCACTACTTCGGTTAGCAGTTCTAGCGCTCTCGCTAGGAATAGGCCTTATGCCTACAGCACTGATCCCAGATCCGCCGCTTTGGATCTATGTGACTGCTGGCCTGGTAGCGGGCGTCGCGCTATTGGTTGAAGTTTGCCGTGCTGAGTGGGACAAGACTTGAAAGGTGCTTCGCGCCCGTGCCGTGTCGTCCATAACTCGGACGGGGTCGGCGTGACTGTGGCCCCAGGGGATAGAAGGCGCTCTTAGAGCTCAGAGCGCGCCTTCCACTCGGTTTCGACGTATAGTTGGTCATCGATGTCTGGGGGGTGGCCCACCACAACGAAGTCTTCCCCGTCGTTGTCAACGTCATGAAGGATCCTCCGTCCGTCAACAATGAGCGGAAGTTGAAGACGCCACCGCCACAGCCTCCCGTTCTCCGGGGTGACCTTCAGAAAGAACCGCTCGACTTGCCCTTCGCTCAGTGACCAACTGAGAGGCGCGAACCGCGGTCCGTCGATATCCGACAAGGTGACCCAGCTCTGCCCAGCGTCCATGAGGCTGATATCGAAGCCCAACGGATGGACCTCAGCCCCGGCGGTCGGGCGGGCGAGGTAGCGCCCGGCCGGGAGAGGGTGTGACGTCGCCGTTACGAGCGGCGGGCTGATCACGACGGTCACCTTGGAGCGGGCAACGACGGTCAGCAGGACCGTAGAAGTACCACTGTCGTAACCGCCGTGGCCCGCAACCCACTTCTGCCACTCCGCCAGTGTGCCGGGAGGCGCGCCAAGTGGACCTGTGTCTGGCACCCAGAAGCAGGCAGCATTCCAGTCAGGGCTCCCCGCCCAAATGATCCCCAGATCGGTCTCGACGTTGACGTCCAAGGGACTGCGTTCGAAAGTCCGGCGTCCCAGCCGCTCGGCGACATGCCGCACGGGTTCGAAGAAGCTTGCGACCACACCCGTTAGAAACCCAACGACCAGACCTCCGAGTGCGCTCCACAGCCACTCAGTCATGCCCGCCACCCTAGTCACTCGGTGGGGGACATAGGGTCTAGCGGACCTGAGCCGAACCGCGGGGGACCGGCCTGCGGGCGGGCACCCTCTGGGGATCTCCACGTGACGCGGCGACATGTCGGCGAAGTTGTCGAGATATCCAGCCTGGGTGTCGCACCCGGGGCGGGGTAATCGCCCCGGAGGACGATTGTGGCGCGATTGCCCTCAGGGATGCGTCATCCCGCCGCGAATGGACCGTCGCGTCGACAATCCGGACGCGCCGTCCTCTAGCGCGTGCTCAGCGCCGCGAGCTCGCGAACGTCTTCGCCCGGTAGAGCCGGACGAGGGGCTCGCTCGCACCGGCGGACGCTTATGTTCCCCGGTCGATTAGAGTCGGTCAGTTCTTCCGCTGGCCTCCCAGCCGTCAGCCGACCAGCTCGTGGAGGTGGACGCCATGTTCGCCGGCGATCAGCTCGGCTGCCTTCTCGCCGATCATGATCGTCGCGGCGTTCGTGTTTCCGCTGACGACGTTCGGCATGACGCTGGCGTCGGCCACGCGCAGGGCCTCGATACCGCGAACCCGCAGCCGCGGGTCGACCACGTCACCAATCCGGCACGTCGACGTCACGTGGTAGACGGTCAGCGCGTAGTGGCGGGCCAGGTCCTCCAGCAGCGCGTCGCTCAGCTCGGAGCCGGCCTCGTGGCCATGGGCCCGCGCCAGGTGCGGTGGGATGACGGGGGCACCCAAACCACCGCCGGGCCAGCCCTTCGCGATCTCGAGGGCCCTGCGCATCACGGCGATCATCACCGTCACGTCATGGGGGTCGTCGAAGTAGTTGAGCTCGATCCGCGGTGGGACGGCCGGGTCCGCGCTGGTCAGCGTCACGGCGCCCTCGGAATGGGGTTGCACGGGGTTGGGCAGCAGGACCACCTGGCCGCGCGTCGGGTCGAGGAAGGACTCGGGGTCCTCGAAGAACGCGGACGGCGGGAGCCGGAAGACGCCCTCCCAGATCGGCGGCGTGTAGCCGGTCGCGAGGAAGCCGATCTGCGCGTCGTGGGTGTGCGCGTCGCCCAGCCCGGTGGAGAAGAACGCCACGGCGTCGTAGAGCGAGGATGACGCGAGCCCGCGGCCGGTGGTGAACCACTCGCCGATGCGTCGCTCTGCCTCGGCCTTGGCAGCAGCCAAGGGCTCGGGCAGGTCGCCGTCGTCGGCAGGGTCGGCCGGGAGTGGACCGGCCGGAGCCCGAAGCGCGTCCGGGCCGAGAGACATGGCGACGTCGAGCATCGTCTCGCCGATGCCGTCGGCCGCGAACATCAAGGGCGTGTGGAGGTGGTCCTTGAGGTGGCGCCCGACGTCCGGGAGGTCGACGACGCATTCGACTCCGACGGCTGCGAGCTCGTCGCGAGCCCCGACTCCCGAGAGCAGCAGGAGGTGCGGCGAGCCGATGGCACCCGCGCACAGCACCACCTCGGTGCCCGCGGCGACCTCCTCGCTGACGCCCTGCTCGGTGCGGTAGGCGACCCCGGTCGCCCGGACCACCTCACCGTTCGTCTCGAGCAGGACGCGCTCCACGAGCGCGCCGGTGACGACGGTGAGGTTCTCCCGACCCATCACGGGCTCGAGGTAGGCGTGGAAGGTCGAGCTGCGCCGGCCGTCCTTCGTCGTGGTCTGGAAGAGCGAGGCCACCCCCTCGGGCTCGAGGCGGTCGCGACCGTTGTAGTCACCCTGCTTGAGGCCCGCCGCCCCGGCGGCCTCGACGAACTGGTTCGACGCGCGCAGGATCGGCTGGCGCACCGACACCCCCACCGGACCGTGGTGTCCGTGCATCTCGCGGTCGGGGTGCAGCTCAGGACTGTCCACGAAGCCCTCGGACTTGAGGAAGTAGGGCAGCACCTCCTCGTAGGACCAGCCGTCCGCACCCGAAGCGGCCCACGCGTCGAAGTCGCCGGGGTGTCCACGGACGTATGCCATGTAGTTCAGTCCCGAGGAGCCGCCGAGCATCTTGCCCCTCGGCACCATCATCTGGCCGCCGACCAGGCCCTTCCCGACCCCGCCCGGGTCGCCGTTGTACATCCAGTCGGTCGCGGGGTCGTTCTGCAGGCTCGCCACCGCGGCCGGCACCAGCTCGGCGGGCGGCGGCGGGCCGCCGGCCTCGAGCAGGCACACCCGGACCTGTGGGTCCTCGCTCAGCCGGGCAGCGACCACGGCTCCTGCCGATCCCGCCCCCACGATCACGTAGTCGTACGTCGTGCCCATCGCTACCACCTCGTCGTGGCGCCTCGCCGGGCGGCGGGGACGGTATCGCCACGCAACCACACTCCGGGAGGGGAGACAAGGAAGCCTGCACAGCGCACGAGAGGTCAGGCCAGCGTGCTCAGCCGGCGTCGCGGTCGAGCAGGGCGAGGAACCGCTCTGCGTCACCGGTCCGGGGCAGGTTGTTGAACATCACGTAGGGAGTCGGTCGGCCGTCGACCAGATCTCGGAGCCGACGGAGCTCATCGTCGGTGTGGACGTGGCGCGAGCCCGTGGTGCCGTGCAGGCGGTAGTAGGTCTGCTCCGGTGTCACTGTCTCGGTCTGCATTGGGTCCACGACGTGCACGAGATCCAGCTCGGCGCAGAGCTCCTCGAGCAGCTGCCGGGGCCACTCGCCGCGGGGCTCCCAGAGCAGCCGACCGGCCGGCCGCTCCACCTGCGACAGGAAGCTCCGGAGCCGACCGATGTTGTCCGCCGTCGGGCGGAAGCTCTTCGGGCACTGGAGCAGCACGGCGCTGGCCCGCAGGACGCGGGCGCACTCGAGAGTTCGCTCCCACCCCGCAAGGACCTCGGGCGTCGTCCGGAACCCTCCCACCTGCCCATGGGCGCTCTCAGGCAGAGGCTGCTTCAGCCGCCTGTAGGTGGGGCTGTTGGACTCATGGGTGACGATCTGCCACGCCTTCATCGTGAACTCGAAGTCGGCCGGCACCTGGGTCCGCCAGCGCGTCAGCACAGCGTCCGCCGGCGGGTCGTAGAACGTGTTCTGCACCTCGAGGACCGGGAATCGCCGCACATACGACGCCTGCGAGACCGTCCACCCGCACAGGCCGACCCGGACGTCCACGGCCCTACCCCTCCCCGGGGCGGCTGTCGTCAAGACTCACCACGGTCATCCCGGCGGCTGACGGGTGATCCATGGTGGCCAGGGCGGCACTGGCTTCGTCGAGGCCGATGACGTGGCCGACGAGGTCGGCTGGGCGGAGGGTGCCGTCCTCGATCAGGGCGAGCATCGCCGGATAGTCGCGGGCGGGCATGCCGTGGGAGCCGTAGATCTCGAGCTCCTGGGAGATCACGAGGTCCATCGGGATCGGCGGGGTGGACTTGGGGCCTAGCAGCAGTCCGGCCTGCACGTGCCGACCGCGGCGTCGAAGGCTGCGCACCGAAGCGACCGCCAGCTCGGGCGAACCGAATGCGTCGATGGAGACATGGGCGCCGCCATCCGTGACCTCCCGGATCGCCGCCGCCACGTCCCCAACAGCCCCACCATCAACGACCGCAGAAGCCCCCAGAGACGAAGCCCGTTCCAGCGCAGCTGGATTCACGTCGACGGCGACAACCTGCGCACCGAGCGCCACCCCGATCATCACCGCCGACAGGCCGACCCCGCCGCACCCGTGCACGGCCAGCCACTCGCCAGAACCGAGACGGCCGTGGGTCGTCAGAGCCCGGAACGCCGTCGCGAACCGGCACCCGAGCGACGCAGCCGTCACGAAGTCGACCGAGTCCGGCAGCCGCACGAGGTTCGTGTCGGCGCCGTGGATCGGCACGAGCTCGGCGAACGACCCCGGCCCCGTGAAGCCGGGCTGCGTCTGGTCCGGGCACACCTGCGCCTCGCCGGCCAGGCACCACGAGCACACACCACACCCGCACACGAAGGGCACCGTCACCCGGTCGCCGACGGCCCAATCCCGCACGCTGGCCCCTACCGACGCCACGACACCGGCGAGCTCGTGACCCGGTATGTGCGGCAACGACACCGGGTCGTGCCCCTTCCACGCGTGCCAGTCCGAACGGCATACGCCCGTCGCCTTGACGGCGATGACGACCCCGCCCGACGGACACTCGGGCTCCGGCACGTCCCGCAGCTGCGGCATACGCCCGTAGTCGTCGTAGACGACGGCCTTCACGACGCGTGCGGGTCCGTCAGGACGTCGCGCCACGAGTGCTGCGGCGAGTAGCCGAGCAGGTCGCGGGCCTTGTCGATGGAGTAGAAGGTCTCGTTGCGTCCCATCGGCCGCCGCAGCTCCACCCCGTCGTAGAAGCGCTCGCGCACCTCGTCGGCCGTCGCGGCGACGGACATGTCGGCGTTCGCGACGTTGAAGACCTCGTAGCCCAGCCCGTCGACCTCGAGGCAGCGCGCCACCATCTGGCCGAGGTCGCGGGTGTCGATGTAGGCGAAGATGTTGCGCCGCCGCAGCGCCGGGTCCTCGAGGAACGGCGGGAACATCTCGGCGTACTCGTGCGGCTCGATGACGTTGTTGATGCGCAGACCGTAGATGTCGAAACCGGTGCGGGCCTGGAAGGAGCGCGCCGTCACCTCGTTGGCGACCTTCGACATCGCGTAGGAGTCCTCCGGCACCGTCGGGTGCTCCTCGTCGACCGGCACGTAGAGCGGCCGCCGCTCGCCCTGGGCGAAGCACACGCCGTACGTCGTCTCCGACGACGCGAAGATCACCTTGCGCACGCCGAGCCGCGTGGCCGCCTCGAGCACGTTGTACGTGCTGAGCACGTTCGTCGCGTACGTCTTCGCCTCCGACGTGAGCAGGATCGCCGGCACGGCGGCGAAGTGCACGACGGCGTCGTAGGCCGGCTTGGCCGGCAGGTCCAGCTCGTCGAAGCGCGCCAGACCCGCGAGCGCCGAGTAGACCTCGCCGGCGTCGGTCAGGTCGACCCTGAGGTCGTCAACGGCCGTATGCCGTAGCGGCACGAGGTCGGCGTTCGTGACCTGGTGCCCCTGCTCGGCGAGGAACGTCGCGACGTGCTTGCCGGCCTTGCCGCTGCCGCCGGTGAAGAAGATGCGCATGCCTCGATCCAATCACCGATGCCGCACCACTGTTCGGGCGCCGGTCACGCCCCGACTGGCGAGAGCAGGGGGAGCAGCATCTCGCGGAGCGCCTCCTCGGTCTGCCTGGCCGAGAGCCCGCCGTCGAACCGGAGGATCCGCCACGTCGTGGCGTCACAGACGGCGACGACCTGGGCCAGCCGGCGCTTTCGAGTCGCTGTGTCGTGAATGCCGTCGAGGCGCTCGGCGAAAGCCTGCCGGCACCAGCTCACGTGGTAGCTGCGGCTGCGTGCAGCGAGCTCCGGCACACCGGGCGCCTGGCCCGCCTCGGCGTAGAGCTTGAGGATCAGCGCGCCGTGGTTCTCGTAGTAGCGGACCAGCGAGTGCAGCGTGGCCTCGGGGCTCTCCCCCACGGCGGCCGCCCGGTCGGCGGCAAGGCGGGAGAGCTCGCGCTCGACCGTGGCGGCGAGGAGCCCGTGCTTCGTGCCGAAGCGCCGGATCACCGTCTGCACCGTGACCTCGGCCGCGGCAGCGACGTCCTCGAGCCGGATGCGGTCGTACGGGACGTCGGCGTAGAGCCCGAGCATGGCGTCGATGATCCGCTGGCCGGTCTGCTCGGCCGCTTCCGCTCGGGCCGTCATCCGGTAGGCCCGCGCCGCCCCATCTTTCATGCGACCAATGCTAACCTCAATATATTCATGTCAGTCTCATTAAGATCAACTCACGCAAGGAGCAGTCGATGGACCCCCACACCCCCGCTTCCGGCAGCGACCCAACGCTCGCCGAGAGCACCGCCCTCGTGCCCACCCGGCTCGGCCGGCTTCACGTCCGTCTGGTCGGGCAGGGCCCCACGACCGTCCTGTGGTCCTCGATGTTCGTCGACAGCCACACGTGGGACCCCGTGGTGCCGCTGCTGCCTCGGGACCGGCGTTACGCGCTCGTCGACCCGCCCGGGCTGGGCCTCAGCGAGTCGTTGCGCGAGGCCAGCGACATCGCCGGCGCCGCGGACGCTGCCACCGACCTGCTCGCCGGGCTCGGCGTCGATGGCCCGGTCGACTGGGTCGGCAACGCCTTCGGCGGGCACGTCGGTTTCAAGCTCGCGGCGCGACCGGGAGTGCTGCGCAGTCTCGTGGCCGTCAGCTCACCCGCCCAGCCTGTCGACGCCCCGCTTCGGCGGCAGATCACGCTCCTGCTCCCGGTCCTTCGGGCTGCGGGGCCCGTGGGGCCGGTGCGCACGGCGATCCTCACGGCCATGCTCACCGACGCCTCGCGAGACAGCGCGCCTCTGCGTCAGGCGGTGGAGGAGTCCTTGGCGCGCCCCACCCACCGCAGCATGGCCCTGGCCGTCCGGTCCTTCATCCTCAACCGGGTCGACGTCACTGCTGAGCTCGCGGACCTCACCGTGCCGAGCCTCTTCGTGGCCTCCGACGACCGCGGCGACTGGCGCCCGCAGGACGCCGAGGATGCCGCAGCCGCGGCGCCCGACGCCACGGCGGTGACGGTGGAGCAGGCCCGCACCCTGGTCCCACTCGAGCAGCCGGAGGCCTTGGCCTCGCACATCCGCCAGTTCTGGGCGCGGCTCGCCGCGTGACGTGACGCCCACCAGCGCGGGGCACGCGAAGCGGCGGCTCGGGTCCGAGGGTGTCAGGATCCGAGCCGCCGCTGTCATTCACTTGGTGAGGAGCCGGCCTCTCAGCAGAGAGACTCCGCGACTGCGTTCTTGGCCTGGCCCCCGCCGACGGCCTGAACGAGCTGCCCCACGTTGTCCACGCCGGGGACTCCGCCGCTGTTCACCGTCTTGTGCACCTGGCCGAAGCACGCCGAGTCGGACGGTGCTGCGTTGGCGCTGCCGGCCAAGCCGACCATGGCGAGAACGGCGATGGACCCCGTGGCGAGAATGCGCTTCATGAGACATCCCTTTCTGTTGGTGGGTGCGAGTCACCCATCAACACCTCTTCCGCATGGGGGATGCGTCCGGATGCAGCCCGGCCCGACTTTTTCTTCAGGGCGCCTCGTCCGCTGACATGATGACGACCATGCAGGACGACGCGGACCGGCAGACCGAGACCCGCGCCCTGCTGGCCGAGCTCGGCACCGCCATGATCGCCACCGGACAGCCGGTGCAGGAGATCGAGGAGGAGCTCACCGAGGTGAGCGCCCGCCTCGGCTACCCCGAGGTCCAGACCGCCGTCGGTCCGACCGGCCTCATGGTCAGCCTCACCTCGGGCGGCCCGTCGACCTTCCGCTCGGCGCCTCCCGGCCTGCGCCTGCACCAGTCCGCGAGCGTCCGCCTCATCCGCCACCAGCTCGTCCACGGCGAGCTCGGCCCAGCCGCCGCCCGCGACGAGCTCGCCGCGACGGCCATGCGCCCGGTCCAGCAGCCCGCCTGGCTCGTCGCCCTCGCGTGGCCCGTGCTCGCCGTCGGCATCGCCCTGATCCTCCAGCCCGGCTGGGCCAACATCGCCGCAGCAGCAGTCGGGGCCCTCATCGTCCTCGCACTCGTCCAGCTCGCCGAGCGCTACGAGGTCGTCAAGGCGCTGCTCCCGACGCTCGCCGCCTTCGCCGTGTCCCTCGCCGTCTTCGGCGCCGCCAACGCCGGACTGCTCGAGGGACCGCTCCGCACCGTCCTGCCCCCGCTCGCGGTCCTGCTCCCCGGGGCGCTCGTCGTCAACGGCATGTCCGAGCTCGCGTCCGGGCACATGCAGGCCGGCTCGGCCCGCCTGACCTACGGCCTCGCGCAGCTCGGCCTCTTCGCCCTCGGCCTGCTCATGGCCACCGCCCTGCTCCGCGTGCCGACCTCGACCCTCGTCAACCTCCGCGTCGACGAGATCGGCTGGGCCGGCGCCGTGGTCGGCCTCATCCTCATCGGCGCGAGCATCTGCCTCATGGAGGGCGTCCCGCTGCGCATGCAGGGCTGGGTCCTGCTCGTGCTCAGCCTCGCCTTCGGCGCCCAGGTCGCCGGGCAGGAGCTCGGCTCGATCGCCCTCGGCGGCTTCCTCGGCGCCATCGCGGCAAGCCTCGGCGCGAGCGTCGTCGAGCTGCGCCGCCCGCAGCTGCCGCGCCTCGTGCTCTTCCTCCCCGCCTTCTGGCTGCTCGTCCCCGGCAGCCTCGGCCTCGTCGGCGTCACCGAGCTGGCCGCCGGACGCGAGTCGGCCACCGACGTCGCGCTCGGCCTGCTCGGCGTGGCCATCGCCATCTCGCTCGGCCTGCTCGTCGGCTCCGCCGTCGGCCGGGCCCTGCGCGGCCGGCTCGCCGCCGACCCCGCACCACCACCCGCGCCCGCACCACCCACAGCCCCGTCACCACACCCGGCGGCATCGGACTAGAGTCGGAGACGCAACACCCTGTCCTCTCGCCAGGACGGGGTGTTGTTCGTTGCCCACGGTGCGGGCACCGCCGGCATGGGTACGGAACGTAGGCTCTAGGGTCAACTGGCCCCAGCCCAGCACGCCGAGGAGGCACCGTGTCTCAGACTTCATCCCGGATCAGGACGATCCTGCCGACGTCGAGTCGCACCGCATTGGGCGCGACCGTCGCCACCGGTCTGCTGACCGCTCTCGCCCAGGCCCCCGAGCGCCTGAGCCGGCTGCTGCGCGACCGCTACCCGATGGTCGCCGTGACCGGCATGACCGGCGTCGGCAAGAGCCAGCTCGTCGACCGGCTCTCGCGCCGCTCGACCGACGACGCCGCTGCCGAGGTCGGCTCGGCCACCATGGAGCGCCGCACCCGCAAGGGCGCCAAGCTGCACGGCTTCCGCTTCCTCGTCGTCCCCGGCGACAACGCGGCCACCCGCCTCGCGGCCCTCGACGAGGTCTTCCACGACGAGCCGGTCGACGGGCTCATCCACGTGGTCGCCAACGGCTACGCCACTCCGCGCCGGGCGGGCGGCACGAGCGGGGTCGCCACCTCGACCCGCGAGGAGCAGCTCGTCGCCGAGCTCGAGGACTGGACCATCACCTCGCACCGCATCGCCTCGCTGGCCGTGCGCCGCAGCAAGCCGATCTGGCTCATCATCGCCGTGACGAAGACCGACCTCTACCCCGACGACGTCGACGAGGCCGTGCACTACTACTCGCCCGGCAGCGGCACGCCCTTCGGCGACAAGGTCGACGCCCTGCGCGCCCTGGCCGGCGGCGCCAAGCTCTCGATCGACGTGCTGCCCGTCTCCAGCCAGGGCGGCGACCGCAAGTCGCCCCTCCCGGAGAAGCGCGCCGGCGCCATGGTCGACGCCCTCGCCACCCGCCTGGGCCAGCTCAGCGGCCACGCCTGAGCGGCTCCAGCTCCGGGCGTACCTCCCGCTCCTAGCGGGACGCCACCCACGCGTCGACGGCTTCGAGGACCGTGTCCGTGACGCTGTGCCGGGGGACGAAGCCGAGCAGGTCGCGAGCCTTGTCCATCGAGAACATCGGCGACCGGCCCAGGTGGTCCTCGGTCAGCGCGACCTGCTCGGGGTCGAGACCGTCGACGAAGTCGGCCCACGGCACGAAGTCGATCCGGGGCTCGTGGCCGAAGTGGCGCGCGAGCAGCTCGGCGTAGCCCCGGAGGGTCAGGGCCTGCGTGCAGACGCTGTTGAAGCTCTCGCCCGCAGCGTCGTCGGGCTGCTCGACGCAGGCCTGGTGCAGCGCCGCGACGTCCTCGGCGTGGACGTGGTGGATGGTCTCGCCACCCCGGTCGGGCAGCGTGCACGAGCCGGCGGCGCGCAGCGACTCGATGACCGCGGGGTCGACGTTGCCCGCCGGTCCGATGGGCATCCAGCCGGGACCGCTGATGTGGCCGGGGTGCACGACGCTGGCCCGCACCCGGTCCTGGCCCATGAGGTACTGCTCGACCGAACGCTTGCCGATGCCGTAGTCGCCGTAGGGGCGCTTGGGGGCGTCCTCGGTCGTCGGCACGAGCGTGCTGGGACCGTAGGACCAGATGCTGCCGGTGTGGACCACGTGCTGGCCGTCGAGTGCCTCGACGAGCTGCTCGGCCTGGGCGGTCGTGAAGCACGTGAGGTCCACGACCGCGTCGGGCCCGAGGTCGGCGACGAACGTGCCGAACCGGCCCTCGCGCTCCGCGGCCTCCCGGTCGCGCGTGACCATCTCGACCCGGTCCCAGAGCGGGTCGTCGCGATAGGGGAGGCTCGTCCCCCGGCTGACGACGACGGTCTCGTGCCCGGCCCTTACGAGGCTCGGGACGAGGTAGGTGCCGATGTGACCAGTCCCGCCGATGACGACCGTACGCATGCCGGCAACACTAACCAGCGCGCGCAGGTCGGTCCCCGACGACCATCAGTAGCGGTCGGCCTCGCGCAGCACCTTCGGTCGTCCGTCGGGGTCGTGGACCAGGTCGAGTGGCGGCGCCGCCCATCTGCGCTCACGAGCCGTGAGCTGCGGCATCGGCAGCGGACGCAACCGCCCCGGCGGCCGCTCCCCGTACCTGCCGCCCGCGTGCCAGGCCTCGAGCTCCGCGGCACGGGTCGCGTAGGCCTCGAACATCCCCGCGGGATCGAGGCAGTCGCCCATCGCCGCCTCGAGACCGCGGTCTCTCACCGCCTTCAGCCGGTCGAGGTGCTCGGCCGCGAGCGTGAGCCGCAGGTCGCGGGCATACGCCTCGTCGAGCACGACGGCCGACAGCTCCGAGTCGTGCGTCCACGAGCGGCGGCTGAAGTTGTCCGAGCCGATCCCGGCCCACGTGTCGTCGATGACGCAGACCTTGGCGTGGACGTAGACGGGAACGCCCGCATGGTTCTCGATCCCGTATGCCGCCACGCGCCCGGGAGCGACCGCCGTGAGCCGGGCGATCGCCCGGTCACGACCGAGCAGCTGCGGCACGCGGTTGACCCCGTCGAGGTCGGGGACGAGCGGGATGACGACGACGAGGTGCAGGCCCGGCTGCGTCCGCAGCTGCTCCTCGAAGACGCGCGCCACGTCGTGCCCCCAGAAGTACTGGTCCTCGACGTAGACGAGGCGCTCCGCCCGCCGCACCGCCTTGGCGTAGCCGCGCGCCACGCTGCGCTCGCCACCCCTGGCGAAGGGATAGTCCCGGCCGTGCCTGAGGTCGGGATAGGTCCGGAGGAGCTGCACCGTGTGGTCCCCGGCGGGCGGCGGAGGTGGCCACTGCTCGGGGAGCGGCGCCGGCGAGCTGGCCAGACCGCGGGCCCTGTCGGCCGCGCGTCGCCACGGAGCCCGCGACAACGGCGTCGGGTCCTCCCACCTCTCCCGGAACACCGTCTCGACGTCGTGGACCGCGGGCCCCTGGATCGCCGTCTGGACGTCGTGCCACGGCGGGTGCGCGCCGTACTCGTCGGTGAGGCGCTGGGACTGCGGGTCACCCTCGTGCGTCGCGTCGTCGCGCCGGTTGTGCGCGAGGTCGATCCCGCCGACGAACGCCACGTCGCGGGTCGGGTCGTCACGGTGCCGGATGACGACGAACTTCTGGTGGTGCGAGCCACCGGAGCGCACCCGCATGTCGAGCAGCACCTTCACGCCCCGCTTCTCCAGCTGCTCCCCGAGGTGACGGTTCTCCGCGGCGAAGAAGCCGGTCCGGTCGAGGTGCGAGCGCCACACGAGCCCGTAGACGACGACGCCGCGCTGGTCCGCGCGGGAGAGCACCTCGACCACCTCGCTGCCGGGCTCGCCGGTCAGCCGCTCGTCGCCATCGCCCTGCCAGTCGGTGAAGAGCACGAGGTCGCCCGGTCCCGTCGCCTCGAGCGCGTCGTGGAGCGCGCGGAAGTACGTCGCGCCGTGGATGAGCGGACGCACGTGGTTGCCCTCGGACCACGCCCGGTCACCGTGGAGCTCGTCGACCCGGGTCGTCGGGTTGCCGCGCTCGGCCCGGGTCAGCAACCAGTCAGCAGGCTCGACCATGCTTCGAGCATGCCGCATCGGTCACAGCGGCGAGCGCTCCGACGGCACACGCGACCGTCACCGATCGCGTATGCCGTGAGGCGGAGTCAGCGGCTCAGCTCGGCCTCCTGCCCCAGCCGCTCGAGCTTCGTCGGGTTGCGCATCGCGTAGACGTGGGTGATCCGGCCGTCCTCGACGTCCACGCTCACGACCGTCGTGCCGAAGACCGGCAGGTCGATCCGCACCGCGCGTCCACCGTTGAGCGACAGCGTCGCGATCTGCGCGCCTTCGCTGACGCGGGGGAAGGCCGAGAGGAAGTTCGCCACCCGCTTGGCGCCGGTGACCGGATGCCGCGCGGCCTGCACCAGCCCGCCGCCGTCGGCGACGAGGACGACGTCGGGGGCGAGCACGTCGAGCAGGCCCTGCACGTCACCGGTCGTCACCGCGGCCATGAAGCGCTCGAGCACCTGCTCCTGCTCCGACCGGTCGACCGCCACCCGGGGACGACGGGCCGCCACGTGCTCGCGGGCGCGGTGGGCCACCTGGCGCACCGCCGCCGTCCCCTTGCCGATGGCCTCGGCGATCTCGTCGTAGGGCACGTCGAAGACCTCGCGCAGCACGAAGACCGCCCGCTCGGTCGGGGTCAGCGTCTCGAGCACCGTGAGCATCGCGATCGACACGCTCTCGGCGAGCTCGACGTCCTCGGCGACGTCCGGGCTCGTGAGCAGCGGCTCCGGCAGCCACTCGCCGACGTAGTCCTCTCGTCGCCGGGCGAGGGTGCGCAGCCGGTTGAGCGCCTGCCGGGTGACGATCCGCACGAGGTAGGCGCGCGGGTCGCGCACCTCGGCGCGCGCCTCGTCGCCGAGGTCGGCCCACCGCAGCCACGTCTCCTGCACGACGTCCTCGGCGTCGGCGGCCGAGCCGAGCATCTCGTAGGCCACCGTGAAGAGCAGGCTGCGGTGGTCGAGGAACGGGTCCCGGCTCATGCCGTCGAGCGTACGGCGGTGCGCTCCGCCATCGGCTTGAGCCCGCACGCCGATGCGAAGCCCTCAGACTCGATCCCGAGCGCGACGTTCGAGCGCGTCGTGAGGTTGTCGTAGCCGATGACCGTCGTCAGCTCGACGAGCCCTGCGGAGCCGAGCTGCCCCTCGAGGCTCCCGACCATCTCGTCGGTGACGGTGGGCGGCGTCTGGCTCATCGCCTCGGCGTACCCCATGACCTCCCGCTCGAGCGGCGTGAACACGTCGGACTCGCGCCACCGCGGGATCTCGCGCGCCCGCTCGACGTCGAGCCCGTGGTTCTTGGCCATGAAGTAGTTGAAGTCGAGGCACCACGTGCAGCCGACGAGCGACGCCACGGCCATGTGCGCGAAGGACTTGAGGCCCTCGTCGCACGCGTCCCACTTCTGCAGCTGCTGGCCGAAGCGCATGCCGGCCTTGAGCGCCGGAACGTGGTGCCACATGACACCGAGCGACTCCGGCACCTGGCCGAACATCCTGCGGCTGAACGCCTTGACGACAGCGCCGTACGCGCCGGTGATCGGCTTCGGCTGGATCCTGGTGGTCATGGTTCCTCCTCGGGGGAACGTGGGGGGTTGCGTCGACATGAAGACACCGCCCGCGCCCCCGATGTGACATCCCGGCGCCACAAACACCGAAAACCGGTCGGCCGACCGCCCGCTGCCGGGCCACCCGTGCAAAACTCCCAAGGATGCCGACGCCTACCGGTGACTTCGAGCTGACGACGGACGAGCTGCGCGCCGTCGTGGCGTATGCCGTGTCGTGCGCCGAGCCCTCCCTCCTCCTCTTCGAGCGGGCTGAGCCCGACGACCCGCGGCCCGCGGCCGCGCTCGACGCCGCCCGCGCCTTCGTCGACGGCGCTCCGCGCTCGCGCCTCCAGAGGACGGCCGCCACGGACGCCCACCGCGCGGCGAAGGAGGCGTCGACCGAGCCCGCCCGGCACGCGGCGACCGCCGCCGGCGATGCGGCCGCGGCGGCATACCTCCACCCGCTGGCCAAGGCGACGCAGGTGCGCCACATCCTCGGGGCGGCGGCCCATGCCGCCCGGGCGGCCGAGCTCGCCCGGGGCGATGACCCCGTCGTCGCGGAGTACGTCGTCGACGCAGCGGCCAAGCGGGCCACGCCCGAGCTGCTCGACGTGCTCGGTCGCTACCCGCGAGCGCCGCACGGACACACCCGGGTCGCCGCCCTCATGACCCGGCTCGACAGCCTGCTCCGCGACCCGCCGCCGACGCCCCGGGTCGTCGACGACCCGGGCCCCTTCTTCCACGGGACGCGGGCCGACGTGGCCGTCGGCGAGCTGCTCACCCCGGGGTGGCGCTCCAACTACGGTTCGGGCCGGCAGTCGAAGCACATCTACCTCACGGCCACGCGCGAGGGCGCCCCGCTCGCCGCCGAGCTCGCCCGCGGCGACGGGCCGCCGCGCGTCTACCGGGTCGAGCCGGTCGGCACGATCGAGGACGACCCGAACGTCACCGACAAGCGCTTCCCCGGCAACCCGACCCGCTCCTACCGCACGACAGAGCCGCTGCGCGTCGTCGAGGAGATCGTCGGCTGGGAGCCGCCGCCGCAGGCGATGGTCGAGCACATCCGCTCCAGCATGGGCGAGCTGGCCGAGCTCGGCATCGAGGCCATGGACGACTAGGGACCGACCGAGGAGCAGGGCGAGGAGGGGACGATGACGGACTACGAGGTCACGGCGCTGACGCCGGACACCTGGGACGCGTACGCCGCGATGATCGAGCGGCACGGCGGGGTCTTCGGTGGCTGCTGGTGCACGTGGTTCCACACGATGAGCTGGGAGAAGGGGCGCGAGTACGACGCCAACCGGGACCTCAAGAAGCGCCTCGTCGAGGAGGGCCGGGCGCACGCCGCGCTCGTCTTCGACGGCGACGAGGCCGTCGCGTGGGCGCAGTACGGCTCGCCCGCCGAGCTGCCCAACATCCGCCACCGCAAGCAGTACGAGGCCGAGACGGACGTCCTGCCCGACTACCGCGTCACGTGCATCTTCGTCGACAAGCGCTACCGCCGGAAGCACCTGTCGGACCTCGCCCTCCAGGGCGTCGTCGACCTCATCGCGGCGTCCGGCGGCGGCACCGTCGAGGGCTACCCGCACGACAAGGGCGGCAAGCGGGAGGCCGTGCTCTACAGCGGCACCCGCACCCTCTTCGAGCGCACCGGCTTCGCCTATGTCCGACCCAAGGGCACGACGAACTGCGTCATGCGCCGGACCGTGCCATGACGGCAATGTCCCGGTCCGACAAGGCCGCTGCGCTCCTCGCGCTGCACGACGGCCCCGGCTTCGTGCTGCCCAACGCCTGGGACGCCGGCTCGGCGCGGATCCTCGAGCAGGTCGGGTTTCCGGCGATCGCGACGACCAGCGCCGGGATCGCCTGGGCGTCAGGGGTCCCCGACGGCGGTGCGATGGACCGCGACACGATGCTCGGCCACATCGCCCGGATCGTCGCCGCCGTGGACGTGCCCGTGACCGCCGACCTCGAGGCCGGCTACGGCGACAGCGCCGAGCAGGTCGGCCGCACCGTGGCCCTCGCCGCCGGGACCGGCGCCGTCGGGGCCAACCTCGAGGACATCGTCGACGGGCGCCTCTTCCCGGTCGACGAGGCGGTCGACCGCATCGCCGCCGCCCGGGTCGCGGCACCCCGCGGCACCTTCGTCATCAACGCCCGCACCGACACGTACTTCGCCGGTGTCGACGGCGACGTCTTCGCCCAGACGGTCGAGCGCACGAGCCGCTACCTCGAGGCCGGAGCCGACTGCGTCTTCGTGCCCGGCGTCGTCGACGAGGACTCGATCCGCCGGCTCGCCGCGGCGATCCCGGGCCCGCTCAACATCGTGGCCGGCCTCGCCAACACCATCGACGCGCGCACGCTCTTCGCCCTCGGCGTCAGGCGAGTCAGCCTGGGCGGCAGTCTCGCCCGCGCGTCGCTCAGCCTGCTCGAGCGCGCCGGCCGGGAGCTGCTCGACACCGGCACCCTCGGCTTCCTCGACGGCGCGGTCGGCTACGCCGACCTGCAGGAGCGCTTCCGCCCGTAGTCACCCGTCGCCTCCCGGCGAGACGGCGTATGCCGTGTCGCCGGGCCTGCGGTGAGCCGCGGTCAGCGGCGGTCAGCGGCGGTCAGCTGCGGTCAGCTGCGCAGGACCTTCTCCATCTTCCTGCCCTTGGCGAGCTCATCGACGAGCTTGTCGAGGTAGCGGATCTTCTGCATGAGCGGGTCCTCGACCTCCTCGACCCGGATGCCGCAGACCGTGCCCGTGATCGCGGATGCGTTGGGATTGAGGTGCGCCTGGTCGAAGAAGTCCTCGAAGGTCGTCTCCGCGGCGAGCTGCCGGGCCAGGGTCTTGTCGTCGAAGCCGGTCAGCCACTCGATGACCTCGTCGAGCTCGGCCTGGGTGCGGCCCTTGCGCTCGAGCTTCTTGACGTAGAGCGGGTAGACCGACGCGAAGGACGTCGTGAAGATGCGGTGCGCCATCCCTCGAGGGTAGCCACGGGGTGAGCGCCACGGGGCCGGCCGCCCGATTCACGCTGGCTGCGGGCGTCCGCATGAGGCACGATCGGGAGCCCAGCCCCTCGCCGAGAACGGTTCTCCCGCATGAGCATCGCCGTCACCGTCCGACCGCTCGACGTCGGCGACGACATCGAGCTCGCCGCCGCGCATGCCGTGGAGTCGGCGGCGACGAGCGACGTCCGTCCCGGCTGGGTGCCCATGGGCGAGGCGGCCCGGCTCGCCGCGTGGCGCGCCGACACCGGGTGGACCTGTCACCTCGTCGGGGCGTTCGACGGCACCGACCTCGTCGGCATCGCCTCGGCCCAGACGGCCCACGACACCCCCGACACGTGCTGGGTCGACGTCGCCGTGCACCCCCGCTCGCTGCGACAGGGCGTGGGTGGTCGTCTGGCCCGCGCGGCCGAGCAGAGCGCCCCCGCCACGGTCAGCCGCTTCGTCGCCAGCGCCTACCGCCCCACTCGGGCCACGATGGACGAGCTCGTCGGCGGCTTCGCCCACCGGCTCGGCTACGCCCTCGCCACGACCGAGACCGTCGTCGAGCTCGACCTGGCGCGCGCCCGGCTGCCGGTGGACACCGACGGCCACCCCACGGCATACGCCATCTCGACGCACGTCGACGGCGTCCCCGAGCACCTGCGCGCGCAGGTGGGCGTGCTCAAGGGGCTCGTCGACGCGGAGGCGCCCCACGGAGAGCTGGGCTGGCAGCCCACGCCGGTCAGCGCGGAGGAGTACGCGGCCGAGATCGCGCTCGCTCAGGAGCAGGGGCGCACGACGATCGAGTCCGTCGCCCTCGCCCCGGACGGCTCCGTCGTCGCCTGGACCGGTCTCGCCGTCGGCCCCGACCCCGCGCGCCCCGCCCAGATCGAGGGGACGCTCGTGCTGTCCGACCACCGCGGGCACCGGCTCGGCCGGGCCGTCAAGCTCGCCTCGCTCCACGCCACCCGCGAGCACGGCCGCGCGGCACGTGTGCGGACGAGCAGCGACGACGAGAACCGGTGGATGCGGGCCGTCAACGCCGAGCTCGGCTTCGTCCCCGTCGAGCTCGAGGTCATCGTGCAGCGGGACCGAGAGTCCTCGACGCCACGGACGCCGATCGTCCGGGACACGCCCTAGCGTTCCTGCCATGGCTATCGCTCGCTACCCCAGCTTCGTCCTCGACTGCCCCGACGCGGAGGCCCTCGCGACCTTCTACGGCAGCCTGCTCGGCTGGACGGTCAAGACGTCCGACGGGTGGGGTGAGATCCGCGACGAGAGCGGGCAGCAGTGCATCTGCTTCCAGCAGGTCGAGGACTTCACCGCGCCCCAGTGGCCCGGCCAGGCCGTGCCGCAGCAGATGCACCTCGACGTCATGGTCGAGGACCTCGACGCGGCCGAGCCCGAGGTGCTCGCGCTCGGTGCGACGAAGCACGAGCACCAGCCGGGCACGTCGTTCCGCGTCTTCCTCGACCCGGGCGGACACCCCTTCTGCCTCTGCGTCGACTGAGGCGAGGACCTGCCGACTGGCCGACCGGCCGAGTGGCCGGCCGGCCGGCCGCGCTCGGGTGCCTCAGCCGACGAGGTGCTCGAGCGCGAGCTGGTTGAGCCGGACGAAGCCGTAGTCGCGCTCGGCGGCCTTCTCGGCGTCGAAGCCGTCGTCGGTCGCGAGGAAGTCGTCGAGCGACTCCCCGGCACCCAGGGTCGGCTCGGCGAGGTCGAGCACCCCGGCATACGCCCACGCCTCCGCGGTGCGCGGGTCGGCGCGGAAGGCGGCGGCCTTGTCGGAGAGCAGGAGGTACATCGACATGCACGCCTTGGCCGACTCCCACACGCCGTCCATGAACTCGGTGCGCGACGGCTTGTAGTCGAAGTGCCGGGGCCCGGTGTAGCGCGGCCCGTCGGGCACGCCGGGGAAGCCGTTCTCGATCAGGTCGACGGTGAAGAAGGCCGACACGAGGTCGCCGTGGCCGAAGACGAGGTCCTGGTCGTACTTGATGCCGCGCTGGCCGTTGAGGTCGATGTGGAAGAGCTTGTCGCTCCACAGCGCCTGGCCGAGCGCGTGCGTGTAGTTGAGGCCGGCCATCTGCTCGTGCCCAGTCTCGGGGTTGAGGCCGACGATGTCGCCGTGGTCGAGCTCGGCGATGAGCGCGAGCGCGTGCCCGACGGTCGGCAGGAAGATGTCGCCGCGCGGCTCGTTCGGCTTGGGCTCCAAGGCGATCCGCAGGTCGTAGCCCTGGCTCTTGATGTAGCCGGCGACGGTGTCGAGCCCCTCCTTGTAGCGGTCGAAGGCGGCGTGGAGGTCCTTCGACCCGTCGTACTCGCTGCCCTCGCGACCACCCCACATGACGAACGTCGACGCGCCCATCTCGGCGGCGAGGTCGACGGCGCGCAGCACCTTGCGCAGCCCGAAGCGGCGCACGCCGCGGTCGTTGGCCGTGAGACCGCCGTCCTTGAAGACGGGGTGGCTGAAGGTGTTCGTCGTGACCATCTCGATGGTCAGGCCGGCGCGGTCGGTCGCGTCCTTGAGCTGGCCGGTGATGCGCGCGCGGGTCGCGTCGTCGGCGTCGAAGGGGAAGACGTCGTTGTCGTGGAAGGTGATGCCCCAGGCGCCGAGCTCGGCGAGCTTGTCGGAGTACTCCCACGGGTCGAGGACGGGGCGCGTCGGGCCGCCGAACGGGTCGGTGCCGGTCCAGCCGACGGTCCAGAGACCGAAGGAGAACTTGTCGTCGGGGGTGGGCTGGCGCGTCATTGCGACTCCTCGAGAGGGATTAGTTTTGTCATGCAACTTACGTCGTGGACCGGCTAGGGTCAAGGCATGGCCAACCTGCGCCAGGCGAGCCTGCGCCACGCGAACCTCGCCCTCGTCGCGCGCACCGTCCTCGCCGCCGAGACCCCGCCGTCGCGCGCGGACGTCGCGGTGGCCACGTCGCTGACCCGCTCGACCGTGTCGCGGCTCGTCGACGAGCTCGTCGCGGGCGGCATCCTCGACGAGGTCGAGTCCGTCGTCGGCGGGCCGGGTCGGCCCGGGCGGCCGGCCACTCCGCTGCGGGCGTCGACGGGTCGCTTCGCCGCGCTCGGCCTGCAGATCGGTGTCGGCCACCTCGCGGCCAGGCTCGTCGACCTCTCGGGGGCGGTGCTCGCCGAGCGCCTCGTCATCGCCGACCTCGCCGGATCACGGCCCGGCGCCACGCTCCGCCGCCTGGCGACGGTGGCCACCCGCGTGCTGGACGCCACCCCTGACGGCTGTCGCGTCGTCGGCGCGGGACTGGCGCTGCCCGGCATCGTCGACGCCGAGGCCGGCCGTCTGCTCAGCGCTCCCAATCTCGGCTGGGACGACGTCGACCCCCGCCGTGCGCTCGAGGCCGTCCTCGGCGACCTCACCCTCCGGGTCGGCAACGAGGCCGACCTCGCGGCCCACGCCTACGCCCATCCGGCGCCCGGACGCGACAGCACGCCGCAGGACTTCGTCTACCTCAGCGGCGAGGTCGGCATCGGTGGCGCGGTCGTCGTCGACGGCGAGGTCATGACCGGACGCCACGGCTGGGCCGGGGAGATCGGCCACGTCTGCGTCGACCCCGACGGGCCCGCCTGCCGCTGTGGCTCAACCGGCTGTCTCGAGCAGTATGCCGGCCGGCTCGCCATGCTCGACGCCGCGGGACTGGGCGCCTCCACCCCGCCGGCCGAGCTCGCGGCGCGCGCGCGTGGCGGCGACGGGCCGGCGTTGTGGGCCATGCGATCAGCGGCCCGGGCGCTCGGCATCGCCCTCGCGGGTGTCGTCAACGTGCTCGACATCCCCACGGTCGTCCTCGGCGGCCACCTGGCGCAGGTCGGGGACCTGCTCACCCCGGGCGTCGAGGAGATCCTCGGCCGACGGGTGCTGTCGGCGCGCTGGGTCAGCCCCACGGTCGCCGTCGCCTCGGACGACCCGGCCCCTGGCGCCACGGGCGCAGCGCTGCTCGCCCTCGACGGGCTCGTCCGCGATCCCGCCGGGCTGCTCGGACACTGAGTCGCGCGGCGGCCGGGGCGGTCAGCGGCGCACCCGGTAGCGCAGGTGGAGCACGCGGTCGCCCTGAAGCACGACGTCAGGGTCCTCCAGGAGGTGCTGCGCGTCGACCGACCCGAAGTAGCGCTTGCCCGATCCCAGCACGACGGGTGCGACGTCCATGCGCACCTCGTCGACCAGACCCGCCGCGAGCACCTGGCCACCGACGTCGCCTGCGGCGACCTCGACCAGGCGGCCACCCGCTAGCTCCTGCGCCGTGGCCACGGCCGCCTCGATGCCGTCGACGAAGTGGAACGGCGCCTCGCGGTCCCAGCCCTCGGGCGCCGGCCGGTGCGTCACGACGACGACGTGGTCGATCCCGCCGGGAGGCGTCCCGTCCCAGCCGTCCGTGAGGTCGAAGACGTGACGGCCGACGACGGTCACCCCGATCTGGTCCCAGTAGGGGCGGATGTAGTCGTAGGACGTCTGCGACACCTTCAGCACCCCGCTCTCGTCCAACGCGACGTCACCGCCGGTCAACCAGTCGAACAGCGGTCCGGGCTGGTCGTTCTCGACGGCGATGAAGCCGTCGACCGACAGCGAGGCATACATGACCACCGTGCCCACGACGCTCTCCTCATGCTTGGGGTCTCCCCAAACTAGCGTCGTGAGCACCGCCTGTGAACGTCAGCGGATCGAGGCTGCCGTAGCAATGGCTGGCGCGAAAAGGGTG